>JADJYE010000045.1 GCA_016719945.1 Polyangiaceae bacterium | reverse complement strand
GTAGACGAAATCGCGAGTCTGGCCGCCGTCCCGGAAGAGCGTGACGCCTGCGCCGCGCAGCGCGCGGTCGACGAAGATCGAGATGATCGCCTGAGTAGGGGCGAGCCCGGATCTCGGCGCTCTTCGCCGAAGACGTTGAAGTAGCGGAGGCTCACGGCCTCGACGTGCCGTACAGCTGGCTCCACACCGAGAGGTAATATTCGCTGGTGAGCTCCAGATCCCGTAGGGGCCTACCGGCTGGGGCCGCATCGTCTCCCGCTTGGGCATCTCCGGGTCGTCTCCGTAGATGGCCGCGGAGCACGCGAACACCACCTGCTTCACGCCACGCCGTTTCACGGCGGGCAGGACGTTGAGGGTGCCCCGGATGCTGACGTCGTGCGTCTCCCGGGGTGCTTCGACGCTGTACGGCACGCTCACGACTGCGGCCTCGTGGGAAGATGACGTCGCACCCGGCGGCGTAGAAGTCGAGTTGGGGCGCGTCGCGCACGTCGGCCTCGACCCCAGCTCCACGTCGGAGGCCACGGCGGTGAGGTTCCAGCGCTTGCCGCTCGAGAAGTTGTCGAACCGCCTTCACCTCGTGCCCTTTCGCGTACGAGCCGCCTGACGATGTGGGAGCTGATGAACCCAGCGCCGCCGGTGACGAGGATCTTCATGGCAGCGGAGCTTAGCAGTTCGCGAACCGTGCCCGCCAGTGTGCTTGGCGACGGGGTGCCTTTTTGATTCACTCTCCTACCCCCGCTTCGCGAGGGGGTGAGTTCTCAGCGGGGCGTCGGCTCCCGGCTGCTGGGGACGCGGCCGAGGCGCTGGCCGATCCAGTCGAGGGCGACGGGGAAGATGACGGTCGTCGTGGAAGACTGTGGCGATGGATGCCGAGCACGCTCAGCGAGGCGACGGACCTGACCTCCGTTGCGCGCGACGAAAGAGCGCCGCGAAGCCCGCAAGTTGGCCGACGACGACAGCAGCGCGGCCGAGCCAGTCTGCCTCAGGACCATCGGGATCGACGCCGGGCCCGACTCGAGGAAGCGATGGTAGATGTGGATGGCGTTGTCGACGCTGACCCCCACGATGATCGGCAGCACCGCGGCGTTCATGAAGTTGAGCTCGATGTCGAACACCGCCATCCCCCCGGCGGTGAAGAGCAGCCCGATGGCCACCGAGCTGAGCACGGCCAGCGCGTGCCACAGGCTGTGGAACTGGATGACCAGCACGATGAAGACGACGGCGAACGCCGCAGCGAGGATGCGTGCGCCGCTCTCGGGGATGGTGCGGAAGATGCGGCCGGCGATCGCGTTCTCGACGCGAAACGCCGCCCTGAGCTGGCGATTCGCCAGCTCCGCCCGCATCTCGGCGACCTGATCCGACCAGTCGATCAGCTTCGAGGACTCCTCGAAGAGCCCGTCGGTGGTGATGACCGCCATCGTGCCCGGCCGTCCGAGGTGAGGAAGCGCTGCTTGAGCGTCTTCGGCAGGTCGTCGACGGCGAACGGCGGCGGCGGCCAGCCTTCGCCTGCTCGATGCGCGGCCGCTCCTCCTCGGCGATCCACGACGGCTTGATGCGCGCAAACTGCGCCGCGAGCGCGTCGATCTCGACCTTCTGCCGGCCTGGTCCCGAGGCACCAGATCGTCGGAGCCGATCACTCGGACGAAGTTGAACGGCAGCCCCGCTCCGCCCGCCTCACGCGCACGTCCTCGACCGCGGCGCGGACCTTCTCCACGTCGCCCGGCTTTCCTCCAGGTAGAGCATGACCTGGGTCACGCTCAGATCGAGGGTCTTGATGATGTCGCGTCGAAGCGCGCCGCGGGCGTGTGGTTTGTCTCGCGCCAGTCGGTGTGGAACTTCACGCGACCCCCGACAGCGCCCACACGGAGCAGGCCGCGAGCACGGGCACGAGCACGACCGTCGCCCAGCGCCCCCACGCTGGAATGGCGATCGGGCGCATCGGTTGTCGGGGCCGACGTGCACGGGCCAGCGGCGGTCGACCAGGTAGTTGAGCGCCGGGAAGAGCAGCAGAGTCGCGAGCATCGTCAGCACCATGCCGGCGGACGCGATCAGCCCGAACTCCATGAACCCGCGGAAGCCGGCCACGGCGACGACCGCGAAGACCGAGGCGTTGACGAGGCACGCGCCGAGCAGCGCCGCCGGTCGAGCGCAGCATGCGGACGGTCGCCTCCTCGGGGTCGCGGCCGTGGCCGCGCTCCTCGTGGTAGCGCTTGAACAGGTGGACGCCGTACTCGATGCCGGAGCCCCGAGAGGATGCTGACGAGGAACCCGCTGACGGCGTTGAGGTGGTGGACGAAGAGGTACGCGAACGCGAACGTCCAGGCGAGGCCCACCGCCAGCGGGACGGTGAGCAGGACGACCGACCGCTTGCGCCGCGTCGCCCCCAGCATGATGACGATCACGCCGGCAGCCGATCAGCCCGGCCTTCGAGGGTCCTCGCCGAGGACGCGCGCGTCCTCGCGGCGGTTCACGACCGGACCCGTGAACACGATCTCGAGCCCGGGTGACAGCTCTGCGCCGGTTCCCGAGGGCGACCCGCTCAACGTCGCCCTGGATGCGCGAGGTCTCGCCGAGATCGCCCGCGGTGCCCCCCAGGCCGACGAGGACGTACAGGTACTTGCCGTCGTTGCCGACGAGGAAGGGCTCGATCGTGATCTCGCGCGAGCTCGCCTCCTTCTTCACCTTTTCGAAGGGGTCCGGCGGAGGCGGCTCTTCGTCGTCGAGGAGCATGTCGGCCTCCTTCGCGACCCGGTAGTCGATCGACTCCTTGACGCTCTTGGTGAGGTCCTTGAGCTCGTCGGCCGTGAGGAAATAGAGCTGACGGTCCTTCAGGTAGTCGACGTCGAGCCGCCCTTGCACGAACTTCACGCCGGGCACCGCCTCGAGCTCCGCTCGAGCCTCTCCACTGCCATGCGCTGGCGAGCGGGCGGTCAGCCGCCGAGATCGCGATCGTGCTGAAGCCGAGGCCCCGGTCTTTCGGAGGACGAGGTTGAGGTCCTTCACCTCAGGGTCCGAGGGCGAGAGAGATCGACGAAGGGAGTCTTCAGCTCGAGCCGCGACGCGAGGTAGCCCGTCGGCACCACCGAAAGCAGCGTGAGGGCCACGAACAGCCACGGCTGGCACGGTCGCCCGCGCGAGCAGCTCGAGCAGCACGACCTGGGTGGATGAAACCCGCTCGCGCTTCGGGCTCTCGCCTTGTCCATGACGGCGTTCGTGCAGCGGGCGACCGGCGCCCGATGATCCCGACCTCTTCCGGCCGATGGCGCCCGCGGGCAAGAGCTTTCGCCAGGCGAGCGCGCTTACAAATCGATCTGCATCCCGATCTCGACGACGCGCTGGGGCGGGATGCCGAAGTAGCGGGTGGCGTTCTGCGAGTTCCGCGTGAGGAACGCGAACAGCTGCTCCTCACGCCGACATTTCCGTGGCTCGTCGCGAGGCAGGGTCTCGCGGCCCAGGTAGTAGGTGACGGTCGAGAGCTGGTAGGGCAGGTCGTACTTGCGGAAGGCGATCTCGAGGGCGCGCGGCACGTCCGGCGTCTCCATGAAGCCGACCCGCACCAGCACCCGGCGAAACCCGTGCTCGAGCTCTCCATGCGCACGGCCTCGTCGAGCACCCGCGGGATGCGCTCGACTGACCGTGACCAGCAGGACGGCCTCGTGCAGGGCCTTGTTGTGGCGCGCGTGATGCAGAAGCAACGGCGGCGTTCCGCTGGAATTCGAGGTCAGGAACACCGCCACGCCCGGGACCCTAGCGATCGGGATGCGCTCGAGGACGGGCCCATCGTGGACCCCGCCAGCGACGATGCTGCCCTGCGCCAGCCCACGCACGACCAGCTCGCCGCGCCCGAGGTCGTCGAGGAACTCATCGAGCGGCGTCGCCGCGCGTGAAGTAGCGAGCGAGCAGCGCCCGGCCGCGCTTCCACACGCGCATCGTGAAGAAGATGAAGAGGCCGACGGCGATGGGGACGAAGCCGCCGTCGAGGAACTTGAGGAGGTTGGCCCCAAAGAACGCGAGGTCGATCGCGAGGAACAGGACGAGCAGCGAGCCTGCCGCCGGCAGCGACCAGCCCCAGCGGTTACGGGCGACCACGAAGAACGCCACCGACGTGATGCCCATCGTCCCGGTGACCGCGATGCCGTACGCCGCTGCCAGGTTCGTCGAGGCCTTGAAGGCGAGCACGAGCGCGACGCAGCGCCGACCGCCAGGGCCCAGTTCACCTCGGGATGATCTGACCCTCGGTGTCCGAGGAGGTGTGGGTGATCGTGACGCGCGGCAGGTACCCGAGCTGCACGCCTGCCGGGTGAGGGAGAAGGCGCCGAGATCAGCGCCTGCGACGCGATGATGGGTCGCCGCGGTCGCCACCGCGACCAGCGGGTAGATCGCGGGGCCGCGGGGGACGAGGGCGTAGAAGGGGTTCGCCGCGATGGTGGGCCGGGTGACCTCGTCGGCCGCGACGAGCAGTGCACCCTGCCCGAAGTAGTTGAGCAACAGCGCCGGCAACACGAGCCCGTACCAGGCCACCTGGATGGGCTTGCGACCGAAGTGCCCCATGTCGGCGTAGGAGCGCCTCGCCGCCGGTGATGCACAGCACGACGGCCCGAGCACGACGAAGCCGTGCGAGCCGTTGTCGCGGAAGAACGACACGGCGTAGGTGGGGCTGACCGCGACGAGGACCGAGGGTGCTTGCGATCGCGATCACGCCGAGGACCGCGAGCGTGCCGAACCAGAGCACCATGATCGGGCCGAAGACGCGGCCGATGGTGGTCGTCCCTCGCTTCTGGACGACGAAGAGTCCGACCAGGATCCCCACGGTGATCGGGATCACGAGCGGCTTGAAGGTGTCGGTCGCGACCTCGAGCCCTTCGACGGCGCTGAGCACGCTGATGGCCGGGGTGATGATGCCGTCGCCGTACAGGAGCGCGGCGCCGAACAGGATCAGCGAAGCGAGGATGCCGACGCGGCCCTTCTTGAGACGAGCTCGACTCCGGCATCAGCGCCAGGAGTGCGAGGATGCCGCCCTCACCCTGGTTGTCTGCCCGCATGATGAACGTGAGGTACTTCACGCTCACCACGAGGATGACGCTCCAGAGCATGAGCGAGAGCAGGCCGAGCACGTTCTCGGGCGTCGGGCTGACGCCGTGCGGGCCGTTGACGCACTCCTTGAGCGCGTAGAGCGGGCTGGTCCCGATGTCGCCATAGACGACCCCGAGCGCGGCGAGCGCGAGCGCGCCTAGCGCGGTGTCGCCGTGGTGCGCGGAGGCTTCGTGGGTTGCAGCGCGGGCGCTGGTGGGGGCGGGCGCGCCCACAGCGCTACTTGGCGGCCCCGCGCCTTTCGCGGGCCGCCGATGAGATCGGGTTCACAGCGCGGTAGCGGTACTTCGCACCCGACCTCGGTTCTATGGGTTTGGTTGCTTCTTTACGGAATCTTGATGCGCGGCCTTGATGAAAACTTGATGCGCGGCCCCTCGAGCTTGACGCCGGAGATGGCGTCTGGGGGCCTAAATATCCCTTGCCATGTCACCGTATCGAACCGCGAGCGCGACCCCCACCGACAGCCAGCGAGGGCGCGACACCCGCTGGGCCCGCATCGGACCTTGGGCCTTCGTGCTGCTGGCGTCGGCCCCCAACGCCATCGCGGCCCTCGCCGGACATGGCCACGACGGCCGGATCGACGCGGCCGCCATGACCTTGTTCGCGCTCGCCCTGTGCCAGATCGTCGTGGGCGCGCGCCGCTGAACGCGTGGCATGATGGGCGGGGATGTCGACCCCCGTCCACGCGAGCCGCCCTGCCCTACGTGGGCTCCGTGGCGATCGTCGCGGCGACGACGGCCGTAGGCTTCGCGCTCGGCCCGAGCCTCGGGCTCGAGGAGCTCGTGATGTCTTACCTGCTCGCGATCATGCTGGTCGCGGTGCGGTTCAACCGGAGGCGCCGCGGTGCTCGCCGCCGCCCTGTCGGTCGCGATGTTCGACTTCTTCTTCGTGCCACCCGCGTACACGTTCGCGGTGAAAGACCCCGACACCTGCTGACGTTCGCCGTGATGTTCGCGGTCGGCATCGTGATCTCGAGCTTGACGGAGCGGCTCCGCCGGGAGCGAGAGCTGTCCGAGTCCGCGGCCATCAAGGTGCGATCCGAAGAGCTGCGCGGAGCGCTGTTGAGCGCGGTCTCTCACGATCTGCGGACGCCGCTGGCCACGATCACCGCGACCGCCACGCGGCTGCGCGACGACGAGCGACGCATCTCCGACGAAGAGCGTCGCGAGCTGGTCGCGTCGATCTGTGACGAGGCCGCGCACCTCGAGCAGTTCGTTTCGAACCTGCTCGACATGACCCGGGTGCAGGCGGGCATGAAGCTCGAGCGCGAGTGGGTCCCGCTCGAAGAGCTGATCGGCGCGGCGCTGACCCGGCTCGAGCGGCAGCTCGCGGGGCGCCCCGTGAAGGTGACGGCCCCCGACGAGCCGCTCGTCGTCGACGTCGACCCCGCGGTCTTCGTCCAGGTCTTCGTCAACATCCTCGAGAACGCGGTGAAGTACACCCCGCCGGGCACGCCGATCGACGTGCGCGCAGAGGCGACCGACGGGCGCGTCCTCGTGCTCATCGAGGATCGAGGCCCGGGCCTACCCCGGGCGACGAGGCGGCCATCTTCAGAAAGTTCACACGTGGCCGCCACGTCGGGATCGGCGGCGTGGGGCTGGGGCTGTCGATCGCCCGCGGCATCGCCGAGGCGCACGGCGCGCGCGTGACAGCGACGAACCGCGAGGGCGGAGGCGCCCGCTTCGTGGTGGACATGCCAGGCCTGGCGGGGGCCTCCGGCGCGGTCCCCGACGGGATGAGGGAGGCGACCGCGTGAGCTACGAGCCGCTCGTCTTGGTCGTGGAGGACGAGCCGCCGATGAGGAGCTGCTCCGCTCGACGCTGCAGAGCCACGGCTACCGCGTGCTCGAGGCGGCGACCGCGGCCGAGGGCCTGGCGCTCTTCGGGACCAACAACCCGGACCTCGTGGTGCTCGACCTCGGGCTGCCCGACCTCGACGGGCTCGAGGTGACGAGGCGCGTGCGCGCGGGCTCGGCGACCCCGATCGTCGTCCTGTCGGCGCGGGGCCGGGAGGCCGACAAGGTCGAGGTCCTCGACGCCGGGGCCGACGACTACGTCACCAAGCCCTTCGGAACGAACGAGCTGCTCGCGCGCATGCGCGTCGCGCTGCGCCACGCAGCGGCGAGGGGGCACGGCCACGCCGAGCCCCACCGTGCGGACCGGCGCGCTCTCGCTCGACCTCGACAAGAGGACCGTGACGCTCGGCGGTCAGGAGGTGAGGCTCACGCCGATCGAGTACAAGATGCTCGCGACGCTCGCCCGCCACCTCGGCAAGGTGTTGACGCACAAGCAGCTGCTCACCGAGGTGTGGGGGCCGAGCTATTCGGACCAAAGCCACTACCTGCGCGTCCACATGGCGCAGCTCCGGCGCAAGATCGAGGCCGACCCCGCGAGACCTCGACTGCTGACGACCGAGCCAGGCGTCGGCTATCGCCTGCGCGAGGATCCCAACGATGCCTGACCGGTGATAAGACCGGCCGATGACGAACGTGGGGAAGATTGGAGCGTTCACGTCGGCGGAGCTGATCGCGAAGGTGCGAGCCCTCGGAGGAGCGGGGCGAGCAGGGCCTGTGGACCCGCCTGACGACCAAGGACGAGAAGTCCCAGCAGGCCAAGGCCGAGTCCGACGCCAAGGCGATGGAGCACGACCAACAAGACGCGCGCGACGCGCAGGCTCGCCAGGCCGCCGTCGCCTCGGTGATCGCCAAGGCCCAGCCGTACGAGGGCGAGGCCGCGGGGACCTACGCGGCGCTGCAAGAGGTGGAGCAGCTCGCGCAGCACCTGGTCAACCGAGCGGCGGGCTGGGGCGAGGGCTCCGAGCTGTTCACGCGCATGCGCCGCATCGTCGAGTACGGCCAGCGCGCGAACGCCAACGACCTCGACGCGAAATCGTTCATGGCGATCACCGCGGCGCTGACCGGCAAGTCGATCGAGGAGATGAACGCCGTCCACCAGGAGCTGCGGGGCATCAACCGCTCCCTGAGGATGGGCCACCAGCTGACCGACGTGGAGGCGCTCGCGACCCTCGCGTGCGGGGCCGCCGCGGCCAACATCCATCCGGGCCAGATGATGGATCTATGGTGCACCGCGGTCGACCACGCGCGCCGAGTCGGTGGCTTCTCGAACGACGAGGACGCCCGCGCGATGGTCGTGTTCTGCGCCGCGGTGACGGGCCTCGCCGTCGACTACGTGCAGACCGAGCGGCGCTCGGTCAACGTCGACAACTTCCGCGGCCAAGACCCGGAGGGCGCAGGGATGATCCTGCTGGCGCACACGCTGAGCCGCCGCCCCATCATGGACCTGGTCGGCGTCTACCACTCGGCCGCGCGCGTCGGCCTACCCCAGGAGGAGCGCGGCTACATGGCCATGGCCGCAGGGCTCGGCGAGAAGTCGGCGGAGTGGGTCGTGGGACGCTTCCGCAGCCTGGTGGACTACGTCGTGAGCGGCGTCCCCCTGCCCAGCAGCCACGAGCACCGCCGCGAGGCGATCCGCGAGGCCGCCGCGATGCTGACCATCGCCGCCGCGACCTCGCCCTGGAACGACGCCCAGCTGATCGAGCTGTTCAACATGACCGACGCGTTCCAGCCCAGGTACGGCGCGCCCGACTTCGAAGCTCGCGGCGGCCTCGTGGTCGGCGCCGTATCGAAGCACTGCAAGCTCTGAGGGAGTGGCGCGGGAGCAGCTCTCTAGGAATTGCTGGTCCAGACAGCCCAGGCAGGTCAGGAGCTCTACGTAGGTGCTGCGCTGGCCTTGCATGCAGGTTGGCGGGCGCCCCTTGAGCCGTGGCTACCCGAATGCGACAGCTAGGGGGGACCTTGCGCCAAGGGGTGCCCTCGCTGTCGCCGGCATGATGGGTGGCCGGTCGAAAAGCGCGCGAATCATGTGCCGGTTCGCAGGGTCATGGGGCCACCCGGCGAAGTTTTTCGCAGGGTCATGGGGCCACCCGATTCGCAGGATGATGGGGCCACCGGCAGGAGGGTCTGAGAGATTTGCAGGCAGATGGGGCCACCCCCTGACCGAGATTTGCAGGGTCATGGGGCCACCCCAGCGGAGCGACCTGAAGTGAGCGAAGGTTCTTCCCGACGTCAGCGCCGGTCGCCGCCGGGAGGAGTCGATGGCCTACAGGGAGCCCTCCATGATGGACGTGAAGGAAGTTCTCCGCCGCTGGTCGGCGGGGCACAGCGACAGAAGGATCGGGCGTGAGGCCGGCGTCGACCGCAAGACGGTCGCTCGCTACACGACCGCGGCGACACGCCTCGGCTTCGCCAAGGGGCGCGACATCACCGAGGACGATGTCCACGCCGTCGCGCAGGTCGTCCAGGCGCGCCCAGCGCCGACAGCCAGTGATGAGTGGAGCGAGGTGGCGCGCCACCGCGACCGCATCGAGCAGTGGCTTCGAGGGACGCCGAGAAGCGGCCGCTCCGCCTGACCAAGGTGCACACGCTGCTCGTTCGTGATCACGACCTGCAAGCGAGCTACGACACCCTCCGTCGCTTCGCGATGACCGAGCTCGCGTGGCGAAAGAAGGCGCCCACCGTGCGCGTCGAGGACCCGCCGCCGGGACAGGAAGCGCAGGTCGACTTCGGCGAGATGGGGCTCATGCTCGATCCGGAGACCGGCAGGAAGCGCCGCCTCTGGGTGCTCGTCGGACGCTCTCGTTCAGCCGGCTGCAGTTCGTCTGGCCGACGTTCCGTCAGACCACCGAGGCCGTGTGCGAGGGTCTCGACCGCGCCTGGCAGTTCTTCGGCGCCATGCCGGCGAGCATCATCCCGGACAACACCAAGGCGATGATCAGGCGCCCCGACGCGCTCGACGCCAGGCTCGTCGACGCCTTCCTCGACTACGTGCAGGCTCGTGGCCTGTTCGTAGATCCGGCCCGCGTTCGCTCGCCCAAGGACAAGCCGCGCGTCGAGAATCGGCAAGTACCCTACGTCCGCGAGAGCTGGTTCGACGGCGAGACGTTCACGTCGCTCGACGATGCCCGCGCGAGCGCCGAGCGCTGGTCGCGCGAGGTCGCCGGCGCGCGCGTGCACGGCACCACGAGGCAGGTTCCAGCCGAGCTCTTTCGAGGCAGTCGAGAAGCCGACGATGAAGCCAGCGCCGGACGCGCCCTTCGACGTCCCCGACTGGATCGACAAGGCGAAGGTCCACCCGGACCACCACATCCAGGTCGCGCACGCGCTCTACTCGGTCCCGACGCGCTACCTGCGACGGCACGTCCGCGTTCGCGCCGACCGGAGCACCGTGAAGATCTACTTCGGCACCGAGCTCATCAAGGTGCACCCGCGCAAACCGCCGGGCGGCCGCTCCACCGACGTCCACGACTACCCGGCCGAGAAGGCAGCCTACGCGCTCCGGGACGTCGACGCGATCCTTCGCAAGGCGCGGGACAAGGGCCATCACGTCGGTCTCTACGCGGAGCGCTCCTCCGGTGGACCGCTGCCGTGGACGAGGATGCGCCAGGCCTACGCCCTGCTCGGCCTCTGCGACAAGTACACGCCCGGCCGCGTCGAGGCGATCTGCCAGAGCGCGCTCGCATTCGACCTCGTTAGCGTCCCGCGCATCGCTCGAAAACTGAAGGCCGCCGCGAAGCCCGTCATGCCCTGTGCCGCGATGGGCAAGGTCGTGCAGCTCCGCTCCCGCGCTTCGCTCGCCCCACGCAGCACTTCGAGACGCGTGGGACCTCCAGCCAGAAGGAGGGCGTCTGATGGCGACCAAGACCCCGTGCTCAACCCCGAGCTCGTCTCCGCGCTCAAGCGCCTGCGTCTCGGCCGCATCGCAGAGAGCCTCCCTGAGCGCCTCGTCCTCGCTGACAAGCAGGACGTCGCGTTCGACGAGCTGCTGTTGATGTTGCTCACCGACGAGATCACACGGCGCGACAACACCGCCGCGGACAACCGCGCGCACGAGGCCGGCCTCGACCCCACGATGCGGCTCGAGCAGTGGGACAAGACGTCCAAGGTCAGCTTCGACAAACGCATGCTGTCGGAGCTCGTGAGCCTGCGCTTCCTCGAAGCGCACCGCCACGTGTGCATCCTCCGGCCCCGTCGGCGTCGGCAAGACCTTCGTCGCGAGCGCCCTCGGTCACGTCGCCTGTCGCCACGGCTACAACGTCCGCTTCGCACGAGCCGACGCGACTCTTCGAAGGTTGCGACAGAGCCGCTTCGACAACTCCCGCGACGCTGAGATGATCGCTCTGACGTCCGTCGACCTGCTCATCATCGACGACTTCGCGCTCGAGCCGATGACCAAGGAGGAGAGCAAAGACGTCTACCAGCTCTTCCTCGAGCGCACCGGTCGCGCCTCGATGATCGTCACCAGCAATCGCGACACCGCCGAGTGGCTCGCCATGTTCGACGACGTCCTGCTCGCCCAGAGCGCCGTCGACCGCTTCCGGAACGCCGCCTACGACTTCGTCATGGAGGGCGAGTCCTATCGACCCAGGCTCAAGCCGACGCTCGACGCTGCGAGCCCGCCGCCTGCGTCACCCGCCATGAAGACCCGCGCACCCCCCGCGCCCGCGCCCGGTCCCGCTGACACTGGCCCCATCCCCTGCGAAACAACGTCGACCCGAGCATGTTCGCGACGGGGATGGACATCGAACAAGCGACGCGGCACTCTCGGTGAAGTCGTTCCGCTCGCCTCCCTGGCCCCATGTCCCTGCAAAGGGCTGGCCCCATGAGCCTGCGAACTGGCAGCTCACCCATTGTCGCATGCATCTCCCAGCCTGTACCCGTCGCCTTCCGCGACAATCAAGCCCTTCGCTGCCAGGTCCCTTAGCCACTCGTTCACTCGGGCCTCAAGCCCCCCCCCTGCCACTTGTCCAGCCTCCGTCATGAGCCGGTCTCCCTCGTTGCCCAGGGCACCAAAGTGCCGTGAGACCGCCCATGCATCAAAGTACTCAGGACCACGCCGCGCCTCGTGGATGTCGACTGTTCTCCTTCCGGAGGAATCCGTGAAGACCACCCCGCCTCCGTGCCGCTGAAACTTCCATGTGCTCCCGTCCAAGGTCACAGCCCCTGACTTCTGGAGATTGGCGAGCCCCGGCATCATCGGGTCCGCCGATGAAGCAAGGATCTGTCCCCACAGGCCACGCTGGAGGGACACCATCCTCCGAAGCTCCTCGAACGCCGTCCTAGCAGTCACGTTGCCTCCATTAAAATGGCATCCCGAGGTCCTCGGCGGCTTGAGCGGCCTCTCGCTCGAGGCGCGCCGCCGTCTGCGCGTCCACTTTGACGCGAACAACGGGCACTTCTTTCAGCCCCGCACCTCCGGCGGCGCGTGCGCGATGGTGCCCATCGATGATTATTGTTCGACCTGAAATGTCAGTGACCTCGATCGGGTGAGCAGGATCGAATCCTCTGCGCTTCATGCTGCGGCGGAGCTTCTTGATCGTCTGCTTGTTGAACTCGCGAGGCCCTTGCCTTCCGCGCAACTCCCGAGTCTTGGCGACTCCCCGCGTCGCCGCCAGCATCCCAATCTCAACGACGGCCCCGACGCTCGCGGAAGCCGCAGCAGCGGCGTGGCACTCGGCCTTGCCGATGTCGCCGTGCGACACCGCCTCGATGGAGGCGTCGCGCTCGTTGATCATCGAGGCCGTGGAGCCGACGCCGAACAGCTCCGCGAGGAAGGTGAGCTCGGCGCGGCTCGGGGCGAGGCCGGTGGGGTCGTTGTACGCGACGGGGTTGCCCGCGGCGTAGGCGTAGAAGTTGTCCCCGGCGGCGAAGCCTAGGGGCTCGGGGGTGAGCCACGTCCCGGTCTCTGGGTCGTAGTCCCTCGCCCCGAACCGCACCAACCCGGTGTCCGCGTCGTAGAGGCCCCCCGCGTAGCCGAAGGGCTGGAAGCCCGGGTTGCTGTCGACGAGGACTCGGCCCCAGGCGTCGTAGTCGAGGGTCTGGACGACCTCTCCCGTGGCGGTGTCGACGACTCGGCGCACGCTGCCGAGGTGGTCTTTGATGAGGCGGTAGCTCGCGCCCGGGGTGACGATCAGCGCGGGGCTGGTGCCGTTTGTGTAGACGTACCGCTGGGTGACGGCTCCACCGGAACTCAGCTGGGCTGCGGGTTGGAGGGCGCTGCGCCAGATCCAGCCGCGCTCGGACACGCCGTCGAGGAGGCGCTGGACGCGCCGGCCTTGGGCGTCGACTTTGTATTCGACGAGGCTGCCGTCCGGCAGCTCGACGGCCTTGAGGTTGCCCAGGGCGTCATAGCTGTAGGTGGTGGTGGCGCCGCTCTCTGTCTTGGTCTGCAGCTCGCCGGTCGGTGCCCAGGTGAAGGTGGCGCTGCCCTGGGAGAGCAGGCGGTCTCGCGCGTCGTACGTCGCGTCGTGGTCGCCGTCGTCGTTCAACGAGGCCACGCGATTGCCGTTGAGGTCGAAGTCGTACGCCTCGATCAGGAGGCCGTCTTCGTAGACGGTCCGTAGGCGGTCGAGCTCGTCGTACTCATAGAAGATTACGCGGGTGCCGCTCGCGGTGGTCTCGGTCTGCTCATTGATCCTGCCGAGGTCGTCGCGAAGGTAGGCGGTCTCGAAGATGGGCAGGCCCGCGACGGTCGCGGTGGACGTGGCGACGTCTCCGTAGGGGTCGTAGGTCCAGGTGTCCACCACGACACCAGCTGTGGCTTGGGTGGCAAACCCTGTGGTGGGGTCGCGCAGGAAGCTGAGCGCGCCGGCTTGAAGGAGCAGGTCGTCGGCGTCGTAATCGAAGGTCACCGAGTGGGCGCCGTCGAGGCGCTCTCCGGTCAGCCGCAGGGCGCTGTCGTGCTCCCAGGAGACTTCGCCTGCGACTGCGCCGCTGGTGGTGACGCTTGTCAGTCGAGCGCCGTCGTTGATCATGCCCCCACACGCCGGTGCTCGGGGCTCCGCCCCTGCGCTCCGTCGAGCTCCCCCCGATTCGTCCTCGGCGCTACGCGCCTGCGGGCGAATGGGGGAGCTTGGCGTCGGTGCTGCTATGGCTGCGCTGGGAGGTGGGTTGCCCGCTTCAGGGGATGTGGAGTGAGCGGCGTCCATCCTGCCGGCGGGGTGCGCGGGATGGCCGTCTTCGTGGCGACCGGTTCGGTGGAGGAGGAGCTCTCCGACGAGGTGCTCCACACCTCCCATCTGAGCGTGGACCGGGGTCGGCCACACGACGAGCGTGAGGGCGAGTATCGCGACGACGCGCGCAATCAACGTGCCACTTCGGCGACCACGTTGGAGCATGCGATGGCTGGTTCGCGGTCCGATCGGCGTCAAGGAGGCACCCGTTCACGGGGGCGGCCGCGTGATAGCCATAGGTGATCATACGCTGAGGGAGAACGCTGCATGATCGATTCGCGGCACGGCGACAGCGGACGAGCGCATCAGCAAGCCGGAGGCGAGGGTGGCTCAGCTGCTGGAAGTCGTTTCGCCTCGCGATGCCGAGATCGCGCGCTTGAATGGTCCAGTGTTGTCCGAGGTTCCTTGCGCCATTTCGGTCCGTTCGCTAGTGACGCGAGGAGATGAGATTGGCGACCTCCTGCCACGAGTGCGAATACTCCTTCCTTGAATCGAATCCCGCGCTCTCAAGTCGAAGCAGCGGCCTCATGTCCCCGTCGCTCACTTTGGTACCGACGAAGCTGAAGTGGGAAAGCCGGACCATCTTTTCGATGAAAGATAAAGAAGACATCGTTCCACACCGAAGGAACCGGAGGGTACGCAACTCGGGACTAGCCTGAAAGACGTCATGCTCACGAAGTTGAGGACAGTTGCAAAATTCGGCTTCCTCCAATCTCGGCAAGAGTTCCGCGTTGCTCGGAGTCGCGAGCTTTCTCGCGTAGGCAACCTGGAGACGTCGTAGATTGGTCAACTGTTCGACGCCAACCAGTGAGGCGATACTCGTCTTCGTGAGAGTCACCTCGACCAGCTGTTTGGCGTGACACAAATCACTCACACCCTGTGTCGCCGGACAGAATCGGTCGAGAGACAAGTGTCGGAGGTTCGACGCATTCTCGAAGTTCATCGAGCGATGCCATGGCCCACCGTACTCTTCGAGGCCCGGGAACCAATTGAGATTGAGCGGCCATTCTGTTGCGTCGATGTAGAGCCTTCTCAGCTGCTTCATTCGCTTCAGCTTAGACAGGTCCATTTGAGGCGACAGGCCAACAAGGCTGAGCCCGGTCACGTCAGTCATTTCAAGGACGCGCTTGAAGACCGATTCATCGCAGCCGTAGAGCGCGTTCACTTCGAGTGCGAGCGAGCCGGGATTGTTCTGAAAAGCCCTGAGCCCTTCCTCGAGGCTTCCGGCCTCCAGCCGGAAGAACCCGTTGTTCACCGGATTGGCAAGCTCATGCTCATCACGCTCTTGCATCATGGGATCTCGTTGTCTTCTCGCCGGTAGCGTTTTCCAGGTGACTCGGTTCGATTGTAGTTGGAGGGGTCACGCCAGCCTCTCGGGTCCCCGTCGATTCGCCGTGATTCCTGTTTGAGTGCCTCACGGCGATTCGTTGCCGGTGTCCAGTCCGTCGAGACCAACGGGTCACCGTACTCGCGTTCAATACGACGTCCTGAGCGCTGGGATCGGGCGCGCGACCCCTTTCCATGGTACTTCTTACCACTCTTGTGGACGTTGGTGTACGAGCCGGTCTGCCGCGGTCCACCCCCCCGCGTCGCCGCCAGCATCCCAATCTCGACGACGGCCCCGACGCTCGCGGACGCCGCCGCCGCGGCGTGGCACTCGGCCTTGCCGATGTCGCCGTGCGACGCCGCCTCGATGGAGGCGTCGCGCTCGTTGATCATCGAGGCCGTGGAGCCGACGCCGAACAGCTCGGCCAGGAAGGTGAGCTCGGCTCGGCTGGGGGCGAGGCCGGTCGGGTCGTTGTACGCGACGGGGTTGCCCGCGGCGTAGGCGAAGAAGTTGTCCCCGGCGGCGAAGCCTAGGGGCTCGGGGGTGAGCCACGTCCCGGTCTCTGGGTCGTAGTCCCTCGCCCCAAACCGCACCAACCCGGTGTCCGCGTCGTAGAGGCCACCCGCGTAGCCGAAGGGCTGGAAGCCGGGGTTGCTGTCGACGAGGACGCGGCCCCAGGCGTCGTAGTCGAGCTGCTGCACCACTTGGCCGGTTGCGGTGTCGACGACTCGGCGCACGCTGCCGAGGTGGTCCTTGATGAGGCGGTAGCTCGCGCCGGGGGTGACGATCAGCGCGGGGGTGGTGCCATTCGTGTAGACGTACCTCTGGGTGACCGCGCCAGCGGGGCTCAGCTGCGCGGCAGGCTGCAGGGCGCTGCGCCAGATCCAGCCGCGCTCGGGCACGCCGTCGAGGAGGCGCTGGACGCGCCGGCCTTGGGCATCGACCTTGTATTCGACGACGGTGCCGTCCCCCAGCTCGACGGCCTTGAGGTTGCCCAGGGCGTCGTATGCGTACGAGGTGGTGGCGCCGCTCTCTGTCTTGGTCTGCAGCTCGCCGGTCGGTGCCCAGGTGAAGGTGGCGCTGCCCTGGGTGAGCAGGCGGTCTCGCGTGTCGTACGTGGCGTCGACGTCGCCGTCGTCGTTGAGGGCGGCGATGCGGTTGCCGTTGAGGTCGAAGTCGTAGGCTTCGATCAGGAGGCCGTCTTCGTAGACGGCTCGCAAGCGGTCGAGCTCGTCGTACTCATAGGAGAGGTAGCGCGTGCCGCTCGCGGTGGTCTCGGTCTGCTCGGTGATGCGGCCTAGGTCGTCGCGGGTGTAGGCGAGCTGGAGGACGGGGAGGCCGCCGCTCGTCGCGGTGGCCGTCGCGACGTCTCCGTAGGGGTCGTACGTCCAGGTGTCCACCACGGTGCCAGCGGTGGCTTGGGTGGCGAACCCTGTGGGTACCTGTCCGCTCAAGCCCGGGTAGATTCGTGGCGCCGCGTCACGTAGTCGCCCGGTCGCTCCTGGTCAGGCTTGTTTACGGTCCTTCCACGACGCGGGCGTGAGGGCCCGGATCTCGGCGATGGCAACGCCTCGGGCGAGCGCAGGGAGCACGTCGGCCAGGTAGGCGACGGGGTCGATCTCGAGCAAGTTGCAGGTCGCGCAGAGCGAGTACGCAATGGCTGCTCGCTTCGCGCCCTCATGCGATCCGGCGAAGAGGTAGTTCCGTCGACCGACGGCGGGGCGACGATGGAGGCGTTCGATGATGCCGTTGTCGATGGGGAGACGCCCATCGTCGAGGAAGCGCGTCAGCGCGAGCTGATGGTTTAGGAGGTAGCCGATCGCCTTGCCGAGGAGCGAGCTTGGCGGCTCGGTGGGCTCGTACGTTCGACACCAGCGGACGAGCTCGTCATAGATGGGACGCGAGCGGCTCTGTCGCAGCGCGAGCCGCGCGTCGTCATCGAGCGCTCGCGCGTCCGCTTCGACGTCGTAGAGGGCTCGAAAGGCTGCGATCGGGTGCGCGGCTCGCTTGTCGCCCGCGTCGAGCGCCTTCACGAAGTAGCGGCGCCCATGCATGTTGCAGCCGACCTCGATGAGGTCTTCGCGCTGGAAGCTCGCGTCGAAAACGGCCGCTGCATCCGCAACGACGAAGCCTGTGCGAGCCGCAAGAAAGGTCTCCGGGCCGATCTCGCTCTCGACCTGACCCACCTTGTGCCCCGAGCGCGTGTAGAGGAACACGACCGCGCTCTCGTCGCCGACGTAGCCCCACAGCGAGCCGATGGTGAGCCCGGTCGGGGAGTCCTTGTCCTTCACGGGCAGCGAGGTCGCGTCGACGTGGAGCACGGTCGACGTGAGCGCCTTGCCGATGAGGTGTCGGTAAATGGGCTCGAGAAGCTCGGTTGCCCAGTGGATCTGGTCGCCCATGGACGAGCTCGGCATGTCGAGCCCGAGGCGCGTCAGCATCTCGCGCTGCCGGTTGAGGGGCAGCCCGTACCAATACTTGTTCACCACGAGATCGGCGACGAGCCGCGAGCCGTACGCGCCGCCAGCAACCACCTTGTCGCCGAGGGGGGCCTGCACGCGTGCGTCGTCGCAGCGTTCGCACGCCAGGACCTCGCGCCGATCGACACGCACGATGACCTCTGCGGGGACGAGGTCGATCACCTCGGTCGTCTCGTGGTCGACGCATCTTCGGTTTGCGCCGCACTTGGGGCACTGGCGCTCGTCGTCGGGCACAGCGATCGGGTTGTCGACGCGTCGCAGTCCCGGCGGCGGAGGCCTGCGGACCGCAGGCTGCTTCGGCGGCTTGGTCGTCTCGGTCCGCTTGCCGTTCTTCTCAGCGGCGGCGTCGAGGTTCTTGTCCGCGGCGCTCTGCTCCGACTCAGCCTCGTTCGCACCCACCACCGTGGTGCGCAGCTCCTCCAGGATCAGCGCGAGCTGCTCCGAGGGGACGACCTCCGAGCGATTCCGGACGCGCGCGGACGCGATGATGCGCTCGAGCTCCTCGTTCTTCGCGGCGAGCTTCTCGACCAACGCGAGCACCTCGGCATGGTGGCCCCCGTCGAGCAGCTCGCGGGCCACGTCGCCGGGGCGCCCGCGCATCGTCTTGCTTTGGCGCGCCATCGCGCCGTACACAAAACCATCGCGCGTGATCTCGTCAAGACCACGCGCGATGTTCTCGTCTCCTTTTTCGAGCGCGTCAGGCCGCGATCTCGGAAGCCTTGCGCCGCGGGGCCCAGCGCCTCGCCGAGGGCGACGACGACAGGTCCAGTCCCTCGAGCAGCATCGCCAGCTCGTGAGCATCGATCTCGACGCGCACTGCGTCAGCGCGGACTCGTTCTGGGAAGGTGAACCGTCCTCGCTCGAGACGCTTGTGCACGATGGTGAAGCCCCCGCGGGTCCACACCAGCATCTTCACCTGGCAGCCTCGACGGTTGAGGAACAGGAACACGTGACCCGACAGTGGGTCGTCACCGAGCACGCAGCGGACCTCGTTCGAGAGCCCCTCGAACGACTTGCGCAGGTTCGCGGCGGCCGTCGCCACGTACACGCGAACGCTGCTGGGCAGGAGGATCATGCGACACCTCAACCTGGCTCACGAAGCGCGCGAGCCACACCGCGTCGATCTGCTCCGGCTCACGCACCTGCACGACCGCGCGCCCGACACGCACCGTGAGCGCGCCGCTGTCCCCGATCGATACCGGCACCGCCTCCGCCTGCCGCACGAAGACCGGCAGCAGTGCAGTTGAACGCTCCTCCCGTTGGCGGCGCGGCAACGGCACTCCGAGCCGCTTGCTCCATTGCCTCAACCGCTGACCGCTGAAGCCATGTTGGCGTGCGAACGCCTCGGGCCCGAGCGCGCTCGACGCCAGCGCGTTCAGCGCTTCGCGCGCCGTCGTCTCACTCCATCGCGCGTGGCTCGACCACGCGCTCCTCTTCTTCGACATCGCGACACCTCCGGTCGGCGCGTTACTCGCGCCGCACGGCGGAAGTCGACCTCAGCCGCTGGCCAGGTCTACCCGGGCTTGGGCGGACAGATACCCCTGTGGTGGGGTCGCGCTGGAAGGTGAGCGCGCCGGCTTGGAGGAGCAGGTCGTCGTCGTCATAGGTGAAGGTCACCGAGTGGGTGCCGTCGAGGCGCTCTTCGGTCAGCCGCAGGGCGCTGTCGTGCTCCCAGGAGATTTCGCCCGCCACGGCTCCTGTGGTGGTGACGCTTGTCAGGCGGGCGCCGTCGTAGATCATGCCCCCACACGCCGGTGCTCGGGGCTGCGCCCCTGCGCTCCGTCGAGCTCCCCCCGATTCGTCCTCGGCGCTTCGCGCCTGCGGGCGAATGGGGGAGCTCGGCGTGGGGGCTGCTCTGGCTGCGCTGGGAGGTCGGTTGCCCGCTTGAGGGGATGCGGAGTCAGCGGCGTCCGACTTCACGGCGGGGCGCGCGGGGTGGCCAGTGTCGTGGCGCGCGGCCCGGAGGAGAAGGAGCTCTCCGAAGAGGTGCTCGACGCCTTCCCTTTGAGCGTCGGCGGGCGTCGGCCACACGACGACCAGCGTGAGCGCGAGGATCGCAAGGAAGTGGGCCGTCAAGTCACCACTTCGGCGACCGCCAGTCGACGCAAGGAAAATGACTTCGCTCGCATGCGACCCCGTTCGGTCCTTCACTATCCTTCGGCGCGCCGCGTACAATCCCTCATTACCGCCGCAATGATGCGTTACGCATTACAGCAACAGACACTTCATCGCACGTATGCGAATAGTGTTTCCGGGAGTCAAATCCTGTTGAGCGCAGCCGAAGGAGCGGTCGCATATCGCCATCGACAACATTCGTCCCCACAAAGCTGAAGTGCTCTAGTTGCCGCATGCTGTCCAGAAAGGCAAGGCTTGGCATTACTCCGCATCTAGTGAACTGCAGGGAACGCAGAGTCCCGCATTCCCCCAAACGGGAATGATCCGCCAGTTTAGGGCAGTTCTGAAAGACCGCCTCTCTTAGGTGTGGCAATGCTTCAGCATCTTGAACAGTAACAAGATTCTGCGCATAGGCCACATCCAGTATCTCCAGAGTCGTGAGGCTACGAACCCCTCGAAGGGACGTTACCCCAGGTCGGGTGAGACGCAGTTCTCGCAGTTGATCGAGATGGCATAGTGACGCCAAGTCGCGCCCCGACGGACGGTATGAGGTCAACGAGAGCGTGGCGAGCGACCGGCAGTTCTCCAGGCCGAGGTCCTTGTGCCATGGCCCGCGGTACTCCTCGAGTTTCGGGAACCAGGACAGGTCGTTAGAGAAGGTCGTATCGTGAGTGACGAGAACCCGCAGATCGCGCAGCCGTTGCAGACCTGAAAGGTCGAGACCGGGTGGCACACCAACCATGATTAGCCCACGAAGCTTAGTATGCTCCAGCACCTCACCAAGCGAAGAAGACCGAAAACCGTAGACTGCATTTAGACCCACCGCGTCCACGGATTCGAGTTGCCGCTCCGCATACTCAAGTCCTTCCGAAAGACGGTCTGAGTCGAGCCAGAGCACCCTGCGAGTACCCCAGTCGGAAAGCCTCGGTTCGAACCCGGCATGGCTACTCACGGGAATTCTCCATCGTCTCGTCGGAGCCGCTTGCCTGGCGATTCCTTTCGATTGTAGTTGAGCGGACTGTCCCATCCGCCGTCCTGGTCGATCCTGCGCGACTCCTGCTTGAATGCTTCTCGCTCGCTCGAGGCGGGGCTCCATTCCGTCCCGATATGAGGATCGCCTGTCTCGCGTTCGACCCGGCGGCCGGACTTCTGCGAGCGGGAGCGTGGTCCCTTTCCATGGTACTTCTTACCACTCTTGTGGAGGTTTGTGTACGAGCCGGTCTGACGCGCTCCACCACCGCGCGTCGCGGCCAGCATCCCAATCTCGACGACCGCCCCGACGCTGGCCGACGCCGCAGCAGCGGCGTGGCACTCGGCCTTGCCGATGTCGCCGTGCGACACCGCCTCGATGGAGGCGTCGCGCTCGTTGATCATCGAGGCCGTGGAGCCGACGCCGAACAGCTCCGCGAGGAAGGTGAGCTCGGCGCGGCTCGGGGCGAGGCCGGTGGGGTCGTTGTACGCGACGGGGTTGCCCGCGGCGTAGGCGTAGAAGTTGTCCCCGGCGGCGAAGCCTAGGGGCTCGGGGGTGAGCCACGTGCCGGTCTCTGGGTCGTAGTCCCTCGCCCCGAACCGCACCAACCCGGTGTCCGCGTCGTAGAGGCCCCCGCGTAGCCGAAGGGCTGGAAGCCAGGGTTGCTGTCGACGAGGACTCGGCCCCAGGCGTCGTAGTCGAGGGTCTGGACGACCTCTCCCGTGGCGGTGTCGACGACTCGGCGCACGCTGCCGAGGTGGTCTTTGATGAGGCGGTAGCTCGCGCCCGGGGTGACGATCAGCGCGGGGCTGGTGCCGTTTGTGTAGACGTACCGCTGGGTGACGGCTCCACCGGAACTCAGCTGGGCTGCGGGTTGGAGGGCGCTGCGCCAGATCCAGCCGCGCTCGGACACGCCGTCGAGGAGGCGCTGGACGCGCCGGCCTTGGGCGTCGACCTTGTATTCGACGACGGTGCCGTCGCCCAGCTCGACGGCCTTGAGGTTGCCGAGGGCGTCGTAGCTGTAGGTGGTGGTGGCGCCGCTCTCCGTCTTGGTCTGCAGCTCGCCGGTCGGTGCCCAGGTGAAGGTGGCGCTGCCCTGGGAGAGCAGGCGGTCTCGCGCGTCGTACGTCGCGTCGTGGTCGCCGTCGTCGTTCAGCGAGGCCACGCGATTGCCGTTGAGGTCGAAGTCGTACGCCTCGATCAGGAGGCCGTCTTCGTAGACGGTCCGTAGGCGGTCGAGCTCGTCGTACTCATAGAAGATTACGCGGGTGCCGCTCGCGGTGGTCTCGGTCTGCTCATTGATCCTGCCGAGGTCGTCGCGAAGGTAGGCGGTCTCGAAGATGGGCAGGCCCGCGACGGTCGCGGTGGACGTGGCGACGTCTCCGTAGGGGTCGTAGGTCCAGGTGTCCACCACGACACCAGCTGTGGCCCGGGTGGCAAACCCTGTGGTGGGGTCGCGCAGGAAGCTGAGCGCGCCGGCCTGAAGGAGCAGGTCGTCGGCGTCGTAATCGAAGGTCACCGAGTGGGCGCCGTCGAGGCGCTCTCCGGTCAGCCGCAGGGCGTTGTCGTGCTCCCACGAGACTTCGCCCGCGACGGCCCCCGTGGTGGTGACGCTCGTCAGTCGAGCGCCGTCGTAGGTGTAATGGATGGCGGCGTCGGGGCCGTCCACTGTGACGAGGTGGCCGGTGACGGGGTCGTAGTCGAGGGTGATCGCGCCGCCCGGAAAGGTGGTGGCGATGTGGCGCCCCGCGGCGTCGTAGTGGTGCTCGGTGAGGCGCGGGCCGGGCTCTTCGATCGCGGTCAGGGCGCGGTCGAGGTCGTAGCTGTAGCTGGTGGGTCCGCCGCCCGGCAGGGCGGGCGGGTCGTAGCTCTCGAGCAGCTCGACGAGGTTGTGGGTCATGCCGTGCGCGGGTCGGCCCGGCGGCGTGACGGTCGTGGCGTTGCCCTCGAGGTCGTAGGCGAAGAGGGTGGCCTCGAGGTCGGGCCGGCGCTCCTGAAGGACGCGGCCGACGGCGTCCCGCGTGAAGGAGGTGGTGCGGCCGAGGGGGTCGGTGACGGCGGCGAGCAGGCCGTCCGCGCCGTACGTGAAGGTCGTCGCGCGCGCGCCCTGCTGGACTTGCGAGGGGCGGCCGTCGAGGTCGTAGTCGATGGTGATCGGCAGCGCGCCGGGGTCCTGGATCTCGATGACCCTGCCGTCCGCGTCGAGCAGCTCCACGCCGACGCGGCCTTCGGGGCTCGTGGTGGCGACCTCACGCGTCGGACCGTCGTGGGTGATCGTCCAGGTCCGGCCGTCGATCGCCAGCGTGTCGGTCCTGCTGACGAAGTCGAAGTCGCCACCGCTTGGGGCCAGAGTCACGCTCCGCTCGCGCGAGAGGGTGACCGTGAGGCCGCTGGGGAGGGTGACGGTCTCGCGCGAGATGTAGGGCGCGGCGAGGCCGAAGCGGGGGTCCGGCGCGAGCTGGGTGCTGGTCGTGGTGCCGTCAGGCGCGACCGAGGTGGCGACGCCGGAGCCGTTGCGCGTGGTGGTCGTGGTCAGGCCGTCCGCGCCGGTGAAGGTGCGAACCTCGCTCGGTCCCGCAGCTCGCTCGAGGCCATAGCTGCGCGCTCGGCCCAGGGCGCTCTCGAGGGTCACGACGCGGCCGGTCTCGGTGGTCGTGGGGGTCAGCGTCGTGGTGGCGAGCGCTGCGTCGGTGACCGAGAGCAGCCTGCCGCCCGAGTCCCAGGTGAGGGTCTTCTGGTGGCCATTGCGGTTGGTCCACGAGAGCATGAGCCCGAGGTCGTCGTAGTCGGCGATCCACGCGCCGCCCTCCGGGTCCTCGATGCGGTTGAGATAGCCGTTTTCGTCGAGGCTGAGCTCGGTACGGTGGCCGTAAGGGCCGACGATCTGGAGCGGCGTGCCCGCAGCGTCACGCGTGACGGTGGTGACGAGGCCATCGCTGTCGGTGAGCGACACGAACCGCCCCTCGTCGTCGTGGGCGATCGTGAGCAGGATGACGCCCGTCTCGGCGTCGAAGGTCTGCAGGTGGCGGCCCTGCGCGTCGAAGAGGTAGGCGGTGCGCGCGTCGGCCTCGGTCACCACGAAGCCGCTGCGCGCAAATGACGGCAGATCGGCTGAGAGACCGAAGACGAGCTGTGGGGTGTGGCCGAAGAGCTTGCCGCCCGCGCCGATCGACAGGCCGCGGGGGTCGAAGTTTGCGCTCAGCGCGGGGCCCCCGACGCCGCACAGGTTGATGTTGTTTTGGCACGCGGGTCCGCCGAGCCCGGCGACCGTCCCGAGCAGGCCGTCGGTGCCGATCGTGCGAATGGCGTTGCGGAAGAGGGGTGCCGTTCGGCGCGAGCTGGGCCACCCTCGCGGTGAAGTAGATCGTGCCATCGGGCCCTTCCGCGAGC
This sequence comes from Polyangiaceae bacterium, assembly GCA_016719945.1. GTDB lineage: Bacteria > Myxococcota_A > Polyangia > Polyangiales > Polyangiaceae > Xiheicaenibacterium. The sequence goes on along the minus strand of JADJYE010000045.1, from coordinate 1,772 downwards.
TGGTCCATCGCCTCGATGCCGGCCGTCAGCGCCGGCTGGCCATCCGCGTACGAGCCGCCGCCGCAGCCAGCGACGCAGCGGATGACGCCGTCGGTGCCGATCTTCCTCAGCTGCGTCGTGAGGCCGGACGACGTGACGAGCAGCGAGCCATCGCGCAAGAAGGTCATGTCGATGACCGCCCCGAGCCACGCCTGAGCCGCTGGGATGTCGTTGCCAATGACCGTGCCCGGTCCCCCGGCGACCGTGCGGATCGTGCCTTCCGGCCCGATGCGCCGGATCGTGCTGTTGCCTCCGCAATAGACGGCGCCGTCGGAGCCAACTGCCAGCGACCGACACGAGACGAACGCAGACGTGGCAAGCCCGCCGTCGCCCGTTTCACCTCCCGGGCCAAGTCCCGCCACGTGGGAGACGATGCCACTCGGCCGGATGCGCAGGATGCGCGAGCCGCTGTCGGTGGTGGCGTAGAGGCTGCCGTCGGGCCCCGGCGCGAGATCGGAGAGCAGCTTCGCGTAGCAGGACTGCAGCGCTGGGATCTCGAAGGCTGGGGAGCAGCCCTCCGAGACGTGGGGGGCGAGCTTGGTGTCCGTCCCGTCTGGCCCTCGACGATAGAGGCCGGACGCGAGGCTCATCAGCACGCCGCCGTCGGGCAGCGCCAAGCTGTCCCACACGACGTCGTTGACGGCCTTGAAGTGGATCGCTTCGAGCGTGCTGGTGACGGCGTCCCCGCGGCGGCGCGAGCCGTCCCCGCGATACAAGGTGCGGCTCGCACTGTCGTAGGTATGCACGGCGTCGAGCGAGAACCGCCCGAGCCCTTGCACCTCGTTGCCCGAGCGGCCGAGGTCCAGAAACCGCCGCGAGCGGATCTCCGCGATGTTGCGCACGGCGTCCACGTCGAGCTCCAGGTCGAGCGACCACGTCCCGAACGAAGGCAGCCCATCCCCCCCGCGCTGCCGGCGAGAAGCTGGCCCACGAGTATTCGTAGCCGAGCTCGAGCCACGCGGGCTGGTGTCCGTGCGTCAGCCGCCCGAACACGTCGAGCCCGTCCCACTCCATCGTCACGCTGTCCTGCGCGGCGCAGGGGCACTCCACCCGATGCTCGAGGTGGCGGCCCGCGACATGCAACCGGACGATGATCGCGCGCAGCTCCGCAGAGACGGTGTCGTCGGTGATCGGGACGATCACCCGGCGCGCGGCGGCGCGTCCTGGGACGCGGTCGCTGCGATAGTGCAGGCTGTAGGGTGTGCCCGCGACGGGCACGTCCTCCCCGAAGGTCTGGTTGGTGCATTCGACGACCGAAGCGACCCTCTTCTGAGGCGAGCACGCGTCGTCCGTCGCGATGGGCAGCTCGGGCGGGCCCTCGCACCACGGGCAGCCCTTCATGTTGTTGAGGTCCACCACCGAGAAGTGGTGAATCTCGGTGTGCCATAGCTCCGCACCTACCGCGTAGCGCGTCGCCAGCCAGGCGCGCTCGTCCTCCGTGATCCCGATCGCCTCGATGGAAGACGCCGAGTCCGCGCCGCCGTCGCCATTGATGTCGAGGTCGGCGAGCCCCCCGGTGATCGAGACGAGCTGCACGACGCGCCCATCAGGGTCAGCCAGCCATAGGCCCTGCTCGTAGTCGTACGTGCCGGCGGGCACGGCAGTGCCGACCGGCGCGCCAATGAAGTTTTCGAGGAAGTAGCTCGCGGGCGCGCTCAGCTCGACGTGCTCGGCGCCCGCGGCGACGGCTTCGTCGGCCTGGAGGTCGACGGCGTAGGTGTAGGCGGTGTTGT
>JADJYE010000044.1 GCA_016719945.1 Polyangiaceae bacterium | reverse complement strand
CCTCCTGGGTCAATCCTCGACCCCGTAGGCCGTCGTCACGCGCTGAAACCCCGCGCACCAAAACGTCAGCGCATCGAGCACCGCTCGCACAAGATCGCTTCCTCGGCGTGCTCGAGCCCTCGCGGTTGAAGACGCCGCGGTGTCCTCCCGCGAGATACAGGTGCTTCGGGCGTGCCGGTCTTGAGGTGAGCGTCGATCCGGCGCCCAAGAGCTGACCACACGGCCGGTCTCGTCCCTGAGCGGGCACCACCAGGCAGCCGTTCATGGCCTCGTGGCCTGTCGTACGGTACACCCGAGCTGCTCCAGCTCGTCTGCAGCTCGCCGACCTTCGCCGACCCTGCCGAGCCGATACCCAAGCGTGCGGTTCGCGAAGCCCAGCTCGAAGTGCTCCACCACCTCCGGTGTCCGAGGCCACGCTGCTCCAGATATCCGAGCGCCTCCGGGCTCTCCTTCATCGCCGCGTGGTAGTGGTCCACCACGCGGAGCAGCTCCGCCTCCTCGGCGTCGCGGGCGCCGCGATGGGGTGCATCCGCCGATGCCGCGCGCTTCGGCACCGCAGCCGTCCTGCCCGGCACGCCCGGCCAGCGACGCCCCGCCGCGCAGCAGCTCCACCGCGTACCGGGAAGCCCCGCACCTCCGTCTTCATCACCCAGTCGATCACGCTGCCGCCCACCTGGCAGTACGGGCAGTGCCACACGTTGCGCTCCGGCGTGACCACGAGGTTTGGGGTGTTCTTGTCGTCATGAAATGGGCACAACCCCACGAGGTTCGCACCTGTCCTCGTGAGCTCGACCCCACGTCGCCGCACCAGCTCCTCGAGCGAGACATCCCTCTTTAGTCGCTCGATCCCCGCCTCCGGCAGCCTCGCCATCGCCCAGCTCCTTGAAAGAGGCCGTCAAGGAAAACCTTGCATCGGCGCTCCGTTCTTGAACTATAGTAATGTACTGTACATGTCAACGAGGCTCCGTGCACCTGGCCCTACAATCTGCGGCACTCATGCCGCGTCCTGCTGCCTCACGTCGTCCCGCGCCCTCTGCGCCCATCGATCTCTCGGACGAAGGCTCGCGCGCCTCCGTAAAGAGCGGGGTTCACTCAGGTCGAGCTCGCCAAGAAGACCGATCTCATCCAGGTCCTCATCTCCGACTACGAGAACGACAAGCTACGCCCAAACCCGGACGTCCTCGTTCGCTTCGCCGTCGCGCTCGATGTCTCCACCGACGATCCTCGGTGTTGCCAAGCCGGACAAGCGCGGCCCCGCCCTCTCCGGCGTCAGCCGCCGCCTCCTCCGCCGCCTTCAACAGTTCGACAAGCTCCCCAAGCGCGACCAAGATGCCCTACTGCGCACCATCGACGCCTTCCTCTCTCGAGGCGACGCCGCCTGATGGATCTGCGTCAAACCATCGAGCTCGCCGCAGGTCGTGCGCCCTGGCGCACGGCCGAGGAGAGCATGCAGGGGGCGGGGCTGCAGGCCCCGCTTCCCGTCTGCTCAGGCCGAACAGCGCGTTGGAGATGACGGCCGACTCCACAGGCGTTTTCGGGCCAGCCGTCCCACGCTCGCGCGCGCCAGACCCCGCGCTCGGTCGCAGTGGCGCGGCCCTCTCATCCGCCTCTGCAGGCGTTCATCCGCGGTTCGAGGAGGAAGGCTCGTCAGAGCCGTCCGACGACGGGCCGTCGGGTGCAACCTGGGCAGAGTCGCATTGGCTCTGGGGTCGTGGATGTTCTCTCGTCGTAGACCGACGCGGAAAGCCTCCTGGATTACTGGGTCTTGCCCATTGTTGGGTAGCCATCCCGCAGGTGGGGAATGAGTGTTCTGGAGAGCATCGGCGATCGCCTCCAGGGCCTCATGCGGTAGGTCAGACTGGGCAATGTCGTGCTTCATGTCCGATATCCAAGCCGCCAGGCAGCTCGCAATACGATAGGCGACACGTCCCCGACACCCCAGCCGCGCGGGAAGCGTTCGAGGATGGTCCGAGCGAGGCACTCAGCGGCAGCTTCGGTCATACGGCCTGCCGCTTTGCACTCGCGCAGATATGCCATCTCGACCTGAACAGGTGCGATGTTAGGACCGAGTTCTCTGGCTAACTGCGAGAAAGCTGCGCCGGGACGGCTGACCACGAAGGACTCCGCACTGGCGAAACCCAGGCTGCCCAGCCGGCCATTGAGCCGATGCTGCCAATCTCCGCTCCACGGTGTGCTCATGGGGTCAGTATCGTTCGACCTTGACGTGCTGCAGTCCTGCTCGCCGACGAAGCTGCGCACCTTCGTAGAGGATCTCTCGGAAGGTCAGTTGCCTACCCGCGCGCGACTCCGCTTGGAACAAGCGCTCCATCATCTGCTCGTTCCACCAGCCGCCGCCCTTGCCGGGCCCTCCGCCGAAATGCAGGGCGGAGTGGTCGCCTTCCGTGAGGCGAAGCGTGTACTGGTCGATGTCTACGCCCCGGGTCTCGAACCACGTTCGGTGCTGCTGGGGAAGATGTGATGCTTGGGCGCCGACCTGAGAAGCGGGTGGCGTGCGTCGATCACGAGGGGGTCGCGCGTGAGCCCCTCTGGTCATGCTCCCATCCCAACTGCCCGTCCCCCCCGCGCCCGCAAACACAAACGCGGACTGGTAGGCGAAGTCAGCGGCGGCGCCCGTGGCGCGGTCGAGGGCCTGGGAGACGGCGGGCATGCCTGGCAACACGGCCATGGTGCCGAGCACGAAGCTCGGATCGTCGTGGGACTCGGCGCTCGCCAGGGTGAGCGCCCCGACCGCGTGAGCTGGGCCCGCAGGGATGCGCGCCCCCGAGGTACGCGCCGCCGAGCGTCTGCCAGAAGCCGAGCTCTGCGTCGGTCAGCGGGCCGATCTCGTTCGGCAGCGCCGAGTTGCCGCTGGCGCCGGCGAAGGGGTCCCGTACCTGCAACTCGGCGAGGCCCGAGGAGGCGCCGCCTTCGCCGGTCAGCGCATCGGCTCGCTCCGCCGCGAGACGGGCGTCGATGTTGGCCAGCATCTCGTTCGCGAACGCGACCTGGGGATGCACGGCTTCTGGCACCTCGACGCCGATGCTCGGGTCGATGGTCTGGCCGGTCTCGAGGTCATGCTGCACGTACTGCTCAGCGAGGTACCGGTGGTACTCCTGCTCGGCGAGTTGCTGGTGCGCCGCGACGGTGGCGGCCTGGTCGTCGACGGAGTCGGTGCCGCTGGGGTCGCTGTACACGATGGGCGATCCCCGCGTGTAGTTGTACAACCCCGGTCCATCGGCCCCGATGCCGAGCGGGTCGGCGCTGGTCCACCTGCCGAGCCACGCGGCGTAGTACCGCGCGCCGTGGTAGTACAACCCAGTCTCGTCGTCCCGCTCCTTCCCCGTGTTGCGATAGCGACGGGCGGAGACCTCCACGCCTGACCTCGCCGAGCGGTACGCGGAGGTGCCGTACGGGTGGTACTCTTCGTAGAGGATTTCGCCCGACGCGATTTCCCGCGCGAAATGCGGGAGGCGCGCAACAGATGCAGTTTCTCGCCAAGTCGTACGCGTAGCCCCGAGGCGACGGCCGCGCGCGATGGCGCGGACGTTACGGTGGGCGAGGGCGAGCTCGCGCCGTGCGCCGGCGGCGCGCGCAGGCGCCCGCTTGCGAGGCGATCGCGCCGCGGACGCGCGGACGCCCGCCGGCGCGTTCGGGACGCGCGAGCGGGCGACGGGGACGGCGGCGACGAGCACGACGCCGATGGTACGGCAGTGCGCTCGCGCGCGGCAGGGGCTGGGGTCAGTGGGTGGGCCCGAAGTTCGGTCCGCGTCCGCGCTGGGCGCTCCAGACGGAGAGGACGAGGGGGCCCACGTCATCGACGACGTAGTAGGCGTGGAAGCGCGTCTTGGGCAGGAGGACACGGCGGACGAGCAGCTCCTCGTGACTGCCGTAGGGCGCTCCGCTCAAGGGCGCGATGTGGATCGTGGCGAGGGCGGCCGCGAGCTCGGTCGCGAAGAGCGCGGGGGCCGCGGGCCGATGCTCGCGCCACCAGGCGTTCGCGTCGGTCGCCTCCTGCGCCGCGCGCGGGGTGAGCCTGTGCTTCACGTTCCGGTGCGGAGGCGCTCGAGCAGCTCGTCGCCGTCGACGATCTGGCCGGCGCGCATCTGCGCGATGCTCTCGCGAAGCGACTGGTGGAGCGCGGCCCGCTCGGCATCGTCGAGGTCGTCCTCGCCGTTGACGGGCAGCAGCTCGACCTCCGCGCCTTCCGGCAGCGACGTCGGCTCGTCGAGGACGAGACGACCGTTTCGGACTCGAGCGCGCAGGGTGTCCATGCCGAGAGGGTAGCGCGCGGCGGTCATCGCGTCAGGCCTCGCGTCGCGCCCTCACGGGCCATGACCGCTTCGGACGCGTGCAAGGCGCTCCACGAGGCCGCCAGCGCGGCCTTGCGAGGCAGGTCTCGGGCTGCCGAACACAGGCGTTGAGCTGCGAGCGCGTGGAGGGAGCGCCGTGGGCGCGACCGACGAGCTCGTCAGCTCCAACGCGCGGTTCGGCGGGGGTCGCGCGCTGGGGACGAGGCGTCATGATGCGTGTCGGCGCGCGGGAGGCCCGAGGGTCTTCGCGAGCGCGTCGTTGCTGCCAGCGCCAGCGGCCGCCTCCTCGGCAGCTTCGGCGGCTAAGGAAGAAAGCAGCTCCGCGCTCGAGACCTGCTCCCTGCGCTCGTCGCCTGTCCCCTCCTCGTCGACCTTCTTGGCGCGCTCTTCGAGGAGCGCGGTGGGGTGGGTCGCGTCGTGGACGCGCTTGAGGTGCTGGATCGAGACGCGTGTGTAGATCGCGGTCGTGCTGGTCTCGGCGTGTCCGAGCATCTCCTGGATGAGGCGGATGTCGGCGCCGCGCTCGAGCATGTGGGTCGCCATCGAGTGGCGGAAGATGTGGCAGGCGCCGCGCTTGCCGAGCTTGGCGCGGTCCACGTAGCCGGTCATCAGGTTGGTGAGGCAGCCGAGGTTGAGCTTCTCGCCGCGCTCGCTCAGGAACAGGGTGGGGTGCTCGGGCGGGGCGACCAGCATGGGCCTTGCGAGCTGCACGTAGCGGGCGACCCACGCGAGAGCGCGCGCTCCGATCGGGACCGTGCGGTCCTTGCGGCCCTTGCCCTGCCGCACGGTGAGCGTGCCGCGCTCTGGGTCGAGGTCGAAGAGCTCGAGGTTGCCGAGCTCGAGCCGGCGGATGCCCGTCGAGTAGAGGACCTCCATCATGGCGCGGTCGCGCAGCCCCACGACGTCGGTGGTGTCCGGCTGCGCGAGGACCTTGTCGATCTCGCGCTCGTTGAGGATGGCCTTGGGGATGCGCCGCTCGATGCGAGGCATCTCGAGGTCGCTCGCGGGGTTGGAGGGGATGACGTTCTCCCTGGCGAGCCAGCGGAAGAAGACCTTCAGCTTCTGCACGCGGAAGCGTTGCGACGCAAAGGTCAGGGGCTTGCCGCTCGGCTTGCGGAAGTAGAAGAGCCAGCGCTGGTAGCTCTCGAGGATGGGCTTGGTGACGTCGCCGGGCATGACGAGGTCGCGATCGTCCGCCCACTCGACGAAGCACCGGAGGCTGCTCTCCGTGCCGACGACGGTCCGCTCCGAGTAGTTGCGCACCCGCTGGTGCTCGAGAAAGCGACGCACCCACGGCGCGATCGCCTCGGGGTCGTCCGCGTGTCGAAACGGCTTCTTCTCGCCCTTCTTGGCCATGGCGTCCTCACCTAAGACGACGGCGTCGCGTGGGGCGACGTCGGGCTCACCGGAGAAGTGTTTTTCGAGCCATTCAGCGAAGAAATAGCGTCGGTAGCCTTTTTGCTGCGGTGTCGTTCATCGGGGGCCCCCCGATCATGGCCCGATGATGGGCCGATCATGCCCCGATGACCCCCCGATGAAGAGCCCCCGCCCCCCGATGAAGTCGGATCGTAGTTGAGTCCGGCGACCCTCCGGGCCGCCGCGCCGAGCCCCCCCTCGTCCCCGAGGAGCAGCTCGTACTGGTGCAGCCGCGCGCTCCGCCCGAAGCGGTGGGCCAGCAGATACTCGTGCTCCTCGAGCCGGTCGAGGTGGAGCTTGAGCTGGGTCTGCCCCCAGCGTGTCCACTCACGGACCTGCCGGCGCGTGAAGCGGACCTCGGCGCGTGAGAGGCCCTCGCGCTGCACCCGCTCGGCCACCATCGCGGCGAGCAGCTCGAGCAGGCGTCGCGTCTGCGGCGGCAGCTCGTCGAGGCTGCGGCCCAGGACGCCCTGCGCGAGCCGCGTCGCCACCGCCACGTCCTGCCTCGTCGCCTCGATGTACTCGATGCGCCGGCCGCGCTCGGTCGCCGTCCTCACCGGCCGCTGGTGCTGGTGGAGCAGCGTCACCGCGCTGATCAGCGTCAGGTACTTCATGTGGTCCCGCCGCGTACGCGTCGCGTGGTCCGGAAACGACAGCTCCATCGCGTAGGGGTTCACCACGATCATCGGCCGCAAGAGCCGCTGCGCGTTCTTGTGCAGCCTCCGCACCTGCTTGCGCCCCTCGCGCTCGAGCCGCCCCGCCAGCGTCTGCGCCCGCCGCTGGCGCTCGTGGATCGCCTGCGTCTGATCGCGCCCCTCGTCGACCGTCAGCACAAGGCAGCGGTTGAGCAGCTCCTCGTCGACGTCGCTCGCCGTCGTCGTGAGGAAGATCATCACCGGCCCCTCGACCCGGTAGGTCTGCGTCACGTGCCTCCCCGTCGCCGGGTCCTTCCCCGTCGACGCAATGGTGAGCTCACCCTCGCTCTGCAGGAGCTTGAGCGCATAGCTCGCGCGCTCGGCGCCCTCCTCCTCCACGATGGCGAGGATCTTGTGCTTGAGGTCCTCGCCGCTCATGTAGAAAAGGCTCTGCCCGGTCATCGCCGAGTACTGGACGCGCTCCTCGTCCGGCATGAGCGCGAGCACCGCCTCCATCAAGCTCGACTTGCCCGCTGCGCTCGAGCTCTGGATCACGACCGCGAGCGGCTCCTCGAGCTTGCGGCTCGTCGCCGCGAGGTAGGAGACGAGCTTGTTCGTCTCCTCACCCACGACGCCGGCGCGCTCGAGGTCCTCGAGCACGCGGTCGAGCAGCCTCGGGTCCCTGAGCAGCCTGAGCGCCTCCTCGCGCTCCGCCGCCGTCATCGCGCCCGCTTCGGGCTTCTTCTGCTCCGCCGCGCGCGCCGCGTCCCGCAGCCGCTCGAGCTCGAGCACGATGGCGCCGAGCTCGCGCCGGATCCCCTCCTCTGGCATGCGCAGGTCCTCGGCCGCCTGCTTCGTGAGCGCGCCGCGCTGCCGCGCCGAGTAGAGATCGACGACGTCGACGAAGAAGCCGCCGCCGTCCACCTCATGGGACACGAGCACGTTGGCGCGCAGCTCGCCCGGCGCCGCGCCCTTGTGGGCGGGCCGCACACGCCATCGCCGCTTCGTCGCCACAAACGTCGCATAGACGTCGTCGCCCTGCTGCTCGATCGCCGGCGCGTCGCCGCGCTGGGCAGAAGAGGCGACTAAAAGAGGAGGCTCGGGGGCGGGCGGCGCCGGCGCCGCGGGTGGCGCCGCCGCTGCGGTGGCCTTCTCTTCGATCGCCGGCGGGATCGGCTCGGAGGCGACCGCCTCGGCCATCGACGTCTCCTCGACGCTCGGCTCCACCGGCGCGGTCGCTTCGCCGAGCGAGACCTCCGCGTCCGCCGCCCCCTCGGGCTGCGCGATCTCGAGGTCGCCGACCTCGACCAGCGGCCGCCCCTTGCCCAGCCACACCGCCTGGCGCAGCACCAGATCCAGGCTCCGCTCGGCGGGAGCGACCTTCTTCGCGTACGCGTTGGCGTCCATCCCCCGCGGGAACACCACCCGAAACGTCTCCATCCCCAGCGCCTCGAGCTTCGCCGCCACCTTCTCGGCCCCGCGATCGCCCGCCTCGTCCCGGTCGAAGGCGATCTTCACCCGCCGCACCTTCGCTGCAACCAACGCGTCGATGACCTCCTGGGTCAATCCTCGACCCCGTAGGCCGTCGTCACGTGCCGAAACCCCGCGCACCAAAACGTCAGCGCATCGAGCACCGCCTCGCACAAGATCGCTTCCTCGGCGTGCTCGAGCCCCTCGCGGTTGAAGACGCCGCGGTGTCCTCCCGCGAGATACAGGTGCTTCGGCGTGCCGGTCTTGAGGTGAGCGTCGATCCGGCGCCCATAGAGCTGGACCACACGGCCGGTCTCGTCCCTGAGCGGCACCACCAGGCAGCCGTTCATGGCCTCGTGGCCCGTCGTACGGTACACCCCGAGCTGCTCCAGCCTCGTCCGCAGCTCCTCGCCGACCTTCGCCGACCTCGCCGGGAGCCGATACCCAAGCGTGCGGTTCGCGAAGCCCAGCTCGAAGTGCTCCACCACCTCCGGGTGTCCGAGGCCACGCTGCTCCAGATATCCGAGCGCCTCCGGGCTCTCCTTCATCGCCGCGTGGTAGTGGTCCACCACGCGTGCGAGCAGCTCCGCCTCCTCGGCGTCGCGCGCCGCGATGGGCTGCATCCGCCGATGCCGCGTGCGCTTCGGCACCGCAGCCGTCCTGCCCGGCACGCCCGCCAGCGACGCCCCGCCGCGCAGCAGCTCCACCGCGTACCGGAAGCTCGCACCCTCCGTCTTCATCACCCAGTCGATCACGCTGCCGCCCACCTGGCACACGAAGCAGTGCCACACGTTGCGCTCCGGCGTGACCACGAGGTTTGGGGTGTTCTTGTCGTCATGAAATGGGCACAACCCCACGAGGTTCGCACCTGTCCTCGTGAGCTCGACCCCACGTCGCCGCACCAGCTCCTCGAGCGAGACATCCCTCTTTAGTCGCTCGATCTCCGCCTCCGGCAGCCTCGCCATCGCCCAGCTCCTTGAAAGAGGCCGTCAAGGAAAACCTTGCATCGGCGCTCCGTTCTTGAACTATAGTAATGTACTGTACATGTCAACGAGGCTCCGTGCACCCGGCCCTACAATCTGCGGCACTCATGCCGCGTCCTGCTGCCTCACGTCGTCCCGCGCCCTCTGCGCCCATCGAATCTCTCGGACGAAGGCTCGCGCGCCTCCGTAAAGAGCGGGGGTTCACTCAGGTCGAGCTCGCCAAGAAGACCGATCTCATCCAGGTCCTCATCTCCGACTACGAGAACGACAAGCTACGCCCAAACCCGGACGTCCTCGTTCGCTTCGCCGTCGCGCTCGATGTCTCCACCGACGAGATCCTCGGTGTTGCCAAGCCGGACAAGCGCGGCCCCGCCCTCTCCGGCGTCAGCCGCCGCCTCCTCCGCCGCCTTCAACAGTTCGACAAGCTCCCCAAGCGCGACCAAGATGCCCTACTGCGCACCATCGACGCCTTCCTCTCTCGAGGCGACGCCGCCTGATGGATCTGCGTCAAACCATCGAGCTCGCCGCAGGTCGTGCGCCCTGGCGCACGGCCGAGGAGAGCATGCAGGGGGGCGGGGCTGCAGGCCCCGCTTCCCGTCTCTGCTCAGGCCGAACAGCGCGTTGGAGATGACGGCCGACTCACAGGCGTTTTCGGGCCAGCCGTCCCACGCTCGCGCGGGCCAGACCCCGCGCTCGGTCGCAGTGGCGCGGCCCTCTCATCCGCCTCTGCAGGCGTTCATCCGCGGTTCGAGGAGGAAGGCTCGTCAGAGCCGTCCGACGACGGGCCGTCGGGTGCAACCTTGGGCAGAGTCGCATTGGCTCTGGGGTCGTGGATGTTCTCTCGTCGTAGACCGACGCGGAAAGCCTCCTGGATTACTGGGTCTTGCCCATTGTTGGGTAGCCATCCCGCAGGTGGGGAATGAGTGTTCTGGAGAGCATCGGCGATCGCCTCCAGGGCCTCATGCGGTAGGTCAGACTGGGCAATGTCGTGCTTCATGTCCGATATCCAAGCCGCCAGGCAGCTCGCAATACGATAGGCGACACGTCCCCCGACACCCCAGCCGCGCGGGAAGCGTTCGAGGATGGTCCGAGCGAGGCACTCAGCGGCAGCTTCGGTCATACGGCCTGCCGCTTTGCACTCGCGCAGATATGCCATCTCGACCTGAACAGGTGCGATGTTAGGACCGAGTTCTCTGGCTAACTGCGAGAAAGCTGCGCCGGGACGGCTGACCACGAAGGACTCCGCACTGGCGAAACCCAGGCTGCCCAGCCGGCCATTGAGCCGATGCTGCCAATCTCCGCTCCACGGTGTGCTCATGGGGTCAGTATCGTTCGACCTTGACGTGCTGCAGTCCTGCTCGCCGACGAAGCTGCGCACCTTCGTAGAGGATCTCTCGGAAGGTCAGTTGCCTACCCGCGCGCGACTCCGCTTGGAACAAGCGCTCCATCATCTGCTCGTTCCACCAGCCGCCGCCCTTGCCGGGCCCTCCGCCGAAATGCAGGGCGGAGTGGTCGCCTTCCGTGAGGCGAAGCGTGTACTGGTCGATGTCTACGCCCCGGGTCTCGAACCACGTTCGGTGCTGCTGGGGGAAGATGTGATGCTTGGGCGCCGACCTGAGAAGCGGGTGGCGTGCGTCGATCACGAGGGGGGTCGCGCGTGAGCCCCCTCTGGTCATGCTCCCATCCCAACTGCCCGTCCCCCCCGCGCCCGCAAACACAAACGCGGACTGGTAGGCGAAGTCAGCGGCGGCGCCCGTGGCGCGGTCGAGGGCCTGGGAGACGGCGGGCATGCCTGGCAACACGGCCATGGTGCCGAGCACGAAGCTCGGATCGTCGTGGGACTCGGCGCTCGCCAGGGTGAGCGCCCCGACCGCGTGAGCTGGGCCCGCAGGGATGCGCGCCCCGAGGTACGCGCCGCCGAGCGTCTGCCAGAAGCCGAGCTCTGCGTCGGTCAGCGGGCCGATCTCGTTCGGCAGCGCCGAGTTGCCGCTGGCGCCGGCGAAGGGGTCCCGTACCTGCAACTCGGCGAGGCCCGAGGAGGCGCCGCCTTCGCCGGTCAGCGCATCGGCTCGCTCCGCCGCGAGACGGGCGTCGATGTTGGCCAGCATCTCGTTCGCGAACGCGACCTGGGGATGCACGGCTTCTGGCACCTCGACGCCGATGCTCGGGTCGATGGTCTGGCCGGTCTCGAGGTCATGCTGCACGTACTGCTCAGCGAGGTACCGGTGGTACTCCTGCTCGGCGAGTTGCTGGTGCGCCGCGACGGTGGCGGCCTGGTCGTCGACGGAGTCGGTGCCGCTGGGGTCGCTGTACACGATGGGCGATCCCCGCGTGTAGTTGTACAACCCCGGTCCATCGGCCCCGATGCCGAGCGGGTCGGCGCTGGTCCACCTGCCGAGCCACGCGGCGTAGTACCGCGCGCCGTGGTAGTACAACCCAGTCTCGTCGTCCCGCTCCTTCCCCGTGTTGCGATAGCGACGGGCGGAGACCTCCACGCCTGACCTCGCCGAGCGGTACGCGGAGGTGCCGTACGGGTGGTACTCTTCGTAGGAGATGATGAGGCCGGTCTCGTCGACCTCGAGCATCGCTGAGCCGAGGTGGTTGCCGAGCTGGTACCTCTGCTTCGGGGCCGGCGTGGCGATGGGCGTCCCACCTTCGACGGTCTTGGTCTCGACCATGGCGATGCGCTGGACGCCGTCCATGATGTGCAGTGTGTGGCGTTCGAGCTGGGTGACGCCGGAGAGCTTCTCTCGGTAGATCTCGTAGGCGCCGAGGTAGATGCGCTCTTTCACCGCGGTCGCGGTCTGCTGCCAGACTTTGCGCACACGGGTGCCGTCGCTGCTGTAGGTGAAATAGACGTCGCCGCCGCCGCCGAGGTCCGCGGAGGCCATCTGGTCCCACGGCGAATAGGTGATCGCCGCGAGGTGGGGCATCGAGGTGAGGTTGCCGTGCGCGTCGTGGGTGTAGGTGGCGGTGCCGCCGGGGATCGAGTTCGTGGCGAGGCGGTTGGTGCCGACGGCGTAGGTGTACGCGCGGGTCCAGGTGGCGACGGGGTGCCTGCAGCCTCGTGGAACATCTCGAGGATGTTGCCAACGGCATCGTATTGGTACTCCTCCAGGTAGGTCCTGACGGCGCTCCTGTCGTTGTTATGGGGGAGGTTTTGGAGGGGAGGTCGTTGTGGTCGAGTTGGACGTCGCCGATGGAGGCGTGCTCTCGGCCGGTGGCTGAGACCAATCGGTACAGGGCGTCGTATTCTGAAGAGGTTTTGGGGAGGACGACGCTGTTGTTGTAGAAGAGGGTCTGCTGGGCGGCGTCGGTGATCTGGAGGATGTTGCCGACGGGGTCGAAGGTGTAGGTGAGATCTTGGAGGGTGTTGCTGGGGAGGTCCGGGTGGTGGTGGTGCAGCAGCCGATACGTGCGATCGTCGTATTGGTAGGCGGTTGCCGTGCCGTTGCCGTAATCGATGCTCTGGCGCTGGGCCTTCTGGTCGAATTGGATGTCGCCTACGAAGGTCGTCCAGGTGGCGGCGTTGCGGACGCGGGCTTCGACTTGGTCGAGGAGGCCGCGCTGGTTGTAGCGGGGTTTGATCTCGGTGAGGTCGGGCTCGGTGGCTGACGCGATGCGGTTGAGGGCGTCGAAGGTGCGGGTCTGGGTGAAGGTCTCGGTCTCGAGGAGGGAGGCCGCCGAAGCGTCGATGGCGCTGGGGGTGTTCGTTGCCGCCAGAGGGGTCCAGTCCGTCGCGGCGGTGAAGGCTTGGGCGAGGCGCCTCTGCGTCTCGAGGGGGTTGCCCTTGAAGTCGTAGCTTTCGCTCTTGAGCGCTCCGGCTTCGTCGTAATGGCGGATGGGTTTTCCGGGGGGGTTGTTGGGCTGGGGGGGGGGGTGGCTTTCGCCGTAGAGGGTGCGCTGGAGGAGGGTCTCGGGGGCGGCGCCGATCTTGAGGTATTGGTGGGTGGGACGTCTGAGGGCGTCGTGCTGGGTGCGGAAGATCTGGTCGCGGTCGTCCCAGCGGCGGAGGGGGACGCCGTCGATGGCCTGGAAGTTCCACCGGGTGCCCTTGTCGATGTTGGTCTCGCGCAGGAGGCGGCCGGTCAGGGAGTAGGCGTGGTCTGGCAGGTGCGCCCAGGGGGGTCTTTGATCTCGAGGGTCCGTCCCTGGATGTCGAGCTTGGTGCGGGTCTCCAGGAGGGTGGTGGGGGTGAGCCTGGAGACGGCGAGGAAGGGGCGGCCGAGGGGGTCGAGGTGGAGGTCGGTGGGGGTGTTGGCGTGGGCCTCGGCGAGCTGGCGGGCTCGTTGCTCGGCGGCGCTGGGGGTGGGGCTGGCGCCGGGCTGGCGGGCCGCGCGCCAGAGGTTGCCGGGCTCGGTGACGGTGTCGTTGGGGTCGTGGGTGGTGAGCTGCCACGGGCTGCGCTCGACCCGGGAGTAGGAGCCGTTGGGGAGGTCGGTGCGGACGAGGCGGCCGAGGGAGTCGTAGGTCAGGACGGGGGTGACGCCGGTGTCGGTGAGCTCGGGCTCGGTCTCGTAGGCGGGGGTGCTGGAGAAGTACGGCTCGTATTGTTTGAGGGGTGCACCCTTGTTGTTGAGGACAGTGCGGCCGGTGCCGATCCAGCGGGGGTCGCTGTGGGCTTGCTGGATGGGGAGGATGAGGCCGCCGTTGGCGTCTCTCTGGGGGCGTCGCCGGGCTCGCACTGGACCTTGGTCATGGCGAGGCGGCCGGCGCCGGTGGTGTAGTCGATGGTGGTGTGCCAGCGGGTGTTGCTGGGGCCGTGTTTTTCGCGAGCTTCGGTCTTGACGGATCGCGGTGTGCCGCTGGCGGGGTGAGGTCGTAGCTGAGCTTGATCGTGGGGTCGGCGAGGGTGTCGCCGTCGCTGCTGCCGATCTTGCCCATGAGAGCGATCTCGGTGAGGAGGCCGAGTGCGTTGTATTGGGCCTGGGTGCGGTTGCCGTTGGGGTCGGTGATCTCGGCAGGCTGGAGGGCCGCGTAGTCGTGCTCGGCGGTGGTGGTGTTGCCGAGGTCGTCGGTGATCTCG
>JADJYE010000043.1 GCA_016719945.1 Polyangiaceae bacterium | reverse complement strand
TCTGCTGTCACCTGCAATGAACAGATAACCGAGGCGCTCATTCACGGCTTCTGCTATAGGTCTTTCAGAGAAGCGCGGCCTTCCATGCACAGCTCACTGACAACGGGGCTTTCAAATAAAAGCATTTGACAGCTTAGGCCACCCACAGATCATGCTTCCTGAGCTGAGGTGCCAGCAGCTGCAGATCACCAGAAGATCTGGGTGATCGAGGGCCACCTTCTGCCCATTGGAGGCAAGGTCCGCCCTGACCCCTGGCGACCTGCTCTAACACCGCGACGCAAGCTAGGGTCGAGCAGACAGTACCACCTGCCAAGCATCGCAGAGATCAGCAGGCCCCCACCGCCAATATCCGCGCTCCCCAGGTCGGTCGGCCCTGCCCCAGCTCGGACGCCTTGCGCCGAGCCTAGACCGAGATCACCCGCAAGCAGCGACGCAGCGACGGCACGGTCACCGTCGAGGGCGTGCTTCGAGGTGCCCAGCGCCTATCGCACCCTCCTGTCGCTGCGGCTCGCGTCGCGAGGTGGGATCTCTCCTGTGTCGACCTCGTCGACCCGCGCGATGGAGTCGGCACCTGGCCGTGTTGCTGCCCTCGACAAGGCGCGCCGCGCCGAGCGCGTGAGGCTGCGCTCGCGCCCACGCCTCGCGACATCGGCCCGGCCGAGCCCCGCCGGCATTGCGCCCCACCTGCGCGCGCTGATGGCCGAGTACGCCGCCACCGGCTTGCCGCCGGCCTTCATCCATCAAGACCTCCTACCGGCGCGACGTCGACGACGCCGAGGAAGACCCGACATGAGCACGCTCCTCTCCTCTACGGCCTCAAGTTCAATCCATTCCGCCCCGATGTGCCCATCGACGCGCTCTACACCTCGCCCCAGATCGACAGCTTCCTACGACGAGTCGAGCTCGGCGTCGCTGACGGCGGCTTCGCCATGATCACCGGCGAGCCCGGCACCGGAAAGAGCGTCGCCTTGCGCCTCCTCGCCGAGCGCCTTCTGCGCCCTGCCCGATGTCCTCGTCGGCACGCTCGAGCATCCTCAGAGCCGCACCATGGACTTCTATCGAGAGCTCGGCGATCTCTTCGGTGTGCCCTCGGGGCCGCAACCGGTGGGCTGGCTTCAAGGCCTCCGCAGCCGATGGGCCGAGCACATCACCTCGACCCGCTGTCGCCCCGTCCTGATCATCGACGAGGCCCAGGAGACCCTCTCGACCGTGTTCAGCGAGCTGCGCACCTCGCGAGCAAGGACCTCGACTCCAGGCAGCTGCTCTGCGTCGTCTTCGCCGGTGACACCCGTCTGCCTGAGCGACTCCGCTCGCAAGGATCTGCTCCCCGCTTGGCTCCCGCATCAGGCGACGCCTGCTGCTCGACTTCGCCTCGCGCGACGAGCTGCTGGCCTGCCTCGACCACCTGCTCGCGGCCGCTGGCAACCCATCCCTCATGACTACCGAGCTGAGGGCCACGCTCGCCGACCACGCCGCAGGCAACTTCCGGGTCATGATGAACCTCGCCGACGAGCTTCTCTCCGTCGCCGCCGACCGCGAGCTCGCCCGCCTCGACGAGAGGCTCTTCCTCGACGTCTTCACTCAGCAACCGAAGCCCAAGCCGGCCAGGCGATGACCCCCGTGCGGCCATTGCTCCGCGCCGCCCCCGAGCTCGTCGTGGTCGACCTCGTCGACAACGCCCTCGCGGCGCTCGTGCTCGCCCTCACCCTCGAGCACCCATCGCTCGAGTCACCCGACGACCCCTGGACCTCCCGGTCCTCCGACTCTCCGCCGCGCACACCGCCTGGTCCGTGCTGCGCTTCGCCTTCGCCTCGACCTCGACGTCTACCGCCTCGCGGTCGACCGCGCCCCTGCGCATCCACCACGTGCTGCCCGCGACCCGTCCGATGGTCCTCCTCCGTTTTGAGGTCCTCGATCTACTTGATCGCGGCGCCCTCAAACTACGGGAGCACGCTCAGCTAGGGTCCTTATTGGTCCAGTCGACGAATTGCCTCGTTGCAGCGAGGTACCCCTCCTGCGTGCGAGGCCGGAAGTCGCGCAGCCGCATGTTCCCGCTCATCCTCTCGCGCCAGGTCTGCAACGTCACCATGGTGTCCTCCAGGGAAACCGCGGCGACACCGCGTCACCGCGGAGGAACGAGGATCGCAGGAGGCGAAGGCAGGTGACTACGGTCCCCGAGCCGGGTTACCATTGCGGAGCCATCCGTGACGGAGGGCGCGCCTGGGCGCTCGCAGCTACCGCGCTTGGCGCGGTTTCGTTCAACATGGCGTTGCACCGGACGGCCGAAGACGGCCGCCGGTGAACGCCAGCACGTTAGCCAGCCGACCGAGACCAGATCGCAATGAGTTCCTCCGACCCCGCGACTGGGCTTGAACTCTGCTTGCTGGCTGGACTCCTCGGCGATGCCTGGGGCGGCGCGTACGAGGGTCAAAGCGCACCTGCGGGGACCGCGTTTCCACGCATTGCGGTCGTATCCGACGACACCCAGCTCATCATGGCCACCTGCGAGGCTCTCATCGAGAGCGGTGGCCGCGTGGAGCCGGAGATCATCGCGAGCCGGTTCCGCGAATGGTTCACATCAGGCCGTTTCACTGGACTCGGATCCTCGACACTCAAAGCACTCCGAGACCTGTCTGCCGGCGCCCATTGGGCGCTCTCCGGTGCTCGGGGCGAGTTTGCCGCTGGCGCCGGCGCTGCAATGCGCGCGGCGCCGCTTGCGTTCTTCCTGGATCCTCGGCTCGATCAGGATCGACAAGCGATCCGCGACGTCTCGCGCATCACCCACCACAGCGACGAGGCCTACGCCGGTGCCCTCGCCATGGTTCTCGCAGTGCGTCACTGTTCCTTCGAGCGGCGCGTCCCGGCAGATCTGCTCAGGCTCGTCGCCGCTGACCTGCCGGACACCGCCGTACGCGATCGAATGCTCGAGCTGTCAGGCTCGTCGGACAAGGCCGCAGTCCAGCTCGGCGTCTCAGGGCATGTCGTCGACGCCGTGCCGCTCGCTCTTCGCATCGCATCGGCGGCCGGCGTCACCTGCGAAGGTGCCATACGTGCTGCTATCTCGTGCGGAGGCGATACGGACACGATTGCCGCAATGGCTGCGCAGGTCCTCGGTGCGGCTGGAACATCCGCGCCCAACGATCTCGTCGACCGCGTACAAGACGCCGCCGTCGCCAGGGACCTTTTCTCGCGGGCAGCCGCGCTCGTTAGCAGCGCTGGCTAACAAGGCGTTGCTGCGGACAATCGCCACGGTCGCCCTTCGGGCTCCCTCTGGCGCTTGCCGCAGAACGCCGATACGTTAGGGAGACTCAGCGTTGCGCGAGGCTGAAACGCAATACTATGAGTGCACCGGTCAAGCACCACTACGTACCCCAGGCCTACCTGGCGGGATGGGCAGGTCCGGACGGAAGGCTTTTTCAATACAGTCGCATCCCGCAGACCGGCAAGCTGTACCGGAAGGCCGTCGCGCCCAGTGAAACGGCTCGTCTCGATTATCTCTATACGACTGCGCCCGACCTTCCCTTTCTGGAGCCGTCGTTCGCGTACGAGACAAAGTTCTTCGGGCGTATCGACCGCGAAGCTGCCGAGATTCTCGCCGAGATGAGGAGTTGCCCGCCACTTCAGGCGGGTGTGGACTGCGCTCGGATCACGCGGCCTCAACCCGTGCGGTGTAGCAACGTGAGAGATGGCGCCAGAAGGCCGGAAAGCGACCACTCTGGTGGACCGCACGCAGCGTGAGTACGCCGCGCAGGGCGGGCTCTCGCCAGCGTTGCCCGGAGCGCTTCGCGCGGAGGGCGATGACGGTCTTCGCCGCGCTCTCCGTGACGCCGCTGCCGACCGGAAGGTGAGCGAGCCGGAGGGTGACGTAGCGCATTCGGTCCTTGTTGCGCCGGATGTAACCGAGATGCTCCCAGAGCTTCGTTCGGGCCCCGGATTCGGTGAGCCTCGGGTACGCCTTGAGAAGGAAGGTCTCGATCGAGTCGATGGTCGAATCGCGAGAGTCGAATCGTTCCTTCCATTCGTCCAGGGTGCGTCTACGCACCTCAGGCGCGGGCTCGATGAGCGCGAGTGCTTCCGCCAGCCGCTCCCATGAGGTGGTATCGGTCGATCCCCTCCTCCCACGACCCGATCCCCCCTTCCTCCTTGAGCTTCGCGAGCCCTTCGCGGGTGCGATTCCACATCTCCGGCGCACCGTCCTGCACGATACCGACCCCGAGAGTGGGCGTTCGACGGAGCGCGACCCGGCAATCCGCGGTCATGCTGTCAACGAGCGCGGTCGGGTCGTCGCACGCGGGAGACGCGTAGCGAATCGTCCTGATCGCCTCGCCGTTCTCGTCGACGAAGCTGACGGTCCCCACATATGCCATCCGCCAGTTCACGTCGAATGGCGCGGGCGGCCGACGTTTGAGGGGCTTGCGCCGCGTGGTCGCCTTTGGCGGCGCGTTCGCGGCCCGGGACTCGACCATGGCCGTGCTCGTTCGGTCGAGACCGATGGCGATCGCGACCGCACCGGCCGGCGGCGCCTCTGCCCGTCGCAGTGCTCGCTCGATACGCGCCTGACTCGCCACCGCTGTCGAGCTCGTTCGGCGGGCGATCCGCTCCAGCGTCGTGCGCGAAGGCGGATTGCGCTGAGCCGCGGCCAAAGCTCGAGATGCTGGCGCATGTCGTGGAGCGCGTACCCGTGGGCGATGCTGAGAGCGAGCGCGGGCGTCGCATGCTCCACGAGGCCAGTCTCCAGCTCGAGCGGTACGACAGTCGGACCGTTACGCACTCCACCTTCCGGTACGTCGCCCGGGAGATCGCCATCGGCCCGACGAGTCCGTGGTAGGTCACCGTCGCGTCCTCGTGGCGACGATACAAGACCCCGTCGACGCGCACATCGTCCCCGTAGCCCGCGCTGAGCTCGCGAAGGTCGTCTTCGAGCGCACACCTCACGAGTTCGTTCCCGATCCCGAGAGCGGCACGTTCCCGGTCCGCGAACCCCGAGGGCGGCAGGACGTGCCGCAGCGTCGCGACCACCTCGTTCACGAGGCTCCGCACTTCGGGCTTGGCGAGAATCGAACCTGCGTGCATCTTCTCCATCGGGGAACCTCCGTCGGGGTTGGCTTCGCAACCGCTTCGACGAGGGAACCCCGTTACAAATTCAGCTCCGAGGGCGATCCCCACCCCTTCAGGCGAAGCCCCTAGCTCCCACCAGGCGGCGGGCCTGGGCGCGCTTTCTCACGTCCTTAGTGGCACGCAACCCAAAGTGGCTCACGCAGCAAAAGGCTCCCAGCGCATCGGCCGTGGACGAGGCCATCCGCATCATGGAACAGCGGTTTTCTGACAGGCGGCTCTTCGCGCGCGACTCCTGGAAGAACTGGTCCTCGTTTCGCCGAATGGTGGATCGCAATGCCAGCGCCCACAACCTTGCGCGAAGTCAGATGACGGTGCGGGTCTCATCGTGACGTCGATGCTCGGCACTTTTCATAGCGGCGCCGCTCGTAGCGGGACGACGTTATTCAGGAGCGTGACCTCCGTTCGGTACGCTGCAGCGAGCATCGCCCAGGCATGATCGAAGCGTTCGCTCTGCACCCAGCCCCTCAGGTTGAGGATGGCCTGGCCGCCCTCCTTGCCCCAGCGCATTCCGCTCTGCTTCATCCGCTGGGTGACGAGCGTCTTGCATGCAGCCTCCGTGACGCCGGTGCCGATCGGCAAACCCTGCTCGCGCAACTCGGCGTATCGCATGCGGTCGCGGCGCTTGCGGAAGTAGGCCAGTTCTTGGCGACGTCCGTGTTGCCGGGTCGCTTGTTCCTCAAATAGGTCAGCGTCCGAATGACCTTCGTCCGCCGATCCGGGTCTTCGAGCAGCACGTGGCGCAGGTCCGCGAACTTGCGCCGGCTCTCCACCGTGCCGACGCCGTAGGCGGCTGCAATGGCGTCGTTCAGATGCTCGGCCGCGTGGAAGAAGTCCACGACCTCGACTCCATCGGGAACTTCGTTGTGCAAGAACGTCCAGTTATCGATGGCACCGTCGGCGGCTTTGACGACCCGCAGGTCCGACGCTGGTCGAGCGCGCACTTCAGTTCCGCGAGCAGCGACTTCTTCAGGCTTGCCTTGTGCGGCTCCGGCATGCGGGCCATTCGCACGGCGGCGAGGCAATCGCCGTCTTGGTCGTAGAAGGACAGCGTCGCGCAGCCCACCTCGCGGTAGCCAGCCGGGCCCTTGGTGATCTGGCCGCGCGCGGCGGTCTTCGCCTTCTTCTCAACCGCGCCGCCATCGTTCATGGGCGCCAAGACACCGTCGAGGCTCACCATCACCGTCGTGGCGTGCTCCGGCACGATCATCGCGTCGCGCAGCTCGGCCTCGAAGCTCGCCCGGTCATCGTTCACGCGCTCAGCCAGCTCCTTCGGGAGCCGGTCGAGCGTCGACTTCGACGGGGACATGTTACCCATCCGTCGAAACAGGTCCTCCGCCCGTCTTGGGCGTCATCTGCGCCACGACCCAGGCGGCCTGGCTGGCTGCGTGAGGCGTCCAGAATCCGCCGACGATGCCGACCTTGGAGATCCATCGGCACGACCGACCGCTCAGCAGGGTCGGACCGGTCCTGTAGCGTGCGCATCACCGACACGGGTCCGCAGCAGTCATGTACGTCTGCTCCGAGCGAACGACGCGACGCAACGTGCTTCCGTGCACGAAGATGGCCTCCGCGTCGACGTCGGCGCGCCCGAGGTCTTCGGCGAGCAGCTCGCGCTCGACTTCATGCGGGCTTTGGTGAAGGCGCGCCTCGAACGCTTCGAACGTCTCCTTGGGGCCCCGGCGTCGCACTCCGGCATCGTCGAGGATGCGCCGAATCAGCCGCAACGACTTTGGCCCGGCCTCACGCTGGTGCCTGGGGAACGGGGCGGGCTTGGTCGCGGTCTGTGTCATGCGCTGGAAACATCAGTGGTTCGCCACAAATTCCCGCGTGGCCGAAAACTCCGACGGACGGCGTCAGGATCAGATCTGCACCCTCAGATGAAGTCCGAAGTGGATAACCCTGCGAGGCTCGCGCAGATCAAGGCGCTCGAGTGGCGGCTCGTCTCCCCGAAGACGCCCAACCTGGTTACCTCAGACTGTCCTATTGTCTGCCACGTCGATGGTGTCGCCCGAGATGAGCAGCACGTTACTCTCGCTCTGGGCCCGAAGCTCATGTTCATTGCAGCCGCCGGCCCCATCCATCGCGAGTTCGCGCTTGATCATTGCCTGCTTCTCTTTGGGCTCAGTCCGAACTTCCTCTACAGCAGCGCTCCTCTTCAGGGCACGATGCTTGAGCTGGCAGAACTGCTCCTCGGGCGATTTGACGCTCCGACCGCTCCGGTCGCTCGGTCCCGACGTAAACGCCCGTCGAACCCTCCAACATGAAGAGGAGCTGCCCAACAGCTCGTTGAGGCCGACAAAGGCCAGTCATCGCACGGTGGAGCGTCTCGATCCGCGCGGGGTGGCGAGCCTTCGGCTCGGGGTGGGGATCGCCCTCGGAGCTGAATTTGTAACGGGGTTCCTCGTCGAAGCGGTTGCGAAGCCAACCCCGACGGAGGTTCCCCGATGGAGAAGATGCACGCAGGTTCGATTCTCGCCAAGCCCGAAGTGCGGAGCCTCGTGAACGAGGTGGTCGCGACGCTGCGGCACGTCCTGCCGCCCTCGGGGTTCGCGGACCGGGAACGTGCCGCTCTCGAGATCGGGAACGAACTCGTGAGGTGTGCGCTCGAAGACGACCTTCGCGAGCTCAGCGCGGGCTACGGGGACGATGTGCGCGTCGACGGGGTCTTGTATCGTCGCCACGAGGACGCGACGGTGACCTACCACGGACTCGTCGGGCCGATGGCGATCTCCCGGGCGACGTACCGGAAGGTGGGAGTGCGTAACGGTCCGACTGTCGTACCGCTCGAGCTGGAGACTGGCCTCGTGGAGCATGCGACGCCCGCGCTCGCTCTCAGCATCGCCCACGGGTACGCGCTCCACGACATGCGCCAGCATCTCGAGCTTTTTGCCGCGGCTCAGCGCAATCCGCCTTCGCGCACGACGCTGGAGCGGATCGCCCGCCGAACGAGCTCGACAGCGGTGGCGAGTCAGGCGCGTATCGAGCGAGCACTGCGACGGGCAGAGGCGCCGCCGGCCGGTGCGGTCGCGATCGCCATCGGTCTCGACCGAACGAGCACGGCCATGGTCGAGTCCCGGGCCGCGAACGCGCCGCCAAAGGCGACCACGCGGCGCAAGCCCCTCAAACGTCGGCCGCCCGCGCCATTCGACGTGAACTGGCGGATGGCATATGTGGGGACCGTCAGCTTCGTCGACGAGAACGGCGAGGCGATCAGGACGATTCGCTACGCGTCTCCCGCGTGCGACGACCCGACCGCGCTCGTTGACAGCATGACCGCGGATTGCCGGGCCGCGCTCCGTCGAACGCCCACTCTCGGAGTCGGTATCGTCCAGGACGGTGCGCCGGAGATGTGGAATCGCACCCGCGAAGGGCTCGCGAAGCTCAAGGAGGAAGGGGGGATCGGGTCGTGGGAGGAGGGGATCGACCGATACCACCTCATGGAGCGGCTGGCGGAAGCACTCGCGCTCATCGAGCCCGCGCCTGAGGTGCGTAGACGCACCCTGGACGAATGGAAGGAACGATTCGACTCTCGCGATTCGACCATCGACTCGATCGAGACCTTCCTTCTCAAGGCGTACCCGAGGCTCACCGAATCCGGGGCCCAAACGAAGCTCTGGGAGCATCTCGGTTACATCCGGCGCAACAAAGACCGAATGCGCTACGTCACCCTCCGGCTCGCTCACCTTCCGGTCGGCAGCGGCGTCACGGAGAGCGCGGCGAAGACCGTCATCGCCCTCCGCGCGAAGCGCTCCGGGCAGCGCTGGCGAGAGCCCGCCCTGCGCGGCGTACTCACGCTGCGTGCGGTCCACCAGAGTGGTCGCTTTCAGGCCTTCTGGCGCCATCTTGGCCGGCGTCAATTACATCCACCCATTGACGTCAATTACATCTCCCCATCGTGTTCGTCCTTGACTCGGGGGTAGTTGTCGTCGTCGTTTCTCGTTCATCGCCTCCATGATCTGAATCTGATCCCAACGCTTCACCGCGCTCTCGCGGCATGCCCGCTCGGGCTTTAGCGCCCCCCCGAGACGACGACCGAGCGCGACGACCTGACGAGCTCGTGTCGGCGTTTCCGCGGTGGCGCACAACTCTCATGCTCGGTCCTCCGGCTGCTCGGATCGTTCGTCCTTCATCGGTGTCGTGGACGCGGACGTAGTTGTCCTCCGCGGGTCTCCTCGCTTTTGCGGCCTCGTTGCGGATGCTCGGCCCGGTCATCTCGATGATCACGGGTGGTGCACGAGCCTGTCGATGGCCGCCGCCGTCGTCATCGGGTCCTGAAGATGCGGTCCCACTCGCTGAAGACGAGGTTGCTCGTGATGATGACGGTCTTGCGCTCGTAGCGCTCGGAGAGGAACGTGAAGAGGACCTCCATCTCCTCGCGGTTCTGCTGGACGTAGCCGATGTCGTCGAGCAGGAGGGCGTCGAAGCCGTCCAGGGTCGCGAGCTCCTTCGAGTCGAAGGTCACGCTTCGCCGCGAGCAGGCGCTGCACGAGCGCGTACGTCAGGGTGAACAGCACGCGGCGACCGCGCCTGACCAGCTCGTGACCGATGGCGCAGACGAGGTGCGACTTGCCGCGCCCGGGCAGACCGAACGCGAGGAGGTTGTCGCCACGGTCGACAAACCCCCCTCACACAGGGTGGGCAGCTGCTTCTGTACCTTCGCCGGGAGCTTCTGACGCTCGAGGGTCGCGAGCGTCTTTTCGGCCGGCAAGTCCGAGTCCCGAAGGTAGCGCTCGATGCGGCGGCGCCGACGCTCCTCGACCTCGAGCTCGGCGAGATGGTGAAGGTACTGTCCGAAGGACCATGCCTCTCGCTCTGCCTTCTGCGCCACGTCGGCTGCCACGCGCGCAAACGTCGGCAGCTTGAGCGAGCGAAGCAGAATCGCCAGCGACTCGGCAGGGAGTGGGAGGCGGCGGCGCCGTAGTCGTCGTCGTCGTCACGTGCCGACCTCACGAAGCTGGTGGGTCTCCTCGAGCACGCCGTCGCCGAGCAGCGAGTCGTACTCGTCGACGTCGGGGTCGGGTCGCGAAAGGGCTGGAATCTCGGGTCTCCTTGCCGTCGACACAATCGCCCTCACGGCGTCGCTCGAGACCGCTGCGCTCTCCGCGAGGAGAAGCTCGAGCGCCGCTGCGACGTCGGCCTCTACGGTGCTCGCTGCGAGATGGAGGATCCGCAGATACTCGAGGTCACCCTTTGTTCCATGGTGCGGAGTTTGAATTGCGTCGTACGCGCGGCGGAACACCAGCGACGGGAACATCCGTCGCGGTAGACGTACCGCGCGAAGCCGCCGGGCTTTCAATCAGCGACCAAATGATGTGTCGGTAGTCAACGCGGCGCTGGTTTCGGCCACGCAGACGCTCGCAGCTGAGCTGCAGCTTGTCCGCGAACCAGACCTCGATGCGGTCCTCGAACAGTCGAACGCGCACCGTCTGCTCGATGAGTCGAGAGGGCACCGAGTACGAGTTGTGTCTGATGCGGATGGTGCTCCACTCGGAGACGGTCACGTCCTCCTCGGTGAACTCCGCCAGCCTCGCGACGACGAGAGGCCGCATCGCCGCGAGCTCATCGGCGACACGGCGTCCGCGGCGCTCGTTGGCCTTGCGCAGCGTGAGCTGCACGAATTCCTCCCAAGCGCTGACGCTCTCGAAGTCGCGATGGCCTCGAACGAGCAGCGCTTGCTCGAGTCGACGCTTGATGGCCCCGTTGCTCGCCTCGACATCTCCATTCTGCTCCTTTGCGCCGATGGCTGTCGTCCTGCGGTCATCCCGAAGTGCCGCATCAGCGCGAGGTACTCCTCGTTGAACGGCCGCTTCCCGCCGTCCGCCTCCACGCTCTTGCCATCCGGAATGCGGTGCGTCGCCGCGGTCGAGTTGTCGGTCTGGTTGAAGGCCGGCACGCGGCCGAGCTGAAACAGGGCCGCTTGCACGCCGCGCCGAAGCGCGGACAGCGACTCGCTCAGGCAGACCGACGCCCACTGCCAATTCGAGAACGGCAGCGTGAAAACGCACAGCATGTGAACGAACAGCGCGCCCATGATGGTGACGCCGAGCGACGTCGCCCACGTGAAGTCCACCTGGCTCGCCTCGCCAGGACGGTGTTGCTGCGCGAGCACGACCTCGCGGTCCGGCCCGTGCTCCGCGCGCCATTGGCGCACGTGCCGCTGCAGCGTCCGAAGTTGCCCGGCCTCGTAGCGCCCGGGGTGGCGCTCCTCGAGCACCTCGAAGATGGTCTTCGCCTCGAGCTCGGGCGTCGCCTCAAGAAGCGCGACGACCTCAGCCCAGTCCTCCGCAAACGGGTCCTCGCGCGTCCTCCAGGCCCAGGGCGCCACCATCTCCGAAGGTAGCTTCCCAGCCTGCACATACCTGCGCGCCGTCTTCCGATCCATCCCGGCCTTCATCGCGGCGTCGCCGATTCGGCCGTGCTTGCTCATCTCCTCCATCAGTTTCCTCGCTTGAGCGTCGCTCACCGGTCGCAAGCTGCCTGCCTCTCCATCCTGTGGAGGGCCGGCGCCCGGCCGACGAGTCATGCCTCCAAGGATGGGGCGATGTAGTTGTCGTCGCTGGGGAGGTGTAGTTGTCGCTCAGCACCATCTCTCACGTTGCTACACCGCACGCGTTGAGGCCGCATGATCCGAGCGCAGTCCACACCCTCGGCTCGCCACTTCCCGTGCGCCCTGCTACGATGGGACGTCTCGTTCGGCCTTTCCAGCTTAACGAGGGTACGTTAGGCAGACGCGAGAGCTTGACCCTGGGGAGGCGTCGCCTCTCCAGGCGGGTCCTGGTCGCACGGCCCTCGGGTAGGATCTCGACCCATACCGCCTCGCGAGTCGCAATCACTCAGCGGTGCGGCCGAAGACGCCGCTTGCACATCGGCCGAGCATGTAGCATGATGCTACATCATGCCGCCTGGGGCGCCGAAGACCCCCGAGGAAGCTCTAGCCTGGGCCCAGGCCGCCATGACGAGCACGCCTCGGCGATACCTGCTCGACTCGCACGTCTACCTCCGTCTGTCTCAGCGTCGAATGACGGACCGCTCGATCTGGTTCGCAATCAAGAACGCGACGGCTTGCTCCGAGTACGTGCCGGACCGACCGTTGCTCACCAACGGCACTTCTTGGCGCATCACCGGCCCAGACGATGAGGGGGTCTCGACCTCGGTTGGGGTCGAGACGTTTGTCGACCATCTGGGCAACCGCCTGCTCATCATCACCGTCTTCTAAGAGGTCGCCATGATTCGTTGCTCGAACTGTCCCACTGGCACCCTCCGCCGCGGCAAGACGAAGGACCACAACATCGGTCCGCTGTTCGGTCTCGATGTGGTCTTGCTCGATCGTGCCGTGGCGCGGACCTGCTCAGACTGCGGTCATGTCGTGCTGGAGGGCGACGTGATCGAGGCGGCCCGTCGCGACCTGGCCTTGTTCATCGTGAAGAACCGGACCTGCCTGGCGCCTCGCGAGGCCCGCTTTCTTCGTGAGACCATCGGCATGACGCAGGCCCAGCTGGCCGAGCGCCTCGACATCATCCGAGGGACGGTCACCCGCTGGGAGTCCGGCGAGGGCGACTTGGGGCCGATTCAATCTTTCGCCCTGAGGACGCTTGCTGCGTGGTCGCTTGATGGCACCAAGCTGGCGGAGGTCGTGTCCGCGCCCGACGCCAAGAAGCCGAGCATCGTCGCGACACAACCCTACCGGATCGCAGCGTCCGCACTTCCCGGAGCTGCCTAACGAAATAGGGGTTTGGCGGCGACGCAGCGCGCGTCGCGGAGCGAGGCGCGCGTATTCCGGCGCTAAAGCGCCTGTTGAACAAGCCCGAGCGAGGTGGGTTCAGGTAGATGGGGAAGGGAAGCGTGGGGCGGGCGTTCGTTGGGGGTCGTGAGCGCTCGAGCGGGCGAGCCGGGAGCGGTGAGGCCCGGAGGACGTGATTCAATGGTGGTGCGTGGCGGTAATGGGGCGAGTCGTGAGTCCGCGGGCGCGGGCTCCCCGGCGCGTCTTGGACGTGCGTTCGCGTGCCGCTTCGACCGTCGACTCAGGGAACGGCGGGCACGGGTGGCGCCCGAGGCGGAGCGCGCGGGCCTGGGACCCCAGGGTCGTGGGGAGCTGCGCGCTCATCGCCAAGTCGGGCTCGAAGCGAAGCACGAGCGTGAGCCCTGGTTGACCGCAATGGGCGCACTTGGTCCGGGCCCGAGGCGGGGCGGGTCGCTGGCGGGCTCTTGGTCGCCCGGTCGACGTGGCGCCAAGAGCAGCTGGAGTCGCCGCAGGGTTTGGCGTTGGGCAGGATGGAGGAGCCCGAAGGCGCGGACACGGTGCATGCCCTGGGCGGGACGTGCTGCAGGAATCGCCGCAGCATCTCGTCGGCGGGCAGAGTGAGGACCTTGTGCCGTCGATCGCGGCTATCTCGGTACCGCAAGGTTACGGAGCGGTCGTCCATCGCGAGCAGCGCGCGATCGGACATGGCGGTGCGGTGCACGTAGCGGCCGAGGTATTCGAGGACCTTCTCGGCGCCATGAGCCACGGGCTTGGCGAAGACGACCCAGCGCTTCTCCCAGGGGATGGGAGGCAATGGCACGCCCGGGAGGGCTCGCCGAGCGAGCGCGAAAACCGGCCGCGGAAGAGCTTGCCGAGGGCGCGGACAGGTGCGAGAAATCGCCGCTTTCTCCTCGGGAGCGGGCGCCAGGTGCGGCCATCCGGAGCCAGCCCCCAGCGGGGACGAGCATGTGGACGTGGGGTGCCACTCCAGTGTGCGCGTCCACGTGTGGAGGACGGCGAGGGCGCCGATCTGGGGCGCCGAGGAAATGGTCGTCGCGGGCGAGCGCAGCCACGGCCTCGAAGGCTGCGCGGAAGAGGGCACCGACGAGGGCTCGCTGGTGCGAGCGGACCGAGCGGCGGAGCTCGTCCGGGAGGGTGAAAACGACGTGGAAGTAGGGCACGGGCAGGAGAAGCCGGCGCTGGCGCGCGAGCCAGCGCGCGGTCGTGTCCTGGCCGCAGCGGGGACACGCCCGGTTCCTGCAGGAGTGGAAGAGGATGTGCTCTGGTCGCAGTGGCTGCAGACGGCGAGGTGGCCGCCCAGAGCGGCCGTGCGGCAACGGGCGATGTCGTCGAGAGCGCGCGCGTGGCTCGGCAAGACCGCGGCGCCGAAGCGCTCGCGATAGGCCGGCCCGTGCCGCCGCACGACGTCGGCGAGCAGGAGCATGGCGGGGCGCTCCGGTCACAAGCCCGCCATGAGGCGGTCGACGGTCTCCTGGAGGCGCTCGGTACCTGGCTGCGTCACGTGCATGTAGACCTCCGTGGTGCGCAGCGACTTGTGGCCGAGGACCTGCTGGATGGTCCTGAGGGTGATGCCGGCTTCGAGAAGATGGGTGGCGTAGCTATGGCGCAGGGTGTGGATGCTCGCGTCCTTGGCGAGGCCTGCGTCGAGGCGCGGCCTTGAAGGTCTTCTGGAGCGTGGTCTCGTGGAGCGGGGCCGCGCGCCCTCCCGCGACGAAGAGGTGAGGCGTCGAGCAGGCGGGGGCGCTCAAGCTTCCAGTAGCGGCGAAGGCACGACAGCAGCGGTCGCGGGAGCGGACGCCGCGATCGACCCCACCCTTGCCGTCGCGCACCCAGACCAGCAGGCGGTCGGCGTCGATGTGGCCGGTCTCGAGGGCAAGGCCCTCGTTGAGACGCAGTCCCAGGGCGTAGATCGTGGTGAGGGCAACGTCGCACCGGGTGGCGGACGGCGCCGAGAACGGCCCGTGTCTCCCGGGTGCTGAGCACCACTGGAAGCGTGCGCGGCTTGTTGACGCGCAGGAGGTCGAGGATAGCCCAGTCGCGCTGCAGCGTGTGGACGAGGAAGAACCGCAGAGCGTGAACCACGATGTTGATGCTCGAGGGCGCGAGCTTCTTGGTCTCTCGGAGGTAGAGGAAGTAGCGGCGCACGTCCTCCTCCGCGAAGTCGCCAGGGTCCTTATTGGTCCAGTCGACGAATTGCCTCGTTGCAGCGAGGTACCCCTCCTGCGTGCGAGGCCGGAAGTCGCGCAGCCGCATGTCCTCGCTCATCCTCTCGCGCCAGGTCTGCAACGTCACCATGGTGTCCTCCAGGAAACCGCGGCGACACCGCGTCACCGCGGAGGAACGAGGATCGCAGGAGGCGAAGGCAGGTGACTACGGTCCCCGAGCCGGGTTACCATTGCGGAGCCATCCGTGACGGAGGGCGCGCCTGGGCGCTCGCAGCTACCGCGCTTGGCGCGGTTTCGTTCAACGGCGCGCTGGAGCAGACGGCCGAAGACGGCCGCTGCTCAGCGCGTGGTCGTTGGACAGACCCGATGACAGACCTCGACTGCAACGCACAATCGTTCGGAGAGGCATTCCACGTTGGCGCAGCGCTAATCCTCGATGAGCACTCTCGCTGGCGCGCGGTCAAGGGGAGCGAGGCAGCGCGCAGGCACGCTGAATCGTTCCTGCAGCATTGTGGCCCCGATCGCGCGCACTTCGGCAAGGGCAACGCAACGAAAGCTACGTATATTATCGCCGACCGCTTCAAGAGCGATCCGATGAACCTCCCCCCTGCTGACGGACACCTCGGATAGCGCGAGAATGCGCGGGAGTGTTCGGATGAAGAAGAAGCAACAGCAGCAAGGGCGCCGGGCGCGCCGGGCGTTCACGCCGGAGTTCAAGGCGGACGCGGTCCGGCTCGTCAAGAGCGGCAAGACCGTCGGCCAGGTGGCGGAGGAGCTCGACCTGACCGAGACCGCGCTTCGCGAGTGGGTTCGGCGAGCGGAGGCCGACAGCGGTGAACGGCAGGACGTGCTGACGACGGAGGAGCGACAGGAGCTCGCCCGACTGCGACGGGAGAACAAGCAGCTGCGACAGGAGCGCGAAATCCTAAAAGCTGCGGCCACCTTCTTCGCCAAGGAGAACGCGTGAAGTACGCGTTCATCGCGGAGAAGCAGGTGGCCTTCCCCGTGGCCGCACTCTGCCGCGTGCTCGCCGTTTCGCGCAGCGGCTTCTACGACTTCGTCGCCGAGCCCGAGACCGAGCGCGTCCGTCGCGACTCCAGCCTCGCAGCGAAGACGCGAGCCGTGTTCGCCGAGCACCAGGGTCGGTACGGCAGTCCGCGCGTGTGCCGTGAGCTTCGGCACCGAGGCGACGCGGTCAGCGAGAAGACGGTCGCACGGCTCATGCGCGAAAACGGCCTCGTTGCTCGCCGGAAGAAGCGCTTCCGCGCCACGACCGACTCGAAGCACGAAGACCCCATCGCGCCGAACCTGCTCGCGCGCGACTTCACGGCGAGCGGCCCGAACGAGGCGTGGGTCACGGACGTCACCGCCGTCTGGACGCTGGCGGGCTGGCTCTTCGTCGCCGCTATCCTCGACCTCTACTCCCGGAGAGTCGTCGGCTGGGCAACGAGCGCGAACAACGACCGCGACCTCGCGCTCGACGCGCTGCGCGCGGCCCTCACCGCCCGGAGGCCCCCGCCCGGTCTCGTGCACCACTCGGACCGCGGCAGCCCGTACGCGAGCGCCGACTACCGACGTGCTCTCGACCGCGCAGGGGCCGTCGCGAGCATGAGCCGAAAAGGCGACTGCTGGGATAACGCCGTCGCGGAGAGCTTCTTCGCCACGCTCAAGACCGAGGCGCTCGGCGACCGCGTCCCGGCTGATCACGACCTCGCGACGCACGCTATCGGCGAATACCTGGACGGCTACTACAACCCCAAGTGTTGGCGAGCGTCTGAAAGCGCGGAAATGTGAACAGCCCGGGCAACGGAGGTCGCGTCGGGCTGCGTGAAGGTGAGTTGGGGAGGTTCAGGTCTCTGTGTGCACCTCGGACTTCTTCTTCTTGGCTCGGCGGTCCCTTGGCGGACTGCTCGGCCTCGCGAGCCCTCCAGCTCGCCCTCGATTGGGATGACGTCGGCGTGGTGGACGACGCGGTCGATGAGGGCGGTGGCGCAGGTCGCGTTCGGAAAGATGGTGGGCCAGTCGCGGAACGCGAGATTGGTCGTGAGGACGAGGCTCTTCTTCTCGTAGCGTCGGCTGACGACCTGGAAGAGGAGGTCTGCGTTTCGGTTGTCGAAGGCGAGAAAGCCGATCTCGTCGATGATGAGCAGGCCGATCTTCGCGTAGTAGCGAAGACGGCGATCGAGGGCGCGCGCCGACTCTTGTGCGGCGAGGTCGAGCAAGAGCTGCGCGGCCGACAGGAAGAGCACGCCGTGTCCCGCGAGGATGGCCTGGTGCGCGATGTTCTGGGCGATCATGGTCTTGCCGAGCCCCTGCGGCGCGACGAGCACGACGTTGCGAGCAGACTCGAGGAAGTCGAGGCGCACGACGGACTCGACGAGCGGTCGCTCGATCTTCGTGGGCCAGTTCCAGTCGAAGTCGGCCATGGGCTTGAATCGCTCGAGGCGGCTGCGTGCGCGACGCCGATCGAGCCCGCGTCGGGCGCGGTCCTTCTCCTCGACGTCGACCACGTGCTGAAGGAGTTGCTGCGGGCCCCATCGCTTCTTGGTCGCCAGCGCGACCAGATCATCGAGCTCGGCTGCGGTGGCAAGCAGGCCGAGGGCGTGGAGCCGCGCCTTCAGGCTGCTCATTGGTCGTCCTCCGGCGCTGAATCGAGGGATTCGGCGGCGAGGTGATCGTAGCGATGGAGCGCGTGCGGAGTGACGACGAGATCGCGGACGCGTGGGTCGTCGGGGAGCACGACCTCGATGGGAGCCGGGGCGCCGCGGCGCGTGCGCGCTGATCGAGGATGTGGGCGACGGATTGCGCCGCGAACGCGTCGCGGCGATGGGCCTCGGCGATCGCGGCATCGAGATCGGTGGCGCCATAGGTGTCGAGCAGGTGGAGAAGCCGGGTGGTGGTGCCGCCGAGATGACCGCCGTGAGTGCGATCTGTCCGAGGAAGGCGTGGGCGCTGGGGCAGCCCGCGACGAGGCGGTTGCGACCGCGGTGGTCGCGCGCTTGCGCTTCTCGCGGGCAAGCGCGGAGAGGTGAGCCTGATCTTCGATCTGGCGCCGGGTGTCCCAGGAGCGCTGGTGCCGCGCAATCTCCTTGTCACCATCGAGCACGCGGATGGTCGTTTCCGAGGCCACGAGCGTGAGTGGTTTCCTGACGAGCGTGTGCGGGATGGAGTAATCGTTGCGGTCGAAGCGAACGTAGGGCGTCTTGCCCGAGGCGACGGACTGCACGTGGCACGGGTCGAACGCATGCTCGGGCAGCGGCAGGAGGCTCTGCTGCTCGTCGGCGAGGGACTCGGCGACGGTGCGGGCGGCGTCTCCGGGAACGCGACGACCGTGGACGACGCGATCGATCCAGGCGTCGAGCTGCTGATTGAGATCCGCAAGGGACGAGAACGAGCGCGCCGCGAAGAAGGCGTCGCGGACGTAGCGGATGGCGCGCTCGACGCGGCCCTTTTCGTTGCCGCGCGGATGCCGACGGGGGTGGGAGCGAAGTGATAGTGGCCCGCGAGCTCGAGGATGCGTGGATGGAAGCGGATGAGGTCGCCCTGTCGCTCGATGACGACGCTCTTCAGGTTGTCGTAGAGCACGGCCCTGGGAACGCCGCCGAACCGCTGGAACGCCTCCACGTGGCAGCGAACGAAGCTCTCGAGGGTCTGGTCGAGCGTAAAGCGCGCGAACGTAGCGCGCGACGAGGCGAGCACCATCACGAAGCACGACAGCGCGCGCTCGCCCTGCCCGACACGAATCTTCCCGAACGAGCCCCAGTCGACCTGGGCCTGCTCTCCGGGCAGCACGGTCAGGCGGAAAACGCCTCATGATGGGCGGGTCGGACTCGCCGCATGACGACGGACGGCGTAGACGCTGCCCTTGTAGCCGCGGTCCCGGATCATCTCGAACAGGCGGGTTGCGCGCAGGCGCGGATACTGCTCCAGGGTCTGGGCGACGAACGGGAGGTACGCGTCGAGCAAAGTGGCGCTGCTGCAGAGCCCGCGATTGACGAACCTGCGGGGCTCGATGGCGAGCTCCACCGTGTCGTGATGAACGCCGAGCTCGGTGGCGATCGTGCCCACCTTCCAGTGCTCCGCGAAGAAGAGTCGCCGAATGCGGCCACGCTGCTCGTCCGGGATCATCGGGCCACCTCCGAGATGACGAGTCGCTCGAGATCGCGAAAGCTACCGAGGCCGTCGAGGCGAGGCCGTCGGCGGCGGTGCGCGCCGGCGTGGACCCAGGCGACGCTGTAGAGAGCGCCGCCGTGGTCCAGGAACGCCTCGCGACAGAGGTTGGAGTCGCACGAAAGTCCCCACGCGTCGGCACAGAGCGCAGCGCGGACCGGCTGCCCCTGCCAAAGCGCAATCGCCTCGAGCAGCGTCGCGAGCGCGCGGGGGTGCTTGGGCTCCGTCGCAAGCTGGGCCTTCAGTATCGTTTCGCCCGGTCCCGCCATCGCGACGACGCGCGTCGTCAGCGAGCCCGGCGCGATTCCCATCCAGATCGAATCCATTGGTGATCTCCTCGCGTGGCGACTCGACCGTCACGGCGACGGCGGAGCGCTCCGCGGCGGAGACGATCGACGCGAGGGCAACTTCTCGGCGACGTATGTCCGTTTCTATTTGTCGTCGACGCGCCCGCCATCTGCTCGTGCGCTTCGAGGTCTTCACCTTCGCCCCTGGCTTCGCCAGTGGACGCGCTTGAGCGCGCGGCGACGGGCGAGGCGCTCGTCGTCATGGCGACCATCGACGCAGTAGATGTGTCCCCGGTCGCAGTCTCGGCAGAGGTGAAAGAGGCGCCGGCAAGCGTCGACGACGCACTGGATCTGTCGGAGATCGTCCACTGGCGAGTGCCCGCCGGGAATTCGGCCACCGCGAGGAACTCGTGCGACAACGCTCACGTCGAACGCGTCCACTCGCGGCGACCCGGGGCTCGGAGGTAGTGACTCCGGGCCCCTACTTTTTGGTGGGCTTGCCGCGATCGTCGGCCCCGCCCGTCAGCGGGGCCAACTACGCCGTCAGCTCGGCCGGCTCAGATTCCCGCGCTTCTCGATGCCCGCTGACACCCAAGCGCCGGCACTCGTTCATCGATTACGAGAGCCCCATCGAGTTCGAACTCAAGAGACACATCGCCGCGATGGCGGCATAGTCAACCTGTCCGCTCGACGGGGGGAAGTTCACGACGGGCGCAGCCAAGCTGCTTCGAGATCGATGGATCCAAGGTGTCTCTGAGACGGCGCAGTCGTTCGCATCGACGTGGTTAGGCGTCGTTCCGGGCAAAAGCTCCTCGTGTGGAATCGCGCGCGGACGACTACCAGGCAGAGCGAAACACGTCGGCCAAGCTCCGTGACCAGATCTTCAGGGGTTGCCGTGCCACTGGGCTTCTTCCCGATCCTCGTTGGCCATCCAATCGGAGCGCCTCGAAGGTACCTGTCCGCTCAAGCCCGGGTAGATTCGTGGCGCCGCGTCACGTAGTCGCCCGGTCGCTCCTGGTCAGGCTTGTTTACGGTCCTTCCACGACGCGGGCGTGAGGGCCCGGATCTCGGCGATGGCGACGCCTCGGGCGAGCGCAGGGAGCACGTCGGCCAGGTAGGCGACGGGGTCGATCTCGAGCAAGTTGCAGGTCGCGCAGAGCGAGTACGCAATGGCTGCTCGCTTCGCGCCCTCATGCGATCCGGCGAAGAGGTAGTTCCGTCGACCGACGGCGGGGCGACGATGGAGGCGTTCGATGATGCCGGTTGTCGATGGGGAGACGCCCATCGTCGAGGAAGCGCGTCAGCGCGAGCTGATGGTTTAGGAGGTAGCCGATCGCCTTGCCGAGGAGCGAGCTTGGCGGCTCGGTGGGCTCGTACGTTCGACACCAGCGGACGAGCTCGTCATAGATGGGACGCGAGCGGCTCTGTCGCAGCGCGAGCCGCGCGTCGTCATCGAGCGCTCGCGCGTCCGCTTCGACGTCGTAGAGGGCTCGAAAGGCTGCGATCGGGTGCGCGGCTCGCTTGTCGCCCGCGTCGAGCGCCTTCACGAAGTAGCGGCGCCCATGCATGTTGCAGCCGACCTCGATGAGGTCTTCGCGCTGGAAGCTCGCGTCGAAAACGGCCGCTGCATCCGCAACGACGAAGCCTGTGCGAGCCGCAAGAAAGGTCTCCGGGCCGATCTCGCTCTCGACCTGACCCACCTTGTGCCCCGAGCGCGTGTAGAGGAACACGACCGCGCTCTCGTCGCCGACGTAGCCCCACAGCGAGCCGATGGTGAGCCCGGTCGGGGAGTCCTTGTCCTTCACGGGCAGCGAGGTCGCGTCGACGTGGAGCACGGTCGACGTGAGCGCCTTGCCGATGAGGTGTCTGTAAATGGGCTCGAGAAGCTCGGTTGCCCAGTGGATCTGGTCGCCCATGGACGAGCTCGGCATGTCGAGCCCGAGGCGCGTCAGCATCTCGCGCTGCCGGTTGAGGGGCAGCCCGTACCAATACTTGTTCACCACGAGATCGGCGACGAGCCGCGAGCCGTACGCGCCGCCAGCAACCACCTTGTCGCCGAGGGGGGCCTGCACGCGTGCGTCGTCGCAGCGTTCGCACGCCAGGACCTTGAGCGTGCTCCCGTAGTTTGAGGGCGCCGCGATCGAGTAGATCGAGGGACCTCAAAACGGAGGACCATCGGACGGGTCGCGGGGCAGCACGTGGTGGATGCGCAGGGCGCGGTCGACCGCGAGGCGGTAGACGTCGAGGTCGAGGCGAAGGCGAAGCGCAGCACGGACCAGGCGGTGTGCGCGGCGGAGAGTCGGAGGACCGGAGGTCCAGGGGTCGTCGGGTGACTCGGAGCGATGGGTGCTCGAGGGTGAGGGCGAGCACGAGCGCCGCGAGGGCGTTGTCGACGAGGTCGACCACGACGAGCTCGGGGGCGGCGCGGAGCAATGGCCGCACGGGGGTCATCGCTTCTTGGCCGGCTTGGGCTTCGGTTGCTGAGTGAAGACGTCGAGGAAGAGCCTCTCGTCGAGGCGGGCGAGCTCGCGGTCGGCGGCGACGGAGAGAAGCTCGTCGGCGAGGTTCATCATGACCCGGAAGTTGCCTGCGGCGTGGTCGGCGAGCGTGGCCCTCAGCTCGGTAGTCATGAGGGATGGGTTGCCAGCGGCCGCGAGCAAGTGATCGAGGCAGGCCAGCAGCTCGTCGCGCGAGGCGAAGTCGAGCAGCAGGCGTCGCCTGATGCGGAGCCAAGCGGGAGCAGATCCTGCGAGCGGAGTCGCTCAGGCAGACGGGTGTCACCGGCGAAGACGACGCAGAGCAGCTGCCTGGAGTCGAGGTCCTTGCTCGCGAGGGTGCGCAGCTCGCTGAACACGGTCGAGAGGGTCTCCTGGGCCTCGTCGATGATCAGGACGGGGCGACAGCGGGTCGAGGTGATGTGCTCGGCCCATCGGCTCCGGAGGGCCTTGAAGCCAGCCCACCGGTTATGGGGCCCCGAGGGGCACACCGAAGAGATCGCCGAGCTCTCTATAGAAGTCCATGGTGCGGCTCTGAGGATGCTCGAGCGTGCCGACGAGGACATCGGGCAGGGCGCGAAGGCGCTCGGCGAGGAGGCGCAAGGCGACGCTCTTTCCGGTGCCGGGCTCGCCGGTGATCAGGGCGAAGCCGCCGTCGGCGACGCCGAGCTCGACGCGTCGTGGAAGCTGTCGATCTGGGGCGAGGTGTAGAGCGCGTCGATGGGCACATCGGGGCGGAATGGATTGAACTTGAGGCCGTAGAGGGAGAGGAGCGTGCTCATGTCGGGTCTTCCTCGGCGTCGTCGACGTCGCGCCGGTAGGGGTCTTGATGGATGAAGGCCGGCGGCAAGCCGGTGGCGGCGTACTCGGCCATCAGCGCGCGCAGGTGGGGCGCAATGCCGGCGGGCTCGGCCGGGCCGATGTCGCGAGGCGTGGGCGCGAGCGCAGCCTCACGCGCTCGGCGCGGCGCGCCTTGTCGAGCGGCAGCAACACGGCCAGGTGCCGACCATCGCGCGGGTCGACGAGGTCGACACAGGAGAGATCCCACCTCGCGACGCGGAGCCGCAGCGACAGGAGGGTGCGATAGGCGCTGGGCACCTCGAAGCGCACGCCCTCGACGGTGACCGTGCCGTCGCTGCGTCGCTGCTTGCGGGTGATCTCGGTCTTGAAGGCTCGGCGCAAGGCGTCCGAGCTGGGGCAGGGCCGACCGACCTGGGAGCGCGGATATAGCGGTCGAGGGGCTTCGCCGATCTCGCGATGCTTGGCGCGGTGGTACTCCTGCTCGACCCAAGCTTGCGTCGCGGTGTTGAGCAGGTCGAGGTCAGGGCGGGCTCGCCCTCGAGCATGGGCAGAAGGCGGCCCTCGATCTGGCCCCAGAACGACTCTTGTTTGCCGTTTTGCTCGGGCGTCGCAGGGAGCGTCGTGTGGTGCGTGATGCCGAGCCGCTCAAGCCCCTCGGTCGTCTCCGCGGCGAGCATCGCCGAGCCGTTGTCGGTGAGCAGAGCGCGTGGAAGGCCGCGCTTCTGCAGGGCCTGGCAGAAGCCGTGAATGAGCGCCTCGGCGGTCTCGTCGAGGTACCATTGCAGGTGACAGCAGAGGCGCGAGTGGTCGTCGATGATGCCGAGCAGCTTGGGCTTGGTCATCACGCCGTCCGCGGTGGGTACGGCACGCGACCCTCGTGAAAGTCGACGTGCCCGAGGCCGTGGACGTGCATCACCTCGTAGGAGCGCATCTCGCGCGGGACGAACGCGTCGTCGTCTCGTCGTTTCCTCCGCCGGAAGCGCAGCAGGCCGTCGCCCTGCATGAAGCGACGCACGGTCACGTACGCGGGCACGATGCCGAGCCGCGGGTCCTCTCGCCCGAGCGCGACGATGTTGTCGTGGTGGAGCTGGTAGCTCCACCGGGGATGAGCGCGATGCTGCGCGCGGAGCGCCTCCGCGAGGGCGTCTCCGATCGCTGGGTGGGTGCCGGCGTGCTGCGGGGACCTTGCGCTCCAGCGCGCGGAAGGGATCCTGCTCGCCGCGAGCGGTGTAGTACCAACGCTCGATGGTCTTGGCCGAGTACTGCACCGAGCCGTCGATCGTCGGGTGCTTCCACGTGCGTCCCGCGAGCTCGGCGATTCGCGTGGCGAGCTTCGCCGTCCTCGGGCGGTGAGGCCAGCAAAGTGCCAATGATCTGCAGGCGCAACCGCGCCCATCGGACGCGCATAGGCGCGCCGTCGTCCTGACCCATAGCGGTCACCTCCGCGGCGACGTGCGAATCGTCACGCGCCGGGAGACCCTACGCGCGACGAGCGAAACCGCGGCTATGCCATCTTCTGCGCGAGCCGCGCAGTCACAGGACGGCCCTCAGAACCGACGATCGAACCACCGCGCTCGTGGTCAGCGGAGCGAGCCGCCGCGCGATCCAGCCGACGGTCTCGTCTGCCGCCGACCCCGGCGACGCGGCCCACAGCGCCGCGGGCATCGCCTCGCGCGCCGCGGTCGTGCCCAACCCGAGCGCGGCGGCCAGGGTGACGAACTCGACGGTCTTGAGAAACGCGCCTCGCCACCAGCCGAGCCACCGTCCGAGCGTGCGCGGCGGAACCCCGACCTCACGCCCCGTCCCGCGCCCTGCTCCGCGAATCGCCGCGATCACGCTCGCCACCAGCACGGCGGCCTCGAGGTAGACCCGTCGACCGAGGAACCGCAGCGAAGGGGGCGTCGTCCTGCGCCGGCACCCCTCGCGACCGCAGCAGAAGCTGAACCGCACGACCAGCGCCTCGCCCGCCGCCGCGATCAGCGCTCCGCGCGGCTTCCGAGCGTAGTCCCCGCGGTGGAGCCGTCCGCCGCACCTCCCGCATCCGTCATCACGCACCGCCCCCGCGATCTTTGCGTCCACCCGCCCCAGGGCTGCGAAGAACTCGCGATCCAGCTCGACCTGATCGAACATGTACCCGCCTTTTGTCTGAACACCTCAAGGCGAGCCTCCTCGGACGAACTTGAACAAGTTTTCTGGAGGGGGTTTTTCTGCGTCCCCTCGAACATCGTGATCGCGACGGGTGTCTCGGCCCTCAACTCACGAGGCCTCGCTCAACCTCGCGCCGATCGACACGCACGATGACCTCTGCGGGGACGAGGTCGATCACCTCGGTCGTCTCGTGGTCGACGATCTTCGGTTTGCGCCGCACTTGGGGCACTGGCGCTCGTCGTCGGGCACAGCGATCGGGTTGTCGACGCGTCGCAGTCCCGGCGGCGGAGGCCTGCGGACCGCAGGCTGCTTCGGCGGCTTGGTCGTCTCGGTCCGCTTGCCGTTCTTCTCAGCGGCGGCGTCGAGGTTCTTGTCCGCGGCGCTCTGCTCCGACTCAGCCTCGTTCGCACCCACCACCGTGGTGCGCAGCTCCTCCAGGATCAGCGCGAGCTGCTCCGAGGGGACGACCTCCGAGCGATTCCGGACGCGCGCGACGCGATGATGCGCTCGAGCTCCTCGTTCTTCGCGGCGAGCTTCTGCGACCAACGCGAGCACCTCGGCATGGTGGCCCCCGTCGAGCAGCTCGCGGGCCACGTCGCCGGGGCGCCCGCGCATCGTCTTGCTTTGGCGCGCCGTCGCGCCGTACACATAACCATCGCGCGTGATCTCGTCAAGACCACGCGCGATGTTCTCGTCTCCTTTTTCGAGCGCGTCAGGCCGCGATCTCGGAAGCCTTGCGCCGCGGGGCCC
Source organism: Polyangiaceae bacterium (assembly GCA_016719945.1). Taxonomy (GTDB): domain Bacteria; phylum Myxococcota_A; class Polyangia; order Polyangiales; family Polyangiaceae; genus Xiheicaenibacterium. The sequence goes on along the minus strand of JADJYE010000043.1, from coordinate 28,328 downwards.
AGCGCCTCGCCGAGGGCGACGACGACAGGTCCAGTCCCTCGAGCAGCATCGCCAGCTCGTGAGCATCGATCCGACGCGCACTGCGTCAGCGCGGACTCGTTCTGGGAAGGTGAACCGTCCTCGCTCGAGACGCTTGTGCACGATGGTGAAGCCCCCCGCGGGTCCACACCAGCATCTTCACCTGGCAGCCTCGACGGTTGAGGAACAGGAACACGTGACCCGACAGTGGGTCGTCACCGAGCACGCAGCGGACCTCGTTCGAGAGCCCTCGAACGACTTGCGCAGGTTCGCGGCGGCCGTCGCCACGTACACGCGAACGCTGCTGGGCAGGAGGATCGGCGCGACACCTCCCAACCTGGCTCACGAAGCGCGAGCCACACCGCGTCGATCTGCTCCGGCTCACGCACCTGCACGACCGCGCGCCCGACACGCACCGTGAGCGCGCCGCTGTCCCCGATCGATACCGGCACCGCCTCCGCCTGCCGCACGAAGACCGGCAGCAGTGCAGTTGAACGCTCCTCCCGTTGGCGGCGCGGCAACGGCACTCCGAGCCGCTTGCCCATTGCCTCAACCGCTGACCGCTGAAGCCATGTTGGCGTGCGAACGCCTCGGCCTGAGCGCGCCGACGCCAGCGCGTTCAGCGCTTCGCGCGCCGTCGTCCACTCCATCGCGCGTGGCTCGACCACGCGCTCCTCTTCTTCGACATCGCGACACCTCCGGTCGGCGCGTTACTCGCGCCGCACGGCGGAAGTCGACCTCAGCCGCTGGCCAGGTCTACCCGGGCTTGGGCGGACAGATACCCCAGCGCTTCTCCCGGGGGATGGGAGGCAATGGCACGCCCGGGAGGGCTCGCCGAGCGAGCGCGAGAAACCGGCCGCGGAAGAGCTTGCCGAGGGCGCGGACAGGTGCGAGAAATCGCCGCTTTCTCCTCGGGAGCGGGCGCCAGGTGCGGCCATCCGAGCCAGCCCCCCAGCGGGGACGAGCATGTGGACGTGGGGGTGCCACTCCAGTGTGCGCGTCCACGTGGGAGGACGGCGAGGGCGCCGATCTGGGCGCCGAGGAAATGGTCGTCGCGGGCGAGCGCAGCCACGGCCTCGAAGGCTGCGCGGAAGAGGGCACCGACGAGGGCTCGCTGGTGCGAGCGGACCGAGCGGCGGAGCTCGTCCGGGAGGGTGAAAACGACGTGGAAGTAGGGCACGGGCAGGAGCAGCCGGCGCTGGCGCACGAGCCAGCGCGCGGTCGTGTCCTGGCCGCAGCGGGGACACGCCCGGTTCCTGCAGGAGTGGAAGAGGATGTGCTCTTGGTCGCAGTGGCTGCAGACGGCGAGGTGGCCGCCCAGAGCGGCCGTGCGGCAACGGGCAATGTCGTCGAGAGCGCGCGGGTGGCTCGGCAACACCGCGGCGCCGAAGCGCTCGCGATAGGCCGGCTCGTGCCGCCGCACGACGTCGGCGAGCAGGAGCATGGCGTTGCGCTCCGGTCACAAGCCCGCCATGAGGCGGTCGACGGTCTCCTGGAGGCGCTCGGTACCTGGCTGCGTCACGTGCATGTAGACCTCCGTGGTGCGCAGCGACTTGTGGCCGAGGACCTGCTGGATGGTCCTGAGGGTGATGCCGGCTTCGAGAAGATGGGTGGCGTAGCTATGGCGCAGGGTGTGGATGCTCGCGTCCTTGGCGAGGCCTGCGTCGAGGCGCGCGGCCTTGAAGGTCTTCTGGAGCGTGGTCTCGTGGAGCGGGGCCTCGCGCCCCTCCGCGACGAAGAGGTGAGGCGTCGAGCAGGCGGGGCGCTCAAGCTTCCAGTAGCGGCGAAGGCACGACAGCAGCGGTCGCGGGAGCGGGACGCTGCGATCGACTCCACCCTTGCCGTCGCGCACCCAGACCAGCAGGCGGTCGGCGTCGATGTGGCCACCGGGAAGGATGTCGGCATCGCTAGTAACGCTGACTTGACTAAGCAGGGTCGCTAGTAAAGTATACGTTCCTAGCGTGTTGCCCTAGTAACGCTGGCGTTCCCAGCCTGGGCGACTGGTCAAGCGGGCGTTGCCAGCGGAGCCGACATGCCCAAACGAACCACCGGACGATTTGAGCGGACAACCGTGGGTGGTGAGGAGGTCGCGGCCTTCGTCCCTCACGCGCTGCCGCCCGCGGATCCGCCCATCGTCGTCGACGCCGGCCTGGCCGAGCGCCTCCGTGCGGCTGAGCAAGCCCTCGTTCGCCTCGATCTGGCTGGGGAGATGGTCCCCTCACTCGACTGGTTCATCTACGCGTTCGTCCGCAAGGAGGCCGTGCTCTCGTCGCAGATCGAGGGAACACAGGCGACCCTCGTCGACCTGCTCACATTCGAAGCCCAGAAGGGCGCGGAGCAGAGCGCCGCACCCAACGCCGACGTCGAGGAGGTGTGCAACTACCTCGACGCGCTCGCCTATGCGCGCGCGCAGCTCGCCGACCCGAAGGGCCTGCCGCTCTCGATGCGCCTGTTGAGCGAGACGCACTCGCGCCTCATGCGCGGCGTCCGCGGCGCCGAGAAGCTGCCCGGCGAGGTGCGTCGCAGCCAGAACTGGATCGGAGGAAGCCGGCCCGGCAACGCCGCGTACGTGCCGCCACCTCCGCATGCGCTCGGCGAGGTGCTGGGCGCGTTCGAGAAGTACCTGCACGCAGGCGACGCGCTGCCGCCGCTCGTGCGCGCGGGGCTCCTGCACGTGCAGTTCGAGACCATCCACCCGTACCTCGACGGCAACGGCCGCATCGGACGCCTGCTCGTGACGCTGCTGCTCGAGCACTGGAAGCTGCTGACCAAGCCGCTCCTGTACCTCAGCCTCTTCTTCAAGCGGCATCGCGACGACTACTACCGTCGCCTCAACGCGGTGCGGGTCGAGGGCGACTGGGAGGGCTGGCTCGACTTCTTCCTCGACGGGGTCGCGACGATCGCCGACGAGGCGGTTGCTTCCGCTCGGGACTTGTTTGCGCTCGTGGCCGCGGATCGCGCACGCGTGCTCGCGCACGAGGGGATGTCGGTCGTTGCGCTGCGGCTCTTCGAGCTGCTGCCGCGCCACCCAGTCGTGACCGTCGCATCGGTGATGAAGCTCGTGGACACGACCAAGCCCACCGCGGGGCGGGCGATCGAGCTGCTCGTGGCCGCGGGCGTTCTCGTCGAGACGACCGGCAAGAAGCGCGACCGCTCCTTCGTGTACCGGAGCTACCTCGATCGACTCCGCGTCGGCACCGAGCTCGGTAGCGCACAGGTCCCCGGTCGCTGAAGAAATCGTCGCGGAGCTTGTCTCCGTATCCGATGCACCGACCCCGTCCTGGCAAAGAAGCCGAATTGGGACCCGCGGTCGGTCACGAGGACGCCCGAGCGGGTGCCGATCAGGGCCGCGATGGTTTCCCTCCCTCGGGTACCGGATCATTCCTCGATCGCTTCGACCCCCTGCGCAGCCAGCCGCGCGAGCCCGTCCTTCATCGCCTGGAGCTGCTCGGGCGCGTGGCCCTTCCAGTCGATGATCTCGCCGATCACCCGGAGCGGAGCCCGCGTGCGGAAGGACCTCGTCGGGTTGCCCGGGAACTTCTTGTCGGTGAGGTTCGGGTCGTCCTCGAGCGGCCCCATGGGCTCGACGATGTAGATGCGGCCCGGCCCGTCACCCACCGCCAGCTCGGCGCCCCAGGTGGCGGCGTCCAGCGTGCCGGTCAGGTACACGAAGGCGGCGTTCTTGCGTTCGCCGTAATTCGACGAACGACCGGCCTCGATCAGGTCGCCCGGCCTCAGGTCGGCCTTCGTGCCGTGGAGGTAGCCTGGCGTCCTGGAGCTGTCTGTCCACACCTTGAAGGGCTCGGGTGTCGGCGTGGTCATCAGCAGCCATTGTACGCTGAAGTGTCGCCCCCTTTCCCGGAGCCACCCCGCGATCCATGCTCTGTGGATGGAGCTCGAGCTTCGTCTGCCGCTGCCAGCCCCGACCGTCTCGCAGCTCCGCGCGTTCGTCGCTCGACAGCACACGCTCCACGACGTGGTCGTCGCCGGCCTCGCGTCGCGGCCCGAGCGCGGGCTGCAGAGCGTCGTCGTGCAGGACGAGTACACGCACGATGTGGTGGTCCGCTGGGACGACGGGGTGTACCTGGTCTACGACACCACGTGACTCGGCGCGCTGACGGCGGTCGCCGTCTGGTCCCACGTCCCGAGCGCGGACGAGCTGCTCGAGGCGCGCCTCGCGCGGGGTGGCAGCCCACGCCGACCGCTTTCGGGGACGGCGAGCGCATCCTCGGGCACGCGGGGGATGCCGCGCGCGGGTGACGGCGGGCTGACGCGGTCTCGGAATGCGGTCGTCTCTGGCGCTTCGATCGCGGCATGTCGCTCGGGCGTCGTTATCGACTTTCTCCCACGCCCGCGGTGAGCGCCTACCTTCGCCGCGGCGGGACGACGTCGGCGAACATCTCGAAGCTCTTCCACTTGGGCTCCACGGGTGGGCCCTCGGCGGTCGGCAGGTACGCGGAGGGCTCCACCTGCTGAAGGCTCGGCACGTAGCGCGGACAGTTCGGGAAGATGGCCGCGGGCGTCACCTTCACCAGCAGCTGCGCGCCGGGCATCGCGTCGATGAGCGGGTCCTCGCGCACCACCTCGGCGCGACCGTTCACGCGCAGCCGCTTGGGCGCGTCGCCCATCGAGATGAACAGCATGCCGACGTGCGGGTTGACGCCGATGTTGCCGAGGCTCTTGAACATGCCGTTCCCGTCGTAATCGGGAAACACGAGCAGGTCGGGCGCGACCACGCGCACAAAGCCCGCCGGCCCGCCCTTGAAGGAGCAGTCGGGGCGGCCCTCCGCGTCCGCCGTGGCGAGGAAGAAGAAGCCCAGGCTGGCGATGAACGCCGCGTCCTCTTCGCTGAAGCGCTCGCGGCTCAGCCGCTGCTCCAGGCGATCGGCCAGCGCGCGACTGCCGAACGCGTCCTGCAGCTCTCGGTTGCCCTCGTGAAACATGCTCATGGGGTGTCCTCCCGGAGCTGATGCTAGCAGCGTGAAGAGGGAGGCGTCCCGCTGGCGCAGGCGGGGCACATCGCCCCCGCTGCGCGCGCGGCGCAGGTGCCCCACAATGGCAAGGTGGCGATTCAATGGGCGGTTGCGGACGGCGCAAGAGCTCGCTCCGGCGACAGCTGGGCGGACCCTTGCGGCCAGGGGGGCTCTCGCCGTCGCCGGAGGCGCCGATGGGATCCGTAGCAGCGGACGATTCCGTGCGAATCGCTGAGCTGAGGGCGGCCCTGCCCGGCGCAATGGCTCGCTCCGGCGCCAGCTGGGCGGACTCTTGCGGCCAGGGGTGCCCTCGCTGTCGCCGGCAGGGGTGCCCTCGCTGTCGCCGGCAGGGGTGCCCTCGCTGTCGCCGACCTCCCGTCTGCCGAACGGGCTGACGTCGGCGCCCCCGCTACGGCGTCGGACGAATCGCGACCGTCAACAGCGCGGGCAGCCCGTCGCCCGTGGTGGTGATGACGCTGCCGTCCGAGGAGACGACGCCGTCGGCGATCTTGGTCCACTCGCCATAGCCGCCGAAGTACTCGCCGACCGCCAGCTCCTGGCCGAAGATCTCGACCGGGGTGTCGGCGTCGAGGCCGGCGTAGTTCTCGAAGGTGGCGTCGACGCCGGTGGGGCAGAAGAGGGTGTCGACCGGGCCGAGGGTGAAGACCATGACGAACGCGGCGTCGCCGGTGACGGCCTCGACCATGACCTCGGGGACCTGGGCTGCGCGGAAGGTCTGCTTCGCGGGCTCGTCGTAGGTCAGGGTGTCGATGGTGACGTTGAGGTCGTCGGCGATGTCGAGCGTGACGCCGCCCGCCGAGACGCTCGCGCCGCGGTCCATCTGCTGGCCGCTGTCTTCCATGCGCGGGAACATGACCGGGAAGGGGGAGGGGGAGCCGACGGCCCAGGGCCAGCCGATCTTGCCGAACACCAGGCTGTCGCCCGGCTTCACGGTGGGCCGGTCGATGGTCTCGCTGGAGAGGTCGTTGTTGAAGGTCGCCTGGCCGATCGCGTTCGTGGTCGAGTACAGGCAGCCGTCGGTGCCGCACAGCTGGAGGTTCACGTCGGTGATCGCGGCGCCGGTCTCGTCGTCCGCCGTGATGGTGACCATGTCGACGAGGACGTCGTTGGTCGTGCCGGGCATCGGCGTCGGCTCTTCGCACTCGACCGGGGCGCCGCCCATGCCCGCGCCGCCCCCGCCCTCGGTCGGGCTGCCGCCGCCGCCTTCGGAGCCGCCGCCCGCGGCGCCGGAGCCGCCCCCGCCGGTGCTGGTGCTGTCGCCGCAGGCGACGCCGAGACAGACCACGAGGAACGAAGCGAGCGCCGACGAAGTTCGCATACCGGGGACGTTAATAGCCAAGCCGCGCGCTCGCAACGCGCTCCGTCAGCCGGGCGCGATCTCGTCGCGGGAGCGGCCGCCGTCCTTCGCCCGGTAGAGGGCCGCGTCGGCCCGCGCGACCAGGTCGTCGGAGCGGAAATCGTTCTTCTCGTCCGCCACGGCGATACCGGCCGAGAACCGGATGCGCCGCATCTCGCCATCGGGCAGCTTCAGCGGCAGCACGTCGAGGGCGGTCCTCAGCCGGTCCATCGCGGCGCGCGCGGACGCCGCGTCGGAGCTGCGCAGCAGGACCACGAACTCCTCGCCGCCGTAGCGGAAGGCCGCGTCGCCCTGCCGCACCGTCGCCGAGAGCAGCCGCGCGAAGTGCTTGAGCGCGGTGTCCCCGACCTCGTGCCCGTAGGTGTCGTTCACGGCCTTGAAGTGGTCGAGGTCGAGCATCGCGAGGCACAGCGGGGCGCGGTGCCGGCGCGCGAAGCCGATCTCCTCCCGCAGGCGCTCGTCGAACAGCTGCCGGTTGCCGAGCTGGGTCAGCGGATCGATGCGGGCGCGCTTCTCGGCGTCGGCCAGCTTGTCCTCGAGCTCGCGCTCGATCTTCCGGTGCTGGACGCCTCGGAGCGTCTTCGCGACCAGCACCGGCCCGGAGAACGGCTTGGAGAGGTGATCGACCGCGCCCAGGCTCGCGCTCGTCACCACCGCCGCCTCGTCGTCGGCGTGGGCCGAGAGCAAGATCACCGGGACCAGCTTCAGCGCCTCGTCTGCCTGCATCGTCTTGAGCACGTCGAGCCCGCCCATGCCCGGCATCATCACGTCCAGGATGACCAGATCGATCCCGTGCGCGTCGGCGCGGACCATCTCCAGCGCGGTCGCGCCGTCCGCCGCCTCGAGGCACCTGATCGAGGCCCGGTTCAGCCAGCGCACGACGAGGCGGCGCGTGTCCGGATCGTCATCGACGACGAGGACCGTCCCGGCGCTCTCCGTTGCCCGAGGGCCTTCGCTCATGCGCCGGGCAGCATACCAGCGTCGGACAGGGCCCACCTCCCTCTCAACGTCGGCCGGTCGAGGCGGCTCGTCAGCTCGGCGAGGTAGCGGGCTCGAGGCCAGTGTTCTCCCCCGAACCTGGCGGTGTGAGCGGTCTCGACCTGGCAGTCGATCAGATCGACCCCGCGCGATCCGAGCCAGCGCACCAGCGTCACGAAGGCGATCTTGGAGGCGTCGGGGGCCCGCGCGAACATCGACTCGCCGAAGAACGCGCCGCCGAGGCTGACGCCGTACAGCCCGCCGACCAGCTCGTCCCCGTCGTACGCCTCCGCGGAGTGGGCGAGCCCCAGCTCGTGCAGCCGTACGTACGCGGACACCATGTCCCGCGTGATCCACGTCCCTCGCTGCCCAGGCCGGCGGGCGCGCGCGCAGCTCGTCATGACCTCTCGGAAGCGGTGATCCAGCTCGACGCGGTAGGGCGCGCGGCGCAGCTGCTTCTCGAGGCTCCGCGGGACGTGGAGCTTGTCGGCGAGGATCACGTAGCGCGGATCGGGCGAGTGCCAGAGGATGGGCACGCCCTCCTCGTACCAGGGGAAGATCCCGCTCTGCTAGGCAAGGATGAGGCGCGAGGGCGACAGGTCTCCCCCGACCGCGAGCAACCCGCTCGACTCGGCGTGATCGGCCGGCGGGAAGACGACCCGATGGTCGAGGCGGTAGACCGTCACGGCACGGGGCTCCTCGGGCTCGCGGGTCAATAGCCCGGGTCGGGGCCCTTCGGCTGCTTGGGGCCGGTGACGCGCGGCTTGACCGACGGCTTCGTCGCAGGGAGCGCGACGGCCGAAGCCGTGGACGTGGCCTCCCCGGTCGCGGCCGCTGAGGCCTGGGCCGTGGGCTCGAGCGGCGTCACCGTCGCGGCGCTGGCCTCCGCGGTCTTCGGTGACGGCGTCGTCGTCGGGGCAGCCTTCGCGTCGCTCGACGTCGCGCCTGCTGCGGACGCAGGGGCTCCGCTCGTGCCGAGGGTCGCGTAGGTCGCGAGCCCGATCACCCCGACGAGCACGCCAGCGCCGATCGCGATCATGAGTGGCCGTCGATTCTTCGGCTCCCCAGGCGGCTTCCCGAGCGTGACGCCCGCCGCCGTCGCGGCGCCGTGTTGAGAGAAGCTCGGCACGCTGCCCTCGCCGGGGGGAAAGGCCACCGGCGGCGCGGCCGGGTGCGACACGCCCGAGGCGTCGCCGCGCCAGCTCGGGCTCGACGCGGACAGCGGGATGATGGCGGTGCCGTTGGGATCGGGCTGCGACTTCTCCTCCGCGATCGCCACACCCGGGTGCGAGGCCGAGGCGCCGGGCAGCCCGGGGTGCGACCCGCTGCCGCCGAACGAAGGATGCGACCCGCTGCCGCCGAACGAAGGATGCGACCCGCTGCTGCCGAACGAAGGATGCGACCCGCTGCCCGTGAACGATGGATGGGAGCCCGCTCCCGGATAGGACGGCTGCGCGCCCGCTTCAGGATAGGAAGGCTGCGAGCCCGCCCCAGGGTGGGAGGGCTGCGACGAGCCGCCGAACGTGGGCTGCGACTTCTGACCCCACGACGCGGCCGCGACGGAGAGGCCCGTCCCGGTGATCTCGGGGCTCGCGTCCAGCGGCGGCGCCGCGGCGCGCAGGGCCTGCGCGAGCTCGGCGGCGGTCTGGAAGCGCGCGTTGGGGTCCGTCGCGCAGGCGCGCTGGATCACCGCGACGAGCGGGTCGGGGAGCGTCGGCACCAGGTGCCGGGGGTCGGGCATCGGCTCGTACGCGACCTTGAACAGCAGCTCCGCGAAGTTCTTCGCGTTGCGGGGCAGGGCGCCCGTGAGCGCCTCGTACAGCATCACGCCGACGGAGTAGAGGTCGCTGCGCGCGTCGACCTCGTGGGTCCCCCGCACGTGCTCCGGGCTCATGTAGTTCGGCGAGCCCATCACGGTCCCGGTGCGGGTCGCGGAGCCCTCCTCGCCTGCCTGGGCGGTGAACTTGCTGATGCCAAAATCGAGGATCTTCACGAAGTCCCGGCGGCCCGCCTTGGACGACACGATGAAGACGTTGTCCGGCTTCACGTCGCGGTGGATGATCCCCGCGCGGTGCGCCGCCTCGAGCCCGTCGAGCATCTGCCCGACGAGGTGGGACGCCTCTGCGGGCTCGAGCCGCTTCCTGCGCTTGATGCGCGCGCGCAGCGTCTCGCCCTCGAGGTACTCGAGCACCATGTAGCGCTCGCCGGCGGAGGTCGTGCCGAGGTCGTAGACCTCGGTGATGTGATCGTTGCCGATCTGCCCGGCGGCCTGCGCCTCGCGCTCGAACCGCTCGGTCATCTCCCGGATCGCGCTCGCCGCGGCGTGGAGCACCTTGATGGCGACCATCCGCTTCACGCGCAGGTTCTCGCCCGCGTAGACGGCGCCCATCGCGCCCTCTCCGAGCTTGCGCAGCAGACGGTACTTTCCCTCGAGGATCTCTCCGTCTCGGGAAGGGGCCACCATCGCCTTCAGCGTAGCAAACCCTCCCCTCTTCCGCCCCTCTTCGGCGAAGAGGTCCCCAGCCGGCCCGTCAGCGGCTCGCCCTCCTGACCGTTCCCCTGATAAAAAGGACAGGGATGACGAGGCTCAGGTTCGCCGTGCTCGTGGTCGTCGCGTCCGCGCTCGGGGCCCCCGCGTCCGTCGCGCTGGCCCAGCCGAAGGCCCCCGCCGCCGCCTCGGCGAAGGACGAGGCCCGCGAGCTCTTCAAGAAGGGGACCGCCGCGCTCGACGCCAAGCAGTACACCGAGGCCGCGGAGCTGCTGCGCCAGGCGGAGGAGCGCTTCCACGCGCCGACCCACTTGCTCTATCTGGCGCGCGCGCAGTCGGGGATGAAGCAGCTGCTCGCTGCCAAGGCGACGTACGAGAAGCTGCGCGACGAGCAGCTCCCCCCGAAGACCTCGGACGCGTTCGTCGACGCGCAGAAGCAGGCCGTGAAGGAGCTGGAGGAGCTGACGCAGCGGCTGCCCAAGGTCGTCGTGCGCGTCGAGCCCTCTGCCGCGGACGCGGTGGTCACGATGAACGGCGAGACGCTCGCGGCGGAGAAGCTCGGCCCCGAGCTGCCCATCGATCCCGGCAAGTACACGTTCGAGGCGAAGGCCTCGGGCCTCGAGTCGGGCCGCGTGACCGTCGAGGCGGCGGAGCGCACGACCACCGAGGTGAAGCTCGTGCTGGTGCCCATCGGCGGCCAGCAGAAGAGCGGGACCTCGACGGTGAAGACGAACGACGCCGCAGCGCCGTGGACGCCGATGAAGATCGCCAGCGTCCCCATGATGGGTCTCGGCGGCGCGGCGCTCGCGGCCGGCGGCGCGCTCGGCGCGCTCCACTTCGTCCGCGCCTCCGAGGCCGACGACAAGTACGCCGAGTGCTTCGCCTCCTGTCAGGCCGAGGTCGAGAGCCTCGACGCAGAGTCGGCGACCTTCGGCAGCGCCGCGATCGGCCTGCTGGCAGGCGGAGCGGCCTTGCTGACGACCGGCATCATCCTGTTCGCCGTCGCGCCCAGCGGGGCGTCCGACGACGCGCCCGCGACCGCCGTGCAGCTCGAGCTGTTCCCAGGTGGCTTGGGAGTGTCCGGGCAGTTCTAGCGAGCGTCTCCCGACAGCTCCGCCCACGCCTTGTCCAACCTCTGCTTTCGCACGCGCGACGCGATCTGAAGCAGCCCGCGGTCGCGCTCGAACCGGTCGCGCTCGTCGGCCGGCTCGCAGGGCCACGCGCCGCCGACGTCCTGCACGAAGGCGGTCGCGAGCTCGATCGCGCCGCCGAGCGCGACGTGCGTGGCCGGGTCCGACGGGGCCAGCGCCCCGATCTCTCGCAAGCCGAGCACGATCGACGCGGCCCGGGCGGCGAGCTCGCGCGGCATGCCGAGGCGCAGCCCCGTCGCGCAGAGCCACGCGACCGCGGTGGAGATCACGCACACGTCCTCGAGGGTCCGGAACGGGCGCAGGACGTCGGCGAAGCCGTCGACCGGGAGCAGCTCGTGAGGCTCGACGCGCACCCCTCGGAGCGACAGCTTGGCGTGGCGGATCTCGGGGCAGAAGGGCGGGGCCGGCATCTCTTCTAGCTCGAGGCCGTCGCGCTCCGCCGGCAGCAGCAGCGCGACCAGGCGCGGGCGCCCGTCGCGCTCCCCCGCTCGCGCGATCACCAGCAGGTGCGTCGCTTCGAGCGCGAGCGTGGTCCACAGCTTGGTACCGTCGAGCGTGTGGCCGTCGAACGTGGTGTGGATCGCGCGCGGGTGCGCGCCGCCCTCCTCCGTCGCCGCGAGGCTCACGCGTGAGCCCGCGGGCAGCGCGACCCTCGTGAGCGCCGCGAGCGCGCGCCCGGCGGCGACGTAGCCCGCCGCGAACGCGTAGCCGAGGCGGTCCGCCCGCGTCGCGAGCATGATGGCGGCGTCCAGCGCGGCCCCCTCGGTGGAAGCTCCCTCGATCGCCCCACCGGCGTCGAGGAACGCGCGGACCGAGCCTCCCTCGAGGCGGCTCTGTGGACGGAGCAGGCTCGCGAGCACGGCGCCCGAGCCGCGGGGGTCGGCGCTCACGGGCACCGAATGAGCGGCGTGATCGGGGCGAAGTCCCACTGCGACAGATCGAGCGCGTCGTAGCTGGCGAGCTCGGTGTTCAGGGTGGTCGTGATCTCCGCGAGGGTCTGCCCGAACTTGTTCGTCGCGTTGCCGCCGGTCTCGGCGACGCACACGAATTTGGGCACGCCGCACGCGTCCAGCGCCTCGCAGCCCGGGCTCGCCGGGCCGAGCGCGGCGATCGCGCTGTCGCCGTACAGCGGCACCCCATTGACGAGGACGAGCCGCACCTCCGCGGGCGTGGCCGCGAGCACCGCGTCCCACGGGTATTCGGTGTTGCCGCCGATGACGAACAGGTCGGCCTTCTTGCCCGCCTCGAGCGACCCGAGCACCGCGTCGAGGTGCAGCGACTTCGCGCCGTTCACGGTCGCCATCGTGACGAGGTCCTTCGCCGACAGAATATTGCCCCAGATCGTGTCGTCGACCTCGTCCGCGAAGCGCAGCTCGTCGAGCATGTTCTGGCTGCCGCCCATCGACCAGTCGGGGCCCAGCGCAATGTTGATGCCCTTGCTCAGCGCCAGGGGGATGTCCGTCGTCTGCGTCAGATCGGTCCCGGCGCCGTACAGAGCGACGTTGGAGCGCGGTGACCACACGAGGCTCATGTCGTTCGCGGCCATGGTGTCGAACTGCGGGTCGCCGAACGCGGTGCCGTGCACGATCGTCGTCTCGGGCACATAGAGGCAGTCGTCGGGGGTCGTGATCGTCCCCAGGGTCGCGAACTCGTTCAGGGACGTCGCGTCGGTCCCCTCTCCGCAGTGCACGACGAAGGCGTCGGTCGAGTCGGCCGCGATGTTGGCGCAGATGTTGTTCGGCGACGAGGGCGGGAAGAGCGTAGAGACCTGGATCTTGTCCGCGCCGAGGTCGTTCGGGCTCTGGTCGATCGTGCGGGAGAGCGAGCCATAGCAGGACTTGTTCGTCGGGTTCGCGGCGCCGACGATCGAGGTCGTCCCGGCGATCAACCCCTTGAGCTCGCCGTATTTGTTCATCTCGCACCCGAACCCGGGGTCGAGGTTCGGGGTGCCCTCGCCGTTCAAGTATTGCTTGGCGTCGACCATTGCCCCATAGCGGGCCTCGTTGGTCCACTGGTTGTGGTTCGAATACGCCTGCATCGGGGACCAATGCGTCTCGTCGAAGATGTCGAACAAGATGTGGTTGTGGGCGTCGATCAACCCCGGCAGCACGATCCCGTGCGTCTCCACGAGCGTCGCCGTGGCTGCGGCGGGCATCTGCGAGCAATCGGCAGCGGCGCACGTGATCACGTCCCCCTCGACCAGCACCTCGCCGTCGAACGAGTCCATCGGCGTCACGATGCAGCCGCGGAGCAAGAGCTGTCCGGGGTTGCCGGTCGCGATCACCTCGGCAGGCCCCGAGTCCGGCGAGCAGTTGCCTGCGACGCCGCCTCCACCTCCGCCCGCGCCGCCTCCACCTCCGCCCGCGCCGCCTCCACCTCCGCCCGCGCCGCCATTGCCGCCCGCGCCGCCATTGCCGCCATTGCCGCCGGTCGCGCCACCGAAGCCGCCTCCGCCGCTGGTCGGGACGCCACCGAGGCCGCCCCCGCCGCTGGTCCCGCCGCCCGCGCCGCCGCCGCCGTTGGTCGGGGCGCCTCCGCTCGTCGGGTCACCTCCGGCGCCGCCGCCCCCGTTCGTCGGGCCCCCGCCCGCGCCGCCCGACTGGGTGTCGTCCCCGCACGCCACGAACAGAGCGAGCGTACAAGCGGCGAGGGAGGTGCGTGCCTTCATCGGAGAAGGCTAGTACCGCGTCCGCGAAGTTCGTAGCGCCATCGATGTAGGTTTGTTCGGGATCGATCGCACCTGGTGGGATCGAAAATGAGGCCGCCGGGGAAGGCGCGATCGCCTGGACGCGAAGGACGGGCGTGGCTGCCGCGGCGACGCCTGCACTCGTGCTCCCCGACGACGTGCGTCGGTTTGTCTCGCATCTCGCACGCGGGCAGCGGGCGTCCCACCGGCTGGTGCAGCGCGCCCAGATCATCGACCTGGCCGCCGACGGCGTCAGCACCTACGCGATCGCGCGGCGGCTCGGCTGCTGCGAGGCGACGGTGCGGAAGTGGCGGGCGAGGATGGCGGCGTCGCCACGTGCGCCCTCCATGGAGGACGCCGCGCGGAGTGGGCGGCCCGCGACGATCCCCATCGCGGTGCGGCTCACCGTGGTGCGGCTCGGCTGCGACGTTCCGCCGGAGGGCGAGCGTGTTCGGAGGTTCCGCGAGGTCTGGACGCTCGCTTCGCTGCGAGATGCCGTGGCGGCGGAGACCGGCGTCAGGATCAGCGTCTCGGAGGTTCACGCGATCCTGCGGTGCGGGGGGCTCTCGCCGCATCGTGTCGTCGGCTGGCTGCACAGCCCCGACGCGGAGTTCGCGGCGCGGTCGAAGCGCGTCGCCGAGCTGTACGTGTCGCCGCCGCCGGGGGCCGTTGTGCTCAGCGTCGACGAGAAGACCGGCATCCAGGCTACACGACGCATCCACCCGAACCATGCGGGCCCGCGAGGCCACCTTCGCCGGGAGTTCGAGTACGTCCGCAGCGGGACGACCACGATGATCGCCGCGCTGAACGTCGCGACGGGCCACGTGCACGCCATCTGTAAGCGGCGAACGCGAGCCAACTTTCTCGCCTTCCTCGACCGCGTGATCGCCGACTACCCGAAGGGCGACGTGTACATCGTCGTCGACAACCTCAACATCCATACCGGGCCCGAGATCACGGCGTGGTGCGCGCGCTATCGGGGGCGCATTCGCTTCGTCTACACGCCACGCCACGCCTCGTGGCTGAACCAGATCGAGATCTGGTTCAGCATCTTGCAGCGCCGGGTCCTCCGGTACGGCTGCTTCGCCGATGTGAAGGAGCTGGAGCACCGCCTGAAGACGTTCGTTCGCTACTACAACCGATTCGAGGCGAAGCCCTTCCGCTGGCGCTTCCGCGGCGAGTTCCGCGCCCCACGGTCCGGCCCGACAAGCTAATGGCGCTGGCGGCCTGAACGCAGCTCGGTTCTCCTCGTGTGGTGCCGAAGCCGCCGCACGTCGAGAAGTACTACGGGGACGCCGCCCGCGCCCGGCTGCACGAGCGGGCTCCACTCACCTGCGCGTCACGACGCGCCACCCACACGTGACGATCGACAAGGGTACCGACGACGACCCGTGGCCATGCGCCCGCCTCCGTCGCGACACGGTTCACCTGTGGATCCTGGAGATCGCCGGACCACAAGGGCCGGTGGAGCACCACCCACGTGCGTGGGCTCATGGACGACCTCCTCGACTGCCTCGTCGACCAGTTCGGGTGGGTCGTGGCGCCGGTCCCCGTCATGCCACTACGAACTTCGCGGACGCGGTACTAGCCGAGGTCGAGAGCGCGAGTCGCGGGTTAAGCGCTGTCGCGGAACGACCGCCGGTAAGCGCTCGGCGTCTTGCCGAAGGTGCGCTTGAACACGCGCACGAAGGCGTCCTCGGAGCCGTAGCCGGTGCGCTCCGCGAGCTCGCTCACGGTGACGTCCGCGCGCAAGAGCGCGTCCGCGGCGGCGCTCATCCTCCACTTGGAGATGTATTGGGCGGGCGGTTCGCCCACCAGCTCGGAGAAGCGCGCGAAGAAGCGCGTCCGGCTCAGGCCGACCCGCTCGGCGAGCACCGACGCGTCCCACTTGGTCGCCCCGTCCTCGTGGATCATCGCGAGGGCCCGGCCGATCTGCGGGTCGTCGAGCGCGGCCAGCCACCCGCGCCGAGCCCGGGGAGCCGCCCGCAGCAGCTGCACGAACAGCACGTCGCACAGCCTCGACGCGACGGCCATGCAACCCTCTCCGCCGCGCCTGAGCTCCGCGTCGAGCAGGCGCACCGTCGAGCGCACCCACTCCGAGGCCTCGCCAGGTGCGCCCGCGCGGTGGTGCAACAGCGGGGGCATCAGCGAGAGCAGCGAGTCGGAGGAGGCGTGGTCGAGCTTGAACGCCCCGCACACGATGCGCGTGGTCGCCAGCCTGTCAGGGCCCGCGTTGCGCACGATGGGCACCGGCCCGATCGCCCGCGGCAGCGAAGAGAGCGGCGCGGCCGCGCGCGTCGGCGTGTCGGCGAGCGCGTGGGGCTGCCCGTGAGAGAGCATCACCACGTCGCCGACCGTCAACGGTAGGACCTCGCCGTTCGCGCGCAGATGCGCCTCACCCTCGACGATCGCGTGGAACACCGCCGCTCGCGAGGCGCCGCGCGTCTCCACGCCGAACGGCGCCGACAGCTCGGCGATCGATATCACCGACCCCTCGAGCCGCACGCTCCGCAGGATTCTGGAGAGGGGATCCACGCCTCGAACGTACACCAGGGCAGGGGGCGCGGCCGGCCGACTCAGAAGCTCCATGACAGGGTGACGCTCGCGCCCGAAACGCCGAAGGGATCCTGCGTGGGGCGCCACGACACCTGCCTCACGCGCTTCTCGAGGCCGATCGACAGCATCGGCCCACCCGCCGAGACGCCGATGACTCCGCCTCCGAGGGTCGCCAGGGCCGCCCAGCCGAAGGCCTCGTCATCCGTGCCGGCGAACGCGAGCGCGAGGCCCAGGCTGGTGAGCAGCGAGACCCCGCCGATGCCGACGAGCGTGGCGCCTCCGGCGACGAGGCCTCGATCGGTCGACGTCAGCCGCCCGCTCTCCTTCTTGTACCGCTGGCGGGCCTCGACGTACTCGGCCTCGAGGCCTGCGGCCCGATCCCAATCGTGCTCGCGCCGCGCCTCCTTGAGCTGCTCCTTCAGGTCCTTCGCGCGGTCGTCGAGCTCCTGGAGGTACATCGTGATCTCCACCGGGTCGTCGCCGACCGCCGGTCGCTTCGGCGCCGCCTCGGCGACCGACGGCGCGGCCGTCACCACGAGCAGCGCCAGCGCGGCGAGGGCCGTGAGGGCCTTGGAGCGAAGCGAGCAGAGCATCCCCATACCTCCACGCTCAGCATACGCGCATCCCGCTGGTTCCCCGCGCCGAGCAGCAGCTCGACGTCGCGCGCCGCCGCTATCGGTTTGGGTCCGTGCTTCGCGACGAGCGTGTCGTTCACCACTGGTGCCACTCGTTGGACGCGTAGACGCTCACCGCGGGCGGGCTCTCGAACAGCCCGCCCACCGCCTGCTGGAACGTCGGGTCCGAGTAGAACGCCTCGAGCCCCTGCGAGGTGGTCCACACGTCGAAGATCAGCGCCTCGCGCGGGTCCTGGCGCCCGAGGTAGACGACGTGGGTGACGTCGCCCGCGGCCAGCGCGCCCGCCTCACCGCCCATCGCGATCGCGTCATGCGTGGGCTGGATCGCCTCCGGCGTGTCCGCGAGGCGTCCGCGCACGACGATGACGTAGTGCGGCTCGGTCGCGTCCGCCGCGTCGAGGTCCCCCCAGCCGTAGAACTGCGACCTCTCGAACGTCTCGAACGTCGGCGGCGCCGCGAAGAGCTGCCCGAACGCGGCCTGGAAGTCGGGGTCCGAGTAGAACGCGTCCATGTTCGCGTCGGACGTCCAGCGATCGACCGCGAGGAATTCGTTCTCCGTGGTCCCGAGCAGCGTCGTGCCGAGGAACGTGTCGTGCGCGAAGTCGCCCGCTGCCTTCGCCGGCTCCTCACCGCCGGCCGCGAGGGCGTCGTGGTACGTCTGGCCCTCCCCGAGATCGGCCGTGAACAACGCGCCGCGCACGAAGGCCAGCGCCTCGACAGAAGACGCCCCACCTCCGCCTTGAGCCTCACCGCCCTGGGCTTCTCCGCCCTGGGCCTGCCCACCCTGGGCGTCGCCGCCTTGAGCCTCGCCGCCTTGAGCGTCGCCGCCCGTGCCGCTCGCGCCGGTGCCCGAGTCGTCCCCACACGCGAGCGCTCCCACACCGATCCAGCCCGCGAGCGCCACCATCCAACCGGTCGTCTTCATGTGTCCTCCTGGTTCGAGCAGAGCTTGCAGCTTCATGCGCCACGGCGGAGCCCCGGGGCCGTCCCGATGATCCGACCGATCGTCCCGGGCACACGACCGGCCCACGTTCCAGGGCTCTGATCGCCGAGCTTCAAAAGAGGGGCGCCGCCGCGTATCACGGAAGGTTCGGTCCGCCTCCACCCCATGAACGACCTCCTGGATTTCGCTCACGAGCTCGCGCGCACCGCGGGCAAGATCACCGGCCACCAGCAGAACGACTGGCTGATCCTCGCTCAGACCAGCGGGACCACGATGCGCTGGGGCGCGCAGATGGCTCAGGCGTTCACCGCCTCATTAGCTGGCAACTCAGCCACCCAGGACCTGCTCGGGAGCAACCGTGAGCTGCGCGAGACCAACCTCGCCACGTGGCTCGAGGGGGTGCTTTCCGGCGCGCCCAGTCGGGCGTTCTGGGCGGAGTGCTCTCTCGTCGGGCTCGCCCACGCGTCGGCCTCAGTCCCCTCTGGACTGGTCGTGGCGGGTGCCCGGCAGCTCGAGGGCATGTTCCTCGAGCGCTGCATCGCCGCGTTCGAGCCCGTCGAGGCGATGCGGGTGCACGCCGCGTTCGCCAGGGTCCTCGCGACCGCGCTGGCGGTGATGACGACCTCGGCGGAGGAGGCCACGCGCGACTGCCTCGCCGAGATGGGCGTCGACAAGAGCCGCTTCCACGGACGGATGAAGTTCTCGATCCAGCACCGAGTGCGCGAGGAGCGCGCGCGCCTGCCCGCGATGGATTGGGGACCGGCCCTGTCGGTCGGCATCGAGTCGATCGACGTGCAGCACCGGCAGCTGTTCGCGATGCTCAACGAGTATCACCGCGCCTCGACGAGCGAAGGAGACGAGGCGCTGCTGCGGCAGACCGTCGGCGATCTCATCGACTACACGAAGATCCACTTCGCGTTCGAGGAGACGCTCCTCGAGCGGAACGCCTACGACGGGCTCGAGGCCCACAAGGACGGTCACATGCGCCTCGCGAAGCAGGTGCACCACTTCGCGGACGCCGCCAACTTCGGCGCGGGCCTGTACGCCGCCGAGCTCTACTTCTTCCTGCGCACCTGGCTCAACGGCCACATCCGCGGCAGCGATCGGCGCTACGGCCCACACCTGCTCGAGCGCGGCGTCCGCTGACGTTGCCGCTCAGGACTTCGCGTCCCTCCTGAGCATCCCGAAGGCGATACCACGGCCGTGGCCCTTCACCATGGCCAGGGTGATCCAGACCATCGCCATCGGCTCGAGCAGCCGCGCCTTCGTCAGCCCCCCGACCACCAGGGGATCGAAGCCGAGGTCCTTCGCGAGCCCCTCTGCCGCGCTGCACGCCGCCTCGTCGTCCCCGCAGACGAACATGGCGACCCGCGCGTCACCATAGGCGGGGTCGGCCATGTTCTCCGCGCCCGTCGTGTTGAAGGCCTTCACGACCCTCGCGTTCTTCGCCCAACGCGCGACCTGCTCTGCGCCCGAGTCCGTGTGGCCGTGCGTCAGCGCGAAGCCGGGGCCGATCGGGTTCGTGGCGTCGATCAGCGTCTTCTGGGCGAAGTCGCCCGCCGCCTCGAGCGCCCCCTGGGCCGCGTTCCAGGGCGTGGCGAGGATGACGAGGTCGGCCGCCTCGACGGCCTCGCGCACCGAACGCACGTCGACGTTGGGCCCCTTCAGCGCGGCGTGTTTGTCGCTCGCGGGGTCTCGCACCCCGTACACGATCGAGTGCCCCTCACGCGCGAGGCCCCCGCCGAGCGACGAGCCGACGTTGCCTGCCCCGATGATGCCAATCTTCATGTGCCCACCTCCTCCGGAAGCTCGTACCAGCCTGGCTTCGACGCTACGAGGAGGTTTTTTTCTCGCGGCGCGGACGCGCTGGCCGAAAAGGCCGAAGGCCGGCCTCCCGAGGGAGCCGGCCTTCGCGGTTGCCTCGGCTTCGTGCGACTCGTCGCACGAAGCCGAGCGGACCTGTCAGAAGTGGTCGTGGCCGTGGCCGCCGCCGCCCGCTTCCTTCTTTTCGTCCTTCGGACGCTCCGCGACGAGGGCCTCGGTCGTGAGCATGAGGCTCGCGACGCTGGCGGCGTTCTGGAGAGCGGAGCGGACGACCTTCACGGGGTCGATGACGCCCATCTCGATGAGGTCGCCGTAGGCGCCGGTCGCGGCGTTCCAGCCGTACGAGCCCTTACCCTCGCGCACCTTTTGCACGATGATCGAGCCCTCTTCGCCCGCGTTCGCCGCGATCTGGCGGAGGGGCTCCTCGCAGGCGCGCTTGATGATGCTGACGCCGAACTGCTGGTCGTGGTCGACCTTCAGATCCGCGAGCACGGCCTGCGCGCGGATGAGCGCGACGCCGCCACCGGCGACGATGCCCTCTTCCACGGCCGCGCGGGTCGCGTGAAGGGCGTCCTCGACGCGAGCCTTCTTCTCCTTCATCTCGGTCTCGGTCGCAGCGCCGACCTTGATGACCGCGACGCCGCCGACCAGCTTCGCCAGGCGCTCCTGGAGCTTCTCACGATCGTAGTCGCTCGTGGTCGCGTCGATCTGGGTGCGAAGCTCCTGCTGTCGCGCCGTGATCTTCTCCTTCTTGCCCTGGCCACCGACGATGGTCGTGTTGTCCTTGTCGATGATGATGCTCTTGGCGCGGCCGAGATCGCTGATGGTGACGTTCTCGAGCTTGAGGCCGAGCTCCTCCGCGATGACCTGACCGTCCGTCAGGATCGCGATGTCCTTCAGCATCTCCTTGCGGCGGTCGCCGAAGCCGGGGGCCTTCACGGCGGCGCAGTGCAGCGTGCCGCGGAGCTTGTTGACGACGAGCGTCGCGAGCGCCTCGCCCTCGACGTCCTCGGCGATGATGAGGAACTGCTTCTGCGCCTTGGCGATCGCCTCGAGCACGGGGAGCAGGTCCTTCATGTTGCCGATCTTTCGCTCGGCGATGAGCACGTAGCAGTCCTCGAGGACCACCTTCATGTTCTCCGGGTCCGTGACGAAGTACGGGGAGAGGTAGCCGCGGTCGAACTGCATACCCTCGACGACGTCGAGCGTGGTCTCGGCGCTCTTGGCCTCCTCGACCGTGATGACGCCCTCCTTGCCGACCTTCTCCATCGCGTCCGCGAGGAGCTTGCCGATCGTGGCGTCGCCGTTGGCGCTGATGGTGCCGACCTGGGCGATCTCCTTCGAGTCCTTGGTCATCTTGCCGGACTCTTTGAGGTGCGCCGTCACCGCCTGAACGGCCTTGTCGATGCCGCGCTTGATCTCCATCGGGTTGTGGCCCGCGGCGACGAGCTTGGAGCCCTCGCGGAAGATCGACTGCGCGAGCACGGTCGCCGTCGTGGTGCCGTCACCCGCGATGTCGGAGGTCTTCGAAGCGACCTCGCGCACCATCTGGGCGCCCATGTTCTCGAAGCGGTTCTCGAGCTCGATCTCTTTCGCGACCGTGACGCCGTCCTTGGTGACCGTCGGCGAGCCGAAGCTCTTCTCGATGACGACGTTGCGGCCCTTCGGGCCGAGGGTCACCTTCACCGCGTCGGCGAGCGCGTTCACGCCGTTGAGGATGAGGTTGCGAGCGGCTTCTTTGTAAATGATGTCTTTGGCAGCCATCTGAAACTCCTTCGGTAAACTTTTCTTTGGCGCTCGCCCGCTGTCCGTCGAGTCGTCTGCCCGCGCTGGTCGCTGGCGGCTCACTTGTCGAGGACGCCGAGGATGTCGTCCTCGCGGAGGATGAGGTGCTCCTCACCGTCGATCTTCACCTCGGTCCCCGAGTACTTCCCGAAGAGGATGCGATCGCCCTCCTTGAGGTCGACCTTGCGGACCGAGCCGTCATCGAGCGTCTTGCCGCTGCCGACGGCGACGACGAGACCCTCGATCGGCTTCTCTTTCGCGGAGTCGGGGATGATGATCCCGCCCTTGGTCTTCTCTTCTTCCTTCACGCGACGGACCAGAACGCGGTCCTGGAGCGGCCTCACCTTCATGACAATCCTCCATCGCGGGCTTTGCCCGCTTTGACGTCCCCCTCGCGTGCGTTGGGGCTTGCGCCCGGCGGCCCGCGAGACAAAAGCTTCCACCGGCCGCGGAGAGGGGTGCCCTCGACGGCCCATCGAGCGCCCTGGCCCGCGGGGGTTCCGCGCTGGCTGGGCGATCCGATTGTTGGCACTCACCAAGCGTGAGTGCTAGCGGACACCGCGCACTCTAGTCACCTCGACCCGGGTGTCAACCCTCCCGCCCTTCGGATTTTGGGTCGATCCTGCCCTTGGCAGTGGACCTCGAAGATGGCTGATACCTTCTTCGATAAGCGCCGAAGAAGACCGCGGAAATCGTGACCAGAAAGGCGCCCCCCGGCTTCCGTTTGGTAGGGTTGAAGGGTCTAGCTCAGCCCTCGGGGCCGAGAACGCTCCGAGGACATGGAGGTCGAAAGCCATGTCGGAGACGTCGTCCCGCCCCAGCATCTCCCTGACCCTCAGCCTCGAGGAGACCTTCCGCGAGCCTGTCACGCAGGCGCTTCGCGGCAGGGAGCTCCAGGCCTCACCCGCGATCGAGCCGTATCTGGTGGGCCTGCTGAAGGAGTTCGCCAAGCCGACCGAGGCCACCGCGAGCCCGCTCACCCAGCCGGTCACCTTCCTCCTGCGCGACGCGATGGAGGCGAATGGCCAGGAGCGGTTCAAGCGCCTCCAGGCGCTCGGCGACGGCGTCCTCTACGGCCTCGGGTTCTTCGCCGGGACGCTCCGAGGCGCCGACGAGGAGTACTTCGCGCACGTCGGCTCGAGCGCGTACGAGCACGCCGCGCGTATGCTCCGCGCGAACCACGGGCGCGCGCCCAACGTCCTCGAGGAGCTGGCCACGCAGTTCGGTCGCCTCGTGACCGTGCTGCGCGACGTCGCCGATTGGTTCAGCGCGAAGGCCGCGCGCGACGAAGAGGCCCTCGTGAAGCTCTACGAGCGCTGGCTCAAGACCGGCTCGACCGTGCTGCAGGGCGAGCTCGGGCAGCGCGGCCTGCTGCCGCTCAGAACCCCGGCGGCGTCCACTGATGGCCGCTTCGCCAAGCGGTCGCTCGCTCGCGCGCTCCATCCAGGAGCGGCTCGAGGCCCTGTACGGGCTCGACGCCCCGAGCGTCGACGAGTTCGTGCAGTCCAGCGAGGACGGGCGTGAGCAGGTGCTCGTGCACGAGCAAGGCGAGCACCTCGAGATCGCGGTGCTGCTGCCTCCCGAGGCGCTCGAGGCGACGGCCGCGGTCTCGCTCGACGTCTACTGCCAGGTCGCCGAGGGCGTCTCGCACTTCTTGTATTTGGTGGAGCGCGCGCGCCGCGGACTGCCCGCGACGCAGCTCGAGCTCGAGCTCCAGGCGGAGGTCGACAAATACGTGGTCGTCACGGGCGTCGCGCGTCGCGCGTCGCCGGCTGGGCCCGAGCGCGTGAGGGAGTGCCTCTTCCAGCGCGCGACGTTCTTGCACCCCGTGGGGAGCGAGCTCGGCGATCGCTATCGGCTCGCGACGCGCCTCGCCTCTCGCTTCACGAGCCGGCTTGCGCCGGATCGTGTGCACGCCCGCGAGGTCGAGTCGGTGCGCACGCTGCGCCGCTTCTTCGACGCGGGTCAGCGAGAGAAGCTCGAGATGGTGCTCGCCGCCTGACGGGCGGCGCGGCTCACCTCGAGCGCTCGGGCAGCGTGAGCGCCGCGAGCAGCTCTGCGATCTCCTCGCTGCTCGCGCCGGTCGCGCGCAGCTGCTCGGCGAGCGGGCCCGCGGGGACCGCCGCGCGGGCGGCCGACGACCCCGCCACGCGAGGCGGCACGTCGACCGCTCGGCGCGGGGGCGGCGGCGCCTCGGCGGAGGGGCTCCACGGCAGCCCAGGCGCGAGCTCGCCGAGCGGATCAGGCTTCGGCACCGCGACCTCGAACGGCGCGATGGGCCGCTGCTTCGTCGCGTGGTGATCGGCGTCGACCATCCCCACCGTGCCCTCTCCGACCCGACCGTCGGCCCGCTTGCCGGCACCGAACGGCAGCGACCTGGGCGGGGTCGCCAGCTCGGAGTCGGTGAGCCCCACGGTGCTGTCGACGGGCGGCGCCGCCTTGGGCGCCGCGAGCGCGGGCGACGGACGCATGGGCGCCGAGAGCACCTTGTTCCAGTCGACGGGTGAGCCTGGCGCAGCGAGACCCGCGGCCACGATCAGGCGGCTCGCGTCTTCGAAGCCCTCCACGCGGCCTCGCCACACCAGCGTGAAGCGCTGCGCGTCGGCGTCGATCGCGAGCGCGTCGCACACCATATCCACCGAGCGCTCCGCGCCTCCGGCGCCGCGGTCGACCACGCGAGCCGCCCCGCGCACGACCGGGATCCACGTCTCGACGCGGGGCAGCGATGGGTGCACGCCATCGAGGACGAGCTGCTCGCCGCCCCACAACGGATCGATCTGCTGATCGAGCGGCGCGACCTGGTAATACGCCCACGGCATCGCGTCCGGGAAGCGAGGGATCGGCTCCGCGAGCGCGCGCTGATCGTCGGCGCCGACGAGACCCTTGCGGGTCGGCCAGAAGGGCGAGATCGGGCCCACCCCGACGCCCCGCGTGGCGTCCGTGGGGTGCACCAGGTTCGGCGCGCTGGTCCCCACGGGGTTCTCTTCGCCCGGCCCACCGCGCGCGCGCTCGTAGCTCAGGCGCATGCGCGCGAACGGGAGCGGCTTCGCGTCGGGGCCGCGGTCCCCCACGACCCCCACCACCTTGTCGAGGATCGGTCGGCCTTCGCGCGCCAGTCCCAGGCGGACCGAGAGCGCCGTCACCTGGCTGCCCGCGGGGGCGTGGGCGTGACCTATCAACGTCACGTCGCAGCGCGGTTTGTACGGCGCGAGATCGCTCGCGGCCTCCACGCTGCGCGCTGGGTTGCGCCCCAAGGTCACGTCCTCGTCCAGGATGGAGGCGGGGCCGACGAAGCTCGCCACGCCGCCGTGCGTGATGCCGAACGAGGCCTTCACGATCACGGTCAGCTGGGGGCGCCCGCGGTAGTGCCAGAGCAACGTGGAGCAGCCCACCTTGCCGTCGGTGACGACGGGAGCGGATCGGAGCTGCGCCTCATCCATGAAGCGCTGCTTGCAGGTCGGCGAGCGCCTTGCGATCGGCTGGCAGCCGCAGGTCCATCAGCCGGGGGGAGGCTTGGATCACCGTGCCGAGCCCGCCGAGCGAGGAGACGACGGCCTCGCTGGGGAGACTCGACGGCGCCGCGAACGAAGGGTCGAAGAAGGTCAACCAGCCCGCGCGCAGCGGCGCGCCGTCCAGCGGGCGGCGGTGGAGGGCGACGAAGCCGTACGCCGGTCGGAAGACCGCGATCCAGCCGATGAACAGCTTGCGCAGCTGCTCGGCGTCGAGCGGCTCGTACAGGCAGAGGATCGCGCGGTCGAGGTGAGGCTTGTCTCGCTCCTCGGGGAACGACAACAGGCGCAGGCTCGCCTTGTGCTTGCGAAAAGTGCCGAGGAAGGCGCTGGCCTCGATCGTCGTCACCGGCGCGTCGGGCTTCGCTCGGAAGCTCCCCTCCGCGATCGCAGCCTCCAGCGCCGCCGGGCTCGTGCACGGGACGATCTCGGGTCGCTTGACCTCCGGAGGCTTCCCTTGGGTGGTCGTCCACGAGCCCTTGAGCGCGCCGACCTGGGCGCCCCAATTCAGCGCGTCGTGCAGGCGCTTGCCGAGCTCGGCCGCGGACTCCGGCCGCGGGCCCCAACGGAAGGTGATGCGTTGCGCTTCGATCATGGTCGTCCTCGTGTCACTTGCCTACGTACAGATCGGTGACCCAGCCGAGCACCGCCTCGATCGCGTCGGGGTCGACCGGGACCGAGCCGTGGTAAGCGCCGCTCAACGCCTGGGACGCAACGAACGGTCTCGACGTGCTCTGTGGAAAGGCGCTCGCGACCGGGACCGCGCTATCCCCGTCGCCCGTCTCGACCTCCACGATCGCGTCCCCGCCGCCGAAGAATGTGTCTTCGCTGAAGCCCCAATACTCGTTGGCTCCGCTCCTCTGTTCGATGCGGCCATAAGCCGGAACGTGGACGTGGACCTGGGTCGGCAGGTCGTTCGTGTAGACACAATACGAGTTGGGAGGCAGAAACGGTTTGCCGTCCTCCGTCAGCGCCTCGTGGAATTGATAGGCGGCGTCGAGGTGGACGATCGTCTCGGGTCGCATCCAGGCACGCTCGTTGAGGCCCGCGAAGAGATCATCGTAGATGTCTATGCCGCCGGGCGGGGACCCCTGCCCGCCCTCCTCCGCCGCGTGGGGGTATCCCGCGTGCTCGGGCGCGAAGGTGAGCCAAGAGTCCTTCGCGAGCGCGAAGTAATGGCGATTGGCCATCAGCTGGTACATCGAGGGGAACGAGCGCAGCAGCATGGCGCCCTCCCATTGACTCGAGAGGTCGAGGAGCTGGCTCAAGAACCACATTGAAATGTCGTCGTAGTTCTTCTCCTTCACCACGCCCTGCTTGAGGCGTGTGAACGGCTGCGGTGCGCCCAGGTGCGGGCTGGCGAGCGCGATGTAAGCGCCGACCTTGGAGGGGTTGTTGCGCGCGTAGTAGCGCGCCACGAGGCCGCCCATGCTGTGCGCCACCAGCACCACCTGCTCGGCGCCCGTCTCCGCGAGCGCCCTCGTCACCATCGGGGCGAGGTGGGTGTTGGCGGAGTCGGCGTTCGACTGCCGCCAGTCGTAGCCGGCGACATACACCTTGGCGACGAGCGTCGAGCCGCGCTCCTTCAGCAAGCCGGGCAACTGCTCGTGGAGCGCCCAGGCCAGCTCGCCGTAGAAATCGAGGATGCACGAGTAGATGCCGTAGATCGGGGCGCAGCGGTAGAGCACGGTGCTCGACATGAAGCCGACGTCGTTCTGCGCAATCTTGCCGGGTAGCAGCGGCTGGCGGTCGAAGAGCCTCGTCTTGTCGGCGGCGACCGCTCCGGGATCCCAATAGGCCATTGGGTCCGTAGGCCGCCCCATCGGGTTCCAGATCCGCTTGCCGCTCGAGTCCTCGAGGCGGCTGCCCATGATGCCGGGCACGATGATGATCGGGATCTTTCCGGCCGGGGCCGAGAGCTGTGTCTGAGCGCTGGGGTCGACGTTGTTGGCCATGACTCGTGGTCTGTCTCCCTAGGAGCCGTGGACTTCGCTGAGCTTGCCTGCCGTGTCCGCGTCGAGCTCCCCGCTGGGCTCGAGCTCGTGGTCTTCCTGGAACTCGCGCAGCGCGGTCTCGGTGTCGGGGTCGAGCTGCTCCCCGGTGCCGGGCGCGTAGCCGAGGTTCGCCAGGCGCGTGCGCGCCCCCTCGAGCGAGCTCGCCGCCGGCAGCTCGGCGAGCGCGATCGAATAGGCCACCGACTCTCCCGTGGGCGGCTCACCCTTCCACACGATGACTTGCGCCTGCGTGGCGCCCTCGGGGATGTCCTGGTTGAGGCCACCCTCGCCGTCGAGGTTGCCCGTGAAGCGAACGCCGTCGATCACCAGCTCATACGGGCGGTTCGCGTAGGGCTGAAAGGCGCCGTCGCTGAGCTTCAGCGCGAGCGGCTTGGTCGGCGGCTGCTCCTGGCCGTCGACTGGCTTCGGCGGGTCCCCGTCGCGCGCGCCGAGCCGGATCTGCGCGCCCATCATCAGCGCGTCGCTGGTCAGCTCCATGCTACCCCCGCTGCCGAAGCAGCGCGTCTTCGGGGCGGCGAGCTTGGCCTCCGAGGCCAGCTCGAGCACGCCGTCCTTGCCGCGCACGAGGGTGAGGTCGGTGCCCTTCACGTCGACGGTCTTGGCGCGGATCTCCAGCTTGTCGGGCAGCAGCGTCAGCACCGTCTCGCCGCACTCGATGCGCACGCTCTTGGCGGCGCGCAGCACGACGTCCCCGTCGGCACCCACGTTCCAGGAGCCCGTGGTGCTGAGTGAGCCCGAGGCCGTTGGGTCAGAGCCGACGGTGACCGAGAGGCTGCTGCCCGCGTGCAGGCTGGCCTTGTCGTCCACCCGCATCGAGGCCGAGGCGCGCGCGCGCGTCGTGGCCTGACCCTTCACGTCGACCGTGCGGTGCCCCGAGACGCGCTCGACGCTGTTGCCGACGACCGTCTTGCTCGACGAGCCGGCCACGCCGACGTGCCGCGCGCCGCGCACCTCCTCGAGGCTGTCGCCGCCGACCGACGAACGCGCCGCGCCCGCCACCGTCGTGGTGCGGTCCTTGCCGACCGCGACGACCGCGTTGCCTCCGACCTGCGTGTCGTGGTCCTTGTTGACGCGCTCGCTGAGGTCGCGCTGCGCGTGCAGCGTGATCACCTCTTGCCCCCTGCAGGTCCTGGAACGACAGCTCGTTGTAGCCGCCGCCGCCGGGGGTCGAGCGCGTGACGACCCCGCTCCTCGTCTTTTGCTCCGGGAGGTTGAAGGGAGGCAAGAGCTCCTGGTTGAACAGCGATCCGAGGACCACCGGCCGATCGGTGTCGCCCGCGAGGAAGGCGACCACCACCTCCATGCCGACGCGCGGGATGAGCTGGAAGCCGAAGCCGGCGCCGGCCCACGGCTGCATCGCCCGCATCCAGCACGAGGAGCGCTCGTCGC
>JADJYE010000042.1 GCA_016719945.1 Polyangiaceae bacterium | reverse complement strand
CGTCTTCCCGCTGTACGTCGATCCGGAGTCAGGGTCAGCGCCCGCGTTCGAGCGAACCCCACACCCTCACCGCGACCGCCGAGGACGCCGCGTGGTCATGGCAGGCGGTGGGACGCCCGACTGTGACGAGGCGCTGCCGGTCGAGCCAGTTCGACGTCCGCACGATGCGCTTCGACGTGCTTCGGCGAGGCGGTCGCGGCGCGCTGCGAGCACCGCGACCCTGTTGATGGACGGGGCATCCTGTTTTCGTGGAGGTACGGTCGACGCCGACGGCGGCGCCGAGCGGTCGGCCTCGTCGAGGTGATCGACGCGGAGACGGGGGCGCTGGAGGCCTTCCGCGGAGCTGGCGAGCCTCGCTCACGCCACACGGCCACGCGGCTCCGGGACGGCTGGTGCTGATCGTCGGCGGGGATTGTGCTCCCCGCCGACGACGAGGCCCTCCCCACCGCGAGCCACGGAGGTGTGGGACCCGGTCGCAGGCGCGCCCGTCGCAGGGGCCCCTTTGAGCCACGGTCATGCCGAGCACACCGCGACGCTGCTGCTCGACGGCCGGGTCCTCGTCGCAGGAGGCACTGAGGGCCCGGATCGCTACGACGCCCTGAAGGTCGCGCTGAGCTGTTCGATCCCGCGACCGAGACGTGGACGCTCGTCGAGGACGATATGGTGTCCGAAGCGCACCCGCCACGCGGCGACCGCGCTGCACGACGGCCGCGTCCTGATCTGGGGCGGGCGCTCGGCGGTCCTGATGAGCTTCCTGCGGGAGGTCTTCGATCCTGGCGACGCAGACCTTCGACGCTCCGTCGGGGGACGCACAGGCGCCCAGCGAGCCAGGCTCCGTCCCCTCCCGTCAGGGAAACTGCTGACAAGGGTCAATGCGAAGACCTTCGACCCGTACCTCCACACGGAGCTCACCGTGGCGCAGGCCAGTCGGCGCACAGCCCCATGGTGATGCTGCCGTTCGGGCGGGGTGTTCTCCACCGACCTCGGCGGTGGAGCGGTGGCTGAGACGCGGGCGTTTGACGAGCTTTTCACCTTCAGCAGCTTCGGCGGCTACGACGGCGTGGAGGGTGGGCCCGCGCGGCGACCACACCGCGACGCTCCTTCGGAATGGGCGCGTGTTCCTCGCGGGCGGGCACCACTCGGATCTCTACAATGCCCAGATCAGCCCTGCCGCAGGCTCAGGTCCAGGAGGTCGACCCGGTCCGGACAGCATCGTGAACGCCGGGCCGATGGGGCGCCTTCCGCTTCCGCCTCACACCGCCACCCTCCTCGCCGATGGCCGGGTGCTGGTCGGGGGCGGCGCGAGCCCGGCCGGAGGCGATAACCGGGTGGCGGAGCTCTACGATCCCGCCACCCAAAGCTTCACCGACAGCGACCGGGTCGACGTCGACCGCGCGCGGCACACCGCGACGCTGCTCCCGAGCGGAGATGTGCTCATCGTCGGCGGCGACGACGAGGGGCTGGTCGAGAGGTTCGCGGTGGCGAGCGAGGCGTTCGAGGCCGCCGGCGAGCTCGTCCAGCCGCGATCGTGGCACACTGCCACACGGCTCCTGGATGGTCGCGTCCTCATCGCCGGCGGCGGGAGCAGCCTCCTCGAGCTGTTCGACCCTGCCAGCGGCGCGTGGGACACCGCGGGCACCCTCCAGGTCGCCCGGAGCGGCCATCTCGCCGCGCTGCTGCCGGATGGCAGCGTCCTCTTCGTCGGAGGGCTCGAGGGCCCAGGCCCCGGGGCGGAGATCTGGGACCCCGCGACCGGAGCCAGCCGTGAGCCCCTCAAGGGTCCCGTGGTTCCTCCCGACCGGCCCTGGGGACAGGCGGCTGCGCCGCCAGCGGCGACGTCCTCGCATGCGTCCCCTGTACGACGCGGGTGCCCAGGGGAACCGCGAGGGCTGCGGTTTGTTCCGGCCGACGCTGGACGCGTTCGCCGCGTTGCCAAGCAACGAGTATTATGGTCAGCGCCCCGGCGGGACGATGACGCGCGCGCTCGACGGCAGCCTCGTGCGAGCAGGTCTTACGACGCGCTCCACGCTTGGGGGGTGGACCGAGCCTATCTCCGCTGGCGGCTGACCCGTCGCTTGCGGCGACGCCGGAGCTGACCGCCTTCCCAGCCCCATGCTCGCCGGCGCCTCCGGCCTGCTTGGCGAAGACCTGCTCGCACGCACCGAGGCGACCAATGGGACGACCTTCAACGCGGCTACGCGAATCACCCTGTGGCCATCTGGATGCCCGCCGGGGAAGGGATCGCTTCGTGGGGAAGCCGTCACGGCCGTCGACGAAGAGAGCGCTGTCTGGCGCGTGCCCGGAGACGCGGTTCCCGGGCCTGGCTCTCGCCGATCCCGTCGACGGCGGGCGAGAGGGCGCGCGGTCGCGGTCACCGTGCTCGGCGCCGAGCTCACGCCAGCACCGCGCCCCACGCTTGCGCCTCGGGGTTCTGCGTCGATGGCGTGTGCTGCGACAGCGCGTGGCGGCTGTGAGGCCTGCTCGGCCGCAACAAGGCCGAAGGGCCGGATGAGGCGGTCTGCCCCCCGCGGGGCGACCCCCGCCGACGACGCGACCTGTCCTGCCCAGCCCCTCAGCGAGTGTGGACGGACGGGAGTGTGCGACGGCCTCGGCGCCTGCGCGTTCGTCGCCGAGGGGACGCCGTGCCTCGAGGGCGCCGTCTGCTCCGATGGTGAGTGTGTCGTCCTGCCGCCGATCTGCGATCGAGACAAGCTCGTCTCGGGGGACGGGCAGGTCGTCGATTGCGCGCCTTATCGCTGCACCGACGAGGGGCCGACGTGTCTCACCGCCTGTGAGTCTGCGCTCGACTGCGTCCAGGGATCGATCTGCTCCGCGGATGGCACCTGCGCCACCGTCGAAGAGGCGCCCCCTCCGAGCCCTGGCTGCGCGGTGCGAGGCGCCCCCCGGCCCTCGTGGCTGGCCACGCTGGCCGCCCTGGGGCTCCTCGTGAGGCGCTCGAGCCGCCGGGCGCGGCGGGCGCTGGCCGGTGCCGCTGGGAGCCACCCTGCTGGGCTGCGGCTCCGGACCCGACCTCCCGGGCCGGACGGCGGCGGGGGGGGAGTCGAGGCTGGTGGCGCCGCGACCGGCGGCGACGGCGAGGGTGGGACGCTCGAGCCGCCTGCGACGTGCGGCAATGGGATCCGCGAGGGAGCCGAGGCGTGCGACGCGGCGGATCTGGGCGGGGCCACCTGCGAGGCCCTCGGCCTGGACGGAGCACCCCCATTGTCGCCAATACCGACTGCACCTCGACGTCACGGCCTGCCTCGGCTGCGGCAACGCGCTGCGTCGAGCCAGGAGAGTGCATGGGGACGCCACCGCCGGGGGAAGCTGCGTCGCCCTCGCCGATCCTGACTGGGACCTTCGTCCAGCAGCAGACGCAGAGCCTCTCGGCCCACTTCGCCCTGACGACCGGCACGCCCGCGTGCGCCGGCGACTGCACCCCTCGAGCCCGCGAGCTGCGGCTACTGCCTCGACGGCGTGATCAACGGGACCGAGGCCTGCGACGCGGGCCCGCTCGGGTTCGTGTTCCAGGGCGACACCTGCGCGCGCTGAATGATGAGTTCGTCGGCGGCTATCTCCTCTGTGCGCGTTGTGCGAGATCCGAGACGGACTACTGCAGTCGCCCCACCCCGCCGCCCTGTGAGCCGGCGACAACTGCTCCCTGGTGCTCGGCGGCACCGACATGGCCGTCGAACCCCGTTCGGCGACGCCTTTGCGCTCGAGGTGCAGACGTTGACCATCGAGGGCTGGTTTCCTGGCACGACGATCCGCCTCGGGGCACCGGTTCGGCGTCTCCGGTATGCGCTCGACTCAGAGAGCCCGAGCTTCAGCGAGTGGGGCCTGGATCCGGAGCGTGGCTCGCCCGATGCCCTCAGCCTCTACGCGCGTCGGCCATCGCAGGGACCCTCGAACGATCCGCTCGATCACTGGACGATCGCGACGGCGTACAACGATCACCGAGGGCGTTGGTTCCACGCCGCTGGCGTCTTCGATCTGCTGGATGAGCTGCGGCTCTACGTCGATGGTATGCTCGCCGTGTCCGAGCCATTTCGGGGTCGGGGCGACGTCTGGCCCGCTCTCTGCACGCATCCTGAGCGAGGGCGAGGTCGGTGTGGGGCGCCCCGCGAGCGACCAGGGGGTCTCGCGCGTCGACGGGGTCCGCATCTCGTCGGGCGACCGCCACGACGCGGATTTCACGCCGGAGCTGGTCTTCTCGCCCGACGCCGACACGCTTGCGCTCTACCATTTCGACGGGGCCGCCGGCGACGTCGGCAGCCCCTCGCTGTCGGTTGGATCGCGGACAGCTCCGGGAACGGCCGGGACGGTCAGATCCACAACGGGCCTGGTCGGGGGAGCATCCATGAGGACTGGACGGCAGGGCCTCGTCGCACTGCGCTGTGGGCTGCCCGCCGGACGTTTCGCTGCCCGACACGACCCGGCGGCGGCGCTCGGCGGTGGTGGCGCCGGGGCAGGCGGGGCGCGGGCGCGCTGGGCGGAGCGGGTGGCGCGCCCTGGAGGACGTTTCTCGGCGCTCGACGAGGCCTGCTCGAGGGGTGTGCTCGTCGAGGGAGAGTGCGTCCGGTCGGCGCTGCCGGAGTGCACGCCGTGCGACGGTCGGCTGGCCTGCACGACCCGGGACCATTGCGATGCCGGCGCCTGTGTCCCAGGCGGGCCGTACCAGTGCCTCTCCCCGGACGCGTGCCACGTGGCGCAGTGCAACGTCGAGACGGGCCTCTGCGAGCTGGTGCAGGCGAACGACGGCGCGCCGTGCAACGACTCCAGTGCCTGCACCGCCTCCGACACCTGTGAGGGAGGGGTCTGCGTCGGCGAGGAGCTCGCGTGCTACGACCCGGATGACGGCAACCCCCTGCGTGAGGGGCGAGTGCGACCCTTCCCTCGGGTGTCACCGTTCAGGAGAACCTCGGCGCCGCCTGTGGGCCAGCGACCTTCTGCTCGGAGCAGAGGTGCCAGTTGGATCCGGTGAACCCGTCCCAGGCAGGATGTTTCAACGTGCCGGTGAACGACGGCGTGCCGTGCGACGACGGCAATGGCTGCACCCAGTACGAGTACTGCCAGGCGGGAGCTCCTCGGCGCCATGATCGACAACGGCACGCCCTGCGATGACGGCATCTCCTGCAACGAAGGGGACGTCTGCGTCGACGGGCTGTGCCAGTGGGGCGCCTCGACGTCCTACCGTCGGCCGGACACCTGCGTCGCCACGTTCTGCTTCACGAACCCGCTCTGGGATGTCTGCATGGGGCTGCCAGACTGGGGTCGCCCTGCGACGATCCCCCGTCCCGAGCCGTGGCTCGGGCAACTGCGAGAGGGGGCTCTGCAAGCAAGCCCCGCCCGCGGACGAGGGGCTCGCCCTACGACGACGACGACGCGTGTACGACCCAAGAGGTGTGCCTCTGCCGGCGCGTGAGGTCCCGGTCACCAGCTGCTCGTCGGGGACGGTTGTTGCCCCGCCGGCTGCGACGGCACGGGCGACGCCGACTGCGGAGCCGCGCTCTACATGGCGAGCACCCAGGGGCTCCCGGGGTTCCTATCGGCTCGATCTCGGGACCGAGCTGTGGACGACCCTCCCGGACCCGCCCGCCGCCTCGCGGCAGCCGGCTCGTCAGCCGCGGCGGGGTCCTCTATGTCGAGGGGGAGGATCTCGGGCGATCCACGCCTTCGATCCGGGCGCCGGAGCTGGAGCCACCGTCCTTCCGACGCCGCCAACGGCGGTGTTGCCACCGTTCGGACCTGCCGGGGAGCTGATGCTCCCGATGCCCGGAAGGTTCTTCCTCTATCGGGACAACTATAACGCGTTTGAAGCGTCGGGGCGTCCTGGATACCCTGGACGACCACCTGGCTCGACGCTGGCGTGAAGTCGACGGCGGCGTCGACCTCTACCTCCGAACCAATGGTGGCGGGTCGATGCTGTCGGTCTTCCGACTCGAGGCGTCGACGAACAACGAGTCGCTATGGGCCGAGGGCAACCTCCTCGAGGTCGGGCTGAGCTCTCGCTTCGCAAGCTTTTGGGGCCAGACCTTCTTCACCGTCACCAGCCCCAACACCCACGAGATCCTGGCGGTCACGGCCGGGTACGGGACCGCGACCCTCACCGGCCTCTTCACCGCCGACGAAAACCCCTCCAGCGACCTCGACCCGCGACCGGCCTCATCTACCTCGGCCCCAGCGACCTCCGCCAGGCGCCTTCGAGGGTGTTCGATCCGCTGCTGATGACGCTCTCGCCGCGCCGTCGCCGCCGCCGATCCCGGATGGCTACCTGTCGTCGGTGGGGTGGTGATTTACTTGGAACGCGGAAAAGCGCGCCGTAGCGCGCTCGTTCACCAGAGCCCGTACGCTGGAGATCCCCGCCGCGCGGTCGTGCCGGCGTCTTGCGCGCTTGCTCTCCGCTCCGGCCAGGGAACAATGGGAGGTCTCCCCATGCATTCCCCGCTGTTCGCCTGCTGGTCAAGCCACCGCTCCTCCCTCCTCAGTGCGATCGCAGGGATCGCGCTCGCGAGCTCCAGCGCGGGGTGCGGCGACGACTCCGAGGTCGGAGGCGGAGGCGCAGGCGGCGGGGCGGGCGGCGCCCCTGCGCCCGAGCCGCTCCCCGCGCTCTCCAAGGCGCCGCTCACGACCGAGGAGCGCCTCGCGCTCTCGAAGGCCCCGGTCACGGCGGAGCCGGCGAACGACCCTCGCTTCCCCGAGCACGTCGAGGCGATGCTGGCCGACGGCTTCGCGGACTACACCCTATCCGACGGAGAGGCGATCGAGCGGCGCCTGATGGACGGCTCGACACCGCCGGCTCCCGGCCCCAACGCGACGCTCCTCGCTCGCTTCGTGCACCTCGCCGACATCCAGCTCGCTGACGACGAGTCTCCCGCGCGCTGTGCAATGGCGACGTCCCCATCAGCCCGACGAACAGCGCGTTCCGCACGCAGGACGGACACCAATGCCGCATCCTCAACGCGGCGGTCCGCACCATCAACCGCGTGAGCCAGGACGCCCCCCTCGACCTCGTCATCCTCGGCGGCGACAACATCGACAACGCGCAGACGAACGAGGCCGAGTGGGTGCTCGACCTGCTCTCGGGTGCGGACGTGGTCGAGTGCGACTCGGGTGCGGACGACGACCCGGTGCCCGGCCCGGCCAACGATCCGAAGGACCCGTTCGTCGCGGAGGGGCTCTTGGTCCCCTACGTGTGGGTGACGGGCAATCATGACGTGCTCAACCAAGGCACCTTCCCGGCGGCTAGTTTCGCCGACGAATACGTGGGGGACTACGCCGCCACGGGCACGCGCGACTGGTCGCGGCCGGGTGGTCCGGTCAAGCTCGGCGATGTCCCTGCGGACGAGGCCCGGGCGGCGGTGAGCGGCTCGGAGCTGCTCGCCCTGGTCCAAGCGGACGGCGACGGTCATGGCGTCACCGACGAGGCCGTCGCGAGCGGGCGGGCGTTCTACACGCACGATCTCCCGGACACGCCGCTGCGCTTCATCGTGATCGACACCACCGCGCCGACCGGCAGCTCGGATGGCCTGCTGCACCAAGCCGAGGTCGACGATTTCCTGATCCCCGCGCTCGACGCCGCGCTCGCCGAGGACAAGCTCGTCATCGTCACCTCGCACCACGCGTCTGGCTCGCTCAGCGACGGCGGCAACTTCGGGGGCGTGGCCCAGCCCGACGCCGTGGTGAGCGACGCGTTCCAGACGATCCTCGCCGGCTACCCGAACGTGCTCATGCACCTCGCGGGGCACTCCCACGTCCACCGCGTCAACCTGATCTCCCCCGCGACCGGCGCCCCGTACTGGGAGGTGCTGAGCGCGGCGCTCGCCGATTTCCCCTCGCAGATGCGGCTGGTCGAGATCCGGGATCTGGACAACGGGTACTACGGCATCGCCCTCACCGCGCTCGACTACCAGACCGAGAGCGACCCGGTCGCCGAGGAGGGCAGGCGGCTGTCGATCATCGATATCACCTCGGGCTGGGAGGCGAACGACCACGCTGGCGTGGTCGGCGATCGCAACGTGGAGCTGTACGTCCCGAAGCTCTGAGCGGATCGCGACGCAGAGCGCGAGCGCCCTTGCGTCGCCGAAGGGTGCGCGCTGGCCGAACCGCTCCTGGCGGTTAAGCTCGACGCTGGTGAGACAGGCGGACGTTCTGGACGAGGTCGCGGCGCTGCTGCGCGAGGCGCGGAGCGTGCTCTTCGTGACCGGCGCGGGGGTGTCCGCGGACTCGGGGCTGCCCACGTATCGTGGGATCGGCGGCCTGTATCAGGACAAGACGACCGAACAGGGGATGCCCATCGAGGTGGCGCTCTCGGGGCGAATGTTCGCGCAGCGGCCCGAGCTGTCGTGGCAGCACATCGCCGCGATCGAGCGGGCGTGCCGGGGCGCTCGGCCGAGCGCAGGGCACGTGGCGATGGCCGAGGTCGAAGCGCACGTGCCGCGGACGTGGGTGCTCACCCAGAACGTGGACGGGCTGCACCTCGCGGCGGGCTCGAGGAACGTGATCGAGATCCACGGCACGGTGCACCGCCTGCAATGCACGAGGTGCCGCCGCGCGCGGGCCGTGGACGACTACTCGAAGGAGACGATCCCGCCGCGCTGCGGGGCCTGCGGGGCGATCGAGCGACCCGAGGTGGTGCTGTTCGGCGAGGCGCTGCCGCGGCCTGCGGTCGAGCTTTATGCCCGGGAGCTCGAGCGTGGCTTCGATCTCGTGTTTTCGGTCGGGACCACCAGCGTGTTCCCCTACATCGCCGAGCCGGTGCTGCTGGCGCGGCGGCGGGGCGTTCCGACGATCGAGATCAACCCGGGCGAGTCCGAGGTGAGCGACCGCGTCTCCCATCGGCTCGCCGCGCGAGCGGCCGACGCCCTCCCGGAGATCGTTCGGCGCGCGTTCCACCGCTGATCGTTCTCCGAGGCAGAGTCCCCCACCCGTCGACCCGGGACCGCGATACGTTGCGCCACGGCCGCTCCGCGGCCGTGGCGACCCAGGACAGGAGCAAAGCGCGATGACCGAGCCCCGCAGCCTTCGAGGAAAGACCATCTTCATCACCGGCGCGAGCCGCGGCATCGGCCTCGCGATCGCGCTGCGCGCCGCGCGCGACGGCGCGAACGTGGTCGTCGCGGCGAAGACCGCGGACCCGAACCCCAAGCTGCCGGGGACGATCTACAGCGCCGCGGAGGAGATCGAGAAGGCGGGAGGCAAGGCCCTGCCGGTCGTGACCGACATTCGCTACGAGGAGCAGGTGAAGGCCGCCGTGGATCAAGCGGTCGCGAAGTTCGGTGGGATCGACATCCTCGTGAACAACGCCAGCGCCATCCACCTCGCTGGCACGCTGGGCACACCGATGAAGCGGTTCGATCTCATGTACGGGATCAACGCGCGCGGCAGCTTCCTGACGACGCAGGTCTGCCTCCCGCACCTGCTCAAGGCGGCGAACCCACACGTGCTGAACCTCTCGCCCCCGCTCGACATGAGGGTGAAATGGTTCGGCGGTCACGCCGCCTACACGTTCGCGAAGTACGCGATGAGCGTCTGGGTGCTCGGCATGCACGACGAGTTTCGGAGCGAGGGCGTCGCGTTCAACGCCCTCTGGCCGCGGACCATCATCGCGACGGCGGCGGTGCAGAACCTGCTCGGCGGAGACGCGGCGATCGCTCAGAGCCGCAAGCCCGAGATCGTCGGGGACGCCGCGCACTACATCCTCACGCGGCCGTCGAGGGAGTGCACCGGCAACTTCTTCATCGACGAGGAGGTGCTCAAGGCCGAAGGCGTGAAGGACCTCGATGTCTACGCGTTCACCCCCGGCGCACCGCTGACCGACGATCTCTTCGTAGGGTGACCGACATGGACATGACGAACAGCCCCGAGGCCGTGCTGGCGTTCTGGTTCGGTGAGCTCGACGAGCAGGGGCGCGCGGCGCCCGACGTCACGGCGCGCTGGTTCAAGAAGGACGAGGCGTTCGACGCCGAGATCCGCGAGCGGTTCGCCGGCTTGCACGCCGCGCTGGCGAGCGGCAAGCACAAAGGCTGGAGCGGCTCGCCGCGCGCGCGGCTGGCGACCATCATCGTGCTCGATCAGCTCTCCCGAAACATGTTCCGGGGCACGCCAGGTATGTTCGCGACCGACCCGCTCGCGCTGGCCGCGACACACGAGGGGCTCGAGCGCGGCGACGACCGGGCCCTGCGCCTGGCGGAGCGCGTGTTCTTCTACATGCCGCTGATGCACAGCGAGGCGCTGGCCGATCAAGAGCGGTGCATCGAGCTCTTCCGCGCGCTCGCGGGCGAGCTCGAAGGGGAGGCCAAGAAGGGCGTCGAGAACAACGTCGAGTACGCTGTCCGCCACCGCGATATCGTGGCGCGCTTCGGGCGCTTCCCGCACCGCAACGCGATCCTCGGGCGCGCCTCGAGCGAGGAGGAGCTCGCGTTCCTCCAGCAGCCTGGGTCGTCTTTCTAGGCGGAGGGGGGAGACGGCGGCGGCGGGGGCACCGGCAAGCTGACGACGGAGCCCGACCAGGAGGGGCGTCCGAACTTGAGCTTCGAAGATGAGCCGCCGCGCCGACAGGGCTACCTTGATGTGAATGGAGGCGTGGGACGGCACTCGACACGGCGCTTCGTAGGAGACCTGGTCGCCAGAGACGAGCGCGATTCCGTGCTCCGAGCTCCTCAGGTCACCGCGGAGCGACGCCGTGAGGGCGGCGGCGAGGGCCGAGGCCTCAGGGGCGATGACGCCGTCGGGACCCGAGAGCCTCACGGTCACCTCCATCGACTCGATCCTGATCCGCGTCGGGGGCTCTTTCTTCAGACCGACGACCAGCACCAGGTCATCGAAGCCGGACGCGCCCTACGCGGCTTGCCGACGAACCGTGAGGGAGAGGGCGAGCGCGTTGTTGAACTGTCCGATCGACCATTGAGCGGCCACGATCAAGCCGGCGCCGACTGCGGCCGGCACCGCCAGCTTGTCGAGCAGCTCTAGCCAATCCACGACACCCCACCTGCCCTCATCGGGGCGGATGCTACTCGACCGGTCTCTCCACCGCGACGGCGAGGCTGTGCTGGTGGCGTGATAGGGTCGGCCGATGGGCGGCGAGCGTTGGGTCAGGTTTGGTGAACGGGGAGACTTCGAGGCTCCGGGCCCTCACGCGGTGACCGCGGGGGGCAAGGACCTCGTCGTCCTGCGCGCCAAGGGGGGCCTGCGAGCGTTCGAGGCCGCTGCCCACATCAAGGGGCGCTGCTCGGCGAAGGGGAGCTCGAGGGCGATCGCCTGATTTGCCGCAACCACCGCTGGCGATTCGACGTCGAGACCGGCAAGCGGGAGGGGGGACCCGAGTGCTTGCAGGCGTGCCCCATCCGAGAGGTCGAGGGCGCGGTCGAGGTGGACATCGCGGCCCTCGACCGCAAGGCGACGGGCCCGGCCGCCCCGACCCGTCGCGCCGCCGATCTCCCGGGGCCGCAGCGGCTGCCGTTGATCGGGAGCTCCCATTTGATCCGTCCAGCGGCGATCCACCAGACCCTCGCAGCGTGGGCACGCGAATATGGGAGCCCTTTCACCTACAATTTCGGCCCGAAGCCGGTGGTGGTCTTCTCGGAGATCGACGACATCCTCGGCGTCCTGAGGGAGCGACCCGAGCGGTTCCGCAGGCTGTCCACCCTCGAGCCCATCTTCGAGGAGCTGACCGTCGGCGGGGTGTTCTCGGCGGAGGGCAAGGCGTGGCGACCTCAGCGGAAGCTGTCCATGGAGGCGCTCTCGCACCGCCATTTGCGCACGGTCTACCCGAAGATCTCCGGCGTCGCTGACCGGCTCCGGAGGCGGTGGTCCAAGGCGGCGAAGCGGGGTGAGGTGCTCGACATCGCCGAGGAGCTGAAGCGCTTCACGGTCGATGTCACCACCCAGATCGTCTTTGGCTACGACCTGAACACGCTCGAACAGGGGGACGACGTCATCCAGCGCAAGCTGGAGCTGTTGTTCCCGCTGCTCAATCGCAGGCTGTTCTCGCTCATCCCCTATTGGCGATACTTCAAGCTGCCCTCCGATCGAAGGGCCGAGCAGGCGCTGGTCGAGCTCCGCGCCTGGATCGACGGCCTACTCCAGACGGCGCGCCAGCGGATGCTGGCCGATCCCGGTCTCGGCGAGCGTCCTGAGAACTTCCTCCAGGCGATGCTCGCGGCCCGCGACGACGCGGGGCGTCCCTTCGACGACGATCAGATCTTCGGCAACGCGATGCAGATGCTGCTCGCCGGCGAAGACACCACTGCGTACACGCTCGCTTGGGCCGTCCACCACATGATCGACGTGCCGGCCGAGGTGAAGGCGCTCCGCGCAGAGCTCGACGCGGTGCTCGGCCCCGAGCTCGTGCCCCCGAACATCGAGGCGGCGGGGCGCCTCGAGCGGGCTGCGGCGGTCGCGAACGAGGCGATGCGCCTGCGGCCGGTGGCGCCGGTGCTGTTCTTCGAGGCCAACGAGCCGACGATCGTGGCAGGCGTCGAGATCCCCAAGGCCGGCGCCGTCAGCGTGCTCACCGGGGTGCCCGCGGTCAGCCCAAAGCATTTCGGGGATCCGCGGGCGTTCAAGCCTTCGCGCTGGCTCGATCCTTCTTCGGTCGGGGGTGTGCACGAGGCCGGCGCGAGCCAGCCCTTCGGCTCGGGCCCACGCATCTGCCCGGGTCGCTCGCTCGCCCTGCTCGAAATGCGCGTCGTGCTGGCGACGCTCTACGCCAGCTTCGACGTCGAGAGGGTCGGGGCGGCAGCAGAGGTTCGCGAGGAGTTCGCGTTCACGATGACACCCAAGGGCATCCGCGTGCGTCTGCGCGAACGGTCTCGCTCGGCGAGCGCGTCGGCGTCGGTGTGAGCCTCACCTCGTCGCGCGACCGCGCTCGGGTGCGAGCCCGTAGGCACGGAGCCTGGAGATGAACGTCGTGGGCGCGATGCCCAGGGCCTCGGCTGCTCCGCCCGGGCCGTAGACGCGGCCGCCCGAGGCCTCGAGGGTTCGTTGGAGGTTGTCCCGCTCCAGCGCGCGCAGCTCGTGCTCGGTGAGCAGTCGACGGGCGGCGCTTCGCGGCTTGCCCAGCTGGAGCGCGGCGCCGAGGTCGAGGCGCTTGCCCTCGCCGAGCACGAGGGCGCGCTCGAGCACGAACGCGAGCTCCCTCGCGTTCCCCGGCCACAATTGACCCTCCAGCAGCCGCGCCGCGTCGGGACCGACGGGCGGCGCGTCGAGCCCGAGGCGCACGGCGAGGTGGCGCGTGACGTGGGCCGCGAGCGCAGGGAGGTCGCTCGGGCGCTCCCTGAGCGGGGGCGCCGTCATTGAGAGGGGGGCGAGCCGGAGGTACAGGTCCTGGCTGAAGCGACCCTGGACCGCCAGCGCCCTCAGGTCTTTGGAGGTCGTGGCCAGGATACGGGCCGAGGGCTCGGTGGAGGCGCCGGGCTCGAGGAGGGTTGCCAGCTCGTCTTGCTGCTCTCGAGGGAGGTCCGTCACCTCGTCGAGCAGCAGGGTTCCCCCCTCGCTGAGGTCGAGCCAAGCGCGAATGGGCACGGAGCTCTCCCCGGAGGCCAGCCGAACGAAGGGCCGCGAGGCGCGGTCGCTCCGGTCGTGGATCGCCATCGCGTACAGGCCTTTGCCGGTGCCAGGCTCTCCCTGCACGAGCACCGGTCCCGTCCCCGGGCCAGCAGCGCTGCCTGATCGAGGGCCATGGTCAGGGCGGGGCTGGCCCCGATCAGACCCCCTCCGATGCGCCTGCCGGCGGCGGAGCTCTTCAGGCGCGCGTTGTCGCGCTGCAGCTGGCGGAGCCGCGCTTGGGTCTCGCTCGCGCTTCGGAGGGCCCCGATCAACGCGGCGGCCTGATCCGCGAACATGCGCAGCGCTCGCGCCTCCTGCGCTTGCACTGGCCGGCGGAGGAACACGGCGAGCACGCCCAGCACCTCGGTCCCGGTGCCGATCGGGTGCACGACCATGGCCTCGAGCTTTTCCCTGGCGACCCACCAAGGTCGGGAGACCTGCCTGGAGCCGTGCGCGAGGTCGTTCGCGACGATGCTCTCACCCCGCCCCGCCGCCCCGATCTTCTTCACTCCGAGGGGGATGCGCCTGAAGTCTCCGTTCGTTCGCTCCCAGCGGCCGCCCTGGAGGGACGCTCCGGCGCTGGCCTTGAGCTGCAAGCAGGGGACGCTCCCGACGCACTCCTGCCGCATGGGGCAGGTGGGGCACTCGTCTCCAGGGGCGACGAGCCAAGCTCGCGCCAGGGCGACGCCCTCTTCTCGGGCCAGAGGTCGGACGATGGCGTCCAACAACGCAACGATATCTCGCTGTAGCGATGCGGCGTGAAGCGCAGAAAATAGACTATCTGGTATCAATCCAAACGAGAGCCTAAGCCTCGATGGATCGAAGATCCAACGAAAAATCGTTGCGCATCCAGTGAACTTTCGCGGCGATGAGACGAGGCTCCGCCAGCTCCCGCGGGCGCCTCCGCAGCCCGAAGGGAGGCTCGCGTCTGGCTGCCCTACTCCCCCGACGCGTCCTCGATGGCCTCGAGGAGGATCCGGTGGGGCAGGCGCGCCCTGATCTCTTCGAGGGTGGTGACGCCCGCCTCGAGCTTCTCGAGGGCGTCGTCGAACAAGGTCCGCATCCCACGGGAGCGCGCGAAGCGGCGCAGCTCCAGGGAGGAGACCTCCCGGGTGATGCGGTCCGCCGTCTCGGTGTCGACGTGGAACAGCTCGTACAGCCCGACACGCCCGCGGTATCCCGTCTGGCCGCAGGCCTCGCAGCCTCGACCGCGCACCAGCTGGACCGTGACCTTCAGGTGGTCGAGCAGCGCCCGCTCGCCCTCGGTCGCGTCGCGTGGCTCCACGCACGCCGCGCAGACCCGGCGGATCAGGCGCTGCGACAGCGCCCCGAGCATGGTGTCAGCGACCAGCCCGGGATCGATCCCCAGCACGCGGAGCCGGGAGACGGTGCCCACCGAGCCGTTCGTGTGCAGGGTCGTCAACACCAGGTGGCCGGTCTGGGCTGCGCGGATCGCGATGTCGGCGGTCTCTTCGTCGCGGATCTCCCCGATGAGCAGGATGTCCGGGTCTTGCCGCATGAACGCGCGCGCGTAGTCGGCGAAGCCCATCTTGGGCCCGACCTGCTTCTGGTTCACCTTCGCGAACTGCAGCTCGATGGGGTCCTCGACCGTGAGGATCTTGCTCGACGCGTCGGTGATCTCCGCGAGCGTCGAGTAGAGCGTGGTCGTCTTGCCGCTGCCGGTGGGCCCGGTGACGAAGAGGATCCCCTCGGGCGAGCGCGCGAGCGTTCGGAACCGGGCGAGGACATCGGCAGGGAAGCCGAGCCGATCGAGGCCAACGAGCGGCCTCGAATCGAGGACGCGCAGGACCGCGTCCTCGCCGAAGGGGCCCGGGACGACCGAGACGCGGAAGTCGATCGGCCGGCTCCCCGTCCCGTCCTCGTAGGTCGTCATGATGCGACCGTCCTGCGCCTCCCGGCGCTCGGCGAGGTTCATCTCGGCCAGCACCTTCAGGCGCGCGACGACCTCTTCAACGTTGCCGCGGCTGACCGACGTTCCGATCTGGACGAGCTCGCCGTCCTTGCGGAGCCTGACGTCGACGTCCTCTTCGTAACACTCGATGTGCAGATCGCTGGCGCCGACGGCTACGGCGTGCCCGAGCAGCTCCGAGACGAGGCTTGGAACGGGCGCGTCGGGCTTGAACGTCAGCGTAGCTCCGCTGCGGATGGGCAAGCGCTCATGCCCCTTCCCGCCCTGTTCTGCCTCCGCTTCGCCGAAGCCGACGTCGAGCGCCTTGTCGATCTCGAAGTCGTTGAGGCGGACGGGACGAACGGGCCGAGCGAGGACCCGCTGGACCATGACCACGAGCTCGACGTCCTCCGGGTGCAGCATCCCCACGGTGACCGGGCCGCTCGTCCGCGGGTCGACCACCCCAAGCACCACCACGTGGCGGCGCCGGCAAAACGCCGCGTTGAGCAGCCGAACCGAGCTCGGATCGATCTGGAACTGGCTCAGCTCAGCGAAGCCATGCGGGGTCAGCATGGCGTGCGATGCTACGTCAGGGGCAGCCGAACGCGCAGGTGTCGATCACGTAGGTGAGGATCCCGTCCTGGTCGGGCAGGGTGAAATCCAGCGGCTCGGTGAACGCCTGGTTGCCCGAAGGGTTGCCGTAGCAAACCCCGCTTTCGGGGTCGCACTCGCAGCCGTCACACCCGGCGTACGCAGTCAGCGCCTCGATCGAGTAGCTGCCCGCGACCGCCAGCACGCGCTGTCGGCACGTTTGGGTGCCCTGGAACGCATCGAACCAGCACTCCGACGGCATCTCGGCGGTGACGAGGCCGTTGGTGGTCCAGCCGACGGAGTACGTGGAGAAGGCGGGCAGGAGGATGGCCTCGGGAGCGCAGGCCTCGCACAGGATCTGCGAGTCGGTC
Source organism: Polyangiaceae bacterium (assembly GCA_016719945.1). Taxonomy (GTDB): domain Bacteria; phylum Myxococcota_A; class Polyangia; order Polyangiales; family Polyangiaceae; genus Xiheicaenibacterium. Next base: position 59,918 of record JADJYE010000042.1, on the reverse strand, counting down.
TGCAGCTCCTCGCACGTCTGCAGGCAGAACCCGCCGGTGTTGCCATAGAACCCCTCGGGATCATCTTCCGACACGATCGAGAACCCGAGGGCGCCGCAGTCCGCGGGGATGTACACGTCGAGCGGCGAGTCGTTCTGGATGACGATGCTCAGCGTCTCGCCGACGGGCTCGTCTGCGAAGGCAGCGCAGCCGCCGTCGCTGCCGCCCGTGTTGCCAGCGCCGGTGTTCCCGCCGCCTGGGCTCTCGCCCCCGGAGCCGCCGCCCCCCTCGACGATGACCTCGTTGTCACACGCCATCACCGCGACGAGGAGGAGCGAGAGTGAGCCACGCTGGAGCATGTTCGCGATTATGCACGCATCGTGCCCGGCGCAGCCGCAGCAAACCCGCGGCGCGCCTCAGTGTCCGTGCGCCAGGGTGAGCCGATCACTCAACGACGATCCGCACCGTGCGTGTCCCGGTCTCCGAGGAGACCGAGACCGTCGTCTCGCCAGCCGCGCTCGCCGCCAACACGAACCCCGTGCGCGGGGCGAGCTCGTAGCCCCATGGGTCGCGACCCCGCTCCAGGAAGCCCGGGTAGACCCGCGCGATGGACTTGTCGGCGACGGAGATCGATGACGCTTCGCACGGGCGTCCAGTGAAGCCGTCGACGCAGTCGAAGGCCACCGCCACCCCGCGGCTGAGCTTGACCTCGTCGTCATCGAAGAGGTTCACGACGTGGTCGCCCGTGCGCGTCGGAGGGGGCGTGCTGGCCGCGCGCAGGTAAGGACCACAGCCAGAGAGGCAGAGCGCGAGCGCCACGCGGATGGCGATACGGTGCGGGCTCACAGGCTCACCTCCTTGCGGTCATGAACCGTGACCTTGAGCGAGACGACCCGATCGAGGGCCGCCACGTCGACCATGGCCTCCCCGGGCGCCGTCGCGACCAGCCGCCGACGCCCGGAGCGCCCCTCCTCCAGCAAGCGGACCGCGCCACCCTTCACGCTCCAGACGTGCTCCGCCTCGCCGGCGAGCTCTTGTCCCTCGCCGCGCAGCGAGGACGACAGCACGACGGCCTCTCCTCGCATCAGCTCGAGGTGGCCCGAGACCTCCTCGCTCTTGCCGTCGGAGGAGGCGCGCGAGAGGGCGATGCTGGTCGGCCCCTTCACCCACACATGGAAGAAGTCCACCACGACACCGTCGTCGGTGACGAGGAGCACGCCCGACATGCCAGGCGACCGCCCTTGCAGCGTGCCCTCGCCGGCCGACAGCACGGAGGCGTCGGTCGTCTCGTAGTGGAGAGCGGGGGCGCCCGCGCCACGCAGCGAGAACTTCAGCTCGGGCCGCAAGGTGGCTCCGACCGCGATCGGGCGCTCGAAACCGACGCCCTTCGAGCCCCCGTCGGACGCGACGGAGGCCTGCCCGAGCGCGCCGAAGGTCCCGCACCCGGTGAGCGCAACCATGGATGAAAGTACGACCGCACGCAGAAGTGATCTCATTCGAAGCCTCCTTCAACAGGACGCATCGATAACGCGACGCGGCGCATCCCTTACGGGTGAGAAACGTGCCCGCCTCCACGAGCCGCAGATCGCGAAAAAAGTGCGGGCGCAGGATGCGTGTCGCGCGCCGCCTGCGCTCAGACGCCCGATCTGCGCGGGCGCGACGCTGGCGCGAGAATTGAATGAGCGAGCCTGTGCGACCGCTCCCGCTGCACGGCGCTCCGCCGGCACCCCTCTCTCCCCCAGGCAGCTCGTTCCTCGCGAAGGGCTTTCGTCCCTTCTTTCTCCTCGCGGCGGGGCTCGCCGTCCTGTTCGTCCCGGCTTGGGCGGTCATGCGCACGGGCGCCATGAGCGCGACCGGGAACCTCGACTCTGTCTCGTGGCACGCCCACGAGATGATCTTCGGGTTCACCGTCGCCGTCATCGCCGGGTTCCTGCTCACTGCGGTCGGCAACTGGACCCAGCGCGAGACCGCGACCGGCCCCGCGCTCGCCGGTCTGTGTACGCTGTGGCTCGCGGGACGGGTCGCGATGTTGAGCCCGCTGCCTTCGTGGCTCGTGGCGGCGATCGACCTCGCGTTCCTGGCAGCGCTCGGCGTCACCCTCGCGAGGCCGATCGTCGCCACGAACAACCGGCGCAACTTCGTCGTGGTCGCCGTCGTCGCGGTGCTCTGGCTGGCGAACGGCGCGATCCACGCAGACGCCCTCGGCGTCTGGCCCGGCGTGCGCAGTCAGGCTGCGCTCGCCGCGATCGACGTCGTGACGCTGTTGATGGTCCTGATCGGCGGACGCGTCATCCCGATGTTCACCAGGAACGCCACCGGTGACCAAGCGATTCGAAACCTGCCGCGCGCGGACCTCGCCGCGGCAGGCGGCGTCGCGCTGGTGCTCCTCGCCGACGTCGCCCTCGCCTCGGTCCCTGCCGCACGCGCCGCGGCTTACGCCCTCGCGGCCATCCTCGTCGCGGCTCGAGCGGTCCACTGGGGCGCACGAGCGTCGCTGTCGAACCCGCTGTTGTGGATCCTGCACGTTGGCCACGCCTGGATCCCGATCGGGCTGGCGCTGCGGGCCGCCGCCGCGCTCGACCCTCGCGTGTCAGCCACCGCCGGGCTCCACGCCCTGACGGCTGGCGCGATCGGCGCGCTCACGCTGGGCATGATGGCGCGCGTCTCGTTGGGTCACACGGGGCGCATGCTCGCTGCGCCCAACACGGTCGCTGGCGCGTTCGCGGCGATGGTGCTGGCGGCGTTCGTGCGCGTCGTGGGGCCGCTCGCCGCCCCGTCGCTCTACCTCCCGTGGGTGGCGCTCAGCGCGGCGCTGTTCGCCGCCGCGTTCTTGGCCTACCTCGTCGCCTACGCGCCGATGCTCGTGGGCCCCCGCGTGGACGGCAAGCCGGGCTGATCTTCAGAACAGGCGCTCTCGCCCCGCGATGAGGCTGGCCCGCAGCGCATCGAGCCCCTGGAGCTCTTCGCACACGATCGCGCGCACCGCGCGGCCCACCTCGTCCGCTCCCTGCGCTGCGCCCGCGAGATGGACGTCCACGGCGCGCGGGTCGTCGATCGGGTGGCCGATGCGGCTGACGATGACGATCGAAGCGTCCTTGGCGCCCTCGATCTCGGCGGCCAGCCGATCCGCGGTGCGACCCGCCAACACGTTGTAGAGCTTGCCGACGTGCGAGACCGGGTTCTTGCCGGCCGCGGCCTCCATCGTCATCGAGCGATACGGGGTGATGAGCCCGCTCGCGCGGTTGCCTCGGCCCACCTCACCGTCGTCCCCGGCCTCCGCGGAGGTGCCCGTCACGGTGAGATAGACGTCCCCGCCATCGAGGTCGTCCGCTGCGTTCACGGTCACCTTGACCGGTCGCCCGGCCAGCGCCTCTGCCCGCGCCTCGACCAACTCACGCACGACCTCGACCTTCATCGCGTAGGCGTCGAGGTCGCGGACGTGCCTGGAGACGATCGCGCAGGCGACCGTGAGATCGATGTCGCCCCCGCTGCGCAGCCCCATCACCTTCACGTCCTCTCCCACGTGGGGATGCGTGCGCTTCGTCTCGGGGGCGTTGAGCAGCTGCTCGACCTCCATCACGACGCGCTCGAGCAAGGTCCGCGGGGCGAAGCCGACGCCGATCGACGTGTCGTTCGCGCGGGGCACCTCTGCCCCCCGAGAGCGCTTGAAGAGCGCCCCGAGCTCGCTCGACCCTGGGTGGATGCGCGAGGCGAAGGTGACCTGCCGGTCGGCGTCGAGGTTCGGGAGCGAGCGCCTCACCCACGCCCTGGCCGCCTCGATGGCGATCTCGTCGATCGGGACGACCTCCCCTTGGTGCTCCCGCGTCGCTCGCCCGCCCAGGATGATCTCGATGGGGGAGGTCACCTCACCCCCGCCGAAGACAGGCCGCGCCGCGCCGCCGCACAAGAGGACCTTGTCCACGTTGTGGTGCAGGATGCCCCCGAAGCGGCGCTCGTACTCACGGCACAAGGCTCGGCAGACTTCTTCGGCGATCGCGTCGCAGATCGTGTCAGGGTGACCGAGGCCTTTGCGCTCCACGATCTCGAGCGGCGCGCCGCCGGGGCCGCTCCCGCCGAGCGTCTCGATGGTCAGGTCCATGGCTCCTCGTACGCTATACGATGCGAGCCTGGCATGACGATCGGGTCGACGACAGGCTCCGCTGAAGAGCTCAACGCGCGCGGAAACGAGCTCGCCGCCGAGAAGCGCTACGTCGAGGCCGAGGCGACGTATCGCCGAGCCCTCGAGCTCGACCCGTCGCTCGCGAAGGTCTACGGAAACCTCGCCACGGTCCTCGCCCATCAAGGCAACCTCCACGACGCCGAGAGCGCCCTGCGGCGGGGGCTCGAGCTGGGCGGGACGCCGAAGCTCGCGACGAAGCTCGCGAGCCTGCTCATCGACCTCGGCAGGGCCGGCGAGGTCCCGCCCATCGCCGCGAAGTCGCGCGCGGAGGTGGCGGTGGCGATGGTGCGGCCGCTCGCTGCGCACTTCGAGTCGGCGGGCAGCGTGCTGCGCGCTGGCGCCGCGTGGCTCGCGATCGAGGCGCTCGCGCCAGAGGAGGTCGCGCGCGAGGTCGGCCGGCTGTCGCTCGAGGTCGAGCTCGCCGCGGGCGGCGCGGTGGTCGTGCCGAACGCGCTCGACCTGATCACACCCTTCGTCTTGCTCGAGCAGCGCGATTGGTTCGAGGACGAGATCCACTTCGTCCGCCGCGTGCTTCGCGCGGGGGAGGGCGCGGTCGACGTCGGGGCGAACTTCGGCGTCTACACCCTCGCGATGGCGCGCGCCGTGGGCGCCTCCGGTCGGGTCGTCGCGTACGAGCCGGCGTCTGCGACGTTCGCTTACTTGATGGAGACCTTGCGACGGAATGGCCTTCATCAGGTCGGCGCCGTCCGCGCTGCGCTCTCGCGAGAGCCGGGGGAGGCCGTGTTCTCGAACGCCGCCTCGCCCGAGCTGTCGGGATTGACCGCGACCGGCGCTGCGCCCCGCACCTGGAGGGAGACGGTTCGGCTGGAGACGTTAGACTCTGCGACCTCTCGGCTCGCCGGACATTCGGTGTCGCTCGTGAAGCTCGACGCCGAGGGGGAGGAGGTTCGAATCCTCGAGGGCGGCGCTCGCTTCCTCGCGGAGCACGACCCGCTCATCATGACCGAGCTGCGCCACGACGGCGTCGACAACACGGCGCTCCTCGCGAAGCTCGAGCAGATGGGCCTGTCGCTGTATCGGCTCGTGCCCGGTCCCAACGCGCTCGAGCCGCTACGCGAGCCGGCGATGCGCGAGCCGTTCCTGCTCAACGTCTTCGCGTGCTCGCCGCAGCGCGCGCGGTCGCTGAAGGCGCGTGGCCTGCTCGGCGACGCCGCGGATGGTCAGGCCCCGGGGCCGCTCGCGCACGCAGAGGCTCACGAGCGCCTCGTGGTGAGGGGCGGCGGCGGCTCGCCGCGATACCTCGAGGCCGCCGCCCTGTATTCGGCGACCGCGCTCGCGCTCACCCTCGACGACCGGCTCGCCGGGCTCGAGGCTGCGTACCGTGCCGCCGTCGAGCTCACGTCAGCGGAGGCCAGCGCCGCGGCGCTCTGCTTGCTCACCCGGGTGGCCGGAGATCTGGGGCGGCGAGCGGAGGCCAACGCCTCCGCCTCGCGCGCGCTTTCGGCGGCCCGCGAGGGCGCGCTCGGCGCGCCCCTGGTCGCGCCTGGGGCCTTCGCCGACGCGGCGTTTGCGGCCCCTCCGCCGCCGAGGGACGTCGAGGCGGCGCTGCTCGAGCACCTGCTGCGGCGCGGACACTACTCGCTCTACTACGATCGCCAGGCTGTCGGGCTCGCGCGAGAGCTGGTCGAGCTCGGCGACCCGCGCGGCTATGGCGCGCGCGTGGTCGACGTGGTTCGGCGCGCTACTCGATGACCGAGTCGATGACCTCGATCGGCGTGTCGTCGTGGTTCGAGATCTGCGGGTACGTCGGGTACCAGGTCCCGCCGACGTTCTCGGTGATCACCGAGCGCTCGATGCGGACGTCGCCGGAGTGGTCGTTGCTGACGAAGAAGATGGCGCTGCCGTGCGTGTTGACCTCGTTGTGCTGGATCTTCACGCCGCACAGCGAGAGCGTCATCGTGTTGCCGTCGTTGTAGATCGCGCCGCCGCTGCCCCCGCCGGGGGTCCCGCCTTGAGCCGGGTTGCCGCCGTTGCCGATCGCGCGGTTGTGAGAGAACAGGCTGTTGATGATCGTCCACGACACGCCGATGCTGCTGATTCCGCCGCCGTTCGAGCACACGCCGCCCAGGCCTTCGTCGCCGCCGAACGTCGTGTTGACGACGTAGACGGGCAGGCCGTTGTATTGGTCGAAGACGCGCACCGCGGCGCCGCCGACGTCCGGGCCGGTGTCGGCGCACACGTTGTTGAAGAAGCGCGAGTTGACGAGCTTGAAGCGCCCACCGCGGACCCAGATGGCGCCGCCGCCGTCGTATTCGCCCTCGCTCTTCGAGCTCGCGTCGATGAAGGTCAGGTTCTGGACCGTGAGGCGCGGGTGATCCTGGTTGTTGCAGTTGGGGGTCGTCCACACCTGCGCCTGATCGCACGTGTTCATGTAGAGGATGCGGTTGTTCCCCGCCCCGCTCAGGGTGACGAGGCCCCCGCCGTCGATGACGATTTCCGGGCCGGTGTCGTTGAAGACCTTCGCAGGTCGATCGAGGGTGATGATCACGGGCTCGGGCCCGCAGTCGAACGTGACCACGCCACCGGCCGCGACGGCGGCGATGAAGGCGTCCGCCGTGCAGCTCTCGGGCGTCCCCGTGCCCACGACCGTGCGAGGGCTCGAGACGTCCGCGAGGCCGGCCTCGGCCGGGATGTCGCAGTCGCCGTCGGGGTTGCCGGCGGGGGGGCCGTCCGCCGGGTTGGTGAGCGGGTTCGGCACCTCGACGCTCCCGCCTTCGTTCTGCCCCGCGCCCGAGCCGGACGCGCCCACGGGCTCACCGCCTTCGCCGTCGCCGCCTTGACCTCCCGAGTCTCCGCAAGACGCGCCGAGCAGCCCGAAACCCAGCGCGACCCAGACGAAGCGACGTGACATGCGAGCCTCCTCGAGAAGGAAAGGAGCGCTCAGCATAGCGGCTCGCGAAGTTGGCGGTCGAGGGGGGGCCGTGACCGGATCGCGCGTAGTCTCTCGTTACGGTGGGTCAAGGTCACAGCGAAGCCGAGGGGGCGTCGTCGCCGCGAGGGCCCGCGCGCATCGGCGACTACGACGTCGTGCGCACCCTCGGCGAGGGGGGAATGGGCGTCGTCTACGAGGCAGAGGAGCGCCTCACGGGCCGTCGCGTCGCCTTGAAGGTGTTGAACGCCGCCTTCGCGGACCGAGAGGAAGGTCGCCGGCGCTTCATCACGGAGATGAAGATCCTGGCGGCGATCGAGCACCCGAACATCGTGAGGTGCCTGTCTGCCTTCGAGACCGAGGGGCAGCTGGTCATGACGCTCGAGCTGCTCTCAGGAAGGACGCTGCGCGAGGAGCTCGACGCTCGCGGGCGCTTGCCGCTCACGCGGTCCCTCCACGTCGCGTCGGCGATCGCGTCGGCGCTCGTCGCGGCCCACGAGCGCTCGAGCCCGGTCATCCACCGAGATCTGAAGCCTGAGAACGTGATGTTGCTGCGCGATGACACGGTGAAGGTGATGGATTTTGGCATCGCCAAGGTCCAAGGCGACGACCAGCGGCGCACCCAGGCCACGCAGCTCGTCGGCACCGTGAGGTACATGAGCCCCGAGCAGATCGACGGGCGGCCCGTGACGGCCGCGAGCGATCTCTATGCCCTGGGGATCGTCGTCTACGAGATGCTCGCGGGGCGGCCTCCGTTCGATGGCCCGTCGCTCCGCGAGCTCTTGCGAAGGCAGTGCGAAGAGCCGCCGCCTCCGCTGCCCGACGAGGTGCTCGACGACGTTCCAGCCGCCGTCTCGGGCCTGCTCTCGCGGCTCTTGGCGAAGGAGCCCGCCGCGCGGCCCTCGAGCGCTCGCGAGGTCCTCGCCCTGCTCGCGCCTCTGCTCGACGCGACCGGTCCCGGACGCACCGAGCCCGGTCCCACCGGGGCTGCGCCCGCCGCTCCAACCCCGACGAGCGGCGCTGCTCAGGGAGGCAAGAGCGGGCTCGACACCATCGCGCTGGTCGATCGCTTCGAGGGAAAGAGGTCGCCCACCCGGCGCTGGGCCTTCGCGGGTGCCGGAGCGCTCGCGCTCGCAGCCGCGGTCATCGGGGCCGTCGTCTACTCGAGCGGAGCTTCGACGCCGGCGTCGAAGTCGGCCAAGGCGAGCGCGGCCGCGCCCTCGTCGACGTCGGCCCAGGGCGCGCCGTCGTCGTCCGCGCAAATCGAGGGGGCGACAAGTTCGTAGGTTGGAAGGTGCCCCCGACCTGGCGGGAGGAGCGCAGCGGGAGCCTGACCGACGTCGCGCTCTTCGTCGTCCCGCGCGCGGCCGGGGACGCAGAGGACGCGACCGTGACGGTGCGCGCTCCGGCCAAGGACCCCGCGGCCACGTTGGCGAACATGGAAAGGTCCTTCGACCTGTGTGCGGGTTGCAAGACGAGCACAGCGATGACCGTGGACACCGCGACGGTGACGGTGCTCGACCTCAAGGGCGCGAGCTGGTTTCCGCACGTGAGCGGCCAGACGGGGAAGAGCCCGAAGCCGAAATTCGAGATGGTGGTGGCTGTCGTGCCCGTCGACAAGACCCACTACATCTTTCGCATGCTCGGGCCGGAGGCGACGGTATCGGCGGCGCGTCCGGACTATGATGCGTTCCTCGCGAGCGTCCGTCGCAAATGACGGGCCCCGCGCCTCGAGCGTGGACTTCGACGATCTCATCATCGGCGCCGGGATGGGCGGCCTCACCACCGCGGCGCTGCTCGCGAAGAGCGGGCGGCGTGTGCTGGTGCTCGAGGCCCACGACGTGCCGGGTGGGTACGCGCACACCTTCAAGGTCCGCGATTTTCGGTTCTGCGCGCAGGTGCACTACATCTTCGGCTGCGGCGAGGGCGAGACGATCCACCGCGCGCTCGTAGCGCTCGACCTCGCAGACCAGGTTCGTTTCACGCAGCTCGATCCCGAGGGGTTCGATCACGTCGTCGTCGGCAGCGAGCGAGTGCGGATCCCCAACGGGCTCGCGAAGCACCGCGATCGGCTGATCCGCCGCTTCCCCGACGCTCGCGAGCCGCTGACGCGCTACTTCGAGGTCATCTCGACGTTGGGCGACGAGCTCTCCACGCTCGACGACGTGCCTCGAGGGTTGAGCCTGAGCCTCGTCCCGGCGCTGGTTCGACATCGTCACCTCGTCCGCTACCTGAAGAGCACGCTCGCGGATCTGTTCGATCAGGTCCGCATGCCCGCGCTGCTCAGGGCGATCCTCGCGGGTCAGTGCGGCGACTACCTCTTGCCGCCGCGCGATGTGTCGCTGCTGTTGCACGCGGCCTTGGTGTGCTCCTACGACCGCGGCGCGTACTACCCGGAGGGTCACTACTTCCAGCTCGTGGAGGCGATCACCGACGTGGTCCGCCGCGCGCCCGGCTGCGCGGTGCTGCTCGAGCACGAGGTCGCGCGGCTCGAGGTCGAGGACGGGCGGGTCGTGGCGGCGGTGGCGCGTAACGGGAGCCGATTCACAGCGGGTCGCTTCATCTCGAACGTCGACCCGAAGCGCACGGCCGAGCTCGCCGGCCCCGCCTGGCAGCGCGACGCGCGCGACGACCGGCGGCTCGACTACGAGTACTCCTCGGGCACGTTCACGATGTACCTCGCGGTGAAGGGGCTCGACCTGAGGGACCACGGCTTCGGCTCCTTCAACGTCTGGCACTACCCCCACGCGGACCTCGATCGCACCTACGACGATCAGCTGCTGCGGGGCGATCTGTCGGACCCTTGGATGTTCCTCTCGACGCCGACGCTGCACTCGCCGGCGCCCGGGCTTTGCCCAGAGGGACACCAGCTGCTCGTCGTCGCCACCTCGTGTGATCACGCGGCGTGGTCAGCGTTGAGGCGGCGGGACCGCAGGGCGTACAACCACAAGAAGCGGCGCGTCCGCGAGACCCTGCTCGACGTGCTCGAGGCCCGCTACATCCCAGGGCTCCGCCAGCACCTCGCGCTCCAGCTGTGCGGGACACCCGCAACCAACGAGCGCTTCTGCGGCGCGCCCGCGGGAAACTCGTACGGCGCCGCGCTCACGCCCAGGAACATGGGCATGGGGCGAGGCCCGTACCGAACGTCCCTCGACAACCTGTGGATGGTCAACGCGACGGCTGGCTACCCGAGCGTCGCGGGGACGATCGGCGCCGGGCTCAAGCTCCACGCGGAGCTGTCCGGCGGGTGAGCCCCCGCTACGCGCGGCCAGCGCTCAATGGGCTGACTTTCGCATGGTCGCCGCCGCCATGGGGATGATGAGGCTCTTCGGCATGACCTGAGCGAGCACCGAGGTCAGCCAGTTGGTCGGCCCCGGGACGGTCACCCGATCGCCGCGCAGCATCGCGCTGACGCTGATCCGCGCGACCTCCTGGGCGGTCATCTGGAGGCTGTTCATCCAGTCCGGCTTCTCGTGGTCGGCGACCTTGTGGAACTCGGTCGCCGTCAGGCCCGGGCAGGACGTGGTGCAGGTGACGCCCGTGCCCTGCAGCTCGTAGTGGAGCGCCTCCGACATGCTGAGCACGAAGGCCTTCGTGGCGGAGTAGACCGCGTAATACGGCGAGGGCTGGAAGGCCCCGATGCTCGAGATCTGCAGGATGCGCCCGCGCCCGCCCGAGACCATCTCCTTCACGTAGTGTTGCGTGAGGAAGGTGAGCGAAACCACGTTGAGCTGCACCATCTCGAGGGTGCGCTCGATCGGCACGTCGGCGAGGTTGCCGTGCACACCGAAGCCGGCGTTGTTGACGAGCACCGTGACCTCGAGGCCGAGCCGCGCGACGTCTGCCGTGAGCTGCTTGGCACCCTCCAGCGAGGAGAGGTCCGCCACGACGACGTGCGCGCGCGTCCGGTGCTCGCGCTCGAGCTGCGTCGCCAGCTCCTTCAAGCGATCTCCGCGCCGCGCCGCGAGGACCAGGTCGAAGCCCTCGAGCGCGAGCCGCTTCGCGATCTCCTCACCGATGCCGCTCGACGCGCCCGTCACCAGCGCGACCCCGCGATCCCCGCTCTTTCCTGCCATGGCCTGGGAGGTACCGCGGCGCGCCGCCGAGCGAAAGGGCGCGCGCGCCAGGTCGTCGCGCGCAGCTACGCCTCATGAACGACGACCAGCGGCTCCACACCGAAGGCCTTGTCGCCGGTCGAGGCCTCTGGTCCCGTGCGGGCGATGAGGCGAGCCCTTGCGGTCTGTGTCGGGAGCATCGCGCTCGCCGGCTGCCCGAGCCCGCGGGAGTACGACAACCCGCCCGACGTTCCGTTGCCGCCGACGGCGACGCCGAGCGCCTCTGCGCCTGCCACGCCAGCTGCCCCCGCCGCGGCCGGGTACTTCCGCACCGAGAGCTCGGACGCGTGGGTCGCGCACAACTTCAAGCTGCAGAGCGCCTACGCCCGCGTGCTGCTCGTCGGTGAGCCCAAGGCGAAGTCGATCGAGGTCGCCCCGCCCTCGCTCGGGCCCGGCTCGGTCGGCAAGAAGCTGCACTCGGTCGACGCCCACTTCGCGACGATCCAGGAGGCGATCGGCGCGTCGAAGCCCGGCGACCTCGTCGCCGTTCAGCCGGGCCAATACGCCGGGTTCGTGATCGGTCCGGTCGAAGGCGCGGGTGACGGCGCTTACACGTTCGTTCGCGCGCTGGGGCCGCCCGGCGCGGTGGTGATCGATCGCCAGAGCCTCGACGCCAGCTGGATGATCTACGCGCGCACCGCCCACCACGTCGTGATCGAGGGCTTTCACATCAAGGGGACGAGCGACGGGAAGGGGCCGCGCGCCGGGATCATGCTCGACGGCGACTTCGGGCGCACCGGCAAGCTGCTGCGGAACGTCGCCGTCGTCGGCGTGCTCTCCTTCGGCCACAAGACGTGGGGGCTGCACTCGACCGACACCGCAACGGTGTTGATCCAGGACAGCGCCTTCGGCGGCAGCATCCTCGAGCATGGCTTGTACGCGTCCGATGGCTCGGACGACTGGGTGATCCGCCGCAACGTGTTCTTCGACAACTACGCGGGGGGCCTGCAGATCAACCTCGACCCGCTCGCCTCCTTGGAGGAGACGATCCGCCACATCGGGATGATGGGCGCGCCACCCGAGGCCGGGACCCGCGCCTGGGCGGTGGACACCCTCGCGAGAGCGACGCGCACCTACGGCGAGAACAACTTCCCGGACGGTCGGGGGATCAACTTCATCGTCGAGGACAACGTCGCGACCAACAACGGAAAGAAGGGCGGCGCCGCGTTCAACTTCGCGGTGATCTGCGAGTCGCTGATCCAGAACAACCTCGCGTATGGCAACTACGCGGGCGGCCTCGTGCTGTGGGACAACAAGAACCCCTACGACAACGAGCTCACCGACGACCCGCCGACGAGCCCCGCGGAGTGGGTGCCGGACAAGAAGCCGCTGTTCGGATCGCGCGACAACCTGGTGCGCAACAACACGTTCTTCAACGAGGCGAGCCCGCGCGCCGCGATCCAGGTGAGGCACGGGAGCTTCGGGAACCGCTTCTTCTCCAACGTCGCGCTGCACGGCACCGGGCCGGGGATGTGGGTGACCCCGGACAGCCTCGAGCGCCTGGAGGCGCGGGGCAACGTGATGGGCTCGATCCAGACCGACGGCGCGTCGCCTGAGATGTTGAAGCTCGCGACGCTGATGCCGGCTCAGGGCTCGACGGTGAACGTGGCGTTCGACGACGTGAAGCGGGCGATGGTCGCGCCCTCACTGGAGCGCTGGATCGTGCTGGAGGGAGGGTGGTGGAAGGCGGCGCCCAAGCGGCCCGATTTTCGCCCGAAGGAGCCCGGAGGCTTCTTCAAGCCCGGCGGACCGGCGGCCATCGTGCCGCTGGATCAAGCCGGTCGAAAGCGCGGCGCCGACATCCCGGGCGCGTTCGCGCCCTGAGGCTCAGCGCCCCGGCTGGACCTTGCGTGACGCGTCGATCGGGCCGACGGGGCCGAGCTCGATCTCGGTCTTGCTCTTCAGCTTCCCCGTGAAGCCGTAGGCACGCTCGGCCTTGCCGTCGCGATCGTCGTCGATCCAGGCGACGCCGGTCCCCTCCGCTCCGGGCTTGTCGACCTGCCACTGGAGCATGAAGGGCATGGGCGCCTCGAGCTTGAACTCGGTGCACGAGAAGAACGGCGTGGAGAAGTCGCCGATCAGCGGCGGGTACGGCCCCTTCTTGAGCCACGCGAGCGACTGGGGGACCGCCGGAGACGTACCCGGGAGGCCCTTGATCCGATCCTTCACGCACGACGCGATGCCGGTTCGCAGCTTCTCGAGCGCGGCCACCGCCTCAGCGTCGGCGCCGGTCAGCGTGGGGGCGGCGCTCGCGGTCGTCTCGGTCGTCGGGACCGGCGCGGGCGCAGAGGTGTCGGCCGTGGCGTGGGTCGACGCGCTGGCAGACGCCTCGGTCGCGGGGGCAGCGGGCTCGCGCGTGACGATCACGATGAGGGCCACCACCAGGACCAGCGCGAGCCCGAAGGCGACGCCGAGGAACACCGGCATGAGCCCGCGACCTTTGGCAGGCGGAGCCATCGGGTCGGCATGCGCCTGTTGCGCCGGCCACAGCTGCGCCGGGTGAGGCGATCGGGCCCGGGTCGACGTGGGGTCGAGACGGGTGAGACGGATAGGCCGAGTGCACGCCTTCGGGGTGCGGCGCCCCGTGCGGGACTCCTGAATAGGACGGGTGAGGGGAGGGCCCGCTCGGCTGGGGGGCGCTCGGCTGACGCTCGACGGCGGACATTTGCAGCGTCCCGGCGGGGGCGGGCTTGAGGAGCGTCGACGGATCGTCGTCCTCGTGGGCCGCGCTCCCGGGGCGCTCGCGCGAGCGGGACCCTGCGGCGGCATGACGAGCGTGCCGCCGCCGTCCCGGCTGTCGATGTCGTCGTCGTCCACGGCGTTGCCCGCGCGGACAGAGTACGGACGCACCGTCCCGAAGCGCAAACGTTACGAGCGCTGGAGCCGCGGCCGGCTCGGCACGGGCAGCCTACTCCTCGACCTCGCCGAGGCTGGTGACGTTGAACTCGTGGTCTCGGCGCCCGCCGGTCACGGTCACGTGGATCGTGTCCTCGTCGGCGCGCTCGAAGGTCAGCGTGATCACCTTGTTGGCGGGCGTCGTCAGCGTGTACGTCCCCGACTCGGGGACCGGGTCGACCCAGCGCCACTCCACGCCGTCGATGTCGAGATCCCACCGCCCCCGCTCACCTTCCCAGGCGCGCTCGCCATCGATGGCGACGCCGTTCTGCCACGACCCATCGAGCGGCGACTGAACGCGGTCGCCCGTCCCGGTGCCGGTCCTGCCGTCCGAGAGGCGAGTCCACGTCAGCTCGTGGATGACGTGACGGCTCTTGTCGTCCTGAGACCACGTCACGTCGGCCGTACCGTCCACCGACACGCGACCGTTCGAGACGTCGTCCCACTCGTGGTGAACGAGCACGTCGTTCTCCTCGTTCCTCGACACCGTCACGCTGTGGGTCCCGGTGAAGGAGCGGCCGTGGAACTCGCAGGCGCCGTTCGCGCCGTAGGTGATCGAGACCGTCGCCCCCTCGCGCGCCACGTCAGCGCAAGGCAGCTGGCTCTCGGCGAACGCGCGGATCTCTTCGGCGGCGTCCTCCACGGCCTGGCCGAGGGTGAAGGTGGTGCCGATCTCGATCGTCCCCTCGGCGACGTTCGAGGCCTGGCTGGCGAGCGACGCTTCGACCACGGCCTCCTGCGCCTCTTCGGCGGTCACGTCTTCCTCGGCGGGGCACGCGGCAGCGAGGACGGCGAACGCAGCGATGGGCATGGCGGTGAAGATCGAGCGGTAGTTCACGAGGGCCTCCTTGTGGCGGTTACGTCCCAAAGACCCGCGGCGAAGGCGGCACGTAAAAAACCGCCAGGCGTCGAAAGTCTGCTCGGGGGCTCCGCGCTCTCGACCCAAGAACTTGGTCCGCGCTCCTCGGACGTGGCAGGTGTCCGGCGTGCGCCGTTGGATCCCGTGGCTCGTGGCCGCCGCGCTCGTCTCGCCGCTCGGGGTCGGCTCGCCGACCTCGGAGGCGGCCGGCAAGCCCAAGGCGGGGACGAAGGCCGAGAAGAAGAAGCAGCCAGGGCGCAAGAAGGGGAAGAAGCGCGCTGGAAAGGTGGCGTCCAAGCGCACCGACGGCGCGGCGCGCCGCGTCGCGCGGGCGGAGGACAAGAGCCCGCGGCCCGCGCTCTTGTCGATCCTCGACACCGTCATCCAGTGCCCGCCGGACATGGTCGCGGTCGCAGGGAGAGTGTGCGTCGATCGGTTCGAGACCAGCCTCGTCGACGAGGGCTCGGGCGCGGTGTGGTCGCCGTATTATTCGCCCAACCTCGAGCGCGCGACCCAGACCTACCTGTTCTACGAAGACCTGAGGTCGAAGGCGCAGCCGGGCACGCTGCAGGCGAGCCTCCCGATCCCGTCGCCGCCGACCTGGGCGCCGGCTGCGCGCGCGCGGAGCGCGAAGGGGATCGTTCCGCAGGGCTACCTCTCCGCCAACCAGGCCGACGCGGCGTGCAAGTCGGCGGGCAAGCGGCTGTGCACCGAGGCGGAGTGGATCACGGCCTGCCGGGGCGAAGCGCAGCGCGACTTCCCGTACGGCGAGAGCTACGAGCAGGGCGCCTGCAACGTGTACCGGGAGCACCACCCATCCGCGCTGCTGCACCAGAACGCGTCCAAGTTCCACGACGACCCGCGTAACAACTTGGTGGAGTACGAGGGCAAGCCGCTCCTGCGCACGACCGGCGCGACGTCGCGCTGCGTGAGCGTGTGGGGCGAGGACGCCATCTTCGACATGGTGGGCAACCTCGACGAGTGGGTCGACGACAAGCGCGGGGTCTTCGTCGGAGGCTTCTACTCGCGAGGTACGCGCAACGGCTGCTTGTCGCGCGTCGACGCGCACCCTCGCGGCTACTCGGACTACTCGACCGGCGCGCGCTGCTGCGCCGAGCCCGCCGCACCGCCCCTGGCGCTATGAGCCCGGTCGCGCCTGGTCGCGGTTGAGCTCGAGCAGCCGACGGACCAGCGAGGTGTCGTCCTCGAGGGCGACGCTCGATGGCCAGCCGTAGGCCTCGCACACGGCTCGATCGATCGCCTCCTTGGCCGCTCGCACGCCTTCGAGGTCGACGTCGTTCCCGGGCGGGGCTGCGAGCAGCCTGCGGAGCTTGGACAGCCCGACGCCCTTCGAGGCGAGCGCCGCCGCGCGCGCTTCGTCGAGTCGCCTCCCCAGCTCTTCAAGGGTGAGATCTCGCTCGAGGGCATCGAACGTGCGCGCTGGCAGTGGGAACGTCTCGAGCGTGTCGCTCGGGGTGTAGCGCAGGCCGCGTCCCAGCGTCGAGCACGTGAAGCGCGCCCAGGCTTCGTGCGGCCGGCTCGAGAGCAGGGCGAGGACGGCGAAGGAGCGCGAGGCGACGACGACGAGCTGATCGGAGAAGACCGTCGTGTTCGGAACCCGCGCCGCGACGACGTCGGACGACATGCGAGGGATCACGATCACGTGGGAGAGGTCGCGCGTCGCGGACTCGAGCTCGGGTCGCGGGTTCGCGAACCGCCACCAGCTCGCGCGGTGGGCGGCGTCGGCCTTGGTCGCGCGCCGCGCCTCGCGGAAGGGTCGCACGCGATCTCGGACGATCTCGAAGAGAGCAGGGTGCGCCCGCGCCTCGTCGAGCGTCCGCGGGCCGAAATGGATCACCCAGCGGTGGGGTCGCTGCTGGGGATCTTTGAGGACCTCTTCGCCCCCCATGAAGGGCCGCAAGACCTCCGCGCTCTCGGGCGCGCGGGCGAGCAGCTCGCGAGCGCTGTCGTCGTCGAGGACGAACCCCGAGCCTCGCAGGAAGCAGCCGATGAACGCGCGCCGCCGCATCTCGGGGAGCCGCTCGGGGTCCTCCCGGGTCGAGAGCGGAGAGAGGAACGCGTCGATGTGGTCCACCTCCTCGCCGTCGAGCCGCGCGCGCGCCGGGGGAGGCCCCTTGGTGAGCCACAGCAGGCTCACGACCACGCCCGCTGCTCCGGGCCAGGGCACGGCGCGGTCGGCGGCGACCAGCGCGCCGCCCGATCGAAGCACGTGGGCGAGGCCGCCTTCGCGGGTGTCGCCCTGGGAGATCGTGTTCGTCGTGATGAAGCCGAGGACGCCACCGTCGGCGAGGGCGTCGAAGCCCCGCCGGAGGAAGTGCGCGGAAAGGTCGACGTTCTTGTTGGCGCCCGGGTGCAGCGCGCCGAGCTGGCCCGCGTAGCGATCTCCGTGGACGGTCCGGATCCGCTTGCCGCCGAGGAACGGCGGGTTGCCGAGCACCAGGTCGAAGCCGCTCTCAACGCGAACGAAGACGCGGCAGAAGGCGCGTCTCCAGTCGAGCGACGCGCGGCCGTCGAAGGGAGCGTCGAGCAGCGCGTCGCCACAGACGAGGTTCTCGTCGAAGGCGTCGAGCGGGAGCGAGGGGTCGGCGACCTCTAGCCACAGCGCGCGGCGCGCCGCGCGCACGGCCGATTCGTCCACGTCGATCCCGTGGAGGCAGGCCAGGGCGATCTCTCGGCGGAGCGCGACGCTCTCGCCGCCGCCCCGGTGACGAACGATCTCGCGCAGCGTCGCGCACAGGAACGCGCCGCAGCCCATCGCCGGATCGAGCACGAAGGGCGCGGCGCGCCGGGCCGGCGCGAGCGCGTCGAAGGCCTCTACGACCACGCGCGCCACGAGCGTGTCCGGCGTGTAGTGGACCCCTCCGGCGCGCCGCGAGGTCGGCGCGAGCGCGCGCTCGTAGGCCGCGCCGAGGAGCGACGAGCGGCTCAGCTCTGCGCCGGCGAACGACGTGACGATCGCGCGCGCGGCTCGCGTGGGCTCGGTGTCGCGAAGCCCAGCGTCGCGAGCGAGCGCCTCGAACAGCTCCTCGATCTCCGCCGCGCGCACCGCGCGAGCTTACCCAATAAAAAGAGCCCAGGAGCGCCGCTTTGGGCGGCCGTCTCCTGGGCTCCCGCCCCGTCGCAACGTCCCCCCAGAGGATCGGGCTCTCGGCCGTCTCGGGGCTTCGCGGTCGACAGGGACCTTCAGCAGTAGGACTGCCACTCAGCCGGCACGCCGTGGTCGTGCGCCGCGACCGGCGCGACCGACGGCAGAGACGTCGGTCGGAACGGCCGCCTGCGCAGCGCCATCCGCGCCTCCTCCGGCGTGCGACCGGCCTTACGCTGGTTGCACGGGTAGCAGGAGGCCACGATGTTGTCCCAGCTCGTGGCGCCGCCGCGGGAGCGGGGCATCACGTGGTCGAGGTTCAGCGCCGTGGCGGCCTTCAGCTCGCCGCAGTACTGACAGGTGAACGCGTCGCGCACGAACACGTTCGTACGGCTGAAGGACGGCCGCTTCGCGCGCACGGTCGTCGCGCGCCGCTGGCGTACGACGGCGGGCGCTCGGATCGTGAGCGAGGGCGCGGCGATCGTGACGTCGTACTCCTCGACCACCTCGACCTTGCCGAGGTAAGTGAGCACGACGGCCCGTTGCCACGGGATGACCCTGCAGGGCGTCATCCACGGGGTGAGCAGGAGGGTTCGGATCATCATGGCGCGAGGACCTCCTTCCTGGGTTTCGAGGCCCTCGAGGAGCATGGCCGCGCACGGCCCGAGCTACCCGAAGGGCAGCCGAGACCGTGACCTGCTCGTGAGGGGCGCGATCGTCGAGGTCATCGCCGAGGAGCGACGGGGCGGGGCCCAGGGGCCTGACGCGCAGGAAGACGAAGACGAAGAAGCGCAGACGAGGCCACGCGTGCCGTTGCCTCGACCGCCCATCAAGGGGGTGGGTCGAGCTCGAAGGGGGTGATGCGCCAGCCATCCACCCCGGGGGCGAAACAGTAGGCGGCGCCGTCCCTCCGCAGGGCGCAGTTGCCCTCGAGGTCCACGATGTCCTCGAGCATCGGTAGCAGGGTGGGCCGGCGATCCTCGAGCGCGCAGACGATCCGGCCGGTCGTCAGCCGCCCGCAGAGCCAGGTGCTCTTGTCGTACCTGTTGCCCTCGAGCCCCTGCCCGGACACCAGCTCCTCCGTCGGCGGAAAGGGGAACGGCGGCTCGGCGACCCCTTCTCCATAGGTGTTCCGGCCCCTGTCGAGCCGTCTCATCCAGCCATCCTGCGATCGAAAGAAGACCGTGTCGTCGGTAAGGTCGATCACCTCGCGACTGATGATCGCCTCGGGCACGCCCCCCCAGCACGTCAGCGTGCCGTCCAGATGGATCCCGCAGAGCCGAGGGGGCTTGTCCTGCCTCACAACGATCTTGCGATAACGCTCACCCGTGCCGGTGTCGGGCGGTGGATGCAGGCACCGACGATAGGGCCAGGGGCGCTCGGTGGGGCGGGTGAGCGGGGTCCACTTGCAGAACTTCGTGTCAACCGGCGAATAATAGCGTTCATCGAAGCCCAGCACGAAGTGGCGACCGCTATCGGTGAGGATCGACAGCGTCGCCCCGGACGTATGCTCGAGATAGAAGGCCGAGTCGAACAAATGGAGATCGGCGACGTCGCGCACCCCCTCGACGACGGTCGGCTTGGGGCAGAGCGCACTTCGCCGGTAGGCGTAGTCCTCATTGGGCGTGAAGACCCATTTCTCGCGGCAGGCGCGCATCTCGCCGAAGACGAAGTCGCTGTTGTACCCCCAGCAACGGAGCGAGCTATCGGCGAAGGTGGCGCAGCCGATGCCGCCCCAGATCTGCGTCGCGTCGCGCAGGTCGGCGCCCGTCATCGCGTCGGTCATGACACCTGGCTTGCAGCGGATCTCCCCCGAGACGAGGCGCACGCACCAAGCCCTCGCGTAGAGGCGAGCGATGGGCGGCCCCTCATAGAGCGGGAGCGTCCAGTCTGGGGGCGTTGGGGCGACGGGTAGCCCCGAGGAGGTCGCCGCGCTGAACGCGGGAGGGCTCGACGCCGAGGGCAACGCCTCGCCGCTGGGCCCGGGAGCCTGGCTCGAGGCAGGCGCTTCGCCCGGTGCGGGGGGAGCGGGCTCACACGCGGCGAGCGTGAGCGTGAGGGTGAGCCACATCGCGCTGCTCAACGTGCCCATTGTCGGATGCACTCGCCGAAGAAGGAGACGAAGCCGCGTCCGCGCTCGCCGAAGTTCTCTCCGCCACCGATCACCCACTGGTGCCGGAGGACCTCCACGTCGGTCTCGATAAACTCGACGAGCTGCTCGAGCTCGGATTTGTTGGTCACCTTGACGTGCGCGTAGTTCTCCCGAATGCGGAACTTGAACACCAAGAGGCCGAGCGCCTCTCGCTCCGATGCTCGGGCTGTCCGGGTCACGGTGGTGCCGCCGTCCTCGATGTTGAGCTTGATATCCATCGGCCCCGCGACGTCGCCGAAGACGCCGGTCGCGTGGTGCACCCCACCCTGCTTGCCGGTCGGTGAGGGCTCGAGCTCGAGCTCGACCCAATGGGGACATGCTGGCGGCTCGCTGAGGCCTTGCGCGTAGGCGGCGGTCTTGCTCGTGTAGTGCGCGCCGCTCGAGGGCAACAGCGTCACGTTCTTGCCCCGGTCGATGTTCTTCTTCGCGGACTCGAGCTCGGGGTAATGGTCCCCACCGATGAGCCACACCTTGCGCGCCGGGTCCCCGTCGATCCAGCTCCTGAGCCAGGCCTGCTGCGCATCGCTGTCGCGAGGGACGTCGAACCAGAAGAAGCCGTCGAAGGCCTTCGGGTTCAGGGTGAGCACCAGGTAGGCTGGGGGCGCGCCCGCGCTGAACCCGCCGACCGACTGTCGGATCTTCGAGAGGGTATCAGCCGGCGCCATCAGCGCGTGCGCGGCGACGCGCAGGGCCTCGAGGTGCTCCTCCGCCCAGCCGGCGCGCTTGTCGAGCTGGTCCCAGACGCCCCGCCGGCGCCGTTCGGGAGAGGCAACACCGCCATCACGCTCCTGCCCGACTCGGCGATCTGGTCGATGAAGGCGCCGGGGATGTTGGGCTCTTTGATCTGCATCTCGTGCGCCAGCGGATGGGTGCCTTGGACCGGGTCGGCGAGGTCGAACGGGTCCTTGTCCAGGCCACCATTAGCGACCGGAGCCCACAAAAAGAACGGGGAGTTCGGTGGGGGGCTCACGAGATACCGTTGCAGGCTTTCGAAGCGCGCCTGCCCAGGGTGCTCGTAGGCGACGCCCTTCGGCATCAAGAACAGAGTGAGCGCGTAGGTCTTCGTCAGCGTCATCCCCATCGGCCAGGTCACAGCCCATAGCTTCGGGTGGACGCCTGTGGTCAGCTCGAACAGCTCGACATTGGCGAATCGGGTGCGGTAGTGCGCCTGCTTGGTGGGCCGGCGGCCATCGGGGTTGGGAGGGTCGTTGAAGTCCGGATCGAGCGGGCCGAGGACCGCATCCTCTCCCACCGGCACTTTCGGATTCTTCTTCTTGATCTCCGCCAGCATGCGCTCGTAGCTCGGGTCCGGCTTGCGGAAGTATCGCGTGACGCGCAAGAACCTGAGGTCGACCTCGATCTCGGCCGCTGCCTCCTTCGCCCCGAACGGCCCGGTGGCCTGCACCGTGAGGCGCACATGCCTGGGCTCGAGCAGGTACCTGCAGGGTGCCACCTCGCGCACTCGGGTGCGGATCACCTCGTTCGGCGGCTCGTCCTTCACGCCGGGGCCCGCCCAGCCCGGCCTCGGCACCGTGATGACGAGGTCGAAGCCCTCCTTGTCGGGTATGGCGTCGAAGGTCGCCCTCCCCTCCGCGTCGATCTCCTTCGCCTCGTTGTCGACGCGCACGTGGATC
Source organism: Polyangiaceae bacterium (assembly GCA_016719945.1). GTDB lineage: Bacteria > Myxococcota_A > Polyangia > Polyangiales > Polyangiaceae > Xiheicaenibacterium. Next base: position 38,108 of record JADJYE010000042.1, on the reverse strand, counting down.
TTGCCGTAGCCCTTGCCGCCTCGGAGCTTGACGGTCACTCGCCGGGTCGTGCACGGCGCGACGGAGCTGCCGACCTTGTGGCGAGAGGGCGAGGCGGTCGGCGTGGTCTTCGGCTGGCTCACGGTCCGTCACTCCCAGCGAGCAGCGCTGGCACCATCCATCCTACGCCGTTGCCGACGCGCCCGCCCTCAGTCCGTGAGCATCGCCGAGATGGCCGCGACGCTGCGGTGCTCTCGTAGGCGCGCGACCAGCTCCTCCCGGCTGCTCCAAGGCAGCACGTTCCCGCGGGGCGTCGCGTACTCGAGGTAGAGGTTGTCGTCCGTCGAGACGAGGTCCTCCAGCGTCTTGCCGTGCTCGGCGGCGACCTCTCGGATGAAGGCGTCGAGGCCGTCGGTCGCGACCAATACGTCGTCGACGAGGTTCTTGAGCCGGCGGTCGGGCTTCGTGCGCTCGAGCTGGGCCTCGAGCGCCTCGAGCTGCGCGCGCGAGGCGACCAGCGGCTGCTCGGAGGCGACCAAGATCCCTTGCCCGCCACCATAAAACAGGGCCACGTGGGGGAACTCGAGGCGCAGCGTGTGGATCACGACGGCGAGATCGAGCGCCGTGATGTGGTGGAGCTGAATCCACTGCTGGAACACACCACCGGGCCTGAGGCGCTGCTTGGCCAGGACGTAGAACTCGCGGCTGTAGAGGCTGCCCGCCCCTGCGAACCAGACGCTGGTCAGCTCGAGGCCGATGAGGTCGTACGTGCGGTCGCTGACCAGCAAATGGTTGCGCCCGTCCTCGAGCGAGAGCTGGACGCGCGGATCGTCGAGGGCGTCGGCCCCGGCAGGCCCGAAATAGCGCTTCGCCGCGTCGACGATGGTGGGCGAGATCTCGGCGACCTCGACGTGCTCGAACGGGTAGTCGGCGAGCGTGCCGAGGGTGGTCCCCGTGCCCAGGCCCACGACCATCGCCCGTTCGAAGCGATCGACGAACAGGGCGGGGTAGTGGGCGAAGTAGCGCTGGGCGTGCATCTCACGCCCGTCGTTGCCCTGGAACTTCCCGTTGGTGAGCAGCGTCTTGGTGCCGTCCTTCTCGGTGACGGTCGTCACGCCGCCGTGCGCGTCCTCGGCGGCGAACAGGATGTGCTCTTGCCCGCGTCCCCAGTCGAAATAGACGTGGTAGCCGCCGGTCATGGTGCCGAGGTCCCACGGGCGCGTCATCGCGGCGCCGGCGATCGCCAGCGTCGCGAGCGAGCCGGCCAGCGAGCGGACGACCAGCGCGCCCATCGTTCGTCCGCCCGAGGTCATCGCCGTCGCGAGCGCCACGGCGGAGAACGCGATCGCGGTGGCGATGATCGAGCCCTGCGAGCCGAGCGCCGGCAAGATGAGGTACCCGGTGAGCAGGGAGCCGAGCACCGCGCCGACCGTGTTCACCGAGGTGAGGCGGCCGACGAGGCGACCGACGTCTCGGCTGCGCGTGACGTTCTGGAGCAAGAGAGGAAACGAGAGCCCCATCAGCGTCGTCGGCAGGAACAGGACGACGAAGGCCGCCGCGCCGCGGACGAGCTCGCGCCCCTCGAACGTCGTCACCTTCCCACCCACGCCCTTGAAGTACTCCGGCAGGTACTCCCACAGCGGCAGCGTGATCACCAGCGCGAGCCCAGCGGCCGCGAGCCCGGTTGGCAAGGCGGCCGCCCCGATTGCGCGGTGGACGGTCGGCGCCAGCGCCGCGCCGAGGAACAGGCACACCAGGAAGATCGAGAGGATCACGCCGAAGGCGTACGCGCTCGTCCCCACCAGCAGCACGAGCAGGTGCACGAAGATCACCTCGCTCGCGAAGACGAGCGCGCCCGACGCGAACGCGACGACGTCGAGCGTCCACTGGGGACCGACGTCGACCACGTGCAGCGGCTCGGCGGAGCGGGACGCGGCGGCTGCCGACGCGCGGCTGGGCGCCTGTCGCCCGAGCGCGAGCGCCACGACGCCCACCCCGATGCTCGCCGCCGCGGCGGCCAGCGTCGTGGAGCGCAGCCCGAGCGAGGGCAGCCAGAGATAGGCGGAGCCGAGCGAGCCGACGGCGCCCCCGAGCGTGTTGCACGCGTAGAGCACGCCGAGCGCGCGCCCTCGATCGCGCGGCTCCTCGTCCTCGGTGAGGCGGGACAACAGCGGGAGCGTCGCCCCCATGGCGGTCGTCGGCACGACCACGACCGCGAACGCGAGCAGCCAGCGCAGGGCGGTCACCAGCGCGACCGAGTCGGGCAGGCGCTGCACGAGCGCGACATATGCGTCGCCGAGCAGCCCGAAGGCGAAGGGGGTGACGAGCACCGCGACGCCGACGGCGATCTCGAGCACCCCGTAGGCGACCAGCGGCCGCGCGACCTTCGCGGCCCGCGACCCGCCGAGGCGCGCGCCGAGGGCCAGGCCCGCCATGAACGCGGCGAGCACCGCGCTGACCGCGTGCGCCGTGGAGCCCACGACGTACGAGAGGTACTTGGAGAAGCAGACCTGGTCGACGAGGCCTGCGGCGCCCGAGACCACGAACAGGAGCGCGATCACGCTCAGCGGGGTGCGGCGCCTCATCAGGGGGCGCGCAGCATGGCAAGGGGTCGCCCGGCAGGCAAGCTGGGGGTAGCCTTCGGGTCATGAGCTCAGCGTGGATCATCGAGGCTGCGAGGACTCCCCGAGGGCGAGGCCGCATGGGCAAGGGCGCGCTCACCGGGGTACACCCGCAAGAGCTGCTCGCTCAGACGTTGCGCGAGACCCTGCGCCGCGCCGCGGTCGAGGGGCGGCACGTGGAGGACGTCGTCATCGGCTGCGTCAGCCAGGCGCAGGAGCAGGGCGCGTGCATCGCGCGCAACGCCGTGCTCGCGGCCGGGCTGCCCGACGACGTGACCGGCGTCACCCTCAACCGCTTCTGCGGCTCCGGGCTGCAGGCGATCAACTTCGCGGCGATGGGGGTCGGCAGCGGGCACCAGGGGCTCGTGCTCGCGGGCGGCGTCGAGAGCATGTCGCGGGTGCCGATGGGCTCCGACGGCGCGGGGATCGACGGGAACAACGTGCACCTGCGCAAGAAGGTGTTCCAGGTGCCGCAGGGGATCAGCGCGGACCTGATCGCGACGCGAGACGGCTTCACCCGCGGCGAGCTCGATGCGTTCGCGCTGCTCTCCCAGCACCGCGCCGAGGCCGCCCAGAAGGAGGGCCGCTTCGCGCGCGCCTTGTTCCCGGTCCGTGACTCCGAGTCGGAGCGGGTGCTGCTCGAGGTGGACGAGCTGCCCCGGCACGGCGCCACGATCGACGGGCTCAGCAAGCTCGAGCCGGCGTTCACGACGATGGGCGCTGCGGCGCTAGGGCCGAACGGCGAGACGCTCGATGACCTGGCGCGCGCCCGCTACCCAGAGGTCTCGAAGATCGAGCACCTGCACACGGCCGGCAACTCGAGCGGCATCGTGGACGGCGCTTGCGCCGTGCTGCTCGCGAGCGACGACGTGGTGAAGGCGCATGGACTCAAGCCGCGCGCGCGCATCCGCTCGATGGCGACGGCGGGCGCCGAGCCCGTCATCATGCTCACGGCGCCCACGCCTGCGTCGCAGCGAGCGCTCGACCGCGCCAAGATGAAGGCGAGCGACATCGACCTGTGGGAGATCAACGAGGCCTTCGCCGTCGTGCCGCTGCAGACGATGAAGAACCTCGGGATCGACCCCGAGCGCGTCAACGTCAACGGCGGCGCGATCGCGCTCGGTCACCCGCTCGGCGCGACAGGGGCGATGCTGCTTCAGACCGCGGTCGACGAGCTCGAGCGGCGCGGCCTCGCGACGGCGCTGATCACCCTGTGCATCGGCGGCGGCATGGGCGTGGCGACGATCGTGGAGCGCGTGTAGCGAGGCGCGCTCCAACAGGCGTCACATTCAATGACGATCCAGGGCGGCGGTCGCGTGCTTCGCAGCTTGGGCGTGCTCGCTGCGGGAGTGGCCGTGGCGTGTGCCTCTCCTCGGAGTGAGCGGCCGTTGGCTCCGCCGCCGAGCGCGTCCACCGGCATGGTCGCGAGCGCCTCCGTCACGTCGGTCGTCGCCGCTGGGCCCCCGCCGATGCGGCGAATCCGGCTGGTGGAGACGAGCTGGCACGACCGAGGAGCTCGCGCCGCGCGTCGTCCCCGTCGTCCTCGACCCAAGCGAAGGGCCTCGAGCGCTCGTTCGCGCAGCCGCCCCACCGCCAGACGGACCCGTCGGCTGGCTGGTCGACGGTGCTCGGCTGTACCCCGGGCCGAACGGTCTCCTCATTGGGAAGGTGCCCCCGTCGCTCGGCGGGCGCGTGTTGCTCGTCACGCCCGACGATCGCTTCTTGCCTCTCGAGGCGGACGCATTCGTCGGAATCGATCCACAGGCCACCGTCCTCATCGCGAGCGAGCAGGGTGAGGCGCGCCTCTTCGAGCTGCCCACGCCCTTCGGACCGACCGGGGCCCCGAAGAGACTCACCGTCGGGCGCGGGGACGCGCCGGTCAAGCTCGCCTGGGAGGTCGGGTCGGCGCAGGTGCTCGATCCCGGCCACGTGCTCGTCGGGAACACCTCCCTCTTCGCGTTGCCCACACTCGATCCGCTCCCTTCACTTCCGTTCGGCTTCGTTGAGGCGGTGCGGGGAAGGGAGCTCTTGGTGCGGACCGGGCTCGGCACCGACCAGCTCCGCTTCGAGCTCTGGCGCGCGGGGGACGCGGCCCCGATGACGACGCTCGGGCCACCCGCGGGGCTCGACTTCGATCCGGTGGGCACAGCGCTGTGGGCCGTGGACCTTTCTCTCGATGGGCGTCAGGTCGCGTACATCTCCAATGGCATCTTCGTCGCCAAGACCGACGGCATGACCCCATCGTGGCGACGCATCTCTGCGCACCACTTCGAGCCGGGTCGCAATGGCGCCGGCCTTACCTTCAGCGCAGACGGCACGTTTCTTTGCGTGACCGAGGGGAACGTGTCGAAGGTGATCGCGATCACGGGGAAGCCCAAGACACCGCCTCGAACGATCGCGCTTCCCATGGTCACCGAGGACCGGGTGTGTGACGTGTTCTTCCTGCCTCGCGTCGACGGGCTCGAGCCGATCGGCGAGTCCCACGATCGCTTCCTCAAGAACGTCTCCCCGCACCTCGTCGCCCGTGATCGCGCGTGGATCGCCGCGCTCTATCGTCAGCAGGGCGCGAGCTCCAAGGAGCCCTCGCCCGTCGAGCTCGTCGTCGCCGAGCCTGCGACGGGGAAGCTCCTGCGCCGGGTAGTCGTCGGGGCCCGACCTAACCCAGGCACCATGGACGTCGACCAGCTTCGCGTGTCCCGGCGCGCCGACCCGCTCGTCGTGATCCCCTGGCCTGCGGGCGGAGCTCCACGAGATTTCGGGGGCACGTTCGATGTCAGGAGCGGGGCCAAGGTCGCCCCCGTCCTCGCGGTGGACGGCGCGCCCGAGGCGCTCGGCAGCTTCTGCCTGCGGCACGACGGCGCGGTGTTTCCGGAGAGCGCGTGCGAGCCGTGAGCGGGGCGCTGGGGTGAGCGCTGGTGCTTCAGCGCTCCGCCACGATCACCGGCGCCTGCGGCTCGCTGCAGGGGCGGTCGGCGGATAGCACGGCCACGGCGCCCTCGCGCGAGATCGCGAGCAGGCGGTCCCCCGCCTCGACGACGCCGATGACGCGCCTGACCGCGAGGATGTCGCAGCGCAGGAACGTCGCGCGCGCGCCTTCGAGGACCACGACGCCAGGGTCGGTCGAGTCTGTGCCCTTGACCGAGAGGGCGGCGCGTCCCGAGGGGAGCAGGAACGCTGCCTCGATGGGAGGGCCACCCAGCCGATGCCGCTCGGGGGTGGCAGGGGGCGATTCGGCGGCGACGAGCACGCCCGCCGTCGAGTGGGCCGGCGGCTCGGGGATCGCGACGGCAGGCGGTCCCATCGGTGCGGGCGTTGGCGGCGCAGGCGACGGATCACGCGCAGGCGACGGATCATCGGGGCCATCCGTCGCGACGGTGAGCCCCGGACGGGGCATCGCGACAGGCACCACCGCTGTGGGCGGCGCGCGCTTCGAGAGATCGGCGAGTGCATCGGCGCGCACGAAGCGGGTCGGCGTGCGCACCCCCGCCCGATCGACCACGTGGAGCCCATAATAGGTCGCCGCGGCCAGGCCTTGCTCTCCGAACGGGATCACCGCGAGCACCTCGCTCGCGTCGCCCGGGAGCACGCCCCTCACGCTCCATTGCGAAGGTCCTTCGCGCTCGAAGATGGCGCGCCTCTCCCCGTCGTAGCTCGTGCCGGTGAGGCGCCCTCGCACGAAGCCGAGCGACCAGATGTACTTCGGCAATGCCTCGGACGGCATCGGGCCGCCCTCGAGCGCGGTCTTGTCGGCGAAGAACAGGGACTGTGCGTGCACGTGGATCAGCGCGCGCCCGTCAGGCGCGAGCAGGACGCGGTCGACCTGAGCCGGCCAGCCGGTCGACTCTGAAGGCACAGCGCCTCGAGTACGCGCCCACGCTTGACCCACGCGGAGATACACGCTGCCCCCGTGCGTGATCAGGTAAGTCACGCCGCCCACCTCGATGACGTGCGCGCCGGGGAACATCGACGCCTCGAACGCCCAGTCCGGCTCGCTCGACGTCTCTGGAAAGTCGGCGCGCGCGAGCCGGGCGCCGCGCCCTTCGGCCGCGAAGCCGAGCGAGCCGGTGACCCAATAGTGCGGCTCATCGCCCTGGGAGAGGGTGACCACGTGCTGCGCCTGCATCGACGCGAAGGAGTGGCTGCAGGCGGTGAGGGCGAGGGCGAGGAAAGGAAGCCAGGCAAAAGACCGTTGGGGCGACTGCATGTCGGAACCGTTTCGCTTGGTGGAAGGCCCACGAGACTAAACGACTGCGACGGACGAGGGGGCCTCCCATGTCGGTACGAGCGCAGTGCGTGCGCAGCGGCGCAAGCCTCGCACCAACCCATCTGGAAGGCCCGCGCCAGGAAACTGCTGTCGCCCGGTATGCGAGTTGCAGACCGAGGCGCGGGAGAGTCGAATGGCTATCGTTCATTGTCCGGAGTGCAGGAAGGAGATCTCAGATCTGGCTCAGACGTGTCCTTCGTGTGGGTTGCCTCTAAGGCGACCACCAGCAGGGGTCCCACAGCCTCGGATGCTTGTCGGAACGCACGAGAAGAACGAGTTCTTTGGCGTGGGCGGCCTCGTCCAGCTCCTTGGACTAGCCGCGCCGCTCGCTCTCGGGGCCTTCGCCGGCCTTGACGGCATTGTGCTCGGGATCGTGATCCTCCTCGCTTGTCTAATCGTTGGACATCGCATGTCCAAGTCTCTCCTCTGCGGCGGTTGCGGCAATCGAGTCGATCCCGAAGCTCGGGAGTGTCCCACGTGCCATGCCAGGTTTGGAGCGTAAGCTCCTGAGCTGCAGGGGGCAGGTCGCCCATCCTTCAGCTCCCCTCCCGACCCGCCCTGACCATCCACTCCCCATCGAGCCCAGCCCCGACCTTCATCGCGATCGCGCCCAGCGTGGCTCGCGTCGGGCGCTCGCCGTAGTTGGCCTCGATGCGATCCATGAGCGCCTCGATGGACACGCGGCCCCCAGCCTCGTCCAGCGCGCTCCGCACCAGCTCGAGGCGCGTCGGGATGCGGGTCGCGCCCCACTCGGCGAGACCCACGCCTCCGCTCTGGCTCAGGCGAAACCGACCGTCGGCGCGGAGGATGGAGTGGACGAGATCGGGGGACCACAGCTCATGATGGGCTGAGAGGTGAGCGACCTCCTCGTGGAGGTGGTGCACCGACAGACCCCGGCCGCGCCTCTTGAGCAGTCCTTCGACGTGCTCGATCGCCTCGTTGACTGCGGCCACGCCGCCTGGCACGTCGCGCTCGAGGAGCCCGATGCGCTGGCCGTCGACCCGGACGAACTGCGGGCGAATGAGAACTTGCTGCAGACCGAGGTCGGAGGCGGCGACGCGCTCGCGCACCCGCGTGATGAGCTCCTCCCGGGACATGGGACCGGCAGCCTCGATCAGAAGCCGCTCGACCTCGTCGTGGACGAAGACCCGCGAGTCGTCCTTGACGTGCTCGGGCAGCGCCACGCGAAGGCGGCCCAGGTATTGGAGCTTGGAGCCTGCCTTGATGAGCGCGGCTAGACAGCCGTCGGTCATCCACTGTGGGAGATCGTCCTCTTCGCGAAGCTCGTCGAGGATCTCGGCGCACGACCATTGGCGGTCGGGCCCCAAGGCGCGCACGACGCCCTCTGCCTTGGGGACGAGCCGCGCAGCCCAGGCGTCGAAGTCCGGGAAGTGCTGCTTGAGGCCTACGACCCCCCAGCGGAAGTAGATGACCTCATCGGGCATCTTGAAGCGCCCGAGCTGGGTGCGCAGCTCCTCGACGGCCATCGGCTGGTCAATGGACCGGAGCAGTGCGAGCGCCTCCTCCTGTCGCGTCGTGCCCAGGGCGACCACGTGAGGCTCTCCGCCGCGCGGCTCGATCTGCACGCTCTCCTCGATCTCACCCCACAGCTCGTCCGCGAAAGGCGCGCCCAGTCCAGCGGCATGGGAGGCCAGCAGCTCACGGACGCGCGAGACCGCGACGGGGAGGCCGAGCGCGCGAAGCGCACCCCAGAGCTGCCGCCGTGTTTCTTCTATTTCGTCGGCCCTGCGACTCGAGAGCCAGAGCCGCTCTCCCAGCTCGAGGACGAAGCCCGCTTCCAGTACCGACTCGAGGATGAACCGAAGCGTCGAGGGGCTGGCCACCGCGGCCGACCACCACGGATCGGCCTCGAGAGCTTCGAGGGGGACGAGACCGCCCGCGAGCGAGTCGTCGCACCGCTTGCGCACCGCGTCCGCCCAAGCGCGACGCGCCATCGAGCTGCACGCCCTCGCCTCGAGCTGCCGCGCCCGCTCCCTGGAGAAGCCCAGGGTGTCGCCGACCTCTTGAAGGGTCAGAGGCTCTCCCCCGAGGCCGGCTCGGCGGGTGATGACCATACGATCGACCGGAGGCAGCTCCTGGACGAGCGCCTTGAACGCGTCCAACAGCCCCGTCTCCGCGAGCTCTCGATCCGCGAGAATGCGGCGCGCGTGCACGCCGACCGACCTCACGAGGTCTCGGATGCTTCCGCGCCCGAGGTTGGGCGCGGCCTCCAGCTCGGCGCGGCTACGGGCGGCCAGGGCGCCCAGGGTGGTGAGCTGCTCTCGCTCGGCGAAGCTCGCGACACGCGCGGGGAGATCGATCGACGAAACGCGCCACGCGCGCTGCTCATCGTTGAGCGCCGCGCGAAGCTGGCTCCAGTCTTCGGAGTCGAGCGCCGCGTTGAAGCGCTCTTCTTGTGTCGCCTCGGGCGGGGGGGCGGGCACCGCCTCTTGAGCGAGCGTCTCCCAGGGGCGCCCCGTGAGTCGCTCGACGATCTCGCGCGTCTGTTGGATCGACGTGCGACCGAGGTTGCGCTCCTTCATCAGCTCGCCCGGGTGCCTGCGCGCGAGCTCGCCGAGCGTCTTGATGTTCATTCGCTCGGCCCAGGTCAGCATGCGTGTCGGGAGGTCGAGCAGGGTGAGCGGCGTGGAGAGCAGCTGCTCCTCGGACTGTGCCGCGACCGGCGGGGTCGATCGGCGGGGCTCGTCCGCCGGCTTGGGCGGCGGTGGCTTCGACTCGGGACGCCGCTTCGATGGCACGCCGGCGAGGAGTGGGCTGAGCGCGCCCGAGGCGAAGACATAGAGATCGTCGCGGGCGCGGCTGGCGGCGACGTAGAGCAACGAGCGCTCCCGCGCGAGCGCGGCGGCGGCGACGATGGGGTCCTCCGAGGTGACCTCGGATTGCCTCGCCGGGACGGAGCCCTTCGAGACGTCCACCAGCAAGACCACCGGGAACTCGAGGCCCTTCGCGCGGTGCATGGTGGCGAGGCGGACTCCCCCGGATCGCGGCTCGTGTTGATCGAGCACGACGTGCTCGATCCCTGCGCGCGACAGGGCAGGCGCGAAGCGATCCACCAAGGGGCCGCGCGTTCGCGCGAGCAAGCAGACGCTCTCCGGCAGGGTGCCGGCCGCGATGAGGCTCTTCACCGTGCTGATGACGGCGGCCTCCTCGCTCGGATCGTCGGGGAGGCAGCGGACCTCGGGCGCGGGGCCCTCGCGCAGAGAGACGTAGCCACGCTCGTCGGCCTTGCCATCGTCGAGGTCGTCCACCTCGAGACCTTCGAGCACACGCGTGGCGTAGCGGCAGATCGCGCCGGTGGTTCGGTAGTTGAGCCGCAAGGTCTGCGAGCGGCGGCCGCGGACCTGGATCCCACAAGCGGTGAGGGACACCGGGCGCCCGTAGATGCGCTGGTGAGCGTCGCCGACCAGAAAGAGGTCATTCGGGTGCTCGGGGCCCGCGATGGCACGCACCAGCTTCAGCGCGTCGGCAGAGAAGTCTTGTGCCTCGTCGACGACGACCGAACGATAACGCGGGGCCCCACCGGCGAGCTCCAGCTCCGCCCGCGCGAGGCGCAGGATGTCGACCGGCTCGCGTAGCCCCGCGTCCTCGAGCTGCTCCCGATACGCGTGGAACACAGGCCACACCCGCCTTCGCTCGGCGCGCGCGAGGGGCACGCCTCGGCGCCTGCGGACCGCGACGAGGTACTCATCGAGCGTCTTCAGGTCCTGGTCCTGCACGACGTCTCGCCACTCAGCGGCGTAGAAGTCGTATCGATAGGCGTCCTCCCCGTAGATCTCGACGGCCGCTCGGAGATGCTCCGCTTGATCCTTGTCGAGCGCGGGGCGCACTGATTTTCCGCGGGAGCGCAGGTAGCCGGAAGCCCAGGCGTCGATGTTGGTCACCTCGACGCGGGCGAGGTCGTCCGGCTCGAGGAGCTTGGCGAGCTGGGTCTTGAGATCGTCCGCGAGGTTCACGGTGAACGTCGTGAACAGGACGCGGTCGTCCGGCTTCTTGAAGACCTCGCGCACCAGGAAGGCGGCACGATGCAGCGCGACCACGGTCTTTCCGGTGCCAGCCCCGCCGAGGACCCGGACAGGGCCCTTGGTCATCGCGTGCGCCACGCGCTTCCGGCGCGGATGCAGGAAGACGCGCCACACGTCGAGCGGGTGCTTGAGCGCCGCGTCGAGGTCGAGATCCTCCCCGAGCAGACGGAACTGGCGCTGCGTCGCCTCGCGCGCCAGCGCGGCCGGGACGTCGCGCACGTCCGGCGGGGCAGGCTGCGGCGCGCCCGCGGCCGGCGGGGTTCGCGCGAAGACCTCCTCGAGCGCCTCGTCGAGCTGGAGGCCCGCGGCGATGCCGGTCAAGACCTCGGCTGCCTCCGGCGGCAGATGCGGGAGCAGGCGGTCGAGGTCCTCCTCGGTCTGGAGCGACCTCACGCTCGGCAGCAGGGGGCGCGGCACGCCGGCGAGGAACAGCTCGTCGTCGCTCCGATCGTGGAACAGCGCCGGCGGCACGTAGCTCTCGACATGGGGCTCGGCGCTCACCGGCGGAGAAGGCGCGGCTGCGGCCTCCAGCGCCTGGCTCGCGCGGACGGCGTCGAAGATCTGGAGCGTGCCGGTCGTCGGATGGACGGCCGTCTGCTTCGACGCGGCCCACCGGTAGGCCTCGTCGTGATGATCCGCCCAGAGGACCAGGAAGACGTCCCCGGCCTCCGGCGCGCGAAGGATGAGTCGATAGTCGTCCCCGATACGGGCCGATCGGAGCTGCGGATCGAGCGTCCGCTGGATGGGCTCGAGGTGGATCGCGGACGCCGTCGAGTCTCGCTCGAACTTCGACAGGAACTCGTCCGCTTTGCGCTGCGCTTTGCGCGGCAGGCGCGCGTACGCGGGGAAGTAGTCTTTGCTAATGGCGAGTCGGGCCATCGTCAGGGGCTCCCCTTCAAGCCGAGGGCAGCCTCGAAGTCTTCGACGGTGAGGCGCCGCTCGATCGCGAGCACGGTCCAGCCCTCCCGCTCGAGCGCCTCCGCGGTGCTGCGCTGGTGATCGAAGTAGGCCGCGACGCGTGTCGCCGGCCAGCCGAGCTCGAGGTCGCCCGCCGTCGCCGCGTCGTTGGGTCGGTGCTCGATCGGGATGGTCGGGGCTTGCAGAGCGGGGTGGCGCTCGAGGAGCGCTACGACCCTTGCGCGCGTGTGGGCGTCGGCGATCTCGGCGGCCTGCGCGATCCGAGGGTCGCTCTTGTCGCTCTCGGGCAGCGAGGTCGGCTGGGGGGAGAGCTCCGGCCTGACCGAGGCAGGGGGGGGCGTGTCATCGAGCAGGTCCCTCGTCACCAGCTCTGCGTCGGGCAGCGTCTGGAGGACGTTCCAGGCTCGCAGCCAGAGGCGCCAGCTCAGCTCGAACCCGGGCGTCGAGCGGCGCGCTTGCTCGTCCTCGAGCCGCACCGTCGCGCGTACCCCTGCGCCGGCGCGGGTCAGGTTGGGTAGTCGCGCGGCCTCGACGTCCAGCACGAGGCGAGCGTGCTCACCGAGCTCGAGGTCGGCGATCGCGACGTTGCCGCTGCTCTCGATGAGCGGGGGGACGAGCGCGTAGAGGTCGCTCCGTAGCGAGGCCTGGACGCGCTCGACGCGCTCGACGGGCTGGCGCTTGCCGCGCTGGAGCAGGTAGAAGGCAGCGAGCCGGGCGAGCTCATCGAGGCGCGTCGGCGCTTGCAGATAGGCGACCAGCCCCTCGAGCGGGTCGCCTTCGAGCAGCGGCAGGAGCGCGTCGAGCTTCTCTTTGCCTCCTTGCGCCGCCACCTTGATGACGAGCGACTGCAGGGCGTTGAACGTCGCGCCGTCCCCGATCCACCGTGGAACCGGCGGGACGTTCGGCGAGACGATGTCTTTGTAGGTGAGCGACCAGGTGAGCAGCTCGCTCGAGCGACTGACGCCGCGCCTCTTCGCGGCGTCGTCCCCAAGGCGCCCCTTGGCGTCCCTTGGCATGACGTGGAAGGCGAGCCCATCGGTGAAGACTGCGACGGGTCGCACGCCGTGCCCCGGCTCTCGGGGGTAGAGGACGAAGTCGGCGCGGCAAGGGACCTCGACCTGGTCCCCGGTCAGCTCGACCTGCGCCTTCATCAGCCAGCCGCGCGCCCCGACCTTCAGCTCGTACTCCCCCTCACGGATCGTCTCGAACGTCCCACCCATGGACAGGACCCGGCGCTCGAGCTCGCCGACGAAGCGGTGCTCGAGCTCGCTCTCGAGCACGGAGCTCTGGCTCATGAAGCCGACGCCGTCGACGCGCTTGAGGGAGTCGAACGCCTCGAGCACCCGCTCGACGAGCTCGAGGGCGCGCGTCCGCTCGAGCAGGGGGAGGTCGGTCCCCTCGCGGTACGCGTACAAGCACTGATAACAAGCGCGCGCGGCGGGGACGCGCTTCTGGCACGCGCATTGGCACAGGGCCTCGTGGCTCCGCTTCAGCGCCTCCAGGAGCTTCGCTCCCTTGTTCAGCGCCAGCTCGGCCAGCAGCCCGGTGCCTCCTGGCACGCGGTCGATGACCACGAGGAACCGGCGCCGCCCTTCCCGCTCGGGGAGCGGCTCGTCGTACGCGCGAACCTCGAGAAAATCAGGCTCGCCCCCATAGAGGCGCTCGAGCCCGAGGCGCAGCGCCGCCCGCAGGTTGGCGAGGTCGCGCGCAGAGTCGGACCCGACCAGCGGCACGACGAGACGGAGCGCCTCCGAGCAAAGCTGGCGCATCAGGTGCACCTGGACGGTCGCCTGCTTGTCTTCCGGCTTCTTGCGCTCGGCGCACCAGGCTCGGTGTCGCGCCAGCGGTTTGGTCGACGTCTGAGCGGGAGCCTGGGCCTGCCCGCAGTGGGGGCAGACCACGAAGGCGACCTCCGGGACCTCCTGCCCGGCGAGCCTCATCGTCGGCGGATTCGTCACCTGGCCGCGCGGGCCGAGGTTGAGCTCGCGCACGATGAGGCGTGGCTGCAGCTCGAAGCCGAAGCCCGACGCGTCGCTCGCCCACGCCTCGCGGGCTGTGGGCTCTGCCTCGAAGAGGACGAGGCGATCGTAGAAGGCGCGCCTTCGATCGTCTGCGTCGTCGCCGAGGACGGCGTCGCGGTGCTGCTCGACGGCATACACCTGCCCGAGGGGCAGGACGCGCCTCTTGAGGCCCACGTCCCCCCAGCCCTCATCGCCACACGCCGGGCAGCGTGGCTCGTCGCTGTCTTGCGCCAGCCCGGCCGTCGGCGCGGCGTGGTGGCAGCTGCGGCAGAACGACCACTCTGCGTGGGGAGCCTCCCGCTTCAGCTCCACGCCGTCGACGCGAACGCGCCGCGCGCTGCCATAGAAGGTGTTGAAGGGCGCGAGCTCGACGATCGCGGCCGAGGGCGGCCGGACCCACTCGTGGTGCTCACCCTCTCGGCCGACCCCCTGGCGCCTGATGTACGCGTCGAGCTTGATGCCCCGCTCGGGGAAGGCGTAGTTCGGCAAGCAGCCCTCGATCGTGAGCCAGCCAAAGAGGTCCCGGTTGACCAGGGCCATGAGCTGGTGGCTGAGGAAGTGGCGCTCGTCCCGGAGGCGTCGCACCTCGTCCTCGGCGTCGTCCACCTTCTTCGCCGCCACGTCGCCCGCTGCGAGCTCGTCGATCTTGGTCGCGAGGCGCTGGATGCTCTGCTTGAGATCGTCGCGTCGATCGCGCGCGCTCGACGTCACCGATGCGAGCGTGCGCTCGAGGGGGCTCGAGCCGTCCGGTGCGGGGTCGAACAGGCTCGCGCAGGTCTTCTTCGCGGCGTCGGTGAGGTCCTTGCCGAACAGCTCGGTGAACGCGGTCTGCAGACGCGCTCTCTCCTCGCCGATCAGCGCGAGCAGCGGCTGCGGGAAGCGCTTCCCGTCCTCTCCCTTGAGCGCGTCTCCCACCCGGCCGGGGAGCCGCCCCCCTCGCCGCGCGAAGGCGTCGAAGCAGAACGCCAGGGCCTGGCGCTTCAGGACCTCGGGGGCGCTCAGGTAGCAGCCGGGCGGGTGGATGGTGCCGGCCATCGCCTCGAGCGGCTGATTGAAGAAGTAGAGGTCGTGGGCCCGCGAGGGCGCGAAGGCGAGCACGAGGGCGTTGCCGGTCTTCCGCCCTGCGCGGCCCACGCGCTGCACGTAGCTCGCGGTGCTCGGCGGGACGGAGCAGAGCAAGGTGGCCGACAGGTCGCCGATGTCGACGCCCATCTCGAGCGTCGGCGTGCAGGACAGCAGGTTCGGAGAGTCGGGGCGCGGGCGCTCCTTGAACTCCAGCTCGAGCTGCTCGCGCGCCTCGCGCTCGAGGAGGCCGGTGTGCTCGCGCGCCCACAGGCGACCGAGCTCGGCCTTCTCGTAGAAGCGCTTGTAGTAGGTGGCGACCGGGAGATCCCCTCCTCATCTTCGCTCGAGAGGGCGGAGATCGCTTCGAGCCTGCCATTGCAGCGAAAGCGGAGGCATGGATCTCCCGTCGGGTCGCTGGCCGAGCCCGGGACGGTCGCGAGCTCGACGCCACAGCTCGGACAGCGGACGAGGCCGTGTCTTCGGCTCACGAGCAGCGCGCTCGGCTCGAGGCCCCACGCGAGCGCGCGGCTGCCCGGGATGGGGCCTGCCTCGTCGGTGGTGCGCTCGACCAAAAGGCCTGCGCGGGCGAGGATCGGCAAGGCGAAGCGATAGACCTCTGCCGCCATGCCCGAGCCGCCGTCGACCCCGAGGCTGCGCGACGTCCAGTCGATGAGCCAGGTGCGCCCGCGGGTCGACTCGGTCGAGTCGAAGCGCTTGGCTCTCGGCGCATTGGTGATGAACAGGGGGCGGTTCGTGTCCGGCGTGAAGGGAGTAAGGAGCGGTGCTTGTTCCTTCGACAGCATGAAGCCCGTGCCGCTGCGCGCGAGGTAGGGCTCGAGCAGCGGGTCGTAGACCCCGCCTCGCAGGCGCAGCCGCGTGAGCAGGCCCCTCACGAACGCGCGGAGCGCGCGCTCCCCAGGCGGCTCGAGCAGACCGAGCCGCTCCTCGAGCGGGCTCTTGAGCTCTCGCACGGCCTTCTCGAGGCGGGCCTCGTCGAGCGTCAGGCTGACACACCCGCTCTGCTCGAGGGTGCGACCGATGCGCGTCGCCAGGCCCAGCTCGCGCGTCGCCTCCCATCGCAGCCGCTGGCGCAGATCCGAGAGCAGCTGGGGGCTCGGCTCGGGGACGCGCGCCGAGGCATGTTCGCCAGCCTCGAGCGCCGCTTGCTTCTGCTTGGTCAGCTCCTCGAGGCGGTCGTGCCAATCTTCGACGCTGGTGAGGAAATGCAGGTCCAGCGGGAGCAGGCGCGCGACCAGATCGGCCTCCCCCGACATCGCCCGGTCTCCAAGCTTCGGCACCCAATAGGCCCAGGTGGCGGTGGCGAGCTCCGACAGCGGAATGGGGCTGTCGTGAGGGACCGCGGCCAGGAGCGCCGAGCGGATGGCGAAGCGATAGGTCCGCGCGCCGAAGAAGCCGGCGCGGTGAGCGGCGTCTTGCACGCTGTCGCTGAAGGTGAGCAGCTTGCGGTCGCTGTTGAGCGGGGTGGTGAACAGATGGCCGACCGCGACGCTCGACAGCGTGGTGGCGCGCGCCGCCACCATCTGGAGGGTGTCGAGGGCGTCACAGCTCGGGCAGCGGAGCTTGCCGCTGTCTGGCTCGCTCACGAGCAGCCGAGGGAGCGATCGCCCCTCGATGGGTTTGTCGAGCAGGTGCGTGGCCTTCGGGTCGAGCCACGCGACGCGGAACGAGGCGCCGTCCTCGATAGGCTCACCGACGTCTCCGTCGAAGAGCAGGCGCAGCGATGCATCACGGTCCCCGAACGCGCGCGCGATGTCCTTGTAGTCGAGCCCCAGCCTGTCCCCCGGGCCTGACTCGGTGATGAGCCAGCCGCCGTGCCCGCAGTCGCGACAGGAATAACGCGGCAACCAGACCTCACCCGCGGGCGGGGGAGCGTCGTCGAGGAAGCGGAACGCCGGGGCTCGATCGACGTGCGCGAGCAGGCGACGTAGCTCGCGGATCCAGAGGGTCGCCTGCACGCTCACGAGCGGCAGCGCGCGCGCGCCGACCTGACGTTGCGCGTACGAGAGCAAGGTGAGCGCTGACGCCAGCCAGCCCTCCTGCGCCGCGCGCGGGCCCGCCGCGTGACGAGGCAGCTCCGACGCGAGGCTGGCGAGCGCCTCGTCGACCCCGATCGGCCGGCGGTGCGCGGCCTGCATCAAGGCGCGCGTGATCGGCAGCCTGACCACCCAGCGGCCGAGGGCGACGCGCTCGATGCCCTCGCTGGAGAGGATCTCCGCTTGCGCCCCGGGCGGGAGCCAGGCGCGCACGCAGCGGGCGACGTAGGGCTCGATCGCCTCCCCCGCGTCGGGCCACGGCCCGGCCTCGTCGGGCACGCGCTCCTCGAGCGGGGAGGGGTCGAGCAGCTCGCTCGGCTCGAGCCGCGTCTCGCCGATGAACGCGTCCTCCTCGAAGGCCTGATCGAAGAGGGTGCTCGCGAAGCCCAGGAGCTCCTTGCGCGACTCCTCGGCGGCGCCCACCGTCGCGCTCGTGCCGATCGGGCAGATGCGCTCGGCCCCGCCGAGCCGGTGACCGAGCCGCCGGAGCAGGCACGCGACGTCGGTGCCCTGCGCGCCGTCGTAGGTGTGCAGCTCGTCGAGCACCACGTAGCGCAGGGTCTCCGGCAGGTTCTCGGCCCACAGCGGCGCGTCCTTCGGGCGCTGCAGCAGCAGATCGAGCATCCGGTAGTTGGTGAGCAGGATGTCCGGCGGGTGGGCGCGCAGGTGATCGTTGTCGTCGATCACGTGGCTCGGACCCATCGTGCGGTGCGTGCCCGTGCCGCCTACGAACAGGCCGACCTTCACCCGGCCACGCAGCCGCTCATCGCCGAAGATCGTGTCGGCGAAGCGCCCCGCCTGATCGCTGGCGAGCGCGTTCATCGGGTAGAGCACGATCGCCTTGATGCCGGCCTTTCCGGCCTGCGTCGCGCGCAGGGCGTGGTCGAGCAGCGGGAACATGAAGCACTCGGTCTTGCCGCTGCCGGTGCCGGTGGTGATCAGCGTCGCGCGCGGCTCCTGGCCTCGGCTCGACAGCCGCTGCCACGCGAGGAGCTGGTGCAGGTGCGGTGGATAGGGCGGGACGATATCGAGCGGCGCGGGCACGCCCGCGGGCGCGGGCGCGAACGGGAGGGCGACGCGCAGGTACGGGCCCTGGAACATGCCCTGCGGGCCGCTCAGGAACTTGAAGAGCGCGGCCTCGAACCCGCGATCGGCGAGCGACCACGTGCTCCTCAGGTAGTCGAGGAGGGTGGCGCGGAGCTCGCGTGCGACGACCCAGGGGATCATGCGGTCAGCATGGTAGCGCGGGGCCCGCGCCTGCTCCTGCGTGGTATAAACGCCGCATGATCGCCCGAGTGGGGCACATCATCACGGCGCGGCGGCAGGCCCGAGGGCTCGATGTGGCCGCGCTTGCCGAGGGCGCCGGGGTGAGCGTCGATCACCTGCGCCAGCTCGAGGCCGGGCAGGCTGGCATCTCGACCGTGGGGCTGGAGAAGCTCGCAGGCTTCCTCGAGCTCGACCTCGCCGCCCTTCGTCGCGGTGAGCAGCGCGACGCCGCGGAGCCGAGCGTCTTTCTTCGACACCACGACAGCCCGGACTTTCATCCGTCCGACTGTCCTGTCCTCGACGGCGCGCTCCACCAAGGGCGCTCGCTCCAGGCGCTGTGCCGACTGCTTGGCAGCGTCCCCATGATCGGCGCCCGCGCCGACGCCTACGGACCGAGCCCAGCGCGAGAGGGCTATGCGCTCGCGCGGGAGCTCCGCACCGCGCTCAAGCTCGGGGGTGAGAGCATCGGGGACCTCCGCGCCCTCGCGGAGGAGCAGCTCCAGGTAGCCGTGGTGGTCCGCGCGCTGTCGTCGGTCAAGGTGACGGCGCTGAGCGTACGAGCGGACGACGGCGGGACGATCGTGCTCAACGAGCTCGACCCGGATCGACAGAAGAACCCGATGCTCGCCCGGGTGCATATCGCCCACGAGCTCTGTCACCTGCTCTACGACCCCTCCGACGGCGGCCTCCACCTGGTCGTGGATCTCGCACTGGATCGTCGCGACCTCGCGGCCGAGCAGCGGGCCCGGGGCTTCGCGGCCGAGCTGCTGCTCCCCGAGCAAGGGCTGAAGGCGCTGCTCGGTCCCCCGGGCGCGACGACCTCGCGCGACGAGGCGCAGCGCCGGGTGCGTGAGGCGCGGCGCGCCTTCGGGACGCCCCACGAGATCGCCGTCAATCATCTCACCAACCTCGGCTTCATCGATGGCGCGCTCCGGGAAGGGCTGCTCTTGAAAGCGGCGGCGGTGCCCACGGTCGAGACGTCGCTGCCTGCGCCGGGCGGGCCAAGCCGGCGGGTGAGGGCGTTGATCGAGCAAGCCCATTCCCTCGGGCTGGTGACCGACGGGCAGGCGCGAGACGTGCTGGGGCTCGACTATTCCGCGCCGCTGCCCTGGGAGATCCAGGCGGCGTGACGTACCTGGTGGACGCGAACGTGCTCGCGTACTTCTGGAACGTCGGGCAGCAAACGGCGCTGGCGGAGAGCGCGGCGAAGCTGGCTCTCGCGACCCCTGAGGAGGTCAGCGAGGAGCTCGGGCGTTCGCCGAAGTATGGCGCCCAGTTTCGCAAGTGGATCGCCTCTTCCGGCGTCGGTGTGCTGCCCATCGAGGCCATGAGCGCGGTGGACGAGACCTTCACCGCCCTCCACCCGGATCGGACCGCGCTGCGCGGCAAAGGCGAGCACGCCTGCATCGCCCTCGCGGCGCACGATCCCTCGCTGGTCTTCGTCGCCAACGACAAGAACGCCCTCTGGTTGGCGCTCCACGAGCTGCATGCTGAAGGCGCCCGCGTCATCGGGGTACGCGTGTTCTTGCGCCGCCTCCAGGAGCAGGCTGGGCTCGGGTTGGTGGCCGTCGACCAGGTCGCGCGAGCGGCGCAGGGTCCGACGCCGAGCTGGTGGCAGGGCTGGCGCGCGAAGCTCGGGCCTGGCGCGCAGCCGTAGCCAATACGAGCCGGAGAGGTCTGGTCGCCCCTCATCGCCCCAGCCGCTCCTCGAAGAACCGGAACGCGGTGGCCATGTCGGCCTCGCGGTCGCGGATCTCGAATGGCGGCGTGAGGCCCTGGGTGTCGAGGTCCTTCGGCGGCGGGCGGTCCTGGCGCAGGTGCTCTTGCCACAGCTCGAACGATTTGCGATCGAGGCCGACGCCGACCAGGCCCTTCGAGGCGGTGAAGGCGATCTTGCCTCGGGTGTCGAACCAGGTGTCTCGCTCGTACTCCCGCAGCACCGGGAACTGGGTGCGGTAGATCGTGCACAGCTCGTCGACGGTGAGCCCCAGCTCGAGGGCGGCCAGGGCGTCGATCTCGACCAGCGCCCAGCGCCGCTCGAACGCGTTGCGCAGCGCCGAGGCGCGCGACCATTTCGACGTGAGGCTGGGCCAGGGGGAGAGCCGAGGGTCGTCGAGGCTCCAGCCGGGGGATGGGGACTGGGGCCAGACCTCGTCCCAGAGATCGGCGTAGTGGGTCGTGAGGCAGTTGAGGCGGAGCGCGCGGGCGGCGAGGGCGCCAGCTGTCGCACCGCGGATCGGCCTTGGAAGCGTGCCGACGCCCGCCGGATGTGGTCCGCACCGCCTGTGGTTCGAACCAAGAAGTCGACTGGCGCAGGCGACCACGCATCCTGGGACTGCACAGCGCCATAGTTCGTTGAACGCGAAGCGAGTGATACCGGGTGAATGTGTCGCGTGCCGGGCGGGATGATCGCCGGAATCACCGGGTTCGCTCGCCCGTGATCGCCAGCATGCGCCGATGCACATGCCGGTACATCTCCGTCACCGGCCGGCCCCTGAACCGCGGCGTTCGCTCGAGGTAGGTCTTCGCGTCGCAGGCGGGTACGTAGTTGGTGCGCGGCAGGTAGTCGTCGGGCAAGGCCTCGAGGTCGAGGACGTCGTAAGCGTTCTTGGTGTCGCAGATCTCGCGCGGTGTCTTGTAGAGGGGCGTCCCGACGTAGAAATGGGGACCGGAGAGGATCCACTCGCGCGCGCTCTTCGCGAAGCGCGTCTCGCGGCGGATCGTCCCGTCCTTCTGGGCGTTCGTCTCGTGCCACATCTCCGTGCCGAAGACGTCGTCGCCCAGGTGGCCAAGCCGGCGCGGGTGGCGCGCGAGCTTACGGAGCACCTCCAGCGCCTCGCTGCTTTGGACGAGCGGCAGGCGGGCGCGGCTCGCCGGGGTTCCAGGCTTGTCGAACAGGCTGGCGAAGAGAGCGAGCTCGGCCTCGGTGACGCGCACGACGCGGCGGGCGTGGCCGCGGGTCTCGAACTCCCCGTCGTCGGTCTTGATGCCAGGTACGGCGCCTGCGCCGTCGTGCTCGAGACAAGCTTCGACCGTCGACGGGTGGAAGAGATTGCACAGCGTCGCGAAGTCCGCCGGTGCGGTTGCTCCGGAGATCGTGAGGGCAAATGGGCGAACATGTCCGACGTCCGGGAAGAGCTGAAGCTCGTTCTTGAAGCGGAAGACCCAGCGCAACCGCCCATAGACCGCCTCCCTCAGCGCGCCCCCCTTCGGATCATCGAAGATCCCGTCCTGATGGAGCAGCCCGGTGACGCCGCCCGCTGCGCTGATCTCCCACGCCCGCACCAGGAAGCACTTGTACAGATTGGTCTGCACCCCCGCGAGCAGCTCGTAGTTGCTGGCGGCGTTGAGGAAGGCCTGGCTGCCTTGCACCTGCGTGGCCTCACGCAGGTACTCCTCGACCCGCGCGGGGCTGCTGAGCACGCTGGCGCGCCTCTTCGCCACGTCGCTGGCGCTCACCCCGTCCAGCGCCAGGCGCGGCTCCAGCTCCTGGAGCAGGCCCTGCTCGTTCCATTGCAGCTTGAGCCATGGCGGGTTGCCGATCACCAGGTCGAACCCCCCACGGTCCAGGAACACCTCGGGCGCCTCCAGCTCCCAGGCGAGCGGGCGCAGGCGCGCGGCGGTCTGCCGCACGACGTCCCACAGGTCGCGCTGCTTCGCCGGGGCGGGCGCGGGCTCTTCGTCGGTCTCGACGATCGGCGCGAGCTCGAGCTGGCCGGCAGGCAAGGGCGCCGGCTCGAGGCCCAGGGCCTCCTCCACCGCGGCCCACCAGGCGTGCCGGGTGGGCAGCGCGTTCAGCTCGCTGAGCGGCCACGCCCATAACGTGGCCCAGAGGTCCATCACGCGGCGGAGCTGGCCGTACGCGGTGGTCTCTTCCCGCGCTTTGCGGACCAGGGCCTCGCGCTGGGTCGCGCTCTGGAAGCCGCCGAGCGGGGGCTCCGGCAGATCTTGCCCCCACACCTGGACGGCGGAGCGGCACTGGGTGAGGACGTGCTGCCGGTCGTCGACCACGCGGCGCAACCGCTGCACGATGCGCTGGCTGAGCTCGGCGAGGCGCGCGCGGTCTCTCTCGGTGAGCGGCTCGAGGGCCTGCTTGCGCCAGCTCTTCAGCTGGTCGATCGCCTTGGGCGTAAGCTCCTTCAGGGCCTTGTCCCCCTCGAACGGGCTCATGTCCGGGTGGGGGAGCAGGAAGTGGAAGATCGCGCCCTTCGGCAGCTCGCCCAACACGAGCGCCTCCAGCGGCACCGGGCGCGGAGGGCGGCGCTGCCAGCGAGGCTGCTTGAGGGCGCCGCCGACCTTCTTCAACGCCTTGCCCACCTGCGCGGCGCGCTCGGCCTTCACCTTCGCCTCGTCGGCCTCGTCGGCGTCAGCGTCGGCCTCGTCTCCCCCCAGGGCCTCGAGCGCTGTACGCACCTCAGCGATGGCGCTCGGCGCCTTTGCGCTCCACGCGGCGAGCACCGGCTCGAGCGCGGCCTCCAGCTCTTCAGGCTCGGCCTTCTTCGCGACGGTGGCGAGGGCCTTGGCGAAGGCCTCGTCGCTCTCCAGATCTTCGGGCACGTAGACCGCGAGGCGAGCGCCGATCAGGCTGTTGCCGGTGAACAGGCGCGCGCTGTAGCTCGGCGCCTGCTGGTGCTCGTGCATGGTCGCGAGCCACAGGCTCACCCCGGCGAGCCTGGCCGCCATCGGGTTGAGGTCGACGCCATAGCAGCGCTGCTCGGCGTAGAACGCCTTCACCCGCTGCTTCTCGAGCGGATACCGCTCCACAGGGACGCGCTCGCCCCGCTCGGCCTGCTTCTTCTCGAGGTACTGGTCGGCGAGCTGGTCGATCGCCTCGACCAGGAAGGCGCCGCTGCCCATCGCCGGCTCGCACAGGCTCATCGCCAACAGCTCGTCGGCGGACTTGTCTTTCACCAGCTCGAGCAGGGCGTATTTCACCAGGCAGCGGGTGAGGACCTGCGGGGTGTAGTAGCTCGCGCTGGACTCGCGATCGCGCCCGGCCAACCGGAAGATGAACGTGCCCTGGGCATAGCGGCGCTTGACCGGCTCGCCGTCGGGCCCCTTGAAGGTGAGCTCGGCGTCGGAGTACTTGGTGAGCTCGCGCTCGGGGACGAAGTAGCTCTGCTGCGTGTCGTCGCCCTCGGCGTCCCCCTCGCGGTGCACCTCGTACAGCGTCTCCTTGGCGAAGAAGCCGCTGTAGCTGAGCAGCCCCTCGTACACCGCGCCGAGCTCGCCGATGCCGAGCTGGGCGTAGCTGATGCGCCCGCGCCCCCAGGCGGCGGCGCCCTTCCTCTGGCCCTCCGGCGAGAGCGACAAGAGCCGCACGACCTTCTGGAGCACCTCATTGCGCAGCCTCACCCCGGCCAGGCGCGGCGCGCCCTGCGGAGAGAACAAGGTCGCGTGCAGGCCCCGCAGCAGGAAGCCGCGCTCGAGCAGCTCGGGCGTGCGCTCGTGGGCCGCGACCAGGGCCGCCTGCCGCGGCTCGAAGCCGTCGTTCACCAGGGAGAAGAGGCGCTCGAGGCTCTCGTGGAAGAAGAAGCCTTCGCGCGCTCGGGCGTGACCAGGGGCACCTGCTCGAGCTCGCGCAGGACCTCGAGGCTGTAGCCGCGCGCGTACTCCTCGGCGCTCATCGGCAGGCCGTGCAGCTCGGGCGCGCGCGCCTCGGCGTAGAAGAGGAACAAGAGCCGGAACAGGTAGACGAGGCAGTCCTGGGTCAGCTCGCGCGCGACGCGCTCGGTGTAGATGCGCCGCTTGGAGGTGGTGCGCTCGTAGTGGACGACCTCGTTCGCGAGCAGCTCGACCGCCTCGCGCGCAGCGAACTTCAGCGAGGCGCTGACGCCCACCGCGTGCTGGTGGGATTTTTCGAGCAGCGCCTCGTGCAGCGGGCGCTGCGCGGTCGGCGCGAGCAGGGTGCGCCCCAGCAGCGCGGCGGTGACCCGCAGGGCCTCGGCCGAGCGCCGTCGCAGCAGCGTGGCGAGATCGAAGCGCAGGTACTGGCCGCGGCCGAAGCGCGCCCGCTCGGCGAGCACCACCTCGGCCGCGCCCACCAGCAGCACCCAGCGCGGGGGGCTCGCGGTCGCGAACAGGGCGCTCACCACCTCGGCGAGATCGAGCTCCGCCGGCGGCACCAGATCGTGCTCGGTGGCGAGCTCGGGCAGCGGGCCGGTCACCGAGGCAGGCTGCGCGAGCAGGGCGTCGTCCTGCCCCGCGAGGCCGGCCTCGAGCACGAGCACCGCGGGCTCCTTGCCGTGCAGCAGACGCGCGAGCAGCGGCACCGCCTCGTTCGGCGCGCCGGTGCGCTCGAGCACGGCGTACGCCCCGGGCTCGCGCTCATAGCCGAGCGCCTCGAGCACCCGCACCGCGAGATCGTGCACGACCTCGCGGCGCGCGGTCGTGCCCTGGGAGGAGAGCCCGTCGGCGAGGGCGTCGAGCAGGCGAGGGCCCAACGCCCTGAGGCGCGTGGTGACCGTGTCGATCGCCTCGCGCTCCGGGCCGGCGAGGGCCTTCAGCTCCTCGAGCAGCCGCACCTCGAAGTAATGGGCGCTGAACAGCTCCCCGACGTTCTCGATGCCGGTCAGATCGGCGGCCATCAGTCCCCCGCGAAGACCGCCGCGAGGCGGAGGTACGGGGCGCCGTGCGCCGTGAGCGATTTCAGGAGCTGCTGGTGGTTCGCCTGCACCTTGGCCACGTGCTCGCGCTCGCGCTGGAGCTTCGACGCGATGTGCGGCGGCGGCTTGCGGCCGGTCTTCGACCAGGCGCCCTCGCGGCGGGTGATCTCGGCCAGGCTATCCTTCGCCCACGCCTCGAGCCGCCGCGTCTCCTTGCGGACGCGCTGGGCGACGCTGTCCTTGATGTGCTGGGCGCGGTCCTTCAGCAGGCGGGCGCGCGCCTCTTCGATCACCGCGGGCACGAAGGCCTGGAGGGCGGCCTTGCGCTCGCTCGGCTTGCCGTGGTTCACCAGGCCCTTGGCGAGGCCGACCTTGGCCATGACCTCGTCGAGCTCAAGGGTGTTGGGCTCGAGCTTGTTCCCCTGGGCGACGAGGCCCATCCACCGCGCCTCGACGGCCTCCGACTCGTGGTTGTGGACGAACCCCTGGAGGAGAAACACCGCCTCTTGCTTGGGCAGCGCGGGGACGCGGACGAGCGGCGCCTCGCCGCGGGCGTAGGCCGAGCCGAGCGCGTCGAAGAGCCACTCGACCAGGGGATGCTGCTCCCAGAGCAGGTGCCAGTCGGGCCAGCGCCCCTCCTCGTCGAGCGCGGTGCGCAGCTTGGTCGCGACCAGCTCACGCCCCATGACCAGGCGGTACGCCTCGCCCCGCTTGGGCACCGCCTCCTCGGGGAGGAAGACCTCGCGATGGCGACGGAAGGGCTCGGGCGCGTGCAGCGTGACGGTCTGGTCGCGGTCGTCGTGCTGCCATTGCAGCGGCTCGGGGCCGACGACGTGGTTGTGCTCGAGGTGGCGCAGGGCGGCGACGAGCAGCGAGTAGTCGTCGGGGAACAGGCTCGGCGCGGCCTGCACCAGCGAGTCGAGCCCGACGATCTGGCTCTGCTCCCGCTCGACCTCGGCCAGGAGCGCGAGCAGATCGATCTCGGGCGCCTCGTCCTCGTCGCCCGGCGGCGGCGCGACCTGGGCGGGGTCGTCGTCGCCCTCGCGCAGGGCGGCGAGGCGGACCCCTGCGGCCCGTGCCTCGCGCGGCTGGTCGGGCAGCAGCTCCTCCACCGGCGCGCCCTTGGCGACGCCTCGGAGCAAGAAATCTTCCTCGACCTCGGCGTCGTACAGGCCGAGCAAGGCGCCCGGGTCCCCGAGCTGCCGCTCGACCTCGCGCTCCTTGTCGATCAGGCGCGCGGTGACGTGCTGATCGGCTGTGGTCTTCGCGCTGGTGGTCACCAGGTACCGCAGGTGCGGCGTCTCCCGCTGGCCGAAGCGATCGATGCGCCCATTGCGCTGCGTCAGCCGGATGAGCGACCACGGGACGTCGTAATGGTAGAGGTGGTGGCACTGGTGGTGCAGGTTCACCCCCTCGGACGCCGCGTCGGAGCAGAGCAGGACGCGCAGCGGGCTCTCCTCGTGCCCGAAGGACTCGACCAGCTCGCGCTGCGCCCGCTCGTCCTTCGCGGCGGCGCCGAGCCCCGCGCCCCCGGTGCTCGCGGTGTAGACGCCAATGGCGGCCTCGGGCAGGCCCAGCTCGCTGAGCAGCGCCTCACGGATCGTCGTCAGGGTGCGGATGCGCTCGGAGAAGACGACCACGCGCAGGCTGTGCTTCTTGGGGCCGACGGCGAGCGCGCGCAGCTCGGCGAGCAGGCGCTCGAGCTTCTGGCTGCCTCGCGCCTGGGCGCGCTCGACGAGGGCCTTGGCGGCGACGAGCCTCTCCAGATCTCCCTGAAGCACGGCCTTGCGCGCGGCCGGCAGATCACCGGCGAGCGCGCGCTCGGTGACGCCGAGCCGGTGCTCGAGGCTCTCGAGGCAGGCCTCGTGGCTGGAGAGGAAGGCCTTCACCAGCGTCCAGCGGATGAGCGCATCGCTGCGCACCGACCTGGCGCGGACGGTGTGCAGCTCGAGCGCGTGGAGCGCCTCGAGCGCCGCCTCGTCCTCGACGGAGGCGGTGGCTGCGAGCGTGGCCACGTCGCGATCTTTGAGCTGGCTGCCGGCGTCGCGCTCGACGTCCTTCTTGAAGCGGCGGACGACCAGGCCGTCGATGTCGGCCTTGGTGAAGGAGCGCACGTCGGCGACGCTGGTGGGGTCGAGCATGCGCATCAGGTTGGCGAAGCTCTCGGGCCGGCCGTTGTGCGGCGTCGCGCTGGTGAGGATGAGGGCGTCGCACTGGGCAGCCAGCAGGCGCGCCAATTCGCCGCGCTGGCTGCCCTGGTTCGCCACGTTGTGGCACTCGTCGACGACGATCGCGTCCCAGCGGATCTGCTCGAGCCAGGCGCGATACATGCCCTGGTTCTTGAGCGTGTCCATCGAGACGATGCAGCGGTCGAAGTACGAGAACGGGTTGCGGTTCGCGGGGATCTTTCCCTGCACGCGGGCGAGCCCCTCGGAGTCGAGGCGCACGAGCGGCAGGGTGAAGCGCGCCCACAGCTCGCGCTGGAGCTGCGCGAGCATGCTGCGGATCGCCACCACCAGGATGCGCCGGCCGCGGCCGCGCTTGATCAGCTCGCTGAGCACGATGCCGAGCTCGACCGTCTTGCCGAGGCCGGTGCCGTCCGCCAGCAGGATGCGCGGCCGCAGGGACGAGAGCGCCTTCTGCGCCGGCACGAGCTGGTACGGCATCACGTCCAGCGCGCCGCGGTGGCCCACCGTCACGTTGCCGTGCGTGGGCGGCGTGCGCCGGAGCAGCGTCTCCAGGTAGAGCAGCGTCTGCCGGTGCTGGGGCGAGTCGTCGAGCACGAGGCGCGTGTCCTCGGGCCGCAGCGGGAGGATCTCCTTCTCGAGGGGCGTGAGGAAGATCGCCTGGTGGTGGCGCACCAGCTCGCTCACCCCCTGCACGTGCACCGCGTAGCCACCCATCGGCAGCGGCAGCGCCTTCTGCACGGCCCACTCCTCGCCGCGGATGCGGACGCGCGAGCCTGGCGACAGAGAGGTCTCGTCGGTCATCGGATCAGTCGTCGACGAGGATCAGGTCGGGGCGCTCGAGCGCCTCGACCACGTGGTTGAAGACCGCGACGTCGTCATCGAGCCCGGTGCAGGAGCCCTCATCGGGCGCCTCGTCGTCGGTCGAGCAGAAGTACCGCGCCGCCCCGACCACCGAGGCGCGCGCCTCGGCGTCGAGCGTGGGCGCGAGCTCGAGCAGCGCCACGAGCCGCGCCGCGAGCCGCTCTGCAAGGTCGACCGCGATCAGCTCGTGACGCCGCTGCGCCGCCGCGAGCCGCGCCACGTGAGCCCGCACCTCCTGGTGGAGCAGCACAAGCTCGGCCTCCCCGAGATCTTCCCGCAGCGAGCGAAACATCTCGAGCGCGCGTGTGCTCATGAAGGCTGCCCCAAAGCGGCCCGAAGTTACCACGGAAGGCGGCGGCGGCGTGGGGGTGAGGGCTGGAGGCCGCAGGGTGAGGGTGGGGGTGTTATGAGCTGTAATAAAGGGTCACCGCCCCGTGATGAGCTTCAGCCGCGCCGAGGTGACCTGTTGGACCTGAAGCTGAAGGCGGTTGCCCTCCAGCTCGCCAACCCACGCCCTGCGCTCCTTGCTCCAAGCGAACATGATCACACTGGGCGTGCGCCTCGTCGCGAGGACGATGGCGAGACGGTAGGTCTCGCGATGGAGGTTCATCATCGCGTGCTCGTTCGGGGTGAGCTCTGCGGCGACGTCCTCGAGGGATTGGCTCGTGCCCTTCACCTCGACCTTGAGGAGGTGCTTGCCCGCCCCCGCCTCCAAGTCCCACCCCTTTCGCTGCAAGGAGACATCGACCACGGGAAGGAGCTCTCGCTGCTCACACCAGTCTCGTGCCGCTTCCATGGCGACACGCTCGATCCGCAGTCGCTCCTCGGTGTCGAGGAGCTTCGCAGCCCGCGCTGGCGGGGGTTTTCGTGTTCCCCTGGGCGCGGCGTGGATTCCCGTCGTCACGCTGTGCCTGTAGTCGAGCAGCTTTTTTGCCCACGCGGCGGGCGGGTACCAGATGTTCGACTGGCCCATGCCGGCGACGTCCGCGGTCGCGCGGGGGATTTCGAACCGGCGGTCGTCCGTCGGGAGAAGTCGAGCGGAGCGTGCCTCGATCATGAAGCCGGCGTCTCTTCCGTTTGGCAAAGCCCGCTTTCGTGGGCTCGGCCGCCATTCCCGGAACACCTTGGCCTCGTCGTACCAGCCGACCACGAAGCTCCCCCCGTGGTGAGGATGTTTGGCTACCCAGAACACCGCGACGTTCTCGATGGCGTCGTCCGCCGGCCCGGCTCCGAGCCGCTCGACGTTGATCCGCGGGTCGGTCGCGTCACCCCGGCCCGGCGGGCGCACGTAGCCTCGGTACGCCCCGTCGGATTCCTTTCGAAAGTTGAAGATCTCCCAACCGAACCCTTCTTGATCGACGTAAGCACCGCCCCCGCGAGGCTTGTCGCCGGAGACGCCCTCGTAGAAGTCCATCCACGCGACACGGCAGACGAGCACGGCAGACATCACCCAAACGTCGCCCATGAGGCGGACGTTCTCAAGCGCGCGTGTCGGGCGTAAGCTTGAAGCCGTGTCACTTGGGGACGTCACACGGCAGGATGTGCTGCGTGCGATCGCAGACATCGACCGGGAGGGGACGCCGGTGCGGCGGGAGAGCCGTCGGTATCTGCTGCGCTTCAAGGGCAAGCACCTTGCCCCGAAGCTCGTGCTCGGTCGCGCGCACCTCTACGCAAGGGGGACCGAGCTACGGCCAGACGCCTTCAGCGGCGGCGCGGAGACCAACGAGATCCTGGCGGGGCTCGGGTTCGAGATCGTGCCGCTGCACCTGGCGGGGGCACCCTCAAAGCCCTTGGCGCGACGGCGCTCAGCGCGTGAGCCGCAGGTCGCGACCGTCCTGATCGAGAGGTCGGGTGATTTCGACTTGAGGAAGTGCCTGTCGGCGACCGACGGGGTACTGACCGAGGTCGCACGCGCAACCAAGGGAGAGGTCGTGCTCCAGTTTCCTGGCGGCTGGCTGAAGGCGGGCCAACAGCGTCCCGGACGTACGCTCGAGCGCGTCGAGCGGCAGCTTCGCAAGCTGCTTCGCGCGCAAGGCGGCCGGCTCGCGATGACCTTCGGGATCGACGGACGCGACAGCAAGGACCAGCTCGCCGTCGCGATGAATGAGGACGGCATCGTCGGTATGGGGCGAAAGTTCTTTCCCACGAAAGACGAGAAGGACGACATCGAGGCGGCGGCCGACTTCGCTGCGGGCGAAGGAGAACACCCGCGCATTGCGCAGCTGTTCGGTCGGAGGTTCTACCTAGCGGTCTGCTACGACGGCTTCGGGATCAAGAAGCTCAGCGGACCGAAGCCCGGGGTCGACGCGGTGCTCGACCATATCCATGGTTTCGGTGCGGTCGGAAGCGGCGGCTCTGGAGACGTCCTGTTCGCGCGACACGGCCTCGCGGGGGCCTCTCAACGATGGGGAGTACCTGTCTTCGGGTCAGCCCACTTCGATGACCGTTGCGTTCCGCCCGACTGGCCCTCTGGAGTCCTCTGGAAGGGCCGGAAGCAGAGCACCATGAAGTGGACGTACGCGAAGAACGGGATCGCGCCCACCGGGACGTTAGCGTTCCCGACGTCGTGCGGCCGCGCGGTGGTGCGCGTCTTTGCGCCGTTTCGATGATCAGCGGGCGGCGAGCTTCGTGAGCATGGCGGCGAGCCGGCCGAGCAGCGACAGCAGCTCGCCGGCATCGGCCGCAGTGGCGAGCCCGAGTCGCTCGAGCGCCTCGACGCAGGCCTCACAGGCCTCGGCGCGAGCGCCGCGGAGGCGCTGCGCGCGATCGGCGCTCGTGCGAGCGGCGCCCTCGCTCAGCTGAAGGAACGCGGACTGGCTGGCGCGGCGAGCTGATCGCTCAGCGGCCCGTAGCCGCGAGGCAGCTTCTGGCGAGCGCATCGGCCTTGGTGAGCGCCTCGAGCCCGACCGCATACGCGTCGAGCCCGTGATGAGGGAACTGCGTGTAAGGGGGGGCCTGTCGTTGGGGCGGTGGGTCATGCCCTGAAACGGCGCGTGCAACAAGAGGCGTGACCCACCGCCCCAACGGCAAGGCGGCGAGGCCGAGCCGCGATGCCGAGGCCGAGACCGAGCATCGAGTACCGAGATCGAGTCCGAGTCCGAGCACCGCAGCCGGCATCGGCATCGGCATCGGCATCGGCATCGGCATCGGCATCGGCATCGGCATCGGCGTCGGCATGTCGGCCTCCCGCGTCGGCCCACGGTGGACGCGCCGCCTTAGGATGCGTCGAAACCTCGTGGTGTTGCCCTTGCGCGCGGTGGACGTGAGGGCGGACGATGCCGGGCATTAGGGCGTCCGGCGCCCAGGAGACCAAAGCTCGTGCATCGGTTGGCCCCGTCTCCCCGACTGCGAGCCGTCTCGAGAGCGAGTCCGAGTCTCGAACCGAGTCCGAGTCCCAAACACCGAATCCCGATACCGAGTCCCGAGACCGAGCTCGAATCCGACGCCGAGCCCGAATCCGAGTCCGGCGTCGGAAGCGGGTCGCGATGAGGGTGCTCGGCATCGGCCCGCGACCCCCCCCTATGATGCTCGGCATGTTGCTGAGCGAGCGTGATCTGACCGAGCGGCTGCTGGTGGACGCGGGGATCGGGCCGGGGATGCGGGTGCTCGACGTGGGCTGTGGCCGCGGTGAGGTCTCGCTGCTGCTCTCGCGGCTGGTCGGGGAGAGCGGGGCGGTGGTGGCGATCGATCGGGACGCGCACTGGCTCGGGGTGGCGCGCGAGCGGGCGCGTGAGGCGGGCGCGCGACGAACGCGACCTTCGTGGTGGCCGACATGAGCGAGCCTCCCGAAGGGAGCTCCAGCGGGCTCGACGCGGCGGTCGGGCGGCGGGTGCTGATGTATCAGGCGGACCCGGTGCGGGCGGTGCGCGCGGTCGCGGCCGCGGTGCGGCCCGGCGGGCTCGTGGTGTTCCAGGAGCACGACGCGTCCATGGTCCCGGCGAGCGTCGCGCGGCTGCCGCTCCACGCGCAGGTGCATGCGTGGATCTGGCGCACGGTGGCGCGCGAGGGGGCGAACCTTCATATGGGCTTCGATCTTTGGTCGGTGCTGGGAGCGGCGGGTCTGGAGGTGCAGCAGGTGCGCGCGGAGGCCATCGTGCAGACGCCCGAGGCGCGGCACCCCACGGCGGGGATCGTCCGCGCCATCCTCCCGCGCATCACAGGCGCCGGCGTCGCGACCGAGGCCGAGATCGACGTCGAGACCCTCGACGCGCGCCTCGAGGCCGAGCTGCGAGGTTCCGGCGCGACCTACGTCGGCGATATGGTCTTCGGCGCGTGGGCGAGGAGACCCTCGGCTGCCTCCGGGGCGCCCGAGTGAAAGCGGAGCGTGACAGAACACCCGACCCTGCTCAGCAGGGGTGGGGTGTCTTGTCTGCACTTTGGGGCGCATTGCGGTGGTAGCGGCCGTGAGGTCAGCGCCAACCCATTGAAGTTGCGTCGCCGCGGCCCGGGAGGCTCGAGCGCGATGGACAGGAGGGCACACCCTGCTGAGCAGGGTGGGGGTCGCTGTCACTCGGCCCGCGCCCGGCCCCCCGCGCAGTCGGCCTCGGCGTCGGCATCGGCATCAACATCGGCGTCGGCATCGGAATCGGCGTCGGCATCGGCATCAACATCGGCATCGGCGTCGGCATCAACATCGGCATCGGCGTCGGCATCGGCGTCGGCGTTGGCGTTGGCGTTGGCGTCGGCGTTGCCTCGCCCCGCGCGGGTCAGTCCACCCGGATGCAATAGTCCGGGTTCTCGGGGTCGTCGCCGTACACCCGCGCCCAATACATCCCGGTGGGCTGCCCCGTCAGCGTGAGGACCTCGTCGTCGTCCGCCGAATATGCGCCGGTGACGTAGTCCCCGGTGGCCTGCGAGTAGATCTCGAGCTCGAGGTCGCCCTCGGCCTGCAGGAAGTTGAGCGTGATCGTCGTCGTGCCGTTGACCGGGAACTCGAACCAGTCGACGTCACCAGTGCAGATGCTGAGGTCGCAGTAGTCGGTGTCGAACGCGAGCGTGACGGCGCTGCTCGAGCCGTTGTTGGGCTCTTCGGCGTCGGTGACGCACGCGCAGATGCCGCAGTCCTCGAAGCACGTGTCGCAGTCCTCGTTGAGCGAGCAGCTTCCGTCGCCGCAGGCGGGCACGACCCGCAGTCGAGCTCGCAGGTCACGACGTCTCGCTCGCGTCGCAGGTGCCGTCCCCGCAGTCGTCGGTGCAGGGGCAGTCGGCGGGGCAGCCGTCGCAGGTCTCGTCTCCGGAGCACAGGCCGTCGCCGCATTCAGCGCTCGAGGCGCCGCCGGCCGCCGAGAACCCCCCGTCGCTCACGAAGGCGCCACCGGCGCCGCCCTCGAGTCCCCGCGCCCTCGCCCCGCTCGAGCCGCCCGAGGAGATGGGATCGGTGCTGACGCAGGCGCCCGCTGCCAAGCCGACGAACAGCGCACACGCCCGCGCGAACATCGCGCCCATCATAAAGCCCACCCCGCCGCTCACGGCGCGAAGGGGATGTCCCGGTGCAGGTGAAGGAGCCACGGCCGCTGCGTGCTCGGCCCAAAGCGGTACGGCGTGTACCAAGCCCGGCCTCCATCTGACGCTGGCCTGGCGCCACGCCCCACCAGTACCTGAAGTCCCGGAGCGAGCGCTGATCGATGCTGCCGCCCATGAGGTCGGGAAGGTCCACTCCTGCATGTACATCGACTGGAGAGAGTCGTCGGTCACCAGGCACGGGAAGCGCGCGCCCATCCCCGCGCGAGGGCCGACGTGTTCCGAAAGTTCGTGTGCGTGTGGTCCGCACGGGTCGTAGGGGATTCGATCTTCGGGCACGCCGCCCTGGCAGTGGGCGCAGGAAGCCGAGCATCGAAGGCCTCGATCAGATCGCCGTGCACCGCGCCGCCGCTCGGAGACCAGCGGCGCGACGCCGCCCTTGTAGGCCTCGGAGATGCGCTGCGCTCGGACCACGTTCCGTCGAGGATCTCCAGCGGCGAGGGGAGAGCTCGACGCACGGCTCGCCTGGCAGCCAGTGCTGCGGCACGCTCTCGTTCTGGTCTGGCGAGCCGAAGCCGGGCAAGTCCCGGCGACCGCGGGGTAGCGCTCGAGCTCGCCGGTCGCGGGCGCCGGGCGTGCCGGAGCGGAGGGGTGCGAGCGTTCGCCCGAGCGGCGGCGCGGCGCACCTCGTCGGGCAGCTCGCACGCGAGCTCCGTGGGCACCTTCGCCCCGCGCGCGAGCGAGGACCGTCCGCGAGCTGCTTGATACACGGCCCGCTCGCGCGAGTAGCGCGCTGCGGAGGCGCCCGCGTGGGGTACCCGCATCCGGCAGGGGCGCTGACGCCGATGACGCGCTCGGTGCCCGCCGAGTACGCGACTCCGCGAGAAGCAGCCGACTGGCACGGTCTCGGGAAGGGGACGTGCTTGGCGCGTCGACGTCGGTCGTGCCGTACTCCCCAGCCTCAATCGCACGCCCGTCGGGGGAGTCGAAGTCGGGCGGAGCGTAGCCTCGATAGGGCCCTGCAGGTTCTGGGGCGCGGGATCAGCGCGGACCAACAGGCGCACGCGATCGTCGCCGCCGACAGCGCCTTCAAGCTGAGCTTCGTCGTGGCGTGAAATCGAGCCAGGCGAAGAAGCGTCTCATCGAGCGGAAGTACTCCCCGCGGTCGAGTGGATGGCGTCGCTGCCAGAACCAGTGGGCTTGGGTGATCCGGTGGTCCCACAAAGAGGCGCGCGTGGCGAGGCGGGGCGGTCTCTCACCGCCGCCGATGATGAACAGGCGCTCCTTCGCCAGCTTGGGCGGGAAGCTGAGCGGGGAGGAGATGGCGAGCATCTGCCGGGCGGCGCGGATGTCTTTGCCGACGACGGCGAGCGACGCGCGGATGACCGACGCGATCGGCTCCCACTCGAGGATGATCCGCGAGGCTCACCACGGGACGTTCGGGATGGCGAACCTGAGCCGGTCTTCCGCGTGAATGGCGAGCAGGCTGGTCGCGAGCCCGCCCAGGTCGCGTTTCGGTCACGCTGACGCGCGGCACGCCGGCGTCGAAGACGTGTCCATCAGGATGCGGATGTCAAGATCGCCCGCGTTGAAGGCCCTGCTGATGGGCTGGTGCCGCCCGCGAAGAACCCGTGCTCCCGAGAACGGCGAGGTCGCGGTCTGACGCTTGCCGTGGAACGGCATCGTCACCAGCATCACGTCGAAGCCTGGACTTGTAGAGCCAGGACACCAAGGGGAAGAACCACCTGCCGAAGTGGTAGAGGTCGGCGGAGAACCCGTGGATGGCGAGGATGGTCGCGCGACGCCCCGTGGTGTTCTCCAGTGGCGCGCGTGCGCGAAGCGGCGCTTCGACAGCGCGAGGTAAAGCGCTTCGCCTTCTCGCGCTGAGCGGGTCGAAGGGGCTCTCGAAGCGGAGATTTCGCAGCCGCCATCGGTCGGAGAGAACAGCGGGGACTCGGCGGGCGGCGCAACATCGATGCCGGTGCGCGGTCGGTCGAACACCTGCGCGGCGTCGCCTGTCGACGCGAGGTCGGCGTAGAGCTGGCGATCACGCAGCGCGCGGTACAGGCCGAGTGGGTTGTAAAGCCGAGCGGCAGGCCGAATGGAGCCGACGAGGGTGGCGCTGAGCGTGCGGCGGACGACGTCCCCGCGGCGGCGGCACTGACCCGGAGCTTCTCCGGGTGGTCAGCGAGAACGGCTTGGGCCCGCGCGCCAGTCGAGCGGCAGTCCTGCATCCACCACGGCGAAGAGGGCGGGACGCGGGCCGACGTACCAGCCGTGAGCGCTCGGTGCGAAAACTCGCTGGCGCGCGCCGCGGATGCCCAGACGTTAGCAATCCCGAAGCGAAACAGCGCGTGCTTTCCGAGTGCGCCTGGCGCGACGAGGTCGTCCGGGACTACCTGTTTTTGACGACGGCGCTGTCCTTCGAGACCGATCGCGCGAGCGTAAACGTGCGCTCTGATTGGGCTTACAGTCCTCGAGCCTCGACGATCGCGGCACGACCAGCGGTAAATCGCGTCCGAGAGGACGCACAAAAGCTCGAGGGTGGTGCGTGTGGTCTTCGCCGCCTCGGTGGACGTCACCTCGTAGAGCACGCTTCACCACGCTCCTGCCCCAGCGGTCGCAGGATGCGGAGGGGCTTCTCGCCCTCGACCTCGAGCTCGCCGAGCGGGCGGAGCCGGCTGCGCATCGTCGGCGAGCGCCCAGTACGCCATCGACTCGGAGCCTGCCGCCACGCGTGCACGAGCTCGATCGCGCGATCGGCGGGTCTCCTTCGAGGCGCCGGCAGGGCGCGCACGAGCCCTGCGTCCTTCGGGAGACTGAGCGGCGCGCCCCGAGCAGGTAATCGGTGGTGGCCTCCCGAAAGCAGCGTCGCGAACGAGCGATCGCAGATGCGCGAGGTGCCGGTGCGGGGGAGCGCGGACGAGCCCTCTGAGGGCGAAGCGAGGCGCCGCCTGACGGTGCGGTCTGGTCGCAGCGTCAGCGACCTCGGCGTACGACTCTCGCGGCTGCGGGTCGGTCGCCTCGCGCCTCCTCGATGCGGCCGCACGAGAGCATCTGCGCGCGGGCTTCCGATCCGTGGCGCAGCTCGAGGCCCTGCGACGTGGCCCCTGACGCGAGCTCGAGATCGCTGGCCTGGAACGCGGCCCAGCCGACCGGAGAAGCGCTTGGTCGGCGACGGGGGGCTTGGGCCCCGGCGGCCTCACGGAACGCGGCGGTCAGCCCTTCCACCTGCCGTATTTCGCGAGCGCGCGGCCACGCGCGCCGACGCGGCGGGCCCTGACCGCTGGCCGTCTCCGACGCGAAACGGGTGCGAGCCGGACGCGCCCGCTTCTTCTGGAGCGGCGCGGCGGTCGTCACAGGTGGGTTGTGCCCGACGCGGACGACGGGCAGAGCCGCCGCTCATCTCGCAATACGAGAGGGCTGCCATCATCTCCTGATCGCCGCAGGCAGCCTGGTGCACGCGTCAGGCCTGGCTTGCCGCACCTTCGGCGCTGACGTACGGGCGCAGCGCCTCGGGCACGACCACGCTCCCGTCGGCCTGCTGGTACTGCTCGAGGATCGCGACGAGCGTGCGACCCACCGCGAGCCCCGAGCCGTTGAGCGTGTGGAGGAGGCGCGGCTTCGCCTTCGCGTCGCCCGCGGGCCGGTACTTGAGCCCCGCGCGCCGCGCCTGAGATCGCCAGGTTGGAGCAGCTCGGGATCTGCGGTAGGCCCCCTGGCCGGGGAGCCACACCTCGAGGTCGTAGGTCTTGCGCGCCGCGGCGCCCATGTCGCCCGCGCACAGGAGCACCTTGCGGTAGTGGAGCCCGAGGGCGCGTAGCACCGCCTCTGCCTCGCCGGTGAGCGCCTCGTGGGCCGCCGAGCCGGATCCTCAGGGTGCTCCGGCCCGGCGACCTCCACCACTGACCTGGGAACTGGTGCTGGCGGATGAGCCTGCGTCCGTCCCGGCCGTGGTCCCGGCCTCGGCGCGGACGGCGATGTGGGCGGTGTACTCCGCGCACGACAGCGTGAACCGCCCCTGGAGGATCCCCCGTGCAGGTTGGTGACCGGGCACCTCGGCGGTGATTGGGTATAGGTCACCGCGTCCGGGATCGCCGTGGCGGTCTTGAAGAGATCGCTTCGAACTGGGGAGCTGCCGTCGCGCAGGGCCGTCCCCTTCACGAGGAACGGGGGATGACCTCGAGTGTAGCCGGTAGCAGGTGGAAGTGGGTCGAGCATGAAGCTGACGAGCGCGCGCTCCAGCGGCCGGCGCCCCGGCACAGCACGGTGAACCGCGGGCCCCGGAGAGCTTCGCGCCGCGTTCACAGTCGAGGATGCCGAGGGCCTCGCCTGCCCTCCCAGTGCGGCTTTCGGGGTGAAGTCGTACTCGCGAGGCCGCCCCACGTGCGCAATGAATCTCGGCTTGCCCTCGGCGCCTTCGCCGTCGGGGGATCGACCGATCGGGCGTTAGGGATCCCGATATAAGGCGTTGCTCGAGGCTCTGGGCCCTCGGAGCCTCGCCGAGCGTCTTCCTCGAGCGCCTTCACTTCTCGTTCGAGAGCGTCTCTGGATTCTTACGGCGCGCGGCGAAGTCCCGCGAGCTCTTTGTCCGCCTTGGCCATGGCGTTCGAGGCGGCGCTGAGCGGCCGGGCGGCCCTGGTCTCGCTCCTTCGGAGGATGGTCGCTTTCGCCGCTTCTGGACGAGAGCTCCGCCACGGGCTCGAGCTGGGCGGCCCACGCGGTTCCTCCGTACGAGGGCGGCGCGGACTTCGTCGAGGCG
>JADJYE010000041.1 GCA_016719945.1 Polyangiaceae bacterium | reverse complement strand
ACGCTCGCAGCTGAGCTGCAGCTTGTCCGCGAACCAGACCTCGATGCGGTCCTCGAACAGTCGAACGCGCACCGTCTGCTCGATGAGTCGAGAGGGCACCGAGTACGAGTTGTGTCTGATGCGGATGGTGCTCCCTCCGGAGACGGTCACGTCCTCCTCGGTGAACTCCGCCAGCCTCGCGACGACGAGAGGCCGCATCGCCGCGAGCTCATCGGCGACACGGCGTCCGCGGCGCTCGTTGGCCTTGCGCAGCGTGAGCTGCACGAATTCCTCCCAAGCGCTGACGCTCTCGAAGTCGCGATGGCCTCGAACGAGCAGCGCTTGCTCGAGTCGACGCTTGATGGCCCCGTTGCTCGCCTCGACATCTCCATTCTGCTCCTTTGCGCCGATGGCTGTCGTCCTTGCGGTCATCCCGAAGTGCCGCATCAGCGCGAGGTACTCCTCGTTGAACGGCCGCTTCCCGCCGTCCGCCTCCACGCTCTTGCCATCCGGAATGCGGTGCGTCGCCGCGGTCGAGTTGTCGGTCTGGTTGAAGGCCGGCACGCGGCCGAGCTGAAACAGGGCCGCTTGCACGCCGCGCCGAAGCGCGGACAGCGACTCGCTCAGGCAGACCGACGCCCACTGCCAATTCGAGAACGGCAGCGTGAAACGCACAGCATGCGAACGAACAGCGCGCCCATGATGGTGACGCCGAGCGACGTCGCCCACGTGAAGTCCACCTGGCTCGCCCTCGCCAGGACGGTGTTGCTGCGCGAGCACGACCTCGCGGTCCGGCCCGTGCTCCGCGCGCCATTGGCGCACGTGCCGCTGCAGCGTCCGGAAGTTGCCCGGCCTCGTAGCGCCCGGGGTGGCGCTCCTCGAGCACCTCGAAGATGGTCTTCGCCTCGAGCTCGGGCGTCGCCTCAAGAAGCGCGACGACCTCAGCCCAGTCCTCCGCAAACGGGTCCTCGCGCGTCCTCCAGGCCCGGGGGCGCCACCATCTCCGACGGTAGCTTCCCAGCCTGCACATACCTGCGCGCCGTCTTCCGATCCATCCCGGCCTTCATCGCGGCGTCGCCGATTCGGCCGTGCTTGCTCATCTCCTCCATCAGTTTCCTCGCTTGAGCGTCGCTCACCGGTCGCAAGCTGCCTGCCTCTCCATCCTGTGGAGGGCCGGCGCCCGGCCGACGAGTCATGCCTCAGGATGGGGCGATGTAGTTGTCGTCGCTGGGGAGGTGTAGTTGTCGCTCAGCAGGCACCGACGCGAGCTCGGGTCGCTGGCTGCGCCGGCAGCCACCGGTCCCCGGGAAAGTGCCGGTGACTCCTGCTCGGCCAGAGCTCAACCACCGCGCCGCCACGCTGGCGCCTGGGCCTGACGGAGTCGGTGCCGCAGCCCAAGTCAGGGGCCACGGCTCGAGCCCCGCAAGTGCAGCGGGCGCCAACCCCCGTTCAAGCGCCGGATGCCAGAGCGGCGCTGGTCCCCCTGCCCGCAGGCGCGAGTAGCGGGCGCCGAGGACGATCGAGAGGCCCGTCCGGCGCGCAGGGCGCCCCGAGCACCGGCGTGGCATCATCGACACGGGAAGGAGCAGACGAAGAGACGGGCCTCTACTACCCCGGCGCCCGCTACTACGCCGCGTGGCTCGGCAGGTGGACCAGCGCCGATCCGCTCGGCATCGGAGCTGGGCGGGCCGGGGCTGGTTCGCTTGAACGTGGGATCGCCCACCGCTGTACAGCGACCCCAGCGGCACCGACTCCGTCGACGACCAGGCCGCCACCGTGGCGGCGCGCCTAGGGCAGCTCGCCGAGCGGGAGTTGACCGGTACCTCGCTGAGCAGTACGTGCAGCATGACCTCGAGACCGGCCAGACCATCGACCCGAGCATCGGCGTCGAGGTGCCTGCTGAGCGACAACTACACCTCCCCAGCGACGACAACTACATCGCCCCATCCTTGGAGGCATGACTCGTCGGCCGGGCGCCGGCCCTCCACAGGATGGAGAGGCAGGCAGCTTGCGACCGGTGAGCGACGCTCAAGCGAGGAAACTGATGGAGGAGATGAGCAAGCACGGCCGAATCGGCGACGCCGCGATGAAGGCCGGGATGGATCGGAAGACGGCGCGCAGGTATGTGCAGGCTGGGAAGCTACCTTCGGAGATGGTGGCGCCCCGGGCCTGGAGGACGCGCGAGGACCCGTTTGCGGAGGACTGGGCTGAGGTCGTCGCGCTTCTTGAGGCGACGCCCGAGCTCGAGGCGAAGACCATCTTCGAGGTGCTCGAGGAGCGCCACCCCGGGCGCTACGAGGCCGGGCAACTTCGGACGCTGCAGCGGCACGTGCGCCAATGGCGCGCGGAGCACGGGCCGGACCGCGAGGTCGTGCTCGCGCAGCAACACCGTCCTGGCGAGGCGAGCCAGGTGGACTTCACGTGGGCGACGTCGCTCGGCGTCACCATCATGGGCGCGCTGTTCGTTCACATGCTGTGCGTTTTCACGCTGCCGTTCTCGAATTGGCAGTGGGCGTCGGTCTGCCTGAGCGAGTCGCTGTCCGCGCTTCGGCGCGGCGTGCAAGCGGCCCTGTTTCAGCTCGGCCGCGTGCCGGCCTTCAACCAGACCGACAACTCGACCGCGGCGACGCACCGCATTCCGGATGGCAAGAGCGTGGAGGCGGACGGCGGGAAGCGGCCGTTCAACGAGGAGTACCTCGCGCTGATGCGGCACTTCGGGATGACCGCAAGGACGACAGCCATCGGCGCAAAGGAGCAGAATGGAGATGTCGAGGCGAGCAACGGGGCCATCAAGCGTCGACTCGAGCAAGCGCTGC
Organism: Polyangiaceae bacterium; assembly: GCA_016719945.1. Lineage (GTDB taxonomy): Bacteria > Myxococcota_A > Polyangia > Polyangiales > Polyangiaceae > Xiheicaenibacterium. The sequence goes on along the minus strand of JADJYE010000041.1, from coordinate 356,730 downwards.
TCGTTCGAGGCCATCGCGACTTCGAGAGCGTCAGCGCTTGGGAGGAATTCGTGCAGCTCACGCTGCGCAAGGCCAACGAGCGCCGCGGACGCCGTGTCGCCGATGAGCTCGCGGCGATGCGGCCTCTCGTCGTCGCGAGGCTGGCGGAGTTCACCGAGGAGGACGTGACCGTCTCCGAGTGGAGCACCATCCGCATCAGACACAACTCGTACTCGGTGCCCTCTCGACTCATCGAGCAGACGGTGCGCGTTCGACTGTTCGAGGACCGCATCGAGGTCTGGTTCGCGGACAAGCTGCAGCTCAGCTGCGAGCGTCTGCGTGGCCGAAACCAGCGCCGCGTTGACTACCGACACATCATTTGGTCGCTGATTCGAAAGCCCGGCGGCTTCGCGCGGTACGTCTACCGCGACGAGATGTTCCCGTCGCTGGTGTTCCGCCGCGCGTACGACGCAATTCAAACTCCGCACCATGGAACAAAGGGTGACCTCGAGTATCTGCGGATCCTCCATCTCGCAGCGAGCACCGTAGAGGCCGACGTCGCAGCGGCGCTCGAGCTTCTCCTCGCGGAGAGCGCAGCGGTCTCGAGCGACGCCGTGAGGGCGATTGTGTCGACGGCAAGGAGACCCGAGATTCCAGCCCTTTCGCGACCCGACCCCGACGTCGACGAGTACGACTCGCTGCTCGGCGACGGCGTGCTCGAGGAGACCCACCAGCTTCGTGAGGTCGGCACGTGACGACGACGACGACTACGGCGCCGCCGCCTCCCACTCCTGCCGAGTCGCTGGCGATTCTGCTTCGCTCGCCTAGCTGCCGACGTTTGCGCGCGTGGCAGCCGACGTGGCGCAGAAGGCAGAGCGAGAGGCATGGTCCTTCGGACAGTACCTTCACCATCTCGCCGAGCTCGAGGTCGAGGAGCGTCGGCGCCGCCGCATCGAGCGCTACCTTCGGGACTCGGACTTGCCGGCCGAAAAGACGCTCGCGACCCTCGAGCGTCAGAAGCTCCCCGGCGAAGGTACAGAAGCAGCTGCCCACCCTGTGTGAGGGGGGCTTTGTCGACCGTGGCGACAACCTCCTCGCGTTCGGTCTGCCCGGGCGCGGCAAGTCGCACCTCGTCTGCGCCATCGGTCACGAGCTGGTCAGGCGCGGTCGCCGCGTGCTGTTCACCCCGACGTACGCGCTCGTGCAGCGCCTGCTCGCGGCGAAGCGTGACCTTCGACTCGAGAAGGAGCTCGCGACCCTGGACGGCTTCGACGCCGTCATCCTCGACGACATCGGCTACGTCCAGCAGAACCGCGACGAAATGGAGGTCCTCTTCACGTTCCTCTCCGAGCGCTACGAGCGCAAGACCGTCATCATCACGAGCAACCTCGTCTTCAGCGAGTGGGACCGCATCTTCAAGGACCCGATGACGACGGCGGCGGCCATCGACAGGCTCGTGCACCACTCCGTGATCATCGAGATGACCGGGCCGAGCATCCGCAACGAGGCCGCAAAAAAGCGAGGAGACCCGCCGACGACAACTACGTCCGCGTCCACGACACCGATGAAGAACGAACGATCCGAGCAGCCGGAGGACCGAGCATGAAACTTGTGCGCCACCGCAGAAACGCCGACACGAGCTCGTCAGGTCGTCGCGCTCGGTCGTCGTCTCGGGGGGGCGCTAAAGCCCGAGCGGGCATGCCGCGAGAGCGCGGTGAAGCGTTGGGATCAGATTCAGATCATGGAGGCGATGAACGAGAAACGACGACGACAACTACCCCCGAGTCAAGGACGAACACGATGGGGAGATGTAATTGACGTCAATGGGTGGATGTAATTGACGCCGGCCAGGTGCCAGAAGCCGTGCATCCCCAGGTCGCCTTCGCAAACGAGATCCTGGCCAACATCGACGCTCGTCTCGCTGCGGAGCGAGCCGACGGGCTGACTGGCGAAGGCGGCGCATCCTCGGAGCTCGCAGAGATGGCGGCACGGGACCCCTTCGCCGGTGCCAGCGGCCAGTCCGCCCAGCCGGGCGAGATCGGCCCCATGACCGACGCCGAGCTAGGCTTCTGGCAGACCCTGGGCGGCGCGTACCTCGGGGCACGCATCCCGTCGGGCCCGGCTCACGCGGTCGGGGTGCTCACCCTGGCGAGCGCCGAGTCCCACGACGACCCGAGCTTTGTGCTCGGCACCCTGGCCGTGTTGCCAGGCATGCCCGCTGTCTCCCAGGCGCTCGACCGCGCCACCGGCGCGGCCGCTGACCTCGCCTACCAGTCGGCGTTTGTGTTTACGGGCGTGGGGGGGACGGGCGGCAGGGCTAAGGGGGTCGACCACCTAAGAACCGTTGCAGCGAAGGCCGGCGGTGAAGAGAAGATCCTGCAACCGGCGCACCCGGCACTAACAGGGACCGGCACGTGGGAGAACATGATCGCTAGAGCCAAGCGGATGCTCGGCGGCGCCGTCGAAGACCCCGGGGGCGGAGCGAAAGTTCGGGTGCCGGGCAGACGCGGCAAGGCGGCATCTACCGAACGTCCGAGCTGGGCGCTCGGGGAGGTTCCGCTCGTCGGTGAGAGCGGCAACCAGTTCGCAGAACGTCTGCTCAATACCAAGTATGGAAGGGGCAACTGGACCATGGGACCTGGGACAGAACACAACCAACTGAAGAAGTTCGGGGATCGCGCATTCAAGAGACCGGGTGGACAGTGATGGAAGTCTTTCTTGTTCAACACGAGCACGAAGTATCGGACGAGGTGGCCGAGGTGAAGGTCATCGGCATCTATAGCTCGGAGGAGCTTGCTCGACAGGCGATAGAGCGCCTGAGCCAGAAGCCTGGCTTTTCGAGCCACCTTTCGGGATTCACTGTTGGCCGGTATCCGGTCGACAGGGACCACTGGTCCGAGGGGTTTGAGTCTTCACCGGTCATGCCACAGCAAGGCGGCGGAGCCGGCTCATCGTAGGCCCGAGCGCCCCATGACGGCCCTCACCTCGAGCAGGATGCCGGTTCGCAGGGTCATGGGGCCACCCGGCGAAGTTTTTCGCAGGGTCATGGGGCCACCCCGATTCGCAGGATGATGGGGCCACCGGCAGGGAGGGTCTGAGAGATTTGCAGGCAGATGGGGCCACCCCCTGACCGAGATTTGCAGGGTCATGGGGCCACCCCAGCGGAGCGACCTGAAGTGAGCGAAGGTTCTTCCCGACGTCGGCGCCGGTCGCCGCCGGGAGGAGTCGATGGCCTACAGGGAGCTCTCCATGATGGACGTGAAGGAAGTTCTCCGCCGCTGGTCGGCGGGGCACAGCGACAGAAGGATCGGGCGTGAGGCCGGCGTCGACCGCAAGACGGTCGCTCGCTACACGACCGCGGCGACACGCCTCGGCTTCGCCAAGGGGCGCGACATCACCGAGGACGATGTCCACGCCGTCGCGCAGGTCGTCCAGGCGCGCCCAGCGCCGACAGCCAGTGATGAGTGGAGCGAGGTGGCGCGCCACCGCGACCGCATCGAGCAGTGGCTTCGAGGGGACGCCGAGAAGCGGCCGCTCCGCCTGACCAAGGTGCACACGCTGCTCGTTCGTGATCACGACCTGCAAGCGAGCTACGACACCCTCCGTCGCTTCGCGATGACCGAGCTCGCGTGGCGAAAGAAGGCGCCCACCGTGCGCGTCGAGGACCCGCCGCCGGGACAGGAAGCGCAGGTCGACTTCGGCGAGATGGGGCTCATGCTCGATCCGGAGACCGGCAGGAAGCGCCGCCTCTGGGTGCTCGTCGTGACGCTCTCGTTCAGCCGGCTGCAGTTCGTCTGGCCGACGTTCCGTCAGACCACCGAGGCCGTGTGCGAGGGTCTCGACCGCGCCTGGCAGTTCTTCGGCGCCATGCCGGCGAGCATCATCCCGGACAACACCAAGGCGATGATCAGGCGCCCCGACGCGCTCGACGCCAGGCTCGTCGACGCCTTCCTCGACTACGTGCAGGCTCGTGGCCTGTTCGTAGATCCGGCCCGCGTTCGCTCGCCCAAGGACAAGCCGCGCGTCGAGAATCAAGTACCCTACGTCCGCGAGCTGGTTCGACGGCGAGACGTTCACGTCGCTCGACGATGCCCGCGCGAGCGCCGAGCGCTGGTCGCGCGAGGTCGCCGGCGCGCGCGTGCACGGCACCACGAGGCAGGTTCCAGCCGAGCTCTTCGAGGCAGTCGAGAAGCCGACGATGAAGCCAGCGCCGGACGCGCCCTTCGACGTCCCCGACTGGATCGACAAGGCGAAGGTCCACCCGGACCACCACATCCAGGTCGCGCACGCGCTCTACTCGGTCCCGACGCGCTACCTGCGACGGCACGTCCGCGTTCGCGCCGACCGGAGCACCGTGAAGATCTACTTCGGCACCGAGCTCATCAAGGTGCACCCGCGCAAACCGCCGGGCGGCCGCTCCACCGACGTCCACGACTACCCGGCCGAGAAGGCAGCCTACGCGCTCCGGGACGTCGACGCGATCCTTCGCAAGGCGCGGGACAAGGGCCATCACGTCGGTCTCTACGCGGAGCGGCTCCTCGGTGGACCGCTGCCGTGGACGAGGATGCGCCAGGCCTACGCCCTGCTCGGCCTCTGCGACAAGTACACGCCCGGCCGCGTCGAGGCGATCTGCCAGAGCGCGCTCGCATTCGACCTCGTTAGCGTCCCGCGCATCGCTCGAAAACTGAAGGCCGCCGCGAAGCCCGTCATGCCCTGTGCCGCGATGGGCAAGGTCGTGCAGCTCCCGCTCCCGCGCTTCGCTCGCCCCACGCAGCACTTCGAGACGCGTGGGACCTCCAGCCAGAAGGAGGGCGTCTGATGGCGACCAAGACCCCGTGCTCAACCCCGAGCTCGTCTCCGCGCTCAAGCGCCTGCGTCTCGGCCGCATCGCAGAGAGCCTCCCTGAGCGCCTCGTCCTCGCTGACAAGCAGGACGTCGCGTTCGACGAGCTGCTGTTGATGTTGCTCACCGACGAGATCACACGGCGCGACAACACCGCCGCGGACAACCGCGCGCACGAGGCCGGCCTCGACCCCACGATGCGGCTCGAGCAGTGGGACAAGACGTCCAAGGTCAGCTTCGACAAACGCATGCTGTCGGAGCTCGTGAGCCTGCGCTTCCTCGAAGCGCACCGCCACGTGTGCATCCTCGGGCCCGTCGGCGTCGGCAAGACCTTCGTCGCGAGCGCCCTCGGTCACGTCGCCTGTCGCCACGGCTACAACGTCCGCTTCGCACGAGCCGACGCGACTCTTCGAAGGTTGCGACAGAGCCGCTTCGACAACTCCCGCGACGCTGAGATGATCGCTCTGACGTCCGTCGACCTGCTCATCATCGACGACTTCGCGCTCGAGCCGATGACCAAGGAGGAGAGCAAAGACGTCTACCAGCTCTTCCTCGAGCGCACCGGTCGCGCCTCGATGATCGTCACCAGCAATCGCGACACCGCCGAGTGGCTCGCCATGTTCGACGACGTCCTGCTCGCCCAGAGCGCCGTCGACCGCTTCCCGGAACGCCGCCTACGACTTCGTCATGGAGGGCGAGTCCTATCGACCCAGGCTCAAGCCGACGCTCGACGCTGCGAGCCCGCCGCCTGCGTCACCCGCCATGAAGACCCGCGCACACCCCCGCGCCCGCGCCCGGTCCCGCTGACACTGGCCCCATCCCCCTGCGAAACAACGTCGACCCGAGCATGTTCGCGACGGGGATGGACATCGAACAAGCGACGCGGCACTCTCGGTGAAGTCGTTCCGCTCGCCTCCCTGGCCCCATGTCCCTGCAAAGGGCTGGCCCCATGAGCCTGCGAACTGGCACCCCCATTCGCCCGCAGGCGCGGAGCGCCGAGGACGAATCGGGGGGAGCTCGTCCGGCGCGCAGGCGGGCGGTCTCGGGGTGGTCGACCTGTCGGCGACAGCGAGGGCACCCCTTGGCGCAAGGTCCCCCCTCTAGCTGTCGCCGTCTCGCGCCATGACGCACCCAATGGGCGTCACGTTCGCATGATTCGCGCGCTTTTCGACTGGCCACCCATCATGCCGGCGACAGCGAGGGCACCCCTTGGCGCAAGGTCCCCCCTAGTCCTCAATCAAGCGATGGCCGCGCTCGAAATGGCGTCGGCTGAAGTGGAACGGCAGGTGGCGCACCCCCCCATCGAGGCGCCCGCCTCGTCCCTTTCGTGATGTCCCAGTCCGTGTCGACCTCTCTCTTGGTGCGGCGTGAGCTGCGGCGAGGCGGAGCTGCTCGCGCCGAAGTGCGCGAGCAGGCCGCCCGTTCAGAGGGCGTCGAGAAGGCGGAAGAGAACGGGGAGATCGGGACGCCAGGCGAGCAGCCGGAAGACCAGCGTCCGGCCCGTGCGAAGGATCTGCGCAGGCACGAGGATCAGGCGGTTGACGAAGGACCGGAACTCCATGCGCAGCACGCGTTCGCGTTCGGCCTCGTGCTGAGCGCGCCAGCGCGGACTGATGGGCAGCATGAGGGCGAACCACGCCTTCAGGGACCACGCGATCGATGCGATCACCATGTAGGCCCAGTTGGCGTTGAGCGTGTTGAGCGGCGCTCGCAGGGCGCGGACGCCGCTCTTGAGCTGCGCGAGGACGTTCTCCTGGTTGCAGCGATCGTTGGCCTCGCGCACGACGTCCTCGGCGGACATCGTGAAGTCGTTCGTGACGTAGAAGTGGTAGCGCTCGCGCTGCCCGAGCGAGCGTTGTCCGCGCTCCTCCAAGATCGTTTTGCAGAGAACGACCATCCGGTACACGCCCTTCGCCTTGGAGGGCTGGTGGGTGAACTCGGCGATCTCCTCCTTCACCAGGCGAAGGTTCAAGTAGCCCTTCTCCCGAACGATGGTCTCCTTCACACGCGGCTGCTTGGCGCGGCGCTGGCGCTCATCGAGCGCATCGTCGGCCTTGCGCACCAGCTCGCTGTACTCCTCCTGGGTGAGCGTCTCGGCGGTCTCGACGAGCTGGGACACGGCGTCGTAGCCGAACACGAAGCGGATCCCGTCCTTCGTCCAGCGGTCGAAGTGGAGGGTTTGCGAAAAGGCCGTGTCTCCGCGGAGCAGGACGTCCTTGAAGCCAGCGCGGCGGCACATCTCGACCGCCCGGTCGAAGTAGGCCGGAGCGCCTTCCTGGGAGGGCCGGTTGCCACTCCGGTTCACGATGTAGAGCGGCTCGCCCGTGTTCGCGAGCGACACCAGCAGCGGGTGGTAGCCCCAAGTCCCGTTGTAGGAAAGCCCCATGCCCTCCTTGCTCTCGCCGTGCGTCTCCACGATCGAGCCGTCGGCGTCGATCTTCGCCGTCTGCCCGAAGAAGCTCGCTTCTTGTCGCTGCCAGACGCCCACACGGACGTCGTTGACCACGTCCATCAGCGTCTCGATCTGGTCCGTGTCGAACCGGCGGCAGAAGTCGCCGGCGGTCGTCGGGTCAGGGATCGTGCGCGCGCCCACCGCGTCGAGGAACGCAGCGTCGTTGCGGCGCACCTCGATGTCGTCGAGAACCGTCCCGCCGCACAGGACGTTGAAGGCGATGTTCAGGATGTGGTCGGACTCGCTGTACGGGCGGCGCTTCATCAGGATCGGCAGCCGCGCATCGAGCTGCCGAACGAGGCCGACCTCACGCGCGAGCTGGTGGACGGCGCCGAGCCCGCCGTACGGGATCGCCTGAACGCGGTCCGACACGTCGTACCGCGCGGCTCCCGGCGCGAACTCGGGACCCGCTCCGCGCGGCGCTCGCCCACCCATCGCAGGCGCCAACCTCCTCGCGATCTTTCCCGCTTCACTCCGCTGCCAGGATCGTCGATCTTTCACTTGAAAAGCTCCCGGGTGTTCGATGTTGAGTCTCAGCAACCCAACAGACACCCGGGCTTTTCATTTTGATCCCAGCGACTCGCGATTTCGATGCGCTTGAACGAGGACTAGTGCAGCGCTCGTGAGATCGAATCAAGGTTCGACGAGGCGGCCCGTATGACGGAGCATGGGTCCCACGAAGCCGATCGAGCTGACGTCGAAGGATCGGAAGAGGCTGGAGGCGGTGCTCGCGCGACCGACCTCGCCGGCGGGCTTCGCGCGTCGGGCGCAGGTGATCTTGCTGAGTGCTGACGGCATCAGCGGCGCCGAGATCGCGCGGCGCCTCGGCCTCTCACCCGAGCACGTCTGCCGTGTTCGGGCGCGCTTTGCGGAGACGGGGGTCGAGGGCCTGGCCGACCGGAAGAAGGCCGGCCGCAAGGATCACGCGGTGCCGCAGGCGACGGTCGAACGGATCGTCCAGCTCGCGATGTCGCCGCCGCCTGCGGGGCGCAACCGGTGGACGACGCGGCTGCTCGCGCGGGAAGTCGGGCACACCAGCGGCACGGTCTCGAAGATCCTCAAGGCGAACGGGCTCAAGCCGCATCTGAGCCGCACGTACAAGGTCAGCCGCGACCCCGAGTTCGCTCGCAAGGTTCGCGACGTGGTGGGGTTGTACCTGAACCCGCCGGGTAACGCCGTCGTGCTCAGCGTCGACGAGAAGACGCAGATCCAGGCGCTGGAGCGCACGCAGTTGCCGCTGCCGCTGAGGACGGGCCGCGCCGCGACCCACACCCACGACTACAAGCGGCACGGCGTGCTCGATCTCTACGCGGCGCTGGAGGTCGCGACGGGCAAGGTCACGCACCAGTGCACGGAGAGCCACACAGCCGCCGACTTCCTGGCGTTCATGAAGAAGGTCGTCCGCGCGTACCCCCGGCGCGAGCTGCACGTGATCCTCGACAACTCATCCGCGCACGGCACCCCCGCCGTGAAGGAGTGGCTGGCGGCGCACCCGCGCGTGCAGTTCCACTACACCCCGACCAGCGCGTCCTGGCTCAACCAGGTCGAAGGCTTCTTCGGCATCCTCGGGAAGCAGTCGCTGTACCTCACCGACATGCCGAGCAAGGCGGCGCTACGCCGCCACATCGAGCTGTACCTGCTCAGCTGGAATGAGAACCCCACGCCCTTCGAGTGGACCAAGCCCGCGGCCGCGATCATCCGCAGCCATAAGCGGATGCTTGATCGCATCTCGGAGGCGCTGCACTAGCTGTCGCATTCGGGTAGCCACGGCTCAAGGGGCGCCCGCCAACCTGCATGCAAGGCCAGCGCAGCACCTACGTAAGCTCCCCCATTCGCCCGCAGGCGCGATAGCGCCGAGGACGAATCGGGGGGAGCTCGACGGCGCGCAGGGGCATCGCCCCGAGCACCGGCGCGTGGGGGCATCATCCGAGGACGAATCGGGGGGAGCTCGACGGCGCGCAGGGGCAACGCCCCGAGCACCGCGCGTGGGGGCACCTTCAAGCCCGCAGGCGCGATAGCGCCGAGGACGAATCGGGGGGAGCTCGACGGCGCGCAGGGGCATCGCCCCGAGCACCGGCGCGTGGGGGCATCATCCGAGGACGAATCGGGGGGAGCTCGACGGCGCGCAGGCGGGCGGTCTCGGGGTGGTCGACCTGTCGGCGACAGCGAGGGCACCCCTTGGCGCAAGGTCCCCCCTAGCTGTCGCCGTCTCGCGCCATGACGCACCCAATGGGCGTCACGTTCTCATGATTCGCGCGCTTTTCGACTGGGCCACCCATCATGCCGGCGACAGCGAGGGCACCCCTTGGCGCAAGGTCCCCCCTAGCTGTCGCATTCGGGTAGCCACGGCTCAAGGGGCGCCCGCCAACCTGCATGCAAGGCCAGCGCAGCACCACCGTAGCTTCCCATTCGCCCGCAGGCGCGATAGCGCCGAGGACGAATCGGGGGGAGCTCGACGGCGCGCAGGGGCATCGCCCCGAGCACCGGCGCGTGGGGGCATCATCCGAGGACGAATCGGGGGGAGCTCGACGGCGCGCAGGGGCAACGCCCCGAGCACCGGCGCGTGGGGGCATCATCCGAGGACGAATCGGGGGGAGCTCGACGGCGCGCAGGGGCATCGCCCCGAGCACCGGCGCGTGGGGGCACCTAATCACATATCTTCGATCAACGGCGTCACTTCGGTCCCCGAAGACGCTGGCTCGGCGGCGCCCTCGGGGGCCGTGAGCGCCGCGAAGGTCGCCATGCGCTCCTTCGTCGACCATACGCGGACCGAGCGGCCCTTGCCCGACTCGGGGTCGCGCACGAAGAACGCTGCCTTGAGCCCCGGCTGCGTCTTGAGCCATTTTCGGTAGCGGTCGATCTTGGGCAGGTCATCTTCCGTCACGGCGTCGAAGCTCACGACCTGGCAGACCTGTCTGCACAGCTTCCGCGTCTTGGGCCGCCCCTCGAGGTGCTCGCGGAACAGCTTGCCCACGTCGCGGACCGAGTGCGTTCCGGTGCCGTACTCGTCCGGGACGACGAACTTGCCGCGGATCTCGAAGTAGCCCATCGGCGTGCCGAACTCGTCCGCGACGGCGTAGCGGTCGGTGCCCGCTGGCGACACCTCGTAGGTGCACCCTTCGATCACGATCTTGTGGCTGTCTTCGGTCATGGTCATCGCTCGCCGCAGCCCGGCGCTCCCCTCCCTTTTATCACGCGTGCCCCGGGCCCGAGCGCCGTGGCAAGATGGGGCGGATGAGCGGTCCGATGTCGGTCGAAGAGGCGATCCGCGTGCGGCTCTCGAGCCTCGCCGGGCCCGTCCCTTTCGAGGTCCTCGCCGAGCACCTCGAGCGCGACGCCATCTTCATCGTCGCTCCCACTGTGTCGCTGCTCGAGTGCGGGGTGGCCGTCGCGATGGACGACGTGGACCGCGTGCGCGCCTGGATCGACGCCGGTGAGCTGCGCAAGCCCACGCTGGACGAGCGCAGCTCGTGGCCCAAGGCGGGCAAGCGGACCTGGGTCGCGATCGTGGTTCAGCCCTTCGTGCTCGTGCAAGATCCGCCCGACTGACCGGCCCGCCTCGTCTGGCGCGCGCTGGCGCCGCGTGCGATCATCGCCCGCCATGCCCCGCCCCGTGCTCAGCGCCTTCGCGGCCCTCGTGGTCTCGTCGCTCCTCGCGTCTTGCTCGAGCCCGAACGACGCTGGCCCTGTCGCTAGCGCGTCCGGCGAGCCCGCGGCGGCCAGCGCCGCGCCCCCGCCCGCCCCCCCGAAGCCCCCGCCCGAGCCGCGCGTCACGCGCACCCCGGCCGGCGTCGACGCGCTCTCCCCGGTCTACACCATCGACAAGATCTACCGCTCGATGATGGGCCCGCAGAGCCAGCAGCGCATCCACCTGAAGGAGGAGACCGCCCCCGCGGGCATCGCGTGGCTGACCGGCCTCAAGGCGACGATGGTCGGCGCCGACGGCGAGACGCTCGTCCCGCCGGAGTACATGTGCCACTCGAACCTCGACGTCGACCCGATCGAGCACGAGAAGATCTATGGGCACGCGCTCTCGACGAGCGGTCGGCTCTTCACGCTGTCGCAGGGTCAGCTCGACGTGCAGCTGCCGCCGGGCTTCGGCATCCCCGTGCGCACCGACCAGAAGATCGATCTGACGACGCAGGTGCTCAACCTGAACCACCACGGCGAGCCCATGCAGGTCCGCCACCACGTCGAGATGTCGGTGGTCCCCGACGGGGTGAAGCCCATGAAGCCGCTGTTCATGGCTGGCGTGTACGGCCTCCACCTGTTGAAGGGCGATCACGGCGTCTTCGGCGAGGAGAAGCCGAAGCACGAGGGCTCGGCGTGCACGATGGGCAAGGCCGCGAGCAACGGTGAGTACGTCGACCAGCACGGCAAGGAGTTCACCGGACACTGGATCGTCAAGCCGGGGCGCGAGGTCAGCAAGACGCGCGTGACGACCATGATGTCGTTGCCGTTCGACACGACGATCCATCACATCGCGGTCCACCTGCACCCGTTCGCCGAGAGCCTCAAGCTGGTCGACCTCACGACCGGCACGACGGTCTACGAGGCAAAGACGCGCCAGCTCGGCGGAAAGATCGGCCTCGAGCACGTCGACTCGTTCTCGAGCGTCGAGGGCATCCCGGTCTTCAAGGACCACGAGTACGAGCTGGTGAGCGTCTACAACAACACGACCGACGTCGACCAAGACTCGATGGCGGTGCTGCTCCTGTACATGCTCGACAAGGAGTTCTCGCCCGAGCCCAAGCCCGCGCCCGCCCCCAAGAAGCGCGCGTCGCGGTGAGCTCGCTCGACGTCGTCATTCGAGGGGGGCTGCACTTCGACGGCACGGGGACGCCGCCCCAGCGGCGAGACCTCGGGCTGCGAGCGGGCCGCGTGGTGGAGGTCTCCGAGCGGCCGCTCGACGCCGCGGGCGCGCGCGTCATCGACGCCGCGGGCGCCTGGGTCGTGCCCGGCTTCATCGATCTGCACACCCACTACGACGCCGAGCTGCTCGCGGCCCCTTCGCTGTCCGAGTCTGTCCGTCACGGCGTCACCTCGGTCGCCGTCGGCTCCTGCTCGATCAGCACCATCCTCTCGGCCCCGGAGGACTGCTCCGACCTGTTCACCCGGGTGGAGGCCATCCCGCGGGAGCACGTCCTGCCGCTCCTCACCCGCGACAAGACCTGGAGCACGCCGGCCGGCTACGTCGAGCACCTCGCGAAAGCGCCCCTCGGGCCCAACGTGATGTCCTTCCTCGGGCACTCGGATCTGCGCACGCGTGTGCTCGGCCTCGGCCGCGCGCTCGACGCCAACGTGGTCCCGAGCGAGGCGGAGCTCGCTGCGATGGAGCGCTGGCTCGACGAGGCCCTCGACGCGGGGCTGCTCGGCCTGTCGACGATGACCAACCCGTGGGACAAGCTCGACGGCGATCGCTATCGCTCGTACGCGCTGCCGTCGACCTACGCCTCGTGGGGCGAATATCGCCGCTTGCACGCGAGGCTGCGCCGGCGAGGCGCCATCCTCCAGAGCGCGCCGAACATCACGACCAAGGTCAACGCGCTGCTGTTCCTTCTGGAGAGCCTGCCGCGCCTCGGCGGGCGACCGCTCAAGACCACGCTCATCACGCTGGCCGACGCGAAGAGCTCGCCAGGGCTGCACCGCGTGCTCGGCGGGCTGACCAGGCTGGTCAACGAGGCGCTCGGGGGCGACCTCCGCTGGCAGACGCTGCCGGTGCCCTTCGAGGTCCACGCCGACGGGATCGATCTGGTCGTGTTCGAGGAGTTCGGCGCCGGTGAGGCGGCGCTCCACCTCGCCGACGAGCTGAGCCGCAACGCGCTGCTACGCGACGAGGCGTACCGGCGTCGCTTCCGGCGTGACTACGAGCGGCGGTTCTCGCCGCGGGTCTGGCAGCGAGACTTTCACGACGCGCTGATCGTCGGCTGCCCGGACGCGAGCCTCGTGGGCAAGAGCATCGGCGCCGTCGCCGACGCGCGCGGCGTGCACCCGGTCGACGGCTTCCTCGATCTCGTCGTCAGCTATGGCAAAGAGCTGCGCTGGAAGACGGTGATCGCGAACCACCGCCCCGACGAGGTCGCGCGCATGGTGAGCGAGCCGGGGGCGCTCGTCGGCTTCTCGGACGCAGGCGCGCACATCCGGAACATGGCGTTTTACAGCTTTCCGCTCCGGATGTTGAAGCTCGTGCGGGACGCCGAGCGGCGCGGCCGCCCCATCATGCCGATGGAGAAGGCGGTCTGGAGGCTCAGCGGGGAGATCGGCGATTGGCTCGGCGTCGACGCGGGCAAGCTCCGCGTCGGCGACCGCGCCGACCTCGCGATCGTCGACACGTTCGAGGCGGGCCGGGTCGTGCCCGAGCTCGGCGCCGAGCGCGGCTTCGGGACGTTCTTGCCCGCCCTGAGCTCGAAGGCTGTGCGCCTGCGCTCGGGCGCCGCTCGGTCCGTCAGCGCTCCGTTGCCCCCCTGACGCTCCGCTCACCTTCTGACTCAGGGCGCGCGCCGGATCACCACGGCGCCGCGAGAGGTGGCGCCGCCCGGGACGATCTGCTCCACGATCCAGCGCTCGGAGCCGACGAGAAAGTCGTCGCCCACCTCGACCTCTTGCTTGCGGATCGCCGAGCGCTCGTCGATGAACAGCGTGGCCAGCACGACCGTCACGCGCTTGCCCTGCTTGAAGCGGGCGCGGCTGGTGATCGGCCCGAGGCCGACTCCGCGACCCGCGATCGGGCTCGACTCGTTCTCCTCGATCGTCAAAGGTGGAGGCGCCGAGGCGCACCCGCCGAGGGCGATGAGGACCAGACTGAGCCCGACCAGGGCACGCACGGGCGGGGATGGTACGCCGCGCCCGTCGGCTCCGCGAGCCTCGCGCGCTCAGGGGAGGATGGTGACCTCACCCGCGGCAGGGTCGACCCGGAGCCTGTCGCCCGACTTGATCCTCGCGGTCGCCTCGGCGGCGCCGAGCACCGCGGAGATCCCGAACTCTCGCGCGATGATCGCCGGGTGCGAGAGCTGACCCCCTTCGTTCGTCACGATCGCGGCGACGCGCCCGAGCCCGACCGCCCACTCGGGAGACGTGATGCGACACACGAGGATCTCGCCGTGCTTCAGCTTCACGAGCTCGGTGGGATCCCCGACGACGCGCGCGCGCCCCGTCACCACGCGGTGACCGACGCCGACGCCTCGCAGCGCGCCGTCGGCCGACGCCTCGGGGGTCGCCTCGCAAGCTTCCATCCAGCCGAAGATCCTCATCATCCGCGCAAAGCCGGACTGGAACACGTCGGCCGGCGGGCTTGGAGGCTTGGGCGATCCGTACCGCTTCGGACCGCGGTTCGCGAGGGCCCAGGTCTCCTCGCCGCGGCGGCGCTCGATCAGCCCACTCAGGTCGTCGAGCTCGCGGCGGAGCGCCCGGCGATGCTCGTCGGGGTAGAGGTACACGGCGTGCCGGCGGTCCCCGATGACCGGCTCGAGGCGCCTGCCGAGCTCGAGGACGAAGTGGCGCAACAGCCCGGCCGGGCGTGAGACGGTCTCGACGCCGTTGGCGTCGCGCGACGCGTAGGCACGCCGCGCCACGCCGACGAGACGCTCCAGCTCAACGTAGAGCTCCGGCGAGAGCCGCGACCGAGCCTCGGTCAGCAGACTCTCCCGCTGCCCATCGTTGCGCGCTGGTGCCGCCTCGCGCACGCCCAGGTCGTGTGCAACTCCTTCCGCGATCGACAGAACGTAGTCCGGGCGTTCGCCCAGCATCGCGTTCTTGGGGTCGTAGTGGAGCATGCGCAGCCGGTTGTCCGCGAGCCACGCCGCGAGCGCCGAGGCGAAGCGTGGGCACGCGATCGACAGCGCAGGCCAGCTCCGGGGCAGCTCTGCTTGCGCCTCGAACTCCTCCGCGTGCTCCCGCACGAGCGCCTCGATCTGATCGTGGAGCTCGGTCGTCGCCGGCGAGCTCCCAGCCATGAGCGAGTAGAGCGTCGAGGCGTCCCAGCCCAGGTGATCTTCGACGAACAGGAGCAGCTTGCCCGCGGCGAAGAAGGCGCCGCCGATCTCGGCGTGGTAGCCTAGGCCCTTCGAGGTCAGCGCCAAGCAGGCGTCGATCCGGTCGAGCAGCGCGTCGTCGGAGAGGCCCGTCGGGTCGTCCTCGAAGAGCCGGGCGATATCCGCGCGCAGCTCGGCCTTCCACTCTCGCTCGTAGCGGTCGACCGCGTGCATGAACAGCTCCTCGTCGAGGAAGCGCGCGCCCTCGCGGTTCGCGCGTCGCAGCGAGGGCATGAGCCTCGCCGCGAGCCACAACACCCACCGGGGAGGCAGCCGCGGAGAGTCGCCCCCGCCCATCACCATCTGCATGTAGAGGTGCCCGCCGACCCTGGCGACCCGCATGTCCTCGATCGGCATGCCGATGCGCTTGAAGGCCGCTGCCATCGCCTTCGGGTACGCGGCGAACCACGCCCAACCGAGGGGCGAGAGCACGCCGTGGTGGTCGTCTCGGTCCCAGCCGCCCTTCGGGACCTCGATGGAGATGGGCCGCGGCGCCGCCGGCAGGGCCGTGATCGGCCGAGACTGCAGGAGGAACAGCTCCTCGCCCTGCAGCGCCCACTCGACGTCTTGGGGCGCACCGAACAGTGACTCCATCGCGCGCGCGAGCTCGGCGACCCGGCGCGCCTGGGCGTCCGAGAGCACGCTGCTCGCACCTCGACGTGTGACCTCACAGGCCTGGCCCTTCACCCTCCACGCCTCGGGATCGGCCGCGCCCGACACCAGCTTGTCGCCCAGCCCCCGCACCGCCTCGATCACCGTGACCCCGCGCTCGCCCGTCTGGGGGTCGGCCGAGAACGCCACGCCGGCGAGCTCGGCCGGCACCATCTGCTGAACGATGACCGCGACCTCTGCGAGCTTGGCGCCCGAGTAGCGCAGCGCCCTCGCGGCCTCGACCGACTCCCAACACAAGCGAACCGCGGCGGGCACGTCGGCCGCGCTGACACCGAGGGGGGTCGCGAGCGGCCCCGCGAAGGACTGCGCGGGGCGGTCGTCCCCGAAGGCGCTCGAGCGCACGGCGTAGGGTCCCGGCCCGAGCGCTGCGAGCGCGTCCATCAGCGCGCTCTGCAGCGCCTCGCCGCCCGCTCGCTTGCCGCTGGTGGTGATCACGACCCCGCGCGGGACGTTGTGCCCGGCGCGGGCGGCGCGCGCGAGGGGCGCCGCCTTGCCGCCGACCACGCGCGGATCATCCGATTGGAAGAGGTCGACCACGTGAGGGCGAGGAGCGCCTGACGAAGACGGCTCGAGCTGGGACAGGGTCATCGCTTGGACCTTTCTTTTCGGTAGCGAGAAGGCGTCTTCGGGGGAGGGGGATCGCTGGCTCCGGGGGCGCCGAGCAGGCCGAGGGCGCGCCGCACATGCCGGCGAAAGAGCCGCTTGTAGTCGGTGTCCGGGCTCGACGAGCCGATCACGCTGGCGCCGGTCGCCAGCGAGCCAAGGAAGTGCGCGACCTCGTAGGCCGTGCCGGGCACGAGCAGCTCGCCCGCGCGCTGAGCCTGCTCGACGTAGCGCATCAACATGCCCCCCAAGGTCGCGGGGCCTGGGCCGCCGCCCTTCGTGAGGCCCATGGTGGCGAGGTCTGCGCGGCTCGGGACGGCGGGGGGTCGATCCGCTGGGCGGGACGCGAAGTAGGCGTAGATGCGCCGCATCCGCGCCGGCCCCTCCGACGAGGCGTCTCCCATCATCCCGAACAGCTCCTCGATCGCCGCGACGCCCTGCAGCCCCTTGGCGGAGATCGCTGACTCGACCTCGGCCAGGAAGCCCATCATGAGCCAGTCGACGGCGTGCTCTTTGGTGGGGAAGTAGTTGAAGAACGTCATGCGCGAGACGCCAGCCTCGCGCGCGAGGTCGTCCACCGCGATGTCGGAGAGCTGCGTCGTCGCGAGCCGGCGCCATAGCGCGTCGACGATCGCTGCGCGGGTCGCGGCTGCCTTCCGCTCTCGCAAGCTCGACGCCGCGTGCGCCTCTTCGGTCGAGGTCGAGACCATGTTCATACTCGACACTAATTTTTGACTGAAGTCCAATATTAAATTGGACTCGAGTCTAACTTCATCGTTGACGGCGCCCTCGCCGGGGGACGATCGCGCCGAGCGACGGCGACCGCGCGCGCCGAGCGGGCGCTCAGGGTGGGCGACACGGTGCTTGGGTTGTGAGATCATGGCGGCGCTGATTCGCCCAGGCGCGTGAGGCACTTAGGAAACGGAATCTCATGAAGAAGCTTTGGCCTCGCTTCACTCTGGGCGCCGCCCTCTCGCTCGTGGCCCTCGCGGCCCGCGCCGAGACCGTGACGCTCGCGCCCCTGCAGGACAACAGCATGTTCGCTGAGTCCCCGGCGCTCTCGAACGGGCAGAGCCCTGGCCTCTTCTCCGGCCGCACGAACGACGCGTTCGAGCGTCGCGCGCTGGTCAAGTTCGACATCTCGAACAACATCCCGCCCGGCTCGACGGTGACGGCGGCCGAGCTGCGCATGTACGTCGAGCAGGCGCCCGCGAGCGCGCCACCGCTCAGCGTCGACCTCCGGCGGCTCATCACGAGCTGGGGCGAAGGAACTTCAGCCGCGCCTGGCGGCGGCGGCACCGGCGCGGCGGCCACCCCGGGGGACGCGACCTGGATGTACCGGTTCTTCGACACCTCGGCGTGGACCACCCCCGGAGGCGACTTCGATCCGCTCGTGACCGCCAACGCGAGCGCGGGCAGCCCCGGCACGACCATCACGTGGACCTCCGCCCAGCTCGTCGCGGACATCCAGGACTGGATCGACACCCCCGCCAACAACCACGGGTGGGTCCTGGTCAGCAACACGACGGGCCCCGGGCAAGCGAGGCGCTACGCGAGCCGCGAGACGGCCGACGCGTCGACGGCGCCCGCGCTGGAGGTCGAGTTCAACGTCGCCGGTAACATCGGCGCCTGCTGCAACCCCGACGGGACCTGCGGCACCGTGCTCGACCCGGGGCTCACGTGCTCGGGCACGTACCAGGGCATCGGGACCAGCTGCTCCACGACGACCTGCCCGCAGCCGACCGGCGCGTGCTGCATCGCCGACGCCAACGCGACCTGCCTCGACGTGACCGCCGCCGACTGCACCCTGCAAGGTGGCACGTACCAAGGCAACGACGTGCCTTGCGCGTCCGACCTGTGCCCGGTCATCCCGACGCCCTTCATCGATCCGCTGCCGATCCCGAGCGTCGCCGTCCCCGTCGCGGGCGACCCCGGCAGCGCCGCCTCCTACGAGATCTCCTTCAAGCAGTTCGAGCAGCAGCTCCACAGCGAGCTGCCCCCGACGACGATGTGGGGCTACGACGACGGAACGGGCGCGCGCTTCCCTGGCCCGATCATCGAAGCCTCGGTGGACGAGCCCGTCGACGTCACCTGGATCAACGATCTGCGGGACGACAACGGGCAGCTCCGCACCAACCACTTCCTGCCGGTCGACATGTGCCCGCACGGCGCCGAGGACGTCGCCAAGTCGGTCGTGCACCTGCATGGCGCGCACGTCGCGGCGGAGTACGACGGCTACCCCGAGCTCACCCTGTTGCCCGGCGAGAGCTCGACCTACCTCTACCCGAACGACCAGCCCGCCGCGATGCTCTGGTACCACGACCACGCGCTGGGCATCACACGGCTCAACGTGGCGATGGGCATGGCAGGCGCGTACATCATCCGTGACGCAGCCGAGGCCGCCCTCAACCTCCCCGACGGCGCCTACGAGATCCCGCTGGTGATCACCGATCGGTCCTTCACCCCCGACGGCCAGATGAAATACCCCGCCGTCTGGACCGAGCTGGTCTTCGGCGAGACCATCATCGTCAACGGCCGCGTCTGGCCCTATTTGAACGTCAATCAGGGCAAATACCGGTTCCGCGTCCTCAACGCGTCGAGCTCGCGCACTTATCGCCTGGGCCTCTCGAACGCCGCCTCCTTCCACCAGATCGGCAGCGACGGCGGTCTGCTCGAGGCCCCCATCGCGATCGACGACGTCACGGTGATGCCCGGCGAGCGCGTCGACCTGGTGATGGACTTCTCCTCCTACGCGCCAGGCACCCAGATCGAGCTCGTCAACGACGCCGCGGCGCCCTACCCCGGCCCGCCCGGCCCCGACGACAACCCGCAGGTGATGCGCTTCGTCGTCCAAGGCGCTGCGGGTCACACCGCACCCCTGCCGGCGGCGCTCAGCACCGTCGACCTCCCGGACGAGGCCGAGTCCGCCAACACTCGGCAGTTCGAGCTCATCCGCGTCTCGGAGAACTGCGCCGGCGCGATGTGGACGATGAACGGCCTCGAGTGGGACGACATCACCGAGCTGCCGCAGCTCGGCACGTCGGAGATCTGGACCTTCATCAACCGCTCGGGCCTCGCGCACCCGATGCACATGCACCTGGTGCTGTTCAAGGTGCTCGACCGCCAGACCTTCACGATCGTGGACGGCAACGTGTCGCCCAACGGCCCGCGCGTCCCCCCGATCGAGACCGAGCGCGGCTACAAGGACACCGTCCGCGTCGAGCCGGGCGAGATCGTCCGCGTCATCGCGCGGTTCGAAGACTACGTGGGCCGCTACGCGTACCACTGCCACCTCCTCGAGCACGAGGACCACGGCATGATGCGGCAGTTCGAGACGACCACCACGTGCGGCGACGGCGCCGTCGGTCAGCCCCTCGAGGGCTGCGACGACGGCAACTTCATCCTCGAGGACGCCTGCCCCGATGGCTCCATCGGCTCCTGCCAGCCGGCGTTCTGCGGCGACGGCTACGTCCATTCGGCCGACGGCGGCACCGAGCAGTGCGACCAGATGGGCGAGGCCCAGTACTGCGACACCGACTGCACGCTGCCGGTGTGTGGCGACGGACTGCTCAACGAGACCGCCGGCGAGGCGTGCGACGACGGCAACATGGTCAGCGGCGACGGCTGCTCCGACATGTGCGTCGTCGAGGTGCCGACCACCGGGGGCGGCGGGCAGGGCGGCGGTGGTGAAGGCGGCGCGACCTCGGTGGGCGGCGCCACCGCAGCGGGCGGCGAGGGCGGCGGCGGCGAAGACGACGGCACGTCGGACGGGCGCCGCTGCCGCTGCGCCCAGGTCGGCAGCGAGAGCACGCCCGGCGACGCGGCTTGGCTAGCGCTCGCCTGCCTCTCTGCCTTCGGAGCGCGGCGTCGCCGCGGCTCGTCACGCGCGGCGTGAGGGGTGCACGACGCCTCCGCCGATGACCTCTCCGGACCATTTCGCGCGCATGGCGGCGCGGATGTCGGAGAGGTCGAAGCGGTGTGACACGTAGGGCTTGATCGCGCCCCGCTCCGCCCACTCGAGGATCTGCGCGAGGCGCGGCGCTCGGATGGCGGGGTCCTTCACGGTCGAGATGACGGTGGGACAGCCGAGCACGTCGAGGCCCTTCATCATGATCAGGTTGGTGGGCAGCGTGTTCGCGTTGGGCGCGCCCCGGCCGCCCTTGCCCTTCGCCACCAGCGGCGTCGCGGCCCAGCCGACGATCAGGTAGCGAGCGCCGAACGCCGTGCAACGTAGGCTCTCGAGCGAAAGCTCGCCCCCGACGCCGTCATAGACCACGTCCACGCCGCGGCCCCCGGTGAGCGCCTTCACCTCGTCGCGGAACGAGCGGACCCCACCGCCCTCTTGGCGGGTGTTGATCACGTGATCGGCGCCCTGCGCGCGAACGATCGCGAGCTTGTCGTCGGAGCGCCCCGTCGCGATCACCTTCGCGCCGAGCAGCTTCGCGAGCTGCACGGCGGCGAGGCCGGTGGACCCCGAGGCCCCGAGGATGAGGACGGTCTCCCCCTGACGGACCTTCCCGCGCGCGACCAAGCAATGGTACGCGGTCTCGTAGTTTCCGAGCAGGTTGCACGCCTCGTCGAACGAGAGGGGCCCGGGGATGCGGCGCAGCGCGTGAGCGGGCGCGACCGTCCAGGTGGCCCAACCGCCCCAGCGCTGGTGCGCTCCGAGCGAGCGCGGCCCCGTGAGGAAGCCGTCTGCAAGGACGCGCTCGCCGACCTCGACGCCCACCGCGGCGGGCCCCTTGTGCAGCACGGTGCCGGCGTACTCGAGGCCCGGCGTGTAGGGTGGGCTCGGGATGTGCTGGTACTGCCCGCTGGTCATCAGCAGGTCGACCCAGCCCACGGAGGCGCTCTCGACCGCGACGATGACGTCGTCGGGCGCGAGCGTCTCCGGATCGATCTGCGCCTGCGGCTCGATCGCGACGTTGCTCTCGATGGCCTCCGCGGGGTTCTCGGCGAGCTCGTGGACGACGACCTTGGTTCCGGCTGCGGCGCTCATGGGGCGCGTCTTCTCAGCGTTCGTCGTCTGCGTCTAGCGAGAGGCGGTCAGCGGCCGCAAACCTTGCCGGGGACGCATGGGCTGCGCGAATCGGACCCAGCCAAGGCCCTGCAGCGCGGCGGATGATGGCGGCGCACCTCTTGCAGCCTGGTTGGGTATGCGCGGTCCGCTTTCGAGCCTTCGAGCGTTGAGCCCGCGAGAGCGCCTGAAGGCCGCCCTGCTGTCGGGCTGGTTCTTCTTGATGATCACGACGCTCTGGCTGCTCAAGCCCATCCGCTCGGCGTCGCTCCTGAGCCACCTCGGCTCGGGCGAGACGCCGTACGTGCGGCTCGGGTCGGTGGTCTTCGTGGGCGTCGTGGTCGCGCTGTACTCGCGCGTCGTCGACCGCTACAGCCGCCTCAACGTCGCGCGCGGCGCGAGCCTCGTGTTCTCGGCCGTGCTGGTGGCGTTCTGGGCGGCGCTCACCCTCGGCGGTGAGGCGCTCGGCGCTCAGCGCTGGTTCGTGTGGTCGGTCTTCATCCTCGTGGACGTCTACTCGACGGTGATGATCGGCATCTTCTGGACGTACGTGAACGACGTCGTCACGCGGGACGAGGCGGACAAGCTGTACGGCCCGCTCGGCGTGGGCGGCATCGTCGGCGGCGCCACGGGCGGCCTCATCGTGGACGTGCTCGTCAAATCGGTGGGTCACGTGAACCTGCTGATGCTCTGCGCCGCGCTCGGCGTCGCCAGCGCCGCCCTCGTGACCGCGACCGAGAGAAAGCTCGCCCCCCCTCCCCGCGTCATCGCCACGAAGGACGAGCGCACCGTCGACGACGCGTTCGCCGGGCTGCGGCTCGTCGCGAAGAACCACTACCTCTTGCTGATCGTCGGCGTCGTCGTCGGCTACGAGTTCGCGTCCGCGATGACCGACTTCGTGGTGAACGTCATCTTCGAGCGCGCCTTCTCGGGGCAAGACGAGATCGCCAAGATGTTCGGCCGGCTCGGCTGGATCGTCAGCGGCACGGCCCTGCTCACGCAGCTCCTGCTCGTCCCTGTGATGCTGCCGCGCAAGCGCATCGCGCTGCTCATCCCGCCGATCGCCATGCTGATGGCGACGATCGGCCTGGCGATCGTGCCGGTGGTCGCGATCGCGTTCCTGCTCTCGGCCGCGGATCGCGGGCTCAACTACTCGCTCCAGCAGGTCACCAAAGAGACGCTGTACGTGCCGCTGACCGACGCCGAGAAATACAAGGCCAAGGCGTTCATCGACATGTTCGTCGATCGGGCAGGCAAGGCGCTCTCGGCGCTCGCCCTGCTGGTCGTCATCCGAGGGATGGGCGTCTCGCTCGAGGCGTCGCTGGCCGTCGCCGGCGTCTCCCTATTGGTGTGGCTCGTCTCCGCGCATTACTTGGGGCTCGCGTACGACAAGACCGTCGCGCGCGCTCAGCCACCCCCCGCTCCGGAGACGCCCGACCCGGCGAAGATCACAGCGGAGGCGTCGGCGCGCCCAGGCTCCTGAGCCAGACGTCGGCGAGCGGGGTCGGATCGAAGCCTGTCGCGTCCTCGATGGCGGCCAGCATGTCCTCGACCCCGGCGGCGTCGCCCTGGTGCTCGGCGTAGAAATCGCGGAGCACGGCGTCCATCGCCTCGACGCCGATCTCGCGCTCGACCGCGCGATAGAAGAACGCACCCTTCACGTAGACCACGTCGTTCCACAGCTCCTTCAAGACGTCGACCTCGTTGCACCCGTCTGGACGGGCGACGCGATCCTCGGAGGCGACCACCGCGGACAGCCTCGAGGCGTACGAGCTCCACACCGCGTCGCCGGCCTGCTGGCCCGAGGTGGCCTCGATGGCGCGCGCGGTGATGTACGAGGTGGTCCCTTCGGACAGCGTGAGATCTTCCCAGCAGCGGATGCGGACGCCGTCCCCGAACCAGCCGTGCGCCGCTTCGTGCACGTGGGTCTCTTCGTCGGACATCGCGCTGGACGCGACGTGCCAGAACGGGTGGTGCTCCATCCCCCCGAACGCGCCCTTGCCCCACTCGGCGGCGACAGAGCCGACCTCGTCGCCAAACGAATACGGGCCGTAGGTCTGCTCGTAGAACGAGAACGCCTCGACCAGCCGAAGGGTGCCCTCTCGCGTCGCCGTCTCTTGCTCAGGCAAGTACCACGCGGACACGCGCGTGCCCGCGGCGGTCTGCCCGAGGTCGAGCTTGGTGTAGTCCCCGACCGCCCAGGCGAGCATGTACGAGGGCGCCTGCTCGACGATCTTCTCGGGGTAGACCGCGACCTGCCCAGCCGGCACGTTGCTGAGGGTGAGCGCGAAGCTCGTGCCGTCCGAGGGGTCGGACTTGCAGGGGAACAGGTTGCCGCAGAACGTCGGCCACGTGAACGTGAGGCCCGAGGTGTGGGCGCCCTTGAGCTCCCCGTGCTCCTTGAAGGCGTAGCGGATGGTCACCTCGGCCGGTTTGCGCGCTGGCAGCCCGAGATCGAGCCGGCCCGCCGTCACCTTGAACGGGACCGAGACGTCGCCGCTCTTCACCTCCTCGATCACGAGATCCCCGACCTCGAGCGACGCGCCGGTGCGCGACGAGGTCGAGAGCGACACCTTCGCGGTCCCTCGCTTGCCGGCGACGTCGATGTCGAGCTCCGTCGCCAGGACCTCGCGCTTCCAGTTCTCCTTGGGGGCGATCTGCGTGAGGTCGTCCGACTGGTTGACCACCTCTCGGTGGCACGAGGTGAGCCCCGAAAGCAGCACGACGGAGATGAAGCGCGATGAGCGGCCGATCACAGGGTCAGCGTGCCACCGAGCCCGCGCCACGGGAAGCGTGAACCCAGTGATCCCGGCTTAGCGGTAGTACTTGCGGCCCGCCTCGCTCCACTCTGCGAACAGGGCCACGAACTCGTCGCTCGTCATCGGGTCGACGCCGAGCCACGGCATCGTGCCGCGGCGGATCGTCCAGTCGTCGGGGGCGAGCGCCGCCGCGCGAGCGATGTGCCAGCGAACGACGACCTCTTCCCCTCGGCGATGCGCCTCGCGCGCGACCGCGAGGTGAGCGCGGGCGAGCTGCTCCTCGTGCGACGGCGCGCGGTGCACGCCGTCGTCGGGGGAGTCGTCGGGGAGCACGCCGGTCGTGACCCAACGGCGCAGCGCGGCCGTGTGCGGGGCCGACTCGACCCCGTGAAAGCCGATGAACGCGTCGCTGGCGAAGGCGACGTCGGGGGCGCGCACGACGCGACCGTCCTCGTCGATCCACACCACCGTCGGCACGTTGATCATCGCGAAGGCCTCGGCCACGACGCGCTCCGGATCGAGCACGACCGGGAAGGTGGCCGCTGCCGCCTCGACGAAGGGTCGAACGGCCGCCGCGTCGTGCTCGAGGGCGACGGCGAACAGCGAGAACCCGTGGGAGACGAGCTCAGCGTGTAGGGCCTGCCAGACCGGCAGGTCGTGCCTGCAGCCTCACCACGAGGCGAAGGCGAGCAGCATCACCTTCCTTCCTCGCAGCGCGGCGAGGCTGCGCGGCGCGCCGTCGAGATCGGGCAGGGTGAGCTCTGGCGCACGCCGAGAAGCCAGGCGCTCGCGGCGCTCCGGCGCGGCCACGCCGAGGCTGACCACCGCGAGGTCGGCGTCGATCACGATCGGTCGCTCGGTCGCGCGGGCGACGCCGCGTAGCTCGACCCGGCCGCCCTGCGTCAGCGCGGAGCGATCTGCGATGGGGAAGCAGCGATCCCCGAGGCAGAGCCCCCCAGCGCTCAGGTGGTACCCGAGGGCGCGCGTCAGCTCGCCCTCGGTGACCCACACACCCTCGCCCTCGAAGCGGGCCGACCCCGCGGTCCGGACGCCAGCGTCCAGGAAGACCGCGGGCCGGGCCTCGCCGCCGGGCGCGAGCCTCACTGCGCGATCGTCTTCAGATCGAGCATCTCCTCGACGCTCGGGACGACGATGATCTCGCTGCGGCGGTTCTTCTGGCGCCCCTCGTCGAGATCGTTGTTGGCGACGGGGTCCGTGTCACCGAAGCCGGCGGCGCTCCACTTGGCGGGCGGCATGCCAGCGGCCTTGTCGTTCACCAGGAACAGGAGCACCTCGCGCGAGCGCATGAGCGAAAGACCCCAGTTGTCGCGGAACGTGCCGGCGTACGGCTTGTTGTCGGTGTGGCCGGCGACCTGGTAGTAGCGCCCGAAGAGCGAGGGGTCGTTCTTGATGACGTTGGCGACCTTCGCCAAGATCTCCTTGCCCTCTTTCTTCAGCGTCTCCTTGCCGGAGTCGAAGAGGACGTCGCCGGGCAGCGAGATGACCATGCGGTTGTTGCGGATGTTGACCGCGAGGCCGAGCTTGGTGAGCGCGTCGAGCTTCTTGCGCAGCGTCTCGAAGCGCGCCTTGATGAGCTCGAGCTGCTTCGCCTTGGCCTGGTACTCGATGAGCGCCCGCTGCTGCTCGGCGACCGTGAGCGTCATCTTGTCGAGCTTCGATCCGGTGTCGCTCAAGGTCGACTTGAGCTCGCCAATGTTCACGCCGGCCTTCTCGAGCTCGGCGGCGAGCTGAGCGACCTTGTCGCGCTCGGCCTTGAGCTCGTCGCTGAGCTTCTTCTGCGCAGCCTCGCTGGAGCTCTGAAGATCGCGGTACTTCGAGAGCTGCATCTGCCACTCGTCCTCCGAGTAGCCGCAGCCGAGGGCGAACGCCGCGAGCAGGGGAAGCCACTTCACACTTCGAACCGTCATCGGTCTCTCCTTGGTCGGCCGGGGAGACTACTCCTTTGTGGGGCGGTCGTGGGGGCCGTGGTGGGCCCGGCGGCGAAGGCTCGCCGGACGCGGCGGCCTCGCCAACGCGCCCCCTCGGCGCTATGCCCCGGTGGTGGGGTACCTGTTCCTGCTGTTCGCGATCTTGCCGATCGTCGAGATCTGGCTGCTGCTCTTGATCGGAGGGGCGATCGGGTTCTGGCCGACGGTGGGCCTCACGATCGCGACCGCCATCGTCGGCGGCTACCTCACGAAGCGGGAAGGTCTGCGCGTGCTCGAGCAGTGGCGCCGCGCGATGGGCGAGCTGCGCATGCCGGAGGACGGGCTCGTCTCCGGCGTGCTGGTGCTCGTGGGCGGCGTGTTGCTAGCCACCCCCGGCGTGCTCTCCGACCTCTTGGGCCTGTTCTTGTTGTTCCCGCCGACCCGCAAGCTGGTGGCCCCGTTCGTGAGCCGCTGGGCCATGGCGAAGATCACGCGGGCCGCGGAGACCGGACGCCTCACGGTGCGCGTCAGCTCCTCGTTCGGAGGCGTCGGCGCTGCTTCGGGGGTCGAGCCAGACGAGGAGATCCAGGTGCGGGACGTCGAGCGCAAGGCGGCCGACCGCCCCCGACTCGGCACGGGCGACTGAGGGCAACGTCACTCGACGGTGAAGTCGGCTCGGACAGCGGTCGCCCCCGTCGGCGTGCTCGCCGTCACCTGGGTCGAGGCGTTGACAAGCCACGGCGCCGAGTCCAGCGAGGACGCGAGGGACATGCCGACCACGGCGAACACCTGGCTCTGGACCTGGGTGCCTGGAGGAGCAAGCTCGGAGAGCAGCGACGCCGGCAGCTCTCCGGTGCCCGCCTCCCCGTCGAAGACGCAATCGAGCTGGATACTTCGCCGGATGTCGCCCTCGATGACGATCTGACTCAAGATGGCGAACACCTCGCCGTTCTCCCCGCCCGACCACGTCACCCTGAGCGGCTCATCGCGCGAGATGGTGAGGGCGGGGTCATCGAAATCGGGCGCGCTTACGGTCACCCCTGACTGCGCGACGAGGGACACGCTGCACGCCGGGACCTCTCCGCTCCCCTCGACCTCGATCAAGAGCTGCTCTCCTCCCTCGAAAAGCAGCTGATCGAACTCCTCCTCGTACATCCCGTTGGCCCGCTGCACGGCCTCCACTGGGAACGCGCCTCCAGTGACCGTCAACGTGCCTGCGTCGACGTACTCCGGCGCCGCTGGCTCGAAGGACACCTCGCGCTCGCAGACGCGGACGTGACATCCGGGTGGTGCGGGCAGCCCCGAGCATCCCGTGTCGTCCTCGGGCGAGCCATAGAAGCTCGCTTTCAAGCCGTCGAACAACATCGGCTCGCCCGCCTCAAGGTAGGGGAGCTTGCTCAAGGCGATGTGTCCGACGCCGACGAACGCGTCTGCCCCCCCCGCGCCCGCTGTCCCACCGACGCCTTGCCCTCCGCCACCACCCGGGTCGTGGCCCGCGTTCCCACCTCCGCCGGCACCGTTCGCGCCGGCGCCCTCCGAGCTGTCCCCGCACCCCAAGACCAGCCCCATCGCGAGCACGGCCGTCCGTGTCCTTCGGCCCATGTTTCAAGAATAGCTCGAGCCGGGGCGCGCAAGACCTCAAAGATCGTCAGGGGAGTCCCTGGTAGTGGCGCGCGACAGCTGGATCAAATCGATCGGTTACGCGGATGGATTGTGTCGCCGCGTGGAGCATGATCAGAGATTGGGATGCGCCGACGCGCGCTTACGGACGCCCAGTGGCGCCGAGTGCAACGAGTCCTGCCGAAGCGGAAGGCGGGTCCCGAGGCGACTCGGGGTGACAGGCTCTTCATCGAGGCGGTGTTGTACTCGGCAAGGACGGGCTTGCCGTGGCGCGATTTGCCGGAGCGGTTCGGTCCGTGGAAGTCGGTCTACAACCGGTTCACGAACGGGTCGAGGCGAGGGCACTGGGCCACGATGTTCCGGGAGTTGCGGGTAGAGGTCGACGAGACCCGCTCAATCCTCGACGATTCTGTTGTTCGCGCTCACCAAGATGCGTCGGGCGGAAGGGGGGTTCGAATGCAACGCTCTGGGACGCTCTCGAGGCGG
The DNA here is from genome assembly GCA_016719945.1 of Polyangiaceae bacterium. Classification (GTDB taxonomy): domain Bacteria; phylum Myxococcota_A; class Polyangia; order Polyangiales; family Polyangiaceae; genus Xiheicaenibacterium. Next base: position 328,342 of record JADJYE010000041.1, on the reverse strand, counting down.
CGTTTCGACCAAGCTCCACGCCGTCGTCGACACTCACGGCCGCCCACTCCACCGCGCGCTCACGCCGGTCCGCTCGGGCGCGGAGCGTGCGCGACAGGGCTGACGCGAAGGCAAGACGGCGAGACCGGCCGATGACCCACAGCGAGCTCACCGAGGTCGAAGCCGCGGCCGAGATCGAAGCCGAGCTTCCGAGCCCGAGCCACGATTCACCAGGCTCGAGGGTCGTGGCCGCCCCCCACGAGATCGGTGCCGCAAGTCGAAATTTTGGTTGTCGACCTCGACCTCGACCTGGTCCTCGGCGATCGGAGGTCGCTCTCGGCGAGCGGCGTGGGCGACACGGGTACTAGGGACACCCCCTCGTGGAGGTCGCCTCGCGCGTGAACCGCTCTCGCCATTGCCTCACGACCGGGGGCATTTCGATGCCCCTCGGATGGTACCAAGGCAGGTAGGTTCGCAGCACCTTGGGCAGGAGCCTGGGCAACACGCGCAGGTTGAGGGCGTTCCACCGCTGCTTGTGGGCCCTCTTCCCGCCCAGCTGCTCGAGCCGCTCGGAGCTGTCGGCCACCATCGCCAAGGTCGCGCGGATGAGGAACCGCATCAGGTGCGCCTGCGCGTAGAGCCCCACGCCGACGCGGTAGAAGTAGCCCCCCGCGACGTGGTGATAGACGTCGAAGGCGACCGTGCGGTGCTCGAGCTCCTCCATCAGGTGCCAGGAGAACAGGTCGAGCGCGCGCGGGTCCCACTTGGAGCGGTCGAGCCCGACGAAGACCAGCGCCATCGCCGTCGTCATCGCCTCGAAGCCCTCCGCGTACGCGAGGTTGAAGCGCAGCGACCTCGTCTTCGCGAAGCGGCGATAGTCCTCCTCGAGCGCCTGCTCGAGCGGCGCGACCGACGTGAAGCCCTTCGCGCGGAGCGCCTCATTGAACTTGGCGTGCTCCCGGTAGTGCTGCCCCTCCTGGCCGATGAAGCCCTCGAGCTGCTCGCGCAGGACGGGATCCGTGACCTTGGCCTTCGCGGCGGTCATCGTGCGGATCAGGTACGGCTCGAGGTACGGCAAGAGGAGAGACATCGAGACGTTGACGTAGGACTCCTCGGGCTCCCCCTCGATGAAGACCGGATCGAGCTCGGCAGGAAACTCGAAGCGCATGCGACGTATTGTGATTGGCTCCAAGCTCATGCTCCTCCCAGCGAAGACCGTACCGGACGAGCACACCCTCGCGCTACGCTTCGGGAGGCAATTGGGAGGCCTCGCATGAAAGGCGTCGTGTTCACCGAGTTCCTGGAGATGGTGGAGGATCGGTTCTCCCTCACCATGGTCGACGAGGTGATTGAACGCGCCGCGTTGAGCCACGGCGGCCAATACACCGCGGTGGGTACGTACCCGCCCGAGGAGATGCTCGCCCTGCTCTCCGCGCTCGCGGAGATCTCGCGCTCCCCCGCGCCCGCGCTCCTCCACATGTTCGGCGAGCACCTGTTCGGGCGGTTCGTCGTCGGCTATCCCGCCTTCTTCGCGGGGGTCACGGACCCGCTCGACTTCCTGGAGAAGGTCGACTCCTACATCCACGTCGAGGTCCGCAAGCTCTACCCAGACGCCGAGCTGCCCCGCTTCGACGCGGAGCGCACCAGCCCGAAGGAGCTGAAGCTCACGTACCAGTCCCCGCGCCGCCTCTCGGACCTCGCGTTTGGCCTGATCGTCGGCTGCGGGAAGCACTTCGGCGCGCCGCTCGATGTCTCCCGGGAAGATCTCTCCGGCGGCAGCGGGGAGATCGTGCGGTTCACCATCACCAGGCCATGACCAACCCCGAGGAGGTCTACAAGCGCGCGCTGGAGCGCGAGCGGCTCGCCCGCAAGGAGGCCGAGCGCCTGCTCGAGCAGAAGAGCCGCGAGCTGTACGACTTTCACGAGTCGCAGAAGCGCGAGCTCGAGCGCCTGGTCGACGAGCGCACGCGCGAGCTGTCGGTCGCGCGCGATCAGGCCATCGAGGCGAGCCGCGCGAAGAGCCAGTTCCTCGCGAAGATGAGCCACGAGCTGCGCACCCCGCTCAACGCGATCCTCGGGTACAGCGAGATGCTCGAGGAGGACGCGAAGGACGCGGGCCGCGCGCGCGACGTCGACGATCTCCGGAAGATCCAGGTCGCGGGCAAGCACCTCTTGTCCCTGATCAACGATGTGCTCGACCTGTCGAAGATCGAAGCCGGCCAGATGGCCCTCTACCTCGAGGAGGTCGATCTCGACGCGCTCGTGCGCGAGGTCGTCGCCACCGTCCGCCCGATCGTCGAGAAGAACCGCAACGCGTTCGACGTCCAGCTGACGGGCGAGCTGGGCGTGGCCCGCACCGACGTCACGAAGGTCCGGCAGACGCTCTTCAATCTCCTCAGCAACGCCGCCAAGTTCACGGAAGGGGGCACGGTCTCCCTGCAGGCCTCGCGAGACCGTCTGGGACTGCGCTTCTCGGTGCGCGACACGGGCATCGGGATGACCGAAGAGCAGAAGGCGCAGCTCTTCCAGCCCTTCCGGCAGGCCGAGCCGAGCACGGCCCGCCGCTATGGCGGCACCGGCCTCGGCCTCGCCATCTCGCAGAGGTTCGCGGAGCTGCTCGGAGGCGCCATCGAGGTGAAGACCGCGCCCGGGGCGGGCTCGACGTTCACGCTGCACCTGCCCCTGAGCGAGGCGGCCAGCGAGGCGCCCGCGCCGCAGCGGGGCGCTTCGGGCTCCGAGGCACCGAGCCACCGCGGGCTCGTGCTCATCATCGACGACGACGAGGCGGCGCGGGAGCTGCTCGGCCGCATCCTCGCCGACGAAGGCTACGCCGTGGCCTTCGCGCGCGACGGGCAGCAAGGCATCGAGCTCGCGCGCTCGCTCAAGCCACGCGCCATCACGCTCGACGTGGTGATGCCGAAGGTCGACGGCTGGAGCGTGCTGTCCTCGTTGAAGGCAGAGCCCGAGGTGAGCGCCATCCCCGTGATCGTGGTCAGCGTGCTCGGCGAGCGCTCGCTGGCGATGAGCGTGGGCGCTTGCGACTACGTCACCAAGCCCGTCGATCGCGCCGACCTCGCGCGGGTCCTTCGGACGCACCTCGAATAGCCATGGCGCGCATCCTCATCGTCGAAGACAACGAGATGAACCGGGACATGTTGTCTCGGCGCCTCGTCCGCTCCGGTCACGAGGTGCACCTCGCGGTGACCGCGGGCGAAGGCCTCGCCGCCTGCAGAGCGCTGAAGCCGGATCTCGTGCTCATGGACCTGTCCCTCCCCGACGCCGACGGCCGCGACGCCACCAGGACACTCAAGGCCGACCCGGCCACGAAGGCCATCCCGGTCGTCGCGCTGACCGCGCACGCGATGGCCTCCGATCGCGACGCGGCGCTCGCGGCCGGCTGCGACGCCTTCGAGACGAAGCCGGTCGACTTCGCCGCCCTCTCGCGCACCATCGACGAGCTGCTCGGGGGCCCCGCGTGAGCGAGCCGATCCGCGCGCTCATCGTCGACGACAACGAGGTCAACCTCGACGTCCTCAAGCGGCGGCTCGAGCGCAAAGGGTGTGAGGTGGTCGCGGTGACGGACGGCCCCGCCGCGCTGCTCGCCGTCGGCGCGCGCCCCTTCGACGTGGTCCTCCTGGACCTGCAGATGCCCGAGATGAGCGGCCTCGAGGTCCTCGCGCGCATCCGCGCGTCGTTCTCGCAGCTCGCGCTGCCGGTGATCATGGCGACCGCGCAGAGCGACTCCGACTCGATGGTCAGCGCGCTCGAGGCGGGGGCCAACGACTACGTCACGAAGCCGATCGACGTCGACGTGCTGCTCGCGCGCATCCGCGCCCAGCTGCGAAGCCGAGCGACCGCCGCGCACAGCGTGAACGCCGCCAGCCGCGGGGTGAAGGCCATCGTCGACGCGCCGCCTGCGCTCGGGGTCGGCGTCACCCTCGGCAAGAAGTACCGCCTCGACGCGCTGCTCGGCAGCGGCGGCTTCGGGGCCGTCTACCGCGCCAAGCACCTGCTCCTGGATCACGACGTGGCCGTGAAGGTGCTCCACGCGCACCTGGCGAGCGCTCCCAAGGTGCGCCGCCGCTTCGAGCAGGAGGGGATCTCCAGCGTGCTCGTGCGTCACCCCAACGCGGTCGTCGTCCTCGACGCCGACACGACCGAGGAGGGCGTCCCGTTCCTGGTCATGGAGCTGCTCGCCGGCTCCACCCTCGCCGAGCTGCTCGAGCGCGAGCGCCGGCTCAAGCTCGGGCGCACGGCAGAGATCATCGCGCCGGTCTGCGACGTCCTCGAGGAGGCCCACCGGATCGGCATCCTCCACCGCGACGTGAAGCCGGCGAACATCATGCTCGCGGCGACCCCACGTGGGGAGATCGTCAAGGTCGTCGACTTCGGCATCGCGAAGTTCATCGACCGCGAGCGGCACGCCTCCTTGAGCGGAGAGGGCGTGGCCGGCACGCCGCTCTATATGTCCCCCGAGGCGCTCCTTGGCCGACCCACGGGCGCACCCGCCGACGTCTACAGCGTCGGCGTGACGGCGTACGTGGCGCTCGCGGGCGAGCCGCCCCACGGGCACGCCGCGAAGAGCCCGTTCGAGCAGGCCATCCGCCAGCTCCAGCAGCCGCCGCGGCCGCTCGGCGAGCTGCGCCCCGATCTGCCTGCGGAGGTCTGCCAGGTCCTGATGGCGTCGATCGCTCAAGAGCCCGACCACCGCCCCACGCTGGCTGAGCTACGGGAGGCGTTGGTCGAGTGGGCGGGCCGCTTCACGGAGGCCGTGTGGCCACCCGCGTCCCCCCGCGTTCACGTCTCCGCCGGCTCGGCGCACCCCGAGGACGCCACGGTCCAGATCGGGGAGCCGACCGTTCAGAAGGTGCACGTCGAGTCGGGCGTCACCGACAAGGCGCCGAACGAGCCCGGCGAGGTCGCTGACGCCGTGCGATCATCGAGGGGCTAGTCCGACCGGAGGTCGGACCAGCAAGTCAAGGGGGGTGGAACATAGGTCGGGGTGAGGCTCGGGGTTCGCCCGGCCTTCACTTGCGAGCGTGAGCGAGGGCCGGGCGAACCCCGAGCCGAACTGGGGACACCCCCCTGGACCGCGCTGCTCTCAGCGGTACGCGATGGCCGCGCTCGTCGGGCCGGTGAGCGGCATGATCTCCGTCGTGGCGAAGCCCGCCTCCTTGGCCCAGCCGGTGAACTGGCTCGCGGTGTAGTCGAAGCCGCCCGGCGTCTCGATCAGCATGTTGAGTGACATCAACAGGCCCATCGTGTTCTTGCGGCGCGCGTCGTCGATGATGCCCTCGATGGCGATGAACATGCCGCCCGGGCGCACGGCGTCGTAGGCCTTCTTGATGAGCGCCTTCTTCTGCGCCTCGTCCCAGTCGTGCAGGATGTTGCCCATCGTGATGACGTCGGCCTGCGGCAGCGGGTCCTTGAAGAAGTCGCCGTTCAAGACGCTGACCTTGCCGCCCGCGCCCATCGCCTCGACGTGGCGCTTCGCGACCTTCTCGACCTGCGGCAGATCGAACGAGGAGCACGTGAGATGAGGGTGGCGCTTGGCGACGACGCTGGCGAGCGTGGCGTTCGCGCCGCCGACGTCGCAGAACGTCTTGTACTTCGAGAGGTCGAGCCGCTCGGCGAGCATCATGAAGTTGCCCATCTGCACGCCCTGCATGGCGCGCAGGAACTGCTCGAGCCGCTGCTCGTCGGAGTACAGCGCCTCGAACAGGTTGCCCTTGCCCCCCTTGACCTCGTTCTGCGGCTCCCCGGTCTTGAGGCCCGCGGTGAGGTTGCCCCAGAAGGGATAGAGCCGCGCGTTCGCCATCTCGAGCAGGCCGCCGAGATAGGCGGGGCTGTTCTTGTCGAGGAACATCGCCGCCTCGGGGGAGTTCGAATACAGCCCGTCAGGACCATCTCCCTCGCGGTGCAGCACCCGCACTGACACCAGCGCGTCGAGGAAGTCGCGGACGCTCCGCGGGTGGAGCGAGAGCCGCTCGCCCAGCTGCGCGGCGGTGAGCGGCCGCGTCGCGAGCACCGTAAAGCGTTCGGCGACGGCGGACGGACGCCTTCGACGCCGCCCCCCCCCAACCGCGTGCCCGCGGGCGACCTGTTCCCCAGCGGCCCTCCCGGGGCGACCCCCGGCGGACGGCGCCCGGGCCGCAGGGGGGGGGCCCGGGGCGGGGCGCGCGGCAACAGCCCTGGGGGCCGTGAGCCCCCCGAGGCCGCGCCGCGTCGAGCACCGCTCGCCTCTTCGCAAAGCAGAAGCGGACGACGTCGCGGGGCGGTGAGGACACGTAGAACGCCGACAGAGGGATGGCCGCGACGCCCCGGCGCTCGGTGAGGTCTCGGCAGTAGTCGGCGTCACGCCCGGCCCACGACGTGCCCGCCAGATCGACGTTCAAGAAATAGGTCCCTCCCGACGGCAAGACCTTCGCCCCCGCGGCGCGCAGCCCCGCGCCGAAATGGTCGCGCTTGTGCTCGAGGCTCCGCCTCAGCTCGTCGACCCACCCGCTCGCGTGATCGAGGCCCCACGCGACGCCCGCCTGGAGGTTCGGCGGCGTCGTGAACGTGAGGTACTGGTGAGCCTTCGCGACGACCGAGCAGAGCGCGGCGGGCCCGGTGACCCAGCCGACCTTCCAGCCGGTCATCGAGAAGACCTTCCCGGCCGAGCCGACCTTCAAGGTCCGCGGGCCCATCTCGGGCAGCGCGGCGATCGGCGTGTGGCGACGACCGTCGAACACCAGGTGCTCGTAGACCTCGTCGCACAGCACGATGGCGTCGACGTCGAGCGCCGCCGACGCGACGGCCTGAAGCTCCGCCTCCATCCACGCTTTTCCGGCTGGGTTCTGGGGATCGTTCACCAGGATGACGCGCGTCTTGTCGGAGAGCTTCCGGCCGAGCTCGCCTGCGTCGAGCGAGAACTCCGGAGCATGCAGCCGGATCGGGACCGGCACCCCGCCAGCCCGGAGGATCATCGGGACGTAGGAGTCGTAGAGCGGCTCGAACACGATCACCTCGTCGCCTGGCTGCACGAGCGCGAGGAGCGACGCCGCGAGGGCCTCGGTCGCCCCCGAGGTGACGACGACCTCGGTCCTCGGGTCGCGGGCGAGCCCATAGCAGCGCTCCTCGTGGCGAGCGATCGCCTCACGCAACGACAGCAGCCCTGCGAGCGGCGGGTATTGGTTGTTCCCCTCGCGTAGGAACGCCGCTGCCCGCTCCACCACCTCGGCGGGCCCGCCTTCGTCGGGGAAGCCTTGCCCCAGGTTGATGGCGGCGTGCTGCTCCGCGAGGCGCGACATCGTCTCGAAGATGGTCGTCCCCAAGGAAGCGAAGATCGTCGAGGGCTGGCGCACCCGTGAAGGGTAGTCGTCAGCTGGGCTTCGCTCGAGGTCTCCGGGGTCTCGAGCGGAGAAAAATAGCGGGCAAGACCAGTCGCCCCTCCATGAGCGGGTCCGCTGCGAGCTCCTGCGTCGAGCATCTAGGGGTGAGCGACAAACGCAAAAAAGCCCAGCTCCGCGAGGGAGCCGGGCCTTCACGAACATCGGAGGGGTCGAGCAGCTCAGAGAGCTGCTCAGCCGCCGCCGAGCTCGATCACCAGCGGTTGCCGCCGCCGCTGCGGCCGCCACCACCACCACCACCACCACCACCACCACGGCTCTGACGCTCTTCGGCCTCGTTGACCTTGAGCGCGCGACCGTCGAGCATCGCGCCGTTCATCGTGCGGATGGCGTTCTGGGCCGCCTCATTGGTGCCCATGGTCACGAAGCCGAAGCCGCGCGATTGGCCGGTCTCGCGATCGGAGACGACGTGGACGTCGTTCACCTCGCCGAACTCGGCGAAGGCGTTGCGGAGCGAGTCCTGGTTGGAGTGAAAGGAGAGGTTTCCGACGTAGAGACGATTTCCCATGATGCGTACTCGCTTTTCGGCGCGGTCAAAGTAGCCTGCCATCCGACCAGCCGTGAGGTCGGAAGGAGGGTTACGGAAGCCATCTTCCGTTCCCTCTCGTCATTGCCGTTTGCAGCGAGTCCAGCGATCCACAAGGGAAGCGAGAGCGTCGTCGTAGCGGAGACGTGAGTGAGTGACGAGGTGGTACTCCCTCCGTGCGGTCCAGGCAAGCGCCTAGCGAAGCCTTCGTGAAATTTTATCGACGAGAAGCCGCGCAGCCTCGTCAGAGAGCACCTTCGCGCCGCCCCCCCGTCGACTCGGGCGCTCGCGAGCCAACTGCCCCGCGTCGATTATGATGCCGCGCATGTCGTCGGTGAAGCACGTCGGGCTCGCTTGCTCCCTGATCCTGGTCTCCGCGTGTGGAGACGACACCTCCCAGACGGGGGGAGGCGGCGGTGACGGTGGCGGCGGGGGGGAAGGCGGCTCGGCGCCTGTCGCGATCGAGACCGACAGCGGCCCGGTCGAAGGCTTCGTCTCGGGCGCCACGCGCGTGTTCCTCGGGCTGCCCTACGCCGCACCCCCGATCGGGGACCTGCGATTCCGCCCCCCCGCGCCCGTCCAGCCTTGGACCGAGCCCCTCGAGGTGATCTCGCGCGGCCCCATGTGCCCCCAGCTCAGCCCGTTGAACGGCGGGTTCGTCGGCGGGTCCGATGAAGATTGCCTCACCCTCAACGTCTGGTCGCCGGCGGAGCCCTCCGAGACCGCGCGCCCCGTCATGGTCTGGATCCACGGAGGAGGCTTCGTGCTCGGCAGCGGCGGGGACGCAGCCTACGACGGGCAGGCGCTGTCGGAGGCGACCGGCCACGTCGTCGTCACCCTCAACTACCGCCTCGGCCCCCTCGGCTTCCTCGCACACCCCGACCTCAAGGCCGAGGACCCGGCGCACCCGTCGTCGGGCAACTACGGCCTCGAAGACCAGCGCGCCGCGCTCGAGTGGGTGCAGGCGAACATCGCCGGGTTCGGGGGCGACCCTGGCTCGGTGACGATCTTCGGCGAGTCCGCAGGCGGCGCGAGCGTCTGCCACCATCTGGTCTCGCCTGGCAGCGCCGGCCTCTTCCACGCCGCGGTGCTCCAGAGCGGCCCCTGTGATCTGGTCGTCGAGGAGGCCGAGGCCTTCGCCTCGGCCGACGCGCTCGCCGTCGCGGTCGCGTGTGACGCCGACGACCCCCTCGCGTGCCTGCGCGACGCGAGCCCGGCCGAGCTGCTCACCGCCCTGCCGGCGCCGAGCTTCGGCGTCGGCACGGCCGGCACCAGCTGGTACCCGGTCATCGACGGCGAGGTGCTGCCGAGCCGTCCGTCGGACATGCTCGAAGCAGGAGACGCGGTGAGCGTGCCGGTCATCCTGGGCAGCAACGCCGACGAGGCGACCATGTTCTTCCAGCTCGGCGGCTCGACCGTCGAGGATGAGGCCGGCTTCCTGGCCCTCGCCGAGCAGGCCGCCCCCGGCGAGGGCGACGCCATCCTCGCGCAATACCCGGTCGCCGACTACGGCAGCTACCAGACTGCTGCCGTGGCCGCCTTCTCCGACGCCGGCTTCATCTGCCCCACGCGCCGGGCCGCGCGGGCACTGTCGTCCGCTGGCAACCCCACCTACCTCTACCATTTCACCTACGGCCCCATTTCGCTGTTCGGAGACCTGGGCGCCTTCCACTCGGCCGAGATCAAGTTCGTCCTCATGACGCCGGGTCAGCTCTTGCCTCAACCGCTGACCGACGAAGAGCTAACGCTCGGCCGGGCGATGAGCGGCTATTGGTCGAGGCTCGCCAGCGGCGACCCCAATGGGGACGGCTCGCTCGCGTGGCTCGCCTACGCCGAGGCGACCGACCCGCACATCGTCTTCGACCTCACCCTCTCGACCGGCGACCACCTGCGCGAAGCACAGTGCGACTTCTGGGACGTGACGGCGCCGTTCTGAGCAGCCCCATGAGAGAGCTTTCGATCGGGCGCGCAGCACCCCTCGAGGGAGTGCCCGGCGCGCCCGCCAGCCACACCCCGATCGCCCTGCCCACCCACCACCTCGTCACCCACGGGGTGATCCTGGGCATGACGGGCAGTGGCAAGACAGGCCTGTCGATCGTGATGATCGAGGAGGCGCTCCGCGCGGGGGTGCCCGTGCTCGCGGTCGACATCAAGGGCGACCTGCCGAACCTGCTGCTCACGTTCCCGGAGCTCGACGGCCCCTCGTTCGCGCCGTGGGTCGATCCCGAGGCCGCCGCGCGCGCCGGGCGCTCGGTCGACGAGCTCGCCTCCGAGACGGCCACACGCTGGCGCGCTCAGCTCGCGACGTGGGGGCTCGGCCCCGAGCAAGTGCGCGCGCTGAGAGAGGGCACGGCCGCGCGCCTCGTCACGCCCGGAGCCAGCATCGGCGAGCCGCTCGATGTCCTGTCGTCGCTGTCGACGCGCTCGCCGCTGTGGGACGACGACCCGGAGGCCGCTCACGACCAACTCTCCTCTGCGATCTCGCTCGTCTTGCGCCTCGCTGGCGCAGACGGCGACCCGCGCAGCCGCGAGCACGTCGTGCTGTCGACGCTCGCGCTCCGCCGTCTCGAAGCCGAAAGGAGCGCGCGGCTCGAGGAGCTCTTGAACGACCTGCTCGAGCCGCCCATCGACCGCGTCGGCGTGATGAGCTTCGAGCAGTTCTTGCCCCCGCGCGAGCGGCAGGCGCTGGCCCAGCGGCTCAACGCCTTGCTCGCCTCACCCAAGCTCGGCACTTGGCTCAAGGGCGCCCCGCTCGACGTCAAGGCCTGGCTCGAGCCGCCGCGCGCGGGCGCGACCCCTGCCCGCACCCCGCTCACGCTGTTCAGCGTCGCGCACCTCGACGACGAAGAGCGCCAGCTCGTGCTGGGCCTCTTGCTCGACGAGCTCGTCGCCTATGTCCGCGGCCTCTCGGGCACCTCGTCGTTGCGGGCGCTCGTCGTGTTCGACGAGGTGTTCGGGTTCTTGCCGCCGCACCCCGCCAATCCACCGACCAAGAAGCCGCTGCTCACGTTGATGAAGCAGGCGCGTGCGTTCGGGGTCGGCGTCGTCCTCGCGACGCAGAACCCGATGGACCTGGACTACAAGGCGCTCTCCAACGCCGGGGTCTGGATGGTCGGCCGCCTGCAGACCGACGCCGATCGCGAGCGCGTCGTGGAGGGGCTGTCCGGCTCCGACGGCGGGCTCGCCGGCCTGGAGCCCGCCGCCCTCGCGTCGATCTTGAAGGCCCTGCCCGGGCGCACGTTCTTCACGCGCGACGTGCACCAGCGGCCGTCGTGTACCCTGATCGAGGTGCGGGGGGCGATGTCGTGGCTGCGCGGCCCCATGACCCGGCGCGAGCTGACGAGGCTTTCGCGTGCCTTGGGCTCGGCGCCGCCAGCTCAGGTTGCCCCGGTTTCGCCGGGTGATGCGGCCCAACCCCCCAGCGGCTCCACTCCCTCGGGCACGGTGGTGAGGGTCGCGCCCTCGACCCAAGCCCAAACGCGCGCTCTCTCTTCCGGCCCGCCGGCGCCGCCCGCCGGCTGGGAGAGCTGCTTCTTGCGCTCCCCCTCGCCGGCCGCGCTGCTGGCGCCTCAGATCGCGGCGACCGTCGTGATCCACGTCTCGGACCCGAAGCTCTCGCTCACGCTCTCCCGGCGGGCGACGCTGCTCGCGCCGCTCGACGCGGCCGGCAAGCTCGAGCGCGGCGCCGCCGTGTTCGTCGACCCGAGCGTCTTGTCGGGCGAGGCGCCGCCGGGCAAGAGCTTCGCGCCGTTGCCTCGAGAGCTCTCGACGAAGCGCGGCGTGCAGGCCGTCGAGCGGGCCGTCCGTGATCACGTCGCGGTGAGCTATGGCCTCGTGGTCGACGTCCACCGCGGGCTCAAGCTCTGGCGGCAAGAGGCTGAGCCGCGCGAGGCCTTCGCCGCCCGCTGCGCGGCCGAGGCGGAGCGGCGCGCCCGCGAGGAACACGTGAAGCTCGACGCGAAATGGTCCGCTCGCTTCGCCAAGCTGGGTGCCAAGGCAGAGGGCCGCGATCGCGCGCTGGCGCACGCACACCACGCCGCGACCAGCGCGCCCAGCGACCTCGGCGCGGCCCTGGTCGGCCTCGCCCTCGGGCGCCGCGCGGGCGGCAAGCTGAGCCGCGCGCGCGACCGCGCAGAGGCGGGACAGCAGCGCGCCGCCGAGGCCGCGTTCAAGGCGCGCGGGGAGCTCGCCCAGGCCCAAGCCGAGCGCGACGCCGAGCTGCGCGCCCTCTACGAGGCCGCGGGCCGCCAGGCCAGCGCCATCGAGTCGATCCGGATGCTGCCGAAGAAGACCGACCTCGACGTCGCACAGCTCGCGATCGTCTGGGCGCCGGCTGGCGCGTGAGGCGCAGCGCTCAGCTGCGCAGCCCCTCGCGCAGCGGAGCGTCGCGCTGAGATCGTCCCCGCGCGACGCGCTGCGCGACCGAGGCCGTGCCCGCGAGATCGCGGGCATTTCTGGCTGGCAAGCGCCTTGCTTGGGTCACTCGTCATGGACGACGAAGCGCCGCGCCTCCCCATCTGGCTCAACCTCGGGCTCGTGCTGATCGCGCTGTCGACCTGGCTCGCGTACACGACCTGCGCCCAGGCCGAGGCGGGCGAGGCTGGCACCCCGGCGGCTGCAACGGCGCGCTGAGACGAGCGCTCAGTAATACCGCGGAAACTTGGAGTAGTCCTGCGGGCGCTTCTCGAGGAACGCGTCCCTGCCCTCCTCGGCCTCCTCCGTGCCGTACGCGAGCCGCGTCGCCTCGCCGGCGAACACCTGCTGCCCCACCAGCCCGTCGTCGATCAGGTTGAACGCGAACTTCAACATGCGCTGCGCGGTGGGGCTCTTCGCGTTGATCTCGCGCGCCCACTCGAGCGCCACCATCTCGAGCTCTGCGTGGGGCACCACCGCGTTCGCCATCCCCATGTCGAAGGCCTCCTGCGCGGAGTAGGTGCGCCCGAGGAAGAAGATCTCTCGCGCCCGCTTCTGGCCGACCTGGCGCGCGAGATACGCCGACCCAAAGCCGCCGTCGAAGCTCGCCACGTCTGCGTCGGTCTGCTTGAACTTCGCGTGCTCGGCGCTCGCCAGCGTCAGATCGCAGACCACGTGGAGGCTGTGGCCCCCGCCGACCGCCCAGCCATTCACCACCGCGATGACGACCTTCGGCATGAACCGAATCAGGCGCTGCACCTCGAGGATGTGGAGCCGGCCGAGCCGAGCCAGGTCGACGCCCTCGGCCCCCTCGTATTGGTAGCCCGCCTTGCCGCGGATGCGCTGATCGCCCCCCGAGCAGAAGGCCCAGCCGCCGTCCTTGGGCGACGGACCGTTGCCCGTGAGCAGCACCGTGCCGACGCTGCTCCATTGCCGCGCGTGGTCGAGCGCCGCGAACAGCTCGTCCACCGTGTGCGGCCGGAACGCGTTGCGCACCTCTGGGCGATTGAAGGCGACGCGGACCGTCTGCTCGCCCTTCGCGCGGTGGTAGGTGATGTCGGTGAACGAGAAGCCCGAGACGGGCTCCCAGAGGCTCGGATCGAAGGTGGCGATGGCCATGGCGGGGCGGACACTACACCGATCCGAGCCGCGAGCTAGTCCCGTGGAAACGGGGTTTCCACGCAGACAATGACGAGTCCCCTTCGGAACAAACCAACGCGTTGCAGGGAATTCGGGCCGCCCTCGCCCCGTCAGGGGCGGTCCGAATTCTTCAAGCATCCGTGGTTCCAGGGGACTACGTGGACTCGAACACCCCGCGCTTCGCTTGGTCGCGCTCGATCGACCGGAAGAGGGCGCCGAAGTTCCCTTCCCCGAAGGAGTCGTGGTTCTTGCGCTGAATGATCTCGATGAAGATCGGGCCGACCAGGTTCTTGGTGAAGATCTGGAGCAGGTAGCCGCGCTCGTCGCCGTCGACGAGCACATTGCGCGCCTCGATCTCTCCGTGATCCTCCGTGACATTGGGCACCCGATCGAACACAGAGGCGTAGTAGTCCGCGTCGATGTCGAGCGTCTCGATGCCCCCGCCGTCCATCGCGCGGAGCGACGTGAGGATGTCGCGCGTGAGGAACGCGAGGTGCTGGATCCCCGGCCCGCGGTACTCCTCCAGGTACTCGTTGATCTGGCTCTTCGCCTCGTCGGCCTCGTTGATGGGAATGCAGAACTTCCCGCACGGCGAGCGCAAGGCGTAGGAGGTGAGCCCGGTCTTCACGCCGCGGATATCGAAGTACCGGACCTCGCTGAACCCGAACACGTCTTTGTAGAACGACGCCCAGCGCTGCATCGTGCCGCGCTCGACGTTGTTGGTGAGGTGATCGATGGCGACGAAGCCCTTGTCGGGGACCAGCGTGGGGTTGTCCAGCGGGATGAAGCCGAGCCGCTCCCAGCGGCGCGGGTCGTCGGCGCCGTCGACCAGCTGGAGGAGGCTGCCGCCGATGCCGACGATCGCTGTGTCGGTGAGGCCGCCTGAGCCGGGCGTCCCGCCGCGCTCGACACAGGCCTTCATCGCCACCTTGGCGTCGCGCACACGCCAGCCCATCGAGGGGATCGACGGGCCATGCAACGCACGGAACGCGGGCGCGTGGCCCGCCGCGTCGCGGTTCAAGAGCAGCCGGATGTCCCCCTGCTCGTAGAGCTCGATCGGCCGCGACGCGTGCCGCATCGTCCGCGAGAACCCGAAGGTGAGGAACAGGCGGTGCAGCCTCTGGGGGTCGGGCGAGGCGAACTCGACGAAGTCGATGCCGTCGAGGCCGGCAGGGTTCACGGTGGGCAGCGTGCTCATCGGCCTTGGGTCTCCTCGGTCGTGCGCCAGCTCTTCCAGTAGTCGGCGAGCTCCGCGGGGGCGGCGTCCTTGCCGGCGCGGAGCGGCCTCTTGGTGTCGAGCATCACGGCGATCTCGTTGGTCCGCGTGGCGCTCCTCGCGCGCGCCTCGGCGGCCCGCTGCGGCCCATGGTGGATGCCTTGCGGGTGGAACGTGAGCATCCCCGGGCTGATCCCGGCGCGGCTGAAGAACTCCCCCGCGTGGTAGAAGAGCACCTCGTCGAAATCGATGTTCGAGTGATAGAAGGGCACCTTCAGCGCGCTGGGGTCGCCGTTCTCCAGAGGGCGCGGCAAGAACGTGCAGACGACCGCGTTGTGCATCACGAACGTCGAGTGGGCGGACGGCGGCAGGTGATACCGATCCGAGCTCACCGGGCGGATGTCCGCGACGTTGAGCTGCTGCACCGCGAGCGTGCCCTTCCAGCCCACGACGTCGAGCGGGCAGAACGGGTAGAACACGCTGGTCAGCTCCCCCTCTCGCTGAATCTTGAGCTCGAACTCTCCTCCGGGCAGCGCGGGCAGCGTCGACGGCTCGTCGGGGGACGGCACCTTCACCACGGCCGGGTCGAACAGCGCGTGCTGACCCAACATCCCGCGGTCGGGGAAGCTCACCTCCGAGAACGCCTCGACGACGAGCAAGGTCGTCGGGGAGCTGGGCGCGAGGCGGTGCGCCGTGCCGCGCGGGACGAGGAGGTAGTCGCCGGGCCGGTACGCGAGGGCGCCGAAGTCCGACTCGAAGCGGCCGGCTCCCTCGTGCACGAACAGCAGCTCGTCCGCGTCGGCGTTGCGGAAGAGGTACGGCATCGGCTCGGTCACCGTCGCGAGGTGCAGGCGTACGTCCGCGTTCTCGAGGATCGAGCGCCGGCCTCCGAGGTACCCCGGCACGGCGGGCAGCCTCCTCAAGTCATAGGCGCGGGGCTTGAGCGGCCCCTCGATGCGCGACCAGCCGACGGGGGCGTTCTTCCGGTAGAGGTGCGCGTACCGGCCGAAGAACCCGTTGCGCGCGTACTCCTCCTCGACGGTCCCCTCGGGGAGGCCGACATGAGCTTGGAGCGCGACCCTGCCCCTGACATACGGGATGTCCATCGCCGCCGACGATGCCGCGACGACACATGTACGAACAGAACAATGTTTTGCATATCATTGTTCATGTGGTCGACAGTCCTATCCATGTGACCCTGGACCACGCCCGAGCGCTCGACGCCCTCGCCACGGCCGGGACGCTGCAGCGGGCGGCGGCCGCGCTGCACAAGGGTCACACCGCCGTGCTCCACGCGCTGCGCTCGCTCGAGGCGCAGACGGAGCTCGAGCTGTTGGATCGGTCGGCGTATCGGCTCAAGCTCACGCCCGCAGGGGAGCGCGTGCTCGACCACTGCCGCCGCTTGCTCGCAGCCGAGCGAGATCTGGTCGCCGCGTGCCAGGAGATGCGCTCCGGCTGGGAGCCGCGCCTGGGGGTGGTCTTCGATGGCATCCTGCCCGCCGAGCCGATCCTGCGCGTCGTCGGAGACCTCGCCGCCGAGCGCGCGCCGACGCGCGTGCATGTCTCCGCCGAGTTCCTGGGCGGAGTCGAGGAGGCGTTCGCGCGCCAACGCGCGGACCTCATGCTCTCGGTGCTGACCCCGCGCGACGCCTCGCTGGTTTCGCACGCCCTGCCCCCGGTCCGCGCGCTGCTCGTCGCGCACACCAAGCACCCTCTCACGAAGGTCAAAGGGCCGCTCTGCGCCAGCGATCTCGGCGCCCACCTGTTGCTCACGGTGCACGGCTCAGACCCCCGCCTCGAGCTGCCGACCGCCCAGCTCGAGGCCCGCTCGACCGCGCTGCTCAATGACTTCGTCGCGAAGAAGGACGCCATCCTCGCCGGGATCGGCTTCGGCTGGCTCCCGGAGCACCTCGCCCGGCGGGACCTCAAGTCGCGCGCCCTGGCGATCCTCAAGTTCGAAGGTGGCTGGGCCCACACCTTCACGCCGCGCCTCTACCTGCGAGAGGGTCGGCACCAGGGCCGCGCGACGAAGCGCTTCGTCGACGCCCTGGTGCCGCGCGGGGGACGATGACCCCCGAAATTACTGCGGGGGGTAGATGAGGGAGATCTCGGCGAGGAACGTGCGACCGTTCTGCAGGTTGCGGTTGGTGCCGTAGGCCTCGGCCGCCGGGGCGAGGTACTCCCACCCGAACAGGTTGTAGATGCCGACGGTGTACCGGATGCCATAGCGAGCCGCGAAGCCGCTCAGGGTGAGATCGACCACCGCCGCCGGCTCGGTCACCTCGTCGCTCTCGAGGCTGATGCGGCGCGGCGCCTCGAGCGTCGCGCGCGCGCCGATCGACGCGACCTCGTCGACGATCGGGACCACAGCCTTGGCCCCGGCGAGGTGCTGGGGTGCGTTGATCAGCCGCGGGTTGTCCTGCAGGGCAGGGTCGGTCGGGTTGAGGTACTGCGCGCGCTGGTAGCCGTAATAGGCCGCGAGCATCCAGCCCTGGCGCCACTCTCGCCTGAGCTCGACCTCTCCACCCAGCGTGAAGGCGGGTACGTCGCTGTTGGCGTAGCGATCGACGCCGGGGCCGGACTCGTCCTCGACCGTGTTGATGATGCGCTCCACGAAGCTCGAGTGCACCGCGCCGAGCGCGACCCAGTCCTCGAGGAAGCGCTGGGAGTACTCCACCTCGCCCGAGACGATCGACTCCGGCTGCAGCGCGAGCCCGCGCTCGGGGTCGGTGGCCTTGGCCTGCGAGAAGCCGCCGTCGTTGTAGAACTGCTCGTAGATGCTGGGAGCGCGGAACGCGCGGCCGCCCATCAGCTTGAGCGCGCCGCCCTTGGTGGGCTTGAAGATGACCGCGCCGCGCGGGATCGCGATGGCTCCGAACGTCGTGTAGATGTCGAAGCGGATGCCGGCCGAGACGCGCAGCCACTCGAGCGGGGAGGCCTCGAGCAACGCGTAGGGCGCGCCGAACGTGAACGAGCTCTCCTCGTCGAGGTAGACGCCGTCCTCGGTCGGGGTCTCGAGGTCGGCCTCGAGCTCCGTGCCCTTCAAGGCCGTGAACGGGTGGTGCTGCACCTCTCCGCCCGCCACGATGCGCAGCTGCTTGAGCGGGTTGATGACGACGCGCGCCTCACCGCCGAACCACGAGCCGTACAGGTCCTCCCCGAGGGGTGGGTCGCCCCCTGGCACGACGTACAGACCATTGAAGTGGTAGTGGTTGGCGTGAGCGCGTAGGTACAGCTGCACGTACTCGTTGAAGCGTGGCTCCCAGCGCACCTCGCCCATCGCGCGCTCGTCGAAGTAGTGCGAGCGGTCGTCGCCGATCACGGTGGCGGCCGCCCCGGTCGGGATTTGTTGCTGCTTGCGGTGGTAGAACCACTGCGCCGACAGGTCCTTCCAGAACACGCTGCCCGCGGTGCCGACCGCCTCGAATTTGTCGACGCTCTGGGCGGTCTGCGAGGAGCCGCTCACGTCGGTCGTCTCCGTGAGGCCGTCTGAGCGGGAGGCCGAGACGCTGGCCCACATCCCGGCGTCCTTGGAGAAGTTGTAGTGGAAGCCGCCGCGCGCGCGCGCAACGCCGTTGTCGTAGGTGCCGCCGCTCACGAAGACGCTCGACGGGTTGTCGCGGTAGCGCGGGACCAAGTTGACGACGCCGCTGAACGCGCCCGTACCGTAGAGCAGCGAGCCTGGGCCGCGGACGATCTCGATGCGCTCCACGTCGCCCAGGTCGTTGCGTCCATCGGAGCCGATGTACGAGCTGTTCAAGAGGTCGTCGTTGAGGACCGCGCCGTCCGACAGGACGAGGAGGCGGTTGCCGTAGTCGCCCGGCTCACCGATGCCGCGCGCGCCGGCAGACACGTACGCGCGATCGTTCGAGACATAGAAGCCGCGAACGCCGCGCAGCGCCTCCGCGATGGTCGGATAGCCGAACGCCCGCAGCTCACGTCCGTCGATGATGGACAGAGAGCTCGGGGCGTCCTCGATGGCCTCCGTCAACCTCGACACGGCCTGGACCTCGCGCAGCGGCTCGAGCCTCAGACCGACCAGGTCGGTCTGCTGGTTGGGCTTGACCTCCACGACGCGCTCGATCGCCGCGTAGCCGCGCAGGGTGACGCTGACGACGCGCTTGCCGACGCCCACGTTCTGGACGAGCCCGGGCGTGATCCCGCCGAACTTGCCGTCGACCTCGATGCGCGCGCCGCGCTCGTCGGCGTCGACGTACAACGTGCCTGACTGGGGCGACAGCCGCGCGATGGTGGTGACCAAGCCGTTCGGCTCGACCACGATCTGGCGGGGCACCGCCATGAACCCGGGGTTCGAGAAGTAGAGCAGGTAGGTCCCCGGACGGACGGTGAACGTGCACGGAGCGTCGCAGACGGCAGGGGCGCCTTCGTCTTGGATGTGGACCTTGGCCGTGGGCGCCCCTTCGACGTCGACCTTGACGCTCCCGAGGATCTCCTTGAGCGCCAGGGTGACCTTGGTCTTCTCGCCCTTCTTCGCCTCGACCCCCTCGACCACGGCGGCCTCGAAGCCGTCCTTCTCGACGATGACCTTGTACTTCCCGGGCGGGAGCGCCAGGGGACGAGGGGACTTGCCGCGCGACCCGAGGTCCTTGCGATCGATGTAGACGGTCGCGCCCGGCGGGGTGGTCTCGACGGAGAGCACGCTCACGTTCGCGCCGATGCGCTCGAGCGCCTTGTCGAGCTCCCCCTTCACCTTCTCGTCGGTCTCGGACTCTCGCGCGTCGGTGTAGTACCGGTAGGCATCCGAGAAGTACTTGGTCGCCGTGTCGGTGCTGGTCGCCCGCCCCGCCAGCTTCTCGAACGTACGCCCGATGTTGAAGACGACGTTCTTGTTGGGGACGAGCCGGTTCGACAGCAGGAAATGCTCGAGGGCGCCCCGATAGTCTTCCTTGGCGTACAGCTCCGCACCGATCTGGAAATGTAGATCGGCCTCGTCGGCGTTGCCGTCGGCTCGGACGGCGCGGGCAGGCAGCAGGCAGGCGAGGGCGAGGAGCAGCGCGACCAGGATGGAGGCCATCGGCTGCCTGGCGCTGCGGGTGTAGCCGCTTCGAGCGGTCATCTTTACCCCTTGGGCGTTTGGGCGCGCACCCGCGCGCCGACAGGGCGACGATTCTTTCACAAGCGAGGCGAAAAAGGACGCTTCGTGTACACTATGGGCAGCGCGATGCAGGCGACCCCGATGCTTGGCAAGTACCGGCTCCTGGCGGAGCTCGGCCAGGGCGGCATGGCCAAGGTGTACCTCGCGCTCGCCCAAGGCCCGGCCGGGTTCAACAAGCTCGTGGTCCTGAAGGAGATCCACGGCGAGCTGGCCGAAGACCCCGACCTCATCACGATGTTCCTCGACGAGGCGAGGCTCGCGGCCCGCCTCAACCACCCGAACATCGTCCAGACCAACGAGATCGGCCAGGACAACGGCCACTACTTCATTGCGATGGAGTACCTCGAGGGCCAGACCTACAACCGGATCTTCAACCGGCTGAAGGGCAAGCTCTCCCTGGGGATGCAGCTGCGCGCGGTGGCCGAGGCCCTGCACGGCCTGCACTACGCCCACGAGCTGCGTGACTTCGACGGCTCGCCGCTCCACGTCGTGCACCGCGACGTGAGCCCGCACAACATCTTCGTGACCTACAACGGCCAGGTCAAAGTCGTCGACTTCGGCATCGCGAAGGCCCTCAACTCGTCGACCGAGACGCGCCCGGGCATCCTCAAGGGCAAGGCCGCGTACATGGCCCCCGAGCAGGCTCGAGGCAGCAAGGTCGACCGTCGCGCCGACCTGTTCGCGGTCGGCGTGATGCTGTGGGAGATCGCTGCCGGGCACCGCATGCACCGGGGCGAGCAGCAGCTCACCATCCTCCAGAAGCTCATCACGGGGGAGATCCCGCGAGCGGCTCAGGCCTCCCCGGACGTCCACCCGCGCCTCGCCGCGATCATCGACCGAGCGCTCGCCGAGCGCCCCGACGACCGCTTCTCGAGCGCCGCCGACCTCGCGCGGGAGCTCGAGTCCATGGCCGACGAGCTCGGCGACAAGGCCGGGGTCCGTGAGCTCGGTGCCTTGATCTCGGCTCACTTCGCGAACGATCGGCAAAAGGTCGCCGCGATCGTGGAAGAGCAGCTCAAGCTCGCGCCAGAGCAGATCCAGGCGCTGCCCATGATCGAGAACGCGGCCACCGTCGAGACCGGCCCCGCGTCGCTCCGCGGTCCAGGCAGCGGCTCCGGCGCCGGCACCGGGTCGGGCTCGCTGTCGTTCGCCACCGGGAACAAGGTCATCACGGGCGTCGCCCCCGGCCCGATGTCGACGGGGGTCTCGGTCCAGTCGGTGGCGGTGCCGCCGCCGATCCCTGCGAGCCGAAAGACGTACATGCTCCTCGGCGGTGCTGGCGCGGTCGGGGTCTTGCTCGCGCTCCTGGTCGTCAAGCCTTGGTCGACGTCGAGCGCCAGCTCCGCTGCGCCGAGCACCTCCGCCGAGGCGACCCACGAGGTCACCCTGCGTCTCGAGACGACCCCCGCCGGCGCCACCATCCGCGACGGCGAGAAGGTCCTCGGGCAGGCTCCGCTCGCCATCACCACCGCCGCCGGGGCGAGCCCGCGAGAGCTCGTCGCGTGGCTCGACGGCTACGAGCCAAAGTCGGTGAAGGTCCCCTCGATGTCGTCCGATCTGACCCTGCAGGTCGCGCTCGAGAGGAAAGAGTCGACGAGCCCGTCGGCGGTCGCCGCGACCTCCTCGAGCCCCGAGGACGAGCCCGACAAGCCTGACAAGAGAGGCCCCGGCAAGTCGGGGCCGAAGAAGGTCCCGGGGACCGCGAAGACGCCGCCGCCGCCGCCGCCGCCTACGACCGGCGACATCCGCCTCGAGCGCTGAGCCGTTGTCGGACGACCTCGACGACGTCACGGTCACGGATCCCGAGGTTGCGGCGCAGCTGACGCCCGTCGACGGTCCGTGGGTCATCGCGGGCCGGTACGAGATCCGCGGCCTGCTCGGCGCCGGGGGGATGGGCAACGTCTACAAGGCGTTCGATCGCGAGCTCGAGGACAGCATCGCCCTCAAGCTCATCAAGCGCGAGCTCCTGGCGCGACCCGAGATCACCGATCGCTTCCGGCAGGAGGTGAAGCTCGCGCGACGAGTGACGCACAGGAACGTCGCGCGCGTGTTCGACCTCGGAGAGGCCGACGGGGTTCGGTTCTTGACGATGGAGCTGATCGAGGGCGTGTCGCTCGGCAGCCGGCTCGCCGCGGGCCCCCTCTCGTCAGAGGAGGTCCGCTGGATCGGAGAGGAGCTGTGTGCAGGCCTCGCCGCCGCGCACGCGGCTGGCGTCGTGCATCGAGACCTCAAGCCCGACAACATCATCCTCTCCGCGGATGGTCGGGTGGTGATCACCGACTTCGGCATCGCGCGCACCCTCCACGGCCCGAGCCTCGTCGCGACGGCGAGAGGCGCCATCGTCGGGACGCCGGTGTACATGGCGCCGGAGGCCATCGCCCGGCAGGCCCCCGCGGGCACCGCGGCGGACATCTTCTCGCTCGGCGTCATCCTGTTCGAGCTGCTGACGGGCGAGCTGCCGTGGCGCGGCGAGTCGGACATGTTGATCTCCGCAGCCAGGCTCCACGTCGACGCGCTCGATCCGCGCGAGCTGGTGCCCGATATCCCGGACCCGCTCGCGGCCGTGGTGCTGCGCTGTCTAGCGAGAGACCCGAGGGCGCGGTACGCCAGCGTGCCCGAGGTCGGGGAGGCGCTGCAGTGCGCGCTCCCGAAGGGGCGAGCGCCCGCGCCGTCCCTGGCGCCAGAGCGCCCGTGGAGCGCGGCAGACGCGCCCCGCGCGCTCGGCTCCGCGGGTCGCGAGGTGAAGACGGTCGCCGTGCTGCCGCTGCGATCTCGCGAACCGATCGGCGACGGCCACGTGTGCCTCGGGCTTCAAGAGGCGATCATCGACGCGCTCTCGTCGGCGAGCTCGCTCTGCGTCCGACCTCGCGGCATGAGCTCGCTCCTGGACGACTCGAACAGCGACCCGACCAGCGCGGGCCAGGTGCTCGATGCGCAGGTCGTCATCGAGGGGACGCTCGCCCGCGCGGGCGACACCCTGACGGTCGCGATGCGCGCGTGGAGCGCCGCCGACCGGGTGAGAATCTGGAGCCGCGCGATCTCCGGCGATGTCGGTGAGCTGTTCCGCGTCGCCGAGGACATCGCTCGCGGCGTAGCAGACGCGCTCTCCGCGGCGCGGCCCCCGGGGGCTCCCGGAGACGGGCGCGACCCCGCGGTGACCGACCTGTTTCTGCGCGCACGCCAGGCGTACCACTCGTTCTGGCAAGCAGGCGCAGCGCGCGCCGTCGGCCTGTTCGAGCAGGCGCTGCAGCTGGCGCCGAGCGACCCGCTGCTCCTCAGCGGGTACGCGCTCGCCTCGGTGCGTCGCTCATTCTTCACAGGCGAGGGCGTTGACGTCGCCGAGCGCGCGGCGCTCGCCGCAGCCGCGGTCGCTCCCGACTCGCCAGAGGTGAAGCTCGCCCTGGCGTCGCTCTGCCTGCAGCGCGCCGACCCGGTCGGGGCCGTCCGATACGTGCGAGCTGCGCTCGAGCGCGCGCCGTCGCTAGCGGAGGCGAGCTGGCTCCTCGGTCGAGTGATGGTGGAGGCCAACGTGCTCGAGCCCGCCGTCGAGCGCCTGTCATGGACTCTGCGCCTCGAGCCGCAGCAGCACCTCGTGCGCCTCGACCTGTCTCGCGGCCTGGCGCTGCTCGGGCGGTGGGACGAGGTCGACGCGCTCGTGCGCTCCGCGCCGATGGGCCACGAGGCAGGCAACTGGCTCGAGCGAGCGAGGTTCGCGATGTGGCGCCGAGAGGTCGAGACCGCCGCGAGGTGCTTGGCGAACATGCCGGCCGACGCGACGGGGCCGATCGCGCTGGCCCGCGAGCTGTTCGACACCATCGCGACCGGCCATTCACCGTTCGAGCGCCCCGCGTTCGGAGCGTTCCTCACCGGCGCCCAGGGGACGCCGCGCCGCGAGGCGTTCGCGGCCCAGATCAGCTGTGAGGTGTGGTTGCTCTTGGGCGATGAGGGCCGCGCGAGCGCCGTGTTGGCGCGAGCGATCGCCGCGGGCCTGTCGGACCTCGCGTGGCTCGAGCGGTGTACGCTGCTCGAGCCGCTGCGCGCCCGACCCGATTTCGAGCAGGCGCGCATCGCCGCAGGCACCGTGGCCGCCGCAGTACGCGACGCGATCTACGGTGCTTGAGCGGGCGTCAGGGCTTCTTCGCCTCGGGCTTCGTCGCGTCGGGCTGCGCGGCTTCGGGCTTCGCGGCCTCGGGCTTCTTCGCCTCCGCTCCCGGCTTCGCCTTGTCATCCATCAGCCCGAACGACGCGGCGAACTCGGCGCCGTTGGCGTAGCCGACGGCGCGGACCAGCTTGCCGTCCTTGAACTGCCCCACCTCGAGCGAGTGCACGCTGCCGGTCTTGCCCGTCGGCTTCATGCCCATCGCCGGGCCCTTCCAGGTCGCTTGCCAGGTGTACTCACACGCGACCAGATCGGCCACGGCGACGCAGCCGGCGATCGTGTTCTTCTGATCCACGAAGGCCTTCATCGCTTCAGCGAGCTCCTTCTCGAGCGCCTTCTTCGATTTCGTGTCGGCCGGCATGTATTGGCTCGAGATCACGACGTCGTCCGCCGCGAGCGCGAGCACAGCCTTCGCGTCCCCCTTCTCGTTCGCCGAGAGCCACGCCCTGAAGGCGGCGTCTGAGGCCGGAGCGTCCGACGCCTTCGAGATCATCATCACGGCGGGCACCGTCGGCGTGGCCTCGACCGGCCGCACCGGCTGGCCCTTCGGTCCCAAGCCCAGCTGCCCCATCATGGTGCCGGCGTCGAAGTACGCGGTGTCGCGCTTCACCTTGCCGTCGTTGCTGAAGACCACGACGCTCACTCCCTTGTAACCGGTCTTCTTGTTGGTGGCCTTCTGGCCCATGAAGTCTGCTTTGTGCGTCCCGGTGAAGACCCACTCGGCGACCGCCATGCTGCCTTGGGCGACGACGCGCGTGTAGGTGACCTTCGCGTCAGGGAACGCCGCGAAATAGCCAGCGAGCTGCTTCTCGGCGTCCGCGGGCTTCGCCTCGTGCGTGCCCCTCGGCCCGTGCATCACCATGGCGCCGTCGGCGGCGTACAGGGCGGTCAGCTTCGGCGCGTCCTTGCCGGCCCAGGCGGCGGCCGACTCGTCGACGTATTTCTTCACGGCCGCCTCGAGGTCGAGCTTCGGCGCGGGCGCGGGGGGCGCGGCCGTCGTCGCGGTCGCGGTCGCCGTCGGGGTCTGCGGCGGCGCGTCGCTGGTCATCGTGGGGACGGCGGTGGCCGTCGGCTCCGAGACGTTCTCGCTGGTGCTGCTGCACGCGGCAAACGACGATCGACGTACGGCGGGTGAGTGCACCGAGCATGGAGGTCTCCTTGGGTCGCGAGCGCGTTTGCCCGATTCGGCGCCAGGTGTCCATGCACGACCGGTCGCTGCGGTCGGTTTGTGTGGAGCGCTCACATCGCCGCGAGCTCGTCGTCGAGGCGATCGTCCTCTGCGTCTCGGGCCTTGTGCGGGGCGGGCGACGCCTCGCGAGCCCGCTCTGCACCCTTGCGGGTCCAGCGCCGGATCGCGAAGGCGAGCGCAAGGATCGCGGCGAGCCCGAGAGCCCCGATGGCCAGCATCGCCCCGCCGAGAACGCCCGGATCGCGCAGCGCGCTCACTCGCTCGCCGTAGCGAGCGATGAGGTCCGCCTCGATGGCCGCCTCGGTCTCGCCGGCAGCGAGCCTCGCGCGGATCTCTGCGCGGAGCTGCTCGGCGAGCGGCGATTGGTGCACATCGAGGGTTTGCTCCCAGCAGCACGGAGCCATCAAGCGGCTCTCGAGGGCCGACGCGTCCGCGGCGTGGCCGAGCGCGGGAGAGCAGAGGCTCTGCAGCGCGAGCGCGAACGCGACCACGACGACGATCCGGAGAACGACGGAGCTCATGCCAGAAGGCTTACCCACGAAGCAGAGGCGAGCAACGTGACGTGCGGGTACGCCGCGAGCGCTCAGAGCGGCTGCTCGACCCGCGCGATCACGAGGGGCTCGGGCGACACGCCCTCGGCCATCTGGGTGAAGCGCACCGCCGCCGGCGTGGCGACGCGAGCGAGGTGGTCGCGTTGGCCCGGCGGCATCGTCTGATAGACGAGCTCCACGACGACCGTCGCGCTCGAGGACGGGACGGTGAAGCGGACCTGATCCCGCCCGGGCCCGAACGAGACGTCGCTCGACGTGCCCACGGGATGGGTCCAGTCGGTGTAGGGGCCATCGTCCTCCCAGCCGCTCGGCAGGATGCGGTTGTCCTTCACGTACGCGACGGCAGCGAGGGGGACGTACGTCGGCTCTCCCGCCCAGTCCCCTGGCACCGACTCCCACAGCGCGACCTGCGCTTCGCTGGTCACCTCGTCGACATGCGGGAACATCGCGGCGCCCGGCTCCATCGACTCACCGCCACCGTCCACGATCTCTCCGCGCTCGTTCCACCCTCCGGATTCGAACACCGTGGAGCCCGCCGAGTCCTTGGCGATCACGTGGAGCCACAGGCGCCGCCCCGGGTACCCGGTCGGCAGCTTGTGCGCCGTCTGGTTCTCGACGAGCACGGCGACCTCGTGCCCCCCTGCCGTCGAGCTGGCGCTCACGTCGAGCGTCGCCGCGGTCTCGAGGTGCCGAAGGCTGCGAGCTGCGGCCGCCTGGAGCTCGCCAGCGCTGACGTCGGCGCCCGTCCACTCCACGTTCTCTGAGAGCATGGTCAGCATGTACGCGTTCGCGCCTTCGAATGAGTGGACCCCGAAGGGCTCGCGGGTCGGCAGGGCTTCGGGGTAGGTCGCGATCGGAGTGGCGAGGGCCGCGCCGGTCGCGTCGACCACCGGCAGGTGGCACGTCCTGCACGGGGTCGAGCCGAGGGACGAGTTGAGCCATTCGAAGTAGGGCGCCTGCTCGACGAAGTCGCCGACATGCTCACCGCCCTCCACGACGGGGATGATCACCGTGTGGCAGGTCGCGCACAGCTCGCTCGAGTTGATGTGCTCGGAGTAGGTCGGCGTGTACTCGACGAAGAACTGCATCGGGTCGGTGCGCGGCCCCTCGTGCGGACCGAACATCTGGCGCCCGAAGCCGACCTCGAACCCTCCCGTGAAGCTCTCGATCTCGCCCAGGTTGCTCTCGGAGATCTGATGGCAGAGCGAGCAGGTCACGCCGTCACGGCCGAGGTTCGCGGCGGCGCTGTCGCCCGCCAGCAGCTCCTCGAGACCGAGGTGCACGCCTGCTTCGCTGGCCTCCTCCGACCCGGCCGGCGCGTGGCACCGGATGCAGATCGCCTCGACGGCCTCGACGTCGTCGGAGAGCTCCAGCTGCTCACTCAACACCGCGAGGTAGAAGGGGTCGCGAGCGGCGAGCGCCATCATCGAGGCCCGCCACTGTCCGCCGGGCGACAGGTCTTCCCCCGTGGTCGGGTCGCGCATGAGCACGCCGTCATTGGCGAGGTGGCACTGGTTGCAGGCGCCCGAGGCGCGGAACCTCTCGGTGTCGGTCGGCGCGACCGGCTCGATGGGGTCGAGGGGGGGCGGCAGCTCGATCTGCGAGCCTCCACCGCCGTCCGCTCCACCTCCGGTCCCGGGCGGGGCGCTGTCGCCACACGCCGCAACCATCACCCCGAGCAGGCCCATGAGCGGCGCGGCGACGCGTCGTGCTGGCACGGCCGTCGTAGCTTGCAGGAAGCGTTCCTCGAGCCGTTCGAGGTCCGCCGAGCTTCGCGCTCCAGGCCCACGCCCAGCGCTGGGCTCGAGGTGGCGCAGAGCATGCGCGAACGCCCGCAGGCCATGCGGCCCACGGGCGTTCAACAGAGCCGAGAGGCGATCCTACTTGGCGCCGGCGTTGGCCTTCGAGCGCGCCTCGTAGACCTTGTCTGCCGAGGTGCCACCCTTCATGAGGGCGTCGGCCGCGGCGATCTCCTCTTCGATGACCGGCTTGAACCCGTCGAGGGTGCGCTGGCCGGTGAACCGCTTGCCGTTCACGAAGATCGACGGCGTGCCTCGAACACCCGCGGAACGACCCGCCTGGGCGTCCTTGGCTACCTCGTCCTTGACCTCCGGGCTGGCGAAGTCGGTCTTGAACTTCTCGACGTCGAGGCCGAGCTCCGTCGCGTACTTGACGAGATCGTCGTCCGTCAGCGCCTTCATGTTGGCGAAGATCTTGTCCGCCATCTCCAGACCCTTACCCTGGCGCTGCGCCGCCTGGGTCGCCCGCGACGCGGGCTCCGCCCTGCCATGGGACGGGAGAGGGAAGTGCCGCAAGTGCACGGCGACCTGGCCCTCGTACGCCTTCGCAACTTCCTTGAGAGTCGGACCGACCCTCGCGCAGTGCGGTCATTGGAAGTCGCTAAATTCTATGATCGTGACCTTGGCGTTGTCGGGCCCCTCCTTCGGCGTCCACGCCGCGAGAGGGATGTACGCGCCAGGTTGCGGCGGAGCCGCCGGAGGCTGCCCCTTCTGACCCTGAACCTGCTGCTGGTTGCCGCCCGGGGCGGCGGCCTTGCCTTGCGGCGCCGCCGCCGAGGCGGACGACGAGTCCTTCGAGGCTGTCACCGCGTCGGCGGGGTGACCCATCAGGTACCCGCCGAGACCGCCGAGGCCGAAGCCGGCGGCGATGACGATCGCGACCGCGCCGGGCGACCACGTGCTCGACGCACCGCTGGAAACGGACGGTGCGTGACGGACCTTCAGCTCTTCGCCGCGCATGCTCTTCGCGGGCGAGGCAGACTTCTTGGGGCTCTTCGAGATTTCGCTCATATTCTGGGCTCGAACGGCGGCACTATTTCACAAGCCGCTCAACAAATCCACGGGGTCGCAGCCTGACCTCACCCCTTCGGGTGCGCAAGGAAGAACAGCATCGCCAGCTCGCCGAACACGAACGTCCCGACGTCCTCGCAGGAGTAGCCGGCTGGCAGGCCGTCGAAGTCATCGCCCCCCGGGACGCAGTGACCGTCGAGCCCCACGAAGACGACGGTCGCCGAGGTCTCGTAGTCGTGCTCCCAAAACTCGAAGACCGTCGCGCTCGGCGTCAGCCAGCGGGTCGCGGTGTGCCCAGCGTCCTGTTCGATGATCGACGGCGCGCCGAAGGAGAAGCCGCCCAGGATCGCGTCCCGCTGCGGGATGGCGACCGCGTCGAAGCTCACGACCGCGTCGGTGTGTCCGTGGACTTGGAGGATGTCGACCTCTTCGCTCGGCGCGTTCGCCCCTTCAACTCGCAGCCCTCGAGCGCGCCGATCGGAGCGCCCGACGCGAAGAAATCGGCGTGGGTGCACAGCAGCCGCAGCGTCATCCCGCCGCCCTGCGAGAAGCCCATCGCGTGGATGCGCGCCGGGTCGATGTCGAGCGAGCCCGCAAGATCCGAGAGGAACGCGTAGACGAGCGGCACGTGCGTGGCTTGGTCCCAGCTCGGCTGCTGCAGGTTGTCCTTCGGTGCGGTGGGCTGCACGACGACGTAACCGTTCGCCTGCCCCAGCGCGCGCATCCCGGTGTTCTCGTCCTCGGAGTCACCGGTCATCGTGTAGCCGTGGAGGTCCACGATCAGACCGCAGCCACCCTGCACGCACGCGCTCGGGATCTCGACGTCGTAGGCGATGCCGCCGTCGCACGTGACCTCGTGGTGCCCCGCAGCAACGTCGGTGAGGCAGCCGATCACCGTGCCGCCTCCCCCCTCGCCGCCGCCCCCCGTCGAGGCGGTGCCGCCTCCGCCGCTGGGAGCGCCGCCTGCAGCGACCGTTCCCCCTTCACCCTGCCCTCCGCCGCCGCTCCCGGGCTCACCGCCCGACCCCACGTCACCGCCGGTGCCGGCGCCCCCGCCGCCCGTGGTCGCTTCGGTGTCACCGCAAGCAACGAGCAGGAACGCTGCGAAGAAGGCAGGGGCTGAACGCTGAGGCATAGCGGGTGGATGCTCGACTGGAGCTGGCCCCGCCGCAACCTCTCCGCTCACCGATCGACATGAGGACGGCCCGCGCCGGGCTTGTTAACCTCGACGGATGCCGGCCGGTGTCGACGACGAAGACGGCTCGCGCCTCAAGCCCGGCTCGCCCATCGGCGAGTACGAGATCACCGAGCTGCTCGGCCAAGGTGGGTTCGGCACGGTGTACCGCGCGATCCACCCGGTGATCGGCAAGAGCGCGGCCATCAAGGTGCTCAAGCGCGAGCTGTCCGCGAACCCCGAGGTGGTGACGCGGTTCATCTCCGAGGCGCGCGCGGTCAACCAGATCCGGCACAAGAACATCATCGACATCTTCAGCTTCGGAAAGCTCGACGACGGCCGGCAGTACTTCGTGATGGAGCTGCTCGAGGGGCAGCCGCTCGACCGCGCCCTTCACGCGAGGCGCAGGCTGACGATCGGGGAGGCGCTCCCGATCCTGCGCCCGGTCGCGCGCGCCCTCGGCGCCGCGCACGCCGCGGGGATCACGCACCGCGACATCAAGCCGGAGAACATCTTCCTCACGTTCGACGAAGATCACCAGGTGATCCCCAAGCTGCTCGACTTCGGGATCGCGAAGCTCGCGACGCCGGGCAGCGAGAGTGCCAGCGTGACGCGGCCCGGCGTCCCGATGGGCACCCCGCTCTACATGTCGCCCGAGCAGGTCCACGGCAAGGACATCGACCCGCGCTCGGACGTCTACTCGTTCGGCGTGATGGTCTATCAGCTGCTGTCGGGTCGTGTGCCGTTCGACGGAGAGACCGTGATGAGCATCATGGTCCAGCACCTCAACACGCCACCGCCCCGACCGAGCTCGGTCGAGCCGAGCCTCGCGCCGCTGGATGCGCCCATCCTGAAGATGCTCGACAAAGATCCGGAGCGCCGCCCGAAGTCCGTCGTCGACGCGGTCGACGACCTCGCGCGAGCAGCCGCGGCGGCGGGCCTCGTCGATCTCTCGTCCGCGACCCCGCTCAAGCTCGATCCGCTGTCGAAGCCGGGCCCTTCCCTGCACCCCGCGAGGACCCCCGGCTCGCTCGGCGACAAGACGATCGCCCAGCTCGAGTCGAGCGATACGCTCGTCGCGTCGGAGACGATCCGCGACCCGAGCCTCGTGCCTTCGAAGAAGAAGGTGTCGTGGGCGACCCTGGGCGTCGCGGGCGGGGCGTTCGCGGTCGTCGGGGTCGTCGTGGCAGCGCTCGCGGCGAGACAAGACGCGCCCTCCGCGAGCTCGCCAGCTGCCGCGGCCTCGACCGAGGTCAGCGCGGCACCGACAGAGCCCACCGCGCCGGCCCCCGCCGGCCCGACGGTGACGCCGACCGTGGCCGAGGCGACCTCGGCGCAGCCGATCGCGCCGAGCAAAGAGGTGAAGCTCGTGATCAAGACGCTTCCGGAAGGGGCCGAGGTGTGGCGAGGCAAGGACAAGCTGGGGAACGCGGGCGACCCGCTGACGCTGCCGAGAGGCGCGGAGAAGATCGAGCTGCTCCTCAAGAAGAACGGGTATCTCCCGCACAAGCTCACGGTCACGCCCTCCGACGACGTCTTGGAGGCCATCACCCTGAAGGTCGCGCCCCGCACGCGGCCCGAGCACGGAGAGTTCTGATTGCGCATCCCTGGCACACTTCTCGGCGCACGCGGGCATGGGCTCATGCTCGCCGGCTTCGCCCTCTTGGCGATCCACGGGGTGGCCGCCGCCCAGCCCAAGCCAGCCCAGCCGCCCAAGCCTTGGCCGCCAGCACCGAGCGCGCCGCCGAGCGCCTCCGCTCCCGCGCCCGCCCCGACCGCGCCGGCGGCGGCGAAGCCGAGCGCGATCCCTCCTGTCCCGACGAAGCCTACGCCCGAGGACATCGCGAAGGCCAAGGCGGTCTTCGACGCCGGCGGGCGCGCCTACGAGCAGGGTGACTTCACCGCCGCCGTTCAGGCGTTTCAGCAGGCGTATTCGCTGAGCGGTCGACCGAGCATCTTGTTCTCGCTGGCCCAGGCCCATAAGAAGCGCTTCACAGAGGCGGGCGCGGCGGCCGACAAAGATGCGGCGATCGAGCTTTATCGGGCGTACCTGGGCGAGGTGAAGACCGGAGCCCGACGCGCCGACGCGATCAAGGGCCTCGAGGCGCTCGGCGGCGCTCCGACGACCGCGGCATCCACCGCGGGGACGGTTGGGCCGGTGGTGAGGAAGACGCAGCTCGCGATCGACTCCACGACGCCCGGCGCGATGATCTCGATCGACGGCTCTCCGCCCGCCCCCCCGCAGGTCATGATGGAGGTCACGCCAACCCGTCACACCGTGCGGGTCGAGGCCCCCGGCTACATCACCAAAGAGTTCGCCATCACCGCGCAAGAAGGGCAGATCACGCCCGAGACCTACGACCTCGAGGAGCAGCCGGCGAAGATCCACATCGAGGCCGAGGGAGCGACGATCTTCCTCGACGGGCGCGACATGGGCGAGTCCACGGCGCTATCCATGCGCAGCGGCAAGCATTTCATCTCCGTCGCCAAGTCAGGTCATCAAAGCGAGGCGCGTCCGCTCGAGGTCGCGCCCGGAGCCAACGAGAATTTGACGTTCGACCTCAAGACCACGCGCCAGCGCGACGCCGCGATCGGGATGATGATCGCAGGCGGGGTGACGGCGATCGGCGGCGGCGTGATCCTCGGAACCTCGTTCTTTCGGCAGGCCGACGCGCAGGACATCGATCGCAAGCGTCAGGCCTTCACCATTTCTCCCGACGAGGCAGCCGAATACGAGGAGGCGTCCACCGAGCGGGACCAGTTCCGCGCCCTGGGCGTGGTCGTGGGAGGCGTCGGGGGGCTCGCGCTCGTGATCGGCGGCGGGCTGTTCTTGTTCGATAGCCCGGGGCCGAAGCAGCCCCCGAGCGACGCTGACGGTGAGCAAGGAACGGAAAAGAAGCCATCGGACGCGCCGTCCGACGTCGAGGGGATGACGCGGCTGGCCCCCGAGCGCGGCGCCGGGCCGCGCTGGTCTCTGTCGCCGATCGTGGCGCCGCTCGGCGAGGGTTGGGAGGTGGGAGGCACATGGTCGCTCCGCTATTGAGGTGCCGTCGATCCGGCTGGACGAGAGCGCTGACGGCGCTCTCGCTCGGCGCGTCCATGTCCGTGGCGAGCGCGTGCGCGACGCTGGAGACCATCCCGCTTCAGGCGTGCGGAAACCACGTCACCGAGACGTCCGAGGGGGAGGACTGCGACGGCCTGCCCGAGGGCTCGCCGTTCACTTGCGGCGACCCCGGCAGCGATCACGAGTGCAAATATGTGTGGACGTCCGAGAACGAGAGCTGCCCCGACAGCTACGTGAAGAGCCTCGACGGGCGCTGTCGCAAGCCCTCGCTCACCTTTGAGGCTGCCAAGGCCTACAACCTCCCTGGCGAACAGCCGCAGATCGGCGACATCGACGCCGACGGGACGGACGAGATCGGCCTGTTGCTTCGCGGCCTGGGGCCTGACAACGCGGGAGGACAGTTCGTCCTCACGTCGCTCGACGGCGTCGGGACCACGTTCGCGAGCTTTCCCATTGGCAAGTCGGCCTTGCTTGGCGATCTGTCCGGCGACGGCCTCACCGACGTCGTGTTCCCGACCGAGCCCGGGTTCTCGGTGATGCTGAGCCGCGAAGGGGAGCTGAGCCTGAAGGTGTACACCGCCAAGCTGCCCGATCAGACCCTCGGCCTCTTCCCCCTACCCGTCTGGCTCGCCGGCGACATCGGAGAGAACCTCGACCTGTCGCTGCTCGGGGCCATGGTCCAAGGCTCCAATGGGCCCGAGCTGTGCCTCGGCGATCAGTGTCTGGGGGTCGATACCAAGCCCCATTTCGCGTCGACGGTCGAACATTGGGTGCGCACGGCGACCGGACGGACGAGCTTGGACTACGTGCCGCGGGCGGGGTACGGGTCGTTCCCTCCCAGCGCCCCGACCGAGAGCTACCCGCTGACGCTCGCGGGCCCGTCCATGATGTCCGACACGGTGGCGGCCCAGCCCGCCTTCGTGGACCTCGATGGCAACGGCGCGCTCGACCTGGCGGTGCTGGTGCAATCCCCTTCGACGATGGGGCTGGCGCTTCAGGTGCTCGAAGGGTCCCCCTCGGGGAATGGATACTTCGCGTGGCCGCCTGTCACCACTCTGCGAAGGGCCCTGACGGGGCTCGGGACCGTGCTGGCCGACGACGCCTGGGCCATCGGAGACGCCAACGGGGACGGCTCCCCTGACCTCGTCGTCGGCCAATACGTCTATGTCTCAAAGGGCCCCTTCCCCTCGGGCACGGACGTCGACGTCCGCTCGTCGTACGACCGGGTGCCGTGGAGCCGGAGCGGGCCGCTCGCGACGGCCGACGTCAACGCCGATGGGCTCTCGGACTTCGTGTCCGTCGTGGGCGGTCGCGTCCAGGTGCTCCTCGGCGGCGACTTCCTGCCGCTCGTCCACTACGAGCTCGAGGGCTTCGGGGTCCCGACCCGATTGGGCGTCGTCGATTTCGACGGCGATGGCGCCGACGACCTCTTCGTGGGAGCGGCGCCCACGGGGATCGAGTCAGGCGAGCTCAGAGGCTGCGACGAGGTGGACGACTTGCTCGTGGCGTACGGGCGCAGCGGCGCCTTCCCGTCGGACTACGAGGCGATCGCCGCGCTTCCGCCCATCGCGCAGATCACCGCGGACCGCTTCCTCGTCGATGGCGATTTCCAGGACGGGTTCGGCGACGCCATCGTGTGGACCAAGTGTAAGGACGAGGCGAGCTCGGAGGAGGCCGAGATCGCGTTCTTGGTCGGGAACTCGAGGCGCGCCTTGTTCGCCCCTTACACCATCGTCGAGGGGACCGATTCGAAGTTCCAGGTCGACTCGGTCGCCACGACGACGCTCGTCGAGAGCGACGACGCCACGATCGGGACGACCACCGTCGACGTCGTCGCGTTCGGAGGGACGGCCGATGGCGTCGACTCACGAGCGTACCTGCTGCCGACCACCGGGGAGGCCGAGATCCTCGACGACGATCGGGTCATCGTCCCGCTCCCGCCCGAGCACATCCGAGACGCACCTTCACTGCTCATGAACACGGGAGACCGCTTGGCCATCGTGTCGGCGGCGGATCTCGATGGGCAAGACGACGTGTCCTGGTCGTTCATCCTCCTGTCTCACGAGCGTATGGACACCCCGGATGGCGCGACGCTGATCGAGGTCGCGCGAGAGGCTCGCCCCCTGGCGCGCCCCGAAGGGGCCACCGGGAGCCCGTCGCTCACCATGGTGAGCGCCCTGCTCAACGATGACGACTACGTCGACTTCGTCGCGGTGGCCAGGTTCGACCTGGAGGCGAGCGCCGGCTACGACGGTGGCCCCGGGGACGACCCGATGCCGACCTACGAGGGCTCGGCGGGGGTGCTCGTCACCTTCTTGAGCGGGCCCGACGAGAGCTACACCGCAGCGCTCATCGACTTGTCGGACCTCTTCATCGTCCCCGTCAGCGTGGTCAAGATGCACGGCGAGATCGTGATCGTATCGACCGACTCGATCTACTCGCTCGCCCCGGACGCGACCTCGCTCGAGTGGCGGTCTTCAGCGGGCCTGTTCAACACGAAGGGCGCAATCACCTCCGACTTCAACGGGGACGACCTGGAGGATCTCCTGGTCATCGACGGCGAGGTGGGGCTCGTGCTCGAGCAGCTCCCGTTCGAGACCACGGACGGCGGCGGCGCAGACGCACCCGTCGTCGGCGCAAACAGGTGATTCGGAGCGCACGCGCCGAGGTACGCTCGGCGCATGCGACCCACCCGGCTGACCTTCGCGCTGCTCTCGGTCATCGCCACTGCCGCCTGCGGCGACGCCGCAGCGACGGTCGGCAACGGCGGCGCCGGCGGCGGCGGGACGGGCGCTGGACCGGGTACCGGTGGCGGGAGCGTCACTCCCCCACCGCCCTCGTGCGAGGCTGCGCCAGGCGAGCACGGCCCTGTGCAGGCGCCCACCCTGCGCGCCACGCTGACCGGCAGCTGGGACGAGGGGTGGCTCGCTTCGCCGACGCTCGTGGACCTCGAGGGCGACGGCTCGCTCGAGATCGTCGCCGCGCGGCATTCGGTCCTCTACGCCTACCGGGCTGACGGTTCACCGCTATGGCAGACGGCGTGGGGCCACAGCGCCTCGTCATCCCCCGAGCACGGCGACACTCGCATGTGGGCCTCGGCCGCGGCGGGCGACCTCGACGGCGACGGGGACGTCGAGATCGCCGTGGGCAGCGACGCCGACGGGAGCCTCGGCATGAACATCGCGGTCTACGATCACACGGGCGAGCTGTTGACCGGCTGGCCGGTCCATTTCGGGGGCGGAGACGAGGTGCGGTCGATCGCCGTCGCCGACGTCACCGGCGACGGCCAAGCCGAGATCCTCGCGAACCACACCAACCAGGGCCCCGCCACGGCGGTCTTCGGGCTGGACGGAGAGATGATGCCCGGCTGGCCCCAGGTGCAGCCGAGCTGCGACCCGCCCGAGCCGGCGGAGCCGTGCTGGGACTTTGGGGGCTACAACCAGAACATTGGCGCCGGCGATCTGGACGGCGACGGGGTGCTCGAGGTCGTCTCGTCGTACGACGCGATCGGCTTCGGCGTGTTCCGCGGGGACGGTACACCGCTCCCGACGCACGAGAGCTTCACCGATCGGGTCATCACCAGCGTCGAGGCCTACCACGACCTCGCGCTCTCGCAGCAGGGCTGGGGCTCGGGAGATCGGAGCGAGTTCACGTATTCGCCCCCTGTCGTGGCCGACGTCGACGCGGACGGCGACCACGAGATCGTCCTGGTCGGTGACCACGAGCACTCCGACAGCACGGCGAACCAGGGCTTCACGGTCTGGGTGCTGAACCACGACATGACGCGCCCCGCCGGCTGGGAGTCTCCGAAGGACCTCCCCGGCCCGGCTCCCGAGGGCGACCTCGGCCACAACATCGTCCCGACCCAGCCGAGCCCCGCCGTCGCAGATCTCGACGGCGTGCCCGGCCTCGAGATCGTCGTGCCGGCCCACGACGGCCGCATGCACGCGCTGCGCTCGACCGGTGAGGTCTTCTGGTCGTACGGCTTCGGCGGAGGCGGCGCCTTCATCGGCGCCAGCGAGCCCCTGATCGTGGATCTCAACGACGACGGAGCGCCGGAGGTGATGTTCGCCACCTACACATCGGGCGATCAAGGCGTCGCCGACGCCCCCACGCATCTGGTGGTGCTCGATGGCGGCGGCAACGAGCTGCACCGCATCCCGCTCTTCGCTCGCGGCTCGATGGCACCGCCTTCGATCGCAGATCTCGACGGAGATGGTCAGCTCGAGCTCGTGCTCTCGCTCAAGGACACCGAGGGCGCCGGCCTCGGCGGAGTCCAGATCTGGGACGTGCCCGGGTCGCGCACGAACTGCGTGCTGTGGGGGACCGGTCGCGGCGGCGCCGCGCGACAAGGCTATGTGCCGTAGCGGCGGCGAAACCGGGTGAAACGTGCGAGCCGACCCTGAAACGTTTCCTGAAACGTTTCAGGGTCCGCGCAGCACCGCAGAAAGCAGGGCACCACCGCGCACGAGCGGTTGGTACGCGGCGTGCAATGGCCAGCTCGAGACCCAACCAGGACGAGAGCCACCATGGACATCAAGACCTTCTTCGATCCCGCGACCTACAAGGTCCAAGACGAAGACCGACTCGCTCGAGAAGCTCGCGATGTTTCTGCGCGACGAGAAGCTGCGCCTGCACTACGTGCTCGAGACGCACGCGCACGCCGACCACCTGACGGGCGCCCAGCACCTCAAGCGGCGCTTCGAGGCCAAGGTCGTGATCGGCGAGCACATCAAGGAGGTTCAGGAGACCTTCAAGGGAGTGTTCGACCTCGAGGAGCTCGCGACCGATGGCTCCCAGTTCGACGTCCTCGTGAAGGACGGCGAAGAGCTCGCCGCAGGCTCGCTGAAGGTCCGCACGATCACCACCCCCGGACATACGCCGGCCTGCGTCACCTACCAGGTGGGCGACGCCCTCTTCACCGGCGACGCCCTCTTCATGGAGGACTACGGCACGGGACGCTGCGACTTCCCGAAGGGCTCCGCCGAGGCGCTCTACGACTCGGTGCGCAAGCTCTACGCGCTCCCCGACTCCACGCGCGTCTTCGTCGGCCACGACTACCAGCCCGGCGGGCGCGAGCTGATGTGGGAGACGACGATTGGTCGCTCGAAGGAGGCCAATGTCCAGCTACGCGCGTCGACGACGCGCGAGACCTTCGTGTCCTTCAGGAAGAGCCGCGACGCGACGCTCGCCGCGCCGCGCCTGCTCTACCCGAGCGTCCAGGTGAACATCGACGCGGGCCACCTGCCGAAGCCTCGCGCCAACGGGCACCGCTACCTGGCGACGCCGCTGAACCTGGGTCGCCCGACAGCCGACGACGGGGGCACGCTGTGAGCGCCGCTCAAGCGGTGAGGCCGGGGCACTACCGCGACCAGTCTCCGCTCGAGGTCGCCGCTGAGCGCGGGCGCGCACGGTTCATCGATGTGCGAGAGCCCTACGAGTTCACCGGAGAGCTCGGGCATGTCCCGGGCTCGGAGCTCGTCCCGCTCGCTGGGCTCGAGCGCGCGGCCCGGGGCTGGAGCCACGAACATCGGCTGGTCATCGTCTGCCGATCGGGGGCGAGGTCGGGGCGCGCTGCTGCGTACCTCGCGAGCGTCGGCTTCAAGGACGTGATCAACCTGGCCGGGGGCATGATCGGGTGGAGCGAGGCGGGTCTCCCGGTCGAGCGCTGAGCCGCACCGCGAGTTGACGGCCCCGATGCCCGGGGCTACCCGAGCCGCACGGACGTGCGTCTCCTGCCGGGCATCGCGGTCCTCCGCGGCTACGATCGAGCGTGGCTCCCGAGCGACTTGCTCGCGGGGCTCACGGTCGGCGCGATGCTCGTCCCGCAGGGGATGGCGTACGCCGAGCTCGCCGGCATGCCGCCGATCACGGGGTATTACGCCGCGCTCCTCGGGCTGGTCGTGTACGCGATCTTGGGCACGTCTCGACACCTCGGGGTCGGTCCCGAGCCGGGCACCGCCGTGCTCGCGGCGACCGGAGTCGGCTGGATCGCCGGCGGCGATCCAGCGCGCTACGCGGGCCTCATGGCGACCCTGGCGGTGCTCGTCGGGGCCCTTTGCCTCGCCGCTGCCGTGCTGCGCATGGGCTTCCTGGCAGAGCTGCTCAGCAAGCCCGTGCTCGTGGGCTACATCAGCGGAGTCGGCCTCACGCTGCTTTCGAGCCAGCTCGGCAAGGCCCTGGGCGTGCCGATCGCCGGAGACGGCTTCTTTCCGCGCTTCTTCGATCTGCCTCAGAAGATCGGGCAGACTCACCTGCTCACCCTGGCCCTGTTCGCGGGCTCGCTCGCGCTCATGCTCGCCCTGCGCCGGCTCGCTCCCAAGCTGCCGGGCGCGCTGCTGGCGGTGGCGCTCGCGACCCTCGCCTCGGTCGCGTTCGACCTGCCGGCGCGCGGAGTGAGGGTCGTCGGCGAGGTGCCTTCGGGCCTCCCTGCCTTCTCTGTCCCCTCCCTCGCGCTCTCCGATTTCAGGGCGCTGCTGCCGACCGCGCTCGGGATCGCGCTCATCGGCTACACGGACAACGTCCTCACGGCGCGCTCCATCGGCGCGCGCCTGGGCTACCGCATCGACTCGAACCAGGAGCTCGTCGCCCTCGGGGCGATCAACCTCGCGGCAGGCGTGTCCCACGGTTTCCCCGTGTCGTCGAGCGCCAGCCGCACCGCGGTCCCGGCCTCGCTCGGCAGCAAGAGCCAGCTCGTGGGGCTCGTGGCCGCGGCCTTCCTGGTCCTGACGCTGCTGCTGTTGGGCCCGGTTCTGTCCCGCATGCCGCAGCCTGCGCTGGCGGCGGTCATCGTCTCGGCCGCGCTCTCCGTGATCGACCTCGCGGGGTTGAAGCGCCTGTGGAAAACGACCCGCGCGGAGCTCGCGCTCGCCGTCTTCGCAGCCCTCGGCGTCATGATCTTCGATGTGCTCGACGGCGTCATGTTGGCGCTCGGCGCCTCCGTGCTCCTCGCGCTGGCGCGCATCGCGCTGCCACACGACGCGGTCCTCTCCGCGTCGGAGACGCTCGACGGCTGGGTGGACGCCGAGCAGTACGACCTCGAGCCGACCCACCCCGGGCTGCTCGTCTATCGCTTCGACGCGCCCCTGTTCTTCGCCAACGCGAGCCGCTTCCGCGAGCGGCTCCACCTGATGCTCGACAAGAAGCCTGGAGATGAAGACTGGGTGGTGCTCGACTTCGAGGGTATCGGGGAGGTCGACGCCACCGCGCTCGAGATGCTCGAGGAGCTGGTGCTGGAGCTGGCGGCGCGCGGCGTCACGGTCGCCATCGCGCGCGCCAACGAGCGCGCTATGGGGCGGCTCGCGCGGGCCTCGCTATTGGCCCCGGCGGGAAAGATCCTGAGCTTTGCGACGATCGCGAGCGCCGTGAAGGCGTTCGACGCTCGCTCGACTTGACGCTCGAGGCGACGCCAAGCCACACCCACCCCGTCGCCTTGTCTGCGCGCTCCACCCCGCCCCTGCCTCAAGATCGCCCCGAAGGAGCCCTGACGCGCACGCCGCGCCGAGCCGCTCGGTCTACGATGCGGGCATGACGCTCTCTGCCTCGCGCTCGCTCGCCACCGC
The DNA here is from genome assembly GCA_016719945.1 of Polyangiaceae bacterium. Lineage (GTDB taxonomy): Bacteria > Myxococcota_A > Polyangia > Polyangiales > Polyangiaceae > Xiheicaenibacterium. Next base: position 288,052 of record JADJYE010000041.1, on the reverse strand, counting down.
GGTCCTCGGCCTGACCCTCGGTGCGACGGGCTTACTCGCCGCCTGCGGCGACGACGGTGGCTCCGGCGCGTCGAGCTCCGGCGCCGGCTCGCAAGGGGGCTCGCCGTCGACAGACGGAGGCGGGGGCGCGAACGACGGCGGCTCGGGGGCGGGCTTCGTCGAGGGGGGCGCCGGGGGCGGCAACATGGAGGGCTTCGCCGTCGAGCCGTCGACCTTGCAGGTGCTCACGGTCGACATCGGCGCGCAGGCGCCGGGGATCGATTACACCGCGACGCTCGATGGCGCGCCGGCGAACGCCGGCTGGAGCGTCGACCGAGGGAACCTCGGCACGGTGGCGCCCACGCAAGGGAGCGCCGCTACCTTCTCCCCCTCGGGGACGACCGGGGGTGCCCTGAAGATCGTCGCGGGCCTCAACCAAGCGACCCTGGAGCGTGACGTCTTCATCCAGCTCGTCGGCGCGCAGAACGGGTACGACCCTGGAAACCCTGCGCAGGCAGGTCAGGTTCCCTCGAGCGTGGCCGACCTCACGGCCGGAGGCGGAGTCGGCGGAGTCGGCGGCGAAGGGCTCGGCCCGGGCGTGCTCGACGCCGCGACGCTCTCGGCGCTCGCGACGCCAGCGGGGGACGGCCAAGCAGAGGGGCTACAGCTGCTCTACCCCTATGATGGGACGGTGTGGCCGCGCGGCCTGCTCGCCCCGCTCCTCATGTGGCGCTGGTCGCAAGGAGACGCCGACGCGATCCAGATCGAGCTCGAGACCACGACCGGCTCGTTCTCCTGGAGCGGCACCTTCGCGCGCCCCGACATCCTCTCCCAGACGGGTGGGGCCTTCAAACGTCACCCCATCCCTCAGGACGTCTGGAAGATGGCGACGGACACGGCGGGCGGCACCGATCAGCTGACGATGCGCCTCACGGTGGCGAGGGGCGGCGTCGGCTACGGCCCGATCGAGCAGACGTGGACCATCGCGCCGGCGCGGCTGTCGGGAACCATCTATTACAACTCTTATGGCACCCAGCTGGCAAAGAACTACCTGGGCGCCATCGGCGGTGACGGCGAGTTCGGCGGCGCCGTCCTGTCGATTCGTGCGGGCGACCCTGGCCCCGGCCTCGCCGCCGGCGGCAACGGCGACGCCAGCCAATGCCGCGTCTGCCACTCGGTCGCCGCGGACGGGTCGCGCCTCGTCGCGCAATGGGGCAACGACAGCAGCGTCAGCTCGGTCTACGACCTCACGCCGCAGGGGGTCACAGAGGCGCCGCTGGTGAACGGCGCCGAGTTCCCAGCGCTATCCGCCGACGGCTCGATGATGCTCGCCCCCAACGCGACGCTCTATCCGCTGCCCGACTCGACGACCGCGCTGCCTTCGACGGGGCTCACCGGCGTCAGCGCGAGCCTCGGCCCGCCGGCGTTCTCGCCCGACATGGAGCGGGTGGTCTTCAACATGCTCACGAGCCCGTCGCAGGCAAACCCCAAGCAGAAGCTCATGGTGATGAGCTTCGACGCCACGACGTACACCTTCCCGAGCCCCGTGGCCGTCGCCGACTACACGGGGATGCCCGCCGAGGTCCGCCCAGGGTGGCCTGCCTTCTTCCCCGACGGGCAGTCGGTCGTGTTCCACACGCAGCTCGCCGCCGGCGTCGATGGCAACAACCTGGGCGATCTCCGCACTCGAAAGGGCGCGAAGGCCGAGATCTCGTGGACGAGCGTCAACGACGCCGCCTCGGTCGTCGCGCTGAACCAGCTCAACGGCAAGGACGCCAACGGAGCCAGCTACCTCCCGGCGCTCGCCGCCCCCATCTCGATGAGCTGCCTGGGCGACGGCGCGCAGGTCGGGGGCATCGACGCGAGCCACGCCGACGACGCGCACCTGAACTATGAGCCCACCGTGAACCCGGTGGCCTCTGGGGGCTATGCCTGGGTCGTGTTCACGAGCCGCCGCATGTACGGCTCCGTGGCGGAGATCCCACCGTTCTGCAGCGACCCGCGGGGCGTCGACCTGATCCAGAACATCACGCCGAAGAAGCTGTGGGTGGCGGCCGTGAACATCAATGGTCAGATCGGCACCGACCCGAGCCACCCCGCGTTCTACCTCCCGGCCCAGGAGCTGCTCGCTGGCAACTCGCGCGGGTTCTGGGCGCTCGACCCGTGCAAGAGCGACGGCGAGTCCTGCGAGGCCGGGGACGAGTGCTGCAACGGCTATTGCCAGCCCGACGACATGGGCGAGCTCGTCTGCTCGAACATCCCGCCAGACGGGGAGTGCTCGGCGCCCCAGGAGACCTGCCGGACGGCGGCAGACTGCTGCGACACGACCAACCTCTGCATCAACAACTTCTGCACGATCGAGCCGCCCGGCTGAGCCGTCAGCTCACGTTCGCGCGCTCGCGAAGCGTGGCGCTGGCCGTGAGGGCCCCCGCCGCGTCCAGGTCGATGACCATGCGCTCCGGCATCGCCGGGCCAGCCAGCGCGCCGAGGATGGCGTCCGCCAAGAGTGGCAAGACAGCCCCTTCAATGATGGAGTCGATGTTGCGCGCCCCGGTCTCCGAGTCCGCGCAGCGCGCGGCGATGTGGCGGGCGACGTGCTCTGGAACGGAGACGCCGACGTGGTGGGTCTGCTCGAGCTGGGAGCACACCTTGCGCAGCTTGAGCCTCGTGATCTCCAGCAGGGCCTCGCCCTCGAGCGGATAAAAGGGGACGATCGTCGTGCGCGCGAGCCAAGCCGGCTGAAGGGCGCGGCTCAGCGCGGGCCGGATGTCCGCGAGCAGCTCCTCGGGCGACGGACGCGCCTCAGCGCACAGCGACAGGATCCGATCCGCGGTGAGGTTGGTCGTCATGAAGATGACGGTGTTCTTGAAGTCGACCTTGCGGCCCGTGCCGTCCGTCAGCTCACCCTTGTCGAACACTTGGTAGAAGAGGTTGCGCGCCTCTTGGCACGCCTTCTCGATCTCGTCCAAGAGGACCACCGAGTAGGGGCGCTGCCGCACGGCCTCGGTCAGCGTGCCGCCCTTGCCATAGCCGACGTAGCCAGGCTTCGCGCCGATGAGACCCGAGACGCCCATCTCGCGGTCTTGGTACTCGGACATGTTGATGGTCACGACGAAGCGCTCGCCTCCGAAGAGCGCGTCCGCGACGGTCAAGCCGAGCTCCGTCTTGCCCACGCCGCTCGGCCCCACCAAGAGAAAGACCATGGGCTTCTTGGGGTCTTTGAGCCCGGCCTTCGCGTTGCGGAGCGCTCGGCCCACGACCGCCAGCGCGTGGTCTTGTCCCTTGATGCGCTCCCGAAGCTTGGCCTCGATCTCGACGATCTGGTGCACCTCGTCGCGTAACATCCGGCCGACCGGGACGCCGGTCCAGTCGCCGACGACCTGGGCGACGACCTCCGGATCGACCTCCAAGCGAACGAGCGGGTCGACGCCCTGCGCCTCCTTGAGCGCCGCTAGCGCCGCGGCGAGCTCCGCACCGGCGCTACCCGCCCCCTCGGCGCGCGCCTTCTTCACGCGCTGGACGGCCTCGCGTTGAGCGCTCCAGCGGCTCGTCACCGCGACGAGCTCGGCGCGCGCCGCCGCGAGCTCCACCTCCAGGTGCGCGCCATGGTCTGCCGCGACGGCGATGCCGCCCGCGACGTCGCGGGCCAAGGCCGAGAGCTCTCGCTCGAGCGCCTCGATCCTTCGCTCGACGTCCTCGACGGCGCCTGGCTTCGCCGTTTGACCGACGCGTACGCGCGCGGCGGCCGTGTCGAGGACATCGACCGCCTTGTCCGGGAGCAAGCGGCCGCTGATGTAGCGAGCGGCGAGCCGTGCGCACGCGTCGATGGCGTCGTCTCGAATCTCGACGCCGTGCGACGCCTCATACTTCGCCTTGAGACCGCGCAGCATCAGCGCGGTGAGCGCCGCGGAGGGCTCCTCGACGGTGACGGGCTGGAAGCGCCGCGCGAGCGCCGCGTCCTCCTCGAAGTATTTCTTGTACTCCCCCCACGTCGTAGCGGCGATCGTGCGCAGCTCTCCGCGGGCGAGCGCGGGCTTCAGCAGGTTCGCCGCGTCGGCGCTGCCGGGCGCGCTGCCTGCGCCGATCAGCGTGTGCGCCTCGTCGATGAAGAGGATGACCTTGCCCGCCGCCCGCTTCACCTCCTCGATCACGGCCTTGAGCCGGCTCTCGAACTCGCCCTTCACGCCGGCCCCCGCCGAGAGCAGTCCGAGATCGAGAGCGTAGATGTCGATCCCCGCGAGCAGCTCCGGCACGTCCTTGTCGGCGATGCGCAGCGCGAGCCCCTCCACGATCGCGGTCTTGCCGACCCCCGCCTCCCCCACCACGATCGGGTTGTTCTTCCTGCGCCTCGACAGGATGTCGACCAGCTGCCGGATCTCGCGGTCTCGCCCGAAGACCGGATCGATCTTCCCCTCACGGGCCGCAGCCGTCAGGTTGCTCGCGAACTTCCCGAGCGCGCTGTTCGGGTCGACCGGTCCGCGAGCGGCTGAGCCGCGTGGCGGGGCGTGGCCCTCCTCGGGCGAGCCGCGCGTGAGGTCGGCGAGCTCCCGCTTGAGGGTGTCGAGGCCAATCTTCTCCAGCTCGGGCTGATCCGTCGCGAGCAGGCGCCGGGGCCGCGAGGCGAGCGCGATGGCGAGGTCGCTCGAGCGGATGACGGGGCTCGCGTGGTCGATCGAGGCGGTCATCCACGCCGACTCGATCCACTCGACGAGCAGGGGCGACAGCACCGGCTTCCCCGAGTTGCCCGAGCGGAACGACTCGAGCGTCGAGGTCAGGCTGCGCGCGAGGCGCGCGCGGTCCACCTCGAAGCGGTCCAGGATCTGCGTGAAGTCACTCTCCCGGCCATCGACGAGCTGAAGCAGCACGTGCTCCACCGTGGTCTCGTAGTGTCCCCTCGCGATGCAGGCGCCCGCTCCCGCCTCGACGGCACGAAGACAGGTGGGGCTCAGGTGGGCGAGCAGCGGCTTCAGCTCGACGGAGATCAAGGTCGTCCTCCACGGGTCAACGCTCGAACGGTGCGCATCGCCCTTCGCGTACGGTGTCCGGCGATCGGGCGCAACGCAGGCTCACTCGGGCAGGCACGGGTCGTCCGCGCGGAGCAGGACGCGATACGACAACGCGGGCATGGGCAGCGCCAGCTGGTCGGACGCGTCCGCCGCGAAGCGCTCCAGGGTGAGCGCGTCGACCAGCTCGTCGTCGCCGACGTCGGCTGTGTCGAGCGTGATGGCGCTGTCCGACGGGGCCGCGGAGATCGCCACGAGCACGGGCGCCGCCGTGTCGTCACCTCGGGCGTACACATATTGTGTCCCGGTGACCGAGACCGCGCGGCGGTCGCCGCGGCGCAGGGCCGCCGAGCACGCGCGCAGCGACGACAGGCGCGCCACCGCGTCGCGGAGGGCGACCTGCCGAGCCGTGAGCGAGGCGTCCGCGGGCATCACGCGTCGGTTGTCGGGGTCGCTCGCTCCGGTCAGCCCGATCTCGTCGCCTTGAAACAGGACCGGGATCCCCGGCAGCGTGAACAGCACGGCCAGGGCGATCTCCATGCGATCGTAGGGCTCGGGCTCCGTGGGCTGCGCGGGTGGGTCGAGCCAAGGGTCGTTCGCTGCGTCGCCCGTCGCCGCCGCGATGAAGCGCGCCACGTCGTGGTTGTCGAGGATGCGCGACAGCACGACACCCGAGCCGGCGAAATCCTCCTCCTCGGTCTGCAGGATCTCCTCGACCTCCTCGAACGAGCCGGTCCCGCTGGCGAGCGCGCCCCGCAGCGCCCACATCAGCGGAAAGTCGAACACGCTGTCGAGGCCCGGCTCGCCGATGTGCGCCGAGAGCTCTCCGAGCGCGCCGACTCCGGGCCCAGTGAAGACCTCCCCGAGCATGAAGGTGGCCTCTCTCGGCGCGACCTGGCGCCGGAGCTCGCGCAGGATCCTGCGCGTCGCGCCACGCGGCATCATCGGGACCGCGTCGACGCGCACGCCGTCGAGATCGAAATCGCGCACCCAGGCGGAGATCTCGGAGGTCACATCGCGGAGCGCAGACGCGCGCTCCAGGCGGAGGTCGGGCAAGTAGTCGGTGAACCAGCACTGGCCGATGTTCTCCCCCCAGGGGCAGTCGGGCGTACCGCACACGCAGCCCTCCGGGTTGAACCACCCGTCTGCGCCGTGCTCGACGTAGCGGGGGTGCGCCTCGTAGACGTGGTTGGGCACCACGTCGAGGATCACGGACAACCCCCGCTGGTGGGCCGCAGACACCACCGCGCGGAGGGCGTCGTCTCCGCCGAAGCGAGGCTCCACGCCGCTCGGTTGGGTGGACCAATACCCGTGGTAGCCCTCATACAGTCGCCCATCGAGGCCGGGGCGCGCCTCGTCGGGCGTGGTGTACACGGGGGAGAGCCAGAGGGTGGTCACCCCGAGGTCGTCGAAATGGCCGCGCTCGATCGCGTCTCGGACGCCGTCGAGCGTCCCCCCGGCGCGCGAGCCCGGGGTGGCGGGCGCGTCGAGCGCCGCGCCGTCGTCGCCATAGAAGCGGTCGATCATGACCTGGTAGAGGACGGCGTCCTCCCAGCTGGCGGCGCGTCGGCCTGGCCACACGACGGCGCGCGCGTCGGGCGCCGCGGCGCCGTCCTCGTCCGCCGCGGAGATGGTGATGGTGTGTTTGCCCGACAGCGCCTCGGCTGCGACACGGATCTCGGCGCTGCTTGGGTCGACCTCGACCGGCAGCGCCGCACCGTCGGCGGTCACGGCGACCACGCTGGCCGGATCGACGCCGGGGCCCTCGCTCGATGCGAGGAAGCGCGCGACGACGGTGGCCGAGTCTTGGTTGACCGTCGCGCTCTCGACGACCACGTACGGCAGGCTGCAGTCGGAGACCAAGAGCAAGGAGACCTCGGTCTCCCCCGCCGCGCGCCAGGTGGTCAGGGGTTTTGCGGATCGAGCTGCTCCTCCTCCCCGCGCACGAGGAGGTAGCCGTACTCCCCTGGCGGGAGCTCGATGCGGGCGAGCCGCCAAGCTTCGTCGTGGTCTTCCAGCAGGTCTTGCGGGATCCAACCGGTGAAGTCTGCCGCGATGAGCACCGCCGCGCCGTCGTTGGGCGCCCAGATCCGCGCGAAGCAGTCGCGGCGGAGCGGCCCTTCGCCGCACCCGCCCCCGCCGACCGCGAGCGCGCCAATCGCGAGCGCGACGAGCGCCGCGGTGTGGCGGAGGAGAGAGGCGCGGCGGCGCACGTGAGCCCGGAGCATCGAAGGACCGAGCGATCGTAGCAACCCGCGGTTACTGTGCGATCAGGATCCTCGCGGAGCGGGCGGGCACCGAGACGCTGGGGCCGCTGACGGACGAGCCGTCGATCTCATCGGTGAAGCTGCCCGACGGAAGACCGCCGATGTTGGCGGCGCCGTCCCCGCGGTTGAGCAGCACGTAGACCTCGTCGCCCCCGGTCGCCATCTTGAAGGCGAGCGTGTCGTTGTTCGCCGACAGGCTGGTGAAGGTGCCGCGCCGGAGCGCCGGGTGGGCGGCGCGGATCTGCCCGAGCTTGGCGATGCGGTCCTTGAGGAAGGTCTGGCCGTTCGAGTAGCCCGACCACTGCATGAACCGCCGGTTGTCGGGGTCGCCGGCGCCCGGCAAGCCGACCTCGTCGCCGTAATACACGAGGGGAACCCCAGGGATGGTGTAGAGCAGAGCGAACGCGGTAGCCATGCGCTCGAATGCGCTCATGCCGCCCGGCAGCCCAGGCTGGTTCGACCAAGCGCGCTCCTTGCCGCCGGCCCAGGCGTCCGACCAGAGGGGCGCGTCCTCGGCGAAATGGATCGTGCGGGGGATGTCGTGGTTGCCGATGAAGGTGCTCATCACCCCGGAGCCGTAGTAGCCGATGTTGTCGTTGAGGAAGCCGTCGAGCTCGCTCATCGGCGCGTTGCGGATCAGCATCGACCGCAGGATCTGCGCGCGCAGGGGGAAGTCGAACTGCCCGTCGAGCATCGTCGAGGGGTTGACGTAGTACGCGATGGTGCCCTTGTCGCCCGTGAACGTCTCGCCCACGAGGTAGAAGTGCTGCTGAGTGACGGGCTCGAGGTCCGTCTTGATGCGCGAGCGAAGATCGAGGAGCCACGCGTCCTCGATGTGCTTGACCGCGTCGAGGCGGAAGCCGTCGATGCCGAGGTCCTGCGCCCACGAGATCGCGTTGTTCACAGAGAACGCGCGCGCGTCCGGGTTGGTGAAGTTGAAGTCGGGGAGGTAGCTCGTGAACCAGCAGCGCCGGCCCTCGGCGCCGTCCCACGAGCAACCTTGCCCGCAGACGCAATATTGGGCCCCGTTCTGCACCGGCCAGAACCACTCGGGGTGGTCGGCGTAGACAGGCGACGAGCTGTGCACGTGGTTCATCGCGTAGTCGACGATGATCTTGATGTCCTGCGCGTGGGCCGCGTCGACCACGGCCTTGAGCTCGTCCTCGGTGCCGAAGCGGGGCTCGACCACGTCGAGGTCCTTGGGCCAGTAGCCGTGATACGCGCTGTATTGGTGGCCGTCGTCGCCGGCGCCCGCCACGTCGGCGTTGTCCATCGGGACGCTGAGCCACAGGGTGTTGACCCCGAGGTCGGTGAAGTACCCCTCCTCGATCTTGTCGAGCAGGCCAGCCCAGTCGCCCCCGCGGTACGCGGCCGGCTGCTCGACGCCTGGCAGGGACGGCCCGTTGTTCGCCGGGTTGCCATCGGCGAAGCGATCGACGAACACGAAGTACATCACCGCGTCACGCCAGTCGAAGCCGAGCACCGGGACCTCACACGTGAAGTCATCGGGACAGGTCATCGGCGCGAGCACGCTGTTGAAGCCGCCGAACCCGTCGGCGACCTGATTCGGGTTCGCGGGGTCGGCGATCCACGTCGAGCCGTCGAGGACGAGCTTGTATTGGACCTCTTCGCCCCACGGCACGTCGAGCGTCGCGCTCCACGTGCTGCCTTGCTTCGTCATGGGGACGCCGCTCGTCCAGCCGTCGGGCGCAAAATCGCCGCGCACCTCGACGGAGGCCTCGCCGCTGTCGGCGTAGGTGAGCTCGCGCGCGCAGCGCTTCAGCTCGTCGTCGCACATGGGCGGGGGCGGCTCTCCGCCACCCTCTCCGCCCTCACCGGTCTGCGCGCCGTACCCGTAGGAGGCGCCGGTCGAAGGGTTCTGAGGGGTGAACCCCCCGGTGCCCTGCGGGGGCTCATCGTCGTAGAATCGCTCGGACCCGCAGCCGACCAGGACCACGAGCGACAGGGCTAGCGAGCGAAGGTACGACATGGGCCGAGCGTAACTCAACAAGGAGTCACGTTCAACCCCGACCCCAACGCGAAGCAGCCCCGACCTGCGCCAGAAGCGAAGTCCTCCCTGTGCCCCGGCAGGTGACCATAGTACGGAAGAATCCGACTGCCCTGGCGTAGGACGGGGCCCCAGGAGGATTCTCATGTACCGAACCACGCTGCTCGCCGTTGGCCTTCTCGTCTCGCTCGCCACCGTCGGATGCAAGAGCGATATCGAGAAGTACGCCGACGACATCTGCGCCTGCTCCGACAAGAAGTGTGTGGACGAGGTGCAGGCGAAGTGGAAGGACAAGATGAAGGACGACAAGGGCGGAGAGAAGAAGCTCGAGGATCTCAAGCCGGAGGAGAAGGCGGCGTTCGAGAAGATGATGAAGTGCTCGATCGAGATCTTCGAGAAAGAGAGCAAGAAGAAGTGACGGCCCGCGTCTGAGGCCACCGCTCGTGGCGACGCGCTAACGTGCGCGCCGCGGCGGGGCCTCGCTCGCCACATGCAGTACGCCGTCAGGCTCCCTCTCCCGATCGGCCTGGTCCGCTGGGGCGATCCACCGTCGCGCTACTCGGTCGTCGTGAAGGCGACGTTCGACGCGAACGACGGGCGAAGCCCCGCACCTCTCTCCGCTGAGCAGCAGCCGCTGTACACGGGCGAGCTCGACGGCCGCGGGCTGGTGCTCGAGTGGAGCGACTTCCTGCGAGCGAAGCCGTGCTGTGACGTCGTCTTGCACGACGCGACGACCTCGAGCGCGAGGCCCGTGCGCGTCCGCGTGGGCAGCTTGGAGGCGAACGTCGCTCCGCCGCTCGCGTCCATGACCCGTGATGGTTCGTGCGCGCCCTTCGAGCAGCGCATCGCGTACCCCGGGAGCCCGCTGCTCGTGCTGCTCGAGCACGCCGGGCGGCGCTCCATCGTGACGATCCCCGCGAACCCGTCGGCGGCGCTGTTGACCAAGCGCATCCAGCGGGCGTCCCCCATCATGCTGCGCGCGGACACGATCTACGTCCACCCGTGGCAGGCGCGCGTCTCGGTCGTGTTCCGCGGCACGTTCCAGCTGACGGGCGACGTCGATGAAGACGCGACGTTGCTCGTAGACCCTGTGGGGCCGATCTCCCCCACGCCTCAGCGCGAGATCCGGCTCTGGCACTGGGCCGAGGCGCAAGAGCCCTCGGAGTACGACCCCGTGTTCGACGCCGGCGCGGCGCCCGAAGAGCTGCGCCCGCAGTCGACCCTTCAAATGCAGGCGCCGACGCCTGCGCAGCTCGAGGAGGTCCCGGACGCGACGACGCCCCTGCAGCCTCAAGTCACGCTCGAGATGGACGCCGGTCCGCTCGCGGCGCTGCCCCCACAAGAGACGCTGACGATGCCCGTCGTCGACGGTCAGCTCGCTTCCCCGGGACCCACCCCCACGATGCAGATGCCGGCGGTCCCCAGCGCTCCCCAAGCTCCCCCGGCCGCGCCTCCCGGAGCGAGCTACGGCGCCACGCAGTCGCCGTGGCCGGCTGGCCCCCCAGCCCCGCAGCCCGCGTTTGCTCCGACCTTCGGTCCTCCCCCGCAAGGCCGACCTGCACCGCGCGGGGAGCTGCTGACCGAGGAGCTGATCGACGATCCCTCGAAGGGGCCAGAACGACGCTGACCCATCCCGACATCCCCGGTAGGATGGTCCGCTGTGCCCGGGCGGGACGATGACGACGACGACGGACCGATGAGCCCACGAGCGCTGCGCTCGGCGGCGCGGGACTTCGATGATCCGACCACCGAGGACGAAGGCGAGAAGGCGACCAAGATCGTCGACGCCAGGCCCCTGTTGGAGCAGCTCAAGAAGCTGGCGGAGCGAGACCCGGACGACGAGGAGACGCAGCCGAAGAGCCGGCTCGCTCGCGCCGCGCTGAGGGCGCTGAACAAGAAGGGCAAGGCAGAGGCTGGGCGGGCGAAGGTCGACGAGCCGACGCCCACGGTCGGGGCCATCCTCGTGCCCGCGACGATCGTCGATATCAACGAGGACTACCCATCCATCGAGATCGAGGAGCTCTCGCTCACGGAGGAGGAGGCCGCCCTGCTCGCCGAGGAGCCCCTCGACCCCGCCGCCGAAGCCGACGAGCTGCTCTCCACGATCCGCGAGTGCCTCGAGGCGGGGGACGTGATGGGAGCGCTCCGAGCTGGCGAGTCGCTGCTCGAGAAGGACCCGCCCACGAGGCCGGCCTGCGATACATGGCGAGCGCCCGCCAGGACGCCAACAAGCTCTTCACCGACAGGCTGGGCGGGCTCTCGAAGATCCCCTGCGCACAAACCGGAGTGGAGGACCTGAGCAGCTTCGACCACAAGGCGGCGTTCGTCCTCTCTCTCGTCGACGGCACCATGACCATCGAGGAGATCCTGGACGTCGCCGCGATGCCCCCATTCGACGCCCTGCGGATCCTCTATGAGCTCGCCGAGGACGGCGTGATCGTGACGCGAGCGCCCATCCCGTCGCGCCGCCCCTGATCCAACGAAGAGCCCCCCCGCGATGCGTGCTCGCGGGGGGGCGTGTCGTGGCGCGGCGGGCCAATCCTCCGGCTCGACGAGGAGGTCTCGGGTTCGGCGCTTGTCCCACACGACGCGGCCGACGCTCGCGCGTCGACGCATCTGCTGCCACGCCCCGAGCCCACAAAAGCGCCGCGGGCGCGCCCCCTGTCGAGAGCACGCCCGCTGCGTGAGGACTGGCCCCGAGGGCTTACTCCTCGTTGACCGCCACCAGCGGCTCCTCGTGACGCGGACGTGGCATCTCGCGCGGCATGACCAGCGGCTCGCCGTCGACGAGGACGCTGAGTCGTTTGTACGCCGGGAGACCGGTGCCGGCCGGGATGAGCCGCCCCATGATGACGTTCTCCTTGAGGCCGCGCAGATCGTCGGTCTTGCCGTTGATCGCCGCCTCGGTGAGGACCTTCGTCGTCTCCTGGAAGCTGGAGGCGCTGATGAAGGACTCGGTCGAGAGGCTCGCCTTGGTGATGCCGAGCAGCAGCGCCTCCGCGATGGCCGGACGGCCGCCGCGCGCGATGACCTTCTCGTTCTCCTTCTCGAAGACGTGCTTCTCGACCTGCTCGTCGACCAAGAACGCGGTGTCGCCGACCTCCTTCACGCGGACGCGACGCAGCATCTGTCGGACGATGACCTCGATGTGCTTGTCGTTGATGAGCACGCCCTGGAGCCGATAGACCTGCTGGATCTCGTTCACGAGCCAGGCGGCGAGCTCGCGCTCACCCTTGACGCGAAGGATGTCGTGCGGGTTCGGCGGCCCGTCCATGAGCGGCTCGCCCGCGCGCACGCGGTCGCCGGGCTGCACCTGGATGTGCTTGCCCTTGGGGATCAGGTATTCGCGCGCTTGATCCTGCATCAGCCCGCCCTCGGGGGAGGTCGGCGTGATGAGCACCTTGCGCTTGCCCTTGGTGTCCTTGCCGAACGACACCACGCCGTCGATCTCGGTGATGATGGCGTGGTCCTTCGGCTTGCGGGCCTCGAAGAGCTCGGCCACGCGCGGCAGACCGCCCGTGATGTCCTGCACCTTCGTGGTCTCGCGCGGCATCTTCGCGATGATGTCGCCGGCCTCGATGACGTCGCCCTCTTGCGCCACGATGTGCGCCCCGACGGGGAGCAGGTAGCGCGCGTCGAGGTCGAGCCCCGGGAGCTTGAGCGTCTGACCGGTCTTCGGATCCTTGATGCTGATCCGCGGACGGAGATCCGCCGCCTTCGACTCGATGACGACCTTGCGAGAGAGGCCGGTCACCTCGTCGAGGCGCTCCTGGACGCTGACGCCCTCCTCGAGGTCGCCGTACTTCACGATGCCGCTCACCTCGGTGAGCATCGGCGTCGCGAACTGGTCCCACTCGGCGAGCAGGTCGCCCGGCTTGCACTTCTCGCCTTCGTTCCGCTTGAGCACGGCGCCGTACACCAGGCGGCTGTGCTCGCGCTCACGGCCGGTGTCGTCGATCACGACGAGCTCGGTGTGGCGGTTCATGATGATGAGCGAGCCGTCCTTCTTCTTCTGGACGACCCCCCGTCGCAGCCGGACGGTGCCCTCGGTGCGCGCCTCGAGGTAGCTCGCCTCGATCTTGCCGCGGGCCGCGGTGCCGCCGACGTGGAACGTGCGCATCGTGAGCTGCGTACCCGGCTCGCCGATCGACTGGGCGGCGATGATGCCGACCGCCTCGCCGACGTTGACCCGGTACCCGCGAGCGAGGTCGCGGCCGTAGCACAGCCCACAGATGCCGCGGCGCGCCTCGCAGGCGAGCACGCTGCGGATGTTGACCTCTTCGATGCCGGCGTCCTCGATCTGCTTGACCTCGGCCTCGCCGAGCTCGGTGTTCGAGGGGATGAGCACCTCGCCCGTGAGCGGGTCGATGACGTCCTCCAGCGTGACGCGACCGAGGATGCGGTCGCCGAGCGACTGGATGACCTCGCCGGCCTCCTCGAGCTTGCCGACGCGAACGCCGTTGAGCGTGCCGCAGTCGGTGTCCGCGACGACGGCGTCCTGCGCGACGTCGACGAGACGGCGCGTGAGGTAACCGGAGTTCGCGGTCTTGAGGGCGGTGTCGGCGAGACCCTTGCGGGCGCCGTGCGTCGAGATGAAGTACTGCAGCACCGTGAGGCCCTCACGGAAGTTCGCCGTGATGGGCTGCTCGATGATCTCACCGCTCGGCTTGGCCATCAGGCCACGCATGGCGGCCAGCTGCCGGATCTGCTGCTTCGAGCCTCGGGCGCCCGAATCGGCCATGATGTAGATCGGGTTGAAGCTCGGCTCGACGGTCGCCTTGCCGGTCTCGTGATCGGTGATCGTCTCGTTGCCGATGACGACCATCATCTCGTCGGTGACGCGGTCCGCGACGTCGGCCCAGATGTCGACGATCTTGTTGTAGCGCTCGCCATCGGTGATGAGCCCTTCTTGGTACTGCTCGATCACCTTCTCGACCTCTTCCTGCGCCGAGCCGAGCATCACCCGCTTGGCGTCGGGGATCACCATGTGATCCATGCAGATCGAGATGCCGGCTCGCGTCGCGTGCTCGAACCCGAGCGTCCGCAGGCGGTCCGCCAGGAGGACCGTCTCCTTGTTGCGGTGCACGCGGTAGCAGACGTCGATCAGGTTCGTGAGGGCCTTCTTGTTGAGGACCTTGTTCGCGTTGTCGAAGCCCACCTTCGGCGGCAGGACCTCGCTGATGAGCACGCGGCCGACCGTGGAGTCGACGATGCGCTTCTTCGGGCGTCCGTGGTCGTCGCGAACCGCCTGCCCGTTCTCGTCGACGATGGGCACGCGCACGCGGATGCCCGCGTGAAGGGCCACCTCGCCGGCGTCGTAGGCCATGCGGACCTCCTCGGGGCTCGAGAAGACGCCGCGCAGGTAGCCGGTGATCTCACCCTTCTTGTCGACCTGGATCGAGCCTTCGCGGAAGCAACCTCGGGAGTACTTGCGCTCACGCGTCGCGTAGTAGAGCCCGAGGACGATGTCCTGGGTCGGGTTGATGATCGGCTTGCCGCTCGCGGGCGACAGGATGTTGTTCGTGCTCATCATGAGCACGCGCGCTTCCATCTGTGCGTCGAACGACAGCGGGACGTGCACGGCCATCTGATCGCCGTCGAAGTCCGCGTTGAACGCGGCGCAGACGAGCGGATGCAGCTGGATGGCCTTGCCCTCGATCAGGACGGGCTCGAACGCCTGGATGCCGAGCCGGTGCAGCGTGGGGGCGCGGTTCAGCAGCACCGGGTGCTCGCTGATGACCTCCTCGAGGATGTCCCACACCTCGGGGCGCTCCTTCTCGACCATCTTCTTCGCAGACTTGATGGTGTTGACGTAGCCCCGCTCTTCGAGCTTGTTGTAGATGAACGGCTTGAACAGCTCGAGCGCCATCTTCTTGGGAAGACCGCACTGGTGCAGGCGCAGGCTGGGGCCGACGACGATGACGCTTCGACCGGAGTAGTCGACGCGCTTGCCGAGCAGGTTCTGCCGGAAGCGGCCCTGCTTGCCCTTGAGCATGTCGCTGAGCGACTTCAGCGGGCGCTTGTTCGGTCCAGTGATGATCTTGCCGCGGCGGCCGTTGTCGAAGAGGGCGTCGACCGCCTCCTGCAGCATGCGGCGCTCGTTGCGGATGATGATCTCGGGCGCGTTCAGCTCGAGCAGCCGCTTGAGGCGGTTGTTGCGGTTGATGACGCGGCGGTAGAGATCGTTGAGATCGCTCGTCGCGAAGCGGCCGCCGTCGAGGGGCACGAGGGGGCGCAGGTCGGGCGGCAGCACCGGGATGACGGTGAGCATCATCCACTCGGGGCGGTTGCCGCTCTCGCGGAACGCCTCGACCACCTTGAGGCGCTTCGCGAGCTTCTTGCGCTTCGCCTCGCTGGTCGCGCTGCGCATCTCCGCGCGGAGCAGCTCCGCGAGGGCGTGAACGTCGACCTGCTTGAGCATCTCGAGCACGGCCTCGCCGCCCATGCCGGCCGCGAACCTGTCGTCACCGTACTCGTCGAGGATCTGGAGGTATCGCTCCTCGGACAGGAGATCGCCCCGGTTCATCCCCGTGTCTTTGGGGTCGATGACGATGTACGCCTCACAGTAGAGGACCTTCTCGAGGTCCTTCAGTGAGATGTCGAGGACGGCGCCGATGCGACTCGGCAGGCTCTTCAAGAACCAGATGTGCGCGACCGGCGTGGCCAGGTTGATGTGGCCGAGGCGCTCGCGGCGCACCTTGCTCTGGATGACCTCGACGCCGCACTTCTCGCAGACGATCCCGCGGTGCTTCATGCGCTTGTACTTGCCGCAGTTGCACTCGTAGTCCTTCACGGGGCCGAAGATCTTCGCGCAGAACAGGCCGTCCCGCTCCGGCTTGAACGTGCGGTAGTTGATCGTCTCGGGCTTCTTCACCTCGCCGTGCGACCACTCCCGGATCTTCTCCGGCGACGCGAGCGAGATCCGGATCGCGGAGAACGAGAGCGGGTCCTTGGGCTTCTCGAAGAAGCTGAAGATGTCACGCATGGATCACTCCTCCTCCGCCGCGACAGCGGCCGCCGAACCCGTCTCGACGAGCTCGACGTTAAGACACAGAGCCTGAAGCTCCTTGATGAGCACGTTGAAGCTCTCCGGCAGGCCGGCCTCCAGCGTGTACTCGCCCTTCACGATGGCTTCGTACATGCGGGTTCGGCCCATCACGTCGTCGCTCTTCACAGTCAGGAACTCCTGCAGCGCGTAGGCGGCGCCGTAGGCCTCCATCGCCCAGACCTCCATCTCGCCGAGACGCTGACCGCCGAACTGGGCCTTACCACCCAGGGGCTGCTGCGTGACGAGCGAATACGGGCCGATCGAGCGCGCGTGGATCTTGTCGTCGACCAGGTGGTGGAGCTTCAGCATGTACATGACGCCGATCGTCACGTCCTGGTCGAAGGCCTCGCCCGTCCGACCATCGAAGAGGATCGTCTGACCGCTCTGCGGGAGGTCCGCGAGCGCCAGCGCGCCCTTGATGTCCGCCTCGTAGGCGCCGTCGAAGACCGGAGAGGCCATGAAGACGCCCTGCTCGACGCGCGCGGCGTAGCTCACCGCGTCCTTGTCGGACATCTTCTCGACGATGATCTCGTTGGCCCGGTCACCCTTGTAGATGTCCTTGAGCTTCTGCTTGATCTCGGCGGCCCCTCGCTTCTGCTCCACCATGCGGTGCAGCTGCTGGCCGAGCTCGCGGGCGCCCCACCCGAGGTGGACCTCGAGGATCTGCCCGACGTTCATGCGGCTCGGCACGCCGAGCGGGTTGAGGACGATGTCGACCGGCGACCCGTCGGCGAGGTACGGCATGTCCTCCTCGGGCAGGATGCGCGAGACGACGCCCTTGTTACCGTGCCGGCCGGCCATCTTGTCGCCGACCTGGAGCTTGCGCTTGATGGCGATGTAGACCTTCACCATCTTGATGACGCCCGGGGGCAGCTCGTCACCCTTCGCGAGCTTCTCGATCTTGTCGCGGAAGTGCTCCTCGCGGCTGCGGACGAGGTCTTCCAGGTCCTTCAGCATCGCCTGGATGCGCCCCTCGTGGTCGGTCGGGATCTCGCC
The DNA here is from genome assembly GCA_016719945.1 of Polyangiaceae bacterium. Lineage (GTDB taxonomy): Bacteria > Myxococcota_A > Polyangia > Polyangiales > Polyangiaceae > Xiheicaenibacterium. Next base: position 270,751 of record JADJYE010000041.1, on the reverse strand, counting down.
CCAGTACTTGCGGGGGACCTCGACGAGGGCCTCCTCGGTGACGGCGGCGCCCTTCTGGAGCAGCACCTTGCCCTTGTCGTCGACGAGCTTGCCGTTCGTCGTCTGCCCGAGCAGCATCTCCTTCACTCGTCGGTAGAACGAGTCGCGGAGGATCTTGATCTCTTCGTCGCGCGTGCGCTCGATCTTCGCGCGCTCCATGTCCTCGATGGCCTGCGCGCGCTCGTCCTTGTCGGTGCCCTTGCGTGAGAAGACGCGGGCGCTGATGACGATGCCGCCGACCCCGGGGGGGACCTTGAGCGAGCTGTCTCGGACGTCGCCCGCTTTCTCGCCGAAGATCGCGCGGAGCAGCTTCTCTTCGGGAGACAGCTGGGTCTCGCCCTTCGGCGTGATCTTCCCGACGAGGATGTCGCCGGGCTTCACCTCGGCGCCGATGCGGACGATGCCGGACTCGTCGAGATCCTTGAGGGCCTCTTCGCCCACGTTCGGGATGTCGCGGGTGATCTCTTCCTTGCCGAGCTTGGTGTCGCGGGCGACGCACTCGAACTCCTCGATGTGGATCGAGGTGAAGACGTCCTCCTTGGCGATGCGCTCGCTGACGAGGATCGAGTCCTCGAAGTTGTAGCCCTGCCAGGGCATGAACGCGACGAGCACGTTCTGGCCGAGGGCGAGCTCACCCATGTCGCAGGAGGGACCGTCCGCGAGGACGTCGCCCACGTCGACCGTGTCGCCGGTGCGGACGATCGGCTTCTGCGTGTAGCAGGTCGACTGGTTCGACCGCTGGTACTTGTGCATGTGGTAGATGTCCGGGATCTCGCTGCCCTCGCCTTCGCGAGGCCGGACGACGATGCGCTGCGCGTCGACGCTCTCGACGACGCCTGCTCGCTTCGCGGTGACGCACACGCCCGAGTCACGCGCGAGCCGGCCCTCGACGCCCGTGCCGACGAGCGGCGCGTGCGAGACGAGGAGCGGAACCGCCTGGCGCTGCATGTTGGCGCCCATCAGTGCGCGGTTCGCGTCGTCGTGCTCGAGGAACGGGACGAGCGCGGCGGCGACCGACACCATCTGGTTCGGCGCGATGTCCATCAGCTCGACCATGTCGGCGGTGACGAGCTTGAACTCGCCGTTGAAGCGGGCCGACACGAGGCTCTCCTTGAACCTGCCCTTGTCGTCGAGGTCGGCCGTCGCCTGCGCGATGTACTTCCCCTCCTCCTCGAGCGCGGAGAACCACTGCACGTCGTCGGTCACGTGCCCCTCGGACACCCGGCGATAGGGCGTCTCGACGAAGCCGTACTCGTTGACGCGCGCGAACGTCGAGAGCGACGCGATGAGGCCGATGTTCGGACCTTCCGGCGTCTCGATCGGGCAGATGCGGCCGTAGTGCGTGGCGTGGACGTCGCGGACCTCGAAGCCGGCTCGCTCGCGCGTGAGACCGCCGGGCCCCAGGGCCGAGAGGCGCCGCTTGTGCGTGACCTCACTGAGCGGGTTCGTCTGGTCCATGAACTGCGACAGCTGCGACGACCCGAAGTACTCCTTCACCACCGCGGAGACGGGCTTCGCGTTGATCAGGTCGTGCGGCATGAGCGTGTCGATCTCTTGCGACATGCTCATGCGCTCCTTGATGGCGCGCTCCATGCGGACCAGGCCGATGCGGTACTGGTTCTCCATCAGCTCGCCGACCGCGCGCACGCGGCGGTTGCCGAGGTGGTCGATGTCGTCGACCGAGCCGCGACCGTTCTTCAGCTCGATCAGGTGGCGGACGGTCTCGAGGATGTCCTGCGGGGTGAGGACGGTGAGGTCGATCGGCGTACGCTCTTCCTCGGGGACGTCGCGGTAGAACTTGTAGTTGAGCTTCAGGCGGCCGACCTTCGACAGGTCGTAGCGCTCGGCGTTGAAGAACAGGTTCTGGAACAGCGTGCGCGCGGTCTCGAGCGTCGGCGGGTCGCCGGGGCGAAGGCGCCTGTAGATCTCGAGGATCGCGTCCTCGGTGGTCTTGACCTTGTCCGCGAGCAGCGTGTTACGCAGGTAGCTGCCGACGTTGAGGCCGTCGATGAACAGCACCTTGAAGCTCTCGATGCTCGCCTCGCGGAGCTTCTCGAGCTTGGGCTCGGTGAGCTCCTCGTTGACCTCGAGCAGGACCTCGCCGGTCTCCGGATCGATGATGTCGTGCGCGGCGACCTTGCTGACGAGCTCGTCCATCTCGATCGGCAGGCGATCGAGCTTCGCCTCCTTGAGCTTGCGGACCGCGGCGCGCGTGAACTTGGTGTTCCGCTTGACGATGACGTCGCTGCCGACCTTGATGTCGCGCGTCGCGCGCTGGCCGGGGAGCAGATCGAACTCGATGTTCTTGGCGTACTTGCCGCCCTTCTCGAGGAAGATCGTCTCGGTGTTGTAGAAGTAGTTCAGCAGGTCCTGCGTCGTGTAGCCGAGGGCGCGCAGGAGGACCGTCGCGTGCATCTTGCGGCGACGATCGATGCGGCAATAGATGATGTCCTTCGGGTCGAACTCGAAGTCGAGCCAGGAGCCGCGGTATGGGATCACGCGGGCCGAGTAGAGGAGCTTGCCGCTCGAGTGGGTCTTGCCCTTGTCGTGGTCGAAGAAGACGCCGGGGCTGCGGTGCAGCTGGCTGACGACGACGCGCTCGGTGCCGTTGATGATGAACGTGCCGGTGTCCGTCATCAGCGGGATCTCGCCGAAGTAGACCTCCTGCTCCTTGATGTCTCGCACGATGCGCTCACCGCCATCGCGCGTGTCGTAGATCATCAGCTGGATCGTCACCTTGATCGGCGCGGAGAACGTCATGCCGCGCTGGCGGCACTCTTCGACGTCGTACTTCGGCGCCTCGAGGTTGTACGACACGAACACGAGCTCGCTCGTGCCGTTGAAGTCCTTGATGGGGAAGACCGATCGGAAGACGGCCTGGAGCCCGACCTCGTGCCGCTGGCTCGCCGGCACGCTCATCTGCAGGAACTTGTCGTAGCTCGACTTCTGGATGTCGATCAGGTTGGGGATGTCGACGATGCGACGAACGCGGCCGAGGTTCTTGCGGACGCGGAAGTTGGTCTGAACGATCGACGCCATCGAGTGCCTCGCTAAAGTGACTGAAACGATCCGCTGACAGAAGCGCTGGTGCGGCTATTTCTCCCCCTCATCCCCCTCACTTCGTGAGGGGAAGACCCCGCTTCGTGGGCAGCCCCCCTCACGCAGTGAGGGGGGTCAGGGGGGAGAAAATCACGGAGACGAGGGGAGGGCTGGCGCAGGGCCACCAGCCTCGCCTCTTCGTTACTTCAGCTCGACCGTGGCGCCCGCCTCGGTCAGCTTCTTCTTCATGTCCTCGGCGTCGGCCTTGCCCACGCCCTCCTTGACGGGCTTGGGAGCGGCCTCGACGAGGTCCTTCGCTTCCTTGAGGCCCAGGCCGGTGAGCTCGCGCACCACCTTGATGACCTGGATCTTGTTCGCGCCGGCGTTGGCGAGGATGACGTTGAACTCCGTCTGCTCCTCGACGGCCGCCGGAGCGGCGCCAGCCGCGGGGCCCGCAGCGACAGCGACGGCGGCCGGAGCGGCCTTCACGCCCCACTTGTTCTCGAGCTCCTTGATGAGCTCGGCCATCTGGATGACGGGGAGGTTCGAGAGGAAGTCGACAACCTGCTCGCGGGATACATCAGCCATGTTCGTGACTCCTTAGAGACATTGCGGGCGCTTGGTTTTTCGCTCGCGAAGGTAAAATCTGAAGAACTGTGTGCAGCTCGTTCGCGGCGTGGGCGCGCCGCTCGAGCTTCTCGGAGGATGGGCCAGCCCAGTTCGGCCCTCAGTGCGGTCAGCACGCGCGCGGTGCGCGCCGACTACTTCTGATCCTCCTTGGCCTTGAGCAGATACGCGAAGTTCTGCGCCGGAGCGGCGAGGAGCTGCACGAGCTGCACGAGCGGTGCTTGCAACGTCGCGAGGAGCTGGGCGCGGAGCTCGTCCTTGCCCGGCATGTTCGCGAGATCGGTCTCGACGCGATCCGCGGGGACGATCTGCCCGTCGACGAGGCCACCCTTGATCTTGAGCTTCTCGTTGTCCTTGCGGAACGCCTTGACGACCTTGGCGGCTGCGCTCGGATCCTCGTAGCTCCAGGCGACGCCGGTCATGCCGGTGAGGGTCTTGCCGAAGGCATCTGCCCACGGCTGACCCGCGATCGCCTGCTTGATCAGGGTGTTCTTGACGACGCGGTACTCGACGCCCTGCTTGCGGAACTCGTTGCGGAGCTTGGTGACCGCCTCGACGGTGAGGCCCTGATAGTCGACGAGCACGGCGGAGGTCATCCGGCCGAACTTGTCCTTCACCTGGGCCGCGAGGGCGTGCTTTTGATTGCGATCCATCGATCTTTACGCCCCTTCCTTCGCCGCAGAGAACTGGAGGGGATCGATGCGAACGCCGGGGCCCATGGTGCTGCAGAGCGTGATGCTCCTCAGGTAGGTGCCCTTGGCGGTCGACGGCTTCTGCCGCACGAGCGCGTCGATGAGGACCTTCGCGTTCTCCTTGAGAGCTTCGGGCAGGAAGCTGACCTTGCCGATGCGGGCGTGGACGACGCCAGCCTTCTCGACGCGGTACTCGATCTTGCCCGCCTTGGCCTCTTGCACGGCGGTCTTCACGTCCATCGTGACGGTTCCGACCTTCGGGTTGGGCATCAGGCCACGGGGACCCAACACGCGACCCAGCTTTCCGACGAGACCCATCATGTCGGGCGTGGCGATCACGCGATCGAAGTCCATGAAGCCCTCCTGGACCTTGTTGACGAGATCGGTCTCGCCAACGATGTCGGCCCCGGCTGCTTCGGCTTCTTTCGCCTTCTCACCCTTCGCGAACACGAGCACCCGGAGCTTCTGACCGGTGCCGTGGGGCAGCACGACCGCCCCGCGGATCATCTGGTCCGTGTGCTTCGGGTTCACACCCAACCTCACTGCGATGTCTACCGTCTCGTCGAACTTCGCGAACGCTGCGTCTTTGACGAGCGTGCACGCTTGTTCGAGCGAGTACTTCTGTGAACGGTCGACCTTGGTTCTGGCCGCCGTCGTCTTCTTGGCGAGTTTCGGCATAATGCCTCCTTCTTGTCGGCTTTCGCCTCCCACGGCCTCGCCGATGGGCCGTGGTAAACCTTCGTGGGACGATGCCGGCCGGCGCGCGCCCATCGGCGCGCTGCCAGTCGGCACGCTGTCAGTCGACAGCGTGAACCGGCGACCTCAGTCGCGGATCTCGATCCCCATGGAGCGCGCCGTGCCGGCGATGCTCCGCATGCAGGCATCGACGCTCGCAGCGTTCGTGTCCTGGATCTTCTGCTGGGCGAGCTCGCGCAGCTGCGCGGTGGTCACCGAGCCGACCTTGTTCTTGTTCGGCTCCTTCGACCCGCTGCCCGGCTTCTTGGTGGTCGCCAGGCCGGCGGCCTTCTTCAAGAGCACGCTTGCGGGCGGCGTCTTGAGGATGAAGGTGAACGAGCGGTCCGAGAAGACCGTGATCACCACAGGGATGATGAGGTCGCCCTGGTTCGCCGTCTTGGCGTTGAACTCTTTGCAGAACCCCATGATGTTGACGCCGTGCTGGCCGAGAGCCGGGCCGACAGGCGGAGACGGGTTGGCCTTACCGGCCGGGAGCTGCAGCTTGACGTATCCAGTGACCTTCTTCATGACGACCCCGAAAAAGAACGAGCGATGAAATCGAGTGACGGCCGCACCCTCGCGCGGCGTCGCCGCGCGCGAGCTGGCTGAGGAGTATTTGAGTTACCGCTTCTCGACCGCGGCGAAGTCGAGCTCGACGCTCGTCGGTCGGCCGAAGATGCTGACCTTGAGCTTGAGCTTCTGCTTGTCCATGTTCACTTCGTCGACGGTGCCGGTGAAGTTGGAGAACGGGCCATCGAGGACCCGAACCTCTTCACCGACCTCGAACGACAGCCGAGGCTTGGGCTTGACGGTGCCTTCCGCGGTGCCTCGGCGCGCGGCCTCGATCTGGGTCATGGGCACCTCGAACGGCGTCTGGTTGCCGAGGAAACCAGTGACCTTCGTGGTGCCCTTGACGAGGTGCCACGCGAGCTCGCTCATCTTCATCTGGATGAAGATGTAGCCCGGGTAGCTGAGCTTCTGCTTCACGCGAGTGCGACCACCTGGCTTGGTCTCGCTGACCTGCTCGGTCGGGACGAGGATCTCCCCGAAGTAGTCTTCCATGTGGTTCTGCTTGATGCGGTGCAGAAGCGCGTCGCGGACACGACCCTCGTAGCCCGAGTGCGCCTGGATGGCGTACCACTTCATCGGGGCCGACTTGGACCCGAGGTCCGAGGTCGTGGCAGGGTTTTCGGTAGGCTTTTCGGAGGTCATGTCGTGCTCGGGGGGGCCCCCTGGCGGGGCCCGTGTCGTCGCGCAGCGGCCGCGGCCGCGCAAGCTCTAAAACGTCTTCAGCTGCCCATTCCGTAGATCTTGTCGGTGAGGAACCCCCAGAAGCGGTCGAGCAGGAAGAGGTAGACGACGGCGACGGCGCTGGTCGCGAGGACCACGACGGTGGACGCGTAGACCTCTTTGCGGGTCGGCCACTTGACCTTCAGGAGCTCGGTCGAGACGTCTTCAGCCCACCTGCGGACGTGCGCTTTTCGGAAGTTGTAGACACCGACGATGACGGCGACGACGCCGGCGGCGATGAACGAGTAGGTCGCCTTGGACTCATCGGGCACCCCGGTGACGGCCGGGATGTTGCGGACGGCCCAGTCGGACACGGCCACGCGCTCCCACAAGGTCTCGAGGGCGCGGCCGAGGATGAACCCGCCCAGCATGACGGAGGCGAAGAAGGCGCTGTAGACGTAGCGCTGCACGCCGAGCTGCCCGGCGACCATCACCTCTTCCTGCTCGCCCTCTTCATCCGAAGAGGCCGCGAGAGGCTCCGACTCGTCCTTGGCGTCGTCGTCCTCGTCCGACTCGTCGTTGGCGTCGTCGTCCTCGTCCGACTCGTCCTTGGCCTCGTCGTCCTCGTCCGACTCGTCCTTGGCCTCGTCGTCCTCGTCCGACTCGTCCTTGGCCTCGTCGTCCTCGTCCGACTCGTCCTTGGCCTCGTCGTCCTCGTCCGACTCGTCCTTGGCGTCGTCGTCCTCGTCCGACTCGTCCTTGGCGTCGTCGCCCTCCGCCGAGGCAGACTCGTCCTCTTCGCCTTCGTCCTCCTGCTCCGGCGCGTCCCCTTCGGGGTCGCCGTCCTTGGAGGTCGGGCGCTTGTCGTCGTCTTCGTCGCCTCGCTTCGCCATGTCTTTCGTCTCGCGTCGCGAGGCCCGGTCGGGCCGCGCGTTGACTTACTTTCGTGCTGGCAGGGGCAGAGAGGCTCGAACTCCCGACCTGCGGATTTGGAATCCGCTGCTCTACCAACTGAGCTATACCCCTTCGATTTTTTCTCTCGCGCGCTCGCCGCTCAACCGTCGCTGCCGCTGGTCATTCCTCCTGGACGGTGTCGCGGCTCACTTGGCCTCACGGTGGACCGTGTGGCGCTTGCACTGCTTGCAGAACTTCTTCAGCTCGAGGACCTGTCCAGGCTTCGCCTGGGTCTTGTAGTTCCTCGCGCCGCACTCGGAGCAGGCGAGGGAGACTGGGTGGCTGACGCGGGTCTTGGGCATGGGCCCTTCAGACGACCAAGGAGGCGCGCCCGAGATCGAGGTCTCGAGCGGCCTCCTTCGCCGGTGCGACGCACCGGCGACGGCCGTTTGGGTTGGGAATTACTCGACGATCTTCGTGACGATGCCCGCGCCGACGGTCTTACCGCCCTCGCGGATGGCGAAGCGCATCTGCTCCTCGAGCGCGACCGGCGCGATGAGCTGGACGTCGATGGTGATGTTGTCGCCTGGCATGACCATCTTCACGCCCTCGGGCAGGTTGACGGTGCCGGTGACGTCGGTGGTGCGGATGTAGAACTGCGGGCGGTAGTTGGTGAAGAACGGCGTGTGACGGCCGCCCTCCTCCTTCTTGAGCACGTAGACCTCACCCTTGAACTTGGTGTGGGGGGTGATGCTGCCCGGCTTCGCGAGCACTTGGCCGCGCTCGATGTCGTCTTTCTCGACGCCACGCAGGAGGCAGCCGACGTTGTCGCCAGCCTGGCCCTGATCGAGCAGCTTGCGGAACATCTCGACGCCCGTCACCACCGTCTTCTTCGTGTCCTTGAAGCCGATGATGTTGACCTCTTCGTTCACCTTGATGACGCCGCGCTCGATGCGCCCCGTCGCCACGGTGCCGCGGCCCTTGATCGAGAACACGTCCTCGATCGCCATCAGGAACGGCTTGTCGATGTCGCGGACCGGCTCCGGGATGTACGAGTCGAGCGCGTCGAGCAGCGCGTCGATGGTCTTGACCCACTTCTCCTCGCCGCGCATCGCAGGCAGCGCCGCGCCTCGGATGACCGGCGCGTTGTCCCCGTCGAACTTGTACTTGTTCAGCAGCTCCCGGACCTCCATCTCGACCAGGTCGAGCATCTCCGGGTCCTCCACCGCGTCGCACTTGTTCAAGAACACCACGATGTGGTTCAGGCCGACCTGCCGGGCGAGCAGCACGTGCTCGCGCGTCTGCGGCATCACCGAGTCGAGCGCCGACACCACGAGGATCGCGCCGTCCATCTGCGCGGCGCCCGTGATCATGTTCTTGATGTAGTCCGCGTGGCCGGGGCAATCGACGTGCGCGTAGTGCCGCTTCGGCGACTCGTACTCGACGTGCGCCGCTGCGATCGTCACCGTCTTCGTCTCGTCACGGACCGTGCCGCCCTTCGCGATGTCCGCGTAGGAGATCTCCTTCGCGAGCTTCTTGAGCGACTGAACCTTCACGAGCGACGCCGTCAGCGTGGTCTTGCCGTGGTCGATGTGGCCAATCGTGCCGACATTGACGTGGGGCTTCGTGCGGTTGAATTTCTCCTTGGCCATGACGGTTCCTTTTGCGGTGACGAGGGGAGGGACTTTTGGCTGGGTGCTGCGGAGACGACGTTGAGCCCACCATCGGGATCGAACCGACGACCTCGTCCTTACCAAGGACGTGCTCTACCGACTGAGCTAGGTGGGCGTTGGAGCGGGAGACCGGGTTCGAACCGGCGACGTTCAGCTTGGAAGGCTGACGCTCTACCAACTGAGCTACTCCCGCGACTTTCTTGGCTCGGACTCAGGCTTCAACGCCGCGTGGCTCGCGACGTCGGTGGAGGGTGATGGATTCGAACCATCGAAGGCAATGCCGGCAGATTTACAGTCTGCTCCCTTTGGCCACTCGGGCAACCCTCCGTGATCGAGCCTCGCTCGCGCGGCTCTTCGCCTCGCTCGCGGGCCTCACGTATCAGCCCAGTCCGTAAGCTTTCGACGCTTTCTTCTCCGTTCACCTCTGTCGATTCGAGTTGTCTAGTTCGGGGCTGGCAGAGCTGACGAGGGGACTTGAACCCCTAACCCCCTGCTTACAAGGCAGGTGCTCTACCAGTTGAGCTACGTCAGCGAGCGCGCTGCTTGCCTCGCGCCGGCCCTTTGAACCGAACGCGGTCGGCCGTCAACGCTGTACATTTGGGGGGATAGGTGTCAGAGGCTGACTTGTTGCGGCTTCCGCCGACCTTTTCGGGTGACGGACGGCCGTTGGTGGGGTGCCTGACCGGGGCGCGGAGCAGGCTGGCGTTGGCAAGTGCGGTGTTGTCGTACCCACGTGGCGGGGGATCTCGAGGTCGCTCCCGTGCGTCGGGTGGACGTGGAGTGCCCGTGCGCGCGGGAAGGGGCTTCTAGCGCCTAGCAAGGACCGTGTCAAGACGGGTCTCGGGGCTGGCCCCTATCTTGCCAAAGGGAGGCGCTCCGGGGATTGCGCCGATCGTGTAGGCACGCGAGCATCGCAGCCGCGCGCTGGGGAACCGGCGGCGCGCGGGAAGCACAGAACGAACGACGCCGCCGCGCGTCAGGAGGAACGGCCGTACCCATGGAGTGTCTCGCCTGCCATACCCCGAACGTCGACGGCGCGCGCTTCTGCGCGAAGTGCGGAGCGCCGCTCCCGGTCCAGAAGGAGGCCGACGCGGACCCGCTGATCGGCACGACGATCGGCGGTCGCTACCGGGTGACTGGGATCCTCGGCGAGGGCGGCATGGGCCGCGTCTACACCGCCGAGCAGCAGATGGGTACGAGCGTCCGTCGCGTGGCGGTCAAGACCCTGCTCTCGCAGTTCGCGAAGGACCCTCAGACCGTCGCGCGCTTCATGCGCGAGGTCGGCACGGTCAGCGAGCTCGAGCACCCGAACACGATCAAGGTCTACGACTTCGGTCAGATCGAGGGCTCGGGCGAGCTGTACATCGCCATGGAGCTGCTCCAAGGAAAGTCGCTCGACGACGTGTTGCACGAGCACATGCAGCACCACCGCGCGATGGATCCCGAGCGGGTCGATCGCATCATCGGTCAGGTGTGCGGCTCGCTCCAGGAGGCCCACGACAAGGGGATCGTCCACCGCGATCTCAAGCCGGCGAACATCTTCCTGACGACGCGCGCCGGCGAGGAGGACGTGGTCAAGGTGCTCGACTTCGGCATCGCGAAGCGCGGGTCGAAGGACTCGAAGAACGAGCAGAAGCTGACGCAGCAAGGGACGATCCTCGGCACGCCGCCCTATATGAGCCCGGAGCAGTTCACGGGGCGTGAGCTCGACGCGCGCAGCGACATCTACTCGCTCGCGATCTTGACCTACGAGATGCTCACGGGGCAGCTGCCGTTCGACGCGGACACGCCGTGGCAGTGGATGACCCAGCACATGAGCGCCCAGCCGGCACCGTTCGAGTCGCTGCAAAAGGCGGCGAACGTCCCGCCGAAGATGCGCAACGCGGTGCTACGAGCGCTCGCGAAGGACGCCGGACACAGGCCCCAATCGGCGCGCGAGTTCTTCGAAGAGCTCACGCTCGGCAACACGCGGATGAGCGTCGTCGGGCTGGGGTCCGGTGGTGTGGCCGCGATGCCGGTCACCTCGAGCATCGGCGGCGGCACGGCCATGCTCCGAAACCCCACGCCAACGGGAGGGGGGATGCCGGCGCACCGCCCGATGGGCACCCAGATGGGAGAGCCGCTCTTCCCCGAGGGGGCGCCCGGCCCTACCCAATCGGGATACGAGCCGTATCAGGCGGGCCCCCCCGTCCCGACCGCGGGAGGCCACGCCTACGCCGCGCCGCCGGCGCCCGCTCAGAAGAAGAGCGGAGGCGGAGGCGCGATCGCGGGGGTGCTCGTCGGCCTGCTGCTGATCGGCGGGGGTGTCGGTGGCTTCTTGTATTGGAGGAGCACGCAGTCAGCGGCGGCGGAGGAGAAAGAGGAGACCGTCGAGCTGCCGAAGTCGAAGACGACGGCGACCAGCGAGGCGAGCGCGACCGCGACGGCCGAGGCCACCACGACGGCCGCCGCGAGCGCGACCGCGACCGCGACCGCCTCCGAGTCCGCGAGCGCGAGCGCGAGCGCTTCGGCTTCGGCAAGCGAGACTGCGGTCGCGAGCGCAAGCGCCTCGGCGACGAGCACCACCACCGCCACGACCACCGCGACACATCACCCGACGGCGAGCGCGTCGAACACGACGCCAAAGCCCCAGCCGGGGATCGACGCGTGCTGCGCGCGCGTGAAGAAGCCCGGCGATCGCGCCCTGTGCAGCCGCATGAACGAGGGGATCAAGTCGGGTAAGCTCAACCGGCAGTCGGCGCTCGCGACGCTGCGTGGCCAAGGCGTGAACTGCAATTGATGCCGTCGTTGCTCCGGCTCGCCCGTCGCCCTCTGATTTGACGAGGGGCGAGCCGTGGGGTAGACCGACCGAGTCGAATGGGCATACGCGGTTCCGCTCAACGCGGGGGGGCCCGGTCGCGAGGGATTCACGAGAAGCACGACGTCGGCGAACCGCCAGACGCCGCGGGCCGGTTGCGCCGGCCGTTCCGCGCACGTTGGGAAGATCTCTGCGCTTCGGTCGAGTTCACCGGTCGATGGATCGCGGCCGATCAGATCCGCTATGAGCCCGGCACGCGCGAGCCGATCGAGGTCGAGGTCGTCGACGTCGATGACGACCTCGCGTCCCTGTGCACGCGGATGCGCGCGTCGAACCGCACGTCGTGCTGTGTCCTGCACTGTCTGCCGAAGGTCGCGCGCCCGCGCAGCGCGGCGCCGCCAAAGCCGTCAGCGTAGGGGCGCCGGCATAGCCCGCGATCAGGCCGAGCGAAGCGAGGCCAACGCGGGCGTCATGCCGGCCCAAGAAATAGGGCCGACTGCGCCTTGCACGAAGCTAGCGCACGATCGGCTTGATGAGGGTCTTGCCCTCCTTGACGACGACCTCGTAGTCGACCCGCTTCGACGTGTGCTTCGACTTCAGCTTCTCGGCCTGTGACCGGAGGCTATCGGCGAGCTTCTCGAACGTGATGCCCGCGGTCGACTCGTTGCGATCGCGGCGAGACTGCACGTACTGCGAGTAGATCTCGCGCAGGCGGCCGTCGCTGAGATCTTCCTTGGTGGGTTGGCTGGGCTTCGGCCGAGGCTGGAGGCTCGCGGCCGCAGGCCTTCGCTGGGGATCCGGCGTGGCTTCGCCGGGGGGCGAGGCGTCCGGGGTCGCGGGCTGCGAGGGCCGCGTCGGCGCCGCGGGAGAGGAGGCGCCGGCGGGCGCGCTCGAGCCCGCGTCCCGCTGGCCGGGCGGCGGGCGCAGCGCGCCCGGGGGCGGGGTCAGCGCGGACGCCTTCGGCGGAGGAGACAGCGCGGGTTTGCCAGGATTGCGCGACGATACGGGGGCAGAGGCAGGAGGCGCGCTCGCGCCCGAGTCGCCCAGATCATCGAGATCGAGCCCGAGCGGGCTGGAGAGCAGCGGACGCCTCGCAGCCGGCTGGGGCGCGGGAGCCTGCTGGAGCGCGGGAGCCGGCTGGGGCGCCGGAGCCGGCTGGGGCGCCGGAGCCGGCGCGGGCGCCACCGGTGCTGGCGCCGCGGTGCGAGCGCTGTCGTCGAGCGCACCCGGCGGGCTGCTGCCGAGCGAGCTCGCGATCCGGTTGAGGGCGTCGCTGTTGACGCGGCGGGAGGGGCCGCCCCCGAGGCGCAGCCCTCCGGCCTTCTTCTCCTTCGGGCCACCGGCGGCGGGAACGACGGGCGGCGCCGCGAGCGGCGGGCCGGCGGGCGGCGCGACGCCTTGGGACGGCCAGGCGGAGCCGGGCGCGATGGGGGCGGTCGTGCCTCGGCTCGCGCGCGAAGGCATGGGCGCGAACGGGTCGAGCGACGGCTGGCTGGCCCCAGGCGCGGGTGCAGCAGCCCACGCCGCCTGAGGCTGAGAATAGGCGTCCTGGGGGTGCCCGTAGCCCGCGGCGGCGTAGGGCGTGTGTCCGTAGTCGGGGCCGTAGTCGACACCGCCTCCGGGAGCGTACGTCGCGCTCTCGTCCAGCACGTGCACGACGGGCGGCGGCGTCGGAGCGTCGTCGTCGAAGTCGTCTTCGACCGCCTGGACGTCGTCGTCGGCGACCTCCTCGTACTCGTCCTCCCCGCGCTTCTGCGGCTGCTTTCGGGCTGTTCGTTCGAGCTGGGCCTTGAGGCCCGCGGCCATCCGGTCGGCGCGCTTGCGACCGACGGCGGTGAGCGCCTCGTCGAGCCCGAACCTGGCCGCCGCGCGCGCGAGATCTCGCTTGTAAGTCCCGTTCTCGATCTCGCGCAGGATGCGCCCCCAGTGCTGCTGCATCGTGTTGTAGCGCTGCACGAGGGTGTTGAACTTGAAGCGCATCGCCGTGTTGCGGATCTGCTCTTTGCGGAGCAGCACGATGCGCCGATCGACGTCCTTGCGGGGGATCTGTGGCTCGAGCTTCTCGATCCCGCAGAAGTACTGCTCGTACAGCGCGCGAACGCGGTCGAGCTTCTCCTCGAGCTCGCTGATGTTCTTCTCGATCTCGCTGGAGTCCATCAGAGCGGCTCGATCACCAGGTTGTCGAAACAGACCGCGGCCGTCCAGTCATTGAAGCCGAAGTGCTCGTGCCCGAGGCCGGCGAGGGGCTCCGGGTCAGCGTACTCGAGGACTTTGCTCCCGTTGACCGACATGACCAACATGTTGCCGTGCTTGCGCTCGAACTTGAAGCGGTAGACCTGCCCCGAGACAACGGCCTGGGTCGCGGGGTCGTCGGAGTCGGGCTCCACGGCGCGCGCGCGCCGGCTGTCGCCATGCTCGTCGAGGCGCGCCAGGACGTGCAGCGAGTTCTTCCACCCGCCGAAGATGGCGACGTACCCGGTCGCGTCGTCATAGCTGACCCCAGAAGCGCCGCTCGAGCCGTCTCCGAACAGCTCCACCTTGATGTCGCCGTCTTCCGAGAGCGACATCGCGTCGAACTCGACACGGACGTTTCTCGGCAAGCGGCGATCGAGCCAAACTCCCTGATTCTTCGCGTTCTGTGCGCACAGCCAGCCCCCCTCGAGCAGCCATGCGTCCGACAGCGCGGTGTAGTCGGGGCCCAGCTCTTCGCGCTCGAAATCGTCTTCGAAGATCTCGTCGAGCACGTCGCCGGCGGCGGAGACGAGCAGAGTCTGCTCGGGCAGCGTGATGCCACGATCCGTCGCGGGGCCTTCGGGGACGCACCCCGCCCCAAGAACGAAGAGGACGCAACGACCACGCCTCGGCACCACGCGCGTGAGGGTAGCACGGGACGCAAAGGTCCCCTTTCGTGTCTTGTCGCTCGGGGGTAAAGACTCGGCGTGCATCCGATCCTGTTCCGGATCCCGCTCCCCGACTTCCTGGGGGGAGGCTCGCTCCCGCTCTACAGCTACGGCGTCATGCTGGGCTTGTCGTTCATCGTCGGGTGGTACCTGACGCTGGGCCTCGCAGAGAAAGACGGCCTGTCGCGCGAGACGTTCGCCAACTGCTACGTCATCACTGCCATCTGCGCCGTCGTGTCGTCGCGCCTGCTGTACGTCGTGACGAACCTCGACGATTTCGACGGCCTCGGGGACGTGCTGGAGCTGCGAAGCGGAGGCATGGTCGCCTACGGCGGCTTCGTAGGAGGGTTCCTGGGGAGCTGGGTCTACCTGCGCTGGAAGCACATCCCGCTGATCCCGTGGGCAGACGTGGCGGTCCCCAGCCTCGCTTCAGGCCTGATGATCACGCGGATTGGCTGTTACCTCTACGGGTGCGACTTCGGCCGGCCCCTCTCGGCGACCGCCCCCGAGGCGCTGAAGCACCTCGGAACGTTCCCCCGGTGGAGCGCCGCCCTGCCCGACGCAGCCGCTGGCTCCCCCGCATGGGACCAGCACGTGCGAGCCGGCCTGATCGACGTGAGCGCGCCGACGTCGCTCCCCGTCCACCCCACGCAGCTCTACGAGTGCCTCGTCGGGCTGGCGCTCCTCGTCTTCTTGCTGGCTTCGCGCAAGACCCAGCGCTTCCGCGGCCAGGTCTTCCTCTACTTCGCGTTCTTCTACGGCGCCGCTCGCTTCGGCCTCGAGTTTCTCCGTGACGACGCCGAGCGCGGCGCCATCCCTCCTGCGCTCGCGCCGCACGTGCTATTTCCGCTGTGCCTCGCTGTGTTCGGGGCTGCCTACGCCTACGGCATCGCGCGCATCATCGGCAGCCGGCCCGCGCGCGTCGCGACGCAGGTCGCCGCGTTCATCCCTGCGCTCTACGCGTATGTCGCGCTCAAGCCCGGGGCGTTCGAGGCGGTCGCGGACGTGAAGCTGTCGACGTCGCAGTTCATCGGCCTCGCGAGCGCAGTTGGGGCGGCGCTCGGCTTCGCGCTGCTTCACGGCAGAGCCTTGCTCGACCCCGTCGGCGCGATGCTGATCCCGCGGTCGGCCGGGGAGCCCGAGGAGCCGCGCGACCCGAAGGACGCGGACGCTGAAGACGCCGCGCGACCCGCGAAGCCGGTGCAGGCCGCGGGGAAGGCCGGCCCCAAGAAGCCCGCCGCTAGCGCGTCCCGCGTCGCGACCCCATCACCCGCCGCCGCGCCGAAGGGCGAGAAGGCGTCCAGAGGAGCCGGCAAGAAGGGTAAGAAGAGCCCCCGAGGCGGCAAGACCTCGGGCGACGCGTGAGCGCTCCCCGCTCGGCGTGCGCGGTCGGCCTGGTGCTCGCGGTGGCGACGAACGCCCACGCGCACGACCCCGACGACCCCGACGCGCACCGCTCGATGCCGAACCAAGTGACCGCCGGCGTCACGGTCGTCTGCCCAGGCTGGTACCAGCTCTCGTCCGAGCCCGCCGAGACGGCCCACGGCGCGACGTGCATCGGGGCGAGCATCGCGTTCGCTCGCGAGGTGACGCGGGCGTTCGAGGTCCGCGTCCGAGCCGCCTACGAGCGCCCCTTCTTCATCGCGCAGGAGGAGCCGCCTTCGTTGCACGTGTGGCGCGCGACCGTCGCGGCGGCGCTGTCCGCCTATCGGCTCGGCGACGTGCTCACGATCACCGTTGGGCCAGAGGTTGGCGTCGCGGGCTTCGCGGTCGATGACCGATCGCCCGCGTGGGGGCTCGCGTTCGGCTGGGTCGTGGGCGTTCGTCCGTGGGTCACCTACCACGCGGGGCTGTTCGCGGAGCTGGGGTACGGTCGCGCGATCGCGTGGTCCGACGAGGCGACGGTCGAGTCGTCCACGCTCGGTCGAGTGACGCTCGGATGGGCCGACCGCTTCTAGCGCGCCGAGACCGAGTCTCGTAAGCTGCCGGACGAGTGGGCGACCTTCCGTGGCTCGGCCGGCTCGTCGCGAGCCGCTACCGCCTCATCGCGCGGCTCGGCGAGGATCACATCGCCGAGGTGTACCTCGCGCGCCACGTGCTCATCGACCGCCTCGGCGCGATCAAGCTCCTGCGGCGGGAGGTCGGTCGCGACCGCACGCTTCGCAAGCTGTTCCTGCGCGAGGCGAAGGCGGTCAATCGCATCAACCACCCGAACATCGTCGAGATCAGCGACTACGGCGAGACGGACGACACCGCCTACCTGGTCATGGAGTACGTCCCCGGAGAGCCGCTGACGCGGCTGCTCGCGCAGGGCTCGCTGGGGTGGGAGCGCGCGGTCCGCATCGGCCTCCAGGTCGCGCTCGCGCTCTCTCGAGCGCACGAAATGGGCGTCATCCACCGCGACATCAAGCCCGCGAACGTCCTCGTCGTGCAGCGGCGCGGCGGCGATGACCTCGTGAAGCTCACCGACTTCGGCGTGGCGAAGCTGCTCGACTCGTCGATCGTCACGGGGACCACCGCGCTCGTGCCCTCCCAGCTCACGCCGGGCTACATCGCGCCGGAGATGCGGCTGACGGGGATGCTCGACGCCAGGAGCGATCTGTTCTCGCTCGGCGTCCTCACGTACGAGGCCGCCTGCGGCTCGCTGCCCTACCCGGCCGACGCGCCGGCCTCGGCCCTGCCCCGCCCCCGCCCGCTCTCCGATCTGCTGGCTGGGGCGCCCTCCTCGCTCGATGAGGCGCTCGCGCGCCTGCTCGCGCCCGACCCTGACGAGCGCCCTCGAGACGCCTTCGAGGCCGTGGCGATGTTCCGCTCGATCTTGGGCGAGCTGGGCCTGGCGGAGCCCGCAGAGGAGGTCGAGCCACCGACCGAGCGGCTGATCCACAGACCCCACCCCCGGCGCGCGCCGAGGCTGCTGACCATGCCCTTCGATCGGATCGCTCCCCTGTGCGAGCGGGCGTTCGACGCGGTGGCCGTGGCGGCGCGCGGGGTCGACGACGCCTCGGTCATGGACAACGTGTCGAAGGCGTCGGAGCTGTGCACGATGTTGCTGAGGCTCCACGCGCTCGTCACCCAGGACGCGAAGGCTCTCGCCGGACTCGATGAGCGCGCGCGGGCCATTCGTTCGGAGCTCGGCGGCAGGCTGGATCAGCTCGGCCGAGACCGGTCGCGCGCGATGGGGTGGGCGTCTTCGGTCGCAGAGCGGAGCGACTATGTTCGCGCGCAGCGGCTCTCGGGCGTGCACCCCGTGCAGGCGATGGACGCGCTGCTCTGGGAGGAGGCCACGCTCGAGCACGAGGAGGAGGTCTCGATCGACCACGCCGACGACCTCGCTCGTGAGCAGGGGGAGCTGTCGACCCGCTTCGAGCTCGCGAACGAGGCGCTCGAGGGAGAGAAGGCGACGCTCGAGGCCCAGCTCGAGGGTCACGTGGCGGCGCTCCGCGCCCTCGCGGCCGAGGCCTGGCAGCACCTCGAGGCGATCGCGGAGCCGCTCGGGGTCACCCTGGCGGCGGAAACTGTGTAACAAATGGCCCGGGTGCTGGTGTACCCTGCGCCGTGCGGTTCGTCGGTCCCTCAAGAGCGCTCGCGGCGACGCCGCGGTGCCTCGTAGCTGCCTGAGCGTTGCTTGTCATCACGGAGGATTCTCGTCATGCGTAGCCACTGCTGGTCGTTGATCTCGAGGGCCTCGCTCGCAGGCGTCGTGCTCGCGGTCGCGAGCTCGACCTCGTACGCGCAAGCTGCGCAGCCCAAGGCGCAGCCGGCTGCTCAGCCCGCGAAGGGTCCGGCCAAGCCCGCCAAGCCGGGCAAGCCCAAGACGCAGAAGCAGAAGGAAGAGGAGGCCGGCAAGCTCTTCCAAGAAGGAAAGGCGAAGTTCACCGCGGGTGATTTCGCGGGCGCTTACGACGCGTTCAAGGGCGCGAACGATCTGGTGCCTGCCCCGGTGCCGAAGTACCGCATGGCCGAGTCGCTCGACAAGAAGGGCGACGTCGACGGCGCGATCGCGGCCTACGAGGCCTTCCTCAACGCCGACCCCAAGCCGGACGCGACGAGGGACAAGGACCGCATCGCGAACGCCGAGGCGCGCCTCTCTGCGCTGAAGAGCTCCCCCGCCGACGTCACCGTGAAGATCGAGCCGGCCGAGGCCGCCGCCGCCACGCTGACCATCGATGGCGCGCCCGCGGCGGGTAACCCGCTCAAGGTGCCCCCCGGCAAGCACACGATCGGCGCGACACTCGACGGCTTCGAGGACGGCAAGGTCGAGGTCGAGGTGACACGGCTCGAGAAGAAGGAGGTCACCATCACGATGACCCCGAAGCCGAAGGACGTCGCAGGCGGCCCTGGGCCCAGCGGTCCCGGCGACAAGCCGGGCGACAAACCCAAGACCCCGGAGACGAGCAGCTCCAGCTCGGTGATCCCGGCCATCGTCACGCTCAGCCTCGCGGGCGCAGGCGTCGTGGTGGGCTCGGTGTTTGGCGGCCTCGCGCTGAAGTCCAAGGGCGAATACGAGGACACGCCGACCCAAGATCTCTTCGACGAGACCGAGCGCAACGCGCTCATCGCCGACATGTCGTTCGGCGTCGCGCTGACCTTCGGCGTCACCGGCGTGGTCCTGCTGCTCACCGACAGCGGCTCCAGCGAGACGCCCGCCGCGGCGGAGCCGGCCAAGAAGGCCAAGCTGGACTTCATCCTGCCTTTCGCCTCGCCGGACGGCGCAGGCGCGGTCGGCCGAGTTTCATTCTGAGCGGTACGACGAGAGGTACGACCCATGCGTAAGATTCTGGCTTGTTGGGGCTTCTGCGGCGCCGCGTTGGTGGCGCTCACCGGCTGCGAGCTCATCGCGGCCGTCGATCACGATCTCATCGACCAGGGCGGCGGCGGCTCGGGCACGGGCGGTACTCCGACCACCGGCGGCGGCGGCTCGGGCGGCACCCCGACCACCGGCGGCGGCGGCATGGGTGGCGCCGGCGGCGCCGAGGGCGGCGGCGGAATGGGCCCCGAGTGCGACGGCCCGGAGGACTGCCCCGCTCCGCTCGAGTGTCAGCTCGCGACCTGCGTCGGCGGCGAGTGCGGCACCGACAACGAAGCGGCCGAGACGCTCTGCGATCTGGCCGCGACCGACGACGGCGTGTGCGACGGCGCTGGAGAGTGCGTCGAGTGCATCGACAACGATCAGTGCACCTCGCCTGCGACCTGCGACACCGTCGCGAACGTCTGCGTCCAGCCGCACTGCTTGAACGGCGTCCAAGACGCCGACGAGACCGGCCTCAACTGCGGCGGCAACGACTGCGCACCGTGCGGCAACGGCCTCGGCTGCGTCGACGCCGACGACTGCTCCAGCGGCTTCTGCGACACCGCGCAGGACCCCGACGTGTGCGCCGCGTGCACGACGGACAGCCAATGCGACAACGCCGAGTGGTGCGACGCCGGCGTCTGCACCGCCGACAAGACCCAGGGCCAAGCCTGCAACGCGGACGCCGCCGGCAGCCCCGCCTCGGAGTGCGCGACCGGCTTCTGCGAGGAGACGAGCAACGGCTTCGTCTGCTGCGACACCGACTGCGAGGGCGCCTGCCGCTCCTGCCTCGCGGCGGACACGGGCGGCACGACGGGCGAGTGCGGTAACGCGGGCGCCGGCCAGGACCCGCGCGACGAGTGCGCCGACAGCGAGTGCACGACGGGCGTGTGCGTGGCCGGGGGTTCGTGCGGCAACGAGGCGGCCGGCTTCGACTGCGGCACCGGCCCGGAGTGCGCGGGCGACGATCTCAAGGCGCAGGACGAGTGCAACGGCTCCGGCACGTGCGTCGCTCCCGCCGCCATGGATTGCCCGAACAACTACAACTGTGACGCCGCGAGCGACGCGTGCTTCACGACCTGCGACGATCAGACCGACTGCGGCGACGTCGCGTACTGCATCCTCGGCGCGGCCCAGGGCACCATGATGACGTGCGCGGCGAAGAAAGCAGACACAGACCCGTGCGACGAGACGTTCGAGTGCATCTCGGGCGTCTGCACGGCCAACGCGTGCGTCGGCCCCTGAGCTGAAGCACGTCGCACCCACGCGCCGGCGCTGCTCCTTCCGGAGCGGCCGCCGGCGCGAATCTTTTTTCTCGCGCGCCGGCCGCGAGGATGCGGATTGTCCTGCGTCAGACCTCGACCGGCTCGACCGAATACGCCGGGTAGAGCGCGCTCTCGGCCCACTTGCCCGCGAGCATCGCTGCCATCTTCTCGAGCAGAGGCTTGGTGGACACAGGCTCGATCGCCGAGACCAGCACCACGTCTCCATGACGCAGGGACAGCTGGCGGCGCTGATCGGGCTCGAGGCGATCGACCTTGTTGAACACGAGGATGCGGGGGATCTCCGCGAGGTCGAGCTCCGCCAAGAGCTCCTCGGTCGTGCGGATGTGCTGAGCCGCCGACGGGTCGCTGGCGTCGACCACGTGCAGCAGCAGCGTCGCGTCGGCGACCTCCTCGAAGGTCGCGCGGAACGCCGTGAAGAGATCCGGGGGTAGATCTCGGATGAAGCCGACGGTGTCTGTGATCACCACCTCTCGCTCCTCGGGGAAGCGCAGGCGGCGCGAGCGGGGATCGAGCGTCGCGAAGAGCTTGTCCTCCGTGATGACCTCGGCGCCGGTGAGCGTGTTCAAGAGCGTGCTCTTGCCCGCGTTGGTGTAGCCGACCACGCTGACGATCGGGATCGCCGCGCGAGCCCGGCGCTTGCGGCGCTGCTGGCGCTCCTGCGACAGCTTCTTGAGCTGAGACTCGAGGTGGCTGACCCGCTCCTTCGCGCGGCGTCGCCCGATCTCGAGCTTGGTCTCGCCGGGGCCGCGGCCGCCGATGCCGCCGGTGAGGCGCGAGAGCGAGTCGTCCTTCTGCGCGAGGCGCGGCAGGGCGTACTTGAGCTGCGCGAGCTCGACCTGGAGCTTGCCGTCGCTGGACTCCGCGTGCTGCGCGAAGATGTCGAGGATGAGCTGCGTGCGGTCGATGACCTTCAGCTCGGTCCGAGCGCTGATGCTCGAGGCCTGGGACGGGCTGAGGTCGTGATCGAAGATGAGGGTGTGCGCGTCGAGCTCGGCCGAGCGCAGCACGACCTCGTCGAGCTTGCCCTTGCCGAGGACGTGCCGCGGATCGAGCCGATCGCGGACCTGAAGCACGGTGTCCACCACGTCGACCCCCGCCGTCCGCGCGAGCTCGGCGAGCTCGCGCAGGCGCTCCTCGGCGTGGCGCAGCGAGTCCGGCTTGGACTTCTCGGCGACGTGCACGAGGATCGCGCGGCCGTCCTTGGCCTCGTTGATCTTGAGCGCCTTCACGCTGCGCGCGAGCTCGTCCTCGAGGGAGCGGACGAGCTCGCCGAAGTTCACGTCGAGGCGACCGACGAGCACCGGCCCGACCGTACGGTACGGCGGGACGCGCTCTGCCTCGGTCGACTTGGAGCGCGGCGCCGGAGGCACGTTGTACGCGTAGTGGATCGAGCGAGGCTCGCCCTCGGGCGTCAGCAGCACGGCCGCCAGCAGATCGAGCCGCAGCCGCACGAGGTCGACGATGTCGTCCTTCGACAGCTCCTCCCCGAACAGGTGGGTGTGGATCAGCCGCACGCCCCGCAGGCGCCCCTCGGCGGCCCGCAGCCGGCCGACGTCGGGCAGCATGAGCTTCGACGTGTCGCCCACGATGACCTGCTCGATATCACCCGATCTCGCCACCAGCACGCCGACCTGGCGGCGCGTCTCCTGCGAGGCCTCGGCGAGGACGCGGTTGAGCTCGGGCGTGGTGATCGCGTCGAGCGGCACGCGCCTGCGGTAGATCCGCTCGAGGGTTCGATGGGCGTGCGGCGCGAGGCCGCTGGTGTTACCGAAGACTTGGGTCATGAGCACCGCGCGGACAAAAGGAGCCGACCCAGACGGCCGAAGATGGCGATCCTGACCGAGCTCTCGATGGACGACGTCGCCTCGTGCACGAGGGCTTTCGGCGTGGAGGTCGCGACGGCGTCAGGGGTGATGGCTGGCAGTGTAAACACCAACTACGCCATCGTCGACCGGCAGGGGGCGCGCTGGTTTCTCCGCGTGTACGAAGAGCAAGACTTGGTGGGGGCAGCTCGGCAGGCGCGCCTGCTCGAGCGCCTCGCGCTGGACGGCGTCCCGACTCCCCGGCCGCAGCCGCGGCGCGACGGCGCGGGCTTCGTAGTGGAGGTGCGCGGAAAGCCCGCGAGCCTCTTCCCGTTCATCGACGGCAGGCACCGCTGTCAGCGCGCGGTCTCGGAGCCCGACGTCCGCGAGGTGGGCGCGGCGCTGGGGCGCCTGCACCGCGTCGGCCAACGCTTCACCCCCTCGGAGGGGCTCACGGGCCCCAGCCGCTTCTCGATCGACGCGCTCCGTGCTCGCCTCGAGGGGCTCGACGCGGCGGCCCTCACTGCCGAGCTCCGCCGGGACCGCGCGCTGCTCGACGCGCGCCTCGACGCGCTCGCGGGCTCGGCCCCGAAGGCGCCCGAGCTGCCGCTCATCCACGGGGATCTGTTCCGCGACAACGTGCTGTTCGGCGGCCGTGAGGCCGTGCTGCTCGACTTCGAGAGCGCCTCACGGGGACCGGCGGCGTTCGACCTCGTGGTCACGCTGCTCGCGTGGTGCTTCGGCGATCGGCTCGACCCCGCGCTCGGGAGGGCGCTGGTCCTTGGCTACACGTCCGCGCGGCCGCTCTCGGCCCTCGAGCTCGACGATATCCCGAGGTTCGCGGAGCTTGCGTGCGTGCGCTTCGCGATCACGCGCATCACCGACTACGAGCTGAGGCCGCGGGGCAGCGGGGTCTACAAGGACTATCGGCGCTGGCTCGCGCGCCTCGCGGCGGTGGAGCGGTCCTTCGGTTTGCACGGACGCGACGCGGACAGTACCCTCCGTCACATATGGCCGATGTAGGGGCGCTCGACTTTCGCCAGTTCGTCGACAACCGGGGTCAGCGGCTGCCCGACGACGGCCGAGACGGCGGCCGCGGCTACGCGTACGTCTCCGACAAGAGCACGCGCAAGGTCTTCGACTCGCTCAAGCCGGTCGAGGTGACGGTCTCGGCGGCCGTGCGCCTGTTCGAGGCGTACATGAAGAGCGAGCTGCTCGGCCACTCGGTGAAGGTCGGCCCCCGCCAGTTCCCGCGTGTGCACGCGCTCGCGAACGCCTGCGCGGAGGAGCTCGGCATCAACCCGCCGACGGTCTACATCGTCAACAACCCGGTCATGAACGCGGCGACCGTCGGCACCAACGAGGCCTCGGTCATCATGATCCACAGCGCGCTCGTCGATCACTTCAACGACGCCGAGCTGCTGAGCGTCATCGGGCACGAGTGCGGACACATTCAGAACCAGCACGTGGTCTACCTCACCGCGCTCAACTACCTGCGAATGCTCGCCGGCACCCTGGCCCGCTCGGTGCTCGCGCCGGCCGAGGTCGCGCTGAAGGCGTGGCTCCGGCGGGCGGAGATCACCAGCGATCGCGCGGGGCTGTTGTGCTGCAAGGACGTCGACGTCTCGACGCGCGCGTTGACGAAGCTCGCGCTCGGCAGCTCGAAGCTGTACGCCGAGCTCAACATGGACGCCTTCATCGAGCAGTACGAGGAGCTGAAGGGCGGGATCGGCCGCTACGCCGAGGCGAGCGCCTCTCACCCGTGGCTGCCGAAGCGGGTCATCGCGCTTCGCCACTTCTCCGAGAGCGCGCTGTACCGGCGCCACGCGAAGCTCGGCGCAGAGGGGCTGTCGATGGAAGAGGTGGACGAGCGCGTCCACGACGTGATCAAGGTCTGGGGCTGAGAGAAGGGAACAGGGGATGCTCGAGTCGTTCCACGCGAAGAAGCGCGACGTCACGGCGACGGTCGCGGAGCTCGTCACGCTGGGCACGCGCATCGGCGCGCGCTCGCTCGCCGCCAAGGTCGACGAGGAGCTCGTCCACAAACTGGAAGCCGACCGCTTCCACCTCGTCGTGGTGGGCGAGTTCAACCACGGCAAGACGACGTTCGTGAACGCGCTCTTGGGCCGCGAGCTGCTCCCGGTGGGGGTGACGCCCACGACGGCCGTCATCCACCACCTCGGCTACGACGAGACCCCGCGCGCCGCCGTGGTGTTCGAATCGGGCGAGCGGACCGACCTGGCGGTCGACGAGGTGCGCAAATACGCGGTCAGCGGGGACGGCGACGGCGCGACGGTGAAGTACCTCGAGGTGTTCGTCCCCTCCCCGATCCTGAAGGAGCGGATCGTGCTGGTGGACACCCCAGGCGTGAACGACCTCTCGCTGCAGCGCGCAGACATCACCTACTCGTACATCCCGAAGAGCGACGCGGTGCTGTTCCTGCTCGACGCAGGTCAGCCCCTCAAGGAGAGCGAGCGCGTCTTCCTGCAGGAGAAGCTCCTCGCGCAGTCCCGCAACAAGATCGTCTTCGTCGTGACCAAGCGCGACATCTGGGACGCGGCCGAGCAGAAGGAGGCGCTCTCGTACATCCGAACGGAGCTCGACAAGCTCGTCCCCGGCGCGCCGATCTTCGCGGTCTCGGCGCAGACCGCCCTGGAGGGCCGCGAAGCCGACAGCGGCATGCCTGAGCTCACCCAGCACCTCATGAGCTTTCTCGCCGAGGAGCGGGGTCGCATCCTGCTCGACAACGCCCTCGGCCAGGCGCTCGAGGTGTCGGCGCTGCTGATGAAGGGCGTCGACGCCCGTAAGCGCGCCGTGCAGATGTCGAGCGAAGAGCTCGCGCGCCGCATCGAGTTCCTCGAGAAGGACCTGGCCGGACAGGCCAAGACGCTCGAGCAGCGCCGGGCGTTCATCCGCGAGGAGATCAGCGCGATCAAGGCGTGGGTCCGGCGAGACCTCGAGCACTTCGTCGACGACGTCCTGAAGCAGCTGCCGGCGATGATCGACAACGCCAAGCCGGATGAGATCAAGCTGCACCTCGGCCCGTTCCTCGAGCGGACGATCGTCGAGTGGGTCCAGAAGGAGTCGAAGGAGATCGGCGCGGCGCTCGAGACCCTCGCCGAGCGCACCATCGCCCTCGTGCGGGACGACGCCAACGACAACGCGAAGCGGCTCTCCGACGCGTTCGGCCACGACGTGAAGGCGCCCGACGTCCAGGTGGACGTGCTCGGGCACCACATCGGCATCACCGCCCTGTTCGCGGTCGGCCTGGGGATGCTCGTCACCAACGCTCTGCTGGGCGGTGGGCTTATCCTCGCCACCTTCCCGCTCGCGTGGTTCTTGAAGACCCGCGAGGAGCGCATGACCCGCGAGCATGCACGCGAGGTGGCCCCGCAGGCCGTGCGAGAGGCCGCGCAGCGCCTCGGCCCGAAGCTCGACGAGATGATCGGGGAGTTCGCCCAGAAGCTCGACGCGTGGGTGGTGACCGCCGGCGAAGAGCTGCACCGAGAGCTGATCGAGATCCTCCGCCAGGCGAAGGTCGAGCACGAGGCCGGCTCGGCCGCGATCTCGGCGGCCCTCATCGCCTGCGAGGGCGAGTCGACGCAGCTCACGACGGTCGAGGCGCGGCTCAAGGAGCTCAGGCAGGGCCTCGAGAAGAAGAGCGCCGTAGAAGCGGCCGACAAGCCCGTGTAACCTCGAGAGTCGGTGCAACTCGACTTCGCGGCGCGGGAAGTGACGCTGAAGCTGGTCTATTACGGACCAGCGCTCAGCGGGAAGACGACCAACCTCATCGCGCTCCACGAGCGCGCGGGCAAGGAAGCGCGCGGGCGTCTGATGACGCTCGAGACGAAGAACGATCGCACCTTATTCTTCGACCTGCTGCCGCTGACGTTTCGCTCGCAGGGCGGCGACGTGCGCCTGAGGATCAAGCTGTTCACCGTGCCCGGGCAGCCGATCCACGCCTCGACCCGCAAGCTCGTGCTCCAGGGCGCGGACGGCGTGGCGCTGATCGCCGACTCACGCCTCTCGGAGACCGAGCACAACGCCGCGTCGTTCATCGACCTCAGGGACAACCTCAAGGCGAACGGCACCGACATCGCGAAGACGCCGCTCGTCATCCAGTTCAACAAGCGTGATCTCCCCGAGATCCGCTCGGACGACGAGCTTCGCAAGATGGCGAGCCGCGGGAAGGAGCCCGTCTTCACCGCCATCGCGAAGGACGGCGTCGGCGTGCTCGAGACCTTCCTCGCCCTGCTTCAGCTCACCTGGTCGACGGTCGACGAGGTGCATGGCCTGGGTCAGAAGCTGCGCGTCGACGGCGCCGGGCTCATCGCGGACGCGGCCCGCCAGCTCAACGCCCCCTCGGGCATCAGCGAGCTGCTCGAGCGTCGGCTCGGGGGCTCGTTCGAGGCGCTCGTCGGGCCGCGCGGCTCCGTCAGCCCGCCCGCGGCGAGCACGACGGGGCCGAGGACCCAAGGAGGACGCGGGTGAGCGGAGAGGCGTGGTCAGCTCGGTCGAACGAACGCAAGAGCCTACCGCCGACGTTCGAAGCGCCTCGCCTCGAGGAGCTGCTCCCTGCCGACGCGCTGAGGGAGCTCGTTGCCTCATTCGAAAAGACCTGTGGCCTCGGCGTCTGGGTCCGCTCGACCTCCGGCGCAGAGCTCGCTGGGAGCTCCGCGCAGGACGCGTTCGCGTCGGTGTCGCTCGAGGGAGACGAGATCTCCGAGGTGCGCGCACCGGAGGGCCTGACCTACGTCCTTGGGCTGGTCGAGTTCGACCATGACCCCATCGGTCGCATCGCCGTTGGACCCTACGTCGTGTCCGACCGAGAAGACTGCGAGGCTCGGCCGCCCCGCATGCGCCCCGCGACCGCGAGGGCTCACCTCGACCACCTTCGGATCTCGCTCGACCTGATCCTGCATGCTCGCCAGCGCGCCAGCTACGCCGCGCAGATGCACCTCGCGACGATCGAGGAGAGCTACGCGGAGCTGCTCAGGAAGAACTCCGCGCTGGAGGAGGCCTTCAGCCGGCTGCAGGAGCTCGACCACCTGAAGTCGAGCTTCCTCGCGACGATCTCCCACGAGCTTCGCACGCCGCTGACCTCGATCATCGGCTACAGCGAGATGCTGGCCGAGGGGATGTGCGGCCCGCTCACGAAGGAGCAGCTCGAGTTCGTCCAGACGATCCGGATGAAGGGCGATCAGCTGTTGCGGCTGATCTTGAGCCTGCTCGATCTGTCGAAGCTGGAGAGCGGGACGCTGCGCATGCACCCGATCTCGATGCCGATCGAGGCGGTGCTCCAGGACGCGATCTCGACCATGGCCCCGGCCGCCGCAAAGAAGGGCGTGAAGGTCGCGCTCGCGACCCAGCCCGCGACGCCAGCGCTCCGCGCGGACCCCGATCGGCTGCGCCAGGTGTTCGTGAACCTGCTCGAGAACGCGGTAAAATTCACCCCGAAGGGGGGCTCCCCGTCACGACGACGGGCCAGGCGACGCAGAGGCGGTCCGACACGCCGTGACCGCGGGAGGGCGCTCGACCGAGCACACGCGGATCAGGATGCTTCGCGCGATGTTCGGGGACTCGGCCCCCGGCTTCGATGTCGCGCTCGGGGACGACTGCGCGGTCATGGCGCCGGTCGGCCCGCAGCCCCCAAGCGCGCGGCTGGGGCCTGTGCTGCTCCCCACCCGCATCGTCTGGTCGGTCGACTCGAGCGTCGAGGGGACGCACTTTCGACGCGATCTGATGCCGCTCGAAGACGTGGGCTTTCGCGCCACGATGGCGGCGCTCTCGGATCTGGCGGCCATGGGCGCCCAGCCGATGGGGATCGTCTCCGCGCTGATCCTCCCCACGAACATGCCCGATGAGGAGTTCTTCGCCATCGTTCGCGGCCAGCGCGACGCCGCGCAGGCCGCCCGCACGTCGATCGTCGGTGGAAACCTCGCGCGCGGCGAAGAGATCTCTATCACCACGAGCGTCCTCGGCGTCGCCGAGCGCCCGCTGCTGAGGTCCGGTGCGCGCCCTGGGGACGCCGTCTACGTCTCGGGCGAGCTCGGGTACGCCGCCGTCGGACTCAGGCTTGCCGGCTCGACCAAGGCGGTCGATGATCCGCTCGCGCTCCGCGCGCTCGAGGCCTACCGGCGACCGCGGGCGCGCATCGAAGAGGGGCTGGAGGCCGTGCGCGGCGGGGCGACGGCGATGATCGATGTCTCCGACGGGCTCAGCGCCGACGCCACGCACGTCGCCGACGAGAGCGGGATCACGATCGTGCTCGACGAGGCGAGCGTGCTCTCGCTCACCTCGAAGCGCCTGTGCGCGCTCGCCCAGCGAGATGCCCTCGAGATCGCGCTGACCGGCGGAGAAGACTACGCGCTGCTCGCGGCGGCGCCGGAGGGCGCGAACCTCCCGAGCTTCACGAGGATCGGTCGCTGCGTGGCGCGCGGCCCCGACGCGCTGCTGCTCGAGAGCGGGGGAAAGCCCCGCCCCGTAGCGGCGTCAGGGTTCGATCACTTCGGGTAGCGATGACAGCGCCGCACCTCGAGCTCATCACGTCGCTGTTGGACGCGCTCGGGGCGGAGCGCCGACCCACGGGAGAGGCCGAGATGAGCGCTGTCGAGCTCGACGCGGCGCTCCCTCCCACCCTGCGAGCGGTGCTGGTCGAGTGGGGCGAAGGGGCGCTCGGGCTGGAGCCGCTGGAGCGAGCCCGCGCCGCCTCGCCGGCGTTGGACGTCCGGTTTCCGTACGGCGACGCCGAGGCACGTGAGGCTCTCCGTCCCGGGGAGTATGTGTTCCTCGAGGCGCCGCCCCCAGGCGGGACGTGGCTGCTCGCGGTCGAGGAGGGCACGTCGACCGTGCTCGTGGTGTGCGGTGAGCAGCGCGACCACGTCTGGGCGGTGACTCCCTACGGCGTCGCTCCCCTGTATTTCATGCGCGACGACGCGCCGGTGCAGCACACCTTCGACACCTGGTACGAGCAGGTGCTGCGCGCGCGCGCGGGTGAGGGCTCGCCGAGCGAAGACTCGGCGCCGACCCGGGAGGAGCCCGCGCCCGACCCCTCGGCCCTGCCCCGCGGTGACGAAGGCCTGCTGCGAAAGACCCTGGAGGACGCGCGCGAGGGGGTGGTCGTGGCGTGGCCTCGCGGCCGATACGAGCTCGACGCGCCGCTCCACATCGACCGGGGCGTGATCGTCGACGGCGCGGGAGAGGTGGAGCTGGTCGCGCCGGTGGGAGCTGCAGCGCTCGAGGTGGTGGGCGGGCGCGCCGCGATCCGCGGGTGCGCCATTTCGGCGCTCCGCCCCGATGAGCCAGCGGCGGGTCGAGTCGGCGTCCGCGTCAGCCGCGCAGCGTCACTCCACCTGCACGGCGTGCGCCTGCAGGGCTGTGCCCTCGGCGTGGAGGCCCGCGACGACGCGGCGGTGGTCGTCACCGGCTGCGAGCTGCTCTCCCTCGAGACGGGGATCTTTGCGCGAGACAGCGCGAGGCTCGCGCTCGAGGACAGCCTCATCGTCGCCGGTGACCTCGCGTTGCGCGTCGCGGGCAGCGCGACGGTCGAGGTCTCCGCCTGCCAGATCACGCACAGCGTGACCGCGATGGAGGTCGAGGAGACGGGCGAGCTCACGGCGGTCGGCTGCCGGCTCGATCAAATCGCGGACAGCGGCCTGCGCGTCACGGGGGGGCGAGCCAGCGTCCGCGACTCGACCATCTCGGTCACGGGTGGATGCGGCGCGCAGCTGACGGGAGGCACCACGCGCATGATCGGTACGGCCATCCCGTACGCTCGGATGTCTTGTGTCGCGGTCGACCGTGGGGCCTCCGCGCTCCTCGAGCACAACCTCTTCGGCGCCGCCAACTACGGCGTCCATGTCGTCGGCAGCAAGGCCCGCGACGCCGCGGTCGTGAGGGGCAACGTCGTGCGAGGCTCGCTCGACGGGATCTTCGTCGAGGGGCGCGCCGAGGTGCTCGACAATCACGCGACCGGAGCGCGGCAGTTCGGGATCCACGTGCGCGGGGACGCCTGCGCTCCGCGCGGAAACGAGGCGTACCGCAATGGTCACTCTGGGCTGTCGATGGCGGGTGATCCTCTCGCGGACAACCACGCCTTCGACAACGAGTGGGAGTCGGGGCGGAGGCCAGCACGGGCCAGTCGCCCCATCCCACCCAGCGACGCCGCCGGCGCCGCGCCCTTCGCGTGCGCCCTCAGCGGGCTTTTCTGTGCGGGTCCGACGCGAGTCTTCGTGATCGATCGCGCCGCGCCGACCGTCGCGCTCACGCTCCCCGTGCTCGTCACGTTCGCTGGGGGCGAGCTCGTGCGGGCGGAGCTGCGGCCCGAGTCCGAGGACTTGCTCGTGTGGCTGGACCTGAGGCGGCGAGAGCTCTCGGAGGCGCTGCGCACGCTGCTCGGCGAGGGGCTGGTCGCGCGGGGTCGCCACCTCGGAGCTGTGCTGGTCGATGACGCGTGCTTCCTTGCGCTCGCCACCGCAGACGAGGCGAAGCGAGTGGACCTGGGCCTCGACTCGATCGTCGACCTCGAGCCGCTCTTCGCCGCCGCGTTCGACGACCCGACCTTGGCCCGCGAGATCCTGCGCGCGGCCTCGGCGGGCGACGCCGTGCTGCTCGCGCGCCTCCGGGCTCAGGCGGCGTTTCGTCGGAGCGGAGGGCTCGCAGGTGGGCTCGCCGACCGACGCGGCGTGCTCGTCGACGCCGCGCTCGCTGGGCGCGCCGAGCTGCCCGAGCCAGCGCCCGCCCCCGAGGCACGATCGCGCGCGTTCCCTGACGACGCGCGGCTGGCGAGCCTGCGAGGGCGGGCCGTTCCAACCAGGGCGGCCGCGTCCCCAGAGGCCTCACAGCGTGAGCGAGTGGGCGGGCTCGAGCTACCGGAGGGGGAATGGCTGACCCCCCGCGGGGCGCTACCAGGCCACCCGGGAGCGCCGCCCGGGATCTGGCTGGCGGCCCGTCCTGAGCAAGAGGCCGGGTTCATCGCGCACGCGCTCGCGGCGACCCATGCGGACCACGGGCTGTGGCCGCTGGTGCTCGAGGACGATCTCGAGATCGAGCCTGCCGCGCTGCGAGCGCGACCCGCCGACGCGCTGGCCGCGGAGCGCTTCTTGAAGGAGCGCTGGACCGATATCGTGGCCGCCAGGGAGGAGCAAGGGCTTGGGCTCGCCCTGCTCCGCCCGTTCGACGCGTCGCCTCCGAAGATGGCTCCCGCGAGCGCGCCTCGTCGCAGCCCCGCGGCCGAGCCTGCGACGAGAAGGCTCGAAGGGCGCCTGGCGCTCGTCGCCTGCCCCAGGCCCGCAGACGCCCTCGCGGCGCTCGGCTGGGCCGGGTGCGCGAACCATTTCGACGACATCGACGCGCTCGTCGAGGTCTTGGCGAGCTGGCAATCGCGCTTCGGCGCGACGCTCGCCATGATCGAGCAAGCCACGCTCACCTTCGTCGTGGCTCGCCCGCCCGTGACCCGGAAGGCCGCGCTCGCGTTGGCAGCCGAGCACTACGCCGTTTGCCCGGACATCGTCGAGCAGCACTCGGGCACGCTGCGGAAGCACGCAGAGTCGCTCGTCGCGCTGCCCTGCTGGACGCTCTGGTGGGACTGAGCGCTGCGCGCAGCCCCAACGGGACCGCCGTGAGCAAGCCCGCTGGGCGGTCGACCTCACCTGCTAGTGCAGCCCCCCCCCCCCCCCCCCCCCCCGCGGCCCCCCCCCCCCCCGCCCCCCCCCCCCCCCCCCCCCCCCCCCCCCCCCCCCCCCCCCCCCCCGCCCCCCCCCCCCCCCCCCCCCCCCGCCCCCCCCGCCCCCGCCCCCCCCGCCCCCCCCCCCCCCCCCCCCCCCCCCCCCCCCCCCCCGCGCCCCTGATGGCGGCATGAGGTCCCGAGTCGTGCGCCCGCTGGTGCTGCTCCTGGCCTTCGGCTGCGCGACGACCGACCCCATCACGGCTGACGACGGCGCGGGCGCGTCCGGGGGCAACGTGACGGTGGAAGGCGGCGGCGGCTCGCAGGCGAGCGGTGGCTCGCCTCCGTCCAGCGGCGGCGGCGACACGGGGGGCAGCGGGGCCGGCGCGGACGGCGGCGAGGGCGCGGGGCCCTCGTGCGGGGACGGCTCGATCGACGGCATCGAGGAGTGCGACGATCAGAACGCCGTGGCGGACGATGGGTGCACCAGCTGCACGATCGACTGTGAGCCCGACGCGTCCAAGGACCCCACGTCGGGCCATTGCTACCGCGTCTTCGTGGCCTCACTGAACCAATCCAGCGCCGAGGCCAACTGCCAAGCGTGGGGCGGTGCTCCCGGACTCGGGCAGCTCGCCTCGATGGGCGACGCGGCCGAGAACGCCTTCGTCGCCCCGCTCGTCACAGGCAACACGTGGATCGGCGCGGACGATCTCGGCGGAGCGTGGGCTTGGCCCGATGGAACCCCGTTCTCGTACGAGAACTGGCAGATGGGCGAGCCGAACTACCCCGGCATCGAGCACTGCATGTTCATGGACGCCGAGGCGAAGTGGCACGACCACGACTGCGCCGACCTTCGCTCGGCGTACCTGTGCGAGCGGCTGGGCGCCGGCGCGCTCTGAGCGCGGGGCGGTCGCTGCGCGAGCCGTGGAGCGTCGCCGCGTAACCCTCACGACCGAAACTGTCCCCAACGTCACGTCGACGCCGGCGAACCGCGCCTTAGGTTCGGGCCGTGGGCGGCACCTTGACGACCGTGTTCCTGCCGATCGCGCTGGGCATCGTGATGCTCGGGCTCGGGCTCAGCCTCACGGTGCAGGACTTCAAGCGAGTGGTCGTCTACCCGCGAGCGGTCCTCGTCGGCTTGGCGTGTCAGATGCTGCTCTTGCCCGCAGTCTGCTACGGCGTGGCGAAGCTCTTCTCTCTGCCGCCCGAGCTGGCGGTGGGGCTCATGCTGCTCGCGGCCTCGCCCGGCGGCGCGACCGCCAACCTGTACAGCCACCTCGCGCGGGGCGACGTCGCGCTCAACGTGACGCTGACAGCGGTGAACAGCGTGCTCAGCGTGTTTACGCTGCCCTTCATCGTCGAGCTGGCGATGTGGAGCTTCCTCGACTCTTCCGAGCGAGTCCCGCTGCAGTTCGCCAAGGTCTCGCAGGTCTTCGCGATCGTGCTGGTGCCGGTCGTGCTCGGGATGATCGTCCGCGCGGTCCGCCCGGCCCTCGCCGTCGCGCTGACCAAGCCGGTCAAGGTCCTCTCGGCGGTGGTGCTGGTCCTGGTCGTCTTCATCATCGTCGTCGTGGGCGCGATGAACAAGGAACGCACCGACGACGCCTCGCTCTTCGCGCTGGTCGTCGCCCCTTGCCTCGTCTTCAACCTCGCCAGCATGGGCATCGGCTACTTCGTGCCTCGGGCGGCGCGGGTCCCGGAGAAGCAGGCCATCGCGATCGGCATGGAGATCGGCATCCACAATGGCACGCTCGCGATCGCGGTCGCGACGACGCTGCTGAAGAGCACCGTGATGGCGATCCCTCCGGCGGTCTACAGCGGCATCATGTTCTTCACGGCCGCGGCGTTCGGGTTCCTGGTGAACCGCAGGGCGCCGGCACCCGCGCCGGGGATGGAGGCGCCTGACCCCAAGCCGGCGCTTCGGTGAGGGCTGTGTCCCACACCACCAGCGCGTGAGCTCGCCCGCAGCCGAGGGCGACCGGTGTAAGGTTTTCGGCGGGCGCGGGACTACCGGGGTATGTCCGCGCTGACTCGCGAGATGACGATGGCCGAAGACGCCGAGCTGCGCACCCGTTTCGCGGAGCTCATGGGTCGTCACGGCGCGGGGCTGCGGCGCGTCGCGCGCGCCTACGCAGCCCGAACCGACGAGACCGAGGACCTGCTGCAGGAGATCGCGCTCGGCGTCTGGCGCGCGCTCCCCTCGTTCCGCGGGGACTGCACGGAGCGAACGTTCGTGTTTCGGGTCGCTCACAACCGCGGGCTCACCTTCGTGGAGCGACGCAAGCACCTCGCCACAGAGGCCCTCGACCCCGAGGAGCCGGGCGTGGGCAGCCCCGAGGAGACCCTCGGGGACGCCCGCCGTCGCGAGGGCCTGTGGCGGGGGATTCGGGCCATGCCCCCGGGGGCCCGCGCGGTCTTGACCCTCGCGCTCGAGGGACTCTCTCACGCGGAGATCGGCGAGGTGCTCGGGCTCACGGCGAACAACGTCGGCGTACGCCTCAGCCGCGCCCGCGCGGAGCTCAGGGACTGGCTCACGGATCAGAGGAGGAGCACATGAAGCTAGACGACGATTGGGGGGAGTGGGCGGCGGACTACCGTCACGCGACGGGGCCAGGGCCCGACGCCGCGGAGATCGTGGAGAAGGCGCGGCGTGGCACCACGAAGCAGGTGGCCAAGCTTGCGCTCGAGATCGTCGCGAGCTTGTTCGCGATCGTGGTCTTGGCGGTCCTCAGCGCGAAGGTCGAGCGGATGTGGCCCCTGGCGTCGCTCGTCATCCCGGGAGTCATGTTGTCGCTCGGATACTCGATCCACGCCCGGCGCGGGACGTGGTCGGCCGCGGCTCAGACGGTCAGCGCCTTCGTCGAGCTCGAGTGGCGGCGACAGCGCGTCGAGCTCACCCTGCTCAGGGTAGGGCAGGTCTCGTTCATCGTGTTCGTCACGGGCTTCTCGATCTGGCTCCCGTACTTTCTCGCTTCGGGCCGCGAGAGGCTCGACGACGGGCCGTGGTTCTTGATCGCGCGCCTGTGCTTCGCGGTCCTGTCGCTGGGCGCGACCTGGCTCTACCTCGGGCACAAGGTCCGACGGTCTCGCGACAAGCTCGCCCGGCTCGAGCGCGTGCGGCGCAGCGTGACCGATGGGGTCGAGCCGCAGGTGGCGCTCTGAGCGCTCACTTGGTGAGCGTTCGCGAGAAGAGCAGCCCGCCGGAGGTGTCGTAGAACTCGCCCGCCAGCGTGTTGCCCTCGATGCGGACGTAGAGGAAGCCCAGCGAGAGCGACTCGAAGTGGGTCGGGTTGTCGCCATCGAGCTCGGTCGACGACGCCCCGGCCCCCGAGACGATCAGCTCGGTGCCGGCGCACGTGTCCTGGAGCCACTGGAGCGAGTGGTCGTGGCCCGAGATGTAGAGGTCGACGTTGCCGCAGATGACGTCGTCGGCGAGCTCCTTCACGCCCGCGCCGTTGGTGATCGGCACGAACGGCAGCCCCTCGTACTCACCCGCGTTTCCGTGAGGACCGTTGGACAGATACGGGTGGTGGGCGAACGCGATCTTCCACGTGGCGGTCGACGCTGCGATCCAGCCGGGGAAATCGGCGGCTTGATCGTCGGCCTGCAGGTACATGGCCATGTTCGTGTCGAAGCCGAAGAACTCAACGTGCTCCAGGCTGTGGTGGTAGTACTTCGCCGGCAGCGTCCACTTCGACGATATCTGCGTGTAGTCGACCTGGTATTGCCCCTTCTCGAACTCCCAGCCGGCGCCGTCGCCGCCGTAGTCGTGGTTGCCGAGCACGACGAAGAAGGGCAGGTCGACGGAGGCGTAGGGTTGCTCGAACTGGAGCTGAAACCTGAGGTCGTCGGCCGATTCGACGCCGCTGTCGTAGATGTTGTCGCCCAAGAGCTGCACGAAGTCGCAGCCGGAGAGCGCGCATTTCGCGGCGATCGCGTTGGCGACGTCGAGCTGCCCTTGGTTGGCCTTACCGGCGTCGCCGATGGCGACGAAGCGGACGACGGGCGCGGGCTCCCCGCCCCCGGATCCGCCGGTCCCTCCGCCACCCGCCGCAGCGCCGCCCGAGCCGGGGCCCGCCCCGCCCATACCGCCGGTGGCGGGCGAGGCCCCAGCGCCAGCGCCCCCTGCTTGGCTCGCGCCACCGTCAGCGCTCGCGCCGGTCCCGTTGTTGCCGCCGGAGGTCGAGGCGCTGCCGCCGCCGCCGGTCAGCGAGTCGTCTGAACAGCTCGTGACGGCCAGACCGATGAGAACGACGAGGAACGACGACGAGCGCATGCACAGCCCTTACCGCTGCGTCGCGCGAGCGTCGAGAGCGGCCGAGCTTCGACCGGCGCAGCTTGCGCCGAGCCGAAGCTCCGAGGTCGATCCACCCGCCGCCGCAGCGATCAGCTGCAGCCCATCGAGTTGCCGCAGTTGAGGCACTTGTAGCAGGCCCCATTGCGGACGGTGATGTGGCCGCAGCCGTCGCAGACAGGGGCGTCCCCCATCATCTCTTCGAGCTGCGCGTCGAGCGCGTTGCCCAAGTGCCCGTCGCCGTGCGCCGGCAGGGCGTGCGCCGTACGCGCGGGCATCGATGGAGGCGGCATCGTCGCCGTCTCCTGGGTCTTCGTCTCCGCCGGGTCCTCGATCTTCGACTCGGGCACCACGTGCGCGAGATCGTAGCGGCCCAGGTATTCGACCCCGAGGACACGGAAGATGTAGTCGACGATCGACGTGGCGAGCTTGATGTTCTCGTGCCCCTCGACGCTGCCCTGAGGCTCGAAGCGGGTGAACGTGAACTGCTCGACGAACGTCTTCAGCGGCACGCCGTACTGGAGGCCGACGCTCACCGCCATCGAGAAGCAGTTCATCAGGCTGCGGAACGCCGCGCCTTCTTTGTGCATGTCGATGAAGATCTCGCCGAGCGACCCGTCGAGGTACTCGCCGGTGCGGAGGAAGATCTTGTGGCCGCCGACCTTCGCCTCCTGGGTGAAGCCGCGCCGCTTCTTCGGGAG
The DNA here is from genome assembly GCA_016719945.1 of Polyangiaceae bacterium. Classification (GTDB taxonomy): domain Bacteria; phylum Myxococcota_A; class Polyangia; order Polyangiales; family Polyangiaceae; genus Xiheicaenibacterium. The sequence goes on along the minus strand of JADJYE010000041.1, from coordinate 233,589 downwards.
GCGCACGCGCTGGCCGGTCGGGTGAAGTGCCGGGAGCGAGGGCGTCAGCTCGACGACCGAGTCGTCCTCGGATTTCTCCTTCGAGCTCGACGACGAGAGCGGCTGCGAGGCCTTGCAGCCGTCGCGGTAGAGCGCGACCGCCTTGAGTCCGAGGCGCCAGCCCTCCTCGTAGATCCGCTGGACGTCCTCGACCGTCGCGTCGTTGGGCAGGTTGACCGTCTTCGAGATCGCGCCCGAGAGGAACGGCTGCGCCGCGGCCATCATCCGGACGTGCGCCATCGGCGCGAGGTAGCGCTGCCCGATCTTGCCGCAGCGGTTCGCGCAATCGAAGACCGAGTAGTGCTCGATCTGCAGGTGCGGCGCCCCCTCGACCGTCATTCGGCCGACGATGACGTCGTTCGCCTCGTCGATCTGCGCGGCCGAATAGCCGAGGAACTTCAGCAGCGAGAAGCCCGGCTTGGCGCGCAGCTCAGCCGACACGCCGAGCCGCGTGTACGACTCTTCGCCGAGCACCCACGGGCCGAACGCGAGCGATAGATCGAACACGCCCGGGAGGGCGCGCTCGACCTTGGCGAGATCGTCGTCCGTCAGGCCGCGCTGCTTGAGCGACGCGCGGTTGACGTGCGGAGCCGCGAGCACCGTGTTCGTGCCGGAGACGTAGGCGACGATCTCTTGGACCTCGACCTCGCCGTAACCGAGGCGTCGCAGCGCCTCCGGCACGGACTGGTTGACGATCTTGAAGTAACCACCGCCGGCGAGCTTCTTGAACTTGACCAAGCTGAAGTCGGGCTCGATGCCGGTCGTGTCGCAGTCCATCAAGAGACCGATCGTGCCGGTGGGTGCGAGCACGGTGGCCTGTGCGTTCCGGTAGCCGTGCTGCTGGCCGAGGCGAACGGCCTCATCCCAGTCTTCGCAGGCGGCGCGCCAGAGGACCTCAGGGCACTTGTCACGGTTGATCTGGTAGGCGGCGGACCGGTGCATGTCCATGACGCGGAGCATGGAGTCGCGGTTCTTCTGGTAGCCGGGGAACGGGCCCTTGGCAGCCGCCATCTCGGCCGAGACACGGTAGGCGTGCCCACAGAGGATCGCCGTGAGCGCGCCGGCCATCGAGCGCCCCTCGTCCGAGTCGTACGGCAGGCCGAGCAGCATCAGCATGGTGCCGAGGTTCGCGTAGCCGAGGCCGAGCGGCCGGTAGTCGTGCGAGTTTTGCCCGATCGTCTTGGTGGGGTAGGCCGAGAAATCGACGAGGATCTCCTGCGCCATGAAGAAGATGCGCACGGCGTGCCGGTAGCCCTCGATGTCGAACTTTCCATTTTCGTCGAGGAACTTCGTGAGGTTGAGGCTCGCGAGGTTGCACGCCGAGTCGTCGAGGAACATGTACTCGCTGCACGGGTTCGACGCGTTGATGCGCGAGCTGTTCGGGCAGGTGTGCCAGCGGTTGATGGTCGTGTCGTACTGCACGCCGGGGTCAGCGCAGCCCCACGCCGCCTCCGAGAGCAGCTTCCAGATGTCCTTCGCGGGGTAGGTGTCGACGACCTCACCCGTGGTGCGGGCGCGCGTCTGCCACGTGCCGCCGCTCATCACCGCCTGCATGAAGGCGTCGGTCACGCGGATCGAGTTGTTCGAGTTCTGGCCGCTGACCGTGTGGTAGGCCTCACCGTTGAAGTCCGAAGGGTAGCCCTGCGCGATGAGCGCCTGCGCCTTGTGCTCCTCCCGGACCTTCCACTGGATGAAGTCGACGATCTCCGGGTGGTCGAGATCGAGGCACACCATCTTCGCGGCGCGCCGCGTGGTGCCTCCGCTCTTCGTCGCGCCGGCCGCCCGATCGAACACCTCGAGGAAGCTCATCAGGCCCGAGCTCGTGCCGCCGCCCGAGAGCTTCTCTTGCTTGCCGCGGATGGCGGAGAAGTTGGTCCCCGTGCCCGAGCCGTATTTGAAGAGCCGCGCCTCGTTCTTGATGAGGTCGTAGATGCTCATCAGATCGTCGTCGACGGCCTGGATGAAGCACGCCGAGCACTGCGGACGCTCGTAGGCGTTCGCGGTCTCGATCATCGGCGAGACGCCGGGCTGCGTCTCGGTGCGAGCGCCCGAGGTGAGGTGATCCCAGGAGACCGCGAAGTTCCCCCCGGAGCCAGCGATGTTGTAGCGCTGAAAGAGGCCGCAGTTGAACCAGACGGGGCTGTTGAACGCGCCGTACTGGTGGACGAGCAGGTAGTTGAGCTCGGCTTCGAACGCGTCGGCGTCCTTGGCGGTCGCGAAGTACCCGCCCATCTCCTCGCCGACCTCACGGATCGTCTTCGAGATGCGCGTCACGACCTCACGCACGCTGGTCTCGCCCTTCGACTTGTCGCCGTGGATGCCAGCCTTGCGGAAGTACTTCGAGACGACGATATCGGTCGCGAGCTGAGACCACTCGGCCGGGATCTCTGCGCCGACCATCTTGAAGACGACGCTGCCGTCCGTGTTCGTGATGACGCTCGAGCGGCGCTCCCACTTCATCGCCTCGAACGGATCCACGCCGCGCGTCGTAAAGCGGCGATCGACGCCGATGCCGCGGACGCGGCTCGACTTCACCGGCTTGGCGTCGACCGACTTCGTCGGCTTGGCCTTCGCGGCCGAGGTGCGCGGCGCCGCGAGCTGCGGGGTAAGGACCTCACCGCGCTTGGATCGGGGGGCGCCCCTCTCCTGGGGCTGCTTGGAAGAACCTTGGGTCTTCAAGGGGGCACCGGACTGCTTCCAAGAATCGCTCCCGATCGTCGACTGCGCCATGGATCACCCTCCTGTCGGGCGTGCTGAACAGAAGATGAGAACTGAACAAAAGATGCCCATCCAGCGGCACCATGATCGTGCCGTGGGTTCAGGCTTCCCCAGTGTCTCGCGAAGGGGCGGCTTTCGACGCAGAGCGCCTTCCTGGCCCCCGGTTCAGGACCCGCTCGTTCAGCGGAAGAGGGTTCGTAACACAACATGTTGGGCCCCGGAAAACAAAAAAGCACAATCTGTAGGGTGCGCTAGCGAAAGGTTGCACCCCGCCCAACACCCCAAGATCTCTCGTATTTCCTGAACGTCCGCACCCTTTCCGCATTTTCCCCCCAGAACGGGCGCGGCGCCTGCACCGAAATTCCCCATCTTGCTCCAAGGCTGCCCACAAGTTTCCCCCACCGGCCCCGCAAACGAGGGTACCCCCTGGACGCGACCCCACCCCCTTGGGGCACGCAAACGGGCGCGGGGCGGCGGCTCCGGCGCGCTATCCTGCCGGTCCGCGTGAGCCGACGATGACCCCGCTGCCCTGCCGAGAGCGCCGATGAGCAGCCCGGAGGAGCTGCGCGTCATCCCGCTGGGCGGGCTCGGCGAGATCGGGATGAACTGCCTCGCCCTCGAGCAGCGTGGTGAGATCCTCGTGATCGACTGCGGCGTCAGCTTCCCCTCGGCTGACAACGGCTCCGACATCGTCCACCCGCGCCTCGACTACCTGCTCGACAACCGCGAGCGCCTGCGCGGGCTCGTGATCACGCATGGCCACGAGGACCACATCGGCGCGGTCCCCTACCTGCTCGACGAGGTCGACGTCCCGGTTTGGGCGCCGGCTCACGCCATGGCCCTGATCAAGCTGCGGCTCGGCGAGTGGCAGCTCGACACGTCGGCGCTGCCGCTCAACGTGACGGTGCCCGGCCGACCGTTCTCGGTGGGCTCCTTCGAGCTCGAGCCGATCCGGGTCACCCACTCGATCGCCGACGCCACCGCCCTCGCGATCCGCACGGTGGCTGGGCTCGTGGTTCACACGGGAGATTTCAAGCTCGACGAAGACCCCGTGGACGGCGAGCTCACCGACGAGGTGCGGCTCGCGGCGCTCGGCGACGAGGGCGTGCGGCTGCTGCTCAGCGACAGCACGAACGTCGACGCCAGGGGGAGCGCGGCCAGCGAGCGTCGGGTCGGCGCCGAGCTCGCGACGATCATCGAGGCCGCGCGCGGGCGCGTGGTCGTGGGGATCTTCGCCTCCAACGTGCAGCGCCTGCTGTGTTTGGGGGAGATCGCGATGCGGACGGGGCGACGGATCGTGCTGCTCGGACGCAGCGTCATGAACCACGTGCGCGTCGCCGCGTCGGTCGGACGCTTGAAATGGCCGAGCGACCTGGTGGTGCCGCCCGACGTCGGCCAGGCCATGCCCCGCAAGGAGGTGATGGTCATCGCGAGCGGGACCCAAGCGGAGCCGCAGGCAGCGCTGTCGCGCCTCGCGAGCGGGGAGCATCCCCGCTTCAAGGTCGACGAAGGTGACCTCGTCGTCTTCTCGAGCCGGACCATCCCAGGCAACGACCGCGCGGTCTACGATCTCTATGGGGCGCTGCTGCGTCGCGGGCTCGAGGTCAGCTCACGGGCGACCCACCCCGGCGTACACACCAGCGGCCACGCGCACCGAGACGAGCAGCTCAAGATGATCGAGCTCGTGCGACCGGACGCGTTCGTGCCGGTCCACGGGACGCTCCACCACCTTCACCGGCATGCCGAGCTCGCACGCGACGCGGGCGTCGACGACGTGCTCGTGGCGGAGAACGGCGACGTCGTGACCCTGGGCCGAGAACGTCCGCTGGCGAAGGTTGGCCACGTCCCGTCGGGCAAGGTCTTCACGTATGACGGGACTGCGATCCCCGACGACGTGTTGAAGGAGCGCGCGCAGCTCGGCCGCAAGGGCGTGGTCACGGTCGCCCTCGCGCTGGACGCGGCGGGCCGGCTCGCCGCGCAGCCCATGCTCACCTCCTCGGGCGTCCTGGGCCCGCTCGAGCGTGACGTCTTGCTCCGCGCCGAGCGCGCGGTCGAGCACGCTACCCGCGTCGCCCTGCGCGAGCGCGCGACCGACGAGCAGATCGCCGAGTCGGCTCGGCTCGCGGCGCGCCGCATCGTCGACGCCCACACGGGACAGAAGCCGCTCGTGCTCGTCAACCTCGTGAGGACCCCCTCGACATGACGACCCTCCCCGAGAGCGAGCGCGCCCCCGTGGGCTCGGAGGAGGCGGCGGCCGGGCCCGAGAGCGAGCTCGTGCGGCGCATCCTCGCCAAGACCGACGAGGCCGAGGCCGCGCTGCGGGCGCTCCTCGCGCCCGACGCGGGCCCCGACGTCGCCGCGCTCTCTGCGGCGAAGCGGGCCGAGCGCGACCGCGAGCTCGTGCACGACTACAGGGTCGCGCTGCGCCGGCTGCGGAGCATCTTGCGGCTCGTGGCGCCAGCGTTCGGCAAGAAGAAGGTCCGCAAGCTGGTCGACGCCATCCGAGAGGCTGGCGCCCTGACCGGCGATCTGCGCGACGAGGAGGTCCTGCGCGAGACGCTGACCGAGCTCAAGCCGGCGAGCTCGGGCGAGGTGCACCTCGAGCGCTGGATGTTCGGCCGGGCGCGTCGGGAGCGTGGGCAGCGCAGCCGCGTCGTGAAGGTGATCCGGGCGCACGGCGATCGCGGCGAGGGTGTCGCGCGGGCGCTCGCGAACGTCCGCGCTCGCCTCTCGCGCCCCCCCCGGAGGCCGCTGTCCGACCGCGAGCTCGCGACCCAGGGGCTCGCGTCGGCGTATGGCCGGGTCAGCGAGCGAGCTCGGGCCGACGGCGTCGCGGCCGGGCACAAAGAGGCGATGCACAAGCTGCGCATCGCCTTCAAGCAGCTCAGGTACACGTGCGAGACCATCACCGGGTTGATCCTGCCGTCTGGCTGGGAGCAGCGCGCGACGGAGGTCGCGGCGCGCCTCCAGAAGCACCTCGGCAAGCTCCACGATCTCGACGAGGCCCTCGTGCGGATGGACCGCGCGCGTGGCCTCGACGTCGACGCCCGCCAACGCGTGCTCTCCGAGCTGCACAAGCGGCGCCGCAAGGCCGCTGACAAGTGCCATCGCGAGATCGAGGAGGCGTGCTCGCTGCTCGCCGCCTTGTTGGCGCTCCCGCTCTCGACCGATCTCGCGACGCCTTGAGCGGGCGCCTCAGTCGCGCTCGAACAGCGTCGCGATGCCCTGGCCCACGCCGATGCACAGCGACGCCACCCCCCGCTTGGCCCCGAGGCGGCGCATCCCGTGGAGGAGCGTGGCCGCGACGCGCGCGCCGGAGCACCCGATCGGGTGCCCGAGCGCGATCGCGCCGCCCGAGACGTTCACCCTGGCAGGTTCGATGTCGAGCGCGCGGACGCACGCGAGCGCCTGGGCGGCGAACGCCTCGTTGAGCTCGAACAGATCGACGGCGCCGATCGCGTGGCCGGTCGCCTCGAGCAGCCGGCCCACCGCTGGGATCGGCCCCTCACCCATGAAGTTCGGCTCGACCCCGGCGGTGCGCGACGCGACGACACGGGCGAGCGGCTCGACGCCGGTGGCGCGCACGACCTCTCGAGACGCGAGCACGAGCCCCGCCGCGCCGTCATTGATGGGCGACGAGTTGCCCGCCGTCACCGAGCCGCCCTTGCGGAAGACCGGCTTGAGCTTGGCGAGCGCCTCGAGCGAGGCGTCTCTCCTCACCGACTCGTCGCGCGAAAAATTCGTGGGGTCGCCCTTCGCCTGCGGGATCGTGACCGGCACCAGCTCGGCGTCGAAGTGCCCCTGATCCCACGCGAGGGCGGCGCGCTGGTGGGAGCGAAGCGCGAAGGCGTCCTGATCTTCCCGGGAGATCGAGTGCTTCTCGGCGACGTTCTCCGCGGTCTCGCCCATGCTGATGAGCTCGAAGCGGGCGGCCATCTTGGGGTTCGTGTACCGCCAGCCGAGGGTCGTATCGTAGACGGTCGGGGCGGTCCGGTCGAAGGCGGACGTCGCCTTCGGCATCGTGAAGGGGGCGCGGGTCATGCTCTCGACGCCCCCGGCGACGACGCACTCCGACTCGCCAGTGGCGATTCGGCGAGCCGCGTCGGCGACCGCCTCCAGGCCCGAGCCGCAGAGCCGGTTCACGGTGACGCCCGGCACGGCGTACGGAAGACCCGCCAAGATCGCGGCCATTCGACCCACATTTCGGTTGTCTTCGCCGGCCTGGTTCGTGGCGCCGAACACCACGTGATCGACGCGCTCGCCGATCGCGGGGCATCGAGCGACCAGGGCCGCGACGACGGCGGCTGCGAGATCGTCGGGCCGGACCTGCGCGAGCCCGCCGCCATAACGGCCGATGGGCGTGCGGACGGCGTCGACGACGTAGACCTCTTGGAGCGTTCGGGTAGCCATGGCGCGGCCGAGCTTACTATCCTCGCGGGCCCGTGCCCGACCCGTTCTCGACGCAACCCTCTGACCCCGCCTTCGCGGCGCGGCTCGCGGAGGTCTCTCGGCGGTTCGCTCGGCTGTTCGAGCAGACCGCGCCGAAGAGCCGCTCTCACGCGCTCCAGGCCCACCGCTTCGCGCTCGGCCCCGCGGGCGTCGCGCGTCTGTGCCGGGCGCGCCTCGCCCAGGATCGCATCGCCGACCTCGGCGTGAGCTCGCGACGGGACGCCGGCTCCGCGTCCACGACCTGGTCCGTGGATGCGAGCGCCCCCGGGGCGCTCGTCGCGTGCGCGGTCGCGGCGTGCGCCGCGAGCGACGGGCCCGTGACGGTCCACGTGGGTCCGCGCGCGAGCGTGTGGAGAGACGTGTCGTCCGAGGCGCTCGCTCCGCTCGTCGAGGCTGCAGAGGTCAGCCTGCTCGACGGAGCCGACGTGCCGCCCGGCGCCGCGACCGTCGGCGGCTCGGCTCGGCTGCTCGTGGGCGTCGCACCGTACTATTACAGCGCCCGAGACCTCGAGCGCATGGCGCTGCTCGTGGCGCTCGAGCTCGCGCTGCCGAGCCCCCACGCGGAGGGGGGAGCGCTGCTCCTGTTGCCGAGCGGGTGGGATCAGGGGGACGCCTTCACGACCCGGGTCGAGTCGCTCGCCGCGACGCTGCGCGAGCAAGAGGGCGCGACGGGGCGCGAGCTCGGCACGGAGAGGCTCGAGGCGCGCGACGCCAACGAGACGCTCGACGCGCTGCGCGCGCGCCAGAGCGACGACAGCGCGCTCTCGGTCTTCGTCTACCCGATGTGGCGCGAGCGCGCCGAGGTCGAGCAGCGGCTGACCAAGCTCACGAGGCGCCCCGGCCTGACGATCGTCAATCAGACTCCCGCTCTCGCGTGGGCGCGAGGGCTCGCCCCGTCGACGGGCCGCGTGGTGGTCGACGTCGACCAGCGCCTCGTCCCTGCAGCGCGGCCCGGCGCGGCCGAGCGCCGGGCGCGCTACGAGCTCCGGCCCAGCTTCGGGCGCGCGCTGCGAGCGATGCTCTCAGCGTGGACCGGCCTCTGAGCAGCAGGAAACGGGGACTGGCTAGAAGGAGACGCCGACGACCGGGACCTGCACCTCGGTCTGCTGCTCGAGCCCAAAGCGGGCGAGCTCGTCTTGGGAGTACATGTTGCGCACCTGGATCGCGGGGACGCCGATGCGCACCTCGTTGCTCGCGAGCTCGAGCAGGGTCGTCGGAGGACGGGGCGCAGGGCGTACCTTCCGAACGCGGCGCGCGTCGCTCGTCGGCTGGATCGTGGTGGTCGTCGTGCCCCCCGGGGGCGCTTGGCCCGGCACCGCCTCGCCGGGAGGCGTCTGGCCGTCCGAGGGGGTCGTGGTGAGCGCGGACGGATCCTGAGTGTCCTCGTAGTCTTGCTTGGTGGTCGCGTTGAGGGTCAGCACGACAGCGGGGATGATGAGCGCGAGCCCGCCCGCGAGCATGTACAGGGCGGGCTCGGCCTCTTCGACGTTCTGCTCGACGGCCCAGCCGCCGACTGCGCCGCCGGCCGCGCCGACCGCGCCGAAGACCAGGTACGGCCACCAGGGCTTCAGCCCGGCTGCGCCCATCGGGATCATGACGACCTCGGCCCCGAGCAGAGCCCCGCCGACGATCCCCTTGCCGGGGGAGGTGACCGGGTTGGTCTCGGCGGTCTGAGCGTGGGCGTCGCCAGGCGCCGCGAGGAAGACCCCGCACGCAGCGGCGGCTGCGACCAGCGCGCCAACCCAACGACGACGGCTCGTGCGGCTCGAAGGCTCGCGGACGTTAAGCTCCTCAACCATGGTCGAACACCTGCCTATTCGGTTGCACGGGCCCCGGGTTGGTTGCGCGCGCCCGCCCCTACGTTCGGACGAACAACGCGTACCAGCGCGCCCCCACGGGGTGAAGCGGGTTGTCTTAGGGACCGCGACGATAGCATGACGCGGGCCGGGGCCGACGCTGATCTCGGCCGTCGGTGCCGGCGTTGCCCAGCCCACCTCGGCGGTGCTACGGTCTTGAGGCGAGTGGCGCCAAGGGCGCCCGCGGCCTTCGGCTCCGCCCCCGCTCCCTGCGGGCCCGGATTCGTCGGCGCAAATACGATCGAGGACCAGTGCCATGGGACGCTTCGGAGTTACCGAGATTCTGATCCTGCTAGGGATCGCGCTCCTGCTCTTCGGCGGCTCGCGTATCGCGAACATCGGCAAGGGGCTGGGCGAAGGCATCAAGAACTTCAAGAAGGGCATCAAGGAGGGCGACGACGCCGAGGCGCCGAAGCTCACCGAGGGCGACGACAAGGCAAGCCGTGAAGCGGCCACGCCCGCCGCCGAGAAGCTGCAGAGCAGCGAGAAGTCTTCCTGACGAGAGGCCCTCACCGCCCGCGGTGAGCAGCGGCGCGCGCGTCCTGGCCAGCGGGCGCAGCCCGTCTATACTCGAGGGACATGCGAGTCCTCGAGCGAGCTGGCCGGGTGCTCTTCTTCTTGAGCACGATCGCGCTCGCGTTCGTGCTCTCCGCGAAGTTCGGCGCCGGGAGCCTGTGGCGAGGCTTCGAGCCCGCCGTCGCGGGGCCGACCCAACAGAAGAACGCGCCCTACGATCTCACGCGCCTCGAGGCGGTGAACGAGACCCTGAAGTACGTCCGCAAGAAGTACGTCGACCCCGACCGCATCAAGCCCCGCCAGATGCTGCTCTCCGCGCTGAACTACATCCAGCGCGACGTGGCCCAGGTGATCGTGCACCAGGAGGGCAACGCGGACGAGATCACGGTCCAGGTCGAGAACGAGAAGAAGGCCTTCCGCGTCGACAACATCCAGGGGCCATGGGACGTCGCGGCCCGGCTGCGAGAGGTCTTTGCGTTCCTCCAGAAGAACCTCGAGGGCTCCGACGTCGACCTGCGCGAGCTGGAGTACGCCGCGTGCAACGGGATGCTGCACACGCTCGATCCCCACTCGACCTTCCTGTCGCCCGAGGCTTACCGTGACATGAACGTGACGACCTCGGGCGCGTTCGGCGGCCTGGGCATCGTCATCTCGGTGCGAGACCAGCAGCTGACGGTCATGCGGCCGATGCCGGGCACCCCCGCGCAGCGCGCCGGGCTCAAGCGGTTCGACCGCATCGTGAAGATCGACAACGAGTCGACGCTCAACATGCCGCTCGACGACGCGGTACGCCGCCTGCGCGGCGAGGAGGGCAGCCCCGTCACGCTGTGGATCGTGCGCGAGGGCGACGGCGGCTGGTCGGAGCCCAAGCCGTTCGAGCTGACGCGCGAGACGATCAAGGTCACCTCGGTCGACTCACGCCAGCTCGACGGCGGCATCGGCTACGTCAAGCTCAAGAACTTCCAGTCGTCGACGCTCGAGGAGACCGTCGCGGCGCTCAACGGCTTCAAGCAGAAGGGCCCGATCAAGGGGCTGGTGATGGACCTTCGCGGCAACCCTGGCGGCCTGCTCGACCAGTCGGTGAAGGTCGCCGATCTGTTCTTGAGCGACGGCGTGATCGTGAAGACGGTCGGCGCGTCGGAGGGCAGCGAGGAGCGCAAGGCGGTCGGGCCGGGGACCGAGCCGGGCTACCCGATCGTGGTGCTCGTGAACGGCTCGAGCGCGAGCGCCAGCGAGATCCTCGCGGGAGCCCTGAAGAACCTGGATCGCGCGGTCATCGTCGGGCAGCAGACCTTCGGCAAGGGCAGCGTGCAGCTCGTCTTCCCCGACGTCACTCCCGAGAAGGCGGCGCTGAAGCTGACGATCGCCGAGTACCTGACGCCGAACGAGGTCTCGATCCAAGGGGTCGGCATCACGCCCGACATCGAGCTCGACCCGATGACCGTCGACCCCTTGGAGATGGATCTGACGGTCCAGAAGGATAGCTACAAGGAGAAGGAGCTGTTCGCCTCGCTCGAGAGCCGTTACGCCCCGCCCCCCAGCAAGCCGGAGGACACCGTCCGCTACCAGTTCACGAGCGTTGAGCGCGAGGCGATGCGCGACTCCGGCTCGGACAACGAGGACGACTTCCAGCTCGACTTTCCGATCCGCTTCGCGCGCGAGCTCGCGAGCACCCTCCCCGCCGACAAGCCGCGCAAGGAGCTGTTGGCGAGCGCGAAGGGCGTGATCGACAAAGCCAAGAAGGACGAGCTCATCAAGGTGTCCGCGGAGCTCGAGAGGCTCGGCGTCGACTGGGCCGCCCCGCCCGCAGACGCCAAGGGCTCGCCGAGCGAGGCGTTCGAAGTGAAGGTGCAGACCGGCCGCTCGGGCGACGTCGTCAGCGCGGGCGAGCCGATGGAGCTCACCGTGACGGTGAAGAACAACTCGACCGCGCCGATCTACCGCCTGCGCGCGCAGACCGAGAGCGAGAGCGGGTATTACGACGGCAAGGAGCTCGTCTTCGGCAAGGTCGCGCCAGGCGAGGAAAAGTCCGCCAAGGTGCCGCTCGGTTGGTGCGAGATCGAGGGCCAGAAATACGCGTCGATCCACGGCAAGCCGAAGGACGCCAAGCGGGTCTGCAAGATCCCGATGGACGCGCCGGATCGCAGCGACGGCGTGACGATCAAGTTCGAGTCCGAGGGCGGCGGCGCCCCCTCGCCGGCCGAGGTGCGGCCGACCGTGCGGAGCCTGCCGCGGCCCATGTTCAAGTACAGCTACCAGATCGTCGACGACCGCGCGGGCAACGGCGACGGCCGCCTGCAGCGCGGGGAGAAGGTCAGCATGTACCTGACCGTGAAGAACATCGGGGCTGGCGCCTCGCACGAGACGCAAGCGAACATCTCGAACATGAGCGGGGACGGCCTGTTCCTGCACGCGGGCCGCTTCGACATCTCGAACATGATGCCGGGCGACGTCCGCCGCGTGGCGTTCTCGTTCGATGTCACGAAGACCTTGAAGGACGCCGAGGCGGTGCTCTCGCTCTCGGTGGGCGACCGCGACCTGAACGAGATCGCGCGCGAGAAGGTGAAGATCCCGATCGAGGCGCAGGCTTCGCTCACCGCCGCAGACGAGGTGAAGGTCGCGGGCTCGAAGGGGGCGACCCTGGTCGACGCCCCCCGGGCGGACGCCAAGAGCTTCGGACTCATCCCCGCCGGCACGGCGGTCAAGGTCGTCGGGCGCAGCGACGGCTTCGACAAAGGTGAAGGTGACCGAGACGCGCTACGCGTTCGTCAGCGCGAGCGAGCTCGCCGCGGGCGAGGGCAAGCCCGCGATGCCTCTGCCGTTCGACGATCTCTACATGCTCTCGCCGCCGGAGCTGAAGCTAGACACGTCCCAGCTGTCGACGCGCTCGAGCACCATCGTCGTCCGAGGGACCGCGACCGGCACGACCAAGATCGCCGATCTGTATGGCTTCGTCGGGAGCCGGAAGATCTTCTACCAATCGAACAAGAAGGGCGCCGACCCCAAGGCCGCGAGCTTCGAGGTCGAGGTGCCGCTGAAGCCAGGCGTGAACGTGATCAACGTGTTCGCTCGCGAGAGCGCCGACTCGGTCACGCGCCGGACGATCATCGTGCGTCGCGACTCGGACGTGGGCGCGCTGCTCAAATCCCCGAAGGGCGAAGACCAGAACGACTGGCTCGCGGCGCCGCCTTGATCGTTGCGACGCGCCGGCTAGCCGATGTCGGGCTGGGCAGCAGCGGAGCTAGGCGGCGGCAGAGAGGCGGCGACGCAGGAGCTAGGAGGACCGCAGCTTGCGGTCCTTGAGGGACGAGAGCGCGACGGAGACGACGAAGACGATCGCGCCGACGATGGCGATCGCGGTGCCGATGTTGAACACGTAGTGGAGCGTCGACGCGCCGGCGATCCCCATGACGAGCACACCGAGGATCACGAGGCCGATCCCGACGACGGGGTCTGGGGCGTCGCCGCGCTGAGGCTTGCCGGCCCCCGCGGGCTCGTGGGCCGCGCCCCCCTCGTCGGACGTCTTGATGTCGACCATCGACGCCTAGCGTAGCGCGTCAACCCTTGGGGTTGAAGAGGTCGTCGAACGCAGCGTCGAACTCGTCCCCTGCGCCGACCGCGACCGCCTTGGGCGGGGCCTTGTCTTGCCCGGTGGCTCGCTCCAGATTGGAGATCCGTTCGGCGACCGAGCCGCGCGGATCCCGATGGGAGGGATCGAGCCGCGCGACCAGCTGGAAGTAGTAGAGCGCCTGCTCCTGGTTGTGGCGCATCTCGCAGGCGTTGCCGATCTCGTAGGTGAGCGCGGTCTCCTGATCGGGCGTCTTCTGGCTGGCGTGGAGGCCGCGAATGAAGGCGTCGATCGCGGTGTCGAGCTCGCCGTTCTGGATGTGGAGCATGCCGATCATCGACTGACAGACGTACTCGCGGGTCGGATCGCGCGAGGCCAGCTCGAACTCGTGGATGGCGTCCGCCGTGAGGCCCATCTCTTTGTAGGCGACGCCGAGATCGTAGTGCGTCGCGGCGTCGCTCTCGGCGATCTGGGCGGCGATGCCTGCCTTGAACTGCTCGAAGACCTGCTCGACGCTGACCTGCTGGCCGAGCGGCGGTGGCGCGGGCGCGTCGCCCAGCCCGCCGAGGATGCTGTCCATCTCGTCGAGGGCGTGTGCGATGTCGTACGCGCGATCGACGGTGACCTCACGGGGCAGCGAGCGGGGCGCCTGGGACGCGGGGCTCGGGGCGTACGCCGTGACGGACTCGTCGTGGCGCTGTTGAACGGCTGGCTCGGCGACCGGGGCCGGGGCCTGTTGGGCGCGCAGCTCTCCGAGCTCCCGCAGCTTCTCCAGCAACAGCGGGTGGTTGGGCAGACGCGCCATCTGCTCGGAGAGGATCCCCTCGGCCTCGTCGAGCATCCCGTGCGTCGTGAAGAACTCCATCTCCTCGAGCGCGGACTCGTCGAGCACGCCGGCGCTCGACGGCCGCGGGCGATCCTCGTCGAGCTGGTACGCGGGCATCCCGAAGCTCGTCGACTCGGCGGCGAACGGATCGTCGAGCTCGATGGGCGGAGCGCCGGGCGGCCCGACGCCCGGGCCCATCGGCAGCGAGTCGGACGTCAGATCCTCGAGGTCGTAGGAGGGGAGCGGCGCGAGCGGGTCGTACGAGGGCGCGCGCGGCGGCTCGGTCGCCGGCGGCGGCGGCTCGTCGGGAGTGGAGACCGAATAGCCGAGCGCCCCGAGCAGGTCGAACGCGGCGCGGTTGTCCGGCTCGAGCAGCAAGACCTCGTCGAGCAGGCGCGCGGCGGCGTCCGGGTCCCCGGTCTCCACCATGTAGCGCGCGAACGCGAGCATCTCGACGACGGCGCCGTCTTGATCGCCCGCCTCGATCAGGACATCACACAGCCGCTCGCGCAGCTCTCGCGCGGAGGGCTGCTCGCGGATGCCGAGGCGAAGCGCCTCGGCGGCGTCCTCGAAGTCGCCAGCCCTGCGAGACGCCTCGGTGCGCGCGAGCAGATCGCGGATGCGATGAGGCCCGGACGCCCCTGGAGCGATCGCGTCGTCCGGTGGGTACGACGCGCGGAGCGCGAAGGGCTGCTCGTCCTCGGAGGCCGGCTCGACGGACTCGACGTCGAGATCGAGGTCCTCGACGACGAGGTCGACGACGCTGATCTCCTCGACGTCGGAGGACGGCACCTCGTCGTCGATCTCCTCGCGAGCGATGGGCTTCGGCGGCGGCGGCTTGAAGCCGGGTGCGCTCGGCATCGGCGGCCGAGGCTGCGCGCCGGTCGGCGCTGGGAATCCGCCGGGGGCGGACGGCATCGGTGCTCGGGCCTGGGCCGGCGCGAACGGCGCCGCTTGCTGCTGCGGCGCGAACGGCGCCGCTTGCTGCTGCGGCGCGAACGGCGCCGCCTGCTGCTGCGGCGCGAACGGCGCCGCCTGCTGCTGCGGCGCGAACGGCGCCGCCTGCTGCTGCGGCGCGAACGGCGCCGCCTGCTGCTGCGGCGCGAACGGCGCCGCCTGCTGCTGCGGCGCGAACGGCGCCGCCTGCTGCTGCGGCGCGAACGGCGCCGCCTGCTGCTGCGGCGCGAACGGCGCCCCAACGCCGGTCGGAACCAGTGGAGCCCGAGGAGCGATCGCCGAAGGTGGCGGGGGGGCCGGGGGGGCGGACGGCGCGCGCGAGTCTGCCGAGCCGAGCGCCGCCAGCTGCCGCACGCCCTCGTCGCCGGGGGCACGCTGGAGCAGCACCATCAGCAGCTGCTCGAAGAGGTCTCGCTGCTTCGTCTCGTGCGCGATGCGGGCGGCCTCCTTCTGCACCTCGACGGCCTTCGTGGGCTGGCCAAGGCCATCGAACGCGCGCGACAGGAGGCTGAGGGTCTCCAGATCCTTGGGGTTCGACTTGAACGCGACCTGAAGCTTCGACAGCGCCGCCATCGGGTCGGTCGGCTGGCCGCGCTCGAGGTGAATCTCGGCCGCGAGGCGCGCGAAGCGAGGCTCCGACCGGTACTGGAGGATGCGCTCGACGACCCGCAGCGCATCGTCCTTCCGGCCGATCTTGAGGAGGATCTCGGCCGCGACGGCGAACTCCTGGGTCGAGCCGTCGAAGTCGCGGACGCGCGTATAGGCGTCGGCCAGCCGCAGGTGCGAGACAGGGTTCGTCGGATCGAGCGAGACGACCTTCTGGAAGACGTCGATGGCGTCGCGGTCGCGCCCGACGACCTGGAGGCGGGTGGCCATCTCGTCGTAGTAGGCGAGCGCGTCGGAGCGCAGGTCGAGCTGGGTCAGCAGCTCCGCGAGCTTCGGCACGACGTGGCCGAAGCGATCCTCCAGGTGCGGGGCGTGCTTCTGAATAATCTCGCGGATCTGCTTGTAGACCGCGACCGCCTTAACGCTGAACCCTTGGACCGAGTAGTAGGTGGCTACTCGGTCGTAGGTGTTGATGGCCTCGGCGAACTGCTGGATCCGGAGGTAGAGGTCCCCGATCTTGAGGAGCGTGCGGACGTCGTTCGGGTCCTCCGCGACGACCTTCTGGTACTCCGCGATGGCCTTGTCGTAGCGCTTCTTGTCAGCGAGCTTCTGCGCTTCTTGGAGGATCTTGTCGCGGTTGATCGCCACTCCGGTCTCCGGGGGACGCACCAAAACCTGAGAGGACCGCCCGTCGCGCGACGGCGGGGGGGCGTGGGACACACGCGCCCACGAAAATGGGGGCGCTGAGAATGTACAACAAGGCCCGACCCTCGGGCAGGTTGTTTGTCAGGCCTCAGCCGCTGCTAAAGTCTCCCAATGACCTCGAGCCGAGCCTACCGTGCGCCCTTCGGTCCGGGCGGCCCCTACGCCATCGACGCCGCTACCTGCGGGCGCCTGCTCGACATCGCGCTCGGGCGCGGCGGCGAGTACGCGGACGTATTCTTCGAGTACCGAGCCGGGGGGGGATTCTCGTTCGAGGAGGGGATCCTGAAGGCGGCCTCGCGCGGCGTCTCGATGGGGCTCGGAGTGAGGGTCCAGAAGGGCGACGCGACAGGGTTCGCCTACACGGAGGACTTGGAGTGGGACGCCATGAAGCGGGCCGCGGAGACGGCCTCCCTCATCGCGACCTCGGGGGGAGGGCGCACCCACGTCGAGCTCAAGGTCAAGCCTCTGACACACCGCTATGACCTCGACGTCGTCACGCTCGACAGGCCAGGGGCCGAGAAGCGAGCGCTCCTCGAGCGCGCCAGCGCCGCGGCTCACGCGGCCGATCCGCTCATCGTGAAGGCCGAGGCCAGCTTCTCGGAGGAGATCCGGGAGATCTTGCTGGCGACCAGCGACGGCGTGATGGCGTCCGACATCCAGCCCCTGTTCCGTATGGGTGTCCGCGCGATCGCGGAGCGCTCGGGCAAGCGACAAGAAGGCTCGAGCGGCGGCGGCGGGCGCATGAGCTTCGCGTACTTCGACGACAAGTCTCCGGAGCACCACGGCCGCGAAGCCGCCAACCAGGCCGTGCGCATGCTCGACGCGCACGAGGCCCCCGCAGGGGAGATGGCCGTCGTCCTCGCCCCCGGGGACAGCGGCATCCTGCTTCACGAGGCGGTGGGCCACGGGCTCGAGGCGGACTTCAACCGCAAGGGAACCAGCAACTACTCGGGCCAGATGAACCAGGAGGTCGCGAGCCCGCTGTGCACGGTGGTCGACGACGCGTCGCTGATGATGACGCGAGGGACGATCAACGTGGACGATGAAGGGATGGAGCCGGGCCGCAGCGTGCTGATCGAGGAGGGCAAGCTCATCGGCTACATGCACGACCGGCTGTCGGCGAGGCACTACAAGCTCCACCCGACCGGCAACGGGCGACGCGAGAGCTTCGCCGCCATCCCGCTGCCTCGCATGACGAACACGATCTTGCTCGCGGGCAAAGACGACCCCGAGGACATCGTGAAGAGCGTGAAGAGGGGGGTGTTCGCCAAGAAGTTCGGTGGCGGGCAGGTCGACATCTCGAACGGCGACTTCGTGTTCTCGCTGACCGAGAGCTACCTGATCGAGGACGGCGTCCTCACGGCACCGCTCAAAGGTGTGAACCTGATCGGCAACGGCCCCGACGTGCTCCGACGCGTGACGATGCTGGGCAGCGACCTCGAGGTGAGCGACGGGATCTGGACCTGCGGCAAGGATGGACAGAGCGTCCCCGTGGGGGTCGGCTGTCCGACCATCAAGATCGATCGCATCACGGTCGGGGGCACGAAGATCGGCTGAGCAGGGTCGATGGCTCCGAGGAGCTTCGTGGGGGTCATCGGGCACGCGCCCGACACCGAGCGCGACGAAGGCGCGGCGCCAGCCCTGAGGCAGCTCGGCGCCGAGGTGCGGACGGTCGACCTGTGGGACGAGCCCGTGACCCTGTTCGAGCGCGACGACGATGTCGCGCGCGCCATCGTCGTCGAAGCCGGATCGAGGCCGGACATCGGCGCGCTGGTGCTGCGCCGCCTCAGGCGCGAGCCCCGGCTCGCTGGCGTCGGCGCGCTGCTCGTCATCGATCATCGCCAAGTGGCCAGGCTCGAGCCGTCGGTCGGGTTCGACGACTTCGTGCTGTCGCCCGTCGTCCCTGCGGAGCTCTACGCACGGGTCCGGAAGCTCGAGTGGAAGGCCAGCGAGTTCACCACCGAGGAGCGCCTGAAGCTCGGGGACATCTACGTCGATCGCTCGGCTCGTGAGGTGATGAGGGGTGGCGAGCTCATCGGCCTGACGGCGCGCGAGTTTGATCTGCTCGCTTACCTCGCGGACCATCGGGGCAAGGTGGTCTCGCGAGCGGAGCTGCTCGAGCGCGTGTGGGGCTCGAGCTACGACGGAGGGCCGCGCACGATCGACATCCACGTGCGCAGGCTCCGCGCGAAGCTGGGGCCCGATCTCGACCTGATGACGTTTCGAGGCTCGGGCTACCGGCTCGGCGCCCCGCGAGGAGTGACATGACCGTCCGCCGCAACGTGCTCGCGATTTCGCTCGGCTGTCCAGCGGGGATCGGCCCGGAGGTCGCTGTCAAGGCGGCCGCGGCGGCGCCCGCCAGCGTGACGCCCTTGTTGGTCGGAGACCCCGCGGTGATCGCGCGGGCCGTCGCCCGCGCCGGGCTCGACCTGGGCTTGTCCACCGTAGAGAGCGCCGCCGAGCTGGGGCGGGTGCCTCGGGGCGCCGTCGCCGTATACGCGAAGAGCGCCCGGCTGGCGGGCCCAGCCAAGCTGGGGCGCCCCGACGCGAGCGCTGGGGCCGCGCAGCTGGCCTGGGTAGATCAAGCGACCGACCTCGTGACGGCCGGGCTCGCCGGCGCCTTGGTCACCGGACCGGTCTCGAAGCACGCGATCGCCACGAGCGGCGCGCGGGGCGCCGCGAAGTTCTTGGGTCACACCGAACACCTCGCGAGGAGGCTGGGCGCGCGCGAGGTGGTGATGGCGTTCTGGTCGCGGGCGCTGGTGACGGCGCTCGTCACGACGCACGTGCCGATCGGGCGGGTCCCCCGCGCACTCACCGCCGGCGGGGTCGCCACGGCGACGTATTGGCTCGCGCGGCTGCTCTCGTCGACGGGCGTCCGGTCGCCGCGCATCGCGGTGGCCTCGCTCAACCCGCACGCCGGCGAGGACGGCCTGCTGGGCGGTGAAGAGGCCGCGAAGATCGCGCCCGGCATCGAGGCGGCGAAGGCGCGGCTCGCGAGCGAGCGCCGCCGCGCGCGCATCACGGGGCCGCTCGGGGCGGAGACGGCGATCCGCAAGGCGGCGGCAGGCCCTCGACGCAGCTTCGACGGAGTCGTCGCGATGGCGCACGATCAGGCGACGATCCCGATGAAGCTGCTCGCGTTCGGCGACGCAGTGAACGTCACGCTCGGGCTGCCCATCGTGCGAACGAGCGTCGATCACGGCACCGGCTACGACATCGCGCCTCGAGGCGTCGCTGACCCGAGCGGCATGATCGCCGCCATGCAGCTCGCGGCGAGGCTCACCCGGGCGTGAGGCGGCTCAGCGCGCGCGCGAGTCGAGCCAAATGGTGACCGGACCGTCGTTGTCGACGACCACCCGCATGTCGGCGCCGAAGCGGCCGGTCTCCACGCGCCCTACCCTCTGTCGCAGCCGCGCGACGAGGCGCTCGAGGAAGACCTCGGCCTCGGCCGGCGGCATCGCAGCCGTGAAGCTCGGCCTGTTGCCGCGGCTCACGTCGCCGAGCAGCGTGAACTGGGAGACGACGAGGAGCGCGCCGCCCACGTCGCCTAGGCACCTCGACATCTTGCCGCGGTCGTCCTCGAAGACCCGCAGCTCCACCAGCTTGCGGGCGACGTAGTCGAGGTCGGCGTCGCCGTCGCCGGCCTGGGCGCCGACGAACGCGACCAGCCCCCGCTCGATCGCGCCGACCACCTCGCTGGCGACCTCGACGCGCCCGGCGTGGACGCGCTGCACCACCGCCCTCACCGCCCGAGGGCCTTCTTCAGCTTGGCGGTGATCGCGAAGTATTCGCTGCGCGAGTAGGGCTTGTTGAGGATGTGAAAGTCCTTGCCCATCAGCCCTACGCAGCCGAAGCAGTAGCTGCAGGAGGTACAGTCGACACAGCGGGTGAGGTACGAAGACTGGGAGCACCGCTCGCAGGCGTCGCAGTGGGTGCAGCTGAAGAGATCGGTCGACTGCCGGCAGTGCGTCGAGCCGACGCAGCGCTCGCACTCGAGGCAGTAGTGGCAGCGGAGCAGCGCCGTGGAGCGCGTGCAGAAGGTGCACTCGACGCAGCGCTCGCAGCCGGTGCAGGCCACGCAGGAGGTGTTCTCGCGTTGGCCGGCGGCCTCGGCGAGGAGCCTCCGGAGCTCGGTTTCGAAGGTCTGGACGTCCACGCGGCCTCGCTCGCGCGCGCCCTCAGCGGCGCCGCGCGGGGCCTCTCATCGACGGGCGAAGGCTCGACGTCAAGCGCGCCGCTCGAGCGGCCGAGCGCGCCGGCGCAGATCGCTGGCAGCGCGCCGTGTCTCCTCTTCTTCGGCGAGCTCCTCCAGGCTGCGCAGCCGCGCCTCGAGCACCGCGAAGCGCCGAATGGGCTGCTCGTCGGCGACGGACGTGAGGTGGGCGAGCGCCGCCCGCACGCGGCGCTCGTCGGCGTGCTCGAGCATCTGCAGGTGGACCTCCTGCTCGTCGCCGGGCAGCTCGAACCCCGCCCCGAGCAGCTCGTCGGCGGCGCGCGTGATCGCGCTGCGGCCGGCCGCAGCGCGGAGCTTTCCGAGGAGGCGCTCGCGCTCGAGCTCGCGCTCGTCGGTGGCCGACTTCACGACCGCGACGATGCGGCCAGAGCGCGGCATTGGTGCCTCGCGGCCGGAGCGAGCGGGAGGCGCCGCGGGCAGGTCTGCGCCAGGCTGCGGGGACGAGGCGGGGCCGCGCCCCGAGCGAGGCTGCGGCTTCGAGCCGCGGACGCCGACGACGTCCGGGTTGTGCCATACCTTCGGCGGCTCGTGCCGAACCCTGCGCGTCCTGTTGGCCATGGTTGCCTCGCGTCGCAGTCCGCGAGCGCCCCGAGCGCGCGGACGGAGCAAGCATAGCGCGGACCGAGGGAGGGAGCCGCCCGTTTCTGGATGACGCGTGAGCTCGGCCTAGATCTCCTGCCCCATCGCGTTGTAGCAGTGCATCTGGTCGTTTTCGTCCCAGAACCCGCGCGCACAGACCCTCCCGTCGGCGCCGGCGAGGGCGGGGACGAAGCCGCCCCCGCCTGGCCCGGCGCTGGCCGCGGCGCTGTCGGCGATCGTCGGGCCGTCGACGACCACGGTGGACTGGTGGTCGTGGCCCAAGACGATCGAATGACCGCCGGCGCCGCCGCCTGCGTGGCCGCCGGGCCCGCCCGGCCCTCCGTTCGCACCCGCGCAGCCGAGGCCACCCGCGAGCCCGTTGGCGCCTGTCCCGCCCTGACCGCCGACGCCCCCCATGCCCCCCGCGCCGCCTCGACCACCGTTCCCAGCGAGGAGCTCGGAGTTGGTGATCGTGACAGAGCCCCCACAGTCTTGTTGGGGGCCACAGTTGCCGCGGGTGACGACGATCGCGAAGCTCGAGCCACCCGAGCGACCATTCTCTCCGGCTCGCCCGCCGCAGCCGCCGGCGCCGCCGCCGCCGCCTGCGTTGCCGGAGCGCGCGCCGCCACCGCCGCCGCCACCTCCCGGGGCGCCCTCCTGCGCCATCATCGTGGAGATCGCCGGGATGAAGCCGAGGTTCGTGAGCAGGCCGCGACCGCTGTTGGGAACGGACTGGGTACCCGGCGAGCCTGTCGCCCCGACGTTCGCGGCGACACACGTGGAGCCGCTGTAGCTGCCCCCGGACCCGAAGGGGCTGACGTTGTTTTGGCCGTCCTCGCCGGTCGTGTTCACGGCGGCGTTGCACAGCGAGCCCGCCCCGCCCCGAACACTCGTCGCCCCGCAAGAGCCGAGGCCCCCGGGCGCCGCCGTGCTGGGGCAGTTGCTGGACGGCGGGGTGCCGTTGTTGCCGTCGGCGCCAGGGTTGCCGTCGGCGCCGGCTTGCCCGTCTCCACCCCTGCCCGTCGAGATCCTCACGAGGTTGAGCTGGACGTCGGCCTCCTTGACGAACAGACCAATCGAAGACGGGGCGATCACGTTGGGGAGCTGGTCGATGGCGATGAGGTGAATCCTCTGCAGACGCGTCGAGCCTGCGCCCTGGATCGTCAGCGTCGCGCTGCCCCCGCTGGTGTTGTCCCCAACGATCTCTGGCGACGCGGTGGCGTCGCGCTCCCACGCGTCGCAATGGAGGCCACCGAACACGTCGATGCCTGCGGTGAGCGTGAACGAACCCACCACGGTGGGGTTGCCGCAGATGTAGACGTCCTTCTGGTCCGGGTTGCCGGCGCCGAAGGCGTCCGTGAGTGAGCTGAAAGGGCTCGCTTGCGTCCCGTCGCCTGGGGGCGCGCTGAAGTTGACGAACACCCCGCACGTGGACGGGAGGCTCTCGCCGGGCCCCAGCGCTTCGGGGTCACACCCCACGACCCCGCCGCCGCCGCTGCCGCCACCGCCGTCGGTGGTGGCCCCGCCGCCGCCGTCCGTTGAAGCGCCGCCGCCCCCTTGGGGCGCGCCGCCGGTGCCGTTGCCGCCGTTCGCGTCGCCACCGTTTCCATTCCCGCCGCTGCCGTCGTCGAGCGTGCCCTCGGTGATCCCGAAGATCGCGTTACAGCCCAGCAGGCCGAGACCCATCACCGAAGCGAGCGTGGAAGTGCGCATGGTAGTCCTCGAAGAAGCGAAGATCGAAGTGGGTCTTGAGCCCGATATAGCTGCCCGAGACCGAGACCTCTACGGTCTCGCTCGGGGCGATCGCGAACATGACGATGCCGCCCGCCGCGAGCACCCCGCCGGCGACGAGCACGCCGGTGGCGATGTTGCCCATCGAGACGGCGTCGGCGCGCAGATCGACCCCGCTCTGCGAGGAGCACGCGTTGGTCTCCGGGTCGCAACCGCCCTCCTCGTTGCTCTCGTCGTACAGGCTCTTCGCGTTCATCCCCAGGCCGATGCCTGCGGCGACGCCGCCGACGCCGGCGATGCCGATGGCGAGGCCGGCGATCCGGAGGGGAGAGAAGAAGTTTTGCTCGGCTGGTTTGCCGGGCGTTCCCCCAGGCGGCGTGCCCCCGGGAGGGGTCCCCTCGGGCGGCGTGCCGCCGGGCGACGTTTCCCCCGGAGGCGTCGCGACAGGACCCGGGCCGGCGCCGCCGAGCTCGATCTTCAACACCTGGCGGTCACCATCGTTGACCTGCACCCGACGCTCCCAGGGCGCCTTGCCGGTCGCGTTCACGAGGATGACGTGCTCCCCCTTGTCGAGCTTCACGGGCAAGCCGAACTCGGCGTTGCTCACGTCGGCGCCGTCGCGCTTGATCGACAGGCCGGCGACCGCCTTCACCTCGGGCGGCACCTCGAGCGTGAGCGTCGCGACGCGAGGCTTGAGGGCGTTCTGCTTGTCGCGCGCCTTCTGGGCGCGATCGGACTGGCCCGCCTTCATGGCCGCGCCCTCGGCGCCGACGAGCGCGCCGAACGCGCTGGCCAGCTTGCCCGCGCCCTCGTAGCACTCGGCGAGCGTCTCGCGAGCGCCCACGCCGTCAGGGATGAGCTCGACGACCTTCTCGAGCTTGGGGCAGGCCTCGTTGTAGTTCTTCTGGTCCATCGCCTTGGTCGCGTCGTCGAACAAGGTCGACGCGAGCGCCGCCTTCTGAGGGTCGCTCTGCGCGAGCGCAGCGCTGGCCGAGAGCACCGACAGCGCGAGGACCAGGGCGGATGCCTTCCACTTCATGGGGCCAAGACCTTCGTTCGAGTTTCGAGCCAGGAGTTCGTCGCAGCGAGTGCGCGGGGGAGCGGGCGCCGAGCCCCCGAGCCTCCCGAATGTACAGCAAACGATGCGCGCCGGGCATGGTAGAGAAGGAGCGATGCCGCGCCCTCCCTCACGGGTCGCGTCGCGCACGGTGGCCTCGTACCGGCACCTCGCGCTGCACGAGCACGACCTCGTATACGACGGGGAGGCCACGGTCTTCTCTGCTCAGACGCTGTCCCTGAAGGATTGGGTGGTCGCGGCGGCCACGACCCCCGAGGGCGACTTCATCCTCGTGGAGCAGCACCGTCACGGCGTCGACGCTGCCACGCTCGAGCCGGCGGGCGGCATCCAGGATGAGGGCGAGAGCGCCGAGGCGGCGGCGCGGCGCGAGCTCCTCGAGGAGACCGGCCACCGCGCGACCACGGCGGTCGCGCTGGGGTGGGTCCACCCGAACCCGGCGCTCTCGTCGAACAAAGCCCACCTCTTCTTCTTTCCGGGCGCGCGGGCGGAGCGGGCCCCCGAGCAGCCCATAGACGAGCGCACGCGAGTCGTCTTGGCTCCCCCCGAGCAGCTCGCCCGCATGCTCGAGGACGGGCGGATCTCCCACGCGCTCGGCGTGCTCGCGCTGACCCGAGCCCTCGCGCGCTAGGATGCGGGCCATGGCGCGGCGCAGACCGGCGAAGACGACGGCGAAGAAGGCGGCAGCCAAGCGCGAGGACGCGGTGTCACGGCCGTTCGCGGCGCTGGCGAGGAAAGTCGCGAAGAAGGCGGCCGTGGAGCCGCCCGCGCGTGAGCGCGGCCCGCGACGGCCAGCCGCGAAGGACGACGAGGCGAGCTTCGCCGTGCACATGCGCGACGTGAAGCCGCTCGACGCCAGAAGAACGCGCGTGAGCGCGACCGGCGACGCAGCCAGCGCCGCGGCGGCTCCAAAGCAGGCGGCGCCCCCCCCTGACGCGGACGACGCCGCGCGCGAAGAGCTCGGCGCGCTGCTCGGCGCCGGCCTCAGGTTCGAGCTCGTCGATGACGGCACGCTGCTCGAGGGCCGCCGGCTCGACGTCGACCCTCGAGAGCTGCGGCGCCTGCGCAGGCAGTCATACGCCGTGGATGGCAAGCTCGACCTCCACGGCCACGACGCGCACGGCGCGAAGGCCGCGGTGGAGCGGTTCGTCGAGCGCCGCAGGAGCCAAGGCGATCGCGCGGTCCTGATCGTTCACGGAAAAGGAAGGCACTCGCCTCGTGGCGCCGCGGTGCTGCGAGGTGAGCTCGGCGCGTGGCTCAGCCAAGGCGTCGCGGCGAAGGATGTCCTCGCGTTCGCGTCGCTGGAGGACGCAGACGGGGGGAGCGGCGCGCTCATGGTGCTGTTGGCGAAGCGATGAGGACCGGCTCGCTCTCCGCGCTCGTCGCGCTCGCGCTCTGGGGCTGCGACACCCCGGGGCCCAGCGTGCCGACCGCCTCTGTGCCCCCGGTGGCGAGCTCGAGCGAGGCCGATCCGCTGCCGGACCCGGGCGTCTTCAAGTCGAAGCGGTTCGGCCTCAGGCTGCGGCTACCCGACAGCTCCACCTGGAGGCTCGACGACACGCGCGCCCCATGGCTCACGGCCTCGCAGCCCACCGCCGGCTCCACGCTCCTGGTCCGGCTGTGGCGCAGCGAGAACCGCATGAGCCGCCAGAAGTGCGAGGAGCAGGCCCGTGGCTTCAGGAAGCTCCCGACGCGAGAGGGCGCCGAGATCCTGAGCGAGCAGCGCGTCGAGATCCCGCCCGGGTTCGACACCCACGCCGACGTCGGCGTGACCGCGGACTCGAAGGGCGGGCTCTTCGGGTTCATCCTCGCGTTCGGCGGGAGCGGTCGCCGCTGCTTCGCGTACGTGTACGTCACCCGCGCCGAGGGGCCCACGGCCGACACGCTGGTGGCCGATCGGCTCGCCGAGATGATGGAGGGATCGCTCAAGACGCTGGCCTTCGAGAGCGACCTCGACGCGATCCTGGAGCGCGACGCCGCGCCGCCCGCGCCCGAAGGCGGGTAGCGCGCCTCCCCGGCGCCGCGGCTCAGCGGTACGCGTTCGACGGAGGCGCGGCCGCGCTGATGCGGCGCGCGAGCTCGAGATCTCCTAGGGCGCGGGCGCGCTCCGCGAGCTCGGCGCGCTCGTCCTCCCGAAGGGCCGTGGGGTCGAGCCGCTCCAGCTTCACGAGCGCGAAGCGCAGGCTCTTGCCGAGCTCGGTGTCGTCGGTCACCGAGACGTGGCCCCCTCGCGTCCAGGCCCCGACCAGCGCGCCGAGGCGGGCGCCATCGTGGTACGCGCCGTCGATGCAGACGCGACCGAGCTCACCGTCGATGGGCAGCGCGCCGGTGGGAAACGCGGCGAGCGCCTTCAGGGCGGCGGACTTGCCGTCGCCCGCTTGGCGCGCGGCGAGGGCCTGGACCGCGAGCAACATCCGGTGCTCGTCGGCCTCGAGCCGCGCCGGCTCGATCTCGGAGATGGCCGCGAGGGCGGCCGACGCATCCCCGCGGCGGAGCCGATCGACCCCCAGCGCCAGCGCCTGCAGATGGCGGGTCGCGAACCACCTCGGTGCGCTCACGGTGGCGACGGACAGGGGTTTGGAGGCCGAGGTGTCCCGCGTCGCCGCGAGCAACAGCGCGTCCTTCGCGTACGACCTCGCGGTGAACGCGAGCAGGCCGACGGAGAGGAACGCGATCACCGCGGTGAGCGCCATCGCCGGCTCCTGCTGGCCCCACCGAAAGAGCACGACGGCCACCCCGACGAGGAAGATCCGCACCATGACGAACGCGCCAAGCTGGCGCCTGGCGTAGATGGGCTCTCCGTGGCGCCCGAGGCCGCCGATGAAGAACCAGAGCGCCATCGACAGCGACCCGCGAGCGACGGCCGCGCCGAAGTCCTTGACCGCGCGGCTCGTGCCCCCGCTCGGCGCGGTCGCCAGCGCCCCGTGAGGCGGGCGTGCTTCAGGGCTCGGATCGACGGGCACGAGGCCCGAGAGGTACCCCGACCGGCCGTGCGGAGAAAGCTTCGGGGAGAAAACTCGCGGACGATGTACTAGGCTCCGCCCCCACTCATGAGCCGGCTCGCCCTCTTGGTCCTCGCCACCTCCCTCGCCGCGGGCTGCGGCTATACGAAGGAGGAGTACCAGCTCCAAGGCGACAAGCTGACGCGCGCCCTCGCGAAGCAGCGCGCGTCCGAGACTCGCTCCGACGAGATCGCGGCCGAGCTCGAGTCCGCGAAGCTTCGAGTCGGCGACCTCGAGGACAAGATGCGCGCGCTCGGCATCGATCTGACCTCCAAGGAGGGGCAGCGCATCGGAGAGGTCGCGGCGACGCTCGCCGAGCGCGAGCGCGCGCTCGCCGAGTACCGCGCGCGCGCCGCGAAGATCGACGAGATGCGCGCGCGCCGCGACGTGCTGCGCACGAAGCTCGCTGAGCACGCCGCCGCCGGCGTCGAGGTGCGCGTGCGCAAGAACCGCCTGTCCGTCGTGTTGCCGGACGGTTTGTTCGAGAAGGACAAGGTGAAGAAGGAGGGCAAGGCGGCCATCCAGGCGCTCGCCGCGGCCATCAAGGACGACGCGACCCTCGCGACGCGCGACTTCCAGGTCATCGGCCACACCGACGACAAGGGCGGCAAGGGCGGCGACGCGATCGGCAGCAGCGCGGCGCGGGCGCGCGCCGTGCTCGCCCTGCTCGTCGAGGGCAAGGACGGCGGCCTCGACAAGAAGCGCTTCAGCGCCGCAGGCTTCGGCGACGCCGACCCCCTGTTCGGCAACGACAACGACGACAACCGCAAGCTGAATCGCCGGGTCGAGGTCGTCCTCATGCCGGCGCCTAGCGAGATGCTCGATCTGCGCGCGCTCGCCGTGGACGCTGGTCCTGCAAAGCCCGCGGCGCCGAAGCCTGCGCCGACCGCGCCCTGACGCGCCTTCAACGCGGGCCGCCGGCTTGATAGGCTGAGCCGATGCCTAGCTTCCGGCCCACGGCCGCGCGCGGACTCTCGGTCGGCCTCGCCGCGCTGCTCGCGCTGGCGAGTGGGTGCTCGCTCATCAACCAGCCCGAGGACGTCATGGTCGGCACGGGCGGGAGCGGCACCGGCGGAGGCGGAGCCGGGGGCGGAGGCGGCGCGCCGCCCGAGTGCAGCAGCGACGACGACTGCGCCGAGCTCACGACCGAGTGTGGCACCGGCGCCTGCCCGGACGGCACCTGCGTCGTCGAGCCGATCGCCGCAGGCACGGCGTGCGGCCCCGCGCTCGCCAGCTCCTGCGACCTGCAAGACACCTGCGACGGCCGCGGCGCGTGCACGGCGAACAACCTGCAAGACGGCACCTTCTGCGACGACTGCCCCGCCGGTCCGGGCATGTGCGCGCTGTGCAGCGCGGGCGCCTGCGACGACTGCTCGGGTCGCGCGACCCAGAAGAGCTTCCGCTCGCCGCTGTCGGCCTCCGGTTGGCAGCTGACGGGGGGCTGGGCGCTCTACAGCGAGACCCCGCCGGCGATGAACTTCGGGCCCGCCGTCGGCGAGTGCAGCGACGGGATCGACAACGACGGCGACACGCTGATCGACTTCCCCGACGAGCCCGGCTGCTCGAGCGCCGACGACTACTACGAGTCGCCCCCGTTCGGTGTCCCGCAGTGCAGCGATGGCGCCGACAACGACGGCTTCAACAACGCTGGGGACGGCCTCGTCGATCTGCTCGATCCTGACTGCGACAGCCCAGAGGACGATACCGAGGACTACCTCGGGACGATCGTCTTCGACCACCCGGTGCTCGGCACCGACGGCAACCGGCAACACCCGTACGGGCAGCTGCTCGCCCAGGAGGAGGAGGTCTCGTCCGCCACGAGCCCGCCGACCTTGCTCGGGACCACGCTGGAGTTCTTGTCGTGGAACCTCGACGAAGGCTTCGCCTTCGACCTCAAGGGGGTGCAGGTCTCGACCGACGGCCAGAGCTTCGTGACGATCGCGATCTGCCCGCAGAACCAGATGACGCCCTATGCGTTCTGCACGCCGCGCACCGATCGGGAGCCCGACGACTGGGACCTGGTCGTCCTCGATCTCCCGGCGGAGTTTCAGAACGTGGTCGGCTACGTCCGCTTCATCCACGACTCGACCGACAGCTGCTGCCAGTTCGAGCGCGGGTGGTACGTCGACGCGCTCAACTTCGCGCAAGACTGCGCGTGTGAGGCGGCGACCGACTGCGCCTTCCTGGACGGTGAGTGTGCCTCCGGCACGTGCGCGGCGACGGGCGAGTGCCAGCCGGCCGCCGAGAACGTGGGCGCCGCGTGCGCGAGTACCGCGGACGCTGGCTGCTCGATGTCGGCCTGCGACGACAACGGCTGGTGTGCCTCGGGCTTTTTGCCCTTCGAGGCCGCAGACTGCGACAGCTGCGCCGCCGGCGCCGGGCTCTGCGACCTGTGCTCGAACGGCGCGTGCCTCGACTGCCCCGCCAGCCAGACGTTCGGCAGCCCGTTCGGCGGCGTCCAGCCCGATCTCTCGCTGTGGACCTTCACCGGTGACTGGACCGTCTCGTACTGCGTGTCTCCGAACTCGGTGACGACCACCGACCAATCATGCTTCCAGCCGGTAGGGATGGAGGATGAGCCCGCGACCTACCCGGTCATGGGCAACAACGGCAGCCGCACCGGGGTGTCGCCTTACGCGGGCGAGAGCGAGATCGAGGTCGGCTCGTTCACGACGTCCCCGTCGGTCATCCCGGCGACCCTCACGTTCAACTCGTGGCACCAGGACCGCGGCGGCAACGACTCGTTCGACCCCGCCGACCAGAAGACGATCCGCGTCTCGGTCGACGGCGGCGCCAGCTGGTCGACCGTGCTCAGCTGCGAGATGAACGACGACATCCCGTTCTGCCAGCCGTGGCCGGCCTTCACGAACCGCGCCCTCGACGCCTGGGACGCGATCGAGATCGAGATGGCCCCGGCGCTGGTCGGTGAGCTCGGCATCTTCGAGTTCTCGTACGACACCATCGACGCGGGCCAGGGCTGGGAGCGCGGCTGGTACCTCGACGACCTCAACGTCGGTCGCTGCGACTACGTCCGCCCGCCCTGGCCTTGATCAGAACGCGTTGCCGATCGCGATCGACAGCGCCATCGGCAGGCCGAACGAGTCCGCGGGCTTGCCCTCGTCGAGCACGAGGGCCTTGCACGCCCACTCTGCCCCGGTGGTGTCGTTCGTGCAGCTCTCGACCTCGGGCTCGCCGATGACCTGCAGGTAAGGGACACGCACGCCGAGATCGAGCCGGATCGGCCCGATGGGCGAGTCGTAGCGGACGCCAGCGCCCGTCGAGACGTGCGGGTGGTCGAAGCGAAACTC
The DNA here is from genome assembly GCA_016719945.1 of Polyangiaceae bacterium. Taxonomy (GTDB): domain Bacteria; phylum Myxococcota_A; class Polyangia; order Polyangiales; family Polyangiaceae; genus Xiheicaenibacterium. The sequence continues at coordinate 203,417 of JADJYE010000041.1, read as the reverse complement.
CGCGAACCCAGGGGACACGTCGCTGGCGTCGATGAAGCTGACGCCCGTCCACGAGCCCCGGATCGGGAACCTCAGCTCGAGCGACGTCTCCCAGCGCGTGCGCCCGCCGATGGCGTCCGGGTCTGCAAGCCTCAAGCCCTCGTCGTCGACGACCCGATGCGGGGCGATCTCGTTGAAGCCGTAGCCCCGGTTCGAGCTCGGGCCGCCGCTGAAGAGCCCTCGCTTGGTCATCAGGCCGACGTCTCGGTTGACCTCGGTCCGCCGCGTCGGGTCTCCGCCCTCGGCGAGCACGTCCCGCGCCGGCACGATCTCGTCCAGCGTGAAGCCGTAGTTGTCGGTGTAGAGCAGGCCCACGCCGACGCGGCCCGCGAGCACGAAGCCCTTGGCGAGCGACGCGTACCAGCGCAGCTCCGGCTGGATCTTCACGTCGCGTGCGTCGCCGCCGATGCCGAACCCCGCGACCTGCAGGTCCGCGGAGAGGAGGACGCCCTTCGTCGGGCGCACGCGATCGTAGCGGTTGTCGTCGTTTTCGCGCAGATCGAGCTGCGCGAACAGATCGAGGTAGCTGATGAGCAGGCTCGACGCGCTCGACTCCGAGAAATACAGGCTGAAGGGATACGAGAACGAGAGGTTGTGGCTGAGGCTGAGCAGCAGGCGCGACAAGAAGAAGGTGCGCTGGTAGCCCTGGCGGTTCTCGAGCAGCACCTCGACCGGCACGTCGGCGGCCTCGTCGAGCACGCGCGGCGGATCGTGGTTGCGCTCGAGGCCATAGGACCCCTGTGTCTGGATGAAGAGCGTCGCGCGCGGGTCGCCCGGGAACGGGAGCGAGTACTGCACCCGGACGCTCAGCTCCGGGACGAACTCGACGCGACCGGTCCCGATCGTCGAGATCCGCCAGGGGTGGGCGATCCCGCGGGCGCGCCCGTCGATCGCGAAGCGATCGAGCGTGCGCGTGGCGCTCCGGTGCTGCCAGCCAGCGATGCCTCGGACCGCGACCTGATCGCCGAGCTCGACGCCGGCTCCCAGGCGCACCGAGGCGAGGTTCGCCGGCTGAAGCACGACGCGAACAGGCACCTTGGTCGGCAGGGGCACCTGCTGGTCGTCGAGCACGGGCTCGATGCTGATCGCACCGAACACGCCCAGCTCCGACAGCGCGACCTCGGCGGCCTCGATCTTCTTGGTCGAGTACTCTTCGTCCTCGACGATGCCCAACATCGGCCGCACCTGCCAGTCGGGCACCCGCTGCTCGAGCCCGATGAGCTCGACCTTTCCGAACGTGCACAGCGGCCCGATCGAGACGGCGAGCTCGACCACCGCGACGTTGTTCACGAGATCGACGGTCGCCGAGGGCTCGACCTTCGCGTAGGCGTAGCCGAGGTCGGTGAGCGCGCGCTGGATCTGCAGGCGCGCGCGCTCGTAGCGCTCTTCGCTGAAGACATCTCCCTTCTGCAGATCGTGCTTGGCCTTGGTCGCCGCGAGCACCGCGCGCGGCTCCTTGGGCATCCCTCCCGGGAAGGTGATCCGCGCGCCCCCGACCACGACCGGCGGCCCCTCCTCGACGACGATCTCCACGAGCAGCCTGGCGTTCTTGACCTCGGTGGACCCCGCCGGATGCGCGTCGATGCGCCTGACGCGGCCCGCCCTGACGACGGCGTTGTAGTAGCCCTTCGCGCGATAGATCCGCGCCACACGCTCCAGATCGCGCTCGAGCACGAAGCGATCGAAGCGCTCGTATTGCACGGTGAGCGCGTCGATGACCCCGACGAGCGGGACGCCCTCGAAGCTGCCCCCCGTCGGCCCGGTGGCGATCCTGGAGAGGATCTCGTCGTCGGGGACGGCGCGGTTGCCGACCACCCGAACCTCGTCGATCACGCACCCGGAGTGATCGACCGGCGAGCAGACGACCTGCTGGGTCGTACACCCGAGGCCCGCGAGCCCCACGAGAGCGAGGAGCCCGCGCGCAGCCCAGAAATGGCCGGAGCGCGGGGGGGGAGCGATCGTCGACATTGCCGGAGCCGGGCGAGAAGGTACCATGGTGCGACTCGAACCCCTCGCGGGGCGGTCAAGCTCGACCGCGCCCGGCGGGCTCGGCTCACGCGCGGCGCACCCCGCCGCGATCGGAGGCAGAACGTGGCAGTTGCGCGGCAGTACCTGGTCGGCGCGTCAGCGATCCTGGCGGCGGTCGGGCTCGGGCTCGGGTGCGGCGACTCGAGCTCCGACGACGACCCCGACGGAGGCGGCGGGCAAGGCGGGGGCGGCATCGACACGTTCACGCTCGAGCCTGCGGCGGGCGGCATCCGTGTCCTCACCAGCTCGCAGCTCCGCTACTCGCTCGAGTACATCCTCGGCGTCGACGCTGCGGCGGGCTTCGAGGTGTGGAGCGACTCGCAGCTGCATGGGTTCGAGTCGATCGGCGCGGCCGAGCTCGCGCTCGGCTCGAACGATATCTCGACGCTCGAGACGGAGGTCACTCAGGCGGTCGACGCCGCGCTCCTGGACGTGGCTCACCTCGCCGCGTTCGTGCCCTGCGTGCAGTCGTCCCCCGACGCAGCCTGTTACACCACGGTCGCGACCGAGCTCGGGCGCATCGCCTGGCGCCGGCCGATGGAAGCCGACGAGATCGCGCGGCTGGTGGCGATCGCCGAGCAGGGGCAGACGTGGGGTGGCGGCGACTTCGACGTCGGACTGAAGTACCAGCTGATGGCGGTCTTCCAGTCGCCCCATTTCATCTACATGCCCGAGATCGGCGAGGGCGAGCCGGGGATGCGCGTGCTGGGCCCCTACGAGCTCGCCTCGCGAATGGCGTTCTTCCTGCAGCACCGCACCCCCGACGTCACGCTCCTCGACGCAGCCGAGTCTGGGGGCCTCGCGGACGACGAGGGCATCCGAGCGCAGGCCAGGCGCCTGTTGGCGACGCCGGAGGCCCGCCGCGGGCTCGACCGCTTCTTCGGTGAGCTCTACTTGATCCGCGACATCCCTCTGGTCTCGAAGGACGCCACCCTCTTCCCCGAGTGGACCGAGTCGCTCGCGCTCAGCATGCAGGAGGAGATGCTGCGCTCCCTGCAAGACGTGGTGTGGACACGCGACGCGGACGCGCGCGAGATCTTCACGTCGGAGGACACCTTCGTCGACGCCACCCTGGCGGCCTTCTACGGTGTGACGGGCGGCGGCGCGGGGTGGACCAAGGTGGTGATCCCGGGTGGCCAGGAGCGCTTCGGCCTGATGGGCAAGGCCGGGCTGATGGCGCGCTTCGCGGGCAACGACGAGACGAGCCCGACCAAACGTGGGCGCTTCTTCCGCGAGCGCATCATGTGCCGCGAGATCCCCGCGCCGCCAGCCGGGGTCGACACGACGCTCGATCCGCCCACCGGGCCGATGACGATGCGCCAGCGCCTGGAGCCTCACCGCAGCGACGAGAGCTGCGCCGGCTGCCACGCCCTCGTCGACCCGATCGGGCTCGCGTACGAGCACTTCGACGGCATCGGTCGCTACCGAGAGACCGACGAGGGGCTCGAGATCATCACCGCCGACGAGTCGCTCGGGCTCGAGTTCGAAGGCCCAACGGACCTCGCGCAGATCGCGAGGGACAGCGCCGCCGCGTGCCTTGCGCAGAGCTTCTGGCGCCAGTCGATGGGCCACGTCGAGACCGATGGCGAGGCCGACTCGCTCGCGCTGCTCGAGGAGTCGTTCGCCGAGCAGGGGTACAGCCTTCAGAGCCTGATGGTCGAGCTCACGGTGAGCCCGGCCTTCAAGCGCGTGGGAGAGCCGAAATGAGCCGCCGATTCGTCCTCAGTCGTCGCGCCGTCCTCCGTGGCGCCACCGGCGCAGGCGTCGCTTGCGTGGGCCTTCCGCTGCTCGAGGCGATGCTCAACTCGAACGGCGACGCGCTCGCGGGCGGCGGCGCCTTGCCGAAGCAGCTGCTCGTGTACTTCATCGGCAACGGCTTCCGGCTCGATCGGTTCGAGCCCGCGCAGACCGGCGCCGACTTCACCCTCAGCGAGGAGCTCGCCCCGCTCGCGCCGGTCGAGAGCCACCTGAAGGTCGTCACCGGCCTCCAGAACTGGTGCGCGTACCAGTTCACCCACCACGAGGGCATGACCGCGTTCAACGGCTATACCTGCGCCGAGGCGGTCCCCAACGCCCTGTACTCCAAGGCCGGCGGGCCCACGCTCGACCAGGTCGTCGCGGACCACATCGCGGCGACCGAGGCGACTCCGCCCATCATCAAGTCGATCCAGGCCGGCATCTCCCCGAAGGTCAGCATCATGGACAGCGGCACGACGATGTTCGCGCTGTCCCATCGCGGCCCGAACGAGAACCTCGACCCCGTCTTCAACCCGCAGGTGATCTGGCAGCTGCTCTTCGGAGAGTTCGTCGACAAGCCAGACGACAGTGAGCTGCGCCTCGCCGTGATCGACTCGGTGCGACAGGACGCGAACAAGCTCCGCGGCAGACTGGGGACCGTCGACCAGCAGCGCATCGACGCCCACCTGCAAGGGCTGTCGGAGCTCGAGATGAAGATCAACGCCATGCCTCCTTCGTGCATGGCGCCGTCGCAGCCGAGCGAGACGAACCCCGAGGGCCCCAGCAACGGCGCGCTCACGAACGTCAACAACATCATGGCTGACCTGCTGGTGAAGGCGCTCGAGTGCGACATCACGCGGGTCGCGTCGGTCATGTTCATCGGCGGCGCTGCGGAGACGACCTACACGGAGATCTCGCAGTCGACCAACCACCACTCGAACACGCACAACAGCAACGCTCAGCAGGCCGTGCACTCGGGCGTCGTGTACTCGATGGAGCGGCTGAGGGATCTCGCCGTGAAGATGCGGGACACCCTCGACCCGACCGGACGCAGCCTGCTCGACAGCGGGCTCATCCTCGCTGGCAGCGACTGCTCGGAGGGGCTCACCCACTCGGTGGCCCGTCAGCCGTACATCCTGATCGGCAACCTCGGCAACACGCTCACCGGCAAGGTCCACCACCAGGCGACGCCGCGCACCGGTACGCCGAACCAGTGGGCGGCCACCGGCAACACCTCCGACGTGCTCTACACCGTGCTCAAGGCCTTCAACCCGGCCGCGACCTCCGTGGGTGACCTCACGCCTCAGCAGCTGCAGGGCGGCTGGTATGGCACGAGCAACCCGCCGAGCCAGGCCGCGGCGGGCAGCAGCACGTTGATCGACGCGCTCACCGGCCCCGAGTTCGGGGCCTGAGCGCGGGCCTCAGCGCCCCACGCTCCAGCGCGCGACGAGCTCCGGAAGGAGCGTCGCGCCCATCTGAAACAGGTGCGCCATGTGGTGCTCCTTCGTCTCGCCCTTGTAGCCGATGACGTGAAACGTACCGATGCGAGCCTCGCTGGTGGGCTCCATCTTCTTCTCTCGCTGCTTCGAGACCGCGCCCTTCATGCTCTCGAGCGAGAGGTAGGCGGGCGCGTCGCGCTCGGGATCGAGCGGCGCGCGCTCGGTGTCGGCGGCGGCGATCATGTAGTCGGCGGTGACGCTCGTGCCCGCGTACGCGATGGGATCGATCTCGCTGTGCGTGATACCGAAGTAGAGCTCGCCCTTGGCGGCGCGCTCGGCGACGCGCGTGAACGGCCTCATCTGCAGCGCGTTGAGCTTGCCGTCGTCGAGGCTGCCGTGAATGCCGTCGAGGATGAGCACCGCGTCGAGGTGCTCGCCGCCCTTTCGCGCCACCATGATCGAGCTGACGGCCCCGTAGCCCGCGCTCCACGCGCTGAGCGCGACCCGGCCGAGGCTCGCGTTCTTCACCCCGCGCAGCCGCACGCCCTCGTCGACCGCCGCGAGCAGCTCCTCGTAGGTGCCGCCGACGTTGTAGTACTCCTCGTACGGAGCAGAGCCGATGCCGAGGTTCACGATCGCGACGGCGGCGTTCAAACCGGCGACCTCCGCGCTCTCGCGCACGACCGCGGTGTTGCCGTGGAAGTGGACGAGCAGATCGTAGGTACCGTCCGCCGCTGGCTGGAACGTGGAGGGCAACACGAGGATCCCACCCGGGATGCTGACGTGACCCTCGCGCCGGATCTTGTGCGCGCCTTCGGAGCCTTCGGAGCCGGAGCCCGAGGCGGGCATCGCCACGTCTTGGCCCTGGAACACCAGACCGTCGAGGCGCAGGCCGGTCTCCACGGCGCCGTCGCGTGCGCGCTCGGCGAACGAGAGGAGGTTGGCCGCGCTCTCGATCGTGGCGTCGTAGCTCACGGTGCGGTGCGTCCACCCGAGGATGCAGACCGCGAAGACGAGGGCGGCGACGAGCGCGCGGGTCGTCGCGCGTGTGCGGCGCGTGCGCCGTGAGGTCGGCGGAGGCGGCTCGTCGAACGCCGCGACCTCGACCGGCGACGGCGTGGGTGTCTGCGCCGCGAGGGCGACAGGCAACGCCAGCTTGACGCGCCGGGCCGACGCTGGAGGCGCAGGGGTGCGACCTTCGACCCGTTGTCCCACACGCGTCGCGAGGGCCACACGCCGCACATTTCTCGGCGTTTGTAGCGGTCCGCTCGTGATTCGACTGCGCACGGTCTCCCCGGAGACCACGGTTTCTGCGATCAGGCCAAATTTTGGGAGCGCGTCTCGGGCCCAAGAGTCGTCGCCGCGGACCCGTGCTCCCTGTTGCGGGCAGCGCCCACGCACGCGAAAATGAGCGGCAATGCTGTCTTCCTTCCGTCCCGCGTGGATGCTCGCGATCGCCTCTCTCCTTGCTGCTTGCGCCGAAGGGACCGGCCTCACCGGCGGCGGCCCCCAGGGAGGAGCCTCTGGGGATGGAGGCAGCGCCGACGGAGGCGCACCGCCCGAGGGCGGCGGCGGGGCCGGCGAAGGCGGCACCTCGAGCCAAGGCGGCGCGGGTGGCGAGGGCGGCGGCGGCGCCTGCGAGACCTGCCCGATGGACTTCCATGACATCGATCAGAACCCGCTCACGGGCGAGTGCGGCTGCGAGTACGCGTGCACCGTCGCGTCGGAGGACGATCCCATCGACGAGGACTTCACCGACGACAACTGCGACGGCAGCGACGGCGTCGCCGAGCAGTGCGTCTACGTCTCGGTCTCGATCGGTGACGACGCGGGGTCTGGCACGCGGCTCGAGCCGGTCGCGACGATCGCGAAGGCGCTCGAGATCGCGGAGACGAACAGCGTGCCCGCGGTGTGCTTGAGCGGCGAGGTGTACCAAGGGCCGATCGCGCTCGTCAGCGGCATCAGCCTGTACGGCGGCTTCGACCACACCGACGGGGACTTCCCCTTCAAGCGCACGGACACGGTCGTCACCACGATCCAGGCCGCGGGGACGGTGATCGTCGCGTCGCAGATCGACGACCCGACCGAGATCGCGGGGCTCACGATCGTCGCGACGACGCCGCTGGGCGCGGGGCAGAGCGCGTACGGCGTGCGCTTCGAGGGCGGGCTGGGCACGCTCGACGTGCACGACAACGTGTTCACGATCATGGCGGGCGCCGCCGGCGCCGCGGGGATGAACGCGGCGGGCGGCGGAGGAACGGCGCCGGTCGGCGGCCCGGGCAACAACGGCTGCCAGGGCTCGAACTGCGGCGGCGGCGCGGGCGCGCCGGTGTGCGCGGAGCCGGGCGGCAACGGCGGCACGGGTGGGTACAGCAACGCGCAAGGATCGAACGGCGGATCAGGGAGCGGCGGCGCGGCCGGGGGCGGGGGTGGTGCGGGCGAGGGCTGCAACCTCTTGGACTTCGATGGCAACCCGGGCGGGGTCGGCACGGTCGGTGGGAACGGCACCAACGGCACCAACGGGGGCGGTGGCTCCGCGCTCGGGTCGATGGCCGCTGGCCTCTACTCGACCGCCAATGGCGGCAACGGCAACCCCGGCTCGAACGGCCGTGGGGGCGGCGGCGGCGGCGGCGGCGGCGGCGGCGGCGGCGGCGTATGCAACGCCGACCGGGGCGGGGGCGGCGGCGCGGGCGGCTGTGGGGGGCTGGGCGGCGGCGGCGGCAACGGCGGTGGCGGCGGCGGCGGCAGCTTCGCGGTCTTCGTCGCCTCGGGCACGATCGTGGTGCGCGGCAACACCATGACGACAGGCGCCGGCGGCGCCGGCGGCGCCGGCGCCCGCCCAGCAGCAGCTCGGCGGCAACGGCGGCCAGGGCGGCGGCGGCAACGACCAAGGCGGCGCAGGCGGCAACGGCGCCAAGGGCGGCAATGGTGGCCACGGCGGCCCCGGCGGCGGCGGCGGCGGCGGCCCGAGCGCGTGCCTCGCGCGCGCCTCCACGGTGACCTTCACCTTCGACGACAACAGCTGCACCACGGGGGCGCCCGGCCTCGGCGGGACCGGCGGCACGAGCCCCGGCGGCGGCGTCGGCGGCACTGGCCAGAACGGCACCGCGAGCCCGAACCTTCAGTTCAACTAGGGGTGTCCCAAGCTCGGCTCGGGGTTCGCCCGGCCCTCGCTCACGCTCGCAAGTGAAGGCCGGGCAATCCCCGAGCCTCACCCCGATCTATGTTCCACCCGCCTTGATGTTGCTGGTCCGACCTCCGGTCGGACTAGGGACACAAGCCGCTAAGCGGCCAGCCTAATTCGCGCCAGGGCGTGGCGCCTCGCGAGCTTAGGCGGCTCCGTCGGTCGCCCTGGTCGGTGGCGTCGGGACGGCTCGCGACACAGGTGGGGGTCCGTGCGAGACGAACCCGAGGTTGTGTCGCTTGGATCCTGGCTATTCCCTGGGTTGTGTCGGTTTCGCGGGAGGGACCCCTCGTTTTCTGCACGATCCAGTGCAGAGGCTCATCGCCCCGGCGACACAGGTGGGGGCTCGTCCGGGACGAGCCCCGGGTTTTGTCGCCAGCTGCCCTCGCCGCGGGCGCTGCGTGGGAGCTCCGCCGGACCGCAGGTCGCCGAAGCGGGCACGCTCGTCGTGGCGCTCGGCGACACGATCAAGGGTCAGCAGCGCGCGTCGAGGAGGGGGCCATGGAAGAGCCCGCTCTATCACCAGCGCCAGCATCGCCCGCAGGCAGGCAAGAGCCTGACGACGGGGTTGGTGCGCAGCGGTCAGCTACCCATCGCGGGCTTCCACCGCATCCCAAGTGTTGATCATGGAAGCCACTCGGATGTCGATCCCCCGCGCACACTTTTGCGGATCGGCGCTCTAGTTCCTGTAACGCCACGCCGCTCGCCGAGAGGCTGCCGCAGGTGGGCGGCGGCGCCTTCTATTCGTTTTTCTCACATGATTCGATTGAACCTTTGACATTGTCACAGCGTCCTCCGCGGGCCATTTGTGCACCAAGGAGAACACCTCATGGGAACGCAACGTTGGCAGGTCCCCGCGGATGCGCGGGAGGCGGCGCTCAAGCTGGTCTCGCTCGAGCGCGCGCTCTGGGTCCACCGCCTCTCCGGAGCGTGCGAGGCCGCCGTCACGCTGTCGGTGGTCGAGCGAGCCCTCGCGGGCGGCTCGCTGGGCGGGCACCGCAGGGCAGAGCGGCTGCTGCGCTTCGCGCGCGGCCTGATGCGCCGCCTCGACGCCGGCTCCCACGGCTCCGAGCACTGGAGGGCGGCCTCCCAGGCGCTCGGCCGGGAGCTCGTCGCGTGGGATCGCAGCGCGGCGCGCCGCCTCGGCGACGCGGCGGACGCGGCCATCGAGGAGCTCGTGAACGAGCCCCTGAGCGCCGTCTACCCGTTGCTAGCTGCGGCGCGGCATCGCCATCGGGCGCTGAGGCAAGACCTCGTCGCCGCGTGGATGCCTCGCGCGGTGCGGGCCGCGACCGCTCAGGGCGTGCTCTACCAGGCGCGCATCGAGCAGCTCGTCTACGTGGCGGTCGAGGCCCTCTGCAAGGCGGTCGACACCCTGGATCTCGAGGCCCAGGCCGACCTGGAGGAGGCCGCCGCGCAGAGCATCGACCGCGCCGTCCGACGCTACCTGGACTCGGCGCCGTTGCCGGCCCTCTCGCTCGTGCAGCCCATGAGCGAGGGGTTCTGAGGGCGGGGACAGCGCGCCCCGCTGCCGAGCGCCCACGCTGACCGCCCTCCGGCGGCCGGCGTGCTACGACGGGGCGCACATGCGCTCGGTCCAATGGCTGTGGAGGGTCGCGCACGCAGGCGCGCTGGGTCAGCTCGTGGCGTGTGCCGCGCAAGAGCCAACGACGTCTCAGGCTGTAGACACGCCGGTCGCCGCCAGCGCTCCCGCCTCGGCGTCGCCGGATCCGCGGCTGAACGTTGCGAGCGTGACTCACTCCGCCGGGCCGCCGCCGCATGCGCTGGCCACCACCGACATCGCGCAGCCCGCCAACGGCAGCGCCGAGGCGACGGTCGTCGCCCGCCTCCGCTGGCTGCCAGAAGGGCCCGGATTCCATTGCGGCGTGCTGCACGTCGCGACGGTCATGCAATACGAGATCGTGCGGGTCGAGTCTGGCCGGGTCGCCGGCAAGAACCTCTTCGTGGCTCACGGCTGCGCCGAGCTGCCGAGGGCCCAATACCGCCAGGGTGCCGGGACGCTCACCGCATTTCGCGTCGGCGAGCTTCACCGGCTCGTGCTCACCACCTCCGCCCCGAATGACGGGCCGACCCTCATGCCGGAGCCGGCGCTGCCCACCTTCTTCTGCAAACAGGTCGACCCGGCCCTCTGAGCGGCGGGGGAGAGCCCGCGCAGGCTCGGCTCGGGCATGGGACGCGGTCCGACGATCATCGGGCCCAGATGAGCGAGCACCCAGGCCATGCCAAGGTCGAGCCAGGGGCGGCCGTCCCCCGCCGTCGTCGCGAGGCCTAGAGGCGGGCGATCGAGGGCCAAGCCGCGACGAAGGCCGCGGCCGAGCCGAAGACGCGATCGTCTGTCGACTCGCACAGGATGCCGTCGCAAGGCTCCGCGATCGCGCACATGAGGGCGCGGGCGAGCGCGGCCGCCTCGGGGCGGTCGAGGTGTGCGTCGAGCCACCACGCAGTGTCCAGCTCGAGCGCGCGGCGGGCGAGCGCGGGGCCGACGACCGCTGCGAGGCTGGGCTCGAGCGGCACGGGCAACAGCTGATCCCAGTCGAGCAGACCATGCCGCACCGAGAGCGTCGCCGCGGTTCTTCCGCTGAGCACGAGGTCGACCTCGAGCACCTCGAGATCGTCGTGCCACTCGAGCGGGCTCGCGGGCTCGAGCGACCGCGTCAGGCCAGCGTCGGTGAGCGCACCGAGCCCGTATTGGAGCGAGAGCGAGGACGGCTCGAGCCCGAGCGACGAGGCGACGAGCGCGCGGGCCCGCTGCATCACGCGCCCGACCGTGACGTCACGGACGTCTCGGGTGGCGATCACGGACAGGACGACGTCGCTCATGGGCTCAGCCGAGCGCGGCCTCGAGCGCGGCCTTCATCCCCGAGAGGCGGGCGCGCATGCGCCTCTCGAACACCCCCTCGAGCAGCGAGAGGAGCCCTGCGGCGAAGGCCGGGTGCTGCCATTCGGCCAGCGCCTCGACCTGCGCCCTCACCTGCTGCTGCGACCCGCCCCGCGCGGCCGCCATGAGCCGCGGGAAGTCGAGGACGTCACGGGTCTCGTGGACGGCCCACCACAGCTCGCGCTCGGACGCCTTCTTCGACGCTCCGAGGAGCGGCCGCGGGGCCTCGGCGAGCAGCGCCGCCGAAATGGCCTCGACGAGGCGTGCGACGGTGGGCTGCCGGCGTGCGCGCCAACCCTCGAACAGCCCGGGCAGAAGCGAAGTGAAGGGAGCGCTCGGGTCGAGCGCAGCGAGCGATGCGGAGCCCACCTCGCCGGACGTCGGCTTGGCTACGGAGCGACGAGCCACGTCGACGACCGTACCGCAAAGGTCGGCTCCTGGCGCTCAGCGCGCGCGGCCGCGGTGCGCGCGGATCGCGTCGGAGAGCTTGAGCATGTCGATGCCCTCCGACGCGAGCTCCAGGCGCAGCTCGGAGCGCAGGTTGGGCTCGAGGTTGAGCCAGCGCTCGTAGAAGCTCGTGATCTGAGAGCGCTCCTCGGCCGACCACGGCACGAGCGCGTTCGAGGGGCGCGTGACCTTGTGCAGCAGGTGCGCGAGCGACCGAACGTTGAGCTCGTTCCACGGCTCGCGGTCGAGCTTACGAGGCCGCGCGCTCGTGACGAGCCAGTAGCCGACGCCGAAGATCGCAGCGGCCGCCGCGGCGGCGATCAGGGGGTAGCTCGGATAATAGGCGGCGATGCTCAGGGGGTCCTCGCCCAGGTGCGGCTCGTGAGCCGGTAGACCACGAAGCCGATGCCCGCGCTCGCGACGCAGGCGATCGCGTACTCGATGAAGTCGATGAGCCAGCCGTTCGGCGTCGTCGCGAGGGCCTTCGCGAGCATCTTGCCGTAGACCTTCCGTGCGAGCTCGAGGCCCATCAGCGTGCCGCCGACGAGCGCGGCCGCGGCGCCGAGGCGCAGCGCGTGGCCGAGAGACCAGCGGTACCAGGGAGGGTCCTTGGTGAGCTCGAGCACACGGCTCACCGGAACGTAGCCGTGCGGCAGCGGCGCGAGCGGGATCGGCGGCGCGGGCTCGCTCGGCTTGGGCGGAGCCTCGACCTTGGGCGCCTCGATCGGGGGCGGAGCCTCGACCTTGGGCGCCTCGATCGGGGGCGGAGCCTCGACCTTGGGCGCCTCGACGGCCGCCGGGGGCGGCGCGCTCGACGCGAGCTTCGGCGGGTCGACGATCGTGTCCGGCGTCAGGATGAGGTCGGACCGCGGGTCGTCTGAGACGCTCGGCGGCGGGGCCTCGGCGAGGACGGACAGCTGCGCCCCACACCTGCGGCAGAAGGCGCTGTCAGGTCGGTCCTCGAGCGCCTCACAGCGCGGGCAGAGCGCGGGAGAGGGCGGCGCGGCCTGGAAGGGCGGGCCGAGAGGCGTCAGCCTTAGCCTTCCTCTTCGTCGATTTCGAAGCGTCGGAGCGCGGTGGCCACGATGGCGAAGCCGCAGTCCTCGCACAGCGCGGGCTCCTCGAAGCGGAGCTCGCCGTCTCGGGACCAGAAGTAGAGCCCGCTGCCCGCGGGCTCGCCGTCGATCGGCGCGTCGCACGCCTCGCAGATGGGATGCTTGGCCGCCTCTGCGTGGGCCTCTGCCCAGCGCGCCCGCAAGGCGAGCTCAGCCACCTCGTCAGCGACGTGGACCTGACCGCCCCACACGGGCACCGGACCGAGCGTCGACACGACCGCACTGCGCGCGCCCGCGAGCCCCGACCCGACCGGCTGCGTCGTCGTGGCGGCGCCTGCCCGCGACCGCCCGGAGCTCGAGTCCCCACCGTCCTTCATGACGAGGGGGACTCTAGCAGACGGACGCCACAGGCGCGTGTCCGAACTGCCCTCACTCGGCGCTCGCCTCCGCGCTCTTCTTCTTCGAGCGCGACTTGCCGCCCTCGACCTCGGAGCAACTCTCGAGGAGCAGCTCGGCGATGTCGAGCTGCTGGATCGACTCCTCCTTCGACTCGGCCTTGAGGCCGTCGGTGAGCATCGTCTGGCAGAAGGGGCACGCGCTGGCGATCGTGGCAGCCCCGGTGTCGAGCAGCTGCTTCGTGCGCTTCACGTTCACGCGGTCCTTGTTCTGCTCCTCCATGAACATTTGCGCGCCGCCGGCGCCGCAGCACAGGCCCTTGTTCTTGTTCCAGCCTTGCACCTCGACGAGCTCGAGCTGGGGGATGCTCCCGAGCACCTCGCGCGGCGCGTCGTACACGTCGTTGTAGCGGCCGAGGTAGCAGCTGTCGTGGTACGCGACGCGCCTCTTCACCGGCGCCTTGGGGGAGAGCTTCCGCTCGGCGACGAGGCGCGCGAGGAACTCGGCGTGGTGGACCACCTCGAACTTCGCGCCGAAGTCCGGGTATTCGTTGGCGAGCGTGTTGAAGCAGTGAGGGCACGCCGTCACGATCGTGCGGATGCCGCCTTGCTCCTTGTACCCGTTGAGCGTCGCGACGTTCTGCTCGGCGAGCATCAAGAAGAGGTACTCGTTGCCCGCGCGCCTCGCTGGGTCGCCGGTGCAGGTCTCCTCCTGGCCGAGGATGGCGAAGTCGACGCCGGCGGACTTCATGAGCTGCGCGGTAGCGCGCGCGACCTTCTTGGCGCGGTCGTCGTAGCTCCCCGCGCAGCCGACCCAATACAGGACCTTCGCGTCCGGCTTGTCGCTCATCAGCGGCACGTCGAGGCCCTCGGCCCAGCCGGCGCGGTCGACGCGCGCGAGGTTCCACGGGTTGCCGTTGACCTCGAGCGCCGAGAACGGCCCGTTGAGCTGCGCCGGGAACTCGCCCTTCAACATCACGAGGTTGCGCCGCATGTCGACGATCTTGTCGACGTAGCTGATCATCACCGGGCACTGCTCCTCGCAGGCGCGGCAGGTCGTGCACGCCCAGAGCACGTCGGGGTGGATGATGTCGCCGACCAGCTCCGCCGTGGGCGCCGCGTCCGCGGCCGGCGCCTCTTCGCCTTCGACGGGCGCAACCTTCGGGGCCTTGCTCTCGTCGATCAGCTCCTCCGCGCGCCCGTAGAGGTGGTCGCGCAGATCGAGCGTGAGCATCTTCGGGCTGAGGATCTTCCCGGTCTTGTGAGCCGGACAGTTGTCGCTGCAGCGGCCACACTCGGTGCACGTGTAAAAGTCGAGGATCGCCTTCCAGCTGAAGTCCTGCAGCTTCGCTGCGCCGACGGGCTCGGCGCCCGGGCGCGCCTCCATCGCGGCCTCGACCATCGGCATCATCGCCTCGCTCGACGCCGCGACCGGCAACAGTCGGCCGGGCTTGTCAAGGTTGCGGAAGAAGACGTTGAAGATCGCCGTGATGATGTGGAAGTGCTTCGAGAACGGCAGGATGTTGAGAAAAATGAGGACCAGCGCCGAGTGCGTCCAGAAGCCGAGGTGCGCGAGGAGCTGGAGCGTCTTCGGAGCGGCGCTGGCGAGCGCAGCGGCGATCACGCTGCTCGCCGGCGCGTGCCACACGAACCCCATCGATTTACCCGCGTCAGCCCCGAGCGGGGCGACGACGGTGCGCACGCCCTCACACAGCCCGTCGGACGGGCGCGCTCCGAGCGCGCTCTTCGCCGAGCCGACGCACGCCTCGCCGACCTTGGGCGACAGCGCGAGGAGCGAGCCGTTGTAGAGCAGGTCGGCGACCATCATCGTCACGATGATGCCAAGGATGACCAGGCCCTCGCCGGAGAGGGTCATGCGGCCCTCGCGCTTGACGGCGCGCAGGTAGACGAAGAACGAGGCGCCGCCGATGACCGCGACGAGCACGATCTCCTTGAGCAGGTCGTAGACCATGCCGAGCGGCTGGTCGTGGCCGAACAAGAAGAGGTTGAACCCTGGGAAGAACCCGCGCCCCCAGAGGATGATCGTGTTCAACAGCAGCACGCCGAAGCCGACGAAGATCGCCATGTGGGCGAGCCCGGCTGCTGGGTAGTAGCGCATCTTGCGCTGGGCGAGCGCGTACTCGACGACGCCGCGGACCCGCTCGGGGACGCGGTCCCACCGGAGGGTGGGGCGACCGACCATGAGCAGCTCGAACCGCTGCTTCGCGGTCAACCCGAAGGCGGCGTTGAGCGTGACCAGCACGAACGCCATGGCGTAGGGATTCATGAGTGCCCGTTTTCTTAGGGTCTCAGTGTGCGCGGCGTCAAACATCCTCGACGCGGTTTCGCGGGGTCGCTAGACCCTCGGCATGGATGGGCTCGAGGCGGGAGCCGCCTTCGGGGAGGACTACCGCGTCGTCCGCACGCTCTATACGGGTGGGCTCTCGACGATCTACGAGGCGGAGCACACCTCCACCGGCGAGCGGCGCGCGCTGAAGGTCGTCCACGGTGACCTGGGCAAAGACGCGGCGATCCGCAGCGCGTTCCTCGAGGAGGCCAAGCGCGCCTCCCGCATCCAGAGCCAACACGTCGCCCAGGTGCTGGCCTGGGGCTGCGACCCAGAGACGGGGCAGCCGTTCGTCGCCATGGAGCTGCTCGAGGGCCTGCGGCTCGCGGAGCGCATGGCCGACGGCCCGCCGATGACCCCCCACGAGCTGCTCGGCTTCATGTCGCAGCTGTGCGACGCGGTCGCCGCCGCGCACGCGCTCGGCGTGGTCCACCGCGACCTCAAGCCCGAGGGCATCGTGCTCGCCTCGAGCCCGACCGCAGGCCTGCCCTACCGCGTCGAGGTCCAGTTCGTCGGGGTCGGCAAGATCGCCTCGGAGATCCGACAGAACACGACCGCGGCGATGAGCCGAGGCCTGTGGATGGCCCCCGAGCAGGTCGAGACCGCGAAGACGCCGTCACCCGCGACCGACGTGTGGACCCTCGGCCTCTTGTCGTTCTGGCTGCTGACCGGCAAGCACTACTGGAAGACCGCCCGCGACATGGGGTCGGCGATGGTCACCCTGATGCGCGAGGTGCTCTTCGAACCGCTCGTGCCCGCGACGAAGCGCGCCGCCGAGCTCGGCGTGGAGCAGCCGTTGCCCCCGGGCTTCGACGGGTGGTTCGCGGGGTGCGTGGCGCGTGACCCCGCGCGCCGCTTCCGGTGGGCCGCGGACGCGCTCCAGGCGCTCATGCAGGTCGGGCAGAGCTGGGGACCGCCGACCCAGGCCGTGGCGCCCACGCCGGCTGCAGCCTCGGCCGTGGCGCCAGCGGTCGCAGCACAGCCCAAGCAGGCCACGTCGGCGACGCTGGCTGCCGCGCCTGCTCCTGCTCCCGCTCCGCCGGCGCTGACGATCGCGGCGGCGCCGATCGCCGCGGCGCCGGTCGCCCCCTCGCCGCCCCCGAAGCCCGGCGTCGCCTTCACGATCCCGAGCTTGCGCGAGGCCTCGCAGAGGCAGCAGCCGGCTACTCCGCTCGCAGCCGAGCCCCCCTCTGAGGCACCGAGCCCCAACCCGCCGACCCCGGCGCAGATCCCCGCAGGCCCGGCCCGCGAAGGAGCGCAGCTCACGGCCAGCGCTGCGCCACCCGCGGTCGAGGCCCGCGCCGCGCTGGCCGCCAGCGCCGCGCAGGTCCGCTGGGCAGCGAGGCTGCGCCAGCTGGGCAGCAAGGTCCGAGGTCGCTGGGCTGTGGGCCTCGCCGGCGCCACGCTGGTGCTCGCACTCGGAGGTTATTACGGCACGCGCGCCTACAACGCGTGGGACCGGAAGGAGAAGCGTGAGCTCGCTGCCCGCGAAGACAAGCTGCGCGAGCTCGAGCGCGACACGAAGCGCGAGCGCGAGAAGCTGCTCAAGAAGCTCCACGACGAGTGGAGCGACCTCGACTCGCCGGTGCCCATCTCGTTCGCCGATCCGATGTGGGGCGCGCGCGATGCCCCGCTGACGATCGTCGCGTTCATGGACCTTCGAAGCAAGGCCTGCAAAGACCAGTATGCAGACCTGATCATGCTCAAGGAGCACGTCGGCGCCGAGAAGCTGCGCCTGGTGTGGAAGCACTTCCCGCTCCCCGGCAACGAGCGGGCCCGCGAGGCGGCGATCGCGGGCGAGGCGGTGTTCTCGGTGCAGAAGAGCCAAGCGTTCTTCAAGTTCGTCGACGCCGCCCTGCACGCGTCCACGGGCGACATCTACGACTTCACGATCGACGGCTGGGCGCGAGACGCCGAGCTCAAGAACTACAGCAAGTACCTGACAGCGAAAGATGACAAGGCGAGCGCGAAGAAGGTCGACGCAGATGTCGTGCTCGGCAAGTCGCTCGGGGTCTCGCGACTGCCGGCGATCTTCGTCAACGGCGCGCCACTCCAGGGCCGCCAGCCGATCAGCAGGGTGCGCGAGCTCGTCGACGCTCAGCTGCTCAAGGCCCAGGCCGAGATCGACAAGGGCACGCCCCCCTATCAGCTGTACACGACCCTCTCGAAGGTCGAGTTCGCGCAGATGCCCGCGAAGCAGGCGAAGGGGGTCGACCTCACGGGGACCTTCAACGTGCCCATCCTCACCTCTCCGACGCTCGGGGGCGGGGCCGATCCGAAGGTCACCGCGGTGCTCTTCGGCGACCTGACGTCCGCCGACACGGCCACGCTCTACAAGACGCTGATGTCGGTCCGCGCCAAGTACGGAGACAACCTGCGCGTCGTGTGGAAAGACAAGCCGTCGGCGACCCACGCGCGCGCCAGGCCGGCGGCGCAGCTCGCGCGCGAAGCGAAGGCCACGCTCGGGCCCGAGGCCTTCTTCAGCGCCGTGTCGCTGATGCTCGAGAACCAGACCGCGCTCGAAGACAAAGACCTCAGAAAATACGCGAAGAAGCTTGGCCTGGATCCGACCCTCGCGATGGACTCGGTGTCGAGCTCACTGCACCTCGTCTGGGTCGAGCTCGACGAGAGCCTGGCCGACCTGCTCGGGGTGCAGTCGACGCCGACGATGTTCGTGAACGGCGCGCGCGTCGTGGGGTTGAAGACGGCCTCGGAGCTCGAGTCCCTGTTCGACGCTGCCGTGAGGTCGGCCGACCAGCTCGTCGCGAAGGGCTTCCCAGCGTCAACGATCTACGAGGGGCTCGTGGCCCAGGGGCGCAACGACATCCTCGACTCGAAGAAGAGCTACAAGGAGCCCTCACTCACCTCCCCGCGGATCGGGATCGGCTACCCGCTCGTGCCCGTACAGCTCTTTTGCGACCTCACGGTGCCCGAGTGCAAGCAGGCGCTCGCGCTCGTGACGCAGCTGCAGAAGGACAATTCGAACCTCGTCTCCGTGTTCTATCGGCACTTCCCCCAAGCCGAGAACGAGCACTCGCGGCTGCTCGCGACCGCGGGGACGGAGGTCAACGGCGCGTACGGAGCCCCCACCTTCTACAAGTTCGCGGAGCTGTGGTTCGCGAAGGCCAGCGAGAAGCCCGCCGACATCAAGGTGACGCTGCGCGAGGTCGCGCGGGATTCGGTCGATTGGGTGGCGGCGGGTACCTTCGTGGCCTCGACCTTCGACGCGAGCCTGACCAACCCGACGTATGACTACCAGCTGCGGCGCGACCTCGAGGAGGCAGAGGAGCTCGGCTTCAGCGAGGTGCCGAGCTTCATCGTCGGCAAGTACTCCTTCACGGGCCTGCCCACGAGCGCGCAGCTCCAGGCCCTCGTCAGGAAGACCGCGACCGAGTGATCAGTAGGCCGTCCAGCCGGCGGTGAGCATCGGCTGCATCACGAAGCCCGTGGTGCCGCCCGTGTTCGTCGCGAGCGTGGCGCCCGCCAGGACGCGAAGGTCTGCGGCGAGGGTGAAGGCCTGACGGCGGTGGTTCTTCCCCTCCGAGACGAACGGGTGGACGGCGAAGCGGAATCGACCGCCGTAGTTGGCGCCTGCCGCGGCGCCGTCGTCCCCGATCCCGGCGAAGAAGCCGAGGTCCGGACCCGCGCCGATCGAGATGAAGTCGATCGGCGAGATGTCGACCATGATGGCCGTCGACAGGTTGACGCCGCCCATTCCCGAGCCGAGCCCCAGATCGATCTGGGGGACCCAGTACAAGCCG
Source organism: Polyangiaceae bacterium (assembly GCA_016719945.1). Taxonomy (GTDB): domain Bacteria; phylum Myxococcota_A; class Polyangia; order Polyangiales; family Polyangiaceae; genus Xiheicaenibacterium. Next base: position 184,086 of record JADJYE010000041.1, on the reverse strand, counting down.
ACCACGTCGTTGATCTGAACGCCGACCTGCCCCTGCACACCGCCCGTGCCCATCGCGACCTCGGCCTCGGGCGCCGTGAGGACGCCGCCGGCAACGGCGACGCCGCCGCGCACGCGGGCCCGATCTTTCCCCTCGGCGAGGGCGGTCGACGAGGCCAGCAGCGAGGCGGAGACAGCGGCGAGCGTGACGAGAACCGACGAGATCTTCATGACTTGGGGTGGGCTCCTGGCTCGGACCTCCCGAGCTCTGACCCAACCAGTCGACGCGGAGCCCGAGGACGTCACGCAGGCCCAACTTTTCTCTCGCGCGCCCGCTGGCGCGGGTCCCTTCGGTTTGCCCGCGCCCGAGCGCGCGAGCAAACCGGCGCGAGATGAGTCCGGCCCAAGTTGCGCCACCCGCGTCCCGGCGGTCAGCCCTTGCCGCGCGGCAGCCTCTGCCCGGCCGGGCGCGGTGGCTGACCGTGAAGATGGTCCGAGGGTTGCTGAGAACACGGCATGCACCTGCGAACGCTCAGCTCCGTGGTCGCCGCCGCCACCTTCGTCCTGCTCGCCCCGGACGCCGCCCGAGCCTCACAGTGCGCCGAGGATCTGGCCCTGCTCGAGCCCACCAACGTCGAGATCACCGTCACCCCGGAGGTCGACTGCCTCACCATCGAGGCGATCTCCGCGGGGTGTGGCGACCAGGTCGCGATCCGGCTCGAGAACGACTGCGAGGTGAGCGCGTTCGTCTCGGGCGACGTGGGCGAGTGCACCGAAGCGCCGTGCGAGGTGCCCGCGGAGGGCCGCTTCTTCGTCTACCTCGACCAGACCGAGGGCCACGTCGACGTCACCTTCGCGGTGACCATCGGCGGCACCGAGCGAGAGGTGACCGCGTCGTTCGACATCGAGGAGCCGATCGAGGAGGAGCCCATCCACGACCACGACCACGGCGGGGTCGGGTGCAGCGCGACGGGAGCTCCGGGAGCGAACGGGTGGGCGCCCGTCGCGGCGCTCCTCGGAGTCGCCGCGCTCGGGCTCAGGTCTCGCAGCCGGGCGCAACGCTCGTAGCAAGCTTGTCGCGCCCCTTCGGGCGCCGGGCCCTCGTCAGGGGCAGCCCACGCCCGGAGGCGCCTCTGGGCCGACGTCTCCCAGCTGGACCTCCTGCATCTCGAAGCGCACGCCGAACGAGATGCCGTCGCAGATCTGGCCCGGATCCTGGGTGCCGTCGCTCATGATGTCCGACGACTGGCGCACCAAGGTGACGACCTGATCGTACAGCGCGTCGTCGCACAGGTCGGCCATCGCGACGACCTTCGACACCTGGGCGATGATCTCTTCGGTGTTGAGCACGCCGCCGATGACGCCGCCGGTCGCGCTCTTGCGGTCCTCGGAGAGCGTCATGGTCACCTGCGCGCCGTACAGCGTGAGCTTGAGCAACGTGGACTGTTCGTTGAACTCGATCGGGATGGTGAGGATGAACGTCTCCTGCGTCCCCGAGTCGAACGTCGACCCGATCACCGAGCTGTTCTCGAACACCAGCGTCGACGACTCGGGGTCCTGGGGGTCGCCCAGGATCTCGGGCACGACGGGCCACACGTCGGTGCCGTCGTACGCTGGAACCGAGCCTAGCTCCGTGCCCCCGAAGACCTTGGTGATGAGCACGGGGACGTCGCCCGTGGGAGGCAGGCAATACATCTTCAACATCGCGTTGAAGCGGCCTTCTTCGAGGTAGGCGTTCACGCCGTCCGGCCAGGTCGGTACCACGCTGAGGATGAGCGGCAGCAGGTTCTTGCCGAAGGAGTTGTCGATGCCGCCCTCGCCGTCCGGGTAGGCCACGTCCGGATCGCCTCCCTCGGCTGGCTGGCACACGTCGGTCGACGTGCCGTCCGACACCAGGCCGTCGATGTTCAAGCCGACGTTCTTCCACTCCCCGTTGGTGCCCTGGCCGAAATAGAGCTCGGTGAGCGCGAGCGTCACGCCGTCGGTCGGCAGGCAGGTGGCCTCGCCTCCGGTGCCGCCCTCACCCCCCGAGCCGCCCAGGCCCCCGACGCCCCCGGAGCCGCCGGTGCTCACCGTCGAAGCCCCGCCGCCGCCCGGGGCAGTGTCGACGTCGTCGCCGCAGCCCACGGCGGCGACCGCCGCGAGGAACAGCGGGAGGGTGCCTCGGAATCGAGCAAGCTCAAGCATAGGGGTATCCACCTTCTTCAATAAGTCAGGCGAGAGAGAGAGGGCCGATGCCCCTCTCTCAATTGGGGACCGACGCACAGCCAAAGGCTGCGGCGACCTCCGCTTCGGTGTCGTTCTGGATCGTGGCGCAAGACGCAGGGCAGACGATGATCTTGGTCGGGCTGACGTTGTTGTCGAAGTACCAGCCGGGCTGGTCTCCGCAGTCGGCGAGGTTGTCGGCGCGCGGCAAGGTGATGGGCGTGTCCGAGCCGCCCGGCGTGTAGGTGAAGTTCACCTCATCGGGGACGAGACCCATGCCCGACGGCACCGGCGGGATCTCGAAATCACAGCCCAGCGCCGCCGCTCGGATCTCCTCGATCTTCGCGGAAAAATTGCTGATGTCCGTCGCGTCGTAGACGATATCGGTGCCACCCTTCGCGGCGATCTTCTCGAGGTTCTCCGGCGGGTAGTTCGACGCGCTCTGGACGGAGATCACGTAGGTGCGCACGCCGTTGTATTCGAGCGCGCTCCGCGCCCAATCGGCGATCTCATCGATCGTGGGCCCACACCCGCCGAAGCCGCCGTCGCTGCTCAACACGAGGATGACCTTGTGCGTCGGGTGCGCGTCTTGGTAGGCCGTCGCCGCCATGAGCGTCCCAGGGAGGGCGGCGCCGAGCGGGGTGTCGTTGCCCGTCGCGTCGGCGGGCATGGCGTTCATCAACGCGAAGGTGTTGCCCGGCAGCGGCGCGATGGGCACGTCGAGGACCTTGTAGAGGTCGGTGTCGCAGTTGCTTCCGAACGGCTTCACCGTCGGAAAGAAGACCATCCCGGCGCCGATGCCCGCCGAGAGCGGATCTTGGAGGAACGTCTCCAAGGCCGAGGAGGTCTCCTCCCACGACTCGCCCCGCATGCTCTGCGACCAGTCGAGGGCGAAGATGATGTCGAGCGGGGTGGGCTCGGCCTTTGCGGTGGTGGAGGCGCAGATCGCGCCGCCGCCGCTGCCCGCGCCCCCGATGTTGAACGCACCTCCGGCGCCAGCGCCGCCAGCGCCGCCGGGGCCCGTGACGGAGCCGCCGGTCCCGGAGTTGGTGGTCCCGTCCGGAGTGGCCTCCTCCGCGCAGCCCGACCATGCCGCGGCGACACCGGACAGGGCGAGCAGCCCGAGGACATGGCGGTGAATCGACATCGGCCTGAGGGTGAGCGGGGGAGCGATGGGACTGCGCACAGGGGGCTCCTTCATTGGACCAAGAAGTCGTCGACGTAGATGCCGGGGGCGTTCCCGGAAGAGTCGCTGCGGAAGCTCAACCTCAGGCGCACGACCTCGCCGACGTAGGCAGCGAGGTTGACCTGCACCAGCTGCCAGCCGAGCCCCTGCAGTTGACCACCCCATGCCGGCTCGCCGGCGACCTTCAGCGGGTACGGCGGAGTCACGCTGTCGACGACCGAGTAGCTCATGCCGCCGTCGGTGCTGATCTTCAGGTTGACGCCGTCGAACGTGCCGCCCTCGGTGTCGACCCACATCCGGAAGGTGAGGGTCGGGAAGGGCGAGTTGCTGAGGTCGATGTCGGGCGAGGTCGCGTTCGAGAACGAGAACGACTGCGAGTTGAGGTAGTTGCCAGCGATTCGCGTAGCGACGCATTGCGTGCCCACGTAGGCGTTCGAGGGCCCCACGGTCGTCGGCACGCCACACTGCCACGTCCCTCCCAGCACCCAGCCGGCCGGGCACGCGCCCTCGAAGCTCGTGTAATACGCGGCGTAGTCGACGTTGAAGGTGAACGTCTTTTCGTCGAAGTTCGACGGCAAGGTCGGCTCCTCGACGCGCACGGTGACCGTCACGGGGCCGGCGTCGGTCGCGGTTGGGGTCCCCGTGAGCGCTCCGGTCGCCGGGTCGATCGCGAGCCACGCGTCGTTCAGGCCGCCGGGCACGATGCTCCACAGCGCGCCAGCGGTGCCGCCGTTCCTCGCGATCGGGACCGAATACGGCATCCCGGTGTACACGTCCGGGAGCGATGACGTCGTGATGTAGAGCGGGTTCTGCAGCGGCTCGGCGACGAACAGGTCATCGAGGTACACGCCCGGGTAGACGGTCGCGCCGTCGCTGCGGAAGGCGAAGCGCAGCTTGATGGTCTGCCCGGCGTAGGCGCTCAGATCTGCCTGGTAGTTCTGCCAGCCGTCGTTCGCGTGGTTGCCACCCCACGCCGGCTGGCCGGAGATGGTCAGCGGGTACGCCGGGGTCACCGTCGAGACCGGGGTGTAGGACGCCCCGCCGTTGGTGCTGACCTTCAGGTTCCAACCATCGAACGTGCCGCCCTCGGTGTGATCCCACGCCCAGAAGGAGAGCACCGGGTTGGTGGCCAGGGTCAGATCGATCGAAGGCGAGTCGGCGACCGCCGTGTTGAAGCTCTGGCTGACGCTGTAAACGCCGGAGACGTCGGTCGCGAGCACGCCGTTGCCGGTGTGGGCCAAGGGTGGCCCGACGTTCTCGGGCGTGCCGCACCCCAGTCGCCGCCGAAGGTCCAGCCGTTCGGGCAGACCTCGAAGCCCTCCTTGAAGTAGAGGGTGCAGCCGGGGACCGCAGCGCCACCGCCGCAAGCGCCGAGCGCGCACTCGTCGGTGGCGGTGCAGGCGTCGTGGTCGTTGCACGCGGTGCCGTCCGGCGACGCCTGGGCCTTGCACTGCCCGCTCGCGTCACACGCCCCGACCGAGCACGCGGGGATGCCCTCTGCGCACGAGGTCCCCTCGGGCGCCGACATCGGTCCGCAGATGCCGGTCGAGGGCTCGCACACGCCGATCTCGCACGCGACGTCGAACGCCGAGCAGTCTTTGGGCTCGCCGCCCACACATTGCCCGGTCTGGCAGGTCTTGTCGACCTGACAGGGGTCGCCGGTGAGCACGCACGGGTCGTTGTTCTTGAAGGGGTCCGGGGTACCCGCGCACAGCCCCGTTTCGGGGTCGCACTCCACCGTGTTGCACTCGTGGAGCGGCGAGAGCGTGCAGTCTTTCGGCTCGCCGACGCACTGGCCGACCACACACACGCCGTTGACCTCGCACAGCTCGGTCGGGGTGCACGCGGTGCCGTCGTTGACGGGCGCCACGCCGCACGTCTGGGTGCCCTCGGAGCAGATGGCCGCCTCACACGGGGACAGCGGGAGCCCGCAGTCGTTGGTCGGGCCGCCGAAGCAGGTGCCGCCGTCGCAGAAGTCGTCCATCGTGCAGAACACGCCGTCGTCGCACGGGGTCCCCGTCTGCGACGCGACGACGATGCACACGTTGATGGGCCCCAGCTCCTGCCCGGTGTTGCACACGGCCCGGGAGCAGGCCGGCGTCTCGATCAGCGAACAATCCATCCCGCAGGGGCCGAGATCTTCGCCGCCCGACCCACCCTCGCCGCCGCTTCCGCCGCCCCCTTCGGGCTCGGGGAGCTCGCCCTCGATACACGTGCATCCGGCGCCGCCCGCCACGACGAGCACGAGCAAACAGACAAGGAAGTCTCGAAAGCGACGCAGCATGAGTCCCCCAAGATTAACACGGCGCGCGCCGGGGGCCGCCTGTCCGCAAGCAGCCAGCATCAATCCGCCGTAAGTCTCGATCGGCGCGGGCTCAGGCCCAGGGGCCGGGCAGGACCATCGCGCTGCAGCGATCGACGGAGGTGATCCCCTGCGCACGGATCCAACGCTCGCCCTCGAGGGCATCGCGCCCGCGCCCGGCCCGGAGCGCTTCGATGCGAGTCTCGACGTCCATCAGGGTCCAGCTTCAACAGCGCGTCGAAGGGCAAGAGGACCGCGGCTCCGGTCACGCGAAAGAGCGACCGCCAGGCCTTCAGCGCTGCGGCGACGTCGCCCTTCGCGAAGGCGCGGCCCCCGGCCCACGCGTGGGCGGCGCGCGCGATGGCCGTGCGCGATTGGCCGTTCGAGAACGCCAGCAGCAACGGCCAGTCGACGGCGCGCGGCGACGCCCTGACGGCCTCCATCATGAGCTGCTCGAGCTCGTCGGGTCCCGAGTCGGCGAGCATGCGGGTGACGACCAGGGCCTCGATCAGCAGGACCTTGCCGGCCGGAAACTGCTCGGCGCGCAGCCTCTCCTCGAGCAGCGGCCGAGCCCGCTCGACGACCTCTCTTCGGCCCTGGTTGGCGATGGCGGTCATCACCAAGGTGCCGACCGTCGTCGGATCGAGTGGCGGGGGCTCCTTGGGTAGACCGCCCTTGCCCGCGCAGTCTGTCAGCGTGCCCAGGGCGGCGCGGAGCGAGCTCGCGTGCTGCGAGGCGCGGGCACAGACAGCGTCGACGTCCTGGCGCGGGACGTTGTCATCCCAGACCCAGCCAGCCTCGGCGGTGGTGAGATCGTAGACGCGGACGACCTCTGGATCCAGCGGCTGCGTCGGCACGACGTCCGCCTCGCGCAGCTGCGCGATGGCCTCGTCGGTCGCGGCGAACAGGTTGGCTCCTCGCCCCGTGAACGTCGCCGAGGACCTGCCGTCTGCGGACGCGATGACGCGGAGGCTCACCTCGTAGCCGGCCGGGCTCCGCGCGACGCGGCCGTCGACATAGGCGCTCGCCCGCTGCTTCGCAGCCTGGAGCGTTCGCTCGCGAGCGTCGGGCGCGCCGAACGGATCGATGGGGGCGTCCATGCTCGGGGTCGGCGTGAGCCCGAGCAGCTCGGCCGGGGCCCAGAGATCCGAGCGGCCGTCGATATCGGCTCGCCCGCGCGCCCGCTCGGGGCTCATGGCGAGGTGTCCCCAGCATGGCTCCCGTCTCGGTGCGCAAGGCGGCGGCGGTCTCGGTCTCCGCGCTCTCGTCCACCGGGCTGGTGTCGAGGAGCTTGGCGATGCCGAAGTCGAGCACCTTCACGACCGTCGTCGTCTCCTCGCGGGCGAGGAAGATGTTGTCGGGCTTGAGGTCGCGGTGGACGATGCCGAGCCGGTGCGCGCGCGTCAGCGCGCGGCACACGCCGGCCAAGACCTGCGCGGTAGCCGCCGGGGTCAGCGGGCCGTCGGTCGCGAGGCGCTGCGCGAGCGACTCACCCTCGAGGCACTCCATCGCGATGTACGGGACGCCCTCGTGGACGCCGTGGTCGAGGATCTGCACGACGTGCACGCTGCGCAGCTTGGCCGCCGATTGCGCCTCGCGATGGAAGCGCGAGAGCATCCCTTCGCGCCGAGCCAGGTCCGGGTGGATGAGCTTGATGGCGACGGGCGTCCCGAGCGAGGTGTGCTCGGCGCGCCAGACCGAGCCCATCCCCCCTCTTCCGAGCGGGGCGATCAGGCGGTAGCGATCGGCTAGCACCTGACCGACCGTTCGTACCATCTGGGACACGCCGGCATGCTAGGGGAGCGTCCGGGGGTCGACAATTGCAGGCATGCGCCGTGCCAGGCGTAGTCGGCCTCGAAGACCGGCGCTCACGGCCGAGCGGCTGGCCGACGCGTTAGGCCGGCGTGACCAGCCCCGGGATGGGGCCATTGTTCAGCCCCGGTCCGTCGTGGCCGAAGGTCGTGTCGCTCACGTCGAACGCGCGCAGCAGAGACACGAAGAGATCATTGGTCGTCGCGTTGGGTCGGGCGAGGTGCCGGTCTGTCACGATCCGCCCCTGCCCGCTGCCCGCCAGCACGATCGGGAGGTTGCTCGGGTCGTGGGTCTGCCCCCAGCCGAACTCGCTGATCCACAAGACCACGCTGTTCTCGAGCAGGGTGCGACCGTCGGCCTCGACCACCGCCTCCATCTTCTCGAGCAGAGAGCGGAACACGTTCGCGTAATGGAGGAAGCCCGCGCGCACGACGGGGTTGTCCTCATTGCTCCCGAAGCCGAGCCCGAGGGCCGGGTCGTTATGGATCTGCGCATGCCACCCCTCGACGGGGCCCTCGTTCAAGAACTCGAACGGCGGACCGTCGTAGCCGGTGTCTTGCAGCGTCACGATCTGGCGCGCGCCGCATTTGAGACAGTTGACCATGATGTCGAGCATCAGCTCGGCCTGCTGGTCCATGAGCAGGTAGTCGGGCCAGCCGGGCACCGTGAAGCCGGGCGGCACCTCCTGGATGATCCCGCCGCACTCGACCGGCGGCACGTAGCTGAGGGACGCCTCGAGATCCCGCAGCGCGTCCACGTGGTCCTCGATGCGCTGCTTGTCCCTGGCCGAGACGTTCTTGCGGATCGCATCGAACGAGTCGACGACACCATTGAGCACGCTCGACCGGCGCGCCCTGAAGCGGTCGGCCCGCGTGCTGGTCGAGCCCGAGGGCAGCCCGCCCAGGTTGACCGCGAAGGCGTCCACCGGGTCGGCGTTGAGCGGCGCCTCGGGGTTGGCCCCGGTGGCCCCGGCGTCCTTCACCTTGTAGAACATGCGGTTTTCGCCTGGGTCGGGCGCGCCAACCGCCAGGTTCAGAGGCTCCATGATGCCCAGCCGGCTCGCGAGGTGGTGATCGATGCTCGGGCCGAGGCAGCGCATCCCGGCCGAGACCTCGATGTTGGGATCGAACTGTCCGGTGCCGACGGTGTCGACGAGGTGGCCCGACAGCAGGGTATGGCCGGGCGCGTTGTGCCCATTGGAGGTGTGCAAGGCCGGGAGCCTGTTGCTCACGCCGGAGAGCACGACCATTTGGTCCTTGAACGCGGCCAGCGGCTGCAACATCTCGCTCAAGGTGAGCGCGTCGTTGGCTTGCGTGGGGGGTGTCCAGCGCGCGGGCAGGTTGCCCTCGCCGGTGGAGTAGATCACCAGCCGCTTGGGCATGTCGTTGCCCCCACCTCGCGCGACCGACTCGAGGAAGGGCAGACCCAGGAGGGCGCCCGTGGCGGAGCGCAGGAAGGCTCGTCGAGGGAAGGAACGGCGGCTCACGGCTGCACCTCTTCGGAGGCGCGCTCGGCGAAGGCGGGGGCCCCGGCGAGCGCGGCGAACATGTCGATCAAGCGCGTGCTCTCTTCGGAGAGCGAGAGGGAGAGCTGGTCCATCGAGCAGCTCTCTTCAGCCGACTCGGTCTTGCCGAGGGAGTAGCGCACGAACTGGGTCGCGAGGCAGCTCTGCACCTCGGGCGCCGCGACCAACAGCTCGCCGAGCTCGCGCACGCCCTGGAACTCGCCCGTCACCTCGCCGGGCGAGTTGATCACGCCGCTCACGTCCACCCCGTCGGGCGCGTAGCGCCCCGCGCCGTCGAAGGCCGAGAAGCCGAAGCCGATCGGGTCCATCATGTGGTGGCAGCCGCCGCACGTGGGATGGTCGAGCCGCGCCTGCGCTTGCTCGCGCGGCGTCGCCCCCTCGGGCGCGATCTCGGCTTGCGCCTGCTGCGCGCCCGCAGGGGGTGGCGCGATGTTGCCGCACAACAGGCTCATGCGGACGAACTTGCCGCGGAGGATGTCCGAGGGCGATGTCCCGTGCGCGAAGCGCGCCATCAGCACGGGGTGGGTGAGGACGCCCACGCGCTGCTCCGCGTCCAGCTCGACCTCGCGCCAATCGTCGGGCCCCGAGCTCTGGCTCGGCAGACCATAGAACTCTTCAAGGACGCTGTTGACCTGCGTCCGCGTGCCGACCAGGAGCTCGGAGAGGCCGTCCTCCGACGACAGGGCTGCGTCCAGATCGCGATCGAGCTGCTCGCCGAGCGCCTGCGAGAGCTCCGCCGGGTGCACCGTCTCGGGCGCGCTGAAGCCCTTCACCATCAGCCACTCCTGCAGGAAGCCCTTGAGCGCGAGCGTGCCCTGGGGCGTCTCTAGCAGCCTGCGCGCGTGCGCCACGCGCACGTCGGGCTCGAGGATCGAGCCGTCGTCGATCGCGGCGAACAGGTCGGCGTCCGGCAGCCCCCCTCCGTACATGAGCGCGAGGCGCTGGCCGATCTCCTGGGCGTCGAGCGCGCGAGGCTCGGCGCCAGGCGCGGGCACCTCCTCGAGCAGATACAAGAACTGCGGCAGCTGCAGGAGCCCCGACACGGCGAGCCCCACCGCCTCGGCGTGATCCATCTCGGCGCGGGCGTCGCCGTAGATCGTCATCAAGATCGCGAGCTCGTCGTCGGCCGGCGGCCGGCGGAGCGCGCGCGCCGCGATATCGGTCAGGAAGCTGCTCGCGCACGCGGGCTCGTCGCCGCTGCAGGCAGGCACGCGATCGGCGACCGCCATGCCGATCGACTCGGCGGTCGCCATGATGGGCTGCACCTGTGAGCCTGCGACCGGGTTGGCGTCGGCGTACGTCGAGTACGGGTAGCCGGTGAGCGGAGGAGGAAACGAGCTCTCGTACGCTAGATCGCTGCCGAACAGCTCGCCAACGACCTGGTGGTACTGGGTGACGTTGAGCCGGTAGAGCGGCACGCCGAACGCGGCGTCTGCCGAGCACACGTCGCTTGGGCTCGGGCCGGGCTCATCGCCGGTGTCCCCGATGTCGCCGGTGCAGCCGACCAGCAGGCAGAGCCCCCACGCCCAGGAGGACGGTCGGAGCCAACGGTTATCCATGGTGGCATCGCAAAGCAAAGCGCAGGCCAGGGCAACGGTCATTCGAACCGCGCTCCAAAGACGCTGCGCTGCGACAGGCTCGTCGCACGCCGAGGGCCGGCTGCCCCCACGAAGTCGCAGGCAGTCAGGCTCCCGGACGAAGGAGCCCCAGCAGCGCCCGCCCCCAATTTTCGGGAGCGTGCGGGGAAGAAGCCGGCGACGATAGGAGCCCCCGTGGGCTCTGTGCGTCTGCTGCTGCTCTCGATCGCGACCTTCCTGCTCGCTTGCGAGGGCGAGGGAGCGTCCGGCACCGGCGGGCCGCCGCGTGAGGCGAGCGACGCGACGAGCACCGCCCTCGCCTCCGCTGCAGCACCGCGCGACCTCCTCCAACGTCACCTCCAGGCGCAGGCCCGCGCCATCGCGACCAGCAGCGCCGCGCACGCGAACCGCCACGCGCCCTCGCCCGCCGCGCCGATCGGTGACCTCAACCTGGAGCTGTCGCTGGGCGACCCACCGGCCGCAACGAGCGCGCCGAGGGTTCGAGGGGCGATGCCGGCCACCGGCAAGCTCCCGCCGGAGGCGATTCAGCGGGTGGTGCGCGCCAATTTCGGGCTGATGCGCAAGTGCTACGACGACGCCCTGGCGACGCAGCCCAACTTGAAGGGGCGCGTCACCGCGTCGTTCGTGATCGCGAGGGACGGCACGGTCGGCTCCAGCCACGTGACGGGCGAGATCTCCGATGAAACGATGCTGTCTTGCTTGAACGCGGTGTTCTGGAAGCTCGTGTTCCCGGTGCCCGACGGTGGCGTCGTGAAGGTGACATACCCGATCAGCTTCACGCCGTAGGGCCCGCCATCGGCGGGACTCAGTTCTTCTTCTCGCGCGCCCGCTATCGCGGGTCCCTTCGGTTTGCCCGCGCCCGAGCGCGCGAGCAAACCGGCGCGAGCTCACTTCATCGCGAACGTGAGCGCGAAGACGGGCTGAGGCTCGGCGCTGTCCGGGAAGCGCCGCTTACACGACAGTAGGGCGTCGCTGAGCGGGCGCAGCGTCGCGCTGGGGTCGTCGTTCGACGCGTGCAGGACGGCCTTGTCCGCGAGCGGGTCCGTCGGGTCCTTGTGCTCTCCACGCGCCGACCAGCCTTCACACGCTGTCGCCGCGAGCGCGCCGAGCGACACGAGGTTTTCCACATGGTCGACGTTGCCCCGGCTCCACACCAGCCGCGCCGTCTCTCCGGCGAGGTGCGTGTGGAGCACCATCGGCTCCGGCTTGGGCTCGGGGTCGTCCGACATGCGAGGGGGCCCGGGGATCTGCGCGCTCAGGTCCACGATGTCGTCGCGCCCGCCGAGCCCCTGCACCGAAACGTACGGGTAGCCGGCGTACGCCGCGGTCTGAAAGACGCTCTTGAAGACCACCACGCTCAACCCGCCGACGATGCGGATGCCCACGACCCCGGGGAACGTCGCGCCGGGGTGCGCCTGCTTCCAACCCTCGCGTCGGACCTTCAGCGCCTGGTACAGCTCCTCGATCTTGGAGGGCGCCGTCCCCCGCGCGATCGCGCTCGTCGACGCGAGGCTCTTGCCGTCGAGCCGCAGGCCGCTGCCCTCGAGCTCCACGATCGGGTGCTGCTCGCCCGGCTCGTCCTCGGCCGCTCGCGCGGTCTCCACGTCGAGCTCGCGCGGAGGATCGCTGCGCGCCCTTTTATCGTCGTTGCACGCGCCAGACAGCGCGGCGAAGCTGGCGAGCGCGAGCGCAGCGGTTCGACTCTTCGTGACGCGCCCCATCTCGAGCAGGGTACCCCAGGCCTGCCTGGGCGGGAGCCCGGCGATGGCGCGGCGCGCGTCGAGCGGATAGACCTCTGCCCATGCAGGCGCTGGCGCGAGCCCTGAGGCAGGTCTGGATGCGGCGGCTCGACGACCCGCGGCTGATCGACGCCGTCCTGCGCCACCCCGCCTTCGTCGACCGCGCGCCGCTCGAGCGCGCGCTGTCGGCCCGCTTCTTCGCGCCGTTCTGCCACCAAGAGGTCACGCGTGGGGCGCGCTTCGAGGCGCGCGCGCGCTGGTCGCGCGCCATCTTCGCGGCCGTCGGGCTCGAGCGCGTGCGTGACGCCGCGATCCAGGCGTTCGACGCGCACGCGCCGACAGGAGAGACGGAGAGCCTGCTCGACAGCGTGCGCGCGTGCGTGGCGCGCGCGACCACGGAGCTCACGTTCGGCGATCTATCGCTCGAGCCGCTCGTGCAGCGGGCCGTGCGCGACATCGACCGCTCGATCAAGATGATCGGGCGCGCGGATCTCACCGTGCGTCGAGCGCTCCGCGACGCCCTGGAGCCCGTGCTGGACTGCACCGACGCGTGGCCCGAGGCGACCTCCCTGGGCGCAGCGCGAGCGGAGGCGCGGTGCTTACCCCTGTCGGAGCGGGTCGATCACGTCGGCGCGGTGCTGCTCGCGACCGGGGTCATCCAGGTGAGCGACACGGTCACCCACGCGCTGATCGCGCTCGCACAGCACCCCGCGGCAGCTGCGGCGAGCGACGACGCGCTGGTCGCCGAGGTGGTCCGCGCGTTCCCGGTCAACGCGTCGATCACGCGCGCCGCCGGCGTCGACGTGACGATCGAGGGCGCCCGCTTCCAGCGCGGCGAGGCCGTGACCATCGTCCCTCGCCGCCGCGCGCGCGCGCTGGGGTTCGATCCCTCCCGCGCCGCGGCCGGCTCGTGGTCGTTCGGGGCGGGCGCGAGGGCGTGCCCGGCGAGGCGGGTGGCGGCCACGCTCGCGGCGACGCTGCTCGGCCGCTACCGCGCCCTGGGGTGCAAGTCGAGCCGGGCTACCGGCACGAGCGCAGCCTCGCGCTCGCCGTGAGGGCGTCGTTCGGGGACAGCCCTGCTCCCGCGAGGACGCCGCCCGCGCGCCGCGCCGTGGAGCGTGCGCGCTACCTCGCGATCTGCGCCGAGAGCTATCCGCGCGCCTTCCTCGCCGGCCTGCCCGAGGTGTGGGCCGCGTCTACAACGTGAACTCGAAGGCCTTCTCGTTGACCTTGTCCCCGGGCGACAAATCGAAGGTCGACCCGTACGAGCGCTGCCCGACGCGCACGCCCAAGCGCACCTTCACCGGGGCCGTGGCGCCGCCCAGCTTCTCGAGCTTCACGACCACCTTGTAGCGCCCCTTCTCTGGCTCTCCGCCGGCGAGGAACACGTTCTCGATGTTCTGGCCGAAGCACTGACCATCTCGAGGGCAGTCGCGATCTTTGTAGAGGCCCGAGGTCGTGGCCTCACCCGGCTGGGCCACCTCGCCCGCTGCGTCGGTGACCTCGAGGTTCACGTCGGCCTCGGCCGCGTCCCACGCGATCGCGAACTGGAGGATCCCCGTGTGGAGCCCGCAGCCCTCGTCGATCACGCCGTTGCAGTTATTGTCGACCGCGTCGAAGCACATCTCGACGCCGCTCGGCGTGCACGCTTGCTCGAGCGTGGTGCCGACCGGGGTCGACACGTCGCGCATCGCCACCTCGGCCGGCTTGCCGGTGCCGGGCACCTCGAGGCAGGAGCTGGCTAGCAGCGCGAACAGGGCGGCGGCGAAGAGTCGTTGCACGGCGAGCAGAGCGGGAGCATGACACCGCGCGAGGACGACAGGCAAGCGCGGCGATGACGACTCAACAGCTCCTCACGCTCGCGATCGTCGTCGCCTTCGCGTTCACCGTCGAGGCGGCGCTCGGCTTCGGCGCGACGGTCGTCACGGTGGCGCTCGGCTCCCTCCTGCTGCCGATCGACCAGATCCTCCCCGCGTTCGTCCCGGTGAACGTCGCCCTCTCCGCCGTGCTCGTCGCGAAGAACCACCGCAGCATCGACTGGGGCGTGCTGCTCAAGCAGGTGTTTCCGCTGGTGCTGCTGGGGCTGCCGGTCGGGATCTTCGCCTTCGGCGCCATCGACGAGCGCTGGCTGAAGCTCGGGTTCGGTGCGTTCGTGGTGACGCTGTCGGCGCTCGAGCTGACGAAGCGAGCCGCCGCCGAAGGCGCTCCGCCGCCGCGCACCTCGCGCGTGGTGGGCTCGGCGCTGCTCGTCGCAGGCGGCATGATCCACGGCGCGTTCGCCACCGGCGGGCCGATGGTGGTCTACGTGATCGGCCGCACGCTCGGCACGGACAAGGCCCGCTTTCGAGCGACCTTGAGCGTGCTGTGGCTCACGCTCAACTCGATCTTGGTCGTCAGCTACGCGCTGTCGGAGAAGCTCACCGCGAGCTCGGGGACCACGAGCCTCGCCTTCATCGTGAGCCTCGGCGTCGGCCTCGCCCTGGGCGAGATCGCCTTTCGTCGCATCGCGCCGGCGCGGTTTCGCACCTTCATCTTCGGGATGCTCGCGGTCGCAGGCGCCGTGCTGATCGCCCGCAACCTCTAGCACCTCGTCAGAACGCGAAGCCCAGGCCGAGCGACGCGAGGAGCTGCACCGCCGACGCCTTGTCATAGAACACGACGCCGTAGCTCCCGGCGCTCACGGTGGCCGCCTCCGCCGTCGCGTAGCCGATGCCGACTCCACCTGCGAGGTTGAAGCCGTACTCGTCACCGAACACGTTGGAGCTGCCGATCCCCAGGCCGATGATCGGGGTCGCGATGTCATCGGTCGCGGTCTGCCCCGTGTTCGGGTGGGTCACGGTCGCTGAGAACTTCTCGAAGCCGACCGTGGCCTTCGCGTAGAAGCCGTTGAGGGCGCGCCCCGTGAAGTACACGAGGAAATTGCCGGCCAGCGCCCCGCCCGACATGTCGAGGTTCTCGGTGGAGCTGCCGAAGATCCACGACGGCTCGGCCTCGATCGCCAGCGGCCCCCAGATCGCCAGCTCTGCCTGGAACGACAGGCGCCGGAAGATGAGGTCGAACGGATCGAAGCGCACCGCGAACCTGCAGCACCCCGGCTCCTTCGGCTTGAGGGGAGGAGGCGGTGGCCCCATCGGGGGGTAATACCCGTACCCGTAGCCGGGCGGGGCTGGGCCCTGGGGCGGCCCAGGCAGGTAAGGGCTCGGCGGCGCGGGCTGCCACGCCCCCGGCGGCGGGGGTGGGGGCGGCGGAGGCATGGGCGGCCCGGGCTGCGTCATCGACGACGGGGAGGGAGGCGGCTGGCCGGGCACCCCCGGCGGCTGGACGGGCGCCGCCGGCGGCTGCGCCGCGGGGGCCTGCGCCGGATCGGGAGGCGGCTGGGCCGTCGCCGGCTGCGGGGGAGCCGGCTGCGCGTGCACCGCTCGTGACGCGAGCGCGCCCGCGAGCGCGACGCACACGGCGAGCATCGAGCGCGACCTCCGAGAAGCCATCGTGCGCACCATAACGCGGATCGAGTATAGCCGGCGGCTCTTCGAGCCATGCGACGAAGCACCGCGAGCTGTGAGGCCGTTGCGAACCTGCACAAGGTGCTGGCGCGCGCCGTCGCCCTCCTCTCAGCGCAGGAGCTCGAGGCGCGCGTCGCGGTCCTCGAGCCCCTGGTGACCGAAGCTCGACGCGAGCGACTGCGCCGGGTGACCGACGATCGAGTGGGCTCGATCACGCTGCTGCTCGACTCGCTGCACGACCCCTTCAACGGGGCGGCAGTGATCCGCTCGTGCGACGTCTTCGGCGTGCCGACGCTGCACGTCATCGAGCGGGGCGAGCCGTTCTTCGCGTCGACCACGGTCTCTCGCGGCTCCGAGAAGTGGGTCGACGTCGTCGCCCACGGCTCGGCGGCGGACGCCGTGGACGCGCTCGTCGGTGAGGGCTTCGAGCTGATCGCCGCAGAGCCCGACGGCGAGCTCTCGGTCTCCGCGCTCGGCGAGGAGCGCGGCAAGATCGCGCTCGTGCTCGGCAACGAGCGCGACGGCATCGCCCTCGACGTGCGCCGACGCTGCGCGCGGTCTGTCGTCATCCCCATGCGAGGCTTCGCGGAGAGCCTCAACGTGAGCGTGACGACGGCGATCTTGCTGCACGAGCTGACCCGCGGCAGGCCGGGCGACCTCCCCCCGCTCGATCGGAGCCGCCGCTACCTGCGCGGCCTGCTGAAGACCATCGAGCGCAGCCGCGAGGTCCTCGAGGCCGCTGGCCTTCCCATACCGGCGCCGACCGCTGGGACATGACAGGGGGGTCGGTGGTAGGTTGCGCCGTACGAGGAGGTCACCGATTGCCATGCGACGTCGCCAGACCCCCTCCCCAAGCAGCCGTGGCTCTCGAGGCCCCAGCTCGCGGCGCAACCTGACGCCAGCCGGGGGCGCGATGCCCCCGACCCGACGGGGGACCCTGCACCACGACACCAAGCAGACCCGCCCGGCCATGCCGCGGGTCCTGGCCGGTGTGTTGCCGCTGTCGAACGCCCCACCGGGACCCCAGCTCGAGCCCGCGATCCTCGAGGGGCCCCTCGACGTCGCGTTAGGCCTGGGCTCGCCCGGCGGCTTCACGAGGACGCTGTCGCGCCGGCCCCCGGTCTCGCGCGGCGTCGAGCTCAACCGCCTCTCCGAGCTGCTCGTCGGCGAGACGGTGATGGGGCGATACCGCATCGAGGCTCAGCTCGGCCGAGGCACCACGGGGATCGTGTTCCGCGCCTGGGATCTGCAGCGTGAGGCGAAGGTGGCGCTCAAGTTCCTCGACCCCGAGCTGGCGAGCGAGCCTGCCGTGGTCGAGCGCTTTCGCCACGAGGCCATCGCGCCGTCGCGCATCGGCACCGAGCACGTGGTCGAGGTCCTCGAGGCCGACACCTGCCCCGAGCTGGTTCCGCTCGTGCGGCCGGACGATCCACTTTCTCCAGCGGTGCCCTACCTCGTGATGGAGCTGCTGGTCGGCTCCGATCTCCGGTCGTACCTCCACCAGAGGGGTCCCCTGACGCCCGCGGAGGTCACAGGGTTCCTCGGGCAGATCGCGCCGACGCTCGATCGCGCGCACGCCCTCGGCATCGTGCACCGCGATCTCAAGCCGGCGAACCTCTTCCTCACGCGCCGCGCCGACGGCGCGCCGCTCGTGAAGGTGCTCGACTTCGGAGTCGCGCAGCTCTCCGACGCCTCCGCCGCGCGAGGGCTCGGCGGCGGACTGTTCGGCACGCCCTGGTACATGGCCCCCGAGCAAGCGGAGGGGCGGGTGGCGACGCCCGCGAGCGACCGCTGGGCCATGGCCCTGGTCGCGTTCCGTCTACTGACCGGTGAGAGCTACTGGGCCCCTCAGCCGATCCCCGAGCTGCTCGGCCAGATCCTCTTGGGGCCCCGCTCGACCCCCTCTCGGGTGGTCGCCGAGCGCGCGCTGCACCCCCTGGCGACCCTCGGCCCGGCGTTCGACGCGTGGTTCATGCACGCGTGCAGGGTCGATCCGAGCCTGCGCTTCGGCACCATGACCGAGCAGATCGACGCGCTTCACGCAGCGCTGGAAGGAGCGGGAGGATGACCAAGAAGGCTCTCGTGACGGGCGCGTCCCGCGGCATCGGCGCGGCGATCGCGCGGAAGCTGGCGAAGCGCGGCTATGAGGTGTGGCTCGCCGCGCGCAGCGCGCAGGCGCTCGAGGCGACCCAGAAGGAGATCGAGGCGGCGGGGGGCCGTGCGCACACGCTGGTCCTCGACGTGTCGCGCCCGGAG
This sequence comes from Polyangiaceae bacterium, assembly GCA_016719945.1. Lineage (GTDB taxonomy): Bacteria > Myxococcota_A > Polyangia > Polyangiales > Polyangiaceae > Xiheicaenibacterium. Next base: position 165,982 of record JADJYE010000041.1, on the reverse strand, counting down.
GAGACAGAGGCGAAGGTCGCGGAGCTCGACCGGGAGGTCGGCGGTCTCGACATGGTCGTCGCGAACGCGGGCATCGGCGGCAGCCAGGTCCCCGCGGCGCAGCAGACGTTCGCAGGAGCCCGCGCGACGCTGGAGACCAACGTCATGGGCGCGCTCGCGACCCTGCTGCCGGTGATCCCGGGGATGGTGGAGCGCAAGAGCGGCCACATCGCGGGCGTCACGAGCCTCGCGGGAGAGATCCCCCTGCCTGCCGCGGTGGACTACGGCACGAGCAAGGCCGCGCTCAGCTTCTTTCTGGCGTCGGCGGCCGCGGATCTCGTCTCCCGGGGTGTCCTGGTGACCGACATCCGACCGGGGTTCGTCCGTACGGATCTCACCGCGAAGAACAGGTTCCCGATGCCGTTCCTGGTCGAGCTCGACGACGCGGCCGAGCTCATCGATCGCGGGCTCGCGTCGGGCAAGCGCGTCATCCGCTTTCCGGCGCCGCTCACGACCGCCATCAGCGCCGGCCGCATGATGCCCGCCGGGCTGCGTGATCGGCTGGTGAACTCGAAGCGCCCGATCTGAGCCTCCGCGGGTGGCCCGCTCGCCGGCAGCAGACGCGAGGGGCACCGCGGCCCCTCATTGTTTCACGCGTCGTCGAGGACCGGGAACGCGTCGTGGTACTCGCGCATCGCGCGGTCCTCGGCGACGGCGTGCTCGTAGCCCGTGGCGCGGCGAAACGCCCGGTCATCAATCACGACGGGGTACTTGATGTGGCTCAGCGCCGCGGCCGGTAGCCGCGGCAGCCCGAAGCGCCCCATCGCGAAGCGGAACGCGAACTCGGGCAAGGGCATCGACTTACGACCCGTGGCGCGGATGAGCTGCGAGAGCGGCACCGGCGGAGGACCGGCGACGTTGTAGACGCCGCGCACGCGCGCCTTGAGCGCGTGCTCGATCGACCGCGCGACGTCGGTCTCGTGCATGAACTGATACAGCGGATCGAAGCCCAGGATCATCGGCACGCGCGGCCCCCTGAGGAAGCTCGCCAGCGTGCCGTGCCCCGTCGGCCCGAGCGTGTAGACCATGCGCAGGACGGTCGTCGTCATCTCGGGCATGCGCCACAGCGCGGAGCCCGCGTAGAGATCGGCGGCGACCAGATCGGAGAGCTCGGGGAAGCTCGTGACGGCCATCGGGGGCTCGTCCTCCGTGTGGTACATCGGGGACTCGGGCCCGGCGCCGTAGTACGTGTGCCGCCCCACGAACACGACGTGCTTCACGCCGTAGCGGCGCGAGTGCTCGAACACGGCGCGGGTGCCGCCGAGGTTGATGCGGTAGCGGTCCTCGCTGCGCGCGACCAGGTGCGTGACCGTCGCCATGTGGACGACCGCCTCGGGCTGGTGCGTGCGGAACAGATCCTCCGCTGGGCGGGAGCGAATGTCGCCGCGGTGCATCTCGACCCCGTCGGGCGCGTCGGGCCAGGTGCGGCGATCGAGGCCGATGATCTCGTGCCCGGCCTGGAGCAGACCCAGCGCGACGACGCGCCCGGTGGCCCCCGCGATGCCAGGGATGAGGACCTTCATGTTGCGCTCCCCCCGCCTTGATAGTCGCGCAGCGTCTGCTCCGCTGCCTTCTCGCGCCGGGCGCGGCCCTTCTCGATCATCTGGGAGATCGAGGTCCGCACTTGCTCCACGTAGCCCTCGATCACCGTGTCGGCCTCTGCGCCGGTGCCGTGGAAGAGCATCGGCTCCCCGTACTCGACCTCGAGCTTCACCGGCAGCGGGATCGGCAGACCATACGGCGTGACCGGGATGTAGGGCGCGCCCACCAGCTTCCCGAGGGCGACCGCGTTATGAATCGTAGGCACGGCCGCGCCGCCACCGAGGAACGCGAACGGGATGATCGGGGCGCGCGTGCGCATCGCGAGCCGCACGAAGCCCGTGCCGAAGCGAACGAGGTTGTACCGCTCGCGGTAGAGCTTGGCGGTCCCACGCGCGCCTTCTGGGAAGACCATGAGCAGCCGCTCGTCCTCGAGCAGCCGGATGCAGTGCTCGGGCAGGCCCGTGAACTGGCCGAGCTTGCCGGTCAGCATCGAGGCGAAGGGCATGCGGTTCATGAACTTCTCCACCATCCCCTGCGCGAGGCGGGGAGGGTTCTTGGCGAAGAACATGGAGGCGATGACCATCATGCCGTCGATGGCGATCCCGCCGGAGTGGTTACCGACGAGCATCGCCCGTCCACGCGCCGGCACGTTGTCTGCGCCGAGCACCTTCACGCTGAAGTAGTGCCGAAAGAACGGCTCGACCATCGAGAAGCCGACCGCGAGGTGCTTCTTCGAGACGCCGTACGGATCGACCCCGAACGGCCCCCAGGGGATCTCGAGCTCCTCGATGCGGCGCAGAACCTCTCGGCTCACGAATGCGGTCACGCTGGACCCTCCCTCTGTCGACCAAGCGGCCCGACGTCGGCGGGATACTACACGGCTCCGCGGTCGGGAGGTCAGCCCGCGGTGGCCGCGGTCGCCGGGGGCGCGTCGTCACGTCGAGCGCGCGCCGGCGCGCGGCGAGACTTCGGCGGCGGAACGTCCACGACGCGCGGAGCGGTCGTTCGCTCGAGCACGGCCACGACCAGGTCTGCGGTGAGCGCGGCGGTCGGGAGCTTCGGCGCCAGGCTCAACACGCGCTCGTCCGCCTTGCGACCTCGCTGAGCCCGACCGTACGGCTCGAGGTGTTGTACGTGCTCGTCACACGCAGAGCCCTCCTCGAAGCGCAGCAGCACCTCTGGCAGCGCGACGTACCCGCCGGGCCCGCCTGCGAAGGCCACCGCGACCTCGATGGCCCTGAGCCCGCGCGCCGGCTCCCGGGGCAGGAAGACGACGCGCAGCTCGTCGGGGTCGGGCTGACCGCTGGGGATCCTCACGCGCGGGACCACGCGCACGGCCACCTTGGATCGGCGCTCGACCCGCCGCACCACCTCGCGCAGCAGCGGGATCGAGTCGACCGCCGGATCGGGCGCGAGCGACGCGTCACGCCCCGAGAGGAAGAGCGACAGCAGCGGGATCACGTCCAGCGCGACCAAGATCGCGTGGTAGATCGAGTGCTGAGACACGCGCCACGCCGCAGCGCCGAAGGCCGTGAAGAGCACCGTGAGCGCGAGCGCACCTGGCAGCGACGTCGCGACGAAGAGCCCACGTGGCCGAGGGCGCGCCGCCGCGAAGGCCTCGTCCACGCGCAGGCACAACCAGGCACCGGGGCCGCGCAGGGCAGGCTTCGCGACGACGGGTCGATGCCACACGAAGAGCGCCACGCTCGCTACGGTCGCCGCGCCGAGCAAGCTCGAAGGGCGGGTGAGCTGGAGCCAGAGCCCTCCGAGGAACAGCGCTCCGGCGGCGATCGCCCGCGCGCCGATGGGCAGCGGCACGAGCGGGCGCGGCCTCTGCTCGCGCGCGGCGGCGCGGCGCCGGACCTCGAGCGCGTGCGCGGCGACGAGCGTCGCGATCAGCGCGAAGAGCGCGAGCGCCCCGACCAGGAACAGCGTGTCCTTGGGGCTTCCGACCAGGCGCAGCGGGGCGCGCGCCGGCTTGGGGTCTCCTGGGCCGGCCTGCTCGGCGGGCAGCGCGCGCGCGACGTCGACCGCGAGCGCCGTCTTGTCGAAGCGGACCGACCAGACCACGCGCTCGCCCCTCGAGGCATAGGGCCGCACGACCTCGAGCACATCGGCCTCCGGCCTCCGCGACACGGTCGTCAGAAACGTGTACCCCCCGGCCTCGTCATTCCCTTCATCGGGATCGATCGCCTTGGGCTCGAGCGGCGCGGTCGGGAAGTGGAACCACGCGCGGGTCGTCTCCAGGCCGTCTTCCCAGGCGGGCCCGATCCAATCGACGCGAGCGGTCGCGCCCTCGACGCGCAAGAGCCCGCGCTCGAGCAGGTTGGTCTTGTAGCGCAAGACGGCGACGTAGCGCCCTCGAGACACCCCCCTGCCGCCGTCGATGTCGACGACGAGATCGGTGCGCTCCACCCCCTCGGCGGTGACCCGCTTGAGGGCCAAGGGGGCGCCGTGCTCGAGCGAGCCGGATTTGTCGTCCTGCTCGCTGAGGATGTACGCGCCATCGTCGAGGGCGGCGTCGGGGTCGACGCCGCGGATGGTGAACGACTTGAGCGGACCGCCGCTGACGAGCAGCAAGATCTTGTGCTCGACCCGGGCGCTGCCGTCTTTGTGCACGACGACGCGGACGTCGTCCTTGGCGACGTGCATCTCCACCCACGCGAGCGCCGTGCGCGGCAAGGCGACGGCGAGCAGCGAGAGCGCGAAGCACAGGAGGGCCGCGATCGGGCGTGCGCGCGCTAGAGGCACGGCTCGTCAATCCCACGGTCGGCCGCCCAGCGGCAACTTTGCTGCCGGGTCGCCGCGCCGCTGGCGCGTCAGCCTCGGGCGCGGTGGTACGCAGCCACCACCTTCACCTGCGCCAGCGTGCGGCGGGCGAGCTCGGTCATGCTGACCTCCTGGAAGCCGATCATCGACGGCCGGACCGTGTCGTTCAGGCGGGCGGCGAGGCGCCCCCCGAAGCCGGCGCGCCCCGTCGCCGCGCCCGCGATCGAGCCCACCGTCGCGCCGTTGCAGTCGGTGTCGTGGCCCATGGACACCGCAGCGAGCGCCGCTTGGGTCGGCTCGACCCCAGCGCGGACGAGCGCCGCCACGCACACCAGGGCGTTGTTGATGGTGTGGACCGCGCTCATCGGACAGAGCGCGGCCTCGACGCGCTCCACGCACGACTCGAGGCTCGCCCCGGCGTCGAGCCAGCCGAGGCAGGTGCGCGTCCACTCTGCGAGGCGACACGCTCGAGGGATCTCCGAGAGGCCGATCTCGACGAGCCGCTTCGGATCGCGCTCGACGAACGCGGCGGCCTGGATCGCCGCGAACATCATCTCGCCATAGATGCCGTTGCGCTCGTGGGTCCAGCTGGCATCTCGATACGCGAGCTCGGCGGCGAGCTCTGGCTTGCCCGCGCAGGCCCAGCCCCACCCGTCGGCGCGGATCTGAGCGCCGATCCACTCGCGGTAGGGGTTTCTGTGGCGACGCGTGAAGGCCGGCGTGGCCGCGCACGACCAATAACCAGGCCGGGTGCTCCGGGTCTGGAGGTTCTCGATCGCCTGGGCCTCGGCGGTGCAGATGGCGAAGGTCGGGATGCGCTCGAGCCAGCAGCGGCCGACGTCCTGCCAGGTGAAGTCGGGGCCGGCCCGCTCGAGCACGGCGAGCGCGACCAGGCTGTAGTGGATGTCGTCGTCCGGCTCCATGAAGGCGATGTTCTCGCGCTGGGACTGCGGGCACCACAGCGACACGCCGTCCCCCGCGTCGCGTCCGCTGAAGAAGTCGCTGAGGGGCCAGTCGCCGCGCGCCTCGAGGTACGCGCGGATCGCGAGGCGTCCGACGACGCGCCCCGACGCGTCGCGGCTCATGCCGAGCCCCTCCACGGGCTTGCCGAGCGCGCAGCCGAGCGCACGCCCCGTCCACGCGCCGTGGAGCCGATCGAGCAGCTCGTCGTCGTTCGCCTGGCAGCCGAGATCTCGCGGCCCCTCGGGTCGCGAGGCGCGGATCGCCGCCAGGTCGTTGGGCTCACGAGCCGCGAGCGCGGTGTCCTGGGGGAGCGCCATCAGCTCGTCGTAGAGCGGGTCGACGCGCGACAGGTCGTAGTCGTCCTGGCCGTCGGTGAGGGCGTCGATCCTGGAGCACAGCTCGCCAGGGATCTCACAGCCCTCATCTCGGCGCTGCGTGACCTCGGCCCTGAGCAGGTTGAGCGGTGTGTCCCACGCCATGGTCGCCCCGGTGATACCACGACAACCCTGGTACGCTCGCGGCCGCGATGTCCGCCGACACCGAAGCGAGCCCCGACGGCGCGCGCCCGCTCGGGATGCTCCACGTCGCCGCGATCGTGGTCGGGGCGATCGTCGGCGTCGGGATCTTCTTCACCCCGGGCTCCCTCGCGCGCGCCATGCCCTCCCCTGCGTGGGTGCTCGGGATCTGGCTGCTCGGCGGCGTCGCGTCGGTCGCTGGCGCGTTCGTGTTCGCGGAGCTGGGCGGGCGGTTCCCCCAGGCCGGCGGCCTCTACGTGTTCTTGCGCGAGGGCTTCGGCGCGCGCGCCGGGCCGTTCGTGGCGTTCCAATACGGCTGGCTCCAGCTGCTCGTCGTGCAGCCCGGGTCGATGGCGATCATCGCGATCGTCCTCGTCGACCACGTCGAGTTCCTCACGGGCGCGCTCGACCCCAGCCTGAAGACGACCATGGCCGTCGGGGTCACCGCGCTCTTCACGGGCGCAAACCTGCTCGGCCTCAAGACCGGAGGGCGCATCCAGATCGTCGTAGCCGCGCTGAAGCTGGGCGCGCTGGCGCTGCTCGTGCTGCTCGGCGTGTTCTACGGCGACGCTGGGCGCATCGCACAGGCGCGCTCGACCACGCCCGAGGGCGGGCCGCTGACGTGGCTCGTGCTCGGCCTCATCCCCGTGCTGTTCTCGTTCGGTGGCGCGTACCACGGGACGTACGTCGCAGGCTCGGTCAAGGACGCCAGGCGCGCAGTGCCGCGCGGCATCCTGCTGGGCATCGCGGTGGTCCTCGTCGGCTACCTCGGCGTCAACGTCGCCCTGCTCGGCCTGCTCGGCCACGACGGGCTCGCCGCGAGCACGAGCCCAGCCGCGGAGGCGACCGCGCTGGCGCTCGGTCCGCTCGCGGGGAAGGTGCTGGCTGGCGTCATCGTGGTGTCTGCAGCCGGGATCCTGAACACCATCTGCCTCGGCTTTCCCTTCGTGCTCTACGCGATGGCCAGGGACGGGCTGTTCTTCGCGAAGGCGGGCGAGCTGTCTGCTCGCACGGGCCGCCCCGCGGCTGCCGTGGCGATGCAGGGCGCGCTGGCGTGCGTCGCGATCCTGGTCGGAGCCTCGCGCGTCGACGTGCTCCTCAAGGGGATCACCTTCGCCGACGCGCTGTTCCAGGGCGGCGTCGCGATCGTCCACCTGAGGCTCGCGGGGACGCCGCTGCCCCCTGGCGTGTTGGTGCGCGCGCCCGCCGTGCTCGCCTGGATCTTCCTTCTGCTCGAGGTGGGCCTCGCGATCGGGAGCCTCGCAGGAGCGCCCGTCGAGTCGGCGTACGGGGCCGTGGTGCTGATCGTCGGCGTCGGGGCGTTCTGGGCGTTCAAGCGTGGAGGGACGTCATGAGGCTCGAGCTGCCAGACGGCCGCGCGCTGGAGCTCGAGGCTCTCGGCGCCACGCTGACGACGTCCTCGTCGTCGATCCTGATCGAGGCCGAGCTCGCAGGCTCCGGGAGCTCGCCCGGCGTCGGCGTCGAGCTGGTGCACCCGCTCGAGGCCGCGTCGCACGTCTTCGTGCCCCACCTCGCGCCGACCGACGAGCACGTGATGGCCGAGTCGATCTTCCGGGCCCCTGCGATCGTGCTCGCCGATCGCGCCCTGGCGCTCGCGCTGATCCCCGACCTGTCGGACGTCGCGCAGCAGACGGGCACACGCGCGTGGCTCGACTACGACCACCCGGCGCGACGAGCGCGGCTCTTCGCCGGCGACTTCGTCGAAGACGGGCACGTCTTCTATCGCCGCCGCGACCTCGAGGCGCGGGGACAGCGCGTCCGACTGCGCCTGCACGTGGTCACGAGCCAGGCTCCCGCGGACCTCGCCGACCCCTACGGCATGACCTCTCGCTTCTTGTGGGGGCGCTGGGGCAAGCCGGCTCACGCCGAAGGGGGCAGCCAGCGCGCACCGTTCACGGACTACGCGCGGCACGTCGTGTCGTGGGCCTTCGGGCCCGGCGGCTGGAGCGACTCGGTGTGGCAGACGCTCGACGCGCGGCCGGGCGGCGCGGGCGCCCCTGTATTCATCGTCGACGTCTCGCGCCACCCGTCGGTCCCGAAGGACCAGCGCAGCTGGCGCGAGCCGCGCAGCGTCTGGAACCAGGCGTGGTTCTCGACCCAGCGTTGCGCCAACGGCCTGCTGCGCCACGCCCGCCGAATCGGCTCGCTCGCGCTGGAGGACCGCGCGCGTCGCATGACGAAGGTCGCCCTCTCGGCGCCCCAACGGGGAGGGCTGTTCCCCTCGGTCGCGCGACCTGCGCGCGGGTCGGGCCCGGACACGTGGGACGGCCTCGAGTGGACCAGCTCGGATCGCCGTCCCGCCGGGACCTCGGGGGACGCGGTCCACCTGGTCGATGCGTCCTTCACCTGCCGCCTGCTGCTCGAGTGGGCCGCGCTCACCCCCGAGCCGTCCGCCTCGTCGTACGTCGATCGGTACGTCGAGCGGCTCACCTCGCTCCAGCGCCCGAGCGGGGCCTTTCCAGGGTGGGTGGAGCCGAACGGAGACGTCTCGAGCGAGCTGCTGGAGAGCGCCGAGTCCGCGATGAGCGTGGCGCTGCTCTTCGAGCACGCCCGGGCGAGCGGCTCCAGCGCGAGCCTCGAGGCCGCGCGGCGAGGGCTGTGCTTCGTGGAGGAGGTGATCGCCGACGCCCGCTGGGAGGACTTCGAGACCTACTACTCGTGCGCCCCGTGGGGCGCTGGCGATCAGCTCGGGCGGCGCGTGGAGCGCAACGGCGTCTACAAGCAGAACACCCTGTCGATCGCGTGGGCCGCCGACGCGATGCTCAGGGCCTTCGAGGCCCTCGGCGACGAGCGCCAGCTGCGCCTGGCGCGCCGCTGCGCGGGCGAGCTCTCTCTGTACCAGGCCGTGTGGGACCCTCCGTTCTTGCCGGCCCCCGCGCACGGCGGCTTCGGCGTGATGAACGCCGACAGCGAGTGGAACGACGCGCGTCAGAGCCTGTTCGCGCCCCTGTACCTGGAGCTCTACCGCCACACGGGGGACGAGGAGCTGCTCGAGCGCGGCGTCGCGGCGCTGCGCGCCTCCTTCACGATGATGTATTGCCCCGAGAACGCCGCCACGCGGGCCGCCTACGAGCGGCGGTTCCCGTTCTTCGGCCCCGAGAGCTACGGCTTCATGATGGAGAACCAGGGCCACGGCGGCGGGGAGCCGATCGGCACCTTTACCATCTTCACCTGGGGCAACGGCTCCGCGCTGGCGACGGCCGCCAAGGTCCACGATTCGTATGGTGACGTGTACGTGGAGCGCGAGCGGCGCCGCGCCCACGCGATCGACGCGACGAGCGCGCGGCTCGAGGGCAGCCGCGTGGTGATCGAGGATCGCTTCGGGCGTGAGTCGCTCACCGCGGTCGACGACCGCGGCAACCGGCGAACCGTGCGCCTGCGCACGGGGCGAGGGTCGTTCGAGCTACGGTGAGACGATGAGCGAGCTCGCAGGGGCGGTGGTCGTGGTCGGCAGCTTGAACTGCGATTTCGTCACGCGCGTGACGCGCCGCCCGAGCGGGGGAGAGACCGTGATGGGCCAGTCCTTCGATCTGTTCGTGGGCGGCAAGGGGAACAACCAGGCCATCGCGTGCGCGCGGGCGGGGGCCGACGTGAGCATCGTCGGCAGGGTCGGCGCGGACGCGTTCGCGGACCTGATCGTCGAGCGCCTCGACGCCGCCGGGGTCCGGCGAGACCACCTGGCGCGCGATCTGGAAGCGGGGACTGGCGTCGCCGACATCCAGGTCGACGCGACCGGGCAGAACGCGATCGTGGTGGTGCCTCGCGCCAACGCCAGGGTGTGCCCTTCGGACATCGACGCCGCGGGGGAGCTGCTCGATCGCGCCCGCGTCGTGCTCGTGCAGCTCGAGATCCCGATCGACGCCGTGCTCCACGCGGCCGTGCGCGCCAAGCGCGCGGGCGCCTACGTGATCCTGAACCCGGCGCCGGCGCCCGCGGCGCCGCTGCCCGCGGCCCTCTACGCGAGCATCGACCTGATCACGCCCAACGAGTCGGAGGCGCGCTCGCTCACGGGGGTGGACGCACGCGACGACGAAGGCGCAGAGGCCGCAGGGCGTGCGCTCTTGCGGCTCGGCGCGCCGCGCTCGCTGCTCACGCTCGGTGAGCGCGGCACGCTGCTGGTAGAGCCGTCGGGCGCGAGGCGCGCGCCCGCGTTCCCGGTCGACGTCGTCGACACGACGGCGGCCGGCGACGCGTTCTGCGGAGCGCTCGCGGCCCAGCTGGCCTCGGGCGCCTCGCTCGAGCGGGCCATCGCGTTCGGTCGCGCCGCCGGAGCGCTCGCTTGCACGAGGCTCGGGGCAGAGCCATCGCTGCCGCTGCGAGCCGAGATCGACCAGCTCATGGCTCGCGGCGGGGCTCGCCGAGCCCTGAGCTGAAGGGCGGTGCGCTGACGCCCAGCTTCGCCGCGAAGGCCGCCTCGAGCGCCGCGAAGTGCTCGCTCGGGACCTCGTTCATCGCGGCCTTCAGGCGCTCGACGATGGGGCTGACCGGGCCGTTCGACGCCGCGTCGACGCCGCGCTGAACATCCTCCGGCGCGACGTGGGCTCCGCGCTGCTTCGGACGGACCGCGCGCAGAAGAGACTCGCTGGCGGCGGCGACGAGGTCCTTCGAGCCCTCGAGCACCGCGCGGAAGGCGCCCGCCATCGGGGAGACGGTGATGCCCTCGCACGCAGCGACGATCGCCTCGCGGACCAAGCCGGGCGACGCCGCCCCGTGCGGCGCCATCGCTCGCCACGAGAGCGCGCGGTCGAGCAGGTAGGCGTAGTGAAACGAGCGGCTCGCCTCGTCGGACGCGCGCTTCACCTCGAGCACCATGAAGAGCTTGCGAAACACGAGGCGCAGGGGAAACGTGACGACCGCGGTCGCGACGCTCCGCAACAGGCCCCCCTCCCCCTCACCCATCAACGCGGCTACGTCCGCGGGCGCGAGCTCGATGCCGTGGCGCCGCCCGATCTCGAGCGTGAGGCGCCGCTCGACGTGATCCTTCACGTAGTCGTCGAGGATCGGGATCGGGATCAGCGGGGTCAGCCCGACGAGCACCGAGTGCGCCAAGAGGACCTGCGTCGTGTCGTCGGCCATCCGGTTTGGTATGGCATCGGTGTGGCGCCGATGGCAATGGATCGAGTCCCATGAAGAAGCTCGTCGCCCTGCTCGGCCTCGCGTCCATCCTCGGCTGCTCCCGGCCGAGGGAGCCCGCTTCCGTGTCGGACGACTCGGGCCCCCGCGCCCCGAGCGGCGGCTCTCAAGGTCTGCAGGAGGGGTCATCCACGCCTGCCGTCGCCACGGCGACGACGACCACCACCACCACCGCTGCGCCGCCGCCCGCTCCGCCCGGGAAGCCTGGCAAGGGCGTGATCGGCCCCGAGGGGGTCCTGGCCTTCGACGCGCTCAAGCCCGACGACGCCAAGCGCCTGAAGACGGCCCGCATCTTCTTCGGCCACCAGTCGGTTGGAAACAACCTCATCGAGGCCGCCAAGGGCCTCGGCTACACCTTCAAGTATGCCCTCCGCGGCGCCGACCTCGCGGCGATGGGCCTGTCCGAGGCCCCCGTCGCGGACAACCGCGACCCGCTGCGCAAGGTGAAGAGCTTCGCCGAGCTGCTGGTGAAGGAGAAGATCGGCGAGCGCGCAGACCTGGCTGGCTTCAAGCTCTGCTACGTCGACTTCGAGGACCAAGGCAAGACGGGCGGCCTCGAGAAGGCGTACGCGACGCGGATCTCCGAGCTTCGCCTCGCGTACCCTCAGCTCAAGTTCTTCCACGTCACGCCGCCGCTCACGACCGACAACGCCGGCTTCAACAAGCAGCGGCTCGCCTTCGGCGACTTCTTGAAGAAGACCTACTCCGAGCAAGACATCGTCATCGACCTGGCGGCGGTCGAGAGCCAGCTCCCCGACGGCACGCCCTGCACGCTCGGTGGCCACCGCTCGCTCTGCTCCCAATACGCCTCGGACAACGGCCACCTGAAGGGCGACGGCGCGACGCGAGGCGCGAAGGTGCTGCTCTATGCCTTCGCCCGCGCCCTCGGCGCGCCGTAGCCGCCCGGCGCGCTCAGCCGCCGCCGATCTGCCAGGGCTCGTCGACCTCGGGCTCGGACGGCTCCTCGAGCTCCGCGTCGTCCTCTTCTTCGGTCTCGACGGCTGCAGGCTCGGACTCGACCCCGGCCTCAGCGGCGGGCTCGGCCGCCGGCCCAGCGGCGGGCCCAGCCACAGGCTCGGCGGCGGGCTGCGCGGCGCTGTCGGGGTTGAGCAGGAACGTCGACACCTTCCGGCTCATCCCGATCTCGCCCAGGGTGCGCGGGCCGCTGGTGCCGAACTCGACGCCGCTCATCACCAGCCTCGCGGTCTTCAGCTCGGCGCCGCCTGGAGCGTCGAACCCGACCCGCAGCACCCGCGCCTTGCCCGGGGCGATGACGACGGGTCGGCTCGATCGCTTCCCGGTGACGCCTTGCACGACCGTGCCATCGGCGAGGCGCAGCGCGAGGTCGTCGCGGTGGACCACCATCGGCTTGTCCGACTGGTTGTGGACCCAGGTCTTGACGACCACACGATCTCCCCGGACGTGCGCCTCGTTCACGCGGACGTGGACGCGCTCGTTGGCGCCCACCTCGTGCGCGTAGATCGGCACGTAGCGCGTTCGACACCCGGCGGTCGAGGCCGACGCGAGGAGGAGCGCGAGGGGGAGGATGACGCCTGCTTTCATGCGACCAAGCATGCAGCTATCGATAACATCCGCTCGCGAGCACGCGCGCACCGAGCACGGTTCGGACCGGGCGCGAAGGCTCCCGCATGTTGGACGTTGGAGCCGCACGATGTTTCACGCCGCCGTCGATCACGCCTACTCCCGCTATGCGGCGCGCCGCCCGATGTTCGCCGCGGGGTGGGGCGACGAGAAGCTGCTCGCCCGCTTCGAGCCGACCGAGGTGCGCGCGCGCGCCGGCGCGCCGGCAGAGATCGAGTGGGAAGGCGCCCCGCCGAGCCCGCACGGCGACGCGCGCGAGGGGCGGTTCGCGGCGGGCCTCGACGATCTCCCGGCGGGCTGCCGGGCGGCGCTCGTGCGCCACCTGGGCCGGCCCGGCAACCGCTCGGCGGTCGTGCTCCTCGCCGGGTCACGGGAAGAGGGCTTCGCGATGCGCGAGCGTGTGTACGGCCCGCTCGTCTCCGCGGGGATCGATCTGCTGATCTTGGAGAACCCGTACTACGGCGCCAGGCGCCCCTTCGGGGCGGCGAGCCCCAGCGCGCCGACCGTGGCGGACCAGGTGCAGATGAACGTCGCCTCGCTCGTCGAGGCCCTCTCGCTGCTGGCCTCGGCGAGGGAGCGCTACGCCCGCGTCGGCGTCGCCGGCTACTCCATGGGGGGTCACATGGCGGCGCTGGCCGGCGCGCTGTACGGCGGCGAGCTGGCGATCGCCGCGTTCGCGACCGGCGCGTGCCCCTCCCCGATCTACACCCGAGGCCTGCTCTCCCGCTCGGTGGCCTTCGACGCGCTGGGCCCGCGAGCGGCCGAGCGGCTCGGAGCGCTGTTCGACCGCGGAGACCTCGCGCGCTTGCCGCCGCCGGCGCGCCCTCGGGCGGCGGCGCTCGTCGCGATGGCGCACGATGGCTATGTCTCGCGCGGGGAGGTCGAGCGGCTCGCGGACCACTGGCGAGGCGCGTCGATCCGCTTCGAAGACGCCGGCCACGTCACCGGCGTCGTGCTCCGGAGCGCCGCGCTACGTCGAGCGGTGGCGTCTGCGTTCGACCAACTCTGAGCGACCGCGTGGCGGCCCTTGTGCCCGTCGGGTGGGCCTGCGAGCCTCCGCGCGGCGCGACGGTCGTCGCGCGCCAAGCGAGGCAACGATGAAGCTCTATTACAACCCGGTCTCCAGCTACTCGCAGAAGGCTCTGATGGCCTTCTACGAAAAGAACGTCGAGTTCACGCCCGCCGTCGTAAACCTCATGGATCCGGCCAGCCGCGCCGAGTACCAAAAGACGTATCCCATCGGCAAGGTGCCGACGCTCGTCGACGACAGCGGCGCGTTCTACCCCGAGAGCAACGTCATCATCGAGCTGCTCGATCAGCGCTTCCCCAACAACCCGCCGCGGCTGATCCCCGCCGATCCGGCCGCCTCCCTGGAGGTGCGTCGCTGGACCATCTTCGCCGACAGCTACCTCAACGAGCCGATGCAGAAGGTCTTCTTCGACGGCATGCGCCCCGCAGACAAGCGCGACCCCCTCGGCGTCGAGCAGGCCCGCGGCCTGCTGACGAAGGCGTGCGGCGTGCTCGATGCCCACCTCGCCGGCAAGACCTGGCTCGGCGGCGACGCGTTCTCCATGGCCGACGTGGCCGCGGCCCCTGCGCTGTTCTACCTGCGCATGGTCCAGCCGTTCGACGCGCACAAGAACATGGTCTCGTACGCGGGTCGCCTGCTCGAGCGCCCGAGCTTCCTGCGCTGCATGAAGGAGGCCGAGCCGATCCTGAAGATGATGACGCAGAAGGGCTGAGCCCGGTCGGCCGCGCCGCGCGCCTCAGCGCGCGGCAGCGGGCCGGCGCATCACGAAGCGCTGGTACGAGACCGAGATCGCGAGCAGCGACGCGGCCAGGCCCACCAGCGCGGCGACGCGGTGGAGATCGCGCAGGTTGTTCAGGTCGAAGAGGAACACCTTGCCGGCGGTCAGCAAGCACAAGGACAGGCTCGTCCAGCGAAGCGCGCTCTTGTCCCTTTTGAGGCCGAGCGCGAGGAGCGCGACCGCGTAGACGGCCCAGACCATGCTCATCGCGAGATCGCGGGCCTGCGACGCGCCTCGGAGCGAGAGCACCTGACCGACCGCGAACAGGTCGAGCACACACACGTTCGCGAGCACGAACCCGGCAGCGAGCGCGAGCCCTCCGGCGAGAGATCGGATCGCCGCGCGGCGCGTCACGAGGTGCGCTGCCCAGGCCAGCGCGACGGGCGCGAGGTACGTCAGCGTCACGCCGTTCAGGAGCGCGACCTCACCCCGCGGCCGCCCGCTCAGCAGGCGAGGCTCGAGCGCGAGCGCCGATGCGAGCGCGAGCAGCGACGCGCCGCCGACCGCGACGGCTCGCTGCGAGAGCGCCCGGTCGAGCGCGATCGCGAGCAGGCCGAGCGCGCCGATGGCCACCAGCCGGCTGGCGCCGTCGAGCCCCACGACGGCAGCCGCGAGGCCCATCGTCAGCGCGAACGGGCCGAGCGTCAGGCCTGCGGCGGCGCGCGCTGGGGTTCGCTCGGCCACGACCAGCAGAAGGAGCGCGGCGGTCGAGGCGACGGCCGCGCTGGCCGAGAGGTGGGCCTGCGAGGTGCCGAGCGCCAAGGCCGACAGGCCGAACGCCGACAGCACCACGATCTGGCACGGCGGCGTCGATGGGCGAGCGCGGCCGCTCACGACCGGAGCGGACGCGAGCGCGCCCCCGAAGACGACGAGCAGCGCCACGTACGCCGTGGAGCCTGCCGGCGCGGCCCCCAGCTGTGCAGCGGCCAGCCCCGCGGCCGCGAGCGCCGCCGCGAGAGGGTAGCTGTGCGGCGAGGGACCGGCGGCCGCCCACGCGAGCGCGGAGAAGACGCCCAGCGCCCCCGCCGCGGGCCCGAGGCCCACATGCGGCGCCGCGAGGGCGACCGCGCCGAGCATCACCAGCGCGCCGCTCGCAGCGCCGGCTCGCAGCGCGTCGCTCGGCTCCCTTGCGGTCCGCTCGCCGCGGCTCGCGAGGAGCGCGGCCCCGAACGCACACGCCGCGCCGACCCAGACGACCGAGAGTGAGCCGAGCCCCGCCCGTTGCGCGAGCGCGCCGAACGAGACGAGCGCGCAGGCGACCCCCAGGCTGGTGACGGACGCGCGCTCGAGCCGAGGGACGTCACAGGCGCGCGCGGCGATCACGGCGCCGGCCGCGATCGCGAGGAGAGACGGGACCCACAGCGCGACGGCGACGGATCGCGTCGAGCCAAGGATGAGCACGAGGGCCGCGCTCGCGGCGCTGGCGCCGACGCCGATGGCCCCGGCGCGGGACGGTCGCAGCGCGGTCGCCGCTGCGGCCGGCGCGAACCCTGCGAAGGCGAGCGCGACATACGACAGCGGCCCGGCGGCGTGCTGATGGGACCCGAGCCACGCGAGCGAGGCGACCAACGCTCCGAGCACCGCGACGACCCTCATGCCGGGTCGTTCGAGCCGCTCCGCGAGGACCATGGCCAAGAGCGAGAGCGCCACGACGAGCGCCACGACGGCGCCCGCTCCGGTGCCAGCCGCGAGCCCGAGGAGCGCCGCGAACGCGAACGACAGGAGCAACGAGGCGTAGGTCGACAAGACGGCCACAGCGGGCGGCGGCTCGGCGCGCGAGGCGCCGGGGGCGAGCGCCGGCAGCGCGCCGAACACCGCCGCGAACAGCACCACGACGGCGATCTGCGCCGACGCGGAGGGCCCGAGCGAGGCCGTCCACGCGACGTGGTAGGCGGCGGTGGCGACCATCGCGTAGAGCACGAGAGACCACCAGCGGCGCACAAGCGCGAGCGTCGCTGCCGCGAGATCGAGCACGAGCAGGTACGCGAGGAGCGCGAGCGGGGCCGCCGCGTGCACCTCCAACGCCAGCGGGGCGGCGAAGCCGCCCAAGATCCCGAGCAGCGCGACCGGCAACGAAGCGAGGCGCAGCGCGAGGGCGATGCACAGCCCGGTCACGCCGATCGAGAGCGCAAAGGCCAGGGCCGGCCCCAGCAGACCGACGACGTGGACAGCCGACCAGAGGGTCGCGTAGAGCCCGGCGACGCCGGCGCCCGTCATCCAGCTCGCGAGCGTCGCGTGGCGAGCGCGCACCCAGCCATGCGCGCACCCGACCGACAGGGCGCTGGCGAGCCCGCCGAGCCACACGCGCAGGGGCGGCGTGAGGAAGCCAGACTCGATCGAGTAGCGGAGGAAGTAGAGCAGCGCGACGACGAGGATCACCGCGCCGGTCGCCGCGGCCCCGCGGACGCCGAGCCACTTCTCCCACTCGATGGGGGCGGACGTGGGCGGGGGAGCGGCGAGAGGGGAGGTCCCCACGTCGGGCTCGACCACCTCGGGCTCGGACGGGGACGGCTCGCTGGCGGGCACCTCGCGGAGCGGGCGGGGGGCGAGCTCAGCGACCCCAAGAGACGGCTCGACCCTCGCGCCGGTGATGCGGAACGGCGACGCCGTGCCCGCGGCTCGGACAGCGCCGCCGCCTTGTTCCAGCAGCCAGATGCGCTGCGTCAAGCGAGCGAGCGCGTGCTCGCTGACCGTGAGCGCGCTGGAGAGCCGATCGATCCGGGACGCGTGGTGGGACGACCAGAGGAAGAGGGCGATCACGACGAGGACAAGCAAGAGCGTCAAGCGGTGCCTCCGTGGAAGGGGGACACGCCGGCTCAAGCAGGTCGCGGGCCAGCTCCATTCGACGGTCGCTGTCCCGCAGCTGCGCTGGCGAAGTGTGAGCTGTCTTCACGCGAGCGAAGCGCGCTTCGCAGTTTTTCTTTGCGCGGCTATAAACTTTTTCGCGCGGCCGTGGTCGAACCTGCCCGATGGGTCGAGCCTCCACGTTCGCGGTCGCGGCGGCTTGCCTCGTTGCCTGCGCCGCTCGCGACGTGCCGCGTCAAGCGTCGGCGCCGATCACCGAGCCTCGCGTGGTCGCGCGCCCGCCGCCCCCGCCGTGCGACGAGGAGCTGCTCGAGCGCATCACGCCGTGGACGGGTCGCGTGTTGATGAGGACACCGGCTCCCGTCCCCGACGCGGAGCAGAGCGTGGTGGTCCACACCGACTGGGTCTATTGCAACGCCCTCGAGGGAGATCGAGTACCGCGCGCACAGCAAGGGCGCCCCCCTGCCGGCCTCGCTCTGGCTCTTCGAGACGAGCAGCGACGCGCAGGCCCTCGTGGAGGCGACGCTCGCGTTCGAGGACCTGGAGTCGCGCGGGGTCCAGGTCCACAGCTCGAGCTGGGCCGCGCTCCACGACGCAGCGCGCGAGGCGAGCGGCGACGGGGAACCGTACCCGGTGCTCCGCGCCGCCCCTCCCGCAGCGAGCTCCGAGCCGAGGAGGTTCTGGCTCGAAGTTCGCTGCCCTTCGGGTTAGCGACTACTTGCAGGAGGCGGGGGCGTTGGCGCCCGCGAGGGCGCCGCGGACGGCGCGCAGCGCCGCGGCGGTGTCCGGGTTCTTGCGAGCGTTGTCGCAGGCACCGGCGGCCATGAGGTAGATGCCCGCCTGCTGAGGAGGCGCGCTCTTCGCGTTCTGGCGGAGGGCGGCGCAACACGCGGCGATCCCGTCGCTGACAGTCGCCTTCTTCACGGAGCGGAAGGCGTTGAACACCCCGGCCATGTCCCCGCCGTCGTCCCACGAGCCGATGACGAGCAGGCCCTCGGTGGCCATCATCGCGGCCTTCACCTGGGCCGTGCCGCGCGTGCACACGCCGTCAGCGACGCTCGCGGTGAGCTTGTCTTTGCCGACGGTCGCCGTGTCGGGCGGGGTCGACCACTGGCAGTTCTTCAGGTCGGCTGCCTGAGCGGCGGCGGCGATGCGCTGATCCGGACCTTCGGCGCCGAACCCTGCGATCGCGAGGCGCGCCTTCTCGTCGCCTGCCTTCGCGACCGTGACGTCGCCCTTGGCGACGTTCCAACCCTTGGGCGCCATCACCGCGGCCTTCGCGGCGGCCGCAGAGACCGCCGTGCCGTCGGTGACGCCATCCGGCTTGTTGTCGACCTCGGCCTTCACGCGCGCCTCGATGCCGGCCGGCTTCGTGGCCGACTCGGTCGTCGCCGCCGTCGGGTTGGTAGCGGGGGCGCCGGTCGTCGTGGGAGCGGGACCGCTCGCCGTGGTCGACGTCGACGTCGGGGTCGAGGTCGACGACGTCGCCTTCTCGGTGGTCTCCTCATCCTTCGCGGTCTCCTCCTTGGGACATGCAGCCAGGAAGAGCGCAGCCATCAACCATGAGCTCGGACGAACCTTCATGGGCGGAATCCTTCCCGAATGGGCACCGCTGTCAAGCGGCGCCTGCTCCGTAGCGGCCTTTTTCAGGGTGCCGAGGCCGCCGCGACGGCCGTCATGCCGGTCCCGCCGGCGCTGACCGAAGCGCTCCAGGTGGCGCCTTGCAGGCGGCTGTGGCGCACGTCCCCCACGCCCGAGGCGACGTACAGGAGCTCCGCGTCGGCGCCTCCGATGCCCGGCGCGACCGCCGGGGTGGACGTCGTGTCACCTCCGGGGCCGTCGATCGCGGCAGGGCTCGACCAGACAGGCGCTCCGCCGGGATCGTACACCGACGCGTAGGCCTTCCCGTTCGTCCCCCGGAACGCCAGCACCGCGCGCCCGCCGGGCAGCGCCGCGATATCGACGGGCTCGTTCGTGAGGGCGTTCGCGATATCGGCCGGGGTCGACCAGTTGCTCCCGGAGCGGGTCATGAAGGAGACGATCGTGTTCGTTCGGTTGAACACCACGAGCAGGTCGGCGCCGGCGTCGAGCGCGACGATCGCGGGGGTCTCGTCGACGCCGGTCACGCCGTGGCCAGCCGCGGCCTGCCACACGCCCCCGACGCGCGACTGGTCGTACACATTGCCGTCGTCGCCGGCGAACACGATGATCGGGTTGACCCCGTCGAGCGCGATCGAGGCGGGCGCGGGGCCGAAGCTCTGAGGGTTGCCGACCGGCTGGGCCTGCGGGTTGAAGCCGACGTTGAACGCCGCGAAGTAGTGCTTGAAGTCGTCTCCGTGGAAGACGGCCACGAACTCGCTCGCGCCCGCCGCGACCCCGGGCGTGGCTCGCGTGGTCACCCCAGCGCCGACGCTGGCGGGCGCGCTCCACCCGGACCCGTCGAGCCTCATGTACGCGAGATCCCCCGCTGCGCCCGTGCGCAGCATCGCGAACGCGTCGTCAGGTCCGCGCATGGCGACGCCGGGGCGCGCCGAGGCGGTGATCGCGCTCGTCTCGTTGATCCAGCCGGCAGGCTCCGTGAAGCTCCCCGCTGTCACGTTGGCGCTGCCAAGCGCTACGAACACGGCTTGCCCGGTGGGTGACGGCGCGCCGCCCGCGCCCCCCTCACCCCCTGCGCCGCCGGTCCCGAGCCCGCCCTCGCCCCCCGAGGAGGTCGTCGACGGCGCGCCACCTTCTCCCCCTCCCCCACCCGCGCCCCCGACAGTGAGCTGACCGCCCGCGCCTCCGCTCGTCGGTGCGCCCCCCGCGCCGCCTTGCTCGGAGCCCCCCGTCGACGTGGTCCACGGGACGCTGCCCCCGGTGGTCGAGGTGGAGGCGTCGTCGTCGACGCCCGCGGCGCACGAGATCGACAGCAGCAGAACGACGGTCGGCGAACATCGAAGCATGGTGGTTTACTCGAGCTGAAAGGACTTCTTGAAGTCGGCGTCGATGTTCCCCTCGTCGTCCGAGAAGACCAGCTCGGTCGACTTCCCCGCCCAGCTGCACACGATCTTCGTGCCCTTGACCGCGATCAGCTTCTGCTTGCCGCAGTCGAGCTGCAGCCCCATGCGCAGCCCGAGCTCCCGTGACCAGCTCTCGGTGTCGAACACGCGGCCGACGAGGGTCCACTTCACCGTCCCCCCCTCGGTCTGGGTCACCTTCACGGTGAACGGCTGTCCCGACGCGGTCTCGCCCTCACAATCGAACGTGTCGCCAGCCTTGCGCGGGCGCCCGTCCGGGCAGGTGACCGACTTCACGTCGACGCCTTTGTCGGTGAGCTCTCCGCGGATCGAGGCCTCGACGCCGTCGGCGTCGAGGCTGCACGCCGCCAAGGCGACAGAGGTGGCCAGGAACAAGAGGCGCGCTGCGAAGAGCGAGGAGCTGCCCATCTGCGGCTGAAGTTATCACGGTAGGCAGGGCCGCGTGGCATGTGCTCTGCTCCGACCCGCGCACATGTCGGACACACCGAGCTCACTGCGGGGTATCGACGTCGATCCGAAGGGTGACCTCGAGGCGCTGCGGGAAGGCTTCGTCGAGAAGCTGTACTTCACGCTCGCGAAGTTCCCTGGGGTCGCCACTCGAAACGATCACTACCTCGCGGCTGCGTATTTGGTCCGAGATCGGCTGCTCAACCGCTGGATCCGCTCGGCGCGCAGCTACCTCGAGGGCGAGCACCGCACGGTGATCTACCTCTCGGCCGAGTATCTGATGGGGCCACAGCTCGCGCACAACCTCCTCAACCTGGGGATGACCGAACAGCTCCGAGCCGCGCTCGCCTCCCTCGGGATGAGCCTCGACGAGCTGATCGAGCACGAAGAGGAGCCGGGCCTCGGGAACGGGGGCCTGGGTCGCCTCGCGGCTTGCTACATGGACTCGCTCGCGACGCTCGACATCCCCGCCATCGGCCACGGCATCCGCTACGAGTTCGGCATCTTCGACCAGGAGATCCGAGGCGGCTGGCAGGTCGAGCGGACCGATCGCTGGCTGCGCCTCGGCAACCCCTGGGAGATCCGCCGCTACGAGATCGAGCACCCGGTGGGCTTCGGGGGTCGCACGGAGGCCGCGACCGACGCCCAGGGACGATTCAGCGTCCGCTGGGTCCCCGAGCGGATCGTCAAGGGGGTGCCCTACGACACGCCGGTGCTCGGCTACGCCACCAGCAACGCCAACTTCCTCCGCCTGTGGACGGCGGTGGCCGCGGAGGAGTTCGACCTCGAGGCGTTCCAGATCGGGGAGTACTGGCGCGCGGTCGAGCAGAAGATCCAGAGCGAGAACATCACGAAGGTCCTGTACCCGAACGACGCGAGCCCCGCCGGCAAGCAGCTGCGGCTCGAGCAGGAGTACTTCTTCGTCTCGTGCGCGCTGCAAGACTGCATCCGGCTCTTGCTCCAGCGCACCACCATCGACAAGTTCGCCGACAAGTTCTGCGTCCAGCTCAACGACACGCACCCGTCGCTCGCCGTCGTCGAGCTCATGCGCCTGTTGATCGACGTGCACGGGCTCGCCTGGGACCAGGCGTGGGCCATCACGACGAAGGCCGTCGCCTACACCAACCACACCCTCATGTCCGAGGCGCTCGAGATCTGGCCGCTGCCGCTATTTTCGCGCCTGCTCCCGCGCCACACCGAGATCGTCTTCGAGATCAATCGCCGCTTCCTCGACGAGGTGCGCTCCAGGTTCCCGGGCGATGCGGCCCGGCTTCGGCGCATGAGCCTGATCGACGAGCGCGGGGAGAAGCACGTCCGAATGGCGAACCTCGCGACGGTCGCGGCGCACAAGGTGAACGGGGTGGCGGAGCTGCACTCGCGCCTGCTGCGTGAGACCGTGCTCCGCGACTTCGCCGAAATGACCCCCGAGAAGTTCACGAACGTGACGAACGGCGTCACGCCGCGGCGCTTCGTCGCGCTCTCCAACCCGGCCTTGGCGGCGCTCATCAGCGAGGCGATCGGTCCGGGCTGGCTGCGCGAAGGCGAGCGGCTGAAGGAGCTCGCCAGCCACGCGGACGACGCGGCGTTCCGCGAGCGGTGGAGCAAGATCAAGCACGACAACAAGGCCGAGCTTTCGAAGTGGCTCACCTCTCAGTGGGGCCTGTCCCTCGATCCGTCGAGCATGCTCGACGCGCAGTGCAAGCGCATCCACGAGTACAAGCGCCAGCACCTCAACGCCCTGCACGCGCTGTGGCTGCTGAGCCGCGTCCGGCGGGGGGACACCAGCGTGGTGCCGCGCACGATCCTGTTCGCCGGAAAGGCCGCGCCCGCCTATCACATGGCGAAGCTCATCATCCGCCTCATCCACGGGATCGCGGACGCCATCGAGGCCGATCCGGTGGCGCGTCGGGTGCTGAAGGTAGTGTTCGTCCCGGACTTCAACGTGAAGAGCGCGCAGCGGATCTACCCAGCCGCGGAGCTGTCCGAGCAGATCTCGACGGCCGGCCGAGAGGCGTCGGGCACGGGCAACATGAAGTTCGCCATGAACGGCGCGCTGACCATCGGCACGCTCGACGGAGCCAACGTCGAGATTCGCGACGCGGTCGGCGCCGAGAGCTTCTTCCTGTTCGGCCTCACCGCCGACGAGGTCGCCCGCTGGCAGGCCGAGGGCTATCACCCCGGCGCGGTGCTCCAAAAGGACCCTGGGCTCGTCGAGCTGCTCGACCAGATCGAAGACGGTCACGCTTCACCGCGCGAGCCAGGGCTGTTCGGGCCCCTCCTCGATGACCTCCGACACAAAGATCCCTTCTTCGTGCTCGCCGATTTTCGCGCGTACATCGAGTGCCAAGAGGCGGTCGAGCGCGCGTACCGCGACCCCGGGCTGTGGACCCGCATGTCGATCCTCAACGCCGCGAGCATGGGTCGCTTCAGCTCCGATCGCTCGATCGCCGAATACGCCGAGCGCATCTGGCGCGTGCCGCGCGTCCCTGTCGCCTGAGAGGCCACCGGGCCGATCGGTTTGACGCCGGTCGTGCCAGCGTGCTTGCCTGTCCAGCGTGAGGAGACGTCTGACCCTCGCTGCGCTCGCGCTGGCGATCACCGCCTGCCCCGACGAGCCGGTGATCCCCCACGCGGGCGGAGGCGGAGCCAGCTCGGGCGGAGGGGGTGAGGGCGCAACCCCGACGACCGGCGGCGGAGGCGAAGGCGCCACCACGATCGTGGGCGGCGCTGGCGGCGAAGGCGGCGGCGGGAGCGCTCTCGGCGGTGGGGGCGCCGGAGGCACCGGTGGCGAAGGCGGCGAAGGCGGCACCGGCGGCGCGGGCGGCGCGGGCGGTACCGGCGGTACCGGCGGCGCGGGCGGTACCGGCGGCGAAGGCGGCGGGGCGATCCCGATCGATGGCTCGATCCGAGTGGTCGCGGCGAACCTCACGAGCGGCAACTTTCAATCGTACGATCCTGGCCACGGCATCCGCATCCTGCAGGGCATCGACGCGGACATCCTCCTCGTTCAAGAGCTCAACTACCTGCAGAACGACGCCGCGGATCTGCTGTCGTTCACGACGCAGGTCTGCGGCGCCGAGTGCACGCTCGAGCGAGGCCCGGCCGCGGCCCTCCCGAACGCCGTCATCAGCCGGTTCCCCATCCTCGACGCCGGCAGCTGGGACGACCCCCTGGTTTCGAACCGTACCTTCGTGTGGGCGCGCATCGACGTCCCGGGGCCGAAGGACCTCACCGCGATCAGCGTCCACCTGCTCACGAGCAGCCCGACGAACCGCGACACCGAGGCCCAGGCGCTGCTCGCGCTGATCGAGAGCAACGTGCCCGCGGACGACTACGTGGTCGTTGGCGGTGACTTCAACACCGACGTGCGGACCGAGCCCGCGCTCACCACGCTGGGGGTCATGTTCGACGTCGCGGCCCCCTACCCTGCCGATCAAGACGCCAATGAGCACACGAACCAGGGCCGCACCAAGCCCTACGACTGGGTGCTCGCCGATGCCGAGCTCGACGCGCTGGAAGTGCAGGTCGTCATCGGCGGATCGTCGTTCGACGACGGCGCCGTGATCGACACGCGCGTATACGACCCGCTGGCCGAGATCGCCCCCGCGCTCCTTGGCGACAGCGGCGCCGCTTCGATGCAGCACATGGCCGTCGTGCGAGACTTCGTGTTCCCGGAGTGACCTCTCGCGAGCAGCGCGCTGGGCATGGCGCCGTCGCGCCGGTCGGCGGCGCTGGGGCGGCAGCCTCACCCCCCAGCCCCGCTCGCTGCGTGAGGGGGCAGAGCGGCGGTCTCAAGGAGGGTGACCGTCCCTCGGACGAGCCTCCGCCAGAGCACCACGTGGCCGAGGATCGCGCACGACACCAGCGAGGACGGCAGCCACACGAAGGGCGCGTGGGCGACCCATGTGTTGACCCGCTCCGGCTCGGAGCCGAACGCTCGGACGGCCGGCAATGAGAGCACGGCGATGGTGACGATGGTCACCAGCAGGGCGGTCCCGATCGTAGAGAACGCGACGACGAGCCAGCGAGGCGCCGCGCCTCGCGCGGCGAGCACCGCGACGACGGCGGCGAGGCCCCCCGTGACGATATCGAAGTTCCAGCCCGAGTAGCTCATCTGCACCGGCATCGTCCCCTCCAGCGCGGCCTGGTGCATGACGAGCTCCAAGGGGAGGCGAAACGCGTGGAAGCCCACCAGCGCCGCGAGCGGGAGGCGGTCTGCGAGTCGCGCGCCGATGCTCGACAGCCCGAGCGCGAGAGGTAGGAGCAACACGGGCGCGAGGACGAACAGCATTCGGGGTGGCCTGGCGTCGACGTCGGCGTAGAAGCCGGCGCGGGCGAGCGCGAACGTCCCCCCCAGGAGCAGCACCATCGCGGCAGCGAGCGCACGGGTCGCCGTGGCGCGCGAGGCGCTCGGCGAGGCTGCGTAGACGCCGGCCAAGACGAGCGCAGGGACGACCACGGCGAGCGCCGCGATGCCGATGGTCACGAGCAGGGAGGCCTGGGGCATGTTCATCTCCTCGACCCGGGTGGGGCCTTCGCTCGATCCCTTCGCACCGGGCGTGCCAGCCCTACGGAGCGTCGCTCTCAGCACAGAACCGCCACCACCGGGTCGTCTCGTCGGGCCACTCTCCGCCGGTCCTCCGGCAGCTGTCGGCTTTCCGGCAGGCGCCGGCGTCGGCACAGCGGAGCCACGCGGCGCGGCGCGCGCGATACGATGCCCGTGGCAGACCCCGCCACTCGGCACGACGTGTGCTGCCGACCCAACCATGCCCTCGAGCTACGAGCTCTTACGCGCGAGCGAGCGCCTGTCGGTGGCGCAGCGCTTCCTGACGCTCCGTCCGCGGATCGTCCTGGTAGGGGCTGCGTGCAATGGCGCCTGCCTCGCGTTGTCCGGGGCCTCCGCGGAGCAGCGGCTCGCCGTCGTCGCGGTCTTTGGGCTCGCCGTCTCTTCCTTCTTCGCCGAAGCGTGGTGGCTCCGTCGCCACCGCCTCACCGAGCGGTGGCTGTGGGCATCGCTCGCGTTGACGCTGCTGGGCCTGGCGACCGGCGCGCTCGTGAGCGGCGGCATCGCGAGCCCGTTTCTCCCGCTGTTCTTCGCGCCCGCCGTCGTCGGGCTGGCGGCCTTTGGACGTTCGCGCCAGAGCTTCGAGCTGCTGGCGGTCGCGGCGGGGCTCGTGCTCGTCGTGACCTCCGTCGGCCCCCTGCCGGGACTGCCGCTGATCGAGCCCCCGTGGGGCGCCGCCATGCTCGCCATCAGCACCTGCGTGTCGCTGGCGCTGCTGGGCGTCGGCGTCATCGGGCTCGTCGACGCGTACGCGGGCGTCGCCGCCGAGCTCGAGCGCATGCGCGAGGACGCGCTCGCCGAGGCCGATCAGCGAGCCGCGACCGTCGAGCAGCTCGGCGCGCACGTCGCGCACGAGCTGAAGAACCCCCTCACCGCCGTGCGCGGGCTCGTCCAGCTCGTCGCCCGGAAGACGGACGATCGTAAGCAAGCGGAGCGGCTCGCCGTGGTCGAGGCCGAGGTCGATCGGGTCCTCGACGCCCTCCGTGGCTACCTGAGCTTCACGAAGCCGGTGACGGAGCTGCGGCGGCAGGACGTGGACGTCCGCTCTCTGCTCGAAGAGGTGTCTGCGCTCGTGGAGGCGAGGGCGGCCAGCCGAGGCGTCGTGGTCTCGGTCCGCGGAGAGTCGGTCGTCGAGAAGCTCGATCCGCGGCGCATGCGCGACGCGGTCCTGAACCTCGCGCTCAACGCCATGGACGCCATGCCAGGCGGGGGGCACCTCGAGCTCGAGATCGAGCGGCTCGATGGCGGGCTCCGTCTCGTGGTGCGGGACGATGGGGTCGGCGTCGCGAAGGATCTCGCCGGCCGTCTGGGGGAGCCCTACGCCTCGCGCTCGGAGGGCGGGACCGGGCTCGGCGTGCTGATCGCGACCGGGATCGTGCGCCAGCACGGCGGCGCGCTCTCGTTCGAGAGCTCCGAACAGGCAGGCACTCGCGTGACGATCGAGCTCCCGGCAGCCGTGGAGGGGAGGACGTAGTGGCGACGGTGCTGTTGGTGGACGACGAGCCGTCGGTGCTCTTCACCCTCCGCGAAATCGTGGAGGAGCTGGGCCACGAGGCGAGGACCGCACGCGGAGGGCACGAGGCGCTCGAGCGGCTGGACGACGACGTCGACCTCGTGGTGACCGATCTCGCGATGCCCGAGGGCGATGGGCTCGAGCTGCTCGAGCACCTGCGCGGCGCGAGACCCGAGCTTCCCGTCGTGCTGCTCACGGCTCGGGGCAGCGAGCGCACGGCAGCGCGCGTGATGCGTCAGGGGGCCTTCGACTACCTACCGAAGCCGTTCGACGTCGCCGAGCTCGAGGAGACGATCACGCGCGCGCTGCAGGTGGCGTCGTGGAAAGGCGAGGCTCGCCGGGCCGCCGCTCAGGACGCGCTCGGTCGGCCGTTCGTCGGCAGAGCTCCGGCCTTTCGTCGCGTGGTCGACCGAGCGCTCAGGGTAGGACCGCGCGACGTGCCGGTCCTCGTGCGCGGAGAGACGGGGACGGGCAAGGAGCTGCTCGCCGCGCTGCTGCACTCGGCGGGGCCACGCGCGCGCGGGCCGTTCGTCCGCTTCAACTGCGCCGCGATCTCGGAGGAGCTCGCAGAGAGCGAGCTCTTCGGTCACGCGCGCGGCGCCTTTACCGGCGCGACCGGCGCGCGTCGGGGGTACTTCGCGCAAGCGCACGAGGGCACGCTCGTCCTCGACGAGGTCGGCGAGCTCCCTCCGCGCCTGCAGCCGAAGCTCTTGCGCGCGCTGCAGGCGGGTGAGATCCAGGCGGTCGGCGCGCCGTCGGTCGCGCGGGTCGACGTCCGCGTCGTCGCGTGCACCCACCGCGATCTCCTGGCAGAGGCGCGCCTTGGGCGGTTTCGCGAAGACCTCTACTACCGCCTCGCCGTCGTCGAGCTCGAGATGCCCCCACTCCGAGAGCGACACCAAGACATCGCCCCGCTCGCGGAGCTCTTCGCGAGGGCGGCCGCGGACCGCTTCGGGCTCGAGGGGGTGACGCTCAGCGAGGCGCTCGCGAGGGCACTCGAGCGCCGCGCCTACCCCGGCAATGTCCGCGAGCTGGAGAACCTGGTGACGCGCATGGTCGCCCTCTCCGATGGGGGTCCCCTCGACCTGGGCGCCCTGGACGAGAGGCCCGCGGAGGCCGCTTCCGGCGGCTTCCGCGAGCAAGTGGAGCGCCTCGAGCGCAGGCTGCTGACGCAAGCCCTCGCCGACGGGGGCGGAAACCAGTCCGAGGCCGCGCGGCGCCTCGGCCTCTCGCGGGCGACCTTCCTCGACAAGCTGAAGCGCTACGGCCTGGCAGGTTGAGCGCGGCGCGATTCGGCTACACTCGACATCGTCGATGGCGCTGGTCGCCACCCCCACCTCGAGCTTTCCCTCCGCCGAGCGCTCACTCGGACGGGTGGGCCTCGTCGTCGGGGGCCGCTACATGCTGGTCCGCCTGATCGGCCGAGGTGCCATGGGCGAGGTCTGGCGCGGGCACCACGCGGCCCTCGAGGCCGACGTGGCGATCAAGCTCGTGCACGTGCCCACCGTGCAGGACGAGGCGTTCCAGCGGCTGCTCGTCGAGGCGCGCGCGGCGGCCACCATCCAGAGCCCGTACGTGACGCGCGCCTTCGACGTCGGTCGCGACCACGAGCTCGCCTACATCGCGATGGAGCTGCTCGAGGGCGAGACCCTCGACGCGCGGCTCGCCCGAGAGCGCAGGCTGTCGCCCCGAGAGACCGCGCGCGTCTTCGCGGACATCACCAAGGGCGTGGCAGCGGCGCACGCGCGAGGGATCATCCACCGCGACCTCAAGCCTCAGAACGTCTTCATCGCGACGACCGACTCGGGCACGGTCGCCAAGGTCCTCGACTTCGGCATCGCCAAGACGAACGGAACGCTCCGGACCCAAGAAGGAATCGTCGTCGGGACGCCTGCCTACCTGAGCCGTGAGCAGGTCCTGGGGACGCGGCCGGTCGACGCGTACGCCGACCTGTGGGCCCTCGCGATCATGGCGTACGAATGCCTGATGGGGCGGCTGCCGTACGAGTCGACCTCGATGTCGGAGCTGTTCGTGGAGATCGCTGGCCGCGCCCTCGACAAGCGCATCCGTGACTCACCCCTGCCCCCCGCCTTTCGTGCGTGGCTCGAGGTGGCCCTGGCTCGCGACCCGGCGCTCCGGTTCCCCGACGCGTTGACGCTCGGCAACGCGCTCGAGCGAGCCCTGCTCGAGGACGTCGCGCCGCCACGGCCCGGGCGACCCGCGCGCATGGCGCTGCTCGTCGCAGGCTCAGCGCTGGCCGCGACGGCTGCGGTGGTCGCGGTGGCCGTCGTGGTGCTGCCGCCCGCGCCGCGAGCAGGCGCCCCCACGGCCGCCGCCGCCCCCGGAGCGTCCGCCTCCGCGACCTCCGGGCCGCGGCTGCCGCCCCTCGAGCGGCGTCGAGCGACGGCGCCGAGCTCGCCATCGCGAGCGCAGCGACGAACGCGAGCGCAGCGACGAACGCCGTGGCCACGTCGTCGACCCCCGCGCAGACGTCGGCCTCGGCGCCTGCGTCTGTGAAGAAGCCCCAGAGGTCGCGTGACCCGTGGGGATTCTGATCGCGGCAGGGTTTTCTCGTATCATCGTCTGCGTGCGCCTCATGGTCCTCCTCGGAGCCGCGCTCCTCGCGGCGACGCTCGGAGGGGTCGCCCGCGCGCAGCCCACGGCTCCACAGCCGAGCCAGGCCGCGCGCCTCGAGGCGAAGGCGCTCGCCGACGAAGGGCTCGCGCTCGTCGGCAAGGGAGACCTCACGACCGCCGTCGATCGCTTCGCCCGCGCCGAGGCGCTCGTCCCGCTGCCGACGATCGCCCTCCACCGTGCGCGCGCGCTCGAGCGGCTCGGACGGTGGGTGGAGGCGCGCGCGGCGTACCAGAAGGTGCTCTCGATGCCCGCGCGGCCGAACGCTCCCTTCGTGCACAAGCAAGCGGTCGCTGACGCCAAGAAGGAGCTCGCGACGCTCGAGCCGCGGATCCCCCAGCTCACGATCGTCGTGTCACCACCGAAGACTCTGGACGTCTCGGTGACGATCGACGGTCGACCCGAGATCGATCCTCAGGAGCCCTTCTTCCGCCTCGATCCAGGGGAGCACGTCGTCGAGGTGCAGCGGAGCGACGGGATCCAAGCGAGGCGAACCGTGTCCATGGCGGCGGGTGAGCGGCGCACCCTCGAGATCGCCGCCGCGCAGCCGGCCCCGCTGCCGACCGCGCCACCCGACAAGGGGATGCCGATCCTCGAGGTGCTCGGCTGGATCGGCGTCGGCGTCGGCGGCGCCGCGCTCGTGGTGGCCGCATCGACGGGCATCCCGGCCATCGGGCTGCGCGACGAGCTCGTGACCCGCTGCCCGAACGACGTCTGCCCGCCCGACGCGTACGACGATCTCTCACGCTACGACGCCCTGCGCTGGACCTCGGGCGTCCACCTGATCGCCGGCGTCGTGCTCGCGGGCGCCGGCAGCGGGCTGGTCGGTTGGTCTCGCTCGCGCGGCGAAGAGGGGGGCGCTCCCCCCAAGGTCGAGGCTTTGCTGGGTCCGCTGTCCGCGGGCGCGCGGGTGAGGTTTTGATGCGCTCCGCCGTCAGCGTCGCGCTGTTCGGGTGGCTCGCCGCGGGCTGCTTCCTCCAGGGCTTCGACCGCGAAGACGGCGGCGGCGCCGGCGCGACCGGCGCGACCGGCGGAGGTGGCGCGGCCGCAGCGGGCGGCGGTGGGGCCGGCGGGGACAGCCAATGCGACACCGCGACCTACCCGGACGCGCCCGGCGCCACCAGCGGCGATGAGCTGCTCGACCTCGCGTTCGCGCTCCGGCGCGTAGACCTCGGCGAGGAGGACATCGACAACCGCCCCGGGTTCGATCTCGATCGCGTCTGCTCCTGCTGCACGGACTGCGTCGCAGAGCAGGACCACTGCCAGCCCCCGAGCTACGCGGACGCCGCCAAGCTGTGCGACGCCGCCGCCGACGGCAGCAGCCACAACCAAGGTCGAGACAACGCTCTCGCGCAGGTCATCGAGAGCTTCGGCGACCTCGGCGACCAGATCCCCGCCGGAACGGCGTCGATGAACGACCGCATCGCGAACGGTCAGTGGTCGATGCTCATCCGCGTCTCGGGATACAACGGCCTGCCCGACGACGACAACGTGACGGTGTCGCTCTTCACGACGGACGGCTTGGGGTCGGCCCCCCAGTGGACGGGCGTGGAGCCCTGGCCCGTGAGGACCGACTCCCTCCTGCCCACCTACGACACCTTCACCAATCCGCTCGACGCCGCGACCGTGCTCAACGCCACCGCGTACGTCTCCGCGGGGCGGCTCGTCGGGGTGTTCGATGGCTCCGGGGGTGACCAGAACCGACTGTCGCTGTCGCTCGAGGGAGGCTTCTCGCTCTCGCTCACGTACGCCATCTTCTCGGCCGATCTCGTCAAAGAGGGCTCGTATTGGGCACTCGAGGAGGGGACCCTCGGCGGCCTGTGGGCGCTCGCAGAGGTGTTCGAGACGCTCAGCGCCATTCGCCCTCCCTTGTGCACCGACGACTTCGTCTATGGCATCTTCAAGGACCGGCTCTGCGAATACGTCGACGGCAGGGCCGGCCCACCGGGCCCCGGGCTGTGCGATTCGATCTCGTTCGGTCTCTGGTTCGAGGCCGACGCGATCACGTTCGGCCCGCTCGAGGACCCGAGCGGAGACACCCCGGGCTGCCCGCCCGCGACCGATCCGGCGAGCGACAGCTGCCCGTAGCGGCGCTCACCCGCGCTTCGACTCCTCTTCCCAGTCGACCCACTCGACGCCCGTCGCCATGACGTAGCCGTCGACCGCCGTCCCGAGCGTCGGATAGAAATGGTCCGCCCCGATCACGTCGAGCAACTTGTGCCCGCGCAGGCGGTCCTTCACGGGGTCCTTCAGCTCGGCGAACACGAGCGTGACGCCGCGCTCCTTCAGGTCATCGTGTAGATCCGCGAGCACCGACGCCGCCGTGGTGTCGATGTCGGTGATCGGCTCGGCGGCGATGACCACCCAGCGCACCGGGGACGACGCCATTCGACACAGCTCCCTCACCCGCGCGCGAAAGTGACGCGCGTTGGCGAAGAAGAGGGGCGCGTCGAAGCGGTAGAGCACGAGGCCGGGGATGCGCCGGGAGGAGGGGTGCCGGCTGATGTCGTGGTAGCCCTTGAGCCCGCTCACGCGCCCGAGCACCGCGTCGTGGGGGCGCCACGCGCGCCGCACGAAATCGCCGAGCGAGAGCAGCACGGTGAGGAAGATCCCCTGGAGGACGCCGAGGAACGACACCGACAAGAAGCCCACGAGCCACAGCGCGAACTCGGAGCGGCTCGCGGAGAAGAGGTGGCGAATGCCGTGGAAGTCGACCAGGCCGTAGGCCGCGACCAAGACGACGCCCGAGAGCACGGGCAGGGGCAGGCTCTGCAACAGGCCCGGTCCGGCGACGATCAGGACCAAGACCGCCGCGGCGCCGAACACGCCCGTCAGCTGCGTCTTCGCGCCCGCCGCGATCGCGACCGGCGTCCTCGAGGAGCTCGCGCTGATGGCGAATCCGCCGAAGAACCCAGACGCGACGTTGGCGGCGCCGAGCGCGATCAGCTCCTGATCGGGATCGACCTCGTCCCCCTGCTTCGCTGCGAGCGACTGCGACAGGACGGTCGTGTCCGCGACCGCGACCAGGGCGATCCCCACCGCGCCGCTCACCAGCGCGCCCACCTCCCGCAGCGTGACGTCGGGGAGCCCGAGCCGCGGGAGGCCCTGCGGCAGCTCCCCTACGAGCTTCACGCCCCAGCTCGAGAGCCCGAGCACCTGCACGGCGACGATGCCGAGCACCACCGCGATCAGCGAGCCCGGCGCTCGCGGCGCGAACCGGCGCCCCAGCGCGATCACCACGATCGCCCCGCCCCCGAGCGCGATCGACGGGAGGTTCGCCCTCCCCGCCGCGACGGCGCGCGCGAACGCGATGGACTGCTCGATGACGCTGTCGGCGGAGATGGATATCCCGCACAGCTTGGGGACCTGACCGACGACGATGAGCAGCGCGACGCCCGTCAAGTAGCCGAGCTGGATTGGCCGAGCAGCTCCGTGACGAAGCCGACGCGCGAGAGCCCCGCGACCGCGATGGCCACGCCGGTCAGGATGGAGAGCATCGCCGCGAGCGGGACCGCGCGCGCCTCGTCCCCCGCCGCGAGCGGCAGGACGATGGCCGCGATCACGGCGGCGAGCGACGAGTCCGGTCCGAGCACCATGATGCGCGAGGGGCCGAGCAGCGCGTAGGCGAGGAGCGGGAAGATGGTCGCGTACATCCCCGTGATCGGGGGAAGCCCAGCCGCCTGCGCGTAGCCCATCCCCACCGGGATCATGAACGCCGTCAGCGCGACGCCCGCGAGCAGATCGTGGCGAAGCCAGGAGCGGTCGTAGCGCTTGAGCGTGTAGACCCCGGGCAGGTACTGCGCGACCCGCGTGGGGGGCCGCATGCTGTTGACGGGGGGCTCCTCGTCGGAGGGGCTCATGGATCTGCTCGAGTCGAGCACGGAACGTCGCTCGCGTGGAAACAAGGCGAGCGGAAAAACCGCGGGCACGCAGGTTGTCCCGAGGTAGAGTACCGGGCCTTCATGCAGCCTGGGCAGACCGTCGGCGGTCGGTTCGTGATCGAGCACCTCGCAGGGCGTGGCGGCATGGGGTCGGTCTATCGAGCCGTCGACACGGCCGCCGGCGGGGCGGTCGCGGTGAAGGTCCTCGACATCGCGCCGCCAGGCGCCGCAGATCGCTTCCTGCGCGAGGCGAAGGTGCTCTCGCGGCTCAGCCACCGCAACATCGTGCGCCGTCTCGCGCAAGGCGCAGACGGGCCCGCGCTGTGGTTGGCGATGGAATGGCTCGAGGGCCGGACGCTCGCCGAGATGCTCGAGGGCGGACCGCTCCCCCTCGAGGCCGCGCTCAACGTGGCCGAGCAGCTCGCGGCGGGGCTCGCCGAGGCGCACGCCGCCGGCATCGTCCACCGTGACGTGAAGCCCAGCAACGTCGTGCTCCGCGCCGGCAGCGCCGACGACGTCCGGCTGATCGACTTCGGGATCGCGCAGCTCACGGCCTCGACCCAGCGGCTCACGGGCACCGGGCAGTTCATCGGCACCGCCGGCTACATGGCGCCCGAGCAGATCGCCTCCCCCAACTCGACCGACGCTCGCGTGGACGTCTTCGCGCTCGGGTGCGTGCTGTTCGAATCGATGACCGGCTCGCCGGCCTTCCCGGGCGCGTCGGCCGTCGCGGTGATGGCGAAGATCCTCGCGGACGATCCGCCGCGCCCGAGCGCGGTCGCGGCGCACGTGCCATCGGGCGTCGACCGCCTCATCGGGCGCATGCTCGCGAAGTCGC
The DNA here is from genome assembly GCA_016719945.1 of Polyangiaceae bacterium. Lineage (GTDB taxonomy): Bacteria > Myxococcota_A > Polyangia > Polyangiales > Polyangiaceae > Xiheicaenibacterium. The sequence continues at coordinate 131,888 of JADJYE010000041.1, read as the reverse complement.
CCGAGCAGCGCCCCTCGGACATGTCCGCGATCCTCGGCGAGCTGAGGGCGCTGCGGAGCGCCGTGCTGACGAGCGAGCAGCGGGGGGTCCCCCCGGCCCAGATGACGCGCCGAGAGCAGCACCTCGTGGGCGTCGTCCTGGTCACGATCCCCGACGGCGGAGGGGACATGAAGGCGGCGATCGCCGCCGCGATCGCGCACGAGGCGCGCGTGTTTCGCCTCGACGATCGAGCGTACCTCTTCGTTATCCGCCGTGCCGCGACCGCCGACGAGGAGGCAGCCCGCGCGGCGGAGTGTGCGCTCGCGGTGCGCGCCGCAGCCCCCAGCGCGCACATCGCCGTGGCGACCGGTCTCGCCGAGAGCGACGCGATGATGGTCGGCCCCGCCATCGATCGCTGCAACACCCTGCTCGCCCGGGGCACGGCCCCGGGTCGCATCGCGCTCGACGAGGCCACGGCCGGGCTGCTCCAGGGTCGCTTCGAGATCGCGCGCTCCCAGGACGGCGCGGTCCTCGTCGCGCCGACGACGTCGTCTGGCAGCCTCGCCCCCAGGGGCGACCGCACGCCGCTCGTGGGTCGCGACAAAGAGGTGCGCTACCTCGAGGCCGAGCTCGACGAGCTCGTCGATGAGCCCGCGCCGCGCGCCGTGCTCCTGGTCGGGGACGCTGGCAGCGGAAAGTCGCGCGTCCTCGACAAGCTCCTGTCCAGAGCCCACGCGCGAGACGCGCGGTCGCTCTACGCCCGAGCGAGGGTCGTCGGCGCGGGCTCGGCGCTCGCCCTCGCGAGGCAGCTCGTCCGTCACGCGAGCGCGCTCCCCGACGACGCCGCGACCACGGCGCTCAAGGGTGCCCTGCGGGGGCGGCTCGCGACCACGTATGCTGAGGCCGAGCTGCCCCGCACCCTCGATTTTCTCGTCGAGCTGTGCGAGCCCGGCGCGCAGGCCGACGTCGTTCCGGAGCTCGTCGCGGCGCGCAACGAGCCGCGCATGCTCGCCGACTGGCTCCGGCGCACGTTCGTCGAGTGGCTGCGGCGAGAGGCGAGCCGCTCGCTGCTCGTCGTCGCGCTCGAGGACCTGCACTGGGCCGACAACGCGAGCCTCGCGTGGATCGGGGAGGTGATGCGCGCGAGCCGCGACCTGCCGCTGCTCGTCGTCGCGACCGGCCGGCCGGAGGTGCACGAGCGCGTCCCCGCGCTGCGCGACCTGCTCCAGCCTCAAGAGCTGCGCCTCGGCCCGCTCGGAAGGAAGGCCTCCGAGCAGCTCGCCCGCGCCCTGCTCGGGGTGCACTCGACGCCGGAGGCGGTCGAGCGCGTCGTCGAGCCTCTCCGCGGGCAACCCCTTTCCTTCGAGGAGCTAGCGCGGCGCGGGGCCATCGCGGCGGATGCGAGCCGCAGCTGGACCCTGGTCGCCGTGTTGCAGTCTCGGCTGGGCCAGCTCGACCCTCGCGTGCGGCGGGTGCTGCGCGCCGCCAGCGTGTTCGGGCGCACGTTCAGCGAGGACGCCCTGCGCGAGCTGCTCGGCGACGAGGGCGACAGCCCGCTCCGCGCCGATCTGCTTGGCGCTCGTGAAGGAGGAGCTGCTCGAGTCCCCAGGGCTCAGCGCCCCGGGCAGCGAGTGGACCTTCCGGCACGATCTGCTGCGCGACGCCGCGTACGCGACGATCCCCGAGGACGAGCGGGCGCGCGCCCACGGCCTCGCCGCAGCGTGGCTCGAGCGCAAGGGCCGAGCCGAGCCGCTCGCGGTCGCCGATCACCTCGAGCGCGCGGGCAGAGCGAGCGACGCGGCCGAGCACCTGCTGCACGCGGCCGAGCTGGCCCAGCGCGGCGGCAGCCTCCCGGACGCGCTCGAGCTCATCGCGCGCGCGCGTCCCCACGTCGCGCCGGGGCGCCGGGGGCTGCTCGAGGCGCTGGCGGGCTCGGTGCACGCGATGATGCGCGACTGGACCGCCGCGACCGACGCCTCCAACAAGGCCCTGGCGCTCGTCCCGCCGGGCACGCTCGAGTGGTTTCGGGCCGCGGCCATCCAGACGTTCGCGAGCCTCTCGAACGCCGACGCGAACACCATCGGCCGGGTCGCAGCCGCGCTCGAGGCGATCCGCTCGACGCCCGAGCCCTCTGGCCCGTACGCGTTCTCGATCATGACCCTCGTCGTCGCGCTGGGCATGGCGGGCAAGCGGGACACGGCGCTACAGGTGCTAGAGCGCGTCGAGGGCGGCCTCGAAGAAGGGCAGCGCGACCCCTCGTTCACCGCGTGGGGAGAGGCAGCGCGCTCGCACGCCAACCTGCTGCTCCGCGACGACCCCGGACGGGCGGCGCAGTCCGCCCTGCGTGCGGCGCGCATCGGCTCGGAGCTGGAAGATCGCGTGCTCGACGTGAGCGCAGCGTTCTTCGTCGCCCAGTCCTTGCTCGAGTGCGGAGATGCACGAGGGGCCATGGCCGCGGCGACGCGCGCGCTGTCCCACGCCGCCGCCGTCCCGTACATCGAGGTCTGGGCTCAGCAGGTCATCGCGCGCGCGCACCTCAGGCTGGGCGACGTCGACGCGGCGCTCTTGCACATCGACGACCTCTCCCGCTCGAGCGACCTGGTCGTCCGACATCGAGCGGCCATGTTGGGGGCTCGCGCCGCGTACCTGCAGGGCGACCGCGAGCGTAGCCTCGAGCTCGCGCACGCGGTGCTCGCCTCCGAGGTCTCCCCCTTCGACGTCGCTCACGCCGCAGACTTGCTCGCGCACCTGGCGCTCGACGCGGGGGACCTCGAGCAAGCCAGGCGCCACGTCGACTACGGAAAGGCGGTCGCGGCGTCGCGCGGCGCCATGCCGACGAGCCGCTCGTCCCTCGACTATGTCCACGCCGCGGTCCTCGAGCGCGAGGGGCACGTCGGCGAGGCCGCGCGGGCCGCGGCGACTGCGGCGGGCCGCGTCCGCCGCCTGCGCTCGGTGATGCCGACGCCGGAGACCGAGCTGGGCTGGCTCGCCCTCGCGGAGAATGTCGCGCTGCTCGAGCTCGCCGCGCGCCTGCACGCCGACGCGTCGCCGCCCGGGGAGGCCCCGGCCTCCCAGCGGGGGCCGGCTCCGTCGACGACCTTCTTCGACGAAGAGTCCACGGTCGACGTGGTCGAGTTCTCGCGCCCGACCGATCCCGAGCCCACCTGATCAGCGCTCGTCCCGGCGCGCGTCGCAGCGCGGGGCGCGGCCCGCGTTGGCGCGCCTGCAGACCATTCATCGGTTGACACAGAATAACTACGACCTATTGTCCAGCCCGTGCCGCCGCGACGCTCAGCCGAACCCACGCGCCCCAAGGCAGCCCGCGGCCAGGGCCAGCTCGCCCTGGTAGCGGCCGAGCGGCCGGGGCGGACGGCGAGAGGCCTCGACGGCGAGCTCACCCCGTCGCGCAAGGCCGACCAAGTCGCGCGCGACCTGCTGCGCAAGGTGACCTCGCGCGAGATCGCCCCCGGCGACATCCTCCCGAAGGAGGAAGCGCTGGCGACCCAATACGGGGTCAACCGTGGCGTCGTCCGCGAGGCGATCAAGCTCCTCGAGGTCCACCGCCTCGTCCGACCCGTGCGGCGCCGCGGCACCATCGTGCTCGAGCCGCTGCACTCCATGAGCCCCGAGGTCCTGGTGGCGATGCTGCTCCCGCGCCCCGGCCACGTCGACCTGTCCACGCTCGGAGCCTTCCTCGAGGTCCGCGGGACGCTCGACGTGGAGATGACCGCGCTCGCCGCCGAGCGTCGCACCGCCGCCGACCTCAAGGCGATGCGCGCGGCGATCGATCGGCTCGGCGCCCTGCTCGATGACGGCCCCGCCTACTCCCGCGAGGTGCAGAAGCTGCCCCTGCTCGTCGCGCGCGCCACGAGGAACCCGATGTACGAGATGCTCGCCGCCTTCAACGCGCGCGTGGTCTCCGAGCTCGAGGCCAGCCTCGTGGCGACGCGCCCCGCGAGCCGCGAGCAGCGCGAGGGGCTGTCGATCCTCGTCGACGTGATCGAGCGTCGCGACGTCGAGGGCGCTCGCCGCGCGGTCGCCACGTTCCACGCCTGGTCGCGACCGCGGATCCTTGCGTCCGCCGCGCTCGCGAGCGGGGCCCCGCTTTCCAGCATCTTGAAGGAGGTCGAGTGATGTCGCTTTCGTCCATCGATCCGGGCGCCGCCGCAGGCCGCGCCGACACCCGCGCGCCCCTGGGCGCGTCCCCCTCGTACGACCGCGTCGCGGGCGTCCACGTCCTCTGCGTGCGCGGCTCGTTCCGGGAGATGGGCGAGCAGCACGGCTCGATGCTGAGGCGAGAGGTCGCGACCGGGCCCATCCCCTACTACCGCCAGATGGTGGAGAAGCTGCTCGGCAAGCCCCTCGGCCCCCTGTCTCGGCCCATCGCGGCCGTGCTGCAGCGCGCCGTGGGCAGCCGCGTCCGCGCGACGATGCCCGACTTCGCCGTCGAGACGGCGCGCGGCATCGCCCGCGGAGCGGGGCTCGAGGAGGAGGAGTTCCTCCGTGGCTGCACCATGCCGGACTCGCTGCTGTGGGTCACGGCGCGGCTCAATGAGCTCAAGGCCCCCGGGCCCGCCGTGGCGCACCGGCTCGCGCTCGGGCTCGGCTGCACCAGCGCCCTCGCCTGGGGTCGCTCGACGAGAGACGGCCGCCTCTACCACGCGCGAAACCTCGACTACTACGGCGTGGAGAACTGGGCGCAGAACGCCGCCTTGGTGTTCCACCGCCCGGCCGAGGGGCAGCGCTACGTCTCGGTGACGGCGGCCGGGGTCGGCCTCGGCGGGGTGACCGCCATGAACGAGGCCGGGCTGACGCTCACGGTGCACCAGCACATGTTCACCGACCGGACGCGGCTCGGCGGCACCCCGATCGGCGTGGTCGGCGACGTCGTCATGCGACGCGCGCGCAGCCTGGACGAAGCCGAGGCGATCCTCAGGTCGCACAGGTCGATCGGCTGCTGGACGTACGTCATCGCTGACGGCCGCAGGCAGGAGGTCTTGTCGTTCGAAGAGAGCCCCGAGCGCCAGGTGGCGCTGCGCCGGGGCCCGTCGGACGGCAGCTACTCGTACGCGAACGTGTACGAAGACGCCGAGCTGGGAGCGACCGAGATCGCCCTCTATGGCTCGTATTGGCGCCACAACATGGGCCGCTACGCGAGGGCGAAGGAGCTGGTGGGCCAAGGCGACCTCGACGCGCGAGGAATGGCGAAGATCCTCGCTGATCGCGGCTCGTCGAGCTGCCGAGTGAGGGAGTCGATCGCCATGGTGATGACGGTCGCCTCGGTCGTGTTTCGCCCAGAAGATGGCGTGTTGTGGCTCGGCACGGGCGACGCGCCCACCAGCCGCGGGGAGTTCGTGCCCTTCTCGCTCGAGCGTGAGGGTCACGCCCCCGAGCACGGCTCCTTCACGACGACGGAGGTCGGCGAACGAGCCAGCGACGAGGCGTTCGAGGAGTACCGGCGAGCCTACCTCGCGTACGTCGATCGGAGCGACGCTGAAGCCGCCGCCGCGCACCTGTCGCGCGCCGCGGAGCTCGACGCTGGCCAGCCGCTCTACCACTCGCTCACCGGGCTCTTGTGCCTGGAGCACGGCGCGACTTCGCAGGCCGACGCGGCGCTGGGGCGGGCCATCGGGCTGGGTCACCCGGACGAGGAGCGCGTCGCGAGCTTCCACCTGTGGCGCGGCCGCGCCCGGGACGTCCTCGGGCGCCGCTCGGACGCGCTCGCCGACTACCGCCGCTGTCTCGGCCTACGCGCAGACGCGCCCGTGCACGCGGCGGCGCGGAAGAACCACGCGCGTCCGTTCTCCGACTCTGCGCGCCGGCGCATGCACGTCGAGATGTCGCTGGCCGACGTGGTCGCCCCCTGAGCGCGGATCTCACTCGCGCGGAGACGCGGGCCTTCGGCGCGCGAGGAGCGCCGCGTCGACGCGCCGCCTCAGCTCGACCGGGGTGAAGGGCTTCGTCACGAAGCGCTCCGGCTCGCTCGCGAGCAGATCCCGCGCCGACTCGGTCAGGGCGCCCCCCGTAATGAAGAGGAACCTATCGCGCTGCTCGGGCCCGGCTGCGGCGCGCACGTCGAGCCCGGTCTTGCCTCCGAGCATGAGGTCACACAAGACCAGGTCGAAGCGCTCGGACGCGAGCCGCTCGATGGCGAGCTCGGCGGTCGCCACCCAGACGGTCTGGTGACGCTCGAGGATGCGAAGCACCGCCCGAGCGACGAGCGGCTCGTCGTCGACGACGAGGATGCGCGCCGGCACGACCCCCTCCGGCGCCGGCATCGACGAGCCCGGCGCCGACCTGCGCGGAGCCTGCTCGCTCGGCGGCAGGCGGACCTCGAACGTAGCGCCGGGGCGTTGACCCTCTGCGACGCGGATCGTGCCGCCGCGCTCGGTGACGATCCGGTGGCAGATCGCGAGGCCGAGGCCGGTTCCTCCGCTCGCGCTTTTGGTCGTCACGAACGGCTCGAAGATGCGCCCGCGCGCCTCCTCGGGGACGCCGGGACCGTCGTCGGAGACCGTGAGCCGTTGCCATCCGTCCGCGCCCACCGACGCGACGACCCGGATCTCGTGACGCTCCGGGGCGCCCTCCGGCGTGGCTTGCGCAGCGTTCATGATCAGGTTGACCAACACCTGACCGGAGCCGCGATGACTCGATATCGACCGGAACCACCGCCTCGACGACGCGCACCACGCGGGCCTTCTCACGCACCGCCGAGCGGGTCATCGCGAGGGCCGAGTCGAGGACGGCGAGCACGTTCGTCGCTTGGCGATCTTCCCGCGCAGACGCCCGGGAGAACACCTGCAGCTCCGAGACGATGGTGCGCACGCGGCCAGCCCCTTCCAGGGCCTCGGTGAGGCTCTGGCGCAGCGCGGCCGCGTCGAGCCGCCCAGCCTCGATGGCCTCGAGCGCCAGCGAGAGGTTCCCGACCACGAACGTGAGCGGGTTGTTGAGCTCGTGCGCGACCGACGCCGCCACCATGCCCAGCGTCGCCATGCGCTCGGTGACCGCCAGCTGCTGCTCGAGCTTGCGCTGGTCGGTGACGTCGCGGACCAGCACGAGCGCCTCGTCCTCGCTCTCGGGGATGATGCGACAGTCGTAGTGATGGCCGACTTGCATCGGCAGATCGGTGACCTGCACGGTGAGCTCGCGGCGCGTGTCGAGGGACTCCCTGAGGCGCGCGAGGCCCCCCTCGATGACCGATTTGGCGACGCCGCTCAACGCCTCGGCGACGAGGACCACAGAGGTGCCCAGGAAGGGCTGAAGGGACGCGACGTCCGGGTGACCGCGCCCCGCCCGAAACTCATGCAAGACCCCGCTCCTGTCGATCCGGAGCACGAGATCGGGCAGCACGTCCAAGAACGCCTTCGTGATGCCTTCGCTCCTGGCTGCGGCCCGCTGCGCAGCGCGACGCGCCGTGAGATCGATGGCGAAGAAGAGCTCAGCTGGCTCCCCATTGAAGACCATGCCCCCGGTCGCGCCGCATTCGACGTAGGTCTCCGTGTCGCCGAGCGCGAGCCGGACCTCGGCTGTCTCCAGTGAAGCGACCGACATCAGCGCTTGGACCCGAGGACGGTCGTGCTCGTCGACGAGATCAAGGACGGGGTGGCCGAGAAGCTCGGCCGGGCGGACACCCACCAGCCCAGCCATCGCGGAGTTCACGTACAGCCAGCGCCCCTCCCGCTGCACGCCGACCCCGACGGGCAGCGCCTCGAGCGCGCTGTGGAAGCCGAGCTCGGTGGCGACGAGCGCCTCGTGACTGGCGGCGATCTTCGCCTGCTGGTCCGCGAGCTCGTCGATCACCGCGTCGGCTCCGCGCAGCGCGGCGAGCGCTCGCCGCAAGGTCGCCGTCACCCGCTTGGCGGGCGGCACGGTGACGAGGTACCGCCCCCTGCGACCGGTGATCGTCGCCTCCACGCTGGCGTCGGCGCTGCCCAGCGCGCGAGGCAGGGCTCGGAAGCCCCCGGTCGCGGACCGCAAGAACGCTTCGGACGGCCGGTGCGCGCTCGGGATCTCGACCACGATCTCGAGCCGCCCCGCCCCCACCTGCGTGATGGTGAAGCTCAGGCTCCGGTACATCGTGGGCGCGAACCAGCGCAGACCTACGCGGTAAAGATCGATCGGGTCGCTGAAGATGCCGAGGATCTTCAAGAACGGCCCCAAATACGCGGGCGCGATGATCTGCTCGCCCGCGGCCTCCAGGGCGGCGGGGCCGAGCGTGCGGACGAAGCGGTCGTAGATCTCGGCAAAGTCGTCCCACGAGATCCAGCGCTGCGGCCCCGTCAGGTCGCGGCGTGTGACGGACATCCCGGCGAACAGCTGGTCGATATCGACCTGCTTCGAAGTCTCGAAGGTCTCGAAGAACCGGAGAGCGCGCGTGTTGACGTGGGGCACGTGGGGGCGTCGCCCCCGGGTGACGTGACCGCGAGCGAACAGCGCCATGTTAGATCAGGTCGGGATGAGCCTCGTACAGGTCACGTCGCGGCTGTCGGCGGTCAACCCGAAGGTGGCGTTCGACGACGGCGTGCTCACCGCGCGGACCAACCTGTTCCTGCAGGTCCTTTCGCTCTTCCTCTGGAAGAAGACCGTCGTGGTCGACGCGGCGGCCTCCACCGTGATCATCAAGCGGCGCTATCTCTGGCTGATCGAGCGGGTCACCGAGGTGCCGTTTTCGGACATCTCCCACATCGAGTACCGCTACGCGTCGCTCACCACGAGCTGGGACATGCTCGGCAACGCCCATGACGCGCTCGAGAGGTTCACCGTCGACCTGGCGCTCCACGATGGCGAAGAGGAGCGCCTCTTCTCATTTCGCGGGGAGGGCGCGAAGAGCACCGGACCTGTCGGGGTCTTCCTCGGCGATTCCGTCGTCGACGTTCGAGGGGACCAGGCCGAGCGGTCGCTCTCCTATGTCGATCTGTTGATGGAGCTCACGGGCAAGGGCCTCTCGAAGACCGCGAGGCAGAGCCGCTTTCGTCGCTGAGCCCGGCGAGCGGGCGCTCACGCGACAAAAAGAAAACGCGCGGGGAGGGTCTCTCGACCCGGCCCGCGCGCCTGTTGTCCGCTGGGTCCCTGCGGCTCGGAAGAACCGCGCTCGATGTCTTTCAATCGAGGGGACCCGGTCACCCGTGTGGGTGCCATCAGGTATCGTCGTCGTTTCCTTCCTCGGGGCGGTCCGTTCGCGCGTCCGCCGGGGGGGAGGTGCCTTCGTTGTTCACTCGGGCAGCTTCGGGGAGCGTGCGCGGCGCGAGGCATGAGAGGGTTCGGTCCACCGCTCTCAGAGACCCCATTCGCGAGCGCCCGTTGGGGCGCCAGCGCCGTCAGCTCACCTCTGGTGCAATCTTCCGTCCCGAGGGCTTCGGGAGGCGCGCTCCGACGCGCCTCTTTCGGGTCTCACGACCTCCTCGAGCGGCGAGCCCTCCGTGCGCCGACCGGGGTCGGCCGGCGCCAGGCAAGCTCATGCACCTGATCTCTGCTCTCGACGCGCCGGTGAAGGCGCGCGGTCTCCACCGCTCACTTGGTTGAGAGAACGGCGGCGACCCATCGGGTTCGGATCGACCGGCGGCGAAGGGCTCTCGTCGAGCGCCCGCGCGTGGGTCTTCTCCTAGCCTCCTCCTCCGCAGGAGCAGGCTCGATGCCTCGAGCTTCGATCTGCAAACGACGAATCGAGACGTGTGCTCGCGGGATGCGCTGGGTGCGCCCGGTTCGAGCCTCGACCGAGGTCGAGCCTCTGCGGGCGGGACCGGCGACGGATTCGCCCAGCCCCGAGGCGGCCTCCGTGGCCCGAGTGGGCCTCGCCTCGAAGAGGCTGGAGGACACGCCTGGCGACGTTCCCGAACCCTCGCCACTGCGGTGCAGCGAGAGCCCGCGAACGGGCGGCCCTGCGAGTGATGCCACTCACTCGCTCAGCCACCGAGGAGCCGCTCTGGCGACAGGCCGATCCGACGGCCTGCCGAGCTGCTCCCCTCACCTTCTGCACCTCGAGACCTCGGCACGTGGCCTTGGCCGGCCCAGCTCCAATCGTGTGACCGTGGAGATGGGACCGTCGACACCGACGCTCCTGGCCCCGGACGCGAGGCCCGAGGCAGAGACGCTGGCGCGCTCGAGGCGCTTCTGTCACCTGCTCGCTCCGCGAGCACGAGACCGCCGTGTCACGGACCTCGCTCGGACCCGAGGCCCCCCCTTGGCGGAAGGACCTACGAATCCGGCTGGGCTCTCCGGTCGCCCGGAGAACACGGCCCTGCGAGCGGCTCGGGCTCTCGCCTTCGCCGGCGGCGACGACCTCTCACGCCCGTTTCCGATGCGAGCCGCGAGCGCGGCTGCCTGGGCGTGAAGAGTCGGCGCGCGACGCCTCTCGTCGTAGCTCGGGGCTCGACGACAGCGCGGAGACGCTCTCGCCGATGACACCATCACCCCTCGCTACCGAAGACCCCCTCAGCACGGACAGCCCCGCGAAGGGCGGGCCCGAGATCAGAGGTCGAGGCGCCTTCCCCCGAGTCACCGAGCGACCCGCCGGAGGCGGGCGGGGCCGATGGCCCCAGTGTGCGCTCGGTCGCGAGATGCCTGCGTCCCGAAGGACGTGGGTGCCGCCACGATGGGTCGGCGCTCTCGCGAGGGTGCCTTTTCTTCCGTGGGACCGCGGCCCGACGAGGGCTTTGGGTCCTTTGGCTCGAACGAGGAGAGCGTCTGCTCTACCGCCGCTCGCAGCACCCGATGCTCGGCTTCAGCGTCGTGAAACATGCGGCTTGATGTGCCGCGTAACAACAAGAGGACTATGCGCTCCCCGCTCCCCATTTGCAAGACCTAAGTACATGATTTCACAAGATTTTTATCCACAACAATGCCCACAGGCGAGCCCCAGGTTGTCCACAGCTTCGGGTCGGTCGTTCACGGGGCTTTTGGCCCTATCGACCTGCGGGCCGGACAATCATCGTTATGGCCGATCATTGGTACATCGCGCGTGGGGCGGCGGTCGCTGGACCGCTCGCGCGGGTCGAAGAGGTGGTCGCCGCGATCGCGCGCGATGGAACCACCGCCGGCTCGCATGTGTGGCGAAGCCCCTGGAGCGCGTGGCGCCCCGTCGAGTCGCTGCGAGAGGTCCAGGCGATCCGCAGGGCTGAGCGCGGGCGCTCTCGCGGCGCGAGCTCGGCGGCCCATGTGCTCGAGGACGCCGCGCGCTCGCGGCTGCGCAAGGCCGCGGCGCTCGTCGCGACCGCGTCGGACGACCTGGAGGCGCTGACGCTCACGCTCGAGAGGATGGTGAGCGAGACGCGCGCGCGCGCAGGCCTCGTGCATCGCACCGACGGGACGCTCGGGCGCGGCCTGGTTCGCGGGGTCGTGGGGGAGGGCGCGCTCGGTTGCCTGGGCGCGATCGTCGAGCGCGACGACGAGGCGCTGCGCGCCGCGCGGCTCGGGCCTCGGATCCTCGACGAGCCCATGTCGACGAAGGCGGGCGCAGCGGCGGCGGGTCGGCTCGGGCTCGAAGGTGTGCGCGGCGTCGCCCTCGTGCCCGTGTATTCGCGCGGCGCGCTGTTCGCGGTGCTCGAGATCGCCAAGCACGACCACCCGTTCCGGCGCTCCGATCGCGAATGGCTGCGCGCGCTGTCGCGCGTCGCCGCCGCCAAGGTCGCGCGGCACCGCGTGAGCTGAGCGCGAAGAGCGCGGCCGTCTCGCGACGCTGCTACACTGGCGGCGTGTCGAAGCTTGGCCGGCGAGCCGTCGTGGCTGCGGCGGGTGCGCTCCCGCTCGCGTGGCTGCTCGCTAGGCGCAGCAGCGGCTCGGTCGCAGGTGTGCTCGTCCCCGACCCCGAGGGGCTGCTCGATCTACGCGAGGGCTTCACGTACACGGTGCTTCAACAGCGCCGGGCGCGCATGTCCGATGGGTATCGCGTCCCCGACGAGCCCGACGGGATGGCCTGCTTCGAAGGGCCGGCCGGATCGCTCATCCTCATGCGCAACCACGAGCTCAACCCCGGGCAGTGGGCGGGCGCGCCGTACGCGCGAGGGGCCGCGCCGCCCGAGGCGTTCTCACCCGACGCCCCGGGCTGCGTGACGCGGCTGGTCGTCGACGCGGCGAGCCTCGAGGTCGTCTCCAGCAACCTCGTGCTCGCCGGCACGCTTCGAAACTGCAGCGGAGGGCTGAGCCCGTGGGGCTGGCTGAGCTGCGAGGAGATCGCCGACAAGGCGGGACACGGCTACGTGTTCGCCTGCCCGATCGACGCAGCCAGCGTCGTGCCGGCGAGACCGCTGCGTGGCTACGGTCGCTTCCGTCACGAGGCCGCGCACGTCGACCCACGCACCGCCATCGCCTACCTCACCGAAGACGAGCCCCTCTCGAGCCTGTTCCGCTTCGTCCCCAGCGGCGGGGACCCGCACAGCGGGGCGCTGCAGGCGATGGCCATCGCCGGCGCACCCAGCGCCTCGCTCTCGCAGATGGAGCTCGGCCAGCGCCTCGAGGTGTCGTGGGTCGACATCGACGACGCCGAGGCCCAGGAGCGGTCGGTGAACCAGCAGGCGCAGGCGCGCGGTTCGGCGATCGTGATCCGAGGCGAGGGGCTCTGGCTGCACGGCGACGTCGTGTACTTCTGCTCGACCGCAGGGGGGCCCTTCGAGGCCGGCCAGATCTTCAAGCTCGTACCCGAAGGCGACGGCGGTGTGCTCGAGCTCGTCGCGCTGGGCACGGACCCCGACGTCCTGAAGCGCCCCGACAACATCACGGTGCACCCCTCGGGCGGTGTCGTCGTCGCCGAGGACGGCCCCGGCGCCGACTACCTGCGCGGCCTCGCCCCAGACGGCCGACCGTTCGACATCGCGCGAAACGCGCGGAGCGACGGGGAGCTATCGGGCGTCTGCTTCGATCCATCGGGGTCGACGATCTTCGCCAACCTCCAGCACGAGGGCCTCACGGTCGCCATCCGCGGGCCCATGCACGAGCTGTTCGGCGCCTGGGAGCGCGCCTGAGCGGGTCAGCTCCCGAGCTCCGCTGCGCGGTCGCAGACCGTCGCGTCCTTCGCCATCTGCTTGCAGCGCGTGAGCTCGAGCTCCCTCGTGTAGCGGCCCATGAGCGCGAGCGGCGCCTTGCGCTGCGCGGATGACGCCTTCGCTTGCTCGAGGCGCAAGCTCGCCAGCGCGGCGTAGCCCTGGGCCGTCGCCACGACGTCGCGCTTCTCCAGGCTGATGAGGACGGCGAGCGCCTCGTGCCGCAGCTCAGGAAGGTAGCTCTGAGCCTCGGCGAGATCGGTGAGCACCGCGGGGTCGTCGCCTCGCCGCTTGCGCACCTCCTTGAAGACCTGCGTCGCCCATCGCACGGCCTGGGCTCGCTCCTCCAAGGTCGGGTCGGCGCCCGCGTGCCCGTGATAGACGCGGCCTTGCGAGCGAACCGCCGCGCGCGCCAAGACGACGAGCTCGCGATCCGCCAGGGGCTCGCCGCCGATCGCTCGCTTGGTCGCCGCCGGGTCGATCGTGAGCACCTTCTTCGCCGCGGCCGCCGCCTTGCCATCTGCGACCAGCCGCTCGGCCGCGGCGACCGCCTCCACGCGCGGATCGACCCGCCGCTCGACCTCGTTGCCACACGCGCGCACGTCGCGCGAGGGCGCGAAGGCCCACGCGCAGGCCGCGGCCACGAGCGCCGCTCCCCTCCAAGTGTTCGATGCCATCGGACCTCCGGGTTGTGCGAGGAGCCGATACGACAACGGGAACTCGCGCCGGTTCCCGCTGTCTCGCATCCCACCATGCTCGCGCTCCTCCGCCTCGCGGCCACCGCCGCCCTCGGCCTGTCGCTCGTGGCGTGCGAAGAGCGGCCAGCGGCCAAGCCAGCGCCGAGCGCGTCGGCCGTCGCCGCTGTAGACGTCGAGGCCTACTGCAACGAGGCCTGCGGGCGGGCGGCGCGCTGCGGGCTCGAAGAAGCCGAGAAGCTGGTGCGGTCGACCCCCGCCGAGCAGGCGCGCTGGGCCGAGATGCAGGCTGAGTCGGCGAACGACGAGCTGTCGTGCGCGAAGGAGTGTCTCGAGGGCGCCGCCGACGAGCGCGCGACGGGGCCCATGCGCGAGATCGAGCGGTGCCTCGAGCAGACCTCCTGCGAGACCTTCCGCGGCTGCCTCGCTCGCGAGCCCGACGTCCCCCCGGCCGCTGAGGCCCGGCGTTGATGGAACCCGCTTCGAGGGTATCCTCGCGCCCATGACGAGACCGTCTTGGAGAGCAGGGCTTCTGTGCGCCGCTGCGAGCTGCTGTCCGCAAGCCGACGCGCCCAAGGTCGCGACGACGCCTCAGGCGACCGCGACGGTGGCCCCCGCCGAGGCGCCGCCTCAGCCCGTCCAATACGTCGTGCGCGCGCCCGGCCGCTCCTCCACGAGCGCTCGCTTCGAGCTCGAGCGCGGCCAGACGGGGCTGCTCGTGCGCGGCGAGCGCTGGGTCGTCGACGGACGTGGCGCCCCGCTCGCGACCCACCCAGGATCCAACCTCGTCCGGGCAGAGCGCCTCGAAGAAGGAGCCGGCAGCGGCTTCCTCTTCATCGGCAGCGCCGGGCTGTTCACCTCACCGACCTTCGACGGCCCGCTGAAGGAGCTGGCCACCGGGGACTTCAGCTCGGTCTCGCTCGGCCCCGGGTTCGTGCTCGCCTCGCGCAACGACGGGGGCGCGCGCGCCTTCGATCTAGCCACCGGCAAGCCGCGCGCGGGCCTACCGATCGGCACGGTGCTCGTGCGCACCGCGAAGGACGGCTCCGCAGGCGCCATCACGCACGGCGGGCGCGCCTACCTCTCCGTGGATCGCGCCGCGAGCTGGCGGGACGTCACGACCGACGTCGGCAGCCCGGTGGACCTCGAGGCGTCCGAAGGGGTGCTCTATTACATCGACGCCGCCGGCGACGCCGCGCGGCTCGAGGGCGGGTCCCTCGTGCGCTCACCTGCCCCGGCCCGGCCGCAGCCGAAGCACGACCCCGATTGGAGCAAGAACGAGTCGCCGCTCGAATACGCCGTCAACCGCGGCGCGCTGCTCGAAGACGGGCGCGCCGTCGAGGTCGACGGCGGGACCATCGTGGAGATCTCGCTCGGCACCGGGAAGATCGTCGCGAGAGAGCCCGGGGCCCTGCCGCCGCAGGGCAACTGCGTGCCCCAGTCCGCTGGCCAGCGCATCTTGTTCGTGTGCTCGCAGAGCGACACCTCGTCGGTGTTCTCTCGCCCGAAGAAGGGCGGCGCGCTGAAGCTCGACAAGACCTTCGGCCTGCGAGGGACGTTCCTGCGCGGGCGAGGTGAGGCGCTCCTCTTCGTCGGCCCCTGCAAGGACTCTGCGCAGAAGGCCGGCGTCGCCTGCGCGCGGACCCGCGACGGAGAGTGGGTGGAGGTCGATCGCTCGGCCGAGCTGGCCGACACCCCGCCCGGGGAGCCGCTCAAGGTCATCGGCTGGGCCCCTCGCGAAGGAGGCGCCTACCTCGTCGTCGGAGGCAAGTCGGGCGGCCTGTGGGACGCGAAGACTGGGGCGAAGACGCGCCTCGACGAGGACGCCCAGAAGAAGCTGGAGGGCTTGTTCTCCCAGTCGACGTCGAGCAGCAAGCCCATCTCCGACCGAGTCGCCGTGGACGACCAGGGCGCCATCATCGGGCTGTCGAAGGACAACGTCGGCTTCCGCGTGACCGACGGCGGCAAGCAGGTCGAGCGCTCGCCGTTCCGCTTCAGCCAGGTCTCGAGCGCTGGCAACCTCGTCCTCGCCTTCGACTCGGCGACCGGCTCGCTATGGCAGTCGAGCGACTGGGGTTGGTCGTACGTCGAGGTCGATGGTCCGCCCGACCCCACCAATACGAAAGACACCCCGCGCGCGTGCTCCGAGGCCGGCTGCGCCTTCGGTCAATGGCTCAGGCTCGGGTGGGAGGTGGTTGCACCGTCGCCCAAGGCCCCGCCGAAGCCCAGCTCGCCGTCTCTGGCGGGCACCCCGCCCAAGCTTCCGCAGCTCAAGTGCACGGTGAGCGGGAAGGCCACCACGAAGGAGCTCGACTCGCCGGAGAATCGGCTCGGCTTCGGCGCCGAGTCCCACAAACGCGAGGGCGTCTTTCTGAACCTGTTCGGGCGCTCGATCAACGCCCCCGGCTATGGCTCGCTCGACAGCAGCGCGCTGCGAGCCGCGATCACCGGGAAGGCCGGCTTCTTCGACACGCCGCTGCCGCCTGCTTCGCTGATGCAGAGCGAGCGCAAGATCCGGTTCGTGGAGCCCTTCGATCCGAAGGGCGGCGTTCGGCAGTCTTCCATCAAGGTCTCCGAGCTGTTCGAGGCCGCGCGGCTCTCGAACGCGCCCCCCCCCGACCTCATGGCGACGGACGACCGCGGGCTCGCGGTCATCACGCTCTCCGAGCCGCCGGGTGTGCTCTTGACGGCGAGCCTGGGCGCTCTGGGTCCGACGCTCTGGGCACGAGGCAAGGAGAAGCCGCTCGCCATCGGGATCGTCGACGACCAGATGTCTCCGGTCTCCGCGGTGCAGGTCGGCCCCGAGGAGCTCGCGGTGCTGATGACGAGCTGGGACTCGGGCGTCGTCGTTCGCTCGCTGGGGCGTGGCCGCTCGAACGAGCTGTTCTCGATTCCGCGCCTCCCGGACGCGGTCACCTCCACGTTCCAAGCGGACGCCCTCGCGCTCGGCCCCGACAACAAGCTCGGCGTGATCCGCATCCAAGGCAGCGGGCCGCCGACCAAGGACGACCCTGCGCTCCTCCTGCGCCCGAACGAGGCGCCTGTGGCGCTCGCGCCCTGGAGCGCGCTCGAGCTCGACGGCTCGGCCGCGTGCGCCTCGATGACGGGGCACCGCGCCATCGTGCAGCTGCGCGGTCCTTGGCTCACACCGGGCATGACGGCGGACGTCTGGGGCCGAGAGATCCCGAGCTACCTGCGCGTCCGATGGAGCGCCACCCAGGTGTGTCTGGAGGCCGCGGAGGTCCACGCGGTGAGCCACCAATCGGGCAACGGCACGAGCTACGATGTCGCCTTGGTGGCGCGCTTCGGGAAGGACGCGGGCGCCGGGCTCGTGCTCGTCGGCGAAGGCGCGGAGCTGCGCGAGCCGCGCACCTGTGAGCTCTTGCGATAACCGGGGAGCCTGGAACCAACCACGCGCCCGTGGTGTCGGAGGATCGATGTCCAATGAGCTCTCGGGCGCCTCGCGCCCTCGAAGGTTCGAGGCCGCGGCGAGGCCCGCGTGGTCGCTCGCGGTCGCTGCTTGCCTCGCCGTCGGGGCAGCCTTCCTTCCGCCTCACGCGGCGGCGGCCCCGTCCGCTACCGAGCGCGGCCTCGACCTCTTCGTGCACGTGCCGACGTCCGCGGCCGGCGGCGACGTGCTGCCGATCTCCGTGCAAGCGCTCGGCTTCCCCACCGCGACCACGGTCGCGCCGGTCGCCGGCGCGGCCATCGAGGTGACCTGGGATCCCGAGTCGCTGCTCGACCCAACCAAGAAGTACACAGCCCCGCCCCTCGCGCCGCTCACGGTGCAGGCGACCGCAGATGCCGACGGCCGCGCGACCCTGCTCTTGCCTGTCCCGAAGGGCCGCACCAAGGCGATCACGCTGCTCGTCTCGGTCAAGACAGCAGACCGCGAGCGCGTCCGCGAGGTCGTGATCCAGCGAACCCCCTCGGAGCGGCTCGATCTGTTCGTCTCCGATCCGCGGGTCGTCCCCGGCAGCGAGGTCGTCGCCTGGTCGCTGTGGGCCTCCCCCGATCGCAGCAAGCCGGTCACGGGGGCCCCGATCGAATACGTGCTGACCCAGGGTGGGATGGTGCGGTTCAAGAAGACCGCCACGACCGATGGCGCGGGCGCGACGATGATGCGCGTCCCCATCCCTCGCGACGACGAGCCCGGCGCCGAGTGGGTGCTGACGGCGCGGCCCGTTGGACGCCCCGAGGGGCTCGACGATCTTGCGCGGACGGTGAACCTCGCCGCGCGCGAGGAGACGCCGGGAAAGCCGACGCTATGGTCGACGTTCGACGAAGGCCGGGTCGTGGCTGGGGGCAAGGCGCGCTACCGGATCCGCGTCCGCGACGCCTCGGGAGAAGGCGTCGCGGGTCACGAGATCTGGGTGTGGACAGGCCCCACGGGGACCGCCGCGCCGAAGGACGAGGAGCCGTTCAGGAAGGTCGCGGCGCGGCTCGTGACCGACGGCGCCGGCGAGGTCGTGGCAGACGTGGCCGCGCCTTCGACGATTCCCCTGCGTGGGACCGAGGTGCACCTCGAGGCACGGACGCTGATCGAGGGCCTGCCGCGCACCACGAAGTCGACGATCGAGGTGGGCCAGCGACGGGGCTACGCCTTCCTGACGCCCGAGGCCGGCGAGATCGTCCCGGGGCTCGAGCAGAAGCTGGTGCTCGGGCTGTGGGGCGACGACGACAAACCCATCGTCGGCACCTTCACGGCGAAGGGCGACGGCCTCGACGCGACCTTCACGACGAACGATCAGGGTGAGGCCGAGATCCCGTGGAAGGCGCCGAAGGGGATCGGCGCCGCGAGGAGCACGGGGCCGTGCCCGGGGCAGGTCGCCGCGCAGGTCACGTTGCGCGCGAAGGAGGCGTCCGTCGGCGCCAAGCTGACGTTCGGCGGCGCGCTGACCGACCCCGGTGGCATGCCGCTGTGTGTACCCGTCCGGCGCGACGCGACGGCGCTGGTCCGTCCGTCGAAGCTGGTCGTGCGCGAAGGCGAGGCCCTCTCGTTCGCCATCCTCGGGGGCGACAAGCGCCCCGCGAGCGTCTTTCTGACCCAAGCGTCCGGGGCACAGTCGGCCGCGCTGTGGACGGCGGACGCAGGCAAGGCCCAAACGATCGGCGTGCCGGCCGGCGCCAGCGGGACGCTCACGCTGCACGCAGCGCTCCCGCGCACCAATGGCAAGACCGAGATCGCCAGCGCCGCGGTGCTGGTCCTGCCCTCGCGGCTGCCGAAGGTGACGGCGAGCGTCAGCGGTGGCCGAGCGGCCCCCGGCGGGAAGGTGACCGTCACGGCGGAGCTGGCCGA
Organism: Polyangiaceae bacterium; assembly: GCA_016719945.1. Classification (GTDB taxonomy): domain Bacteria; phylum Myxococcota_A; class Polyangia; order Polyangiales; family Polyangiaceae; genus Xiheicaenibacterium. The sequence goes on along the minus strand of JADJYE010000041.1, from coordinate 112,941 downwards.
CGAGAACGGCAAGCCCATGGTGGGCTCGATCGCCGCCGTGGTGATCGACAAGCTCGGCGGCGGCAGCTTCGGGCCGCTGAGCTCCATCGATACGCGCAGCGAGCTGTGCGAGGACGTCGGCGCGTCGGAGGAGCGCTGCGAGCTCGCGCTGCTCGGGGGGCCCGAGATGGACCCGCTGCGCCGCGGCCACCTCCGCCCCGCCGCCCCTCTCGGGCCCATCAGCGACCCGGCGGCCAACGCGAAGCAGGACATGAACGACACGTTCGCCGCGGTCGTCAAGTCGCTCGAAGGCGCGGTCTTCGAGGCCGCGCAGGCGAAGGAGACGCTCCCCGACGTGCGCCGCAAGGAGAACGGCAAATACGTCTTCAACCCGGAGCTGATGACGCTCGTCACCGACGCGATGACGGAGCAACCGACCACGCCCGGCGGGGAGCCCGTGAGCCTCGGCGACCTGATGGCGGTCGACGGACAGATCACGTTCGACAACGTCGCGAAGCGGGTCACGCGGCTCAAGCTGTTCACGGTGCTCGACCAGGTGCGCCTCTCACGCGCTGGGTTCGACCCGGACGAGCCGCTGTTCGCAGACCCCAACGTCTTTTTGCGCAAGCTCGTGCGCGAAGGCACCGTGGGCGAGCCGGCGCTGCTCGACCCGTGGGGCGGCCAGATCTCGTTCCACAAGTCCGACGGCGAATACGTGCCCTTCATCTCGTTCAAGCGCGGGTGGGAGCTTCGCTCCCCCGGCCCAGACGGCAAGATGGGCTCGGGCGACGACGTCAAGAGCCCGTTCGAGCGGGTCCTCAAGGCGGGCACGCCCTACGCGCTCGCGATGGGGGAACAGAACATCCTGGACGCGCGCTACGAGATGCTGGTCGCCGACGTCACGGTGGAGGCGTGGCGACGGACGTTCGAGGAGCACACCGGCACCGCGCTCGGCGACTCCTTCGGGGCCGGCGGCCTCGCGCTCGGCGGAACGGGGATGGGCGGCGGCGGCTCGGGGCACGGCATGGGGATGGGCGGCATCGGCGGCAGAGGCACCTCGAGCGTGCCCAAGGGCGTCGCGCATGTCGTCGCGCCGATCCGCACCGACGCTGCGGGCCGCGTCAGCTTCGAGATCCCACTCGGAGATCTGGAGACGACCTGGCGCGTCGCGGTCGTGGGCCTCCCCGACGGCGGGCGCCCCGCGATGAACGCGATCGATGTCCCCGTCACGATCCCGCTGTCCGCCAAGGTGCTCGCGGGGGCCAGCTGGACCGACGAGGACAGCGGAGAGATCGTGGTTCAGGTCCGCAACCGCTCGGACGCGGACGCCGCAGTGGCGCTGGAGATGTCGGCGACGGGCACGCTGGTGCTCGACCCGGCGCACGCGAAGAAGACGGTGCAGGTGGGCAAGCGGGGGGCCGCGCTGGTGCGCGTTCCGGTCCGCGCGAAGGGCTGGGGGGGCGGCGCGCTCGAGGTGAGGACCCGCGCGCCCGGCCTCCCGGAGGACACGCTCACCCACTCCCTCGAGGTGCGCCCGAGGGGCGAGCTGCTGCGGATCGCGAGGGCCGCGTGGGTGACGAAGGAGCAAGACCTCGGCCCCGCGCTCGATCGCAAGCCGTTCATCCCCATTGGCGCGGGCGAGCTCGTCCTCGACCGGGGCGACAAGGCCGTGCTCGAGGCCGCCCTCGAGTCGCTGGCGCCAGAGCAGACGGGCAGCCTCGAGGAGCTCGCCAACATCGCGGCGACCGCCGCGGATCTGCGGGGCCACTTCGTCTCGCTGGAGGGGGACGGCTCGAAGCTCGCCGTGCGGGCGAAGGAGGTCGGCCGCGCCGCGTCTGGCAAGCTCTCCTCGCTCGTCGCTCCGCAGCACGCGATGGCGTTCTCATGGCTCGGCCGCACGGCTCTCACGGGGTTCGTCGAGAGCGCCGACTCGATCGCCAAGCTGCCCGACTGCCCGAGCGAGCCGAGCGTCATGTCCAACAGCGCCCTCGCGTCCGCCCTCGACGCGGAGCCCCCGCCCACCGGAGGAGCCGTGCGCGACTGCTGGACGACCTTCGCCGCGAGCGCCACCAACGCGCTCGTCGACGGCAGCAGCGTCGGAGAGCTCGCGCGCGGCGTGCTGGCCGTGGCGCGCCGGCCGCATCGCTCCGGCGAGCTGGCCACGCTGAGAGAGAAGCTCGAGAAGCGCGTGGCTCTCGACGACGAGGGCAACATCTCGGTCGACGCGGGCGCCAAGCGTGCCGATCGCGCGCTGGCCTACGCGGCGCTGCTGGCGGCGTCGGATCCGACCAAGGATCGCGCGCGGCGGATGCTGTTGGTCAAATGGCTGCTGGTGCAGCGCGACGCGAAGGGCTCCTTCGGCAGCGCGGCCGCGACGCGTGGAGCCGTGCAAGCGATCATCCGCGAGGCGAGCCATCTCCGAGGCGACGCGAGCCCGATGAAGGTGCGGGTCGACTTCGGCGACGCGGGAGAGCAGGAGGTCTCGATCGGGTCGAACGAGCAGAAGCGGCTCACCATCCCGCTCAAGGCGACGAAGGTGGTCGTCCTGCCTGCCGGCGAATCGGGCGTGTCGGCGCGCCTCGAGCGCACCTTCCTGCGCCCGTATTCGGTCGCGCCGCAGACGGGCGACAGCCCGCTCAACCTCGACCTCGAGTGGCCGCGCGCCCCCGAGTGCAGCGCGGAGCTGCAGAAGCAGGGGCTGTGCGCCACGGACCTGAAGCAAGGGCGCGTGGGGAACCTGAGGTTGAAGATGTCGCTCGCCGCGGTGCGCCGCGCCGAGACCGTCGACGTGCGCATCCCGCTCCCTCCGGGCGTCACGCTCGCGGACACGGTCGCCGGGGTGCGCCAGCTCCAAGGGGCGCTGTACGTGCGGGCCGACGTCGTCAGCGAGCACACCCTCACGATCCCGCTCCGCTTCACCCTCGCAGGCGAGTTCACCGCGCGTGAGGCGACCGGAAAGCTCCGGAGCGAGGAGGGTGATCTCGCGATCGCGCGGGCGCGGCCGGTCTCGGTCAAGCCCTGACGCGGCAGGGTTGAGGGCGGCGCCAGGGATCGATTATAGTGCCACTGGAATCAGAACTCTTTCCAGGAGCCGCCCGTGGCGATCACCACGCCCGCCATTCGAATCCTCGTCTGCGACGACGACAAGGCCATCTGCGAGTACGTCGAGACGTTACTCACGAAGGATGGCCACGAGGTCAAGACGCTGAGCGACCCGGCGCTGGTCGAGGATGAGGTCAAGAACGGCCACTACCAGATCCTGATCCTCGACCGGATGATGCCGAAGATGGACGGCATCGAGGTCTTGAAGCGCGTCCGCCGGATCGACGACGACATCTCCGTCATCATGTTCACCGGCTTCCCGAGCCTCGACTCCGCGGTCGCGGCGATGAAGCTGCAAGCGGACGATTACCTCAAGAAGCCGTTCAACGCGGAGGAGCTCCGCGAGGTGATCGACCGCATCGCGAAGCGCAAGGGCATCGTCCGGTCGGCGGAGGAGCAGCTGCACAAGGTGATCGGCGACACCATCCGCCGCCTGCGCAAGGACAAGGACCTGACGCTGAAGCAGATGTCGCACCGGACGGGGCTGAGCGTCTCGCTGCTCAGCCAGATCGAGCGCGCCGAGTCGAGCGCTTCGATCTCGTCGCTGTACAAGATCGCGACCGCCCTCAGCGCCAAGGTGCAAGATCTCTTCGGCGGCTACTGAGGGCGGCGAGCGCGCGTGAGCCTGTGGGCTACTTGAGGTGCTCCTTGAAGAAGCGCACCGTGTGGCCCATCGCGAGCACCTGATTGGGGCGCTTCTGGAAACCGTGGCCCTCGTCCGGGAAGATGATGAGCTCGGTGGGGACGCCCTTCTTCTTGAGCGCCTCGTAGAACTGTAGGGCCTCTCCGGCGGGGACGCGCGGGTCGGTCGCCCCCTGGATGAGCATGAGCGGCGCCTTCACCTTGTCGACATAGGTGATCGGGCTGAGCGTCTCGAGGGCCGCGCGATCTTTCTCCGGGTCGCCGTACTCGGAGGTCCGCAGGATGCGGCGGTACGGCGCGGTGTTCTCGAGGAACGTGAGCAGGCTCGAGATCCCGACGACCGAGACGCCGACGTCGTAGGCGCCGGAGAACATCGACATGGCGATCAGCGTGGAGTAGCCGCCGTAGCTGCCCCCATACACACCGACCTTGGGAGATTTGCCGCCGACGGCCCATTTCGCGCGCACGAACCTCGCGGCGTCCTCGATGTCCGTGATGATGTTCATGCGCTTCGGACCGTCGTCCGCGTGGAGCCACGACTTTCCGTAGCCGTCGCTGCCGCGCACGTTCGGCTCGGCGTAGACGAAGCCGGCGTCGACGAACATCTGCGCGCGGGTCGAGAAGCCCGCGGTGGTCTGCGCCTCGGGCCCGCCATGGAAAGAGACGATCACTGGGCAAGGCCCCTCGGCCGCCGTACGCGCCACGCAGCCCGCTGGGCGGCGCACGAACATGGGGATGGGGGTGCCGTCACGCGCCGGGTAGCTCTCGAGCGCGACCTTGGCGAACGCGTTCGTGTCGAGCTCGGGGGTGGAAGGCTTGTGCCATTTCTCGAGCTTCGAGCTCGTCCAGTCGAAGACGAAGCTCTGCGCTGGGGCGGTCCCGGGGTCGACCTGGAACGAGGTGTAGCGACCGTTGAGCGTCGTCGCGCCGAACATCTGATGGTCCCCCGCTGGCAGCGCGGGCAGCTTGAGCGGCTTCTTGGTCAGCGCGTCGAGCCCGAACAGCTTCATGTAGCCGCCCTCGTTCACCGTGTAGAGGATGCGCTTCTTCGTGCGGTCGACGGAGAAGCTCGAGACGTCGAACTTGAGGTCCGGGGTGATGGGCTCGAGCTTGCCTGCCTTGAGCGAGTAGAGGCGACGGTATTCCCCGAGCTTCGGCGTGAGGACGAGCAGCTCGCCGCCCGCGCCATAGCGAGCGACGTAGTCCTCCTTTTCGTCCTTGCCGATGACAGGCTCGAGCTTCTTCGTGGCGAGGGCGTATTCGAAGTACTGCCCCATGTTCGAGCCCACGTCCTTTCGGAGCAGGAGCGTGTCGCCCTTCACGTCGGCGAGCGACCAGATGCCGGGCTCGGAGAAGACGCTCTCGGCCTTGCCGCTCGCGAGGTCATACTTGTAGATGGCGTACGAGTCGGGCGTGACGTCATTGGCGCGGTAGTACAGAGACGCCCCGTCGCTCGCGAGGTAGTTGAGCTGGGTCTGGACCTTCGGCTTGTGCTGGATGACCTTGAGCGCGCCGCCCTCGGGCGACAGCAGGTAGAGCCCCGGGTTCTCCTCCCCGTTGCGGTCTCTCGACACGACCAGCCACTTTCCGTCCGGCGTGACGTCGACGATCTGGGTCGGGTGCTCACCGCCCGTGAGCTGCGTGGGGAAGCCCATCGGGGAGTCGACGCGGAAGATCTGCGCGGTGCCCGTGATCGCCCAGGTGAAGTAGAGGCGCTTTCCGTCGGGTGAAGCGATGCCCGCGGCGGGCGCGCGCACGTCGAGCATCGCCTGGATCTTCGCGCTGACATCGCGGTCGAGCGGCGGCGCCACGTGGCGCGCGAGCACCTCGGGGGCGAGGCTCTCGACGCCCAGCCCCTTGTACCCGGGAGCGCCGGGCGCGACCGTGGCGGACGCGGTCGCAGCGGGGGCTGTCGCGGTCCCGGGAGTCTGGTAGGCGGGCGGCGGCAGCGGCGGGCAGTCCTTCGTGCAAGAGGAGCCGAGCGCGGCGAGCAAAGCGGCGATCGTGACCTGATGGAGGGTGCGCATGCCCGCTCTATAGCGGAAGGTGGGGCCGGCAGCTGCTATGCTCACCGCGGGGAGATGCCGAACACGCGCTTCGACTGGGTCGGCCCGGGGCTCGTCATCGCGAGCCGCTACCGGATCGAGTCACAGCTCGGCGAAGGCGGGTACGGAGCGGTCTTCGTCGCGACGCAGCTCGGCCTCGAGCGCAGGGTCGCGCTCAAGCTCTTGCACCCCGAGGTCCTCGTACGAGACCGCGCGCGCGAGCGCTTCGTGCGAGAGGCCCAGATCACGCAGGCCCTCGCCCACCCCAACATCGTGCGCCTCTTCGAGTTCGGGACCAGCGAGCAAGGGGTCCCGTTCATCGTCACCGAGCTGCTCGAGGGTCGGTCGCTCGAGCAAGAGCTGGTCTCCCGAGGACCGATCGCGCCGGACCGGGTCGCGCACATCACCCAGCAGATCTTGAAGGGGCTCGCCGAGGCGCACCAGCGCGGCATCGTGCACCGGGACGTAAAGCCAGCGAACGTGTTCTTGTGCGACTACGCGGGAGAGCCCGACTTCGTGAAGCTCCTCGATTTTGGCATCGCGGCCGCGCCGAAGGAGGGCAACGCCGGGCTCACCCAGGAGGGGGTGTCGCTCGGGACGCCCGCGTACATGTCCCCCGAGCAGGTGCTCGACCAGCCGCTCGACGGCCGCTCCGACCTCTACTCGGTCGGGCTGGTGATGGCGGAGATGCTCACCGGCCGCACGGTGTTTCAAGGCTCGGTGGGGATGCAGATCGCGCTCACCCAGATCGCGCCCAACCCGGTGCCGCTGGCGCCCGAGGTCGTCTCCGGGCCGCTCGGCCCGTTCGTCGTGCGCGCGACCCAGAAGGACCGCGAGCATCGGTTCACCTCGGCGCTCGAGATGCTCCACGCGCTGAGGCAGTCCATGGGGTCGATGGGGATCTCGGCGCCACTGCACGCCCCACAGCTGAGCCCCGCCGGCGCCATCGGCTCGCCTCTCGCGGCCCCCGCGCCGCTGGCGGCGGTCTCCGGCGGCCACGCGAGCCTCCCTTACGCGCGGACGAACAGCTCCGTGAGCATGCCGCTCGCGGCGCCCGCGGCGCCCCCTCCGCCCGCTCGCTCCGACTCGAAGGTCGCGCTGATCGTCGCGTGCGCCGTCCTGGGGGCGATCGCGATCGCCGCGGTCACCTACGCCGTCACGGTCACGAGGATGAAGGACGACAAGAAGACCGCGTCGAGCGTAGCGACCCTGAAGGTCCCTCCACACAGCGCACCGGAGCGGGACGTCGACCCGGCGGACGCGATCGAAAAACAGGTGGAGCGGATGGAAAAGGAGCTGCTCGACGAGCTCATCAAGGTCCCGACGCCCGGGTGCACGCTTTCGCCCGAGGCGGCTGCCTTCACGGTGAAGGGCGTGACCGTGGCTCAGGCGGTCGAGCGCCTGCAGAAGGCCGGCTATTCCTGCATCAGCTTCGCGCCGATCGCCGGAGTGGGGACCCTGTCGCTGGACAAGGATCCCGCGTCCGTCGTGCTGCAATTCAGAAGCGATGCCCCGATGCTCAGCTCGTCCGTGGCGATGATGCCGGGGAGCGTATTGATCGTGGACGCGGACGGCAAACGCGCCTTCTGGTTCATGACGGGAGACGACGGCGACACCGCCGCGCGAGCCGCCTCCCAGATCGTCTTTCCGGCGAGCCCGGCGCCGCAGCCCTGACCCCCCCTAGAACCGGATGCCCGCGCGCGGGTCCTGCAGGTGCTGGCGGAGCTCCTCCATCGCGCGCACGACCGCGGGGTCATCCGTCTCCGGGATCCGGATCAGGAACCTGACGTAGAGGTCCCCCTGCGGCTTGCCCTTCTTGGCCACGCCGCGCCCTCGCAGTCGAGAGAGCTGCCCGGATTGGGTGCGCGGCGGCACCTTGAGCTGCACCTCACCCTCCGGGGTCGGCACCCTGACCTTCGCGCCCTCGTAGGCCTCCACGACCGTGATCGGCAGATCGAGGTGCAGGTCGTCGCCTTCGCGACGGAAGTAGGGGTGCGGCCCGACGCGGACCGTGAGCAGCAAATCTCCAGGCTGCGCGTTGGGGATGCGAGCGCCCTCGCCGGCGATCCGGAGCCGGCCGCCGTCCGAGACGCCCGGCGGGATGCGCACCTGGACGGGGTCCCCGCTCGGGCGCGACAGCTCGACGGTGGTGCCCTTGATCGCGGACACGAAGTCGACCGTGACCTCGGCCTCCATGTCCGGCGCCTTGCGCGGGCGCCCCGGGCGACCACCATTGCGACCGGCGAAGAGGTCCCCGAAGAGATCCCCGAAGTCGCCGGCGCCCCCGCCGAACACGTCCTGGAAGCTGGCGCTGCCTCCCCGGCCCCCTCCGCCTCGCGAGAAGTCGCGCATCGTCCGGGCTCTCTGAGGATCGAACCCCTGGCTCAGGCTCGCATCTCCGAACTCGTCGTAGAGGGCGCGCTTGTCCTTGTCGGAGAGCACCTCGTGCGCGCGGTTGACCTCCTTGAACTTCGCCTCGGCGTCCTTCCCGGGGTTGCGATCCGGGTGGTACTTCGCCGCCAGCTTTCGGAACGCCTTGCGGATGGCGTCCTCGTCGGCCGTCTTCTGCACACCGAGGGTCTCGTACAGGTCGCGGGCCATGGGCTTGCCCGAACCTAAATCAGCTGGGCCTGGATGCAAACTGGGGGCCCGGGTACAAGGTGCTCATGGGCGCTTCAGCGGGGGACGCAGAGGAGCCGGCTCCGTCCGCCGGCCGGCGCAACTCGGACAAGCTCGAGCCCGGGCCGTTCGTGGCGGCCTTCCGCTTCGACCCCAAGACCGAGCGCAGGATCGCCGTCTCCGAGGCGCGCGCCGCGATGGACGACGGGGAGTTTCTGTGGATCGACCTCGATCTGCGCGACGACAGCACCCTCGGCGTCATCCAGAACCTCGGCCTCATGCACCCTGAGGCGCTCGAGGACGCCATGAGCCAGGCCCCGGCGACCCAGGTGGCGCGCTACGAGGCGCAGCTCCACATCGCGGTCACCGCCACGCGCCTGAGCGACAAATCGCTCGACCTCGATCGCGTGGATATCGTGATCGCCAAGGGCTTCCTGCTGACCTTGCACCGCTCCGCGCCACACTTCTTGCGCAAGACGCGCCGGCACTACCTGGAGGACTTCCGGCAGTTCGCGCGCAGCCCGAGCTTCCTGCTCTACGAGCTGTGGGACCACCTGATCGACAACTACCTCCAGGTTCAGAAGAAGTTCGAAGAGCGGGTCGAGAGCTTGCAGTCCGTGCTCAGGACCGAGGCGGACGACAAGGTCTTCATCCAGATCTCCGAGCTCGGCGCCGACCTGCTCCATTTCCGCAAGGTGCTCCTGCCCGCGCGCGCCGTGCTCACCGATCTCTCGACGCGCAAGAGCCCGTTCATCAGCGAGGCGACGCAGCCGTTCCTCGGCAACATGGTCGGCACCATCGAGCGGGTGCTTCAGGATCTGCTGGTCGACCGCGACATCCTCTCCGAGTCGCTCAACCTCTACATGTCGCTGGTCAGCTACCGCACCAACCGCGTCATGAACCGGCTCACGGTGGTGAGCGTCATCTTCCTGCCGCTGACGTTCTTGTGCGGGGTCTACGGCATGAACTTCGAGGTCATCCCGGAGCTCAAGTGGCCGCTCGGCTACGCGGGGTTCTGGGTGCTGGCGCTGACGATCGCCGCGGGCCTGGGCCTCTACATGCGGCGGCTCAGGCTGTTGTAGGGGCTCAGCTCGAGAGCTGCGCCCGAAGGTCCGGATCTTCGATCTTGGACTCGTCCGCGAGCATGAGGGCGCGCTCGAGGATCCCGGGGCGGGGGTGGGTCGTTCCCTACGCGCTGGCGAGGCGCGCGGTCGTCACCAGCCCTAGGACCGGCTCGCCGTATTCGATGCGCACGACGATCGGCTCGGCGTGCTCGACGACGAGCCCATGGGCCGCGAGCGTGGCGCGAACATACGGCTCGGCGTGCGCGTAGCGTCCGGCCACGTGCAGCGAGTACGTCGCACCGGGAGGCGCGTCGGCGAGGAGCTCGATCGTGAACACGAAGCACCCGCCCGGCCGCAGCGAGCTCGCGAGCGCCCGGACCACCGGCTCGAGGTCGCCGATGTACACGAGCGTGTCGAGGCACAGCGCCACGTCGAAGCTCTGCGGGTGCCCCAGCAAGAAGGCCGTCACCTCTCGCTGGACGAGCTCGTCGTACGTCCCCTGCTCGGCGGCGCGCTCGAGCATCTTCGCGGCGAGGTCGACGCCCACCAGACGCCTCGCGAACGGGCGGACGAGGAGGGCCGAGCAAGCCCGTGCCGCAGCCGAGGTCGACGATGTCGAGATCGCCCTTGGCCTCGGGCAGCGCGCGCTTCAGCGCAACGGCGGCGTGCTCCGGCCCGCGATAGCCGAGGGCTCGCAGCGTCTGGTCGAAGGTGGGGGCGAACTCGTCGAAATGCCGGGCGACGTAGCGGTCGGAGGCGCGCGCCGGGGCCTGCCCACCACGCAGGGCGGCGAGCATGTGCTCGGCGACCGGGTCGCTGGGGTCGAACGCCCTCCACGCCGCGGCGACCTTCTTCGCGACCTCGGGGTCGCGATCGACCGCGTCGAACCACAGAAAATACGATCGGCTGACCGCCGCCTTCAGCTTCTCGCTCGGGCGGAGCGCGTGGGGAGCCGCTCGCCAGCGGCGACCGACGCCGCATGATCGCCGGTCGCGCGCGACAGCCTCGCGAGGTTCGCGAGCGCCTCGGGGTCGTCGGGCGTCAGCCTCAGGATCTCGCTCACCTGCCCCCGAGCCTCCGCGAGCCGACCGAGCTTCTCGAGCGTCAGCGCGAGGTTCGCGCGGGTCGCGATCGCAGCCGGCGCGGCCTCCAATACGCGACGAAAACAGGCCTCGGCCCGCGCGGGGTCGGCCTCTGCGACGACCCCTCCCAGGTTGTTCCAGGCGTCGAGGTTCTGGGGGGCGACCGCCACCGCCCGCTCCAGCCGCTCGACCGCCGGCCCCTGCTCGCCCTGCTGGTGCAGCACCAGGCCGAGGAAGTGGAGCGCGTCGGGATGGTCGGGAGCGCGCTCCAGCACGCCCTCGAGGAGGGCCCGAGCCCCGCCGAGCTGGCCGCGCTGTTGGAGGGTGAGCGCGCGACCAATCGCGCTCACGATCTCGGCTTCAGGGGGCATGGCTCCGGGGCTCGATGCAGCGAAGGCGAGGGCGCGCCTCCGATCACTTCACGAGGATTTGAACCGCGGCGGTGCCTCCGCCCTTGGTGGCCTTGATCTGGATGGTCGCGGGCGCGGCCATCGGGGCGGGGCTCTTGTAGCAAGCCGCGCCGGCGCCGATGATCGCGTCGGGCCCGGTCGCGCCGTCGGTCGCGACGACCTGCGCGGGCAGCCCCGGGACCGGGATCGGCGGGGTCACGAGCACGTTCGCGTCCAGCTCGGTGATGCCGTCGCTGGAACCGCGACGACCGTGTAGCACTTGTTCGGCTGCACGGTGACCGCGAGCTCGATGACCTCACCTTGCTTGAGGCGGAGCGCGGCGGGCCGCCGTCGAACGCAGTGCCCTCTCCGCTCTTCTCGACGGCGGCGTCGAGCTTGGTGCGCAGAGCCGGCCTCGTCCTCCGGCAATCGCCACGCCGACCTTCGTGCCCGGCGGACGCCTTCGCGTTGCCCGTCCCCGAAGGCGCCGGTCTTCCCGGACCCTTGGTGACCGGCGCGCTGGCGGTGGCGGTGGCGGTGGCGGTCGCAGTGGCGGTCGCGGTGGCGGTCGTCGTCGCGGTCAGCTCGGCGGTCACCGTGGCCGTGGCGGTCGTCGTCACGTTGTCGGAGGTCGCCAGGTCGGCCTTGTCACCGCACGCGGCGGCGGCGAGCATCAGCACAGAAGCGAGAGCGAGAGCGTTCTTTCGGGCCATGGGCGCGCTCTATATCGCGAGCCGAGGCGTCCGTCATCGGCCAGCAGGCGCGACCGCGAGGCCGGGCGCCCTGATGCAGCTTCGTCGCGTCGCAGATGCGCATCTTCTCGAGCGCGTTCTCCAGCGTCGGCCCGCCCGTCATCTGCTTCATGCTGGGGCGCAAAGAGGGCCCGCAGCTGGGGCTCAGCCCCGCGTCACACAGGCTCTCCGCGACCATCGGCAGGTACCCCGCGTCCCCTCCGGCAGCGCCGTGAGCAGCGCCGAGCTCCGCCGCGAGCCACGCGAGCGCCGGCCCGCTGCTCCGGCACCGCGAACAGCTCGAAGACATAGCGGATCCGCTCGCTCGCTCGCACGCGGTCGTCAGGCGCGAGGCCCTCGCCTTCGTCGCGGATCGTCGCCGCTTCGCCCGCGCGAGCGCGGCGAGCACGCCACGCCGATAGACGGCCTCGTCCGACTCGACGAAGCGCTGCACGAGGGCGTCGAAGACCGGGCCGCCGCCGTCCTGCACGCCGACGGTGAGCACCGCGCGAAAGAGCTCGGGGGGGGCCGCGTCGCGGTCGGGCGGGCCATCGACCCCGGCGACCTTCCGCGCTCGGGTGATCGCCTCCGAGCGCGCCTGAGGATCGCGCGCGAGGAACAGCATCGCGTCGATGACGTCTCGACGGGCGAGCTTGGTGTCGGCGTCCTCACCGGCTTTCGCCTCCCAGCCCAGCGCCTTGTAGCGAGCCGAGAAATGGCCCCCCACGAGCTTCGAGAGCGCCGCGCGATCCTTCGGGGCGACGAGGTCGATCTCGAAGTAGCCCAGCAGGCCACCGGCCGCGAACGCCACGTGACGCGAGGGTCATGGCGATCGCGCGGAGCGGAAGTCAAGACGGCGCGGCTGTCAAGCGTCCCGGCGCGGAAGCCTGCGGCGAGCGAGGTCGACCGCGGACCGCCGCTCGCGCAGGGTCAGCTGGGAGAAGCTCGGTCGAACAGGGCCTTCGCTTGGGCCGCGTTCGGGGTGTACCTCAGGTACCCCGCGCCGTCGGCGTTCAGGAAGGTCGACTTCGGACAGGCCGCTCGCCGCCGAGCTCGGAGCTTGCCAGGCGCGCCGGCCTTCACCTCGACCACGTCACAGACCGGCTTTCCGTCAGGAGGCGCACGCAGGCGGCAGCGTGAAGTCGAGCTTCGACTCGGCCTTCGAGCCGAGGGCGAGATAGCGCTCGACGGAGACGTCGACGGCGGCCAGCTTCGCCCTCACAGCGGGTGGTGAGCGCCACCCGCGGCGCGCCAGGCCGGTCGAGCAGCTGCTGAAACGCGACCGAGAGCTCCGGGGCTGCCCGCCATGACCGTGGCCATGAACTGTTCGGTGGTCGCGGCGCCGAAGCGATGCTTATCGAGGTACCGGCGGACGCTGCGCGGAAGGGCTGCGCGCCGGGTAGCGCTCGAACATCGAGATGATCGGCGCCCTTCAGATACGTGAGTCGTCGAACGCGTTGTCGATGTCGTCCTTCGTCTCGATCGCCTGGCGGATCTTTCGTGCAGACAGGAGGCTGTCGGTGTCCATCGCCTCGTGCACCCACGCCATGAACCCACGTCGGTCTGCCACGCGGTGAGACTCGCCCGACACGCTCTCCCATCCAGGTGGCGAAGGCCTCGTTGGGCCAGAGATCGTCCCCACCACGCCATCGTGACCAGGTTGCCGAACCATTGGTGCGCGAGAACGTGCGCCGGTCTCGACGTCCGCCGCTGGGACTCGCTCGCGGTCGCCGGATCCATCAACAGCAGGCTCTCGCGGTAGGTGATGGCGCCGGCGTTCTCCATCGCCCGCGGCGAAGTCAGGGACGGCGATCAGGTCGAGCTTCTCGTAAGGGTAGGATCTCGAATAGCGCTCGAGCGCCTCGAGGAGCTTCCTGTGCTCCGCAGGCGCGGCCACGAGCCTCGGGCCCTTTACCCTTCAGGGCGACCCGCGCAGGGCACCGGGGCCTTTCAGATCGCGTTCGCGGCAATGGGCGCGGCCTCGACCACGTCAGACGGACCGACGGCGAAGGCGATCAGGTACGTCGGCAGCGGGGCGTCGCCGCGAACGCCACGCGCGTGGAGCCCCCTCGGACGTGGTCTTCGCCGCTGCTCCGTTGGAGATGGCGACGTTCCCCTGGGCACGACGAGGTGACCTCGAACGGGGTCTTGAAGGAGGGCTCGTCGAAGCACGGGAAGGCGCGCCGCGCGTCGACCGCTCGAACTGGGTGAACACGTGGGCCCCGAGTCAGTCTGCACGCGGTAGAGGCCGGAGAGGCTGTCCGCGAAGGGCGCGTCGTATTGCACGGTCAGCGTGTGCTCCCCGCCGGCAGCTCCGGCGCGAGGTCGATCCGCACCAGCTCCTGGTCGGGGAGCGCGGTCGCGACGGCCGGATCTTTCCTCCCGACGCGGTGTCGGCGAGGACGCCGCGCAGGCTCAAGTCCCGCCGTGAAGGAACAGCGAGCGCCGGGGGCGTCGGTCTTGATCGGACGCGCGCCGCCCCGAAGAAGGTCTGCGCGGGGTCGATCGAGGCTCGAGCGAATACGACGGCAAGGTCACCCCCGCCGGGAGCCTCGCAGGAGTCGCCTCGGGCGCGAAGACGGGGGCGCGGGGACGCCGCTCGGAGCCGGCGGCCCCACGGGCTCGGAAGGCCGGCACGCGACGGCCGACAGCGAGACGAGAGCGAGGAGCGACACGGCGCGGGCGCGGCGGGACATGGGGGCGAGAGACTAGTCGCCTGGCACCACCGATTCTCGAAGATTCACCTGGCTTGCCAGGTGAATCGGAGAACACTCTTCGCTCGGCTCCTGGCGGACGAGTGCTGCTATTTGTCGCCCAGCCTCGCCACTCGATGAGCGGGGCGGCGGCGACGATCGCGGGGCGAGACGAGATGAGCGAGGCGGCACAGAAGATTCCTTACGCGGGCTTCCGCTTCGTGTCGGCGGTGATCAACGGGGGGATCTGGTTCGGGATCGGCTTCGGCATTTCGATGGGCGTGAGCGGCCGCCTGGCCGAGCTCGGGCGCTTCGGGCCCGCAGGCGTCGGGGTGGCCGCCGCGGGCGTCGTCTTCCTCGCGGCGCTCTTCGGGCGCGCGGGCGCGCAGACAGGCTTCTTGGACATGGCGAGCTCGGGGCGCGTGGCCCTCCCCGACCCTTCGCGCTGGGGCGAGGGCGGGTCGTTCGACGCGCTCTGGCCGCGCGGGGTGCTCACCGCGGCGATCGCCGCGCCCACGATCGGCGCCCTCACGTTCTTCGTCGCGCGGGCCGTGGAGGGGCTGAGCCGCACGACCCTCTGCCTGCTGCTGGGCGCGGTGGGCGCGACGTTCGGCGCGCTCCAGTCGGCGCTGCTCTCCGGGCCGCGGACGCTCGGAGATCTGAGGCCGACGAGCCCTTCTCGCGCGCCCGACCTCCAGGTACCTCTCCCGCAGGGTCGCGCTGCCACAGGCCCTCGGGAACGGCGCGATCACCGCGCTCATCGCGTACGGCACGTTCTCCGCCGAGGCCGGCGCCCTGGCAGCGCTCGCGCCGGACGCGGCGCTGACCGCGCTCATCATCGGGGCCTTCATGCTCACGGGCTCGAGCGGCATCGTGGCGACCGATCGCAAGCTTGGCCGAGTCGGGCAGCTCGCGGGACCAGCGCCCTCCAAGCTCGCGCGGGCCGGCGCGCTCGCCTTCGCGGTCGCGCTCGCAGGCGCGCTCGGCGCTGGCCTCGGGGCCGCCGCGGGGACGAGCCTGCCGCACGCCGCGTACGTCGCGTTCAAGGGGCTCCTCGGCGCCGCGGTGGCGTTCGGGCTCGCGCTGCCAGCGGGCCGCGTCGCCCTCGCGTCGTAGGCGAACCGCGAGGGGCGCGACGCCCTCGCTGGGATGGTAGGCTGCCGGGTCGAATGGCACACGACTCGTTTGGGCTGCTCGGCGCGACGATCGAGGGCCGATACCGAGTCGATTCGGTCGTCGGTGAGGGCGGGTTCGGCGTCGTCTACAAGGGCTGGCACCTGGCGTTTCGTCACGCCGTGGCGATCAAGTGCCTGAAGGTCCCGGACCATTACGACGTGGACGGACAGCGAGTGTTCTTCGAGCGCTTCCGCGAGGAGGGGGCGCTGCTCTCGCGGCTGTCGCAGCACCCGTCGATCGTTCGGGCGTTCGACTTCGGGGGTCGCCGCGTCAGAGCGGGTCAAAGCAGATCCCGTACATGGTGCTCCAGAGTGGCTGGAGGGCGAGCCGCTCGACGCCTTCCTGTCGAAGCGCGACGGCCAGCCTTTGTCCCCGGCGGACGCAGTCGCGCTCCTGCGCGGCGCGCTCGAGGGGATCACGTTCGCCCACGAGCAGTCGCCGCCGGTCGCCCACCGGGACCTGAAGCCCGCGAACGTCTTCGTGGTGGTCGACCCGAAGCGCGGCGCACAGACGAAGGTCCTCGACTTCGGCATCGCCAAGGCGATGCAAGACGGCGAGAAGGTGACCCAGCTCAAGTCGCGGACGTCGAGCGGCTTCTCCGCGTTCTCGCCGAGCCACGGGGCGCCGGAGCAGTTTCGTCCCAAGAAGTACGGTGAGACCAGCCCACGCACCGACGTCTACGCGCTCGGGCTGCTCCTGTGTGAGGTCACCACCGGCCGGCCGGCCTTGGAGGGCGACGACCTGGTCGAGCTCATGGAGTCGTCGACCCACGCCGAGCGCCCCACTCCACGGCGCCGCGGGGCGAAGGTCTCCGACGCCTTCGAAGCCGTGTGCGAGCGCGCGCTCGCGCTCCAGCCCAAGGAGCGCTACGCGACGGCGGGGGAGCTGCACGCCGCGCTCCAGGAGGCCGTGAGCGGGAGCGAGCCCGCGCCGCTTGCCAAGACCGAGCCCCTACAGCCCGAGCGCGAGAGCGACCCGCCGGCCCCCGGTCACACCGTCCTCGCCGAGCCGCTCGACTCATCGGAAGCGCCCGCGCTGGACGCGAGGTCGGTGGGGACGATCGCGGCTGGGCCTCTCCAGCTGTCGCCATCGGACGACGACGACAGGCCCCGGAGAAGGAGGCGCGCCCACAGCGCGCGCGCGGAGAGCGCGCGCAGCGTCGACCCCTCCGACAGAACAGACCGAGGGCCGAAGATCCCCGAGCCGCCTACCAAGACGTCGAGCGAGACCGGCGGGCTCAAGCGGTATTGGCCGCTCTGGGTGGGCGGGATCGCGGTGGGAGGCATCGTCGGCTGGGGGGTCGCGACGAGCGGCTCGAGCGACGATCCGAGCGCCGCGACGGCATCTGCGAGCGCGCCGGCGGCGCAGGGCCCAGCGCCCGACGCGCCCGCGGCGACGAGCGCGCCCGCCGCTCCCAATCCGACCGCGCTGCCCACCGGCGAACCGGTGCCGACCGCCTCGGACCACTGGGGGCCCCCGCTGCTCGGGCCCCCCAGCTCAGGGCTTCTAAGCCCGGCCCGGGCGCTGCTCCTCGCCCCTCCGAGCTTCGACATCCAGTTCGACACTTCGAAGGGCCCGTTCACCGCGTCGTGCACCCGCGACTGGGCGCCGAAGGCCGCTGACCGCCTCTACAACCTGGTGGGCCTCGGGTACTACGACGGATCAGCGTTCTTCCGAGTCGTCAGCGACCCGAAGCCGTTCGTCGCCCAGTTCGGCCTCCACGGCCGGCCGGAGGTCAACGCGGCGTGGGAGCGTCAAGACGTGACCCCCGACCCCGTGGCGGTGACCAACGCGCGGGGACCCTCGTGTTCGCGATGGGGGCCGCAGACCTTCACGACACAGCTCTTCGTCAACCTGGCGAACAACGCGAACCTCGACGCGCTGGGCTTCGCGCCGGTGTGCACGATCTCCGAGAGCGGGATGAAGGTCGTCGA
The DNA here is from genome assembly GCA_016719945.1 of Polyangiaceae bacterium. Classification (GTDB taxonomy): domain Bacteria; phylum Myxococcota_A; class Polyangia; order Polyangiales; family Polyangiaceae; genus Xiheicaenibacterium. The sequence goes on along the minus strand of JADJYE010000041.1, from coordinate 95,485 downwards.
TGGACTGTACGCCGGGTACGGCGACAAGCCCTCCGCGGACCAGCTGAGGATCCGAGCGGAGGGCAACGCCTTCCTCCGTGGGAGCTATTGGAAGCTGGACTTCATCGAGCGGGCGAGCATCGAGCCTCCGAGCGCGCCGCACCCACCTTGAGCCTGGATGAGCGCAACGCGGCTGCGGCCGCGCTCGGTCGCGCAACTCTTGCCCACTCGCTTGCGCCAACCGGGCAAGTTCGCTGTCCGGCGCCGCGCGCGTCGCGCACAAGCGCGGCGATCCGCGCGGCACCCTCGTTGCAATCGAGGTCCCGGAGGTCGAACCATGACGAACACCCGGTGCCCCATCCTCGTCGCGCTGCTGCTCTCGCTCGCCGCACCTGGCTGCTCGGCTGGGACGATCCCTGGCCGTGAGCTCGACGCGCCCCGCACCCAGACCGATCTGCGCGAGGCGCTGCGCGGAGGGTGGGTGGTCACGGCGTCGCGCGCCGAGCGTGGAGATTGGGAGCGCGCCGAGCGTGAGTCGCTGCTCGAGCTCGGCCCGTCGGGGCGTCTGGGGGGTTCGTCCGAGACGAACCCTAGGTTGTGTCGCTTGGATCCTGCCTCACCCCTGGGTTGTGTCGGTTTCCCGGGAGGGACCCCTGGTTTTCTGCACGATCCAGTGCAGAGGCTCATCGCCCTGGCGACACAGGTGGGGGCTCGTCCGGGACGAGCCCCGGGGGGTTGTCGCCAGCTGCCCTCGCCGCGGGCGCTTCCGAGGCCCTCTTCAGCCAGCGCTGCGTGCCGGACGCGGCGCGCGCGAGCGAAGCCGCTTCTCGAGATCCGAAGCCGAAAACGAGGACGAGGACGAGGACGACAGCCTCACGGCGTCGCTTGCGGCGTCGTGCTCGAGCGCAATCGGCCTCGGAAAACGGCGTAGGCGGCCAGGAGCTGGGGACACTCCCCTATTCAGCGCGTGTTCTGGCGCGAGATGTACGCACCCACAGCGAGCTCACCGAGGTCGAAGCCGAGGCCGAAGCCGAGCTTCCGAGCCCGAGCCCCGATTCACCAGGCTCGAGGGTCGATGCCGACCCCCACGAGCTCGATGCCGCAAGTCGAGAATCGGTCGTCGACCTCGACCTCGGCGAGCGGGAGGTCGGTCTCGGCGAGCGGGAGGTCGGTCTCGGCGAGCGGCGTGGGCGACGCAGGAACTAGGGACACCCGTAGTCGAGCTCCCAACCCGCGCGGCGAGCGTGGGCTCCCCCACCACGAGAAACGCGACTACCATGCCCCCCGCTCGTTCATGCATCCCGACACCCACGCGCTCGCACCCGGAACGCTCATCGCGGGCGATTTTCGGGTGGTCCGCCTCCTCGCAGAGGGCGGCATGGGCGCGGTGTACGTCGTCGATCAGCTGTCGACCGGCAACCAGCGCGCGCTGAAGATCATCCGCGAGGAGTACCTCAAGGACGCCAAGACGGTGGAGCGCTTCCAGCAGGAGGCGCGCGTGAGCGCGCGCATCCCGAGCGACCACGTCGTGCAGGTGCTGGGCGCGGGCGTCGACTCTGCCACGCGCATGCCCTTCATGGTGATGGAGCTGCTCCAGGGGGAGACGCTCTTCACGCGCGTCATCAGCCGCGGGCCCATCGACGTGGCGTCCGCCATCGAGCTGTTCGAACAGCTCGCGCACGCGCTCGGCGCGGCCCACGGCATCGGCGTGATCCACCGCGATCTCAAGCCCGAGAACGTGTTCCTCGCGCGCGGCCGCCGGGCGCGCGGCGGCACCCTCGTGAAGGTGCTCGACTTCGGCGTCGCCAAGGTGCTCGCCGAGGCGCGCACGCTGGCGACCTCAGCGATCGGGACCCCCGCGTGGATGGCCCCCGAGCAGACCGAGCTGCGCTCGACCGTGACACCCGCCACCGACGTGTGGGCGCTCGGCCTGCTCGCGTTCTTCGTGCTGACGGGCAAGTACTTCTGGCGCGCGTGCAACGAAGAGGGAGCGGGAGTGAACGTGCTGATGCGCGAGCTCTTGTTCGAGCCCCTGCCGACCGCGAGCGAGCGGGCCAGGGCCCTCGGCGTCGCCCACCTCTTGCCCTACGGCTTCGACGAGTTCTTCGCCAAGTGCCTGGCTCGCAGCCCCGCCGAGCGCTTCCAGGACGTCGTGAGCGCCGAGGCGATGTTGCTCTCGCTCCTCGAAGAGAGCCCCGCGTCGCAAGGGGTCCGCCGCGGGGGGACGCTGAGCGATCCCGATCCGCACGACAACCAGCGCACGTCGACCGAGCCGGGCTTCGTCGACTATGCGCTGCCCCCGAAGGGCTCCACCGTGATGTCCGACGGGCCGCCGCCGGGCGTCTCGAGCCCTCGTCCGAGCGCGGGCAACACAGAGACAAGCGAGCCGCCGCTCGTCATCCGGGGCAGCCACGGGCCGGTCCAGCGCGTCTCACTCCCGGGCCCGTCCCGACCCCTTCCGCCGCCGCCCGCGGTCGACGCATCGACGGGCGGCCCCCCGATCCGCAACTCGATCGCGCTCGTCCCGCCGCCCCCGCCGCGCTCAGCGAAGAAGAAGAAGGGGCTCGACCCGATGCTCGCGATCCCCATCGCGCTCGTCGTGGCCTCCATCGTCGCGGTGCTCGTGTACCGGGCTGCGACCGCGAAGCCCGACCCGAAGGACAAGACCACGTCCAAGAAGGACGAGGACGGCGAGACGATCCCGCTACCGAACAAGAAGCCGGCCACCGCCACGGGCGGCGCCACGGTCAAGGGCCCGGTGCAGACCGCGACCGCAAAGTCACCTCCCCCGCCTCCGCCGCCTCCCAAGCCTTCGCCTCGAGTCAGCTGCTCGCAGGCTCCCGCGAAGATCTATTTCGCCGACGACTTCCGCGACGCGAGCGGAGGGTGGATGCTCGACGATCCTTGGCAGATCGGCCCGGTGACAGGCGGTCAGATCGGCAAAGCAGGCACGGGGTGGCCCGACCCCGACAAGGACCGACAAGGCGCGGCCGGCGGCCGGATCGCAGGCGTCACGCTCGGCGGCAACTACAAGCTCACGGCCGGCGTGAAGGCGATGACGAGCGCGACCTTCGACGCCTCGGGAGGGGGGCGCGTGGTGCTCCAGTACTACCGGCACCTCAACTGCGACGAGGGTGGCTTCGTTCCGCACGGGGTCGACGTGTCGACCGACGACGGCGTGTCGTGGAAGCAGGTCTGGCGCAACGGCTTCTCACCCGTCGCCGACAAGCAATGGGTCTTGCAGACCCACGACCTGTCGCAGCACGCGTCGTCGAAGATGCGCGTCCGGTTCTTCTACCAGGTCATCAACATGGAAGCCTTCACGGCCTCGGGGTGGAACCTCGACGACGTGGTGGTGGCGTCGAGCGAGTGCTTTTGAGCCGCGAGCGCGCTGGCCTGATCGTGTGCGCGGCGTGGCTCTGTGCGTGCGGGAGCGTGCGTGGGCCTGCGCGCATCGTGAGCCCAGCGACCGCCGACAGCGTGCGCGTGAAGGTCGAGGCCCCGCGGGGCGTCGAACTGTGGCGCGTCGGCGAAGGCGGCGATTCGCGCGTATGCGGCGCTCCCTGTGAGTCGGTCATCGAGGGGGCGTCCGAGCTCGAGGCCCGCGTCGTCGACCTGCCCGACTCCCCGCGCTTCCAGGTCCCGCTCTCGGCGAGCGGCATCATCGTCGAGGTGCTGCCCGGCGCGAAGGTGATGCCCGGGCTCGCGGCGGTGACCAGCACGGTGGGGGCGGCCGCCATGCTCATGGGTGGAGCCTTCGCGCTCGCAGATGTGGCCGGCAACCGCAACCTCGAGGGCGCAGCGCTCCCGGGCGCCATCACCGCGGTCGTCGGAGGCGGTGTCCTCGCGGCAGGGCTCGTCTTCGTCCACCTCAGCGGCACCCACGTGAAGCTGCGAGAAGCCCTGGCGACGCCCGGCCGCGTTCAATTCTGAGGGTCAGATGAGGTATGGTCGAGGCATGCGGCTCTCGATCGCGGCCTGTGTGCTCGTGGTGTCGGCGGCGTGCGGGGACGACGGCTCGTCGAGCGGCGCCGGTGGGGCCGGAGCGGCGCCGACCTCCGGAGGAGGCGGCTCGGCCCAGGGCGGCGCTCCCGAGACCGGCGGCGCCTCACAAGGCGGGGGTGACGCGGGCGGCGAGGCGCCCTCGGGCGGAGGCGGCGCGGGCGGCGAGGCCTCGCAGGGCGGCGCCGGAGGCGCTGGCGGCGCGGAGCCTGATTTCTATGGTGCGCTGAGCGGCAGCTGCGGCGTGCTCGACGCCGAGGACGTGAGCTCGCCCGCTCCTCAGCTGATCGAGAGCCTGCTCGACTTCACCGGGCGGCCGACGTTCGACGTCGCGCTGTTGACCCCCGGCGGACAGGAGATGTTCGCGGACGGCAACCTGGGGGGCAGCTCGCTCTACTCGGAGATCTTCGCCTTCGAGGTGCTCAACCGCTGCGACTCGGCCGTGTACCTCAAGTCGGAGGCGGAGATCGTCTATGCCATCGACGGCAAGAAGACGGATCTGCTGATCGAGCTCGACGGCTCCAAGGTCGGGGTGAGCGTCGTGCGCGCCATGAGCTTCCCCGAGGGATCCCCCTACCCGGTCGCCCAGGCCTACACGGTGCTCGAGGGCAAGCTCGCCGACATCCTCGAGAGCTCAGCGAACGTCGCGCCGGAGGACGCGTGGGAAAAGCAGTTCCTGTCGGTCCTCGCGCAGACGCCGGAGCACGCGGCGGCGATCGTCGAGGCGTACGCCATGATCCCCGCGGACACCAAGGCCGACACGGTCGTCGTCCTCACCGTGACCGAGGGCGAGGACGACTTCATCTACTACAATAACTGATCTCGCGCGCCCGCTCCGCGGGTCCCTGCGGTCTTCTCGCGCCTGAGCGCGCGACAAGACCGGCGCGAGTCGCGCGCCCATGGGACTTACGCCAGCAGGCGCCAGGTCGTCCCGGTGGGGCTGTCGAAGACCTCGACGGCGAGCGCCGTCAGCTCGGTGCGGAGCGCGTCGGCACGGGCGAAGTCCTTCGAGGCGCGCGCGTCGGCGCGGTCTTTGATTTTCTGGTCGATCGCCTCGGCCGTCAGGCCGCGGAGCGCGAGCCGCTGCGCCTGGGTGCGCGCGGTGTACACGTCCCCGCTCGCCTGCAGGAGCCCCAGCCGCGCGGTGATGTCGACCAGCGCCTTCGCGAGGCGACCGGCGACGTACGGCGCGTTGCGCGCGATCGAGGGGTCCTTCTTGCGTTGCGCGAGATCGCACAGCTCGTTTCCGGCCTTGGCGATGTCGGCGAGCACCGCGAGCACGACCGGGGTGTTGAGGTCGTCGTCGAGCGCGGCGACGACGCGCGGCAGTGCCTCGTTCGCGAGGGTCTGAAAGGGCGCGACCGAGGGCGGCAAGATGCCGATGGTGCTCGTCGAGCTGCTCTCGGCGAGCGCGCGGAGGCGCGCCAGCGTCTGGTAGAGGTAGTCGACGCGGCGCTCGGCCTCGACGACCCCGGGGAACACGACGCGGCCGTCCTCGAGCTTGTCGGTGTCGAACGCGATGGGCCCGCGGTAGTGGACCGACAGCAGGAAGTAGCGCAGCGCCTCGGGGTCGTTGCGCTCGTAGACCTGGCGGATCGTGACGAAGTTGCCGAGCGACTTCGCCATCTTCTCTTTGTCGACGTTGACGAAGCCGTTGTGGATCCACGTGCGGACGAACGGCCCCTCGCCCGGGAACGCCCCCTCGCTCTGGGCGATCTCGTTCTCGTGGTGCGGGAAGATGAGGTCCATGCCGCCGGCATGGACGTCGAAGCCATGTCCGAGGTGGCGGGCGCTCATCGCGGAGCACTCGATGTGCCATCCCGGGCGACCCTTGCCCCACGGGCTCGGCCAGCCCCAGCCGCTCTCGTCGCAGCCCTTCCAGAGCGCGAAGTCGAGCGGGTCGCGCTTGGTCTCGTTGGCCTCGATGCGCGCGCCGACTTGAAGGTCCTCGATCTTGCGCTTGGAGAGCTTGCCGTAGGTCGGGAACGTCCGCACCGCGTAGTAGACGCTCTTCGACCCTTGCTCCTCCACGACGTAGGCCGCGCCACGCTCGATGAGGCCCGAGATGAGGGAGATGATGTCGCCGATGTGCTCGCTGACCTTCGGCTCGACGTCGGGGGCAGCGCAGCCGAGCGCGGCGATGTCCTGCTGGTAGAGGACGGTCATGCGCGCCGAGAGGGCGAGCGGGTCTTCGTTGTTCTCGGAGGCGCGCCGCAAGATCTTGTCGTCGACGTCCGTGACGTTTCGGACGTACTTGACCTTGTGCCCCTCGGCCCGCAGGTGCCGGACCAGGACGTCGGGGGCGAGCGCTGCCCGAGCGTGCCCCACGTGGGCGACGTCGTAGACGGTCGGCCCGCAGCAATAGACGCCGACCTCCCCGGTCGGACGCGGGATGAAAGGCTGAGGCTGCGCGGAGAGCGAGTCGAAGAGCCGCAACGACGTCTCGGACATGGGGGCTGGTTAACGCGAACGGACGCAGGCGTCACGCGCAGGCTGACGGTCGGTTGCGGTCCACGGCTCGCACCCGCGGGCCGCGCGCCGTGCTAACCAACCGGCACCGCCATGAGCTCCGAGCTTCACTACAAAAGCAACGTCCGCGACACCATGTTCCAGCTGTTCGAGGTCCTGGAGATCCAGACGACGTCGCTCGGCAAGGCACCGTACGCCGCGCTCGACGAGGCGACGATCCGCGAGGCCGTGAAGGCCTCCGAGAAGCTGTGCACGGCCGAGCTTCAGAAGAGCTTCGCGGAGAGCGACCGTGTCCCCCTCGAGCTCGACGCCGAGGGCAACGTGAAGATCCCGGAGGGCCTTCGCCGCGGCTACGAGCAGTTCTACGACGCGCAGGCCCACATGCTCACCGTGCCCGAGCACATGGGCGGGATGGGCGTGCCGCCGAGCGTCGGGTGGGCGACGTTCGAGTTCACGGCCGGCGCCAACGCGCCGCTCGCGTTCTACCTGTTCGGCACGTTTGCCGCGCGCACCATCGACCGCCACGGCACCGACGAGCAGAAGCGCCGCTTCATCCCGGCGCTGCTCGAGCGGCGCTGGGGCGGGTCGATGGTCCTCACCGAGCCCGACGCCGGCAGCGACGTCGGCGCGGGGCGGACGCGCGCGAAGCCGGGCATGGGCGACGTCTGGGAGATCGAGGGCACGAAGCGCTTCATCACGAACGGTGAGTTCGACGTGCCGGAGAACATCATCCACATGGTGCTCGCGCGGCGCGAGGGAGCGCCGGGCGGAACCAAGGGGCTGAGCCTGTTCCTGGTCCCCAAGTTCTGGGTCAACGAGGACGGGTCGCTCGGCGAGCGCAACGGCGTGATCGTCTCGAAGCTCGAGAAGAAGATGGGCATCAAGGGCTCGGCGACGTGCGAGCTGGTCTTCGGAGACGGCAAGCCCGCGCGCGGCCTCCTGCTCGGCGACGTGCACGACGGCATTCGTCAGATGTTCCACGTCATCGAGCAGGCGCGCATGGCGGTCGGCGTGAAGAGCATGTCGACGCTCTCGACGGCTTACAAGAACGCGCTCGGGTACGCGAACGAGCGCGTCCAGGGGCCCGACTTGTTGCGCGCAGCAGACAAGACCTCGCCGCGCGTGAAGATCCTCAGCCACCCCGACGTGCGGCGCATGCTCATGAGCCAGAAGGCGCACGCCGAGGGGATGCGCTCGCTGTGCCTCTACACCGCGTGGGTGCAGGACCAGGTCGAGATCGCGGGCGGCCACGGCGCGAAGGAGGCCGACGACCTCGACAAGCTGAACGACATGCTCCTCCCGCTCGTGAAGGGGTACTGCTCCGAGAAGGCGTACGAGCAGCTGTCGCTGAGCCTCCAGACCTACGGCGGCTCCGGATACTGCCAGGACTACCCGATCGAGCAGTATGTGCGCGACCAGAAGATCGACACCTTGTACGAGGGCACGACCCACATCCAGGCGCTCGATCTGTTCTTCCGCAAGGTCGCGAAGGACGGCGGGAGCACCCTCACCGCGCTGCTCGAGCAGATCGAGGCGCTGGCCAAGAGCGACCTCGGCGGCGCAGCCCTCGCGGAGGATCGCGCAGCGCTCGCCCGCGCCCTCGGAGACCTGAAGGGGATCTTCGGGGCGATGATGGGCAAGGTTGGCGAGTCGCTCTACCACGTGGGCTTCCAGGGCAACCGGATCCTCGCCGCCACCGCCGAGCTCGTCATCGGCTGGCTCTGGGTTCGGCAGGCCGTCGCAGCGCAGCGTGGCCTCGTGGCGCGCCCCGAGGACGCGGCCTTCTACCAGGGCAAGCTCGCCGCCTGCCGATGGTGGTGCAAGAACGTGCTCCCCGGGCTCACCCTCACCCGCAAGCTCGTCGAGCAGAGCAGCCTCGAGCTCATGGACCTCAGCGACGAGGCCTTTGGCTGACGCGACCCTCGGCCGGGCCGCCGACCCGTGCTAGCGTCCTTGCCGGATGCGGCTTCTCTTGTCGAAGCTCGTCGCGGCGCTGGGGCTCGCGGCGGCCCTGGCGGGGTGTGCTTCTCAGTTCGACGGTAGTGTCTACCGGGGCGACGGGTTTGCATTCCGCGTCTCGCCTGCGCCCGCGGCGTGGCGCCCCATGGCAGCGACCGGCGCTGCCTTGGCCTACGCCGACACGGCGAGCGGCGGCCAGATCCTGGTCAACGCGCGCTGCGATCGCGACGCCGAGGACACGCCCCTCAGGAGCCTGACCCAGCACCTGTTCATCCGCTTCACCGAGCGGGTGACCCACAGCGAGAGCGTCGTACCCTTCGACGGACGCGAGGCGATGCGGACCGACATCACCGCGAAGCTCGACGGCGTGAACCGTCGCTTCCTGGTCTGGGTCATGAAGAAGGACCGCTGCGTCTACGACCTCTTGTACTTCTCGAGCCCCGAGCGGTTCGAGTCCGGCGCTCCGGCCTTCGAGGGCTGGACGCGCGACTTCAGGGCGCTGCCAAGGGAGGTGTCGCCGTGACACAACACACGCTGGACGGCCCGCCGAGCCAGGCGAAGCCTCCGAAGCTCGCCTCCATACCGCCCCCCCACATGCCCAACGCCCTCGAGCGTTTCGGGGCGCGGTTTCGGGCGTTCTTCGAGCACTTCGGGCACGCGAGCCGCATGACCTGGGGCGCGCTCGCCTCGATCTTCCACCGCCCGTTCGAATTCGGCGCGACGATGTATCAGTTCGAAGCGCTCGGGGTGCGCTCGCTCTCGATCGCCGCCATCACGGCGGTGTTCGTGGGGATGGTCATGGCCGTGCAGTTCGCCTTCGGGCTCCAGCGCTTCGGCGGCATGGAGTACACGGGGCGCATCGTGGCCATCAGCTTCTCGCGCGAGCTCGCGCCGACCCTCACCGCGGTCATCGTCGGCGGGAGGATCGCCGCCGGAATCGCCGCCGAGCTCGGCTCGATGAACGTCACTGAGCAGATCGACGCCATCCGCAGCCTCGGGGCGGACCCGCTGAAGAAGCTGGTGCTGCCGCGCCTGCTCGCGTGCGCCATCGTGATGCCGCTCTTGAGCTCGTTCGCCCTGGTGCTCGGCTTCTGCGGGGCGATGTTCATCACCTCGGTCGAGTTCAACGTCCCTGCGCAGTTCTTCCTGAAGACCGCGCTGTCGAGCGTCATCTTTCGAGACGTCTACAGCGGCATGTTCAAGACGCCGTTCTATGGCGCCATCATCGCCATCGTCGGCTGCCACTTCGGCCTCATCACGCGCGGCGGCACCGAGGGTGTGGGGCAGAGCACGACGGCCGCGGTCGTGACGACGTCGATCGCCGTGCTCGTCGCCGACTTTCTGCTCACGAAGGTCTCGTTCCTGCTGTGGCCCGCCCTGTTCTGAGCGCGCTCGCGCTCGCGCTCGCCGCCGCGTGCGGCGAGCCTCGCGACGTGCCCTCCGACCCCTTGAAGGTCGAGCCCGCGACGTCGCTGTCGTCTACGACGAGGCCCCGCGCCCGCTACGTGATGACCCGAACCAGCGAGCGCTGCGTCATCGAGCGCTTCGAGGAGGACGCCCCGCGCGAGACGCTCGTCCCCGACGTCGCGTGCCCCAAGGACCTCGAGGTGGGCGAGCGCATCCGCCTGATCGGGATGACGTGCGCCCGAGAGGGAGGCGCCACGCGGGAGCGCAACGTCCCCGTCGTGTGCCCGCCCACCCTGACGCGCGCGGAGCGCGACAGGCGGGAGACGGGCGGCCCCCCGGACGCCGGCTGACGTGGCTAGTTGAGGCCCGGGATCTTCGGCGCGATGCCAGGACACTCGGGGGGCATCTGCCCCGTCGCCACCGTCGTGCACCGCTGTGAAAGCGCTGCCTCACACGTCTGAGTCTGCGTCTCGGTGCGATCGCTCATCGCGCTGCCATCTTTGCCGGCCATACACGTGATGCTGTACGCCTCCATACAAGCCGCCTCGGCGAGGCCGACGCACTTGCAGAACGCTGCGCCGGTGCGCTGGCAATACGCGCCCTGCGTCACGAGCGGATCCGGCGGCGGGGGCGGCGGCTCTTTCGAGCCGCACGCGGCGAGCGCCGCGCCGCTGGCGAGGAGGAAAAGCGCTACGGCGTGAGACCACGACAGACGAGGGCGCTTGGAGTGCATGCGGGGAGCCATACACGGTCGCGCCCGGCGCGACTACAGCGGGCGAACCGTCAGTTGAGGACGCACTCGGTGAGCTCGGCCGCCTCTCCGAAGCAGGAGTTTCCGTATTCGACCCGGTCGTTCACGCATTCGAAGGCGTCGTGAGCGCAGGCGATGAACTCATCGTATTCGGCCCCACAGCCCTCTTGATCGGCGTCGAGCGCGGCGTCCTCGACGGCGTTGTAGCAGGACTCGAGCTCTGAGTCGGAGCAGCCCTCGCAGTCACACGCGCGATCGCACAAGCCATAGCCTCCCCCGCCGCACGCGCCGACCGAGAGCGCCGAAAGCCCGACGAACGCAGGCAGCGCGAAGAAGAGCAGAGCCGCGCGACGAATGGGGTGGCCTGACACTCGGGCTCGGTCGGTCATGGTGGGCTCCTCTCGAGATCGTTTCGTCAGTCGGCTCCCAGGCGGGCGCGCGCGTCGACGTACGCGTCGCTCACCGAGAAGATGATGAGGTCGCGGGCCTCGGCGTTGCGGCCGATCCACGTGAGTCGGTCCTTGCCGGTCGCGGGCGGGCCATTCGAATTGCCTCCGGCCCACGCGATGGCCGTGAGGGCGACGTTGGCGTCGCCCACGGCGAGCAGCCCGGCGCGGGAGCCCCAGCCATTGATGGCCGAGTTGAGCGTGGACGCGCGGTTGCCGATCGAGCCGATGATGTCTGCGGCCAACAGGCCCACGTCGTGGCCGAGGCCCGGTGGGACAGCCTTGCTCAAGCGACCGAAAGCGTCCTGGAAGCGGGCAGCGTCCACTCCTTGAGGGGAGAACTGGGGGCTGAACACGCGAAGATAGCCAGCGAGGAGCGGCCACAGATCGATGGGCGCGGTGCGCGCGAACACCGCCGCGTTGGCCTGAATCACCTTCATCGCCCGATGGATGAGGAAGGTGCGCTCGGCGCTCGCGTCTTGAGAGGCGAGCGACTGCCCCATGATGATCGTGGGCGGGTGACTCCTCGCCGGAACGCAGACGTGTCCCAAGACCGTCGAGACGAGGATCTGGATCTGGGAGAGGCCGTACGCGCCCGCGATCTCTCGAACCTCGGCTGCGACCTCGATCTGCGAGGGCGCGGGCATGGCGCGCACGCCCTCGAGGTCATACGGCACCGCCGTGTCGAGCATCGCGCCGGTCCGCTGGAGGAGATCGCGGAACGCAGGTGTCATGACCTCGGGCGCCAGCAGCTCGTCGAGGGCCGCGTCGCCCGCGCGGAGACCGACGCCCGGCAGCTCACCGGGCTCACCCTCGATCGCGCGCACAGCGGACTGAGCGACGGCAGCCGCGTCGGCTCGGTTACGGAGCTCGGCCGCGGTCGCCAGGGTCTCGAACAGGAACGTCTCGAACCGCCCCGTGCCTAGCGCCCGCCGAGCGTCGGCGACCGCGCGATCGAGGAGGATGGCGGCCTGCGGGGCCTGACCCGTGCGCTGGTAGAACTTCACCAGGGCGCGCAGGGCGAGATCGCTCTTCGGGAACGCCTTGCGGGCGACGACGAGCGTGCTCTCTGCCTTCTTCAGCTCGCCAGACTCTTCCAAGATCTCGGCCAGCTCGACGGTGCGCTTGCACTTGTCGTCGGGCTGCTCGGCGGCGTTGACGAGGACGTTCTGCTCTTCGAGGGCGCGAGGCAGCTGGCCGACGCGGCGGTACAGCGTGATGAGCTTCTCTCGCGCGGGCTCGTCCGTCGGACGCCGCTTGAGCACCTCTTGATAGGCGAGCTCCGCGCGCTCGTCGTTCGGGAGCAGCTCGTCGTAGAGGTGGCCGAGCCGCATGTAGATGTCGACCTGGCGGTCAGGCTCGCTGGTCAACCGCGCGAGGCGGATGAGCGCCTGCTCGGCGCCCTCGTGGTCGCCGTCGGTGAAGCACAGCTCTGCGAAGGAGCTGAGCGCCTCCACGTGGTCGGGGTTCGCGTCGAGCGCTGCAGCCAGCGCGCGCTTGGCCGCCTCTCCGTCGCCCACCTCGGCGAGGGCCCGGCCGCGCATCACCTCCATCTCGACGCGCTCGGTCGGATCCTCGATCGCGTCGATCCGGCGGCCGAGCAGCTCCGCGAGCTCGGCGCGGGCCCCGGCGGCGACGTAGATCTGGCGCAAGCGCTCGAAGGCCAGGGCGTTGTTGGGGTCGGACGCCGCGACGCGCTCGAGCGCGTCGCGGGCGCGAACGCCGTCGCCGACCTGGTCCTGCCAGAGCTGGGCCGCGCGCATGTCGAGCTCGACCCGCCACGCGGGGTCGGAGACCGACTGCGCGGCCGCCTCGAGCTGCGCCGCAGCGGCGGAGAAATCGGAGGACGCCTCGAGGACATCGGCGAGCTCGAGCCTCGCGACGATGTGCTCGGGCGCCAGCTTGATCGCCTCCTTGAGCAGATCGGCCGCGCCCACGAGGTCACCGATGTGCTGAAGCGCCTCGGCGGCTCGAACGGCGAGCGTCGCCCGTTCGCTCGGGCGCTCGGTCTGCTTCATCAGCTCTCGGTCGCACTGCGCGGCGATCGAGAGGTCGCCGCGAGCCCGCGCGTGCGCTGCCATCTGGCGGACGGCCCACAGCGGCCGTCCTTGGGCGTAGGCGATCGCGACCGGCTCGGCGGTGTCCTCCCAGCGAGGCCTGAGCCGCGACGCGATCGCGGCGTAGGCGACGGCCTCGCCGCCCTCGAGGTTGCGCGCGAGCTCCATCGCGATGGGCTCGAGCTCCTCCGTGCGGCCGCCGGACATGAGCGCGCTGGCGACGCGACGGAGCGTCCTGATGTGACCCGGGTTCTCCTCGAGGATCGTGCGGCGGAACAGCAGGCCACTGGCGGCGTCCTCGCGGCCACGCTCATCGAGCTCCGCGAGCCGCTCGTAGAGCTCGAGCCGCAGGGCCGGGTCTTCGCTGCTGCGGGCCTGCGGCAGCAGGGCGTCGACGAGCTCGGCGGCGCCGAACCCAGCGAGCGCGAAGCGGTAGGCCGCGATCGGCGCGAGGTCTCGATCACCGAAACCCTCCGCGGCCTTCGCGCAGCGCGCCGCGGCCTCGAGGTCGCCGGCGCGCTCGTACTCGAGCGCGGCCTCGGTCGCGAGGCGCGCCGCCTCGTCCCGCGGGACCTCGCCGAGGCGCGCCTCACGCCACGTCGCGCGGTCGGCCGTGGGCTCCGGAGAGAGGCGCTCGTAGAGCTCGCGGAGACAAAAATCCGACGGGCGCGCGGCGAGCGCGACCTCGAGCAGGCTGGAGGCGGCGTTCGACTCGCCGTCCGAGACGAGCAGGGCCTCCCGCGTCAGATCGTGGGCGCGCTCGATGGGATCGTCGCTCGACTCTCGACGCAGCTTGAGCCACTCGACCAGCGCAGCTTGATCGCCCCGAGCGCGCGCGCTCATCTCACCGAGGTGAGTCGCGAGGGGGACGTCGGGCGCGAGCTCGGCCGCTCCGCGCGCGCAGGTCTCCGCCTCTTCGGCGAACGCGTTCGCCTGGGGAGACTCCTCGCCCTCTGCCAGGTGAGCGGCGGCGGTCGCCAGCGAGCCGAAGCGGATCGCGCACTCGGTGAAGAGCACGGCGCGATTGACCCCCGCCTGCATGGTGGCGGCGTGCTCCCGGAGCATCGTCGCGAGCTCGGGCGTCGAGGCGGCGGCGGCGGCACGCGCGATGACCTCGGTGGTCGGATCGTCGCGGTGGATCTCCGTGTACGAGGCGCGCGCGGCGTCGACGTCGCCCGACAGCTCGGCGAGCAGCGCTGCGACGAGGACCCCGCTCGCGTCGGCGGGACGATCGCCGTCGGCGCCCCAGGTCGCGATGGCCTGCGCCACCCGGTCGGTCGCGCGGGCGTCGATGTCGAGCTCGAGCTGCGGGGCTCGGAGGCTCGCCGACCAGTGCGGCTGAAGCCCGTCGCCGGCCGCCTGCACCAGCTCGGTGAGCGCGCCGTCGATGGATTCGCGCGACGCTGCCGCGGCCTCGGCCGATTCGGGTACCGGCATGGAAGCGAGCGTGCGCCCGAGGAGCGCGGCGGCGCGTGCGCCTGCGGCGCCGCCATGTGAAAAGCGGAGCCTCGAGAGGCGCTGCTCGCCAGACCCAAGCAGCGCAGCGATGACGGGGCCGGTGAGGTCGGCGACCCCCCTGGCGGCATCGGTGCCATTGGTCTCGACCGCAGCGTCGTCGAGGATCGACGCGAGCATCTCCCGGCCGGCGAGCCCCGCGGGGTGCGGTCGCGCCGCGTCGAGCGCCGCGAGCGCCACGCGGTCGATCGGCGCGAACGCGTTCGGGTCGCGCGGGTCGACGGACTCGCCTGCCTCGACCGACAACGCGGCGAGCGCGCGACGTGCGTTCAATGAGTGGGGCGCGATCTCTCGCAAGGCGGCGAGCGCGACGCCGCGGCTCGCGTCATGGGGCGCCGCGAGGGCCGCAGTGAGCCAGCAAGCACCCGCGCGGAAGGAGGTGTCGCGCAGCCGCGACGCCGCGGCGACCATCGCCTGGGGGTCGGAGCCACCCAGGGCGGCGCGCGCCGCGAGCGCGAGCTCGACGACGTGCCGCGGCACCGCCCCCTTCGCGGGCGGGGCGCCACGCAGGGACGCCACGAGCGCGAAGGCAGAGCCGAGCGCCGCGAGCCCCTCGGGGTCGGACGGCTTGATCTTCGTCAGGGCCGACGGCTCCGGCAGCTCTCGAGCTGCCTCGACGAAGCGCTGGACGCTGGGCCGCGGGTCGGATGGGCTCGCGCGCATCGCCTGCTCGGCGCGTCGCTTCGCCGAGGCGTCGTCGCGCTGGACCAGCCGAGCGATCTCGGCCCCGAGCCACGCCGCGTGGGCGCGGCCTTCGTTCGTGGGGCTGTGGCGGACCTCACCCTCGAGCACCTCGGTCGCGCGCTCGAAATCTCCGGCGCTGAGCAGCGCCGTGCGGTGCTGTCGGGTCACCATCGGTACGTTCGGCGCGAGCTGATGGGCTTCACGCGCGGCGGCGAGCGCTGGTTCGTCCTCGCCGGCCATCGACAACAGCTCCGACACGGTCAGCAAGAGCCGCGCGCGCTGGGTCTTGTCGGACGCGAGCGCGGCCTCTTCGCGCATCCAAGCGGCGCGCTCGAGGAAGCCGTCCCGCATGCCGGGCGTGGCGGCGAGCACTTGGCTCGCGTGCTGCTCATCGGCGGCGTCGCCGAGGAAGGCAGGCCTCGCCGAGAGCGAGACGACGCGCGCCTCGCCGGCGTCATCGAGCGCGGCCCCCTCGGGCTCGTCGGCCCCAAGGTCGATCAACGCCTCCTCTGCGGCGTCGATCTCGCCGCCATCGATCGCCGGGTAGTCCCCGAGCAGCGCCTCTTCGCCGGCCTCGAGCGAGACTTCTTCGCCAGCCTCGACCTCGAGGGCTGCGGCGGCGGCGGACGGCAGGTAGTCGGCGACCGCCAGCGCCGAGTGGGCGACGATCGTTCGCCCCTCGTCGTCATCGTCGTCGTACGGGGCGGGCTCGGCCGCAGCTGGCGGCTGGGCGAAAGCGGCTCCGGAGAGATCGACCTCCCGATCGGACGACTTGAGCGCTTCGAGCGCGGCCGGGTCGAGCGAGAACGCTCGCGTCGCGATCTCCTCCATCTCGGGCTCGGGCTCGGTGGGCGCGGTCGGCCGCGGAGGCGATGCCCACCCAGGCGGGGATACGACCTCGCCGCGTGGGGGCGGCGGCGGCCTGCGCGGAGCGGGCGGCGGGGGCGGCGGAGGGGCCGGCGGGGGCGGCGGCGGCGCGGCGAGGGCCGCACCTGGGATCGGCGTCGCCTCCGCGTCGGACGGAGCCGCGTCGGACGGCCCTGCTCCGGACGGCCGTGCTCCGGACGGGTTCGCGTCGGGCTCGGGCGCCGACTCGCGGGGGGCGTCGTCGAACAACATGTCGAGCAGCGCGTCGCCCTCGTCGGCCGTGGGGATGGCGTCACGAACGACAGGCGTTCCCGACGGGAACGGCCCTTGGTTCTTCTTCTGATCACTCATCGCGACCCCACCATGCCGATCTTGCGGCGCAGATCGAGGTAGCCGGGGGACAGCACGAAGCGCATGAGCTGCATCGCGCGCTCGCTCTCTCGAATCGAGGTGGACAAGTCGTTCCGTGGCCTTTCCAGGATGTCGGAGAGCACGATGGAGACGTCGCCCGCGGCGAGTGCGCCCATGCGGTCGCAGCTTCGCCGCGCCGCCGCCACCCATTCGATCGGGTCCTGGCCGCTCCGCGCGACCTCGTGCGCGAGGTCGGTCGCCGCCTTGCGGACCCGGCGGCTGAGCTCCTTCTTGATGATCGGGGCGATCTGCACGTAGATGGGGTACGGCGGCTTGGGGATCGCGGCGCCGAGCTCGTTGCACAGCGCGATGACGACGGACGCGATGGCGGCGTCGTCCTTCGTTCGCAGAGACGGCAGCGCATACCGACGCAGGGTGAAGACCTCGCGGGCGAGGGCCGCGCGAGCGACCGGCGCCAGCGACGCGTCGACGCGCTCGCCTACCACGAGCGCGGGGACCTCGCCGACGATGACACCCTGAACACCGTCGGGGTCGCGGCCGCCCACGTAGAGCTCGAACTCGACCTCGAACCCGAGGGCGCCCATCCACTCGGCGACCGCTTGCCAGATGGGAGGGGCCCCCTTCTTGTCGACCCGATTCTTGCGCGACACGCCCAGCGACTCGAGCGTCGGACCGAGGGCGATGGCGGTGGTCTCGGCGGCCGCGAGCAGCAGCCTGGGCACCGGGCCCGCGTCGGACGTGTCGGCGATCTCGGCGAGCGTCTGGGGGTCGAGGGCGCGCTGAGGGCGGTGAGGGACCTTCTGGTCGAGCTGCGCGAGCGAGTCCTCTGTCGAGCGGTCCGACTTGCCGAGGGCGACGAGCACGCCCTGCGCGGCCTGGCGCAGCGTCGGATCTCCTTGCACCGCTGCCATACGCGCGAGCAAATCGACGCGGTCGGCGTCGAACGGATCACGCTGGAGGGACTCGACCAGGTGCTGCTTGCCGCGCGCGAGCATTCGCATGCGGAAGGTCTCGTCGAAGTTGGTCTGCATGACCGTCTCGATGGCCTCGACGTCGTCGGGGGCCTCCTCGAGGATGCGCTGCGCGGCGCGCTGGGCGCCGGCCGTGTTCTTGAGCTTGTCGCGCCAGATCGCGAGGCTGAGCCGCGCTGCGTCGATGCGACCCGCCGGGGTGTCGCGCTCCTCCATCAGGGTCTCGAACATCTCGATGGCCGTCTGCCACGAGCTGCTCTTCGCCGCGGCGCGCGCCAGGCGCTCGCGCACCGCCAACGTCGACAGACCCTCCTTGTGGAGATCGAC
This sequence comes from Polyangiaceae bacterium, assembly GCA_016719945.1. Classification (GTDB taxonomy): domain Bacteria; phylum Myxococcota_A; class Polyangia; order Polyangiales; family Polyangiaceae; genus Xiheicaenibacterium. The sequence continues at coordinate 77,679 of JADJYE010000041.1, read as the reverse complement.
GAGGACCTCGAGCGCCTTGTCGGGCTGGTTGAGCTTGTTCTCGAAGAACTCGCTTGCCGTGATGCCGGAGACGAGGCGCTCCTGTCGAGGAGCCTCCTTGTTGCGGCTCAGCCGGGCCATGATCGGCGCCGCCCCCGCGAAGTCACCCTTCTGGATGGAGATCGTGCCGGACAGGGCGAGCGCGCCGACGTGGTCGGGCTCGAGCATGGTGACGTTCTCGAGCGCGGCCAGGGCCCCGTCGTTGTCGCCTTTCTTCTGCAGCACGCGAGCTCGCTCCCAGAAGAGCTTCGAGATCTCTTTGTCGTCGTCGGCGACCTCGAGGCGCTTGTCGATGAGCCCGAGCATGCGCCCGAGCTCGTTGCGCTCGCGGACCCGACGGAACAGCTTGTCGAAGGCCTTGGAGCAGCGAGGATCGCGGGTGAACGCGCGATCGAGCGCGATCTCTGCGTCGTCGTGCGCCTCGGTGCGCTCGAGCAGGAGCAGACCCGCACGCTCCCAGAACGATGCGCCTCGCGCGTCATCCTTGCAGAGCGCGCCGAGCTGGGCGCACGCGAGGGCCATGTCGACGGGTTGGTCGAGCGCCTCTGCCGCGGAGCGGACTCCCTCCCAGGCCGCGAGCGAGTCTGGCCGGGCGTCCGCGACGGCGCGGAACGTCTCGAGCGCGGCCTCCGCGTTGCCGGCGGCGAGCTCGCTGTAGCCAGCGAGCGTGAGGGCGTCGAGGTTCGACTCGGCCCCGAGCGCCTCACCGACGCCGTGCAGAGCCGACGCTCGCTTTCGCGGATCACAGCCGAGCGGCGCGAGCTCGAGGTTCATGAGGCGTCCGGGCGCGTGCTCGGCCTCGAGCAGCGGCTGCGCCGCGCCGTCGCCGAACAAACGAACCGCCGCGGCCGAGGCGAGCATGGCCTCGCTCGCCGCGCCTTCCAGACCGCGCGCGAGGACCTCGCGGGCCTGCGCCTCTGCGGCGCGGTCCTCCGCGGCCATCGCGGCGGAGAGCCACTCGAGGGCGACCGCGATCGTGGGCTCGACCTCGGCCCACTGCTGCCCGCACACGGTCGCCGCGACCGGATCGCGGTCGACGTCCCGCGCGATGCGCAGCCGCTCGGCGCGGGCGAGCAGGGCGGCGTCGCCCCCCTGCTGCTCCAGGTGCTCGAGCGCGACCAGCGCCGGCTCGCGCTCGTCGAACGCGGTCGGCCACAACACGCGAGCGAGCGCGGCGGCCGTGGTGATTTCGTCGGGCTCCTGTTCAGCCTGCTCGGCCGCCGCGACCGCGGCGAGCGCCTCGCCGGGGTCTCCACCGGCGTGCAGCCAGGCGACCTCCAGGCCGAAGCGCTCGAGGGCCGGCACGCGCCCGTCGGCAGCGGCGGAGGCCACGAGCACCTCGCGGCGTCCCTCGAGCGAGGCCGGGTCGAGCCCGCGCCGGGCCCAAGCCGCGAGGGCGCTCGCCGCTGCGCTCGACTCCGGAAACGCCTCGCGCACGGCGTCGAGCTCGGCGAGCGCGCGGGGTCGGTCCTGCGCGGTCCACGACAAGAGCGCAGCCTCGACTCGGAGCGCCGCGGCCAGGTCGGAGTCGTCGACCGCGCCGGCGCAGCGCGACAGGACGCGCGCTGCAGCGCTCGGTTCGTCGCGCAGCAGCTCCGCGAGGAAGAGCGACGCGATCTCGTCGGCCGGAGCAGCCTCGTGGAGCGCCGAGAGCCGCGCGCGCGCGCCGTCGAGATCGCCGGCTTGGGCGGCGCGGAGCGCCGCGACCATCGAGAGCGCGCGGGAGAGGTTCGGATCCTCCTCGGTCGCCGCGAGCGCATCCATCGGCTCGGCCGAGCGCCCACCGTCGCCGGCGAGGCCGACCGCGCAGGCGCTGAGCATGCGACCAAGCCACTGCGATCGGGCGAGCGGGCCTGAGCCCTCGACGCCCGCCAGCTTTCCGAAAGCCTCTTCCGCACCTTTGATCTCGCCGCGGAGCAGGCGCAGCCTCCCCAGCTCGAACAGCAGCCCCGCCGTCTCGGCGGGCTCGAGCTCGGTCGCGAGGAGCTGCTCGGTCGTGGCCTCGGTCCAGGCCGCGTCTTCCGTGATCGCGGCGAACGTCCGCGCGAGCCTGAGGGCGAGCGCGTGCGGAGCGCCGAGCCCGACCGCCCGGTCGAGCGCGGTCTGCGCCGCCTGGGCGTCGCGGGCCAGGCAGGCCCACACGTACGCGGCGAGCAGGAAAGCCCGCGCCTTGGCTGAGCCCGTCGCGAACGTGGACGCGGCGCCCTCGATGGCGCCCGCGAGCGCGGAGGGGTCCTGACCGTCCATCAGCAGATCGATCTCGATCGCGCGGGCAGGGATCGCCCCGGGATCGGCGGCGAGCGCGTGCCTCAGTGCGTCGAGCGCGGCCACGCGATCGTTGCCGAGCGCAGCGGCCTCGGCGACGCGCAGCCAGAGCGCCGCCGCAGGGCTCCCGGTGGCGCCGCGTCCGAGCTCGACCTGTGCGATCGCCGCAGCGCTCTCGAGATCGCCCTGCACCTCCAGCGCCGCGAGTCGCGCCCGCGCGACCACGGCAGACTCGGGTAGGCGGCGAGCGGCCTGGGCCAGCAGAGAGCTCGCGGCGTCGAGATCTCCAAGGCGTCGTCGAATCTCGGCGGAGCGAACCCACGCGTCTGCCGCGACGGCGGGAGTGCGCATGTACGCGGGGACGCCGATCTCTTCGCCGCGCTCGGGATCATCGAGGACCTCGATCACGAGCTCGGCTTGTCCCTCGAGCGCACGCGCCATCGCCTCCAGATCGGCGGCGGACTGGGCCACGCGCTCGAGGACGATCCGCGTCTGGAACCGGGAGCGCCCTTCGAGCGCGGCGGCCGCATCGAGGTGCTCGTAGGCGCGCTGCGTCTGCCCGACCTTCGCGGCGAGCTCGGCGAGCTGGATGTAGAGCAGCGCTTTGTAGGTCGCGTCGTTGATGAGCGGCAGGCGCGCCTCGACGGCGCGCATGACGCCGGCCGTGTCGCCGGCCTCCGCCGCCAACATCTCGATCTCGAGCCAGGCGGCCATGTCGTCGGGGTTCTCCGCGACGGCCTCCTCGAGCCTCGATTGGGCCTCCTCTTTGTTTTTGTCGTGCTCCAGGGCGAGCACGGCCATCTCGCGCAGCGCGCGCGAGCGCTCCTCGGGGGTGGGCGCGCTCTTGGCGAGCGCGTCGAGCAGCTTCGCGAGGTTCTTGAAGGAGCGGCGCCGCGACAGGATGCGGACCAGCGCCTCGAGCGGCTCGCGGAAGTCCGCGTCGGCGTTGTAGGACGCCAAGTAGTCGCGCGCCGCGAGCGGCTCCTCGTTGGTCACCTCGTGGAGGACGCCCACCTCGTTCAAGAGGAGAGCCTGCACGCCGCGGTCGGGAGCCGCCGCGATCTCTGCCCTCAGCCGTTCGATGAGCTCTTGGTTTGGACTTGCCCCGGGCTGGGTTTCAACGGTCATGCGGACGGGTAGTCTCCTCGGAGGGCCCCGAGAGTAGCGAGGCGGGGTAGCTCCCGCAATCGCCGAACCAAAAGCTTCACGCGCCGATGGCGCGATCCAGCTTTTCTTTCACCTTACCCTCCACCATGCCCTTCATCGGGCGCAGCATGAACGGCAGGTCGATCTCGACACGGATGGAGGAAGCGTCGACCGTCACCTGACCGGTGGCGCCCTTCGCCACGCCGCTCGGGGCGTCGAAGCGGATGTTGTTGCCGTCCCACCGCCAGGCGATGCCGAGCTTGTCCTTCATCCCGTTGGCGAGCTCCTCCGCCTTCTGCTTCGCGCCCTCGAGGCCGAGGTTGTGGGTCCGCTTGATATCGATCGTTGCCATCCTGCTGGTCTCCTGGCTCGGTTGAGCCTCACTCGTTGCGCTTGAACACGTAAAACCCCCGGGGGGAGTCGACCGGCGCGCCCACCTCTCCGACCTTGAGGCTGAACAGGGTGTGCTCGGGTCCCGGCTCGAGCACGCCGCGCTGGATGGCGCCCGCGTCCTCGTAGCCCACGTCGCCCCGCCTGGCCGCCCCCGCGAAGTCCTCCTTCGCGTCCGTGGCCAGCTGCGTCGCGAGGGTGAGGGCGTCTTCACGCGTCTTCGCGTCCCGGGGGGCCCCTTGAGCGCCGCGGTACGTCACCAGGATCACCCCGAAGCGGACCGTCTCGGGCGCATCCGAGGCGAGGGAGGGCACGGGCGCGCCATCGGGCAACGTCGCTCCTGCGTCGGCGTTCTCCGCGGGCCCCTCGGTGAACGTGGGCAGGTTACCCGTCTCCAGGGAGAGCGGGAGCGCCGGCGCGGGCAGCGTCGTCGGCGCGACGATGAGCACGCTCGGCGACGACGACGAGGAAGCCGGCGCGCTGAGCGCGATCGGCGACGCGCCCCCGGGTGCAGGCCGCGAGGTGACCAACAGCAGGGCCGCGAGGGCGACGAGGCCCAAGAAGACGAGCGCGGTCCAACGCTGCATGGCCGCCGGCGGTTACCACACTTTCGGGCGCGTCGGAGCCGAAGCGTGGTAGATCTGGAGGCCCCTTCTGCCGGGAACGAGAATGGTCAAGGTCGAGTGCCACGGCTGTAGCGCGCCCTATCAAATTGACGAGCGCCGCATTCCGCCTGCGGGCCTGAAGATGCGGTGCCCGAAGTGTGGCACGGGCCTGTTGGTCACGCGTCCAGGAGAAGAAGGTGCTGCCGCCGCAGCGCCGCCCGCGCCGCCCCGGCCTGCGGCTCCCCCGCGGCCTGCTCCGCCGCAGCCTCCCGCGCCCCCCATGGCGCCGCAAGTGCCCGAGTGGTCGGGCGTCGATTTGCCTGCCGTCGCACCCGGCGGCCCCGGGATGGGCGCCCCCAGACCCGCCGCTGCCGCGGGCTTCGGCGAGATCGACCTGATGGGCGACGCCGGGGGCGACCTCTCGGGCGGCGGGGGGGAGGTCGATCTCCCGGTCGTCCCGAACCGGCCCACGCCTGCGTTCGGCGACCTGCACGGCGGCGCCGTCGATCTTCCGGCCATCGCCGCCCCTCGCCAAGGCCACGGCGCACCGCCGCGACAAGCCACGGCGATCGGGGGCTTCGGCGACCTCGACCTGGGTGAGGGCGGAGACAGCGGCGCGGTGGACCTGCCCGCGGCGCGCCAAGCGCCCGCCCCCGGCCCCGCCGACTTCGGCGCGATCGACCTGCCCGCGGCGCGCCAAGCGCCCGCCCCCGGCCCCGTCGATTTCGGCGCGATCGACCTGCCCGCGACCCGCCCGCAGCCGCCGCCGTACGCGCCGGGAGGCGGCGGGCACCCGGCCTTCCACGCCGGAGCCGGTCTCCCGATGCCCGCAGCTCAAGCGGCCGGCCTCCCGACCCCCCACGGCGGCTTCGGGGGCGGCGCCGGCCTCCCCTCTCCGGCCGGCGGCATGGGCCTGCCCATGCCGGGTGCAGGAATGCACGCCGGTCTCCCGATGCCGGCGACCGGTGGCCTGCCCATGCCTTCGGGAGGCGGCCTGCCCATGCCCTCGGGAGGCGGCCTGCCCATGCCCTCGGGAGGCGGCCTGCCCATGCCTTCGGGAGGCGGCCTGCCCATGCCCTCGGCCGGCGGCCTGCCGATGACCAGCAGCGGCGGCCTGCCGATGACCAGCAGCGGCGGCCTGCCGATGACCAGCAGCGGTGGCCTGCCGATGACCAGCAGCGGTGGCCTACCCATGACCAGCAGCGGTGGCCTGCCCATGTCGAGCAGCGGTGGCCTGCCCATGTCTGCTGGCGCCGCGGGTTACCCCCAAGCCGCCGGCGGGGCCGGGCTTCCGATGTCGGGCGGCGCCGGGTTTCCCATGACGGGGGGCGCCGGCTTGCCGTCGATGTCGTCAAGCGGTCTGCCCATCGTCGGCTCGAGCGGGATGTCGCACTCGGGCCTGCCCGTGGTCGGCTCCCAAGGCGGTCACCCACACTCGCAGTTCGAAGCCGGCTCGGCCTTCGATCTCCCGGGAGGTGGTGGCGGCGGCATGGGTGGCGACGACCTGGGCTTCGACCTCGTCGAGGGCCCGGGCGGCGGCGGCGGCACGTCCGTCATGGAGCACGGCGGAGTCGGGGGCGAGGTCGATCTCGACGGCGCGCCCGGAGGCGGGCCTGCCCTGCGGCAGCCGAAGCCGCGCGCCGCCGACGAGGACGAGGGCCCGCCGAAGAAGTCGTACGGGCTGAAGATCGCCGCCGGGGTCATCGCGGTCTTGGGCGTGACGGGCCTGGTGACGGCGCTCATCCCCTCCGTCGGCCCGTTCGGGCTCAACGCCATCACCGACTACCTGAACCAGGACAAGTTCGACGCTGCGCTCGCAGATCTCCGCAAGGACACGCAAGCGCTCCTCGACGAGGACACGCTCACGACGGCGACCGACGCGACCACCAAGGCGGCCTCGATTCACACGGAGCGCGACCGCCACCAAGACACGGCGGCGTACGCGGCCTTCGTGCACTACATGCGGTGCGTGCGCTTCGGCCGCGACGGGGCGACCGAGGCGAACGCGAAGACCCTCTTCGACAAGACCACCCGGGGGCGCGGGACCGTCCCCGATCTGCTCGCGAGCGCAGCGGAGGACGTGCTCGCGGGCAACCTCGCGCGCGCAAAGCAGACGCTCGAGCAGGTCCAGTCCAAGAGCGCCGACGACATCGACGCCTCGGTCCTCGCCGGGGAGATCGACCTCATCGCGAAGGAGCCGGAGCAGGCGCTCGCGTCGTTCACGCGAGCGGTGAACGCTCACAAGTCGGCGCGCACGCTGTTCGGGCTCGCGCGCGCGCAGATGGCCCTCGGCAAGAGCGCCGAGGTCGAAGCGACGGCGAAGAGCGTCCTCGAGGCGTCCAAGAGCCACGCTGGCGCGCGGATCCTGCTGGCGACCGTGGCTTCGGCCCAGGGCCGCGACGGCGAGGCCCTCGAGCTGCTCACCCAGGTCACCAAGGACCAGACCATCCGCGGTGGCGCGAGCCAGACCGAGCTCGTCGACGCGTACGTCTTGGTCGGCAAGATCCAGCTCGCCGCGTCCAAGATCTCCCTCAGCCAGGAGGCCTTCGACGAGGCGCTCAAGCTCAACCCGCAGGCGGTGCCCGCCCTGGTCGGCCGCGGCGAGCTGTTCTACCGCTCTGGCCGGTTCTCCAACGCGGACGCGAGCTTCGACTCCGCCGTGAAGGCCGACGCGGACAACCTCGACGCGAAGATCGGCATCGCGAAGACCTGGATCTCGCTCGAGCGGTTCAAGGAAGCCAAGGACCACCTCGCCAAGCTCCAACCGACGCACGCGACCGACGCGCGGGTCGACTACTGGCTCGGCCGCGTGAGCGAGTCGCTCGGCCAGCGCAAGGACGCCGAGGCGTTCTACCTCGCGGCGATCGAGAAGGCGAAGACGGCGGATCTCGCCGTCCCTGCCTACGTCGCGATCTCCACCTTGATGGCCTCGTCGGCCCGCGCCGACGACGCGTCGAAGAAGCTCTCCGAGGCCGCCGCCAAGTTCCCGGACAGCCCGGAGCTGTCGCGAGCCCGTGGCGACGTGGCGCTTCAGTCCGGCAACTTCCAGGAAGCGAAGGGCCAATACGAGGAAGCCCTCAAGCGCAACCCCGGCGATCTCGCCACGCGCTTCGCGCTCGGCGTCGCGCTGCGCCGCATGCGCAAGTTCGACGAGGCCAACGCCGTCTTCAACAAGGTGGCGGAGATCGAACCCGAGTACCCCGGCCTGTCGCTCGAGCGGGGCCTCTACTACGAAGAGACCGGCAAGCCCGACGAGGCGCTCAAGATGTACGAGCAGGCCCTCCAGAAGGCGCCCAACGACATCGATCTGAAGCTCCGCATCGGCTCGACCCAGGTCGCGGCGGGCGCCGTGAAGCAGGCCGAGCCGCTCCTGAAGGACGTCCTGAGAGAGCGGCAGAACTCGGCGGAGGCCAACCACTTCCTCGGCCGCGCGATGCTGCTGTCCGGCTCGAACCTCAACGAGGCCATCCGCTACCTCAAGCGCGCCGTCGACATCGACGGCAACCGCGCCGAATATCACCTCTACGTCGGCTGGGCGGCGAACGAAGCCGGCCAGTTCGACATCGCCCGCGACTCCCTCGCCAGGTCGCTCGAGCTCGATCCGACGCTCGGCGACGCGTATTGGCAGCGTGGCGTGCTGTTGCAGAAGCAGGGGCGCACGCTCGACGCGATCCGAGATCTCGAGACCGCGCTGGAGCGGCGCAAGAGCCGGTACGAGGCCTACGCCACGCTCGCGCTCTGCTACGAAGACCAGAACAACGCGACGAAGTCCGAAGAGGCCTGGCGCAAGGCGATCGAGGGCAACCCCAACGTCCCCGACTGGCACTACAAGCTCGGCGTCCTGCTCGAGCGCCGTGGCGACCTGAAGGGCGCCATTCCGGAGATCGAGAAGGCGATCGAGCTCGGTCAGACCAAGGACCCCCGCCCCGGCTGGCTCTATATGGCGCACCTCAAGCTCGGCGAGAGCTACGGCGTCGCCACCAAAGACAAGTGCGCCGCCAACCTGAAGGAGTACCTGCGGCTCGCGCCCACCGAGGACGCGTACCGCGGCGACGCCCAGCGGCTGCTCGATCAGTGCTCTCAGAAGCTGGGCGCGCCGTAGCCGGGCGTTCGCCCGCGCAACTCACCCTTGCAATCGTCTGGCACCGGATCCACTCCTGTGGGCCGGAGCCATGACGAACGAAGCCGAAGCGACGACGACACCCCCGGCGGTCGAGCTGCCCTTCCAGGCCGAGGTCCAGAAGGTCCTCGCCCTGGTCATCGACTCGCTCTACGCCAACAAAGAGGTCTTCCTCCGCGAGCTGGTGTCGAACGCGTCCGACGCGCTCGACAAGGCCCGGTTCTTCCAGCTCACCCACGCCGACGCGAACAAGCAGGAGGGTGAGCCCTGCATCGAGATCTCGGTCGACGAGGAGGCCCACACGGTCACCATCGCCGACAACGGGATCGGGATGACCCGCGACGAGGTGATCGAGCACCTCGGCACGATCGCGAAGAGCGGCTCGAACGCCTTCCTCGAGCAGTACTCCGAGCTCATCAAGGGCAAACAGAAGGACGACGCGCTGCGGCTGATCGGGCAGTTCGGCGTCGGCTTCTACTCCGCGTTCATGGTCGCTTCGCGCGTCGACGTGAGCACCCGCAGCATGAAGGCGGGCAGCGAGCCGGTGATTTGGCGTTCGACGGGCAGCGGCACCTTCACGGTGTTGCCGGGCGAGCGGTCCGCGCCGGGCACCACGATCACGCTCCACCTGAAGGACGAGCACAAGGACTACGCCCGGGCGTGGCGCCTGAAGGACGTCGTCAACCGTTACAGCGACTTCGTCGGCTTCCCCATCCTCATCGACGGCGAGCGGGCGAACCAGCCCGTCGCGCTCTGGTCTCTGCCCAAGAGCCAGGTCACCGAGGAGCAGCACCAGCACTTCTTCAAGCACCTGACGGGAGGCTCGGGCGGCGACGCCCCGCTGCTCACCATCCACTTCGCGGTCGACGCCCCCGTCCAGTTCCAAGCGCTGGTCTACGTCCCCGAAAAGCCCCCGTTCGACCTCTTCCAGAAGGAGCGCACCAGCCTCCGGCTGTACGCGAAGCGTGTGCTGATCATCGAGAGCTGCGATCGCCTCACGCTGGTGTGGCTGCGCTTCGCGCGCGGCGTGGTCGACTCGGAAGATCTGAGCCTCAACGTCTCTCGCGAGATGCTGCAAGAGAGCCGGGCGCTCTCCCAGATCCAGTCGATGATCGAGAAGCAGGTCCTCAAGGCGCTGAAGGATCTCGCCGAGTCCGACCCCGAGAAGTACGCCCGCTTCTGGCGCATGTTCGGCAAGGTCCTCAAGGAGGGCGTCAGCGTCGACTGGAAGAACAAGGACGCCATCCTCGAGCTGTGCCGGTTCGAGTCCCTCAAGACCCCCACGGGGCAGCTCACCTCCCTGACCGCCTACGTCCAGGCGATGCCCGAGGATCAGAAGGACATCTACTACCTCACGGGCGTCGGCCGGCAGGCCGTCGAGTCGAGCCCGCACCTCGAGGCCTTCAGGAAGAAGGGCTACGACGTCCTGCTGCTCACGGATCCCATCGACGAGTGGGTGGTGCAGAGCTCGCCCGAGTTCGACAAACGCCGCCTGAAGAGCATCGCGCACGGCGACGTCGACCTCGGCGAGTCGGCGAGCGACACGGCCGATCTGCAGCCGGCGCTCGCCGCGATCAAGCAGGCGCTCGGGGCCCGGGTGAAGGACGTCCGCTTCTCCAAGCGCCTCACCGACAGCGCCAGCTGCCTCGTCTCCGACGAGGGAGATCCCGGCGCCAACATGGAGCGCATCATGAGGATGATGGACGAGCGCGCGCAGGAGAAGAAGCGCATCCTCGAGATCAACCCGAGTCACCCGGTCGTGAAGAACCTCGCGGCGCTGGCGCTGAAGGAGATGGGCTCGGAGCGCATCAACGCGTTCGCGGAGACGCTCTACGACCAGGCGCTCCTCGCGGAGGGTGTGGTCGAGGATCCTGCGCGGCTCGTCCGGCGCCTTCAGGATCTGCTCGCCGAGGCCACGAGGTCCGCCGCGGCGGGGACGTGACGTGTCGAAGGCGTTCGTCAAAGAGCCCGAGGGCGACGACGACGAGGACGACGACGCCCCCGCGCCTGCCGCGCAGAAGGGCGGCAACCACATCACGCTCGAGGGGTTCAACGCGCTGAAGGCCGAGCTCGACCGGCTGTGGAAGGTCGAGCGGCCACGCGTCACCGAGGAGGTCTCCGTCGCCGCGGCCCAGGGCGATCGCAGCGAGAACGCCGAGTACATCTACGGCAAGAAGAAGCTGCGCGAGATCGACAAGAAGATCCGCTTCCTCACCCGTCGCCTCGACGCCGTGACGGTCGTCGTGCCCTCGCAGGAGCAGCTCGGCAAGGTCTACTTCGGCGCCTGGTTCACCATCGAAGACGAAGACGGCAATGAGTCGACCTATCGGATCGTCGGCACCGACGAGACCGACCTGGCCGCCAAGAAGATCAGTATCCGCTCACCCGTGGCGCAAGCGCTGCTCGGCAAGGCGGAGGGCGACTCTGCGCTCGTGCAGCGCCCCAAGGGGCCAGCAGAGGTCACCGTCGTGAAGGTCTGGTACGGCTGAGGCTCACGGCGCTGCACGACAATCCGCCACGAGGCGCCTCGCCTCCGAAGATCGCTCAGGGTGATGGATGCTCGCGGCAGCGTCCTCGGCCTCTTGGCATCGTCCGATCGAGGTGAGCGCGTAAACGAGATCCCTTCGGGCGGGCTCGTAGCCAGGGTCTTGTGCAAGCACCGCTCGGAGCAGCATGATGGTGTCTTCGGTGTGACCCGCGCGGCCCCGTACCTTCGCGAGCACCAGCAAAGCATGGGGGTGTGCTCCGCTCGCCACGACGCCCATGTCCGCGGCGCCTTCCCCGCCCACGGCTCGCAGAGTCTGCGGAGTGAGCCACTGGATCGCGAGAGTGAGCAGAAATGCGGCGCCAAGTGCGCCGCCGGCCGCATCGACACGTTGTGGCGTGGATGGAGGGGCGACGACAGGGGGCGCCCCGGCGGCGCTCAGGCGCTCATCGAGGGTGGGGTGAGTCCCCGCCCCACGAGCCGTGGGCGGGATCAGGTTGTCTCGGTACAGGGCCTCGAGCGCGCTGCAGTACGAGGGGGCATCGTGCCGTGTCGCCGCGGCATCGGCCTGGCGCTCGAGCACGATGAGGCGTCTCTGGACAGCCACTTGGAACGCCCACCCGAGGACGAACGCGATGAGCCACATCAGCGGCCCGGCAAAGGCCTTCGCGAGCGCAACAGGGACGATCTGGAGGAGCCGCCCCATGACGCGAACGGCCACGAACTTCCGTGGCTCAGTGGCGTGTGCGATTTCGTGGGCTGCAAGGGCCTCGAGCTGTTGATCGTCAAGGATGTCGATCGCACGTTGCGTGAACCCGACGGTCCCGCGAGTCGCGAACGCGTTCGCGTAAGGCGAAGGGACGATGACGACGTCGGGAGATGCAACCCCCGCTTGGTTTGCGGCGCGGGAGACCAGCCCTCGTAAGTGCTCTGGCGCAGCCACGACCAGCCCGAGCCGGCGCATGAACTTGAGGCTGACCAGATAGCTCGACAGAAACGCCCCCACGCCGACGACCAGGCCTGCCCAAATGCCAAAGGCTGCGGGTACTGAGAGCAGCAAGACGACCAGCGCCAGCCGATGCGAGTCGTGCATGAGCAGATGAGAAGAACAATGTCGAACCCAGGCCCACGGCGCGGTCCGGCGCAGCCCGACCGCGTCGATCTGGTGGGTGAAGATGAGTCCCAGCACGACCGTCGTCGCAAGCGCCGCTGCGAGTCCGGTCCGATCGGCCAGCCCCGCACTCAGCGCTCGGCCCAGCCAAATGAAACCACCAGCGCCGATGACGACCATACGAACGCCGGCTCGCGCAGCGAAGATCGAGCCGGCGCGGACGAACCACGGCGCTTCCGGCGCTTGGCGCGCCCGCCGAAGCTGCCGTGTCACGTACCAAAGGGTTGGGAGCACCTGTGCTAACGCTGTCTGAGCGACCACCAGCCCCGCGCCAGCCAGGACCGCCCACGAAGGAACGACTGCAGCCGCGCGCTCAACCAGCGCTTCCCTTGGACCGCTCACGACGCAGGGGCTCGCAGCTTCACCCGCATCATGAGCCCCTTCGGCCTGAGGGTCGCGTACGCCTCGGGCTCGACGCGCGCGCCTGGCGCGAGCTCGACGTCGGCGTGGTACAGCAGGGTCGCCAGCACCAGCGGCCCCTCCATCAGCGCGAAGTGGTTGCCGATGCACGTGCGCGGCCCGGCGCTGAAGGGGATGAACGCGCTCTTGTGCCGCTTCGCCTCCTGCTCGGGGGTGAAGCGGCCGGGGTCGAAGCGCTCGGGGTCCGGCCAGGTCTCGCGCCGACGGTGGAGCGCGAGCGGGGAGACGAGCACGACCGTCCCCTTCGGCGCCTCGTACGGCCCGATCGAGACGGCCTCGACGGCGACGCGCCCGAACATGAAGACCGGCGAGTAGATGCGCAGCGACTCCTTGAACACGCGGGAGCACAGCTCGAGCCGCGGCAGATCTTCAGCCGTCGGCACGCGCCCTAGCGCGTCGACCTCGGCGCGCACGTCCGCGTAGGTCGCGGGATGCTCCGCGAGCAACATCAGCGCCCAGGCGAGCGAGCTCGCCGTCGTCTCGTGACCCGCGACGAACAGGGTGAGCACCTCGTCGCGGACCTGGCGATCGTTCATCTTCTGGCCGTCGTCGTCCTGCGCCGACAGCAGCAGGCTCAGCAGGTCGCGCCGCCCCGTCGCCGACGACCGCCGCTCCGAGATCATCCGCTCGACGCGCTCGTCGAGCAGCGCGATCGCCTGCTTGAGCTCCCGGTTGCGCCGCGTCGGCCACATGATCGGCTTGATCAGCCCATTCGCCGCGCGGCGAGCGGCGCCGGCGAGGGCGTCCGGGAGCCGGTCCGCGAGCAGCTCGAGGCCGATGGAAGCCCTCGCCTGCGCGATGAGCGACGCGCTCGCCGACTCGACGCCAGCCCACTCGAGGGCGGTCGTCAGGGCCTCGCCCAGCTCGTCGGCGTCGTCGAACGTGTCCGTGTCGAACAGGGTCTTGCCGGCGACGGCCATGGTGATCCGCGTCGTCTCGCGGGCCATATCCACGACGCCGCCGTCTCTCCAGGTGCCGACCGCTCGCTCGGCGCACCCGGTCATGTCGGCGCCGAACGCGGCGATACCTTGCTGCCGGAAGAGGGGAGCCATCAAGCGGCGCTGACGCTTCCACAGCTCACCCTCGCTCGTGAACAGCCCCTCACCCGCGAGCGGGAACAGCGCCGAGCGCAGGATGGGCGACTTCTGGAACGAGCCTGCGTGGGTGACCAGGACGTCGTGCACCAGCTCGGGCGAGGCGACGATGACGATGTCGCCGAACACGAACGAGAACCGCGCGATGTCGCCGAAGCGATCGGTGAACGACACGAGGGACGGCACGCGATCGTTTCGCATCGACCGAAGCTGCGTCGCCGCAGAGCCGGCGGAGGGGACATCCTCGAGCCTCATGCGCGCATGGTGCCCCGCCAGCGCCGGCGCCACAACGACGGCTGGAGCCACCCCTGAAGCGCGCGATCGAGGCCTGGGATCCGTGCTAAGGGAGCGTGCGTGCCTGTCCGACTGCACGTCAACATCGACCACGTCGCCACCGTGCGCAACGCGCGCGGCACCCGCTACCCCGACCCGATCTACGCCGCGCACGTGTGCGAGGCGGCCGGCGCCGACGGCATCACCGCGCACCTCCGCGAGGACCGACGCCACATCAAGGACGATGACGTCGAGCGTCTCCGCGCCTCCATCACCTCGCACCTCAACCTCGAGTGCGCGGCGACCGACGAGATGCGGCAGATCGCCGAGCGCGTGGTGCCGGACACCGTGACGCTCGTCCCCGAGCGCAGGCAAGAGCGCACCACCGAGGGAGGGCTGGACGTGGCCGGCCAGCGCGACGCCGTCGAGGCGTTCGTCTCGATGTGCCGCAAGGTCGGCATCCGCGCGAGCCTGTTCATCGCCCCCGACGAGGACTCGGTCCAGCTCGCGCACGCGCTCGGCGCCGAGCAGGTCGAGCTGCACACCGGCGAGTACTGCCACGCGTGCGAGCCCGGCAAGAAGCACGAGCGCGGGACCGAGCTCGAGCGGCTCGCCCGCGCGACCGAGCTCGCCCGCTCGCTCGGCCTCGAGGTCGCCGCCGGCCACGGGCTGACTCGCCACAACGTCGGCTCCGTCGTCGCGATCCCGGGTGTCTCCGAGGTCAACATTGGCCACTCGGTGATCGCGGACGCGGTCTTCCTCGGTCTGGCCGAGGCCGTGCGACAGCTGCGGGCGTCGATCGACAGGCACGCCTTCCTCGCGTGACCGCAGGCGCGAGCCCCGAGTCTCGCCCGCGCGAGCGGCTCCTCACGCAGACGTTCATCCTGCTGTCCGCGTCTCACTTTCTGCACGCGCTCTCGTACCATCTGTTCCTTCACCTGCCGGGCTTCCTCGCTGGCCTGGGCGCGAGGGAGCTGGACATCGGCGTGCTGTCGGGGCTCGCCAGCCTTGCGGCGATCCTCGGCCGGCCTCCGCTCGGCCGCGTCATGGACGTGCGCGGCCGGCGCCCGGTCGTGTGGGCCGGCGGAGTGCTCGGGGCGCTCTCCTGCGCCGCCTATTTGCTCGTGCGGGACCTCGGGCCGCTCGTCTACGTCGTGCGCATCGCCCACGGCGTGTCCGAGGCGATGCTCTTCGCGTCCCTCTTCGCGTTCGCCGCCGACATCGTGCCTGCGTCACGGCGCATCGAAGGGATCGGCCTGTTCGGCGTGTCGGGCATGCTGCCGATGGCCATCGCCGGCGCGCTCGGTGACGCCATCCTCTCGCGCGCGAGCTACTCGGCGCTCTTCTGGACCGGCGCGGCCGCCAGCGTCGTGGCCCTCGCGCTGTCGCTCCCCCTCAGCGAGCCCCATCGCGATCGAGGTGAGCCTCCGCGCGGCCTGTGGTCCGCCGTCGTCGACCGCAGCCTGTTGCCGTTGTGGATCGGCGGCCTGTGCTTCGCCGTCGCCCTCGCCGCCCACTTCAACTTCCTGAAGACGTTCGTCATCACGCACCCGATCGCGCGCCTCGGCGACTTCTTCACCACCTACGCCGTCGCGGCCGTCTTCATCCGAGTGGCGTTCGGCTCGCTCCCCGAGCGGCTCGGCCCGAAGCGAGTGCTGACGGCGGCGCTGCTGCTGCTCGCGTCGGGGCTGGTCACCCTCGCCTTCGCCAGCGCCCGCTCGCACGTCGTCCTCGCAGGGCTGCTCGCCGGCATCGGACATGGCTACGCTTTCCCCATCCTCCTCGGGCTGGTGATCACGCGGGCGCGGCCCACCGAGCGAGGCGGCGCGCTGGCGCTCTACACCGCGCTGTTCGACGGCGGCACCCTGATCGGCGGCCCTCTTCTCGGCGCGATCATCGAGGCCGCGAGCTACAGAACGATGTTCCTCTCGGCCGCGATGCTGCTCCTGGCGGGGCTCGCCATCCTGACGGTCGGCGACCGGCGCTCCACACCCGCCCACTCTGCGTAGGTCCGCCCCTGCCCCCAAGCGTCCTCGCTCGGACACGCCTGCGGCTCCGCGGAAACACGTGCCCCACGAGCACGCGTCTGCAATTTCAGACACTTGACCGGTCTCGGGGGCTGGCATCCGGCCTGCAACCCGTCAGCCCAGGAGGCTGTAAGAGAACATGCTCGCCGCTCACCACCCGGTCACCGAGTCCTGCCCTGCGTCGACGAAGCGCCTGCGCCGTCCCTCTCAGTCGGAGCTGCGCTCCGCGCTCGTGGCGTTCGCGCCCGAGCTCTTCGCGCGTGCGCTGAGGCTGAGCCGGAACCCCGCCGTCGCCGAAGACCTCGTGCAGGACACGGTCGAGCGGGCGATGCGCTTCGAGTCCCATTTCATCCCTGGAACGAACGCGCGCGCGTGGCTCTTCCAGATCCTGTTCAGCGTGTTCATCACCCGCTGCCGCCGCGCTCGGCGCGAGCAGAAGGCGCTCGGCTCGCTGGCCGCTGATCCGTGCGCGTGGACGACCCCCGACGGGATCGCCCCGACGATGTCGAGGCTGACGCCCGCCCTCGCTGCGCAGCTCGCGCAGCTGCCCGATGCGTTCCGTCGCGCCGTCGAGCTCGTCGACCTCGAGGAGCTCAGCTACAAGGACGCGGCCGATCGCATGGGCGTCCCCGTGGGCACCGTGATGAGCCGCCTGCACCGCGGCCGCAAGCTGCTCGCCTCCGCCCTCACCGAGGGTGAGGTCCGCCTCGCGGCCTGACCGGCGCTAGAGGCGCTCGAGGAAGTCGATCAGCGACGTGAGCTCCGCCTCCGAGAGCTCGCCGACGTCGCCGTGGCGAGCGTCGCCGCCGCACTCGCCGAAGCGGTCGGCGATCGTCGGCGCGCAGCCGTCGTGCATGTACGGCGCCCGGAAGCGCAGCCCCGCGAGGCTCGGAACCTGGAACACTCCGCCGGTCCCGACGTCGGCAGCGCCTTCGTTCGTGAACTCTTCGCCGCCATGGCACGCGTCGCATCCCGCCTTCTCGAAGGCGGCTCGACCGGCGTCGATCTCGGCGCCCTCCACGTTCGAGGGCAGCGGCCGGAGCCCGTCGAGCCACGTGGCGAGGCTGTTCTTCTCGCCTTGCGACAGCTTCCGGTTGCCCATGCGGAACGTGAAGACCTCATCGAGCAGCGCGTCGAACGTCGGCAGATCACCGTCCCAATGGAACGGCTCGCTGCCGCCCACGCCGCGCAGGAGCGACTGGGTGCGCCGCGGCCCGAGCGGGTTGAAGCTCCAGATGTGAGCGTCCTCGCCGCCCTCGGGGTGGCACGACGCGCACGAGAGGGTCGTCGTCGGCCCGTCCGCCGAGCGATGAAACAGCGCGTGCCCCGCGTCTGCGACGGAGTCTCCGTTGAGCTCGATGGTGTCGGTCTGCGCGCCGCCGATGATCACCAGCCGCGATGGCTCTCGGGTCTGCACGATCATCGCGCCGTCCCTGAAGCGGACGGCGATCGGCTCACCGGGTACGTCGATGGCGCCGAGCTCGGTCGACAGCAGCGTGTCGCTGCCCGCGGCCACCGTCGCGACCGCTCCGTCTTCACGTACCGCGGCGTCGACCGGCAAGACCGCGCCCCCATGCGAGCTGGTCTCGATGATCTCGCCGTAGCCGTCGACCCCCGAGCCGCCGCCCTCCACGATGACCGTCTCGCCGCCCCCCCCGGCGCCGTAGCCGTTGGGCGGCGCCTCTTCGCCGACGCTGATCTCCATGTTGCTCGCGCGTTGGTGCGAGACCCAGACCCCAACCCCCGGCCACTCGGTCATGCGCCATGCGACGTTCGGCGAGTTGTCGCCCGTGGACGGCAGCTCGACGACCCGCTCGACCTCGTCATCGGCGTCGAGCAGGAGGATCTCGGCGGAGCGAAAGCGCGACACGAACGTGCGGCCCGCGGAGACGACCACGTCACGGAGATCGGGCCCGAGGTTGGCCCTCGACACGCGCGCGCCGCCGGTGGTGGCCGCGTACCGCTCGAGCTCGCCACCGACGCAGGCGACGAGCAGCTGATCGTTCTCTTCGTCGTACCCGATGCCGCGCGGGCCTTCGCACACCGAGCGCTCTCCGAGACGACTCCCGTCTCGCGACACCGTGAGGACGGCGTCTCCGCGACGGAGCACGACGTGGATTCGGCCGTCGGCGTCCTCCACGGCGCGCCCCGGCTCGCTGCCGGCGTCGAGCGCGAGCTCGCCTTGGACGCGGTTGCTGTCGAGGTTGACGACGACCACGCGGTCGCGGTCGGGATCGGCGACGACCGCGCGCGCGAGGTCGCGGGTGATGAGCAGGGTGCCGCCCGAGATCGGGGGAGCCCCGTTGCCGCTGCCGGACCCCGTCGTCGAGTTGCTGCTCGGCGGACGGTCCGAAGGGGACGGCTCGGGCGCCTCGCGGCTTTCGCATGCGACCCCAGCGAACAGAGCGCCCACGACGAGACAGCCCAGAAGCGACGACGACCGCATACCCACCTCGCCTGCGAGGATCGCACCGATCGGGGCGCTTCGGAACTGGACACCGGCCGGTCCAGGGAGAGGGCTCGCTACAGCCCGCTCTCCTCCGCCCGCTTCATCAGGCCCGCGATGACGCCGGGCACCATCTCGCCGATCTCGCCCGCGAGCAGGCCCCGATCGCTGCCGGTGCTCGCGCTCCACTGATCGGCGGCGAGGGCGTGCACGAGCACCCCGGCGCAGGTGGCGCGGTCAGGCCGCATGGAGCAGCCGAGCGCGGCGATGATGCCGGTGAGCACGTCGCCAGAGCCCGCCGTCGCGAGCGCGGGGTTGCCGGCGACCGCGACGTACAGCCGTCCGTCAGGCAGCGCGATGATCGTCCGCGCGCCCTTCAGCACGACGACGGCGCCGGTGATCTGGACGGCCTCTCGCACCGCGCCGAAGCGGTCTTGCTCGATGTCGGAGCCCGAGCGCCCGAGCAGCCGGCCGAGCTCGCCGGGGTGGGGCGTGAGCACGACGCTGCCCTTGGCGCTCGCCAGATCTTTTGCGCGGCCCACGAACGCGGTGATCGCGTCGGCGTCCACCACCTTGAGGCCGTCCCACCCGAGCACGACGTGCTCGATCGCCCGCCTCGCCGCCTCGTCGAGCCCGAAGCCCGGACCCATGGCGACCACGTGGCGCCCCTCGAGCGCCGCGTCGAGGCTCGACCCGATCGCGTCCCGATCCATGCGAGCCGTCATCACCTCGACGACCTGCGCCTCGATCGAGCGGGCCGCCTCGGGCCAGGTGCACAGCGTCACCAGGCCCGCCCCGGCCCGCATCGCAGCCCGCGCGGTCAGCTTGGCGGCGCCGAGCTTGCCGGGCGAGCCCGCGACCACGAGCACGTTGCCAGCCGCGTGCTTGTGGACGTTCGCCTCCCGCGGGATGAAGTACGACCCGACCTCGAGCGGATCGAGCACCTGCGCCGTGTGGCCGACCTGCTCGAGGATGCGCGCGTCGGCGACGCCGAGGTCGACCACGTGGACCTGCCCGGCGAGCCGAGCGCCGTCGGGCGTCAGCAGGCCGACCTTGAGGTGCCCGAACGTCACCGTGTGATCGGCGCGCACCGCCGTCCCGAGCGGCGCGCCGCTGTCCGCGTCGAGGCCCGAGGGCACGTCGAGCGCGACGGTGCGGGCCCTGGCGTCGTTGATCGCGTCGATCACCTGCACCAGGTGGCCCTCGATGGGCCGCGTGAGGCCCGTGCCGAAGATCGCGTCGACGACGAAATCGGCGTCCCTGAGCTCCTCGATCAGCGGCTTGAGCGACGCGTCTGCGGGCAGCTCACTGCACGTCCCGCCGAGATCGACGAACGCGTCGTGGTTGATGCGCGCCTCGCCGGTGACCTGCTCCGCCACGCCGGTCAACACCACGCTCACCTCTGCGCCGCGCGCCAGCAGGTGCCTGGCGACGACGAACCCGTCGCCGCCGTTGTTCCCTGTCCCGCAGACGATGACCACGCGCGCGTCGAGCGGGTAGCTCGCTGGCTGGCCGGGGGCACGCACATGGCGGGTAGGAAAGACGGCCCGACGCTGCGCCATCGAGGTGCGCCGGCGAGGCGGCTCGGCCGCGATGAGCGCCGAGAGGACGTCGGCCGCCCCCCGCCCCGCGTTCTCCATCAGGACGACGCCCGGGACCTGACAATCTTCGATCGCGCACCGATCGAACGCGCGCATCTGGCTGCGAGAGAGCACCGGGATCATGGCCGCTCGGAGCGTACATCGGTTCGCCGACCCGTGAGCCCTTGCAGTGAGGGAGGGAGGCTTGCATGCTGCGCCCGCCTCATGGCCTCGATCCCGAACAAGCTGCTGAGCTCGGCCGTCCGCACCACGCTCCTCCTGGCGCTCGTCTGCGCGGTCGTCGCCGTCGCGTGGCCTCAGCGCGAGGGCCGCGCGCAATCGGAGGGGCCGAGCCCGACCCTCTCGGGCGCCCCCCCCGCCGGAGCGCCTCCGGGCGGCGCCGAGGGGACGCCCTCGGGTCGCCGCGCGCGAGCTCCGCTGCCGCCGACGAACGTCCCGCCCGAGCAGCGCATTCGGGTCTACGTCCTCACGTTCACGCCGGGAGATCACCCGTTCTACAAGTTCGGCCACAACGCGATCTGGATCCACGACGAGACCGCGCGCGAGCCGTACCGAAGAGACCTCGTCTACAACTACGGCATGTTCACGTTCGGGGATCCCGCGCTGATCCCCAAGTTCTTCCTCGGCCGCTTCTTGTATTGGCTCGAGCCGCACGGCCTCGCCGGCACGGTGCGCGGCTACAAGAAAGAAGAGCGCGGGGTGTACGCGCAGGAGCTCGACCTCACGATGGCGCAGGAGCTCGAGCTCAAGCGCCTCTTGGAGGAGAACTCACTCGACGAGAACAAGTACTACAAATACGACTATTATCGCGACAACTGCTCGACCCGCGTGCGCGACATGATCGATCGCGTCACCGACGGCCGCCTGCGCAAGGCGAGCGAGGGCAAGGGCCGCCTCAACTGGCGCGAGCACACGTCGCGGCTCACCGCCGATCTCGTCAGCGAATACGTCATCCTCAATTTGGTGATGGGCGACCTCATCGACCAGCCGCGCACCGTCTGGGAGGAGTCGTTCATCCCGATGGAGCTGCAGAAGGTGCTCCGCACCGTGAGCGTGGTCGGAGACGACGGCGTCGAGCGGCCGCTCGTGAAGGCGGAGAGCACGCTCGTCGAGCCGGTGAAGCCGCCCCCTCTGGAGGACCCGCCGAGGCGCTGGCCCCATTCGCTCGTCCTCGGCGCCCTGTTCGGCGGGGCGCTGTTCGGGCTCGGGCGTGCGGGCGTCAAGAGCCGCGCGCCGCGCGCGCTCTATGGCGTCCTGATGTCGCTCGCCGGGTTGATGTTCGGCTTCTTCGGGGTCTTCTTCCTCGCGGCGTGGGCCTTCACCGATCACGAGGTCGGGTACCGCAACGAGAACGTCTTGCTGTGTGTGCCGTGGGCCTTTGGCCTGGTGGGCATGGGCGTCAACATCGCGCGCAACCGGGTCGCCTCGGCGACGCGCGCGGAGAAGCTCGTCAAGGCCGCCGTCGCCGCGGCCTGCCTCGCGCTCGTGCTCAAGGTGTTGCCCTGGTTCGACCAGGACAACTGGCTCTTCCTGGCGTTCTTCGTGCCCTTCTGGGCAGGCGCCTTCCTCGGCATCCGAGAGCTTTCGTCGAAATGGGCGGGCGCAGCGATCTCCGCGGCGCTCCCCGACGCGCCCGCCGCCGTGACCGACCCGAAGCCGAAGCCGAAGCCGAAGCCGGCCGAGGGGAAGACCGCCGCGAAGAAGGGCTCCGAGGCCAAGCCTGCCGACGAGAAGCCTGCCGACGAGAAGCCCGCCAAGGGCGGGCCCGCCGACAAGAAGCCCTCCGACGAGGACGCCGAAGCGGAGCAGGCGAAAGAAAATCAGGACGAGCCCGCGCCGCCCGACGCACAATAGAGGGCGCTCCGACGTCCATGGACCGCGCCCCGCTCGTCCTCGCGATCGCTCTCTTGGCCGCCTGCCCTCCGCCTGCCCCGGCGGAGGGGCCGGGCCCCCAGCCACAGCCGAGCGGTGAACCCGTCGCTCCCCCAGGGGACGGCCGGCTCGCCGCGGTCGACGGCGCCTCGCTCGAGCGGCTGACCGACGACGCGGGCGACGAGCTCTTTCCGGCCCCGAGCGCCTCGGGCTCGGTCGTCGTCTACCAGCACGAGGAGTACGAGGGACAGGGCCCCGCCCGGGTCGCGAAGCGCCGTGTGCTGATGAGCCTCGATCCCAAGACGGCGAAGCGAACGCTGCTCACGGCGGAAGACCGCGCGGCGCTCCAGCCGGTGCTCTTCGGCGACGACCAGCGCCTCGCGTTCGTGACGAACGCCTTCGGTCCGCTGGCGCTGGTGCGCGCAGAGTCGCTCGCGCCAGCCTCGACGCTGTCGGTGGTGATCGGCAGCGACCTCGCGCCGGCGCTCGGCGAGCCCTCGATCTCGCCGGACGGCGCTCGCCTCGCGCTGTCCATGAACGACAAGTCCGGCGCGCGGTTCATCGCCGTGGTCGGCGCCGACGGAAGCAAGCTGACGCCCATCGGCGAAGGCCGCTCCCCCGCGTGGAGCCCGAGCGGGCAGCAGCTCGCGTTCGTGCGGAGCGCCGGCGGCTATAACCACCTGTTCATCGTCGACGCCGCCACCTTGAAAGATCCGGCGCAGGTGACGACGGGAGACTTCGACTGCGATCGGCCCACGTTCTCTCCCGACGGTCAGCGAATCGCCTTCTCCTCCAACCGCGGCTTCAAGGAGGGCGGGCGCTCGCGGAGCGACACCCTGCACCTGCAGGTTGTGGGCGCTGGCGGCGGCGCGATCACGCCCGTGACCCGCGGCTCGGCGCGAGCCGCGACGCCTGCCTGGGGAAAGGACGGCTTCCTCTATTTCGCGTCCGATCGCGATGGAAGCTTCGACCTGTTCCGAGTGCGCGCGCCCCAGGCGGGGCCAGGAGGATGAGGCCCGGCGCTGCCAAGGAGCGCGAGCTCGTCCGGATCGGCGAGCTCGCGCGGCGCGCCGCCGTCCCCGTCGCCACCATCAAGCACTATCTGCGAGAGGGGCTGCTCGCTCCCGTGCAGTCGGGCAAGAACTCCGCCCTGTACGACGCGGCCGACGTGGGGAGGGTGCGGCGCATCAAGGAGCTCCAAGAGAAGAGCTTCCTGCCGCTGCGGGTGATCCGCGACGTGCTCGAGGGCGTGCCGACGCTCGCGTCGGTCGAGCAGACGATCCGCGGCGCGCTGACGGGCCTGCACTCGAGCTCCGCTCGCACCCGCGCCTCGCTCACGCGCTCGGGCGTCTCCGCGCTCGACCTCGACTGGCTCCGGCGGATCGGCGCGATCGTCCCGGTCCCCGAGGCGCCCGAGGAGAGCTACGCAGGGGACGATCTCGAGCTGCTCCGCGTGCTCGGCGCCGCCCGCCGCGCGGGGCTCACGGCCGACATGCTGCCGCTGTCGATCGTCGCCGACTACATCGAGGCGATCCGCAACCTGGTCCGGGTCGAGCTGCAGCTGTTCGAGACCGGGGTGCTGCCGCGCGCCGGCGAGAACGTCGGCGAGCTGACCGAGCAGGCGACGAAACTCAGCGAGAAGCTCGTCGTACTGCTGCGACGTCGCATGATCGTCCCCACCCTCGAGCGGCGCATCGAGGACGGCCGGCGACCGTTGACTCCCCGACCCAAAAGTAGGAAGTAGAACTTTCTACTTCTTAGGAGGCTCCATGCAATCGCGATCGGTGCGTTCGAATGGGATGGCTCTCATCGCGGTGGCGAGCGCCCTCGCCGGTCTAGCGTGCAGCTCGACGGTGTCGCCCGGCGACGGTGGGGGCGGCGGTGGCACGACGTCCAGCTCCGAGGGCGGCGGCCAGACCGAAGGCGGCGCGTCCGCCTCGGGTGGCGCGGGCCAGGGCGGCTCGACGAGCGCGGCGCCCGGCGGTGGTGCCGAGGGCGGCAGCGGCGCCGGCGGCGCGCCCAGCGTGAGCGACCCCAACGCGCCGGGCCCCTACGCCTTCGAGGAGGTCGTCGAGGACATCACCGTCCCGGCCACCGACTCCACCTTCGAGGTCACCGCGCTGATCCCGTCCTCGGGCCCGAGCGACGGCCCCTACCCCGTCGTCGTCATCGCGCACGGCTTCCAGCTCCCGGCGAGCCAATACCGCAACTACGCCGAGCGGCTCGCGAGCTTCGGGTACGTCGCGATCCTCGCCGACTACCCGACCAGCTTCTTCGGGCTCTCGCATGTCGACGTCGCCAACGATCTGCTCGGCGCGCTCGACTGGGCGGCCACGGCGGACGCGCTCGCCGGTCAGGTCGACGTGACGGCCGTGGGGATGACCGGCCACTCGCTCGGCGGCAAGGCGTCGCTGCTCGCCGCCACGCTCGACGACCGGGTGGACGCGGTGATCGCGCTCGACCCTGTCGACAGCTCGATGAGCTGTTCCCCCCAGGACTGCCCTGACGTCAGCAGCCTGATGAGCAACCTCCAGATCCCGACCGGCTTCCTGGGGGAGACGCTCGACGGCGCCGGTGGCTTCCAGCCGTGCGCGCCGGCGGCCGACAACTACCAGACGTTCTACGCGGGCGCGCTCTCGCCCTCCTTCGAGGTGACCGTGCTGGGCGCGAACCACATGAGCTTCCTCGACGACGTCGCGAGCTGCGGGTTCACGTGCAACTTCTGCCAGGCCCCGACGCTCGACAACGCGACCGTCAACGCCATGAGCGTCGCCTATGTGGCGGCCTTCTTCGAGCGGCACCTGCGCGGCGTCGCCGCGTACGATAGCTACCTCACGGGCAGCGAGGCGCAGGCGCGGTACGTCTCGACCGGGCTCGCCACGATCCAGTCGAAATGACCCGTCAGCGATAGCCCTCGGCCTGCAGCTCGAAGAGGCGGGCGTACACCCCGCCTCGCTCGCGCAGCTCGTCGTGCGTGCCCTCCTCACGGATCGTCCCGCCCTCGAGCACGACGATGCGGTCGGCCATGCGCACCGTCGGGAAGCGGTGCGAGATCAGCACCGACGTGCGTCCTCGGGTCAACTCACGGAACCGTTCGAACACCGCGTGCTCAGCCTGCGCGTCGAGGGCGGCGGTGGGCTCGTCGAGGATGAGCACGCGCGCGTCCTCGCGGATCATCGAGCGCGAGAGCGCGATCGTCTGCCACTGCCCGCCAGAGAGCTCGACGCCGCCGTCGAACCACTTGCCGAGCTGCGTCGAGAGCCCCGCAGGCAGCCCGCTGACGAGCTCGGCGGCGCCGCCCCGCTCGACCGCGCGCTCGAGCCGAGGCTCGTCGTCGATGTGCAGGTGGCTCCCGAAGCCCACGTTCTCGCGCACCATCATCTGGAAGCGGGCGAAGTCTTGGAACACCACCGAGAAGGTCTGCCGCCGCTCCTCGTCGGAGACGGTCGCGAGATCGCGCCCGTCGAGCAGGACCTTGCCCTCGGTCGGCTGGTACAGGCCCAAGATGAGCTTGATCAGCGTCGTCTTGCCAGCGCCGTTGAAGCCGACCAGCGCGAGGCTCTTGCCTGAGGGGATGTCGAGTGACACGTGACGCAGCGCCCACGACTCGGCGCCGGGGTACTTGAACGACACGTCCTCGAGCACGAGGTGCGCGGCCGTGCTCTCGGAGAGCCTCCCCTCCTCCGGGGGACGATCGCGCGTGCTCGCGGGCCGATCGAAGTAGCCGTAGAGGTTCGACAGGTACAGCGAGTGCTCGTGCATCCCGCCCAGGCTGCTCAAGATCGACTCGAAGCTCTGCTGGCCTTGCCGAAACGCCGCGGCGTACAGCGTCATCTCGCCGATCGAGATCGACCCGTGCGCCGCCGCGAGGACCATCGTCGCGTAGACGCCGTAGTAGACCCCGGTGGCGACCAGCGAGAGCACGGTCCCCCAGCCGAAGCGACGGCGAGCGAGCGCGGTGTCCTCCTCGAGGATGCGACCGCCGAGCGAGCGGTAGCGGTCGAGCAAGAGCGGCCCGATCCCGAGCGCCTTCACCTCCTTGGCGTAGTCGTCGCTCGCCAGGACGCGCTCCAGGTAGATGAGCCTGCGGGTGTCGGGGCTGCGCCAGTTGCGGAGGCGGAAGGCGACCTTCGAAAAGTGTCGCTCCGCGAAGGTCGCGGGCAGGCTCGCGACCGCGAGCGCCAGGCACGCGAGCGGGCTGTAACCGAGCAGCAGCGCCGCGTACCCGGCGAGGGTGAGGGCGTGTTTGCCGAGATCGAACGACTCGGTCACCACCTGAATCGGCCGGCTCGAGGCCTCGCGGCGGGCGCGAGTGAGCTGATCGTAGAAGCTCGAGTCCTCGAAGTCGCGCAGATCGAGCGTGAGCGCCTTCTCGAGGATCTTCGCGTTCACGTGGTAACCGAGGCGAGCGCCGAGGGTCTGGCGGGTCACCTGCGCGCCGCGCGTCAACAGCACGAGGGCGGCGACGAGCGCGACCTCGACCGCGATCCAGAGCTCGACCGCCGGGACGTCGCGCGCGGTGACGCCGTCGACCAGCGATTTGCCGACCCACGCGATCGCGGGCGGCACGAGCGCTGAGACGAGCGTCAGGACGACCAGCCCGAGGACGCCGCGCGGCGACACCTCGTACGCCATCTTCGCCGCGCGCGGCAGCAGGCCGAAGGCCTTGCGGAGCCGCGAGATCGCGGTGCCCTCGAGCTCGCCCGCGGCCGCGGAGGCGGGGCGCGCAGCCCTCAGCGGTGGAGCGTGTGGGTCAGCCATTCGTGAACCGCGGGTTGTCGCGGCGACAACAGCGATAGCACACGACGTTACCGCCTTGCCGGCCCCACCGGCCCGCACTACCTCATCCGTTGCGGGCTCGCTGTGCCCGCGAGGAGAGTTTGCCATGTCGTTGCCCCGCCCGGTCTACATCGTCAGCGCGACCCGCACCCCCATCGGCGCCTTCCAGGGCGCGCTCTCGAGCGTGTCGGCCCCGCAGCTCGGCGCGACCGCGATCAAGGCCGCCCTCGAGCGCGCCAAGGTCGCCCCCGATCAGGTCGACGAGGTCTTCATGGGCAACGTCCTGTCGGCCGGCATCGGCCAGGCGCCGGCGCGGCAGGCGATGATCTTCGCGGGCGTGCCCGACAAGGTGCCCGCCACGACGGTGGGCAAGGTGTGCGGCTCGGGCCTCCAGGCGGTGATCTTCGGCGCGAAGAGCGTCGCCCTCGGCGACGCGGAGATCGCCGTCTCGGGCGGCATGGAGTCGATGTCGAACGTCCCCTATTACCTGATGCAGGCGCGCTCGGGCTACCGCATGGGACACGGCAAGCTCGTCGACGGGATGATCCACGACGGCCTGTGGGATCCCTACGGTGACTTCCACATGGGCAACGCCGGCGACAAGTGCGCGAAGGAGTACTCGTTCACGCGCGAGCAGCAGGATGAGTTCGCGAAGGAGAGCTTCCGCCGCGCCCTCGCCGCTCAAAAAGAGGGCCTGTTCAAGGCCGAGATCACCGGCGTCAGCGTCCCCCAGAAGAAGGGTGACGCGCTGCTCGTCACCGAGGACGAGGGCCCGCCGAACGGCAAGCCCGACAAGCTCGCCTCGCTCAAGCCCGCCTTCTCGAAGGACGGCACGATCACCGCGGCCAACGCCTCGAGCATCAACGACGGCGCGAGCGCGCTCGTGCTCGCGAGCGAAGAGGCGGTCAAGGCTCACAAGCTCGAGCCGCTCGCGCGCATCGTCGGCTACGGCGGCGCCGCGCAGGCCCCCGAGTGGTTCACGACGGCGCCCGCCAAGGCGATCGAGGTCACCACCAAGAAGCTCGGCCTCGGCACGAAGGACATCGACCTGTACGAAATCAACGAGGCCTTCGCGGTCGTGACGATGGTCTGCAACAAGCTGTGCAACCTCGACCCGGCGACGGTCAACGTGCGCGGCGGCGCCGTGTCCCTCGGTCACCCCATCGGGGCGAGCGGCGCGCGCATCCTCACGACCCTGCTCTTCGCCATGAAGGACCAGGGCAAGAAGCGCGGCCTGGCCACGCTCTGCATCGGCGGCGGCGAGGCCCTCGCGGTCGTCGTCGAGCGCTGAGAGCCGCGTGATCCGGGCCGAGAAGGTGGCGGGGGGTCTCGAGCGCTTCGCCGCGCTCACCCCCACCCTTCCGCCCGCGACGCACACCAACAGCTACGCGCTCGGGACCCGCGAGGTCGTGCTCGTCGAGCCGGCCACCCCCTACGAGAACGAGCGGCGGGAGTGGCTCGCGTGGGCGCGCGGCATCGAGTCCTCCGGCAGGCGGCTCGTGGCCATCGTCGCTACGCATCACCACGCCGACCACGTCGGCGGCGCGACCTTCTTCTCCGAAGAGCTCGGCGTGCCGCTTTGGGCCCACGCGCGAACGGCCGAGCTGCTTGGGCGCGAGCTCGGCCGCTCGCTGGTCGACCGCGAACAGCTCGTGCTCGACGGCCCCGAGCCGATGACGCTGGAGGTGCTCCACACCCCGGGCCACGCCTCGGACCACGTGTGCTTGTACGAGCGCGCCTCGAAGACCGTCATCGTCGGGGACATGGTCGCGAGCGAGGGCACCATCCTCATCGCGCCGGGCGACGGCGACATGGCCGAGTACGTGCGGCAGCTCTCACGGCTCGAGAAGCTCGAGGCGACCACGGCGCTGCCCGCCCACGGCGACCCCATCGGCAACCCCTCGCGGCTCTTCCGCGCCTACCAGGCCCACCGGGCCATGCGCGAAGGCTGGGTCCTGCGCTCCGTGCAACAGACCGGCGGCGGCACCCTCGACGAGCTCGTCGCGGTCGCGTACGCCGACACCAAGCTCGAGATCCACCCCATCGCGAAGCTCAGCCTCGAGGCGCACCTCATCAAGCTGGAGCAAGAAGGCAGCGTGCGCCGCGAAGGCGAGCGCTGGCTCGCGAACGAAGGCGTTTGACGCGGAGAGCGCCCGGCCGCGGCGACGCGGGCGGCGCTGCGCGGGCGGCGCGGGAGGCGGGGAGGCGGGGAGGCGGGGAGGCGGGGAGGCGGGGAGGCGGGGAGGCGACGCCGAGCCCCACCCTGGCCGCAAGGTCCCCCCTCCCGGTCGCCACCACTACCTCGCGCCGCGCGGGCGACGCTGCGCGGCGACGCCGAGCCCCACCCTGGCCGCAAGGTCCCCCCTCCCTGTCGCCGCCACGCGCTGCGCGGCGACGCCGAGCCCCACCCTGGCCGCAAGGTCCCCCCCTCCCGGTCGCCACCACGCGCTGCGCGGCGACGCCGAGCCCCACCCCGGCCGCAAGGCCCCCCCCTCCCGGTCTCCCCCACGCGCTGCGCGGCGACGCCGAGCCCCACCCTGGCCGCAAGGTCCCCCCTCCCGGTCGCCACCACTACCTCCCGCCGCGCGGGCGACGCTGCGCGGCGACGCCGAGCCCCACCCTGGCCGCAAGGTCCCCCCTCCCGGTCGCCACCACTGCGCGGCGACGCCAGCCCACCCTGGCCGCAAGGTCCCCCTCCCGGTCGCCACCACGCTGCGCGGCGACGCCGAGCCCCACCCTGGCCGCAAGGTCCCCCCTCCCGGTCGCCACCACTACCTCCCGCCGCGCGGGCGACGCTGCGCGGCGACGCCGAGCCCCACCCTGGCCGCAAGGTCCCCCCTCCCGGTCGCCACCACTACCTCGCGCCGCGCGGGCGACGCTGCGCAGCGACGCCGAGCCCCACCCTGGCCGCAAGGTCCCCCCTCCCGGTCGCGGCCGATACGTCACCGGCGCCCACCGGGACGCTGCGGCGACGCGCGAGACCACGCAACTGCGCGCGCCAGTCCGCGATAGATCGATATGTCGATCCATGACGGTCGTGCGCCGCTGAGTGGCCGCGACAGTGCGGCACCCCCTTGCCGCGAGGTGCCGCCTCGCCGTCGCCGCACCTCGGAGGTGGGCTTTCACGTCACCATGCGCCTGAGCGATCCGCGCGGAATTGCGCGGGAACCTGCAAAGCTCCGGCGCGCGTCGCGGCTCCTCTTCGAGCACGGTCGCGCGCACGGCCTCGTCGCGTTTCGCATCGCGGACACGCACGCTCACGCTCTCGTGTCGACGTCTCGAGAGCATGCCGGCCGCTTCGCGCAGTGCGCGGAGTCGTCGTTGCGCCAGCGCCTCGCGCTCCCGGTCGGCTTCGACCCCGCCCGGATCCGTCCACTCGCGAACGAAGCCCACCTGAGGAACGCCGTGAGGTACCTCCTGCGCCAGGAGTCACACCACGGCACCGACTTCGACCCTGCCCACGACGGCTCCTCGCTTCCCGACTTCCTCGGCATGCGGCACATCGGCGGGGATGCCGCCCTCGCGCGGCTACGCGACCTCTTGCCCCGCCTCACGCAGGCCGAGCTCCTGGGCTGGGCGAGCCTGCCCCGCCTCCTCGATGCCGAGCCGGATCCCTGGCTCGTCGACGACGCAGCCGCAGCGGCGTTCGGGCTACCTGACGTGAGAGGCCCCTCGGATACACACCACCTCGCTCGCCTCGCTGCCGCTCACGCCGTGCAGCTCCCCTCCGACGGCCTCGCCCGGATTCTCGGCGTCTGCCGTCGAGCGGTGCAGCGATACCGCCGAACCCCGCTCGCCCCCGAGATCGTGCGCGCTGTGGTGCTTCAGCTTCACCTCCGGACCGCGCTGAGGTCGCGCACGGCCCCATGGGACGCGCCGCCGACAGCTCTCGACTCCGCCGACCTCTGAGTCGCCGCCGCCACGGCGCACGCGCCCACCGCCGCCCCTTCGGCGACGCCCAGGCCCACCCTGGCCGCAAGGTTCCCCCTCCCTGTCGCCGACACGCCCCACCGGCGACGCCGAGCCCCACCCTGGCCGCAAGGTTCCCCCTCCCGGTCGCCACCGCCGCCCCTTCGGCGACGCCCAGGCCCACCCTGGCCGCAAGGTTCCCCCTCCCTGTCGCCGCCACTGCCCGCCCACCTCCGCGATATGCTCGCGGCCCCCGATGTCCCTCGCCCGCGATCTCCGCAGAGCCACGCACGCCGAGCTGCGCCGCCACATCGTCGAGGGTCACGCCGTCGATCCCGCCGCCCTCGAGGGCTACGCCTACCGTGGCACGAGCCTCGGCCTGCCGCGGGTGATCGAGCTCGCGACGTGGAAGACGTTCCAGAAGACCTTCTGGCGCCACCCCGAGTCGAAGCGTCTCCTCGGCTGGAACGTCCGCCTCCATCAGGACGGCATCGACGCGCCGAGCCGGCCGAAGCGACGCGGCGGCGTCCCTGTCACGGAGTGGAACTATGGGGTCGTGGCGCCGGACGGCGTGCCGATGCCCAAGGGCTTCGATCGCGGGCTCGTCATCGACTACTCCCTGGCGCCGAACCCCATCACCCAGCGCCTCATCAAGGATCCGCTGGTCGCGCTCGAGGCCGGCAACGCCGACGAGCTGCTCGGCGTCAGCTACCTCGTCATCGCCGGCCGCTGCGTCGAGACGCCGACGTACTTCACCCTCGAGCGAGATCACCGCATCGACTTCGTGCCAGCGATCCTGCGATGAGCGCGCTCGGCCCCACCGAGCGCGCGTGGGCGGAGGCGCTCTTCGAGGCGATCCTGGGGCCCGTCGAGGCGCACGGCCTGCCACCGTTCGCGTCGGTCGACAAGACCAGCTTCTATGCCGCGATCGATCACGCCCCGGGGCCCGCGTTCGCGCCCGGCCTGCGGGCCATGGTCGCGGCCGCCACGTTCGCGCCGCTCGCCGACCTGCGCTTTCGCAGGCCCTTCTTCGCGCTCGAATCGGGCGCGCGCGTCCGCTTCATCGAGGCCATGGTCGAGAGCCCGCTCTACGCGAAGCGCTAGCTGCTCGCGACCCTCAAGATCCTGGCGACCTTCGCCTATTACGAGGACGCGCGCGTGCGCGAAAGGCTCGCGGCCGGGCCGCTCGCGCCGAGGCCGCCGCGCCCGGCGTCCGGCGACGCCCCGCGCCTCGTCCATCTCGACGGTCGCGCGCTGACCCGTCCGCAATCCTTCGACGCCGACGTCGTCATCGTCGGCAGCGGCCCGGCCGGCGCCACCGTCGCGCGCTCCCTCGCAGCGCGCGGCCTCGACGTCGTCGTGCTGGAGGAAGGCCACGCTGCCCCGCCCGAGAGCTTCGTCGCCTCCGGCCTCACGTCCATGGCCCGCCTCTACCGGGAGATGGGCACCTCGATGGCCCTCGGCAACAACCCCATGCCCTACCTTCAGGGCGTGGCCGTGGGGGGCACCTCGGTCATCAATGGCGCCATCAGCTGGCGCTTCAATCGGGAGACGCTCGACGCTTGGGTCTCGGCCGACCCCGGCCTCGCGGGCACGCTCGACCCCGCCCGCCTAAAGACCCACGAGGACGCGATCTGGTCGCGCCTCGGCATCGCGCCGACAGAAGACGCCGTCGCCGGTCGAAAGAACCAGCTCCTCGCCGACGGGGCCCGCGCCCTGTCGCTCGAGTCGCGCCCCATCTTCCGCAACGTGCACGGCTGCCTGGGCAGCGGCCGTTGCCTGCAGGGCTGTCCCAACGGCGCAAAGCTGTCGATGGACCGAAGCTTCCTCGCCGACGCGGTCCACAGCGGCGCGCGCATCCTCGCCGGCATGCGCGTGTCGCGGGTGCTCCACGATGGGCGCCGCGCGCTCGGCGTCGCAGGCACGAGCGCGGCAGGCGCGCGCTTCGACGTCTTCGCGCGGCACGCCGTCGTGCTCGCCGCGAGCGCCATTGGCACGCCCGCGCTGCTGCTCGCGAGCGGACTCGATCACGGGCCTGTCGGCAGGCACCTCACCGCGCACCCGGGCGTCTCGGTCACCGGCCGCTTCAGCGAGCCCGCAAACAACCAGCTCGGCGCGACGCAAGGCCACGAGGTGGTCGGCCTCCGCGCCGAGGGCCTGAAGGTCGAGGCGCTGGGGTTCGACCTCTCGATCCTCGCGAGCCGCGTCCCTGGTTATGGTCGCGAGCTGGCGCGCGGGCTCGCCGAGCTCGATCGCTTCGCCGTATGGGGAACCGCACTGCGCGCGCGCGGCGAGGGCAGCGTTCGCCTCCTCAATGGGCGGCCTCAGGTCTTCTACTCGCTCCACCCGGACGACCTCGTGAAGGCGCGGCGGGCCGTGCGGGTGATGGGCGACCTGTTCCTCGCCGCCGGCGCGACCGAGATCTACCCAGGCGTCCCGGGCTTCGACGCCGTGATCAAAGATCGCGCGACCCTCGAGCGCTTCGAACGCGAGGGGCCGCTGTCGCCGCGGGCGTACGCGATGTCGATGACGCACCTGTTCGGCACCGCGCGGATGGGGTCGGACCCCGCGAAGAGCGTGGTCGGCCCGAGCTTCGAGCACCACCACGTGGCCAAGCTCTTCGTCGCCGACTCGAGCGTCTTCCCCGGCAACCTGGGCGTAAATCCACAGATCCCCATCATGACCCTCGCCGCGGTCTGCGCCGACCTCGTCGTAGACGCCTGAGCCAAGGCCCCCGGGGGAGCTGCCTCAGCGAGGAGAGGGCGCGACGGTCAGCGGAGCGAGCATCAGCCAACCTCGCGACGCGAGCTGGGCGAGGTGCTCGAGGACCTCGATCTCCGGCAGGCTCGAGCGGGAGACGAGCTCTCCGATCGTCGGCCTCTCACGCGCGAGCTCCAGCAGGGCTCGGTACTGCGGCCCTAGCTCGCCCATCCCCGCCCGAGCCAGGACGCGACGGTGGCGGCCCCCGATCCGTCGCTCGAGGAGACGAAGGACGCCGGCGCGGAGCTCTCCCGTGATGCGATGGAGGGAGACGTTACGCGGCTCGGCGGCCACGACGCCCTCCAGCAGCGTAAACACCGAGCTGTAGCTGCCTCGCTGGAGCCAGCGTTTGGCCTCCAAGAACACCCCCTCGCCCAACATGGGCTCGAGCTCCTCGAGGAGCACCATCAACCAAGCGGACTCGGCGGCGTCCGGGTGGAGGTCGATGTTCATCGCAGCCAGCCCGAGGTCCTCGACCCCCGCGTCCTCGGGACGCGCTCGCACCGCCGGCATCGCGGGGACCGTCGCGGTGAGTCGCGGATCGTCGGAGCGGTGGACGCCCATCCCCCCGAGCGTTGCATTCGGTGTACCTGCTGATGCTCGTATCGTTAAAGCTCGAGAATGGTTGAGAACGCCCATTGAGGGCTCGCTAGCCCAGCTACGCTCCGCGCATTGCGTGCGCGTCAGCGGTGCGTCATGCGCAAACGGTTCGCTCGCGCCTCGTCCAGTCTCTCAACCGGCGCCGAACCCCGTGTCCGCCAGCGAGCGCGGCGCACGCAAGAACGTCGCGCCGTCGAGGTCCAAGAACGGCACCGGGATCCCGCAGCGCGCGATCTCCTTGACCGCCACCCACGCAGCCGCGATCGACAGCTCCGTCGACACCATGCACCCGAACGCCACGCTGAGGCCCACCGCGTGCGCGCGCTCCGCGGCCTCGATGGCTGCCTCGATGCCGCCGGCCTTGTCGAGCTTCACGTTGACCGCCCGGTAGCCGAGGCGAGCGAGGCGCTCCGCGTCCGCCGCAGTGTGAAACGACTCGTCCGCGCAAAGCGGCGCCGGAAGCTCGCCGAGCGCCGCCGCCGCGGCCTCGTCAGCGACCGGGAACGGTTGCTCGATCAGCGCCACCCCCAGGCGCCCGAGGTGCGGCGTGAGCTGCCCGAAACGTTCGCGCGTGAAGCCCTCGTTCGCGTCGAGCCAGAGAGGGGTATCGGGCTGTGCGGCGCGCACCGCCTGGAGCCGCTCGAGATCGAGGTCGTCGCCTTGGAGCTTCACCTTGACCCATCGGCAGCGGAGATCGCGCGCGGCCTCGGCCATGCGCGCGGGCAAGTCGAGCGCCACGGTGCGCGCGCTCGTCGAGAGGTCGAAGTCCGAGAGCGCCACACGGCATCGCGCCGGGTGGCGCAGCGCGAACAGCGCGCTCGACAGCGCGTTCTTCGCGGCCCCGGCCAGCTCGCGAGAGAGCGCGGTGAGCGACGCCTCGTTGGCGGGTTGCCCCGTCGCCGGCGAGAGCGCCGACAGCACGCTGGCGACCGACTCCCCGTAGCGCGCGTAGGGGACGCCCTCACCCGCGGCGCGGGCTCCCGTCGTCGTGGTGAGCTCCACCACGACGACCTCGGCGTGCGTCTTGTCGCCGCGCGAGATGCGAAAGGGGACCGTGAGCTCGTGGCGCTCGGCGCGAACGGCGACCTGTAGCGGAGCTTGTCCGGCCACGTCGATCACCTTACCACGTGCGCTCGATCCGCTCGCCGATCAGGCGTGAGGTCCCGACACGCGCCGAGCCGCACCGTTCAGGTCGGCGCTCGCCTGGAGCACGTCCACCACCGCAGGGTGAATCCCAGCCAGGGTCGCGTACTTCTCTTCGATCCCCGTGGCCCACAGCTGGTGCTTCCGACCGATGGAATGAATCGCCATCGTGCCGAAGACGGTCGCAGCGACCCCGACGACGGGCAGCCAGAGCCGGTCCAAGTCGACCTTCCATACGAACGAAGCGACCACGGTCGTCAAGAGCGACCCCACGAAGTAGATGACCGGCCATCGCGACGCGCGCTCCCAGCCCTGACTGCACGTCGAGCACGTCGGTATCCCGAAGGTCATGGTCCTTCGCGTGACGATGTAGAGGACGGCACCGAGAATCATGCCGACGCATCCGAAGGTGAACGCGACGTAGAGGGTCGGCGACACGTACGAAAACCGCCGGCGGCGCGTGGCTACACCCTCCGGTCGGCCGCACTTCACGCAGACCTCCGGGAATTTCGTCCCACGGGGGACCCTGTAGCCCGCAGCGGCGCCGGCTTGGGGTCGTGCGTCCACGGTCTCCTCCGTCATGCTCGTCACGCTCGACGAATCCCCTGGGGTTCTCCTTCAAGAGCTCGAACGAGCCCGGGGTCCTTGCGGCGATCCGATGGTAAGTGAGCGGATAGGGATTTCCAACCGGGCGGACGAGGCTCCGCCTCCACGAGCCGACGAAGAAGGGTGTTGGCGCAGGCTCCCTCGCGGCGAGATTGAGCCCCTTGTCTGGCGCTGCATCCAGCACGTGGGTTGCCGGACCGACCGACACAAGGGGGTGTGACCATGAGCATCGGCGCCATTCAACATCACGACGCCTCCCAACGACGCTCCGACGCGGGCGCGGCCGAAACGCACGGGTAGCCGCGTCGCGAAGCGCAGCCTGTCGCTCCGGGTGGCTGCGCAAGGGTGCGCGCTCCTTCGCGCAGCGCTGCGCAGATCGTCGCGCAGCCTGTGCAGCCGGCCCCATCCAGCTCGCCTCGATGGCGTAGATCGCACCACCGTGCACCGCGGCACCGTTGCTGCACTCGCTAACGCCGCCGGAGGCGTGCATCATCGTGAGTCGAGGCATGAGAGGCTGCGAGCTCGAGGCCGATCTCGGGCTGCAGGAATGCCACGGGTCCGTCCGGCTCGCTCGCTCCGTCGACGAACGCTGGCGCGGGGTCACCCTTCGTCTGCGCGAGCGCGGAGATCGATCCCGTGGTCTTCGCGAAGGCCACGCCTCCCGTCACCCGCGCGACCAAGCTCAGCGGTCCCCAAACCCTCGCCTGCTGACTGACCCCGAGGCCGACGAAGGGCAGTGACAGGTCGACCACCTCCGACAGCTGATAGCGAGTCACCTGCGGCTGGCCGGAGGTGGAGAAGCGATCTCTCACCTCACGCAGGAGCGAGGTCGTGGCGGCCGCGTAGCCCCCGGTCGCCTCGATCGCCGTCCCGGTCGTGAAGCGATAGCCGACCCGCGCGGCCACGAGATATCCGAACGCCGGGTTGTTCTGGGCGCACGCGGCGGGGCACGTCCCCTCGCCCCCGCTCCCGAGCCCACCGCCGAACGCCGAGCCGCCGACGACGCCGAGCAGGAAGTCTCCGCGCGGTGACCTCGGCCAGCGCGCGTGCTCGGGGTCGAGCGTCAAGGCGAGCTTGCGATCCACCGGCTCGCCGCCGACCTCGAGGTCGAGCTCCTGCGGAAAGTAGCCTGGCTCCTCCGCGCGTACCCGATACCTCCCGCGCGGCAAGCGCCCATCCCAGACGCCCCCGGTGAGCTGCGCCCCGTCGAGGCTCAGCTTGGCGCTGGGGGGCTCGACGCTGACAGTCACTGCCGCGCCCAGCGGCTCGGCGGGCAAGGTGACCAGCGAGGTCTGCCCTTCGGAGATCGTCACCGACCTGGGCCGCGACCCGCGGTCCCCTCGACGCTGCGCCACCAGGTGACTGCCCGTCGAGACCAGCCCTTCCCACGGGATCTGACCCACCAGCACCTGATCGACGAACACATCGGCGCCTTCGCTCTCGGCGTCCTCCACGCGCAGAATCCCCACGCGAGTGAGCTGCTCGAGCGAAGCCTGGACCTCCGCCTCCTCCCCCGCGCGGATCTCGACGGGCGCCGTGAACGTCGCGTACCCCGCCGACACGACGCGGACCCTGTGCTTTCCGGCATGAGCCGCAGCGGCGCCCCGACCTTGCCTCGCGGCTTGCCGTCGACCTGCACGCTCCCCTCTCGCACGTTGCTGCGCACGACCACGCGTCCGACCTTCGCGTCCAGGCTCTTGAGCACGGTGACGAGCCGCTCCAGCTCCGGCGTCGGAAGCTCCCCGCCGTGACGGCCTTGCACCTCCTCGTAGAGCTCTGCCGCCTCGTCGAGTCGACCGAGGCGCTCGAGGCAGATCGCCGCGTTGATCGTGTTCTTGGCTCTCGGGACGATCTCCCTGGAGCGCGAGAACTGCTCGAGCGCTGCCTCGAGCTTGCCGGTCTTGAGCAGCTCGACCCCGCTCAAGAAGTACGCCTTCGCCTCGGCCTCGCGCAGCTCGTCGGTGGAGCCCTGGGCGTAGGCGTGGGCGCTCGAGAGCGTCGAGCACAGGAGGAGCACCGCGAGGGCGCGCCGGCGGGCGGACACGGAGGGTGAGCCTACGCCATTCAGGGGCAGAGCGCGTTCGCAGGCGCCTCGTCCGACCCGTCGGTGCAGTCGTCGAAGTTGTCGCACTGATAGTTGTTGGGCACGCACTCGTTCCCCGTCTGGCAGGCGAACTGGAACGGGGTGCATTGGCCAGGGGTGCACCCGACCTCGTCCGAGCCGTCGGTGCAGTCGTCGTATTCGTCGCACTGCCAGGAGCCGGAGATGCACTCGCCGTCGTTGCATTGGAACTGGAAGGACGTACACGTCCCGGCGACGCAGCCCGCCTCGTCCGAGTTATCGCCGCAGTCGTCGTAGCCGTCGCACTGCCAGCTGCCGCTGATGCACGTGCCGTCGCCGCACACGAACTCCCAGGGGAAACACATCGGCACGGGGCAGCTCGCGTTCAGCGGATATTCGTCGGAGCTGTCGAAGCAGTCTTCGCCGCCATCGCACTCCCACGTCGCGGGGATGCAGTCCCCGTCGGCGCACTGAAACTCGTCGGCGGCGCACATCGGCATCGAGCAGCTCGGGTTCGCGGGGTATTCGTCGGAGCCGTCGAAGCAGTCTTCGCCGCCGTCGCACTCCCAGGTCGCGGGGATGCAGTCGCTGTCGGCGCACTGAAACTCGTCCACCCCGCACAGGCTGCAGCTCGGGTTCTGCGGGTACTCGTCGGTCGCCCCGTTGCAGTCCTGGAAGTTGTCGCAGGCCGCGTCGGCCGGGATGCACGTCCCGTCGCCGCAGTCGAAGCCGCAGTCCTCGCAGTCGGGGTTGATGGGCGCCTCGTCGGAGCCGTCTCCGCAGTTCGTGGTGTCGTCGCAGACCGCGGAGGCCGCGATACACTGACCGCTGTCGCACTCGAACTCTTGCGCGGTGCAGCCGGCGGAGCTGCCACCCCCGCCGGTCGCCGGCGAGCCGCCGTCCCCTCCCAAGCCCTGACCGCCGCCGCCGTTCGCGACCTGCGCGCCCTCACCCCCCTCCCCCCCGACGGGCGCGTCCCCACCGCCACCGGACGCGCCGCTGCCTCCGGCTCCGCTGCCGAAGACCTCAGCATCTGCACAGGCAGCGCTGACCAGCAGCAGGCCGAGGAGGGGAAGCGAAGAGGAGCGAAGGCTGCGCTGCGGCATTCTCCTACATCACGATGACCTCGCAGCGGCGTCAATCGGGCCCAGGGCGGCGCCCCGCTCCCTTGGACGGCGGCGTGAAGTCGCAGCCTCCCCACGTGGCAAGGCCCCCACAGGGTGAGGCCCGCCGGGCTCGCTCGTTGACGCGCCTTGCCCGACTTCTCGCGGCATTTCGGGCGCCATCGGGGTGGCACGCGGGCTGCTCTTGGGCGGGCATGTCCCGTCGCTCGCAGCGCCGTTCGTCTCGCCAAGGTCCACATCACCTGCCTGTCGGGGGCGTGGGGGTCGTCGCCACCGCGCTCCTCCTGGCGACGGCCGCCGGGTGCGTCGAGGCCACCGACGAGACGCTCGACCTCCCGGAGACCGGCGCGCCGACCGAGCTGGCCCCGGAAGCCGAGCTCGTCGCGGCGCCCGTGAAGCGCGTCTTCGCGCCGACTCGCGCCGGCTGCGCGACGGTCGCCGTGTACGTCGAAGGGACGAGGGCTGGCGCCGTCTGCAGCGAGGACGTAGAGCGCGAGGGTCTGACCGTGCTCGACCTGTCGGACACCTGGACGCCGCGCGTGTTCGCGGTCGACCCCGAGACCGGCGGCGCCCCGGAGTACCGCGCGAAGTACCTCGAGCTCGCGGGCCAGCCCAGCGCGGACCTCGGCCTGAACGGGATCGCGCCGCGCCTGTCGACCCTGGCGAACCGCATCAAGGACGACAAGCGCCGCGCGTGCGACGCGAAGGTCGACGTGTCGCCGCTCGCGGCGGTCGAGGCCGCCCGTGCGGCCGCGTCCGACGACAAGGCGCGGGCCGCGGCGCTCAAGAAGGCCACCGAGCGCGACGCGGTTTCGGCCGCCCAGTCGCAGCTCGTGTGCGCCGGGCTGCTGAAGGCTGGCTCGGTGACCGGTCAGCTGAGCGGGACGACCCACGCCGCGCTCGAGGCGTTTCGCCGCCGCAACATGATCGTGGGCGCCGGGCTCGACGCAGACACCGTCTATGCGCTCTCGCTCGGCGGAGAGGAGCTCGCCTATCGCGCGCTGCTTCGCGGGCTGCGCGAGCGCGTCGCCGAGGCCGGCGGGCTGCTCGAGGACGGCACGGCGCTCGAGCAGAGAGAGCTGGTCGTCGGCCGCGAGCTCGATCTCACGCGCTTCGCGCCCCTGGTCGAGGAGGCCCTGCCGAACGGCGCCCCCGATCTCGTCGATCGCGCCACTGACCGGGCGGCGCGTGAGCTCGGGTGGACGAGCCCCGACGGCGTGCGAGCGTTCCTCGACGAGCTGGGGAAGGACGGCCTTGGCAAGGCCCGCGTCGCGGTCACCCTGCCATCAGCGCCGAGCTATCACGGCGCGCAGATGGAGCTCCGCGTCGAGATCGATCGGGGCGACGTGTTCTTCGACGCGCCCGGACAGGCCGCCGCCGCGAAGCGCAAGCTCGGCACCGTGCGAGGCCCGTCGTTCGTCGTGTACGCCAAGGACGGCGAGCGCGAGGTCGCGTTGATGCGCTGGGCGACCACCATCGGCGGCTGGAAGAAGGAGCGCACCGAGGACGGCGAGCTCGCCCTCAAGTACAAGGAGAGCGACGTCGGCGATCGCTTCTGGCGCCAGATCATCGCCGCGCCCGCGT
The DNA here is from genome assembly GCA_016719945.1 of Polyangiaceae bacterium. GTDB lineage: Bacteria > Myxococcota_A > Polyangia > Polyangiales > Polyangiaceae > Xiheicaenibacterium. The sequence continues at coordinate 37,158 of JADJYE010000041.1, read as the reverse complement.
GGATGCCGCCCGAGTCGACGCCCGAGACCGACCTCTTGCACGAGGACAAGGAGGGCAACGTCTCGCTCAAGCGGGACCTCATCCAGCCGGGGTACCGCAACGCCTATGGGCTGGTGATGCTCATCCACCATGAGTCGGTGACCAAGAAGGGCAAGCAAGAGTGGGCCGACCACGGCATCCGAACCCACGGCTCGGTCGACTACCGCTCGATCAAGCGAGGCACGAGCCACGGCTGCCACCGCCTCTACAACCAGCTCGCGTTGCGCCTGAGCGGCTTCCTGCTCGATCACCGCGCCCACGCCCGGCGCGGCAAGCTGCTCACCGAATATCGCCGCACCCTCGAGTGGAACGAGCAGACCGTCGAGGTCGAGGTCCCGACCCGAGGCTACCTCTACGAGCTCGACCCGCCGGTGCCGGTGCACGTCCTGCCCGGTCGCGTCCTCGGAGACGCGCAGAAGCCCATGTCGAGCGCCCTCTCGCTGCCGCCCGACGAGCCCAAGAAGAGCTGAGCCTCAGCGACCATACTGGCGCCAATATCTGACGGCCGCGACGACCCCCAGCACCCCCGCGACTCCCAACAGGACCTGCGTGTGCTCGTAGTGGAACATCGCCGCCGCCACGGTGGCGAACTGGGCGAACGTGGCCACCTTCCCGCCGAGGTTGGCCTTCGGGTGGTCGGCTCGGGCTCGGCGCGCCGCGCGGCTGACGACGAACTTCGCGACCAGCGGCAGCTCGGCGAGATCTCGAAGGCTGAGCACGATCACCGCCCACCAGGGCATCGCCCCTTCGAAGCTGAGCGTGAGCACCACCGTCGTGATGAACAGCTTGTCGGTCACCGGATCGAGCGCGGCGCCGGTGGGCGTCGCGCAGCCGAACCTGCGCGCGTACCAGCCGTCGAGCAGATCGGACAGCCCCGAGGCCGCGACGATCGCGACCCGCCCCCAAGGCTCCCCCACGAACACGAACGCGACGGCGAGCGGGATCCGCGTCAGGCTGAGCAGCCCGGGGATCGAGACGACGTCGCGCGCGCGGTACTGCCCCACGGCGTGACCGTAGCGCAAGTCGCGGGGCCCCGCCGGGCTCAGGGCGCGGGTGACGTTTAGGCGCCTTCGGGCTCGTGCTTCTTCTCTCGCACGACCAGCACGGGGCACCCCGCGAGCCGCACGACCTTCTCCGCGACCGACCCGATCAGCAGGCGCTTGAGGCCCGTGCGACCGTGCGTGCCCAGGATGACGAGGTCCGCGTTCAGCTTGGCCGCGAGCGCGACGATCTTGTCGGCCGGGTCTCCGGTGTCGACGTGGTGGAAGAGGGTGGGCGCCACGGCGGTGGGGTGCTTCTTGAGGAAGTCCTTGAGCCGCACCTCGGCGAACTCGTGCGACCGGTGCGTGTCCTGGCCGGTCAGGTCGGCCGCGTCCATGTCCTCCGGCGGCTTCACGTTCGCGATGTTGGGCTCGGTGACGCAGATGACGTGGAGATCGGCGCCGGTGGTGGACGCGTGCGCAAACGCACGCGCCATGATCAGGTTGGAGCCCTTGTGCAGATCGACCGCGACGACGATGACCTGCTTGGCGTCCGTTGGGTTCGTCATGTTCTACGTGCCTCTTGTTCGGGCGCTCAGCATAGGGCAGAAGGTGCGGGTGAGTGAAGCGCCCTGGGTCGCCGTGATCATGGGCTCGCGCAGCGATCTCGAGCACCTCTCGCCCGCGATCGAGCTGCTCAGCGAGCTGGGTATCCCGCACGAGGTGCGGATCGTGTCGGCGCACCGCACGCCCGACTGGATGTTCGAGTTCGCCGAGGGCGCCGAGGCGCGGGGCCTCGAGGTGATCATCGCCGCCGCCGGCGGAGCCGCGCACCTGCCCGGCATGGTCGCCGCGAAGACGCTGGTGCCGGTGCTCGGCGTGCCCGTGCCTGCGACGGCGCTGCAGGGCGTCGACGCGCTCTTGTCGATCGTGCAGATGCCGAAGGGCGTGCCTGTCGGCACCCTCGCGATCGGCAAGCCCGGCGCCGCCAACGCGGCCTTGCTGGCGGCTCAGATCGTCTCGACCCGGCGCCCCGAGCTGCGCGAGCGGCTCCGCGCGTGGCGCGACGCGCGCACCCAAGAGGTCCTCTCGCATCGGGAGGTCTGAGCGACATGCCGCGCAGCTGCATCCTCCCGGGCGCGACGATCGGCATCTTCGGCGGCGGCCAGCTGGGGCGCATGACCGCGATGGCCGCGCGAGAGATGGGCTACCGATCGCGCGTCGTCGACCCCGATCCTGGCTGCGCAGCCCGCTTCTCGGTGGAAGAGCACATCGTCGCGGCCTTCGACGACGTCGACGCCGCCGCGCGGCTGGCCGCCGGCAGCGACGTGGTCACGCTGGAGATCGAGAAGATCGCGCTCGCCTGCCTCGACCGCGCGCGGCGTGACGTCCCCGTGCGGCCGTCGAGCGCCGCGCTCTCCCTGATCCAAGACCGCGCCGCCCAGAAGTCCTTCCTCTCGAAGGCGGGCTTGCCCGTCGGCCCGTTCGCCGTGGCCACCAACGAGGCCGAGCTCGAGCAGGCGCTCGCGTCCCTCGGCGGGCGCTGCTTCGTGAAGGCAGCTCGAGGCGGGTACGACGGGCGCGGCCAGGCGCAGACCACCTCCCCCTCCGACGCGGCGTCCGCGTGGCGCGAGCTCGCGGCGGAGACGTGCGTCGTCGAGCAGGCGCTCGCGATCGAGGGTGAGCTCAGCGTCATGGTGGCGAGGTCGCCGTCCGGGGAGATCGCCGTGTATCCGCCGGCGCTGAACCACCACGTGGAGCGCGTGCTCGCGTGGTCGGTGCTGCCCGCGCCCGTCGAGCCAGCCCTCGGCGAGCAGGCGCTCGAGATCGCCCGCGCCGTCGCCAGCGCGCTCGAGGTCGAGGGCCTGCTGTGCATCGAGCTGTTCGTCGTGGGCGGGGCGCTGCTCGTCAACGAGCTCGCGCCGAGGCCTCACAACAGCTACCACGCGAGCGTCCTGGCCAGCGAGACGAGCCAGTTCGAGCAGTGCGTGCGCGCCGTCTGCGACCTCCCGCTCGGCTCGGTGCAGACCACCCGCCCCGCGGCGATCTACAACCTGCTGGGCGACGACTGGCTCGGGGGCGCCCCGCCCAACTTCGAGCGCGCGCTCGAGCTCGCTGGCGTCAGGCTGCACCTGTACGGCAAATCGGTCGCCCGCCCGGGCCGGAAGATGGGCCACCTGTCGGCGAGCGCGGGCACGCCGATGCAGGCGGTCGAGCTCGTGAAACGCGCGAAGGCCCTGCTGACGGGCCGCTGACCCTCAGCGCGCCGCTCAGGCCGACCCGGTCGGCCACGAGATCTCGCCGCGCAGCCACCCAGGCTCGTGCTCGAGCACGCGCGCGGCGGCCCCCGCCGAGCCCGCCGCCCGAAACAGCTGCTCCATCGAGCCGAGCAGCTCCTCCCACAGGCAATCGTCGAAGCCGTCCGCGTCGGTGACCTCGAACTCGAGCGCGCAAGACGTCGGCGCGCGCCGCACGTCGCCCGTGCGCAGCGTCGGGCCCTCGAGGTAGAGCGCCATCACCGAGGCCGAGTTTCGGATCAGCGACTCGGGGGACACGAAGCGCAAGATGAAGCGGTACACGCCGCGCGCGTCGAGTCGCCGCGCCTCGCGCCCGAGGCGCCGCGCGAAGTCTGCGCTGCCGCCCACGTCGCACGCGGCGCGCTGCACTTGCTTGTACCAAGCGAGGGAGTACCACTGCGTGCCGTTGACCGCCCCGGGCAGCAGCGCGCGCACCTCGGGCTCGAGCCGGGTCATGACCTCGGCGACCTGCTCCGGCGTGAGCAGCGAGCCAATGGCGCCGAACAAGCTGCGGAACGCCTGGCCGCGAATGCGCACGACGCGCGCTGCGCCTGGCCACCGCGGAGCGCGGAGTGGTCAGGCCGTCTTCAGGCCTGCGTGTCGCTAGGACGCGCGCCATCGTTCCCCCATCGCACGACTCTATCTTCGTCCGATGGGGTCACGCAACGGTCGCCGTCAACGGGGCGGCGCGATCACGGCGTCGGCGGGCGGCACGACGAAGTACACGTCGCGCTCGTCGAGCGGGGAGCCATCGCCGCGAACCGTCAAGATCGCTCGATAAATCTGCGGCTCGTCGGTCGCGGGCACCGTCGTGTTCTCGAGGATCGGGATCACGTCCCAGCAGACGTTCTTTCCGGGGTACAGCACCGGGAAGGCGTCGTCGTGGGAGTCGGCGTCGGTGTCGGCGGTCGGCGTGACGATCTCGCAGCCGTTCATCCCGGCGATGTTCACCTCGAGGTAGTCGATGAACTGCGTCGCGTCGATCGTGTCGCTCGCGCCGTCCATGGCGTCGGTCGCGCCGATGGTGGTGTTGAGCGCCTTGCCGCGCGCCAGCTCCTTGATCGCGGTGATCGTGTTGGGCACGACGTCCGCGTCGGTGGCCCCGTAAACGAAGGGGTCGCCGTTCGAGTCGAGGGTCATCGCCGCCTGCGCGATCGCCTCGGCGAAGGTCTGCGCCGTGCCTGGCACCGCGGCGCTGTCGTCGCTGGTGCCCCACAGCGACACGAACTTGATGTCGGCCGCGATCAGCGCCGCGCCCGCCGAGGCCGCGGTGAACGGGTTGCAGATCGGGTTGTCGCCGATGGGGTTGCTGGTGTCGCACTGCTCGTCGGCGTCGGTGATCTGCACGTAGATGCGGATCGCCTCCGGGCGGAAGCCTGGGCAGCCGATGCCAGAGGCTGCGCACCCCATCTGCGCCGGCGTGCGGGCCGGGCAGAGCGCGGGGTTCGAGATGCAGTGGGGAGGCTGGAGCACGGACTCAGCGCCACCCCCGCCGGTCCCCGGGACGGCCGTGGAGGTCACCACCGGATCGGGCTGCAGCGAGACGAGGTTCGTGTACGTGTTGATGTCGTCGAAGCGGCCGACGCCGGTCCACACGTCGGGGATGCAACCGAGACCCGCGTTCGGATCTTGGATGCAGTGGTTCTCGAAGCAGACCCCGTTGCCACAGTCGACGTCGAGGTTGCAGGTGCCGCCGTAGTCCGCGCACTCGAGCTGGTTCACCACCAGCGGCACGCCGGTGCGGCAGCGGTTCGCGACGCAGATGCCGCCGTTCGCGCAGTCAGCCTGGCTGTTGCAGGTGCAGAAGTTCGATTGGCAGGAGTTGGTCACGCACTGGGTGTTGAGCGTGCAGGTGCGGCCCTGCATCGCGCTGAGCTCGGCCGTCATCGAGCCGGTGGTGTCGAACGCGAAGTACACGTCCGCGAACTGGATGTTGGTGCGGAAGCGGACGGTGTCCTCGGTCGGCGTCGTCGGCTCCTGGTAGGGGGACGATGAAGACGAAGTCGCCGTTCGCCTGCGGGTTGTCGGTCTCGTCGGTCGGGTCGGTGCCCGCGACGTCCTCGATCAGATCGCTCACGCCGTCGCCGTCGGAGTCGACGTTCGTCGGGTCGGTGCCGAGCTCGGTCTCCACGGAGTCGTCGAGGCCGTCGTTGTCGGAGTCCTCGTCGCGGTAGTCGGGGGTGTCGTCGTCGTCGGAGTCGACCGGCGGCGTATCGAGATCCGAGTCGCCAGCCTCGACCTCGTCGGGGATGCCGTCGTCGTCGCTGTCGGCGTCGTAGCGGTCGCGGATCCCGTCGCCGTCGGTGTCGTCGGTGCTCTCGTCCACGTCCGCGATGCTGTCGTCGTCGCTGTCGAGGTCGTGGTAGTCCTCGCTGCCGTCGTCGTCGCAGTCGTTCGGCGCCTCCGCAGACGCCTCGGGGTCGGTCTCGCCGTTGCCGTCGCAGTCCGCCCCGGAGCCGACGATCTCGATCGCGTCGCTGATCGTGTCGCCGTCGTCGTCGCCGTCGGCGAAGTCGAGGGTGCCGTCCTCGTCGAAATCGCCGAGCCCCTCGTCCTGATCGAGGATGCCGTTGTCGTCGGAGTCGTCGTCGAGGAAGTCGGGTGTGTCGTCCTCGTCGGAGTCGACCGGCTCCGTGGCCACGTCGCCGTCGCCTGCCTCGATCGAGTCGAGGATCCCGTCGCCGTCGGAGTCCTCGTCCTCGGCGTTGGGCTTTCCGTCCCCGTCGGCGTCGCCGCTGCCTTCATCAGCGTCGCTGATGCCGTCGCCGTCGGCGTCCTGGCTGGAGCTCGAGCCGCCGCCCTCTCCACCGCCGCCCGTCGCGTCGTCGCCGGGGCCGGCCGAGCAAGCGGCGGCGAGCAGCATCGCCAGCGGCAGGCAGTAGGCGAGCGAGCGGATCCTGGGGTTTTCCATCTGTTGTCTCCGGCGCGGGATCAAGAAAGCGAGCGGCGAAGAGTCCGCCGTACGTGGAAGATTGGAGCATGCGCGGACCCGAGCTTCAAGGCGAGGTCCGTGCTCGGCTCAGGTGTGTGTGTCGGGCTCCCACCGTGAGGAGCGCACGAATTCGCCGAGGAGCTCCTGCGTCTGGCTGCGTACCATCGCACCATGCGTCGCTTCCTTCTCGCGCCTGTCCTCGCCTGCTTGCCCCTGCTCACGTACGCGTGCGGTGACGACACCGAAGCCGCGGCCGACGACCTCGAGGCGGCGTGTGAGGCCTGGTGCCAGGAGGCCTTCTCCCTCCCCTGCAACGACACCGGCCTGAGCGTCGATCAGTGCCTGTCGTCGTGCCCGTACCTGGAGACGCAGCTCGACGGCTACTGCGTCGGCGAATACGCCTCGGCCCTGCAGTGCCTCGCCGACGGCGGTTACGAGTGCCAGAACGATTTCCCGACCCCGCTCGACCTGTGCATCGATCAGCAGACCGCGCTGCAAGAGTGCCAAGCGGACGCTGCCTGCCAGAAGTTCTGCGATCAATCAGCCTGCGGCGCCGACTGCGTCGACTCGTGCAACGCGGACCGCGACGCGCTGGGGACCTGCTCGTACGCGTACGACTTCTTGCTCACTTGCTACGCCGATCAGGGCGCGGGCTGCGCGGCGGGCACGCCCTCGCCGACCGGCTGCGAAGAGGAGATCATGGAGGTCGGCGACTGCGTGGGGTCGTTCAACGACGACCCGTGCAGCGGCTGGTGCTTCGCGGCCGAGCGGCTTGGCTGCGGCGAGGGCTGCGCGGCCGACTGCGCCGAGAAGATCGGCGACCCCACCTGCGGGTTCCAATACGAGAGCGTGATCGACTGCGGCCTGCTCTACGAGGCGGCCTCGTGCAGCGGGGGTGAGCTCGTGCCGACCGACTGCTCTTATGAGCTCGAGCAGTACGACATGTGCCTTTCCCAGCCGTAGCGGCTACTTCGCAGGCTCGACCGAGCCGTCGCCCTTCACGATCAGGCCGGAGATGCCCTGCTTGCCGGTGAAGAGCACGACGGCGCGCTTCTGCCCGACGAACGGGATCGGCTCGCCGGTGGCGGGGCCGTCGTGGTCGGAGTCGTCCATGATGAAGCGCGGCGCGTCGCCCTCGCGATCGAGCCGGAGGACGCCGTTCTTCGCGCGGTACACGCGCAGCTTCGTGCCCTCGAGCGGGGCCTCGACCCAGGTCGGCGAGGAGGCGGGGAGGCGGGGCCGATCGGTCGCGCTCTTCACCTCTTTGGGGTCATCGCCCGTGGGCTCGCCGAGCTTGGCGTCGAAGACGCCGTACTTCGTCTCCTCGGGCGTCGCGCCCATCGACACCACGCCGTAGATCGTCGGCTTCTCCTTGCCCTCGACCAGGCGGGCCGTCTGCGCACCGACGGGCACGCGGATCGGCGCGCACGCCAGGGGGCGCTCGCCGTCGGGCTCGATCTCGCACAGGTGCAGGATGCCGACGGTGTCCTTGTAGAGCAGGGCGGTCTTGCCAGGACCGAGGCTCGTGAGGCCCTGGAGCACGACCGTGCCGGGGACGATCTCGCGGAACTCGCTCGCCTTGAGCGGCTTGCCGGTGAGCCGCGGCGGAACGTTGGCGACCTCGTCGGCGCCCTCTGGCTTGATCTTCGCGGACGCCGCGATGTCGTGGATCTGGGAGATCTTCTTGATGAGCGACGCGGTCGAGCACTTGTCTTTGCAGCCGAGCTCGATCTCGAGCACCTCCTTCAGGCCGTCGCTCTTGGGATCGCCCCCGAGCGACTCGTAGAAGGTGGTCAGCGCAGGCTCGCAGCGCGCCGGGTAGTCGCCGCGCTCCTCGCCCAGCGCGGCGTCGATCGAGCGCGTGCGCGTGTCGAACGACTCGCCCTCGGCGAGGACCGGGCCGAACAGGCAGGCGTGGAGCTGGCCGTACGCGTGGGAGGCGGAGGGCTTCTTGCGCGCGCGCGTGATGTAGAAGCCCGCGCCCGCGCCAATCGCAAGCAGAGCCACGACGGCGACGATCAGCCCCGCCCGCGACTTGCGCGGCTCGGGGGGCGGCGGCTCGTCGGGCGCCGGGATCAAGAGCTTCGGCATCCTCCTCACGGAGACGAACTTACCTCCACCCGCGCTCCAAGGCGTAGCGCTTGTCGAGCTTCGCCTCGAAGCGGGCGCGATCCACGTCCACCGCCTCGCGGACCGCGCCGCGGCCGATCCCCTTGCGCAGGCGCGCTGCCACCCTGTCGGCGTAGAGCGCGAGGCCCCCCCTGGTGGCGCGGTGGATCCCCGCCAGCCCGCGCAGGCAGGCCTGCGCCTCGGGATCCGACTCGTGCAGCTCGAGCAAGGCCTCGACGACCTCGGCGCGATCACGCTCCTCGAGCGCCTCGTGCGTCGCCACCCGCTCGCCCCAGGCGTCGAGCCAAGGGCCGAACGGCAAGAGCAGCTCGCGGGCAGCGCGCAGCGCGCGAGGCTTGCGCAGCGCCAGGTAGCGGTGGTTCTCGCGAGCCATGAGCGCCTTGTTGATCACCCCGACCGTGGCGAACGTCTTCACCGCGGCGTCGGCGCGGGGCGCGTCGGCGTGGCCGAGCCGGAGATAGCGCACGCGCAGCGCCTCGTGCTCCCCGCGCTTCGGCCACTGGTCGACGACCCGCGACAGATCCCCGAGGTTGTGGGCGACCGTCGTGCACACCTCCAGGGCGTGCTGCGGCTTTGCCTTGCGCTCGAGCGCCTCCTCGGAGATGGCGCGGTGGCGCTCGACCTCTGCGTCGAGCACGGCGACGAGCCGCTCGACCACGCGCGTCGCGCCGAGCGCCAAGGCGCGCCCGAGCGCACCCGAGCGCACCGAGAACCACTCGCCATCGTGGCCCGAGAGCAGGCCGTGCTTGGTCTCGACGACGCGGGCCGAGACCGCCCTCGGATCGAGCGCCGCGATCTCGTCGACGACGTCACACGCGCCCTCGAGCTCCTCCTCGCTCGACAGCGCGACCCACTGGTGGTGCCGGATGCGCGCGTCGACGTCGGTCGGCACGAAGGTCGCCACGGTCGCGTAGTGCGCCGCGAGCAGCAGCCGGAGGTAGGCGTGGGGTGGGGCGCCCGCCGCGCCTGCGTGGTCCTGCTCGGCGGCCTCCAGGGCGTCGAGGGCGCGGGCCGCGGCGGCGCGCTCGGCGCTGCCCGGCTCCCACAGCCACGCGGCGGTGTTCTTGACTTGCGCGACGAGGGCGCGCGGCGCGATGCCTGAGCTCACCGTCCGCTCTCTAGCACCACCGCGCGCGCGGCAGGGCGCTTACCAGGAGGGCCGCCCGCGCGCGACCGTGAGCCCTAGCGCGGAGTCACCGGCGCGCAGCAACGAAAGCCCGTCGAGTAGTCGTGGTACGCGGGCTCGTGGGCCACCGTGGTGAAGGTGCACCCCGGCCCGTGCTCCGCGCGGGTGCTGTAGAAGCCGCCCATGAAGACGCCATTGCCCGGCGCGGCAGGCTGCCATTGACGCCGGCTCGCCTCGAGCTGAGCGATGAGCGCGCTCGACGCGTCGTCGCTCACCCACTCGTGGAGGTTGCCGACCATGTCGTGCACGTCGAGCTCGCTGGTGCACCGCTCGTACGCTCCGGTCTTCGCGAGGTAGCCCTGCTGCAGGCTGAGGGCCGGGTCGTTGAAATGCTCGTCGTACCGGTAGCGGTAGCCGCGCTCCGGGAACATGATGGGCAAGAGGTGCGGCTTGCCCTGGTTACACGCCTCAGGCTGCGGGAGCGCGCCATACGGGTACGTGTCCGACCCTCCTCGACGGCACGCCCGCTGCCACTCCGACATCGAGCACAGCCGCTTGCCGGCCTCCTCACACGCCGCGCTCGCCTCGAGCCGGCTGACGTACGCCTGCGGGAAGACCCCGGGCGCGCTGAGCGCGCGGTAGCGCACGCCTTCGTCGGGGCGTTGGTTGAAGGGGTGCCGGACGGGGGTCCCCGCCGGGCCGACGCGCTCGAGCGACGCCTCCCAGCGGTCGACGCAGAAGGGGAGCTTGGCGGCGACCTCGACCATCTCGGGCGGGCACGAAGACTTTGGGCGGACGACGGGACCGGCCTCGGCCGGAGCGGAGGACAGAACCGCGTGAGTCGTCGGCGCCGCGAAGGCAGAGCCACGGTCCGTCTGTGCCGGGGTAGACGCCGAGGCCGCCTCGCGCGCCCCCCCATGGGGATCGTCGGTCGCTTCCTCCGCGGCCAAGGTGCATCCCGGGACCGAGAGCAGAGCGGCGAGGGCGTGGACTCGTGAGACCATCGGACTCGACATCGGAGGAACGCCGAGAGTGTGACCGATCAAACGAGAACAACTCGAATCGAGCGAACTACGGCGGTGGCTCACCGGGGCCGAGCGCGTCGAGGCGCTGCCGGAAGATGTTCGTGCCGGTCTTGAAGTAGACGTAGGTGTCGTCGACGTACGAGACATTGTTCAAGAGAGCGCCGAACTCGTCGAGCGGGATGGGCATCACCCACTGACGACCGTCGCTCAGGCGGACGATGTAGAGCAGGTTGGTGTACGCGCTGTAGAGCGCGTAGTACCCCCCGCCGATGGCGCTCTCCGGCCCCGGCCCAGTGGGCGGCATCGGGCGCAGCGCGGTAGCCGCCACCTCGTCTTGCACGGTGGTGTAAGCGGAGGAGTACAGCGTGCCGGCCGGCCATTCGCCGGAGCCAGGCTCCGCCTTCGGCGGGGTCTGGATCCAGACCAGCCTCGCGCCGTCCGCCTTCACGTCGACCACGTGCCCGGTCGGCGGGGTGATCAGCGGCTCGTACACCTCACGCTCCCGCGTCCAGACCCACGCCTCCGGCTCGTTCGGGGCGGGCACCAGCAGCAGGAAAGCCGCGTCGTCTGTCGGCCACGGCAGGGTGGCACCCATGTCGTCGGGCGACTGGAAGTCGAGGCCCGTCTGCCGATCATAGATCCGGGCGGCCACGCCGAAGTCGTATTGGATGGCCATGATCTGCTCGGAGGAGCGCTTCTGCTGGTTGGGGCCCAGCGGCGGGAGCACCAGCGCGTCCGCCGGATCGAGGCCTGCTGGCTGGAACACGTAGGTCGTCTTCGGCTGGCTGCCCAGCACCCAGTTGCCGAACCAATGGCCGGACTCGTAGGGCTCGGCAAGGAGCGGAACGCAGGTGGGCTTGGGGGGGTTCGGTGGGGTACGGTAAACCACGCTGGCTCGCCCATCCACGCCAACGATGGGCACGCGCACCTCGTAGTCGGGGAGCATCACATAGAGCGAATGGACGTACCCGGACGGCGTGCGAAGCACTGCCGGCGGGGCCAGGCCCCCCGGCCCTAGCTGAGGCCAGTTCTTGACCAGCATCTCGCAGCCGGCCTCATTGGCGGGGCAGGCACCCCACTCGAGCGTGGGGAAAGCGCTCTCGGGGTCGTCGGCCATCTGGAGCGGACAGTTGCCGTCCCACCAAGGGACCGGCGACCACCCTGGCTCCCCTGCCCCCGTCCCGGTCGTCGAGCCGGAGGCTCCGCCTCCGCCCGATCCCCCGGAGGTCGTGGAGGACGTGGAGCCGCCCGTGGTCGCGTGGCCCTCATCGCTGCAAGCAAAGCCGGACATGGCCAGGAGGAGGAGAGTCCTGAGTGCGATGCGTCTCATGGCTCACCTCAGTGCGGGTAAAAGGTCGGCAGCTCGGGGCCGTCCGGCGGGTCCATCTCGCCGAACGGCAGCCTGCCACCTTTGGCGCTTTCGGTCGTGAAGACGAACCCCAACGGGGTGAGCATGGGAGGGCCGAGCAGGTCGTCGGATGGGCTGCCAAGCTTCACGAGCTCGAAGGTCCCCTCTTCGTCGGCGTGGAACACCCCAACCTTGGAGGAGCTCACGCCGCTCCCGTGGAAGGCAACGAGCCCGAGCTCTCCTCGGGGCCCCGCGATCAGCGCGTAAGCCCCAAAGCCATCCCAGGACTCCGGCAGCTCTGCGATGGTCTGGAGCACCCCGGAGCGCAGCGTGCGCTGGGCGTTCCACCGGCGAAGGCGCAGTGGGCTACCCCCGTCCAGGAAGTAGAGCGAGCGATCTTCGTGCCGATAGACCGCGGCGTGAACCGTGGAGACCTTCTCGCCGTCCGGCAGGGCGAAGTGGCGCCACCCGGGCGCCGTCCCCTCGAGATCCAAGAGCCAGCCGGCGCCTTCGCTGTCACCCGACCCGCCCAGCACATAGAGGCGCTGCTCGATGGCGCTGAACGCGAGCCCCTCGTCGCCCGCGAGCAGCGGGCCGTCAGCGGGGTCGAAGTCGTCGTACACAGGGAGGGCGTCGAGCCCTTCGGTCAAGACCCTGCCGCTGACCCGCCCCGAGTCGCGATCGACGCCCACGCCGCGCGTGAAGCGTTTGGTGCCTCCCAGCGCGCGCTCGAGCCACACGAGAGGCTCCGAGGCGCCGACATGGATCGCGCGTTCGAGCGCCACCTGAGAGTAGTACTCGCGCGTCGCAGCGTCGGGCGAGAGGGCCGGAGCGTAGGCGCCGGGGAGAGTGGTGACCCAGTGGGGGTTCCCAGCCTCGTGCAGCGGCTGCGCGACGCCATCGATGCCGCACATCGGGCAGACGATCCAGTCATTGACGGCGACCCACGGGTGGCCCTCTGGGTAATAGCCCCACGACGCAGCTCCGCTGTTCAGCGAGTTCGCGAAGCGCACGAGCGGTCGCCCGTCCCCGTCGATCTCGGGCACCGTCGCGCTGAGCTCGGTCGTGTGGGCCCACAGGATGCCGTTGACCGACTGGAAGTTCGTCGAAGAGTCGAGGTATTGGGCGCCGAGCGCCGTGTAGTCCCAGACGACCGAGCGCTTCTCCACCCCGACCTCGAGCTGCCACTCGGCCCCGGCCTGCGCGGCGCTCCAGGGTTGATTGAGGTCCTTCGTGCGCACCGCGAGCCATTGGTTTGACGGCCCGGTCGCGTCATACAAGTCCTCATCGAAACGGCAGTTCGCGATAGGGTGACGTCGGCACTGGGTCCGACCATCCATCGACGCCGGATTGGCGTCGGTGTCATACTGACAGTCGCACCATCGCAGCCCCACGGTCGCGTCGATCGGTCCATTCTGCTGGATGACGTCGTTGATCGTCGTGCTCGAGAAAACATGGAGCTCGACCACGTTGTTGAAGTGGCTCGAGCAGCCTTGCGTGTAGAGCTGGCAGGTTGGATCCAGCGGGTCGCCCGGAGGCGACTGCGGGAGCCCCCCCCCGGACTTCAGCACCGCGGCCGGGACCGGCATCGCATCGCACGTGTCGGGGAAGAACGCTCCGCGATATTCGTCGACGGCCAGCTGGAAGGCCTCGTCGCTGGCGAAGTCGTCTCGGTCCAGCACCGGCACGCGCTCCGCGTTGGGAAAGGCCACGGCGAGCTCGATCTCGCGATTGCGATTCGCGAGCTGGTCGACCGGGTCGACCGCCCAATCGCACAGATCGCAGGCGTCCCCCAGGCCGTCCAGGTCCTCGTCATGGACCTCGGTGAGCTGTTCGGGGTTGTAGATGGTCGGGCACGAGTCGCAGGTGGCTGGGATCCCGTCGCCGTCGGGGTCGTTGTAGCTGTCGACGGGCGGACAAGGGCTCTCCGGGAGCCCGTCGACGTCGAGCACGTATTGGGACCAGAACTCGATGGCGTCCTGGGAGTCGACCGCAGCCGTGTGATACTGCGACCAGACCGTCCCGTCAGGGCTGCCTCCCGAAGCGAAGGGCCCGTCGCCCGAGATGACACCGCAAAACAGGTCGTCCCAGCGATAGAGCGATCCGCCGGAGTCCCCACCCACGCCGACCCCAGCCATCCCCGTACACCCGTCGCCCGGCCCCGCCTCGAAGCGGTGTTGATGGCTCGAGCCTGGTCCCAGGTACGTGAACCGCTCCCAAGCGACCGTCGCCGGCGCGAAGCGCCGCCGAGGCGACGAGACCTCGTTGGCGCAGATCCCCTCGTACCCGTTCTCGTTGTAGCCGGCGTTGGCGAACCCAACCAAGCGGCCCAGGAACGACGACACCCCGCACTCGTTCGCGTACGCGGGGAGACGAGCCGGCTGCCCGATCGGATGCCGAACAGGACGGTTGAGCCGTACGAGTGCCAGGTCGGTCTCGCGATGAGAGCCGAGCCCCATCATGCGCACCGGGCCGCTCTTCTCCTTGGAGTGCCAGAATACACGACGGTTCCAAAGCGGATCGCCCGTCGGCGAACCGTTCGGAAACGTCCCGACGTGCCAGCTCCAATTGGCGTCGACCTCGCCTGCCTCGTCGAAGGCGTGCTCGGCCGAGAGTACCCAATAGGGGGACACCAACGTGCCGGAGGCGCCCTTCTCGAGCAGCTTCACCGAGGCGGGGAATGCGGCGTCGTACTCGGTATCGGTGGTGCCCTGCACGACGGCCTGTCGTGCGCGAGACACGACTTCGCCATCGGGATCCTCACCGCACGCGCTAGCGTGGATCAGTGCCCCCAGCAACCACCATGCCCAGAACGCGTCGTTTCATCGTCAGCCCCCTCCGCGGGCGGCAGCGCCGTCCCGGTGAGTCATCCTAACCGCTCCAGGGCGCGCGGGGAATCGAAGCGGGATTCCGATGACTTTTGGCAACCATATCGGCCTCAGTGTGACCGGCCGCTGCCCCTTCCTACAAGAACATCCCCGACAGCACGCCCTTGGCGCGCACCAGATCCCTCGTGTCGTGGCCCTCCTTGAACAGGGCCCAGATCGGCGCGAGCAGGGCCTGCGCGTCGTCCGCTCGGCCCCCGGCGGTCATGACCCGCGCGAGGCTCGTGGCGGCGCGCAGCATGAGGGAGCGGGCGCCGTTGGCCCGCGCGCGATCGAGCGCGCGCTGGAAGCAGGCCTCGGCCTCGGCCTCCTTGCCTTCTTCGAGCAGCAGCAGCTCGCCCTCGAGTCGATCGATCTCGGGCTCGAACGATCGCTCGTCGCTGTCGGCCACGAACGCGCGCATCGCGGCGAGCAGCTTGTCGCAGCCCTCTTTGCGGCCGCCGTCGAGGTGGCGCTCGGCGATCATCGCGTCCCAGTGGGAGTCGGCGACGCGCGCCCCGATCGCCGCCCAGACCGCGCGCCCCTCGAGCATGCCCGGCACGCCCTCGTCGTCCGTCGTGGGGCCGCTCGTCGCCCAGCCGTGCACGATGCGCCCGGCCGAGAGCCAGTGCAGCAGGCCCTGCTCCCCCGCCATTGCGATGAGCTCGCCGGAGGTCTGCGCGGCGCCCTTGCGGTCGCCGCGGTATTGGTGGAGCGCCGCCGTCATCCCGAGGGCGAAGGCGAGGGTGTTGGGGTGCTTCACCTCCTCGGCCCAGGCGATCGCGTCGTTGCCCATGCGCACGGCCTGGTCGGGGTGGCCCTGCAGCCAGAGCACCCAGCTGAGCATGGTGCGCGCGAACGTCAGCGAGTCCTGACCGAAGAGGTAGGCGTGCCCCCGGTGGTGGACCGGATCGTATTGACGGATGCACTTCTCCAGGTTGTCGCGCGCCGCATCGAGCCGACCCGTCAACAGGCACGTGCTGCCGTGCGCCAGGTGCGCGGCCACCTGCACGTTGGAGTCCGGCGTCGTCGCGGCGAGGGCCATCAGCTTCTCGCTCAGCTCGTAGGCCGTCCGGTAGCGGGCGCGCACGTGGTAGAAAATCCAAAGGCCCCAGAGCACGGGCAACAGGCGCGAAGACTCCTCGCCGGCGCTGAGGACAGCGCCTTCGCGTAGGCCTGCTCGACCTCCTCGGCGCCATAACCCTTGGTCATCATCAGGGGCACCCCGAGGAACGTGTGCAGCGTCGACTCGACCGCGGCGCGGGCGCGGCCCGGCGGGGCGGCCTCGCACAGCTCGATCGCCCGGCGAAGGTGCGTGATCGACTCGACGTTCGCAGAGCGCTGGAGCGCGTGCTGGCCGGCGCGCAACAGATCGCCCGCCGCCTCCAGGTGCTGGCCCGCGCCGGCGCGGTGGTGCGCGAGGACCTCGGGCTGGGACGCACACAGCTCCGGTCGCAGCTCGACGAGCGCGCTGGAGATCTTCGTGTGCGCGTCCTTGCGCGCGTTCTTGAGCAGCGACTCGTACGCGGCCTCCTGCACCAGGATGTGCTTGAAGGTGAAGCGCGCGCGCGGCACCGTGCCGCGCTGGTAGAGCAGCTCGCTCTCGACCAGCGCGCGGAGGTCTCGCGCGAGCTCTTCGTCCGACGCGGTCGCCACGGCGCGCAGCAGGTCGTAGTCGAAATCGCGCCCCAGCGTGGCCGCGAGCTGCGCCGTCGCCTTGGCGGCGCCCAGGCGATCGAGCCGAGAGGCGAGCGAGTCCCGCAGGGTGCCGGGGATGCCGAGCGCGGGCAGCGGCCGCGAGAGCGCGTAGTGGCTGCCCTTGTCCTCCAGGAACGACGCCTCGAGCAGGTTCTTCGTCATCTCCTCGACGAACAGCGGCACGCCGTCGGTCTTGTTGCACAGCTCTTGCATGACCTCCTCGGGCAGCGCCTTTCCGCCCGATATCCGCCTCACCATCGCCTCGATCCGCTTCTTGCTGAGGCGCGAGAGGTTGAGCTGCGCGATGTGGCCGCGCGCGCCCCAGGGGGACCCGAACTCGTTGCGCGCCGTTAGCACGAGCAGCATCGCGGTGCGCGGGCCCTCGTCGACCAAGGTGCCGAGCAGCTCGAGCGTCGACGGGTCGGCCCAATGCAGGTCCTCGACGACCATCACCACGGGCTGCTTCTTGGCCAGGTCGAGCAAGAGCGACGCGATGGCGGCGTAGGTCTTCTCCTTCTGGCGCTGAGGGCTCAGGTTGAGCGCGGCGAGCTCGTCCGGCAGGGGCAGCGACAGGAGCGACCCGATGAGCGCGAGCGCCTCCTTGCCGGCGTCGTGCTCGCGCAAGAAGGCCCGCAGCTTGAGCAGCCGCTCCTCCGGCGAGTCGTCGGTCGACAGCTCGAGCAGACGCTTGAGCAGCTCGACGACAGGGTGGAGCGCCGTGCTGTGGAAATAGGGGGAGCAGCGGCAGTCGAGCCAGCTGAAATCGCCTCCCACGAGGGACTTCTTGAAGGCGCGCAGCACGGAGGATTTTCCGATGCCCGCCTCGCCCGTCAGCAGCACGACGTGTCCCGTCCCTCCCTCGAGGTCCTGGAGCTTCTCCATCAGCAGCGCCGACTCCACCTCGCGGCCAACCAGGTCGGTCGTGCCGCGATCGACGCTGTCGCCGACACCGGAGTCGAGCTCACCCGTCACGCGGAACACTCCGGAGGCCGTCCCCCCGAGCTGGCCATCGAGCGGCTCACACGTGAAGCTGCCCCGCACTAGCCGCTGCGTGGCCGCGCTGATGGCGATCGCGTTGGCGGGCGCGAGGCGCTTGAGGTTGGAGGCGACCTGCGGCACCTGGCCTACGAGGTTCTTCGCGGCAGGCGCCCCCGAGCTGTCGCCGGTGACGACCAGCCCCGTGTGCACGCCGCCGCGCATCGACAGCGCAACCGACAGCGTGCGCGAGACGCGCTCGTGAATGCGCTGAGCGGCCTCGGCGATGCGCAGCCCCACCGTCACCGCCCGCTTGGCGTCGTCGCCCTGCGCCACCGGATAGCCGAAGTACACGAGCACGCCGTCGCCCAGCGTCTCGGTCAGCGGGCGGCCGAGCGCTCCGAGGATCGCCTGGCAGGCCGCGTGATAGTCGGCGGTGACGTCGCGCAGATCTTCCGGATCGACCTCTTCGCCCGACAGAGAGCTGAGCGTCATGTCGAGTGACAGCACAGTCACCTGACGGCGCTCTCCCTCCAGCGCCGGCCTCGACGTCGACGCGCTCGCCGCCTTGGGCGCCGGCTCGCGAGGGATGCTGCGCAGCACGTCGACCACCGTCTCGATCGCGCGGGCCGCCTCATCCGCCGAGCGCAGCGTCTTGTCGGGCTCGGACCCCGGCAGACCGCTCGCGTGCGTGCTCAGCCCGAGCGCAGCGGCGAGGGCAGTGATCTGCTCGCCGGCGCTCGACCAGCGCTCGTCTGGCGAGCGATCACACGAGCGTAGGAACCACGCGTCGAACTCCGCGGGCAGCTCGCTGTGGCGCGCGGTGGGCACGCTCACGGGGTCGCGGACGATCGCGGCCATGAGCTCGGCGACCGAGTGCGCGGACCAATACGTCTGCCCCGTGAGCAGGCGGTAGGCGAGCATGCCGAGCGACCAGATGTCCGCCGCGGGGCGGATCTCCGAGCGGCCGAGCGCCTGCTCGGGCGGCATGTACAGCGGCGTCCCCATGATGGCGCCCGAGGCGGTGATGCGGGCGGCCTCGCCCGTCGGCGCGAGCTTCGAGATGCCGAAGTCGAGCAGCTTGACGACGACGCCGTCTTCCCGCCGGTGCATGAAGACGTTGGCGGGCTTGAGGTCCCGGTGCACCACGCCGATGGCGTGCGCGCGGTCGAGCGCGCGCGCGACCTGCCCGAGGATGCGGACCACGTCGGCGGCGGGGAGCTTGCCGGCGTGAGCGCTGTACTTCTCGAGGTCCACGCCGTCGAGCAGCTCCATCACCAGGAAGGGCGCGCCGCCCAGCTCGGGCGCGACGTCGGCGTCGATCACCTTCACCACGTGGTCGCTCTTGATCAGCGCGGGGGTGCGGGCCTCGCGCTTGAAGCGCTCGACCATCGAGGCGTCGGTCTCCACGTGGGCGCCGAGCACCTTCATCGCGAAGGCCTCGCCGGTGTGGACGTGCTCCACCTGGTACACCTTTCCCATGCTCCCGCGCCCGATCTCGGAGAGCAGTCGGTAACGACCTGCGACGACCGTGTCGGCAGGGCGGCGACCGGCGATGGTGGCTTCGGAGTCGTCTCGATCCATGGCAGATCTCGGTGGCGTGGGCGTTGGCCGCGTCGCCCGTGCGTACCCCCCGGGCGGCGACAGCCGAGCACGATACTCCGGTCGCGAAAAGCGAGCTACGTTCCGCCGATGCCCGAGACCAAACTCGCCATCAGGTGGGCGCCGCCCACGCCCGAACAGGCCAACGCCATCGCCGCCGAGCTCGATCCGGCGCCGCGTAACCTCAAGATCACGCAGAGCTACCACGAGCTCACCGTGGCGCTCACGCGCGCCTTCGGTCCCACCAACGTGAGCTGGTGCGCGTACGCCACCTACGCCTCCAAGACGGCGGGCGCGTTCATCCGCGGCGAAGAGGTCCCCTCGCTCATTCGCAAGTACGTCGCCGCGGCCGACCACCTCGACGCGGGCGTCCTCGGGCTCAACAACGCGCTGCGCACGCTCGACGAGAAGGCCCACGTCGGGCACTCCTTCGTCGTCACCGCCATCGAGCGCGTCATGGGCGACATCACCCGCGCCGTGGGGCAGGGCAACCTGATCGTCTTCGCGGAGCTCGCGCCGCCGTTCGCCCGCCTCTGTCAGCTGTTCGAAGGGCCGCCGAAGGGCACAGCCGAGGAGAAGGCGGGCCTGTTGTCGATGTTCAAGCGGGGCTCGGTCGAAGAGGGCGGGCAAGACCTGCTGATCGAGGCCTTCACCCACTACTACGACGCGATGCTCGAACGCGACGCGAAGAAGAAGGCCGAGCTGCTGTTCTGGGCCAACGCCCTCGTCGGATACCACGAGCAGATCCGCCTCCAGGGGCCGATCGTCGACTCGCTCCGCGCGCCGCTCGTCGACACCCTCTCGCTGGTCCTCCACGAGGACCTTCGCAGCAAGGTGCCCGAGCACAAGCACGGCGGCATCGTGGGCGCGCTCGAGAGCGTCTTCGCGCCGTTCGCCAAGCGCATCGAGTGCGAGTGGCAAGAGCTCTCCACGCGCTTCCTCATGACCCTGACCTTGCCGACCGTCACCCTCGACCTCGGCAAGGACGTGCCTCGCCTGCCCGAGGGCAACGACTTCCCGAGCGACCTCGCCACCATTGAGACGCCGGGCCTGGTGGCGCTCCTGGAGAAGCTCGACCGCACCCCCAATACATCGAAGGGCAGCGCGGCAGGCGACTGGGGCTTGCTCGCCGACCGCATGAACTACGTGGTCGACTTCTTCCGCTCGCGCCAGCAAGACAGCACGCTGTACGAGCAGCCCTTCAGCGACGAGCAGGTCGCGGTGCTGAAGACGGGCAAGCTCCCGCAGGGCCAGCTCTAGTCCGACCGGAGGTCGGACCAGCAAGATCAAGGGGGGTGGAACATAGGTCGGGGAGAGGCTCGGGGATTGCCCGGCCTTCACTTGCGAGCGTGAGCGAGGGCCGGGCGAACCCCGAGCCGAACCTAGGGACACCCCCCTAGCGCCTCAGCTGTCCACGCTGGCGCCCCCCTGCCCGAAGCCGCCTTGCGACGCGCCACCCTCGGGCGCGCCGCCTCCTTGAGACGCGCCTCCCTGCGACGCGCCGCCCTCGGGCGCGCCTCCTTGCGAAGCGCCGCCCTCGGACGCGCCGCCCTGGGACGCGCCTCCTTGCGACGCGCCACCCTCGGGCCCGCCGCCTCCTTGCGACGCGCCGCCTTGCGAGGCGCCGCCTTGCGACGCGCCGCCTTGCGACGCGCCGCCGCTGATGTTCTGCGAGCTTCCCCCTTCGGAGGTTCCCCCGTCGCCCTCGACCCCGCCCCCACCGTATTCGTCACCGCCCTCGCCGTCTTCGCCGTCGATCGGCTCGAGCGAGACGCTGCACGCGCACACGATCGAGAAGAGCACCGCGGCCGCCCAAGACGAAGTCACGCTGGTCATGGTCCTGCACCTTTCGCCGCCTCGCGTCCGGTGCGAGGCACTCACTGCTTCAATGGCCGGCGCGCGCCCCAACGGGTCATCGTTCGTGATCATGGGGACCAGGTCGCCTCGATGGCGAGGTTGAGGTCGCCGAAGGGCATGCCCCAAACGCCCACCGTCTCGCCATCGAACACGACGTCGGCCGGCGCCAGCGCCACGCCGAGCGTCGCGCGCGGGACGAGGGAGAGCGGACCCAAGACCGCGAAGCGGGGCGAGAGATCCGCGAACACCGCGCCCGTGAACGCGTCCTCGGTCGTCCCGACGTAGCCCGCCGCCGGCTCTCCGACGGCGCGCAGCCACAGCGCCTCGACGCCGCCTCCGAGCGCGAGCGAAAAGAAGCTGACTTCGAGGACCGTGAAGCCGACTCGAACGCCGAGCGCGCCGGCATACACCTCGGCTACCCCTGCGTCGTCTTCGAACACCGAAGGAAGGAGCGGCACCGTCACGAACGGCTCGACGCGAAACCAGCGGACCGGCGCCGCGACGAACGAGAGCGTCGTCTCCATCGACGGGCCCTGCGACCCGAACATCGCGCCCAGACCCGCCGAGAGCCCGAAGGCCCCTCCCTCACGAGACGGCAGCGGCGGAGGCGCGGGCCAGCGCGGCAGTCGGCCGTCCACGCCGAGCTCGATCACGATCCCCGGCGACGCCGGTGGCGGTGGCGATGGCCATGGCGGCGGCGACGACGGCAACGCCGGCGGCGGCGTCACGATCTCGAACACCGGCTCTGGCGCCGGCTCGACCGAGGGTGGGCGCAGCGCGAGCGGCTCGAACGCCGCCCGAACGCGCTCTGCTGCCTGAATGCTCCCCAGCGGATCGCTGACGTCGTCCACCGACACCACGAGGTCTGCTTCTCCTTGCATCGACGGGTGGCCTCCCATCCGGATCTCGACGCGCCGACCTCCGCGCCGCGACACGGTGACCACCGCGATCGTCCCTGGAGGCTGGGTCCGCGCCGCGTGGCGCCGCGGCTCCACCTTGACCCCGATCGAGCGGAGCTCCGCCTCGAGCCTGAGCCCAAACTCGTCGGTGGCGCCGTAGACGAGGACGACGACGGGCTCGGCCGGCACCTCCTCGGCCCGCCCGCTGGTCGCAGTGAGCGCCATCGTGAGGCCGAATGCGAGCCCGGATCGCTTCACGACTCCAGGATGCTTCGGGCGAGCGCCGCGTGCGCCCCGCTCGGGAAGCGCTCGAGGTATAGCCTCGCGGTGTCCTTCACGTGGCCCTGGCCGCCCTTGTATTGAAGCTCGAGAATGCGACCGAGCGCCGACGCCGCGAGCGGCCCGTTGGGGCGCTCGGCGAGGTAGGTCGAGAACCAAGACTCCGCAGCAGCGCCGCCTGCACCGAAGCTCATGCGCCCGAGCTGGAACGCCGCCAGGGCCGCGGCGTCGCCGCCCGGGTCGCGCGCGCGGATCGACAGATACAGGCGCCGCGCCACGTCCGCCTTTGCGGCGAGCCGCGCGACCTCCGCGAGCTCCAGCGCCTCGCTCACGGGGCCCGCCGCCGCGCGCTCGAACGCGCCTTCGCGCTCGGCCAGGGCGAACGCGTCGGAGTACGCGCCCTGCTTCGCCAGCGCACGCCACGAGGGCGATGCGAGCGCCGGCGAGGAGGCTGACGGTGATTCGACGCTGGCGCTGGGCAGCGGCGGCTGCGCGCTCGCGGCCGCCGACTCGGCGGTCGACGCGGGCGCGGAGGCGGATGGGGCAATGGGCGCTGCGACGCCGCGACACGATAACCGCAGCGCCTCCGTCCCCTGGATCGGGCGCGGGCCGTCGAGACAGGCGCCGGTCACCTCTACCTTGCCTTCGACCATCGTGATCGTCAGCGCCTCGTCCGCCGTGCTCCACGCGGCGTCGAACGTCGTCCCGATCACGTGGATCTCGAACGGCCCCGCGGCGATCGTCCACGACGTCCGCTCGAGGTGTCGGACCCTCGCCGAGAGCGTGCCGTCCTCCAGCAGGACCCGCGCGCCGTTGTCGCTCACGTCGGCGACCCGCGCGCGCCCGGAGGGGTGCAGCTCGAGGGTCGAGCCGTCCGAGAACGCGAACCTCGCTGGCGCATCCGATGGCGCGGCGACCCAGGCGCCGAGCTCGCCCCCGCGACCGTCGATCGTGAACGTCAGATCGCGAGGGCGCGTGAAGACGAACAGGGTGGCCGCGAGGCACGCGGCGAGCACGACCACGACCGCCGAGGCGCGACGCACACGCTGCGCGCGCGCAGCCCGCTGGCGCCGGAGCTGGCGCAGCGCCTCGACCCTGGCGTCGAGCTGCGCTGCCGGCGCGGCGGGCGCCGCGGCGTCGAGCGCAGCCGCGACCCTGCGGCCCGCGAGGTTCAACGAACGAGCGCCGGCCATCTGTCTCCCTCCTGCAGCAGATCGGCGAGCTCGGCTCGCCCCGCTGCCAGCTTCGTGAACCTCGCCTCTGCCGCCCTCAGCCGCCGCTTCGCGGTCGACAGGCTCGTCGCGGTCGCCCAGGCGAGCTCGGTGAGCTCCATCCCCTCGACGTGACGCAGCGATAACGCGATACGTTCGTCGACCGGCAGCTTGCCGAGGACCTGGTAAAAGACCGCGACCGCGCGCAGGACCTCGTCCGATGCGCCCGGCATCTCGATCTCCGGAACGTCCTCGGGCGCCGAGAACACGAGCCAGCGGCGTCGCGCCCTGCGTCGCAGCGCCTCCCGGGCGACGAAGACCGTCGTCGACGTGACGAACGGCCGCACGCTCGCCGCGTCGTGGATCCGATCGAGCCGCGAAAATACTCGGATGAAGACCTCCTGCGTCAGGTCCTCGATCTCGTGGACCGCCCCGAGCAGGTGGGACAACGTCCGGCTGACGCGCGGCCAGAAGTGCGCCACGAACGCCCGCTCCGCCGTGCGGGCCCCTCCCCGCAGCTCCTCGAGCAGCTCGTCGCTGATGAAGCTCGACCTCACGGGCTCGGCGGGCGCAGGGCTGCCTGCTGCCGTCGCCGCGAGTCGGAGGTGGGAGCGAGCCGCCATCGCCTGACCCCAACATGGCCGGTCGGGCCCGAGACGGGTCAGGAAAATGACATGGGGCGCTCGTTCGGTGGCCATCCTCCAAGAGAACCCTGAGCGACGCGACGCCGCTGCTACCCTTCCGCGGGCATGCGCTTCGCTTCCTCTGCCTCTCGATCCTCCTGGCCTTGGCTGCTCGGGGCGACGCTCCTGCTCTCTTGTGGCGCGCGAGACGCCCTCGAGGTCCCGGAGGACGGGGGCGGCGCGGGCGACCGCGCCTCGGGGGGCGGAGGCACGGGTGGAGCCGTGGCCGCCGGTGGGGCCGGCGGCGGCGAGGACACGTGCGCGCAGCTCTCGTGGGCGGGCGATCCGGTCTTCGTCACGGTCCCGTTCGGGAGCGTCGCGAAGCCCAAGCTGGTCGCCGTGAGCCCGACGGATTGGGCGCTGACGTTCGAGGCGAGCGACGCGGCCGGTGGCCTGGTGGCCTCGGTGCGGGTCAGCGATCCCTTCGCGACCTGGCCGCCGGCCGTGGGCATGGTGGACGCGAACTTCCCCACCAACCAGCCGTTCGCCGTCGCGAGCGGGGATCCGGGTCGCTTCGCCTTCACCCTCGGCCAGCCCGGCAGCCCAGAGCGGGTGCTCGCCCAGGCGGAGCCAGGTCAGAATGGCTCGACGCTCGTAACCTACTTCCGAGACGACGCCGCCGCGCTCTCGCTCGCGCGTGACGAGCTCGGTCGCTACGCGGTCGCGCGCGGTGGCCAGCCCGGTGGGCTGGAGGTCGACGTCGTCGACTCCTTCGCGCCGGACGCCTTCGTGTCATCGACCGGGATCCTTGGCTGCTCCGACCCGCCGCCAAGCGCCGCGCTCGTGCCCGCACCCGCGGGCGGGTTCCTCGTCGCGAGCACCGCCGACCAACCCTTCGACAGCTGCATCGATCCGGATCTCCCTGGCCCTCCGACAGCGGTGCAGCTCCACCACCTCTCCTTCGAAGGCGCGGCGCAGGGCAGCGCCTTCTCCGAGGTCGCCCCCATCCGCTCGCTGCACCTCGCCCCACGCCCCGACGGCGCCTGGCTGCTCTTCGCGCGCGACGACGCCCACCGCGTCGAGGTCCACCCCGTCGAGGAAACGGGCCTGATCGAATGGGAGCCCTGGACCTTCAGCGACACCTGGACCGACGCGCGCCACGACCTCGCGCCCTTCCTCGACGGGTTCGTGGTCGCGACGAACGCAGGTGGACCGGGAGATTTGCCGCGCTCCATCGATCTCTTGGCGCGACCGGACTTCTTCGGCGGCGAGTCCCTCGTGGGAGCCTCTTCGCTCACCTTCCTCATCGAGGTCGGGCCCGAAACCGAGCCCACCCTCGGCACGCTCGCCGGCGTCGGCTCGGTGTTGCTCGCCTTCGTCGACAGGACCGCCGAGGTCCCCACGCTCGTGCTGCTGCGCGCCGACTGCGCGCCCGCGTGGGAGCGCTGAGCGCCAACCTCACTCCACGAACGAGGAGAAGAAGCCCCACATCGCCTCGCTCCCGAAGTCCGGCCAGATGTGGCCGTCCGGGTGTTGGCAATAGTGGACCGGAGTCGCGCCGCCACAGCCATCGTAGGCGACGCACGGCTCGGGCGGGGTCGGCATCGACGTCTCCGAGCACATCGCGCGCTCGCGGAAGAAGTCGCGGAACGCCTCGCGCTCAGGGGCGAGCTCTTCGGTGCCGATCGTGATCCACGCGGCCGGCGTGTGGACGCAATCCGCCGGATCGAAATAGATGACCGAGCCGCCGACCGCGATCGCGCGGATGTCGGGACGCCGGCACCCGAGCACGCCCGAGAACGAGCCGCCGCCGCTGAACCCCATCGCGAAGATAGCGTCCTCGTTGAGGCACAGCTCGTTCCTCGCCTGCGAGAGCACCTCCTCGAAATACGCGAGCTCCTGCTCGAGGCGAGCGGGCCAGGTCGAAGGGTCTGCCGCGTAGTCGCGCCAGTTGCCGCCGATAGCCTCAGCGATGATGAGCACCGCGTCGCTCTTCAGGACCTCGCGGATGTTGCGCTCGCCGCTGGTAACGTCCCAATAGTCGGCGCTGCCGCCGTTGCCGTGCAGCGCGAGCACGACCGGCCAGGGCACGGCCGCCGAATACCCCTCGGGCAAACGCAAGACGTAGCGCCGCTCGAGCCCCTCCAGCTGGAAGGTGTGCTCGCCCTCGGTGAGCCCGGCCCCGCCCAGGCAGCCCGGGCTCACGTTCGGCCCCCCGCCGCCTGCACCTCCGCTACCCGCGCTCCCGCCGCCTGGACCGCCGCCACCGGCGACACCGCCGCCGTCGCCCCGCTCGCCGCCCGAGCCCGTCGCCCCGCCGCCACCGCTCGACGTCGAGCTGGAGCCTCCCGACGCGGCGTCATCCCCGCAGGCCGCGAGGCCGAACAGCGAGGCACAGAGGGTGAGGGTCAGGGCAGGCGCGCGCCGCATCGACGTAGAGTACGCGAAGTCATCCCGCCGACGTGCATGCCGCGTCAACCCCGAGGAGGCTTCGCCCGCGACGCCGCGAGCATGTTGCAGAACAGGGCGCCCTGGCCGATCGCGTCATCGAGCGCGACGTGGGTGTGGGGTACAGGGTCGAACCACTCGGCTGGCATCTGCTCCTTGGAAGACCCGCGATACTCAGTGCCCATGACGGCCATTGCGAACGTCTTGATGTCGAGCGCCGAGTGAGAGAACGGGCTCTGTCCGACGAAGCGGATCAGGTACCAATAGACGAACATGAAGTCGTACGCCGCCGGGTACCCCACGAAGACGGGCTTACCGGGCAGACCCCGCAGCCACGCCGCGTAGTCGCGCATCGCGTCCGCCGGCGGGCACGGCTCCTTCCGGCACGCCGCCCAGGCCTCCGGCTGGCCCTCCCACCACGCCGCGGTCTTGGGATCGGGCGTGGCGTCCGGCAGCGTCTCGAGGTTGCGCGAGAAGGTGCCGACCAGGGTCTTGTCCGACCGGTACGCGGCCGAGCCGAAGCTGAGCATCGAGTGCGGACCTGGGATGGGGCCGTCGGCCTCGACATCGGTGCTCACGTAGATCTCGTCAGCCATACGCTCGTGTCCTTCGGGGCGCGTCGTGAAGAGCTGGGGAGAGCCGCGCCGCGAGTCAGCCTACCGCGTCCATCGCGGCGCCACGCCCGACCTTACGGTCACCGCGCGTCGATGGCGCGAGCTCTTGATCGCGCGCGGCGCTCGGCAGAACAGCGGAGCCGAGTGTGCTACTCTCCAGCTCGATGAAGCGCGAGGATCTCATCGCCTACGCTCGCCGCGACTGGAGCACGCTGGCCGAGGTGAAGCGTGAGTTCCTGCTGACCCGTCGAGCCAAGCTCGGGGCCGCCGTGAACTTCGAGGTCGTTGACACTCTGCGCGCGCAGGTTCACGCCCAGCGGCCCGACTATCCAAGGACGGCCGATCGGCAGGCCGACCTGGACGCGCATATCCTCCTCGCCGATCGCCTCAGGCGTGCGTCCACCCGCTAACGTCGCGCTGCTCCGTGACCTCGGCGAGGTGCTCCGCCGACGCCGCCTGCGCTGGTACGTCTTCGGTGCGCAAGCAGCGAGCTACTACGGTAAACCACGCATGACCGAGGACGTCGACGTGACCGTTCAGGTCCCCGACGGTCGACTGCGTAGCCTGGTCGAGGCGCTGGCCAAAGCGACCTTCGTGCCGCGTGTCGAGGACGTGGAGTCCTTCGCAGCTCGAAGCCGCGTCATTCCGTTCTTCCATCGACGCACCGCCATGCCGCTCGACCTGGTCATCGCCGCCGCCGGCCTCGAGGAGCAATTCCTCGAGCGCGCCGTTCGCGTCGATCTCGGGGGCGTCAAGGTACCCATCCTGTCGCCGGAAGACGTCATCATCACGAAGGTCCTCGCGGGCCGGCCGCAGGACTTGCTCGATGTCCGCGCTGTCTTGGACATGCGCAGAGGCACGCTCGACCTTCGCCGCATCCGCAGCATCCTTGGGCAGATTGACGAAGCGCTCGGCGACCTCGACGTCGCCGCATCATTCGAATCCCTCTTCAATGAGCGCCGACGGAAGTGATCAGGTCGCAGGAGGCCGCAGCATGACTGAACCGTTCCACCCCCGACCTGCGGCTCGCCGCGCTGCTCACGCCCAGGCTGGACCTCTCTCGCCGCGCCTGGTCGGTCGTTCGCCGCCTCATGCGCGCGGTGGCTCGAGCGCGCCCTCGTCGCGACGCGTCGAGGTGCGTGATGTGAGGGTCCGGGCCGCTCGGGGCTCCGGACGTGCGCGTGCGCTGCTACCGGCCTCGGGAGGCTCAAGGCCCAGCGCCTGCGCTGCTGTGGATGCAGTGGTGGCTACGTGCTCAGTGTCCCCGAGATGGACGACGCGTCGTGCGCTGCGACCGCGCTCGAGACCGGAATCGTGATCGTGTCGGTCGACTACCGAAAAAACTCGCCCCAGAACCCCTTCCCGGCCGCGCTCGAGGACTGCTACGCGGCGCTGCGCTGGCTCTCCGACGAGGCCACGGCGCTGGGGGTGCAGGCGGAGCGCCTCGCGATCGGCGGCGCGAGCGCAGGCAGGGGGGCTCACGGCAGCGCTCGCCCAGCTCGCTCACGACCGGGGCGGGCCGCGACCGGCCTTCCAGCTGTTGATCCACCCCATGCTGGACGACCGCACCGCGCTGCGCGCCGATATCGACGGGCCAGCACCGGGCGTGGAGTCAGCGAGCAACTGGCTCGGCTGGTCCTGCTACCTGGGTCAGCCGCCTGGCGACCGCCACGTTCCCGAAGCACGCGGTGCCGGCTCGGCGCAGTGACCTGTCTGGCCTGCCGCCTGCCTGGCTCGGCGTCGGCACCTGCGACCTCTTCCACGACGAGGACCTCACCTGCGCGCGCCGGCTGAGCGAGTCGTCGGTTGCCTGTGAAGTCGTCGTCGCGCCTGGCGCCTTCCACGGCTTCGACGTCATCGCCCCAGAGCAGGCGTATCGCGCGACTTTCGCGCGCGGTACCGCGCGGCGCTCAGGTCGGCGCTGTTCGGTTGGTCAGCCGTCGAAGAGCGTCGCCGTGCGTTCCAAGAGGACCGCCTCGAGCCGCTGCTGGGCCGCCTCTACCAGCGACCGTGCCCGGTCCTCGAAGAGCCCCGCTGCTCGACTCGCGCGAAGGCTCGCCGGACTCGAGCACCGGCGAGAAACGCCGCGGCCACGTCACGCACCGCCCTCGTCCGCTTCGCGCAGCTCTTCTCCAACGCGTCTCGGACGGCGTTCTCCCGCTCGAGGTCTCCTCGTCGAACCCGCAGCTCGATGACATCCCCGCTCCGCGTCTTGCGCGAAACCGGCTCGCACAGATCGCGGCCCAGACGTCGTCGACCTGAAAGCCAGCCTGCGCTGCGCGTCTCGAGCTGCAGTCGCCCCGGCCCGACGACTCGAAGCGTCACGGCCCAGGTGAGGGGTGCGGAGCCCGCTTCCCCCGTCCCGCAACTTGGGCCGTCGAGCAGAGGGGCGTAGGGGTCCGCGTCCTCGGCGAAAGTCCCGCGGGACATATTCGACGTGCTCATGAGGTCCGCCAGGGCTCGCGTCGCCACCTCGCGAACGGGTCGCTCTGCGCCGTCGTAGAACATCAGCTGCTCGTCAGCCTATCCCACCAGACGATCGTGCCGAACGTTTCCGCGTCCGTGTCCGCTGACGCATCGAGCGAGAGGCCGGGCGCTCACCTCTCCGCCATCACCTCCAAGAACTCCACCATTGACCATTGCGCAGTCTCCCCCACCTTCACCACCCACCCTTCTCCCTGCCCCTGCCCGTACCCCGCCATCACCTCCGCCAGCGAGCCTGCTTGCCCTGCGTGATTGAAGAACCGCCTCCTCGCCACTCCGCGCAGCGGGGGCGTCTTGAACCTCCCGCGCATCGCCTCCCCATCCGTGCCTACCTCCCTGCTCACCGGCTCGGCGGCCCACGCTCCATCCGCGCGGAACTCGCTTCTCCGCCATAGCTCGAGCCTCGAGCCGGCCCGCGTCCACCTCGCCGCCGACCCGGTGTCGTGGAGACGCATCATTGGTCAGCCGCGGACCGAGAATGGCACTGGATGCACCCCGACGTCGCGAACGCCTTCATCCCGACCTTCTCGTCGGAGGTCAGCGCCTTCAGATCGCCGTTGATGTAGGCGTCGAACCGCGTGGGCCGCACCGGAAGGTCCGCTCGTAGGCGGCGAGCGCCTTGCCGACGTGCACGAACACCTGGGTGATGGCCTCCCTCTCCTCCTCCGCGAGCGCGTCGAAGGTCGCGTCGCCTGGCTTGCCCTGCCGGCCAGCCCGCGGGTCTGGGTAGCGGCGTGCGAGGAACGCCGCGTGATGCAGCCGGGCATGCCGCTCGATCACCGGCGCGCAACCAATACCCGCGAGGCGCCGTGCTCGAGCGGGCTCTCCAGCAGCCCGAGCGCCTGCGCCCAGAGACTGTCCGCTCGACCGTCCCAGCCCTGCCAGCGCGAATGGCTCGCGAGCCGCGATCGACGGCGTCCGCCGGCTCCCTTGCCCCTCCCCGATCGCCCGCGGCCGGTCGTCGGACAGGGGAGGTGACCGGATCGTGGCAGGTCGCGCACGACCTCCTGACGCCGACAGCCCGGCGTCGAAGAACAGCGCCTCCTCGCCGAGCCGGCGCCGCAGCCGGAGAATCGGCCACCTCGTTGAGTCGGATCCGGCGGGGCGCGCCTGGCACCTCTGCCATTGCGGCGAACAGGCTCCACTCCTTGCGGTCGAAGGCCCGTCGACCAGCGGGTCGCTCACGGGCTCTGGCGGGCGCGTCGCCGTCGAGGCTCCGCGAGCGCCCGGTCGATCGTGGACGCGGCTCGCCGGGGTCCGGGTCCGACATGACGTCGAGCAGCGTCATCGTGCCTCGTCCTACGAGCAGCAGCGGCATCGGCCTCGCGGCCCCCTCGAGCGCCGCCCGCAGCACAAAGTCGGGGTCGACTCCGACAGCCACCCCCTCCGCGCCGACCCCATCCCGCCAAGCGTCCGCGTCCTCGTCCGCCGAAGCGGGCGCGTTGTCTCGGTCGCTCACGATCAGATCGAGCCGATCCAGCTGGGACAGCCGCTCGGGGCCCATGATCTCGTCGAAATGAGAGGCGGTCCATAGGCAGGTCCCGCACCAAAGCCCTCCGCTCACCTGAACCACCAACACCCGCGGCGCGGCCTCGCCCGGCCGATAATAGTCTGCGAGCTGCAGCGTGGCCCGCTCCCCCTCGGTCGAGAGCCCCTCGAACGCGAGGTTCGGCAGGGTGGCGCCCACGGCAATGGTCGTCGGCTCGGCGGGATAGGGGCGCCGCGGCCTCCGCCGTGGCCGGCTCGGGGTCGCCGGTCTGCGGGTCGGCGCACCCGGCGACGAGCAGGAGCGCGGCGAGGCGGCACCCGAGCCGGCGGAGGTGAGAGCCCGCGCCCGACCTCACGGCAGCTCGCCGAGGCTCGGCTTCACCCGGGCACCCGCGGCGAAGGCCGTGCTCCCGTCCACGAAGCGAAAGCGGTTGATGGGCGCCTGCAGCACCGGGTCCTCCTCCCAGGTCAGCCCGCCGTCGAACGTGCGATAGACCGGGTACGAGTCCTCTCCGGACATCCAGCCGATCTCGTCGGTGAGGAAGCCGACGCTCAGGCCGGAGAACTCGTCGCCTCCGGGCGCCGGGGGGGCTCGGTCACGTGTCTCCGCCGTCGGTGGTCTTTGCGAACGTCAGCGCCACCTTGCAGGTTCGCGTGATCGCCCGGGTAGCCGACCGCGTCGAAGGAGTGAACCTTCCAGCAGAGCCCGGCGCTCCGAGCGGAAGACCTCGCTGAAGGTGTCGCCACCATCGATCGTCTTCATCACGTTGCAGCGCTGGCCCGGGAGGCGCTCATGCCGACCACCAGCCCCTCGCTGGCAGGGCAAAATGAGCCGTCCACAACCATCGTGAAGTGCTCGCTCAGATCCTTCGCGACCCAGCTGGCGCCGCCGTCTGTCGTGACGAGCAGGTGGGCGGGCCCGTTCGCCCGACCGATCCAAGGGTGTCCTCATCGACGGCGGTGAAGTTGCACAGGCCCTTGGCCGCGCTCCGGGGCACCGTCGTCACGGGGCTCCAGCTCGCCGCCGTCCAAGGTCTCGTAGATGAGGGTGTCGTCGTCGATGCTCGGCGCGAGCCCCGAGCCGAGGTTGCCGGCGAACCCATGCAGATCGCTGGTGAACAGCACTGAGCGGAAGAACGCGCCGTCGGCGCTGAGCACGCTGTCCCAGGTCGCGCCGCCGTCGGTCGTGGCGTGGATGGCGCCCGTCGGCCCGCTGGCGAGGAAGCCGCGCGCGGGTCGAGGAAGAACACGTCGTCTTGCTTGGCGCCGCCTCCGACGCTCGGCGCACCGTCGAGCGCCTGCCAGTCGTGCGTGCGCACCGCCTCGGCGATCGGGTCGACGATTAGCGCGCCCCCTCCGCCGGTGTTCGCGCCCCCGCTGCCCCCGCCTCCGCTCGCAGGTGCCGCCGCCACCTTCGGGGGTCGAGGCCCCGCTCTGGGCGTCGTCCCCGCAGGCAGACAGCAGCAAGGCCAGGGCGCAGGCCAGGGGACGGAGGGCCAGCGAACGTCCGAAGGCTTCGGCGATTTCTGCCCGCGACCGTGCCGAAGGCTCGCCTCGCTTCAAATGAAGTCCGTAAACCTTACTCGACCACGATGGCGCAGCCGTAGAGCACGTCGATCTCGGCGCCTCGTCGCCCTGCACCAGGGCGCACGTCTCGAGGGCAGACTCGATCATGTCGGCGTCGATGCTAAAACGCCTCGGGGTGCAGTCGGCCAGGGTGGGGACCTGCTCGAACGTCGTGATGGCCCCCTCGCCCGAGGTGTAGCGGACCTGCACCGTCTCGAGGTCCAGCATCTCCCCGGGCGGCGGGTCGGGGATTTCGAACTCGCACGCCGCCGCGGCTCCCTCGATCACCCCTTGGGCCATGAGCGTGAAGATGTCGGTGTAGTCGAGCCCGCAGGTCGGGAAGCGATAGCCCCCCGACAGGATGCTGAGCGCCTGGTAGCCGGTGCCCGGGTTGACCGCGGACGGGGTGCACTCGTCGGTGACGATGGGCGCGAGGAGGGCCGCGTCGGGCGGGTGGGGCGAGCCGTACGGATCGGCACCCGACGGCATGTGCGGACCATGGCCACGATGCTCCAGAACGAGTGGCGCCGCGTCGCCGCGTCTGCCCCGAACTGCGCCGGGAAGGCGGCCTGCATCGCGGCGTCCCAGGCGTCGGCGACGGTCTGTCCGCCCGCGGCCAGTCTTGGTCGTCGAAGCCATCGCAGCTGACGTTGTCGTCGGTGATGACGGCGAAGAACCGAACGCCTCCGGACGCAGCACCGCCTCGTACCCGGTGGGTTGCAGGCCGTCGGGGTCCGCCGTCGTCAGCTGATCGAGCAGCTCGCACAGCGCGTCGTGGCTGCTGATCTCCGCGCCGTGGTGGAAGAAGTTGGCGGTATTGACCGGCGCGCCGGGGATGTTGTCGCAGTGCCCGTCGGCGTCGTCATCGGGGATGCCGCCGAGCGGAGCCGCCACGCAGATGCGCTGGTCCGCGCTGTCTCCGAAGGCGCTCACCATGATCACGCGGTAGTCGATGGCGGGCACGGCGCTGTCGATGATGGCCGCGAAGTTGGAGTTGATCTGCTCCTCCACCTCCTCGATCTCCGCGGTCATGCTGCCGGAGTTATCGATCAGAACACGATGTCGACCGGCTGGTTCACCAGCGTCGCGTCGGACGAGTCCTGCACGCAGGCCGCCTCGCCCCCGCGCCGCCGCCGGACTGGAAGCCCCCCCTGAGGGCTGGCCCCACCCTGGTTGCCTCCGCCCGCGCTCGCCCCGCCGGACGAGCCAGCGCCCGATCCACCACCGCCCGTGGCGACGTCGTCGGGCACCCGCGGCGAGGCGGCGACGATCAGCGATGCCAGCACGTCTGCGTGAAGGAGGGGGCCTCATACCGACCATCGTCACGCGGATCGGTGGGCCGAGGCCAGAGGTTTCCGCCGCCGGCGCTTCTCGCCGGCGGCGAGCGCGTGCAAGCCATCGCCATGACCAGCACCGCACGTCGCCTTCCCCGGTTCGCCGCAGCGCTCACCGAAGAGCAGACCCTGATCGCCGAGAGCGCGCGAGACTTCGCGACGCGCAGGCTCGCCCCGGCGCGGCCGAGCGCGACCCCACTCTGGCCGATACCCGCTCGGAGCAGCTCGGCGAGGTTTCGCCGAGCTGGGGCTGCTCGCGATGAAGGTGCCCACCAGCGGGGCGGCGCGGGCACCGACAACGTCGGCTACGTGCTGGCGATGCAGGCCATCGCCGAGGCCTGCGCCTCGACGGCGGTCGTGCTCGCGTCCAGCAACCTCACCTCGAAGATCCTGGGCGACCACGCGTCGCGCGATCAGAAGGACCGTTGGCTGCGTCCGTAC
Source organism: Polyangiaceae bacterium (assembly GCA_016719945.1). GTDB lineage: Bacteria > Myxococcota_A > Polyangia > Polyangiales > Polyangiaceae > Xiheicaenibacterium. The sequence goes on along the minus strand of JADJYE010000041.1, from coordinate 2,898 downwards.
GCCGAGGGCAAGCTCGGACCGGCGAGCTTCGCCTCGCAGTGAGCCCGGCTGTGGCTCCGGACGCCTCGGCGCTCACGACTCTCGGCCCGCCGACGGCGACCAATGGTGCTCGACGGCTCGAAGATGTGGATCACGAGCGGCGCGCACGGGCCTTCACTTGGTGTTCGCGCGCACGGATGGACCCGGCAAAGAAGGGATCAGCGCCTTCGTCGTCGAGCGGGGCACCCCCGGCCTCGTCATCGGCAAGGAGGAGGACAAGATGGGCCAGCGTGCCTCGGGGACGGTCGCGCTGCTCCTGACGGCTGCCGCATCCCCGCGTCGAGCCTGGTCGGTCGCCGCGGCGGCGCTACCACGTCCGCCGCCAGTCCGCCCTGGGGGCGGGCGCGTCGGCATCGCAGCGCTCTCGCTCGGTCTCGGGAGGCGGCGCTCGCCCTCGGGGCGGCTTACGCCGACGGGCGCAAGCTCTTCGGCAAGTCAGCTCCGACTTCCAGAACACGCAGTTCGTGCTCGCCGACTGCCGCACCGAGGCTCGACGCCGCGTGGCTGCTCACCCCTTCCGCGCCGCCCGTCTCCTCGACGAAGGTGACGGGAGGCCGCGAGCGAGACCAGCATGGCGAAGCTGTTCACGACCGAAGCGGTCGGGCGCGTCGTCGACCGAATGGTGCAGGTCCGGCGGCTACTGGCTACTCGCGCGACTACGCCATCGAGCGCATCATCGCGACGCGCGGGTCACGCGCATCTACGAGGGCACGAGCGAGGTCCAGCGCCTGGTGATCGCGAGAGGCTTCCCTCAGCGGGGCGTGAGCCGGCGCCCTCGCCGGGGCGGCCCGACGCTAGGCCGCGCCGCGTCTTGCTCACGCCAGCCGAGCGACGGCGATGGCGCGCGCGCCCTCCTCGACAGCCGCCGGACACGAACAGCGCGACCTCGTGGGGGCGCTTGGGTGCCGGCGACGAAGCTCGTGCCGGTTGGAGGCAAGGGCCACGCGGTTATGCGGCCGGCGCGGGTGACTATACAGCACGAACACGGCCCGCAGCCGCGCGCGTGACAGCAGATCGAGCGCCGGCGCGAGGGGGCCCCGCCTCGGGGTGTGAGCGTGAAGGGTCGACGTGCACGAGCAAGCGCGCCTGCGCTCGGGGCGCGCCTCCCGGTCGACCCGCGCGGGCCGTCGACGACGTGCACCCTGGTGCGCTGCCTCTTCGCGAGCAGCCCGCTGGGAACCGGCGCGCGTCAGCCCGTTGGCCTCGCCGAGCACCGGCGCAGGCGAGCTGCTCGCCGGCGTCGAGCACCAGACCTGACGAGCAGCGGCATCCCCGTCCTCTGGAGGTAGGCGCGCTCGAGCTCGACGTAGCGCGCGTACGCTGGCTGCTTCGCCAGCCGGCTGTCCGCCTCCCGGCGCCAGAGCTCCGCGTTGGCGAGCGGCGCGTGGAGCAGGAAAGTATGCGTGTCGACGAAGCTCACCGACGCGAAGCACTCGGCGAGCATGGCGGCGAGCTCCACGAGCGCCGCGTGCTGGTGACGTCGCCGAGGTTGCCGACGTGGCCGTGCTGCCGATTCCGGCTCACCAGCCCGCTCCGCTTCGCGAGCTGCTCGGCCGGTCTTGGCGGCGCCCTTCGAGCTGCCGATGCCGGTCGCCGTGGGGTTGCGCGCCGGGCCGTTCCACACCTGCCAGTCCCAGCGCCCGTCCCCCTTCTCGCTGACCTTCAGCAACAGCGGCCCGACCTGCGCCGTCAGGTCCCCCGCCGCACCTTTCTTCCAGGCAATCTCCACCGCCCGACTCCTTAGCAGCTCCCGAAGAGGGCGACATCGTCCGCAGTCGCAAGCCGCCCTTCGGCGTGTGGCGCTTGCGCGAGAGCAGCAGGTCGCCCAGACCCACGAGCCCGCGTCGCGATACCGTAGCGTGCACGCATGACCGTCGCCGAGCTTCAACGCACGCTGAGAGCCGTCTCGAGCCCGCCGGCGCTGCCGCCGGTCGACGAGGCGGCGTTGGCCTCGTCTGCCCGATACCTCGCGTCAAGCGGGGCGCTCGAGACGTGGAGAGAGACGTCTACTGGCCCCGGTGGGATTCACCGTGGTGGCACATGCTGCTGCTGTTCGAGAACCGACGAGGCCCACCGCATCCCGCGGCGAATGGTCAGGCGATGGCGGCGCAGTTGGATCGATAACCGCTCCACATCTTCCGTCCACGAGGGCGAAGCGCCTCCCGGGACCGTCCGTCACACCAGGTCGTGTGTCACTGCGCGCTCGGCAGGCACTAGGAGTGCTGACGGCGTGCGGGTGGACGTCGCGACCGCCCTGCCGTGGATCGAGCCTTAACTCGATCGGTACCGATAGCTGTAGCCGGGCGAGCTGCGGTGAGACCGCCTGCTTGTCGGCAGGTGCGCGAGTACCGATGGTCGCCACCATTGCGCCTCGAAGCGATGCTCGCGCTCCGCCGAGCCCGTTCGCCGACCGGGCGGCAGGGTTGTTGATCGACCGACGGCTGGTGAACGGCTCATCGTCTCAGCACAACGCCGAGGGGCAGACGGCCGCGCTGTCATGGCCGAACGTCAGCTTCCCGCGCTTCTTCTACGGCGTGTTGCGCGGTCTCTCTGCGCTCGTGAAGTGGGCCACGGTGCAAGAGCGGGCCGTTCCGATAGCGGCGTTGGCGCCCGCGCTGGCTCACCTCGCCCTCGCCTTTCCGGACGGGGTCGTGCGTGCACGGCACCAGGCGTTCATCGACACTGGAACGCGGCTCCACGTGGACGGGCGATGGCGGCGCCAGTCGCGGGCGCTGTCGGCTTTCAGCTACTCGAGGCGACGAGCGTGCTCGGCGCGCCGTCCACGACCTTGACGCGACGCTGGACCCGTACGCGCCAGAGCTGCTGGCTCTGATCGAAACCGGCCGCGTAGCTTGACGA
>JADJYE010000040.1 GCA_016719945.1 Polyangiaceae bacterium | reverse complement strand
CTGCTCAGCGCGCGGTCGCCGAGGTCTCTGGCGTGACGCTCCAGATCCTCAGCCTCCACCTGCGCCCGCTGTCGCCAATCCAGCCGAGTGGGTCGACAGCCACGTGGACTCCCCGCCACGAGCGGGCCCGCGAGATCCGCGACTACCTGCCGCGTCTCCGCGCCGACCTGCCCACCATCCTCGGCGGCGACATGAACGAGCAGCCGGAGGGGGACCTCTTCGGAGAGCTCGCGCGCGCCGGCTACGACAGCGCGCTCCCGAAGGGAGGTGTCGCCGCCTCAACGTGGATGTGGGCTGGCGCCGAGCCGCCGCTGTCGTTCCAGCTCGACCACCTGGCCTACAGCGCGAGCCAGCTCCACCTCGAGCGCGCGGCGGTCCTCGACGGGGGTCGCAGTGATCACCGCGCCATCGTGGCGACGTTTCAATGGTCCGAGTGATGCCGCGCCCGCCCCGCCCTGCTGCGCCGCCCCGCTGAGCCTCGCGGGGTGAACGTGCTCGCGCGAAGCGCTCGCTCCCGACGGGGTGGTCATCGCGTTCCCGCCGCCGATCTCGCTGACCGATCGCGACGATCACCGTCCGCGGGACCGCCTCGCGCGACGCCGAGATCAGCTCGCTCACCGTCGACGGCGTCGAGGCGACCAGCGAGACGGCTTCGTCCATTGGTCGGCGGTGGTGCCGCTCTCCCTGGGCGCGCAGACTCTGGCGGTGGAGGTCGTCGGCCCCTCGCTGCCCGACGCACCCTCGGTGTCGGTGGACCGACGCGCCACGCTTGGACGGGACGCCGAGCTGCTGGCGGTCGACGAGCTCGGCGGGCGCGCGTTCACCGCGACCGGGCTCGGCGGCTTCGACAACGTGATCGTGTCGATCGACCTCTCGACCGGGGAGCAGGCGGTCCTCTCGAGCGCGACCGTCGGCGCGGGCCCCGAGTTCGACGACCAGCTGTTCACGTTGAGCTGGGACGACGCCGGGCAGCGCCTGCTCGCCTTCGACACCGACGAGCTGTGGGCGATCGACGGCGACACCGGCGCGCGCGGATCCTGTTTTCGAAGCCGGCGGGCGGCCCTCCTGGCCCAGCGACGACAACGAGGCCGAGGTGGACAGCGCGCAGAACCGCATCATCGCGTCGACCGACACGAGCGCCACGCTGATCGCGCTCGATCTCACGACGTTCTCGATCACGATCCTCTCCGGGAACGGCGGCGGTCTGCCGAGCGTCGGCGCTGGGCCGAGATCAACGACGCGCAGGGGATGGCGCTGGATCTCGCCAACAACCGCGCGTTCGTGGTGGACGACTGGGCCTTTACCGGTCTCGCGACCATCGATCTCTCGACCGGGGATCGCGCCATCGTGTCGAGCCCCAGCCTGGGCAGCGGACCGTGGGCGGCCCTCCCCGCTCGCGTGGCGTTCGAGGGCGGGACCGTGTGGGTGAGCGGCAGAGTCGGGTCCGACGTGTTCGCGGTCGACCTCGCGACGGGCAATCGGTCCTCGTGATGGCCGAGCAGCTCGGCACTGGGAGCTCGTGCCCTACGTCGGCGCCCTCGAGCATGATGGGCAAAGCCTGCTCGTCACGTCGCCGCTGATCGACGCGCTCGTTCGCATCGACCCCGCGACCTTCGCGCGCACCGTCGTGTCGAGCTCAGCCTCGGCGCCGGCCAGTCGCTGGCGGAGCCCTTCGGTATCGCGTGGGATGCGGTCGACGAAACGCTTCGCCGCAGTCGATTTCGGAGGTGGTGACGATCGATCCAGCGAATGGAGGGCGAGGTGCTCTCGAGCTACACCCTCGGTGTGGGCGGGGGCTTGCCCGGGCTCGGCTTCTCCACGTACGTCGAGGTGACCACGGACGCCTTCGTCGGGTTCTCCGGCGCAGCCTTCGTCCGCGTCGATCGGGCGACGGGCGACCGCACGGTGCTCTCCGGGGTCGCCGGGGCCGAGTCCGTCGGCAGCGGCCCGCAGCCGGTCGGTATGCGCGCCTTCACGGCGTCAGCGGACGGGACGGCGCTGTGGCTGATCGACCTGGAGACCACGGTCATGCGCGTCGACGTGGACACGGGTGATCGCGTCGTCGTCTCGAGCGCGACCGTGGGCATGGGCCCAACGCTCAGCGCGCCGCGCGACCTGGTCCACGACCCAGACAACGACCGCCTCATCGTCAGCACGGACACCGGGGCGATCGTCGCGATCGATCTGGCGACTGGCGATCGGTCGGAGATCAGCGGGCCCAACGTCGGCGAGGGCCGCTGGCCGTCGGCGAGGTCTTCCCTGCGGGCCCGAGGGGCTGTACCTGGCGTACAACCACATCTGGAGCCTGGTCGATCTCGACACCGGCGACCGCGCCCGCGTGGTCGAGGGCGGCGTCGGCCCCGGGCTCTACGGCGCGGGTTACACGATCGCGCCCGACGGCCTCTTCTACGCCACCGACCCCAGGCTCGGCGCCGTGCTCGCCACCGACCCGGTCTCGGGGAGCGCGTAATCGTGTCGCGCTGAGATCGCCGCGCGCTGCTTCGGGTCAGTGAACCTTGGCAGTGCGTCGGCCAGCTCCTTCGGGCTGGCGACCCCCGCGAGCCTCGCGACCTTCTGCAGCTTCGAGTCGACGAGCACCAGGAACGGGATCGCCATTGCGTCGTACTTCTCCGCCACGCCCACGGCCACCGGGTCATCGCCGTTCGTCAGATCGACCTTCAGCAGCACGAAGCGCGCGAGCTGCCCTTCACCTCGGGATCCTCCATCGTCCGCTCGAACATCGACTTGCAGGGGGCGGCCCAGTCTGCGCAGAAGACGACCAACATCGGCTTCTTCGCGCGCTTGGCCTCTGCGACGGCCTGCGGCTCGTCCGTAAGCCATACGCCGACGGTCGCTGGCTCCGCGGGAGCTTTCCGCGGAATCGCGACCGACGACGTCTGAGTGGACGCCGTCGCGCTCGTGGCGAGGCTGACCTCGAGGGTGCCTGTCTCGACGGGCGGGAGGCGACGTCGTCGAACACCCCGCCAAGAGCGCGAAGCCAATGGCGGGCATAAAGCGCTTTCGGAGCGGAAGCTTCATGAGCGAGGGCGAGCGACAGGGTTGGGGTCATAGCGCGGCTCGAGCGACTCTACCTCGACGCAAGGGCCGCCCATAGCGGAGGCGTACGGCGGATCGGTCGGGTGCTTCGGCATGTCTTTGCGGTAGGTGCCGATGACGCGGACGCGCTGGCCGAGGTAGCGGTCGATCTCGGCCTGCGAGCGGCGCGCGCTCGCTCCAGTATGGGTCGAGGTCCGGACCGTCGCCGTCCTCCAGCTCCAGCCTGGCGGCGCGCGGGACGTCGGCGACGGCGACCGCCTCGTACGAAGGAAGACTCGGTAGATACCGACCACCGCGACGCGCGTGCCGTCCTGAGCTGCGCAGCTGGCGACGGTCGTGCACAGCGGGGCTGCGGCGCTCGCGGCGCGCAGCCTGGGCTCGTGACGGCGAGGGCGAGCGTCATGGCGAAGCGCGCGCTATGGCATGGCCACGAGGTCGGCCTGCGGCGAGGCGAAGGTCGCCCGGGGGGTGACACGAGGTCATTCAAGGCCCGTTGGCCTGCGAGATCAACGGGGCTCCACGAAGCGGCTCACACCCGCATTGTCTCAGGTCGCTTCGCGCGGATGTTCGGTGGTTGATGCCGCGCGGCGGCGGAGCGTAGAAGGGCGCATGCACGATCCAGCCTGGGGCGCCGCGGCGGCTGGCAAGGCGCTCGCGCCGATGACGATCGAGCGGCGCGAGCCGAAGCCCCACGACGTCGTTCTAGAAATCTTGTTCTGTGGCGTGTGCCACTCGGACATCCACCAGGCGCGCGACGAGTGGTCGGGCGCGCTGTTCCCCATGGTGCCGGGGCACGAGATCGTCGGGCGCGTCACGAGCGTCGGGAGCGCGGCCTCCAAGTACAAGGTCGGCGACCTGGCCGGCGTGGGCTGCCTCGTCGACTCATGCCGCAAGTGCCCTCCGTGCAGCGATGGCTTCGAGCAGCACTGCGAGGGGGGCATGGCGCTCACCTACAACGGCACGGAGATGGACCGCCAGACGCCCACGTACGGCGGGTACTCGACCCAGATCGTCGTGGACGAGGGCTATGTCGTGCGCATCCCCGCCGGGTTGGACCCTGCCGCCGCCGCCCCGCTGCTGTGCGCGGGGATCACGACGTATTCGCCGCTGCGCCGCTGGGGCTGCAAGCCGGGTGACCAGGTGGGCGTCGTCGGCCTCGGTGGCCTGGGCCACATGGCCGTGAAGCTCGCCGCATCGATGGGCGCAGAGGTCACCGTCTTCAGCACGTCGACCTCGAAGGAGGCCGACGCGCGCCGGCTCGGCGCCAAGCACTTCGTGGTGACCAAGAGCGCGGCCGCCCTCGAAGCGCTCAAGAACAAGCTCGACCTGATCATCGACACCGTCTCAGCGCCGCACGACTACGGCGCGTACCTCGCCATGCTGCGCGCGCGCGGCGCCATGGTCATCGTCGGCGCGCCCACGAGCTCGATCACCGTCTCGCCCTTCGCCCTGATCATGGGCTCCAAGAGCCTGGCGGGCTCCTTGATCGGCGGCATCGCCGAGACCCAGGAGATGCTCGACCATTGCGCCAAGCACGGCATCGCGTCGGACATCGAGCTCATCGGCATCGACAAGATCAACGAGGCCTACGAGCGGGTGCTGAAGAGCGACGTGCGCTACCGGTTCGTGATCGATATCGCGAGCCTGCGCAGCCCCTGACGACGCCCCCTCGATGGGCGGCGTCAGGGCTCCACGCTCAGACGCTCAGCCCAGGGTGCAGCTCGTCGGGGCGGCCGGCCGGAGTGGGTCACTTCTCGGCCTGCTTCCCCAGGCCAGCTCCAGCCGGCCCAGTCCGACCGGAGGTCGGACCAGCAAGATCAAGGGGGGTGGAAAATAGGTCGGGTGAGGCTCCGGGGATTGCCCGGCCTTCACTTGCGAGCGTGAGCGAGGGCCGGGCGGACCCCGAGCCGAACTAGGGGACACCCCCCTAGCGCACAGTCCGGCCCCCTTGACCCGCGGTGCGCCGCCGTCCAAGGCCCGCCCAGCCGACCGGAACCTCGTGTGACAGAACCGGCCACCCTGCTCATCAGCGTCCCCCCTTCTGTCACACCGATCCGCCGACGCGCTCGCGACCCAACGAGGATTCAGCCACTTAGCTCCGCCCGAATGGCGCCTTGGCCACTGCCGGTCCAATGGACTGTGACGGCGGAGGGGGGCCTGCTCAGCAGGGTAGGGGGTATTGTCACTCGCGGGACCACGGCGGCGCCCTCGCCCCGCCCGCCGCGCTTCCTCAGGGTCGAGGTGGTGAACGGATCAGCCCATCAGGGCCTTCTTCATGCCCGCGACCGACACGGACGCGCCGCCGAGGCCCCAGCCGCCGTCGACCGGGATGGCGGCGCCGGTGACGTAGCTCGCCATCGGCGAGGCGAGCCACAGGCAGCAGTTGGCGATGTCGCGCGCGGTGCCGAACCGCTTGAGCGGCACGGTGTCGACGACGAGGGCGCGCAGCTCCTCCGTCGGGGCGAGGCGGTTGACGCCCTCGGTGTCGGCGATGGGGCCTGGCGAGACCGAGTTGATGCGCACGCCGAGCGGGCCCCACTCGAGCGCGGCGACGCGCGTGACCATGTCGACGCCGGCCTTGGCGGCGCACACGTGCATCTGCATCTCCATCGGCACGTACGACTGCGGCGCGGTGATGTTGATGATGGCGCCGCCGGGCTGGGTCAGGTGGGGCAGCGCCGCGCGCAGCACGTGGAAGGTGCCGAGCAGATCGATCTCGACCACCGAGCGGAAGCCCTTGGGGGAGATGCCGACGGCCGGCGCCGGGAAGTTGCCGGCGGCGCCCGAGACGAGCACGTCGATCGCGCCGAACGCCTCCTTCGTCTTGGCGAGGGCGGCCTCGACCGCGGGGTGCTCTCGGACATCGGCCGCGAAGCCGATCGCCTCGGCGCCCGGGCGCGCCGCCTGGAGCTTGGCGACCGCCGCGTCGACCTTGTCCTGCGAGCGCGAGAGCACCGCGACGCGCGCCCCCGCCTCGGCGAAAGCGAGCGCGATGCCGAGGTTGATGCCGCTGGTGCCGCCCGCGACGAACACCGTCTTGCCCGAGTAATCGAAGGTCATCGGTGGCTCTTCGCACGGCCGCGGGGTGCCGTCACCGGGGGCGGGTGCGTTGGGCTGGGGCTGCGAGTGGCGTACGCTCGGGCCTTCATGCGCCCCGCTCGCCTCATGCGCGTGCTCAGCCTCTTGTTCACGGGTCTCGAGGCCTGCACGTCCTCCGAGGTCGCCCCTCACGCCGAACAGGCCTCGAGCGCGGCCACCGCGTCGACGACGGCCGCGCTGGCCACAGCCATAGCGTCGTTCAGCGCGGGCGCCGCCCCGTCGTCGAGCGGCGCCGCGCCCTCGGCCAGCCCATCCGGGCCCTCGCGTCGACAGCTCGCAGTGCCCTTGGCGCCTGCAGATCAGTGCGACGCCGCCGGGGCCTTGAAGCCCGGGGCCATTCGCTTGCACGGCGTCGATGCCCATGACGCGGCCGGGTTCTTCGCCGAGCTGTATCGAGCGAACGTCGTCGCCATCGGAGAGGCCGAAGATCCACGCGGAGACGCGTGCCCCGGGCCTTGCCTGAGCGTCGATGCCACGGCGCCGACCCTCGCGGACGCGGCGCGCGCGGCGGGGCTGCGAGCGAGCGCCCGCGGGCCGCTCGTGCTCGTGGGCCCCGCCGAGCTGCCGAAGGCTCGCTCGCGTCTCCCCCCGGGAGCGCTCATCGATTTCGACCTTCGCAGGGCCCGATCGACGAAGGTCGCCGAGATTCTGGGCGACATCCTGAAGCGTGAGGTGCGCGGCATGCCCGAGGGCGACGTCACGCTCGCGGTCCGCGGCGTCTCGGCGAGCGAGGTGCTGGCGTTGATGATCGACGCGCTCGGCGGGACGGCGACGGTGGCGGCCGACGGCAGCGTGACGGTGAGCGGCGGCGCCGCGACCCCGCTCTCACCCGGAGCGGCGAGCTGCCCGAGCGAAGGGGTCCAGGCCCCCGTCGCGCTCAGGTGCGTCGACGTCGCCGACCTCAGGGTCGCCGCTGTGGGGCAGAGCGGCAGCGGTCCTCCCATTGCGCTGTTGACGGCGCGCACGAAGGAGGGCGTGCGCTTCATCTCGGCTCGAGTGCGGCCGGGCGCGGAGGTGGGCTCGTCGTTCGTCGCCCGGCGTCCCGAGGGAGAGTACGCGCAGCACGCGAAGGTGGTCCGCATCGACTGCAAGGGCGTCGAGCTCGATACGGGCGCGAGGCTCGGGTGGCAGTGAGCGGGGGGGGCGGCGAGAGCGGCATCGGCTTGGGCGGACAGGAAATAGAGACACAAGCCGCCAAGCGGCCAGCCCAATTCGGGCCAAGGCGTGGCGCCTCGCGAGCTCGGGCGGCTCCTTCGGTCGCCCGGGTCGGTGGCGTCGGGACGGCTCGCGACACAGATGGGGGTTCGTCCGAGACGAACCCGAGGTTGTGTCGCTTGGATCCTGCCTCACCCCTGGGTTGTGTCGGTTTCGCGGGAGGGACCCCTCGTTTGCTGCACGATCCAGTGCAGAGGCTCATCGCCCCGGCGACACAGGCGGGGGCTCGTCCGGGACGAGCCCGGGGTTTTGTCGCCAGCTGCCCTCGCCGCGGGCGCTGCGTGGGAGCTCCGCCGGACCGCACGGGCACCCTCGTCGTGACGCTCGACGACGCGATCGCCCGTCGAGGAGGAGGCCATGGAAGAGCCCGCTCCATCACCAGCGCCAGCATCGCCGGCAGGCAAGGAGCCTGACGACGGGGTTGGTGCGCGGCGGTCGGGCTTCCACCGCATCCCAAGTGTTGATCATGGACGCCGGTCGGATGTCGATCCCCCGCGCTCATCGGCGCTCTAGGACATCCCCAAGAGCCCTGACGCCGGTGCGGTAGATACACGCGGCTCGGCCGGCGACAGCTCGGCGGAACCTTGCGCCAAGGGGTGCGCTCGGTGTCGCAGACAGCGGGGGTCGGACGGGTGGCGCCACGGGAGAGCCGCGAGATTCGCGTCTTCGAGATGCCGGTTCAGGCGGTTCAGGGCTCGGCCGGCGACAGCTCGGCGGGACCTTGCGCCAAGGGGTGCGCTCGGTGTCGCCGGCCTCGGCGAGCGGCTTGCGCGAAGAGGAGCTGTCCCGTTGAACCAACGATGCTTGAAGAATTCGGGCCGCCCCTGCCGGGGCGATGGCGGCCCGAATTCTCTGGCCACACATTGGTTTGTTCCGACGCGGACTCCTCATTGTTTGCGTGGAAACTTCGTTTCCACGGCACTTGGGACACCCCTACGCCGCGAGCCGTCGCCCCTCGACGGCGCGGGGCGAACGCCTCGCCGCGAGCCATGAGCGCAGCGCCAGAGCCCACTCCCCCACGCCAACCATTGCAGCGCCGAGCATCGCCTCCATGACCAGACCGGCGACCCCGAGCACGCCGCCCGCGGGCTCGACATCGATCGCGAAGGTCGCCAGCGCCGCGAAGCCCAGGGAGACGAGGAGCCACCTCGCGTCCTCCCGGGCTCGGGCGCGCGCCTCAGCTGCCTCGTACGCGAAGATCCCGAGCGCCAGCACGACCACGAAGGACGCGGTGGACGCGGTGAAGAGCGGAACGCCGAAGAGCACGACGCGATCGACCATGCGCGCATCGTGCTCGCGGCGGGCGACCTGCGCAAACGTGCGGCGGACATAGTTTGTCCGCAAGGCCGCGGCGAGCGAGCAGGCCGGCTGCGTTCATCGGCGGCGCGCGGCGAGGTGCGCTTCTTCGTGCGCCTGCGCCTCGAGCTCGGCCTCGTGGCTCGTCGCGTAGGCCGGCTCCCCCACGCGCACTCGCTCGCCCGACGCGACGCGCACGGGCGCGCGCCGGTAACCGAGGCCTTGCGCGACGAAGGCAGCCACACCCGCCGCGAGCAGCGCAAGGACGACCCAGCCGTTCTGCGCGTAGCGGCTGGGCCACACCGCGGGGAACGCCGAGAAGATGTCCCAGGCCGCGACTCGCCAGGTCACGGCGACCGCGCCGCCGATCAGCACCGCGAGGGTCGCGAGCACCCCGGTCGCCTGCCGGTCCACGCGGCGCAGCGCGGGCGCCGAGAGGTAGAACGGCAGGGCGCCCACCAGGCCGACGAATACGAACCAGAACGGCGCGATGCCGACCGCCCACGCCACCGGAAAGGCCGCAGCGCTGAGCAGCGAGAGCGCGACGCCCCAGGTGCGCCCGCGCAGCGCCGCCGTCGCGCCGCCCACCAGCAGCATCGCACCCAGCACCGTGATCCAGCGCTCGAACGCGACGCTGCGGAGCAACGTCAGGAAGCCCACGACCTGAGTGGCGAGCAGCGCGTTGTGGAGGTTTCGGGGGAGCACGGTCTGGTTCAGCGTAGGCCAGGGAGGCGAATCGGCAAGGAGCCCCCCCAAGGCACGCCTCAGATCCCGGGGGGCCTCCTCTGCGCCCAGGGACGCGCCTGCTCCAAGGCTGCGCCCAGACGAAAGAGCGTCGCCTCGTCGCCGAAGCGCGCCACGAGCTGCGTGCCGATGGGCAGGCCCTGGGCGTTCCAGTACAGAGGCACGCTCATCGCCGGCTGCCCGGTCTGATTGAACAGCTGCGTGTTGGGCGTGTACGCGAGCTTGCCGCTGCCCATCTTGTCGAGCGCGACGTCGAGCAGCTTGTGGAGCGGCAGGGCCATCAGGACCCTCATCTGGGCGCGCTCCGCGGTCGTGAGCCCGAGCTCGCCCACGCGCGCCGGCGGCCGCGCGAGCGTCGAGGTCACGAACACGTCGTGCCGCTCGAAGAACGCGGCGACCTCGCGCCCCGCGCGGTGCATCGTCTGCTGCGCCGCCAGGAGCTCGGGCGCGCTCGTCTTCCAGCCGATGAGCGCGAGCAGCCAGGTCGCCGGCTCGAAGTCGGACGGCTGCGGCTTCTTCTTCCCAGCCTCCTGGGTCGCGAGCTCGACGAAGCGCGCCACACCGGTCGCGACGGTGAGGAAATACGCCCGCACCATTTCTTGCCGCGGGAAGGTGGGCGAGGCCTCGACGACCTCGTGGCCCATCTCGCGCAACAGGGTGACCGCGTCGTCCACCGCGGCCACGCAGTCGGGGTGCGCTTCGCCCGCGTAGAGGGTGCCGCGCGAGAAGGCGATGCGCAGCTTCCCTGGGCTCGCCGAGACCTCGTCGAGCCAGGGCCGCGCCTTCGCGGGCACGCCGTACGGCTCGCCCGGCGTCGGCGGATCCGCGATATCGAGCAGCGCCGCGCTGTCGCGCACCGAGCGCGCGAGCACGTGCTCTTGCACGAACCCACCCCACGCCTCGCCCGCGAACGGGGCCATCGTCACGCGCCCGCGCGTCGGCTTGAGCCCGAACAGCCCACAGGCCGAGGCGGGGATACGGATCGAGCCGCCGCCGTCACCGCCGTGCGCGATCGGCACCATCCGCGCGGCCACCGCCGACGCCGAGCCACCGGAGCTGCCGCCCGGGGTGTGCTCGGTGTTCCAGGGGTTTCGGCAGGGGCCGCGGACCGCTGGCTCGGTGATGCCCATGATGCCGAACTCGGGCGTGCTCGTCTTGCCGATGAGCTGAAGCCCCGCCGCCTCGTAGCGCGCCGCCAGCACGCTGGTGCCGTCGGCCAGCTTGTTCATCGACAGCCGCGAGCTGTTCGTGGTCGGCGTGCCCGCGATCTGCAGCTTGAGGTCCTTCACCATGAACGGCACGCCTCGGAGCGGCCCGTCCGGCAGCTTGGACAGGCGGGTCCTCGCGCGCTCGAACAAGGTGTGCACGACGGCGTTGAGCCGCGGGTTGCGGGCCTCGACGCGCGCGATCGCCGCGTCGAGCAGCTCCTCGGGCGACAGCGACTTGTCGCGCACAAGTTGGGCCATTCCGAGGGCGTCGAGCTCGTCGTATTCGGGCAGCAGCATGTGCGCGGCAGCATACTCGCCCGACGGCTCGCTGAAGAACGGCGCCGTCGGGGTGATCGGTGGGGGCTGTTGCTGCAATTTCACCCCCCCGGACCCCCCTCACCTCCTCACCGTCGGTGAGGGGGGAGCCCTTGATGGGGGCAGCGGGCGGCCTCCAGGGGTCGATAGAACGACGGCTCGGCGATACCCAGCTTGAGGGCCATGACGCCGTCGAGCGCGGCTCGCCCCACGGAGGGCAGCGCGGCTCCGAAGAGCGAACGCCCGACGCGCTCGAGCCAGTTGGTCGCGGTGGGGAGCAGCCACGCGAGATCGCTCGGCCGCAGCGCCTCGCGCAGCCCGAGCAAGGAGGCGCTCGCGTCCCCCAGAAACAGCCTGATCAGGCTCGGCGCGAGCACGCTGGCCCCGCGCGCCGGCAGGTGCCGCTCGATGCCGTCGACGAGGATGGAAGTGAGCTCGCGACCCGCGCGGGACGAGCCGCCTTGCCGCTCGAAGATCGTGTCTCGCAGACGTTCGGCGTGGCTCACGTCGCGTGGCAGCAGCTTGGGCTGGATGCCGAGCATGGCGCCGACTGTCGTCCACAGATAGAGGTAGTCCTCGGCCTCGCTGGGGCTGACAGCGATGCCCAGCTTGCGGACCGCGTCGAGCACGACGACCGAGAAGCAGGTGAGCGTGCCGAGCAGGTCCTCCTGGTTGATCGGGATCTCCGGCTCACCTTTGCCTGCGGAGTGATCGCGCAAGACCCGCACCCGCACCGCGGCGTGCACGAGGCGCACACATTGGGTCGACAGCACCGCTCGCCCGGTTTCGAAGCTGCCAGGCCGCAGCACGTCGAACACGAAGCGACCGGTCTCGTTCACGCGGCGATCGAGGTCGTGCCGCATGCGGCCGGTGTTGTTCAACACCGCGACGCCCTTCGCGCCCGTGAAGGCCGCGGGCAAAGCCGCGCAGAACAGGCCGATCGAAATGGCGACCGCGTGCCGCTGCGCGAAGCGCTGCGCGGAGAGGAGGCGGGCGCGATCCGCCCCGGCCGGGAGCCCCTCGCTGTCGAGGAAGCGCCGCAGGGCCTCGGGGAGGCGCTCCACCGCGCGCGCGTCCCCGCTGGAGAGGGCGGCGAGCGCGGCGTCGATGCGCGCGGTGCTCTCGGTCCGCGTGAGCTTCGAGACGAGCACGTCGGCGCTGGGGTCGCCGACGCTGCGCGCCTGGTCGAGCCTGGGCTGCGCCCGGCGGCTGCGGCCCGCGGGTCTGTGGGTCGCGATCATGAGCGGCCTGTCTCTCGTCTCACGACGCGCGGGCCTTCGCCGGACGCTTGCCCATGACCTCGTGCCAGCGCCCGAGGCCCAGCAAGGGGTAGTACAGGCGGTGGTGATCCCAGGTGTAGAACGTCGGGGGGATGATGGTGAACAGGTAGCCGTCGTTGGGCCAGCTGCCATCGGGCAGCTGCCTGCGGATCAGGTAGGCGGCGGCGCGCGCCGCCGCGGCCTGCACCTCGGGCGAGGCGACCCGCGCGGCCACCAGCTCGCTCAGCGCGCGCAGCGCGATCCCGGTCAGCGGCGCCATGCTGGGACCCTGCCCGGCCAGCTGGGGCTCGTGGAACGAGCCGGGCTGCTCACCATAACCACCGTCCTCGTTCTGCGCGTCGACCAGCCACTGTGCGGCGCGCTCGACGTGCTTGGCCTTCAGGTTCGCGCGGACGCTGGCGAGCCCCAGGATCGCGAACGACGTGCCGCTCACGTAGGCGGGGTTCCAGATGCCCCACCAGGACCCGTCGCGACGAGCGTCGCGCTCGAGGAAGGCGACCGCGCGCGCGACGGTGGGATCTTTGACGTCGAGCCCACACTCGCCGAGGCCCCACAGCACACGCCCCACGACGTCTGCAATGGCGGGATCGCCGAGCTCGGCAGGAGGGTTGGCGATCGCGTCCATGATGCCCGCCAGGTCGGCGAGCATCGGCTTCTGATTCACGAACAGCGGCTCGCCGGCGGGCTTGTCGGGGAGGCCGTGCACGTACGAGCCCCAGCCGCCGCCGTCGTTCTGCATCCCCCGTATCCAGGCGATACCCGCCTGGACGGCGCCGCTCTGCTGGCGTCGCGCCGACACGCTCGCGCGGCCGAGCGCCGCGAGCGCCACTGCGCTGTCGTCGCAGTCGGGCATGGTCTCGTTGCCGGCCTGGAACGACCAGCCGCCGGTGCGAGGCGCGCCGGGCTTGGGTTGGTTCACCCGTGGCTGGAGGGAGGTGCACTGCGCTTGCTCGAGGTAGCGCACGCCGAGGGCGATGGCGCGGTCGGTCGGGGGGACGCCGCAGGCGCTGAGGGCCATGATGGAGAAGGACGTCTCCCAGATCTCGCCGTCGAAGATCGTGACGGAGATGCCCTCGTCGGTGCGACGCTTGCGCGAGTCGAGCCAGGTCAGCGCGCGGCGCATCATCGGGTCGGCCTTAGTCAGGCCCACACCCTCGAGCGCGATCAGGTTGAACACGGTGGCGAAGACCGCATCGTTCCAGGAGCCGTCGGGGTTCTGGGACTGACCAAGGAAGCTCGCCAGCCGCGAGCGCGCGATGAGGCGCGCAGGGGCGCGCAGGAAGTTGGGCAGCAGGTGCTTGGTCTGCTGGCGCTCACGCACCGCGGCGCAGGCGTAGATCAAGGTCGGCACCCCGGCGTGCATTCGGCCGTCGAGCATGCGCTCGCTCCACGGCAGCGCCGCCATATCGGGCGAGACGGGCGGCAGCGCGTCGGCCGGCAACAGGCCGACCATCACGCAGAAGATCGCCGCCGGCTCGCCGTGCCACATGAGCCGCTCGCGCACGCGGGAGTAGCCGCCCAGGCTTGCGATCAGCGCCTCGGCCTTGCGCACCGCGGGCGAGGCGTCAGGCACGCCGCAGGCCTTCAGCGCCGCACGACAGACGGCCGTGGCGCCGAGCGAGCCTTGGCCGGCGCCGGGGTGCACCTCGAAGCCGCCGTCGCGGAGCTGCGCGCTCTTCAGCGCGGCCGCGTAGCGGCGCGCGTCCGCGTCGGTGAGGGCGTCGAGCCAATATTCGGTGAGCGCCGTGATCGCGAGGCTGAGCGGGCCCATGTCCGGGGGACTCTTCCAGCACCCGTCTCGCTCCTGTCGCCGCTTCAGCGCCTCGACGCCGCGGCGGATCGACTCCGAACGGTCTTGATCGACGGTGGTCGGTCGCTTGCTGCGCGTCTGCTTAGTCTGCCTCTCGAGCGTGGACATGCGAGCGACCAAGCAGCCGGCGTGCCAGGGCTCACGGGCTGTTTTCCCGCGCAAATCTAGCCCATCGGGTGGTCGACCACTGGCCGACCACCTGGCCTACCCGGGCCGCGGCAGGAGGACGCGGAAGAGGTCGCGCTGCGAGCTGTCGGGGCTCGGTCCGAGCACGGCTCTCGCAGCGCGCGCGTAGCCGTGGAGCCCAGCCGCCTCGAGCGCGCGAGCCGCCCGCTCGAGGAGCCGGGCCTCGAGGCGCTTCGACCCCAGCAGGCCTGCGAGCTGCGCTTGCTGCAGCTTCACCAGCGCGCGGGCGTACGGGGCTGGCTCGCGGGCGAGCGCCGCGGTCAGCGCGACGGCGAGCGGCAGGGCGCGCTCGCGCCCTCGCCCGTGCGCCCCGGCGAGGGCGGCGCGCGCGAGCGCGTGCAGGAAGTCGATGCGCAGGCCCTCGGCGACGAAGATCGGGGGCGTCAGCGCGGCGCGCCCGCGCGTGAGGAGGAGCTGCCAGGCGCCGTCGAGATCGCCCTCGAACAGGGCGATCGCGATCGCGGACACCAGCGCGTAGTACCCCTGGATGTTGGGCCCGACGCCGCGCCACGAGGCGTTGGCGGCGTCGACGCGCACCCTCGCGGTCGCCGCGCCATCCGACAGCAGCCAGGCGACCGTGGCGTGGTTGAGCGTGGCGTCGCTCATGCGGTGCCGATTGCGGCGCTGCTCGGCCTCCTTGTGCTCCGCCTTCACGTGCTCGATGAGCTCGTCGTACCGCCCCTGATAGTAGAGGGCGTGCATGTAGAAATGGCGCACCGGCATGATCTCCCAGCCCACGGTCTTGGGGTGCTTGGTGAGCGCGCGCAGGGCGACCGGCAAGAGCTGCACGCCTCGCGCGAACTCCCCGCGCTCGACCGCGACCACGCCGTGCGCCGCGCGCGTGAGCGCCTCGGCGTAGTCGTCGAGCCCGCGCGACGTCTCGTCGATGCGGGACAGCAGCCGGTCGCACAGCTCGCTGTTGGTCGAGCCGTACATGCCCTGGTAGCTCACCTCCCCGATCAGGGCGCGCAGAGTGCGCACGGGGTCGCCGCCCTCGAGCGCATGCACCAGCCCGACCGCGTGGACAGCGCCGGCGCGCAGGGGGTCGACCAGCGCGAGGCAGCCCGAGACGGTCCACGCCAGATCGATGCGGGTGAGATCGGCGCGCGAGGGCCGGCGCCGCACGAAGCCCGGCGCGTTGAGGGCGAGGGCGACACGCACGCGCTCGGCGAGCAGGCCGAGCGGCCGGTTGTTCGGGATGAGCAGGCCGAAGTCGGCCTCGTCGTCGAGCGCTCGCACGACGGCCCCGCCGCGCTCGAGCTCGCCGGCCGTGAGCCATTGCTCCGCGGCCTTGCGCCGCAGCTCGGTGCGCTGCGGTGAGGCGGGCATGCGCGCGGCGAGATCTTCCAGCGCCTGCGCCGCGTCGACGTGGTGCTCGTTGAGCCGATAGCAGTCGGCGAGACGCCCGCGCACCACGAGCTGCTCCTCGTCGGCCATGGGCAGGGAGAGGCGACGGAGGTGCCAGGTGGCCGCGCGATCGAAGGCGAGCACGCGCTCGGCCTCCTCGGCCGCGGCGCCGACGTAGCGCGGGGCCCGCTCGTCGTTGGCCGCGAGCAGGTGGGTCGCGATGTCGTCGGCGGTGCCGTCGCCTCGGTCGAGCATGGCGTCGGCCAGCGTAAGGTGGGCGGCGCGCCGGGCCTCGGTCGAGAGCCGCGCGAGCCAGCGCTGGCGGAGCACGTCGTGGTAGAGGTCGAAGCGCTCTCGGCCCGCGCCTGCGCGCTCGACGCGCAGCACCCGCTCGTTCACCAGCCGCCGCAGCGCGTGGGGCTCGATCAGCGAGGCGCGCTGCAGCAGCGCGCCGTCGAGCGGGGCGTCGTGCACGCTGAGCAGGTTCATGAGCACGGCCTCTCGGCCCTCGATCTCGAGCTCGGCGCGCGCGAGCTCCTCGATCAGGAAGGGGACGCCGCCCGTCGCCGAGAGCACGTGCTCGAGGTCGACCGGCTCGAACGGGCGCAGCGCCGACCACAGCTCGGAGATCGCCTCCGCGTCGAGGGGCGCCAGCTCGAGCCGCTCGAGCGCGCGCCCGCTGCGCGCGAGCCCCTCCGAGATGGCGTCGCTGCGAGCGTCGGGCCCGCGCATCGCGATGATGACAGACAGGTCGGAGGGCAGCGCCAACAGCTCTCGCAGCAGCGCCATCGAGTCGGCGTCCGCCCATTGCACGTCATCGACGATCAAGAGCTCGATGCCATCGCGCTCGACCAGGCGCAGCAGCCCGCGCGCGGCCGATCTGAGGCGCTCGGCGAGCGGCGCGCCGTCGGCGAGGGGCGGCGCGGCGCGGCGGCTGAGCGCCGGAAAGAGGCGCGCCAAGGCCGCGAGATCCGCGTCGTCGTCGGGGTCGACCCGGAGGCCGCCCGCGAGCAGGCTGTCGAGCAGCCCGTCGATCGCGTTCCAGCGGATCGACTCGTTGGCGTAGCAGCGCGAGCGGAGCGCGCGCCGCCCGCTCGCGGCCACCAGGCGATCGAGGAGGGTGGTCTTGCCGAGGCCGGGTCCCGCGACCACCGTCAGGATCGGCGCGGTGGAGGCGTGGAGCGCGGCCATGGCGCGCTCGAGCTCGCGACCTCGACCGACGAACGGCGCTGGCAGGCGCGGGTGCAGCCCCGAGCTCGACGCCGTCGCGACGGGCACGCGCGGCTCGGCGCCCAGCGCCGCTCGCACGCGCGCGAAGGTCGGGCGGCGCGTCGGGTCCTCGGACATCAGCTCGCGGCAGAGCTGCTCGAGGGTGCCGGCCCCGAGGGCGGGCGCGCCGGAGCGCTGCTGCGCGCGCACCTCGCTGGCGGAGCCCACGAACGGCAGCACGCCCGACAGCGCCCGGTACAAGAGGACGCCCAGCGCGTAGCGGTCGACCGCGGACGTGAGCGCGTCCGACGCGTCGATCTGCTCGGGCGCCATGTACGCGAGCGTGCCCACGGCGCGCGCAGGCTTGCTGCCGGCGAGCCGCGCGATGCCGAAGTCGAGCACCACGACGCGACCCTCGGCGTCGACCAGCACGTTCTCGGGCTTGAGGTCGCCGTGCACCCAGCCGTGGCGCTCGAGCAGCTCGAGCGCGTCGACCAGCTGCGACAGGCAGGCGACCAGCGCGCCCCTGTCGCAGCGCCCCGGGCTCGAGTGCGGCTCGGCTGCTGCCGCCTCGCTCACCAGGGCCGTCCGGGTGTGGGTCTGCGAGGGAGCCGCGCCAACCCCGAGGTAGCGGAGCAGATCGCTGCCCTCGACGTACTCGAGGACGATGCACTCGAGCGTCGGCTCGAGGACCAGCTCGAGCATCGTCACCAGGTTCTTGTGGGCGAGATCGCGCAGCACGCGGAACTCTCGCTTCAGCTGGCTCGGATCGGGGTGCTCGGCGCGCAGCCGCTTGAGCGCGACGCGCTGCCCCCGGACCCTGTCGAACGCCAGATCGACGCGGCCGTACCCGCCGCTCCCGAGGTGGGCCAGCCACTCGAAGCGGTCGCCGAGATCGGCCTCCGGCAGACACGCGACCCTCACGGGACGTAACATACCGCTCCCGGTCGGCGGAGGGGACCGGTTGCTCCAGGCGCGACCAACCATGATGAGTCGAACGCGCACCGCGCCCATCGTCAGCGACGAACCGCACCACGGGGACCCTGAGCGGCCTGCGCTGGTCGCGGTCTACTCCAGGGCGCGCTGTCGGTGGTCGTCTCGCCGGGCAAGGTCGGGCGTGATCGGCTGGGCGAGCTCGGCCTGGTCGATGACCAGATGAGCCGCGATCACTTCGGCCTGAGCGGCCCACGGCAGCTCGTGCTCGAAGACCTCGGCAGCCGCAACGGCACGTTCGTGGACGGCCAGCGCGTGACAGGCAAGCGCGAGCTCGACGAGGGCGCCGTCGTGCGCGCGGGGCGCACGCTGTTCGTCGCCGTGAGGGACGGGCGCAAGTTCGCCGACGCGCCGACCCACGTGCGCGGCGAGCAGGTGCAGGGCCCCGCGCTCGGGGACCTGATCCGGCGCGCGCAGGCCTACGGGCGCCTCGGGCAGCTGCTCGTGCTCGGCGCGAGCGGGACCGGCAAGGAGCTGCTCGCGCGCGCCTTTCACGAGAGCCAGGGGGCCGGCCCGTTCGTGGCGATCAACTGCGCCACGATCGCGCCCGCGATCGCGGAGCGGCTGCTGTTCGGGGCCAAGAAGGGCGCGTTCACAGGCGCCGAGCAAGACGCCATCGGCCACGTGCAGGCCGCCGACGGGGGCACCCTGTTCCTCGACGAGGTGGCCGAGCTCGAGCCCGGGGTGCAGGCCAAGCTGCTGCGCTTCCTCGAGACGCGCGAGTTCTTCGCGGTGGGCGACGTGCGCCCGCGCCGCGCCGAGGTGCGCGTCTGCTTCGCCACCATGAAGGACCTGCGCAGCGACGTCGCGAGCAAGCGCTTTCGCGAGGACCTCTTTCATCGCATCGCCACGCCGATGCTCGAGCTGCCGCCGCTCGCCGCCCGCCGCTACGAGATCCCCTTCTTGATCGAGCTCGAGCTGCGACGCGCGGGCTCCGCGGTGCGCCCCAGCCTCGGCTTCGTCGAGCGCGCGCTCACCCTGCGCTGGCCGGGCAACGTGCGCGAGCTGCTACGCACGGTCGAGGCCTGCGCCGTCACCGCCGAGGTCGACGGCCACGACCAGCTCGGCGCAGAGCACCTGCCCAAGGAGGAGCCGCTCGAGACAGACGCCGCGACGGCCGCGGCGGAGGAGCCCAAGGATGAGGACATCCGCCTCGCGCTGCAGGTCTCGGCGGCCAACGTCTCGGTGGCCGCGCGCGCGCTCGGCATCCATCGCAGCAAGCTCAGGCGGTGGATGGAGAAGCACGGCGCCGAGGAGAGCTGAGCCTCAGACCTGCGCCGCGCGCAGGGCCTCGAGCGCGGCCGGCAGGGCCTCGGGCTCGAGCCGCGCGCGGCTGGTTGGCCGTTGCGTCTCGAGCCAGGGCAGCGCCGCGGCGAGGCTGGGGAAGGTCTCGATCTGCCCCTGGTGGCGCGTGAGCAGCCTGAGCCCGCTGACCACCGAGCGGACGATGGACTGCATGAGCAGCCGCTCGGTGACCAGCGCCGTGCAGCGGCCGCTCGCCTTCGCGTCGCGCGTCAGCTCTGCATACGCGGAGCGGGTCGGTTCGTCCGGCAGGCCCACCCGCTCGAGCTCGAAGAAGTGGACGACCCCCCACGGCGCAGGGCGCGCCGCTTGGATGTGGGTGCGCAGCGCGTGCACGCTCGCCGCGCTCGGGACCGCGCGCACCCAGACCAAGATCAGGCCGTCGAGCACCGCGACCGACTGGGCCGCGTCGAGTGTGTGGGTCGTGAAGCGCTGGTCGGACACGTCGTCTCTCCCCCCGAGTCGCTCGCCGTCGTGGAGACCGGCCGCAAGGGTCGAGTAACACGGATGCGATGGCGCGCGGCCGCGCCGTCTGTCGTCAAGGTGCTAGGACGCCGAGCAGCGTGCCGCGTGCAGAGACAGAGAAGCCGCGACGCCCCGACCAGTCGAGGCGGTGCCAGGGCACCTCGGTCGGGGCGGGCTGCACCTTCTCGCCGAGGTCTGCGCCGCCGAACATCCGAGGCTGGAACACCCGCGTGTGCAGCACGTCGCCGTCGAGATCGGCCAGCACCACCTGAGGCGTGAGGCGCGTGCGCCGCCCGCCATCCTGCTCATTGATCGGATCGACCCACGTCGAGTCCTCCCCGAGGGCGACCACGACCAGCATGCCCCTCTCCACCCGCAGCTGCTCGACCCCCGCGAGCCGCACCATCGACGGACAGCCAGGGTCGTCGGGATCGACGACGTCCCACCCGACCGGGAGCGCCGCGAGCCCCGAGGGCGTCTGCACATAGAGCTGCGAGAACGCCGCGGTCCCGTCGAACAGACGCAGCGCCGAGACCCCGAGGTACTGCTGGGTCGGAGTGAACGGCGTCGAGAGCGTGAGCGGCTTGCACGATCGTGGCTTGCCCGGCACCCCCTCGCGAGACGCGACAGGCGGGACCGCCATGAACGCTGCGCACACCTCCGAGAGAGAGCGAGCCTCGATCGGTGTTGACGAGTCGGAGACAGGGAGATCCGAGGGCTCGAAGTGGGGCGGCGGCAGCGGAGGGTCGAGCGCGGGCGAAGGCGTAGGCGTGGGCGCGGGCGTTGCGGCAGCGCTCGCGGGATCGGCGGCAGCGGGCGCGGGATCGGCGGCCGGCTTGGGAGGAAACAGCTTCGCCCCCCAGTCGATGCCCGAGTCGCCGAGCGGCGGGTCTTCGTTGGCGTCGCCGTCGAGCGCGACGGACGGACGCAGCGGCTCCAGCGGTCTGGCGCAGCTCGCGATGAGCAGCAGCGCCAGCGGGACCCAGCGCGTCGTCGCGCGTGACGGAGCTCTCACGGAGGCCAGCTACGCCGCGGCCGCGGGGCTCATTCCGCGCGGCCGAGTGGCGGGTCGAACGGGCGGGGCACGAGAGGCAGAGCGAGAGAGGAGAGAGCGAGAGGCACCGGGCCTCCGAACGGCCCGTTTCGCGCGACAGAACGAACCCGTTGACAAGACCGGCGCGCCGACTAGAGTGCCTCTCGCGCGGTGGAGCAGCCTGGTAGCTCGTCGGGCTCATAACCCGAAGGTCGTAGGTTCAAATCCTGCCCGCGCAACCATCGTTTCCGACGAAGCCTGAAGCCCCGGAAGGTCCGCCTCCCCGGGGCTTCGTGCTTCCATGTGGCAGGTCGAGCATGAGGATCATGCTCTTCGCCTTGTAGCCCCCACCGGGGAGCGGGTGCATCTCCAGGCGACCGTCCCGAAGCATCTTCCTCAGCGCTTCGCGGGCCGCGGTGGGGTCGCCCTTCATGCGGGCCTCGACGTCGAGGACGATCTTCATCAGCTCCTCCAAGGTGGGGACGCGCACATCGTGGCTCCCGATGTGACGGAGCTGCTCGAGGCGCCGTTGGGCCTCTTGATGTTGCTGCGTGGCCTGCTCGAGGGACGAGCGAAGCGTGTCCATGGCGGACGCCGACGTCGCCGGCATCGAGCGGATGAACGCGACGACGCGATCGACCTCCGCCTTGAGGTGAGCCACGTGGGCTACGAGGCGGCGTTCTTCGGCCAGCGATTCACCACGAAGACTCCGGAGTCGATGCTCGGCCTTCTCCTTGAGCTGCTCGTGAAGCTTCGTGGTGAACATGATCCGCTTCAGCTCGGCGATGGCGCTGGAGATGAGCGCATCCTCGCGGACCGTCTGGCGGTTCGAGCAACTGCCGCCGTTGATCGCAGCCGCACACCGGTAGTGTCGAGCGGTGCCACCGCCGACATCCACCATCCGGGTCCCGCAGACGCCGCAGTGGAGCAAGCCCGAGAAGGGGTGAGCGGTTCGACGCCCCGGGGCACCGTTGCTGCGCCCGGAGTAGTTCGCCGCCACCAACTCGCGGCGTTCTCGAACCGCATCCCAAAGATCCTGCGGAACGATCCGGAGCTGGGGCCGTTCATCCCGATGCACCTCCTCGTTGGCCCGGCGGACGTACTTTCGCTTTCGAGTGAAGGGATCCTTGCGCCACTGCTTCGTGCCGAAGCTCCACTTCCCCACGTAAGCGGCGTTGCGGATGATCTCCCGGAGCGTCGTCTTCCGCCAGAACTGGGAGGCGCGCCCTTCCCCAGTCATCGCGAACCGCGGCGGTGGAACGCCCTCCTTGTTGAGGACGCTCGCGATCGACAGCAGCGAGTGCCCCGCCCCGTACAACCTGAAGATGCGGACGACGATGGCCGCCTTTTCCTCATCGATCTCGATCCGGAAGCCGTCGGGCTCGCGTCCCCCCGTCCAAATCGGCGACGACTTGTACCCGAACGGCAGGCCGCCCGTGCTGAGCCCGCGCCGGGCTGCACCCCTCAGACCACGGAGCGTCTTTTTCCCGAGGTCCACGAGGTACTCGTCCGCCATCACGGCCCTGAACCTGTAGGCCATGCGGGCCCCGTCCTGGGCCGAGTCGATGCCGTCGCTGATGAGGATCAGGCGCACCCCAAAGAACTCGCAGAGCTTCCACAACCGGTCGGCATCACCGAGATCACGGGTGAGCCGATCGCCGCTCTCGGTGACGACGACATCGATCGCCCGCGACTGAACGAGGCGCAGCAGCTCGTCGAAGCCCTCGCGGGCGAGGGTCCTTCCGGAGGCGGCGTAGTCGGTGAGGATCTTGGGGTCCGTGCCGACGCCCCGCTGGTCGAGGAACTCCCGACACAGCCTCACTTGATCGTCGATGCTCGTGTCCCTCTGGTTGTCCGAGGAGAACCTGGCGTAGGCCACGACCCTAAGATTGTGAAGGGAGTGCATCAGCGGTCTCCCTTCGAGTCGTCGGACGACCCCGCCGCGCTCGCATCGAGGTCCCGACACCACTCAGCCACCCCTTGCTCGACCAGGAAGTCCAAGAAGGTCTCGTGCTCAGGCGTGTGCTCGCAGACCGTGAACGGGTACCGCCCGCTCTCGAACAGCGCGCGCTCTTCGGGGGTGAAATTCTCAGCCGCGGGGATCGTGAGCCAGAACCTGCCCTTGGGCAGAGCGACGGTTGCGAGGTCCGGGGTGTTCTCGGTCGTGGCAGCAGGTCGATGGTGCTTCTTCATCTCGATCTCTTTCCGGGCCCGATGCGTGAGCCCGGAGCCTCACAAACACCGGCGCGCGGGTCGATTCGGTCGAAATCGACAACGCGACGACTTTTTGTACGACCGCGTTGGCGGCCGGATGAACCTCGGCGCGATCTTTTTTCGCCCGTGGCCGCAACGAGTCGATCCCGCGGTGAATGAAATAGGAACGATGCCTTCTCGAACGGCCCGACCCGAACGCCCGCGTGGCGCTCTCGACGAACTACCGAGGTCGAACTCAGACCGCAGGTAGCCGGCCTGGTCCGGCATTTCCGTCGAGGTACATCATGTCTGATGCCCATGAGCGCCAGCACGAGGCCGTGCTGGAAGAGGCTGTCGTCCGTCTGCTGGACGAGGCCGTCGCGTGTTCGTTTTTCCAGGTCGCGCCGCCTCCGATTCGAGATGTTGGCGTCGCCTTCGTCGAGGCCGCCGTCGATAGAGTCGCCACAGGGAACGGCGAAGGCGAGCTTCCCTCGGAGGCCGACGCCCTGACCCTCGCCGCTCAACGGTTTCGCGCAGCTCTGGATGCGGTCGTCGCCATGCAAGGAAGCGGTCTGCTCCCAAGCCCTTCTCCGCGGCAGCCTGTGCCTGCATGGGAAGCGTTCCTTCGTCGTCGTGGAGCGGAACTGGTTGCGTCATGCCGCGGGAAGTCCGACACGCCGTCCGCTCAACAGGACCGCATCGTCTTGGCCATCCCGCTCGGCGACATCTACGTCCCCGAGGATCGGCGCCGTCGAGCGAACGGCCGGCTGGTCGAGTCGATGATGCGGTCCATCCGGCGTCGCGGGCTCCTCAGCCCGATCCGAGTCGCCCGCCGCCCCACCGATCAGGAGGGCCAGCCGTACGTCCTGGTCACAGGGCTCCATCGCTACCTTTCCCACGAGGCCGACGGGCGCCCGACGATCGATGCCCTGCTCGCTGAGGGCGATCCCAAACAACTCGAGCTGGACGAGATCGACGAGAACCTCGAGCGGCGCGACCTGACCGTGCTCGAGCGGGCTCGCGCGGAAAAGCGTCAGAAGGAGCTGTACCTCGAGCTGCATCCCGAGACGCGAGCCGGCGTCGCTGGCGGCCGAGCACGGCAAGGCCAGCAAGCGAAGCATGTTTCGTTCGCTGCCGAGAACGCCAGCTCGCGCTCCGGCCGGCGGATGATCGAGCAGCGGGTCCAGATCGCTACGGCTCTCGGGGACGAGGTGTTCGGCCTCTTGTCCGACTCGCCGATCGCGGACAACCACCGCCAGCTCTGCGCCCTCGCTCGGCTCCCCGAGCGGCACCGAGGTCCGGTGGCCGAGTTGCTCGCCGCGGGCAAGGCCAAGACTGTCGATGCGGCGATCCAGAAGGTGACCGGGACGCATCGTCCGCCCCCGCCTCCTCGAGATGTCGTCGCCAAGGCTCCGCTGGTGGCCGACGCCACCGGGCACGTGACGACGCTGTTCTTTCTCGGCCGCAAGGTGAGGGTTCGGGTCACCAGCGACACCAAGCACGTGGAGCTTCAGGACGACGGCCCCGCTGAGCCAGTGCCAACCTATCGCGACGACGAAGCCCACGTGGGAGCCGGCGACCTCTCGACCATCGTCGCCGAGACGATCGCCGAACTGCCCCCGGACATCGCGGCTGATTTCACCGCTCGCGAGGCAGAGGTCGCCACGCATCACGTCGGGATCTTGATCGACGTGCGCAACCGACTTGGAAACCTCGGGCTCGGTGCGGTGACGAACGTCGTCTGGGAAGTCTCGTGGTGGCCGGAGACGAAGGCCTTCGGCCCGACGGCGATCACTTGGGAGCCGCCGGCCTTGGCAGGTCGAGTGAAATGCCTTGTTCAAGGAGGTCGCACGCGCGGAGCCCTGCGAGCAGCCTTCCGCTCCTTTCTTCTCGCCGAGGTGCTTCGCCGCTCGCATGGGATCACCCGTCCCATCAAACTCGCCAGCCCACCTACAAACTCCACACGCCGCACGGCGGGAATGACGGGTCGGCCCGCGTTGGTGAGCGCTCTGACGAACATGGGCTTCAAGCCGAAGGAGGCCACGGCGGCGTTGGACCAGCTCGGCGATGCTGCGGACTCGGCGCCGATCGCATCGGCGATCCGCGAGGCGCTGGCGGTCCTTAGCCGGTAGGGCAGCCAATAGTTGTCTTGTACGCGCGGTACGGCATGACCACCGCGCACAGCAAGACCAACGAGACCAACGACAACAACCGCCGCGCTCGGCACGTCCGCGTCAGGATGCCGCCGCAGCTCTACCGTCGCCTGCGACACCTCCTCATCGATCGGGAGACCGCTGTCGGCCTTTCGGACCTCATCGTCGAGCTGCTCGACGATGCCCTGCCGGAGGCCGAGTGACTCGAGGAGCCTCATATCCACTGGCGCTCCATCCGCAAATGCGGATGACAGCTAGGCGACCGCCCCCTCGGTCGGGTTTCGAGGATCCCCATACGGAGAGGGACGGGCAGTGATTGACGACGTGTTGCTGACGGCACGCTTCAAGGATCCGCTGAAGATCCAGGACCGGGGGTTCGTTCGGATGCGAACGGACCCTACCGGTGCCACTCGCGCTTGGCACTTCGCTCCCGGTCCCGGGTTCGTCGTCATGTCTTGCCCGGAAACCCGTGACGTAGAGATCAAGCTCAGCATCCCCAGGCTCGCCAACGGCTACTCCTGCAACTATCCGCTCCGGGCGCTCTGGGACGTTGACCTCGGTCGGACGGTGTCCCCCATCCTCAACATCCTGTTCAGCTTGCCACCTCAGAAGACGCGAGGCTCGGCCGAGACATGGGAGGGTTTGCTCCAAACGAGCTGGGGCGTCCGACGGATCGCGTTTGCGGTGGACCTACCCGTGACGACGATCCCCGCCGTCCTCGACGCTCTCGCAGCCCGAAGCCGGAGGGGCAACCCGCCGCAGCGCTGGAATCACCCGACCACCGGGCTTCAGTGGGATGGTTCCGCGGTCCGGGTTCAGCTCTACGACAAGAGAGCTGAGATCCTCGGTCGCATCAGACAACTGAAGCGGCAGCAGGGTGAGTTCGCCGCTGCATCGGCGGAACTTCGCGAGCGCCTCGCCGAGGAGGCGGGCTCGGTACTCCGGTTCGAGGTCACGCTCAAGAACGCGCGAGCGGTTCGCGACCTCGCCGCTCTTCCGGCTGGCAAGCTGCCGAACCTGCGGTGGATCGGACGTGACGAGGTGGGCGCCTACGTACTCGGAGCCCAGGCCGCCAAGCTAAGGTTGATCGAGCTGGCGGCGCTCGAGGACGTGGATGGCACCGACGCCGTAGCCCTGGCGCGGGAGTTGAGTGCAGCCGCAGGGCGCACTCCTCTTGGCCGACGGGGCAGGCCGCTCGCCGGCACCACGATCGCCGCACTTGGCTTCCTGCACCTCCTCCGCGGGAGGATGTCGGATGAGGAAGTCCAGCGGACCCTCGGGCTTTCCGCCCGGACGTTTGCAGATAGGCGTCGGGAGCTGGAGCGCATGCACCTGCCGTGTCTGGGTTCTGATGATCCATCCGGGCACAGCCACCTGCGTAGGTTCGCCCGTCGCTTCGTTGACCGGCTCGTGGACATCCCCGACTCGCCGGGCTTTCCTCCGACGGAGCCGGACGATGTCGTGCGGACGCCCTGGGCCGACACGCTGCCCGACCACGACGCTCGGCCAACCCGCGCGCGTCCGACGGCTAGGCAGCCGGCCGACCCGTCGGTCGAAGACTTCGAGGAGTTCCTCTCTTGAGTTCCGAGGCGCGTTCAACCGGCGTGCGATCGGCCACGGCTCAGCACATCTTTTTTTCCGAAAACTCCGGAGGAGACCGTGCAGCGATCCCCCAACGAAGTGAACGTCGCTCGCGAGCACCCGCTCGTCGCCGCCATGCAGCGTCACGACGACACCGTCGAGCTACTCAGAGTGATCCAACAGGAGATGGCCCGTGCAGCGGCGACCCTTGCCTTCATGGCCGAGCATCCGGAGGCCTTCGACCTCATGGAGGATGGGCGTGCGATCACGCGGGAGGTCAGGCTCATGAAGCGCCTGGCCGAGGTGCTGATCGTCGAGCGCCGCAAACTCGGTCCGCCGCCGCTCGGCCCCGACCACCCGCAAGCCCGCCGAGCGTTCGGACTCCTCGTCGAGCGCGTCGTCGAGATCGCCCGAGATGTCCTTCCCGCCGACAACGCGTCCGCCCTCGATGCCCGTGTCCGGTTGAGCATCGCCGAGGATCCAAAGATCCCGTGGCCCTAGAGTTCTGGGCAACCGCGCGAGTTACTCAACTTGCCGGGTGCGGGTCCTGGGTGAGGGCTTCGCTCGGCTCCTCGAAAGGTGCCGCGGCCCGGCGGATCCGATCAAGGTTCATTTTCGGTCGCATCCGCGCGTACCCGAAGTCGTGAACCACCATCTTCGGAACACGCCCACCCGGGTCGGGCTCTACGCCCGATGCTCGACCCTCGACCAGCATCCGGAGGCTCAGATCGAGCAGCTCCGCCTCCTGGCCCAGCAGCGGGCCTGGGAGGTCGTGGGTGAGTACGTCGATCACGGCCAGAGCGGCCGGCGCGATCGTCGCCCTGAGCTTGATCGTCTCATGGGCGATGTGCAGCGCGGGCGCGTGCACGCCGTCGCGGTGGTCCGCTTCGACAGATGGGCCCGTAGCGTCCGCCACCTCGTCCAAACGCTGGACGACTTTCGCTGCCGAAACGTGGACTTCATCAGCCTCAGCGACGGCATTGACACGAGCACGCCCGCCGGTCGCTTCTGCTTCCACGTTGTCGCCGCTGTGGCTCAGCTCGAGGCCGATCTCTGTCGGGATAGAACGATCCAGGGATTGATGGCCGCGCGTCGTCGCGGCGCTAGGCTCGGACGTCCACCCGTCTACGTCGATGTTGTCCGGGCTCGTCGGCTCCAGCGAGCCGGCATGAGCATCCGGAGGATCGCCGCTGAGCTAGGGGTTGGAGCGAGCACCCTTCATCGGGCGCTGGCCGTCCCTGAATTGGGGGTCGCAGCGCCCGAGCAAGCCGGCGAGATCATGGGGTCGGCGTGAAGCGCCCGGGCTCTCTCGAAACCGGTCGTTACTGGGCCCAGGTCACGCGCAGGAGCCTCCTCGAACCGCTGCCCTCACATGAGGCACTCGTTCGCGATCACCAGGGACGAGTGCACTCGTTATTCTTGATCGCCGTGGCTTTGGGCGTCGAGCCCACCGAGTTGGGGTTCATCATCGCCGACCTGGCGGGGGAATTTGGGAAGGCGTGCCTCGAGCAGGGGGCGGGGGTGGAGTTCGTGGTGCCGGCCGCGGCGGCCAGGAGCGCGGCGATCGTGATTCCCCTCGATCTGGCCGGTCTGGTCGCCATCATGAACGCCGTCCTGCCGGAGGCTGCCTCGCTCGTGACCACGAAGCCGGCGGACGGCACGCCGTTCTTGGTGGTCGATGCGGACGACGAACCAGCCGTCGTCTTCGTCGACGCGCCTGCCGAGGAAGCACCGTGCGCCTGATCCCAAGTCTTGGCGGGGTGCATCGAGATCTTCTGGGTCGGCGGCTTGGAACTGTTCGGCATCTCATCGAAGATGCGCAGCATCTTCACGGGATCGATCTGGCCATCGTCGTCGTACCAACCGGGGAACGCGTGTCGGTGAGCGTCACCTTTGGGATGGCGGCCGTGCTCCTCGTGGCGGAGCTTCAACCGATGGCAGCCGCCCTCACGGCGCTTCGACCCTGGATTCCGATTGTCGTGACGGTCGGCGACAGCCGCCGGCTCGCTTTTGGATGTGTCCGCTCGTCGCGCTGACGAGGCAGCCACCGGCGAAAATTAGGGACGGCTGTCAAAGGCAGCCTTCTGCTTCTCGAGGTCCTTCTCAAGCCTCTCTTTGCACTCGTCGAACTTGGGGGTGCCCTTCTCGGCGGCGAGGCACTCCTCAATCTTCTTCTGCATGTCAGTGGCGTCGTTCGCCTGTCCCTTCAGTTTCTCGAGGGCCGCTTTCGCTCGGCTCGCCTGCGCGTCGAGTGCGTCAGCCTTCTCGTCCGCGAGCTTCTTCCTGGCGGTCTCCAGGACGGGGATCTTCGCCTGCGCCTTCTTCCCCGCCGCGCTCTCGGGATCGTGGGAGACCGAGAGCTGACAAGCTTCGATCGCTTCGTCGTACTTTTGCTGCTGCTCCAGCTCCTCGCAGCGCTTGAGGTCGGGCTCGGCCTTGTCGGCGCATCCTCCGAGCACCATCACCCCGATCAAGCTCAATGTCACCGACAGGGTCCCGTGGTTTGCCATGACAAACTAGTGTTCGACCTCCGGCGCCTACCGTCAACGGCGGCATGCCGCGGCGGTCCGAGGTCGATCCCCTGGCGCTTGCAGTCGGAAAGCGGATCGCCCAGCTACGTGCGGAGAACGGGCTGACCCTCGAGCGGCTCGCGTACGAGTGCGGCGTCTCGAAGGTGCACCTCTCGAGCATCGAGCGCGGGTTGGTCCGACCGACGATCCAAAGCTTGCAAACGCTCGCCGACGGGCTCGGCGTGCTGCTGCTCGACCTCGTGACCTTCCCCGAGCAAGGTGATCGTCATCGGCTGATCGATGAAACCCGCCGCCTCCCCCGAGGCACGTTGAAGCGCCTCCTCCGGGACATCAGCGGCTAGCCGCAAAACCGCTCGATAATGATTCTCGTCGTCCACGGAGAAGCCCTTCCGGTCGTATGACGTGCCACGGAAGATCCTGCGGTACCTGGGCCCGAATTCTCGGCATCTCCGTCACCACAGGAAGCGCTCGCCCAGCTCGCGGAGCTTGGCCTTCCTCACCTCGTAGTCCGGCATCAGCCGGCCGAGTGCCGCCCAGAACCGCGGCCCATGATGTTCGTGGATGAGGTGGGTGGCCTCGTGCGCGAGCACGTACTCGACGAGCCGCTTCGGCGCCTGCATCACACGCCAGTTGATCCGGACGACCCCCGCTGAGCAGCTTCCCCAGCGCTTCGACTGATCCGCGATGACGACGTCCAACGACGACACCCCAAGCTTGGCCGCAACGTGGCGGACCCTGTCAGGGATGAATGCCCGGGCCCGCCGCTGGTACCAGTCGGTGAGCGCGGCCCGGACGTACCCGGACGTGTGCTCCGACGGAACGCCGTGAGGAACCACCACCGTGAGTCGTCCGTCGAGCAGGTGAAGCGGGGCCACGTCATCCCCGCGGTGCACATCCAGCCGGTGCTGCCGCCCGAGGTAGAAGAACGTCTCGCCGGAGACGAACTCCTTGGCGGTCGCGGTGGGCGCGTGCCTTCGTAGACGCTTCGTCACCCAGGGCGCCCTCGACCTCACGACCGCATCGAGCTTCGAAAGAGGGGTCGTCGCGGGAGCGGTCACGAGCAGCCCGGCGCCCGGCTCGATCGCGAGTGAGACCGTCGCACGCCGGGCACTTCGCCGGATCCGGTAGGGGATCTCCGTCGAACCCCAAGTCACGGCGGAGCGCTCGATCACCTGGCCCTCCGGCGCTTCAGGAGATCCACGATGCTCTCCGCCATCGTCTCGATCTTGTCGTCCTTGTATCCCGCTGCACGAAGCTGCCGCTTGATCCGCTTGCGCATCTCGCGCTGCACGTCGTCCTTCCGGGTCCAGTCCACGATCGTGACCTGCGGCTCGAGTTGCTCCTCGAGCAGTGAGGCCAGCTCCCGCTTCGCGTCGTCGATGGCGCCGTAGGCGGCACGAGGCTCCGCGACGCCGAGCGGCTTCGGCTCGGCGAGAACGCCGTAGATCGCGAAGCCGGTCTCCGAGAGGCCTGCGCTCTGGGCCGCGTCGGCGTGTCCTCGCAGCTCCTTTCTCAAATCCTCGAAGAGCTTGAGCTGCTCCGCCGCGTCGATCCGCTTCGCCTTCCGGTCCTCGATGAGCTGCTCGAGCCGTTCCCGCAGCGAGGTGTAGAACACCGGGTTCTCCTCGAGCTTCACGTGGATCTCGTGGTGGATGGCGTGCTCCATCTCGCTCGCTTGCGCCTCCTTGGACTTCAGCGCCTTGAGCTTCTCCTCGAACTCCGGGGTGAAGAGCGACACCTGCTTCACGAGGATCTGGATGCCGTCCGCCGAGACGGCCTCCTCGATGAGCTTGCGAACCTTGGCGCCGCAGTCGGAGATGTCGATCTTGTCGTCGCGGTACGTGGCGGCGGCGACCTGCCGGATCTTCCCGAGCCAGCGGGCGTCGCCGACGTAGGGCAGCGCCTTCGGGTCAGGCAGCATCATGTCGAGGCTCTGCCCAAACTTCTTGAACGCGTCGTCGAACTGCGCGCGGACATCCTCGGCTTCCAGCACGGCGACGCAGGCGTCGAGGTCGTCCTTGTCCTTCACCCGAATGAAGAAGCGAAGGGCGTTGGCGTGACGAGCCTGGAGCCGGGGCAGCTCGTCGAGCTTTGGGGTCATCGCTGCCGTCACGTCGGACGGGGCGAAGATGGCCAGGGCCTCGGTCAGGGCCTCGGACACGCCCCAGTAGTCGACGATGAGGCCGAAGGTCTTGCCGTCGGCCGTGCGGTTCACGCGGGCGATGGCCTGGAGGAGCGTGTGCTCCTTGAGCGGCGAGTCGAGGTACATCACCTGCTCGACCGGCGCATCGAAGCCGGTGAGCAGCATGTCGCAGACCACCAGGATCTTGAGCGGGTCGTCCTTCTTCAGGAACCGATTGATCAGCTCCTTGCGCTGCTCCTCGCTCGTGTGGTGGCGTACGAGATGCTCGGCATCCTTGTTCGAGCCCGAGATGATCACCGCCGACTGCGGGCCGTTCAGCCGGTCGAGCGCTTCCTTGTAGAGGACGGCGATCTCTCGCGTGCAGCCTACGATCTGCGCCTTGAATCCGTTGGGGCCGATGAACTTCGTGTAGTGGTCGATGATGTCGAGGGCGATGGTCTCGACTCGCTTCGGGGCTCCGGCGAGGGTCTGCTCCGGGCTGTACTTCTTCTTGATGGCCTCCCGCTCCTCCTTGCTTCGATCCGCGAAGATGCGATCGAAGAGGGCGTCGAGCGTGCTGCCGACGATGCGAAGCTCGGCGAGCCGACCTTCATAGAAGATGGGCACTGTCGCGCCATCGGCGACGGCCTGCTCGATCGTGTACGTGTCGATGTACGGGCCGAAGGTCGAGAGGGTCGAGCGGTCGTTCTTGTCGATCGGCGTGCCCGTGAACCCAAAGAAGGCCGCGTTCGGCAGAGCCCGACGCATGTTTGCCGCCAGCCCGCCGTATTGGGTCCGGTGCGCCTCGTCGGTGAGCACGAAGATGTTCGTCGCCTCGTTCAGGGTCGGGAACTCTTCCCGCCCAGCCCGCTTCTTTCCTCCGTTCCCGGGGCTGGCCAGCTCCTGAAACTTCTGCACCGTCGTGAGGATGGTTTTGCCCGCTGGTCCCGAGAGGAGAGCGCGAAGATCGCGGACGCTCTCGGCCTGCTCCGGGTTCGGGAACCCACACGCGACGAACGTCTTCGCGATCTGCTCGTCGAGATCCTTCCGGTCGGTGACGATCACGAGCGTCGGGTTCTCGTGGAGGGGATCGCGCCGCAGCTTCAGGGCGAGCCAGAGCATCGTGAGGCTCTTGCCCGAGCCCTGCGTGTGCCAGACGACGCCGCCGCGATCACTCGCGGTCTTGGCCTTGCCAGCTCGCTCGATGGCCTTGTTCACGGCCATGAACTGCTGGTACCGGCAGAGCTTCCGGATGGTGCGGCCGGTCGCGGCGTCGCGCTCGAACACCACGAAGTTCCGCATGAGGTCGAGCAGGTTCGCGGGCGCAAGCAGTCCAGCGAGCGTCACGTCCTGAATCGTCGGCTCTCGGCCGAGCAGGTCCCGAAGACGCGGCGTCGTCAGCGGCCACGGCGTCTTCCACTCCGCGAAGAACCGATGTGGCGTCGTCGTCGTGCCGTAGGCCGCCGCCTGACCGCAGGTGGCGACGAGCACCTGAGCGGTCTCGAAGAGCCTTGGAATCCCAAGCTCGCGATACTTGTCGTCCTGCTCCTGGTACCGGGTGAGTTGATCGATCGCCTCGAGCTTCCACCCCTCACCAAGGGTCGGGCTCTTGCACTCGATAATGACGAGCGGGATGCCGTTCACCAAGACGACGATGTCGGGCCGGCAGTGCTTCTTCACTCCTTTGACCGTGTACTGCCGGGTCACGATCCACTCGTTGTTCGTCGGCCGCTCGAAGTCGAAGAAGCGAACGTTCCGCGTGGGCTGCCCGTCCTGCTCGACGCCGACACCGTACGTGAGGGTGGTGTAGACCTTCTCGCTCGCCTCGATCAGGCTCGCCGCCGGGACGTTCGCGACCGAGCGGGCGACCTTCTTTGCGTTGTCGTCAGAGATCCAAGGGTTGAGCTTCTTGAGCGCCTTCGCGAGCTGGCCAACGAGGACCGTCTCCTTGAGGGTCTCGCGCTCGACCTCGAGCACCTCGGGCGCGACGCTGACGAAGCCGAGCTTCTCCAGCAGTTCGACGGCCGGGTTCTCCGAGAGGTTGATCTCGTTCCAGTCGCGGCCGGCGTTGGTGAACCTCACGGCGAGACCTCGTCAGCATCCGCCGGATCGTGAACAGGGGAGCCATCAGCCCTCAGGAACCGGTGGTCACCCCCGAGCACGTCGCGAAAACAGTACGCGACCAAGTGATCCAGCCGAAGCTCGAAGTGCGAGCGGATCTCTCGCAGTCTGACTTCTCCCCTTGCCCCGATCGCACGGAGCTGTGGCAGCGGAAGGTCTGGCGTTTCGACGAGCACAGCCTCCTCGAACGACACCTCGAAGCTTCGCCAATCACACGCCTCGTCCGGGATGGCAGCCCGGGTGAGCGTCCGTATGTCACACGCTCTTCCCGACTCGAGGACGATCTGGTGAACACCGGGGATCGTTCGGGTGTTGAAGGTGGTGCCCTTCGGGATGCCGAGTGCCAGCGCGCGCTCGCGGAACCATTCGACATCGAAGTTGAAGGCGACCGACCGGAACTCCGGAGCCAGGAGAATGCCTTCGATTTGTACCGTGCGAATCAGCCCGTCCCAGTCTTCGTCACGAGCATCACGCAGCTCATATAGCTTGATGCCGTGGTGGTCGGCGACTCTGCGTGCACCTTCCTGGAAGCCGGACCTCGAGACCATGATGCCCCTCGGCTGGCCGGGAACGTCCTGGAGCACGCTGACGAACGCGAGCACCTGCTCCTGCTTCACCGCGGAGCCCCAATCCTTGCACTGGATGATCGTCCTGTAGCTTGCCGGACCGACGACAAACTCGAACATGACGTCAATCTGGTGCTTCGTCGAACGCCCCTCGAGCACGACGTCGCGTTCGACCTGGGCGCAAACCCTGTGCTGGTCGAGCAGACGCGTGAAGACCTGCTCGGTCAACGCTTCGTAGGGCTTGCCAGTGTTCTTCACTCGGCAGCCTCCTCGGGTACTACGCGAACCTCACCGCTGAGAAGGACGGACATGAGGGCAGCCTTCGCCGTGACGAGCTGGTTCACGTAATCGCCCTCATGGCGCCGCCGCTCGTCGATCGTCTCCAGCCCCTCTGCGATGCGCTGCTGCTCGTCCAGGCCTGGTACCTGGAGGAGCACGGATTTGATTAGGCCGGCATTGAGGTTCTTTTGAGTGCCTTCGTGACCCATCTCGCGCAGCTCGTCATACTTCGCGCAGAGCACCTGATAGAGGAAGTGGCGAGCAAGGCGGGGACCCGGAATGAGCGCAAGGCAAGCCTGATTGAGGGACGCGTCAATGCCAAGGACGGCGACACGCCCTCGCGTCGCGCCTTGACCGTACATCGCCATAAGAACTGAGCCCTTGGGCACCATCTTCGCCGCGGAGTTAGCGACGCCCGCGGGCGAGATGGTCTCCTCTGTCCTGGTGATCTCCGCGTAGTTGATCTCGCCGGTCTTCACCCACGGAACGCCGCCGCCCCAGAATTCCGCGCGTTCCCTGCTCGGGGTGCCGCCGGAGGTGACTCGGCAGAGGTCGCCAAGCCGCAAGACGCCCCAGTCCTCCGGCATCTCACCGATCTCGGTCTGCTTGAACCGCGTGTGCCGCCCCGGCAGGCCGCGCGTCAGCAGCTCGGCCATCATCGCCTTCTTCACGACCCCGAGCTGGTCGATGACCGCCTGCGTCGCCTCGATGGCGTCGTCCACCGAGGAGAGGATGGCGGCGATCTTCCGTTGCTCGGGGAGGGGGGGCACGTCCACGCGGCGGACGAGCCACTCGCCGATCTTGAAGATCATCTTCTCGACATCGACGCCGTGACTGCTGTGGAAGCACGTGCGCTGGAAGTAGGGCGTGTGGCTATAGTGGCGCAAGAAATCGAGCAACAGCGTTGGCCGAGGTTTCAGTGTCGAGTACTCATTGGAAACAACGGCACCGTCCAATTCCTCGGGAACGACACCGCAGGCGCCATGGATGATCTGTCGGCGCGAGATTAGGAAATCCGCGGCCTTTGCCTCGAACTGCGACTTTGTAAGGATCTCTCGCCCGGGCAACTCGGCGCGGAGCGTGATCCCACCCCGGCTTCGCTTGGCGTTCACCAGTCGGTAGGTTCTGTGTGGATCGAGCTTGAGCGGGCGCTCGACCACCTCCAGCACGTCGCCGAAGGTGGTCTGCTGCCAGCCCGATGGCGTCTCGGGCAGCTCGGGAAACCCGGGGTCCACGCTCGGCGGGTAGAGGCTAGTTCTCGCCATAGCCAAGCTCCCTGAGGAAGGCGTTCATCCGAGCCGCGGCTTCCCCCCGCATCCTCTCCAGCTCCCGCAGCTTGGTGACAGCACGAGCCACATCAACCCGTTCCGCAGCTTCGGTCGTCTCGACGTACCTGCTGATGTTCAACGTGAAGTCGTTCTTCTCGACCTCCTCAACACCGGCGACTCGAGCGTACTTCGCCACGTCTTTGTAGGTATGGAACGTGGTCGCGATCTCGCGAACGTCTTCGTCCCGTAGGTAGTTCTGCGTCGTGCCCTGCCTGAACCCTCGGGACGCGTCGATGAAGAGCACCTTGCCCTTGCGCTCCACGCTTTTCCCCCGATTCAGCACGAGGATCGCCGCGGGGATCCCCGTCCCATAGAACAGGTTCGTGGGCAGCCCCACGACGGCCTCCACGAGGTCCTCCTGGAGCAGGCCCTTGCGAATCTCACCCTCGGCGGCACCGCGGAAGAGAACACCGTGAGGCATGACGACACCGACCATGCCCTTGGTGTTCGTCGTCGCGACCATGTGTTGCACGAACGCGAGATCGCCCTTCGTCTTAGGCGGAACGCCGAAGCGGAACCGCCCATGCGGATCGTGCTCGGCAATCTCACGGCCCCACTCGTCGAGCGAGAACGGCGGGTTCGCGATGACGCGATCGAACAGCATGAGCCCGTCGCCATCCCGAAGCTTGGGGTCGCGGATCGTGTCGCCCTTCTCGATCCGCGCGTCGGGCAGTCCGTGCAGGAGCATGTTCATTTTGCAGATCGCCCACGTGCCCAGGTTCTTCTCCTGCCCGAAAAGCGAGAGGTTTTTGGGGTTCTGCCGCTGACGCTCGAGGTAGTGGGCGCACTCGATGAGCATGCCGCCTGAGCCGCACGTTGGATCGCAGATGCGCATCCCCTCCCTCGGTTGGAGCAGTTCGACGATGAGCCGCACGACCATGCGGGGGGTGTAGAACTCCCCGCCCTTCTTGCCGGCGTCATCCGCGAACTTCTCGATGAGGTACTCGTACGCACGCCCCAGGATGTCGGGCTCTGCGAGGTTCGCGTTACGGAGATCCAGCCGCGCGAAGTGCTGGACCAGCTTGCCGAGGACGACGTCCCGGTTCCGTGCGTCCCCGAGCTTTCGCTCATCGTTGAAGTCGATGCCGGCGAGGACACCCTCGAGCTTGGGGTTCTCGTCTTCGAGCGCCGCCGCCGCCTTGTTGAGCGCCTCGCCGACGTTCGTCGCCACCTTCTGAATCTCGGACCATCGCGCGCGCTTCGGCACGAAGAAGTCGTGCTCGTCGGGATCCTCCGGGTCCGCGCCCTTCACCCCCTGGAGTGCCTCGACCTCTTCGTCGAAGCGATCGGACAGGCGCTTCAGGAAGAGGAACCCAAAGATGAACCCCTTGTAGTCCGACGAGTCGATCGAGCCGCGCAGGATGTCGGCCGCCGACCACAAGTACCGCTCAAGGCGATCGGTCGTGAGCCGGCCGCCGACGTCCACGGTCTCGGCGACCTTCAGGACGCCGTTGTGCTTGGCGGCCCCGTTCGTCTTGGCGGTGGTGGGGGATGCGCCTGCCAGCCGCTGGATCAACGCTGACTTCTCCCGCCCGCCTTCATCGAGCCCGAGCGCTCGGCACAGCTCCTTGAGCCGGTCCCGGGAAAGATCCGCGAGGACGTCTTCGGTCTTCACCGAGCGTGCACGGGAAAGGCTGTCGATGATCGCGTCCTTCTTCCGCCGGTCCTCGACGGCCACGTCGTGCGCGTCGAGCAACGCGACCAGCTCGTTCTTCGCGAGCAACTCCAGCACTTCCCGCTTCGTCGGCATGTCGCGCGAGGGTAGGGCGCCCTTGCTCCGATGATCAAGGCTGCGTAGGCTCTCACCTCCATGCCGACC
The DNA here is from genome assembly GCA_016719945.1 of Polyangiaceae bacterium. Lineage (GTDB taxonomy): Bacteria > Myxococcota_A > Polyangia > Polyangiales > Polyangiaceae > Xiheicaenibacterium. The sequence goes on along the minus strand of JADJYE010000040.1, from coordinate 42,367 downwards.
AAGGGGACGAAGCCCTCGATGCTGACGATCAGCGAGGCCGCGGAGATGCTCGGCGTCTCTCAGGTCACGCTTCGCCGCTGGGACGCATCGGGGCGCTTTCGGGCGCGAAGGCATCCGATCAACGACTACCGGATGTACGACCGCGCCGAGGTCGAACGGTTGCGGAAGAAGATCGAGAGGGGCGTGGCAGCGTGAGCGCGACAGAAGATCGCAGGCGACCCGATCGTTCGACGCGCCCGACGAGGAGTTGCGGCACCGTTTTGGAACGTCGCGGAACACGGGCTCCTGCCCGAGCGCGAATCGGCCTTGCAAGTGGCTCTCGTCGGAATACTATTCGGATGGACAGTAGTCATGTCTGACGGCAGCACGATCGAGTGGACCGATGCGACGTGGAACCCCGTGCGCGGTTGCACGAAGGTCTCGCCCGGCTGCAAGCACTGCTACGCCGAGACCTTCGCAGAGCGCTTCCGCGGTGTGCCTGACCACCCGTTCGAGCAAGGGTTCGATCTGCGGTTGGTACCCGGCGCGCTCGAGCTGCCGCTGAGGTGGCGGGCGGGTCGCCGCATCTTCGTCAACAGCATGTCGGACCTCTTTCACGAGGACGTGCCCGACGAATATGTCGTGCGCGTCTTCGACGTGATGCGGCGGGCGACGCATCACAAGTTCCAGGTCCTCACCAAGCGTGCCGAGCGGATGGCCCAGCTCGCCGCATCCCTTCGCATCCCCGACCACGTGTGGATGGGCGTTAGCGTCGAGAACGCGAAGTACATCGATCGGATCGACCAGCTTCGCAAAGTGAAGGCGAAGGTTCGCTTCTTGAGTGTCGAGCCCCTCCTCGGCCCGATCCCCAAGTTGAACCTCAGAGGCATCCACTGGGTGATCGTCGGCGGAGAGAGCGGTCCCCGAGCACGTCCGATGCAGGCGGACTGGGTCCGGGCGATCCGCGACAAATGCGTGGCCGCGGACGTCCCGTTCTTCTTCAAGCAATGGGGCGGCGTCCGGAAGCACGTGACCGGCCGTGTCCTCGACGGGAGAACCTGGGACGAGATGCCGGATCGCGTCGCTCGTCCGAACCGCTTCCTGGCGGTCGTCAACGGGTGAGAGGAGATGGGGGGGAGCAGTCGATGGCAGCACCGAAGACGACGACATGGTGCCTGGAGCCGCACACGCGGGCGAAGCACGAGATCCTTCGACGCTACCTTGAAGCGTGGACTCCGATCCTCAGCCTCGGCGGGTCGAAGCATCTGATCTACGTGGACGGCTTTGCCGGGCCGGGTCGGTACGACGGCGGTGAGGAGGGCTCACCGCTGATCGCCTTGAAGGCGGCACTCGCTCATCGTGACCGCATCGAAGCGACGGTGTCGTTCCTCTTCATCGAGCGCGATGTCGAGCGGGCCAGGATGCTCGAAGCCGTCGTCGCGGAGGTCGAGCGACCCTCGAACTTCCCGATCAAGGTGGCGGCAGGCAAGCAGTTCGAGGAGGCGTTCGGAGAGCTGCTCGGCCGCGGCCAGCAGCTCCCGCCCACCTTCGCGTTCATCGATCCATTCGGATGGACAGGGATCCCGTTCTCCCTGGTGAAGAGGATCCTTAGCTTCCCGCGGTGCGAGGTACTCGTGAACTTCATGTACGAGGAGATCAATCGGTTCCTCGGTCATGCCGACCAGCACGACAACTTGGACAAGCTCTTCGGCTGCCAGGACTGGCGCAAGCTCACGGCAATACAGGGCCCGGCCCAACGACGGGCCGCCATCCACGGCCTCTATCAACGGCAGCTCGGTACGGCTGCGAAGTACGTGCGCTCGTTCGAGATGAGGAACGACAAGGACGTGACCGACTACTTCCTCTTCTTCGCCACCAACAGCCCCAAGGGCATCGCAAAGATGAAGGAGGCGATGTGGAAGGTGGACGAGTCGGGCGAGTTCAGATTCTCGGACGCGACGAACCCCACCCAAGGCCTCCTCTTCAGCCAGAAGCCCGACTTCGACGCCCTCCGGCGCTTGATCGTCACCAGGTTCGCCGGCAAGGAGACCACCGTCGCCGGGGTCGAGGACTTCGTACTCGCCGAGACCCCCTACCGCGAGACGCACTACAAGAAGCAAATGCTCGCGATGCTCGAACGGGAGGGCAAGATGTCGCCCGTCAATCCACCGGCCGGGCGCAAGGCCGGCACCTACGCGGAGCCGACGATGCGTTTGAGGTTTGTGCCATGACGAAGAATGAAGCGACATTCGAGGCACACCTGGGAGCAGTGCTCGCGACCCTGTTTCCTGCGGGGACCGTCCAAGTAACCCACCAGATCCAATTCACCATCCGTCTGGGTCACCAGGACATCGCAATCGACGGCCGAAAGGGCTGGGAGAAGAAGGGGCGGCTGGACATCCTGCTGACCGCTGACGCCGGCAACGTGGCGGTTCTCGAACTCAAGCGTCCCGGTCTTGATCTGGCTGACGAGGATCGTGATCAAGGGCTCTCCTACGCACGCCTGCTGAATCCGATGCCGCCGCTGGTGATCGTCTCGAACGGAAGCACAACCAACTTCTACACAACGAACGACGGACAGCCGTGGGCGGCGAGTAGCGTCAGCGAGGAAGTATTCGAGAAGCTGGTCTCCGGAGCTGCGGCGAGCGCAGCCCATGATCGCGACCAGGCCATCCGAAGTGTGCTGGGAGCCAACCCAGACATCTGGGCGGACTTCCTTCGCGCGCACACCTCAAACGTATTGGTAAAGAGGACCGGCGAACTACACGATTTTGGATTGCCCTTCGCGACCGACTTCATGGTCGAGCGCTCGATCGTGCCGCTCGTGCTCGGCAAGCTCCGGAAGAAGGTATCTGCGCTGGTCGTCGTCGGTCCGCCGCTCTCCGGAAAGTCGGTCGTCCTCAAGCAATGCTGCGAAAAGATGACGGTCGGCAACCTGGTGCCGCTTTACATCGATGCCAGCAGTGCGAAGCAGGGCCCCCTGCGACTTCTCTCATCGCTCTTCGTCAAGCACCTCTTCTCGGCGACGAGCCTGGACCAGGTTCGACAATGGCTCTCGACATCGCTGCGGGCGATGCAGGGCGACACGAGGCTGGTGCTGATGCTGGACGAGGTGGTGCCAGACCTCAGCGAGACGTGGCTGGAGGACCTCGATGAGCTGCTCAGCCTGAGCGAAGGCTCGCCCATCAGCATCGTCCTCGCGCTGGACCCCAACACTTGGCAGGCCCTGTCGATGCGGCCTGGCCGGACCGTCAAGACGGAGCTGGGGCGGCGAGCGGAGGTGATCCAGCTTGGACTGTTGACCGACCGCGAATTCTCAACCGCGATGGACCTGTTTTACGACGTCGCTCGGAGTCAGCCGTACTTTGGGGCGCATCATACGGTCGAATATCGCGAGCCTCGAGTCCTGCGGGTCATCGCAGCGGCGGTCCGGCGGCACAAACGGACCGATCAGAATGTCCTCCTCAAGTTTCCGAGCACCACGACGATCAACGAGGTGGAACTTGCATGGCGAGCATTCGTGCGGCCGAACCACGAGCTTGTAGACAAGCTTCGGGCCCTGGCTCGCGCATACTTCGAGGACCTTGCGAAGCGGGAGGACTACCCCGAACTTCAGCTCGCATCGCATCGAGCCGCGGCCATTGGCAAGGACGCGGCAGTCAAGTCGTTGGGCGAGTCAACCGTGGAGTGGCTAATCGCCCACGGCTACCTGTCCACCCGTCTCGGCCCCCGCGAAGAAGTGCTTCTTCTTCCGCGACACCTGGAGCTATTCGCCCGTGCTGCCGCACTGGAGCTTGGCGACGCCGTCAGCGCTGCGACAACCTTCAAGGAGTCGTACGAAACCCTGATGCAGCGGAGCGACCTGCTGCCTTTGGGCGACGTAGTAGGCGCAGATGCCCTTCGAGTCGTTGCAGAACGAAAGCCAGAACTCTTCAGCCGCATCATCAATCAGGCTCTGAGCGATGCGCCTCGGAACGAGGTGTTGCCGGCCGGCTCCGTCGTCGAGATCTCTCTGTTCGGCAGGCCTCTCGGCTCGTTCGAGACGCCGGAGCCCTCGATCCTGACAGGGAACCTCCATCCCTGGCTCGTCCTGGCTCAGGTTGCGATGCTGCCCCTCGGCGGACCCGAGGGGGAGGTGAGCCCCAACGGGTGGATCGTCGCTGCCGTGGGTGCCCATGATGGCCTGCTTCGTCGGATCGGGGACGAGCGCTGGCGAAAGATGGAGAGCTTCCACTACCACGACATCCCCGGCAAGGGGTCCGTGCCGTGCTTGAACAACGGGGTCGTGGAGCCAATCGGGCAGGCCATGATCACGGGCTTCCACGATCGGTCCGAAGAGATGGTCTCGATGACCGAGTTCGCCATCGAGGAGGACCAATTTCACCTTGCGTGGCGCCTCCACACGGCAGCCAGGGAGGCTGCCAGCGCGACGGACCCCAAGGTGTCTGAGGCAGCAGAAGAGGTGGTGGCGCTCACACACGAATACTTCAGCGAGCACTACGAGCAGCTCCTTCACGAAACCCCGGGCTCGGAGGACGGGGCCGAGAACGTCCAACCGACGACATCACACGGCGCGGCCGGTGAGGAGGAAGGCCGCGAGGAGGCGAAATAGCCCGCTGGCTAGCGGTTCTGCTGGCGGCACCGGCGGTCCCTCGGCTTCTGCACGACGAACTCGTAGGGGATCCCCAGCTCCGGAAACGAACGGTTCAGGCCCGCGCAACCATCGTCTCCTGCGACGTGAGAAGCCCCGGAAGGTTCGCCTTCACGGGGCTTCGAGGTTTTGTTGGGGGCCAGGTTTGGGCCAGCGAGCTGCACCGACCGACCGGCAAGCTCACTCGACCCGCCGAAAGTCGCTGACGGCACCCAGACCCGTGTCGAAGCTCGCCACGTCGCCGATCGCGCCCTCGCGCTGGAGGACGACGAGCGAGGCGTCGTTGAAGCTGAGCCTTCCCGCAGTGGCGAGCACTACGCCCAGCACGTCCGAGAAGATGAGGGCACGCTCCTCGACGAACGAGACCTCACCGCCCTCGAACCATTGCCGCACCTGGGCGAGACCCATCCCGAGCACGGCTGCGTCCGAGACGCGACGACTCAGAACGGTCACCGCCTCGGCGAGCAGGAAGTCCAGGTGGACGAGGGTGTGCCCCTCGGCCAGGAGGCGTCGACGAAGTGCGTGCGCGCGGGCGGCAAAGACATCGGACGCGTCGAGAATCGCGACGACGACGCTCGCGTCGAGTACGACCTCAGCCATTCTCGTCGAGCGCCCGGCAGTCCTCGACGGCGTTTCCACCGACCGAGATCACCCCTTCCGCTCTTTCTAGCGACTCCCAGCGAGCGGGGCGGATCCCACGGCGCAGAAGCTTGCGACGTGCCTCCTTGAACCAACGGTCGACGTGACCCGCGAGCTCGTGAAGACGCTTCGAAGCCAATCGAACGCGGTCGAGACCAGGGCCGGACGGGACGTCGGCACGAACCATCAGAGCGTCGATGTGGGCAACCAGATCACGGAGGAACCGGGCGACGAGCATGAGCTCGTAGACGTCCGACTCGGCGTGGGTGTGGGCCTCAAGCTCCCCGATCGCGGACTCGAGGATCTCGGCCATGCTGACGACGGAGTCCTTGGTCGGCGGCTCTTGGGCGAGGCCACGCGCAATCCGAGGCTCGAGATGTCGAACCGTCTCGCTCGGGGAGCCGCGCGTCTCCATACGCCGAGTTTAGCATCCGATGCAGTCGTCCGCTGCGCAGGATGACGACCCGGGGGACGGGTGAGCGAGACGGTCTCGAACACGATGGAGAGGGCGGTCACGTTCCTCACCGACGAGCAGAAGCTCCTGCTGGAGCGATCCCCGCGCTGGGACAGCTGACGCCGGCCCCGCTCGATCATGTCACCGTGCGGCGCCGCAACCAGCTCTCGCTGGCGGTGGCAAGCTCAGCGACCATGACGGCGTCTTTCGTCTCCATCGGATACCGCAGGCCGACGTGAAGCTCCCCCTCACGCAGGTGGACGGTCTCAACGAACGCCCTGTCCTCTCCGAGGGCGGCCTGGAGATGGTCGCGTAGCTCGCCCAGCGCCGCGTCGGGGATCGACCAGCTGCGCACCACCGCCGCAAGGGAGGGTGGCAGAACGATCGTGAGCTCGTTGCCGATCGTCGGCTGACCGCCGACGCGCGCGCCCGGAAACCCGAACGACTCTTCGCGGTACGGTGCCGCGTGCCGGCTCGCGTTCCGCTCGATGACCAGCCGAAGCGCCAGCGCTTCAGCGCGGATCGCCGGTACATTCTCGACGCGTTCGATCGCGCCGCGCTCACACAAGCTCCTGTACGCGGCCACGGTCTCGTCGACGCTCGATCCAATGTCGGTCGGGAGGAACCGCTTCGAAACGACGACGACATCAGCGAACTCAGAGAGGCGCAGATCCTGCAGCAGCCACGCCAACAGGCGAAGCTCCTGCGGGTTGAACTCACCCCGCCCCATCTGCACCGCGAAACGGAACGCGATGTCGGACTTGAGCTCGAGCGCACCATCTTCTTCGACCGAGATGAGGCCTTGCGGAAGCTGAACCGCCTTCTCCATCACCTCCTCATCCTCCCGCTCGGGGGCGAGAGCCTTGAAGCCCGCGACCGCCGGGTCGACGATGTCGTGCTTCTTCGCCCACGCCGCGAGGGCGAACGTGCCGCCCTTCAGGATTGGCCGCCACGCGTCGTGCGTCACGGCGTCTTCGCCGGCGCGATGCACCAGCGCGACGACCGGCACCAGCCGCGCGATGAGCGGCTCCGCAATTCTTCTGAGCTGCTTCTCATACCAGCGCGTCGTGTCGGGCTCGTTCGCGAGATCGACGATTCGCACGGCGTCCATCAGCGCGAGGAGCGTCTTCTCCTTGAGCCAGTCCGATGGATCGAAGCCGGAGTCGCGCCGGAAGATCGACATGGGCCGAGCTTCCGGCTTCCCTGCCGGAACCGCAAGAGCGCGCTTGCTCGCAGCGGTCGGCGTTGGCTCGCGCCCCACGCGCCGCGCGGGCCTACCTTCGGGGAAAGTGTGGGGAGTGCGCGCGGACGTTCCGAAACAGCTCGTCTGCCACCGCCGCCGGGTCGATGGCGTCTGTCGCGCAGTCCACTCTTGTTGAAGTAGCGGCCGTGCACCAACCCGTGTCGGTAGACGTAGATCTGCTTGAACGCGCCGCACTCGTCCGGCGCCTTCAGGTCCTTCCACGCGTCGACGATCTCGTGAGTGCAGCCACAGAGTACGGCCCGGTGTCGGGCTCGTCGAGCTCGACGGGGCGTCGCTCCCCGCGCAACCATCGTTTCCTACGAGGTGAGAAGCCCCGGAAGGTTCGCCTTCGCGGGGCTTCGCGCTTCCATGGGGAGCGGGCGGGGTGGGTCGACGCGCTGCGGTCGCGGTAGGCTCGCCGACAGCCCCCCATGCTCCAGCACTTCATCCCTCCGTCGATCCGCCGGCTGGTTCTCTTCCCCGTGCCCATCAACGTGCGCTGGGGCCCGGACCGGCTCCGCATCGCGTGTGAGCGCGACCTCGGCCTGACGTTGGATCGCAAGACGGCCGTGATCTTCCACAACCGGAAGCAAGACACGCTCGTGCTCTACACGCTCGAGGAGGATGGTGACAGCTGCATCACGAAGAAGCTCGAGCGGGGCACCTTCCTCCTCCCCGTTGTGCCTGAAGGGGAGAGGTACGTGGTGCTGAAGGCGTCGATGGTGGGGAGTCTGTTTCGGACCGGTGGGCCGACGCGGAAGCGAGTGCGCCGCGACAGCTGACGACCGAGCGCCTCGGTCGTTAGAGAACCCAGGCAGGTCAGGCGGGGCCGAGTCTCGCCGCGATCCGGTTCGCCGCCGCCCCATCTTTGATGCTCAATTCTGCCACCACACAACCTCGCTCTGCCGACCCGTTCGTTTCGTTTGTTTCGATTGTTTCACTTGTTTCGATGGCGTGCTAGCTTGAGCTGCGAGATGCAGACCTCCCCCGTGAAGCTGCCCACCGCCAAGGCGTCGGAAGAAGCGAAGGTCGCGTTGCGGGCGCTCGCAGCCCTCCCGCGCCGGAAAGCGTCCCGTACGGTACAGGTCCAGCCAGAGGGCGAAGGGCCTGCGGTTCCGGTCACGGTTCCGCGTGAGGCGTTCGAGCTGTTCCTGGAGGTCCTAGGGCAGATGGCAAATGGGAACGCGGTCACCATCGTCCCCGTCCATGCGGAGCTGACGACGCAGCAGGCGGCCGACCTCCTCAACGTCTCGCGGCCCTTTCTCGTGAGCTTGCTCGACGAGGGCAAGATCCCGTTCCGCCTCGTGGGGACGCATCGCCGCGTTCGGGTGGCCGATCTCGTCGAGTACAAGCAGAGGGACGACGCACATCGGAAGGCCGTGCTCGACGAGCTGACCGCCGAAGCAGAGAAGCACGGGCTTGGGTACTGAGGGTACGCGATGGCGTTCGTTGTGCTCTACGACGCCTGCGTCCTGTACCCGGCGCCACTTCGCGACCTTCTCGTCCGGCTCGCCAACACCGGCATCGTACGCGCACGGTGGTCAGAGCTGATTCTCGACGAGTGCTTCCGCAACATCTTGGAGAACCGGCCCGACCTGAAGCCGGAGTCGCTCAAGCGCACGCGCGAGCTGATGACCCAGGCCGTCCCGGATTGCCTGGTCAAGGGCTTCGACGCTCTTGTCGAAGGTCTCGACCTCCCGGACCCCGACGACCGACACGTCCTCGCCGCTGCCATCTGTGCGGGGGCCCAGAGCATCGTCACGTTCAACTTGAAGGACTTCCCCGACGAGAAGCTCGCTCCCTACAACGTCGAGGCCAAGCACCCGGATGAGTTCGTCCTCGATGCGATCGACCTCGCGCCCGGGCTCGTGACGACGGTGGTCAGCGAACAGGCGGCCGGTCTCCGGAGTCCACCACGCACGGTTGGTGAGCTTCTCGATACGCTTCGTGATCAGGGCCTCGTTCGCTCCGTTGCGAAGCTCCGGGAGCTGTTCGGCGTTGTTGACCCGCTTTCGTAGGGACCAACACCGTGACGCTCTTGGATCCCAGCCTGGCCGAGACGTTGCTCAACATGAGCGAGAGTGATGTCCTCGACTTCAAGCGGGACCTGTCGGCGCGCATGTTGCCGCTCACGCAAGGGCGCGTCAGGGGCGCGCTAAGGCCTTGAGGACGCGGGAGACGACGTCGCGATCGACGAGCGCTTCTTCCTTGCGGCGTGACGGAGGCAGATCGAGGCGACGCGGTCGAGCTCGCGGAGAGCGCCGTGTGCTGCCTCGTGGAGCATGGCAACGGCGTCCTGGGCGAAGAGATCGCGCTCGACGCGACGAGGCTGACACGGACGCGGAGATAGTCGAGGGTGTCCTCGGGAGTGCGCGGGTCGTTCTCGAGCCGGCGATGGAGGCGGGAGAAGAGGGAGCGATTTCGCTTTAGCTGGAGAGCCGCGCCATGAGCGGGCGCGAGCGGAGGGTGCGCATCGCGCGCTGGGTGGAGGTGCCCTCGACCGCGCTCCGCTACCCACGGCGTCCTCGCGCGACCAGCTCGCGGAGGGCGTTCGCGCCGGGGACGCTGTCACCGGCAACCCAGATGCGTAGGCGTCTCGTTCGATTGCCCGCGCCCCTGGCGTCGGGCGGCCGTCCCACCTTGGCCTGAGCAGCGCTGATGGCGTTCCGCAGCTCCTCGGCGTCACCCACGCGCACGGGATACGGGCGCCCGTGCGTCGCTCCCTACCGCGTCGCGCACGCGCCGGGCGAGGACGAACGCCGTCTCGCTGGAGCCAGGATTGCCTGGGTGGCGCACCCGATCGGGCGCAACGAGGATGTCCCTCTGATCGATGAACACGAAGAGGTGGCCGCCGTGGCGACCCGTGCGCGGATTGAGCTCGTCGAGGCCGAAGCTCGAGGCGAAGTCGGCCTGGGCGAGCGTCGAGCCCTCCGGTGGTGCGAGCTCCTCGGGCCTGAGCGCGCGCTCGAGCCGCGCGATCGCCACCGTCTCGTCCGATGCGTCGAAGCTCGGACCCTCCGGATTGTCGGAGACGAAGCGCCAGCCGGTGCCCGCGGGAGTGAGCCGCTTGATCTGGTACTGAGCGCCCGGACCCGCGCGGTGCGTCTCCGCCAGCACCACGCGATTCTCCAGTGCGCTCGCTGGCGCGCCTCGCGCAAAGCGGAACACGGCCCAGTCGCCGTCATGCAGAGGGACCTTGCCGCCCTCCATGGATCGGCCCGAGACACGGACCGCGAAGAGCTCTGACGATGCGTCCGTGAGCGGCAGCCACACGCGCTCGGCATCCGGGGCTTCCGCAGCCTCGAGGGCGTGTCCGGCGGCGGCGCGCAGGTCCGGATAGGCGACGACGCCGCGCCGCGTGCCCAGCGCGACGAGCTGGCCCTCCACCGGCGCCGCCCATAACCCGTCCGGGCTCGCCTTGAAGCGCACCTGGAACGACGTGCCTGGTTGTCCAGCGCGCGGGCCGAACCATTCACGGAGGAGGTCGGGGAGCTGATTGCTTGGCCTTCCCGCCGGCCGTGCCACGTTGCAGAACTCCTTCGCGAAGCGGAACTGCCACACGCTCCCGTTGGGCACGCGCACGTCCGTCTCCCCTTCGGGGAGCGTGGTCCCCGTGCGCGGCGGGAGCTTCAGGATCGGATCGCGCTTGTTCGAGAGCACCTTGCACACGAAGCCGTCGCTCGCAGCGGCCAGCTCGCGCTTGCGGTCGCGGTACTGCGCGAGCCGGTAGTCGACGAGCTCGCCCACGAGCCGAGCCAGGATCTCGGAGAGGGACGGATCGACGCGCAGATCCAGCCGGAACCGATCCCCATCGACCCGGAAGTAGGTCCGACCCGCTGCCTTTCCGCCAGTCCACGCGGCGATCGGGTTCTTGCGCCAGTACGCCACGAAGCGACGAAGGCCGTCCGCGTCGAGCGTGGTCAGGCGTACGTCGCCGGCGAGGTCCGAGAAGAGCTCGGGCGAGCGCCGGAGGATCGCGTGGCTCCGACGGGCCAGCGCATCGAGGGGGAGCCCGCTCGTGAGCGCGTCCTCGTCGAGGAGCGCCTGGAGGGCGACCATCTTGAAGCACTTCGTCATCTCGGTGCTCTCGAGGTCACGAAGGAACGGGCCGGCGAGCTCGACGGCGCGGGCTTCGCTCTCCGTGAGGTGGCCTTCGCCCCGCACGAACTCCAGCCAGCTCCCGTGGCGCTCGCGGAGCAGGCTCGGACGGTAGCTCATGCGCTGCATCTCGCCCGCTGTCGGCCGCTGACTGGAGTCCTCCTTGGCCCCGCGCTCCAGGGCGAGGTCCCGGTAGGCGCGCTCCACCTCGTCGGTGCCACCGGGACGGAAGAGCTTCTGCAGCAACTCCTTGGCCTCGATCGCGAGCTCCACCGAGCAGCCCTCGGGGAGATCCATGGGACCGGCCGACGCGAGCAGCTCGCGAACGCGGCTGACCGTCCCGCGATCGCCCAGCGAGAGCAGGGTGCGCAGACGATCGAGGAAGATCCGGTGGTTGCCGACAAAGTCGATGACGGTGACCTGCTCCTTGCCCTCGGACACGCGAAGACCGCGACCGAGCTGCTGCAGGAAGACGACGCCGGACTCCGTCGGCCGCAGCATGACCACGCGGTCCACGGAGGGCACGTCGACGCCCTCATTGAACACGTCGACGGCGATCACCGTATCGAGCGCGCCGGCGTCGAGATCGCGGAGTGCCGTGTCCCGATCGTCCGAGCCGTCGGCCACGAAGACCGCGGCGACGCGCGCCCCGCGGTCGCGAAGCCAGCTTCGCACGAACACCGCGTGTGCAATGCTGCAGCAGAAGACGAGCGTGCGCGTGCCGGGGTGCTCCTTCCACGCACGCCAGAGCGTCGCCATGCGCGCCTCGGTCTGCGCGGCCCGGGTGAGCTCCTCGGGGTCGAAGCGGCGGTTGCGCCACGGGATGTTGGCGTAGTCGATGTCGTCCTTCACTCCGAAGTAGCGAAATGGCGTGAGGCGACGCAGCGCGATGCCGCGCATGATATCGGCGCGGTAGGCGACGAAGTCGTCGAAGAGGCCGAGGATGTCCGCGGAGTCGGCGCGGTCGGGCGTGGCAGTGAGCCCGAGGAGGAAGAGTGGGTCGAGCGCGCCGAGGACGCGCCGGTACGAGTCGGCGGCGGAGTGGTGCACCTCATCGACCACGACATAGTCGAACGATTCGGCGCGGAGACGGGCCAATGCGTCCTTGCGCGCGAGCTTCGATACGGAGGCGAAGACGAGGTCGGCGGAGAGCATGTCCTTGTCGGCGACGAACCAGCCGACCCGGGCGTCGGAGCCCAGCGCGGTGAGCTGGCGGCGATAGGTACGCGCTGCCTGGTGGAGGAGCTCGCGCCGGTGCGCAAGGAAGAGCAGGCGCGGGACACGTCCGAGCTCCGCATGGAGCGCTGCGTAATCGAAGGCCGCGAGCCACGTCTTGCCGAGGACGACGATGGCGCGTGTGCGCCCCTCCTGGCGGGCTGCGGCGAGGGCGGCGAGCGCCTCCTGCTGGGCCGGGTGCGGCTCGGGAGGCGCAGCGAGCACGTCGCACTCGGCCTCTCCGGGGACCGCCTGCGTTCGTGCACGCTTCCAGCGATCCGTGTAGGTGGCGAGCCACGCCTCGTCGATCGGCCGTGCGAGCTGCCAGATATCGTCGAAGGCGGCCTCCACGCGCGCGTATGCGGACGGATCGCGGTCGCGATCGACCCGAAGGTTGCACTCCATGCCTTCGAGCGCCGTGTGAGTGAGGTTGCTGCTCCCCACGCAGGCGATGCCGAAGCTGTCCGACTGGAAGCGCCATGACTTCGGGTGAAAGGAGCGCACCGGCCCATCGATTCGCCCCGTCTCGATCACCCGCGTCTGCAGGCTACCCGGGAGCCGCTCGATCTCGTCGTCTTCGGCCGCGCATTCGCGCTCGAGCGCGAGGAGCTCGTCCAGCGCGGAGGGTTGCGTGAAGGTGAGGTAGTCACCGGTGAGAACCCGCACGCGGGCGCCCCTCGCGAGCGCGCGGCGGAGTGCCTGTTCGATGCGATCCAGACCCGCCCCCTGCACGAACGCAGCGACGATCGCGATGTCGGTCGCGCGCTCGAACAGGGGCAGCACGTGTCTGTGGAACGGATCGTCCGCCCCCGCTCGCCAGCGCTCCCGCGCGGGGAACCGGAACTACAGGCCGCTCGCGAGCGAGGTAGTTCGCTTTCGAAGGAACCACGTGCCGAACACCGCCGCGCGGATCGGGGACGTCACCGCCGTAGCGCGGGATGACGTGAACGTGGAGGTGGAAGGCTCCGGCCGCGCCGACGTTCACACCGAGGTTGTAGCCGTCGGGCTTATGGGCGACCTCGATGGCCTCGCGAGCGATGGGGATCGCCGCCAGCAGCGCCGCGTGCTCCTCGGGGGATGCGTCGAACCAGGAAGCCACATGACGACGCGGGATGAGCAGGGCGTGGCCGGGGGAGACGGGAAATGCGTCCCAGAGGCTCAGAACAAGGGGGGACTCGTGGAAGACCCGCGTGCGGTCGAGGCTGTCGCAGAACGGGCAGGCTGACGACACGGGGAGAGCGTACGCGAGGTAGGGGTGGCGCTCGAGGGGTCAACTTGCCGCACGTCGTCGACGACGTTGCGCCCAGGACCGAGCGAAGTCCCACCTTCAGCCCACGCGCGGCGCCGACGTCCCCGTCGCCGTGCTCGGAGAGAGCCAGGGCGAGCTGATGGCCATGGACCTCGACTACCGCGTGCTGTCCAACGCATGCGTGTGGTTCGTCGGTCGCCTCCAGACCGACGGCGAACGTCCACCGCGCCCCGAGCCTCGCCCTCGTGCAATCCCGCACGACGCTGTCGTGGCTCCGCGGCCCCATGACCCGCGCCGACCTGCGGCGCGCCACGGGGAGGGGGTAGGGGGCGCGCGATGGGCGCGAGCGGGCGTGATGCTCAGCGTCAGGGCGCCGCGCGCGGCGGGTCGTTCGCGGCCGGGCGGACCATGGGTGTGACAGAACCGACCACCCTGCTCAGCAGGGTCCCCCGCTCTGTCACACTTATTGGCCAACGCGCTCGCGTCGCGACGAGGATTTAGGCACTTACCGCTGCCCAAAGACCGCCCAGGCCACCGCGGGCCGCTGAGCTGTGACAGCAATGGGGGGTCTGCTGAGCAGGGTGGGGGTCCTTGTCACTCGCGCGGGTGCCGCCCTCCGCCAGCGCCGCAGCCACCAGCGCCGCGGCCTGCTTGAGCTGCGCCGCTGCGTGATAGCGTGCGGTCGTGGCGCCGTCCTATCTGCACGAGGGCCTCATCGCGCTCTTCCGGGAGCGGCCGCAGCTCGCGCCCGAGCTCATGCGCTCGGCGTTGGAGGTCCCCCTACCCGACTACGCCGAGGCCAGGGTCGAGTCCGCCGACCTGACCCAGCTCGACCCCGCCGAGCTGCGCGCCGACCTCGTCATCCTCCTGCGCGATGGCAAGCCGGTGCTCGCCATCGTGCTCGAGGTGCAGCTCGCAACCGACCCGCGCAAGCGCTTCACCTGGCCCGCCTACGTCGCCGGCATCCGCGCGCGCTACGAGTGCGACTCCTGCGTGCTGGTGGTCACCCCCACCGAGCCGGTCGCCGACTGGGCGCGCAAGCCCATCGCGATCGGCCCCGGCGCGCAGCTGGTCCCCCTCGTCCTCGGCCCGCGCGCCGTCCCCATCGTCGCCGCCCCTTCCGACGCCGAGCCCGAGCTCGCGGTCTTGTCGGCCATCGCGCATGGCTTGGACCCCGACGACGGCCCCAAGGTCGCCCTCGCCGCGCTCGACTCCCTCGCCGGCTTGGACGAGGAGCGCTCCAGGCTATACTTCGATCTGGTCTACAGCTCCCTCGGCGGAGCCGCCCGCAAGGCACTGGAGGAGCACATGGCGTCCGGCTACGAATATCAGAGCGACTTCGCGAAGAAGTACGTCGCTCAGGGCAGAGCCGAGGGCAGAGCCGAGGGCAAGGCCGAGGGCGAAGCCGAGGGCGAAGCCAGGGGCGAAGCCAACGCCTTGTTGCGTGTCCTCGCGGCCCGCAAGCTCTCAGTCTCCGCCGCCCAGCGCGAGCGCATCCTTGGCTGCACCGACCTGCCTTCGCTCAACCGTTGGATCGAGCGCGCCGTCACCGCCGAGACCACGGACGCCGTCTTCGCTGAGTAGGCGCAGGGACGCTCCCACCGCTCGCAGCAAGCAACCCTGCGCCGCACCGCGCGCCCGAGCCGCGCCTTGATCGGCCGGACGGCGACAGGCAGGGCCCCCACTCGACCCATACCCCCGCTCGCTGTCGCGGTGGGCGCCCTTGAGGCTCGCAAGCTCTCGGTCTCGTGCCCCTGGCGGTAGAGCTCGCCCCCGACGGGCCTCTCACCGCTCGTCGGCTCACCTTGCCCCGGGATGAGCTCGACCCTATTCGGTCGAGCGTGCTTCTCGAGGGATGGTGACGGGGTGGCTCTCTCAGGCGTGTTCGAACAGGTCGTGCCGGGCTCCATCTGGGTAAGCGAGCGCCCGGTACGGTACGGCGGGGTGCGGCTGCGCTCGAGGACGACGGTCGTGCGCCTCGAGGGTGGCGCGCTCTGGGTTCACAGCCCCGGTCCGCCCACCAAGGACGTCTGCGCCGCCCTCGAGGCGCTCGGAGAGGTGCGCTGGATCGTCGTTCCAAACCTGTTTCATCATCTTCAGACCCCCGCCGTGGCCGCTCGCTACCCGGGCGCGCAGGTCGTCGGGCCCAGGTCTGCTGCGGAGCGCAACCCGCTCGTCAGGTTGAGCCTGGGCGCCGACGACCCCGAATATGTCCGCGCGACCCGCGAGCTGACGCCCATTCAGCTGAGGGGCGTCCCCTTTCTCGACGAGACGGTGTTCTTTCATGCCGCGACGGGCTCTTTGATCGCCGCCGATGTCCTCATCTCCGCGTGCGCGCGCGACCATTGGACCTGGCGAGCCGCGGCGCGCATCTGGGGGCGCTACGAGAGGGTGAGGACGCCCCCTGACGTGAGGGTGCGTACTCGCCCGAGCGCCGCGGTGGCCGAGTCCATCGCGCAGCTGCGCGCGCTGCCGCTCGAGCGGGTCCTCGTAGCCCACGCCGACCCCATCACGGACCGACCCGCCGAGCAGCTCGCCGAAGCGTGGGAGTTCGCCATTCCTCCTCAGCGCTGACGCGCTCGCGCGGTCCCCGGAGGGTTCGTCCTGCACAAGCTCGTCCGTCAGCGCAAGGGAGAGGCCCCCCAAGGCAGGGTCGTGAAGATCGAGGACGAGAAGCGAGAGATCCTCTTCGTCACCCTCGACAAGTCCGCGAAGCCGTTTCCTTGGGAGACGCAAACCGTTGCCGTCCGCTAGGTGCATCTCGTACGCGGACATCGCGCTTCCCTTCGGGATGGTGCCGCGTCCGTCAACCCGGAAGGTACGGTGCCGTGGTCAGCGCTGCTCGGTTTGGTGTTCGGACAACTCCCACAGATCCCGCCGGAAGGTGTCGCCCAGCACCTGCGACCGGTAGGCGACGCTTTGGCGGCGCTCATTCAGGTGCAGGCCCCGAACGTCCGCCGGAGCGTCGAGCGCGAGCCAGGGTCAGCGAGGGCAGCGAGTCGAAGACGTGCTCGGTGCGCTGAGGGAAGCGACCCGGGTTGCGGGGGAGGTTCGCGTCGCCCCGAGGCGCGACGGTCCGGCGCCGCGCTCAACCGGCGGGCTCTGCGTGTGACAAGACCGACCACCCTGCTCAGCAGGGTCCCCCTCTCTGTCACACTCATCGGCCAACGCGCTCGGCTCGCGACGAAGACTCAGCCATTTTGCGACGCTCCGAGACCGCCCTGGCCACCTCGGGCCCTGAGGGTGTGACAGCAATGGGGGGTCTGCTCGGCAGGGTGGGGGTCCTTGTCACTCTCGCAATGGCGCCGGTGCCTCCGCCCCCCGCCGCGCTTGGGCGCGCTGCCGCTCGAGCGGGTCCTCGTCGCCCACGGCGATCCGATCACGGACCGACCCGCCGAGCAGCTCGCCGAAGGGTGGGAGCTCGCCCTGCGGCTTCGGGTCGAATCCTGCCGGCGCAGCCAATCTGGGAAGCCGACGCCGAGGCCTCAGCTCACGCCGCGGCCATGCGCACGATCACGCTCCCGCGCTTGTGCCGGCCTTCGACCCTGCGGTGCGCGTCCGCGATGCGCTCCATCGGGAACACCTCGTCCACGATTGGGCGCAGCGTGCCCGCCGCGAGCAGCGCCGCGTTCTCTTCCATCAGCGCGCGCGTGTTCGCCGAGATCGCGAACTTCACTCGCGGCCCGCGCCCGAAGCGTGTGGTGATCGACTGCGCGATCTCGCGGAGCCCGGCGGTCAGGGGAAGATAGGTCCCGCTCGGCGCGAGCGCCGGCCGCGCCTGCGCGAACGTGGTCGCCCCGAGGGTGTCGAAGATCAGATCGTATCCGGCCCCTGGCTCGAGATACGCCTCGCTCCCATAGTCGAGCGCGCGCGCCGCACCGAGCGAACGCACGAGCTCGAGGTTCTTCGCGCTCGCGACGCCGGTCACCTCGGCGCCCAGGTGGCGCGCGATCTGCACCGCCCACACGCCCACGCCACCGGAAGCCCCCACGACGAGGACGCGCTGGCCCGCGCGCACCGCGCCGAAGTCCCGCAAGAACGCGAGCGCAGAGTTGGCCCCGAACGGGACCGCGGCGGCCTCGGCGTCACTCAGCCCCGGCGGCGTGCGGGTGACCGCACCATCGGCGCGCACCGTCACGTACTCAGCGTGCGCCCCGCGCGTCGCCGCGCCGAAGACGCGCTCTCCGACGCGGAAGTCGCTCACGCCCGCGCCGATCGCAGCCACCTCGCCCGCGAAGTCCATGCCGAGCACGGGGTGCCGCGGGCGGAGCACGCCGACGAGCAAGCGACCCGCGAGCGCGAAGACCACCGGGAAGCTCGCCGAGCGGAAGCGCCAGTCCGCGGTGGTGACCGAGGCCGCGGCGACCTTCACCAGGAGCTCGCCTTCCTTCGGCGAGGGTGTCGCGACCTCTGCCACCGACACCACGTCCGGTCCGCCATACTCTTCGTAGACGCAGGCTCTCATCGTGCTTCTCCCTGTGACTGCAGATCGTCGCCGTCCCGATTCGGTCGGGCCTCGAGGTTCATCGCGTGGTTCAGCCGGTATGCAGCGCGCGTCCCCGCTGCCGCTGCGAAGATGGCCGCCTGCATGGGCGTCGTGAGATCGCCAGCGGCGTAGATCCCCTGCATCGACGTCTGCCCGTTCTCGTCGGTGCGGACGAAGCCGTCGGCATCGAGCGTGAGACCCAGCCGGCGAACGAGATCCGTCTGAGTTTGCCGCGGACGCACGACCATCGCCTCGCACGGCACATGTTCACGGTCCTCGGTCTCGACCGCCGTGAGGCGCCGATCGGGCCCAGCGATCATCCGTCGAACCCGCCTTGGATCGATCGACACCCCGGCGCGGGCGAGTCGGGCGCGAAGGTCCGCCGGGAGGTCGACGGGACCGTCCGTGAACGCGACGACGTCGCTCGTCCACCCCGTCAGGAAGAGGGCGAACTCGAAGAGCTCGGCGCTCGTCGCGAGGATGCCCCAGCGCCGGCCGCGAGCTTCCCACCCGTGACAGTACGGGCAAGAGAAGGCGCTCGTCCCCCACAGCTCGCGGAGCCCCGGCACGTCGGGGAGCTCGTCGATCATCCCGAGCGTGAGCAGCACGCGGCGGCAGGACACGGACAGCCCGCCTTCGAGCATCACCGCGAAGCCCCCGGCTCTCCGCTGCTCGATGCCCGTCACGCCGACCTCCTTCGAGGTCACCGCGTAAGGCCGCAGCTGCTCGCGCGCGATCCTGCGGAACTCGACCGGCGGGATGCCGTCGCGCGTGACGAAGCCATGCATGTGCTCGGCCGCGGAGTTGCGAGGGGCGCCCGCGTCGCAGAGCAGCACCCGCTTCGCCGCGCGCCCCAGCGCGAGGGCCGCGCCAAGACCTCCCGGACCGCCGCCGACGATCACCACGTCTGCCGTGAGCTCACTCATGACCGCCTCCTTCCACCTGCCGAGCGAGCTCGGGTGGATGGGCCTCGTGGATCGGGATGGACGTGTTCAAAGTTTCCTCCATGTTTTGGAAACACGGTCAGGTCCGTGCCCCCTTGAATTGGAGGGATTGCATGGCTCGTGCCGCCATGAAAACCGCCCAATCGGAAGCAGTTCTCCACGACGAACGCCAGTTCGGTAGTAGCCTTGCCCGACACCGGCCAGACGGATCTTTCCAAATCAGCTGGCTCTTTCCAGATGCCTCGACAATTGGATACAGCTCCGTCGCACGAGCAGATCCGTGCCCTTCGAGGAGGTCGGTCGCGCGCCGAGCTCGGGGAGCTCCTCGGAGTCACCGGTCTGACCGTCTACCGGTGGGAGCTGCCGCCCGAGGCTCCCGAGGCCCGCCGCCCGCGCGGGTCGGTGCTCGCGCGCCTGCGCGCGTTCATCGAGCAGGAGGCAGCGCGCGCTTCGCCGACCGACAGCCCGGCGGCGAGCGCGCCCGCGTCACCGGCGCCCGCATCGGTGACGCTCGAGCCCGACGAGCGGGCGAAGGTCGCGCCGCCGCTCGCGGCGATGGACGACGGTCGGCTCGAGCAAGCGGAGACCGAGCTGCTCGGCCTGCTCGCCTCCGGGGCGCTGCGCTCAGAAGCGGCGCGAGCGCTCGCAAGCGCGACGCTCGCGCGGATCCAGCTCCTCGCACGCCACGACACGAAGAGCGCGTTCGCCACGCTCTTCGGTGTCGGCGCAGACGTCTCGAGGCTGCCCCGCTCGGTTCAGCTCGAGTACCACCTCACCGCCGCCTTTCTGCACGCGCACTCGGACGCGCAGCTGTTTCTCCCCGGCAAGACGAACCATCACGTGGCGCTCGCCGAGCCCCTGATCGGCGAGGGGCAGGGAGACCACCGATTCTTCCTCTGGTACGCGCAGCTCACCGCGGCGATGTCGCTCTACGATCTCGCGCTCATCGCGCGCGCGATGAGCGGATTCCCCGCGGTGCGGGATCTCGCTTCAACCGCGCTGCACCGCTGCCTCGCGGAGGAGGCGATGACCCTCTCGCGGCTCGGACTGACCAGCACCGTCGATCCGGCCCGGGACATCGACGGATTGCGGACGCTGGCCGACGCCCGCGAGCTGCCGCTCCAGCAGATCCGCGCGCGCATCTGGCGGGCCGAGGTGATGCTCGAGGGGGCCGCTCCTCCCGCCCAGATCTTGAGCCTCCTCGACGACGCGGAGCGGCGCCAACGGCGCCACCGCGTCGCCAACGGCATCCACACGATGCTGATGAATCGGAACCGCGGCGAGACGCTGCTGCGCATCGGCGATCGCCGAGCGGCCGAGGACCTGCTCCTCGAAGCCGCCCGTGTCGGGCGAGAGCTCGCCTTCACCCCCATCCGCATCTCCACGACGCTGGCGCGTCTCTACCTGCTGACCGATCGACTCGACGATTTCTGCGAGCTCGGCGCCTCGTCGTCGACCTCGGAGGACGTGCAGCAAGATCTCACCCGCGGGCTCGGCGGAGTCCTCACCCTGCTCGCCGAGGTTCACCGCGGGGACGCGGCCGCCGACTGGGCCGATCGCCTCCTCGAGCGGCTCGCCGAGCTTCGCCGCCTCGGCCTCTGGCCCATGGCCTACCGAAACCTCGTGCTCGTCTCGCTCGCCGTCGCCGCGTCGAAGGGAGCCGTCAGCGACGCCGAGCGCGTGCTGCTCGCCGCGGAGCGAGCCACGGAGTGGTCGACGTCACCGACCGGATCGGCCACCTATCGACGCCATCGCGCCACGATCCTGATGCGCAGGGGGCGCTTCACCGAAGCACGCCGATCGCTCGAGGCGGCGCTCGCGACCTTCGACGCGTCGGGCGACGTCGCGGAGGCGGCGCTCGGCCGCCGAGCGCTCGCGAACGTCGACCTGCTCGAGCAGCGGCCAGACGCCGACGCTCGCCTGCGCGAGACGCGTGACGCCCTCGCCGCGCTCGAGCTCCCCGCGCCTCCGATCGTCGGCGCCGACGCCGTCGTCGACGTCGACGAACCGGCGCCGCCCACCAACGACGACGCGGTCGAGCGCGAGCTCTCGTTCGAGCAGCTCCTCGTCCCGCTCCAGCGTCTGGCCACGCGGGGTGTCGGCGCGTCGCTCCTCGAGAAGGAGCTCGTCGCGATCGTGTCGGAGCTGCTGCCTGGGCGGCGCGTTCGTCTCGAGCAGGTCGATGCGGCCGGGCTGGCCAAGGAGCTCGCTGCGTTCGACGGTGATCGCGCCGGAGCGCACGAGGCGGCCTTCACGTGGTTCGAGCTCAGCGACGGCGTCGGCCGGCGCCTGCGGCTCGGGGTCGGGGCTCGTTTGCACCCGAGGCAGCGCGCGGCGCTGGAGATCGTCGTCTCCGCCGCGACGATGGCGCTCGAGGTCGCCGCGTTGCGTGGGCTGTCGGCGCCTACCGCCGACCGCTCGGAGCCTGCGACCGATCCCGTGCCGCCAGCGATCGCCGAGCTCGTGGCCGCCTCGCCGTCGATGCGCCGGCTACGGAGCGAGCTCGGCCGCCTGTCGGGCTCACGCGCGACCATCATCGTCACGGGCGAGTCCGGGACCGGGAAAGAGGTCGTCGCGCGCGCCATTCACGCGCTGTCGCGTCGCGCTCCGCGGCCGTACATCACGTTCAACAGCGCCGCCGTCCCGCGGGATCTCTTCGAGAGCCAGCTGTTCGGGCACAAGCGAGGCGCGTTCACGGGAGCGACCGCGGACCACCTCGGCGTCATCCGGGCAGCCGACGGCGGCACGCTCTTCCTCGACGAGATCGGAGAGCTGCCGCTCGACGTGCAGCCCAAGCTCCTGCGGTTCCTCGAGAACGGCGAGGTCCTCCCGCTCGGCGAGCGGCAGCCGGTGCAGGTGGACGTGCGAATCATCGCGGCGACCCACCGCGACCTGCTCCGGCTCGTTCGTGAGGGAAGGTTCCGCGAGGATCTCTACTACCGGCTGCAGGTGATCCCGCTACACATCGCGCCGCTCCGCGAGCGACGTGACGACATCCTCGCGCTCGCCAGGCATTTCATCCGCGGGATGATGCCCCCCGAGGTCGCGGCGCCCGTCCTCACCGGGGATGGAGAGACGAAGCTGCTCGCGCACTCGTGGCCCGGCAACGTACGCGAGCTGCGGAACGTCATCGAGCGCAGCCTGGCCTTCGAGCCGGTCCCTCGACTCCTCGGCGCGGCGGAGCTCCAGATCGAGGTCGCGTGATCGCGACTCCCTGGCGACTCACTCGTGGGCAAGGGCCGGCGCGAGCCGGTACAACGTAGTGGTGACGCAAACGTTCTACCGACGCCCGCTGCCCGACAGCGCGATCCCCTTCTCGTCGGCCGAGGGACGACGCCTCTTCGCCGAGGCTCTCGCGACCGGTGGGCTCGACGGCTACTTCGCGCTCGCCGAGCAGTTCCACACGCAGGCGGAGCCGACGTTCTGCGGACTCGGGTCCCTCGTCATGGCGCTCAACGCGCTCGCCATCGATCCTGGACGGCTCTGGAAGGGACCGTGGCGCTGGTTCGGAGAGGGTGTGGACTGCGCTCGGATCACGCGGCCTCAACCCGTGCGGTGTAGCAACGTGAGAGATGGCGCCAGAAGGCCGGAAAGCGACCACTCTGGTGGACCGCACGCAGCGTGAGTACGCCGCGCAGGGCGGGCTCGCCAGCGCTGCCCGGAGCGCTTCGCGCGGAGGGCGATGACGGCTTCGCCGCGCTCCCGTGACGCCGCTGCCGACCGGAAGGTGAGCGAGCCGGAGGGTGACGTAGCGCATTCGGTCCTTGTTGCGCCGGATGTAACCGAGATGCTCCCAGAGCTTCGTTTGGGCCCCGGATTCGGTGAGCCTCGGGTACGCCTTGAGAAGGAAGGTCTCGATCGAGTCGATGGTCGAATCGCGAGAGTCGAATCGTTCCTTCCATTCGTCCAGGGTGCGTCTACGCACCTCAGGCGCGGGCTCGATGAGCGCGAGTGCTTCCGCCAGCCGCTCCATGAGGTGGTATCGGTCGATCCTCCTCCCACGACCCGATCCCCCTTCCTCCTTGAGCTTCGCGAGCCCTTCGCGGGTGCGATTCCACATCTCGGCGCACCGTCCTGCACGATACCGACCCCGAGAGTGGGCGTTCGACGGAGCGCGACCCGGCAATCCGCGGTCATGCTGTCAACGAGCGCGGTCGGGTCGTCGCACGCGGAGACGCGTAGCGAATCGTCCTGATCGCCTCGCCGTTCTCGTCGACGAAGCTGACGGTCCCCACATATGCCATCCGCCAGTTCACGTCGAATGGCGCGGGCGGCCGACGTTTGAGGGGCTTGCGCCGCGTGGTCGCCTTTGGCGGCGCGTTCGCGGCCCGGACTCGACCATGGCCGTGCTCGTTCGGTCGAGACCGATGGCGATCGCGACCGCACCGGCCGGCGGCGCCTGCCCGTCGCAGTGCTCGCTCGATACGCGCCTGACTCGCCACCGCTGTCGAGCTCGTTCGGCGGGCGATCCGCTCCAGCGTCGTGCGCGAAGGCGGATTGCGCTGAGCCGCGGCCAAAGCTCGAGATGCTGGCGCATGTCGTGGAGCGCGTACCCGTGGGCGATGCTGAGAGCGAGCGCGGGCGTCGCATGCTCCACGAGGCCAGTCTCCAGCTCGAGCGGTACGACAGTCGGACCGTTACGCACTCCCACCTTCCGGTACGTCGCCCGGGAGATCGCCATCGGCCCGACGAGTCCGTGGTAGGTCACCGTCCGTCCTCGTGGCGACGATACAAGACCGTCGACGCGCACATCGTCCCCGTAGCCCGCGCTGAGCTCGCGAAGGTCGTCTTCGAGCGCACACCTCACGAGTTCGTTCCCGATCTCGAGAGCGGCACGTTCCCGGTCCGCGAACCCCGAGGGCGGCAGGACGTGCCGCAGCGTCGCGACCACCTCGTTCACGAGGCTCCGCACTTCGGGCTTGGCGAGAATCGAACCTGCGTGCATCTTCTCCATCGGGGAACCTCCGTCGGGGTTGGCTTCGCAACCGCTTCGACGAGGGAACCCGTTACAAATTCAGCTCCGAGGGCGATCCCCACCCCTCGGAGAGGAGCTGCTCGACTGCTGCGTGCCGCTCGACGTCGTCCGGACGCGCGGCCTCGATCTGGACGAGCTCGCCTGCCTCGCGCGCTGCAACGGGGCCGACGTCACCCTCCACCGCGCGGACGGCTCGAACCTCCCGACCTGGCGCAATGCGCTCGCGGAGGGAGCGCGGGCCGAGGCGGTGATCGTCGCGTCGTACGACCGGAGCGCGCTCGGACAGACGGGCTCCGGGCACTTCTCGCCCGTCGGTGGCTTCCACCACGAGCGCGACTTGACGCTGATCCTCGACGTCGCGCGGTTCAAGTATCCGCCGCACTGGGTCTCCGCCGAGCGCTTGTGGGACGCCATGTGTGGGATCGATCCGACCACGGGATCGCCGCGCGGATGGCTCACGCTCCGGCCGCGCACGCGCGGCGTCGGCCTCGGCTTCAGCATCCGATGCGAGGGCGACAGCTGGCACGGCCTCGTCGATCGCCTGGGACGAGCGGTCGCGGAGCTCGAAGCGTCGACCGACGTGGACGCCGCGATCCGAGCGATCACCCCGCTCGCGACGCACCTCGAGGTGCGGACGCCGAGCACCCCCGCGCATCGTGACGCGATCGATCTCGCGCGGAGCGCGCTGCGAGGGCTGCCCATTTATCCGCGGGTCGAGGCGAGCGCAGGCCCCGACCGAGCCGACGTCGTCACGGTCCTTCTGCTCGCCAGTGAGGCGCTCGTGGGCCCGGAGCAGCGCGCTCGCGTCGCCGCGCTGGTCGGTGACATCGACGACGACAGCCCGCTCGGCGCAGAGCTCCACAACGTGCGCGCCCAGCTATCAGCGCTTCGGGCGCCCCCGCGCGACGGCGCGTGAGGAGACGCGATGTCAAACGCCACCAACTCTTGACCCCCTCGCGCCAGTAAAACTGACCCCCCCGGTTGGCAACCCTACTGGCTGACCTTCTTCGCGCCGAGCAGCCCGGCACGCTTCATCTGACGCAGGCGGAAGCTGTCGCCGTGGATCATCACGACGTGGCTATGGTGCAGGACGCGGTCGAGCACGGCCTGGGCGATCATCTCGTCGCCGAAGACGTGACCCCACTGCGTCACGGTCTGGTTGGTGGTGATGAGCATGCTGCCGCGTTCGTACCGGCGGCTGACGAGCTGAAAGAACACCCGCTGCAGCGTGCGGAGCGAGACGTCGACCTCCTGGTCGCGGAGCAGCCGCTTGACCACGACCGCGTTGCCCGCGGCCCCGCCTTCCAGGTGCGCCAACGCTCTTGGGTGCAGGTCCCAGTGTGCACGCATGTTGGTCGCAGAATTGGCCTGATTCGGGGGTGAAGCGGATAGGCGGGGACGCTCGTCCTGATGATAATCGCGGTTGCGAAGCGACAACCATCACCAGGGAGCGACCCCAATGGCGAGTATCCAGCAATCGTGGGACGAAGTCGACCGTCGAGTCCGTGAGGTCCGACGTACCGTCGAGCGCGCGACCAGCGCAGAGGAGGCGGAGGGGGCGGCGTGGGCCGGTCTGCTGGCGCTGGGGCAGCTTCTGATGGGGGCGTACTTCGACCAGCGTGCGTCGGCGTGGATGACGGGCAAGCGGTACTCGCACGCGGACCGCCGCTACGAGATCGTGGGTGCCGGTTCGCAGGGTCATGGGGCCACCCGGCGAAGTTTTTCGCAGGGTCATGGGGCCACCCCGATTCGCAGGATGATGGGGCCACCGGCAGGAGGGTCTGAGAGATTTGCAGGCAGATGGGGCCACCCCTGACCGAGATTTGCAGGGTCATGGGGCCACCCCAGCGGAGCGACCTGAAGTGAGCGAAGGTTCTTCCCGACGTCGGCGCCGGTCGCCGCCGGGAGGAGTCGATGGCCTGCAGGGAGCTCTCCATGATGGACGTGAAGGAAGTTCTCCGCCGCTGGTCGGCGGGGCACAGCGACAGAAGGATCGGGCGTGAGGCCGGCGTCGACCGCAAGACGGTCGCTCGCTACACGACCGCGGCGACACGCCTCGGCTTCGCCAAGGGGCGCGACATCACCGAGGACGATGTCCACGCCGTCGCGCAGGTCGTCCAGGCGCGCCCAGCGCCGACAGCCAGTGATGAGTGGAGCGAGGTGGCGCGCCACCGCGACCGCATCGAGCAGTGGCTTCGAGGGGACGCCGAGAAGCGGCCGCTCCGCCTGACCAAGGTGCACACGCTGCTCGTTCGTGATCACGACCTGCAAGCGAGCTACGACACCCTCCGTCGCTTCGCGATGACCGAGCTCGCGTGGCGAAAGAAGGCGCCCACCGTGCGCGTCGAGGACCCGCCGCCGGACAGGAAGCGCAGGTCGACTTCGGCGAGATGGGGCTCATGCTCGATCCGGAGACCGGCAGGAAGCGCCGCCTCTGGGTGCTCGTCGTGACGCTCTCGTTCAGCCGGCTGCAGTTCGTCTGGCCGACGTTCCGTCAGACCACCGAGGCCGTGTGCGAGGGTCTCGACCGCGCCTGGCAGTTCTTCGGCGCCATGCCGGCGAGCATCATCCCGGACAACACCAAGGCGATGATCAGGCGCCCCGACGCGCTCGACGCCAGGCTCGTCGACGCCTTCCTCGACTACGTGCAGGCTCGTGGCCTGTTCGTAGATCCGGCCCGCGTTCGCTCGCCCAGGGACAAGCCGCGCGTCGAGAATCGAAGTACCCTACGTCCGCGAGAGCTGGTTCGACGGCGAGACGTTCACGTCGCTCGACGATGCCCGCGCGAGCGCCGAGCGCTGGTCGCGCGAGGTCGCCGGCGCGCGCGTGCACGGCACCACGAGGCAGGTTCCAGCCGAGCTCTTCGAGGCAGTCGAGAAGCCGACGATGAAGCCAGCGCCGGACGCGCCCTTCGACGTCCCCGACTGGATCGACAAGGCGAAGGTCCACCCGGACCACCACATCCAGGTCGCGCACGCGCTCTACTCGGTCCCGACGCGCTACCTGCGACGGCACGTCCGCGTTCGCGCCGACCGGAGCACCGTGAAGATCTACTTCGGCACCGAGCTCATCAAGGTGCACCCGCGCAAACCGCCGGGCGGCCGCTCCACCGACGTCCACGACTACCCGGCCGAGAAGGCAGCCTACGCGCTCCGGGACGTCGACGCGATCCTTCGCAAGGCGCGGGACAAGGGCCATCACGTCGGTCTCTACGCGGAGCGGCTCCTCGGTGGACCGCTGCCGTGGACGAGGATGCGCCAGGCCTACGCCCTGCTCGGCCTCTGCGACAAGTACACGCCCGGCCGCGTCGAGGCGATCTGCCAGAGCGCGCTCGCATTCGACCTCGTTAGCGTCCCGCGCATCGCTCGAAAACTGAAGGCCGCCGCGAAGCCCGTCATGCCCTGTGCCGCGATGGGCAAGGTCGTGCAGCTCCGCTCCCGCGCTTCGCTCGCCCCACGCAGCACTTCGAGACGCGTGGGACCTCCAGCCAGAAGGAGGGCGTCTGATGGCGACCAAGACCCCCGTGCTCAACCCCGAGCTCGTCTCCGCGCTCAAGCGCCTGCGTCTCGGCCGCATCGCAGAGAGCCTCCTGAGCGCCTCGTCCTCGCTGACAAGCAGGACGTCGCGTTCGACGAGCTGCTGTTGATGTTGCTCACCGACGAGATCACACGGCGCGACAATACCGCCGCGGACAACCGCGCGCACGAGGCCGGCCTCGACCCCACGATGCGGCTCGAGCAGTGGGACAAGACGTCCAAGGTCAGCTTCGACAAACGCATGCTGTCGGAGCTCGTGAGCCTGCGCTTCCTCGAAGCGCACCGCCACGTGCATCCTCGGGCCCGTCGGCGTCGGCAAGACCTTCGTCGCGAGCGCCCTCGGTCACGTCGCCTGTCGCCACGGCTACAACGTCCGCTTCGCACGAGCCGACGCGACTCTTCTGAAGGTTGCGACAGAGCCGCTTCGACAACTCCCGCGACGCTGAGATGATCGCTCTGACGTCCGTCGACCTGCTCATCATCGACGACTTCGCGCTCGAGCCGATGACCAAGGAGGAGAGCAAAGACGTCTACCAGCTCTTCCTCGAGCGCACCGGTCGCGCCTCGATGATCGTCACCAGCAATCGCGACACCGCCGAGTGGCTCGCCATGTTCGACGACGTCCTGCTCGCCCAGAGCGCCGTCGACCGCTTCCGAACGCCGCCTACGACTTCGTCATGGAGGGCGAGTCCTATCGACCCAGGCCGCCGACGCTCGACGCTGCGAGCCCGCCGCCTGCGTCACCCGCCATGAAGACCCGCGCACACCCCCGCGCCCGCGCCCGGTCCCGCTGACACTGGCCCCATCCCCCTGCGAAACAACGTCGACCCGAGCATGTTCGCGACGGGGATGGACATCGAACAAGCGACGCGGCACTCTCGGTGAAGTCGTTCCGCTCGCCTCCCTGGCCCCATGTCCCTGCAAAGGGCTGGCCCCATGAGCCTGCGAACTGGCACGTGGGGGCGGAGGGCGTCGAGATTGGAACGCGTTTCGGGAAGGTCGCGGTGGCGCGTCCGGTCGGTCGGCTGGTCGGCGCACCGCGGGCGTCGCGAGACCTACCCTTCGATCGTGAGGTCGGGCTGGCAGGCGGCTTCACGTTGCCCGTGGTGACGCTGGTGGCGCGGCTCACCGCCCTGATGGCGTTCGCGGCGTCCCGGGAGTTGATGAAGAGCCTGCTCGCGTGGGCGCCCAGCTCGCGATCGGTGCTGAGGATCGTGGACGCCGTCGGCGCAGGCGCGGCCGTTCCTGGAGCAAGCGCCCCCGCCCGACGAAGACGGTGAGGTCCTCGTGATCACGGTCGACGGCAAGGGTGCGCCGGCGATCTCCAGCCGCGAGTACGCGCGTCGCGCCGTTCCGCACGGGACTCGCGACGTGAACCGTCGGCATGCGCGACGCAAGAAGCGGCAGGAGCATCCCCGCAAGCGGCGCGGACCGGGGAAGAAGTCGAAGAACGCCAAGATGGCTGCCGTCGGCGTGCTCTACACGCTGCGACGAGCAGCCGACGGTCGCTTGGAGGGCCCGGCGAACAAGCGGACGTACGCGACGTTCGTGAGCTATCGCGCGCTCTTCCGGAATGGATCCACGCCGAGGCGCGGCGGCGAGGCTACGGGACCAAGAAGTTCAAGAAGGTGTTGTTCATCGCGGACGGCGCCGAGGTTCTCTGGTCGCTGCAGCAGGAGTTCTTCCCCGACGCCGACGTCTGTCTCGATTGGTTCCACGTCGTCGAGAAGCTCTGGAAAGCCGGCAAGGCGATCTGCCGCGGCACTCGGCGCGAGCGCCAGCACCTTGAGGCGTGGGTCGCCGAGCAGAAGCGCAGCCTTCGGCATGGCAAGCACGCTGAGGTCGCCGCGGTCATCGAGGCAGCGCTCGAAGCGACCCCCGTCACCGGCCCCGGCAACAAGTACCGGCGAGAAGTGCTCGCCGAGGTCGCGGCGCACCTCCGCAAGAACGCCGCTCGGCTGGAGTACTCGCGCTTGCGCCGACAGGACCTCGACATCTCCAGCGGAATCATCGAGGGGCGGTACGTCACCTCGTCGGTGTCCGGCTCGACGGCCCCGGCATGCGGTGGAGTCGCGATCGCGCCGAGGCCGTCCTCCAGCTCCGCTGCGTCCTCATCAATGGCCTCTGGGGTGACTTCGAGCAATTCCTCGGTGCCCGTCGGGTGCGTCTCGCGGCTCAACCTGTACCGACCCGGACGCATGACGCCGTGCTCAAGAAAGCCGCGTAGTGATCATGAAACCATTGGATGCACAGTGGGATCTGCACCCTTCACACTTTCGGCCCGACCGACATCACGACGATCAGAGCCGACCTGCGGCACCTCGCCGTATCGACGGTCAACAACATCGAGATTGCTCTTCGGGCCGTTTTGCAGTGCGCCACAACGCACGGCCAGCTCGACAGGATGCCGGACCTGCCGAGCTTGCGGGACCCGGTGACACGGCAGGTCAACCCGCCCCCACCCGAGGATGTCAGCCACGTGGTTGGCTTGGCCTACGACACCATCAAGTTGCCCCTGGCTCTTGCGGCCTTCGCGGGCCTTCGGTCGGGCGAGATCCGCGGCCTCCGCTTTATGGACGTCGATCTGGGTCGTGGCCTCATCATCGTCAGCCAGGCGATCTCCCGCGGTGTCGCCGACGTCCCGAAGTCCGGCGACGGGCGGAAGATCCCGATCGCCGCCCCGCTGGTGCCCCTGCTGGGGCAGGCCTTCGCGCGGGCTCACAACCCCAAGGACTTCGTCTCGATCTCCCGGAGAGGCGAGCCGTGGGGAGAGGGTAGCCTCCTCCACGGCTTTCGCAGGGTGCTGAAGAAGGCGAAGCTGCCCCCCGCCAGGATGCACGACCTCCGGCACTTCTTCGTGACCGAGTGCTTCCGGGCCGGCGCTCCGGCCCCCGATGTCCAGAAGCTCGCAGGACACCGGCACCTGCGTGTGACCCAGCTCTACGCCCACACGGACGAGGAGTCGCAGCGGGTCGCGATCGCCGCCTTCTCGGCTCGCATGGCGGAACGTGTCCGACCCGCCACGAGCGACGAAGCAGTCCTCGCGGATGAAGGCTAAGCTCAGCGGGGTGGGTCCTTCTGATGCCTCGAAAGAGCTGACGCCGGACGAGGCCGCGGAGATCCTGAACGTCTCGACGGCGTTCGTGATCGGGCTACTCGACGCCGCCGAGATCCCGAGCTTCGGCGTTGGTGCTGCTCGTCGCATCTCGCTGGAGGAGGTGCTCGCCTACCGAGAACGGGACCGGATCCGAAGGCGAGAAGCCCTTCGGGCTCTCACGGAGGAGGCAGAGGCGCTCGGGCTGGGGTACGGGCTCCTTGCGTAAACAGCCAAACTTGCTCCATGGCGCAAGTTGGCTAGAATCCACATGTGAGGACGAGCCCGAGACACGCCGAGCGCAGGGGGACGGCCCTGCTCAACGAGTGGCTGGGGGGCGTGGCCCAGTTCGAGGAGCGACCGAAGCTCGGGGCCGGGATCGAGCCTGATCTGCTCGTGAGGACCGGACGCACGGCCCTTGTCGTGGAGTTCAAGGCAGCGGCCGACTCGGCATCGATCGGCCCTGCGGCGGAGCAAGCCCTCCGTGCCGCCGCCCGCGTCGGCAAGACCGCAGTTCCGGTCGTCGCCGTCCCCTTCATGGGCGACGCAGGAAAGCGACTCTGCGAGCGACTGGGCGTCGCCTGGTTCGACCTTTCCGGCAACGCCAAGATCATCGCTCCCGGCCTGCGCATCCAGATCGAGGGGCGGCCGAACTCGCACAAGCGTCCTGGCCGTCCCTCCTCCGTGTTCACGCCCCGCAGCTCGCGAATCGCTCGCCACCTCCTTCTCGACCCAAGGCGAAGCGTGCTTCAGCGAGAGCTGTCCGCAGCGACCGGCCTGGAGGAAGGCTTCACGAGTCGGGTCGTGCGAAGGCTCGAAGCTGACGGCTTCGTCGAACGTGATGCGAAACGCGGTGTTCGTCCCAAGGACCCCGACCTTCTGCTCGATGCCTGGCGCGACGTGTACGACTTCTCGAAGCACACCATCCTTCGCGGTCATGTGGTGACTCGGTCGCCCGAAGAGGGCCAGCGGCGGCTGATCGAGACGCTGAGGAAGAAGAAGATCCGAGCCGCGGCCACCGGCCTCGGGGCAGCGTGGCTGATGACGAGGTTCGCGAGCTTCCGGCTGGCGTCGATCTTCGTCGAGGACGAGCCTGAGCCGGACGTGCTGAGCCAGGCAGGCTTTCGCCCCGAGGAGCGAGGTGCCAACACCTGGCTCGTGATCCCGAACGATCCGGACGTCTTCACGGGCGCCGAGGAGCGCGACGGAACTCCTTGCGTCCACCCTCTACAGGCATTTCTCGACCTGAAGGGGCACCCGGAACGGGCGACCGAGGCTGCGGCGGAGCTGCGCAAGCAACTGATCACCTGGAGGCCGTGATGGCGCCCAAGCCGAACCGGGCGGCTGGGTATCGTACCTCCCAGGTCGAGTACGTCCGTGCAACTTGCCTCTACCTGGCAACGAAGCTCGGCGACCTCCTCGACGAGATCGTCATCGTGGGGGGCCTGGTGCCATCGTTGCTGATCGACCAGCAAACCGTGTCACCAGCAGACGAACGTCACGTGGGGACGCTCGATCTCGACATCGGCTTGGCCTTGGCGATCCTGGACGACCAGCGCTACCAGGCCCTCACCGAGCGCCTTCGCCAGGCCGGCTTCTCCGAGGACACGACCGACGAAGGCAAGCCCACTCGACAGCGCTGGAGGATCGACGGTCCGCCGAAGGTCACGGTCGACTTTCTGATTCCCCCGAGCCTCCCAGAGGACCGTCCCGGGAAGCTCCGGAACATCGAGAAAGACTTCGCGGCCATCATCGCTCCGGGCCTTCACCTCGCCTTCCGCGATCGAGAGAGGGTGCTGCTCGACGGCCGAACCATCCTGGGTGAGGTTGCCACCCGCGAGATCTGGGTCGCTGGTCCGGCGGCGTACGTCGTACTGAAGGCACTCGCGTTCAAGAGCCGCGGCGAGAACAAGGATGCCTACGATCTCTTCTACGTTCTGCGGCACTTCGGGCAAGGCACCGAGGACGTCGTCGCCCGCTCGGCTGCGCTCCTCGACGATCCTTACGCCAAGGAGGCGATCGCCGTACTGGAGTCGGACTTCTCGCAGGTGGACAGCCTCGGCCCGCGAAGGGTGGCCGAGTTCCTGAACGGGAGCCCGGATGACGAGCTGGAGGCTGACGTGCGCAACCTCGTCCTCGACTTCGTCACGGGCTGCAAGGGTGAACGGTCGGGGTAACCACGGGGAAACGAGCCGCGATCGTGTTGCCGGGCTCGACCTTCGAAGCGGCAGAATCCTTGGTCATCTCCAGATGTTGGAGTTCCACGGCGCTTCCGAACTCCGCCCTTTTTGAAAACCGCCGTAGCGCAAGCTACCGGGAGTTCGAATCTCTCCTCCTCCGCCGCCGGAATAACTCAGGAATCCGCCGCGCCCCCCACGGGAAGCGGATCCCTCTCGGATCCCGATCAGCCCCTCTTAGATCTCGTCCGGCTCGCCGTCGACGCGGGCGATCTGGACGCAGCGCGCAGAGCCCTCGCAGAGCTAGAGGCCCGTCGACGTGACCGGGCCGGCGTGGTCGACCTCGCAACGCGAAAGCGCGGTGCGCGATGAGCCGCGCATGCTGGTGGTGCGGGTCCCTCGGCGCGACGCTCGAGACGGAGCTGCTACAGCGCGACCGGGGCGCAAGCGAGTGGAAGCGGTGCCTCGCGTGTAGGGCATGCGCGCGTCGGTTGAGGCCTGAGCTGCTCGCGACCGGTCAAGCCGCGCGTGAAGAGGCACTCGCTGACATGCGCCGGGCGTCCGATGAGCTGCGCACGAGCCGGACTTGCAAGCGCCCGATCGATCGCTGGGAGGCCGCGGAGCAACGCCTCCTCGCGGCCGACCGTGCCATCGAACGCAACGCGACCCTGCCGCTGTTCGGGGGTGAGCCGTGAAGGCGCGACCCTGGTACGGGAGGCGCCCGGAGACCGATCCTGTCTTCGTTGCGCGATGCCGCTCCGTCGTCGTTCCACGGTGCGACCTGTGCGGGTCTGAGCGCGACGTGCGGCACGTCATCGGCTCGCGGTGGCGTGCTCGGGAGGGGCGCAGCGCCGAACCCGTGTTCGCTTGCACGAGGTGTCGAGCGCGGCTGTAGGCCGTGCCCCGGCCTCGGGTCCTGACCTTCGGGTGGGGGCTCGACGTCGGCGCATCGCCGATGCGCTGCAAGGTGCGGCGCATGGAAAGGAACAACATGGATCCTGTCTTCTTGGTTCGCCTCGCAACGGCTCTCGCATCGCTGCTCCCGTTCCGTTCCGAACCTCAGTGCCTGACGGAGGACGTCGCGCAGTTCGCGCGGATGCTCGGCCACGACGGCCTCCCCGATCGAGTGAGTGCCCTCATGGCCGAGGGTGACGACGATCTCGAGACGGCATGGATCGACTACTGCGCCGGTCGCGGATGGGAGGTGTTGGGCGTCGGCAAGTATGAGCTCGACGACGACGGGCCCGCGCGGCTCGTGTTCCTCGTTCGTTCATCGGACCAGCCCGACCTCGTGTTCGCGGACTTCGTGACGAAGCGCATGAAGGAAGCGCGACGCAAGGCGCGCCGCTCCTGACGCTCGTGCCCCGACCGTCGGGAGTGACCTCGCGTCGCTCCTCTCGGCCGGCGCTCGAACGCGACCGGAGAAGGACAAGCAAGGACCATGGTGGAGTACACGATCGCTGGGACGCTCTACAGAACGCGCGAAGGGGCCGTAGCCGCGCTCGCGAGCCTCATCCTGCCCGATGACCGCGGGCGATTGGCCCCGTGAAGGTGCACCATTCGAGCATGACCACTTGGGCGAAGGTGAAGGGCGGACGTGCGCGGGCGAGGCCGATCCCTCGGCGCATCATCGAACCGACGACGACGCCCGCGAGTGAGGCTAGCCGCATCGCTGGCATTCTGCGGCTACGCCTCGACTTGCTCGAAGTGGACGCGAACAGCGGCGACGAGCACGCGCTCACGATCCTTCGCGGCCTGAACGCCGACGCGCACAAGCCAGGCATGAACAACACCGACGAGAGGGCGCGCGAGCTTGTGCTTGAGGCTGTGCGCTCCCTCTCGTGGCACCCTCGCATGCGGCGCGACCTCAAAGCCGCGGGGCGACCTCTACCAGCGTTCGGCGACGCTCACATTGCGCTCGTTCGAACGCAGCTGCGCCGCTTGAGCATCGAAGAACAGCGCGTGACGGACGCCCAGATCCTCCGTGTGCTGAACGCCACAAGCCCCGGCCCGAAGCGAGGTCGGACCTTCGCCAGCGCCATCGAGTCGCTATGGGCGTCGCTGGGTATCCGCGCTGCGTTCGAGGGCTCCAAACGGATGCGACGACGCCGACGAAACGCGCCCGAATAGGGCGGACAAACGTGTCCTCTCCTTTTCGCGCGTGGCGCGTGAGACACCATACCTATGCCGCAGACCACCATCACCGACGAGACGATCGCGAGCCTCACTGCCGAGGCCGACGCCGACCCCAGGACGATCCTCCGCGCGCTGCTCGGCCTGCCGGTGCGCGGTCGCACGGGTGAGCGCGTCCGGCGCGTGCTGTCGACGCGAGGGCTCGCCCCCTCCGCGCCCCCCGATCCCCCGCGGCCTGAGGCCGCCTGAAATGTCGCGAGCCCGATCGACACCACTCGATCGGGCTCACTCGACGCATAGGAGGACCATCCCATGAGCCGTACTCGATCACTACCACCGACCGACGACACGATCCAGATCGCGATCCCGCGATCGGTCCTGACGGTCCACGAGACCCCCGTCACGGCGAGCCAGCGCACCGCCGAGCGAGCGCTGGGCATCCCCCCTGCGGCGTACCTCGGGAGCCTCCGTGCCTACGCGCGCCGGTGGTGAGGTGGTCACCATGGGCAGGCTCCGGCTCGTCGTCGTGGCCGACTATGTCCAGTGGCTCCGGCGACGTGAGCAGCGGCCGGCGGCTCCGGCCGTCGAGCGAGACGAGGTAGACGACCTCGCCGCCGAGCTGGGCCTACAGGTGCTCGCGGGATGACGATCGACCTCGATGCCATCCGCGATGCCGGCATGGGGCCGCTCGCGATCGTGACCCCCGAGGGGGCGACGTGAGCGCCGCGCCGATCTCGTCGCCTCGCCCGCTGGCGCGGGTCCAGGCCGATCCTATGGCCCGCGCGGCCGGCAAAGTGCCGCCGCATGACCTCGACGCCGAGGCCGCGGTGCTGTCGACGCTGCTGCTCGACGTGCGCCGACTGAGTCAGGTTCAGCTCCGCGCGGCGGACTTCTATAGCGAGCCGAACGGGCGGATCTACTCCGCCATCGTCGAGCTCGCGGCGGACGAGCGAGCGGTCGACACGGTGACCGTGGCCGGGCTGCTGCGCGACCGTCAGCGACTCGCGAGCATCGGGGGTCCGGCGTACCTGGCCCAGATCGTCGACGCCACCCCCAGCGTCGCCAACGTCGGCGCGCATGCCGAGCGTGTGGCCACGCTGGCACGTCGACGCCGCGTGATCGATCGCGCGCACCGCATCGCGGCGGAGGGCTACGGCGACGTCCCCGAGGGCTGGGAGCAGGATGCCGCGCGGGCGATCGCGGACGTCGCCGGGCCGATGGTCGAAACGAAGCCCGACCTCGCGCTCGCGGACGTCGATGCCCTCTTCGCGCCGTTGCCGCCGGTGCCCTGGCTCGTGCAGTCGCTCGACATGTGCCCCGGCGCGCCGACCCTGTTCGCCGGCTACGGCTTCAGCGGCAAGACCATAGCCGCGCAGTCGCTCGCTCTCTCGGTTGCCGCGGGGGGGCCCGTGTGGGGCTCCGTCTCCCTCGCCCGCCGGGGGCGAGTGATCCACGTCGACTACGAGCAGGGGCTGCGCCTCACGGCCGAGCGATACCAGCGGCTCGCCCGAGCTCGCGACATCACGGCCGACGAGCTCCGCGGACGGCTCGCGGTGGCTGCTCTGCCAGCGATGCACCTGTCGGCGGCGGGCGCGATCGATGCCTACTCTCGCGCGTGCGAGGGGGCGGCGCTGCTCATCGTCGACTCGCTCCGCGCGTGCGCGCCCGACCTGGACGAGAACAGCTCCGAGGTCCGCCGCCTGCTCGATGCCCTGCTCGCCGTGTCGGAGCGTACCGGCGTCGTACCGCTGGTGATCCACCACGCGAGGAAGCCACGCGACGACGACGGGGGGGGGAGCCAAGACCGCGATCCGCGGCTCGTCTGCCATCTTCGACGCCTGCGCCAGCGTGCTCGTGTTCCAGGCCGCGAAGGGTGAGCCGACGCTCGTCAGCCACGAGAAGGCGCGTACCAGCGGCGTCACGTCCGAGGACCTCACCCTCGAGATCCGCGACGTCGGGATCGGCGACGATGCCCGGGCCGGCGTCGAGGTCCGCGTCACCGGGTGCGCTCCCCCCGAGGAGCGGAAGGCCAGCCGCGAGAAGGCGCGACGGACCGACCTACACGATCGCATCGTCGCGTTCGTGGCTCGCAACCCCGGTTGCTCGGGGAGGCAGATCCGAGGGGCCAGCATCGAGGGCGCGCGCAGCGCTAACACGGTCATCGATGCTCTCGCCTACCTGGCCGGCGAGGGCCGGCTACGTCGGGCCAGCGGGCCGCGGAATGGTGAGGCCTGGTACGCCGCCGAGGTGTCGCCGTGAGTGGATCACCTGCCTGCCCTCGACGAAGTGATCCACTCCGTACCAGTGATCCACTCCCAGTGGATCACCACACCACCCCCCCTAGGGGTGGTGATCCACTCGGGAGTACCGATCCAGTGGATCAGGGTGGGGATTGGGAAAGTGATCCACTGGCCCGCAATGGGCGCCCCCACCTCCACAACCCCAAGTCCCGGAATCGTGACTAACCGGTCACACTTTGGCTCTCGCTGCCCGCCAGACCCGCGCGCGCGCGCGGTAGGCGCCACGTACCCGTTCACGGGGTCCGCGACCTGATGGCCATACGTGATCATATGTCGAGGGGGATCGACAGGGGGATCGCGGCATGATCGATTCGCGGTGTGGCGACGGCGGACGAGCGCATCAGCAGGCTGGAGGCCCAGGTGGCTCACCTGCTGGAGGTCCTTGCGGCTCGGGACGCCGAGATCGCGCGCTTGAAGGGTCGAGTCGCAGAGCTGGAGCGTCAGCTCGGGCAGAACTCGACCAATTCGCACAAGCCGCCGTCGAGCGATCCGCCTGGAACGCGGCCGTCGAAAGAGGCATCGGGCCGCAAGCGCGGTGGGCAGGCCGGTCACAAGGGTCACAAGCGAGTCCTGCTGCCGGCCGAGAAGGTGACGAAGCGGACGGAGGTGCGGCCGAGGGCGTGCCATGGGTGTGGAGGCCACGACCTCACGCCGAGCGAGCTGGCGCCGCGCATCCACCAGGTCGTTGTCAGCGGGCATCGAGAAGCGCGGGAATCTGAGCCGGCCGAGCTGACGGCGTAGTTGGCCCCGCTGACGGGCGGGGCCGACGATCGCGGCAAGCCCACCAATCGGCATAGGGGCCCGAGGAAATCCCTCGGGACCCCTGCCACACCACCGGACAAGCGGGTCCGCATCCGGCGGTTCGGAGAGTTGAGGTTACGCGGCGAGTCGGGGGACTCCCAGCTCGTCGAAGTAGCGGATGGGGAAGGCGATGTGGATCGCCATGGCGGAGTTCTTCCACCATCGGCGGGTGCTTGCGGCGACCTGTGCGGCGACGCGCTCGGGGCTCCCTGGGCTCGCAGTTCGCGATAGGTCGTGCGCCCCCGTTTCCAGTGGCGCAGATGCAGCGCCCTGAGCCGGTGCCGGATCCACTCGTCGAGCCTCGCGGAAGATCTTGGGCGTGTCGGCGAGGCGGAAGTAGTTCTTCCACCCCGTCAGGTACGACCGCAGATCCTCCACGACTCGCGCGATGCTCTGGCTTCGGGTCGGGCGCGTCAGCTCGCGTACACGATCCCTCATCGCGGTCAGGGCCTTGGGTGCGACCTTCCGCTTCACTTGCATGCCGCCGGCATTCCAGAAGGAATAGCCGAGCAGCTTGCGGTTCTGCGGTCGGTCCACGGCGCTCTTGGCTTCGTTCACACGGAGTCGGAGCCCCGCGTAGAGCCGCCGGAGCAGCTCCATCACCCGCTCGCCCGCCCGCCTCGACCGCACGTACACGTTGCAGTCGTCGGCGTAGCGCACGAACGCATGTCCGCGTCGCTCCAGCTCCTTGTCGACCTCGTCCAAGAGCACGTTCGCGAGCAGCGGCGAGAGCGGTCCACCTTGCGGCGTGCCCTCGTGACGCTCCGTCGCGACCCCGTTCGCCATCATCCCCGCTTCGAGATAACGGCGAATCAGCCCGCGCAGTCGCTTGTCCTCGATTCGCTTCGCGAGCCTGCCCATCAGCACGTCGTGGTTCACGCGGTCGAAGAACTTCTCCAAGTCCACGTCCACCACGAAGCGGCGGCCTTCGTTCACGTACCGCTGCGCTTGCACGACCGCGTCGTGGGCGCTGCGTCCGGGGCGAAAGCCGTAGCTGTACTGCGAGAAGGTCGAATCGAAACGAGGTCCGAGCACCTGCAGGATGGCTTGCTGGATGAACCGATCGACGACGGTCGGGATGCCAAGCTCGCGCACCCCACCACCGCTCTTCGGATCCCATGCCTTCGCACCGGGGACGGCTGGTACGTGCCCGTGAGCAGTTGCTCGCGCAGCGCGGGCCAGTGGGTCTTCAGGTGCTCCGGCAGCTCATCCACCGTCATCCCGTCGATGCCGGCACTGCCCTTGTTCTTCTTCACCCGTTTCAGCGCGGCCTGGAGGTTCGCGCGTTCGCACACGCGCTCCATCAGGTCGCTCGCTCCCGAGCGCTTCGTTTCCGTGCGTCGCCGTCGGCGCTTCGCGCGCCCGCTCTGCTCGGGATTTCGTCCCTACCCCTAGCGGAAGCTCAAGTTGCCTCGACATCTGCGGCCGTTTGCCTCCGAGACGCACGATCGTTTCGCTCTCCTCTCCGTTCGGCCCTTCGTCGCAGTTGCCCGCGCCTACTACGGCCTCGGCTGACTTCTCGCTCCGCTTGCGCGTGGCCCTTTCAGGCCCAGGGCGAGATCTCCCCAGGTAAGAACGCGACCCTTCCCCGCACGACCGCCCGATTTACGTCGCCTGAGCCTCGACCATCGGAGCTTCGCGGTCATTTGCCCGCTCGCCCCACTCTGGCGCCGCCTCGTATCGGGTTCTTGTCCATCGGCCCGCGGTTTCGCTCCCGCTTCCTCCCCACGGTCGGTCGCCCTCCCGCAGTTGCGGCTCGCTTCGATCAGGATGGTCTCCTCTCGGCGGGACTTGCACCCTCAAGGTCGCGCCATGCTGGGCGCACAAAAGTAGGGCCCGGAGTCACTACCTCCGAGCCCCGGGTCGCCGCGAGTGGACGCGTTCGACGTGAGCGTTGTCGCACGAGTTCCTCGCGGTGGCCGAATTCGGCGGGCACTCGCCAGTGGACGATCTCCGACAGATCCAGTGCGTCGTCGACGCTTGCCGGCGCCTCTTTCACCTCTGCCGAGACTGCGACCGGGGACACATCTACTGCGTCGATGGTCGCCATGACGACGAGCGCCTCGCCCGTCGCCGCGCGCTCAAGCGCGTCCACTGGCGAAGCTCAGGGGCGAAGGTGAAGACCTCGAAGCGCACGAGCAGATGGCGGGCGCGTCGACGACAAATAGAAACGGACATACGTCGCCGAGAAGTTGCCCTCGCGTCGATCGTCTCCGCCGCGGAGCGTTCCGCCGTCGCCGTGACGGTCGAGTCGCCACGCGAGGAGATCACCAATGGATTCGATCTGGATGGGAATCGCGCCGGGCTCGCTGACGACGCGCGTCGTCGCGATGGCGGGACCGGGCGACACGATACTGAAGGCCCAGCTTGCGACGGAGCCCAAGCACCCCGCGCGCTCGCGACGCTGCTCGAGGCGATTGCGCTTTGGCAGGGCAGCCGGTCCGCGCTGCGCTCTGTGCCTGACGCGTGGGGACTTTCGTGCGACTCCAACCTCTGTCGCGAGGCGTTCCTGGACCACGGCGGCGCTCTCTACAGCGTCGCCTGGGTCCACGCCGGCGCGCACCGCCGCCGACGGCCTCGCCTCGACGGCCTCGGTAGCTTTCGCGATCTCGAGCGACTCGTCATCTCGGGAGGTGGCCCGATGATCCCGGACCAGCAGCGTGGCCGCATTCGGCGACTCTTCTTCGCGGAGCACTGGAAGGTGGGCACGATCGCCACCGAGCTCGGCGTTCATCACGACACGGTGGAGCTCGCCATCGAGCCCCGCAGGTTCGTCAATCGCGGGCTCTGCAGCAGCGCCACTTTGCTCGACGCGTACCTCCCGTTCGTCGCCCAGACCCTGGAGCAGTATCCGCGCCTGCGCGCAACCCGCCTGTTCGAGATGATCCGGGAAATGCGGCGGCGAGTCCGACCCGCCCATCATGAGGCGTTTTTCCGCCTGACCGTGCTGCCCAGAGGCAGGCCCAGGTCGACTGGGGCTCGTTCGGGAAGATTCGTGTCGGGCAGGGCGAGCGCGCGCTGTCGTGCTTCGTGATGGTGCTCGCCTCGTCGCGCGCTACGTTCGCGCGCTTTACGCTCGACCAGACCCTCGAGAGCTTCGTTCGCTGCCACGTGGAGGCGTTCCAGCGGTTCGGCGGCGTTCCCAGGGCCGTGCTCTACGACAACCTGGAAGAGCGTCGTCATCGAGCGACAGGGCGACCTCATCCGCTTCCATCCACGCATCCTCGAGCTCGCGGGCCACTATCACTTCGCTCCCACCCCCGTCGGCATCGCGCGCGGCAACGAAAAGGGCCGCGTCGAGCGACGGATCCGCGACCTCCGCGAGGCCTTCTTCGCGGCGCGCTCGTTCTCGTCCCTTGCGGATCTCAATCAGCAGCTCGACGCCTGGATCGATCGCGTCGTCCACGGTCGTCGCGTTCCCGGCGACGCCGCCCGCACCGTCGCCGAGTCCTCGCCGACGAGCAGCAGAGCCCCCTGCCGCTGCCTGAGCATGCGTTCGACCTGTGCCACGTGCAGTCCGTCGCCCGGGCAAGACGCCCTACGTTCGCTTCGACCGCAACGATTACTCCATCCCGCACACGCTCGTCAGGAAACCACTCACGCTCGTGGCCTCGGAAACGACCGTCCGCGTGCTCGATGGTGACAAGGAGATTGCGCGGCACCAGCGCTCCTGGGACACCCGGCGCCAGATCGAAGATCAGGCTCACCTCCCGCGCTTGCCCGCGAGAAGCGCAAGGCGCGCGACACCGCGGTCGCAACCGCCTCGTCGCGGGCTGCCCCAGCGCCCACGCCTTCCTCGGACAGATCGCACTACACGGCGGTCATCTCGGCGGCACCACCACCTGGCTTCTCCACCTGCTCGACACCTATGGCGCCACCGATCTCGATGCCGCGATCGCCGAGGCTCATCGCCGCGACGCGTTCGCGGCGCAATCCGTCGCCCATATCCTCGATCAGCGCGCACGCGCTTGCGGCGCCCCGGCTCCCATCGAGGTCGTGCTCCCTGACGACCCACGCGTCCGCGATCCGTCGTCACTCCGCACGCGCTCCATCGCTACGATCACCTCGCCGCCGAATCCCCGATTCAGCGCCGGAGGACGACCAATGAGCAGCCTGAAGGCGCGGCTCCACGCCCTCGGCCTGCTTGCCACCGCAGCCGAGCTCGATGATCTGGTCGCGCTGGCGACCAAGAAGCGATGGGGCCCGCAGCAACTCCTTCAGCACATGGTCGACGTCGAGGAGAAGGACCGCGCCCGACGCGCTTGATCGGCGTCGCGCACGCAGCCGCCTCGAGCGATTCAAGCCCATGGCCGACTTCGACTGGAACTGGCCCACGAAGATCGAGCGACCGCTCGTCGAGTCCGTCGTGCGCCTCGACTTCCTCGAGTCTGCT
>JADJYE010000039.1 GCA_016719945.1 Polyangiaceae bacterium | reverse complement strand
CACGTCCCGCCCAAGGCATGCACCGTGTCCGCGCCTTCAGGCTCCTCCATC
This sequence comes from Polyangiaceae bacterium, assembly GCA_016719945.1. GTDB lineage: Bacteria > Myxococcota_A > Polyangia > Polyangiales > Polyangiaceae > Xiheicaenibacterium. The sequence goes on along the minus strand of JADJYE010000039.1, from coordinate 58,482 downwards.
CTGCCCAACGCCAAACCCTGCGGCGACTCCAGCTGCTCTTGGCGCCACGTCGACCGGGCGACCAAGAGCCGCCAGCGACCCGCCCCCGCCTCGGGCCCGGACCAAGTGCGCCCATTGCGGTCAACCAGGGCTCACGCTCGTGCTTCGCTTCGAGCCCGACTTGGCGATGAGCGCGTGTCAGCGGGCATCGAGAAGCGCGGGAATCTGAGCCGGCCGAGCTGACGGCGTAGTTGGCCCCGCTGACGGGCGGGGCCGACGATCGCGGCAAGCCCACCAAAAAAGTAGGGCCCGGAGTCACTACCTCCGAGCTCCGGGTCGCCGCGAGTGGACGCGTTCGACGTGAGCGTTGTCGCACGAGTTCCTCGCGGTGGCCGAATTCCCGGCGGGCACTCGCCAGTGGACGATCTCCGACAGATCCAGTGCGTCGTCGACGCTTGCCGGCGCCTCTTTCACCTCCTGCCGAGACTGCGACCGGGGACACATCTACTGCGTCGATGGTCGCCATGACGACGAGCGCCTCGCCCGTCGCCGCGCGCTCAAGCGCGTCCACTGGCGAAGCCAGGGGGCGAAGGTGAAGACCTCGAAGCGCACGAGCAGATGGCGGGCGCGTCGACGACAAATAGAAACGGACATACGTCGCCGAGAAGTTGCCCTCGCGTCGATCGTCTCCGCCGCGGAGCGCCTCCGCCGTCGCCGTGACGGTCGAGTCGCCACGCGAGGAGATCACCAATGGATTCGATCTGGATGGGAATCGCGCCGGGCTCGCTGACGACGCGCGTCGTCGCGATGGCGGGACCGGGCGACACGATACTGAAGGCCCAGCTTGCGACGGACCCAAGCACCCCGCGCGCTCGCGACGCTGCTCGAGGCGATTGCGCTTTGGCAGGGGCAGCCGGTCCGCGCTGCGCTCTGTGCCGACGCGTGGGGACTTTCGTGCGACTCAACCTCTGTCGCGAGGCGTTCTTGGACCACGGCGGCGCTCTCTACAGCGTCGCCTGGGTCCACGCCGGCGCGCACCGCCGCCGACGGCCTCGCCTCGACGGCCTCGGTAGCTTTCGCGATCTCGAGCGACTCGTCATCTCGGAGGTGGCCCGATGATCCCGGACGAGCAGCGTGGCCGCATTCGGCGACTCTTCTTCGCGGAGCACTGGAAGGTGGGCACGATCGCCACCGAGCTCGGCGTTCATCACGACACGGTGGAGCTCGCCATCGAGCCCCGCAGGTTCGTCAATCGCGGGCTCTGCAGCAGCGCCACTTTGCTCGACGCGTACCTCCCGTTCGTCGCCCAGACCCTGGAGCAGTATCCGCGCCTGCGCGCAACCCGCCTGTTCGAGATGATCCGGGACCGCGGCTACAAGGGCAGCGTCTACGCCGTCCGTCGTCATGTGCGGCGAGTCCGACCCGCCCATCATGAGGCGTTTTTCCGCCTGACCGTGCTGCCCGGAGAGCAGGCCCAGGTCGACTGGGGCTCGTTCGGGAAGATTCGTGTCGGGCAGGGCGAGCGCGCGCTGTCGTGCTTCGTGATGGTGCTCGCCTCGTCGCGCGCTACGTTCGCGCGCTTTACGCTCGACCAGACCCTCGAGAGCTTCGTTCGCTGCCACGTGGAGGCGTTCCAGCGGTTCGGCGGCGTTCCCAGGGCCGTGCTCTACGACAACCTGAAGAGCGTCGTCATCGAGCGACAGGGCGACCTCATCCGCTTCCATCCACGCATCCTCGAGCTCGCGGGCCACTATCACTTCGCTCCCACCCCCGTCGGCATCGCGCGCGCAACGAAAAGGGCCGCGTCGAGCGACGGATCCGCGACCTCCGCGAGGCCTTCTTCGCGGCGCGCTCGTTCTCGTCCCTTGCGGATCTCAATCAGCAGCTCGACGCCTGGATCGATCGCGTCGTCCACGGTCGTCGCGTTCCCGGAGACGCCGCCCGCACCGTCGCCGAGTCCCTCGCCGACGAGCAGCAGAGCCTCCTGCCGCTGCCCGAGCATGCGTTCGACCCGTGCCACGTGCAGTCCGTCGCCTCGGGCAAGACGCCCTACGTTCGCTTCGACCGCAACGATTACTCCATCCCGCACACGCTCGTCAGGAAACCACTCACGCTCGTGGCCTCGGAAACGACCGTCCGCGTGCTCGATGGTGACAAGGAGATTGCGCGGCACCAGCGCTCCTGGGACACCCGGCGCCAGATCGAAGATCAGGCTCACCTCTCCGCGCTTGCCCGCGAGAAGCGCAAGGCGCGCGACCACCGCGGTCGCAACCGCCTCGTCGCGGGCTGCCCCAGCGCCCACGCCTTCCTCGGACAGATCGCACCTACACGGCGGTCATCTCGGCGGCACCACCACCCGGCTTCTCCACCTGCTCGACACCCATGGCGCCACCGATCTCGATGCCGCGATCGCCGAGGGCCCATCGCCGCGACGCGTTCGCGGCGCAATCCGTCGCCCACATCCTCGATCAGCGCGCACGCGCTCGCGGCGCCCCGGCTCCATCGAGGTCGTGCTCCCCGACGACCCACGCGTCCGCGATCTCGTCGTCACTCCGCACGCGCTCCATCGCTACGATCACCTCGCCGCCGAATCCCTCGATTCAGCGCCGGAGGACGACCAATGAGCAGCCTGAAGGCGCGGCTCCACGCCCTCGGCCTGCTTGCCACCGAGCCGAGCTCGATGATCTGGTCGCGCTGGCGACCAAGAAGCGATGGGGCCCGCAGCAACTCCTTCAGCACGTGGTCGACGTCGAGGAGAAGGACCGCGCCCGACGCGGGCTCGATCGGCGTCGCGCACGCAGCCGCCTCGAGCGATTCAAGCCCATGGCCGACTTCGACTGGAACTGGCCCACGAAGATCGAGCGACCGCTCGTCGAGTCCGTCGTGCGCCTCGACTTCCTCGAGTCTGCTCGCAACGTCGTGCTCGTCGCGCCGCAGGGGCTCGGCAAGACCATGATCGCCCAGAACATCGCGCACCAGGCCATCCTCGCGGGACACGGCGTGCTCTTCCTGTCGGCCGCGCAGCTCTTGCTCGACCTCGCCGCACAAGAGTCGGCGCGCGCCCTCGATCGCCGTCTTCGCTACTACGCGAAGATCGGCCTGCTCATCATCGACGAGATCGGCTTTCTCGCCTTCGACAACCGAAACGCAGACCTCCTCTTCCAGGTCGTCAGCCGACGCTACGAGAAGAAGAGCCTCGTCCTCACGACCAATCTCGCGTTCCGCGACTGGCCCACCATCTTTCCGAACGCGACCTGCGCCACCGCCCTCATCGACCGCGTCGTCCACCACGCCGACGTCATCCCAATCGAGGGCGAGAGCTGGAGGGCTCGCGAGGCCGAGCAGTCCGCCAAGGACCGCCGAGCCAAGAAGAAGTCCGAGGTGCACACAGAGACCTGAACCTCCCCAACTCACCTTCACGCAGCCCGACGCGACCTCCGTTGCCCGGGCTGTTCACATTTCCGCGCTTTCAGACGCTCGCCAACAAGCGCGCAGCTCCCCACGACCCTGGGGTCCCAGGCCCGCGCTCCGCCTCGGGCGCCACCCGTGCCCGCCGTTCCCTGAGTCGACGGTCGAAGCGGCACGCGAACGCACGTCCAAGACGCGCCGGGGGAGCCCCGGCGCCCGCGGACTCACGACTCGCCCCATTACCGCCACGCACCACCATTGAATCACGTCCTCCGGGCCTCACCGCTCCCGGCTCGCCCGCTCGAGCGCTCACGACCCCCAACGAACGCCCGCCCCGCGCTTCCTTTTCCCATCTACCTGAACCCACCTCGCTCGGGCTTGTTCAACAGGCGCTTTAGCGCCGGACTACGCGCCCCTCGCTCCGCGAGGCGCGCTGCGTCGCCGCCAAACCGCTATTTCGTTGGGCGGCCACGCCACCGGAAGACACAGCCGTGGCTCAACTTGCGGACGACACGGCTCGGTGTAGACTCGCGTCGAGCCCACGTATGGCACCGCCTCATCTAGATCCAGAAACACCGGGATCGGAAGCGAGCAAGCCGGACTCGCCGGATGCGGAATACAGGATTGGTTGGACTCTTCGAAGACTCGAGTGGCTGGCAACCGAGTGGCCCGCGGTTGTTGTGTGGGGCGGGTGGGCGGGCTTCTTGCTGGCTCCGGTAACAGTTGCGGCACGCCAGTCGTGGTGGTGGCTTGTCCTGCTTATTGTCTGGTGGTTGGTTGGTGGAAGGAAGGCGGTGGGGCTCCTTGTATTTTTGCTCCGCGGCGGCGAACGCAATGATCTCACCATCTCCCCAGATGGCACCATGTTCGCGTCGACGAACCAATCCGAGGCGGTGTACGCGCATTGGCGCGCGTTCGTGAATCAGGGCGAGTCGTTCTTGCTGTGGGGCGCTGATGGACGATACCGCCTCGTCATTCCGAAGAGGGTGCTTACTCGCCAGGACTACGCGGCGGTTAGAGAACGTCTCGGGATCGATCTGACGAAGCTGCGTTCGGGCCAGGAGGCACTCGTCGAGGTACACTCCCGAGCGCGCAGCGTATAGTTGGGTGCTCTGAGTCAACCCGAGAAGGACGAAAGCTTCGGACCGCCCAACGTACAAGCGTTGACCCGCAAGCGCCAGAGCGAGCCCGAAGGGCGAGCGACGGCGATTGTCGGGTCCAACGCGTTGTTAGCCAGGCTCGATAGGGCTACGCGGAACGCCGCTGCGAAGCAGTTCGGCGTGGCCGTGCGACGCTCGGTCGGAGGCTTCGGCGAGCGCGCTTCGGAGCGTCCGCGATGAGGATGTCGGCTGGGATGCCCATGGCAGCGTGAATTCGCCGGATCATGGCGAGAGTGAGGGCACGCCGACCCGAGAGCACCTCGGAGACACGAGCGCGGGTGCCAACCAGCGGCTCGAGATCTCGCCGTGTCCAGCCGAGCTGCTCAAGACGCGCGACGATGGCCGCGACCGGCTCCGGCGGAAGAATCGGAAATGCACGACGCTCATAGGCGTCGACGAGCGTTGCGAGGGCATCAAGCTCACGCTCTTCGGGCGAGCCAGGGGCCGCTTCCCAGAGCGTTTGGATTCGGGTGAGCGCCCTTGCGTGGGACTTGGCGTCGGTAACGGGGGTAATCACGGCGGCCCTCTATACGGTGGCAGCGTCCACTCGATCGTACTCGGCGTGAGTTCCGATGAACCGGATGTAAACCAGGAAGAGCGGTCCGTACTTGATCTGAACGATCAGCCGGTAGGTGTTGCCCTTGATGTTGAACACAGCCCGGTTCCCGGCGAGAAAGTCCGCGGTCGGGAACGCAGCCTTGACCTCCTTCGGTTCAGTCCAGGCGGCCTTTTCAACGATCGAGAACCAGAGCCGAAGCGGTTGCTCGGCGTCCGCATGCTTCAACCAGAAGTCGGAGAGCGTCGCCCGACTGAAGATGCGCACCTAGGAAGCCTACCGCGCTCCCACGGCGGGAGCAAGCTCTGGCTAACGTACTGGCGTTCACCGGCGGCCGTCTGCGGCCGTCCGGTGCAACGCCATGTTGAACGAAACCGCGCCAAGCGCGGTAGCTGCGAGCGCCCAGGCGCGCCCTCCGTCACGGATGGCTCCGCAATGGTAACCCGGCTCGGGGACCGTAGTCACCTGCCTTCGCCTCCTGCGATCCTCGTTCCTCCGCGGTGACGCGGTGTCGCCGCGGTTTCCCTGGAGGACACCATGGTGACGTTGCAGACCTGGCGCGAGAGGATGAGCGAGGACATGCGGCTGCGCGACTTCCGGCCTCGCACGCAGGAGGGGTACCTCGCTGCAACGAGGCAATTCGTCGACTGGACCAATAAGGACCCTGGCGACTTCGCGGAGGAGGACGTGCGCCGCTACTTCCTCTACCTCCGAGAGACCAAGAAGCTCGCGCCCTCGAGCATCAACATCGTGGTTCACGCTCTGCGGTTCTTCCTCGTCCACACGCTGCAGCGCGACTGGGCTATCCTCGACCTCCTGCGCGTCAACAAGCCGCGCACGCTTCCAGTGGTGCTCAGCACCCGGGAGACACGGGCCGTTCTCGGCGCCGTCCGCCACCCGGTGCGACGCGTTGCCCTCACCACGATCTACGCCCTGGGACTGCGTCTCAACGAGGGCCTTGCCCTCGAGACCGGCCACATCGACGCCGACCGCCTGCTGGTCTGGGTGCGCGACGGCAAGGGTGGGGTCGATCGCGGCGTCCCGCTCCCGCGACCGCTGCTGTCGTGCCTTCGCCGCTACTGGAAGCTTGAGCGCCCCGCCTGCTCGACGCCTCACCTCTTCGTCGCGGAGGGGCGCGCGGCCCCGCTCCACGAGACCACGCTCCAGAAGACCTTCAAGGCCGCGCGCCTCGACGCAGGCCTCGCCAAGGACGCGAGCATCCACACCCTGCGCCATAGCTACGCCACCCATCTTCTCGAAGCCGGCATCACCCTCAGGACCATCCAGCAGGTCCTCGGCCACAAGTCGCTGCGCACCACGGAGGTCTACATGCACGTGACGCAGCCAGGTACCGAGCGCCTCCAGGAGACCGTCGACCGCCTCATGGCGGGCTTGTGACCGGAGCGCCCCGCCATGCTCCTGCTCGCCGACGTCGTGCGGCGGCACGGGCCGGCCTATCGCGAGCGCTTCGGCGCCGCGGTCTTGCCGAGCCACGCGCGCGCTCTCGACGACATCGCCCGTTGCCGCACGGCCGCTCTGGGCGGCCACCTCGCCGTCTGCAGCCACTGCGACCAAGAGCACATCCTCTTCCACTCCTGCAGGAACCGGGCGTGTCCCCGCTGCGGCCAGGACACGACCGCGCGCTGGCTCGCGCGCCAGCGCCGGCTTCTCCTGCCCGTGCCCTACTTCCACGTCGTTTTCACCCTCCCGGACGAGCTCCGCCGCTCCGGTCCGCTCGCACCAGCGAGCCCTCGTCGGTGCCCTCTTCCGCGCAGCCTTCGAGGCCGTGGCTGCGCTCGCCCGCGACGACCATTTCCTCGGCGCCCAGATCGGCGCCCTCGCCGTCCTCCACACGTGGACGCGCACACTGGAGTGGCACCCCCACGTCCACATGCTCGTCCCCGCTGGGGGGCTGGCTCCGGATGGCCGCACCTGGCGCCCGCTCCCGAGGAGAAAGCGGCGATTTCTCGCACCTGTCCGCGCCCTCGGCAAGCTCTTCCGCGGCCGGTTTCTCGCGCTCGCTCGGCGAGCCCTCCCGGGCGTGCCATTGCCTCCCATCCCCTGGGAGAAGCGCTGGGTCGTCTTCGCCAAGCCCGTGGCTCATGGCGCCGAGAAGGTCCTCGAATACCTCGGCCGCTACGTGCACCGCACCGCCATGTCCGATCGCGCGCTGCTCGCGATGGACGACCGCTCCGTAACCTTGCGGTACCGAGATAGCCGCGATCGACGGCACAAGGTCCTCACTCTGCCCGCCGACGAGATGCTGCGGCGATTCCTGCAGCACGTCCCGCCCAAGGGCATGCACCGTGTCCGCGCCTTCGGGCTCCTCCATCCTGCCCAACGCCAAACCCTGCGGCGACTCCAGCTGCTCTTGGCGCCACGTCGACCGGGCGACCAAGAGCCCGCCAGCGACCCGCCCCCGCCTCGGGCCCGGACCAAGTGCGCCCATTGCGGTCAACCAGGGCTCACGCTCGTGCTTCGCTTCGAGCCCGACTTGGCGATGAGCGCGCAGCTCCCCACGACCCTGGGGTCCCAGGCCCGCGCTCCGCCTCGGGCGCCACCCGTGCCCGCCGTTCCCTGAGTCGACGGTCGAAGCGGCACGCGAACGCACGTCCAAGACGCGCCGGGGGAGCCCCGCGCCCGCGGACTCACGACTCGCCCCATTACCGCCACGCACCACCATTGAATCACGTCCTCCGGGCCTCACCGCGCCCGCCACCGCTCCCGGCTCGCCTGCTCGAGCGCTCACGACCCCCAAACGAACGCCCGCCCCGCGCTTCCTTTTCCCATCTACCTGAACCCACCTCGCTCGGGCTTGTTCAACAGGCGCTTTAGCGCCGGACTACGCGCCCCTCGCTCCGCGAGGCGCGCTGCGTCGCCGCCAAACCGCTATTTCGTTAGGGGGCTCGTCGCCCACGCGACAGAGGGCAAGTGCGGGGCCATGGTCTTGGCGGAGCCCGACGAGCGGCGAGTAACATTACAGCGAGCGGGGCGAGGCAGGTCTTGAGCGGGACCTCGAGCGTGGCCGAGGGCGCGAGCAGACGTGCACCTCGACAGGCGGCAATAGCGGGGACGAGCCAGGGGGCAGCGCCTCGTGGCCTCCCAGGCGGAAGCGCAGGCAAGACCTGGTACCCGTGGGCGCGAGCTCGAGGGTCTTGGCGGATGCGCCCCCGGTGGGCGCGACGGTCCGGGCGCCCTCGGTCACGCGGAAGAGGGCAAGAGCGGCAGCGGGGACCACCTGCTGCGCAGCCATAACCGGTGACAGGCATGGGGGCGGTCCAGGTCTTGGTGTAGGAGCTCCCCGCGGGCGCGACCTGACAGCCGATGCTCTCATTCAGATCCCCCCGATCCAGGTCTTCGCTCCGCGCCCCGAGCGCCATAGCAGGGCTTGATATCCCCGCGGCGGAGCCGCAGGGATAACGCTAAAACCTGGTCTCCCTAACGTGCTGGCGTTCACCGGCGGCCGTCTTCGGCCGTCCGGTGCAACGCCATGTTAGGGGGCTCGTCGCCCACGGGACAGAGGGCAAGTGCGGGGCCATGGTCTCGGCGCGACCCGACGAGCGGCGTGTAACATTACAGCGGGCGGGGCAGCCCAGTCCGTGAGCGCGACGTCGAGCGTGGCCGAGGGCGCGAGCAGACTTGCACCTCGACAGCCGGCGCAAGCGAGGATGAGCCAGGGGACAGCACCGGCACCAGGCGATGTCACGTGCCGCCATCGGCTGCAAGCCGATGTTGGGCGGCGGATCCGCGCGACTCCTGAATCCTTCCGTTACGAGCTTTGATGAAGCCGAGGGCCGCGCTCTTATACGCACTGTACTCCTCAGTGGTGGTTGGGATCGGAGAGCCCCGGAAATTATCAAACGGTGGTGCGATCTTCACACCTGCGTAGTCGGAGGTTACGAGATCCTGCAACAGAAAGAACTCAATGTAGCCACGAAAATTCTCGAACAGTTCAAAAAAGGTCGCGTACCTCGCCAGAACGTCACTTAACGGACTCGGCTCTCCGACGTAGTGGCGCCGAATACACTCCAGCGTTAGGTCGAACCGATCTCGGATCTCCTTCTTGCATCCACGAGCCTGGTTGATCGTCCATTTCCGCCCGATCTGCTCGGCGGGGAAGATCATCATGCCTCCGATGGTGTAAGCCTTGGCGTTGAAGTCATCCAACTCGCCCTGCGAGATGAGTTGCCTGATCTGATTGTTCCACTTGAACGTCGGTATTACTGTGTCGCTCGACAACACAAGAGCGGCGCCGTCGAATCGACTGCTCCGGTAGCGCAGGTACCTGCCGTATTCTTCCAATTCGAAGACCTTGCCGCTTGGCAATGGCTTGTTCCACAGCAGTTGGTGGTAGCGGCGCAAAGTCCTGCTGTGCGTGTCTGGATCCTTCCCCTCCGGCGTGTCTCGCCTGAAGTCGAACCCGACATCGATATCCGACGAATCGTCGCTTGGACTTGTCATCGTCGCGGGCTTTCGCATGTTCTGGTCCGCCTAACGACCAGGCGTTCTGCGGCGGCCGTCTTCGGCCGTCCGCAGCAACGCCATGTTAGGGGGCTCGTCGCCGACGCGACAGAGGGCAAGTGCGGGGCCATGGTCTCGGCGCGACCCGACGAGCGGCTTGTAACATTACAGCGGGCGGAGCGGCCCAGTCCGTGAGCGCGACCTCGAGCGTGGCCGAGGGCGCGAGCAGACGTGCACCTCGACAGCCGGCAATAGCAGCGGCGAGCCAGGGGGCAGCGCTTCGTGGCCTCTCGGGCGGAAGTGCGGGCAAGACCTGGTGCCGGTGGGCGCGAGCTCGAGGGTCTTGGCGGATGCGCCCCCGGTCGGCGCGGCGGTCCAGGCGACCTCGGTCACGCGGAGGAGGGCAACAGCGGTAGCGGGGACCAGGTGCTGCGCAGCCATAACCGGTGACAGGCATGAGGGCGGTCCAGGTCTTGGTGTAGGAGGCCCCCAGCGGCGCGACGTCACAGCCGATGCTCTCATTCAGATCCCCCCGATCCAGGTCCTCGCTCAGCGCCCCGAGCGCCATAGCAGGGCTTGATATCCCCGCGGCGTCAGCCGCAGGGATAACGCTAAAACCTGGTCCGCCTAACGTGCTGGCGTTCACCGGCGGCCGTCTTCGGCCGTCCGGTGCAACGCCATGTTAGGGGGCTCGTCGCCCACGCGACAGAGGGCAAGTGCGGGGCCATGGTCTTGGCGGGGCCTGACGAGCGGCGTGTAACATTACAGCGGGCAGGGCGAGCCGGTCCTTGAGCGCGACCTCGAGCGTGGCCGAGGGCGCGAGCAGACGTGCACCTCGACAGCCGGCACGAGCGGGGACGAGCCAGGGGGCGGCGCCTCGTGGCCTCTCGGGCGGAAGCGCAGGCAGGACCTGGTACCCGTGGGCGCGAGCTCGAGGGTCTTGGCGGATGCGCCTCCAGCAAGCGCGGCGGTGCGGGCGCCCTCGGTCACGCGGAAGAGGGCAACGGCGGCAGCGGGGACCCCCTGCTGCGCAGCCATAACCGGTGACAGGCACGAGGGCGGCCCTGGTCTTGGTGTGGGAGGCTCCCAGCGGCGCGACCTGACAGCCGATGCTCTCATTCAGATCCCCCCGATCCAGGTCCTCGCTCAACGCCCCGAGCGCCATAGCAGGGCTTGATATCCCCGCGGCGGAGCCGCAGGGATAACGCTAAAACCTGGTCCGCCTAACGTATCGGCGTTCTGCGGCGAATGCCAGACCGAGCGAAGCGAGGGAGGGCAGTCGTCCGCAGCAACGCCCAGTTGGGCAGCAGCAGGGACGAGCTACGTGGCCCCGGTGGCAAAATACGGATTGGTGCGAAAGTCGTCTGCTTGGTCCGTAAAGTATCGGCGGACGTACCGCTCATGCACCCACGTGTACTCTGCGAAGAGCTCTGGGGGCTCGGGGCCCCCGCGCTCGACGAGCTCGAGGGCCGTCCGAACGGCCGCGATCAAGCGCTGCGTTTCGCCGCCCGGCAGGCTGAGACCGTCCAAGGCGGCCAGGCAAGCGGGGACGTGCTCGCGCACGTAGGAGCCGGAGCCATCGATGCATTCCGACGCCATGCAAAGCATCATCACCAGGCAGCCGTCACGAATGAAGGCCCGATCGTCGGGCTCGACCCCGTGCATCTCGAGATGCTCCCAGTACGGCAGCCCGAAGACGTCGCCGTAGTAGAGATCGCCCATTATGAACGAATAGTTCGCCAGCTGGTGGTAGAGCAGGCAAATATCTCGCTCGAGCTGCTGCTTGAGCACCCAGTCGGCGGACTTTGCCTCCGTGTGGAGATCTTGGAACTGGCGATTCAGTTTCATCGCGGAGCCTGTCTGCCCAACTCCTTTCGCCGACGAGCGGCGAAGGTTTCCGCCGGTCAGGCTAGCGCGATATTCGCTGCGTGGTCACGGTGTAATATTCGGTAATGTTCGGGGAAGCGGGGCTCGCGGTCACGCGGGGATATCGGTATTCGGTGTTCTGGTTCGCTCGGTAAAGGCTGCGGGGCGATGGGGTCGAGGTGCGCGGTAATCCGTGCGAGGTCATCAGCGGATGTCGGGCGGTCGACCTGGGCGCCGGGGGTTGAGCTGCGGGCGACGGGGGGTGTCGTCGGCGGGAGGGCCAAAGAGGTCGTCGAGGGGGCTCCTGACGCCGAGGCCGCCGCGGTTGAGGACGTGGGTGTAGATCATGGTGGTGCTGACGTCGCGGTGGCCCAGAAGCTCCTGAATGGTCCGGATGTCGTACCCGCGCTCGAGCAGGTGAGTGGCGAAGGAGTGCCGCAGGGTGTGGCAATGGACGGGCTTGGGGATGCCAGCTTGGAGGGTGGCCGTCCTGACGGCCCGTTGAATGGCTGTCTCGTGGAGGTGATGGCGGCGCCCCTGTCCGGTCTCCGGGTGGTGGTAGCGACGCGTAGCGGGGAAGATCCATTGCCAGGGCCAGTCGCGCCCGGCGTTGGGGTACTTGAGGTGGAGGGCGTCCGGGGTCTCGACCCAACCGGCCCCAGCGCGGAGGTCTTCCTGGTGGAGGTCGCGCACCCGGGTGAGGTGGTGACGCAGGGGGCCGCGCAGTCGCTCGGGCAGGGGGGCGACGCGGTCGCGGCGTCCCTTGCCGTCGCGCACGGAGATCTCGCCTCGCTCGAGGTCGACGTCCTTGACGCGCAGGCGGGCAGCCTCGAGCAGACGGAGGCCGCCGCCGTACAGGAGGGAGGCGATGAGGTGGAAGGGCTCGCGCAGCTGGGCGAGCAGGGCGGCGACCTCTCCCGCGGAGAGCACGACCGGGATGCGATGGGGCCTCTTGGCGCGGACGAGCTCGCCGAGGGTCGCGATCTGGACGCCGAGGACGTCGACGTAGAGGAACAGGAGCGCGGCGAGGGCCTGGTTCTGGGTGGAGGCGCTGACCTTCTGGTGGGTGGCGAGCTCGGTGAGGAACTGGGTGATGTGATCAGGGCCCAGGTCACGAGGGTGGCGCTTGCCGTGGTGGAGGATGAAGCGGCGGATCCACCCAAGGTAGGCGCGCTCGGTGCGGGGGCTGTAACGCCGGACGCGGAGGGCGCCCCGGACGCGGTCGAAGAGTCTTGGCTCTGCTGGCTCCGTCGGGTCGCTGGGCATGCTCGCGGGCCGAGCGAACGCCGTGCCATCCGGGCGACCCCGCGCCGGACGAGCTCACTCCGGGAGCCACGGCTGGCGGGCGCCGGCGCGGGAGCGGCGGCCGCCACGTCGCGGGGAGCCGAGGCGACGTCGGTGAAGCTTTTCGCTGGGGGAACTCGTGGGGGTCATGGTTGTCTGGGCCACGATGCGCTGGCTCACGGTGGTGGTGGGGGTTGCGACCTTGGGTGTGTGGGCGACCCCTGTATCTGCGGCCGAGCCGTGTCCGGCGGTCCCTGCGGCAGGCTCGACGCCCGGCTCGGCCGACGAGCTCTATGCCAAGGCTAGGGCGGCGTTCGAGGCGAAGCGGTTCACGGAGGCAGCCCCGATCTTCGCGGCGGTGGCCTTGGAGCACTCGACCCATGAGGTGGGGCCATTTGCGGCGATGTTGTCGCTCGAGTCGCTGAACCTCTCGGGCGCGGTCTGCCCCGGGCTGATGGCCGATCTCACGCACCGCTATCGCGCGCTGTATTGCGCGGCGCCCGTCGCGGCGAAGCACGACGAGACGTGTCGGCAGCTGACCCGCGTCGGTAACGATCTGCAGCGCCTCGACGCGGAGGCGCTGGTGAAGAAGGCCGACGCGACCCACGGGGAGGCGGCGAGGAAGCTCTATCTCCAGGCGGGTGCGGCCTACGAGGGGCTGTGGACGAAGTCGCTCGCCGAGGCGTGCAAGAAGGGCGAGCTGGCTGGCTGCGCGCGCGCGGAGGAGATCCTCTACAACGCGGCTCGCGCGTATCAGGCGGGGCGAGACCAAGACAAGGCGCTGGCGATGCGAGCGGCGCTCATCGATCCGAAGCACAAGCTGCACCAGACCTTCATCGCGCGGCGCGCGGTCTACGAGCAAGGCGGGGCGTACCAAGCGCTGGCCGAATACGCGAAGGCGGCCGAGCACTACGAGCGCTTCGCGAGTGAGTCTCCCAAGGACGAGAAGGCGCCGACCGCGCTGCTCGACGCGGTCGTCCTGCGGCTGGGGCTCGGCCAGCTGGAGCAGGCGCAGAAGGCCGGCGAGCTGTGGGAGAAGAGCTTCGGCCCGAAGCATCGGGAGGACCACGCGAGGCTGGTGCTCGCGATCTCCGAGGCCCTCGTGGCTCGCCGCGAATGGAAGGGCGTGAAGAAATACCTGGAGCCGCGTCGCGCGGTGGTGGTCGCGGCCCAGCCTCCCCACCAGCCCGTCGTGGACCTGTCGCTCGCGAAAGCCCTCGAGGGGCTCGGCAACCGAACGGATGCGCGCAAGGCGTTCGAGCGGGCGGCGAGCCCGCCGCCGCAGGTGTTCAACCTCGACGTCGACGACCCGACCCAGCTGAGGATGTTCGGCCGCGGGCTCACGGCGATGGGCGAGGCGAGGCTGTGGCTCGCGCGGGAGTCTCGCGACGTGGCGCTGAAGCTCACCGTGAAGAAGGGCGACGCGGCGTCCCTCGCCGAGAAGCGCGCTGCGATCGCGACCGCAGAGAAGGAGCTCCAGAAGGTGCTGGCGCTCCAGCCGGTGCCTCCGCCGGGCCCGTCGGTCGCGGCCGCCGCCGACGTGGCGCGGATGAAGGGTCAGCTCTGGGCGCAGGCCCACCTCGCGCTCGGGTCTGACGTCGCCGAGCAGCTCTTCTTCGAAGCCAAGGCGGCGAACAAGGCCTGCGTGAGCCTCGGCGTGAAGCTCGAGGTCGCGGCGCCCAGCTGCGAGGCGTGGCTCGCCAAGCACTTCCCGAAGGAGACGCCGCTCGGCTCGCCCGTCGCGCCGCGCGCCGATCGCTTTGGGCTGCCCCAAACAGCACCTCCCCGGCCACTGGATGCGGCCGAGGAGGAGGTGGTCCCGAAGGTGCCCTAGGAAAACCTAGGGCAACGTCGAGAGCGCTACTTGATCGAGACGGTCTTCGAGACGGGGACCGGCGCGCCCGAGAACGGCGGGATGCTGAGGCCCTTGAAGGCGCTCGCGATGCAGCTGCCGACCGGGGTGCCCGCGAAGGGTGCGCCGACCGAGGGCGCCGTGCCCTTGCCGCTCGGCTGGAAGGTGACCTGCACCTTGGTGCTGCCGGTCGGCCCGTCGGGCTTCTTGCAGCCCGAGGCCCTGCCCGCGGCGCCGCTCATCGCGGCCGAGGCCGCGCCGCGATCGAACGGTGCGTCCCCACTCTTGCCCGGATCGGGCGGCGGGTCGTCCTTCTTGGGGGGATCGTCCTTCTTGGGGGGGTCGTCCTTCTTGGGGGGGTCGTCCTTCTTGGTCGGGTCTTTCTTGGGGTCGACCAGGGCGAGCTTCGGATCGGTCTTCGCCGAGGTGGAGGCGACGGCGTCGGACGCGGTCGCGCTCGGCTCCGACGAGGCCACGGCCGTATCGGTCGTCGAGGCGGTCGAGGTGTCTGCCGGCTTCGCCGTCGCCGTGTCGGCCGGCTTGGAGGTCTCGGCGGTCTTCTCGGCCTTCGTCTCCGACTTCTGCTCGGTCTTGTCGGCGGTGGCGCCCTCTTTCTTGTCGCCGCTGCCCATCACGAAAAAGATGATGCCGCCGATCAACGCGAGGGCGCCCAGCCCGCCGACGATGAAGGGCACGGGGCTCTTCTTCTGCGGGGCGTAGTTCATCGGCGTCGCCATCGCGGCGGCCGAGATCGGCGCGACGCTCGGCGGCGGCGGGGGCGGCGGCTCGTAGAAGGGCGTCGTGAGCGAAGGCGCGGAGAGGATCGGCGCCGCGGAGACGCTGCCCAGCGAGAGGATGTCGTCGACGCGATCGTTCTTGCTGATCGCGGCCTTCGTCTGAGGCTTCGCGGCGCTGGCCTCGGCCGCGGCGAGATCTTTCAGCGAGAAGAGCACGCTCGTCTCGTTGCGCTCGCCGGTGTGGCTGGCCATCGGCTGGGTCATCTGCGCGGCCGCCATGTGGCCACCGCTCGAGGGTCGAGCCGCGGGCTCGTCACGGCCGCCGAACAGATCGACGGCAGGCCGCGAGCCACGCTTCGCCGCGGCGTTCTGCGCCGCGGACATCTGCTGCGTGCCTTGCGCAGCGGCCGCCATGGGCGCGTCGTGGCCGTACGGCTGGGCGGCCATGGGCTGCTGGGGCGCGCCGTAGCCGCCGCCGTTCTGACCGTACGCGGCTGCGGCGGGCGCTGCATCGTACGCCGCAGCCGCAGCCATCGGCGCTGCAGCAGCGGCGTGCGCGGGCGCGGCCGACAGGTGAGCGGCGAGCTCGGGCACCTGCTGGATCGGGAGCCAGTCGCCCATCCCGTCTTTCCAGAGGTAGGTGTCGGCGTTGAGCGTGCCGTCGGCGTACGCCGCGATGACCTGCGCCGTCGTCATCGTGCGCTGATCGTCGTCGGTCACGCTCACGGTCCACTCGTCGGGGTTGGCCGACTCGTTGCCGAAGCTCAGGGGCGACTGGACGAGCTGCGTGGCAGCTTGATCGTCGAAGCCATCACCCGCTTGAAGCTGCGCGAGGACGCCGGGGTCGTTGCCGTTGACCACGATCGTGCTCGAGCACTTCTTGCACTTGATCTTGATGACCTTCCCGACGACTTTCTCGTCGGCGATCGTGTATTTCGCCGCGCAGGACTGACACGAGATCTTCATTCCTTCGACCTCCAGCGGCGCAGCAGGCTCGTCGCCATCACAGTGCTTCCGACCCTCGCGCGAACGACAGCCCGCGCGTAAGAGAACTCATCCAACGTCATCGCCATGATACGGCTCCGACGGAACTTCGATCAAGGTAGCGGGGGAAATTGCCCTTGCAAGCTCGCTCGCTGGGGCGCTACCGCCCTCGCGAGCGCGGGTGCGCTCGCGCTCCTGGCCTTGACCGCGTCGCGGCCGGCGGCGGCCCAGGACGCAGAAAAGCCGACCCTCTCGGGCACCTGGAGCGCCTCGGCCATGACCGAGACCTGGAGCACGAGCGAGTGGGGCGACGCCTGCGGGCCGAAGCCTTCTTCGGGCGGAGGGGCGCCTGCGGGCACCGTCACCGTCACGGATCAAGGCAGCGAGCTTTCGTTCAGTGGTGCGGGGCGCTCGTTCTCGACGGCCGGCTGCTGGGAGCCCACCCCCGGCCTCAAGCGGACGAGCCACTCGGGGGGCAAGCGAGGGTGGACCTCCACCTGCGCGAGCGCCCCCGGCGATCCGCGCCGCGCCACCGTGACCACGCGTTTGTCCGCGACCGATGACGCGATCGTCTTCAGCGAGACGGGCGTGTTCGAGTTCGCGATCCTCGGCTCGACCTGCAAGGCGAGCGTCTCGCGCGCGCGCACCTACAAGCTCAAGGAGCGGGCTGGCGCAGCGCCCACGCCGCCCGCGTCGACCTCGACGCCGAGCGCGGCGCCGCCGCCCGCGCCGACCGCCGAGCCCGCGTCCGAGCCAGGGGCGTGCGATCCCGGGGCGGCGCCTGCGCGCCTCGAGGTCCGCCCTGCGCGCAAGCTGCTGCGGCCCGGCGACACCTTCGAGCTCGACGTGCGCGTGCTCGACCAGCGCACGTGCAAGCTCAGCGCGAAGCCGGATATCGCGCTCAAGGAGGGCTCACCCCTCGCGCCGTTCGTCGAGCTGAAGGACCGCAGCGTCAGCGTCCGCGCCGACGCGCCCGAGGGCAGCGGGGAGATCGTGGTGACGATGGGCGGCAAGTCGGTGTCCGTCGCGATCGAGGTCACGCCCGCGGAGAAGTACGCCGAGCTGCTCGCGGCGCGAGGGCTCGACGCGCGCGGCGAGGACCCGACGGCGCGCGTCACCGACATCGAGACGGGGCTCGGCAGCCCGCAGGCGATCGGCCAGGACAACGCGCGCCAGCGCCGGATCACGTTCCTCGCGATCGTCGGCGGGGTCGCCGCGGTGCTCGCGATCGCTGCGCTCGCCCTCGCGCGTCGGGGCCGGCGAGCGCAGGCGGAGCGCAAGACGGAGGCGCCGGCGCCGCCGTCGAACGTCGCGTTCTTCGACCCGCGGGAGGCCCGCGCGCTGGAGTGCCCGCGCTGCGGGCTGGTGCTGGCGCTCGGCAGCGCGTTCTGCCCGAAGGACGGCGCCGCGCTGGCCCCGTCGAAGCGCGAGCCGCCGCAGCCGTCGTCGCCGCCGCCGCCCGGGCAGCCCGCGCCCCCCAAGAAGAAGCGGCGCGAGCCCGACAAGATCTGCCCGACCTGCGGAGAGACGTTCGCGTCGGACGCGGGCTTCTGCGGCAAGGACGGCACGCAGCTGGTGCCCATCAACTGAGCTCGAGACGGGGCTACACTGCGACGCCGTGAAGCCTCGTCACGCCGCCTCGCTGCTGGTCCTCCTCACGTGCGCGTGCTCGGACGAGGTCGTCGCGCCCCAGACGCCGCCGCCCGACCCCGAGCCGCTGCCCGAGACGTGCGACCCCGTCGACCTCGACGCGATCCGCGAGCTCGAGCCGTGCTCGCTCGGCTCGGGCTCCTTCGGGCGCTGGTTCCTCGATGGTGCTGGGCTGCCGGCGTACGAGTACACGCTCGCCCAGGAGCAAGACGCGCGCGCCCTCTGGTTCAACACCGAGCACGCCGAGTGGCGGCACCACTGGGCAGCCTTCGGCAACCACCGCATCAACGCAACCGCCTCCAACGACGGGCTGATCGAGGTCACGACGCAGGACCGAGGCGTCGAGCACCTCAACAAGGTCGATGAGTCTCAGGGCTGGTTCGGCGGGGGCTTCTCGTACATCGACGACGGCGAGGAGGTCTGGGCCACGGCGTACCGACATCGACCGGAGGACGCCGTCACGAAGCGCGTATTCGGGATGGGCTACGCGCGCGTCGAGACGACGCATCGTGGCGTCCACGTCGATCGCGTCACCTTCGCGCCGTGGGGAGAGGCGACGTACCTGATCGACGAGGTCCGCATCACGAACCTCAGCTCGCAGGACAAGGCGCTCTCCCACGTCGAGGTGTTCGACGTCGCGCGCCGGCCGATCGAGATCAACTGGCTGGTGAGCGGGGACCCTGTCTCTGCCGCGCCCGGCACCGCCCGCGATCTGCGCGACGCCCAGAACGCGCGCTTCGACGAGGCGGTCCACTACGACCCCGAGGCGCGCGCCCTGGTGATGCGGCGATCTCACGCGACCGACGCGCCTGCGCTGCCGCGCGAGGCGCCGTCGCCGCGCGACGACTACCCGCCCGACCCGTTCCTGGCGGCGCTGGTCGGCGAGGTGTCCGACACGTTCACCAAGACGTCGCTGTTCCTCGGCGACGGGGGCCTCGCGCAGCCCGCTGCGCTCGTCGATCGCGTCGCCGGCGAGTCGATCGCCGCAGGGCAGCGGGGTGAGGTGCTGAGCGGCTTCGGGCAGCCGCGGATGTTCGGGCTGCGGAGCGAGGTGTCGGTGGCCTCGGGGGAGACGGTGACGCTGCGCTTCGCCTACGGATACGCCCCCGATGGGAGCGCCGATCGCGATCGCGGCCGAGCACCGTGACCCCGCGCACGACGCGCTCGCGGTGTATCGCCGCGAGCTGCGCGAGCGGCTCGTCTACTTCGCGGCGGACGAGCACCCGGCGCTGCACCGCGAGCTCGCCTGGCACGCTTACCAGGTCGAGGCGTCGGTCGGGCACCGTGAGTACTTCGAGGGACCGGTCGTGCCTCAGGGCTCCGCCTACCTCTATCTCCACGGGGCCGACGGCGCCGCGCGCGATCTCGGGATCTTCGCTGTCCCCATGACGTACTTCGATCCCGACCTCGCGCGCGCGGAGCTCGAGCTGTACATGCGGGTGCAGTGGGCCGACGAGGAGCGCTTCAGCTACGCGTTCCAGGGCCACGGGATGCTCGACGACGCGATGGGCATCCACGCGGCCCCGAGCGATCTCGATCTCTTCTTCCTGTGGGCGCTCTCCGAATACGTCGGCGCGACGGGAGACGAGCTCTTCCTCGAGCGGCGCGTGCCGTTCTACCCCAAGGAGGCGCGGCCGGACGCGACCGTGCGCGATCACGCGGTCGCCGCGCTCCGGCACCTGTTCGACGTGGTCGGCACCGGCGAGCACGGCCTGATCGGCGTCGGCACCGGAGACTGGAGCGACGGCATCGTGGTCGAGTCTCCGAACCGAGAGCTCGCGATCGCGGCAGGCGAGAGCGTGCCGAACACGCAGATGGCGGTGGCGATCTTGCCGCGGGTCGCGGCGCTGCTCGACGCGTCGGACCCAGCGCTCGCCGAGGAGATCCGGGCGCGCGTCGACGCGTACCGAGCGGCGCTGCCCTCGGCGTGGGGCGGCTCGCACTTTGGGCGCGCCTACTACGGGGACGGCGTCCTCATCCGCAAAGACCGCGTCGATCTCGAGGCGCAGGTGTGGGCGTTGATCGGCGACTCGTTCGCCTCCGACGCCGAGCGACAGAGCACGATCGAGGCGATCCGGGTCGAGCTCGACGAGCCGTCGCCCGCGGGCGCGACGCTCCAGCCGGGAGGTCAGGTGTGGCCCGCGATCAGCGGCCTGCTCAGCGAGGGCTACGCGGTGACGCGCCCCGATCTCGCGTGGTCGCACTTCACGCGCAACACCCTGTACGCCCACGCGCTCGCGTACCCGGACGTCTGGTACGGCATCTGGAGCGGGCCCGACGGGATGAACGGGCCCGCCGGCGATCGGCCCGGTGAGACCTGGTTCAGCCTGCCGACGCCGATGACCGACTACCCGGTCCAGAACAACAACCAGCACACGATGCCGATCCTCGCGGCGGTGCGCATGGCGGGCGTCACGGCGACCGCGAGCGGGCTGAAGGTCTCGCCCAAGGTCCCCTCGGGTGACTTCTCGCTGTCGACGCGGCTCGTCGATGTGCACCGGCGCGACGGCTCGCTCGAGGTCCGCTACGCGCCGCCTGGGCAGCGCCTGCGCCGGGTCGAGCTCGTGGCGAAGGAAGGTGAGACGGTGCGCGGCGCCACGGTCGACGGGGCCCCGGTCGACTTCGACGAGGGCGCGACGAGCGTGATCTTCGAGGTGCTCCCGGCCGACGGCGCCTCGTTCGAGCTCGCGATCGAGACCGCGCCGTGAGGGCCTTACCGGCTTGCGTCGGGTGCGCTGCCGTTCTCTCCTTGGCGCGATGAACCTCGCCGAAGAGCTCGCGGCGCTGCCCGATGACATGAAGCGACGCCTCGCGGAGCGCGGCTTCAGCGCGGAGCGTCTGCTCTCGCAGGCGCGCGGCATCGGCCAGGCGCGCGACGAGCGCAACCGCTACAAGGGAGGCGTCACGCCGCCGGGCGCGGGCGACGTCGTGGACGCGCCGGTCCCCGGGACCGAAGAGCACGCGCGCTGCCACGCGCGCGGCCTCGAGCTGCTGCGCGCCGGCAAGGTCGCGCTGTGCGCTCGCCGGCGGGATGGCGACGCGCATGGGGGGGGTCGTGAAGGCCCTCGTCGAGGCGATCCCCGGCAAGACGTTCCTCGAGCTGCGGCTCGGCGAGCAGCGCGCCCTCGAGCGCCTGTCGGGCCGCAAGGTGCCGCTGTGGCTGATGGTCAGCGAGGCGACCAAGGGCGGCATCAGCGACGCGCTCGGCTCCAGGCTCGATGGCCGCGACGTCGCGCTGTTCGAGCAGTGTGTGTCGCTGCGCCTCACGCCCGAAGGCGCGCTCTTCCGAGAAAACGGCGAGGTGAGCGTGTACGCGACGGGCCACGGCGATCTGCCGGACGCGCTCCGCGCGAGCGGCCTCTTGAAGGACTTCCTCGCGACCCGCGGAGACGGCTACGTGTGGCTCACGAACCTCGACAACCTCGGCGCGACCGTCGACCCCGCGCTCCTGGGCTGGCACGCTGGTCACGCGAGCCCGCTCAGCGTCGAGGTGGTCGACAAGGTGGGCACCGATCGGGGTGGTGTCCCGGTGCTGCTCGAGGGGCGCCGCATCATCGCCGAGGAGTTTCGGCTGCCGAAGGACGTCGACCCGAACGCGATCCGGGTCTTCAACACGAACACCTTCCTCGCCGACGCGCGGGCCCTCGAGCAGCTCGCCTTCGAGTTCACCTGGGTGGAGGTCGAGAAGACGATCGGCGCCGCGAAGGCGATCCAGTTCGAGCGTCTGCTCGGGGAGATCAGCGTGCCGCTCGAGCCGCTCTTCCTGCGCGTCCCGCGGGAGGGCGTGGCGTCGCGCTTCTTGCCCGTGAAGGACAACGACGAGCTCGCTCGCCGCCGCGAGGAGATCCGCGCCATCGCAGAGAGCCGAGGGATGCTCCTGTGAGGCAGGGCGGGCTGCTCGTCGGGTTGGTCGCGCTCGCGTGCGCCCTGGCGCCGGGGGCGAGCCGCGCCGAGCCGCCGCTCAGCCCAAGCGAGCCGCTCCCCTCGCCCGGCAAGCACATCGCGACCGACGACGACGCGTCGGCGGTCTCCGTCAACCCGGCGAACCTCGCGTTCGTGCCCGAGCCCGAGGTCCGCTGGACCTGGACCTACACCGGCGAATACGCCGATCTGCCGGTGCGCGGTCACGCCTTCGACGTCGCCTCTCCGCTGTGGTTCTTCGGCACCGGCCTGCGCGTCGAGCTGCACAACCCGCCGTTCGGCGCGCCGCCGCCGTTCTCGCGCAACTACCAGTGGGTGCGCTGGGGGGTGGCCGGCCGCGTCGACCGCTGGCTCGGCGTCGGCGCCGGCTTCGGCTGGTCGCTCTCCGACTCGCCGCGCCTCGACGATCAGTTCGGCCTCACGCTGGGCTTCACGCTGAGGCCGAGCCAATACGTGTCGTGGTCGGGGCTGCTGCGCGACGCGAACGCGCCGACCAGCCGCGACGACGAGACGGCGTCGTATCGATCGTGGGAGACCGGGCTCGCGCTGCGGCCGCTCGCGGGCAAGCGCGACGTGGAGATCGGCCTCGAGGGGCGCTTCTACGACCAGCTCGGGGAGGGCTCGCTGCGCGCGACGCTCGGCGTCGACGTGCCGTACGTGGGGCGCTTTCGCTCGGACGTGCGGCTGCTCGAGCTCGACTTCAGCGACCCCGAGGTCGTCGCGACCGCCGGGCTCGACGTCAATTTCGGTCCCATGCAGGTGAGCGGCGGCGCGCTGTTCGGCAACGGCATCGGGCTGGACGACTCGGGGTTCTACGTCGGCGCCGCGTTCCGCAAGTATCGCGAGCCTGGCATCCCCTTCGGCAAGCGGGTCGCGCGCATCGACATCAACGATACGCCCGGCGATCGCGGCCACGTGAACCTGCTGCGCCGGCTGTGGCGGCTGGCGACGAACGACGAGGTCGAGGGCGTGCTGCTCGTGCTCAAGGACGATCCCGCGTACTCGTACGCGCACGCAGAGGAGCTGGGCGACGCGATCCGCACGCTGCGCGCGCGCGGCAAGAAGGTGGCCTGTCACCTCGAGGACGAGGGCGGCAAGGCGCTCTTCGTCTGCTCGCAGGCCGATCGCATCGCGGTGAACCCCGGGGGTGGGCTGCGCTTCTCCGGCCTGTCGTCCCGCTATTTCTACTTCGGCAAGACGCTCGAGCTGCTCGGCGTGCAGGCCGACTTCGTGCGCATCGGCCCGCACAAGGGCGCCGCCGAGCAGCTCACGCTCGACGGCGCGACCGACGTCGCCCGCGCGGACAAACAGGATCTCGTCGACGACGCGAACGAGGTCGTGCTGCACGACATCGGCGGCGGCCGAAAGATGCCGCTCTCCCAGCTGCGCGCGGTCGTCGACAAGGGCCCCTACCTCGCGAAGGAGGCGCGCGAGGCCGGGCTGGTCGACGCGCTCGTCTACCCCGACGAGCTGGGCGCCTTCATGGATGAGGTGATGGGCGGCAGCGCGACCATCATGAAGTCTCTGCCCGTGACCGAGGCGCCGAAGCGCTGGGGGCGCGACGACAAGATCGCGCTCGTCTACCTCGCGGGCGACATGGTCGACGGCGAGAGCCAATACATCCCGATCCTCAACATCCGCCTCGCCGGCTCGAAGACGGTCGGCGGTGCGCTCAAGGCCGCGCGCGACGACTCGACCGTGAAGGCCGTGGTGTTCCGCGTCGAGACCGGGGGCGGCTCGTCGCTCGCGGCCGACGTGATCCTGCGGGAGCTGCAGCTCACCGCGAAGAAGAAGCCGGTCGTCGTCTCGATGGGCTCGGCGGCGGCGAGCGGCGGGTACTACGCGTCGGTGGCCGCGCCGACCCTCTTCGCCAACCGCACGACCGTGACCGGCTCGATCGGCATCTACTTCGGCAAGGTCGACACCAGCGGCCTGCTTTCGAAGCTCGGCGTGGCCTCCGAGGGGGTGACGTCGGCGCCGCGCGCGGACGCGGAGTCGCTGTTTCGACCGTTCACCGACGACGAGCGCGTGGTGCTCGCCGACAAGGTGAAGCAGCTCTACGACCTGTTCGTCGGGCGGGTCGCCGAGGGGCGCAAGATGACGCCGGCTCAGGTCGACGCGGTGGCGCGCGGGCGCGTGTGGAGCGGCCGGCAGGCGAAGGACAAGGGCCTCGTCGACCGCGTGGGCGGCCTGCGCGAGGCGCTCGAGGAGGCGCGGCGCGCCGCCGACATCGCGGACGACGCGCAGATCATCGAGCTCCCGGAGGAGGACGACTCGCTGCTCGGGTTCTTGCTCGATCTGGTGGGTCTTCACGTGCAAGCGGGCGCTGCGGTGGGGGCGTTCGTGCCTCCCGCCATGCTCGAGGTCGCGCGGGCGCTCGCGCCATATCTGGTCTACGACTCGACCGTGCCGCTCGCGCGCGTGGAGGTGTTCGAAGAGGCCGGCTTCCCCTCGAGCCTGCGCGCGCGCGGCGCTCGAGACGACGAGGGCGCCATCGACGGCGCCGAGGAGGTCGAGTGACGGCGACGCTGCTCGTGGCGCGCGCGGCGCGCATCGCGGTGGACGACGTCGTCGCCATCCCCGAGCTGACCCTCGAGACGCGCGGCAACCGCCTCGTGGTGGCGGGCCACGCGAGCCCGCTGCTGTGCGCGCTGACGGGCATCGCAGAGGGGGTCGGCGCGGCCGCCCAGGACGCGGCGGTGCTCGGCGAGATCACCCGGACGCCAGGTGCGGCGCGCGCGACCTCGGGTGAGCTCCAGCTGGCCGGCCACGACGTGGTCACTCGGGCGCACCTCGCGGTTGTCGGCGCAGCGCCGCTCGATCCGCCGCTGCCGCCCGACTGGACGGTCGAGGCGTATGTGCTCGAGACGGCGCGGCTCGGCCTGGTCGCGCGCGAAGGTCGCGTCTCGCGCCTCGAGATCATGCGCCGCGCGACCGACGCGCTCGCGCGGCTCGGGCTCGCGGGCGCCCGCAAGAAGCCGATCAAGTCGCTGCACCCCGCGGAGCGGCGCGTGCTCGTCCTCGCCTCGGCCGTGGCGTCCGGGCCCTCGGTGTTGGTCGCCGATCGGCCGCTGAGCGGGCTCGAGGGTCAGTCCGCCATGTTCGTGCACGGGGCGCTCGAGGCCGCCGCGTCGGACCGGCCCGCCGTGATCAGCGTGGCCCAGGTGGCGCCGGGGACCGCCGAGGGCTCGTTCGCGCGCACGGCGACCGACCTCGCGGCGATCGTCTCCGGAGAGCTGTCGCTCTTCGGTGCGCCCGCGGAGGTGCTGGCCGCCGGCCGCGTATACCGCATCACCATCCGCACCAACGCGGACGCGCTGCGCGCGGCCCTCGAGGCCGACGGGGCGAAGCTCTCGGGCGGGCCGACCCACTTCTCGATGCGCCTCGCCGAAGGACAAGACGCCTCACGCGTGCTGCGCCTCGCCAGCGAGGTGCGCTCGGCGGTGATGGACCTCGTCCCGATCCTCTGACGCGCTCGAGCGCGCGCCGTGTCGAGGTGGTCGCCCCCCGGCGGGTCGTGTAGGGTTTGCGCCCTATGGCCGACGCCGCGCACCCCCTCAAAGGCCCGACCACCGGTCGCCTCGCGATCCTCACGGGGATGTCGCTCGCGGCGGCCGCGATCCCGGTGCCGTTCCTGCCTGATCGCGTCGTCCTGCAGATCCGCGGCGCGCTCGCTCACGACGTGTGCGCGCGGCACGGTCTCAGCCTCACGACCGACGGCAGGCGCGCCCTCGCCGAGCCCTCGTCGGAGTCGCCGATGCGAGAGGTGCTCAAGAGCGGCCTCGGGATCCTGAGCAAGACCGTGCTGAAGAAGCTCAGCCCGCTGGCGAAGGTGTTCACCGCCGCCGCCGCGCTCGAGGTCTACGCGATCGGTCACCTGCTCGAGCGCTACCTCGAGCGGCACCGCGGCTCGCCCTCGGTGCGCATCAACGGCGGAGAGGCGCGCGCGCTGCGCAAGCTGATCGACACCGCGGTGGTGCGCGCCCTCTCTCCCTCGCTGAGCCCCGAGGCCGTGGCGCTCTTGCCGCCCCCCGAAGACCTGCGCGACGAGTTCACCCGCTGGATCGACACGCTGATCCTCGTCGGCGCCGGTCTGCCCGGTTACCTCGAGCGACGCCTCGACTCCGCGTTCGACGCGGTCATCGCCGAGCAAGGCGCGCCGCCTGCATGATGGGCGCGGACGCTCTTGGGACGAGCGCGTCGGAGGCGCGAGCGCGCCTCTCCAAGTGCCGGCGTCTGATCATCAAGATCGGGTCGAAGAGCCTCACGGGGGACGCGTGGGAGCGCTTCGCCGCGGAGGTGCGCGCCGTCCGCGACGCGAAGCGTGAGGTCGTGATCGTGTCGAGCGGGGCGATCGCGCTCGGCGTGCAGCGGCTCGGCCTTCGCGGCCGCCCGAAGGACATCGGCTGGCTGCAAGCCGCCGCGGCGGCCGGGCAGAGCAGCCTCATGCGCAAGTGGGAGGACGCCCTCTCGCCGCAGGGGTTGGTCGCGGCGCAGGTGCTGCTGACCCACGCCGACCTCGCGGATCGCGCGCGCACGAACAACGCGCAAGGCGCGCTCCAGGCCCTGTTGGAGGCAGGGGCCGTGCCCGTCATCAACGAGAACGACGCGGTCGCGGTGGAGGAGATCAAGTTCGGCGACAACGATCAGCTCGCGAGCATGGTGGTCCCGCTGGTCGGCGCGGACGTGCTGCTGCTGCTCTCGGACGTGGAGGGCCTGCTCGACGAGCGCTCGGAGCGCATCCCCTTCGTGCGGAGCATCGCGCGGGAGGCGCGCAAGCACGCGGGCGCGTCGACGTCGGGCGTGGGGACGGGCGGGATGGCGAGCAAGATCGAGGCGGCCCACCGCGCCACCCTGGCGGGCGCCCACGTGGTCATCGCTCACGCTCGCGCCCCCGGGATCGTCGCGAAGGTGCTCGAGGGGCACGATCTGGGGACCCTCTTTCCGGCGGTCGTCCAGCGCTTGTCCGCTCGCAAGCACTGGATCGCGTTCACCCTGCGCCCAAGAGGCGCCCTCCTGCTCGACCGCGGCGCGTCCGAGGCGGTCGGGAAGAACCGCAGCGTGCTCGCGGTGGGGGTGCTCGGGGTGCGCGGCAGCTTTCAGCCCGGAGACAGCGTCTCGCTCGTGGGGCCCGACAACGTGGAGATCGGGCGGGGCCTGGTCCGACTTTCAGCGGTCGACGCGGCCCGGGCCTGCGGCCGGCGCACCGACGACGGGCGCTCGGAGGAGCTCGTCTCGAGGGACGACCTTGTCGTACTCCCGAGCGAAGCCTGACGGCTGGCAGCCGAGCCACCTGGCAGGCCAGGAGAATTTCTTTCATGCTCAGGGAACTCGGCGCGGAGATCGGCTGTCCACCTCTGACCTGCCGCTCGGGGTGGCGCGTGGCAGGGGGCTTAGGGAGGCTACATTGCAGAAGCTCGGGTTCGTCGTGAACGGGGTGCTGTTGTCGGGCGTGCTGACGTATCTGTTCCTCGTCGGGGGCGAGGGAGCCGCGTCCCCGATCGTCTCCGAGGGCGGCGGCGACGAGCTCGCCGACCTCGAGGCCTCCGTGGCGACCGATCCCACGCCCCAGAGCGCCGCCGAGCTCGCGTCGCGGTACCTCGAGCGCGATCAGCCCGGCCTGGCGCAGGCCGCCCTCGACACCCTCCCGGCGGCCACCCAATCCGATGTGCGGTTGTCCCACGTGCGCTCACGCGTGGCGCTCGCACAAGGCCAGGTCGACGACGCCCTCACCATCGCCGCCGCCGCGATGGTGACCTGCGAAGCGACGCCGGCCGACTGCCCCGACTGGCTCTACGCGAAGACCATCCACCAGACCCACGTCTTGTCGGCGATGAAGACCGCCGGGATCCAGGACCCGACCGCCGACCGGGCTCACTCGGGCGCGGTCCTGGTGAGCGCCGTGCGAGACGTGCGGCTCTCGCCTGGGCTCTGATTCGCCAGGCACGGATCCCGCAAGGGTCCATCGTCGGCACCGTCGCGGCCAAAAAAACTTTTCGTCCCCACCCAAGCTTTCCGTACGCTGTTCGTCGAACGCACCTGTACCTGTCTTGGGGTTCCACGAGCCCTGTTTGCTTGCGTCGTGTCCACCGCTCGCCCCCCGAACGAGGACTCGTGACAACTGAGCGCGCTCGCATCCCCGGCGGACTCGACCCGGCACAACGACTCCGCCTGGACCGCCTGTTGGTCTTGGGTGCGCTCGCGGCCTCGGCTTGCGTGTCGCGTCCCTCGAAGATGGAGGTGCCGACGCCCGCAGGCGACGAGGAGCAGGCGTGGGCGCGCCCCTTCCTCGCTCCGCTCGAGCTGACCGACGATCCCCTGCAGGACGCCATCGTCCGGGTCGTGGGAGCCGTGAGCTGCAGCGGGACGCTCATCGCGGACGATCTGGTGCTCACCGCGCACCACTGCGTGAGCCAGCGTGGGCCCAAGGGCGTCATTCTCAAGAAGGACGAAGAAGCCTCGGTGATTCGGGTCGAGCTCGGGGGAGACGACCTGCCCTGGGGCGAGGTCGGGGTGCGGCACGTGGTGACGCCAGAGTGCGGCTACGAGCAAGGCGCAGGCGACCTCGCCATCCTCGTCTTGAACCGCAAGCTCGTCGGCATGCCGACCTTCGTGCCGCGCTTGGCAGACGCCCCCGAAGAGGGCGAGTCGATCACGCCGTGGGGCTTCGGCCGCTGCGCCGCCAACGATGGGCCGATCCACCGTCGAAACCGCCTGGGCGGCGAGATCACGTCGGTGAACGCCGGAGTGTTCCGCGCCGAGGCGTCGGTCTGTCCGGGCGACTCGGGCGGCCCGGCGCTGAACTCGAAGCGCGAGGTCGTCGGTGTGGTCTCGGCGGCCGTGATGGACACCGACGCTCGCACGCGAGACCCGTCCTACTTTGCGCGGCTCGACAAGTTCGAGCAGCTCTTCTCCGCTGCCCGCGAGATCGCCGACGGCGCCGAGCCGAGCGAGCTGCCCCCCTACCGCAGCTGCGAGCGGTAGCGTCTCGGCGCCCCCGCCGGGTCCCCGAGCGAATTGCACGTGGTGCGCCCTGTGTTGGTACGATGGCCTGAGTGCGGACGTACCTGAAGTTCCTCGCGTGGGTCACCGGCATCTTGGTGGTGATCTCCATCATCGCTCGCATCTTCTTCGTGAAGCCGTGGCGCATCCCGGACGACGAGGTGCTCGGGGCCTCGATCGAGCCGACGTTGTCGCGTGGCGATCTCGTGCTCGTCCTTCACAGCGGGACGCGCGAGGCCGGAGATCTGGTCCGCTGTCCCCACCCCGAGCAAGCGAGCCGCTGGGTCATCGGCCGCTTCGTCGGGAGCTCGAGCGATCGCGTGATGCTCGACAGCGGCTTCGTGCAGATCAACGGCCGAAAGTACCGAACGACCGAGTCGTGCCTGCAAGATCACTACGAGATCCAAGGGCCGGGCGGGGTGAAGGAGACGCTCAGCTGCGCCCGGGTCGACTTCGGCGGCGGCTGGCACTTCATCCTCCTGAAGCCGGGCGAGCTCGAGACTTCGAACGAGACCACCGTCGGCGCCGGCCGTATCTACCTCGTGAGCGACAACCGTTACTTCGGCTTCGATTCGCGCGACTTCGGGACGGTGGCGCAGGATACCTGCAAAGAGAAGGTGCTCTTCCGGCTGTGGAGCAAGGAGGGCTTCTTCAGCTCGAATCGGCGGTTCGACTACATCCGATGAGCCAAAAACTGCGCTTGCTTGACGTGCGCGCGTGCACAAGGCGACCATACGCCGCGCGCTCCGTGCGCGCTGAGGTAGGGCTTGGACGCGGAACGCACCGAGATCGGCATCGTCTGCGGACAGTGCGACCAGTGGAACCCGATGGGGGCCGCCGGTTGCTCGTCGTGCAGCCACGAGCTGTCCTTGGTGCCGCGGCGCTCGATGGCCCCCAAGGCGGCGGCCTCGATCGCTCCGACCCCAGCGTCCCAGCCCCGCGAACCGCCGAAGCCCGATCCCCTGAGCGCGCCTGGCCGCGATCGGCTCAGCGGCACCTCGCCGGGGCGCGACCGGCTCCCGAGCACCTCCCCGGGCACCGCCGTGGGGGCGCGAGGCCTGCCCCCGTCGACGAGCGGCGCGCCCGCGCCGCTGCGCAAGCCGTCGGCGCTGGCCATGATGGCCATGCGATCGAACCCGCCCCCCAAGGCCTCCACCGCGCCTCCCGCGGTCGAGGCCCCAGCGGCGCCGGGCCTCCCTCGCGATCTGCGTCAGCCCACGCACCAGGGCCCCCTACCTTCGTCTTCACAGCAACCGCAGCGCCAATCAGTCGCACCCCGGCAGGAGCCGCTCGCCCCGAAGCCTCAGGGCCCCTCGCCCGGCGGCTACGCGTCGAAGCCGGCGCCCAAGTCGCCGTCGTTCGATTTCAGTAAGCTCTCCCAGGAGGAGTTGATGGAACAGGCACGCCACTACGTGTGCCGCTCGTGCTCGAGCGGCGTCCCCATGGGCCACAAGTTCTGCGGGCGTTGTGGCGAGGCCGTACCCCCGGAGATCCTCAGCGCGCAGACGCTCTTCTTCGGGGACATGCAGAACCCGGCGAAGGCGAAGCTGATCCTCATCCGAGGCGAGGGGATGGACGGACTGTCGTTCCACCTCAAGGCGGAGCAGCACATCGTCGGCCGGGACGGTCAGCTGCCCTTCCCCGACGACCCGTTCGTGTCGCGCCGTCACGCGAACTTCTTCTACCGGAATGGCAAGCTCGTCGTCCGCGACGAAGGCTCGTTGAACGGCGTCTACCTGCGCGTCCGAGGGACCGTCGAGATCTCTCCCGGCGACTCGTTCCTCGCGGGTGAGCAGCTCTTCCGGCTCGACCTCAACCCCAAGGCGGCCGACGGGCAAGCGCCCGACGGGACGTACTTCTATTCGTCACCCAAGCACCCGAGCACCTTCAGGCTGGTGCAGATCCTTCAAGGCGGCTCGCCCGGCATGGCGGTGTGCGCGCGCACGCAGTCGCTGCTGATCGGCCGCGAGGGTGGCGACCTCAACTTCCCCGGCGACCTGTACATGTCCGGCGCGCACTGCCGCATCGAGGAGGCCGAGGGACGCTTCACGCTCTCGGATCTGAACAGCAGAAACGGCACGTATCTCCGGCTGAAGACCGAGAGAGAGCTGGGCCACGGCGACTACCTGTTCATCGGGCGCAAGCTGCTCCGCGTGGAGCTCAACACGAACTGATGATCGTCTTCGTCGATCGGGTCGGGGGGGCGCTGGCCTCCCTCGCAGCGTCCATCGCCGCGAGCCGTGGGCTCGCGGCGCGCGCCGTCACGCGAGAGCCTCTCCGCCAGCGGACCGAGGTGCGCGAGGCGCTCGCAGAGATCGGGATCGCCAGCGTCGTCGACGCCCAGCAGCTGGCCGAGCCGATCGTGGGGGACGACGAGGTCGAGCTGGGCCGAGCCCCCCTCGACGTGTCGCTCTATGACGGTCCGCCCATCACAGCCTTCGGCGACACGGGGCTCGAGCGCATCGCGCTGGCGCGGATCTCCCGCGACAAGATCGAGCGATGGCTCGAGACGCGCGACCTCAAAGCCTAGTTCGGTGCGCCTCGCCGCACGGCACGAACACGGCCTTCCCCTCGCCGCGCCACGCAGGGAATGACTCGCCCGCCGGCACCGAGCCCGGCGCCGCGAGCCGCACGAAGCCCATGCCGCACGGCAGCTCGAGGTGCTCGCCGCTCTTGCCGACCCTGACGCCGCGGAGATAGACGTCCGCGGGCGTCTCGGTCTCGATCCACAACAGGCCGTTTCGCTGCGGATCGGTGATGGCGGGAGGCGGGGCGCTCGCGACGGCGGTGGCTGTCGGCTGAGGGGTCGAGGTGGCCGCGGTCGCCAAAGGCGCGGCGGCCTCGGGCGCAGCCGACGAGCGTGCAGACGTCGCCATCCCCGACGAACGAGCCGAGCTCGAGCGCGTGCTCGGAGAGGCCAGGTCTGAGCTTGCGCCGCTGCCGGCCGTCGCGCTCGGCACCGACGCGGAGCCGCGCGTCTCGGGGCCCCTGAAGCGCTGAACCGCGACGCCGATCGAGAGCGCCGCGAGGACCGCGAGACCGAGCGCGAGGAGCCAGCCACGCCTGCGCGGCTCTGGACGATCGGACCCTTGGGACTCGAACAGCGCGTCCATCGGCTCCAGGTCGATGGGCGGCGCAGGCGCGGGCACCGGCACAGGCGCGGAGGCCGGCGCGAGCGCGGGGGCCGGCAGGGGCACGGCAGCGAGGGTGGGCCCCGGCACGACGGCGGCCGCGGGCGTGGGCACCACGGGCGGCTCGGGTTGCGGCTCGGCCGAGAGCGGCGGGGACGCGAGGGTGACGGGTGGCGGCGCGAAGGGCTGCTCCTCGCTCGCTGCTTGCGGCTCGGGCGCAGGAGCCATCGCTGGCGGGAGGGTCGAGCGCCGCTCGCGCAGCTCGTAGACCGCCTCGGACCACAGCTCCCGGGGCAGCTCGCGGCGCTCGGCGTGCGCGCGGATGGCCAGCTCGAGCTCGCTCGCAGGGGATGGGGCCTCTTCTTCGGTTAGGCGCTCGCGCGGCGTCGAGATCACCCCCACCCGCTCTTCCGGCTCCGGCGCTCGCTCGGGCTGCTCGACCTCGGCGGGCGCCTGCTCGACCTCGGCGGGCGCCTGCGCGCCTTCCGTCGACGCGACCTGCTGCGAGACGAGGCCAGGCTCGTCACGCAGCAGGGTGGTCCAGTCCACCTCGGGCCGAAGCTCGTACGAGCGGGCGGGCGCGGCCTCGGCCAGCTCGGGGGCTCGGACCTCGGCGACCCCGGGTGAGGGCTCTGACGCGGCCCCCGCCGAGCGCGCGGCGAGCTCCAGCCCGCGCTCGCGCGCGTTCCTTTGCACCCGCACGAGCAGCGCCTGTAGCGCGGCGATTCGCTCGGCTCGGCCCACCTGAGTGCGCCGACCATAACAAAGGGTCGCACCCTTCGCCTCGATATCTCCCGGCGAGCGCCGCCCCGGTCCCGCGCTACACTGCCCGGCAGTGAAACGCAGACCCGCGATCGTCTTGTCGCTGTTCGCGCTGTTCGGCTGCAGCTCCCCCACCTCCAACTCCGGCACGCCGACGATGCAGAGCTCGGAGGTCCCCACGGCCCCGGTCGCTCCGCCGCCGGTCGCGGGGCTCGAGCCGCTCGCTCAAGATCCCCGCGAGCCGATCCTCGCCCAGGCGGTCGCGTCGCTGCTCACCGAGGACCACTACGTCCAGCGTGAGCTCGACGACTCCGTCTCGCGTGAGGCGTTCCCCAAGTATCTGGAGCACCTCGACGGCACGAAGCTGTTCCTCCTGAAGGAGCACGTGCAGGTGCTGGAGCGTCACATCAACAAGATGGACGACCAGCTCAAGGCCGGCGATCTCGTCCTCGCCCGCACCGGCGGGGCCCTGCTCGCGAAGCGACGAACGGTCATCTCGAAGGTCATCGCGGAGCTGCTCGCGAAGCCCTTCGATCTCAGCGAGTCCTACAAACACGAGACCGACTCCGAGAAGCGCGAGTACGCCGCGACCGAGGAGGAGCTCACGGCGCGTTGGCGAGCGGTCTTGAAGCTCCAGGTGCTCGAGCGCATCGAGCAGCTCGAGGAGCTCTCCGACGCGCTGGCGAAGAAGAAGCCCCCCGAGGACGGCGCGCCTCCGAAGCCGATCGAGGAGCTGCCGACGACGTTCGAAGGTCGCGAAGCGAAGGCGCGCAAGGAGCTCGCGGTCCGCTACGAGACCCGCTTCACCCGCTGGGCGGACCTCGAGCCGCTCGAGCCGGCCGAGCAGTTTCTCAACGCGATCGCGGCCGTCTACGACCCGCACACGACGTACCTCGCGCCCGCCGAGAAGGAGAACTTCGACATCCAGATCAGCGGCACGCTCGAGGGCATCGGGGCGGCGCTGGGCGAAGAAGATCACTACATCGTCGTCCGCGAGCTGATCCCCGGCGGCGCGAGCTGGCAGCAGGGAAAGCTGCAAGCCGGGGACACCATCCTCGCCGTCGCGCAGCAGGGCGAGCCGCCCGTCGACATCACCGACATGCCGATCGACAAAGTGGTGAAGATGATCCGCGGCCCGAAGGGCAGCGTCGTCACGCTCACCGTGAAGAAGGTCGACGGCACGGTGGAGACGATCTCGATCAAGCGGGACGTCGTGAAGATCGAGGCGTCGTACGCGCGCGGCGCGGTGCTCGACCTGGGCAAGAAGCAAGAGTCCGTCGGGTACGTGTATCTGCCAGGCTTCTACGGGGACACGCGCACCAACTCGTCGAAGGCGCCCGAGCGCAACGCGACCGACGACGTGAAGAAGATCCTCGAGACCTTCCAGAAGAAGAAGCTCGACGCGGTCGTGATCGACCTTCGAGGCAACGGAGGCGGCCTGCTCGGCCACGCCCGCGACATCACCGGTCTGCTGATCGAGAAGGGGCCCGTGGTGCAGGCGCACGGCTCGGATCGCAAGGTCGAGGTGCTGGCAGACACCGACCCGTCCGTGGCGTTCTCGGGGCACGTGGTGGTGATGGTCGATCGCTTCAGCGCGTCGGCCTCCGAGATCCTCGCGGGCGCGCTTCAAGACTACGAGCGCGCGGTGATCGTGGGCACCGGCCCCACGCACGGCAAGGGGACCGTGCAGGCGCTGGTCGATCTCGACAAGGTGCGCGGCAGGCCGGGCGATCCGCTCGGCGTCCTCAAGATCACGATCCAGCAATATTTCCGGATCGACGGGGAGTCGACGCAGTGGCGCGGCGTCGTCCCCGACGTGATCCTCCCGGACCCGGCCGCCTACGTCGACTCGGGCGAGCGGTCGCTGTTCCACTCCATCCCCTGGAGCGCGATCGATCCTCTGCCCTTCAAGCCCTACCCCAACACCTGGGACCCCGCGAAGCTCGCGGCCTCGAGCAAGACGCGCGTCGGGGCCCAGACGGTGTTCCAGAAGATCGACGCGTTCAGCAAGGAGCTGAAGGGCCGGCGCGACGACACCATCGTCGAGATCAAGCGCGACGACTGGCTGGCGGAGCGCAAGAAGGACAAGGCGACGATCGACGCGCTCGATCCGAAGCTCTCCGAGGCGAAGCCTCGCTTCGAGGTCCTCGCGCTGGCGGAGGCGCCGGCCGCGGGGACCGGCCCAGACAAGGGCATCAAGGCCCAGATCGACAAGTGGCGCGAGAACCTCGCCCGCGACCCCTGGCTCGAGGAGTCGCTGTTCGTGATCGAGGACATGCGCAGCTCGAAGTGACGCCGCTACAGCCGTAGGCCGGACGGGAGCCGCTCGCCGAAGAACGCGGCCTTCTCCTGGGTCGCGATCTCGACGAGCTCGCGCACGGAGCGGGCCAGCGCGGGGTCTGCCTTCTCGCGCTCGAGGCGGCGCGCGACCTCCTGCCGGACGCTCTCCGAGACGTCCCGCGCCCGGTCGCCGGTGAAGCGGGCCATGTCGCACGCCGCGCGAGGGGCCGTCGGGAGGTCGGCCCATTTGTCGCGCAGCAGGTGGTCGAGCCACTTCTCGACGGTCAGCGGGCTCGTCACGTGGTGCACGCTGGCGTAGGCCGGCGCGCGGGCGCCGAGGCGACCGAGCGCGGCCCACAAGCGAGGGTCGCGCTTGGTCCACGTGCGCTCGAGGATCCAGCCTCCGAGCTCGGCCCTGCGGCTCTGAGGCACGCGCTCGAGGCTGCCCAGCAGCTCGAGCAGCTCGTATTCGCTCGCCTCTGGCTTGGGGCCCTTGGGCTTCTTGAGCTTGGCCTCGGAGGGCGCGATGAAGGGGTCGAGCTCATCGCGCATCGCGGTCTGCACCCGCTCGTCGAGGCCCGCGGCGACGCGGCGGAAGCAGATGAAGAACTGCTGCCAGGTCCGCGACTCCTTGGGGAAGGCGACGCGCTCGGCGAACAGCGGCGCGATCAGCGCGCAGCGCGCGTCGTCTCCGGGCGCCCCATAGCCGGGGCGCAGGCAGAAGCCGACCAGCTGGAACCAGACGCGCTCGTGATCGAGCGTGCGACGCCGACCCTTCACGTGCTCGAGTAGACGATCGGCGAGGGTCCGCGAAGTGTCGGCGGACCACTCGTCGCGCTCGCCGACCAGCCGCTCGAGCTCCCGCGGGACGTTCTTCGCGTCTCGCGCCTCGCTCGTCGTGCCCTTGCCGTAGACCCGCGTGAGCAGGGCGAGGGCGTCGTCGATCGAGCGGGCGGGGCGCTTGCTCGGGGGCGCCTTCGCGGCGTCGACCTCGGCTCGGAGATCGAACGCGAGCCGGTATTTGTGAGGCTCGGCTCCGTCGCGCGCTCGGCGCTCGACGCACGCGAGCTCGAGGGTCCCGACCGGGGTCAGCTCGGCCTCGAGGACGACATCGATCTCGCCCGAGCCCGCGCCCTCTGCCGGCACGGTCGTGGTGAGGGGCGGCAGCGCTTCGAACGCCTCGCCCTCGATCGGCACGACCGCGCCCGCCTCCATCGCGCCCAGCTCGTCGGAGCAGAAGACGTCGAACCTCGCGGGCTTGCCGACCAGCAGCTTGAGCGGCGTCTGCGTCGCGCGCTTACGGTGACCTTCTTCGCTGCCCTTGGGGATGGCGCAGACGGCGAGCGGGCGGCCCCGGTCGTCGCGGCCGACGCCGATGAAGTAGCTCTTTGCGGACCCGCCCGTGATGCGCGGCGCGAGGCCGCGCAGCGCGAGCCCGTAGACGACCGCGCCGACGGCGACCGCGGTGTCCGGATCGAAGGCGTCGACGACCAGGGGTGGCTCGGGCTGCCACGCGGCGAGGCAGTCGATGACCCGGCGCTGGAGCACCTCGGCGCGGAAGACTCCGCCGTTGAGCAGGACGCCGTCGAGCGCCGCGCCTTCGGGGAGGTGGCGACCCAGGAAGGCCGCGAGGTGTCGCGAGATCGCGACGTCTCGCTCGTAGGGCAGGCCGAAGGCGACCAGCGCTGTGCGTGTGCGCGAGGGTCGGTCCGCGCGATCGATGATCGGGAAGAAGCCGTCGAGCACGACGGCGCGCGCCTCCTCTGCCGTGAGCCGCGTCGAGCGCGCGGCGCC
The DNA here is from genome assembly GCA_016719945.1 of Polyangiaceae bacterium. GTDB lineage: Bacteria > Myxococcota_A > Polyangia > Polyangiales > Polyangiaceae > Xiheicaenibacterium. Next base: position 21,655 of record JADJYE010000039.1, on the reverse strand, counting down.
CAGCAGCTGCGAGCCGCGGCCGAGCAGCGTCACCTTGGCCTCGGCCGGCCCGCCGGCGGCGAGCAGCTGCTCCTTCGCGCGGCGACAGGCGAGGGTCAGCTCGGCGAACTGCCGCGGCTCGAGCTTGCCTTCGTCCGCCGCGAGGCGCGGCTCGAGCGCGTGCGCCAGCGCGAGATCCATGTTGTCTCCGCCGAGCAGCAGGTGGCTCCCGACGGCGACGCGTCGAACCAGCGGCGCCGCTCCGGGCTCGGAGGGCACGCGCACCTCGAGCAAGGAGAGATCGGTCGTCCCCCCGCCGATATCGCAGACCAGGACGAAGACGCTCGCCCGGCCGCGCGCGTGGGTGCGGTCGACCAGCGCGTCGAGGCCGCCGTGCCGCATCGACGCGTAGAACGCGGCCTGCGGCTCCTCGAGCAAGCGCACGGCGAGCCCCGCGGCGCGCGCGGACTCGAGCGTGAGCTCGCGCGCGACCTCGTCGAACGACGCGGGGACGGTGAGCACGACCTCCTGGCCGGCCAGGGGCGCTCGCGGGTGCGCGTCGTCCCACGCACCTCGGACGCGCGCGAGCAGGCGCGTCGCGGCCTCCACCGGCGACAGCTTCGGCGAGCCCTCCGCGCCCCACGGGAGGATCGGCGCGCGCTTGTCGACGCGAGGGTGGCACAGCCAGCTCTTCGAAGAGGCGACGAGCCTGCCCGGAACCTCGGCCCCGCGACGTCGAGCGGCCTCGCCGAGGACCCAGGCGTCGACCTCGCCGAGCGACGCGTCGATCTCCGCCTCGCCTTCGAGCGCGGCGTACGCGCACGAGGGGAACAGCGGCAGCGCGTCGATGGTCGTGGTCGTGACGCGCTGTCGGATCGAAAAGAGCTCGATCGAGCGGCCGCCGTCGATCGAGGAGGCGAGGACGGTGTTCGACGTTCCGAGGTCGATCCCGACGATCGCCGCGCTCATCAGCCCTCGCGATCCCCTCGCACGGAGAGCTCGATCTTCCAGCGCTCGTCGGCCTTCACCGGCTCCGACGGCACGGCCTCGAGCAGCAGCGTCCCCACCTCGGTCACGCTCGCGGCGAGCTTGATGGGCACGACGTCTCCGTCGCGGCGGCCCTCCGCCGGGAGCGTGACCTCGATCGGCGGCAGCTCCTCGATCTCGGTGTCCTTCCAGGACTCGAGCTGGGCGCCGGTCGGGTCGTCGCGCCGCACGCTCGAGCTGAAGAAGCGGAACCGCACGGGCTCGCCCACGACCACGCCGAGCTCCTCGGGGAAGACGGTCACCGGGGAGCCCTCTTCCATGCCGAACGGGGCCACACACATCGCGACGATCGGCGGCTCGATCCCGGGCACCGCAGGGACCGCGCTCTCGATGCCCACGTAGTAGGAGCGCGCGGTGCCGCCGCGGATACGCAGGCCGCGACCGCGGCGCACCAGCCCGTAGGTGGCCGCGCCCATGGCGACGCCCATGTCGAGGTCGCCGCCCTCGAGGACGCGCGGCGGTGGGGCGCCCACCTCGGCCAGCCAGGAGGAGAGCACCTCCATGACGCGCGCGCGCAGGCGGGTGCTCTTCATCACGCCGCCGTTGAAGAGCACCGCCGTGGGCCGCAACATCTCCCCGGAGCCGCCGGCTGCGCTCGCCTGCTTGGCGAGGAACGCGGCGAGGTGGCGGGTGACCGCCGCGTCCTGGGCGTACGGGAGGCCGAGCTGCGTGAGGCCCGCGCGGGCGCGCGAGATCGGTCGAGCCGTGCGCTGCACGACAGGGAAGAACCCGTCGATCAGCGTGCGCGAGACCTCTTCCTGGGCGATGTCGGTGCGCAGCGACCCGCCGATGAGCTGCGACCCTCGCGCGGCGAGCGCGATCGGCGACGACGCCAGGTCGGGGTCCGACAGCAGGCGCTCCTTGGCGCTGCGTGCGGCGTAGGTGAGCGCCGCGAGCTGCACGCGATCGATCTCCTTGCCGGCGGCGGTGAGCTTCTGCTTGGCGACGTGCGCGAGCGCGAGGTCCATGTTGTCCCCGCCGAGCAGGATGTGGTCGCCGACGGCGATGCGGGTGAGCTCGAAGGCGCCGTCGCTCTCGCTCACGGCGATCGCGGAGAAGTCGGTCGTGCCCCCGCCGACGTCGACGACGATGATCACGTCCCCCACGCGCAGCTGCTGGCGGAACGAGGAGCCGTGGCCGGCGATCCAGGCGTAGAGCGCGGCCTGCGGCTCCTCGAGCAGCGTCAGGTTCTCGAAGCCGGCCGCCTGGGCCGCCTCGACGGTGAGATCGCGCGCGGCGGCGTCGAACGAGGCCGGCACCGTGAGGATGATCTCCTGGTCGCCGAGCGCCTCTCCCGGGTAGGCCTGCGCGTAGGACTCCGCGAGGTGATCGAGGTAGCGGTACGACGCCTCGACCGGAGATATCGCCTCGATGTCTGCAGCGGCGCCTTGAGGCAGCAGCGAGCCCCGACGATCGACGCCGGGGTGGCAGAGCCAGCTCTTGGCGGACGAGATGACGCGCGCCGGCGCCTCGACCGCCCTCGCCCTCGCCAGCTCGCCGACCGCGATCGTCCGCTCGTCGTCCCACGGCAGCGGAAGCGGGCCCTCGGCCTCGGCCCCGAAATAAAGGAAGGACGGCAGGAGGCGCTTGGCCTCGACCGTGCTGGGTCCCACGAGCTGCATCACGTCGACCGCGACCGCGACCGCGCCCTCGTCGAGCGAGGCGCGGGACATCGCGCAGTGCGTGGTTCCCAGATCGATCCCGATGACGGCTCGCGGGCTCACAGCTCCACCTCTGCGGGGAACACGATGTCGTGCGCGTGACCCTTGGTGGGCTCGGGCAGCTTGAGGCCCTTCGCGCGCCACCCGTGGTGCTTGAGCGTCCCTTTCACGGCTGCTGCCTTGCCGGGGACGTCTCCCGTCAGCTTGATGGCTTGCCGGTCGGCGTCCTTGTCGAGCGTCACGGCCGCGCCCTCCTTCTGATCGAGGATGGGGCTGAGCTCGACGCGGTCCTTGAGGGCGCGCCGGCAGCCGTCGTGCACGACCCGCGCGGCGGTCCCGACGTCTTGATCGTCGAACGCGGTGATGTCTTGCTTGATGAAGTCGACGAAGCGCCCTTCGGACTGGAGCAGCGACAAGAGCGTGAGGGCGCCTTGTGCCCGCCCCTCCGTTCGACCCTCGGCCTGGGCGGCCTCGCGGGCCTCCTCGAGCTCCTCGTCGGTCGGCCCTTCGGCCAGGGGCGGCGACGTCGGGGAAGGCTGGGCCGAGGGCAGCTCTGGCAGCCGGTCCCGTACGGCCCACGCGCGACCGGCGAACGCGCCATCGAGCAAGACTCGAAAGAAGCACGCCCACGCGAACCAGAGCCGCGTCACGAAATCAGGAGGGGGAGCCGCTGTCTCGCTCACGAGCACCGACTAACAGCGCGGGTCTGCGAAAACAATCCGACGGGGCGCTGCGAATCATGGATGGTGGCCGGTCGCCGGGCCCACGCACTGTGCCATTGGAGGATCGATGACCCCTGCGAAGCTCGCTGTTTGGCCCGCCCTCGTCGCCGCCGCGCTCGGCTCTCTCGGCTGCGAGGCGGAGGTGATCACCGGGCCGCTCCCCGTCGACCCCGACGAGCCGCCCCCGGAGGAGCTCCCTCCCGCCGGGCTCGTCGACAAGGTCGACCTGCTGCTCGTCGTGGACGGTTCCATCGCGATGGCCCACAAGCAGGCCGTCCTCGTCCCGAGCGTCCGGCGCTTGATCCACAGCCTCGTGAACCCGGCCTGCGTCGACGGTCAGGGCGCTCCGCTCGACGAGGCCGAGCAGCCGGCCGACGGGCTCTCTGAGTGCCCGCCCGGGGCGACTCGGGTGCACGCGCCGGTCCTCGATCTCCACGTCGGCGTGATCAGCTCGAGCCTCGGCGATCTCGGCAGCGGGGCGTGCGCGAGCGCAGCGCTCAGCTATCCCAACGACCAAGGTCACCTCGTCGCGCGGACCCCTGGCGGCGGGCAAGCGGCCACCTACGCTCAGCGCGGCTTCCTCAAGTGGGACACCCTGGGCGCGGGGTCCCCACCGGGGGACGCCGACCTCGCCGCCTTCTTCGACAAGCTCGACTCCCTCGTGCTCGGCGTCGACGAGCTCGGCTGCGGCTACGAGATGCCGCTCGAGGCCACTTACAGGTTCCTCGTCGATCCCGAGCCCTACGAGGCCCTCGTCGAGGAGGACGGGCTGCTCGTCGAGAGCGGCGTCGACCAGGCCATCCTCGAGCAGCGCGCCGCGTTCGTCCGCCCGGACTCGTTCCTGGGGATCGTGCTGCTCAGCGACGAAGACGACTGCTCGCTCGACCCGATGACCCAGGCGCAGCTGCTGCTGGGTGCGCCGTTCTACCGCGGAACGTCGGCGTGCGCCCAGGACCCCAGCGACGCGTGCTGCACGAGCTGCGGGCTGGCCACGCCCGAAGGTTGTGGGCCGGACCCCGCGTGCGACCAGCCCTTGTACGGGCCCGCGTCCGACCACCCCAACCTGAAATGTTGGGATCAGAAGCGGCGCTATGGCGTCGAGTTCCGCTACCCGACCGCCCGCTACGTGAACGCGCTCTCGGCGCCGACGATCGATCCGACCCGCGCGAGCCTGGAGGTCTCCGCGACGTCGGCGGACAACCCGCTGTTCGCCGGCGGTCGCAGGCCAGAGCACGTGGCCCTCGCGACCATCGTCGGCGTCCCCTGGCAAGATCTGGTGACCGACGCAGCGAACCCTGCGAGCGAGCTGAAGACGAGCGCCGCCATGGAGGCCGACGGGACGTGGGCTTGGCTGGTCGGCGCCACTCCGCTCGACCCGTTCATGGTGGCGAGCTTCGAGCCGCGCACGGGCACGAGCCCGGCCACCGGTGAGCCGGTCTCGGGGGCCAACTCGATCAACGGCGGAGATCGCCCGATCGACGTGGGCGACCTGCAGTACACGTGCACGTTCGGGCTCACGCAGCCGATCCCCAACGGGTACGAGTGTCAGGATTGTCTGGACGCCTCGTGCACGGACCCGCTGTGCGCCGGCACGCTGCAGGTCGCGGGGAAGGCGTACCCGGGTCAACGTCAGCTCGAGGTGGTGCGCGGGCTGGGAGATCGAGGCGTCGCGGGGTCGATCTGCCCCTCCGTTCAGAGCGGCACCGAGCAGGGTCCGAGCAGGCTCAGCGCGGTCTCCGACTACGACAAGCCCTTGCGCGCGCTCGCCCGCCAAGCGGGCAAAGTCCTGCGGCGTTGAGGGCTTAGCCGGCGGGGTAGCGGGCGGCGCGCTGCGAAACTAGGTTGCTCGGCGTGGACGAGCGGACCTTCCCCATCGCGGCGGCGTACGTCGCGAGGCTCCCGGCGGGCCTCGCGTCGCACCCCGACTGCCAGGTGAAGGGCTCGGTGCTGCGCGGGCTGCTCGACTCGACGCCCATCGCGTTCGAAACGCCGGGCCTGCCTGGCGAGCTCGCCGACCTCGTGCGGACGCCCCCGCTCCCGAGCGACTGGATCCCGGAGGTCCATTTCAACGCGCTGATGCTCGCGCACGAGGATCGCATCCCCCACGACATCTTCCGCGAGTGGGTCTACTCGAGGAACCGGAAGCTGCTCAGCTCGAACCTGTACCGGATGCTGTTCTTCCTGATCACCCCGCAGCGCCTCTTCATGGGCATGGCGAACCGGTGGAAGGCGTTTCGGCGCGGCACCGAGCTGGTGATGCGAGACCACGGCAAGAACCACGCGAACGTCGAGGTCCGCTACCCCCTGAGGCTCTACGAGCTCCACGCCCTCACCAACCTGACGGTCGCGGTGACGGCCGCGCTCGACGCCGCGGGTGGCCAAGACACGTCGGTGCGGCTGCTCTCGCACGACGATCGCACAGCGCAGATCGCCGCGACCTGGCGCTGAGCCGAGCGGCTCGTGCGGCGGCTCGGCTCTGGTAGGCTGAGCCGGCTCACGCCGCCCATGCCAACGTTCTCTCGAAGCGAACCCAAGCTCGCGCTCGTCATGGTCGGCCTCCCGGCCCGCGGAAAGTCGTACATCGCGCGCAAGCTCGCCAGGTACCTGCGGTGGCGCGGCATGGAGACGCGCGTGTGCAACGTGGGCATGTACCGCCGTGAGCTCGTCGGCGCTCAGGTCAGCCACAGCTTCTTCGATCCCGCGAACCCCGACGGGCTCGCCGAGCGCATGCGCGTCGCGCAGATCGCGCTCGACGACATGCTGCGCTGGCTCGAGCTCGGCGGTCAGATCGGCATCCTCGACGCGACCAACTCGACCCGAGAGCGCCGCGCGTGGATCTCGAAGACGTGCGCCGAGCGCGGCGCGAAGGTCGTCTTCATCGAGACCATGTGCCAAGACCCGGGGGTCATCGACCGCAACGTCCGAGAGACGAAGCTCCACTCCCCCGACTACGTCGGCGTCGAGGCCGACGCGGCGGTGCGCGACTTCATCGCGCGCATCGCGCACTACGAGCGCGCCTATCAGTCGGTGGAGGACGACGAGGGCCCCTACGTGAAGGTCATCGACGAGGGCGACAAGGTCATCGTCCACCAGATCGAGGGCAACATCCTCTCGCACGTGGTCTTCTTCCTGATGAACCTGCGCACCAAGCGGCGCCCGCTCTGGCTCGTGCGCCACGGTGAGAGCATCTTCAACGTGGAGGATCGCATCGGCGGCGACAGCGAGCTGTCGCCGCGTGGGCACGCGTTCGCGCGCTCGCTCGCCGCGTTCATGCAGACGCGGCGCACGGAGGAGCCCATCAGCGTGTGGACGAGCCAGCTGAAGCGCACGCTGCAGACGGCCCAGTACCTCCGCGAGGAGCCGTTCCCCAACCGGGCCCTCGACGAGATCGACGCGGGGGTGTGCGACGGGCTCACGTACGCCGAGGTCCGCCGCCGCCACCCGGAGGAGTTCGCCGCGCGCTCGAAGGACAAGCTCAACTACCGCTACCCGCGCGGTGAGTCGTACGCCGACGTCATCCAGCGGCTCGACCCGGTCATCATCGAGATCGAGCGGCACGAGCGGCCGATCTTGATCGTCGGGCACCAAGGCGTCTTGCGCGCGCTATACGCCTACCTGATGGACACGCCGCCGCGCGAGTCCCCCCACCTGCCGATGCCGCTCCACACCGTGCTCGAGCTCACCCCCAACGCGTACGGCTGCACCGAGCGCCGCTTCCCGCTGGCCTGCTGATGAGCGCTCCCGACGATCCGGGGGGCGACGGCGCCTCGAAGCCTCCCCCGCGCCGCGAGCCGCCGCGCCTCGACCTCGCGCAGGCGCGCGCCGAGCGAGAGCGCATCCAACGCGAGGCGCGGGCCCAGGCCGAAGCGGCGCCGCCCGCCGCGGCGCCGGTGCGCGAGCACCCCGCGCTGTTGGCCGCCGCCGCGCCGCCTGCCGCGCAGCAAGAGCTGCCTGCGCCGCCGCCTGCTGCGGAGCTGGCGCCTCCCCCTGCACCTCCCCTCGCCCCCGCAGCGGCGCCGCCGCCCGCTCCGTACGTGGCGCCTCCCGCTCCGGCGGTCTCACCCCCGGCGCCGCCACCCGTCCCCGACGTTGCTCCTCCTCTGCCGCCCAAGCCCGCGAGGGTGGTCGCGCCTCCTCCCGAGCTCGCCCCGCTCGTCACGCCCCCGCTCCCTGCGCCAGCCGCGATCCTCGCGTCGCCCTCCGAGGTCGCGGCCGCCCCCCCGCTCACGGCGCCCGCCGCGATCGTCGCGTCGCCCGCCAACGCCGCGATCGCCCCGCCGCCGGCCGCGGGGTCGAACGTGACCACGAACACCGTGTCGAAGCCGCCCAAGGCCAGGGTCCGGCGGGCGCAGGTGGTGGGCGCCGTCCTCGGCTTCGTCTCGCTCGCGATCCCGACCTGGCTCGCGCTGCGCAGCACCACGTTCCGTGAGGCGGGGGTCGGCGCGTTCGTGGCCGTCTTCCTCGCGATCGTCTCTCTGCTCGCCGCGAACGTCCGGCTGCTGTTGTCTCGCAAGCAGCCTCGCGCCCTCGGCCTCGCCGCGCTCGCCGCGGGCGCTGGCGCCGCAGGGCTGCTGATCGCCGCGCTCTTCGCGCACGCGATGCACGCCGACGCGGTGCTCACGCGAGAGAGCGATATCGTGCTCGAGCCGGGCATGAAGGAGCACCTGATCGGCGAGGCCCAGGCCAACGGGCGGGCGGTCGCGCTGTTCGGGCTGCTCGCGCTGCCCGGCTTCCTCATCGGCATGCTCGACCTCGCGCTCGCGCTCGGCGAGCGCCGCATCGCCCAGTCGGCGGCGAAGCTGAAGGGGCACGAGAGCGAGCCGGTCTTCCCTGCGTGGCTCGCCATCGCCGGCAGCTCGGCGGCGTTCCTGCTCGGCTTCGTGCTCGACGTCTGGGCCGTCTTCAAGTCGGTCGACGAGGCGCCCAACCCGCGCGCGGGCAAGCTCGCCGAGATCGAAGAGGCCGCGCAGCGGGGGGCCATGCAGCGCGCGTGCGAGGAGCTCGAGAAGGCGCTGGCGCCTGGGTTCGTGAGCGAGCGACTGCTCGAGGAGAAGCTGCCGAACCGGGTCGAGCTCGCCAACAAGTGCGTGGACCGTGAGATCGAGGACCTCCCCAGCGGGACGTCGTGCGCCGCCGCCGCGGAGAAGCTCGCCGACACCGACACGGCGCGCGTCGCCGGCGCGACACAGCGCGTGCGGAGCGCCTGCAAGTAGCGATACGCTCGCGGCGCGATGCCGCCCATCCTCCTCGAGTCTCGCGTGGAGAAGGTCCGGGTCTTCCGGTCCGGCGCGCTCGTGCGGCGCGTCGCGACGATCCCGCCGTTCTCCGGGGCGACGGCCCGGGTCCGCTTCGCCGATCTGCCGGTCGCGCTCGACGACGCGTCGCTGCGCCTGGAGACCGACTCGCCGGCGACGGTGCTGCTCGACGCCGCGATCGGGCTCGACGGCGCCGAGCGAACGACGACCGCCGAGTCCTCGGACGAGCGAGAGCACGACGCGCTTCGCCGCGAAGAGGCTGCCCTCACGGCAGAGCTCACGGGCATCGACGCAGCGCTGATCGCGATCGAGCAGGTTCACCTCCCCGAGCGGCCCAGCGGCGCGGAGGGTGAGCCGCCGCCCGATATCGACCTCGACGCGTCGCTGTCGTTCGTGACGTTCAAGCGCGAGCGATGGGAGCTGCTCGCGAAGCGCCGCCGCGAGCTCGAGCGGAAGATCGCCCACACGTCCGAGCGCCGGCGCGTCGTCGCCCACCGGATCGAGCTTTCCTCTTCGTCACGTCTGCCGCGCCCCGACGAGCTGCGGAAGTCTGTCGTCGCGACCGCGCGTCGTGACGACCCTGCCACCGGCGCGACGAGCGTGGCGGTCGAGTACTTCGTCCCGGGCGCGCGCTGGGCGCCCGCCTACGTGCTCCGCGTCGACACCAAGCGGCGCAGCGCTTCGCTCGAGCTGCGCGCGATCGTCGCGCAGAGCTCCGGCGAAGATTGGCGCGACGTCGAGCTGAGCCTCTCCACCGCCGAGGCGCTGCGGTTCCACGAGCTGCCCGAGCTGACGAGCTTGCGGCTGGGGCGCGCCCAGGCCGCGCCGAAGAAGCGAGCCTGGCGCGCTCCCCCGCGCGACCCGGTCGAGCTGTTCGCCGACTTCGCGCGGGCGCTGCCGAAGGCCGAGCGGCCGCCCGCGCCGGCCGCTCCTGCTCCGCGCGAAGAGCCAGGCGACGAGCTCGATCGCGCGACCCCTCAGGTAGGGATGGGGTCGCCTCCCATGGAGATGGGGCGCCCAGCGCTGCGATGCCGCCGTCGTTCGCGCCGCAGGGGTTCGGCGCGCCAGGGCTCATGCCCAGCTTCATGGCGAAAGGCGGCCCGCCTGGCGCTCCGCCACCCGCGGCCGCGCCGATGGCGATGCCGATGTCGATGGGGATGCCGGCGCCGAAGGGAGCGCCGCCCCCTCGGGGCGGGGGTGGCCCCATGCTCAAGGCCCGGCGCGCCGCGGACAGCCCCAACGCGCCGTCTCAGCCGGAGCCGGAGCTCGAGGTCGATCCTCGCCTCTTGTCGTACGAGGGCCTGCGCATGCCGGGCTTCGAGCAGCGGCACGGCAAGCTGCGCGTCGCGTCGATGGAAGAGCGATACCTCGAGCTGTCCCAGACCCTCGACGTCCGCGTCGCCGTGCAGATCCGGCAGGTCGTCGAGGGTCGCGTCGCGGCGTCGCGCAAGGCTTCTCAGGCTCCGCTGCCCCCGCTGCACGTCGCGCCGGACGCCGTGGACGGCTTCGACTACGCGCACGCTTGCGCGTCGCGAGCCGACGTCCCCGCCGACGGCTCATTCCACTCGCTGCCGATCACCACGGTCGAAGCCCCCCTCGTCTTGCGGTACGTCGCGGTCCCGCGCGAATCGCAGGACGTCTTTCGCTTCGTCGAGCTCGACAACCCGCTCGAGGCGCCGCTGCTCCGCGGCCCCTGCGACGTGTACTTCGATCGAGACTTCCTGCTCACCGCCGATCTCGCGACGGTCGCGCCCCGAGGCAAGGTGCGCGCGGGGCTCGGCGTCGATCAGGCCATCAAATGCGCCCGCAACACGTCGTTCGCCGAGGCGAGCGCGGGGCTGATGGGCGGCTCGCTCGCGCTCAAGCACACCATCAAGATCGAGCTCGCCAACCACCGCGCCGACGCCGCAGACGTCGAGGTCCGCGAGCGCGTGCCGTTCGTCCCCGAGCGCGAGGAGGACATCAAGCTCGAGGTGGCCGCGCAGCCCGCGTGGCGCCCGTGGGAGCCGCCGCTCGGGGAGTCGCCCGTCAAGGGCGCGCACATGTGGCGCGTCTCGGTCGAGCCGGGGGGGCGCGCCGAGCTCAGCGCCACCTACGTCGTGAAGATCCCGGCGAAGCTCGAGCTCGTCGGCGGCAACCGCAGGGAGTGACCATGAGCTCCGATCGCCGCGCCATCAGCTTGCCCGTCGCCGAGGTCACCGTCCTCGAAGACCGCGCCTTGGTCCGACGCCGCGGGCGCGTGACCGTCGAGGCCGGTCGAGCCCGCCTGCGCGTGTCTGGGGTGTCGCCGATCGTGGTCGACAAGTCGCTGCTCGGCGACCTGTCGGCGTCCGACGCGCGCCTCGTCGACGCCAAGGTCGTGCGTGAGCGCGTCGCCGCCGACGACGTCCGGGGAGACGACGCCCGCGCGCTCCATGAGGAGATCGTCCTCGGCAAGGCGGGGGTCGTCGCCCTCGAGGATCGCATGCGCGCGCTCAAGGCCGAGTGCGACGCGCTCGCGGCGCGCCTCTCCTCGCTCGCGGTCGAGCTCGCGGTCGACGCCTCCTGGGGACGCGCCGTCACCTCTCCGCGAGGCGAGCTGTTCGGCCGGCTCGTCACCCGTGATCTCGAGGCGCGAGCCGCCGTCGCGGCGCTCGATGTCGAGCTCGACGACGCGCGGCAGGCGCTCGCGCGCAAGATCGATCGCAGCCGAGCGTCCAAGCGGCTCGACTCCTCCCTGGTGGCGAGCCTCGATCTCGACGTGGAGGCGAAGGAGCCGTGTGAGCTCGAGCTCGTCGTCTCGTATGTCGTGCCCAACGCCTGCTGGCGCCCGCGCCACCGCGCGGTGCTCGGCGACGGGAAGGTCGCGTTCCAGACCGAGGCGGTCGTGTGGCAGAACACGGGGGAGGCCTGGTCAGAGGTCGAGCTCTCCCTGTCGACGGAGCGTCCCTCGCTCGGGGTCGACCCGCCTCGGCTCGAGGCCGACCCGCTGAGCGTCACCAAGCGCGGGGCGCTGGTCGTCGAGACCCGCCAAGAGGAGGTCGAGCGGGCCGGCGCAGGAGGGGGCGGCAAGAGGGTCGTCTCCGAGCTCCCCGGGATCGACGACGGCGGCGAGGCCCGCTCGATGAGGGCGCCTCACCGCGCGACGATCGCGTCCGACGGCCGCCCGCACGCCGTCGCGCTCGGCGCGTTCGAGGCCGAGGCCGAGGTGGGGCTCGTGTGTTTGCCCGAGCTGCTCCTCGCCGCGGTGACCAAGGCGACGTTCCTCAACGCCGGGCGCGTCCCGCTGCTCCCCGGCCCGGTCGAGCTCGTGCGCGGCGGTGGCCCGGTGGGGCGGGGGAGCCTCGAGTTCGTCGCGCCCGGCGAGAAGCTCGAGCTCGGCTTCGGCCCCGATGGCAGCGTGCGCGTGCACCGCGATATCGAGCCGCTGAAGGACGAGACGAGCATGCTCGGCTCGTGGGTCACGAAGACCCACGACGTCCGGCTCCGCCTGTCGAACCTCGGCCCCTTCACGCGGAGCGTCGTCGTTCAAGAGCGCGTGACCCTCTCGGAGATCGAGAAGGTGCAGGTGTCGGTGTCGCGCGAGGAGACCTCGGGGCAGAAGGTCCCTGACGAGAACGGGTTCGTCACCTGGAGGGTCGAGCTGCCGCCGCTTGGCAGGTCCGAGCTGAGGCTGCGGGTGATCACCAAGCGCCACGGTGACGTCGTGGGCGGCTAACAGTGTGCTGAAAAGGGGTGTCGTCAGGCCACTGGGTAGGCAGTTGCTGCTTTTTTACCCCCCCCGCCCCCCTCACCTTCGGCGAGGGGGGAGCCAGCGCTGCTGAAGAAGCTCGGGCCGTCCTGGGGGCGGCGGCGGCGGTGCTGCGCTCAGCCGCCGTGCGGGTCGCACAGCCGCGAGTACGGCCCTGCCGCCTTGCCCTGCGTGAAGTCGACGAGGCACCCCGGACCGCGTCCCACGGAGTCGATCATTTGCCGGGCCGAGCCGCCGTCCCACTCGCGCACGCCGTCGAAGCGCGCGCGCACGTAGCCGGCGCCGTCGATGACCCAGGTCTCGGGGACCATGGTGGTGCCATACAGGCCCTTCGTGACCGCGGAGGTCGGGTCTCTCAGGACGCGGAAGGGGAGGCGGCCCTCCTTCAGGACCTTGTTGACCTTCGGGTCGAGGTTCGGGTCCATCGCCAGCGCCGTCTTGAGGCGGTCCATGAGGTTCTGCTCCTCGTCCGCGTCGTCGTTGTTGATGGTGAGGAAGACGACGTCGTCCCGACCCTCGAGCGCGACGGCGAGCCGCGCGAGCGCTGGCATCTCCTTGATGCACGGCTCGCACGTGTAGCTCCAGTAGTTCATCACCACCGTCTTGCCCTTGAAGTCCGACAGGCGCACCAGCTTGCCGTCGGTGTCGCTGAGCTCGAACTGCGGCGCGAGGCGGTTGCGGCCGGCGTACGTCGGCTGCATCGCGCAGGTGGCCGAGCACAGCGAGCGGAGCTGGTCACTCTTGGCGGCCTGTACGAAGCCGTACACCGCGAAGGCGGCGATGCCGATGAAGCCGAGCTGGACGGCGAGGTTCCGCTGCTTGCGGGCCCCACGAACGGGCGCGTGCAGGGCGATGGGATCTTCGGTGTTCCGGGCCATCGGGTCGACTTGCCTTATAGCGCGGTTCAGGAGCCGAGCACGAAGAGGCTCCGCTTGGCGGTCGCCCGGGCGGGCGCGAGCGCCTCGAACGCGCGCTTGTAGTCGGCGAACGAGCCACCTCGGAGCACGGCCTCGCGCACCGCCAGCCCCTCGACCTCTCCGCCTTGCGCGAGCACATACTCGACCCACGCCCAGCGCGCGCTCGTGCCGCGCACGTCGGCGCGACCCTTCAGGCCCCGTCGCAAGCGATCGAGGCGCGCGTTCACCGTCGTGATCCCCGCGAACGGGCTCTTGTCGAGCGGGGTGTTCCGCTTGGCGCAGAACGGCGCGATCCCGAGCGCGATGGGGACGATGCCCGCGAGCTCCGACACGAACGCCGCGCACTCGTCGATGTCGGCGTCGGTCTCGCTCGGCAGGCCGATCATCAGGTAGAGCTTGAGGCGCTTCATCCCGTGGGCCCTCGCGAGCTCGGCGGCGCGCTGGAGGTGCTTGATGCGCGCGCGGCGCTCGAGGCTCTCGCGCAGCCGTTCGCTCGGCCCGTCCATCGCCGTGGTGAGCGTGCGATACCCGCCCTCGCGCAGCGCGCCGACGAAGTCGTCGCTGAGCCGGTCGGGCCTGAGGCTCGACAAACCGACGTGGCACGAGCGCGCGGTGAGCGCGCGGACGATCTCGGCGATCTTCGGGTGGTCGCTGACCGCCGCGCCCACCAGCCCGACCTTGGTGACGCCCTCGGGGACGAGCTCGAGCAGGCGCTCCTTCGGCACCAGGCGCATGCCCCCGTTGGTCGAGCGCCGCATCACGCAGTATCGGCACGCCCTCGAGCAGCCTCGCTCGGTCTCGATCAGGAACATGTTCGACAGCTCGGTGTCGGGCGTTCGAATCGCCGAGTACGCGGGGAGTCGCTCGTCCGAGCACTTGGCGATCGACGGCAGCGAGGCGCCGTGGGCCGAGGGCACGAACACGTGCGGCAGCTGCGCGAGCGCCGCCAGCGCGGCGCTCTTGCTGGAGGCCGACTCCAGCACCGACAGCACGTCGTGGATCAGCTCGTCGGCCTCGCCCATGACGATCGCGTCGGCGTACCCCGCGAGCGGGAGCGGGTTCGAGAACGTCAGGGGGCCGCCGGCCAGCACGAACGGGTCCGAGTCGCCACGCCCGAGCGGAGGGAGGGGATCGACGAGGCCTCGAGCATCTGGATGAGCCCGGCGAGCTCGAGCTCGTACGCCACGCTGAACGCGAGCACCGGGAAGTCCCGCAGGGGCCGGAGCCCCTCGTACGACAGGGGCGCGACGCTCACCGCCTCGGCGTCGTCGGGCAGGAAGAAGCGCTCGCAAGCCATCCCCGGTCGCCCTTGGATCAGCTTGTAGATTTGCTGATAGCCGAGCGAGCTCATCCCCACTCGGTAGGGCGACGGGTAACAGAGCCCGATCGTGAAGGCCGCCGACTTCTCGAGCCGGCCAACTTCCTTCTCGAGTCTCCCCCGGATGGTCTGTGCGTTCTCCCAGCGCGGCACGTCAGCCGCTCATAGCAGCGGCGCGCACGAAACGCTCCCGCGCATGGCGTGTTGCGTGGCGGCGAGCGACCGGACGTCCCTCCTGGATCGCCATCGGACCAGCGGGACCTCGCACCAATCTTCGCGGGGCCGGGCGCGCTGCGCGGCTCGCGTGATACGCTCGGCAGGCGCTGGCCCAGTGGATTCGCCTGGCCCCGCCACCCTTCTTCTTCCTTTCAGCTTCGATCGCGCACGCGCGCCCCACAAGGAGCCACGATGAGCAGCTCTCCCTCTTCGTTCCGTTCGATCGCCGCGCTGGCCGTCGTCCTCGCGGCTTGCACCCCGGGGAACAGCACCGGCGGCACCGGCGCCAGCGACGCCCAAGGAGGCGGCCTCCCCGGGACCGGGGGCGCGGGCGCGGGGCCGAGCACGGGTGGGAACAGCAGCAACGGCGGGTCGTCGGCGCAGTTCATGGCCGGCCCTGGCGGCGGCACGCAGACCGGCTGCGACGCCGGCATGAACGAGGACCAAGACCAAGACGGCTTCACGATCGCGCAGGGCGACTGCAACGACTGCGACGCGAACACGAACCCCGGCGCGATCGAGGTCGTCGGCGACGCCGGCGAGGGTGGCGGCGGCGGCTACGTGCCGGTCGACGAGGACTGCGACTCGATCCCCGACAACCCGCCCGAGCCCTGCGACACCGGCCTCGCGCTCGACAGCAGCGTCCCGATGGACGCGGCGCGCTCGATCGAGCTCTGCAAGGGCGCCGTGAACGAGACCGACTGGGGCGTCGTGTCGGCGAACTACGTTCGCGCCAACGGCACGGTCGTCTCGTCGACCCTCCAGAACGGCATCATGCCGACCTTCGGCAGCAACGTCCTTCCGCAAGGCGGCTCCTCGCTGTTCGTGCTCCCGTCGGGGCGCGCGCGCACGCCGGGTCAGCCGAGCGCTTGCGGCAGCGCGACCTGCACCGGCTTCGGGCGGCACGCCACCGAGCACGGCGTACCCGCAGAACGCGCCCGGCTGCCCGATCAGCGAGGACATCAACGACGACGTCGGTCTCGAGCTCACGCTGCGGGCGCCGACGAACGCGATTGGGTACAAATTCGCGTTCAAGTTCTACTCCTTCGAATACCCCGACTACATCTGCGATCTGTTCAACGACCAGTTCATGGCGCTGGTCAACCCGGCCCCCGCCGGGGCGCTGGACGGCAACATCTCGTTCGACTCGACCGGCGCCCCGGTCAGCGTCAACGTGGCGTTCTTCACCGTGTGCAATGGTTGCCCGGACGGCGAGGGCGACATGGTCAACACGGGCTTCGACTCGTGGCGCGGCTCGTTCGACGACGGCGAGGCCGGCGGCACCATCTGGCTCCAGACCCAAGCGCCGGTCGAGGGTGGCAGCACCTTCACGATCCGCTTCGGCATCTGGGACACCGGCGACTCCGGCCTCGACTCGACCGCGGTCATCGACAACTTCGAGTGGATCGCCGAGGGCGGCACGGTCACGGTCGGGACCGAGCCCATCCCGGAATGACGCGCGCAGCGCCGCGCGACGTGTCCATTGCATTCTCTAGGGAGGTCAGCCAAGGAATGTCGACCGACATGAACCGTCAGCGCCTTACCTTGTCGACCTCGTGTCTCGTCGCGCTCCTCGCCGCTTGCTCCGCTGGCACCGGCAGCGGCGGCTGAACGACCCGGAGGGCACGGGCGCCACCGGCCAAGGCGGAGAGACCCTCGGGACCGGCGGCTCCCGTCGTCCGACGGCGGCAATGGCGGCGAGCTCCGGCCAGTTCATGGGCGTGGGCGGCTCGGTGCAGGGATCGACTGCGACCCTCAAGGTCCCGACTTCGATCAGGACGGCTTCACGATCGAGCAGGGCGACTGCAACGACTGCGACGAGAACGTGAACCCGGGCGCGATCGAGGTGATCGGCGCTGCGCCGGACGGTGAGGGCGGCGGTGGCGGCGGCGGCGGCGAATACGTCCCCGCCGACGAAGACTGCGACGGCACCGCCGACAACGTCGCGCAGCCGTGCGACGACGGCCTCGCGGTCAATGCGTCTTCACCTTTGGATGGCGCGCGCCATCGAGCTGTGCAAGCAGGCCGCCAGCGACACCGACTGGGGCATCGTCACGGCCAACTGGGTCCGCGGCAACGGCACCGTGCTCGACCCGACCGCGGCCCAGGCCAACGCTCAGGTCGGCATCCTCGCGAACTTCGGCACCAACGTCCCGCCGCGCACCGGCGCGAGCTTGCTCGCCCTGTCGTCCGGCAAGGCGCGCCTGCCCGGGCAGCCCGGCGCGTGCACCCTGCAGACCTGCACCACGACCGGCTACAACCCCGGCTTCGCCCCGACCGGGTTCCCACAGGACGTGCCTGACTGCTCCGGCGCGGCGAACGTCAACGACGACGTCGGCCTCGATATCACCCCCTGCGCGCGCCGACCAACGCGACCGGCTTCAAGTTCAACTTCCGCTTCAACTCCTTCGAGTACCCCGAGTGGGTCTGCTCGTCGTTCAACGATCAGTTCATCGCGCTCAGAGCCCGCCGCCGGCCGGGTCGGTCAACGGCAACATCTGCTTCGACTCGCAGACGAACCCGGTCAGCGTGAACATCGCCTTCTTCGAGGTGTGCGCCGGGTGCTCCTTGGGGACCACCGATCTCATCGGCTCTGGCTTCGACAACGGCTTCGGCTCCGGCGGCGACGCGGGCGGCACCTCGTGGCTCCAGACGCAGGCGCCCGTCACCGGCGGCGAGACCTTCTCGATCCGCTTCGCGATCTGGGACACCGGCGACACCGCGCTCGACTCGACGGCGGGCATCGACGCCTTCGATTGGATCGCGAACGGCGGCACGGTCGTCGTCGAGACGACGTCCGCGCAGTACGAAGCCGACCTCACGGGACGACCCACACGTCGCGCCCGTCGGTCGACCACGAAAGCGCCCGTCGCGTCGGTGCGCGATCGCGACGCCGTGCTCCTCGAGCGCCGCGGTGACCTCTCCGTGCGGGTGACCGAAGGTGTTGCGCACCCCACACGAGATCACGGCGTGGGTCGGGTCCACGGCCCTCAGCAGCTCGGGGGTGGTCGAGGTCCGGCTGCCGTGGTGGCCCACCTTCAAGAGATCTGCCGAGAGATCCGGCGCCGCCTCGAGCAGCCGGAGCTCCGCCTCCTCTTCGGCGTCCCCACGCCAGCAGCGCGCTGCGCGCCGTGGTGATCTTCAGCACCAGAGAGCCGTCGTTCACGCTCAGCGCCGGATCCAGCGACGGGCACGCCCCGGACCTCGACCCGCGCTCCGCCGATCTCGAGCTTGCCCGCACAGGTCGTCGGGTCCGAGGACGCGCGCCTTGCCGGTGGCGAGCTCGATGATCTCGCATCACGCGGCCGCGGGCGTCGTCGCCCGGGTACCTTGTGCCAGACTCGCCGACCGACTCGACGCAGCTTCAACGCCGCGGGCAGCCGAGTCAGTGATCCGGGTGGGGGTGAGAGACCACGAGCACCCGAGGCCGCGCAAGTGTTCCTGCGCGCGCGAAGAGGTGGGCGCGACGACGCGCTCGCCGATGTCGAGCGGTTGGCCGGGTAACCCGCCCGCGTCGACCATCAACATGGCCCCGTCCTCAGGCAGCTCGACCAAGATCGCATCCCCTTGCCCGACGTCGAGCACCGTGATCTCGAGCACGCCGTCGGGCGGGCCGCGCCGCACCGCGAGCTCGACAGCCCCGAGCGCGAACAGCGCGGCGCGCACACCACGGGGCGCCGCGAGCGGCTTCGCGGGCGTACGCAGCCCACGCCGCGCCGACACCGCCGACGACGTAGTGCATGCCGCGCGGCGCGGGACGGGCGCGGTCGGCTCCGCGTCCCGGGCGAGCCGGGCGATGGCGAGCACCACGCGCAGCGCGCCCGACGCCGCGTCCGCCGCGCCGCGCTCGGAGCGCCGGGACCCACGAGACCATCGCGTGCGGATCGCGAACGGCAGGGCGAACAGCTCTCCGAGCGGCGCGGCGATCAGGTTCGCGGCCAGCCCCGCGAGCGGGAGCTCGGCGGAGAGCAGCGCGGTGAGGCGGCGCGCAGCAGAGCGTCGCCGCGAGCGTCGCCGCGACGGTGGCCACCGGGCTCCCCACGCGCGGCGCAGCAGCGGGACCTCACCGCGCGAGGACGGGCCCCGCGCGCCGAGCAGGTGGGCGATGGGTCGAGACAGCGTCAAGAGGCCCGCCATCACGGCGGTCGAGAGCGTGAAGGACACGTCACCGATCGCGATCGGGTCGCACGCGACGCCGAAGAGCAGCGCGGCCGACAGGCTGCGCGGGGGCCGTGGAGGGCCTTCGCTCCGAGCACGCGCGCGCTGGAGCAAGATCGCCCGTGAGCATCGCCGCGGCCCGCAGGACCGAGCCGCTCCTCCTGCGAAGTCCGCGTACAGCCACGCGCACGGGATCGCAGAGCGCCGCCGCCACGCGGCGGACGTCGAGGCGCCCTCGCGATCGGGCCCACGCCGAGCAGCACCGCCCGCAGAGCGCCCGCGAGCGACATCACCGCGACGACGAGGTGGGTCCCGGAGACCGCGAGGATGTGCGAGAGGCCCGTCGCGCGGAACGCGTCGTTCACCTCGGGGTCGAGGTCGGTCTCCCCGAGCACCAGGGCCCGTCCAAGCTCCGCGGCCCGGGTGATAGGTCGCGACGATGCGATCGCGCACGCCTGGGCCCGAGCGCGATCGATCCACGCGCTGAGGCCACGGCCTCGCTCGAGCGGCGAGCCTTCGCGGTCCCGCTCAACGCGGTGCCCAGTGCGCGCCACGCGCAACCAGGAGGGAAGCCAGGGTTGTCGAACGCATACGCTGGCGCGAACGCCTCGCTGATCGCCACGCGGTCGCCCCGCGTGAGATCGCTCGCGGTCGCCCTCACGTCGGGGGGCGCGTCCCGGGCGGGATGACCAGCTCGCCGCAAGCTCCCTCGAGCGTCACGACCGTGGCGCGCACGGGCTCGCCGCGGACCTGGGGGCAGCCGGCGACCTCTGCGGTGAGCGAGCACGAGGCCGGCGGTGGGGCGAGAGCGCCCGCGCCTGATCATAGGTCGCGCTGGCGACGGACCTCTCGACAGCCGGCGCGGGCCGCCGAGATCGGGAACACCACGGTCAGCACCGAGGCCAGGGCGTCGTCGCCGCCCGGTGGGCTCGCAAGATCACCAGCGCCGCCGAACGAGAGCGCCGCCGCCAGTAGGACCCAGCGGCGAACGCGCCGCCCGTGAACGCGGTGAGGGCAAGCAGGAGGACCCGATCGGTTCCGCGCACGTGACGGCAGCTGCAGCGGGCGTGCCGGCGATGGCGCGTGGAGTCGACGGCGGCGCGGCCGGGAAAATCGCTGGCTAGGGCGGTGGCGGCCGGCGGCGGGCGCCGGCGGCCGCCGATGCGTTCAGTGCCGTGAACCCGATGCCGTCTGTGGCCCGTAAAGGGGCCGTGGCGCTGCACCTGGACCTCAATCAAGCGATGGCCGCGCTCGAATGGCGTCGGCTGAAGTGGAACGGCAGGTGGCGCACCCCCATCGAGGCGCCCGCCTCGTCCCTTCGTGATGTCCCCAGTCCGTGTCGACTTCTTGGTGCGGTGAGCTGCGGCGAGGCGCGACTGCTCGCGCCGAAGTGCCCGAGCAGGCCGCTCCGTTCAGAGGGCGTCGAGAAGGCGGAAGAGAACGGGGAGATCGGGACGCCAGGCGAGCAGCCGAAGACCAGCGTCCGGGCCCGTGCGAAGGATCTGCGCAGGCACGAGGATCAGGCGGTTGACGAAGGACCGGAACTCCATGCGCAGCACGCGTTCGCGTTCGGCCTCGTGCTGACGCGCCAGCGCGACCGATGGGCAGCATGAGGGGCGGACCACGCCTTCAGGGACCACGCGATCGATGCGATCACCATGTAGGCCCAGTTGGCGTTGGAGCGTGTTGAGCGGCGCTCGCAGGGCGCGGACGCCGCTCTTGGAGCTGCGCGAGGACGTTCTCCTGGTTGCAGCGATCGTTGGCTGCGCACGACGTCCTCGGCGGACATCGTGAAGTCGTTTGTGACGTAGAAGTGGTAGCGCTCGCGCTGCCCGAGCGAGCGTTGTCCAAAAGCTCCTCCAAGATCGTTTTTGCAGAGGACGACCATCCGGTACACGCCCTTCGCCTTGGGGGCTGGTGGGTGAACTCCGGCGATCTCCTCCTTCTTCACCAGGCGAAGGTTCAAGTAGCCCTTCTCTCCCGAACGATGGTCTCCTTCAATAGCGCGGCTGCTTGGCGCGGCGCTGGCGGCGCTCATCGAGCGCATCGTCGCCCTGCGCACCAGCTCGCTGTACTCCTCCTGGGTGAGCGTCTCGGCGGTCTCGACGAGCTGGGGACACGGCGTCGTAGCCGAACACGAAGCGGATCCCGTCCTTCGTCCAGCGGTCGAAGTGGGGTTTGCGAAAAGGCCGTGTCTCCGCGGGGCGGGACGTCCTTTAAGCCAGCGCGGCGGCACATCTCGACCGCCCGGTCGAAGTAGGCCGGAGCGCCTTCCTGAGAGGGCCGCTTGCCACTCCGGTTCACGATGTAGAGCGGCTCGCCCGTGTTCGCGAGCGACACCAGCAGCGGGTGGTAGCCCCAAGTCCCGTTGTAGGAAAGCCCCATGCCCTCCGCCGCTCTACCTCGCCGTGCGTCTCGATCGAGGCCGTCGGCGTCGATCTTCCGCCGTCTGCCCGAAAGCTCGCTTCTTGTGGCTCCCGAACGCCGGACGTCGTTGACCACGTCCATCAGCGTCTCAGTCTGGTCCGTGTGTCAGACCGGCGGCAGAAGTCGCCGGCGGTCGTCAGGTCAGGGATCGTGCGCGCCCACCGCGTCCGAGAACGCAGCGTCGTTGCGAAAGCGCACCTCGATGTCGTCGAGAACCGTCCCGCC
>JADJYE010000038.1 GCA_016719945.1 Polyangiaceae bacterium | reverse complement strand
GCGGCGCGCGGAACTCGCCGAGCGGGCGCACGCGCGGATCGTTCGAGGCGGGGGGCGTCACGAGCGGAGCCGTCGTCTCGTCGAAGGGGCGCGGGCAGCGCCCGGCGTCGACCAGGAAGGGGAACGGCGCCACCGAGGCGTGCGCGATGACGAGCTCTCCGTCCTTGGTCGCCCCGACGCCGATGGCTTGGAAGCACATCGGGTTGCCGGGAAGCGGGGTGATCGACAGATCATGCACCGCGAGCTCGGGCTCAGCCTTGGCGAGGTGCTGGCGAGCCGCGCGCTCGGCGAGCCGGGAGCTCGTCGCGAAGAGGACGAGGATCGCGGCCCACCCAACGGCCGCCAGCATTCGAATGGGGCCGTGGGCGTCTGCGCGAGCCAGCCGGATCGTGGCGGCGGTCACGCCCGCCGCGATGACCAGCAGCGCGAGCCGAAGAGAGAGCGGGACGAGCTCGGTGACGAGCCACGGCAGCGCGAGGATGACGGCGAGCAGCGACGACAGCAGGACCCGCCACCACCTCGCTCTTCGCAGGGCGATGAGCGGAGGCAACGCGAAGATCCAGAAGAACGGCTCGATGATGAAGATGGAGTCGCCATAGAGCCAGCCGTCGTAGAGCGGCCAGAACGGGTGGACCCCATAGCTGTTCCAGCCATCCATCGCGAGGTGCACCACGGGGCCGAGCGCGCCCAACACGAGCAGCAGCCACTCGTCCCGGCGATCGAGGCCGGCGCGGCGCAGGCGGCCGAGGCCGATCGCAGCGAGGGCGACCAGGAGGCCGAGCACCACGCCGACGACGATCGTGTGGGTGTGGCCGCGGTGGTGCAGCAGGTAGCCGAGCCTCCCCGGGATGAGCAGGGTGTCGTAGGCGACGTCGGTGTCGGGGACGTTGTTGGCGAGCGCGCTGACCGCCACCGCGTAGCGAGCGCGGCGGGCCGAACGCGGCGCGATGCGCTCTCGCCTCGCGAGCGAGAGCTCAGCGACGAGCGCACCGGCGAGCGCGTGGGTGACGTTGTCCACGCGTCTAGACGCCCAACCGCGGGGGAGGGATCGGCCCGAGCTCGAACAGGCGCGCGTGAGCGGCGGCGAGGTCGAGGCCCGGCTCGCGAGCGCGGAGCTCTTCGATGGAGCGGCGGACCTCGCGGGCCGAGGTGGTAGGCCGCGCATTGGAGCGGCACGCGCAGGTAGCGCATCGCTTGACCTGCGCCCAAGCGAGCGGGAACAGCGATCGCTCCGCGAGGCGCGCCGCGGTCTGCGCGAGGGACAGGCCGTGGACGTGCAGATCGAGATCCGCGACCACGCGCGCCGCCCGCAGGGCCTTGCACGCCTCGACGAAGAGCGCGCCCTCGGCGGACTGGAGGCCGTGGTCGAGCAACAGCTCCTCCACGTACACCGCGTGCCCTTCGACGCGAAGCATTGGGCCCACCCATTTCGTCGCCTGCATGAGGTCGTCGTGCAAGCCCAGCATCGAGACCGGCGCGCGGCGGCCCCCGAAGGTGCGTCGAAACGCCAGGCTCTCGAGCCCGTGGCCAGGGAGCCCCTCGTGCACCGCGAGGTTCGCGACGGCGACCTGGGGGTGAGCCTTCGGGTCGGGGGAGAGCAAGACCCGCGCGGGCGCTGCGGGCGCGAAGAGAGGGGCGGGCCAGTTGACCGCGCCGCCGAGCCATGGTCGCCCTCGAGCAAGCTCGACCTGCAGGCTCTCGGGGTCATCGATCTGAAAGAGCCGCTCGTCCCGGGTGATCGCGAGGGCGCGCGCGGTGGCCGCGCGATAAGCCCCGGCGAGGTCATCCTCCGGGGAGAAGGTCTCGCCGAGCAGCTCGTGGAGGAGCGCGGAGGCGTCCGCGAGATCGCGCACCGCCGCGCCGCGGGCTGCGGCCACATCCCGAGCGCAATGGACCACGCGCTCGTGCGCCGCACGCACCGACGCCTCGGCCTCGGCCTCGATATCGTCAGCGGGCGTCGTGATGCCCCAGCACAGCTCCATGCGGAGCGCGTGCTCGGCGGGATCGAGGGCAGAGGCGCGCCCAGCGTGGGGGACCACCTCGCGCGCAATCCACTCCGCGTGGCGCGAGAGCGCGGCGACCGCGCGCTCGCAGGCGGAGGTCAGCGCCTGCTGCGCCGCCGAGGCGGTCGAGGGGATCGCCGAGCTGCCCTCTTCACGCGCGCCCGCGGCGAGCGCGGGCACCGCCGCGAGCGCCTGGGCCATCCACGGGATCGCGCGCTCCGCGAAGAACGCGGCGAGCTCGGGCTGCGCGGCGCGGCCCTCCGAGAGCCCGGCGACGAGCGCCTGCTCCCGGGCGCGCAGCGTCCCAGCGATGGCGTCGGCGCGCTCGGCCACCTGCTCCCATTCGGACGCGGAGCCCCGGTCGCACGCCATCGAGGACGCGTGCAAAGTGCTGCACGCGCCGAGCAGCGACAGCTCGAGATCGGTGCGGTGCTCTCGCCGCTCCTCGATGAGGTGCAGGCGAAACCGCGCGAGCCGCTCCATGACGTCGCGGTCTGCCTGGTCCGAGGCGTCCATTGAAGCGGCGTCGAGCCGCTCGAGGCCCGCGAGGACCTCACGGTGCGCGACGACCTCAGCGATCGGCCCGTCGGGGCCACACCTCGAGAGCGGCGGCCCCGACGGCGAGAGCCCCAGCGAGGTCGCCTCCTCCGGGCTGGCGGCCACGAGGGCATCGAACGTCCGCAATCGGAGCGCGTCGAACGCCGCGTGGACCATCGGGGGGCATGCTACCCGCGCAGACCATGTCCGGCTACCCCACGTCGCGGGGCGGCTCTGCGGCGGGGCGGCGCGGCTCTGCGGCGGGGCGGCGGGGCGGTGCGGCTCGGCGGGGCGGCGCGGCTCTGCGGCGGGGCGGCGCGGGGGCGCGCCATAACTCACCCACCTCTGCGAGGGCTTCGGCGTTGTGGCCGCACCCGGGCCGCGCTCGCCCCCCGCGCTGGCCCACGCCGGCCATTACTCATCCACCTCCGCGAAGGCTTCGGCGTTGTGGCCGCACCCGGGCCGCGCTCGCCCCCGGCGCTGGCCCGCGCCGGCCATAACCCACCCACCTCCGCGAAGGCTTCGGCGTTGTGGCCGCACCCGGGCCGCGCTCGCCCCCGGCGCTGGCCCGCGCCGGCCATAACCCACCCACTTCCGCGAAGGCTTCGGCGTTGTGGCCGCACCCGGGCCGCGCTCGCCCCCGGCGCTGGCCCGCGCCGGCCATAACCCACCCACCTCCGCCGAGGCTCCAGCGTTGTGGCCGCACCCCGGCCGCGCTCGCGCCCCGCGCAGCCGCGCGGCGGCCATAACTCGCCCACCTCCGCCGTGGCTCCGGCGTTGTGGCCGCACCCCGGCCGCGCGCCGGCCATAACCCACCCACCTCCGCCGAGGATCCAGCCTTGTGGCCGCGGGCTGCCCCCGCACCGCCCCCGCGCCGGCCTCGCACCGGCCATAACCCTCCTACCTTCGCGGAGGATCCAGCCTTGTGGCCGCCCGCCGCCCCCGCACCGCCTCCGCACCGCCCCCGCGCCGGCCATAACCCTCCTACCTTCGCGGAGGATCCAGCCTTGTGGCCGCCCGCCGGCCCCCCGCCGCTCCCGCGCCGGCCCCCCGCCGGCCATAACCCACCCACCTCCGCGGAGGCTCCAGCCTTGTGGCCGCCTGCCGCCTCCGCGCCGCCCGCGCTGCCCCTACCCGCGCGCCACGGCGCGGACGATCTGGCGCTGCGCGAGGGCGAAGACGGCGAGCACGGGGGCGCTCAGGATGACGTTGCCCGCCATGACGATGTGCCAGCGGACGCCGGTGCCTTGCTCGCGGAGGAGCGCAATGGCGAGCGGGAGGGTTCGGTTCTCGTCGTCGGTCGTCATGACGAGGGGCCAGAAGTAGTCGGAGTAATGGTAGACGAAGCTGAATAGGAACATCGCGGCCAGGGTGGGCCGGACGAGCGGCGCGAGGATGCGATAGATGATCGTGAGCTCGCTCGCGCCGTCGAGGCGGGCCGCCTCGATGATCTCGTCGGGCACCGACATGAGGGCCTGCCGGACGAGGAAGGTGCCGAAGGCGCTGACCGCGAAGGGGACGACCAGCGAGGCCATGGTGTTCACGAGGCCGAGGGGTCCCAGCATGGTGAAGACGGGCACGAAGGTGACCTGCGCCGGCACGAGCAGGCACGCGAGGACGAGGAAGAAGGCGGTGCGCCTGCCCCGGAAGCGGAGCTTGGCGAGGGCGTACCCTGCCGGCAGCGCGAGGAGGATCTGCAGCGCGGCGATGGAGAAGGCCATCACCAGCGTGTTGAACAGGTACCGCCCCACGGGGACCTGCGTCATGACCTCGCGGTACGCGTCGAGGTTGGGGCTGTGCGGCAGGGGATAGGCCGGCGCCTGGACGATCTCGTCGAGCGACTTGAGGCTCGTGATGGTCATCCACGCGTAGGGGCCGAGCCATAGCAGCGCGACGACCGCGAGCAGCACGCCCCGGAGGGCGCGGCCGATGGGCGTCGGTCGCTCGAGGCTGCTCACGCGGCCCCCTCGGCCCGCTCGCGCTTCGGCGCGCGATCGGCGAGGCCCCCGGACTGCCGGAAGGCCCAGAGGTTGAGCAGGGTGAGCAGGATGAGGATGAAGAAGAAGACGACGACCAGCGCGCTCGCGCGCCCGACGCGCAGGTTGACGAAGATCTCCTCGTAGATCGCGTAGACGAAGAGCGTGGTCGAACGAACGGGCCCGCCCTGCGTCATCACGCGCACGACGTCGAAGGCCTGGAAGCTCATGATCAGCCCGGTCGAGGCGACGAAGGCGGTGGTCGGGCGCAGGCTCGGCCAGGTGATGTAGATGAACCGCCGCAGCGGCCCGGCCCCGTCGAGCGCCGCGGCCTCGAACAGGGAGGCCGGCACCGACTGCAGGCCCGCGAGGTAGACGACCATCGCGTAGCCGGTGATCTTCCACACGGTGACGAACGCGATGGCGTAGAGCGCCGAGCGGGGGTCGCCCAGCCAGCTCATCGTCGGGAGCCCTAGCGCGCGGAAGGCGCGCGTGACGACGCCCGCGTCAGGATCGAGGATCCACATCCACAAGAGCGCCACGGCGACCCACGAGACGACGTACGCGCTGAAGATCGCGCCCCGGAAGAAGGCGTACAGCTTGCCGGGTCGGTTCAGGGCGATGGCGAGCGCGAGCCCGAGCGCGGTGCTCGCGACCACGACGACCAGACCGAAGGTCAGGGTGCGCCCGACGACGCCGGTCAGCTCTCCGCTCTGCCATAGGCGGGTGTAGTTCGTGGTGCCGACGTATTCGGGCTCGGTCAGGAGATCCCAGCGGTACAGGCTGTCTCTGGCCGCGACGACCAGCGGGTACAGGAAGAAGAGCCCGATGATCGCGAGCGTCGGCGCGAGCATCAGCAGCGGGTGGAGGCGGTTGCGCGGCCTCATGGCCCCAGCTCGATCGCACGACGCGCACCTTGCAGGGTGGTCGCGGGGTCTTCCTTCGACAGGACGCACGCCTCGAGGCGGCTCTGCACGACCTCGCGCTGGACGCGGAACAGCTCGGGGTGCCAAGGCCAAGGGCGCACGTCCTCGAGCTGATCGAGCGCGACGCGGTCGTTGGGCTTCTTCTGGTAGTAACCCGCGCCCTCGAGCAGCTTCACCCCGGACGTCGTGACCGGGATGTACCCGGTCTTGGTGGCGAACTCGTTCGACGTCTCGGGCCGCGACATGAACGCGAGGAAGCGCGCCCCGGCCTCGACCCACGCCGCCGGGCTGCCCTTCGGCATCACGAACATGGTGCCGCCGGTCGGCACGCCGTGGCGATCGCGCTTCGGGAGCGGCGCGCACAGCACGGGGAACTTGGCGTTGTCCTCCAGGTAGCGAACGAACGCCGTGCTGTTCCAGATCATCGCGACGCGCCCCGCGATAAACTCCTGGTTTTGGACTTGCCACGCGTTGTAGTCGCGCCCCGAGGGGGGCCGCATCACCTCGGCCTGGTGCACCAACCGTTGCAGGAACGCGAGCGCGTCGCGGCCCGCGTCGCCCCCGAGGCTGAACCTGCCTTCGGCGTCGACGATATCTCCACCCGCCTGCGCGACGAGCGCGACCCAGAACCACCAGTCGATCGGGCACGAGAACCCATAACGCTTGTCGCCGCCCGCGCCGCGCGTCGCCGCCCGCGCGAAGGCCTCGAGCTCGTCCCAGGTCTGGGGTGGCGAGAGGCCGAGCTCCTTCGCGATCGACCCATTGATGTACGCGATGGGCGTCGACCGGTTGAACGGCAGCGCGTAGACGGGGCGCTCGCTGCCGCCGGCGAAGGCCCCGTTCTGGGTCAGCCCCGGCACGAACCCGAAGTCTCTATCGAGCCCGGGGAGCTTCGTGAGCGGCTCGAGCACGTCGGCCTTCACGAGATAGGGGAGGATCTCGGCGACCACGTGGGTCACCGCAGGGGCTCGCCCGGCGTGCAGCGCCGTGCGGAGCTTGGCGAGCAGCTCGAAGTAGTCGCCCTGGTACACGGGGGCGAGCCGGTGCTCGGGCTGCTCGGCGTTGAACGCGGCGACGAGCGCGAGCAGGGCCTCTCGGTTCTTCCCGCCATAGCTGAACCACAGCGGCACGCCTCGCTCGGCCCCAGCGCACGCCCCGAGCGCCGCGCTCGCGCCCGCGGCGAGCAAGGTGCGGCGCTTCACGCGCGGGCCTCGGCGGGGAACCAGTGCAGGTGCGTGGGCTCGATCACGAGCTTCACGGTGTCGCTGAGCGACGCGTCGAAGAAGCCCGGCACCTTCGCGCGCACCTCGGCCTTCTCTTTGCCCGCGCCGATCTCGCAGTGGAGGATGGTCTCGGCGCCGAGCGGCTCGGTGGCGGCGACCGTCGCGACGAGCGTGAGGAACGTGGAGGGTGGCTGGTCGTCCGAGGCCCGGACCTGGACGCGCTCGGGCCTGAACCCGAGCAGCACCTCCGGGCCAGGCGGGGCGTCGTGCGGCACCGGCACCGACGAGTCACCGACGAACGCGCGCTCGTCGGCCACCCGGGCGCGCACCAGGTTGATCGCGGGCGTGCCCACGAAGCCGGCGACGAAGGGCGTCCGCGGGCGCTCGTAGATCGTCCGCGCGGCGCCGATCTGCTCGACCTTGCCGTCCTTCATGACGGCGATCCGATCGCCGAGGGTCATCGCCTCGACCTGGTCGTGGGTGACGTAGATCGCGGTCGCCTGGATGGACTTGAGCAGGCGCGACAGCTCCACCCTCAGCTGGGACCGCAGCGCGGCGTCGAGGTTCGACAGGGGCTCGTCGAACAAGAAGATCTTGGGCTGCCTCACCAGGGCGCGCCCCATCGCGACGCGCTGGCGCTGCCCGCCAGACAGCTCGGAGGGGAGCCGATCGAGGAAGCGCTCGATATCGAGGCGCTTGGCGGTCTCTCGCACCTTCGCGGCGCGCTCGGCCTTGGCGACGCCGCGCATCTTCAGAGGGAACGCGAGGTTCTCCTCGACGGTCATGTGGGGGTAGAGCGCGTAGCCCTGGAAGACCATCGCGACGTCTCGGTCCTGCGGGGGGACGGCCGCGAGGTCTCTGCCGTCGAGCTTGATGGCGCCCGCGTCGGGCAGATCGAGGCCAGCGATCAGGCGCAGCGCCGTCGACTTTCCGCAGCCCGAAGGCCCGACGAGGACGAGCACCTCCCCGTCGTCGACCTCGAGGTCGATGCCGCGGAGGGCCGGCTCGCTGGCCCCCGGGTATCGCCTCGTCACGCCCTCGAGCAGCAGCTTCGCCACGGCGCGTGCGAACGTACCCAATCGTCGCAGCGCGTCAAAGTGCTGTTCGTTTGCGGCCTGTGGAGGCGGGGTGTACGAGCCCGGCCCGATGCTCTACCTGCACGGCCTCGGGCACTTCCACCCGGAGAACGAGATCGACAACGCGTTCCTCGAGTCGCTCGATATCGGGACGAACGAGCTGTGGATCACGAGCCGCGTCGGGATCAAGAACCGCCGGACGGTGCTGCCGCTCGACTACATCCGCCAGACGAGGAACAAGGACCTTCGCGCCGGACAGGAGGCGCGCCTCTACTCGAACGCGCAGACCGGCGCGCGCGCCGCGAAGCTGGCGCTCGAGCGAGCCGGTCTGCAGGCTAGCGACATCGGCATGGTGATCGCGGGCGGCTGCTCTCCGGACAACTGCATCCCGGCGGAGGCCTCCCGCGTCGCGAAGGAGCTGGGGATCGAGGTGCCGTGTATGGACATGCACTCGGCCTGCTCGACCTTCGGCATGCACATGCACTTCATCAACGCGATGGAGTCGGTGCTGCCGGAGTACGTGCTGTGCGTGGTGCCGGAGAACAGCACGCGCATCACCGATTTTTCGGACCGCTCGAGCGCGATCCTGTTCGGCGACGCGACGGCGGCGGCGGTGGTCTCGACGAAGATTCCGTCGAAGGTGAAGGCCGTCTTCTCGTCTTTCGGCGGCGCTCCGTCCGGCTGCGACGAGGTGGTGATCCCGCGCGTCGCGCACTTCTATCAGAACGGCGCGGCGGTCCAGAAGTTCGCCATCAAGAAGATGAGCGAGCTGCTCAAGCAGATCCAGGAGCGGCTCGGACCCGATCGCGCGAGCCGGCTCATCTACGTCGGGCACCAGGCGAACCTCACGATGCTCGAGGCGGTGGTGAAGCGCTGCGAGATCGCCCCGGAGCGCCACTTCTTCAACATCGTCGACTACGGCAACCAGGCCGCCGCGGGCGCGCCGGTGGTGGTCAGCCAGCGCTGGGACGATCTCAAGAGCGGCGACATCGTGGCGCTGGTCGTGGTCGGCGGGGGACTGTCGTGGTCGAGCGTGCAGCTGGAGTGGACCTGAAGACAACCTTCCGGGCTCGCGCCCCAAGGCGCTATGATCGCCCCGTGAAGTTCCTTGTCTCGCGCGGCGCCAGCGCGGCGCTGTCCGCGGCGCTGCTCACGGCGTGCTTGTTCCCCGAGTACACCTTCGACGAGCCCGAGCCCTCGGGCGGCGGCGGGGCAGGCACCGGCGGCGAAGCGACCGGCGCGACCGGCGGCGGCGGGGCCACGGGCGGTGGGGGCGCGGGGGGCGACGGCGGCCAGGGCGGCCAGGGCGGCATGCCTCCGGTGGAAGACTGCTTCGCGGCCGGCGACGAGGACGACAACGGCAGCGCCGACTGCGCCGACCCTGCGTGCACGCCGGATCTCGAGTGTGTCGACGCGATCCCGGTCGGCTGGGGCACGTACGGCTACGTGGCGCTGTTCCGCGGCTCGCCCTCGGCAGACCCCGAGTGCCCACCCGGCACGACGATGGAGGTCTACGCCGGCAACGGCAACCTGTTGAACACCGACGCGGATTGCACCTCGTGCTCGTGCGGCGCGCCGACGGGTCAGGGCTGCGCGTTCTTGCCGGGTCCCGCTCCAGGCGATGGCCCTCGATCCCGGGCCTGCAGCCTTTCTACACGCGCAACACGCCCTGCGGCGTGAACGCGACGGCGCAGACGACGCTGACCGTTCCCGACGTTTGGGACCTCGGCTGCAGCAACGTGGACTCCGCAGCCGGTGGCCAGACCTGCAGCACGCTGCCGTGCAACACCTCCGTGCAGGTCCAACCGGCCTCGGTCACCCCGGGCACCTGCACCCCCGCGGGCGGGCTGCCCTCGGGCGGCGACCCGACCTGGGGCGAAGGCGTGAAGGCGTGCCGCTCGACCGCCAACCTGCAGGGGTGTGACGGCGGGCTCACCTGCGTCGCGAAGCCGCCGACGCCCTATGAGCCCCGCGTGTGCATCGGGAAGGTCGGCGAGCAGAGCTGTCCGGCCGGCTCGTTCACGCTGCACTCGGAGGCGTTCACCGGCTTCGACGACTCGCGCGCTTGCTCAGACTGCACCTGCGGCGCCTCCTCGGGCGGCACGTGCAAGATCACCCTCGACCTCTTCTTCTCCGCCGGATGCTCCGCGGGGACCGATATCGAGTCGGTGGAGAGCAACAGCTGCGTGGACCTGGTGGGGAACCCGACCGTCGCTGGACGTGAGGGCTCGATCACCACCCCGCCCTCCGGCGGGAGCTGCCCGGTCACTGGCGGCGGCGTCCCCTCCGGCGAGGTGACCCCTTCTTCGCCGACGACCTTCTGCTGCCTGCCCTGAGCGGACGACCTTGCTAGAGCTCCTCTCGCGCGTCGCGCACCTCATTGGCTTGTGCATCACCCCTCGCGGCCTGTCGCCGGAGCCGCTCGAGACGAGCGGGCTCGGCGCGCTGCTCGCGGTGGTGCTGCTCAGCGTCCCGCTCGGCTTCGCGGTGTGGCTCTACCGGAGCTACGGCGCACTCGAGTCGAAGGTGGCCATCGCGCTGTGGGTCGTGGCGGACGCGGCGCTGCTCTACAAGGCGCACGCCACCTACGCCGCGGGGGAGCCGCTGCTCCGCGGGTACTACCTGGCGGCGCCGCTGTTGTGGTCGGCGATCGGCGCGACCTTGGCGACGCTCGCGGGCCAGTTCCTCGGCGTGTCGTTCAAGAACAAGCGCACCGCGGCGTTCGTGGCGACGGTCGGGATCGGCATCTTGCTGTTCAAGGACGCGCACGCGTACGTCGCGTCGACGCAGCAGCAGTGGCGGGACGTGCTCGCCAAGGACCCTTCGCACGAGCGCGCGCTCGGCGCGCTGACCGACGAGCTGGCGGGGGATCCGAAGGCGACCGAGACCCTGCTCGGCTGCGTGGCGAAGCGGCCCAACGCGTGCGTCTGCCGCACGCTGCTCGGAGAGCGCGCGCTCGACGCCGAGCGAACCGAGAAGGCGCTCGAGGACCTCACCCAGGCGAGCTGCGACGGGCACGCGCTCGAGCCCAGGGCCAAGGCGGCGCTGACCCAGGCGCTCGCCCTCTCCAAGCGCTACGACGAGGCCGAGCCGCTCGCCGTGGCAGGCCTCGCGAAGACGCCGGACCAGCCCAGGTACCTGCTGGCCCTGGCGCTCTCACACAACGCGCGAGGCGAGGCCGACGCGGTCGACCTCACGCGCCGCGCCGTGAAAGCGGGCGCCGGCGGCACCGCCGAGATGCTGCTCATCCAGCTCCTCATTCGAGGCAACGACCTCGCCGGCGCGAAGCTGGAGCTCGAGGCGTACCTGAAGAAGCACCCCGACGACGCCCGCGCCGTGTACAACGCGGCCCTCGTCGCGGACCGCGAGGGCGTGTTCAACAAGGCGCGCGAGGGCTACCTGAAGGCCCTCAAGCTCAAGCCAGACCTCGCCGACGCTCGCTACAACTTGGTGATGCTCACCTGGCGAAACGGGGCGACCGCCGAGGCGAAGCACCACGCCGAGAAGTTCGCCCAGAGCTATCCGGAAGACCCGCGCCGGCTCGACTTGCTCACGTTCGTCGGCATCCGGCCGTGACTCCGCCGATCGAGACCGTCGCGCCCGAAGAAGACCACGGCAGCGGCGACGCGTGGACCGTGAAGGTCGTGGACTTCGGCGTGGCGAAGCTGCTCGATGATTCGCTGACGAGCGACGTGTCGACCGAGACCGGGTCGATGCTCGGCACGCCGCACTACATGAGCCCGGAGCAAGCCCGCGGCCTCAAGTCGATCGACGCTCGCGCCGACCTGTGGGCGATGGCGGTGATCGCCTACGAGTGTTTGCTCGGCGAGCGGCCATTCCGAGCCGACACGCTCGGCGAGCTCGTGCTGCGACTGTGCGCTGACGCGCCCCCGGTGCCGTCGTCCCGCGGTGCGGTGCCCGAGGGCGCTGTATCGCCGCTTCGCGCCGCGAAAGCTGGAGCCTTGGCGGCGACACCGGCGCGCAGCAGCTGGTCTGGAACGAAGCCAACCTGGACGTCCAGCGAGGCCGCTTCGACGCCGCGGCGACGAAGGCACGGGCGCTGGCCGAGCAGGTCGAGAGCTCGCCCGCTGCCTTCCCCCACGAGCTCGCGGCGCGGCTCCAAGCCGAGCTCCTGCTCGAGACCGAGCAGCGGGGCGAGCTGAAGAAGCTCGCCAGCGCCTTCTTCGATCGGCACCCCCTGTGGACGCCCGACCCTCGGCCCGACCGTGCCACCCCAGCCCTCCTGTTCGCCCTTCAGGAGCTGGGAGAGATCAGCGCTGAAGAGGGCAGCCGCAGGATCGACGCGTGGTACGAGGCCGCTCGCAAGAAGACGTCGGACCGCCCCTACGCCTGGGCGCTGCGAGCGAGCTGCGCCACGTCGCAGGACGAGGCGCGGCGGCTGCTGTCGGAAGCGCCACCCACGCCCACCCTGCGCATTCATGGCTGGCTCGTCGACGTCATGAAAGGCCAGTTGAAGCTGCTCACCGGCGCGGTCGACGAGAGCGTGAAGCACCTCACAAGGGCGACCTCGACCTGCCTCGCCCCCAGCAGCCCTTTCGCGTACCTGCGCGCGCAGCTCTGGCTCGGCGAGGCCCGCGAGCGCACGGGCGACAAGCCCGGCGCCTGCGCGGCGTACGCCAAGGTGCAGTCGATCTGGGGCGCCGCGAAGCCCCTGCCGCGGACCGCGCGTCAGGCCGCGGAGCGGGCGACCGCCCTGCAGTGCGGGCCGAAGTGAAGGCCACTGGACGGATGGTTGGTGTTTTTTTGTGGGCGCCGTTGCAGCATCCGCCCGCCGTCAACGTCCAACGGCCCCGGAGGTCTTCGACATGCGTCGACGTTTGTTCCCTGTAGCGCTCGCCAGCCTCACCGCCCTCACGGTCGTCTCGGGGAGCCACGCCGGCACCGAGGTCAAGCTGGTGGTGCTCAAGGAGAAGGGGGTCGGCACGACCGCCCAGGCGCAGCCCTTCGTCGACAAGTTCATGGCGATCGCCACCAAGAAGAACGGCTGGAGCTCGGGAAAGGCCTCCTTCTTCACAGAGCGAAAGCCCGCCGAGGCGTCGATGGACGCCGACAAGCCGCAGTTCGCCATCCTCAGCCTCCCGGCCTACCTCGCCATGAAGGACGCCCGGAAGCTCGAGACGATCGGCCAGGTCATCGTCTCTCGCGCGGGTGGGCAGGAGTACCACATTGTCAGCAAGTCGGCGTCCGACCTCGGGGGCTGCAGAGGGTCCAAGCTCGCCACCGACCACGCAGACGACAAGAAATTCATCGACCGTGTGGTCTCGGGCGGAGCCTGGAAGCTCGCGGAGTTCCACCTGGAGACGACGAAGCGCCCGCTCCAGGCCATGAAGATGGTCATCAAGGACGAGGCGAAGTGCGCGCTCATCGACGACGCCCAGCTCGCCGAGATGAAGAGCATGGAGGGAGGCAAGGACCTCAAGAGCGTATGGAAGAGCGCCAAGCTCCCGGGCATGGCGGTCGTCGCCCTCCCCTCGGCCGACAAAGCGACCAAAGAAGGCTTCAAGAACAGCCTCGCGACCCTGTGCGACGGGGACGGGAAGACGGTGTGCGGGGAGATCGGGATCCAGTCCCTAAAGGCGGCCTCGGACGACGCGTATGGTCAGATCCTTGCCGCCTATAAGAAGGACAAGTAACGCTCTCGGCGCTCTGCGCCTCGTCTTCACCTTCCCCCTCGCCTTCGCGCTCGCCCTCTCGGCCCCGGTCCTTTCGGGGTGCCCGGCGCAGGGCATGGTTCGCCCTGAGCTGACCCAGGCGGCCACGAGCGCGCTCACCCTGAGCGACGCCCTCGAGGAGCTGATCAAGGAAGGCAAGGACACGCAGGCCGACCGCGAGGCAGCCTACGATCTCGTGCAGACCCTGCCCTCGGAGACGGCGGGGGACGCCTTCGGCCGCGCGGCGATCGCCGGTCGCCTCGCGGAGAAGAAGGGGGCGCTCGCGATCTTCGGCCCCGACAGCCCGACCTCTCTCGCCGCCGAGGTCGAGCAATACGCCCGCAAGAGCCGCAAGCTCGACCCAGCCTTCCGCCAAGGCGCCGCGGCTCGCATGCTGGGGACGCTGTACGTGATGGCGCCGACCGGCACCTTCGAAGGGATCACCTCCGAGGACGGCCTCGAGATCCTCGAGCACCTCGTGAAGGAGTCGCCGGACGTGGCGGAGAACCAGCTGCGCATGGCCGAGGCGTACATCGCGCAGCGCGACAAGGACGCCGCGCGTGAGCCGATCTGCGTAGCGATCGCGAAGAGGGCGAGCCTCCGTAAGGACGAAGCGCTGCTCCTCGACAAGCTGGCGAAGGACATCGAGGGTCTCGACTGCAAGGCCGCGCCCCCGCCGCCCTAACACCATGTCGGCTTCGGAACCCGAGCGAGGAGGGGGCATGCGGCGGCTGGCCGACCTCATCAAGACGGTCGCGCTCGTCGGCGCCCGCCGGCCCTTCGCGGCGCTGGCGATCGGGTTCTTGCTCATGGCCGTCGCGGGGGTGCTGCTCCCGAGGCTGAAGATCTCGACCTCACGGCGCGATCTCGTCTCCGCCGAGCACCCCTCTCAGCGCCGCACCCTGGAGTTCGACGAGAAGTTCGGCTACCCCAACGCGCCCGCCATCATCGTCACCGGCGGGTCGCAAGAAGACCGGCGCAAGGTCGTCGACGCGATCGAGCGCGAGGTCGAGGCGATGCCCAACATGAGCCGGCGCGTGCTCGGGCGCATCGAGCCCGAGGACATCGCCGAGGTGTTGCTCGTCGCCGACCCCGAGGCGATCGCGAAGGGCATCCCGCCCGAGGGGCAGCGGGGCGACGGC
Source organism: Polyangiaceae bacterium (assembly GCA_016719945.1). Taxonomy (GTDB): domain Bacteria; phylum Myxococcota_A; class Polyangia; order Polyangiales; family Polyangiaceae; genus Xiheicaenibacterium. The sequence continues at coordinate 222,903 of JADJYE010000038.1, read as the reverse complement.
CCGCGCAAGCTCGAGGACGGGCTGAAGGGCTGGGTCGAGCTGCTCGACAGCCAACTCCAGGCGGGGCTCGAGCAAGGCACCGCGACCGACGACGAGACGAAGGCCGGGTTCGAGCGCCTCAGCAAGCTCTTCGCCTCCCTCCAGGACGAGCTCGCCGGGCGCGGCGGCCTGACGCAGCTCGCGGACCTCGACAAGCGCGGCGAGCTGAGCCGTGGGCTCGACGAGCAGGGCTATGTGCAGGGCGGCGGCGGCCACAACATCGTGGGCCTCTTCCCGATGCTCCAGGGGGACGAGGGCTACGAGGTCCGCCCCGTCGTGAAGGAGATCCGCGCCGCGCGCGATCGGGCGGTCACCGCGTCCGGGGTCCAGGGGGTCCGCGCCGACGTCACGGGGCTGCCGGCGCTCGTCACGGACGAGCTCGCGATGATCGAGCGCGACCTGGCAGTGACCAGCATCGCGGCGACCATCGCGATGATCTTCACCCTGTACTGGGGGTTTCGCTCGTTCCGCCAGGCGATGGTGAGCTTCCTGCCGCTCGCGTTCGGGACCGTCGTCACGTTCGGCATCGTCCAGCTCGTGCTTGGGAAGCTGAACCTCATCACCGCCAGCTTCACCTCCGTGCTGCTCGGACTGGGCGACTTCGGCGTCCACATCCAGCGCGGGTTCTCGGAGCTGCTCCGCAAGGGCCACCACCCGAAGGCCGCGATGCAGGAGTCGATGCTGCACGCCGGCCCCGGCCTGCTCATCGGCACGCTGAGCGTCTCGGTGGCCTTCCTAACGACGCTGGTGACGGAGTTCACCGCGTTCGCCGAGCTCGGCTTCATCGTGAGCGTCGGGCTCGTCGTCATGCTCGCGGGCACGTACCTGCTGGTCCCCGCGGCCGTGCTCCTGCTGCTCGGCAAGAAGCCGCGCCCGAGCCCCGAGCTGCCAGGCTTCCGTCGCCTCGCGGTGTTCGTGAAGAGGTGGCCCAAGGCCATCCTCGGGGTGGCGGCGGCCATCACCGTCTTCTTCATCGCGTTCATCCCCCAGGTCTCGTTCAACGGGCGCTACTTCGAGTTCTTGCCGCCCGACACCGAGAGCGCGCGCGGCCTCCAGTCGCTCCAGGACGACCAGCTGACGAACCCGTTCGTCGCGAACCTACGGGCGACGAGCATCGACGAGGCGCGCGACTTCGCGGAGAAGCTCCGAGCCCTGGACAGCGTCGCGTCGGTCGAGACCCCGTCGGACTTCTTCCCGAAGCTCGACGAACCGAAGATGGCGGCGCTCAAGTCCGTCGTGAAGGCGCTCGAGCACGAGGGCAAGCCGGTGAGCTTCGCCGCCGCCGACAAGAGCGACGTCGACAAGCCAGCGTTCGAAAAGTCACTCGCCAACCTCACCGACACGCTGGACGAGGTCGCCTTCGCGCTGCGCTCGAACGGCCGCGAGGTGCCCGCCAAGTCCGTCGACGAGACCAAGTCGCGCCTGTCGTCCTTGCGATCCCAGGTCACCCGCACCGAAGCGGCGAAGATCACGGAGCTGCAGCGCTCGACCTTCTCCATCCTCGATCGGGCGCAGCGCACGGCGCGGAACATCGTCGAGCGCGGTGGCTACTCGGTCGACGATCTCCCGCCGCTGTTCAGGCACCGCTTCGTCTCGAAGGACAACACCGAGGTCGCGCTGTTCATCCACCCGAAAGGTGATGTCTGGGAGGTCTCCGTCGCCGACAAGTTCACGAGCGACGTGGCCGGCGTCTCCCCGGAGATCAGCGGGATCGCCACCACCCTCGGCGAGCACCCGAAGCTCATCGTGCGCGGCTTCGAGCGGGCCTCGGTGCTGGCCGGGCTGCTCGTGCTGTTCATCCTCGGCGTGAGCTTTCGCAAGCCCGCCGACGTGTTCGCGGCGGCGCTGCCCCTCGTGCTCGCCTCGCTCTGGATGCTCGGCTCGCTGCCGCTGTTCGGGCTGCAGTTCAACCACGCCAACATGGTCGTGCTGCCGTTGCTGCTCGGCCTGGGCGTCGAGTCGGGCGCCCACATCATGAGCAAGTACCGTCAGAGCGCCGCCGAGCACGGCGGGAAGGCCAAGCTCGCAGACATCCTCGGCTCCACGGGCAGCGCCGTGTTCATCGCCGTGCTCACGACGATCTTCGGCTTCTCGGTCATGATGCTCGCGGAGTACCGCGCCATGTTCGGGCTCGGCCTGATCATGACCTTCGGCATGTCAGCGACCTTGGTGCTGAGCCTCGTCGCGCTGCCCGCGGTGCTGGTCCTGCTGAAGCGCGCCGAGTAGATTTTTCCAGATCGGGCGCACGCGCCGTCGCCAGCAGCAGCGAAAACTTGCGGCTAGCCACGAAACCGCTGCCTTCTGCGAAGGATCGGCGTGACTTCGACGTGCGACGCGCGCCTAGATCGGAGCATGTTCCGCTCCGCTATCGCACGCACCGGGTCGCTGGCGCTCGTCGTGGCCGTCGGGGCGATGGGGTGCAACCTCATCACCGGCGCGAGCGAGCTCGAGATCGAAGATGGCGCCGGCGGCGCCTCCGCGGGCGGCGACGACGGCGCTGGCGCAAATGCAGACGGCGGTGGCTTGAACGGCGGTGGCTTGAACGGCGGCGGCTTGAACGGCGGCGGCGGCGCGCCGGGCGGCGAGGGCGGCGCACCGAACGGCGAGGGTGGCTCGCCGAGCGGCGAGGGCGGCGGGCCCGTCGGACCGAGGTGCGGTGACGGGACGTGCGACCCCAGCGAGACCGGCGAGACGTGCGCGGCCGACTGCGGCATGTGCGGGCCGATGTGCAGCGATGGCACGTGCGACGCGAACGAGACGTGCGAGAGCTGCGCGAGCGACTGTGGCGCGTGCGACACCTGCGCGGGCGCCGGTGACGCGACGACCGGCCTCGACGCCGAGGAGCAGGCGTTCCTCGTGCTGATCAACGACTACCGCGCGCAGAACGGGCTCGGTGCCCTGTCGAGCTGCACCTCGCTGAGCCGCGCCGCGCAAGGTCACAGCGAGGACATGCGCGATCAGAACTACTTCTCGCATACCGGGCTGAACGGCTCCTCGCCGTGGGAGCGCGCGTGCGACGCTTGCTACGAGCTCGGCTGCGGTCCGGCGACCGCGATGGCGGAGAACATAGCCGCGGGCAACTCGGGGGCGCAGGCCACCTTCGATCAGTGGCGCAACAGCCCCGGTCACAACGCCAACATGCTCGGCGGGAATTTCACCAAGCTCGGGATCGGTCGCGCGACCGGCGGCGGCACGTACGGGGTCTACTGGACCAACGTGTTCGGCGGCGGCGACGAGCCGAGCTGCAACTGACGGCCCCGCCGCTCAGCGCTTGCCACCGAAGATCCCGCTGCCCTTCGCGCTGAGCGGATCGACGGGCTGCGTGGGCTTCTGGGTCGGCCTGGTGGGCGCCTTCGGCGCCGCGCTCGCAGACGGTCGGGCGCTCGCAGACGCCCGTAGGGCTGTCGAGGCGGACGGCTCGGGAGCGACCAGCGGCCCGGCGCTCGCCACCAGCGAGACCTGCGCCGAGGGCGCCGGGAGGCTCGACCGCGCGGGCCGCTGGGCAGCGCCGTCGTCGCTCGGGGTCGAGCCGGACTTCACCACGACGATGACGGCGAGCGCGGCCGCGCCCAGCACCGCGAGCCCCCCGATCACGATGGCGACGCCGCGCTTCGGGCGCAGGAAGGCGGGCGGAGGATCGGAGGGCGACAGGCTGGGCGTCGGCACGCCGCCGGTCGTCACTCCGCGCGCCACGTTGATGCTCGAGACGCTCTCGAGCGGGTCGGTCGCCATCCCCGTTGTTTGCGGGGCGGGCCTCGGGACCAGCGCGGCTGCGTCGAGCGGGAGGGTCTTCTTGACCTGAGACAGCTGGCTCGGCGCGGGGACGAGGGCGGCAGGCGGCGCAGGGGGCCCCAAGGACGGCGCCTTCACGAGGGTCTTCTCGTCGGGCACCGGCACGGAGGGTGGCGGCGGCGGCACGCCGAGCGCGATCGGGTCGAGCGACATCTCCTCGGTCGGATGCGGCTCGAGCTCCGCCTCGCTCGGCGGCAAGAGCGCGCTCGGATCGATGACGAACCGCTCGGGGCGCACGATGAGCTTCTTCGACTTGAAGGGCACCGAGCACGGGATCGAGCTCAGATCTCGATCGGCGAGCACGGTCCTGATGCGCTCGACGAGCTCGTTCGCGGTCTCGATGCGATCGGCGTGGGGCTGGAGGAGATCGCCGATCAACATGCGGACCGGCAGCGGCAGGTGGGGCGCGACCCGATGGATCGATTTCGGCGGCTTGGTCGCGATCGCGATGACGAGCGAGTTCGAGCTGTCGCCGTCGTGCGGGAACTCGCCCGTGAGGGCCTCGAACAGCATGACGCCGATCGACCACAGATCGCTGCGTTGATCGGCGCGGGCCGCGCTGACCGCCTGCTCGGGGGCCATGTAGCGAGGCGACCCCAGGAGCGAGCCGGTGTGAGTCGCGATGCCGTCTTCTCCCGAGAGCACCTTGCTCACGCCGAAGTCGAGCACCTTCGTGCGGATGAGCTGGGTGCCGCGATCGCGAGCGAGGAAGATGTTCGGCGGCTTCACGTCGCGGTGGATGATGCCCGCGGCGTGCGCGGCCGCGAGCGCTTGAGCCACGCAGCCGAGGACGATCAGCAGCTCGCGCGCGTTGAGCGGCGGCTCGGCGCGCAGCGCGTCGGAGAGCGCGAGGCCCTCGAGCAGGTCCATGACGAGGTAGAGCGTGCCGTCGTCGGTCTCCCCGGCGTCGAAGATGTCGACGATGCCTGGGTGGTTGACCCGGGAGGAGGTCCTCGCCTCCTGCATGAAGCGCTGACGGACGTCGTCGTTCTCGGACGCGACCAGCGGGTGCAGGAACTTGATGGCGAGCTCGCGGCCGGTGTGCAGATGGACCGCGGACCACACCGCGCCCATCCCACCCTTGCCGAGGCGGTTGTTGAGCCGGTACTTGGAGCCGACCAAGTGCCCGGATTTCACGCGGGATCGATGTTCGGCTCGCGGCCGCGGAGGGTCAAGGGTGCTTGACTCGCCCTGCCCGACCCTTCCATGCTCGCCGCCGCGATGGCTCGGCGGTGGGCTCGGTTGCTCGTGTCGATGGGAGCGTCGGCGCTCGTGGCGCTGGCGGGACCCGCCCACGCCCAGGCGCCGACCGATCTGCAGCGCGCGCAGCGGGCCTTCGAGGAGGGCGAGCGCGCAGAGAAGAAGGGGGACTGCGCGGCGGCCGTCACCCTGTTCGAGGAGGCGCTCTCGATCGTCGAGACCGCACAGCTGCGCATGCGTGCGGGGCGCTGCAAAGAGAAGCTGGGGCGCCTCGTCGAGGCGGTCGGCGACTACCAGCGGGCGACCACGCTCGCCCAGAAGGACCCGGAGCTGCTCGCGCTCGCGCAGTCGCAGCTCGCGAGCGTGCTTCCCAGGGTCCCGAAGATCAGCTTCGAGACGCCGGCGCCGCTGCCGTCCGACGCGATGGTGACCGTCGACGGCTCGATCGTCCGAGACGTCGGCACGAACCGGCTGGTCGACCCGGGGACGCACGCGGTCAAGGTCACGGCGAGCGGCTACCGCCCGTTCGAGGCGCAGGTCCTGGCCGAGGAGCGGAAGGTCTCGGTGCTGCGCATCGAGCTCACGCCGCTCGTCGCGCCACCCCCCCCGCCGCCCCCGAACAGCGACGTCGATCCGGTGCCGTGGATCTTGCTCGGGTCCGCGGGCGCGACCCTCGGCGCCGCGATCGGCCTCGGCGCGCACAGCTTCGTGCTCGCCCAGCAAGTGATCGACGAGCTGCCCGCTCCATGCCGCGAGGTGACCTCGTTCGAGGTCGCCTGCGACTCGGAGGAGCTGCCCGATCTGGAGAGCGCGAAGGTGGAGCAGAACGTCTTCTTGGGCCTGTCGGTGGGCGCGGCGATCATCACGGCGGGGCTGCTCGTCACGAGCGTCACGATGATCGGCACGTCGACCGAGCCTTCGAAGGTCGCGCGCGTCCGACCGTTGCCGTGGCTCGGCCCCGAAGGCGCGGGGCTGGGGCTGTCGATCGACCTGTGAGCGCGCCGGTGGCGGGGGCCTCGACGCGAGAGTAAGGTCCACGGTCCGCATGTCCGAGCCCACGAACGCCCCGCTGTTACCGTTCCTCGAAGCCGTCGAGAAAGGACTGCTCGTCTCGGACGGCGCGATGGGGTCGCTGCTCTACGAGCGCGGGATCTTCGTCACTCAGAACTTCGAGCAGCTCAACGTCACGCGGCCCGACGTGGTCAAGAAGATCCACGCCGACTACCTCGAGGCCGGCGCCCAGATCATCCAAACGAACACCTTCGGCGCCAACGCCGCGCGGCTCGAGCGTCACGGGCTCGTCGGCGAGGTGCGCCGCTTCAACGTCGCGGGCGCGAAGATCGCGCGCGAGGTCGTCGGCAACGAGGCGTATGTGGGGGGCTCGATCGGGCCGACGGGCCACGTCCCGGGGCCAGACCGCGCCCACGAGCTGGCGCTGGCGCGCGCGACGTTCGTCGAGCAGGCGGGGGCGCTCGCGGAGGGCGGCGCCGACTTGCTCGTGCTCGAGACGTTCCGACACCTCGATGAGCTGGGCGTCGCGATCCAGGCCGCGCGGGAGGGTGCGCCGAAGCTCGCGATCGCCGCCTCGGTGACGTTCGACAGCGAAGGCACGGTGGCCGACGGCACCGGCCCCGAGGACGTCGCTCAGGTGCTCCGCGATTTCGGGCCCGACATCATCGGGGTCAACTGCGGCGACGGGCCGCAGCTCTCGCTGTCGATGGCCGAGCGCATGCGCCGCGTCGGGCTTCCCTTGTACGTGCAGCCGAACGCGGGTCTGCCGCGCAACGTGGACGGGCGGCTGCTCTACATGGCGACGCCCGAGTACTTCGACGTGTTCGCGCGGCGCATGATCCAGGCCGGCGCCCGCATCGTGGGTGGCTGCTGCGGAACGACGCCCGACCACATCCGCTGGATGTCGCGCTCCGTGCGGATGCTCGGCAGCGCGCTCGCGCCGAAGACCCAGTCCAACCCCCCCTACGAGGTGAAGGGCGGCCACCCCGCGCACGCGCTCGAGCCGACCCCGCTCGCCGAGCGCAGCGCGTTCGCCAAGAAGGTCGCCGAGAAGGGCTTCGTGGTGAGCGTCGAGGTGAACCCCGACCCGGGCACCTCCCCCGACAGCGCGCTCGCCGCGGCGAAGATGCTGGTCGACGCTGGCGTCGACATCGTGAACGTCGCGGACGGCCCGCGCGCGACCGCGCGCATGTCGAACCTCGCGTTCTGCGCGCTGTTGCTCGAGCGCCACGGCATCCAGCCGATCCTCCACGTCTGCGGTCGCGACCGGAACATGCTCGGCCAGATGGCGCACCTGCTCGGCGCGCACGCGCTCGGCATCCGCAACCTGGTCGTCATCACCGGCGACCCCCCGAAGGTCGGCGACTACCCCGAGGCGACGGCGGTCTACGATCTCGACTCGGTCGGCCTGCTCCACATGGCGAGCCGCATGAACCGCGGCATCGATCCGGCCGGGAAGGCGCTGCGCGGCGGAAAGACCGAGTTCTTCTGCGCGACTGGCTTCGAGCCTGGCGCGCAGGATCTCGACAAGGAGATCGCGCGCCTCGAGGCGAAGGTGGCGGCTGGGGCCGAGCTCGTGATGACCCAGCCGGTGTTCCAACAGGAGCTGCTCGATGGGGTCCTCAAGCGCATCGCGCACCTCGAGGTCCCGGTGATGGTCGGCGTCTTGCCGCTGTTGTCCTACAAGAACGCGGAGTTTCTGCACAACGAGGTCCCGGGGATGCAGATCCCCGAGCCGATCCGCGAGCGGATGCGAAAGGTGCCGCCCGGCGCGGAGGCCCGCCGCGAAGGGATCCAGATCGCCCGCGAGATGCTCTTCGCAGTGCGAGACCGCGTCCAGGGCGCCTACCTCATGCCGCCGCTCGGAAAGTACGAGCTCGCCCTCGAGGTCCTCGACGGTCTGAAGCGCTGACCGACTGACGAAAACTCGTCGAACAGAGGGCACGACGGTCGCAACGCCGTCATCCCATGCCCCCAAGTCGACGACTGTCCCTGCAAACCGTCCTCAAGAGCTCCTCGGTCGGGGCGCTCGCCACCTTCATCGACTTCGCGGTGCTCGCGGCCCTCGTCTCGGGGGCGAGCCTCGACCCCCGCCTCGCGAGCCCGTTCGCCCTCACCGCCGGGCTAAGCGTTCAGTTCGTCGGCAACAAGGTCTTCGCGTTCGGCGATCGCCGCCAGGCGTGGGGCCGGCAAGCCGCGGCGTTCTTGGGCGTGGAGGCGCTCGCGTTTTGCGCCAACCTCGCGCTGTTCGACGTGGCCGTGCAGGCGCTTCCCCTGCCTTATCTGCTCGTCCGCGCGCTGTGTCAGTCGCTCGTCTACTTCGGGCTCTGCTTGCCGCTCTGGTCGCGCGTCTTTCAGCAGGGCGGCGCGAAGGAGGTCGCGCAATGAGCGCGCTCGCCGCGCTCGCGCTCGCGCTGTCGACGAGCTGGACGGTGCTCGGTGCGCTGAGCGTCGCGCACGCGGTCCGCTCCGGGAGGAGCCCGCGAGCCTCCGCGCCGCCAGTGACCGTGCTCAAGCCTCTGGCAGGCGCCGACCCGAGCCTCGAGCAGAACCTCCGAACGTTCTTCGAGCAAGACCACGCTGAGCTCGAGCTCGTGTTCGGCGTCGAGCGCGCCGACGACCCGGCCGCGATCGTGGCGCGCCGCTTGATGGCGGCGTATCCGCACGTCGCCTCGAAGCTCGTCGAGACCAGCGCCTCGCAGGGGCTCAACCCCAAGGTGAGGAACCTCCGCGGGATGATCGAGCACGCGCGGCACGATCTCGTGCTCATCAGCGACAGCAACGTGCGAGCCCCTGCTCACTACCTGCGCGAGCTGGCGACGATCAAGGCGAGCGACCCCGAGATCGGCCTGGTGACGAACCTCTTCGCGGGGGACGGCGCGGGCTCGGTCGGCGCGAGGCTCGAGAGCGTCCAGCTGACCGGCTTCGTGGCCGCCGGCGCGGCGCTCCCCACCGCGATCGGAGACGCCGCGGTGATCGGCAAGTCGATGTTGATGTCGCGCGTCGATCTGGACAAGGTCGGCGGCCTCGACAGCGTGGCCAACGTGCTCGCGGAGGACTACGTCCTCGGCAAGAAGCTCGAGCGGGCGGGCAAGCGCGTGGTGGTCGCGCCGACGGTGCTATCGAACGTCATCGGGCCGATCTCGATCCGCACCGTGTTCGACCGGCACCTGCGCTGGTCGATGATGCGCGCCCGCCTGCGCCCGGGGGTGTTCGCGCTGGAGCCGTTGACGATCCCGCTGTTCGTGCTGCCGCTCGCGCTCGTGGTGCTCGGCGCCTGGGCGTTCGCCTGGCTGGCGGCGATGTGGCTCGTCCGGGACGTCGCCGGCTGGCTGATCTTGCGTGGCCGGCGCGGCCTGGCTGCACCGGCGCTGCTCGGCGGCGCGCGGGACGTGCTCGCGCTGGCGGTCTGGGTGGCGACGCCGTTCAAGCGCCACGTCGCGTGGCGTGGGCACCGGGTGAGGGTCGGCGCGGGGACGACGCTCTCCTTGGATTGAGCGTCCAGGGTTCGTGCGCTCAGGGCCGAGGCTGGACGCCGCGCGCTCGCCCGGGGCGCCCGGCGCAGGTAAGATCCAGGGTCGCCCCAACCGCGGCTCGCATCTGGCCTGAATGACTCAACAGCCCCCTGAACAGCTCTTCGCGGGCAAGTTCCGACTGGTCAAGCTGCTCGGCCGCGGAGCGATGGGTGAGGTGTGGCTCGCGAACGAGGTCGGGCCGCGGGGGTTCAGCCGGCAGGTCGCGGTGAAGCGTCTGCTCGCGACCGAAGGCATCAGCGACTACGCGCGCGAGTCTTTCCTGGCGGAGGCGCAGGTCATCGCGCGCCTCGACCACCCGAACATCGTTCACTTGATCGAGCTCGGCGAGTCGGACGATCGAGGGCTCTACCTCGTGCTCGACTACATCGACGGGTCCGCGCTCGATCGGGTCATCCGCAAGGGCGGGCCGCTCTCTCCCGCCGCGGTCGCGCTGATCGGGCGCGAGGTGGCGAAGGCGCTCGACGCCGTGCACTCGATGGTCGACCAGCACGGCAACAACCTGCACGTCGTGCACCGCGACGTGAGCCCCGCGAACATCCTCATCGGTCGCGATGGGCGGATTCGTCTCTCCGACTTCGGCGTGGCGCGCATCCACGGCTTGGGCGGCGAGAAGACCGAGACCGGCGTCTTCAAGGGCAAGCTGCCCTACATGCCTCCGGAGCAGGCATTGGGCGAGCCCTTCGACGGGCGCGCCGACATCTTCTCCCTCGGCATCACGCTGTACGAAGGTCTGCTCGGCGGGCGCCTGCGCAAGGCGGAGACCCAAGGCCAGCTGATCGCGATGATCGCGACCGAGGGAGTTCCCCAGGTGCGCGAGAGCATCCCCGACGCGATGCCGGAGCTCGCGAGCGCCATCGACCTGGCGACGGAGTTCAAGGCGCACCGTCGGACGCCGAACGCGGGACAGCTCGCGGGGCAGATGCACAACGTCCTCTACAGGCTCGGGCCGACCGCCGAGGAGCAGGCGATCTACGAGCTGTGCGAGCGAGTCGCGCTCGCCTCCGGCGCCACCGGACAGCAGCCGCGCCAGCCCTGGAGCATGGCGCTCACGGGCGAGAACTCGGCGTATGGCAGCGGGCCTCGCTCGTTCCAGCAACCGGTGACGAGCTCGGGCACAGGACCTCAATCCGGGACGGGACCCCACTCGTGGGCGAACCCTGCGACTGGGCCCACGTCGACGCGCGCGCCCACCAGCGTCCCGCCCGAGGCCGTCGGGCAGGCGAGCGTGACCAAGATCGCGAGCATCTCCGACGCGTCGAGGCCCTCGTCCGGTGCCTCTGCCAAGACCTGGATGCTCGCGCTCGGCGCAGCGGTGGTGGTGGGCGCGGGTGGAGGCGCTGCATGGTTCCTGATCTCGCCACCACCGACGAAGAACGCGAGCGCCGCGACGACGACGGCCGACGCGACCGATTCGAGGCCCTCCGCGAGCGGGGTGCTTCCAGGCGAGAGCAGCGCCATCGTCGCCTCCCCGCTCGCGACGCCGACAGCGGACGCCTCGGGGGGCCTGGCTGCGCCATCCGGCTCGACCGCGGCCGCGCCTTCGGGGTCGAGCCCTCCCGCCACGAGGCCCACCCCACCGACCGCGCGGACGACGCAGCCGGCGCCGTCGGCGAACGCCCCGGACGAGACCGGCACGGGCTCGCTGGTCGTGACGGTGAACCCTTGGGGCAACGTGACCATCGACGGCAGGCCGTACGGCTCCACCCCGCTCGCGGCGATCTCGCTCCCCGCTGGCAATCACACGGTCAGCGTCAACAACCCCGAGCTCGGCGCCTCCCGCAGCGCGACGGTCAAGGTGTCACCGGGCAAGACCGCGCGCGTGGGCTTCGACCTGAAGAAGGCCGGCAAATGATCGGACGCTCCATCGCCGGTGTCGCGCTCGCGCTCGCCACCCTCGCGCTGACGAGCGAGGCGCGCGCCCAAGACGCCGCGTCGATCGTCGCCAAGGCGCGCGACCAGGTCGACAACGGCAACTACGCCGACGCGCTCAAGACGTTGAGCGTGCTCCGCTCCAAGAACGTGCCCCCGCAGCTGGCTGTCGAGGCTGGCCTGCTGGAGACGACCGCGCTGCTCGTCGCGCAGGGCCAAGACGCGGCCGCCTCGGCCTGTGGTCGCGCGGTCGTGGCGGCGGGCTACGACCCGGACATCGCCCGCGACCTCTCCCCCAAGGTGAGGGACGCGTGCCGCGCCGCCTCCAAGAAGGTGCGGGGAGAGCGCGTGTCAGCGGCGAAGGCGACGATCGGCAAGCTCGAGATCGCGGAGCCCGAGGTCGCGTACCAGCCGGTCCGGCTCTCGACCACGGTCGACAAGAAGCCGTCGTTCTTGCGGATGGTCGCGCGCGTCGAGAGCTCGGGCCTCGAGGGGGCGTTCGACGTCCCGCTGATCCCGTCGGACGAAGGCCCGCTGCTCGGCACGCTCGACCCCTCGTGGATCCGCCCGAGCGCCAGCTTGACGATCAAGCTCGTCGCCCAAGACAAGTTCGGCGACCTCGGGGACGCGCTGGAGACGCGCACCGTCAAGGTGCCGGCCGCCGAGGCCATCGTCGCGCTGGGCGAGGTGCCGAAGGGCGCGAAGGTGACGCTCGACGGCGACCCGGTCACGCCCGACGACAAGGGCCGCGTCGCAGCCCCCGCCGGCAAGCACGAGATCGCCATGACCCTGGCGAGCGGCGCGTACGCCGAGGCCGACATCGAGCTGTCGCGGGGCGTCGTCGCGCGCCTGGCGCTCGCGCCCCAGCAGCCGAGCCCGTCGCGCGTGCTGCCGTGGGTCGCGACGGGCACCGCGTTCGCGCTGGGCGTGGCCGGCGGCGTGCTCCTCATCAACTCCGAGGCGCGCAGGTCCGAGCTGGAGGACGCCGCCGCCGAGCGCGAGCCCGGGACGGATCTCCCCGCCAACGACTACGCGACCCTCCAGGACATCGACGACGAGCGCAAGCTCTTCCAATACGTGGGGATCGGCCTGTTGTCGGGCGCGGGCGCGGTCGCGATCACCGCGACCGTGCTCTGGCTCGTCCCGACCGGCGGCGGCTCATCGTCCGCGGCGCTGGAGCCCATCTTCACCCCAGGGATGATCGGGGTACGCGGCCGCTTCTGAGGACCTTCGCACATGACGAACCCCACCGAGCCCCGCGCGGGGCGCACCGCGACGCTGCGCGGAACGGGCGCGCGAACCAGGACCGATCGCCCGCCCGTGGGCGACGACGCCACCACCGCGACCCGCGGCCTGCACGCCGGCATGATCGTCGCCGGGAAGTTCGCGCTCGTTCGCCTCCTCCACGAGGACGCCACGACGCGCACCTTCGAAGCCGAGGACACTCTGCTCGGCCGCCGCGTCGCGCTGCGCCTCATGCGGCCCGAGCACGCGCAGAGCGCGGACGCCGCGCGGCGCCTCAGGCGCGACGCCCACGCGGCGATGCTCGCGGCCCACCCCTCGCTCGAGGCGATCTACGAGGTCGGCAGGCGGAGCGACGGCTCCCTGTTCGTGAGCTACGAGCTGGTTCAAGGCGTCGCGCTCGCGGCCTATCGGACCGATCGCGGGAAGCTCGACGAGCGGGAGACCCTCGAGCTCTTGGCGCCGATCTCGGGCGCGCTGGCGTCGGCGCACGCGCAGGGGCTCTCGCACCGCGAGGTCACCCCTTCGAACATCGTGATCGTGCACGCGGCCTTCACCCGACCGCTGCCGAAGATCGTCGAGCTGCGTCAGGGGCGCCCCGACCCCAGCGTGTTTCACCGCTACCACGCCCCCGAGCTGCGCGAGCTGCGCGGGCCCTCCGACGCGCGCGCCGATGTCTGGTCCTTCGCGGCCGTCCTCTGCGATCTGATGGGCGATCCGAGCGCGCCGATCGCGATCCCCGCCGGAGCGCGGCGCGAGCTCGCCGAGCTGTTGGCGCGCTGCTTGTCCTCGAAGCCTGCCGAGCGCCCCGAGATGCGCGGGGTGTTCTTCGAGCTCTCGAAGCTGCATCACGCGGAGAGCGCCCCACCGCTCGGGCCCCAGAGCCGCGGCTCCTCGCTCGATGAAGACTACGGAGAGCTCTCCGATGAGGACGTCGAGGAGATCCTGGTCGTCGAGCAGATCGAGCTCGATCCAGACGAAGACTCGTCGACGCTCCGGCCGGCGCCCGCCGAGCTCGCGCCGTCGGGCGACTGGATGCGCAGCACCTCGCAGGTCGAGAGCGAGTTCGCCCGCGGCCGAGCCGACGGCGCAGCCGACGCAGCGCAACGCGCCCTGCGTGTGAACGCGCTCGAGGAGGCCGTGGTCCACGCGGAGGTGGCGATCGCGTCGGGCGACGCATCGGGGGAGCTGTTGGGCCAGCTGCACCTCGTCCGCACGATGGCCGAGCTGTGGCTCGGGCGGTACGAGGCGAGCGAGCACGCTGCGCTGACGACGTTGTCGATCCTGCCGGACGGCGCGGCCGGCTGGTACGCGGCGCTTGGCCACCTCGCGCTGGCGAGGGCGAGGCTCGGGCGGTTCGAACAGCGCGACGCCGCGCTGCCCGAGCTGTCGCGACCCGGCGGCCGGGCCTCGGCCCCACACGTGATCGCCGCCTGCCGAATGGCGGTCGCGCTGGTGCGCTCGGGAGATCTCGCGCGTGGCCGCGCGATCGTGAGGTCAGCCCGCGAGCGCTGCGACGCGGCGACAGCGGCCGATCCCTCGGTGAGCGCATGGCTCGACGTCGCGGTGGCGGAGCGCTCCGCCTTCGTGGGGGACGTGGCCCGCGAGCTGCCTCGCCGCGCGGCGGCCCTCGAGCGCTTCACCGCGGCCGGAGACGTGCGCAACGCGTGCGAGCAGCGCGGCGCGCTCGCGGCCGTCCTGTTGAGGCTCGGCGCGTTCGACGAGGCGGAGCGGCTGCTGCACGAAGCCCTCGGCATCGCCGAGCCGATGAAGCTCGCCATCGCCAGCCAGATCAAGGCGTACCTCGCCCTCGCCGCCTTCCGCCAGGGTGAGCGGGAGCGAGCCGTCTCGCTGGTGTCCGCCGCGCTCGAGGAGGCGGAGCCGCGCGGCGACCGATACACGCTCGGACACGCGCACGCGTTCCACGCGCTGATCCAAGCGCAGGCAGACGATCACGGCGCGGCGCTCGCCGAGGCCGACGCCGCGGTCGCCGCGGCCGAGCCCTTCCCGTCGTTGCTCGCTCACGCCCTGGGTGTTCGGGCGGCCACGCTGCTCGTCGCCGGAAACGCCGCGAGCGCGCTCGAGCCCGCGAGGCGCGCGATGGGCTTGCTCGTCGAGCGCGGGGGTGCAGGCGAAGGTGAGAGCCTCGCGCGCCTCACCCACGCGCTCGTCCTCGCGCAGACGGGAGATCAAGCCGAGTCGCGCCGGGCCATGAAGGCGGCCCGAGATCGCGTCGTGGGCCTCGCCGAGCGGCTGGGAGATCGGCGCTACAAGCGGAGCTTCCTGGAGAAGATCCCCGAGAACGCGCGCATCCTCCAGCTCGGCGCGGAGTGGCTCGACGGCGGCTGAGGCTCAGGGCGGGGGCGCGCCGACGGCCGCGCCGTGCAGCGCCGACAAGAGCTCGTCGAGCGCGGTGGTCTTTCCCTCACGCACCTCACCGTCGATGACGCGGCTCCACGCCGCCCGCGCGCGCGCGAAGCCGAGCGCCTCGGTCCCCGAGGCGGCGAGCGAGCTCGCGCGATCCTCGGGTCGAGAGCAGAGCGCGCGCGCGAGCTCACGCGCTCCGAGCTTGGGCTTGCGAGGCGGCTCGACCACCAGCGCGATCGGCCTCGCGACGGCGTGCGCCGGCGGAGGCTCGGTCGCGGGTGCGCTGAACCTGAAGGGCACCGAGGGAGGGGGCGGCGGCGCCCACGGCGGCGGCGCGGCCGCCGACGACACCGGCGGAGGTGGGATGGTCGACGAGGGTCGCACCGGCGCCGCCGGCGGCGGCGCCGGCGGGTTCTGCGAACGCGCGAACGGCAGGGCTGCGCCGCCCGACGGCCGCCGGTCCATCGGGAGCGTCTCGGCTCGCGGCCTCGACAGCGGGCCGAGCGCCGCTGCGATCGAGCGGATCTCGTCGGAGCTCGCCGGAGGGCCAGGAACGAAGGGCGTCCCCGGACGTGAGGCCGGAGGCGAAGCGCCTCCGCGCGCGAACGGGAGCGCACCAGCGACGGGGCTCTTGCCCCCGAGCACCGTGCCCGTGCCGACCGGATCCTCCATGGGCGCCGGCGGGATCGTGTCCGATCGATGCGCGAACGGCAGGGCCTGACCCGAGGTGGACGCCGGCGAGGGAGGTGGGATCTGCGTCTCGCGCTTCGACCCGAACGGCAGCGCGCCGGCGGCGGGGCTCTGAGCCCCCATCACGGTCCCGGTGCCCACGACGTCGTCTGCTTCGCTCAGCCCCGCGCCCCCTCGGGCGAACGGCAGCGCCGCCCGCGCGGGCGACATCACGTGCAGCGCGGTGCCCGAGCGCGGACCGTCGCCGTCCTCGATTTCGTCCTGCGTGGCCTCGAGCGACGGCGGTGGCGCCTCCGTCTCCATCGCGCGCCGCGGAGGCGGCGTGGGTCGGTCGTCGTCGTCCTCGTCGTCGCCCTGCTGCGCAGCCCGCGCCGGAGGATGCTGCGTGGGGCGATCGGAGGTGTCGTCGTCCAGCGTCGGCTCGACGCCGAGAGGCCCGGGTGGAAGGGTGCCTCCTCTGACGAGCGACGCTCCCCGTGCAGCAGGAGAGATCGCCCCAGGGACGGTCACGAGCTCCGACAGGGTCGGCGGCGAGTCGTCGTCTTCGTCGTTCGGCGCGGGCGGCGCGAGCGTACCGCTCGACGCGGTCACCACGACCGCACTCGTCCAGGCCTCGCTCGCCGCCACCGGCTGCGTCGACGCGAGCAGCGCCTCGACCTCGGGGACCGAAGGAGGCTCGAAGCCTCGGCCCAGGCCCACGACGATGTCCGGATACCCCGACAAGGAGCCGAGCTCGAGCTCGGCCCGGAAGCCGAGCTCCACGGAGGCACGATCGGTGTCGACGAAGACGGTGTCGAGGCGCAGCCTCAGGCGCCTCGCGGACTCGAGGTTGAGCCCGCGCTCGACGAGCCAAAGCCAAGGCCACGCCGCAGGGAGCGCGACCGCCAGCGAGCCGCCCGGCGCGACCAGGTTCTGAAGCGTCAACGGCGAGCCAGGCCCGAGCTCTTCGAACGTTTGTTGATCCATGGGCGCGGCCTGGAACCGTTCGCCGGACTCTGCCGACGCCACCTCGAGCCAGCGCTCGGACCACCACGCCTCGCGCTCGTCGCGCGCGGCTGAAGGCGTCATCGGCAGAGACGCGATCGGCCCAAGCCCGGAGGGCTCCCCGATCTCACTCCTGACCGAGCCCGGCGCGAGCCGGATCACCGTCGTCGGGCTCGTCGACAAGGCCAGCGCCTGCTTGCGAGCGCCGAGGCCCAGCCCGACCGCGACAGGGATCGAGAGCGTGGCGGTCGCGGCCCGCGCGCTGCCCACGATCAGGATCTCGCCGCGCGCCTTGCGAGGCACGAAATCGTTGGCGCGCAGCAGCGCGCCGGAGCCGCCCGGGTCGCTGATCTCGCGAGAGACCGGCGCGACCACGCCCGCCGAAGAGAGCGTGGGCGAGGGCTCGGCGGCGATGCGCAGCGCGGACTTCACGACGAGCGCGAGCCGCGGCGTGGGGTCACGGAAGAACAACGCGCCGACGCCCAGCGGCGCGAGCGGAAAGACCCTCACGAGCTCCTCCCGAGGGCGGCGAGCTGCGGCTCGACCCAGCCCGACTCGTCGAGGGCGGTGAACGCGCGCTGGGCGTTGAAGGCGATCTCGACCGAGGTGAAGGCGCGATCACGGACGCGCACCCCGTCAGCGAGGTGCTCGGTGATCGCCTCGCCGACCGAGAAATTGCGGCCGAACCGCAGCTTGGAGCTCGCGGAGAGCAGCTCACCATGGGCCGCGAAGTGGGCACGCCACAGGTTGGGATCGAGGAGCAGCCGCTCGTCGTCGACCGTCGTGAGCTTCCCGTCGACGAGCCGAGGCCCGCGCGGGGTGCTCTCGGGCACGAGCCCCGTGATGCGAGCCAGCGCGCGGGCGCACGCCTGCGGGATTCCATCGTCCTTCGCGCGCGCCGCGAGCGTGTCGACGAGCGGACCGAGGACCGTCGCTCTCCCGAACCACCCGAGGCACTCGATCTCGCGGGCGTGCGTGGAGGCGCCCACGAACACGTTCACGTCGTGGACCCGACCGATGGCCGCGCTCAGCTTGCCGAGGGTGAGGCGGGCCTCGCGATGCTCGTCGTCGACCTCGGCGCCGAGCCTCACCAGCTCGACCAGCGCCCGGTGGACGTGCTCGTCGGCGTGCGGCGCGTGGAGGCGCACCATCGACTCGAGGATCGCGGCGATCACCGACGGGCTTCGCTCGACGGCGAGCCGCGCGTCGAGCGCCTTCGCGGCCGCCTCAGCGTGCTGGCTCGCTCCGAGCGCGCGCGCAGCCCTCAGCCGGATGGCTGGAGACGCGTGGTAGAGGCACGTCAGCACCGGCCCAACCGTGACCGCGCGCCTGCGCCAAGCGACGTCGAGGGCGAGCGACACGATGCGCTCGTCGTCCTCCAGGCACAGCTCGGCCACGGCGTCGTCCACGTGCGGCGAGACCCCGAGCGCGAGGGCATCGGCGTAGGCCTCGTAGAGATCCACGCTCACGCCGCGCGCGCCCCAGACCGCTGCCCGCACGAGCCGCGGGTCCCTGGCGCACGCGAGCACGAGCGTGTCCGCGAAGGTCCGGCCCGGCTCCATCGAGCTCTCGCTGCGCCGGACGAGCGGCAACAGATCGAGCGCCTCGTCCCGCAAGAGCGGGGGCGCTGGCTTGGTGTCGAAGGGCTCCGACAGCGCGAAGAGGAGGTCGAGCTGCGTGAGCAGGCGCGCCTCGACGTCCTTCAGGGCGCGGGTCCACCTGCCGTCCGACCGCGGGGTGCGGAGCGGCCAGAGGCGCGCGATGGAGTCGAGGCACTCGACGGCGGTCGCGACGTGCGGCCCCTTCGGCTCGGGCGGGGCGGGCGGCGGCGGGAGCGCGGCGCCCGCCTGGGATGACCCGGGCTCCTCCTTCGAGCTCGTCCTCGAAATCGACCTCTTGCTCCGGTGCGCTGGCCTTCGGCGCGCGAGGGATGGCGGTGAACGGGATCGGCAGCTCGAAGGGGACGCCCCGCGACACCAGCGTCGGGACGGGGCCCGGCGGGGGGGTCGTCACCTCTTCGGGGGGCTCGGGCGACGACACGCGCAGCTCCCTCACGACCTCTGCGATCTCGCGCCCGAGCCGCTCGAGGTCCTTCACGGTCGGCTCCGCGGCGCGGCCCCTGCGCTCCTCGCTGCGGTTCGCGCGCTCACACGCCACGCCGAGCTCACGGCACGTGAGGTCCACCGCATCGAACAGGTCGACCGCGGGGAACTCCTCGTCCTCGAGCGCGGCGAGCCGCGTCCCCAGCGCGAATGTCGCGTCGAGGATGGGGCTGCGACGCGCGGGGTGAAGGCGGTGCTCGACGGCGCGGAACGACCTGAGCGCGGACTCGAGCACACGGAACGTGAGCGCGAGCTCGCTCGACCCGGCGCTGCTCGGCGCGGCCGGCTGAGCGGCGGAGCGGTCGGGCTCGCCGGCGCGCTCGAGCAGGAGGCCCCCCACCGCGCCCGCGTCGTAGACCCCGATGATCGCGGCCTCCTCCGGCCCGGCTCCCGCGCCGAACAGCGTCGCAGCGAGGGCAACCCCGAGGGCGCCGGTCGCGGCGCCTGCGTCCCCGACGTCGCGTGCCGGCGACGACACCTCCTCGAGGATCGTCGCCATGCGGATCGAGCCCGACGCGTCACGTGCGTCGCGCGCCGCTGCGGCCCAGGTGTCCGCGCGCCGCGACTCGCCGTTCACGTCGTTGATGAGCCAGGCGCGAGGCGTGCCCGCCGCGAGCTTGCCCAGCATCGCGGCGAGCAGCGGAGCCGCAGCGTCCTTCTCGGCGCGTCGCGTGAGCTCGCTGGTGACGATCGCGGCCAGCGCGCGTCGACCGGCGGCGTGGGCCGTGCGCTCACGCTCGAGGAGCACGAACACCGCGGCCTCGCTGGGCACGAGCGCGCCGCGCCGCGAGCGCGCGAGCTCCCCCTCGGCGCGCGCGAGCTTCTGCTCCAGCAGCGCCGAGAGCCGCGGCTCGACGAGCCACGAGTCCATCGCGCCGACCAGGATCGCGTCGAGGCCCCGCTCGGCGCCGAGCGCGTCGAGCGCCCGCGCGAACGCGGCGATCGTGGCGGTGTTCGCCCCCGCGACGAACGTGGTCCGCGACAGATCGACCTCTGCGCCGCTCTGACGGCGCGCGAGCGAGAGCGCGGCCGCCGGGTCGAGGGACAGCTCTGGCGGCGCGTTGGTAGGCAGGGCGGGCACGGCGCAGATCAGCGGCACGGGGGACGCCAGGCGCGCCGTCACCTCCGCCAGCGCCGGCGCGGCGACCGCGGCGAGCCGCTCGTCGAGCGAAGCACCGTCGTCGACCTTCGCGGCGGGAGCCACGCGGACGCGACGCGCGCCGACGGCCATCGACTTGAGCGAGGTGAGCCCCGCGCGAAGACCGAGGGCGAACAGCCTCGCCGAGCGCCCGAGAGGTGAACAGACGCCGACCGCGGTCACGACTACCCGCGGGCCTCGCGTCATCCGTCGTCCTCTTCGATCGCACGGGTGACGGCCTCGAGCGGATCGACGTCCCCTCCGAGCTCCTCGAGCAAGGCATCGAGCTCGGCTTGAACCGCCGGATCGGCGTCGGCGCGCGTCGTCCAGCGGCGCTCGAGCCTCATGAACTGCGCCAGCGTGACCTCCGCGCGATCGAGCGGGACGGTCGGATCGGCCGAGCGGTCGAGCTCGGCCCGGAGGCCCGCGTAGTCGCGGAGCGTGAGCCGCTCCTCCTCCGGCGTCGTCAGCGCGTCTTGCGCTGCGATGAACAGATCGCCGTAGTACGCAGCCAGCTCGCCCTTGCCTTGAACGGCGTTGGCGGCGAAGCGCTCGAGCCACGCGCGCTCCTCGACCATGAAGCGCTCGTCGTCGAAGCCGTGCTTCGCGAGTACCTCGCCGCGCTCCTTCGGTCGCTCGGCGAGCTCGGCAGACACCGCCGCATACTGTTCGATGGAGATGCGCGGATCGGGGGCGACCTCGCTCCACGTCATCTCCTTGTGGTACGTGAGGACGTTGTCTTCTTCGGGCGGGGGTGTGCCCCTCGCCGCGTCGTCCTCCGTCCACGCGTAGCGCACCGTGCCGCGCTGAGTGTCTGCCAGGCGCGTGGCCTCGTCCCGGGGGGAGCTGGCTCGCTCGAGCGAGAGGACGAAGCGGTCGATCCGCTTGCCGTCGGGCGTCGGCATCACGCCGCGCCAGGACATCGCGCCGACGCCCTCGTCGACGTCGATCCAGATCGTGTCGAGCGAGAGCGGCACGCTGAGCCCCTCGAGCCCCTCGAGATCCGCCGTCACGACGGGCTCGAGCCCCGGCAACGCGACCTTCGCCTCCTGGGACCCGAACAGCCCGCGGAAGCGGAGCGTCGCGTCGGGCGTGATCGATCCCGGCCTCGCCCGCCACCCTGGCTCCGCCGCCTGGAACGTCGTGGGCTCGAGGCCGGTGGCCTTGCCCGCCGCGAACCGCCTCGGCTCCGCCGCGGGCGCGACGCGCGAGGCCGCCCCGGCGACGAACGGCGCGAGGTAGGGCGCGCGCAGCGGGATCGCTGGGGTCGGGCCGCCCGCGCGAGCGGAGAACGCGCCCGTGAACACGACCGCGTCGCCTTGCAGCAGATCGACGCCGCCTTCGATCACCTCCGCTGGGGCCGGTCCCCGCGCGTGGCCCACGATGACGAGATCGAGCGACTCCTTGAACAGCGCGAAGTCGCTCGCGTAGCGCAGCAGCTCCCCGGAGGGGTCTGGGGGATCGATCGGGACGTCGGGCTGCATGGCGCGCGGCGAGACCGGTCGTGCCTCCGCGAAGAGCTCGCCGCCCTCGGCGAGCACGAGGTCGAGCCGAACGACGATCGACACCAGCTTCTCGCCGTCACGCTCGAAGGGAGCGACCCCGGCGAGCGCGCGCAAGCCACGGTGCTCGGCAGGGCCCTCGGCCTGAACGACCGCGACCCGGCGCGCGTCCGCCCCGATGCGGCGAGCCTCGCTCACGACCACCGCACGAGGGTGGGCCTTCCGTCGATCGACGAGAAGGTCGGGTAGACGCCCAGCTTCGACTTCGCGGCGCTCACCACGATGGGAGGACCGCCGAACTTCGTCGCGACGTGGACCGCGCGGCCCGACAGCAGCACCTCGGGCGCGAGGTCGGTCACCGAGGCGATCTCGACCCGCCGGTCCGCGGCGCCGGTCAGCTGGATCGCGTCGCCGACGATGTCGAGGGTCGCCTCCTCCTCGGGGATGCCGAGCAGGGCGGCGTGATCCTTCGTGTGGAGCCCGACGAGCGCGGCCAGCGCGGCTGGCTCCTTCGCGAAGAGCGCCTTCCTGCACACCTCGAGCCCCTCGGCCGCGAACGCGATCGCGTCCTCTTTCGCGACCTCTCGTCCGTCGTCCCAGGCGTGCTTGCGATCGGCGTCCGAGCCGAGGCCCAGCGAGTGCGACAGCAGCGTGTGCGGCCCATCGCCAGGTGGCACCTCGTTCTCGGTGAGGCTGTACGCGAGCATGAGCGTCGCGTCGGACAGCGGCGCGTCGCCGCCGGCTCCGTGAAGCGCGAGCTCGAGGACGCGCGGCCCCTCCCCGGTGGGCGTGAGCAGCGTCCCCTCGAGCTCGAACGTGTTCTTGCCTCGGACCAGATACGTCCCGATGTGCTTCGCGGTCGCGGCGGGCGAAAGCCCGCTGGCCGACGCCACGACGAAACGGTTCACGCGCAGCCTCGCCGCGACGTCCTTCGAAGCCAGCTGGATCACGAATCGCAGAGGGATCACGCGATCACCGAACGAGCTCGAACCCGCTGTCCAAGTGGCTGTACACGAGCGGGACTTCTACCATGTTGTCGCCCGCCATGAACGAGAGCGGCTCGGAGCCGTCCTCCAGGAACACCCTGACCAGCCTGCCCTGCGCTCCCGAGCGGAAGCGCAGGTCGTCCTCGTTCCACGGGAAGACGTGAGCGCCGCCATCGAACATCGTGCGCAGCATCTCGCGTTGCACTCCCTCGACGGCCCCGCCGTGGCGCCCCGTCGCGCGCCCCATCTCGGCCATCTTGAGGCGGCTCCTCGACATCATCCCGTCGATGTCCTTCGCCTTGAGGGCGTCGCGAAGCTTGAGCACCTCGACCTTGAGGGTCGGCTCGTCCTCGATACGGAACGGCTTCGCGTCCTCCCAACGCCAGCGCCCAAAGGCCTTGCGGGCGTGCACGACGTGGCGCGCGACCTCGTGGTATCCGTCCTTCGTGTAGCCGAAGCGCGGCGTCCACTCGACCTGGAAGATCGTCTGCCGCACGTCCGAGCCCGGGTCCCACTTGAAGAGCCCGACGCCGATGAACTGACTGCCGAGCTCGGTCACCGGCCCCGCGAGCACGCGCAGCACGTTGTCCCCCTCGACCACGAACGGGTTCAAGAGGTTCGACTGCGTCCCGGACGTCTGCCTCTGGACGATGGGCCAGTCGTTCCAGAGAACGACGATGGGCACATCGTTGAAGATCGCGTCGAGGGTGTACCGGACCGGCTCTTCGTCGCTCACGCCAGCTGCTTTTCCCAGAGGACCATCTCGGGGGAAAGCTCAAAGTCGAACAGGGGCTTCTCGAGCTTCCCGACCGGGTTCAGGCCGAACTTGCCGAGCGACTCCTTCAGCTTGTCGCGCTCCTTCTGGGTCGCGACCCACGGCACGAGGCGCAGCAGATCGTAGTTGAAGTACAGCTTGCCCGAGAGCTTCACCGGCTTGAGGGTGATGGTCACCTTCCACATGATGAGCTTGCCCTCGAGCTCGGCCTTGGCGCGGACCTCGCCGCCTGCCTCGAACAGGGTCTTGTCGTTGCCGAGGGAGAGACCGACGGCGAAGTCGATCGACCCGGTCAACGAGCCGAGCTCGGTCCCTTCACCCTTGGCGACGTGCCACTTCTTCTCCGCGGCGGAGGTGTACGGGGTGATCGCGTGGAACTTGATGATCTTGAAGCTGACCTTCGCGGTGAGCCCGATCTTCAGGTCGACGAACGCCTGCGGCAGCGGGATCGTCGGCAGCGTCCACTTGCGCGCCTTCTCCGACCAGTCGTCGCCCCAGAAGGGGATCCAGGAGATGAGGTCGGCGACGTTGTTGACGACCTTCTCGTTCCAGGCGCGGATCGCCTTGTTGACCGCGTACAGGGCAGCGAGGATCTGACCCACCACGGGGATGCCCGTGAGGATCGTGAGATCGAAATACTCCTTGTAGGCGAGCTCGAAGATGGTCCCGGAGAGGCCGATGTCGAGCTCGCAGCGCATGCGCCACTTCTTCGCGTCGTCGGCCGCCCACTTGACGTTGACCGTGGCGTCGAGGTTGAGCGCCTTGATCTTCACGTCCCCGATGAAGCTCGCGTACTTCTTGAACTTCTTGACGAAATCTTGGGGCTCGAAGCCCTTGAAGATCTGCTTCTTCAGGCCTTCGGTCTGCGCCTTCGGGAAGACGTGCACCACGCGGCGCTCGGTGCCGTGGTGGGCGTTGAACTCGCCGACGAACGACTTCGGATCGGTGTTGGCGACGCGCAGCATGTCCCAGACGGCGATGTGCTGCGACGCGATCGAGTGCATCGTGCCGTTGGTGGGCCGCTTCGCGACCTTCATCTCCTTGTGCTCGGAGCCGTCGATGTTCCACAGCGGGTGCTGCTCGTTGCACGGCTCGCTGATCTCGCCGGCGAACTCGATCGCCGCGCCGCCCTCGATCTGCAGGTACGCCGTGTGATTGTCCACCTGGCTCTGCTCGCGCGAGCCCTCGGTGACCTTCGCCGATACGAGCGTGCACGGCTCCTTGACCTCGGGGCCCTTCTCGTCCTTCTTGTCCTTGTCGTCGCTCTCGTCGCTGTCGCCGTCCTCGCCCTCGCCCTCGCCGTCGGAGTCGCTGTTGCCGTCCCCGTCGAGCAGCGACTGGCCTTCGCCCTCGCCCTTGCCCGAGTTGTTGCCCATCACCATGAGCGGCTTGTCGAGCAGCTTGCCGCTCGAGTTGCCCTCGTTCTGGAGCGTGTCGTGGGTGAAGCAGTAGACCCGCTTCGCCTCGGCGTAGACGTTGTTCGAGCCCGAGCCAGGCTTGCTGGTCGCGTAGCTGTTCATCGCCGAGGGGATGACCACCCCCGGCCAGGTGTCGATCGGGTCGCTCTTCGGGCCCGCCTTCGTGCCC
Source organism: Polyangiaceae bacterium (assembly GCA_016719945.1). Classification (GTDB taxonomy): domain Bacteria; phylum Myxococcota_A; class Polyangia; order Polyangiales; family Polyangiaceae; genus Xiheicaenibacterium. The sequence goes on along the minus strand of JADJYE010000038.1, from coordinate 198,083 downwards.
TCGACCCAGATGAGGCCCGACCCGAAGCGCGTGAGCGCGGGGTAGGCGGTGTAGATCTTCTTCGACTCTACGAAGTTGGGCAGCAGGGTCGGGACCTTCTGGCCCACGAGCCGCATGTCGCCCGGAACGCTCGTCGCGAAATGGCCGCTCGTCGACGTAGCGACCACTTTGCCGTTGGCGGAGACCGTCGAACCCATCGCTCGCTCCCTTGCTAGTTGAGGCTGACCTCGTCACCGACGAGGTCATTCTTGCCGGTCGCCGTGATCTCGATGTTCTTCTTGCTCGACATCGTCACGCCGTTGGCGTCGATCACGACGATGTTGTCGCCGACGGTGATGTTGATCACCGTCTTGCCGGTAACCGCGCCGGTCTGCACGCTGCCCTTGAAGACCTTGTCGGCGACGAGCTGGATCGAGTCGGTGATGGTGGCGGTCAGGTTGCTCATGACGGTCGTCGCGCGCTTCACGACGGCCTTCATGTCGATGTTGGTCTTCGCGTTGGTGACGAGCAGCGCCCCGATCGTCTCGAGGCGGATCATCTCGCTCTTCTCTTCCTTGCCCTGACCGGCGACCTCGACGACCGCGCCACCGACGGTCAGCGTCTGCAGCAGCTCGGCGTTCGTCGAGTTCTCCTTGAGCGAGGCCTCGATCTCCACGCCGCCCGTCGACTCCTTCAGGCTCTTGGCGAGCGCGGCGTTGTCGAAGCCGCCGATCTTGCGGATGTGCGACCCGCCGACGGTCGTGCTCTTGGAGCCGGCGACCGTGCTCTGCTCGGCGCCAGCCACCTTGCGCGACCGCGAGCCGCCTACCGAGATCGATTGGTTCCCGTCGACCGCGAGGACCTGCTGCTTCGCGATCGTGACGGTGTTGTTGTTGCCGATGACGATGGTCTCGTCGAGGACGACGCTGTTCTCCTCGATGTTGCCGACGCTCTCGCGCTTGTCGTTGGCCACGACCACGTTCTGGTCCTTCTCGGCCTGGAGGCTCATGAGCTCACGGCCCGCCGCGTCCTCCAGCCAGATCTCGTTGTGACCGTCGCGCCCCGGCGACGAGAGGCTGCGAAGGGCGCTCTTCGTCTTCCCGGCGGGCAGCGCCTCGGGGAACACGTCCGCGGCGTTGTACACCCGCCCCAGCACGAAGGGCCGATCCGGATCGCCGTCGACGAACGCTACGACGACCTCCCAGCCAATCCGGGGGATGGCGCTCGAGGTGCCGGTGTTGTCCTGCAGGACGGGGATCCAGTGCGAGCAGTTCTCGTCGGGCGGCTGGTAGCGGTCCCACTGCATGAGGACCTTCACCCGACCGAGCTCGTCGCAGTAGATGTCTTCGCCCGAGGGGCCGGTGACCACGCCGGTGATGGGGTTCGTGATCATCGGAGCCGGCGTCTTGCGCTCGGGCCGGAACGTCACGCCCATCGGCAAGGCCTCGAGGCGCACGTCGACCTTGGTGCCTCCCTGCGCGCCGTCCTCCGAGGCGCGCCGGTAGGCGTGGTCGAGCGCGACGATGGTGAGCTCCTCCATCTGGATGCCCTGAGCGGCGAACGCCTCGTCCGGGATGAGCTTGAGCGTGCGACCGATCATCAGCCGCGCCGTGTCGCAGCGCCCTCGGATGCGCATCGACGCGCACGCGAAGGCCTCGGCGAAGAGCCTCGCCTTGCGCTGCCCCTCGGTGGGAAGCTCGTATTTTCCGGGGTAGTCGTAGTACTCGGGGCCGTGGATCGTGTCCTCGTCGTACTTCGGCAGGTCGGCGCTGACGTCCATTGGCGCGGAGGGGCTCTCGAGGTTCCAGTCGCGCAGGCTCACCTTACCGGGGCGCATCTTGGCGGCGCGGCTGACGTCGAAGATGCCCTCCTCGGGCCGCTGCAGGCCGGCGGTCGACTTGAAGAGGATCTCGTCGTCGCCCTCGAGCGGCTCGTACGCGTGGATGCCGTCGCCGAGGATGACATCGACGGCGTCGTCCGCGTCGTCCTCCAGCACCTCTCCGGGGAGGTAGAAGATGCCTTCGTCCTCCAGCAGGCGATGAACGAAGTCGAGCAGGGTCTCGTCGTACATGACGGTGTAGGGCCGGCGCTTGTACGTGTCGCGGAGCCGGAGCGCCGTCGTCACGCCTTGGGCCTCGAGCACCTCCACCACGATCTCGGGGACGGTCTTGTTGCGGAAGACCCGGTAGTCCGACTGCTCGCGCATGAGCGCGAGGCGAGGCTCGAGCACGAGCATCAGCTCGGGGTTGCCGTTCGCGGTCGCGCTGACGGAGCAGTCGCTGACGACGCCCTTGAGGCGGCGCAGGACGATGCCGCCGCGGGACACGACCAGCGAGCCCTCGTCGCCGACCAGCTCGTCCGGGGGCGCGAACTCGTCGCGCTGGAAGCGGAACCGCATCTCGAAGCGGAACGGGAGGCTCAGGCCCTCTCGGCCGCGGACCTCGCGCGCCGGGTACCAATTTTTGCCGAGGACGAAGAAGTACTCGTAGGGGTCTTCGGGCCTGAACGTGAACACGTCGCGCATCGTCATGAGCAGCTCCTCAGCGGTTCGTGTGCACCTTGGATGAGCCGAGGACCTGAATCTTCGGCGCCCCCGTGACCTGGACCTCGGGCGACTCGAGCTTGATGCCGGTCTCGCCCTCGCTCGTCACCGTCAAGATGGTCGACCCGCACTTGAGCACGACCTTCTTGTCGCTGGTGATGGTGAGCGTCTCGTCGGCGGTCGCCTCGAGCTTGTTCGCCTTGAAGTCGAAGACCTCGGCGGCGGTGTCGGACAGCACCTTCGACACGAAGTCGAGGCCCGCGATGATGCGCTCCTTGTAGGTCTTCTGGACCTCGATCTTGCGCGTCAGGCCGCTCTCGATCTTCATCCCGCCGATGGTCTGGACGCTGATGCCGACCTTCGCGGTCGCCTTCGCGATCGCGTCCGAGACGCCGGGCACCTTCTGCAACAGACCGAACGCCTGCCCCGCCTGGGACGGCAGGTAGCCGACGACCGTGCTGGCATCGACCGTCGAGCCGACGACCTCGGTCATCTTGCGGGGCGTCGCCTTCACGACCGCGCCGCCGACGATCGTGTTGATCATCCGGCTCTGGTTCTGGATGGGCCCGAACGTCGCCGTGATGTTGGCCGCGCCGACCTTCAGCGCTCGGCTCTTGGCTGCGGTCTCGAGCGTGGCGCCCGTCTTCAGGTTCCTCGAGCCGCCGATCTGGATCGACTCGTTGCCGTCGACCAGCTTCTGGCGCTCGCCGGCGACCTTTTCGCTCTGGTTGGCGCCGACCGAATAGGTCTGGTTCTTGTCGATGTGGACGTCGTACGTGCCGCCCACGGTGAGGGTGTGGTCGTTACCGACCGTGTGGAGCATCGTGCCGTGGACGATCTCGCCCTTCGTGTCGTTCACCCGGACGTTCATGTCGCGCGTGGCGTTGATGAACATCTCCTCTTGGCCCTTCTTGTCCTCGTATCGGATCTCGTTGAAGGTGCCGCCGCCGGGCGTCGTGGCGGTGCGGTACGCGACGCGGGTCTTGTTCTCTGGCAGGGCGTAGGGCGGCGGGTGCTCTGCGTCGAAGGTGCGTGAGAGCACCATCGGCAGGTCGACCGAGCCCTCCTCGCCCATGCTGAGGACGTTCCACCCCATGCGGGGGATGAGCATCGAGCCGGCGGTGCCGCGCTGGGCGACGCGCACCCAGCGCCCCGCCTTCTCGTCGCCCGTGCCCTCGCGGTCCCAGTGCTGCATCAGGCGGACACGCCCGGCGCCGTCCGGGTAGACCTCGTCTCCCTTGGGGCCGACCACGACGCCCGAGTGCAGGCCTGGGTGCTTCGGCGCCGCCGTGACGGCCAGGGGCCGGTAGGCCACGTCTGCGGGCAGCGCGGTGAACGTGATGTCGATGGGCTTGCCGTCGCCTGCCAGGAAGCCGACGTTGTCGATCGAGAAGGACGCCTTGGTGACGACGAAGCGAGCGTCGAGCCTGCCGAAGGCATGGCCGGTGAGCTCGAAGGCGCGGCCCGGCGCGAGCCTCACCGACGGCGAGGTGCCCTTCACGGCCGCGGCGTTCGCCTTGGCTCGCTCCGAGAACACCTTCGCGTGCCGCGCGAGCGTGGCGGGGTCGGTGACCCCGGCGCCGGGGGCGTCGTAGAACTCGATGCCGCCGCCGCCCGCCGAGGACTGAACCTTGAAGTTTGGGCGGGCGAAGTCGAACGACCCGAGCGAGAACTTGGACGCGAGCGCGCGCGGCCGCGCGCCGAGCTCTCGGACGAACGAGCGTGGCGACGAGAGCCCGGTCTCGGGGTGGTAGTCGATCAACGCTCCCGAGGGACCGTCGGCGCGCCACTTGGAGTCGTCGAGATCCGGAGCGGAGGGGGAGTGGTCGGCGATGACGAGCACAGACTCGGCCGCGTGGTCGAACCAGTAGTAGATGCCCTCTTCCTCCAGCAGGCGCGAGACGAAGTCGAAGTCGCTCTCCCGGTACTGCGCGGTGTACTCGCGCTTCGCGTAGCTCTCGCCGACCTCGAAGCGGGCGTTCACGCCAGCCTTCGACAGCACCTCTCGAACGATCTCGACGGCGTCCTGGTCGTGGAACGTGCGCGCCGTGCGGCCGAGCGTCAGCCGGAACATGTCGGGCCGGACGACGAAGCGCACCGTCGCGTCACCCATGTCGTGAGGCAGGACCTCGGCCTCGCTGACGACGCCGGTGATGGTGCGCTCGGAGCCCCACACGTCGCGGATCGTGATCGTCGTCACGTCCCCCACGACGCGGTCGGGCTTGACCGCGCCCGCCCCACCGCGGAGCGGTGAGACGGGGACGCGAGCCCTACCCTCGAACGTGAAGAGCGTGGACAGACCCTCCTCGCCCTTGAGCGAGACGAGCGCGACGGCGCCGAGGGAGCCGAGGCTCGCCTCGACCCGCTCCTTGGGGGCGCCCGCGATCAGGTCTTCGGCAAGAGAGACAGCTTTGCTCGAGTTCGCCATAGTCGCCTCGCCTCTACTTGCTGACCTGGAGAAGGTTGCCGATGAGGAAGGCCTCCTTCGCGTCGACCTTCAAGAGCGGGCCCTTGATGACGACGCTGCCGGGCTTCATCGTCATCGTGGTGCCGCCGCCGTCGAGCACCAGCTCGCTGGAAGCCTCGACCGTGAGCTCGTCGACTCCCTTGATCTCGATGAGCTTGCTCTTGTAAGTGGCCGTCATCTTCACGTCGATGCTGCTGGCGCCGTCGCTGCGGATGTTGATCGTCTCCTTGGCGTTGCGCTTCGCCTTGCCGAGGACGGTCACCTGCATGTGCTTCTCGACGTCCTGATCGACCCCGACGGGCGTCTTCGTGTACTTGAGGCCGCCGATCGTCTCGAGCCAAGCGACCTTGGAGCCCCACTCCATTTTGCCGAGCGAGGCGCGGATGCTGGCGCCGCCCACCATGACCCGGATCGACGACTGCGCGGTCTTCGAGACGCCGCCGATGGTGAACATGTCGATCAGCTTGTCGACCTGATCCCAGCCGAGCTTGAACTCGCGTTTGTCGTCCTGTCCCTTGGGGAAGAAGGTGTCGAGCAGGCCGCCGGTCGCCGTGTTGAGCGCCCCCTCGAGCTTCGAGGTCAGGCCGGCCTGGAGCGACTCGGCCGAGAACATGTTCTTGAGCTGGTCGACGCTCGGCAAGAACCCACCGGCGCCCTCGAGCTTGTCGGGCGAGGACACGAAGCCGTTGAGCGAGAGTAGGCTCGACACCTGCCCGCCGACGGCACCTTGCAGGTAGCTCTGCGCGATGCTCCCCAGCTTGGCCGGGTCTTGGATGAGCTTGAGCGCGTCATCGACGCTCTTCACGTCCTTGAACAGCGAGCCCAGGTCTGCGCCGCCGAGCAGCCCCTTCAGCGGGTCCTTGACCATCGCCTCGATGCCCGAGAGCGGGTTGAGGCCCTGGAGCGCCTGCTTGGCGAGGTTCTTGAAGTCGGGGATCTTGAAGCTGCCCACGACGTTGAGCCGTACCGCGCCGACCTTCTCGCTCTCGCCCTTCGTGCTCGTGATCTGCTCGCCGCCGCCGACGTCGACGGACTCGCTGCCGCCGACCTTGACCGAGCGGTTGCCCTTCACCTTGAGCTCGCTCTGCGCGTCGTACTTGTGCGTGTCGTTCGCGCCGATCGTCACCGACTGGTTGCCGTGGATCTCGCGCTTGAAGTCGTTGGTGATGTCGTGCGTCTCGTCGTGGCCGACCTTCTCGGTCTTGTCGTTCTTGATCTCGGCGTCGTAGTCCTTCTCGGCGCGCCAGCTCATGTGCTGCGACCCGCCCGAGTCGTCCATCTTGATCTCGTTGAAGCCGCCGGTCGACGGCGAGCTCGGAGTCTTGATGGACATCATGTTCTTGTTGCCCGGCTGGCCGTACGACGGCGCCATCTGGCCGTTGATGCTGCGGCCCAGGCCGATCGGACGATCGGGGTCGCCGTCGATGTAGCCGACCATGACCTCCCAGCCCGTCCGCGCGATGACCATCGAGCTGGACGTCTCTTGCATGAGGCGGATCCAGCGCGAGTCCTCATCGGTCCCGACGGCCTCACGATCCCAGTGGAGCTGGGCGCGGAAGCGACCGTATTTGTCGGTGTGGATCTCTTCGCCGCCCGGACCGCGGACCATCGCGGTGTGGGAGCCGGCGACGTGAGGTCGCTGGGTCTTGGGGATGGGGCGGAAGGGGGTCGTGAGGACGATGGCGCGGAAGCGGTTCTCGTATTTCGACTCCTCGGTCGCGCCGCGGCCCTTGGCGAAGTCGCCGTTGGTGAACCCGTGCTCGAGCCGGACGACGAGGTACTCACCCGCGATGTCGCCGACCGCTCCGCCGTCGATCGCGAAGCCTCGGCCGGGCGCGAATGCGGTCTCGTTGCCGCGCCCGTCGAGGTAGCTCGCCTCGGCGCGGTGCGCCTCGGTGCGCAGCTTCGCCAGCCGCTTGCCCTGATCGGGCTCGCGGTACCCGGCGAAGAACTCGTAGCGCTCGTACTGGGAGTCTCGCTCGCCGAACGCCGCCTCGCGCAGCTTCACCGTCGGCTTCTTCCAGTTGTAGTCACCGAGGGTGACCCGCCCCGTCTTGACGTGGGCGCCGCGGCGAAGCTCGTGCAGCCCGACGTCGCCGCGCGCCATCCCTTGCGACGCCTCGATCAGCTTGTAGGGGGCGCCGTCGCGGAGCCGCTCGGCAGACTGCGACGCGTCGGCGAAGAGGACGGTGCCGTCCTCTTCGAACTGGTAGTAGACGCCCTCGAACTCCATCAGCCGCTCGATGAAGGCGAGGTTCGACTCCCGATATTGCGCGGTGTACTTGCGGACCGGCAGCGTCTGGACGAGACGAAACTCGTGAGGGACGTTCGCCTCGCTGAGGATCTGCGAGACGATTTGCTGCGCGGTGAGGTTGCGGAACTTGCGCGTCGACATGCCGAGGCCGAGCGGCCAGAGCGGATCGTGCAAGCGCAGCACGTAGCGGAACGAGTTGTCGGTGTGCTCGGTGAAGCGAGCCTCTCCGAGCTTCAGCGTCCACGCGCGCGACTTGAGCGGCGCGCGCGTCGCCGAGTGGACCTCTTCGATCGTGAGCGTGCAGCCCGCCAGCAGCGCGCTCGCCCAGTCGAGATCCTCGTGGCTCGCGACCTCGACCTCAGCGTACGAGCGAGAGCTCAAGCCCTCGGACACTCGCGCGCCGACGAGGTCGAAGCCCTCGATGCCCGGCACTTGGAGCCGCGCTTCGATGGTGGATTTCGTCGCTTGATCTGCTGTCCCGTCCGCCATGAATCACCTGCGCCCGGTGCGTTGTCGCGACCCGAATGGACCGATTAAAAAACGCTACGGACCGCGCGACGTCTGGTCAATGTGAGAAGACGATCAGCGGACGTGGAATGGTTCAGTCGACCCCTGGTCGGCGCTTCACCAGAGCGCAGTGCGAGCGAGGCCGACATAGTGAGCCTTGAGCCGACGCGCGCCCCGCGCGACACTGCCATCCGTTGACAGCGCGCGCGGAGACTTACTTGGTGGCGACGGGGGCGTACGGACACCTCGGCGTCTCGGCGCTGCAGACGGCGACCGCGCTCCGCGCCAAGTGCCTCGAGCCGAGCGGCGCGCCGTTCGTGGATCGCGAAGGCGATCGCGTGGGGATCGCGCGCGCCCTCGCGATCGGCGTCGATGTGCGGGGCAAGGAGCGGCTCGCGGCGCTCGCGGCGCCCGCCCTGCGCGAAGCGGCCGCAGGGTGCCGCGGGCCCTGGCCCGCGTTCGTCGCGCTGCCCTCCGCGGCGCGACCCGACGCGATGGACAGCACCGCCGCCGCGGCGTGGCTGAGCGAGGTCGCGACGAAGGCGGGCGTGGCGATCCAGCTCGACGCGTCCCGTTGCTTCCCGTCAGGGCACAGCGGGTTCGCGGAGGCGCTGGCGGCGGCGGAGGCGTGGGCCGCCGGAAGGGGCGACGTGACGATGTTCGTCGGCGGCGTCGACTCTCCGTTCGACGCCAGCGTGGTCTCCTTCTTCGACGAGCGCGGCTGGGTCGCGAAGGAGGATCGCGACGGCGCGCGCATCCCCGCCGAAGCCGCGGCCTTCGTGCGGCTCGAGCGCACGACGCGCCGCGCGCGTGGCAAGGGCAAGCCGCGACTCGCCGCCGTCGAGGCCGCGGCGCCCGAGGGCTCCACGCCGGGCCGCCTGCTCGGCAAGCTGATGCGCCGCGTCGCGCGCGCGCCGGCGTCGGGATCGCTCTCGTGGCTGTTGCCGGATCTCAACGGCGAGCCCTACCGGATGAACGCCTTTCATGAGGCGTCGACCGACTCGCTCGATCTCCTGCAGGGCGTCGTGCTCGACGAGCTGGCGCAGCACACGGGCGATACCGGCGCGGCGACCGGAGCGTTGCTGACGGTGATGGCCGTCGAGCTCCAGGCGATGGGCGCTGCCCGCAGCGAGAGCGCCGCGATCCTCGCCGTGTCGGATGAAGGCGACGCGGGGGTCGTCGTGTGGGACCTGCCAGAGCGGCTGCTCGCGGCAGCCCAGGAGACGCGCGGAGAGCTGCTCGCGAGCATCGGCGAGGTCCGGCGTCACGCCCTCGGCGGCGCGCGCGGGGCGCTCTCGCCGAGTGAGGCGGAGCGATCGCAGATGGCGGCGCGCGCCCGGGGCCTGCTCGACGACATCGGCAGCATGGGCGTCCTGCTCGGCCCCGATCCAGAGAACGATCAGGACGACATGTCGGCGTTCGCGCAGCGCATGCTCGATGCCTACGACGCGCTGTCGGCCCTCGGCGTCGGGCGGCCCGGTGCGCCGTACTTGGACGACCTCGGCGCCCTCGTCGACGCCTACGCGACGGCCACGTTGACCCCGAACCGCGCGCGGCGCTTCGCGGTCGGGTTCGTTCGCGCGCAGCTGGGCCCGGCGCTCATGGGGGCGACTCGCTCGGGTAAGCGAACCGCAAGCCGAGGTAGATCGTCCGCCCCTCGGCGGGCCTGAGGTCTCGGAGCGGGTCGCCTCTCGGCTGAACGTCGAACAGATCGAGCGCGCCCGCGTAGAGCTCGGCACCAGCCCACAAAGCCTTCGCGAGCCGGAGGTCGAAGAGCGCGAAGGTGGGCTCGGACGCCCCCGCCATGAGCTCGTCGCGCCCGCCGATCACGGCTCGCAGCCGCGCGTCGAGCGTGAAGCCGTAGGCCAGGGTCGCGTCGACGCCGGCCCACACCCCGTGCGGGGGCCGCCCCGGGAGCGGCAGGTCGCGCGAGAGATCCCGCGCGTGAACGAGCGCGTAGCCGACCTTCGCGCGCAGGTCCTCGCGGAGGCGGATCGTCGCCTCGACGTCGAGCCCTACGACGCGCGCTTCGCCGATGTTCTCGTACAGGAAGGTCGGCGCGCGCGCGCGCGTCACCGGCGCGAGCTCGATCGCGTCGCTGATCCACGTCGCGTAGCCGCGCGCCCGAACGAGGAAGAGGCCGGCGAGAGGCAACAGCTCGATGTCGGTGCTCACGCTCCATGACGCCTCCGGCTCGAGGCGCTCCGAGCCGAGCACGCGGCCCGTGGTCGACGCCGAGGCGTACACCCCGAGCTCACGCGGCGTCGGGGCGCGGAAGGCGCGCCCGACCTGTGCCCGCGCCGTGAGCCACGAGCTGGGCGTGAGCTTGACGGCCATACGCGGTGCGAGGGCCGGGCCGAAGCGCGAGCTGCCCTCGACGCGCACGCCCGAGAGCCAGTCGAGCCATTCGAACGGGCGGAAGCGGACCTCGGTGAACGCGGCGCCGGTCGCGACGCTCATCGGATCGACGGGCGCACGAGCCGCGCTCGACTCGGCGGCGGCGAGCTCTCGGAGCTCGAGATCGCTGGCGAGCCGCTCGACCTCCGCGCGGATCCCGAGCGCGCCCGACAAGGCACCGCCACGCCCGAACGCGGCGGTCGCTTCGACGCTGTGCAGCGTGTGAAGGGCGGACTCGGCCTCGCGCTCGAGGGTGCCGCGAGGGTCGCGAGCGTTCGTCGACAGCAGCCACTGTGTTCCGGCCGACAGCCCGAGCTCGGCGCCGCGGCCGAGCTCGAGGACGGCCCGGAAGCGCGCGCTGATGCGGTGGGACTCCACCGGCGCGTCGACGACGCGGCGTCCCTCCGAGTCGAGGTCGACCTCGATGACGTCGTCGGTCACGCGCGCATATCGAAAGCGCGCGTCGGCGTAGAGCGAAGGCGTGAGCTGCGCGCCGGCGCGGAAGACAAAGGTCTGCCGCTTCGTGGAGGGGACCGTCGATGGGGAGGGCTCATCACCGGGGCGGACGCTGTCTGACGACAGCAGCGAGGCGTCGAAGGTGGCCCACATCCCCGCGCCGCGGAGGTTGATGGTTCGCGTGAGGTAGCCGCCCCAGCGGTGGCGCGCCTCGAGGCGCGCGAGGCCGCTCCAGCCATCGACGGTGGGCGGTGCGCCGAGGAGGTGAACGACGCCGGCCACCGCGCCGCTGCCCGACAGCGCGGAGAGCGGTCCGCGAACGATCTCGATGCGGTCGGTGTCGGCGAGCGCGAGCTGGGACGGGTGATGGAGCAGGACGCGCTCCCCGTCCTCGAGCACGAGCACGCGGCGCAGCTCGAGCCCATCCATCAACAACCCTGCCGCAGCGCTCCGATAGAAGCCGGGAACGTGCTCGAGCGCCTCACCCAGGTGAGTGCCGCCCTCGATGACGATCTGCTCGCGACGGATGACCTCGGTGCGGAGCACGGGCTCGACCTCGGTAGCGTCAGCTTCCGTGGTGACCGGCGCAGTCGTTGCGGGGTCGTCCGCAAAGGCCGCGCGAGAGCAGGCGAGCGCCGCCGTCGCGCACGCCACAGCGAACGCGAACCTTGCGCTGGCTTGGGCGCGCGGCTTCACACCTCGCGCGTTTCAAGAAGGAAGCCAGCGCTGCGCGATCAGCGGCTCGCCGATCAGCGTTTGTCGCGCTTGGCACTGCCCCACGTCGAGGTGCCGGCCTTCGCTCGCTTCGACACCGGCCCCTCGACCCCCGACGAGACAGGCTCACTGTCGTCGATGATGGCGGGCTCGGGCGGAGCGGGCTCCGGGATCGACGGCGGGAGGTCTCCTGTGCCGGTTCGCCGCGTCGGAGCCGACCACGCCGCGGTCCCCGCGCGCGCCTTGCCCGACGACGCCGCGGGCGCTGACGACGCGGGCGCTGAAGCCACGGCTGCCGACGGCGCGGGCGTGGACATCGGCGGCGCCACGACCGGGCCTGTCGCGAGGCGGCGGCTCGCCACCGACTCGGAGCGTGGAGCGACGACGGGCACGGTGGGCTGGCGGCCGCTCGAGACCGGCGCAGACGGGGTCGCCGCGAAGGCGGGCGGGGGCATCGTCTTGACCGGCGTCACGGCGACGACCGGGCCCGTCGCCTGACGACCCACGGGCTTCGAGGGTGAGGTCGACGGAGCCGCGCGAGGCGAAGGCGTCGGCTCGGGGCCCGGGATGTCGCTGAACGAGTCGCGCCCTTGGGAGCTGCCCTTCGAGCCACCCCAGCGCAGGCCCGCGTTCGAGCCCACCGACGAGTCGCGATCGTTGCCCGTCCAGCTGCGACTCGAAATGGGGTTATTGGTGGTCGTGCCGCGACTGAAGGCCTGCGCCGCAGCCCGCGCGTTGGTCGACACAGGGTTGGTCGACGACGGGGCGTCGCCCAAGCGGAGCCCCAGCCGCCTCGAGGGCCGCTCCTCATGGAGCTGCGGACGCCCCTCGGCCTCCTCGGCGAGGTAGGCGGCGAGGAGCGCGTCGGTGTCAGTCAGGGACGCTTCGGGTGGGGGAGGCGGCGCGGTCCGCACGGTCGGCTGCGGCACGGCCACGCTAGGCGGCGGCGGGCGGTTGGTCTTCGTCGAGGCGGTGAGCTCCTCTTTGTACTCGTTCCACGAGAGCGAGCGCGTCTCCATGGCGCCGGGTCGCCCCGCGTTCTGGGGCATCGGCGCGTTGACGCGCGCCGGCCGCGCACTGCCCAGGCTCGCGCTGCCTGGCGTGCCGTCGTCCGCGCGAGGGTCCCACTGCTTGGTCTGAGGACGAGCCCGCGGGGCGGAGGACGACTCGGGCGGGACCGTCGATGGGCGCGCGCCGACGGGTGGCAGGTCGGGGAAGCTGTCGTCGCGAGGCGTCGACGACGGCACCGCGCTCTGCGCGCTGAGACCGCCCGACACACCCGAGCTCCCCATCGAGGACGACCCGAGCGAAGACGACCCGAAGGAGTCGGCCGCCGAGCTCGAGCTCGGCTCGGCGGCCGGCGGCGCCTTCATCGCCTGCATGGCGGCCATCGACTTCTTGCGCGCGCGCTTGGTGGCCAGCTGCATCACGTATGCGCGCATCTGCTTCATTTGCTGATCGCTCGCGTCGATCGGCCGCTTGATGAAGCGCGCTTGGCCGTCGCTCGAGGGCGCCGCCAGATCCACGTCTTTGGGCTCGGAGAGCAGCTGCGCCTCGGCGTCGTACAGGATGCGCACGGGCGGCCGCGCGAAATCGACGGGCAGGGCGGGCGTCGCGAGCACGACGCCCATCTCGCCGGTCGACAGCTCCACCATCGTGCCAGCAGGGAAGATCCCCAGCGCGCCGGTCAGCAGCTTCACGAGGGCGCGGCCGACGTTGTCTTCGGCCTGTCCCTCGAGCACCTGCAGCGCGTCGTCGATCCCCACGGCGGCGGTCCCTGGACGGGGGACCCGGAGCTCGATGAACGCAAACGCGGTCGACAAGATGCGCGACAGCAAGAGCGGCGAGCGACGACCATTGTAGACGCGGCCGCCCTCCCGGATCGTCTGCGCCTCGTGCACGAGCACCGCGCGCGCCATGCTGGGCGGGTGCAGCTTGCCCAGGGCGGTCAGCGCGACCACGCTGCTCACCGGGAGCAGGGCCTCCTGATCTTGGTTCAGCGTGCGCGGGCCGATCCGCTCGCCATCTCGGTCGTACCCCAACAGGCGCTGTCGCCCCGCGTCATACAGGACGGCGGCGCTCGCCAGCGACGTGAGGATGCCGCGCTCATTGGTCAGCTGGCTGCCCATGGCCAACGCGACGATGGCGCTCGACAAGAGCACGCTCCCCCGGTCCGCCTCGGCGGACGGGGCGGCGGCGATCGACATCAACAGCCGGCCGCCGCCCCCGCGCGACGCGGGCGAGTCTGGGTCGAACGAGCTGACGAGCTTCTGCGCGACGCGCTTGATCCCCTGCTTGAGCTGGTAGTCGCCCTTCTTCAGGTCCTCGTAGAACTTGCGGACGATCATCAGCGCCGCGGCGTACGTACGCGCCGCGCGCACGGGCGGGCTGAGGGCCGCGCCGGCGCCGAACCCGATGACGCGCCGGAGCTTCAGCGCCTCCCAGCCCCCCTCCGCGAAGCGGGGCGAGGGCTGCCCGGTCTGCGTGAACTCGGCGACGATGCGGCCGAACTCGACCATCTCCCTCGCGCTGATCTCCCGGCTGATCGTCAGCTCGGTGACCTCGCACTCGGTGAGGACGTTCCCGAGCTCGATCGCGAGCTGATACGTCTCCCGAGACGTCTTGAGCATCGCCCGGTTCACGAACACCGCGTGCGGCGTGAACAAGATGGAGAACGCGTTGACGCCGGTCAGCTGGAAATACTGCCCGATGGTCGCCAGCGCGTAGTCGACGACCTGCGCCACGGCCTGGTTCGACTCGGCGTGGAGCTGGCAAGCCTTCACGACGCGGTACACCGCGTTCACGAGCTTGCCCGCGAGCTGCCTCGGGTCCTCGTCGGGCGAGACGACCGCGGCGAACCCAGCGACGGAGTCGGAGCGCTGCACCGTCACGCCTTGCCCTCCATCGCCGCGCCAGCGCCGGCCTTGTCCTTCTTCGCGCGGCGCGCGTCGATGTGCGCGAGCGCCTTCAGCGCGGCCTCGCGCACGCCCGATGAGGTGCCCCAGCGCTGCTTCGACGCGACCTGGAGCGCCTCGATCGTCTCCGCCGAGTCGAAGTCAGCCAGCGTCTCCGCGGCGATCGCGCGCGACGTCTCGCTCGCGTCGTTCGAAAGCAACCGACGCTTCGAGAGCAGCTCCACCGCCAGCGCCTCACCGCGCGCCGGCTTCAGCGTGCAGATCGTCGACAGCGACTTCTTCCGCTCCTCCGCGGAGAGCTCGTGGAAGGCATCGGACTGGACGCGCCGCACCAGGAAGGGACCGGCAGCGACGACGTTGAGCGACCCGACCAGGTCGAGCGCCCGCATGCGGATGGGGACCTCCGGCGCCTCGAGCAGGCCCGACAGCTCGTCCTTGGCCCGATCGCTCGTGTGCTCTCCCATGGCCGCGAGCGCGGCCAGCTTCACCTCGATGTTGGGGTTGCTCAGCGCCGACTCGAGGCCCGCCCGGTTCTTCGACTCGATCAGCAGCTCGATGATGAAGGTGCCGAGCGCCGGACCGGCGCGTGACAAGAGCGCGATCAGGGTGGCCTCGTGCCCGCTCGACCACCTGCGGATGTAGGGGACGATGACCTCTCGAAAGGTGTCGCTCTTGGCCGAGTCGAGGCACTCGCAGGCCAGCGCGAAGACGGAGTCGCTCGCCAGCAGATCGAGGGCCCTACCGAGCGCGGACACCAGCGCCTTGGGTGGCGCCGTGGCCTGCACGTCACCGCCCCACGCGCCCCGCCGCTCCATGGCGATGTCGCTCATCAGGGTGCGCAGCACCTCGACCGGGAACATGACCTTCGCGGTCTCGAGCTCGAGCTGGTGCCCCTCGCGGGCGCCTGCGTGTGTGATGAACGCCTTGGTCATGTGCTCGTGGAGCTCGAACACCTTGTCGACGGCGTTGAGGGCCATCTCGTCTTGGGTCCACTCCTCGAGCGCCTTGTGGATCAGCTCGACGTCGTTCTTCGATTTCGCATCGAGGTACGCGGGCACGAACGCGTCGAGGAAGCTGTCTTGCCAGCGCTCCGGCGAGCACGAGAGCTGCGCGCCGAGGGTCGCGACGGTCATCGGATCGATCGCCAGCGAAGCCGCCGCCTCACCGGCCGACTCGAGGCGGGAGATCAGGTTGTGCTCGAGCGCCTGCCCTTCGAGGCTGGTGTCGTCGAAGTCCTTGTCGATCTTGGCCTGCTGGAGCGTCAGCTCGGCGAGCTTGTTCCAGTCGACGACGCGCTCGGGCTCGAGGTTGTCTCCCTCGGCGAACGAGTCGACCGCGAGGTACGCGATGTGCTCGAACCGCCGGTCCCACAAAGCCGTGACCGAGTCGTCCTCGCTCCCGAAGATCGTCGACACGTCACGGAGCAAGATGGCGATGAAGTCGCGCAGCTCCTCCTCGGTGAGCCCGGGCTTGAGCTGCACCTTGCGGATCCCGTCGGCGTAGAGCTGGTGCGGGATGCGATCGAAGGGCACGCGGTCGGGGACCCAGACCGGGTGCTCCTCGAAGCTGAACGCGCCGCTGGTGACGTCCCAGCGCACCGAGTGCGCGCTCGCCGCGAGCGCCGTCCCGATATCGGCAAAGGTGAGCCCGAGGGCCCGCTGCGTCTGCGGGTGGCTCATGCCGTACTGACGCGCGCCCGCCATCGCGTAGCCGAGGTGCTTGAAGATGGAGGTCAGCCGGTCCTTCTGCTCACGCAGCTCGTTGTCGGTGAGCTCGGGTCCTTCGTCGATCGA
The DNA here is from genome assembly GCA_016719945.1 of Polyangiaceae bacterium. Classification (GTDB taxonomy): domain Bacteria; phylum Myxococcota_A; class Polyangia; order Polyangiales; family Polyangiaceae; genus Xiheicaenibacterium. Next base: position 182,059 of record JADJYE010000038.1, on the reverse strand, counting down.
GTCGTTGCCCTTGACGACGACGCCCGTCGCGGCCCGACGCTGCTGCTTGACCTGACCTGTTCGAAGGCCGGCCACGAGCTTGAGCAGCTCCGCGCGCATCTCCCGCGCCGACTGGTGACGCTGCGCGCGATCGAAGCTCAGCGCCTTGTCGATGAAGGCGGCAATCTCGACCGGGAGGTCGGGCGCCTTTCGGCTGACGCTGGGCGCGGCCTGCGTCGCTGCGAGGACGAACTCCTCCGCCTCGGTCTTGGAGGCGTGCAGCCGCTCACCGGTGATCCCCGTGTACAGGCAAGCGCCGACGCTGAAGAGGTCGGCGCGGCCGTCGAGCTTGTCCATCCCGAGGGCTTGCTCGGGGGCGATGAACGAAGCTGTCCCGAGCGCGATGCCCGCGCGAGTCGCCTCGACACCGGCCTCGGGCTCGCGCATCCGCGCGACGCCGAAATCGAGCACCTTCACCCCACCTTGCTTGGTCAGGAAGATGTTGGCGGGCTTGATGTCGCGATGAATGACGTCGATCTCGTGGCACTTCGCGAGCAGATCCAGCACCGTGTCGAAGATCCCGAGGATCTTCGTCAGCGGGACCCGGCCGCCGCTGCGCTTGAAGAGCTCGGCGAGGGTCATCCCCTCGAGCAGCTCCATGACGAGGAAGGGCTCGCCGACGCTGCTCACCCCGTCGTCGACGACCTGGACACGCGCCAGATGGTCGACGCGGTTCGCGATCTTGCCCTCGCGCAGGAACCGCTCCCGCACGTCCGCGGCGTGCGAGTACTCGACGTGCAGGACCTTGATCGCGGCGCGGGTCCCGTTGTTCTTGTGCGTCGCGGCAAAGACGGCGCCCATGCCGCCAACGCCCAACACCCGGTCGATGCGCCACTTGTCGTTGAGGTCGCTCCCGACGCGGCGCGCCGCCTGCTTGGACGGGCTCAGCTTCTCCGCCGGTTGTTGCTCTGCCATCCTGCTGGGGCCCCCTGAGCCCGTCGGCCCAGATCCGTAGTGGACCTTACTACCAGGGGTTACCGCAATCCCAGACGCGAAGCCCGAGCACCCAGCGGCGGGCACACCCCTTGCTTACATCGGGTCCAAGGTGAGGTCTTTGGACCTCAATTTTTCCTCCCTGGCGCTGGCCCGGTACCCTCCAGGGCCATGAGGGCACGAGCTTCGCTTGGGGTGGTGTTGGCGATGGGGGTGACGGCGCTCGAAGGCACGGCCTTCGCTGACGACGTCCTGATCTTCCAGCAGAAGACCAACGACGCGCAGGGCGGCGACGAGGCAGCGGCAGAGGCCGCGCTGGTCTTCGAGGACCTCGGCCACACCGTGACGCTCGAGTCGTCGTTCAACCCGACGCTGCCGAGCGATCTCTCGGCGTTCGACACGGTCTGGATCGTCAGCCTCACCCCGCTGACGGGTCCCCAGATCACCACGCTCACGACGTTCGTCGAGGGCGGCGGCGGGGTCTACCTCACGGGCGAGAACAACTGCTGCGAGCAGCTGAACTCCGGCATCACCAACCTGCTCACGCCGATGATCCGCTCGCCCTACCCGCTCGTGGGGCAGACCGCGGAGTCGGGCGGCGACCTCTTCACGCCGACCCCCGACGATCCCTTCGGCATCACCTCCGACCCGAACGTCATCACCCAATGGGACACCCAGGCCGCGGGCATCATCGCCAACGTCGCGGCGAACCGGGCCGTCTTCGAGAAGGCCGACGGAGACGCGGGCGCGGCGGCCCTCCCGCCCGAGCACCTCGTGCGAGGGACGGGCTGCGTCTACATCGCGATGGACCTGACCTTCTGGCAGGCGAGCGTCGCGCCCTCGCAAGACCTCGCACCCTACGTGGAGAACATCCAGGCGTTCCTCAACGGTTGCCGCGACTCGGATGGGGACGGCATCTCGGATCAGGGAGAGGGCGAATACGGCACCGGGGTCGACGACCCGGACAGCGACGGCGACGGCTTGTGCGACGGCTATGGCGAGGTGACGGGCGTCTGCATCGCCGGTGAGCACCCCGAGGACAACTACGACAACGACGGCGAAATCCCGCCGCTCGACGAGGACGACGACAACGACGGCATCCCGACCGCGTTCGAGGTCGCCGCCGAAGCGCTCGCGCCGAACGTCGACGGCGACGACATCCCCGCGTGGGATGACCTCGACTCGGACGGCGACATCTTGCTCGACGAGCAGGAGGGTCCCGGCGACTACGACAACGACGGCATCCCGGCGATCGTGGACCTCGACGACTTCCCGATGACCTGCGACAGCGACGCGAACTGCGGGGCGGCCGACAGCGGAGTGGTGTGCAACGTCGACGTCGGGGGCTACTGCCACCCCGGCTGCCGCGGCATGGCGGGCAACGGCTGCCCCGAGGGTCAGACGTGCACCTCGACCGACGACACGATCGGCGAGTGCCTCGGTGGCGGTGAGGGGGGCGGCGGCCAAGGCGGCGGCGGCACCGGCGGCGGCACCGGCGGCTCGCCGAACGGCTCGGGCGGCGGCCCCGGCGCCGGCGGCTCGGGCACCGGCGGAGCGACCGACGGCGGCGACGGCCCAGCAGACGACGACTGCGACTGCAGCGCGGTCGGCGCGCGCGGCTCGTCGTGGGGCGGGCTCGTCACCCTGGGCGCGCTCGCGCTCCTCATTCGCCGCAGGCGGCGTTGAGGCAGCGACCCGCCCGAGCTCGGCTCAGCGCTTGAGCAGCTCGACGACGAGGTGCGCGGAGACCATCTCGCGCACCTTCTTCGGGGAGACGAACTTGAAGCGGTCGGGCTGGATCAGCCCGCCCCCAGGCGCGGCGATGAGCTCGGCCTCGGCTTCGAACGGGAGCCTGAAGGCGCGGGTCAGGCCGGGGCTGTCGAACGATTCGAACGTGACCAGGTCGACGCGCCGATCGTTGTCGGTGTCGTAGTAGGCCCACGCGAGCCCGCGGTGCGCGATGACGACCAGCTCGGCGTCGAAGCTCCTCGCCTCCACCAGATCGGCGGCGGTGCTGAGCGCGATGTCCTTGGTGCTGCGATCGAGATCGAGCATGAGCGCGAAGGTCTCCCGGTCTTGGTAGACGAGCGCGTGCCGCTCCACGCCGGATGGGCCTGTCGAGAAGCGAAAGCCGCCGGGGTCGAGCGCGCGAACGTCCGGGAAGGAGCCCAGCGCGTCGTCGCTCGCAGCCATGGTCGCGAGCGCGGCGGGCGGCTCGTCGAGGTCGGCGAGGCTCGAGCGGACCAGGAGCCGTCCGACGGCGTCCGGCAGCTCCACGGGTTCCCTGCGGGCCGACAGGCGCAGGGCGTGGGTGGCGACGATGAAGTCGGGGGCGTTGATGGGACCCCAGGAGACGATGTCGACCTCGCCGTCGCGTCCTTCGTCGTATTGCGCGAGCGCGGTGTCGCCGCGCATGACGAGGGTCACGGAGGGCTTGAGGCGCTCGGGGTGACGCAGCAGATCGTCGGCGCCGTCGCCGGAGCGCATCCCCTCGAAGCTCGCCCCCGTCGGATCGTAGAGGCGGGCGCGCCCGAACACGCCGCTCGCGATGAGCGTGTCGACTCGATCGTCGCCGTCCCAATCCCACACGTAGCCGTCCCCGACGGACGGCAGCGATATTTTCGGAGCCGTCGCCTTGGTCTCGGCGACGGCCAGCGACGCCTCTGCCATATGGGCGCGCCCGACGAGCTTCACGAGCGCACCGAAGCGCGCGAAGCTGTGCGAAGGCGGCACGAGCGCGGTGTCGAAGAGCTTCCTGTCGCGCAGATCCGCGGCGTCTTTCAGGGCGCCTTGGTCGTCGATGCGAAAGCCTCGATCGACCTTGCCGTCGCCCTGCTTGTCGACGAGCAGGGTGTCGAAGCGCCCGTCGTCGTCGGTGTCGTAGTGCACGTACAGCGTCCGCTCCCGCTGGACGAAGGCCACCTCGGGGTCGAACGGAACGCCCGAGGCCGCGGCCGCGTTCTTCGTGGCGTCTTGATCGAGATCGAAGAAGAAGGCCGCGTTCGCCTCGTGGCCCGGGCCCAGCCACGAGTCCTCGACGTACCCGGGCAGGGCAGCCGCGACGATATCGTTGGTGCCGTCGAGATCGGCGTCATCGACGACGACGTTGGGGACCCCTTCGCAGAACGGATCGGGGAGGAAGACCAGCGGGGTGTCGGGGATCGACGCTACGAACTCGGCGACCTCGTCCCGGTGCACATGGAGGCTGGCGACGCTCCGCACGCTCTGGTTCAAGCCGACCAGCTCGCCCGAGGTGTTCACCAACGGCCCACCGCTGTCGCCCTCCATCAGCGAGCAGTTGGTCTGGATCGCCAGACCCTGCTGCATGTGCTCGAGGAAGGAGCGCAGCTGATCGCGCGAGCGCTCGCACTCCGCGGCGTAGCGCGCGACCTCGCTCGGATCGTCCCCCGGGCGGCCGAGCGTGCAGTCGACCGCGGCGAACAGGCTCGTGTCCTCGATCGGGTCGCCCACGTCCGCGACGTGGCACGCGCGGGCGCCCCAGAGCATCCCTAGCCCGGCTTGGCCGATGGCGAGCACCGGATCGCCGACGTGGGGAGTGCGACGCGCGATGGACACCTCGACCAGGTCGTCGGGCCGGCTCGCGACCTTCACGATCGCGAGGTCTCTGACCGGGTCGGCCTTGACGACGACGCCGTCGAAGCTGCGCTCGTCGCGGACCATCCGACCGCTGTCGAGCAGGCGACCGAACTCGACCTTCACCTTGAACCCGAAGTCGTCGTCTTGTGCCGGCTGGACCACGTGGAAGTTGGTGAGCACCAGCCCGCGCTCGCGATCGATCACGACGCCCGAGCCGAAGGCGTCCGCGGCGCGCACGATGGCGGTCGCCGGCGCCGCGACGCCGAACGCGACCGAGAACGGCTCCGGGGTCGGCCCCGAGTCGATCGACACCCGCCGAGGCCCGGACGCCGCGGGGGCCTTCGCGCCGCCCGCGTCCCTCTGGAACGCCCGCAAGATCTCGCGGCGGACGGCGCACGTTCGGGTGGAGAACGAGCCCCCCTGCTCCACCTCGGCCACCTTCGCCGGCGGCGCGGCGCAGCCGACCACGAGCAGGGTAGCCGCCACGAGAGAGGTCGCGTGCAGGAGCGGGCGCATGGCGGTGGCCCATCTTACGCCGAGAAACTTGGCGTCCGATGGATTAGGGTGCCGCCGTCGTGGAGCTCACCGGTAAGCAGCGCCGTCATTTGCGATCCCTCGGCCACCCGCTCGAGCCTGTCGTTCAGCTCGGCAAGGGGGGCATCGACGACGGCGTGCTCGCCGCCGTCGACGCCGCGCTCACACAGCACGAGCTGATCAAGGTGCGCGTGGGGACCGAAGCCCCGGAGGAGCGCCACGAGGCCGCCGACCAGCTCGCCGCCGGCACGAAGAGCGCTGTCGCGCAGGTCCTTGGGCGGACCATCCTGCTGTATCGCAGGCACCCGAAGAAGCCGAAGATCAAGCTCCCCGCGGAGTGAGCTCGTCAGCCTTTGATGCGCGCCCCGGTCGGGTCGTAGACCGCGCGCATCGACAGCTCGCAGGGGACGCGATCGCCGGCGACCTCGAGCTCGTAGCTGCCGGTCGACAGGAACGCGTCGCTCACGCCCTCCGCGCGCCGCACGTACCCCAGCCCGAGCCCGCGCTCGACCGTGTAGCCGTAGCCGCCGCTCGTGAGGTATCCGACGCGCTCGCCGTCGCGCAGGATGGTCTCGCGACCGAGGAGCACCACGCTGGCGTCCGCGACGGAGAAGATCGCGAGCCGCTTCTGTAGCGGCGCCGCCCGCTGCGCCTCGAGGGCTTGGCGACCGAGGAACGGAGTCTCGCGCTTGAGCTTCACGAGCGCCGCGTGCCCAGCCTCGAGCGGAGTGTCGTTGGGGGTGAGATCGCTGCCCCAGTTCTTGTAGCCCTTCTCGAGCCGGAGCGAGTCGATCGCGCGGTAGCCGGCGTTGACGATGCCGTGCTCGGCGCCGGCCCGCATGAGCCGGTCGTAGACGGTGAGCGCGGTTTCGATGGGTACGTGTAGCTCTCAGCCGAGCTCACTGACGAACGTCGTCCGGAGCGCGCGCACGATGGCGCCGCCGATCGCGACCTCGCGACAGGTCTGGTAGGGGAACGCTTCGTTCGAGAGATCGGCGTCGGCGATCGCCGACAGCACATCCCGCGAGCGGGGTCCCATCAGCGACAGCACGCTGAACATCCCCGTCACGTCGACGACGCGGACGTCGGCGCCTTCGGGGAGGTTCTTGGCGATCCAATGCGCGTCGTGGGTGCCATAAGCGGTGCCGGTGAGGACATAGAAATGATCCGCCGCGAGGCGCGTCACCGTGACGTCGCACTCCACGCCGCCGCGGCCGTTGAGCAGCTGCGTGTAGACCACCCGCCCGACCGGCCGCGCGACGTCGTTCGCGCACAGCCAAGACAGGGCGCGCTCGGCGTCTCGGCCGATCACGCTGAGCTTCACGAAGGAGGTCTGATCGAACACCGCGACGCGCGACCGGGTCGCCTCGTGCTCTACCCGCACGTGCGGAAACCAACTCTGCCGGCCGTACGTGTAGACGTCGCGTGGCCTCACGCCGGGCGGCGCGAACCAGTTCGGGCGCTCCCAGCCCATCTTCGAGCCGAAGCACGCGCCCTGCTCCTTCAGCCGTGCGTACAAGGGCGACACCTTGAGCGGGCGCCCCGACTCGTCCTCCTCGAACGGCCACGCCATCGTGTAATGGCGCGCGTAGGCCTCACACGTCCGCTCGCGAACCCAGCGGCGGTCTCGGTGGTGCGCCCCGAAGCGACGAATGTCGACGGGCCACAGGTCCATCGTGGGCTCCCCCGCACAGACCCACTCGGCCAGGGCGCGCCCTGCGCCCCCCGCCCCCGCGATCCCATAGGCGTTGAAGCCCGCGCCCACAAAGAAGCCTCGCACCTCGGGCGCCTCACCGAGGATGAAGCTGCCGTCGGGCGTGAAGCTCTCGGGGCCATTGATGAACTTTCGGACGCCGACGTTCGCGAGGGCCGGGACCCTCGCGATCGCGGGTCGCATGATCTGCTCGAAATGGTCGTGATCGGGCTCGAGGAGCTGAAAATAGAAGCTTTCCGGGATGCCGCCGTCGGCCCAGGGGATGGGGTTGGGCTCGTAGCCGCCCATCGACAGGCCCCCGACCTCCTCCTTGTAGTAGCAGAGCAGGTCGGGGTCGCGCAGGGTGGGCAGGCTCTTCGGCACGCCCTCGAACGGCTCGGTGATGATGTATTGGTGCTGCATCGCCTGCAGCGGCACGTTGACGCCCGCCATCGCTCCGACGTGCCGCGCCCACATCCCCGCGCAGTTGACGACGGCCTCGCATTGGATGTCCCCGAGGGCGGTGCGCACGCCCGTGACCCGACCGTCCTTCACGAGGATCTCGAGCACGGGGCAGTCCTCGAAGAGCTTCGCGCCGGCCATGCGGGCGCCCTTCGCGAGCGACATGGTCAGATCCGAAGGGCTGACCTGCCCGTCGGTGGGGAGGAAGGCGGCGCCGACGACGTCGCCGATCTCCATGATCGGCCACAGGCCTTGCGCCTCCTTCGGCGAGAGCAGGTGCATCTCGAGCCCGAAGCTGCGAGCGGTCGTGGCCTGGCGCTTCACCTCGGTCCACCGCTCTTGGTTGCACGCGAGGCGCAGGCCGCCGTTCTGCCGGAACCCGGTCGCGAGCTCGGTCTCGGACTCGAGCCGAGCGTAGAGGTCCACGCTGTACTTCAGGAGCTGGGTGATGCTCGCGCTCGTCCGCAGCTGGCCGACGAGCCCGGCGGCGTGGAACGTCGAGCCGCTCGTCAGCTTCGCGCGCTCGAGCAGGACCACCTCGCCGAAGCCGAGCCTCGCGAGGTGATAGGCGGTGCTCGTTCCGATGACGCCGCCGCCGATGATCACGGCGCGGGCGTGTGTGGGCAGCGCGATGGGCATGGCCTCACGCTTGTATCACGGGGGCCTGTGACTACGGCAGCCAGCGCTCCCCGGTCTCACAGCTGACGTGGAACATCGACACGCCCGCGGGCTTGACGTCGATGACCCCGAACACGATCGGCAGCTGGAACCGTCGAGGTCCGATGGAGCCCGGGTTGAACAACACGAGGCCCTGATCTCGCCCAATGAAGGGGACGTGCGAGTGGCCGCAGAGCACGACCTGGGCGCCCTGCCCTCGCGCCAGGCGGCCGACGTCGGCCCGCAGCTTCGGACCATAGACCGCGATGTGGATGAGCAGCGCGGTGAAGACGGCCCTTTCGTCGCTCGTGAGCTCCAGCGTCAGCGCGTCGGGCAGCGAGGCTGCGTGCGCGTCGATGTTCCCGCGGACGGCGAACAGCGGCGCGATGGCTCGCAGCCCGTCGAGCACGGCGAGGTCGCCGATGTCGCCGGCGTGGGCGATCGCGTCGGGCCGCTGCGCGCGGATGAGCTCGTCGCTGCGCGGATGGGGTCGGCTGTGCGTGTCTGCCACGAGGACCAGGCGGAGCGACCCGTCACGGAGGGGGAGGGCGCTCCGCTGATGTTGCACCCGGTGTTGCGTCTTGCGCGAGGCACCCTTCGGCGGCATCGTGACTTCATGGCTTATGACGACGATCTTGAGAAGCGACAACCTTCCCCTCCCGAGCCGGTCGACGAGGAGGATCGCGCCGCGATCCTTGCGAGACGGGCGAAGCTCGTGGTGGCGGCCGTCTCGACCCTCGCGATCGCAGGTGGGATGACCCCCGCCTGCGAACCGAACGTGTGCTTGAGCGTGGAGGCCGGTGGCTATGGCGGCTACGGCGGCTACGGCGGCCAGGGCGGCCAAGGCGGTGACGGTGGCCAAGGCGCCGGCTTCGGCGGCGACGGCGGCCAGGGCGGCGACGGCGGCGCAGGCGGTCAAGGCGGCCAAGGCGGCCAAGGCGGCAGCGGGGGGACGGGCGGAGGCTGACGCCGACACCCACGCGAGGCGCGGACGACGGTGGTACCCTCCGCCGGTGTCCGAGCTCGCCACGCATTGGCTCAAGGCTGTTCCCGCGTTGAAGGAGACGGGCCTCCGCGTCGGGCTCGTCGGCTCGGAGATCGAGGACACCCCCCTCGACGTCGTGGCCGAGGCGCTCGAGCACATCTCCATGCTCGCAGAGCAGGCCGATCCGAGGGCGCGAGAGGTGCTGTCTGCGGCGCTCCCCATCCTCACCGACCCCGCGAAGGGCGAGCTCGTGGGGTCGCTGCGCGAGCAGGCGCAGGAGGGCGGGCACTTCGCGCTCGCGCGGCTCCTGCGCCGGCGCGGGGGGATCCGCGACGGGCTCCACGACGTGCCGGAGCCGGGCGAGCGCCACCCTGGTGAGGCGCGCGTGGGTCGCGCCGTGACGCTCGGGGAGCGCAAGTCACTCGCTCGCGGTCGAAACCGCGACGTGCTCGATCGCCTCCTGCGCGACCCCCACCCCCAGGTCATCCGGACGATCTTGGTGAACCCGCGCATCACCGAGGAAGACGTGGTCCGGCTGGCCGCGCGACGACCGACCTACCCCGACGTGCAGGCTGAGCTGGCCAAGAGCCCGCGCTGGGGCATCCGGCAGCGCGTGCGCGTGGCGCTCGTGCAAAACCCCTACACGCCGCCCGCGATCTCGGTGCCGATCCTGTCCATGCTCGTGCGGCAAGAGCTCGAGCAGGTCCTGCAGGCGACCGACGTCCCGCCGATCGTCCGGGGCGCGGCGCTCGAGCTGCTCGAGAGGCGCCCGCCGATCCCTGCGCGCGACGACGAACCCGAGACGAAGCAGTGAGTCGGGCGCAGGCCCAGCTCGCACACGAGCCGGTGCGCGAACGTCTTCTCCCGGTGAAGTGAGCGCTTCACTCTACGGCTGCACACCCACGCCGGCGACGATGTCCTCGACCTCGCCGCCCAGGTCGACGACCCCGAGGTGCTCGACCTCCGCGTTCGGCCCGAACTGCACCATGGTGACGCCGCGCACATCGGCGATGAGGACACGCCCGTCGAGGGAACCTCGCTCGACCATCGCGAGCGCCCCCGGGAGCTGCGGCGGACCGCCGACGTACGTCAGCTCGCCGCGGAGTGAGAGCGGGGTCGCGGAGGCCGGGTCGTAGTCGACGGCCAGCAGCGCGTCCCCGAAGCCCGACGCGACGAGGATCGCGTCATCGAACGGTGAAACCGCGATCGAATACGGATCCTCGATGTCAGGGAGCACCTGGACGGCGCCGAGGCCGGTCGCGGTGATCTCGACGGCCGCGACGCGGTTGGGCACGGCCGAGAACGCCGAGTTGTCGCCGAGCACGAGGTGGCCACCGCCGCGCGTCAGCGCCACCCAGCTGGTGATCGCCTCGTCGTCTCCGAAGGCGTCGGCGCTCGCGAGGAGGGTGGGGCCAGCGAGGTCGAGCCGATGGACGTGAGCGACCTCGGTGGAGCCGAGGGCGCCGCGCGCGGCGAGCAGCGCGTCCCCCGTCCCCTCGTCGAAGAACAGGTCCTGCGCGGACTTGGCCTCGAGGACCCGCGGCCCGGGCGTGACGACGCCCCGGCACGAGAGCGCGAGGGTGTAGAGGCCGCCGCCGTTCTTGGGGAAGTTGCCGTCGACGACCCAGACGCCGTCGCCCCGCCAGCGGACATTCCCGGCGTAGAAGTCGCCCGAGACGCCCTCGTCGAGCACGGTTACGGCCCCGGTCGCGTCGATCGAGAAGACGCCGATCGTGCCGTCGTCTTGGACCGCGAAGCCGACCTCGCCGTTCGGGGTGAACACGATGCGGTGATCCGCGGGCGGGCCCATGAAGAAGCGCGTCCCCGTCGACGTCAGCGCGCCCGCCGCAGACAGCCGCAGCACCTCGTAGGACCCGTCTGGATCGGTCGCGTCGTCGTACGGGTGACCGACGACGACGAACCGATCGCGATCGGCGGGCGGGAGCTCGTCGTAACAACCTTCCGCCCCGCCGCCGCCGGTGCTCACGCCTCCGCCAGCACCGCCGACCGCGCCCTGGCCGCCGACGCCTCCACCTCCTGCTTGAGACGAGGTCGATCCGCCGCCGTCTCCGCCCGAGCCCCCCGGACCGGTGTCGTCTCCGCAGGCGAGCAGAAGCAGCGACGAGAGGGCGTAGAGCTGGGCGCGGAGCATGAAGCGTTCTTCTCAGCCGCGCCGCTGGCCGTCAAGGCTCGCGAGCCCGACGAACGGGCTCACGGCGGAGGGAGTCCCGCGCGCTGATGGAGCGACGCCACCTGCTCGGCCGACAGGCGGAGCAGCGCGGGCAGCATGCGCAGGTGCACCTTCTCCGGCTCCGAGTCCTGGCTGATGGAGATCGCCGACACGAGATAGAACTGCTCGGCGAGCTCGGGGGTCGAGACCTCGGCGACGAGCGCCGTCACAGGCCGCGGCGCCGCCAGCTCCTGCACGAAGGCGGCGCGCTCTTCGGGCCTGATCCCCGCGGCGTCGAGCCGCGACAAGATGTCGGCTCGCTCCTTGTCGTCGAGCACGCCGTCTGCGAACGACGCGGCGATCATCGCGCGGACCAGGAGCAGCGCGTGCTTCTGCTGATCGGGGGTCGCGGCGGGAGGCGCTGCGGGCGCGGCCACGGGCGCGGCTGCAGGCGCGACAGGCGCGCCGTCGACGCCGAAGATGGGCGGCGGCGGCGGCGGAACGTAGGCCGGCGGCGGCGCGGCGGCCGGCGGCGGCGCGGCGGCCGAAGGTTGGTTCGGAGGCGGCCCCCACGGCGCAGGCGCGGCAGGCGGTGCTGCTTGCGGCGCGCCTCCCATTTGATGCTCATAACCGGGCGCGGAGAAGCCGTCGGTGCGGAGCGTGCCCGAGCCACCCATGATGGAGCCCATGAAGCCGCCCCCCGGCGCGCCCATCGGACCCGGTTGCTGCGGATAACCGGGCTGCTGCGGATAACCGGGCTGCTGCGGATAGCCAGGCTGCTGCGGATAGCCGGCGGGGGGCCGGCCCTTGAAGTGTTGATACGCGAGGTACCCGAGGCCACCGACCGCCGCGACGCCGAGCGCCCCGACCGCCATCGTGCCGAGGCCGGGGCCTCGGCCGCGCCCGTAGTCCGACCCCACCATCGCCCCGAGCAGCTGCGTCGCGTCCATGCGCAGCAAGGTCGCAGAGTCTGGAGCGAGCTGACAAGGCGTACGGGACCCTTCGCGGCGAAGGTGAGCGCAGGCTAGGGTACTGGCGAGGGTCATGATCGAACGCCTGTGGGTGAAGAACTTCCGAATGTTGAAGAGCAACGCCGTCGACTTGCGTCGGTTCGCGGTGCTGGTCGGACGCAACGCCTCGGGGAAGACAACGCTGATGTCAGCGTTGAGGTTCGTGAGCCACGTCCTCTCCGACGGGGTCGATCGCGCGATCGAGGCTGCGCTGGACAGCGGCGGCGGTGGGTTTGGTGACCTGTGTTTTCACCCCGACCTTCCGATCGAGCTCGCGCTCGAGCTTCGCGTCGATGGTTCTCTGTACCGCTACGAGCTGGGAATCGGAACCCAACGTAGCGCACCGCAGATTCAGCACGAGCGCCTGCTGCGCTGCGAGACCGAGGAGACGCGGCAAGAACAACGCAGCCTCTTCGGCGACGCGGATCTTCCGGCCATCATTGGCGCGTCCATGAAGGGCTGGCGCAAGATCGTCAGCAAGACGAGCGAGGCTAAGGACTACTTCCAGGACGAGAAGACTTCTTGGAACACGACGTTCCGCTTCGGGCCGACAAGGTCGGCACTCGGTAACATCCCCGAGGATCCTGATCGGTTTCGGGGAGCTATCGCGGTTCGCGACTCTCTGCGGGACGGCGTGATGATGGTGGAGCTCGACTCACACATGTTGCGGCTGCCGTCCCGCCCGCGCAGCTCTCCGCTCTTGCTTCGCGACGGCTCGAACCTGGCTGCTGCGGCACGCACGCTCGAAGCGCGTGACCCCGTGGCGTACGAGCAATGGGTGGGTCACGTCGGTGAGGCGGTGGAGGGGCTCGAGGCCGTCGAGACGTGGGAACGTCCCGAGGACCGGCACATCGTCCTCAGGGGGCGTTTCAGAGGGCAACACTCCGATCCCGTGCCTTCGTGGCTTCTTTCGGACGGGACCCTTCGCCTCATGGCGCTGTCGCTGCTCGCCTACGCCGAGCCTGAGGGTGCTCGAGGCATCGTCCTCGTCGAAGAGCCCGAGAACGGCCTCCACCCGCTCGCGATCCAGTCGGTGCACCAGGCGCTGACCGCGATGCAGACGACTCAGGTCCTAGTCGCCACACACTCTCCTGTGTTCCTTGCGAGCACGGACATGAAGCAGGCCTTGGTGTTCCGTCGGCAGCCTGACGGCACGGCGCGCGTCGAGCGAGGAGACGAGGTCGCCGCGCTGAAGCAGTGGCATGCGAACGTGAGGCTCACGGATGTCTTCGCGACCGGGATCCTGTCGTGACGAGCAGCGGAGAGGCACCCGAGCTGGTCGCGATCTTCGCGGACGCCGACGCGCAGCGGTTCGTCATGCGCCTGATCGACGCCGGGATGGAGCGGGGCTGCCTGCGACGATTCGTTGTGGAGCCAGTTCGTGACCCCATGCGGGATGCCCACGTCGCGCGCGATCCCTTGTCCGTTGCTCAGAGCTTCCTGTCGAACCCCAACGTCCGCTTCCTGGTGCTCTGGGATCATCACGGCTCCGGCAGAGAGATTGATCCACCGCAGGACGTCGAGCGCGACATCACAGCAGCGTTCTTACGCGCCGGAGTGCCCGCGGAGAGGGTGCTCGCCATCGCGTTCGTCCCCGAACTCGAGATCGCGCTCGAACCGGTCTGGGATCGCGTGTGCGAGGAGCTCGCCAAGAAGCGCAAAGACCCTGCTCTGGAGGCAGTCTTCGATGCGAACGACCCGAAGGGCGCGCTGGAGGCGATCGCCCGCCGCCACCGAATCAGACTGAACCCCGCGCTCTTTCAAGAGCTGGCGGGGTCGTTGTCCATCCCGAAGCTGAAATCACGGGACCCGTTGGCGAGGGTCGGCGTTCGCTTGGTCGAGTGGTTTGCGCCGGCTTGATAGCGCTCAGGGGTCGCTACGTCGGCGCGCGTTCGAACCCGATCGCCCTCGCCTCCGCGTCCCCGGTGTCGCGCCGGCGCCAGATGAACGCGTCCAGGACGTAGTGGGTCGCTTGAGGCACCGCGAGCAGAGGGACGATCAACGCGAGCGCAGGCGCGCCGAGCTCCACGGAGGGCAGCCAGCGGAAGACGCCATCTTCCGCGTGCCACACCAGCCGATCCCACAGCAGCTCTTCGGCGAGCGCGAGCGCCGCGAGCACGGCGAAGAACGCGGCGAGCCCTCGCCGGACGACGCGCCGCACGACGCCCTCGGCCGCGCGGCTCTTCTGCTTCGCGACCGCCCAAAGCAGCGCGAAATAGGGCACGCCGTGCACGATCACGTTGGCCACCGTGAACGCGAAGTCGGAGCTCGTCGCGACGATGCCGACGTACCAGGTCGCCGCGGTCGTCAGCACCACGACGTGTTTGCCGACCTCGAGCACGCCCGTGGTCAGCGCGCGGTGCGCGGCGCGGACCCCGTACGCCGAGAGCACGGCGACCCACCCCCAGCGGAGCGCCCCGAGCGCAGGCTCGAGCGGCAGGCCGATGAAGTCTCCCGCGACGAACCAGGAGAAGGGACGAGGCAGGCTCGCGTGCCAGTACAACACCGGGTAGAGCGTGCCTGCGTAGACGGCGGCGTCGTCGACGACGCGGTCGAGCAGCGACCCGCCTCCCTGGCGCGCGCGGTAGATGGCGACCCAGCCGATCTGCTGGCGAATGAAGTGCGTCAGCGCGACATAGGCGAGGACCGTCCAGAACAGCGCTGGTGACGCGCTGTACAGGGCGACGCCCGCCGCGAAGCAAGCGAGCGGGACCCCTGCGTAGAGACCTGGACGCCGCGCGATCTCTCGGTCGTCGAGGTACGTGCGAAACAGCGTCGACCAGACGTGCGCGACGTCGACGAGCACGACGAAGACGACGAAGCCCCACGGCGGCAGCGAGCCGTCGGGGGCGGCGAGGACCGGGGCGAGCGCGGCGAGGCCGAGCGCCACCGCCGCGGAGCCCAGGAAGACGCCGAGATCGACGCGAGCGCCCCAGATCCAAGGGCCCCACCGCGGCGCTGCCGCGGCGTCAGCCCTTGATCGCGGAGGAGATGATGAGGGCGAGCCCGATGATGACACTACCGATCACGATGCCGAGCGAGGTGTTCTGGTCCTCCTCGATCTCTTTGCGGATCGAAAACGGGATGATTTTCGTCATGACGAAGAACGCGAGCGCGAACACGACGATCCCGATCAGCGTGAAGATGAGCGAATAGACGATGGGAGCGCCGATGTCCTCGATCGCAGCGGCGAAGAGCGAAGTCTGCACGTGTCCCCTCCTTCCCGGGTGGGAGCGCCGACCATACCCCGCCTCTTTAGCCGAGGGGAAGTAGCGGGCATGATGGGGCCCCACGATGGCTCTCGGCCCCCGGAACCTGCTGCTCGCCTCCGCGCTCTCGGCCTGCCTGCCCGAGGCGAGCCCCGGCGTCGCCACGTCGGCGCCCTCCGCCACCGCCGCCGAGCCGAGCAGACCCGAGACCTCGGCGACCGTCCGACCCGCCGCGTCCGCCAGCGGCGCGCCAAGCCCGAGCGCCGTCGCCGAGAAGGTGATCCCGCCGCTGACGCGAGACGACAGAGGCCTGCTCGGCAAGACGATCGATTTTCCGTACGACGGCAAGGACGTGAACGACAAGAGGCGCGCCTACACGGGGCGCATCTTCGTGCACGACAAGGCGCTCCGCGCGCCTGGGCCGGTTCCCCTCGTCATCTTCATGCACGGCCTCAACCGCGCGCTCATTCCTCACCGCTGGATCGGCGGCGGCACCGAGGGCGACGTGCGGCTCATCGCGCAGGAGCTGATGGAGAGCGGCGCCTTGCCGCCGGTCGTGCTGGCCGGGCCAGGCTCGGTCGAGGAGGCGGCGGTCAGCTTCGGTGCGAGCTTCCCCGTTTGGGATCACGACAAGTTCGTCGCGCAGGTCGTCGAGCAGCTCGGGGAAACCGCGACGATCGATCGCTCGCGCGTGATCGTCACCGGGCACTCGGGCGCGGGCTGCAGCGACAAGGGCGGCCTGGTCGCGGCGGTGAAGGCCAAGGAGCCACCGTTCGCCGTGATCTCGATCGACACCTGCATGCCGGGCGTGCTCGCCGAGGCGCTCGGCAAGGCGCCGCCCGCCACGCACGTGATCGTGACCTGGCAGAGCGTGTCGTGGGACCGGGACTTCAAGCTCTTCCGCGCCGTGTTCGAGAAGCACGCCAAGGCGAGCCCGCCGGCCGAGGGTGTCCTGCGCGAGCTCGACGCGCTGCCGGCGCTCCCACGCGCGCACGACGCGACGGTGAAGCAGACGTTCGACAAGTGGCTCCCGAAGCTCTTGCCGGTGAAGTAGGGCCGCAGGTGGTATGTTGCGGGCTCCGATGAGCTGCCGGTTCGCGCCGTTTACGCTGAGTGTCGCGCTCGCCACGCTCGGCGCGTCGTGCACGCCAGCGCAGCCCGCGTGCTCACCCGACGACCCGTGCGGGGGCAACCAGGCGTGCGTCGTCGGGCGCTGCCGTGACCCGGGCGCCAACGTGGCGTCGGTCGACAGCACGAGGGTCGTGCTCCACGCGACGAGCGTCGCCGTGCTGTCGTCGGGGGACGTCCCGGTGGATGCGCGCGTCACCCCGCTGGGCGCCCGCCGGGCGGGTGACGTGGTCGTCCTGCTCCAGTTCGACGCAGACGTGGGCCAGAAGGTGGAGATCGAGGGCGCGTTCTTGATCGTCGAGCCCGAGCTGGCCTCCCCCGGTCCCGCGCAGCCCGTCGAGATCGACGTCGTGCCCATCCTCTCCTCGTGGAGCCCGGCGAGCGTGAGCTGGGCCCGCTCGCCGAGCCTGGGCGTGGCCGTGGGCGAGGCGAAGATCCCGGCGGCGAGGCGCGCGCCGCTGCGGGTCGACGTGACGGCGCACGTGGCCAAGCGGCGAGGCGTGGGGTACGGGCTCGCGCTCGCGGCCGACGGGTCGGACCCCATCGGCGCGCGCCTCGTCACCATCGCCCGCTCGTCGAACGGCCCCAAGCTCGAGCTCTACCTGAAGGCTCCGTGACGCTGCTCGCCATACGCGACCTCACGGTCTCGGTGCGAGGACCGGCAGGCAAGACGACCATCCTCGACCGGGTCGGGCTCTCGGTCGAGCCAGGTGGCGCGGTCGCGCTGGTCGGGGAGTCGGGCAGCGGCAAGAGCCTCACGGCGTTCGCGGCGATGGGTCTGCTGCCCGCTGGCGCGCGGGTCGAGAGCGGCTCGGTGCTGTTCGAGGACAAGAACCTGCTCGAGCTGCGCGAGCGAGAGCTGTGCGCCGTCCGCGGGGCGCGGCTCGCAATGGTCTTCCAGGAGCCCTCTGCGGCGCTCAACCCGGTCTACACGATCGGCTCCCAGATCTCGGAGGCCGTCCGCCTGCACCAGTCGATCTCCAGGCGAGACGCGCGCGCGCTGGCCGAGCGCTGGTTGGCAGACGTCGGGATGCCCGCGCCGAGCCGAGCGTACGACAGCTACCCGCACGAGCTGTCGGGGGGCATGCGGCAGCGCGCGCTGCTGGCGATCGCCCTGATCGCCGGCCCGAGCCTGCTCATCGCCGATGAGCCGACGGCCTCGCTCGATCGCACCCTCGAGGCGCAGGTCCTGGAGCTCATCGCGGAGCAGCGCCGAAAGCGGAAGATGGCGCTGCTCTTGGTCTCGCACGACCTGGCGACGGTCAGCGAGGTCACCGTTCGCGTGGTCGTCTTGTATGCGGGTGAGGTCGTCGAGGAGGGCCCGACCGCGTCGATGCTCGACGCGCCGGCGCACCCGTACACGCAGGCCCTCGTCGCTTCGATCCCCGACCCTTCGAAGCATGGCCAGCGCCGCCTCGGCCAGCGCGCGCCGTTGCTCCCGGTGCTGCCGGGCGCTCCGCCGCGCTTCGACATGCTCCCCCCCGGTTGCCGGTTCGCGCCGCGCTGCGATCAGGCCTTCGACCGCTGCGCGGCAGAGCGCCCGCCCCTCTACGCGACGAGCGCGGGCGGCAGCGTGCGGTGTTTTCTCTACGACACCAAGGCGGAGGCCGCGTCGTGAGCGACGACCTCGATCTCGCCCAGCAGAAGCGGCCCGTGCTGCTCAGGGTGGACGAGCTCGCGAAGGTGTACACGGTGCGGCGCGGCCTGCTCGGGCGAAAGAAGCAGCTCGCGCACGCGCTCGCGGGCGTCAGCCTCGATCTGAAGAAGGGCGAGACTCTGGGCGTGGTGGGCGAGAGCGGCTCGGGCAAGTCGACGCTCGGCAAGGCGATCGTGCGGCTCGTCGAGCCGACGTACGGACGCATCGTCTTCGACGGGGTCGACATCACCCACCTGCCCGACAAGCGCCTGATCCCGTTCCGCAAGCGGATGCAGATCGTCTTTCAAGACCCGTACTCGTCGCTCAACCCGCGGATGATCGTGAAGGAGCTGGCGGGTGAGGGGCTGCAGCTGTTCCGGCTCGCCAAGGGCACAGAGCTCGACGATCGGGTCGGGGCCGCGCTCACGCGCGTCGGGCTGGGGATGGACATGCTCGACCGATACCCGAGCGAGCTCTCCGGCGGCCAGCGCCAGCGCGTCGCGATCGCGCGCACGCTCGCGGTCGAGCCCGAGCTCGTGATCTGCGACGAGCCGACCAGCGCGCTCGACGTGTCGGTGCAGGCGCAGATCCTCAACCTGCTCTCGGAGATCCAGTCGGACTCGAACGTCGCCTACGTCTTCATCTCGCACGACCTGCGCGTCGTCGAGCTGATGAGCCACCGCATGGCCGTGCTCTACCTCGGAAAGATCGTCGAGATGGGCCCCAGCCACGACGTCGCCGAGCGCAGGCTGCACCCCTACACGCGCGCGCTCTTCGACGCCTCGCCCGTGCTCGGACCCGGCGTCGACGGCAAGACGCGGCTGCTGCTGAAGGGCGAGCCGCCGAGCGCCAACGCCCCACCGTCGGGCTGTGCGTTTCATCCGCGCTGCCCGCGGGCCGAGGCGGGCAAGTGCGACCTCGAGGCGCCGCCGCTGCGGAGCGTGAAGGACAACCTCGCGCACCAGGTCGCGTGCTTCTTCCCAGGGTGAGCCCCCCTCGCTACGCGATGGGCAGCGGGGGCTCGTACTGCTCGTAGATGGGGTGAGCCCAATCGGTCGAGGAGTAGACGTTCTCGATGCTCGACGGGGTCCACGCGTCGATCGTGAAGGTCGTCCCCAGCTTGTGCGTGTGAGACATGAGCCCAAAGACCTCGACGTCATACGGGAACGTGCAGTGCTCGGTGATCGCGGTCGCCTGGTTGGGCGGCAGATCGATCGACGAAGACGCCGCGTGCTACGCCGCCCGAGGCCGCCTCCGCAGCCGCAGCACGAGGAAGACGCCGAGCGCGACCACCGCCACCGCCGCGCCCGCGGCCGCCAGGTACACGGTGGTGCCTGGCTCGGAGCGCAGGTCCTCCTTGCGGCATAGGGAGTACAGCGAGATCTGCACGTACCCTTCGCTCTTGGCCTGCTCCCGGCAGGCCTTGTCGCCGCCGTCGCAGCGGCGCTCCTCGCCGCTGCAGGTGCGCCGTGACCAGTCCGAGTGCCACTCCGGCGCGACGTCCATCCGGGTAAGCTATCACGGCGTGTCGGCACCCCAGATGAGGCGTACGATCGCTGAGGCCATGGCTCGCTTCGCTTCGATCTTCTCGCTGTTTGCGCTGGGCCTCCTCGTGACCGCATGTGGAGCGCGCACACCGCTCGACGACCCCGGCGATCCGAGCGCGGGCGTCGGCGGTGACGGGGGCGCGGGCGCGGCGCCGTCGGGCGGCGGCGGCGAGGGCGCGGCCGGCGCGGCGCCGCCGCTGAGCTGCGACGGCTTGTTCGTGGACGGTGAGCCGCTCCGTGACAGCGCGCTGCAAGGCGACACCGAGCGTGAGATCGACGCCGGGATCGTCGCAGTGGACGACGGCCGCGTCATGGTCTTCCACACCCTGGTGAACGACCTCGCCGAGGGGCGCGCGGTGCGCGCCGCGACGCTCGACGCGTGGGGCCCTTGGCCTCAGTCGCTGGGGCCGCCCCATTTCATCACGGGCGCCGTGCGCGAGGGCATGCTCGCGGCGCAGGGCTTCGCACAGGACGCTGCGTTGCTCCTGCCGCTGTTGAGCCTCGGGACTCCGGGCGCGGTGATCCCTGGGATCGCGACGGCCGTCGCTCCGGCGACGCCGTACATGGAGGTCCCCTATGAGTACCTCTTCGAGCTCCCGGGGCTCCCAGGCTATGGCGCGTCCTTCACGACCTCGCGCGACGGCACCGCATTCGTCGGCTGGGGCGCGGACGCGGACGGGACGACGTTCTTGGGTCAGCTGGTGACCGACGCGTCGGGCACGGTCATCGACGGGCCTTGGTTCGAGTCCGGCTGTGCGCAGGGGCGCGTTCGCGCCGACGTGATCGCCGTGGAAGGCGGCTACCTCAGCGCCTTCTCCTCGGGCCGGGGCCTCGTCGAGTGCTTCAACGACGACGGCATCCCGGGCCCGCCGACGCGACTGCAAGTGGGCTGGTGGCGAGGCGGCAGCGGCATGGCCTGGCAATACGAGGAGACGTTGCCCGAGCCCATCACGACGGTCGAGCTCGTGCCCCGCGGCGATGGCGCGTGGCTCCTTCACCAGACGGACGGCTCGACGTCCCTCACCTACCCGTCCGTGGTCGCGACGGCGCTGGGCCCCGACGGCGTGCCGACCGGCCCCTCGTTCTCCGCAGTGGAGGACGGCCGCACCTTCGGCCCCGTCGCCGCCGCCCGTTCGGACGAGGCTTCGCCCTCGCGTGGGTCGAGGCGATCGACCCCTCCGCCCCGACCGTCTTCGTCCGAGTCTTCGACGAGGACGGCACGCTGCGCGCCGAGGGCGCCTACGACACGTCGCCGGCGTTCCTCGTCCCGAGCCGCATCTCGCTCGTGTCTTCCCCCAACGAGGACGCGCTCATCGTCGCGTGGGAGGCGGCGGATGAAGAGAGGCGGGTCGTCGCCGCGCGCTTCGCGTGCGTGCAGGCGCTGTAGACGACGCCACTCAGGAGAACAGCGCCAGCCCTCGCTCGATGCACCACATGGCTGCGACCGCGCCAATGGCGTGACCGAGCGCGAGGCGCCGCCGCTCGCCGAGCCTCGCGCCGAGGCGCGACAGACCCGCAGACACCGCCAGCGCCGCGCCGATGAACGCGAGCTGTCCGAGCTCGACGCCGACGTTGAAGCCTGCGAGCGCGAGCGGCACGTCCCCCTCGGGCAGCCCCGCCTCGCTGAGCGCCGATGCGAAGCCGAGGCCATGCAACAGGCCGAGCGCCAGCACGACCGCTGGCAAGGTCCGCCCCGCGCGCTCTGCTCGTGCGACCTGGACGGCGAGGTAGACCAAGCTCAAGGCGATGCCCACCTCAGCGAGCACGGCAGGCACACGAACCCAGCCGAGGACCGACGCGCACAAAGTGAGGCTATGGCCGACCGTGAAGGCGGTGACCGCGAGGGCGGCGCGGCGGAGCTCGCGCGCGACGAGCAACAGCCCCGCTACGAAGAGCAAGTGGTCGAGGCCAGCGGCGAGGTGACGAACGCCCAATCCGACGAACTCGGCGAAGGTCGCGTACCAAGGCGAGCGCGCGGGCACGGCGAACACCTCGCCCCCCGGCGGCACCACGGCGCGCACGACCGAGCCGTCGGCGAGCCGTGCCCTCACGATGGCTTGCCGGTCGGCCTGGGCGAGCCCTGCGACGCGAACCTCGGCGCCACGCAGCGAGCGCGCGCACGACCAGCGCGTCTCCGCGACCCTTCGCGGCCCCTCCCGGCGCTCGACCTTTCCCCCGAGGGGCTCACAGCCGCTCGGGGGCTCGATCTCGATCGGCCACGCGCGCTGCACCGCGGCCGGGCGAGCGACCTTGACCGTCACCTCTCCAGCGGGGCCCTCGACCAGGCTGACGCCGATGGGATCTGCGTCGTGCGCGCGCGCCGCTCCGACCTGGAGCGCGACCGCGGCCGCGAGCAAGACGCACGGGATCACGATCGGCGCCTTCACGGAGCCACCTCCAGCGTCGCGCGATATTGGGGGCGAAGCTCCGAGAGGCGCCGGCTGAGCCGCTCCGCGCGCGAGCGATCTCGGATCGACTCACCCGCGCGGGCCGCCGCCTCGCTCGGCGACATGACGCGCCCCGGCTCGCGCTCGACGACCCGAACCAGGTGCGCGCCGAACGCCGACTCGATGGGCGAGGACCAGGCGCCGACCTCGAGCGCCAAGACCGCGTCGCCGAAGCCGTCACCATAGAGCGCGTCGAGCCGATCGGCGTTGATCAGGCTCGAGGCGCGGCCCCAGGGCCATGGGTCGGCCACGGCCTGCGCCGCGGCGAGGTCTGCGCGACCCAGCCGCTCCCGGGCGCTCGCCAGCGAGTCGTCGCGCCTGGCTCCGCGCGCGTTCGAGAAGAAGAGCTGCTCGAAGCGGACGCGCGGCGGCAAGCGATAGCGGTCCGGGTGCGCCGCCAGCTCGGCGTCGATCTCCTCCGCGCTCACCGGGCCGGCGGGCACGTCCGAGAGCAAGCTGCGCCGCGCCAGATCCGCGAGGCGGCGGCGCGCGACGGCGTCGGTCTCGTGCAGGCGGAGCGAGATGGCAACTTCAATCGCCTGCGAGGCCGGCGCCTCCTCTCCCGCGGCGGCGAGGGTGGACAACAGCCGCTCGCGGACGACGGCGTCGGAGCGCGCGAGCCCGGCTCGCACTGCGAGGTCGACGAGGATCGCCTCGTCGGTGGCGGCCGCCACGTCCGCGTCGGAGGCGCCATTCGGGACGACGACGGCGACCGCCCGCTCGCCGGTGTCGTCGGGCATCACCAGCCGCCGTGCGCCGAACAGCAGGGCCCCCAGCGCGGCGAAGCGCAAGACGAGCCGCCACCTGGCCACGGGTCCACTCACGGCTGCCCCGGCACGTACCAGATGGGCGAGCTCCAGGCGCGCTCCTGCTGCACGAGCGGATGGTCGCAGCACCCCTCGAACCCCTCGGTAATGGTCTGGGGGACGGCGCAGTCGACGCCCGCAGCGTTGCAATGGTACGCCTGCCAGCGGCAGCTCGGGTTCTCGAGGACGCGCGCGTAATAGAACGCCGGCGCCTCGGGATCGAAGTCTGGGTCGGTCCACACCCCGCACAGCGCGTCGGCCCCGGGGCCGCTCTGCTCGCACGTCGCTGGGTCGACCGCCGCACCCGTCGGGCCGCCGGCCACGTCGTAGACGGCGAAGCGAGCCTGCCCGCCATCGAGGTAGCCCTTGATGATCTGCACGCGCTCGAGCTGGGTGCCCGGGGCGTCCTCGGCGCCAGCGTCGCGCAGCGCCGCGATCGCGAACTTGGGGGCTGCGCCCGCGCCCTCCGGGAGGACGCCTCCCATCGGCACGCCGAGGCGATAGCCCTCCTCGGCGAGCGCGGAGGAGTCGCACAGCGCGTCGTCGTAGTCGAAGCCGCCGAAGAAGCGCAGCGTGATACGCGGGCCGGTCGTGCCATAGGCTTCTCGCCGGCGCATGGCCGAGAAGAGCGCCTCGCGCGAGTTCTCTTCTGCCCACAGGACGGCGAGCCCGCCCGGGTTGAACCAGGGGCGGTCGGGCAGCCCCGCAGGGAGCGAGTCGCGCACCGTCAGTCCCGCGCCGCCATGGCCGAGGAAGCGGTCCTCCTCCACGGCGCCCGGGGTGCCGAGGTGCGTGTCGGTGCTCGCGATGATGCCATAGGCGAAGGGGTTCTCGCCGAGCGTCGCGAGCAGCTCGAGCCCCTTGCCGAGCGCGTGCCGGACGAAATCGCTCTCGACCAGCGTGTCGGGGTCACCGCCGAGGTTCGCGGACGCGAGCGAGGCGTAGGGCATCGATTCGAAGTCGCACAGCTCGTCCGACGCGGTCGAGCCAGGCAGGCACTCGGAGGCACCCTTGTGCTGGAAGATCTCGACGAGCGGCTCGAGCTCGGCGCGCGTCCGCGCGTATTCGGCGTCGAAGGGCTGCCCGTCGCTGTCGACCGGCTCGAACATCAGCCCCGAGCTGAGGTTCGAGTTGTGCGGAATGGTGAGCACGTCGCACGCGCCGTCGTCGTCGAGGCAATCGGCTCGAAGCCGGCCCCAGAGCCCCTCCTCGCGCCCCTGGTCGAAGTACCCGATCGGGTGCTCCGGGACGTCGTGGTTCCTGAAGATGACGTTGCGATGGAGGTTGAAGGAGGCCGGCGCGCCGGACCACTCGTAGGCGACGAAGGACGTGAACGTGCAGGAGTCGGTCCGGTCGTACGCCGCCTCGGCGCTGTCTTGGACCTCGCGCCACGCAGCGAGCGCGCTCTCGGCGCAGCCACCCTCCTCCTCCATACACGGCGAGAGGTTGGTCGCCGAGCCCTGCTCGAAGGTCGTTCGGATGTTGAAGCCGAAGAACGACGAGTCGGGCTGCTCGCGGTACGTCACGCACGCGGGGCTGTCGTACTCGGCGGCCCCCGGCGTCGTGCAGCCGTGGACGACGCCCAGGAACTCGGCGTGGTCGGTGACAGCCACGAAATCGAGGGGCCGGGAGAGGCGCAGCTTGCGCATGGGCTGGCCGCTCGCGTCATAGGGCTGCACCCCGACCTCTTCACCCCGCGCGAAGCGATAGGCGTCAGCGGGCGTCAGGCGGTTACCCTGCAGGTTCGCGTCGAGCGACAGCGCGGTGTGGACGTGCAGGTCTCCGAAGTACGCGCTCCTGTTCGGGTTGAAGTCCCGGCAGCGCCCGAGCTCCTCGAGCCGCTCGTCGGGCACCGGGACCGGGTTGACCGTCTCCTCCGTGCAGCCTTGAACGAGAGGCGCGAGCAGCAGCGCTGCGAGGCCGAGCGAGCGGCGTGTCGGCATAGGGCCACGGTTCTACAGCCCGGGGGACGACCTGGGCAACCGTCGTTCAGGGCGGGCTGGCGCTCGGGATCGGCGGCGGCGCTGGCGGCGAGCCCTGCTCCGAGCACTCGACGACCCGAAACCCCATGGCCGCGCCCTGCGGCTCGGCCAACAGCAGGCGCGAGCCCGTCGCCGCAATGGGCTCGCCGCGGCCGAGGCTCGGCTCGCGCGCGAGCAGCTCGGCGGGGAGCCCGTCTTTTCCCAGGCGCGCGAGCAGATCCGGCCCAGCGAGCGTCGGCACGGCCAGCCAGCCTCCGAGCACCGAAGGCACCCCGTCGCTCGGGAGCGGGTCCTCGGACTCGTAGCTCGCGCCGAGCCCGCCCGCGCGGAGGTTGACCATCCGCACGATCCCGCCGCCCCCTCCGGTCGGCGCGTCGTCGTCGCGGTACACGACGACCAAGGAGCCGTCAGGGCCGGGGGCCATGTCGAACGCGATCACGGTCACCCCCTCCGGGGTCACGCGCAACGCCTCGCTGGACTGCGCCCCGGTCTCGTCGAGGGGAACGACCTCGATCCAGGAGGCGGAGATGGCCTCGCCGCCGCGGGACTCGTCGACCTCCTCGGGCTCGGGCTCGTCCTGCTTCTTCGGCTTCTTCTTCGGCTTGGGGGCGGACGACGTCGCGGTGGGGGCCGGCTTGTCCCCGCCGTCGGGGGTGCGCCGACCGACCAGCTCTCGGCGAGACTGCGCGCCGTGCACCAGGTAGGCGAGGTAGAAGCCGCGCTCGGCGGCGACCACCCTCGGCGAGTCGGCGTCCAGCTCCTTCGCGGTGGCGGGGCGCCTCGAGACGACCTCGCCGACCTTGTCGAGCGTGAAGCCCGCGACGTGCACGACTGACCGGTCGTCATCGGCCGCGTCCCACACGACGACGCCGCGCCGCTCGGTGACGGCCAGATCGATCGCCAGCGACTCGTCGCGCCCCTCGTCGATCTCTGCGCCCCACGTGACGTCGTCGCCGGAGAACCGCACGAGGCGGATGGCTCGGCCGGAGGCGTTCGGCTCGAGCGCCGCGACGAACAGGCCGCCGTCGCCTGGCGCCGCCGCGACGACGGGAGGATCGAGGTCGGCCCGCGAGCGGAAGATCTTCTTCGCAGCGCCGCCGGTGCCGTCCGCGCCGAGGGTGACGAGGAATGCGGCGCTGCCGCCTTCGCTCTCCCCCAGGGCGCCGAACGCGAAGCCCGTCGGCGTCGGCGTGGCGCGCCCGATGACGACGGCGAAGGGCGCGAGGAGATCGTCTCGGTCGGGCTCGACCTCGGTGTCGAGATCCGGCGCGACAGGCTCGGCGCCCGGCTTGGGAGACGGGGCGCCGATCGAGAACATCGGCGCGTCGATCACGGGCTTGCACCGGCCGGACGCCACCAGCGTCGCGGAGGTCGAGGCAGAGGGCGCGACGGTCGCTTGCTCGGGCCCGGCCGAGCAACGGTAGAGCGCCGCTGCCCCCAAGACCCCCGCCCCAGCGAGCGCGGCGTACAGCAGCGCCGAGCTTCCTCGGCGGGGGATCGATGGGCGGTGAGACGCGCGGCGGCATCGCTCGATCAGGCGCGGACGCGCTTCACGGCAGCCGCCACGACCTTCCCGTCGACGGAAGCGCCGCTCTGCTTGAGGTGCTTCATCGCGACGCCGGTCGCGGCGCCGTCGTTCGGCGCAGCGCGGACCGCAGCGGCGACCGCCTCGAGCAGCGCCACGACGCCGTCCTCCGACAGCGTCTTGGGGAGAAACTCCGACAAAACGTCGATCTCCCTGCGGAGCTGCGCCTTGCTGGTCTCGTCCTCGGTGCTCGCGATCGTCTCCTCGAGAGACTTCACGAGCTTCTTCACGTGGGCCTGCGCCTCGGCGTCGTCGCCCTTGCGCCCGTCGCGCGCGGCGTCCGTCGTGATCTCGCCGACCGCGACGCGCAGCACCTCCTTCGCGACGGTGTCGCCGGCCTTCATGGCTTGGAACATGCGCGCCTTGATCTCGTCGACCAGCATGAAAGCCCCTTAGCACGGGCCTCGGCGGGCAGCCCGAGATCCACCCTCGCGGCGCACGCGCGGCCACCCTGTGGGTTCACCATTGGCGCAGTGATCCATGTACTTCGTGTGCAACGAAGGCACAGGCATCGGGCAGTTTGTCGCGCAACTCGTGGTGGTACGGAAGGTGAAAGGCGGGGACGACATGCGCAACGCCTTGCTCTGGCTCGCCGCCCTCGCCTCACTGCTCGTCGCTGCCTGCGCGCCGCCTGCGCCAGGGGAGGACGACGAGGACCACGACCACGACGAGGCCGTCGAAGAGCGCGAGGAGGCCGCGATCGAGGGCACGGTGGAGGACGCGATGCGGGGGTACTGCTCCACGTCGACCATCAAGCCGCTCTCGCAGCAGATCCTGGACGAGATGCGCTGCATCGACCCAGACGGGTTCGCCGAGGTGCCGCCGCTCGCCAACGTCGTCTACGGCGCGGGCGTCTTCCCGTACCTGATCACGCCCGCGCGCGACGCGTTCGTCGCGGCGGCCCAGAGCAAACCCGGCACGACCCTGCAGGTGAACTCGATGTTCCGGACGGTCGCGCAGCAGTACATGCTGCGCCGCTGGAAGGAGCTCGGTCGCTGTGGGATCTCGGCCGCCGCGACGCCCGGCAACTCCAACCACGAGACGGGCCTCGCGATCGACGTGCAGCAGCACTCGACCTGGCGAAGCGCCCTCGAGTCGCGCGGGTTCGACTGGTTCGGAAACGGCGACAAGCCCCACTTCGACTACGAGGGCTCGGGCGCGTTTAGCCAGAAGGGCCTGGACGTGCTCGCGTTCCAGCGCCTGTGGAACCGCAACCACCCGGAGGACGAGATCTCCGAGGACGGCGACTACGGCCCGCAGACGCGAGCGCGCATCCAGAAGTCGCCGGCGATGGGCTTCGAGGTCGGCGCGATCTGCAGCGTCGACGGCTGAGCCGTTCCCAAGCGGCTAGGCCAGCATGTAGCGAGCCTTCGCGAAGCGCGCGACGACGGCGGCAGGCCCGGGCATCCCGGCGATCTCGTCGAGCACGCGCAGGGCGTCGGCGGGGTCGAGATCGGGGCCGATGACAGCAGCCCGGTTCATGGCGATCTGAACGACGTGCGCCGCCTTCTCTTCCCCTGCGAGCGGCCGAACAGGGCGGTGAGCTCCGAGACCGGGACGCGGGGCGGCGTGGCCGCAGGGAGCACGGCCGCGAAGCCCGCGGAGGAGGGCTGGCGACGAGGGACCTCCCGCTCGGACCTCGTGAGGCGCGTGAGCGCCAGCCTCGCTGCGAGCCCCACGGGCCCCGTCGAGGCGTCGAGGCGCTGCAGCAGACGGACCGCCTCCGCGTGCGTGAGGTGGTTTCCGAGCCCCAACGCCGAGGCCTCCGCCGACACGACTCGACGTGCGACCTCGTCGCCGACGGACCCGGCGAGCAGCTTGACGATGCCCTCTACTGTGTCGGGGACCATGAGCGGGGGAACGCGAGCACAACCGTGGTCGTGTTGTGAAAGCCGCTCATGTCCCCCGAGTTCATGGCGATCTCACCGTACGTCTCGAAGCCGGCGAGAGGCACGCCGCCCAGCTCGACCGAGAGCTTGGCGAGCGCCTCCGCGTAGCGATCCCCCAGGATCAGCTTCCGGCAGATGCAGTCGAAGACGAGAGCGCCGGCGATCGGCGCCCCTTGGAGCGCCTCGCGCGCAGCGGTCGCCGCGGCCACCGCGCTGTCGACCTGCGCGGTCGGGTCGCTCTCCATCACCGTGAAGACGGTGCCCTCCATCAGCGCGGTCGCGAAGAGGATGCCTCCACCCGGCTTGGGCGCGAGCGGCGCGCGGACCTTGTACTCGTGGCCCACCCGCAAGCCCGCCTCGAATCGCAGCAGGTACGCGCCCGGGTTCGCCTCCGGATCCAGCCCGAGCTCTCGCCCCCGCTCGCGCGTGACCTCTCGCCAGACGTCCCACGCGGGTCGGCCATCGATCTCCAGGACGACGCTCCCGTCGACCCGTGTGGCCGTCAGCGGCTTCGAAAGCGGCTGGTGGCCGTGGCACACGCCGACGCCGAGGGGAGCCTTCGAATACAGCGACGCGACGACGATCGCGTTCGACGCCGCGCGCCCGCCGAGGCCCACGGAGGTGCTCACCATCGCGAGGTCGTCTCCGGCCGCGCCCCCGACCAGCGGGACCTCCCCGAGGTTCGTCGCCAAGATCAGCGCGGCCTCCTCGCCCCGACCGGCCATCGGATCGAGCAAGACGATCGCGGTCCGCTTCGGGTAGCCCGCGACGTTCACCGGCTGCCCCTCGAGGGCCTCGGCGACTGCCCGCTCGGGGCTCTCTCGGAGGCCCTCCGCGATCCCCGCGTGGACCTTGAAGTCCCCGGCGAGGGCGAACAGCGCGACCCCGTGGCTGCCATCGCCCGCCTGCGTGAACTCGCCCGAGGTCGTCGAGCCTACGATCGTGGCGGTCGGGAAGCGGTCCGCCAACGCTCCGAGCGTCTCCTCGAGCCCGGCTGCCGGAGATGCGAAGGCCGCGACGAACACCGGAGACGCCCCGCCGAGGAGTGAGGACAGCTCCTCCAGCGAAGCCGGCGTCGCGCGGCCGGTACGTAAGCACGCAACTTGGGTCAGCATAGTTTCGATTAAACGAGGGTTGACCCGGCAGCGCAACGAGTGACGTTCGGGGAGGTGCGCGAACACCTGGATCGAACTTCACCTGGCCAGCAACCTGCTCTCGAGCGTTCGCGGGGCGGAGGGTGGTCTATAACCGGACTTCCGGAACGTCCCCGGACGGAGCGCGCACATGGTCCTTTCGCCGATGCAGAACGTGAGCTTTCGCCTCGCCTCCGGTGAGTCCCTCGACGTGCGCACCTTCTCGGTGACGGAGAAGATCGGGACGCCGTTCGCGATCGAGCTGATCGCTCGTAGCCCGGACCCGGATCTCGATCTCGAGGGGTTCGTCGGTGAGCCTGCGCGCTTCGAGATCGCGCATGGGCGCTCGTGGGTCGGCGCGGTGCGCGCGTTCGAGCTGGTGCAGGCCGAGCCCACCGGGCTGTCGACCTATCGCGTCGAGCTGGTCCCCGCGCTCTGGCTGCTCACGCAGCGGCGCAACCACCGCATCTTCCAGCGCATGACCGAGCCCGAGATGGCGATGCAGCTCCTCGCGGAGTGGAAGATCGCCTTCGAGGCGCGGCTCGACGCGGCGACCTACAAGAAGCGGGACTACCGCGTGCAGTACGGGGAGAGCGACTTCGCCTTCCTCTCACGGATGCTCGAGGACGCCGGCGTCAGCTACTGGTTCGAGACCAGCGGGGACCAGACCAAGCTCGTGCTGTGCGACGCGCCGCAGTCGGGCGAGGCGCGCGCGCCGGTCCATCACTGCGATGACCCGAGCACGGTCCCCTACCAAGACTTCGTCACCGCGCTCTCGGTCGTGCGCGAGGTGAAGCCCGGCAAGTACACGGTCCGCGACATCGACTTTCGGATCCCACCCAGCTACCCGCTGCTCGCCACGCACAACGCCCCGGCCAAGCACGTGGAGGCCCAGCTCGAGAGCTTCCACTATCTCCCGGGGGCGTTCCTGTACGAGGCAGAGGGCGGCGGCTCACCCGTCGCAGATGACAAGCTGGCGGTGCGCTCGAGCGAGCGCGAGGCCGAGCTCCTGGCGCAGCGCCGCCTGGAGGCGAAGCGCAGCGAGTCGCGCACGTACGCCTTCAACACGAGCGCCCTCGATCTGCGGCCGGGCGTGCGTGTCCCCATCCTCGGCCACGCTCGCTCCGAGCTCGGGCCGGAGCACCCCTTGCTGGTGACCGAGATCATCCTGCGCGGAGAGGTGAACGGCGAGTGGTCGATGCGCTGTCGAGCCAAGCCCGGTGAGGCGCCCTACCGGCCCGCCCTGTCCACGCCGAAGCCGAAGGTGTCCGGGGTCGAGACCGCTACCGTGGTCGGCGCCGCGGGGGACGAGATCCACACCGACGAGTTCGGCCGCGTGCGAGTGCATTTCCACTGGGACCGGCAGAGCCACATGAACGACGACAGCTCGTGCTGGGTGCCGGTCAGCCACCCGTGGGCCGGAACGGGCTTCGGCGGCATGAACATCCCGCGCGTCGGCCAGGAGGTGATCATCGACTTCCTGGGCGGCGACCCGGATCGGCCGGTGGTGATGGGCCGGTTGTACACGGCCTCGCAGCCGGTGCCGTACAAGCTGCCCGACAACAAGACGCAGAGCGGCTGGCAGAGCAACTCGACCACCAACACCGGCGGCTACAACGAGGTCATGTTCGAGGACGCGGCCGGCGCGGAGCTGCTGCGCATGCAGGCCGAGCGCGACATGAACACGCTCGTGAAGCACGACGAGGTGCACACGGTCCAGAACGACCGCACGCGCAAGGTGCTCCGCCACGAGACCACGGACATCGGCGGCAACCGCAGCGAGACGGTCAAGCTCGACGAGACGATCACGATCGGCGGCGATCGCACCGAGACGGTCATCCAGAACGAAGACCTCACCGTTCAAGGCAACCGCTCGCGCGCCGTGCAGGGCAACGAGGACGTCTTCATCGGCGCCAACTACTCGGGCCAGGTCGTGCAGAACCTCTCGCAGACGATCGGCGCCAACGCGTCGGCGCTCATCACGGCCAACCGAAGCGCTCAGATCGGCGCGTCGGACAGCACGACGGTCGGCGTCAACCGCTCGGCGAGCGTTGGCGTGAGCGACGCTGTCACGGTGGGCTTCTCGTACTCCGTGTCGGTCGCCCCCGGCGGCGCGCCGCTCGGCAGTCAGAAGATGACGCCCGGCAAGACGGAGATCACGACCGGGCTGGGAGCGACGCTGACCCTCGAGGGCGCCAAGATCACGCTCAAGGCCGACACCTTGGTGTTCGAGGCGAAGAACATCTACGGCATCGCCGAAGAGAAGATCGCCTTCGGCGGCCGGGCCGGCGTGAGCATGGGCTCGGCCAACGGAGAGGCGAAGGTCAACGGCAAGACGCTCAAGCTCTCCGGCGTCTCCTCGGCAGACCTCACCTCTCCCGGCGCCACGACGGTCAGCGGCACGCCGGTCCAGCTCAACGGCCCCGGCCTGTTCGCCGGCCGCGTCACCGAGCTCGCCCCGGCCACCATCACCACCGGCGCGGCGCTGGTCGTGATCGGCGGCGCTTCGTTCCCGTACGAGGTGACGAAGCTGCCCGACGGCACGCTGAAGGTCGGCGACCACATCCTCATCAGGCCGGGCGTCGACAACCCCGAGTTCCAGAGCCTCGTGATGCGCGACCTCGGCGTGATGTCATCGACGCCCTCGGGCCGAGGGATGCTCGACAACATCCAGAACACCCCCGGCGGGCACGACGGCACGATCCGGTAGTACACGGCGGCCGAAGCGGCCAAATGGGGCGAGAACAACTCGCTCGCGTATCGCCAAGGCGACGGCGGGCTGCTCACCTACGACGCCAGCGGCAATCCGGTCCCTGGCTCGGGCGCGGGCACCGAGATCGCCTACAACCCGAGTATCAAGCTCGGTCCCGCGGGGCAGGAGGAGCCAGCAGACGCGGTGCTCTTCCACGAGATGAGCCACGCCGAGCACAACGCGAACGGGACCAACCGGGCCGGCGACGCGATGGACCACGGCTGGGACAACCGTGAGGAGTGGCAGACGATCGAGGGTGGCGTGAACCAGCCCGGCGGCTCCAACGACATCCCCGGGGCTCCCGTGAGCCCGTCTGAAAACGACTACCTCGGCGACAGGAACTACCCCTACCGTCGGACCGATCACGGGTCTGGGTACTCCAACCCCGACGGGTCTCCGATCGGCGGCCCATGATTTCAGCGCGCAGGACGAACGGTGAGGTGACGACATGAAGCGCTCTGCCAGAGAGTCCTCCGGTGCTTACGAGCTCAGCTGGTCGATCGACACGGTCGACCAACCCGACGCCGCAGGAGCAGCGGGCCCAGCGCTCGAGCTCGAGCTCGAGCTCGAGGCGCTCGAGGAGCTCTACGTGGGAGATCGGCTGTGGGACTATGACAAGTCCCGCGCCCGTACGGCCGACCGAGAAGGCGTCTACCGCTTCGTGCACGACGGCGCGCTGCGGCTCGTCTTCGCTCGCGCCCCGAGCCCCTCCAACGTGATGCCGCGGGTGGTGTACGAGCCGCTGTTCTCGCGCGTGGAGGCCGGTCAGAAGCATCGCCGGCGCGTGACCCTCGGCCTGCCTGTCCACGAGTACTCGAGCCTGGCCCGTGACATGTCGGAGCCCACCTCGCTCGTCGAGGTCGAGCGGGTGACCCTGATCCTCGCCTATCGCCTTCGCTCGAGCATGGACGCCGCTCCCCTGCCACCCCCGCTCGAGACGGCCGATGCCGCAGGCTACATCGTCCACGAGCCCAAGCTCATCGTCTCCTCCCTGGAGGTCGACAAGATCCCGGTCAAGCGGCGGACGGGCTACATGGCGCGCTTCGCGCTGCCTGGCGAGCCGAAGCCCGGTCCGATGCCCCTCGAGCAACCCCCCGAGCAGCGGCGCTGAGCACGCGCGTCAGCCGGCGCGCGCGACGAGGACCTGCTCGCGAATCCGCTTGCGCAGCCCCGAGTCCTGGTTCGTGCGATCGATGAACACGCGCGTCAGCACGAGCAACGCTGGCTCGGGGAGGTCGAGCTCGACGAGCACCTCGGGCGCCGCGAGGCGCTCCAGAGCGACCACGATCCGCGCGTACTCGTCTACCGAGACAGGGTGCCCGCGCAGCTGCTCCAGGCGGCTCAGGTACGCTTCGTCGTAGCTTCGCTGCAGCGCGCGCTTGCCCTGCTTGGTCTCGAGGGCGGCGGCCTCGAGGAACGCCCCGCGCTGCGCGTCGAGCTCGGCTTCGGTGACGCGCCTTCGCTCGAGGCTCTGCTTGCCGGCGCTCGCATCGCGATGGATCTCGGCGTCGAGCGCAGCGACCTCCTCGAGCGCCAGCCGCGGCGCTTGCTCCTGCTCCGGCTCCGAATCCTGCTGCGGCTGCGGAGGAGGAGCCGGAGGAGGTGTCGAAATGAGCACCGCGAGCGGCGGGGGAGGCGCGACGTGCCGTGGCTCGAACGGAGGCTCGGGCTCGTTGCGGCGGGGCGGCTCGACCGCAGCGCTTCGAAACCCAGGTCGCTCGGACACCCGCTCCTGCGAGGGGCGCTCGACGTACGCGGCGGCCGAGCGGAATGGCAGGATCGAGCCCAGCGCCGCTGGCGCCGTCGTCTGTGTGTCGAACAGCTCCGCCTCTTGCTCTTCGAGGCTCGGGAACGCGTCGACGGTCGACTCGACCGCGAACGACGCGAGGGGTGCCTGAGAGGGAGCGACCGGTGCGGGTGCGCTCGACGCCGATCGTCCGGGGGGCGCCACGCTCGGGGCGACAGGCGGGGTGGGCACGAACGGCAGGGCCGGCTCCTGGGAGGTGAACAGCGCGGCCGCCGTGGCGCGAAAGTCCGGCTTGCCGATCACGATCTCCTGCGTCGGCTGCGGCTCGAGCTCGATCTCCGGGTCGCTCGCGTGAGGAGGGTCGTCCCACGGCGCGACGCCCAGCTCGGCGCGGACGCGCGTCGGAGGCGCGTCCGCGGCGCGAGCGATCGCGCCCCGCCAGAAGAGGATCGCCTCGAGCCCGTCGACGTCGAGGATCACGGTGTCGAGCTTGACCGGCACCAGCTCCGCCGGGGACACGTCGACCGCCCATGCGCGCGCCTCGCTGCTGGGCAGGCGGGAGACGCGGCGCCCCTCGGGGGTGTCGATCCAGATCGACTCCCGCCCCGAGAGCGAGGCGAAGCGTTGCTCTCTCGGCGCGATGTTGAAGTAGGCGAGCGCGAGCCCAGGTGGACGCTTGTTGGCCTCGGCGATCGGGCGTCCGCGCTCCCAGGGCGCGGACGCCACTTGCAGGCCACCCTTCATCGCCCACTCCTGCGAGGCCCCGTCCGGGAGGTGACGGAAGCGCTCGGAGGCCATCGGTCCGAGGGCCGACGCGACGATCGGGCGATGCCCGCCCGCGGTGGGGTCCTCCAGCCAGGCGGGCGCGGCGTCACCCCCAGGGTCGCGCGCGAGCACGACGTCGACGCCCTGCTTGACGGGCGCGAGCAGCGCCTCGCGCACCAGACCTTGGTAGAGGTGCGAGGGCAGCTCGCCCTCGCGCGCCGTGCCCGGGTTCGTCGAGAGCGAGACCCGCTGGTAGCAGACGACGAGGGTGCGGCGAGTCGAGCCGACGGTGGACAGGACGCTGAGGACGGTCTCCACGCTCGTCAGTCCACCCCACCCTTGTCGGTGTTCTCTCCGGTCTCCTTCCGCGCCGACCGGCGCGGCTGGGGGACCGCTCAGGTCGCGACCCCGAGCCTGGGCAGCACCCAGGTCTGCAGGACCATCCAGAGCGCGAGGAAGATGAGGATCGGCAGCAGGTTATCCATGGGCGGCTCGCGCGGCGGGCTTCTCTCCGCCGATCTTACGACGGACCTCGTCCATGTCGATGGCTTTGACCTTCGCCACGATCTCGTCGAGCGCGGCGGCCGACACCATGCCGGGTTGCACCATGAGCGCCACGCCGTCGCGAAGCACGGCCAGCGTGGGGATCGCGCGGATCTGGAACGCCGCGGCCAGTCCTCGCTCGGCGTCGGTGTCGACCTTCCCGAACACCACGTCGGGGTGACGCGCAGCGGCCGCCTCGAACACAGGGGCGAACGCGCGACACGGCCCACACCAGGCGGCCCAGAAATCGAGGACGACGACACCCTTGGCGATGATCGATTCGAAATTCTTCTCGGTGACTTGAACGGCTCCCATGTTCAGGGCCTCCTCTTGCCACGTAAGAGCCGGGTCGCCGAGAAAGGGTTCGGGCCAAGAAAAATCTTCTCGGGCCGGGAACCAAACCCGCCCCCCCGGCGTCAGTCACCTCCTGCTCAAAACAGACAGCAGGAGAAAGAACCCCAGAAAACCGAATGCGTCCGTCCGTTCTTGCCTCGACCATCGTCTCGGCTTCGCTCCTCAGCCTCACCTCCTTCGGCGCCGCGGCGCAGACCGCCTGCGACCCGACCGCCTTCTCGACCGACCCCGCGGGCTTCTCGGACATGGCGGTCGAGGACTTCCAGTCCTTCGTCCCGGATCTCTCCTCCTGGCAGAGCCCGTACACGGCCGAGAGCCCGCTCGTGCTGTTCGACGCGCTGATGCTGTACGGCGACGTGCGGCCGCTCACCAACTGGTGCATCCCGGGGATGGACTCGGACTGGTACGCGTCCTCGTGCGGCGGCACGAACGTCTACATGGCCTCTGCCGTGGATCTGACCCTGGAGCCGCTGGTCCCGACCACGCGCATCGCGTTCGACTACGGCACCCAGGCGCAGGCGCTGTGGGCCGAGATCGAGCTCTCGGACGGCAGCGTCGTGGAGCTCGTCCTCGACGAACAGCAGCCCACCCGCTGGGGCGGCACGGTCGCGTATGGCTTCTTCGGCTACTGCAGCGGCTCGCCCGAGCTGACCATCGTCTCCCTCCACCTCACCGGCTTCGACGGCGGGATCGACAACCTGCGCGTCGGCACGGCCACGCCCGTCTGCGAGGACGCGGACGGCGACGGCTTCACGGTCTGCGACGACGACTGCGACGACGCCGACCCGGCGAGGTACCCGGGGGCGCTCGAGATCTGCGACGCGGTCGACAACGGCTGTGACGGCGTCGTCGACCTGGACGCCGACGGCCACGACGTGTGTGAGACCGGCTGCAGCTTGGAGTCACTCCGCGATGACATCCTGGCGCTCGAGCTCCGCGCCGGCCTCGAGACCGCCCTGCTCGCCAAGGTCGACGCGGCCGAGGCCAAGCTCGCGGCGGGCCAGGTCGACGTGGCGATCAACAACCTCAACGCGCTCGTGAACCAGATCGAGGCGCAGCGCGACAAGAAGATCGACGGCGTGGACGCCGACCTCTTGCTGGCGTGCATCTCCGCGATCATCTCGCAGAGCTGAGGGCGAGCCCTCTACGTCCCTTCAGTCAAGAGGCCACGCAGCGCGGCCCGGACCAAGGCCTGCACCTGGGGCGGGACCTCGGCCGAGCGCGTCGTCCGACACAGCGCCAGGGTCTGCTTGAGCGAGTCGCACGCGCCTCGGCAGCGAGCGCAGCCCGTCAGGTGCTCCTCCATGCGGGCGCATGCGTCTGCGCTGATGTCGCCCTCGAGGTGCCTCGAGAACGCAGCGAGCACGTCGGGGCAGGTACGGCCACCCGCCGCCTCCTCGCTGGGCAACCCGAGCACCGGCGCGAGCTTGGCGCGGACCGCGACGCGCGCGCGGTGGAGGCGGCTCTTGACCGCGTCGACGCTGATGCCAAGGACCTGCGCGACCTCGGGCGCAGAGAGCCCCTCGACGTCGCGGAGCACGAGCACCTCGCGAGAGGTCGGGTCGAGCGCGTCGATGGCCGCGTCGAGCGCGACCCCGAGCTCTCGTCCCGACGCGAGCTCGTCCGGCGCGACGCCGGGATCGACGGCGGCCTCGAGGTCGGACGTCTCCTGGGAAGAACGCGCCAGCGCCGCGCCGCGCGAGGTCTTCCTGCGCTTCTTGATGCAGTAGCTGCGCGCGATGGTGAACAGCCACGACGACAGAGACGAGGCGCCCCGGAACTCCGGGAGACCGCGCGCCGCGGCGAGCAGGGTGTCCTGGAGCACGTCCTTGGCGTCCTCCGAGTCGCGGCACATCTTCATGCCGAACCGGTAGACGCGACCCTGATGCCGCGTGAGCAGCTGCTCGATGGCGCTCCGGTCCCCGGAGCGCGCGCTCTCGAGCAAGACGGCATCGTCGGCGGGGTCCTTCACGTGGCCTGGATACGCCGTCTGCCGAGGGACGCCAACGGCGGCGCAGCGGCGGCTCGCCGAGGAGTCGGCTATCCTCCCCGCGTGACGTCACCCGCGAGCGGCACCCTCCTCGCCGGCAAGTATCGCCTCGAGCGCCCTCTCGGCGCCGGCGGCATGGGCTCGGTCTGGGTCGCGCGCCACCTCGAGCTCGAGGTCGACGTCGCCGTGAAGCTGATCTCGTGGGTCCAGGCGCTGAAACCCGTGGCGGTCGAGAGGTTCAAGCGCGAGGCGCGAGCCGCGGCCCAGCTGCGCAGCCCTCACGTCGTGCAGATCCTCGACTATGGGGTGCACGACGGCGTGCCGTACATGGCGATGGAGCTGCTCCACGGCAAGGACGTCGACCAGCACCTGGGAGACGTCGGGCGCGTCTCGCCCGCACGCGCCGTCCAGATCTTGCGCCCCGTCGCGAAGGCCCTCGGCCTCGCGCACCAAGCGGGCATCATCCACCGCGACATCAAGCCGGCGAACATCTTCCTCGCGCAGCTCGGCGAGGAGGAGATCGTGAAGGTGCTCGACTTCGGCATCGCCAAGGAGTCGTCTCGCGACGCCCAGCACACCACGGGCACCGGGCTCGTCGGCTCGCCTCTCTACATGAGCCCCGAGCAAATGAACGGCAGCGACGTCGGCCCCGCCTCCGACGTGTGGTCGCTCGCCGTCGTAGCGTACGAGCTGCTCACCGGGCGAACGCCGTATGACGGCGCGACGCTGGCGGTCCTGTTCCAGAACGTGATGGCGAGCGACGCGCCCCCGCCGAGCAGCCACGTCGCCGCGCTCGCGCCCATCGACGAGGTCTTTCGGCGAGGCTTGGCCCGAGACCCGCTCGAGCGCTTCGCCACGACACGCGAGCTCGTCGACGCCCTCGAAGAGGCCGCGCGCGCCACCAGCGACGTGCGCGAGGACATGCCGGCTGGGCGCTCGGTCATGGCGGTGACGGCAGAGCGCGAGAGCGCGGTGTCGGCGCTCGCGCCGACGGCGGAGCTCGCAGCACCGTCGATCGCCAAGCCTCCGAGAAATACCGCCCAGACGCTCGACGCGCTATCGGAGCTGCCGAGCTCCGACGACCTGAAGCGTCCGCCTGCCGCGAACCGCTCGGCGCGCAAGCTAGGGCTCGCCGCCGGCGCCATCGGGCTCGCCGGCATCGCCGGCCTCGCCTTCTTCCTCGACCGAGGCACCGCGCCCAGCCAAGACTCGGCGGAGGCCCCGAGTCAGGTCGCTGCCGGCCCCCGATCGGCCGACGCGGCGACGACGATCGGGCGACCGTCCGTGTTGGCCACGGAGCAGCTCCCGCCTTCCGCTCCAAGCTCGGCGAGCCCGACGCCGTCGACGAGCTCGACCGCCCTCACCCCGACCGTCCAGCCCACGGCCAAGGCCGGCGCGCGCCCGATGGCGACCGCGAAGCCCACCGCGGCGCCCGCCGCCACCTCGCAGAACGATCCCACCTGGGGTGTTCCGGTGTCGAAGTCGAAGCGTTAGTGTCGTTGCGCCTTTGCGCCACCGTCGACGACGGGCAAGAGCGCCTCGCCGTCGCTCCTTCCCGTCCATTGAATGAGACCTCATGCAATGGTGGGGGTGGTGAACGGGTACGTGGTCGAGCTCGATGGCGAAGTGCACGCAGACCGCGCCGCAGCTGCGCGAAACCGGAGCAACTCCAGTGCCCATCGCCCGGGGTTGATGCATCGAACACCTGACCTGACAGGTCACTCCGCCCCATCCTCGGCCCATCGAACCGGCGCTACCGAGACCGCTTGGTCGAAAGCGCTTACAACGAACTCGAGCGGGGCACCGAGTCCTTCGTCGAAGAAGTAGAAGCGGCCACCATTCCACTCATGCTCCGTTGAGATCGTCAACGCCAGCGGACTCAGTGCTGTCACCGCCTGTCCAGACGGACCCTGGTGAATAGGGACGCTGCTTGCCGTGGCGTGGACCACCGCGTTCATGAGCGAGAGCCAGTTTTCTCCTGA
The DNA here is from genome assembly GCA_016719945.1 of Polyangiaceae bacterium. Lineage (GTDB taxonomy): Bacteria > Myxococcota_A > Polyangia > Polyangiales > Polyangiaceae > Xiheicaenibacterium. The sequence goes on along the minus strand of JADJYE010000038.1, from coordinate 142,484 downwards.
CTGGGCCCCCCCTTCTACAAGGAGCTGCTCATCCACGCGCGCAACCTCCAGAGGACGCACTTGATCCGGCCACAGCTCTGCGTGGCTCCGTACCCACGGAACGCGCCAATCGGTCGAGATAACCTCGCGCCCCCAGGCGCCTTGCCCACACGTGGCAGCCAAGACTCGGAGGGGGTGGCGGCTCGACGGGGACGAGGCGCTGGCGCTGGCGCTGCGCGCGAGGCGCGGGCGGTGCGACGCGGGCGTCCGCCGCGCCGGCCGTCACGCGGCGCCCTGGCCGGGCTCCGGCTTGGCGGCGCACGGGGCGCGCCGCGCCCGTCGGCGGGCGTGGTGGCGTGCAGGTCACGGGCCGGTCGATCGCGGCGCGAGCGTTGGCCGAGCGCGTCACGCCACCTGCGCCAAGGGGCGCCGAAGCCCTGCCAGGGCGCCGGGCGCGGGAGGTCCTCATGCGTACACCCCATTGCACCATCGTCGCACGCGCCACCGCCTTTCGGAGGGCTCCAACCCTCACCGAGGCGCTGCGCTGGCAGGCTTTGCGCGGCGGCTATCTCGGTACGCCCTTCCGGAGGCAGGTCGTGCTCGGTCGCTTCATCGTCGACTTCCTCGCGCCACGCGCGAAGCTCGTGGTCGAGGTCGACGGCGAGGTCCACTCTGCTCGCGCGGCGGTGGACGCACGCAGGGACCGTGACCTCGCTCGCATGGGCCTCCGCGTGCTCCGTCTGCCGTGCGAGATGGTGCAGAGCGCCTCCACGAGGCCGTGGCGCGGGTCGTCTCGGCACTCGCCGAGGGCGGCTGAGGCCCGAGCCGCGCGGCTCGAGTCGATCTCTATGGGGACAGCGAGCGGCGAATCACAGCCCTTCTTCGCGGGCGGCAACCCACGCCCGCCATCGCTCACCCCATCTGCGCTTCGCTGCGACCGGCCCGTAAGTGCTCGTTTCAGCCAGAAGAATCCCTGAACCAATCGCTCGAGCCAGCCGAACTGCGCGTTGGAGCTGACGGCCTTCGTTCGGTCCGCAGCTCAACGCCGCCGTTCGGCTTTCGAGAAGCGAGCCTTACACCCCGGGCCATCAACGTTCGCTCGGCGCACCGCCTGTCGTGACACGCGAGGCAACGGACGCAGCGTCACCCTGCGGGGCGCTGCGCCAGCAGGATACGGCGGCGCTCGAGCAGTGGCCCGAGAGCGGGATGAGTGGGCCTACGAGCGCAGATGATTTCGATCGCCTCGTCCAGCGCGGCGACGGCGAGGTCGCCTTCTCCAGCACCGGCCTCTGCTTCCGCCAAGTTGCTAAGTGCGATAACGAGCGACCCCTTGCTTCCGCCAGCTCTCGCTGCTGCAACGTGCTCACGTCCGATCTCGACGGCTTCCTGGTAGAGTCCGGCGGACACCAGCGTCATTGCAAGCGCTCCGAGGCTCAGCTCGAGGCATGCCCCGTCCGCCCTCGCTCGCTCAACCGCCCGACGTGCGAATGCGACTGCGGCGGTGAGCTGATTGCGCCCACGAGCTAGCAGCGCCTGGTGTTCCAGCAGACCGGAAAGATCGTCGACACCCGCGTGGACGTGTTCGAATCTCTCGATGACGTCCGACATCCTCTCGTCGCGCGCACCGAGACCTCGAGCGATCTCGGCACGCTCGCACATCAGGGCGAACTCGACTTCGCTGTCCGAAGCGGCGTTCACGAGCATTTCGTCTACCTCTCGCCTTGCGTCCTCCCAACGAGCCTGCGCTCGCAGCTCGGCCAAGATTCGCAGCCTTTGTTCAAGCTCCCCACTCATAGTCCGAGCCAACGGTCCACGCACCTTCGGTAGCAACGATGGCGCGCGTCGCTCGGCTGGGTTCTGTAGCCATCGTCCGGCAGGATGGTCTCGGTTGGCTTGACCCTGCACAGGTTTCGACAGCACAGGTCCGCCGTCAGGACGCTGCTTGAGTCCTCGCACTCCCACCCGTCGATCTGGTCCGGGTCGAACGTGTCCTCCATCGTGCCCGGGTAGGGACAGACGTCGCTATCGTCGGTGGCGTCCTCGGTGTCTGGGCCGTCCGCGAAGTTGTCGTAGATCTCCGAGACAGCGATTCCGCCGAGTGCCGCAGCCGCCGCCGCTGCGGCTGCTGCGAGGGCTTCGGCTGCTGCGGCGCCCGCCGGCAGGACGAACACCCATTGACCTCGCGGATCGATGTAAACGCTGGGAGCCCCGGCCGCATACTCGTAGTGATTCAGGCCGCCGCGGAAACGCGCGGGATCCTTCGCCGTCCACCGCCCCGTCTCCGCGTCGTAGTCCCGCGCTCCAAACCTCACGAGCCCGGTATCCGGGTCGTGCAGCCCTCCCGCAAACCCAAAGGGCTGCAGCCCCGGGTTCGTGTCCAGCAAGACCCGCCCCCAGGCGTCGTACTCCAGCTCCTGCACGACGGCGCCGGTGGCGACGTCCACCACGCGCCGGACGCTGCCGAGGTGGTCGGTCACTAGCCGGTAGGTGGCCGTCGGCGTGACCATCAGCGCGGGCACGTTGACGCCGCCGGCGTACACAAACCTGGCGACCACGTTGCCCGCGCCGTCCAGCTCCGCGACGGGCTGCAGCTGGCCGCGCCACAGCCACCCCTTCATCAGTGCGCCGTTCACCCGCTTGCCGACGCGCCGTCCTCGGGCGTCGACGAGGTACTCCACCAGATCGCCGTTCGGGAGGGCGACGCCGCGGAGGTTGCCAAGGGCATCGTACGCATACGTCGTGGTGTCGCCGGTCGCGGTGTCGGTGCTTGCGTAGAGCTCGCCGTTGTCGGTCCAGGTGAAGACCTCGTCGCCGTACTCGAGGATCCGGTCCTGATCGTCGAAGGTCGCGTCGAAGACGCCGTCGGCGTTGAGGCTCGAGAGACGGTTGCCGTTGTCGTCGAAGCCGTAGCTCTCGACGAGGAGGCCGTCCTCGTAGACCGCCGCGAGCCGAGCCGCGAGGTCGTATTCGTACACGAGCACACGGGTGCCGGCGGGCGTCGTCTCGGTCTTCTCGACGATGCGGCCGAGGTCGTCCCGCACGTAGCTCCACGCGACCTGACGACGCCGCCGACCGAGGCCGTGTAGGGTCTCGACCTCGCCGTAGTCGTTGTACGTCCAGGCTTCGGTGATGAGTCCCGCGGCCGCTTGGGTGACGAAGCCGGTCACGGGGTCCCGGGTGAGGGTGAGGCCGCCAGCCTGCGTGAGCAGGTCGTCGTCGTCGAAGGCGAAGGCGGCGGGGTGGGCGCCGTTGACGCGCTCCTCGATCACACGGAAGGCGCTGTCGTGTTGCCTGATGATGCCCGACCCCCCCGGCGCTTCGCGCCTCCTCCCCTCCCTTGCACGTGCTCGGCCGGCGTTGCCGGCCTCCGCGCGTGCGGGAGGGGTAGGCTTCGCCTTGCTTGGACGTGGGAGCCAAGACTGGGAGGGCGTGGGTGCTGGGCAGGTGCGATGGCGGCGCGCGTTTGCTGCGCTCCTCGGGTTGGCGTCGACGCGTGATGCTGCATAGTGACGGACTCCGCGCGGCGCCCTGGCCGGGCCGCGGCTCGGCGGCGCACGTGGCGCGCCGCGCTCGTCGGTGAGCGCGGAGGCGTGGAGGTCTCGGGCCCCTGCACCGCGATGCGAGCCTTCGCCGAGCGCGTCACGCCACCTGCGCCAGGGTCCCGAAGCCCGGCCAGGGCGCCGGGCTCGGGAGGTCCTCTTGCGCACACCCCATTGCACCATCGTCGCACGCGCCGCCGCCTTTCGGAAGGCTCCAACCCTCACCGAGGCGCAACTATGGCTCGCCTTGCGCGGCTGCCGGCTCGGCACTCCCTTCCGCAGGCAGGTCGTGCTCGGTCGCTACATCGTCGACTTCCTCGCGCCGCGAGCGAAGCTCGTGGTCGAGGTTGATGGCGAGGTCCACGCCCACCGCGTGGCGGCCGACGTGTGCCGGGACCGCGACCTCGCTCGCATGGGCTACCGGGTGCTCCGTCTGCCGCGCGCGCTTGTGCAGGAGCGCACCGCAGAGGCCGTCGCGCAGGTCGCGGCGGCGCTCGCCGAGGGCGGCTGAGGCCCGACCCACGCTCCTCGACCAGTTGTGAAAGCCCGCCGAACTGCGCGTTGGAGCTGACGGCCCTCGCTCGGTCGCGCCTTCGGCGCTCCCTCTCGGGCCGCAGCTCAACGCAGGCGTTCGGCACGTCCTGCAGCCTTGCTACGTATAGACGACCGCGACCGCCGCAACAACGAACGTCATCATCCAAGCAAGTGCGCAGACGGCTCGGACCGCTTCCCATGCGGGTTCGCCTCGCCCTGGCCGCATGCGTCGCCCACTCTCGACGAGCGCGAGAAGACCCAGTGGGCTCCCCAGTACGGCGATTCCAACCCCAATGCCTGGAAAGACAATGGCACCTCGGAGTCCGCCATCCACCAGCGGCGATAACATCAGCGGAATCCCGGGAACTACTGAAGCGCCCGAGAACGCAAGCGCCGTCCGCATGCCACGGGGCTGGCCGGTAACAAGCATACCGAAACAGGTGCCAACGAGACTAGCAATCTCGAGCACTATGAAGAGATAGAGCGCTCCCAACATCGCAGCACCCGACATTTCCGCTCAGAATGGCGCGTACCGACCCAATGGCCACGTGTAGAAGAAATGCGGTAAGAAATCTGCAAATACGTGGCAGAGGGACCAGGGGTCAGCACAGAAGTTAAAGGACTCACCGCTATTGGGCTGCAGATCGCCATTCTCGTCGTAGAGACACTCGGATCCGTCGCTCCCTCGCCACTTGAACACACTGTAATTCCATGTCCGACCATCGGACGTCTCGCCAGACTCACATTCGTTCACGCGTGCTGGGCAGCGATTCCACTGATTGCGGTTTCGGTGAATCTCCTCGCCTTCCGCAAGGTCTTCCACGAAATTTGGGATGACCACGCGGACCTCCCCTCCACCTATGAAGCGGTCCGTCGAGGCGCCATCGGGCGGAAGCAGCCCCGTTGGGTCAAGACGGTTGATCGCGTCCCCCGCGGAGTAATGGTAGACGTTTGGGCCACTGGTGAGCCCGATCGGATCCTTCGCCGTCCACCGCCCCGTCTCGGCGTCGTAGTCCCGCGCGCCAAACCGCACCAGCCCGGTATCCGGGTCGTACAGCCCGCCGGCAAAGCCAAAGGGCTGCAGCCCCGGGCTCGTGTCGACCAGCACCCGCCCCCAGGCGTCGTACTCGAGCTCCTGCACGACGGCGCCTGTCGCGACGTCCACCACGCGCCGCACGCTGCCGAGGTGGTCGGTGACGAGCCGGTACGTCGCCGTCGGGGTGACCATGAGCGCCGGCACGTTGACGCCGCCGGCGTAGACAAACCGCGCGACCACGTTGCCCGTACCGTCGAGCTCCGCCACGGGCTGCAGCTGTCCGCGCCACAGCCACCCCTTCACCAGGGCGCCGTTCAGCTTCTTGGCGACCCTGCGCCCCCTGCCGTCGACGAGGTACTCGACGAGATCGCCGTTCGGGAGACCAACGCCGCGGAGGTTGCCCACGGCATCGTATGCGTACGTCGTCGTGTCCCCGGTCGCGGTGTCGGTGCAAGCGAGCTGCTCCCCATTGTCGGTCCACGTGAAGCTCTCGTCGCCGTACTCGAGCAGCCGGTCCTGCTCGTCGAAGGCCGCGTCGAAGACGCCGTCGGCGTTCAGCGACGACAGGCGGTTGCCGTTGTCGTCGTAGCCGTAGCTCTCGGCGAGGAGGCCGTCCTCGTAGACCGCGGACAGGCGAGCCGCGAGGTCGTATTCGTACACGAGCACTCGGGTGCCCTCGGGCGTCGTCTCGGTCTTCTCGACGATGCGGCCGAGGTCGTCCCGCACGTAGCTCCACGCGATCTGGACGACTCCTCCGACCGTGGCGGTGTAGGTCTCGATCTCGCCGTAGTCGCTGTACGTCCAGGCCTCGGTGACGAGCCCCGCGGTCGCCTGGGTGACGAAGCCGCTGGCGGGTTCGCGGGTGATCGTGAGGCCGCCGGCCTGGGTGAGCAGATCATCGTCGTCGAACGCAAACGTCGCGGAGTGGGCGCCGTTGACCCGCTCTTCGACGACCCGGAAGGCGGTGTCGTGCTGCCATGAGATCGTCCCAGCGACGGGGCCGGTCATGGCGACCGCTTTCAGCAGCGCGCCGTCGTAGGTCGAGCTCAGGGTGACGTCGGGACCTGCGAGGGTGGTGAGCTTGCCCGTCGCGGTGTCATAGCCATGGGTGACTACGCCACCCGGGAAGGTGGTCGTCTCAGGACGGCCTGCGCCATCGTACGTGTGCTCGACCAGCCGCGGGCCGGGCTGGAGGACCTCGGTCAGCGCGCGGTCGAGGTCGTAGGTGTATTCGGTGGCGCCCCCGCCGCTCGCGAGCGCGGGCGGGGTGTAGGACTCGAGCAGCTCGACGAGGTTGTAAGCCATGCCGTGCACAGGCTTCGACGGGGGCGTGACGGCGGTGTTGTTGCCCTCGATCATGCCCGACCCCCCCGGCGCTCCGCGCCTCCTCCCCTCCCTTGCACGTGCTCGGCCGGCGTTGCCGGCCTGCGCGCGTGCGGGAGGGGTAGGCCTCGCTTCGCTTGGGCGTGGGAGCCAAGACTGGGACGGGTTGGGTGTTCGGTGGGGGCGAGCACCGCGGGCTCTTCCATCGCGGGAGCGGCAGGCCATGCGAGGCGAGCGCCCGCGGCGCGGGGGGGGTCGCGCTGCGTCCTGGACGGACTCGCGAGCTCCTCGTACCCACTTCTCGCTGTCCATCGACCGCCGTGCCGGCGTACAACGCCCCGAACCTCCGGAGCTTCTCGGCCAGAGTCCCGTCGCGGAACTTCCGCCAACGCTACCCGAGCCGCCACCCGACTGCGATCCGCCGGCGTCAAGCTCCGTCAAGCCGCGCGAACAGCGGCCTCCCGGGAGGGGTCACAGCGCACTCGTTGGGTCGAAGAGTTGCCCATCAAAGTAATCCAGCACGCGCAATGGCTCGAGGAGGTCGACGCGGAGGGTGGTTCCGGCAACCTCGAGCCAAGAGCCGGAATCCAGGTCAAGTCGAAGGCGCACGAACGGTCCGGGCCGGAGAAAGCCAGTTAGCGAGACCTCGTTCCCGCTGGAACCCCACACGAGGCCATCTGACACTCTGTGACTATCCAGCCACTGCCCTGACCACGTCACTCGACCACATCCCAAGACGACCAGCCGCGCTCGATAGGCCCACACCTCCGCGTCGTGCGATGAATGCTGGTGGTACACGCTGAGCTCCGAGAGTTCGATCTCGCAGCCGCGCTGAGCCATGCGCAGTTCTCGGAGCCGGGCGTCGTGCAGCTCCAACAGGAGCACGGGCGACACTGGACTCGTTAGCGGGGACATAGTGGACAATTTGGGAACCTCGGCTGCCGAACCACCCACAGCCGTGGGAAGCTGACAGGCACTGCCAATGCGGAGGCGGCGGCGCTCACGTGAACCCCTGCAACAAGGTCCATCCAACCATAGTCCAAGACGAAGTTGTATGTCATGTCGACCTCACAGAATGGCAGTGGCTCCGGGGCTTCGTCCCCTGGCGAAAGGTGCTCAGCGCCTCCATTGTGATGCCAATGGTCCCTGCCCCGCCAGCCAGGTTTCCCAGGCCGGCCCTTGTGGAAGTCGAGGACATCTCCGGACGGATGGCGATACCTTTCTCCATTTGGATCGCGGTGAGTCTCGTCTGGTGTCCACTCGGGCGGCAGTCCGGATGGGTCGGCGGGAAGCTTGACTAGCCCGTCGGGATCGTGCCAGTTGATAGGATCCGAGTCACAGTACGAGAAACCGTTCACCCCACCCCCAAACCGGATGGGATCCTTCGCAGTCCACCGCCCGGTCTCCGCCTCGTAGTCCCGCGCGCCAAACCGCACGAGCCCGGTGTCCGGGTCGTACAGCCCTCCCGCAAATCCAAAGGGCTGCAGCCCCGGGCTCGTATCGAGCAGCACTCGGCCCCATGCGTCATAGTCGAGCTCCTGCACGACAGCGCCGGTCGCGACGTCGACGACCCGCCGGACGCTGCCGAGGTGGTCGGTCACGAGTCGGTAGGTGGCCGTGGGCGTGACCATCAGGGCCGGCACGTTCACGCCGCCGGCGTACACGAAGCGCGCGACCACGTTGCCCGCGCCGTCGAGCTCCGCGACGGGCTGGAGCTGGCCGCGCCAGAGCCACCCCTTCACCATTGCACCGTTGACTTTCTTGCCGACCCTGCGCCCGCGGCCATCTACCAAGTACTCCACGAGATCGCCGTTCGGGAGGGCGACGCCGCGGAGGTTGCCGACGGCGTCATATGCGAAGGTTGTCGTCTCCCCCGTCGCCGCATCCGTCCTCGCCAGCAACTCGCCGTTGTCGGTCCACGTGAACGCTTCGTCGCCGTACTCGAGGATCCGATCCTGTTCGTCGAAGCTGGCGTCGAAGACGCCGTCGGCGTTGACGCTCGAGAGGCGGTTGCCGTTGTCGTCGTAGCCGTAGCTCTCGGCGAGGAGGCCGTCTTCGTAGACTGCGATCAAGCGCCCTGCGAGGTCGTGCTCGTACACGTGCACGCGACTGCCCGCGGCCGTGGTCTCGGTCTTCTCGACGATGCGGCCGAGGTCGTCCCGCACGTAGCTCCACGCGACCTGGACGACCCCTCCGACCGTGGCGGTGTACGTCTCGACCTCGCCGTAGTCGTTGTAGCTCCAGGCCTCGGTGACGAGGCCAGCGCTCGCCTGGGTGACGAAGCCGCTCGCGGGGTCGCGGGTGATCGTGAGGCCGCCGGCCTGGGTGAGCAGATCATCGTCGTCGAACGCAAACGTCGCGGCGTGGACACCGTTGACCCGCTCTTCGACGACCCGGAAGGCCGTGTCGTGCTGCCTGATGATGCCCGACCCCCCCGGCGCTTCGCGCCTCCTCCCCTCCCTTGCACGTGCTCGGCCGGCGTTGCCGGCCTCCGCGCGTGCGGGAGGGGTAGGCCTCGCCTTGCTTGGACGTGGGAGCCAAGACTGGGAGGGCGTGGGTGCTGGGCAGGTGCGACGGCGGCGCGCGTTTGCTGCGCTCCTCGGGTTGGCGTCGACGCGCGATGCTGCACAGCGACGGACTTCGCGCGGCGCCCTGGCCGGGCTCCGGCTCGGCGGCGCACGTGGCGCGCCGCGCTCGTCGGTGAGCGCGGAGGCGTGGAGGTCGCGGGCTGCTGCACCGCGATGCGAGCCTTCGCCGAGCGCGTCACGCCACCTGCGCCAAGGGTCGCCGAAGCCCGGCCAGGGCGCCGGGCTCGGGAGGTCCTCTTGCGCACACCCCATTGCACCATCGTCGCACGCGCCGCCGCCTTTCGGAAGGCTCCAACCCTCACCGAGGCGCAACTATGGCTCGCCTTGCGCGGCTGCCGGCTCGGCACTCCCTTCCGCAGGCAGGTCGTGCTCGGTCGCTACATCGTCGACTTCCTCGCGCCGCGAGCGAAGCTCGTGGTCGAGGTTGATGGCGAGGTCCACGCCCACCGCGTGGCGGCCGACGTGCGCCGGGACCGCGACCTCGCTCGCATGGGCTACCGGGTGCTCCGTCTGCCGCGCGCGCTTGTGCAGGAGCGCACCGCAGAGGCCGTCGCGCAGGTCGCGGCGGCGCTCGCCGAGGGCGGCTGAGGCCCGACCCACGCTCCTCGACCAGTTGTGAAAGCCCGCCGAACTGCGCGTTGGAGCTGACGGCCCTCGCTCGGTCGCGCCTTCGGCGCTCCCTCTCGGGCCGCAGCTCAACGCCGGCGCTCGGCGGCTCGCTCTCGCCGCCGGACCACAAGGACTGTTCCGCGCCACCATAGCTCTCGAACAAACAGGACGTTCAATGCAAATGACAGCGGCGCATGGGGCATTGCGTGAAGGTAGCTATGTCCACCGAGTCGTGTCGTTTCCCCTATGGCAAAGGGAAGGCCGATGATCCGAAGATCGTCGAGCACTGGAAAGCTAATGAACGAGGTACCCATGCCCACGAGGACGATCGGCAGCCATCCGATTCCGGCCGACCGCGGCAACCGCGCTGCGCGCTTTCGCCGCACCGGACCATCGATCATCACTCCCAACGCCGCAGCGCCGAGAACTGCCTGCACGACGAGATCGAGTGATGTATCGGGGCCCATGTTTCTCTTCAGAACGGCACACAGGCGAGGGGATGGTCGTCGCACTGCGCGAAGCGCTGCTGGTCCGCTGGCATGCATTCATTGATGACGCTATCGACATAGGTCTGGCAGTCGTTGATGAAAGGTACCCAGGGACTCCAGCCCGACGAGGCGTCCTCATAAATGATTGCCCCGACGCATTCGTCATCGACCTCCGGAATCTCTTCGCATGCAATATTTTCGTATGCCGATGTGTATGAGTCCGTGTGCCTGAAGACCTCCGCGTCGCTCCAGCCGTCGCCAGCGAACCCCACACAGAAGTCGCCGCGACAGATCCAGCAGTGCGCGAGGCGACCCCCGCCGAAGCGACTGTCTCCACAGCAACGTTGAATCGTTGGCTCGACCCAGGTCGAGGACAGCGTCCCAGCATCCCGACCCGTCGGGTCCTTCCTGGCAATCGGCGAGGACTGCGCGTACTCGAACAAGTTCACCCCACCCCCAAACCGGATGGGATCCTTCGTCGTCCACCGCCCGGTCTCCGCGTCGTAGTCCCGCGAGCCAAACCTCACGAGCCCGGTATCCGAGTCGTACAGCCCGCCGGCAAAGCCAAAGGGCTGCAGCCCCGGGTTCGTATCCAGCAAGACGCGCCCCCAGCTGTCGTACTCCAGCTCCTGCACCACGGCGCCGGTCGCCACGTCCACCACGCGCCGGACGCTGCCGAGGTGGTCGGTCACGAGCCGGTACGTCGCGCTCTCCGTGACCATCAGCGCCGGCACGTTGACGCCGCCGGCGTAGACAAACCGCGCGACCACGTTGCCCGCGCCGTCGAGCTCCGCGACGGGCTGCAGCTGGCCGCGCCAAAGCCACCCGCGCTCCAGCACCCCGTTGAGCTTCTTGCCAACCCGCCGGCCTCGGCCGTCGACGAGGTACTCCACGAGATCGCCGCTCGGGAGGCCGACCCCCCGAAGATTGCCGACCGCGTCGTATGCGTACGTCGTCGCGTCTCCCGTGGCGGTGTCGGTGCAAGCGAGCAGCTCCCCATTGTCGGTCCACGTGAAGCTCTCGTCGCCGTACTCGAGCAGCCGGTCCTGCTCGTCGAAGGCCGCGTCGAAGACGCCGTCGGCGTTCAGCGACGACAGGCGGTTGCCGTTGTCGTCGTAGCCGTAGCTCTCGGCGAGGAGGCCGTCCTCGTAGACCGCGGACAGGCGAGCCGCGAGGTCGTATTCGTACACGAGCACTCGGGTGCCCTCGGGCGTCGTCTCGGTCTTCTCGACGATGCGGCCGAGGTCGTCCCGCACGTAGCTCCACGCGATCTGGACGACCCCTCCGACCGTGGCGGTGTAGGTCTCGACCTCGCCATAGTCGCTGTACGTCCAGGCCTCGGTGACGAGCCCCGCGGTCGCCTGGGTGACGAAGCCGCTGGCGGGTTCGCGGGTGATCGTGAGGCCGCCGGCCTGGGTGAGCAGATCATCGTCGTCGAACGCAAACGTCGCGGCGTGGGCGCCGTTGACCCGCTCTTCGACGACCCGGAAGGCGGTGTCGTGCTGCCTGATGATGCCCGACCCCCCCGGCGCTTCGCGCCTCCTCCCCTCCCTTGCACGTGCTCGGCCGGCGTTGCCGGCCTCCGCGCGTGCGGGAGGGGTAGGCCTCGCCTTGCTTGGACGTGGCAGCCAAGACTGGGAGGGCGTGGGTGCTGGGCAGGTGCGACGGCGGCGCGCGTTTGCTGCGCTCCTCGGGTTGGCGTCGACGCGCGATGCTGCACAGCGACGGACTTCGCGCGGCGCCCTGGCCGGGCTCCGGCTCGGCGGCGCACGTGGCGCGCCGCGCTCGTCGGTGAGCGCGGAGGCGTGGAGGTCGCGGGCTGCTGCACCGCGATGCGAGCCTTCGCCGAGCGCGTCACGCCACCTGCGCCAAGGGGCGCCGAAGCCCGGCCAGGGCGCCGGGCTCGGGAGGTCCTCATGCGCACACCCCATTGCACCATCGTCGCACGCGCCGCCGCCTTTCGGAAGGCTCCAACCCTCAACGAGGCGCTGCTCCGGCAGGCCTTGCGCGGCAGTCACCTCGGTACGCGGGGCAACCTCTGTGATGGCCATCACGCGGCGGCTCGGCCCGGGCGTACTCCTCTATGCCCATCATGCAGCCGGGTCCGTCGCCCATCATCCTGAGTGCGCGGCAACAGGCCGTGTGGCCGCTCATTCTCAGTACTACACCGTCTATCTGTCGGAGTTCGTCATCTCGGGCACTCCGCCGGCCTCGATCTCGAAAGACCACGCGCGGCAACGGTCTGCGCCCCGCCTCCAGACCGTAGCCATGTGACCGAGATACGCTTTCACGACGTGGACATTCCCCTCGCGGAGCAGCCTCGTCGCAAGGCGGAACGATGGACCGTTGGCGGGAACAGACCTTACGCACGACGACTTCAGCGCGGATTCCGCTGCTCCGGCGTCCCTCGCGTCGAGCGCGAGCAAGCCGGTAACAGTTTGGCCAAGGTGAACGTTGATGTCGAGGTTGAATCCGCGCAGCTCGACCGCGCGGGTGGCGAGCTCTCGCGCACGCTCGGTGCGACCCGCGAGGTACGATGCGAGTGCTGCTTGCCCTTCGAAGCGGTTTGCCGGCGGACGTGCCAGAGCCAGGGCTCGGTCGAAGTGATCAGCGGCTGTTGTGGAGTTTTCGCACGCTTCTTCGCATCGTCGCAGGAAGAAGGCGCCGAGCAGAGCTTGAGCATTCCAGCTCGTGGCGCCTAGTCGCCTCAATTCGGTCGCCACGCGGAACGCCGCCTGGTCACCCCAATAGTCCATGAAGGTCAACGCGTTCTCGAACACTCGAACGCCGTGCCCTTGCGTCTGCAAGGCAGTCTTCCAGGCGCGACGCAGGCGTTCGAGTTCATTTGGAAGACCGCGCAGCGCTTCATCGTTGCAATTCGTTGCCCCAAGGAATGGCGCATGAAGAACGAAGTGCTCGACCTGTTCCAAGATGTCTGTCAACGCAACCGGCTCTCCATCTGCTCGCAACCTGACGAGTTGCCCGTAGAGCTGAAGGCGGGACCGAATGTCGTCGGGATTCTTCGCGATGACTGCGCGAGCCTGGTTTGCCTGCTCGGGAGACGGTGGCCGCTCGATGCACGTCAGCTCGAAGCTGAGCAGAGCCTCTTCTTCGGCGGTATCCATCAGCAATCCGAGAAACTCTTGCAGGCTTCGAAGCATGAGAGCCACCCGGGGCTCAGGCGATCTCCTTCATTTGCCGAAGTGCACATCGCCGCACAGTTCTTCCGCACTTCACGACAGTAGTCATTGTCATTGGGATCCTCCTCGGGCGGAACCCAGGGATCGCGGTAGCCGATTGCCGGATCTTCATGCTCCTCTTCCGAGCACGTCTCCGGTTCGTCTTGCGGTCCGTCGCCACAGTTGATGCCGTAGTCCGCGCCCTCCGCGGGAGCCGTCGGCGACGCCCATGTCAATATCGCCAGCCCAGCGCCCAATGCCGCGAGGCTGGCTCCTCCGGCTGCTCCGAAGGTTAACCTCCCGGCGGTCTCCCCGGCGGCCTCCCCCAACTCCCAAGCGCACTCGAGCACGCCCGCGCACAGGCCGCTTGGATCAGGGACAAGCGCCGGGTTCCCACCGATGTACGCGTATAGGTTGTCGCCCCCATCAAACCGGATGGGATCCTTCGCCGTCCACCGCCCGGTCTCGGCGTCGTAGTCCCTGGCGCCAAACCGCACCAACCCGGTAGCCGGGTCGTACAGCCCGCCGGCAAAGCCAAAGGGCTGCAGCCTGGGGCTCGTGTCGACCAGCACCCGGCCCCAGGCGTCGTACTCGAGCTCCTGCACCACGGCGCCCGTGACGACGTCCACCACCCGCCGCACGCTACCGAGGTGGTCGGTGACCAGCCGGTAAGTCGCCGTCGGCGTGACCATGAGCGCCGGCACATTGACGCCGCCGGCGTAGACAAACCTCGCGACCACGTTGCCCGCGCCGTCGAGCTCCGCGACCGGCTGGAGCTGCCCGCGCCAGAGCCACCCCCGCTCGAGCACGCCGTTGACCCTCTTGCCGACCCGCCGTCCTCGGCCGTCGACGAGGTACTCCACCAGATCGCCGTTCGGGAGCCCGACCCCCCGAAGATTGCCGACCGCGTCGTATGCGTACGTCGTCGTGTCCCCGGTCGCGGTGTCGGTGCAAGCGAGCAGCTCCCCATTGTCGGTCCACGTGAAGCTCTCGTCGCCGTACTCGAGCAGCCGGTCCTGCTCGTCGAAGGCCGCGTCGAAGACGCCGTCGGCGTTCAGCGACGACAGGCGGTTGCCGTTGTCGTCGTAGCCGTAGCTCTCGGCGAGGAGGCCGTCCTCGTAGACCGCGGACAGGCGAGCCGCGAGGTCGTATTCGTACACGAGCACTCGGGTGCCCTCGGGCGTCGTCTCGGTCTTCTCGACGATGCGGCCGAGGTCGTCCCGCACGTAGCTCCACGCGATCTGGACGACCCCTCCGACCGTGGCGGTGTAGGTCTCGACCTCGCCATAGTCGCTGTACGTCCAGGCCTCGGTGACGAGCCCCGCGGTCGCCTGGGTGACGAAGCCGCTGGCGGGTTCGCGGGTGATCGTGAGGCCGCCGGCCTGGGTGAGCAGATCATCGTCGTCGAACGCAAACGTCGCGGCGTGGGCGCCGTTGACCCGCTCTTCGACGACCCGGAAGGCGCTGTCGTGCTGCCATGAGATCGTCCCAGCGACGGGGCCGGTCATGGCGACCGCTTTCAGCAGCGCGCCGTCGTAGGTCGAGCTCAGGGTGACGTCGGGACCTGCGAGGGTGGTGAGCTTGCCCGTCGCGGTGTCATAGCCATGGGGTGACTACGCCACCCGGGAAGGTGGTCGTCTCAGGACGGCCTGCGCCATCGTACGTGTGCTCGACCAGCCGCGGGCCGGGCTGGAGGACCTCGGTCAGCGCGCGGTCGAGGTCGTAGGTGTATTCGGTGGCGCCCCCGCCGCTCGCGAGCGCGGGCGGGGTGTAGGACTCGAGCAGCTCGACGAGGTTGTAAGCCATGCCGTGCACAGGCTTCGACGGGGGCGTGACGGCGGTGTTGTTGCCCTCGAGGTCGTAGCCCAGAGTGGTGATGGCGAGGTCCGGCCGCTCTTCGGCTGTCACACGGCCCACGGCGTCCCGCGTGAAGACGGTGGTGCGCGCAATCATGCCCAACCCCCCCGGCGCTTCGCGCCTCCTCCCCTCCCTTGCACGTGCTCGGCCGGCGTTGCCGGCCTGCGCGCGTGCGGGAGGGGTAGGCCTCGCCTTGCTTGGACGTGACAGCCAAGACCGGGAGGGGTAGGTGCTCGACGGGGATGAGGCTGGGGCGATTGCGCTGCGCTCGAGGGGCGAGCGTTGCGAGGCGGGCGTCCGCGGCGGCGGCCGTCGCGCGGCACCCTGGCCGGGCTCCGGCTTGGCGGCGCACGTGGCGCGCCGCGCTCGTCGCTGAGCGTGGTGGCCTGGAGGTCGCGGGCCGGTCCATCGCGGCGCGAGCGTTGGCCGAGCGCGTCACGCCACCTGCGCCAGGGGGCGCCGAAGCCCGGCCAGGGCGCCGGGCTCGGGAGGTCCTCTTGCGCACACCCCATTGCACCATCGTCGCACGCGCCGCCGCGTTTCGGAAGGCACCCACGCTCACCGAAGCGCTGCTCTGGCAGGCCCTGCGCGGTAGCCGGCTCCGGCACACCCTTCCGCAGGCAGGTTGTGCTCGGGCGCTACATCGTCGACTTCCTCGCGCCGCGAGCGAGCTCGTGGTCGAGGTCGACGGCGAGGTCCACGCCCACCGCGTGGCGGCCGACGCTCGCAGGGACCGTGACCTCGTCCGCATGGGCTTCCGAGTGCTCCGGCTGCCGCGCGCGCTTGTGCAGGAGCGCACCGCGGAGGCCGTCGCGCGGGTCGTCGCGGCGCTCGCCGAGGGCGCGTGAGGCCGGGGCCGCAAGCGGCGACGTCCACGGGAGAGTCGGGCGAGCCGGTCGCACATGCACGCCGAACTGCGCGTTGGAGCTGACGGCCTTCGTTCGGTCGCGCCTTCGGCGCTCCCTCACGGGCCGCAGCTCAACGCCGGCGTTCGGCAGATCGCGGCAACGTGCTCGATCTAGTCCTCGTTCAAGCGCATCGAAATCGCGAGTCGCTGGGATCAAATGAAAGCCCGGGTGCTGTTGGGTTGCTGAGACTCAACATCGAACACCCGGGAGCTTTTCAGAAAGATCGAGATCCTGGCGCGGTAAGCGGGAAAGATCGCGAGGAGGTGGCGCCTGCTGGGTGGGCCGCCGCGCGGGTCAGTCGCGCCGGGGCCCGCGGTCGACGTGTCGGACCCGTTCAGGCGATCCCAGGCGGGCTCGGCGCCGTCCACCAGCTCGCGCGTGAGGTCGGCCTCGTTCGGCAGCCGATGCGCGGCTGCCGATCCTGATGAAGCGCCGCCCGTACAGCGAGTCCGACCACATCCTGAACATCGCCTTCAACGCTGTGCGGCGGGACGTCTCGACGACATCAGGTGCGCCGCAACGACGCTGCGTTCCTCGACGCGGTGGGCGCGCCACGATCCTGACCGACGACCGCCGGCGACTTCTGCCGGGTTCGACACGGACCAGATCGAGACGCTGATGGACGGTCAACGACGTCTGTGGGCGTCTGGCGGACAAGAAGCGAGCTTCTTCGGGCAGACGGCAAGATCGACGCCGACGGCCGATCGTGAGACGCACGGCAGCAAGGAGGGCGGGGCTTCCTACAACGGGACTTGGGGCTACCACCCGCTGCTGGTGTCGCTCGCGAACAGGGCGAGCCGCTCTAATCGTGAACCGGAGTGGCAACCGGCCCTCCCAGGAAGGCGCTCTCTTCGACCGGCGGTCGGTCCGCCGCGCGCTCGACGCCTGCCCCGGAGACACGGCCTTTCGCAACCCTCCACTTCGACCGCTGGACGGACGGATCCGCTTGTGTTCGGCTACGACGCCGTCCCAGCTCGTCGAGACCGCCGAGACGCTCACCCAGGAGGAGTACAGCGAGCTGGGGCAGGCGACGATGCCCGGCGCCGCCCCGCCAAGCACCGCGTGTCCCCCCCCCCCCCCCCCGGGCCCCCGCCCCCGCCCCCCCCCCCCCCCCCCGCCCCCCTCCGCCCCCCCCCCCCCCCCCCCCCCCGCGGCCCCCGGGCCGCCCCCCCCCCCCCGCCGCCCCTCCCCGGGCTCGCCCCCCCCCCCCCCCCCCCCCCCCCCCCCCGCCCCCCCCCCCCCCCCCCCCCGCGCCCCCCCCCCCCCCCCCCCCCCCCCCCCCCCCCCCCCCCCCCCCCCCCCCCCCCCCCCCCCCCCCGCGCCCCCCCCCCCCCCCCCCCCCCCCCCCCCCCCCCCCCCGCCCCCCCCCGCCGCCCCCCCCCCCCCCCCCCCGCCCCCCCGCCCCGCCCCCCCCCGGGCCCCCCCCCCCCCCCCCCGCCCCCCCCCCCCCCCCCCCCCCCCCCCCCCCCCCCCGCCCCCCCCCGGGGCCCCCCCCCCCCCCCCCCCCCCCCCCCCCCCCGCCGCCCCCGCCCCCCCGGGCCCGCCCCCCCGCCCGGCGCCCCCCCCCCCCGCCCCCCCCCCCCCCCCCCCCCCCCCCCCCCCCCCCCCCCCCCCCCGCGCGCGCCCCCCCCCCCCCCCCGGCCCCCGCG
Organism: Polyangiaceae bacterium; assembly: GCA_016719945.1. Lineage (GTDB taxonomy): Bacteria > Myxococcota_A > Polyangia > Polyangiales > Polyangiaceae > Xiheicaenibacterium. The sequence continues at coordinate 124,795 of JADJYE010000038.1, read as the reverse complement.
GGCGCCCCGCCGCCCCCGCCGCACCAAGAGAGAGGCGACACGACACGCCATTCGAGCGCGCCACCTGAGAGGTCTAGTCCTTGGTCGCACGAGACGACAGCGCGGTTCGCATCCGTTTCAACGCGAAACTGCGCCGCGCGTACTCGCTCTCGATTAGAGCCTCGATGATGTTCAAGAACTCTGGATCGTCGTCGAGTGTGACGAGTGGAAGTCCGAGTGCCCCGGGTTCTCCGAGCCAGGTCAGCTTGTGGTCATCCTTTGCGAGCACCTTTCGCAGCGCGATGAACGCGACAAGAAGCGCCTGCACGCTGTCAATGCCGCGCGCATTGACGATTGCGCGAGGAGCCTGACGACCAACGCACTCACTAATCGTGCAGACCCAGTCGTTACCGGGTTCGCGGACCGGCATGTGTACCCGGAGTGCGACCAGCTTGCCGTCGCGCCGCTTGAGCTTCCGCGTCGCGACAATGACGGGGGTCGCACCGGCCTTCTTCTCGTCCGCTCTAGGGGTCATTTTCGCCGAAGTACTCATTGCAGAAGCCTGCCCATTTGTTGGCGCTTTCGTACAGGTTACGGAGACACGCCTCCTTCACGTTCTTCCCGCGGAATGCGCGCGCAATGACCGTCTTGCAGAACTCCTCTCGCACGTCCGTAGGCGCCGTCTTGACGTCGAGGCAAAGTTCAAGCCGCTCGTTTCGCTTCTTCTTTTCGGCGCACTCCGTCGGTTCGTCCTCGAAGAACGGCGACCCACCTGAGCCCCCGTCTTGGGGCTCTGCTTCCAAGGACCCGAGCTCAGCGCTCTGGGCGTAGAGACCCTCAGCGTCTCGCGTGTTGATCGGATCCGAGCCGGCGTAAGCGTACAAGTTTACCCCACCCCCAAACCGGATGGGATCCTTGCTCGTCCACCGCCCCGTCTCCGCGTCGTAGTCCCTGGCGCCAAACCTCACCAACCCGGTATCCGGGTCGTAGAGCCCACCCGCAAAGCCAAAGGGCTGCAGCCCGGGGTTCGTGTCGAGCAGCACCCGCCCCCAGGCGTCGTAATCGAGCTCCTGCGCGACGGCGCCCGTCGCGACGTCGACCACCCGCCTCACGCTGCCGAGGTGGTCGGTCACCAACCGATAAGTGGCCGTCGGCGTCACCATCAGCGCCGGCACGTTGACGCCGCCGGCGTAGACAAACCTGGCGACGACGTTGCCCGCGCCGTCGAGCTCCGCCACCGGCTGCAGCTGGCCGCGCCAAAGCCACCCGCGCTCCAGCACCCCGTTGAGCTTCTTGCCGACGCGCCGTCCTCGGCCATCGACGAGGTACTCGATCAGATCGCCGTTCGGGAGGGCGACGCCGCGGAGGTTGCCAAGGGCATCGTACGCATACGTCGTGGTGTCGCCGGTCGCGGTGTCGGTGCTTGCGTAGAGCTCGCCGTTGTCGGTCCAGGTGAAGACCTCGTCGCCGTACTCGAGGATCCGGTCCTGATCGTCGAAGGTCGCGTCGAAGACGCCGTCGGCGTTGAGGCTCGAGAGACGGTTGCCGTTGTCGTCGAAGCCGTAGCTCTCGACGAGGAGGCCGTCCTCGTAGACCGCGGACAGGCGAGCCGCGAGGTCGTATTCGTAGACAAGCACTCGGGTGCCGCCGGGCGTCGTCTCGGTCTTCTCGACGATGCGGCCGAGGTCGTCCCGCACGTAGCTCCACGCGACCTGGACGACGCCGCCGACCGAGGCCGTGTAGGTCTCGACCTCGCCGTAGTCGTTGTACGTCCAGGCTTCGGTGATGAGTCCGCGGCCGCTTGGGTGACGAAGCCGGTCACGGGGTCCCGGTGAGGTGAGGCCGCCAGCCTGCGTGAGCAGGTCGTCGTCGTCGAAGGCGAAGGCGGCGGGGTGGGCGCCGTTGACGCGCTCCTCGATCACACGGAAGGCGCTGTCGTGTTGCCAGGCGACGGTGCCGGCGACGGGGCCGGTCATCGCGACGGCCTTGAGGAGCCGGCCGTCGTACGCCGAGGTCAGGGTGACGTCGGGACCTGCGAGGCTGGTGAGCTTGCCCGTGGTAGCGTCGTAAGTGCGGGTGATGACGCCGCCCGGGAAGGTGGTGGTCTGGGGGCGGCCGGCGCTGTCGTAGATGTGCTCGACCAACCGCGGCCCGGGCTGGAGGACCTCGGTCAGCGCGCGGTCGAGGTCGTAGGCGTATTCGGTCGCGCCGCCGCCGCTCGCCAGGGTCGGCGGCGTGTAAGACTCGAGCAGCTCGACGAGGTTGTAAGCCATGCCGTGCACAGGCTTGGAAGGCGGGGCGACGGCGGTGTTGTTGCCCTCGAGGTCGTAGCCGAGGGTAGTGATGGCGAGGTCCGGACGCTCTTCAGCGATCACGCGGCCCACTCCGTCCCGCGTGAAGACGGTGGTGCGCGATAGGGGTCGGTGATCGAGGCGATCATGCCGTCGGGCCCGTAGCTGGTGACGGTCGAGCGCGTGCCCTGCGCGGTGACGATGGGCCTTCCGTCGAGATCGTAGCCGATCGAGACGGGCAGGCTACCCGGTGCGTGCACCTCGATCGTGCGCCCGAGGGCGTCGAGCACCCGCGTCGCAACGCGGCCCTCAGGGGAGATCGTGGTCACCTCGCTCGTGCTCTTGTCATAGGTGGTGGACCACGAGCGTCCGTTGAGCGTCGTCACCTCGGTGCGCGTCTCGAGCTCGAAGAGCGCCCCAGGCCCAGCGAGCGTCACGGCGCGCGTGCGGTTCACGGTCTTGGTGAGGCCGCTCAGGAGGGTGACGACGTGCTCGGCCACGTAGGGCGACGCCATCCCGAAGCGAGGGTCGGGGGGCGCGGGTGATCGAGGTGACGGTGCCGTCCGGGAAGGTGACCGAGGTGGTCGCCGCGCCGGTGCGGGTAGACGTTGTGGTCAGGCCGTTGCGCCCCGTGTTGGCGCGCACCTCGCTCGGTCCCGCCGCCTGCGCGAGGCCGTAGGTGCGGGGTGCGCCCGAGGGCGCTCTCGAGGGTGACCGCTCGGCCGGCGGCCGTGCTCACAGCGGTGAGCGTGGTCGTCGCGAGCGCCGCGTCGGTGACCGATTGCAGGAGACCGCCCGAGTCCCAGGTGAGGGTCTTCTGGTGGCCATTGCGGTTGGTCCACGAGAGCATGAGCCCGAGGTCGTCGTAGTCGGCGATCCACGCGCCGCCCTCCGGGTCTTCGATGCGATTGAGATAGCCGTTGTCGTCGAGACCGAGCGCGGTGCGGTGGCTGTACGGACCCACGATCTCCATCGGCGTGCCCGCAGCGTCACGTGCAATCGTGGTGACCAAGCCATCGCGGTCGGTGAGCGACAGGAGTCGCCCCTCGTCGTCATGCGCAACGGTCAGGGTGACCACACCGGTGTCAGCGTCGAAGGTCTGGAGGTGCCGACCTTGCGCATCGAACAGGTAGGCGGTGCGGCCGTCGGCCTCGGTCACCACGAAGCCGCTGCGCGCAAACGACGGCAAGTCAGCGGTCAGACCGAAGACCATCTGCGGGGTGTGTCCGAAGACCTTGCCGTCGGCGCCGATCGAGAGGCTGCTCGGGCTGAAGTTTGCGCTCAGCGCCGGGCCGTCGACGCCGCACAGGTTGACGTAGTCGGGGACACGCGGGTCCGCCGAGCCCTGCCAGGGTGCCGAGGCGACCGTCGAGACCGATCGTGCGGATGGCCTTGCGGAAGATCGTGGAGCCGTTCGGCGCGAGCTGGGCCACTGCCGCGGTGAAGGTGAGCGTGCCATCGGGTCCCTCGGCGATGTCGTCGGCGCGATCGAGCAGGGCGGGCAGCGCCGGCTCGCCGTCGGCGTACGATGCACCGCCGCAGCCGGCGACGCAGCGGATGACGCCGTCCGTCCCGATCTTGCGCAGCTGGCTGGTGAGCCCTTCGGTGTTGAGCAGCAGGGAGCCGTCGCGCAGGAAGGTCATGTCGACCACGACGCGGAGCTGCGCCTGCGCCGCCGGGATGTCGTTGCCATTCACCGTGCCGGGCCCGCCCGCGACGATGCGGATGGTGCCCTCGGGGCCGATACGTCGAAGCGTGGTGTTGCCACCGCAATACACGGCACCGTCGGAGCCGACGGCGAGCGACCGACACGAGACGAAGGCGGACGTGGCGAGCCCGCCGTCGCCGGTTTCACCTCCCACGCCCCAAGCGAGCCCCGCCACGTGGGAGACGATGCCATTCGGCCGAATGCGAAGAATGCGCGAGCCACTCTCGATGGTCGCGTAAATGCTTCCGTCGGGACCGAGCGTCAGGTTGGAGAGCAGCTTCGCGTAACACGACTGCAGCGCTGGGATCTCGAAGGCGGAGGTGCAGCCCTCCGAGACGTGGGGGCCGATCTTGGTGTCGGCCCCATCTGGACCTCGGCGATAGAGGCCGGAGGCGAGGCTCATGAGGAAGCCGCCGTCGGGCAGCGCGAGGGTGTCCCACAGGTTGTCGTTGAGACCCTTGATGTGGAGCGGCTCCAGAGTGCTTGTCACCGCATCGCCGCGGCGGCGTGAGCCGTCCCCGCGGTACAGGTGCGGCTCGCCGGATCGTAGGTGCACGGCGTCCAATGAGAACCGCCCGAGCCCGTGGACCTCGTTGCCCGAGCGTCCAAGATCGAGCCGTCGGCGCGCCCGGATCTCAGCGATGTTGCGCACATTGTCGACGTCCAGCTCGAGGTCGGGCAGCCAAGTCCCGAATGAGGTGAGCCCGTCCACCCGCGGCGAAGGTGCTCCGCTCCCCCACGGGTACTCGTAGGCGAGCTCGATCTCCGCCGGCTGGTGCCCGTGCGTTGTGCGCCCGAACAGGTCCAGCCCGTCCCACTCGATCGTCGTGCTCTGGTTGGGCGAGCATGGGCACTCGACGCGCTGCTCGATCTGCCGCCCCGCCACGCGCAGCCGCACCACGATCGCGCGAAGCACGGGAGACACCGTGTCGTCGGTGATCGGCACCGTCACACGGCGCGCGGCTGCGCGCCCGGGTACTCGGTCGCTGCGATAGTGCAGGCTGTACGGCGTGCCCGCGACCGGCACGTCCTCCCGAAGGTCTGGTTGGTGCACTCGATCACCGACGCGACCTCCTCCTCCGGAGCACGTGTCGTCGGTCGTGATGGGGAAATCCGGCGGCCCCTCGCAGGCAGGGCAGCCCTTCATGTTGTTGAGGTCGACCACCGAGAAGTGGGCGATCTCCGTGTGCCACAGCTCCGTCCCCGCCGCGTAGCGCGTAGCGAGCCACGCCCGCTCGTCCTCCGAGATCCCGATCGCTTCGATGGCGGACGCCGAGTCGACGACTCCGTCGCCGGTGATGTCGAGGTCGGCGAGGCCGCCGCTGATCGAGACGAGCTGCACCACGCGCCCGTCGGGGTCGGCCACCCACAGGCCTTGCTCGTAGTCGTAGGTGCCGGCTGGCACGGCGGTGCCAACCGGTGCGCCAATGAAGTTTTCGAGGAAGTAGCTCGCTGGCTCGCTCAGCGAGACGTGCTCGGCGCCTCCGGCGACGGCCTCGTCCGCTTGGAGGTCGACGGCATACGTGTAGGCGGTGTTGTCGGGCAGCTCGCCCGGCATCCGGCGCGGACCGTCGGCCCCCACCGTGAGCTCGGTGATGCGCACGGTCAGCGTGCTCGAGGCTTGCGTCGAGCCGTCCGGAAAGCGCATGGCGGCCGTGGTCCCGGGTGTGAAGAGCAGCGCGCCTTGGCGCGGGCCGGCGTCGTCGCTCTCGACCGCGCCGAGCGCCGGCGTCGGCTCCGTGATCGCTTCCAGGTCCACGAAGGTCGCGCTCGCGTTGGCCACGCTCAACATCACGTCGGCCGCGTGCGCGATGTGCTGCATCGGCGCCTCGACGGCGCGCTGCGCGCGGATGAAGCCGGCGGCCTGGAGGTCGAGCGTCAGCCGATGGCTGGCGTTGACGGCGAGGATGTAGCGGCCCGTCGCGTCCGTGAGGGTCGCGCCGTACTCGGGGTGGCCGAGGATGGTCACGCTGACGTTGGAGAGCCCGAGCCCGTCCGGGCCGACGACGCGCCCTGTGATCCCGGCGACCGCGACCACGTCGAGGGTGCCCGGCGCGACGCCGGTCTGCACCAGCGGCTCGGTCTCGAACAAGAACGACAGCGCGTCGTAGAGCGTGGTCGAGACGGTGGGATCCAGCGCGCTGCACGTCGTGCGCACGAGCGCGCCGCTCGGATCGCAGCGGTCGATCGTGCAGGGGTCGCCGTCGTCCACGATATCGGCGCAGGAGACGCCGCCGCCGCTTCCGCCTTCGCCCCCTTGCCCGCCCGCGCCCCCGCTCCCTCCGGCGGCGCCCGCGCCGCCAGTGCCAGCAACTCCGCCGTCGCCGCCGAGCCCTCCTGACCCACGCCGCCGTGTCCGCCGACGCTACCGGCTCCACCGAGACCGCCTGCGCCCTGCGCGATCGAGCGCCGCCTTGCCCTGCGCCTCCGTGCGAGACGCCGCCGGTGCCGCTGCCGCCGAAGCCGCCCACGGACAGCCCGCCTTGGCCGGAGCCGCCGGTTGCGGTGCCGCCTCCCACGCCCCCGTCGCAGGGCAGCGTCTCCTCGAGCGTCAGCGTGATCGTGGCGGGCGAGCCACTGGAGCTCAGCGCCACCCAGTCCGCCTCGATCGCGTCCCCCGCACCGCGCCGGAGGTGCACGACACGAACTGATCCGGCTGCCCAACCGGCTTCCACCGCGCGCGGTAGAGGCAGGTGTGGAGCGCTTCGCCGAGGCGGTAGCTGAGCGTGACGTCATGCAGCCCTGCGTTGTTGGCGACCACCGTCAACCGATCCGGCAGCACGAACGACATCGCTGGTGACAGCGTCTCTCGTCGGTCGTCCACGCGGACCCGGGGCTGCTGGAGATCGACAGCTCCACTGCGCGGCAGGTCACCGCTTGCTCGCTCGTGCCTACCGTCTCGTCAACGCCGTCGTCACACGAGACGACGAGCAGAGCGAAGAGGAGAGGAGAGACGGACCGCCCGCGCCATGTTGCCCCCATGTTGCGAATATGTTCGGAGAGCATCGGCGAGACCGTCAACTGTGAGGCTTTTTGTCCTCACCGTGACGTGTCGGCATGTGGGAGGTCGTCCGTCATCGACTTCGATCTCGGCTTCGATCTCGGCTTCGATCTCGATTTCGATCTCGACTTCGAAGGGGCCTTCTTCAACAGCCAGTGGGTCCTCTAACATTCGCCGCGCATGCGTGTGCTGCGACCGTGGGCGCTCGGGGGACTCATCCTCGTCGCCAGCCTCAATTTCTCGGTGGAGAGCTCGGCCCAGGGCGGGCCGCTGCCTGGGGACATCGCGGTCGCCAAGGCCAAGGAGGCCCTCAAGCACTACGAAGCGGCCGAGTGGGCCGAGGCCTTCGAGCTGTTCTCGCAGGCTGACGCCGCGGCGCACTCGGTCGTGTTCCGCCTCTACATGGCGCGCGCGAAGCGCAACCTGGGCAAGCTGCTCGAGGCGCGCACGCTCTACCGCGGCATCGGCGCCGAGCAGCTCCCGGCTGACGCGCTGCCGAGCTGGGTGCAGGCCCAAGCCGACGCGAAGGCCGAGCTCGCCTCGCTCGAGCCCACGATCCCCAAGCTCATCGTGCAGGTCACCGGGGCGTCTCCAGCCGCCACCGTCGAGATCGGCGGCGTCAAGGCTGCGCCCGGTGAGCCCGTGCAGCTCGACCCGGGAGAGCACACCGTCGTCGCGAAGGACGGAGCCGCGATCGCGCAGAGCTCCGTGACCGTCCGCGCTGGCGATCCGCCCCGCGAGGTCTCGCTCTCGCTCACCGCCGTCGGCGACACCAGCGTGGTCGCGCCGGGGCCCATCCAGAAGAAGACCCTCCATGTCGAAGGCCCGCTCGCGCCAGGGATCGCCCTCGCGGTGAGCGGCGGCGCGGGGCTGATCGTGGGCGCCGTCCTCGGCGGGCTCGCGCTCGACAAGGACGGGTACGTCACCGAGCAGTGCCCCAACGGGATCTGCCCCGTGGGGACCGATCGGGGGGACATCGAGGACGCCCAAGAACAGTCGCAGACGTTCGCGAACGCCTCGACCGGCCTGCTCATCGCAGGCGGCGCGCTCGCCGCGGTCGGCGTGGTGTTGATCGTCGTGCGCCCCGGCGGTGAAGACGTCGAGGTCGCGCCGAGCGTGAGCCTCGGGCCAGGGTTCGTGTCGCTCGGGTGGCGATTCGAGTAGCTCAGTCGCGCCCGGCGGCGAGGAGCGAGTCGAGCTCCATCATCTCCTGCGTGCAGTTGCTGGCCATGGCGCTCCCCGTTCGATATCCGGCGTAGTCGAAGGCGCCGATGGTGGCGCCGCCGTTGGTGGAGAAGGACGCTGCCATCAGCCCCACCGACACGCTCGGCGCGAGGGGGGTGAGCCCCTGAGGGCTGGCGCCATCGACCTGCAGCTCCACGAAGCCCAAGCCGGTGTCGGCGTAGTAGTGGGTCGTGGCGTCGATGCGACAGGCCCCGAGTCCCACGTTCGCCTGGTTGGTCTGTCCTGTGGAACGCAGCGCGAGGTGCGCGGCGACGTCTTGGTAAACTTCCTCATCGTATTGACCGAACAGCACGCCGAACGAGCTGCTACCTGGGGGATTGGCGAGCGCCGAGGAGCCGATCCATCCGTACTCCAGCTTCACGAAATGCTCGTCGGCTCCGTCGTGCGTGGGGATCCCCGTGCCGTCGCGAAAAATCAGCCCGGCGACCTTGAAGTCGCCGTTGTTTGGAGCGTTCGGGTCGCCGAAGCCGCTGACCGTCACGCGGGTGACGATCGAAAAGTTCCCTGACAACCGCCGGTAGAGCAGGGGCGCGAAGTCGCGGCCAGGGTCGACCCACCAGCCGTTCCCCGGCACCGGTACCGCGCCGATCTCCAGCGTGCCATCCTGCTGCTCGAGGCTCGCCTCCAGGAAACCTGGCGCGCCGGGCCACGAGAAGCACCACTCATCGTTGGGGCAGATCTCCCCGAACTGAAAGAGCTGCTCGGAGTTCGCCGGGACGGTGCAGCCGTCCTCGACCTCCGTGGTGTCGAGGACCTCGACGTAGCAAGGCGCGCCTTGCACCGCGCCACCTTCCCCCGCGCCCCCGCCTCCGGTGCTCGTGGTCGTGCCGATGCCGCCCGTGCCGCCATCACCGCCCGTCCCGCCGTCACCGCCGAAGCCCCCTGCACCGGCGAGGCCGGTGCCTTGGCCGCCACCGCCGGACAGACCGCTGCCTCCGGTCCCCTGGCCGCCACCGCCGCGGCCGCCTTGCTCGAAGGTGACCTCGTCACCCTCGAGCAGCAGGTGGCAGCCCACGAAGGAAAGAAGGAGCGCCAGCGCTGGGGCGCGGCGGGACAAGCTCGTGCTCACCCGCCGAGCCTAGTCCGACCGGAGGTCGGACCAGCAAGATTAAAGGGGGTGGAACAAAGGTCGGCGCGAGGCTCGGGGATTGCCCGGCCTTCACGTGAGCGAGGGCCGGGCGAACCCCGAGCCGAGCTAGGGACACCCCCCTGAGCGCAGCGTCAGCCGGCGACCCAGTCGTAGTACCGGTAGCCGACGTCGGTCTTGGCGGGGCCCGAGTCGGTGCCGACGCGAACCAGGGCGAACTCCCCGCGCGGGGTGACGGTGCTCGGCGAGGGCTGCGCCAGCGAGACCGGCGCGTCCCCCGCGTCGGGCCCGCGGTGCAGGCGCTCGTACTGCTCGATCGCGAGCGGGATGCGGACCCCGCCCTCGTGCGCAGGCGCCAGCAGCGAGGACACGTGCGGACGGTACGACGCGGGGTCGACGAACACGCCGCTGAAGACCCGCGCGCTGGCGCCGCTGCCGTACGAGAAGAAGCCCACGCGTCGACCCTTGAGGGCCTCACGATCCTTCGCGGTCTCCAGCAAGCTCGCGAGCCCGAGGTACATCGAGCCCGAGTAGATGTTGCCGATGCGCCGCGAGAGCGACAGCGACGGCGCGATGCGCTGCTCGAAGAGGCGCACGAAGGCGCCGTCCTGCGCGAGCTGCTTCTCGAAGGCCCGCCGATTCCCGGGGACGGCGAGGTCGTCGAGGACGGTCGGGCAGCTCACCGCGAGCTCCTGGCGGCGAGCCGGGTCGGCGCGCCACGCCTCGCCGAGGACCCGCAGCGCGGCGTATTCGGCCATGCGCGGGAAGGGGATGTGGAAGAGGAAGTCGTCGACGATCTCGTCGATGCGCGCCCCCGTGACCCCCAGCGCCTCTCTCGCGCGCTTGGTGAAGAGGCGGGAGGCCTCCCCGATGCAGTCGAGGTACACGTCGATCGAGTACTTGCCGTCGACGACCGCCGTCGACAGGCCGTTGGGGCGGAAGAAATCTCGCTCGTCCCTGGTGATGGTCGCGAGCACGCGCGGGTCGAGCGCGACGAGCCGCGGGCTCTCGGACACGAGCATGGCGACGGCGCCGGCGCCCTGCGTGTACTCCCCGCTCGTCCTGAGCGGGTACTTCGAGATGTCGGTCGCGATGACGAGCGCGTAGGGCTTGGTAGCCTCCCCCGCGCGAAACGAGTTCACGGCGGCCTCGAGCGCGTACGTCGCCCCGATGCACGCGAACTGGAACTGCGGGGCGCCCGCCTCGCGCAGATCGACGCCGAAGCGGCGCTCGAGCATGCCGAGGACGTACGCCGCGATCGACTTCGACTGATCGACGGTGGTCTCGGTGCCGACGGCGATCGAGCCGACGTCGCGAGGGTCGATGCCCGCCTGTTCGATCACCTTCACGGCGGCCATCGCCGCCAGCGTGGCGGAGTCCTCGTGCGCGTCGGGGATCGCCATCTGCTCGACGCCCACGCCCTTTCGCACCTTGCCGACGAGCCCCTCGACCGTCGCTTCGCCCAGCTCGGGCGCGCGGACCCTCGCCCACTCGCCGCACAGGTCCATGTAGAGGCGCGGCACGTGCACCGCGATCGCGTCGATTCCAACCGTCCTGCGTTCGTTCGTTCGAGTCATCGCCGCACACGATGGAGGACTTCCGCGACCATCGCAATGGCAGAGCAGCGTCGTGACCGCCTGGTCACGGCCAATTTACTTCTTTTTCAATCATCAGGGACCATTGATGCGGTTGGCTCGAGACCATTGCGATCGACGATCGCGAACGAGCCTTCATCGCTATGGCAGCGACCGGCGTGATGACAGAACGATGACGCCGCGGGGCAGAACGTGAGCAACTCCGCGCTTCCGGCAGCCTCGCAGGCTTGGTACGAGCGAGGGGTGAGCCTGCTCGGGCGCCTCTTCGATGCCGTAGGTCGGCCGCACGGTCTCGTCGGCAGGCTGTTCTCGCAGCTGCGGGTCGACGACAGCGACCGGGCGGCCGTCGTCTCCGCGTCCGGACGCTCCGGGGTAGTGTTCGTCTTGCGCGCGGTGTCGGGCGTCGACGCGCTCGCGCTGTGGCAGCTCGTGCGCGCCTGGCAGCTGCCGCCGATCGGCTTCACGCACGATCTGCCGAAGGTGCCCGCGGCGGTGCTGGCGCGAGACGGCGGCCGGGCGCCGCGCCGCGGCAAGGGCGCGCCCGCCCCAGGCTCTCCGGCGGCGCTGCGCGAGGCGCTCGAGCGGGGCGAGACCTGCATCGTGTGCCTCAAGCGATCTCCGAGCGTGTTCTCGCCGACGGGCAGGGGCCGGCGCGAGGGAGACGAGCTGCTCGAGGCGATCCTCGGGTTCGTCGAAGAGACCGGCCGCGACGTGGCCCTCGTCCCCACGACGTTCTTCTGGTCGCACCGGCCGGGGCACCTCGGGCTCTCGCCGCTCGACGTCGTGTTCGGCCCGACCGACATGCCGGGCGATCTGCGGGCCGTCGCGCAGTTCTTGGTGAACTTCCAGAACGGCGCGGTCCGCATGGCGGACGTGGTGAGCGCGCGCGCCTTCCTCGAGGAGGACCCCGACCTCGGCAGCTCGTACGGCCGCGTGCGCCGGCTCACCTTCGCCCTGTTGCGCAAGGTGGAGCGCGAGCGCCGCGCCGCGCTCGGCCCGATGCAGAAGGCCCCCGATCGGGTCCGCCTCGAGGTGCTGCGCTCGCCCCGGCTGGCCGCGCTGATCGACGATCTGTCGAACCACGACGCCGTCGAGCGCCGCAAGGTGGAGGACAAAGCCCGGCGCCTCCTCGACAGCCTCGCCGCGGCGCCCAACCCCGACATGCTGCGCGCGCTCGAGCCGGTCGCCGACCGGCTGGTGAGCCGCGTGTTCTCGGCGGTCGACGTCGACCCGGAGGGGATCGAGCGCCTCCGGGAGGCGGCGCGGCGCGGCACGGTGGTGCTCTTGCCGAGCCACAAGAGCCACGTCGACTACCTCGTCCTCTCCTACGTCCTCAGGAAGAACCTGCTCGAGCTCCCGGTCGTCGCGGCCGGCGACAACCTCGCGTTCTTCCCGGTGGGTGAGCTGCTCAGGAGGGGCGGCGCCTTCTTCATCCGGCGCGACGTCCGGGGGGACCGCCTCTACGCCGCGGTCGTCGACGCCTACGTTCGGCGCCTCTTGCGTGACGGCTGGGCGATCGAGTTCTACATCGAGGGCGGTCGCTCGCGGACCGGCAAGCTCATCGCGCCGAAGCTCGGCCTGCTCAACCTCGTCGTCGACACCGCCATCTCGATGGACGGGCGACCCGTCGCGTTCATCCCGGTGCACATCGGCTACGAGCGGCTGATGGAGGACTTCGAGCTCGCGCGCGAGCGCGCCGGAGGCAAGAAGGAGCGAGAGAGCACGCGCTCGCTGTACGCGGTGATCGACGCGCTCGGGTACGACTACGGGCGCGTGAGCGTGACCTTCGGTGCGCCCATCGATCTCGACGCGCTGCGCTCCGAGATGGGGCTCACCGAGGCGTCGATGTCGCCAGCGAAGCGGCGCTCGATCACGACGAAGCTCGCCGACCTCGTCGCCAGCGGGATCCACGGCAGCGCGCGGCTCACCGCCGGCGCGCTCGTCGCGATGGCCCTGCTGGACATGCCCGGCCGGGGCCTCGCGCACCCCGCGCTGGTCAGCCGGGTGGGACGGCTCCTGCGGGTCGCCGAGCGGGCGGGGGCCCACCCCGTGCCCGCGCTCATCCACGGCGACGGCCGCGTCCGCGAGGCGGCGGTGCGCGACGCCGCCGTCATGTTCGTACGTGGGGGGCTCGTGAAGGAGCACGTGCCCGACGCGACGCTGCAGCGCGGCCACAGAACCAACGAGCCCCCGCGCTCGTCCGACGACGTCGTCTATACGGTGCCCGAGGAGGGCCGCGCTCGGCTCGATCTCTCCAAGAACGGCGTGCTCCACTTCTTCGCCGAGCGCGCGCTGCTCAGCATGTGCTTCCGAGCCGCCGGCGCGCGGTCGGTCGCCGCGTCGCGCGTGCTCGCCGACGCCGCCGAGCTGGGGCAGCTGCTCTCGTTCGACCTGCTCTCCCTGGGGGACGGCGCGGGCCCGCTCGCCGGCCGCCTCGAGCGGACGCTCTCCGACATGGTCGAGTTCGGTGAGCTCGCGCGCGCCGGCGACGGGCTCGCCGTCGGCCCGGGCAACGAGGACGACGACGCCATGACGTGGCTCGCGTGGCACGGCGCCCACCTCACCCCGGCGCTCGAGGGCTACCGCATCGCGGCGCGCGCGCTCCGCCTGCTGCTGTCCGAGCCGCTCGGCGACCACGATCTCCTCGAGCGCGCCCTCACGGTCGGCCACGAGATGTTCCTCGGCGGCGAGATCGATCGCCGCGAGGCGATCAGCGCGCCCACGTTCTCGGCAGCCTTCGAGGCCTTCCTCAGGCGCGGCCTGCTCAAGCGCGGCAAAGATCGCTACGAGATCGCCGCCTCGACGTCGGAGCAAGAGGTGCGCGCCCTGGAGGCGTGGATCAGCCGACACCTCTCGCCCGCGCTCGATGGGGCGCGGCGCGCATGACCGAGAACGTTCTCTTCGCGATGGACGCCCGGCGCGCCAGCGCGGCGCTCGAGCCGACGATCGGCCTCGACCTCGTCTACCTCGACCCACCCTATGGGCTCGGCGTGGAGATGAACGCGCGCTCGGCCAAGGGCGAGGCGCGCGGCCGGCGCCAGACGAGGAGCGGCCCTGCGGCGTACGCCGACGCCCTCCCCGTCCCCGACCTGGTCGCGATGTTGGGTGAGGTCGCCCAGGGCGTCGTGCGGCGCATGAACCCTGGCGCCCTGTTCTGCTTGCACATGGACCACCGCGCCGTCCACGAGGCGAAGATCGCGATGGACGACGTGTTCGGGCGTGGGGCCTTCGCGGGCGAGATCATCTGGGCGCCCGGAAACGGCGCCCGCGGCAGCGGCTTCTCCTTCACGCACCAGACGATCCTCCTCTACGCGCGCACGCCGGCGGAGCGCCGAGACGTGAGGTGGCGGACGGATCACCCAGCGCTCCGCGAGCCGTACGCGAAGACGAGCACCGAGATGCACTTCCGCCACGAGGACGAGCAGGGCCGGCGCTATCGCGAGCGTACGGTCGGCGGCAAGACGTATCGCTACTACGCCGACGTCGGCCGGCGGCTCGGGAGCGTGTGGTCCGACATCCCCGCGATGGTCGCGAATACGCCGCTCATGAAGGAGGGCACGGGCTACCCGACGCAGAAGCCCGAGCGGCTCCTCGAGCGGATCGTGCTCGCGGGGAGCGACGAGGGGGGCACCGTCGCAGATCTGATGTGCGGCAGCGGCACGACGCTGGTCGTGGCCGCGAGGCTCGGTCGCCGCTTCGTCGGCGCAGACGCGAGCCCGCTCGCGATCTCCGTGACCGAGGCCCGCCTGCGGCGCGCCGGCGTCGCGTTCTGCTACCCTGACACGACGTGACCTCGAGCGCCGGGCGCGAGATCGTGAGCGGTAAGGTCGTCGTCGACGCGCCCGGCGCGCAGCGCCGCACGGGCGCCGCCGTGGCGGCCTGTGGGGTGCTCGCGCTGCCCACGGCGCTCTCGCTGCTCGAGCCGCGCACGTTCGGCGGCGACGCGCTCGCGATGTCCGGCGCGCTGATGCTCGCGACCGCGGTGCTGTATTTCGGCGGGCTCGGCGCGGCCGCGGCCGCCGGCTCCCCGCTCGGCTCGTCCGAGGAAGCCTGCGAGGGCAGGCTCTACCAGAGCGACGGTCACCTCTTCGTGCACACCGCGGCGGGGTCGTGGGCGCTGCCGCGGCGCGCCCTGAAGAGCGCCTTCTACGACCGCGAGCAGGGCCGGGTCGTCTTCTTCGGAGAGGACCATCTGCGGATCGCGGTCTGGGTGCGAGACGAGTCCGACGCGACGCGCGCGATCCGCGCGTTGGGGCTGGATCGAAGAGCGCCGGAGCTCGCGCTGACGAGAGAGGGCAGGCCGTCGCGCGTGCTCGAGGGCGCGGCGGCGGGTGTGGCAGGCCTGTTCGTGGGGCTCTTGTTCATGCTGATCGCGGTGATCGCGATGGACTCGAAGCTCTCCCCTCCCTTCGGCGCCGGCTCGATGCTGGCGCTGCTCGGCTGCGCGTTCGTGCCCATCTTCGCGACCATCCGCTACGTCGCGCGGCTGGGCGCGCCGCTCTCGATCGTGCTCGGCACGGACGGCGCGCTCGCGCGGACGCGCCCCGACGCGGTGTACCTGCGGTACGACGCGATCGACGCCATCGAGCCCTGCGATCGAGGCGTGATCGTCAAGAAGCGAGATGGCTCCGACGTCTTCTTCCACACCATCGAGCCGGAGCTCTTGGCCGCTGCCCTCAGCGAGCGCATGGCGGACGAGCCTCCCAGCTCGAGCCGCCTCGCCGGGCTCGAGCGCGCCGGCGCTTCGCTTCCAGCCTGGCGCGACCGCCTGGCGACGCTGGTCGACGCCGGTGATCGCTATCGCCTCGCGCCGCTCTGCGACGACCTGCTCGCCGCGGTCGTCGAAGATCCCCACGCCGAGGCCGATCACCGCGTCGCGGCGGCGTTCGTCCTGTCGCGTCGTGAGCAGGGCGCGCACGTCGGGCGCATCCGCGTCGCCGCGAACTCCTCCGCGCACCCTGGCCTGCGCGCGGCGCTGCACGCCGCGGCAGACGGAGAGCTCGAGGAGGTCGCGATCGGCGAGGCGACCACGCGGCGCGCTTCGCCCCACCCGAGCTTCGGACGAGCACTTGGCCCTCGGAGCGACGAAGGGCGACCATCCGCCCCGTGAGGGGCCACTTCTTCCTTTCGATCGCGTTACTCCTGGGCTGCACCGCAGAGGCGCGCGAAGAGCCCGCGCCCCTGGCGGACTCTTCAACGGAGGTCCCCGTCGTGGCCGCCGCGTCGACCGACCTCCCGGCGCCGCTCTCGGCGCCAGAGCAGGCAGCGGTCGCAGCGACCGTCGACCCTGTGCTCACGATCAGCGCGGTGGGCGACTGCACGCTCGGGGACCCGGCCGGCTCGGAGCGTGCCCCCGGGAGCTTCCACAAGATGTTCGAGGACACCGGGCGCGACCTCGCCCGACCGTTCTCGGGTGTGCAGGCGGTGCTCGGCGCGGACGACCTCACCATCGCCAACCTCGAGGGCACGCTCACGACCGCTGGCTGCAGGAGCGACGTCGCGTTCGCCTTCCGTGGAGACAAGGCCTTCGCGCGCATGTTGACGCTCGGCAGCGTCGACGTCGTGAGCCTCGCGAACAACCACTCGGCAGACTGCGGGCAGACCGGCGTCCGCGAGACGCGCGAGGCGCTGAAGGCCGAGGGTCGCGGGTACTTCGGCCTGGGCGACGTCGACACTCGGGTGATCAAGGGTATCGAGGTCCACAACCTCGGCTACCTCGGCGGTCGCCGCTCGTTCGGAGACCCGATGAAGAAGGACGTCCGCCGGCTGAAGCGCCCGGACAACCTCGTCATCGTCTCGTTCCACTGGGGCATCGAGGGCATCCACGACGCCACCGACGTGCAGCAGGGCCTCGCCCGGGACGCGATCGACGCCGGCGCCGATCTCGTGCTCGGCCACCACCCCCACGTGTTGCAGGGCATCGAGGAGTACCGCGGCAAGAAGATCGTCTACAGCCTCGGGAACTTCGTGTTCGGCGGCAACGCCCAGCCGAAGAAGCTCGACAGCATGATCTTCCAGGCGCGCTTCACCAAGCAGGAAGGCGTCATCACGCCCGTGGGCTACGAGATCGTCCCCGTGAGGTTCTCGGGGCAAGCGACGCAAAACGACTTCAGGCCGGTGCTGCTCTCGGGCGACGAGGCCGAGCGCGTGCGCGCCGACGTCGATCGCTACTCGCGCGCCCTCGCACCGCCGAAGCTGAAGAACTGACGGACGGCGCCGCCTCTTGGGGCAGCCGACGTGGCGCCCCTCGCCAGCCGGCGGTACGATCGCGGTGGTGGAGACCGCGCGGAAGCTCGCCATCTACGAGGACCTCTTGGACCTCGCCGAGGACGTGAAGGCCGAGGTGGTCCGCGGAGCCATCGTGACGCTGCCGTCGCCGACGCCGCGACACTCCAAGGCCCAACGATCGTTGGCCCACCTGGTGGGTCGGCCGTTCGACGACGACGACGGCCGCGGCGGTCCCGGCGGGTGGTGGATCCTGCTCGAGGTCGACGTGCGCCTCTCGACCCACGACATCGTGCGTCCGGACCTCGCCGGCTGGCGGCGCGAGCGCCTCCCCGAGCCTTGGGATCTGCGCCCGATCGACACTCGTCCGGACTGGGTCTGCGAGGTGCTCTCGCCCTCGAACGTGGCGCACGATCGAGTGCACAAGCGCCGCCTCAATGCGGCGCACGGCGTCCCCTTCTATTGGATCGTCGACCCGGACGCGCGCACGCTCGAGGCGCTGCGCCTGCAGGACGGCGCCTGGGTCGACACGGGCACGTACGACGAGACCGCGACGGCGCGGGTCCCCCCCTTCGACGCCGTGGAGCTCGAGGTAGGCAGGCTGTTTCCGCCGGCGCCGACCCTGTAGCGCAATGCCGTGGTAGCCTCGGCGAGTCATGCAATCCGCGCGCAAGCGGCCGACGCTCGCCGATCTGGACGCGCTACCGCCTGATATCAAGGGCGAGATCATCGAGGGCGTGCTGTACACGATGACCCGGCCACGCGGCCCCCACCAGCGGGTCGTTCGCTCGGTCGGGAGTCGCATCGGAGATCCGTTCGATGACGGCAAGGGTGGCCCGGGGGGCTGGTGGATTCTTCCGGAGCCCGGCATCGAGCTCCCGGACACGCCCGAGATCTGCCCCGACTTGGCTGGGTGGCGCCGAGAGCGGCTCCCGGCCTTGCCGGAAGACAAGCCGATCCGCGTCGCGCCGGATTGGGTGTGCGAGATCCTGTCACCGATCACGAGGCGCCACGATCTGTTGATCAAGAAGCCCTACTACGCACGAGTGGGCGTGCCCCATCACTGGGTCATCGATCGCGAAGCGCGAACCCTCTCAGCGTTCCGCCTGGAGCAGGGGCGATGGCTCGAGGTGGGCGTCTACGGAGACGGGCAAGCGGCCCGCGTCGAGCCTTTCGACGCCGTCGAGCTGGATGTGTCAAGCTTCTGGGTCTGACCCGCACCTCGCTCGGCGCACGCCGCCGCCGTGTATCCTTCACAGATGGCCGGCAAGACGGAGCTCGAGGCCAGTCGCGTCCTGCGCAACCGCTGGATGCTCGCGCTGGGCGCCACGCCGCTTCTGCTCTACGTCCCGCTGGTCGCCTACGGGCTGAGCGGCCACGGCGGTCCGGCGATCTTGCTTGCGCTGCACCCGCTCTTCCTCACGCTGGTGTGGCTGTTCGCCATAGCCAAGAAGAACCCGCGTGCCCGCCTCGCGCAGGGCGTCGTGCGGGTGGAGGAGCACACGGTCACCATGCCCGACGGAGAGGTCGTGCAGCGGTCGAAGCTGAGTCAGGGCTTCGTGCGCAAGAAGGCCGACGGCGCCGCGTCCGTCACGCTGTTCGGGCCGCGCGTGCCGATCGAGCTGTCCGTCGCCAGCGAGGCGGTCGGCCGCGAGCTGCTCGCCTCGCTCGAGCTGGACGCCACGCAACAAGCCGCGTCCTTCCTCGGCCAATCACGGCTCGCGACCAAGGCGGCCACCACGCGCGTCCTCGGCGCGGCCGCCCTGTGGCTGCCGGCGACGGCGCTCCTGCTCGCCTCCCTGCTGGTCCTGCCCCACCGCGGCGCCGGCTCGAGCGCGGGGATGATCGGCCTCGGGCTGTTGTTCGCGGGCATCGCGTCGATGCTGCTGCCCCTGGTGGTCTACGCGGTGGCCGCGCGCCCCACACGGATCTCGGTCGGGGTCGATGGGGTCGAGACGCTGTGGCTCGGGCGTCGCCGTTTCGTTCCCTTCTCACGCGTGGAGCGCGTGGAGATGTTGACGCCAGAGCTCGGCGCCAAGGTCTCGCGAGGCGTGGCGCTCGTCCTCGACGACGGCACGCGCGAGCTGCTGCCCTTGTCGCTGACCAGCCTGGTCGAGGGCGAGGCAGAGCGTCTCGCCGCGCGCATCGAACAGGCGCTCGCGGCGCGCCGGAGCACCGCGGTGCCCCCGGCCGCGCTGCTCTCCAGCGTGGACGACGCTCGCGCGCGTGTGGCCCTGCTGCTGCGCATCGGCAGCGGCGCCAGCGCCGGGCCCCGCTCCGGAGCCACGAGCCCAGAGGCCCTGGCCAACGTGCTGGAAGACGCCGGCGCCCCCGCCGCCGCGCGCGCGAGCGCCGCGATCGCGCTGGCCACCGAGGGCGACCCCGAGCGTCGCGAGCAGATCCTGCGCGCCGCGCGTCAGGTCGCGTCCCCTCGCTTGCGCTTCGCGCTCGAGTGCGCGGCGTCGCCCGACAGCGACGAGGCCGCGCTGGTCGAGGCGCTCGCCTCGGTCGCTGAGGAGGAGCGCGCCGGCGCGCGCGGACAGCGGCGCGGCTGACGGCCCGTCTTTTGTTCCGCGACTAAACGCGCTGCTTACCCGCCACGGCTCCCGCGACCCACCCGCTCACGGCCTCGACGACGCGTGCGATCTCGCTCCCGCTCCCTGGGTCGCGCTTTGGCACGCGCAGGTCGTGGTTCGCGGCCTCGAGCACGAACAGCTCTGCGCGTGGACCCATCGTCGCCAGCGCCGGGCGCAGCAGGCTGAGATCGCACAGCGGGTCGCGCGTGCCTTGCACGAACAGCGTCGGGATCGCGATGCGCGTGAGGTGCTCGGTGCGCAGCTCGCTCAGCCGCTTCGCAGGGTGGAGCGGGTACGAGAGCAGGAGCAGACCGCTCGCGGGCTCGCCGGCGGCGACGATGCGGCTCGCCATGCGACCGCCCATCGACTTGCCGCCGATGATCAAGGGACCGCTGCCGCGAGGCCGTTCGGCGCGCACCCTCGCCAGGACCGCCTGGAAGGTCGCCTCCAGGATCGGCGCGCGGTCCGGGAGCTTGCGCCCTAACGCTCGATACAGAAAGTCGAAGCGCACCACGGCGTGCCCGCGCTCGCGCAGCGCTCGCCCCAGCTCCACGAGCAGCGGGTCATGGCGCGAGCCGCCCGCGCCGTGCGCGAGGACGAAGGTGACAGCGCCGCGCCTCGCGCTCGGCCAGCGCTCGACCTCGACCGCACCGCCGGGCACCTCGACGACGAACGTCTGCGAGGTGCGCCGCGCGCTCAGATCTTCCCCTCGGTCTGCTGCTGACGCTCGATGCTCTCGAACAGCGCCCGGAAGTTCCCGGCGCCGAAGCCCTTGTCTCCCTTGCGCTGGATGACCTCATAGAAGAACGGCCCCGCCTCGGGCTGACCATAGAGGCCCGCGGCGTCCTTCAGGAAGATCTGCAGCAGGTATTCACCCTTACGCTCGCCGTCGACGAGGATCTCGAGCTCACGCAGGCCCGCGATATCTTCCTCGAGCTTGCCGACGCCGAGCTGCTCGAGCCGCGCAGGGAGCATGTCGTAGTAGGTGCCGGGCGTCGGCATGAAGGAGATGCCGCGCGCGCGCATGCCGCGCACGGCGGAGATGATGTCCTTCACGGTGAGCGCGACGTGCTGGACGCCGTCGCCGCGGTGCTCCTCGTTGAAGACGTTGATCTGAGAGGCCTTGAAGAACGGCCGCCAAGGCTCGTTGTTGGCGAACTTCACGCCCGAGTCGAGGTCGCACATCACCGTCGAGCGCAGGCCCGAGCCCTTCGCGTGGTCGCCGCTCACGTCGTCGGTGTGAAACTTCACGTTCCAGTAGTTTACGAAGCCCATCACGTGCTCCATCCACAGCAGGGCGGGCTTCATGGTCTGGAAGTTCGAGGTGACGTGATCGAACTCGTCGATGCCGAACACGTTCGAGCCGCCCCGCGGTTTGTCGTGCATCACGAGCCCGGGGAAGAGCGCGCGGTAGCCGCGGCGCTCGACGAAGCGGAACGTGGTGTCGCCGAACGGCGTGGTGATGGAGAAGGTGCGCAGCTTGCCGCCGGCGTCGCTGAACTCACGGATGTCGTCGATCGGCGTGCCGCCCCGCTCGTCGAGCAAGGAGAAGGTGCGGTCGAGGTCGGCGACCTCGAACACGATGGTCCCGATGCCGTCCGGGTGCTTCTTGAGGTAGCGGTGCGCGCGGCCCCCTCGCCCAGCGGCTGCGAGCAGACGATGTTGCAGCTGCCCGCGCTGAACAGCACGCTGTGCTGCTTGCCGCGCGTGCGCAGCTCCTCGCCGGACTCGCCGAGCTCGGCGAAGTCCATCATGTCGCAGTAGAACTTGCGGCTCCGCTCGAGGTCGCGGACGTAATAGTGGATCGACTCGATCTTCCGGATCCCGAGGGACTCGATCTTGGACATGGCGCTGGTTCTTTCGTCACGAGCGAGCCGGCGCGGGCTCCGCGTCCGGCTGGAGGTCGGGGTGAGCGGCGGCGACGCCTGGCAGCTGGGCGAGGCGCGCGTCGATGCTCGACAGCGTGGGGAAGGCGGTCATGTCGACGCCGAAGCGGCGGGCCGAGTAGATCTGCGGCACCAACAGCACGTCGGCGAGCGTGGGCGCGTCGCCGATCATGAAGGCGCCCCCTGCGCTCTCCGCCTCGGCCTCCAGCGCGCGGAGCCCTCGCTCGTTCGCGGCCTTCGCGAGCGCCTGCGCGTCCCCACCGAGGCGCTTGATTTCGCCCATCAGCGAGAGGTTCTGTAGCGGCTGCACCCCGCTGTTCACGATCTCGACGCATTTCCGGACGCGCGCCCGCAGGTAGGAGCACGTCGGCAACAGCGCTGGCGCGGGGAAGCGCTCTTCGAGGTACTCGAGGATCGCGACCGACTGCGTGAGCTCCACCACCAGCCCAGGCTCGTGCTCGATCTCGAGCAGCGGAACCTGCTCCATCGGGTTGCGGGCGCGGAACGCCTCTGCGCGCTGCTGGCCACCGTCATTCAGGAGGTGCACCGGGATCGACTCGTACGCGATGCCCTTCAGCCCGAGCGCGATGCGCACGCGGTACGAGCAGCTCGAGCGCCAGTAGCCGTAGAGCTTCGGCGTGACGCTCATCGCTCTACCTGGACCACGCGCTGCTCGATCTTCCCGAAGATGCTCCTCCCCGAGGGGTCCTTCATCTCGATCGAGATCACGTCCCCCGGCTTCATGAACGGGGTCGCCGGCTTGCCGTCGTCGATGGTCTCGATCATCCGCCGCTCGGCGAGGCAGGAGATGCCGCGGTCCCGGTCGTGGTTGGAGACGGTGCCGGAGCCGAGGATGGTGCCGGCGCCGAAGCGCCGCGTCTTGGTGATGTGCTGCAGCAGATCGAAGAAGGAGAAGTGCATCTCGGGGCCGGCCTCGGGGTCGCCTACGACCTTGCCGTTGAGCTCCGAGACGAGCTTGAGGTGGAGGCGGCCCTCACGCCACGCGGGCCCCAGCTCGTCGGGCGTGACGGCGAAGGGTGAGAACGCGGTGGCGGGCTTCGACGTGAAGAACCCGAAGCCCTTCTCGAGCTCCGGCGGGATGAGGTTGCGGCAGGTGACGTCGTTCACCAGCGTGAGCAGGCGCACGTACTTCTCGGCCTCGCCGGCCCTCGTGCCTCGCGGCACATCCCCGAGGATCACGGCGACCTCGGCTTCGAAGTCGATGCCCCAGGCGACGTCGACGCAGTCGATCGGGTCGCGCGGACCGAGCAGGTCGCTCGAGCCGCCCTGATACACCAGGGGGTCGGTGAGCAGGGTCTTCGGCGGCTCGGCGCCGCGCGCCTTGCGCACCAGGACGATGTGGTTGATGTACGCGCTGCCGTCGACCCACTCGTACGCCCGAGGCAGCGGCGCGCGCACGCGCTCCCAGGGGATCGCCTGCTTGGGGAGCGTGCCTGCCGCGAGGTCTGCCGCGAGCGCCTGGAGGCGAGGCTCGCAGCGCTCCCAGTCGTCGAGCGCCGCCTGGAGCGTCGGCGCGACGTCTCGGGCGCTCGAGAAGTGCTCACCGTCCGGGTGGACGACGGCGAGCTCGCCGTCGCGGGTCCCGTTGTCGAGGGTCATCAGGCGCATCGGGCGCGACCCTACACCCGCCGCGCAGCGTCCTCAAAGGCTGTTAGTCTCGGCTCGGGAGCAGAGCAGGCGTGGTCCAGAACAAGGGGATGCCCAAGGCGCTACAAGGCCTTCTCAAGCGCGGCGCTGCCCGCGCGCCTGCGTCGCTCGGCACGGTCGGGCGGTACCAGCTGGTCGAGCTCGTCGGCGAGGGAGGGCACGGTCGGGTCTACCGCGCCGTCGATCCCGACACGCAGGCCGTCGTCGCCATCAAGGTCCTCCACGAGGGCTCGAACCCCGAGCTCGAGCTGCGGATGAAGCGTGAGGCCTACGCGATGGGCCAGCTCACGGGCACGTGCGCGGCGGAGATCTACGAGTGCGCGGCGACCAGCACGGGCCAGCTGTACCTGGCGATGGAGTTCCTCGAAGGCCAGGACCTCGAGGCGGTCCTCGTGGCGTACGAGAGCAGCGGCCAGCTGCTGGCGGCCGAGCACATGGTCAGCATCCTCGGTCCCGTGGTGACCACCCTCGAGGTGGCCCACGCGAGGGGCATCATCCACCGCGATCTGAAGCCGCAGAACATCTTCCTCTTGAAGGACGGCCAGTCTCGCCTGGTCGACTTCGGCCTCGTGAAGGACCTCAACCTCGCCAAGCTCACCGAGGCGGGCACGGTCGCGGGGTCGCCGAGCTACATCGCGCCGGAGGCGTGGGCGGGCGCGCCCGACAAGCTCGATCACCGCATCGACGTCTACGCGCTCGGCGTCATTTGCTACCAGGTGCTCACGGGCCAGAAGCCGTTCGACTCCGACGGCAGCATGCTCGACTTCATCCTCGTGGTGACCTCGGCGCCTCGCCCGAGCGTGCGCGCGCGAAGGCCCGATCTGCACCCGTCGATCGACGCCTGGGCGAGCCGCGCGCTGGCGGTGCGCCCCGAGGATCGCTTCCCGAGCGTGACGGCCCTGTGGGACTCGCTGCGCGCGATCCTCGCGCACAGCGGCCGTTGACCATCAGAAGGTGACGCTCAGAAGCTGACGATCACGCTCGCGCCGGCCGGGCCGACGCGCACGCGCAGCGAGGCGGCGGCGTCGCTCGGACGCGAGGCGAGCACGACGTCCGCGATACCCCACGCGGCGCCGGCCGCGAGCACGACGCCTCCGGCGATGAACGAAATGGTCGAGCCCAGCGCGAGGCCGTCGGCCTCCTCGCGCAGCGTCGCGGCGTCGAGCTGCGTGGGTGCTCCCTCGGCCTCGTCGTTCTTGGAGAGGGCGAGCCCTCCGAGCACTCCGCCGGCGACGAGGCCCCCGGCGCCCAGCGCCGCGATCGTCCACGGCCACGGGCTCGGCCCGCGGGAGTCGCCTTCCTTGGCGGGGTCGCGAGGCGGCTCCTTGGGGTCTTGGGGGCGCTCCGCGCCGGCCTTCGCCTTCAACGCCTCGTCCCGCTCGCGAGCGAGGAGCGCTTGCTCTTCGACGGTGCGCTTGAGGCTCGTGACCTTCTGCTCGATCGCGCCTCGATCGGCGATCTGCTTCTCGGTCGCGAGGTACTTTTCGTACGCCGCGATCGCCTTCGGGAAATCTCCGAGGCCCTCGTGCGCGCGGGCCAGGTTGTAGAGGAGCACCGGCTCCGGGTGGAGCGCGTAGGCCGCGTCGATGAGCTTCACGGCGTCCTCGAAGCGGCCCTCCTTGTAGGCCTCTTTGCCCTTCGCGTAGAGCTCGAGCGCCTGCTTCTGCTCGGCCTCACCCGCGCTGGCCGGGGCGGAAGAGAGGGCGAGGGCGAGCGCCAAGGCGGCTGCCGCGAGAGGAGGCGCGAGCCTCACGGCCCCGCCTGCAGCGTGAAGATGCGCTCGGCGTCGAACGCGCCGGCCTCGATGTCCCCGAGGTAGAGGAAGACGAGCTCGTTCTGGGCGTCGTCGTAATAGGCCAGCGCGTCGTGACCCACGAGCAGATCGTCTGCGACGAGCGTCTCGCCGTTCAGCGAGATCGACCAGGTCGCCTCGTCCCAACCTCGCACGACGAAGGCGGGAGAGAAGCGCTTGCGGTCGGCGCTCACGGCGAGCTCGACCGTCGTGGCGCTCGCCGTCACCACATAGGCGCCGAGGGACGGGTCGTAGCCGGGGCCGACGGGGGCGGCGCCGGAGACGATCTCGAGGCTTGGGGCACGAAGATCCTTCGAGCGCTGATCGAGCTGGCCGAGATCGAGCCCGCCGGGGCCGAGCAGCAGCGCGCCGGTGCGCCGCAGGCTGTCCATCGGGGCGAGCGACTGGGCGCCCGACTGCCAGTATCGATTCTCGTTCGCGTAGTCCCCGTACAGGCCGGTCTCGGCGTTGAAGTTCACGATCTGCAGAATGCTCGCGGGCTCGGGCCCGTCGGTGCGCAGGAACACGGCCGAGTGGCTGAGGTCAACGGCGGTCGCGGACCAGCCGAGATCGGTGGAGACGGTGGTGTAGTGGTACTCGCTGTCGAGGAGCTGGAGCGGGTCGCTGGGCGACGTGTTGACCATCGCCGAGGTGATCGCGATGCGACCGTTGGCGTAGACCCAATACGTCGTCGCCGATCGCAGGTTGGGCAGCAGGTAGTCGGTCGAGGAGGTGAGGCCCACCCGCACCGGGGTCTGGTCGATCAGCTCGACGTCGACGACCGCTCCATCGTCGCACGACGTCCACCCGTGGACCGCGTCCTCGGTCTGCATCGTGTCGAGCAAGAAAGACGAGTAGGTGCCGGGGTACTCTCCGGCCAGATCGACGGCTGGGTCGGCCGCGGTGTCGAACCAGCGCCCGAACTGCCAGTGCGTCGTGGCGTCAGCGTCGATCGTGAACGAGCCGGTGACCGACAGCGAGATGCTCGAGGCGATGCTCCCGGCGAGGATGAGAGGTCGGGCGGTGACGACGACCCCGCCCCCTTCCCCGCCGCCGCCCGTCGACGCGCCGCCACCGCCCGCGGACGCACCGCCGCCGCCCTCTCCACCCGCGTTCATCGCACCCGCGCCTCCGCCGCCCGCGGGTGCGCCTGCGGTCCCGGTTGAGGTCGAGGTGGGATCGCCGTGGCAGGTCTGCGTGGCCTCGTCGCACGTGTAACCCGAGGCGCAAGGGCACGGTCGACCCTCGAGCTCGAGATCGGGCAGGAAGCACGCGCCCGCGAGGAGCGCAGATCCGCCGAGCAGCGCGGCCCTGTCGGGGGACAGCCTCAATCGAACCTCCCGAAATCGGGCTTGGTCGTGGGCGCAGCCGTCTTGGCCTGGGGTTGGGTCTGGGTGCGCGGCGCCCGCGGAGCGATCGTGCGCGCGGCAGCCGTCTCGGAGACGCTGGCCGAGGGCGCCGCCGTCGAAGACGAGACCGAGGAGGCCACCGCGCTCGCGAGCGGCGGCGCGGGCGCGACCTCGACCGTGGAGGTCTTGGCGGAGGCTGGCTCCGCGACGTCGGCGGCGTCGGTCGCGCCGGCGGATGCTGGGGACCCATCCGCGCCGCGACGGGTGATGGCGACGCCGCCCACGAGCCCAGCTCCGAGCAGGGCGATGCCGGCGCCGACGAGCCAGGCCGAGCTCCGCTTCGACTTCGTCGGCTCCGCGACCGAGATGACCTGGACCTGGGGCGACGCGGTGCCGGTGGACACCTCGGGCGTGAGCCCAGGCGCGCCAGCGGGCCCACCGCCCGTGCTGTCACCACCGACGAGCTTGAGCGGCGCCTGCCCCGCGCGGACGCGCCGCAGCATCTCCGACTTGTCCGCGATGCGATCGGCGAACAACCGCTGCATGCACCGCGACAGCTCCTCGTCAGGGAGCTCGGCGGTGTCGAGCGTCCGCGCGAAGGCGAGCAGATCACGCCGAAAGGCCGCCGCCGACTCGTAGCGGGCGTCGCGGTCGCGGGCGAGCGCCTTGGCGGCGATGCGCTCCAGCTCGGGCGGAGCGTCGGGGCGGAGGGTCGTCAGCGCGGGCAGCGGATCGATGCACACTGCCTGCATCACCAGCAGATCGTTGTCGCGCGCGAAGAGGGGTTTTCCCGTGAGCAGCTCGAACAGGACGATCCCCAGCGCGAACACGTCCGCCCGCCGATCGAGCTCCTCCGCGCGGATCTGTTCGGGCGCCATGTACGCGAACTTGCCCTTCACGGTCCCGGTCTGGGTCCTCGAGGTGCGATCGGCGGCCTTGGCGATGCCGAAGTCGATGACCTTCAGCTGCCCCGAGTACAGGACGAACAGGTTGTGGGGCGAGATGTCGCGGTGCACGAGCTGGAGCGGGCGCCCCTCGTCGGAGAGCTCGTGCGCGGCGTGGAGGCCGGCGCACGCCTCGGCGAGCAAGTGGACCGCGACCGCGATCGGCAGCTGCTCGCCCTGCGCGCGCAGGCGCTTCGCCAGCACCGCGAGGCTCTCGCCTTCGAGGTACTCCATGACGAGGAACAGCTCGCCGGCCTCGTCGCCGAGCTCGTGCACCTGCACGACGTTCGGGTGACGGACCTGGACGACGAGCCGCGCCTCGTCGAGGAACATCTCGTGGAACGTCCGCTCTCGCGCGAGGTGGGGCAGGACCCGCTTGATGACGACGGGGCGTTCGAAGCCGCTCGGCCCGAGCTGCTTCGCGAGGAAGATCTCGGCCATCCCGCCCGTCGCGAGCAGGCCGACCATCTCATAGCGGCCGATCTTCCGGCCTGCGAGGCTGGCGCTCTTCACCAGCAGAGAGCGTATCTCGACTCGGTGACACCGCGCCACAAGGTGCCGAAGGCTACGGTTTGGCGGGTGGAGTCACCTCGAGATCGCAGACGACCTCGACGGTCGGGGGGGTTTGCGTGAAGAACCCGCCGGCCTCCGCGCCGCCGCAGCGAAGGTCGCCGTTCGCTGCCTTTCCCTCGACCAAGACCGCGAGCCCCTTGCACGAGGCCCGAGGGATGTCGAAGGTGCGCGGCAGGGGCGGCGTGAGCGGGATCGACTCGACGATCCGATGGGCGCCTGGCCAGCCCACGAAGACCGCGCCGTCGGTGCCCATCTCGCCGCGCACGGTGATGCGACCGGGGCAGCCCACGAACCGCCCGATGAAGAAGCCCTCGCCGCGGACCTCGACCTCGTAGCCGTGAGAGAGGACCTCGACGGCGTCCGGTTCGGCTCCGTAGAACATGACGTCGTCGAACACGGTCCCGAACGAGGCGAGCCGCACGAGCTCGGCCGTGCGCTGCTCCGCCGGCGCGCCGATCTCCCCCAGGAGCTTGCCGTAGTCACGCTTCGGGGTGCGCGGCATCCGCACGTTCTTGGTGGTCACGGCGTGGACCCCCGGGATGGTCGTGAACGTATAGGGCGTGATCGCCTGTCGATCGATCGCGTACAGGACGCCGAGGTTCATCAGGAACGACGCGTGCGGGATCGGCCGGTCGCGGGCGCTCTGGAAATCGTAGGTGGTCTCGGTGAGCGCGACGATCGGCAAGAACGTACGGCCCGGGGCGGGGTGGGTAGCGCCGAAGGCCGAGAACGCGGCTCGGTCTCGCTCGACGATGCGCGCGTGCTCGCCTGCGACCCACACGTTCGACGCGAGCGCGTGCACGAACGTCGCCGCGATGAGCACGGCGCGCTTCGCGGCGGTGAGCGCCTCGATCGGCACCAGCACGACCGACGCCATGACGGCGATCGGGAGGAAGCGAGGCTGCATGTACTGCCAGACCGACGAGTGCATCGGGGCCACCATCGCCCCTGCGATGCCGAAGCCGGCGACCGCGAGGAGCGCAACGCTGCGACCATCCCAGGCCGAGGGCTGGCGCGCGCCGCGACCGAGCCGAGCGAGCGAGACCCCCAGGCCGAGCGCAGCGAAGGCGAGCACGAAGACGCTGCGGAACAGCGGCCCGCTCAAGAACCAGCGCGTGAAGCCCTCAAGCCTTTCGAACAGCGTGAGGTCGAGGTGGAGGCCGGTGAGGCCCTTCGCCTTCTGCTCGTTGAGCGCGTCGTTCGCGAGCAGCGTCACGAGCCCCGCCGGCATACACCCGAGGACCATCGCGCCGAGCTCCCGCACGACCCTCCCTGGCGTCAGGTTGAGGAACCGGAACACGAACAAGCTGAGCGCGGCGATCTGGGCTCCGACCGGGTGGTAAAGGCTGCACAAGGTGAGCAGCGCGTACACGCCGAGCTCTCGGCGCAGCGACCACTGTCGCGCCGCGAGCCCCACGCCGATCGTCACGAAGCCCAAGCTCACGCTGGGGACGTAGTTGATGAACCCCATGTGGGAGGTCCACCCGTACGCGGCGGCGACGCCGAGCAGCGCCAGAGGGGCTCGCCGCGCGTCGAACGTCCGGGCGATGAGGTACACGCCGAGCGGGAGCAGCGAGACACCGACGCCGATCGTGACGGCGTAGGCGAGCCGCCAGCCGATGAGGCGGTCGAGCAGACCGTACAGCCCGGTGAAGGCGAGCGTGGTCGGCGCGAAGCTCGCTTCGTACTCCTCGGCGTAGTGAGCCTCGCCAAGGTGCGTGAGCACGTGCGACGCATAGAGGTTCTTGGGGCCGTCGTGGGTCGGGACGACGGGCAGGGTCAAGAGCGACGCCCAGAGCGGGAGCAGGGCGGCGACACACAGCGCGAGGGTGAGTACGCGCCCGCGCGGGCCATCCAGCCAACGCTCCACGAAAGCTCCCGCGCGCTCCGCCGCCAACGCGAGGGTCAACGTACTGCAAGCCAGGCCGGCGCGCACCGCTCGCGCGTGCGGCGCTCGCGCCGTACAATCGCCGGCGATGCGCGCGCCGAGCTGGCTGGCTGTGACATTCGGGATCGGGCTCGCCTGCGTCGCGCTCGACGCTCGCGCCGAGGAGACCCCAGGCGAGCGGCTGTTTCGCGAGGGGCGAGAGGCGCTCGGCCGGAGCGAGCTGGAGCTCGCGTGCAAGAAGTTCCGCGAGAGCTACGACGTGGAGAAGGCGCTCGGGCCACTGCTGAACCTCGCCAACTGCGAAGAGAACCGGGGCAGGTTGGTCGCGGCGCGCACCCTGTGGACCGAGTCGCGCTCGCTCTCCACCGAGAGCTCGGAGGCCCGCACCCTCGCGAATGAGCGGCTGCTCACGCTCGACAAGGACATCCCCCGCCTGGTCATCCAGCTCGCGACCGGCTCGCCGGCCGCGACCCGCGTGGAGCTCGACGGCCAGCTGGTCACCCTCGGTCCCGAGCCGCTGTTGGTCGATCCGGGGAGCCACTCGATCGTCGCGCGGCTCGGCGCCCAGGAAGACCGCAAGCAGGTCACCGCGGAGCGCGGCGGCTTGTACACGGTCGAGCTGCGCATCGACGCAGCCGCAGCCACCAACTCCAAACCAAGCGAGGACACGGGGCCGTCGGCGGGCTGGATAGCCGGCTGGATCGTGGGCGGTGTCGGCGTCGCGAGCGGCGTCGGGTTCGCGGTGACCGGCGGGCTCATCCTGGACAAGTCCTCGCAATGGGACGACGAGGGCTGTCCCGACGATCCAACCTCGGACCGATGCGTCGCGCTCGAGCCCGGCACCGGCATGTACGCGGCGAACGCGGTGCTCGCGGGCGTCGGCCTCGCGGGCGTCGGCGTCGGCATCATCTTGCTCGTCACGCAACCGGCTGGCAGCTCGAAGGACGCGGCCTTGACGGTTCAGCCGGGGCCGGGTGACGTCGGGCTCGCGCTCGGCGGCTCGTTCTAGCCGCTCACTTCGGCTTGTAGTTGTCGAGCACGCCACCGAGGCCGGTGGAGGTCGGCTTCGCGGTCGCGGTCGGCGGGGGCGCCGCGCTGGGCACCGGCTTCGCGGTCGCGGGTCCGCGGCCTGCTGTCGAGGACACCTTCGGGGAGGCGGAGGCGGAGGGCGTCGGCGCGGCGACCGAGGACGAGCCGAGGGCCACGGCTGCGCTGGCCACGGGAGACGTCGTGGGCTCGACCTGAACCGTGGCCGGGGTCGACGAGCTGGCCTCGGGGGCAGGCGCCCCTGGGGTCGCGGCGGTCGCTTCGTCCTGAGCGACGAACGAAGCCGAGACCCCGCTCGACTTCGGGCTCGCGGCCCTCCACGCGAAGAACCCTCCCGCCGCGACGCCTGCGACGGCGAGCAGCGCGGCGGGCAGCCAGAGCGCGCTCCCCTTGTGCTTCTGCGGGCGCGTGCTCGACGTGAGGCCGGTCGTCGAGACATCGGGGGGCCTGATGAGGGTCGGCGCGTTCAGCGTGGTGTCGTCCGACACCGACAAGGCGGTCCGCGCCGCGACGGGCGCCGCCAGCGGATCCGTCGAGCCAGGCGCGGCCGACAGCAGCTTGGCCGTGGCGCGCGCCAGCTCAGCCGCCCTCGGCCCTCCGAAGGGCGCGAGCGCGTGCGCGAGCTCACCGAGGGTGGGGTAGCGGTCGCTGGGTCGCTTGGCGAGCGCGCGCGCGATCACCGCGTCGAGGCTGGCCGGCACCTCGGGGCGCTTCATCGACGGCGCCGGCGCGGGCTGGGTCGCGATCGCGACCGTGATCGCCCCAGCGGTCTCGCCCGGGAAGGCGGGCTCACCCGTGAGCAGCTCGTAGAGCACGAGCGCGAGCGCGTGCTGATCGCAGCGCGCGTCCACGTGCTTCGCGCTCATGATCTGCTCGGGCGCCATGAACTGGGGAGTGCCGAAGCTCGCCGAGGTGGCCGTCAGGCGCTGGCCGCCTGCGGACGGCGCCTTGGCGAGCCCGAAGTCGAGCACCTTGATCAGCTGACGCCCGTCCGCCTCCTGCGACCAGAACAGGTTGGACGGCTTGATGTCCCGGTGAACCGAGCCGGCCGCGTGGAGGTGAGCGAGGCCGACGCACGCCTCGAGGATCCAGCTGACCGCCGTCGTGATCGGGAAGCGCCCTTGCGCCTCGAGCAGCTGATCGAGGTCCGCGCCCTGGAGGTAGTCCATCACCAGGAACGGCTCGCCCGTCGCGACGCGGCCCATGTCGGTCACCCGCACGACGTGCTCGCTCCGCAGGTTCGCGGCGAGGCGGGCCTCGTTCTCGAAGCGAGCGACCATCTCCGGGTCGCTCGCGTGCTCGCCGTGCAGCAGCTTGAGCGCGGAGCGGCCGCCGAGCTGCACGTGCTGGACCTCGAGCACCATGCCCATGCCACCTTGGCCGAGCACGCGGACGACCTTGTACTTGCCGGCGACGACGCTGCCGACGGTGAAGGAAGGCTGTGACACGTCGGACCCAGGGTAGCCGAGGAACGTCGCGCGGTCGAAGCGCCGTGCGGCGGTCTGCGGGTGTTGCACCCCTGTTGCAGGGCTCTCGCGAGCTTGCTCTGAACGGATAGCCCGCGCGACACTTGGGGGGTGAAGGTCGTCTCGTCGCTCCCTCGAGCGCTCTTGGCCTCGTGGCTCTGGCTGGGCACCGGGTGTTTCGCGCTCGACGGCTGCCTGTTCGAGCAGGACTCCGCCGCTACCGGAGCGGGCGGCGGCGGCGCGGGTGGCAGTGGGGGCGCAGGCGGCGGCGCAGGAGGCGCAGGAGGCGCGGGCGGCGGCGGTGGAGGCGGCGCCGGGCCGAGCACCTGGCTCATCGTCGGCGCGGTCGGCGGAGAAGCCGCGGTCCAGCTCCGCGCGATCGACGCCGACCCCACGGGGAGTGGCTTCGTGGTCCTCGGGACCGTCGATTGGGCCTTGGAGCGCTCCTTTCAGCTGGGCCCATGTGGGGTGGGCAATCCGAGCCACAACGCGTTCGTCGCGTTCTTCTCGTGGACGGGGGAGTGCCAGGTGGTCGTGTCCTTCGATGCCCCGGTCAGCACGAGCTCGTTCGCGATCGCGCACACGGGGTCAACGAGCGCGGTGGTGGCCGCGACGGAGCTGTTCAAGATCGACAGTACCAGCGTGACGCCGATCACGAACTGTCAGGCAGAGGCGTGCGTCATCGAGGATGTCGTTGGCGCCGGCGAATCGACGGGGGGGGTCTACGCGGTCGGATGGGCGTCCAACCGGGACGTGTCGATCAGCTCCGACTGCAACTTGGTGGGCCCGAACACTGGCGCCAACGGCGCGCTGCTGTTCGAGTACATCAGCGCCACCAACGCTTGCCAGTCGCTCGACCTCCCGTACGAAGCGGCCACCGAGAACGTAAAGCTCGAGAGGGTCGCGGCCTCCGATGGGAACGTTCATGTCGTGGGCTCATCCACCGCCTCGCTGTCGGTCGAGGGGGGCTCGTTGTGCGACAACCGGCTCGACGGCTCGTGCTCGTTCCGTCACTCGGTGCGGGGCGATCAGGCCCCATCCTTCGAGCCGCTCAGCCCCGACCGCGCGCCGTGCCTCCCTCCCATCGCGACGGAAGGGAGCTCCTTGTGGGGCCTCGATGCGCCCTGCGACGGGACCGGCCTGCGCCTGGAGGACTATTTCACCCCGGGACTGTCCAACAACCTGTCGACCGAAATCGCCACCGCCTTTCCGCTCGACCTGGCGGTGAGCCCGACACAGGTCTTCGGCGTCGGGCGCGCAGATCCGAACGGACCGGGAGGCCTCACGCCGTTTGGCTTCATCCTGCAGGCCAAGCAAGGCTCCCTCCTGCATACCTTGCTTTGGGCGGCTGCCATAACGGAGCCGAGCCTCGACTGGCTGCCGAGCGAGATCTCGGCTGTCACCGCCGTGCCGAGCCGGATCGCGGCGGTGGGTCGCTTCACGTCAGCGATGGATGGCCCTGCGCGGGTCGCGATCCGCGAGGGCCTCGGAGAGGGCCCCGACTTGATCGCCTCCGAGCCGTCCCCCATCGACTGTCCGCCCGCAGGAACCTGCGAGCGACCGTTCATCGCGGTGTTCGAGCCGCCCGCTTTGTAGTCGGGCTGAACGAAGCGAGGGCTTGCTCCCAGCCGAGCGCACGCGCGACACTCCGCGCGTGCGGCTGTCTTGGTGGAGCTCCGGCGCGCTCGTGGGGTTGTTCGCGTGCGCCGGCGCAGGGTGCTTCGCGCTCGACGGGTGCTTGTTCGACACGACCGGCGGCGGCGCGGGGGGCGGCGGCGCAGCGGCGGGCGGCGGCGGGGCGGGCGGCACAGGTGCGGGCGGCACAGGGGGCGGCGGCGGTGGCACCGGCGGCGCGACGGGCTGGATCAGCGGTATCCCCGAGGACGACGGCGGGCTGCGCGTGCGCTATCTCGATCTCGCCCTGGGCACGGGCGAGCTGATCGTCGCCGGCGCCATCGAGTCGGACGGGCCGGCCTCGGTGGCCCTCGGCGGGGCGTGCAGCGTCCAAGCCGGTAACGGCCTGCGCCCGTTCATCGCCTTCTTCGATCTGGAGGGAAACTGCCTCGAGGCCATCGCCAACGTGGAGTGGTCCGCGCCCGCGCTCGAGGGGCTGACGATGGCGGTCGCCAAGGGAAAGGACCCGGGCGAGGCGTACCTGGTATTCAGCATCGCGAACGTCTCCAAGCTGATCCACGTGGTCAGCCACACGGCGAACGTCATCCTGGTCGACTGCTCGAGCGGCTACTGCCGCTTCAACGACGTCGTCTTCGACGGGGAAGAGACCGCCTTCGCGGTCGGCGGCATCGTGCCAGGCGGCGACCCGTGCAGCGACGGAATGACCGCGCCGGCATTGCACAAGGCCTTCGCCGTCTCGCTGAGAGCGACCGGCCGCTTCCCCTCCGACGTCGACTGCGCCCAGCAGGATCTCAGCGGCAGCCTCGGGACGCCAGGAAAGGTCGACCACTTCCTCGGCCGCGCCGCCGCCCTGCCGAACCGCCTGGTGTTCTCCGGATACAGCGCGGGGACGATCGGCGACGGCAACGAGCCCTGCACGGGAGCCTGCTTGTTCTACGGCGTCTACGGCACCGCGGCTGGATTCGAGGCCGCGAGCGGTCTCGACCTTCAGCCTTCGGCGAGCTGCGCGTTGCCCGCGGTTGCGGCCGAGGGATCCTCGGCGTGGTCGCTCGCTACGAGCTGCGAGGACGCCAACTTCATCGTCATGCCCTCGCTGTTCTCTCTAATGGGCGCGTCGTCATTCAACCTGGTCGACCAGGTGACGCCCAGCGATGCCAAGGCAACCGCCGACTGGGTCGTCGGCGCCGGCGGCGCGCGCTCGCTGGGCGCGGGGCACGGCAGCAGCGTTCGCTGGGGCTTCCTCGCGCTGGAGAAGTCAGGCAACGAGGGTGCGCCCGACCTCTACTACCTGATCCCGAATGGAGCGACGTCGAGCACCGAGGGGACGGCGATCACGGGCATCGCGCCCACGAGCGACCAGGCCCTGTACTTCGTCGGGCACTTCGACGCCTCCGTAGTGCCGTCGACGCTCGAGCTCGAGCGCTTCGCCGACAGCCCGGCAAACCGCGAGATCGTGCTCGGACCGCTCGAGCTTCCCGCGTGTAGCAGCGAGCCGTGCACCCGGCCGT
The DNA here is from genome assembly GCA_016719945.1 of Polyangiaceae bacterium. GTDB lineage: Bacteria > Myxococcota_A > Polyangia > Polyangiales > Polyangiaceae > Xiheicaenibacterium. The sequence goes on along the minus strand of JADJYE010000038.1, from coordinate 89,332 downwards.
TCATCGGTCGCTGGCAGCTGCCCGCGCCGCCCTGAGCCAGCTCAGCCCAGCGCCTCCCGCATCGCCTCGTGGCTCGCGACCAGCTCGAGCGCGCGCGCGAGCAGCGTCTTGCCGGGCTCGGTGCGGTGCCACGTCGACGCGCCGCTCGGGTGAGGCAGCGCGATCACGTCGACCTTCACGCCGTGGTAGCTCGCGCGCTGTACGGTGCCGATAACGTCGACGAGCTTGCCGTCGTGCCCGAGCACCTCTTCGCTCGCGCGCGTGCCGATGTGCAGCACCAGCTTCGGGCGGAGGATGCCGATCTCCCCCTCGATGAACCGCCGGCAGCGCTCGATCTCGTCGCTGCTCGGCCGGCGATCTCCGCCGCCACCCTTCGCTTTACCGGGGAAGCAGCGCGCGACCGCGGAGAAGTAGACGCGACCGCGGATCGTCTCCTCGTCGGCGCCCGTCGCGCGCTCGAGCCACTGGAACAGGGTCTTGCCTGCGGTCCACGCGAAGGGCCTGCCCTTGTCCCCCTCGTGGACCCCCGGGGCCTGGCCCAACAAGAACACGGGGCTCTTGATGGGCGGCCCGTGCACCACCGGCCCGACGCCCTCGGGGCAAGCGGTGCACGAGCGCAGCTCTGCTTGGAGCGTGACGAGGCGACGCGGAGGCGCCATGGCCCGACGCTACTTCGGTGGCGCGGGCGCAGCCGCAGGCGCGGCGGGCGCCGCAGAGCCCGCCGAGGGCGCTGCGCTCGGGGTCTGGTTCGCGTGGATGATCGTCTTGAAGCGGACCTTTTCGGGGAGGTAGCTGTCGGCCGCGCCGACGAGCCAGACGATCCCCACCACCGCGACGATGGCGAGGATGATGTAGAGCGTCCACGGGGTGGGCTTCTCGGCGAACGGATCGCCCGCGGTGCGCGACGCTCCCTCGGGGAGCTCCGCCACGTCGGTGAGCGCGCCGCCGAACGGGACGTTGATCTTCGCGAGCCCGTTGACGGCCCAGCCGCTGGCGTCGAGCAGCGGCCCGAGGTTGCGCTGGCGCAGCTTCAGCCAGGCGATGAGCATCGACGGACCGGAGATCGTCAGCAAGATGGCGAGGATGCCGAGCGGCATCCAGATCCCGAGGCCGAGGAACATCGTGAGCACGCTGGTGAAGAAGCCCGCGATCGCGCCGAGCGCGACGCCGATGCCGACGATCACCGCGAGGTCGAGCTTCTTCTCGGGCACAGGCGCGCCAGGCACCGCGGGCGCGGGCGCGGCCGCCGGCGCCGGCGCCGCGGCAGGGACCGGGGCTGCGCCCGGCGCGTGGGTGTGATCGACGTTGCCGGCCGCCACGGCGGCGGCGTCGACCTTCGCCGTCGACTCCGCCTCCTTCGCCGCGGCGCGCTTGGCGACCTGCTCCTCGACCAGGCGCACGAGCCGCTTGTAGGGGGACCAGAACGCCTGCCGCACGCTGATCGGGTTCTCGACGATCTTCGTGATGGTCGCGTCCCAGTCGTCGCCCTTGCGGTCGTAGAAGACGCCGTTGCGCCCGACCATCAGGTTGTCGACGTCGCCCGCCGTGAAGGCGGCCACGATGTGCCCGGTCTCTCCCGAGGCGCGCTTGATGTCGCAGTAGGCGAGGTAGGCCTTGGCGAGGCCGGCCAGGGTCGCGTGCTTCGCGGCGTCGTCGACGAACATGCAGAGGTCGCAGCTGCGCGCGTCGAGGTAGAGCGTGCCCGCCTGGAACATCGCGCCGCGCCGGCCGTAAAACTCGGCGAAGTTGACGAAGTTCTTCAGCAGCTTCACGAAGTCGCGCCGCAAGCGGATGGCCCGCTCGACCGACGCGATCTCGAGGTATTCGGCCTGCAGCGCCGCGTCCTTCTCGATCAGGGCGGTGATGGCCGCCTTCGAGCCGCCGTCGACGAGCTCGCGCAGCCGATCGATGCCCAGCTTGTCGACCGCGGGGTCCGGCTTCTTCGCGCGCCACGCGCGGTGCGCGGCGAGCTTGGCGACGACGGCGTCGAAGTCAGCCTCGGTCAGCGTCGTGCGGCTCGCCCCGAGCAGCGGCGTCACGGCGTCCTTCGAGAAGGCCGCGAGCGCCGCGGACCACGCGGGGTTCAAGCCGGCCTGCAGGGGCAGGGCCTTGCCGCCCTCGACGTGCGCCACCGGCAGTCGCGCGACGTCGTCCGAGCCGCTCGACAGCGCCTTCAGGCTCATCGCGGCGAGCTCCACCTCCGAGGCGTTCAACGCCGCGGCGGCGCGCGTGTCGTACGACGCGAGCTTCGTGCGCGTGAAGTAGTCGACGATCTTCGCCTCTACCTTGTCGAGAGCGGCGGCGGCCGCCGCGGTCGCTTCGCCGAGAGGGAGCACCCCTTCGGCTCGGCTCTCCTCGTGCCAGGCGAGCATCGCCCCGGCCTCTTCGAAGAACTTGTCGCACAGCTTCTGATCGATCCCGGGCTTCGCGCTGCGGTCGGTGACCGACCCGACGGCCGAGATCACGTCGTCGATCGCCTTCTTCACCGCGTCGTCGTCGGCGCTGTCGGACGGGATGATCCCGTCGCCGTTGAACTTCGTCGCGACGAACAGCTTCTCCATCGCCTCGACGTCGGCGAGCTCGATCTGCTTGGCGTCCTTCTTGCCGTGCTCCTTGAGGATCTGCTTGGCGCTCGCGAGCACCGCCTTGCCCTCGGCGGTCGAGTCGTCGAGCTTGTCGAGGGGGACGGCCGCGCCCTTCTCGAAGAAGAGATCGAGCGACTTGAACACCTTGGCGGACCACTCGATCGCCTCGAGCACCTCCGGGGGCCGGATGCGCCCGTCCTTGTCGGTGTCGATCACCTCGAGCGAGCGCTGGTCGAGCTCGTTGCCCTTGATGGGGCAGGCCAGCGCCACCCACAGCTTCTGGTCGAGCTCGGCGAGGTTCTTCAGGTCGTCCCCGCTCTGGAGGATGACCTGATCGACGCCGCCCGCTCGGAAGAAGGTCCAGGAGTGCTTGGCCATGGCGCGGGAATGCAACGGGCCAGCTCGCGCTGCAAACGAAAAGCCCCCCCGGCCCGAGGGCTGGAGGGGCTCGTCGCTCGACCGGGAGGCGATGATAGGGCTACTTCTTCTTCTTCTCTTCCTCGGCCCGGTGCTTCTTGATGAGCTCCTCGGCGATCGAGTTCGGCACCTGGGAGTACTTCGCGAACTCCATGGTGAACTCGGCCTTGCCTTGGGTGGCGGAGCGAAGCGACGTCGAGAAGCCGAACATCTCGGCCAGCGGCACCTCGGCCTCGACCTTCGAGAAGCCGCTGTCGTCCTCGGCGGTGTTCATGATGATGCCGCGGCGCTGCAGGAGCAGGCCGGTCATGCCGCCCTGGAACTCGCTCGGGCCCTCGACGGCGACCTTCATGATCGGCTCGAGGATGACCGGGCCCGACTTCGGGAAGGCCTCGCGGAACGCGCCGCGGGCCGCCTCTTGGAAGGCCGCGTCGCTCGAGTCGACCGCGTGGGCCGCGCCGTCGTTGATGGTGATGCTGATGTTCGTGACGGGCGCCGCGATGAGCTGGCCCTTCGCCAACATCGACTGGAAGCCCTTGTCACAGCTCGGGATGTACTCCCGCGGGATGACGCCGCCGACAACGTCGTCGACGAACTGGTACTGGCCGTCCGGCCAAGGCTCCATGAAGCCGGCGACCTTGCCGTACTGGCCGGAGCCGCCGGTCTGCTTCTTGTGCAGGTAGCTGAAGTCCATCCGCTTGGTGATGGTCTCGCGGTACGCGACGCGCGGGGCGCCGGTGATGACCTCGGCGCCGTACTCGCGCTTCATGCGCTCGACGTACACTTCGAGTTGGAGCTCGCCCATACCCTGGATGATCGTCTCGTTGGTCTCCGGGTCGGAGCTGACGCGGAAGGTCGGGTCCTCCTTCGTGAAGCGGCGGAGGGCCTTCGACATGTTCGTCTGGCTCTTGTTGTCCTTCGGGGCGATCGACAGCGAGATGACCGCGTCGGGGACGAACATGCTCGTCATCGCGTAGTTGAGCTTGCCGTCGGTGAAGGTGTCGCCCGAGTTGCAGTCGATGCCGAACATCGCGACGATGTCGCCCGGGTCGGAGACCTCGATCTCCTCCATCTCGTCGGCGTGCATGCGCACGAGGCGGCCGACCTTGTGGCGCTTGCCGGTGCGAGAGTTGGTGATCTCCATGCCCTTGGCGAGCTGGCCTTGGTAGATGCGCACGTACGAGAGCTGCCCGAACCGGCCGTCCTCGAGCTTGAAGGCGAGCGAGATGAGCGGCGCGCTGGCGTCCGAAGAGAGGATGACCTTCTCCTCGTTCTTGTCGAGATTCACCGCGGCGTTCTCGACCTCGTTGGGGGCCGGGAGGTACGAGTTGACGCCGTCGAGCAGCAGCTGGACGCCCTTGTTCTTGTAGGCCGAGCCCATCATCACGGGGGCGATCTTGAGGGCGATCGTCTGGCGGCGGATGGCGCCGCGGATCAGCTCCGGGGTGACCTTCTCTTCCAGGATCGCCTCGGCGAGCTCGTCGTCGTGGAGCGACAGCGCGTCGAGCATGTCGGCGTGCCACTTGTCGGCGTCGACCTTCATGTCGGCCGGGATGTCCTTGATGGCGATCTCCTCGCCGTTCGGACCCGAGAAGTAGTAGCCCTTCATCTCGATCAGATCGACGAGCCCCTCGAGCTTGTCCTCGAGGCCGATGGGGAGCTGGAGGAACACCGGGTTGAGGTGGAGCTTCTCCTTCAGCTGGTCCTTCGCGCGGAACGGGTTCGCGCCGGAGCGGTCGAGCTTGTTGATGAAGACGATGCGCGGGACGTTGTAGCGGCGCATCTGCCGATCGACCGTCAGCGACTGCGACTGCACGCCGGCGACGCCGCACAGCACGAGGATGGCACCATCCAGCACGCGCAAGGCGCGCTCGACCTCGATCGTGAAGTCGACGTGGCCGGGCGTGTCGATGATGTTGATGTGGTTGCCCTTCCAGAAGCAGTGCGTCGCGGCCGACTGGATGGTGATGCCGCGCTCGCGCTCGAGATCCATCGAGTCCATCGTCGCGCCAACGCCGTCCTTGCCCTTCACCTCGTGAATGGCGTGGATGCGCTTGGTGTAGAAGAGGATGCGCTCCGTCAGCGTGGTCTTGCCGGAGTCGATGTGAGCACTGATCCCGATGTTGCGGATCTTCGCGAGGTCCATGGCCGAAAACCTTCTTCTAGGTTGAGAGTCGCGCGGGTACTTAGTGGCGCTGTTCCTCGTGCGCTAGGGTTTTCTTACGAGGCGCGATAAGACGGCCGGATGACGACGGTTCGTGGGGCGTGCGTGGCGGCGGCGCTCGCGCTGGCGTTCGGCTGCAAAGAAGAGCCTGGGAAAGAGGCCAGCGCGACCCCGAAGGGCTCGGCCGGCGCGGAGAGGTCTCCCGCCAGCGCGAGCTCGAGCGCGGCCCCCGCCTCGGCGAGCGTGGCCGGCTCGGCGGCCTCGACCCCGATCGCCCACAGCGCGCCCGCGGGCACGATCCAGGGCACCCCCTTCGCGCCGGACACCGTCAGGCTGGAGGAGACCAGCGACGGGACCATCCTCGAGCTCACCAAGCTCAAGGCCGATCGCAAGGACCGAATCCGCTGCTCGGGCACCGAGATGTCCGCAGAGCGCGAGCTGCAGGTCTACTTGTCGGAGGCGATCGTCAAGAGCGGTGAGGGCGAGATGGAGCTGGGCTCGTTCTCGGGGACCGACATCCCCTTCAACAACCCGGTCCCGGGCAAGGCCAAGATCAAGATCACCAAGAAGGACGCCTGGGGCTTCCGGGCCGAGGGCACCTTGGAGATCGCGAGCGACGACGGAAAATGGAAGCTGTCGGGCCCGTTCTCGGGCGAATACTGCCCGACCATCGTGGTCCGCCGCGAGCATCCCGAGCCGCTGGGGGGGCACGCGTGGACGGAGGGCGCCTTCGACGCGGCGAAGCTCGGCCCCGAGCCCGTCCAGGCGATCCTCGCGGGCACGCCGACCCCTATCAAGCTGGTCACGCTGTACGAGCGCAAGAAGCACGACGGCAAGCAGCTCCATCGGCTGGTGTTCTACACCCGCGAACGCAAGGACCCCTGCGCCGAGCGCCCCTACGGCGGCGGCGGCGAGCTGGTGAAAGAGCCCAACGACTCGTTCGCGATCGACCTCGAGGTCGCGCCCGTGAAGGGCGGCGTGGTGTCGGGCCGCAACAGCAGCAAGGAAGACAAGACCGGGCAGATCGACGGCGCCGACCTGCGAGCGTTCGAGCCCGACCGCTATCGAAGCTGGATCTACTCGCAGTACTTCAGCGCCTCGGTCGCCTTCGACGAGCTCGACGACAAAACCGCCAAGGGCCGCGCCTACCTCGCGCTCCCCGACAGCGGGAAGTCGATGCTGGTCGGCGCGTTCAGCGCGACCCGCTGCCCGCCGGAGCCTTGAGCGGCGCATACGAGTCGCCGCGCTCCTGCAGGCTGGTGAGCGCCTTGCCCTGCGACACGCGCGCGTAGAGCTCCGGCCAGTCTCGGTATTCGGTGCCGAACAGGCGATCCATCGTCGCGGCCTGGAACGAGTAGTGCCCGGTCCACCGGGCGTGGTGCAGCGCGTGGTAGACGAACACGTTCGCGAACAAGGTCGCGCCGCGCGTCGCCGCGGCCGGGGCGTTGGGCTCGACGTTGGCGTGGCCGACGATGTTCCCGCTGACGTTGAAGGCGAGGTAGCCAGCGAGGCCCCAGAAGCTGAGCGGCGCGACGTACGAGAGGGCGAGCGGCAGCGCGACGTAGCCGAACATCCACCCGCACGCCTCGACGAAGCTGACCGACTGCGCCGACAGCGGCGTGGTCACCTGCGACTCGTGGTGCCAGCGGTGGAACCTGAGCAGGGCGCGCACGTGCATCGCGCGGTGGAGGAAGTAGTAGAAGACCTGGAAGCCGAGCAGCATGACGGTGAACGTCGCCGCGCCGCGCGCGAAAGACTCCTCCCCGAAGCGGATGAGCCCGCTGCCGAGCGCCCCGGTGACCGTCGCCACGGTGACGCCGAGGAACACCACGTTGCCCACGAGCTCGTGGCCGAGCTGCCCCTCCGCCAGCGGCACCGCGAAGATCTTACGCTTCGGCATCGCGCGCTCGAGCGCGAAGCCGAGCGCCACGTTCGCGACGGTGAGCGTCACGAAGAAGGCCAGCACGACGCCCGCGAGCGCGGGCCAAGAGAGATCGCGGAGCGCCTCGGGCATGACGCCCTGCTCCTTGGGGTCACTCGGGCGCCGGCGCAAGTCGCCGCGTACCCGACGTCTTTACCCGGCGTACTTCTCGAGCAGGCCGCCGAGGCGCGGTACGGCCTCCTCGACGTTCTTCTTCGCGGAGCCGCGCAGCATCTTGTACGTGCTCTTCACCAGGCCGCTCTTGGCGTGCTCGACCTTCGCGTCGGTGACCGAGAGCAGGGCGTCGGCCACGGCGCCTCGGTTCTTCTCGAGGTGGGCGCGGGGCTGACCGCTCTTCGTGCCCTCGTCCCAGATGGGCTCGACCTTGACGGCCATGTCCGGCAGGAGACGCTCGACGGCCTCGCGCACGAACCCAGGCTTGATGCTCTTCACGGCGTCGTAGCCCTTCTTCACGGCGAAGCCCGAGATCCCGCTCTTCGAGGCGACCTCGGCGTCGACCAGCTTCAGGGCGTCGTCGATGATGGCCGTCTTCTTGTTGGGGTCCTTGAGCGCGTCGGCGAGTCCCATGGGGCGCGAGCTAGCACGACCCCGCGAGCTTGCCCAGAAGGAACATCCGGCGAACCGCTGAGGTTTTGCGGCTAGGCGCAGGTGTGGTAGGCCCTCTCTTCACCACCCGACCGAAGGAGGAACAGATGATCAGCAAGCTACAGCTCATCGTGCTCGTGCTTGGCTGCGCCGCCACGGCGGTCGGCTGCACCGAAGAGCCCGCGAAGACGGCGGACAACGCCGAGCCCGCCGGCCGCACCTCGACCCCCGCCAAGACCAGCGCCAACGCGAAGAGCGACGACACCGCCAGCTCGGTGAAGCTCGACGACAAGATCATCAAGGCGTGCGGCGACATCCCGGCCGCGCCCTTCGCCTTCGACTCGTCGGACGTGACCCCCGAGGCCGCGAACGTGCTCGACGCCGTCGCGCGCTGCTTCATCTCCGGTCCCCTCAAGGGCAAGGGCATGAAGCTGATCGGCCACGCGGATCCGCGCGGCGAGACGGAGTACAACCTGGGCCTGGGCCAGCGGCGCGCCGGCTCGATCCAGGGCTTCTTGGCGAAGAAGGGCCTCGAGAACAACCGCATGGCGACCAGCTCGAAGGGCGAGTTCGAGGCCAGCGGCACCGACGAGTCCGGTTGGGCCAAGGACCGCAGGGTCGAGATCCTCCTCGCCGAGTGACGTCGGGCCGATGACGCTCCTGTTCGCGTTCGCCGCGGCCGCCCCGCGAAAATCTCCGATCGAGCAAGCCCTGGAGGGCTCGGGGCCGGTGCTCGCGGTCCTCCTGATGCTGGTCCTCATGGCCGGCATCGGGTGGGTCATCGCCATCTTGAAGGCGCTGCAGCTCGGGCGCATGCGCTCGGCGCTGCACCGCTTCGAGAAAGAGGTCTTCAACTTCGTCGACGCGAAGGATCTGTTCGCGGTCGCCCAGCGCAGCGTGGACTCGCCCGGCGGCCGCGTCGTGCTCGCGCTCTCGCGCCGCGGCGGCAGCGAGAAGATCCTCGAGTCGATCGCCAAGCGCGCGATCGTCGAGGAGCAACAGCGCGGCGGGAGCATGCTGACCCTGCTCGCGTCGATCGCCTCGAGCGCCCCGTTCATCGGCCTGTTCGGCACGGTGTGGGGCATCCTCAACACGTTCTGGATCATCGGCGAGAGCGGCGAGACCAGCCTCGACAAGATCGGCCCCGCCATCAGCGAGGCCCTGGTCGCCACGGCGATCGGGCTCGCGGCGGCCATCCCGGCCCTGGTCTTCTACAACCTGCTCAGCCGGCGCCTCGAGGACCTGATCTCCGAGCTCGAGGCCGCGGCCGAGGCCTGGGTCACGATCGTGTCGGAGAGCGATCTGCGGCTCGCCGTCGACCCCGAGCGGACGGCGCGCAGCGCACCTCCGGCTGGGGCGAGGGGCTGAGCCGTGGGGGCGAGCCTCGGCGGAGGCGGCCGGAGGCGCTTCGGCGCTGGCTTCGCCGAGATCAACGTGACGCCGTTCGTCGACGTCATGCTGGTGCTGCTGATCATCTTCATGATCACGGCGCCGCTCCTCGCGACCGGCCTGAAGATCAAGCTGCCCGACGTGCAGGCCAGCGAGGCGCCGGTGAAGGACGCCAAGCTGATCGTCAGCATCACGAAGGACGAGAAGGTCCTGATCAGCGGACGCAGCAAGGACGCGCAAGAAGAGGACATCACGCAGACGGTCGAGAGCTACTTCATCAAGGACGAGCGCATCCAGCGCGAGAAGGAGCTCTACATCCGCGCGGACAAAGACGCCCGTTACGCCGTGGTCGCGCGCGTCGTCGCCGCTGCCCGGCGCGCGGGCGTCACGAGCCTCAACCTGATGGTCCAGCCGGAGCTCGAGGACGACCCGGCGGCCAAGCCCCAGTCGACCGCGGCGCCCCAGCCGACCGCGAAGCCCCAGAAGAAGTAGACGATGGGCTCGATGTACCGCGACTTCGAGCCCTGGGAGATCGCGAGCGCGGTCATCATCGCGGTCTGCGTGCAGGTCGGCACGGGGACCGGCATGTACCTCTCCGAGCCCGACGATCGCTGCAAGCGCGACGCGCCCCCGAGCTGCCCCGCGGGCGAGCTCGCGAAGTGCGGCCCCGGCGGCTGGGAGTGCAAGCCCTCGTGCGCGGCCCCGCCGCCGAAGTGCCCCGAGGACGAGCAGGCCACGTGCGAGGCCGACGTGTGGGAGTGCACGAAGCTCGAGGAGATCGTCGCCATGAAGCCCGTGCTCGACGAGGAGGCGTTCGAGAAGGCGCGCCTCGGCGGCAAGAAGGCCGTGCTCCCCGAGATGTGGAATCGCGCGCCCGAGTCGGTGAAGAAGAAGATCCAGGAGCAGCCTGCCCCTCCGAAGGACACGACCGTCGCCTCCACCAAGGCCGAGACCGACGCCATCCCCGACGCGGGTCGCGTGGTCACCACCGACGCGAGCGGCGAGGGCCCAGAGGACGCAGAGGCGACGACCGACCCGCCGGACGCCGAGCCCCAAGACGGGGCGGACGCCGGCCAGGCCGAAGGCTCGGAGGACGCCGCGGTGGCCACGCTCGACACCGACGGCGGCACCTCCAACGTCGGTGGCCCGGGGTGTCAGGGGCCGGGGTGCAGCAAGGACGGCACGAGCGACGACTTCATCGCCGCGCAGTACCTCGGCCGCCTCCAAGGCTTCTTCAAGCGCGGCTTCACGGTCAGCGGGCTCGGTCTGCCATCGGAAGATATCAAGAAGCTCGCGGCCAGCGTCTCGGTCACGCTCTCGGGCGACGGCACCGTGTTGAGCTTCTCGATGGGCTCGAGCGGCAACCCGACGTTCGACGCCGCAGCCAAGGCGCAGATCCAGTCGAAGGTGGGGTCACAGGTCCCCCCAGCCCCCGAAGACCGCCCCGACCTGCACCGCACGAGCTTGTCGCTCACGCTGACGTGTGGATCCGGGTGCAATTGACGTCTGAATTGAACACGACGGCACCTCGGCTCGTCGACGTAGAGCCGCCCTCGCCTCTCCTCTCTCGCGTTAGGCCCGAACAGACCATGACGACCCGCAAGAAGAACCTCTGTGCCATCCTGGGCTTGGTCGCCGGCCTCGTCGTCGGGCGGGGGGTGAGCTCGCCCGCGCACGCGCAGCCCGCGCCGGCCCCGGCAGACGACCCGCTGGCGAACATCGTCGTCGCCGCCGACGCGGCGGCTCAGCCTCCGCTGCCGAAGATCGCGGTGCTCTCGTCGACCGCGACCGACATGGAAAACGTCAGCCTGTACAGCGTCGTGAAGGGCGACGTCGAGCTGTCGGGAGAGTTCGACGTCCTCGGAGACTCGAGCCTCCCCGACGGGCCGTACGTGAGCGACACGCTCGACGTGAAGGCGTACGGCGGCAAGGGCGCGGAGGCCATCATCCGCGTCACGGGCCGCAAGCTCTCGGACACCAAGGCCGAGCTACGCGGCCAGGCCTTCGTGGTGTCTCAGGGCGACGCCCCGGTCTACGACAAGCGCTTCGAGGTCGCGATCGACCGCGTGCGAGCCGAGTCGCACTACGTGGCGGACCAGCTGATCGGCGCCCTCACCGGCACGCAGGGCGGCTTCTTCAGCCACCTGACGTTCGTGTCGGGCACCGGCTCGCTCCGCCGCGTCTACAGCATGGACTCCGACGGGCACGCGGCGAAGCCGATCTCCCCCACCGACCACGTCGCCATCGCGCCCGCTTACGGCAAGGGCGGCGAGCTGTTCTGGTCGGCGAGCGTCAACAAGGACGAGTACAAGATCTTCAAGGCGTCGGCGCCGACGGCCCCCCTCAAGACCAACGTCAAGGGGAGCGTGTATGGGCTCGCGTTCAACAAGGATCAGAGCCAGGTCGCCGTGTCGATCGGGGTCGGCGAGACCATCAAGGTCTACACCGGTCCGAGCTTCGAGGAGCTGAAGGAGGCCTCACCGATCGGGATGGCCTTCCGACCCAGCTTCACGCCCACCGGCAAGCTCGCGTTCTCGGGCGAAGGAAAGTTCGGCCAGCGGGTCTACGTCGACGGCAAGCCCATCTCTCCCGACGGGCTGATGGCCTCGGCGCCCACGTTCTGCCGCCATCCGGACGGCATCAAGGCGGTGTTCGGGGTGGGCGCCGGGAAGAATTTCGACCTGGTGGCCACCGGGGAGACCGGGGGCCAGCTGGTTCGCCTGACCCAGGGAGCCGGCTCCAACAACTACCCGGCGTGCAGCCCCGACGGGCGGCTCATCGCCTTCTTCTCGACGCGAAAAGGCGCCGAAGGGCTGTACGTCATGCGGCTCAACGGGGGGAAGGCGAAGCGCGTCTCCATCCTCATGGGGGACTCCCTCCGCTGGGATCGCCTGCCCCCCACCCAGGCGGTCGAGCGCAAGTAGCGAAGAAGCATCAATCGCACGTCTTGATTTCCCAAGATGCACGCGCCATAGTCGGCCCCGCAGTAAAAAGTCGATAGCCGAAGTCGCACGTCTCCGCTTCCGGATCCGAGCCACTCTCTGCGACGCGACACGAACCGAGGGGCGCCGTGAGGCGGCCCCAGCTCACGCCGAAGGGTCTCGTGGCCCCCTCCGACGTGGGTCACAAGCGACGAGATCGAGAGGCGGTCGCAGTGCGCTAGGGACCAGGCCCGAGACGGTGCAGACAAGATGGGTACTCGACTTTACGTGGGCAATCTCTCCTTCAACGCTACGGCCGACACGGTCCGTGAAGCTTTCGCTCAGTTCGGCACCGTCGAGGACGCGCACGTCGTGACCGACCGTGAGACCGGCCGCTCGCGCGGCTTCGCCTTCGTCACCATGGGCTCGACCACCGAAGCGCAGAACGCCATCCAGGGGATGAACGGCGCGATGCTCGACGGCCGTCCGCTCCGCGTGAACGAGGCCGAAGAGCGGTCCCGTGGCGGTGGCGGCGGTGGCGGCGGCTTCGGCGGCGGCGGCGGCGGCGGCGGCTTCGGCGGCGGCGGCGGCGGTGGTCGCAGCGGCGGCGGCGGCGGTGGTCGCAGCGGCGGCGGCGGAAGCCGTCGTGGTGACCGACGCGATCGCTGGTGATGGCGGGCCCGCGGTGACGCGGGCTTGACCGATCAGATGGAGGCCGTGCGGCGAACGCCGCGCGGCCTTTCTCTTTTTGGGGCCGGCGGGGCGACGCTTCTTTGCTGGAGGCACGGGCTACCTCGACGACCGCGAGCTCTCGTCGTTACCCTTGGCCTCCTAGGAGAGTCCCATGCACGCCCTTGGCTTGACCCGCGCCACCACCCTCCTCGCCACGCTCGCTGCCCTGTCACTCGCGACCGGCTGCCGCCGCGACCCCTGCCAGGTCGACTCGTTCGAGGCGAACGGGACCTTCGAGGAGGGCAGTGACCTGGGGAGCTTCAGCGACCGCGAGACGACCCTCGATCTTCCGCTGACGCTCCACACCACCGACGACGTCGACGTGTTCTTCTTCAACGTCCGCGACGAGGGCATCGACGGCAACCCCGAGATCGACATCTGGGTCGAGGGCCAAGACTCGGAGCAGCTCGAGATGGTGCTCGAGTACCAGTGCTCCGACAGCGAGATGAGCGAGTTCGAGTGCAACGGCGAGCGCGTGCCGGGCGAGCACGGGGGCCTGGGGTGCCGCGTCGCCGGGCCCGGCGAGCTGCACATCAACGTCAACTACGACTGCTTCGGGGACAACAACGACAGCGGGTTCGCCGTGCTCACGGTCACCAGGAACGCCCCGCCGGTCGAGTGCGCGGCGTACGACCTCGAGATCCACACCGACTGAAGCCCAGGGCGCGGGTGCTGGTAAGCTGCGGCCGTCATGGTCCGCAGCCTGGGCGCGCGCCTCGTCAGTCCGTTCGCGTCGTCGGTCGATCGCCTCGTCGCGCGCGGCCTCACGGGGCGAAGCGCCTCCGCCAAGCAGCGATCGCGCGCCGAGTCGCTCGGCCCAGCGGAGCGCCGGCGGGCGCTCGGAGCGATCGCCGACGAGTACGATCGAGCCCAGCCGTTCGAGGACGTAGACCGCTTCTTCGGGCCGTCCGTCGCGTGCGACCCTGCGCTCAGCCGCGTGAGCGTTCGCCGCGCCGGGAAGGTCGACGTCGAGGTCCTCGACGCGCGGTGGACCTCGGACACCACGACGTTCTTCCGCGACGAGACGCTCGCGGCGCGCTTCGTGTCCGTTCGAGAGAACGAGCGCGGCGCCGCGCGGCTGTTCCTCGGCCGGGGGCGCCCTCGGCCGGCGGTGATCCTCGTGCATGGCTACCGTGGGGGCAGCTACGCCATCGAAGAGCGCATGTGGCCCGTCTCCTGGTTGCTCGAGCGCGGGCTCGACGTGGCGCTGTTCGTCCTGCCGTTCCACTCGGTCCGCGCAGAGTCGTGGGGACCGCCCCGCTTCCCCGGCAGCGATCCGAGGTTCACCAACGAGGGGCTGCGTCAGGCGATCTCCGATCTGCGCGCGCTGACCGGGCACCTCCTGGAGCGCGGCGCGCCGCTCGTCGGCGCGATGGGCATGAGCCTCGGCGGCTACACGGTGAGCCTGCTCGCGACGGTCGAGCCGCGCATGGGCTTCGTCGCGCCGATGATCCCGCTCGCCTCCTTCGCTGACGTCGCCCTCGCCGCTGGGCGCCTGGTGGGCACAGAGGAGGAGCAGCACGAGCAGCACGCGCTGCTCGAGCGCGCGCACGCCGTCGCGAGCCCGTTCACGCGCACGCCGAAGGTCCCGAAGGAGGGCCTGCTGGTGGTGGCGGGAGAGGGCGATCGGATCACGCCGATCGCCCACGCCGAGAAGCTCGCGCGCCACTTCGACAGCGAGCTCTTCAGGTTCCCGGGCGGCCACCTGCTCCAGTTCGGGCGGCGCGAGGGGTTCCGGGCGATCGGCCGCATGATGCACAAAAGAGGATTCTTCGATGCTCCTTGAGTTCGTCGATCACCGCCGCGATCCGGCGGCGTGGGCCCAGTCGCTCGATATCTCGAGGGAGGCGATCGATCTCTACCTCGCGAGCGACGTGCTCGATCTCCACGTCGACTCGTTCATCTGGACGCGAGTCTTCGGGTACGACCTCACCGAGCGCCACGATCGCGGCCTGTTCAACGCGAGCTTCTACTCGCAGGTCGACTTCCCACGCATCCTCGAGGCGCAGGTCACCGGGGCGACGTGGGTGATCACGACCAACCCCGCGCGGGTAGGGCCCGAGCGGCGCGCGACGTTCACGGAGAACTACGCGCGCCTGCGCGAGATCTTCGCGGGCGTGAGCGAGCAGTTCGCGGTCGTGACCAGCGCGGCCGAATACCGCGCCGCGCGCGCCGCGGGCAAACACGGCGCGTTCATCGGCGTGCAAGGCGGCAACGCCTTCGACGCGACGCCCGAGGCGCTCGCGTCGATCCCGGCGCGCTCGCTGCTGCGCGTGACGGTCGTGCACCTCACGTCGTCGGGGCTCGGCGCGACGAGCTCACCGATGAAGCTCGACAAGGAGGCGGGCCTGACGGACGCAGGCCGAGCCTTCGTTCGCGGCCTCAACGACAAGCAGATCTTCGTCGACCTCGCGCACATCTCGCGCCGGGGCTTCTGGGACGCCGTCGAGGTCGCCGACCGCTCGCAGCCGCTGCTGGTGACCCACACGGGCGTGTGCGGCGTCCACGATCACTGGCGCAACCTCGACGACGATCAGATCAAGGCGATCGCGAAGAGCGGCGGGACCATCGGCATCATGTACGAGCCGACGTTCCTCGGAGATCCGAAGTGGGGCGGGCGCGCCGATCGGGTCGTCGATCACCTCTTGCACGTGGTGAAGGTCGCGGGAGAAGACTTCGCGTCGCTCGGCAGCGACTGGGACGGGGCGATCGTCACCCCGCGCGACATGCCGACCTGCCTCGAGCTGCCGGTGCTCGTCGACAAGATGCTCAAGCGCGGCGTGAAGGACCAGACCATCCAGAAGATCCTCGGGCAGAACTTCCTGCGAGTCGTCGAGGCGCTGCGGGGATGAGCCCCGTCCGCGCCGTCGTCGCCAGCGCGGCGCGGGACCGAGTCGAGCTGGCGCTCGCTGCGCTGCGAGATCTCGCGGGCGAGCAGGTGCTCGTGGTGGGCCCGAGCCGCGCCGCGCTCGACGAGCTCGCGCTGAGCGCGACGGCAGCTCGCGGGGCGACCTCGGGGATCCACCGCAAGACCCTCGGGGGCCTCGCGATGGAGTGTGCCGCCCTCCCGCTCGCGCTGCGCGGCAAGACGCGGGCGCCCGCCATCGTCGAGGGCGCGCTCGCTCGCGCGGCCGCCCGCGACGCGCTGGCCGCGGGGGAGCTCGCGAGGTTCGGCCGCTCCGCGCGAGGCCTGCCCATCGCGGCGACCCCCGGCTTCGGCGTCGCGCTCGCGCGCACCCTCGCCGACCTCGACGCCGAGGGCATCGACGCCGTCGCGCTCCGGGCGCTGCCTCGCTCGGGGCCCGATCTCGCGACGCTCGCGCAACGGGTCCGCGCCGCGCTCGACGAGCGAGGGCTCGCGACCCGCGCAGACGCGCTGCGCGCCGCGGCCGCGGCGCTCGACGAGAGCCCGCTGTGCGGGCTGCCGCTCATCTTGCTCGACGTGCCCATTCACGGCGTGCTCGAACAGCGGTTCGTGGCCGCGCTGCTGCAGCGAGCCAAGCGAGCCGTCGTCCTCGCTCCCGCAGGCGATCTGCGCTCCCTCCGCGCGCTGCGGGAGCTCGGGGTCGAGCTCGACGAGGCGCCGACCCACGGCGACGCGAGCCCCGCGCTGACGACGTTCGGTGCGCGGCTGTTCGCAGGCGAGCTCGACGGCATGACGCCCCTCGAACAGCCCGTCGCGACCCTCAGCTGGGCGCCGACCGAGGCGCTCGAGGCCGTCGAGGTGACGCGGCTCGTGCTCACGGAGGCGCAGCGTGGCGTGGGCTTCGATGACATCGCGATCGTCGTTCCGTCGCGCGACACGTACGCGAGCCACCTCTCGACGGCGCTCGGCCGCGCCGGCGTGCCGGTCCGCTTCGAGGTCGGGACGCGCCGGCCACACCCCTCGGGGCGCGCGCTGCTCGCGCTCCTCGCCTGCCGCGCGGAGCGAGGCTCGGGGCGCAGGCTGTTCGAGTTCGTGTCGACGGGCCAGCTCGCGCGCGTCCCCTCGCCCGCCGCGAGCCCACGCGGACCGAGCGACGAGGAGCTGGGGCGGTTCGGCGACGCAGACGACGTCGACGACCCTCCCGACGAGTCGGACCCGACCCGCCCCGAGGAGCGTCCGTTCGCGCGTCCCCCTCTTGGGCGCTGGCTGCGGCTGCTCGGCGAGATCGGCGTCTTTCGCGCCGGCGCCGGCGAGTCCATCGCTCGCTATTTCTCGCACCGCGTCGAGATCGCGGTTCGAGAGCGCAAGGAGGCCCAGGACCGCGACGCGTCGGACGAAGCAGGCGCCGCCCCGCAGGCGGACGCGGGTCCGACTCGGCTCGAGCGGGAGATCCAGGAGCTCGGCGATCTCGCTTGCGGGCTCGGGCCGGTGCTCGAGCGGCTCGACGAGGTCCCGCTCGCCGCGCCTTGGGCGGAGGTGCTGGCCCGCATCTGCGCGCTCGCGGAGGTCGCGCTGCGCAGGCCCCTGCCCGTCCTCGCCCTGCTCGCGGAGCTTCACCCTCTCGGCGCGTCGACCGGTGAGGTCCCCCTCGACGAGGTCCTCGCCGTGCTCACGCCGCCCCTCACGTGGCTCGAGCGGCCAGGGGCGAGGGGCGGTTCGGGACCGGGAGGCGCTGTCACCGTGACGACCCCGCGAGGGCTGCTCGGCCGGCGGCGGCGCGTGGTGATGGTGATGGGCCTCGCCGAGGGCCTGTACCCGGCGAAGCACGCCGAAGACCCGCTGCTGCCCGACGAAGCTCGCGCGCGGCTCGGCCTGCGCAGCGCCGCGGAGCGGACCGCCGACGAGCGCCTCGGCCTGAAGCTCGCGGCTGGCTGCGCCAGCGAGCGCTGCCATTTCACGTACCCGCGCGCCGACAGCGAGAGCGGTCGAGCGCGCGTGCCCTCGGTGTACGCGCTCGAGATCGCCCGCGCGATCTCGGGCCGCCTGTCATCGCTGGACGAGCTGGTGCGAGCGACCGCGCCCGCCTCCGGCGTGCTGTTGACCTGGCCGGCGCCGAGCGAGCCGAGCGCGGCGATCGACGACGTCGAATACGCGCTCTCGAACATCCGCGGGCTGGTGGCTGCGCCCCGGAAGGAAGCGATGGGCCGCGCGCGCTTCTTGATCGATCGCCACCCGATCGCAGGGCGCGCCCTGCGGGCGCGCTACCAGCGGCACGATCGAGAGGGCTACAACAGCGACGATGGCCTGCTCGCGTCGAGCCCGTGGGTGAAGGCGGCGCTGGCTCACTTCCGCCTCACGGAGCGGCCCTACTCGCCGTCGGCGCTCGAGGGCTTCACGGCCTGCCCGTACCGGTTCTACCTGAGGTCGATCGCGGGCCTGACCGCTCGGGCGCCCCTGGAGCAAGCGGATCGCCTCGGCCCGGCGGCGTTCGGCGACCTGTATCACCAGTGCCAGGCGCGGCTCGCCGAGCGCCTCGTCGAGGGCGACATCGACCCGCAAGATCCGGCGTCGAAGGACCGCGCGCTGGAGGAGATCCGCGCGGTCATCGCCGAGATCGGGGAGCGCGCGCGCGAGCTGCTCGAGCCTCTGTCGCCGCGCCTGTTCGAGGCGGAGCTGGCGCGCGTCGAGGGAGACCTCGCCGGCTGGCTGGAGGACGAGCTCACGCGCCGCGACGGCTATCGTCCATTCCTGTCCGATCTCGCGTTTGGCGTGCCGACGAGCAGCCACCTGTGCCGGGCGAGCGTGAGCGAGCCGGTCACCATTGAAGGCGGCTTCAAGCTCAGAGGCGCCATCGACTCGATCGAGCGCGACGCTCAAGGCCGGCTGCGCGTCACCGACTTCAAGACGGGGCGCGCCCCTGACGATCTGGGCAAGCTGCACGTGGTGCGAGGCGGTGAGATGCTGCAGCCGATGCTGTACGCCCTCGCCGTGGAGGCGCTGCGAGGGACGGCCATCCCGGCCGACGCGGTGGTGCTGAAGGCTCGCCTGTACTTCGCGACGCGCCGCGGCGGCTACGCTGAGACCCCTGTCGCCGTGTCGCCCGAGAACGTCGCGCACGCTCGGCGCGTGCTCGAGGTCATCGATCAGTCGGTGCGGCGCGCGGTGCTCTTCGCCCGGCCACGAGAAGGGGCCTGCGCCCACTGCGACTATCGCGTGGTCTGCGGCCCCAACGAGGAGGTGCGCACGGCGCGAAAGATGACGGACGACGACGCCGCCCTCGCCGGCATCCACGCTCAGCTTCGAGAGCTCCGAGGCCTCTCGTGACCCGCCTCGAGGACGCGGAGGCACGCCGCCGCATCGAAAACGACCTCGACGCGACCTTCCTGGTCGAGGCCGCGGCGGGGACGGGCAAGACCACGAGCCTGGTTCGGCGCGTCGTGGCGACGATCGGCGCTGGCGCGGACATCGCGAAGCTCGTGGCCGTGACGTTCACGGACAAGGCGGCCGGCGAGCTGGTGTTCCGGCTGCGCGACGGCCTCGAGCGCGCGAAGGCGTCGGCCAGCGGGGCCGAGCGGGCCGCGTACACGAGCGCGCTCGGGCGCCTCGAGGAGGCTCACGTCAAGACCATCCACCGCTTCTCGGCGGACCTGGTGCGCGCGCGCCCGGTCGAGGCGGGGGTCGATCCGCATTTTTCGGCGCTCTCGCAGGCCGAGTCGACCGCGCTGTTCGAGGAGGCGTTCGGGGGTTGGCTGGAGGCCGCCTCCGGCCGCTCGTCCCCTGCGCTGTTGCGTGTGTTCTCGCGCTCGGACGGCGCGGTCGAGCAGCTGCGCCGCAGCGCGCGCGACCTGATGGATCTGCGCCACCTGGACGCGCCCTGGCGGCGCAGGCCCTTCGACGTCGCCGCCGAGGCGCGCGCCGTGCTCGCCAAGGTCGAGGCGCTCGCCGCCCACTCGGAGGCCGCCCGCTCGCGGACCGATCGCCTGTTCGTCGCGCTCGCGCCGGAGCGCGAGCTCGCGAAGCGCGCGCGCCGCCTGGACGAGGAGCGGCTCGAGGCTGCGCTCGTCGCCTTGGCCACCCGCAGCCTCCCCGACCGCTTGGGCAGCGGCGCCTACGGGCCGGGCGTCGACCGCGCGGAGCTGCTCGCCGAGCTCGGCGCCGTGCGCGAGGCGCTCGCGGCGTTCGCCCGCGGCGCGAGCGCCGATCTCGCGGTCTCGCTGCGGGAGGAGTTGATGGAGGCGGTCCGCGCGTACGACGCGCTGAAGGCGCGGCGCGGCGTCCTGGATTTCGACGACCTGCTGCTGCGCGCCCGCGACGTGCTGCGCGACGACCCCGAGGTGCTCGCCGAACGCAGGCTCAACCTCGGGCCGTTCTTCGTGGACGAGTTCCAGGACACCGACCCCATCCAGGCGCAGATCCTGCTCTTGCTCTCGGGTGAGGGCGACGCGCTCGGCGCGGACCCGGAGGCCGCGCGGATCGGCCGCGGTCGCCTGTTCGTGGTCGGCGATCCGAAGCAGTCGATCTATCGCTTCCGCCACGCGGACCCCGGGACCTACGAGATCGTTCGCCGGCTCGTGCTGCGGTCCGGCGGCGAGGTGCTCCAGCTCGGCGTCTCGTTCCGGAGCGTCCCCGGGGTGCTCGATTTCGTCAACGCCGCGTTCGAGCCGGTCATGCGCCGTGACGAGCGCTCGCAGCAGGCGAGCTACGTCACGCTTCACCCGAGCCGCCCGCGCGTCGACGGCGCGCCGCCCGCCGTGATGGCCATCCCCATCCCCGAGCCGTACGGCAGGCGGATGCTCGCGAAGGGCGCGGCGAAGAAGTCGCTGCCTGCCGCGCTGGCGGGGTTCGTGGCGTGGCTGCTCGACGAGAGCGGTCGAACCCTGGTCGACCCGCACACCGGCGCGGCGGTGCCGATCGCTCCACGCCACGTCGCGATCCTCCTGCGCTCGATGTCGAGCTACGGCGTGCTCGACGAGCTCACCAAGTGCCTGAGCCGCGCGGGCGTGCCGTACGTCGTCGCCGGCAGAGCCGACCTCGCCGGGCAGGACGAGTCGCACGCGGTCACCACGGCGCTCTCGGCGATCGAGGCACCCGACGACCCGCTCCTGGTCTACGCCACCCTCCGCGGGCTCCTGTTCGGGCTCTCGGACGAGACGCTGTTCGAGTGGAGCCTCCGCTATGGTCCGCTCAAGGCCACGACGCTCCCGCGGACGGCCGTGCCCCAGCACCTCGGCGGCGTGCTCGAGGCGTTGCTCGTCGTCTCGGAGCTGCACCGGCTGCGCAACGCCCGTCCGTACGCAGAGACGCTCGCGAGCCTGCTGCACGCGACGCGCGCCCACGTGGGGATGGCCCTGGCGCCGTCGGCCGAGCAGGCGTTCCTGCAGCTCGCCGCCATCGAGCAGATCGCCGCGTCGCAAGAGCGTCGCGGCAAGCTCTCGTTCGGGTCGTTTGTGGACGCGCTGTCGTCGACCGCGGACGCGCGCGCCCCGGCGGTCGAGGACGCCGTCGACGACGAGCGCGGCGGGGTGCGTATCATGACCGTGCACGGCGCCAAGGGCCTCGAGTTCCCCGTCGTGGTCGTGGGAGATCCGCTCGAGACGACGTCGCGCGAGCCCACCAAGGTCGTCGACGTGGCGCGCAGGCTCGGCGCCATGAAGCTGGCGGAGTGCGCGCCGTGGGACCTGATCGAGGCCCGAGACGACGAGCTGGCGCGACAGGCCGCCGAGCTCACGCGGCTCGCCTACGTCGCGGCCACGCGCGCGCGAGACATCCTGGCGTTCCCGGTGATCGGCGACGACGTCGAGTTCCCGAGGGACGGCTGGCTGCGCCCGCTCAGCCATGTGCTCGCGCCCAGCGCGCCCACCGACGGGATCGACGTGGTGCTGAAGCGACCCGACAGCGTCGAGCGACCCGCCAGGTCGCTGTGCGCGGGGACCCAGCAGACCCCGGGCGGCGAGGTGCTCATCGTCGACCCGCGCTGGCTCGGCGTGAGCCGCAAGAGCCCGCTCGGGGTGCGAGAAGATCTGGTCTCGAAGCAGGCCGACCCCGCCCTCGTCGAGGCGGACGTTCGAGCGTTCGAGGCCGCCGCGTCGGCGCGCAGCGCGGCCATCGTCACGGGCACCGGCTCACCCCGCGGCCTGGTCACCGTCACGGCGCTCTCGAAGGGCGGCGCGTCGAGCGCAGAGGACCCGGTCGCCGTCGAGCTCCACCAGACCCAGCGCGCGCCCGACCGGCCGCGAGGCAAGCGCTTCGGCACCCTCGTGCACTTCGTGCTCTCCACTGTGGGGCTCGACGCGCAGCCCGACGAGATCGACGCGCTGACGAGCTCGCTCGCGCGCCTCGACGGGCACTCCCCGGCCGACGTCGAGGCCGCCGCCCACGCCGCGCGAGCCGCGCTCGAGCACCCGCTGGTCCGCCGCGCGGCCCTGAGCGGGTCGGCCAGGAGAGAGCTCCCGGTCACGCTCGCGCTCGCGGACGGCAGGACCGCAGACGGCGTCGTCGATCTCGTCTTCGAGGACGACGGGCAGCTCGTGGTCGTCGACTACAAGACCGACGATCCCGCGGCGCTCCTGCCCGAGCACCTCGCCGGCTACCGCGCGCAGGTCGGCATCTACGCGCGCGCCCTCGAGCGAGCCACGGGCAAGCGGGCGCGAATGGCGCTGTTGTTCGTGTAGAGCTTCACGGAACTGCCTGGCGTCCACCAGATTCCGTCCCGGGGTGGGCGCGGGGCCGCGCCGTGCGGGCCGACCGTGCGCTACCCTCACGAGATGACGTTCCAGGATCGCATCGTGCGCGACCCAGCGATCTGCGGTGGCCAGCCGACCGTGCGAGGCACGCGGGTACTCGTTCGCACCGTGCTCGGCTACCTGGCGCACGGCGAGTCCGCCGAGCGGATCGTCGCCGAGCTCCCCAGCCTCACCACCGACGACGTGCGCGCGATCATCGCGTTCGCGGCGAGGTCCGCGAGCGAAGACCTCCCCGCGCCCAATCCGCTGCCCTCGGCGCTGACGCGGACCAGCGGAGCGTGAAGCTCAAGCTCGACGAGAATCTCCCCGCCTCCGCCAAGGGCCGTCTCCAGGACCTCGGCTTCGAGGTAGACACCGTGCTCGACGAGGGCCTCGGCGGGCGCACGGACGACGAGGTCTTCGCGGCCGCGCAGCGCGAAGGGCGCTTGCTCGTCACACAAGACCTCGACTTCTCTGACATGCGCAAGTTCGCGCCCGGTACCCACGCCGGCGTCTTCATCGCCCGGGTTCCTGAGCCCGACCAGTGGCAGCTCGCCGACTTCCTCGCCGGCGCGTTCGGGCTCCCCGAGGCCTCGTCCTGGGCCGGATGCCTCATCGTCGCGACGATCACGAAGATCCGCGTTCTGCGCGCCCCCGCCCCCGACGCCATGCCTTAGCCCGCGGCCCGCCGCCTCGCACTCCACGAAGCCGGCCGCGCGAGGCGGCGACCCGACGGGCCATCACGCAACGCGCTCCTCTGCGTCTGACGCGTCACGTCCGCGCGCGGCGCCACGCGCGCACCCGCTCCACGAGCTTCTCCGGCTCGAAGAAGCTCGCGAAGGCGATGAAGAAAAGCTGGTACGGAAACAGGATCCACATCAGCGCGAGCACGCCGACGTGGAACGACCACGCGACGAGCGCCCAGGCCTTCGCGATGCGCCCGCGCAGCAGGGCGATCGGCGCGCCGAGCTCGAAGATCAGCGTGAGGACGGCGAGCGGAGGGAAGAGCCAGGTGTGCCGCGCGGTCCACGCGCCGAGCGGCGAGAAGCTGTCGCCGAGCAGGTGCTTGCGGAGGTTGTCGTAGACGATGTGGTTGCGCAGGATCTCGCCGCCTGCCCAGCCGAGCCCCGAGACGCGCAGCTTCGCGACGCCCGCGAGCACATACGCGACCGCCGTCACGACCCCGAGCCACTGGAGCGCGAAGCCATAACGTCGCGCAGGCTCGGGCGTCGCGCCCTCCCGCTTTGCGTCGAGGCTGTACGCCGCGGCCGAATCGGAGAGCGCGAGGATGGCCACGTGCATGACCATCAGGTTCTCCGTGTGGAAGATCATCCCGAAGCTGTTGCGGTACGCGAGCACCGAGATCAGCGAGGCGGCGTAGAGCGGGCCGGTGATCTTGAACCGCCACCCCACGAGGAACGTCACGCCGAACGCGAGGGTGAGCGCGACGGCGCCGTAGACGCCCCACGCTGGGATTGGGCCCGAGAGCAGGCGCGCCGGGCCCGCCGGCGCGAAGTCGCCCGCGTCGTGGGTGGCGACGCTCGCGAAGGAGCCGAGCCTGACCAGCAGGTAGATCAGCGCAAAGGTGCCGACCAGGAGGCGCACCGCGGCGAGGCGCTCGGCCGGCGCGATCGGCCTTACGAGGTCGTCGAGGCGCGCCGCGAAGCTCACCGCTTCACCTCGCAGCGCGCGTGGACGCGGCGCTTCACGGGGGGCATGGGGGGGTCCTGGAAGTAGCTGATCGACTCGTACGTGACGGTGCGGATCTCGACCCGCCGCGCCCACGCGAAGTCCCCGTCGGCGGCGACGCGCGCCGCGACCTTCTCGCACAGCGCGCTCGACGCGCCCTTCGTTCGGGACGCCTTGGCGAGCGTGGCGCGCGCCTGCAGCACCTCGTCGGTGCCGAGCATCCGCGGGGGGACGGCCCGCTCCGTCCCGACCTCGGGCACGGCGACCGCCTGGGTGATCGTCGTGAACTCGTCCTTTGGGTCCGAGAACATCCCGTAGGGCGACAGTGGAAAGTCGTCCCGCTGATCTTTGGGGATCGACGGATACGCGACGAGCGCCGCCGTCCCGACGAACAGCACGTAGGCCAGCCACGGGCGGTCCGTGAAGTGGCGAGGCTTCGCCGTGGGCTCCGATGCGGCGCTCAACGGACCGCAAATAGCAGCATGCGCGGAGCGGTGGTAGCGGCGCACGCCGGGCCGAGGCGCTTCCGGTTCGCAACGTCTCCTGCGACAATCCTCCGACGATGAGCGAAGACGATCGGAACGAAGAAGACAGGGTCACCATCCTCGCTCGACGCCAGCGCTTCATCGTCACGGCCATCTCGGGACTGTCGCTCGCCGTCGTCGCGAGCGCGTGCGACCCCCAGCCCTGCCTCGACTTCGCGCCGCCCGGCGGCGGGGGCCAAGGCGGCGTCTCCGGGGGCGGGGGCGGCGAAGGCGGAGGCGGTGGAGCCGTCGAGGGCGGCGGCGGCGAAGGCGGCACGACCGACGGCGCCGGCGGACAGGGCGGCGCCGGCGGACAGGGCGGCGCCGGCGGTAGCGGCGGCGCTGGCGGACAGGGCGGCGGCTAGCCCCGCGCAGCGAGCCGCGCGCGCGCAGACGCGAGGTACGTCGCGAAGATCGAGTGGGCCTCCGAGCTCACGGTGTCGGCGTCGGTGACAGGCCTGCGCGGCAGGCCGTACAGATCGCCGATCGCGTGCGCCACGAGCGCCGGGTCGTGCCCGCGCTCGGTCGGGTCCGCGAGCGGCGCCGACAGCGCGTGGGAGCCATCGCCGCGCCGCACGCGCCTCGGCGAGCCCGCGTCGTGCGAGAGCACGTCGAACACCACCTCGTCCCCGCTGCCGATCGCGAGGTGATCGCGCAGCACGCGCTCGTGATCCTCGAGCGACGTCCCGCGCTCTTCGGCGGCGAGGTTGCGAATCAAGACGCGCCGCGCGCGCGTGCGCGCGACAGCCTCCGCGACGTTCGCGGTGGTGAGCACGGCGAGCGTCGAGCCGACGAAGCTGCCTGGCCCGAGGAAGAGCAGGTCCGCGCGCTCGATGGCGTCGAGCGCCTCCGGGCTCGCGCGCTCGGGGCCGGCCACGGTCGCGACCAGCGTGTTGGCGCTCAGCCGCTCGATGGCCGCCTCCCCCACGATCGGACCGTGGACGAGGTCATACACGTTGAGCGTCCCCGCGACGTCCGCGACGGGCACCACGCGACCGAGGCAGCCGAGCAGCGCGCCCGCCCAGTCGACGGCGCGCTGCAGAGAGCCGAGGTCCTGGCTCATCTCGGCGAGCACGAGGTTGCCGACGCAGCGCCCCTCTTCGCGCTCTCCCTGCAGCCGCTCCTCGAACTGATCGGCCTCGCGCAGCGTCGCGAGGCTCACCAGGCATCGACGCACGTCTCCCGGCGGCGGCATCCCGAGCTCCTCGCGCAGCTTGCCGGAGCACCCGCCGTCATCGGCGACCGACACGATCGCCGTGATGTGACAGTCGAGCCGCGAGAGCCCTCGCAAGAGCGCGGCCTGACCGTGCCCCCCGCCGAGCGTCACCACGCGCGCGGCCGTGCCCTGCGCGATGCGAGGTGAAGGAAGCTCGCTGAGCCGGCGCATCCTTCGGCAGTCTTTCTCGACCCGCGCGCGGTGTCGAGCGGTGCAGATCGGATCAGCGTCGTAGCACGGCGAGTCCGCCCGTGGTGCGTACGCGGACGACGTCTTCGAGCGCCGAGCAGGCGCTACGGCGGCGGCTCGCCGGGACCGAGGGCGTCCAGGCGCTGGCGGAAGATGTTCGTACCCGTCTTGAAGTAGACGTACGTGTCGTCGACGTACGAGACGTTGTTCAACAGGGCGCCGAACTCGTCGAGCGGGATGGGCATCACCCACTGACGACCGTCGCTGAGGCGGACGACGTAGAGGAGGTTGGTGTAGGCGCTGTACAGCGCGTAGTACCCCCCGCCGATGGCGCTCTCCGGCCCCGGACCGGTGGGCGGCATCGGACGCAGCGCGGTCGCCACCACCTCGTCCTGCACGGTGGTGTAGGCGGACGAGTACAGCGTGCCGGCCGGCCATTGGCCCGACCCTGGCTCTGCCTTCGAAGGGGTCTGGATCCAGATCAGCCTCTCACCGTCCGCCTTCACATCGACGACGTGCCCCATCGCCGGGGTGATCAGCGGCTCATACTGCTCACGCTCCCGCGTCCAGACCCACGCCTCCGGCTCGTTCGGGGACGGGACGAGCAGCAGGAAGCCGGCGTCGTCGGTCAACCACGGCAGGGTTGCGCCCATGTCATCGGGCGACTGGAAGTCGAGGCCTGTCTGCCGGTCGTAGATCCGAGCCGCCACGCCGAAATCGTATTGGATGGCCATCAGCTGCTCCGAGGAGCGCTTCTGCTGGTTGGGGCCCAGCGGTGGGAGCACCAGCGCGTCGGCCGGGTCGAGCCCTTCTGGCTGGAACACGTAGGTCGTCTTCGGCTGGCTGCCCAGCACCCAGTTGCCGAACCAGTGCCCCGATTCGTAGGGCTCAACCTGCAGCGGATGACACGCGGGATTCGGCGGGTTCGGCGGCGTTCGATAGACCACGGTAGCTCGCCCGTCGACACCGATGAGAGGCACGCGGACCTCGAAATCGGGGTACTTGACGTACAAGCTATGAACATACCCGCTCTCGCTTCGATAGACCGCCGGCGCTCCGAGCGCGGTTGGACCAAGCTGAAGCCAGTTCTTGACCAGCATCTCGCAGCCCGCTTCATTGGCGGGGCAGGCTCCCCACTCGAGTGGAGGGAACGCGCTCGGGGGGTCATCCGCCATCTGGAGCGGACAGTTGCCGTCCCACCAGGACACCGGCGACCACCCCGGTTCTCCCGCTCCGGTACCGGTCGTCGAGCCGGACGCTCCGCCACCGCCGCCGCCTCCGGAGGTCGAGGAGGACGTGGCGCCGCCCGTGGTCGAGGCTCCCTCGTCACTGCAAGCGAGGCCGGTTGGAACCAGCAGAAGGAGGGGCCAGAGTGCGAAGCGTCTCATGGCTTACCTCAATGCGGGTAGAAGGTCGGCAGCTCGGCGCCGTCCGGCGGGTCCATCTCGCCGAAGGGCAGCCTCGCGCCCTTAGCGCTGTCGGTCGTGTAGACAATCCCCAGCGGGGCGATCATGGGAGGGCCGATCAGGTCGGTCGCGGGGCTGGTGATCTTGACGAGCTCGAACGTCCCTTCCTCGTCGGCGTGGAACACCCCGATCTTGGAGGCGCTGGCGCCGCTCCCGCGGTAGGCGACGAGCCCGAGTTCTCCGCGCGGGCCCGCGATCAGCGCGTAGGCCCCAAAGCCATCCCATGATTCGGGCAGCTCCGCGATGGTCTGCAGCACCCCGGCACGCAGCGTCCGTTGAGCGTTCCAGCGGCGAAGACGCAGCGGGCTACCTCCATCCAGGAAGTAAACCGAGCGGTCCTCGTGCCGATAGACCGCGGTGTACACTCGGGAGACCTTCTCCCCGTCGGGCATCGAGAAGTGTCGCCACCCGGCCGTGGTTCCCTCGAGATCCAAGAGCCAGCCGGCGCCTTCGCTTTCACCCGACCCGCCCAGCACATAGAGGCGCTGCTCGATCGCGCTGAACGCGAGCCCCTCATCGCCCGCGAGCACCGGACCACCACCGGGGTCGAAGTCGTCGTAGACCGGCAGGGCGTCGAGCCCTTGCGTCAAGACCTTGCCGCTGACGCGCCCCGAATTGCGATCGACTCCCACTCCGCGCGTGAAGCGCTTCGCGCCTCCCATGGCACGCTCGAGCCACACCAGAGGCTCCGAGGCGCCGACGTGGATGGCGCGCTCCAGCGCCACCTGAGAGTAATAGTCACGCGTCGCCGGGTCGGGCGAGAGTGCTGGAGCGTAGGCGCCCGGGAAAGTGGTGACCCAATGCGGGTTCCCAGCCTCGTGCAGCGGCTGCGCGACGCCATCGATGCCGCACATCGGGCAAACGATCCAGTCGTTGATGGCGACCCACAGGTGGCCCTCTGGGTAATAGCCCCACGATGCAGCTCCGCTGTTCAGCGAATTCGCGAAGCGCACGAGCGGCCGACCGTCCCCATCGATCTCAGGCACCGTCGCGCTGAGCTCGGTCGTGTGGGCCCACAGGATGCCGTTGACCGACTGGAAGTTCGTCGAGGAGTCGAGGTACTGCGCGCCCAGCGCCGTGTAGTCCCAGACGACCGAGCGCGTCTCCGACCCTACCTCGAGCGGCCACTCGTCCCCGACCTGCGCGGCGCTCCAGGGTTGATTGAGGTCCTTCGTCCGTACCGCGAGCCAGCGGTTGGACGGCCCTGTCGAGTCATAGAGGTCCTCGTCGAAGCGACAGTTCGATGTGAAGTCTCTTCGGCACGCCGTTCTTCCCTCGAATGAGGCCGGGGTCCCTCCTTGCACGGCCTGACAGTCGCACCAGCGCAGCCCTACGGTCGCGTCGATCGGTCCGTTCTGTTGGATGACCGCGTTGATCGTCGTGCTCGAGAACACCTGGAGCTCGACCAGGTTGTTGAAGTGGCTCGAGCAGCCCTGCGTGTACAGCTGGCAGGTAGGGTCCAGCGGGTCGCTCGGGGGCGCCTGCGGGAGCCCACCCCCGGACTTCAGCACAGCAGCTGGGACCGGCATCGGGTCGCAGGTGTCGGGGAAGAACGCCGCGCGATAGTCGTCGACGGCGAGCTGGAAGGCTGCGTCGCTGGCGAAGTCGTCGCGGTCGAGCACCGGAACCCTCTCCGCGTTGGGATAGGCCACCGCGAACTCGATCTCCCGATTACGGTTACCGAGCTGGTCGACCGGGTCGACGGCCCAATCGCACAGGTCGCAGGCGTCCCCCAGGCCGTCCAGATCCTCGTCATCGACCTCGGTGAGCTGTTCGGGGTTGTAGACGGTCGGACACGAGTCGCAGGAAGCCGGGATCCCATCGCCGTCCGCGTCGTTGTAGCTATCGACCGGCGGGCAAGGGCTCTCCGGGAGCCCGTCGACGTCGAGCACGTATTGGGACCAGAACTCGATGGCGTCCTGGGAGTCGACCGCAGCGGTGTGATACTGCGACCACACGGTCCCGTCAGGGCTGCCTCCCGAAGCGAAGGGCCCATCGCCGGAGATGACGCCGCAGAACAGGTCGTCCCAGCGATAGAGCGACCCTCCCGAGTCGCCACCGACCCCGACGCCGGCCATCCCCGTACACCCGTCGCCCGGCCCCGCCTCGAAGCGGTGTTGATGGCTCGAGCCTGGCCCGAGATACGTGAAGCGCTCCCAAGCGACGACTGTGGGCGCGAAGCGCCGCCGGGGTGACGAGACCTCGTTGGAGCAGATGGCCTCGTACCCGTTCTCGTTGTAGCCGGCGTCTGCGAAGCCAACCAAGCGGCCCAGGAACGACGATACCCCGCACTCGTTCGCGTACGCGGGCAGACGAGCCGGCTGCCCGATCGGATGCCGAACAGGACGGTTGAGCCGTACGAGTGCCAGGTCGGTCTCGCGATGAGAGCTGAGCCCCATCATGCGCACCGGGCCGCTCTTCTCCTTGGAGTGCCAGAACACACGACGGTTCCAAAGCGGATCGCCCGTCGGCGAACCGTTCGGAAACGTCCCGACGTGCCAGCTCCAATTGGCGTCGACCTCGCCTGCCTCGTCGAAGGCGTGCTCGGCCGAGAGTACCCAATAGGGGGACACCAACGTGCCGGAGGCGCCCTTCTCGAGCAGCTTCACCGAGGCGGGGAATGCGGCGTCGTACTCGGTATCGGTGGTGCCCTGCACGACGGCCTGTCGTGCGCGAGACACGACTTCGCCCTCGGGCTCCTCACCGCACGCGCTAGCGTGGATCAGTGCCCCCCCCCAGCAACCACCATGCCCAGAACGCGTCGTTTCATCATCGGTCCCCTCCCCTGATGTCCGTGCAGCCCCAGCTGCGTCATCGTAGCCGCGGGGACGCTTGGGCGCGTAAGGAAATGGAGCCACGCACGACCCGCGCGCGGTGTCGAGCGGTGGTCGCTCTGGGCGGGTGGTGTACCATCGAGCGGCCATGACCCGCGACGCCAGCGCGTTCGCGGAGACGGTGGTCGACGACGCCGACAAGACGGCGCAAGACCCCTCTCCCCACAGCGCGCCGACCACGATCCCCGCGAGCGATCCAGAGACCCGCGAGATCCTCGCGGGCCGCTGGGAGATCCTCGGCCTCGTCGGCAGCGGCGGCATGGGCACGGTCTATCGCGCGCGGGACCACGAGCTGGACGAGATCGTCGCGCTCAAGGTGCTGCGCGCAGAGGTCGTGGGCCCCGCTGCGCTCGAGCGCTTCCGGCGCGAGGTGAAGCTCGCCCGGCGGGTCTCGCACAAGAACGTCGCCCGCGTGTTCGAGTTCGGCGAGCACGAGGGCCGTCGCTTCTTCACGATGGAGCTGGTCGAGGGTGAGTCGCTCCGCGCGACGCTCGACCGGCGCGGCCCGCCGAGCGTCGCCCGCGTGGTGGAGATCGGCGCGACGCTCGCGCGCGCCCTCACGGCCGCGCATGACGTCGGCGTCGTCCACCGCGACCTCAAGCCCGACAACGTGCTGGTGGGTGCGGACGATCGCCTCGCGATCACCGACTTCGGGATCGCCGCCTCGCTCGACGCCGCGCAGAAGGGCCACATCACCTCTCAGTTCCTCGGCACTCCCCACTACATGGCCCCCGAGCAGGTCGACTCGAGGAGCGCGATCGACGCGCGCACCGACGTGTACGCGCTCGGCGCGGTCCTGTACGAGCTGCTCACCGGCCAGCCGCCGTTCGATGGGGAGACCGCCTTGGCCGTCGCGGTCGCCCGCCTGATGGAGTCACCCAAGGACCCGCGCGCCCTCCGGCCGGACGTCCCCGGCCCGCTCGCCGAGCTGGTGGTGAAGTGCATGGCTCGCAGCCAGGACGACCGCTTCTCGAGCGCGGCCGAGGTGGAGGCTGCGCTCGCCTCCGTGGAGGCGGGCGCCGGCGCGCGCTCTATCCGGCCGGCCCCGGCGAGCCGTCCGGCGGCGAGGTCCAGCGGGCCGCTGCGGCTGGTTCGCGTCGCGGTCATGCCGCTCCAGGGCGACGGCGAGCTCGCCGAGCTGTCCGAGGGGCTGACCGACGATCTGATCGACTCGCTGTCGATGGTGCCAGGCCTGCGTGTGGTCGCGCGAGACCTCACGCGGCAGCACGCGAGCCGCCGCGAGCTCGATCTGAGAGGCCTCGGGTCGGAGCTGCGCGCGGAGGTCCTGGTCGAGGGCTCGCTCCGACGCGCCAGCGCGGACGAGCTCGACCTGCGCGTGCGGTTGATCTCGGTGCGAGACGGCATCCAGCTGTGGGCGCGCAAGTTCCGTACGCGCTCGAGCGCGCTGCTCGGCGTCAACGACGAGGTCGCCGGGGCGATCGCCGAGGGCGTGCTGGTGGAGGCGGCCGCCGGCAACGAGCGACGCCTGAGCGACCCGATCGCCGTCGAGCTGTACCTGAAGGCCCGCTCTCGATACCGGCAGTTCTGGGTCGGCAGCGTCAAGGAGGCGGTCGAGCTGTTCGAGCAGGCGCTCTTGCGCGCGCCGGACGATCCCCTGCTCGTCTCGGGTCACGCGCTCGCGCTCGCCCGCTACGCGTTCTTCAACTCGGAGATCCTCGAGGCCGCCGAGGCGGCCGCCCAGCGCGCCATCCAGATCGCCCCGGAGCTCGGCGAGGCTCACCTCGCGGTGGGCGCCGTGGCGCTGCAGCGCAGCGACGTCGAGCGCGCTTACCTCGCGGCGAGCGCGGCCCTGGCACGCGCGCCGACCCTCGCGGACGCGCACCTGTTGATGGGTCGCATCCTGGGCGAGACGGGGCCTCTCGAGCTCGCGACCCGCTCGGTTGACCTGGCCCGAGAGCTCGATCCGACCTCGGAGCTCGCGCGCCGAGAGCACGCCCGGCTGTTCGCCCTCGAGCGGCGGTGGGACGAGGCCCACGCGCTCGTGGGCACCAGGCTCGACGTGGCTCACGCGGACCTCTTCCGCGGATCATCAACCGCCTGCAGTTCGCGCTCTGGAAGGGCAACCAGGAAGAGCTGGTGGCCTTACGCGCCGAGCTCGCGAGCTGGGACGCAAAGACGCACGCCCCCACGTTGGTGCCGTTCATCGAGCTGGTCGGGCACGCGGTGGACACGGGCACCCCGGTCGACCCGATGGTCGTCGCCGACCTGCTGGACGTCTACGGCAACCGCGGCAGCGGGCGGCGCGTCTCCTTCTTCCAGCAGATCGGCGCCGAGGTCTGCGCGCGGCTGGGCCTCGTCGACGCGGCGTTCAAGTACATCGGGCAGAGCATCGACAGCGGGCTCGTCGACCTGGTCTGGATCGAGCGCTGCCCCGTGCTCGATCCGCTGCGCGCCGACCCACGGTTTGCGCCGCTGCGCGAGCGGCTCGTGGCGCGAGTGGGGTCGGTGCCCGCGCGCGCAGCCGCGAGCGCCCGCGGGGGGAGCACGTCTTGGTGAGCGCGAACGACAAGGGGCGGCTCGCGGTGATGGTCGACGGCAAACCGGCGCCCGAGGAAGAGGCGCGCACCATCTGGAACGACTTTTCGCTCCATATGGACGAGCACCAGGGTGATCTCGCGGGCTTCGCCGCCAAGCGCGGCTGGGCGAGCGTGCGGCCAGAGCCGCGCGGCGGACGCGCGGTGCTCGTGGTGAAGACGCGGAAATGACGATGCGCCTGTTGATGATCCACACCGGGGGCACCCTCTTGATGCAGCCCCGCGCCGACGGCGCGGCGCTGTCCGCCGACGCCATCAAGCAGGATCTGCTGGGCGAGCTCCCGGTGCTCAAGCAGATCGCGGAGATCGACTCGCTGGTCCTGTTTCGCCTCGACTCCGCAGACATGCAGCCGGAAGACTGGGTCGAGATCGCGGGGGTCGTGCACGACAAGCTCGAGGACTACGACGGCTTCGTCATCATCCACGGGACCGACACGATGGCGTACACCGCGAGCGCGCTCGCGTTCCTCCTGCCGGGGCTCGACCGCAGCGTCGTGCTCACCGGTGCCCAGCGCCCTCTCGGAGAGATCCGCTCCGACGGGCGCGCCAACCTCGTCGACGCGTGCCAGGTCGCGACGATGCGCATCCCCGAGGTCGCCGTCGCCTTCAACTCGCGCCTCTTCCGAGGCTGCCGGGTCACCAAGCTGGACGCCTGGGGCATGAACGCCTTCGGCTCGCCGAGCTGCCCGCCGCTCGCGGAGCTCGGGCTCGGCGTCCAGGTGGGGGCGCACGTCCTCGCGCCCCGCCCCAAGGCCCCCTTCGATCCCCGCCTCGAGGCGCGTGTGCTGGCGGTGCGCGTCTTCCCGGGGCTCGATCCGAAGCTCTTGCAAGGGGCGCTCACGGCGGGCGTCCGCGGGATGGTCGTGGAGGCCTTCGGCGCGGGCAACGTGCCGAGGCTCGAGCGCTCGCTCATCCCAGCGATCGAGGCGGCGCGCTCGCTCGACGTGCCGGTCGTCATCGTCAGCCAGTGCCCGCGCGGCGCGGTCGATCTCGGCGCCTACGAAGGCGGAGCCGCAGCCCGAGACGCCGGCGCCATCGGCGCCCTCGACATGACCGCGGAGGCCGCGCTCACGAAGCTGATGATCACGCTCGGTCGAGCCGATGGGGGGCGCGTGGCCGCTGCGCGGACGGCGTTCGCAGAGGACTGGGCGGGGGAGCTGACCCGGGAGGCGGGCGGGCGCGCTCGCGCGGTCTGAGGCGCGCGGGCGCGTCGCTTCCCGTCGCTTGGTTCCGAGGCGCGCGGGCGCGTCGCTTCGCGCTCCCGTGACCCTTCGTTGTCACGTCGGAATGCCGATGGTACCTGGGCGTTCTTCGATCGCCTGACCACCCGCGCCCACACACATCGGCCCAACATGACTCCCCAGCGAGCTCCTCGGTCCTTCCTCCTCGTCTCTCTGCTCTCCACCTCTGCGCTCGCGTGCTCGGGCGACGGCGCGACCGGGGCAGCGTCGGCCTCCGCGTCGACGCCCGCGCCCCGCGCCTCGGCCCTGTCGGCTTCCTCCGCCGCGGCCTCGTCCGCCGCGGCGACGAGCGCGGCGCGCGCCTCGGCCTCCGCCACGACCAAGCCGGTCGCGAGCGCCGTCGCGCCGACGACCGACCAGAAGAAGAAGCTCTTGCAGCACCTCGGCGAGGGGCGGCGGCTCTCGAAGAAGAAGGAGTACGACGCAGCGCTGAAGGAGCTCGACGCCGCGCTCGTCGCTTCGCCCAACGATCCGCGCGTGCTCGCCGAGATCGGCTGGGCGGCCTTCGGCAAGAGAGACCTCGAGCGCGCGCGCTCGTCGACGACGCTCGCCCTCGCGCACACGAGCGACGCGAAGCAACGCGCGCAGATCCTCTACACCCGAGGGCGCGCCCACCAGGAGGGCGGCGACAAGGACGCCGCCAAGCGTGACTACGCAGAGAGCCTCACCCTGCGCGACAACGCCGAGGTCGCGAAGCGCTACGCAGAGGTCGGAGGCAAGGCGGAGGAGATCATCCCGCCGTGGTCGGTGTGCACCGAGGGCTACGCCACTGTCGCCGAGCTGTGCGGCTGCCTCGAGAAGAAGGCAGACTCGCTCCTGTTCCTGGAGGGCAAGACGACCTGCGAGGCAGGCCCGAGGCTCGACCTCGGCGATCCGCGGCTCTCGGTCGTCCGCGTGTCGCGAGGCGACATCGGCTACGACGCCGCGCTCATCCTGGTGGCGGAGGACGACAAGAAGCTGCGAGCGGTCGCGCAGGTCGGCCACGAGTTCGAGCCGGGCGCGTTCGGGGTCCACAACACCGCCGAGGTGAAGGGCGGGAAGCTCACCTCGAAGGGCGCGATCGTCGCGGTCCGGCACCTCCAGTCGAACGTCGACTCCAACATGGCCGGTCTCGAGCTGTGCGAGGAGCACACGGTGAGCGACACGCTGTGTGTCCTCGGCAAGGGCGGCTCGCCGACCACCTGCCCGCGCACCATCCCGATCGAGAGCACGAGCGGCTGTGGCCTGGGAGTCGAGGTCGACCCCGCCGACCTCGGCCCCGACGGCGACGAGGAGATCAAGCGCATCAAGGCCAGCGCGAGCAAGAAGACCACCAAGCTCGAGTGGTCGATCGACGACGGCGGCAAGCTCACCGTGAAGGTGACCGAGGGTGACCGCGCGAGCGTGCCCGCGGCGCTGCTGTCGGAGGCGCTGCTGCTCCCCAGCCGCTGAGCGGGGGCGCCGGCGTCCGCGGACGCTATGCTCCTGCCGCATGCCCACCGAACCGGCCGCCAAGACCGGCGCCTCGCCGCGCGCGGCGTGGCTGGTCTTGGTCGCGAGCGCGGCGTTCGCGACGGCGTCCCCGCTCTCGCGGCTCGCTCGGCCTGCGCACCCCATCGGGGTCGCGTTCGGGCGCCTCGCGCTCGCGGCGCTGGTCCTGTTCCTGCTACACCCGCGCCGCGTCGTGTCCGCCGCGCGGCGCCTGGGCGGGCGGGCCTGGTCGCGCGTCGCGCTCGCGGGCGGGCTGCTCGCCGGCCATTTCGCGCTGTTCCAGTGGGGCCTCGATCAGACCTCGCTGCCTGCGGCGGCGTCGCTCATCTCGCTCGAGCCGCTCGCGGTCGTCCTCACGGCGTGGGCCCTGTTCGGGATCGAGCCGAGGCGGCTCGAGAAGGTCGGCGTCGTGGTCGCGACGCTGGGCGCCCTGCTGATCGCGCGCGGCGCGGGGGAAGGCGAGCACCAGCTGTTCGGTGACGCGCTCGTGCTGGGGGCGGTCGCGCTGTTCGGCCTCTACGTCGCGTCGGCCCGCGCGATCAAGGACGCCATCGAGCCCCTCGCCTACGCGCCGCTCGTATACGCGGTCGCGGCCGCGACCCTGAGCTTCACGCTGCCGTTCTTAGCCGAGCGACCGGGGGCGGTGCTGTGGCCGCTCCCGGCGGACTCCCTCGCGGCGATCGCGGCGCTCGGCCTGATCCCGACGGTGGTCGGTCACACGCTCGTCCAGGCCGGGGCTCGCACCCTCTCTCCCAGCCTGGTGGCGCTCGTCTGTCCAGGGGAGACGCTCGGGAGCATCGCGATCGCGATGGTCGTGTGGCGAAAGCCTCCTACAATCGAGGAGGCGATCGGAGGCGCGGTCATCCTCGGCGGCGCCGTCATCGCCATCCGCGCGCAGCGCCATGACTAGCCCCGACAAGACGACCCCAGCGCGAGCGGTGCGAGGCGTCGCGAGCGTCCACGGACCGCTCGTCACGTGGGCGCGGCGCAGCGCGCTCGTGGCCGTGGTGCTCGCGCCGTTCCTCGAGGGCTTCCTGGTGGCGCCCTGCGTGATCGGCGCGCTGATCTACGGTCACCTCGGTCAGCTCAAGCGACGAGGCGGGGTCTCCGCCGACTCGCTAGGCGTGCGCCTCAACGGCGTGCTGATGATCCCGCGCGCGACCTTCTCCTTCGCGTTCCCGCTCGACCGCGGCGACGCCGATCCGACCATCTGCTTCGTGCGAGGGGGTGACGTGGTCGCCGAGGTCACCGTCGAGGACGCGACCGCCCGCGACCAGATCCTCGACGCGCTCGGCTTCGGCGTAGAGGGGTCGCCGATCCGCGCCGAGGGGGCGCTCTCACCCGAGCTGCGCGCGGGGGTCGCCTTGGTCGGCGCGATCTTGAGCGGCTTCGCGTTCTCGATCTCCGCGCGGCACGAGTCGATCGGGGGGATGATCGTCATGGGCCTGATGCTGGCGCTCTCGGCGGCCCTCTTCCTTCGCCGGGACCTGCGGCTCGGTCGCGACGGGGTGTGGGTCGCGGCGCCGTTTCGCCGCCACTGGGTCCCGTTCGACGAGCTGCGCGGTGTGAGCCGCGCTGGGCTATGGCTGAGGCTGCACACGACGCGAGGCGACGTCGACGTGAGCCCGCCGCTGTCGTGGCCCAGCACGCGAGCGCGCGGCGCGCGCGAGGCCTTGGCGACCGCGATCCGGCGCGCGGCGGCTCGCTACGAGCGCAGCCCGCGCGCCGACGACGTCGCGGACTCACGGCGCGGCGACACCCAGCTCGCGCCTCGCGAAGGCAGCTTCCGGGAGCGCGCGCTGACCAGCGAAGACCTGCTCCGGATCGTCGAAGATCCTCGCTCGAGCTGCGAGTCCCGGGTGCGCGCGGCGGCGGGGCTGCTCGGGGGTGCGCCGACCGACGAGCAGCGCGCCGTCATTCGCTGCGCGGCTGAAGAGAGCGCCTCGCCGTCGGTGCAGCGCGCGCTCCAGCTGGCGCTCGCCGCAGAGGACGAGGCCGCGCTCGAGGACGTGGTCTCCTCGGTCGCGCGCCAGAGCCGCCAGGCCTGCAAGGCCTGATACCATCCGGGTCGTGGATCGCTTCCATCCAACGTGGCACGCCGAGGTCGCGAGCCCGAGGCCGCTCGCCATCGCGGTCGAGCCGATCCGTGGCCGGCCCGAAGCGACCGTCGTCCTGAAGCTGACCTTCGCGCCCGACGAGCGCGGCGTCGCGGCGCTCACCCCCGACCAAGAGCCCATCTTCCCGACGCCCATCCCTGGAGCGTTCGGCGGCATCGCCAACCCGTCGGACGCCGGAGGTCCCCGCACGACCTGCGACGTCTTGCTGGTCGGGTCGGTGTCGGCGCTCGGCGGCCCGGCGAGCCTCAACCTCAATGAGCGCGGGTGGCGCGCAGCGCACGCGCGCGGCCTGGGCCCCCTCGAGCGCCTGACCGATCGCGGGTGGGCCCCGTTTCCTCAGCGCATCCCGTTCCCGCGGCTGCCGCTCAGCGTCAGCCTCACCTCCCCTGCGCTCAGCGCGGGGTGCTCGCTCGCGGGGCCAGAGCCGTACGTCGCGGTGGCGTGGGAGCCTCAATGGCAACCCGTCGCTCTGCAGCTGTCGATCGATCGCGTCTCGTTCGACGTGGACCGAGGGCGCGTCACGCTCACCTATCGAGGTCCGTTCGCGCTCGGCACGGGTCGCTTCCTCGTGCTGGCCGATCCGGCGCCGACCCCGGCCTTCTTCGAACAAGCGCGGACGTGGCCTCGAGCGCCGTGCGCAGATCTCGCCGAGCTCGCGAGCCGCGGGGCCGGCCCCTTGCCGGTCCCCGTCGCCGCGGCCCTGCCTCCTGCGTCCGCGCGCGCAGTCGCCCCGCTCGGCGCCGCGCCGGCGGGCGCCGCGCCGGCGAGCGCCCCGCCCGCGTTCGGTCTGCCGTTCGGCCCGCCGGCGTCGGGCCGCAACCCCGCTCGCGGCCCATTGCAGACCGTGATCGAGGACGAAGCCACGGGCGAAGCCGCCCTCCCGTTCGCCCGCCAGGGTGCGCCTCTTCCTGCGGTATCGATGGGGCCTCGCGAGCGAGCCGAGACCGCGCCGATGTCGCGCGTCGTGGTCCCCGGAGCGCTCCCGTTCCGCTCCCTCGAGGGCGCCCGCTCGCTCGTCACCCCGTCAGCGCAGCCCGTCGTCGACCAGGCGCAGCCCGTCGTCGACCAGGCGCAGCCCGTCGTCGACCAGGCGCAGCCCGTCGCCTTCCAGGGACAGACCGTCGCCTTCCCGGCTCAGCTTCTTGTCCCCCAGGCGCAGCCGGTCGCCTTCCATGCGCAGCCCCTGGTCCCCCACGCGCAACCGGTGGCCTTCAATGCTCAGCCCATCGCAGCGCCGGCCGCCTTCCATGCGCAGCCCATCGCAGCACCGGCCGCCCCTCCCCCCGCGATGCCCTCGAGCCCGCGAGCACCCATGGCGCAGCCCAGCTACCTGCGCGAGCAGGCTGCGCGACAGGCCGCCGCCTCGGTGAGCGCCGCGCCGATGACCGCGGCGCCAGCCCCGGTCGGACAGCGCGAGGCCGAGAGCGGGGCGCGCGCAGAGACGCGGATCGACGGCCTCACCCTCGAGCAGATCGCGATCATCCGAGTGGGCCTCCTCCGCAAGCCCGAGCAGCGCCGCGCCCTGTTCAAGGAGCACGGGCTCACCGAGCTGAAATGGCGCCTCGTCGAGCGGCGGCTCGCCGAGCATCTACGCAAGCTCGAGGCGCAGCCAGCCGATCTGGTGCGCGAGGTGCGCGCGCTCGCGCGCCACCGCGCCGACGAGGCGTAGCCTGCCGATCTGGTGCGCGCCCTGACGCGCCGCCGCGCTGACGAGGCGTAGCCTGGACCGGCCGGCAGGGCGGGGATGCCGCCGCGGTGGGCATTCGCCATAACGCCTGCGTGGTGGCGACAGCTAGGCGGGACCTTGCGGCAAGGGGTGCCCTCGCTGTCGCCGGGAGCCGCGGCGGGACGGCTGGCCCTTGCGGAAAGCGCGCAATTCTTGGTTCCAACGGGCCCGCGCCAGGCGTTGTCGAATCGTTTTGGCGACAGCTCGGCGGGACCTTGCGGCAAGGGGTGCCCTCGCTGTCGCCGGGAGCCGTCGGGGGCGGGGGGCCCCGCACCTGGACGCGAATGGATCATGCATCGGCGCGCTCCAGCGGCGGTCGGCCGAGCAGCTCGGCAGAGGACGACGGCCTCGGCTTCGCCGCCCGCAGGCCCCTCACCAACGCGAGCCTTCCCAGCCCGTTAGTCGGCGAGGACCTCGTCCACCGAGCGCGCCGAGAGCGCCCGCTCGACCCAACGGTCGAGCGTGGCCACCTCGGTGGTGGTGAGGATGCGCTCGGCAGTGGCCTCGTCGACCGCGAAGCCTCGAAGGCGGAGCAGCTTGAGCAGCGTGCGAGCCTCGCCCTCGGCGCGGCCGCGAGCCTCGCCCTCGACGCGACCTTCGGCGCGGCCCTCAGCGCGACCCTCGGTGCGGCCCTCTTCCCGGATGATCTCTAGCGAGCGCATGCCTCGTTCCTCCAACAGCTCGAGAATTCTAGCGCGGATCTCCGCGGGCGCGGCTCCCTCGATGAGGGACGCGAGGCGTTGGCGCAGCTGGGTGTCCGCCAGCTCCGTGACGGCTTCGGCGGCATAGAGCACGTCGGCCTCGGCCTCGGGCGAGAGGCTTCGGCGTCCGCGTGCGGCGGCCTCTGCCGAGCGCGCGAGCGCGACCAGCACCGCGAGCAGCACGTGCGCGCGCGCCTCCTCGACCGAGGCGAGGTGCGGCAGATCGCGCGGACCGAGCACGATGGGTCGCAACACGAGCGCCCCCTCGTCGCGCGGGTGCCGGGCCCAGCGCGCCGTCGCCTCATCGAACGCCAGCACCACCAGGACCACCCGCGCGGCGTGACGCCCGAGCACGCTGGCGACCATCTGGATCCAGGCGCGTGGCTTGTCAGGGTCGGGGCGCCGCTGCACCTCGAGCACCACGATCGCGCGCACTGGACCGCCCGCCTCGTCGCGCAGCTCAGCCACGAAGTCGGCGTGGCGGTGCGCGGGCACGACCTCGATCGCGGTCGACTCGAGGACGGTCACGGTCGGGCGCGAGGCGACGTCGAGCTTCACGCCCGCGAGCGCGAGCAGCTCGAGCAGCACCTCCGGGTGTTCCCGGAGCACGTCGAGCGGCGCCTCGTGGAAGAGGGTGCTGATGGCCACGCCACTTCGCACAGCAATCGCGTTGCCGGGTCGCGCGGGCCGGATGACGCGAGGATCAGCCGTCGCGGCACGGCGCGAGGCCGGCGGACGCCGGCGGCGAGGTAGCGGCCGCCGATGACGGGGAGAGGGCGCTCCGGGTCGCGTGACAGAACCCCCCACCCTGCTCAGCAGGGTCGCTCTTTTGTCACACCCACCGGCTTGTTCGACAGTCGCCATTGCGACATCTCAGCCACATATCGCTGCGCCGCAGCCTCTCCCCCGCCTCAGGGCCGCGAGGCTGTGACAGCGGAGGGGGGTCTGCTCAGCAGGGTCGGGGCGATTGTCACTCGGCGACCGCGTGCGCGCCGGACTCAGGGTCCTCCGCTCCTCTCGACGGAGTCACCGAGGTGGGGAGCTCGATGGACGTCCACCCCCATGATGCCGAGCATCACCCAGGTCGACGTCTCGGTCGAAGCGGGGGACTGGGAGCGCGCGTGGGCTATATGGGTGATGGCTCGTCGCTGCGCGCGCGCTCGCGAGGTGGGAGGTGAGACGTCGAGAGGGACGATGCTCCGCATCATCCCCCTTCGCGTCCACCTCGAGCGGGCGCCGTCGCGCACGCGATAGCCGGCCCGGCTGAGCTACTCCGAGAAGATCCTCCCTGCCGTCTTCTCTTCGATGCTCTGGTACTTCGCGTAGGCGGCGACCGCGCGCCGGCGCAGCTCCCGCGGGGAGGCGTCCTCGGCGAGGCCCAGCACGATCGCCTCGACGACGTAGCCCTCGGGAGCCATCAGCGCGCGTGTGCCTACGAGCAGGCTCGATCCCCGCTCGGCGAGCGGCTTCTCGAAGTACGAGGTCGAGTGGCACGCCATGACGAAGCTCGGGATCGGGGCGCCGTCGGCTTGAGTCCGCGCGGGCGGCTTCTTGCCGTCCATCATGCGGTTGTGCCCGGCGTAGCCCACGACGTCGACCGGCAGCGCCACCTGCTCGTCGCCGACCCGCACCTTCACCACCGCGCCGTGCTCGGCCTCCTGGTAGAGGCGGTCGATCACGCCGTCGATCGCGTCGCCGCGGGTTCCGTCGAGGACCACCCACAACGTGACGTCGTCGGTGCGGCCCCACGGCTTGCCCTTCACCTGCTTGCGGAAGACCGCGCGCTCGAGCAGCGCCCCCGAGCCCTTCTCTACGCCGACCTTCTCGAACGGGCTCGTCTTGCGCGAAAAATGGCGCTTGTGACCGAAGATGGCGCCCCAATAGAGGTTGTGCTGGAGATCGTCCGGATCTCCGGCGCGCGCGCTGCCGCAGTCGACCTGGTCGTTGTCGCAGAGCGGGACGAGCACGTGGACGACGAGCCGCCCCGACGCCTTCACGCGGTCGTGCGTCGCGGAGGACGCAGGCGCCCAGGCAGCCGCACGAGCCCCCTCGTCGGCGGGCGCCGCAGGGGAGCTGCACAGCAGCGCGACGGCCAGCCCGAGCGATGCGAACGTGCGACTCGACATGCTCCCTCGTCGACCAGACGGACCTCAGTGTGACATCCCCGGGGTCCTTCGCATCCGGAGCTCGATGGGCGGCTGCGCCGCGCGGAGCTCGACCTCCTGGGTCAGGCGCTCGTAGCCGGGCGCGCGGACGTCCACGCGCAGCCCGATCGCGCCGAGCGCGTGCAGCCAGACTCGCCCCGCGCCGTCGCTGTTCTCCATGTAGAACATGGACCACAGCTCCCGAGGGTCTCCGGCCAGCCGCGCCCCGACGATGGGCTCAGCCGTGACCTCGTCGATCAGCTCGAAGGCCACCGAGAACGTGGGGACGAGGTCGCACTCGAGCCGGGCGGTTCGCGCCGAGGAGCTGTCGACGACGGCACACGCGTAGTGGGTGGCGCGGAGCTCGTTCGCCTCCTCGCACCCGGCCTCCGCGAGGACCTCATAGCGCCCCGGCGGCACCCACAAGCGTCCCGAGATCTCGCGCCCCAGAAACGATCCGAAGAACGCGAACGACCCTGCCGCATCCCGAAGGCTCAAGGTGATCTCCCCTCCATCGCTGCCGCGCACGACGAAGTCCACCGGCGTGCGCTCGCGCGCGTCGCAGCGGAGCTCGACGTCCCCTTCCCCTGCCTCGAGGCTGTGCCGGGACAACATCTCCCGCGCGACGGTCCCAGTCTCCAGGCGAACCGCCTCGAGGGTGAGCGTCTGGGAGATCGGGACGTCACGAAGCACGAAGCGGCCCTCCGCGTCGGTCGTGGTGTCACGAAAGCTCGCCGGGCCCCGCAGCTGGATCTCGGCGCGCGGGACAGGGGCGCCGTGCTCGTCGAGGACGACGCCAGTGACGTCCCGCGTCCTCGTCTGCGCGAGCACGACGGGCTCTGCCGAGGGGACCTCGGCTCGCACGCGAGCCAGGATGGCATCTGCGCGCAGCAGCAGGAGCGAATGAGCTCCCGGGTGGAGCCCGTCGAGCTGGAAGGTCCCGTCTGCGCGCACAGCGGCGCTGCGCACGACGCCGTAGCACCCCGGCACCGAGGGGTCGTCCCACACCGCGCGCACCTTCAGCGCGTCCCCCTCGACGGGTCGCTCGGCCAGCCGCCCCGCGAGCCCCGCCCCTCGCGTGAGCGCGATGCGCGCGCTCGCCACGCCGGCGACGCGTGGGAGGGCCTGCGCTTGGTCCAAGATCCCCTCGGCGTAGTCGGCGTGAACGGCGACCACGTAGTGTCGCGACCCGTACGCCAGCGCGGGGAGCTCCCGCAGCGAGGCCCGCCCGGCGGCGTCGGTGACTGGAGCCGCCTCCCCGCGCCGGCTCAGCGGCCAGCCGCAGGCCCGCGCCACGAAGTCGTGCTCGATCACGTCGATGACGGCCCCCGCCACGGGCCCCCTCTGGATCCACGACCTCTAGCTCGAGGTCGAATCGCTCGAGAGCTTGCCCGTCGTCACGCATTGCGCGCCAGCGTAACGCAGCTCCGCGAGCCCCAGCTCCGCGAGGCCAAGGTCCCGAGTAGGCCCACTTCCCGTTTCACCGCCGCGCCTCTCCAAGGTACCGTCTCCAATGCACCCGCGCTCGCCTGTCCTCCCGAACGAGCCTGTCACCGCCCCGCTCTTCTCCCGGTCCGTGCGTGGCTCGCGACGCCAGACCACCGCTCACCTGCCGCTCACCGGGGCGCTGCTCGTCGGGCTCCTCGGGGGCGGGTCCGCCGCGTGCGATGACCGCGCGGACACGACCTCCGGCGGCGCGACGAGCGCGACCGGTGGCTCGGGTGCCGGCGGCTCGTCCTCCGGAGGTGCGGGCGGCGACACCGGGGGCAGCGGCGGAGGCGGCGGCAGGGTCGACCCGCAGGTGCCCTGTCCGGCGGGGAGCGAGCTCTCGGCCACCGACACGGACGCCGGCTATGCGGAGTTTGGCAGCGTGTTCTCCAGCACGCCCTACGAGCGCGATGTGGAGGGCACGCACAACCCCAAGGCCCTCGTGGTCGAGGTGAAGAGCGCCGGAGCGGCCGTCGCCGGCTGCGAGGTGCGCTGGGAGACCGCAGCCGGTCACGGCTGGGTGTTCTCGAACGGCACCGTGACCGACGCGGAAGGGCGGATACGCGCCTTCTGGACCTCCGGAGACCAGGAGAGCCAATCCGCCGACGCGCGCATCGAGGTGGAGGGCGGCGCCGCGCAGACCGTCACCTTCAGCGGAGAGGCGTGGCCCAGCGCGCGCACGCGCACCGACTCGGTGCACGTCCTGTACGACGTGCCGGACGCGTACACCGAATTCAAGGTGCGCGTGACGCCCATGAGCGGGCCGCAGAGCACCTATTACTCCACGCTCAACTGGCCCGGCGCCTATGGCGGCATCCAGTTCGACGACTACGGCGGCCCCATCACCAAGGTCCTGTTCTCGGTCTGGGACATCGACGCCAACAACAAGGCGGAGATCACCGACCCCGGCGACTGCAACGAGCTGGTCGGCTTCGGCGGCGAGGGCACGGGCACGAGCTGCCGGCTGCTGCTGCCCCCGAGCGAGCACGGCCCGATCCCCGGCCTGCCCGACGACTACATGCTGCAGCCCGGCGACACCTACGAGACCCACCTCGTCATCACCTACCCGGCGGATTGCCCGACCTGCTCCGACTACACCTTCACGTTCACCGACGTGACCCGCGGGCTCGGCCCCATCTCGCTG
Organism: Polyangiaceae bacterium; assembly: GCA_016719945.1. Lineage (GTDB taxonomy): Bacteria > Myxococcota_A > Polyangia > Polyangiales > Polyangiaceae > Xiheicaenibacterium. Next base: position 44,505 of record JADJYE010000038.1, on the reverse strand, counting down.
GGAACGCAGCGCTACAAGGAGAACGTGCAGCCGTGGTACGGCTCGGGCTTCGTGGAGGACTGGTGGGACGAGCCGGGTGACCACTGCCTCAACTCCGACACCCGCACCGCGTACTTCCACGACCTCCAGGCGAAGACCGCGACCGGCTGGCAGCCGATCACCAGCGCGTCGTTCAACGCGGTGTACCTCGAGTGGAACCACGAGATCTGCGCCAACTACTTCTTCGGCGTGGAGGACGGGAAGTTCCTGGTGAGCAGCGGCGGGACCGAGCTCGTCTCCCGCCCGATCATCGAGGGAGACCCGGATTTCGGGGAGCTGCCGACAGAGTCGCTCTGAGCTGCCGGCCCCGCCGCCGGCCGCACGCCATCGCGACGGGGCCCCGCGCCGCCCGCCAGGGAGGGTGTCCAGATGAACCGCTGGAGACCGGGGTCCCGCTCCGGTAGGCTCGCGCGCGACCCGCCCGGAGCCGAAGATGGACACGCCCCCCAGAAAACTCCCGCCCAAGAAGGACGTGCTCGAGGCGTTCCTAGGCAACGGTTCAGCTCGCGTGTTCGTGGACCCCCGGCGCCCCGACGTGAACGTGCCCCAATGGTACCTGAAGCAGCCGGAGCTGGTGCTGCGCGTCGGACACGCGCTCAGCCCGCCCATCCCCGACCTGCTGGTGACCGACGAGGCCGTGAGCTGCACCCTCAGCTTCAACCGCTCCCCCTTCTGGTGCAAGCTGCCGTGGTCTGCGGTCTTCGCCGTGGTGAGCGACGTCGACGGCCGCGGTGTGGTGTGGCCCGAGGACGTGCCCATCGAGAGCCAGCTGCTCAAGCCTGCGCGACAGAAGCCCAAGCTCGCGTCGGTCGCGCCTCCCACCGCGCCGTCTGCGGCCGCCGCCGCCGAGACCCCCAGCGACGCCGAGAAGCCCGCCAAAGAGTCCGCTGCGGGCGCAGCCCAGCCCGAAGGCGCGGCCGCCACCGAGCCCGCGTCCGCTCCCGCTGCAGCCGCCGAGCCCACCCCTGAAGGCGAGCCCGAAGCGGGCAAGAAGCCGAAGCGCCAGCTGCCCCCCTACCTGCGCGTCGTCAAATGAACGCTTGGCAACGGCGGGTCGGCGCGACGCTCCTGCTCGGCCTCGCGTGCATCGTGCTCGAGCTGACGTTCCACCACATCGTCCCCGACACCGCGTACCGCAACATGCTCCAGCTCGCGCTGGTGAACGTGGTCATCGCGCTCTCGCTCAACGTCATCAACGGCATGGCGGGCCAGTTCTCGATCGGCCACGCGGGCTTCGTCGGCGTGGGCGCGTACACGGCGGCGATCGTCGCCAGCAACATCCACAAGTCGCTGGGTGAGCGCACCGAGACCTTCGCGAACTCGTTCTATGTGATGCCGCCGGCGATCCTCGCCGCCGCGCTCGTCGCCGCGCTGTTCGGGTTCGTGGTGGGCCTGCCGAGCCTTCGGCTCAAGGGCGACTACCTGGCCATCGTCACCCTCGGCTTCTCCGAGATCTTCCGCCTCGTGATCATGACCTCCCCACCCGGGGTCGAGAAGGAGGGCATCCGCGCCACGATCGCCGAGCTCGGCGGGCCGCAGGGCTACTCGGGGCCCGATCGCTACGGCGTCGCGCAATACGCCGGTCCGTTCTGGCTGTTCGGCGGTGTCATCGTCGCGACCATCATCGCCTGGCGGCTGAAGTTCTGCGGCTGGGGCCGCGCGCTGCGCGCGCTGCGCGAGGACGAGATCGCCGCGTCGGCGGTCGGGGTCGACCCCACGCGCTACAAGGTCACGTCGTTCGTCATCGCGGCGATGGGCGCGGGCGCGGCGGGCGCCCTGTGGGCCTGCATGCGCGACGGCAACCCCTCGGTTCAGCCGGATCAGTTCAGCTTCGCCCTCTCCTTCGACGCCATCACCATGGTGATCCTCGGCGGGTCGGGCAGCGTGAGCGGCGCGATCTTCGGCGGCCTGTTCGTCACGCTGACGGTGAAGATGATCGAGCAGCTCCAGCGCCTCGACGCGATCGAGGCCTTCAAGCTCGCGCACCCCGACTTCGACCTCAACGCGCTGCGCATGGTCATCTACGCGGTCGTGCTCATGGTGCTGATGGTGATGCGCCCCGCGGGCCTGTTCGGCGAGAGCGAGATCACCCGCTTCCGCAAGCGCGAGCCCGCGAAGCCATGAGCGCGGCGCCTGCGCTCCAGCTCGAGCGAGTGTCGAAGCGGTTCGGCGGCCTCAAGGCCGTGAGCGACGTCTCGTTCACCGTCCCCGAGCGCTGCATCTTCGGGCTCATCGGCCCGAACGGCGCGGGCAAGACGACCGTCTTCAACCTCGTCACGGGGGTGTACGACTTCGAAGGCAGCATCCGCTTCTATGGCAAGAGCCTGGGCGGGAAGAAGGCGAGCGAGATCGCCCGCATCGGCGTCGCGCGGACGTTCCAGAACATCCGCCTGTTCCAGAGCATGACGGTGATGGAGAACGTGCTCATCGCCTGCGAGAACACGCGCAAGGCGCACCTCGGCGCGGCGCTCCTGCGCTCGCCGCTCTTCTTCCGCGACGAGGCCGAGATGCACAAGGAGGCCATGAAGCTGCTGGCGATCTTCAAGCTCGACGCGATGGCCGACGAGGTCTCGACCTCCCTGTCGTACGGCAACCAGCGCCGCCTGGAGATCGCCCGCGCGATGATGCTCAAGCCGAAGCTGCTGCTGCTCGACGAGCCCGCCGCGGGGATGAACTACGGCGAGGCCGAGGGCCTGAAGGAGCAGATCCGCTGGCTCCGGGACGAGTTCAAGATCACCGTCATCCTCGTCGAGCACAACATGCAGGTGGTGATGGGCGTGTGCGAGGACATCCACGTCCTCGACCACGGCGAGACGATCGCCCACGGCCCTCCCGCGGAGATCAAGAAGCACCCGAAGGTCCTCGCCGCGTACCTGGGCGAGGAAGACGAGGCCGCCGCGGTCGCAGAGGTCGGGGCGTGAAGACCAGCCACCCCACCCGGCCGCAGCCGAAGACGCCGGACGGCGAGGACCTGCTCACGCTGAAGGGGCTCAAGGTCGCGTACGGCGGGATCAAGGCCCTGAAGGGCATCGACCTGCACGTCGGCCGCGGAGAGATCGTCGCCATGATCGGCGCGAACGGCGCCGGCAAGACCACGACCTTGAAGACGATCGTGCGCCTGTTGCCCATGGCCGAGGGCTCGATCACCTTCGACGGCGTCGATCTTTCGAAGCTCTCCGTCGAGGAGGTGGTCGAGGCGGGCATCTCCCTCGTCCCCGAGGGACGCGCGATCTTCGGCGGGCTGACCGTGAAGGAGAACCTCGAGCTCGGCGCCTTCAACCACAAGCGCCGCGCCGAGATGGCCGAGACGATCGCGGACGTCGTGGGGCTCTTCCCCCGCATCGGTGAGCGCATGAAGCAAGAGGCTGGCACGCTGTCGGGTGGCGAGCAGCAGATGCTCGCGATCGGTCGGGCGCTGATGGCGCGGCCGTCCCTCCTGTTGCTCGACGAGCCCTCCCTGGGCATCGCGCCCAAGCTCGTGCAGCAGATCTTCGAGGCCATCGCGAAGATCGCCGAGACCGGCACGACCATCCTGCTGGTCGAGCAGAACACGCGGCTCGCCCTCAAGTACGCGCGCCGCGCGTACGTGCTGCGCACCGGCGAGATCGCGATGACCGGCTCGACCAGCGAGCTCGCCCAGAACGAAGAGATCAAGGCCGCGTACCTCGGCGGCTGACCTCGGCCCCTGACCGCGGCCCCTGGGTGACAAGATCGTCACGTCGTGGGCGAGCGCCGGTTTTGAGCTATATGTGGCGCTGCGCGGGAGGCTTTCAATGGCGAAGAAGACGGTTACGCGACGTGACGCACTGAAGAGCCTGGGCGCCACGGCGGCCGGCACCACCCTGGTCGCTTGCTCGGACGACACCGACACCGGCCCAGAGCCGGATCCGGGGCCGGGGAAGATCACGCACGTCGTCGTGCTGATGATGGAGAACCGCAGCTACGACCACGTGCTCGGCTCTCGCGCCCTGCTCGAGGCTCTGCCCGGCGACGGGCTCACCGAGTCGCTGTCGAACCCTGATATCGACGGCGTCGAGCGCGCCATCTACCGCGAGTCGATCTGGTGCGTCGCGGACCCTCCGCACGGCTGGGACCGTTCTCGCGAGCAGTTCAACGACGGCCAGAACGACGGCTTCATGCGCGCCTATCAGGCCTCGGCCGGCGCGAGCATCGAGCCTCACGTCATGGGGTACTTCACCCGCGAAGACCTGCCGGTCACCCACGCCCTGGCGGACGCGTACACGAGCTGCGATCGGTGGTTCTGCTCGGTCATGGGGCCGACCTGGCCCAACCGCTTCTACTTCCACGCCGCCCAGTCCGCGGGCCTCAAGACCAACGACTCGCCCACCGACGCGATCCCGACCATCTACGACCGGCTCGACGAGAAGGGCATCGCCTGGGAGTACTACTACACCGATCTCCCGTTCCTCTGGCTGCTCGGCGCGAAGCACTCGCAGCCCGCCACGCCGAGCTTCTTCGACGCCGCGGCGGCGGGCACCCTGCCGCCGTTCACGGTGATCGATCCCGGCTTCGCGCTGAACGACGACCACCCGCCGCACCACCCGCTGCTCGGCCAGCAGTTCATCGCCGCGGTGTACCAGGCGCTGGCGACGTCTCCGCACTGGGAGAACGTGCTGTTCATCGTCACCTACGACGAGCACGGCGGCTTCTTCGATCACGTCGCCCCCCCGAAGGCCGCCGACGACCGCGCCGCGGAGGGCTTCGATCAGCTGGGCTTCCGCGTGCCCTCGCTGATCATGGGCCCGTACGTGAGGCCGGGGCACGTGAGCTCGGTGCAATACGATCACACCTCGATCATGAAGCACCTGGAGGTCATGTTCGACCTCGAGCCGCTCACCGCCCGGGACGCGGCGGCGAACGATCTGTCCGACGCGATCGATCAAGAGCGCCTCGAGGCGAACGACCCCGCGGCTCCGATCCAGCTGCCGGCGATCGACATCGACGCGGAGAACATCGACCCTGCCTGCAAGACCGAGCTGCGCATGGGCGAGAAGAGCGACATCGAGATCATCGCCGACCGCGGCGACATCCCGGTCCACCTCGATCTGCGGCACAAGCGCTACGAGACCGCCTTCTTCATCGGCGACTTCCTCGAGAAGCACGGCATCGGCTCGCTCCGGCGCAAGAAGTAGCTCGTCACTCTTTGCCGCAGGCGTCGCCGACCTTCGTGCAGAGGTTCTCCTTGTGACAGATGCGGGCCTTCTGGCAGTCGTCTGACGAGCCGACGACGCACTTCTTGGTCTGGATGTGGAACGTGCAGCGGCCGTGCGTCTGGCACGCCTCGGCCGCCGCGCACTCCGCGTCGTTGGTGGGCTCGGCCTTCGGCCTGCACGACAGCAGCAAGCCGAGCACGGCGGCCAGACGGGCGGCGATCACGACGCTGCCTGGTCCTGGGCCGTGCCGATCTGACGCCGGAGCCGCGAGCAGCGGTCGCTCAGGTAGAACACGATCAGATCGTCGAGCTTCGCGTCGGCCTCGATCTCGCCGTACAACCCGAGGACACGCTGCGCCGCGCCGAGGTCGTCCGAGAGCAGCAGGCCTGCGCGGAGCGCGGTCAGATCGGCCGCGGTCGCCCAGCGCTGGAGGTTCGTGCGCCCTCCTTCCTCGATGAAGCGAAGGAAGTGGCCGCGCAGCCGATCGCGCTGAGAGGGGTCGAGCAGCGGATCGATCGCCGCAGCGATCGGCTCGGCGCGCTTGCGAACCTGCTCCGACAGGGGGATCTGAGGCTGGCTCAGGGTGAGCGCGGCGAGGAAGATGTCTTCGAGATCCGGGATGCTGGGAAACAGCAGCCGAATGAAGTGATCCTCGCGATAGCTCGCGAGGTGCCGCGCCGCGATGAACGCGAGCTCGGTCGGCGAGCGCCCCGAGAGCGCCCGCCGGCCCAGGCGGGTCGCCGGCGGAACCCCCGGGACCATCTCGGCCACGCCCTCCCAGGTCGGGTCGACGTACAGAGGCGGCGGGCGCATCCCGAGGATCGACGCCGACCAGCCGAAGCAGCGAACGGCCTGCACGGTCGACGTCTGCGGATCTTGCAGCGCCGAAGGCTCGAGCTTGGGCAGCGCGTTCTGCCGCCTGAGCGCGGTGACCCTGCCGAGCAGCACCGGGCTCGTGATCACCGCGAAGATGTCGCCGGTGAGCACCTCTTCATCGGGGTGGAAGAGGTTGCGCCGCCACGCCTCGGCGGTGAGGGAGGCGGTCGGCTTCGGTAGCCCGTCGGGCTCGCGCGCCTTGGCGAACGCCGCCTCCTCCTCGCTCTGCGCGCCGAGGAAGCCGAGCACCCGCGCGGCGCGGTAGGCGCGATCCGGATCCGTGACTCGGGTCGCGCGGAACAGCGCTCGAACGCTGGTGATGTCCCGTGGATCTTGCCGGACCCTGGGGAAGATCTCCTCGGGATCCGTCGCCTCGATCGCCGTCGACTCGCGTAGCTCGGAGAAGTCGACGTCGACGGGGATGTGCGAGCGCGCGTCGGCGAGCTCGGCCTCGAGGAACCGGACGCGCGCCTCGAGCTCGGCGACGCGCGCCTGAAGCACCTCGGCCGAGGCGCCAGCGGCGGGCGGCGCGGAGACCTCCTCGCCTTGCCCAGGCACCTCGTTGATCGCGATGCGGTGGCGAGCCTCCCACGCGGCGAGCAGCGCCTTCTCGAGCGACAAGACGCGCTCCCGATCGAGCCCGAAGGAGTCGGCCGCGCGCTCGAGGCGCGCGCGCTCCTCGGACGTGATCACCCCGTCTTCGAGCGCCTCGGCGAACAGCTCCTCGTAGTGAGCTTCGAACTTTCCGAGGCGGACGTTCCCGGTGAGCTCACCTTGCTCGAAGTTGCCGGGGTGCTGAAAGAGGTCTTGCGTCATGGTGCGTGAGCCGAACGTACCAAAGGGCAAGGGCGCGCGGTCCCCGCTGGCCAGGAAAAAGCGTCCTCGCGACCCGCCGTTCGACTAAGCTTGGGGGTTGTCGTAATGCGCAGTGAGCTGACAGTCGGGGTCGTTCTAGGGGGACGATACGAGCTCGAGCGACCGCTCGGTGAGGGCGGGATGGGCACCGTCTGGCTGGCGCGGAACACGAAGACCAAGAAGCGCGTCGCGCTGAAGCTGCTCAAGCAAGGCGCGAGCGAAGGCCAAGGCAAGCGCCTGCTGCGAGAGGCGCGGGCCGCGGGCATCATCTCCCACCCGAACGTGCGCGAGATCTTCGACGTGGTCGACGACGGGGAAGGCGACCCCTTCATCGTCATGGAATACCTCGAGGGCCGCCCGCTCGGCTCGCTGCTCGCGGAGGTAGGGAAGCTCTCGATCGAGCGCGCGGCGGAGATCCTCGTGCCGGTGATATCGGCGGTCGGCAGCGCTCACACGCTGGGCATCGTCCACCGCGACCTCAAGCCCGACAACATCTTCCTGGTCGAGCACCCGGCGCCGTGCGTGAAGGTGGTCGACTTCGGGATCGCGAAGCTCACCGCCGAAGAGGGTGACGCGGCCGCGACCAGCGCCCTCACGGGGACCGGCTCGATCGTCGGAACACCGCACTTCATGGCCCCCGAGCAGGTGTTCGGCGAGAAGAACCTCGATCACCGCGTCGACGTGTGGGCCCTCGGGCTGATCGCCTATCGGATGCTCTCGGGGGTCCTGCCCACCGACGCCGAGAACGTGGGGCAGACCATGAAGATCATCGTCTCCAGAGGGATCCCACCCCTCGCGTCGGTCGCGGCCGACGTCCCCGCCGACGTCGCACAGCTCGTGGATCGGATGCTCCAGCGCTCGACGCGCGCCCGCCTCTCGAGCCTGCACGAGGCCTTCGAGGTCATGAAGCGCTACGCCGCGCACGAGGCGCCGGACTTCGCCCAGCCGAGATCCAAGACGGCAGAGCACGACGCGAACGACGGGCCGACGACGATCGGCGAGGCGGTCGATCCACACTCGTTCACTCACGCGCCCGACGACACCAAGAGGTCGAGGCCCACGCGAGCGCGCGCGGCTGGAGTCGCGGCGCTCGCGGGGTTGGGCGCGCTCGGCCTGATCGGCGGGGGCGTCTTGATGAGCCGCGCGGATGGCGGCGAGAGCGCCGGCACCCCCGCGCCCTCTGCCAGCGCGCCCGTGAGCGGCGAGGGTCGCAGCGAGCCTTCGGCGTCGAGGGCGACGCCGCCTCCGGGCGCCGAGACCGGGGCCGCGCCGGAGCCGACCCCGAGCGCACGCGCCGCCGCGCCGAGCGAGGCGAGCGCCACCGCGGACTCCACGCTCACCCACGACCCCGATCCCACCCCGACCGGGCGACCTCGCGCGACCGCGAAGCCGCGCGCCGACGTGTCCGCCCAGCCGACCGAGACCTCGCGGGCCGTTCCGGCTCCGACGCTCACCGTCCAGACAGCCTGGTAGCTGCGCGAAATCGTCAGCCGCGCTTCTTCGTGAGGCCCCACGCCGACAGCCGCGCGACGAGCGTTCGTCGAGAGACCCCGAGCGCCTCCGCTGCGCGTGTCTGGTTGTTTCCGCAGCGCTCCAGCACCTCGAGCACGCGCGCCCGCTCGGCGTCCTCGAGGTGAGCCCGCAGGTCGGCCCCGCCCGAGGCGGCGCTGGGCGCGGAGAGGGCTTGTTCGCTTGGCCGCGGGGTCGACGCGGGAGGCGCCTGCGGGCCCGACCCGCGGCGCAGCTCGGTGGGGAGGTGCTCGGAGGTCAACGTCGAGTCGGAGGACATGACCACGGCGCGCTCGACGATGTTGCGCAGCTCGCGCACGTTGCCCGGGAACGAGTGACGCAGGAGCACGTCGAGGAAATCTTGAGTGAGGCGAGGTGGCTCTCGACCGAGCTCCCCCCCTGCCCGCTCGGCGAACCAGCGGGCGAGCTCGGCGATCTCCGACCTGCGCTCGCGCAGCGGGGGCACCCGCAGCGTCACCTGCGCGATGCGGTAGAAGAGGTCGCGACGGAACCGCCCCGCCTCGACCTCGACGTCGAGATCGCGGTTGGTGGCGGCCACGAACCGAACGTCGATCGGCGTGGGGCTTCGCGCGCCGACGCGCAGCACGGAGCGCTCCTCGAGGACGCGCAGCAGCTTGACCTGGATCGACGGGGGCAGCTCGCCGACCTCGTCGAGGAACACGGTCCCCCCGTCGGCCGCCTCGAGCAGGCCGACCTTCGTGTGGGTCGCGCCGGTGAAGGCGCCCTTCTCGTGCCCGAACATCTCGGCCTCGAGCAGCGACTCGGAGAGCGCGGCGCAATTGAGCGCGAGGTAGGGCCGCTTGGCGCGCGGCGAAGAGAGGTGCACCGCCCGCGCGAGCACGTCCTTGCCGGCGCCGGTCTCGCCGAGGATGAGGATGGTGAGGGTGCTCTTCGAAGCGCGCTGCGCCTCGGCGTACAGCGCGAGCTGAGCAGGGTCGGCGACGACCCGTCCGGGCGGGACCTCGGGCCCGGCGGTGAGCTTGCGCACGAGCTGGGTCGAGGCCTCGAAGCTCGACTTGAGGACGCGCTCTTCCCCCTCCTCGACGAGCTGGAACCTCACGCGCACGTTCGGGCCGAGGCGGATGCGATCGCCGTCCTCTAATGGCGACACGAAGTCGACCCGCCGCTCGTTGAGGAACGTGCCGTTGCGCGAGTCGAGATCGCGCAGCAGGTACTTGCCGGACACGAGCTGGATCTGGGCGTGCTTACGTGAGAGCCCCGTGTCGTCGAGGCTGAGCTCACAGCTCTCGGCTCGACCGATCGTCACCCCCCGATCGACGACGGCGACGATGCGACCGACCTGATCTCCCGCGGAGACGAGCAGGACCCCACAGCGCCCCGAAGGGTGCTGTGGGCCTCTTACCTCGAACGTCTCGGTCGGGTTGGCGCTTCGCGTGCCGATCTTCATCGTCCCCTGTCCAGCGCGAGCGTACCTTCACCACCGCTCAGAACAGGTAGAAGTTCTGCCAGATTACGTCGATCGTCTCCTGGTTCTTGGCGTAGTCCTTCTCCAGGCAGGAGGCGACCATGATGTAGTTGTCGTTGATGTCGGTGCCGATGAGGACCGTGCCCTTGATGGGGTTGTTCTCGGTCCACGAGACGTCGCGCACGGCGAACGCGCCGTCGAGGTCCACGACGGGGCCCATCTGCACGCCCGTGCCCTTGAGGTTGTTCTTGATGACGGCCTCGGCGTCGACCCAGAGGTCGTCCTTGGTGAGCGTCTTGTCGCGGTAGGTCACGACCCAGACCTCGACCGTGTACGGGTCGGGCAGATCGGCGCGGAACATCTCGATCCCACCGTCGTTCGACTCCTCGGAGGTCGAGCCCGCGGGCAGCATGAAGCCGAACTGCTTGGCCTCGTGCACGATCGGCTCCCAGTCGGTGGGGACCGGGTTCTTCTTCTCCGAGGGGGGCGCCTTCTTGGTCTTCGGAGCGGCCTTCGCCGTCTCGCCCTTCGGCGACTCCGCGTCCTTCTTGGGACCGCACCCGGCGGACATCATGGAAGCGGCGACCAGAAGAACGGAAAGCGAACGGAACCAACGCATATGAAAACCCTCCTCGAGCCACTCGATGGTGAGCGGCTGAACTCGTCGAAAGCAACCCCCGGCGGGCGCTGCGCAACCCACCGTTGCACGGCCTGTACCATCGAAGTGGGGCGCGCTTTGAGCCACATTCGGAGGCTTCTTCCAGCTGCGCGCGCAACAGCGCAGAGAATCGCGCGAACTTGCGCAATCTTTAGCGCAAGGCTGCGCGAAGAGGCGCGCAACCGCGCGCGAGCGCGTTGGCCGGTTCGGCGGTACGCTGCTGCAGCGATGAGACGAACCGTCCTGGCTGTCTACGCCGCGCTCCTCTTGGGTGGCTGCGGCGACCCCCCCACGCCCACCCCCAGCGCTGACAAGCCCCCCGCTTCGGGAGCGGTCGCGAGCGCGTCGGCGACCGCCGCGATCGCGAGCGCGACCGCAACGGCGCCGCCCGCGCCTTCGGAGGCGCCCACGGCCGACCCGGTCGAGAGCGCGACCGCCGAGGCGTCTGCGTCGGCCTCGGCGAGCGCGTCAGCGTCCACGAAGGTCGGCGCCACGAGCGCGAGCCCGGCGACGTCGGTCGCCTCTGCCGCGCCCACCGCCTCGGCCTCCGCCGCGCCCACCGCGAGCGCGGCGCCGGTGACCGGTGAGGAGAAGAAGGCCGCCGCGTACTCGGCGTTCATGTCCGGCGCGGGCTCGTACAAGGCAGGGCAGCCGAACGCGGTGACCGCGGTCGTCAAGGCGCTCGGCGAGTTCAAGGTGAACCAGGAGTACCCGTTCAAGTTCACCCTCAACGCCGCGCCTGCGGGGGTCAGCTACCCCGAGACCACCGTGCGCAACGTCGCGCGCGCCGGGAAGACGGCGACCATCAGCATCCCGTTCACCCCCTCGAGCGCGGGCAGCGTGACCATCAGCGGAACCTGCTCGCTCTCGGTCTGCACCGAGGCGAAATGCCTCGTGGAAAAGGTCCCGCTCTCGATCACTGTGAAGGTCGAATAGCCGCGTTCGCGCGGTCGAAAAGCCGCGTCCGAGCGCACGACGCGGCGCACAACTTTCCCTTCTCGGCCGAGGTGAGGGAAAATCAGCCGGCATGGAGCTCGGCATCGACCTCGGAACGACCCGCACGATCGTGGCCGTCCACGATCGGGGGAACTACCCGATCGTCGGGTTCTCGGAGGCCGAGGGCGATCTCATCGAGCACTACCCGACCGTCACGGCGGAGGTCGGCGGGGCGCTGATCCACGGGCTCGACGCCGAGGTCGCCGAGCGCGAGGGGGCGCCCTCGCTGCGCTCGTGGAAGCGGCTGCTCGCTAGCACGCGCCAGGACGAGCTCATCCGCATCGGCGACGTCGAGGTCACGGCCCCCGATCTGGTGGCTGGCTTCGTCGAGGCGCTGCGCAGAGATCTCCTCGAGCGGTCGAACATCTCGAAGGTCCTCCGGGAGCCGCTCGACGTCGTCGTGAGCGTCCCGGCGAACGCCCACTCGACCCAGCGCTTCGTCACCCTCGAGGCGTTCCGTCGTGCCGGCTTCCGCGTCCGCGCGATGATCAACGAGCCCTCCGCCGCCGGCATCGAGTACGCGCACCGCCACAAGAACACGCTCTCGTCGAAGCGCGAGCACGTGCTCGTCTACGACCTCGGCGGAGGCACGTTCGACGCCGCGCTGGTCTACATCGCGGCGGGCCACCACGACATCGCCGGGACGACCGGCGTCGCGCAGCTGGGCGGCGACGACTTCGACGCCCAGCTGTGCGCGATGGCGCTCGAGAAGGCGGGGCGCGACTTCCCCGACGAGCCCAAGGCGAGGGCCGATCTGTTGCGCGAGTGCCGCGCCGCGAAGGAGGCGCTGCACCCCAACACCAAGCGCATCGTGCTCGATCTGGAGGGCCTCGGGCCCGACGCGCCCACGGAGGCGATCGTGATCCCCGTGGCCGAGTTCTACGAACGCACGCGCCCGCTCGTCATCCAGACGCTCGACGCGCTCGAGCCCCTCGTCGCGACGCTCCGCGAGGAGGAGACGCAGAGCGGCGACATCGCCGGCATCTACATGGTCGGCGGCGGGACCGGCTTGCCCGTCGTTCCGCGGGTCGTGAAGGAGCGGTTCGGACGCCGCGTGCACCGCTCGCCGCACCCGGCGGCGGCCACCGCGATGGGCTGCGCGATCCTGGCGGCGGGCGACGACGCTCGCGGCCTGGTCCTGTCGGAGCGCTTCTCTCGCCACTTCGGCGTGTTCCGGGAGGCGGAGCAGGGCCAGCGCTGCGTCTTCGATCCGGTGTTCTCGAAGGGCACACCCATGCCTCCCGGCGGCAGCTCCCCGCTCGTCGCGACGCGCCGCTACCGCGCGGCGCACAACGTCGGGCACTTCCGGTTCGTCGAGTCGGCCTACGTCGACGACCAGGGCGACCCGACCGGTGATCTCACGCCGCACGCGGAGATCTTGTTCCCGTTCGCCTCCGGCCTGAAGGAGGGCTCGCTGCGAGACCTCTCGATCGACCGCCTCCCGTCGGAGGGGCCGATGATCGAGGAGCGCTACGAGGTCGACGCTGCGGGCGTCATCGCCGTGACGATCACCAACCTCGACGCCAACAGGGGCGCCCGCTTCGTCCTCTGAGCCGAGCGCCGCCGCTCACTGGATCGCGTCGAAGAACGGCGTCCCTGGGATCTCCAGCGTCGCGCCGACCTCTGGCAGCGTGACCTCTTCGAAGCCGCGGCCTCGCCAGGCGACGAACCGGTACGCCTCGACCGGCTCGTTCAACGACACCTCGAAGGAGGTGAGCGCGCCCTCGGGCGACGACTCGAGGACGCGGATGTCGACGAGCTCGGTCTCGTAGGTCGACCCGGGCTTCAAGCTGCCCGCGTTGTAGAGGCCGGCGAACGGCCCCCCGTTTTGACCGGCTGGGTTCGACATCACGAACACCCGATCGCTCGTGCGAAGCAGCGTCGCGGAGCCCTCGCCCTGAATCGAGAGGATGTTGCCCGAGCGGGGGGCGGGGCCGCGCCCGAGCATCCGCTCGACGAGCATGTAGTTCGTCATCAACAGGTCGGGCGTGGCGAGGATGAGCAGGCGCTGGTCGCGGATGCCTTCATCCGATGGCAGCGAGGCGGCGCCTCGCTGCACGAAGCCCTGGAACGAGAGCCGCGAGTTCCAGGCGCCGAGCGGGAGCATCAGCGGCGCGAGCACCAGGTGCACGACGGCGAGCGCGCCGACGAGGACGCGCGTCCGGCGGCGCAGCTCGGCGCCCTCCCAAGCGCGGACGAACACCATCGCGACGAGGCCGAGCGCGCCGAAGCCCGGGACGAGCAGCAGGCGATCCTGCGGGTTCGTCGCGCACGAAGGGACGAGCGCCAGGAGCGCGCCGGCTCCGAGCACCTTGGCCGCGGCGTCGCCGCGCGTGAAGCGGACCAGCAGCGTCACGAGCCCGATCGCGAGCAACATCGTGAGCAGCGCGTACAGCGGGCGACCGCTCGGGGGGAGGATCGACCAGATCTCCGCTGGAGGCGCGCCGAGCTGCGCGACCACGAGCCGCGGGAGGCGCTCCATCGCGGCCAGGCAGAACTGGAGCGGTGAACCCAGGGGATCGACGTAAAAGGAGCTGCCGCCCGCGCCGTAGCCGCCGGCCGCGTAGGCCGCGCCCCACGCCACGAACACGACCCCGTGAGGGGCGATGGTGCGGAGCCCGGTCGCTCGACCGAGCGGGTGGAACCAGGCGAGCGCGATGAGGTAACCGAGTACGCCGACCGCCGGCTCCCCTGAGAGCAGCGCGAGCGCGAAGAGGCCCGCAGACGCGAGCGAGCGGCTGGGCGCGATGGCGGACGGGGTCCGCGAGGCGAGCCCCTCGCGCGGCAGGACGAGGACGAGGGAGGCGAGCCCGAACAGCGCCGCGAGCAGCCCGTAGCGGTTCGCGACCCAGCCGACGACCATGCTGTGCGCGTCGTCGATGGCGAAGAGCAGCGCGGCGACACCGGCCGTGACCCCGCCGATCGCCCGCCCGTAGGTCCGCGCCGCGACGTAGCAGAGCAGGCCGTAGACGATCGACGCCTCGACGTGAGGCATGAACGGCGCCTCGCCCCAGAGCGCGTGGTCGGCGGCGCGCCACAGCGAAGCGATAGGTCGAAAGAACGCCAGCTTGAGCTCGGGGCTCGACCACCACGGGAAGAAGCCCTGGCGGGTCGCCTCCTGGACGCCCTCACCGCCATCCGCGAAGCGATACAGATCCCAAGCGCCTCGTGGACCGCCCGGGAAGTTGTTACCCCGGAGGATCCACGCGTGCATCCAGTCGTCGAGGAAGTACCCGACCCCCAAGAGCGGCAGCGTCAGCGCAAAGCCGATCGCCGTGACCAGCCACGGCGCCTTCGGGTGTCGGGCGACCCGCAGCGCGAGACGCGCGATCAAGCCGGGGCCCCGCGCGGACTTCGAATCGCTCACGCGGGGGCCCGTAGGGTCGACACCACGACGGACAAGTCGCCGTCAGTCGGCTTCGAACAGATCGATGACCTTGTAGACCGACCAGCTGTCCGAGCCGCTGACGATGAAGCGCTCGAGCGAACGCATCGCCTCCTGGTGGTGCGGGCTGCGCTCCATGTCGGCCCACGAGCTCTCGAGATCCGCGAGGCTCTCCGCCCGCGTCTCCAGCTCGACGGCGCTGCTCGAGGAGCCGAGCATCCCCTGCAGGACGCGGATCGACGACGCTTTCCAGCCGACCCGCTGCCCCACGTCGAACTCCCACTGCCGGAGGACGTTCTGCACGTCCTTGAGGTGACCGAACCGAGCCTGCAGCTGCCAGCGGACGACGTACATGGGGACGCTCCTGTGTCGCGTTTCGCGGGTCCGGTGAGCCGGTAGGTCGAGCGCCGAACCCAGCGAGATCTATGGTCGCCAGCGTCGTATCTCAGGTTCCGACGCCAAATCAATCAGCGCCGCGACTGGGTCGAGCGATAGGCGCGCAGGCTCGGGGTGTCGCTGTGCGTCATCGCCTCGAGGAACTCCGACCACACCTGGCTCATCGACCCGTACCGGTACTGCGCGTCGATCGACAGGGCGCGGCTGACCCAGGTGTCGATCGCCGGCGCCAGCTCCCTGCGAAAATCGGTGAGCCGCGGGCGGGGCGCCTTCGTCGCCTGCTCGTACAGCTCGAGCGTCGAGTGGGCGACGAACGGCGGCTGACCCGCGAGCATCCGGAAGACCACGGCGCCGAACGAGTAGATGTCCACGCGGTGGTCGAAGGGGGCGCTGTTCCAGATCTCGGGGGCGATGTAGGACGGCGAGCCTGCGATCATCCCGACGTCGGTGATCTCCTCGAAATCAGGCGTCTTCGCCAGGCCGAAGTCCATCAGCCGCGTTCCCCCGCCGACCACCTCGTCGACCAGGAAGATGTTGGGCGGCTTCACGTCGCGGTGGATGATGCCCTTGGTGTGGGCGACGCCGAGCGCGTGCGCGACGGGCTCGAGCACCTGGATGACCCGGGCCGGGTTCATGCGGTCCCCGAAGCTCTCGAGCTCGTACAGGTGCACGTCGAGCGGCTCGCCCTCGAGCAGCTCCATGACCATGTAGACGAAGCCACGCTCGTCGGTGTCGAACTCGTGGACCTGCACCACGCTCGCTCCCCACAGCGCGGCGAGCGACTGGGCCTCGCGCCACAGCCGCAGGACGTATTGGTCTTGGTCGGCGATGTCGCCGTTCAAGACCTTCACCGCCACCGGCTGGTTCGTCTCCGTGTCGAGGGCACGAAAGACCACGCCATGGCCCCCACGTCCGATCTCACTCTGGAGAAGGAAGCGACGAGCTACGCGATCACCCGGATAAAGCACCGACGTCATGACGGTACGTGAGGCTCACGCTACATATCAGCTTCCGACCCGAAGAGGTGGTACGACTTCGCCTCAGTGGGCTCGCCCGAGACGACCCAGACGACCGACGACGACGCGCCGGCGACGGAAGAGCCGTCCTCCGAGGTCGCCTCGACGTCGGACACGGACGCGTCGGACACGGCCGAGGCGTCCTCGCTCGAGCCGCCGAAGCTCTACCGCGAGCTCGGCCGCAGAGATCGCTGGATCCGCGGCGCGCTGACGGCCTTCACGATCTACCACCTGTTCGCGATGCTCGTCGGGGGCGCCACGAAGGACTTCAAGAAGCCGTTCCTCTACGTGTTCGGCTTCTACGACGAGGGCATGCGCATGACGAACTCCTGGGGGATGTTCGGCAAGCCCCCGGGCGCGACCAACGTCACGGTCGAGGGGGTCCGCATGGACGGGTCCACGGTCCTGCTCTCGTCCACCGACGCCCACGACCGCTCGCTGAAGGAACGCATCCGTGACGTCCGGATCCGCAAGATCCAGGGCAAGCTCACCGAGCTCGGCGAGCGCAAGCGGTGGGGCACCCACTACCTCGAGTGGTTCTGTCGCACCTCGAAGGAGCAAGGGCTCGAGCTGCGCGCCGTGCGCGCGGTCAACCACCTGCACGAGGTCAAGGACGACGCCGGCAAGGTCAAGCGGAAGCCCTCGAAGACCGTGCTCTTCTCGAAGTCTTGCGCTCTCGGGAGCGCGCCGATCGAGTTCCCCGAGGCCCGCCGCATGCGAGACGTGGTGGCGCCTCGTGAGGCCGACGAGGGGGGCCTGTGACCACGCCCGCGCGACCTCCCTGGCGCGAGCGCGCCGAGCGGCTGTACCTTTTTTTCTTCGCGGCCCCGACGGACGGCTCGGGCGCGGCGATCCTACGGGTGACGCTCGGCCTCGTCGCCGTGTGGCAGGCCGTCGGGATCGTCTGGAACCTGCACCGTTTCTACTCCGACACCGGCGTCATCCCGACGGCCGTCGTGCAATACGACCGCTTCCTGTGGCTCACGCCCTTCTATTGGGCGCCCAAGAGCGCCGCGGTCGTCGACCTCGTCGGCGGCGCGTTCGCGGTCGCGTCGGTGGCCTTGCTCGTCGGCTTCAAGCCGAGGGTCGCGGCGCTCGTCCTGGCGTACACGCACGCGGCCCTGCAGTTTCGCAACCCGTTCATCCTCAACAGCGGCGACCGGCTCTTCATGATCCAGGTCTTCCTCGCCGCGTTCGCGCCGCTGGGCCACAAGTGGAGCGTCGACGCGTGGCTGCGCGGGCGCTCGGGCGCGCTCGCGCCCGCCGCCACGATGTGGGGCCAGCGCCTCGTCGGGCTGCAGATCGCGTACGTCTACATCGCCTCGACCGTCGCCAAGGTGGCCAACGAGCGCTGGCGCAACGGGATGGCGCTGCGCGACGTGCTCGCGTCGCCGGTGTTCGCAGAGTGGCCGGTCTACGTGGACTTTCGACCGCTCATCTATTTCCTGACCTACATGACCCTCGCGCTGGAGCTGCTCTTCCCGTTCGGGGTCTGGTTCAAGCGCCTGAGGCCGTGGTTCATCTTGTGGGGCATCTCGTTCCACGTCGGGATCGACGTCACCATGATCATCCCGATCTTTTCGTCGATCATGATCGCCTCGTACGCGGCGTACCTCAGCGACGACGAGGTGAGGTGGGTGCTCGCCCGGCTGCGCGATCCGAGGCTCTTGCTGCGCCGGACACCGAAGGGCTCCGCCAAGCAGGGCACGCAGCCGGCTTGAGGCCGCTGAACGGCGCTCGGCCGCTCACTCCAGTGAGAGGGTCCCGAAGCGCTCGGGCACGTGGAAGTTGGGCTTGTCCGTCAGGGTCGGGCTCCACGCGAGGTACCGCCGGTCAGCCTTGCCCTCCATGCGGTAGAGCGCGAGGCCGAGCTCGCCGCCGCTCTTGAGCGCGGCCTTGATCTCCGGCGCGGAGAGGCGAACCTCGATCGTGCCGCGCGACGCCGCCACGTCGCGGCGCGTGCCGACGGTGAGCCCGCTGCTCCAGCCGACGTCCTCCTTCTTGGCGCCGCGATCGATGGACAAGTCGAGGAAGTGACCGAACGGACCGACCTCGATCTCGAAGTAGCGGCTCCGCTGCTTGCTGTCGGGCGCGAGGAACAGCTCGACGCAGTCTTCCTGGTAGAGGCGCGGCCGATCCCGATCGGTGGGCTTCGTCGTGTCGGTGTTGAAGCCCGCAGATTCGAGCTCGAAGCCCGCGAAGAGCGCGTCGGGCGACCAGAGGAAGCGGACCTTCGTCGTCACGCCGGTCACCCCTCCCTTCCAGTCGGTGGAGAACTCCAGCACCTTGGCTCGCGACCACGCCGCCTCGTCGAGCGCGCCGTCGAGCTTGATCGGGTCGGCCCCGACCGCTGCGGCGCTCGCCACCTTCGCGCCGGAGGGCTTCGGCGCGGGCGTCTGCCCCGTCGTCCCTTCGGTCCCGGCGAGGGAGAACGGCGCGAGGGCCTTGAACACGAAGGGGCGGCCTGCCCGCACGAGGTCGGCGGCTTCGCCCTCGATCTGGGTGGAGGAGAGGTCGAGCCCGAGACGCTTGGCGGCGACCTCGATCAAGGGTGAGCTCTTGCGCCCCATGAGGCCGCGCGCGAGCTTGTCGTTCTCCCAGGCGCCGAGGAACATCGAGCCCGCCTGATCGACCCGCACGACGTTCGTGCCGCCGATCGCGATGCTCGGGGTCACCGGGACCATCTGCTGAAAGCCGTCGCCCATCATCGCGGGCGTCCCCTCGAGCAAGACCGCGTCGGGCGTCGCGACCTCGAGCACGTCGACGATGCGCTGCGCGAAGAGGTCCAGCGAACGCACGTACAGCGCGCGATCCTCGGCCCCGGCCTTCTTGCCCTCGAGGTACTCCCTCAGCTCCTCGTGCATGCGAAACTTCTGGCGGTGCGCGGGCGCGGCGACGCTCGACATCACGACGCCCTGGAGGTTCTTGATGCCGAGCGAGACGACCGAGAACCGGTGCGCCTTGAGCTTGGGCACCTCCACGAAGAGCCCACCCGACAGGTGCTCCGCGAGCACCTTCGGGAGCAGCAGGGTGGGCACCCGCGTCTTGCCCATGCCGGTGACGGCGAACGGCTTGCCCGGTTTGTCGCCCTGAACGTCGAAGGTCCCGTCGTCGCACATGCACACGAGCGGGACACCCTCCTGCCGGGCCATCTCCGCGAAGCCCGACACGACCACGAGCTTCTCCCAATACGAGTGGGGTCCGCCCCACCCGTCGGCGACGGTGATCTTCGTGTGCCCTCGCTCCTTGAGGCACTGGATGACGCCGCGCACGAACTCAGGGTTCGTCACCCTCCCGGCGACGCCGTCGTCGCCGCCGCTCTTGTCGGGGTCCTTGATCGAGTCGAAGCCGCCGATGTTCGGCTTCACGAGCACCGGCACGCCGGGCGGCCGCCTGGGCACGACGGCCTCGCACAGGCGCTTGCCGAGGGCGACAGGGTCGGCCCCGGTCAGCGCGATGACGGGGGAGGTGTCCCCCTTGAGCCGCTCGCGGTTGTGGGCCCTGAGCGCGTCGCCGTCGAGCTTGCCCTCCCCCAGCACGGGCGGCCCGGTGTACGGCGTCGAGGCGCCGGAGATCGCGTCGGGCAGGGCCGCGCTCGCCGTGCCGGTAGGCGCGAGCGGCGAGGAGGTGGTGGTGACGGGCGCCGCGAGCGACGCGGACGACGACGCGCTCGCGCTGGCCGAGGGCGCGCCTGCGTCACCCCCGCCGCATCCGAGCGCGAGCGTGACGCAGCCGACAGCAGCGAGCCGGGACCAGGGAGGCATCATCAGGAGGTCGCCAGGAGCGCGTCGAAGGCGCGTCGGAACACCCACGCAGCCTCCGCGGGGGGACGGCCGGTGGCGTCGTTGAGCGCCCTGCGCAGCGTCGTCGAGACAGGATCCCCGTCGACGGCCTGGGCGACGAGCTCCGAGGCGACCTGGCGGTAGATGCGCTCACACACGTCGGGCTGCCCGTTGTCATAGACGGGGGCCCCCGCGCGGATCGCCCGAACGAGCGCATGGCGGACGCCGTCGCTGACCGCGAACGACGCCGACAGGGGCGGGAGCGACGGCCTCGGCGGCACCGCGAGCGCGGTGTCCGCCCCGCTTCGCAGCCGAGCAAAGAGCGGGTCGAGGATGTGGACCGCCTGCTGGCCGCCGCCCGCGTCAGAGGCGCGCTTCGCCGCGTCCTCCAGCGCCAGGGCCTGCGCTGCGTATTGGGGGTCGCTCCTCAGGCGCGCAGCGAGGGCGCGCGCGAACGCGATCTGATAGTCCCCCACGACCTCGAACTGCCCCTGGGTCTCGCGACCCTGGACCACGCTGCCGTACGCCGCCAGCTCGTCGATGAGGGCGCCTTGACCGAGCGGGATCGCCGGCGCGCTCAGCACGTCGTCGAACCCGTACCGCATCTCCCAGGCCGCGTCGGTGGGGCTCTGGCGGGTCGCTGCGCGTGAGAGGGCGGCGCGGAGCCTCGCGTCCACCGCCGCGAGCCCGGCGCCGGCGCCGACGATGCGCTCCGCGACCGAGCGGTACAGGGCGTAGCAACCCGCGTGATCACCCGCGTTGTAGCGGGGGGCGCCCTGCAAGATGACGGTCTGGAGGTCGGCGGAGATCGCAGAGGGGATCGGGCTGCGGCGCGACGGCGTGCCATGCGAGCTCGACCCTGGCGCCAGCGCCCGCTGGATCGCGTCGATGACGTCCTTCGCGGACGCCGGACGATCGTTCGCATCCTTCGCCAGGAGGCGGCGCACGACGTCGTCGAGCAGGACGGTGTCGGTCGGCGCCAGCCGAGATCGCAGGCTCGGCGGCGGCTGCTGCATGTGCTGGCGCGCGAGCTCTTGGAGGCCCCGCGCCGTGAAGGGAGGAGCACCGGAGAGCATCTCGAAGAGCACGATGCCGAGCGCGTACAGGTCCGCGCGTCCATCGAGCTCCCCCGCGGCGAGCTGCTCGGGGGCCATGTACATGGGCGTTCCGACGGTGACGCCGAACCCGGTGAGGCGCTCCTCGTCGCGCATCCGGGCGACCCCGAAATCGAGGATCTTCACGATGTCGGGCTCGTCCTCTTCGGTCACGAGCACGATGTTCTCGGGCTTCAGGTCGCGGTGGACGACGCCGCGCTCGTGGGCGTGAGACAGGCCCCGGGCGATGCGCATCGCGATCTCCGCGGCGCGAGGTGGGGCGAGCGGCCCCGAGCGAGCGACGACGTCGTAGAGCGTGGGGCCGTCGAGGTACTCCATCACGAAGTACGGCAGGGAGCCCGCCTCCTCCGCGAAGTCCACGACCCGCACGATGTGGCGGCTCTGGAGACAGCTGGCGACCTCGGCCTCCCGAAGGAAGCGGATCTGCATCTGCGGGTCGTAGGCGAAGTCGCCCCACACGACCTTCACCGCGAAGACGCACGCGATGCGCGTGTGCGCGGCCCGATAGACCTGCCCCATCCCTCCGGCGCCGATGCGATCGAGGATGCGATAGCGCCCGCCGAGCACCCGGCCAAGGAGGGGATCGACCGCGCCCGCTACGAGGGGGACCCCATCGCGGGGGCACGTCTTCGCGAAGCGAAAGGCCGCCCCGCACCTCTCACAGTAGCGCACGCGACGAAGCGTAACAGCTTGTCCGCGGGTGTTGTCGCTCGCTGGGGAGGGCTTGCTACCATGCCCCTCTGGTGGACGAACCCGAGACCCCGGTCGGACCGGCCAAGGTGCGGCTGGACAAATGGCTGTGGGCCGCGCGCTTCTACAAGACGCGGTCGCAAGCGACCGAGGCCATCGGCGCGGGCCACGTGAAGCTGCAGGGGCAGCGGACGAAGGCCGGACAGTCGGTGAGCGCGGGGGTGACGTTGGAGATCGTGAAGGAGCAGCTCACGTGGGAGGTCCTCGTCGTCGCGGTCTCCGACAAGCGCGGCAAGGGCGCGGACGCGGCGAAGCTCTATTGTGAGACCGAGGCCGGCCGCACGAGGCGCGAGCGCACGCTCGAGGAGCTGCGCACCGCCGCGCCCGCGTACCTCGCGGGGCGACCGACGAAGCGAGACCGGCGGGCCATGGATCGATGGAAGGCTGGCCATGGCGGGTGAACCGGTGAAGGCGAAGCCGCGCTCCGATCCTCGCGCGAAGGCGCCACGCCCGAAGCGACCCGCGGCAGCGGTCGCAGCGCTCTGCCTGAGCGCGCTGGCCGCGATCGGGTGCCCCTCGCAGCCGAACGGCCCCGAGCCGCCCCCTGTGCCCTCGGACGCCGAGCGCGCCGCCGCCGTCATGGCGGCCTTCGAGGGTTGGACGACCGAAGACACCAACGCCGCGACCTGCTCGGTGTACTTCGCGGCGTGCGCGGACTCGTTCCAGCGGCGCACCGGCTACGACCCGAAGGACCTCGACGCGAAGAACCCCCGGGCCTTCATGGCCAACCCCGACCCGAGGTGGCTCCCCGGCTGGGACCGCCTCCCCACGGATCCCGGCAGCCGTCACGTCACCTTCGGGGCCCTGACGCTCGCCGCCGCGATGCGGGAGCACTTCGAGGCGTGCCAGGCGCGCTTCGACGCGACGGAGCTCAAGCGCGCCGAGGCGGCAGCTCTCTTCGAGTCGGAGCGGTCACGCCTCGGCGCTGACCCGAACCCGTATCGACACCTGGGCGGGCTGGTGCAGCTGCGAAGCCAGCTCGAGCGCTCGTACCCCGAGGCGGTGGCCACGCGCCACGCGATGGAGCTCGCGCTCTTCGACGCGTTCGCGAAGGCGAACCGCGAGACGGTCTACTACCTGCAGAGTCAGCGGTCCGAGCAGGCCCCGTTCCTGCGACCCGCGCTCTCCCCACAAGAAGAGCTCGACGTCACCTGCTCCGAAGGGCTCCCCACGTGGCAAGACCCCGAGGCGCTCCCCGCGGGCATCGTGCTCACGCCGCTCGCGCCGGCTCGGCTCGAAGAGCTCGAGCGGCGCGTGAAGGCGGCGCGCGATCTCGAGGCGCGCATCCCCGTCCGGGCCATCGAGCCGTCGACGCTCACGGCGGAGGCCCCGGCCGATCCCGCGCGGCTCGTCTCGCTCGGCCAGTCGGTGTTCGGGGTGCCCGTCACGGTCGTGAAGCTCGACAAGCCCAACCTGGGCGCGCTCGCGATATCGCTCGGGGGCGAGCAGAAGAAGACCGGGGTCCTCTACGACTGCAAAGACGCTGACAAGCCCGACAAGGTCGGCCCCGACGGCAAGATCCAATACGACTCGCAATGCAAGAAGCGCGACGAGATCTGGAAGGTCTCGCTACTGCTGCGGCTGGCCGACGCGCCCGAGCTTACCCCCCAGCCCGAGGACGGCCTCGTCGTGCTCGGCCACGCCACGAAGGTGGAGAAGACGACGACCACGAAGAAGGGGGTGACCACCGTCACGGTGACCGCCGAGCTCGACGTCAGCCACGTCCTGGAGATCTGGCGGCGCGGGCTGCTGGCCGCGGACTACTTCGTCCAGTGACGGGAGGCCCTGATCCAGGGCGACGCTGTTAGACTGGCGGCCATGCGAGGTCTGGGGTCCGTCACGCTCGTCTTGTCGATCCTCTCGACGGCCGCCTGTGGCGCGAACGTCGTCTACGAGCCGGGCGGGGGCGAGGGAGGCCAAGGAGGCAACGGCGGGGACGGCAGCGGAGCGTCGCCGACGACGAGCTCCTCTCCCACCACCACCACCACGCTCTCCGGGACGTCGCTCTGCAGCGACCACACCGACTGTGCGCCGACGCAGCTCTGCCAGTTCGGGACAGGTGCGTGCATCGACCGGTGTGGCCCGATGCAAGGCTGCAGCGAGGGGTTCGTGTGCGATCCGTGCGCCACGTCGTCCTGCCCGTTCTGCAACGACTGCGCGCCCGGGTGTTTGCCGTTCGATCCGCCGCCCCCGATCGCTTGCGACGATCACGCCGACTGCGGCTCGAGCGCGGGCCAGGACGTCTGCATCTTCTCCGTGGGCCTGTGCGCTCAGCGCTGCGGCCCCGGCTCACCCCCTGCCCGCCCAACTCGATCTGCGACGACTGCGCGACGAGCTCGTGCCCCGGCTGTCGAGACTGCATCGGCGCGTGCTCACCGACCATCGACTGACGAAGCCCGTCAGGCCGCGCGGCGCCGGCCCGTCTGGGTCGTCTTGACCCCCTGAGCCTCTCGGGGGAAAGAGGCGCATGCTCGACCCCCGTCACGTCGCCGATCGCCTCGACGAAGTCCGCGCCGCCCTCGTACGGAGGAACCCCGCGTGGGCCGCCCAGCTCGAGCCCGTGGCGGAGCTCGTCCAGAAGCGGCGGCAAGCCATCCTCGAGAGCGAGACCAAGGCCGCGGCGCGCAACGCCGCCTCGAACGCCATGGCCAAGGCGGACAAGAGCTCGCCCGAGTTCGCCGCGCGCCGTGAGGAGCTCAAGACGCTCTCGAACGAAGTGAAGGCGCTCGAGAAGACGCTCGGCGAGCTCGAGGCCGACCTCGAGCAACGCCTGCTCGGGATCCCCAACACGCCCGATCCGTCGATCCCCGACGGCGAAGGCGCCGAGGGCAACCAGGTCGTGCGCACGTGGGGGCAGCCTCGCGAGTACGACTTCACCCCGAAGCCGCACTGGGAGGTGGGCGAGGCCCTCGGGCTGCTCGACTTCGAGCGAGCCGCGAAGCTCTCGGGCCCGCGGTTCACCGTGCTGTTCGGGGCCGCCGCGCGCCTCGAGCGCGCGCTCATCAGCTTCATGCTCGACCTGCACACCCGCGAGCACGGCTACACCGAGGTCCTGCCCCCGTTCCTCGTGAAGGACACGGCCCTGATGGGGACCGGCCAGCTCCCCAAGTTCGCAGACGATCTCTTCAAGACCTACAAGGCCGATCCCGAGCGCGGGTACGACCTGTACTTGATCCCGACCGCCGAGGTCCCGGTCACCAACCTCCACGCGCAGGAGATCCTCGAGGGCGACAAGCTCACGCTGTCGTACGCGGCGTACACGCCGTGCTTCCGCGCCGAGGCCGGGAGCCACGGCCGTGACGTCCGCGGGCTCATCCGCCAGCACCAGTTCCAGAAGGTCGAGCTGGTGAAGTTCGCGACGCCGGAGAAGAGCGACGAGGAGCTCGAGCGGCTCACGCGAGACGCCGAGCAGGTGCTGGTGAAGCTCGGGCTGCACTACCGCACCGTCGTGCTCTGCGCAGGCGATCTCGGGGCGGGCTCCAGGAAGACCTACGACCTCGAGGTCTGGCTGCCGAGCGACAAGGTCTTCCGCGAGATCTCGAGCTGCTCGAACTTCGGTGACTACCAGGCGCGGCGCGCGCAGATCCGCTACCGGGCGGAGCCCAAGGGCAAGCCGCGCCTGGTGCACACGCTGAACGGCTCGGGCCTCGCGGTCGGCCGCACGCTCGTCGCGATCCTCGAGCAATACCAGCAGAAGGACGGGACCGTGCTCGTCCCCGAGGTGCTGCGCCCGTACGTCGGCGCCGAGGTGCTGACGAAGCGAGCCTGACGTGCACCCGAGGGCTGCGCTGATCGGGGGGGTGATGGCGGCCCTCTCGTGCGGACCGAGCGGCGGCTCTGCCACGTCGTCCGCGTCGGGCACGAGCCCGCCTGTGACGACCGCCGCGCCGCTCGAAGCGAGCGCGTCGGCTGGCGCGACCGCGGCGGCGACGGCCAGCGGTCAGGGGCCCGCCGCGTCGCTCGCGCGGGGCCGCGCGCTCGCGAGCCACGGCAAGTGGAAGGAGGCGACCGCCGCGTTCCGCGAGGCCGCCGAGGCCCAGGCCCCGTCCCCGATGGCCTTCTCCGAGCTCGGCTGGGCCGCGTTCCAGGCGGGCGATCTCGAGCTCGCGTCCAGGGCCACCTCGCAGGGCCTCGAGCTGGCGACCGATCCGAAGCCCCGCGCGCAGATGCTCTACAACCGCGGCCGCATCGAGGAGGCGCGTGGCGACAAGGCCGCAGCTGCGAAGTCGTACGCCGAGTCGCTGACGCTGCGGCCGAACCGCACCGTCGAGCAGCGCCTCGCCGCGCTGGGCGCCCCATCGCCCGCGCCCCCGCCGGCGCCTCGCGTCTGCGATCGCTCGTTCGCGACGCTGCGGGAGGCCTGCGATTGCCTGCTCGGGGAGCGCGCCGCGCTCGGTCTCCCGAAGGACGCGGACGGCTCGTGCGCGCCCCTGCCGCTCGAGGGGGGAGACCCCGCCGATCGCGCGATCGAGGTCGTGCGCGTGGCGGCAGGCTCCGAGTCGGTGGCGTGGGCGCTCGCCGACGTGCGCGGCCGGCTCCGCCCGCTCGGCGAGCTCGAGGGTCGAGAGGCGAAGCCGTTGCGCATCCTGCGCCCGCTGGAGGGCAGGAGCGACGTGGTGAGCGTGCTCTACGAGGTCACCTCCACCGAGGCCGCGAAGACCACGCGGACCACCCTCGAGCTGCTGTGCGTCCTCACCGATGCGCCGACCTGCCCGCTGGTCGTGCCGCACGCGATCGTCGAGCTCGACGAAGGTCGACCCGACCCCCAGCGCACGACGACGCTCGCGCGATCGGTCTCGAAGGACGGCTCCGTCGTCGTCAAGAAACAGGCCGGTCCGGACGACCTCGTCCCCCCGGGCGCCCTCGGAAAGCACGCGCTGTTTCGCTGAGTTTGCTAACGTCTAGGCATCCATGACGCGCGCCAGCGAGTTTTCGCACCGAGCGCTCACGGCGTGTGCGTCGGCCCCGCGTCACGACACCTCTTCGCCGTGGTGGGACGCGCTGCCGCTCGACTTCGCGCGCGAGCCCGAGCCGTTCTCGCTGACCACCCCGGAGAAGCTCCAGGTCAGTGCCGCCGCCGCGGGAGACGTCGTCCTGCGCACGCTCGGCGCCACCCTCGTCGGCTCGATGGCCCTGCCGCTCGGCTACAACCCACTCGGCCTGTACCGCGCGCTGCGTGATCGCCAGCTCTACGCCGACCTCGCGTCGACGGGCGACGCCGCGCGGGTGTTCGTGCGACCGCCGCGGAGCATCCCCATGTTGCGCCGCCCCGCCAAGTCCCCGCTGTTCTCTCCGACCGATGGCAGCTGCGAAGATATCCGCTTCGAGAGCCCCTTCGAGCCGCTCAACCCGAAGGAGGCGAAGCGCTACCTCGCGCTGTCGAAGAACCGCTTCGCGCACGCGCGCCACTGGAGGCACCACGGGCGTCCCCGCGCGACCATCCTCGCCATCCACGGGTTCTCCGCCGACCTCTACCACTTCAACGAGTGGTTCTTCGCCATCCCCTGGCTGTACAAGTCGGGCTTCGACGTGATGCTGGTGACGATGCCGTTCCACGGCAAGCGTCAGACCGCGATGTCGCCGTTTTCGGGGCACGGGTTCTTCGCGGGCGGCACGAACCGCATCAACGAGGCCTTCGCGCAGGCGATCTTCGACATCCGCATCCTGATGGACACGCTCTTCGACGCCGGCGTGCCGCGCGTCGGCGTGACGGGCATGAGCCTGGGCGGGCTCGCGACCAGCCTGCTCGCGTGCGCGGAAGAGCGGCTCGAGTTCGCCATCCCGAACGTCCCCGTGGTGAGCCTCGCGGATCTCATCCTCGAGTGGGAGCCGATCGCGTCGGTCATCCGCGCGTCGCTCGCCGTCGTCGGCAAGGACATCCGCGCCGCCCGGCAGATGCTCGCCATCTCCTCCCCGCTCAGCTTCCCGCCCAAGCTCGCGAAGGAGCGCCTGTTCATCATCGGCGGCGTGGGAGATCGCCTCGCCCCCCCTCGCCACGCGCGCCTCTTGTGGGACCACTGGGATCGCCCCAAGCTGCACTGGTTCCCTGGCAGCCACGCCATCCACCTCGACCGCGGGGAGTACTTCCGCTCGATGCGACGCTTCTTCGCCCAGCTCGATTTCACGCCATGACGAAGCTCAGCTTGAAGGCGCTGTCGGCGGCGACGATCGCGTGCGCCTGTTGGTCGCGCGATCCCGCGCCCCAGAACCCGCAGCAGGGCCCTATCGGGGGCTACGCTCCGCCCGACTTCGACTTCGAGCGGGCGTGCGACGGAGGCTGGGAGTACGGCACGACCGACGTCGACGCGCGCAAGCACGTCTCCTTCCCGAGACCGTCCCGGTCGGCTGCTTCTCGCGAGTCGCGTACTCGGCGGGCACCGAGCGCGTCATCGGCGTCGAGGCGCCCCTGCCCGGGTGCGGGTACCCCGACGCGGGCGCCTCCGCAGCGCTGCTCGCGCGAGCGGCCGTGTATCAGCAGCTCGCGGACGGTCCTCCGCTCGCGCGCGGGGCGAAGGTGCCCATGGAGCTCGCGTGCGAGCTGCCCGACGAGGTGCGCCGCGCCGCGGCTCGGGCGAACGCTCGCACCCTCCGCTCGTACGCCGGCGCCGCGAGCGCCGAGCTCGAGCGCTACCCCTACGCGGTCGCCGGGACGTTCGGCTTCGGCTCGCCAGACCAGAACGAGAGCGTGCTGCTGCACTGGCTGCCGGGCGAGCCGTGCGTCGAGCTCTCCCCTCGCCAGCTGGAGATCCTCGACGTGAACGTGGTCCGCGCGCAGCGCATCTCCGAGGCCTACAAGGGCGGGGTCGCGCCGCTGGTCTCCGGGAGCGGCGGCGCGGTGCACGGCGATCTGATCGAGGCCTTCATGCTCGGCTTCCTCGCCCACTGCCAGGGCGGCGTGCCCGAAGATCGAATCCTGTACGACCCGTGCGCGGACCACACGCACACGAACTTTCGGAACACGTCGGCCCTCATGACGGGGATGGGCGCGCGCTTCGCGTACCTGGTGACCGACGACTCTCTGCAGTCGATGTACATGCAGGAGTGGACCTTCTTCGACCTCATGGGCGGCAGCATCGATCAGCGCTCGCTCCGAGACTTCGGGTACCTGGTGGGGGCGTGGCGCCAGGCCAGCGTCCAAATGGAGGCGGGCTTCTGGTACACGCCGTACCGCTTCTGGGCCGAGCCGCGCAGCGGCCGTGGCTCCTTCACCTGCACCGGGGACATCCCCTTCGCGCCGTGAGCGGCGGGTGGGCTATGATGGGCGCGATGTTCGCGCGGGCGTGTGCGCTGTTCGTCGGCTTGGCAGCGGGCGCCTGCGTCAGCACCGATCCCATCTCCTCGGGCGGCTCGAGCGGCGAGGGCGCGGGGACCCCGAGGGCGGCGCCGGTGGCGCCTTCGTGAGCGACGGGGGCGCTGGGCGGCGGCGGCGCAGTCGGGCGCTGAATGCGGCGACGGCCTGTGCTCCGGAGACGAGACCTGCGACGGCTGCCCCGCCGACTGCCCCTGCACCGACGACTGCGGGGACGGCACCTGCGACGCGAGCGAGACGTGTGTGACCTGCGAGCTCGACTGCGGCTCGTGCCCCGCCTGCGGCGACGGAAGCTGCTCGCTCAACGAGGACTGCGACACGTGCTTCGAGGACTGCGGCATCTGCGCGTGCGTCACCGACGCCGAAGAGCCCAACAACGGCTCGAGCAGCGCCGTCACGCTCGCGTTCGACACCGACTACTGCGACCTCAGCATCTGCACTGGTGACGTCGACTGGTTCGAGTTCTCGGTCAGCGGCACGACGACGATCACGCTCAACTTCCTGCAGGCCGAAGGCGATCTCGAGCTCGAGATCTACTCCCAGCTCACGGGCGATTACGTGACCGGCTCCTACTCCGCGGACGACGACGAGCTCATCACCTTGATGGGGCAGCCCACCGGGATGTATTGGGCGCGGGTGTACGGCGACGACCCCGAGAACCCGGACTATTGCATCCCGGGTGGACTGACCCGCGCGGGCGAGGCAACGCCGACGCCAACGCCAAGAACGCCAACGCCCGACGCCGATGCCGATGCCGATGCCGACGCCGATGCTGATGCTGATGCCGATGCCGACGCCGATTCCGATGCCGACGCCGATTCCGATGCCGACGCCGAGGCCGACTGCGCGGGGGGCCGGGCGCGGGCCGAGTGACAGCGACCCCCACCTGCTCAGCAGGGTGTGCCCTCCTGTCCATCGCGCTCGAGCCTCCCGGGCCGCGGCGACGCAACTTCAATGGGTTGGCGCTGACCTCACGGCCGCTACCACCGCAATGCGCCCCAAAGTGTGACAAGACACCCCACCCTGCTGAGCAGGGTCGGGTGTTCTGTCACGGCTCCCGCTTTCACTCGGGCGCCCCGGAGGCAGCCGAGGGTCTCCTCGCCCACGCGCCGAAGACCATATCGCCGACGTAGGTCGCGCCGGAACCTCGCAGCTCGGCCTCGAGGCGCGCGTCGAGGGTCTCGACGTCGATCTCGGCCTCGGTCGCGACGCCGGCGCCCGTGATGCGCGGGAGGATGGCGCGCACGATCCCCGCCGTGGGGTGCCGCGCGTCCGGCGTCTGCACGATGGCCTCCGCGCGGACCTGCTGCACCTCCAGCCCCGCCGCTCCCAGCACCGCCCACAGATCGAAGCCCATATGAAGGTTCGCCCCCGCGCTCCACCGTGCGCCAGATCCACGCCATGCCTGCGCGTGGAGCGGCAGCCGCGCCACGCTCGCCGGGACCATGGACGCGTCGTGCTCCTGAAACACCACGAGCCCGCCAGGCCGCACCGCAGAGGCCACCCCACGCACCGCACCCACCGGATCGGCCTGATACATCAGCACCCGCCGCCCGACCGCCGCGTCGAGCCCGCTGAGCTCCTTCGGGAGGTCGCTCATGTCCGCCACCACGAAGCTCGCGTTCGCCGCGCCCGCCTCACGGGCCCGCTCGCGCGCCACCCCGAGCCAGTGCGCGTCCCGATCGATCGCCACCACCGCCCCGCTCTCCCCGACCAGCTGCGAGAGCAGCAGCGAGACCTCACCGCGGCCACAGCCCACGTCGAGCACCCGCATCCCCGGGCCGATCCCCGCGTCCACGAGCAGCCGCTCGGTCAGATCACGCTCGCTCAGCGACATGCCGAGCATCATAGGGGGTCGTGGGGTCGCGGGCCGATGCCGAGCACCCTCATCGCGACCCGCTTCCGACGCCGGACTCGGATTCGGGCTCGGCGTCGGATTCGAGCTCGGTCTCGGGACTCGGTATCGGGATTCGGTGTTTGGGACTCGACTCGGTTCGAGACTCGACTCGCTCTCGAGACGGCTCGCAGTCGGGGAGACGGGGCCAACCGATGCACGAGCTTTGGTCTCCTGGGCGCCGGACGCCTAATGCCCGGCATCGTCCGCCCTCACGTCCACCGCGCGCAAGGCAACACCACGAGGTTTCGACGCATCCTAAGGCGGCGCGTCCACCGTGGGCCGACGCGGGAGGCCGACATGCCGACGCCGATGCCGATGCCGATGCCGATGCCGATGCCGATGTCGGCTGCGGTGCTCGGACTCGGACTCGATCTCTGTACTCGATGCTCGGTCTCGGCCTCGGCATCGCGGCTCGGCCTCGCCGCCTTGCCGTTGGGGCGGTGGGTCACGCCTCTTGGCGCACGCCCCCGCGCCGTAGCCCTCGCGGGCCGCGCCTCGCAATTCGTGAGTGCTGGGCGCGAGGGCTTCGTCACGGCGCCTGCGCCGTTTCAGGGCATGACCCACCGCCCCAACCACAAGGCGCCCCCTTACACGCAGTTCCCTCATCACGGGCTCGACGCGTATGCGGTCGGGCTCGAGGCGCTCACCAAGGCCGATGCGCTCGCCAAGAAGCTGCCTCGCGGCTACGGGCCGCTGAGCGATCAGCTCCGCCGCGCCAGCCAGTCCGCGTTCCTTCAGCTGAGCGAGGGCGCCGCTCGCACGAGCGCCGATCGCGCGCAGCGCCTCCGCGGCGCTCGCGCCGAGGCCTGTGAGGCCTGCGTCGAGGCGCTCGAGCGACTCGGGCTCGCCACTGCGGCCGATGCCGGCGAGCTGCTGTCGCTGCTCGGCCGGCTCGCCGCCATGCTCACCGAGGCTCGCCGCCCGCTGATCATCGAAACGGCGCAAAGACGCGCACCACCGCGCGGCCGCACGACGTCGGGAACGCTAACGTCCCGGTGGGCGCGATCCCGTTCTTCGCGTACGTCCACTTCATGGGTGCTCTGCTTCCGGCCCTTCCAGAGGACGCCGGAGGGCCAGTCGGGCGGAACGCAACGGTCATCGAAGTGGGCTGACCCGAAGACAGGTACTCCCATCGTTGAGAGGCCCCGCGAGGCCGTGTCGCGCGAACAGGACGTCTCCAGAGCCGCCGCTTCCGACCGCACCGGAAACCATGGATATGGTCGAGCACCGCGTCGACCCCGGGCTTCGGTCCGCTGAGCTTCTTGATCCCGAAGCCGTCGTAGCAGACCGCTAGAGCGCCGAACGGGTTGAAAGTCGTCCAAACATGACCACTTACGCGGCCTCCCTGTGGATGTGATGCAGCGCCTCAAGGTTCTGGATTGCACCGGAGCGTCGCAGGTCGAAGAGGTTCTTGCGCACGCCCAGGTAGCGGGCCCGTGCGCCCTTGCGTGCCGCGATGTGGGCGAGGCTGTGCTCGACGGCGACGCGCTCGCGGAGCTGCTCTCGGCCTGCTGCCGTGACCTGCAGCTTTCGAAGCTTCTTTTGGAGCGCCTCGTCCTTCGCTATCGAAACGCTGCGACCGCTGCCGCTTGCGGCCTGCGTGCAACTGGCACGCATGGAGCAAGCACCGCAGGCCTCAGGATCGAAGTGAACCGTCTCGCCGGGCTCGAAGGCCTCCACTTCGCCGGCGGGACACGTGATCGTCTTGGAGCGCAGATCAATGCGGAAGGCGGCCTTGGAGAAGAGTCCGGGGGTGCGCGATCGCAGCGCCCAGGGTTTCGCGAACACCTCGCCACCACTGGCGAGCACCGAGGTCACGACGGGGCTGTTCACGTAGGCGCGGTCGATGTGCACCTCGGCCAGCGCGAAGCCCTGATGCTCGATGTCTTCCAGGATAGGCGCTGCCCCTTCTTCCTCGGGTCGATTGGCGGGCGTGACCGCGCAAGCGACGATGGCTGGAACGTCGAGGTCCCTGGCGATGTGCTCCTTGTAGCCGTCAAACCGCTTCGAGCGGCTCTTGCGGCCGTGGCGCATCTCTCGGTCCTCGATCGAGATCCGCCTGTCGGGTGCGACACCTTGGCGAATGCGCAGACCGCCACCCTCGCCCGGCTCGAGGTCTTGGTCGCGAACCGTGTTGGGTGCAGGTCCCAGTGTGCACGCATGTTGGTCGCAGAATTGGCCTGATTCGGGGGTGAAGCGGATAGGCGGGGACGCTCGTCCTGATGATAATCGCGGTTGCGAAGCGACAACCATCACCAGGGAGCGACCCCAATGGCGAGTATCCAGCAATCGTGGGACGAAGTCGACCGTCGAGTCCGTGAGGTCCGACGTACCGTCGAGCGCGCGACCAGCGCAGAGGAGGCGGAGGGGGCGGCGTGGGCCGGTCTGCTGGCGCTGGGGCAGCTTCTGATGGGGGCGTACTTCGACCAGCGTGCGTCGGCGTGGATGACGGGCAAGCGGTACTCGCACGCGGACCGCCGCTACGAGATCGTGGGGGCGGAGGGCGTCGAGATTGGAACGCGTTTCGGGAAGGTCGCGGTGGCGCGTCCGGTCGGTCGGCTGGTCGGCGCACCGCGGCGTCGCGAGACCTACCCTTCGATCGTGAGGTCGGGCTGGCAGGCGGCTTCACGTTGCCCGTGGTGACGCTGGTGGCGCGGCTCACCGCCCTGATGGCGTTCGCGGCGTCCCGGGAGTTGATGAAGAGCCTGCTCGCGTGGGCGCCCAGCTCGCGATCGGTGCTGAGGATCGTGGACGCCGTCGGCAGGCAGGCGCGGCCGTTCCTGGAGCAAGCGCCCCCCGCCCGACGGAAGACGGTGAGGTCCTCGTGATCACGGTCGACGGCAAGGGTGCGCCGGCGATCTCCGGCCGCAGTACGCGCGTCGCGCCGTTCCGCACGGGACTCGCGACGTGAACCGTCGGCATGCGCGACGCAAGAAGCGGCAGGAGCATCCCCGCAAGCGGCGCGGACCGGGGAAGAAGTCGAAGAACGCCAAGATGGCTGCCGTCGGCGTGCTCTACACGCTGCGACGAGCAGCCGACGGTCGCTTGAGAGGCCCGGCGAACAAGCGGACGTACGCGACGTTCGTGAGCTATCGCGCGCTCTTCGGAATGGATCCACGCCGAGGCGCGGCGGCGAGGCTACGGGACCAAGAAGTTCAAGAAGGTGTTGTTCATCGCGGACGGCGCCGAGGTTCTCTGGTCGCTGCAGCAGGAGTTCTTCCCCGACGCCGACGTCTGTCTCGGATTGGTTCCACGTCGTCGAGAAGCTCGGAAAGCCGGCAAGGCGATCTGCCGCGGCACTCGGCGCGAGCGCCAGCACCTTGAGGCGTGGGTCGCCGAGCAGAAGCGCAGCCTTCGGCATGGCAAGCACGCTGAGGTCGCCGCGGTCATCGAGCGCGCTCGAAGCGACCCCGTCACCGGCCCCGGCAACAAGTACCGGCGAGAAGTGCTCGCCGAGGTCGCGGCGCACCTCCGCAAGAACGCCGCTCGGCTGGAGTACTCGCGCTTGCGCCGACAGGACCTCGACATCTCCAGCGGAATCATCGAGGGGCGGTACGTCACCTCGTCGGTGTCCGGCTCGACGGCCCCGGCATGCCGGTGGAGTCGCGATCGCGCCGAGGCCGTCCTCCAGCTCCGCTGCGTCCTCATCAATGGCCTCTGGGGTGACTTCGAGCAATTCCTCGGTGCCCGTCGGGTGCGTCTCGCGGCTCAACCTGTACCGACCCGGACGCATGACGCCGTGCTCAAGAAAGCCGCGTAGTGATCATGAAACCATTGGATGCACAGTGGGATCTGCACCCAACCGTGTTGATCGCTTCGAGCAGCGGCAGGAGCGGAGACTCGACGACGTCGTCGAGTCTCCGCTCCACCCATCGTTGCAGCGACGCCACCTGCCGCTCGACGGTCGCAACTGCCGCAAGCTTCTGCGCCGGATCGCTCCAGTCGATGTCGAGCCCCGCCTTGATGCTCGGTGCCAGCAGCAGAGGAATGCCGGCCCTGCGGCAGATCTCGTCCGGCGAACGATCCATGATCTTCGACACGATCCGAACGATGTTGCGTGCTGCATGCCCGAGCAGGTTGATCGTGTCTTCAACCCGCCCGGCCCCGGCCAAAGGGCGGCTGTCGACCGCCACGCGAAGCGCCTTCGACAGCGACTGACCCTCCCCGTTCGTCGCGACGCCGTCGCGTACCAACGCGACCGTGCGCTCAAGCGGAACACGGTCCATCGTGCTCGACCATGCGCTCTCGAAACGCCTGCAACGCCCCCTTGCGAAAAGGCTGGCTCACCGGAGCCGAAGCAGTCCAACGCCATCTGCCACCGCAGATCCATCACCGTCAGCTCGACGGCTTCGGCATCGGACGCGCCCACGTAGCCCCTGCAGAAGCAGCGCCATGCAGAGCATCGCTGGAGGGTGCGGCGGATCTCCAGCTCCCGTCCGCCGGTACATCTCCTCCAACCGGTCCTGGAACTCGTCGTCGAAGATCACGTGGCGGTTGAGCCGCAAGAATCCGAAGAGCGCCCGAACCCGGGTCAGGCGCTTCATCATCAGCGTCTCCTGCTTCGTCAACTCAACCCGCGGCTTCCATCGCTCCATCGCGCACCTCGATGAGCTACGCGATCATCAGCCGACCCACTTGTCGATCCCCCCGTGCAACCGATCGAAATTGCTCAGCCATCAAGCCGATCGGCGCTCTAGCGCGCAATGCAAGGAGACGACCGAATGGCCAAGCGACCGACGCGACCCGTCAACGACGCCGGACACGACGACGGCGGAGACGAATCCCTCGAGCGACTGCGACGACACCTCGCCTTCCTCGGCCTGACGCATCCTCGACACGCTCGACGACACTCTCGCCAGGGCGCTCCGCGAGCGCCCGGCCAAACCAGCCTGCTCGAGCGCGTGCTCGGCGCCGAGGCAGCTCGCAAGCTCGAGCAGCGTGTCACGCGGCGGATCGATGGCAGCGGCATCCGTGAGCACAAGACCCTCGAAGCCTTCGACTGGTCCTTCCAGCCGACCCTCGACAAGGCCGCCTTCGCCGAGCTCGCGCACCTCGACTTCGTGGGCCGATGCGATGACCTCGTCATCACCGGCAAGAGCGGGACCGGCAAGAGCCACCTCCTCATGGCGATCGGCCGCCGCGCCTGCGAGCATCAGCTGTACGTCCGCTACGCTCGCTGCGTCGACCTGCTCGATGACCTCCACGCCGGTCTCGCCGACGGCACCTGAGCGGCGGCTCAAGGCGTGGGCGCGGCCTGCGCTGCTCATCATCGATGACGTCGGTCTTGGCCAGGTGAAGAAGCGTGACAACGAGCCGACCGCCGCGCATACCCTCTTCAACCTGATCGACCTAAGACACGGCAAGGCGTCGACGGCCGTGACCTCAACATCGCTCTCAGCGATTGGGGTAAATGCTGGGCGACGCGACCGTCGCGATGGCGATCCTCGACCGCCTCGCCATGCTCGCGATCCGCATCGACATCGACGGCCCCAGCTACCGGCAGCACGTCGCAGAGAAGCGAGCGAGCGCGAAGGCCAACAAGAAACCCGCGAAGGAGTGATCCCAAGGCTGCCCGCAGCGGCGCCCCGTGGGTCACGATCGCGCCGCTCCGACCACCCGCGCCCTGCGCGTGTGGATCATCATCTAGCCGCCCAGTGGATCACCCTGAGGGCGCCGCCGAAGAACCCGAGCACGCTCTGGCGGAAG
This sequence comes from Polyangiaceae bacterium, assembly GCA_016719945.1. Classification (GTDB taxonomy): domain Bacteria; phylum Myxococcota_A; class Polyangia; order Polyangiales; family Polyangiaceae; genus Xiheicaenibacterium. The sequence continues at coordinate 7,595 of JADJYE010000038.1, read as the reverse complement.
AGCGCCTCGTAGCGCTCACGGGTCGAGGGGCGGTACCGGGGCATGTAGAGCTCCCGAAACGACCCTTCGACGAATGCACGGAACGTCAGCGCCGGCGCGGCGGGCTCGGCGGGCGCTTCGGGCACGCCTGTGTCCGCCGCGTTCTTCATGAGCCGGCGCGCCTCCGCGAGCGCAGCCTCGTGTGCTTGCACCGAGACGACGCGCCTGAACCGAGCCCGCCTGCCGCTCGCGTCCGTGTACCGAAAATCAATGATCAAGCGGGGCTTGCCGCCCCTCCTCACCTTGCGAACGCCGGTGAAGTTCTTGGCACCCATGATGACCTCCATGGGCGGCCGCCTCACGCGCGACGAGGCCATCGTACGCGCGGCGGCCGCGGCCGTCAGGCCGGAAGAAAGCGCACGCGCCAGTTCCCGCGGAACTTGTAGCCCACGACGCCGGCACCGAGCCGAGCGACCACTTCACGCCCCTCGCGCTTGGCCTTCCGCCGGCACCGAGCGCGGAGCGCGACCGGTGTCGTGTCGAGGATCACCGCTGCCAGCTCGATCGTGTAGAGCCCCGCCGGCATCGGCTGAGCGGCACCGGGCATCGCGGCCGCCCCCATCGCGACATCCTTCGCGTTCACCATGATTCCTCCCCGAGCGCTCCGTCGTTGCGACCCCGATCGCACGCGGAGCCCTGAACGAACTATCAGTATCGCACGCGATACCCATAGTCAAGGCCGGCGAGGGGAATTCTTCCGAGGCAGGGGAACGAGCTTCAGCTCGTAGCCGAGCGTCTCAAGCACGTCCTCGATCGTCTGGACGCGCGGCTCCGGACCGCCCTCCGCCTCGTACCGGTGGATGGTGGTGCGAACGCTCTCGGCGCTGCGCCCCCGGCGCTCCGCCACCAGGTTCGCGAGATCGCGCACCGAGAGCCCCGACTCGACGCGCGCCTGGATCAGCAGCTCACGAAGCATCTTCCTCCCGGCAGCCTACCCGGTGCCGGGCCCGCCGGTCGAGCCGACGGCGGCGCGGCGAAGGACGACGCCGCGGCGAGCGAACAGTGCTCGGCGTCCAGTCTCGGTCTGGGAGAGAGAGAAAACAAAGAAATGGTCGGCGTCGGCGCTGTGGTGACTGTGGAAAACGCGGAGCGTTTTCCAAGCGCCTGTGGTGAAGGGGGCAACCGCGCGTCTGACGGCAGTCCCATCTCGCGCAGCCTCGCTCGCGCGGTTGTCCCCTTCTCCACAGGCGCGGCAGTCTCCACAGCGCGCGAAGTCGCCCAGATGATCTGGCGACCGCTCGCCCCGACGCCCTCATCCCGCGGTTGTCGCGGCGATCTGCTCGGATGTCAGCACGCCCTCCTTCACACAACGCGCGAGCAAGGGTTCGATGAGCTCGTGTCCCTTTGGCGCGAGATCGATCTTCCCGAGCGGGACGGTCGCGATCGCGGTCTTCAGGAGTGGATGATCGAGCGCAGGCACGGCAGAGCCGAGCTGTTCGCGCCGCTTGACCCAGGCGAAGACCTCGACGGGCAGGACGATGTACGGCATGAACATGAAGGGCGAGAATCCGGACTCACGTAACGCGACCTGGAGGTGCCACGCGCACATCACGTCGACGATCGCTCCCGACGGGGTACTCTCGGTAGTCGCGGCCCCCTCGCCAACGTACGGCGAGTCCTCAAAAAGAGGCGTCGTACCCTCCCATTCGAGCAGCCGAAGTGCCCAGCGAGCGAAGCTATACAAAGGATCACGCGCGCCCCGCTGCCCAAGGATGCGCCTCATGATGGCCTCCAGTGCCGCGCGGCCAGAGCCACGAACGGCCGCTTCGAGCATCAATGGAGCCAGAGTATTAGGCTCCACCTGCTGGACCACCACGCGCGACCAGAAGACACGGCGGAAAGCCTCCGCGAGCTCGGATTCCGCGGTCACAAGGTCGCCATCGTTCGCAGCGAGAGCGGCTCTACCCGCAGCGTGCCACCCCAGGGGGGCCAATCTCGAGGCCATACCTTTGGAACCGAACTTGGCGCGACGAAACTCCTTCAGGTCGTCCGCTTCCTCCTTTGCGCTGTCCGGGCTGGGAAGAGCCTCTTTGAGAAGCTTTTCGAGCCGCTTGGTGGGACTTGGCATCTTCTTCACCACGGCAGGATCTCCACGTTCCTGTTGGGTGCAGGTCCCAGTGTGCACGCATGTTGGTCGCAGAATTGGCCTGATTCGGGGGTGAAGCGGATAGGCGGGGACGCTCGTCCTGATGATAATCGCGGTTGCGAAGCGACAACCATCACCAGGAGCGACCCCAATGGCGAGTATCCAGCAATCGTGGGACGAAGTCGACCGTCGAGTCCGTGAGGTCCGACGTACCGTCGAGCGCGCGACCAGCGCAGAGGAGGCGGAGGGGGCGGCGTGGGCCGGTCTGCTGGCGCTGGGGCAGCTTCTGATGGGGGCGTACTTCGACCAGCGTGCGTCGGCGTGGATGACGGGCAAGCGGTACTCGCACGCGGACCGCCGCTACGAGATCGTGGGGGCGGAGGGCGTCGAGATTGGAACGCGTTTCGGAAGGTCGCGGTGGCGCGTCCGGTCGGTCGGCTGGTCGGCGCACCGCGGGCGTCGCGAGACCTACCCTTCGATCGTGAGGTCGGGCTGGCAGGCGGCTTCACGTTGCCCGTGGTGACGCTGGTGGCGCGGCTCACCGCCCTGATGGCGTTCGCGGCGTCCTGGGAGTTGATGAAGGGCCTGCTCGCGTGGGCGCCCAGCTCGCGATCGGTGCTGGAGGATCGTGGACGCCGTCGGCGCAGGCGCGGCCGTTCCTGGAGCAAGCGCCCCGCCCGACGAAGACGGTGCGCGTAACGGGCCATCGCGATCACACAAAACGGCGCATCGCGATCACCCGTTTCGGGGGATGGCGATCACACAAAACGGCGCATCGCGATCACCCGTTTCGGGGGATGGCGATCACACAAAACGGCGCATCGCGATCACCCACGTGGGGAGCGAGCACCTGAGCAAGTGACGAGGCACTGGGGTCTCCAACCCGTGCCGCCTACATGGCGGCATGGCGACAGAGAGACTTCCGATGCTGCAACTGCGAGAGATCCTGCGACAGAAGTTGGCGCTCGGGCGCAGTCACCGCGAGGTGGCTAGCGCGCTGGGCATCAGCGCGAGCTCGGTGTCTGGGGTCGTGGTCATGGCGCGCGCCCACGGCCTGGACATGGGCCAGGTGGAAGCGCTGAGCGACGACGAGCTCCAAGAGCGGCTCTACCCGCGGCCAACGAAGGCATCGGCGCGGACGGAGCCCGACTGCGCGGCGCTGCACGTCGAGCTGCGCAGACCCGGCGTGACGCTCGCGCTGCTCCACGTGGAGTACCTCGCCGCCCACCCAGACGGTCTGCGGTACACCGCGTTCTGCGAGCGCTACCGGGCGTGGGCGAAGCGTCGGTTGCCGGTCATGAGGCAGGTGCACGTCGGCGGTGACAAGCTGTTCGTCGACTACGCCGGGATGAGGCCACGACTCGTCCACCCCACCACCGGCGAGGTGACCGAGGTCGAGCTGTTCGTGGCCGTGCTCGGCGCGAGCAACTACACGTTCGCGGAGGCCACTCGGACGCAGCAGGTCCCCGATTTCGTCGCGAGCGTGGCGCGCGCTGACCTTCATCGGCGGGGCGCCCAGGGCCATCGTCCCGACCAGCTCAAGAGCGCGGTCACCAAGGCGTGCCGCTACGACCCGGGTGTGCAGCGCACGACCGCCGAGCTCGGTCGCCACTACGACACCACCATCTTGCCAGCGCGGCCCAAGTCGCCGCGTGACAAGGCGAAGGTCGAAGCCGGCGTCTTGGTCGCCGAGCGGTGGCTGCTCGCGCGCATCCGAAACGAGACCTTCGCCAGCTTGCCTGCGCTCAACGCGCGTCTCGCTGAGCTGCTCGCAGACCTCAACGAGCGCAAGATGCGCACCTACGACACGAGCCGCCGAGCGCTCTTCGAGCGGCTCGACAAGCCGCACCTCGCGCCGCTGCCAGCGGAGCCTTTCGAGGCGTCGGAGTGGAAGCAGGTCAGGCTAGGAGTCGACTACCACGTCGACTTCGAGGGCCACTTCTACTCGGCCCCGCACGCATTGCCACGACAAGCCCGAGCTGTGGCTGCGCGCCACCGCGGCGACGGTCGAGATCTTCCACGGCAGCACGCGCGTCGCCGCGCACCTGCGCAGTCATGTCCGAGGTGGCCACACCACGAGACCCGAGCACATGCCGAGCAGCCATCGCGCGCATGCAGAGTGGACCACGGCGCGCATCCTGTGCTGGGCCGAACAAGTGGGCCCCAGCACGCGCGCGCTGTGCGAGGCGATCTTGCGCGACCGCCGTCACCCAGAGTGGGGCTACCGCTCGTGCCTGGGCCTGTTCCGCCTCGCGAAGAAGTACGGAGCACCCCGCATGGACGCGGCGTGCGCCCGCGCGCTCCACGCCGGCGCTCGCAGCTATCGCTCAGTGCTGACCATCCTGCAGCACAGCCTGACAGCCAGCCGCTGCCGGCCGCCGAGGCGCCCGCCGGCCCGGGGCGCACGCACGAGAACGTGCGCGGCCCTGGCTACTACCACTGACCGCCATCGAAGAAGGATCTGGACCACCATGCTGAGAGAGCCCCACGATCGACAAGCTCAGCCCATGCGACTGCGCGTCTTCGCCAGCGCGTGGCTCGAGCAGGACAGCTCGCCCAGACGCTCGCCTTGCCCTTCGACGAGCGCCTCGCGCTGCTCGTCGAGGCCGAGATGCTCGCGCGCGACAACGCACGCCTCGCCAAGAATCTTCGAGACGCCAAGCTGCGCATGCCCGAGGCTTGCATCGAAGGCGTCGACTATCCGCGTGAGCGCCAGCTCGACAAGGCGGCCGTGCGTCAGCTCGCCAGCTGCCGTTGGGTCGACGAGCACCAGACGGTGATCATCACCGGCGCGACCGGCACCGGGAAGAGCTACCTCGCGTGCGCGCTCGCCCATCAGGCCTGCCGCAAGGGTCATCGCGTGATCTACAAGCGCGTGCCGCGCCTCTTCGACGAGCTCCGCCTCGCTCGCGCCGACGGCACCCACCACAAAGTGATGGCGCGGATCGCCAGGGCGGACGTGCTCGTCTTGGATGACTTCGCGATCGGCCCGTTGTCGGAGGATGCACGTCGCGATCTGCTCGAGCTGCTCGAAGACCGGTACGCGCTCCGCGCGACGGTGATCACGAGTCAGCTCAAGCACGAGCGCTGGCACGACTTCCTCGCCGACCCCACCATTGCCGATGCCATCTGCGACCGCGTCATCCACGGAGCCCACAAGCTCGCGCTGCAGGGGCCCTCGCGCCGCAAGACCAAGGGAGCAGCCGCGCCCGGTTGATGTCCTTGCCAGCGCAACCTAACCTACCCATTGTTGGCGAGCGTCTGAAAGCGCGGAAATGGCGAACAGCCCAGGCAACGGAGGTCGCGTCGGGCTGCGTGAAGGTGAGTTGGGGAGGTTCAGGTCTCTGTGCACCTCGGACTTCTTCTTCTTGGCTCGGGCGGTCCTTGGCGGACTGCTCGGCCTCGCGAGCCCTCCAGCTCCTCGCCCTCGATTGGAATGACGTCGGCGTAGTGGACGCGCGGTCGATGAGGCGGTGGCGCAGGTCGCGTTCCGGAAAGATGGTGGGCCAGTCGCGGAACGCGAGATTGGTCGTGAGGACGAGGCTCTTCTTCTCGTAGCGTCGGCTGACGACCTGGAAGAGGAGGTCTGCGTTTCGGTTGTCGAAGGCGAGAAAGCCGATCTCGTCGATGATGAGCAGGCCGATCTTCCGCGTAGTAGCGAGGACGGCGATCGAGGGCGCGCCGACTCTTGTGCGGCGAGGTCGAGCAAGAGCTGCGGCCGACAGGAAGAGCTACGCCGTGTCCCGAGGATGGCCTGGTGCGCGATGTTCTGGGCGATCATGGTCTTGCCGGACCCTGCGGCGCGACGAGCACGACGTTGCGAGCAGACTCGAGGAAGTCGAGGCGCACGACGGACTCGACGAGCGGTCGCTCGATCTTCGTGGGCCAGTTCCAGTCGAAGTCGGCCATGAAGCTGAATCGCTCGAGGCGGCTGCGTGCGCGACGCCGATCGAGCCCGCGTCGGGCGCGGTCCTTCTCCTCGACGTCGACCCGTGCCAGGAGTTGCTGCGGGCCCCATCGCTTCTTGGTCGCCAGCGCGACAGATCATCGAGCTCGGCTGCGGTGGCAGGGCCAGGCCGAGGGCGTGGAGCCGCGCCTTCAGGCTGCTCATTGGTCGTCCTCCGGCGCTGAATCGAGGATTCGGCGGCGAGGTGATCGTAGCGATGGAGCGCGTGCGGAGTGACGACGAGGATCGCGGACGCGTGGGTCGTCGGGGACACGACCTCGATGGGAGCCGGGGCCCGCGAGCGCGTGCGCGCTGATCGAGGATGTGGGCGACGGATTGCGCCGCGAACGCGTCGCGGCGATGGGCCCTCGGCGATCGCGGCATCGAGATCGGTGGCGCCATGGGTGTCGAGCAGGTGGAAGCCGGGTGGTGGTGCCGCCGGGATGACCGCCGTGTAGTGCGATCTGTCCGAGGAAGGCGTGGGCGCTGGGGCAGCCCGCGACGGAGGCGGTTGCGACCGCGGTGGTCGCGCGCCTTGCGCTTCTCGCGGGCAAGCGCGGAGAGGTGAGCCTGATCTTCGATCTGGCGCCGGGTGTCCCAGGAGCGCTGGTGCCGCGCAATCTCCTTGTCACCATCGAGCACGCGGACGGTCGTTTCCGAGGCCACGAGCGTGAGTGGTTTCCTGACGAGCGTGTGCGGGATGGAGTAATCGTTGCGGTCGAAGCGAACGCGTAGGGGCGTCTTGCCCGAGGCGACGGACTGCACGTGGCACGGGTCGAACGCATGCTCGGAGGGCGGCGGCAGGAGGCTCTGCTGCTCGTCGGCGAGGACTCGGCGACGGTGCGGGCGGCGTCTCCGGGAACGCGACGACCGTGGACGACGCGATCGGTCAGGCGTCGAGCTGCTGATTGGGATCCGCAAGGGACGAGAACGAGCGCGCCGCGAAGAAGGCCTCGCGGAGGTCGCGGATCCGTCGCTCGACGCGGCCCTTTTCGTTGCCGCGCGCGATGCCGACGGGGTGGGGCAGTGATAGTGGCCCGCAGGCTCGAGGATGCGTGGATGGGAAGCGGATGAGGTCGCCCTGTCGCTCGATGACGACGCTCTTCAGGTTGTCGTAGAGCACGGCCCTGGGAACGCCGCCGAACCGCTGGAACGCCTCCACGTGGCAGCGAACGAAGCTCTCGAGGGTCTGGTCAGGCGTAAAGCGCGCGAACGTAGCGCGCGACGAGGGCGAGCACCCATCACGAAGCACGACAGCGCGCTCGCCCTGCCCGACACGAATCTTCCGGACGGAGCCCCAGTCGACCTCGGGCGGCCTCTCCGGGCAGCACGGTCAGGCGGAAAAAACGCCTCATGATGGGCGGGTCGGACTCGCCGCCATGACGACGGACGGCGTAGACGCTGCCCTTGTAGCCGCGGTCCCGGATCATCTCGAACAGGCGGGTTGCGCGCAGGCGCGGATGCTGCTCCGGGTCTGGGCGACGAACGGGAGGTACGCGTCGAGCAAAGTGGCGCTGCTGCAGA
>JADJYE010000037.1 GCA_016719945.1 Polyangiaceae bacterium | reverse complement strand
CTCCGCGCGACGGTGATCACGAGTCAGCTCAAGCACGAGCGTTGGCACGACTTCTTTCGCCGACCCCACCATTGCCGATGCCATCTGCGACCGCGTCATCCACGGAGCCCACAAGCTCGCGCTGCAGGGGCCCTTCGCGCCGCAAGATCAAGGGAGCAGCCGCGCCCGGTTGATGTCCCCCCAAGCAGCGCAAACCAATCCCACCCATTGCTGGCGAGCGTCTGAAAGCGTGGGAATGTGAACAGCCCGGGCAACGGAGGTCGTGTCGGGCTGCGGAAGGTGAGTTGGGGAGGTTCAGGTCTCCGTGGGCACCTCGGACTCTTCTTCTTGGCTCGGCGGTCCTTGGCGGACTGCTCGGCCTCGCGAGCCTCTCCAGCTTCCTCGCCCTTGATTGGGATGACGTCGGCGGTGGTGGACGACGCGGTCGATGAGGGCGGTGGCGCAGGTCGCGCCCGGAAAGAGGAGGGCCAGTCGCGGAACGCGAGATTGGTCGAGGAGAGGCTCTTCTTTCGTAGCGTCGGCTGACGACCCGGAAGAGGAGGTCTGCGTTTCGGTTGTCGTAAGGCGAGAAAGCCGATCCGCCGATGATGAGCAGGCCGATCTCTCGCGTGAGTAGCGAAGACGGCGATCGAGGGCGCGCGCCGACTCTTGTGCGGCGAGGTCGAGCAAGCGCGCGGCTGACAGGAAGAGCACGCCGTGTCCCGTGAGGATGGCCTGGTGCGCGATGTTCTGGGCGATCATGGTCTTGCCGGAGCCCCCTGGTGCGCGATGAGTACGACGTTGCGAGCAGACTCGAGGAAGTCGAGGCGCACGACGGACTCGACGAGCGGTCGCCTGATCTCGTGGGCCAGTTCCAGTCGAAGTCGGCTACGGGCTTGAATCTCCTGAGGCGGTCAGCGTGCGCGACGCCGATCGAGCCCGCGTTGGGCGCGGTCCTTCCTCGACGTCGACCACGTGCTGAAGGAGTTGCTGCGGGCCCCATGCTTCTGGTCGCCAGCGCGACCAGATCATCGAGTTCGGCTGCGGTGGCAAGCAGGCCGAGGGCGGAGCCGCGCCTTCGGCTGCTCATTGGTCGTCCTCCGGCGCTGAATCGAGGGATTCGGCGGCGAGGTGATCTGGAAGTGATGGAGCGCGTGGGAGTGACGACGAGATCGGGGGACGCGTGGGTCGTCGGGAGCACGACCTCGATGGGAGCCGGCGCCGCGAGCGCGTGCGCGCGATCGAGGATGCGGCGACGGATTGCGCCGCGAACGTCGCGGCGATGGGCCCCGGCGATCGCGGCATCGAGATCGGGGCGCCAGGTGTCGAGCAGGTGGAGAAGCCGGGTGGTGCTGCCGAGATGACCGCCGCGAGTGCGATCTGTCCGAGGAAGGCGTGGGCGCGGGCAGCCTGCGACGAGGCGGTTGTGACCGCGGTGGGTCGCGCGCCTTGCGCTTCTCGCGGTAAGCGTGGAGAGGTGAGCCTGATCTTCGATCTGGCGCCGGGTGTCCCAGGGAGCGCTGGTGCCGCGCAATTTCCCTTGTCACCATCGAGCACGCGGACGGTCGTTTCCGAGGCCACCGAGCGTGAGTGGTTTCCTGACGAGCGTGTGCGGGATGGAGTAATCGTTGCGGTCGAAGCGAACGTAGGGCGTCTTGCCCGAGGCGACGGACTGTACGTGGTACTTCGGGTCGTAACGTGGTAGCTCGGGCAGCGGCAGAGGTTTCTGCTGCTCGTTGGCGAGGGACTCGGCGACGGTGCGGGCGGCGTCTTCCGGGAACGCGACGACCGTGGACGACGCGATCGTATCCCAGGCGTCGAGCTGCTGATTGAGATCCGCGGGCGGATGAGAACGAGCGCGCCGCGAAGAAGGCCTCGCGGAGGTCGCGGATCCGCCGCTCGACGCGGCCTTTCGTTGCCGCGCGCGATGCTGACGGGGGGTGGGAGCGAAGTGATAGTGGCCCGGCGAGCTCGAGGATGCGTGGAAGGAAGCGGATGAGGTCGCCCCGCGCCTGATGACGACGCTCTTCAGGTTGGTCGTAGAGCACGGCTCTGGGAACGCCGCCGAACCGGAACGCCTCCACGTGGCAGCGAACGAAGCTCGAGGGTCTGGTCGAGCGTAAAGCGCGCGAACGTAGCGACGAGGCGAGCACCATCACGAAGCACGACAGCGCGCGCTCGCCCCGCCCGATACGAATCTTCCTCTTCCCGAACGAGCCCCCGTAGGCCCGGTCTTGCTCTCCGCAGCACGGTCAGGGTGGAAAACGCCTCATGATGGCCGGTCGGACTCGCCGCACATGACGACGGACGGCGTTGACGCTGCCCTTGTAGCCGCGGTCCCGGATCATCCGAACAGGCGGGTTACAGCAGGCGCGGGGATAATGCTCCAGGGTCTCGGCGATGAACGGGAGGTACGCGTCGAGCAAAAGTGGCGCCGTTGCAGAGCCCGCGATTGACGAACCTGCGGGGGCTCGATGGTGAGCTCCACCGTGTCGTGATGAACGCCGAGCTCGGTGGCGATCGTGCCCACTTTCCAGTGCTCCGGAAGAAGAGTCGTGCCGAACGCGGGCCACGCTGCTCGTCCGGGATCATCGGGCCACCTCCGAGATGACGAGTCGCTCGGAGATCGCGAAAGCTACCGAGGCCGTCGAGGCGAGGCCGTCGGCGGCGGTGTAGCCGGCGTGGACCCCAGGCGACGCTGTAGAGAGCCGCCGTGGTCCAGGAACGCCTCGCGACAGAGGTTGAGTCTCACGAAAGTCCCCACGCGTCGGCACAGAGCGCAGCGCGGACCGGCTGCCCCTGCCAAAGCGCAATCGCTCGGAGTAGCGTCGCGATCGCGCGGGGGTGCTTGGGCCCGTCGCAAGCTGGGCCTTCAGTATCGTGTCGCTTCCGGTCCCGCCATCGCGATGACGCGCGTCGCTTCAGCGAGCCCGGCGCGATTCCCATCCAGATCGAATCCATTGGGATCCCCTCGCGTGGCGACTCCTCCGACCGTCAGCGGCGACGGCGTGAGGCCCGCGGCGGAGACGATCGACGCGAGGGCAACTTCGGCGACGGCTGTCCGTTTCTTTATTTGTCGTCGACGCGCCCGCCATCTGCTCGTGCGCTTCGAGGTCTTCATACTCTTCGCCCCCTGGCTTGCCTGTGGACGCGCTTGAGCGCGCGGTGACGGGCGAGGCGCTCGTCGTCATGGCGACCATCGACGTGTCAGATGTGTCCCCGGTCGCAGTCTCGGCAGAGGTGAAAGAGGCGCCGGCAAGCGTCGACGACGCACTGGATCCGTCGGAGATCGTCCACTGGCGAGTGCCCGCCGGGAATTCGGCCACCGCGAGGAACTCGTGCGACAACGCTCACGTCGAACGCGTCCACTCGCGGCGACCCGGGGCTCGAGGTAGTGACCCGGGCCCTACTTTTTTGGTGGGCTTGCCGCGATCGTCGGCCCCGCCCGTCAGCGGGGCCAACTACGCCGTCAGCTCGGCCGGCTCAGATTCCCGCGCTTCTCGATGCCCGCTGACAACCCATCCGAACACCTAGAATCAGGGGCACCAACAGACCTCAGAGACTCGTCGCTTCGCTCCGATCGCCATGACCTGAAACGCCCGATCGCCATCCCGCGTTTTGTCCGATCGCGATGCCCGAAATGCGCAAAGACGGTGAGGTCCTCGTGATCACGGTCGACGGCAAGGGTGCGCCGGCGATCCTCCAGCCGCGAGTACGCGCGTCGCGCCGTTCCGCACGGGACTCGCGACGTGAACCGTCGGCATGCGCGACGCAAGAAGCGGCAGGAGCATCCCCCGCAAGCGGCGCGGACCGGGGAAGAGTCGAAGAACGCCAAGATGGCTGCCGTCGGCGTGCTCTACACGCTGCGACGAGCAGCCGACGGTCGCTTGAGGGGCCCGGCGAACAAGCGGACGTACGCGACGTTCGTGAGCTATCGCGCGCTCTTCGAATGGATCCACGCCGAGGCGCGGCGGCGAGGCTACGGGACCAAGAAGTTCAAGAAGGTGTTGTTCATCGCGGACGGCGCCGAGGTTCTCTTGGTCGCTGCAGCAGGAGTTCTTCCCCGACGCCGACGTCTGTCTCGATTGGTTCCACGTCGTCGAGAAGCTCTGGAAAGCCGGCAAGGCGATCTGCCGGCGGCACTCGGCGCGAGCGCCAGCACCTTGAGGCGTGGGTCGCCGAGCAGAAGCGCAGCCTTCGGCATGGCAAGCACGCTGAGGTCGCCGCGGTCATCGAGGCAGCGCTCGAAGCGACCCCGTCACCGGCCCCGGCAACAAGTACCGGCGAGAAGTGCTCGCCGAGGTCGCGGCGCACCTCCGCAAGAACGCCGCTCGGCTGGAGTACTCGCGCTTGCGCCGACAGGACCTCGACATCTCCAGCGGAATCATCGAGGGGGGCGGTACGTCACCTCGTCGGTGTCCGGCTCGACGGCCCCGGCATGCGGTGGAGTCGCGATCGCGCCGAGGCCGTCCTCCGCTCCGCTGCGTCCTCATCAATGGCCTCTGGGGTGACTTCGAGCATTCCTCGGTGCCCGTCGGGTGCGTCTCGCGGCTCAACCTGTACCGACCCGGACGCATGACGCCGTGCTCAAGAAAGCCGCGTAGTGATCATGAAACCATTGGATGCACAGTGGGATCTGCACCCAAGACTCTTCGCCGGGATCCGCAAGGTCGAGGTCTCGGAGGAAGCGGAGGAGCGCTCCGTGGACGTTCGGGATGATGTTCTCGTGCTCGAAGCGGACTCCCTGCGGGGCGCGATCGAGCACGCCGGCACGTTCGGCCTCGTCGTGCCGGCATGCTGGATGGTGCACGAGCTCATTCACCAGCGCGCGCAGACGCTCGGGGTCAAGGCGGACGCCCAACGGCTTCGAGGCACGGGCATCGGGGGTGAGACGAATCTGCTTCACGCCGACCTCGGTGCCGACCATGCCGCCGCCCGGATCGTGGCGCTCGCCTTCGACCGCGACCTCCTGGAAATCAAGGACGCCCAGGGTCGCTCGCTCGTCGGCTTTCCCGCCGGCAGGCACCACTCCGTTCCCGGTTGGTTCCGGAAGGCGCTGCGCCTCACGTCGTTGCGCGCGGACGTCGTCTGGCGTCGGCTTCACGGCCCCGAGCTTCTGGCGGACGGCTACGTGTTCGTCGACTTCGGTCCCGCGGGTGGGCCCATCGCGCTCTTCCGGAGCGGCCCTCCCTTCGGCGTCCTGCACATCGACAGCCTGGACGGGACCAGCGCGACGCGCCTCCATCAGAGCGTCTCGGCGGAGGACCCGACCCCGATCGAGGCCGTGGACGACGTGCTCCAGAGCGTGGTCCGCCGATCGTTGGAGTCGGGCCGCTCAAGGGCGGAGGGCAGGCGATGACGCGCGCGATGATGACAACCCGGCTCGTATCGGTTCGCGAAGCCGCGAGGCTCTTCGCTTCAGCCGCGAAGCGAGCGGACGAGGCCTGGGTCGCCACGGCCTGGGCAACGGACCGGACGCCAGAAGCGAAGGCGTTGTGGGCGGCACGGTCTAGGCGGACCGACGACCTCGTCCTCGTCGTCGGCCTCGACTTCCACCAGACCGATCCCGCGTTCCTCCGAAGGTTCCAGCTGCACGCGCGCGTCCACCGCAGCGCCGACGGTACGTTCCACCCCAAGGTCTACGTGTTCCGCAAGGGCAGGCGGTTCGACGCCATCGTCGGGATCGAACCTCACCGGCGCGGGGTTCAGCAGAAACCTGGAGGCCAACCTCCACCTCGCCGGACCGACCTCGAGCACGATCTTCACCCAACTCGTGAAACTCGTATCGGACGCCGCCGAGAAGGGCGACCACATGCTCGAAGCCGACCTCGTCCAGTATGAGGCGGAGTATCGTCGAAAGCAGCCCGCCGTCCGTGAAGTTCGCACGTTCGCGGCGAAGAGCAGGAGGCGCGTAAAAGACCTTCCGCTCAACCTGACGTGGGCCGAGTACGTCCGTCGGCTGCGCTGGCAGTGTCGGCGATCCGGTCATGCGCTCGTTCGTGACGACTCCGACTCGGCCTATGTCAACGTTGCGGAGAAATGCCAGGGCATCTTTCGCCGTCGGCAACGGCTCGCAGAAATGGACGCGGACGAGAGGAGACAGGTCGCGGGCTTGGTGAATCCATACACCTACTTCGGCTCGATGGCGGGCGCTGGCCACTTCATGGCCTACGTGCTCCGCACGCCCGCGAAGCTCGACCGCGCGCTTGACATGATCCCCGCTCGCGGGCCCGTTCGCATCGAGGATGTCGACAGGTACCGCCGAGCTCTGCCGCGGCACGGGATGGGAAGCCCCGCCGTTGGGACGCGTCTGCTGGCGATGAAGCGGCCCGACCGCTTTTTCTGCCTCACGTCCGCCAACCGCCGGAGGCTCGCGAAGGAGTTCGGCTTCTCGATCGCGGAGCTCAACACGTACGAGGGGTACCAGCGCCTTCTGACCCGAATCTGGGCCTTGCCGTGGGCGAGGGAGACGCGGCCACCTCCGCGCGACAAGCGCATCTGGGCCGCGCGGGTCGCTCTGATCGAAGCGTTCTACTATGACGGCTAGGTCATCAACGGGCGGGAACGCGGCGCCTAACTCTCTCGAAGCGGTCGTCGAACTACCTGCGTAGCCCGGGAACCAGCGAGTGGACGCTGGCCGGTTCCCGAGCAGGGCGGCCGGTGTCAGGAAGCTGCTCGAGCGACGCCCGTCGGGTTGACGGCCTGAGTACTCGAGTCCGCAGACGCATCGAACGCGGAGGCTGTGGACGGTGCCGCGCCTGATGGAGAAGGTGGACAACCCGCGCCCGCACCGCTCGGGGATGGGCACGGCCCGCCCAACGCGCGGGTTGCCCACCTTCCCCACAGGCGCTTGGAGAACGCTCCGCGTTCTCCACACCGCCCACAGCTCCGACGGCGGCGACTCCTTTTTTTTCTTGAGAGATCAAGAGCGAGAGCCCAAATCCGTGCTGGTCGCACGCCCAACGTGTCGCGCACGCATCCTCCATCGACCCGGAGCTCCGCTGAGATGATGAGGTGACCGGCGACGCGTGCAGGCGAAGACGCTCTACGGCAGCGACGGCGGCCAGGGGTAGGCGTGAACGTCCTTCACGATTTTGGACCACGCGGCGAGCCGTTCGACGTCACTCTTCGGGCGCGACGGAACGCTCTGTGCCGATCCCCAGAAGCCTCCGCCGGGCTCGCCGGTCGCCCCACGACGACCAGCGCGGAGAGCGCCGGCGCGCCGTGCTGGTGCAAGTGAAGGTTCAGGCTCCCGAGCGGAACGTCCCAGCTGCCGTGGGGCTCGAACCATTCGTGCGTGCGCGCCTCGTATTGCTTCGACAGGTCGAGGTAGGTGTGGATCTTCTTCGCGATCGCCCAGCCTCGGAGGACGACGTACAGCTCGTCGATGTTCACCGCCACCCGCTCCATTACGTGAGCTTCTCGCCGGCCGAGCGACTCGTCAACGGGAGTTGCAACGGGCGCGCCCTTGGCCATGCCCTTGCGCGGGACCCCGCGTCCGCGGCCGAGTCGCGCCTCTGCGAGCTTGAGAGCGGCCGGAGACGGCGCTAGGCTCACCGCGTGGCGGCGACGAACGGCAAGAAGAAGCCTCGGACGCTGAAGGTCCAACGCGACGAGTTTCTTCGCGACCCCGCCGCGGTCATGCGGCGGGCGCTGACCTCCGGGCGCGTCGAGATCGTCGACGCAGCGGGTGAGAGGCGCGCGGTGATCACCGTGCCCCAGGACACCCTCCGCGTTCCGAAACTCTGACGTGACGGCGCCGGAGGATCACCTTCGCCGCTGGCTCTCGGGTCGCCAGACGGGGTGTTACTTCGCGGCCCGCCTCGCTGCGAAAGGACGTGGCGCATCGACGATCGTGATCGAGAGCGCCGACGACCGGGCCGGCCCCGAGGTGGAGGGCGCGATCGACGGCGCTGCTGCGATCATGAAGCCTCTGCTCGTCCTGTTTCCTCGCATGCGCACGCCCGCGGACGTGGCCCAGCACCTCGTCCTGCTCGCATCGCGGCCACGATGGTCGTTGCGCCGCCTCGCCTGGCGCAAGATCGATCGTCCTGGCGACGTCCCCTTGAGCCTTCTGTTCAAGACGCACGACGGCCTCACCTTCGCCGCGCTCGGTCTCGCGCCGCTCGGCTCCATGCCCGTCACCCGGCGTGCCCCGTACGTCGCGATGGCTTTCTGGGGTGGCGGCCACGAGAACCTCCATCGCCCCGGCGCCGGGGTCGAGGTCGGTCTCCCCGACATCCCCACTGGCCTTTCCGCGAAGCAGCACGACGAGCTTTGGGACAAGACCACCGCTCTGACCAAGGCGCTGCTCGCGGATCCTCCCGAGGATCGCTTCCTGCTGCGGAACGTCACGTTCGTTCTCCCGCGCGACGTCGTCGCGACCGAGATCGGCGCCATCCTCGGTCCCTGATCCGCGTTGCCCACCAGGTGCCCAGCGACCCGTGACGCCGCGTGGTCCCGCGTTACCTCGTGTCACCCCGGATCCTCGAAACCCGCAGCCATCCTGCGGATCGCGCGTGAAACGCCGCCCTCGAGAGCGGGCTCGTCAAATCCTCTCGCCCCGACTCATTCGTCGGCTCTGTTTCGGCAGAGCGACGGTCAAACAAGGGTAACGCGAGACCGCTAAGCGGTCGTTTCCCAACGGGTGCAAGCCACTCGCAGGGCCACGGTGAACCGCACGTCACTCCGGCCGGTTGGCGTCGTTCGCTAGCGGAAGCAGGTCACCGCGGATGGAGGCCTCGCTCACTCATCCTAGCCGGCAAGGTCCGGCGCTGCCGAAGAGGACGTGAGGGCGAACGACGAGCTACTTTGACCATCGCTGCCGTTGGATCGATGCCTCCCCTCAGCCGCGACCTCTTCGTCTCGAACGCACTGTGGATGGCTATCGGCTTCTCCACGCAGGGCGCGAACCTCGGCGAGCCGCTCTATCGCGGCAACTTTCGCCGCGGGGACGCCAACTGCAACAACGGCCAGGGCGACGACTTCCTCGCGCGCTGGGACGAGACCGGCGCGGTGCTCCTCGCGCTCGAGCCGTACGAGAGGAAGCACGGCCCGCCCTTTCCGCCACCGCCCGAGGCCGTGCGGCCGCTGGTCGAAGCGACGCTCGCAGCTTCGTACTTCTCCCCAACCGGCGGCCTCTGGGTGTGCGGCGACGTCTCCAGCCCGCCCTGGCGCGACCCGGAGGTCCACCTCGGCAGCCTCGGCGCTCTCATGGACGCGTTCTTGGGGCCCTCGCTCCTCGAGACCTACGGCCCGACCTCGCCCCTCGAGCGTCGCCTCTTCGACGCGCTCGCCCGCGACGAGCTCGTCCTCTCGCGCGAGCTCGGGCTCGCGCTGATGGCGTCGCAAAGCATCAGGGACGACGTCAGGCACGGCGGTCGGCCTGCGGCCAAGGGCGCTCAACGTATCGCCGAGAGCCTTGCCCACCTCGGCTTCACCTGGCCCGACTTCGAGGCGCACCTCGCGGAGGCGTGGCCGGCGTCCGGCGCTTCGGGCGCGTGACGCAGCGCCGAGGCGCTCCGCCTCGAGACCCCGACGACGCGGCTAGCTCGCGCGCAGGTCCACGAAGTCCCCGTGGCGCTCGACGGCCATCAGACAGTCATCGACCCACTGCGGCAGCACGCCATAGACCTTGCGGAGCAGACCGGACTCGGTGCGAGCACACAGGCGAGCGTCCTCGCCATCTGCAGAGTTGTCGTAGATGTACACGCGATCGGCGAGCCGAATCATGGGAGCCAGGTTGGCCAATGAGCGAATGTAGCGACTCACGATCTTCTCGATCGGGACCGTGTGGCCGCCCGCCATGACCCGGCCAGCCACACGCGCTGCGTTGATGCGCGGATCGGATGTGCCAATGAAGAAGACTCGCACGAAGTAGCCAGCCTGCCTTGCGCGTCGGACGAAGTCGACCTTCGCGTCGGTAGACAGAACCGTCTCGAACGCGATGCCACTATGTGACGCAAGGAGCTCTTCCCTTCTCGCATCCGTCCAACGTGCGGCGTCGAGCACCGCCTCCCGCGAGTTCCAGTCACCGAAGCGGTCGCGCGCGATCTCGTCTGGATTCAGATAATCGACCCCTTCGCTCCAGCGCTCGACCCGCAGCCTCTCGGTCACGGTCGTCTTGCCGGAGCCGTTCGGGCCAGCGATGACAAGCAGAACCGGCTTCAAGGCTTCGCTTGAGGACCTTCAGCATCATCGAGACGCTGGAGGGCTCGCGTTCGCGCAACCTCGATCTCAGCTCGCAGTCTCCGGAGCCTCTCGACCTGCGACAGACGCACTCCCGCGAACGCGCGCGTCGAAAGCTCAACGAGTTGCGCGTCCGAAGGCTCGCACTCGGGATCGGCCAGATTCATCGGCGCGCTCATGTCCAAAGTGTACCACGGCCCTCCCCATCGGGCTCGCTGGCCGTGGCGCCCGCCCCGGGGCGGCCCATCGGAGCCAGCAATCGCGGATTGAAATCCTCTCGCCCCGACTCATTCCGCTCGGCTGCGACCTGTCTCGCGGCTGGGCGCGAGGGTTTGTGCTGGGCGCTCGGGCGCGGGCGGGGGCCTCTTCCGGCTCGCGTCGGGGCCCATCCAAACTCGCCGCGGCGTGGGTCGCGTGCGCCTTCGGCGCAGCGCTCGCTGCGCTCGCTCGCGACCCATGCCGCAGGGCTCATGCAGTGGGTCCCGCCCGCGCTCGCCTCCAGAGGCCCCCGCCCGCGCCGTCGCTGGCGTTGGTGCTGCCCTCGGCACCAGGTGGGAGCGGGGGTCGCAGCCTCGCTCCGTTTGCCCCGCCTCGGTGACCTCGGCGATGACATGGCCGAAGGCGCGGCCATGGAGGTGGGCCAGAAGGGACCCTCGCCGAGCTGCTTCTCGGCGCTCGCGCCCCACGTCGGAAGGTAGCTCGCCGCGAGATCCTTGGGTGCACGAAGACCTCGACGTACGACGAGGGTGCAGATCTGATCCTGACGCCGTCCGTCGGAGTTTTCGGCCACGCGGGAATTTGTGGCGAACCACTGATGTTTCCAGCGCATGACACAGACCGCGACCAAGCCCGCCCCGTTCCCCAGGCACCAGCGTGAGGCCGGGCCAAAGTCGTTGCGGCTGATTCGGCGCATCCTCGACGATGCCGGAGTGCGACGCCGGGGCCCCAAGGAGACGTTCGAAGCGTTCGAGGCGCGCCTTCACCAAAGCCTGCAGGAAGTCGAGCGCGAGCTGCTCGCCGAAGACCTCGGGCGCGCCGACGTCGACGCGGAGGCCATCTTCGTGCACGGAAGCACGTTGCGTCGCGTCGTTCGCTCGGAGCAGACGTACATGACTGCTGCGGGACCCGTGTCGGTGATGCGCACGCTGTACAAGGACCGGTCCGACCCTGCTGAGCGGTCGGTCGTGCCGATGGATCTCAAGGTCGGCATCGTCGGCGGATTCTGGACGCCTCACGCAGCCAGCCAGGCCGCCTGGGTCGTGGCGCAGATGACGCCCAAGACGGGCGAGGACCTGTTTCGACGGATGGGTAACATGGCCCCGTCGAAGTCGACGCTCGACCGGCTCCCGAAGGAGCTGGCTGAGCGCGTGAACGATGACCGGGCGAGCTTCGAGGCCGAGCTGCGCGACGCGATGATCGTGCCGGAGCACGCCACGACGGTGATGGTGAGCCTCGACGGTGTCTTGGCGCCCATGAACGATGGCGGCGCGGTTGAGAAGAAGGCGAAGACCGCCGCGCGCGGCCAGATCACCAAGGGCCCGGCTGGCTACCGCGAGGTGGGCTGCGCGACGCTGTCCTTCTACGACCAAGACGGCGATTGCCTCGCCGCCGTGCGAATGGCCCGCATGCCGGAGCCGCACAAGGCAAGCCTGAAGAAGTCGCTGCTCGCGGAACTGAAGTGCGCGCTCGACCAGCGTCCGGACCTGCGGGTCGTCAAAGCCGCCGACGGTGCCATCGATAACTGGACGTTCTTGCACAACGAAGTTCCCGATGGAGTCGAGGTCGTGGACTTCTTCCACGCGGCCGAGCATCTGAACGACGCCATTGCAGCCGCCTACGGCGTCGGCACGGTGGAGAGCCGGCGCAAGTTCGCGGACCTGCGCCACGTGCTGCTCGAAGACCCGGAGGGAGTGACGAAGGTCATTCGCGCGCTGACCTATTTGCGGAACAAGCACCCCGGCAAGACGGACGTCGCCAAGGAACTGGCCTACTTCCGCAAGCGCCGCGACCGCATGCGATACGCCGAGTTGCGCGAGCAGGGTTTGCCGATCGGCACCGGCGTCACGGAGGCTGCATGCAAGACGCTCGTCACCCAGCGGATGAAGCAGAGCGGAATGCGCTGGGGCAAGGAGGGCGGCCAGGCCATCCTCAACCTGAGGGGCTGGGTGCAGAGCGAACGCTTCGATCATGCCTGGGCGATGCTCGCTGCAGCGTACCGAACGGAGGTCACGCTCCTGAATAACGTCGTCCCGCTACGAGCGGCGCCGCTATGAAAAGTGCCGAGCATCGACGTCACGATGAGACCCGCACCGTGTGGAGACGACTCGACGAGCTCCGGCGGGGGAGGGACGGGCGGCGAAGGCGCGACCGGCGGCGAAGGCGCCACCGGGGGAGGTGGCGCCACGGGTGGGCAGGGCGGCAGCGGCGGCGAGGGCGGCAGCGGTGGCGTTGGAGACGGGAACGACACCTTTGCCACCGCGTCCCCCCTGACCCTCGGCGCGGACGTCGAGGGCTCGTTCGACCCTGTCGCTACGGACGTCGACTTCTACTCCTTCTCCGTCGACGCGCCGACCTTCGTCGGCCTGCGGACGTTGACGACGAGCGACACGACGCTGACCCTCTACGACGCTGCCGAGCTGCAGATCGCCTTCAACGACGAGATGTTTCCGCCCGAGAGCAGCGCTTCGCTGATCGTGACCCGGCTGCCCGAAGCCGGCTCCTACTACGTCGAGGCAGGGCTCTTCTGCCAGACCGCCCTGGCCTGCCCTCTGGATTGGGAGGCGACGATCAGTGACCCCAGCTACACGCTCCAGAGCTGGGTCTTCGACGACGCGGACGACGGCATGGTGGAGGAGGCGGAGCCGAATGACACCGTCGCCCAATCGAAGCCGGTCGAGTTCGTCCCCGACGCCCTCAACCTCACCTACGGCATGTTCAGCGAGGGTGACGTCGACGTCTACACGGTCACGGCGCCCCTCGATCAGTACGACGGCGGGCCGCCCAGCATCTGGATCGCCCACTATTTCTCGGGGCCGGACAACCACGGGTCGACGACCCCAGTCGCGACGCTGCGGCTCGAAGATTCCACGACGCTCGAGACCGTCGCCTTCGCAGACAATGTCGGGAGTGGTCAGAATCTCCTCGCGCCCATCACGCCGGGCAACAAGTACAACCTCTACCTCTCGCCGCCGGCAGGGGCGGTCGGTGACAACCCGTTCTACGTCCTGTTCAACCTCCCCCGGGGTCTGCCCGCCGCAGAGACCGACGAGGCGGGCAATGGCATGAGCCCCGAGACGATGCCGCTCTTCGATTCGGCCCTACCGGGCTTCCTCCATTGGGGAGTCTCCGGCGAAGTGCTCGCGGCGCCGGCCGACGTCGACCGGTTCTCGCTCGAGCTCCCGGATGGGCTCCCCGCGGACGCGGAGGTCCGAGTCGACTGTTTCGGACGAAGGCGAGGCAGTGGCCTCGTGGACCTCACCATCGAGCTCCGTCGTGGGTCCGACGCGGGACTGCTCGGCGACGACACCGAGACCGCGACGCACACCGCCAGGCTGAGCACACCCGTCCCTGCTGGCGAGACCACCCTCGAGCTCGGCGTGACGGCAGGCTCCCAGTCGGCCGGGAACCCGGCGACTTACTACCTGTGTGAGGCCGCCCTCTCCAGCCCGAGCCAGTAGCGCGAGAGCGCGGCGTGGCCGGTCGCGGGCACTCCGCCCCGTCCGACGCTGGGTCGGGGTTGGCTGGCGCCAGTACGCTGGACAGAGCGCCCTCGGACGGCGGACCATGAGGAGAAGATGAAGTCACACGTCGCGTGCGTCTTGCTCCTCGCGGCCTGCGGCGCCGAGATCGTCGACGCCGGGGAGTGGGTCGCGTCGCCCTGCCCACTCTGAGCTCGAGCGCCTGGTCGGCGGCGACCACGTTCGCATGGCCCCCGAAGGTCCGTTACGCTCCCGCGGGTGTCCCTCGCTCCGGCGGCCCGCGCTCTCGTCTACCTGGCCCGAGCGGCCTTTCTGGCCCGGGCGGCTGCCGCGCGGGCGACCTCGCGGGAGCCGCAGACTCCGCGCACGCGTCGCCGCCATCCGCCGGACGCGCCGCGGCGCAGGAACATCCTGTTCGTCACGGTGGATCAGCAGCGCTTCGACGCGCTCGGCGTAACGGGAGGCAAGATCGCGCGGACCCCCGTGGCGGACGCCCTCGCGGCGGCGGGCATCGTCTATCGCCGGGCGCACGTGCAAAACGTCGTCTGCATGCCGTCGCGCTCGACCATGATCACTGGCCAGCATCCGCTCACCCACGGCGTGGTCGCGAACGGCATCTCGCTGCCCGAGGACTCCCCTACCGTGGCGCATCTGCTGCAGGGTGCGGGCTATGACACCGCGCTGTTCGGCAAGGCCCATTTCGATCCGCACCTCGATCCCCTGCTGCGCTTCGCGGAGAACCGCCTGGCAGCGGAGAGCTCGAGCGGTCCGTGGCGCGGCTTCGATCACGTCGAGCTCGCGACCCACGGACCGATCATCGGGCAGCACTACGGCGCCTGGCTGTGGAGCCAGCACCCGCGCGAGATCGCTGGCTTCGGCGCTGTGCTCACGGGCAGCGGCGGAGGCGACACTGGCGCGCCCGAGGTGAAGCACAACCCGATCCAGCGCGAGCACTATCACACCGACTGGATCGCCCGCCGGGCGATCGCGTGGCTGCGAAAGCGGCCTCAAGACGGGCCTTTCTTCTGCTGGATCAGCTTCCCGGATCCCCATCACCCCTTCGACCCTCCGCACGACGAAGTGAAGAGGCGCATCGATTGGCGGGACCTGCCCCTACCCCCGGGCCATCCCGGGAGTCCCGAGGCCATTCGAGCGATCCTGACAAGGAAGCCTCGTCACTGGCTCGACTGGTACGAGCGGCGCCACCGCAACCCCGAGGGCGGGCCGACGGGCTTCGACCCCGGCAGCCTGACCCACGACCAGGTGCGGGAGGTCAACGCCATGATCCACGTCGAGAACGAGCTCATCGACGAAGCGCTTGGCCAGGTCTTAGCGGAGCTGAGGGTGCTCGGCGAAGAGCCGTACACCGACGTCTTCTACACCTCCGACCACGGGGAGCTCCAGGGGGACCTCGGGCTCTTGTTCAAGGGGCCCTACCACGTGGAGTCGCTGCTGCGTGTGCCGCTGCTCTGGCGCCCAGCGCCTATCGCGGGCATCCCGCCTGCGACCGTGGAGGCCCCCGTCGGCCACGTCGATCTCGCGCCGACCTTCTGCGCGATCGCCGGGCTGCCCGTGCCCAGCGCGATGCAAGGAGGGCCTCTGCCTACGGACCGCGCGAGCGCGGCCGGGCGCGAGCGGGTGCTGACGACCTTCGACAGTCAATTCGCGGCGGTCGGCATGCATTTGCGAACGATCTATCGCGACGGCTGGATCTGCACCGCCTACCTGCCGAGCACGACCGATCGCGGGGGGCAGTTTCCGTTCTATTGGCGGGTGTGGGGTCATGGGTCCACCCTGCCCCGCTACGACGGCAGCGAAGGCGAGCTCTACGACGTGCGCGCCGACCCGTGGCAATGGGACAATCGGTGGAATGACGCGTCGGTGCGGCCCTGGCGCGACGAGCTGCTCGCCGACTTGCGAGCGCACATGCCGCCCACGCACGCGCCGCCGCTGCTGGTCTCGGCGCCGACCTGACGCCGCGGCAACCACCGCCCTCAAGGCAGCTCGATCGTGCACACCGCCGGCGTGTGATCGAAATAGACGAACGGCGCGACGGGCTCGGTGCCTTCGGTCGCGCCTGGGTGCACACAGCTGCCCGCTAGACCGTTGGTGATCACGTGGTCGAGGTTGACCGCGTTGGCGTAGGTCGGGTCCACCTCCCAGCCGACCGAGGTCAAGAACTGGAACGACTTGCCCGGGCCGACCAGCTCATTGAGCCGCTGCGCGCTCCAGTCGAAGCCCGCGAAGCGCGCGGGGTCGGTGTTGAAGTCGCCCAGGACGACCGAGCGCTCGCCGTTGGCAGCGGGCTCGCCGTCCCCGAGGTCGACGAACACGAGCTCGAACTGGGCGCGCCGGCAGTCGAAGTCGGCGTCGGTGATGCCGCTCGACCCGTGCACGTTGACGACGGTGAGCTCCCCCTTGCCGTCCGCGAGGTCGAGCACGGCTCGGCCGACGCGCGACCCACCCCCGCACCCCTCGACCTCGGCGCCGTAGAGGAAGTCGAGGCAGAGGTCTCCTGTGCACCCGCGGATCGTGGCGAACTGGCGGCGCACGCCGAGGCACTTGTCCGGCTTCTGCTGATGGCAGGCGACCTGATAGCCCTGGCCCAGGACGAGCTGCGCGACCGTCGGGTCCGAGGGCGCGTAGCCCTCGCAGATGAAGCCTGCGCGCGCGTCGACGGGGATCAGCTCGCAGTCGCCAGGGTGAAAGATCTCCTGGAACGCGACGACGTCCGGCTGGAGCTGCGCGAAGAACGCGCTCGCCGCCTCGATGGCCGGAACGAAGGAGAGCCCGTTGCCGTAGTGCTCATCGGTGATCGCGGCCTCTTCCGACCCATAGCCGTCGTCGGGCAGGTCGTCGTGGGGCAGCTCCTTCGCGGTGCCTGTGTTGAAGGTCACGAAGACGGCCGTCGGCACCGGGGCGGGCTCGACCGCTTCGTCGAAGCACGCGGGCCAAGCGACCGCGGGTGCGAGGCAAAGCAGCGCGAGAGCGGGTTTGCGCACCGCCGACAGCTCGACCCGGGGCGCGTCGGAGTCAAGTGCGCGTCGCGCGGGAGGCGGGCAGCGAGCAGGGGTCGGCTGCGTGCGCTCACGCGGCGAGCGGCCTCGCACTGCTATTCGCCTCGCAGGCGCACGAGGACGTGCTCGTTCTCGAGCAGCACCCACCACGCGCCGTCGAGATCGACCGCGACGCCCTCGACGCGCTCGAGCGGCGCGCCCTGCTCGTCGACCAGGTCGAACACCCCGCGACAGCGCGCCGAGGTGCCGCTGGCGCTCGCCTCGACGCTGAGCTCGACGAGCCGCGCGGACTCGTCCGAGACGACCAGGTAGGTCCCCCGCCGCGGGTCGTGGGCGAGGCCGGAGAAGTCGTCGCACGCGTCGGTCGCAGCGGGATCGAGCTCGACCTCGACGCCCTCGTCGGCGCTGGGCTCGACGACGTACAGGCCACGCGGCTTGTCCTCGTTGGCGCACAGCAGCTTGTCTCCGAACATCGCGAGCCCCTCGACGCCCTTGTTCTTGCGCTTGCCGAAGCGCAGCTCGCGCCTGCCCTCGAGGGGAGCCACGGCCGCATGTTCGCCACCATAGTGGTGAGAGAGCACCTCGCGGCGCTCCTCGTCGTAGCTGACGATCAGCCCACGAGCCGCGTCGAACGTGACGGCCTCGAGCCCGCTCTCCCCCGCACGCAGACCCTCGAGCTCCACGAACGTGGTGCCGTCGGGCGTGACGATCGCGGCGCGCGCGTCGGTGTCGCTCACGACGAGAAACGCCCCCGACGGCAAGGTCACCACGTCGGAGGTCTCGTCCAGATCGACGGAGAGGCGATGGTCCGCTACGAGGCGCATGCCGGCAGGCTACCCGCAAAGGGTGCACAGGTGCGCCTCTCGCCTTCGGCTCAGGGGGTGACGAAGGTGGCCGTGAGCGTCGTGCAGTACGCCATCACGTCGGCCGTGGTGCCCGAATAGACCCAGGTGGTCACGGTGATGCCCGGCGCGCCCGTGTCGGTGGTGCGGCAGCCGCCCACGGCGCCGGTCGTGTCGCAGGCCGTGCCGAAGGTGTTGCCTTCCTCTTCACAGTCCGCCTGAGCGTCGGCGAAGAAGTCCGCGTACTGGGCGGGATAGGCCCAGTCGGTGCAGAGGTGCACGCCGTTCGACTGGTCGCAGCTGTGCTGCAGATCGCTGCTCGCGCCGCCTCCCCCGCTCGCGCCGCCTCCCCCGCTCGGGTCGGTGCCCCCAGCGGCGTCACCGCCGGCGTTTTCGCCCCCGCCACCGGCGCTCGCTCCGCCGGTGCCGCCGCCGCTGCCGCCGGCTCCACTATCGCCACAACCCAGGGTGTACAGCGCGAAAGCCCCCACCGCAGACACGATCTTCAGCATGCCATGGAGGGTCGCACGCCGCTCGCGGGCTGAATACCTGCCCGCCCAACATTCGAACGCGGGGCGGGACGATGACCGTCATATGACCGTCATCCTGCCCGGCTCTCGCGTCAGGGCAGCGCGATCGTAATGGTCTCCTGCTGGGTCACCGCGTCTTGGTCGCAGCTGCAGCCAGCCCCGCCGACGCCGCAGAGATCGTCGAGCACCAGACAGCCGCAGTCCGCGATGCCGAACGAGCAGCCTCCGAGCTCATCGGCGTCTCGGCACTCGTAGGTGGGCTCGGCGCCCGCGGGCCCGCCGAGGGTCTCGATGCAGACCTGTACGTGGTTCGTGCACGAGAGGCCTCCGCAGTCGAAGGTCCCGGTGGCGCAAGCGTCCGCGGCGCCGAACGGCGTCGCGTCAGCGCCGAGGGTGCACGAGGCGAAGTCTCCTTCGTGGACGACGCCGGCGCAGTCGCAGACCGGCCCGGTGGGGGGTCCGTCACAGGTGCCATTGGTCGGCTGGCACGCGCCCACGGCGCCCAGCTCGCAGGCGTCGGCTCCGTAGAGGCAGACCCCCGCCTCGCACGGGTTCGCCTCGTCGCAAGACCCGCTGGCGCCGCCCACCTCGCCGCCGCCCACCTCGCCGCCTCCCCCACCTTGCGCCGCGCCGCCCGCGCCGCCGCCCCCCGAGGGCGAGTCGTCGCCGCACCCCAGCGACAGGACGACAGCAGCAAAGCCGCACGTGAGGCAGGAGAGAGAGCGGGAGCGCATGGTGGGATCATCGCACGTCGGCGCGAGGCTTGGAGCGCGCGCACGGGCGTGGCACGCGTCGGTCATGACGCTCGACCTCTTCGTTGGGAATCAGCGCTACTCCTCCTGGTCGCTGCGGCCGTGGCTCTGCCTGTCCGAGGCCGGGCTCGACTTCCAGACGGTGGTGCTCCGCTTCGACGACCCCCAGTTCCGCGAGAAGGTCCCTGGCCCCACCAAGAAGGTGCCGGTGCTCGTCGACGGCGACGTCGTCGTACACGAATCGCTCGCGATCTGCGAGCACGTGGCCGATCTCGCGCCAGCCGCGCGGCTGTGGCCCGAGGACCTGTCGATGCGAGGGCGGGCCCGCGCGCTCGCGAGCGAGATGCACGCCGGGTTCTTCGCGCTGCGCTCGGAGTGCTCCATGGACGTCTGCCGCGAGGAGCCCCCTGGGCGCTGGCCGCTGTCAGCGTCAGCGAAGGCCGACGTGGCCCGGGTCGACACGATCTTCCAGGAGTGCCTGGGGCGCTCGGGCGGGCCGTTCCTGTTCGGGAGCTTCGGCGTGGTCGACGCGATGTACGCGCCCGTCGTGACGCGCATCCTGTCGTACGGGCTCGAGGTCTCGCAGGGGGCGCGAGCGTACGTCGAGACGGTGCGCGCCATGCCGTCGATGCAGCGCTGGGTCGAGGCCGGGCAGCGCGAGCGGGACCTCGGCTGGTCCCACTACAGCGGCTCGTCCCGTGCGCCGCGAGACCACGAGGACGGCATGGCCTTCGCGCTCGCGTGGGCCGACGCCTGGAACCGACGCGACGTGGACGCGGTCCTCGCCCACTTCGCCGACGCCGTCGTCTTCACGAGCCCCAAGGCGCGGGAGGTGACGGGGGACGCCGTCGTCCGAGGCCGGACGCAGCTGGAGGCCTACTGGACGCAGGCGCTCCAGCGGCTGCCCGCTGAGCAACGCTTCGAGGTCGAGCGCGTGGAGCTCGACGGCGAGTCGAACACCCTTACGATCCGTCACGTGCGCCGGGAGGGGGCTCGATGGACCCGCGCGTGTGAGGTGCTGACGTTCGACCCAAGGACCGGCCTGGTCGTCGAGGGAGAGGCGCTCTACGGAGGGAACGGGGGCTGAATCGGGGCCAACGTCGCGGCCCTCGGGGCCTTCCCCAGCGAGCTCTGTGGAATCGTCGTCCCGGGACGAGCCTCGCGCCATTTGAGGTGGCACAATATGAGATGCGCTACCACAAGGAGGAGGGGGCCATGGAATCACAAACTTTTGCGCTCGATCCCTCGCGCTGGGGCGGAGCGCGCGTGTTGCTCGCAGAAGATGACGACCTGACGCGGGACGCGCTCTGCTGCGTGCTGCGCAGAGACGGCCACCGCGTCATCGTCGCCCGCGACGGCTTGGAGCTCCTCGGGCTGGTCGCGGTCGATCTCGTCATACCGAGGGAGCCGCCGCCGTTCGATCTCATCGTGTGTGACGTCGTGCTGCCAGGCGTCAGCGGCCTGGAGATCCTGGCCGGCCTCCACTCCGCCGGCTCTGTGACACCGTTCATCGTGATGACGGCGTACGGGACCCCCGAGATGAAGCAGGCCGCGCTGCGAGATGGCGCTGCCTTCTTCCTGGAGAAGCCATTCGAGCTCCAGGACTTTCGCGCAGCCGTCTCGACGCTGCTGGAGCCGCAGTGGGTGCGCGACTCGGCTCGCGGAGCCCTGACCGCGTGAAGTGGCCGGTCCTCGGCCGGTTCACGTCGTGCTCCGCCAAGCTGGCGCTGGCCCTGCTCGGGGTCGCGTGCGCGAGCTGCAGCGGTTGCGGTCAGACGTCGTCCGCCGGCGCGGGGCGACAGGTGCCCGGTGAGCCCGTCGAGACGCAGGAGCCGAACACGAAATCCTTCAAGCCCGCCGCGGCCGGTCAGACACGAGCGCCGTTCACACCAGCGAACGTCGCCTTCGAGGTGAAGACGCTCGCGAAAGGTCTCGAGCGCCCCTGGTCGCTGGCGTTCCTCCCCGACGGGTCGAAGCTCATCACGGAGAAGCCCGGTCGCCTGCGCCTGCTGTCGAACGACGGGGCGCTGTCTGCGCCGCTCGCCGGCGTCCCCGCGGTCGACGACGAGGGTCAGGGGGGCTGCTCGACGTGGTGCTCGGCCCCACCTTCGCCGCCGATGGCGCCGTGTTCTTCTCGTTCGCCGAGCCGCGCGACGGCGGCAACGGAACGGCCGTCGCGCGAGCTCGCCTCGTACTGGGAGCTGCCCCGCGGCTCGACGACGTCCAGGTGATCTGGCGTATGACCCCGACCCTCGCGTCGAGGCTCCACTTTGGCTGCCGCCTCGTCTTTTCCCGGGAGGGATGGCTGTGGATCACCACCGGCGAGCGCTCCATCGCCGAAGGCCGCAAGCAAGCGCAGCTGCTGGACAGCGCCTTCGGCAAGGTCTTGCGCATCAAGCCCGACGGCGCCGCCCCCGACGACAACCCCTTCACCTCGCGCGAGGGCGCGCTCCCCGAGATCTACTCGCTCGGACACCGCAACATGCAGGGGGCCGCGCTGAACCCGAAGACCGGCGAGCTGTGGATCGTCGATCACGGTCCGCGCGGCGGCGACGAGATCAACGTCATCCGCGCGGGGCGCGACTACGGCTGGCCGACGATCACCTATGGCACCGAATACGCCGGCGGCTCCGTCGGCGACGGGGTCTCCCAGAAGGATGGGATGGAGCAGCCCCTCTACTACTGGGACCCTTCGATCGCGCCGTCGGGGATGGCGTTCTACGACGCAGACCTGTTCCCCGAGTGGAAGGGGAGCCTGTTCGTCGGCGCGCTCGCTGGCCGGCACCTCACGCGGCTCACGCTCGACGGCGAGAAGATCGTGGGCGAAGAGCGCCTGCTCGTGGATCGCGCGCGCATTCGCGACGTGCGCGTCGGCCCAGATGGCGCCCTGTACGTCCTGACCGACGAGCCGAACGGCGAGCTCCTCGCGCTGACGCCGAAGGGCAGCTGAGCGCGCCACGAACGGCGAACGGCGGGAGCTCAGCGACGAGCTCTCGCCAGCTCACCACTCGAGCGTGCCGCCCCGATAGTCGAGGAAGCTGCCCGACTGCGCCGGCGTGAGGCCCTCGATGATCGAGAGCATGCGGGACACCGACTCGCGCACGGGCGTCGGCGCCCCGCCGCCGCCCATATCGGTCTGCACCCAGCCTGGGTTCATCACGACACAGGTGAACCCGCGGTCGCGGAGCTCCAGGCCCAACGACCGGTTCGCCATGTTGAGCGCGGCCTTGGACATGCGGTACCCGTAGGCGCCGCCCGAGGTGTTGTCTCCGATCGAGCCCATGCCGCTCGAGATCGAGACGACCTTGCGGGTGGACGCCCGCAGCAGCGCGGAGAGGAGGGCTCGCGTCACGCGCAGCGGGCCCACGGCGTTGACGTCGAACGTGTGCACGACGTCCTGGGTGTCGAGGCCGTCGAGCGAGGTCATCGTCCCCATGACCCCGGCGTTGTTCACGAGCACGTCGACCGGGAGGTCGCCGATGGCCTGGGCCGCGGCGCTCACGGACGCATCCGAGCCGACGTCGCAGCCGACGACCCGCGTGCGCTCCCGTGAGCGCTCTCGGAGCGCCGCGAGCTCGACCGCCCGCCCGGGGTCGCGCGCGAGCGCGACGACCTGCTCGCCTCGCTCCGAGAGCTGGCGGACCAGCTCGAGCCCGATGCCTCGATTCGCCCCGCTGATCACCCATCGCATGGGCGAAGCCGTAGTCGATCCCCGCCCCGGAGGCGAACGGACCCGAGCGGCCCCGCTCATGGCCTCGGGACGCGTCGCTCCCACATCTCGAGCTCGCCGAGGTCGCGATAGCCGAGCTTCGCGTACATGGATCGCCCCATCGGGCTCGCCTGGAGGGACGTCGACGTGGCGCCGCGCGCCTTGGCTGCGGCGAGGGCACGGCAGAGCAGTCGAGTTGCGAGCCTCCGGCCTCGCGCCTCCGGGAGGGACGCGACGCCAGTGACTCCACAGTCTCCGCTCGGCGCCTCGAAGGTCATCGCGCACGCGACGGCGTGTCCATTCAAGCGCGCGAGGAACCCCCGCCACCCAGGCTCGGCCGGCCAGCGGGTGAGCGCCTCGGAGAACGCGGGCGGCGGGAAGCCGTAGGCGCGATCGTTGAGCCCAGCCACCAGCGCCAGATCCCGCGTCTCGGACCACTCGAGATCGCCGGGCTCTTCGAGCGTGATGGCGTCCATGGGCGCCGCCATGGCGCTCGACTTCGAGTCGAGGACGTGCCCCCGGTCGCTGAGGAGCGCCACGCTCTCGAGGTCGCTCACCGGAACCCAGACCGTGAAGGCACGCACGCCCGCGTCACCATAGGCCCTGGTCACGTGCTCGTAGGCCGCCGCAAGCACAGACGCGTCATCGGGCACGACCCAGTTGAACATCGACCGGTCTGGGGCCGTGGGCGCGATGGACGCGACGACCCCGGGCAGCCGCAAGACGCTCGCGCCCGAGGACCCCTGCCCCCAGAAGCAGGCCTCGTGGATGAGGAGCGCGCGGGAGCGCGCGAGGAGCTGTTCGTCGGTCATGGGGGACGAGCCTCCGGGGAGGCGAGCTTCGCTGTAGCATGGCGACCGGCCGCACCATGACCCCCGACGAAGACTTCCCGCTCCGCTTCGCGACGCGCGTCGCGCTCGCCGCCCTCCCCTGGTTCGAGGAAGATCACGGCGAGGTCGTGCTCTCCGATCGCAGCGTGGGGCCGGTGATCGACACGCACACGCACTACGCCCTGCCGACCCTCTCGATCCACTCCATCGACATGGAGCGCGAGACGCCCGATTCGAACCTCCTGCTCGGCAGGTGCTGCGCCCACCACCTCGACGTCCGCGCCAACCAGTGCTTCAGCCCCGGCGAGCTGTCGGCGCTCAAGCGCGAGCTGTTGCTCGGCGGGCTGACGGGTCGGGGCAAGCGGCGCGACCACACGGCGCCGAACCTCGCGCGTGACATGCGCCAGATGAACGTCGTGCGGTCGGTCGTGCTGGCCCTCGACCTGGCCATCCCCAGCCGTCACCCCACGGACACCCTGCGAACCGCCCGGTCCCGGAGCGAGGTCGTGGGCTACGGGAGCGTGCATCCGAGGTCGCGTCACGCCAAGGCCAAGCTGGAGGAGCAGCTCCACCTGGGCGCCCGAGGGCTCAAGCTTCACCCGCCGAACCAGCATTTTCGACCCGACGCGCCGTACGCGATGGAGCTGTATCGCATCTGCGGTCGAGAGAACCTGCCGGTCTTCTGGCACGCGGGCCCCGCGGGCATCGAGCCCAAGTTCAACCAGTCCTTCGCGCAGATGCGCTTCTACGAGCGCCCGATCCGCGAGATCCCAGAGACCGACTTCGTGCTCGGGCACGCCGGGTCGCTGCAGCACCGCGAAGCGATCGACATCCAGCGCAAGAACAAGAACGCGTGGCTCGAGATCTCGGGGTTGTCGCTCGGTCAGCTGCGCGAGGTCATCGCCGAGGCCGACATCGACCGCGTTTTGTTCGGCTCCGACTGGCCCTTCTACCACCCGGTGCTTCCGCTCGCGAAGGTGCTGGTGGCGACCCAAAGTCAGCCCGAGCTGCGGAAGAAGATCCTGCACGACAACGCGGCTCGCCTGCTCGACCGGACCCAGAGCGGCGCGCGGTCCTGAGCGTCGAGCCGTGGCGAGGCTGACAGCAACGGCGGCTTGACGACGGGTCGTCGGTCGCGACCGTTCAGTCCCAGTCGCTCGACTCGCTCGCCCGCTTCCACTCGTGACCGGGCGTCGTCACCTCGTCGAGCCTGACGCTGCTGATGGTGTGACCCTTGACGGCGCCGCCCTCACCGACCTCTGCGTCGAAGAGCACCGACAACATGCCAGCGCACGCGACCATCTTCGCGACGTCCGAGGCCGAGGGGCCAGGCTCCGCGCTCGAGGTGACCGCCGCGGACGACGCGGCGGGCGGCCCTGGCTTGGCCGAGATCTCGGCGTGGAACGTGTTGGGGACCACGGACTTCTTGAGCTTGAGGACGACGTCGGTGAGGCTGTCCGTGGGGACGCCGCACAGCTTCTGGGCGAGGCCCTTCTCTCTGGGGAGCCGCTCTCGGACGAGGCGCTCGGCTTCGGCCTCGTCGGGGGACTTGAGCTCCCCCGTTATGCGGTCCTTGGCCTCGGTGCAGCGATCACAGCCGGACAACAGGAGCACGAAGAGGAGCCACGCAGGACCGCGTTCGATCTGCACGGCCGCGAGCCTACCAGAGGCGAAGTTCTCCATGCTCGTGCGTACGATGGGCCGTGGCTCGTCACTCGTTCGCTTGGCTCCTGTGCGCCGCGGCTTGCGCCGCACCGGCGACGCAGCCGCCTCGACCCCTCGAGCCGCCAAACGTGCCCCGGCCCGCGTGCACTCATGCGCCGGCGCTCTCGGCCTCGGCGCGCTCGGCTCCTGCAGCCACCGAGCCTCCGACCTCTCCCGCAGAGCCCCCCGGCCCCGAGCCTGTGACCCTGACGGTGAGGAGCGGGCCCGACGCGCAGCGCTCCGTCGAGATCGCCTACCAGCGCGTCGGCCCCCGCGGCCCGTTCGTCGTCGGCGAGATCACGCTCGACGGTGAGTCGCTCCTGGTCTCCGAATGCGGAAAGAAGAAATCCGGGCTGTGCAGCGCGGCCCACCAGGACCTGCGCGGCTCGAGCCCCCCGGGGCCCAAAGCCAAGGACAGCCACGGAAAGGGCGCCCACCTTCAGCTGGTCGCGGTCGAGCGCTTCGACGACCGCGCGTTCGCGCTCTTCTCCTCGGGGACCTGGGGCTCGCCAGAGTGCGGCACCTACGCCTATTGGATCCTCCGCTTGGACGCGAAGGGCACGCGGGTGACCGAGCCCCTCGAGGGATGCTTCTTTAGCCCGGTGCCTGAGGGGGAGCCAGGTGGT
This sequence comes from Polyangiaceae bacterium, assembly GCA_016719945.1. Classification (GTDB taxonomy): domain Bacteria; phylum Myxococcota_A; class Polyangia; order Polyangiales; family Polyangiaceae; genus Xiheicaenibacterium. The sequence continues at coordinate 65,351 of JADJYE010000037.1, read as the reverse complement.
CCGATGCCGATGATCTCGTGGGGCGACCCGCCGTTGCTGTGGTTGGGGAGCCCCGGGCTCCTGGCGCCGCGGGTCGCGATCTACTCGCTCGACGAGGCCAGCATGGCGCTCCGACTCGAGGCGAAGTCGCGCGATCGACCCTGACCCGCTCAGTCTTCGGTGTCGTGATCGTCGAGCGAGATGGCGCTCAGCAGATCGGCCGGGAGGCCGGCCGCGGGAGGGATCGCAGACACCGACTCGCCGCTGGACGGCGCGGGGATCGTGTCCATCACGGCGATCTCGTCAGCGGTGGAGCGGGCCGCGACCTTCGCATAGACGCCCGAGCCTCGGCTTCGCCGAGGGCACCACAGCGCTGGCAGGGGCCTCGGTCCCTGGCGCGACGACCGTCGACGCCGCCGTGTCGAGCGCGTTCGCCCCAGCGACCGCGGGACGCACGGAGCCTTCGACCATCTGCCAGCCCTGATTGTCCACGTCGACCTTCATGACCCGGCCGTTTTGGTGGCGGAGAGCCCTGCTGTCAACGCACGGCGAACGAGACGTGGGAGATGCCTCCGAGCAGCCCGGCCCCGGTCAGGCGCGCCACAGGCCCCGCCGCGACGTCGCGCGCGTCGAACACTCCCAGGGTGGCCGTGCCAGCGCCGACATCTTGGATCCACGCGAGCACGTGCCCACGGTCCTCCGCGCCGTCGGCCCCGTCGGGGACGAACGCGCAGGCCGAGACGTAGGCCCTCGGGCCCGCGTCCCACACCTGCGTCGTGTGCTCCTGGAAGTCGTGACGTCCGAGGGCGTGGAACCACGGGAAGCTCATCGGATCTTCCTCGTCCCCCGGCCTGCCTTGAGCCGGGGCCCAACCATAACGATAGGACCGACCCCGACGATCGGCGCGGATCTCGGGCGCTTCCGAGGCGACGTCGTCGAGCTTCTCCGGACGCGCCGAGCGCGAGGCGGGGTCGATGTGATAGCGCCACGACGCGACCTTGGGGGTCGCGGCCGGCGGCGGCGCCCGGGCGGGTCGCGCCGCCGGCGGGAGCAGGCTGCCGAAGGTGACCTTGCCGTCGTAACCCAGGGTGTCGGCGACGACCGCGCCGCCCTCCTCGAAGGCGTTCCAGAAGTGGAAATGGGCCCGCCCCCCCGGGAGCGGCACCGTGATGGGCGCCCCGCCGGCGCGCGGCAAGAGGTGCATCACCGGCGTGCTGTCGGGCTCGAAGCGCAGCGCCTCGAGGGCGGTGGCGGCGCCCCAAGCGAAGCTCGGCACCGACAGCGAGGCGAACTGCATGATCAGGTAGTACCGCTCGGTGAACGCCACGTCGTGGAAGAAGGCGGCGCCCCGCCCGAGCGAATACGCCTGCTCCTTCGCGACCTGGAACCCGTCGTCGATCTCCCGCACGATGATGGTGTCCTTGAGGCCCGGGCGCTGCTCGAACACCACGTGCCGTCCGGTCGCCGGGTCTCGCCTCGGCATCGGCCCGAACGTCGCGCCCTTCTTCGGCTGAATGGGCGCCGGACCGCGGGTCTCGAGGGTCTGAGGATCGAGCACGAAGAACCCCGGGTCGTTGGCGGCGACGACGTCTTTCCCCCAGGGCACGACGTTGTGGCCCGCCGGGTTCGCGAGATCGAGATCGAACAGGTTCGACCAGCGGCCTGGCTTGTTGGTGAACAGCCTGCGCTTGACGATCGCGCTCGCGCCGCGCTCGGCCTTCCACAGCGGCGTCTGGACCATGCGCGCGCGCAGCTGGGCCTTGCCTCCAGCGATGCTCACCGCGACCACCCTGCCATGCGCGTCGAGCGCCGAGAGCGCGGTGTCGCCGACCTTGCAGCCCGCGCCTCCGATCGCATAGAGCGTGCCCTGGATCGACTCGGGCAGCGCGCCCTCGATGCTCAGCTCGAGGTCGAGGTCCTCGGTTCGGCTCTGATAGAGATATTCGTAGTCGGCCATCTTCGTTCCCCCCGAGCGCCGCGGCTCAGCCCGCGCTCGTCCCCGCGAAGGCTGCCTCCCAGGCGGTCTCCTCCGCGACCATTCTCTGCGTCTTCTCCGCCACCGAGGCCTTGATTCGCTCGACGGGCGGATCGATGGCCGGATCGTGGAACGCGTCGAGCACGCCGATCGACGCGAGCCATTCGTTGTCGTCGAAGCCCGCGCCGAACTTCCGGAGGAAGTCGGACATCACCAGGGTCAAGAGCTTGTAGTGCCCCTTGTACGGAAGCCCGAGGACGAATGGGGGCCTCTTCGTGGATGAAGAGGGACGCGGTCCGGGCGAGGACCTGGGCGGCCGCCGCCGGCTGCTCGGCCAAGATCGTCGCCGCGTCGGCGATCAACGTGAGGGCGTTCGGGTCCTTGAGGGCGACCATTCCCTTGCCCTCGAAGTGGCGCGCCTCCAGCGGCTTGGGGACGACCATCGCGCGCAGCGCCGCTTGGCCGTCGAGGTTCTCCCAGATCGGGGAGACCTGCACGCCGGACTCAGCCGCGTCGCGGCGCAGGTTGACCGTGTGGAGCAACACGGCCCGGGCGTCGTGCGCGAGGTCGTCGGCCTCGGGCAAGGCGACGCCCTCGGGAAGTTGAAGGAACGCGCGGCCGGTCGTCTCGTCGAACTCCATGTCGGGCTTGGTATCACTCTTTCGGCCGGCTGCGGAGGGAGGTCGCCGCCGGCTCAGCGGGCGGGGAGCGCGCGGCGAAGTCGGTCGCCGCGCGCCGGAGCGCCTCGTCCGCGGCGAGCCTGTGGCGCAGGACGCGCTGGGTCGGGCCTCGCGGCAAGTCCGCCACGACGACCACGTAGCGCGGGACCTTCGCCGCGCTGAGCCGCTGGGACAGCTGGGCGTGGACCTCCTGCGCGACGACCGACTCCCCGGGTCGCGCGACGACCGCGAGGAGGATGTCGTCTTCCCCGAGCTCGGACGGCACAGCCACGGCCGCAGCCTCCGCGACGCCCGGGCAAGCGAGCGCCGCGTTATCGATCTCGGGTGCGGAGACGTTCTCTCCGCGTCGTCGGATGATCTCCTGGTCGCGCGCGACGAACTCATAGACGCCCGGCTCGACCTCTCGCACCCGATCGCCCGTGATGAAGTAGCCGTCCCTGAAGCCCGCGCGCGTCAGGTCGGGCGCTTCGAAGTAGCCCTGCATGACGAGCTCCGTCTTCACCTCGAGCGTCCCTACCGCGCCGAGCGGCACCTGCTCGCCGCGCTCGTCGACCACACGCACCCGGCCGAGAGGACGACCGTCGGGGTGACGGCAGACGCTCCCCATCGCGCCGACACGCGGCCGCTCGCCATAAGGCTGAGCGAAGATGCCGGGCACCTCGCTCATCCCGTACCCCTCCGCGATCCACCGGACGCCCAGCTCCTCCCGGAAGACGCGCTGGACGTCGGCCGGCATCGGCACGCAATACACCCTGTCGAGCGCGTGCCCCTTCACGTATTCGCTCCTCGGACGAACCGCGAGGATGCGCCCGATCGAGCCGAGCAGATTCGCCTGCGTCGCGCCAGACTCGGCGACGAGCGGCCAGAACCGTGACGCGCTGAAGCGCCCACCCAAGATCAGCGTCGCGCCCGCCGCGAGCGCCCCGCCGAGCGAGTAGAAGAGCGCGTTGACGTGAAACATCGGCAAGACACACAGCATTCGATCATCGGGCTGGAGCCATTGCCTCTCGACGAAGCCCTCCCCGCGACGACGAACGTGCGGTGTGCGTGCATGACGCCCTTCGGGGCGCCCGTCGTGCCCGAGGTGAAGAGCACGAGGCAAGTGTCGTCGGGCGACGGCTGCGGGTGCGACAGCGCGAGCGCCGGCAGGGAGGCTAGCGCCGCGAAGGACGCGTCCAGGTCCAACCGGCGCGCGGCAGGCGCGACCGCCTCTGCCAGCTCCGCCTGAGCCGCCCCGTGGAGCACGACGCGCGGTCGGCTCCGCTCGATCACGCGGGCCGCCTCTTCCGTCCGCAGCTCCGGGCTGACCGGGACGAAGCTCGCTCCGAGCCTCGCAATCGCGAACAGGGCGATGACGAGCTCGGCGCTGGTGGGGCTGGTCACCACGACGCGATCGCCCGCGGTGACACCTGCCTCCAGGAGCAGTCGCGCCGCGGCCGAGGCGTCCCGCGCGAGCTCCTTGAAGGTCCAGGTTCGCGCGCCATCTACCAGGAACGGGCGCTCGGGCCCCGCCGCCACGCGCGCGTCGAGCGCCCCTGGCAGCGTGTGAGCGTGCAGGCCAACCCGGGCGAGCGTTTCGGAGGGGCGCAGCAGCTTCACGGAGCGTTCGTGCAACTAGACCATAGCTCGCGCGAAAGGGCAGCCGCACTTGCGGCCCGCGGCCCAGTCGCTAGGCTGCCGCGGTCCGAGGCGAACATGACCACCACGAAGCGCGCGCCCGCGGGCGTCAAGGGGCTGCATCACAACGCCTACCGCTGCAGAGACTCGGAGGAGACCCGCCGCTTCTACGAAGACTTCCTGGGCCTGCCGCTCGCGGCCGCGCTCGAGCTGGGCGAGACCAAGACCGGCAGGGCGTGCGAGGTCCTCCACACCTTCTTTCGGCTCGATGACGGGAGCTACCTCGCCTTCTTCGAAGCGCCCGAGATGCCCTTCGAGTTCAAAGAGCAGCACGACTTCGACCTGCACATCGCGCTCGAGGTCGACCACGACCACCTGCTGGCGATGAAGGCGAAGGGAGAGGCGCTCGGCCTACCGGTGCGCGGCGTCTCCGATCACCGCTTCATCGAGTCGATCTACTTCCGCGACCCCAACGGCTACGTGATCGAGCTCGCGGCTCGCACAGCGAGCCACGACGCGGCGACCGACGAGGTCACCAACGGCGCCCGCGCGACGCTCGACGCGTGGCAGCGCGGGAAATCCAAGCCCGAGAAGAACGGCTGAGCCTCCAGCTCGGCTCACACAGCAACCTTGGCCCCTGCTCCGACGAGGCTCCGACCATGACCACACACCTTCACATGCTCCCCCCCAGCGTCAACAGCCTCGCCGTGCGCGTCTTCCTGCGCGCCGGCGACCTCCCGTTCACCGAGGAGAACGCGTGGGGCAAGACGCGCACGCCCGAGTTCATGACCAAGGTGCCTTCGCACCTCACGCCCGCGATCGAGGCCTCGGACCTGCCGCGCGGCGCGATGTGGGAGAGCTGCGCGATCATGATGTACCTCGCCAACAAGCACGGCCTCGGCGCCCTGTACCCGGCTGACCCCGGCAAGCGCGCCCTGGTGGACTCGGCGAACTTCTACCTGATGGGCACGCTCTACCCCCTCGTTGCGCGCGCCGCGTACCCGCGCCTCGGCTTCGGCGGCGCCCCCGGCGAGGTCTCGGCTTCGAAGGACGCGACCGACCAGCAGAAGGAGGCCGCGCGCAAGGCCGCGGAGGAGGCGATCGCCGAGCCGCTCGAGGTCTTCCACAAATACTTCGTCCGCGACGGCTTCATCGGCGACGGCGCTGTCCCCTCGCTCGCCGACATCCGGCTCGCGGCCACGCTCGAGTTCATCGCCGTCACCGATCTGGCGCTCCCCGCCTGGGCGAAGGAGTACCTCGCCCGCGTCGAGGCCAAGCTCGGCAAGGCCTACAGCGAGCCGGCCGCGGACGTCCGCGGCTTCCTCGCGTCGGTCCAGAAGAAGAGCAGCTGAGCCACGTGGAGGAGCTGCCCTCGGGTCCTGACCGCGTGGTCTTCGGAGCTGGCTCCGAGCGCGCGGTCCCCGGCCTGCTCTCGGAGCTCGGCGCGCGGCGCGTCCTGCTGATTGCACAAGATCGCCACGCAGAGGGCGCCGAGCGCCTCTCGGCAGAGCTGGGGGACCGGTCGGCCGGCGTCTTCCTGACGCGCGAGCCGCAGGTCCCCGGTGAGGTCGCCGACGCGGCCGTGGCTCGCGCCCGCGAGGCTGGGGTCGACTGGGTGCTCGCCCACGGCGGAGGGACGCCCATCGGCGTCGCCAAGGCCGTCGCGCTCGAGCTGCCCGTGCAGGTCGCCGCTGTGCCCACGACGTACGCGGGGTCCGAGCGCACGAACATCTGGGGCATCACGCGCGACGGTCGAAAGACCACCGGGCGCGACGACAGGGTGCGGCCGCGGCTCGTCGTCTACGATCCACGGCTCACGCTCGACCTCGACCGCGCCCTGTCGATCGACAGCCTGTTCAACGCCCTCGCCCATAGCGTGGAGGCGCTCTACGCCGCGGACGCGAGCCCCGAAGCGAGCCGCGCGGCCGAGGCCAGCCTCGAGCCGCTGATCGACGGCATCCGCGCCGTGGCGAGCTCCCCGACCGACGTCCGGGGTCGCGGCGTCGCGCTCCGGGGCGCGGCGCTCGCCTCCTGCGCAATCGGGGGCGCGAGCATGGGGCTGCACCACAAGCTCGCGCACATCCTCGGCGGCACCTGGGGGACCCCGCACGCACGCACGCACGCGACGCTTCTGCCCTATTCGCTCGGCTTCAATGGCCCCGCCACGCCGGACACCCTGCGCGTCCTGCAGCGAGCGTGGGGCAGCGACGACCCGCCCGGGTTCCTCTATGACCTCCAACGCTCGCTGGGCCTCGCGACCTCGCTCGGGGCCCTCGGCGTCGGGGCCGATCGGCTCGAGGCGATCTGCGCCGAGGCCCTCGAGTCGAGCTACCAGAACCCGCGAGCGCTCGATCGCGGCTCGCTCCTCGGCTTGCTCGGGGACATCCTGCATGACCGAAGGCCATCTCTGCACACTCGGCGGGCGCCCATGCCGCATGGAGCGTCAGGCCCGCACACGACGCTCGCGGTCTCGGTGAGGGGGGCGCCGCTCGGCCGGGCGAAGGCGGTGGTGCTCGCCCTCCACGGCCGGGGCTCCAGCGCCGACCGCTTCGCGGCCGACCTCGAGCGGAGGCTCGGCCCTCGGGACGACCTCACCATCGTCGCTCCCCAGGCCGCGGGCAACACCTGGTACCCGAAGGGCTTCCTCGCTCCGATCGACGAGAACCAGCCGATGCTCGACAGCGCCCTGTCGGTCGTCGAGGCGCTCTGGCGCGAGGCCTGCGAGGCGACGAGCCCCGAGCGGGTCATCGTGGCGGGCTTCTCCCAAGGCGCTTGCCTCGCGCTCAGCTGGCTCTCCAAGACCGAGTCGCGACCGCGACGCGTCCTGGCCTTCACCGGCGCGCCCACCCCGCTGCCCGGCGCCGACCTCGCGGCAGCCCGCGGGGTGGACCTCTACCTGTCGAGCGCGGCGGGCGACCCCTGGGTCCCCCGCGAGGTGTTCGAGGCGAGCGCCGCCCGCTTCGCGGACGCCGGTGCGCGGGTCACGACCCGTCTCACGCCGGGCGCCGAGCACGCCATCCACCCGCTCGACGACGAGGCGCTCCGGCGCGCCGTCGACAGCGCCGCGCTCGGGCCCCTCACGTACCAAGCCGGTTATGGTAGCGCGCTGTCGTCGGAGGCGCGCCCAGGCGCCCTCCCGCGCCGCCAGAACAGCCCGCGCGCCGTCCCCTATGGTCTGTTCGCGGAGCAGATCAACGGCACCGGCTTCACGGTGCGGCGCGCCGAGAACCGGCGTACCTGGATGTACCGGCTGCGGCCGCAGATCCTCGCGACGCCGTTCCGCCCGCGCGAGGCTGGTCGCTTCGTGGGCGACTTCGCCGGGGCCGTCCCCTTCCCGGAGGCGCTCGGCTACCGACCCGTCGCCCTGCCCACGGCGGCCGTCGACTTCCTCGGCGGCATCACGACGTTCGCTGGCGCGGGTGACGCGTCGCTGTGCAAGGGCTCCGCGATCCACCTCTACGCGGCGACCGCCGACATGACGCGCACCGCGCTGTGCAACGTCGATGGCGACCTGCTCGTCATCCCCGAGCAGGGCAGGCTCCACGTGCAGACCGAGCTCGGTCGGCTCGACGTCGCCCCCGGGGAGATCGTCCTGCTTCCCAGGGGTCTCCGGTTCCGGGTCGCCCTCCCCGATGGGTCGGCTCGAGGCTTCATCGGTGAGGTCTTCGATGGACACCTCAGCTTGCCCGAGCGGGGCCCGATCGGCGCGAACGGCCTCGCAGACGAGCGGCACTTCCTCGCGCCGGTCGCCGACTTCGAGGACGAGGCGGCGCCGTGGACGATCGTCGTGCGGCAGGGCGGGCGGCTGTGGGAGGTCGACTCGCCCCATAGCCCCTTTGATGTGGTCGCCTGGCACGGCACCTATGCGCCCTTCAAGTATTCGCTCGACCATTTCAACAGCCTCGGGAGCGTCAGCTTCGATCACCCCGACCCCTCGATCCTCACCGTGCTGACGTGCCCGAGCGACGAGCGGGGTCGCAGCGCGCTCGACCTCGGCGTTTTTCGCGGCCGGTGGGACGTCGCCGAGCACACGTTTCGCCCGCCGTTCTTCCACCGCAACTCGGCGATCGAGCTCAACGCGGTGCTGTCGAGCCCGGCCAGCAGCCGCTTCCGCCCTGGCGCCTTCACGTTCACTCCGTACCTCACGCCCCACGCCATTTCGGCAGCGGGCTATGAGCAGGCGGTGACTGCGCGAGGCGACGTCGCGGAGCGCCCCGAGCGCCTCGCCGACGACTCGCTGTGGATCCAGCTGGAGAGCGCCTACCTCATGAAGGTGATGCCATGGATGCTCGACCACCCGTCGCGCGATCGTGAGCACCTCGCGCGCTTCGCCGACTACCGGCCGCGCGCGATCGTCCCCGCGCGCTGAGCCCTCACCCGGGCACGCGACCCATGAGCCGGTCGAGGCTCGCGCGGACGAGCGGGTGGTAAGTGGGCCGCGCGGCGGAGTAGGCCCGGTGCGCCAGCGGCGCACCCCACTCGCTGGCGAGCAGCTCCTGGTAGAGCGGGCGCAGATACTTCGAGCGGCCATGCTCGAGCAGGAAGGCCTCGATGCGCGAGCAGGCTGCGTCGTTGTGCGCCCGCGCCTGCAGCCGGAGCCAAGGGGCGAGCACCTCCGCGTTTTGCGAAAGCGACAGCGCCAACACCTCGTCGAGCCGCGAGAGGCCCTCGAGCCCCGGGGGCTTTGAGAGCAGCGACCCCAAGAAATGGCGAGTGGCCTGGGGAGACCAGCCAGCGGCGTCGAGCTCGGCGGGGTCGGCGCCGGCGAGAATGGCGCTCGCCGCGGCGTCGAGCCGCTCGAGGAGCGCCGAGCTCGGCGGCGGCCCGCTCGGCGGCGGGCCCGGGGCGTCGAGCCAGCGAGACAGGCCGAGGCCGGTCGCCTCCTCCTTCCCGAGCAGCTCGCCCTCGAGCTCAAAGACGAGCTCGTCGGTCGTGACCGACTCGAAGGCGTGCCGCTCGAACCAGCCGCGGAGCCAGCGGTCGAGGCGCTCGCGACCGACCAGGTCCTCCAAGGCCCAGAAGAACGCAGCCCCCTTGAGGTAGGGAATCACCGTCACCCCCTCGGCCGGGTCCCGCCCCGTCATGTCGTAGCGGAGCCGCGTGTCGGGCGCGCTCTCGCCCATGCGCCCGACCTCGGCCGCGAGCTCGCGGTGACCCCAGCTCCGCAACAGCTCCGCCCGCTCGAGGCCCCAGAGCGCCTCGTTGAGCCTCAGCTCGACGTAGACGGTGGTGCCCTCATTGAGCCAGAAATCGTTCCAGGTCGCGTTGGTCACCAGGTTCCCAGCCCAGGCGTGGGCGAGCTCGTGGGCCACGACGGTGACGAGCGAGCGGTCCCCGGCGAGGATCGACGGCGACAGGAACGTCATGCGCGGGTTCTCCATCCCCCCATAGGGGAACGACGGCGGCATCACGAGCACGTCGAAGCGCCCCCAGCGATAGGGCCCGCACACAGCCTCCGCGGCGTCGAGGATGACCTCGAGCTCGGCGAGCTCGTGGGCAGCGCGCTCGAGCAGCGCCGGCTCGGCGAACACGGCGGTGCGGGGGCCGACGTCGCGCGAGGCGATGTCGCCGGCGGCGAGCGCGATCAGGTATGGCGGGATCGCCTCGTTCATCCGGAACGCGAACACCCGCCCGGTCCCCGACGAAGGCGGCGTCCCCAGCGCGCGTTCGGCGCTCATGACGACCGCGAGCGGCGCGGGGACGGAGATGCGCGCGTCATAGGTGACCCGGATCGCGGGGCTGTCTTGGAGGGGGATCCAGCTGCGCGTCTGAATCGCGTGGCCCTGGGTGAAGACGAAGGGGTGCCGCTTCCCCGCGGTCTGCGCGGGGTCGAGCCATTGAAGCGCGGGGGCGTCCGGGCTCGTCACGTATTCGATGACCACGCGCCGGCTGCCCCCGCGGAGGCGCACGGTGAGGGCGGAGCCGAGCAGCGCGTCCTCTTCGGCGAGCGTAGCCTCGAGCTCACCGCCGGCGCCGTCGGATACCGACCGAAGCTCGAGCCCGCGGGTGTCGAGGACGACCTCCTCGACCCCCTCCTTCACCGAGAGGTCCAGGGCGGCGGTGCCGCGCAGGACCCGTCGCTCGAAGTCGAGCTCGAGATCGAGGCTCACGTGGGTGACCCTCGCCTCCGCAGGCCGCGCATGAGAGTGGGGATCGCTGGCCACGATCACCTCAGCCGAGCTCGACGCGCACGGTGGAGACGACGTGCTTGAGGGCCTGCTCGACGACGCGGGTGTCGGCGTGCCGCACGAGGATGAACCCTTCCCCCTCGTAAGATTTGCTCTTCTCCTGGTTCGGCTGGGGCAGCCGACGATCGGTGATCAGCCCGGCGAGGTCGCGCTCGACCGCTCGGACCCCGTGGACGGCGCGCACTCGGCCTTCGCCCTGCCCGCGCAGGTACGCGGCGCCAGTCGCGAATTTTCGCGTCGGGAACGGTTCGAATGCGTCGAAGAGCGAGAGGCGCGCCCACGCGCCGACGCAGTCGACGTCGTGCGCGCGCGAGATGAGCGTCGGGATCTGCGCGCCGGGCGGCCGGGCGGCGACCTCCGAGACGACCACGCTGCCGTCCGCCCGCCGGAACCACTCCAGGTGGCACATCCCGTCGTCGAGTCCGAGCACCTTCAACGTCTCCTGGCCCGCCCGCGCGATGTCGTCGGCCTCGTGCTCTCGTGGGAGCACGACGACCCACTGCATCCACGGGTTCTGCATCACCTCGAGCGGCGTCGGGTGGTAGTCGGAGACCGAGTAGAAGACGACCTGCCCGCCGCGCACGAAGGCGTCGAACGAGTGCTCGTCTCCGGTGACGAACTCCTCGAGCAGCACCACTCCGCCCGCTGCGACGCTGGTCGGCGTGAGCGCCTTGCGCAGCGAGGCCTCGTCGTCCGCGCGATAGGTCGTCTGGGAGGCAGCGCCCGCGGGGGGCTTCACGACGATCGGGTACCCCACCTCGGCCGCGAAGCGCAGCGCCTCCTCGGTCTTGGTGACCAGCCGGTGCTTGGCGACAGGGACGCCCGCCGCTCGCAGCAGGTCCTTCATCCGCGTCTTGTCACGGAAGTTGTTCGCCTGCTCGACGCGCAGCCCGGGGAGGCCGAGCTGCTCTCGCGCCTGGGCGAGCGGGACCTGGATCTGCTCGACGACGCCGAGCAAGCGCTCGACCTTCCCCTCGTGGCGCACGATCTCCTGGACGCCGCCCACGATCGCGTCCGTCGCGAGGGCGTCGACCACGCGCACGGCCCGCGCCAGCTTCGCCCGCAGCTCGTGGGGGAGCGCAGCGAGGTCGTCCTGGGTGATCAGCGCGACTCGGGCCCCCTCTTGGCAGGTGAGGTGGTGCAGGAACAGCTTGGCGTTGTCGCTGAAGTACGGAGCGACGAAGGTGGCGAGCATGGGGCGGCTCGCGCCTTATCACAGCTCGCCCGCGGGCGTGACGTCGCAGATCAGAGCGGCGAGCCCGTGCACCCGGCCGGGCTCTCGGTCAGGCTGCGACCCCAGCACGCGACCTTTCCAGCCGCGTCGGTGGCGCACCCGGTCGACGAGCCGACCGAGATCTTCTTCGGCGATATCGGCAGGGTGATCCGCTGAGGCAGCGGGCAGAGCTCGATCTCGACCTCTCCCATCGTGCTGCCCATCTTCTTCTTCACGCAGGCGCGGTGTTCGTCGCCGAGCACGCAGCTCCCCGCGTGGCCCCAGCAGACCACGCGGTCGTCGCGCGTCAACGCGCACGAGAAGTCGTGGCCGCTGTCGATCGCCACGGCGTCCTTCAGGTCTCGGACGCGCACCGCGCCCTTCCGCTCGTCGAGCGTGCCGTCGCCGAGCTGTCCCGAGCCATTGGCGCCCCAGCACGAGACCTCACCCGACGCGTGCAGGGCGCAGCCGCTCGAGCCCCCGACGGCGATCTGGGTGGCCCCGGCGAGCCCGACCACCGGGCCCAGAGCCTCATCCAGCGGCGCGGAAGCGGAAGGAGCCCCCAGGCCGGTGCAGTGGACCGTGCCGTCGTGGCGCAGCGCGCACATGCCGAAGCCTGAGGCGTCGATCTGCTTCACGCCGTCGATGGCGAGCGTGCGCATCGGCGGGAGCGTCTTGGTGCCCGCCACGGCCGGCCGAAACACAGGGCCCCAGCAGGTCACCTTGCCCGCGCTCGTCAGCGCACAGCTCCCCGACGCGCCGAGCGCGAGGGACACCACGTCAGTGAGGCCCGGCACCGCCACCGCGTCGAGCCTCCCCTCGCTCGCCCCGGTCCAGCCGAAGGCCGTCGGGGTCGTGTTCCCCCAGCACTCCACCGCGCCCTGCCCGACGATGGCACACCCGCGGTGCTGGGCGACGGCCATGCGCTTCACGTCTGCGAGCCCGCCGACCGCCATCGGCTTGCGCAGGCCCTGGTTTCTGACGCCGTTCTGACCGAATGGCACGGGCCAGTCTCCGACACACCAGACCGAGCCCGCCTCCAGCGCACACAGGTTCGCCCCGCCCAGCTCGACGGCCTCCACGGCGCCGCGAGGCGGGCTCGGCGCGGCCAGCGGGGCCGTGGAGGACGGCGATGGCGCTGGCGTCGTGGCAGCAGCGGTCGCCGAGGTCGCGGGCGGCGAGGACGCCGGCGCGGCGCCTTCCCCCGGCGACGCGGGGCTGCACCCGAGCAAGAGACCGATCGATGCACCCAGAGCAGACCACCGGCTCGCGAGGCTCCTCGGCATGGCGAGCGTGATACGGAGCCCACGCGAGGTGCTTCCCTCGTCAGCGCTCGGCCGGCGGCGAAGTATCATCCGTGCGCGCCGTGATGACCGCCATCGATCCGACCACCGTCGACCACCTCGGTGCACGCGCCGGGTCGCAGCCGCTCGTGCTCCTCGGGGTGCTGATCACCAGCGCGGCGCTCGCCGCCCTGGCGCTGGTGGTGACGCTCCGCTGGTCGGAGCGCACCGCGCGCGCCCTGTGGTCCGCCGCGGGGCCACGGCTGCGCAGCGCTCCGTGGCTCGCTCGCCTCACGGATCGCTCACCCGTCGTCGCTCGGGTGGCTCGCTCGCTCTCGTCGTTCGAATACCTCGCGCTCCACCTCGCCATCGGGCTGGTGGTGACGCTGAGCGGCGTCGCGTTCCTCGCCCTGGCCTACGGCGTTTCGCGGCGCACCGCGATCCTGGGCCTCGATCACTCGCTCGCGGCGTCGCTCCACAGCTCGGCCGACGCCCCGACGAGGGGCTTCTTCGTACGCTTCACCGACCTCGGCGGCGGCCTCGCGCTCACCCTGCTCGGGGTCACGGTCGCCAGCTGGCTGTTCGCGACCCGCCGGCTCTTGCTCGCCTGGGGCTTCAGCGTCGCGATGCTCGGAATGGGCGTGCTCAACACCGCCCTCAAGGCCGCCTTCGCGCGCCCGAGACCGAGCTTCGGGGACGGGTGGGTCCCGCCGAGCGGGTGGAGCTTCCCGAGCGGCCACGCGATGGGGACCTGGGTCGCGACCGGAATGCTCGCGTACGTGGCGATGCTGGTCAGCGGCAATCGGCGGGCGGGTTGGCTGTGCGGTGGGCTCGCGCTCCTCTGGAGCGTCACGATGGCGTACAGCCGAATGGTCGTGGGCGCCCATTACCTCTCGGACATCCTCGGAGGCCTCGCGGCCGGCACGGTCTGGTTGGGGGCGTGCATCTCGGGGCTCGAGATCTCGCGGCGCCGCCCCGAGCGCGCCGACTGACCCCCTTCGAGGGTCCGCCGTGTATCCTGCGCGCGATGCTCGAAGGGAGCCACGGTTCGGCGCGGGAAGAGGCGCAGCAGAGACCGGGAGCCACGAGGGCGCTGTTGGTCCTCTTCTTTGTGACGGGGATCAGCGGGCTCGTCTACCAGGTCGTCTGGCTGCGGATGCTGATCCGAGCCTTCGGCGTGACCATCTACGCCGTCACGACGCTGGTCGCGCTCTTCATGGGCGGCCTGGCGCTCGGGAGCTTCCTCGGCGCCAGGCTCAGCCGCCGGCGGTCGCCGCTCGTCGTGTACGCCGTGATGGAGGTCGCCGTCGGCGCCTGCGCGATCGCCTCGACGCGGCTCATGCTCGAGCTGCCGTCGGCGTTCAGGTGGGCGATCGAGACGCTGGGGGACGGACAAGCCGCCCTGATGACGGCTCGGTTCTTCCTGGCGGCGCTCGTGCTGATCCCCCCGACGACGCTGATGGGCACGACGCTGCCGCTGCTCTCGTCGTTGCTGGGCAGCGGCGGAGATCAGGCGGCGACGGGCAGGCTGTACGGCGCGAACACGTTCGGCGCGGTCTTCGGCGTCCTCGCGACGGGCTTCGCGATGATCCCCACCTTTGGCGAGAAGGCCACGGTCTGGGTCGCGGCCGCGCTCAACCTCGGCGTCGGCGTCGCCTGCTTCGTCCTTCGAGATCGGCTGTCGCTGCACGCTGCGCCCTCGGCGCCGCTGCAGGTCGACCCTGGCTCGGCAGCGGGCCCGGCGCCGGCGCCGCCGGCCGCCCCCGCGAGGCTCATCCTCGCCGTCGCGTTCGGCTCCGGCGCCTGCGCGCTCGCGCTCGAGGTGCTCTGGTCCCGGGTGCTCGCGGTGCTGCTCGGCAACTCGGTGTACGCGTTCTCCGCGCTGCTCGGCGCTTACCTCATCGGCATCGCCGCGGGCAGCGCGTTCATGGCCTCGAGGCTGTCGAGGGTGGCGAGGCCGCTCGCGCTCCTCGGTACGCTGGAGGTCGCGGTAGGGGTCCTGGGCCTCGCGTCGCTCGCCACCTTCCTCGGGGTCGGGCTGATCGAGCGGGCGTGGTGGAAGCCCGCCTACGCCGTCCTCTGGGGGCTGGACGATTTCGTGTGGGTCGGCCTCGAGGCGATCGCGATCGTGCTGCCGGTCACCGCGATGCTCGGCGCGATCTTCCCGCTGGCCTGCTCCCTCGCCGCCCCCGCTGGCTCCCCTGTCGGCGCCGGCGTCGGGAGGCTCTATGGCTTCAACACGATCGGCGGGATCCTCGGCTCGCTGCTGGGTGGGTTCGTCCTCATCCCCCTCCTGGGAACGGCCAAGAGCGTGATGCTGGTGTCGGCGGTGTCGCTCGCCATCGGCGCCGCCGTCCTGTGGAGGGCGCGCTCCCTCGAAGGCGCGCCCGTCGGCCGGGTGCTCTTGCCCGCGCTCGCCGCCTTCGCGGTCCTCGGCTTCGTCACGCGGAAGGATCCGTTTCTGCGCGTGCTCGAGGGGTACGTGAACCGTCAGGGGAAGAACAAGCTGGTCTTCCACCAAGAGGACCCCGCCGCGACCATCACGATCTTCGAGAGCCCCTCCGGCAACCTTGGGCTCTACGTGAACGGCCTCTACACCTCCAACACAGCGAAGGGCATCGGCGAGCAAATGCTGAACGTCCCCCTCGCCTTCCACCCGGAGGACGGCCCGAAGCGCGTGCTCACGGTCGGCCTCGGCGTCGGCGAGGCGCTTCGTTATGGCATCGACGTGGGACACTCGATGACCGTGGTCGAGCTGCAGCCGACGGTCGTACGGGCATTTCGGCAGCTCAACCCCGACGCCGCCAACTACCTCGAGAACCCGCGGACGCGCCTCGTCCTGGAAGACGGCCGCAACTTCCTGCTCCGCGACGCCGAGAAGTACGACCTCATCCTCGTCGACGGCTCACCTCCCCTCTACGCGTCCGGCATGGCGAACCTCTACTCTCGAGAGTTCGCGCAGCTCGCGAAGCAGCACCTGACGCCGCACGGCATGTTCGTCATCTGGTTCCCGGTCATCTGCTTCGAAGCCGATTTCTTCACCGTGTACGCGAGCATGGTCGAGACCTTCGGCTCGACGACCGTCTTCAGCCCGCCCATCTCCGCGAACGCGATGATCCTCGGGTCGAACGGCGGTGAGCCGATGTGGCCCGCGCAGCGCGCCGTGTTCGAGGCGCGCTTCAATCGCTTCCGGCTGGTGAACGACCCAGCCCTGCACGTCCCGTCGTTCGAGATGGATCAGGCCGAGCTCGTCGAGCGGGCGCGGCGCCACCAGCCGCTCACCGACGATCGCCCCACCACCGAGTTCCCGCTTCAAGGCTTCCTGCGAGGCGACCCGTACTACCGCGAGAACCGCTTCCTCTGGAACCCGGCCACCAGCCCCTGAGCTCGGCGGTCCGATGGCAGCGCTCCGAAGCTGTCGACTGCGCGCCACTCGCTGTAGACTCCAGTCCACAACCACGATGAGCTTTCTCGACCGGCGCGCAGGGGGGCAGCGTTGGCGCTGATCATGGCGCTGGGCGGCTGCATCGACGTGGACGGCATCGTGTACGACCTCGGCGAGGGCGGAGCTGGCCTCGGCGGATGGGGCGTCGGGGGAGCGATCCCCGAGGGCGGAGGCGGCTCGGGGCGGAGCTACTTCGACGTCGTCATGGACGACGCGCCGGCCGGGTTTTGGCGGTTCAACGAGGCGAGCTCCGCCGAGGTCCTCGACTCGAGCGGCAACGATCACCACGCGCTGTCGGTCCTGGGCGACGGCACGATCGAGCGAGACGTCGTGGGGGCCTTGTTCAGCAACGATCCCGACGCGGCGATCGCCCTCTCCGGCGGCGCCTACGTCATCCTCAGCCCGAACCCGTTCGATCTCTCCGGGCTCGCGCCGTACACGTTCGAGGCGTGGGTCGACGTCGCTGAAGCCACGAACCCGCCCCACCTCTTCCTGTGGATCGAGGAGACCCCGCCCGACAACTCGGGGATGCAGACCTTCCTCTGGGCGGACTCGGCCTACCACAAGCGGTACGACGGCGCCGGGGGGTTCGAAGAGATCTCCGAGTCGCCGACCGTGCTCTCAGACGGCTACCACCACCTCGTGATCACGTTCGACGGCGCCAACGCGCGCATCTACATCGACGGCGCCCTCGTCACCGACCCGGATCCCCCCGACTTCGTGCTCCCCATTCCGTCCATCGGCTCGGCGATGATCCTGGCGGACACGCAGACCGGCACCACGCTCTACCTCGACGAGCTGGCCCTTTACGACCACGCCCTCGACCTGACGCGCGTCGAAGCCCACTACCAGTGCGGCGCGAACGCCGACTGCCCCTGAAGAGCTTGGCTCTTCGGTAGGCGTGGCCGTACGCTGGCAGAGATGTCGTCGCGGCTCGGGCCGGACAGCGTGCTCGGCGGGAAGTACCGCCTGATCAGGAAGCTCGCCGGCGGCGGGATGGGCGCGGTGTGGCTCGCGAAGCACGAGGTGCTCGACGCGGAGGTCGCCGTGAAGCTGATGTCGCCTGCCCTGGCCGACACGCCGACCGCGCGCGCGCGGTTCGAGCGAGAGGCCAAGGCGAGCGCACAGCTCAAGAGCCTGCACATCTGTAAGGTCCAGGACTACGGCGTCGAGGGCGGCACGCCCTTCATGGTGATGGAGCGGCTCGAAGGCCAGGACCTCGGCGACCGCCTGGCGGCCGTCGGCAGGCTCACGCCGGCCGAGCTGGCGCCGATCGTCGCGCAGATCTGCAAGGCGCTGACGGTCGCGCACGCCGCAGGGATCGTCCACCGCGATCTGAAGCCCAGCAACGTGTTCCTCGTCCGTGAGGGCAACGACGAGGTCGTGAAGCTCCTCGATTTCGGCATCGCGCGTGAGCTCAACACCCAGCTCGTCGACGACAAGACCTCCAGCGGGATGGTCATCGGGTCTCCACACCACATGAGCCCGGAGCAAGCGCGCGGCGAGCGCGTCGATCCCCGCAGCGATCTGTGGTCTCTCGGCGTCGTCCTCTTCAAGGCGCTGACCGGGAAGCGCCCGTTCGAGGGTGAGCAGGTGACGGCCGTGATGCTCGCGATCGTGGGCCAGCCGATCCCGCGGGTCAGCGAGATCTGCGAGGGTCTGCCCGCGGCGTTCGACGCGTTCTTCGATCGGGCCCTCAGCCGCGACGTCGACCGGCGCTTCGAGACCGCGGCCGAGCTGTCGTCGGCGTTCGCGGCGATCGCGGGCGGGGCAGACGGCACGCCGTGGGTGCAGGTCCGCACGGGCGCAGGCGTAGGGAGAGACGAGCCGACGCGCGACGCGGCGCCCGCCGCGACGCCGCTCAACGGCGGCGGGCCGGCCGAGTCGACCGCCTCACGCGAGCTGCGCGCGGTGACCACGCAGACCGCCGCGGCCCAAGGCTCGCACAGCCTCGCTCGCAAGCTGCTCCCGTGGGCCGCGCTGATCGCGGTCGTCGGCGTCGCGGGGTTCTTGCTCGGCCAATCCAGGCAGGGCGAGCGCGCGGCCGCGAGCGGTCAGAGCGTGGCGCCCACCACCTCGAGCGGCGCGACCGGTGAGCCGACAGCGAGCGCTGCCAAGTCGACCGCTGAGCCTGCGACGCCCACGGTGACCCCGGCGCCGGCCAGCTCGGGATCCGGGCTCGCGGCGGGGTCCGCTTCGGGCACGTCCACCCAGCCCACCAAAGCGCTGCCCGCGCGGCAGGGGCCCAAGCCGGGGGGCGCGGGGGTCGACCCGTTCACCGGACTATGACCACGAGCCTCTCCCGCGCGCCCCTCCTCCTCGCAATGGCGCTGTTCGCGGGGCCGGCGGCGGCCCAGCCTGCCGCGCCCAAGGACACCAGCACGGCGATCACGCTGGCGAAGGACGCGAAGGACCGCTTCGACAAGCAGGAGTTCGCCGAGGCGTACGTCCTGTTCGAGTCGGCCGAGAGAAAGGCGCACTCGCCGGTGCTCGTGCTCTACATGGCGCGTTGCCAGCGCCAGCTCTCGAAGCTGCTCGCGTCGCGGGACCTCTACCGAAAGGCGGCGGGTGAGGCCCTCGACGCGAAATCGCCGGCTCCGTTCAAGACCGCCGTCGAGGACGCGAAGCGTGAGCTCGCCGAGCTCGAGCCGCAGATCCCGCGGGTCATCGTCCTGGCCCCCGATTTTCCTCCCGGAAACGAGCTCACCCTCGACGGCGCGCCCGTCTCGGAGAGCGCGGCCGCGGCCGGCGTCCAGGTCGATCCGGGGCCGCACAAGGCCGTCGCGAAGAGCGGCGACCAGATCCTCGCCACGGTCGAGGTCACGGCCGAGCTCATGAAGAGCGTGACGGCCACGCTTACCCGACCCGCGCCGCCGCCGATCGTTCCAGGCCCCAAGCTGACGCCTGAGCCACGGCAGCCCCCTCCCGACGTGTCCGGAGGCGGGAGCTACGTGCCGGGAGCGATCGTCCTGTCGATCGGGGTCGCGGCGCTGGGCGCCGGGGTGGGCACCCGAGTCGCCGCCTTCGGCCTGGTCGACGACGTGCGCTCCAGGTGCGTCGACGACCATTGCCTCCCAGCGGACGAGGAGGACATCGATCAGGCGGTGACCCTCCAGACGGTCTCGACCGTGTGCCTGGTCGTCGGCGGCGCGGCGGCAGCGACCGGGATCGTGCTGCTCGCGGTGCGCCCGGGCGGGGGTGGGTCGCCGACCGTCTCGCTCGACGTCGGGCCGTCGAGGCTGCTCCTGCGCGGCAGCTTCTAGCCGGGCGCCCACGCCCCATGCAGGGGGAAGGCCACGTGGTGGTCGAAGCGCGCGCGCGCGAGGACCTCACTGGGGTCGCGCGCGTCGAGGATCGCCACGAGGCTCGTCTCCGTTCGCGCGTCGAAGACGACCGTGAGGAGCCAGCCGTCGTCCTCTGCGACGCCTCCGGGTCTCGGGACGAACGTCGGCTCGCCAGAGAGCTCGTGCGCCGGGAGCTTCGCTTCGCGCTCCTCGCCGGTCTCGAGGTCGAGCTTGGTCACGCGGTCGACGCCGTCCCTCGTGACGCTCGCCCACAGATATCGGGCGCGCCTGCCCTGCACGCAGGGCGCCGTGGTGGGGAAGTCGCAGTTCTTCGGCCAGATCGTCTGGTGTCGCACGGATTTTCCGTGCAGGTCGACGAACACGCGCTCGAGCTTGGCCTCCGGGACGTTCGCCCACCCTTCGCCGGAGCGCAGGGCGTCGAGCATGAAGGCGTCACCGAGGACGAAGCTCGGGTAGCGACACACGTCGAGCGCGAGCGTGTGCTCGTCGACCTCGAACGCGTTGGCGTCGTGGAGCTTGAAGAACTCGGGCACCGTGAAGATCACCGGCTCGCTGGGGCGAGACAGAGGAACGACGATGATCTCGGTGCCGCGCTCGGCCTCGTATTCGATCGCGTCCATCGCCGAGCCGAGGCCGGCCATCATCGCGGCGAGCTTCACCGAGACGGGGGGCTTCACGAAGATGAGGTGGTGCTCGGACATCGCAAAATCATGGATCAAGATGGGAGGGCTCGACAGGCTCACGCTGGTGAGCTTCTTCACCTCGCCGCGCACCGGGAGCTCGAACACGTCGAGCGCGTTGCTGACGCCGATCCGCGGCCCACAAGCGTAGATGGCGCCCGTCGTCGCGTGGACGCGCACGTGGGCGTTGAGCCCCTGGGACACGACTCCGCCGAAGTCGCACGGCCCGATCGTCTCGAGCGACGTCGGATCGATCTCGTAGGGCGGGCCCATCTCGGTCATCGCGAAGACGCGCCCTTGCCATACGAGGACGTGGATGTTCGTCGGGTTCTTCGCGCGCCCGAAGAGGCGCCGACGCCACGACGGCCCCTTCGTGAACCCCGAGCTGTACAGCATCTTCCCGGCGCGACGCTCCTCGGCGAGGTCCTCGGTGAGCGTCACGCGAACGGCGCCCTCTGCGCGCCCGTCGCGCAGCCGCACCGCGGTGATGGCCCCGTCGCCATCGAGCCAGTGGACGTAGGGCGTGCCCTGACAATCGAACACCGCCGGACCGTTCTTGTAGAGGGTGCCGCGCAGCTCCGAGGGGATGGTCCCCTCGACCGTGAGCGGCTCGAACCCGTGCTCGCGCGACAGACTCTGGAACGCGCGCCCCATGGCGCGGCGCGCTTCGTGGACCCCCATGGGCTCGGATGGTGCCGGAAACTGACTGTGGAAGGGCTCAGCCTGCCCGCTCGGCGATCGCGCGGATGCTGCCTGTGACGGCGCTCCACAGCGGTCGCGGCAGGTCGTGCCCCATGTCGCCGAGCTCGAGGAGCCTGGCGCCCGGGATGAGCCGCGCGGTGGCGCGGCCGGCCGCGACGGGGATCAGCGGGTCTTGGGAGCCGTGGATGACGAGCGTGGGCACCTGGAGGGCAGGCAAGCGCGCGCGACGGCTGCCCGAGGCGACGATCGCCGCCATCTGTCGCGCGAAGCCGGCGGGGTTCGTGCCGCGATCGAACGAGCGCTCGGCGATCGTCCGCAGGGTCGCGTCGTCTGCCCGGTGCGTTCGGCTGCCGATCGCGCGGTAGACCTTGAACATCCGCTCGACGTACTCCTCGCGCGTGCGCGGCGCCGGGCCCAGGAGCGCCCCGAGCGCGTTGGGGCGGGTGGCCAGCGCGTAGCGGCGGTCCCCCGGCGTCGACATGATCGACGTCAAAGAAGCGACCCTCTCCGGGTGCTCGAGCGCGAGCGTCTGCGCGATCATCCCGCCCATCGACGCGCCCGCGACGTGGGCGCGCTGCACGCCGAGGGCGGCGAGCACCCCGGCCGCGTCGGCGGCCATGTCCGAGAGCGTGTAGGGAGCGGAGACAGGGAGCCCGATGGCGGCGCGCAGCAGGGCCTTGCGCGGGTCCGGGATCGGCAAGTGGCCCAGGTGCGTCGACAGACCGACGTCGCGGTTGTCCATTCGAATGACTTGGAACCCCGCGTGCAAGAAGCGCTCGATGAGCCCATCCGGCCAATGCACCAGCTGCGCACCGATGCCCATCAGCAGGAGCAGCGGCTCCCCCGCGCCGTCCACCTCGACCTCGATCTCGATCCCGTTGGCACGAACCTTCACGGCAGGAAGCATCCGCTCACGCTCCACATCGCGCAAGCTCGGGGGCACGTTGACGCCGGACTGGCCGCCGTTCCACCATGCGACGCCATGTTGTTCCGTCAGCTGTTCGACGCTCAGAGCTCCACGTACACCTACCTCCTGGCTGACCCGAGCTCGAAGGCCGCGGTGCTGATCGACACCGTGTACGAGCAGCACGAGCGAGACGTCGCCCTCCTGCGAGAGCTGGGGCTCTGGCTCAAGCTCACCTTGGAGACCCACGTACACGCCGACCACGTCACCGGCGCATGGCTCATGAAGCAGCGCCTCGGGTCCAAGATCGTCCTGTCGAAGCGGAGCGGCGCGACGGGCGCGGATCTGCTCGTGGAGGAGGGCGACGCCCTCGAGGTGGGGTCGCTCAAGCTGAACGTCCTGTCGACGCCTGGCCACACCGACGGCTGCCTCACCTACGTGACGTCGGACCTCGGCATGGCGTTCACAGGGGACGCGCTGCTCATCCGCGGCGCCGGGCGCACCGACTTCCAGCAAGGCGACGCGCGGACACTGTTCCGCTCCATCAAGGACAAGATCCTCTCGCTGCCGGACGGCTGTCTGCTCTACCCCGGCCACGACTACCAAGGCCGTACGGTCACCACCGTCGCCGAAGAGAGGGCGCACAACCCCCGCTTCGGGGGCGAGGCCAACGAGACCGACTTCGTGGGCTACATGTCGAACCTCGGCCTGCCCCACCCCAAGCAGATCGACGTCGCCGTCCCCGCGAACCTGCGCTGTGGCGAGCCCACCTCCAGC
The DNA here is from genome assembly GCA_016719945.1 of Polyangiaceae bacterium. Taxonomy (GTDB): domain Bacteria; phylum Myxococcota_A; class Polyangia; order Polyangiales; family Polyangiaceae; genus Xiheicaenibacterium. Next base: position 42,603 of record JADJYE010000037.1, on the reverse strand, counting down.
GAGCTCACCACGAAGCCGGCGGCGTGGGGCCCCGTAGCTCGGACGTACGCCGGGGTTCCGGAGATCGATCCGTCGTGGGTGGCCGAGCACCAGCGCGAGCTGACGCTGGTCGACGTCCGCGAGCCGAAGGAGCTCGACGGAGAGCTCGGCGCGATCGAGGGTACGGTGCACCTGCCGCTCGGAGAGCTGCGGGCGCGCCTCGCCGAGGTCCCGAAGGACAAGCCAGTGATCGCGATCTGTCGGTCGGGGAAGCGCTCGGCGCAGGCCTGCTCGATCTTGGAGAAGGGCGGCTTCACGTCGGTCGCGAACCTCGCCGGAGGCATGATCCGCTGGCGCGCGCTCGGCCTCCGCGTCGCCAACGCGAGCTGAGACCGCCGCTCTCGGCGCGGCGAGCTGGTAACGTGCCGGCATGCCCGAGCCCCTCCAGTACACCCTCGAAGGCTCCGTCGCGCTCCTGCACATGGACGACGGAAAGGCCAATGCGCTGTCGGACGCGATGATCGACGCCCTGGTGGCGGCGATCGAGCGAGCGGAGAAGGAGGCCAGCGCGTTCGTGCTGTCGGGCCGACCGGATCGCTTCTGCGCAGGCTTCGACCTCAGGGTGATGATGAGCGGGCCCGACGCGGCGAAGGCCTTGCTCGAGCGCGGCTCGAGCCTGCTCATGAAGCTCTACGAGACGCCCATCCCCTTCGTCGCCGCGTGCACTGGCCACGCGCTGGCCGGTGGAGCGCTGGTGCTCTGCACCGCCGACCTCCGCATCGGCGCGGAGGGCCCCTACAAGATCGGCCTCAACGAGGTGAGCATCGGCATGCCCGTCCCGGTGCTGGCGATGGAGCTCGCGCGCGATCGCCTCGCGGCCTCGGAGCTCGGCCGCGCCACGTTGTTCGGCGAGATCTACGACCCGACCGGCGCCGCGCGCGCGGGGTACCTCGATCGCGTCGTCCCCGCCGCCGAGCTGCTCGGCGCTGCAAAGAGCGAGGCCGCCCGCCTCGGGCAGCTCTCGCGTCGCGCCTTCGCGGCGACCAAGCAGCGGCTACGCGGGCAGACCATTCGACACATCCGCGCGACGCTCGAAGAGGACATGCGGGACCTGCTCGCCCCGGCGTGATCCCGGGCAGGTCGCGCGCGCTGGGCTCAGGAGACGTCCACCAGCACCTTCAGCACCCCGCGCCTCCCCGCGTGCTCGAAGGCCCGTACGGCACGATCGAGCGGATAGCGCGCCTCGACGAGCGGGCGCGGGTCGATGGCGCCGCGGGCGAGCGCGAGGACGGCGCGTGCCAGGTCACCGCAGCGAGAGCCCACGACGCGGAGCTCGTCGATCACGACGGGTGAGAGGTCGACGCTCGTGGCGCCGGCGAGGGTCGTCTTGAGCACGACGGTGCCGCGCGGTCTCGTGAGGCGGAGGGCGAGCGCGAGGCCCGCGGCGCTGCCCGTCGCGTCGACGACGAGGCCAGCGCGTTCGACGCCGGACGCCTCGTGCTCGAGCACGACCGTCGCGCCCACACGGGCAGCGAGCTCGAGCTTGGTCGGATGGCGGCCGACCAGCGTCACCCGTCGCTGGTCACCGAGCAGCGCCCTCGTGATCAGCAGGCCGAGCTTTCCGTCGCCGAGGACGATGACGGGTGCGTCCACCGCGGACGCCTCGTCGAGGACGTGCAGCGCGGCCGCGAGCGGCTCGGCGAAGACGGCCGCGTCGTCGGGCACGGTCGGCGGGACCTCGACCAGGCAGCGCGTCGGCAGGGTGAGCCGCTCGGCGAAGGCGCCGCCGCGTCCGAGGATGCCGAGGACGGTGCGCTTCGCGCAGTGGTGACCGCCGCGCGCGAGGCACTCGGGGCACGCGCCGCAGCCTGCGTTGATGTCACCGACGACGCGCTTCCCGACCCAGCTCGGGTCGTCGCTCTGTGTGACGACGCCGACGAACTCGTGGCCGGGGACACCCGAAAACCCCATGTACCCGCGCGCGAGCTGCAGATCGGTGTCGCACACACCGGCGACACGCACCTCGACGATCGCCTCGCCGGGCGCGCGCTCGGGCTCGGCAAAGGCAAGGTCGAGCCGCGGGTCGGGATCGAGCACCAGCGCCTTCACGGCGGGGGCTCGCTCGGCGGCGCCGCCGCGCCGATGCTCGCGCACTGCAGCAGGATCTCGTCGAGCTCGACGATCTTCGGGTGGTTCTTGGCGTAGACGAGGATGAGCTCGGCGCGGTTGCGCTCGGCCTCGCGGCACCGCGGCTCGATCTCGTGCGGGGGCGGCGACGCCGCGCCGAAGTCCTCGGCGCCACCGAGCTCGGGCGCCGGCTCGCAGAAGCCGGTGTCGTGATTGCACCGCGTCCCGTAGGAGCACTGCGCGACGCACTCGTTGGTGGCCGCCCGGTTGATCGCCGCCGCCGCGACGTTCACGGCGACCGCCGCGGCAGCCGTGGCGTACGCCGGAGCGTTCTTCGAGCTGCACGAGAGCGCGAGCGCGCACAGGGGCACAGCGACCGATCGCATCACCTCCCGAAGCTAGCTCACTCCGAAGCCCAGCGCAGCGCGTCCTTCAGCCGCCGGGCGGTGTCGGGCGGGAGCGTGTGATAGACCGGTCCGAGGCTCACGTAGCGCGCCTCGATGCCTGCTGCGGCGAGGCGCGGGGGCAACGCGCGCATCGTCTTCGCCGCGTGATCGTGATCGCCGCTCGCCAGCACGACGCGGCGGATGCCGGCCTGGGCGAGCCGCTTCGGGTCCATCTCGAGGGCGGCGCCGATGAGCACCAGCGCCTTGTAACGCCCAGGGCGCGCCATCGCGACGTCTCGCGCCACGAACGCGCCGCGAGAGAACCCCATGAGCACGTCCCGCCCCTGCCTCTCTGTCTCGATCCCGAGCCGCGCGAGCTCGGCGCCGACCGCAGCGTCGAGGTGAGTCGCCTTCTCCTCGCCCTCGCCGGCCCAGTCCAGGCGGTCGCCGCACGTGGCGTTGCCGGCGGGACAGGAGAGCAGCGCCCCATCGGGAGTCGCGCCGCGCACGGCGTCGCAGCTCCACTCCACGTCGGAGCACATCCCGTGGAGCATGGTGACGACGACCGGGTTGGGCTTCGGCGTGACCTCGAGGGAAGGTGGGCTCGAGAGAGCGGCGGCTTCCATCGTGTGCGAAGCGTTTGGCGCCACCGCACGCAGCTCCACCTGGGCCGGCTCGGGCGCTGGCACCGGCATCTTGTTCGATGCGCGCGTCACGATCGGCGCGGCTCCCGCGATGAACGCGACAGCCAGCGCCGCCAGCGCGAGCGCGAGCGACAAAAGGGTGGTCCTCACCCGTTCGCGGCGCTGAGCGCCGCGCGCGTTGCCACGAACCATGGCTCCTCCACCGGCGGATCGAGGCGCTGCCGCGCGAGCGCTTCGCCGAGCCCGGCGTCATGCCGGAGCCCCACGCGCTCGCGCGGCTACCGGCGGGGCCTACGCGCCCGCCGCTGCCGCCGCCGTCATCCGTGCGTCGTGGGACGGGTTCGGAGTGTGACGAGCCTCGCGAAGAAGCGTGGTAACAAGTCGCTGATGACGGCGAGCAGCGTCACGGCGGTGATCTTGGCAGGCGGCTCGGGGACCCGGTTCTGGCCGGCGTCGAGGGCGGCGCGTCCGAAGCAGCTGCTGCCTCTCACCTCTCACGCGCCCATGCTCGTCGAGACCGCCCACCGCGTGCTGCCGCTGGTCGGCGGCTGGACAGGTGTGTTGATCGCAGGCGGCCGCAGGACCGAGGCGGAGACCCGGGCCCTCCTTCCGGACTTGCCCCCGAACAACCTGCTCGTCGAGCCCGCGCCTCGGAACACGGCGCCGTGCATCGGGTGGGCGTCTGCGGTCGTCGCGCGGCGCGATCCCGAGGGGGTCGTGCTCGTGCTGCCGAGCGATCACCACGTGGCCGACGTCCCGGCGTTCCGCCGCGCCCTCGAGCTGGCCGTCGGCGCCGCGCGGGCCGGGTCGATCGTCACCCTGGGGATCCGCCCGAGCCGACCGGAGACCGGCTTCGGCTACATCGAGCTCGAAGACGGCGAGGGAGCGGTGCGAGCGGCGCGGCGCTTCGTCGAGAAGCCCGATCTCGAGACCGCGCGCGCCTTCCTCACGGGCGGCAAGCACCTGTGGAACGCCGGGATGTTCGTCTTCCGCGCGAAGGACATGCTCCGCGCGTTCGAGGCCCACCAGCCCCAGATCTCCACCTTGCTCCAGCGCATCGCCGCGGCCACCGGGACCTCGGCCGAGGCCGAGGTGCTCGAGGGGAGCTTCTCGGCGATGCCGAGCGTGAGCATCGACTACGGGGTCATGGAGCACCTGCGCGAGATCGCGGTGGTGCCGGCCGACTTTGGGTGGAGCGACGTCGGCAGCTGGCAGGCCGCGTGGGAGCTCGCCGACAAGGACGACGCTGGCAACGCCAGCGACCGCGCCCTCGTCGCCATCGACTCACGCGGAAACTTCGTCATCGACGCGACGCGCGGCGCCTCGAAGAAGCTCGTCGCGCTGCTCGGGGTGAGCGACCTCGTGGTGGTCGAGTCGGAGGACGCCGTGCTGGTGATGCCTCGGGAGCGCGCGCAAGACGTGCGCCTCATCATCGAGGAGGCTCAAGCGCCTTCGCCCCGAGCTGCTCTGACGAGCGCGAAGGCCGTGGCATTCGTGGTAGGTTTTCGCGCGCTGCGATGCAACCCCTCGACTGGATGCACCTGTCCGAGATCGTCCCTGGCCGGATGAACGTGAAGGTGCTGTCCGACGGCAGGAAGGCCGTCGTCGTGCGGCGCGGCGACGCGCTCTCCGTCTACTCGGAGATCTGCCCGCACCTGGGGGCGGATCTCACCGAGGGGCAGGTCTGCGAGCGCGAGGGCACGCTGCGCTGCCGCTGGCATGGGTACCTCTTCTCGCTCGCCGACGGCACCCTGCAAGACAACCCCAACGAGCGCATTATGAGCGAGCTGCGTACGCCTTCGGAGCACTACCGGCCCGACCGCGCCCCCGCGTACCGCCTCTCCACGCTGCCGCACGAGGTGCGAGGCGACAGGCTCTACTTCTTGCCTGGGCGCGCCGTTCGGCGCGGAGGCGACGAGTGAAGCACCGCTTCGAGCTCGTCTACTCGATGGACACCACGCTCGGCTGCGCCGTCGCCGCGTACCTCGACGCCGAGCACTACGCCTTCCTGCACAGCAAGTATTCACCCCAATACGAGGTGCTCCACCGGCAGGGTCGCACGATCCGCATCCGCCAGAGGTGGACCCAAGGGCACGTGCGGATTGGCCAGACCTGCACCACCGAATACGCGCCGCCGGCTCGCTTCCTCAATTACGACATCGCCGGCGTCCCGGTGTGGCTGCCGAGCGTGCACCACCTCATCACCACGCGGACCGAGCTGTTCTATTACCCGGACGCGACAGGCGAGCGGACCATCAGCCACCTCGTCGTCGACCTCGAGCTGCCGGCGATCTTCTCGCCGCTGCTGCCCAAGCTCGAGCAGCGGATGACGGCGCTCAAGCAGGAGAAGGACCTCGAGGACATGGAGATGATCTTCCGGCGAGAGCGGCTGTTCGGCCGCGGCAATATTCGCGGGTACCTCGCCGACTACCAGTTCATGTTGCACAAGGACGATTTCGTCCGTCACTTCGGCACCCCCGAGGCCGAGCGCCGCGCCGGAGAGCTCGCGCTCGCCGCGGCGCCTCCGACGGCGCGACGCGAGCACGTCCGCGAGCTGGGCGTCTGACGCTCAGGCGGTTCGCGTCGCGCGGACGTGGAGATAGGCCCAGAGGGCGCGCGGCATAGCGAGCGCCGCGAGCCTCTCGACGGAGCCGACGGCCGCGCGCGCCAGCGCGTTCGCGCCGAGGCTCGGGCGCCCGAACGACGGATGGAACACCAGGCGGTGCAGGGGGAGCGGCTGGTAGCTCACGACCCGCTCGACTCGCATCCCGGCGCGCTCGACCCACGCCCGGACGGCCGCAGGGGTCGAGCGGAGCTCACCGCGCTCGGCGACGTTCATCAGCGCGTGGGCCGCGACCAAGGGGTTGTTGCGGCACGGCTCGAGGACGTCGAGCCGTCCCCCAGGCTCGAGGACGCGGGCGATCTCCAGGAGCGCGCGCACCGGGTCCTCGAGGTGGTGCAGCACGTCGCGCACCAGCGCGTGATCGAAGGAGCCCGCCCCGAACGGCAGGGCGTAGGCGCTGCCCTGAACGAAGCGGCACCCCGCCACCCGCTCCCGCGCGAAGGCGAGCTTCTCCTCGAACAGGTCGACCCCAATCGCCTGTGCGGGCTCGCCCAGGTGATGCAGCGTGGCGCCCTCTGCGCAGCCCACGTCGAGCACCCGCCGGCCGAGAGGCTCGAACGCCGCTCGCACGAGCCGCGCCTCCTCTGTGCCGACCACCGGGTGCTGGGTCTGCCATGCGAAGTGCTGGGCGTCGGCCCTGCCAAACGCCTGCTCGAGGTGCGCCTCGACCCCGCGGGCCGTCACACCTTGATCTTCTGCCAGACGCCGCTCCTGAAGCGCACGACCATCCCGATCGCGAGCCCGACGATGTAGGTCACCGCCGCGAGGAACAGCCCGACGATCCCCATGTCGAGGGTGACCCCGAGGACGTACGCGAGCGGCACCAGACACACGAAGTGCAGGATGAGCTCGATCACCATCACGAACTTCACGTCGCCGGCTCCGAAGAGCGCCTGCGTGAGGATCATCCCGACCGCGATGACCGGGGTCGCGAGGCCCATGATGACGAGCGGCGTATACGCGGTGGCTTGAACGGCCGCGCTCTTGTCGGCGAAGAACCGGAGGATGTAGGGCGCCAGCCCGGCCTCGAGCACGCCGACGATCCCGAAGATGACCAGACCGAGGCGGATGCTCGCCCACCCAAAGCGCGCCGCCTTGGCGCCGTCTTTCTCGCCGAGCGACTGCGACACGAGCGTCGCCGTCGCCGTGCCGAACGCGAGGCACGCCGTGAACGTGAGCTTGAGGATGCCCACGATGACCGAGGTGGCCGCCAGGTTGACGGGCTCGCCGTTGGGGCTCGGGTGCATGTCGTCGAGCTTGCCAGCGATCATCGCGAAGAGGGCGAAGCCCGTCATCACGGCGATGGTCGCGATCCCGCCAGGGATCGACAGCTTGAGGATGCTCCACAGCAGCTTCGGGTCGTATTTACGCAGATCGAACGGCTGGAAGCTCTTTCGATACTCGGGCTTGAGGGCGTAGATGATCATCACGCCCAGACCGACGTAGGTCGACACGACGCCCGCGAGCCCGGCCCCCGCGATGCCCATGCGAGGGAACCCCCAGTAGCCGAAGATGAGCACGACGCAGAGCGCGACGTTGATGACGTTCATCACCACCGCCGACACCAGGTGGACGTACGTCTTGCCGATGCCGTCGAAGAAGGCCTTGAACGCGGCGGTCGCCGCCATGCTGAGCACGCCCCACACGCGGAAGCTCAGGTAGGCGTTGGCGGCGGCGCGCGCGCCCTCCAGATCCGTCGCGATCAGCTTGCCGAGGATCAGCGGCATGATGAAGAAGCCGGCGAGCGAGAACAGCGTCCCGCCGACCAAAGCGAAGAGGAACGAGTTGAGGATGACGGCCCCTGCGGCGCGGTGGTCACCCTCCGCGAAGCGCCGCGCGGTCATCGATTGGGTGCCGACGGTGATGGCCGACAGCGACCCGCCGAACATCCACAGCACGACGAGCGACGGGAAGAGCGCCGCCTGAGCGTTCGACCCCTCGGGGTTGGGCAGGTGCGCGAAGAAGATGAGGTCGATCTCGTTGACGAAGCTCTGCGTGAGCATCGCGACGAGCGTCGGCAGAGCGAGTCTGAGGATCGCCTTGTGCGGCGGGCCTGACGTGACGACGTTCGTGGTGGTCTGGATTGCGAGCTCGGCCATGGGGATGCGAAGGTGACAGCGGCACCTAGCACATCCACCCCAGCGTGGCAGCTTCGCTGCTTCGAAGCTGCTCGCCTCAGATCCCGCTCACGGCCGCGATCCTTCCGTCGTCCACCGCGGCCTTGAGGACAGCGTGGTCGCGCTCCGTCTGATCGGCGTAGACCATCGCGAACGACGCGAGCGCGTCGTCGAACGCCTCACCGGCGGCCGCGTCCGCGCCGTCGACGTACCCTGAGAGCAGCCGAGGGTCGACCGACTGAGCGTGGGCGCGCGCGAGCACCGCGCCGAGCACGCGGCCGTAGTCATCGAGCTGGTGGGGCTTCAGGTCGGCGGGGTCGATGCTCCCCTTCATGTCGCGGAACTGGCGGACGATGAAGGGCCGATCGTCGATGGTGGTCCACCCGAGCAGGACGTCGCCGACGGTCTGCATCCAGCGCTGCCCGCGGACGATCCGCTCGCCTTCGTGCTTGAACGAGGACGGCGGAACGAACGGCGCGAGCGCCGAGGGCTCGCTCTCCTTCACCTGGAGGATCAACGCGTCCTCGCCGTTGCCGTGGAGCAGCACGACGTAGCTCTTCAGGCCCACGCTGCCGAGCCCGACGATGCGCTGCGCGACGTCGGCCACGGCGAAGCGCGACAAGAGCCAGCGCAGCTCCTCGTCGAGGTGCTCGGCGTAGCTCTCCAGGCCGTCGAGCACCTTCTGCGCCGTGACGTCGTCGACGCGCGAGAGGATCGGAGGCTTGTCGACGAAGTGCCAGGCGTCCACCTGGACGCGCTGCGTGAGCTCGGAGGCGACCTTCTTGCTGGTGTTCTTCTTCGCCTTCTTGCGCACCCGCTCGAACGTGTCGTGCAGCTGCTCGATGTCGAAGTGCTCGAGGGTCGAGCGATCGGTGGTCAGATAGTAGGCCTCCATCACGGACATGCCCGCGAGCTCACGCGCGGCCGCCCGGTAGGTGTGCGCCGTGTCTCGCGCCGCCACCCTGCACAGGTCGTCGCGGACCCCGCCGGCTCGGCCGGCGACGACGAGGCTCGCGACGAGGCGCTTCAGGTCCCACTCCCACGGGCCCTTCACGGTCTCGTCGAAGTCGTTCAGATCGAGGATCTGCCGTCGCTCGGGGGACGCGTACAAGCCGAAGTTCGAGGCGTGTGCGTCGCCGCAGATGTGCGCGAGCACCCCTGTCGAGGCCGACCCGACCAGGTCGGCCGCCATCAGGCCGGCCGTGCCGCGCAGGAACGCGAAGGGCGAAGCCACCATGCGTCCGACGCGGATCGCCGCGAGCTCCTCGGTCCGCTTCTCCTGGGTCGCCTCGACGAGCGTGGCCGGATCGGGGCGAGAGGTGGAGGGGGCGTGGCGCGCGTGGAGCTCGACGGGCACCTTGCCTCGCAGTGCGCGCCCTGCGGCGACGACGTCCTCTGAGGGGACCCAGGCGCCGAACACGTGGCTCTCGAGCCTGCGCGGCTGCACGAAGAAGTCTCTCTTCCGGGCGCTTCGGGTGGTCTTGGCATCGGCCATGGCGCCCCACGATAGCGCCCCGCTCGGGCGCTGTCGTCAGTGGTGGCCGTGGGCCGGCGCGGCGCCCTTCTCCCCCACCGGGAGGAAGAAGCGCAGCGGCGACTTGAAGAACCCGACGACGACCGCCACGAACAAGCGGAGCGCTTGCACGAGCGAGACCTCGCGGGCGCGCAAGGCCATCCCGAAGGCGAGCGAGAAGCTCACACTGAGGTTCAAGACGAGGATGACGAAGATGCCGAGGACCGCCGCCCTGAAGGGGCCTCCAGAAATCGCCTCCGAGCCGAGCGACGTCACCGCTAGCGTGAGGCTGCCGGTCGACAGGGTCACGTGCCGCACGTCGAGCGGCGCGCCGGCGAAGGCCCCGATGATCGGCAACAGGCCCAGCATGAAGCCGATCGCGACGTTGCCCCCGAAGCCCGCGATGTTGCGCGCGAAGAACCGCGACGCCCAGCCGGTGATGCGGGCGCCCAGCAGTCTCCGCGCGCGGTGCTCGGCGATGGCCTCCGGCAGGCGCCGATAGACGGCCCAGTTCTCCAGCCAGCCGGCGGCCAAGCTCGACAACCAGAGGATGACGCCGGTCATTGCGGCGTAAGCGATGGTGCCGCTCTGGGTGGGGTGGAACGACTTGAGCGTCTTCTCTGCGTACGCGGCGTCGAGGAAGTGTACCCCGCGCGTCGCCATCCAGTAGCGATCGACGGCCCAGCAGGCGGGGATGACCATGAGCACGTTGCCGGCGGCGGCGGCCAGCTGGGAGCGCGCGAGGCGCGCGATGGTGGTCACCACCGCCTCGTAGTCGGTGCCGCCGTCCTTCAGGGCGCCGGCGAGCGCGGCGCCCGTCATGCCCGGCTGCTTCGTGGCCAGCGTGAAGCCGAGCAGCTGCATCGTCATGAAGCTGCCGGCGTAGTTCGTGGCGGCGAGCAGGCCCTCTTGCAGCGGAGGCCGATGGAGGTTGCCGATGAAGGTCTTCGCCGCGGCCGTGCCGGCGGTCAGGATGCCGCCGCCGGCCGCAGAGAAAAACATCTTGATGAACTCTCCCGGCGTCGCGGTGATGTAGTGCTCGCCCGTCTGACCGGCGCGCTCGATGACCTTCCGCGCGAGCAGGCGCGTGTTGGTGCGGACGATATCCGTGAGGCTCAGATCTCGCCTGCGCTCCTCGAGCAAGAGAGCGACCATGTGCAGGCATCGCTTCGCGTGGAGGATGGGCTCCTGCGGCACGAGCACCTCGAGCAGCAGCTCGATCCGCCGCAGGCTGCGCTCGATGAGCTCGAGGCGATACACGACGTCGACGCTGACGCCCGCGACCTCGAGCCGCGCTTGCACCGCGGCGGAGGCGTCGCGGCACTCACCGACCAGCAGCCTCACCTCGTCGGTCCACGCGGCGATCTCGTCGAGGTCGTGACGAGGGGTCGCGAGCAGCGCGTCGATGATGCGGGGGAGCCGGAAGAACGGGGACTCGCTGAGCGAGCGCGTGGCCGGGCTCCGCGCCCGGATGTCGTCAGAGAGGCCGGCGGACGACACGCGCGACGCGAGCAGCAGGATCGCGTCGAGCAGCGCCGCGCGCAGCGGGACGAAGACGCTCGCGGTGCGCATGCTGCTCGGCAGCGAGCCGCGGGAGTCCGGCGTGGAGGGCATCGCGCCGAGCGGGAGATCCCCGCGCGAAGGCAGCCTCTCGCGCGGGCCCTCGGACGCGCCGCCCTCGAGCTCGGGGCTCTTCAAGAGCTCGATGAACCGGGCCACGACCTCGGGGGGCAGCGACGAGAGCCAGGTCGCGTCCCGCCTCGCCGGGAACATCCGCGCCACCAGCTGGGTGATGTCTTGCTCGTCGATCGGCTGGGGCATGAGCCGCCGCGACAGGCGATCGATGGTCTCCGTGAGCATGCCGCGATCGCCGGGGATGCCGAGTCGCGCGAAGAGCTGCTCGGCGGACTGCTCGGCGATCAGCGACTGAGCGACCCGCGCGAAGCGCTCGCGGAGCGCGGGGAACTGGGCGAGCGCCTCGACGAGCATCCGGAACCTGCGGATCGGCCCGCTCTCGAGCGGCTGCGCGCCGGGGAGGGCGGGCACGTCGCCGCCGCCCCGCACCCACCTCGAGACGTCGACGAGGGCCTCCTCGCGATCGAGCAGCTCGGCGCGAGGATCGAGGCGCGCGAGCTTGTCGTGGAGCCGCCTGACCGGCCGAGCGCGCTGCACACCGGGGACCAACGCCTTCACGAAGTCGTTCGCCTCCGGCGCCGCGGGCGGCGGGAGGGAGCGCTTCGTCTCGGGGCCCACGAGCACCTCGTCCATGCGGCGACAAGTCTCGACGAGACCGGGCCCCATGTCGATTGGCATCGCGCCGCCCGCCTCGCGGGGGCGCCAGGGCCGCCCCATGTGCTAAGAACCCGTGCGATGGAGCTCCGTCGTCCGCGGTCCTCTGCCGCGCCAACGCTCGCCCTCGCGGGCGCCCTCGCTCTCGGCAGCGCGGTCGGCTTGTCGTGCTCGGTGACCAACGGGCAAGGCGGCCCGCCCGCGGCGAGCAGCGCGCCGGAGCCCCAGGCCGCTCCGCCTTCGGTGCGCCTCTACTTGATGAGCAACGTCGCGGGGGCGATCGAGCCGTGCGGGTGCTCCAAGGACCAGCTCGGCGGGGCCGATCACTTCGCCGCGCTGGTGGCGAGCGAGCGCGCGAACGTCAAGGACGCGATCATCCTCGGCGCGGGCCCGCTGTTCTTTCAAGATCCCACCCTCAAGGGCGACGAGGGCGCCCAGGCCCGCTGGAAGGCGGACGCCCTCGCGCAGGCGGCGAAGAGGCTGGGCGTCGCCGCCTGGGCCCCGGGCGCGAACGACTTCGCGGGCGGGGTCGACGAGCTCACTCGGCTGTCGCAGGCCTCGGGCATCACGCTGCTCGGCGCCAACTTGAAATCCAGCGCTCCCATCTCCTCGTCGAAGATCGTCGACGCAGGCGGAGTCAAGATCGGCATCCTGGGCGTGTCGGAGCCGAAGGCTGGGCCCAGCGCCCCGTCGGGCGTGGAGATCGAGCCCGCGGCGGTCGCCCTCAAGCGAGAGGTCGCGTCGCTGCGCGCCGGCGGGGCGCGCGTGATCGTGGCGCTCGCTGCGATCCAGCGCGGCGACGCGCTGCGCTTGATCGACGAGGTGCCGGACGTCGACGTGATGCTCGTCGGCAAGCCGAGCGAAAAGGGAGACCTCAACGATCAACCGAAGCCCGCGACGATCGTAGGCGAAACGGTGATCGTGGAGACGTCGAACCACCTGCAGACGGTCGCGGTGCTCGACCTCTTCGTGCGAGAGCCCGCAGGCTCCACGGGGCGCATCCGCCTCGCCGACGGCGGGGGCATCGCGAAGGCCGAGCAGACGGTGAGCCTCGCGCGGCAGATCCGCGACCTCGAGACACGCATCAACGGCTGGGAGAAGGACAAGGCCGTCAACAAGAACGACCTCGCTGCGCGGCGCTCGGAGCTCGAGCGGCTGCGCAAGGAGAAGGCTGACCTCGAAGCGAAATCCGAACCGCCCCCGTCAGGCAGCTACTTCAAGTACGCCCTCGTCGAGATCCGCGACAAGCTCGGCGTCGACCCCGGGGTCGGCGAGGACATCCTCTCGTACTACCGCCGCGTAAACGACCACAACAAGGTGGCCCTGAAGGACCGCAAGCCGCCCCCGGTGCCCGAGGGGGAGGCTGGCTACATTGGCCTCGAGCAGTGCACCACCTGCCACGCGGAGGAGCGCGCCGTGTGGGACAAGACCGACCACGCCAAGGCGTACCCGACGCTCGAGCAGAAGTTCGTCGAGTTCAACCTCGACTGCGTAAGCTGCCACGTGACCGGCTACGATAGGCCGGGGGGGAGCAGCGTCACGCACGTGCAAGACCTGAAGAACGTCCAGTGCGAGACGTGCCATGGGCCAGGCTCGCTCCACGCGAAGGAGCCCGAGAAGAAGGGCCTCATCGCGATCAAGCCCGAGCCGAAGTCCTGCGTGACCGAGTGCCACCACCCGCCTCACGTCGAGAACTTCGATCCGGTCGCCAAGATGGAGCTCATCCTCGGGCCCGGGCACGGCAAATGATCGTCATCGGTCGCGACGACGAGAACCTGCAGGGGCTGCTCGGGCGCGACATCCCGTCCGACCTGTCTCCGCAGGTGCACTATCGGCCCGAGCAGACCCTCGGCAAGGGCGGCGGGTCGATCGCGTTCCTCGCGCAGCGCGTGTCGCCCCAGGGCAAGGCCCCGGTCGTCGTGAAGGTCCTGCGGCCTGCGTTCGTCCGCAAGCTGGGGGAGACGGCGAACCTGCTCATCCGCAAGGAGGCGGTCGCCCTCGGGCGCCTCAACGAGCGCGTGCCACCGACCCCGTTCGTGGTCCGCCTGATCGACACGGGCAGCTTGAAGATCGAGCGCGCCAACGTGCCGATGGAGCTGCCGTGGGTCGCGATCGAATACGTCCACGGCGGCGCGCTCGGCACGACCCTCGCCCAGCGCGTGCGCCGAAGCCTGCGCGACAGCGGCTACGCGTACGACCCCGCCCGCGCGGCGCTGGCGATCGATTGCATCGGCCAGGGTCTGGCCGCCGTACACGACGTCGGCGTGATCCACCGCGATCTCACCCCCAACAACGTCCTGTGCTCGGGGCGCGGCGCAGACGAGATCTCGAAGATCGCCGACTTCGGCGTCGCCCGACCGACCGGCGTGCAAGGCACCCTCTCGGGGGCCCTCGTTGGAACGCCAGGCTTCGCGGCGCCCGAGCTGTCGACGGGCGATCCCGTGAGCACCGCGACCGACGTCTTCAGCCTCGGCTCCGTCATCTTCTTCATCCTCACCGGCGAGCCGCTCTTCAACTCGATGGCCGAGGTCATGCGCTCGGCCGAGACGGGCCGCAGGCGCAGCCTGCTCGAGATGCCGGGCCTCCACCCCGAGCTGCGCAAGAACGAGAAGGCGTGCCGCTCCATCGATCTGGTGCTCGGCTGGGGGTGCGCGATCAGGCCCGACGCGAGGCTCAGCGAGGCGCTCGCGATGACCTCGATGGTGCTCCCACACCTCGCCGCGCCGAAGCGCTTGGAGCGGTCGTTCATCTCTAGCTTCCCGCGCCCGATCGAGCCGGCGGTCACCGAGCCCCGCGAGTGGCGGTGGACCATCCTCCATCAGCCGGGCTCGAGCCTCGTCATCCGGAACGTCGCGTGGGACGGCCACGGGCGCGCGATCGCCGCGACCAGCGACGGGATCTCCTTCTGGAGCGGCACGACCTGGAAGGTCGCGTCGACCGAGGGGCTCCGGCTCGCGGGTGGCGTCCGCTTCGTGCAGCGGGTCGGCGCCGGGCGCTGGATCCTCGGGGGAGACGACGCCCAGATCGCGATCTACACGACCGGTGGCGCGGTCGAGCTCGTGGACGGCCCCAAGGGCGCCAAGAAGGTCGAGGCCTTCGACGGCGATCTCGAGGACATCAGCGTGCTGGTGACGATCGACGACAACGACGTCGTCTGCCTCAACACCTACGCGACGAAGCGCTGGCTGCGGCCCCTGAAGCTGGACGGCGTCGCCTCGATCTCCACGGTGACCCGCTTCGACGACGGGCGCTGGCTGGTCGGAGGCCGCAAGAAGGTCGGCGGCGCCTACGCCGCGCTGTACAGCGCGCTCGACTGGGAGCTCGAGGCGGTCGCGCTGTCGGCAGACGTCCGCGCGTTCCTGGCGAGCGCGTCCCGACCTCGCAAGGCGATCGGCTGGCTCGTCGGCACGCAGGGCGCCGTGCTCACGAAGGACGCCGACACCAGCGCGTTCGAACGTGTCCCCGGTGAGCCGCTGCTGTCGGCCGTCGCGCTCGATCCGTTCGCGCGCCCGTGGGCGGCGAGCGCCGGCCAGATCTTCGTACGCGACGACGTGAAGGGCTGGACGTCCGCGTGGAAGGACGAAGACGTGGGCGTGCCCATCGTGTCGCTGTTCCTCGACGCCGGGCTGTGCATCGCGATGACGGCCGACGGCGGGATCGTCGAGGGACGTCTGATCGGCCGCGCCGCTGCCGAGCTCACCTCACCGAGCCAATCGCCGCCCGTCTGACGGCTACAGGCCGCCGGCGGGGACGAACGGGAGGATCGTCTTGAGGTCTTCGTCGTTGAAGCGCAGCTGCAAGCCGACGAAGTAGTCGCGGCGGTCGTTGGTGATGATGTCGTCGACGCCGCCGAGCAGCCACAACATGCTGAGAAACTCGTAGCCCAGCGTGATGCGCCACCGGGGCGCCAGCTGCTCGCCGAAGCCGAACAGGTCTTGCCTCAGCTCGAAGCGATCGTCGATCAGGTGAAGATCGAGGCCGATGCCGCCGGTCGACTCGAGGATGCCGAAGCGGCCGGTGAACGGCCCGAGCCGCTTCGCGAACTGGAAGCTGATGCGGAAATCGTTGGTCGTCGTGACGCGCGTCTCGCGGTAGCTCGGTGGGTCGTTCGGGTTCGTCGTGTCGACCGTCGTCTGCTCGATGCTCGTCTTGCCGCGCGGGTCGTTGACGAGCTGGATCATGTAGTACTTGTCGACCGAAGGCTGCAGCCGCAGCTCGACGTAGCTCTTCACCGTGTTCGCGAGGAAGTTGTAGTCGGTGCGCAGCCCGACGACGGTCTGCACGCGACCGATGCCGCCGACGAGATCGCCGACGTCTTGCACGACGGTCTCGACCTCGTTGATCAGCGTCTCGTCCTTGGTGAGCCGGCCGACGGTGCCCTCGCCTCGGTCGATGCGGGCGGCGATGTTGTCGGCGTGTCCGAGAGTCGACTCGAGGCTCGCGCTCGCGCGATCGATGCGCTCCAGCGTCTTGCGGATCTCCCCCGGCGCCCCGCCAGCGGCGGGGTCGCCTTTGCCGGTGAAGCCGCGCACGTCGTCCGTCACCGCCTTGATGTTCTCGAGGATCTTCGAGATCTGCGGCTTCGCGTCGCCGGTGATGGCGTTGACGTTGGCGAGGGTGCCCTTCACCGCCTCCCGGTTCTCCTTCACCGTCGCGTTCAGCTGCTCGGTGGTCTCGGCGAGGTTCTTCAGGATCTTGTCGATGTTGTCCTGGCCCTTGTCGGACCCGACGGTGTTCTTCAGGCTGTTGGTGACCGCCTTAACGTCCTTCAAGATCTCGGCGATCTGCCCTTGTAGGGACTGGATCGAAGGCTCTTCGAGCAGGTTCTTGATCTCGTCGCCGTCCTCGAGCTGGCGTTGGTCCGGCGTGCCGGGGATCAAGACGACGTAGTACTCACCGATCAGGCTCGTGGCGCGCTTGCCGATCGCCGCGTTGTCGTACAGCTTCACCCCCGGCATCATCTTGATGTCGACGCGGGCGCGGCCCTGATCGAGCCAGATGCGGTCGACGACGCCCACCTGGATGCCGCTGATCATCACGCGGGACTGCGGGGCGACGCCCGTCATGTCGGGCAGGTACGCGTAGACCATGTACCCGCCGCTCGTGCCCGTCGCGCGAGAGATGAAGCGGTAGCCCACCATGACGGCGATCGCGAGGACGATCGCCATGGCGCCCACCCTGGCTGCGCGTGAGAACTCGGGCATCGGCTTGACGAGGTGGCGAGCCTATCACCCTTGGGCACGACCATACAGATGGCTAGTACCTCCGGTCCCCGGTGGACTCGTGCTCCCGCCCGGCCTCCGTGGGTGTAGTGTCCTGCGCCGATGGACCCCACCCGCCTCACCAGCATGATCGACGCAGCGTGGGAGGGCTCGATCCTCCCGAAGCTCGAGGACTACATCCGCATCCCCTGCAAGTCGCCGGGGTTCGAGCGAAACTGGGCGGAGACTGGCCACCTCGACAAGGCCGTCCAGCTCATCGAGACCTGGTGCCGCGCCCAGCCCATCGAGGGGCTCAAGGTCGAGGTCGTTCGCCTGCCGGGTCGCTCGCCCCTGTTGTTCATGGAGATCCCCGCGACCGACGGCAGCTCGGGCGAGTCGGTGATGCTCTACGGCCACTACGACAAGCAGCCCGAGATGGTCGGCTGGCGCGAGGATCTCGGCCCGTGGAAGCCCGTGCGCGAAGACGACAAGCTGTACGGCCGAGGCGGCGCTGACGACGGCTACTCGGCCTTTGCATCGCTGCTCGCGATCTCTGCGCTCCGTAAGGAGGGCGTCAAACACAAGCGCTGCGTGGTCTTGATCGAGGGCTGCGAGGAGAGCGGCAGCTTCGACCTGCCGGCGTACCTCGAGCACCTCACCCCGAGGATCGGGGACGTGACCCTGGTCGTGTGCCTCGACTCGGGCTGCGGCAACTACGATCAGCTGTGGGTCACGACCAGCCTGCGTGGCCTGGTAGGCGGGACCCTGACGGTGAGCGTGCTCGACCAGGGGGTGCACTCGGGGGACGCGAGCGGGATCGTTCCCTCGAGCTTCCGGATCGCGCGCCACCTGTTGTCGCGCCTCGAGGACGCGGAGACGGGCCGCGTCCTGCCCGAGGCGTTCCAGGCGCCGACGCCCGAGGACCGGATGGTCCAAGCCAAGACGAGCGGCCGCGTGCTCGCCGAGTCGCTGTTCGCGCGCTTCCCCTACGCGGGAGGGACGACCGCGATGTCGACCGACTACACCGAGCTCGTCCTGAACCGTACGTGGCGGCCCTACTTGGCCGTCACCGGCGCAGCGGGCCTGCCTCCGCTCGAGAGCGCAGGCAACGTGCTGCGCCCCTCGACCTCGCTGAAGCTCTCGCTGCGGCTGCCGCCGACGCTCGACGCACAGACCGCGCTCGACGAGCTCAGCAAGCTGCTGACGAAAGATCCGCCCTACGGCGCCACCGTCACCTTCAAGCCCGAGGAGCCGGGCCAAGGGTGGAACGCGCCGCCGCTGGCGCCGTGGCTCGAGAAGGCGATCGAGCAGGCCTCGCAGACCTACTTCCAGCGCGAGGCCTGCTACATGGGGGAGGGCGGCTCGATCCCCTTCATGGGCATGCTCGGGCGGAAATTTCCCCGCGCCCAGTTCATGATCACGGGCGTCCTCGGTCCGCAGTCGAACGCCCACGGCCCCAACGAGTTCCTCCACATCCCGATGGCGAAGCGCCTCACCGCGTGTGTCGCGAAGGTGCTCGCGGACCACGCGGTCCGATAGCTCCGTGGAAACGGAGTCTCCACGCAAACAATGAGGAGTCTCCTCCGGAACAGACCCAGGGGATAGCGATCACTCGAGCGAGAGGGCGGTCCGGCGGACGAGCGGGTGAGCGTCGGCGTCGAGGTCGAGCGCCGTGAGCACGCCGCGCTCGTCGTCCGCCGCGGCGAGCGCGCGCAGCGCCGCCGCGCGGACGACCGGCTCGTCGCCCTCGTCGCGCGCGATGAGCTCGAGCGCGTCCGCGATCTCCAAGGAGACCTCACCGAGCGCCGCGATCATCCTCAGGGCCCGGCGCCGCACGCGCGGCGGCGCGGCGTCGTCGGCGCCGATCTCCAGCAGCTGGGCTGCGTCGACCGCGCCCAGAGACGCGAGCTCTTCGAGGAAGCTCGCGCCCCCAGGGCTGGGGCAGCCGATCCCTGCGAGGTGAGCGGCGGCCTGAGGAGAGACGTGTGTCGACCACGCGCCGGCGAGCGTGGGCAGCCCGGCGGGGGCCGCGACGAGCTGAGCCCTGTGGGCGCGCGCGCGCTGCTTCGCCGCCTGAACGACCTCGGGGGGGACCCTTCGCCCCTGACCCGGCGCGCTGCCGTCGAGCTCCGGGCCGAAGGGCGGGAACGGCGGCTCGCCGGGAGCGAAGGAGCCGCGGTAGAGCGCGCTCGCCTGGAGGACACGCGCCTCGCCGCTCGAGAAGAGCCCCGCGCCCGAGCCGCCCGAAGGGAACATGACGTAGTCGAAGTCGGGGCAGCTCTCGTAGAGCGCGAGCACGTCGTCGCACTCGGGCGTGTCGTCGAGCGGATCGGCGAGGCCGACCTCGTATTCGGTGGTGTGGAAGAGCCCTGCGAAGTGGCCGGCCTCGTGCCTCAGGATGATCGAATCGAACGAGTCGGTCTGGATCTCCCAGACGACCGCGCTCGCGTTGGTCCCGTGCACCACCCCGACCCCCGGGACGCCGAGCGCGAAGCCAGCCGCGTCAGCGAACGATCCCTCGATGCTGAGGGTCGCCATGACGTTCAGCGCGGGCCGGTTCTGGGCGACGCTCGTCTCCGCGACGAGGGCGTAGAGGTTGGAGTCGTCGACGACGAGGTACTCGTCCGACAGATCGAAGATCCTCACCTCGCCGAGCTCGATCCCGCCCCAATCGTCGTACGCCTGCGCGAGCGTCTCGGCGACCTTGAAGTCGGCGATCACGCCCTTCGGCAAGAACAGGTTGATGTCCAGAACGCCGCCGTGAAAATTGCCGTCGACCGTGGCGCGCCGCCACACGTCCACCTCGGCCGGGGTCGCCGAGGAGAAGTGGAAGGTCCAGCTCCCGGGCGCGAGCGGGAACGTCTCGGGGTGGCTGACCTGCGGCGTCGCCGCGCCGAGGATGCCGTACGAAGCCCAGTACCAGCCATTCGACGGCAGGCTGCCGTCGACGACGACGGCCCCGCTCGGCGCGGTGAGGCGCGTCATGTAGATCTCCGCGAAGGGGTCGGCCTTCGTGGTCGAGACGGTGGTGATCCCGAGCGTGCCGGGCTGCACGGTCACGACGACGTTGGACTCCCCCGAGATCTCGACCTCGTCGACGAGCTCTAGGTTGTGGCCGCCGCCGGTGGTCGTGGTCGTGGTCGTGGTCGTGGCGGTCGTGGTCGTGGGGGCCCCTCCGCTTCCGCCCCTTCCGCCGTCACCGACGTCGCCCCCCTCACCCCCCTCGCCTTCGCCGACGTAGACGACGTTCGCGCCGCAGCCGACCAGCGCTCCCGAGAAGAACAGCGCGCCGAGGGCGCAGGACCGAGCAGAAGAAACGCGCATCACCCTCTCCGACATCGACCTTAGCAACATCCCCCGATTCCGGATCGGCGCCCCTCAAAGCTCCTTCGATTCGAAAGCACACGAGGGCGCACCAACTCAGGTGCGCCCTCGGGCCCGACCGTTCGATGAGGCGGGTGGCTCAGACGTTGACCGGAGAGATGCCGGCGAGCTCCATGTGCTTCTTGCGCTCTTCTTCGTGGTTGAGGGCGGCGTACTTGGCCTCGATGCGCGCCACGTCGACCTTGAGGATGCGCTTCCAGAGCATGAAGACGACCGGGAAGAAGTCTTCGTAGCACTCCTTCTTCACCTGCTCGTCGTAGTACGGGTAGGCCGCCTCGTGGAAGGAGCGCAGGTTGTACCAGGGGATGCCGGGGAACTTGTGGTGCTCATTGTGGAAGCTCACGTTGTTCCACAAGAAGTTCATGAAGATGTGCTTGGTCGCGTAGGTGCGCGAGCTGTACGCGTCCTCGCCCGGCTCCATCTCGAAGTGCTCGATCATCGACGTCGTGCTGGCGAGGATCGCGCCGAGCACGAACGGAACCCCGTATAGGAAGAGCATGACGTAGCCCGGCAAGAACCACACGCCCGCCGCCACGATCGCCCACCAGACCACGAGCTCGAGGTTCATCCGGATCTTCTGCCAGGCGGTGAGCCGCGGCACGTAGCGGACGATCTGGGTGAGGAAGTAGAGCGGGTACGCGAAGGTGTAGACCGCGAGCAGGATGACCTTCGCGAGCGCCGGGCTCTTCGTGTAGTCGGTGACCACGAAGTTATCGACGTCCGGGTAGGTGTTCGTGATGCGGTGATGGTGCAGGTGGTAGTTGCCGTAGACCGTGTAGCTCATGCCGCTGGGGGCCCAGCAAGCGACGCCCAGCCAATACGAGGCGAGCTTCGACTTGAAGACCGTCCCGTGGACGGCGTCGTGGCCGATCGCGCCGAGGCCGCGGATGAGGTTCGCCACGAGCAGCGAGCACATCAGGCCGACCGGCAGCTTCACCGCCCACGACTGCTCGTGCACGGCGTAGAGCAGCGCCCCACACCCCGCCAACAGCGCGAAGTGGAGCGGTACCTTCAGGACGTAGAGCGGGTTGCGCTTGTACGCCGCCTGCAGAATCTCTCGGGGGACGTCATCCATTGCTGCCATGGCGTTTCGCCCGGACCTTAGTCCAGCGCCGCGGCGGAGTACAAGCGATCCCGGGTGCGTAAATGCCTACGCCGCCCGACGTAACGCAGCGTCGCGCCCACCCCCCGCGAGCCCATCGGTGGTAGGTTCCGGGCGCGACCATGAGAACCTTGTGCATCGACATCGGCGGGACCGCAATCAAGGGCAACGTCCTCGACCTGGCGGGGGCTCCGCTCGCCGAGCGCGTCCGCATCGAGACCCCGCGGCCGGCCGTCCCGGCCGACGTCCTCGCGACGGCCGTCGAGGTCGCCCGGCGGCTCGGTGAGTTCGATCGCATCTCGTGTGGCTTCCCGGGGGTGGTCGAGGGCGGCGTCGTCCACACCGCCCCCAACCTGGACGGCGACTGGGCGGGGTACAAGCTCGCCGCCGACCTCGAGCTCAGGCTCGGCAAGCCCTGCCGCGCCGCGAACGACGCCGACGTCCACGGCCTCGCCGTGATCGAGAGCAAGGGCGTCGAGCTCGTCCTCACGCTCGGCACCGGCATGGGGAGCGGCCTGTACACCGACGGGCGGTGCGTCTGGAACCTCGAGCTCGGTCACCACCCCTTCAACGGCGACGAGACCTACGAGGACCGCGTCGACGACGCCGTGCGCAAGAAGATCGGCAACAAGAAGTGGCGCCGCAGGGTGCGCGCGGTCGTCGACCAGCTGGCTCCCATCTTCAACTATCGACGGCTCTACCTCGGAGGGGGCAACTCGGCGCGGCTCGACCCGGCCGACCTCCCCGAGAACGTGACGATCGTCGACAACAGGGCGGGCATCGCCGGCGGCTTGAAGCTCTGAGCAGACTGAACGAGCGCCGGGCGGCCCTCCGTCGCCCGCAGACCGTTGGGGCTCCAAGCGTATCGACGCGTCGGCGGCAAGCAACATCGTCCTGTGACGGTCCGACCCGCGCCTCGCTGTGATGGCGCGGTGCGCCGCTACGAAAACCGCTTTTTGCGCGGCCGACGCGGGGTTAGGAACGCTCCATGTCGCTCAGCATCCGCACGACGAAGACCGCATCGCCACGACCGATGCCGCCCGCCGAGCAGCTCGGCTTCGGGAAGCATTTCTCGGATCACATGCTGTGCGTGGACTACGACGCTGAGCACGGCTGGCACGACGCGCGCGTCGAGCCGTACGCCCCGCTCGCCCTCGACCCGTCGGCGTCGGTGCTGCACTACGGGCAGGCGATGTTCGAGGGGCTCAAGGCGTTTCGTCAGGCCGACGGCGGGGTCGCGATCTTCCGCCTCGAGGCGCACGCGAAGCGCATGGAGCGCGGCGCCTCGCGGCTGTGCATGCCGGGCCTGCCGCCGGAGGACTTCATGCAGGCCATCCGAGCGTTCGTCGCCGTGGAGGACGCCTGGGTCCCGTCCGCGCCGTCGACCGCGCTGTACGTGCGCCCGACGCTGATCGCGACCGAGGCGTTCCTCGGCGTGCGGCCGTCCAACAAGTACCTCTTCTTCATCATCGGCTCGCCCGTCGGCTCGTACTACGGGGGCGACACGCTCAAGCCCGTGCGCATCTGGGTCGAGCGCGACTATGTGCGCGCCGCGCGAGGCGGCCTGGGGGCAACGAAGGCCGGCGCGAACTACGCCGCGAGCCTGTACGCCGCAGTGAAGGCGAAGAAGGCCGGCTACGATCAGGTGCTCTGGCTCGACGCCAAGGAGCACGCGTTCGTCGAGGAGGTCGGCACCATGAACCTGTTCGTGGTGATCGACGGCACCATCATCACCCCGGCGCTGTCGGACAGCATCCTCGCGGGGGTGACGCGCGACTCGATCCTCGCGCTCGCCAAGGAGTGGGGCCTGAAGGTCGAGGAGCGCCCGCTCGGTGCGGCCGAGGTCCTCGACGCGAAGAAGCGCGGCAAGCTCGACGAGGTGTTCGGCTCTGGCACCGCCGCCGTCGTCAGCCCCGTCGCGGAGCTCGCCTTCGGCGACGACCGGGTGGTCATCAACGACGGCAAGCCCGGGCCGCTCGCCAACCGCTTCTACCACGAGATCACGTCGGTCCAGCGCGGCGAGAAGCCCGACACCCACGGCTGGCTGTCGCGGGTGTGAGCGGCGGCGGCGTCAGCCGTCCTTCGCGCAGCGGAGCCCGAGCAGGTCGCGCGCGTGGGTGGGCTTGCCCCCCGCGCGCGTCGTCGTGGTGACGTTGTCGGCGTTCGAGTAGTCCCAGCTCCCGCCGCGGCCCGAGTGCTCCTCGGTCTCACAGCTCGGCGTCGCGTAGGGGCAGTACTTCGTCGAGGTCCACTCGTTCACGTTGCCCGCCATGTCGAGCACCCCGTAGGGAGACGCGCCCTTCGGGCGGCTGCTGACCTCACAGGTGCCGAGCTTCTCTTTCAGCCGCTTCCAACACAAAAGATCCATGTTGGGCTCCTCTGCGCCCCACGGATACTTGCGGC
This sequence comes from Polyangiaceae bacterium, assembly GCA_016719945.1. Taxonomy (GTDB): domain Bacteria; phylum Myxococcota_A; class Polyangia; order Polyangiales; family Polyangiaceae; genus Xiheicaenibacterium. Next base: position 18,835 of record JADJYE010000037.1, on the reverse strand, counting down.
CGTCGTCTCCGCGCGCGGCGCGCTCCCACTCTTGCTCCGTGGGCAGGCGCTTGCCGGCGAAGGCGCAGAACGCCTCTGCGGACTTGAAGTCGACGCAGTTGATCGGGTGGTTGTCTCGGTCCTTCTTGTGGAAGTTGCAGAACTCGTCGTCCGTCGGCTCGGGACACTTCTTAGCGGCGACGCACTCACGGTAGGCGGCCACCGTGACCTCGCGCGTGTCGATGAAGAAGTCCTTCACCGTCACCTCGTGGGCGGGTGCTTCGCTCTTCTTGCCGTCGTCGCGCCCCATCTTCAGCTTGCCGCCGGGGATCTTGGCCATGCCGTCAACGGGGGCGCGGGGCGGCGCAGGGGTCGACGCGCTGGCGGCGGCGCTCGCGGCCGGCGGCGCGCTCGAGGCGAGAGGCGCAGCGGAGCTGTGCGCGCTCTGGACGCCGCTGGCGCCGGGGCTCGCCGGCTGCTCCGCCGGTGAGCAACCTGCTGCGAGGACGACGGAAAGCAGTGCTGTCATTCGGCGACCCATGACGGTCCCATAAGGGCACTTCGCGCCGGCGGGTAGGGCCGTCGTCCGGCGACTTCTGATAACGTTCTCCGATCATGCAGGATCCGTTCTCCCTCGTCGGGACGTCCTTCGAAGCGCGCTACCAGATCGACTCGGTCATCGGGGAGGGTGGCTTCGGCGTGGTCTACCGAGGCACCCACCTGCGCTTCGATCACCCGATCGCCGTGAAGTGCCTGAAGATCCCCTCCCACTTCACGGCCGACGCGAAGGCCATCTTCCTCCAGCGCTTCAAGGAAGAGGGGAAGATCCTGCTGAAGCTCGGGGACGCTCCGGGCGTGCCGCGCGTCTACGACTACGGCATCCACACCGTCGACAAACACGAGATCCCTACCTCGTGATGGAGTGGCTCGCTGGACAGACGCTCGAGGAGGCGATGGACCGCCGACGCAAGAGCGGCGCTAAGAACCTGCAGCCCTCGGAGGCCATCGCGTTGATGCTGCCCGTCATCGAGGCGATCGCGCTCGCCCACGAGAACAACATCGCGCACCGCGACATCAAGCCGGCGAACTTGTTCTTGGCGACCAACGGGCGCACGCCGGTGGTGAAGGTCCTCGACTTCGGGATCGCGAAGGCGATGCAAGAGGGCGAGAGCCTCGCGCAGTCCCAGGCGAAGACCCAGACCAGCTTCCGCGCCTTCACCCCCAACTACGCCGCGGCGGAGCAGTTCACGCCGAAGCGCTTCGGGGCGAGCGGGCCGTGGACCGACGTGAACGCGCTCGGCCTCGTGCTCGTCGAGCTGCTCACCGGCAAGCCCGCCAACCCGGGCGACGACTTCGTCGAGTGCCTCGAGTTCGCGACCAGTCAGCAGCGACCCTCGCCTCAGGGACGGGGCGCCGAGGTGTCCGACGAGCTCGAGGCGGTGGTATTGAAGGCGGTCGCGCTCAAGGCCGACGACCGCTACCCCAACGCCCGCGCGCTCGCGAGCGCCCTCAAGTCCGTGCCCGAGGCGACGAACCTCTCGGGCTCGGTCACGGTCGTCCCCGAGACCGACGACGAGCCGCCGCTGACCATCCCGCCTGCGACCGACAAGGGCGGAGGGACCGAGATCATCGCGGGCACCAGCGGAGACACGGTCGACCCCAAGGACAAGAGGCAGCGCCCCACCGGGACGGTCATCTCGGCGACTCCTACCGGGACGCCGACGGGCACCAAGCTCGTCACCGAGCAGCCGGTGATGCGCGACAAGACCGAGCTCGCCGGCGTGAGGGGGAAGGCAGCGGCGGCGGCGCCGCCACGATCGCCCTTCTTGCCGATCGCGGTCGGCGTCGGAGCGCTCGCCGTCGGCGCGGTCGCTTACCTCTCTTTCAAGAAGGACGACCCCACCCCCGCGCCCGCGTCGTCGAGCGCGGTCTCGTCGCAGACCCCGGCCCCCGCCTCCTCGAGCGCGAGCACCCCCGCTCCACCCGCGGCCAAGGAGGTGCTCTACGCACAGAATTTCTTCGCCACGAGCGAGGTCATCCCCGTGTTGCCGATGGACGAGGCCACCGCCAAGGGCACCCTCCACTACCGCCTCACGAAGGAGGGCGGGAAGGTGGTCCTCGTGGAGAAGCTCGACCCCACGGGTGGAGTCCAGCAGTCGATCACGTTCAGCTACCCGGCGTCGGGCGGGTGGGAGCGCGTGGAGAAGAGCGGCCGCGGCGTGCTGCAGAAGACGATGCGCTACACCAAGGACAACGTGGAGACGCAGCTCACGCGCGGCGGCTCACCGTTCAACACCGGCTGCGCTCGCCTCGCGTACAAGCTGAGCCCCACGGGAGATCCGATGGAGCGCATCTGCCAGGACGCGGGCGGCAACACCATCATCGACGCCAACGGCTGCCAGGTGCTCAAGCTCGAGCACAACGACAAGCACCAGGCGCAGTCGATGGGCTGCTTCCAATACGACGGAAAGCCCATCGCCGACGCCAACGGCATCCACCTCACGCGCTTCACCTACGACGAGCGCGGCAACATCATCGAGCACATGTTCTTCGACGCTCAAGGTGGCGCGGCGGCGAGCAGCGAGGGCTGCTTCCGCCTACGCAACGAGTACGACCAGGCGAACAACAAGGTCGGACTCACGTGCATCGGGACGTCGGGCCTGCCCACCGCCATCCGCGGCTCGAAGGTGGGCGGGCTGAAGGTCCAGGTCGACCAGCGCGGCTGCCAGACCAAGGTGCAGTACTTCGACCCGGAGGGGGCCCCCGCCAAGATGGGCATGCTCGGCGCCTACGTGACCGAGGTCGACGCCTACTGCGAAGAGCTCGGCCGCGAGTTGCAGGACGACAAGGGCGCGCTGATCGCGCTGGGCTCCCCCCCCAAGATCCGGCGCAAGCTCGATGACGAGGGGAAGGTCCTGGAGAAGTCGTGCTTCGACGTGAACCGCTCGCTCGTCAACTGCGAGCTCGACGACAAGCTCGGCGGGGCGGGCTCGATCATTCGCTACGAATACGACGACAAGGGTCGCGTCATCGGCGCGCGGGCGTTCGACGCGAGCGGCAAGCCCACGGTGACCTCGCGCTCGTATCCCCACTATGTGAAGACGACGTACGACTCGCTGGGGCTCCCCGTGGAGGTCGCCTACTTCGACGAGAGCGGCGCTCCCTCCCCTTCGCTCGGGAACGTCGCCAAGCGAAGCGAGCGGTTCGATCCGCTCGGCAGCCCGGTGAGTCAGAGGTCCTTCGGCGTCGACGGACAGCCCGTGGTCGACTCGACCAAGACCCACGAGATCAGGCAAGCCTACGACGACCTGCACCGGCTCGTTCGGATCGAGGCGCGCGACGCGGCGGGGGAGTACCCCGCGACCACCGCGCTGTCGTTCAACGGCGTGTCGTGGCCAACCACGGCGGCCCGCGTGGAGATCGTCCGCGAGGGCGCCAAGCTCGAGAACCGCTTCTACGACAAGAACGGCAAGGAGGTCTCGAAGGTCGACTGCACGAGCCTCGAGACGCGCTGCTATCGCTAGCGCGGCGGGGTCGCGTGGGTGACCACGCGACCCTCGCCAGCACCCTCAGCCGAGGATGCTCTTCATCGTCGTGCCCATCTCGGCGGGGGTCGGGGAGACCTTCACGCCGGCGGCTTCGAACGCCTCGATCTTCTCGGCCGCAGTGCCCTTGCCGCCCGCGATGATCGCGCCGGCGTGGCCCATGCGCTTGCCGGGCGGCGCGGTGCGGCCCGCGATGAACGCGCACACTGGCTTCTTCATGTTCGCCTTGATCCACGCAGCGGCGCGCTGCTCGGCGCTGCCGCCGATCTCGCCGATCAACACGACGCCCTCGGTCTCCGGATCGTCGTTGAAGAGCTGGAGGCAGTCGACGAAGTCGAGCCCGCCGACCGGGTCGCCGCCGATGCCGATGCACGACGACTGGCCGATGCCGAGGGCGGTGAGCTGACCGACCGCTTCGTACGTCAGCGTGCCGGACTTCGAGAGGACGCCGACCTTGCCCTTCTTGTGGATGTGCCCCGGCATGATGCCGATCTTGCAGCCGCCGGTGGAGCTCGGCCCGGAGCCGGGGGTGATGACGCCGGGGCAGTTCGGGCCGATGAGCTTGGTCTGCGTGCCCTCGAGGAAGCGGCGGACGCGCACCATGTCGAGCACCGGGACGCCGTCGGTGATGCACACGACGAGGCGGCAACCGGCAGCGGCGGCCTCGATGATCGCGTCGGCCGCGCCGACCGGCGGCACGAAGATGCACGACACCTCGGCGCCTTCTTGCTTCACGGCCTCCTCGACCGTGTCGAAGACGAGCACCTTGTCGTCGAACCGCTGGCCGCCGCGGCCGGGCGTGACGCCGGCTACGACCTTGGTGCCGTACGCGATGCAGGCGCGCGCGTGGAGGCTGCCGCTCTCTCCGGTGATGCCCTGAAAAACGACCCGAGTCTTCTCATCGACGAGGATGCTCATGGGGTGCCTACTCCGTTACGCCTTGATCGCGGCGACAATCTTCTGGGCGCCGTCCGCCATCGACGACGCGCTCTGAATCTTGAGCCCGCTCTCGTCGAGGATGCGCCTGCCTGCTTCGACGTTCGTGCCCTCGAGGCGCACGACCAGGGGGACCTTCAGGCCCAGCTCCTTGGCCGCCGCGACGACGCCGTTGGCGACGACGTCGCAGCGCATGATGCCGCCGAAGATGTTCACGAAGATCCCCTTCACGCCGCTGTCGGAGAGGATCATGCGGAAGGCTTGGGTGACCTGCTCTTGCGTCGCGCCGCCGCCGACGTCGAGGAAGTTCGCGGGCTCGCCGCCGTAGTGCTTGATGATGTCCATCGTGGCCATAGCCAGGCCGGCGCCGTTCACCAGGCAGCCGATGTTGCCGTCGAGCGACACGTAGCTGAGGCCCACGTTCTTCGCCTCGAGCTCGACCGGATCTTCCTCGTCGGGGTCGCGCAGCTCCGCGAACGACGCCTTGTGGCGGAACTCGGCGTTGTCGTCGAACGTGACCTTGCCGTCGAGCGCCAGCACCGTGCCCTGCTTGGTCACCAGCAGGGGGTTGACCTCGATCATCGAGCAGTCTTCCGCGGTGAAGCACTTGTAGATGCCGTCCGCGAACTTCGCGAACGACGCGTACGTCTCCTTCGAGCCAGCCAGGCCGAGGAAGTACGCGAGCTTGCGCACCTGGTAGGGAGCGAGCCCGAGCAGCGGATCGACGTGGACGGTGAGGATCTTCTCGGGGTGCTGCTCGGCGACCTCCTCGATGTCCATGCCGCCCTCGCGCGAGGCGATGACGCACACGCGGCGGACCTCGCGGTCGACGAGCATCGCGAAGTAGCACTCGCGGTCGATGTCGACGCCTTGCTCGATGAAGATGCGGCGGATCTTCTGCCCGGCCGGGCCGGTCTGCTTGGTCACCAGCTGCATGCCGAGGATCTTCTCGGCGACGGCCTTCGCGTCCTCCGGCCCGCCCTTGGCGAGCTTCACGCCGCCGCCCTTGCCGCGGCCTCCGGCGTGAATCTGCGCCTTGACCACGACGACCGGGCTCCCCGTCTCGTCGATCAGCTTCTTGGCGATCGCGGGGACCTCGTCGAGGTTGAACGCCGGCTGTCCCTGGGGGACGGGGATGTCGTAGCGCCGGAAGACCTGTTTGGCTTGGTACTCGTGGATCTTCATGCTCGGGGCGCCGACCCTATCACAAGCACACGCGTAGCTGTCCCCCCGTGGTTCGTGGTTCCATCGCGCCGACATGACGGGCCCGCGCTCGGCACTCACGGCGCTCCTTCTGCACGCTCTTTCATCTTGCGAAGCGGCCAAGCCGCCCGAGGGCGCCGAGCGTCCGGTGCCGTCCGCCCTCGCCGCGGACAGAGCGGTCGACCCGCTGGACGTCCCGGGCACGACGAGCGCCGCGCCCGCCGCGAGCGCGCCGAGCAGCCCTTGCCCCGAGGACATGGTCCTCGTCGACACCGACGTGTGCCCGCAAGTTCAGCGCACCTGCCTCAAGGACGAGTACAGCAAGGCGAACAAGATCACGATCTGCCACCGCTTCGCCGAGGCGTCTCCCAAGTGCACGAGCAAGGAGCGGCGCCAGCGCTTCTGCATCGATCGCTACGAGGCGCCGAACCGTGAAGGGGCGCGCGCCCCCGTCATGGTCGACTTCTACGACGCGATGGCGCTGTGCACCGAGCGAGGCAAGCGCCTTTGCTGGGAGAGCGAGTGGATCGCGGCGTGCGAGGGGCCGGACAAGCTGCCGTTTCCCTATGGGTACGCGCGCGATCCGAAGAAGTGCAACATCGACAACCGCTACATCAAGCCCAGCCTCGAGAAATTCTACAGCACCGACGAGCGCATCAGCGGGCCGGAGCTCACGCGCCTCGACCAGGGCGTGCCGAGCGGCGGGAAGCCCGAGTGCAAGAGCGGCTTCGGCGTCCACGATCAGACCGGCAACGTCGACGAGTGGGTGATGCTCGAGACGAAGCGCGGCAAGGGCGGCTGGGCCGGGCTCAAGGGCGGCGCGTGGGGCCACGTCCGCAACGCGTGCCGGCCTGTGACGACCAGCCACGTGGCGGAGTTCACCTACTACAACGTCTCGTTTCGCTGCTGCGCCGACGCCAAGCCGGACCCTTCCGGCGGCGCGCCGCTGTGGACGCCCCCGCCGCTGCCCAAGAACGAGAAGCCGAAGGGGAAGCTGTTCCGCGGCTGGACTCCCAACTAGGGGGGTGTCCCCAGGTCCCGGCCGCCCACGCCGATCGCTGATTGCCGAGGCCGATTGCGCCCGAGCACGACGCCGCAAGCGATGCCGTGAGGCTGTTGGAGTCGGCTGCGTCCTCGTTCTCGGCTTCGGATCTCGAGAGGCGGCTTCGGGCCTCGGAAGAAGGCGGCGTCGGCTGCGTCCTCGTTCTCGGCTTCGGTGCGCGCCTTGTCGTTGGGGCGCTTGGTCGAAACGCCTCCGCGAGACCCGCGCCAGCCGGCGCGCGAGAGAAAGTCAGCAGGCCGCGCCGTCTTTGCCGGGGAGGTTCGGGCACTCGTCGAGACCGTCCGGGACGCCGTCCCGGTCGTTGTCCATCTCGGGGCAGCCGTCGTCGTCCTCCACGCCATCGCGATCTTCGGCGAAGCGCGGGCACTTGTCGTCGTCGTCCGAGAAGCCGTCCTTGTCGGCGTCGGACGCCCGCGGCGCGAAGCTCACGCCGACCGTCGCGCGGAACGGCGAGTTGCCGACCCCCTCCCACAAGCCGACCTCGACGGCGGCGAGCAGCGCGACGTCCCCCAGGCGGTAGCGCCCGGCGACGCTCGCGTACCACGACAGCGGCTGCGTGCTCACGTCGGGCGTGACCGGCGAGACCGGGACGCGACCGCGCGTCTCGACGAACAACGTGCCTCGCGCCTCGGGATCGATCCCGAGCGCGTAGGGGTGGAGGGCGAGGCCGGCGACGAAGGGGATCTCGTGTCCGAAGCGCGAGCCGCAGTCGTCTTCCCTGGCGTCCGGGTCGCAGGCGAAGGCGCCGGTGTCTGCGCGCAGCTTCACGCCCGCCGCGGCGTGCGCCGACACTGGGCCGGCGAAGTAGTCGAACAGCACGCGCGTCTCACTCGACACGTTGCCCTCGCCGATGAAGCTGCGCTCGTCTCCGAGCGGGATCGTGAGGCGCTCGTCGAGCCCGAGCGCAGGCCCGCGCGGTTGACCGTCGACCTTGGCAGGCTTCAAGAAGGTGCCCTTCAGGCGCACGCCGGGATCTCCGATCGCCGTGACGGGGATCGGCTGGTCGCCGAGCAGGCGCGCCGCGTCCTCGGCCTGGCTGAGGTCGTCTCCGGTCTGGCCCATCAGCACGGGCAGATCGAGGCCGATCGTGAGGCGGCCGAAGAGCCCCACGGCGAGGCCGACGTCGCCGGTGAACTGGTGCTCGACCACGCGGTAGGCGATCTCTTCGTTCTCGTCGCGCAGCACGACCGGTCGGAACGCGTACGTGAAGCGGACGGTGGCGGTCAGCTCACCGCTCTCGGGCGAGTCGGCGGGCTCGATCGCGAGCCCGGCGTCGTGGTGCAGCGGCGCGTAGCTGCCGCGTAGATCGGCGGACGGTTGCTCTTGTGCGCCGGCGGCGCTGAGGACGGTGGAGACGAGCACCGAGCAAGCCGCAGGGACGAGGACGTAGGCAAAGCTCCGCATGGGCCGAGCCAACTTACGAGAGTTTGGGCGCCCGGTCACCGTTGTGACATAGGGAAGAGGACATGGATTCGATCCGCATCCGCGGAGGCAAGCGCCTCGTAGGGACCATCCACGTGAGCGGCGCCAAGAACGCGGCGCTCCCCATCTTGTGCGCGACGCTGCTCTCGGATGGCGAGAGCCTGCTCCGGAACGTGCCGGCGCTGCGCGACATCGACACGACCGCCGCGCTGCTCCGCTTCCTCGGGCGCGACGTCAGGTCGGCGCCGCCCGAGGTCCGCGTCAAGGCAGCGGCAACGTGCGCCCCGAGGCCCCGTACGAGCTCGTGAAGCAGATGCGCGCGAGCGTGATGGTGCTGGGTCCGCTGCTCGCTCGCTACGGCAAGGCCAAGGTCTCGCTGCCCGGCGGCTGCCAGATCGGCTCGCGGCCGGTCGACCAGCACCTGAAGGGGCTCGAGCGCCTCGGCGCGACAATCAAGCTCGAGCGCGGCTACATCGTGGCGAGCTGCCCGCGGCTGCGCGGCGCGGACATCCTGCTCGACATGCCGACGGTCACCGGCACCGAGAACCTGATGATGGCGGCGGCGCTCGCGAAGGGCCGCACGACCCTGGTGAACGCCGCGAAGGAGCCCGAGGTCGAGGAGCTCGGTCGCATCCTCAACAAGATGGGCGCGCGGGTGACCGGCGCGGGCACCGACGTCATGGAGATCGAAGGGCGCGACGAGCTCGCCCCGTTCGACCACGCCATCGTCGCCGACCGCATCGAGGCCGGCACGTACATGGTCGCCGCGGCCGCGACCGGCGGCGACGTGTTGCTCGAGAACGCGCCGCTCGAGGACATGGCCTCGACCCTCGCGGTGCTGAAGCGGATGGGCGTCGAGATCACCCGCGAAGGCTCGGCCGCGCGCATCCGCCGGCCGGGCGCGCTGCGACCGATCGATATCGCGACCGAGCCGCACCCTGGCTTTCCGACCGACATGCAGGCGCAGATCATGGTGCTTTCGTGCCTCGCCGAGGGCACCTCGACGATCTCCGAGACGATCTTCGAGAACCGCTTCATGCACGTGCCCGAGCTCGCCCGCATGGGCGCGAGCATCGAGACCGACGGCAGCAAGGCGGTCATCCACGGCCCGGCCACCCTCGAGGGCGCCCAGGTCATGGCGACGGATCTGAGGGCGAGCGCGTCGCTCGTGATCGCGGGGCTCGTCGCCGCCGCGGAGACCGAGGTGCTGCGCGTTTACCACCTCGATCGCGGCTACGAGCACATGGAAGAGAAGCTCGCGGCAGCCGGCGCCGACGCCGTCCGCATCAAGGGCTCGCCGGCCTGAAGCTCACCGAGCGAGCCCGGCGCGTGGGGTTGGCGGCTGCGAACCGGTGATCTCACACTTCCCGGTCCTGGCACGTCGTCAGCGACGGCCGAGCAAGTAGACGGAGAGCGTCAAGGTCTGCCCGCCGGTCGCCTCTACGGCGCCTTGATCGAACACGAGCCGCACCTCGGCCTGCGGCCCGACGAAGGCGAACGCACGCACCTGGCAGCCGGGCAGGGTGGTCGCGCTGATCGTGAAGCCGGACACGAACGTCGTCTCGGCCGCGAACGTCCTCTCGGGATCATCGGGGACGAGCGAGATCGAGTGGCCCTGCACCCGCAGCCCGGCGGTGCTCGACCACCCGGTCAGGTCGTGCACCACGACGACGAGGGTGCCGGACCGCCACTCCGAGGTGTCGACGCCCGTGGCGATGACCAGCTCCTCGCCGACACCCGATCGCCCGTCGAAGGTGTACGTCGCGCGCCGCACGATGGGAACGAGCTCACTCGACGTGTCGAAGGATGCTGGGTCGAGCGCGGCCGGGAGGTCATCGAGAACGCTCGGCTCGTTGGCCGTGTAGTCGAGATCAGGGTTGGAGGGGACACGGGCGGGCAGCATCAGATCGTCCAACACTCTTCGAAGCTGACCTCGGTCCAGTCGAAGCCTTCGCTGCAGTTGCCGCGCGCTCCGTAGCCGCGGCACCACATGCTGCCGTCTTCGCGCAGCACGCAAAGGCTAAAGGTCGAAACTGCGAAGTCGACGACGTCGTCAAAGGGCTCGACGCGCGTTGGGAGGATTGTGCCCTGGTCCGAGGGGTGGAGGGCCTCGAAGGCGTACGACCCCCAACACCAGACGCTGCCGTGACTGAGCGCGCACGCGTTGAACCCCTCAGTCCCCCACTTTATCCGTTGCGCAGGCGGAACCCCTTCGACCGTGACAAAGGATGGCTGTGGGTCGTCACTACGTGGGCGACCCAGCTGTCCGAAAGAGTTTGGCCCGGCGCACTGAATCTTGCCGTCGACCAACAGGGCGCAGCTAGAAATGCTTGTGGCTATCTCTTGAACGGGTTCGTCAATTGCGATGACCGTTGGGGTGCGAAGAGCGGTGATCTCCGGATCGAGCCCAAGCGATCCCCCGTGCTGAACGCCGACACACGCGACCGCACCGGTCGACAGGACGGCGCAGACCGCTGATCCGTCCGAGATCGAGACGGCGGGCGCTGGGAATGGCAACCGCAAGAATGCGTCGGGCGAGTCGATCATGTCATCGGCCATCCAGGAGAACGACAGGCGCCCGCGCAACCAGACCCCGCCATCCACATCGAGCAGAATCGCATGACCACCACCGGCTGCGACGGTTCGTATTGGGGCGGATAACGGAGCGCTGTCCCCGACTGGATCCGAACCGATGTAGCTTGAAGTCAGCCCGCCCCAGATGGTAATTCCGCCCGAGGGATGGGCAGCTATCGCGAGGCCACCGAAGGACGCCGACTCAACACAATCCACTTCGGTCCGAGTCGCCCACGCTCGTCCGCCATCGGAACAATAGTTGGCGGCATCGGCCCCCCAACACCACAGGGTCCCGTCGCTACGTCGAGCGATCATTAGCTCGTTGCTCAGGGCCTCGATCTGCACGAATCGGGGATTCGAGGCCTCGAGGGGGCACCTCGGCTGGTGGGGCGGTGGCGCGGGCGGCTCGCTGTCACTGCAGCCGAGGGCTACAAGCGCTCCGAGCGCCACGCTAAGGCATCGCATCGGGAAAGAAGCTCGGGAACAGATTCGGCTGCGTCGTCCAATAGCTGAGCTTCTCGAGCTCAGCGATGCGATCGAGGAGGGTGCTCGCAGGCAGCCCCGCCCCCTTGAGGTTCACGGACCAGGCCACCGAGAGGCTCTGGGGCTCACCGTCGAACCACAGGTAATGGTCTGCGCGAGAGGTGCAGCCTGGGTCTCCTCCGAGCTTCTTGATGTGAAGGGCGTCGTGGTCGGCGAACGTCGTGGTCTCTGCGTCGCAGCCCAAGGCCGCCCCGGTGGTCGTGCTCACGGTCGTCAGGCGGTCGACCTCATCGAGGGAAAGCAGCGGTTTCACAGGAGGCGGAGGATTCGGGTGCATGCCTTGGAGGATGCGCACCATCGCGGGGCCGCTCATCGTGAGCAGGCCCGAGCCCACCTCCATCTCGAGGTCGCGTCCGCCATAGTACGCGGCAGGGGTGACAGCAGGCAGCTCACCCAAGGTGCCGAGGCTCTCGACGAGCTCGCTCGTCCGTACGCTGGAGGCACGCGCCCACCCGGGAGGGTGGCGACAAATGACTTCACCAACGAAGAGACACGCGTTCCGCGAGCTGGGGGTTGCGATGCCCTCTCCCAACGAGCCGGATAGCTCCCACCATTGGCGCATGGAAGGACCGTATCGGTCCGGCTGTGTTGCATTGATGCGAAGGCTGAGCATCTCGCTGGCCGCCCAATAGGCGGCGTTGTTGTAGCGATAGCGCTCTGCTGGGGCGCGGTTCTGGAACCGCAGCTTGCTCCCCAGCAAGTAGTTGCGAAACCGGCCGGCGCCGAGGGGCAGCTCTCGCCCGGTCAGCTTGAACACCTGGGTCTGGTAGTGCACGCGGTCGTGCTCGAGGTCGCCCTCGCCCAGGCCGCGATCGCGCGCCCAGCCGGCGCCGAAGTTGAACAGGTCGCGCACGGTGAGCGACGAGAACCAGCCGAAGGCGTCGGGGCTTGCGTCGGCCTGGAGCGCGGCGCGCTCGGCTTGAGAGAGCTGGTAGGCGTCGAGCACCGGGCTCGACAGCCAGGCCTCAGCGTCGGCCCCGTGCACGGCGCGCATGGCCTGGAGGAGCTTGGCGACGCTGGCCCAACGAAAGCGATGGCGCGGGGTGGTGATGGGGTGGCCGACCTCGGCGAGGGTGTAGGCCCGGGCGAGCACGAGCCGACCGTTGCGCCCAATGCAGAGCACGGCGCAGCGAGCGGCCTCATTGTGGAGGCTGTCTCGAATGGCTCCGTCGAGCCCGTCGAGCTGCTCGCGCACGCTCTCGAGGTGACCGGCCAGCCCGCCCGCCGCTGCCGGGAGCCCCACGCTCGGGCTCGAGGCGCCGCTCGCCTTTTCGCCCTTCCGCGCGACGACGCGCGAGAGCAGGCTGATCCCTGGAGCGGCGCCGGGAGGTGCGGCCGCCGTCGGCCAGCTGCCCGACAGGATAGATCCGGGTTGGGTCGGCAGATCTGGGAGCGCATCGCTCGAGACCGCCGAGCCGACCGCGAACGCGTCCGAAATCGGCTGGCTGATGCGCGCCGGCGCTTCGTCGAGACCGTTCACGACGACGAAATGGCGGTGGAGGGGCTCGAACAGGCCTCTCGGCGCGAAGGTGACGCAGAAGCGCGCGCCCTCTCCGCTGCCATTGGCGCCGATCGCGATCGGCCAGACGTCGCCCTCCTTCCACTTGAGCCACGCGTACGCGGTCTCGAGGTTGAAGCGCGGCAGTGGGCCCCAGATGGGTGTGCTGCCGCGGAAGCTCTCCGCCATGTCGGCGGTGAGATCCGCGGGCCATGGGATCAGGGTGTCGTCCTGGTACTGGACGGTGAGCGTGCGCGCGCCCCGGCTCGGCAGCGGATCGGGCACCGCCTTGTGGCCGCGCATGTAGCCATTGAGCACGGCGCGGTGCTCGGGCGCGAGGGCGAGCCCATCGAAGGCGTCAGAGGCGGTCACGCTGCGAGCCGCGAACAAAGAGGAGCGCGCGCCGTGTGCCCAGGGTGAGCGGCCGATGCAACACGGCGGCGTAGGCGCGCTTGGGGAGGCGCGCGTGGAAGACGTAGGGGCCGACGCGCTGGGTGTCGAGCACGGTGTACACGCAGGCGTCGAGGCCTCGCACGTGCCGGACGGCAAAGTCGTCCAGCACCAGGTCTCCCTTGCCGAGCTCAGACCCGAAGTGGACCGTGACGTCGGACAGGCCGTCGAAGCGCTCGTACACCACGCACGCGCGGAAGCCGAGCTCGCTGCGGCTTCCGGTCAGCCCGATGTGCGTGGGGAAGATCCCCGCGTCGACGAAGGGCGGCGGGCTCGGGGGCGCTGCGTTGACGGCCATGAGCGAGAAGGTCCGCGGACGGACCTCTCGCAGCGCGGGCAGCCAGATGGCCGCGAACCTCGGGGCGCTCGGCTCGCCGTACATCGCCAGCGAGGCGAGCCATTCATCGGCTCGCACGGAGTCGCGCTGCTCGAGCTGGCCGAACGTGAGATCGATCTCAAGATGAGAGTCGACCGCGGTCACGCGCGCGCCCCGCGGGCCGCGTGTGCGACGGCGAACGCGGACGCCAGGCGGACGGCGGCTGCCGCGTCGCTCGGGGCTGCGGAGGGCTCGCCTTGAGACCATCGTTGGAAGAATGCCACGGTCAGCGTCGGTGCGCGATCACGCCGGGCGACCCACCAGGTCGATGCCGAGGGAGACGGTCTGGGTCGCCGTGGCCGCGGTGGCCCCCTGCACCCAGCGCACGGTGACGCGCAACATCGGGCCGATGGGCGCGCTCAGGACCGCGAGCTTGAGCGCGGGCGCGTTGTCGGACCCTTGAACGAAGGAGACCGTCGCGATCGGCGACGCCGACGCGAACACCACGTCCGGCTCTTCGGGCACGATCATCACGTTGTCGACCAGCACCTGGACCTGCGCCGACGTCGCCCAGCTGTTCTTGGCGTGCAGGCGCACCACCAGCACCGCCGAGACCCACGCCGACGAGTCCACCCCAACGGCGACGGGCGCGTCCTGGTTGGTGTTGACCCGACCGTCGTAGGAGAAGTCGGTCTTCGCGAGGATCGGCACGAGGTAGCCACCCGCCCCACGCAGCGAGCCGCCGAACGTCGCCGGCACCCGCCCCATCACATTGTCGAACCCCGCCCTCGCGATCATCGTCATGACGCCTCCTCCGCGGGGCGGCGGCGCGCGCAGAGAACCCCCCAGCCCCGACTGCGAGGTTACCCCCCCCCAAGGTCCGTCAAGGGCGCCCAAGCCCCTGACGGTGCGCGGGTGGGCGAGCCTTTGGGGGTGTCCCTAGTTGTCGCGCGCGAAAGCTGGATCAACTCCCGCCGGCATAGCCCGCGATCAGGCCGAGCGAAGCGAGGCCAACGCGGCGTCATGCCGGCGCAACCAATCGATCGGTTACCGGGATCCGAAGCCGAGAACGAGGACGAAGCCCACGCCGACAGCCTCAGGGCATCGCTTTCGGCGTCGTGCTCGGCCGCGCGATCGGCCTCGGTGATCGGCGAGCGGCGTGGGCGGCCACGGCCAGGCGGTAGGGCCCCCCCTAGACCATCACCGTTCGATGACGGGCAGGTGCTTCAGCTTCTTGCGCTTCGGCGGCGGCGTCCCCTGGGCGCGCTCGGCGAGCGCGAGATCGTGCTCGCGGACCGAGAGCTCGTTCTCGAACGACGGCAGCTGCAGGTCCTTGTTCTTCGCGTACACCGGGTGCCTCCCGTGGCGCTCGTACCACTCGGCGACGGTCGCGTTGGACTTCATCTTCTCGATGACGTTCCGCCAGCCGGCGCCGGTGTTGTAGGCGCAGAAGCTGATCTCACCCATCTGCGTGCCGTACGGGATGATGCATCTCGGTGCGACGAAAATCGTAGTTGAACAGATCCTGGAACCACATCCCGGCGACGAACAGGACGCGCCACTCGAACTCGTTCGCGTCGTTCTCTTTGTGGCGCGTGCCCATCTGGCTCATGAACTGCTTGATGAGCGTGTCGATGGTGAACCCGGGCGGCGCCCCCTCCGGCTTGTAGTTGCGCAGGATCGACGTCACGAGCTGGGCTGCGGTCCAGCGCTTGCTGCGCCCCGCGTCGAAGATCGTCTTCATGTCGGCGAGCACCGACTCGAGGTCGAGGAAATCGATGAGCGGCACCATCTGCCGCGTCTCCTTGTTCACGAACAGGACGGTGCCGATGCCGCAGTTCGGGTTGCGGCCGCCCTTGAGCTGCCCGAAGTCGCGGTCAGGGCCGTCGATCGATCGCACACGTCACCGAACGGGGAGAGCGCCGACGCGGGAACCAGTCGCGCAGCGGCTGGGTCACGCCGGACTGGGCCGCGACGTCGCGGGCGAGGTGGGAGAGCGTGTACCGCTGCTTCTCGCGCGTCTCGACGTCGACGTCCTCGTCGCGGCCCGTGAAGCTCACGGGCTGGAAGCTGACGACCGTGATCTTGTCGGCGTTCTCGACCGCGAACTCCACGATGGGGCCGACCTGGTCGTTGTTCACGCCGTTGACGATCGTCACCACCAAGATGACGTCGATCCCCGCCTTCGAGCACTCCTCGATCGCGCGCAGCTTCACGTCGTACAGGTTCGAGATCTTCCGGTGGGAGTTGGCGGCGTTGGTGACGCCGTCGAACTGCAGGTAGACCATGCGCAGGCCCGCCTCCTGGCGTCGAGGAAGTGGGGGGAGAGCGTGGGCTCGCCGCCCGAGAACTGCACCGACATCTGACGGCGCGGCCGGACGCTGATCGCGTCGTCGAGGATCTTCTGCGTCTCCTCCCACGACAGCTCGTGGACGTAACCCACCTGGTTCGCGTCCATGAAGCAGGGGTCGCACATCATGTTGCAGCGGTTCGTGAGGTCGACGGTGAGCACCCCGCCGCGGCCGTACTTGATGGAGCTCGACCCGTGGTCGTGCAGCGAGTCGGGCGTGATGGTGACGTCTCGGCCCGGAACAGGCTCTCGATTCGCGACAAGAACGCAGGATCGATGGCGATCGTGTCCTCGAAGTGCCCGTGCACCGGGCACGTCTTCTCCATCACGATCTTGCCGTCCTTCTCGTGGATCAGCGCCTTGATCTCGCCCGGCTTGTCGTGGATGAGGTGGCCGATCTCCTCGTCGCCGCGCAGGATCGCGGTGCGCGCCTCTTTGACGCACACGGGGCACAGGCTGTCGGTCTCGGGGCCAGCCGAGCGGCGGCTTCGTCCGTGCTTTTCCGCGCGGGATGGGAGAGTCGCTCCACTTCGGCTTGAAGGGACTGGGGCTCTGGCGCGACCTTGTTCGCCGCCTGGATCGCCGACCCCGACTTTGGAAGCCGAATAAGTGATGAGCTTCTCCCGCGACCTTCGGAAGATGCATAGGGTGTCGACGCTACTCATGCCGTAACGTCATGAAAAGCCCCAAAGTGGCGTCTAACCACCGCTTTCAAGGCTCTCGTTGCGTGATCGCAGACCTGGCCACGCGCCGGACCAACCAATCACCTGTAATACATGGGAAAACATGCGGCGGCGCGCGCGGACACTCTGGCTCGGCTCGGCGGTGGCTTGGCTCGCGTGCCACGCGTCCGTCGCGCACGCTCAGCCGATGACCATCGGCGTCTCGCGCGACGCGTCGGTCGACAGCCTCTACGGCGCGGGAGAGCCCCTGTCCTCGCGCCTCGGCGCAGCCGTGGGCCGAAGCCGCATCTATTTCACCGACCCGGCTGACCGTCTGCGCGCCGTCCAGAAAGGCGCTCGCCGCGCTCGCGAGCCCCGAAGCGATCGAGGCGTTGCTCGAGGCGATGGAGGCCGGCAGCCCCTCGCGCGAGATCCGCTCGGGAGGCTCGCGGTGGTTCGAGCGCTCGCGCCCTACGCCGACCGCGCCGAGGTCCGCACCTTCCTCATGCGCGGGATGATGGACGCGGCGCTCGTCGCGACGCGGAGCGGGCTCGCCGCGCTGGTCCGGGATACGGCCGCGCTGGCGCTCTCGCGCGCAAGGGTGACCTCGACTCGGTGAAGGCGCTGATGACCACCGCCGCGCTCAGGGGCCCAGCCGGGGACGCCGCGCGGGCGGCGATGGTGGCCGCGCCTCCTCGCAGGCTCGAGCAGCTGCTGTTCGAAGACGAGATCCCGCTGCCCGATGACGACGGGGACGACGAGGACGCTGCGGGCTCCAAGGCCGACAAGCCCTCGAGCGCCAAGACCGACGCGGCCGGAAGAAGGACGCCAAGGACAAGGGCGGCGACAAGGACAAGGGCAGACAAAGAGAAAGGGCAAGGGCGGCGCGCCGCCGTGACCCGAAGAGAGAACGCCGAGAACCTTGACCTCTCCGGTCATCCAGTTCCTCGGTGAGCTCGGCGATCTGCGCGCGGTCCGCGCGCTGCGCGAGGAAGTCTCGACCGCGCCGATCGGCCCACGCGCGCCGCCGCCGCTCTGGCGCTCGCGAAGCTCGGTGACGCCTCGGTCGCGAAGGTCGTCAAGCCCTGGCTCGAGGAGCAAGACCCGCGCTTCGCGCTCGCCGGAGCGGAGGTGCTGGTCGTGCTGGGAGACGCCGGCGCCGGAGAAGCCCTCAAGGCGCTGCTCGGCAAGGAGATGGTGAGGAGCCAGGCGATCCGGCTCGCCTACGAGCTCGCCTCCGAGGCCACCGTGGAGCCGCTCGACAAGCTCGTGCCGACGCTCGAAGCCGCCGACCAGATCCGCGCGATCATGGCGCTCGGCCGCGCGGGCGCCGCCTCGAAGCTCGCGGCCCCACCTCACCCACGAGCAGATCGGCCCAGCCGCCGTCGCCGCCCTCGCGTCCGCCCCTTCGGGAGGCGGCGCGCGGAGAAGATCGAGGAGGGGCTCTCGAGCGCGAGCGCCCTGACGCGCCGCGCGTTCGTGCGCGCGGCGGTGCTTCGCGTGCTCAGCCAAGGAGACGCGGCGTCGGGCCTGACGGGCGCGCTCACCCACCCTCGCGTCGTCGAAGGACCCGCAGACCTCGAGGCCCGCCTCGCTCGGCCGCGTGGCGCTCGGCTCGAACTCCTGGCCGACGTGCTCGCGGAGGCAAAGGGAAAGGCCGAGCCCCTCGCCCTCGCGATCTTCGGCGGGGGCGGCCCGCGGCGTGGTGTCGCTCGACCGAAGGAAGATCTCTCCGTGCTCGTGCGAGGCTCGACAGGACCGACGCTGGGCGCGCTCAGGCAAAACAGGATCGCAGCGGGCATGGCCTTGCTCTCGAGCGACGCCGCCGTCGGCTCAGCTTCTTGACCCTGCTCCAGCTCGCCGGAGCCGGCGGCGCCCCTCGCGCCGCTGGCGGCTCGCGCGCTGCCGCGCCGCGCAGACGACTCGATGAAGGGGCGCCTCCTCGCGCTGCTCGAAGGGACCGACCCGGGCGGTGCCGGTCGGCAGCGCTCAGACTCGCCGAGTCCGCGCGCAAGCCTGCCGTGACGTGGCTGGCGACGCCTACGCCCCGCGAGGAGACCGTCTACGTTCGCCGCGCCTGGTCGCGTCTTCGGCGGTTCGCAGCGGACGCTGGCGCGAAGCGCCGCTGAAGCGCTCGCGACCTCGACCCCGACGCCGAGGTCCGCGCGATCGCTGCGGCGGGTCACGCGGGCGAGCCGCTCCCCGCGTCCATCGCGCAGGGCCGGGGTCGACCCTTCGCTGGCTGCGCTCTTCGCGGTCGTAGGGGCCGACGGCTCGAGGAGGTGCGCGCGCGC
>JADJYE010000036.1 GCA_016719945.1 Polyangiaceae bacterium | reverse complement strand
GCCCAGGTGAACGTCGCCGCTCCTTGCCGAGGCGGTCTCGCGTGTCGTACGGGCGTCGGCGTCGCCGTCGTCGTTCAACGAGGCCACGCGGTTGCCGTTGAGGTCGTAGTCGTAGGCCTCGCCGATAGCGTCATCTTCGTGATGGTCGCAGGCGGTCGAGCTCGTCGAATTCGTGAAGCGAGTAGACGCGCGTGCTGCTCGGGGTGGTCTCGGTCTGCTCTGGTGATCCGGCCTAGGTCGTCGCGGAGGTAGGCGGTGGAGAACGGGGAGGCCGGCGACGGTCGCGGTGGCGGTCGCGACGTCGGCGTAGGGGTCGTAGGTCCAGGTGTCCACCACGACGCCGGACGTGGCCTGGTGGCAAACCCTGTGGTGGGGTCGCGCAGGAAGGTGAGGGCGCCGGCTTGGATCAGGAGGTCGTCGGCGTCGTAAGCGAAGGTCACCGAGTGAGCGCCGTCGAGGCGCTCTTCGGTGAGCCTCGGGGCGCTGTCGTGCTCCCAGGTGACTTCGCCTGCGACTGCGCCGCTGGTGGTGACGCTTGTCAGTCGAGCGCCGCCGTCGTAGCTGTAATGGATGGCGAGCGTCGGGCCCGTCCACTGTGACGGGGTGGCCGGTGACGGGTCGTAGTCGAGGGTGATCGCGCGCCCGGAAGGCGGCGGCGATGTGGCGGCCCGGCGGCTGTCGTAGTGGTGCTCGGTCAGGCGCGGGCCAGGCTCTTCGATCGCGGTCAGGGCGCGGTCGAGGTCGTAGCTGTAGCTGGTGGGTCCGCCGCCCGGGGGGCGGGCGGGTCGTAGCTCGAGCAGCTCGACGAGGTTGCAGGTCATGCCGTGCGCGGGGTCGGCCCGGTGGCGTGACGGTCGCGGCGTTGCCTCGAGGTCGTAGGCGGGGAGGGCAACTCGAGGTCGGGCCGCCGCTCCTGAAGGACGCGGCCGACGGCGTCCTGGTGAAGGGAGGTGGTGCGGCCGATCAGGTCGGTGACGGCAGTGAGCAGGCCGTCCGCGCCGTACGTGGAAGTCGTCGCCGCGCGCCCTGCTGGACCTGCGAGGGGCGGCCGTCGAGGTCGTAGTCGATGGTGATCGGCAGCGCTCCCGGGTCCTGGATCCGATGACCCTGCCGTCCGCGTCGAGCAGCTCCACGCCGATGCGGCCTTCGGGGCTCGTCGTGGCGACCTCCCGCGTCAGGCCGCCGTGGGTGATCGTCCACGTCCGCCCGTCCGATCGCCAGCGTGTCGGTCCGCTTGGCGGTCGAAGTCGCCACCGCCTTGGGCCAGAGTCACGCTCCGCTCGCGCAGGAGAGGGTGACCGGGAGGCCGCTGGGGAGGGTGACGGTCTCGCGCGCGAGAGCTGTAGGGCGCGGCGAGGCCGAAGCGAGGGTCCGGCGCGAGCTGGGTGCTGGTCGTGGTGCCGTCGGGCTGACCGAGGTCGCGACCCGGAGCCATTGCGTGGTGGTCGGGTCAGGCCGTCCGCGCCGGTGAAGGTGCGGATCTCGCTCGGCCCCGCGGCTCGCTCGAGACCATAGCTGCGCGCCCGGCCCAGCGCGCTCTCGAGGGTCACGACGCGGCCGGTCTCGGTGGTCGTGGGGATCAGCGTCGTGGTGGCGAGCGCCGCGTCGGTGACCGAGAGCAGCCTGCCGCCCGAGTCCCAGGTGAGGGTCTTCTGGTGGCCATTGCGGTTGGTCCACGACAGCATGAGCCCGAGGTCGTCGTAGTCGGCGATCCACGCGCCGCCCTCCGGTCTTCGATGCGGTTGAGATAGCCGTTTTCGTCGAGGCTGAGACCTAGGTACGGTGGGCCGTAAGGGCCGACGATTCACGGGAGCGGCGTGCCCGCAGCGTCACGCGTGACGGTGGTGACGAGGCCATCGCTGTCGGTGACGACACGAACCGCCCCCTCGTCATCATGGGCGATGGTGAGCAAGATGACGCCTGTCTCGGCGTCGAAGGTCTGCAGGTGGCGGCCCTGCGCGTCGAAGAGGTAGGCGGTGCGCGTCGGCCTCGGTCACCACGAAGCCCGCGCAAACGAAGGCAGATCTGGCCCGGAGAGACCGAAGACGAGCTGCGCGGTGTGGCTGAAGAGCTTGCCGCCCGCGCCGATCGACAGGCCGCGGGGTCGAAGTTTGCGCTCAGCGCGGGGCCGCCGACGCCGCACAGGTTGATGTTGTTTTGGCACTGGGGTCCGCCGAGCCCGGCGACCGTCCCGAGCAGGCCGTCGGTGCCGATCGTGCGAATGGCGCTTCGGAAGATCGTCGAGCCATTCGGCGCGAGCTGTGCGACCGCCGCGACCATGTACAGCGTGCCGTCGGGCCCCTCCGCGAGGTGGTCCATCGCCTCGATACCGGCCGTCAACGCCGGCTGGCCATCGGCGTACGAGCCGCCACCGCAGCCAGCGAAGCAGCGGATGACGCCATCCGTGCCGATCTTCCTCAGCTGCGTCGTGAGGCCGGACGACGCGGCGAGCGCGAGCCGTCGCGCAAGAAGGTCATGTCGACGACTGCCCCGAGCCACGCCTGAGCCGCTGGGATGTCGTTGCCAATGACCGTGCCCGGTCCCCGGCGACCGTGCGGATCGTGCCTTCCGGCCCGATGCGCCGGATCGTGCTGTTGCCTCCGCAGTAGACGGCGCTGTCGGAGGCGACCGCGAGGATCGGCAGTTGACGAGGGCAGAGGTCGCGAGCCCTCCGTCTCCGGTGTCGCCTCCCGACCCTTGGCCCGCCACGCGAGACAACTCCGTTTGGCCGGATGCGCACGATGCGCGAGCCGCTATCGGTGGTGGCGTAGAGGCTGCCGTCGGGCCCCAGCGCGAGATCGGAGAGCAGCTTCGCGTAGCAAGACTGCAGCGCCGGGATCTCGAAGGCGGCGGTGCACCCGTCCGAGACGTGGGGGGCGAGCTTCTCGTCCGTCCCGTCCGGCGCTCGGCGATAAAGCCCGGAGGCGAGATCATCAGCACGCCCCCGTCGGGCAGCGCCAAGCTGTCCCCGCACGGCGTCGTTGATGGCCTTGAAGTGGATCGCTTCGAGCGTGCTCGTGACGGCGTCCCCGCGGCGGCGCGAGCCGTCCCCGCGATACAGGTGCGGCTCGCGGGATCGTAGGTGTGCACGGCGTCCAAGGAGAACCGCCCGAGCCCCGCCACCTCGTTGCCCGAGCGGCCGAGGTCCAGAAATCGCCGCGAGCGGATCTCCGCGATGTTGCGCACGGCGTCCACGTCGAGCTCCAGATCGAGCGACCATGTCCCGAAGGACGGCAGCCCATCCCCGCGCTGCCGGCGAGAAGCTGGCCCACGCGTATTCGTAGGCGAGCTCGAGCCAAGCGGGCTGGTGGCCGTGGGTCAGCCGCCCGAACACGTCCAGGCCGTCCCACTCCATCGTCACGCTGTCCTGCGCGGCGCAGGGGCACTCCACCCGATGCTCGAGGTGGCGGCCCGCGACATGCAACCGGACGATGATCGCGCGCAGCTGGGAAGAGACGGTGTCGTCGGTGATCGGGACGATCACTTGGCGCGCGGCGGCGCGCCCCGGGACGCGGTCGCTGCGGTAGTGCAGGCTGTAGGGCGTGCCCGCGACGGGCACGTCCTCCCCGAAGGTCTGGTTGGTGCACTCGACGACCGAAGCGACCCTCTTCTGAGGCGAGCATGCGTCGTCCGTCTCGAGCGGCAGCTCCGGCGGGCCCTCGCACCACGGGCAGCCCTTCATGTTGTTGAGGTCCACCACCGAGAAGTGATGGATCTCGGTGTGCCATAGCTCCGCACCGACCGAATAGCGCGTCGCGAGCCACGCCCGCTCGTCCTCCGTGATCCCGATCGCTTCGATGGAAGACGCCGAGTCCGCGAGGCCGTCGCCATTGATGTCGAGGTCGGCGAGCCCCCTGTGATCGAGATGAGCTGCACGACGCGCCCGTCGGGGTCGGCCAGCCATAGGCCCTGCTCGTAGTCGTACGTGCCCGCAGGCACCGCGCTGCCGACCGGCGCGCCAATGAAGTTTTCGAGGAAGTAGCTCGCGGGCGCGCTCAGCTCGACGTGCTCGGCGCCCGCCGCGACGGCCTCGTCCGCCTGGAGGTCGACGGCGTAGGTGTAGGCGGTGTGGTCATCGACATCGGCGTCGGCATCGGCATCGGCGTCGATATCGCCATCGATATCGGCATCGGCAGCGACATCGGTGTCGGCATCGGCTTCGGATGGGGCCGTGGCACTTGCTGCGGTGTCGGCGGCCGCGGCATGAGCATCGGCTGCGACCGCGGCACCGGGGGCGTCTTGGGCTACGAGGTCCGGGTCGGCCGGCGCCATCTGGCCGGCCGAGCCCGAACGAGCTGTCAGCGGGCGAGCTTGGTGAGCATGGCTCCGAGGCGACCGAGGAGCAGGAGCATCTCGGCGACCTCGGCGCTCGACGCAAGCCCGAGCCTACCCAGCGCCTCCACGCAAGCGGCGGCTTCGCAGGCCTCCGCCCGCGCGCCTCGCAGGCGCTGGGCTCGGTCCGCGCCGCTGCGGGCCACGCCCTCGGCGAGCTGCAGGAACGCGCGGACTGGCTGGCCCGCCTCAGCTGATCGCTTAGCGGCCCATAGCCGCGCGGCAGGCGCTTGGCGAGGGCGTCCGCTCGACACAGGGCCTCGAGCGCGACCGCGTAGGCGTCGAGGTTGTGGTGTGGGAACCGTGGGATGCTCGGGGCTGAGTTGCTGGGGTCGTGGGTCATGCCCTCGAAGGCGCAGGGACCGTGACAGCGCCGGCGCGGCCACGATGCCGCTCTTGAGCCCATCGCCACCCCGCGCCTGCGCTGGCGCGGGACGTGCGCCACACGGCTGACCCACGGCCCCAGCAACTCCCCGCCGCTCCCGCCGAAACGCTGGGTCGCGCGCGATCAAGCCGCACCACCGAGCCTCATGCCGAGACCGAGGGCTCGCCCCCAGACCGACGCCGATGCGGTGGCGGATACCGACGCCGACGCCGACGCCGATGTCGATATCGATGCCGCAGCCGATGTCGATATCGATGCCGCAGCCGATGTCGATATCGATGCCGCCGTCGATACCGATGTCGACGCCGACCCCGATGCCGATCTCGACCCCGATGGCGACACCCAGTCCGCCTCGAGCGCGTCCCCCGGCACCGCGCCCGACGTGCACGACACGAACTGGTCCGGCTGCCCAACCGGCTTCCAGCGCGCGCGATAGAGGCACGTGTTGAGGGCGGCGCCGAGCGCGTAGCTGAACGTGACGTCGTGCAGCCCCGCGTTGTTGGCCACGACCGTCAGCCGATCCGGCAGCACGAACGACATCGCCGGGGACAACGTCTCGTCGTCGGTCGTCCACGCGGAGCCTGGGCTGCGCGAGACCGACAGCTCCACCGGGCGGCAGGTCACCGCTTGGTCTGCCGAGTCAACAGTCTCCTCAGGGGTGTCGTCGCACGAGAGCGCGAGGGACAGGATGGAAGCGAAGACGAGCGCCGTGAGCCGCGAGCGAGACGGATGGGTCATAGAACCTCAGGCTTCAGTCGGCGATGGCTCGAAGGCATGGACAGGAAATATCTTTGCGCCCTGCCTTCTCCGCCCGCCCCATGCTCCTGCCGTGCCAGAGACTGCGTCGAGAATTTCGCGGCCAATGGCGCTCCCCGGGGGGGTCCATTTTGGCCGGTGGATGCCTCACTGGCCAAAATGGACAGCCGGGGGATGTCCATTTTGGCCACCCGGAGCCTGGACGCACGATCCGCTTTACGTCCTGGCGTGTGGGCGCTCGTGGGCGAGCTGCGCCGCGGCGCCCTTGGCGCCACGCCTGCTCTGAAGGCACCCGCCGAGCCGAGCTGGCGTCTTGCGCGTCACCACGCCGGGGTCTCGCTCGAGCGGTGGCAGGCCGCGCACCGCTCCTGTGAGCCGCGCCTACTTCGCCGCCGCCGGCCGCTCGCGCTCGACCTTGGTCGGCTCGGCCACGCGATTGCGCGTCTGCTGCGCGGTCCAGAACTCGGGGAAGCAGGGGCGGTCGACGTAGCGGCCCGCGCCGCGCACGGTCTTGAGCTGGTCCTTCTCCCAGACGACCTCGCCGCGGCTCAGCGTGATGGCCGCGTTGCCGGTGACGGTCATCCCCTCGTAGATGTTGAAGTCGATGTTCTGGTGGTGGGTCTTCGCGGAGATGGTGCGGGACTTGTCGGGGTCCCACACGACGAGGTCGGCGTCGCTGCCGGGCGCGATGGTGCCCTTCCGCGGGTAGATGTTGAAGATCTTCGCCGTGTTCGCGCTGGTGACGGCGACGAACTCGCTGGGGGTGAGCCTCCCGGTGCGCACGCCGTGGTGCCACAGGACGCCCATGCGGTCCTCGACGCCGCCCGTGCCGTTCGGGATCTTGCGAAAATCGTCGATGCCCGCCTGCTTCTGCGGCGTGCAGAAGCAGCAATGGTCCGTGGCGGTGGTCTGCAGGACGCCCGCCTGCAGGCCGCGCCAGAGCGCCGCCTGGTGCTCCTTCGAGCGGAACGGCGGGCTCATGACGTAATGGGCGGCCTTGTTCCAGTCCTTGTCGCGGTAGACCGAGTCGTCGATGACGAGGTGCTGCGCGAGCACCTCGGCGAAGACGCGCTGGCCCTCGCCGCGCGCGCGCTGCACGGCCTCGAGCGCGTCGATGCAGGAGGTGTGGACCAGATAGACAGGCGCGCCGAGGACCTCCGCGATGCGGATGGCGCGGTTCGCCGCCTCTCCCTCGACCTCGGGCGGCCGCGAGAGCGGGTGCCCCTCGGGGCCGGTGATCCCCTTGTCGAAGATCTGCCGCTGGAGGGTGAAGACCAGCTCGCCGTTCTCGGCGTGGACGGTCGCAGAGGGCGCCGAGCTCACGCGCGCGCGTGAAGCTCTGCACGAGCACCTCGTCGTCGCACATGATGGCGTTCTTGTAGGCCATGAAGTGCTTGAAGCTGTTGACCCCGTGCTCCTTGGTGAGGGTGCCCATGTCCTGGGAGACCTGCTCGCTCCACCAGGTGATGGCGACGTGGAGGGAGTAGTCGCAGGCGGCCTTCTCCGCCCACCCGCGCCACTTCTTGTAGGCGTCGACCGGCCGCTCCTGCGGATTCGGGATGGCAAAATCGATGATCATGGTCGTGCCGCCGGCAGCGGCGGCGCTCGTCCCGGTGAAGAAGTCCTCCGAGGCGGTCGTGCCCATGAAGGGCAGCTCCATGTGGGTGTGCGGGTCGATGCCGCCGGGCAGCACGTACGCGCCGCTCGCGTCGATGACCTTCGCACCCGCAGGCACGTCGAGGCCGTCGCCGACCGCCTTGACCGTGCCGCCCTCGATCAGGACGTCTGCGCGCCGCTCGTAGTCCGCGGTCACGACCGTGCCGCCCTTGATCACCGAAAATGCCATGGGGTGCTCCTGTTCTATTCGTGGGGGATCAGTGGGCGCCCTTCTTGGGGCGGAGCTTCTTGTCCAACGTGACGTGCTCGTTCCACGTGGACGGCGCGAAGCCGTTGTCGACCTCGACCATCGAGATGCAGTCGGGCACCGGGCAGACGATCTTGCACAGATTGCAGCCCACGCACTCGGACTCGTCGATGACCGGCACGCGGGCGTGGGAGCCACCGTTCGGCGCCTTGAGGCCGAGCTTGACCGCCATGTCGCTGCCCTGCGGGTGGATGCACTGGTGGGCGCCGTCCTGGCAGGCGGTCACGCACAGCTGGCAGCCGATGCACTTCTGCGGATCGATCTTCGCGACGGTCTCGTAGTTGAGGTCGAGATCGCCCCACTCGCTGTACGAGGGGACCGCCTTGCCGACCATCTGCGCCACGGTGTCGAAGTTGTGCCTGCGCATGTACTCCTCGAGACCCTCGAGCATGTCCTCGACCACGCGATACCCGCGCAGCATGACCTCGGTGCACACCTGGACGGACGTCGACCCGAGGAGGATGAACTCGACGGCGTCGCGCCAATTGGACACGCCGCCGATGCCGCTGATGGGCAGGCCGAAGTCCTTCGAACGGGCGAGCTGAGCGACCATGTGCAGGGCGATCGGCTTCACGGCGGCGCCGCAGTAGCCGCCGTTCGTGCTGAGGCCCGAGACGCGCGGCTCGAGCACGAAGCGATCGACGTCGACGCCGATGATGCTCTTGATGGTGTTGATCAGAGAGACCCCGTGGGCGCCGCCGCGCTTGGCCGCGAG
This sequence comes from Polyangiaceae bacterium, assembly GCA_016719945.1. Taxonomy (GTDB): domain Bacteria; phylum Myxococcota_A; class Polyangia; order Polyangiales; family Polyangiaceae; genus Xiheicaenibacterium. The sequence continues at coordinate 96,478 of JADJYE010000036.1, read as the reverse complement.
GCCATGGGGGACGATCTCCGCCACGTTGGGCGTGAGCTTCACCAGCACCGGGATGGTCGAGTACTCGACCGCCCAGGAGGTGATCTCCTGGTTCACGCGGGGCTCCTGGCCGACGGCCGAGCCCATGCCGCGCTCGCACATGCCGTGCGGGCAGCCGAAGTTGAGCTCGAGGCCATCGGCGCCGGTGTCGATCGAGCGCTTGATGAAGTCCTTCCACTCCTCGCGCGTCTCGACCATGAGCGAGACGACCACGGCGTGCTTCGGGTACTTCTTCTTCGTCTCGTAGATCTCGCGGAAGTTCACCTCGAGCGGGCGGTCGGTGATGAGCTCGATGTTGTTGAAGCCCGCGCCGCGCACGCCGCCGATGGTGTGCCCGCCGAAGCGGCTCGACACGTTCTGGATGGGGGTGCCGAGCGTCTTCCACACGGCGCCGCCCCAGCCCGCGTCGAACGCGCGCTGGACCTGCCCGCCCGAGTTCGCGGGGGGCGCCGACGCGAGCCAAAACGGGTTCGGCGACTTGATGCCGGCGCAGTCGATCGAAAGATCAGGCATTGGATGCTCCCGTGACAAATGCGTGGATCGCGCGGGCTGCGGCCTTGCCCTCGGCGACGGCGTTCACGACTTCTTTGCCGCCGTTGCGGCAGTCGCCCCCGGCGTACCAGCCCTTGCGGCCGGTCGCGCCGTGCTCGTCGGTCGCGACGCGACCGCCGTCGATGGTGATGCCGCTCAGCTGCGAGAGGAGCGTGCCGAGCTTCGATTGCCCGATGGCGACGAGGACGAGATCGGCGTCGAGCGAGACCTCGGCCCCGGGGATGGGCTTCTTGTTCGTGTCGAGGCGCTGGCAGCGCACGCGCTGGACCTTGCCGTCTCCCTCGTAGGCGACGGGCAGGGCTTGCCACTCGACGCGGGCGCCCTTCGTCTGCGCGGCCTTCCACTCGTGGGAGTAGCCGCTCATCTTCTCCTCGACGCCGCGGTAGACCATCGTCACCTGGGGGATGCCGAGGCCGAGCGCCTCGCGCACGCAGTCGAGCGCCGTGTTGCCGCCGCCGACGATGACGCAGCTCCTCACGCCGTCGGTCGGGACCTTGCCGAGCTTCATCTGCTCGATCCAGTCGACGGCGCCCACGACGCCGGGCAGCTTGGCGCCCGGGACGTCGAGCGACGTGTCCGGGCCGAGCCCGAAGCCGATGAAGACCGCGTCGTGGTCCTTCTCGAGCTGCTCGAACGTGACCGACTCGCCGATGGTCACGCCGGTCTTCACCTCGATGCCGCCGATGCCGAGCACCCAGTCGACCTCCTCGACGCTGCGGTCTGCCTTCATCTTGTAGGGCGCGACGCCGGTGGTGTTGAGGCCGCCGATGGCCGAGCGCTTCTCGTAGATCGTGCAGCGGTGGCCGTGGCGCCGCAGCTCGTGGGCCGCGGCGAGGCTCGCGGGGCCTGCGCCGATCAGCGCGACGTGTTTGCCGCTGTCGGGGCCGGCCTCGAAGAAGCGCCAGCCGGCCTCGAAGGCGTGATCGGTCGCGAAGCGCTGGAGCTTGCCGATCTGGATCGGGGGGACGCCCTGCTCGTTGTAGACGCAGTCGCCGACGCAGAGCACCTCGACCGGGCACACCCGCGCGCAGCTCATCCCGAGGATGTTCGCGTCGAAGATCGTGCGCGCAGAGCCCTTGAGGTTACCGGTCGCGATCTTGCGGATGAACTGCGGGATCTCGATGTGCGTGGGGCACGCCTTCACGCACGGCGCGTCGGCGCAGTACAGGCAGCGGTTCGCCTCGACGAGCGCCTGGTCCGGCGTGTACTCGCCCTTGTAGTCCTCGAACACCGTCTCCGAGCGATCTCGGCTCAGCGGCTGCGTCATCGTTCCTCCAGGTCGTCGTTCGTTCAACCGCTCACCTTGCCCCAGGGGAGCCGAGACTCGGGCCCCTTGAGCAAGTAGCTGCCCACCGTCATCGCCTCGAGGCGGACCCGGAGGCAGGCCTTGCAGGCGAACGGCCCGCCGCCCTCCGAGCTCGTCGAGGCGACGGCGTCGCCCTCGGCGCCGCACAGATCGCAGACCGCGCGCTCGCTGGCGTCGTCGGTCGCGGCGCCGTCCTTCACCCTGCCTCGACCACCAATCCTGACCTCGATGCTCGCCGCCATCGCGCCTGCCTCCCTCGCCGTCGCGCGCCGAGCGCGCGACCGGCTGCCTTGGAAAGAGCCGCAGAAGATACGCGAAGCCAGGAGCGCGTTCCATGAGAAGTGCCGGGCCTCGACGCGACCCAAACGAGCCGGAGGGTTGCACCCGAGGGTTGCAGTGGCGCACTGCCAGTCGCCTCCCTAGGCTGCCGCGATGGCTTGGTTCGATGCCTTGCGGCCGGCTTCGGCTTGGAGGCGCGCCGGGGGACCTCCGGCGTTCCTCGTGGCGTGGTGCGCCTTCGCCTGCGCGTTCCTCGGGTTCTTCGTGTGGGCGCTGATGAGCATCGCCGGCGGGGTCTTCGAGGCGATCCCCGAAGTCAGGGCGCGCTCGCTGGGTCCCGCGGCCGAAGGCGTTGAGGGGCCTGTGGTGCTGCACGGCAGGCTCCAGGGTCGGGTTCGCCGGGCGCCGCTCGGAGACGCGGCGGTGGGCCACACCTCGATCGTCGAGGTCACCGTCGGCAGCGGAAAAAACAAGAGCAAGCGCGTCCACTGCACCAGCTCCGAGCTCGACGGTCTGACGCTCGACGTCGAGGGGCGCTCGCTCGCCCTCGAGCTGCCAGCGGATCGACTCGACGTCCTGCAAGCGGGGAGCCTGTCAGAGCCTCGCCCCGGTGTGGTGCGGATCTTGGCGGAGGTGAAGAGAGGCTCGCCGCCAGCCTCCGTGCTCTCGCTCCCGGCGTGCAAGGAGCCCACGAGCGGCTCCTTGGAGCTGCAACAGATCGCGTGGACGGCCGGCCAGCCGGTCGTCGTGTCGGGATGCCTGCGGGGTGAGCGCCTCGAGCCGTGTGGGGATCGAGGCGACTTCTTGGTCTCCCGCTGTGAGTCGGGGGGCGGCTGGGGCGCCTGCCAGGACGCGAAGAGCGGCGTCGACAGCCTGCTCGGCTTCTGGTCTCGAGGCGTGGAGCTCATCACGATCGTCGTCCTCGGGTTCGTGGCCTTGTTCTTCTTGGTCCTCGGGGGCATCAACCTCTGGGCCCAGCGCAAGCTCGAGAAGCGGCGCCGCGCCGTCGCGCAGGTGGAGTCGGCATGTTGACGACCGTCGCCATCGTCCTCGCGGGGATGGGCGCCCTGCTCGTGATCTTCGGCGTGCGCGCGCTCCGCCCCAACCGCGCCATGCTGGCCACGCGGACCACTGCCGTGAGCGAGCTGAAGGCCGGCGCCGTCGAGCTGGCCGGCGTGATCGAGCCGTCGGGCGCAGACGCCCTCGAGAGCGGAGCTAGCCGCCCATGCGTCATCGTCCACACGGTGGTGGACAACAAGGTCGGACGAAACAACTTCAAGGAGGTCAGCCGCGAGACGCGCGCGGTACCGGCCGTGCTTCGCGACGCGTCCGGCGCGTGTCCGATATCGCTCACGCACGTGGAGCTGCTCGGGGAGACGTGGGAGCGCCCCGACGCCGGAGGGCGCACCACGCAGATCGTGATCCCCGCGGGCGCGCGGGTCGTCATCATCGGCGTCGCGCGCCTCGAGGCGCACCCGGGGGAGGGCGACTACCGCGGGGGAGCGCAGCGACTGGTCGTCGGGGGCACGCCAGAAGCGCCGCTGGTGATCGCCATCGGTGAGCAGACCGCGGCCGTGTGGCGGTACGGCTGGCGTGCGCTCGTCGGCATCGCGTGTGGGGTCGGGCTCTGGGTCGTCGCGGGGGCTGCGTTGTTCGTGCGATCCCTGTTGGGGGGATGACCTCCACAACATGCCCGACGATGGCTCGGCGCCGTTCGCGAGGGTTTCGCGGAGCCGAGCCCGAAACGCCACGAAGCGCAGGCACCTTGGCGCGCATGGAGCTCGACCTCTCACCGAACGCGCGTCCCCCGGCCACTCGTTACACCCGCGTCGTCGATCTGCGCCGCCGCGCCTCCGCCGGCGTGATCCTGTCGCGCCCGGGTGCCAGCCTCGCGTCGCTGTTGTGTCAGGCGTGTCGGTTCCTCTCGCGGCGCACCAACCGCTCGGAGGGGCCCGCCATCGTGGCGGTTCGCGACGAAGACGGCCCGACGCTCGAGCGCCTGCTCCAGAGCGCCGTCCGCCGCCTGCGCTCGCGCGGGCTCTCCACCTCGCTGCTCGGTGTGAGCCTCGACGCGCGCGTCCCCGGGGTCGCGACCCTCGCGGCCGTCGCCCACCTGCTCGGAGTGACCGTCGTGCTCGAGGTCGACGCGACCGAGCGTGGACACGAGGCCGCTTCTCGAGCCGAGCTGGCGAGGGCGCACAAATGTGCGCTGCTCGTCAGCGGCGCGCGCAGTCTCGACGAGCTGGGCGCCGCCGCCGCAGAGCTCGGCGCCGAGTGGGCGTGCGGCGGCGTCCTCGGCGGACCCCACCCCACGCCGCGCCCATTCACCCGGCCACAGACCGCCCTGCTCGACCTCGCGCTCGCCATATCGCAGCGTAGGCACGACGTTGGCTCCGACCTGCTCGACACGGAGGTGACGCTGCGAGCCCTGCTCGGGCTCGCTTTCCTCTGTCCGACCACCGATCTGGGGGGCCTGCTCCTGGGGCTGGACGCAGGCATCTCCGCGGCGCGGCAGCGCCTGGCGTCGGCCCGCGCGACGACGGCCCGTGCTCACGCCTCGGCGCTCGCGGCCGACGCGCACCTCGGCGGGCTCCTCGACGATGTGGCTGCGGGCCGGCCTCCGCGCGGCGAGCGGCTCCACGCGGCGATCGCGTCCTACGAAGAGGCTGCGGCGCTCCACCATTGCAGCGCGTCTCACGCGGACGACGTCGAGCGCCGCGCGCGGAGCCTTCGCGCCTCGGCGGAGCTGCGCATCGAGGCGCTGAAGGAGGCGCTCGAGCGGAGGGGGAGGAGCGAGTCCCGCGCGTGCGCGTGAGCCTCGCCGCTACGCGCGTCGCTTCGCGCGCCTCTTGGGGGCCACTGCGCTCACGTTGGCGAGGGCTCGCGCCACCCACTTGACCAGGGCCGCCTTCGTCCGGACCCCGGCGGGGTCGACGTAGACCATCCCCATCAGAGGCCGCCCCGTGAAGTCCATCGGGCGAGCGTGAGGCTGCGCCAGCGCGTCGTCATAGCCGGCCTTGCCCACCCGGACCATGAGATCACTCTTGGTGAGGCCGCAGCACATCTGGCCGTTCACCATGAAGCACAGGCCGCCGAACATGCGCTTCTCTTCGACGTCCGATCGGTCGCCGAGCGCCGCTCGCACGCGCGCCGCGAGGGCCTCATCCAGGCCTGGCTTGGCCGGCTTCGCGACCTTCGCCGATCGCTTGCCCGCTGGCGCGACCTCCTGCAGGTCGCACCACGCCCTGACGATCCGCTCGAGCTCGCCTTTGGCAGCGTTGGCCTCCGCGAGGCTGGCGAGCTTCATGACGCGACCCGTTTCGCCGGTCCCCTCGAGGCGCGGGTACCTCCCGGGGATCTTCGCTCCAGAGTGAAACATCAGGCTGGCGTGTTGCCTCGCCTTCGGAAAGAAGCTCGCGAGATTGCCGCGATACGTGAACGTAGGCGCCTGCCATTTGATGCACTCGCCAATGCGCGGATCGGCGGCGAGCACGATCTCCCGGATGCGCTCGACCACCGGCTTCATGGGGTTTTCGTACCGCGCGAGCCAAGCGTCGACCTCTTCTGACCTTGCCATGTGCGACCCTCCAGCGCATTGAGCATACGCCCTCTGCCCAGACAGGTGGGCCTGCCGAAGGAGCTCGCGGCCTCGCGCCGCTCAGGCGCGGCTCCGCCTCACCCCGACGACGAACGGGACCACGGCGATGGCCATGACCAGCGCGGCGACGACGAAGGGCGCCCCGAAGAAGCGGACGGGCGCCTCGGGGCGCGAGAAGTACGCGAACGTCTGGGTCATCACCAGCGGGCTCAACATGGTGCCGAAGGCGTTCGCGCTGGCGACCGCGCCCTGCAGCTCGCCCTGGGCGTTGGCGTCGACACGGCTGGAGGTGATGGAGTTGATGGCCGCCGGAGCCATGCCCATCGGGGCGCTGAGGAAGATCAGGACGTAGACCATCCAGCTCTCGGTGATGAAGGCGTAGGCGAGGAGGGTGACGACGCCGAAGGCCATGGCGACGAGGGCCGTCTGGGTAGGGCCGAGCCGGCGCAGGACCGGGCCGATGAGCACACCCTGGACGACGGCCGCCGAGACGCCCACCAAGCCGAGCGAGACACCGACCGCCCGAGCGTCCCAGCCGAAGCGCAGCTCGGTGAAGAAGGCCCAGATCACCAGGAACAACATCTGACAAAACTGGAACAGCACCATCGTGACGATGAGCAAGCTCACCTGGGGGAGCTTGCTGAAATGGCGAAACGCCCCGAGCGGGTTGGCCCGGGCGAGCACGAAGGGGCGCCGTCTCTCGGGCGGGAGCGACTCGGGCAGGACGAACGCGCCATAGAGAACGTTCACCAGGGAGAGGCCGGCGGCGACGAAGAACGGGGCCCGAACGTGCAGCTCCCCGAGCACGCCGCCCAGCACGGGGCCGAGCACGAACCCGATCCCGAAGGCCGCGCCGATCCCGCCGAAGGCTTGCGCCCGGCGCTCGGGCTCGGTCACGTCGGCGATGTACGCCGAGGCGGTCGACATCGTGGCGCCGGCGATGCCCGAGAGCACGCGGCCGACGAACAGCAGCGCGATCGAGGTCGCCAGCCCCATCAGCAAGAAGTTCGCGCCGAGCGCCGCCATCGCGACGAGCAGCACGGGGCGCCGACCATAGCGGTCCGAGAGGTTGCCGAGCGTCGGCCCCGCGAGAAAATTGAGGACGGCGTAGAGCGCCGCCAGGTATCCGCCCCAGGGGGCCGCCTGGTCGAGAGACAGGCCCGTGAGCTCCGCGATCAAGGACGGCGTGACCGGCATGATCAGGCCGAAGCCGATCATGTCGATGGCCACGGTCACCAACACGAACACATACGACTTTCGCCCGTGCTGGCGCGGCGGCTGGAGCTCGCTCATCCGTTCTCCCTCAGGTGCCGCAGAACGTCTTGTACTTCCACTGCTCCTCGCCCGGTGGCGCGGCGAGGTCGGCGTGCTCCGGCTGATCTTCGTAGGGACGGGCCAAGACGGTTCGCAGGCGCTCGAACGGGCCGAGGTCCCCGCGCGTCGCGGCAGCGATCGCCTCTTCGACCCGGTGGTTGCGGGCGATGAAGGCGGGGCTCGCGCTGCGCATCCGCGCGGCGCGCTCGGCGGTGGTCGTCGGCTCGTCCTGCAGGCGAAGCCGCCAGGCGGCCAGCCACTCCGCGAGCCGGTCCTGCGAGGCGAAGAGCTCGCCGATGGGCGAATCGTCGCCCTCTACGCTGTGAATGAGGCGCCGGAACACCAACGTGTAATCGGCGCGATCGGAGGCCATGATCGAGAGCAGCCGTCGGGCGAGGTCGAGGTCTCCTTCGCGCTGCTCGAGCAGCCCCAGCTTGTCGCGCATCAGCCCTGCGTAGGCGGCGTCGAACCGCGGCTGGAAAGCCTCGAGGCGCTCCTCGAGCAGCTCGGCGGTCTTCTGGGCGCGGGGGCCGACGAGGGGGGCCAGCGCCTCGGCGAGGCGCGCGAGGTTCCACAGGGCGATGCGCGGTTGATTGGCGAAGGCGTAGCGCCCGCCGCGATCGATCGAGCTGAAGGTGCGGGCGGGGTCGTAGGCGTCTAGGAACGCGCAGGGTCCGTAGTCGATCGTCTCCCCGGAGATGGCGCAGTTGTCGGTGTTCATGACCCCGTGCACGAACCCGAGCGCGAGCCATTTCGCGACGAGCGTGGCCTGCGCCTCGAGCGTCGCCTCGAGCAGCCCGATGGCTGGCACCTCGGAGTCGGTGTGATCAGGGTAATGGCGCTCGAGGGCGTAGCTGACGAGCGCCGCCAGCGCGGCCTCGTCGCGCTGTGCGGCCACGTATTCGAAGGTGCCGACGCGCAGGTGGCTCGACGCGACGCGCGTGAGCACCGCGCCCGGCAGCGCGGTCTCCCGGTAGACGCGCTCCCCGGTGAGCACCGCCGCGAGCGAGCGCGTGGTGGGCACGCCGAGCGCGTGCATCGCCTCGCTCAGCAAGAGCTCGCGAAGCACCGGCCCCAGCGCGGCGCGCCCGTCCCCTCCTCGTGAGTACGGGGTGGGCCCCGAGCCCTTGAGCTGCACGTCGCGGCGCGCGCCGTCGGCCCCCAGCACCTCGCCCAGCAGGACGGCCCGGCCGTCCCCGAGCCGCGGGACGAAGTTGCCGAACTGGTGCCCGGCGTAGGCGAGCGCGATGGGCTCCGCACCTCGCGGGATCATGTTGCCAGCGAGCACGGCGAGCATCTCTGACGAGCGCAGCTCCTCCTCGGAGAGCCCGAGCAGCGCGCCGAGCGTCGGGTTCACCGCGAGCCACGCGGGAGCGTCCACGGGAGTCGGCTCGACGCTCGAGAAGAGCCGGCTGGGCAGCCGGGAGTAGCTGTTGTCGAAGCGAAGCGGCATCCGCGGGGAGGATGACTCGCCGGCTCGCCGGCGTCACGCGCCGCGGGGGGGACCGTGAGCTACCCTGGGTGGATGCTCCTGCGGGTCGCGCGTCGCATCCCCCGGACCGAGTCCGAAGGGCCGGGCGCGCGCTACGCGCTGTGGGTGCAGGGCTGCTCGATCCGCTGCGAAGGGTGCTGCAACCCGGAGATGTTCTCGGACCGAGGGGGCGAAGAGGTCGACGTCGCTGCGCTCGCGCGCGAGGTGCTCGACGAGCCCGGCCTCGAGGGGCTCTCGATCCTCGGGGGCGAGCCCTTCGAGCAAGCCGGCCCGCTCGCCGAGCTCGCCTCGCTGGTTCGAGAGGGAGGGCTCAGCGTGATGGTCTTCAGCGGCTTCGTCCGGGAGGAGCTCGAGGCGCGCGCAGATCCCCATGCGCTCGCGCTGCTCGCGGCCGCGGACCTTCTGGCCGACGGGCCGTTTGTCGCGTCGCAGCCTGGCAGCCGCTGGCGCTGGCTCGGCTCACAGAATCAGCGGATGCACTTCCTCTCGGAGCGCTACACACCGGAGGACGCCCGCTTCTATGGCGACAACACGGTCGACATCCGGTTGGTCGATGGCCGGCTGGAGATCTCGGGCTGGGCGCCGGCCGTGAAGTGTCTTGGGATCGAGCGGCTCAGGCGCCGGGGGTAGAGCCGAGCCCCAGCCGCAGCTCCAGCTCGGCCAGCCGCTGGTGCTCGGGCGTCCGCTCGAGGAAGGAGGCACGCAGCGAGGGGTCGGAGATTCTGCCGGCGCGCTCGCTCACCCGCTGCCTCGCGGCGCGCGCCGCCTCGCGTGCTGCCCGCAGATCGCCCGAGAAGAGCTCGGCCTCGACCAGCGCGAGGCGCGCGAGCGCCTCGAACTCCTCGATCGCTCCGAGCCTGCCGAGCAGCTCGGCGGCGGCGCGCGCGTGGCCGAGCGCGACCTCGGGCTCGCCCCGCCGCACGGCGATCATCGTCAGCACCGCGTGGGCCCCGACCACGAGCGGCTCGAAGCTCGAGCTCGCGACGGGTGTCACCGCGTCCGCCGCGCGGTCGAGCTCGCCCATGGCCGCGAGCGCCGCCGCCAGGTGGATCCGGGAGCTCGCCTCGAGGCGCGGATCGGACAGCGCGACGAAGCGAGCGAGCGCCCGGCGCTGGATCTCGACCGCGACCTCGAGCTGCCCGAGCTTGCCGAACAGCGCCCCGAGGTTCTGCTCTGCGAGCGGCACGATCGTGGTCAGCCCGAGGGCGCAGGCCTTCTCGAGCGCGCCCTCCAAGGCCTCGCGCGCACGGCCGTGGGCCCCGAGCTGCATCAGGGCAAAGCCGAGGTTCGAGCTCACGAGGGCGCCTGCGCGCCGGTCATTCGCCAGCTCGAACTGAGCGAGCGCTGCCTCTTGCTCTCGGATCGCGACGTCGTGGGAGTCACGCGCCTGGGCGAGGGCCGCTCGCAGCTGGTGCACCCGAGCACGAGCCCGCGGCTCGAGGCCGAGCAAACGCTTGGCGAGCGACTCGACCCGGGTCGCGAGGGCCTCCGCCGCCGCTCGGTCGCCCGAGTAGAGCAGGTGGACCGCCGCGGGCACGAGCGCCGCGATCTGGGAGGCCTCCGCGCCCCTGGCCGCGGTCTGGCCCGCGGCGCGAGCGGCGAGCGCCCCGATTCGATCGATGCGGCCGAGCCTCCCGGTCGCGGCGATCTGCTCCCGCAGCGCAGCGAACCAGTCCTGGGTCCCCAGCACGAGCCCCTCCTCCGCGAACGCGGCCGCCTCGAGCGCGATCTCCAGGTCGCCGCGCCAGCGCCTCGCCTCCGCGACGGTCAGCAAGAGCCGCGCGCCCGGCTCACCGGTCGCTCCGTACGCGAGGGCCTGCGCCGCGCGCTCGATCGCGCCATCGAAATCCCCCCCGACCAGCGCTTGCTCTGCGGCCTGCGCGCAGTGGGCCATGGCTCGCGGGGTCATCCCGGCGAGCTCGAAATGGCGGGCCATCACAGCGGCTGCAGGCTCGCCCCGCTGCTCGAGCCAGGCTCCTGCCCGCCCGTGCGCGACCCGGCGATCGTCGTCGCTCAGCAGCTCGTAGGCGGCCTCTCGGACCAGGCCGTGCCGGAAGGCCAGCTCCTGTTCGTTGTGGAATCGGGGAGCGGGACGCCGCTCGATGATCTCTTGGAAAACGAGCTCCTGGAGGTGCTCCTCCGGTCGAGCTGTGGGCTCGGCGAGGACGGCGCCGACGCCGCCCGCCCAGAAGACGTCCCCGAAGACGCTGGCCGCCTTCAGCGTCCGCTTCGCGCCGGAGCTCAAGGCGTCGAGGCGCACCTGCACCAGCCCGAGCACGGTGTCGGGCAGGTGGGAGACGCCGTCCGGCGTCGCGCTCGGCTGCATCACCGCCCGCAGGAGCTCCTCCAGGAAGAAGGGGTTTCCTCCGCTGCGCTCGACGAGCGCGCCGAGCAGCTCGGGGCTGGCTCGCTCTTGGAGCACATGGGTCGCGAGCTCCCGTGAGGCGCGGCGGCCCAGCTTTCCGAGGCGCATGACCACGGGATCCCGTGCGTGCCAGAGCTTCGGGAAGCGGCGCTCGAGCTCGGGACGGGCCAGGGCCAGCACGAAGAGGGGGAGCTCGGAGAGGTTGCCGAGGGCGCCGTCGAGCAGCCGCATCGAGGGGGCGTCGGCGTGGTGTGCGTCCTCGAGCAGCACCACGACGGGCCGCTCGCGCGCGAGCTCGCCGAGCCAAGCTTCGAAGGCGCCGCGGAGCTGATCGTTCATGAGCGCGCCGTCCTCCGAGCCGCGGGAGGGAGCGCCGTCGATCGACGCCAGCCGCGCGACGAGCGTGACGAGCGCTCCTTGGTCTCGCCCTCGCACGGTCGCGCCCAGCTTGTCTCGCTGGCTCGCGAGCGGCTCGCCCTCTTCGATCTGCAGGAAGCTCCGGATCGCCGCGCCGATCATCGCGAACGGCGAGCCCTCGGCGAGGGCGTTGCCGCGGGCGGTGAAGAGCCGGGGCGCGGCTCGCCCCGCGAGGACCCTGCGCATGAGCTCTTGAGCCAGGCGTGACTTGCCCGCCCCCGGCTCGCCGACGACGACCGCTGCCCGAGAGGCGGGCTCGGAGGTGCACTCGTCGATCAGCGCCTCGAGCTGCGCGAGCTCGCGGGCGCGACCGACACACGGGGTGGCGCCTCCGAGGAGAGAGCGCGCGGGCCCCGCGCGCTCTCCAAGCAGCACGAGCCCTCCGTCGTCCAGAAGCTCGAATCCATCGCCGAGGAGCCGAGCGGTCGCCGAGTCGATCCTGATCCGGCCGGGCCGCGCATCCACCAAGCTGGCGCCGCGCTCGAGCGCGTCTCCCGAGAGCGCGGAGGCGCCCTTCAACGCCCGCCCGGTCGCGACGGCGAGGGTGGCCGCGGGCAGCTTCGCGCGCAGAGAGAGAGCGGCGAGCGCTGCACGCCTGGGCTCGTCACCCCGGGTGACGGCGTCCCCGAACACCGCCACGAAGACGACCGACAAGAGGCGGTGAGCGGCGCCTCCGCTGCCCTGTGTGAGCCGGCTGAACGTGGTCCAAGCCTCGGTCGCACCCTCGGCCTCCACGAGCTTCGCGAACACCGCCGTCACGACGCGGTGCTCGGTGCTGCCCATCGCGGAGAGCGGCCCGGTCTTCGTCGGGACCTCAGCGGCCGGGGCCGTGGCCTGGTTGACGAACGGCGGCGCCGCCTGCAGCGCTCGCGCCAGGTCGAGCGCCGAGGAGAAGCGAAAGTGGGGCTGCTTCGCCATAGCGGTGGCGACGAGCGCGTCGAGCTCGCTAGGGGCGCCAGGGACGACCGACGACAGGCGCGGCGGATCTTGGAGCCCGATCTTGGCGATCAGGCCCACGATGTCGTCGGCGCGATAGGGTCGCTCGCGGGCGATCAGCTCGAACAGCACGACGCCGAGCGAGAAGAGGTCGGTCGCAGACGTGACCGCACCCCGACCGAGGACCTGCTCCGGCGACATGTACGAGGGCGTCCCGATCATGACCCCTTCACGCGTGATCATCGTGAGCCCCTCGCTCGTCGCGACGCCGAGATCGATGAGGGTCAGGTGGATGGCGCCGCCGGCGGTCTGGCTCAAGAAGAGGTTCGACGGCTTGATATCGCGGTGCACGATGCCGCGCGAGTGCAAGGCCGCGAGCCCAAGCGCGGCCTGACGCGCGACCTCGAGCGCCTCGCGACCGTCGAGGGGCTCGCGGCGCTGCCGCCGGGCGAGATCTTCCCCCTCGAGCCAGTCGACCGCGACATAGGGTCGCCCCTCCGGGCCTGTGCCGTGCGCGACGTAGCCCACGACGTGGGGGTGGTCGACCTCGGAGAGCAGCCGCACCTCGCGCGAGAAGCGATCGAGCGAGTCGCCGTCGTGGCGCGCCGCGAGCACCTTGACCGCGACGGTTCGCCCGGTCGCGTCGTCGTGCGCCCTGAAGACATCGCCCGAGGCGCCCTTGCCGGCTTGTTCGAGCAAATGGAAGCGGCCGTCGAGGACGGCTTGCGACATGCGTGGCAGTATAGGCCGAAGGGGTCTTGACCGCCGGCCGGGCGCCAGAGCTGGCCGCGACCCTCGGACCGTTGTTGCTCTCCCGACAACGAAGCATCGCCAGGGGCCCGACTAGTGCCGCTCGGTCGGAGGGCTAGGCTCTCGAGCATGACGAAGATCTGGGACCCGGTTCGCATCGGAGAGATGAACCTGCCGCAGCGGCTCGCGATGGCGCCGATGACGCGCGATCGCTCGACTCCCGAGGGCGTGCCCAGCGAGCTGAACGCGCTCTACTACGCGCAGCGCGCCTCGACGGGCCTGCTCATCACCGAAGGCACGCAGCCGTCGGAGGACGGGCAAGGCTACCTCCTCACGCCAGGGATTCACTCCGCCGCGCAGGTAGCTGGGTGGCGAAAGGTGACCGACGCCGTCCACGCTGCGGGCGGAAAGCTCTTCATCCAGCTCATGCACGTAGGGAGGATCTCTCACCCCGACAACACGCCGCACCACCGCCAGCCGGTCGCGCCCTCGGCGGTGAAGCCGGCGGGCTCGATGTTCACGTTCGGCGGCCCCAAGGAGCACCCCGAGCCGCGCGCGCTCTCGACCGACGAGGTCGCCGCCACCGTGAAAGATTTCGCGAGCGCGGCGAAGCTCGCCGTCGAGGCCGGCGCCGATGGCGTCGAGATCCACGGCGCCAACGGCTATCTGGTGCAGCAGTTCCTCTCCTCGAACGCCAACCTGCGCAGCGACCGTTATGGCGGCTCGATCGAGAACCGCATCCGCTTCGCGGTCGAGGTGGCGAAGGCGACCGCCGAGGCGATCGGCCCGAGCCGTGTTGGGATCCGGATCTCCCCAGGCGGCACGTTCAACGATATCGTCGAGGACGACGCGCGCGCCCTGTACGCAGCGCTCGTCGCCGCCCTCGCGCCGCTCGGGCTCGCGTACCTGCACGTGGTGCACCCCAGAGACGAGGACTGGGCCCGCTCCTTCCGGGACGCGTGGCCGGGAGCGCTCATCCTCAACCGCCCGGGCGCGCTCTTCGAGGCTCGCCAGGCGGACGTCGAGTCGGGCCTGGCAGACGTCGCCTCGGTCGGGCAGCTCGCGCTCGCCAACCCCGATCTCGTCAGCCGATTGAAGACCGGGGCGGAGCTCAACAAGCCTGACCCCGCGAGCTACTACGGTGGCGACGCGAAGGGCTACACCGACTACCCCACCCTCGCGGCCGGCTGAGAGGGTGAGTGCGCACCGGCAGGTGGACGTGCTCTTCTCGTGCCGGTGCGCAGCGTCAAAGCCTCGATCAACATCCGCGCGCCGCAGGATCGCGTGTGGGCCATCCTCAGCGACGTCGCCTCTTACCCGGCGTGGAGCCCGTTTGTCGTCGCGGTCGAGGGACGCGCCGCGGTGGGCGAGACGGTCACGCTCGTGGTCGCGATGACGAAGGGCCGCCCACCGCTACGCCAGCGCGAGACCATCAGCCGCTGGGAAGAGGGTCATGAGATCAGCTGGGGGACCGTGATGGGGCACCCACGGTTGCTCAAGGCAGAGCGTTTCCAGCGTCTGACCCGGGTCAGCGCAGGCGAGACGCTGTACGAGACGGCCGATGACTTCGACGGGCTGCTCGTGCCCATCGTCTTTGCGCTCTATGGCGACCGCATCCAAGCCGGGTTCGACGCGACGACCATCGCGCTCAAGCAGCGCGCCGAAGCGGGCTGAGCGGCGCCGGCCTCTGCCTCACTCCGAGCACGCCGGGACCCCGGTCTCCGGATCCGCGGGGTCTTTGCCTGCGGAGAACAGGTTCTCCGGCGCGTTACCGTAGTGGGCCTCGACGAAGTCGCTGAGGCTCGGCAGGTCGATGCAGGTCGCGACGTAGGTGGCGCGCCAGGCCGAGAGCGCGATCGGCGCAGCGCGCTCAGGGTCGGGCGTGACGATGAATCGACTGTTGACTGTGGGCCCGACCATCCCCGCGGCGCAAAGGGGAGCGACCCCGTGCCCTTCGATGACCTGCCCGAAGGCGGTCAGCACCTCGGGACACTCTCCCTCGCAGCGGTGGGAGAGCACGATCGCGCCGTGCTCCAGATCGTGGACCAGCATCTCGCGAGGCACGGGCTGCTCGTAGCTGCCGTAGGCCGCCCAGATCGGCCAGTGGTCGCCGCTCGAGGGAGCGGTTCGTCGCATAGCTGACCTCGGTGCAGATCGGCACGTGCGTCTGTCCGTCGCTGGGCAAACCCTCAGTGATCGTGACCCTGCACTCGGTCTGCCCAGGCAGCGGCTCGGCCTCGGGGGTGAGCACGGTGACGATCGGCTCAGGCACCTCTCCGCCCGCGCCGCCGTCCCCTCCAGCGCCCGCGCCTCCGCTGCCAGTGTCGTCGCCACAGCCGGCGACGAGGACTGCCACGAGGGTCGTCCAGAGCAAGGTTCGCATGCCGCCCCATTGTAACTGGAAACAGGCCTGTACATCCCCGCGCCTCGTCGCGGCGAGCGAGGGCGCCGCTCTGTTGCGCGGGGCACAACATGATGCCCGGGTCGCAACCCGTCGCTCGACCCTCGCGACCCGATATCGCGCTGGGTGTGCGCGGCACGGGTCTTGATTGGGCCGCCTCCGAACCGCGCCGGCGCCATCGCGCCAGGCGATGAAACGAGGGGCGCATGGGACTGCTGGACATGTTCGGAAAAGGTGGGGGCACGCTGGCGATCGAGATCGATCGTCCTCGCGTGCGCTGCGGCGAGAACCTGCAGGGCACGTTGGTCTTCGAGGGCGGCAAGCGCTCTCAGAGGATCAGCGGCTTCCAGATCTGGTTCATCGCGACCGACGGTGAGAACGAGGAGCTGCTCTGGGCCCCCTCGCAGACCGAGGTCTCCGAGGAGATCCAGCCCGGGCAAACGAAGCGTTTCGCTTTCGACGTGAAGGTGCCCCACGCGGCGAGGGTCCGCGTGAATGGCGAACAGGCGAAGACCTACGCGGTCAAGGCGTCGCTCGACATCCCTCGGGAGATCGATCCGCAAGCGTCGCGGCCGCTCGAGCTCGAAGGCACGCTCGACGCCGAAGTCACGGTGGGCTGATAGCTCATGAAGGGCACGACGACCGCGAAGCTATTTGTTGCGGCGAGCTCCCTCGGCGCCTCACTCCTCGTCGCCTGTGGTGGCCAGGAGGCCGCGCCCGCTGGCAGCGCGGCCCCTTCAGCAAGCGGCGCCCACTCCGCCTCCGTGCCAGCAGCGAAGAACGAGGCGCCACCGGCCGCGAAGCCGATCGAGCTCGACGCCGAGACCGTCAAGCTCGTCAAGGCGGCGGCCGAGAAGTGCAAGACCAACGACGCCACCGAGGAGGTCGACGGCTGCCCGGCCGGTGAGTACGACGCCATCGGGAAGTACGCGCAAGACCAGAAGCCGAAGCACTTCCACGTGACACTGGCCGAAATGGCCCTGACCGACGGAGCGAAGGACAAGACGCTCTACGCCGTCGCATTCAGCGCGCTCGGAAGCTTCGCCGACGCAGGCGGGCGCGATTGGCTCAAAGACGGCGCGACCCCGAGGCAGCCGAGAGGACCCTCAAGCTCCTGGCTGGAGCCCCGGAGGGCTACGGCTGGACCGTCAACATGGCCGCGAAGGTGCCGCTCGCCGCAGGAAAGGTCGACGAGACGGTGGCTGCGCTCAGGGGCTCGAAGGCGAAGCTCAAGAGCGCCTACTCCCTCCTCATCCCCTACGCCGGAATAGGCGCGCTGCCGGCAGCTCAAGCGGTGGCAAGGGACGCCTCGCTCGGCCCCGAGGTCCGAGCCAACGCGGTGCGGGGCGTGTCGCGCGCCGTTGACCCTGGGATCTTCCGGAACGAGCCGGTCTTGGAGGCATCGGACAAGACGAAGGCGTGCGACTGGGCGAAGGAGCTGGCGAGCGACGCGACCCCACAAATCGCCAACGCCGCCGCCGATGCGCTCTCGTACTGCGAAGGCGCGTACATCGACGCCGCCCTCACCGCGCTGGCCCCCCGGGTCGACGCCGAGAAGCCGACCAACCAGCTCATCGCTTCGGTGTTCCATCAGTGCTGGGGGCACGCGGTGGTGGGACGCCCTCCCAACGGCTCGCAAGCGCAATGCAAGAAGGCCATCGAGCTGGTCGACAAGCTCTCGACGAAGGAACAGCTCGCCGCGGGCGACGCGAGCTGGATCGCCACCGTCGCTGGCGGCATCGGCAGAGACTGCGGCGACTGCAAGCCGAAGGCGAAGGAGATCCTCGGACGGATCAAGGGCCACAAGGAGAAGTACGTGGCCGACAACGCGACGAAGGAGCTCGACAAGCTGAAGTGACCAGAGCGAGCGGGGCTGCTCCCACCACTCCCTCGGGAGGGGCCTCGCTCGCTCGCCCTTTTTATTGCGAGGAGTGTTTCCGATGAGAGCATCGTTCGCTTGGTTGTTTGCTTTTGGCCTCGGGGCGCTCGGCTGCGGCGAGGCGGGCGGGGCGCAGGGCTCTTCGAGCGCAGAGGTCGCGACCACCGCTGCCTCGGGCGCCGCGTCGAGCGGCGCGTCCGCGTCGACGTCGGCGGCCGCGAAGGTGCCTACCACCAAGCTGACGCAGAAGCAGCTGAAGGAGACCCACGACGTCGTCGACGACATCAAGAACCGCGACCCTTGGGACAAGCGCAAAG
Source organism: Polyangiaceae bacterium (assembly GCA_016719945.1). Taxonomy (GTDB): domain Bacteria; phylum Myxococcota_A; class Polyangia; order Polyangiales; family Polyangiaceae; genus Xiheicaenibacterium. Next base: position 78,833 of record JADJYE010000036.1, on the reverse strand, counting down.
CCGCGTACATCGCGGCCCTGGGGCAGCCCGCAAAGACGCAGGGCGAGGTCGTGACGTGGTATGGCCTCGACGATAAGAAGTGCGTCAAGCTGACGGCCGGCCCCGACGCCTCGTCTTGGGGCCCGACCGACGAGGCGCTCTGTTATGGCGGCGCGGACTCGGGCGGCGGCGCGGCGGGCGGCGGAGGCACCCCGTCTCAACCGCCAGCGTCCGGCGGTGACACCGCCGGCACTGCGGCGGCCGCCAGCGCTTCGAGCGCGCCGGCCACGGCCGCGCTCGACCCCTGGGCCGGCGAGTACATCACCGACTATGGCGGCTGCAACTTGAAAGTCGACGGCGACAAGGTGAAGGGGCTGTGCCCGGGCCGGGGGACCGTGCTGACCTGCGCCCTCGAGGCCGAGGCGCTCTCCTGCACCTGGTCCGACTCGAGCGGGAGCGGACGCGCGAAGTTCAAGCGCGACGCGGCGACGGGTCGCCTCAGCGGGACCTGGGGCAGCGGGGGCAGCTCGGGGAACGGCGGGAGCTGGACCTTCACGCCGAAGAAGAAGAAGTAGGGGGGCTCGCTGGTGCAGGCGGGGCGGCGCGCGAGGAGCGCGCCGCCTCGCCCATGGCGAAGACCGGTCGGTTCGGACCGGTCTTCGCCCGTCCATCACTTGAAGCCCTCCTTGGGGCGAATGTCCATGTTCGCCACGTTCGGACGGTTGAGCCTTGAATAGAGCTTGTCGCCCTCCTCCCAACCCCAGCCAGTGACCTCGACGGCGCAGCTGTCGCTCCCCTCGGGCAGCGTCTTCTTGTTGGGACCCTCCATCACGAGGGTGTCACCCGGCGCGAGCTTGCTCTTGCCGGGCTTGAGCGAGCGGAAGATGCCGGTGCCGGTCTTGTACCAGCGCTTGAACTTCGTCGCGCCGACCATAGGGACGAACTCGAGCTGAGTGCCGGCCTTGTCGTAGCACCACACCGACACCACGCCCCACGTCACGTCGTGGTCGGTCTTGCTCGTCACCTCGAGCGCCATGACCTCTTCCTTGGACGAATTCTGCTCGAAGGCCCCAGTCCACTTGGCCTCGAAGGGCGAGGGCGCGGTGGCGTCGCAGGGCTTCTCGAACGTCCCGTCGCCGGCTCCGCCGTAGTCGGCGCAGGTCTTCTTTCCGCCGGCTGGCTTCGCGGTGCTTGCTGGGTCAGAGGATTTGGCGGCCGGCGACGCTGCAGCGCTTGCCGCGGCCGAGGCGGACGCCGTCGAGGCGGACTCGCCTCCACAAGCAACAGAGAGGAGCGCCAGCCCAGCCAGCGCTCCGGGGATCAATTTCTTCATGCCTGGCTCCAAGCAAGCCATGGGCCAGACGGAGGCTGGGCCTCGACGTAGCTATGGGCAGAGCGTGGCCTCGAAGGTGCCCTTCAACGAGCCGCCCTTCTGGGTCATGTTCGAGGCCCCCCCAGGATCGGGTTGGTCGTACGTGATGGAGAAGATCCCGGCGATTCCGGCCTTGTCAGAGCGCGTGATCTCCAATCCCTTGTCGAACCAGAGATCGTCCTGATTGTCGGGGTCCGGCATCCAGCGCACCCACGAGTTGGGCTTCGAGCGCTGCCCGACGGGGATCTCCATCCCTTCCTTGACGTCCTCGAACAGCACCTTGATGAGCTTGCCCTTGGGGCATTTCTCCTTGAATGACTTGAAGCTGTCGTCGCACGTCATCCCGGGGCAACCGCCGTAGAGGGTGACGGTCGCGCGCGTCGAGTTGCGCTCGATGAAGCCCGAGTCGAGCGCCACCTCCTCGGACTTGTCGCCGATCACGACGGAGACGCTACCCGCCTTGCCTTTGGGCTTCGCGGCGACAGCCGAGCTTACGGAGGCTGCGGCGATGCCGCTCGTCGAGGTGGAGGTCTTATCGCCGCACGCTGCGACGAGCGCGGCGCAGGCGAAGATAGGCACGAGAAGGGAGTGGGTCATGCGACCCACCAAGCAATCCACGAGCCACGACGCTCACGGCACCTCGATGGGAGTCAGCGCGAGCTGAGCGCCGGTCACGTAGCCCCAATGGTAGAACGCGCCGTCGCGCGTGCGCGCGAGGTACGACTGGGTGTTCGCGGCGAGCTCGACGACGTCCGCGAGGGGGACCTGATGGGGGACGAGCTCGACGCCGCCTGGCGGGGTGCCGTCTCCCTGATAGCCACCCTCTCCCCAGCAGCGCACCGTGCCGTCGGCGAGGAGCACGCAGACCGCCGTTCCGGCTCCCGCCACTTGCACGATGGGAGAGGGGAGCTCTATGGCGATCTCTCGCGCGGGGTAGTAGCGGAGACCCACGGTCGCGCCGGGCCCAAGCTGTCCATGGCTGTTTGCACCCCAAGCGAAGAGCCGACCATCTCCAGCGACCGCGTATACGGTGTCCCGGGCGCTCCCGATCGCCCGCACGGGAGGCAAGCCCTCGACGATCGAGGGAGGGCGAGCCGCCACCGGGTTCAGAACGTCGTCCGCGTCCGTGCCCCAGCACCACACCTCTCCGCTGTCCAAGAGGGCGCACGCGAAGTTGTTGCCAGCCTCGATCTGGCGGGCATTCTCGAGCTTCTTCAGCGGCGATGGCACCGTGGTCCCCCAGCAGTAGACGTCCCCGTTCTCCAGTAGCGCGCAATAGAAGTTCCCGCTGGGCCAAAACCCCCCGGCGGCGAGATCGAGGACCTTCGAGCCCCTCGGGAGCAGGGGCGCGACCGGCTGCTCCAGGTGACAACATCCAGGCTGCTGGTTGGCGTCGTCGGGGCCGTCAGTGGTCCCTATGCCGAGCTCCCCGTCGAGGTTGCTGCCCACGCAACGCACCTCGCCGATCTGGGTCAGGAAACACGTCGAACGCGCCGAGTTGGCCGCGAAGATCGCGTCAGGGACGAGCGTTACGTCGATCCAGGACAGCACATCGTCGGGATAGACCTCTCCATTGCCGAGCTCCCCCCAGGCCCCAGTCCCTCGACACTTCATCCCGGTGTCGACCCGCACGCACTCGGCGAAGGATCCTCGTCCTCCGCGCAGGTGCCGGTCACAGACGCCAGCCAGGCAAGCATCCTCGCCAGCGCACGCGTTGTCACAGGCGCCGCAGTGCTCCGTGGATCGGAGCGTGTCCACGCACTCTCCGTCGCAGGTCGAAAGCGGACACGCGACCCCGCTTCCGCCGCTCCCGCCCTGGCCCCCCGCTGAGGGAGCTCCCCCCGCTGCGCCGCCCGCGCCCGCGCCCGCGCCTCCGTCGGAGCGGAGCTCGCGCTCCTCGACGCCGAGGATCTCGGAGCAAGAGAGCGTCGCCATCACCAGCGGGACCGCGAGGCTTTGACCGATGCCCCTCATGGCAGCGTCACCTCGGCCGGCTGGAGCTGCTGCTTCGACCATTGCAGAAACGAGCCGTCCGAGAGGCGCACGACGTGCTCTTCGAGGCTTGACGCCAGCTCCACGACGTCCGCGACCTGTGCGGTGTGGGGGCTCGGATCGAGGCCGCTGGTCGGGGTGCCGTCTCCTTGGAGACCGTTCGCTCCCCAGCACGCGACGCTGCCGTTGACGAGCAGCGCACAGGCCGACTGGTCGCCGCCGTCGATCTGAGCGATCTCCGCCTCGAAACGGTGATCGAAGCGGCGCGGTGGGTAGTAGTCCTGCTCGAGCTGAGCGCCGGGCCCGAGGAGCCCCCAGTCGTTGCTCCCCCACGCCCAGAGCTCGCCATCCTGCGCGACGGCGAACGCGGCTGTCCGCGCCGATCCAATGGCTCGAATGGCGGGCAGCCCTTCGACCTTGTACGGGACGTGGACCGCGACGGTGTTGTAGTCGCCGGCGCCCCAGGTGGCGCCCCAGCACCAGACCTCCCCCTGGCGATTGAGGGCGCACGCATAGCTCGTCCCCGCCTCGAGCTGAACCGTGTCGGCGATCTTGAAGATCGGCGCCGGCGCCCCATCACCGCTGCAGTAGACGTCACCACTGGCGAGCCGGAAGCAGAAGAACGCTTCCTTCGTATTCGCGAATCCGCCCGCAACGACGTCGGCCACCGCGGTCTGTCCCGGCAGGTTCGGCACGCCGGCTTCCTCGATGAAGCAGCAGTCGATCTCGCCCGAGACGTCATCAGGCCCGCCCGGCGCGTTGGTCCCCAGCTCGCCGTCCCAGTTGGCCCCGAAGCACTCGACCGACCCGACCTGGGAGAGGAAGCACGTCGACGAGGGAGCGCTGGCCGCGAACTTCAAGGGGCCTCCAGGGAGCGTCGCCTCGGTCAGCGATGGGTTGGCGCTCGGGAAGCCATTGCCGGCTTGCCCGCGCTCGTTGCCGCCCCAGCAGACCATGGCTTCGTCGAAGCGGGCGCAGATCGTGGACGACCCTCGCCCCCCGCGGAGGCGGCGATCGCACACTCCCGCGAGGCACTCGAGCCCTTCCGGACAGGCGTTGTCACAGCGCCCGCAGTGGTCGTTCGAGTCGAGGGTGTCGACGCAGTCCCCCTCGCACGAGAGCAGCCCACACCCGCCCTCGCCTCCCCCCCCCGACGGGCTGCCTCCGGAGCCATTCGTCTGCCCTCCCTGACCTCCACCTCCCCCGTCGGCGAGCTGCCGTTGCTCCACCCCGAGGAGCTCCGAACATGCCGCCGAGAGAATGGCTGCAATGAAAACGGAGGACCGTTTGAGCCAGTCGGTCCTCAAAACCGCACCACCCACCCGCGGCTGGTCACAGGAGCGTCGGGCGAGAGGACCCGCGAGAGGATCAGCAGCGCGCCGCCGGCCGCGGTGACCACGCCTCCGGCGACGAACAGGCCGGTGGCGGTGTCCCCGAAGACCCTCGCGTCCTCTGCGGCCGCGATACCGACGCGATCGCTGCATTGGACCTCGGGACAGCGCGTGCTGGCGTCCGACCAGGTGTCCATCGCAAAGACGCCCGCGACGACGCCCCCGACGAGGAGGCTGCCGCCAACGGCGAGGCCAGCGATCCCAACGGGCTCGAGCGGGCTGGGCGGTGCCGCAGCGGGAGCTGCCGGGGCGGTCGCGCGAGGGCCGAGGAGGGCTGGCGCCGGAACCTCGAGCACGACCTCCTTCCCAGCCCCTTCGACCGCCACGGTCTGGCGCCATAGCGGTGCGCCCCGGGTCTCGACGACGACCGAGTAGCTCCCGGGGTCGACACCGACCTCACCAGCGCCGCCGTCGAGCACGACGACCTCGCCGTCTATCTCGACCGTCGTCTGCTCCAGAGCGCGCTGGTTCGGGAGGACAACGCGCAAGGTCGACACGTTCGGACGAACGGCGGACAGCCGATCTTCGATGAAGGCCTCGGCGTCCGGTCGACCCGCCTCTTGTGCGAGCTTCTTGGCCTGCTCGAGGGCCCGCTCGGCCGAGGCGTAGAGCCCGCGGCGCTCATAGCAGGACGCCAGGTTGAGCAGCGTCCCGCCCGCCGCCTCCAGGCGATTGCTCTCTGCGAGCACGCGGCACGCCTCCTCGAGCTTGCCGGCGTCCATGAGCACTTTGCCCTCCCGGAAGAGGACTTCGGCCGCGGAGGTCCTGGGGGGTGCGTCCTGAGCGATGGCGCCGCCCGCTCCGAACAGGGCGACCGTGAAGATCGTTATGGCGAGCCAGCGCACGTCAGAACTTCCTCTGGTCCATGATCGGCTTCGGGCTAGAGGTCGGCTGCGAGGCTGTGGCTGCCGCAGAAGGCTGCGCGATCGAGGCGGGCCGCCGCCGCACGACGGCCGCGAGGCTGGGGGCAGCGGACGTGGCCTGAGCGACGCTCCCGGTCGGAGGCAAGGTGGCCGCGCTGATCGTGAGTGAGCCCCCGGCAGTCGCGATGGGAGGCGAGGAGCCCAGCGCCGTCGCGGAGGACGTGGCCTCGCGCGTGGGCGTAGGAGGCTCGGTCTCGCTCGCGCCTACCGCGCGGGACGGCTCGTTCCCCTTTGAGGTCGCCCACACGACGATCGGCGCGAGGAGGGCCAGGCCCCCGAGCCACAGCCACCCGGGGCGCCGCTCTCGGGTGGGCGGACTGTCGGCCGACGACGCGTGTTGGGTCGGGGTCGACGATACGCGGGCGCGCTTCGGTGCGGGACGAGCCTCGGCTGTCTCACGCGCGAGACCGGAGGCGCGCTCGACGGCTTGCACCTGGGCGCGGACCTGCGCGGTGCCGAGGGGCGCGAGCTCGATCGCCAGCGCGAGCGCGTGCTCCGGCCGAGCGTCCGGCTCCTTCTCGAGGCAACGGCGGATGATCTCCAAGAGCTCACGAGGGACATCGGCGCGCAGGTCGGCGAGCCGCCTGGGGGGATCGGCGACGATCGCGGCCGCGATCGCAGCAGGCGTGGGCCCGACGAAGGGCCGCTCCGCGGAGAGCAGCTCGAACAAGGTGACGCCGAGCCCCCAAACGTCGGTCCTCGGGTCGACGTCCCGTCCGCGGAGCTGCTCGGGCGCCATATAGGGTGGCGAGCCGACAGGGGCGTGGCTGTCAGTGAGCCTCACGTCGACTTCCGCCGTCGACGCGCGTAGCGCGGCGACGCCGAAATCGAGCACCTTGACGACCGACGTCCCGTCCCTGCGGCGCGCGATGAACAGGTTCGAGGGCTTGATATCGCGGTGCACGATGGACCGCGCGTGCGCCTCGACGAGGCCGAGGCACGCCCCAATCGTGAGATCGATGGCCTCGATGGGCTCGAGGGGGGTCCCGTCGGCGAGGCGATCCGCGAGGGTGCAGCCCTCGAGGCGCTCGAGCACGAGCACCGGGCGACCATCGCCGAGCACGCCGACGTCCAGGACGCGTACCACCCGTTCGGGATCGAGGGAGGCGGCCACTTGAGCTTCACGGAGCAGGCGTGCCCCCGCTGTCCCCGTAGCGGCCTGACCGAGGGGCAGCTTCAGCGCGACGCGAGAGCCGAGCGTGGTGTGAGTCGCTTCGTAGACCTCGCCCATTCCGCCGCGGCCAATCGAGCGCTCGACCCGATACTTGCCGAGCACGACGGAGCCGACCGGCAGGCTGTGGCTCTCCCCGCCGTCGCGCGTCCTCAGCGATTCCGTCTCGTCGCCCCCCTCCGACATCGAGGGCGCAGCTTATCAAATTATCGCGCGGCTGTTGTGTCGGCTTTGTCGTGACGGTGCGCTCGCTTAGACTCTGCGCATGAACGGGGTAGGGCCGACGACCGAGTCGCTCGAGGCGTCCGAGGGGCTGCTCGTCCGTTCCTTTTCGGTGCTCGTGCTCGACGGCGCCGACGCGGGCCGCCGAGTGAACGTCACCACAGGACGTGCCGTTATCGGGACCCACGACAGCGCCGATGTTCGGCTGAGTGATGGCGCAGTCTCTCGCTTCCACGCCGAGCTCGCGATCGAGGGCGAAGGGATCCAGCTGCGAGACTTGGGGAGCCGAAACGGGATCTACCTGGCGGGCGTGCGGATTCGCGAGGCGCTCCTGCCGCAGGGCGCGGTCTTCGAGGTGGGACGGTCGCACCTCAAGGTCGAGCTGGAGACGACGATCAACAGGCGAGACGCATCCCCGGCGACGAGCTTCGGGAAGCTCGTCGGCCGCTCGCCGCGGATGCGACAGGCCTTCTCGCTCCTCGAGCGCGCCGCCCGCTCGGACGCAACGGTGCTGCTGACCGGCGAGACAGGCACCGGAAAGGAGGCGGCTGCGAAGTCGATCCACGAACAGAGTGCGCGCAAGGTCGGGCCCTTCGTCGTCGTCGACTGCTCGTCGGTCCCCGCCTCGCTCTTCGAGGCCGAGCTTTTCGGTCACGAGAAAGGCGCCTTTACCAGCGCCCACGCCGCCCGCGAGGGCGCCTTCGAGCTCGCCGAGGGGGGGACGCTCTTCATCGACGAGATCGGGGAGCTGTCGCTCGACCTGCAGCCTAAGCTGCTGCGCGTCCTCGAGCAACGCGAGGCGAAGCGGCTTGGCTCTCAGAAGGTGCTCCCCGTCGACGTGCGCGTGGTCGCCGCGACCCACAGAGACCTCCGCGCCGAGGTCAACGCGCGGCGCTTCCGTGCCGACCTCTACTACCGGCTCGCGGTCGTTGAGATCACCCTGCCCCCGCTTCGCGAGCGGGGGGATGACATGCCGATGCTCGTAGCTCACCTGGGCGCGTCGATCGGCGAGCGACTGCGCGTCGATCCGACTCCGCTCTCTTCGCCCGCGGTGCTCGACGAGCTTCGCCGCCACGCTTGGCCGGGGAACGTCCGCGAGCTGCGCAATTACCTCGAGCGCTACCTCGTGCTCGGCGGAGCCGAGCCCCGCGCTCCCGAAGAGGTGACGATCGATCCGCACCAGCTCGATCTCGAGGTCTCGTTGAAGGAAGGCCGGGAGCGCGCGATATCGGGGTTCGAACGCGCCTACCTGCAGGGCATCCTCGAGCGCCACGGCGGCAATGTCAGCGAGGCAGCGCGCGCCGCCAGCGTCGACCGGGTCCACTTCTACCGCCTCCTTTGGAAGCATGGGCTCACCGTCAAGCGAGCCTGACCTCGGGGTCGCAGCACGTTCCAGGCCACGCCAGGCCGAGCGTAATGGCTCGTAACTGAGTTTGCCCTGCGCCCGCTGGTGTTGCGCGCCGCGCGACATGTTGCTCGGCACACATCACTGAACGGACTGGACGACCGGGCGAAAACGACCCAGGCAGGGGGCTGGGTCGATTGGAACGGCGATTGCGAGGGCCGCTCGCAACTATGAGCTCGACCTCCACTTCCCTCTCAGTCCTCGCGTTCGCTGCCCTCTCCGGCTGCTCCCTCTTCGGCGGCGCTGGGCCGGGCCATGCGGGCTCGACCGATGGCGCCGGTTCGACCGACGGCACGGACTCCACCCAAGGGGGGACCCAAGGCGGGACCTCCCCCGCCGTAGCGGGTGCCCCCCCCGCAGACGCGTGCGCCAAGCCGGGCGAGAAGCTCACGTATACGGAGCGCTCGGCGGCCTGGGGCCGGATGAGCGTGTATCGCTGCAATGGGGGCGGCAAGATCGAGGACCTGCTGATCCCTCAGGCGCTCGCCGGGGGTCGCAAGGGCATGTCGCAGCTCGCCATAGCGGAGCTCTACCTCAGCAACATGATGACCGACGGAAAGGTCAACGAGGGGGACGCCGCGGTGCGGTTTCATCGAGAGCTCCCTGGCACCCTCGGCAAGCTCCTCGATCTCAAGCTCGTCGATGAGCAGATGGCAGGAAGGCCCGAGAGCGAGAAGGAGTACGTCCGCGGAAGGGTTCGCGCCGCCCTGGCCGTCTTCAAGGACTTCAACGCCAAGGGCCCGGCCGAGGAGGACCCGCTCGGCGCCTGGCTCGACGCCTGGGAGAAGGAACCTGAGATCTTCAAGGCGGCCCTAGCTGTCCGAAGAACGATCCTCGACCCGCTGGGTAACAAGAGCCTGGCGTTCTTGGAGAGCGAGTGGAAGTTTACGCCCATCCCCGCGTGCAAGACCGCGCGGGACCTGGTCTTCAAGATCGCACCGCTCGACGAGCCGATGAACTCGAACGAGCTCGCCAAGCGCTTCAACACGCTTCCACGGCTCGGGCTGCTCGATCTCGTCGCCGAGTGCGGCTATTGGCAGGGGGATCCGGGCGAGGGAGACGGCTTCGCCGCAATCGCCAACGAGGTCCGTGCGGTCGCTCGTTATGGCGATAAGGCGGTATTTCCGAGCGGCGAAGCGGACACCGTTCGCTTCTTCGAGCCCTTCGCCCCGCGCCTCAATCCAGCTCAGTTGCTGATCGGGACGCTGAGGATCCCCCACTTGAAGGACATGACGCGATCGGCTTGCTGGCAGGGCGGTTGGGGCCTCCTGACGGCGGCGTCGATCGAACAAGACTACGCGATGGGGTGGGGCGAGGTGGCCTCGCGCAAGGACACGCCCGAGGGGGTGCTCGTGACCTTCAAGAAGGCGTCCTGGATGCAGGACAAGATCGAGTGCAGCCCGGACGGATCGGGCTCGTACTTCAATGGTGTGACCTGGCAGGCGAACCGCGCGTGCAAGGTCGTCGGCAAGGAGAAGGGCGAGCACTCGGAGCCGCCGACGCTGCTGCCGAAGGACGCGGCGCGCGAGGTGAAGCCAGGTCGTCTCATGTCGGTGCTCAACAGTTCCTCCTCACGGAGCAAGGCCGGGGGGTGCGAGAACCAAGACGAGACGGCGCAGCGCAGGGGTGTTCCGCTCTTTGTGCACGCGAGCGGCGGACAGACCTTCAAGCATGACGATTACGTGCAGTTCTTCTTCTGGCCTGTGAAGAAGGAGAAGCCCATGGGCACCCCGCCGAAGAAGTGAGCTCAGCCTCGCCGCGCGACCAGAGCGTCGGCGATCTCAGCGAAGCCGGCGCCCATCGGGCGGGAGGCGACGTACCTCGGCGGGACGGTGAGCTTGCCCACGTGGGAGGCGACGTTGCTGACGCCGAAGGTGAGGCCGAAGGCGGCGAAGGCGGGCGCGTCGTTGCCGCTGTCGCCGAGGAACGCGGCGCGCTTGAGCGCGCGCGTCGGGTCGTCGCCGCGCGCGGCGCGCGCCCAGCGGGCGAAGCCGGTGGCCTTGTCGTAGCCCTCGAAGGTCAGGTGCATGTGCACGCTCGAGGCGAACGTGCGCGCGCCGAGGGACGTCGCGAGGGCTCGCGCCCGGGCGACGTCCTCGGGCGCGGCGCGGCGGTGCTCGCCGATGTCGAGCGCCATGTCCGTGTGCCTCGCGTCGTTGTCGTCGGCGAGGCCGAGCGCCGGGAAGCGCTCGAGGAGTTGCGCGGCGATCTCTCGGAGGGCGGCTCGGCGCCGCGCGCGCTCTGCGAGCGGCAGGGGGTCGTCGAGCCGGTAGCGGCCGTCGTCGCCGCGCGCCCACGCGACGGCGCCGTTCTCCGCCAGGGCGGCGGTGAGCGGCCATTGGCGCGCGAACAGCTGGGCCCAACCGGCCGGTCGGCCGGTGGAGGCGACGAGCGCGAGGCCCGCCTCGCGCAAGCGGAAGAGCGCCGAGTACGCGACCTCGGTGAGGCGCCCGTGATCGAGCAGCGTGTCGTCGAGATCGAACACGACGGTGTCGATCGCGCGGGCCTCCTCGCTCGAGAGGCGGAGGAGCGGGCGCATCAGTCGAGCACCTGGACCCGAGCCACGATCGACTTCAGGTACAGCCCCTCCGGGAAGTCGGCGGGCGCTGGGTGATCGGGCGCCTGGATGTGCTCCTCGAGGATGGTCGCGCGCAGGTTGCCGTCGCGAGCGCCGTGAGCGAGCGCGCGGGTGAGCTCAGGGAAGCCGACGCTGCCCGAGCACGAGGAGACCACGACGATGCCGCCAGGCGTGGTCGCGCGGCACGCGGCGCGCGTGATCTTACGGTACGCGTTGAGCGCGGCGTCGAGCTTGCCTCGGGAGGGCGCGAGCTTGGGCGGGTCACACAACACCAGGTCGAAGCCCCCCTTGCGCGCCGCGTCTTCCATCGCGTGAACGGCGTCTTGCTTGGCGACCGTGATCACGTCCGAGTAGCCGTTGTTGCGCGCGGTCTCTGCGGCGATCTCGCAGGCGAGCGGGCTCGAGTCGATCGCCTCGACGTGTTTGGCGCCGCCTCGCGCCGCGGCGAGCGAGAAGGCCCCGACGAACGCGTAGGCGTCGAGCACGCGCTTGCCCATCGCGAGCGCCTCGACCCGATCGCGGAGCGCGCGCTGATCGAGGTAGAAGCCGGTCTTCTGGCCTAGCGACGCGGGGACGGAGTAGTCGAAGCCGCGCTCCTTGAAGCTGAACGTGTCGAGCTTCGCGTCCCCGCGCACGACGCCAGCGCCGACCGGCACTCCCTCGATGCGCGCGGCCGCCTCGCCCGTGCGGTCGACGATCGCCCTCGGCGAGAGCGCCTGCTCGATGGCGTCGTAGACGAGGCCCTCACGGCGTCGGATGCCGGCTGTGTTCAGCTGAACGCACGCCACGTCTCCGAAGACGTCGACGATGAGCCCGGGGAGGGCGTCCCCTTCGCCGTGCACGAGGCGGTAGGCGGTGGTGTCTGCCGAAGGGAGCCCCAAGTCCCGCCTCGCGACGAGCGCCCGGTGGAAGCGGGCGCGGAGGAAGGCCGCGTCGATGGCGTGGTCGCGGTTGGTGTAGAGGCGGACGGCGATGGCCGAGGTCGGGCTGTAGAAGCCGCGGCCGAGGAAGTTTCCGTGGCCGTCGACGACCGACACCTCCTCGCCAGGCTCACAGGCGCCCTCGACCGCTGCGACGGCCTGCTTGAAGACCCAGGGATGACCTGTGTAGACCGGGCGGACATGCCCCGCCTTGAGGACGACGCGTGCCATGGGGGGGTGTGAACCATAGCTCACACTTCGGCGTGACGGGGCATGTACGAGCGTCCACACCGAGCTGGAAATCGACGCTGTTCATGGGCGTGCCACCTGGCACCGGGGTTGCTAACCTAGCCGCTGGGCGTAGTCCCAAAGGAGTCCGACGATGCGGCGTCTCTTTGCCTCCGTTGCCTTTCTCATTCCCCTGACCCTCACCGCCGCGGCTTCCGCTGACGACAAGGCCAACTGTCCCCCGGGGAGCTGGTTCTGCGAGTCGGTCGAGGTGCAGGTCGGAGACGACGACGAGGGCGCCGCGGACCCTGACTCGCCCCCGGCCTCCACCAAGAAGCGCGTCACGGTGGACGAGGACGAGCTCGCCAGCTCGCCCGACGACGCGCCCGAGGCGGCTGACGCAACGCCCGTCAAGAAGGTCAAGAAGCGGAAGAAGAAGCGCGTCATCGTCGAGGAAGACGACGTCGAGGTCGACGGCGAAGAGACCGTCGTCGTCGTGAAGAAGAAGAAGCACCGCAAGGCGAAGCCTGCCGTCGAGGCCGTCGGCCCCAAGGGCAAGGTGAAGAAGCAGCGCCGCTGGCGCGAGCGCTTCGGCCTCAACCTCCGCATCGAGGGCGCGGCCTTCGCGGGGCGCTACGAGAACGTGGTCGGCATGGGCGGCGCCGGCGCGAGCTTCCGCTGGCGACCGAGCCCGTACTTCGCGTTCGACATCGGCGCCGACATCATCGGCGGCCGCGACTACAACGACGACGAGCGCATCGAGTTCTCGGGCGCGCTCTCGGGCATGGTGTACTTCAACCCGCAGCACCGCGTGCAGGTCTACGGCATCGGCGGCATCCACCTGTCGCACGCCGAGGTCGAGACCTGGGACAACACCATGGTCGACGACTGGACCACGAGCGAGAGCCGCAACTACTTCGGCGGCCACGGCGGCCTCGGCATCGAGTTCCGCATCTCGCGGCACTTCGCCATGTTCGTCGACGCGCTGGCGCTCATCCGCACCCGCATCGACGACGACCAGCCCGAGTTCCGAAACCCTTCGACGGGCGAAGGCACCAACGTCTCCGGAGCCGGGCTCTTCCGGACCGGCGTCACCTTCTGGTGGTGACCTCCCCTACGGCTTGAAGGCCGCCAGCCGGTTCTCGGCTGGCACCTCGATCGAGGACGGCGCGTCCGCGAACTTGCACACGAGGCAACGCGACGCGCCGCCTGCTTTTTCGCAGAGCTCGGTCATACGAAGCTCCGCGACCTTGAGCCCCTCGCGCTCGAGCAGGCCGCGCACCCGCTGCGGGATCGTCGACGGCGCGAGCACGGTGTCAGCGACCGGCAAACCGTTGGTCGAGTAGAGCAGCATCTCCTCCTCGGTCACGAAGTGCATGCGATCTCGACCGACGCGCGCCTCGAGCAGCGCGAGCGAGTCCTCGTGGAGGACGTCGGCGCACACCAGCATGGCGTCGGCTTCATTGAGCGGCAGCACGGCCATGTTGCCGTGGAAGGCGGGCTCCCAAATGTTGAGCTCGAGGATTTCGCCGGAGAAGTGGCGCTTGGCCGCGTGCATGCCCTTGATGTCGGTGCGGCCGCCCCAGAACAGCAGGGTCGCGCCGTCGAACGTGGCGACATCTCCCTGGCCCTCCCACACCCCCTCGTCGAGGGTGATCAGATCGAAGCCCAGCTTCGCCATGAAGGGGCCCCAGACGTCGCGCTCGCCTCTTCGGTGCTCGGGCTTCATGTTCGGCAAGATGAAGCGGGGCTTGCCGTTCGGCGCGAGCGGCTGCAGCGGATGCCCCGCCTCGGCCGCGAAGGGCAGGCCGCTCAACGCTGGATCGGAGGCTGGCAGCACCACGACGGTGCCCCCGAGCGCCTCGACGCCCTCGGCGAGCGCGAGCCACTCGCGCCCGGCGCGCAGCGGGTCGACGTCCCCCGCCTCGCGGCTCCTGAAGTTCGCGCGCCCGCGCAGAGACCACTCCGGGTGGGGGGGCGACATGAAGTAGAGATCCATCGGTGGCCGGACCATAGCAGGTGCCGCCCGAGGAACCGACTGCCGCCATGCCCTTCACGTACGACTATCCCCGGCCGGCCCTCGCCGTCGACTGCGTGGTCTTCGGCCTTCGCGAGTCGAGCCTCGTCGTCTTGCTCGTCCGGCGGGGAGTGCCACCGTTCGAGGGGTCTTGGGCCCTGCCGGGTGGCTTCGTGCGGCTCGATGAGACGCTGGACCGCGCCGCCGAGCGCGAGCTCGTCGAAGAGTCGGGCCTGAAGGTCGCGTACCTCGAGCAGCTCTACACGTTCAGCGCTCTCGATCGCGATCCACGCGAGCGCGTCGTCTCGGTGGCCTACTTCGCGCTCGTGAACCCCGTCGAGCATCGACCGCAGGCGGGCTCGGACGCAGCCAGCGCCGCGTGGTTCGACGTGCGCGAGGCCCCCGCGCTCGCGTTCGACCACCGCCACATCCTCCAGGTGGCCTTGGAGCGGCTGCGGTCGAAGGTCCGCTATCGGCCCATCGGCTTCGGCTTGCTGCCCGAGCGCTTCAGCCTCACCCAGCTCCAGCGGGCGTACGAGATCATCCTCGACCGTCCCCTCGATAAGCGGAACTTCCGGAAGAAGATCGCGGCGCTCGGGTTCGTCGTTCCAACCGACGCCCTCGAGGAGGGCGTCGGCCGCAGGGCGGCACGTTTGTTCCGGTTCGATCGGGCCGTGTACGCGGCGCTCAGCGAAAAGGGCTTCGATTTGGAGCTGATCTAGGGCGATTTGTGGGTTCACCCGGCCAGCCAGGTGAATTAGGACGAACGAGCCTCGTCCGAAGCTGGACGGTGCGTTGGAGGCAGATGTCGGTTCGAGCAGCGGCGAAGCGTGCGCTTCGATGGGTGGCCATGGGCCTCGTCGCGGTGACGAGCCTCGGCGCTCCAGAGGCCTCCGCCGACACGGCGAAGAAGACCGCGTACGTCGCGCCCAAGCCGACCGCCAAGTCGCAGACGCAGAAGTCGGTCGACGACCGGGGCGGCGTCAACCCCTGCAACACGAAGGAGCCGAGCCCCGGCGTCTACGAGGGGTGGAACCGTGCGCCTTCTATGGGCCAAATGATGATGCCCGCGCGGGGCGGCGTCACCAAGGACGGGCGCTTCGACGTCGTCATCCATTTTCACGGCCACGACCCGGTTCGCAAAGAGTTCGTGCGAGTGATGGACGGCGCCGTGCTCGTCGGCATCACGCTCGGGATCGGCTCGGGAGCCTATTCGCAGGCGTTCGGCAGCCCCCAGGCCTTCAAGGATCTCATCGCCAGCGTCGAGGACGAGGTCGCGAAGCAGCGCGGGCTGAAGAGCGCCAAGGTCCGCAAGCTCGCGCTCTCGGCGTGGAGCGCAGGATACGGCGCGGTCGAGCAGATCCTCCGGCAGGAGGCCGGCAAGGAGCGGGTCGACGCGGTCATCCTGCTCGACGGCTTGCACGTCGGCTACAACCCGGACGGGACCCTGCAGCGCCCGGGGCTCGAGCCGTTCATCGAGTTCGCCAAGCGAGCGAAGGCGGGCAAGCGGTTCATGTTCGCGAGCCACTCGTCGATCATTCCCCCCGGGTACGCGTCGACCACCGAGACGGTGAACTACGTGGTCCACGAGCTCGGAGGAAAAGAGAAGGCAGCGAAGCCGCGCGCCAGCGACCCGATGGGCCTGGAGCTCAACGCCAAGTTCGACGCCGGCAACTTCCACGCGCGCGGCTACGACGGCAACGACAAGATGGACCACTGCGCGCACATCGGCCTCTTGCGCGACGTGTTCAAGTCTCACCTCAAGCCGCGCTGGAAGACGCCGAAGGGCCTCGCGAAGAAGGTCGAGAAGCCGAAGCCTGAGAAGGTCGCCGCCAAAGCCGACAAGCCCAAGGCTGACAAGCCCAAGGCCGCCGACAAGAAGAGAGACGGCAAGAAGGCGCCCGACAAGAAGAAGGGCGCCGACCCGCCGAGGGCGAAGACCGCCCAGCGCTGACGAGCGTCAGCTCTTCGCGATCTTGGCGGCAGCGCCCATGATCTCGTGCAGCTTGTTGATCGGAAGGCCGAACGCGGCCGCGATCGCCTGGAGCGCGAGGCCTTCCTTGGTGCCGACGCCACCGCCGAGCCACGCGACCGTGGAGGCGATCGTGAGCAGGCAGGCGCGCTCACGCTCATCGGGGATGCGCGCGGCGACGTCCTCTGCCACGCCCTTCACGCCCTTCTCGTCACGGAGCACGCGCGCCGTCTCGAGGGACTGGTTGATCTCGGCGGTGTCGAAGCCGTCCCCCAGGAGGCCTTGCAGGCCGATCGCGAGCTTGGCGCGCTCCGAGTCGGAGAACGAGCCGTCGGCGGCGCCGATCAGGAAGACCGTGTCGTACAAGGCCTGCTTGCGCAGATCGACGCTGGCGCGCTCCGCGGCGGCTACGCTCGCTGCGGCAGCGATCTCGGCGTTGAGCGCCATCATCTGCTCATGACCCTTGCGAAACGCGTCGGCGGCGACGGCCTCCCGCTCGGCTTGGTCCGCCGCCTCGGCGCGGGCCGCATTCGCCCGCGCTGCCTCGTCGCTGCTGAACTCCCCTCGTCCCCATGTAAGCGCGTCGGACACTAGGCTCATCGGACCCTCCGGTGTGAGCGCAGGGTCATAGCAGGTTCTCGCTCAGGCCGCGCGTAGCCCGAGCCGCTCGAGGAGCGCATCGAGCTTCGGCTCACGGCCGCGGAAGCGGCGGTATAGCTCCTCGGGATCGACGGTGTCGCCGCGCGACAGGATGGCGTCCCGGAAGGACTCACCCACCGCGCGGCTGAAGAGCCCCTCCTCGAGGAAGCGGTGGAACGCGTCGGCGTCCAGGACCTCGGCCCACTTGTACGAGTAGTACCCCGCCGCGTAGCCCGTCGCGTTCGCGAACAGGTGCGTGAAGCTAGCGATCATCGCGTACGAGTCGGGCAAGGGCGCGGTGACGTGGCGCGCGAGCACGTCGCGCACGCGGGCCACGGGGTCTTCGGGGCCGTCGGGATCGAACCGGCAGTGGAGATCGAGATCGAGCTCGGCGAAGCCGAGCTGCTGCATCTGCATGCTCGCCGCCCGGTACGTCCTCGCGCGGAGGACCTTCTGGAACAGCTCGTCCCCGATGGGCGCGCCCGTCTCGTGGTGCTTCGCGAACAGGTCGACGCTCTGACGCTCCCACGTCCAGTTCTCCATGATCTGGCTCGGCAGCTCGACGAAGTCCCAGGCGACGTTCGTGCCCCCCAGGCTGCGGACCGGGACCCGGCTCAAGCATTGGTGCATGAGGTGGCCGAGCTCGTGGAACACCGTCTCCACCTCGCGGTGGCTGAGCAGCGCCGGCAGCTCGCCCATCGGCGGGGTGAAGTTCGCGGCGACGACGGCGACGTGCGGCGCGGGCGGTGTGCCCGTCGCGAGCGGCGCCATCCACGCGCCTTGGATCTTGTTGTCGCGGGGGAAGAGGTCGAGGTAGACGGTCGCCAGGTGCGCCCCGGAGGCGTCCATGAGGTGGTAGGGACGCACGGCGTCGTCCCACTTCGGCAGGTCGCGAGCGACGAACTCGACGCCATAGAGGCGGCGGAAGATCTCGAACGCGCCCGAGAGCACGGACTCGAGCGGGAAGAAGGGTCGCAGCGCCTCTTCGTCGAAATCGAAGCGCGCCTTTCGCTGCTTCTCGGACCAGTAGGCGACGTCCCACGCGGCGAGCGGAGCCCCGGCGAACTGGGTGATCGCGGCCTTCTCGCTCTCGAAGGCCGCGCTGGTCCGCGCGCGGAGGTCGGCGATGAACTCGAGCGCGCGGGCACCGCTCTTGGCCATTCGGTCCGAGGTGACGAAGTCCGCGAAGTCCTTGTAGCCGAGCAGGCGCGCCTTCTCGCGGCGCAGCCTGAGGATGCCTCGAATGAGCTCGCGGTTGCTCGTCTCCCCGGTGGAGGCGCGCTCGTTGTACGCGCGGTAGAGCTGCTCCCGAAGGGAGCGATCGTCGAGGTGGGTGACCGCGGGGATGAAGCTCGGGGCGTGCAGGGTGAATCGATAACCGGCCTTGCCCTTCTGCTCGGCGCTCTGCCGCGCCGCGCGGCGGGCCAGCTCGGGCAGGCCGGCGATCTTCGCCTCATCCTCGATCAGGAGCTCGAAGGCGTTCGTCGCGTCGAGGACGTTCTGCGAAAACTTCGTGGTGAGCTTCGACAGCTCGACGTCGATCTCGGTGAGGCGCCTCTTTCCCTCGGCAGAGAGCTCGGCGCCGTGCTTGCGGAAGTCGTCGAGCTTGCGCTCGAGGTGGCGCCGCCGCACCGGCTCGAGGCTCTTGGCCTCGGCCGTGTCGGCGAAGGCGCGCAGGACCTTGTACAGCCCCTCGTTGAGCGGGAGGCTCGACCAGAAGGCAGCGATCCTCGGCTGAGTCTCGTTCCAGGTCGCGCGCAGCGCGTCGCTGGTGGCGACGCTCTCGAGGTGCTCGCAGAGCTGGGCCGAGCGCTCGAGCGCGAACGTGGCGTCCTCGAGCGCCTGGAGCGTCGTCTCGTAGGTGGGCGTACCTGCTGCGGAGCCGATCGCGTCGACCGCGACCTGGGCTCGCGCCAGCAGCGCGTCGATCGCAGGGGCGATGTGCTCGGGCCGGATGGCGTCGAAGCGGATCGCGTCCGAGAGCTCGCCCAGGGCGAGCAGCGGGTTGTCAGCCGGGGTCGGGGGGGAGGTAGCCATTACGCAAGGTATTACCTCGCCCGGTGGCCCAGAGCAGGCAATTGTCGCGTGCCCCGTCGACCCGGTAGACCTGAACCTGCGCGGTCACCCCGTCGTCACCGCCCTTCAAGGCCACGACGATGTCGAGGGTCCCGTCGCCGTCGGCGTCCGCGATGGTCGGGACGGGCATGGCGCCGCGCCCCGGCAACGGAAGTCGGTGGAGCAGGTTGCCTCCTCCGTCGAGGACGAACAGCTCCCCGAAGCCGACCTCGGTCGAGTACGTGGCAAAGACCACCTCGGGCGCGCCGTCGCCCGAGAGATCGGCGAGCAGCACGCCGCCGGTCGCGACCACATCGCTGTCGGTGTACGACATCTCCCAGAGGACGTTGCGCTGCGCGTCGACCGCGTGGATGCGCCCGTCGAACCCTGCGAACACCATCTCGGGGCCGGGCCGCGCGGGATCGATGTCGGCGATCGACACCTGGTTGGTGATGGCGACGACGTTGGTCTCGCCGTAGTCCCAGAGGCCGCTCAGGTAGTCCGGGAAGTGCAGCGGCTCGGCCCACGCCGCGGGGCGGGAGCCGTCGTTGCGGAGGACCCAGAGCGCGACGCCTTGCTCTCGGTTGTCTTGGGCCGCGTTCTGGACCGAGGCGACGTAGACGAGCTCCGCGGTGCCGTCCCCGTCGAGATCGGCGATGCCGGGTGCCGTGTTCGTGTGGTGCGCCTGGAGGGCCGTGGCCTCGTCCTCGGCGTAGCCTTGGAAGGCCTCGGCCTGATCGTGCATACCCCGGACGCCCATGAACTTCGTCTTGTTCTGGAACGACGGGTTGCAGTCGAACGCGCGCCCTGTCCCGTCGTGCAGAGAGTTGTAGGCGTTGTCTTGGGTGGCGAAGATGTCGTCGTCGCCATCACCGTCGACGTCGCCGATCGCGACGTTCTGGTCGTAGCCGTTGTAGACGTAGCAGGCGTCGTCGCAGCCCGCTGCGCCGCTGGTGTTGGGCGGGAAGCCATTCACCACGCTGCCGTCGGGGTTTACGGCGATGACGATGTCGTGCTGGCCGTTGGCCTCGAGGTTCTGCGTGGTCACGCTGATCAGCTCGAGCTGACCATCGGAGTCGATGTCGCCGGAGGCGAGGCTGCGCAGCTCGCCTCGCCAGGTGTACGGGAAGCCCGAAAGCGGCGTGCCATTGGCCGAGAACAAGTAGATCTTGTCGGCGGACGCCTGCGCGACCTCGAGGCCCGGGGAGTCGTTGCGCAGGTCGGCGACGACGGGCGACGACCAGCAGCGCCCGTCGACGTCTTGGCTCCACACGATCGAGCCGTCCGCGTGCCAGGCGATGACCCGCCCGTGTCGGGCCGCGACGATCTCGGTCACACCATCGCCGTCGAGATCGACGACGGCAGGGGAGGCCAGCCAGCCTTCGTGCCATTGATCGCTGAGCTCGACGAGGAGCGTCGGGGTCGCTACGGCGGTCGACCCGGGAGGATCGGCTGGGGAGCACGAGGGCGACGGGGGCTCGACGCTGCCGCCTCCGACCCCGCCTGGCCCGGGGCCAGGACCCGTCCCGCCGCCGTTTCCGCCGGTGTTGCCGGGATCATCATCGCCGCACGAGACGATGGCGAGCGGGAGCGCCAGGACAGAGGCGAACAACGCGAAGGGAGCGGCTCTGCGAAGCATGGGGACGATGTTACGCGCCCCGCGCGCGCGCGTCTTTCGTGTCGGTCCCGCCGCGCCGCCGAGGGTGTATACGCCGAGCCAACATGCCGAAAACGGTCGCCATCGTGGGCGTCAGCGGGTTCTCCGGCGCGGAGCTGGCGCGGCTCGTCTCCTCGGACGGCGAGCTCGCGCTCACCGGCGCCTACTCGGATCGAATGCGCGGTGGCACGGTCGCGGGCGGGGTGATCGTACGCCCGCAGGCCGACGCGGATCGCGCGGCCGAAGAGGCCGAGATCATCGCGCTGGCGACGCCGGCCGAGGTGTCGGCGGAGCTCGCTCCGAGGCTGCTCGCGAAGGGCGCGCGGGTGATCGACCTGTCGGGGGCCTTCCGCCTGCCCGACACCTCGGTCTTTCTCGAGTACTACCGCTTCGAGCACCCCGAGCCGGCGCTGCTCGCCGAGGCGCACTATGGGCTGCCGCAGCTCCCCAAGACCGCGGGCGAAGCGCCCGCGATCGAGCAGGCGCGGATCGTCGCAAACCCGGGCTGCTACGCGACCGCCGCGATCCTCGCGCTCGCGCCGCTCGCGTCGGCCGGTGCGCTCGACGGTGGCCCCGTGTTCGTCGACGGCAAGAGCGGCGTCACCGGCGCAGGCCGCAAGCTCGCGGAGAGGTACCTGTTCACCGAGGTGGCGGAGAACGTCTCGCTGTACCGCGTCGTCGATCACCAGCACGTGCCCGAGATCGAGCTGGCGCTGCGGCGGGTGAGCGGGGTCGACGTGCGCGTGACGTTCGCGCCACACCTGCTGCCCATCCGTCGCGGGCTCATCACCACGTGCTTCGGCCGACTCGGGCCGAGCGTCGATCCCGAGGCGGTAGAGGGCGCGGTCCGCTCCGCGTACGCGGCTTCTTCACCGTTCGTCCGCGTCGTTCCGATCGACACGATCGACGTCCACGCCGTTACGCACACGCCGGAGGCGCACGTCGGCGTGAAGGTCGATCGCAGGGGTCGCTCGGTCGTCAGCGCCTGCGCGCTCGACAACCTGATGAAGGGGGCCGCGTCGCAGGCGTGGGAGAACATCAGGCGGATGTGCGGGCTCGCGGCGCGAGCCGCCTGAGGGGTGGTCGGACTTGGCGAAGGCGCGGGCGAAGGTCGAGCGAGGTGACTTCCAGACGCCGCTCGGGCTGGCTCGCGCCGTAACGCGCCTGCTCTCGTCACAGGGGGTGGAACCGCGCTCGGTGCTCGAGCCGACCTGCGGGCGAGGCGCGTTTCTGCAGGCCGCTGCGGAGGTCTTTGGCGCGGCCTCGCTGCGCGGGCTCGAGATCGATGAAGACCACGCTCGCGAGGCGAGGCGGGCCGCGCCCTCGGCGCGCGTCGAGGTCGCAGACTTCTTTCGCACCGACTGGGACCAGATCGCGCGCGAGCTCGCCGAGCCCATCCTGGTGCTCGGCAACCCTCCGTGGGTGACGAGCGCCGGGCTCGGCGCGATCGACGGTGACAACGCCCCGTCG
Organism: Polyangiaceae bacterium; assembly: GCA_016719945.1. Classification (GTDB taxonomy): domain Bacteria; phylum Myxococcota_A; class Polyangia; order Polyangiales; family Polyangiaceae; genus Xiheicaenibacterium. Next base: position 56,842 of record JADJYE010000036.1, on the reverse strand, counting down.
AAGTCGAACGACGCGCGGCTGCGCGGCCTCGACGCCCGAACGGGGCGCGCGAACTTCGACATCTCGGAGTGGATGCTCGGGCGCCTGCTCGACGCGCTCGCTGGGCGTGAGGCGACGATCGCGGTGTTGGTGAAGTCGTCCGTCATTCGACGGCTGGTCGAGCGCTGCGCCGTTCGCGGGCCCAGCGCCGCGGGCGCGGTGTACCGCTTCGACGCCCGCGCCCACTTCGACGCCTCGGTGGACGCGGCGCTGCTCGTGGTGTCACCGCCTCTTGGCAGGGGCGCCGGCGCGCCCGCGGCCTCGTGGCCCGTCTTCGACTCCCTCGAGTCCCGCTCCCCGAGCTCCGCGCTCGCCTACGTGGGCGGCGCGGTCGTCCCTGACCTCGAGCGCTGGGCGCGAACCGAACATCTGCGAAGGGAGGGCAAGGGCGCGTGGAGATCAGGCATCAAACACGACTGCGCCGAGGTGTTCGAGCTCGAGGTGCGGGGTGCAGCGCTCGCGAGGCGCGACGGCGCCGTGGTCGACGTCGAAGAGGACGTCGTCTTTCCCCTGCTCAAGGGCGGGGACCTGGACGCTGGGGTCCTCACACCGCGGCGCGCCCTCATCGTGCCACACCGAGCTCTCACGGAAACGGAGACGCTCGCCCGCTGCCCGCGGGCGCGGGGCTACCTCGAGCAGCACGCGGAGCGGCTGGGGCGGCGTCGCAGCTCGATCTACGAGGGCCGACCCCAGACCGCCATCTTCGGCGTCGGGCCGTATTCGTTCGCCCCCTTCAAGGTCGCGGTGAGCGCGCTCTCGAAGCGGCTCGCCTTCCAGCTCGTAGGGCCGTGGAGGGGGCGCCCCGTGATGCTCGACGACACGTGCTACTTCGTCCCCTTCGACGACGAGATATCGGCCGCTCGGGCCGTGTCGGCGCTCAATGGCGAGGAGGCCATCGACTTCTTCGAGGCGCGACGGTTCGTCGAGGACAAGCGCCCGATCACCAAGCGGCTGCTCGACTCGCTGGCGCTCGAGCGGCTCACTTCGGCAGCGGACGAATCGTCGCGATGAGCGCCTCGGCGTCCGCGAGCGCCGACGCGAGCTGAAGCTCGAGCTGAGTCGGGCCGGCAGTGGGGTCCTTGGGGTCGGGGACGTTGTTCGTCCGCGGCAGCTCGTGCTGGAAGCGGAAGAACACGGGATGATCGCCGAGCAAGAAGTAGATCTCGATCACCCCGAGGGGCTGCGCCGGGCGAGCCGCCAGCGCGAAGCACCGATTGGCCGTCACGGTCGGCTGGATCTTGATGTTGTCGCAGCGGCGATACAGGACCGAGCCCATCGTCTCGTTGGCGCCGAGCTGCGCGGCCTCCTCGGGGGTGCCGGGTTTGTCGCGATCGAAGGAGAGCACCACCATCTGCGCGGTGAAGACGTTGGCGCTCTCACCACGGTAAAACACGCTCGAGCGCCGCTTCCACCCGTCGGGCGTCTTCTCGACGTCGTCGAGATCTTCGGCGTACTTCCACTCCGAGCGAAACTCCCAGGCGAGGCCGAGGTGCTTGGAGGCGAACGTCCCCGTGACCGGCTTTCCCGAGCTCGCGAAGATGCAGCCAGGGCGAACCACGAGCAGCAGGAGGAAGCCGAGCAACGAGACGGCGCCGAAGATCGCCCCGAACGCGCGCCCGCTGATCCCGAGGGACGGAGGTGACGTGGGCTCCATGACGACGAGGGGAGGCCGCGAGGGTGACACCCCCGGACGGATGGAGGGAGCGCGCGCTGGCCGCACCGACGCCGGGCTCGCGCGGTCCACGTCGTCGGCGTGGTGGTCGGCCGCGGGACGGACCGACGGCGCGCCGCTCTTCGAAGAAGGCATGGCGTGAGCGCCGCTCTTCGACGCGCCGCGGTCGTAGGTGAGACCGCCGAAGTCGCGCGCCCTTCGTGAAGGTCGACCCGAGCTCGCCTCGGGCTCGGGCGCGTCCTCGAAGCTGTCGGCCGGCGGCGGGAGCTTCGACTCGAAGATGCGCTGAGCTCGCCTCTCGAGATCGTCGGAGAGGTTGCGCTCTGCGTCGGGGCTGGGCGGATCGATGTGGATGGAGGACAGGTCGACGGAGTCGAGGCCGGGCGGCGTGTCGACCCGGCGCTCCTTCGGCCTCGGCGGCTCATCCCAGCCGTCGTCGAGCGGCGCGGGGAGAGGCCGTCCTGTGGCGCGCTTTGGCGGCTCGCGGTTGATCGGCGTCATCGATCGAACCGCTGGCGGGGGCCGCGACGCGCGCGGCGGCGGCGACGAGCGAGGCGGAGTCAGCGAGCGCGCGGGCGGCGACGAGTGGGGCGGGGCAGAGGAGCGCGGCGGCGACCAAGAAGCGCGGCGCGGCAACGGGGAGGGCTCGCGCGGCGGCGGAGGCGCCCAGGAAGGCTCCTTGTGGCGCGGTGGTGGCTGGGCAGGCGGCAGCGACGGCGCGCGCGCGCGCCGTCCGTCCTCGGCGTCGTCTTGCCACTCGAGCATCTCCTGCCCGACCCGACGAGCGGCGAGCACGGTGCGCGCCCCCATGAGCCCGTCGCGGTACCGCTTCGCGAGCGCCTCGATGTGATCCTCGGTGAGCTCCGCGTCGCCGGCGAGCTCGAGCAGCTCACGCGCGACACGGGCTCGATCGACTTCCCGCGTAACCAGCCCCCGCCCCTGCGACCAACGTGCGAAGGCCTCGACCAGCGAGGCTAGGTCCATTCGCTAGACCTCCGAGGATCCTCTCTTCGCTCCACCATGGCGAGCCCGAGCTTACTTCTTCGCCTTTCGCCTCGCGACAAGCAGCTCAGCGGTGGACCTCGGGCGCGCCCCGGGGTCGGGCGGCGGCGCGGCGGGACCCTCGGGTGGGGGAGGACGGTCTGGGGGCGCGGCCCTCGGGACCAGGCGGCCGGGGGACGCGCCGGCCGGCCTCGGCCCCGGTGGCGGCGGCGTGGGCAGGCCCGCAACAGCGGGCGGCCGCGGCTCGGCGGCGGGGTCGGGCGTGCGAGCGCGACCCGCGAGGTTCCCGGCGCGCTTCACCGTCAGCAGGGAGCCGACCGTCGCGGACGTCGCTCGAGCGGGCTGCATCGGCGCTGGCTCACGCAGCCGCGTCGCGAGTCGCTCGCGGGCGCGGGCCAGGACCTCTGGCATTCCCAGCTTGCGCGCAGCGACCGCTGTGAGGAGGAGCAGCGCAGCCAACATGGCGATCCGCGCCGTGATGTCGTCGTAGGCGCGACGCGCCGCCGCTCGATCTCGGAACACGAGCTCGAGCGAGGTGCGGGTCACGCCGCCGGTGAACGCAGAGAGCCTCGCGAGGAGGGCGGGGTCGCTCCCCGTGGGGCGCAGCTCGTCGCCCGCCGAATGGACCGCGGCGCTGGTGCCGATCGCCTGCCCGGTGGCCGCGTCGTGACCGACGACGACATAGGCCCCGGCCCGGTCGAGCGGCACGCTCGCCTCGTACGTCCCGACGCTGGTCGGCTCGAGCTCGACCTCTCGCGAGGTCCCTCCGGGCCCCGCGATCGTCGCGCGGAGCGCGCGCAGCGGGTCGCCACGACCTCGACGCACCGCGGTGGCTCGGACCTCGAGCTTCCCGCCCGTCGCCCTGGCCTCGAGGCGAACCCGATCGTCTTCGGGGCGCCGCGCGACGTCGCGAGCCAGCTGGGCGATCAACCGGGCCGAGGGGGCCCAGGCCGTCCACGCGCTGCCCCAGCGGTCCTTGAGATCGCTCGTGAACACGGCTGCGCGTCCGAGCCCGACGGACCACGTCGCGAGCAGCGGGTCGCCGTCGAGCGCAGCGAGGTGCACGGTCGCGCGAGGCTTCGGGAGGGTGACGACGTACCCGGCGAGCTCGGGCGCGGCGGAGAAATCGATGCCAACGGTCGGCGGCCCCGGGGTCATGGGAACGGCCCTGAACGGCTCTTCGACCAGCGCGCTGCGCGTGGCCAGGATGGTCTCCTGAGCGAACACCGCCGGCAGGCGAGAGGCGTCCTCGATCAGGTAGTAGCGACCGCCGCCTTGCTTCGTGAGCTCCTCGAGCGCCGTGAGGTCCTTGCCACGCCCGAGCGCGATCGCGGTGGTCGTGATGCCCCTGCCCTTCGCGTCTGCCGCGAGGGACAGGGCTCGCTCGATGTCCTCGGCGTCGTCGCCGTCCGAGAGCAGCAGCACGTGGCGCAGGCTGGTTGGGTCCTTGTCGAGCGCCCCGTACGCGTCCTCGAGCGCGATCGGCACGATGATTCCGCCTCCTCCGACGGGCATCGAGCGGATCGCCTTGTCGAGCGAGGCCATGTTCCCGAGCGCGCCGAGCGGCACGGTGCGGTGGACCTCGGTGTCGACGTGCAACACCCCGAGCCGATCGGCGGGGCCGAGGAGGCGAGCGGCGCGCACGGCCGCCTCGTTCGCCAGCTCGAGCTTGGTGAGGCCTCCGACCTTCGCGCCCATCGAGCCCGAGATGTCGATTGCGATCACCTCGGCCAGGCTCGCGCGGCGCTCCTCTTGTTTGAGGTCGAACGAGACCGGAGACACCTCCTCGACCGCGGTGTGCCCATAGCCGCCCGGGCCCATCCCCCGGTCTCCGCCGAGCAGCACGAGGCCGCCGCCGAGGTCGCGCACGTAGGCACCCAGGCTGGCGATCTGGGCCGGCGAGAGCGCCGCGGCGGGCACGTCGCTCAAGACGACCAGATCATAGGCCGCGAGCGCCGCGAGATCCGCGGGGAACGCGGCGACGCTCCGCTCTTCGACGAGGATCTCGGCCTGTGCGAGCGCAGCAGCGACGAAGGCGCCGGCCCCGCGGTCCCCCTCGAGCAAGAGCGCCACCGCCTTGCCGCGAACCCGGACGAACGAGCTGCGAGCGTTGTCGTCCGGGGTCGCATCGAGCGACGCATCGAGCGCGGTGACCTCGACGTCGTACCGACGCAGCCCAGCGTCAGGGACCTTCTCGCGCAGGACGATGACGTCTTCCCCGGCTGCGATCCGCGCCGTGCCGGTGCGCGCGAGCTTGCCGTCCACGCGGACCCTGACCTCGACCTCGGCCTCGTGGGTGGAGCTGGTCACGACGCGAAGCTCGACCGTCTCACCGGCGTCGGCGCGAGGCGCCATGGTCACGCTGGCCACCCGGACGTCGGCGACCGAACGTTGGGTGAGCACCAGCGTGTCCACCGGGATCTGCGCGGCCACGGCGGCGGACGCGGCGTCCATCACGTCGCCCCTCGTCGCGACGCCGTCGGAGACGAGGACGATCCGCGCGGCCGTATCGGGCGGCACCTCCGCGAGCGCGCGGCGGAGGCCTTGCTCGAGGTTCGTGGCGTCGCGGGCGACGACGGCCGCCTGCGACAAGGGCGGCTCGCTCCGCGAGCGCGGAGGTTGCTCGGTGACCGCGCCTGCGCCGACCGCGACGACCGCGACGCGATCCCCGTCGCGCATGTGCTGCTCGGCGAGCGGCAGCTCGCGGACGGCGAGATCGGCGCCCCCAGGGACGAGATCGATGGAGCGGCTGCGATCGATGACGAAGATGACCGTCATCTTGTCGAGGGTGCGTCCGATCTCGACGCCGATCGTGGCCAGCGAGAGCGACAGCGCGACGACCGCGATCAGGGCCTCCTCGACGTGGGCCCGCGCTCCCCGGCGCGTGAACCGACGCGCGGCCCACGAGAGCAGACCGAGCGCGAGGGGCGCGACGAACACCAGACTGGGACGAGAGAGCCTCGCCCACGTCGGTTGGACCCAACCTCGACGGGTCGCGAGGGCGTACCCGACCAGCGCGAGCGACAGGAGCAAGCCGACCAGCAGCGCGGGGCGGGGCCGCCGCGCGGGGGCCCTCGCTCCGCCTCGAGAGCGCGAGAGGAACCAGCAGACCTCGAGCACGACGATCGCGAGCGCGACGAGCGCCAAGCCCCACCCGAGCTCTCGGTGCCCCCTCGGCGCCTCGCGAGCGGCGCGGCCCACGACGCCGGCGAGCGAGGGGACGTCGTCCGCGCGGTCGAGGTCGCTCTCCCGAGCGCTCGTGAGGTTCACGGGGACCGACCTCGCCCCTGCCTCCTGGGCATCGAACGTGACCCGGTACACGCCCGCGACGCGAGCCGGGGGCAGGACAGCGACCCCGTCCCGCAGCGTGGCGTCGACGGCCCCGCCGCGCGGGTCGGTCGCGGCGACGGTGACAGCGCCGCGCGGGGCGATCAACGTGATGGGCTCTCCGGCGCGGGCGCTGGGGGCGACCGCCGCTGCGCGTCGAGCGCGCGTGAGCTCCGCCACGTTGCGCACGAACAGGACGAAGGAGGCCTTGAGCGGCCACGTGCTTTCGCCTGGGTCGAAGCCCAGCATCGTCACCGCGCGGGACGTGGTCGATGCGTCCACGACGAGCGCGCCAGGCCCGGCTCGAACCAGCGCCATGGACGGGCTGGGCGGAGAGAGGAGAGACCCTCTCGCGAGGCGTACGTCGCCGAGGTCGACGAAGCGCATGCGTGGGTCGGGACCTTCGAACGAGGTCACCACGGGTGACTCGACGAGCTCGCCGACGCGCACGCCGAGACATGTCCCGGGCGGCGGAGCGACGACGAGGGCGTCGCCCTGGTGCGACTCGGGCGGACACTCACCAAACGACACGAGCAGGTCCTCGTCGTCGCCCGTTTCGCCCGGGCCGCCCTCGACGAGCACGATCTGCTCGTCTGCGGCGAGCGCCCGCTCGAGCCACGCCAGCCCGGGGCCGCTCCGTCCTGCGAGCCTGACGCCGAGGCGGCGGCCGCGCGGGATGGCGAGTGCCGCCCGATCGTCCACGGTCAGCGCGTCGCCCGGCGAGAGCTCGAACGAGACCAGCTCCCCATAGTCCGCGCGCGCGACGTCGAAGCGGAGCGCGACGGGGGCCTTCTCTCCGGGCGCGAGCAGCAGCCTGCGAGCGTCGAGGACGTCGCTCGAGCCGAGCCGTCGCGTGGTGACGAACACCTCCCGCTGCGCGGCTCCGAAGTTGGTGACCGAGACGAGCGCCTCGGCCTCCTCGCGCCCGCCCGACAGGCTCGCGACCCGGAGGTCCGCGCGGACGATGGCGACGTTGTCGACGCGCTCGCCCACCCTCACCACCTCGACCGGGACCGCGGGTGCCTCGAGCGCGAGCGGCGACGCCAAGTGGCCGTCGGTGATCGCGATCACCTTCGCCCCCGTCAGGCTGGAGAGTCGGTCGACCGCGAGCGCGACGCCGGCCGTCAGGTCGCCCTCGGTGTCGTGGCTCGAGAGCTGCTCGATCGCGGCGCGCACCCTCGTCCGATCGGACTCGAGCGGGGTCAGCACTCGCGCCTCCGCTCCTGCCTCGACGACCATGGCGCGCGCTCCGGGCGGCAGGCCATCGAGCACCGCCAGCGCCTCGGCCTTCGCGAGCTCGAAGGTCGCCCGCCCGTCTCGACCGCGCGCTTGCATCGAGGCGCTCACGTCGAGCACCAGCGCAACGTGGGAGGACTGGGCCTCTTCTCCGAGCGTCGCGGGCCTCGACGCCGCGAGCGCGAGCAACACGAGCGCGAGGATCTGCAGCAGGAGCGAGGTCTGCGCGATGAGACGCCGAAACGGAGAGCGGGCCAGCGTATCGTCGGCTCGCAGACCCCAGAGCCACGCCGACGACACGAGGGCGCGCTTGCGCCGGACCTTGAGGACGTAGAGAAGGACGAGCGGCGCGAGCAGCCCTAGCGCGAAGAGGCCCGTGGGCGCGAGGAGGCGGAGGCCCTCCAAATCAGGCGACCTCTTTGGCTACGAAGCCGCGGACGACCGGCTCGAGCGGCCCATCGCTCAACGCGCGGACATACGCCGAGCCGAACCGCCTCGCGTGCGCGCGAAGCCCAGAGAAGAGCTGGTGGAGGCGGTCGCGGTAGGCGAGGATCGCCGCCCCGTCGACCGTCACGTCGAGCACGTCGCCGGTCTCGACGTCTTGCAGCGTGAGGTCGCCCTCGAGCGTCGGGTCGAGCTCTTCGGGCGCGAGCACCTGGACGAGCGAGACGTCGTGCCCCGCCGCGCTCGCCTTGGTCAGCGCGGGGATCACCGGGCCTGGATCGAAGAAGTCGCTGATGACGACGAGCGCACCCGGGCGCCCGGAGCGGCGCAACACGGCGTCGATCGCGGCCCCGAGATCGGTCTTGCCTGAGGGCCCGACCTCCGAGACCGCACGCAAGAGCGCAGCCAACCCGGCCTTTCCGCGGCTAGAGGCGCTTCGGATCGCGGCGCGGTCCGTCGCCTCGACGAGCTGCGCTCGCTCCCCGCCCGCGAGGGCCATGTAGCCGATGGCCGCCGCGATGCGCTTCGCGGCCTCGAGCTTCGATGGGTTCCCCACCCGCATCGAGAGCGACGCGTCGCAGACGAGGCGCACGACGACGTCCTCGTCTGCGCGAAACAACTTGAGAACGGGCTCGCCAGAGCGGGCGTAGGCTGCCCAGTCGATGCGCCGCAGGTCGTCACCCGGCGCGTATGGACGGTGGTCTTCGAACTCGACCGACGCCCCTCGGCGCCGAGCCCCCCGCTCGCCCATGCGGCCAGACCGCGCGCGAACCTCGAGGCGCCTGCGCAGCACCTCGAGCTCGGCGACGAAGGCCGGGTCGAGCAGGGATTTCAACGAGAGGCTCCCACGGGGGAGAGCCTACACCGCCGCCCGACCCGGTCGAGCGCGCCTCAGGGGTAGAGGACGAAGAGGCAAGACCCGAGGTCAACGCCCTCGCCGCCGTTGCAGGCGTCGATCTGACAGGCGGAGAACACGTCCTTGCCGGAGACGCTCAGCCCGTCGAGGTACGGTCCGCACTCGGTCTGCCAGACGCTGTCGTCCACGACCCCGCAGGCGGTGGCGATGTCGCTGCAATAGAAGCCCGAGTCGTCGTCGTAACACGCGGCCGAGAGAGCATCGATCGTGCACGTGTTGATGACGTCGTCGATGAACGTGCAGGTCGAGGGGTTCAGGGTGTTGAGACAGGCGACGAGCTCCTCGGCGACGCCGGCCTTGAAGTAGTCGACGCCGTTGCAGTTCGACACACCTTCACAGTCGGTGAAGCACGACTCCGGCGAGCCGAAGTCATCGAGGCAGTCGACCGTGCCCCCACCCTCACCGAAGCCGCCGATGGAGTTGCCCGACGAACCCCCCTCGCCGAAGCCGCCAATCTCGTCCCCGTCGGTGTCGACGAGGATGCAACCCGCAGCGCCGACCGTCATGGCGAGCGCGACCGACAAGGTCCTGACCGATCCAAGCATGTTCTATCTCCGTGAAGGCTGAGCTCAACGGCCCCGCGGTGCCGCGGAGCTGGTCTGATGGACGTACGTTCGCCCCCGCCGATTCGCCCCCTCGATCGGCGGCGGGAACGTGCTGAATTTGTTGCGCCGGCATGACGCCCGCGCGCTAGTCACTTGGCCAGGGCCACCGCGCCAGGTACGCCCAAGCGCCTGCGACAGGCGCCTATTTACTGCCCGGTTTCGAGGACTTGATGCTGTAGGTGGTCGAGCGTTTCTCGCCCTTCGCGGTGATGCGCCCCTCGTCGAGCAGCTTCTTCACTGGAAGCGCCCAATCGTTGGTTCGCAGCTTGAGCGCGGCCTTGATCTGCTCGCCGCGCTGGCCCGGGTGCTGCGCGACGTAGTCGGCGATGGCGTTGGCGACCGACTCGAGCTGCTCGGGGGAACGGCGGACGCGCTTGCCGGCGGCCTTCACCCGACCGGTCGGAGGGCGCTGGGCGCTCGCCTTGGGGGCGGGGGCAGCCTTCGCGGCCACCTTCCTCGCGGCAGGGGCCGGTCGGGCGGCGGGCCGAGCGCCGCTGCTCAGGGCGGTCATGACGGTGGCCAAGGCCCGCTGGCGGAAGAGAGCTTCGAGCTCGGTGACGAAGTTGTCGACGAGCTTGCGGATGTCGTTCTGGAGGGGGTTCTGCACAGCGTCCACGAACCACACCCGACCCGAGCCTGTCAATCGACAGTCACGGATAACCGACCATCTTGTTCGCAGTGGGATCCCAGAGCTTGAGGCTCAGGCACTTCCACACGTCCCACGGCTTGAGACTCGTCTGCCCCGGGGACTGCAGCTCTTTCATCGACGCCATGGTCTCGGGCAGCCGATAAAAAGGGATCTGCGGGTTCAGGTGGTGCACGTGGTGGAAGCCGATATTGCCGGTAAACCACTGCATCACCGGGCCCATCGGCATGAACGACGACGACTCGAGGGCCGCCTTCGCGTACGTCCACTCGTGCCGGGGCTGCAGCGCCATGTCGGGGAAGTTGTGCTGCGCGTAGAAGAGGTAGCCGCCGGCGGCGGTCGCCACCATGAGCGGCAGGATGTACGCGAAGAACGCAGTGGCCAGGCCGAACTGCCAAATCAAGACGGCAGTCATCCCCCAGTTGACCGCGAGCGCGACGGCTGAGTCCCAGTAGCGAACCACCGATTTTCGCAGCGAGTTGACGCACATCCCGATCATGAAGATCGGCACGTACCCAAAGAGGATGGTGAGCGGGTGGCGGACGATGCGGTACTTGAGCCGGTCGACGCCGCGCATCTTCTTCCACATCTCGACGGTCACCACAGGGAACGAGCCGATGTGGGAGCCGACGATCTGCGCGGTGTGCGCGTGGTGATAGTTGTGCGTCTCTTTCCAGACCCTCGGCGGTGCCATCACGAGCACGCCATACACGCTCAAGATCAGCTTCGCTGCGCGCGACCCCCGCAGGATCGCGCCATGCATGAAGTCGTGGTAGACGATGAACAGCCTGACGATGAGCAGGCCGTCGACGACGGCCGCCGCAAGGCGAACCGGCCAGTAGGGCGCGAGCGCTGCGACCGAGGTGAACGCCGCGATGGCGAGGATCACGACGGTGAGGTGGCGCCAGCTCTGCGCGACGTCCTCGTCGGTGTAGGCCTTCGTCGACTCGACGAGCGCTCGGCCCTCCGCGGCGCGCGCAGCGGCCGCGGCCTTGGCCGCCGCGGCCTTGGGGGAGGGGGGCACCGAAGCCGGGGGGTTCGTCGAATCCCGCAGCGAAGAGGGCTCGAGGGAGAGGGCGGACTCCATGGACGACGGCACGAATGCCCCGAAAGCAAATCCGAGGCAAGTCCTCTGTCAGCTTTTCGACGACGGTGCGTAGAAGATTACGCGGCGCTTTCGGCCCGGGTCGGGGGTCTGCCTGGCAGCCGAGCAGGAAGCCGTCGAGCGTTCGACAGTCGCCAGGAGGCGACCCATCACCCGAAGCGATAGACCGCAGCGCCGTAGGTGAACCCAGCCCCGAAGACGCTCGACAGGATGAGATCACCGCGCTTCACGGTGCCCTTCTTGCGGTGGTGATCGATGGTGAGGGGGAGCGTGGCGGCGGTGGTGTTGCCGTAGACCTGGATGCTGTTGAGGGCCTTCTCGGGAGGGATCTCGGCGTATTGCACCACCGCCTCGTTGATCCGCAGGTTGGCCTGGTGCGGTACGAACCAGTCGACGTCGGCCCACGTGAGGCCGAGCTGCTCGAGCGCCGCCTTGGTCGTCATGCACATCGCGCGCACGGCGTTGAGGAAGACTCGCTTGCCGTCCATCTGCGGGTAGACGTTCTTCGGGTCGTGCGTCTCCTCGTCGCGCAGGAAGTGGGGCATCTTGCGCACGTCGAAGACCTTGAGGTGGAGATCCCAGGCGCCCGTGCCGTCTGCGCCGACCTTCGTGTAGAGCACGCCGGCGCGCGGGTCGTCGGTCTCCTCGGGGCCGAGCACCATCGCCCCGGCTCCGTCGCCGAACAGCGCGGTCACGTCGCGGCCGCGCGACGTGTAGTCGAGCGAGTGGCTGTGCAGCTCGGCGCCGACGAGCAGCACCCTCTTGTGAATGCCGGAGCGGATGAAGGCGTCGGCCATCTGCATCCCATAGAGGAACGCGCTGCACTGCTGCCGGATGTCGTAGCAGGCGCAGCCGTCTTCCCGGGCGATGCCGAGCTTGCGCTGGAGGAAGATCGCGGTGCCTGGGAAATGGATGTCGGGGCTCAGGGTCCCGAGGATGATGCAGTCGATCTCCTCCGCGGTGACCCCGGCGTCATCCAGCGCGCGGCGCGCGGCGTGCAGGGCGAGATCGCTCGTCGCCGTCTCGCCGTCGTTGGCGACGTAGCGGCGCTCTTCGATGCCGGTGCGCTTGCGGACCCACGCGTCGGTCGTCTCGCTCTGTCGCTCGGGCTGGCGCACGTGCTTCTCGTCGAGGAACGCCAGCTCCTCGTTGGTGACCACTCGGTCAGGAACGTAGGAACCGAGGCCCAGGATCTTCGCTCGCAGCATGCACCGTTTCGTAGCCGCGCTCGCCCGAGGACGCACCCGATTCTTCCCGAGGCGCGCTCATTCACGTCGTCGCGGCTGCGGGACCCTGGGGACGGGAGGCTCTCGCCGAAGACCGGCGGGCTCCCCTTTCGCTTCGCCGCTAGTCCCGGTCTTTCGCCGCGGCCCCGCTCTTGTCAGCAGAGGCCTTCTTCGCCTTCTTCTTCGGGAAGCAGCTCTCGCCCGTGTAGTCCTTGTGGCCCTTCGGCAGGCGGCACGGGTGCACGCGCACGACCCGCTTGGACGACAGGTAGACGACGATGTCCTCGTCGACGCGGCGCTTGCCGCCCGGGTTCTCGACGACCCTGGTGACCTGGACGCTCTTGCGAGGCGCACCGGGTCGCTCGACCTTCTCCTTGCGAGGAGGCACGCTGCGATCGGCGACGAATTCGGTGGGAGGCGCCCTGCGCTCGAGGACGACCGGGCGCTTGCGCTCGACCTTCCGCCCCGGCGTGAGGCCGTACAGCTTCACCGTGATCTGATCGCGCGCGACGACGGTCTTGATCACCAGCGGGGCCGCCGAGTCGTTCTTGAACACGAGGTCGGGCCCAGGCCACGACAGCGTGGCCTCGACGCCGTCGGGGTAGCGCGAGATGTAGTGACTGTGAGGCTTGTGCTCGAGGACGGGAAAACCCGCGTCGTAGAGGGCGTTGTACAGCGTCGTCGCGAACTGCGAGACGCCCCCACCGACGGTCTCGGTGTACTCGAGGTCGAGGATGCTGGGGGCGAGCACGAAGCCCTTGTCCTCGGTTCGAGCGCCGATGAAATGGTTGACGCTGAAGGCGCGCCCCGGCTCCACGACCACGCCGTCCATCAGCTTCGCGATGCGCGCGATGTTCTTGCTGCGCGGCTCGCAACACTTGAACTTCGTCGTGAAGCGGGAGAGCTGCTCGAGCTTGCTGAAGTCGACCTTCTTCGACTTCTTCTTGTCGTCCCCCCCGGACTTCTTGGCGCTGCTCTTGTGCGCCGTCGGCGCGGCGGCCACCTCTCGCGCGGAGAAGGTCGACGCCATCGTCAACGGGAGGACGGCGAGGAGGAACGTCGAGAGGGCGCGGACCGTGCGGCGCATTCGGACGCGCGTGACCTAGCACGGCGCGGACCGCGAGGCGTCAGGGAACCGGGGCCGAGTCTCCTGGCTCCGGGGCGGGCGCGCCGTCGCTGGGCACGGGAGCCTGCCCGGCGGCCGAGTCTTCGTGGTCGTAGATATCTTGCTCGGCGGCGACCTGCCGGTCCCACGCAGCCAGCGCTCCCCGCGCCGTGCGCGCGCCCGCGACGAACAGCGAAAGCCCGCTGGCCGCCCAGAGCAGGGACAGCGCCACCCCGACCTCGTGAGCGGCATCGGGGGGCTGGCTGTCGAGCAGAACGAAGATGAAGAACGGAGAAGGCGCGGCGAGCAGCAGGGCGGCGTCGCTCCCCCTCGAGGCCAGGCCGAAGAGGGCGGCGACGATCCACGGAACGACGGCGAGCCCGCCCAGGATGACCGCATAGAGCAGCCGGACACCGAACAGGTTGTTCGACCGCGAGCGGAGCCACGCGCCCAGCCCGATGCAGAACAGACAAAACCCACAGACGTAGCCGCCGAACCGCGAGAGCGCCGTGTACTCGAACGCGGAGGCGGTGGTGCTGCGCCAGGCCGCCGAGGAAAAGGTCACGACGCCGAGGATGGCCATCGACGCCACGGCGCCGGCGAGCAGGAGCACGAACGTGCGCTCCATCGACGGCCCGAGCCAGCGCGCGAGCGCCGAGGTCCCCTCGCGCGCCCAGCGGTGGCGCACCCTCCTCGACGTTCCGAGCGGCTCGCCCATGAACACGCCGACCGCGAAGATGAAGAACAGCAGCAGCAGCATGAGCTCGACGATGAACGCGATGGCGGCGGCGTCGGCGGTCCTCATGCTGACCTGCCCGGCGATCGCCGCGGCGAGCAAGACCAGGGTCGTGCCGATCAGCCACCTCTTGAGGCCCGACGAGCGATCGTCGCTCGGCTCGGTGAGGTTCGCGACCATCGAGGCGTACAGAAACCAGCCTGGGAGCGCGATGCCGACGATCGGCGCGACGATGAGGATGAGGACGTACTCTTGGCCGAGCTCTCCGCGCACGTACGCCAGCGGCAGCCAGACGGGGACGCCCTGCGGCACGCGGCTCCACAGCTCGTGGATGCCAGCGCCGAGAGCAGGGCCGAACATGCCGAACGCCATGCCGCTGATCGGTACGGCGAGCAGCAAGGTCACCACGATCGCGCCTCGCGACGTGGCGAGCTTGGAGCTCACGGCGAGGCCAAAGGCGACGGACAGCGCGGCGAAGACGAAGAGATAGAAGAACGCGATCATCACCTCGAGGAAATCGACGCCTCCGAACAGGAAGCACAGCCCGCCCACGGGCGCGACCGAGACGATGTACGAGGCGACCGCCACGAACGCGGCGAGGAACTTCCCACGCGCGATCTCGACAGGCCTCATGCCCGTGAGCAACAAGGCCTCCCAGGTGCGCCCCTCCCGCTCGGACGCGATCGCGTTCGCCGCGACAGCGGGGCCGGCCCACGCGACGACGAAGAAGGCGATCGAGAAGAACGCGTGGAAGAGCGCCTGCCCCACCAGCGCCGGGCGCGCGCTCTGAGCGACGCTGCCGCCGACCCCCGCGATGATGAGCGTCATCACGATCGTGAGGCCCATGAGGATGAACGGCGTGCGGACGAGGCGCGCCGACTGCCTCAGCTCGCGCATCAGGATGGGGTTGGGGTCGCGCAACACGCGCTCGAGCCACGCCGCGAGCGGGTGGGTCGGTCGCGGCGCCGCGCGCGGCTCGCCGGGAGCGGCGTCGCTCAATGCATGTCTCCCTTCGTGGCCTCGAGGAAGATCCGCTCTAGCTCGTTGCGCTCTTGCTCCACGCCGACCACGCCGACGCCGCTCCGCACGAGGTGCTCGACGAGCCCGGCGACGAGCGCATCACCCCCAGCGAGCGTGACGAGGAGCAGGCCGCCGGAGACCTCGACGTCGACGACGCCCGCCGCGGCACGGCTCGCGTCCGCGGCCGCCTCGGGCGCGCCGAGGGTCCGCAGCTTCACGCGGCGCCGGTCTCGCGGCGCCGCCTCGGTGTGCGCGGCGCCCACGGCGACGCCAGCCCGTTGGGCCTCGAAGCGGGCCGCGATATCGGCGATCGGGCCAGCGACGACGATCTGCCCGCGCTCGAGGATGGCGACGGAGGTGCACACGTCGGAGAGCTCGGTGAGGATGTGGCTCGACAGGAGGATGGTCTTGCCGAGGCTCCTCAGCTCCATCAGCAGGTTTCGCATCTCGATGCGCGCGCGCGGGTCGAGGTCGCTCGCGGGCTCATCGAGGATGAGCACGCTCGGGTCGTGCAACAGGATGCGCGCGAGCTGGAGCCGCTGCTTCTGACCCTTCGACATGGTGGCCACCACCTTGTCGGTGATGCGGCCGAGGTCGGTGAGCTCGAGGACCGCGTCGACGACCGACGCGCCCTTCACGCCGTAGGCGTCCGCGAAGAACTCGAGGTACTCGCGCACGGTCACCCGCTCATAGATGCCCGCGTGATCGGGCATGTAGCCGAGCGCGCGGCGCACCGAGTCTGGGTCGAGGGTCACGTCGACCCCCTCGATCTCCACGCGCCCGGCGGTGGGCTCGAGCAGGGTCGCCATGACCCTGATGGTCGTCGTCTTGCCGGCGCCGTTCGGCCCGATGAAGCCGAAGATCTCGCCGCGCCCGACCTCGAAGCTCACGTCGCGCAGCACCTCGAAGGCGCCGAACCGGTGCCACAGGTGACGCACGCGAATCGCGGCGGTCACTGGGCCGCCCCCAAGCCGACGATCCGGAGGGCGATCACCGCGCGCTCACGCGGCACGCCGGAGTCGCTGCCACCTTCCTCGACGGCGAGCGCGAGCAGCACCGGGGTGGAGCTCGGGAGCCAGTTGACCGCAGGCAGCGTCTCGGCCGAACCACCCGGGCCGAACGGCCCTCTCGCGGTCTGGCCGAGCGCAGCCCAGATGGGCGCGAGCTCGCTCTCGCCGCGCTGCTCGAGCTCGCTGGTGATCTCGTAGCCGCCGAGCGGCTCGCTCGGGTCGAGGGTCGCCCGGCTCTCCCATTGCTCGAGGTTGGCGCTCACTTCCATCGCGGAGGAGACGACGCGCGCGCCGGGGCCGAGCCGCTGCAGGTAGCGGACGTCTCCAGGGCTCGCCCGGAGGATCAGGGCGCGCAGCTCCCAGGGGGTCCGGTTCTCGATCGCGAGCTCAGAACCCTCCCTGACGATGGAGACGCCGTCGCCGATCGCGAACAGACCGTCCTCGGTGAAGATGACGGTCTCCGACGGCGGCGCCTCGACGCCCTCAACGCGCACGCCCTGGCCGTCGACGACGAAGGAGCGGCGCTCCGAGACGCCCCAGGTGTCGATCGTGTTCGTCTGCGCCCGGGGCCTGACCGAGACCGTCTGGCTGAACGGAGAGAAGAACCCTCGATACCGCCGGGCGGCGCCGGTGCTCATGCCCGCCCCCGCCTCGACGAAGACGACCTCCCGCGCCCGGACGCTCGTACCCTTCGCGATGAACCCGAACGCGACGATCAACAGGAACGCCAGCGCAGACAAGAGGGGGAGCACGAGCAGGGCGCGGAGCGGGCGCCCAGCCTTCTTGGCGCGCTGGAAGGAGATGGGTCCGGCGAGCACCGCGTACCCGCACAGGAAGAGCGAGGCGACGCCGATGCCCCACTGCGCCCCGACCCCAGGGTCGAGCAGCCGCGCGACGGGCTCGGTCACGAACGTGGCCGGTGGCCCTCCCGCGGGAGTGGCGCTGTCGCCCGGGCGAACCGCGGCGGTGCCCGCGCGGGAGTTCGCGCGGCGAGCCAGCTCGGCGAGCCTCACCCGCGTCCACGGTGCCGAGGCGACGTCGGCGCTGAGCGTGTCGAAGCCCAGCAGCACGACCTCGCCGAGGCCGTAGGTCGCGGCCGCGCCGAACACGTTGGGCGAAAGGTTGCCGCCTTCGTACGCCCGGAAGCGAACGCCGGGAGGCGTCACCATCCAGTCGAAGGAGTCGACAGGTCCGGCGATCGGCAGCTCGAAGCGCTCGCGGCTCGCCGCGTTGGTGTCGTCTTCCGCGCGAGGGGTGCCGCCGACCAGCCGCGCGACGACGGGCGAGCGGAGGTCCTCGGGCCGCTCGATGGCGACGGCGAGCGTGGCCCCCGCCAGCACGTGACCGGTCAGCGCGAGCAGCTCCTCCGGAGTGAGCCGCGTGAGCCCCGAGGCCGTGATGTGGATCAGGGACACGCCGTGCCAGCTCGAGACGTAGGTCGGCAAGATGGGCGCGCCGGTCGAGGCGTCGACCGGGGGCGACGCGACCTCGATGATCGTGCCCGTGCGCGGGGCGCCCGGGGGTGGCGCCCTCAGGAAGATCGAGGTGGCGGCGAGCGCACCGCGCAGGCGTGAGGGCTCGGCGGCGTCGAACACGCGGACGGCCGCGCGCCGCGAGGCCGTGAGGGTCTGCGAGAACAGCGGGGCCGCGCCGACTCGGACCTCGGCGACGAGCTCGAACCCGTCCGCCGCCAGCGGCAGGCGGACGAGCGCGGCGCCGCCCGGGCTCGCCGAGAACTCGACCCGCCCGATCTCGTGCTCCTGGTAGAGCTGCGTGACGACGAGCGCGCCCGCGAGGGTCGAGCCGCCCGGGTTGTCGATCCGCGCGAAGACCTCGATCACTCCGGGCGCGTACGTCAGCGGGGTCGGCCCGCCCAGGACGCCGACTTCGAAGCCGGGCTGCTGCGCGCGCGCTGTGAGCGGCCAGAGGGCGAGCAGCGCGGCGACGAGGACGAAGAGCCGCCTCGTCACGAGCCCGCGACCTTCGCGACCTTGTCGTCGACCGTCGGGATCGCCTCGAGCAGGGCTCGGACGACGTCGTCGGTCGCGACCCCGTCGGCCTCCCCCTCGAACGAGCGGATGATGCGGTGACGCAGCACCGGCAAGGCCACCTTGGCGATGTCTTGGAAGGCGATGTGCGCTCGACCTGCGAGCAGCGCGGCGGCCTTCGCCGCGAGCACGAGCGACTGCGCGCCGCGGACGCCGGCGCCGTAGCGCACGGCCGACCTCACGATCTTCGGCGCAGCGCCGCTCGCCGGATCGCTCGCCGCGACGAGCCGCGAGGCGTAGCGCAAGATGGGCTCCGCTGCGGCGACGTCTCGGCACGAGGCCTGCAGCGCGAGCAGCTCGGCCTTGTCGACGACGCGCTCCGGTGGGGCCTGCGCGTGGCCGGTCGTTCGCGCGAGGATCTGCGTCATTTCGTCCTCGGTCGGCGCGCCGATCAACACCTTGAGCAGGAACCGATCGAGCTGCGCTTCGGGCAGCGGGTAGGTGCCCTCCATCTCGATGGGGTTCTCGGTGGCGAGGACGAAGAACGGCTCCTCGAGCGCGTGGCGCGTGCCGGCGATCGTCACCGCGTGCTCCTGCATCGCCTCGAGCAGCGCGCTCTGCGTCTTCGGGGTCGCGCGGTTGATCTCGTCGGCGAGGACGATCTGGCCGAAGATCGGGCCCTTGTGGAGCGCGAAGCTCCTCGCGCCCCGCTCGTCGGTGACGAGGACGTTGGTCCCGGTCACGTCGCTCGGCATCAGGTCGGGCGTGAACTGGATGCGCGAGAAATGCAGATCGAGGCACGCGGCGAGGGTGCGCACGAGGAGCGTCTTGCCGAGGCCCGGCGCGCCCTCGAGCAGCACGTGACCTCCGCCGACGAGCGCCCACAGGACCTCGTCCACCACGGCGCGCTGGCCGACGAGGACCGACGCGACGGCCGCGCGCAGGCGCTCGCTCGTCGCGCGGGCACGCTCGAGGCTCTCTTCGAACTCGTTCGAGGGCTCGGCCATGCGCGCGCTCGAGAGGTTACGCGGGCTCACGGGCGAAAGTAACGCCCCACTTGGTCGCGGTACTCCTCCGGCACGTCGCTCCGAGAGACGCCGCCGATCTCTTGGTCGGCGACCTCACCGAGGGCGCCAGACCCGCGCACGTTGGCGACCTCACCGGGCTCGGAAGGGGTGCGCCCGACTCTCGTCAGCTCCCCCGGGAGGCCGGGACCGGGCTTGCCGGGGACGCGCAGCGGCGCGCCCGACGCGGCGACCGGCGGGGAGCCAGGGCCAGGCAACTTCTTCGTCGGCCCAGGCGCGCCGTCGCCGCCTGGCGCGGCGGGACCCCCCGGGTCTCCGCTGCCGCCGAGCCCGGGCGACGAGCCAGCTCCGGGCTTCGTCCCTGCGGGTGAGCCAGAGGGTGCAGCGGCACCTCCGGCTTCACCGAGCTCTTGCTTGAGACCGTCGAGCGCGTCGGCGGCGCGCGCGAGCCCCTGGTCGAACGCCGCGCTCTCGGACGGCTCCGGGAGCTGGGAGAGCTGCTCGAGCCGCTCCGCAAGCTCCTTCTGACCCTGCTCCGACTCCAGGCTCTTCGCGAGCTCTTCGAGCGCCGCGCGCTGCTCGTCGGTCGGCGGCTCTCCTTCCCTCCCGCCTCGCTCTGCCTGCTCTTTCAGGCGCTTCGCGAGCGCCTCCCGCTGCTCCTTCGTGAGCTTGGAGACCGCCTCCGCGAGGGCGCTCGCCAGCCGGCGCGCGGCGGCGGGATCGCCTGCCTCCTGCGCTCGCTGTCGATCTCGAGACGCCTCGGGGGACAGGGAGCCGTCGAGGGCCTCGGCGAGCGCGCGCTCCGTCGCGGCCGCCCGCTCCGCGGCCTCGAAGCGGCGCCGCTGCTCCTCGAGCGCGCGCCCGAGCTCGGCGGCGCCCTCCTCGCTCGCGGCGCGGGCCGCCGCGTCGAGGGCGTCCTTCGCGCGGGCACGCTCCTTTGGATCCGCGGAACGAGCGAGGCGGCTCGTCTCCTCGTCGAGGGCGCGCGCGTCCCCCGCGGCGAGCGCGCGCTTGGCGCCCTTCAGCTCGGGCGCCTCGAGCTCGGCGAGGGCCGCCTCGAGCCCGCGGCGCTCCTCGCTCGCCGCGCCCAACCGCTCAGCGGCGAGCGCGTCGGTGAGCTCCGCGAGCTCCGACTGGACCTCGCGACGTGGCGCGCCCTGCTTGAGGCGCTCTCTCAGCGCGCGCGCGCGCTCCTCGAGCGCGCGCAGGCGCTCCTCCTTCTCCGGATCGGTCGCGCGCAGCCCGGCGAGCTCCTCGATGGCGCGCTCTAGCTCGGGCGCCGACTCGAGCACCACGACCTCCGCGCCAGGGGCAGCCGAGGGAGCAGGCGGAGAAGGCCGCGCCGGAAGCCATGAGACGGCGACGAGCGCAGCGCCCGAGAGCGGCGCGACCAGGTGGTGCCACGCGAAGAGCTGGGGGAGCGCGCGAGACCGCGGGGCCGAGCCGAGCAGGAGGCCGGCGCGCGCGCGCAGCGAGGGCGCCGAGACCGCGTCGGGGCTGGCAGACAGCGCGCTCGTGATCAGCTCCTCGGAGCCGAGCCGGCGATCGAGGTAGAGCGCGAGCTGGACGTCGGAGAGCGCGCGCCGCGCGTGCGCGAGCACAGCCCCCGCGAGCCCGAAGACCACGGCCGCCACGAGCGGGGCGAGGAGGCGCCCCTCGGCGCGCAAGAGCCACGCCGCGGCCGCGCCAGGGACGGCGGCCGTCAGGCCCAGCGCGAGGCCTGTCAGCGTCGCGCGCTGGACGAGCCGCCGCCGGACCGCGGACGCGCGCCGTCGGAACGTGGCTTCGAAGCTCTCCGGGTCGCCTTTCACGCGCCGTTCGAGCGTAGCACTCCCCCGCCAGCCATCACGGCGCGCGACAGGACAGCACGACCTCGCCCACCTGGACGGTCACCCCCGCGGCCGCGATTCGCAGCACTCGCTCCAGGAAGGAGCTGCGCTCGAGCGAGCGATCCACGGCGACGAAGTCATCCGGCTCGAGGCGGACCATCCACTTGCGCAGCGAGCCGTCGGGGTCGCCGGTCACGCCCACCTCGAGCGAGCTGCGCGCGAGCGCGCGAGCGTCCTCGTCTCGGCCGTAGGCCTCCGCAAGCGCGATCGCCGCAGACCGGACGGCGTCAGGGGTGGGCTCGGGTCGATCCGAGACGGGCGCGCTTCGATACGCGTGCCCCCACCCTCCCTGCAGGGACGGGAGGCTGACGAAGAGCGCGAACTCCGCGAGCTCGGTGTCGAACGAGCGCACCACCGTGGCGAACGCGTCGCGGATCGCCTGCAGGTCGGCGGTCCCCTGCAGGCGCGCGTAGAGCGCGGGCGTCACCAGCAGCGCGAGCCGCTGGGCGGCCACCTCGCGCGCCCCGATCGACCACATCTCCGCGCCAGCGCACAGCTCGATCTCGGCCCCCGCGACCACCGCCGAGAGATCGTCACGCCCCGAGGCCACCAGCAGCCGAGCCACCGCCTCTCGCAGCGCGGGCCGCGGGTCGGCGACCATCAGCCGCGGCGGCGCTGCTGCGCGGTGAGCTCGACCTGCGCCTCGGCGACGGCCTGCGCCTCGTACTCGGCCTGCTCTACGGTCGCGTGATCCACCGAGGCGAGGCCCGTCCGCTGGGCGCGCGGCGCGATCTCCCCGGTGGTCTCGGCCGCGGCGAGCGCCATCTTCCGAGCCTGATCGGGCGCGTCGTACGGCTTGGCCAGATCGAAGACGACCTTGGTCGCGCCGCTCTGCGCGAGGTTCGCGAGCGTCTCGAAGCGACGCAGCTCCATCGCACCCGGCGAGCTCATCAAGATCTCGGCGGCCTGCGCGAAGTTCTTCGCGCTCTCGACGTCGGCCTGGCTCTTGATGATGACGTATTTGCGGTCCCGCTCGGCGATCGCCGCCTTGGCGAGGACCTCCTGCATCTGCGGCGGCAGCTGCACGTCCTGCAGGCCTATCAGCTCGACGTGCAGGCCCCACTGGTTGACCACCGTCTCGACGTGCGCCTTCACCTTCGCCGCGACCTCCTCGCGATGCGCGAGGAGCTGATCGAGGGGCGTCTCGCCGACCACGTCGCGGAGCACGACCTTCGCGCGATCCTTCACGGCCGCCTCGTAGTTCTCGACGGCGAGCGAGGCCTTCTCGGGATCGATCACGCGGTAGTAGACGACCGCGTCGACCATCGTCGTCACGTTGTCTCGCGTGATCACCATCTGCCGGAGCAGATCGCGGTTGCGCGTGCGCATGTCGATCCGCCTGAGCTGCTGGAAGATCGGGACCACGAGGGTCAGCCCGGGCTCCGCCCGCCCGCTGTATTTGCCGAGGGTGAACTTGAGCGCGGTCTCCCACTGATTGATCTGCTTGATGCCCATCAGCACCAGCAGCAAAAGGAGCGCGAGCAGCACCACCGCGATCGGGAGGAGGGGCATGACGAGGCAGAGCGTAGCAGGGCAGGCAGCACGCCGAGCGGATACCGCCCTCGGCGCGGTGCTGCTCGTGGGCGCTACGGCGGCGGCTCGCCGGGACCGAGGGCGTCGAGGCGCTGCCGGAAGATGTTCGTGCCCGTCTTGAAGTAGACGTACGTGTCATCCACGTACGAGACGTTGTTCAAGAGAGCACCGAACTCGTCGAGCGGGATGGGCATCACCCACTGACGACCGTCGCTGAGGCGGACGACGTAGAGGAGGTTGGTGTAGGCGCTGTAGAGCGCGTAGTACCCCCCGCCGATGGCGCTCTCCGGCCCCGGACCGGTGGGCGGCATCGGGCGCAGCGCGGTCGCCACCACCTCGTCCTGCACGGTGGTGTACGCCGACGAATACAGCGTGCCGGCCGGCCATTCGCCGTTGCCAGGCTCCGCCTTCGGCGGAGTCTGGATCCACACCAGCCTCGTCCCGTCGGCCTTCACGTCGACCACGTGCCCTGCCGGCGGGGTGATCAGCGGCTCATACACCTCACGCTCCCGCGTCCAGACCCACGCCTCCGGCTCGTTCGGGGCGGGCACCAGCAGCAGGAAAGCCGCGTCGTCTGTCGGCCACGGCAGGGTGGCACCCATGTCGTCGGGCGACTGGAAGTCGAGGCCCGTCTGCCGATCATAGATCCGGGCAGCCACGCCGAAGTCGTATTGGATGGCCATGATCTGCTCGGAGGAGCGCTTCTGCTGGTTGGGGCCCAGCGGCGGGAGCACCAGCGCGTCGGACGGGTCGAGACCTTCTGGCTGGAACACGTAGGTCGTCTTCGGCTGGCTGCCCAGGACCCAGTTGCCGAACCAATGGCCCGACTCGTAGGGCTCAACTTGCAGGGGATGACACGCAGGGTTCGGCGGGTTCGGCGGAGTTCGATAGACCACACTCGCTCGCCCATCGATACCGACAAGGGGTATGCGCACCTCATAGTCGAACAGGCCCACATAGAGCGAATAGATGTACCCCGACGCTGTCCGGAGCACCGCCGGCTGCGCCAATGCCGTTGGCCCTCGCTGGGGCCAGTTCTTGACCAGCATCTCGCAGCCGGCTTCATTTGCGGGGCAGGCTCCCCATTCAAGTGGAGGGAACGCGCTCTCGGGGTCATCCGCCATTTGAAGCGGGCAGTTGCCGTCCCACCACGGCACCGGCGACCACCCCGGCTCTCCCGCCCCCGTCCCTGTCGTCGAGCCGGAGGCTCCGCCACCGCCGGCGCCTCCGGAGGTCGAGGAGGAGGAGGTGGCTCCGCCCGTGGTCGACTGTCCCTCGTCACTGCAAGCGAGGCCCGCCAGGACGGGGAGGGGCCAGAGTGCGTAGCGTCCCATGGCTCACCTCAATGCGGGTAGAAGGTCGGCAGCTCGGCGCCATCCGGCGGATCCATGTCGCCGAAGGGCAGCCTCGAGCCCTTGGCGCCGTCGGTCGTGTAGACAATCCCCAGCGGGGAGAGCATGGGAGGGCCGATCAGGTCGCTCGCGGGGCTGGCGATCTTGACGAGCTCGAACGTCCCCTCCTCGTCGGCGTGGAACAGCCCGACCTTGGAGGAGCTCGCTCCGTTCGCGCGGTAGGCGACGAGCCCAAGCTCTCCGCGCGGGCCCGCGATCAGCGCGTAGGCCCCAAAGCCATCCCAGGACTCCGGCAGCTCCGCGATGGTCTGCAGCACCCCGGCACGCAGGGTGCGTTGAGCGTTCCAACGGCGGAGCCGCAGCGGGCTGCCTCCATCCAGGAAGTAGACCGAGCGGTCCTCGTGCCGATAGACCGCAGCGTGCACTCGGGAGACCTTCTCCCCGTCGGGCATCGAGAAGTGTCGCCACCCGGCCCTGGTTCCCTCGAGATCCAAGAGCCAGCCGGCGCCTTCGCTTTCACCCGAGCCGCCCAGCACATAGAGGCGCTGCTCGATGGCGCTGAACGCGAGCCCCTCGTCGCCCGCGAGCACCGGTCCTCCCGCCGGTTCGTATTCGTCGTAGATCGGGAGGGCATCGAGCCCTTGGGTCAAAACCCTGCCGCTGACGCGCCCCGAATTGCGATCGACACCCACGCCGCGCGTGAAGCGCTTCGCGCCTCCCATGGCACGCTCGAGCCACACCAACGGCTCCGAGGCGCCGACGTGGATCGCGCGCTCCAGCGCCACCTGAGAGTAATAGTCACGCGTCGCCGGGTCGGGCGGGAGTGCTGGAGCGTAGGCGCCCGGGAGAGTGGTGACCCAGTGGGGGTTCCCCGCCTCGTGCAGCGGCTGCGCGACCCCATCGATGCCGCACATCGGGCACACGATCCAGTCGTTGACGGCGACCCACAGATGACCCTCTGGGTAATAGCCCCACGACGCAGCCCCGCTGTTCAGCGAGTTCGCGAAGCGCACGAGCGGTCGACCGTCCCCGTCGATCTCGGGCACGGTCGCGCTGAGCTCGGTCGTGTGAGCCCAGAGGATGCCGTTGACCGACTGGAAGTTGGTCGAAGAGTCCAGGTATTGAGCGCCCAGCGCCGTGTAGTCCCAGACGACCGAACGCGTCTCCGTCCCTACTTCGAGCTGCCACTCGGCCCCGGCCTGCGCGGCGCTCCAGGGCTGATTGAGGTCCTTCGTGTTCACCGCGAGCCAGCGGTTGGACGGCCCCATCGCGTCATACAGGTCCTCGTCGAAACGGCAGTTCGCGAAGAGGTCACGGCGGCATTCGGTCCGACCGTCGATCGACGCTGCATTGGCGTTCGCGACGTCCTGACAGTCGCACCAGCGCAGCCCTACGGTCGCGTCGATCGGTCCGTTCTGCTGGATGACGTCGTTGATCGTCGTGCTCGAGAACACCTGGAGCTCGACCACGTTGTTGAAGTGGCTCGAGCAGCCCTGCGTGTACAGCTGGCAGGTAGGGTCCAGCGGGTCGCTCGGGGGCGCCTGCGGGAGCCCACCCCCGGACTTCAGCACAGCAGCTGGGACCGGCATTGGGTCGCAGGTGTCGGGGAAGAACGCCGCGCGATAGTCGTCGACGGCGAGCTGGAAGGCCGCGTCGCTGGCGAAGTCGTCGCGGTCGAGCACCGGGATCCGCTCCGCGTTGGGATAGGCCACCGCGAACTCGATCTCCCGATTGCGGTTGCCGAGCTGGTCGACCGGGTCGACGGCCCAATCGCACAGGTCGCAGGCGTCCCCCAGGCCGTCCAGATCCTCGTCATGGACCTCGGTGAGCTGTTCCGGGTTGTAGACGGTCGGACACGAGTCGCAGGAAGCCGGGATCCCATCGCCGTCCGCGTCGTTGTAGCTATCGACCGGCGGGCAAGGGCTCTCCGGGAGCCCGTCGACGTCGAGCACGTATTGGGACCAGAACTCGATGGCGTCCTGGGAATCGACCGCAGCGGTGTGATACTGCGACCACACGGTCCCGTCAGGGCTGCCTCCCGAAGCGAAGGGCCCGTCTCCGGAGATGACGCCGCAGAACAGGTCGTCCCAGCGATAGAGCGACCCTCCCGAGTCGCCACCGACCCCGACGCCGGCCATCCCCGTACACCCGTCGCCCGGCCCCGCCTCGAAGCGGTGTTGATGGCTCGAGCCTGGCCCGAGATACGTGAAGCGCTCCCAAGCGACGGCTGTGGGCGCGAAGCGCCGCCGGGGTGACGAGACCTCGTTGGAGCAGATGGCCTCGTACCCATTCTCGTTGTAGCCGCTGTTGGCGAAGCCAACCAAGCGGCCAAGGAACGAAGAAACCCCACATTCGTTCGCGTACGCCGGCAAGCGAGCCGCTTGCCCGATCGGATGCCGAACGGGCCGGTTGAGCCGCACGAGGGCGAGGTCCGTCTCGCGATGGGAGCTGAGCCCCATCATGCGCACGGGGCCGCTCTTCTCCTTGGAGTGCCAGAAGACGCGACGGTTCCACAGCGGATCTCCGGTCGGAGAAGCGGTGGGGAACGTCCCGACGTGCCAGCTCCAATTGGCGTCGACCTCGCCGGCTTCGTCGAAGGCGTGCTCGGCCGAGAGCACCCAATACGGCGAGACCAGGGTGCCGGAGGCGCCCTTCTCGAGCAGCTTCACGGAGGCGGGGAATGCTGCGTCGTACTCGGTGTCGGTGACGCCTTGCACGACGGCCTGTCGTGCGCGAGACACGACCTCGTCCTCGGGCTCGTCACCGCACGCGCTAGCGTGGATCAGTGCCCCCCCCAGCAACCACCATGCCCAGAACGCGTCGTTCCATCGTCGGCCCCCTCCGGGGACGTACGTGGCGTCCCTGGCGCGTCATGATACTGGCAGGGGCGCTGAAGTGGAACCGTGACACACGCTACCGCCACGGCGATTGATGCCCATCAGCACCAGCAGCAAGAGGAGCGCGAGCAGCACCACCGCGATCGGGAGGAGGGGCATGACGAGGCAGAGCGTAGCAGGGCAGGCAGCACGCCGAGCGGATACCGCCCTCGGCGCGGTGCTGCTCGTGGGCGGCGGAAGCTCACGGATGGGGCGCGACAAGGCGCTGATCGAGATCGACGGCGAGGCGCTCGTGCGCCGCGCGGCGCACGTGCTCGGCGCGGTGGCGGGGGCCGGGGTCGTGGTCGTCGCGGCGACGGCGCAGCAGCTGCCCGACCTGGGGCCGGGTGTGCAGGTGGTGCGCGACGCCGCTCGCTTGCAAGGGCCGCTCGCCGCGCTCGCGCAGGGCGTGCGAGCCCTGCCGCCGAGCGCGACGCGGTTCGTGGCGTGCGCGACCGATCTCCCGAGGCTGCACGCCAGCGTCGCGCGGCGACTCGTCGAGCTGCTCGCGCAGCACGACGCCGCGGTCCCCGAGATCGCGGGCTACCCGCAGCCGCTCGCCGCCGCGTACGCGCGTCGCGCCGGCGCCGTCGCAGAGTCCCCCGTGGCCGAGGGCGAGCGGAGCATGCGCGCGCTGGTGTCGAGGCTCGACGCGCGCGTCGTGACGCCCGCCGAGCTCCTCGCGGATGGCGACGTAGTTGCGTCCGATCCTCAGCTCTCGTCGTTCCTCGACGTCGACACGCCCGAGGAGCTCGCCGCCCTGCTCGGCCGACCTCACTGAACGAGCAGCGCCGCCTCCGCCTTCGCGATCTCCTCCTCGGTGAGCTCACCGAAGCGCTCCGGCGGCATCTTGAGGGGCGAGCCGCTCGGCAGCTTCATCCGCTCGATCGCGAGGGCGAGCTCGGCCTCGTCCATGGTGTCGAGCGCCGTCGCGTCGAAGCGGGCCCGCGAGAGTGAGGGGTCGAGCGAGCCGTTGTGGCAACGCGCGCACATCTGCACGACGATGCCCTTGCCGTCCGCGTCGGGCGCGGGCCGCCGCCCGGTCCTCCAGCGCGCCTCGTCGCTGTGCAGCTCGGCGATCGACGGGAACGCCTCCACGTCGAGCGTCCCCGCCAGGGTCTTGCGGTAGGTCGCCGACGCGAGCTTGTAGCGCTCCTTCTCCACGAAGCGCGCGTCGGGGAAGGGCATCGTGACGCCGCGCCCCGCCTGCGCCGCGGCGAAGAACGCGGCGTAGGTCGGCTCGCCCGCGAGCGGCTTGCCGGCCACGATGCGCTGGACGAGCGCCTTGGTCGGCAGCTCGCCAGGCTGCTCGATGAAGCCCTCGTGCTCGACCAACCCCTCGAGCCGCGCCGGCTCGCTCCACGACACGAGCTGGCCAGGAACCCCGCCGTACGCCTCTCGCTTGTCGTGCGCGAGGAAGTACTCGTCGACGAGCTCCTTGCCCTGGTCCTTGTCCCGGAAGAAGTGCGTCCAAGGGAAGCGCTGCTGGCTCATCCGCAGCAGCTTGCGCGTGCTCGGGCCGTTCGGCTGGTGACACACGTTGCAGTCGAACACCGTGTTCTCGAGATCGGCGTCGTCATAGACGGACAGCCCCACCCAGCCGCCCTCCACCGATGGCCCGAACAGGTCCCAGCTGGAGCAGCCCCCCTGCTCTCGTTCACAGCCGAGCTCGAAGCGCACCAGGAAGAAGCGCAGCTCGTTGGTGGTGCGGTCGCGGGCGACGAGCTCGACGAGCGGCTCACCCCGCGCGAACCCGAGCGCGACGAAGTCCTCGGTCGGCTTGGGCGGCCCCGCGATCGGCCCGCGCGTCGAGGGGTCGGTGAACACGAACACCCGCGGGTTGATGGGCGACACCGACCTGCCGGTGAGCGAGGTCGAGTGCGAGAGGAACGCGAACGCCGGGTTCCCGAAGTCGCCGTTGCCGATCTTCGACACGAACCCGATCCCGAGCGCCGCTTGAAGCTCGGCGAGGCTCCGTACGCCGCGGCTCTTGCAGAGCCGCTCGCTCACGACGTCGTCGTGGCCCCGGCCGCAGAGCGCTTGCCACTGCGCGTCACCCGCCGGTAAGTGAGCGAGCACGGCTTGGTCGGCGACCGCGCTATGACCCACCTCCGCCTGGATGAGGTGCTCGGCCTGGGGCGTTGCTTGTACGGGCGGCGGCGCGGCTTCTTCCTCGACGGCCGCGATCGCCTCGGCCGACACACCCTGCGTGGGCGCCGGGCCACGCGCGGTCGCCGCCACGCAGCCCGATACCCCCAGAACTGCCCAGATCGCCCACCCCTTGCGCCAGCTCTCCATCGTCGGAGAGGGCAGACAGCAAGGCGCGAGCCGCGCCGCGAGCCCCCCGATGCCGCCGCGAATTGCCGAAATACGGCACTTCAACCCCCCATCCCGACAGGATCACCCCCCGAAGTTCCGCATTTCGGAACTTCGAGCCGCCAAACGTCGACGCGGCTAGCGCTCCCCGCTAGCGCTTCTTTTCCTTGTAGGCCTCGTACTTTTCCATGAGCGCGCGGTAGAGCCACTTGCCGAGGACGTTCCCCCCCTGGCCGGTGGGGTGAATCATGTCGGGGTTGCCCAGGCCGGACTGCACCCACGAGTACATCGCCCCGGAGCCGCCCATGGCTTTGTATTGGTTCCAGTAGGGCCAGCCGAGCTCGGTGGCGACGTTCTTCTGGTGGCGGATGATGATCGGCACCATCGGCTTCGAGTGGCCTTCGCCGCTGTCGCCCTTCGACGCCATGTCGGGGGGCCCGACGAGCATCGTCGACGCGTCTGGGACCGCGCGCTTCACCTGCTCGAGCACGGCCTTGAGGTTGCGCTCGTAGTCGCCCATCGGGTCCTTCGATCGCTGGCCCTTGTCGTCGAACGCCATCTGTCCGTCGCCGACCTCGTTGGTGCCGAACGCGAGGACGACGAGGTCGGGCTTCGCGGCCTTCAGCACCTCGGCCCAATGCGCGTCGTCCTGCTTGTCGAGGAAGCGCGCGCGAGCGCCGGTGATGCCGAGCGCGCTCAGCGTGACGCCGGGGATGTCCCGCTCCATGCGCAGGCCGAAGACACGCGTCGCTGTGTCCGAGGTCGTCTTGACCTCGAGCTTGTGGGGGCCGTCGGCGACCTCGACCACGTGGTACTTCACCTTCTTCTCGGGGCCGTCGGTCGACAGCGTGCCCTTTTGCTCACCGTCGACGAAGAACGCCAGCTCCCCGCCGCCCGGCTGCTCGAGGTACTCGAGCTCGAAGCGCGAGACCGCCTTGCCCCATTTGTCGGCGGACGACGTGCCCATCATGAACCACTCGCCCTCCTTGCGCGCGGTGAACGAGACGCAGCCGAGGCCGTAGAAGCCGTCCTCTGCGTAGGGCCCGATGCAGGTCGAGGTCTTCCACTGGGAGCTCGACTTTCGGGAGACGTCGATGTGAAACCAGCCCTTGAACGCGTTCGCGGCGATGGCGTAGCCGTGCCCCGCGTCGCCGAAGCGATCCTGGAGCATGCGGCGCAGCTTGCCGGTGATGAAGTCGCTCGCGACGATGCTGTCGCCGTAATAGACGACGCGCGCGATCGCCCCAGGGGTCTTGTTCTCGACCGCCATGAGCTTGTCGAAGAACTTCGAGAGCCCGTCGCCGTTGGGGTCGTCGATCGAGATCGGGGGCTTGTCCTCGAGGACGGCCGCGGGGACCGGCGCCTGAGCCTGCGCGATGGGCCCCTTCGGGTTCGAGATCGGCCGATCGAGCTCGGCGCCGCGGTCCTGACTGTCCTCGGTGGAGCCCTCGAGGGTCTCCTCGCCGACGTAGTCCTTTGGGGGGGCCATCCCCGGGATGGCGTCGTTGGAGTCGGGCTCGGGGATGAAGGAGATGCCCTCTGACAGGACCCGGAATCGGAGCAGGCCCGGGTGTGCGTAGGGCAGGAGCACGAGGCTGCCGAGGATGAGGCCCGTCAGCGCGGCCTTGCGCGCGATGGGGAAGCTTTGCGCGACGAGCGGGCTGCCGTCGCCCGACGCCCGCAGCCGAGAGTCGCCCTCGTCGTCGTGGCGCTGCGTCGACACCAGCTCCCCGAAGCTCGCTTCCCCTGGCGCTGGCGCGGGGCGCTTGGCCCCTTCCGTCTCGCCCTTGGGCTCGGTCGCCGCGTCACTCGCCATCCTCCTCGGCTCGGTAGCACAACGACCCCGTCTGGCCCAAAACTCCCAGCAAGAAGCCGGCATTTGGCCGCAGAATGCGGCTTGGTGTAGCGATCCGGCCTCGGGCAGCGCCCCACACGGCCGGCATGATCTTCAACACCCTCGCGTTCGCGAAGTTCTTCGTCGTCGTCTTCGTGGCGACGTGGGCCCTCACCCGCTGGCCCAAGGCGCGGTTTTACCTGCTGACGGCCGCGAGCTACGTCTTCTACGCGGGCCTCGACCTGTTCACCGCCGCGTTCTGGGAGGCGGCCAAGACGATCGGCCCGTGGGAGGCGCTCAAGGCGAACGCCCCGCTGCTCGAGTTCGTCCCCATCGTCTTCATCGGGTCGACGGTCGACTACTACCTCTCGATCTGGATCGCCAACACGCAGGACGACAAGCGCCGCAAGCACCTCGTCTACGTGACCATCGCTATGAACACCGGGCTGCTGCTGGTGTTCAAGTATTGGGACTTCCTCGCGGAGCAGGTGATGGCGCTGGGCGGCGGCGACCACCGGCTCAACCTCCCGCTGCCGGTCGGCATCTCCTTCTTCACGTTCATGTCGCTGAGCTACGTCGTGGACGTATACCGGCGCGAGATCCCAGCCAGCCGGAGCTACTCCCACTACATCACGTACATCGCGTTCTTCCCGCACCTGGTCGCGGGCCCGATCATCCGCGGCAAAGACCTGCTGCCGCTCTTCGCGAAGCCGGTCCAGCTCACGGCGCACGCCGCCAGCGAGGGGATGTTCCTCGTCTCGATCGGGCTCTTCAAGAAGGTCGTCGTCAGCGACTACCTGCGCATCAACCTCGTCGACCGCGTCGTCGCCGAGCCCACGAGCTACTCGTCGCTCGAGGTGCTCGTCGGCATGTTCGGATACGCGATCCAGATCTACTGCGACTTCTCGGGGTACAGCGACGTCGCGATCGGCGTGGCGCTCTTGCTGGGCTACCGCCTGAAGATCAACTTCGACGCGCCCTTCAAGGCCTCGAACCTCGTCGAGTTCTGGCGGCGATGGCACATCTCGCTGTCGAGCTGGCTGCGCGACTACATCTACATCCCCTTGGGAGGCAGCCGCATCGTGCGCAGCGAGGCGCCCGCGGTCGCGAGCCGGCGGCGCGCGATCTCCAAGGTGCTGCTCGTCGTCGGCGTCGCCGGCACCGTCTGGCGCGCGGTCCACGCGGTCCACGACTCGGACCCCGTGAACAAGACCAAGAACCTGCTCTTGTTCCTCGGCGCTTCGGCGCTCTTGCTCCTGGCGTTGTACCTCGCCGACCAGGGCCGCAAGTACGTCAACGTCTGGGTGACGATGGTCGTCTGCGGGATCTGGCACGGCGCGGCGTGGAGCTACGTGTTGTTCGGGGTTGTCCAGGGCCTCGCCGTCGGCGTCACGCACTACTACTTCGACTGGCGCGGGGTGCGGCCGGGCGACTCGGGCGACGCCGGGCTGAGCCCGAAGAAGCTGGTCAGCGTCGCCGTGTGCTTCGTGTTCACGACCTTCACGTTCGTGCTGATCCGCGCGCCGCTCGACAAGGCGCTGCTCATCTACAAGCAGCTGTTCCAGCTGTCGACCTACACCCCGAACCTGACGAAGACCCTGCTGCTGTTCATCTTCGGCGGCCTCGTCCTGCAGTGGATGCCTCGCAAGGCGTACGACGGGGCGCGGGGGCTGTTCATGCGGGCGCCAGCGCCGGTGCAGGCCGTCGCGCTCTTCGTGCTGGCGATCGCGCTTCGCGAGGCCGCGAGCGCCGAGGCGCTGCCGTTCGTGTACGGCCAGTTCTGACGATCGGCCGCGAGCCGAGGTATGCTTTCGCCATGCGCTTCGCGACGTTCTCCGCTCTCGCCACCTCCCTCCTGCTCGCTGCCTGCGGCGACGACTCGACGACCGCCGGCGGCGGCGGCGAGGGGGGCGGCGCGGGTGGTGGTGGTGGCGGCCGCGGTGGTGGTGGTGGCGGCGACGTGACGCTCCCCGAGCTCGAGGAGGGCTGGACCGAGCTCGCGCCGGGAGGCGACACGCTCTGCTCTCGCGGGACCGACTACGCCTTCTGGGTTCGAAAGGGCACCACCAACAAGGTCGTCATCGACTTCATCGGCGGCGGCGCCTGCTGGAACGACCTGACGTGCAGCGTGGCCGGGGCGATCTTCGAGGAGGACGTGGAGAGCGTTCGGCAGGCGGTCGAGAGCGGCGAAGGGGCCGGCATCTACGACGACACGAACGAGGCGAACCCGTTCAAGGACTACTACCACGTCATCATCCCCTACTGCACCGGCGACATCCATTGGGGGAACAACGACGTCACCTATGGGGAAGGCGACGGCGCGTTCACGATCCACCACCGCGGCGCGGTCAACGCGCGAGCCGTGCTCGACTGGGTCTACGAGAGCTTCTCCGCCCCCGAAGAGATCCTCGTCACCGGCTGCAGCGCGGGCTCCTACGGGTCGGCCTTGTGGTCGGCGCACGTCATGGAGCACTACCCGGAGTCGAAGGTGTTCCAGCTCGGCGACAGCGGCGCCGGCATCATCACGCAGACGTTCTTCGAGGAGAGCTTCCCGTCATGGAACGCCGAGGAGGCCTTCCCGACGTGGATCCCCGCGCTCGACCCCGAGAACGTGAACATCCTCGAGATGGCGCTGACCGATCTCTACCTCGGCGTCGCGAACTACTATCCGAACCAGCGGTTCAGCCAGTTCAACACGGCCTTCGACGAGAACCAGACCTTCTACTTCGAGGTGATGGGCGGCAGCGGGCCCGAGGAGTGGTCGCAGCTGATGCACGCGTCGGTCGCGGAGATCGAGGCCGGCGCGGAGAACTTCGGCTCGTTCATCGCGCCGGACTTCAAGCACTGCATCATCCCGTACGACGAGTTCTACTCGGTGAGCGTCGGCGAGACGTCGCTCATCGATTGGATCACCGCGTCTCAGGCCGGCCCGGGGATCGAGAGCGTCAAATGCGAGGGCGCCGCGTGCGGGGCGCCGGAGCCCTGACCTTGGCCGCGCCTCACTTCGCGCAGGCGACGACGCAGCGAAAGCCCTTCTCGTTGCAGCTGGAGAGGCACGAGAGGTCGTTCTGCTTGCAGCCGCGCGCGCAGGTCATCGAGCCCTGATTGCAGGTCCGCAGACAGTCGACCGTGCTCGGCTCCGGGGCCGTCGCGGGCGGCGGCGCGAGCGCGCTCCCCGAACCGGAGGCGGATGGGCGAGGGCGCCCAGATACGCTCGGCGCCGGCACGGGGGAGCTCGCGCTGGGCGCCGGAACGGCAGAGCTCGACGCGGGAGCCGCGGCGGAGCCCGTGAGCTCTGCGGCCCTCTTCTTGGCGTTGTCGTGGGTGTGCCACAGCCCGGCCATCCGCTCGCAGCGCAGCTCGGCGTTCACGACGAGGTCACCGTCGGGTCGCTTCTCGAGAGAGAGCGAGCACAGCGTGCTCTTCACCTGGCACGACGTCGCGGAGCTGCACTCCACGTGATCGAAGACGACCGAGTCGCGCATCGGATCGTCCACGTAGGTCATCCCGCGCGTGGTCACGACGAGCGTCGCCGTCTCGACCCCGCCGAAGACGTCCTTCTTCGGCCGCTCGTAGTCGCCCGAGATGCCGGACAGATCGTCCATGCGCGGCGGCTCCTCGATCCGCTGACACGCGGACAGCACGAGGAGCAGCAGCGGTGACGAGCGCGCGAGCATCTGGCTGCTGGGTAGCAAAGCACGACCCGCGGCCAGATGCTCGCTCCACTCACGTGAGGATCGCCTGGATCGGCTTGCCCTTCTCGGTCACGCGCACGGGTCGTCCGGTCGGGGTCGTGACCTCGGTCCGAGGATCGACACCCGTGAGGTGAGCGATCGTGGCGACCACGTCAGGGACGGACACGCCGTCTTTCACGACGGCCGCGCCGTCGCCGTCCGTCTCGCCGTGGACGACGCCGGGCTTCACCCCTGCGCCTGCCATCGCGACGCTGAAAGCCGCCGGATGATGATCGCGCCCGTCGTCGCCGGAGATGCGCGGCGTTCGACCGAACTCGCCCATCCACACGACGAGCGTGGAGTCGAGCAGCCCGCGCGCCGTGAGATCCGCGAGCAGCGCGGACATCGCAGGGTCGAGGATCGCCAGGCGATCTTCGACGCGGCCGAAGTTGTCCTCGTGGGTGTCCCAGCCGTCGAGCGTCACCTCGACGAACGGAACACCCACCTCGACGAGCCGGCGCGCGACGAGGCACCCGCGCCCGAAGTCGGTGTCGCCGTAGGCGTCGACGATCGCGGCGGGCTCGTCCGCCACCGAGAACGCCTGGACCGAGTCCGACGCCATCATCGTGCGCGCCTTTGCGTAGACCTCTCGCCTGGCCGCGACCTGCGGGTCACCGGTGCGCAGCGCGAAGCCCCCCTCGAGCGTCTCGAGGAAGCTCGAGCGAGCGCTGGCGCGAGCGGGCCCCACGGGCCTCGCCGGCCGCAGATCGTCGGGCAGCGCGCCGGGCTTCGACACGACGAAGGGGTCGTACGGGTTGCCGAAGAACCCCGCGCCCAGGCTCGGCCCCCCGAGGCTCACGAACGAGGGAAGCTCCAGCGCGCCTCTCGGCCGCGTCTTGGCGACCCACGACCCGATGGCGGGCGCGCGCACCGTGGGGTTGGGGACGTGCCCGGTGTGAGCCAGCTCGATCGCGCGCTGGTGGTTGCCCTCTTTGCTCGACACGCCCCTCAGCACGGCGAGCCGGTCGGCGTGCTCCGCGAGCTTCGGGAGGTGCTCGCACAGCTGGATCGCAGGAGCGCGCGTCTTGATGGCCTTGAAGGGGCCGCTGCTCTTCGAGCCGGGCTTCGGGTCGAAGGTGTCGAGGTGGCTCGGGCCGCCGTTCATCCAGAGCACGATGCAGCTCTTGGCGCGCGCCGAGGACGGGCTCGCGAGCGGAGGCGGCTCCTCGGCGGAGCTGGCGACGAGACATGTTGGTTTCGGACACGGCTATCTCCTGAAGGCGAGCTCGCTGGAGTTGAGGAGGGACCAGAACAGATCCTCGAAGCCGCGCTCCCGTGGGGAGTCCGCGGTCGAGCGCACGGCGTCGCCAGCGAGATCGCCGCCGAGCTTCTTCTTCATCTTTCCTTTGGCGTTCTTCCTCTTGGCGGGACCGCCCGCAGAGTCGTTCGCGCCACCTGCGGCCACCAGCGCCCTGGCCGCCGCGAGCTCATCGGGCGTGGGCGCTCGCGAGAGCGTCCGCAGGAACAGCTCTTGGATGATCGTGTCGTCATCCGAGCTCTCGAGCAGCCCCTCGAGCAGGCTGCCGTCGGCGACGGCGGTGGCCGCGAGCGGCAGGCCACCGTTCATGGTGAACAGCGCCTGCTGCAGGGTCCCGCTGTACCCGTCGCCGTTCGACTCGCTGTCCTCGTCGAACACGAACTCCATCCGCCGGCGAACGCGCGACTTGAGCTCCGCGACGCGCCCGGGGGCGCGGTCTGCGATGCGCTGATCGACCTCGGTCGCGACGAAGATCGAGTCGAGCAGGGCGTCGGCGGAGAGCGGCTCCAGCGCGGCGCGCGCGAAGAGCTGGTCGCGAGGCGTGCCCGAGCCTTGCGCGACGCCCCGCGAGTACGCCCTCGAGAGCGCGAGCGCTCGGTACAAGCCGTCGAGGTCGTAGCCGCTCTTCTCGAAGTCCTCGGCGAGGCCAGCGAAGAGCTCCGGCATGACGGGCGGGTTGTTCTCGGCCAGGTCGTCCACGGGCTCCACCAGTCCCTGCCCGATCATCTCGGCCCAGGCGCGATTGACGATCGCCTTCGAGAACCAGGGGTTATCCGGCGACGTCATCCACGCGCCGAGCGCCTGCCGCGGGTCTCCGCGATCGAGCGGCGTGCCGTCGAGCGCTCGGGGCGGCACCTTCGCGAGCACCGCGAGGGACTCGCTCTTCCTGAGGCGCGGGGCCGGCCTGTCGATCGAGGTGATCTCGAACACCGGCATCGCCCGCTTCTCGCGCTCAATCGGGTCGATCTTCACCCTGACGAAGCTCGCGGTCAGGCCGCGAAAATCGGACTGGAGCCACTTCTCGGACTTGTCGTCGTGGCACTGTGCGCACTGGATCTGGACCCCCATGAACGCGCGGGACGCGGTCCCTGCGAGGTCTTCCGGGGCGCGGGCGAAGCGCAGGAGGAAGTTCGTCGCGCCGTTGACGCCTTGCTCGCGCTCGAGGCGGGCTCGCTCCGGGTCTTCGTCCACCAGGGCCTCTGCGCGCCCACCCCCGAGGCTCGACTTGCCCTCCGCCGCGAGCAGCAGCCGCACGGTCTCGTCCCACGGCGCGTCGGCCGCGAACCGCGCCTCGAGCCAGCGCCGGAGGGCGGCGCGATCGACCAGCCGGTTCTTCACCGCTGGGCCGAGCAGGATGCGCTCCCACGTCCGGGCCAGGTGGCTCGCGTGCTCCGGCGACGCGAGCATGCGATCGACGGCCCGGGCGCGGCGGTCGGCGGGCGGGTCGGCTTCGAAGGCGCGCAGCTCCGCGACCGAAGGGATCCGCCCCATCAGATCGATCGACAGCCGCCTCAGGTAGGTCGCGTCGTCGACCTCGGGCGCGACGACCAGACCCCGGTCGGCCCAGGCCTTCTCGAGCGCCGCGTCGACGCGCGACGCGGCCTCGCTGGGAGCCGCCGCGCCCGTGTTGGCAGAGGGCGCGCTCGAGCCTCCACCGACGGTTCCACACCCGGCCGCGGCCACGATCGCGGCCGCCAACGTCCACCATCCCGTTCGCATGACAGAGGCAAGAGCAAGCGAGGGGCCAGGTTCGCTCGCCGTGTTTCAGCGGGATTTATCGCTTCGAGCCGCGCGGCGTGGGCTCCGCACCCCGCGCCGAGGTGCGGGATCGGCTCCGCACCCCCCGGGCGGATCGACCGGCGATCGCCGTGGCTAGAAGAGAAAGACCCGGACACCCTCGCCACAGGCGAGGTGCTCGGTCGCGCTCGGGATGAGGATCGCGCCATCGGCGCGCACCGCGGCGCTGAGGTTGCTCGACCCCGTGTGGTGGCGAAGCGGCCGCGCGCCGTCGTCGTCGAGCGTGACGCGCACGAAGTCGGTGCGGCCGGCGACCGACTCGATGGGCTCGAGCAGCGGCACGTGCAGCACCGGGTGCGGCCAAGCGGCGGGGTGTCCGCCGATGACGCGCAGGAGCGGACCGGCGAGCAGCTCGTACGCGGTGAGGCAGGCGAGCGGGTGCCCCGGCAGGAGGAACACCCATTTGTCTCCGTAGCGCCCGAAGGTCGTCGGACCGCCGGGCCGTATGCTCACGCCGCGGACCAGGACCTGGCCGAGCTCGGCGAGGACGCGCGGCGCGTGGTCCTCGGCGCCGACGCTGGAGCCCCCGGAGATCAAGATGGCGTCGGCGTCGCTGGTGCGCAGCGTCGCCGAGAGCACCGCGGGGTCATCGGCGAGGTAGCGCACGGCAGCGACCCGTGCACCGTCACGCCCCGCCAGCTCGCGGATGACGACCGAGTTCGAATCGACGATCTGTGAGCCGCCGCGCGGCGCGCCCGGTGGGACGATCTCGTTGCCAGTGACGAGCACCTCGACCCGCGGTCGGCCGAGGACCAGGAGTGCGGCGACCTCCAGGCTCGCCGCGACGCCGAGGTCGTGCGCGCGGAGCACCCGGCCTCGGCGGAGCAGCACCTCCCCGGCTCGGACATCTTCGCCGATGGTGATGACGTGCTTGCCGGCTCGGGCGTCGCGCGAGAACCGAACCGCCCTGCGCGAGCCCTGGTCGAGCTCGTCGACGTCCTCGAGCATGACGACCGCGTCGGCCCCGTCGGGGAGCGCAGCCCCCGTCGCGACGCGGACGCAAGCGCGCGCAGGCAGCGCCGCCGAAGCTGGCTCGCCGGGACGCGAGGAGCCGACGATCTCCAGGACCACGGGGGACGAAGAGGTCGCGCTGAGCAGATCTCGCGCTCTCACCGCGAAGCCGTCGACCGCCGAGCGCGCATAAGCCGGGACGTTGACGCCCGCGACGACGTCTTCGGCGAGCACTCGACCGCCGCACTGGTCCAGCGGAGCGACCTCGGCGGGGAGCGGCTCGGCGCCGCGCACGATCAGGTCGAGGGCGCGCTCGTAGGAGGTGCGCTCCGCCCCGCTAGCGCCCATGTCAGCGCTTCTTGCGGGTGGCGGCCTTGTCGATCGCCGACAAGAGCACGTTGGGCTCGTAGCCGACGAGCACCTTCCCGGCGACGTCGAACGTGGGGACGCTCCCGGCGGCGTTGATCGACTCGAGCAAGACCTTGTCGGTCGCGCTGGCGTCGACGTCGACCTCTTTGAGAGGAATCCCTCGAGATTTCAACAGCCCCCCTCGCCTGATCGCACAGCGAGCAGCGGGGCTTCATGTACATCGTGATGGGGACCTTCTTGCGCAGCGCCGCGAGCTCTTGCTCGCTGAGCGGCTCGTCGGTCGCCGCGGCCACGGGGACGGCATCGCCCTGACGCTCGGCCGTGAATTTGGGCGCCGGGTACTTCGCAAGCTCCTCCTCGGCGGCCTGGTTGGTGTCCACGGCCGGGACGGGCTTTCCCTCGGGGGCGGGCTGGGTCTGCACCAGCGCCGCGATCCTCTTGGTGATCCAGTAGCCCCCAGAGCCGACGACGAGCACACCGAACAGGGCCAGCATCGCCACGATCGGCCAATCGCTGCTCGTTTTCGCAGGCCCGAGCTCGGGATCACCGCGACGGCAGATGACGCAGCGACCGTCCTCGCCGATGACTAGACCATGCACTCCGCAACGGCGGGGTTCCATACGGATTCTCGACAAGAGAGCGTAGCCGAAAGGGTCACGATCGGCGAATAATGGGCGCTGCTGCGAGGACCATGAGCGACGAAGGCGGGGGCGGCGCGAGCCAAAAGATCGGGGGCGAAGAACCCTTTGCGAGCTACATCCTCGAGCGGCGCCTCGCCGTCGGCGGGATGAGCGAGGTGTTCGTCGCGAGGCCGCGTGACCGCACGACCGGCCGCGTCGTGATCAAGCGGCTCCTCCCGGACCTCGTCGAGGACGACGCGGTGCGCGAGGCGTTCGAGCTCGAGGCGAGCCTTCACCGGCGCGTCGACCACCCGGCCGTGGTTCGCTTCTTCGAATACGGCACCTACGCCGGCGAGCCGTACATCGTCATGGAGCACGTCGCCGGCGCCAACCTCGGCCGGCTGCTGCGCCGCGCGCAGAGCGACGGCAAGCGCCTGGAGCCAGGGCTGTCGGTGTACATCGCCACCTGCCTGTGCTCGGCCCTCGAGGCCGTCCACGCCATCGCGGACGAGGGCGGGAGATCCCTCGGGGTCGTGCACCGTGACGTCTCGCCGTCGAACGTGCTCTTGTCGTCGCGCGGCGAGGTGAAGCTCGGGGACTTCGGGATCGCCCAGATGC
Organism: Polyangiaceae bacterium; assembly: GCA_016719945.1. Classification (GTDB taxonomy): domain Bacteria; phylum Myxococcota_A; class Polyangia; order Polyangiales; family Polyangiaceae; genus Xiheicaenibacterium. The sequence goes on along the minus strand of JADJYE010000036.1, from coordinate 16,593 downwards.
AGAGATCCGCTCAGCTTCGGTCGAGCGGCGCCGTGAAGGGCAAGTATGCCTACCTCGCGCCCGAGCAGGTCGCGGGCGAGTCGTTCGACCAGCGCGCCGATCTCTTCAGCCTGGCGGTCGTCCTCGGCGAGTGTCTGGTCGGCGAGCCGCTCTTCGGGGACGGTGCGCAGCTCGCCGTGCTGCTCGCCATCCGGGACGCCCGCATCGACACCCTGCGCGCCGCCAAACAGCGCATCCCCGCTGGGCTGTTCGAGGTGGTCGAGCGGGCGCTGTCGAAGGAGCCGGGCGAGCGCTACGCCACGGCGAGCGAGCTCGCGAGGGCCCTCGCGCCCTACACCCTGGAGGCCCGCAAGGCGAAGGGAGAGCTCTCGGGCTGGGTCGCGTACGCCTCCGACGCGGCCTCGGCCGCGCGGCGGCTGCAGTCGAGCGACAAGCGCCCCGCCCAGACCGCCGAGGACCTCCCCTGCATCTTGCGCGTCGCCGGCGTGGAAGACCGGGTCGTGCACCTCGCGAAGCTGATCGAGCAGCTCGCCACAGGGCGGGTGTCGGAGCGCGATCAGGTCGACTTCGGGGGCGGGTTCAAGCCCATCCACGAGGTCGCCATGCTGGCGCGGTACCTCCCGCAGCAGAACCAGACCACCGCCAGGTTCCAGGGCCCTGGCGTGCCCGACTTCCTCACCACCCTGCCGGACTCGAAGGCGTCCGAGGCCTTCGTATGGATCGCGAAGCACCGCGCCTCGGGCGCCCTCTTCGCCGAGCCTGCCCCGGGCGAGGACGCGCCGGCGGAGCTCTATTTCTCCGACGGCAAGCTGGTGGTCGCGGTGTCCGCCGACCCCGGCATGCTGCTCGGTGAGCGGCTGGTCTCGCGAGGCCTCATCGACCGCGGCGAGCTCGATCTCGCCGTGCTGGTGATGCACAAATACAACGGCCACCTCGGAGACACGATCGTCGGGCTAGGCCTCGCCGACCCGCTCGACGTCTTCGACACGCTGCGCGCGCAGGGCACTGAGCGCGTCGCTCGGCTATTCCGCTGGAAGCGGGGCAAGCTCGCCTTCTACCGCGGCGTCTCGCCCGCGCGGGTCGACTTCCGGCTCGACCTCGACGTGGCGCCCCTCCTCCTCGCCGGGCTGAAGGAGGCGCGAACGGCGGACGAGATCCTCGACGAATGGGGTGCACTCCTCGACGCAAAGTACGCGCCCGTGGAGCCCCAACCGGCCTGGGCTCGGGGGGCTTCCTGGCCCTCGGTCATGAGCTCGGTGCTGCGAGCGCTCAGCGCCGGCGCGACACCCCTTGAAATCATGAAGGTTTTCGAACCGGCACCGTTTCAGCCCTCGGGGTCGCTGACGAAGGTTCACGTTTTGCTGGCGTTGGAGGCATGCGAGCAGTTGGGAATCGTCATTCGACAGCCGTGACCTCCACGGCCAGGAGCGCGTTCGAGCCGCGCGCGCAAACGGCGCGCGCGCCGGAGCCCTCCAGGCTCGGCCGCCTTGAGGCGCCGGCGACCACGGTGGTACAACAACCAAACGTGTCTGCGAAATCGCCCCAGCGTCCAGCGCTGAAAGCGGCCAGCCCTTCCTCGGACAGCGCCCCGAAGGCCTCGCCCTCTTCCGGTGGGCTGGCTTCTGCAGGCCTGGCTTCGGCTGGGGTGGTGTCGGCGCTTTCGCGCTCTGGAGGCGACACGTACACGACCGGGGAGATGGCGCGGCTGTCCAAGAACACGCTCCGAACGGTGCGGTTCTACGAGGAGGCCGGCATCCTGCACCCCATCGGGCGCACCGAAGGGGGTCACCGCGTCTTCGAGAAATCCCAGCTCGAGCGCCTGCTGTGGATTACGGACATGCGCGAGGCCGGCATGAGCCTCGAGCAGATCCGTGAGCTGCTCGACATGAAGCAGAAGGCCGCGTCGGGTGGCGACGCAGCCCGCAAGGCCACCGAGGCGCTGCGTGTCCACATCGAGGAGCTTCGATCGAAGATCGATGTGCTGGCGCGCCTGTCGGACGACCTCGCCCAGACCATCGAGGCGGCCAACGCGTGCCTCGCCTGCGAGAACGCCGCGCTCTTCCCGAAGCAGTGCGGCGAGTGCGGTCGTCTCAACGCCAACGGCCCGGTGCCGCGCGCGATGCGCGTGCTCTGGGGCGTGCGCGACACGAAGTCCGGCGGGAGCTGAGCGCGGGTGCGCGGGCCGCGAGATCCGTCGGCAACGGCCTCCCCCGAGAAGGGGGAGGAGGCGCGACAGGCCGCGGCCCAGGCCATCGAGGCCTTCCTCCGGGCCATCGGCTACGAGATCTCGGGTGAGCTCGTGGGGACCGGGCGCCGCGTCGCCGATGCCTGGGTGGACGAGCTCGTCTGCGGCGAAGGCAGCGACGCTGCGGCGATCCTGAGGGCAGGTGCGCTCGACATGGGCTCGGGCCCGCACAGCGTCGTCGTGCTGCGCGACGTGGCCATCGCGACGATGTGCCCTCACCACCTCTTGCCGAGCCACGGCAGGGCGACGATCGGCTATCTGCCTGCGCGGCTCGCCGCAGGGCTCGGCGCGATCGCGCAGGCCGCGGACGCGTGCTCGCGCCGGCTGTGTCTGCAAGAGTCGCTCGGCGAGGCGATCGTCTCGGCCCTCACGCGCGGGCTCGAGGCGCACGGCGCGTTCTGCAAGCTCGAGCTCGTGCACACGTGCTTCTCGGCGCGCGGCGAGCGGCAGGCCGGCAGCATCGTCGAGACGCTCTCGCTGCGGGGCGTGTTCGCGGAAGAAAAGCTAGATCTCGCGTTGGCCTTGGCCCGCCCGAGCCGGCGGTGAGCGCTCCCCTCGCGGTGGTCACGGGCGCGAGCCGCGGCATCGGGCGCGCGACAGCGCTGGCCCTCGCGCGGCGGGGGATGAGCCTCGCGCTGCTGGGCCGCGAGAGCGCCCTCAGCGACGAGGTCCGCGCCGAGCTCGCCTCGCTGGGCGCGAGGTCTCGCCTCTTCACTTGCGACGTGGGCGACCCGGAGGCCGTAGGGGTCGCGTGTGAGGCCGTCCTCGAGGAGCTCGGCGTGCCCGAGGTCGTCGTCAACAACGCTGGCGTGGTTCGCCGCGGGACCTTGGTCGAGGAGACCGAGGTCGAAGCGTGGGACGACGTGATCGCCGTCAACCTGCGGGGGCCCTTCTTGGTCACGCGCGCGCTGCTGCCATCCATGAAGCGCGCCGGTCGCGGACGGTTCGTGCACGTCGCGAGCATCTCGTCGACCCTCGGTTGCCCGAGGAACGCGTCGTACGCCGCCTCGAAGTGGGGCCTGCTGGGCTTCTCGAAGAGCCTCGCAGAGGAGCTGCGCGGCACAGGCCTGCTCTCCGTCGCGGTGCTCCCTGGCTCGGTCGACACCGACATGCTGCGTGGCAGCGGGTTCGAACCGCTGATGACCCCGGAGGAGGTCGCGCGGACGATCGAGCACCTCGCCCTCGACGCCCCCGCGGCGATGAACGGCGCAGCCGTCGAGTTGTTCGGTTGAGGCCGAGCGGTATGCTCCCGGGATGACGTCTCGTGCCTCGACCTTCGGAGGCGACCTGGGCTCGGCGCTGTCCGATCTGCCGCTCTTCCCTCTGCCCGAGGTCGTGCTCCTCCCAGGCGCGCTGATGCCGCTCCACATCTTCGAGCCGCGGTACCGAGCGATGATCCGCGACGTCCTCGCGACCCACGGCGCGCTCGCCGTGGTCAACGTCCCCGATCCGTCGAAGCTCGACGAGCGAGGGATGCCGGTCCTCGCGACGGTCGCGGGGGTGGGCACGATCCTCGATCACGTCGAGCTGCCGAGCGGTCGCTTCAACATCCTCGTGCGCGGGCGCGCGCGGGTCGCCCTCGAGGAGCGGCCGTTCGTCCCGCCCTACCGGCGCGCCCTCGCCACCCTGCTCGCGACCACCGACGAGGACGTCCCGTCGGAGTCGCTCGCTGCGCTGATGGCTGCGTCTTCGGCCTTCGTCACGCTCATGCGCAGGCGCGACGCCACGTTCGAGCTGCGAGCGCCGAAGGACGCGGACGCGGGTGGCTTCGCCGATCACTGCGCTCAGCAGCTGCTCATCGATCCGCGGGACCGCCAGGCCGTCCTCGAGGCGACGAGCGTCCGGGAGCGCGTTCGACTCGTGACCGAGACGCTCTCTCTCCAGCGCATGACGCTCGCGGCTGGGCACGGCGCCATGAACTGACAGGCATCGTGCGGCGGGCGCCAACGAAGGCCGGCTGCCAAAGTTGCAGACGGCGCGGCGCGCCGAGGACCGGTTTGCCAGATTGTCACGGTCGCCCGCGCTTGCGCCCTCGCAGAGCCCAAATCCCGCGCCAAGAAGGTGGCGCCGAGGTTGCTACTGTGGTTCGGTAGGACTGAATCACGATGAGCCTGGACGGTGTCACGCGGCGTTACAGCTTGGCGATCTTCGGAGGGCTCGTCGCGATCGCGGCGTACTTCCAAGCCTCCGGCGTGGGCGCCCTCGTCTCGGGTCACCTCGTGCCCGAAGAGGCGGTGACGGCGGCGCCCGCGAAGGCGGGGGCGGCCGCGCTCGACACGAAGGCGAAGTCCGGCCGTGAGATCCTCGCGCGCAACCCGTTCGACTCGGTGACGGGCCCGCTCGACGGAAGCCTCCTGCCGTCCGACGACGACGAGGGCCCGAAGAGCCGGCCCGCCGCGGCGCTCCCCGGCTCCGATCCGTACAAAGACCCTCCGTGCTCGGGCGTGAGCTCGAACCTCATCACGGCGACCGAGGACAAGGCCTGGTCGTTCGCCTCGATCGCCTCGAGCGGCGAGGACAAGCTGCGCCGCATCGGCGACAAGGTGGGGAGCTTCACGGTGCAGCACATCGGCTACTACGAGTCGGTCGAGCACGACGTGCTGCCGCGCGTCTGGCTCGTAGATGGCTCGGTTCGCTGCATCGTGGAGATGGGCGCGGCCCCTCCTCCGTCCGCGAGGACGTCCGGCACCGGGGTCGAGACGACGGGGCGCGCCAAGACCCCGACCAAGCGGCAAAAGCTCGAGGCCGACATCAAGTCGAAGATCACGAAGATCGGAGAGAACGAGTTCGAGGTCGACAAGAGCGGCGTCGAGCTCATCATCCAGCACTACGCGAAGCTCGCTGGCTCCCTCCGCGGCAAGGCCACGAAGGACGGCATGAAGCTCACAGGGATCAAGGAGACGAGCATCCTCGGCGAGCTGGGCATGCGCAACGGCGACATGCTGCAGACGATCAACGGGTTCGACATGAGCGACCCCGACAAGGCCGTCGACGCTTACGCGCAGCTCCGGCGCGCGGGGAAGCTCAACCTCGCGTTCTCGAGGGACGGCGCGCCTCAGACCGTCAACGTGAAGATCAAATAGCGGCAGGGGGCCCGGCGCGCGCACGGCGGCCAGGCTTTACAAGCGACCGCGCTTCCGCGAGCTTGAGGGCATGACAGCGCGCAACGGCTGGGGGTGCGTCACCTTGCTCTTCCTCTGCCTGGCCATCGGCTGTGGTGGGGCCACGCCCGAGGCCCAGCCCGCCGGGACGACCCCCGCGGCCACGACCCCGGCGACGATCCCCGATCCGGTGATCGAGGGCGGGCTGTGGGCGTTTCAAGCCCCGGGGACCGAGTGCGGCGCCGGTGACCTCTGCGGGCACTTCTTGCAGCTCATCAGCCCTGGCTCGGACCCCGCCGTGCTCGCGGAGAAGGCGGCAGGCATCGCCAAGGGCAAGTGCGGTGGCCGCGTCATCTCCTACAAGGACAAGCGCAACGTGATGGGCGCGGGCGTCGTGCTCTCGAGCGAGCAAGACAAACGCGCCTGCGAAGCCGCGCTGGGTCGCCCCGAGGACACAGACTTCCCCCGCGCGCTCGTGTGGCGGCGCGTGCCCTGACGGGTGTGTCCCGGGTCGTCGACGCCCGCTCAGCGCGTCGTGGTCACCTCGCGCACGATCGCCGATGACCCCGCGACGGCGTCGGCCTCGATCTCGACGAGCATCCAGTCGGCGATCAGGCGCGAGACCTCGACCATGCTCGTCGCCGGTCGCACCTGCCCGAGCAGCTCCGCGTGGCCGCGACCGATGGCCTCCCAGTCGCGCGCGATGTCGCGCACGAAGATCCGAGTGCGCACGACGTCCAAGAGCGACGAGCCGGCCGCGACGAGCGCGGCCTCGATGTTGCGAAGGGCCTGGATCGTCTGGGCGTACGCGTCGCCGTCGCCGACGTGGCCGTCGCGGGTCGTCGCCGTCGTGCCGGTGACCGCGATCGACTCCCCGACTCGCACCGCGCGGCTGTACCCGACGAGCGGCTCCCACGGCGCGCCGCTCGTCACGCGGACCCGCTCTCCCGGCGCAGGCTCGGTCGGGTAATAGAAGGGCCGGGAGCGGCACGCCTCGAACGCGTCGCTGAGCAGCGCCCCCTCGACGACCACGTTGTCGTACGGGTGCTCGCTCAGGTGCACCACGGGCCGCTCGACCCAGCCGGTCACGCCTCGGATCGCCTCGGTCAGACCGCGCGCGAGCGCTTGCTTCGCGGGGCGGGCGAGCCTCGGGGACGAGACCGAGACGTGCACCGCGCGAGGTCCCTCGGCGTCGAGCAGCTCGCCGGCGCGCGCCGCCTCCCCGCTTGCCCAGGTGTGGAAATACACGTCCAGCGTCGCGCGATCGTGGCCCGTCGCGTCGCAGAACGCCGCGGTGACCGCCCGCGCCAGCGCGGCACGCACCGCTCGCGTCGTCTCAGGAAGCTCGATCTCGATGGTCGGCATCGCGTGAGGGTACACGCGCCAGCCGGCGCATCCTCGCGAGGCCGTCAGCCGACGTGTTTGCCGAACCAGGCGAGCACCTTCTCCCACGCGGCCTTGGAGGAGCCCGCGTGATAGCGCTCGCGCGCGTCGTTGAAGAAGGCGTGCTGGCCGGGATAGGTCACGATCTCGTGCACGAGCTTCGCCTTTTCGAGCGCCGCCTTCGCCGCGTCGCGGGTCTTGTTCACGCGCTCGTCGTCCTCGGCGAACACGCCGAGCACCGCCGACTTCGCGCCGCTGACGTCAGCGCCGTCCGGAAAGGGACCGTAGAACGGCGCTGCCGCGGCGAGTCGCGCATCTTTCGAGGCGACCAGGCGCCACGTCATCGCGCCGCCGAAGCAGAAGCCGATCGCCGCCAGCTTGACCTTGGGCGCCCGCTTCGCGATCTCGTCCAAGGCCGAGCGAAGCTCGGCGACGTGGCGCTCGGGCGGGGCCTTGCCCAGGGCGGCGGTGGCCTCGGCGGGATCGGCGAACGAGGCGGTGCCACCCTCTGTCGAGAGCAGATCGATCGCCAGGGCCGCATAGCCGACGTGAGCGAACCGCCCAGCGACGTGGCGTGTGTGATCGTTGAGGCCCTTGTTCTCGTGGATGACGAGCACGCCGCCCTTCGGCTTCTCGGGCGCGGCCCACGCACCCTGGAGCGTCCCGCTCGGCCCCTTCCAGGTGATCGCGGTCGTCGGCAGCGAGGGGGGCAGCTCCGGCGGCGGTAGGGCGGCGGGGGGCGCGGAGGCTGAGGGCGCTGCGCTCGCAGCGGGCGGGCTCGCAGACGCGCTCGGCGGGCTCACGGCCGGGCCCGCGCTCGTCGTCGAGGGCTCGGCCGGCTCGTTCGGCGCGCCGCACGCGGAGAGCAGGGCCGTGGACGCGGCCGCGCCGAGCCCCATGAGCGAGAGCCGACGGAGCGCCTCGCGTCGCGTGAGGTGACCGTCGCGAACTTCGAGGGCGATCTCTTCGGCGAGGTAGCGTTCGAGGTCGTTCATGCCACGGGTGGTAGCACGGTGGCCCCACCTCTCCACATCGATGGGCCCACCTCCGGTGGTCGGCGTGGAGCCCCCCGTGTTACGCCCGGCGGACCGATGAACCACCGCGCCTCGACGCTCGCCCTCGTGTTGCTCATGGCCTCCTGCTCCTCCGAGCCGCCGCCGCCGGCACACAACGCCGACTCGCCGACCTCCGCGTCCGCGGACGTCCACTCGGCGACGTCCGCCGCCGCGTCCGCCACCGCCGCGGAGCCGGTCGCTTCGGTGGAGGTCCCGCCGCCTCCGCCGAACACCGCCACCGCCACCGCGACTGCCGCCGCGAGCACCGGCGCCGTCACGAAGATCGAGCTTCGCTTCAGGGACTCGTCGGTCCCCCCGCAGTACCACCGCAGCTACACGATCACGCTGACGCCCACGAAGGCGCGCAAGGTCGTCGACAGCTACGGCGATGTCATCTCTGACGAAGAGGCCGCGCTCGACCCCAAGCTCTTCGAGAAGCTCGTAGCCGATCTCAAGAAGCTCGGCCTCAAGGACGTGCCGCCGAAGTCCGACGGGTGCACCGGCGGGACGTCGCGGTCACTGACGGTCTACGAGGGGTCGAACAAGACCGTGCAGGTCGCGTCGGCGAAGTGCGGCGGCAAGGAGACGGGCTCTCTCGCGGCGGCGAGCGCGTGGATCAGCGAGGTGGAGAACGCCGCCCCGGACAGCAAGGCGCTCAAGCCCTCCAAGCCCGCCAAGCCCTGACAGGGCTCCGCCATTTCAAAGGGGCCCTTGACACACTTCGACAAGTATCGCAATGATAGCGGCCGTGAGCGGTCCTGACGTCAAGCAGCTGTCGAAGGCCTTCGCGGCGCTGTCGAACCCGAACCGCCTCCAGCTGTTCTTGAACCTGCTGGAGGAGAGCCGGCTCGACCTCGCCAAGGGGCGCGCGCACGACTGCTTCCTGGTGAAGCTCCTCGACAACCTGAAGATCGGCGCCCCGACGGTGAGCCATCACGTCAAGGAGCTGGAGAGCGCGGGCCTGATCGAGACCTCGCGCGAGGGCAAGCACCTGATCTGCACCATCCGTCCCGAGGCGCTCTCGGCGCTCGGGAAGGTGTTCGCAGCCAGCGCCGCCAGCAGCAAGTGACCCCGCAGGGCCCGCGAGCACGGGCCCTTTGCTCGGCTGAATACTTCGATACTTGTCACATTATGGAGGTCTCCGTGTCCCAGCTCGCTCATCAAACCATCCCCATCAAGAAGTTCGGCCCGCCCTCCGTCCTCGCCATCGAGACTCAGCCCGGCCGGGCGGTCGGAGACGACGAGGTCGCGATCGACGTGAGGTACTCGGGGATCAACTTCGCCGACCTCCAGATGCGCCTCGGGTTCTACCCCGACGCGCCGAAGCGGCCGTTCGTCCCTGGCTACGAGGTGAGCGGCCTGGTCTCTCACGTCGGCAAGAACGTCACCGACTTCTCGCCAGGCGATCCGGTGATCGCGGGGACGTACTTCGGCGGCTACGCGTCGAGCGTCACCCTCCCCGCGCACCAGGTGTTTCCCTTGCCGAGCTCGATGGACCTCGCGTCGGGCGCCGCCCTGCCGGTGGCCTTCTTCACCGCGCACCTCGCGCTGTTCGAGATGGGGCGCATCCGCAAGGGTGACCGCGTGTTGATCGAGTGCGCGACGGGCGGCGTCGGGACGCTCGCAGTGCAGATGGCGCGGCACGTCGGGGCCGAGGTCGTGGGCCTCACGTCGACGCCTTCCAAGAAGGGCTACATCGCCGAGCTCGGCGCCACGCCGATGACCGCCAAGGAGCTGGAGGCAGACACCTCGGTCGCCGGCTTCGACTTCATCCTCAACGCCTCGGGCGGGCGGGCCGTGAGCCGCCAGCTCGATCGGCTGGCGATGACCGGACGCATGGTCTGCATGGGGCTCAACTCGGGCGTGAAGGACGGCAAGCGCGACTTCCTGCGCCTCGGCTGGGCGGCCCTCACCACGCCGCGGCTGCCCGTCTTCTCGCTGATGAACCGCAACGCGGGCGTCTTCGGCCTCAACGCGCTCCACGTGCTGCGGGACCCGACGTGGGTGAAGAAGCTGACCGAGCGCTTCGCGGACGTCTCGACGATGGGGCTCCACCCGCACGTGAGCAAGGTGTTCTCGGCGGGCGACGTCGCCAGCGCCCACGAGTTCATCGCCAAGAAGCAGGCGGTGGGGAAGGTGTTGCTCGAGTGGTCGTGAGGGCGGTCACGCGAGCGCCGATGCTGGCTGCTGGAACGACGGGACAGCGATACGATGCCGTCGTGCTCCCGCGAGTGATCCAGGTCGTGGACCTCGAACAGGCCTCTCTCGAGGAGGCAGGCGCCTGGGCCGACGCCACGCCGGCGGAGCGTCTCGCCGCCGTCGAGATCATCCGCCGCGCCACGCTGACCCTCTATGGAAACCCTGTTCGAGGACTGGAGCGCGTTCTTGAGGTTGCTGACGCGCCATCGTGTGAGGTTCCTCCTCATCGGCGGCCACGCGGTGTCGCTTCACGCGCGGCCCCGTCACACCGAGGATCTGGATCTGTTCGTCGAGGCGACGAAGGCGAACGGCGCCCGCGTCCTCGCAGCCCTCGCTGAGTTCGGCTTCGCGAGCGTGGCACCCCCGCTCGAGCTGCTCAGCCGGCCGCAGAAGGTGTTCATGCTCGGCCGGCGACCCTACCGGATCGATCTGCTGACCAAGATCGATGGCGTCTCCTTCAGGGAGGCGTGGCGCGGCCGGGTCGTCGTCGACCTCGCGGGGCTCGCCATCCCGGTGATCGGCGAGGGCGCCCTGAGGAAAAACAAGCTCGCCTCAGGTCGCCCGAAAGATCTCGCCGATCTCGCGCTCCTCGATGAGGCTGCAGGGGCTCCGGTGAGCTCGAGCCTGGTCACTCGCTCGGGCACGCGCCCTCGCCGGGGTGCGCCTCGCAGTAGTCGATGAAGCACTGCACGGCCTCGTTCGCCTCCGCGTCACAGCCCTCCACGTTGCAGATGTCCGCGGACTCGGCGGCGCAGGCGTCGTAGGCGTCGCCCTCGTCGTTGCAGTCCATCTCGGTGCGCTGCTCGCACATGACCTCGCAGTCGTACTGCAGGCCGCAGTCCGCCGCGTTGCGCTCCTCGCAGGCGGCGACGCAGGCGGCGTCGGGGTCGTCGGTGATCTCGAGGTCCCCGTCGCCGGAGGGGATGACGACGCAGCCGACGGCGGCGAGCGAGAGGAGCGAGCTGAGGGAGAGGAGGGCGGAGGCGGTTTTGAGGAGGTTCTTCATGGGTACGCCCTGACCAGTCGGCGGGGCCGCCCAAAACGTCATGAAATAATTTGGGTCGTCGAGATCCCCGCCTGCCAGGCGGCCTCGGCGTCGAAGCCGCGCGCGCGGAAGCGTGGCGCGTAGTCGCGCTTCACGGTGCGCTCGAGGATCTCGCGATAGCGCGCGATGGGCATCAGGCCCCAGGAGCGATCTTCCTCGGAGATCGCGGCGTGCTTCTCGCCGCCGGTCGGGGCGTAGCTCTGGTGAACGCGCGCGAACATCTTCGGCAGCTCGCGCGCGACGAGCGCGCGGACCTCGGCGGCCGCGGGCGACTCGAGCAGGTGGTCCAAGAGCGCCCAGCCGAAGTCTCGGTGCCGGACCTCGTCGCGAAGCACGCGGTCGAGGGTGCGACGCGCGGCGGGCACGGTGCAGCCCTCGCGCAGGACCTTGAACAGCGGGACCGCGACCGTCTCTCCCAGGCAGAACACCTCGACGCAGCAGCGCGCGGCGGACAGCTCGAGCGGCTCTCGCTCGTCGCGCTTCAGCCCGAGCGTCTCGCGGGCGATCGGCGCGGTCATCTGCCCGCCCGCCGCGACCAGGGTGCGGTGGCTCATGCTCGCGTGCATGAGCTCGTCCTTCACGATGCGCAGGCCGTCGTCGATGAGGTCGGGCGAGGCGCCGATCTGGATGAGCCAGAGGGTGAGGTGGTGCGTGATGGAAGCCGAGCGATACTCGGCCTCCACGCGGCGCGCCCACTCGGTCCTCACCTCGTCGCTCGCGCGCTCACGCTTCGCCATGGTCTCAGCCGCCGCTGTCGATCGGGAGGCAGACGTCGGCCTCCGCGCCGCACGCTGCACACTCCGAGTTGAAGCAGGGATTGTAGACGATCGGCGCGCAGGTCTGATCGGTGCCGCAGCCGTCGACGACGCAGTCGGCGACCGGGTAGCAGCCGGCCGCGAACGCGATCTCGAGGCCCTCGCCGCAGCCAGGCACGAGCCACCGGCACGTGGTGTCGGCCGCGCAGAGCCCCGAGTTGGCATACGCGGCGCAGTCGGGCTCGGGCGGGGTGCACGTGGGCGCGGTGATGTCGAAGAAGTACGTGACCCCCTCGTCGAACGAGACGCACTCGGCCGCCGCGGTGACGACGCCACACGCCGTATCCACCTCGTAGGTGCAGCCCTCGGGGACGCCGCCGGGCGTCAGCTCGCACGCGCTCCCCTCTTCGGGGAGCTCGGGCGGACAGGGCGGCGGTGGGTTACACGACTCGGTCGGCTCCGAGAGCGTGAAGTGGGCGCCGTCGCACGAGGCCGTGACGTCGTTCCCGCACGCGTCGGTGTAGAAGCACTCCGCGGGCTCGTCACACGGCTCGTTCGCGAGCGGGAGGGTCTCCGGGCACTCGGGCGGCGGCGGGTTGCAGGTGCCGGTCCATTCGACCTCCCAGGTGTCGTCCTCCCCGCAGGTGGCGACCACGTCGCTGCCGCACTCGTCGCTGTAGGTGCAGCTCGAGTCGGGCTCGCACGGGTCCCCGGCCTGGGGCTGCGAGGCGGGACACTCCCACGGCGGAGGCGGGTTGTTCGTGCTGTAGCAGCCCCCCGCGCTCGCGGCCGACATCGAGACCGTCACGACGAACGCGGCGCGAGCAGTCCGCTTCTTGGCGCTACGTCGACGGGGAACGTGACTCGCGGGGCGCTTCTTATCCATGGTCGGGGCTCCGTTGGGCTGGCTCAAGCAGGCACAAGAACCGGCCCCTTTCGGGGCCTCACGCCGTTGCGTAACAAGAGTCGTGCCCGCCCAAGAAGCTCGAGGCGTCCCGCCGAGGGTCAGCGTGGGGTCTGTGGGATCGCTCGTCCGACGTGCAGCCCCATGGCGTAGATCGACAGCTGCGGCGGCACGCCGATCGAGGTCGGGAACAAGGACCCATCCGCCACCCAGAGCCCGGCGGTGTGGTGGTGCTGGCCCTGGCTGGTCACGGGCGCCCGTGCGGGGTCGTCGCCCATCGGCACGGACGACATGGGGTGGACGGCGACCAGGTCGATCTCCCCGCGCTGGAGGTCGAAGCTGCGCAGCGGCTCCAGGTCCTCGTCGGGCCAGAGCACCCGAGGGACCCGCGACGGGATCACCACCTTGCGGGCGCCTGCAGCAAAGAGCAGCTTCGCGCACGCGTAGAGCCCCAGCGCCAGCTCGCCGCGGTCCTCGTCGTCCGGCCAATAGCGGATCGTGAGCCCGTGGTCCCCGTCGGGCTCGACCTGGCCCTTCGTCCGGTCATGGATCATGGCGGTCAGGACAGCGAGGTGCTCGTAGCGCTCCAGCAGCGCGCGATGCAGCTCGCCGTGGCCGGGCACCATGGTGGCCGTCCCGATCGGGTGGGCGAACGCAGGCACGATCCAGGCGCGATGTCCGGTCTCGCTGTCGAGATCCAGAAACTCGGTGCACTCGTAGGTCTGGGGGATCCCCTCCCATGCACGGACGGGCTCATCGAAGTCGCCAGCGACGACCACCGCAGGGTGCAGATGCAGGTTGTTGCCGGTCACGCCGCTGGGGTCGGGGACCTCGGATCGCAACAGGAGCGCCGCGGTCCCGGTCGCCGACGCCGAGACGCAGACGCGCGGCGTCTGAACCTCGATCGTGCCCAGCGGCGCTCGGGTTCGAGGGTCGACGATCGACGCCTCGAGCCCAACGATGGCGCGTCGCCGCAACAGCAAGCGAATCGCCAGCGCGCTCGTCACCAGCTCACCACCGGCCGCGATGAAGCGGCGCAAGAGCACCTTGGGGCCGTTGTTCTTGGCACCATAGGCGCAACCCACCTCGCAGAAGCCGGAGCCTACGCAGCCGGTGCGATTGTGCGACAGGCCGCCACCACGATACCCGAGCGCCTGGCAGCCCTCGCGCAGCAGCGTGTTGTGACGATTCCATTGCTCCTGGGGAACGCTGCTGACGGACAGCAGCTGCTCGACCTCGTCGTACAGGGCGTCCCAGGCAGCCTCCGGCAGGTGCTCGAGTCCCGCGTCGGCGCGCCACCGCTCCCGCAGCTTCGCCGGGATGCGCTTGCACAGACAGAGGTTGTGTAGCGTCGAGCCACCGACGCCCCGGCCCTGATGGACCTTCACGGCGCGATCGCGGGTCGTTCTCCCTCCCGAGTCGTCGAACAACCACGGCAGCATCTGCTCCTCGCGCTGGGTCATGTCGGCGGCGGTGAGGTACCTCCCTGCCTCGAGGATGACGGTCTTCAGGCCAGCCTCGGCGGCGACCGTCGCAGCAGCCAGGCCCCCCGCTCCCGAGCCCACGACGAGCAGATCAGCCTTGAGCTTGACCGAGCGCCCCAGCTCCGCGGCGTCGTAGATCACTCGCCCTCGAGGGTGGCGCGCGGGCGCGCGCCGCGGGGGGCGCTGAGATCATCGCCGAGAAAAGCCGGCGCAGAGGTCGTGACGAGAGGACCGCCATAGCCCACTCCACGCCAGCTTGCGCTGTCCTGATAGACGCCGAGCATCACCAGATCGCGGAGGCCGCGATAGGCCTGAGCGAGCAGGCCACCCCGAGCGCGGAGGGACACCAGGTACGCGTCGCGCGCGTCGGGCGCGAGGTTGGTGAACCGCGACCACCACGACCCGAGCGGCGTGGTGCCGTGCTCGATCAGCACCAGGAGCTGGTGGACCTCAGCCTGTTTCGCCGCGGGCAACGAGGCCACGAAGCGGTCGACGTTCGCGGCGACGACCTCTCCAGCCACGCCGCGGACTCCCGAGACGACGGGGGTAGCGGCGACCAACACGTGGGCTTCCCACGACGCCAGGACAGTCCCGCGCCAGCCCGAGAGCTCGGGGTAGCCGGTGAACCGTCCGACCGCCCCGCCAACGAGCAGCGCCGCTGCCGCGCCGAGCACCACTCGCCGGCGCGTGCGCGACGGAGTGGTGGAGCGCGCCAGAAAGGTCTTGAGGCGATCAGGGAGGTAGTCGTGCCAGTTGGGGTCGCAGGGAATCGAGGTGGCGTGGGCGGTCTGCCAGAACAGAACCCGTCGCGGCGCCCTGCCTCGAGCCGAAGCGCCGCGCCGGAGCTTTTGCGCCTCAGCCATGAGCGCCGCGAACGCTTTGCCGGTGTACACGGGCTCCCCTGGCACTTCGTGGCGGCGCAAGACCTCGGTCGCGGCCAACGAGGCCGCCGTCGCCTCGCCATAGCCCGCGCCCACCTGTCCACCGAGCACTCGAATGGGCCTCGGGCGCAGCGTGTCGGGGGACAAGCCTTGCTTTGCGAGCCAAGCGACCGTGACGGCCAGCAGACGCGACAGCCGCAGCGCCGAAGCGAGCGGCCACTCCACGACGCGGACGGCTCGAATCTCGCAGGAGAGCCCGGCCAAGCCGAAGCCCAAGGCGAGCCCGCTCGCGACGCCGCCCGTGCCGAGCGGGCAATAGATGACGTCGGGTGGAGGCAGGTCTTGCTCGTGAAGCTGCGCCGCGACCTCCAGCGCTGCCCTCGCTATGGCGACGATTCCGGGCGGAGAGGTGCCGCCGAAGGGGATCACGGGCATATCCGCCAGCGCGTCGCGAAAGAAGAGCTCAGGTCTTCGCCATAGCAGCTCGCTGCGTGACGAATAGACGGTGATCCGGGTGGAAGGTCGCGCGATGGCGGCGAGGTTCTCGAGCACACCGGCCGACAGTGGCTCCAGAAAGATATGTGCGTCGAGGCCGACCCCACGCAGGTGGGCCGCGGCCGAGCAAGCCGCCAGGTGCGAAGACCCCAACGCTCCGCCCGTTGCCCAGCGTTCGGCCGAGCGAAAGCGGGGCTCCGCCAACAACAGGTCGAGCTTGCGAGCCTTGGTCCCGCCGTGAAGGGCGCCGAGCTGATCGTCGCGCTTCAGCAGCAGAGAATCCAAACCGCACAGCTCGGCCAGCCCAGCGGCCTCGACGAGCGGCGAGGGGGCGGTCACCCACCCGAGGGTGCTGAGCTCTGCCAGGCTCTGGACGGCCACCAGCGCCCGATTCGCATGAATCGTGCCAGCCAATGCGCCCCTTTTCGTGCGACAGCCGAGCCGCGCGCGCGCACATCTTGCGGCTCAAGAGGGCGGCAGCCGCGGCATTTGCCGACACATCCGGGCCACGGGGCGGGGCGGGCGGACGCGCCAGCCTGGGTGAGGTCACGGTCGAGGTGCTCAGCGGTCTGTCGCCGGAGTCGGCGGGGGATCGAAGCGATACGGGGTGCCGCGAGCCGACTCTCGCGACCCGAACGTGGCAGCGAAGCCCCGCAGCGCAGGGAACGGCTCCAGCGAGACGCTCGGGCGAAAGCCGAGGTGCTCGAGCAGACAGAACAGCGTCACCTCGAACAGCGATAGGTCACGCGGCTCCGGAAGCTCCGCGATCACCTCGCCGGCGCGCGCCTCCAACCAGGCGAGCGAGCCGAGCATGCCGGCCTTGGCCTTCTCGAAGAAGACGTTTTCGGCGGGGAGCTTGGCGACGCGCAGGCCCACCACCAGCTGCACTTGGGTCGACATCGCTTGCCACACCAGCTCCTGCGCGCTCCGCGCGAGGACCGACGCGGAGGGGCCGCCGAGGACGACCCGCGGATCGCCGGACCGGCCGGCGATCTCGGCCAGCGCGCGGCAGATGTTGTCGGTTCCGAACAGCGGCCCCTCGGCGA
>JADJYE010000035.1 GCA_016719945.1 Polyangiaceae bacterium | reverse complement strand
GTGTCCAGCCGAGCTGGCACCAGACGCGCGACGATGGCCGCGACTGTCCCGGCGGAAGAATCGGAAATGCACGACGCTCATAGGCGTCGACGAGCGCTGCGAGGGTATCGCTCACGCTCTTCGGGCGAGCCAGGGCCGCTTCCAGAGCGTTTGGATTCGGGTGAGCGCCTGCGTGGGACTTGGCGTCGGTAACGGGGGTAATCACGGCGGCCCTCTATACGGTGGCAGCGTCCACTGATCGTACTCTGCGTGAGTTCCGATGAACCGGATGTAAACCAGGAAGAGCGGTCCGTACTTGATCTGAACGATCAGCCGGTAGGTGTTGCCCTTGATGTTGAACACAGCCCGGTTCCCGGCGAGAAAGTCCGCGGTCGGGAACGCAGCCTTGACCTCCTTCGGTTCAGTCCAGGCGGCCTTTTCAACGATCGAGAACCAGAGCCGAAGCGGTTGCTCGGCGTCCGCATGCTTCAACCAGAAGTCGAGAGATCGCCCGACTGAAGATGCGCACCTAGGAAGCCTACCGCGCTCCCACGGCCCCCGCAGCCTATCCAGCGAAACGCTGCAAGCCAACCCTGATGCCTGTAGCCCTCACCTATCTGCCGCTGCGCCAAGCCGTCGATTACAGGACATTACTCCCCAGCCTCCTTGCGGCGCCGGCTGGCGATACCGCGAAGCCCGGGTCTGTGCGGCGCGATAATCGGTGCGCCGCCCCGCGCGCTCGGTTGCAGGGCCCGCTCGATGTGCGTCACCGTCGACCGACGTCACCCCTGGTATCGCTTCCTCGCGCTTCTGCCACGCCGGCCCAGTGGTCAGCGACCGCGCACCCCCCGGTGTAGGCCCGGCCGTCGCCATCTCCCCGGCCCCGGTCACCCACCACCCGTGCGGGGAGCCGCCAGCATAAGGTCACGACCAGCCTCCCCGAAGCCTCGAGGTCGACCTTCTCGCGACGACAACGCCGACTTCTGTCGCGTGCCCCCACCCCGCGCCCGCGCTTCTGACGCACAAGGCCCGCCGCTCCCCGCTCGCCGCGACGACCCCCCCGTTATCACTCCGCCCAGGCGGCACAACCTTGGGTCATCGTCGCGACAACCCAGAGCTCTGTCGCCGCCGCCCCTTCGTCGGCGGTCCAACCACGCCCCACGTCGACCTCGACCTCTCCGCGATCATCGCCTTCGCCACCACCACCCCCGCCGGCATCACCACGCAGCCCGGCGGTGATGGGTCTTCCGCGCGGAGGGCGGCTGGGGCGAGCCGGAGGCGCGTCGAGGCCTTTGGGCTTGGCTCTCGCGCGGGCTGTCACCCGCGCAGCGGGTGACTGGGGAGCCCGCGGCGAGCTCCCCACGCGCCGCAGGCGAGGGGTCCCCAGCCGTCCGAGCACGGGAGACCCACACCGCCGGGCCTCGCCGCGCACGCCACCGCCCCACCTCAATCGAGCGCCGCCGCCTCGAGCGCCGCCGCCTCTTTCTCTTTCGAGCGCGCCTTCCAGCACGCGCCCCGCTGCGCCTCATTGGGGCGAGCCAGGCTCAGCTCACTGCGCTTGTCCGACAGGAAGCGGTAGAGCAATCGGCACCCATCTCCCATCCCGTAATGGGCGATCTCCCGCGGCTGATCGAAGAGCTTCGTCAGCACCGCCCGCGCGTTGTACGAGATGTGCGGCTCGTCGGCCGCGGCCCGCAACAGCTCCCACGACGCCGCCTTGTCGAGCGCCTTGATCTTGTAGCCCCGCTTCGAGAAGCCCGAGATGAGCCAGCCCTCGCGGGCGAGCTTCCCGTTCTGCGCGAGCAGCTTCTGGTAGCGCCCCTTCGCCTCGACCAGCCGCACCGACAGCGAGCGAGCCTCCGCCGTCTCGAGCAGATCGTGGTTCGTCAGGTACGCGAGCGACCTCGCCGCCTCGAGCCCCACCGACGTCTCCCGCTCATCGAGCGCGTCGACCAGCGCCTCGATCGGCTCGATCGACCCCGCGGTGCCGCACCGCTCGCACCGACAGCCGCTGCAGCGCGCTGCGATCGAACGTCAGGTCGACCACCGGCGTCGGCGCTAGCAGCGAGCGCATCGGCGGATACGGGTCCGACGCCAGCCCGAGAAAATACGGCGCCGTCGCCGCGTCGAGCGGGATCGCCTTCGCCGAGAAGCCCAGCACCTCCGCGGAGGCCGTCGCGAGCAGCACGTCGCGGAAGAACACCCCCGCGTCCTTCCCCCCGAGAAACCCGATCGACTCGACCAGCGCCGCGAGCACCGCGGAGTCGTCCTCGACCTGGAAACGATCGATCAGCTTGGGCGTGTGCTCGTCCTTGCCGAGCGCCGCCACCAGCTCCGACGCGGCTACCCGCACCTCGGGCGCAGGATCGGCCAGGTACGACAGCCCCGCGGGCACGTCGCGCGCGTCCCCGACCAGCCCGAGGCGCAGGAGCGCCCGGCGCCGGCGCGTCGGCCTCGCGTCGGCCAGCTGCTTGCGCGCCTTGCCGGCCGCCTTCTCGCGCTCGGCCTCGAACGTCTTCGCGAACGGGTGGACCACTCCCTGATCCCGACAGCCCCCCGCCGCGTCCATCTGCGAGCAGTAGACCCGCACGTGCAGGTGATCGTCGTGCGCCGCGGCCGCGCCGGGCTGCCGCAACAGCTCCGCCGCCCGCTCGATGATCGCCGCGGGCTCCTTGATGGTTCGCGCGTGCTCGAGCAGCTTCTTCTTCAGCGCGTCGCTGATGAACAGGTACTGCAGGCTGGCGCCCTGAAACTCGACCAGCGCCTTCACGACCACCCACGTGCGCGCCGTGTCGAAGGCCAGCGTCTTGTCCTTCGACAGCCCGTCTTGGAAGATCTGGACCAGGTCTTTCGGCGTCGCGGGCTTGCCGGTGGCGACGTCGCGGTAACAGAACGCCACGTCTGCATCGCGGCCCGCGTTGTGGCTGACCGACCACTCGATGTCGCCCCCATCGCGCCGGCCCAGGTTGCCGACCCACAGCGGCGTCTGCGTCTTTTCGAAGAGCGCCGTGCCCGCGTGCGAGAGCAGCGCCACCAGCTGCTCGGTGCCGTAGCGCAGATCGCGCTCCTTCTGCCGCGGCAAGATCTTGAGCGAGGCCGACTCGGTGAGCTCGCGCCCGTTGGCGAGGCGCCCGTGGGTCGTGTCCCCGATCGACACGCTCGCCCCCTCGGGCTCTCCCTCCAGGAACGGGAACGAGCTCGTCGCCCTCGCCATCGCCGCCTCGGCCGACGGCAGATCGAGCAGCGGCATCAGCGGATCCGACGTCGGCCCCGGCGCGGGCGCGACGGGGGGAGGCACGTTCTCGCCCGCGTGAGGCGCAGGCGGCGGCTCGGGCGCAGAGCACCCGAGCGACAGCAGCACCGCCACGGGGAACCACCCCCCAAACCGCATGGACCTGTTCTAGACCAAACCGCGCGGCGCGAGAACTTAGCGCCGCACCCGGGGAGCGGGCGAGGTGCGCGCGGGCGCGAGGTGGTAGAGTCCCAGCCGTGGCGCTTCCCAGTGCGAGAGGTCCGCTTCGTGCGAGCGCGCTCGCGGTCATCGCCGCGGTGGCCGTCGCGTGCAGCGCGGCCCCTGCGAAGAAGAAGGTCCTGGGCGCCCTGCCCTCCGCCACCACCAGCGCCGAGCCCGAGTGGCTGCCGCCGCGGGTCAGCGCCGGCACCGACTTCGCCAAGGACGCGCGCGAGGCCAGCCTGTTCGACGTGCGCCGCCTGACCGAGGGGTGGGACGTGACCCAGGTCGCTTGGCTGGCGGACGGCAAGCAGCTCGTCGTGCTCGCCGTCCGAGACAAGGGCGACACGCGCTCGCTCACCCTGCTGCCGACCAAGGCGGGCAGTGTCCCGACGCGGCTGTCCCCCAAACAAGCCGAGGTGCTCGCGTTCGCGGCCGGCGGCACGAAGGACAAGCCCCGCGTGGTGTTCGCGACCAGCGCCGGCCTGTTCGAGTCCGACCTGCGCGGCGACGCGCGCCCGCTGACCGGCGACGCGCAGTTCGTCGCGGGCCTCACCCTCGGGCCCGAGGGCAGGCTGTTCACGCTCGAGCGCGAGGGCGCACTGGCCCGCGTCGTCGAGCGCGACGACCAGCTCGCGCGCAGGCCCCCGCTGTTGTCGAGCGAGCTGTCCGCGGTCGTGCCCGCCTTCTCTCCCGATCGCGCGTACGTGGCCTTCGCCCGCCGGGGCCCCGGCGGCGCCTCCGACCTGCTCTCGTTCGCGAGCGTCGAGGGGCGCGGCGGCGGCGAGCTCGCCGCCCTGGGGCAGCTCAAGCACATCACCTTCCACCCGAGCGGGCGCGTGGTGGTGGTCGCCTCGGACCGGGATCGGGCCGCGTTCGAGCTGTACGGCGTCTTCCTCCCGGGAACCTTGGCCTCGACCCGCGCGTCGGACCCTGGAGTGACGGTGCGCCGCCTGACGTTCTCTCAGGGGCACTCCCCCGCGTTCTCGCCCGACGGCCGCTCGCTCGCCTTCGGCTCGACGCGCGGCGGCTCGGCCGCCGACCTCTACGTCGCCCGCTTCCTCGAGGATCCGTGATGTCGAACCGAAAGCCCCGAAGCCGTGCGCCGTCGCTCCTCGCGCTCGGCACCTTGCTCGCGCTGCACGCGGCGCCCGCGTGCACCCCGGCGACCCCCCCGGTGATCGGCCCGAAGACGCCTGCGCGCAAGGTCGACAGCGGCCCTGCGTTCACCGCGCCAGCCCGCTGGATGGCGTTCCCCCAGTCGGTCGGGATGCCGCAGGCCAGGGTCTTGCTCGACGACGGCACCTGCCTGGTCACGACGGATGACGGGCAGCGCTGGGTAGTGACGCCGCGCGATCCGAAGAGCCCGTGCATCGGCCGCGGCGTGGCCTCGGGCTCGCCGACGTACGAGGCGCTCGTCGGCGCGCAGCGCGTGGGGGCCGACTACCGCTTCGTGGCGGAGGGCGGCGCGGTGTACACCAGCCAGGAGCCGAACGGCCCCTTCTCCCGGTACGTCAAATCGCCGACGTACTTGAGGCGGGTGGCCGCGCGCGGCGCCGCGATCGTCGGCCTGGACGACGACGGCGGCACGTACTTCTACGACGGAGAGGCGTGGAAGCGCGCGTCGGTGCCGAAGGGGATGGGCGGCATCGACGTCGCCGCGGACGAGCAGGGGCGGGTGCTGTGGATCGGCGCGCCGGAGTCGATGCTGGTGTCGACGGACGCCGGCCGCACCTTCACCGCGCCCAGCTCGACGATCCCGCGGATCGGCGCCCACGAGGTGGGCTTCACTTCGAGCGGCAAGCTGGGCGCGCGGGGCGTGCTCGGCAACCTGGTGTGGGACGGCACCAGCGTCACGTCCAGCAGCGAGTCGCTGGCCCCGGTCGACGTGCCCGACGTCGAGATCGAGCCGCTCGCCGGCCCGCGCGCGAGCCTCGCGCTCGAGCAGCGCGCGGCCTTCGACCGCTCGCGCTATTTCGAGCTGGTGGAGCCGTCGGACACCGCGCGGCACGTGCTCGCCAAGTCGACGTTCGGGGGCCCGGTCGAGGAGGTCGGGCTCGAGGAGCTCGAGACCTGCGACAACGTGAAGCTCGCCGCGGCGAACGGACTGCTCGCGTTCGCTTGCATCAAGGAGGCGCCCGACCAGCCGAGCCTCAGCGCGGAGCTCTACAAGTCGGACGACGGCGGCGCCACGCTGAAGCTGGTCACCTCGCTCACGACGCCGAGCTTCTCGGACATGAGCTTCGCGCTCGCGCCGGACGGGACCATGCTCGTGCTCGGCGCGTGCAAGCCCGCGGCGCCGAAGGAGGAGGCGGCGGCCCCGAAGGAGGGCGACGCGGCCGCGGCCCCGAAAGACACGCCCACCACGGTGGAGGGGCCCAGCGCGTGCACCCCGAAGGCGCCGCTCTACGTGCACGAGAGCGGCATCAACACGGGGACCGTCCCCTACCTCGAGGAGGCCAGCGCGCGCTCCCCGCTGCTCTCGCCGGACGGGCGAACGGCGTATTTCATCGGCCGCAACCGCCGCGACTCGCAGCCCGCGATCTTCGTTTCGAAGGACGGCGCGAAGACCTTCCAGATGCGGACCATCGAGGGTCCGCAGGCCTCGAGCTGGGTCGAGGACGACGGCGGCGGCGAGATGGAGTCGGGCTACGTGCGACCGCTCTACCTCACCGAGACGTCGTGGCTGACCATGGACGAGACGGGCAGCCTCGGCGTCGTGGGCGAGCGCGATCTCGGGCTGTCGTGGATCACGCTCGACGCCGACGGCCGGCTCGCCAACGTGGGTGAGCCGCCCGAGCCGAGCTTCATGATCGGCGGCGTCGGCAGCCGCGTGCTCGCGCTCGCCTATGGCTCGATGGACGGCATCCTGCGGACGTTCGAATCGCTCGACGGTGGGGTCTCGTGGGCCGAGGTCACGACCACCCCCGCGGTGCAGCGCTATGGCGAGCGGGGTGGCGCGTTCGTGTGTGGGCAGGGCGGCTGCTTGCTCGGTGACGAGCTCGCCCGCATCGGCTGGGAGGGTCAAGCGGAGACGCCGTTCACGATGGCAGAGGAGCTGTTCCCCGACGCCCCCGAGCCCAAGCTCTCGATCCCCATCGCCTGCCAGCTCACCCCGAAGACGGAGTGGACGCCGATCGAAGGGCGCCCCGAGGAGCGCCCCTCTGGCAGCGGGTACTCCGCCTACGGGACGTCGCCGAACATGCCGCGCATGCGCGAGGTCTTCCGCGGCAAGACGATGTGGAGCGTGCTCACCATCGGCGAGGACGGCAAGGTCGACGTCACGACCGCGACGCTCGCGGACAAGGAGACGGCCGCCCCGACGCTCGCGAAGAAGTCGCTGCTCGGCGCGGCGAAGTCGCCCAAGAGCGGGTCGCTCGTCACGACGGTCCGCGCGCAGGCGGAGGGCTACGTCGCGCTGCGCGGCGTCGCCCCGTACGCCAAGACCGGCGGCTTCGACACCAGCAAGAAGCTGGAGGGCCTTGAGCTGGCCTGGCACAACCAGCTCACCGGGACGTTCACCAAGAAGACGGTGGCGCTCGAGGCGCAGTGGCAATCGGCGCTGATCTCCGGCTCCGCGCTGCGCCCGAGCCTGCTCACGGTGACGATGCAGGGCGTGACGCTGCAGGCGACGGCGAGCTCGAAGGCCACGTACGTGGACGCGCAGACGACGCTCACCTTCGACTACCCGAACCTGAACGCCCTGGCGACCGACGGGCGCGGCGCAGGCCGCACCGACGCGACGTTCATGAACGGCCGCCCGTTCGCCGTCGTCGTCGCGGACCGCAGCCCGACGGCGCAGGTCGTGTTCGTCGCGGGCGCGAACGCCACCGCGAAGGTCAAGGGCGCGAAGGAGGGGCCGCCCCCTCCCCCGTCCGCGGTCACGGTCGGCACGTCAGGCGCGCCGGTGGACTGGATCTACAGCGGGGAGAAGGTCGGCTTCTCGACGCTGCTCACCTCGCCCGACGACGCGAAGCAGGTGTCCGCGCTCGGCTTCATGCTCGAGGCCGACGGCCAGCTGTCGGCGCCGCTCGAGCTGCCGATCCTCGCGAACCTCGCCGACAAGCCCCAGCCCTGCTCGGCGGAGGACAGGAAGTCGACGCCGCGCGTGGTCTCCGCGCACTTCGGGGGCTTCGGCAGCCCTCGCCTGGACGCGGGTCGGCGCGCCGTCATGGTCACCGACACGCAGGCCGCGACCTCGACCCCCTTCGGCACCTCGGGGCTGGATCCGATCTGGCTGCTGACGGACGGCGCCGTGCTCCATGGCACCCGGAAGGACCCCTGCCTCGCCGGCTGGCGCGCCTCGGGGACGCGCGCGGGCTTCGTCGCGGTGATCGGCGGCAACCTCGAGCACGCGTTCCTGCTGCGACAGCTGTCGGGGGTGCGCCCGCACAAATCCGGTGGAACGCGCTGGCAACAGTACCTCGAGGCGCGACCGATGACCTGCCGCTACCAGCCCGATCTCGCGGTCCCGTACGACGTGACCGCGCGCGCGCAGCAGCGGATGAGCGACGACCAGCCCTGAGCCGCGAAGGCGGAGGTTGCCCGCCGCGACCCGGCCTGGGTAAGGTATCCATGCTCCGCCGTCCCTCGATCCACCCATGAGAAACCGCGTCTTTTTTCCTCAGGAGTCGCTCGACGAGTGGATGGCCGACGATCGCGTCGACTTCTCGGGCGACGAGCTCACGATGAAGGGCGAGTCGCGCCGCTACCGCGTGGTCGAGGCGGTGCGCGTGCTGCGCGAGGTCACCGAGGGGCCCGACGCGAACGAGCTCATCGGGAAGGTGAAGTCGAAGGCGTACCTGGCAGAGCTGGGCGCAGAGCTGCTCGACACCTCGATGATCCTCGGGGAAAACGCCTACGACGTCGTCCCGGGCTTCGTCGGGGCGCCGGTGGGGAGCTTCGAGGAGCACCGCAAGTCACTCGGCGAAATCCCCGCAGATTCTGCGAGCGCCATGTCCGACGAGGAGCTGCTCGCGGCGTTCTTGGCGAAACCGATGTAAGTTCCTGGGGCTCGTGCCTCCTGCCGTGAACCACGTCCTGCTCGCCCTCGGCGCCGTCCTCTATGCGGCCTCGGGGGTGCTGTTCTTCGTCGAGGCCGCGCGACGCGGCGCGGCGTCGACCCGCGCCTCCTCCCCAGCCCTGCGAGCCGGGGGCGCGGCGGCGCCCCCGGTGCCGACCGGGCGCGCCGCGAACCTCCTCGCCGCCGGAGCCATCGCGCACTTCGCGTACATCACCGTCGCGAGCTTCGTCACCCACACCTGCCCTGTCGGGTCGGTCCACTTCATCCTCAGCCTGGTCGCGATCTTCGCGACGTTCGCGTTCACCCTCGTCCGCACGTTCTCCCACGCCGCCCCGCGGGAGAGCCTCGACTCGCTCGGGGTCATCGTCGCGCCGCTGGGGCTCGCCTTCTTGCTGGGGACCTTCTTCCTCGCGAAGCCCGAGGTCGAGAGCACCATCGCGACCAGCTTCATCGCCGTGCACGTGCTGGTGAACATCCTCGGCATCGCGGTGTTCACCCTCGCGGGGGCGGCCGCTTCGCTCTACCTCGTCCAGGAGCGGCGCCTGAAGCAGAAGCGCCTCACCCGGGTGGGCAGCCTGCCCCCGCTCGACACGCTCGACCGGGCGCTGCACCGCTTCCTGCTCATCGGCTTCCCGCTGCTCACGATCGGCATCGTCTCGGGCACCTTCTTCGCGTACCAGCTCGAGAGCGGCAGCACGAACGAGGTGATGCGCATCGTCCTCGGCTACGCGACCTGGCTGCTGATCGCCGCGGTGCTGCTGCTGCGCGTCGCCGCGGGGTGGCGCGGCAAGCGCAGCGCCTACGGGACGCTCCTCGGCCTGGTGCTGGTGATGGGCGTGCTGTTGATCTACGTCCTGCGACCGGCGGGGAGCGCGTGATCGTCCACGTCGGGCTGTCGCACCGGACCGCGCGCGTCGAGCTCCGCGAGCAGCTCGCGATCGTGCAGGACGACGTCCCTGCCTTCCTGGACGAGCTCGTCCGGTCGACGCCGATCGCGGAGGCGATGGTGCTGTCGACCTGCAACCGCGTCGAGGTGTACGGCGCCCTGCCGCGCGGCGCGTCGAGCGACGCGCCGCGCCTCGAGGAGGCGTGCGCGGCCCTCGCTGCGCGGCTCGCGGCACGCGGCACCCCCGAGGTCGGGGCGGCGCTCGTCAAGCGGACCGGCACCCCCGCCCTGCACCACCTCTTCCGTGTGGCCTCGTCCCTCGACTCCATCGTCATCGGCGAGCCGCAGATCTTGGGGCAGCTCAAGGACGCGATCTCCACGGCGACCGAGCACGGCGCGCTCGGCGCGCTGCTCGGCAAGGCGCTGCACCGCGCCCTGTTCGTGGGCAAGCGGGTGCGCACCGAGACCCAGATCGGCGCGGGGCAGGTCTCGGTCTCGAGCGTCGCGGTCGACCTCGCGGTGCAGATCTTCGGCGACCTGCGCGGCAAGACCGCGCTGATGGTCGGCGCCGGGGAGATGGCGGAGAGCGCCGCGAAGCTGCTGGTGAAGGAGGGTGCGCGGCTGATCGTCGTCAACCGCAGCCGCGAGCGCGCCGAGAAGCTCGCCGTGGAGGTCGGGGGTGAGGCGCGCGACTGGGGTGAGCTCAACTGGTGCCTGATCGAGAGCGACATCGTCATCTCGTCCACCTCGAGCCCGACCTTCGTGATCACGCTCGAGGCGATGAAGACGGCGCGCAAGGCGCGGCGCGGGCGCAGCCTGTTCATGATCGACATCGCGGTCCCGCGGGACATCGATCCGGCGGTGGCCGACCTCGACGGCGTCTATCGCTACGACATCGACGACCTCGAGCAGATCGTCGCGGAGTCGCTCGCCGGTCGCGCCGCCGAGGCCGAGAAGGCCGAGCAGATCGTGCTCGCCGAGGTGCGGGCGTACGAGGCGCGCGCCGCGGAGCAGGCGATGAGCCCGGTGATCGTCGGGCTGCGGGCCCGCGTGCGCGCCTCGCTCGCCACCGAGCTCGAGCGCAGCCTGTCGGGCAAGCTGAAGCACCTCGGCCCCGCGGACCGCGAGGCGCTGGCGATCATGATCGACGCGGCCACCAACAAGATCTGCCACCGGCCGACCGCCCGCCTCAAGGCGCTCGCAAACGAGCCGCGCGGCTACGAGGCGGTCGAGACGCTGACCGATCTGTTCGACCTACCGGAGAGCCTCGGCAAAGAGGACGACGAGGCCGGCTCCGGGGAGGAGTCGGGGAAGC
Source organism: Polyangiaceae bacterium (assembly GCA_016719945.1). Taxonomy (GTDB): domain Bacteria; phylum Myxococcota_A; class Polyangia; order Polyangiales; family Polyangiaceae; genus Xiheicaenibacterium. Next base: position 280,867 of record JADJYE010000035.1, on the reverse strand, counting down.
AGCAGCGAGCGGGCGCGCCAGACGAGCGCGCGTCGAGCGCCAAGGAGCGCGCATCTTGAACGAAACATCGAAGCTCGTGTTCGCCACCCGAAAGAGCGCGCTGGCGCTGGCCCAGTCGCGCGCGTTCGTGGCGACGGTGAAGAGCGCCGCGGGAGCGGCCGCGCCCGAGATCGAGGAGCTGCACGTGACGACGAGCGGAGATCGCTTCGTCGACCAGAAGCTGCAGGACATCGGGGGCAAGGGGCTGTTCATCAAGGAGCTCGAGGAGGCGCTGCTCGAGGGCCGCGCCGACTTCGCCGTGCACTCGATCAAGGACGTCCCCTCGGAGCTCGTGCCTGGGCTGCACATCGCGTGTGTCCCTCGGCGCGAAGATCCCCGCGACGCCCTCATCACGCACGGCGGCGTCTCGCTCGCCGACCTGCCCCAGGGCGCGCGGCTCGGCACCTCGAGCCTGCGCCGGGCGGTGTGTCTGCAGCGCCTGCGGCCCGATCTGCGGATCGAGCCGCTGCGAGGCAACGTCGACACCCGGCTGCGCAAGGTCGAGGAGGGTCAATACGACGCCATCATCCTGGCGATGGCGGGCCTCAAGCGCCTCGGGCTCGAGGCGAGGGCGACCGCCGCGCTCTCGCCCGAGGAGTGCCTCCCCGCCGTCGGCCAGGGCGCGCTCGGCATCGAGTGCCGGCAAGGCGCGGCGAAGGTCGAGGCGCTGCTAGCGCTCGTCGAGCACGCAGAGACCGCGATCTGCGTGGCCGCGGAGCGCGCGGTGATGGCGAGCGTCGGCGGCAACTGCCGGATGCCGATCGCCGCCCACGCTACGCGAGAGGGAGCCGAGCTGGTGCTGAGGGCGCTGGTCGCCGACGCGGACGGCTCGAAGGTCCGCGAAGGCTCGCGGCGCATCGCGTGGCCGAGCGGCGCCGACGAGGCCCGCCGAGCCGGCGCGGACCTGGGCGCCGAGCTGAAATAGCCTCGAAGGCCAACCCTCGCGCGGCGCTTTAACGTGCCCGTGCCCGAGCGCTGGGATCGAGGGCCCCCCCTCGCCTCGCCGCAGCCGCTGCCGCAGCCGATGCCGCAGCCGACGCCGATGCCGCAGCCGATGCCGCAGCCGATGCCGATGCCGATGCCGGCCAGCGGACCCCCCCCCCCCCCCCACCCGGTCGGCTTCCCGGGCTCGTACTCGGCTTCGTGCTCGGAGAATCGGCCTCGGACTCGGACTCGGACTCGGTCTCGGCCTCGGTCTCGGCCTCGGTCTCGGCCTCGGTCTCGGACTCGGACTCGGTCTCGGTCTCGGCTTCGTGCTCGGAGACTCGGCTTCGGACTCGGTCTCGGTCTCGGCTTCGTGCTTGTCGTCTTGCCTTCGTGTCAGCCCTAGGGCGCACGCTGCGCGCCCAACCGGTGGCGCGGATCGTTGATCGACGTTCGGCACAGTCATCGGCGCCACCGCTTGGTCACGCATCCTGCGCCGTGTGGGGCATGACCCAAAGGCAAGACGACAAGCCCGCGTACACGCACTTTCCCCATCACGGTCTCGACGCCTACGCGGTGGCGCTCGAGGCGCTCGCGAAGGCTGACGCGCTCGCCAAGCGACTGCCGCGGGGCTACGGGCCGCTCAGCGATCAGCTGCGGCGCGCGAGTCAGTCCGCGTTTCTTCAGCTCAGCGAGGGCGCCGCGCGCACCGGCGCGGATCGCGCGCAGCGGCTGCGCGGTGCACGCGCGGAGGCTTGCGAGGCCGCCGCCTGTGTGGAGGCGCTGGGGCGGTTGGGGCTGGCGACGCAGCGCGAGGGCGCGGAGCTACTGAGCCTGCTAGGCCGGCTGGCGGCCATGCTCACCAAGCTCGCCGGCCGCTGACGGCGACGACGACCCCGTCGCCACGCTGGCCTACGGCTCGGGGCGCACGGGGCGTCGAGCCCGAGTACGAAGCCGATCTCGGCATCGGCATCGGCATCGGCCTCGGCTTCGGCTTCGACAGCGGCTTTCGGCGTCGGCATCGGCCTCGGCTTCGGCTTCGGACTCGGCTTCGGCTCTCGGCGTCGGCGTCGGCATCGGCGTCGGCCTCGGCATCGGCATCGGCCTCGGCATCGGCCTCGGCTCTCGGCTGCGGCTTCGGCTGCGGCCTCGGCGTCGGCAGCGGCGCGCGGCGAAGCTCTCCTCGCGTGGGGGGGGCCCCACGCGCTCCCCCGCGCCGGTTTTCTCGCGCGCCTGGGCGCGGGAAAACCGAAGGGCCCCGCGAGAGCGGGCGCGCGGAAAAAAAATTGCGCTCCCCCGCGCCGGTTTTCTCGCGCGCCTGGGCGCGGGAAAACCGAAGGGCCCCGCGAGAGCGGGCGCGCGGAAAAATCCGCTCCCCGCCCGGTTTTCGCGCGCCTGGGCGCGGGAAAACCGAAGGGCCCCGCGAGCGCGGAAAAAAGCCCCGCGCCGGTTTTCTGCGCGCCTGGGCGCGGGAAACCGAAGGGCCCGCGAGCGGAAAAATTGCGCTCCCCGCGCCGGTTTTCTCGCGCGCCTGGGCGCGGGAAAACCGAAGGGCCCCGCGAGAGCGGGCGCGCGGGAAAAATGAAAGCCCCGCGCTAGCGGGCGCGGGGAAATCAATGATGCGCCAGAATCTGGCCCACCGACTGGAACGAGCTCGAGCTCTGCGTCTGATAGTGCAGCCACTCGCCGCCTGAGCGGATCCACGCCTCGCGCCAGCGGCCGTCGGGCGACTCGACCCTCACCAGCGAGTCGCCGCCGCCGAAGGACCAGTGCCGCCCGTCGTTGTAGACGTGCTCGATCTTCGCGCCGAAGCGGGTCTTGATGTGGAACGCGTCGCTCGGCTCGGTCCACGAGGTGTCGATCACGAACTCATAGACCTGCCAGATGTTGCCGCTCGGCAGCACACCCCAGTCGTGGTTGATGCCGGCGTCGTTCGGGAGCCCGAAGACCATGTTGTGAGGGAACTTGTGCGCGGCGTACGCCAGATCTCCGTTGCGCGAGGGCTCGTGGTGCAGCGTGACCATGGTGTTGCGCACGAGCCCGAAGCCCTTGCCGTCGTACTCGTCGCCCCAGGTGCGGCCGAACAGGGAGTCGCACAGCTGGTCTGCGCCGGCCGAGAAGCCGACGGTGAGCAGCCCGCGGGCGCGGCGCTCGTGGAGCAGGCGCCCGAACTTCCCCCACTCGCCGTTGGCGAAGCGGTTGCCGAGCTCCTTGTAGCGACGGATGCCGTTGCGCGGGCTGCCGCCTGCCAAGATCACGACCTCGGCCTCCCACATCGCGGCCCACAGCTGATCGACGTCGCGCTGTCGGAGGTTGCTGGTCCAGTAGAAGGGGAAGGCCTCGAGGCCGTAGCGCTTGTAGAAGCTGAAGAAGTAGCGAAACGTGCCCCACGAGAACTCTTGCCGCTCGAGCTCGTTGCCGTTCTGCACCGTCTCGCTCATCGGCAAGAAGAGGATCGTCTTGTTCCCCTGCAGCGCGCGCTGCGCGATGTAGTGGTCGTGGATGAAGTTGCAGCGGTCGTGGGAGCTGTAGACGAGGGCGGTGCCTTGCATCGTGCGGCGCGGCATAGCACGGCGGCGCGCCGACGCGCGAGCGCCCACGCGCGACCTGCCTCGGGTCGTTGGTTCGTGCGACGATGAGGCCATGCGCGCCGCACCGCTGACGCTTCTCCTGGGCCTTACCATCTGCTCTTGCTCGGACAGCGACGCGACCGGGGGCGGGGGCTCGGGGGCCTCGAACACCGGGGGCGGCGGCGCTCCCTCGACGGGGGGTCAGGGGGGAGGCGGCAGCACCGGGCAGTTCGCGCAAGGCGGAGGGGGCGGCGGATGCGCGCTCGGCGAGCCCTGCGGCGAGGGCGGCGCGGCCTCCTCCGGGGTGTGCACCGAGGGCGACGTGTGCTGCCCCGTCGACGACGCGTGCGGCTCGTCGTGCTGCGGGGCGGGCGACGTCTGCTCGTTCGCGTCGTGCGTGGCGCCGGGCGCGGAGTGCACCGACTCGACCGAGTGCCCGGAGGGCGAGTACTGCGAGTATTCGCTGGGAGAGCCCGTCGATCCGCCGGACCCCGGGTGCGTCGCGGGCGCGCCGCTCACCACCGGCAAGTGCCTGCCGAAGCCGCCCGCGTGCCCCGACGGCACGCTCCCCGACCCTGAGAACCCCACCTGCTTCGCGAGCTGCGAGGTGCTCCCCGATTTTCAGGGGATCACGCCCGAGCTGAAATACGCGTGGGGTGGTCAGACGACTGCGCCTTTCTCCACCGACATCATGATGACCCCGGTCGTGCTCTCGCTCGACGACGACGACTGCGACGGCAAGGTCACCGCGCGCGACATCCCCGAGATCGTCTTTTCGACCTTCAGCTCCGGCCAATACAACGGCGCCGGCGTGCTGCACGCGATCAGCGTCGTCGAGGGCGTGGTCGTCGACAAATGGTCCGCCCCTGGCGTGCACCCCACGAGGCAGCTCGCCGCCGGCGACTTCGACGGCGCGCCCGGCAACGAGGTCGTCGCCTGCATGTTCGACGGGACGGTGCGCGCCTTCGACGGTGCGGGCGCGACCTTGTGGACCACCGCCGGCCCGGTCGGCTGCTTCATGCCGTCGATCGCGGACCTCGACGGCGACGGCGCGCCCGAGGTGATCGTCGAGGGCGGCATCCTCGACGGCGCGACCGGCGCGCTCGCGCAGGCGTTCGCGGCGCCGGTCGCGAGCTCGTTCGTGGTGAGCGACGCCGACGGCGACGGCGCGCTGGACGTCGTGACGGGCAGCCAGGTCTTCCGCGCCGACGGCTCGCTGGTCGTCGACACGGGCATCGCCAACACCAGCCAGTTCTACCTGACGAGCGACTGGAAGAGCCCGTGGCCCGCGGTCGCCGATCTCGACGGCGACGGCGCCGCGGAGATCGTCGTCGTCGACAACCTCAACCACCTGCTGCACGTGTGGCGCGTCGACGCGGGCGCGCCGGGGGGCTTCGTGATCGTGCGCCCGCCGGTCGACATCAACGGCACGATCCCGCCGAGCGCGTGCGCCTCGAACACGTGGGGCTTCACCCACGGCGGCGGGCCCCCGACGATCGCCGACTTCACCGGCGACGGCGTGCCCGACGTCGCCACGGCGGGCGGCGTCGGCTACGTCGTGTTCGACGGCGCGGACCTCGTCGACACGGCGGTCCTCGGCCCCGACACCATCCAGTGGATCGTGCCGACCGTCGACTGCTCGTCGGCGTCGACCGGCAGCACCGTGTTCGACTTCAACGGCGACGGCGTCGCGGAGGTCGTGTACGGCGACCAGCAGCGCATCCGCGTCTACGACGGCCCGACCGGCGCGGTGCTAGCCGAGATCTGCAACACGACCGCGACCCTGATCGAGAACCCAGTGGTGGCCGACGTCGACAACGACGGGCACGCGGACATCGTCGCGATCTCGAACGCGTACGCGTCGGCGAGCCCCTCCATCCAGTGCGACGACGGCGTCTCGCTCGGCCAGTCGGGGGTGCGCGTCTTCGGCGACGCGGCGACGCCGTGGGTGCGGACGCGCCGCGTGTGGAACCAGCACAGCTACCACGTCACCAACGTGAGCGAGGACGGCGCCATCCCCCAGGTCGAGCCGACCAACTGGCAGCAGAACGGCCTCAACAACTTCCGGCAGAACAAGCAGCCGGGCAGCGAGTTCGGCGCGCCCGACGCGGTCGTGCGCGTCGAGCCCCGCTGTGAGGGCGACTACGCGCTGGTCGCCACGGTGCGAAACCTGGGCGAGGCCGTGTTGCCGGCGGGCGTGCCGGTGAGCTTCTATGGTGGGCCTACCACGGGCACGTTGCTCGGTCAGTCCTCGACGCAGACGGCCCTCTACCCGTTCGAGTCGGAGCAGATCGTCTTCGTCGTCTCGCCTCCCCTGCAGGAGGGCGACGTCGCGCTCGCGATCGTCGACCAGACCCCGATGCACCCCGACTGGGCCGAGTGCCGCACCAACAACAACACGTCGGAGATCGTCGCCGCGGGCTGCGGCGTGCCTCAGTGACGCTTGCGCGCGAGCGCGCTGTTGACCGCGCGGTAGGCCTTGAGCGCGCGCCGGATCACCCGCTCGTGCAGCACGGTGACGAGCGTGCGCTGCCACACGTCCTGTAGGTTCGTGCCGAGCCGGCGGGCCCTGGGCCCGAGGCCGCGCGCGCCGTACACCGCCTCCACGCGCTCGCGCCGCATGGTCGCCAGCAGGCGCTCGAACGTGCGGCGGAGATCGTGCTTGCGCGCGAGCATCGCCTCCACGAGCTCGCGCCGCCGCCCGTCCGACGCCGAGATCGCGCGGGCGTAGCGCTCGACCGCCGCGGCGAGCGCGCGATCGTCGAGGGCCGCGATCCGCGCGCACTCGCGCCTCAGGCCCCACAGCTCGAAGCGGAGCGCGGCGTTGGCGTAGGCGTCGTAGAGCAGGTTGCGGATCGGCGCGATCGCGACGCCTCGCTTCGTGAAGCGTGACAGCTCGGTCACGTCGAGGTCGACCAGCGTGTGATCCCAGTCGATGTTGAGCGGGTGGCGCGAAGGACCGACCAGGATGTACTGGTCGGCGTGGGTGTCGAGGTTCGCCAGCAGCCACTCCCACGGGTGCTCGCGCAGGAGCACCTCGCGCTGCAGCGCCGACCACGCGAGCGGGTCGGACGAGAGGCGCTCGCCGCTGTGGTCGACCAACGGCTGGAGCATCCCGCTCAGGGTGCCGAGCTCGGGCATCGTCAGGGTGCGGCGCGCGACCGCGACGGTCGGCCGCCCCCCCATCGCCCGCACCTCGCAGGACAGCTCCTCGGCGGCGATCGCGAGGTCGTCGTCGTAGACCTTGAAGAGGTAGCGCTGCCCGCTGTCGTCCTTGAAGAACATCGCGGGTCGCGACCCCGCGTCGAGCGCCCCGGGCTCGGGCGAGACCGGGATCTCGCGCAGGCGCGCGCCGGACGGCAGGCGCCCGAGCGCGCCCAGCAGGGCCCGCTCCTCGGCGTCCACGTGGCGGATGAGCTCGAACACGCGCGGCTGTTTCTACCACGCGGCCGCCAGCCCTCACGTGCGCCTGGATCGCACCTCCCGCGAATGGATCACCCCCGATCCATGCTGAGGACCCACGAACGCGGTGGGGCCGCGGAAACCTGGACGAGATCACTCGGCACGCTTCGTGCTGAAGGTGCCCTCCGATGCGAACCTCCACGCGGTCTGTGGTCGCCGGCTTGGGTCTCCTCTTCTTCGCCGGGTGTATCGGCAAGAGCGAGATCGACAATCAGCAGAACGACATCGAGGACACGACCGACAGCAGCGCGGTCGACGAGTTCTTGTCGAACGTGCCGAAGCTCGGGGTCGCCGACAGCCAGGACAAGACCGAGATCGACTGCGACGACGTCTGCCCCAGCGACGAGCAGGACGGCGACGCCTTCTGCACGTACACCCGCTACACCGAGACCGCGCAGTTCGACGAGTTCGTGTCGTTCCAGCCCAACTCGGCGACCCTCTGGCCGGGCGTGGTGGTGCAGGGCCGCGACGCGCAGAACGGGCTGCTCACGCCGGTCGGCGTCGACCTCGCCCCGGTGACCTTCAGCCTCTCGCTCGAGAACATCGGGGCGAGCCCGGTCGGGGAGATGAGCGACCCGAGCCTGTCGTCGTTCCGCGAGGCGCGCAACGAGATCCTGGCGCAGGGCGTGACCGGCGCCACCGCTGCGGCGCTCGACTTCGAGATCGTGCAGGTGAACAGCGAGTCTCAGCTCTCGGTCGCGCTCGGCGCGAACGTGTCCTGGCCCGGCGGGCCCGACATCGCGGCGAGCTTCTCGTTCGACTCCTCGTCGGAGAAGACGAAGATCCTCGTGAACTTCACGCAGGCTTATTACACGGTCGACGTCGACACCCCGAACAAGCCGTCCGAGTTCTTCGTCGACGGCACGACGGTCGAGGACCTGAAGCCCTGGGTCGACGCGGACAATCCCCCTCTGTACGTGCAGTCGATCACCTACGGCCGCCGCGTCATCTTCTCGCTGCAGAGTGATCGCAGCGCGAGCGAGGTGAAGGCCGCGCTCGAGGCGTCGTACCAGGGGGTCGTCGCTGAAGGCGGCGTGAACATCTCGGCCGAGCACCGCGAGGTGCTGGAGCAGTCGACCATCCGCGCGTTCGTGCTCGGAGGCTCGGGCGAGGAGGCGACGGGCGCCATCCACGGCTTCGAAGGCCTGATCGAGTACATCGAGAGCGGCGGCTCGTACTCGCAGGACTCCCCCGGCGCGCCCATCGCCTACAAGCTCGCGTACCTCGACAACGCCGTCACCAAGCTCGCCTTCACGACCGACTACGCCGAGCGGACCTGCGTGAAGAACCGCGGCAACGTGCGCTTCGATCTGTCGAGCATCAAACACGTGGCCGGCGGCGACCCGGGCGGCAACGTCGAGCTGTTCGGTCAGGTGGTGGTCCGCTACCCCACGCCCACGAGCCGCGTCGAGGACTGCAACACCGGCGGCGAGCTCGCGTGGCTCTGGCTGATGGAGGACGGCAGCTGGATCTCGCTGCCCGAGCAGACGACGTACACGCCGCCTTCGGCGCAATACATCGAGATCGAGAACATGCCGATCGACGCCGACCAGCGCATCTGCGTCATCGCGGACATGTGGGAGGAGGACGGCTCCACCAACGAGCTGTCGGCCGACGACGACTTTGGCATCGCGGGGCTGTTGCTCGGGTTCGACGACTGGGCTGGGTCGCACCACGTGGTGACCCACGGCACGGGCGACAACAGCGTCGACGTCGGGGTGAACGTCGCGGTCGAGTGAGTTGTCGCGCCGGGGCCGCCATGGCACCACCCGGCCGAATGAAGGCGACGGCGGCGATCGGCGTCGCGGCGATCTTGGGGATCGCCGCGTGCTCCGGCAAAGGTGAGGAGACGGCCGCTCCCGCGAGCGCGAGCGCCAGCGGGAGCGCGGCCTCCGCGGAGGGGTCGAGCGCGCCAGCGAGCGACAGCCCGCTGTCGATCGTGCTCGAGTCGAGCGGGGCGCTCATCATGTCCGAGGTCGCGGGCGGGCTGGCGATCGCCGACGCCGCAGGCAAGCGGCTGGCGACGGCGCGCGGCGCCGAGGACCTCGAGGAGCTCGCCATGCCGACAGGCCTGCCGGCGGAGCTCGCGGGGGTGACGCGCGTCTCGGGTCGCCTGCCCGACTCGCTGTGGCTCTCGGTGGCGCTGCCCACCGACCCCGAGAAGAAGAAGTACAAGACGCCCTTCTTTCGGCTGTCGGGGGGGAAGCTGAAGGAGATCGCCGACGACTGGAGACCCCTGGTCGTGCCGTGGTCGAAGCGCCGCACGCTCGCGATCTCGACCAGCTCGGGCAAGCTGAAGATCAAGGTGATCGAGCCGTTCACGAAGGCCGCGCCCGCCGACCAGCCGAGCAGCTTCGTCCCGGACGAGCGGTGCAAGAAGACGCTCAAGCTCGAAGAAGCGACCTCCCTGCCGAGCGGAGAGGTGCTCGCCGCGGGGAAGTGCGCGCTGGGCGACGATGAGCGGCCCGCCTACGTCATGGTGCGGTGGCCGCCGTTCACGCCGCCGCGCGACGCGCCCGCGCCCGCGACGAGCGCGGCGGCGCCGAGCGCCGCGGCCAGCGCAGGCGGCCCCGAAGGACCTCCCGCGGACGACGAGCCGGACAAGAGCGGGGCTCCGATGACCCTCGTGACGTTGTCGCGCGATCGGCTCCGCCACGTGTCGCTGGTGGCTCGCAGCGACGGGAACGTCTACGTGGGGGCGACCGTGGAGGGCGCAGGCGGCTCTCGGCTGTTGCGCGTCGAGGGCGACAAGGTCTCGACCGTGGAGCTGCCTCCGCTCGACGAGCCGCTGTTCGACCTCGCGCTCACCGAGGCCGGTGAGCTGTGGGCGATCACGTTCCGCGCGGCGCACCGTCGCGCGCCTGGCGAAGCGTGGACGCGCGTCCCGCTGCCTGCCGACGTGCTGCTTGCGCGCGTCGAGTCGAGCGGCCCAGCGGTTTATTTCCTGGGCGGCAAGAGCCTGCAACCTGGCTCGCCCGGCCTCGTGCTGAAGCTCGGCGGCGGCAAGGCGCTGTCGTGGAAATGAAGGCGCCCGGCTGAGATGTTTCGACCCTCGAGCCCCAACCGGCGAGGCCGCGTCGCCTTCGTCCTCCACGCGCACCTGCCTTGGCTGCGCGAGCCCACCGAGGCGATCGGGAGCGAGGAGCGCTGGCTCTTCGAGGCGCTTGTGGGAGTGTTATCTGCCCTCGTCGGCGTGCTCGAGTCCCTCGAGGCGCCGAGCTCGGGCGCGCCGCTGATGACGCTGTCGCTGTCGCCGACGCTGATGGCGATGCTGCGAGACCCGCAGCTCACTCCGCGTTTCTCGCGCTACGCGGACGGGCTCGAGGCCACGTTCTCGGAGCGCGCGAAGCGGGAGCCCAGCTGGGCGGCGGCCGCCGCGGATCACTCGGCCCGCCTGGCGCGCTCGCGCGCGACGTTCGCGCGGGTGCACGGCGACGTCATCGGGGCGTTCGTCGCGCTCGCGGAGGGCGGGCTGATCGAGCTCGCGACGACGGCGGCCACGCACGCGTTCTTGCCGAGCCTGCGCACGGCCGACGCGGTGCGAGGGCAGCTGCGCATGGGTCTGCGCTACTTCCAGGCGATCACGAAGCGGCTGCCGAGGACCGTGTGGCTGCCCGAGTGCGCGTACGACGAGCGGCTCGAGGGCATCCTCGCCGACTCGGGCATCCAGGCCACCGTGCTCGCCGAGCACGGTCTGCTGCTCGCCACACCGAGGCCTCCTCACGGGACCGACACGCCGATCGTCGGCGAGGGGCCCATCGCGTTCTTCGGGCAGTGCCAGCGGCTTGTGGACCTGGTCTGGAGCTGAGAGTGCGGGTACCCGGCCGACGCCGACTACCGCGAGTTCTACGCCCCGGTGACCGACGACGGCTCGCTCAAGCCATACCGGGTGACGGGCGGCAGCGGGCCCAAGCTGCCGTACGACCCCGCGCGCGCGGCGCTGCGCGTGGCCGAGCACGCGAACCACTTCCTGTCGGCGGCGGCGCGCGCGGTCGACGCGAGCCTCGCGCCCGAGCCGGTGTTCGTCGTCGCCTTCGACGCGGAGCTGTTCGGCCACTGGTGGTGGGAGGGGCCTGCGTTCCTCGAGGCCGTGCTGAGGGCGCTCGCCGACCGCGACCTGGCGAGCTCCCTCGGCGCTTACCTCGACACCGATCCGCTGCTCCCGGTGGCTCGCCCGGCGACCAGCACCTGGGGACGAGGCGGGTACGCCGAGGTGTGGACCCACCCGTCGAGCAGCCACGCCGCGCGCCTCGTTCATCGCGCCGAGCAGCGCGTCCTCGCCGTCGACGCGATCGTCCGAGACACGCCGCGAACCGAGACCCAGCGACGGGCGCGCCTGTGGGCGATCCGCGAGCTGTTCCTGCTGCAGGCGTCGGACTACGCGTTCATGCTGCGCACCGGAGAGTGCGCGACGTTCGCGCAGGACAAGCTGTTCGAGCACGCGACCGCGATCGAGGCGCTGTGCGAGGTGGCGACGCGCGCGGCCGAGGCGCCCAGCGACCGCGCGACCATCGAGCGCTGGATCCGGCGCCGCCCGGTGTTCTCCGAGCTCGACGAGGACGCGTGGTCGGACACCTTCGACCCGTGGTGAGTGAGCCGGCGCGCGCGGGCTGCCGCCCGCTGCTGCCCGAGGTAGGGTCTGCCCGATGAGGCGGGGGACGCTGACGCTCGTGGTGTGGGTCGTCGCCGGCTGCTCGGCCGGGGGCGGGAGCCTGTCGGCGACGAGCCCCGATCCGCCGCTGCGGCAGGCGACGGGGCGGCTCGAGCCCGAGCCTGGGCGCCCCGTGTCGCTGCCGACGCGCGTCGAGGCCGATCGCTTCTTTCTCGTCCCCGTCAGCGAGGACGGGCACGAGCTGTCGCTGTGCACCGACACCGCGGGCGGCTCGTGGTTGTCACGCGAGGCCGCGGAGAGGGCCGGGCTCTCCGTGGTGACCGTCGAGGGCGAGGAAGGTCCAGTCGAGGCCGCCCTCTTGCCGACGTTCGCGTGGGACGCGTGGATCCCCAAGCTCGAGGCGCTCGGAGGCCGCGTACCGGTCACCCAAGGAGCGAGGCTGAGCTTCCTGGGGGCGAACGTCGACGGGCTGCTCGGACAGGCGTGGTTCGGGGATCGCGTGTGGACCTTCGACTACGAGGCCGGCGAGCTGCTCCAACGCGCTGACGGCGATCTGCCGATGCACGAGCCGGCGAGCCGGCTGCCGGTCGGCTTCAAGACCGACGAGTCGGGCAAGCGCCTCTCGAGCTACCCGCGGGTCGACGTGAAGATCGGCGGCGCGACCGTCTCGATGTTGCTGGCGACGGGCGCGACGGCGCGGCTCAGCCCCGCGGCTCGCGGCGCCCTGGGCGACGATCTGCCGGCCATCCGCGCGACGAGCTTCGTGTCGGCGGCGACGTTCGACGCGTGGCGCACGAGCCACGCGGCCTGGCGTGTGCTCGAGGGGGCCGACGAGCTCGCGGACGGGGCGGCGATGATCGAGGTGCCCACGGTCGAGATCGCCGGCCACTCGGTGGGCCCGGTCTGGTTCTCGCGGCGGGCAGATGCGAGCTTCGTCGACTGGACGGCGCGAGCCGCGAACGGCAAGGTCGACGGCGCGCTCGGCGGCAACGCGCTGCGCTTCTTCCGCTTGTCGCTCGACTACCCGCGCAGGCTCGCGGTCTTCGAGCGCATCACGGGTCGCTGACCGACGCCTTGTGGATCACGTCGCCTTCGAACACGAGATCCCAGCTGCCGGAGGCGCGCGCCCGACGATCGCGTAGCTTCCGTCGAGGTGAGGGTGCCGCGCCCGCATCACGAACAGCTGGCTGCTGCCGGTGTCGCGCCCGCTGAGCGCGACGCCGACGTCGAGCGTGTCGAACGGTCGGGGCGAGGTCTCGCAGCGCAAGGGGGGCAGGTCGGTCGGCCCGCCGTAGCCGTCGGCGAAGGGTGAGCCGAACTGGACGACGAAGCTCGGGTCGACGCGGTGCAGGACGTTGCCGTCGTAGCCACCGCGATTCGCGAGCGCGACGAAGCGCGCTCCGGCGACCGGCGCGAGAGCGGGGTCGAGGTCGATCGAGAGCGTGCCGGCGTCGGTGTCGAAGGTGATCCGCGCGGTCTTGGTGAGGGGGGCCGTCACCTCGGGGGCGAGGGCGTCGGCGCGATCCGGCGCGACGCACGTGGGCCGGCGCCCCGAGAGCAGGGCCATGGCGTTCGTGGCGTGCTCCCTCGCGGTCGGGTGGATCGACGCACAAAAGGGCTGGACGGCCGGGAGCAGCGCCTTGTCGCCGAGCGCGCCGATGGCCTCGATCACGGCGCCCAACAGCTCCGGATCGTGCTCCTTCTCGGCGCGCGCGAGCGCTTGGATGAGCGCGTCGACGACCTCCTTCGCAGGCGGCGCGCTGGCGGGCTCGTCCTCGACGGGCGGGGGATCGGACGGCGTGGGCTTCTTCTTTTTCTTCTTCGCTGCGGCCAGCGGGGCCGAGGCGAGCGCCGGCGCCTTCTTGATCTGCTCGGCCGCGACGGTCGCGACGCCGGGCTCCTTCGCGGCGAGCGCGGCGGCGATTCGCGTGTGAGGCGCAGGGATCTCGGGGTGCGCCGAGAGCAGCTCGAGCGCCGCCTGCCGGACGCGCGCGTCGGGGTCCTCGACGAGGAGCTTGAAGGTCGCGAGCTCTCTCGGGCCCAGCGGGGCGCGCCCGAGGACCTCCGCGGTCGCGCGCTTGCCGATCCACCCCGCGTCGAGGTCGCACTTCGCGAGCGCCGGCGTCTCTGGCTTCACGCCCGAGGTGAGGCGCGCCGCCGCGCAGCGAACGAGCGACACGACCCGGCGATCGCGCGCGGACGCGCCGGAGGCGGGCTCGAGCGACGCGAGCGCGGCGAGCGCAGGGTCGGCGGACGAGGCGGGCGCGGCGGCGGCGAGCGTCGCGAGGAGCACGGCGGCGTCCTCCGTGGCGCCCGCGGGCGGCTTCTCGGCGGCCCTCGCGAGCGCGCGGCCCAGCAGGGTCTGACCGTCGGCGCCGAGGCGGGCGGCGGCGCGCGCAGCCTCGACGCGCTCGGGGACGGTGAACGCGCCGGCCTCGGCGAACAGCACGCGCTCGACGCCGGCGAGGCCGCCGGCCTTGGCGCGGGCGAGGGCGCGGATGACGAACAGGCGCGCGGGGCCAGGCTCGCCGAGCCGCGCGGAGGCCACCTCGGCGAGGCGGTCGACGACGCTGGGGGGAACGTTCTCCACGCGCGACACGGGGTACAAGGCCTCCGGCAGCGGCGGCTCGGAGACGCCGCCCGCGGCGCGCGCGAACAGCGACACCCAGGACTCCTCGCGCAAGCGCTTCGTTCGCGACGCGAAGTCGCCGAGGGCGTGGGCGACGGCGCGCGCGCGCACCGGCTTGGCGGACAGCCACGCGACGAGCGTGGCCTCGGAGCGCGTCGGCGAGGCGCAGCTGCCCACCGAGCGCGCGATGGCCAAGAACGCGCCGTCGTAGGCGTCGGTGTCGGGCAGCGACATCGAGCGCGCGACCAGCGCGTCGGCCGTGACGTCGCGGACGTCTGCGCACTCCAGCCCGAGCCCGTACGCCGCCCAGGTCACGACCTCCGCGTCGTCGTCTCCGAGGAGCCGGAGCAACATGGGACGGACGCTCGGGCCGCCGATTCGTGAGAGGGCGCGGCCTGCCGCGCGGCGGACCTCGACGACGCGGGACGCGAGGTCGACCTCGAGCACGCCGGCCGGCGCGCGGCGGTGCTCGGCCTCGCGGAGCGCTTCGATCCGCGCGCGCGCCTCGGGCGGCGGCTCGGGCGCGAGCGCGACGCCCGAAGCGGAAGCCGACGCGGCGCCGGCGTTCGGCTTCGAATCGGAGCAGGCACAGAGCGAGGCTGCGGCCGCGAGGACGAGCGCCAGCCTCACGTCGAGCGGCTCCCTTCGGAGGCCGCGTCGAAGGGGTGCGCCCCGCGGCGCCCCCTCACCCCTTGGACGCGACGCAGGCTCCACGCGTCGAGCCGGGACGACACGACCTCGTGCCCCCGGCGGTACGCCCGCGTCCACAGCCCAGAGGGTGCCGTGAGGACCGGCAGCGGCAGCGCGTCGACGCCGACGCTGCGGAAGCACGCCAGCGCGCGGGCCATGTGCCACTCGCAGGTCACCAGCAGGGCGCGGCGCGCGCCGACCGACTCGAGCAGCTGCGCGCAAAAAATGGCGTTCTCGGCGGTGGTCAGAGACAACAGCTCTGGAACGAGCGCGTCCGAGGGGACGCCCCGCCCGGCGAGGTGGCTCGCCACGCGCTCGGCCTCCACGTGCTCGCCCCAGCGACGCCCTCCCGAAGCGACGACCCAGCGGCCGAGGCCCGACGCGTACGCCACGCCGGCCCAGTCGGCGCGCCTGCGCAGCGTGGGGGAGAGCGCTCCGTCGGGCTCTACGCGGCAGCCGAGCACCACGATGGCATCGGGGGGGGCGAGCGAAGGAGCCACGGAAGCCGTGGACTCTACACCGAAGGGGGACCTCGCAGAATGGTTCTCGGCCCGTTCAAGCGGCGACCGAGTGTTGGCGATCCCCGGCCGAGACCTCGGTCTCGAGCTCGGAGGCCTCCTTCCGGGGGCCGACCTGCAGCCGGATGTGGTCCCTCACCCGGTGCTTCGCGCGCTCCTCCAGCTGCCTCACGCGCTCCTTGCTGATGCCGAGCCCGCGGCCGACCTCCTCGAGGGTCACCGGCTCTTCGCAGAGATACCGCTGCTCGAGGATGGCTCGATCGCGCGGGGGGAGCGCGGCCAGCGCGATCGAGAGGGCGTCGTGCAGCGCCGCGCGCTCCTCGCTGGCGGCGACCTCGTCCTCCGGGGAGGGGGCCGGCGAGACGAGGCGATCGGCGGGGCCCAGCCCCTCGCCGTCGCGCTCGTCGAGGTGGACGTCGCGCACCATCAGCAGCGGCAAGAGGCGCTCGACCTTCTCCACCGACATCCCGCTCGCCTGCGCGAGCGCGACCGGATCGCGCTCGCGCGTGCGGCGGTAGTGCCGCAGCGCTCGCCGCTCCGCCTTGGAGGAGCCGAGCCGCACCTACCGGTACGAGCGCACGACGTAGTCGCGGATCTCCGCGCGGATCCAGTAGGCGGCGTACGTCACGAGGCGGCAGCCGCGGTTCGGGTCGAAGCGCGCGGCGGCCTTCATGAGGCCGATGTTGCCCTCCTGGACGACGTCCTCGAGCGGGATGCCCCAGCGCCGGTACTCGAGCGCGATCGTCATCACGAAGGGGAGACACGCCTCGATGAGCGCCGCGCCCGCGCGGACGTCGCCCGCTCGCCAGCGGGTGACGAGCTCGCGCTCTTCCTGCGGCGCGAGGGGCTTCCTCGAGGCGAGGTCGGCCCGGTACGAGGTGAGCGCGCTCCTGTCGGTGGTCTCGGTCATGGTGCCTCCGGTGCGGGGGTGACGCTCGAGCTTGAGCAAGGCTGATGCCCGACGCGCAGCCCCTGCGCGAAGGCGCATTCGCGCAAAGGTTGCGTGAACCCCGGCGGGAGGCGACAACCTTTCGCGGTCGGCAGACCCCACCCGAGCCGGCCTCGATCCCCTCCTGCTTTGGCCGCCCGGGTCCCGCTTCTGATACAAAAAGGGTCGAGGAACGCCCGCTTTGAGCCCCCGCCCCCCTGAGCCGCGCAAGCGCCGCGGCGCCCTCCGGTCTGCGACGCTCGCCGTGCTCGTGGCCGGCAGCCTCGCGGGGACGGGCCTGCTCGTCGCAGCGAACATGCCGCGCGCCCGGGGTCTGCCGTTCGGGGTGCTCGCGGCATCCGCCGCGCCCGCGCGGATGACCGCGCCCGCAGGCGAGCTCGCGGACGCGGAGCCCGAGTGTGACGCCGCCCGGCCGCTCGCCCTCCCCACGGGCGACGCTCCGGCGCTCTCCTGCGACCAGGCGAGGCGGGTGGTGGCGCAAGCGCGAGGCATGCTCGCCACCCCGGCCCCCGCGGTCGACCCGAAGCGCTTCGTCGGAGCGACCAGCGACTGGCTCGACCCGCACGGGATGTGGAGCGTGGCGCCCGACGCCCCGATCCAGGCGGCGCTCACGGCGGTGGGTCCGACCCTCGTCGCGGAGCTCGAAGAGCCGGCCGGCGCCGGGCCGTGCCTGGCCGCAGAGGAGGTCGGGGGCGCGCTCTCGCGCTGGGTCGGTGAGCTGCGCCGCGAGGTGCTGCGCGCGCGGACGCTGGGTCGAGGCGTGCCGATCGACCCGAAGAGGCGCTGGGACATCGCCTCGAGCACGCCGTTCGAGGACGGCTCCGTCACCCGTCGCGGGCACGATCTGGCGAGGCTGTTGGGCCACGGCGTGGGGGCGATCGAGAGCGCCTACGGCCCGGCGATCACGCCGCTGTCGGACACCCTGGTCGAGCGCGCGGCTCCCGAGTTGAGCGCGCACGAGTGGTCACAGATCGTGCTCGCCGCCGCCGTTCGCGCGTACGTGCCTCAGCTCGATCCGCACGGCGCGTGGGCCCCGCTCGACGAGGAGACCAGCATCTATGACCTCGATCTCGAGGTCGACCCTCCGCCGCGGCTGTGGTCGGAGATGACGCGCACGACGCTCGGGGTGCGTGTGGACGATGGCGCGCGCGCTCCGCTCAAGGACGGCGACGTCGTGCTGCGAGTCGGCGCGACCGCGCTCGCGGGGATGAGCGTCGAGCAGGCCAACCAGCTGTCGATCGTCAGCGAGCCCGACCCGCTGCAGGTGACGGTGCTGCGGGCGAGCGCGAGCCAGCCGCTGGTGCTCGAGGTGGGCCCCGAGTTGACGTTCCTGTCACCGCCGCCGTCGGCGACCGAGCTGATCGGCCTCGACGCGAAGGAGGTCCGCTTCGGGGACGGGTACGCGCTGGTCGTGAAGATCCCGGACGTGCCCGACGACCTGGGCGCGAGGCTGACCTCCGCGCTGTTCGAGCGCAAGCAGGCGGCGCGCCCGCTCGGAGTGCTGCTCGACCTGCGGGGCAACGGGGGCGGCTCGACGGAGGGTGCGCTCGCCGCGCTCGGCGTGTTCCTGCCGGGCGCCGCGCTGTTTCCGATGAGGCGCCGCGACGGCGCGGTGGAGATCGATCGCGCGCCTGTCCCGCCGCCCGAGCGCATCTGGGACGGCCCGGTCGCGGCGCTCGTCGACGGCGACTCCGCGAGCGCCGCCGAGATGCTCGCGGGCGCGCTCGCCTCGTACGATCGAGGGGTGGTGCTCGGCGCCCGGACCTACGGAAAAGGTTGCGCGCAGGAGTACCTCGACGACGACGTCGGCGTCGGCGTGCTGCGCCTGACCACGCTGGTGTTCTCGCTGCCCGACGGGTCCCCGCTGCAGCGGGTCGGCGTCTCGCCCCACGTCACCCTGGGCCTACCCGCGGCGCTGGACGCGGAGTCCCACCTCACCCACGCGCCGACCACGTGGCGTGGGCCCGACGTGCGCGACGCCCACCTCATCAAGAAGGTGCCTTGGCCGGACAACTCGGGCCGAGTCGGCGTCTCCGACGACGAGGCGATCTATCGCGCGCTGCGCGCCCTCGGCGCGACGCGCAAGGCCGCTCGCTGAGCGCGCCTACTTCTTGAACAGCTTTCCGAGGATGCCTTCCTCGTCTTTGCGCTTCTTGTCGCGGCGCATCTGGTTCAGGCGGACCTCGCGCACGGCCTCGATGTTCTTCGGGTTGAGCTGAACGACCAGCCGGAAATCTCGGATCGCCTTGTCTTCCTTGCCGGCGCGCTTGAGGAGCGTCGCCCGGTAGAAGAGCGCGCGTTCGTACATCGGCCCTTGGCGAGGATGCCGTCATAGATCTGGATGAGGTCGTCGTAGAACGTGGAGGTCTTGCCCTCCGGGATCACCGGCGGATCGCCGCGTCGCAGCGCCTGGATCCACGTGAGCAGCGAGGTGTAATCGACCTGCTCCGGGTCGGCGAGGGCTGCGCGCTTGGCGAAGCCCTCTGCGCCCGCGAGGTCGTTCTTCTTGAGCATGACCTCGGCCTTCTGGAACTCGATCGCCGCGTCGACGACGCGCTGGATCTCCTCGGCCTCTTGGTCTGCAGGGGCGCCGCCCCCGGCGTCGAGCGACTTGTTGTAGTCGAACCGCTTCGTCGGATCGGTGAGCGTGTTGTAAGCCTCGTTGAAGCGCGCGAAGAGGGTCGAGACGAGGGACTTGAGCTCGGCGAGCTCGCTGGGCAGCCGGTCGGGGTGCCAGGCCTTCGCGAGCTTGAAGAAGCCCTGCTGCACCTGCGGATCGGTCGCGCCCTTGTCGACGCCGAGCATCTCGTAGAAGTTCTCCTTCTCGATGCGCTGCGACTTCAACAAGATCTCCTGCCAGCGGTGCTTGTGCTCCGTGGACAGGTGGCTCGGGGGGGTCATGCTCGGGCCGCTGGGGGCGGCGGGCGCGGGCCTCGCAGCGGGCGGCGGCGCGCTGGCGGCGAACGGCTGAGCCGCGGGCGGCGCGCTGGCGGCGAACGGCTGAGCCGCGGGAGCTGGTGAGAAGGGCGCCGGCGGGGCCGATGCGGCGAAGGGCTGCGCCTGCTGCGCAGGCGCAAATGGGGCCTGCTGCTGCGCGAAGGGTTGGGGTGCCGGCGGCTGCTGCCCCTGCTGGACGTATTGCGGCGGCGGATAGCCCTGGGGCGGAGGAGCGGAGGGATAACCGGGCTGCTGCTGGTTTGGATAGCCCGCTTGTGGGTAACCCACGGCCTGCATTCCTGGCTGTGACGGGTGTGCTGGCGGCGGGTACCCGGGCGGCGCGTAGCCCTGTTGCGGATAGCCCTGGGGAGCCGCCGGGTAGCCCTGCTGCGGGTAACCTTGACCTTGCTGCGCTTGAGGGTAACCGGGGGGCGGCTGCCCCTGCGCCTGGGGCGCATAGCCCTGCTGCGGATAGCCAGGAGGCTGGCCCTGCTGCGGATAGCCCTGCTGCGGATAGCCCGCCTGGCCGTACCCCGTCGCAGCTTGAGCAGGCGGATAGCCGCCTTGCTGGGCGTAGGCCTGCGCCGGTGCTTGGGGGGCCTGCGCGGCGGCGAGGGCGGCCGCCGCGGCCGCGGGGCTCATGACGAAGGTCGCGGCGCCCTCCGGCGCAGCCGGCTGAGCTGCCTGCGGCTGGGGCGCGTACTGCTGGGGCGCGTACTGCTGGGGTGGGTACTGCTGGGGTGGATACTGCTGCGGCGCGTACTGCTGGGGTGGGTACTGCTGAGGCGCCTGTTGGCCCTGCGCCTGATAGGGGTCGACCGCGTAGGGGTGCGGAGGCGGCTTGGGTTGGGACATGTCGGGTTGGGGCGCGAACGCTCGGGGGGCTGAAGGCGGCGGAGCGCCCAGGTTGGGATCGGAGTCGTCTTCGATGGCCTCGAGCTCTTCGGGCTCCGGCTCTGGCTGCGCGGCGACGGGCGCCGGGGCAGCGACCGGCGCCGGGGCGGCGACCGGCGCCGGGGCGGCGACGGCGCCGGGGCGGCGAGGCGCAGGCTCGGGCGCGGCGACGGGAGGCGCAGGCTCGGGGGCCTCTGGGCGCCCGGGCCGATCGCGGAGCGTCACCCCGACAGGAGGCTTGCCCTGCACCCCGATGATGTCGAGGTGGCGCGTGATCGCGAGGGCGTAGAGCGTGAGCCGCACGGTGCGCTCGTGCGCGACCTGCTGCCCGACGATCTCGTCGAGCGTCATCTTCTTGATGCGCAGCAGATCGACGACCGCGTTCTCGTCCTTCTGCATCTCGAAGCGCTTGAGCTCGGCGTCGATGTGGAGGCCGATCTGGCGCTTGGCGAGCCGCGACAACGTCTGATCGACGAGCGGATCTTCGCCGCGCATCCGAACGCCGGTCATGATGAGCGAGAGGGGCTCCACGGGCGTGAGCTCGGGCCCTCCCCAGCTCTCGAGCGTGTTGACGTCGGCGTAGAAGGCGTACTTCGTCTCGGGCGACAGCTCGAACAGGAACTGGAGCTTGCGGATGAGCTGCTGCTTCAGCGCGCGCAGGATCGCCTCGCCGTTCAGCAGCCCCTTCGAGACGAGATGGCGACCGTGGAGGACCTTCGTCTTCGACTTCACGACCTCCATCAGCGTGTGGCGGAGCGTCTGCTCGTCGAGCAAGCCCATCTCGCACAGGACGCGATCGAGCGGCGCGACCATGCCCCCTGTCTTGCACTTCGAAGGGATGCCCTTGTCGAAGTAGACGCTGTGCAGCACCCCGTCGGGCGGCTGGAACGTCGCGGTGCCCGTCAGCCGCTGATCGAGCATGTAGACGAACAGATGGACCAGCGGAGTCTTGTTGAGCGTGCCCTCCGCCGTCGGCGGCGGGAGCGCCTCCTGGGCTGGCGGCGGCGCCGGCGACGGCGCGGGGGTGGGCTGACGCGGCGCGCTCAGCTTGCCGGGCGGGGGCGTCGCGACGCGCCCAGGCGGAGGCGTCCCCGCTTTGCCGGGCGGAGGCGTCCCCGCTCTTCCGGGTGGAGGGGCGAGCCTGCCCGGAGGTGGGGTCGCCGACTTCGCGGGCGCCGACATCGTGCCCGGCGGGGGTGTACGAAGACCCTGCCCGCTCTGGCGCGGCGCCTCGGGCTGCGCGCTCGCCTGAAGCGCGGCTGCCACGACGGCAGCGTCGCCAATCTTCGTGGACTGCCCCCCTTGAGCCTCTTCCCAGGCGACCGCGCGCGTCGCACCTCCGTCGTCGCCGTGATCGGTCGCGGCGTCGTCATGCGGCGACGGAGCGTAGGCCTCTGCCGCGGGCGGCTGCGCCCCGGCGGCCTGGGCGGCCATGTGCGCCTCGTACGCGGCCTTCTGAGCCTCGTACGCGGCCTTCTTCGCCTCGTACTCCGCCAGCTGCTGCTGATAGAGGCGCTGCTGCTCGGCGTACGCGTCGTGCACCGAGGGCGCCGGGTAGTTCTCTGCGGTGGGGACGGCGTAGGCCTGAGCCTGCGGCGCTTGGTGCGTCCCCGTCTGCCGCACGAGGTTGCCGGGCGCAGGCGACGGCCGCCCCTGCGGCTGCGGAGCCGGGCTCACACCCGAAGGCGTGAAGCCCGAGGGGTAGCTCTGGCCGCTCGGGCCGGCTTGGCTGGGGTAGCTCGTCTGGCTGGGGTAGCTCGCCTGGCTCGGGTGGCTCGCTTGGCTCGCGTGGCTCGCCTGGCTCGGGTTGGTGAAGCTCGGGCTGCTGACGTTGCTCGGCTGGCTGCCGTAGCTCGGGTGGCTCTGCGCGCTCTTCTGCTCCAGCGTCGGGCTGCGCTTGGGCCCCGCGGCGGCTCGGGCCTGGGCACGCGAGGCGTCGTCGGCGGGCGCGACGATTCGCGCGATCTGCTTGCGTGGCTCTTGCGCGGGCAGGGTGGAGAGGTCGACGTCGGCGGGCTGCGCCAGCTGCCTGCCGGAGGCGTCGAACACGACGCGCACCCTCGGCTGCGCGTACATCGACGGATGGGGCGGCGTCGAGATCACGAGGGCCATCTCGCCCGAGCCGAGCTGGACGATGGTGCCGAGCGGGAAGATCCCGAGCGCGGCGACGAGCAGCCGGATGACCGTGTGATCCGACGGGTCGGTCGCCTCCTGCTCGAGGGCGAGCAGGGCCTCCTCGGCCGAGATCGCCTCGGCGCCGGGCGCCGGCGTCAGCAGATCGTTGAAGCGCCGGGCGATCGAGACGATGCGCGACTGCAGGGTGGCGCCGCGCACGCCGCGGTACACCGGCCCGAGCTGCCGCGCGCGGCGGACCCAATGGGCCTCGTAAGCGAGGACCGTGCGCATGACGGTGGGCTCGTTGATGTGGCCGAGCGCGGTCAGCACGGCGGCCGTCGCGCCGGGCACCTCGGCCTCCTGGGCGTCGCTGAGCCGCGGCATGATGGCCGGCGGGTTCGGCCCGACGGTGCCCGTCAAGCGCGGGCGCGCCGTGTCGAAGAGCAGCGCGGCCATCGCCACGCGCGCGAGGATGACGATGTCGTCGGTGACCTGCCGCGCCATCGACACAGCGAGGATCGCAGTGTTTACGGCTCGTCCCGCTTCGTCTTGGTTGGCGTTGCGAGCCGCGGTGACCCCAAGGAACGCCGGGGTCTCGCCGCGCGACAGGTCGACGAGCATCTGCGCGATGCGCTTCACGCGCTGCGGCAGGCTGTACTTTCCGCGCTGCAGCTGCTCGAAGAAGCGCCGCATGATGACGATCGCCGACGAGTACATGCGGACGACGGCCTGGGTCTCGTCGAGGCGCTCGACGGTCGAGCCGCGCTTGAGCGCCGCCTCGCCGACCGAGCGCATGCGGATGCGGGGAGAGGGCTTCTCGAGGCCCTGAGCGCGACCGCTTCGGTTGGCCTCGGCGAGCGCCGAGACGAACGCGAACAGGTCCTGAGAGTTCACGTTGCGCGCGATCGCGAGCTCGGAGAAGCCGTACTTCTTGAGGATCTCTCCGAGCTCGACGGCGCCCTCGTAGACCTGTCGATTCGCCTTCAGCAGCTGGCCGCCGACGAAGATCGACCCGAACGCGAAGAGGATGGAGGCGTTCTGATCGGTGCGCTCTCCGTAGTCGTTGATGACGTTCGCGCACTCCTCGACCTGGCGAACGACGGCTTGGTTGTCGAGCGAGTGGAGCGTCGCCTGCTTGGCCAGCCGGAAGATCGCCTGCACGACCGTGCCGGACAGATCCCGCGCCTGGACGCGCCGGATGTTCTCGCCGACGTTCTCGGTGATGATGTCGAGCTTTGCGGGGGCGTTCATCATCCGACGACGTCTCCGGCGGGCGAGATTCGAAGGCCGAGCCGCCCGGCGATCGAATCTGCCGCGAGCAGGGCCGCCTCACGCAGCGGTTGGGTGTTCCACCAGCGTCGCTTCGAGGCCTGGAGCACGGCGTCGAGCGCGTCGCGCCCCTGGGCGTGTTGACCGAGCAGCTCGGCGCACAGCGCGCGGGTCTCCTCGAGGGCCTCGTCGACGAGCAGGCCGTGCTTCTGCACGATCTCCATCGCGATCTGCTCGCCCTTCTGCGGGTTGAGCGCGTAGAGCGCCGACATCAGCTCGCGCCGCTCGGGGATCGGCAGCTGGTTGAAGGTCGGGTCCTGCACGCGCTTCATGAGCAGTGGGCCTGCGGCTCGGACTTGATGGTACGCCATCGCGCGGAGCGCCGCCTGACGCAGCTCCGGGTTCGGGGCCTCGGTCAGCTTGCTCAGCTCGTTCTTCAGCTGGTCCGGTGTCTGCGCGAGGCACGCGGTGGCCTCGGCTCGGGTCGTGGCGTTCTGGGACTGGGCCAGGCGGCGCAGCGCGTCGAAGCCGCCCTGGGTCTTGATCGCCGCCAGCAGCCGAAGGAGCGGGCGCGCAGTGTCGATCGACATGCCGGGGAGGCGCTCGGCGATCTCGTTCTCTCGACCCGCCATCGCGCGCTGGAGGAACTGAAACAGGACGCCGCGCAGCTTCTCGTGGGTCACCTGGTCGAGGACGCTGATGATCGCGTTGACGTGCTCTTGCCCCAGGTCGTTGAGGATGTAGGGCAGGCGCTGAGCGACCCACGCGAGATCGGCGGTCGGGCCGCTTCCTCCGCCCGCTCCCTGCATGATCGCCTGCTGGTTGGAGCGGACCGCCTCGACGAGCAACAGCTTCACCGTGTCGGGGCTGAACATCACGCGCGTGAGCGTGGGGCCGATCGAGCGCGGGTCGACGCCCGCGATGCGCTGAGACGCCGCCGCTTGATCCGTCGCGCGACGGAGCGCGTCGTACATCGGGAAGAGCACGTCGAACCGCCGGGACAACACCAGGTCGCGCGCGCTCGCGTCGAGCGGCTCCCCCAGCAGCTGCGTGTCTCGCCGCTTGACCGTGTCGATGAAGGCCTCGGCGAGCACCTCGACGAACCGCTCGCTCCAGCGCTCGGGGCTCGTCTCGAGCTGTGACGCGACGGCCTTCTTCGCGACGGCGTCGATCGCCAGGACCTTGGCCGCGTTCTTGGTGACCTCCATCGCCTGCACGTCGACGCGCACGTTCATCGCGGCGGCCTCGGCGCGGTTCACCCGCTCGTCGTTGGCGCGCCGGGCGAGGCCCTCCATCTGATCCGCCTCTTCGTAGAACGCCTCGCGATCGGCCGCGTCGCCCTCGGCGAACACGTTGATCGCGTCATAGCGGATGTTGTTGAGCTGGCGCTCCCAGAGCGCGGTGACCATGTCGTCCTCGGGCGTGAGGTCCTTGTAGGGGTCGATCATGAGGACCTCGCAGAAGCCTCTGATCTCCTGCTCGGTCACGCCCGTCTGGAAGCGAAAGCTGCGGATGCCGGCCGCGAACAGGTTGTAGGGGACGATGTCGTAGGGCGGCTGCGGCTCCCAGACCGTCTGCGTCCTGTGGGTGAACGAGTACGGCAGCACGCCCCAGAACAAGGACTTGGGGTCGTCCCTCAGGCCCTCGACCACGGCCTGGTGCGCGAGGCGCAGCTTGTTCTCGGCCTCTGGGTGCTGCCAGCCATATTGTCGCACCGCGGGGAGCAGCCGCTCGATTCGCCGGAAGATGTCGATCAGGCGCTGAACCGAGGGGTCGGTCTCGAGCGCGGGTGGCTCCGGCGGCGGCTCGTTCTCCGCCGGGCGGGCTGGCTCCTTGGTGGCCGGCGAGTCGGCTTGCCGAGCCTGGGCCGGCGCCGCGGGGGCCTGGACCGCCTGCGGCTTGTACTGCGCCAGCAGCCGCAAGCACTCGTCGCGCATCACGTGCGCGGTGTCGAACCGGTTTCGAGGGTCCCACGCGAGCGCCTTGTCGACGAGCGCGATGACCTCCACCGGCAGGTCGGGAGCGACGCGCGCGAGGGAGGGCGCTGGCTGCGTGGCGGCCAGGATGAACGCCTCGTTGTCGCTGCGCCCCTGGTGGAGCCGCTGCCCGCTCAAGATCGCGTACAGGGTCGCGCCGATCGAGAACACGTCGGCGCGGCCGTCGATGCCTTCGGTGAGGCCCATCGCCTGCTCGGGCGCCATGAAGGAGGGGGTGCCGAGCGCGGTGCCGGCGCGCGTCTTGTCGCCGCCTGCCTCGCGCATACGCGCGACGCCGAAGTCGAGCAGCTTCACCTCCCTCTCTTTGGTGATGAAGATGTTCGCGGGCTTGATGTCGCGGTGGACGATGCCGACGGTGTGGAACGCCTGCAGCGTGTCGAGCGAAGCCTCGGCGATCTCCATCGCGTCGGGGACGGGGATCTTGCGGCTCATCCGCTTCCACATCTGCTGGAGCGTCTCGCCCTCGAGGAGCTCCATGACGAGGAACGCTTCGTCGTCCTCGGTGGCGTCGTCGTCGAGGATCGCGACGCGGCCCGGGTGGTCGACCTTGTTGGCGACGTAGCCTTCTCGCAGGAAGCGGTCGCGGATCCCGACGTCGCGAGCGAACTCGGAGTGAAGGATCTTGAGGGCGACGCGCGAGCCGTTGCGGTGGGTCGCGGCGTACACGGTCGCCATGCCGCCGATGCCGAGCATCGACTCGAGGCGGTACTTCCCCTTGATCGTCTTTCCGAGGCGGGCGCGCGCCCTCGTCTTCTCGTCGTCGGGGTTGGAGGCGGAGTTGTCAGCAGCCATTCACGCGGGCAGACGAGGGCTAAGGAGAGGGACGTGGTGCAACCGTCCCCATCGTGTCTCGGGTCGCGTGATTCTAGCCTCACCCTCGCGGCCAGCGCCGCTTTGTTTTTTCGCGCTCGCCGGCTCCCCTCGCGGTCCGTTCGGTCGGTCGGCGACCTGCCGCGGGGGCTAGGGCTTCTTCTTCAAATAGCCGCAGCGGGGCGCGTCGATCTCGACGTGGACGCCGCTGTTCGAGGGGACGGCCTGGTTCCACGCCTTGGTGGTCGAAGGCTCTCCGGTGAAGACGTCGACGTGGTGACCTTCGACCTTGCTCCCGCGGTCTTCGGCGATGAAACAACCGTCGTGCGTGCTACCGTCGGGCTTCGCGAGCCCGTCGTACTCAGGGATGAAGACGACCGACCCGAGCGGGATGACTTTGTCATCGACGGCCAGGGTCCGCATCGGGGTGACCGCCTGGCCCATCGCCCCACGCCCGCTCGGGAATTGCTTGGGGTCGAGGGCTTCGAAGCAGATCTTCTGTGCGCTCTTCGGGCACTCGGCCGCGCACTCGCAGTCTCGCTTGGCGAAGCTGATGGTCTGCCCCGTCGCGAGCCTGCCGCTGCCCTGGAGGCACACCTTGTCGTGGAACTCCTTGGTGACCTCGGCGATCGCCTTGCACGAGGCGTCGAACACCTTCGCGTCCTTCTTGCCGGCACCCTCCGACGGGAAGTCGTAATACGTGTTGCGGAACGTCTGGGCCGCTCGCTGGCCGACCGTCGGCGCCGCCGACGGGGCCTCTCCCCGCGGAGGCCCGTCGACCCAGTCCCGGGACACGTCGAGGTCTCGGGCTTCGTACTCGCCGCTCCTCACGAAGTCGGAGCCTCGACAAGAAGAGCTCGCTACGGCGAGGCACGCGAGCAGCAGGATGAGATCGGTTCGTCGTCGCAAGGTCAGTCACCATCCAACCGAGGAGCCGGCTCGGCGCAAGGGCCTTGGGTCGGCCGCGCGAGACGTGCTCGACCCTTGTGGCACCCAGGGGGCACGGTACAAGCAGTGGGACGGCCGGTGAAGGGCCTGCGAAACCGCGCTATGGAAGAAGGACTCGCATGAGGTCAAGCAGCGTCGTTGCGCTCTGGGCGTCATTCTCGCTGGCCTGCGCGTCAGCGGAGATGACCTACGACGAGCCCGCGGTCTCCCCTCCGTCGACGGCCCCCACGCCCTCCGCGGAGCCCGCGACCGACGAGCCCGACGGCGCCGAGCCGCCCTCGGCCACGGCCACCAAGAAAGGCGAAGACCCCGCGCTGAAGCGATCGCGCCTGGCCGAGAAGCTCCTCGCGGGCTGGGCGGCGTGGCACGGCGAGCGGAAGGTCTTCGCGGTCGTCTCGACCTACACCGAGCAAGGCAAGGGCGCTGGCGTCATCGGCACGATCTCTTCGGAGGCCGACGCGTACGAGTCGCAGGCGACGTTGTGCGCCCCGGGGGCGCCGTGCAACAGCGACAACGCGGCGCTGGTCGCGTCGACCTCGGCCTGGCTGGGGAAAGAGAAGCTGGACGGCGCGCTCGCGCTCGAGCTCTCCGACTTCAAGCCAGCGCTCGGCTTCGCGACCGCCGACGTGGGCGCCCTGGGCGGGAAGCTCGTGTGGAAGAAGGATCACTTCGATCTCGTGCGCGGCCTCAAGGCAGAGAGCCTCCCCAAGCTCGACTTCGCGCCCGAGTTCAAGCCGAACGTCGCGCAAGCCACGGCCACGCCGGACGGCGCGCTGGTGCTCGCGCTCTTCCAGATGGACCCTGGCCAGAACGCCGCGAAGGGCTTCAACGCGCACGTCGACATCAAGGTCTTGCGCGTGCCCTGAGCAGATCGACGAGCTCGCGCGCGGCGCGGTGGGAGATCGCCGCGCGGACGACGGCGGGGCTGGCGCAGGTACGGAGCGACGCTATCAGCCGGGCGCCTCGAGGCTTGCCGCGGAGGGCCGCGAGGTCGGCGTAGGCGAAGGCCGTCGCGCTGGCGTCGACGCGGGCCGCGAGCGCGGCGACCTCGCCGCGCTCGGCGAGCGAGGCCGCGCCCGCCGACGCGCGAAGCTCACGCAGCAGGGCGTAGGAGGGGTCGGCGCCGGTCGACAAGACCAGGCGCTCTTCGTGGACGCGCGCGAGGATCGTCGCCACTGGCTTCGCGTCGGTGCCCCCCGACTCCGGGCGCCGGAGCCGTAGGCGCAGCGCCTCGCCCACGTTCTCGACGACGGCCTTGGAGGCCACGAGCTCCATGCCTGCCTTTGCGTCGGCGCCCGCGTCGAGCGCCACGCGGAGCGCTTCGAGGGCGTCCCTCGCCGCCGCAGGCTCCGTGACGTCGCTCGATCCGTAAGCGAGCCAGCCGACCTCGCTGAGCTCGACGGCGAGGCGCGTCCCTTGGCCGCGCGCGCGCGCGATCGCGGCGAGCGCGTCCTTCACCTTCGCGCCTCGCTCGCCGCCCGCGAGCCCAGCTTGCGCGAGCCACCCGGCGGCGCGCTCGGCGCTCGCGCGGCGGGTCGCGTCGTCCGAGAACGTGGCGAAGACCAGCGCGGCCTCGACGTTCGCGCTCGTCAGCTCGCTCAGCGGACCGTCCACGCACGCGCTCGGCGGAGCGGACGCCGTGTCGACGGCGACGCTGAGCGTGAGCGCCTCGCCGTCGAGGTTTGCGTCGATCTTGAGCTCGCGGGCGTCCGAGAGGCGCGTGACCTCGTCGTTCGATGAGAGCAGCCCGAGCAGCGCCCCCCACTCGGGGCCGCGCCCGGCGCTGGCTCGCTCGCCCACGACCCCCGCCGCCCGCACCGCGGCGTCCCGCGAGAGCCAGACCGAGAGCGCCGATGAGCCGGGCTCGAGCCTCGGGCGGCGCCGGGTGGGCGAGGTAAGCGCCGCACGCCGCGACGGCGCGCGCCGACGAGCCGAGCACGAGGTGGTTGCGCGCGACCGCGACCGCGACGCTCGGCGGGACGTCGACGGCCACCGGCTCGACCCAGTCGAGCCCTGCCTCTTCGTCCCGTCGGGTGCGATGTGGAGCTGCTTGCCCGGAAGAGACCTGCGCGAGCAGCAACTCGGGCGCGCGCAGCGGCACGGCCGCGACCAGCTCGACCTCCGAGGACGTCGGCGCCCACAACACCGCCCTGAGCGGCGCGGCCTCATCGATCGTCGACGCGGAGGTGAGCGGCAGACCGGCGAGCAGCGTGACGGTCGCGCCGTACGTCGAGGCCAGCCCGAGCTCGTCGCCGAGGAGCGAGCGGAGCGAGCCGTGGAGGCGCGCGGGGCTGGCGGCGACCGCCGTCCCGATGACGCCCTGGGGCCGAGGGGTCGGCGGGCGCTCGGGCGGCGGCGCGCTCTCCGACGGCGCCGGCGCGGCGCGCTGCTCGGCGCAGCCCGCGGCCGCGACCGCCAACACGCCGACCAAGCAGCGCCTGCGGGTCACGGTCGAGGCCATCTTCACTTCGGTTCTTTTGCCCCGCGGCTCGGCATGGGACAAGACGTGTCGAGAGGACGATGTCCCAGAAGGGTCCGGCCCGTCGATGAACCCCCGCTCGCTCGCCGCCTCCAGGCCGCTGTCAACCCGCCTCCTTTCGGCCGCGGTGCCTTGGCTCCTGGCCGCCACGGCGTGCGCCCCGCCGGCGCCGGCGGCCCCCCCGCCCTCGAACGCGCCGCCGCACCCGACCGCCGAGTCGCCGCCGGCGACGCCCGCGACGTCGGCGCCCGACGCGCAGCCGACCTCCGTGGTCGCCCCGGATGAGCCGCCCTTCCGCTCGTCGACGCCCCAGCTCGCCCGCTTCCACGCCGCGCTCAACGAGCTGGCCCGCAAGAAGCGCACGGACCACGTGCGCATCCTGTGGCTGGGCGACTCGCACGGCCAGGCCGACTTCTGGTCGGGGCAGGTCCGCAAGCTGCTCGCAGAGCGCTTCGGCGACGGCGGGCCTGGCTTCGTCCACCTGGGCTACAAGAACTACAGGCACGACGGGGTGAAGCTCGACATCCGGGGGAAATGGCGGATGCGTCCCAAGAAGCCCGTCGATCCGAAGCGGCAGGGCGACGGGATCTACGGCCTCGGCGGGCTCATGATGAGCGGCTACGACGATCTCCCGCGGGTCGAGCTCAAGCTGCCGGGGGGCGTGCCCGGTGGGGCTGCGAAGCTCGACCTCTGCTACCGCTTCGTCGAGCCCGGAGACGCCCTCGCGTACGCCACGGACGGAGGTCACGAGGTCACGCTCGTCGAGGCGCCAGGACAGCGCGGCGCCGTGGCCCACCTCGAGCTCACGGCGTCCACCAAGGAGCCCTTCGTGGTTCGGCCGATCGGCCGCACCGACCTATGCGGCGTGGTGATCGAGGCCGACCCCGCCAAACACCCTGGCGTCGTGCTCGACACGCTCGCCATCAACGGGGCGCGCTACGGGACCGCCCTCGCCTGGGAAGAGGCGGCGTGGACGAAGGAGGTCGCGCGCCGCCGGCCCGACCTCGTCATCTTCGAATACGGGACCAACGAGGCCGGCGACGCCAACCCTGCCTACGGCAAGGTCGAGAAGCAGGTCGGCGAGCTCCTCGCGCGCGTGCGTAGCGTTTTGTCGGACGTGGACTGCGTCGTGGTATCACCGACCGATCGAGGCGACGCGGAGGCCCGCGTGACCACGATGCGCAAGGGGCTCATGAAGGCCGCGAAGGACCACGGGTGCTTCTGGTTCGACGCGTGGGAGATCCTCGGTGGCGAGGGGGCGTTCGAACGGCTGTCGCTCGAGCCCGACGGCAAGGTCCAGCCGGACCAGATCCACCTGACCATCAAGGGCTATCGCGAGCTCGGCGCGACGATGTTCGAGGGCCTGGTCGCGGGGTATGGTCCGGCGTCACACGGCGGCAAGAGCGCCCAAGGGCGCTAGCAGCGCGGGGCGCTGACCCGGCGTATGCTGCGGGCCATGGCGCAGTCGGACGCGAGCTCCTCGGAGATGAAGCGCTGCCCGAGCTGTGGCGGGCGCTTTCCTCTCGACTACCGGGTCTGCCCCAAGGACCGCACGCCGCTCGAGATGGGGGACGACGACGACGACTCGATGATCGGTGACGTGCTCGCCGGCTCGTATTGCATCCTCGGGGTCATCGGCGAGGGGGGCATGGGCCGCGTGTACGAGGCCGAGCACACGCGCCTGCCGAGGAAATACGCGGTCAAGATCGTCGCGCTCGAGCTCGCCAACAACGCCGAGGCGATCGGGCGGCTCGAGCGCGAGGCGCAGGCCGCGTCGCGCATCGTGCACGACAACGTCCTCGACGTCGTGGACGTGGTGCGGGCGAGGGACGGCCGCCCGTGCCTGGTGACCGAGCTGCTGCAGGGCGAGGAGCTGGGCGTGATGCTCGATCGGGTCGGGAAGCTCTCGGCGCCCGACGCCGTCGAGGTCGTGAGGCAGGTGTGTCGCGGCCTCACGGCGGCGCACGCGCAAGGGGTCGTGCACCGCGATCTGAAGCCGGAGAATCTGTTCGTCTCCAACAAAGAGAACGGCGCGATCCACGTGAAGGTCCTCGACTTCGGCGTCGCCAAGATGAAGGACGGCGCCAACCTCACGCGGCTCGGCACGGTCGTCGGGACGCCCGCGTACATGGCGCCCGAGCAGGCGCGCGGCGCGCCCGACGTCGATGGTCGAGCCGACGTCTACGCCGCGGGCGCCGTCCTCTACCGCATGCTCACGGGCAGACCGCCGTTCGACGACCCCGACCCCGCGCGAACGCTCGCGAAGGTCGTGATGGAGCCTCCGGCGCGCCCGCGAGAGGTCGATCCATCGATCCCGGAGGCGCTCGAGCTGATCGTGTTGCGGGCGATGGCGAAGGCGCCGGCCCAGCGCTACGCGAGCGCCGTGGAGCTGGAGAAGCAGCTCGCAGCCTTCGCCGCGTCCGTCGCCGCGCCCCCCCACGGCCCGGCGTCGGCGCCCAGCCCGCACTCCCACGGCCCGGCGTCGGCGCCCGGCCCCCACTCCCACGGAGCTCCGCAGCAGGTTGCGCCGGCAGCTCAGCTGCCCCCGGCAGCGCAGCCTGCGTACGTCCCACGCTCGCTGCCCCAGCCGCCCGGCGGTCTCACGATGACCGTGGCGCTGGGTGCGGTAGGCGCGGCGGCGCTCACGGCGCTCGTGATGAGGGAGCTGTTCGCGGCGCTCGTGCGCAAGCCCGGTGCCCTCGCGCCGCTGCTGCACCTCATCGCGCTGGCGGCAGCCGTCGGCGCAGGCGCCGCCGTCATCTTTCTCGTCGCGCGACGGCGCTGAGCGCGCCCCCGCTTCTTGGCCCAGGGCGCGCGCCGCTGCTACCACCTCCTCATGCGGTGGGCCTGGACCGTCCCCGTGCTCCTCCTCTGGACGTTGCTGCCAGAGACTGCGCACGCGAAGAAGAGCACGTCGTCGGTGACGACGAAGTCCGCGTCCGCCGCAAAGACGCCGAGGCCGGCGAAGGCGACCGGCCCCGCGCCGCGGAGCGTCGGCTCGCCGACCGAGGGTGCGCTGGTCGGCGGCAAGCGCATCAGCACCTCGAAGGATCTGCGCCTGGTCGGCGCGCTCGCCTACGGGATGCCCGCGCTCGTCGACATGCTCGAGCGCGGCGCGGCCCAGGTCGCGAAGAAGCACCCCGGCTCGGTGCTCACCGTGGGAGACCTGTCCCGCAAGGGCGGCGGCGAGGTCGATGGGCACCGCTCGCACGAGAGCGGGCGTGACGCGGACCTCGGCTTTTATTTCACCCGCGGGGGCAAGCCCTTCTCTCCGAAGCGCTTCGCCACCGTCGACGCGGCAGGCAACGTCGTCGGGCTTCCGTCCGCGCGCTTCGACGACGCCCGCAACTGGGTGCTGGTCGAGAGCATGCTCACGGATCCCAAGGCGCGCGTGCTGCAGATCTTCGTCGCGCACCACCTGCGGGCGCGCCTGCTCGCGCAAGCGGCTCGGGCGGGCGCCTCGCCCGCTGTCCGCAACCGCGCGGCGGAGGTGTTGATGCAGCCGCGCAAGGCGCTGCCCCACGACAACCACTTCCACGTTCGGATCGCGTGCCCCTCCGCGGATCGCGCCTGCATCAACTTTGCAAAGAAGCAGAAGTCGGACGACGCCCGCGCCAAGAAGCAGAACAAGAAGAAGCCCAAGCGCGGCTAGCGGTCAGCTGTCGACGCGCGTCCACGCCATGTCGACCTCGAGCCGGAACGAGCCTTCGAACGGGTGAGGCGGAACGCCCCCCCACTCGCCTGGCGACAAGAGCGACAGATACACATCTGTCGGGCTGCGTCGGTACAAGTGGTACACGTGCCCAGGTCGCTTCTTGAAGCTGCAGCGCGCCCGGTGGAGCTGGGCAGCGAGCTCGGCGCGCGCGAGAATCTGACGCGCCTTGTCCTGAAGGCCCCGGATCTGCTCTGCGATCACGTCGAGCTGCCCTCCGACGACGGCGCCGAGCACGCGGTCGGCCTCCTGGATCTCACTAGCGACGTCGACCAGGTCGATGCGCGCGGAGAGTCGGGACAGCGGGTACGCCGCGCTCCGGCTCTCGGGCTCCACCGCCGCGAGCGCCGTAGGGCTGGGCTTCGGCTCGTCGTTCATACCGGGCTTTGTGTCACAGCGAAGCCCGACGGAGAAGTCCCTCACGACCGCCCGACCCGCCGTTGACTTCCCCCAGGGCGTTGACGCCTGATAGCCTGCTGATCCGATGGTTTCTACACAGCAGCAGGCCACCGGCAAGAAGCTTGGGTCCTATGAGCTTCTCCGGGAGGTATGCGCGAGCAGCGTTGGCGCGACGTTCGTCGCGCGCGCCGCGGCAGACGCGTCCAGCCCGCAGGTGATGCTGACCAAGGTTCACCGTCACGTCGCGAAGAGCCCTCAGCTCTGCGACGGCTTCCTCCAGGCCGCGAAGAAGGCGGCGGAGCTGACGAGCCCCACGATCCTCAAGGTCGTCGACAGCGGCACCGCCGATGGAGAGATCTTCGTGGCGCACGAGCACCACGACGGCGACTCGCTCGCCACCCTGCTGCGACGCGCCGGTCCAGACGGGATGCCGCTGCCGATCGCGATGCGCATCGTGCTCGACGTCCTCGACGCGATCCGCGCGGCACACGCCGCGACCCCGGAGCTCGGCCACGGAGAGCTGGGCCCTTGGTGCATCCACCTGGGCGCCGACGGTCGCGCTCGGGTCAGCGGCTTCGGTGTCGACCGCGCGTTGACGCGGTTCGGGCTGCACTTCGCCAAGAACCTCGACCGGCTCCCCTTCGCCGCGCCCGAGCGCGTCAAGGCGATGAGCCTCACGCTGGGCCCTCCACCGCCCGCCCCCGATCTGCGCGCCGACAGCTTCAGCGCGGCGGTCCTCGCGTGGGAGCTCTTCACGCGGCAGCGCCTGTTCGCGTCCCGAATGGAGGCCGCGGTCATCCAGAAGGTGCTCGCTAGCGCCATCCCGGATCCGAAGTCGCAGCGCGCGGACGTCAGCGAGCTGATCTCACGGGCGATCGTGGGTCAGCTCGCGCGCGATCCCGCCGAACGGAACCACCCCGACGAGCTCGCGCGCGCGATCGAGACCTCCGACGTGGCGACCCACGAGGCGGTCGCGGAGTTCGCCGCGAGCCAGGTCGACAAATCACAGAGCCGCGCGGTGGGCACGCCGCGCGCGTTCGCCTCGGTACGGCCGCCTGCCGCGGCGCCGGGTGGGCCGATCTCCGTCGGGCGTCCGAAGCCCCCGAACGGCGGCGCCGAGCCCGCCGCTGCGAAGCCGGCCGCGTCGCCCGCCGCCACACCGCCGGCGACACCCGTGTCGCCCGCCTCCGGACAGAACGGCGCGGCCAAAGCCGAGACCCCCGAGGCACCGAAGGCCGCAGTCGCCCCCACGGCGGCGCAGCGCACGCGCGCCAAGACGCTGATGGGCTTCGCGGCCGCGCCAGCCGAGGCGCTGCCCGCGCAGCGACCCGCTCAAGCCCAGTCGCCGGTCATCGAAGACGAGGCGCCCCAGGTCACGATCCCCCAGCCGCCAGCCACTCCTACGTCGGCCCAAGCCGAAGACCAGCTCGAAGACGAGCCGACCGCCGTCGACTCCGACCTCCTCGTCGAGGCCGAAGAGACGCCGCCGCCGGTGAAGCAGCCGACGCGCCCGCCGCCCATGCGACGGCCGCCCCCGAAGCCGCGCCAGCAAACGCTGCTGGGCATCGACGCCGAGCCAGGTTCCCCCGACGAAGACGTCAAGCCTGCTGCGGCCGGCGCCGACGATGGCAAGCCCGCCGAAGCTGCGGTCGCCGCGGAGATTGCGGCCGCTGCGCCCGTGAGCGCCACCGCCGCGGCGTCGGTGGCTGCCTCGCCCAAGGCACCCGCGGTCGAGGCGAACCGCAGGCGAAACATCGGGCTCGGAAGCTCGCTCGACCGCCTCGGGCCCGGGCGGCTGCTCGGTCAACCGCCGGAGGCCTTCGAGCTGCTCGCGGCCGTCGCTCGTGGCGGCATGGCGACGCTCTGGGCTGCCCGCCGGCAAGGTGAGACCGGCATCGATCACCTCGTCGCGCTCAAGACGTTGCTGCCCGAGCTGTCCGACGACGCGGACTTCGAGACGATGTTCGTGGACGAGATGCGCGTCGCCGCGAAGATCAAGCACCCCAACGTCGCCGAGATCCTCACCGTCGGTGACGACGACGGCGTCATGTACATCGCGATGGAGTGGGTGAACGGCGAGACGTTCGGCGCGGTGCAAGAGGCGTCGCGGACGTCGGGCGGCGTGCCGCTGTCCATCCTGCTGCGCATGGCCTCGGACGTGTGTGCGGGCCTCCACGCCGCGCACGAGCTGCGCGACGACAACGGTCACTTGCTCGATCTCGTGCACCGCGACATCAACCCTTCGAACGTGCTCGTCGGGACCGATGGCGTCTCGAAGGTCGTCGACTTCGGGATCGCGAAATCGAAGGGCCGAGTGCACGTCACGCGGGCGGGCTCGACGGTGAAGGGCAAGACCCCGTATCTGTCCCCGGAGCAGCTCGGCGGCCTTCAAATCGACCGCCGCGCCGACCTCTTCTCGCTCGGCGCGCTCCTCTACCTCATGGCCACGGGAGTCCACCCGTTCCGCGGCGACTCGGAGCTCAAGACGATCGAGAACATCGTCATCAAATCCCCCGCGTCGCTCCGGACCATCGTCCCGGACATCCACCCCGAGTTCGACGCCCTCGTGCTCAGGCTCCTCCAGAAGGATGCGAAGAAGCGTCCGGCGACGGCCGAGGAGGTCCGCGGCGAGCTGGAGCGGATCGCCCGCCTGCTCGAGAAGCCAGCCTCGGGCAGGGACGTCGGCAACTTCGTCGAGAACGTCCTCTCGGACGTGCTGCGCAAGCGGCGCGAAGAGCTCGCCGCGGCGAGCGTGGCCGCTGGCGATCCCATCGAAGCGGCGGCCGGGTCGCCGAACGGCACGCTGCCCATGCTCGCGCTCGACGTCCCGGGCGACGAGCTGGCAGGTCCAGCTTCGGGCGCGGGCCTCATCTCCGAGGCCACGCCGCTCGGGACCGAGCCTGGGGCGCCCATGCCCGTGTTCGATCTGAGCTCGGCGCCTCGAATCGAGTCCCCCCCCGACGAAGATGTCGACGTCATGGCAGAGCCGAAGCGCTCTCCGTGGACGCGCCTCATCTTCCTCATCGTCATCGGCGTCGTCGTGGGCGTTGGGGTGATCGCCCTGATCGAGGCGAGCCGCGGCCCCGACGCGGCGCCGAGCGCGCCCACGGCGACCGCCAAGTCCACGGTCCCCGCGAGCACGGCCACGACACCGAAGCCCGCGGTCGATCCTCAGCCGACCGCTCTGACGACGGCGACGGCCGCGACCGCCGAGCCCACCGCGACCGCCGAGCCCACCGCGACCGCCGAGCCCACCGCGACGGCGGCGCCGACCCCACCGCCGACGACGGCGACTGCGCCGCCGCCCGTCACCGGGACCGGCAAGCCGATCGGTCCACGACCGAAGCCGACCGGCACGCAGAAGAAGCCACCGCCGAAGTACGATCCCAAGGGAATCTAGGAGGAGCTGAGTGACACGACTTCGTACGCTTCACCGCGGGCTGAGCGCAGCCCTGCTGACGGCCGCGATCATGACGACGGGCGGTGCCTTCGCCCAGCCCCAAGACGCCGCCACCAAGACCGCGACGGAGCATTTCAAGTCCGGGACGACGCTGTTTCAGCAGCGTAACTTCGGCGCCGCGCTGGAGAAGTTCAAGGCTTCGTACGCCACCGTTCCCAGCCCCAACTCGGGCCTCTACATCGCGCGTTGCCACGCCGAGCTAGGGCAGAACAAGGAGGCGTACAACCAGTTCCGGCGCGTGATCGCCGAGGCCGAGGGGCGCGTCGTCGCCGAGCCCAAGTACAAGCCCACCCTCGACACCGCTCGTCGCGAGATCGAGGAGGTGTCGAACAAGATCGCGCTGGTGACGGTTCAAGTTCAGAACGCCGCGGGGAACTCGACGCTGCGCATCGGCGCGACGGCGATCCCCCGCGATCAGTGGGGCCAGCCGCTCCCGCTCGATCCCGGCCCGGTCGATGTCGTGCTCGACACGGTCGGGTCGCCGCCCATCTCGCAGCGGCACGACCTTCGGGCCGGCGAGCGCAAGACGATCAGCATCGGCGGACAGGTCGGCGTCGGGCTGCCGCCTCCTCCGCCTCCTCGCCGCAAGAGCGGCACCGAGCTCGAGCTGCTGCCGATCTCGCTGTCGTTCGCGGGCGTCGGCGTCGCCGGGATGGTGATGTTCGGCGTCGGCGGCGGGCTGTCGATGTCGACATACTCCGAGGTCGAGGAGAACTGCCCGAACGGTCCAAGCTGCACCGACGAGCTCATCGATCGGGGCGAGACCGAGCAGCTGATCGCCAACATCGGCGTCATCATCGGCGGCGTGGGTCTGGCCGCGGGGACCACGGTCTTCATCATCGACGTCGCCAACGGCGGATCCAGCTCGGACGCCGCCCTGCCGCTGAACGTGGCCATCGGACCCGGCTACGTCGGGCTGAAGGGCGAGTTCTAGCCGCGAGGGGGGGGGAGCTCGCTCAGCGCTTGAGCGCGAGCTCCTCCGCGAGCTTCGTCAGCTCGAGGACCTTCGACGCGAGCCCGGCAGCGGCGACCGCGGCCGGCATGCCATAGACCACGGCAGACTCCTCGCTCTCTGCGTACACGGTCCCCCCCACCGCGCGAATCGCCCGCGCGCCGAGGAGCCCGTCATCGGCCATCCCCGTCAGCACGACGCCTACGGCGCGCGACCCCAGCGCCTCGGCCGCGCTCGCGAAGAGGCGGTTCGCCGACGGCACATACCGCTCGTCGGGCGCCGGCTGCACGGTCGACACGCGAACGCCGGTCGCGTCCTTCCTGAGCTCCGCGCACAGCCCCCCGGGACACAGGTAGGCATGCCCAGCGTAGAGCAGGTCTCCGTCCTGCAGCTCGCTGACCGCGAGCGGCGTGGTCCGGTTCAAGCGCTCGGCGAACGTGCGCGTGAAGTTGGGCGCCATGTGCTGCGCGATCACGATCGCCCCAGGGAAAGAGGGCGGCAACCGCGAGAGCACGTGCAGCAGCGCGCCCGGCCCCCCCGTGGAGGCGGCCACGACGACGACGAAGCGCGGCGGCGCCGGGGGAGGCTTGCGGAGGGCGGGCAGCGGCCCCGGAGGAGACGCGTTGCGACGCAGGCGAAACTCCGGGAGCTGACTCGACAGCAGCTTGGCGACGAGATCGCGCCGCCACCCGTCCTTCGACGCGTCGAGCAGGTCCGACGACTTGGCGACGAAGTCGACCGCGCCCAGCTCAAGCGCGCGAAACACGACGTCGCTGTGGGCCGAGCTCGACAAGACGACGACGGGCAGCGGCCGCGTCGCCATCAAGATGCGCAGGAACGTGAAGCCGTCCATCTTCGGCATTTGCACGTCGAGCGTGACGGCCTCGGGCTCGAGCTCGGCGACCATCCTCAGGGCCTGCTCGCCGTTCGCCGCGTGGCCGACGACGACGATGCGCCCCGACTCGACCAGAGCGTCGGTGATGACGTGCCGATTCACCGGCGAGTCGTCGATGACGAGCACGCGCAACGCCTTCGCGGACGCGCCGCTCATCGGCCTCTCCCGCGCTCGCTCGGGAGCTCACCCACCGCCGGCTTTCGATACACGAGATCGTCCGGGTGCTCCTCGGGGATGAAGTCCGTGCGCTCCTTCAGCAGCGACTCCGAGTGACCGAGGACGAGATAGCCGCCTGGAGCGAGGCGCTCGTAGAAGCTCTGCACCACGACGCGCCGAGACGCCTCGTCCATGTGGATGAGCACGTTGCGGCAGAAGACCACGTTGATGAACCCGAACGCCGAGCCCTCCAGCAGGTTGGCTTGGCGAAAGTGGCACGCTGCGCGAAGCTCCTCCACGACCACGCGCGACCCGTCGGGCTGGCGACGGAAGAAGTGCTCGTACGCGAGGCCGGCCTGGTCTCGGAACGACGACGACGAATAGACGCCGCGGCGCGCCGCGGCCACGCAGCGGCGGGAGATATCGGTGCCGAAGATGCGCACGCGCGACGGATCGAACAGCCCCGACTGCAGCACGATGGCGCCGAGCGTGTAGGCCTCCTCGCCGGTCGCGCATCCGGCGCTCCACACGACGATGCCCCCCTTCTCGCGACCGGATCCGCCCGAGATCCGCGGGAGGAGGATGTCGCGGAACGTGCGGAGCTGCCGCTCGCCTCGGAAGGCGTACGTCTCGTTGACGGTGCACACCTCCGCCGCCTCTCCGACCTCGATGACGTCACCCTCTTCGAGGCGGCGCCGGTAGGCGGTGAAGTTGTCCAGACCCAGCGCCTCGATGCGGTCGCGTAGACGGCGCTCGATGACTGGACGCATGTCGGCCCCGAACCAGAGCCCTGCGTGCTGGTTCAAGAGCTTTCGGATGAGCTCGAAATCATCCGTGCCGAGAGACGCCTTCAACATCGTCCGTGCCAACCCGAAGCGCAGCTGCGCGCCGAGCGTGGTCCGACCAGTCTGCCACGAATGAGGGCCGCGCGGCACGCCACGCGGCCCCTCCCCGGGCGCGTCCCTACCAGGTACCCTGTCGCGCGATGACGTGGCCGATCGCGGTGAGTCCGCCCCAGACGTGCGACGTCGGGACCCTCGTCTTCAGGCGTGGCGGTCGCCTCCACGTGACGTGCGTCGTGAAGGCGACGTTCGCGATGGTCCACGGGGGCTTCTGCTTCCCGGTCGATCCGAGGCCCCTGAGCCAGGTCGAGCGGCCCTTGCTGGGTATCCCGGGGGCCACGCCCGAAGCGACGATCGAGACGTGGCCCGCTGTGGCCAAGCCCGAGGTGCTGCTCTGGGGTGATGCGGTCGCGCCCAACCGGGACCCGGTGCGTGCGATGCCGGTCCGCATGGTGGTCTGGAAGAACGGCCCGCGCCTCGACAAGACGCTCCACGTCTATGGCCCGCGGGAAGACGAGCGCTACCTGCCGAGCCCGTTCTCTGCCCTCCCGCTGCTGTGGGAGCGCACGGGGCGTGGCGCGCACGGGGACAACCCAGCTGGCTCGCGGGAGGGACGTCCGGCGAGCGTCATCGATCCGGCGCGCCCCCACGCGGCGGCGTCGTTCGCGGCGCGCGGCGTCGGGTGGCCGGGGCGCCACGTTCCCTGGTCGCCGAGCGAGCCGTTCCCACCAGCGACCCCATGGGAGTGGCCAGACTCGATCCCCGCGGAGGCGTTCAACGCAGCCCCAGCCGATCAGCGCCTCGACACGATCGACGGCGACGAGTGGCTCATCTTCGAGGGCATGCACGCCGACCTCCCCAGGTTCGCGACGCGCCTTCCGCGCGCGATCGCGGCGGCCAAGCTCATCGACAGCTCGGGGCCTCGCGAGACCTTCCGGATGGCGATCGACACCCTGCTGATCGACATGACGAACCTGCAGCTCTCCGTGCTGTGGCGGGGCTCGATCCCGCTCACCGGTGAGACCTGGGCGGGGCTTCGCGTCGAGGCGAAGCTCGAGCTCGACGCGGCCGACGCCCCTCGCATCGACGTCTCGCTGCCCGCCGAAGCGCCCACCCCGCTCAGCCTCGGGCGAGGCATGCGGCTCGGTGAATCGCCCTCGGGCCCGGCCGCGGTCCCTGCGTTCGCG
This sequence comes from Polyangiaceae bacterium, assembly GCA_016719945.1. GTDB lineage: Bacteria > Myxococcota_A > Polyangia > Polyangiales > Polyangiaceae > Xiheicaenibacterium. The sequence goes on along the minus strand of JADJYE010000035.1, from coordinate 239,422 downwards.
GCCTCACCCGCCGCCGTCGCGGCCGAGCCCCCGCGCGGCGACGCGGCGCCCGCGCTCGTCGAAGAGACCCAGGACACACCCGCGCCCGTCGAGCCAGCCGAGCCGGCCACGACGCGCGCGCCCGCTACCCCTGCCCCTGCTCCCAACGCTGCTGCTCCCAACTCTGCACGAGCCGCAGGGTCCCCCCCGTCCGGCGCGGTCGGCCCGCCGGCCGAGCCTGTCGTCGAGACGGGTCTGCGGGCTCAAGTGCTGACGCGCGTCGCGGCCAAGCAGCCGCTCAACGATCTGACGCTCACGGGCGCCGACCTGAGCAACCTCGATCTCTCCGGCGCGACGCTCTCGGGGCTGAACCTGGCCGGCGTGAAGCTCACGGGCGCGCGGCTCACGGGCGCGCGGCTCACGAACGCGAAGCTCGGGGGCGCCGACCTCACCCAGGCCGACCTGACAGAGGCCGACCTCACGCAAGCCGACCTGACGCGCGCGACCCTGGTCGAGGCGACGCTGATGCGCGCCCAGCTCCTCGACGCGAACCTCGGCGCGGTGGAGGGGCGCGGAGCCCGGTTCGACGACGCGCGCGCCCAGCGCGCGATCCTCGCTCAAGGCAAATGGCAACAGAGCTCGTTTCGCGGAGCCGATCTCGCGGGGGCCGATCTCTCCGGGTGCGAGCTCTCGGCCGCGGTGTTCGACGGAGCGACGCTGACGTCTGCGCGGTTCGTCGACGCACGCGCGACCGGGCTGAGCGCGAGGGGCGCTCGCCTCGCCGACGCGAACCTCGCTGGAGCGAGCTTCATCGACTGCGACCTGACCGAGCTCGACGCCCCGAGGACGGTCTGGGACCGGACGATCATCGACGGCTCCTCGTTCGAAGGTGCGCGCCTGGAGTCCTCCGGCTTCGCGCGCGCTCACCTCGACCGCACCCGATTCATCGGCGCGACGCTCGTCAAGGCGAGCTTCATGGGCGTCACCGGTGAGGCCGCCTCGTTCGCGAACGCGAACCTCGAGGCCGTCGACCTGCGCCAGGCAAAGCTCGTCGACGCAAACTTCGAGGGGGCGCGGCTGCCGAAGGTCAACGGGCTGAAGGCGACCTTCAGCGGCGCCAACCTGACCGGCGCCGATCTGTCCGGTGCTTCGCTTCGCTCGGCGAAGCTACGCGCCGCGAAGCTCGGCGGCTCGACCTTGAGGGACGCGGACCTGCGTGACGCCGACCTCGAAGGCGCAGATCTCCGAGGTGCAGATCGGCAAGGCGCGAAGCTCGCCGGCGCGAGCCTCAAGGGCGCCCTGGAGAGCGAGTGACAGGGGGGCTCGCCCAGGTTCCGCTCACCACGTACGGGGGCGCGTCCGGCGCGACCCTCGTCAGTCTCCGACGTGGACAGCTCTGGTTGACGGCGATCCTCAAGGTCCGTCTCTCGCTCGCGCACGACGCGATCGCAGAGCTCGTCCCGGGCGCCGAGATCGCCGCGAGCGACGAGCCGGCGACCGGCGCGTCGCTGGTGCGAGCCAGCGACCTCTCCCCGCCGACGGGTCGCTGTGAGCTCGTCTTGACGGGCCACGCGCGCGCGCTGGGGAACACGCCGGTCGGGTCGATGAGCGTCCGGCTCTTCCTGGGCACAGACGAGCGTGCCCTCGTCGACAAGACCCTCCACGTCTACGGCGACCGCCCTGGGGGCGCGGCCTTCCCACGGCCTTTCACGCAGCTGCCCATCGTCTATGAGCGTGCGGTCGGTGGCCCAGGCACCGCCAACCCTGTCGGGCGCCGCCTCGACGATCCTGCGCTCCCGCCGAATTTCGTCGACCCGCGCGATCCCCACCGCGTCGCTGGCTTCGGGCCCCTCGCGCCGTGGTGGCCCGAGCGCGCGAGGCTCGCCCAGCGAGGGCCGAGCGTACGGAGAGGGGTGCTCGAGATCCCCGACGAGCTGCCCCTTGCGTATTTTCACGCCGCCCCTGCGGACCAACGCTTCGACGCGCTCGAGGGCGAGGAGTGGCTCATCGTCGACGGGATGCGGCACGACGCTCCGCGGTACCAGTCACAGCTGCCTCCGCTGCGGGCGCGGGCGCGTGTGACGGGCGGACGAGAGGTGCCCGAGCGAGAAGACCTCGAGCTCAAGCTCACGCGCATCGCGGTCGACATGGAGCGGTCCATCGCCGACGTGACGTGGTCAGCGAGCGTGGTCGTAGCAGCCGACGAGCTCCAGGAGCTGCGGGTCCTGGCGCGCCTCGAGACGGTGGAGGATCCCGAGTCGATGGAGCTCTCGAACGAGACGATGAACCTCAACGAGGAGCAGCTCGCGCGCGTGCTGGGGGACGAGCCCCTGCCCTGGTCGACCGGGCCGGCGACGCCGCTCGCCGCCGTGCAGCCGCCTGCCGCGACCGGCGGCTTGCCGTTCGCCACGGCGCCGGCTGCCCCCGCCGTTCCGCGCGCGCGAACGATGGAGATCGCCGTCGAGAACACGGCCTCGTCAGTCCAGAAGATCGTGGGCGGCGCGATCCCTTTCGGCCCCGCTCCCGCCGGCTCGCCGTCGGTCCCGATCGTGAGCGTCCCTTCGTTCATCGACGAGGACAGCGTCGACAGCGCGACCGCCGTCACCTCTTTGCCGAGCGGCGCGCTGATCAGCGCGCTCCCGTTCGGCGCACCCCCAGCGGGAGCGGTGGCGCCCGCCCCGACCCGTCCCGCCGCGGGCGCGGTCGACGAAAAGCCCACCCCTCCAGCTTCGCCCTTGCTCAGCCTCGGCGGTGCGCTCCGGCCCGCGCGAGCGCCCGCCACCCCGCCAGCCGCGCCCGAAGAGCCGCCGCCGGACAGCGAGATGCCGCCGAGCAGCGTGATGGCGCCGAGCCGCCCGTCACTGCCTTCTCCCGCGACCGCGCCGGAAGAGAGCGCGCAACGGCCCCCCTCGCAGCCGCCCGATCCGAACGAGCTGTCGGGGGTAAGAAAGCTGGTCCTCGACAACCTGCGCGCCGGCACCGCGATGCACGGGATCGACCTCGCGTCCGCCGATCTCAGCGGCCTCGATCTGACGGGCGCGATCCTCTCCGACGCGAAGCTCTCCGGGGCCAAGCTCTCCCGCACGATCCTCAAGGGCGCGCGCCTCTCGGGCGCCAAGCTCGTCGGCGCCGACCTGAGCGGCGCAGATCTGACCGAGGCCGTCCTCGCGCGCGCCGATTTCACGCGCGCGGTGCTCGACGACGCCAGGCTCGACAACAGCGAGCTGGCGGACGTGAACGCGGCTCAGCTCCACGCGTCCAACGCCAAGTTCGACGGCGCGCGCGCCGATCGCGTCAAGCTCGTGCAAGCGCACCTGGAGGGCGCGAGCTTCGTGGCCGCCAGCCTGCGCGACGCCGACCTGTCGGGCAGCGCCGTCGGTGGAGCGTCCTTCAAGGACGCGACCCTCACGGCCGCGCGCGTGTCAGAGTCCCGCGGAGAAGGCGCCAACTTCGACGGCGCCCGGCTCGACGGCGCCTCGTTCACCGGAGCGACGCTGCCCGACGCCAGCTTCGTCGGCGCCGACGCACCCCGAACCACGTGGGAGCGCGCGGTCCTCGATCGCTCGATCTTCGACCGCGCCATCCTCCGAGAGTCCAACTTCGCGCGCTCGAGCCTCGAGGTCGCGTCGCTCCGCGGCGTCGACCTCACCAAGAGCGATCTCTCGAACGTGTCCGCGGAGGGCGCCGACTTCAGCGAGTCGAAGCTCTCGGGCTGCGACCTGAGGATGAGCAAGCTCCCCGACGCGCGCCTCGAGCACGCCGACCTCAGCGAGGTGAACGCTCAGAAGGTCATCGCCAACGGCGCGCGCCTCGACGGCGCCAACCTTCAGCGCGCGTCGTTCCGGGGCGCGCGCTTGAAGGGATGCGACCTCGGGAACACCCAGCTCGCGGGCGCAGATCTCCGTGACGCCGATCTCGAGGGGGCGCGACTCGACGGCGCCGACACCGCGAAGGCCAAGCTCGCGGGCGCGAACCTCAAGGGTACCCGCGGGACCTGAGCCTGGCCCACCTCAGCGCGCGCCGTCGAGCGCGCGCTGAGCCTCGTAGCGGACGTTCTGGAAGCGGTCCTGCCACTTGCCGTCTTGGATCTTCGACAGCAGCGAGCGCGCCTGCTCCTTGTCGCCGGAGGCCCCGCGCGCGAGAAGCGCCTCGGCCTGCGAGAGCAGCCAGGTCGGGTTGGTCGGCTCGACACGCACCGCCTCGGACCAGGTCTCGAGCGCGCCATCGAGCTCCCCCTCGCGCTGCAGCACGGTCGCCACGCGGCTCCACGCGATCCCCTCGGCTGGACGGCGCTCGACGATCGACGAGAGGTGTCTCTTGGCGTCGTCGGGTCGACCCATCGCGAAGAGAGAGGTCGCGACCTGCTCGTCGATCTCCACGTTGTCGGGGTCCTCTTTGCGCCAGCGGGCGGCCACGCCGAGCGCCTGCTCGATCGCGTGGTCCGCGGCGTTGCCCGTGGTGAGACCCGCGCGGCGCATGTGGAGCTGAACCAGGCTGCGGTACCACTCTCTGACGATCGATAGGTCGAGCGAGTCGCCTTCGGTCACCACGATCAGGCGATCGAGCTCACGCGCCGCCCGCTCGAGATCCCCCTCCTTCTCGGCGAGCAGGACCGAGAGCTCGAGCGCGATCGGGCGCGGCGAGGGGCCCTCGAGCAGAGGCGACACGACCTGCTTCGCCTCCGCCACGCGCCCCCCGTTCAACAGCTGCGCCGCGATCGAGATCCTCACCGACTCGTCGGTGTCCGGAGCGTCCGAGAGCCGTCGCAAGGCGCCGCTGAGGTCCGCGGAAGCGCCGCGCATCGGGCCATACGGGTCGGTCAGCGTCCGCACGAGCCCGAGCACCTGCCGCGCCGTGCCGCGCTCGGAGATCGCGCGTCGCCAGCGCGAGATCGCGAGATCGAGCGCCGCGCTCCCGCGCCCCCGCGAGATCGCGTAGCTCAGGCTCCAGTCGACGGTGAAGGGGATGCCCCGGGCGATCGCACCATCCATCGCCAACAGCGCCCTCGCCGCTGCCTCCTTGTCATCGCCGTACTGGAGCCGCGAGGCGATCTGCCGATCAGCGATGGGCTTGAGCACGTGATCCGAGCTCAACGTGTCCCACAGCTTGACCGCGAGGCGGCCGTCCTCCTGCCAGCCGAGGTGGTCGGCGGCGGTGCGCACCGCGGCGTAGCGGAAGAAGCGCGCCTCCGGGTACTCACGGTTGAGCGCCGACACCCGCGAGACCACTGCCTTGGTCGCCCCGGTTCGCCCCGCCTCGACCAGCACCCCGCTGAACATCGCCATCATCCCCACGAGGGTCCCACCGTGATCCTTGGCCGCCTCGTCGAGCGGCTTCGCCGGCGCCGGCGCCGACAGCGCGCGCAGGTAAGCCTGCACCCCGTCGGTCTTGGGGAGATCCTCCAACAGCTGCCGAAGGTCCCTGTACGAGCGGAAGGCCCCGCTCGCGAGCGCGACGTCGCCTCGCTCGAGCCTTCCCGCAGCCTTCTTCAGCGCCGCCAGGTGCGCCGCGAGCTTCGAGTCGTCCTCGAGCGCCGCGTACGTGGCGAGCAGCTGCCGATGCGCCCGCGACACCTCCGCGGTCGGGCTCGACGGATCGTCCGCGATCTCGGTCCACCGCCCCGGGTTCGACAGCGGCATCTCGACCTCGACCAGGGGACTCGACGCGCGCGCCACGCTCCCCTTCGACGCCACCCGGTACACCTCGACCTGTCCTGCAGGTCGCGTGACCTCCACGACCTCGCCGAGATAACGCAGGGTCGTCTCGAGGCGCTCCGCTCCGCGCACGTGAGCCACGACCGAGACCCGACCCTGTCCGTCGAACGTGAGCTCGAGATCGGGCAGCACCGCAGATCCAGCGGACCGAGGCGCACGCACGCGCACCCCGTTCGTGCCCATCGGCTCGACCACGAGCCCCTCGAGGGAAGCGGCCACCGGCGGCACCCAAGGCGCCTCCGAGGCGAGCCACCACGCGGACGCGCCGCCGATATCGCGGGTCGTCTTCAGCCCGAGCTGCTCGTATTCGAAGGAGAGCGCTCCGCCCTCGAGCGCCCCGACCTCGACGAGAGACGTGGGCAAAGTGCGCGAGAGCGTCACGCCGCCAGCGCGGACCTCGAAGCTCCCACGCTCTGCCGTCACGAACACGGGCGCCGCGGCGCGCGCCGCGGCGAGGCGCACCTTCGCCGCCTCGTCGACGAAGCCGGGCTGGCTGCGCACCGCCACCAGATCCGCGATCGAGTCGACGTCGAGCGCGAACAACGAAGGCACGTGCGCGGTGAGATCGCTCAGCGAGTCGTCTGCCGCGTAGCGGTAGCGCATGAGCTGCTCGCCGGCGAACGCGCTCGCCAGCCAGTCGGTCTCGCGACCTACGGCGCCGCCCGCCGCGACCTGCGCCATGGGCAACAGCGCGTCGAGCGAGTCGGACGCCGCGACGGTCCGCGCCTCCGCTCCCGTCATCACGCTCGGTCCGCGCCGCTTCTTGGCCCCCTCCGAGAGGAGCGAGCGGGTCGTGACCTTGCGCGGAACATCGGCGCGCTCGCGGTGGGCGCCGCCGAGCCGACCGCTGCCGCTGCCAAAGCCTTGCCCTCTGCCGCCCCCGCCCTCGCCCCTGCCTGACAAGCGCAGGTTCCTGAAATCACCGTGGCCGATGGTGCCGATCAGCCCCAGCCCGCCGAGGTCTCCGCTGCTGCCGCGGTGGTCGTAGAAGAGCTGCAGCGGGCTTCGCTCGACGAGGTCCCAGCTGGCGCTCGCGCCCGCGGTCACTGCGAGCGACTCGACCTTGACGTCGATGCGCTCGGGTGCGGCGTACAGCGCCCAGCCCTCCGCGTTCTTCTTCTCGACGCCGAACTCCTTGTACATCGCGTCGTTCTCGAGCACGAGCAGAGAGGTGAACGGCGTGACGAGGAAGTGCCGCTTCGCCAGCGCGGTGATCTCCTTGGCGTTCGGAGACTCTGCGCGACCCGGCCCGGGCGGCTCATGCGCCAGGAGCGACGCGACGCGACGCTCGGCGAACAGCCTGGGCAGGTAGGCCGCCCCCGCCCCCGCGCCGGAGAGCGGCAGCTCTCGCTCCCACGACTCGGCGCCCATGCGCCCGCGGACCTTCACGGCGTACGGCGCCGCGCCCGTCTTCGCGGCTCGAGCGACCACGTCGAGGCGCTCTCCGTCGCACAGGCGCCGCGAGACCGGCACGGCGATGGCTCCCTCGATGGGCTTGCCATCGGCGCCGACGACGTCTGCGGCGAGGCCCGTGATACACGGCGTGTAGGTCGAGGCCACGAGGTCGAACGCCCTGTGCGCGAGGTCTTCCTCCTCTCCGACGTCGATCACCCACCCGTCCGTCGCGTCGGCGAGTGACCCCAAGAGCCCGTGGTCGACCGAGTCGCCGATCGCGACCCCCAAGAACCGCCCTCGGCCCCTCACGATCGAGGCCAGATCGGGCGTGCTCGGGCCGCCGAGCGCCGAGGGTGCGCTCACGACGCCGTCCCCGATGTAGACGATCTCGCGCTCGCCCGTCGCCCCCTCGACCAGGTCGACCGCCCTCTTCAGCGCGAGGTCGATGCGCGTCGAGCCGACCCCTTCGGCCCTCGCGCTCAAGAACGCCCCCACGCGATCGCGATCGAGCTGCCCCACGGGCACCAGGCCGCCCGGCATCACGTCGGCCTGGTAGCCGACCGTGACGAACGCGACCTCGTCCTCTTCGTCCAGTGAGTCGATCAGCCCATCCACGAAGCGCGCCTGGGCGTCGAGGTCCTCGGCGCCGCGCGACGCGCTCACGTCGAAGAGCACCGCGACGCGGCGAGGCCCTTGTCTCCGGAGCGGCCCCTCGCCCGCCTCCGCCCGCGCGATCGCCCGCACGTCCGGCTCGTGCCTCACCATCACGTAGCGCCCGTCGCCGTCCTCGAAGGAGCGCGCGACGTCGGAGACCTTGCTCCGTGGCTCCATCGTCAAGACGAGGTCTTGACCGATCTCCTGGTCGCGCGCCTCGAGCGACACCACCGCGTCCTTGCCGTCCACCGCGCGCGACACCTCGTGGCTCGGCGAGGCGATCACCATGTCTGCACCGCCGACGACGCGCACGTTGAACCTCACGCTCGCCGCGCGCTGATCGACGTTGGGGATGGGAACCGTCAAGCGATCGACGCCGTACAGGTGCTCGAGCGGCCGCGTGTACGACATGAAGATCCGCTTCTCGGAGCGCGCCGGCAGCGGGAACACGCGCATGCGGAACGTGTTTCCGCTCATCCACTCGAGCAGCGCCGGGTCGCGGCGCGCCTCGACGATCCCCTCGTAGATGTCGCGGCCGCGATCCCGCTCGACGATCGCCCCCTCCATCAGCGAACCGTCGACGTACATCGCCAACCTGGACAGCGCCGCCCCCTCGGGCACGGGGAACGCGTAGATCCCTTCGAGCTGCCGCGAGCGCGGATTGAAATAGGTCTGATCGACGGTGGTGCGCGCGACCCCGTCCTCGACGTGGACGTCGACCTCGAACCCACGCAGATCGAGCGGCTCCTCCGTCGACCAGCGCGGGTCTCGCCCCACGAGCGTGCCCTTCTTTCGAGGCGCGTTCGGTGAGGCCGGCGCCTCCGTCGCTCGAGCGAACGCGAACAGGTGCGAGACGCGGGGCGCCGCCTCGGCCGACGGCGCGGCGCTCGTGCTCAGCACGCTCTGCTCCCCGGCGTGGAGCAAGCCCGTCTGACCGAGGGCGTTCGCCACCGAGACGCGCCCCTTCGCGACCGCGATGGTCGCGCCTTGCGCGCCGTTGCTCGCGAGGAACCGCGTGCCCTCCGCCGAGGCGCGCCCCTGAGGGAGCTCGAGATCGAAGCGCCCCGCGCGACCCTTGACGTCGAAGATCGCTTGGCCTCGCTCCAACAGCACGCGCCGCGCGCCCCGCTCGACGAGCTTCGCGCCAACGTCGAGCACGACCTGCGTCCCGTCGCTGAGCGCGATGGCCTTCGGGCCCGGGCCGAGGTTCTCGTACACCCGCGGCCCGTCCACCGGCGCCGCGGTCCGCAACATCAGCGCCGCCCCTGCGGCGAGGGCGAGCACGCCCAGCGCCGCGCCCGCGCGCCGCGGCGTCACGCGGGGCGCGAGCCGGCGAAGGAGCCCCGGGCGGGAGGCCCGCCGCGCCTGCGACGCGAGCAGCTGCTCGAGCACGCGCTCGCGCGCCTCGCCGCTCATCCTCGGCGCCGCCTCGGTCTGCCGCAGCAGCCTGCGCACGTTGCCCTCCTCGTGATCGACCTCTTCGCGCTTCATGACTCCGCCTCCGACAGCGAGCGACCCAGGGTCTGGAACGCCTCTCGAAACGCGCGACGGGCTCGCGCGAGCATGGACTTCACGGCGTCCTCGCTGACGCCGAGCTCGACCGACAGATCGGCGAGCGTCGCGTCCTCGAGGTACTTGCGCTCGAGCAGGCGCCGGTGGTGATCGGCGAGGTGTCCCATCGCCATGTGCACGAGGTCCTGCACCTCACGCTGCTCGAGGACGTCGTCCGCGAGCGCCTCGCGCTCCATCCGCTCGAAGGCGGTGACGAGCTTGTGATCTACGCGGTCCCACATGTCGATCTCCGCGTGGCGGCGGTGCGCCTTGAGGTGCGAGCGGATGACGTTCCGAGAGAGCTGGCACACCCAGCCACGCAGCGTCCCCCGATCCGCGTCGAAGTCGCCGTGCCGCTGCATCGCGGCGAGGAAGGTCTCCTGCACGACGTCCTCTGCCAGGGCCGGGTCCTTGCCGACCCGGTAGAAGACGAACGTGTACAGCGCGTCGACGCACGCCTCGTAGAAGCGTCTCAACGCGGACGCATCTCCCTGGGCCACGGCGCGGAGCAGCGCGCCGGGCTCCTCCTCGCCCTCGTTGGGTCGTGCCATCCTGACGGTCCCTCGCCCCTCTATGTCACCGGCCTTGCCGGAGGTGTCGCGACCGTAACAAGATTCTTCCCGTGGCGGCCCCCCCTCCCCCTGCCGACCCGCTCGACACCGACTTCGAGCACCTCGAGCGGCGGCTCGCGGCCCGCGATCTCCAGGAGATCAAGGCGCGGTCGCGGCGGCGTCTGCTCGGCCTCGCGGCCGTCGCGGCCTTGGTCGCGCTCGTCATCCTCGGGGCCAAGGCGCTGCTCAAGCAGTCGCCCTGCGTCGAGCTGCTCGAGGCAGCCGAGTCCCGACGACTCGACGCCGAGTGGGAGCGCGACGCGGATCTTACCCCGGGCGCCTGTTACGCCACCCTGTCGGGAAAGGACCGCAGGCCCAGACTGCGGGTCTTCGCGAACGCCGGCCCCGACGAGCGCCAGGTCGAGCTCGCGATAGCCGTGCTTCGCGGGCAGAGCTTCGAGCGCTTCGAGCCGCTCGGGGTGGGAGACGACGGTCTGCTCGCGATCGCCAAGCCCAGCAAGTCGTCCGCGCGCGACGACAAGAGAGACGCGCCCGGGTGGATGTCCGGCCCATCCGCCGCCTCACCGTTCGTCCACGTCGCGGTCTTTCAGAAGGGCTTGGTGACGGTCACCGTCGAGCTCGATCCTCACAGCTTCGACGCCGACGAAGCCGCCCAGCTCGTCGAGTCGATGCGACCGGCGCTCAGCGAGCTGCGCCGGCTCGCGCCCCGATAGGCTCGGGCCCGCGACGCGATTGACGACCGTCGGCGAAGGGGTTTGACTGGGTGCGTCATGCGGCCCTCTTGCCCAGGCTTCGGCGCCAGCGCACCGCGTCGTAACCGCGAATGACGTCGCTCCGGCAGAGCCGCCTCGACGCGCTCGAACGCGACACGTTCGACGTGCTCGTCGTAGGCGCGGGGATCAACGGCGCGGTGACCGCCGCCTGCCTCTCGTCGCGCGGGGCGAAGGTCGCGCTCATCGATCGGGGCGACTTCGCCGGCTTCACGAGCCAGCAGTCCTCCAACCTCGCGTGGGGCGGCATCAAATACATGGAGAGCTTCGAGCTGTCGCTCGTGCGCAAGCTCTGCAAATCGCGCAATCACCTGATCGAGAGCTACCCATCGACGGTGCGCGAGATCCGCTTCCTCGCGACCCACGAGCGCGGCTTCCGGCACGGCCTGTGGAAGCTCGTCATCGGCACGTGGCTGTACTGGCTGATCGGCGGCTTCTTCACCCGGCGCCCGAGGCGCCTCAGCGTCCGCGAGCTCAGGGCCGAGGAGCCGCTGGTCGACGAGACGATCTGCGACGGCGGCTTCGAATACTCCGACGCGTACCTCCACGACAACGACGCGCGCTTCGTGTGGGGGTTCGTCAAGCGAGCGCTCGACGCCGGGTGCGCCGCGGTGAACTACGTCGAGTCGACCGGCGGGCGCCGCGAAGCAGACCTGTGGGTCGTGCCCGTCCGCGACGTTCGGAGCGGCCGCGAGCTCGTGGTGCGGGCCAAGGTCCTGGTCAACGCCGCCGGCCCGTACGTCGACGCGCACAACGCGCTCACGGGCCAGACCACCAGCACGCGCCACGCCTTCTCGAAGGGCATCCACCTGCTGGTCGATCGGCTCACGCCCCACGACCGCGTGCTCGCGTTCTTCGCCGACGACGGTCGCCCGTTCTTCGTCATCCCGATGGGTCCGCGCAGCTGTCTGGGCACCACCGACACCGCGGTCACCGATCCGTCGACGCGCGTCACCGACGAAGACCGGCGCTTCGTCCTCGACAACGTCAACAAGCGGCTCAAGCTCGCGCGGCCGCTCGACGCCTCGGACGTCATCGCCGAGCGCTGCGGCGTCCGGCCGCTCGCCGTGAGCGGGGCAACGAACGCCGGCGACTGGATGACCCTCTCGCGCAAGCACGTCATCGAGGTAGACCGCGAGCGAGCTCACGTGAGCATCTTCGGAGGCAAGCTCACCGACTGCCTCAACGTGGGCGAGGAGATGTGCGACGAGATCCGTCGGCTCGGCGTCACCATCCCTGAGCCGCGCCGCCGCTGGTACGGCGAGCCGGGCGCAGACGAGCACGGCCGCTTCCTGCGCGAGGCCGAGGCCCTGGGGCTCGACGCGCTCACCTCGGCGCAGTCGTCGGAGCCGCTGTCCGTTCGGCTGTGGCGCAGGTACGGGCTCGACGCGTTCGTCCTGCTCGACCGCATCCGCGCAGACCGAAGCGCGGCCGAGCTGCTGATCGAGTGGGCCGAGTACCTCCCGCTGCGAGATCGAGCTCGCGGCGCAGAACGAGATGGTCGAGACGCTCGACGATTTTCTCCGGCGGCGCTCGAAGATCGCGCTCGTCGTGCGCCGCGCCGATCTGCTCGGGAGCGCGGGGCTCCGCGAGGCATGCCGCATCCTCTTCGGCGAGCGAGCCGAGGCCGAGCTCGAGGCGTGGGTCGCCGCGACCGAGCCCGACGCTGCCCCCGCATGACCTGAGCCCCCATCCAAGGAGCCTCCCGTGAAGCGAGACCTGGCCGAGATCTTGGGCCCGAGCTGCCCCAGCCTCCGAGTGTGCGACGTGGGCGCGATGGATCTCGGCGAGGGGTCCCCTTCGAACCGCTCTTGTCGCTCCCCGGCTCGGAGCTGGTCGGCTTCGAGCCCAACCGAGAAGAGTGCGAGAAGCTCGCGCAGAGCGCGCCGCCCGGGCGCTCGTACCACCCCTACTTCATCGGCGACGGCACAGAGCGAACCTTCCGGTTCTGCGCGTGGAACGCGACGAGCTCGCTGTACGAGCCCAACGCTCCCCTCATCTCTCACTTCAACGACCTGCCCGGCTTGCTAGCGGTGAAGGAGCGGGTCGCCGTGAAGACGACCCGCCTCGACGACGTCGAGGGGCTCGGCCGCGTCGACTTCCTCAAGATCGACGTGCAGGGCGCCACCCTCGACGTCCTGCGCGGCGCGGAGAAGACGCTCGAGTCGTGCGTCGTCGTGCAGTGCGAAGCGGAGTTCGTGCCGCTGTACGAGGGCGAGCCGCTGTTCGCCGAGATCGACCTCGAGATGAGGCGTCACGGCTTCTTGCTCCACCGCTTCCTGTTCCTCGCCGAGCGCACCTTCGCCCCGCTGCAGCGTCCGAAGGGTATGCCCGGCGGCCAGCTGTTGTGGACCGACGCCATCTACACCAAGAGCTTCCTCGACCTCGCGCGACTGGCCCCCGAGCAGCTGCTGCGACTCGCGCTGATCTGCGAGCGGCAGCTGCAGAGCCCCGATCTGTCTCTCGTAGCGCTCAAGCACCACGACGCGAAGCAGAAGACCTCGCTGTACTCCGAGTACCTCGCGTCGCTCACGGGCGGCTGACGAGCGCGGCCGGGCGCGCGCGGCCGACTCGGCGGTAGCGGCGCCTCAGGCGCCCGCGCGCTTGAGGGCGTCCTCGACGAAGTGCAGGCGATCGTTGCCCCAGAACAGCTCCTCGCCCACGAACATCGCGGGCGCGCCGAACGCGCCCCGCGACAGCGCGAGATCCGTGTTCGTGCGCAGCCGCTCCTTGATCTCGGGCGACTTCGAGCGGGCGAGCGCGGCGGCCGGGTCGAGGCCGACCTCCGCGAGCAGCTTCGAGAGCTCGGCCTCGTCGTTGATGTTGCGGTCCTCGGCCCACATCGCCCGGAACACGGCCTTGGCGAACGCCGGGCCCTTGCCCGACTCGTCCGCGACGAGAGTCAGCCGCTCGGCCGCGATGGTCGGACAGGGCCAGTGGCTCGACATCTTGAAGGGCACCCCGTAGTGCTTCGCCCAACGCTCGATATCGCGCAGCAGGTAGGGGGCCTTCGCCGCGACCTTCGCCGGCATGTCGTTGCCTGCGCCCTGGAACACCGCCCCGAGGACCATCGGCCGCCAGAGGATCTCGGCGCCCGCGCGTTCGGCCATCGCGTCGAGCTGGGTCGAGGCGAGGTAGCTGTACGTCGAGGCGAAGTCGAAGAAGAACTCGAGGCGGGGCTTGGCCATGCCGTCTGCTCTAGCCAGCCTCGCCCCGAAAGGCGATGGGGATCAGTCTTCTCAGAGCCCGATACCGCAGTTGATCGACACGCGCGGCGAGACGCTCAGGTTCTTGATGTCCTTCAGCTTGGTCGCGACGTCGATCTTCACCCCGACGGTGCCGCTCAGGTGGCCGTTGGCGACCGACCCGCCGAGCGCTCCCGCGAGCGGGCCGAGCCTGGAGCTGAGCACGCTCGTGGCGAGCTGGGCGCAGCCGACGCTCCCGCCGAGGCTCAGCGTGAGGGTGCCGCCACCGGTCCACTCGAGCTTGCCCTTGCCTTTCAGCTTGAGGCCCCCCGAGGTGACGACGAGGTCGTCGAACACGAGCGCGTCACCCTCCGCCTTCATCTTGCCGGTGAGCCGCGTCTTCTTCTCGTGCAAGATGCCGCTGAGCTCCTTCGGGTGCGGCGGGACGTAGCCATCGAGCAGGATGTCGAACGTGCCGCTGAGCGCCTCTGAGCCGTTGAGCTGCGCGTCGACGGTGCCGGAGATCTTCATCGGCGGCAGATCGAGCCCGAGCTCCTTGCCGATCCCTTGGCTGTCGACCGGGTCTGCCTGGAGCTTCCCGAGCATCGCGTCGTCGCTCACCCCGAACCGGGCCGACTTCATCGAGTCGAAGCGCGCCCAGGTGAAGTCCGCGGTGCGCTCGATCTCGGCGCCGATGGGTCCCACGGTGAAGTCGCCGAACGGCACCGGCACCTCGAGGGTGACGCCCTCGAGATCGACGCGCCCGTCACCGACGTCGATGCGCGAGGCGCGACCGATCACGGTGAAGGGCGCCTTCTCCGAGATGCGCGCGATGCGGACCTCCGTGTCACGCAGCACCGCCGTGGTCTTGCTGGCCTTTCCGGACCTCGCCGAGCGCTCCAGCGCGATGATGGAGGGGAGGTCGGGCGCCGTCAGGGAGCCACCCGTGACCTCGACCAGATCTGGCTCGTAGGAGGGGAAGCCGCCCTTGAGGGGCACCACGACGCGATCCAGAGAGATCTCGACGTGCGGCGCCTCTTCGCTGGTGAGCGTCACGCCGCTGAGCGTCACCCTCGGCTCGCCGGACTGCCAAGGCAAGATGCCCGTCGACTCGACGCCCTCGAACTTCATATCGAGCCCGCGCTCCTTGGCCTGGGCGCGGATGCTGTCGCGCAGGATCGCGTCGAAACGCACCGTCACGTAGACGAGCGCCGACGCGATCAGAGCGAGGATCGACGCGCCGACGATGAGGCCGATCTTGACCGGCCGCGTCAGCCGCGACGAGGCTGGCTCGCCCCCGGGCTCGGGCTCAGCGGCTTTGTCGTCCTCGAACGGCAGCGGATCTTGAGGAACCGTGGCCTGGGCCCGCGGGCTGACCGCCGTCGGCCCCCGAGGATCACCGGCCGGGAGCTTCTTCATCGGGACGGCTTCGTCCACGTACTTGTCTTGGTCTAGCTCATCGCTCATGGTGATCACTCGTCCCACAGGGGGGATCGACGAAGTCTAGCCTCGTTTCATTCGTTGAGCCCGGGCCCGACCTGCCTTTACGGTACCTGACACCCGTGCTGCCCACGCTCCGCGCCGATCTCCTGCTCGTCCACGCTCCCGCGGTCTTCGAGTTCCGCGGGCGCAGGGACATCTATTTCCCCTTCCTCGGCACCAGCGGAGACGTGCCGATCACGCCGCTCTACGAATATTTTCCGGTCGGGTTCAAGACGCTCCAGCGGTACCTCGGCGACCGCGGGCACGACGTGAAGCTGCTCAACCTGGCGAGCCTGCTCGTCCGCTACCCCCACCTGGACGTGTCGACCCTGTTCGCGGCGATCGACGCGAAGCTGGTGGGCATCGATCTGCACTGGATGATCCACGTGCAGGGCGCCCTCGACATCGCCGAGCGCCTCAAGGCGGCGCGCCCCGACCTGCCGATCGTCTTCGGGGGCATCTCGAGCACGTATTACGCCGACGAGCTCATCCGCTACCCGTTCATCGACATGGTCATGAAGGGCTACGACACGCACGCGCCGGTCGACGCGCTGCTGCGCGCCCTCTCGTCGGGCGACGATCTGTCGGGCGTGCCGAACCTCCTCTACAAAAAGAAGGACGGCCAGATCGTGGAGAACGACTTCTCCTTCAAGCCCGACACCTTCGCGTGCGGCATCGACTGGTCGGTGCAGCCGCGCGCCCCGAAGACCAAGGGCCTGCCGATCCGCGAGGTGCTCTCCACGCAGAACGCTGGCTGCGCGTACAACTGCCCCTGGTGCGGGGGCTCGCGCGACGCGTTCCGCCGCATCTTCGGTAAGAAGCGCGCGATGGCGCGCAAGCCCGACGACGAGATCGAGTGGGAGATCGACACGCTCAAGCGGCTGTCTGGCGCGTCGGGGTACCACTTCTACTCGGTCGGCTCGTACAACGAGAGCAAGGAGCGGCTGATGTGGTTCCTCGATCGCATCGGGGACACCGCGATCAAGAGCGTCAGCTTCGAGCAGTTCCACCTGACCCCGAAGGACGTGCTCGACCGCATGGGCAAGCTCCCGGCGCGCGTGTCGATCACGCTCTCGCCGGAGAGCCACGACCCGCGCATCGCCAAGCTCTCGGGGCGCGGCGTGTACTCCAACGAGGAGATGGAAGCCTGGATCGAGGACGCGCTCGAGCGCGGCGTGCACTCGATCGACGTCTGGTACTTCGTGGGCATGCCCGAGCAGACCGAAGCGAGCGCGATGGAGACCGTCGACTACGCGGCGAGATTGCTCGAGCGCTTCAAGGGCAAGGCCGTCAACCCGATGGTGTGTCCGATGGTCCCGTTCCTCGATCCGGCGTCCAACATCTTCGAAGACCCGGAGGCGCACGGCTACAAGGTCTTCTTCAGGACCGCCGAGGAGCACCGCCGGGGCATGCAGCGCGCCTCCATCATCAACCGCATGAACTACGAGACGCGCTGGCTCCCGCGCGAGAAGCTCGTGCGCACGGGGTACCTCGCCATCCGCCGCCTGATGGAAGAAAAGGCGAAGGTCGGCATGCTCCCGGGGTCCGCCGTAGCTCGCTACAACGAGAAGATCGACGACGCGCTGCGCTTCGTCGCCGAGGTCCACGAGGCCGACTGCATCGCCGACCCGAAGGACCGCGCCCGCGCGCTCGAGTCGCTCGGCGACGACATCGAGCGCCGCAATCAGGCCATGATCTTCTCGGGCGTCGCGAACCAGGCCCTGCCCATCAACAGGCAGATCGGCGGCCGTTGGTTCGACGAGCTCGGCTGGGAGCCGGAGGACCTCGATCGCACCGCCGCGCGAGTGATCACGCCGTGAACGCTCCCGCGAGCTTCCAGGCGCCGGGCTCCCTCCGGCCCGGGGCAGTGCTCGCCGGCCGATACGTGATCGAGGCCACGCTCGGCGCCGGCGGCTTCGGCCAGGTGTACCGCGCGAGGCAAGAGCCGCTCGGCCGCCTGGTCGCGGTGAAGGTGCTGCTGGCAAAGACCGCGAGCCTCTCTCCAGGGCAGAGCGAGCGGTTCAAGCGCGAGGCCCACCTCGCCATGCGCCTCGAGCACCCCAACACGGTGCGCGTGCTCGACATCGGCGTCACCGACGGCGGCCTGCCGTTCATCATCTGGGAGCTGCTACGCGGCCTGACCCTCGGCGACCACCTGCGCGAGCACGGCGCGATGACCGACGCGCAGGTCGTGCGAGTGACGAGCCAGCTGCTCAAATCGTTGATGGAGGCGCACAGCCTCGGCGTCGTTCACCGCGACATCAAGCCCGCCAACATCTTCGTCACCTCGCACCCCGGCGAAGAGCTGTTCGTGAAGCTGCTCGACTTCGGCATCGCGAAGGACATGGCGACTCCCGGGCAGTCGAGCACCCTCGCTGGCGTGGTGCAGGCCTCGCGAGGAATCTCACCGAGCACGTCCGCCTCGTCCACCGGGGCCAGCCAGACGCTCGGGACGCCCCGCTACATGGCGCCCGAGCAGCTCACCGGCGACCTCGTCGGGCCTGCCACCGACCTGTACGCCGTGGGCCTGGTGATGAGCGAGATGCTGACCGGTCGCCCCGTCTACGACGCGGAGACGGCCCTCCAGCTCATCCTCGATCGCTCGCTGGGCGCGCCCACACCGTTGCCGCCCGAGGCGCAGCGCTCGAGGCTCTTTCCGATCATGGCTCGCGCGACCGCGCTCGCGCCCGAGAGCCGATTTGGCTCGGCGAAGGAGATGCTCACCTTCCTCGAGCAGGCGCTCTCCGCCGCCCCGCCGAGCGCTCAGCCCAGCGCGGGGCCGAGCCAGCAGATCTCCGGAGCCGCCGCCTCGCTCCCCGCCTCTCAGCTCCAGGCCCAGCGCCACGGCGCGCCTCCGACGTACGCGATGCCCTCGCGACCGAGCGCGCCGGCGCATTCGGTGGCGCCCTCGGCGACCTACCCGTCAGCGTACGCCTCCCAGCCTTCGTCGATCACCGCGAGCCCGGTCTATCCGGCGCCGCCACCAGCGCTGCCTCCTCCGCCAGCCGCTCGGGCCAAGCCGAAGAGGGGTGCTTGGGTCGCGCTCGCGATCGGCTTGCCGGCGGCCGCCGCGCTCGCCGTCGGCGGCGCCCTCATGTTCGGCGCCGCAGGGTCGAGCGAGGCCGCGAAGGACGACGACGACGCGTCGACGGCCAAGAAGCCCAAGAAGACGGCGACCGCGACGACCTCGAGCGACGCAGCGACCTCGACGGCCACAGGGGTGGCCGCGCCGCCCCCGAAGGGGCCGACCGTTCCCCTGAAGGACCGGAACATTGCCGCGCTCACGCCGGACGACGTGAAGAAGCGCCTCGTCCTTGCCGGCTTCACCTCGCAGTCGGAGCCGACCGAGACCAAGAGCGAGCTTGGGCGCTACGTCAACATGCCCGTCGTCCGCGGCGAGTGCTTCGGCGCCGTGCACTACTACGACTACGTGAACGCCGCGCAGCTCGCCGAGCTCGAGGGCTCCATGCGCAAGATGGTCTCGGTGCACGCGATCCACCGCAGCGGCGGCCGAATGATCCAGGCCACGTTCACCGGCAGGCAAGGCGTCTCCATCGAGCCGTGCGAGATCGACGCGCTGGACGCGCTCACGAAATAGCGACGCTCCGCGGGCGGAGCCCTACTCCTTCGACGCTGCCAGCTCGACCGTAGCGTTGCGATACAGCCCGATGGCGAGCCAACCCGCCGAGAGCAGCGCCAGGCCGAAGGCAGCTGCGCCTTTGCTCCCGTCGGCCTCGAGCCCGGCGATGACGCGCGTGTGCGAGACGATCGACAGGTGCTTCGCCGCTGGGATCGCGAACAGGAACTGCTCGACGGTCAGGAACACACCCATCGTGAAGAGCATCGGCTGGCGGGGGAACAGCGCGCCCCCGCCCACCGCGAACAGCGAGCACCCGAGCGCCGACGCGCCCGCGCCAGCGAGCCCGGCCATCAAGTCGTCTGCGCCCGTGGTGCCGCCCGCCACGAGGAAGCTCACCAGCGTCGCGAGCGCGGCGACCCCGAAGATGAGCGGGGTCATCACCGCGAGGCGGCCCGCGATGACGGACGCCCGCGGGATTGGCCGCGACCACAGGTACGTGAACGTCTTCTGCTCGAGCTCGTCGCCGACCGCCCCCGAGACATGGATCGCCGCCCCGAGCGGGATGACGAAGCGCAAGACCGCCTCGAGCGAAGCCTCCCAGGCGGCCTTCTTTGGCTCCCCGCGGGCGATGGCCGCGAGCACGATGGGCACGACGGCGAGCACGCCCGTCACGTACAGCGTGCGGCCGCGGATCAGGCGCAGCCAGGCCAGGCGGGCGAGGACCTTCGCGGCGGGCACGAGCATCACGTCTGGCTCTCCGTCGTGCCCTGCCAATACGCGGTGAGGTACTCGAACACCGCCTGGAGGTTGTTATCGGGCGACGACAGGCTCTTCAGCTCCAGCCCGAGCTCGAGCACCTCGCGCGGCAGGG
This sequence comes from Polyangiaceae bacterium, assembly GCA_016719945.1. Lineage (GTDB taxonomy): Bacteria > Myxococcota_A > Polyangia > Polyangiales > Polyangiaceae > Xiheicaenibacterium. Next base: position 219,669 of record JADJYE010000035.1, on the reverse strand, counting down.
AGTCATAGAGGCGGTCGGGCTGGCGCGTCTCGATCTCGATCGCGTGCTCGCCCAGCGTCAGGCGGACGACGTGGTCTTGCTCGGCGAGCCGGGCGGCGAGCGCGCGAGGGCGGGTGCACTCCACGCGGACCCTGTGGGGGTGCCGGTCGATGAGCTCGCGCAGGCGGTACACGTTGCCCTCCGCAAGGACTCTGCCGCGGTGGATGAGCACGATCTCCCGCGTGAGCGCCTCGACCTCGTACAGCACGTGTGAGCTCACGATGATGACCTTGCCGGCCTTGGCGAGCTCCTGGATGCGCGCGACGATCTGCGTGCGCGCGAGCGGGTCACAGCCGGTGAGCGGCTCGTCGAGCAACAGCACGTCGGGGTCGTGCACGAAGGCCTGGGCCAGCTTCGCGCGCTGACGCATGCCCTTCGAATACCCCTTGAGGCGGCGGTCCATCGCGTCCGCGAGGCCCACCGAGTCGAGCGCCTCCGCCGCGCGCTTACGCGCGACCGACGACTCGAAGCCGGAGAGCTCGGCCATCGCCGTCACGAACTCGCGCGCGGTGAGCTCGTCGTACACGCCCTCGTGCTCGGGGCAATACCCGAGGCGGCGCCGCGCCTCGGCGTCATGCCACAGCGAGCGGCCGTGCACGAGCGCCACGCCGCGCGACGGCGCCATCAAGCCCGCGAGGATCTTCATCAACGTCGACTTGCCGGCGCCGTTGGGCCCGAGCAGGCCCACGATGCCGCCCTCGACGCGCATCCACACGTTCGCGAGGGCGATGACCTGGCCATACCAGCGCGACACCTCACGGACCTCGACGACCGCGGGGCGCGGGGCCGACGCCGGCGGCGCCGACGGGGGAGGCCCGACCTCGGGCCCAGGCGCGGACGCCATTACGACCCTCCTCCCACCGAGGACACCTCGGCGCCGCGCACGCGCCACAGCAGACCGGCGTAGCCTGCCGCCGCGAGCACGCCGAGCGCCGCGAGCGATTGCCACGAGGCGGGCATGTGGTTGTCCTTCGGAAGATCGAAGATCAGCCGACCGGCGTTGCCCCAGTTCGCGTCCAGGGCGAACAGACCAGCCTCGGGCGTCTTCGTGACCTGCGCGACGACCTTCGCGATGCTCCCGATGACGAGGTACCAGACGAGGAAGCCCGCCTGCGCCGCCCTGCGGTTCGCCAGCGCCGCCCCCAGCCCGATCGACACCAGCGTGAAGGTGAGCGTGCCGGACAGGCCCCAGGCGACCGCCCGAGGGAGGATGGCCCAGGTCTCGCCGAGCTCGGTCGCGTCCTTGCAGAGGCCGACCCGGACGAGGGCGAGCAAGGTCGGCGCGACGAGCAGCGGCACGCCGACGACCGCGGCGACACCGAGGAGCTTTCCGATCGCGTAGTCGTTCGCGCGCAGCGACCGCGAGAAATAGAACTGGAACGCGCCAACCTTGAGATCGTCGGCCACTGTGGAGCAGCCGAGCGCCGTCCCCAGGATGGTCGCGAGCAGCGTGAGCCACCCGGTCGAGCCCAGGATGATCGCGACCTCGATCGGCACGAGCTGCCCCGAGCCGGGCTGCGGCACCTGGGCGCCCTTGCTCAGGAACATCACGCCGGCGAGCGCCATCACCGTCAGCGCCGTCAGCACGATGGGGATCTTCACCGCCCAGCGCGAGCGCCACGCGATCGACGCCACGTTCTTGGCGACGATCCAGAAGCGGCTGCCCTGCTCGGACCGGGCGCCGGTGTAGCGCTCGTAGCCCTGCTCGTGGATCTGCGCGAACGGCGCCTTCTGCGTCATGACTTCAGCGCCTCCAGGAAGGCGTCTTCCAGCGCGATGCGGCGGGGCGCCAGGTGGCGCACCTGGACCTCGGCGGCGATCGCCTCCTTGAGCAGCAGCTCGGTGCCTGCGCCCTCGGGCAGCGTGACGACGAGGCCGTCGGGGATACGCTCGACCGTGCAGCCTCGCTCCTCCAGCCGGGCGGCGAGCCGCTCCCCCCCTGCCTTCACGCGGACCTCGTAGCGCAGCGACTCGGTGCCGCGCAGCTCGGCGATGGTCCCCGAGAAGACGATGCGCCCCTGCTGCATGACGACGACGTGATCGCAGAGGCGCTCGACGTCGGGCAACAGGTGCGTGGAGAGGATCACCGAGCACCCCCTGCGCGCTGGCAACGACTCGATGAGCCGTAGCATCTCCTCGCGCGCGACGGGGTCGAGGCCGTTGGTCGGCTCATCGAGGAAGAGCAGATCCGGATCGTGGACCAGCGCCTGGGCGAGCTTCACTCGCTGCTTCAGGCCGGTCGAGTAGCCCTCCACCGGGAGATAGCGCTTGTCCTCCAGGTTCGCGAAGTAGAGGGCGGCGTGGGCGCGCTGGATCGCCGCGCTCTTCGGCAGCCCCGAGAGCTGAGCGGCGTACGTGCACAGCTCGACCGCGGTCATGCTCGGGAGGTAGCTGTCCGACTCGGGCATGTAGCCGACCGCGTCGCGCACCCGGAAGGGCTCGACCCGCGGATCGAAGCCGAGCACGCGCGCGGTGCCCTCGAAGTGGAGGAGCCCGAGCATCGACTTCAGCAAGGTCGACTTGCCGGCGCCGTTCGGCCCGAGCAGGCCGATCACGCGACCGCGCACGGTCGCGGTGACGTCCTTCAGGGCCTCGAAGCTGCCATAGCGCTTGTTGACGCCGTCGAGCTCGAGCAGCGTCGGCGGCTGACCGCTGCCCCCCGCGTCTTCCGCTGTCACCTCGCGCCCCACGCGGCCTCCTTACCACGTCCGGCCGAGGACCGGGTACGCGGTCGGCTCAGCCCTTCGTATCCGCGCAACAGCGAAAGCCCTCCTCGTAGCCGTAGTCGTCCTCCTTGTGGAAATCGACGGTGGGCCGGCAACGCCCGCGCACGGGGCCCCACCATCCGCCCTTGAGGCCCGAGCGGTCTGGGTACTTCTTCCCCGGAAGCTCCACCCACTCGTTGATGTTGCCGTTCATGTCGTAGACACCGAACGGCGATACGCACTCGGGCAGCGAGCCCGTGGGCAGGCGCTGATCGAGCTCGGCCAGGTGCTGCTTGCAAGCCGGCCGCTGCATGCACTTGTCGTATCGAAACAGCTTCTTCGAACGCTTTCGGTACGGCTTGTCGATGCTGCACTTGGCCGGGTCGCGGACGAAGCCGTAGGTGTAGGGCAGCATCTCGGGACCTTCGCAGGCGAAGTTGAACTCGTCCTCCGTGCACAGGCGCTTGCCGAGCCCTTCGCACGTCTTCTTGGCGTCGGTCCACGAGATGAGCAGCGCCGGTAGCTGGCCCTTCTCGTTGGGGTATTCGAACGGATCGATGCAGAACGAGAGCCTGCGTTTGTCCTTCGACTTGCACACGGTCGGCGCGGCGTACTCGAGGCAGCGCTCGCTCACGGTGCTCTTGTGCTTCTGGCCCTTCTCTTCGGCCTTCCGCCGCCTCTCCTGGTCGCGCTCGTACTCCGGGTGGTGCTTCTTGCAGGTCTGCTCGACGTCGGGGCAATAGTCCCCCTCGACCCGAACCATCCCCTCTGGACACCCGTCCGTCCGCGCGAGAGCCGCCGAGGGCGCGCTCGACCCGCTCGCGGTCGCGGCCGCAGCGCTCGCGCTCGCTGGGGCCGCCCCCGTATCTGAAGTGCCCGTCGCCGACGCGGAGGCGGTGGCCAGCGCCGCCGTCGACGAGGCGTCCACGCCGGTCGACGCGGCGCCCCCTGCGTCGGGCGAGCAGGCGGCTGCGAGCGAGAGCGCCAGGGCGAAGCGAGCCGGCGGGGTCACGAGCACGGCGCGATCTACCACGCTTTGTTGTGTACGCTGCCACGTCTCATGGCGAGAGACGCTCGCGAGTCGCTGACCGACGCCTTCGAAGACCGGTTCGAGCCGCGGTCCAGCCCCCGCTCCTCGGCGACGGGCGGCTACGCCGAGGTCGTCAGGCTCGCCATCGAAGACGAGGCCGCGCTGCGCCACGACCCCCGCCTGCGGGCGTCCCTCCACGTCGCGCTGAACGTCTCGGCGATCGGCCCCGAGGAGGCGGTGCTCGTCGCGTCCTCGCTGAGCGACTGGTCCGCGGCGCTCCGCGAGTCGTCGGGTCTCATGAAGAGGGCCCGCGTGCTCGATCTCTGCCGCGCCTTCGCGCTCGCCGTCTGCGGGCTCGACTCGGCGTCGATCGATCTCGAGATGTTCGACCGCGTCGCCCACGTCCTGTCGGTCTTGTCCCGCGACCGCGCGAGGACGGTCGCGACCTCGGCGGCGGCGGCGCTCGGCGCGCTGGCGATGGTCGATCCTGGCGGAGGCCTCGCGCGATCGACCACGCGGGTCGGTGAGGCGACCCCGCAGCAGCCCGGCTCCGCGGAGCGCCGGTCGGCGGTCGCGCGCGCCATCGACTGGCTGCTCGGGCGCAGCGGAGGCGGTGATCTGCGCACGGCCCTGGGTCCACTCGACGGCTACGCGACGGCCGAGGTGATCCGCGCGCTCGCGGAGTGGCGCTCGGTCGCGCCCGCCACCGCCGACGCCGCCGCGCAGGAGCTCGGCAAGGCCAACGACAGCGCAGTGATCCACGCCCTCGGCGAGCTCGCGCTCGCGGCGCCGCCCGAGGAGCGCGCGCGGCGCCTGATGGCGCTCGCCGGGCGCGCAGAGTCGCTGGAGACCCCGGATCCGGTGATCGAGCTGTGGCGCGGGCGGCGCTCCGAGCCGGCGCGCGACATGTTGCTCGCGTGGGCCGCGCTGAGGGACGCCGCGCGCGAGTCGATCGCCGAGGCTCGTCCCGTTGCGCTGGAGCTGCTCGTCGCCATCGAGGAGACGATCGCGAGGATCGAGGAGCGTGTGCGGGGCCCCGTCGTCGACGCCGACGAGAGCGCGCTCGACATCGCCCTGTTCGGTTCGCCCCTGCTGCACGACGTCCTCATCGCGCAGGCGAAGACCCTCGCGGACGCGCGCCTCGCGCGACAGCGCTGGGAGGGCGTGGTGCTCGCGGCGCGCTCCGGCCGCGCGGAGCGCCTTCGCAAGAGCGTCCGCGGCGCGCACGAGCGGCGCGAGGCGGTGCGCAGGCTCGTCCTCGCGGTGGACGCGACGCCCGCCGGCGCCGAGCCCGAGCCCGCCGCGCCCGCGAGCGCGAAGAGCATCCTCACGCGCGTCCGGGCGCTGATCGCGTCGAACCACGACGCCATGATGGACCGCCCGCTCGCGCGCGCCTTCGCGGTGTGTATCGAGCGCGCCGTCCCCGAGGCTGCGAGCGTGGAGACCCTCGGGCTCATCCTCGCCTTCAGGAACGAAGCGTTCCGCAAATACTCCGCCGAGTTCGCGGGAGGGAAGCTCGTCCTCGCGGCGAAGGCGCTGCTGCAGGTGCGGGCGTCGGTCGACCGCACGCTGAAGGCCCTGGGCACCGCCGAAGACCGCCACCCTCGCCCCGGGGCCCGTGGAAAGCGCCGCCTCGCGCGCGAGCTCTTGCCGAGCCTGCGAGATCTTTCCAAGAAGGTGGGCCTGCTCGGCGACGGCCCCATCGTGCGTGGCCTCGACGATCTGGTCGGCGTCGCGGTCCACCTGCTGCACCAGCGGCGCCCTTCGGCCGCGCTCGCCGGAGTCGTCGCGGACGCCATCGAGACGCTCTCGACGGGCATGCGCGAGGCAGCCGCGGCGGTCGGCGCGCCTTCGCCGCGAGGTCCCAGCGTGGCCGCGCTCCAACGTCGGGTCGAGGAGCTCGTGGCGAGGCCGACTTCGCGCGCGGGCCTGGAGGCCAAGCGCGAGATCGAGCGGGTCTTGCCGCCCATCCTCGGGGGCCTGCTCGACGTGATCTTCGCCCTCCAGGGCGCGCTCGACACGGAGGCCGAGCCGCCGCCGCCGGTCATCGGGGACTACCAGGTCGTCAAGGCGCTCGGCGCAGGCGGCATGGGCTCGTGCCTGCTCGTGCGCTCTCGCTCGCGCGACGACGATCGCACCTACGTCCTCAAGGTGCCTCAGCGCACCAGCGGCCACTACCGCACCTGGTTCCGCCGCGAGGCGCTCGCCCTCTTGAGCCTCGCCGACGCCCCGCATCGAGGCATCGTGCGCTTCGTCTCCTTCCACGACGGGCTGGGCGGGCGCCCCCACCTGGTCATGGAGTGGGTCGACGGTGAGTCATTGGAGGCGCACATCTCGAAGCAGGCGCTCCCCATCGGCGAGGCCATCGGCGTCGTCGCCGACCTCGCGAGCGCCGTCGCCCACGCCCACGCGCGCGGCATCGGCCATTACGACATCAAGCCGGCCAACGTGGTGCTCCACATGGCCAGCATCCCGGTGCTCGTCGACTGGGGCATCGCCGGGGCCACGTGCCAATCTCGCGTCGGCACCCCGTATTACATGGCGCCCGAGCGCCTCCGGCCAGACGACAACGACTGGCCCCTGGCGAGCGACATCTTCTCGCTCGCTTGCGTCTTGTGCGAGGTCGTCGGCAAGACGCGCCTGCTCGAGCCGACCTGGAGCGACGCGGACGAGAGCGTCGACAAGGGCTTCATGGAGCGCCTCGCGAGCATCGATCTCCCGCGTGGCCACGACCAGCTCGTGCTCGCGCGCTTGCACGAGAACCGCAAGGTCCTGGCCGAGCGGGCGCGACGCATGCTGGGCCCGTGCCCCGACCGCGTGGTGTCGCTGGTCCTCGAGATGCTCGACCCCAACCCGGCGCGCCGCCCCTCGGCCGCTTACGTCGAGCGCGCCTTGAGGGCCTATTGCTGAGAGGGCCGCGATGACGGCGCTCCCTTTCGTGTTCGCCGGTCTCGTCATCCTGATCGGGGCGGTGACCTGGCGCCCGCACGGCTGGGGACCGGCCGTCGGCGCGGCCGCCGCCGTGCTCGCCGCCTCGCTCGGCGGCGCGGTCGAGCTGGGCGATCTCCGCGCCGCGTGCGGGTCGCAATGGCAGGCCTTCGTCACGCTCGCCTCGGTCATGGCCATGACCTCGACGGCAGAGCGGCTAGGCCTCGTTCAAGCGCATCGAAATCGCGAGTCGCTGGGATCAAAATGAAAAGCCCGGGTGTCTGTTGGGTTGCTGAGACTCAACATCGAACACCCGGGAGCTTTTCAAGTGAAAGATCGACGATCCTGGCAGCGGAGTGAAGCGGGAAAGATCGCGAGGAGGTTGGCGCCTGCGATGGGTGGGCGAGCGCCGCGCGGAGCGGGTCCCGAGTTCGCGCCGGGAGCCGCGCGGTACGACGTGTCGGACCGCGTTCAGGCGATCCCGTACGGCGGGCTCGGCGCCGTCCACCAGCTCGCGCGTGAGGTCGGCCTCGTTCGGCAGCTCGATGCGCGGCTGCCGATCCTGATGAAGCGCCGCCCGTACAGCGAGTCCGACCACATCCTGAACATCGCCTTCAACGTCCTGTGCGGCGGGACGGTTCTCGACGACATCGAGGTGCGCCGCAACGACGCTGCGTTCCTCGACGCGGTGGGCGCGCACGATCCCTGACCCGACGACCGCCGGCGACTTCTGCCGCCGGTTCGACACGGACCAGATCGAGACGCTGATGGACGTGGTCAACGACGTCCGTGTGGGCGTCTGGCAGCGACAAGAAGCGAGCTTCTTCGGGCAGACGGCGAAGATCGACGCCGACGGCTCGATCGTGGAGACGCACGGCGAGAGCAAGGAGGGCATGGGGCTTTCCTACAACGGGACTTGGGGCTACCACCCGCTGCTGGTGTCGCTCGCGAACACGGGCGAGCCGCTCTACATCGTGAACCGGAGTGGCAACCGGCCCTCCCAGGAAGGCGCTCCGGCCTACTTCGACCGGGCGGTCGAGATGTGCCGCCGCGCTGGCTTCAAGGACGTCCTGCTCCGCGGAGACACGGCCTTTTCGCAAACCCTCCACTTCGACCGCTGGACGAAGGACGGGATCCGCTTCGTGTTCGGCTACGACGCCGTGTCCCAGCTCGTCGAGACCGCCGAGACGCTCACCCAGGAGGAGTACAGCGAGCTGGTGCGCAAGGCCGACGATGCGCTCGATGAGCGCCAGCGCCGCGCCAAGCAGCCGCGTGTGAAGGAGACCATCGTTCGGGAGAAGGGCTACTTGAACCTTCGCCTGGTGAAGGAGGAGATCGCCGAGTTCACCCACCAGCCCTCCAAGGCGAAGGGCGTGTACCGGATGGTCGTTCTCTGCAAAGGGTGCAGATCTGATCCTGACGCCGTCCGTCGGAGTTTTCGGCCACGCGGGAATTTGTGGCGAACCACTGATGTTTCCAGCGCATGACACAGACCGCGACCAAGCCCGCCCCGTTCCCCAGGCACCAGCGTGAGGCCGGGCCAAAGTCGTTGCGGCTGATTCGGCGCATCCTCGACGATGCCGGAGTGCGACGCCGGGGCCCCAAGGAGACGTTCTAAGCGTTCGAGGCGCGCCTTCACCAAAGCCTGCAGGAAGTCGAGCGCGAGCTGCTCGCCGAAGACCTCGGGCGCGCCGACGTCGACGCGGAGGCCATCTTCGTGCACGGAAGCACGTTGCGTCGCGTCGTTCGCTCGGAGCAGACGTACATGACTGCTGCGGGACCCGTGTCGGTGATGCGCACGCTGTACAAGGACCGGTCCGACCCTGCTGAGCGGTCGGTCGTGCCGATGGATCTCAAGGTCGGCATCGTCGGCGGATTCTGGACGCCTCACGCAGCCAGCCAGGCCGCCTGGGTCGTGGCGCAGATGACGCCCAAGACGGGCGAGGACCTGTTTCGACGGATGGGTAACATGGCCCCGTCGAAGTCGACGCTCGACCGGCTCCCGAAGGAGCTGGCTGAGCGCGTGAACGATGACCGGGCGAGCTTCGAGGCCGAGCTGCGCGACGCGATGATCGTGCCGGAGCACGCCACGACGGTGATGGTGAGCCTCGACGGTGTCTTGGCGCCCATGAACGATGGCGGCGCGGTTGAGAAGAAGGCGAAGACCGCCGCGCGCGGCCAGATCACCAAGGGCCCGGCTGGCTACCGCGAGGTGGGCTGCGCGACGCTGTCCTTCTACGACCAAGACGGCGATTGCCTCGCCGCCGTGCGAATGGCCCGCATGCCGGAGCCGCACAAGGCAAGCCTGAAGAAGTCGCTGCTCGCGGAACTGAAGTGCGCGCTCGACCAGCGTCCGGACCTGCGGGTCGTCAAAGCCGCCGACGGTGCCATCGATAACTGGACGTTCTTGCACAACGAAGTTCCCGATGGAGTCGAGGTCGTGGACTTCTTCCACGCGGCCGAGCATCTGAACGACGCCATTGCAGCCGCCTACGGCGTCGGCACGGTGGAGAGCCGGCGCAAGTTCGCGGACCTGCGCCACGTGCTGCTCGAAGACCCGGAGGGAGTGACGAAGGTCATTCGCGCGCTGACCTATTTGCGGAACAAGCACCCCGGCAAGACGGACGTCGCCAAGGAACTGGCCTACTTCCGCAAGCGCCGCGACCGCATGCGATACGCCGAGTTGCGCGAGCAGGGTTTGCCGATCGGCACCGGCGTCACGGAGGCTGCATGCAAGACGCTCGTCACCCAGCGGATGAAGCAGAGCGGAATGCGCTGGGGCAAGGAGGGCGGCCAGGCCATCCTCAACCTGAGGGGCTGGGTGCAGAGCGAACGCTTCGATCATGCCTGGGCGATGCTCGCTGCAGCGTACCGAACGGAGGTCACGCTCCTGAATAACGTCGTCCCGCTACGAGCGGCGCCGCTATGAAAAGTGCCGAGCATCGACGTCACGATGAGACCCGCACCGTCTGCAAAACGATCTTGGAGGAGCGCGGACAACGCTCGCTCGGGCAGCGCGAGCGCTACCACTTCTACGTCACGAACGACTTCACGATGTCCGCCGAGGACGTCGTGCGCGAGGCCAACGATCGCTGCAACCAGGAGAACGTCCTCGCGCAGCTCAAGAGCGGCGTCCGCGCCCTGCGAGCGCCGCTCAACACGCTCAACGCCAACTGGGCCTACATGGTGATCGCATCGATCGCGTGGTCCCTGAAGGCGTGGTTCGCCCTCATGCTGCCCATCAGTCCGCGCTGGCGCGCTCAGCACGAGGCCGAACGCGAACGCGTGCTGCGCATGGAGTTCCGGGTCCTTCGTCAACCGCCTGATCCTCGTGCCTGCGCAGATCCTTCGCACGGGCCGGACGCTGGTCTTCCGGCTGCTCGCCTGGCGTCCCGATCTCCCCCGTTCTCTTCCGCCTTCTCGACGCCCTCTGAACGAGCGGCCTGCTCGCGCACTTCGGCGCGAGCAGCTCGCCCTCGCCGCAGCTCACGCCGCACCAAGAGAGGTCGACACGGACTGGGACATCACGAAAGGGACGAGGCGGGCGCCTCGATGGGGAGGTGCGCCACCTGCCGTTCCACTTCAGCCGACGCCATTTCGAGCGCGGCCATCGCTTGATTGAGGGCTAGGTCTGTTGGATCGGCTCGCCGCGCTGATCGAGCCGCGCACGCGCGGGCCTGTGCGCCACGCCTTCCTGGTGACGTTCATCCTGTCGGCGCTCGTCGCCACGGTGCTCTCGAACGACGCCGCGATCCTCGTGATGACGCCGACCGTCATCACCCTGCTGCGCACCGTCTACCCGCGAAGGCACCCGAAGTTCGTCGTCGCCTTCAGCCTCGCCGTGTTCGCTTCGGCGGGCGTCGCGCCGCTCGTCATCTCCAACCCGATGAACCTCATCTTTGCCAACCATGTGGGCATCGGGTTCAACGACTACGCGCTGCGCATGGTCCCGGTCGCCCTCGCCTCGTCCGTCGTGAGCTACGTCGCCCTCGCGTGGCTCTTCCGGGACGTGCTCGCCGACCCTGCGCCCGCGCTCGGCTATTGGACCGACACCGCGCCGCTCTCGCGCCACGGCTGGGTGGTGCTCGCGGTCCTCGCCGCGTCGCTGTGCTGCTATCCCGTCGCGTCGGCGCTCGACCTGCCGCTTTGGCCTGTCGCCGCGGCGGGCGCCCTCGTGTGCGCCGTCACCAACCTGGCCGCGGGCCACTCCGCGAAGACGCTCGCGCAGGGCGTCACCTGGAACGTCTTCCCGTTCCTCGTCGGCGTCTTCCTGCTGGCGATCGCGCTCGAGCGCGTCGGCGTCGTCGAGTGGCTCCGGGCCCTCTACACGACCCGCCATAGCGTCGCGGTCATCGGCGGCACCTCCGCGGTCGGCTCGGCCCTCCTCAACAACCACCCGATGTCGGTCCTCAACGCCTTCGCGCTCGAGGGGACCCGCGACCCCGGCCACGTCAACGCCCTCGCCGCCCTGGTCGGGGGCGACCTCGGCCCCCGGCTCACGCCGGTGGGCTCGCTCGCCTCGCTGCTGTGGTTCGATCTCCTCCGGCGTCACGACGTCGAGGTCAAGGTCACCACCTTCATTCGCGTCGGCGTCGCGCTGACGATTCCGGCGCTGGCGGTGTCGCTGGTGGTGTTGTGGCTGGTCGGCGCATGACCTACCGCAGCACGCCCGGAGCGGGCCCGCCCGAAGATCTCGAGGCGCTCGACATCGCCGACTTTCGACGGCGGATGCCCGAGGACGCCTGGTTCGTGCTCGACTCGGCGCGCCCCATCCCCTCGGGCGTCGTCTTCGTGCCGAGCCTGATCGGCGTCTTCGCGAGCCTCGCGGCCGTGTTGCTCCTGTTGCCCTTCGTCGTGGTGCCGTGTGCGGTCCCCTTCGTTCACCTCTCCAGGGGGCGCAGCTCGACGCGGATGTTCGTCGTGGAGCTCGTCTTCTGCCTGCTCGTCGCGGCGATCCTGGCGCTACTGCTCTGGATCTTCGGCTCCAACCTGGTGCGCGCGATTCGACACGCCCTCGGGCGCGAGCGCCGAGGCCTGTACTGGACGAGCTTCTTCCTCCTCTATCGTGAGAGCTCGTCGATCCTGGTCTGCCCGCTCGAGGCGCTCGAGTCCCTCGAGGTCGTGCCCACGGTCAAGCGCCTCCCGCGCGGCGGAAGAGCCGTTCGTATCGCGTCGACGCGCTCGCGCTCCGGCCGAAAGGTGAGCCTCACGTTCGACCGGGCGCACGTGCTCGAGGACGAGATCGAGGCGCTGAGGGCCCGCGCGGCGGCCCACGGCCAGAGGACGGCCTAGCGACCTTCGCGCGCGACGGCGGCGCTTCCCCGGAGACCTGTTCCGCGCAATGGCGGGCGCTCGGCACACCTCGACGTCGGCGGGACACAAGGGTAGGAGCGGGCCATGAACGTCCTCGTCCTGAACTGTGGGAGCTCTTCGCTCAAGGCTGCCATCATCGACGACGTGACGGGCGAGCGCCGAGGGCGCGTCCGGGTCGAGCGCATCGGCGAGCCCGAGGCCGCGCTGTTCGACGCCGACGGCCCTGCCGTCCCGTGCGCCGCCAAGGACCACGGCGAGGCGCTCGCGGCGGCGCTGCCCGTGCTCGAGCGGGCTCGGGGCGGGGCGCCGATCGACGGCGTCGGACACCGCGTCGTACACGGCGGAGCGCGCTTCTCGCAGCCCACGCGCGTCGACGAGTCGGTGCTCGAGGCGATCGCCGCGCTCACGCCGCTCGCCCCGCTGCACAACCCTGCGAACCTCGCCGGCATCATCGCGGCGTTGCGCGCCTTCCCCGACGTCCCCCACGTGGCGGTCTTCGACACGGCCTTCCACGCGACGCTCCCCCCGCGCGCGCGGAGCTACGCGATCGACCTCGAGCTGGCGAAGAAGCACGGCGTCCGCCGCTATGGCTTCCACGGCACGAGCCACGCCTTCGTCGCCGCGCGCGCCGCGGCGTTCCTCGGCGCGAAGCCGGGCGACCTGCGGCTCATCTCGTGCCACCTCGGCAACGGCGCGAGCGTCTGCGCGATCGAGTTCGGGCGCTCTGTGGAGACCAGCATGGGGATGACGCCGCTCGAGGGGCTCGTCATGGGGACGCGGTCCGGCGACATCGACGTCGGCGCGGCGCTCCACGTGGCCCGCGCCGAGGGGCTCGACCTCGACGGGCTCGACGCGCTCTTGAACAAGAAGAGCGGGCTCGCCGGGCTCTCGGGCGTGGGCAATGACATGCGCGACATCGAGGACCGCGCCGCGGCGGGCGACGAGCGCGCGCGCCTCGCCATCCACGTCTTTTGCCATAGGGTGCGCAAGTACATCGGCGCCTACGCCGCCGTGCTCGGCGCGGTCGACGCCATCCTGTTCACCGGCGGCATCGGCCAGAACAGCGCGGTCGTCCGCCATAAGATCGCCCACAACCTGCAGCTCTTCGGCGCCACCCTCGACGAGGACGAGAACCGGAGCGCTCGCGCGAGCGCCGCCAGGCCCGTCATCCGCATCTCGACCGACACCAGCCGCACGCACCTGCTCGCCGTCGCGACCGACGAGGAGCACGCGATCGCCGGCGAGACCGCGAAGCTGGTCGCGCGCCGCGACGAGGTCGCGCAGCGCAGCATCCCGATCGCCGTCAGCGCGCGGCACATCCACCTGCGCAAGGAGACGGTCGAGCAGCTGTTCGGGCCTGGCCACGAGCTGACGCCCCTGAAGGAGCTCTCCCAGCCTGGACAGTTCGCGTGCGAAGAGGTGCTCGAGATCGTCGGCCCCAAGCGCTCGATCGCCGGGGTGCGCGTGCTCGGCCCGGTGCGGCCCGCGGATCAGGTCGAGGTCTCCCGGACCGACGAGTTCTTCCTGGGCCTCGACGCGCCGGTGCGCGACTCGGGCGACGTGCGAGGCACCCCCGGCGTGACGCTGGTCGGCCCCAAGGGCTCGGTGACCCTGAAGGAGGGTGTCATCTGCGCCCGGCGTCACATCCACATGGCCCCCGAGGACGCGGCGCGCTTCGGCGTGGCCGACGGCGACGTCGTCGAGGTGGCGGTCGACTCCTCGGGGCGCGACCTCACCTTCGGCGACGTGCTCGTGCGCGTCTCGCCCAAGTATCGGCTCGAGATGCACGTCGACACCGACGAGGCGAACGCCGCCGAGCTCGTCCCGAAGCACGCAGGGCTGCTCGAGCTCACCCAGGGCACGGCAACCCCGCTGCGGCGCGTGCTGCGCTGACGGCCCGCGGAGACGCTATTGCGCGCTGAGCCGGGCTGAGACCGCCTTCGTCTCGCCAGCGCCGACCTCCCCCTGCTTGAGGGGCCGAAGGATCTCGAAGTCGCCGCCGACGACGGTTCCAGGTTGAAGGGTGGCGGTCATCGGCCGGCGGAGCAGCCTAACTGGCGACGCCGTCCTTGCGAGAAGCAATGTCACATCCCGCTCTCCTGCACTCTCCGACGCTTCCGCGGAATCTCGTAGCTCAGGTCACGGCGATCGCCACTCCCTCGCAGCCAGCGCCCGCACGCAGCCCGCGACCTCGAGACCCCAGAACGGCCTCCGTACGAGCGCCGTGGCCGGCTCGATCACCACGCCCCGCCCGCACTGTTCTTCCCGAAGCCACCCGGAGGCGTCTCCGTCGACGGCTGGCGCGCGCGGCGCGGCTTCGATCCTCTGCTGCTCCGGGTCCCGGAACACGAACCCCCCGTCCGGCCCCCGCTCGACCGCGAACCCGCCTTCGTGCAGCGCGACGTGGTGGGCGTGACAGACGAGGACCAGGTTGTCGATCGAGGTCTCTCCGCCGTCGGCCCAGTGCTCGATGTGGTGCGCGTCGACGAATGCGGCGCTCCGACATCCCGGGAAACGACACCGCCGGTCCCGGAGGCGCAGGGCTCGGAGCATCGTCGGCGAGACGGTGCGGCTGCGACGGCCTAGGTCGAGCACCCTCCCATCGACGTCGGTCCTCGCGACGAGCAGGCTTGTGTCACACGCGAGCCGCAGCAGCGTCGCGCCCGAGATGCCGGTGCCGTCCTGGAGCTCGGCATTCCACGGGACGCCACCTCTGCCTTCGCCCTGGGAGATCTCCTCGGCGCGCTCCACGCGATGCTCAGAGAGGTGCACGAAGAGCATCCGGCGATCGGCGGCGACGGTTCCCGCGGCGGGCCGTCCAACAACGAGGCTCGCGTCTGCCATCGCGACGGCTGCGTCGACCAGGGTAGGGCCGGCGGCCCGGGACGATTCCGCGGTATCGTCCGCCGCGAGCGCCCGGCGGGCCTCGGCGATGGCCTGCCATACCCGCTCGGCCTCGTCGGGCAGCAGGCGCATCTCGATCTGCACGAGGCCGTCTCCCAGCGTCCGCCGGCGGACGAACCTCCGCTCGTCATCCAGCGCTACCGTGGGCCCGAGCCTCCGGAAGCCCGCGCAGATGCGCTCGAGCTCTGCGCCCGTGGTGCCGCGAGCCTGGGCGAGGAGCAAGTCTTCATTTTTTCGCGTCGCGACCCGGGTGATGGCGCGGACCTTCGCGTAGCTCAGCTCGCCTCGCGAGAATGCGCCGTCGATTTGCGGCAGCCCACCGAGCGCCACCGCCACGCGCACCTTCTCCCGCGCGGCGACGAGCCCAAGCCCGATGCGCCACGACAGCCAATGGGCGCAGCTCTTCGAGCCTTGCTTCGCCCAGCCCTTCAGCTGCTCGAACTGCCGAATGTGACCGAGGAGCTGGTGCAGCGCCGAGTCGATCCGCGCTGCGCACACGGCGATCTGGTCCGCGAGCTCGTCGAGCTGAGCTCGCGGCAAAGAGGCGTCTTGCTTCATGCCTCCACCCTACCCCACACCTCGGAGCGGCCTGAGTGCGCTACCCAAAGGCTCTGGGAAGAACCTCGCCGCAATGGCTCCCCGCTGCCGCTGTGAGCGCTTCTTGCGGCCCGGACGGATGCGGACGCGTTCGCGCAGTCGATCGGCCCTCGAGGTCCAATTGGTGCGCCCAAAAGTTCGGTCAAGAGAAAAGAGAAGCAACCGACGAGACGGCCTCGGGCGCACGTGCTCGCCTGCGAAAACGTGGCAGCTGGTCGCGGCACCCGCAGTAGACTGACCCCGAGGGCCTCCACCTGATCACCCATTCTGCTCGCGCCGCGATCGCTCTCGTCACGGCGGCCGCAACCACACTCCTGGTCGCGGCCTGCTCCGACCGGGTTGAGGCAGGCTCCTCGGCCTCGGCCCGCCGGAGCGCCGAGCCGGCCTCGTCCACCACCGCCGCCGCGAGCGTGGAGCTATCGGGGCGGAGCCGTGCGTGGCCCGGGCCCCCAGCCTCTGCCTCGTTCCCCGGCGAGGGCGTGAAGAAGGTCGTATTGCGGTCGGGGGCGGCCGGCGACGTGAAGGTGGAGCCCTCGAAGGACGGGACGATCTCGGTGAGCGGGACGCCGGTGCTGGTCGGCATCGAAGGCGGCCCCTCGGAGGGGGCTTTCGACAAAGTCGGGTTCGCGTCGGTGCGCTTCGAGGACACCCTGCTCGTCGCGTCGAAGGGTGAGTTCTTCTACATCCATTTCGGGACGCGCCTCACCAACCTCGTGATTCGCGTGCCAGAGGGGGTGCCGGTCTCCCAGGAGCGTCTGGTCATCAACGGGGATCTGGAGCCCGATCTGAGACCTCCGGGAGCACCGCCGAGGCCCGAGGGCCGCTGACCCCGGCGCGACGCTCGTCGCCCACCGAGGGCAAAGGGGTCGCAGGTCATCGAGTCCGCGATGTACGCTCCGGCGCATGCGTACCTTGGGGGCCTTCGTGGTGATGTCCACGCTCGCCTGCAACGCCGCCGCGCCTTCACCGTCTCCGCCGGAGGCGTCGTCGCCTCCTCGGTCCGCGTCCCCCAGCGCGGTCGCCAACGCGCCAGCGCCCACGACCAGCGCCGCGCCGACGCCCGCCCCAGCCCCGACCCCACAAGGCCCCGTGACGTTCGAAGACGAGGTGGCGTTCCTCAAGCAGCACGGCGACGTGCGCGTCCTCAAATCCGCGAGCGGTGGGCAGATCGCCGTCAGCCCCAGCTACCAGGGCCGCGTGATGACGAGCGCTGTCGACCCAAAGGGGCTGAGCCTCGGCTACGTGAACCGCAAGTTCATCGCCGAGGGCAAGACCGGCACGCAGTTCGACAACTATGGCGGCGAGGACCGCTTCTGGCTCGGACCCGAGGCCGGCCAATACGGCCTCTACTTTCCCAAGGGCAAGCCCTTCTCCATCGAGCACTGGAAGACGCCTGACTCGCTGCAGACGGGAGCTTGGGCCGTCAAGGAGGAGACCCCTCAGCTCATCAAGCTCGAGCAGGCCATGAAGGTCGACAACTACTCGGGCCAGTCCTTCGACCTGAAGGTCACGCGCAGCGTGCGGCTGCTCGATCCGATGATGGCGGCGAAGTACCTCGAGAGCAAGGCGGTGCTCGCCACGAAGGCCCAATGGATCGCCTTCGAGACGCACAACGTCGTCACCAACACGGGCAAGACGAAGTGGACGAAGGACAAGGGCTTGCTCAGCGTCTGGATCCTCGGAATGTACAACCCGTCATCGGACACCCGCGTCGTCATCCCGTTCGATGCGACCGCGAAGGGAGAGATCGTGAACGACCGCTACTTCGGCAAGGTGCCCGCCGATCGGCTGACGATCGACGAGAAGGCGGAGGTCATCTTCTTTTCGGCCGACGGCAATCACCGCAGCAAGATCGGCCTCGGCCCCGCGCGGGCGAAGAGCGTCGCAGGCAGCTACAGCCCCTCTGCGAAGCTGCTGACGATCGTCCATTACAGTGGCCCCAAGAAGGGCGGCGACTACGTCAACAGCATGTGGGAGACCCAGAAGGAGCCGTACAAGGGCGACGTGCTCAACAGCTACAACGACGGCCCCGTCGAGCCCGGCAAGCCAGCGCTCGGCGGCTTCTACGAGCTCGAGTCGAGCTCCCACGCCCCCGAGCTCGCCCCGGGCGCCACGCTCGAGCACGGCCACCGCACCTACCACTTCGTCGGCGAGCCGGCCGAGCTGGAGCCGATCGCGAAGGGCGTCCTCGGCGTCACGCTGGCGCAGATCACCGGCAAGCCATAGCGGCTCAGCCCTCCGCCCGGCCGAGGCCCGACTTCATCATGCCCACGTAGCGACGATGCAGCTCGGCGTCGCGTTCGAACGCGGCGACGAACGACTTCTGGATGGAGGCCCAGCGAGCCGGGTCGTAGCCCTTCGCCTGGAGCGCGAGGTCCCGATCCGTCGACTGCGCGAGCGCGACGGATATCTCGACATATCGCTCGAGGGACATGGGCAGCCCCATTTGAGCGGGGCTCGCCGCGCGCAGCGCCGCGAGCTTCGCCTCGACCTCCTCGGAGCTCGAGTCGATCGTGCCGCTCATCGCGCGCCCCCGCGGCGCGACGACGGGCGGGCTCGGGGGGCCCACGGGCGCGGGCGCGCTCGGCGCCGACGCGGCGAACGGCAGGGAGGTCGCAGCGCGCTGGAGCGAGCCCACGTCGAGCTCGCCAGTCGACGGGCTCACGTCGGACAGAGGCGGCCGCGAGCGTCCCTCTTGCTCGGCGAGCTGGTAGGTCGGCATCTGGACGGGGCGGTCCTTGGCCGGCGTCTCTGGCGCAGCAGACGCGGCGCCGTCACGGAGCTCGCTCGGCGCGAACGTCGGCACCCCGCCGCGTGCGCGGAAGAACGCGGTCGCGAACCGCAGCGCCCACTCCCCTTGGCCCTTCCTGCGGGCCTCGGCGAGGGCCTCCGACCACACCGCGTCGGCCTCCGCCCACTCCTCGGGGGAGACCTGGAGCCGCCCGAGGATCTCCTCGGGCGTCGCGATCCGGTCCTGAGAGAGCGCCGCCATGACGCGGGCGTACTTCTCGATGGGGAAGGTTGCGCGGACCACGTGTCGAGGTCGGCTCATCTCAGCCACCCCCGGAGAATCGCTTGGGCAGCTTGGTCTCGTCCAGCTTGATGTCCGGGCTGACGTACGACTGGTTCCACGCGAGGCTCTGCGGCGGCTTCTGGTTCTCGACCCAGGCCGGGTTGACCTTCGACATGATCGGCCCCGGAGGCTCGAGCGGCTTCCACTCGCGGACCGTCTTCTGGCCCTCGGGTCGGGTCCGCGCGCGCGCGTGCAGCGCGACCAGCCCGGCCCGCGGGGCGAGCCCCTCGTTGGTGAGCACGATGTTGAAATCGTAGTCGCCCTTGAGCAGGCTCCCTCCCGGACGATGGCGCGCGACGAAGTCGCCGAGCGTCATCGAGCGAGCCCCGTGCGCCCACATGCACTTCGCGAGCAGGCCGAGCGGCACGAAGACGCAGAACCACGGCTGCACGTTGGTGAACCCCGGGCTGTTCCGCAGCGACCACAAGAGGTGAGACACGTAATGGTTCTCCTCCGGGCCGTCGCCGTACATGCGAAACATCTTGCTGACGTAGAGGACATCGGAGGCCTGCAGCTGCGCTGGCCCCCCCTTCTGCTCGCCGGGCACGCGGTTGGTCAGCACGAGCCGCGCGAGCCCGACAGGGCGCGCCCTCTTCATGTGCGCGACCTCGGCCATCGTGACGGTGTGCTCGGGCAAGACGCCGATCCCCGCGAAGCCGTTGCTGTCGTTGTAGAGCGACTTCCACTCCACGCCGCCGTCGATGATCCCCTCGCCCCCCTGGCGGGCGATGATGGTCTCGCTGTTGGTCTCCTTCAGCGCGCCGAGGTTGCCCTTCGAATTGACGTCCATCAGCTGGACCGACGTCTTGTCGGGGCTCACGCGCAAGACGGCGTAGATGTGGCTGCCGTCGTATTGCTTGCCGCCGGGGGACGGGACAGCCGTTCGCTTGCTGATGTCGTCCGTGCCCTTCTGAGCCTCCAGCGCGGCGATATCCATCTTGAGCTGCTCGATCTGCTTGTCGTCCTTCGGCAGTTTGTTGGGCTTGGACTCGGCGAGCGCGAGCGCCGCCTGTTTGTCGGCGATATCAGAGAGCAGCTCGCTCTTCCGATTCGCGACAGTCCAGTCCTTGGAGAAGGTGACGCCGGTGCCCTCGACCGTGGAGCGCGACTTGTAGAACGCTCCGAAGATCTTCACCGGGTCCGGCCCGTGCTTCTTCAGCTCGTAGGGGGTCATCCACACGGTCTCTTTCAGCGTGGCGCCGTGGTCGGGGTCGTAGGTCACGATGGACCCCGGCCCCATGCCCTCGGCGATGGCCTTCTCGACCTTCAAGAGGTCCTGGGTCGGGGTGAGGTATTTCCCGCGTGCCCCGTCCCAGCTGATCCCGGTGCCTTTGTGGACGTACTTCTCGCTCTCGCTCTTCTTGGGCTTGAACAGCACCAGGTCCTTGCAGCTGTCCGAGGCCATCAGCGCCGTGCAGGGCGTCGTCCAGTTGCCCATCGACGCGAGCGGAAACCCCCGGGAGAGCACCGCATACGTCGACATGTGCTGACAGGCGACGCTGATGGGGATCGCCGGGTCGTTGTTCGGCTCCGTCTTGGTGACCCCCGGAGGCACGGGCTCCTGCCAGGACGCGATGTCGTAGGCTTCGCCCTCGTACAGGTTGCGCTGCTTCTCGAAGCGGGAGAACACGAAGGGCTCCCACAGCGTGTATTCGCTGCCGCGGAACGCCTTGGCCGGCGTGGGCCCGAGCTCACCGGTCGGCCCGCGCTTCTGGGGTCCACCGAAGCCGTGCACGGGGCCGATCCCGGCATACGTCACGCCCATGAACAGCTCCGCGAGCTTCATCGCCCACTGATCCTCCGCTGACATCGTCGGCGACCACTTCGCGAGCGGCCCGAGCTGGGAGAGCCAGGCGGAGTCGAACATGTCGAAGAGCGTCTCGCCCTTGAGCCGCTTCTCGATCCACTCGGTGATCTCGACGATCGCGGAGCCGTCGGCGATGGCGGCCTTGTCGAACACGTCGCGCTGGGGCACCTCGTACTCCTTGCCCTCCGCGTCCGCCTTCTTCTTGTTGAGCGGCGTGTGCGTGTTCTTGATCTTCGCGAACTGAGCGACCGAGCGCACGTTCGTCGGGGTGTCGTTGATCCCCGCGGCGAGGCGCGGCGGGTGATCCCCGTAGGGGTAGAACTCCGAGATGCTCGCCCAGACGTCGCCCGCGACCGTCGGCTTCTGTCCCTCGTCTGCCATGGTCAGCTCCCGTGAACCTTCTTGATCGTGGCGGCCGTCGCGCCGTCGAGCTCGCCCGTGGGCTCGAGCTCATGGTCCTTCTGGAACCATTTCACGGCGTCGTGCTCCGTCGCGGCCGGCTCGGTCTTGTCCGTGTCGGCGCCGTAGTAGCCGAGGTTGTGCAGCCGCGTGAGCGCTCCCGGCCATTTCGTCTCGGGCGGTAGCTCGGCCACGTTCATCGTGTAGCGTCTGGTCCTGCCGGTGGGGTAGTCGTCGAGGTACAGGGTGACGTCGACGACCGTCGCCTCGGCGGTGATCTCGACGTCGATCCCCCCGTCGCCGCTGGTCTCACCCTCGAGGCGCTGCCCTTCGGCGAAGAGCACGTAGTGCTTCTTGGCGAGTGGCTCGAAGTCCGCGTCCTGAAGCCTCACCTTGAAGGGCTTGGTCTTGGTCTCCCCCGTCTCGGAGTCCGTCGTTGGCTGGTCCTTCTTGGGCTGGAGCTTGAGCGACGCGCCCCATACCTCGGTGTCCTCGCTCATCTCGATGCCGCCCTTCTTCGAGTAGATCTTCACCTCCTCGCTGACGAGCTCTGCGTGGTCCCCGAGTGAGAGCTTCGGGCCATTGCCCTCCGCGGTGATCGACTTGCCTTTGATCACGATGTTCTGAGCTTCGATCTCCAGGCCGTCGGGGGTGAGCGACAGCGTCGTCGTGCCCACCTGCAGGCGGATCCCCTCGTCCGAGCGCAGCGTGACCATCCCCGAGGCGCCGAGCGCGAGGCGCCCCTGCACGCTCGTCTGCGCCACGTTGTCACCGCTGCCCACGATCAGCGTGTGGTCCCCGGTCACGTGCACGGTGTGCGACCCGGTCGTGGAGATCGACGCGCCGCGGTCGTAGATCGACTCGGCGCGGTCTGCGATGTGCTCGACCCGGCGTCCCATGACGACCGTCGTCGAGCTGCCGATGGTGAGCTCGTCGCTGCCCCCCTGGACCTCGACGCTGCGGCCCCCGGTGATGCGCTCGCGACGGTCGCCGAGGACGACCAGGTCATCGCTCCCCGTGATGTTCGTCGCGCGATCTCCGCCGACGCCGATGCGGGTGTCGTCCGTGGAGAGGAGCTCGAGGGTCTTCTGAGAGCGGAGCCGGACGAGCTCTCGGCCTCGAGCGTCGTCGAACCTGAGCTCGTGGTGGCCGTCTCCCCCGGGCACGGCCCGCGTCACGATGCCGCTGACCGTGGCCTCGTTGGGCTGGACGAACGGGGGGACGTTCACGGCGTTGTAGAGCGCCCCCACGATGACGGGGCGGTCCGGGTCGCCCCCGATGAACGCCACCAGCACCTCCATCCCGACGCGCGGAAGGAAGAACGAGCCATAGCCGCTCCCGGCCCAGCTATGGGCGACGCGGATCCAGCACGAGCTGCCGTCGTCGTGACGCCCCGCCATGTCCCAGTGGAACTGCACCTTCACGCGCCCGCGGGCCTCGGTGTTGATCTCCTGCCCAGACGGCCCGACCACGACGGCGGTCTCCACCGACTCGCGAGAGGGTGCGCCGGATGAGGCGACCCCGCGGGACGAGCCCGCGGGGCACCAGCTCCACGTCGACCGCGTAGCGCGGCTCGCGCGGTCCGCCGGAGAGCGCCCGGGAGCGATGGCTGGCGCGCACGACCGTGTACTCGCCGTCGAAGCTCGGCTCGTCCTCGTGGTGGAGCTTGAGCCAGCGACCGGGCCCCAGGCGCACGCACTGGGTCGTCGCCGAGACGCGGCGCGCCTTGTGCCGCAGGGCCTCCAGCAGCACGACGCTCTTGTCGGCTGTCGCCTCGATGGTCTCGTCCTCGCTGTGCGACCGGTACTCGAGCGACACCTCTCCGTGGCCGAAGGGCTCCGTGGTGGCGGGCAGCATCTCGCCCATCGCGACCCCCGCCGAGGGGACACGCTTGGGATCGAAGGTCGCCGCGGAGATCTTCGGTGCCAGCGGTCGCGCCGGGTCGTAGTGACGGTGCAGGACACGCTTCGTGCCCGCGCGCTCGGAGAGGTGGACGTCGCGGAGGTTGTGCTCCTCTTGGACGAGCCCGTCTCCGGCCTGCGCGCCGCTCGGCTGGGTGAGAGTGGGCTCGCCGGTGATCGAGTAGAAGCCAGCGACCGAGTCGACCAGGAAGACGGTCTCCGAGAAGTCGCCGGGGTCGGGGTCGGCCGAAAAAGACCATGCCCTCCTCGCTGGCCAGGCGCTGGATGAAGGCGAGATCGGTCTCGTCGTATTGGACGCACAGCTCGCGACGATCGAGCCTCCTCGCGAGGTGCGACGAATGGGCGATGCCGTGCTGCTCGAGGATCTGCTCGATCACCCCGAGCGCGGTGCACGCCTGGAAGATGCGGCGCGTCCTGCGATGACCGAGCCTCGCGAGCGCGGAGCGGACGTCGAGCACGACCGACAGCTCGCCGCTGCCCAACCGCTGCTCGACGCGGACCCGCTCGACGACGCCCGCGATCCGCCGCGCCTCGAGGTGGCCTGCGAAGTCGAGCCGAGCGCGAGCGCCGCACAGGGCGGCGGCGTCCGCGGGCTCCGTGCCTGGAGGCAGGATGCAGCGCGCCGAGAAGCGTGAGGCGTGCCGCAGCTGCTCCACGCCGTCGAGCGAGACCAAGCGGGTGGCAGAGAGCGGGCCGTCGAGGGTGATGGTGAAGTCGCTCATGGGCCTTGTCGTGCGTCGGAGTCTACGAGGCCGCGCACGCTATCTCCCCGTGGACACCTCGGGAAGATCCACGCTTTACGCCGCGTAGCTTGAGCGCTCGCTTCGGGGGGGGCGCTAGCGTGCGAGCGCGCCGTCGAGCGCGAGATCGATCACCGCGTTGGCCTCGGCGTTCGAGCCGAGCTTGCCGTGCGCGAGGAAGCGGTGGGTCATGGCGCCCTCGATCACGCTCATCAGCAGCTCGTCGTCGACCTCCCGCCGGAGCTCGCCGCGCGCTCGCGCCCTCGCGAAGATCGCCGCGTAGAGCTCGGCCTCGCGGACCCGCATTCGCCGCGAGATCTCCAGCACACCCGGGGTCAGGGCCTCGCCGTGCAGCGCGCGGACGAGCGACCGGCCGCGCGGGGTGCGCACCAGCTTGAGCTTGGTGTGGAGCACGAGGCGCAGGTCTCCTCGCAGCGAGCCGGTGTCGACCACGAGCATCGCCCCACCGAAGCGCTCGAACGCCGCCTGGACGAGCGCTGGCTTCGTCGGCCAGCGCCGGTAGACGGTCGTCTTGTTCACGCCCGCGAGGCGCGCGATCTCCTCCACCGAGAGCGCCGCGAACCCGACACGCCCGAGCTCCTCCAACGTCGCGTCGAGCACCGCCGCCACGACGCGCTCCGCGCGCGTCGGCGGCTGGGCTGGCTTGCTCGCAGAGCTCGGGAGTCGTGTCACGACAATCGCAACTATCGGTTGCTTTTGGTCCGAGCGCCAGCCACAATCGCAACTCCGTGTTGCGATCACTCCTGCGCCCCCTGCTGCTGGCATCAACCGCGGCCGCGCTCGCTGCTACGCCGGCGTGCGACCCGAAGGCTTCGGGGTCCGAGCAGTCCGCCGAGGCGGCCGCCAAAGGAGCCGATGCCGGTGCTGATGATGCTCACGGGCACGCTGCGCGCGGAGCGCGAGGCGCGCGTCGCCGCCAGCGTGGCCGGCCGCGTCGACAAGATGCACGTGGCGCGTGGCGCGCAGGTGAAGGCGGGGCAGGTGCTGGCCGAGCTCGACTCGAGCTCGGCCTCCCTCAGCGCCGCCGAGGCGCAGAAGGCCTCTCAGACGGCCAAGGTGCAGCGGGAGCTGGCCAAGAAGGACTGCGAGCGCGCCCAGCAGCTGTTCGAGGCAGGGGCCATCTCGAAGAGCGACTACGACGCGCGCAAGGCGCAGTGTGACAACGCCGAGCTCGGCGTGGAGGCGGCCGGGATCCGCACGGCGATCGGCGCCAAGATGATCAAGGACGCCTCGATCCGCGCCCCCTTCGCGGGGACGGTCGAGAGCCGTGACACCGAGGTGGGTGAGTTCCTGCTGCCCGGTTCGCGCGTCGCAACGATCGTCGCGATCGACAAGCTGAGGCTCGAGGTGGTGGTGCCCGAGGCGCAGCTCGCCCGCGTCAGCGTCGGCACCTCCCTCTCGTTCCGCGTCGCCGCCTACAAGGAGCGCTCCTTTTCGGCGCAGGTCACGGTCATCGGGGCGACCGTGCGCCCGGGGACGCGCGACGTGCTCGTCGAGGCCACGGTAGACAACGCCGACGGCGCGCTGAAGCCCGGCATGTTCACCACCGTGGAGATCGTCACCGCCGAGGAGCCGGCGCCGTGTGTGCCGCTCAGCGCGCTGGTGAAGCGCGGCGACGCCTCGCACGTCTTCGTCGTCGTCGATGGCCGCGCGCACGAGCGGATCGTCAAGCTCGGCCCCGAGCGCGCGGGCTCCGTCGCGATCGTCCGCGGCCTGGCCGCGGGCGACCGGGTCGTCGACGCACCGCCGGAGGCGCTCAAGAACGGCGCCCCCGTGGCCGAGGGTGGCTGAGCCATGCAATGGCTCGCGGCCGTGTGCGTGAAGCGGCCGACGTTCGCGGCCGTGCTGATGCTCATCATCACCGTCCTCGGGCTGACGTCGTATTCGTCGCTCGGCGTCGACGAGTTCCCCAACGTCGACATCCCCATCGTCATCGTGACCACGAGGCTCGACGGCGCCGCCCCCGAGGAGGTCGAGCGAGAGGTCACGGACAAGATCGAGGGCGCCGTCAACACCATCGGTGGCGTCGAGGAGCTGCGCAGCACGTCGAGCGAAGGCGTCTCGATGGTCATCATCCAGTTCACGCTCGATCGCGACGTCGACGTCGCCGCGCAAGACGTCCGCGGCAAGATCGATCAGATCCGCTTCGATCTCCCGCGAGGCATCGAGTCCCCCACGGTCACGAAGGTCGACCCGGGCGCGGTCCCGGTGCTGCTGGTCGCGATCCGCTCCGACAAGGACGTGCGCGAGACAACCGAGATCGCGGACAAGCTCGTCAGGCGGCGCCTCGAGAGCGTCGACGGCGTCGGCCAGGTCATGTTGGTCGGGGGCAAGAAGCGGCAGATCCACGTCTGGCTCGATCCGCTGGCGCTGCGCGCCGCCGGGCTCACGCCCGCCGCGGTGCAGGCGGCCCTCGCGACCCAGAACGCCACCGCGCCGGGAGGCAGCGTCGAGGCCGGCCCGGACTCCATCTCGGTACGA
This sequence comes from Polyangiaceae bacterium, assembly GCA_016719945.1. GTDB lineage: Bacteria > Myxococcota_A > Polyangia > Polyangiales > Polyangiaceae > Xiheicaenibacterium. Next base: position 193,710 of record JADJYE010000035.1, on the reverse strand, counting down.
ATCGAGGGTCGCGCCGCCGACGTCGACAGCATACGGCGCATCGTCGTCGCGGAGACGGACGGGCGGCCGATCCGCGTCGAGGACGTCGCGCGGGTGGAGGACGGCGCCGAGGAGGAGCGGAGCTTCGCGCAGATCGACGACGAGCGAACGGTCGTGCTGTCGATCCAGAAGCAGAGCGGCAAGAACACCGTCGCCGTCGTCGACGCCCTGAAGGAGCGCGTCGCCGAGATCCAGGGCGAGCTACCGGAGGGCGTGAGGCTCGAGGTCCTGAGGGACAACTCGTCGATGATCCGCACCGGCCTGGACGCCGTCACGGAGCACCTCGTCGTCGGCGCCATCTTGGCCGCGCTCGTCGTGCTGCTGTTCCTCGGCAACGCGCGCTCGACCATCATCGCGGCGGTCGCGATCCCGATCTCGATCATCGGCACGTTCGCGATGATGAAGCTGGCGGGCTTCACGCTCAATTTCCTCACGCTGCTCGCCCTCGCGCTCGCGGTCGGCATCGTGATCGACGACGCCATCGTCGTCCTCGAGAACATCACGCGCTACATCGAAGAGAAGCGCCAGAAGCCGTTCACGGCCGCGGTGCTCGCGACGCGCGAGATCGGGCTGGCCGTCCTGGCGACGACGCTGTCCCTGGTCGCCGTGTTCGTCCCGGTCGCCTTCGCCGCCGGCATGATCGGGCGGTTCTTGGGCAGCTTCGGGCTCACGATGGCCTTCGCGATCATGGTGTCCATGGTCGTGAGCTTCTCGCTCACGCCCTCGCTCTCGGCGAGGTGGCTCAAGCCCGCCGCCGAAGGCCACGAGAAGAAGCCGCTGCTGGCCCGCGCCGTCGACGTGTTCTATCGACCCATCGAGCGCGCCTATATGGTCGTGCTGCGCTTCTCGATGAAGCACCGCTGGGTCGTCATCATCGCGTCGCTGGGGGCCCTCGCGGCGTCGGGGCCCCTCGGCTCGACGCTCCCGAGCGGCTTCGTCCCGCCCGACGACCGCGGACAGTTCGAGATCTCGATCCGCGCCCCGGAGGGCACGAGCGCTGCGGAGACGCGGCTGATCGCGGAGCGCATCGCCCTGGACGTGAGCGCCATCCCGTCGGTCGTGCGGACGATGACCACCGTCGCCGACGACCTGCAGCAGACCGGCAACGCCGCGAAGGTGTTCGTCTTCCTGACCGACCCGAAGACGCGCGTCGCGACGCAGCGCGAGCTCATGGATCGAGTTCGCACCGAGGTCCTCCCGCGGCACCCGAGCGAGCTGTCGATCACGCTCGGTGAGGTCCAAGGGATCAGCACGGGCGCCGCCAACGCCAACGTCATGTACTCCATCACCGGGCCCGACCTCGACGTGCTCGCCGAGAAGGCGACGCGCATCACCGAGGAGCTGAAGAAGGTGCCCGGCGCCGTCGACGTGCAGAGCTCGCTGGTCACCGGCAAGCCCGCGCTCGCCGTCTCGATCGACCGCGAGCGGGCGGCCGACCAGGGTGTGCGGATGAACGACGTCGCGACCGCGATGCAGCTGTTCGTGGGCGGCGTGAAGGCGACGACCTATTCCGAAGCGGGTGAGCAATACGATGTCCGCCTGCGAGCCGACGCCAGGTTCCGCGCCGACGAGGAGGGTTTGTCGCTGCTGTCGGTGCCATCGATGAAGCACGGGGCCGTCCCGCTCGCGTCCCTCGTGAGCCTGGAGGCGACCGAGGGCCCCTCCAAGATCGAGCGCCTCGGCCGGCGCCGCCAGGTCACGATCCTCGCGAACGCTGCGCCTGGCTATGGCGACTCCGCCATCCAGGAGGCCTTCCAGGCCATCCTCAAGAAGGAGGGGTTGCCGCCGGGGTATGACGTGAAACCCGCGGGGATGACCAAGGAGGCCGAGCGCATGGGCAAGAGCTTCTTGCTCGTGACCGCTCTCGCCTTCGTCTTCATGTACCTCGTGCTCGCGGCGCAGTTCGAGTCGTGGCTCCACCCGGTCACGATCCTCTTGGCGCTGCCGCTGACGGTGCCGTTCGCGCTGCTGTCGCTGCACCTCTTCGGTCAGACGCTCAACCTGTTCTCCGGCCTGGGGATGCTCGTGCTGTTCGGCGTGGTGAAGAAGAACGCCATCCTCCAGATCGACCACACCAACCACCTCAGGTCGCTCGGCAAGCCTCGCCTGCAGGCGATCCTCGAGGCGAACCGCGATCGCCTCCGCCCCATCCTCATGACGACGCTCGCGTTCGTCGCGGGCATGGTGCCCCTGTTGCTGTCTCGAGGGATCGGCTCCGGGCTCAACCAAGCGATCGCCGGGATCGTCGTGGGCGGGCAGACGTTCTCGCTGTTGCTCACGCTGCTCGCGGTGCCGGTCGTCTACAGCCTGTTCGACGACGTCATCGTGTTCTTCCGCCGCTTCCACGGAGAGAAGGTCGACCGCGGAGAGGCCGAGCTCAAGACCCTCCTCGGGGAGGAGCACGCGCCGGCTGCGGAGGAGTGAGAGGAGGCCCCTCACGTGGGGCGCTCGAGGCGCCCCACCTCTCTTCAGCCGGTGGAGCGCCCGGCGCTCGGCTTGATGCCCACGGTCTGCCCGGCGATCGACGCTCCCGCTTCCAGGCAGAGCGTGCGAACGCGGCCGGTCGCCACCGTGCGGCCGTCGTCATCACGAATGTCGACGGACCAGACCTGGGTGCGAGCTCCCTTGTGGACGGGCGTGACCCGCGCCCGCAGCGTCCCGGTCCGCGTTCCGCGCAGGAATGACGTGGTGTTTTCGAGCCCGACGGTGGCTTGGCCACGGGGTATGGCGACGATCGCCGCGGCGGCGCTCGCGAGCGTCTCGACGATCGTCGTGTACACCCCGCCGTGGACCAACCCATAGGGCTGCAGCAGCGCCTCCGTCACGGGGATCTCCGCCTCGAGCTGATCCTCCGCGGCGTGGGTGAAGCTGAGCCCGATCAGCTTGTCGAAGGGCCCGCGGTGCTCGTTGAGCAGCGCCACGACGTCGACGCCGGCGGCCACGAGCGATCGGAGGTCGGGGGGCGGAGCGCTTTCCATGGCCCCGCTTAGTCCTGCCGCCAGCCGAGCGGAAGCTCTGCCGAAGGCGCCGGCCTCGGTCGCTCGTGGCGGCGGCGCTCAGAGGCTCTGCACGTACGTCCCGCCGGCCTCCTCACAGGCCACCTGATCGATCCCGATGAGCGAGTACTCGGACGGCGTGACGCAATCGAACAGGCAAGCGGAGCCGAAGTTTTCGTCGTCGCATGGACCTGCGCCGAACGTCCCCGACTCCGCGGCGCAGGCCTCCTCGAACGCCTTGCTCGGGCCGGTGATCTCGTCGCAGAAGTAGCCGTCGACCGAGTTGCAGTGCACGGCGCCGGCGCAGTGCCCTGCGGCCGCACCCCCCTGCCCGCCCCCACCCTGCGTGGCGCCCCCCTCGGCGGCGCCGCCCTCGGGCGCGCCGCCGGCGGCGGCCCCCCCTTCGGACGCCCCTCCGGTGGCCGGGCTGCCGCCCTCGGCCTCACCTCCTTGCGCTTGCGCGCCGCTGCCGCCGCCGCCCGAGGCGTCGTCGCTGCACCCGATCCCCATCGCTGCGGCCAGCGCCGCCACCCAAGCAAGCCTCGAAGCATCGATCATCACGCAGTCCTCCTCTGGTTGGGACGAGCGTGAATGCCCGGCGAGCGCCGGATCAGTATGCGGATGTTCGAGCGAGAATCATTCGGCAGCGCCGAACGATCCTCCCCCTCGCGACGCGAGGGGGGTTGGGGGGGTGAAATCACGGAGACCACATTGCCAAGCACATCGACGGAGCCGCTTCGGGCCCCTGCTAGCGCCAGACGTAGAGCGCGCAGCCCGCGTGCTCGCCGGAGATCGTCGCGCCCTTCGCGACCAGCGCGTCGGTGAGCTCGCGCGGAGCATGGCAGACGAGCGCGGCGTCGAGCTCGTCGTGGATGCGCTCGAGCTCGAAGGGCCCCTTGTCGGTCGCGCGGAAGCGGTGCCGGTCGTAGCGAGGCGTGCGGTGCGCGAGCGGCTGCACGCCCTTGATGGCGTAGAGGGTCGGGACGTTCGCGTGCCGCGTGAGCACCGCGACGCTGGTCGCGTGGAGCACCGCGCGCTCACGGAGCTGGACCGCGCGTGGCGCTCGCCCGTCGAGGAACGTGAGGTTGCCCAGGGTCACGCCGTCCGGGAGCGATTGCAGGAGCGCGACCTGGCCTGCGAGGTCTCGGTCGAGGTCCGCGAAGGCCTTGGCGACGAGCCCTTGGCGGGCGAACAGCACGGTGATCGCGGCGATGGCCGGGGCCGAGCGCGCCCAGCTCCACGCTGCCCTGGGCTCGCGAGGTGAGATCGCGAAGAGACCGAAGAGCCAAGCGCCGACCACGTAGCGACCGTTCGCCTCGTACCCGCCGCCGAAGTCGGCGGGCGCCCCGAAGACCGCGGCAGCCAAGAGACAGGCGGCCGCGGCGAGCCGCGCGTCGACGGCGAGCGGGCGCGCGAGCGCGAGGGCGGCGGCCGCCGCGAGCGCGCACGCGCCGAGCACGACGAGGTCCAGCCTCGCCGAGTAGGTGGGGAGCATCGTCTGGAGCAGCAACCGCGCCGAGGTGCCCGGGGACGAAAACCCGCGATCCGCCGAGTGATCGGCGAAGAAGAGCAGCCAAGAGAGGAAGTAGAGGCCGGCCGGCACCAGCGGAATCAGCGCCCGAACGAGCGCCCCGACGGGCAGATTTCCGCCCCTCGAGCGAGACTGCCAGGCGCTCACCGAGACGATCGCCCCGCACGCCAGGCAGAGCGTGACGAAGGCGGCGGCGTGCGAGACGACGACCCCGAGCGCCAGCGCCGCGAAGCCGACCTGGCGCTTCACGCTGGTGACAGCCCCGCCAGCGCCGACGAAGAGAGAGAGCGCCGCGAGCATCAGGCCCATCCCGAACGAGAAGCTCGCGTACCCCAGCAGGAAGGACTCGCTGTACGCGAAGAACGCTGCCAAGAGCGCGCGCAGCGACGGCCGCCCGAGGAGGGCGCGACCGAAGAGCACCGAGCCGGTCGCGAAGAGCGCGACGGTCAGCGACAGGAACAGCTTGCCCGCCGTCTCGGCCCCGACGACCCGCGCCACGGGGACCGTGAACAGGTCGAACGCCAGGTTGGGATACGGGCCCCACGCCGGGGCGTAGAACGCGCGATAGGCGGCCTCTTGTCCGTACCGTGCCAGCACGTCGGCCCGGGCGACGTGGTTCAGGTAGTCGGAGAGCGGCGGCATGGCCGGCACCCACAGCGGAGCGATCAACGCGACGAGCACCGCCACGAACGCCGCCACGTAAGGCGCGCCGAAGGGCGCCGCTGCGCGCCCCGCTGTCGTGGAGGTCTGACCCACGCGCGGCCTTATATCCCTGAGCGGTCCACCTATCGAGCCCGACTTGGCCCGGCGAATGCGATCCTGCCGGGATGAGAAGGCTGCTCCTCGTCGCGGGCCCGCTCGCTCGCGCTCAGGGCGCGCAGCGGGTGATGCTGACCTTGGTCATGTGCACGTCCTCGAGGGGCTTGTCGCTGGCGTTCGTCGGCACCTCGGTGATGGCCTGCACCACGTCGATCTCGGCGCAACGACCGAAGATGGAGTAGCCGCCGTCGAGGAAGTCCGCCGAGACCTCAGCGACGATGAAGAACTGGCTGCCGTTCGTGTCGGGCCCGGCGTTGGCGTACGACAGGGTCCCAGGGGTGTGGCTCTCGCCCGCGATCTCGTTGACGAACTCATAACCGGGGCCGCCGGTGCCCGTGCCGAGGGGATCGCCGCCTTGGGCCATGAAGTCGTCGATCACGCGGTGGAAGGTCAGGCCGTCGTAGTAGCGCGTGCCGCGCACCCAACCGCCCGCGCCGGGCCGATCGAAGGCGCGACGCCCGCGCGCGAGGCCGACGAAGTTCGCGACCCCGATGGGCGCGACCTCGGGGAACAGCTCACAGGTCATCGTCCCGAGCTCGGTCTCGATGATGGCGCGCAGCGGCCCGGGCCCCTCCGGTAGGCCGTCGAGGGCCTCCTCGAGCGTGAAGTCTCCCGCCTCGGGGTCGGCGCCGATGCCCAGGTCTTCCTCGGGCAGGTCGCTGTCGCCGCACGGATCGACGGGAGCCCCACCGGCGCCTCCACCCCCAGCCGAGGCGCCCCCCGCAGAGGCTCCGCCACCGCCGGAGGCCTCCCCCCCCGCGCCGCCGGTCGCGGTCGTCGTGTCATCGCCGCACGCGGCACACAGGAGCAAGAGGCCCAGGATCGTAGCGCGGTGGTTCACGCGGCCACCGATACCACGGCAGGGCTGGGTCGGCGCGCCGTACCTCTCTATTGGCAGTTGTAGTAGCCCTGCTGGGCGTCGAACCCGCAGCCATCGCTGCAGTTGGCCGTCTTCACCTGCTGGCTCTCGCACCAGACGAGCGTGTCTCCGTCACAGCGCCCGGCGTACGTCTCACCGTTGCACGGGTCCGCCTGGGCGGGGGCGACGCAGGCGTAATACTGGTTCGTCGCGGAGAAGCTGCAGACCTTGCTCTGAGCGGCGCAGTCGCTCGACTGCACCTGCTGGTTCTCGCACCAGACGACCGTCTCGCCGTCGCAGCGCCCCGCGAAGGTCTCGCCGTTGCACGGGTCGGCCGCCGGCGAGCCGGGGACGCCGATGAAGCTCTTGTAGGCGTCGACCCGCGTGTCGACGCCGTATTGCTTGCAGGTCGCGTCCCCGTACGAGGTCACGCCCGCGAGCAAGGTCTCGCCGTTGATCTCCGCGAACGCCGGCCCACCAGAGTCTCCGTTGCACGTGTTCTTTCCAGGCAAGCCGTATTCGAACTGCGTCGAGGTCACCCCCTCGATCGGCATGCGCACGTAACGCTTCGTTCCGGCGCCGGTCTGGTTCACGCCGTTCGACACGCCATAGCCGACGAACACCAGCTCCTTGCCGATCCAGGAGCCGTTCATCGACGTCACCATCTTCATCGGCGCCACGGGAGCGTCGGTCGCCAGCGTGACGACGCCGATGTCGTTCGCGATCGTCGCGTCGTCGTAGCTTGGGTGCGCCTTCACGCTGGCCACGCCGATCGTCGCCGTCGGCGCGGACACCTTGCCGCCGAGCACGAACTTGAGCGAGCTCGCGCTCACGCCGTGCAGGCAATGCGCGGCGGTCACGACGGTGCGCGGTCCGACGACGGTGCCGGTGCAGTGCGTGCTGCCGAACCGCGTCAGGGCGCCGACCGCCGGGAACGCGTTGGTCGTTTGACCTCCGACGATCGGGTCGCGCCGCTGATCGGACGCCTCGAGGTCCTCCTCCTGCTGACCGACGGCGCCGCCTGGCGCGCAGGCGAGAGAGAAGGCGAGGAGCAGCGAGGTCGCGGTGAGCCGGTGGTCCATGTTCATCACCTCTGTCGTTCGCGCGCGCTCGCTTCGAGCGCTGCACGCGAGGACCATGAGAGGCGACGAGCAGGCTCGAGCTCCATCCGAGTGATCGGGACGATCGTTGCGCTTGTCGCAAGGAACCCTCACCCAGTGGTCGTGCTGCAGACGTAGGCGACAAAATGCCTGGATCAACGCCTGCTCCAGCGGTGGGGTAAAATTCTCGTGGCAGCCTTCGGGACCGAGGCAGCACAGGCGCGCCGGAGACCGTGACGTAGGGCTGTGTGGTGAACCGCCGTGGGCGGGATCCACCCCAATTGCGAGCCTCGGATCCGGCTGCGATCCTTCGGCGCAGTGAAGCTCTCGCAGCGCGCCACGCAGATCTGGAACTGGCTGCCCGCCTTCCGAGCGGTGGCCGAGTCCGAGCACCTGCCGACGGCGTCGAAGGAGGTGCACCTCTCTCCCTCGGCCCTGTCGCGATCGGTGCGGCTGCTGGAAGATGATCTCGGCGTCGAGCTCTTCGTGCGCGAAGGCCGGCAGCTAGAGCTCACCGAAGCGGGCCGCCGGCTGCTCGGCGCGTCTCGCTCCGCGATGCGCGCCGTCGAGGGCGCGCTCGACCAGATCCTCTCGGCCGAGGCGGCGGGCGACGTCCGCATCGCCGCGCCGGGGCCCTATTGCACGCTGTTCGTCCTGCCCGCGCTGCGCCGCTTGCGTGAGGCCTTCCCCGAGGTCGTCCCGCACCTCAAGGGCGCCGGGCCCTCAGCGGTCGACCGCTTGCTCCTGGAGGGAGGCCTCGATATCGCCATCGTCGACGGCGCCGATCTAGCGTCGCGCGACGTGTCGCCGCGCGGCGACTCCCGCGCAGAGCTAAGGGTCACCAAGCTGGGCGAGCTGGGCTTCTCCATCTACGCGGGCGCCGATCACCCGCTCGTCGCCCAGCTCGACGTTACGCTCGACGACATCATCCACCACCCCTTCGTCGGCGCGCCCGATCACCTGAGCGATCATTGGCCACCGGACGTCCCCCGCAAGCTCGGCATGGTCGTCGAGCAGCTCCACGTCGCGGTCCAGGCGTGCGCCCTCGACGGCATGCTCGCGGCGCTCCCGGACGTCGTGGCGAGCGCGTACCGCGGCGAGGGTGAGCTCTTGCGCTTGCCGATCGACCTGCTCCCGCCGCAGACGGTGTACGCCGTGTCGCGCAAGGCGGGCGCCGAGCCGAAGCGGATCAACCTGGTGCTCACGGCCATCGCCCAGACGTTCGAGGACGTGCGGCGAGGCGGGGCACGGCGCTCCACGATGCCCCCCTCGCGATCGACGCTCCGGCCTCCCCCCACGCTGGAGCGGCCCGTCGGTCTTGGCGCACCCCGCGCGCCGACCTCCCTGGGGACGCTCGACGGGCTCGGCACCGAGGGCTCGATGCCCCCGGGCGCCCTGCTGTCGCCCCGCTCGAGCACGAAACGTTGATCAACCTGCCCGCGCCCGGGCATGCCTCCAGGTAGGCTCATTCTTGTGGGAGGCTTGATCATGGTCGACGGGGTCGCTTTTCGCGCGGACGTAGCGCGACGGATCTTCGTGGTGCTCGGGGTCACTGCGCTCGCCGCCTGCGGCGACGACACCACCGGCACGGGCGGCAGCGGTGGCGGCACCGGCGGCGAGGCGCAGGGCGGCCAAGCCCAAGGTGGGCAGGCCCAGGGCGGGCAGGCCCAGGGCGGGCAGGCCCAGGGCGGGCAGGCCCAAGGTGGCCAGGCCCAAGGCGGCCAGGCCGAGGGCGGCGCGGCGCAAGGCGGGTCGGGTGAGGGCGGCGCAGGCGGTGGCGGCGGCGGCGAGGGGGTCGAGCGCTGCTTCTTCCAGGTCAACCCGGGGGCATGCCCGTCCCTGGCAGAAGCCCCCCAATATTACCCCTGCACCGACTCGCTCGAGGTCGTGAGCGAGTGGGTGAGCGGTCCAGAGATCGTCGGCCAGACCTGCTGCTACGACGTCGTCGTCGGTCCCCCGAACGACCCCAACTGCGCCGTCATCGGCCGGCCCTTCATGGTCGACGACGCCCCACAGCGCGCGCCGCTCGCGAATTCCTCCGTCGCGGCGACCTGGGCACGCGGCCCAGCGTCGCCTAGCCTCCAAGGCCTGAGCGTCGAGGCTCGCGCCGAGCTCGCGCGGGCCTGGTCGGAAGACGCCGCCTACGAGCACGCGAGCGTCGCCAGCTTCGCGAAGCTCTCGCTCGAGCTGCTCGCGTTCGGCGCGCCCGAGGCGCTGGTCAGCGCGGCGCACGAGGCCGCGATCGACGAGGTCCGGCACGCGTCCCTCGGCTTCACTCTGGCGAGCGCGTACGCCGGTGAGCCCATCGGACCGGGCCCGCTCGCGGCGGCGGCCCGCGTAGAGCTCGCGACCGATCTCGTGTCCCTCGCTGTCTCCGCCGTTCGAGAGGGGTGCGTCGGCGAGACCCTCGCCGCCCTCGTCGCCGGCGCCCAGCGCGACGTCGCGACCGACCCCGCCGTACGAGCCGCGCTCATGCTCATCGCTGAGGACGAGACACGCCACGCCGAGCTCGCTTGGCGCACCGTGAAGTGGGCGCTCGAGGTCGGAGGCGTGAAGGCGCGCGAGGCCGTCAGCGCCGCGTTCGACCAGGCCGTGGCCGCGGTCCTCGCCGCCACGGGAGGTAACGAACCGGCGCACCACGCTCACGGCCGGCTGTCCAGCGCCGAGGCGCAGGCCGAGCGGGTCCGAGGGGTGCGTGACGTCGTGACCCCGGCCGCGAGAGCGCTGCTCGGCGGCTGAGCTCGGGATGGCAGACGGTAGCGCGAGGACGTCCTATCCTCGCCCTACCGTGCGCCCGTCGCCCTTCTCTCCCGCGAGCTTTCAAGCTCCCTCTCGAACGCTCGTCGTCGACGAGACGCTGCGAGACGGGCTCCAGAGCGCGTCGGCCGAGAACCCGCCGATCGCGGACAAACGCGCCCTGCTCCACGCCATGGCGGCGATCGGCGTCGACGTCGTCTCGATCGGGCTCCCCGCCGCGTCGCCAGCTGCCGTCGACGACGCCGCAGCTCTGCTCAGAGAGATCGTCGACCGCAAGCTGCCGCTGATCCCGACCGCCGCCGCGCGCACCATGCCGTCGGACGTCAGCGCGATCGCCGAGGTCAGCCAGAGGGGCGGCGCGCCGGTCGAGGTCTACGCGTTCATCGGCAGCTCTCCGATCCGTCACTACACCGAGGGCTGGTCCGACAGCTTCTTGGTCGACCATATCGTGGCGACCGGCGAGGCCGCTCGCAGGGAAGGGCTTCCGTTCTGCCTGGTCACGGAGGACACCACCCGCGCCCCGCCCACGACCCTGGGCAAGATGTGGAGCGCCGCGCTCGACGTCGGCGCGACGCGGCTCTGCCTGTGCGACACGGTCGGTCACGCCGACCCTCGCGGCGTCTTCGCCCTGGTGGCCTACGCTCGTGACTTCCTCGTCGCCCGGGGGGCAAGCCACGTGGAGCTCGACTGGCACGGCCACGACGATCGCGGTCTCGCCCTCGGCAACGCCCTCGCCGCGGCGATCACAGGGGTGCAGCGCGTCCACGGCACGGCGCTCGGGATCGGCGAGCGCTCGGGCAACGTCGCGCTCGAGCCGCTGCTCTACAACCTCGCAGAGATCGGCCGCCGCAGTCCGGTGGCGCTGCCGGCCCTCCGCCATTTCAGTGACACCGCGGCCCGCGCGCTCGGCCGCAAGGTGGGGGCCTTCGCTCCCCTCGTCGGCGACCGCTCTCGCGAGCTCGACCGCGCGCGAGCGACCCCGGCCGTGCTCGGTGGAGAGGTCCGAGCGGCCCCCGCCGTCGCCGTCGCCGTCGACGACGGCGTCGAGGAGCGCCTGCCGCTGACCCTTCGCTTGAACGGCGAGCGCGTGCACGCCGACGTCCCGGCGAGCCGAACGCTCCTCGAGCTGCTGCGCTACGATCTCGACCATATCGGGACGCGCCAGGGCTGCGACAAAGGGGACTGCGGCGCCTGCACCGTGCTCGTGGACGGCGAGCCGGTGTTGTCGTGCCTCACGCTCGCCGCCCAATGCGACGGCCGCGAGGTCGACACCGTCGAGGGGCTGCGCGGCCCGCCCGAGCTCGACCCGCTCCTCGACGCCTTCGATCGCTGCGGCGCGGGCCAGTGCGGCTTCTGTACGCCTGGGATGTTGATGACGGCGCAGGCGCTGCTCGCGCAGCAGCCGCGCCCCACCCGAGACACCATTCGAATGGCGATATCTGGCAACCTCTGCAGGTGCACCGGCTACGGCCCGATCGTGAGCGCGATCGACCTCGCCGCGAAGATCCGCGCCGGCGAGGAGCCTCGCGGCGTCGGCCTGCCGGGGGCGCACGTGCCCCCGCCCCTGCCCCCCGCCAAGGACCGAGCGCGATGAAGCCGCGGAGCTCCGGGTTGGTCGGCGAGCGGCTGCGGCGAAACGACCTCATCCGCAAGGTCCGCGGCGAGGTGCGCTACACCGACGACCTGAAGCTGCCGCGCATGCTCCACGCGCGCCTGCTGCGCTGCCCCCACCCCCACGCGAAGATCCTGCGGATCGATCCCGCGCGTGCGCTCGCGTCCCCAGAGGTCGCCGCGGTCATCACCGGCAAAGACCTCCCGCGCCGCTTCGGGATCATCCCGTGGACCCCCGACGAATACCCGCTCGCCCTCGAGACCGCGCGGTTCGTGGGCGACGCCGTCGCCGCGGTCGCGGCGCTCAGCGAGCGCGCCGCCGATCTCGCCCTGCGGCAGATCGAGGTCGACTACGAGCTGCTGCCCAGCGTCAAGGACCTCGACGAGGCGGAGTCGAAGACCGAGGCTGGCCTCGGAGCGAGCGGCCGTGACAACGTCTCGAAGCGCGTCGACCTCGCCTTCGGCGACGTCGAGGCGGCGCTCGCAGCGAGCGATCTCGTCGTCGAGGGCAGCTACACCTTCGAGGGCACGGCGCACGCCCCGATCGAGCCGCACTGCGCCCTCGCCCAATACGACGGGGACGGCCTGCTCACACTGTGGTCGACGACTCAGGTCCCCCATTACCTCCACCGCGAGCTGTCCCGGGTGCTCGCCGTGTCGCCGGCGCGCATCCGGGTCATTCAGCCGCCGATCGGCGGGGCCTTCGGGGGCAAGAGCGAGCCCTTCGCGCTGGAGTTCGCCGCGGCGAAGCTGGCGATGGTGACCGGACGCCCCGTCAAGCTCCTCTACACGCGCGAGGAGGAATTCTACGCTCACCGCGGCCGCCACCCCATGGCCATGCGTTATCGCGTCGGCGCACGCAGCGACGGGTCGCTCACGGCGGTGGACGCCGAGACGCGCATCGACGGCGGCGCGTACTCCTCGTTCGGCCTGGTCACCACGTATTACTCGGGCCAGCTGCTCACCCTGCCGAGCTTCGCGCCCAACTATCGCTTCTCGTCCACGCGGTATTTCACCAACAAGCCCCCCTGCGGGCCGAAGCGCGGGCACGGCAGCGTCCAGCCGCGGTTCGCGTTCGAATGTATGCTCGACCGCGTCGCCGAGAAGCTCTCGCTCGATCCCATCGAGCTCAGGCGCAAGAACGCGGTCGACGCGAGCTCGACGGTCAACGGCTTCCGCGTCACCTCCAATGGGTACCTCGAGTGCCTCGCCCGCGTCGAGGAGGCGTCAGGGTGGAAGGAACGGCGTGGCAAGCTCGGTCGCGGTCGCGGGCTCGGCGTCGCCTCCTCCGCGTACATCTCGGGCACCAACTACCCGATCTACCCGAACGAGATGCCTCAGAGCGCGGTCCAGCTGAAGGTCGATCGCTCCGGCGTCGTCACGGTCTTCAATGGCGCGAGCGAGATCGGCCAGGGGACCGACACCCTGATGGCCACCCTCGTCGCCGATGAGCTCGGGCTCGACCTGGGCGCCGTGCGGGTGGTGTCGGCCGACTCCGACCTGTGCCCCGTCGACCTCGGCGCCTACTCCTCCCGAGGCACGTTCATGAACGGCAACGCCTGCCTCGCTGCCGCGCGCCAGATCCGCGACAAGCTCGTCGCGGCCGTCGCGGCGAAGCTCGAGGTCGCGCCGCGCGACGTCTTCGTGTCGCGCGGCTACCTGTGCGCCGTCGGCGACGAACGGCGCGCGATCTCGGTGACCGACGCGATCGCCCTGGCAGAGGCGCGCTTCGGCACGTTGGGCGCGACCGGCTGGTACAAGAGCCCGGAGGGGCTCGGCGGCGACTACCGCGGCGGCACCATCGGGGCCTCGCCGGCGTATTCGTTCACGGCCCACGTCGCCGAGGTGGTCGTCGACGAGCAGACCGGCGTCGTCCGGGTAGAGAAGGTGTGGTGCGCCCACGACTGCGGGCGCGCGCTCTGTCCGACCCTGGTCGACGGGCAGATCGAAGGCAGCGTGTACATGGGCGTGGCCGAGGCGTTGCTCGAAGAGCATGTGATCGACGGCCGAGGCCTGCACCGAGGGCCGAACCTCCTCGACTACCGCATCCCCACGAGCCTCGACGTGCCCGATATCGTCTCGATCTTGGTCGAGTCCCACGACCCCGAGGGTCCGCTCGGCGCGAAGGAGGCCGGCGAGGGTCCGCTGCATTCGAGCATCCCCGCGGTCGCGAACGCGATCTACGACGCGGTCGGCGTGCGCCTCGACCGGCTGCCCTTCTCTCCGGGCCGGGTGCTCGCCGCGCTCCGCGAGCAAGGAGGGCGTTGATGCTCCCCCTGCCCCGCTTCACGCTCCATCGACCCGCGACGATCGCCGAAGCCGCAGCGCTGCTTCATCACCTGGGACGCGACGGCCAGCTCCTCGCGGGGGGCACCGATCTGCTGCCGAACATGAAACAGGGGCTCGTGGGCGCCCGCGCGCTGGTGTCGCTCCAGCGCATCGACGGGCTGAGCGGCGTCGACGTGGCCGGCTCGTCTCTCTCGATCGGCGCGATGACGCCGCTCGCGAGAGTCGCGTCCGACCCTCGCGTGCGCGAGGCCGCCCCTGCGCTCTCGGAGGCCGCTGCGGCGGTCGGCGGTCCTCACCACCGTCGAATGGGGACGCTCGGAGGCAACCTCTGCCTCGACACCCGGTGCCGCTATTACAACCAGACCTACTTCTGGCGCTCGGCGCTCGGCTTCTGCCTCAAGAAGGACGGTACGGTGTGCCACGTCGTCGCGGGCGGTCAGAGGTGCGTCGCGGCGGCCTCCAACGACACGGCGCCCGCGCTCATCGCGCTCGAGGCGGCGGTCACGCTCGAGAGCGTGCGGGGGGCCCGCGTCGTCCCCGTGGGCGAGCTCTACACGGCCGACGGCATCACGAACACGACGCGCGAGCCCGACGAGATCGTCACGCGGGTGACGATCCCGCTGGAGCGCGCCCGCTCGAGCGGCTTCGAGAAGCTGCGGCGCCGGGGAGCCATCGATTTCCCGCTGCTCTCGGTCGCGGCGCGGATCGATCGGGACGGCGACGCGCTCCGCGCCGTCGAGCTCGTGGTCTCGGCGCTCGCCGCGCGACCGAGGAGGGTCGCCGCGGCCGCGAGGCTCGCGCCCGGGGCGCGGCCGACGGCGGAGCTTCGAGCACAGCTCGCGCAGGCCGCGAAGAAGGAGTGCCGCCCGCTCGACAACATCGAGGGCGATCCGGCGTGGCGACACGAGATGGTGCCGGTCCTGGTCGAGCGGCTGCTCGCCCGCCTCGGCGTGGGGTAGCGTCCCACGCATGGCAAGCGCCGCGGACGTCGTCATCGTCGGGGGTGGAGTCTTCGGGGTCGCCGGCGCGCTCGAGCTCGCTCGACGAGGCGCGAAGGTGACGCTGCTCGAGCCGGGGCCACTGCCCCACCCCGACGCTGCCTCGACGGACATCACGAAGCTCATCCGCCTCGACTATGCCAACGACGATCACTACACGGCCGCCATGGAGGCCGCCCTTCCGCTATGGCGGCGCTGGAACGCGGAGGTCTTCGAGGTCCCGCTCTTCCACGAGACCGGGGTGTTGGTCCTCTCCTCCACCCCCCTCGGCCCGGGCAGCTTCGAAGGGGACAGCTTCTCCGCCCTCAGCGCGCGGGGGCATCCCCTCGAGCGGCTCGACGCCGCGGCCATCCCGCGCCGCTTCCCGCGCTGGGCGGCGGGGCGTTACGTCGAGGGCTACTACAATCCCCAGGGCGGGTTCGCCGAGAGCGGCCGCGTCGTCGCAGCGCTCGCGGCGGAGGCGCGCCGAGCAGGGGTCGACCTGCGGGAGGGCGTTCGGGCCCGCCCCTTCGAAGGCGACGCCGCGGTGAGCGAGGTCGTCCTCGAGTCGGGAGAGCGGGTGGCGGCGGGGACGGTGGTCGTCGCCGCGGGAGCGTTCACGCCGGTGCTCATCCCCGAGCTCGCGGACCGATTGGCCGTCGTGGGGCAGCCCGTGTTCCATTTCGATCCTGGCGACCTCGCGCCGTTCGCTTCGCCCGCGTTCGTCCCGTGGGCGGCAGACATCGGCCGATCCGGCTGGTACGGGTTCGCGTCACACGCGGGCGTGGTGAAGGTCGCCAACCACGGCGTCGGCACCCCGCTTCACCCAAGCGGCCCTCGCCAGGTCGGCGACGACGCCGAGCCGATGTTCCGGGCCTTCCTCCGCGAGTCGCTGCCGAGCCTCGCCGACGCGCGCCGCGTGGCCACCCGGCTGTGCCTCTACTGCGACAGCTTCGACGGTGACTTCTTCATCGATCGGCACCCGAGCCGACCAGGGCTGGTCGTCGCGGCGGGCGGCAGCGGGCACGCCTTCAAGTTCGCGCCGCTGCTCGGCGGGTGGCTGGCCGACGCCGCGCTCGACGTCGCCAGCCGCGACAACGCGCGCTTCCGCTTCCGAGAGCGAGGACACGCTGCACGAGAAGCCGCCCGGCACGCGCCGGTTCCCGCGCAGAGCTGAGCGCCTGCCGCTCAGGCCTTGGGCTCGTGCTCCTCGGGGGCGGCGAGGTACGCCCTGAAGACGTCGAAGAGCTTTGAGATGTGGAAGCCGTCGACGTAGCGGTGGTCGATCGTCGCGCAGATCGGGAGCACGGGCCGCACCTCGATGGCGTCGCCGATGACGACCGGCTTCTTGGTCACCTCCCCCACCAGCACCAGGATCGGGACCCTGTACATCCACGCCAGGGGCGCGAAGCCCATGGGCAGCCCGAACATGCCCACGCTCGTCACCATCGCGCTGCCGAACGGCGCGCGCCGGAGGGCCAGGGCGCCGATCTCCTGGTTCAGGTCCCCCGTGAGGAACGCCGTGAAGCGCAGCGCCGCGCGCAGCACGTGCTTGGGCAACACCTGCATCGCACGCTTGGTCTTCGCCAGGTCGGGGTCGTCGCCGCGCTTCA
The DNA here is from genome assembly GCA_016719945.1 of Polyangiaceae bacterium. Taxonomy (GTDB): domain Bacteria; phylum Myxococcota_A; class Polyangia; order Polyangiales; family Polyangiaceae; genus Xiheicaenibacterium. The sequence continues at coordinate 177,119 of JADJYE010000035.1, read as the reverse complement.
TCGACCGCGCCCGCTTACCCAGCTCCTCGGCGACCTCGATCACCGACTTCTGATCGGTGCGCTCGACCTTCACGCCCGACAGGTCGTTGCCGCTCTCGACCGCCGTGATGAAGAAGATATCGACCGAGGCCCGCGGGACGGCGTAGCCCCCGACGAGGCGGACGTTGATCGCCGGCACGGCCGCGATCGCCCTCGCGAGCGCTCGCCCGACGAGGTGGGTCACGGTGACGCGGTGCCCTCGCTCTCGCATCGCCGCGACCAGCGCCAACACCGCGCTCGCGTCGACGTCGATCGACCCATAGATCTGTGGGTCGTTGGGGGCCGTCCACATCGCGTCCGCGATCCGCCGCCACCCGCTGAGCCTTCGCATGCTGGTGAGACTACCGCGAGTTGGCGCCGCAGCGCGTCGTGGCGGCAGGCTGGACGCCGAGTTGCTGCTTACTTCGCCCTGAACGAGGGACTGGCCGACGATGGCAGCGTACGAGGGGAGAATATGGTTAACCTCAGCTTTCGCGCGCTTCAGGTCCTGGGTTGTTGTGTCGTCTTCACCGCCTCGGGCGCGGCCCTCGCCGATGACGCCCCGCCGGCCTCCCCGCCGCCCGACGAGGCGGCGAAGCCCGCCGCCGAGCCAGCGCCGGAGGGCGAGCCGGCCGACGCGGACAAGAAAAAGAAGAAGGTCAGGAAGTCCTCCGAGGAGAAGGACGATGGGGACGAGGAGGTGGCGAAGCAGCCCGAGGAGGACGAGGACGAGCCTCGCTTCCGCGGGGGCATCTCCATCGGCGGCGGCGGCCTCTTTTACTCGGGGGCAGCGGCAGGCCTCGGCACCGTCGACGGAAGGATCGGCGTCCAGATCATGGACCTCCTCGGGGTCTACGTGCAGCCGCACCTCGCCCTCGGCGCGGGGAGCGGGGCGTTCGCGGGGAGCGCCGGCGGAACGCTGGTGGTGGACTTCACGTTCATCGACCACATCTTCGTCGGCGTCGGCGGAGGCGGCGGCCTCGTCCAGTTCGGAGGCACCGTCCCGGCAGGCGAGCTCCACGTCCGGGTGGGCGGCTACCCGGTGGTCGGAGACGGGCTGGTGGGTGGCAGGCGGAAGGGCCTGATGATCGGCGCCGACCTGCACGTGCACTTCGCGGACGGCGCGGTCCTCCCTTCACCGACGGTGAGCATCGGCTACGAGGCGTTCTGAGCGTCTCAACCGAACCGTGACAGACAGCGGGCGGCGGCCCAGCGCAAGATGCGCGCGTCATGCGAGATGTCGCCGCCACCGCCTTCACGATGCTCGAGTTCAGCGCCTGCCTCGTGGCGTGCACGCCGCCGATGGGCCTCATGCACCTGCTCGACAAGGGCGACCCCACGCAGCGTCGCGCCGGCCGGTGGATGCGCCGGCTCGGGCGCCTGTCGAGCTCGCTCACGCCGCTGTGGCGCTTCCACGTCGAGGGGCAACCGCCCGCCGACGTGAAGACCCGCCCCTACGTCTGCGTGTCGAACCACGAGTCCAACGCCGACCCCTTCCTGCTCTCTCATCTGCCGTGGGACATGCGCTGGGTGGCGAAGCGCGAGCTCTACAAGATGCCCCTCGTCGGCATCACGTTCCGGGTCAGCGGCGACATCCCCCTCACGCGAGGCGACGGCGACAGCGTCCGCGCGATGTTCGCCGAGTGCAGGCGCGCGCTCGACGCCGGGATCTCGGTCATGATCTTCCCGGAGGGCACCCGCTCGAAGACGGGCGAGCTGCTGCCCTTCCGCGACGGTGCGTTCAAGCTCGCGATCGAAGCCGGCGTCCCCATCCTTCCGATGGCGATCGCCGGCACTCGCAACTGTCTGCTGCGCGAGGCCCCCTACCTCGGGCGAGCGGACGCCGTCGTGAAGGTGCTCTCCCCGATCCCGACCACGGGGCTCGGCCCGGAAGACCTGGCCGCGCTGCGCGACAAGACGCGCCAGACGATCTCCGCCGCGCTCAAGCCGCTGCGCGCGCAGGTCGGGGCGACGCTCTTCGAGTCGACCCCGGCTTGAGGCCCAGACCTCAGCCCTTCTTCCCGGTCGCGGTCACCGCACCCAGATCGACCTTGGCGTGATCGGTCATCAGCACGAACGGCCGGTCCTCGAAGGAGACCTGGCCAGCTCCGTCGTGCCGAATGATCTCGACCTTGCCCATCCCGAAGCCCATCGCGCCTCGCGCGAAGTAGTGCACCGACAGGCCGAACGGGAACGCGAAGTCGCCCTTGTCTTTGGAGACCGCGTACATCTCCGGACCATAGCCAGTGGTGACGTCGGGAGACATCATCCCCCCCGACGAGAGAGAGCGGTGGGAGTAGTAGGCGTGACCGCCCTCCGCGTCGGTGACGTGAAGGTCGACGTCATTCGTGTCGGTCTCCCACACGAGCACGAACCGCAGGCTCGGCTTGACCTCCAGGTTGGCGCCGCGGGTGCCGAGCCGATCGAGGATGATGAGGCGCTTGTCGGGCTCGGCGGCGACCCAAGCCGCGCCCGCGAGGCCGAGGTCCGCGCGCAGGACCTCGAGCGCGCCGACCGACCGGACGCCCTTCTCGGCGACCGCGAGCGCCGCCTCCACGGCCTCGAACGCCTGGCGCGGCTTGCCGACCTTGAGCAGCGCGAGCGCGCGGCCTCGACCGCTCGTCACGTGGTCGGGGCGATCCGCGAGCGCCTTGTCATAAGAGTCCACCGCGAGCGACATGGGGGAGCTGCCCCCGATCCGCTCGAGGCGTTGCGCAGCAAACCGGCGCATGTCCACCCGATACGACCACAGATCGATGAGCGAGCCGTACGCACGGGCGGCGAGCTCCTGTTCGCCGGCGGCCTCGGCTGCCTCGCCCAGGGCGACGAACGAGAGGACGTCGGTGGGCGACGCCGCGCGGAATTTCCAGGCGGCGTTCCACGCCGAGGGCTTGTCCTGCTTCGCGAGCGCAGCCATGACCTCTCCGAAGGCGCCCGAGTAGGGGGCGGCTGGCGGCGGGGCAGGAGGGTCGAGCAGGCTCGCCGAGCGGCGCGCCACCGGGATCGGCAAGGAGGCCGGCGGGGCTTCGGTGTCCGAGCCCTCCGCGAGCATGATCGGGTACGAGACGATCACCGTTCCGCTCTCCGGCGCGGGGAAGCTGAGCGATCGGAAGACCTGCACGATGCAGGCGATCACGGCGGGCGAAGGGAGATCGGAGCCCTGCCCGGTCGCGTCGGTGACGCTCCCGTCCTTCGCGATCTTGAAGCGCACCACCACGCGCCCTTGCAAGCTCGGGCTGGTACGCAAGGCCTCCTGGTAGCAAGCCCGGATCCGGCCGAAGTTCTGCCGCACGATGCGCTGCACGACCTCGGGAGGAAGGCGACCCGACACCTGGGTCGCGCCCATGCGGACCTTCGGAGCCTTCCCGCCGCCCGAGGGCAGGCTGTGCCCGAGGCCGAAGCTGGCCCCCGAGCTGACGCCCGCGCTCGCGCCAGCAGTGCCCACGTTGCCGAGGCCCACGCCGCCCCCGCCCTCGCCGATCCCCGACAGGCCCAGCCCCCCCGCGCCGAACGCGTCGCCGATCTCGGAGCCCCACAGGTTGCCCGAGACCGTCGCGGCGACGGGCGCTGGAGCCGCCACGCCCGGGCTCGCGCTGGTGACCGCGAGCTCGCCCGAGAAACGATCTTGAGAGAGCACCGCGGCGCGGCCGTCGACCACCCCGAGCACGTCGACCTTGGAGGTTCGGTCGATCTTGAACTGCTGGTAATCGCGCTCGGTCTCGAGCACGAGCATGCTGGTGTGCTCGCTGACCACCCGATGCTGGGTCGAGAGCTCGATGATCTTCTGCCGCGCGCCATCGCCCTCGGTCGCCTCCAGCTCGCGGATCTTCGCGACGGCGAGCGTGCGCGCGACGAGCGGCGCCGACGAAGCGATGAGCGTGGGCTCGAACGTCGAAGCGCCCACCTTGACGGTGGGTGGGGCGGTGGCCACGCCGAGCTCGGCGTAGACGGTGATCTCGTCACCGGGTTGAGCGAAGACCTGCTTGGGATACGACCACGACGCGCCGGGGACGGTGACAGGCTGCGCCGGGAGGGTCTTGGTCGTGAGCTTCGCGAGCACGGCCTGCGGCCCCTTCTCGAGGGCGACCACGACCCCCGCGGAGGGGAGCCCTCCCTTCACGATCCGCTCGAGCGACGGCTCGCTCTTGATGCCGCCGATGGAGAGCGCGTCGGCGCGAGAGAAGCCTCGGGCCGAGAGCCTCGAGGCGAGCTCTGCGAGCGCCGCCTCGTCCTGTTCGCCTGCGGTCGCGACACCATCCGACATGACGATCAACCGGTGCGTGAGCGAAGGGTCGAGCTTGGTCGTGTCGTGCGCCCAACGCAGGGCGCGTTCGAGATCCGACGCGCCGAGCGCGCGGCGCGACTTGATCTTCGCGAGGTGGTCCTCGCCGAGCCCCGACGCGGGCCCCTCGTAGATGGGCGCGATCGTCTGATCGAAGCACGCGACCCTGAGCCTGGCGTCCTTCGGGAGCCCCTGCGCGAGAGCGCGCAGGGCAGCCACCTCCTGCCCCAGATCGAGCACGCGCGACGCGCTCGTGTCGACGAGCACGACGGCGCTGTCGATCGCCTCGGAGGCCGCGCCATCGAGGGGGAGCCGCACGCGCGCCACGATGGCCTTCTCCGCGCGGACGCCCGACGAGGGACCTCTCGCCCAAGACGACGGGGGCAGGACGAGATCGCCAGCCGGCACCTCATTTTCGGTGCGCGCCGAGAGCACCATCTTGGCTCCGACGAAGATGCGCGCGTCGAGCAGCCCGATCGCCGGCAGCCCGCCGAGTCGAAGACGATACGGCTCGCTCGAGGGCAGCGTCTCCGAGTAGGCGACGAGGATCTCTCGCTCCGCGCCGGCTGGGATGGGGAAGATGCGGACAGACACCTCGTTGCCCGCGCCCTGCTCGAGCAGCGCAGGGTCCACACGACGATGCAAGAACTCCTCGTAGGTCACGCGGGCACGCTGCTTCTCGACGACCTCGCCCTCTTGCCAGCGGCCGTTCACCTTCATCGCGAAGCGACTGAGCGCCGCGCCCTCGGGCAGCGTGAAGGTGAAGCGCCCCTCGATCAGGCGGTTCGTCGGGTTCTCGAAGGTCATGTGCACCTGCGACAGCGCGAGCGGGTCGTCGACCACCGCCTCGGCGCGCACGGCGAGCAGCGTGAGCCCGGTTCCATCGGAGGCCGTGAGAGAGAACGGTGCCCGCGTCACCGGAGACTCGGCGAGCCCGGGGTCCTCGAGCGCGACGAACGCCGGGGTCGCGACCAACGGCGCTCCACCGAGCCCGGGCTCGCGGGAACACGACACAAAGAGAGCCCCAACGGCGCAAAGCGCCGACGTCCACGCCCGCCGCATGCCCCTGAGACAAGCGCAATCGAGCCCAGTTCCCGCGCTCGTTGGGGTCGCGACGAACGACGCCGGCCGCTACCATCGGGCCCGATGAGCCCCTATCGCTTCCGGGTCGCGCTCGCGGGCCTGCTGTGCGTGGGCACCGCCCTCGCGGGCGCCGCTTGCGACGACCTCCCCGAGATCCGGCCCGACGAGTGCGGGAACACGGTCGTCGAGGGCTGGGAGGCGTGCGACACGTTCGGCAGGGAGGTCAGCGTCACGGGTGGGGAGACGCTGTGCGGTCAGCCGGGGACGAGCGCGGCGTGCCTCTACCTCCACGACGACGATCACGACTGCCCGAGGGGGTACGGTCCGGGGGTCGACGGCGTGTGCAGGCGCCCCACGTGGACCTTCGCGCAGACGCCGATGCTGCAGCTCGAGACGACAGGGATCGACGCGTCGGTCGAGGACTTCGACGGCGACGGGGTCGACGACCTGCTGGTGTCGCGACCGCTCGCGCCGGAGGCTCGCCTCCACACCTTCGACCCGGGGGGGACGCTGCGGGAGACCCTGGCGCTGTCGACGCCCATCGCGCTCTTGCCGAGCACCACAGGGGACCTCTCGGGCGACGGCCGCCCCGAGGTGATCATCCCTGATTTTTCAGGGCTCCTGGTGATGCGCAACACCGGCAGGAATTTCACGCCGAAGGGCTACGCCCCTCTGCCCGTGGAGACAGAGAGCCGACCGTTCGCCATCCCCGCGTCTGCGGCCGCGTTCGATCAAGCCGCGCTGCTCGACTACACGGGGTTCCACGTCGAGGGCCTGCTCACCGAGGTGGGAGGCGATCTCGAGATCCAGTTCGCGAGCGATCCCACCCTCAACGTGGCCGTCATCGACGGCTACGGCCTCGGCTCGGTCGTCGGCATCACCCTCGCCGACCTCGAGCTCGAGGATTACATCGGGGTGGTCCCTCTGCCCAACGACGAGATCGCCATCGGGCTCTCCGGCGACAGCGCGGCGGGCGATCGCATCCTGGTGCTCGAGCCGCACATCGACGAGGCGCGACGTGATCCGCGGCCGCTGGCTCACTTCGGCGCGACGGGCCGACGCCTGCTGGCGGGCCCGTTCGCGATGAAGAAGAGCAACGGGGCGACGATCCTGGGGCACGCAGAGCTCGGCGCGCAAGGGCAGATCTTCATCCGGACCTCGCGCCTCGACGCTCAAGGCGAGCTGGTGCTCGACGCCTATGAATATGTCGTCTTCGGCCCCGAGGAGCTGCCAGCCAGCGCGGACGCGATCGCCGCGCGGACGCCCGTCGCGATGGGGGTCTACGAGCTTGGTGGAGACCTCCCGGTCGTCGTGGAGCCCGCAGCCCTGACCTTCGGCGTCCCGCTTTGTGGGCCGATGCCGCTCACGCAAGGCTGCTTCAGCGTGATCGCGACGAACACGAGCTTCGCGCCGTGGACGAGCGCGATGATCGACGTGAACGCGGGCTTCATGGTAGCGGGCTCCGAGGCAGCGACCGGGCTCGATCTCTTCCGGCTGGACGGCGACGGGACGAACGTGAACCCCTCCCGCGTCGTCACCGACAAGCCGACTCGCCAGCTCGTCGCCGGGGACTTCGACGGGGACGACGTCACCGACACCCTGGTGCTCGGCCGGGCGTCCGAAGAGCGAGGCTGCGGGGACGACGCGGACCTCTCGATCCTGTGGGGAGTTCCCTTCGGCCACGCGGACGACCTGCAGCCGCTCGGGGCGCTGCCGGGCAGCTTCGAGGCCGTCGCCGGCCGCCTCATCCGCTTCCCCGACTTCGACGGCATCGACGACTTCGGGGTGATGACCACCTGCGGGGACGGCGCGGCGCGGCGCGCGGGCGTGTTCATCGGCGCGGCCTCACGGCAGCTCAAGTGTGCCTACCCGCTGCTCGATTCGATCCCCTCGCTGGTGAGCGAGGGCTCGGTGGTCACCAACAACGGGCTCGTTCCGGTCACCGCCGCGCTGCTCGAGGTGCCAGAGGAGGGCTCTGTCGAGCTGCCCAGGGAGGACGTGCTGGTGCTCACGTATTGGGAGGGCGCGCTGCAGCTCCGCGCCCTCGACACGGGACCGGACGCTGACATCGTCGGCACTCGCTTCTTCCCGATCGCGCCGATGGACGAGGCCGAGGCGGTGACCGCCATCATGAGCGGCAGCCTCGCGACCGGTGATTTCGACGCCGATGGGCAGCTCGACGTCGTGGTCTGGGCGGCCACGTTGGGGCCCGAGACGGCAGGGACGCGCGTCGTGACCCCAGGGTTCTACCTTGGCCTCAGGCGGGGAGACGGCTTCGAGTTCACGGCGCACATCGGCTCCAGCTCCACGCTCACCGTGCCTTGGCTCCTCGCACCAGGCGACGAGGCGTGGACACCCGCGTATCGGATCTTCAGCTACGCGGACTCGAACGTCGCAGTCTTCGACGTCGACGGGGACAGCCTCTCCGACGTCGTCGGGCGCCTGTCGCTCGATGAGGGATCTGCCATCTATTCCTTCTGGCAAGACGACGATGGCTCCTTCACCGAGGGGGCCCTCGAGGTCCCTGAGGGTGTGACGCCCTTCACGTTCTTCGCTGGCACGAGCGACGCCCCGTACCTCGGGCTCGGGAGCAGCCAAGGCCCGCTGCTGTGCGAGTCCTCGACCTGCACTACGGCGCTCGAAGGCGCACCGCCGACCGCCGCCGTGGCGTTCGGAGACTTCGACGGGGACGGTGTCCCCGATCTCGCGTCGCTGCGCGCGTACGAAACGGTGATCCACCGCGGACTGTCCGTCGAAGAGCTCGCGCAGCAGGAGCGTGAGTGATGCGCGGCCGAGCCTCTCGGATCGGCTGGGGCTCCGCAGTCTGCGGCGCGAGCCTGCTCTTTGCGAGCGCTGCGTGGGCGCAGCCTGCTGCCGCGCCGGCCGACGCGACAGCGAAGGCGCGCGCGCTATTCGACGCCGGGGGACGCGCCTACGACCGCGGCCAGTTCGACGTGGCGCTGGAGGCCTTCGAGCAGGCCTACGGGCTCGTGAAGCGAGACGGCCTCTTGTTCTCGATGGCACAAGCGCACCGGCGCCTGTTCAACGAGACACGCGCGCCGAGCCACCGAGACGAGGCGATCCGCCTCTATCGCGAGTTCCTGTCGCTGGTTCAGGACGGAAAGCGCCGGGCCGAGGCCAACAAGTGGCTGGGCGAGCTCGAGGGGGCGGCGGGAAGCGCGCCCAAGCCGGCGACGCCGGCAACGCCCATCGAGCCCGCCGGCAAGAAGACCCGCCTCTACGTGTCGTCGATGACCGAAGGCGCCACGGTGAGCGTCGACGGCGGCGCCGAGGCCCCCGCCAACAAGGCCCTCGAGATCGCGCCCGGCAAACACACGCTCGTCATCCGCGCGCCGGGTCATTTCGAGGAGAAGCTCGAGGTGGACGCCGCCGCGAACGAGCTGTCTCCCATTACAGCCGAGCTGCGCGAGCGTCCCGGCGCGGTGGAGATCGCGACGACGAGCGGGGCGGATCTGCACGTCGGCGGCCGCTTCGTGGGCGAGGCGCCGCTGGCGAGCGCGCTGGAGCTCATCCCGGGGAGGCACGTCGTCGTGGCCGAGCTGACTGGGCACAAATCCAAGAGCGTCACCCTCGACGTACCGCGCGCGGGGAGGGTGACCGCGAGCCTGACGCTCGAGACGACGACGCAGCGCGACCTCTCGTACGTGGTCTTCGCGATGGCGGGAGCCGCCGCGATCACCTCCGGGGTGACGACAGGCTTCGCCTTCCAGGCGCAGAGCACCGCGAACGAGCTGCTCGATCAGCAGAAGCGCTCGGGCCTCGAGCCGGAGGACCTCGCTGCCTACGAAGGCGCTCGCGAAGATCGAGGTCGCCTCGTGATCGGCGCGGCGGTGACGGGCGGGGCCGCCGGCGCGCTGCTCATCACCGGGCTCGGGCTGTTCCTCGTCGATCCGCCCGAGCGGCTCGCGTCGACGTCGCCCGATGCGGGGCCGCGACAGCCCGCCGACAAGGAAGAGCCGGCCCCGCTCGACGAGGTCTCGATCCTGCCGGCCGTCGGCCCCGACGGCGGGATGGTCTCGCTCGCGTGGAGGTTCTGACGCCCCGTCGAGGCTCAGCGGGCGAGCGACGCCGGCAAGAGCCCCTTGAGCGGACCGTGTCGGACGGGCTCCGGGGGCAGACCTCGCCGTGCGAGGATCTCGTTGGCCGCGAGGAACCCCGATGAGACAGCGCGCTCCATCAACGCGCTGGGGAAAGGCAGCTTCACGAAGTCTCCGGCCAGCAGCACGTCGGGCAGCGCAGTCGCGATGCCCGGGCGGCCTGCGTGAGAGCCAGGCCTGAACGCCGGACAGTCGGCGCGCCAGAGCAGCCGCTCGTCGATGACACCCGCGCCCACCGTCTCTGGGTACACCTCGTGAAGCGCCGCGAGCAGATCGCGTCGAACGGCCTCTTCGGTGCAGTCGGGTGGCACGGCGTACGCGTGGAGCTCGACCACGCTCCCTCCGGTCTTCGCCGCCCACCGTCGGCTCTCGCCTTCGAAGCGCTCATAGAGGGAGACGTTGTCGAGCATGCCGAGCCCGGTGGTCCCGGCGAACGGCGCGCGATCCGCGCGGCAAGGTCGATCGAGGTAGAGGCGCCAGACGACGAAGGGGCCAGGTCACGTCGAGCGAGGCGAGCGCAGGCGCGAGCGAGGCGAGCGCAGGCGACGCGCCGACCAGCCCCTTCAGCGCGGGCACGGTCAGCGCCAGCACGACGGATCGGGCGCGGCGCTCGCTCGAGCCCTCGCCGCCCGTGAAGCGCGTGAGGTAGGCGTCCCCCTCGCGCTCGACTCGCTCGGCCGTTGCGCCGAGCAGCACCTCCACCCCGCGGCGCTCGAGGAGCTGCTGCAGCGGCCGGAACAGGCCGACGCTGAAGGGCTCGTTCATGACGTCGAACACGAGCCCCTCGGGGTTGCGCGTGAAATAGTAGTGAAACATCGCGCACAGCTCGGCCGCCGAGTAGTCGTCGTCCGGGTTGAAGAAGGAGTGCGCGAAGACGTCGAAGAGCATCTGACGTGCCTTCGGCGGGAACCGCAGCCCGTCGAGGAAGTCCTTCGCGGTGGTCGTGTCGAGGCGCGCGTACGTGTCGATCGGATCGAACGCGAGCAATGAGCGCGCGACCTTGAGGTCCGCGTGGCGCAGATCCCAGAAGCGGATCGTCGGCGACCGCCGCACGAGCTCGAGGATGTTGAGCGGCGTCGTCTTCGGGAGCCCGGAGAAGGACTCCTTCGCCCCCCGGGCCGAGCAGCGGGTAGTCGTCGAGGGGTGTCAGGATCGACAGCGAGGGATCGACGCGACGGATCAGCGCGCGGACGTTGTGGTAGTGGCGGAAGAACGCGTGAAACCCGCGCTCCATCTCGAATGAGGCGCCGTCGGCCAGCGTCTCGGTCCACGCCCCGGCGCGGCCCCCCAGAAACCGCTGGCGCTCGACGAGTGAGACCGACAAGCCACGCTCCGCGAGCACGACGGCCGCGGAGACTCCTGCGAGCCCGCCGCCGATGACGATGACGTCGCGATCCATCACGAGCCTCGCTGGGCCGGGCGCCTGCGTACACGAGCCATAGGGCCTCTTCGGTCACCGCGCCCCGAGCGTCAACCCGATCCTCGACGCGCGTACTGACGCGAGGCACGCGCTCCCCGAGACCTCCACCGGCTCTCCACGCCGCCTCCAAGGCGAGGCCACCGAGGCGGGTCAGTCTCTCACCATGAGCGAGCTCGAGCCTCGATCCAGCGCGTCGTCCCTGGAGGCGACCGCCCTCGCCCTGTTGCTCGCCACCGGCTTTGCGAGCCCGCCGCTGCTCGTCGTGGGCGCGAGCTTCGGGGTGTTGCACCCCGTATGCGCGCTGCTGGGGCTGTGCGGGGCGTTCGGGGCGTGGGTGTGGCTCATCGTGCGGGTGCGCCGCGGGATCCTGACGAAGAGCGCGTACGCGAGCGGCGCCCGCACCGCCGCGGACTGGCTCGTCCTGGCGATCGCGCCGCTGTGGGGGCTCGCGTACAACTTCGCCTTCGGCGAGGCGTCGTGCGTCAGCGACGGCTGCCAGCCGGACGTCTTCCGGCCGCTCGCGGCGCCAGGCGTCTACGTCCTCGTCGGGCTGCACGCCGCCGTGGGCGTCGCGTACGCGATCTCGCGGCGCCGGCCCGAGGCGCTGCGCCCGACAGGGGAGCTGCTGTTGTGCTCCATCCTCGGCGCCGGAGTCCTGGTGCACGCGGTGGTGGCCGTTCACTTCGGCTCGTGGCTGCTCGTCGGCCTCGTCTTGCCCCCCGTCTTCTTCCCCTGCTTGGCGCCGCTGCTCACCATCCTCCTGCTGGGGGTGGAGATCCAAGCGCGGCTCAGGCGCCGAGGAGGCGAGGCGCTCGCCGCTGGCTGGATCGAGCGGCGCCGGCCAGCCTATCGTGACGCCGAGCGTCCCGCCCCCGAGGCGCCGCTCGTCGTCCATCGAGGTTTGTTGCTCCGCGTCCTCCTGGCCTCGCCTGCGCTCGTCGGCGTGTACGCGGTCCTCCACGCGCTCGCCGCCGGGCGCCCAGCGGCCGCGCTCGAGGTCTTCACCAAGACCTGCACGTTCACCCTCTCTCAGGTCGATGTGACGCGGGTCCCCGGAGGGTGCCATTACCTCTGCACGGTCGCGGCGCGCGGTCACACGTGGCTGGTGCGCCCAGAGCGAGTCGGTAAGCGGCGGGGGACACCCATCCTCGTGAACCGCCAGCTCGCCACGGCGAACGCGTTCGAGGACCTCCTGCACGAGCGGTGGCCGCGCTTCGGCCGCTTCGCGCGCGCCACCTACGACGCGCTCGGGCTCCCGGTGAGCCGGCTCATCCGCTGGCCGTGGCTGGCCGACCTGGTGTTCCTCGCGATGAAGCCCGCCGAGTGGGCGTTCAGCGTGGCGCTGCTGCTCTTCGATCGGCGTTCGCCCCAAGAGCGCATCGACCGGATGTACCGGTGAGGCGGCTCACCCCCCTTCGACACAGTCGTACCTGCGCAGCTCGAGCCGAGCGCCCGAGAGGTCGCCAGTCGCAACTTGCCGTAGCACGAGGATCGACCGTCGGTCCGGTGAGCTGAGCAGCACCATGGGCGCGATCTGCTCAGGATCGAGCCCGAGGGGCACCTTGAACGTGCGAAACGCAGAGCGCACGCCGTCGGGCTCGAGGACCTGAAGGTGCAGGACAGGCTCGATCACCCCGACCCAAGCGGCGACCACACCGTCGCCGTGCGCCGCGAACGCGAACCGCGCGTCACGCTCGTAGGGAGAGGTCAGCTTGAGCCACTCCCCGTCGACAGGCGCTGCGTCCGCGTCGAGGCGAAGCACGTGGAAAGGTCCCTCCTCGTAGTCGGGCGCCGGCTGGTCGATGAGCCACGCGCCGTCGGAGCGCGCCGTCAGCTGCGCCTGGTAGGACCGGGAGAGGACCTCGGTGGCGCCCGTGCGCTCGACCTCCGCCCCCGAGCCATCGACGAAGCGATATCGTTCGAGCGTCCGCGGCCAAGGGCCGTCGCAGGCCGGCATCGCGCCGAAGCGCTCCACGAGCACGATGAAGCCGTCGGGCATCGCGGACGCGCGGCCTTCGTACGACCCGCAGACGTCGGCGTCCTCGCGGGCGACACCGGTCGCAGGCGAATAGCTCTCGAGGGCGGCGCTCTGCTCGAAGTGGCTCGATTCGGTGCGCCGGTGCCACAGACGCGCCTCGCCGCTGTGAACGAGGAAGGTCGGGACGGCCTCCGTGCCCGGGAGCAAGAGAGGCTCGGCGCCGCCCTCGAGGTCGAGGAGCCACATCTCGTCCCAGTCTCCGGCGAGCGCCGTCGCGCCGCCCGGACCGCGATCGAGCACCATATCGTGGTGAGGGAACGGCCAGAGCGCGGGCGCCTCCAGGGCCGGTGGCCACGCCCCCCAAGGCTCGAAGGTCGTGGCGCCGAGGCCGCGCTCGCCGCCAACGCTCCCGCTGACGGCCAGGCGCACGGCGCCGTCGCTCGGGCCATAGCCGAGCTGAGGGTTGTCGAGCTCGAGGCTGCCGCCCAGAGGCACGATGACGGGGCCACCCACCTCGACGATGTCCGAGCAAACCGCGAGCGGGGCGCTCTCGCCCCCGCCGTGCCCCCCGGCGCCACCTCCCCCCAGCCCTGACGCGCCGCCGCCACCTCTTCCGTCATCGTCGACGACCTGGAGGTCTGCGCCGCACCCGAGCGCGAGCGCGAGGACACAAGCCCCTGAGTTTCTGGCGAGGAGCGAGCGCATGCCAGTTAGCTAGCATCGCCGCGCGGCCGCACCATGAACACACCCGGGTCCGGCCGTGGCTTTGACCGGTCGCGACTACCTGGAAGGACGCCGCGAGTCGTAGCTCTCGAGCGCCCGAACGTAGTTTCCCCGCTCGAACGCCGTTGGGTCGCTGACCTTGCGGTGGCTCATCGACCCACGCGCCTGAGCGACCGACGCGTAGTCGTGAGCCGAGAGCCACGTCTCGAGCCCCGCGCGAAGCTCAGCCAGATGCCCGGCGCCGTGCCGCAGCAGCGACGAGGTGGTCATCACCACGTCAGCGCCCGCGAGCAGATACTTGACGACCTCGACGGGCGACTCGACGCCGGTCGAAGCCGCGAGGCTCGCGCGCAGCTGCCCGTGCAGCACGCCCAGCCACAACAGGGGCAGGCGCGCCTCGCGAGGGGTGCTCAGCTCGAGGGCCGGCACGACCTCGCGGCGCTCGAGGTCGAAGTCGGGCTGATAGAAGCGGTTGAACAGCACGAGCCCGTCCGCCCCGGCGTCGTCCAGCCGCTTGGCCATGTTGGCGAACGAGCTGAAGAACGGACCGAGCTTGATCGCGACCGGGACCGGCACCTCCGACCTCACCGCGCCGAGGATGTCGAGGTAGCGCTGCTCGACGTTGGCGCCCGTGAGGGAGGGGTCGGCCGGCACGAAATACACGTTCAGCTCGATGGCGGCCGCGCCCGCCTGGCACAGCAGGCGCGCGTATTCGACCCAGCCGTCGTCGCTCGACCCATTGAGGCTCGCGATGATCGGGACGCCGACCGACTCGCGCGCCCGCCGGACGAGCTCGAGGTAGCGCTCCGGCCCGACCTGGAAGCCTCCGATCGATGGGAAGTACGAGAGCGACTCGGCGAAGCTCTCGGACCCCACCTCGGACAGGTGCTCGGCGGCGGCTGCCTCATGGCGGATCTGCTCCTCGAAGAGGGAGAACATGACGATCGCCGCCGCGCCGCCGTCCTCCAGGCGCTTGATGCCGTCGAGCTCCTTCGTCAGCGGCCCAGCGGACGCTACGAGCGGGTGTTCGAGCGGCAGGCCCATGTACCTCGTGCTGAGATCGACCATGACTCAACCCCCTCGCCCCGCCATTTCGGCGTAGGTCGCCCAGCGCCGCGTGACCGCCTCTTCTGCTCGCTTCATCAGCTCCTCGGCGTGGGTCGGGCTCGCTTGCTGCAGCATGCGGTAGCGGAGCTCGTTGTAGGCGTACTCCCGGAAGCGGGTGCGGGGCGCGCCCGAGTCCAGCGAGAACGGGTTCTCCCCGCTCGCGCGCGCCGCCGGGTTGTAGCGGAGCAGCGGCCAATACCCAGAGCTCACCGCCAGCGACTGCTGCGAGAGCCCGTGCTGCATGTTGATGCCGTGCGCGATGCAATGGCTGTACGCGATGACCAGCGACGGTCCCGGGTAGGCCTCCGCCTCTCGCAGCGCGAGCAGCGTCTGCTGCGGGTTCGCTCCGAACGCCACCCTCGCGACGTAGACGTCTCCGTAGGAGATCGCCTGCAGGGCCAGATCCTTCTTGCCCGTAGACTTCCCCCCCGCCGAGAACTTCGCGACGGCCGCGAGCGGCGTCGCCTTCGACGCCTGGCCACCCGTGTTCGAATAGACCTCCGTGTCGAGGACCAGGACGTTGACGTCTCTGCCGCTCGCGAGCACGTGGTCGAGCCCTCCCGCGCCGATGTCGTAGGCCCACCCGTCCCCGCCTACGATCCAGACGCTGCGCCGCACCAGGTGATCGGCCACCGACAAGAGCGCCAGCGGTCGCGGGCCCGCTCGGGCCGTGAGGCGCTTCTTGAGCTCGTCGACGCGGGCTCGCTGGGCGCGGAGCTCGCTCTCGAGCCGCTGCTTGGCGCCGAGGATCTCTGCGACCAGCTCGCGGCCGATGAGGTCCTGAAGCTCCAGGGCGAGCCCTCGCGCCTGCTCCAAATGCGCGTCGGCGGCCAGGCGCAAGCCCAGCCCGAACTCGGCGTTGTCCTCGAACAGCGAGTTCGACCACGCGGGGCCGCGGCCCGCGGCGTTCTTCGCCCACGGAGTCGTCGGCAGGTTGCCGCCGTAGATCGACGAGCAGCCGGTCGCGTTCGCCGTCACCATGCGGTCTCCGAAGAGCTGCGACGCGAGCTTGAGGTACGGGGTCTCGCCGCAGCCCGCGCAGGCGCCGGAGAACTCGAAGAGCGGCTCGAGGAACTGCGCGCCGCGCACCGTGGAGAAGTCGACTCGGCTGCGGTCGTTCCAGGGCAGCGACTCGAAGAACTGGATGTTCTCGCGCTCTGCCGCGACGACCGGGTCCTTCGCCGCCATGTTAATGGCCCGGCGGCTGGAGTCCTGCTTGTCGCGGGCGGGACAGACCTCGACGCACAGGGCGCAGCCGGTGCAATCGTCTACGTATACCTGGAGGGAGTAGCGGATCTCGGGGAAGCCGCGAGCGTCGATGGGGGCGCTCTTCCAAGGAGCGGGCGCCCCCTCGAGCCGCTTGTCCGGATAGAACTTGGCGCGAATGACCGCGTGCGGACAAACCAGGGAGCAGTTTCCGCACTGGATGCAGACGTCTGGCTCCCAGACCGGGACCACCCGAGAGATCCCCCGCTTCTCCCAGCGCGCCGTGCCGGATGGGTAGGTCCCGTCGACGGGGAAGGCGCTGACCGGCAGCTCGTCACCGCGGCCAGCCATCATCCTCGCCGTCACCTCGCGGACGAAGGGGGGCGCGTGGTCCCCGACCAGCGGGAGCCGGTAGCGACGGCTGGTGACCGCCTCGGGGACCGGCACGCGGGCCAGGCTCGAGAGGGTCAGGTCGACCGCCTCGAAGTTCTTGCGCACGACCTCTCGGCCCTTCACCGCATAGGACTTCTCGATGGCGCCGCGGATCTTCGCGAGGGCGGCCTCTCGGGGCAAGACGCCCGAGATCGCGAAGAAGCACGTCTGCATGATCGTGTTCGTGCGCCCGCCGAGCCCGGCCCGCCTCGCGACCTCGCCCGCGTCGATCACCCAGAGCGCGATGCCTCGCTGGAGGATGCGCTGTTGGACGTCGTGCGGCAGCTGGTCCCAGACCTCGCTCGGGCCGTACGGCGCGTCGAGCAGCAGCGTCGCGCCCTGCGCAGCGTGCTCGAGCACGTCCGTGCGCTCGAGCAGCCCCCATTGGTGGCACGCGACGAAGCTCGCCCGCTGCACCAGGTAGGCGGAGCGGATCGGATCGGGACCGAAGCGCAGGTGTGAGATCGTCTGAGAGCCGACTTCTTGGAGTCGTAGACGAAGTAGCCCTGGGCGTAGCCGGCCTCTGACCCGATGATCTTGATGCTGTTCTTGTTGGCGCCGACGGTCCCGTCCGAGCCCAGCCCAAAAAAGACCGCGCGGACGGTCCGCTCGGACTCGGTGACGAACCCTGGGTCGACGCTGAGGCTCGAGCCGGAGACGTCGTCGTCGATCCCCACCGTGAACCGGCGCTTCGGGGCGACCTTGCCGAGCTCGTCGAAGACGGCCTTGATCATCGCAGGGGTCAGCTCCTTCGAGCCGAGGCCATAGCGACCGCCGATCAGCTGCGGCGCGGTGCGCCCCTGGGCCTCCGACAGGGCGAGCGCGACGTCCATATAGAGAGGCTCTGCGGGGGCGCCGGGCTCCTTCGTGCGATCGAGGACGGCGACGGACCGCGCCGAGGTGGGCAGGGCGTGGAGGAAACGCCTCGCGTCGAACGGCCGGTAGAGGTGCACCTGGACGACGCCCACCCGCTCGCCGAGGGCGCGCAGGGCGTCGATCGTCTCGCGAGCGGTCTCGACCCCCGACCCCATGAGTATGAGCACTCGCTCCGCGTTCGGGTCCCCGAAGTAGTCGAACGGGGCGTAGCGCCGGCCCGTGCGGTTCGCGAGCTCGTCCATACACTCCGCGACCAGGTTGGGCACGGCCGCATGAAACGGGCTGCTCGCCTCCCGCGACTGGAAGAAGACGTCGGGGTTCTGGGCGGTCCCTCGGACGACCGGGTGCTCGGGCGAGAGGGCTCGCTTGCGATGGGCGAGCACCTGGCTCTCGTCGACCAGCGCGCGCAGATCGGCGTCCGAGAGGAGCTCGATCTTCGCCACCTCGTGGGAGGTACGGAAGCCGTCGAAGAAATGGACGAAGGGCACGCGCGACCGCAAGGTCGCGGCCTGCGCGATGGCGGCGAAATCGTGCGCCTCCTGGACCGACGAGGAGCAGAGCAGCGCGAAGCCGGTCGAGCGCACGCTCATGACGTCGGAGTGATCCCCGAAGATGCTCAAGGCGTGCGTCGCGATGGCCCGCGCGGCCACGTGAAAGACCGCGGGGGTGAGCTCCCCAGCGATCTTGTACATGTTCGGGATCATGAGCAGCAGGCCCTGCGACGCCGTGAACGTCGTGGTGAGCGCCCCTGCCTGGAGCGCGCCGTGCACGACGCCTGCCGCACCGCCTTCGCTCTGCATCTCCACGACGGTGGGCACCGAGCCCCAGACGTTCGGCTTGCGCTCGGCGGACCATTGGTCGGCTAGCTCGGCCATCGTCGAGGACGGCGTAATGGGATAGATCGCGCACACCTCATTGAGCCGATACGCGACGGACGCGGCGGCCTCGTTCCCGTCGATCGTGGCGAACGCTCGTGCCATGGCTATCGCCCCTCCGTGGTGGGCGCCGGGCTCATGCGAATGGCGTCCACCGGGCACTGCTCGGCGCACACCGCGCAGCCCGTGCAGCGGTCATAGTCGAAGCGATAGCGGCTCCCGCGGCCGAGCTTGATCACGGCGCCGGAGGGGCACGCCCCGAGGCAGCCGTCGCACTCGTAGCAGTTTCCGCACGAGAGGCAGCGCTTGGCCTCGAACGTCGCCGCGGGCTCGCTGAGCCCCCCGACGATCTCGTCGAAGCTCTCGATGCGGCGCGGGCCCTCGAGGTGAGGCTGCACGGTGCGGTCTGCCTCCGTCGAGTACCAGACGTGGAGGTCGCGGAAGCCGACCACCCGGGCCTTCTCCCGCGGCCGATGTTGCTCTCCCCGCAGGAACGCGTCGATGGCGCGGGCCGCCTTCTTGCCGTGGCCGACCGCGATCGTCACGGTTCGCTCGGACGGGACCATATCGCCGCCCGCGAAGATCCCGGGGTGGCCCGTCATCAGATCGGGCCCGACCTTGACCACGCCGTCTTTCTGGAGCTCGACGCCGGGGACACGCCGAAGCAGCTCCGTGTCGACGTCTTGCCCCAGGGCGAGCACGAGGGCGTCTGCCTCGAGGGTCTCGGTTCGCCCCGTGGGGCACGCCCTGCCCTGTGCGTCGAGCTCCATCTCTTCGACCGTGAACGCGGAGCCCTCGATGGCCTTGATGGTCCTGAGCCAGTGCACCATCACCCCCTCCTCGATGGCCTCGTCGGCCTCGAAGGGGTGCGCCGGCATGTGCTCTCGATCGCGCCGGTAGATGATGAGCGGCTCGTAGCCGAGTCTCTTGACGACGCGCGCGGCGTCCATCGCGGTGTTGCCGCCGCCATAGATGGCGACCCGCCGCCCCAGCTTGGGAGCGTCACCTCTCGCCACGCTCGCGAGCAGGCTGAGCGCGTCGAGCACCTTCCCCGCATCTCGCGCGGGGATATCGGTCTTCTTCCCGATGTGAGCGCCGATGGCGAGGAAGACCGCGTCGAACGAGCCCTCGTCCTTCGCGCGAAGCACGTCCTCCACCTTGTGGTTGAGGACGACGCGGGCCCCCATGGCCTCGATTCGCGCGACCTCGCCTCGGATGACCGCCCGGGGGAGTCTGTACGCGGGGATCCCGAAGCACATCATGCCGCCGGCGACCGGGCCTGCGTCTCGGACCTCCACGTCGTGGCCGAGCCGTCTGAGCTGGTGGGCCGCGGAGAGGCCGCTCGGCCCCGCGCCGACGATGAGGACGCGCTTGCCGGTCGCCGCGCCTGGCGAGAGGCGCCACCCCTCGGCGAGCGCGCGGTCTCCCAGGAAGCGCTCGACCGCGTGGATCGAGACCGAGGTGTCCAGCTCGGCCCGGTTACATCGCGACTCACACGGGTGGTAGCAGACCCTGCCGTGGATCGCGGGCAGCGGGTTGTCACGGACGAGGTGCTGAAAGGCCTCCTCGTACCGGCCCGCCTGCGCGAGCGCGAGCCACCCTTGGATATCTTCCCCCGCGGGGCAGGCCTCGTTGCACGGTGGAAGCAGGTCCACGTACTCGGGCCGTCGCGCGTGGAGCGGACGCATCGGGTGCGCGTGGGTGAGGTCCGGCTGGCCGGTGAGATCGCCTCTCGAGGTCATCGTCGCCGCCCTCCGTTGCAACCGTTGGGCCGCTCCATTTTGAGGGTTTTTGGCTGTAGTTTCTGGATGTTTGTGCGCCACGCGGCCCCCCTTTGGCGCAAGCGCTTCGCTGGGCGCAAGAATGGCGGCGCGCCGCCGGCGGAAGGGCGGTGGGACGCGCGAAGGAGCCGATGTCGCAGCGCCCTCATGGTGGATCTCGAACCTCGGATAGGCTGAGCAGCCATGTCTCTTCGGAAGGTAGCTCGGTTCGTCTTGCCCGCCTTGTGGCTCGGGTGCTCGCCCTCGGTCGAGCCGCCCGGCGCGGCGGCGACGAGCGCCGCGACGAGCGCCGCGACGAGCGCGCAGGCCCGAGCCAGCGCGGCGCCCTCCGCGGACGCGCTCCCCAAGCTGTCGGCGGTCGCGCCGGCGCCTCCTCCCGAGCGGTTCAGCTGCAGCGTCGCCAGCGACTGCGCTAACAGCTGCCGGCATGGCGCTGTCTCGCTCGCGTGGCTCGAGGCGACCTACCCCGGGGGTGAGGCTTGCGAGGATGGCTGCACGAGCAAGGGGACCGAGCCCGCCCGCTGCGAAGCGAGCCGCTGCGTGGCGTACTTCCAGGGGAAGCCGTCCCCCGAGTGCACCGGGAAGAACGACGAACCGATCCCGGGGCCTGGCCCCGCTCACCGTTGTTCGAAGGCCGAAGACTGCGTGAACAGCTGCCGCTATGGCGCCGTCAACAAGCAATGGTACTCGTGGGGCGCAAAGAACGAGTGCAAGGACGGCTGCGCGAACATGCTCGCCGAGCCGCCGCGTTGCGAGGAGGGACGCTGCGTCGCCTACGCGCGCGGCGCGAGGGATCCCGCCTGCACGGGGCGCACGATCCACGCGCGGGCTCGCTGAACGACCTGACGCCGCGCCCAACGTGAAGGACTCGAGCTCGAGCACGACCTCTCCGCTTCGGCTAGCAGGCCCGGGCGCGCATCCCCCGACGGACCGCTGCTATTGGGTCGTCGAGGGGCGACTGCTCGCTGGCGCCTATCCGGGAAGCCCCGAGCCCGGCGCTGGGACGCAGCGCGCGCGCGAGCTGTACCAGGCAGGGCTGCGGACCTTCGTGGACCTGACCGAGGCCGGCGAGTCACACCAGGGGGTGCCGCTCGTGCGCTACGGGGACGCGCTCGAAGAGGGGGCGAAGCACATTCGGCACGCGATCCGAGACGTATCGGTCCCCACAAACGAGACGCTGGAGCACATCTTGGACACCATCGATCGCTCGCTCGACCAAGACCTCCCCGTCTACCTCCACTGCCTCGGCGGCCTAGGACGGACCGGGACGGTCGTCGGATGCTGGCTCTTGAGGCGAGGCCTCGCCCGGCGCGATGACGTGCTCGACGTCCTCGATCGCCTTCGAATCGCGGATCGCGAGCGGCGACACCTGCCCTCCCCGGAGACGCCCGAGCAGCGCGCGATGGTGCTCGCGTTCTGCCACGAGCCGGCGTCTCCCGGGTAGCTCAGGTGGAAGGCAGCGCGTTGACGGCCTTGCAGGTCTTCAGCACGACCCAGATGTGCAAGGGCGCGAAGAAGAGCGCGCCGATCCACAGCCCCTGTGAGAGCTCGGGCGCCTGGATGCCATAGCGCTTGAGGTACTTATTGTAGTCGGTGGGCCAGCCAAAGAAGATGTTGAGGATCCAGTAGATGTTGAAGAGCGGGATGAACAGCAGGCCGATCGCCTTGCCGGGCGTGGTGCGCGCCTGCCCGTCGTTGATCGCTTTCCACTGCTTGTAGATGAAGACGTAGTTCGCGATCGCGCCGAACACGAACGGGATCCACGAGAACATCAAGAGCTCGGTGACCTTGCTGTCGGTCGCGCCCCAGGCGGTGAGCAGGGCCCCGATGAAAGGGCCTCCGATCATGAACACCAGGTAGAGGCCCGCGCTCATCTTCACGCCGGTCTTCGGCGCCGGACCGGCGGCCGCGGCTGCCATTGCCGGCGGCGGACCATAGCCACCTTGAGGCGGGCCATACCCTTGGGGCTGCCCATACCCTTGCGGCGCGCCCTGGGGTGCGCCGTACCCGGCAGGCCCCCCTTGTTGCGGCCCCCACCCTTGCTGAGGACCCTGACCATAGCCAGGCGGACCCGGCGGATAACCCGGAGGCTGTTGCATGGGCCGGAGGCTAGACGGGCCGGTACGATCTGAGAAGCCTCAGACGCTCGCCTGGCTTGCCAGGTCGGGGCGAGGCGCTGGGCACCCATTGGCGCTCAGCGCAGAGCGGACTGTCGGCGGCGCTCGAGCACGGCGACCAGCGCGAGGGCGAGGATCGCGACGACCCCGAACAGGTCCCCCGCGCGCTCTGGCCAGCCGAGCGTCGCGACGGCCCCGAGCAACAGCAGGGTCGCGCCCAGGAGCCACACGCGCGCCGAGAACACCCCTAGCAGGCAGAAGCCGAGCGCGCAGAGCAGCATGTCGGAGCGCAAGGTGGCCGCGACGGGTCGCCCGTCCAGCAGACCGAGGCAGCGGTTCGCGAAGATGCCGACCATCGTCGACAGGAGGGCGACCGATGCCCGCCGGCCGAACGCGTTCTTGAGCAGGCGGCGGCGAACGAGCACGACCAGGGCGCCCTCCGCCGCGACGAGCCCTGCCGCGATGAGCACGAGCCGCTGCGCCTGGGCCCGCTCGCCCGTCGCGGCGGCACCGTCCCGCCAAGACAGCACGAGCAGACCCACCCCCATGACCACGACGAGCAGCACGAACACCATGCGCGCCCGCGACGTCACGCTCGGGTCGAGGTCCCGGGCCAGCTCACGCAGCCCAGCCTCTTCGCGCGCGCGTCGCTCCGCGGCCCGCTCGAGGTCCGCGACACGCGCCTCGATGGACGGGCTCGGTGGCGTCAGCTCGCTGAGCAAGGCGCGCGCGCCCTGTGGATTGCCGCGCGCGATGTCGACGTCGATGAGCACCGAGACGGCCGCGCGCAGCCCGTCCTGGGCCGCCGCGTTCTCAGGCCAATCGCGCAGCGCCGTCATGAAGCCGAACCGGGACTCGCGCGCGATCCGGCAGGCCTGGTCGATCTGCTCCGCCGTGGCCAGGTCCCGCGGCCGGTCGTCGAGCCGCTGCCGCGCCGACTCTGCCAGAGAGGCCGACGCTCTGTGCTGCAGGAAGTCGGACAGCGCCCTGCGGAACTCGACGGCAGAGGAGAGCCTCGCGGCGGGGTCTCGCGCCGTGGCGCGATTCGCCAGCTGGGCGAGCTCGACGGGGACGCTCGGGGGGTAGTCGACCGCCTCCGAGGCCCACGCGGCGGCGAGCACCTCACGCAGCGTCGCGCCGCGGTGGCGCGGCGCTCGAGCGAGCACGGTATGAAGGGACGCGCCGAGCAGGTAGACGTCGGTCCAGGGGCCCTGCGGGATCGCGCCATCGACCAGCTCGGGCGCCATCAGCTCGGGCGTCCCGAGCGCCCCTTCGAAGCGGAGCTCTGCGACGCGCGCGGAGATGCCCCAGTCGGCGAGCTGGACCTCGCCGAACGCGCCGACCAGGACGTTGTCCGGCTTGATGTCGCGGTGAATCACGCCACGAGCGTGCGCGAAGCTCACGGCGTTCGAGACCTGCATGAGGATCTCGAGGTGCGAGCGGAGTCGGTCGCTCGACAGCGACGTGAACGTCGTCCACGCGGGGTGATCGTCGTCGCGGATCAGCGCAGACCAGGGCTCGCCCACCACACGCTTCATCACCATGACCGGACTGCCCGTCGAGTCGCGGCCGAGCAGGTGCACCGGGATGATGTTGGGGTGCTCGAGCGCCCCCGCGAGCGCAGCCTCCATCAACAAGATCGACCTCGCGCGCTCGTCTGCGGCGAGCTCGCGCCTCGCGACCTTGACCGCGACCTCACGCGACAAGGCGCGCTGCCAGCCGACATGAACGACGCCCATGCCTCCCTCACCGAGCAGCTCGCCGAGCGCGATGTCGCCGCTCGAGGTCACGTCGACGAGAGGCAGCGCCTCGAGGGGAAGGGGTGACGACGGGACCGCCTGCGTGGCAGCTCGCCCGAACGTCGAGCTCGCGTTCGCCGCCCGCAGCTCGGGCGTCAATGTCTCCCAGAACGCATCGAAGGCGGAGACCCTCGAGATCCCCAGCCCCGTCGCGTGAACGGCGCGCACGGCCCCCGCGGACGACATCTCATCTCCCCCCCGGACGACAACGTGCCCGCTCCGCCCTTCGCTGTCTACGCGCCGCGGCCGGTCCTGGCGTGCGAGCGCGCAGCCCGGGGGCGAGGGGCTCGCGCGCACAGGGCGGCCGGGGCGAGCCGGAGGCGCGTCGAGGAGGATCGGGCCTGGTTCTCGGGCGGGCAGTCACCCGCGCAGCGGGTGACTGGGGAGCCCGCACGAGCTCCCTACGCGCCGCAGGCGAGGGGTCCCCGGCCGACCGAGTACGCGAGCCCACCCCCTCGGGCGGCAAGCCAAGGAGAGCCGACCGACCACGTGAGCCGCTCCAGCTGCGCGACGCGGGGTGTCAAGACCCCGAGCCACCAACGCGAAGAGCCGGCGACCTCTCGGCCACCGGCTCTCGGCATCACGAAAGAGCGGGAGCTACTTCTTGCCCCCGACCTTGGCCTTCTTGTCGCCCGAGTGCCCGTGGAACGTGCGGGTCGGAGCGAACTCGCCGAGCTTGTGGCCGACCATGTTCTCCGTGACGAACACGGGGACGAACTTGCGGCCGTTGTGCACGGCGAACGTGAGCGTGACTGCCTCGGGCACGATGGTGCTGCGGCGAGACCAGGTCTTGATGACCTTCTTCGGCGTCTGACCCTGGGCAGCCAGGATCTTCTCCATGAGGTGACCGTCGACGAACGGGCCCTTCTTTACGCTTCGCGGCATGACCTATCAGCCCTTCTGGTTACGACGGCGCACGATCATCGAGTCGGTGCGCTTGTTGTTGCGGGTCTTGAGGCCCTTGGAGAGCTGGCCCCACGGCGAGCACGGGTGACGACCGCCGGAGGTGCGGCCTTCGCCGCCGCCCATCGGGTGATCGACCGGGTTCATCGTGACGCCGCGGTTGTGAGGCCGCTTCCCGAGCCAGCGGGTGCGGCCGGCCTTGCCCAGGCTGATGTTCGCGTGCTCGATGTTCGACACCTGGCCGATCGTCGCGCGGCACTCGCAGTGCACGCGCCGGATCTCGCCGCTCGGCAGGCGGACCTGAGCCCACTCGCCGTCCTTCGCCATGAGCTGCGCGGCGACGCCGGCGGAGCGGACGAGCTGACCGCCCTTGCCCTTCTTGAGCTCGACGTTGTGAATCGTCGTGCCCGGCGGGATGTAGCGCAGGGTCAGCGAGTTGCCGACCTTGATGTCGGCGTTGCGGCTCGCGACGATCGACTGGCCCACCGCGAGCCCGTCGGGCGCGAGGATGTACCGCTTCTCGCCGTCGGCGTAGTGGAGCAGGGCGATGCGCGCGGTGCGGTTCGGATCGTACTCGATCGTCGCGACCGTCGCCGGCACGCCGATCTTGTTCCGCTTGAAGTCGATGATGCGGTAGCGCTGCTTGTGCCCACCGCCGCGGAACCGCGACGTGATGCGGCCGGCGTTGTTGCGCCCGCCCGTCGAGGTCTGGATGTCGGTGAGCTTCTTCTCCGGCGTGCTTCGGGTGATTTCCTTGAAGTCGCTGACGGAATAGAAGCGCCTGCCCGGCGAGGTCGGCTTGAACGATTTGATACCCATGGCTACTCCGCCTTGTCGTCGAAGAACTTGATCTCGTCGCCCTTCTTCAGGGAGACGATCGCCTTCTTCCAGTTGCGCAGCTTCGCGTAACCGCGGCCCATGCGCTTGTCCTTGCCACGGAGGACCGACGTGTTCACGTCAGTCACCGTCACGTTGAACAGCTTCTGGATGGCGTTCCTGATCTCGATCTTGTTGGCCGTGCGAGCGACCTCGAAGATCACCTTGTTCTCAGCTTCACTCAGGCGCGTGGCCTTGTCGGTCATGAAGATGGGACGCTTGATGATGTTCTCGCTGGTTCGCAGCATGGTCACTTCTCCGTGCCGAGGCAGCGAGCCTCGAGCGCCTTGGCCGCGCCCTTCGTCACGATCAGGTGGTCGTGGCGGAGCAGGTCGTAGACGTTGACGCCCTCCGGCGGGAGGAACTGGTGCGCCTCCACGTTACGGATGGACTTCTGAAGCTTGTCGTTCGCCTTGTCGTCGACGACGAGCGCCTTCTTGTCGGCCTTCAGCGTCCCCAGCGTGCCGAGGAGCGCCTTGGTCTTGATCTCCGCCAGCTCGAGCGAGTCGACGACGATGAGGCGGTTCTCCTTGGCGAACAAGGAGAGCGCGCTCTTCAGGGCCGCGATGCGCACCTTGCGCGGGGGACGATAGGACCAGTCCTTCGGCTCGAGCGCGTGGGCCATGCCGCCGCCCGCGTGGTGCGGGGCGCGGATCGAGCCCTGGCGCGCGCGGCCGGTGCCCTTCTGCTTGTAGAGCTTCTTCGAGGAGCCCCGAACGCCGCTCCGCTCCTTCGTCGCCTTGGTGCCGGCGCGACGGGACGCGAGCTGCGCCTTGACGACCTCGTAGAAGAGATGGTCCTTCACCTCGGAGGCGAAGACCTCGTCGGAGAGGTCGAGCTTGCCGACCTCTTCGCGCTTCAGGTTGTAGACGGTGACCTGCATGGCTTGCTCCCTACGACTTGATCTCGACGTCGACGCCGGCCGAAAGATCCAGCTTCATGAGGGCGTCGAGGGTCTGCTGGGTCGGATCGATGATGTCGAGCAGGCGCTTGTGCGTTCGCACCTCGAACTGCTCGCGAGACTTCTTGTCCACGTGGGGGCCACGAAGGACCGTGTAGCGACGGATCGTGGTCGGCAGGGGGATGGGCCCTGCGACGCGAGCGCCCGTGCGCTTCGCCGTCTCGACGATGTCCGTGGTGGACTTGTCGAGCAGCTGGGAATCGAACGCCTTGAGGCGGATGCGGATCTTGGTGCCGTCGGCCATGACTGATTACTCCACGATCTTCGTGACGATACCCGCGCCGACGGTCTTACCGCCCTCGCGGATGGCGAAGCGCATCTGCTCCTCGAGCGCGACCGGCGCGATGAGCTGGACGTCGATGGTGATGTTGTCGCCTGGCATGACCATCTTCACGCCCTCGGGCAGGTTGACGGTGCCGGTGACGTCGGTGGTGCGGATGTAGAACTGCGGGCGGTAGTTGGTGAAGAACGGCGTGTGACGGCCGCCCTCCTCCTTCTTGAGCACGTAGACCTCACCCTTGAACTTGGTGTGGGGGGTGATGCTGCCCGGCTTCGCGAGCACCTGGCCGCGCTCGATGTCGTCCTTCTCGACGCCACGCAGGAGGCAGCCGACGTTGTCGCCAGCCTGGCCCTGATCGAGCAGCTTGCGGAACATCTCGACGCCCGTCACCACCGTCTTCTTCGTGTCCTTGAAGCCGATGATGTTGACCTCTTCGTTCACCTTGATGACGCCGCGCTCGATGCGCCCCGTCGCCACGGTGCCGCGGCCCTTGATCGAGAACACGTCCTCGATCGCCATCAGGAACGGCTTGTCGATGTCGCGGACCGGCTCCGGGATGTACGAGTCGAGCGCGTCGAGCAGCGCGTCGATGGTCTTGACCCACTTCTCCTCGCCGCGCATCGCAGGCAGCGCCGCGCCCCGGATGACCGGCGCGTTGTCCCCGTCGAACTTGTACTTGTTCAGCAGCTCCCGGACCTCCATCTCGACCAGGTCGAGCATCTCCGGGTCCTCCACCGCGTCGCACTTGTTCAAGAACACCACGATGTGGTTCAGGCCGACCTGCCGGGCGAGCAGCACGTGCTCGCGCGTCTGCGGCATCACCGAGTCGAGCGCCGACACCACGAGGATCGCGCCGTCCATCTGCGCGGCGCCCGTGATCATGTTCTTGATGTAGTCCGCGTGGCCGGGGCAATCGACGTGCGCGTAGTGCCGCTTCGGCGACTCGTACTCGACGTGCGCCGCTGCGATCGTCACCGTCTTCGTCTCGTCGCGGACCGTGCCGCCCTTCGCGATGTCCGCGTAGGAGATCTCCTTCGCGAGCTTCTTGAGCGACTGAACCTTCACGAGCGACGCCGTCAGCGTGGTCTTGCCGTGGTCGATGTGACCGATGGTGCCGACGTTGACGTGGGGCTTCGTGCGGTTGAATTTCTCCTTGGCCATGACGTTTCCTTCTTTTCTTGGGGGCGGTGGGTCGGTTGTGAGCTTTGGGAGCGCGGGGAAGCGGTCGAACAAAACAGCGACCCCCCTCCGGTCCGTTCCGCGCTCGGTCCTCGTGAGAGGAACAGGGCGCTTGGTCCGCCGCCATGTGGCGGACGCTCGGGGAACCCGGAGAGGGAGTCGGGATACGCGTCAGTTGTGGGTGGGCGCGGCGCTCATTGAGCCGGCCCCTGCGGTAGCCCGATCCTTATGTCGACGTGATCATTCCTCGTTAGCGCTCCTCACAGGTACTAGGGAGCGCGCACTCTAGTCAGGTGTGCGCGCGTGTCAACCTCGTTCAACTCCGGCCCCTACCCTCGCCATAGCGCACCGAGCTCGAGCTCGATGGCGTCGAAGGGCTCGGCGCGGATGGGGGCGTCCCCCTCGAAGGTAGCGGCCACGACATAGCGCTCTCCTTCTCGGCGGAGAACCTCCAGAGTCTTGCCCTCGGGGTCGACGAACCACAGGTGCGTCACGCCCTCGCGCAGGTAGACGGCCAGCTTCTTCACGCGGTCGAGGCCCGCCGTGCTCGGCGAGAGCACCTCACAGACCCAGTCCGGGGCGAGCTCGAAGAACGGGACGCGCGGCATCTCCGGCATGCGCTCGCGCCGCCACCCCGCCACATCGGGGACGAGCACGTCCCGACCGAAGTGCAGCTCGGGCTCGAAGAGGATCAGCCAGCCCCCGGGACCGCCTCGACCTCGATCGAAGGGCCCCCCGAGATCGCTGCCGAGCACGCTCGAGGCCCTCGCGTACGGCGAGGCGGGCCTGGCGTGGGCGTAGAGGACGCCGTCGATGATCTGGCCGGTCACGTTGGGGGGCAGCGCCTCGATGTCGGCGTAGGTCGCCTCGGGGACGCCGCGCTGAGCCATGGCGCGATCTTAGCCCAGCCCGCAGCCCTCAGCCGCGCTGCTTCTTGACGATCTCTTCCTGGATCGCCGTGGGCACCGGGGCGTACTGCGAAAAATGCATCGAGTATGTCGCGCGGCCCTGGGTGCGCGAGCGGAGGTCGGTCGCGTAGCCGAACATCGCGGCGAGGGGGACCTCGGCCTGGATGACGCGCGTATTGGCGCGCTGGGACATGTCCGTCACCCGGCCGCGGCGCGAGTTGAGGTCGCCGATGACGTCGCCGAGGTACTGGTCGGGGCTGACGACCTCGACGCGCATGACCGGCTCGAGCAGCACGAGGCCGGCCTTCTCGGCTGCCTCTTGGAAGGCGAGCGAGCCGGCGACCTCGAACGCGCTGGTGGAAGAGTCGACCTCGTGAAAGCTGCCGTCGAACAGGCGCGCCTTGCAGTCGATGAGCGGGTAACCCGCGAGCACGCCGCGCGTCATCGCCTCGCGGATCCCCTTCTCGACCGAGGGGATGAACTCCTTCGGGATGATGCCGCCGATGACGTCGTTCTCGAACACGAAGCCCGAGCCGCGGGGTCCCGGCTCGAGGTCGATGACGACGTGGCCGTATTGACCCTTACCGCCAGTCTGACGGATGAACTTGCCCTCGACCTTGTGCGCGGCCCTCGAGATCGTCTCCTTGTAGGCGACCTCCGGCTTGCCGACGTTGGCCTCGACTTTGTGCTCGCGCTTCAAGCGGTCGACGATGATCTCGAGGTGCAGCTCGCCCATGCCGGCGATGATCGTCTGGCCGGTCTCCTCGTTGGTGAAGGTGCGGAAGCTCGGGTCTTCGTAGGCCAGCTTCTGCAGGGCGCCCCCGAGCTTGTCGAGGTCTGCCTTGGTCTTCGGTTCGATCGCGATCGAGATCACCGGCTCGGGGAAGTCCATCTGCTCGAGGAGGATGGGGTGCTTCTCGTCGCACAGGGTGTCGCCCGTGCGCGTATCGCGCAGGCCCACCGCGGCGTAGATGTTCCCCGCGTAGCAGGTGTCGACCTCTTCGCGCTTGTTGGCGTGCATGCGCAGGATGCGCCCGAAGCGCTCGCGCTTGCCGCGCGTCGAGTTCATCACCGAGAGGCCGCTCGACGTGGTGCCAGAGTAGACGCGGAAGAAGGTGAGCGTGCCGAAGGGGTCGTGCAGGATCTTGAAGGCGAGCGCGCTGAAGGGCTCTTCGTCGGAGGCCTTGCGCGTCGTCTCGGGGCGGTCCTTCTTGTCGGGGTTCACGCCCTTCATGGGGGGGATGTCGAGCGGAGACGGCAAGTAGCCGATGACCGCGTCGAGCAGCTGCTGGACGCCCTTGTTCTTGAAGGCGGAGCCGCACAGCACGGGCACGAACCGGAAGTCGAGGGTGCCCTTGCGGATCGCCGCCCAGATCTCCTCGTGCGTGATGGTCTCGGCGGCGCCGCCGACGAACTTTTCCATCACTGCGTCGGAGACGTCCGCGAGGACCTCGAGCATCTGATCGCGCAGCTCTTTGCAGCGCGGCAAGAGGTCGGCCGGGACCGCACCGTGAGCGAACTTCTGGCCCTTCGACTCCTCGTCGAACGTGATGGCTTGCATCGAGACGAGATCGATCACGCCGCGGAACGTCTCCTCTTGGCCGAGCGGGTATTGAACCGCGATCGGGACGGCTCCGAGGCGCTCCTTGATCGACGCCAGGCACATGTCGAAATCGGCGCCGACCTTGTCCATCTTGTTGATGAAGACGATGCGCGGCACGTGGTACTTGTCGGCCTGGCGCCAGACGGTCTCGGTCTGCGGCTCGACGCCGTTGCCCCCATCGAAGACGGCGACCGCACCGTCGAGCACGCGGAGAGAGCGCTCGACCTCGATGGTGAAGTCGACGTGTCCCGGCGTGTCGATGATGTTGATGCGGTGGCTGACGCCCTTGAACGGGCCCTCTTCCGGCTTCCAGTAGCAGTTGGTCGCGGCGGAGGTGATGGTGATGCCGCGCTCTTGCTCCTGGACCATGTAGTCCATCGTGGCGGCGCCCTCGTGGACCTCGCCGAGCTTGTAGTTGACCCCCGTGTAGTAGAGGATCCGCTCGGTCGTCGTGGTCTTGCCCGCGTCGATGTGCGCCATGATCCCGATGTTTCGGGTCTTCTCGAGGCTGTAATCGCGGGCCATAAGGAGCGCGGAGCTTAGTCGTGCTCCCCCTCGTGTCAACCGGCTTCCGGGCCGCGCCGAGCCGCGCTCACGCTGCGTCCTCGGCCTCACTCCATCGGGTAGTCTCGCGCACATGTCACGTGTAGCCGCCTGGCCTCGCGCCCTCCCTCTAGCGCTCTGCGCAGCCGTGCTGACATGGGGCTGCGGCGACAAGAAGAGCTCGTCGAAGGACCGGGACAAGGACGAGCAGGACACGAAGGACGACCGACCCATCCTGACCATGGATGAGAAGTTCGAGCTGTTCATGAAAGAGAACAGCGAGCTGGCGGACTTGATCGAGAAGGAGAAGTCTGCGGCCGGCGCCACGAAGATCTGGGACGCGCGCAAGGTGAGCCTGAGGAAGCGCTACGACGCCATCAAGGACGCCCGCGGCTTCCAGGTCACCGAGGAGACGAAGACCAAGTTCGGCGAGAACGTCACGGCCTGCACGACCAAGGTGTGCTTGAAGATCTCTCTGGATGCGACCGAGTCCGCGAGCTTCAAGAAGCTGTGCGACGACTACACCGCGCTGTTCGGGGTAGAAGACGACCCCAGCGCTGCCAAAGGCGCGGCCCCGAGCCCGTGAGCGGCCCAGCAGGCGAGAGCGCTTGCAGATCGGCGCGCTCGGCCGATAATCCTCGCTAGCACCATGGTGTTCGACGCTCGCTCACGCACGCTCGCCACCGCCACGTTGGCCGCGCTCGTCGCTTGCTCGGCGGACGCGCCCCCAGCCCCTGTTGGCTCCGCGTCCGCTACGACCTCGGCCAAGAAGCCGCTCGAGCAGAAGTTCGAGACCTTCATCAAGACGAACACCGCCTTCGGCGAGGAGTACGATCGCGAGAGCACGTCGGCGGCGGCCTCCAAGGTCTACGCGCGGTATTCCGATAGCCTCCGCGACGGCTACGCCGAGATCAAGGACGCTCCCGACGCGCACGTCAGCGAGGAGACTCGGCAGGCGCTCGCCCAGAGCATCGCGCAGGTCACGCTGAAGGTGTGCGGGAAGCTCTCCACCGACGCGAACGAGATCGCGGCGTTCAACAAGCTGTGTGACGCGTACGAGGCGCTGTTCGACGCGAGGGTCAAGGCGTCTGGCGCCCGCAGGCGCGCCTCGGTCGCGACGAACCGTGGCGATCAGCTGGTCGCAGCCCTCAAGGCTTACGAGGCGGAGTTCTGCGCGTGCACGACCATGAAATGTGTGGAGGACACGAACGCGAGGCACAAGGCGAAGCTGGACGGCACGGGCATCCCGCCGAGTCAGATCCCTGCAGAGGTCGGCCAGAGCTACGAGAGGATCGCCGAGTGCGAGCTGAAGATCTCGAAGAGCCAATCAGGCGGCCGCTGAGGCGCGCGACCTCGGCGCGGACGCGCGAGGCTCGACCGCTCGCTGCGTGGATCGCTGTGGCGCTCTCGACCGCGGCGTGCGTCGACGAGGCCGTCCTCCCCGCCCCTGCCGAGGTCGACGTCGAGGGCGGCTTCGACGTCCGCGTGGTCGAGGGAAACCGCCTCGTGGTCGCGGCCGCAGACGGGCGCGTGCTGCTCGACGGGCTGGCCCCTGCCCCGATCGCCGGGGACGCCCCTCCGCTCGTCGGGTTCGCGACGAGGCAGGTGACGACGACCTACGAGATGCAGTTCGGCGCGTTCAAGCCGACGCTGACGCCGCACGGCCCGTGGGCGGTGGCCGACTCGCTCGACGTCTCGGAGCTCAAGGTCAGCCCGCGCGCTTCCGGGCGCGCGCTCGTGGTTCTGTCGTTCTCGACCGCGGAAGAGGGCCACCTGGTGGTCGACCTGTCGCTGCCCGACGGGGAGGTGCCTGAGCCGTCCTCGCCAGAGCGGCGCACGAAGCTCTCATGGGGGTTCGCGTGCGACACGGAGGACCGGTTCGCCGGGCTCGGAGCGCAGGCCTTCGACGCCGATCACCGCGGGCAGACCGTCCCCACCTTCGTCACCGAGGGCGGCATCGGCAGGTCGACCACCGACGACTACGCGGGGCTGTGGATGCTCCAGGGCCAGCGCCACTCGAGCCACGCGCCGCTGCCTCAGGTCCTGTCGCGCCGGGGCTACGTGCTCACCGTCGAGACGGACCGCAGGAGCACGCTCGCGCTGTGCTCGGAGAGCGAGACGGCGGCGCGCGTCGAGGTCGATATCCCGGCTCGGATCCACGTCTTCGACGGCCCCTCCCCCGCCGCTGCGCTCGAGCGCGCGAGCGCGACGTTCGGTCGGCCGCGGATGCCCCCTCGCGTGGCGTTCGCGCCGTGGCTCGACGCCGTCTTCGGGAGCGACAACGTCCGACGCATCGCGCAGAAGGCGCGCGACGAGCGCATCCCCGCGAGCGTGATCTGGACCGAGGACTGGCGCGGGGGCGAGTGGAGCGGGGAGACCTACGCCCTGGAGGAGGAGTGGGAGGTCGATCGGACGCTCTACCCCGACATCGAGGAGGTCGCGGACGATCTCCACGCGCTCGGCTTCGACTTTCACGTCTACTTCAACCCGTTCATCTACGAGGGCACGCAGGCGTGGGAGGAGACCGCCCACAACGGGTGGCTCGTCGAGACGCGCGCGGGCGAGCCGTACCTCTTCACCGGAGCGAAGTTCACGAACACGGGGCTGCTCGACCTGACGCACCCCGAAGCGCGGGAGTGGGCCGTCGGCAAGATGAGGGACGCGATGGCGCTCGGCGCCGACGGTTGGATGCACGACTTCGCCGAGTGGCTGCCGACCGACGGCGTCGTCGCCGCGGGGCCTTCCTACGAGCAGCACAACGTGTGGCCGGTGCTGTGGCAGGAGATCGCGCGTGAAGCGATCGATGGAGCCGACGACGGGGGCGAGCGGCTGTTCTTCGCGCGCAGCGGCTGGTTCGGCACACCCGAGCTGGTCGACGTGTTCTGGGCGGGAGACCAGCAGACGACGTTCGCGATCGATGATGGCCTGCCGACGATCATCCCTCAAGGCATCGGCCTCGGCGTCGCCGGGATCTCGACCTACGGGCACGACATCGCCGGTTATCAATCGGCCGCCGGCCCCGGCTCCACCAAGGAGCTGTTCTTCCGATGGACCGAGCTCGGCGCGTGGTCCCCGGTGATGCGCACCCACCACGGCGCACAGCCGGACAAGGAGTGGAGCTGGGAGAAGGACCCCGAGACGATCGACCACTTCCGCCGGTACGCAGAGCTGCACGTGGCGCTCGTCCCGACGCTGGCGGGGCTCGCCGCCCACGCGTCCGCGACGGGCGTCCCCATTTGGCGCCACCTGGCCCTTCGATTCCCCCAGGACGCGACCGTCTGGCCGATCACGGACCAGGTCATGCTCGGGGAGGGCCTCATGATCGCGCCAGTCGTCAGCGAAGGCGCGACCTCTCGCGACGTGTACCTGCCTGCCGGGCGCTGGTTCCCGTTCGATGGCGGGGCGAGCGTCGAAGGACCGGCCACGATCACGGTGGACGCACCGGTCACCGAGATCCCGGTCTTCGCCGCGGCGGGGACGATCGTGCCGATGTACCCGCCGGGCGTCGCGACGCTGGTTCGTGAGAGCGAGGCGATCCCCGGTCCGAGCGCGGTCGGTGACGATCGCCACGTGCTCGTCTTTCTGGGGGCCGACGGCGCGTTCGAAGAGGCGGACGGGCTGAGCTATGTGCTCACCTCCGACGTGTTCGACCCGGAGGGGGCGCTGTCGATCACCTTCTCCGAGGACGGCGCCCAGGCCGAGCCGCTCGCCTCCTGCGAGCCCGACGGGTCCGTCACGCCGTGCTTCGACGTGTCGGGCGATGCGGTGCTCGTCTTCGTCGAAGGCCCTGGCGTGGTCGCGGTGAACGACGCCGCTGGGCACGAGGCGACGTTCACGACGTCGGGCGGGTGGGGCCGCACGGTCGTGCGCCTGCGCCGGTGAGCTACGACGAGCTGTCGTGGGGCGACCAGGCGCTATGTCGCCGCGAGTGATCTAACATCCGCGACGTGCGCGCCTGGGCCCCCGGTGACATGGTGACGGAGCGAGTGCGTCTCGCGCGACCGCTCGCCGAAGGCGGCATGGGCGCCGTGTGGGTCGGCGAGCACTTGATGCTCCACGCCGAAGTGGCGGTGAAGTTCATGTCAGAGCGCTTCGCCGGCGACCGCGATCTGCGCGAGCGCTTCGCCCGAGAAGCGCGCGCCGCGGTGCAGATCCGCAGCCCCCACATCGTGCAGATCATGGACTTCGGCGTCACCACCGACGGCGTCCCCTTCATCGTGATGGAGCTGTGCCCGGGCGAGCCCCTGCGCGCCCGGTTGGACCGCGAGGGCGCGCTGCCCGCGGAGGTGGTGCGCTCGCTCGCGCGGCAGCTGGGCAGCGCGCTCGACGCCGCCCACGCCGCCGGGATCGTCCACCGCGACATCAAGCCGGAGAACCTGCTCCTCACTCCACAGCGCGACGGCTTCTTGCTCAAGGTCCTCGATTTTGGCATCGCGAAGCTCCACGGCAGCCAGCTCACCGCGGCGGCGGAGGGCGTCACGATCGGAACGCTCGCGTACATGAGCCCCGAGCAGCTCTTCGACTCCTCAGCGGTCGACGCTCGCGCCGATGTCTGGTCGCTCGCGGTGATCTGTCACGAGGCGCTCACCGGTCGCTCGCCCTTCGCGAGCGACTCCATCCGTGAGCTGCTGATGAGCCTCCAGTCGTGCCGGTTCACCCTCGGCAGCGAGCTGTCTCCGGCGCTGTCAGCGCTCTTCCATAGGGCGTTCGCTCGTGGCCTCGACCACCGCTTCTCGTCGGCTGGAGAGCTCGTCAGCGCCCTCGAGGCGGCGATGTCGGGGCCCGGCGCGCCCCTCGCCATGGCCAGCGCCCCGCGCCCCCTGGCGGTCGCGCAAGCCAGCTGGGTCTCAGGCTCTGCCGCGACGTGGTCTCGACCGACGCAGCCCGCCACTCAGCCCGCAGCACCGTTGGGGCTCGCTGCCGCGCCTACCGTCGCGGCCACCCGGGCGACCCTGCCGCCCTGGGCGTGGGCGGCCGTCGCCGTCGCCTCGGTCGCGCTCCTCTTCGGCGGGGTGGTTTGGCTCGCCCAGCCCGACCCACCCCGGCGCTCGCGCAGTGACGACGACGCCGAAGTGATCAAGCCTCGGTCCCAGGCCCAGAAGGACGAGCAGCTCTGCGAGCACCTCAGGGGCTTCGTCGACGACGGAAAGATGACCCAGCGCGAGTGCGACAACGGCATCGTGCGCCTCAAACAGAAGTGCTCCGGCAAGAACCTCGACGCGTTCTACGACTGCATCCTCGAGAAGCACCGCGAGCAGGACCTCAAGCAGTGCGATCGGATCTGCGGCCTCTGACGAGGGAGGCTGCCTCGTGGCGCACAAAAGCAAAAAGGGCCACCCGGAGGTGGCCCTTTGCGGCCGTCGCGCCGACTCGAGGCCGGCGCGACGCTCACCGGCGCCGAACGCTCACCAACGATAGTGCGCGAAGGCCTTGTTGGCCTCGGCCATCTTGTGGGTGTCGTCCTTCTTCTTCACCGCGTTGCCGCGGTTCTGGGCGGCGTCGACGAGCTCGGCCGCGAGGCGCTCCATCATCGTCTTCTCGCCGCGGGTACGGGAGTAGAGGACGAGCCAGCGCATGGCGAGCGAGACGCGGCGCTCAGGGCGCACCTCGACGGGGACCTGATAGGTCGCGCCGCCGACGCGCCGGCTCTTCACCTCGAGCTTCGGCTTCACGTTGTCGAGCGCCTTGCGGAAGATCTCGAGGGGCTCTTCCTTGAAGCGGTCCTTGATGACGTCGAACGCGCCGTAGAGGATGCCCTCGGCCGTCGCCTTCTTGCCGCCAAGCATGATCGAGTTCGTGAACTTGGCCACGAGCTTGTCCTTGAACTTGGGGTCCGGGATGATCCTTCGCTTCGGGACTTCGCGGCGGCGGGGCATGTTTCTTGGCTCTGCTCTGGTTGAGGTGAGGCGGTTCTAGGAAGCTTCGCGCGATCAGCCCTTGGGCTTCTTCACGCCGTACTTGGAGCGCTTGCGGTTGCGCGTCGCCTTGTTCGTCGAGCTGGGGCCCGAGGCGCCCGAGGCGTCGAGGGTGCCGCGCACGACGTGGTAGCGCACGCCCGGGAGGTCCTTCACGCGGCCACCGCGGATGAGGACGACCGAGTGCTCTTGGAGGTTGTGGCCCTCGCCCGGGATGTAGCTCGTGACCTCCATCTGATTGGTGAGCCGCACGCGGCACACCTTGCGGAGCGCGGAGTTCGGCTTCTTGGGGGTCGTGGTGTACACGCGGACGCACACGCCGCGCCGCTGGGGGCACGACTTGAGCGCGGGGGAGGCCGTCTTCCAGACGCTGGCTTCGCGGCCTTGGCGGATGAGCTGATTGATCGTGGGCATTGAGCTACTCGAAAGGGGAGGCGCAGATTACTCAGGGGGGGGGCCAAGTCAAGGCCCTATCTTTTTGTGCTCTCTTCGCCGCGCCGCGGCGCCTCTTGAGAGCGATCGACGTAGGATGACGCGCAGGCGCCCCGGCCGGGCGACACGGAGAGGAACATGGCGAGAACCGCACCGGTGCCGAACATACCTCCGATCCCTGGAATGTGCCCCAGCATCGCCGTCATGGCGGGGGGCGGCAGCGGGGGCGGAGGCTCTGGAAACGGCGCCGGCAACGGCAACGGCAACGGCCCGGGCAGCGGCGACGGCAGCGGCGACGGCGCGTCGGGCGACGGCCGCGGCGCCGGTACCTGCGGGCAGGGCGGCAAGGGCTCTTGCTCCAATTGCAAGTCCGGCACCGCGGCGGGCGATCCCATCGACGCGCTCACGGGCGAGGTCTTCACCGTCCCGAAGACGGACCTCTTCCTCCCCGGCCCGTTCAACCTGGAGATCGAGCGCTCCTACAGCTCCTTCGCGCGACGGCACGACGTCGGCTTGGGCCACGGGTGGACTCACACCCTGGCGTGGCGCGGCGAGATCCGCCGCGACGACATCCTGTTCCACAACGGCCTGGGGCAGACCATCAGCTTCCCGAAGCTCACCGCCGCCGGAGATCGCTCGGCGATCAAGGGCTGGGGCCTGATGCGCACGCCGCACGCGTACGTGCTGCGGGCCGGGGACGAGTTCATGCACGTGTTCGCGCCCGACCCCGCGCACAAGCACCTGCTCCAGCTGCGAGCCATCAGCTACAGAAACCTCGGAGCGATCGAGCTGTTTTATGATCGCGGCCACCTCGTTCGTGCCACCGACGCGGCCGGGCGCCACGTGATGTTCGCGCACGACGCCGATGGGCACATCGTGTCCATCTCCGTCCCCGACGCGACCGGCGCGACGAGCCTCGTCTTCGCGCGTTACGCCTACGATCGGCGCGGCGACCTCGTCGGCGCCGTCGACGCAGACGGACACTCCTGGAGCTACGCGTACGACGACGACCACAAGCTGGTCAGCATGCGCGTCCCGAACGGGGTGGTCTTCCACTACGTGTACGACGAGCAGGGGCGCTGCATCGAGACCTGGGGCGCGCGGGAGGATGGCGCGCGGGATGTCGCGCTCGCGGCGAACGTGCCCGCGCTGCTCGCGGACGGCAGGACGAAGGCCAAAGGCATCCTCCACGCGAAGGTCGAGCTCGGCCCCGACGGATACTCGGAGGTCATCGACTCGGTGCGTGTGCAGCGCTTCTTCGACGGAGAGCGCGGGATGCCGGCGAAGTCCGTCAACGGCAAGGGCGGTGTCGTGTCGCGGACGTTCGACGCCGAGGCCAACATCACCTCGCACACGGACGCGAACGGCGCGACCTGGCGCTACCGCTACGACGACCTGGGCCACGTCCTCGAGTCGATCGACCCCGAGAGTCGGACCATCAAGTTCAAGCGCGACTCCGAGGGCCGCGTCCTGATGGCGACGGACCCGGCCGGAGGGGTCGTCGAGTTCGGCTACGACCGCGGCGGCAACGTCGAGTGGGCGCGCAACGCGAAGGGCGCGATGACGACGTACAAGTACGACGCCCGCGGCCAGGTGATCGAGGAGAACAACGCCGACGGCACCAAGGTGCGCTACGAGCACGACGCCCACGGCAACGTCACCGCGCTCATCCAAGCGAACGGCGCGCGGCACGTGTTCACGTACGATTTCTGGGGGCGCCGCATCGCTGAGCAGCACCCAGACGGCCGTTCGTTCGCCTATGAGTACTCGCCCTCGGGGCAGCTCTTGCAAGCGCGGGACTCTGCCTCGCGAACGCACAGCTACAGCTATGACGGCCTGGGCAACCTCGTCGCCGAGCGCGAGCCGAGCGGGCACGAGTGGCGCTACGTTCGCGGCGGCCTCGGTTGGCTGACCTCGATCGACCATCCCAACGGCGACCGGCACCGCATCCTCTACAACCTCGAGGGCTGGGAGGTGGCGGTCGTCAACGAGAAGGGTGAAGAGCACCTCTTCGAGCACAACCTGAGCGGCGCCATCATCAAGGAGCGCACGTTCGATGGCGTCGAGCGGACGTACACGCGCGACGCCCGCGACTACATCGTCGCGGTCCAGGATCGGGCTGGCAAGACGCAGCTCGAGCGCAACAAGGTCGGTCAGATCGTGCGCGTCTCCGGGCGCACCGGCGAGGAGAAGAGCTTCTTCTACGACGCCCGCGGCGACCTCGCCGGCGCGATCGGCCCTCAAGCCCGGCTCGAGTTCGAGCGCGACCCGCTCGGCGAGGTCGTTCGCGAGCACCTGACGGTCGGCGGTCGCACCTACACGGTGGAGACGGCTCGCGACATCCTGAGCCGTCGCATCGGCATGTCGACGAGCCTCGGTCACGCGCTCGAGGCGCGCCGCGATGCGCTCGGCCAGGTCTCTGAGCTGTGGGCCGACGGCGATCTGGCGGTGCGGTTCGGGCGCGACCCGATGGGCTGGCCCGTCCGGCGCGAGCTGCCGGCAGGTGGCGCGATCGTCGACGAGCTCGACGCCGCGGGCCGCGTGCGGCGCCGGTTCGTCGCCGGCAGCGACGCTGGGGCGCGGGCGCGGCCGGACGAGCCGGCGTGGATGGGCGGTCCGGCGCCCGGCTCGATCGACAAGACGTACCAGTACACGCCGGTCGACGAGCTGGCGAGCGTCACCAGCCCCGACGAGGGCACCGTCGAGTACGAGTACGACGTTCGCCGCAACCTCACCTGGCGGCGCGGGCGCTCGGTGGACGAGCGCTTTCGGTACGACCCGGCGGGCAACCCCCACGAGGCAGCGCCGAACGCCCCCACGCGCGCTTACGCTGCGGGCTCGCGCCTCTCGTCGCGCGGCGAGGTCGACTACGAGCACGACGCGCGAGGCCTCGTCATCGCGAAGCACCAGCGCAAAGCGGACGGCTCCAGGTCCACGACGCGCTACCACTACGACGCGTGGGATCTGCTGCGCGCGGTCGATCTCCCGGACGAGCGCCGCGTCGAGCTCACCTACGACGCCTTCGCTCGACGCCTCGAGAAAAGGCTGCTCGCGAAGGACCCCTCCGGGCAGTACGCGCTGCTGTCGACGACCCATTTCGTGTGGGACCTGCTCAGCGTCGTGCACCAGGTGGAGATGCGTCCCGGCGACGCGCCCAAGGTGACGACGTTTCTCTACGAGGACAACGACCGCGAGGTCCCGATCGCCCAGCGCGAACGAGCTCGCGGAGCGGGCGTCGAATGGCTCCACTACGTCCACGAGATCAACGGCGCGCCGGA
The DNA here is from genome assembly GCA_016719945.1 of Polyangiaceae bacterium. GTDB lineage: Bacteria > Myxococcota_A > Polyangia > Polyangiales > Polyangiaceae > Xiheicaenibacterium. The sequence goes on along the minus strand of JADJYE010000035.1, from coordinate 136,426 downwards.
GGAGCTCGTCGACGCCAAGGGCGGAGTCGTCGCGCGCTCGACCCGCACCTCGTACGGCAAGTGGTCGTGGAGCAGCAAGGCGGGGCACTCGTCACCGTTCAGGCTCCCGGGCCAGCTCGAGGACCCGGAGACGGGGCTGCACTACAACCGCTACCGCACCTACGATCCGGAGACGGGCCGCTACCTCACGCCCGACCCCATCGGGCTCGACGGCGGCCTCAACGCGTACGCCTACGGCCCGAACCCGATCACGTGGATCGACCCGATGGGGTTGGCGCACAAGATGACGGTCACCAGCGCGCCCAAGGGCTTCAAGCCCGAGCACGCCTCGGACACGACCACGAAGGGGCCCCTGTACGAGTCGGGCATGGACCCTTGCCCGAAGGACCTGAAGTCGAGGGCGCGCTGCCACACCGAGCAGAAGTTCGCGGCCGATCTGCTCGAAAGCGGCGTGAAAGGCGGTAAGTACAAACTGCAGGGGGAGTACCCTCCCTGCCCGAACTGCCACCGCGCGCTGCAGCACGCGGCCGACAACAGCGGCGCGAACATCACCTACGAGTGGCAGGGCCCTCCCCCCGACAACAAGAAGCAGAAGATCACCTACAAGCCAAACACGCCCCCGAAGGGCAGCGGCACCCAGGCGGAGCAGCTCGCCTCGAAGGACGGCAAGAGCGGCGCCTACAAGATGACCTCGGCCAAGGGCGAGAAGCGGAACGACTACGCGTTCGACAACTGGGGCGGCGAGGGCGGCGCCCAGAAGACCTATAGCAAGCTCACCGGCGAGCTACCCGAGCTCGAGTAGCCCGCCGAACACCCGGCGGCGGTCACAGCCGCCGGGCAAGGCCCTTGGCGCGACGCTGGCTCAAGCCCCCTCGGGCCACCCTGAATACACGGGGAAGTCCTCGGGGCGCTTGACGAACGCCTCCCACGCCGCGTCGAGGCCCTGCACCTCGAACGCGCCCTTGCCGCCGTAGAAGCGGGGCTTGTCGTCGACCACGCGCATCATGTCGTTGTCGACCTCGGGGAAGTGGGCGAGCACGTGCGCCTTCTTGGGGCCGAAGGCGAGTGCGAACAGCTGCGTTCCGCCGCCCACGAGCACGCGCCCGCGCACCACGGTGAAGGTGTGGAACAGGGTCGTCTCCAGCTTGGCGTCGAGCCCGGCCTTGCCGCGCTCGCAGACGTAGATCTTGGTCGGGTTGGTGGGCAGCGCGATCACGACGCGGCCGTCCTCCAGGGCGTGAGAGCACTCGAACAGGGGCGCGTCCGCCTTCTTGCCGAAGTCGATCCCCCGAACCTCGACCGGCGACAGCGCGCCATCGGCGAGAGACAGCTGCATCAGCTTGGCCTCATGGCAGGCGAGGTACGCGACGCCGCGCGCGCGATCGAAGGAGGGCGCGTTGTTGCACACCACCACGTCGGCGGCGCGCTTGACAGCGCCGTCCTGGATCCAGCAGAGGCGCTTCTTCGTCGACTGGACCTTCTTCTTGCCGACCTTCACCTCGACGATCTCGCGCTTGAACTCGAACCACGTGCCGTCGGTGGCGAGGTCGACCCAACCGTCGGGATCGGGGACGAGGAGCTTCGCGAGCTTCGCGGGGAGCTTGAGGGCCTTGTCTTGGGCGGCCTTCTTGTACTTTCCGATCTGGACGAGCTCCACGTTGGGCTTGGTCATGCCTCTACGTCTCCAACAATGACCACGCCGTCAAGAGGGCGGACGAGGCGGAGCAGGCAGTCGGGGACGTAGCCATCGTCATCGAGCCCCGGTCTGCGCAGCGCAGCGAGGCTCTCGATCAGCTCTTCTTCGTCCTGGATCGCGAGGGTGACGCCCGGGCGATAGACCCCCATCGGGTCACCTCCCATCCAAGGCTCGGAGGTCGTCGGGGCGCCGCCCGTATAGTCGTCGTGCCAGTCGTCCTCGGCCCACTCTCCGAAGAAGACGCCGGGCGCGCCCAAGGTGGAGACGAGGACCGCGGGATCCTTCCGGGCCTCGCGCCAGCGGCGCGCCAGATCGAGGCAGAACGTGAGGCCGCGGCCGTCGCGGCCGAGGTGCTCGAGCTCGGCCTCCGAGGGCAGCCGCGCGCCCGCCGCCGCTGCGACCTGCCGCGCTTGCTCTCTGGCCAAGTTGTCGCGCTTGAAGCGCCCGGACGAGACGCGGACCACCTCTTCGGTGGATAGGGGAGCCGTACACAGGAACGGGCGGACGAGCACCGGGTGGGCGGGGCGCGCCCGCGCACGCACGGACTCCAGGGCCATGACGACGAGCTCCCGAGGGAGGGTCGACAGCGCGATCTGCTCGTCTTCGTCGGTGAGGCCCATGGTGAGCACGCCGCCCGGCACCACAAAATAGCTGAGGCCGGTGGCTCGCTCGCTGAGCCGCTCGCCCCCCGGGTCGAGCTCGAAGCCCGAGCCGAGCGCGCGGGCGACGGCCGCGCGGGCGCGCGTGCGGGCGCTCGGGGTCGCGTCGCGCCAAGCGTCGGCGGCGAGCAGGATCTGCAGCGATTCGTCCATGCCACCTCGTTTACGTGCTTTCGGGAGGCTCGCCTACTCTCGGAGCAACAGCCTCGCGCCGTAGTAGCCTCTCGGCGTGCGCCCGACGACGATCGCTCCCGAAGGCCCGTTCGTCGACGATCCCACGGAGGAGGACTTCGCGCGCGCGGCGGCCTGGGCGCTATCGCGCTCGGATCATCGGCTCGCGTTCGAGCAGGCCGCCGCCGCCGTCGTCGCGAGCCGCGGCAAGTCGGAGCACGTGGCCTTGCTCGACCGCGTGATCGCGGCGACGCCTCGACCGCTGGAGACCCTCAAGCCCGGCAGCGGCGACGTCTTCTTCGGGATCGTCGCGGCGTACGCGCGGGCCCTCGCGCGCGCCGGGCGCGTCGACGCCGCGATCGACCATCTCTTCTTGGCCGCCGCCTTCGAGCCCGAGCAGCCTCTCGCAGCGTGGGGTGCCCCGTGGACGAGCGCGCCCAAGGCAGCGCGCAAGGTACGAGTCGAGACGATGTCGCGTGCGCTCGTGCGGCTCGGCGACGCCGCGAGCCAGAGGCCCCCCTGCGCGGAGCTCGACGAGAACCTCGCGGCGGCGGCGGACGTCGCCGAGCGTGTGCGCCTCCGCCACGACGAGCACGCGCCTCTGCTCGCCGCAGAGGCCAGGCTGATGCGCGTCCTTGGGCAGCTCGAGCGCGCGGAGGCGCTCCTGGACGGGGCCGAACGGCCGGCGTGGGAGCTCGAGATCGAGCGCGCGGCGCTCGCCAGCGCGCGCGAGGACGACGGCGCGCGCCTCGCGCACCTCGAGCGCGCCCTCGCGCTCCAGCCGCGGGAGCCTTCGACGCTCCTGGATCTGGCCGACGCGCTCATCGCGCGCGGCGAGCTGGAGCGGGCGATCGCCGTCGCGGCCGAGGCGGCCGCCACCGCACCGGACGACGGCGCGCGCGCTCGAGCGGAGACCCTCTCGGAGTACGCTTCGCAGCTCGCGTCCGGCACCTGCCGAGCGACAGAGGACCTATGGCGTCGCGCGCCAGACCTCGCCGGCGACCTCGACGCCTACTCCACGCGACTCCCAGACCCCGTCGATCCCCTGATCGGCGTGATCCGAGGCGTCGCGGCCCGCGCCGCGGACGGGAAGAGCCAGGAGATCCGCGTGCGCGCCCGCGCCGACAACCCGCTGTGCCCCTCAGCGGCGCGCGCGTTCGAGCTGACGCTGCGGCGCGCCGGCAAGACAGGCGCGCTCGAGGTCGTCTGCCCTCGGTCGGGCGCCTTCGCTCACGTGGAAGAGGTCAGCGAGGAGCGCGCCGTCGCAGCGGACACGCTGGCGGCGATCGCGAGCCTCGCGTCGTCGACGTTCCACCTCGAGGACTGGGCGCGTCAGGCAGAGGCGATCGCGGCCACGGTCCGGCGAGGCGAGGCGGCGGGCTTCATCGGCGCGGCGGCCGAGGTGCCCGTCGAACCGCCCGCGGGGACCGACCCGTGCTCGTGGGTGCATGCGTTCCAGATCGCCGCGGCGTTGGTCGCCGCCGCCCGCGCGACGACCGACGACGACGCCGCCCGGCTGCTCGAGCCGCTCGCGCGCGCGACCGACGACTGGCTCTCGATCGCCGCCTTGCTCGCCCTCGGGCGGCGGTGCGGTGCCGCGCGGGCCTCGGCGCTCGCGCTCGAGCTCGCGCCGAGAGAGGGGGCGCCGCTGCACGCCGCGAGCCGCGCCGTGTGCCAGCTGGGCCCGAGCGGCGATCGCGGGCTGCTGCTCTTGCGGCGCCGGGTGAGAAGGGAGCGGGCGTCCAGCTAGGGGCAGTGTCGCCCCGTTTGACATATCCTCCCGCGGAATGCGCCTCGTGACCTGGAACGTCAACTCGCTGACGGCCCGCCTCGACTTCGTGCTCGACTTCCTCGCGGCTCGCGCGCCCGACATCGTCTGCCTCCAGGAGCTGAAGCTCACCGACGACGCCTTCCCTCACCTCGCCTTCGAACAAGCTGGCTTTCGAGCCCTCACGCACGGGCAAGCCCAGTGGAACGGCGTCGGTGTGCTGGTTAGGAGAGACGTCGACCCCGAGCCGAAGATCGTAGCGACGGGCCTGCCCGGCCACGAATCGATGGGGGCTCGCCTCATCACGGTCCGCGCGGCAGGGCTCTCGGTGACGAGCGCGTACGTGCCCAACGGAAAGACGCTCGAGCACCCCGACTACCAAGCGAAGGTCGCGTGGCTGCGCGGGCTCGACGACTACGTCGAGCGGCGCGTCGAGCGGGGCGACGCCGCGATCGTCGCGGGAGACTTCAACGTCGTGCCGGAGGACATCGACAGCTGGGACCCGGCCGGACACGCAGGCGACATCTTCCACACCGCGGCCGAGCGCGAGGGCTTGTCGCGGCTCAAGGACCTCGGGTTCGTCGATCTCTTCCGCGACAAGCACCCCGATCTGCAAGCCTTCAGCTGGTGGGACTACCGCGCCGGGGCCTTCCATAAGAGGCAGGGCCTGCGGATCGACCTGGTCTACGGCACCGAGCGCGTGCGCTCGCGGGTGCGCGACGCCAGCATCGACCGAGACTTTCGCAAGAAGCGCGAGGGGCGGACGCCGAGCGATCACGCGCCCGTCATCATCGATCTCGAGGACACGTGAAGGGGGGCGCGCCGTGGGCGCCGTTCCTCACGGAGGCCGAGGTCAAGATGCTCCTCACGCTCGTCGAGGCCGAGGTGCAAGGCCTCGGCGCGCCCTATCGCATCGGCGAGGGGATCGTCGAGGTCGACCTGGACGACGGCACCCAGAGCTTGGGCCTCTCGAACCTCGCGCAGGTCTGCGCCGGCGTGCCCGCAGCCGATTGGCCGGGCGCGGTCGCCAAGCACTTCGAGCTCGTCATGGGCAGCTCGCGCGAGGAGCTGGAGCTGCGCGGCTTCGTCCACGATTTCGAGCGCGTCGCGCCGATGCTCCGCGTGCGGCTGTACGAGGCGTGTGCTCCCGGGCAGCTGTCCAAGTCCCTCGCCGCGGGGCTCGAGGCAGGCGTCGTGTTCGATCTGACCAGCGCGATGCGCAGCGTCACGCGCGAGGAGGCCTGCGTTTGGGAGCGACCCGACGACGACATCCTCTCGCGCGCGCTCGACAACCTCGCGCTCGAAGAGCTCGGCGTCGCGCGCACCATCCAGGGGCCCGACGACGTCCCGATCGTCGTGGTCGAGGGTTCGTCTTACTACACCGCGTCTCGCGCCCTGCGGCTCGAGCGGGAGGTGGTGCCTGACGGCCACCCGTACGGCGCCCTGTTCATTGTCCCGAGCCGTCACGTGTTCTTCTACCACCTGATCGAGGACGACCGGGTCATCGTGGCCGTCAACGCGCTCGTCAGCCTCGCCATCGAGGCCTACAAGCGCGGGCCCGGGTCCATCACGGACAAGGTCTTCTGGGTGAAGGACGGGGTCATCGTGCCGATCGGCTGGGAGGTGGAGGACGGGACGCTGTTCGTGAGCCCGCCGCCGGAGTTCGTGAGGGCGGTGCTCGAGCCGCTGGCCCGTCCCCCCTCCTAGGCCTCGTGCTAGCCTCCACATCGATGGAGAGCGTTCGAAAGCGCGGGCCCGCCGCACGGCCCGTCGGGCGGGGTCGAGGCGGCGCGCGCCCCCAGCAGGCGGCGCAGAAGGCGAAGAGCCACGCGCTCATCGTGGAGAGCGCGTCTCGGCTGTTCCGAGAGCGCGGCTTCGCGGGCGCCACCGTCGACGAGGTGATGGCCGCAGCCGGGCTCACGCGGGGCGGGTTCTACGCCCATTTCGAGGACAAGGTCGACCTCGCCGCCGAGGCGCTGGCCGTCGCGTTCGAGGGCTCGATCGCCAACCTCTTCGGCGCCGACATGCCCCGAGAGCCGCGGAGCTGGCGCGAGCGGGCAGCGAAGCGCTACCTGACGGAGGCGCACCTCGACAACACGGGGGGAGGCTGTCCCCTCCCCGCCCTGGGCGGCGACGTGGCGCGCGCCGAGCCGGAGCTGCGGTCCGCGACCGAGAAGCAGCTCGCGCGCGTGCTGGCCGAATTGGAGCAACGCGTCGGGGGCGACGCTGCCGGGGCGCGGCAACGCTCCATCGCCTTCCTCGCGACCTGCGTCGGAGCAATGACGCTCGCCCGATCCGTGGAGGACCGGGCCGTGGCGCGAGAGATCCTGAACGCCTGCCGGCGCGAGCTCACGAAGGACAGCGAGTAGCGCGGGCGAGAACCTCGCGCTCGGGCGATCTGACCTTTGCGCGGCGCCGCGCGGCGGCTAAGAACTCCCCGATGCGAGCAACGGCCCAGGCTTGGTCCGCCTCCGCCCTGTGCGCCGCCATCCTCGCGCTCCCTCGCGGGGCGAGCGCGGCGAGCTTCGATCCAGAGGGCAGCCTCGTGGTCGACCCGGCGGCGAGCGCGTTCGAGGACTTCGAAGAAGATATCGTCCCCGAGGGGTCGTTGACGTCGATCACCGTCGAGGACGCGGGCGCCCTGAGCGGCGCGCGCGTGCTCGAGCTCGGGGCGTACCAGGGAGTCGACATCGGCGTCTCACTGCCCGCCCGCGCGGTCCGTTATCGCGTCAGCACCTGGATCCGCGGCGGCGAGACGATCGCCGACGTAGAGATTCGGTACGCGGACAACCCTCACTCGGGCGTCGATGAGATCGCCGTTCTGTACCCGACGGGCCGCATGACGAGCGACGGCTGGGTGGAGCTGTCGAACGATCACGTTCGGATCGACCGCACGCGGGGCGCCGAGGTGGCGGTCGGCTTCTTCTCGCCATCCGGCGCGGCCGCCGACGCGATCGAGATCGTGCCGGTCGCAGACCTCTCGCTCGAGGAGCTGTCCGGCGCGGCGTGTGAGGGCGCGGGCGATCCCGTGTGCGGCGAGGATCAGGTCTGCCGGTTCTCGCAGTGCAGATACCTGGGCGGCAGTGTCCCCGATCTCCCCGCCGAGAGGGACGAAGTCGCGGCCTACCTCGCGGCGCGGCTCGAGCTGCTCTTCGGGCCGCTGCTGAACCGGGAGCTCGACCTTCCGAACAGCCGCCTCGCGCTCGATCGGATGCGCACCGCCGAGTCGCCCTGGGCGTATTGGAACGCCTTCACCCTCGCGATCCGCAGGCTGCACGACGGGCACACGACGACGAGCAGCCTGGCGGACTTCGTGCTTCGCAGCGAGAAGCCGGTGGCGGTCTGCTTCATCGAGGGGGACGCCGACCTGTCGCATGACGAGGCGCCGGCGGACCCGATGTACCTCGACGTCCTCGTGTCGCACACAGGGCCGCATCGGAACCTCGGGCTGGGACGCGGTGACCGCCTCGTGGCCGTCGACGGACAGCACCCGACCGCGTGGGCCCGCGCGCAGACCGAGCACCACTGGGGCATGAGCCCGACCTCGAACCGGTCGACGTTCGCCGAGACCGCCGAGCAGCTGCGCAGCCTCGTCGCGCGCTACGCGCACACCATCACGGTCGTGCGCTGCGACACGCTCACGCAGACCTGCGACGAGCTCGAGACGATCGACCTCTCCGCGGTCCCCTCGTTCGTCGACGGAGAGCCTTACGAAGAGATCCAGTGCGACAACCGCCCGCTGCGTCACCTCGCGACCTCCCCGGCGAGCCACCAGCCCGCGGGGGGTGACACGGTCTATTTCGGGCTCGCCAACGAGTCCGACGACGTGGAGCGGGTGTACGCCGCCGAATGGGACTCGCTCTACTCGACGACCGGGAGCGACTTCGCCGCCGCCGGCCTGAAGTCGGCCATCACCCAGTTCAAGGCCGACGCCCGGGGCGTGATCTTCGATCACCGCACGGGCAACGGGGGGACCATCCTCGGGCCGAAGCCGATCTGGGACTTCACCGTCCCCAAGCGCCCCATCAGCCTCTACTTCGATCGCCAACACGGCGAGGCCGAGTCGCTCTCAACGTCCGAAGGGCTCGAGCTGTTCGCGAGCGCCAACGACAGCTACGTCGACTACGCGGGCACCACGGCGCCGACGACGACCATGCCCGTCGCGCTGCTCCTGACGCGCGACGTCTCGGCCAGCGACTGGCTGCCGCTCGGTCTCAAGGGCGGCGCGGACAACGTGAAGATCTTCGCGCCATACCAGACGAACGGCGGCTTCTCGACGCGCTACATGTTCGGCTATTGGCTCGGGGTCTCGTACGTCATCGCGGTGGGCGACACGCTCGACGTCACCGGGCTGAGCCGGAACGGGCGAGGCGTCGAGCCCGACTTCGTGGTCGTGCCGCTGCAGTCGGACTTGATCGCCGCCAAGGACACCGTCTTCGAGGCCGCCCTCGCGTGGATCCGAGAGGAGCTCGCTCAATGACCCTCGTACACAAGCCGGCCACCCCGGTGAGCCGGCCCGCCGCGACCCTCGCGGGGCTCGTCGCTGCGACCCTCGCGCTCGCGGGCTGCTTCGACGAGTCGTCGCCGACGCCGGTTCCAGTCGAGGGGGGCGCACCTGGTACCGGGATTCACCCGGAGGACCTGCCCCGCTCGCCGAAGTACCCGCTCGAGCGTCGGACCGTCATCGAGCGCAGTCCGCTCGGCAACGTGGCGGCGGCGAAGAACCTGCTGTGGGACGGCGACTTCGAATGGTCGTCGCCCTTCGCCGATCAATACGGCTGGTTCGAGCCCCCGGCCAACCCGACCCTCTCCGACATCGTGATCGGCCCGGCCTGCAAGAGCGGGGTGAAGTGCGCGCGGCTGAAGAAGAACTCCGACGTCATCGGGGTCGGCGTCGGCTCGGCGACGCTCGGCCTGTCGGCGTCCATGTGGGTCCGCTTCGAGGGCGAGGACAACGGCGTCGCCCCGAGCTGCAGCGACGCGCAGGCCTACGTCGTCGATGGTGGGCTGTTCGAGGACCGCGACGATGACGTCGAGCTCGCGCCGACCAGCGAAGAGCCGGACGACAGCGGTTGGTGCCAGCTCGCGGGCGCGATGGCCGCGCGCAAGAACAAGCCGTACCTGGTCGTCGTCAACGACGCCAACGTGCCGATGCTCCTCGACGACGTGGTCCTGCTGGCTGTGGAAGAGCCTTCGAGCCTCCCGCCGGCCACCCCGCTGGTGCCCGAGGCGCTCACGGCCAAGCAGCAGGCGCGCCTCGACCGCGCGCGCGGCGCCATCGCGACGAACCGCCGCCCGGTCGCGCGCCCGGGCGCCGCCGCCCGTGAAGCCTACGAGCGCGACGTCGCGCGGCGAGGTGCCCGATGAGCCGCGCGCAGCAGACGGCGGTGGCCGCCGCCGCGCTCGCGGCGGCCAGCTTCGTGGGGCAGGTCGCGCACGCGGGGACCTTCGACGAGCGAGGCCTCTTCGAGCCCGCCGAGGAGGCCGTGTTCCTCGAGCCGTTCGATGAGCCGGTCCGCTTCGTCGACGAAGAGGACGCGCTCGCGTGCCAGGTCGAGGGCTTCGAGCGGGTCGTCGACCCTGCGCTCGCCCTCGAAGGAGACGGGTTCCTCCGCGTCGAGACGCTCCAGGACTGCGCGGAGCAGTTCGTCGTCGACGTCCCCGAAGGCCAGGGTGCGTACAGCGCCTCGTTCTGGATCCGTCATGGGTCGGCCAACGCGCGCCTGGTCGTCGATTATCCGGAGGAGTCGGAGCTCGTCGACGTGGCGGCGCGCCTGGCGCCGACCGGGCGCGCGACCAGCGACGGCTGGATCGAGCTGGCGTCGAACGCGGTCCCGGTCGACACCGGCGAGGGGCCGATCGTCTACCTGCGCTTCACCAATTTCGCGAGCACCGAGGGCGTCGACGTCGACGCCCTCGAGGTCTTCGCGAGCGGCGCGTTCCGCGAGCTGCCCGAGTGTGAGGGCTACGCTGACAAGATCTGCGGCGAGGACGCTGTCTGCATCAGCGGGCGGTGCCGGCTCGGCGACCCCAACGTGCCGCCGCTGCCGTCCGACGAGCTGAGGGACGAGGTCGTCGACGCGCTGGGCCACAAGATCAAGCTGTTCTTTGGCGGCCGAAAGACGCGGCTGGTCGACATGCCGGTGGCCCTCGAGACGGTCGAGGCGATGCGCAGCGCGAAGACCGCCTGGCAGTTCTGGAGCGGCTGGGCCTTGGCCGTCCGCCAGCTCCACGACTGGCACACCTCCGCGCGAGGACCCATCAACCAGGTGCAGCCGCGCGGGCGGCTGAACGTGTGCTTCATCGAGGGCGACGCCGACCTCTCGCAACACGTCCTGCCGAAAGATCCTCTCTACGCCGACATCTTGGTCTCCCACACCGGCGGCGCCGACAACGCGGGCCTGCGGCGCGGCGACCGGCTGGTGGCGGTCGACGGCCTGCACCCGATCGCGTGGGCGAGGAACCTCATCGGCGTGAACTGGGGCTACCACGTCGCGTGCGACGACACCTCGTTCGCCGACTTCGCCGAGGGCCTCGGCGGCTACGGGCTCATCCTCCAGTACGCGAAGAGCTTCAGCGTCATTCGCTGCGACACCGCCACCGACACCTGCTCCGACGTCGTCGAGACGATCGAGGTGAAGGAGCTGAGCGCGAACGGCGGGGGCGCAGACGTCTACTGCGACAACCGCCCGGTCTATCACCTCGGCCCGACCTCCCCACCCGACAACCACCAGACCCGCTACACCCTCTTCCGCGGCCGCATCGAAGGCACCACGGACGAGGAGGAGATCCACGGAATGGTGTGGGACACCCTCTATGGCGGCGGCGATCCCAACGGCTACGTCAATGGTCAGATCCGCGACGCGGTCGCCGACTGGAAGGCCAGCGCGAGGGGCGTGATCCTCGATCACCGCGCCGGAAACGGCGGGACCATCGACGCTCCCGAGTATCTGACGCAGCTCGTCCGGCCACAGCAGGTGTACGCGTTCCTCCCTCCAGGCATCCTCTCCGCGGGCTTCAACGGGCCGGAGACGGTCGGCGAGAGCCTGAGCCTCGCCAATTACCTCGAGGGGCTCGACCCGCAGCCGTACACGATCGGCGCGCCCGACCACGATCCACAGCTGCCGGTCGCGCTCATCATCCACCGTGACGGCTCGGCGTCCGACTATCTCCCGCAGGGCATGAAGGGCGCTCCCAAGACGAAGCTCTTCGGCCCTGGCCCGACCGCCGGCGCGTTCTCGACCTTCGTCAATTTCAGCTACTGGGGCGGCTTGAGCTTCCAGCTCGCGTCAGGCGACACGCTCACCGTCTCGGGCGAGTCCCTGATCGGCCGCGGCGTGGTCCCCGACTTCATCGTGCAACAGAGGCAGTCCGACCTCGTCAACGGGATCGACACGATCCACGAGGCCGCCCTCGCGTGGGTGCGGCAGGAGCTCAAGCCGTGAAGCACACGCGAACAGAGGCTCGGGTCGCCGCTGGATGGCTGCTGGCTGCGGCCATGCTCAACGCCGGCTGCGCCGACGAGGGGGTGAACCCCGTCCCGAGCGAGCCGACCAACGTGGTCGAGCCGCCCGACGCGGGAGAGGGCGGCGCGCCGCCCTCCGGGCCGCGCGTCCGCGAGGTCTACGTGCGCAACCCCTTCGGCAGCCCCGTCGACAACCTGCTCGCCGATGGTGACTTCGAGCTCTCGTTCTCCACCGGCTCGGGCCAGTTCGGCTGGATGGCGTTCAAGCCGAGCTTCGCCGACCAGGAGCTGTTCAGCGAGACGGGTGGCACGTGCAAGAGCGGCCTGAGGTGCGCGCGCCTGCCCAAGAAGACGACCCTGCTCGGGCGCGGCACCTCCGCGGCGGGCGAAGCGCCCAACCGCGCGTCGATCTGGCTCAAGCCTGCCGAGCCGCTCCCCGAAGACGAGGACAAGCCCTGCGATCTCGCCGACGCCTGGGTGGTCGACGGGATCTCTTTCGGCTTCGTGAAGAAGCTCCAGGCGGCGGACCTACCGGATGACTCAGGGTGGTGCGAGCTCAAGGCCGAGGCCAAGGGATCGCGCTCGCCGTATTGGATGTACATCGAGCTCGGCGACTACGAGGTGCTCGTCGACCACGCCGTGCTCATCCCGGCGCCCGACCTCGAAGGCCAGCCGCTGCCCCCCCTGAGCCCGGTCCCCAAGGAGCAGAGCGAGCGAGCGCAGCGCGTGCGGGAGATCATCCGCAACCGGACGCCGATCGGGGCCCCTCCCCCCGCCCCTCCCGGCTCCTTTTCCCGCGAGTGAGCGCGGCCGGGCGAGACCCTTGCTACCATCGTCCACGATGGGCTCCGAGCCGAAGGCGTCGCTGCGTGTTCAAGCGCTGAAGAACAGGCTCCTCCACCACCCGAACGGCGAGCGCATGTTCGAGTACGCGAGCACGCTCGACGGCTGGATCCACGAGTGGGCGAGGTACGCGGCGCGCAAGGACCTGCCGGGGGAAGAGCGCTCCCGCGCGCTATCGATGCTCTCGTCGATGCGCCGGGACTTCAACGCGCTGGTGGCCGAGGCTGACGCCTATGACCCCGAGCCGCACAGCAGGCGCTCGGCGTTCGGGACGGCGCTCGACGAGCTCACCGACGACGAGAAGCTCGCGCTCTCGCAGATCTTGGGGGTGCCGTACGAACGCCAGTACCGCCCGCTGTTCGAGGTCAAGGCGGCCGAGTACCTCGAGCAGGACGCGCTCTGGAACCAGATCACCGAGGAGAGCGGCTTCGTGGACACCACCACGCTGCTCGCCGAGGAGGCCAAGAGCGCCGTCATCCTCACCTACTCGGGGTCGATCTTGCTCGTGTCGGCGCCGATCGAGGCGAAGAACTTCCGTCGGCGGTACGTGTACCAGAGCATCTACGCGGGTCACTTGCCGACCGAGGGCACGCTCGGGCTGCTCGAGGCGATCCGAAAGAACCGCCCGGTCTCGGGCACGCGCATCAAGACCTCGCCGGTCCGCAAGATCAGGATCTCGCGCGAGGCGAGGCCGGAGTGGGACCGCAACAAGGAGACGTTCTACCGCCTGCACAGGACGCTCAACGACGCGGCGACCCCGGGCGCGCTCGTCCTGGCGCCGCCGAGCAGCCCGGGCGCGCCGGCGCCCCTCGAGGCGAGGGCTCCCGACGCGGCGCGGCCCGCGCCGCCGCGCCCCGAGCCCGCGCCGGGCCTCGACCCTGTCGCGGGCGCGGCGCGCGCAGACGGCAACACCCTCGTGGAGGGGACGCCAGCCAGCGTCCTCGCGGCGAAGAGTGACCCACCCGAGGCGACCGCATCGAAGAGCGCGAAGATCCTCTCGAGCAACCGGATCCCGAGCGTGTTCGTGCAGGTGCTCCACACCGAGCGCCAGCGCGACCACGTGAAGAAGCTCGAGGAGACGGCGCGCGCGGAGCTGCGGACGCTGCTGGCCAAGCTCATCGACGCGGTCGGCGAGCGCGACCACGGCCTCGAGGCCGAGATCATCGGCCAGGTGATGCACCTGCAGCGGTTGGCGATGGAGCGCGGCGAGCTGTCGATCCCGCCTCAGGAGCTCGCTCGCTTCGAGACAGAGAACAACGACACCTGCTCGGCGTTGCCCGAAGCCCTCGCGGTCGGCAAGGTCGGCGCACCGGTGTCGACGATCAAGGGGGCCCATTTCGGCGCCCAGACGATCGTCAGGGGCGCGCCGGTGGCCATCCTGGCGACCGACGCGAGCCTGTTCGCGGTGCTCGGCAACGTGCGGAGCTACGTGCGCAAGGCGTAGCTCCGCGGACGCTCGCTCAGTTGGCGGACACGACGACCGGCGTGCTCTTGCCGTTGCCGTTGCCGGCGCCGACGGCGTTCCAACCTTCGGGCAGCTGCGGCAGCGTCCAGCCGAACAGCCACTCGCCGTCGGTCGGGGAGACGTTGAGGCACTCGGCGCTCTTTCGCTTGCCGAAGTCCTCGTGCCAATAGGTCACGTGCATGGCGAGCGGCGCCTTCAGGTACTGCTGGTGCGGAACGTCGGTGAACCAGAGCACCTTCGGCTCGCCCTTCTCGTTCGACATCGTGGCGACCTTCTCCTTCCACTCGAGGGGGAAGGTGCCGAGCGCAGTCGTCGCGTACTTCGAGTGATCTTCGGGGAACTTGTAGTCGGGGAGCGGGGGCCCGCCCTTGCCCGGCGAGAACAGGGTCGTCATGACCGGCGTCAGGCCTTCGTAAGCCGTGAGCGTGCCCGAGACGATGCGGGCCTCGAGCCACTTCTCGTCGGCGCCGATCCCGTTCGGTACCTTGCTCGCGGGGCGGGTGATCACGAGATCGATGTCGAGCTGCTTGTTCGGGTCCTCGCTCTTGCCGACGTACTTTCCAGGCTCCTTCTTGAGCTCGTAGTAGACCCAGCCGTCCTTCTTGATGGGGTCGCCCGTGATCTCGATCGGCGTCTTGGGCGCGAGCGTGTCGGCCGTGGCGCGGAACTTCGCGCCGTCTCGCTCGTACTTCGCGATCGGCTTCTTCGCGCGGTTCCAGGCGAGGGGCAGACGCATGTCGGTCTCGGAGAAGTGGACCGCCCTGAAGCTCGTACGCTTCATGTCGCTCACCCGATCGGCCGGGACGACCATCGCGTCCGGGGTGAGCAGCCACACGCGCCCGTGGACCTCGAACGCCTTGCTGAAGGCGAGCATCGAGCCCGCGGGGATCTTCTTCAGCACCAGCGTCGCGGGGTGGAAGTTGCCGGTCGGGACGGTGCGCTTGTTGTCCTTCAGGAAATAGGGCACTTCGTCGGTGGCCTTGATCGGGTCATCGACGATGTTCTCTTCGTGGCCGACCACCCACTGTCCGAGCGTCTTCCACGAGTTCGTGGGACCGAACCCTTGCTCCGCCTTCTCCCACTCCGCGGGCGTGGGCACCCGGCTGTACATCGGCGCCCCGTTCGAGTGTGCGTAGCGGTAGGGCCAGGTCCCGTTCGCCGGCGCGGAGAACGCGAGCGCCTTGAAGTAAGGGTCCTCGAGGTCGAGGGTGGCGGTCTCGTCGTCACAGACGTGGCCGCGCGGCTCGATCGCGTACCACTTCCCCTTGCACCCCGGTCCGTCGATCGGCTCCGGCGACTTGAGGACGACCGTGGTGCCGATGCGCATCTTGCCGAGAGCGAGGCCGGTCCGCTCGGGCTTCTTCCAGATCCAGGTGTGCGGACCGATGGCGCCGATTCGGGGGCGCGAGTCGACCGGCGCGGCGGCGGGCGCGGCGGAGCTGGCGTGGGACGCGTGCCCGGCGGCCTCGGGCGTGGACGCGACCGCAGACTCCGCTTCACCTTCCGAGCCTGCCTCGATGACCGCAGGGCCGGACACGGCTCGGGAGGCGTCGTGGGAAGAGCAGGCGGCGAGCAGGCCGATCGACAGGGCGATGAGGAGGGGTGCGCGCATGGCGGCGCACTATGACGAAGTGGGAGACGACGGGGCAAAACACTGGCGGAGCGACGTAGCCGAAGCTTGCCGCGGCGCCCGAGCCCGTGAGACAAGGGCCGCATGGAGCACCGTGTTCCGCACGACCTCGGCCGCGATCTCGGCAAGCGAGCCACCACGGCGGCGTTCGCCGCCTACGCCGCCAAGTACGCCGAGTACAAGCCGCGGATGACGTGGACGAGCGACTACGCGGCGGACGCCGCGTTCACCGTCAAGGGCATGGACCTGAAGGGCAGCATCGTCGTCCACGAGCGAGAGGTCACGCTCGACCTCTCCGTCCCGCTGCTGCTTCGTCCGTTCAAGTCGAAGGCGCTCGAGGTAATCGAGCGCGAGATCCGGGTGTGGATCGACAAAGCCAAGAAGGGCGGCGTGTAGCGCGCGCTCAGGGCTTCGGGGCCGGCTCGTCCGCCGGGGGCTCGTAGAACACCAGCGTGCCGTCTCGACAGGCGAGCACGACCCTCTCCTTTGCGAGGGGCACCAGGGCGAGCGGCGTCCCGCAACCTCGGTCGGTCGTCGTCGTCTGCCCCTTCTCGCTGCGCACGCCGACGCGCCCGTTGGGCCGGGCGAAGGCGACCCGCCCGAGGGGATCGACGAGCACCGGGACGCGCGCGACGTTCATCGGCCCGGGCCCGCCGAAGTGGTGCGGGAAGCGTGGGCCCGGCATGAAGCTCGGCGTGAGGAGCGCCGCGCCACGATCGGCGGCCGCGAGCGCGACCTCGTTGCCCGCCGCGTCGTACCCGACGAGGAACCCCTCGGAGGTCGTGACCCACGCGCCACCGTCGACTCCGAAGGAGGGAGGCGCGTCGAAGAAGGTGAAGATCGAGTCGCCGACGCGGGTCACCAGTGAGCCCGACTTGAGGTCGAGCGCGACGATGCGGTTCGGCGGCGATTGCCCGACGAGCGTTCGGTCGTCGAGGAGCGCGGCGGTGCCGGGGACGATCGAGCCGAGCGAGCCAATTTTACGGGGCTCCGAGGGTGGGTCGATGCGGTAGACGTTGCCAACCTCGGTGACGGCGAGCCACCCGCCGTGGTGCGGGAGGAGGTCCGACACGAGCCGCTCGGGGAGCGAGACCTTCATCCTCACCTTCGAGCTCGCGTCGAGCTCGATGACGGAGCGGTTGGCCGCGACCACCACTGCGCCGTCCTCGGTCGCGACGATCGACGCGACCCCCTCGGCCATGCCCATCCCCGGTTGGACCACCCCGAACGTCGCGCGGGGCAGCGCGATGGTGGCGGTGACCTTGCCCGTGGTCGACACGAACACCAAGCTCGGCGCGCCCGTGAGGACGGCCAGGGAGCCATTCGGCAGGAGCACGGGCGCGCGGACGGCCGGCGACGAACCGAGCGACGTTCGCCCGACGTCGGAGCCGTCCTTGGAGATGCGGATGAGCTCTGGGCTCGTCAGCGCGACGGTGAAGCTCCCGTCCGGGTGGACGACGGGGCTCTGACCGATCGCGCCGATGCTGCGCCGAAGCCCCTCGCTGAGCTGCGCCGGGATCGCCACGTTGGAGCGCCCCGTGCGCTCGCGGTCGAGCCGCTCCCCCACGGCCGGCGTGTTGGGGATGCCGACGACGACCACGGTCGGAAAGGCAGGGTCGATCGGCTCGGCGCGCGCCGTCGAGCTCGCGGCGGCGGCGGCCGTGAGGACGCCCGCGAGGAGCGAGCTCGAGCGGTGTGAGGTGAGCGGGCTCACGGGACGGGCTCCAAGGTTACTCGATAGTGCGCCTGGCTCCCTCGCGGAACGATCTCCCGCTTCGGAGAGGCGGGATCGGGGGCGGCTGACAGGACGAGGCACGGCGGCGAGAAGCCGCGGAACGAGAACCCCGTGAACGGCGAGGGCGCGTCGGTGGGGGTCGGCTTGAGCGCGGGGTTCGTGTGGATCCTGACCGTGTTGCGCGCGTTGCCACCTGGAGACAGGCTCGCGCTGAGGACGGCGCCGCCATCTCGCGGCTCGTCCTCGATGCGGAATCGGTACGCGCTCTCGGACTCGACCTTGGGGCAGAAGACGTCGACGTCCTTCGCCCAGCCGAGGGTGCCTCGCAGGGAGGCGCCGAGGCTGAGCGGCTGGGCGCTCGTGACCTCGTCGTTGGGCTCGACCTCCAGCGAAGGCTCCCCCTCCCCTGGCCCGAGGCGCAAGGTGTAGGGGTCCGAGACGTTCTCGTGCAGGTGCACGACCTTCGACTCCCCGTAGACGTCGAGGTCTTGCAGCACCGCGACGAAGTAGTCGCCGCTCGGGAGCTTCAGCGCGGGGATGTGGAGGGGCACCCCGGGGCGCCCGCTGCAGTAGAGCGCCATCGGCGTCGTGTGCCCCTTCGAGAACAGCTGCACGCAGAGCGCGATGTTGGGCAACGGCTCCAGCGAGAGGCTCGAGATGCGCTCTGGGCTAGGGACGGTGATCTGGAAGAAATCGAGATCCGCCTCGCTGTCGGAGAGGCGCTTGCCGTGCATGGCTTGGACAGGGGTCCCGTAGGGGACGACGTTGGCCCGCTCGACGTCGTCGTTCGGCTCGACCTCGACCCCCGGGAACGCCTCGGGCTCGCGGTTGAGGAGGAAGTGAGCCCCGGCGCCGAGTCCCGCGAGCGGGATCACCGCGATGAGCGCCGAGAGGCCCAAGCGCGTTCGGCGCAGCTTGCGCTCGTACGACTCGAGCTCGTCGCGGGTCGCCAGCGCGTCCTTCTCCTCGTGGGGCTGCGACGGCTTCGCGAGGCGCCGCAGGGCCCCCGAGTCGAGCAAGGTCTCGATCCCCGAGGTGCCGAGCTCGGCGAGCTCGGCGACGACGGCGGCCTGGAGGTCCTCGATGCGCTGGAATCGCTCGGCGGGGTCCTTCTTGAGCGAGCGCATCACGATCTCGCCGAGGCCCGCAGGCACGCTGGGAACGACCACGTGGGGCGCCTGGGGCACCTCGGTGAGGTGCTTCGCGAACACGCTCATCGGCGATGGGCCGTTGAACGGGTAGCTCCCGGTGAGCGCTCGGTACATGAGCGCGCCGAGCGAGTAGATGTCGCTGCGCGCGTCGACCGCCTCACCGCGAATCTGCTCTGGAGACATGAAGTAGGGGGTCCCCACGATCGCCCCTTGGCTGGTGAGCTCGGAGAGCTCGGAGCCCTCGCGGAGCTTCGCGAGGCCGAAGTCGAGCACCTTCGCGAGGTCGGTGCCGTCGCGAGCCTTGAGCAGCATCACGTTCTCGGGCTTGATGTCGCGGTGCACGATCCCGGCGGCGTGGGCCTCTGAGAGCGAGTTGGCGATCTGGACCGTGATGCGGCCGACCCGAGCGGCCGGGAGCAGGCCGTCGTGCTTGAGCACCCGGCCCATGTCGTCACCGGTGACCAGCTCCATCACGAGGTACGTGAGCCCGTCGGAGACGCCGTAGTCGAAGACCTGGACCGTGTTGGGGGAGGAAAGCTTCGAAGCGGTGAGCGCCTCGGTCTTGAAGCGGCGGACGACGTCTTGGTTGCGGCTCAGCTCACCGGCGAGCAGCTTCATCGCGAGCAGCTTGCCGATGCGCGTGTGCTCGACCTTGTACACGATGCCCATGCCGCCGCGCCCGAGGGCCTCGACGATGCGATAGCGATCCGCGATGACGAGCCCGATGAGCGGGTCGACGCGCAGCCCGGGCGCTTCGATCTCTCCGCGCTCGACCTCGGCGCGGCTGATGGCCAGGCGGTGCTCGGCCGAGATGCCGAGCGGCAGGGTGCGCGCGGCGACCAGCGAGCGGCAGCGGGCGCACCCGCCATCTTCGAGGAGATGGGCGTCGCTCCCACATTGAGCGCAGGTCGATGGGGAGCGCTCGGCCGCAGGCTGTGGCGCCGCAGGATCGGCGCGCTCCTTCGCCTTCACCTCGCTCATGGCTGCTTCGGAGCCGCAGGTGCGCCGGGCACAGGGCTCGGCGCGCCGGGCGCGGGCTGATCGGTGATGGAGAAGGCGACGTCGACGTCGGGGATCTCTGCGCCCTCGTGGGTCGTCGCGCCGGCCACCATCCCGTATGCCCGGATCTTCGCGCCGCGATCGACCCCGAGGTCGGCGCGCCCTTGCGTGAGCCGCGCGAGGCAGCGGGCCGTGGGGCAGGCCGGCGGCGGTACGGAGAGGATGAGGGTCGTCACGCCCTCGACCGCGCGGACCTCGAGGACCTCACCCGCCAGCGCGACAGGCTTGCCGATCGAGCCGCTGGCGACGCCCGACAGCAGGCCGGCGTAGTCGAGGGGAGAGCGCTTCTGGAACTCGAGCGCGGCCGCGTCGAGGCCGCTGACGCGCTCGACCGAGATCTGAACGAGCCGCGGGGCGCTCCCCTTCATCTTGGCGCGCACCTCGATCTCCGTGGCGCCGACGCTCGAGACGTTCATCGTCTGGCTGAAGGAGCCGTCCTTGGTGATGCCGAGGCTCCTGCCGGCGACCAGGACCTCGGCGCCCGGCGAGGTTCGGCCCGCGAGCAGGAAGGTCTGCTTCTCCGTCACGATCGCGCGGCCCGGGGCCGTGATGGTCAGCGGCAACACCGGGACGGAGACCGCAACGACGCCCTTCTCTTCCGGGCCGTCCGGCGGTCGAACCACGAAGCTGATGCGACGGCTGAGCTGCGTGGAGGCTTCGCGTGAAGAGCCGGCGAGATCCTTCGAGACATCGACGGACTTGACCGCGCGACCATCCCGCAGCGGCACGTCCTCGCCGTCGAGCTCGACCTTCGCCCCGGCCATCGCCTCGATCACGATCTGAAGGCTCGGTCGATCGGCCTCGAGCGTCGTGAGGTCGGGCCTGATGCGATACGCGACCCGCACCGGCACCTCGACCGTCTCGTCGCGACCCGCGCCCGGACGATCGATCTTGAAGGAGACGGGCGTGTCCCCGACCTTGAGCGGAGCGTCGATCTTGATCGTCGCCCGGCCCCCGCTCACCTCGCTCTCGGCGTCGCGGAAGCGCACCACGGTCCCGTTGGGACAGCTGTCGCACACGACATCGAACACCTCGGCGCCACCGTCGACGGAGCGGACCTGCGCCTTGAGCGGCGCAGGGCTAGGCCACAAGAGCACGGTCGCGATGGCCCCGACGACGAGCAGCAGCGCGGCGAAGAGCACGATGATCGGCCGCCTCGAGGACGCTTTCTTGCCAGGCTTCGGGAGCACCTGCGGCCGCCGCAGCTCGGCGCGCTTGTCGAAGCGACGCTTGCCGAGCGGGTGGGTGCCTTCGAGCTGCGGTTTGGCAGGGGCCATCAGCCCTGGACCCCCGACACGGCGGGGCACGTTCTGCGTCGCGCCGAGCTCCTCGAGCGGGCGGTAGCTGGGGGGTGGCTCCTCCTCGATCGGAGTCTTCTGGATGCCAGGACGCAGGGGCGCGATGCCTGGGCGAGCGACGCCCATGAGCGTGCCCCCGGACCGCGCCTCGGGCGAGCCTGCGGCCGGCGCCATGGGTTCGGTCCGCGCGTGCCGGTGCTCCCGGTCGAAGACGGGCACGTCGATGATGGTCGCCGTGGTCGCGTGAGGATCGGTGAGCGGATCGTAGACGGGGCGCGCGGGGTACGCGGCGCTGACGTGCCCCGGTGTCCCCGAGGTCTGCGTGTGTCCGATGGGGTCCTCGCGGATCACCTCGGTCCCCCCCAGCGGGTGAGGACGGAGGGAAGCAGGAACCTCCCCGAACGGCGCCGCCACGCCCATCAGCGTGCGCTGCGGCGGGGTCTGGCGCGGGCCTGCGCCGTTGCCGGGACCACCGGAGCCGGCGCGTGGAGGCGGCTCGGGAGGCTGCTGTGGGGCAGGGGCGAGCGCGGCTCCACAGCGGGGACACCACGCGCTCGGCGTGGGGCTCCCCATGGGATTCCCGCAGACGTGGCAGCTAGCCATCGTGCCCGCGATGGTAGCGCAAGGACCCATCCGCCCAGAGGATTGTTCAGCGGGGAAGCCTCGCGGGCGCCCGCCGCTTTCTTGGCCCTGACTCTGGCCGCCCGGTATGGCCGCTCGAAGCCATGGAAGCGACCTCGGTCTCCCTCTCGGACGTGCTGGCGGCATCGGGCGCGCGAGCCGCCTCGTTGGTCCCCGAGACCTCCGGCTACCTCGCGCTGGCGATCGCCGACGCGTGCGCGCGCCTCCCGTTTCGCCTCGATGACGCGCTGGTCACCCTCACGTCAGAGGGCTCGGTGAAGGTCGCCCGCGGCACGGTCGTCGTGCCCCCCGACGAGTCGGCGCGCCGGGTCCGCGATGTCCTCGCGCGGTTGCTCACGAGCTCCATCGGCTCGGCGCCCGCCCTCGCGGCGGCCGCGCGCCCTCGTCGAGAGACGAGCGACGGCGTGGACGGCTTCGTGCGAGAGCTCGAAGCTGCTCTGGTCCCGGTGAACCGCGCGGCCGCACGGCGTGCGCTCGCGAGGCTCGCGCGTGAGACGATGCGCGCGAAGCAGGGCGGAAGGCTGAAGCGGCGGCGCCCCAAGCGCACGGACGAGGCGCTGGAGGCCGCGGCCCCGGCCCTTGCGCCGCCCGCGCCCGCGCCCCCCCCGGCATTGGCCTCGCGCTCCGCGCCCGTCGAGGTCCTCGAGGACCTCGGCGTCGACGTCGACTTCAGCGCCGCCCCCCCCGCCGACGATCGCAGCCCCGACGCGGCTCCCGAGCTGCGACCGGGCGACGCCGCCGCATGCGCCGCCCTCGACCTCGAGCCCGAGGAGGCGCCGACCACGATCGACGCGCCCGTCATCGACGACGGACCGGCGAAGGCCGAAGGCCGGCCCCCGAAGGATCTGGCCGCGGCCTTCCGCGGCGCCGCGAAGCGGAGCGACGTCGACGACCTCCTGGCGAAGTTCGCGGTGTCCGAGCTGGCGACGCCCGAGCATCTGCGCGCGACGCGAGCGTCACTGAAGCGGCTCGCGGGCTTGGACGCGACCCCCCCTCCCCCGACCGCGGCGGAGCTGAAGAAGCTGACCCAGCGGCCACCTCCGGTCGCGTCTGCGCCGCAGATCAGCGCGCGGGTCGAGCTGCGCGCCCAGCGCTCAGCCGCGGCTGTGGCGGTGCACGCCCCGGCGATGCCCCGCTCGACGACGATCGCCCTCGTCGCCCTCGGCCTCATGCTCGCTGGGCTCCTCGGTCACTTCGTGCCTCGCTGGCTGGGTTGAGCGCGAACGCTCCCCCCTCGCCGGCGAGGGGGGCCCGGAGGGTGAAAGAGCGACCCCACCGTCATCGAGCACGATGACGGTGCCACTCTCGGCACACGGTCACAACAGCCGCAGGTTGCGCTTCGCGCGCTGCTCGGCGACCTCGATCAGATGCTTCGCCTCGTCGTCGGGGACGCCGATGTAGCGCGCCATCTGCTCGACGTACTCCTTCTCGTGCACGTTCTGGGTGCCGTCGATGAAGGTGAGCAAGACCGCGTGTTGGACGAGGACCCGGAGGTCGTCTGCAGAGAGCTCGTCGAGCGGGATGTCGTCGAGCGTGCGCTTCTGCTCGGCGTACTTTCGCAGATCGGCGGACTGCGTCTCGTCGGCGTCGAACGCGACCAGGAGCGCGTCGAGCATCTCCTTCTCGTGGGGTCCGAACTCGCCGTCGGACCACGCGACGCTGACGAGCGACTTGAGGACTGCGACGTTCTGCGGTGCGAGGGTCATGGGGGGAGATCTGCGCGCCGGGATCGTGGGTGTCAAGCGTGCTCGCCCGCGCGCCCCTCCGAAAGGAGCGGCACGCGGGAGGACGGAGGGCCGGGAGGCGCCTCAGCGCGGCGGCGGGAGCTGGCAGAAGTTGTCGAGGCAGATGGCCTCGGCGTCGCAACAGTCGGCCGCCGTCTCGCAGGCGTTGCCGAGCTCGGAGCACTCGCCGGGCGGCGGCGGATCGCCGCACACCAGCATGCCCGTGTCTTGGTCCTGCACGCACTGCCCGTTGCAGCAGTCGACGCCGGACTCGCAGCTCTCGCCGACCTCCTTGCAAGGCTCGAGAGCGAAATACGCGTTCTCGCTCTTTCCGCAGTCTTCCTGGCCGCGCATGTAGAACGGCGGGTGAGACGGGTCGACGGCGGTCGGCGGGTCGGTGATCGCCGTGATCCACAGCTGCTGTCGGTTGGCGCCGACGAGGCGGTTGCCGTAGTTGCGCCGCGAGATAAAGACGAGCCACGAGTAGCCGCCCGCGCGCAGCGGCGCGAACACGGGGTTGAAGCTGCGGTTGTCGTTGCTGGCGTTCTCGAGGACCTTGGCGTCCGTGCCGTCGGTCTTCACGAGGTAGAGCTTGCCGTCGCCCGTTGAGCGAGACCCCTGAGTCGGCCTACCGTAGGCGATGTATTCGTTGCCCGGCGCGAAGCTCGGGTAGGCGGGCCGGCCAGGCGACCCCTGCGGGACGATGGTCTGCAGGTTCGACGTGGTGATGCCGTCGGCGGCCACGTCGGCGGTCACCATGTACCCGCTGTACGAGTCGAAGATCCAGCTGTTGGTCACGCCGCAGATGGCGGCCATCTTCAGGCCGTCGGGCGACCAGGCTGGCTCGCCGCAGTTCGCGCCCATGGCGTCGTTGTTGAGCACCACCCCCGTCACCGCGTCGACGACCCGGAGGTTCACGGTGTTGCCCCAGTCTCCGTCGTTGCTGACGAGGATCTTCGAGCCGTCGTTGTTGTACGCCGAGAACGTCCCGCCGAGGGTGCCGGGGCCGATCGTGCTCGGCTGGGCAGGCTCTTGGGTGAGATCGATCGTCACCTGCGGGAACGGCGAGCCCGACTCGAGCGTCGCCATCATGCGCGTGCCGTCGCGGCTCACCGTGTGACAGCCCCAGCACTGACCGGGCTGGTAGAATTCGTCGACCGCGGCCACGTCCGGCTTGATGCGCAGCACGCGCCCGTTGCCGGCGCCGCACGCATCCGGCAGCTCCCAGTAGTAGACGGCGCCCTTGAGCTTGCCCTGGGCGATCTTCCAGGTGCGCGTGATGGGCTGGTACGCGGTGCCGCCCGAGTAGCGCGTGAGTGACACGGCGACCGGATCGCTCTCCGCGCCGAGGCCGGAGGCCGAGATGTTCGCCCAGTCTTGCTCGGTGATGAGCTTGCGAGCCGGCGGCGCGGTCGTGAAGTACTCGACGTAGCTGTAGTGCGACTCCTGGATCGAAAGCTTGTAGTAGTCGCCCCCGGCGCCGCCGTTCCACATGATCTCGGGCGCGAGCACGCCGAGCGGGAACACCGTCTGATCGTAGGGGTAGAGGATCTGCATCGCCGAGTCGGCGCCGCCGCTCGGGTTGTCGAGCGCGGAGATGACGTCGTTCGGGACGCCACCGTTGTTGATCGTCTGGGTGATGTTGACCGTGACGCTGGTGTTCGCCTCGGCGTTGCCCAGAGCGACGCGCAGGTTGCCCACGCCGGCGACCTGGTTGGTCGCGGTGAAGACGCCGTTGGTGTTGTTGACGAGCCCGATGTCCGGTCGCTCGAAGAACCAGCTCACCTGCGACGTCACGTCTTGCCCGCTCTGCGTGACGGTGAACGTCACCGGGGTCGACGCGCCGTTGACGACGTCGATGACCGGGTTGGACGGGGAGATGCTGAGGAAACCCGTCGAGCCTCCGCCGTCGCCCGTGCCGCCGGCGCAGCCGAACTGACAGCTGTCGCCTCCTTGACCCACCCCACCGCCGCCACCACCGACCTGCGAGCTCGCGCCCGTTCCCGCACCCGAGCCACCGGTGCCGCCGCCTGCGCTGCAGCCCAAGGTGAACGAGACGAGGAACGTCACGAGGAGCAGGATGGACCGTGAAACAATCGCCATTCGCGCCTCCAAGACCTCGAGCGTACTCGTGCGGGTCGTTGCGCGGACAGCGGAATCGTCCGCCTTCACCACTCGCTACCGCGCTTCGAGGCGCTTCTTGAGGCGCCCGACGGCGGCGTCGACCTTGCGGCCGTCTTTGAAGCACCCCCGCGCCTGAACGTCGAGCACGAGCACGGCCCGGGCGTCGCCCTCGTCGGCGGCCCGATCGATCAGCGGGATCTTCTCGTTGCAGGGCGCGACGCGAAGATCGAACGCCACGAGCGCCGCCGCGGAGGCGCGCGCCCGGACCGCGGGCGCCTCGAGCGCTCGCTGGGCCAGCACCGCCCAGCGCGAGCGGCCTCCCGACTCGAGCATCTGGTAGAGCAGGTCCGGGCCGGCCGTGGCTTGGGTCGAACCGACCGCCTCGAACACGCGCCCTGCGCGCTCGTCGCCCCGCTCGGCGAGCGTCACCAGGAGCTTTCGAACCGCGGCGCGCCCTGCCTTCGTCGCGAGCACGTCGGCGTGAGCAGCGAGCAGCTTCTCGCCGCGCGCGAGCGCCAGATCGATGGCCTCGCCCTTGAGCTCGCCTGCGAGCGCCGTGATCTCTGCCGGGTCGACCGGCGCGGAGGCCGCGCTCGCGCTCGGGAGCGAGCTGACGCTCACGGCCGCTGAGGGCGTCGCGGAGACAGGGGCCGCCGGGGCCGCGCTCGCGGGGGTCGATGCGGCGCTCGCCGTCGCGGTCATCGCCTCTGCTGTCGTCAGCGCTGCGCTTGGGCCTTAGGTGACTGCCCCACCGGGAGCCTTCGCCGGCTCGTGCTCGGAGGCCGCGACGATCGCGAGCACGGCGGCGCCGCCGATCAAGGCAGCCGCGATCGCGCCGACGGGCACGCGCTTCTTGCGCGTGCCTCCCGCCCACGCCTCACGCCTCTCTCCAGCCTCAGGGGGCAGCGAGGGCGGCAGCGGCGGGACCGAGCGAGGCAGCGGCGGCGGGACCGAGCGAGGCAGCGGCGGCGGGACCGAGCGAGGCGCCGCGCGGGACGGGGCGAGGGGCTCGTCCCGCGCCTCGCTGGAGAGGCGCGCGAGCGAGGGCGCGGGGATCGAGGGCACGAGGTCGGACGACGGCGGCGGCGGCTCCGGGACGAAGCGCGCGTCCGGCAGCGCGAGGTCGAGGTCTTCGATGAGCTCTGCGCTCGACGGGTAGCGCGCCCCGACGTCCTTCTCGAGCAGCCGCTGCACCACCCGCTCGAGCGCCGCGGGCACGCTGACGCCCGGCGCGCGCTCGCTGATCGCGGGCGCGGGGCGCGTGCGCTGGACCGCGAACGCCTCGAGCTCCCCGCGCCCTCGAACGGGTGTTTGCCGGAGAGCATCTCGAAGGCGATGACCCCCAGGGCATACAGATCGGCGCGGTGGTCGACCCGGTCCATGCCGTACGCCGCCTCGGGCGCGAGGTACTCGACCGTGCCGAAGATCATCCCGCCGCCGGTCAAGCGACCGCCCGACTCGTCGTCGTCGCGAGGCATCGTCGACAGGCGCGCGCCGTCGATCTTGGCGAGGCCGAAGTCGACGATCTTCACGAAGTCGCCCTCCCCCAGCATAACGTTCCGCGGCTTGAGATCGCGGTGCACGATGCCACGCTTGTGGATCTCGCCGAGCGCCGCCGCGAGCTGGCGGACGATGCGGGCGGCGCGCAGGGACGACAGCGGCGCGTCGCTGTCGATCACCTGACGGAGCGTCGAGCCGCGGACGTACTCGAGGACGAGGTAGCGCGTCCCGTCCTGGGCCTCGCCGAAGTCGGTCGCCGCCGCGACGTTCGGGTGGCTGACCTGGGCCCCGGCCTGCGCTTCGCGCTCGAAGCGGAGGAACAGCTCGGGGTGATCCTCGGCGTCGGGGTGCAGCACCTTGAGCGCGACGCGCTTCTTCAGCTTCAGGTGCCGGGCCAAGTAGACGGTGCCCATGCCGCCCATCGCGATCACGCGGTCGATCGCGTAGCGATCGTCCACGGTGCGACCGACGAGGGCCTGCGCCCGCTCGTTCGCGCGATCGTGGAACCCGTCACTGGCCATCTCGAGGGGCATCCTACTCGCGGCCGGCCGCGACGCTCGTGCTGTCGAGCGCCGGGGCGCAAACTGTCATCTGATGCCTGTTGACACCGAGTGCCACTTTGCTAAGACCCCGCCTCGAGGTGACCGCCATGCACATCCCGTCCGAGGGTCTGTCGAAGTCCGAGGTGCTCCGTCGCGTGGAGGCTGCCCGCGAGCACGACTGGCCGTGGCGCGAGGGCAAGCTCTTCGCCTACGTGTTCGAGGCTGGCCCGGAGGTCGAGGAGGTCGGCAAGCAGGCGTACATGGCCTACCTCACCGAGAACGGCCTCGACCCGACGACCTTCCCGAGCCTGCTCAAGTTCGAGAACGACCTGGTCGACATGGCGCGGCGCCACCTCGGGGGCGACGAGCGCGTGGTGGGCAACTTCACGAGCGGCGGCACCGAGTCGATCCTGCTCGCGGTGCAGACCGCGCGGGACTGGTTTCGCGCGCGGCGCCCAGGCGTCCGCCCGCAGATGCTCGTGCCGATCACCGCGCACGCTGCCTTCCACAAGGCGGCGCACTACTTCGACGTCGACACGGTGATCGTCGACGTCGACCCGGAGACGTTCCGCGCCGACCCGGCCGCCATGAAGGCCGCCATCAGCGACCGCACGATGCTGCTCGTGGCGTCGGCCTGCTCGTACGCCCACGGCGTGGTCGACCCGGTCACCGAGATCGCGGCCCTCGCCAAGGAGCGGGGCCTGCTCTGCCACGTCGACGGGTGCATGGGCGGCTTCATGCTCCCGTACTTCCAGCGCCTCGGCGCGGCGGTCCCCGCGTTCGACTTCAGGGTGCCCGGCGTGACCTCGATGTCGATGGACTTCCACAAGTATGGCCTGTGCCCGAAGGGCGCGAGCGTCGTGCTCTACGCCAGCGAGGAGCTGCGAAAGTTCCAGATCTACGCGTGCTCCGAGTGGACCGGCTACACGATGATCAACAACACCATCCAGAGCTCTAAATCCGGGGGGCCCCTGGCCGCCGCGTGGGCGGTGCTCAATCACCTCGGCGAAGACGGCTATACGCGTATCGCCAAGGACCTGCTCGCCGCGCGGGACGCGCTCGTCGCCGGCATCGACGCCACGCCGGGCCTGCGCATGCTCGGCCGCCCCGACATGAGCATGGTCGGCTTCACGTCGGACGAGATCTCCGTGTTCGCCCTCTCGGACGAGCTCAAGGCGCGCGGCTGGCACGTGCAGGTCCAGCTCGCGCACGGGCCGTCGAAGGAGAACATCCACATGACGATCAACCCGGGCAACACGCGCTGGATCGCCGACTTCGTCGCCGAGCTCCCGCGCGCCGTGGAGGCAGTTCGGGCGGCCGGAGGCGGGCCCACGCCCCCCAAGGAGCTCGCGGCGCTGCTCGCCCAACAGATCGAGTCCGACCCGAGCGGCGAAGGCCTCAAGAACGTCGTCGCGAGCGTCGTCGGCTCCGGCGGACAGGTCCCTGGGAAGATGGCCGAGGTGAACGCCCTCTTGAACGAGCTGCCGCGCAAGGTCCAAGAGAAGATGCTCGTCGCGTTCGTGGGGCAGATGTTCACGCCGCGGAGCGAGGGGTGACGAGCCCGGCGGGCCTCCCCCTCCCCGGGGAGCCGAGCGGCCTCCGGGAGCGCAAGAAGCAGCGCGCGCAGGCCGAGCTCGCGCGGGTCGCCTTGGAGAGGTTCGCGGCGCGAGGGTTCGACGCCGTCACCGTGGAGGAGATCGCGGACGCGGCGGACATCTCGCGGCGGACGTTCTTCCGCTACTTCCCGACCAAGGAAGACGTGCTCTTCGCGCGACGCCGCGAGCAGACCGAGGTGCTGAGGGAGCTGCTCGCCAGGCAGCCGGGCGAAGGCGCGTGGGCCGCCGTGAGGCGCGCGCTGCTCGCGCTCGCGGAGGACCACATGGTCCAGCGCGAGCGCGTCCTCAGGGAGCACGCCCTGCTGGCGCAGACGCCGAGCTTGCTCGCGCGCGATCTCGAGTGGGACCGGCGCGCTCAAGAGGCCCTGGCGGCGGCGCTCGAGGGGGGCGCGGCGCGCGACGCCGCGAGCCGCCGGCGTGCGCGGCTCTGCGCGGGGGCCCTGGTCGGGGCGCTGAGGACCGTGATCGAGGACTGGATCGCGTCCGGTGCCAAGGGCGACCTCGCGAAGCGCGGAGAAGAGGCGCTCGACCTGCTCTCGCCGCTCGCACCGAAGGAGCGCGCTCGGTGACCTCGATGGCGCGAGGTATCCTCGCGTCCGGATGAAGAGCCCGCTCCGCCGCCTCTGCCAGATCTTTGCTTCGTACGGGCCGGGCATGGCCAGCGAGAAGGCCGCGCTCCTCGAGCGGCTCGAGCGGGCGGCGCTGCCTCGCGCCAAGGACGTGCTCGCGCTCCACGAGGCGCTCTGCTTCCTTCGCGCCTACCCTGACGATGACGAGGTGCTCGGCTTGGCCGACCGCATGCTCGAGCGGTTCGCTGAGCGGCGCGACTCGAGGCGCCACCGGCGCGCGCTCGCGGACAGCGGCGTCGCGGGGACCGAGACCTCTTTCCGGTTCTTCGCGCCTGCGGCGCGCCGCCTCGCGCGGCGCTGGCCCGGGCAGGTCCGCGTCGACTGGAGGCAGTTCGACGGGGACGCTCGCCTGTTGCGCTTGCTCCCCTTCCTCGCGCTCGAGTCCGAGCGCGCCGCCTTCGACGAGGAGGGGCTGACGGCGCGCGCGTGGCTCCTCAAGCACAAGGGTGAGCGGACGGACGCAGCGTTCTTGCTGGAGCGGTGGGACGCGTTGGGCCACGACCGCGCCGTTCTCGACGCGCTGTACGACGACCTCGACCCGCCGCTCGTGCTATCGCCCGGCCCGGACACTCCCTGCCGCACGCGCGAGAAGGTGCCGGGGCTGCCTGTCACCTTCCAGACAGGGCCTCTGTCGCGGGCGAGGCCCGACCTCTCGGCGGAGCTCGAGCGCGGGCCGCTGTCGATTCGTGACGCGACCGCCACCGAGGCAGTGGCGCTGATCGAGATGGCGCGCAGCGCGATGGTGCCGCGAGAGCGCGATCTCGAGGTGTTCGCCTACGCGAACCCGGCCGATGTACGGCTGGTGGACGCCGGCGGGGGCCTCGTCTTCGCCTGCATCGGGGTGTTGCCCGAACGACGCAGCCTGCTCGAGGCAGTGGTCGGCTTCCTGATGCTCAAGAACGGCGTGGTGCTGGGGTACGCGCTCTGTAGCGCCCTCTTTCGCTCCTCGGAGATCGCGTTCAACGTCTTCGAATCGTTCCGCGGGGGCGAGGCGGCGGTCACGTTCGGCCGGCTCCTCTCGGTCGTGCGAGCGCTGTACGGCTCCGACGTGTTCGCGATCGATCCGTACCAGCTCGGCCACGGCAACAAGGAGGGCCTCAAATCGGGTGCGTTCTGGTTCTACGCGAAGCTCGGCTTCGGGCCGCGCGACCGAGACGTGCGCCGGGTGTACGAGGGAGAGCTGTCGCGCATGCGAGCCGACAGGGCCCACCGCTCGGACCTCGCCACGCTCAAGCAGCTCGTCCCGGGCTACGTCTTCTTTCCCGCGAAGGGGCGCGCCGACGTGCTCGGAGAGCTCTCGCCGACGCGCGTCGCGGGGGCGCTCTCGAGGCTGATCGCAGAGCGCTTCGCGGGCGATCGCGCGCGCGCGAAGGCGACCTGCGAAGCCGAGGCGGGGGAGCGGCTCGAGCTCAGGCAGAGTGAGCTGGCCTCATGGTCCCCCGACGAGCGCTCGGCGTTCGAGCGTTGGGCGCCCCTCGTCGCGGCGCTCGAGGGCCTCGACGCGTGGTCGACCGCTGAGCGACACGCGGCGCTCCAGGTCATTCGCGACAAGGGCGGAGTCCGGGAGGACACGTTCGTCGAGCGCTTCGAGCGCCACGCGAAGCTGCGCGAGGCGGTGCGCCGCCTCGCGCTCCCGAGTCGCTAGCTAGACGCGGGCGCCCAGGGCGCGCGCGAAGTCCCGCACGACGGATTTCGCGACGTGGAGCCGGTACTCACCCGTCGAGCGCACGTCGTCGATCGGGGAGATGTCGCTGTCGACCGCTTTGTCGAGCTGCACAGGGCCGATCTTCTCGAGCTTCGTCGAGAGGAAGAGCTCGCGCGTGCGGGGCAAGAGCGCCGTGACGGGGGCGACCGAGGCCATTCCGAGGCCACACCGCACGACCTGCCCCGCCTCGACGCGCGCGACCCCGCCCAGCGCGACCTTGCTGATCGCCTGGGCGCGCCGGGTTCCCACCTTGCGCCAGTACCAACGCGCGTCGGGGCCCGGCAGGAGGATCTCCACCGCGACGAAGATCTCGTCGCCCTCGCGGGTGCTGGCTTTGTACCCGGTCTGCAGCTCCGACATCGGGATACGGCGCACGCCGCGGCGGCTCTGGACGACGAGGATCGCGTCGTAGGCCGCCACCGCGGCGACCCCGTCCGCCGCGGGAGAGCCCGTCGCGAGGTTCCCGCCGAGCGTGCCGCGCGCTTGGATCTGGATCGCCCCGACGTCTCGGGCCATGCGCTCGAGCAGCGGCGCGTGCGCGCGCACCTCCGGGCTGTTTCGCATCTCCCAGTAGGTCACCCCTGCGCCGATCGACAGCACGTTCCCCTCGAGGCGGATCTCGCGGAGCTTGTCGAGGCGCGAGACATCGATGACGCGCGGCTCGGCGCCAGCTGCGAACGGCTTACGCAGCTCCTGCTCGACCATCCAGTCGGTGCCGCCCGCCAGCAAGACGAAGGGCTGCTCCGAGTCGGCGAGCTCGCCGACTCGCGCGCACAGCGAGGCGAGGTCGCCGGCCCTTTCGAACGGCACGCTCGCGAGATCGGCGATCGTCACGAGGCACCTCCGCTCGAGCGGGCCAACGCCGCGGCGCGGACGCTGGCGACGATACGCTCGTAGCCCGTGCACCGACAGAGGTTGCCGGCCAGCGCCTCGCGGATCTGCTCGTCGGTCGGGGACGCGTTGCGGCGGAGCAGGGCCTCGGCGCTGATGAGCATCCCCGGGGTGCAGATGCCGCACTGGGCGCCGCCCTCGGTGACGAAGGTCTTCTGGATCGGCAAGAGGTGGGCCTCGGAGCCGAGCCCCTCGACCGTGACGACGTCGCGCCCGTCGCACTGGCCGATGACGACCATACACGCGTTGACGACCTCTCCGTCGAGCAGCACGGTGCACGTGCCGCACTCTCCTTCGCCGCAGCCCTCCTTGGTGCCGGTGAGCTCGAGCTCCTCGCGGAGGACATCGAGCAGTCTGCGCATGGGCGCGGTGTCGACCTCACGCAGCTGACCGTTGAGCTTGAGTCGAATCAACACGCGGCTGGCTCCCCTCGGGAAGGTTGTCGTTGGCCGAGCGGCCTGCCCAGGCTCGCGGCGTAAAGGCGCTCGGGGGTGAGCGGCAGGTGGTGCACGGCGATCCCGGTGGCGTGCTCGACGGCGGCGGCGATCGCCGCCGCCCGCCGTCCATCGGCAGCTCGCCGATGCCCTTGGCGCCGCCGCCTGGACCGAATTCGAACGGCGCCTCGACCAGCGCGGTCTCGAAGGGCGGCGCGTCGAGCGCGGTCGGCACGATGTAGTTCGTGATGCGCGGGTTCTTGATCAGGCCGTCTCTCCAGACGAGCTCCTCCGAGAGGGCCCAGCCGATGGCTTGCAGGGTGCCTCCCTCGAGCTGGCCCAGGCACATCTTGGGGTTGATCGCCTTGCCGACGTCGCCGGCGATGTGGAAGCGCTTGACCTCGACCTCGAACGTATCGAGGTCGACCTCGAGCTCGGCGACGTCGCACATCCACGCGAAGCACGGGTAGGCGTCGCCCTTGTAGGTCGTGTCGTCCCACTTCACGAAATCGGGCGGCTCGTATTGCCTGAGCACAGTGACCGGCCCCTTCGTCAGCAGGCGGTCGCCGGCCTGCGCGAACGAGCCTCCGCCGCGAGCCTGCTCGGCCTTGACCGCGTCGCCGATCTCTCGCGCGCAGCGCTCGACGATGGAGCCGACGACCATGACCGTGCGGCTCGCGACCGTGGGGCCCGAGTCGGGGCAGACCTTGGTCGACGGGACGGCGAAGTCGATGTGCTCCATCGGAACGCCGGACGCGTCGCTCGCGATCTGTCGGAAGACGGTCTCGGTGCCCTGTCCGATGTCGGTCGACGCGGTGCGGATGCGGAGGCCGCCCCCCGGCAGCAGATCCAGCGCGGCCTTGCCCTTGAGCATGCGCTCGCCGGAGCCGGTGAAGCCGGCGCCGTGCATGAAGATGCTGGCGCCGATGCCGAGCCGCTTGCGCTCGCCGCGCTGGGCGCGCGCCTGGTTCTCCAGGTCGAGCTCGCGCTTGCGCTCGGCGTAGCGCGCAGCGGAGAGGCCACCCTCGAGGCACGCGGTGGAGGAGACGCTCATCCGCAGGACCTGACCGGTCGCGGTGGTGTCGCCCTCGACGAGCAGGTTCTGGCGCTTGAGGTCCATCGGGTCGACGCCGAGGTACGCGGCGACGGCGTCCATGTGGCGCTCGATCGCCCAGATCGTCTGCGGGGCTCCGAAGCCGCGAAAGGCCCCGTTCGGCGGCGTGTTCGTGGCGACGGCGATCGCCTCGATCTGCACAGTGGGCCAGCGGTACGTGCCGGCGGCGTGCAGCACGCCGCGCGAGAGCACGACGGGCGTGAGGGTGACGTAGGCGCCGGCGTCCATCAGGACGCGCATCTTGAGGACGCGGAGCGTGCCATCGGCGTCGCACCCGGTCGTGACCTCACACTCGCACGGGTGGCGCTTGGTGGTGGCCTCGATGTCCTCCGCGCGGTCGTAGATCATGCGCACGGGGCGGCCGCTCTTCTTGGCGAGCAGCGCGGCGTGCAGGGCGATGATCGAGGGGTACTCTTCCTTGCCGCCGAAGCCGCCGCCGGTCACCGCCTGGGAGATGTCGATGCGCTCGGCGTCGAGGCCGAAGGTCTTCAGGAACGCCTTGTGGACGTAATACGGGCACTGGATGCTGCCGATGACGTGCGCGCCGTCGTCGTCCCACCAGGCGACGACGCCTTGCGGCTCGATGTAGAGCTGCTCCTGTTGGTGCGTGGAGTACGTGCCAGAGACGACGCGAGCGCACCTCGCGTGCTCGGCGTCGACGTCGGCCTCACCCTTGGTGATGAGGTACCTCTTCATCACGTTGGTCCCCTTGTCGCCGAAGCCGTCGGGGGCGCTCCACACGACGTTCTGGTCGCTGAGCGACGTCTGGATGTCGAGGACCGGCTCGAGCGGGTCGATGTCGAGGTGGACGGCGAGCTTCGCGCGGGCGAGCTTCGCGCGGTCGGCGCACGCGAGCAGCACGATCGGCTCGTACGCGTGGTTGATGGCCGTCGACGCGAGGACCGGCTGATCGTAGGCGATGACCGCGACGACGTTCGTGGGCACGTCGGCGGCCTGGACCACCGTGATGTCCGACCAGTCGAACGAGGGGTCGAACTTGACGGCGCGGAGGGTGCCGCGCGCGACCGGGGCCCGCACGGTCACCCCGTGGAGCTCGCCGGGTCGCTTCGGGAGATCGTCGACGTAGCGGGCCGTGCCCACCACCTTGGCGACGCCGTCGGAGCGGCCGACGCTCGTGCCTACGACGTGGGAGTCTGGTTTGTCTGCTTGCATCGGGTTCGCGCCGCTCGGGCTCGGGCCGCGCAGCGCGCCCCGGAGGGTACGGCAAACCGCACACCGTCGCGAGGGCTCACGTCACCTGTCGATCACGACCGCGGCGGTGGAAGGGGGCTCCTCGGTGACCTCGGCTGGCGGCAGATCCATCGCGGCGAGCAGGGTCTGGGCCTTGTCGGTGAGCCACGACCGCACCGGCCAGCGAGAGACCTCTTCCAGCAGCGGCGCCGCATCTTCGTCCCGGCCGACCTTGGTGAGGAACCAGCCGAGCAGAAAGTCCGTCGAGTGCTCCACCATGCGCCCAGACCGGCGAAGCAGCGCGTGCCGGCCGAACGTCGTGGTCGCGGTCGCTGGCATCTGCGCCGCCTCGTCCGCGAGCTCGAGCGCGCGCTCCTCGTTCCCGATCGCCAGCTCGGCGTGAGCGAGGCCCAGGAGGACGTCGGGCTGACGGAGCCTGTGCGAGGCGCGCTCGAAGCGATCCCGCGCCTCTTCCATGTCGCGATCGAGCTGGAGCAAGGCCGTGCCGATCGCGACGTCGACCCCGAGCTGCAGCTCGGGGGGCGGGCCCTCGCGGTCGAGGGCGGTGAGCGCCCTCAGCGCCTCTTCGAAGCGCCCCAGCTGCAGGTCGCAGATGGCCACCCCATAGCTGCCGACGCGCCGAGTGGAGGCGAAGAGCCCCTTGTGCGCCATGCGATCGTAGAGCCGGCGGGCGCGGTCGTGTCGACCGCGCGCTGCCCACAGCGCCGGCCCGATGGTCTGGTAGATGCGGACGCCGAGCCACACGAACAGCGCGATGGCCGCGAGATCGAGCGCGAGCAGCAGGAGGGGCGCCACGACGTTTGGCCGACGCCTGGATCAGTCGTCGCGCGCAGCGCCCGCGAACTGATCCCCCTTCTCTGCGAACAACACGTTGAACGTCGTCAGCGAGCCGTAGCACCCCGTGATGTACGACTGCAGCTGCACTTTGTCCTCGTCGGAGAGGGCCGCGTGGGCGTTCACCTTCGCCTCGAGCAGTCGCAGCTTGTCGCGGACCATGACGATCTTGTGGAAGAAGCTGTCGAGGGGGATGCGCTTCTCTTGCGTGCCGTCGCGGCCGGGCTTGAGCACCAGCTCCCCACCCTGCCAGCGCGCGCCCAGCGGGGGTCGGCCGACCCCGAGCTCGTCGGCGAGCACCTCCCTGAGCACGCGGCGAAACTCGTCGATGTCCATGTCGATGTCGATCTCCTTGGGCAGGGGTGTCGTCGGTGTCGTGGCGTCGGTGGCCCTAGGCTCCGAGGGGGCGCGGACCGGGCTCGCGCCTCGCCCGCGAGGCTCGCCCGCAGCGCGGGGCTTGGGCGCCGCAGCCGCCGCGCCCTTCGGCCGGTAGCGCGAGCACGTTGAGGCCGCCCGCACCGGCGGGCGGTAGACCTCGAGGGCGCACTCGCCGATGCGGCCGAGCTGAGGGTCCTCGCGCACCTTGATGAAGGCGGCGCAGGAGGCGCAGGTGAGCTCGACTTTCTCGATCACAGGTCGTTCAGCCCCCCTTGGGGCTCCGGCGCTTGGGCCTCTTTTTTGGCCTCTTCTGTCGGCCTCCGCTGGTTGGCGGATGCACCCGAAAAATTGGGCATATTGCGGACCGGCGCCGGCTTGCCGAGGGTCGGAGTCGTCTGCTCCTTGAGCGCCGTCGGCCGGGGCCTCGCCGCAGCCACCGCCGTGCTGGGGGCCGAGGCCTGCGCCGCTACGGTGGCGGATGGCGCGCTGGTCTCCTGGGGAGCGGGCGCGAGGGCGATGGCCGCTTGGGACAAGGCGGTAGGCACGGTCGGCAGGGGCGGCGCCGGCGGCGCCTCCGGCGAGGACGCCGCGGCGACGAGCGTCGGGGGCGCGGCGCGAGGGTCTTCGGACGCCGACGAGGAGAGCAGCGTCACGACGGCGGTGAGGCCCAAGCCGGCCGCCGCGAGGACGCCGACGGCGAGCGCCCGACGCGGGCCGCTCATGCGGCGCGCCGACTCTTGGGTCGTGGCCCCGTCGATCGCGGTGCCCCCTCCCGTCGCGGCCTGGGATTTCGAGCCGAGGTGGGTCAGCACCGGCGCAGCGGCGATCGTGGCGTCTTTGTCCGCGGACGCGCCGGAGCTCGCCCCGGCCTCGGTCGCGGCGAACGCGTCGGCCGACGACACGGCCAGCGGGGACGTCGCCAGCGGGGACGTCGAGCTGACAGGAGCCACGAGCGGACGGCTGCGCGGAGTCCACGACCGACCCGAGAACGCCGCGAGCGCGCCGGCCAGCTCGTCGATCTCCTGGAAGCGGCGCTCCGGCTTCTTCTGCAGGCAGCGGAGGATGATCGCCTCGAGCTCGGCGGGCAGCTCGGGTCGGTGCGCCCGCGGCGGCTCGACGTCGAGCTCGATGACCGCGATCGCCACCTCGGTGACGCTGTCGCCGGCGAACGGGACGCGGCCGGTCGCGAGCTCGTACATCGTCACGCCAAGCGACCAGATGTCGCTGCGGCGGTCGGCGGACTTCGCCGAGCGCATCTGCTCGGGCGACATGTACAGCGGCGAGCCCATCGTCGTGGACGTCTTCGTCAGCGAAGCGTGATCGGACGCGCCCGTCTTCGCGATCCCGAAGTCGAGGACCTTGAGCACCGCCTCGCGCTCCCCCGCCGTCGAGAGGAACAGGTTTGACGGC
The DNA here is from genome assembly GCA_016719945.1 of Polyangiaceae bacterium. Lineage (GTDB taxonomy): Bacteria > Myxococcota_A > Polyangia > Polyangiales > Polyangiaceae > Xiheicaenibacterium. Next base: position 98,731 of record JADJYE010000035.1, on the reverse strand, counting down.
TTGATGTCCCGGTGAACGATCCCGAGCTCGTGCGCCTCGCGCAGGGCGTCGCAGGCCTCGAGCATCCACGACGCGATCTCTGCGGGGCTCGCGAGCCCGCGGCTCGACAGGCGCTCCGCGAGGTTTTCGCCGTCGAGCAGCTCGAGGACCATGTACGGCGCGCCGTCGTCGTCGAGGAAGCCGAAGTCGGTCACGCGAGCGACGTGTGGGCTCTTGAGGCGTGCGGCGGCCTTGGCCTCGCGCGCGAAGCGCTCCCGCGCGGCGGGGCTGGAGGCCGCCGCCGGGTGCAGGAGCTTGAGCGCGAACACCTCCTCGAGGTCCGCGTGGCGGACGGCGAGGACGACGCCCATACCGCCCGCCCCGAGCGGACGCTCGACGCGAAACTTCCCAGCGAGCACAGTGCCCGGCTCGAAGACGACGGCTGGATCGCGAGGCCACATGGTAGGCCCGGGGAGCGTAGCGCAGGACGCGTGCGCGAGAAGACGCGAACGACCGCCCGCTCGCGCTCAGCCTTGGGTGGGCTCTTCTTCAGTGAAGAAGCGCGCCGCGTGGCCGTAGAAGCGCGTGACGTCTTCGGGCACGTCGAGCTCGGTGATCGCGCGCACGTCGACGACGTCGACGTCGAGCACGCCGCCGCCCTCCGTGCGGTACGGACCGAGGCCCTTGAGCACCTCTCGCAGCGTAGGCGGCTCGGGCACCAACATGGCGTCGAGACATCCACGCCGCACGAGGACGGGGTGGCCGCGGCGCCCGTTGTGCACCGGCCGAACCGCGTCGGGCGGCGGCTCACGGAGCGCGCCGCCGAGGAGCTCACGGCGGATCGCGGCGCTCGAGGGCGGCATGTCGACCGGCTCGATCATGAGCCACTGGTCGAGAACGCGAGGCAGAAGGCTGAGCGCTTGGCGGATGGAGCCGGAGGGGCCGAGGGCGTGCGGCGCCGTGGAGACGATGATGTCGAGGCCACGCTGGGAGAACCTGGACAACATGCGCGCGGTGCTGGCCTTGGTCACGACGATGACACGCTCGGCGCCGCCCTCGAGGTGAGCGCGAGCGTGGGCGATCGCGAGCGGAAGCTCCCCGGTGTTGTCGCCCCAGCGGACGGCGAGCAGCGCTTTGGGGCCGCCCATGCGCTCGCCGAGCCCGGCGGCCGTGACGATCGCGACGTACGACACGCTGGGAGAGACCGTCGGTTCCGACATGCGCGAAAGTTATCGTGCCCTCGACGGGACGCCAGCGTTTCCGGGGGGGGCCGCGAGGCTTACGCCTCGCCGGCGTGCTCGGAGACGACCTTTACCGCGGCGCGATCGCTGGCGGGCTCGGGCAGAGGGGTGCGCGCCGTTCGCTCCATGCGAGAGCGGACCTCGATCAGCTCGCCCGCGATCGCGACCGCGATCTCGAGCGGGCGGCGCGCGCCGATGGCGACGCCGACAGGCATGCGCACGCGCGCGAGGTCTTCTTCGCGCGCGCCCTTCGCTTGAAGGCGCTGCCGGGTACGCTCGGCCTTGGCGCGGCTGCCGACGCCGCCAACGAAGGCGAAGCCCTTGTCGAGGCCCCACTCGATGACCCGCTGATCGAGCGCGTGATCGTGCGTCATGACGACGAGGGCGCAGGCGGCGGGGGCGGCCCCGAGCTGCTCGAGCACCTCGGGATCGTCGTGCTCCGCCGGGAGGACGCGCGCTCCCTTGGCGCGAGCCTCTTCGGTGCGGCTCGGGTCGGTCGCGCCGTCGCGGGCGTCCACGAGCAACACGGAGAACCCGAGCTCGGCGGCGAGGCGCGCCGTCGCCAAGCCGACGTGGCCCGCGCCGACGAGCAAGAGCGAGAGGCCCGGTCTCCAGACCTCGACGAGGATCTCGGCCGACCCGCCGCAGCACATCCCCAGGGTCGGCCCAAGGCGGAACGTGTGCACCTTGGGCTGGGCGGCGACGTCACCGATCGCCGCGATCATCGCGCGCACGACGGCCTGCTCGACGGCCCCGCCGCCGACGGTCCCGACCGCGCAGTGGGGCGCCCCACGCGGGCCGTCCCAGGCGAGCGCGAGCTTCTGCCCCGGCGTCGAGGGCGCCGAGCCGTGCCGAGCGATCACGGTCGCGACCGCGACCGCGTGACCCCGCTCGAGGGCACGAAGCGCCTCGCGGAGGGCCGCCTCCGGCGAGACCGTCTTCGGGAGGATCGCCGGTGAGTCCATCGTCGGCTGGCCATGAGCCTACCACGCCGAGCGACGTCGCTCTTGCTTCCGCTTCTCGCGCTGGGCGGGACGCGGTACGCGAAAACCTGTGGCCGACGAGCTGGAACAGCGCCTGAACGACCCGGGCTTCACGCCTGGCATCAAGCTCGTCCCCGCGCTCCTCGAGCGAGCGGCCCGGGGCGACGCGACCGTCCGCGAGCGAGCCTCGGAGGCGCTGTGCCGGGTGCAGTCTGCGGTCGGAGAGGCAGCGAGGCGCGCGCTCGTAACCATGAGCGCGCCCGAGCGCCGGCGCGCGCTGGCTGCGCTCGCCGGCCGGCCGCGCGGCCTCGAGGATCCGGCGCTGTCGGAGCTGTGCGCCGAGACGCTGAAGGACGAAGACGGCGCGCTGCGCATCGCGGCGGCGCGGGTCCTCGGCAAGCTCGGCGGCGAGCGCGCGGAGGCCGCGCTCGTCGAGGCGCTCGCGCGCGCGACCACCGAGCACGAGCGAGACGCGCTCGCGCGCGCGCTCGGCAAGTGCGGAGGAGGCGAGCGAGCTCGGGAGGCGCTCGCGTCGCTCGCAGGAGGCGGCGTGAGCGTCCAGCGCGCCCGCCTGATGGCCGAGCGCTCGACCTTGCGCGACCTGCCGCGCGCGCCGATCGAGCTCGGGGAGGTGCCGCCGGGAGCGCCGCGCGTGGTCGTGACCTGCAGGAGAGGGCTCGAGCCTATCGTGCGCGAAGAGCTGGGCGCGCGCGTCGCCCGGGTGAGGCGTATCCAAGAAGACGCGCGCGGTGGCCGGCTCGTCGCCGATCTCGACGACGGCCTGTCGACGCTGGCGTGCGTGCGGACCGCCCTGAGGGTCGGCTACACGTTCTCGACGCCCCACGCGCCGGGCGCCGACGAGGTCGTCCTGATCAGCGAGCTGCTGGCCTCCGCTCGCGTCGTCGACGCGTTGACCAGCGTCGCGCGCGGGCCCGTGAGGTTTCGCCTGGAGCTCGCGGGGGGCGGCAAGCGGCGCGGCGCGGTCTGGCGCGTCGCGGAGGAGCTCTCGCGGCGCGAGCCCCGGATGGTCAACGACCCGCGAGGGAGCGACTTCGACGTCAGCGCGTGGACCGACCGCGGAGCGCTCCACGTCGATGTGCTCCCGCGAATGCCCGACGAGCGCTTCGCCTATCGAGTCGCCGACGTCCCGGCGGCGTCGCACCCGACGCTCGCGGCAGCGCTCGTGAGGGTGGCGGGCGCCCGCCCCGACGACGTCGTGTGGGACCCGTTCGTGGGCAGCGGCCTCGAGCTCTGTGAGCGCGCCCTGCTCGGCCCCTATCGGAGCCTCATGGGGACCGACACCGACCCCGTCGCGCTGCGCCGCGCCCGAGCGAACCTCGACGCGGCAGGCGCTCGCGCGTCGCTCCTGTGCGAAGACGCGCGGCGAGCCGGGCCAGCGGGCCTGACCACGATGATCACGAACCCTCCGATGGGCCGTCGCGTCCTCGCGCAAACCGACTTGCCGCGACTGCTCGAGGAGGTCGTCGGACGTGCGGCGTCGAGCCTGGTGCCAGGTGGCCGCGTCGTGCTGCTGTCGCCCCATCCGCGAACGACCGAGGTCGCCGCGGAGCGCGCCGGACTCGAATGCACGCTGGATCGACGCGTCGACATGACGGGCTTCGACGCCGTCCTGCAACGGTTCGAACGGCCCGGCGCGACGCCCCCCAGCGGGAGACGTTGAGCCGAGCCGATCAGAAGCCGAGCTGAGGCCGGAACCGCAGCACGGAGAACGTGACCGCCGCTGCCAGGATGAGCACGAGGAAGCAAATCACGATGAGGCCGGCCTTCGACCTCTTCCGGCGAGGCGCGGGCGCCGCCTCGGCTCCGAGGCTGGCACCGAGCGGGTAGCCCTGTGCGCCCTGCTGCTGCTGCTGCTGATGTGCGGAGGCTCCGCCATCGGGCGGCCCGAACGGCGCGAGCGGCTGGGCCTCGGCGATCGGCGGGACGCCGCCAGAGGGTCCGTGCATTGGCGGCCCACCGGGCGCGCCCGGCGGGAACGCGACGGTCTGCGCGCCGGGTGGCTGGAACGCAAAGCTCCCCGACACCTCTTGGCCCTGCTGCATCCACGGCGCGGGGTTGTTGAAGCCTCCCGCGCTCGCTCCACCGAGAGGCTGGAACGGGCCGGCAGCTTGCGGAGGCCCGCCTTGTCCGCCGAGCCCAAGCCCAGTCGTCTCGTGCGCGAGCGGCGGGGGTGCCGGTTGCGGAGCGGCCTCGAGCGTCTCGGCGATCAGGGCCGAGACCGCGCCGCCGCCCGGTGGCGCGGCGGCCATGGCTGTGGGTCGATCGGTGGCGCCGAAGGCGCGCGGTTGAACCGGAGGAGGCGCAGGCTTCCACTGAGCTTGGGGCGCCGCAGGCTGGCCGGCCGCAGGCTGGGGCGCGCGGAAGATCTCGCTCACCCCCGGCGACTCACGCATCACCGTGCGACCCCATCGTCATCGTCGTCGGGCGGCGGAGAGCTCGGGAAATTGACGTCTGCGATGGGGATTCCGGCCGCGCCGCGCGGCGGCGGGTTGGTGCTGATGCTCGCCGGCGGAGGCATGAAGCCAGGACGAGGCGCCATGGGGCCGGGCTGCGCCCCCGGCGGAGCCGGAGCCATCGGATTCTGCTGTGGCGGGGCAGCCATCGGCGGGGCACCCATCGGCGGCGCTCCCATCGGCGGCCCGGACGTGCCCATGCCGAGCTGCGTCGACTTGAAGGCGCGAGGGATCTGGCGCCCCGGGCCGGAGGGAGCCGGTGGGGGCGCGAGCGGCGGCGGCGGCGGCGCCATCGGCGGCGGCGGCGGCGCCATCGGCGGCGGCGGCGCTCGGGGCGGAGGGGCCGCTGGCGGAGCACCACCGCTCAAGAGCATCGCGGCCAGATCCGGCGCGGGGGCGATCTTCGTCGTACCGCCGAAGTCGGAGTCGTCGGCCGCGTCGTCCTTGGCGTCAGGAGGAGGTGGCGGGTTCGAGCCCTGGGCTGCGCGCGCGGCCATGGCCATGATGTGCGCGGGAAGCTCGCGCATCACGGTCTGATCCTGCTCGCCGAGCGGCGAAGCCGAGACGGCCTGCGGCACGTTGCGGGCCCCAGGAGCGCTCGGCGCCGGGGGAGGTGCACCGGGGCCAGGTTGGCTTCGCGGCGGAGGGGGAGCGCCGCGCGGAACGGTCATCGGCGACGACATGCGCTGGCCGCTCGACGGCTGGGGCTGCGAGGCGCGGTCGAAGGATGGTGGCGCGAAGACGTTCCCGAGCGACTCCGGGCCCTTGCTGGTACTCGGCTCCTCGAAGAGGTTTCGGTCCATCGGGACCATCGCGGTCGCGGCGGCGTCTTCCTCGGCCCCTTCTTCGTCGTCGAGCGCGGTCAGCTCCCGCACCCGCGGATCGGCGAACCAGTGCTCGAGCTGCATGCGCAGCGTGGCGACGTTGGACGTTCGACGTGACGGATCGAGGACGAGCGCGTTCGCGAGGATGGCGTAGAGCGTGTCGTCGTTGACCCCGTACGCAGCGAGCGGCGGCAGGCCGTGCGGGTGCCGCTGCTCGACCTCGGGCCGCAGATCGCCGAAGGGGCGGGCCGAGGTGAGCGCCGTGAACAACGTGGCGGCCAGGCCCCAAGCGTCGTCGGAGGGGGAGAGCTGGCCGTTCCTGAACCGCTCGGGCGAATGGTACTGCACCATCTCCGCCGTGCGGCGCACGTCGGCGACCACGCCGCGGGCGCGGGGATCGGTGTGCTCGATCAGGACGCAGGCCGGCGAGACGTTGCCGTGGGCAACGCCGTGGAGATGGAGCGCCTCAAGGTGCTTGGCGAGGCGAATGGCCCAGCCAACTGCGTCCTTCGGGGCGAGGGGACCTCGCCGATGTATCCATTGCGCGAGCGTTTCCAAAACGCGGGAGCCTTCCGAACCGAGAGAGTCTAGCGCAGGTTACGGTGTCACAGCTTCGCAAACAGGATCCATCGGAAACCTCAGATACGGCAAATCCCGAGCGAAGCCAGCGCGACCCGGTCGCGATCCTCGGGCCGGGCGACCTGTTCGGCCCCAACCGCCCCGCCCCCGACCACCCCCCGCACCCCCGCCGGGCCCTGGCCGGCCTCCCGGTAGGCGTCGAGCAGGGCGTCGGCTGGGCAGCGGAGCCGCGCGGCGAGCTCCACGAGCGGCTGGAGGTAGAGTCGCTCGTCGGCGCCTCCCTGCCTTCGAGCTCGGTTGGCGAGCCCCTTGGCGGCGAGCTCGAGCGCGGCCTGCATGACCTCGCCGCACGGGCGCCCACGAAACAACGCGCGCGGCCCCTCGAAGGGAACGCGACCCCGGAGCGCCTCGAGCTCTTCGAGGCCGTAGCTCTCGGTCAGCTCGTCGGCCTTGGCGAGCGCGTCCCGATCGTACAGGAGCCCAGTGAACAAGGCGGCCGGGCCCACGACCAGCCCCGAGGGGAGCGAGTCGCCGCCGCGGATCTCGAGCGTCCGCTTCAGGCGAACCTCGGGGAACAGCGTGTTCAGGTGCGTGACCCAGTCGCCATAGGTCGCGCGGTGCGGGCCGAAGCCGTGCTTCATGAAGCTCCGGAAGCTCTGGCCCGTGTTCTCGATCACCTGCTCATCACGCAGCACGACGAACATCGGCGCGTCGAGCGCCCACTCGACGTAGTCGACGAAGCGCGACTTCGGCGACAGCACCGCCTCGACGAGCCCTTGCCGGGCGGGGTCGACGCTGAGCCAGACCTTCGCTCGGTAGCTGACACCTCCGAACGGGCTGCCCTCGTAGAACGGGGAGTTCGCGACGAGGGCGGTGAACATCGGCGAGAGCCGCATGCTCACGCGCAGGGCCGCCATCGCGTGGTCTTCGTCTTCGTAGTCGAAGTTCGCTTGAACGGTGGCGGTGCGGCGCATCATGTCGAGGCCGTTCCGGCCCCGCGCCGGCAGATACCGCCGCATGATTCCGTAGCGGGGCTTCGGCACCCAGCTGAGATCGGCCTGGCTGGCGAACGGGTGGAAGCCTACGCCGAGCCACGCGATCTTCTCGCCGAAGACCGGCGCGAGCGTGTCGCCGACAACCGAGAGCTCGGCGGCGTGCGCGGAGATCTCCGCGGCGACCGCGTGCAGATCTTCGAACGGGGCACCGGAGAGCTCGAGCTGAGCGCCGGGCTCGAGCGTGACCGACGCGCCGTTCTTATCCAGGGCGAGCAGGGGACCCGCGCCGTCTGCGATCGCCCAGCCGTGGGCCCGCGCGAGCTCCTTCATCACGGAGACGACGCCGCACGCGCCGTCGTAGGACACGGGCGTCAGCGAGCGCTCCAAGACGCCGATCTTCTCCGCCTCCGCGCCGATCCGAAACTGGCTCGCCGGCTTGCAAGCTTCGCGCAGCGGCGCGAGCAGGTCGTCCATGGAGCGGATCGGCGCGCGGTCGCGCTCGTTCGCCGGGGGTGCCATCGGGGCGGGAGCTTACACCGAACCCCTCGATCGACCACGCCGTGATCGCGCGACCGCCGGGGTGCCCAACCGCGCCAGCGAAGCCTCGCTGTGGATCGTGTAGAAGCAGCGCATGGATCCGTCCGCGCGAGCCCTGGCAGCGGTGGCCGCGTTCTTCGTGGCCTCTCTCTCCGCGAACGCCGCCGCCCAAGCCCCTGCCGCGGAGGGAGAAGCCTCGAGCGCCCCTCCCCCGCCGAGCAGCGCGGCCGCGACCCCCGAGCTCGAGCTGGGCGCCGCTCGGCTGGCGTTTCGCTCCACACCGGACGCGATGAACGCGGAGCGCCTCGCGCGCGCGGCGGAGCGCGCGGCCCTGCACCGTGAGGCCGCTGAGCACTACGCGCTCGCGATCTCCCTCACGCCCCAGGCGGCGTCCGAGGACCGAGCGCGCCTGCAGGCCGAGCTCAAACGAGCCAAGGCCCACGTCGCGACCCTGGTCGTGAAGCTCTCTCCGGAGGTCCCGGCGACGATCGTGGTCGACGGGACTCCGCTCGGCAGCTACCCGCTGAAGCTCCCCTTGTACCTCGACCCCGGGGAGCACGACGTCGCGGCGCTGGCCGACGATCGCCGCTTCGTCTCGGTCAAGGTCGGCCTGATGGCCGACAAGTCCTTCACGATCACGCTGCGCGAAGCACCCGCCGGCGCGACCGACGGGTCGGTGACGCGGCCGGTGTGGCCGGCGATCGTGATGGGCTCGCTCGGCGCCGCCGCCCTCGTGACGGGCGTCGCGACGCTCGTCATCTCCTTCGCGCGCGAGGACGACGCGGAGTCGCTCGCGGGGGCGATCGGCGCGTGCGACACGACGGCGCTCGACGACGACTGCCTGCGGCTGGCGGCGTTCGTGAGCGATCGCAACTCGCTCCGCAACGCCTCGACGATCGCCTTCGTCGCGAGCGGCGTTCTGGCCGGCGCCACGCTCGGATACCTCTTCATCCCGCTCCCGAGCGACGACGGCCCGCCCAAGGCGGCGCTCCGGCTGAAGGCGACCGCGACCCTCGACCACGCAGGGCTCTCGCTCGAGGGGACCTTCCAATGAGCCGGGCGCTCCTCCTCACGGCCGCGCTCGCGTCGGGCTGCGCCAACCAGACGATCTGCGAGTACGTGTCCTGCTTCGAAGGCTCGGGCGGCGCAGCGACAGGCGGGGCGTCTGCTGGCGGCGGCGGCGCAGCGCAGGGCGGCGACGCAGCGCAGGGCGGCGGCGGCGCAGCGCAGGGCGGCGGCGGCGCAGCGCAGGGCGGCGGCGGCGCAGCGCAGGGCGGCGGCGGCGCAGCGCAGGGCGGCGGCGGCGCAGGCGGTCGATGAGGTACTTCCTCGATGAGCCGCCGGCGGGTTTCCGCGCCACGCTCGATCTGCCGCAGGGAGATCCGCTCGTCTTCGCGTTCCATCGCGACAACCTGGTCGTCCGCACGGCACCGCTCGGCGTCCCGGCGCGCAGCGCGGCGGGCGACCTGCGCCTCACGCGCGAGGCGCCGCTGGGCACGCTCGACGGACGACCGTGCATCGTCGGGGTCGCCGCGACCGACCACCCGCTCCCCGAGGGTCTCGCGGCCAAGAGCCTGCGGCGCCTGTTCGGCGAGCTCGATCTCCCCGTCCTCGGCGTCGCGGCGATCGCGGCGCAACATGCGCACTTCCTCCTCACCCACCAGCGCTGCGGCGAGTGCGGCCGGCCGCTCGAGCCAAAGCTCGGGGAGCGCTGCGTGCGCTGCTCGGCGTGCGAGCGGGACGTGTACCCGCCGGTCGCGCCGTGCGTCATCGTGCTCGTGCACGACGGTCCGCGCATCCTCCTCACCCGCCAGCCGCGGTTCCCGCCGGGCATGTATGGCCTCGTCGCCGGCTTCGTCGAGCCAGGCGAGTCGCTCGAGGCGTGCGCACACCGGGAGATCCTCGAGGAGGTCGGCCTCGAGGTCACGGACCTGCGCTACGTCGCCTCTCAGCCGTGGCCCTTCCCGTCGCAGCTGATGGTCGGGATGACCGCGCGTTACCTGCGAGGCGAGCTCACGGTGGATACCTCCGAGCTCGAAGACGCGCGCTGGTTCGAAGTCGGCGCGCTGCCAGCGATGCCCCCACCGTTCAGCATCGCCCGCCACCTCATCGACCTCTACGTCGAGGCGTTCGAGGCTGGGCCCACCCGGGACTAGAGCGACCTGAGGAACGCCAGCAGCGCCTGTTGCTGGCCGGCGTCGAGCATCGACTTCGACTCCCCCTTGCTCCCGCCGTGATCGTCCTCGAGGATCGCTTCGAGCGTCGCGTGGCGCCCGTCGTGGAAGTAGGGCGCCCTCCGCGCGACGCCGCGGAGCTCGGGGGTGTCGAACGCAGGGGAGCGATCCGCCGTGGTCTTCGTCCCCACGTCGTGTTGCTTCCCGTCGGCCCCGCCGTCCACGTGGCAGAGCGCGCACCCGACCGCCGCCGACTCGAACAACGCTCGGCCCTTCTCGACGAGCGACGCGTCGGTCGGGCGCGGCGCCCGTCGCTTGGAGGTCAGCGACGCCATGTACGTGAGCAGCGCCTCGAGCTGAACGTTGCGCAGCCCTTGGCCGTGGAGTCGCACGAACTCCTTCTCCAAGAAGGCTCGGTCGCCCTTGCTGACGCCGTCCCACCCGAGCGGCGTGGACTCGTCGGCCGCAGCGTCGAGGGTGCGCGTGCGGCGCGGGCCGTCCGGCGTCGCCCACACCAGCGTGTCCTCTCGGCCGTCGACGTGACAGCTCGCGCACGCCAGCCCGTGCCCCGAGATCCGGAGGTCTCCGGTCGCGTGGAAGATCTGACGGCCGAGGACGAAGGGCAGCCCTGGCCCCCCCTTGAGCGGCTCGAGCGCGATGCGATCCTCCCGGAGGCGCTCGGCTCCACCTCGAGCGCTTCGATCGCGTCGAGCCGAAGGATCTGGATCACCCGGTCGTGCTGCGAGGCGACGACCACGCGCCGGCCGCGAGGATCGAGGGCGAGGCCCGTCGGCCCAGCCGGCACGTTCCACCGGAGCCGCTCCACCGCGTGAGGATCGACGCTCGCGGCGTCGTACGCCACGACCGCGTCGATCCCGAGGCACACGACGAGCAGCGTCGAGGTCGGGTCGTCGACGACCGCGTCGCGGGGCAGCAGACAGGGAGCGACGCCCGTGTCGAAGCCGAAGGAAAAGCGCCGATCCTCCTCCATCATCGACAGCGTCGCCCCCGACACCTCCGCGAAGATGCCGCGGACCTTGCGGGTCTGCTCGTCGATGACCGCTACGCTGGGGATCACAGGCACCGACGTGGAGCCATAGCCTTGCGACCGGGTCGCCCTGGGCCCTGGGTCGACGAGCGTCAGCGGCGCGAGCAGCCGCCCCGCCGGCCGCTGGGTCCTGGCGATCGCGAAGCCCTGCGAGCCCACCCGCGTCAGGTCCTCGCCGGGTACGCGCCGCTTCTTGCCGTTGACGGCGCGCTCGAGCGCGGTTCCGAGGTCGGCGCCAGGGGCTGCGTCTTGCCCGGTCATGAGCTCGATCGGCGGCTCGGTCTTGCGCGCCGCCAGGTCGACGACGGACACCAGCCCGCCGGAGGCGTGGGTGACGAACGCGTGGGTCCCGTCGTCGTCGACCCAGATCTGCCGCGGCTCGCGGGCGACCTCGATGCTCACGCGTCTGTCCAGCGAGGCGAGGCCCAGCACGTCGACCGCTCCGCTCCACGCCGTGGTGACGAGCAGCTCGTCCTTGGCGAGGGCGATCGAGGCCGGCTCGGCCCCGACCGAGACCGAGCAGCCGAGCGCGAGCGTGCCGTCCTCCTTCGGGTGCAGCACGAGGAGCTGGTCGTCGCGCTTCATGGCGACGAGCACCCGCCCGTCGGGCAGGAGGATCAGCTGCCCCGGCTCGGACGAGAGCGCGAGGGACGAGAGCGGCTTCTTGCCGTCGATATCCACCACCACCACGGCCTTCGCGTCGACGTCGGCCATGAGCGCGAGCAGCTTGCCCTTGTGGGGCCCCGACGCGGGTGAGCCGAGGACGATCGTAGACGACCGCGGCTCGGAAACGGGCGTGAGCACGGGCGCGCTCGCCGCTGCGCAGGTCTTCGGGGTAGGGACCGCGCCGGCTGGAGGCGTCCCTCCGGTGCACGCGCCGAGGGCGGCCGTGAGCGCGAGGAGCGAGGCGGCGGCGAGCGCCACCGTCGGCCGAGGAATCGGAGCTGTCGCCATCGGGGCTGGAACGCTACCTTCGAAACCCTTCCACGCCAGCCCCTACGCTCGCGCGGCCCCTTCCATGCCCGACCTCCACCTCGTCGACGCGACCTACGAGCTGTTCCGGGCCTGGTTCGGAGCGCCACCCCGCCGCGCTCCAGACGGCCGCGAGGTCGGGGCCACCCGCGGCGTGGCCTATTCCCTCGCGTACATGCTGCGCGAAGAGGGAGCGACGCACGTGGGGTGCGCGACCGACCACGTCGTTCGCTCCTTCCGCAACGACCTGTACGCCGGTTACAAGACGGACGAAGGCGTGCCCGAGGAGCTCTTGGCGCAGTTCGCGCTCGTCGAGGACGTCATGCGCGCGATGGGCTTCGTGGTCTGGCCGATGATCGAGTTCGAGGCCGACGACGGCCTCGCGACCGCGGCGCACAAGCTCGGGGACCGCGCCGAGCGCGTGCTGCTCTGCACCGTCGACAAAGACCTGGCCCAGTGTGTCCGCGGCGAGCGCGTGGTGATGGTCGACCGCAGGCGCAAGCAGACGCTCGACGAGGCCGCGGTGAAGGAGAAGTTCGGGGTCACTCCCGGGTCGATCCCGGACTTTCTAGCGCTCGTGGGCGACACCGCGGACGGCTACCCCGGGATCACCGGCTTCGGTAAGAAGACGGCCGCGACCGTCCTCGCCGCCTTCGGCTCGATCGAAGACATCCCGGCCGACGCCGCGCTCTGGCCTCGCGGCGTCCGCGGCGCGGCGGGGCTCGCCGCGACGCTGCGAGATCGCCGCGACGAGGCGTTGCTGTACAAGAGGCTCGCGACGCTGCGGCACGACGCACCCATCCCCGAGTCGTTCGACGAGCTGCTCTGGCGCGGCCCCCGCCCCGAGCTCACTCGGCTCACCAGCGAGCTCGGCTTCCCCGACCTTTGCGATCGCCTCCCACACAGCCCTGCCCCATGAGCTCAGGACCCCACCGCCCTCGTCTGTTGCCCCACGTCCTCGCCCGCCGCCACGTGGCCGCCGGCCAGCCCCTGGTCGTGCTCTACGACAGCGAGCGACTCTCCAGCCACCGCGTGGGCGAGCGGACATGGCTCGTGCTGTCGGCGATGGACGGCACCCGCGACGCGGAGGGGATCGCCGCGTTCTGCGCTGCGGCGGGGTCGAACGCGACACCCGAGGAGATCCGCGCGCTGGTCGACGAGCTCGCCGACCAGGGGATGGTCAGCGACGGCGTGGCGATCACGAAGGCCTCCATCGCGCCTCCCGCCTCAGCGCCTTCGCGCCCCGTCCGCGAGCTCCCGGGCTTCTCCCTTCGCTGCGACGGGTCGGGCACGTGCTGCCGCTTCTATCCGTCGGTGGCCTTCATGGCGATCGACGCGGCCCGCGCGCGAGCCGCGCGCCCTCAGGTCCACGACTGCGGCCACGATCCTTCGAGGGTCTTTCTGCCTCTGTACGGGAGCGACCCGCGCGCGTCGTCGGTCCTGCTGGTCGACGGCCGCTGCGCGTTCCTCGCCGAGGGCGGGGCGTGCGAGGTCCACGCCGCCGCGGGCCCGGGGGCGAAGCCGCTCGGGTGCCGCACCTACCCCGCTAGGTTCGTCGACGACGGGGTCGCCCTGAGGGTCACTCCGCACCCCGAGTGCGCGTGCGTGTTCACCAGCGGCGCTCGCGTCGACGACGCCGGCGGCGTGCGCCTCGTCCCCAACGGCGCGCGGATCGCCGCCGATCTGGATCCCGCGCTGCACATCGAGGCGCTGCCCAGCGAGGTGCTCGTCGCGCCGGGCGTGCTCGCCCCGAGGGAGGCCGTCTCGGCGTGGTCGCTCGCAGTGTTCGACGCCGAGGCCCCTGACGCGGTCGCGTCGCTGTGCGCTCTGTCGCACAGCCTCGTCGCGCACGGCCTCGACGTCGAGGCGAGCCGCCGCGCGCTGACGAGCCCACCCGCTCCTCCGAGCGAGGCGCTGTCGCGCGCGGTGGCGCTGCTCGCGCCGCGCGTCCAAGCCCTCGCCGCAGAAGACTGGCGGGGCCCCGCCGACATGGTCCGCGTCACCGCCACGGCGCTCGCCAACGCCGTCCTGTTGGCGCAGGAGCTCGCCGCCGATCTCGCGGCTGGGCCCGGCGTCCACGCGGCCGCCGAGCGCTTCTACGTCCGCGATCTTTTGTTCGGCCACTACGCGATGAACAAGCAGGCGACCCGGCCCATGAGCCTGCTGCTGTTCGATCGCGCGGCGCGCGCGCTGGTGGCGAGGGAGCTCGCGATCGTCGCCAAGATGGCCGAGCTCGAGGACCCCGCCTTCCGCACGCCGCTCGCGCTCGTGGAGGCCACGATGCGCGGCTACGGCCTGAACGCGTACCAGCGCGATCTGGCCGAGGACCTCAGTCCTTGCTGAAGTACTCCTGCCCCTGATACGCGCCCGTGCGCTCCTTCTCGAGCTGCATCAGCACGTCGTTGAGGAGCACCGAAGCGCCGAACCGGAACATCTCCCCGGTCAGCCAAGCGTCGCCGAGCGTCTCCTTGACCATCACCAGGTAGTGGAGCGCCTGCTTCGCCGTGCGGATGCCGCCGGCCGGCTTCATGCCAATGCGCTTGCCCGTGCGGTAGTAGTAGTCGCGGATCGCCTCCAGCATCACCAGCGTGACCGGCGGCGTCGCCGCGGGCTGGATCTTCCCGGTGGAGGTCTTGATGAAGTCGGCGCCCGCGAGCATGGCGATCTGGCTCGCCTTGCGCACGTTGTCGTAGGTGCCGAGCTCGCCGGTCTCGAGGATCACCTTCAGGTGAGCCTGACCACACGCCTCCTTCACGGCGGCGATCTCATCGAACACCTTCCCGCCGTGGCCGGCGAGGAACGCGCCGCGATCGATCACCATGTCGATCTCATCGGCGCCGAGCTCGACGGCGCGCCGCGTGTCGTCGAGCTTCACGGGCAGCGGCGAGAGGCCGCTCGGGAACGCCGTCGCGACGCTGGCGACCTTCACCGTCGAGCCCTCGAGGGCCTTCTTCGCCACCGGCACCAGGTTCGGGTACACGCAGACGGCGGCGCACGAGGGCGTGCCCTCGCTCTCGTGCGGCCAGCGCGCCTTCTGGCACATCATCTCCACCTTGCCGGGCGTGTCTTTGCCCTCGAGCGTGGTGAGGTCCATCATCGAGATCGAGAGCCTGAGCCCCGCGACCTTCGAGGCCTTCTTGATGCTTCGCTTGCCGAGGGCTTGGGCGCGCTCTTCGACGTAGACCTTGTCGACGGTGGGGCACGAGAAGTCGGGGTACACGGTGGGAGCGACGGTATCAGACCTCGCGACCGACGGGGCCACGCATGTCGTGGTAAACACGCGCCATGAGCGGACGGGTACGTGAGCGCATCGAGCGAGTCCGGGCGAACGGGATCGACCTCGCCCTGCACCGCTTCGAGCCGATCGAGGCGAGCGGCCGCGCCGAGCCCTCGCGGACGCTGCTGTTGCTCCACGGCTTCCTCGACGCCGCCTCCACGTGGGACCTCGTCGCCGCACCGCTGGCGCTCGCGGGCTACGAGGTCGTCGCGCCCGACCTGCGCGGCTTTGGCGCGAGCGGGCGCGTCCCCGAGGGGGGCTACTACCACTTCCCGGACTACATCGCCGACCTCGAGGACCTGGTCCGGGTGCTCGCCCCGAAGTGGCTCGGCGTGATCGGGCACAGCATGGGCGGCGGGGTGGCGACGCTCTTCGCCGGCGCGCGGCCCGAGCGCGTCGCGAAGCTCGTCGTCATGGAGGGGCTCGGGCCGATGAGCGAGCCCCCTGAGCTCGCTGTCGATCGCATGCGCAAGTGGCTCGCAGATCGCGAGAAGATCGCGCGCGCGCCCCGCGTGCTCGGGTCGCTCGACGAGGCGACGACGCGCCTCGCTGCCTCCCACCCGAGGATCGACCGCGAGCTGCTCCGCACGCGCGCCGAGCGCCTGGTGCGAACGAACGAGGCCGGTGAGCTCGGCTGGGCCTGGGATCCGCTGCACCGCACGACCGCCCCCACCCCGTTCAACGCGGAGGTGTTCGCGTCGTTCGTGCGCGCGATCACCTGCCCCACCCTCTTCGTTGGTGGCGGCCCCCTCGGCTGGCATCCCCCTGACGAAGCGTCACGTCTGGCTGTCTTCGCTCGGCTCGAGCGAGTCGACTTCGAGGACGCCGGCCACATGATGCACTGGACCGCCCCCGAGGGCGTCGCGGCGGCGATCCTCGCGTTCTTGGGGCGCGACTGACGTGACACGGCAGAGCCGACTTATGGCGGACCCCTGACCGTACCGTGACACGAGCTCCCTTAAGGTCCGAGGGGTGAGCTCCGAGACCTCAGCCGAGACCACCAAGAACCGCAAGATCAACTGGGTCGGCTCGTCGCCGTTCTTCTTGATCCACCTCTTCGCCGTCGCGGGCGTCTTCTTCTTCGGGTGGTCATGGTCGGGCTTCGGCCTCGCCGTCGCCCTCTACGCGGTGCGCATGTTCGGCGTCACCGGCGGCTACCACCGGTACTTCTCCCACAAGGCGTTCAAGACCGGCCGGGTGATGCAGTTCCTGTTCGCGTTCCTCGCGCAGACGAGCGCGCAGAAGGGCGCGCTCTGGTGGGCGTCTCACCACCGCCTGCACCACAAGCTCTCGGACCAGCCCGGCGACGTGCACTCGGCCAAGCTCGACGGCTTCTGGTGGTCGCACGTCGGCTGGATCCTCTCGGGCGTCCACGACGAGACCGACTACGACCGCATCCGGGACCTCTCTCGCTACCCGGAGCTTCGCTGGCTCAACAAGCACTACCTCGTCCCGCCGACGATCCTCGGGGTCACGCTCTTCCTGGTGGGCGGCTGGCACGCGCTCTATTGGGGCTCGCCGTGTCGACCGTCGCGCTCTGGCACGGCACGTTCACGATCAACTCGCTGACCCACCTGTGGGGCAGCCGCCGCTACGAGACCACCGACGACAGCCGCAACAATTTCGTGCTGGCGCTGCTCACCTGCGGTGAGGGCTGGCACAACAACCACCACCACTACCAGCGCGCGGTGAACCAGGGCTGGTACTGGTGGGAGATCGACGCGACGTTCTACGTCCTGTGGGTGATGTCGAAGCTCGGCCTGGTGTGGGACCTGCACATCGTCCCCAGGCGCGTCCGCGACGCCCACGGCACGACGTTCGCGCCCGCCACGTCGACGTCGACGACCGAGGTCCACGCGCAATAGCGCCGGCGGGCGCCTCGCGCGCCTCGCGCGTCTATTTCGACCACACCTGGACCGCCGCGGCGCCCTTCCCAGCCGCGGCGGTGACCACCAGCGACGCAGGCATCGGGATGGGCATCGGGTTCTTGAAGCAGCTCGAGCCTGCTCCGAGCGCGACGTTCGGCGGGGTACCGACCGCGACCGCGACGGGCATCGGGGGGAACGCCGGCATCGGCGGCGCGACGACGAGGCTCAGCTCGAGCCGCTGAATGCCGTCGATCGAGGCCAGCACGGTGTAGCAGCGACCTGGGTCGATCTGCAGGCTCGTGACGAGCACCTCGCCTGGATCGAACTCGGCGACCTGCGCGGGTGACAGGGCCGTCATCCCCGGCGCGGCGCTCTTGGCGTGCGCGGCGAGCTCGACCGACAGCTGCGGGTGGAGCGTGGCCGGCACCTGGCTCGCGTTGGTCGACGGGATCGCCGACATCGCGGGCAGAGGGACCGCGATCGCCTCCGCGGTGGGCGTCCTGGTGATCGGCCCTGCGCTGGCGCTCGCCGCCGCGGTCGGGAGCGCCCGCGCGCTGGCCTCGGCCGTCGCGGCGATGGGCGAGACCTCGACGTCGACGACCTCGGAGTTCGAGGTCGTGCTCGAGCTGCACGCAGCGAGCGCGAGGAGCGCGAAGGAGCACAGCCGCGCCGCGCTCATCGAGACGCCCTGTCGCCGCTGCGCCTGCGGGGCGCACGACCACGGCCGCCGAGCGCGAGCGTGAGCAGCGCGATGCACGCGACCCCAAGGCCCGTGGCGCTCGAGCCGCTCGCGCCGCACGAGCAGCCGTCTGTGGAGTCGCCTCCCCCGCCGCTGCCGCCCTCACCGCCCGCGCCACCTTCGCCGCCGCCCGCGCCGCCTTCGCCGCAGTCGGTGGCGCCGATGATCTGCTGGGTCGCGGCCCAGGGTCCGCTGCACACCTCAGGGATCGTCGTCCCGTCCGCGCACGCCGGGTCGGGCCCCTCGAGGCACGACAGGTGGTGGATCGCCTCGAAGGTGGTGCCCTCGTCCACGCTCTTGCCCACCGTGAACCCCGCGGTCGCCTCACGCGCGCACGCGAACAGCGCGTCTGGCGTCCACGTGAGGCAGCGCACGCCGAGCGCGTTGACCTGCTCGAACGTGAGGTCGCTCGTGCTCGCGACCCAGATCCCGTCGACGTCGCCGCCGACCGCGACGCGCTCGCCGTCGGGCGACAGCGCGAACCCGAGCAGAGCGCCCTGCGCTTCGAACACGGTCTCCCACGTGTCCCCTGCGTCATGGCTGACGAGCAGCACCCCCGCGAGCGACGCGAGGCGCACGAACACCGTGTCGTGATCGAGCGGATCGATGGCGGCGATGTAGGGCCCCGAGGCGTTCGCGCTCCCGGGGATGGGCTTCACCGTCCAGGTCGCGCCGGCGTCGGTCGAGATCGCCAGCGAGCCGACGTAGTCGTTGCTCCCTGCGACGGTGAACCCGCTGACATAGAGCAGGTCCTCGTCGTCGGGCGCGGCGTCGACCGTGAACGCGAGGAAGTCGCTCGGGAGGGCCACCCCCAGCTGGGCCCAGGTGACGGCGGAGTCGACCGTCTTCCACAGGCGAGTGTCGAAGCCCTCGCTGCCGAGCCCGTCGCTCGACAGGGCGATCGCGCGAGAGGGGTCGGTCTTGATCGTCGAGACGTCGACCATGAAGCGACCGTCGAGCTCCCCGGGGACGAGCCCCACGCTGCAGCCGTCGGGGCTCGTCACCGCGAGCCCGTCGAAGACCCCGGCGATCATCGCGCCCGAGTCCAACAGCGCGATCGGCGGGTCGAGAACGCCGCCGTAGCTCGCCGCGTCCTCGCACGTCCACTGCCACGAGGCGCCGGCGTCGCGCGTGTGGATGAAGCCGTACGTCACCTGGACCGCCATGTGGCTCGGGTCGGTGGGCGCGACGACGAGCTGCTGGGCGTCGGGGAATCGGCCGTTGGCGGCGGCGCCCCCAGGCGCGGCGGCCAGGGCGGCGGCCATCGCGGCCGAGAGGAGACGTCGGGTCATGGCTCCGGAACTCCGAAGTAGGTGAGCAGGTCGGCGAGGGCTTCGTCCGAGAGCACCTCGACGGAGTAGAGCGGCATCGTGCCCCCGTAGCCGAGGAAGCCTCCGTGCCGCACCTTCTCCACGAAGACGAGGCGGCGGTCGAAGTCGTCGTAGTCGGGCTCGGGGTGGGCCGAGAGCGTCTCCTCCGGCAGCGTCGGCGCGCTCGGCACCAGGCGGCCTGCGCCGCTGCTCTTCGCGCCATGGCACGACGCGCACGCGCGCTCGTAGACGTCGGCGCCCGCTCCGGCGTCGCCAGAGCCCGGGTCGACGATGGCCCCGACCGTCAGCGGCGCCGCGCTGGCGTCAGCCCCTTGCTCCAACGACTCGAGGTACGCGTAGATCGCGACCGCGTCCTCCTCGTCTCCCTCCCAGGGCGCGTCCGCGGCCATGAAGTAGTTGAGGCAGTGGTTGATCGAGCGGAGCAGCGTCGACTCCTGCCCGCCCCAGAACGACGGCCGCAGCGTGGCACCGGCGAGCGGCGCGCCGGGCAAGTACAGCGCGGCGTCTCCCGGGGCCTCGGCGTGGCAGTCGAGGCAAGCGACGTGGTTCTGAGGAGCCTTCGACAGCGCAGGGTCAGCGGCGAGCTGCGCCCCCCGCTCGGCCGCCGTGATCTCGACGACGACGACCTCGGGGTCCTGGCACGCGGCGACGAGGAGCGTGCCGACGCAGGTCAGGCCGGCGACGAGCCAGAGCCTGTTGCTCACCTGGGTCATTGCCCCACCCCGGTCACGTTGACGATCGCGTCCGGGTACACCCCGACGACCGTGCTCGAGACGATCTCGAGCGCCGCGTCGAGCACCACCACCTTGCCAGCCTCGATTTTGTCGCCCTCGCACACGAGCGAGTACCCGTCGCCGACGCGCTCGATCGCGTGCGGCAGATCACACTCGTCGTCCGAGAACGATCGCGTGACGGTCGGCTCGACCCCTGCCAGGTCGATGACGAGCAGCGCGTCGGGCTGCTGGGTCGGGACGAGCAGCTTGGTCCCATCGGCCGAGACGGTCGGGAAATAAGGAGCGCCCAGCGTCGTGACGGTGCGCGCGAGGTCCACCTCGAGCGTGGCGGTGTCGATGAACCGGACGTCCTTCGACGCGGTGCTCGAGACGACCAGGGTCGGCTCGCCCTGAAGGAGGAGCAGCGCGTAGGGCCCATAGGCCGGTGAGCCGAAGCCGGTCACGCCGGGCCCGACGTCGACGTATTCGACCCCTTCCGTCTCGAGATCGACGACCGCGATCTTGTCCTCGCCGTAACACGCGACGAAGAGCGGGGAGCCGGTCGGCTGGGTCATCGCCATCCCGTGGGGCGCGACGCACACGGTGATCTTCCTCACGGCCGGCGAGTCGAAGCCCTCGATCAGGCTCGGGTCGGCGACGGCGATCGTCGAGCGGGCGGCGGCGAGGTCGGTCGGGTTCTGCGTCGCTCGCAGCAGATCGAAGTGGGAGGTGATGACCCGCCTTCCGTCGTGGCTGAGGACGATGTCACCGGGGTTGTTGTCGACGCGCACCTGCCCGACCGGCGCGAGATCGGAGAGCCGCAGCTTCTGGATCCAGCCGGGCGCGACCCCCGACCCGTGGATGGCGTGCGGGCCGACCGCCGAGACGACCGGATAAGACAGGCCGATGTAGCCAAAGGCTCGCTCCGCATCGATGGCGATGTGGTGGGGGCCGTCGAGGTCGACCGGGTTGCGACCGACGGGCCGCGCCGCGATCTTCTCGCCGGTCTCGAGGTCCACGACGCTGACCGTGTCGGACAGGCTGTCGGTCACGAACGCCACCGCGCCCGGCGGGTACCCGATCGGCTCGACCCGGCTCGGGTAGGGGTCTCCCTCGTACGGGAGCACCTCGACCTGCTCGATGGGGTCCGGCTCGCAGGCCGCGAGCGCGGCGACCGAGGTGAACCAGAAGAAAGAGGCCCTTGCTTGTCGGAAGCGCATCGAAAAAGCTCGTGGAGCATACTGCGCCTCCCCCAGCGAAGCACGCCGACCCGCCGCCGACTGCCTACATTATCCTACATACGGCTCCGACCGTGGGGGTTGCGTAGCCAGGCCCCGTCGGGTAACCCCGGCTACCCTTAGGATGGCCTCCCACTCCCTCGTCATCGTCGAGTCACCGGCAAAAGCGCGCACGATTGCCGGATATTTGGGCAAGGACTACGTCGTCGAGTCCTCCATCGGCCACATCCGGGACCTGCCGCGCAACGCGAGCGACGTCCCGCCGGCGCTCAAGAAGGCTCCGTGGGCCCGCTTGGGGGTCGACGTCGAGCACGGGTTCAAGCCCCTCTACGTGATCGATCCCGCGAAGCGAGCGCAGCTCCAGAAGCTCAAGGGGCTGCTCGAGGGCGCGCGCGAGCTGTTCCTGGCGACGGACGAGGATCGCGAAGGGGAGAGCATCGCCTGGCACCTGCTCGAGGTGCTCAAGCCAAAGATCCCGGTCAAGCGGATGGTCTTCCACGAGATCACCAAGCCCGCGATCAAGAAGGCCATCGAGTCGCCCCGCGACGTCGATCGGCGCCTGGTCGACGCCCAGGAGGCCCGGCGCATCCTCGATCGCCTGTACGGCTACGAGGTGTCCCCGGTCCTCTGGAAGAAGGTGATGGCGGGGCTCTCCGCGGGCCGCGTCCAGAGCGTGGCGACCCGCATCATCGTCGAGCGCGAGAAGCAGCGGATGCGCTTCGTGAAGGCCCCTTATTGGGACCTCGACGCGACCCTGGCGGCCGACGGGCAGACGTTCGCGGCGAGCCTCGTCGCCGCCAGCGGCCAGCGCATCGCGACCGGCAAGGACTTCGACGAGTCTGGCAAGCTCACCAAGAGCGGGATCCTCCTGCTCGACGAGGCGAAGGCGCGCGCGCTCGCCTCGGGCCTTCGCGGGCGAGAGGTCACCGTCGCGAGCGTCGAGCGCAAGCCGCAGAGAAAATCACCGGCTGCGCCGTTCATGACCTCGACCCTCCAGCAGGAGGCGAGCCGCAAGCTGCGCTTCGCCGCGCAGCGCACGATGCGCGCCGCGCAGAAGCTCTACGAGAGCGGCTTCATCACCTACATGCGTACGGACTCGACGCAGCTGTCGACCGCCGCGGTCGACAGCGCGCGCTCGCTCATCCAGAAGATGTACGGGGCCGACTACCTCCCCAAGGAGCCGCGGCAATACGCGAAGAAGGTCAAGAACGCGCAGGAGGCCCACGAGGCGATCCGCCCCGCGGGGGACACGTTCCGTCACCCGGACGAGGTCGCGCGCGAGGTCGGCGTCGACGAGTCGAAGCTGTACGAGCTCATCTGGATGCGCACGCTCGCGTCGCAGATGAACGACGCGCTCGGTGAGAGCGTGCAGGTGAAGCTCGCCGGCAAGACCTCCTCGGGCCAAGACGTCGAGCTCTCCGCGAGCGGATATTCCCTCATTTTCCCGGGATTTTTGCGCGCCTACGTCGAGGGCAGCGACGACCCCGCGGCCGATCTCGAGAGCCGGGAGCGACACCTGCCCCGCCTCACCGAGGGCCAGAAGCTGATCGTGTCCGAGGTCGAGCCGAAGGCGCACGAGACCCAGCCGCCGGCTCGCTTCACCGAGGCGAGCCTGGTGCAGAAGCTCGAGGAGCTCGGCGTGGGCCGGCCCTCCACCTACGCGAGCATCATCGGCACCATCGTCGACCGCGGCTACGTGTGGAAGAAGGGCGCGGCGCTCATCCCGAGCTTCAAGGCGTTCTCGGTCGTGCAGCTGCTCGAGAAGCACTTCGAAGCGCTCGTCGACTACGCGTTCACCGCGAAGATGGAGGACGACCTCGACGCGATCGCCGGAGGCCAGCAGGCCTCGGTGCCCTGGCTCGAGCGCTTCTATTTCGGCGAAGAGGGTCCCAAGAAGCTCGAGAAGCCTGCCAAGGGCAAAGCCGCCAAGGGCAAGGACACGCCGCCTGGGCCGCCCGCCGCCCGCGCGAGCGGGGGCATCCAGACGCTGGGCCTCAAGTCGCTCGTCGCCGACCGCCTCGAGGAGATCGACGCCCGCGCGATCAACTCCTTCGGCCTCGGCCGCGACGCGGAGGACCGCGAGATCACCGTGCGCGTCGGGAAGTGGGGTCCCTACCTCACGCGCGGCGAGTCGACCGCGAGCATCCCCCCGGATCTCGCGCCGGACGAGCTGACGATCGAGCGCGCCACGCAGCTGCTCGACGCCCCCAGCGGCGATCGCCTGCTCGGGTCGGATCCGAAGACCAGCTTGCCCATCTACCTCAAGAGCGGCCGCTTCGGCGCGTACGTGCAGCTCGGCGAGGCGAGCGACGACGGAGAGAAGCCGAAGCGGGCGTCGCTGCTCCGCACGATGACGCCGGAGACGATGTCCCTCGAGGACGCCCTGCAGGTCCTCTCGCTCCCGCGCGAGGTCGGCAAGGACCCCGCGACGAAGGAGCCCATCTTCGCGCAGATCGGGCAGTACGGCGGCTACGTGAAGCGCGGCGAGGAGAGCCGCAGCATGGAGCGCGAGGAGCTGGCGTTCACCATCACGCTGGACGAAGCCGTCGCCCTGCTCGCTCAGCCGAAGACGCGCATGCGCCGAGCGCCCGCCGAGCCGCTCAAGTCCTTCCCGGAGGATCCGGTGTCGAAGAAGCCGATCCGCGTGATGACCGGGCGGTTCGGCCTGTACGTCACCGACGGCGAGACCAACGCCACGCTGCGCCGCGACGACGCGCTCGAGACGCTCACGCACGAGCGCGCCATCGAGCTGCTCTCACAGCGCCGAGAGAAGGACGAGGCCGACGGCGGCTCGAAGAAGCCCGTGCGGGGCGCGAAGAAGGCGCCCGCCAAGTCGGCCGCGAAGAAGGCAGACGGCGCCTCACCCGCGAAGACCGCCCCCGGAAACGGGCCCGCCAAGAAGGCGCCCACCAAGAAGGCGCCCGCCAAGAAGGCGCCCGCCAAGAAAGCCGCCGAAAAGAAGGCGTCGCGCCCTGCGGGGTAGGCTCGGGCCTCCCGCTGGGCGACGTTCTTGGCGATGATGGGGGCACATGCCCCGCGCCGGCCTCGCGCACGCCTACCCTGAGCAGCTCGCGGCGTTCGTCGTCGCGCGCATCGAGGAGCTTGGCGTCTCGCCGCTCGGCCTCACGCTGCCCGAGGACAGCGACGAGATCGAGTCGGCCCTCAGCGTCGCGTACCAGGTGAGCCTGCTGCGCGACGAGGACAGGCCGCTCACCTTCCGGCTCGCGCTCGCGCCTCCGTCGGCGTTCGCCGAAAACGCAGGGCCGCCGCGCGGCGCCCACCGGCTCACCTTCACGGCGCCCCGCCCCTTCACGATCTTCGAGCTGAAGAAGCTCGTACCGGCCGTCAAATTCCCGCGCTCCGTGGTCGGCGCGTGGATCTACGGCGATGACCTCGCCCTGTGGGGTGTTCTGCACACGGGCCCCCGCTGGCTGCAGGTCGTGAGAGGCGGACGGATCCCGCCCCCCGAGATGCCCCCGGTGCTGATGGTGCACGTCAACGGCCCGGGCAACCTCGTCGTCTCGGTCGGCGCGCGCACGCTGGCGCGCCTGTACGGCGGGGAGCTGACGATCCCGATGATGGACGTCTTCGACTCCCAGTGGCTCGCCGACATGTTCGCCCCCGTGCGCGACGAGATCGACGCCCTGTATTCGGCGTGCGCGAAGGAGGCTGGAGACTGGCCGCCCGCCGACATGCAGCTGGTCCGACGCCTCGGCCAGGGCTTCGTTCGCCGCGTCATCTCCACCATCCGCACCGCTCGCCACGGGGGCACGGTGCTCATCGTCCCACCGGAGCACGTCGACTCGATGTGCGAACGGGGGGTCGTCGAGCTGAAGTACCGCTTCGACGACAGCGAGCCGCGCCGCCGCTTCCGCACCCTGGTGATGGCCGCGCTGCGCCACCTCGCCGAGGATCGCCAGGCAGGGCACACGACCGTCGGCTGGGATGCGTACGCCGAGTCGCGCGCGGTGGCCGAGGTCGACGAGGCGGTCATGGAGCTCTCCCAGCTCGTCAGCGCCCTCGCCGACGTCGACGGCCTCGTGGTCATGACCCAGCGCTTCGAGGTCTGCGGCTTCGGAGGGGTGGTCTCGGGCAACCTCGACGAGGTCGGCGTGCTCTACCAGGCGCTCGATCTGGAGGGCACCTCGCGCGTCCTCGAGGCCCCCGAGGGCATGGGCACGCGCCACCGCGCCGCCTATCGCATCGTCTCCGCGCTGACGGACGCGCTGTGCATCGTGGTCTCGCAGGACGGCGGCGTTCGGTTCGTCCGCTGGCACGCCGGGGGCGTCACCTATTGGGATCAGGTGGCCGCGCAGACCTTCGGCTGAGGCAGCGCCGCCAGTGGCGCGGGCCCCTGCCGCGAGGGATGATCAGAGCATGCCCCGCCCTGGCCTCGCCCACGCCTACCCCGAGCAGCTGGCGGCCTTCACCGCCGCGCGGATCGGTGGGCTCGGCGACGCCCGGTGGGCGTGACCCTCCCGAGGACGTCGAGGCCGTCGAGTCGGCGCTCACCGTCGCGTATCAGGTGAGCCTGCTGCGCGACGAGGACCGGCCGCTCACCTTCCGCCTCGCCCTCGCGCCGCCGTCGGCGTTCGCCGACGAGTCGGGCCCGCCGCGCGGGGTCCACCGGCTCGTCTTCACCTCCGCCCGGCCGTTCACGGTCTTCGAGCTGCAAAAGCTCGCGCCCGCCGTCAAGTTCGCTCGCTCGATCGTCGGCGCCAGCGTCGAGGGCGACCACCTGGAGCTGTGGGGCATCCTGCACACCGGGACGCGCTGGCTCCAGGTCGTGCGCGGGGGGCGCACGCCGCCGCCGGAGATGCCCTCGATCCTGATGGTGCACGTCAATGGTCCGGGCAACCTCGTCGTGTCGATCGGGTCGCGCACGCTGGCGCGCCTCTATGGCGGGGAGCTCACCATCCCCATGATGGACGTGTTCGACAGCAAATGGCTCTCGTCGCTGTTCGCGCAGGTCCGTGACGAGGTCGAGGTCCTCTACGCCGAGAGCGCGAAGGCCGCCGGCGGCTGGCCAGCCGCCGACATGGAGCTGGTTCGACGCCTGGGTCAGTCCTTCGTGCGTCGCGTGATCTCGACGATCCGCGCCGCCCGCCACGGCGGGACCATCCTGATCGTGCCGGGCGAGCAGCTCCAGCAGATGTGCGATCGCGGCCTGGTGGAGGCCAAGTACCACTTCGCCGACAGCGAGCCGCGCAGGCGCTTCAAGACGCTCGTCATGTCGGCGCTCCGCCGCCTCGCGGAGGACCACAAAGGCGACCGAGCGGTCATCGGCTGGGACGACTACGAGGCGTCCAGCGCCGTCGCGGAGGTCGACGAGGGGATCCTGGAGCTGTCGCAGCTAGTGAGCGGCCTCGCCGACGTCGACGGCCTCGTCGTCATGACCCAGCGCTTCGAGGTCTGCGGCTTCGGGGGCATCGTGTCCGGGAAGCTGAAGGACGTGGGCACCGTCTATCAGGCCCTGGATCTCGAGGGCTGCTGCCGGGTGCAAGAGGCGACGCAGGGACCGGAACCCGCCACGGGGCGGCGTACAGGATCGTCTCGGCCCTAAAGGACGCGCTGTGTATCGTCGTCTCCCAGGATGGAGGCGTGAGGTTCGTGCGCTGGCACGCAGGCAGCGTCACCTACTGGGATCAGGTTGCGGCGCAGACGTTCGGGTGACCTTGTCGCTCGCGACGTCGCGCAAGATCCTCAGCGCCGCGCTCCGCCCGCCCATCATCGCGCCGACCACGCCGTGCCCCGCCCGCGTGGACGCGCCCGCGAGGTAGAGGCCCGCGAGCGGGCCCCGATACCCGGGCCGGCGCTTCATGAACTGGGCGGGGGTCGCCGCGATGCCGTAGCCGGTCCCGTCGGTCGCGCCGGTGAAGCGGCGGTGCGTGATGGGCGAGGCCGACTCGCTGAAGACCACGCGCTCCGCCGCGCCCGGGTAGAGCGCCTCGAGGCGCGCGACGAGCTCGCGCTCGAGCTCGCGCTTGCGCTGCTCGTAGGCCTCTTGGTGCTTGTATTGCCAGGCGTCGGCCGAGGCGTCGGTCACGCCCCAGCGCCGAGACGACCCGGGCACGACGCACATGATCTCGACGTTCCCCACGCCCGCCGGCGCGTGGTGGCGCGCGTTGTCGGGGTCCTTCAAGGACGCGCTCGTCACGTAACAGCCCTTGATCTGGATGGGCCCCTCACCTTTGTCGGCTCGGTAGAAGCTCTCGACGTCGTAGCCGTCGAACTGCCACACGTTGGTGCTGCTCATCCCGAGGGCGCGCAGATCGCCCTCGATGCCGAGGAAGTGGATGAAGAGCGCGGCCGCCATCTCCAGCCGCTCGCCGCGCGTGACCCAGTCCGACGGCAGCTCGGCGGGGCCGACGAGCTCGAGCAGCGTGCGCTTGAGGTCGGCGTTCGACAGGACGACGCCCGCGCGGACCTCCTTCGCCGGCGCGCCCGCCTTCGCTGCCAGCCGCAGGCCGACGACCTCACCCCCTCGCACCAAGATCTGCTCGACCGGGGTGCGCAGGTGGATGCTGCCGCCAGCCGCCTCGAGCGCCGCCCCGATGCGGTCGGCGATGACCTGTCCGCCGCCCTTCGGGTAAAAGGCGCCGCGGAAGTAGTGGCCAGCGAGGCCCATGTGCAAGAGCGCGCTGACCTTGCTGGGCGGCAGCCCATAGTCGCCGCTCTGCCCGAGGATGACCGCGCGGAGCTTGGGATCGCGGATGCGCCCGTCGAACAGCTCGGCCATCGTCGCGTCCCCGACCTTCGCGAGCCGCAGCCCGTCGAGCGCGAGCCCGGCGAGCGCGCGCAGCGGCGGCCGGCCCTCATGGTGCTCGAGGACGCGGCCGACGTTCATCACGCTCCTGACCATCGCGACGTATTGGTCGATGCCCCTCCGCTCGTGGGGAAACGCTCTCACCAGCCGCTCGCGGTACAGCTCGAGGCTGGCGGGGATGCGGAACGTCAGGTCCGGGAAGACGAGCGTGTCGAAGCCGTCGGGGTCCATCGTGGCGAACTCTGCCCCCGTGCCGAGCTCGCCGAGGATGCGGGGGATCGTGCCGCCTTCAGCGCAGTCGCCGACGTAGTGGAGGCCGACGTCGAAGTGGTACCGAGCGCCCTTGCCGCCCCTGGAGAACTGCGTCGCGCAGCCGCCGGCCTCGTAGTGGGACTCGAACACCGCGACCTTGAGGCCACGACGGGCGAGGTACGCACCCGCCGTGAGCCCCCCGAGGCCAGCCCCCACGATCGCCACGTCGACGCGCTCGGGTAGGGGTTGGTGCGCGCGCCGGCTTCGGTCCGACGCGGGGCGGGCGGGCTTGCTCGAGGGCTCGAGGGGCTGAGCGGGGGCTTCCATGTTGACGTTGCCCACATTGCACGCAATGGGGCCCCTCCGTCAAGCGCGATGTTGCGCTTGTCCACATGAGCGTGGCATAGGGTGGGTATGGTCACGAAGGGCGAAGAGCGGCCCTATCATCACGGCAACCTGCGGCGCACGCTGCTCGACGGCGCGCTGCACCTGTTCGCCGAGCGCGGCGGCGTCGACTTCACGCTGCGCGAGCTCGCGCGGGCGGCAGGCGTCACCCACAACGCGCCATACCGACATTTCGCGAGCAAGGCGGAGCTGCTCGCGGCCTTGCGCAGCGAGGGGCTCGAGCTGCTCGCGGGCGCTGCGCGCAGTGCGGTCGCCGGTGCAGGCCCGTCTCCCCAGGCCCGCGTGCAGGCGCTGGGCGAGGCGTACGTCCGCTTCGCGCTCGAGCACCCGCACCACTTCCGGCTCGTCCTCACCACCGAGGCCGAGCGAGGCGGCGCGGGCTCCCTCGCCTTCGAGATGCTCCAGGCCGCGCTCGACGACGGGCGCGCGTCGGGGGCTGCGCGCAACGACCTGACCGCTCGCGAGCTGGCGCTCGTCGCGTGGGCCCTCGTGCACGGGCTCGCGTCGCTGCTCGCGGCGGGTCAGCTGCCCACCAGCGAGTCCTCCCTGCGCCGCTACGTCAAGCTGTGCTCGACCGTCTTCTTCGACGGGGCGGGACCGCGTCCGCGGAGGTGACCCAGGTCGATCGCCCACATGGAACGCCTCGTGCTGTTGCGCCCGGAATGAGAAACGCTCACCGACACTGGATCGCCGGCGCACTCGCGGCGGCGGCCATCGCGACGGGAACGACGCACGCAGCGGCCGACGAGCCGAGGCGAGGACCCGGCCTCGACGAGGCGCTCGACGAGGAGGCGCTCGACGACGAGGCGCTCGACGACGAGGCGCTCGACGACGACGAGCCGTGCGCCAAAGACGAGCTGTTGGGACGACGCCGCCAGGCCCTGGCACCGAGCCCTGAGCACGGCGACAAGCCCCGCGTACGATCGTGGGGGATGGTCGGGGCGGGCACGGCGACGGCGCTCATCGGCCTGCTCCCGACGTTCTTCGGGATCTCGCTGATCGCGGAGGATCAGGCCCAAGAGGGCGACCTGCTCGATGGCCTGGGGACCACCGCCGGCGGCATCCTCGCCGCCGTGGGGGTGGCCCACCTCGCGATCGGGATCCCGCTCATCGCGGTCGGCGCGCAGAGCACCGCGGGTGAGCAGGGCGCCCCGGCAGGGCCCCGCGTCGACGTGCGGGCCGGGCTCGGGAGCGCGGAGCTCTTCGTGACCTTCTGATCCGTGTGCACAAAGCTGCACGACGTGGGCAGCGGCTTGCTCGCCCGCGCCGCGCAAGCTTTGCGGCCGCCGTCGATCGTCGCCGACGTTGCCCTGCGGCCGAGCGTCCGCCTACCGTTCGAAGCCCGATGGCCGCTCCGCCCGCTAAGTCGCCCACCGCCGACAAGGCCGAGCCGAAGCGCTCTCCCCTCATCGGTGACCTCTGGGGAGGTCTCGCGGCCAGCCTCGTGGCCCTCCCGGCGTCGATCGCCTTCGGCGTGGCCGTCTACTCGCCGCTCGGCCAGGGCGCAGGCGTGGGCGCCCTCGCGGGCCTGCTCGGGGCCGTCGCGCTCGGCACGCTGGCGCCGCTGCTCGGGGGCACGCCACGCCTCATCTCCGCGCCCTGCGCGCCGGCCGTCGCGGTGCTCAGCGCGTTCGCGCTCGAGGCCGGGACGCGCCCGGGCAGCTCGGCGGCGAGCGTGCTCGTGTTGATGACGCTGGTCGGGCTGCTCGCGGCGTCGCTGCAGCTCGGCCTGGGCCTCGCCCGGGCAGGCACGATCATCAAGTACATCCCCTTCCCCGTCGTCACGGGCTACCTCAGCGGCGTCGGCGTCGTCATCCTCCTGAAGCAGCTGCCGAGCGTGCTCGGCCTCGCCAAGGGGACGCCGCTGCTCGCCGGGCTGTCGAGCCCCTCGCTGTGGCGCTGGCCCTCGCTCGTCGTCGCCGCGATCACCATCGTCGTCATGGCGGTCGCGCCGAAGGTCACGAAGGCGGTGCCCGCGGCGATCTTGGGCCTCGGCTCGGGCGTCGTCGCGTACGCGGCGCTCTCCTTCGCGCTGCCCGAGCTGCGCACCCTCGAGTCGAACCCCTACGTCATCGGCCCGCTGACCTCGGGCGGAGGCTCGTTCTTCGACGCCTTCCGCACCCGGATCGAGTCGCTCGGCGTGCTCCGGCTGCCCGACCTCGCGAGCGTGCTCGGCCCCGCGACCACGCTCGCCGTCGTGCTGTCGCTCGACACGCTGAAGACCTGCGTCGTCGTGGACGCGATGACGGGCTCGCGCCACGACTCGAACCGCGAGCTCTTCGGGCAAGGCATCGCCAACGCGACGAGCGCGATCATCGGCGGCATGCCGGGCGCTGGCACGTCGGGCCCGACCCTCGTCAACATCGCGAGCGGCGGGGAGACCCGGCGCTCCGGGATCATCGAGGGAGGCGCGGTCCTGTTCGCGTACGTCGCGCTCGCTGGCGTGGTCGCGTGGGCGCCCATCGCGGCGCTCGGGGGCATCCTGGTCGTCGTGGCCTACAAGATGTTCGACTGGGGCGTCTTCGCGTGGGCCCGGCGCTCATCGACCGCGCTCGACTTCGTCGTCGTGCTCGTGGTCATCGGCGTCGCCGTCGGCGTCGACCTCATCTCCGCCTCGGCCGTCGGCGTGCTGTTGTCGATTCTCCTGTTCATCCGGAACGAGTCACGAGGCGCGGTCATTCGCCGCAAGCTGTACGGCGACAAGGTCTTCTCCAAGCGCCGGCGGCTACCGAACGAGCTCGAGGTGCTCACGCGCCGGGGGGGTGAGACCGTGGTCGTCGAGCTCCAGGGCAGCCTGTTCTTCGGCACCACCGATCAGCTTCGGACGGTGCTGCAGCAAGACCTCGAGGAGCGGCGGACGATCATCCTCGATCTGCGCCGGGTCGACGCGCTCGACCTGACCGCGGCTCACATCCTCGAGCAGATGCAGGCGCAGCTCGCGAGGCGAGACGCGCGGCTGGTGTTCTGCAACCTGCCCCGCGCGCTCTCCGGCCACACCGACGTCCCCGCGTACCTCCGGGAGCTCGGGCTGA
Source organism: Polyangiaceae bacterium (assembly GCA_016719945.1). Taxonomy (GTDB): domain Bacteria; phylum Myxococcota_A; class Polyangia; order Polyangiales; family Polyangiaceae; genus Xiheicaenibacterium. Next base: position 67,304 of record JADJYE010000035.1, on the reverse strand, counting down.
TCCACGACGGCGGGCCGGCAGAGATCTTCGAGAGCGTGTCCGACGCGCTCGCCGCGGTGGAAGATCTCGTGCTGTCCGAGGAAGAGGATCTCGTCGCCGCGAGCGAGCGCGAGATCGGCGTCTTCGATCTCGGAATGTTCGCCGGCCGCAAGAAGGAGACCATGGAGGACCTCTTGTCGTGCATCGTCGAGCGCACCGTCGGCGCCGGCGAGCACGTGTTCGACAAGGGCGACGCCGGCGACGAGATCTTCTTCATCCGCTCCGGAACGGTGCGCATATCGCTGCCGATCGACGGCAAGCAGATCCACGTCGCGAGCTTCGGCAAGGGCGACTTCTTCGGCGAGATCGCGTTCCTCGACGGCGGCGCTCGCTCCGCCGACGCGATCGCCGAGTGCCCGACCAAGCTGTTCGTCGTCTCCCGCAAGGAGTTCGATCGCGTCGCGACCGCGCACCCGCGCCTCGGCCAGTCGGTGTTCTCGAGCCTCGCGCGCGCCCTCGCCTTGAGGCTTCGCCACGCCGACGCCGAGATCAGCACCCTCGAAGAGGCCTGACGGCTACAGCGGTGTTCGGTTGCCGTGATCGAGTTTGCCGCTCCAAGGGCTCCTTTGGGTGAGAGCCCTCTCCGCGGCAAACAAGCCCCACGCGCGTCTTCGGTGTCCTCGGCGTTTCGCTCGCCGCGTGCGCAGGCTCGACGACGGCCGACCCCAGGCCTGACGACACCACGACGGTGACGATCGCGCCGCCCTCCGGCACCAATGAGGTCGCGTCCGCGCCGCTCAAGAGCGCCGGCCTCCCCGCGAGCGCGCCTCGAAAGGCCTGGCGCAGCGCGGAGGGCGCGTATTGCGTGGTGCTGGCCGACGCGAAGCCGCTCGAGGACGACAAGGCTGGCACCTGCAGCCTCGCGCCTCCAGCGAAGCTGCACGAGACCGAGGATCCCCCGGCGGGCATGTTCGGGTTCACCTACGATCAGGGCTCGACCGACGCAGAGCGAAAGCGCGTCCACGACGCCTGCTGCTATCGCGTCATCCGGCCCGTCCGGGGTCGCCCCCTGCGAGAGCAGGGCGGCGCGCGTGAGCCGATCGTCGCCCCGCTCGTGCGGAGCGGAAGCTGGAGCGTCCCGATCGCGGTCGCGAGCGCGCGCGACGCCGAAGAGCGCGCGTCTAGCTGGGCGCGCGACGCAGGGCTCGAGCACGCATCGGCCGCGGAGTTTTGTCGCCTGGCGCTCGGCCTCCTGGCGCTTGGCGCGCCGCGTGAGCTCGTCGACGGCGCCCTCCGGGCCAGCCTGTCGGAGGTGCGCCACGCCGCGCTCAGCTATGGCGTCGCGGCCGCGTATGGCGGCGCGCAGCTGGGCCCAGGGCCGCTCGCGATCGCGAGCGCGGCGACGCTGCCCGATCTCGTCACTCTGTTCGAGGGAACGCTCGCAGACGGCTGTGTGGGCGAGGCCCTGGCCAGCCTCGAGGCCGCCGCGGAGGCGGCCGACTCGCAGGACCCGGCGCTGGCCGCGGCCTTGCGAGAGATCGCGGCCGACGAGGCCGGCCACGCCGAGCTCGCGTTCCGCATCGCCGCGTGGGCCCTCGACGTGGCTTCCACGAGCGAGCGGGCGGCGATGCACGGGCTGATCGAGCGAGCGCGCGCGGAGCTCGACGACCTCGATCAAGCCCCCTCAGGGTCGCGGCTTCACGCGGCGCTCCTGTCGCGCGTCCGTGCGGAGGCGCTCGAGCAGGTGGTCCGGCCCGCGCTCGACGTGCTCGAGGCGCGGGCCGCCGCGTAGCCGCAGCCTCACACCAGCGTCATCCGCCCGCCGTCGACCGACGCGGGCGAGGGCTCGCCCTCGAGTCAGGGACACGCCCCCCGGGTCGCCCGCAGGATCCGCTTGATGAGAGGCTCGAGCCTGAAAGGCCCGGGCTGGACCTCTGACGCTCCGGCGGCGATCAATCGGCGGAGCGTGTCGATGCTCGGGTCGGTGGTGCACACGATCACGGGCTCCGGCCGCGCGCTCCCGAGCCACGCCTCGGCGCGAGCGATGTCGGCGCCGACCACCAAGAGCACCCCCGCACGCGGAGCGTCCGGATCGCGCGTGAGATGGACGTTCCGCATGGCGAGCGCCACCTCGAGCCCCTCGTCGAGCTGGGTCGTCCCGGGTGGAGAGATGTCGACGACCGCCAGCGCCTTGCGCGCGGCGCCGGCTGGCTCTGCGTCGCGGTCGTCGGCGGGGGCGTTCCAAGAGGGGATGCGCACCTCGCGGCTCGCCGCAGCGTCCGTCCGCGCGCGGCTCGGCTCAGGGGCCGGCGAAGGCCGCGCAGAGCCGTGCCTTCACGAGCGCGGCGGTGGCGGGGCGCTCCTCCGGCTCCTTCGCGAGCATGGCGCGGCGCAGCGCGAGGACGGCCGCAGGCACGAACGGCAGCGCCTTCGAGCGATTGAGCGGCGGGACCGGCAAGAAGAGGTGCTTCGCGATGACGTCGACCGGCGCTGGGCTGTCGAACAACGGCGCGCCCTGGAGGAGCTCGGTGAGGATGCACCCGAGCGCGTAGATGTCGGTGGCCGGCCCGACGTCGAGGGAGCGGCATTGCTCGGGGCTCATGTATTGGGGTGTCCCCGCGACCTCCCCTGTCTGGGTCAACCTCGACGGCCCCACTTCGGTGATCCTGGCGAGCCCGAAATCGAGCACCTTGATGAGCTCCCCTCCTCCGGGCGCGGGAACGAGCATCACATTGGCGGGCTTGAGGTCCCGATGCACGACCCCTGCGAGGTGGGCGGCGCTCAGCGCGTCGCACAGCTGCTCGAGGATCGCTCTCACGGTGGGCAGCGGCGGGGGCCCGTCGGCGTCGATACGAGAGGAGAGCGTCACCCCCTCCAGCCGCTCCATCACGATGAACGCCAGCGGACCCTCCGAGCCGTAGTCGAGGATGCGGACGATGTTCTCGTGCTGGAGGCGAGCGGTCCCCTTCGCCTCTTGCGCGAACCGGTCCATGAGGTTCGGGCTCGTCGCGCTCGACGACCGCAGCACCTTGACGGCGAGCGGCATCCCCAGCCTCAGGTGGGTGGCCGCGTAGACCTCCGCCATCCCGCCGGAGCCGAGGAGCGCGTCGAGGCGATACCTCCCCGCCAGCACCTTGCCTTGGTGTCCGAACGGATCTCTTGGGCGCGCCGGCACGGTCGCGTGGACCCCGCTCGGCTTGCGCGGGCTGTTCATGGCCCTCGAGCTCCAAAGGAGACCGCCGCCGAAACCTGCCCGAGCTCGCTCGTCAGCGGGGAGACGCGCGTGACCGTGCCGACGAACCACTCGGCGGCGCCCAGCTCGACTCCGCCAACCAGACCCACGTCGGGGAGGAAGGCCTCCGCCGCCCGGACCGACGCCCCGTCGACGCCAGCGAGGATGGAGAGCCAGGGCAGCGCCTCGTACGCGACGAAGGCCGCGCCGAAGCCGATCGCGCCCCGGGCACCGGCGCCCGAGCCGTCCGCTACCAACCGGAGCCCGGCGTCGAGGACCAACGTGAACGCGCCGAGCTGGGCGGTGACCGCGGCGGCCCCTTCCACGCGCGGAGGCAGCGCGGCAGGCCCCATCGGGAAGCCAGCCCGAACGGCAGCACCGACGTCCCAGACCTCGGCGTCCTCGAGCGACAGGAAGCTCGATCGAACGCCGACCCACCCGGCGAGGGCGAGGTCGGCGCGCGCCATTGCGTCGCTCGCCCGCTCGGAGCGAAGCTCGAGCTCGAGCCCAGCGGGGCCAAGGGGTGCGAGCCCTGCCACGCGGAACGAGCCGGCTCCCTCGGGAGCCTCCAGCGAGGTCGACGCCCCGCCGGACACGACGGCCCATGACGAGCTTCGGGGCACCCACAGAGGGCTCGGCCCTCCCAGCGCGCCCGGCGTGGCGCCCCAAGCGAAAGGCTGTGGCGACGCCATGTCCACGAGGGTGGGCGCTTGGGCCACCTCCTCCTTTCGAGCCGCCAGCTCACTCGACGCCACCTCGGGGCGCGCGGGGTAGCGCAGCGCGAGCCGGGCCTCGGCGCCACCCATCCTGACGATGATCGCGGCCGGCCGCCCCGCGAGGACGAATGGAGCGTCGCTCGCGATCGAGGTCCCATCCTCGAGGGACACGTTGGTCCCCGGCGGAGCGACGACCGAGAGGCGCGTCGAGGGCGTGACGAGCGCCCCCTCCGGAGTTCGCTCGAGTGAGCCCTCAACGACGTTGACCCTCGCGATGGCCGTCTTGCGCGTCTCCGACGCGATGCCCAGGTAGTCCTCCGCGTCGATCGACCGAACGCGCAGGTGATAGACGCCCGGCTTCACGCGGCGCGCGACGAACCTGCGCACGCTCCCGGGCACCTCTTGGCGAAGCTCCAGCGACGCGAAGGCCGCATCGGTGGCGAGCTCGATTCGGTGCGCCTTCGCTTCGAACGCCGGGACCCATTCGGTGGTCCAGGGGTCGTCGTCACCGGCCAAGAGGAGGACCTCCGGCGCAGGGCCGGTCCACGCGGGGGCCGCGGGGAGCGGTCGCGGGGCGGAAGGCGCGGACTTGCCTGTGAATCGGGTCCCGAAGTTCTTCGCAACCTGGACCGTCGCTCAAGCGTTCGCGACCCGCGCGGAGCCCTCGAACACGACCACGGTCGAGCGGTCCCCTTTGCGCTCGATGACCGTCTCTCGGCTGGTCGCCGCGACGCTTCCGCCGCCTGGGGTCGCGACCTCGAGGGGCTCCCCGCGGAGCGCAGCGACCATCGCGCGGACCTCCCCCTGATCGATCTCGATCTTGGGCGCGCCGCGAGAACCGACGGTGCTCTGCGACGCCGTGCCGAAGATCACCACGAGCGTGTTCTCGGACAGCATGAGCTGGGAGCGATCGAGGAACTGAATGGAGGCGCGCCCCGTCTCGAGGGTCTGCACGCCCGAGTTATCGTCGAGGGGAGCCCCCTGCGCGGCGGCTGACCACGACCCTCCGGGAGGCCGCGCCTGCACGCTGGGGACGATCGAGCGGATGCGCGCGGCCGCGGGTGCGGTGACCTTCGCCGGGAGGATGAGGGTCAACCCCACCTTGAGGGGCGCGCCGCGGGTGCACGTCACGGCGTTGTAGCGCATGACCAGCGGCGCGTGCCGCGCGTCACCCCAGACCACCTGCGCGATGTCCTCGCATGATTCGTCCGGTTGCACGCCCCATTGAACGACGGGCTCGGGAAAGTCTTGCGCGACCGCCGGGCTCGAGCCCAGCACAGACGCCACGATGAGGCCGACGCCCGCGCCCCTCATTGCGGCACCTCCAGCTCGTAGACGCCGATCTCCGCGGCCCTGCCGGCGACGCGCCGCCTCCCGAGCTCTCTCAGCGGGAAGCCTGGGCCGGCGAGCTCGGCGGTCCGCTCGCCCACGAGCACCTGATTGGGACGGGCGATGGCCTCGAGCCGCGCGGCCACGTTCACCGCGTCGCCGATCGCCGTGTATTCCATCCGCCGCGTCGAGCCAATGTTCCCCACGACCACCTCTCCGCTGTTCACGGCGATCGCGAGGCGCAGGTCGAGGCCGAGGTCCGCCTTGAGCGCCTCCGCGGTGTTCTCCAGGAAGCGCATCATGTCGGTCGCGGCCGCGAGCGCGCGCGCGGCGTGGTCTGGCTGTTCGAAGGGCGCTCCCCACAGGGCCATGATCGAGTCGCCCACGAACTTGTCGACGACCCCCTCGTGCCGGAACACGACCTCCGTCAACACGCTGAAGACGTCATTGAGCACCTTGACGACCTCCTCGGGCGAGCGGCTCTCAGACAGGGGGGTGAAGGCCACGATATCTGCGAATAGCACCGTGACGAGCCGCCGCTCCCCTCCGAGCTCGAGCCGATGGCGCCCGTCGAGGATCGCCTCCACGATCTCCGGAGAGATGAAGCGCGACAGGTTCGTGCGCTTCTGCACCTCCTCAGCGAGGACCTGCTCCGCCTGCTCCAGCTGAGCCGCTGCGCGCACGATGGCGCGGTCGACCTCTCCGATCTCGTCGGACCGCAGGGACGGCGAGGTGATCCGCTCGAAGGCGCGGTCACCGAGGTTGCGGGCTCGGCGCTCGAGCGCGACGAGCGGCCGGACCCAGGAGCGCGCCATGAGCGCGGCCAGCAGCGCCGAGACCGCCAGCGTCCCGCCGGCCAGCAGGATGAGCACGCGCCGAATGGCATAGAGCCGCTCATACGCGACCGCGTGGGGGCGCCCGAGCGCAATGGCCCAGCCGCTCGAGGCGTCCTCACCGGGGCGGTCCACGGTGACGAACGAGTAAGCGCGCGGCTCCGAGCCCTCGACGTCGTCCTCTTGAATGGCGAAGCGCTGGTGAGGGTCTGCGGCCCCGTGGCGCCGGACGATCGGGATCGCGGAGCCGTCGGCGCCCGTGGCCAGCGGGGGGCTGCCCAGCGCAACGACGACCCGGCGCCCCGGGTCGAGGACGACGAGGCTCTCCCCGTGGTCGAGGCCGCGCGCCGCGACCAGCGCCGCCAGGTCCTCACGCATCGGTGTGAGATAGAGCGGCGCCGTCACGTAGACCCGCTCCCCCGACTTCGCGGCGCCGACCGACGCGATCAGCAGCGCACGTCTGTCGTCGAGGAGCTCGACGGTGATCCCGCGAGCGTCGTCGTCGGCGCGCCGACGCTGCTCCTCTGTAGAAGGCGTCGCGTCCGAGCGGTCGCTGCCCTCCTTCGCGAGCACGACGGAGACCGCGCGGCTCGGGATCTCGATCCTCACGGCGGCGACGGAGCGTCGAGTCGCCATGATCGCCTCGACGGCCACCAAGCCGTCCGCCACGTCCTCTGAGCGCATCCCTCCGACGTGCTTCATGGCCTCGCCCACGCTGCGGGCGTCGTCACCGACGCGGTCGACGTGGTGCGCGACCAGGGCCCCCGCTGCCTGGGCGAGCTCGAACTGCCTTCGCTGCTCGGTCTCGCGGACCGCTGCGCCATAGCGTGGCAAGAAGAGCCCCAGCAGAACGCCGACCGGCACGCACGCGAGCGCAACCGCGAGGAGGCTCACCTTCGGAGTGAGCTTCAAGGCGTGGCCCCCGGGAGCGTGCCCTCGGCCCACGCTGCCTCGCCGTGGTCCGAGCGGCTCAGGATCACGAGCTCCACCCGCCGATTCAGGGCGCGTCCCTCGTCGGTCTCGTTGTCGGCGACTGGATGTTTCGACCCGAAACCGCGCGCCTCGGTCCTTCGCGGGTCGACGCCGTGATCGTTGAGCCAGCTGACGACTGCGAGCGCGCGCGCGCGCGACAGCCTGAGGTTCGCGTCGAAATCTCCGCGATCGTCGGTGTGGCCATCGACGGCGACCCGAACGATGGTCGGGTTGGCCGCAAATACGCGGGCGACCTCCGCGAGCAACGGCTCGCTCGACGGGTCGAGCTCGGCGCTGCCGGGCTTGAAGTTGAACGGACGCGCGAGGTGGATCGTGGAGGCGGTGAGCAGCACCGCCGGCGACGTCGCCGTGACAGTTGGGCTTGCCGTGCCGATGGATTCGCCGGGCGTCACCGGCGGCGCGCTCGACGCCTGCGCCGTGCCCGCGAGCCTTTGGCTCGCCTCGGGCGCGCGAGCGTCCGAGGGTCGCGGCCTGAAGGGTCCACCGATCGCCATCGCGAGGCCGGCAACCGCGCGAAACGCCGGCGTTCCCTGGCCATCGAGGATCCCTGGCCCCGCGGCCAGCGTCAGCAACGCGGGCCCCAACGGGAGCTGAGCGAGCGCGAGCGGCTCCCACCGCCACGCGCGCTCGTCGTCGAGGGGCAGGCCCTGGGCGAGGCTGAGCGCCAAGGTCGTCTCGAGCCCCAGGCGCACAGGCCCAACGCGGGTGGCCCAGGCGAGCTTGAGCGCGACCTCACCCTGACCCGGGTCGTCGTTCGCAGGCGCGAAGGTCCCGCACAGCGCCGCTGACCAGTCGAGGTTGCCTGGCTGACCGCCCGTGACGAGCTCCGACGTGAGCACGGCCTCGTCCGCCGAGAGCCGCGCGGAATTTGTGGAGGAAGGGAGCGCCACCCCGAGCCCGAGCGCGAGCCCCGGTGTCGCCTCGCGAGGCTCGACGGCCTCGAGGCGCCCCGCCAAGCGCGGCGAGCCCACACCCCCAGAGACGGGCGAGCTCGGCCGCGCCGCCTCCGCGTGCACCGTCGTCGGGACGTCGAGCACGAATCGGGCGCGGTCGAGCACCGTCAACGCGGCGATCACGCGAAGGTCGAGCCGAGACAGGCGGGAGTCGCCGATCTCCATCTCGTGCGCGTACTCCCCATAGAGCGCGAAAGAGGGCTCGAGCTGGCCGCGCACCCACGGGCTGGGTGTTGCGACGAACGCAGCGTCCGCGGCCTCGAGCACGAGCGGCTGCACCCACGGCTCATTCTCCGCGGCGCGGCTCGCCGACATCGAGACAAATTCCGCGCACAGCGCGAGAGCTACGGAGGCGAACGCGGGTTTCAAGAACGATCTTCTTGGGCGGTCCGTGCGCTGAGGCTGGGCCTCAACGCCGCCCCACTGACTTAGCAACGTTCATGCCCCAATAGGGTGCTCAAAGAACCTGGGATCGTGCTTGATCCACCCTGACAAATCGATGCGGAGGTGAGGGCCGGAGCCCTCACCCCCTCGTCCTCGGGCACATCCGTTGGGCTTGTGCGCCGGGTCACCCTTGCTTATCGAAGAAACGGGCCGCGCGCGGCCGAACCCCATGTCCAACGATCACGACAGCTCCGCCCACGGAGGTCGCGACTCCGCGACCCGCCCGTCAGCGTCGCGCGAGCACGACGCGGGCCGGCTCGAGATCTCCGTCGAGCGGGAGCGCGGCGGAGAGCGCCCGAGGCGTTGCACTACGGATGGGCTCCGTCGCGTGCGCATCGGCGCGAGCCCGAGCTGTGACGTCGTCCTCGACGATCCCGAGGTCTCGCGTATCCACTGCGAGATCCGATCTCGAGGCACGGCGTGGGAGCTCGTCGACCTGGGCTCGCTCAACGGCACGTTCGCGGACGGCCTTCGCATCCGTGACGCCGACCTGCCGGAGCGCGACGTCGTGGTGTCCCTGGGCTCGAGCTCGCTCCGTGTCCGCGCAGGCGCCGCGAAGCCCTCCGAGGGCAGCGCGCACACGACGCTCGGGCCCGTGGTGTTCGGGCGGCTGTATGGGGCGTCCCAGCCGATGCGCCGCCTCTTCGCGCGGGTCGAGCGGATCGCGTCGACCGAGACCGATGTCCTCATCGAGGGCGAGAGCGGCACCGGCAAGGAGCTGGTGACGGCGGAGATCGTCTCGCGCAGCAAGCGCGCCAAGGCCCCGCTCATCATCGTGGACTGCGGCGCCCTCGCGCCGAGCCTCGTCGAGAGCGAGCTCTTCGGACACAAGAAGGGGGCATTCACCGGCGCCGACCGAGATCGGGCCGGGGCCTTCGAGCTCGCGGATGGCGGCACCGTCTTCCTCGACGAGATCGGCGAGCTCCCCCTCGCGCTCCAGCCCAAGCTCCTTCGCGCGCTCGCGGCGCGCGAGATCCGCAGGCTCGGCGAGACCACCACCCGCACCGTGGACGTGCGGGTCATCGCCGCGACCAACCGTCGCCTCGAGGTGGAGGTGAATCAAGGGCGCTTCCGCGAGGACCTCTATTTCCGCCTCAGCGTCATCCGCGTCGACGTGCCGTCCCTGCGTGAGCGCCTCGAGGACATCCCCTTGCTCGTGGGCTCCTTCCTGCAGCAGCTCGACGCAGCCCACCTGCTCGAGCGGTTCACGCCCGAGCTGTTCGCGGAGCTGCGTGGTCACACCTGGCCCGGGAACGTGCGCGAGCTCAAGAACTGGGTGGAGCGCTACGCGATCTTGGAGGAGCGAGACCTGCCACAGCCCTCGAAAGCGCCGGTCGGAGAGGGCGCTCCGCCGATCGACCTGGCGCTCTCGTACAGCGAAGCGAAGGCGCAGGTCATCCTGGACTTCGAGCGCCGGTACCTCAGCCAGATCCTCGAGGCCGCCGGCGGGAACGTGAGCAAGGCCGCGCGGATCGCCAGGATGGATCGCATGCACTTCCACAAGCTCGTCCAGCGCCACGATCTGAGGCGAGCCACCTCGCTCGACGACTGAGCGCAGAGGGCGCTCGCGGTGAGGGGGCGTCACCTCGGGTGAGGGCGCGCCCCCTCGGCGCATCGGAGAAGAAGACGCGAGCCGCGCTCGAAATCACCCTGGTACGAGCCGTGCCTTAGGGGACCGCGGCGCACATCGAGCATGCAAGCTCGGCGGCGCTCGCCCTTGAACCCTGGAGAACGACATGGCTCATCGCATGGCTTCCTTCGTCGCTCGCGCGCTCGCGCTGCCTCTGGCCCTCACCCTCTCGGCCTGCGGGCCTACTGCCACCGTCCTCAAGCCGGACGCGGGAGCTCCGTTCGTCAAGGGCGAGGTGGTGGCCTCCTACGAGGACGACGGCAACGGCGAGGTGACGGTCAGCGTCGAGCACCTCGGCGATCCCAGCCGCCTCACCGCAGGAGCGACGACGTACGTCGTCTGGGTGGTCCCCCAGAAGGACGGGGCGCAGCCGCAGAACATGGGCGCGCTCGTCGTCGACGCCAGCTACTCGGGAAAGCTGTCGTTCAAGACGACGTTTCGTCCGTTCGACATCAGCGTCACGCCCGAGGCGAGCGCTGCCGCCGTCAAGCCGGAGGGACGCGCCGTGCTGAGCGGCAGGGTCTCGCAGTGAGCCTCTTAGCTCAGTGCCGCCCCACACCGGCGAGCCGCTCGAGCATCACGTAGACCCTCGTGAGCGTGGGCCCAGCTCATGGGCCTGCGAGCGCCGCGCGCGCGGCGGCGCGATAAGCGGAGAGGATCTCCATGAGGAGCGGTTCGAGCGGCGTCGTCGCGCGCGCCTCCGCGAGCGCGTGCAGCGCTCGGCTGAGGGTGGTCAGTCGGTCGGCGCTCGTGGCCGATGCGAGGCGCGCGAGCTGCTCAGCGATGCGCGCGAAGGCCTCCGGATCCGGGTTTTGTGACGCCTCGCCCAGCTCCGCGATGAGCTCGGCGCCGCGCTCGAGCAGCGCCTTCGACGCGACCGAGAGCTCGGCGGGCAGCGTCTGCTGCCCCGTCACGTGGGCCCGCACACCGCTGGGACGGGGGGCCGCCCCCCCCTCTCGGGATGACCCGCTCCGCGGGTCCGTCGGGGTCAGGTGAGCCAGGTCGTCGGGGACGACGATGCAGCGAGCGCGACGCACGGCCTGCCATTCGATCCCGAAGCTCTGCCCGGCGACCCACAGCGGTTGGTCGGGGGCGTGCTCCTCGAGGTGCAGCACGAGCTTGAGCGGGTCGACCGCCGCGAGGTGAGCACAGACGACGATCAATGCGTATTCACCCGAGGTCACCCGAGAGGCCCGGCGCGGGTCCGCCGTCACCTCGACCTCGGAGCTGCCACGCCGAAGGTGCTCGGCGAGCTCGGAGAGGAGTCCGCCTTCGTCGACGATGAGGACGCGAGGGGCCGCAACCACCTTCGGGCGCTCGCGGTCGGACGGCGGGGCGAGCGCGGCCCATCGCTCGAGGAAGTGACCCGCGGTGGGGCGCAGCTTGGGATCAGCATCGAGGAGGGCGGTGACCAGCGCCTCCTCCTCGGCGGTCACGGCCTTGACGGTCGCGCCTCGGAGGGACGCCGGAGGCTCCGTCGAGCTCGCGCGCAGCAGGATGTCCATGACCCGGTCGAGCTCGTAGAGGTACTCCTTGCCGCTGAGCGCGAAATAGAGGAGCGCGCCGAGAGCGTAGAGGTCCGACGCGGGCTCCGCTGTGCCGCGGATCTGCTCGGGCGCCATGTAGCGCGGCGTGCCCACGGCGTGGGTCCCGCTCGACTTGTTGGAGAGCAGCTTCGCGACGCCCAGGTCGATGATCTTGGCCGTGATGCCCTCGGCGGTCCGCGCGACGATGACGTTGGATGGCGAAAGGTCGCGGTGGACGATGCCGGCCTCGTGGAGGACCGCGAGCCCCTCCGCGATCTGGCGAAAGCACGCCTGCACGTCCCTGCGGGAGAGCCCCTCGTCGATCGCTTCACGCAGCTGTTTTCCCGGGACATACTCGGTGGCGAGCGCAGGTAGTCCGTCGTGGGTCGTGCCAGCCGCGAACAAGGTGATGAGGGAGCGGTGATGCACGCGGCTGGCGGCGCGGACCTCAGCCTCGAACCTGCGACGAATGAGCTGCCCGCTCGGCCCCTCCACCATGTGGGGGTGTGCGATCTTCACGACTGCGGACCGATCGGTCCCGAGCTGGTCGGCGAGGTATGCGACGCCGAAGGACCCCTCCCCGAGCACGCGCCGAAGCCGAAAGCCGCCCAGCTCGATCCGGCCGACGCGTGACGAGGCGTGATTGGATAAACCCATGGGCGAGACGGGCGCTGCAGGGTGCATGCCACGGGCGGTCGACAACGCTCGTCGTATCGATGCGCGCTGAGTGAGGCCTCGGGTCCTCAGGCCGGCATCCGCAGGGCTGCGCCGTGTGGATGGCATGAGGGGCCGCGCCCTCGATCGTGAGGGCGGAGCCCCGCAAACCGTCGCGACGCCCCAAGCAAAGCCCAGAATCCGAGCAGCGCGCAGCCTGGCATGGTTCTCGCGAGGTGCCCCACGAGCCGCGCCTGGGCTTGGCCCTCCCTCGCTTGGGCCGGCTCGCTTTCTCTACTCACGCTCGATCGAGGAGCATAATGAAACGGCTTGTTGCTGAGGTGCTGGGGACGTTCGTGCTGGTGTTCTGTGGCTGCGGCAGCGCCGTATTCGCTGCAGCGTTTCCGGCCGTCGGCATCGGACTGCACGGCGTGTCGCTCGCGTTCGGGCTCACCGTGGTGGGCTGCGCGTACGGCCTGGGCCACGTCTCCGGCTGTCACCTCAACCCGGCGGTCACCGTCGGCCTCGCCACCGCCGGGCGCTTCGAATGGCGCGACGTGGGCCCGTACATCGCGGCGCAGGTGGTGGGCGCGACGATCGCAGCCGGCCTCCTGTTGGCGCTCCTCAAGGGGCACCCCGGCGGGTACGACGCGACGGTGGGCGGGCTCGCGGCCAATGGCTTCGGGGCACACTCCCCTGGCGGCTATGGCCTCACGGCTGCGGTCATCGCTGAGATCGCGCTGACCTTCGTGTTCCTCTCCGTCATCCTGGGCGCGACCCGGCGCGAGGCGCCGGCGGGCTTCGCGGGCCTGGCCATTGGGCTGACGCTCACCCTCGTCCACCTCGTGGGGATCCCCATCACCAACCTCTCGGTCAACCCAGCGCGCAGCACCGGACCGGCGCTCTACGTGGGCGGCTGGGCGCTCGAGCAGCTATGGGTCTTCTGGGTTGCGCCCATCATCGCGGCCGTGCTGGCTGGCGGCCTCGCCCAATGGCTGCACTCCCCCGCGTCGCCGCACTCCCCCGCGTCGCCCCCGGCGAGGGAGAGCGCGTGAGTCGGGCGCTCGCGCCCGCGCCGCAGCCTCACACCAGCGTCATCCGCCCGCCGTCGACCGACGCGGGCGAGGGCTCGCCCTCGAGCGCCGACGCGAGCCCGCGCAGGATCACGCCGTCGATCGCGTGGCGCCGGAGCTGCCCACGCACGACGTCGGAGACGTAGCCGAGCCTCAAGAGGCGCTCGTCCTCGGGGCTCGCCTCATCCGCGCCAGAGCACGGCGCCGCCGCGCGGAGCTCGCCCATGACGCGCTGGACGACGCGCGCCGCGCGGTCGCCGAAGGACTCGAGCATCCACGTCACCGTCCGCCACGCGAGGAGGGCGTGCTCTGACTCGTCGCGCGCGATCTCCGAGAAGACGAAGCGGAGCGCAGGGTCGCTGACGTTCTCGAGGGCCTCGCGCGCCTCCATGGCGGCGACCGTCTCGCCGACGCAGCCCTCCAGGATCACCGTCTCGAGCACCGCCTCCACGCTCGAGTCCGAGAGCGCGCCGTCCATCGCGAGCGCGCCCGGCCCCACCTCGACGGCCCCGTACGCGGAGGCGAGCGAGAAGGCGAGCCTGGTGTGGCGCGTCTCGTCGGCCATCGCGGAGTGGGTCCGCGACACGAGCTCGGGCGGCGCCCCGAGCGACAGCAGCTGGAGCGCGAAGCGCGCGAAGGCCGCGATGCTCGCGTGCTCCATGCGCCCGATCTGGGTCCAATACGAGGCGAGCTTGGCGCGCGACGCGAGGTCGAGGCCGCCCACGTCGGGCGTGAGATCGGCCGCGCCCCAGTCGGTGCGACGCTCGGTGCCGGCGAGCCGCTCCGCGCCCTCGACGACGAACGGCCGGCCGATCGCGCAGTTGATGGGCGCGCAGATCTTCTTCGCGCCGTCAGAGCTGCACTGCTCACCGCTGAGGCAGTCGCTGTCGCTCGCGCACTCGTCCTCCGGGGTCTGACAGGAGAACGCGGTGCCGCCGCAGCCGGGCTCGGTCACGTACGTCGAGCAGAGCAGCTCCTCGCCGCAGTCCGCGTCGGTCGCGCAGTCGGCCTGGACACAGGCGCCGATCGGATCGCCGCACATGCAGACCTGTCCCGCGCCGCAGTCGCTGTCCTGGACGCAGCCCGTCGCGCAGTAGCAGCCGATGCCACCGAAGCCGTCGACGACGCAGTGCCCGAACGGCCCGGGGCAGTCGGCGTCGACCACACAACCGCCGGCGTCGTCGGCGCACTCGAAGTCCGCGCGAGGCAGCTTGCTCGTGCACTCGACGACCTCGGGGCGGTGCAGCCAGCCGCCGTCACACGAGACGAAGCCGATGTCCTCACCGTCGACCTCCACGGGCTGTGGATTCGCGCAAGGAATGGAGGTCTCGGCCCCGCACCCGAAGGGCGCCACCGCGAGACCGGCCCCAGCCAGCAGCGTGGTTCCCCAGAGCTCGACCCGTGCACGGCGGCGGTTGGCCTTCATGCGCGCACGATAAGCAATCGCCGGGCCTGGTGCGAGGGCGTGAAAACGCGCGGATTTCAGCGCACGACCGGAGAGCGGTCGCGGCGCAGCTGGCGCAGCCTGGCCCAGCGCGAACATTCCTCAGGAGCGCCGTCATGACGCTTGACCTGCGCGCGTCGGTCAGTAGGATGCCGCGCCTCAGCTTGGACGTCGCTTCGGTGACGGACTTGCCACCTTAGCTCAGTGGTAGAGCAACGGTTTCGTAAACCGTAGGTCTGGGGTTCAAGTCCCCAAGGTGGCTCCGAACTCTCCCGCGGTCGCGTCCACCCAGGCGTCGCTCCAAGGACCCTGGCGGCGCGATCGCTACTCCAGCTCGTCGGTGATGACCGTCACGGAGGCGACCCGCACGCCCAGCTGCGGGTCCAGCGTGCCAGTCAGCGTGAACAGGCTGGTCTTGCCGTCGCCGTCGAGATCGCCCTCCGCGGAGATCTCGAAGCCGTTCTTCCCGGGGTCGGGGCCACCCCGGGACGGGCCCTTGTAGCTCGTGCCGACGCGCACCTCGTATTGGTAGTACATCGGCTCGACCATCGCGAACTTGAGGCAGCGCCAGCCCTTGCTCGCGTCACCGGTGTTGAAGTCCTGACCGTCCGCGTTGGACGGCTGGTACTTCATGGCCGCGGGCACCTTGGCGGGCACGGCGATCGCCGAGCCGCACAGCGCGTGAGTGACCGTCGGCACCTCCCCTCCCAGCAGCTCGGAAGGCACCGCCTCGCGCTCGTACGCGGCCACCGCTGCCCGGCCGATCGCGCGGACGGTGTTGCGTGCCTCCGCGGTCTTGGACCTGCGCATATAGGTGCTCATGCCGTCCAGGGTGTCCCGCTTGCTGCTGGGACGGGCGTCGTCCTCGTCGTCGGTCGCCGTCGTGCGCTTCGGCTTCGTGGCGAGCGAGACATAGAGCAGCGCCGCGAGCCCGCAGGCCAACAGCAGCCCGCCGACGCCAGCAGGCAGCAACCACGCCGGGCGTCCGCGCGACGCGCTGTGGGCAGCCGCAGGGGAGAGCGCGGCCGCGAGCGGCGTGGCGGCGTGGGTCACCGCGGGAGCCGGGGGCGGCGCCATCGGCGAGAGGCTCGGCACGGCCAGCCCCGAGGCGACGGCGGCCGCGACAGGAGCGGGCCCGAGGCCCAGCGCACCCGCGAGCGCCGCTGCGAGCTCGCCGGCCGAGCCAAAGCGGGCGCGCGGGGCCACCGCCGTGCCACGTGAGAACCAGGCGTCGAAGCCAGCGGGCAGCGTCACCCCCCTGCGCGCCGCGCGCGCGGAGGCAGGCTCGACCGGACCCGCTGCCACCTTCATCAGCAGCGCGAACAGGTTGCCGTCCGCGCGCTGCTCGTCGCCGAAATAGGCCTCCCCGACCAGCAGCGTGAACGTCACCTGCGTGAGCGCGTACAGGTCCGTCGCGGGCGCCACGCCGCGGCCCTCGAGCTGCTCGGGCGCCATGTAGACGGGCGTACCGATGCTGCGCGTGGCCGCCTTCAGCCCGGTCTGCGTGGCGCTCTCCACCAGCTTGGCGATGCCGAAGTCGAGCACCTTCAAGCGCGGCGTGCCGTCGTCGGCCTGCGTGAGGAACAGGTTCTCGGGCTTCAGATCGCGGTGCACGATGCCGGCGGCGTGGGTCTTGTCGAGCGCGACGGCGACCTGTCGCACGAACACCAGGACCTCGTGCGGCTTGAAGCGCCCGCGCGCCGCGAGCACATCGGCGAGCTCTTGCCCTTGCAGCAGCTCCATGACGATGAAGGGCGCGCCGCTGTGGACGTCGATGCCGGCGTCGAACACCTCCACGATGTGATCGGAGGTGACCTCCGACGCGACGGTGGCCTCCGCGCGGAAGCGCTGCCGCATCTCGTCGTCGTGCAAGAGGTTGGGCAGCATCACCTTGAGCGCGCGCTTGCGCCGCGTCTCCAGGTGCGTCACCTCGTAGACGGCGCCCATGCCTCCTGCGCGCAGGCAGCGCACGATCTGATAGCGCCCGGCGAAGGTGGTCCCCGCGGCCAGGCTCGTCCCAAGCTCGCTCGAGGCTCCACCCACGGCGCACGAGGCTACCCGCTGCGGCCAGGATGGCAACACGGCGCGAGCCTCGCCGAGCGCCCACGCGGGCCCGCCAGCGCCTTTGACCTTGCCGCCTCGCTCGCGCTCGTGGACGGTGGTCGGCGCGTTGGCGAACCTCCGCGACCTCCTCTCCGAGCACGACGCCCGCGCGCTGCTCGGCATCCCAGCCGGCTACGAGCCGCCCGGGGAAGACGCGCTGCTCGCCGAGGCGCAGCGCATCGTCGAGAAGAACTTCGCGCTCGCCCGCGAGCTCACCCCGCTCGCCGACCAAGGGCTGCTCTTGTCTCCGATCTGGGAGTCGAAGAGCGGCGTCGCGCACGCCCGCCTGTCGGTGCTCCCGGCGGGCTTCCGCACGCGGTACTACGAGCCGGAGGGGGCGCTCGTGCTCGACGAGCCGCACGCCCTCGGCATCGTCGCGGAGGTCGTGCCTTGGATGATCGACGACCCGGTCGGCGCTTCGGTCGCGCTGGAAGACACGCTGCGCGTGTGGCTCGACGACACCGCCCCGGTTCGCTCGCTCGAAGAGCCGCTCCACGGGCACACGCGCCTGCTCACGATCTTGCTCGCCGACATCGCGCGCAAGGGTGCGGCGGGGCTCGACACGCTCGAGTGGCTCGGCTCCATCGGGCTGCCGGTGGAGGACGCGCGCGACGACGACGACCCCTCGCCAGAGGAGATCCGCGCATCGATGAAGGCGCACCTCGAGGCGATGTGGGAGGAAGAGCGGGCGTGGCTGCGCGCCGCGTTCGAGCGGAAGTGACGTTCAGCTAGCCCTCAATCAAGCGATGGCCGCGCTCGAAATGGCGTCGGCTGAAGTGGAACGGCAGGTGGCGCACCTCCCCATCGAGGCGCCCGCCTCGTCCCTTCGTGATGTCCCGTCCGTGTCGACCTCTCTTGGTGCGGCGTGAGCTGCGGCGAGGCGGAGCTGCTCGCGCCGAAGTGCGCGAGCAGGCCGCTCGTTCAGAGGGCGTCGAGAGGCGGAAGAGAACGGGGGAGATCGGGACGCCAGGCGAGCAGCCGGAAGACCAGCGTCCGGCCCGTGCGAAGGATCTGCGCAGGCACGAGGATCAGGCGGTTGACGAAGGACCGGAACTCCATGCGCAGCACGCGTTCGCGTTCGGCCTCGTGCTGAGCGCGCCAGCGCGACTGATGGGCAGCATGAGGGCGAACCACGCCTTCAGGGACCACGCGATCGATGCGATCACCATGTAGGCCCAGTTGGCGTTGAGCGTGTTGAGCGGCGCTCGCAGGGCGCGGACGCCGCTCTTGGCTGCGCAGGACGTTCTCCTGGTTGCGCGATCGTTGGCCTCGCGCACGACGTCCTCGGCGGACATCGTGAAGTCGTTCGTGACGTAAAGTGGTAGCGCTCGCGCTGCCCGCGAGCGTTGTCCGCGCTCCTCCAAGATCGTTTTGCAGAGACGACCATCCGGTACCCGCCCTTCGCCTTGGAGGGCTGGTGGGTGAACTCGGCGATCTCCTCCTTCACCAGGCGAAGGTTCAAGTAGCCCTTCTCCCGAACGATGGTCTCCTTCACGCGGCTGCTTGGCGCGGCGCTGGCGCTCATCGGCGCATCGTCGGCCTTGCGCACCGCTCGCTGTACTCCTCCTGGGTGAGCGTCTCGGCGGTCTCGACGAGCTGGGACACGGCGTCGTGCCGAACACGAAGCGGATCCGTCCTTCGTCCAGCGGTCGAAGTGGAGGGTTTGCGAAAGGCCGTGTCTCCGCGGAGCAGGACGTCCTTGAAGCCAGCGCGGCGGCACATCTCGACCGCCCGGTCGATAGGCCGGAGCGCCTTCCTGGGAGGGCCGGTTGCCCTCGGTTCACGATGTAGAGCGGCTCGCCCGTGTTCGCGAGCGACACCAGCAGCGGGTGGTAGCCCCAAGTCCCGTTGTAGGAAGCCCCATGCCCTCCTTGCTCTCGCCGTGCGTCTCGATCGGGCCGTCGGCGTCGATCTTCGCCGTCTGCCCGAAAGCTCGCTTCTTGTCGCTGCCGACGCCCACGGACGTGTTGACCCGTCCATCAGCGTCTCGATCTGGTCCGTGTCGCCGGCGGCAGAAGTCGCCGCGGTCGTCGGGTCAGGGATCGTGCGCGCGCCCACCGCGTCAGGAACGCAGCGTCGTTGCGGCGCACCTCGATGTCGTCGGACCGTCCCCCGAAGGACGTTGAAGGCGATGTTCAGGATGGGTCGGACTCGCTGTAGGCGGCGCTTCATCAGGATCGGCAGCCGCGCCCGGCTGCCGAACGGGCCGACCTCACGCGCGAGCTGGTGGACGGCGCCGAGCCCGCCGTGCGGGATCCCTGAACGCGGTCCGACGTCGTACCGCGCGGCTCCCGCGCGAACTGGGACCCCCGCGCGGCGCTCGCCACCCATCGCAGGCGCCAACCTCCTCGCGATCTTTCCGCTTCACTCCGCTGCCAGGATCGTCGATCTTTCACTGAAAAGCTCCCGGGTGTTCGATGTTGAGTCTCAGCAACCCAACAGACACCCGGGCTTTTCATTTTGATCCCAGCGACTCGCGATTTCGATGCGCTTGAACGAGGGCTAGCTCCGTGGAAACGGAGTTTCCACGCAAACAATGAGGGGTCCCCTTCGGAGCTGACCCACGCTGCTCGAGAATTCGGGCCCGGAGCGTGCGCGACAGGGCTGACACGACGGCAAGACGGCGAGACCGGCCGATGCCCCACAGCGAGCTCACCGATCGCCCGGCCTCGCTCGTCGCCCACGCCGCCGAACTACACTGGCTGACCGCAGGCGACACAAATGGCGGCTCGTGCCGCACGAACCCCCACTTGTGTCGCCTGGGCGGCGAGCCTCTGCATCAGATCGTGGAGAAAACGGTGGAGTCCTCGCGTGAAACCGGCACGACCCATCGTTCAGCCAGGACCCCAGCGACACAATCCCCGGTTCGTCCCGGACGAACCCACACTTGTGTCGCGAGCCGTCCCGGCGCCACCGACGAGGGTGATCGAAGGACCCGCCTCAAGCTCGCACGCTGGCACGCCCTCGCACGAACCAGGCTGGCCGCTTAGCGGTTGTGTCTCCACCAGGACCCGTCAGCGCTTCGCCCACGAGCGCGCGGCGACCGCGCGGGCCTCCGTCACCGACTCGACGAGCGCCGCCGTGGGGACGCCCGCGTGCGGCCCGACGAACGCGCACCCCTCCTCGACGTCTCCACACGCGCGCAGCCGCTCGTTCGAGGGGACGAGCATGCGCGCCATGGTCCTGCGCATCGAAGCGGCGACGTCATCACCGACCACGACCACGGCCATGCGGACCTCGGGCCGCTCGAGGAGGCGCGTCACGAAGTCCTTCTGCCGCGCGCGGACCTCGGTCTCGACGACCTCGGCGTCGGCCTCGATGACGGCGAGCATCCCGATTGGGCCGGGCTTGTGCGGCGTCAGCCGCCGGACGTTCGCGACCAGCGCGCCGAAGACCTCATGGCTGAGCGCGCCGGTGCGCACCTGCACGATGACGCTGCCATGACGTGCGAGGACGTTCCCGCCGACGTCGAGCAAGACCGACAGAGAGCCCCCCACCAAGGTCGGGATATCCTATGCGCGTTGGTGCCGCAACGTCGCGTCCGCGTGCGGGAAAAACCTGAGCGGGACGAGCGGCGCTCCGAATCGTGCGCTATCTTCGCGCCATGACGCGCTGCACCCAACTCGTCTCGCTCTTCCTCACGACCTCGGTCCTCATCGGCGCGTGCGACGACGCCAGCAACACGGGCGGTGGCAACACCGGCGGCGGGGAAGAAGGGGGCGGCTCGAACACGGGCGCGGGCAACACCGGCGCGGGCAACACCGGCGCAGGCAACACCGGCGCAGGCAACACCGGCGCGGGCACGCCCGGCGGCGGAGAGTACTTCCCGGCCGGCTCGTGGTTCTACGAGGACGCCTCGGCGGCGCCGGTCGTCGCCAACTCCGACGAGATCACGGCGTGGATGGAGAGCGCCAACGCCCCCAACGGCTGGGGCACCGGCACGATGCGCGTCGACTTCTCGATCGTGGTCAACACCGTGGCGCCGGGCACCGCCAAGCGCGCCTACGAGCCCGACTACGACTACTACTACGAGCCGGACTGCGACTTCGCGCCGGTGCCCGTGCCCGAGGGCGGCGCCGTCGAAGAGCACTGGGAGGTGCCGACCGATCTGTCCAGCGCGTTCAGCGGCTACCAATGCGCGGGCTTCGACGAAGGCTACGACTGCCACATGCTGTTCTTCGCCCCCGACGAGAACCGCCTGTACGAGATCTATCGCGGCACGATCCGCTCGGACAACTCGTTCCAGGCCGGCTGCCTCGCGATCTGGGACACCAGCCAGCCGCCCCCGCCCGTCGGCCGAGGCGACCAATGCACGAGCGCCGACGCGGCCGGCTTCCCGATCGCTCCGCTGCTCTTCACGGCAGACGAGATCGCGGCGGGCGAGATCAACCACGCCATCCGCTTCATCCTCCCGAACGACATGCTGAGGGAGCGGAAGTTCGCCCGCCCCGCGACCCACGGGACCAACACCAGCGGACCGGATCAAGCGCCGCCTTACGGCGCGCACTTCCGCCTGCGCGCCGACTACCCGCTCGACACGCTCTCGCCTGCCGCGCAGGTCGTCGCGCGCGCCCTCCAGAAGTACGGCATGTACCACTCGGACGGCGGGCAGATCGCCCTCACCGCGGCGAGCGATCTGTTCACCGAGCACACCTGGGAAGAGGTCGGGTTCGACGACTACAGCCTCGAGGCCCTCAGGGCGTCCGACTTCGAGATCATCGATCACGGCGCCGACATCGACGTGACGTTCGACTGCACGCGAACGCCGATCATCGAGTAAGTGAGGCGTCCAAGCGTCCTCGCCGTCGCGCTCGCGCTGTGGGTGGCCTGCGAGCCGCGCGCGAGCCACTCCCCTGCGGCCGGGGGGCCGCAGTCGACGGCTGCGGCCAGCGCCATCCCGAACGGAGCAGCGACGCCGGAGACGATCGAGCCGCTCGCGGGCTTCGTGTGCGAGCTCGAGGGGCGCGCGCTCGGTGACGGCGCGCGCCTGCCGCTCTACGCCTCGCAGCTCCACGCGGAGCGAGGCGCCGCGATGGGCTCGGTCGCGGCCGAGTCGACGCGCCTCCGCCTCACCCGCGCCGAGTCCGACGGCGTCGCGCTGGCCGAGGTCGACGGGTATGGCGTGGCCGTGGCGGGGTTGGTCCGCCTGCGGGATCTCTCGGTCTACGTGCGGCCAGCGCGTCGGCTCGCGGGGGGGATGATCACGCCGGGTCAGGGGCTCTCGGCGCGCCTGGCGCGCGTCGACGCGGAGGAGGCGCTGGTGACGATCGCGTCGTTCTCCCTCCTCGATCCCGAGCTGCTGCCGCTCGAGGAGCGCGTGCGATGTGACGACCTGCTCGCCGCCCCGGGAGAGCTGTCGGGCGCGCCCGCAGGACGCGCGATCTCGCTCGACGCCTCCGAGGGGCTGGAGGTGCTCCCTCGCCGACGTCGACCGCAGGCACAGGCCTGAACGTGGTGAGCCGGCGCGTCGATGGCTTGCTCGCGGCGCGGGAGCTCGAGCGCGCGCTCGGGCGCGCGCGGGTCGAGATCGCGTCGCCCGAGGGGGCGGTGACCGGGTGGGTCGACGCCGAGGCCGTCGGTGACTCGCTCGGGCCGACGTCGGCGCCTCAGCCCGCCGCGCGTCGTAGCCCCGCCGCTGCGCTGGGTCAGGGTGAGCGCAGGTCGTGCGCGAAGGAGCTTTCGCTCGCGGCACGCGTCGACAGCACGCTGTATGCGGTCGGACGCGCACGAGCGGGGACCCCGCTCGTCATCGTGAAGGACGCCCCGGCCGACGACGGCTGGCGCCGCGTCGAGCTCGCGGCGTTCTCGGGGGAGAGCTACGCGCGCGAGGCCGAGCTCGCGGCGTGCGCGCCCAGCGACTGAGCGACGACCTCACGGGCTCCGCCAGCGCTCCCAGGCGTGAACGAGGAACGGCGACATCAACAGGGTCGTGAAGCCCATGACGACGAACGCCACGGTCGCGACGCGCGTGTGGCTCCCCTCCTCGGCGGGCCAGTCGTCGTCTGCGAACGCGAGCCTCGCGCCGAGCAGCCCGGGTCGCGCGGGCGTCGCGGGTCGAAGGCTCCACAGGATGCCCGCGAGGAAGTACAGCCCGGAGGAGGCCCACAGGTTCTCGAGCCACAGCGGCCCATAGCGGCCGTCCCTCAGGTAGAGGTACGCGTCGTAGAACCAGCTGACCGAGACCATCCAGGTGATGCCAGCGACGATCAGCTCCGCACGCGACCGCACGCCCAGCCCGCGCAGGCTTCGGTAGATCGTGCCCACCGCCCACGGCGCCGTCACGAACGCGAGCACCGACTGCACCGACCCCGTCACGTAGTCCCATGTGGGGTCCCCCGAGAGGGGGGCGACGATCACCATGCCGGTCAGGGCGATCGCGAAGCTCGCGAGCTTCCAGGGCCGGAACAGCCAGCGGAAATAGCGCCGCTCGAAGAGCACGAGCCTCGGCCGCGCTCGCGCCGCGACGACGAGCGCCGCGAGCGTGACCAGGGTGAACGAGGCGATGTAGATCCGACCGATCGAATCAGGCACGCGAACCAGAGCCTAGCGGACGAGCGAGCGCGCCGGATCAACCGCACGTGCCGGACGGCAGGCAATTCCCGCCCTGGCAATCTGCGCCCGTCACGCAGGTCTTCCCCGCGGTGCACCAGCCACAGAGCGGGCCCCCGCAGTCGACGTCCGACTCCTGCCCATCCTGCTCACCGCTCTCGCACGAGGCGGCCGGCTGGCAGTGGAGCCCGTGGCCCGAGAACGCGCAGACCGCGGTGGTGCAGTCGGAGTCGTCGAAGCAGTCTCGGTTCGGGCGGCAGTCTGGGCAGCTGGGACCCCCACAGTCCACGTCGGCCTCGACGCCGTCGAGCAGCCCGTCCGTGCAGGTCGGGAGGCACACGCCGCCCGGCCCACAGTCACCACCGACGCAGTCCTCGTCACCCTCGCACCCATAGCCCGGTAGGCACGGAGGGCACGAGCCGCCGCAGTTGAACCCGGTCTCGTCGCCGTTCCACGAGGCGTCGAAGCACGACGGAGGCTCACACTGGGAGGCGACGCACACGCCGCTCTCGCAGTCGCCGTCGACGTCGCACGCCTGCCCAGCCTCACACGGACCACAAGGCCCACCGCAGTCGACGTCGCTCTCCGCGCCATTGTGGACGGCGTCGCCGCAGCTCGGCGCCTCGCATTGGTCCAGCGAGCACACCCCGCTCGCGCAATCCTGCGCGCTGCCGCACCCCGCGCCCGGGGCGCAGCCGCCGCACAGCCCGCCGCAGTCGAGATCGCTCTCGTCTCCGTTATGGACGCCGTCGGAGCAGCTTGCAGGTCGGCACGCGCCCTCCTCGCACACGGAAGAGGCGCAGTCATCGCTCGAGCCACACGCCTCGCCCGAAGCGCAGCCGCCGCACGGCCCACCGCAGTCGACGTCGCTCTCGACGCCGTTGTGGACGCCGTCATCGCAGGCCGGCGCCAGACAGAGTGAGAGCGCGCAGACCCCGCTCGAGCAGTCCGCCGGGCCGCCGCACGCGCTGCCGTCGGCGCAGGTCCCGCACGCGAGGCCTCCGCAGTCGACGTCGCTCTCGCCCGCCGTGAGCGCGCCGTCGGAGCAGGTGGCGATCGGCTGGCAGACGCCACCGCCGCAGATCGAGCTCGCGCAGTCCTCCGCGACGCTGCAGCCGCCGCCCACGAGGCACGCCGAGCAGCTGGGCCCACCGCAGTCGACGTCGGTCTCCCCGAGGGCGGCGCTCAGCTCGCCGTCGGCGCACGTAGGCGCGCACAGGAAGCCCTCGCAGGCGCCCCCCGCGCAGTCGTCGTCGACGTCGCAGGTCGCGCCTGCAGCGCACGGCGCGCAGACTCCGCCGCAGTCGGCGTCCGACTCGTCGGGTCCCTGGGCCTGGTCGAAGCACGTCGACGCGCACGTGCCGGACACACACACCTCGCTCGCGCAGTCGAGCGCCTGAGCGCATCCACCGCCGGGCCCGCACGGCTCACACGAGGCGCCGCAGTCGACGTCGCTCTCCAGGCCGTTCGCGAGCTGGTCGTCGCAGGTCGGCGCGGCGCACGCCCCCTGGTCGCAGCGCCCGCTCTCGCAGTCGCCAGGCTCGGAGCACGCAGCCCCGGCGCCGCACGTGGCGCAGCTCGGCCCACCGCAGTCGACGTCGGTCTCGTCGCCGTTCTTCAGCCCATCGGCGCAGCTCGGCGCTGCGCACAGCCCCGCGACGCAGGCCGTCGAGGCGCAGTCTTCAGCGGAGGCGCAGCCCTCGCCGGGCTCGCAGCGCACGACGCAGCTCTCGCCGCCGCAGTCGCCCCCTGTCTCGTCCCCGTTCTGCTCACCATCGAAGCACGAAGGCGCGACGCAGCGCCCCTCGGTGCACGCGCTCGACGTGCAGTCGACGTCGGTCTCGCAGCGCCCCCCCTCGATGCAGCGCGGGCACGGCCCGCCGCAGTCGACGTCGGTCTCCCCGACGCCGACCGCTCCGTCGGCACACGCGGGCGCGTCGGGTGGGCCCCCGCCCTCCGAGGGAGGCGCCGGGTCGCTCTCGCACCCGACGACTCCCAAGAGCAGGAGCCACGCCCAAGGCTTCACGCCGCGCGGCGCTGGCTCCGCCGGCGGACGAGCGCCGCCAGCCCGAGCAGCGAGAGCACGGCGAGCGGCGCGGTCGGGCTCGAGTGGCCCGTCGACGACGTCGCGCAGAAGATGCCGTTGCCCTCGGCGAAGACGTTGGTCGCCGGAGTCTCGTCCTCCTCGCACACGCCGATCGTCTCGTCGTCGCTCGTGCAGGTCTCCCCGTCGGGGCAGCCGTTGCCACCCTCGCCGCGGCAGCCGTCTTCGCAGGTCTTGGTCTCGTCGTCGCAGACGAGCCCGCTGTCCGGCTCACCGCAGTCCGAGTCCAGCTCGCACTCGTTCTCGGTGGGCACGTCGTCGGCGATATCGTTCGGGTCGGTCTCGCCCTCGTCGATGATCCCGTTGTGGTTCGCGTCCTCGTCGCCGTCGCTCACGGAGCCGTCGTCCGTGTCGGCGTCGAGGGGGTCGGTCGTCGTCGCGCCGCCGTCGGCGTCGGCGATGCAGTTCTCGGCCGCCTCGTCCGTCGCCGGGTCGTCGCAGTCGTTGCCGACCTCGGTGCCGTCGAAGAGGCCGTCGTTGTCGCTGTCCGGGTCGAGCGCGTTGATGTCGCCGTCGTTGTCGGTGTCGTCCCCGAAGTTGGGCTCGTCACCGTCGCGGATACCGTCGTCGTCGCTGTCGGCGTCGAACGGGTCCGTCCCGATGTCGACCTCCTCGTCGTTCAACAGGCCGTCGCCGTCGAAGTCGTTCTCGAGATCGTCGGTGCCGTCGTTGGGGTCCGTCTCGGTCCCGTCGATGGTGCCGTTGTGGTTCGTGTCCTCGTCGCCGTCCGAGACGCTGCCGTCGTCGGTGTCGGGGTCGAGCGGGCTGGTGGTCGTCGCGCCGGCGTCGGCGTCCGCGATGCAGCTGTCCGCCGCCGGGTCGGTCGCCGGGTCTTCGCAGTCGTTGCCGACCTCGGTCCCGTCGAACAGGCCGTCGTCGTCGCTGTCGGGGTCGAGCGCGTTGATGAGGCCGTCGCCGTCGGTGTCGGCGGCGGGGTTCGGCTCGTCGCCGTCGAGGGCGCCGTCGTCGTCGCTGTCGGCGTCGTTCGGGTCGGTGCCGATCGTGTCCTCGAGGTTGTCGGTCAGGCCGTCGCCGTCGCTGTCCTCGTTGATGTCGTCGTCTCCGTTGCCGGCCGTGGGGTCGGTCTCGCCGGCGTCGACGACGCCGTCGAGGTCGACGTCCTCGCCGCCGTCCGTGACGCCGCCGTCGTCCGTGTCCGCGTCGAGCGGATCGGTCGTCGTCGCGCCAGCGTCACCGTCGGCGATGCAGTGCCCCTGGGTGTCGTCGGTGCCCGGACCCTCGCAGTCGTTGCCGACCTCGGTGCCGTCGTAGAGGGCGTCGTTGTCGCTGTCGGGGTCGAGGGCGTTGATGAGTCCGTCGCCGTCGGAGTCGACGTCGTAGTCGGGCTCCGAGCCGTCGGTGATGCCGTCGTCGTCGCTGTCGGCGTCGTTCGGGTCGGTGCCGATCATGTCCTCCTCGTCGTCGAGGAGGCCGTCACCGTCGGAGTCGCCGTTGCAGCCGTTGCTCGGCAGGCCGTCGCAGTCGCTGTCTACGGCGTCGTCGCACAGCTCGGTCAGCTCGCCGGGCGAGGTGGTCGGGCTGCACTCGAGGCCTGCGTTGACGCACTCGAGCGCGCCGATGGCGCACACGCCGAGCAGCCCCGTAGCGCAGGCACCACCGCCGCCGGGGTTGCCGTTGTCGTCGGCGCCGTTGCAGTCGTTGTCGAGCCCATCACAGAGCTCCGCCGTCGGCTGCCCGGGGATGGCGTCGCACTGGGTGCCCCCGCCGGGAGCGCAGATCAGCGCGCCCGACGTCTCGCACTCGCCGACGCCCGAGGTGCAGGCCGCGCCCAGGTTGAAGCCGTCGTCGGTCGTGCCGTCGCAGTCATCGTCCTCACCGTCGCAGGTCTCCGCTTGCGAGCCCGGGGCGATGTTCGGGTTGCACGAGAGGTTGCCCGCGAAGCACGAGGTGGTTCCCGCTGCGCAGATGCCCGGGAAGGCCGACGTGCACGGCTGGTTGGCGTCGATCGGCGCGTTGTCGGACACGCCGTTGCAGTCGTTGTCGAGGTTGTCGCACAGCTCGGCCGTAGGCGTGCCGGGCACCGCGCTGCACACGGTCACGTTGATGCCGGCGCACACGTTGGTGCCGCTCTGCTGGCACTGCCCGACGCCGACGCTGCAGGCGTCGCCGAAGTTCGCGCACTGCGGCACCTGGATCGTTAGGAAACAGGTCCCCGTCAGGTTCAGGGCGTTCGTGTAGTTCACCATCACCAGCTGCGTCGTGCCGGCCTGCGCGGCCCCCGGCGTGTAGCTGAACGTCGTGGTGAAGGGCGAGGCGCCGTCCGAGCCGGAGACCGGGTTGAAGGTCGCGCCGGCCGGCACGTTCTGCGCGGTCATCGTCAGGTTCGTCGGCAGGCCATGGGTCCCGGTGGTCGGCACGACGAGCGTGTCGCCGGGGTCGACGTTGAAGATCCCGCCGCCCGCGCAGGTCGGCGGCGGCGCCGCGACCATCTCGATGATGAGATCAATCTGGCCCGAGCTCGTCTGCCCTCCGTGCACCGACTCGGCCACGAGGTGCACCACGAACTGCTGGCCCGCGACCGCGTTGGTCACGTCCCACGTGAGCTCGCAGCCGCCCGGCTGGGTCGTGATGGTGGGCTGCGCGCCGCCCACGGGGATGGCGGGGATCGAAGGGGTGAAGCCCGCCTCGGCGTTCGTCGCGAAGCGGCATGTGACAGGATCCGCGTCGGGATCGAAGAACGGGAAGAACAGCGTGCGGGTGGCGCCGACCTGCATCTGGCGGATCGCCGGCGAGCCCATGACCGGGCCGCCCGTGTTGCCGGAGGCGAGGTTCACCACGGTCTCCACGCGGTAGGTGTCGTCCGCGCCGTTCTGCAGCGTGGAGATGCGGCAGCAGTTCTCGAAGAACACCAGGAAGTTCGAGGCGCTCGCGTACGTGTGGGTGACCACGTACTCGCGCAACGTGTACGACTGCCCGGTCGCGTCCACGCCGGTCCCGATGTTGGTGACCGTGTTGCACCCGTTGCCGAACGTACCGTCGCCGAAGTCCAGGTTGTCGCAGGCGAGGAACGCCGTGCGCCAGGCCTGCTGCACCGTGAACTCCACCGTCAGCGGGGCGCCGATGGGGTCGGGCACACGCCAGTTGATGGTGCCATAGCGGAAATGGGTGGCCTGAGCGGGCAGCGCCCAGATCATCAGGCACATGGCGGTGAGGAGGCTAAGGACGTACTTCTTCATTCGGAACCTGCTTTCAGCCGGAGCCATCGTCACTTCGACTGCACGGTGGTCTTGCTCGACGCCTTGTCGAGGATGATGAACTGCACGCGGCGGTTCTTCGCCCACGCCGCTTCGTTGTTCGCCGCGTCGAGCGGCTTGTCTTGGCCGTAGCCCTTGGGGGCGAGGCGCTTCTTCTCGATGCCGCGCTTCACCAGCGCGTCGACGACGGAGCGCGCGCGCGCCTCGGAGAGCGCCTTGTTGTAGGCCGCACCACCCCGGTTGTCGGTGTGGCCTTGCACCTCGATCTTCGAGATCTCGGGGTGGTCCTTGAGGATCTTGGCGACCTCGTTGAGCAGCGGGTCCGACGCCGGCTTGATGGTCGCCTTCGCCGTGTCGAACTGAACCTGCTCGAGGATGACGATCTCGGTCTCGGTGAAGATCGCCTTGACCGGGCAGCCGTGCTTCTTCGGGTCGGGGTCCTTCACGCCCGCCTCGTCGGGGCAGGCGTCGTCCTTGTCGTAGATGCCGTCTCCGTCGCGGTCGGCGGGGCAGCCGTTCTTCTTGGGGTCGGGGTCCTTCACGCCTGCCTCGTCGGGGCAGGCGTCCTCGTCGTCGATGATGCCGTCGTTGTCGCGGTCCTTCGGGAGCGGGCAGCCGTGCTTCTTCGGGTCGTCGCTGGCGACGCCGGGCACCTCGGGACACGCGTCGACCTCGTCGAGGAAGCCGTCCTTGTCGGTGTCGGGCTTGGGGCAGCCGTGCTTCTTCGGGTCCTCGCTGGCGACGCCGGGCACCTCGGGGCACGCGTCGACCTCGTCGAGGAAGCCGTCCTTGTCCCGGTCTTTCTCCTCGGGGCAGCCGTGCTTCTTCGCGTCGGTGCTGGCGACGCCCTTCACGGTCGGGCAAGCGTCGACCGAGTCGAAGATCCCGTCGCCGTCGGTGTCGACGTCGCGCGGCATCTCCGGCGTGTATTGGAACGAGAACAAGGCGCGCACGTCGGGTGTGCCGACGCCGGTCGTGAAGCCTGGCCCGACGCCGGCGCCGATCTCCATGAACTTCACGAAGCGATACTTGAGGCCGGCCTGGGCCTCGGCGTTCGTGTTGCGCACGTTGGTCTCGTCGAAGCTCACGCCGCCCGTCGACTCGACGCCGATCTGGAGGCTGCGATCTTCCAGCAGCAGGCCGCCGAGCCCGGCGCCCCACAGGAACTGGTAGCCGGAGGTCGTGTTACCGACGACCGTGGTGCCGCGGAGCTTGGGACCCGCGGAGAACGACCAGATGAAGCGGTCGGCCCGACCGCCCACGATCGCGTGCGGATAGCCGCGGACCGAGCCGTCGGTCACGTACGCGTCCTCGCTGCCGACGGGGACCCAGACGTACCCGCCGAGCGCGATCTGGAACGGGTCGTGGTACTCGCCGAAGAGCCGCACCCTGGCGCCGATGCGCAGATCGCCGATCGCCGGTCCGTCGGGCGACGTCAGCTGGATGTCTCCCTCCTCGACCGAGCCCTCGCCGCTCTGGAAGAGCGAAAACGGCATGTCGAGGTTCACCGCGACGCGGTCGAACAGCACCGCGGTCGCGTTCAAATGCATGATGAGCTGGTGCTCGACCACGCTGCACTCGCTCTCGCCACACGACAGCGGCGAGTCGTCCGAGCTCGCGAGGACGAGCGGGTTGTGGCCGTAGTCGACCAGCAGGCCGCCGTGCACGTTGAAGATGCCGTCGCTCGCCGTGTACGGAGAGGGCACGCCGAAGAAGCGATCTCCAGCGAAGCTCGGGCTGAACACCGGCAGCTCGACCTGCTCCTGCGCGCTCGCGACGGCGGGCGACAGCAACGTCGCGCCCAGCACCCCGAGGGCAGTGAAGCCAAGGACAGAACGGCGACCTGACCCCCGAAGCGGGGGTGATGCGACTTTGCGTTGTTCAAGATAACCGCTCGAGCCTAGCGCGAAGCGTGCCAGCGTTGCAAGCCATAAAGGGCGCGGCCCGGCGCTGGTGTTCATGCACTACGACGCGAGGGTGAGGGCGAGCGCCCTCAGGTGAGGGCTCAACGCCTCATTGAGGGCTCCTCATTGATGGTGCCTCACGGAGGACGCCTTGCTCAGACCGGTGGTAGGATGCCGGCTCCATGGCCGTGTATGTCGACGAGGTGCGGCGCTGGTGGTGGGCGCGACCGCCCTTCCACCGCGGCAGCTGTCACCTCACGGCCGACTCGGAGCACGAGCTGCACGCCCTCGCTGGGCGCATCGGGCTGCACCGCGCCTGGTTCCAGCCCCGCTCGCGCCCCCACTACGATCTGACCCCAGCGATCCGAGAGCACGCGCTCGCGGCGGGCGCCGTCTTCATGCCCGCGCGCGAGCAGGTGCTCCTGCGCCGGCGCGCGAGCCGTTGATCCGATCGACGCTCGGCCGAGGGCTCCTTGCGCTCGCCTTCGCGGGGTACGCGGGCTGCGCGAGCGGCGGCGCGCCCCGACCCGCAGCACCGCCCGTCCCTCCCCGTGCGCCCGACCCCGCGTTCACCCTCACCGCGTTCGACGTCGGCACGGGGCTCGCGATCCTGGTCCAGGGCGAGGACTTCTCCCTGCTGTACGACGCGGGAAGCAACGACGATCGCAGGTCGGGCGAACAGAGCCGGGTCCTCGCCTACCTCGCCCAGACCTTGGGCGCCTCGAGCGAGCCCGGCTGCGACGCGGGAGACGGTGCCGCCCCGAGCCCCAAGGCGCGGCTCGACCACGTCTTCTTGAGCCACCCTCACCGCGATCACCTCAGCCACTTGCCCGACGTCTTGCGCTGCTACCCCGTCACCCACGTCTGGGAGCCGGGGCTCGCCTCGGACACGAAGGGCTACGCGGCGTTCCGCGACGCGGTCGGCGCCGAGCCGGGCGTCACCCACCACGTCGCCGGCGAGCACTTCGAGGCGGGCCAGCGCCTCGACCTCGGCCGCCGCGCAGCAGCCGCCGTGCTCTCGGTGCGACCCGACGCCAAGGATCCCAACGACGCCTCGATCGTCCTGCGCCTGGAGCTCGGCCGCGCGCGGGTGCTCCTCACGGGCGACGCGACCGGCGGCGCGCGGAGAGATCCTCCCGCGCCTCCGGATCCCGGGAGCACCGAGCGAGCGCTGCTCGACCTCGGCGCGGCGGCGCTCGCGGCCGACGTCCTGTTCGTCGGTCACCACGGCTCGAAGACCTCCACACGAGCCGCCTTCTTGGAGGCCGTTCGCCCCAAGATCGCGGTCATCTCCAGCGGCCCCATGGCGTATTCGGGCGTCGTGCTCCCCGACCCGGAGGTGGTCGACCTGCTCCGCTCGCGCGGGGTCGAGGTCCACCGCACCGACACCGAGGACGAGGCCTGCGCGAGCGCGCCAGCGAAGGTCGGCAGCGACGCAGACGGGGCGCCCGGAGGGTGCAGCGCCGTGACGCTCCGCATCGATCCGACCGGCGCCGTGAGCGTCATCGGCGCGCCTCACGGGTGACTGGTCTCACGCGGCCCGCAGTGCTTTGATGTGCCTCCCATGAAGCGCGCGGACTTCGCCCACGAGTCCCTCCCCAAGGCCGCCTCCACGACCGCCAAGCAGGCGAAGAGCCCGACGAAGAGGCCGCCGAAGGGCAAGCCCAAGCCGCCTCCGCAGCACCCCGACGCGCTCGTCGCCTTCATGATGAAGGACTGGGCGCCGCGGGGCCCGGGCATGCCCGAGAAGCTGCCCAACGCCGAGGCCTTCGCGCGGCGTCGGCGCGCCCTGTCGCGCCGCTTCCCCGGCGAGACCCTGGTCATCCCGACCGGCCACGAGAAGGTGCGCGCCAACGACACCGTCTACCGCTTCCGCCCGGGCAGCGACTTCTTCTACCTGACGGGCAACCTCGAGCCCGACTGCGTGCTCGTCCTCTGCCCGAAGAAGGGTGGCCACGACCACGTCTTGTTCGTCGAGCCCAACCCGGGCCGCACCGACAAGACGTTCTTCACCGACCACGCGAAGGGCGAGCTGTGGGTCGGCCCGCGCCTCGGCGTGAGCGAGAGCCGCGCGCGCTTCGGGGTGAGCGAGTGCCGCGGGCTCCCCGAGCTCGACGGCTTCCTCAAGTCGCTGAAGAGGGGGCCGGGCAAGGTCCGTGTCCTGCGCGGGTTCTCGGAGAAGGTCGACGGCGCGCTCAAGGCCTCGAAGGCCGACCTAGAGGCTCGCCGAGGCGCTCTCCGAGATGCGCCTCATCAAGGACGAGCTCGAGATCGCGGAGCTCGAGGGCGTCGTGCGGTCGACGAAGCGAGGCTTCGAGGACGTGATCCGGACGCTCAAGAAGGCGAAGACCGAGCGCGAGGTCGAGGGCATCTTCAACCTGCGCGCGCGCGTCGAGGGCAACGACGTCGGCTACGGCACGATCGCGGCGAGCGGCGCCAACGCCTGCATCCTCCACTGGACGCGAAACGACGCGCCGCTGCGGCGCCGCGACCTGCTCTTGCTCGACGCCGGCATCGAGGGCAACCAGCTCTACACGGCCGACATCACCCGCACCCTGCCGATCTCGGGGAAGTTCTCGAAGGAGCAGCGAGAGGTCTACGACCTCGTCTGCGCCGCGCAGGCAGCGGCGCTCGCCGCCGTGAAGCCTGGCAACGACTTCATGGAGCCGAACCGCGCCGCGCAGCGCGTCCTCGCCGAGGGCCTCGCGAAGATGGGCATCCTCGCGGACGCCGAGCACGCGCTCTCGCCCGATCAGCAGCTGCAGAAGCGGTACACGCTCCACAACACCAGCCACATGCTCGGCATCGACGTGCACGACTGCGCCAAGGCTCGGCAAGAGGTCTACCGTTACGGCAAGCTCAAGCCCGGCATGGTGCTCACGGTCGAGCCCGGCCTCTACTTCCAGCCCGACGATCTGACCGTTCCGGAGCGTTATCGCGGCATCGGAGTGCGCATCGAAGATGACGTCCTTGTCACCACGACGGGCATGAAGAACCTCTCGCGATCGATCCCGCGCACCAGCGCCGACGTCGAGCGATGGATGGCGAAGGTGTGGGCGACCTCGTAACGAGATCTCGCGAATTTCGGCCGCAAACCAGCGCCGTTGTAAACATCTGCGCGTGACGCAATCGACGCTCCGCGTGAATTAGGAGCGGCGCGTCGTGATTCGGTGGCTATGCTTTGCCCGGCATGAAGCGAAGCATCTTGTCGACTTCGGTGCTGGCGACGCTGCTGTCAGGTTGCGTCGGTCAGATTGGCGGCGACCCCGAGCCTGAGGTCTCACGAGAGACCGCCTCGGAGGTGGGCATTTCTGGGATGAGGAGGCTGTCGATCGCGGAGGTCCGTGCGACCGTCCGCGATCTGACAGGCTTCGATCCACCTACAGCGGAGTCGCTCCTGCCGGGCGACGATCTCGCGCCGTTCGACAACGACTACACGCGGCAGCAGGCCTCCGAGGCGCTCATCAAGGGCGCGGAGCTGCTCGCCGGAGATGTCGCTGACGCGGTTGTCAGCGATCCGACGCTCCGCGCCGGCGTCGTCGGCTGCGAGCCGTCCGGCCCGGACGACGTGGCGTGCTTCCGCTCTTTCCTCGAGTCGTTCGGCCGCAAGGCGCTGCGCCGGCCGCTGTCGAGCGCAGAGGTCGACCGCTTCGCGACCCTGATGGACTACAGCGTCGAGACGTCCGACTTCTGGCTCGCGGTGAACGCCGCGCTGCGCGCGCTGCTCCAGCACCCCGAGTTCCTGTACCGGGTCGAGATCGGCGAGCCGGTCGCCGGCAGCCCCGGCCTCAGGAAGCTCGGCGATCACGAGATCGGCGCTCGCTTGTCGTACTTCTTGCTCGGCACCACCCCGCCCGATTTTCTGCTCGACGCCGCCGACGCGGGCGAGCTGACAGACCCGGCGGGCCTCGCCGCCGCGGCCGAGCAGCTATGGGACGACGACCGCGCGCGCCTGCGCATGGCGCGCTTCCACGCGATGTGGCTCGGCTACTCGCAGCTCAGCGCCGACGGCATCAGCGGGATGATGCACTCCGAGACCTCGGCGCTGCTCGACCGCGTCATCTTCGACGAGCCGAGCGCGTGGACCGACGTGCTGCTCGCGACCGAGACGTTCCTCACGCCGGAGCTCGCGGAGCACTACGGGCTCGCGCTCCCCGACGGGGAGGCCGGCTGGGTCTCCTATGGGGAGTCGGGCCGAAAGGGGCTGCTCTCGCACGGCACCTTCCTCTCGGTCGGAGCGAAGTTCGGCGACACCAGCCCCACGCAGCGCGGCCTGCTCGTTCGAGCGCGCATGTTCTGTCAGCCCATCGGCAAGCCCCCGCCGAACCTCAACGTCAACGTCGACATGCCGCCTCAGGTCGAAGACCCGAACGCGTGCAAGGAGGACCGCTACTTCATGACCGAGGACGAGTCGTGCAAGGGCTGCCACTCCCTCATGGATCCGATCGGGTTCGGCCTGGAGGCGTTCGGGCCGAACGGCCAGTTCAGAGAGGCCGAGCCCAACAAGCCCGAGTGTGAGATCGACGGAGTCGGCACCTTCGACGGGGAGGCGTTCGTCGGGCCCGCCGGGCTCGCCGACCTCGCGGTCGAGTCGGGCCTGGTCGAGGCGTGCGTGGCGAAGCAGCTCTATCGCTTCGCCGTCGGACGGTTCGACCTCGACGAGCACGACGAGGTGCTGATCGCGCGGGTCGTCCAAGACGCGACGACCGAGGAAGGCCTCGAGCTCGGGGCGTTCGTGAAGGCATACGTAACATCCGAGGCGTTTCGCTATCGCCGCGACGAGGTGACGCAATGAGGACCCGCCACAGCCGCCGCCGCATGCTCCGAGGCCTCGGAGGCCTCTGCCTCGCTCTGCCGTTCCTCGAGACGCTCGCGCCGAAGCGCGCGCACGCGGCGACGCCGTCGAATCGCTACGTCTTCATGTTCGGAGGCATGAGCATCGGCTCGAACGCCGAGGGCAAGATCGCCCCCGCCAGCGAGGGGCCGCTCGCCGGCGCGCTGACGCGCGGGCTCGCGCCGCTCGGCGACCTCGGCGTCACCGACGTCGTGTCGCTCGTGTCCGGCCTGTCGATCCCCGTCGCCGAGACGCCGCCCGCTGCGGGAAGGCCGTACTCGTTCCACTCGACGAGCCACCAGGTCATCTCGACGGGCCGCCGCTTCGACACGGCGAACTGGGGCGTCCTGCCAGACCAGACGTCCGACTGGCTCGCCGCCGCGAAGCTCGCGGGCGACACGCTGCAGGCGAACCTCGTCTACCGAGCGCAGCCGGCGTTCTATCGCGGCGCGAACCCCGAAGGCGGGACCGACGGGCTCATCTCCGCTCGCTACAACGGCGCCGGCCAGCTCGAGCCCGTCCCGCCGATCACCAGCCCGCGTGTGGCGTTCGAGTCGCTCTTCAGCGGCTTCGTCCCGCCCGATCCGGCCCAAGCAGACGGTGCGAAGCGCCTCCTCAGGATGCGTAAGAGCGTCGTCGATCTCGTCGCAGACGACGCGGCCGCGCTCAAGACCCGCCTCAGCGCCTCCGATCAGCTCCGGATGCAGCGCCACTTCGACGAGCTCCGCTCGCTCGAGACCCGCCTCGACGAGCTCGAGCTGCCCGACACCGCCGCCTGCCAGATGCCGACGCACCCCGGCGAAGATCCGCCCATCGGCAACGCGATCGATCCCTCCAGCGGCGGGGACTACAACGAGAACTACACGAACTCGAACGGGTACAGCGACGAGGAGCGCCGGGCGACGATCCTGACGGACCTGATCCACATGGCCTTCGCGTGCGACATCTCGCGCGTCTCGTCGCTCATGCTCACCCACGCTCAGTGCTTCATGAACATGTACACGCTGCTCAACCTGCCGAGCGATCTGCACGAGATCAGCCACGGGAGCATCGGCGGAGGCACGATGGCCGAGATGCAGGACGCGCTCGCCGACTGCGCCGCGTGGCACGTGAAGCACTTCGCGCGCCTCGTCCAGAAGCTGCGCGACACCGAGGACGCGGACGGCAGCTCCTTGCTCGATCACACCGCCCTCGCGCTCGCCTTCGAAGGCGGGTTC
Organism: Polyangiaceae bacterium; assembly: GCA_016719945.1. Classification (GTDB taxonomy): domain Bacteria; phylum Myxococcota_A; class Polyangia; order Polyangiales; family Polyangiaceae; genus Xiheicaenibacterium. The sequence continues at coordinate 30,572 of JADJYE010000035.1, read as the reverse complement.
GGCCTCGACCCCGGCGGCGGCGTCGCCAACAGCCCACACTCGACCGAGAACATGGTGATGCTGGTCGGCGGGCGCGCCGGCGGCCTCCACACGTCGCCCGGGGTTCACCTGCGGGCCCCCGGCAAGCACCCGGCCGCGCTGCTCAACACCGTGCTGTCGGCGGTCGGGGTCGAGGAGACCCTGGGCGAGGTCAGCGACCGGGTCGACGGCCTGCTGTAGGCGCGTCGCGCCCGCAGGGCCCCGCGCCAGCGGGCGCGCGAGAAAACATTTCTTCGCGTGGGGAGGGCCCCACGCGATCCCCTCGCGCCGGGTTTCGTGCGCCGCAGGCGCCCGAAACCCGAAGGGCCCCGCGCCAGCGGGCGCGCGAGAAAAAATAAATGTCGATCTCGCCCGGCCTCGATCGACGACTGGTCGTTCCCGCAAAAAACACGGAGGCGATCATGTCGGACAAGGTCAAAGCTGGGCGTTTCGTTTGGTTCGAGCTCAACGCGCGTGACGTGGAGGCCGCGAAGGGCTTCTACGGGGAGCTCTTCGGCTGGAAGGCCAAGAGCATCGACATGGGCCCGATGGGCACCTACACGATGCTCACCGCAGGCACCGAGGAGGTCGGGGGGATCGCCAAGCTCGAGGGCAAGGGCGACCCAGGCTGGCTCTCGTATGCGACGGTCGATGACGTCGACGCTGCCGTGGCGACGGCAGTGAAGCACGGGGCGAAGGTGCAGGGTCCGGCCGTCGACTACCCCGGCGTCGGTCGCTTCGCGGTCCTCGCGGACGGGCAGGGCGCTCGCTTCGCCGTCATCAAGGGCGACCAGCCCAAGCCCGAGCCCACGGGCAAGCCGGCCCTCGGCACGGTCTGCTGGACGGAGCTGGTGACCCAGGATCCATCGCAGGCCCGCGCGCTCTACACGTCGGTCTTCGGCTGGTCGACCGAGGACAAGGACATGGGCCCGATGGGCACCTACACCGTCCTCAAGCGCGGGGACGTGATGGCCGCCGGCATCATGAAGGCCATGGACGCGCGCGCGCCGTCGATGTGGCTCAACTACGTCCTGGTCGAGGACGTGGAGGCGAGCTTCGAGCGAGCCAAGCGCCTCAAGGCGGTCGAGCTCGTGCCGCCAGCCGACATCCCTGGTATCGGTCGCTTCGCCGTCGTCGCGGACCCTCAGGGCTCCGCGATCGCGCTGTTCAAGGGCTGAAAGGGAGGGCTCGAGCGATGCAATACCTGTTGCTGATCTACGATGAAGAGAAGAAGTGGGAAGAGATGCCGAAGGAGGAGTCTGGCGCGATGTTCGCCGAGTACGGCGCCTTCACGGGGAGCATCAAGGCGAGCGGCAACTTCAAGGCTGGCGAGGCGCTGCAGCCGGTGTCCACCGCGACGACGGTGCGCATCCGCGACGGCAAGCGGCTGACGACCGACGGCCCGTTCGCGGAGACCCGCGAGCAGCTCGGCGGCTTCTACCTGATCGAAGCGAAGGATCTCGACGAGGCCATCGCGATCGCCGAGCGGATCCCTTCCGCGAGGATCGGCTCGATCGAGGTGCGCCCGATCCTCTCGTACGACGGCGTGCCCGGGTGAGGCTTTCGACAGCGCGGCGGGCCCTCGTGTAGCGTGGGCTCGCCGTGTCGAGCCTCGACCAGAGGGTGCTCGTCGATGCCGCCCTGGCGCGCGTCTACAAGGAGCAGATCGGTCGCATCGTCGCGACGCTGATCCGCGTGCTGGGCGACTTCAGCCTCGCCGAGGAGATCGCCCACGAGGCGTTCGCGGCGGCGCTCGAGCAGTGGCCTACAGCGGGGCCGCCCGACAACCCCGCGGGCTGGCTCGTGCAGACGGCGCGCCACAAGGCCGTCGACGAGGTGCGCAGGCGCGCGATCGGCCGCCGCAAGCTGCAGGAGGCCGCGCTCGTCGCGGAGGTCGAGGCGAGCTTCACCACGGAGGAGGAGGAGGGTAGCGACGTACCCGACGATCGACTTCGCCTCATCTTCACGTGCTGCCACCCGGCGCTGGCGCCCGAAGCCCAGGTCGCCCTGACACTGCGGACGCTCGGGGGCCTGACGACCGAGGAGATCGCTCGCGCGTTCTTGGTGCCGGTGCCCACCATGGCGCAGCGGCTCGTGCGCGCGAAGGCCAAGATCCAAGGCGCGAAGATCCCCTATCAAGTTCCGCCGGCGAGCGCCCTCCCCGAGCGCGTGCAAGCCGTGATGGCCGTCGTGTACCTCGTCTTCACCGAAGGGTATGCGGCGACCGCGGGCGACGCGTTCATCCGCCGGGATCTGTGCAGCGAGGCCATCCGCCTGGGGCGCCTGCTCGCGCGGCTGTTGCCCGGCGAGCCGGAGGTGCTCGGGCTCCTCGCGCTGATGTTGTTGCACGACTCACGGCGCGACGCGCGGGTCGACGCCGCGGGAGATCTCGTGCTGCTCGAGGAGCAAGACCGAGCGCGCTGGGATCGCGCGCAGATCGACGAGGGGCTCACGCTCGTGGAGGCGGCGCTGCGCCGCGCGCGCGCCGCGGCCGGCCCCTATGCGCTCCAGGCCGCGATCGCGGCCTGCCACGCGCGCGCCGAGCGCGCGAGCGAGACCGACTGGGCCCAGATCGCGGGCCTCTACGACGTCCTCGCCCGGGTCCACCCCTCGGTCGTGGTCCTGCTCAACCGGGCGGTCGCGCGCGCGATGGTGCGCGGCCCCGAGGTCGGTCTCGGCGAGCTCGACGCGCTCGGCCGCGACGGGGACCTCGACGGCTACCACCTGTTCCACGCCGCCCGCGCCGACTTCCTGCGCCGCCTCGGGCGGACGGCGGCGGCGACCGGGGCGTACCAGCGTGCCCTCGGCCTCGCTCAGGGTGACGCAGAGCGGCGCTTCTTGGAGCGGCGAATCCTCGAAATGAAGAAGATTTCTTGAAGGGGGGCCAGGTGCAGGTCCGTCCAAAGGCCATGAACGTCGGTCTGGCCGTCCGCGCCGCTGCGCTCCTCTCGGTGGCCTCGCTCGCGATGCTCGGCTGTGAAGGCTCTCGATCCAACGCGCGCGGCCCTGGCTACGGCCCCTACCCACAAGCCCCGTACGGCCAACCCGCCTACGGCCCGTACGCGCAGCAGGGCGCGCCGGTCCCGACCCTCAACCGCCCGATGACGGTCGGCTCGGCCTTCACCGGCTTCGGAGTGATCTTCGATCAGCTCCCGCAGCTGACGTTCCCCTTCCCACCCTTGCCGTCCTCCTCCCCTCCCCCGTCGGGCCAAGGCGGTCAGCCGCTGCAGGGCGGGTGGACGTTGCCGTGGCCCGGCGGGCAGTCGTTCCCCTTCCCGTTCCCTGGCGGTGGCCCGGGCGCGGAGCCGACGCCGCCCTCGGGCAACTGGCCTGCGGCCTGGAGCGCGTTCGAGGACGAGGTGCTCCTGCGAACGAACGACGTCCGGGCGCGAGGCGCGGTATGCGGCGGCCAGCAGATGCCGCCCGCCGGGCCGGTGTCGCCGAACGGCGCCTTGCGAGCCGCGGCGCGCGGCCACAGCCAGGACATGGCGCAGCGCAACTACTTCGAGCACAGCACGCCCGAGGGCGTGACCCCGGCCCAGCGCGCGAAGAACGCGGGGTACCCCTCGGGGTTCGTCGGCGAGAACATCGCCGCCGGCCAGCCGACGCCCGCGAGCGTGGTGCAGGCCTGGGTCGACAGCCCAGGGCACTGCGTCAACATGATGGACCCTCGCTACCGCGTGCTCGGCGTCGGCTACTTCTTCGAGGACGGCAACGACCGGTACAACCACTACTGGAGCCAAGAGTTCGGCGGCTAGGCTGGTTGTCTCGCCGCGGGGACGATGACGCCTGCGGGCCACGATGACCGTCATATGACCGTCATCCCCCCGCGCACCGCACCCTCGCCGAGGTGGCACCGCGGCGCGCTGGAGGGCCGCGCGCCGGCTCTGCCTCGGCTCGACCTCGGCTCAGCGGCGAGGCCGTCGACGACCTCTCCGCCGCCCCGTACGCTCTCCCCACGATGGTTCGTCCGATCGCGCTGCTGTTGGCCGTGACCCTCGCGGCGCTGTCCGCGCTCGGTTGTGACGTCGACAACGACTGCGAGAACGGCGCCGAGCGAATGTGCGCGAGTATTCAGGCTTGTGGGCTGGCGTTCGGCTGTCCTGAGGATGCGGTCATCGACGCGTGCACGGAGGAGCAGGGAGAATGGTCGCAGTGTTACGCCGATTGCTTCGAGGCGGCTCCGTGTGATCCGTACTTCTGGCCCGACATCGGGGCGCTCGGGGACCTCTGCACGGAGAGCTGCGGTGAGTTCCCGGACGAGAGCCCCTGAGCCAGCTCAAGAACACGGTCCTGAGGGAACGCTCGAGAAGACAGCCCCCTGCCGCACCGCCCCCAAGCGCGCCCCAACGTGAGACGATGCGCGGCGTGTCACCGCGCTGGCCCTGGCTGATCGTCCCCCTCATGTCGATCGCCTGCGCACCCGGCGGGGCCGACGACGCCACCTCGGGCCCCGGAGGCCAGGCCTCCCCCGGAGGCGGCGGCCAAGGCGCCGGCGGCGCGGAAGGTGGGCTCGGGGGCGGCGGCGCCAGCGCCAACGGCGGCGCCGAGCTCGGCGGCGGCGGCGCGGGCGGCAGCGCGCCCGAGCCCGACTTCGACGACGTCCCCTGGCAGACCGGCGACGACGTCGGCTTCGGCGTCGCCTCGAAGGACACCGAGAGCCCGCTCGGCGAGAGCGTGTTCGTGGGCTACGCGGGCTACGGCATCCCGCTCGACGCGGCGCAGGAGTGGGTCGAGGCGCTGTACCGCGCCCGGCTGCGCGACCTCGGCGTGCGCTACGTCTTCGCGGTCCAGGGCCCGGCCGACGTGGGCTACACGGGCTTCGAGATCGGCAACTCGAAGATCGCCCCCGCGATCGTAGAGCTCCTCGGGCCCGCGCCGGACCAGGTGATCGTCGCGGCGCACTCCTCGGGCAGCTTCGTCGCGCACGAGCTGCTCGCGCAGCTCGCGGGCGGCCTCGATCCGGCCGGCGTCACGGACGGGCGCGTCACCTACTTCAACCTCGACGGCGGCTCCTCGGGGCTGTCGAGCGCGAGCGTCGAGCGCCTCGAGGGCGCCTTCTTCGTCGCCGCCTACGACAGCGACGTCCTCACCTGGTCACCCAACCAGCCGACGATGGCCTCGCTCGGCGCGACGTACGCGAGCGCTGGCGGCTACCTCGAGCTCGACGTCACCGGCTCCGGGTGCCTCGCCACCGCCGTGTGGTGCCTGCACATGACGGTGATCACCAGCGAGCCGCACAACCCCGCCGCCTCCTCGCAGGCCACCGACTACACCGACTACGACGGCCGCGCTGTCACCAGCGCGTACCTCGATCAGCTCGGCTTCTGAGCGTCTGCCGAGCCCAGGCCTAGACGGCGAAGCGGACAAGGGTGCATCCTGTTCGGCGTCGAAACGAGCGGCGGGACCCACCGGGGGTCCACGAAGGAGCGGAGTCATGGCGCTGAGCTTTCACATCAACTCTTCCGTGCTCCCCGAGGGTGCGAACGTCGTCGCGTTCCGGGGCAGCGAGGGGATCTCGCGCCCCTACGTCTTCGACGTCTACATCAACGTGACGGGGCCGCTCGAGATCGAGATCGACGACGCGCCCGGCGCGAAGGCGACGCTCACGATCGAGCAGGGCGGCGAGGTGCTCAGCACGTACGCCGGCATGATCGCCCAGTTCGAGCTGTTGCGCGCGACGACCATCGGCGAGCACACGAAGGCGCTCTACCTGCTCAGGTTGGTCCCTCACCTGTGGGCGCTGTCGCTGACGCGCCACAGCCGCATCTTCACGAAGACGAGCATCCCCAAGATCATCAAGACCGTCCTGTCGGACGAGGGGATCACCGACGTCGAGCTGCGCCTCAACGGCAGCTACGAGGACGAGGAGCACGTCACCCAATACAAGGAGAGCTCGCTCGACTTCATCCAGCGCTGGATGGAGCGTGAGGGCCTCTACTACTTCTTCGAGCAGAGCGAGGACGGTGAGAAGCTCATCATCACCGACCACAACGCGGCCTCGAGCCCGTCGGTCAAGGACCCGATCCGCTACCAGCCCGGCGGCGAGACGGACCAGAGCGCCGGCATCCACTTCGAGACCTTCATCGCCAAGAACCGCACCCTGCCGGCCACCGTGCGCTTCGCGGACTACGACTACGCCAAGCCGCAGCTCGACGTGAAGGGGTCGTCGAAGGTCTCGCCCAACGGCATGGGCGACGTCATCACCTACGGCAACCGCTTCTTCACGCCCGACAAGGGCAACGCGCTCGCCGCCATCCGCGCGGACGATCTGCGCGCCCGCGCGAAGAACTTCTACGCGAGCGGTCCGGCCCCGCAGGTCATGGCGGGCTACACCTTCTCGGTCGACCTGCACCCCAAGGGCGACTTCAACACCGACTACCTCGCGGTGACGGTGGAGCACGAGGTCTTCCTGGAGGACGCCAAGTCGTGGGGCAGCGTGGTGCCGTCCGACCACCAGCGCGAGTACAAGTGCGAGGTCACGGCGATCCTCGCGTCGCAGCAGTACCGCCACCCCGAGACGGTGCCGTGGCCGCGCATCGACGGCTTCGAGAACGCGAACGTCGACGGCGCCGCCTCCAGCGAATACGCGCAGATCGACGATCTGGGCCGCTATGCCCTCAAGTTCAAGTTCGACGAGGGCACCATCAAAGATGGCAAGGCGTCGACGTGGGTCCGCAAGATGCAACCTCACGCGGGCGCCATCGAGGGCTGGCACTTCCCCGAGCGCAAGGGCACCGAGGTGGTGTGCGCCTTCATGGGAGGCGATCCCGATCGCCCGGTCATCGTCGGCGCGATCCCGACCGCGGTCCACCCGAGCCCGGTGACGAGCGCGAACCCCACCATGAACGTCATCCAGACCGGCGGCCGCAACCGCTTCGAGATGGAAGACCAAGACGGCTCACAGCGGGTCACCATCTCCACGCCGCACGCGAAGACGTTCATCCACATCGGCGCCGCGCTCGACGGGCTGTCCACGGTGTACTCGGGCGAGGGCACGATCCCCGACCACCAGATGGCGATCCACACCGAGGGCAACTCGCTCATCAACACCTGCGGCACGTACGACATCGAGACCGGCGTGAACTGGAACGTGGTGATCGGAGAGAATCACCACGAGCAGATCGGCGGCGACCGGGTCGACGAGGTGACCGGCTTCATGCAGCAGGAGATCGGGGGCACGCTGCTGCAAGAGGTGCAGGGCGCGGTGACCGAGGCCTACCACGACACCCTCGAGCAGGGCGTCGAGGGCGCCGTCACGATCAACCACCTCACCTCCCTGCACCACGGCGTCGGCAGCGAGGCCGTCGGCGGTGCGACGCACATGCTGACGGTGACCGGCACGCAGGCGCTCCACGTGACCGAGACTCAGGAGGTCATCGTCGACGGAGAAGCGTCGTGGACCACCGGGCCCGCCGACTGGCACATCAAGGGCGAGCTCAAGATCAAGGCGGACGGGCACCACGAGATCGAGTCGGCTAGCTGGCACGAGAACACGTGGGGGCCGAAGAGCGAGCTCATCGGCGGCTGGAAGAACGAGAACATCTTCGGGATCGTCACGGAGACCCTGCTCGGGGGTAAGCTCGAGATCAACGCTGCGTTCGTGTTCGAGTTCGCGCCCGAGAAGACACACATCAACCTGTGCCGCTGGGAGGTCGCCGCCGAGAAGGCCGAGGCCGCCGCGATGGACAACAAGCTGAAGGGCCTCGAGGAGAGCATCGCGGGCCTCAAGAGCGTCGACGCCGCCATGATCAAGGGCTCGACGGCGCTCGCGATGAAGAACGAGGCGCTCGAGAGCCGGATGAACACGCTCACGAGCACCGTCGCCGCGCTCCACAGCAAGGCCTGACCACAAGCCGCCGCTGATGCGCGTCATCAAACCGAACTACCTCACGCCCATGCCGGCCGTCTTCGACGACGGCCGGCGGCTACACTGCGTGGTCACCGTCATCTTCCACGCGACGTTCGACGGCGCGCTCGCGGAGGAGCGCCTGCTCTGGGAGTTCGCGAGCGACGCGGTGGAGGGCCTGGTGCTCGACGAGGCCATGCCCAAGCCGCGCGCCGAGTGGCTCGTCCACGGGTCGTGTTACGCGCTCGGCGACGACGTGCGCCAGTCGTTCGTCAAGGCGCGCGTCGGAGACCAGGAGAAGCTGCTCGCCGTCTTCGGCAAGCGGTTCTTCAAGCTGGGCGTGCCCACGGCGCCCGAGCCGTTCGAGTCGGTGCCCATCCGCTTCAGCCACGCGTTCGGCGGCGAGGGCTTCCCGGAGAACCCCAGCGGCAAGGGCCTCGGCGGCCTCGAGCTACCGCAGGTCGAGGTGCGCGCGCCGCTCATGAAGTCCCCGAACGATCGGCCGCCCGTCGCGGGCTTCGGCCGGCTCGACGTGCAGCTGCCGCAGCGCTCGAAGAAGGCGGGCACCTACGACATGCGCTGGGCCAAGACCCGCTACCCAGGCATGGCCGAGGACTTCGACCCCACGTACTTCCAGCTCGCCGCGCCCGACCAGTGGATGAAGGAGTTCTTCCGGGGCGACGAGACGTTCTCGGTCGTCAACATGCACCCCCAGAAGGCCCAGCTCGAGGGGGCTCTGCCCAACGTCACCGCGCGCTGCTTCGTGAAGCGCCGCGGGGAAGACCACGTCGACGTCCCGCTGCGCATCGACACCGTGCACCTGTTTCCGGCTCGCGAGCGGCAGGTGATCGTGTGCCGCGGCGTCACGACGACCAAGAGCGACCTGCTCGACGACATCGAGGAGGTCGCGTGCGGCCTCGAGTGGATCGGGCGCCCCAAGAGCGTCGAGCACTACCTCAGCACCTTCGCCGCCCGGCGCTCGAAGAAAGACGGCGCGCTCGCCAGCCTCGACGACACGCCGCTGCTGCCGGAGGCGGCGCCCAAGCCGAAGCAGCGGCTCGTGCCGCCCGGCGAGGGCCTCAAGCAGCGCCAGATGGAGCGCCGGCTCGACCACGAGTACGACAAGGCCAAGCAAGAGATGATCGACCGCAACGTCGATCTGAAGCACCTGCCCCCGAAGCCCAAGATCGACACCAGCGTCGACCCCGACACGGTGAAGCCGCCGGGCGATCCGCCGACGATGGAGGGCGTGCAGAAGCAGCTCGCGGAGAAGCGCGCCGAGGCCGTCGCCAAGCTGCGGGCCGAGGTCGAGAAGGCCGCCGCGGACCTGCCGGCCGACCAGGCCGCGAGGATCAAGGCGCAGGCCGAGGCCGCGATCGCGAAGGGCGAGTCCGACCTCGTGGGCCCCCCCAAGTTTCGCCGGGCCAACGTCAGGAGCGAGCTCGAAGAGCGGGTCACCCTGTTCAAGAACGCCAAGCTGAACCCGGCGCCGATCCAGCAGCAGCTCGACGATCCCAAGCTCGACCAGCAGCTGCGCGAGCTCGAGGAGCTGCAGCGCGGGCGCTACCGCAAGATGGTCCAATACCAGGGGGTCCCGCCTTCCTTGAGCCGCGAGGCCAGCGACCCGCTGCGCACGCGGGTCCAGATCCTCGTGGACGCCGCCGAGCCGGTGGAGGGCCTCGATCTCACCGGCGCAGATCTGTCGGGGCTCGATCTGCGCGGCGCGAACCTGCGCGGAGCGTGGCTCGAGGCCAGCGACCTCACCGGCGCTCAGCTCGAAGGTGCCGACCTCGAGGGCGCCGTCCTCGCGCGGGCGAAGCTGCCCTCGGCCAACCTGCGAGGGTGCAAGGCGCGCGGCGCGAACTTCTCCGAGGCCGACCTCAGCCAGGCCGATCTGAGCGGGCTCGATCTGTCGAAGACCTTCTTCGTGCGAACGAACCTGACCGACGCCAAGCTGTGCGACACGACCCTCGACGAGGCCGACCTCACCGGCGCGTCGCTGCTGCGGACAGATCTCTCCGGCTGCAAGCTGAAGAACGGCTTCTGGGTGGAGCTGCGGTTCGTCGGGGTGTCGCTGCGCGGAGCCGAGTGGGACAAGGCGACGCTCTACCAGTGCGACTTCATCGACGTCGACGCGCGGCGCGCGAGCATGAACCTCGTGCTGCTCGTCGACTCGGTCCTCGAGAACACGCGCTTCGACGACGCCAAGCTCGAGAAGTTTCAGTCGGCGAAGATCGACAAGCAGCACCGCTTCAGCGGGTGCTCGTTCGTCGGCGCTCGCGTCCACCTGGGGATGCTGCGCGGCGCGCTGTTCGAGGCGTGCAGCTTCAACCACGCGGACCTCGAGCAGTCCGACTTCTCCGGCGCCACCGCCGACGGCTCCAGCTTCGAAGACGCTCGCGCCGTCGGCGCCCGCTTCGTGAACGCGAGCGTCCGCCAGTGCAAGTTCGATCGGGCCGACCTGTTCGAGTCTCTGTTCCGAGGCGCGCTGATGGATCACGCCTCCTTCGAAGGGGCCAACCTGTTCCGCAGCGACTTCGGCGGCTCCACCGGAGCGAGCGTGAGCATGAGCGGCGCGAACGTGAAGCGCGTGCGCACGGTCCCCAAGCGGGAGGAGACAGCGTGACCACGCGCGAAGACGTCGAGCGCATGCTGGAGAAGGGCGCGACCTTCAACGAGCGGAGCCTCGACGGGCTCGACCTCTCGGGCCTCGATCTCGGCGGCTCGTCGCTGCTGAAGACGACCCTGCGCGGGACCAAGCTGACCGGGGCGCGCCTGGCCGAGAGCTCCTTCGCGCAGTGCGACCTGTCGGGCGCCGACCTGTCGGGCGCCGACATGAAGAACTGCGCCTTCCACGCCTGCGCGCTCGACGGCGCGCGCTTCGAGGGCGCCGACCTCTTCCGCGCAGGCTTCAACGAGTCGACCGCCGACGGGGCCCGGGTCGACCGCGCGAACCTCTCGCACTCCGCGTGGCACAAGGTCTCGCTGAAGGGCGCCTCGCTGAACGGCGCGAACCTGCTGCACGCCTCGTTCGTCGAGGCCGACTTCGCCGACGCCAACTTCGCCGGCGCGGACCTCACGCACACGATCTTCATGGAGCTGGTGCTCACCACCGCCAAGCTCGAGGGCGCCCGCTTCGACAAGACGACGTTCTTCCGCAACAAGATGCCCAAGAAGTCCTTCGCCGGGATGGATCTGACCGGTTGCCAGCTGATGGAGTGCGAGCTCGACGGATGCGACTTCAGCGACGCCAAGCTGGAGCGCACGAACTTCAGCCGGGCCACCCTGCGCGGCGCCTCGTTCAAGGGCGCGATGATGAAGAACGCCCTCTTCCCGAACGCCGTCGTCAGCGGCGCGACGTTCGCTGGCGCGCTGCTCTCCGAGTGCATCTTCATGGAGGCCGACGTCTCGCTATCCGACTTCTCGAAGGTGAAGGCCAACCTCGGCATGTTCATGAAGTCCAACGCCACGGGCGCCGTCTTCCGGGACGCCGAGCTCGCCTTCGGCGACTTCTCCCACGCAAACCTGCAGGACGCCGACTTCGGCGGCGCGACGATGTTGCGCACGCGGCTGCACGCGTCGAAGCAGGACAACACGAAGTTCGGGGCCTCGAAGGCCACCGCCGAGGGGGACTCGCCCGAGCTCGTAGAGGCAGAGACCTGGTGGCTCAAGCATCACCGCGAACGACCGAAGGAGCGCTGAGATGTCGAACGCACCCGTGAAGGCAGCCAACATCGAGCCGCTGAGCCAGGAGGCGCCGCCGTCGGAGGCGCCCGCGGCGCCCGACCCGTCGATGTCGCGGATCGAGTCCCTGCTCTCTCCACCCGAGGTGCGACAGACCTACGGCGCGGTCGAAGGACGAGATGGCGCGGCGTACCTCATCCGCGTGGGAGCGGAGCTCGTCTCCGCGCGGCGCGCCAAGGGCTGCCTGCTCGAGCCGGAGACGGGGGACACCGTGCTGGTGGCCCGCTCCGAGCATCACGGCAGCTTCGTGCTCTCCGTGCTCATCGGGCGAGAGGAAGGGGGCCAGAGCGTGCTCGCGGTGGAGGGCGACCTCACCCTGCGATCGAAGAGCGGCCGGGTCGACATCGTCGGCGGCGAGGGGGTGAGCGTCACGAGCGGCGGCGACGTCGCGGGGAACGCGCCGTCCGTCACCGCGCGAACGATGAACGCGTCGGTCTTCGCCGACACCCTCTCGTACTTCGGCCGCAAGGTCGAAGCCCAGGTAGACACCGTGCGGCTGCTCGGTCAGACGCTCGAGAGCGTGATCGACCACGTGAGCTCACGCGTGAAGCACTCCTTCCGTACGATCGACGAGATCGAGCGGGTGAAGGCCAAAGAGCTGCACGTGAACGCCGAGGCCACGCTCAACCTGCACGGCAAGAACACGCTGATGACCGCCGAGAAGCTCGTGAAGCTCGACGGCGAGCAGATCTCCCTCGGCTGAAGGCCCGACCCGTCTCACCTCAAGGAGCTTCCAGATGTTCGCGAGCACACAGCTGATGGGCATGAACCTGGCTTTCCCAGACGTCTGCCTCACCCCGGCCCCCCCTGCCCCGCCCATTCCCCTGCCCTACCCGAACATGTCGATGGGGCCGACGACCGCGCCGTTCTGTCCCAACATCCTGTTCGTCGCCGCGCCGGCCCATAACCTCACGCACCCGGTGGTCGTGTCGCTGGGCGACACCACCGGCGCCATCGGCGGCGTCGCCTCGGGGACGTGTATGAACAACACGCGCCCGATGACGGGCGCGTTCACCGTCCTGCTGTCTGGCGCTCCCGCGACACGGATGACGACGGTCAACATCCAGAACAGCACGAACGCTCCGGGCATGCGCATCGTCCCGAGCCAGCCGAAGATCATCATCCTCGCGCCCTAACGGAGTGGAGAAGCAGGCGGCGGTCATGTGCTGGGCGACGCAGTCCCCGTGATTTCACCCCCCCGGCTCCCCTCGCTTCGCGAGGGGGGAGAACGCGCGCCGGGAGACAACCTCCATTTCGACGTCATTCGGGCCGCCGAGCCCGGGCCGGTCGTCGTCGAGATCCCCCACGCCGGCCTGGTGATCGACGAGCGCGCGGCGGAGCTCACCCGCATCCCCCCGAGGGCGGCGCGCGCTGGGGCGCTCGAGGCGGACGCGGACCTCGGCGCAGACCTGATCTGGGAGGGGACCGAGCGCGCCGGGGTGACGCGCGTCGTGGCGCGCGCCAGCCGCTACGTCATCGACCTCAACACCGACCCCAGGCCCCCCCCACAGCCCCCGTATTACGAGGCCGATCCCGAGCCTCGGCGGATCGTGCGCCGCTCCCAATGCGGCGCGAGCTGGGTCGAAGACGGGCTGCCCAAGGCCGAGCGGGAGCGTCGCATCGCGGAGATCTCCGAGCCGTATCACCACGCGCTCGAGCTCGAGCTCGAGCGCGCGCGGGCGCGGCACGGGGCCGCGTGCCTGGTGTCCGCGCACACCTTCCAGGATCGCCAGCGCGCGATCGCCGACCTGGTCCTCGGCACCCAGCGCGAGCGCACCGCCTCTCGTGCCCTGCGCGACGCCGTCGCCGACGTGGCCCGAGCGCAGGGCTTCACCGTCGCCCTCGAGCACCCGTTTCAAGGCGGCTGGTCTCTCACCCGGCACGCGCGCCCGAGCGAACGTGTCATGGCCCTCCAGATCGAAATGGCTCGGCGCCTCGTGACCGGTGGCAGCGGGGCGAAAGGCGCGCCGCTCGATCCGGCAGCGATCGCGAGGTTGCAGGAGCTCGCGCGCGGGATCGTCGAGGGGCTGGTGGGCGCGCTCGGCGTGTGACGGGGGTCACGCTGCGGGACCTTGCCAGGCGGCCGGGCGAATGGGAATATTTCCCATGGCCGTGGGCGACGATCCCCCGCTCCTCGTCGAGCAGCTGGTCTCGCGGGGGGACACCCTCGCGGGCCTCGAGCGGTTGCTTCAGCTGTCGCCCGGTTATCTCTCCAAGGTGCGGCGGGGGCGGGTCACCGCGAGCGCGCAGCTCATCGCGTTGCTGCGCGTGCTGGCGAGGCACCCCGAGGTGCGCGAGACGTTGCGCGCGCCAGTCGGCACCACGGCGCGCGCGCCTCGAAGCCGCGCTGCCCACCACGTTCCAGCCACCTTCCTCCGCCGCCTCACCCGCGGCTGGGCGGCCGCAGGGGTCCGCTTCCATGCCGTCGACGATCTGCTGCTTTCGGCGCTGAAGGTCGCGCCTCCGAGCTCGCTGGAGCCGTCCACGCGCTTCCTCGTCCACCCCGACGACCGGCACGCTCTGGCGATGGTGCGCGACCTCTCGGCCTCGGTCGCGATGGCGAGCTCGCGCGCGGCGATCGTCACGCCGCCGGCGAGCTCGGCGAGCTTGCTAATGGTGTTCCCGCTTCCCACGTACCACCATCTCTTCGAAAAGCCGAAGCTCAGCGCGATCGACGCCGCGCTCTACTTCGCGCTCCAGACCGGGGAGGAGGCCGAGAGCCGGCTGCGGGCGCTCGCGAAAGCTCGCGCGCTGCGCCGCGCCGAGCTGGAGCGCCATTTCGAGAAGACTACGGCTGTGCCGCCCCGCTGCCAGCCAGAGAATGGCTGCTCCGTGCCACGTTCGACCTCGAGGGCGCCCGGCGACGGATCGCCGAGCTGCCATAGCGGTGCGCCACGTGACCTCGACCCAGCTAAAGCTCGATCCTGCCGTGAAGAAGGCTCTGCGCGTCTGCGCGGAGGAGCTCGACGCCCTGGGCGCAGACTGGGCCATCGCGGGCGCGACCGCGATGCAGGTGCACGGCTACGCTCGAGCGACGCGCGACGTGGACCTGTTCATCGGCGACGACGTGCGGCTCGAGCTCATTCGGCGCCTGCGGGATCGCAAGCTGTCGCCCACGGCGGTCTTCAGCCCCCACCATTACCGTGTGGCGCCGGCCGGGCGCAGGGATCCCGAGGCGGCCATCGATCTGTTGTTCCCGGCGCTCGGCGTCGAGAGCCTCGGCCTGCTGGCCGCGAAGCGCGAGCGAATCGATGGCGCAGAGCTGCCCGTCCTGCCCATCCAACACCTGGTCGCCTTGAAGCTGACCACCGACCCGGCCATCGACCCCTCGCGATACCTGCGCGACCAGGCCGATCTCGTCGCGCTCCGAGACCGGGGTCTCGTCGACTCGACGCGCGTGGCGCAGATCCTCGAGGACGTCGGCGACCGCGAGGCCCGCGGGCGCCTCGCCGAGCTGGTCGCGACCTCGAGGCTGCGCACGACCGCTTCTGCCAAGCGAAGCTCGGGCCCTGCGCGGAGCACTTCGAAGAAGCGCTGAGCCGTCGCTGGCTCAGCCGCCGTCGAGCGGCTCGTCACCATCGGGCTGACAGCCCTTCAGGTTGCTCCCGCTCACCCCGTTGCACAGCTCACTCGCCTCGCAGTCCGCGTGGTCCTCGCAGACGCGCACGCAGAACGCGTCCCCGCCGACCTCCTCGAGCGTGTCACACACCTCTCCCGAGGCGCACTCCGCCGTCTCCCCGGACGTCTCACACGGATCGCCGACGCTGCCCCCTGGGTGGTCGGCGCATCCGAACACGGCGACGGTGATCATGAACGAAGCAGCCGCGAGCACGTGGAGAGGTCGAAGCATGGTGAGAAGCGTGTCGCACGGAGGTCTACGAAGCAAGCGTGTGGCCGTGCTTCAAGGGCGCGCGGCGCGAGCCGGAGCGCGACGGCGCCGTCCTTCCCTGGCCTCTTCAGGCAGGTATAGTGGCGGCGATGAGCCGCCAGGCGGAGGTTCAAGAAGGAGACGTGATCGCGGGTTACCGCGTGCTCGGCGTGCTCGGCGTCGGTGGCAGCGGGACCGTGTACCGCGCCCAGCGCGTGGTCGACGGCGCGCTCGTGGCGCTCAAGCTCCTGAACGCGGAGCACGCTCGCAACGAGGGCGAGCGCCAGCGCTTCGCGCGTGAGGCCGAGGTGGTCAGACAGCTCGCGCACCCGCACGTGGTCGCGCTGCTGGACTACGGCTTCGACGAGCTGCCGTACCTGGCGTTTCCTCTGCTGACCGGCCGCACGCTCGAGGCGCGCATCGCCGCCGAGGGGAAGGTCGGTTGGGGGCTGACCGGCCGCTTCAGCGAGCAAGCCCTGTCAGCGCTCGAGGTCGCGCACGGCCTCAGCATCGCGCACCGCGACCTCAAGCCTGCGAACATCTTCTGCTGCCAGCACGGGCCAAGTGAGCACATCCAGATCCTCGACTTCGGCACGGCGAAGATCGTGGGTCCCAAGCCGGCCTCGCAGCAGGAGGTGACGCGGATGGGGGTCCTGGTCGGGACGCCCAGGTACATGGCGCCGGAGCAGGTGCGCGGCGAGGCGCTGACGCCCGCAGCGGACGTTTACTCGTTCGGCCTGGTGATGGCCGAGATGCTCCTCGGTCGGCCGCTGGTGACTGGCGCCACCGACTTCGAGATGTTCGTCATGCAGGGCTCCGACGCGCCGCACGTCCTGCCGGACGAGATCCTTGGCTCGCCGTTCGCTGCGGTGATCGAGCGCGCCATCGCGAAGCCGCTCGAGGTGAGGTACCGACTCGCCAGCCAGATGCTCGCGGATGTGCGCGCGATCCTCGCGCGCTATGACCAGGGCGCGCAGACCCAGAGGCTCGGCGCGGATCTCGAGGCCACCCGCTTCATCGGCGCCGCGCCGGCGCCGGCGGCGCGCAACGAATCCGCCGCGAAGCTGCGCACGGCCTTCAACGCGATCGCGGGCAAGTCGGCCGCTGCGGCCCCCCAGCCTGCACCGCCCAGCGACGAGAGCGCCTTGCCGACGCTGTTCATGCCGGTGGTGCAGGCGCCACCCGAGCCTCCCGAACCGCCGGTCATCGAGATCGCCGCCGAGGAGACGCAACCTGCCGGCCCGGCCCCTCACCTGCTCGACGCGACGCCTGCTGCGACGCCGCCTGCGATGCTGGTAGATCCGACGCCCGCGCCGACGCCGGTCGCGAAGGTCAAGCGCTCGTCGCGGCAGGGCGTGGCGCTGGGCGCGGTCCTGGCCCTCGCGGTCGCGGCTGGCGGGGTCGCGTACCTGAGGAGAGCGTCCGACGCGCCGCTCGCTGCCAGCGCCCAGCGAGCGTCCGCGTCCGCGACGGAAGAGCCCGCCACCGCGCCCGTGGCCAGCGCTGATCCGCCCGCGCCGCCGCCCTCGGCGCCGCCCGGCGCGTTCACGACGCCGCCGCCCGATCGCGCCCTCATCGCTCGCTTCCTGTCGGACGAGCCCGCGAAGCAGACCCCCGAGATTTATGAGCTCGCGCTGCGAGCGATGGCCAGCTGCGAGATCCCCGCCGGCAAGGAGCCGACCTGCCCCGAGTGGAGCGACTACAAGGCCGTGCTCAAGCGCCCGCTGGCGAAGGGCGGCGCCAAGAAGCGGCTGGCGGTGGCGGCGAAGCACCTCCAGCACGCCGCTCCATCCGTGCGCACTCTCGCCGCGCGCGTGCACGCGACGGCCAAGGCGGACGACGACTTCGACGCGTTGCTCGCGGCGGCGAAGGTCGAGCCCAGCCCCGCCGTGCTGGCCGAGATGCTCGCGTCGATGACGCGTGGCAGACCCGAGCTCGACGCGTTCAAGGCCGAAGCCCTCGGCCATGCTTCGCCGCTGGTGCGCGCAGCCGCCTGCGCGGGGCTGGCCGCCAAGCCAGGCGCGTGGCCGCTCGCCCCCGTCCAGCGCGGCGCGCGCGACCCCGTGCTCGAGGTCCGAACGGCGTGCTTCACGGCGCTCACCGCCGCCTGGGTGAAGACCCCCGCCCCGCGGCGAGAGGCGTTCGACGAGACGCTCGCCCTGCTCGAATCGAAGCCGCGCGACCCGGCCTTGCTGCCGGCCAGCCTCGGCAAGCTCGCCGAGGCGAAGACGAAGTTTTTACCCGAGGACACCGCTGGTCTGCAATGGCTCGAGAAGGCGAGCTTCTACGAGCCCAAGCGGCTGTGCGCCGCGCTCGAGGAGATCGCCCTCGACGCGAGCCTCGGGCGCTCGCTGCGCGCCGCTGCCCTCGACGCGCTCGGCGCGATCGACGGCAAGAAGCGAGCGTCCTCCGTCCGAGAGAAGCTCGCTGCGCTGAGCGACGAAGCGTCGCAGGCCCTCTCGGTCAAGCCGAAGAAGGGCGACGCGCCGAAGAAGCCCTGACCCGCCGCACGCGCGGCGCTCACTGATAGTCGTAGGTAATCACAGCTATCGGATCTTCGTCTTCGCACAATCAGTCTCCTCGCCCTAGGTTGAGCGCGTACCCGAGACGCCGGCTCGACCGGCACGAACAGGAGACCCGCCATGCTGACCGTTCAAGACAAGCTGCCCGCCTTCAACCTCAAGTCCGTCATCAGCCTCGAGCCCGGCAAGGAGTTCGCCGACGTCACCCACGAGAGCCACCCGGGGAAGTGGCGCGTGCTCTTCTTCTGGCCGATGGACTTCACGTTCGTGTGCCCCACAGAGATAGCCGAGTTCGGGCGCCAGGAGGCGGAGTTCGCGGCGCGCGACACCCAGGTATTGGGGATCAGCACGGACACCCATTTCGTGCACCTCGCCTGGCGGAGCCAGCACCCCGATCTCAAGAAGCTGCCGTTCCCGATGGTGGCCGACACCAAGCGCGAGCTCTCGACGGCGCTGGGCGTCCTGCACAAGGAAGAGGGTGTCCCCCTGCGCGCGACGTTCATCGTCGACCCCCAGGGTGTCATCCGTTGGGTGAGCGTCAACGACCTGAACGTCGGGCGCAGCGTCCCGGAGGTGCTGAGGGTGCTCGACGCCCTGCAGACGGACGAGCTGTGTCCGTGCAACTGGCAGAAGGGTGACAAGACCCTCGAGGCGGCGTGATGAGCACCATCGACGCCCTGCGAGCCGAGCTCCCGCCCGCCGCGAAGGACATCGCGCTCAACCTCGGCTCCGTCCTCGGGCCGTCTGCGCTCGACGACCGGCAGCGATGGGGTGTGGCGATCGCGTGCGCCCTCGCCACCCGCTCGGCGCCGCTCGTCTCGGCGGTCCAGGGCGAGGCGGCCACACGCGTCGGGGACGACGTGCTCGATGACGCGCGGGCCGCCGCGTCCCTGATGGCCATGAACAATGTCTACTACCGCTTCCGGCACCTCGTCGGGAAGGACACCTATGCGAAGAAGCCTGCTCGCCTGCGGATGAGCCGGATCGCCCAGCCGCGGACGGACAAAGTCACCTTCGAGCTGATGTGCCTCGCGGTCAGCGCAATGAACGGCTGCGAGGTGTGTATCAAGAGCCACGAGGAGGTGATCGTGGCCGGGGGGCTGACGGACGAGCACGTGCACGACGCCGTGCGCATCGCCGCGACGATGACAGCCGCCGCGGTCGCGCTCTCGCTGTGAGCCGCGTCGGTGACGCCGCCGGGCTGGTGCTCGCCAGGGTCGCCGCCGAGCTGCGGGGCCCGGTGTGCGCTGGCTCGGCCGTCGAGCACGCCGCGCGCTACGTCGGCGGGACCAGGGGCGCGCAGGTCGAGACGCCGGCGCCCACGATGTTATCGCCGATGCCAGTGAAGACCGTCGTCGTCGTACCGTCGGAGGGGCGGTAGCGGTCGATCTGAGACCCGACACCGGACGGATTGGTGAACAGCCAGAAGTCCCCGCCCCAGAAAGCGAAGGCCCAGCCGGAGCCGATGTTGATCGTGGGCTGCGGGGCTTGCGAGAGGATCGCCCCGCTGGACTTGTCGATCTCTGAGATGATGATGGGGAAGCCCTGGAAGAAGCCGAACAGGCGCGCGTCGCCGGTGCCGGTGAGCTCGGCCCCGGTGTACAGCTGGTCGTAGTCACGGAGGGGGCCGAGGGTGAGCGTGCTGGTGTCGAGAGCGGCGATGCCGCTGCCGAAGTAGTCGGCGACGAACAGCTCCTCCACGTCGCTGCCGGGCGTGGTCGCGACGAAGCCCATGCCGAAGGTCGAGAGGCCTTGCTGGTTCGGTTGGTACGAGGTGGCGGCGCAGGCAGCGGTCGCCACGTCGACAGTGAAGAGGTGGCCGTCGCTGAAGATGACCCACGCGGTTCCGGAGCGATCGACGGCCATCGAGAACGGCGTCGCGCCGCCGGAGGGACACGAGACGACGCCGATGGGCGAGACCGTCAGGGTCTGGGGCGCGAAGCTATAGAGCTGATTGCCTTGGCCGATGATGTAGATGAGCTTCGACGCCTCACTGCAATCGTCGCTCGAGCCGCCTCCCGTCCCGGGTGAGCCGCCTTGGAAGCCGCTGCCGCCCTCGCTGACCCCCGCGCCGCTGCCGCCCTCGCCGATCCCCGCGCCGTTGCCGCCGTCGTTGCCGGCGCCAGCGCCGCCGCTCCCGCCGGCTCCAGCGCTGCACGCCGTCGCGACCAGGAAGAGAACCGCGACGCGACCGCGCGACGAGAGGAGCATGCCGACATCTTAACGCCGCGCGCGCTCGAAGTGGCCCCCGATGCACGCGGGCCTAGCGGCCGGGCTCGCTGCGCGCCGGCAGCTTCTTCGTCCGCCCCATCGCCCGCTTGGGCTCCAGCTTCAGCGACGCGAGGATCGGGGGGCAGACGACGTCGACCCACTCGGTCGGCGCGGTGCAGCGGGCGTTCACGTCGACGAAATGGCCGGCCTCGTCGACGTACAACAGACCGCAGCCGACCGTACCGAAATCGCCGCCGGCTTGCTTCTCCCGCCGGGTGTCACAGTGCTCGACGCCGTCGGGGCGAGGCTTCACCTCGGAGCGGAGCAGCTCCACGCCGGGTCGCTTGAGCGCTTCGTCGAGCAAGCCGGCCTGCTCGTCGAGCAGTGCGCCGACGGTGCGGCGCTCGCTCGGGGGGAGGAGGGTCGCGGCGCGGTACAGCTGCACGACGACCATGGGGCGGCCGGTCGGGTTGCGGACGAGGGTGGCGTCGACGGTGCGGCCGGGGGACTCTCCGAGCATGCGGCGAAGCTCGGCGTGCTCCTCGTAGGTCGCCGCCTCGTACGTGGTGGGCACGTGGATCTTCACGTCGGTCAGGGAGATCTCACGGGTGGCGCCAGGCTCGGGCGCGGGGAGCTTCGCGTCGAGCGGGAGCCGGTCCAGCTCGTCGACGGCGAGGGAGTCGAGGATCGCAGTGCAGGAGGCGTCTTGCTCGAGCAGGCAGGTGCTCCCGTACGTCACGATTTCGTAGCTCGTCGTGACGAGACCGAGCCAGCAGCTGCGGAGGGGCTTGGCCGCGCTGTTGGGAGGGCGCGCGACGACGCAGCCCTTGAGCACGTCGTCCTTGGTGCTCACGTCGAACCGCTCGATGGTCAGGCCCTGCGCCATGACCTGCTGCCTCGTATCGGCGGCGTGCGCGTCGAGGACGCCCTTGGCGGTCCGCGCGATCCCGAGGGCGGAGGTCGACCTGCGCTCGAGGATGACCGCCTCGTGCGAGATCGGGCTGCCTGTCGGCGGGCGCACCCCGACCGCGGTGATGGACACACCCGGGACGACCGGCGGGCGCGGGACCTCGGCGGGGACGAAGGCGAAGGGCACCTCGACGCGCCCGCCCTCGAGCGCAAGCACCTTGGTCGTCGGTGCAGGGGGTGGCGGCGCGGCCGACCCGGCCTGCGGCGGGGCCTCTTCACACGCCGAGAGCCCGAGCACGAGCACGGCGCCGGCGACAGACGGTGAGCGGGTGGCGACCATCGCGGCGAACGCTACCAGCGCCGGCTTCCGAGAGCCCGCCCGTCGTGCCACAGCCTGGGAAGTCGTCTGCGACCCCCGAAGCCGCCCCCTACCTCCCCACGCGCAGCGGTCGCAGCTCCGGCCGCGCGCTCCACAGGGCGTCGCTCATGAAGGGCCTGCGGGTCTCGCCGGTGACGACCATGAGCAGCTTGGTGATCTTGAGGTTGTCGGCGTCGGTGACGAGCAGGATCAACAGCTCGCGGATGAAGCTCGTGTCGAGGGTGACGTCGTTGTCGGTGCCGACGCCGAGCTCGACCCCCTTCTTCTCCCACCAGGTGAAGGGGTGCGCCTTGTAGGTCGCGAGGGACTGGGTGAGCTTGACGTTCGAGGTCGGCAGGCTGACCAGCGAGACGTCCTTGTTGATCATGCGGTTGAGCACGTCGTGCTGGTAGTGCTCGACCTCGCGCGCGGCGTGAAACTTGACGCTGATGAATTTGCGGATCTCGTCAGCTCCGAGAGGCTCGCCGCGCGCGAGCTTGTCGCAGACGTCGCGGCGGCCTCGCCAATCCATGTCGTCGATCTCGCGATACTCGGCGCTGCTCTGGGGGGACCGGCTTGCCCTTGCCGTTCAGCGCCATGACGCGCTCGAACACCATATGGAAGTAGAAGTTCGGGTTCACCCCCAGGCTGACGCCGTGCTCGAGCGTGTCGATGTGCCAGATGTTCATGGCGTTGTCGACCGACTGGACCCCGCGGCGAAGGCAATGCCAGGTCTCTCCGTGGTGAGAGCGAACGCGGAAGCCGCGGCTCGCGAGCTTGCGCATGCCCGGGCGCATCTCCTCGAAGTGAGCCTTGCGGTAATGGTGGCGCTCGTCGCCGACGGTGTCGACGTCGGTCATCTTGTCGCGCAGGAAGGGGTGCTTGGCGATCAGGCCGAGGATCTCGTCGACGTGGTGGAGAAAAGACTCTGCCTTGCTCGCGAAGCGCTGGCTGTCGAAGGCGCTCGCCTCCTTTCGGAAGCTGGGCGAGAGCACGTAGTCGAAGTCGGGGTGCTCGCGCCGGAAGGCCTCGAAGCCCTCGTACAGCCCGAGCACGACCTGTTCGGGGCTGACCTCGGGGCCCGGCAGGGCATCGGCGGCGCTGCTCGTCGCTCGCGAGAACGTGAACTTGAGCCGGATGCGGCCGATGTTGTCGTCGCGGTACAGGCGCGCCGCCATGTGGTAGGCCGCGTCGCGGTGGGCCTCCTGGTCGACGAGGACGAGCTTGCCGAGCGTGAGGATCTGCAGGTACCGCGAGAAGCCCATGCCCTCCTGGAGGCGGAGCAGGCGGTCGACGTCGGCCTCCGATCGGATCGGCAGCGCCTCGTCCCCGTAGGCTTCGCGGATCTTCTGTTCGTAGCTCGCGCGGTGCGGGCCCTCGAGCAGCGCCGCGAGGCGCGGGTAGACGAAGTCGGCGGTCAGCGCGCCGGTGAGGTGGATGTGCTCCTCGCGGAAGCGGAGAGGGAAGGCGCGGAAGATGCCTCCGAGCGTGCGCGCGACCTCGTGGTCGAGCACGCTGCGGATGTCCGTCGGGTCTCGGTGGTAGGCGTAGACGAGGTCCTGGAACCCGCGCAGCGCCGTCGCGACCTCGGGCCGCTCGTCGACGAGCATCGAGCGCAGGGCGAGATCGAGCGTGTGCGCGAGCGTGAGCCCGTTCGTCTCGCTGATGAGCTTCAGGAGGACATGGCCGAGCTGGGAGGCGTACGGATCGGAGAGCACGAGGCACGATACCAGGCTTGCTCGGCCTGGACGTCGCCCCTCGGGACGGCCAACATCGTGCGCGTGAGATCTCGCGTCGCCTGCTCGCTGCCCGCCCTGACGCTGGTCGGGGTCGCGCTGACCGTCTCGAGCCTCGGGTGTGGCGACCCTGCCGAGGCCCCGCCGCCGGAGGCGCAGAGCCGGGTGCGCGGTGGCTTCATTCGTGACGACGAGGGGCGCGCGCTGCTCCTGCGGGGGGTGAACCTCGCCGGCGCGCACAAGGCCGCGCCGTACTTCTCCTTCCACGGACCGGCGGACTTCTCGCGCGTGCGCACGGAGTGGGGCATGAACGCCGTGCGGTTTCTGATCACGTGGGCCGCCGTCGAGCCCGAGCGCGGGGTCTTCGACGACGCCTACCTGGACGCGCTCGCCGAGCGGATGGACTGGGCGCGCGAGGCGGGGCTGCTCGTCGTGCTCGACCTGCACCAGGACGTCTACGGCGAGGGCTTCGCGAGCGGAGGCGGCGACGGCGCGCCGCGCTGGACCTGCGACGAGGCTCACTACGAGGCGTTCGAGCCGAACCCGAGCCAGTGGTTTTTCAACTACCTGAGCCCCGAGGTGATCGCCTGCTACGATCAGTTCTGGAGCTCGCCGGAGCTGCGCGCCGAATACGCCGAGGCCTGGCGTCGGGTCGCGGCGCGGCTCGAGGGCTACGACGACGTCATCGTGGGGTTCGACCCGATCAACGAGCCCTATTGGGGCTCGTACACCGTCACGGCGTTCGAGGCCTCCGTGCTGCAGGGGTTCTACGAGGAGCTGGTCCCGAAGATCCGCGAGCTGCGCCCCACGTGGATCGCCTTCCTCGAGCCCGGGTCGAGCCGGAACCTGGGCATCCCCACGGGGCTGACGAAGATGCCCTTCGCGGACGTGGTCTATTCGCCGCACTCGTACGACAGCGAAGCCGAGTCGGGGATGGGCTTCGACTCCGCGCGCCGCGACGCGGTGCTCGCCAATGCGCGAGACCTCGCCGAGGAGGCGGAGGCGCTCGGGGCCGGCCTCTGGATTGGCGAGTACGGGGGCATGGCCGACGCGCCGGGCATCGTCGAGTACATGACGGCCGAATACGACGCGTTCGGCGCGCTGGCCGCCGGCACGACCTATTGGGCCTACGACCGGGGCGGCGGGTACAGCCTGCTCGACGACGAGGGCGCCGAGCGAGAGCCGCTGGTCTCGACGCTGGTCCGTCCGTGGCCCGAGCGCGTCGCCGGCGACCCGCTGAGCTACGCGTTCGACGCGGCGACCTCGACCTTCACGCTCAGCTACCGGGCAGACCCGGCGATCTCCGCGCCGACGGAGATATCGGTGCCGTCGCGCGTCTACCCCTCGGGCTACGCCGTGCAATGCGACGGCTGCGAGATCGAGGAGGCGGGGCCGATCCTGCGTGTCACCAGCCCGCCCTCGGGGGATCCGGCGATCGTGACGATTGCTCCCGCTGGCGGGTGATCGGCCCCCTGGCTTCCTGGCTCGGCGACGCGATGGCGCTCGGCTGCGCCCTGGCCTGGGCGTGCTCGATCCTGCTCTTCCGGCGCGCAAAGGACGTAGACCCGGCGGGCCTGAACCTGTTCAAGAACGTGCTCGCGACCGGGATGCTGGTCGCAACCATGATCGCGACGGGGGGCGCGCTCGACCTGGGCCGGAGCCCGCGAGACTGGGCGCTGCTCGCGGTGAGCGGGGTGCTCGGCCTGGCGGTCGGTGACACCCTGTTCTTGGCCGGGCTGAGGCGGCTCGACGCCTCGGTCGCGGCCGTGACCGACTGCACCTACTCACCCACGGTGGTCGCGCTGAGCGCGCTCCTCTTGGGGGAGCGACTGGGCCCGGGCATCGCGATCGGCGCGCCGCTGATCGTCCTTGGGCTCTTGTTGGTGAGCTGGCGGGGGAAGAGCGGCGGCGTGGCGACCCCGATCGACCGGCGCGGCGTAGCGCTCGCGATCGCGGGGGTCATGTCGACGGCCCTCGGGGTCGTCGTGGCGAAGCCAGCGCTCGGCGCGAGCTCGCTGATCGAGGCCACGACCATCCGCCTGGTGGCGGGCACCAGCGCGCTCTTCGCGTTCCAGGCCGCAGCAGGGCAGGCTCGGCGGGCGCTGTCCGTGTTCGTGCCCAGCGCGTCGTGGCGGGTGATGATTCCAGCGACGATCCTCGGCGCGTACGTGGCGATGATCCTCTGGCTGGGCGGCATGAAATACGGGACCGCCTCACGCGCCGCCCTGCTCAATCAGAGCGCGGCGGTCTGGGTGTTGCTGCTGTCGGCGCTGCTCGGAGAGAAGATCCCGAGGCTGCGCTGGGTCGGCGCGGGGCTCGCGGTCTTTGGCGTGGCCGTGGTGATCGCGGCCTGAGCTTCGCGCTGGCGCGCCCCTGCGCTCACGCCATCGCGAGCACGACGCTCCCGCGCTTGCGGCCGGAGTCCACCCGCGCGTGCGCCTCGGCGACCCGCGCGAGCGGGAAGGTCGCGTCGATCACCGGGCGCAGCGCACCCTCGCGGGCCAGGTCCAGGGCCGCGCTCAGGTCCTCGAGGTTGCCAGGCGACACGCCGGCGATGACCCGGTGGCCGCTGAGGCGCCCTTGCCAGAGCGCCGCGACCAACCCGCCGAGCCCACACACCACCCGCAGCAGTCGGCCGCCGGGGCTGGCACCCGCGCACAGCGCGCGTAGTCAGTCCCCGATGCAATCCATCACGACGTCAACCGTCTCCGAGCCGCGCGTGAAGTCGTGCGTGTTGTAGTCGAGGACCTCCTTCGCGCCGAGCCTCACGCGCCAGCGCGGCGTTCGCGGCGCTGCACACCGCGGTGACCTCGGCGCCGTCGTGGCTGGCGATCTGCACCGCCGCCGCGCCCACCGCGCCCGACGCCCCGAGGATCAGCACTCGCTCGCCCGGCTGCAGCCGCGCCTCGCGCCGCAGGTAGTGCAGCGCGGTGCAGGCGCCGAAGGGCAGCGCCGCGGCCTCCTCCCACGACAGCCCCTCGGGCATCGGCAAGAGCGGCGCGTCCTCGCGCAGCTTCACGTACTCCGCGTGGGCGCCCATGGCCGCGCCCACGAAGGCCACCACCGCGTCGCCCACGCGGAAGCGGGTGACGCCCGCGCCGACCTCCACCACCTCACCGGCGAGGTCGGTGCCCAGCACCGCGCGCCGCGGGCCACGCCAGCCCAGCGCGAGGCGGCCCAGGAGCTTCATCCCGGGAGGCACGCGCATCGCCCGTACGCGCGCGTCGCCGGACGACACCGTGGACGCCCGCACCCGCACCAGCAGCTCGCCGGCGCTCACCGTCGGGCGGGGCACCGCCCGCACCCGCAGGACTCCAGGATCTCCGTAGTGGGTGACCTCAACCGCACGCATCGTCTCGCTCGCTGAGCTGGTCATGCGACCCATCCTGGGGTCCGACGCGCTCGCACCATCCACGAATTCGCGCGCGCCCTGTGCGAGGATGCACAGGTGCACTGGGACGACCTCCGCTACGCCCTGGCGCTCGCGCGGCGGCACCCTCAGCGCCGCCGCGGAGCGCCTCGGGTGAGACACCACGACGGTCAGCCGCCGACTGCGCGCGCTCGAGGAGCGCGTCGGCGCGACCCTGTTCGAGGTGGGCCCCGAGGGCTACGCCGCCACCGCGGCGGGGAAGATCTGGTGGCCGTCGCCGCGCGTTTGGAGGCCGAGACCCTGGCGCTCGAGAGCCGGGTGCTCGGCCGCGACGAACGCCTCGCGGGCGCGCTGCGGGGTGTCGGTGATGGAGCTGGTGCTGCGCGGCTTCCACCGGGCCTTCGGGTCCTTCGTGGCGGCGCACCCCGAGGTCGCGCTGACGGTGACCGCGACGGACGACGAGGTCTCGCTCACGCGCCGCGAGGCTGACGTCGCGCTGCGCCTCAACAACACCCCGCCGGAGCACCTCGTCGGACGACGGCTCGGCGGCGTGCAGTTCGACGTATACGCCTCCCGCGCGCTGGTCGACCGGGTGGGCGCCGACGCGCCGCTCGGCGCCTACCCGTGGATCGCCTGGGACGAACGTCTCAACGCCCAATGGCTCGACGCGTGGCTCGCCGAGCACGCCCCCGGCGCGCGCGTCGTCCTGCGCGTCGACACCGGCGCCGCGGCGATGCACGACCTCATCGCCGCGGGCGCGGGCGTGCAGTTCCTCGCGCGCTTCGAGGGCGAGGCCGACCCCTCCTTGGTGTTGCCTCGGCCCCGGCG
This sequence comes from Polyangiaceae bacterium, assembly GCA_016719945.1. Lineage (GTDB taxonomy): Bacteria > Myxococcota_A > Polyangia > Polyangiales > Polyangiaceae > Xiheicaenibacterium. The sequence continues at coordinate 3,159 of JADJYE010000035.1, read as the reverse complement.
ATCCTTCGCGCGCAGAGACCTCTGGATCCTCACGGCGCCGGAGCTGCGCCACACCCGCGCGTGCGCGCCTTCATGGATCACATGGCCGAAGAGCTGCGCGCCGCGCTGGAGTAGGGGCAGAAGGCGCACCGTACGTCGCTGGGTCGGCGACAGCGAGGCCACCCATTGGGCGAATGCTCCCCGGTAGCCGTCGCCGAACCCGTCGCCAAAGCGACCTGTTCGCGGCTTGCCTGCCCGATCCCCGCGGAGATCAGCGCCCGGAGGTAGGCGGCGAACGCTTTCGACGACAGCGAGGACAACCATTGGGCGAATGCTCCCGGTAGCTGTCGTCGAACCATGCCCCGGGCGCCACACAGTCCGCGGCGACGACCCGAGGACATGCCCGGCATGTCCGTGGGCGCTGTCGCTATGGGGGATGCGGGAGCCCGCCGTCCCTCTTCGTTCGCCATGACCTGTGCGAGCAGCGGGTCGAGGGGCGTCCCCCCATGGGATCCTAATCCAGCTCGACCGCGAGGGACCCGCACGGATCCCCGAGGGCGTCGATGGACTCGCCGGCGCGCATCCGGCTGACCATCCCTACCCGCCCCGGCTCGCAGAGGAGCGGCTCGAACGCCTCCCGCCTTCGCCGCCCACCGCGAGCAGGAAGTGAGGCTCGCCGGTCCCGACCTCCACGCCCGCCTCGGTGACGACGACGATGGAAGGGAGCACAGGCGAGGCTCGAGCTGGTCGAGGAGCGCCCGGAGCGCCCAGCGAAGCCGACGACGACCTCCCCGGCCGGGCATGCGCTGATCCAAGGCTCCGAGCCGTTCGTTCCGTGCAGCGGCATGGCGATCGGCTCGCCGACCTCCACCGAGTACGAGCCGTCCTCGGCCTGCACCAGGGTGGGGCTCGGCGCAGCCGGCCGCCATGACGCCGTGCCAGCCGCGGCTATCGAGGGTACCCGCCGAACCCGACCAGGGCTTGTCCTCGGCGCAGGGGGTCGACGTAGAGGCTCACCCCCGGCTCCCGCCCGCCATCGGCAATTCGACGAGCGCGGGCGGCTCGTCCTCGGGGCCTCGGGCTCGGACATGTCCTCGTCCTCTTCGGGGACCTCTTCCCGACGCGGCGTCGTCCGCTCGTCCCCGCCCTCGCCCGCGTCCATGAACGGGTCGTTGTCGAAGTCGGAGCCGCGGATGACGCAGGCGGGAGTGAGCGCGCCCAGAACGAGCGCGCCGGTCGGGGTAGCCCGGGAATTTCTTCCGGGGGCCCCCTGGATCGGACGTGCGGGACTACCGCATCCGGCTCCTCGATAAGGCGGATTCGCAGCGAGACGATCCTTGCTCTGGGCCGAGCGAACGGATTTTCGCTCGAGCAGCCGTGTCATCGCGGACCAGGTGATCTGCGCTCTATGCGATCGACGTGATAACCACCTGCGCCACGTTCCAACGGCGCGTGCGTACGTCCCAGAGCGTCGAGGTTCCCGCCTCCCGAAGTAGACGTAGTGGCCACGAAGCTTCTGGTTCGGCGCGCGCTGCCTGATCCCGATGGCGTGGTGACGATGCATCTGGCACCACGTCGCGATGGCCTTCAGCGTGCGCTGAAGCGGCTCTTGGATGTTCGTGTCTGTACCAGCCGCACTTCCCATCGAGGCCCTTGCCCCAGTGGATGGTGAAGCGAGAAGTCGAAGGTTCCAGGGCGCAGGGGTCCCGGACCGTCGTCGCGGATCGGTCGGTAGGGACGGTCTGGGTCGCTCGAAGGCGACGAGCTTCGTCTTCTCCGGATGTAGTGTGAGTCCGTACTTGGCGAATCGCATCGGCAAGACGTCGGACACACGCTTCGCGTCGGCTTCCGTCAGAACATCGTCACGGCGTCGTCCGCGTAGCAAAGAGGCTAGCGTGCCCTGACCTCGCAGCCGGGGCTTCACCTCGTCTTGGAACCACGCGTCAGGCACCTCGTGGAGCAGGATGTTCGCCAGCATCGGCAGATTACCCCTCCTTAAGGCGTCCCAGAGTCGAGGCGCTTCACCGCGCCGTCCTCCAGCACGCCTGCGTTGAGCCCACTTTCCGATCAGGCGCAGGATCACGCCATCTCGCACTCGCCGGCGAAGCACTTCCTCAGCACCGCATGATCGACGCTGTCGAAGAACATCCGGATGTCGACCTCATTGCCCACCTACCCCGCACTGTTCACCGCCCCGTTTGAAGGACGCTCAGCGCTTGTTGCGCCGAGCGCCCAGGACGGAAACCGAACGAGCAGTCAGAAAGTCCTGCTCGTAGACGGCCTCAACAGCATCGCGACTGCGCTGCGGCACCTTGTCCTCGAACGTCGGGATCGAGAGGTCGCGTCTCCTTCCCATCCTTCAGGATGTGGACGCGCGGCACGGGCGGCGCGCGGTATGTGCCCGACTTCGCGCGGTCGAGCAGCGATCGGAGGTTGTCCTCCAACTTCATCGCGTACTCCCCCTGCTCCGTCCGTCCACACCGCATACCCCGTCGTCCCGAGGTGCGTCGGTGCGCTCGCGCGCAGCCACGCGAGGTCGATGTGGTGCGCGAGCGTGGTGATGGCACCGGGACGCGCCCTCGCCGCTCTTTATCTGATCAGGTCTCCTGGGGATGTCGTTCGAGGCTCTCGGTCTCGGTCAACTAGGCCACGATCGGGATCCACTGCACGGCGCCGCCTTTGCTCAGTCGGTCCCTCAGACGGTTCCCCCGACGTCGTCGCTCGTACGCGGCGCTCCGACTTCCACGTGCCACACCGGGCTTCCTTGCGTCGCCGCGGTGCTTCGTCGAGTCGCCCTCGTCCAGCAGTTGGGATCTCTCCTGTTCCCTGGTGTCCCTTCGCTGCATGCCCTGCTCTACGACCGCGACGAGACCACGAGGATATACGCCGCCGGGCTCGCGCCCTGAGTCTGCTCCTCGCGATGCTGCCTTCCGGCTTCTCCCGGGCCGTCGGCTCTCGTCACTTCTCATTACGCGGCCCAATCACACGGCCTGCTCGCTCGCTGTCTACGCTTCGCGGTCACGGTCTCCGTGTGCCTACGACCGCGCAAGACTCGCTTCCGACTTTCGGCGCCGTTTGGTCGGACGGGATTTCAACCCGCGGGACACGACAGTTGGTTTCCGCGTTGTCTGGGCTACATCCTTCCTCCAGTTCAGGGCTTGGCAGGACGCACGGGAGGAG
>JADJYE010000034.1 GCA_016719945.1 Polyangiaceae bacterium | reverse complement strand
AGAACAAGCGACGCGGCACTCTCCGGTGAAGTCGTTTCCGCTCGCCTCCCTGGCCCCATGTCCCTGCAAGGCTGGCCCCATGAGCCTGCGAACTGGCAGCGGATTCGCTGCGAGACGATCCTTGCTCTGGGGCGAGCGAGCGGATACCGCTCGAGCAGCCGTGTCATCGCGGACCAGGTGATCTGCGTCTATGCGATCGACGTGATAACCACCTGCGCCACGTTCCAACGGCGCGTGCGTACACGTCCCAGAGGCGTCCGAGTTCCCACGCCTCCCGAAGTAGGCGTAGTGGCCACGAAGCTTCTGGTTCAGCGCGCGCTGTTGATCACCGATGGCGTGGGTGACGATGCATCTGGCACCACGTCGCATGGCTTCAGCGTGCGCGGGAAGCGCTCTTGGATGTTCGTGTCTGTACCCAGCCACTCTCAGGGCCCTTGCCCCAGTGGATGGTGAAGCCGAGGAAGTCGAAGGTTCCAGGGCGAGGGTCCCGGACCGTCGTCGCGATCGGTCCGGTGAGGACGGTCTGGTCGCTGGAGGCGACGAGCTTCCCCTTCTCCGGATGTAGTGTGAGTCCGTACTTGGCGAATCGGGGTCGCCGGCAAGAGTCGCCGAACACACGCTTCGCGTCGGCCCGTCGAGAACATCATCGGCGTCGTCCGCGTAGCGAACGAGCGTGCCTGACCTCGCAGCCGGGGCTTCACCTCGTCCTGGAACCACGCGTCGAGCACCTCGTGAGCAGGATGTTCGCCAGCATCGGCGAGATTACCCTCCTTGAGGCGTCCCAGAGTCGAGGCGCTTCACCGCGCCGTCCTCCAGCACGCCTGCGTTGAGCCACTTTCCGATCAGGCTAGGATCACGCCATCCGCACTTCGCCGGCGAAGCACTTCCCTCAGCACCGCATGATCGACGCTGTGAAGAACTTCCGGATGTCGACCTCGATTGCCCACCCACCCGCACTGTTCACCGCCGTTGTTTGAAGGGACGCTCAGCGCTTGTTGCGCCGAGCGCCCGGGACGGGAAGCCGAACGAGCAGTCCAGAAGTCCTGCTCGTAGACGGCCTCCAACAGCATCGCGACCGCGCGCTGCAGCACCTTGTCTCCGAACGTCGGGATCCCGAGAGGTCGCGTCTCCTTCCCATCCTTCGGGATGTGGACGCGGCGCACGGGCGGCGCGCGGTATGTGCCCGACTTCGCGCGGTCGAGCAGCGATCGGAGGTGTCCTCCAACTTCATCGCGTACTCCCCACTGCCCGTCCGTCCACACCGCATGCCTCGTCTTCCGAGTGCGTCGATGCGCCCTCGCAGCCACGCCAGGTCGATGTGGTGCGCGAGCGTGGTGATGGCACCGGGACGCGCCCTCGCCGTCTTGCTATCTGATCGAGTCTCCTGGAGATGTCGTTCGAGCCTTCGGTCTCGGTCATCTGAGCCCTCGATCGCCCATGCACGGCGCCGCCTTTGCTCGGTCGGGTCCCTCGAGACGGTTCCCCCGACGTCGTCGCTCGTACGCGCCCGACGCTCCTTTGCGTGCCAAGCCGGGCTTCCTTGCGTCGCCGCGGTGCTTCGGTCCGAGGTCGCCCTCGTCCAGCAGGTGGGATCTCTCCTGTTCCCTGGTGTCCCCTTCGCTGCATGCTCCTGGGCTCTACGACCGCGACGAGACCACGAGGACATACGCCGCCGGGCTCGCGCCCTGAGTCTGCTCCTCGCGATGCTGCCTTCCGGCTTCTCCCCTGGGCCGTCGGCTCGTCACTTTCACATTACGCGGCCCAATCACAGCCTGCTCGCTCGCTGTCTACGCTTCGCGGTCACGGTCGCCCCGTGTGCTGCCTACGACCGCGCAAGACTCGCTTCCGACTTTCGGCGCCGTTTGGTCGGACGGGATTTCAACCCGCTGGGACACGACAGCTGGTTTCCGCGTTGTCTGGGCTACATCGCTTCCTCCAGTTCAGGCTTGGGGACGCACGGGAGAGGAGAGGAGACGAGAGGTCGGGTAGCCCGGAACTTTTCCGGGGCCCCCACAGATCCGGACGTGCGGGACTACCGCATCCGGCTCCTCGTGCGGCGGATTCGCTACGAGACGATCCGTTTGCTGGGCCGAGCGAGCGGATACCGCTCCGAGCAGCCGTGTCATCGCGGACCAGGTGATCTGCGCTCTGGCGATCGACGTGATAACCACCTGCGCCACGTTCCAACGGCGCGTGCGTACACGTCCCAGAGGCGTCCGGGAGTTCCCACGCCTCCCGAAGTAGGCGTAGTGGCCACGAAGCTTCTGCTTCAGGGTCGCGCGCCTGATCACCGATGGCGTGGTGACGATGCATCTGGCACCACGTCGCGATGGCTTCAGCGTGCTTGGAAGCGGTTTCTTGGATGTTCGTGTCTGTACCAGCCACTCGCCATCGAGGCCCTTGCCCCAGTGGATGGTGAAGCCGAGGAAGTCGAAGGTTCCAGGGCGCGGGGTCCCGGACCGTCGTCGCGATCGGTCCGGGGACGGTCTGGTCGCTCGAAGGCGACGAGCTTCGTCTTCTCCGGATGTGTGTGAGTCCGTACTTGGCGAATCGCTTCGGCAAGACGTCGAACACACGCTTCGCGTCGACTTCCGTCGAGAACATCATCACGGCGTCGTCCGCGTAGCGAACGAGCGTGCCCTGACCTCGCAGCCGGGGCTTCACCTCGTCCTGGAACCACGCGTCGAGCACCTCGTGGAGCAGGATGTTCGCCAGCATCGGCGATTACCTCCTCCTTGAGGCGTCACAGAGTTGAGGCGCTTCACCGCGCCGTCCTCCAGCACGCCTGCGTTGAGCCACTTTCCGATCAGGCGCAGGATCACGCCATCTCGCACTCGCCGGCGAAGCACTTCCCTCAGCACCGCATGATCGACGCTGTCGAAGAACTTCCGGATGTCGACCTCGATTGCCCACCCACCCGCACTGTTCACCGCCGCCGTTTGAAGGACGCTCAGCGCTTGTTGCGCCGAGCGCCCGGGACGGAAGCCGAACGAGCAGTCCAGAAAGTCCTGCTCGTAGACGGCCTCCAACAGCATCGCGACTGCGCGCTGCAGCACCTTGTCCTCGAACGTCGGGATCCTGAGAGGTCGCGTCTCCTCCGTCCTTCGGGATGTGGACGCGGCGCCGTGGCCGGCGTCAATTACATCCACCCATTGACGTCAATTACATCTCCCCCATCGTGTTCGTCCTTGACTCGGGGTAGTTGTCGTCGTCGTTTCTCGTTCATCGCCTCCATGATCTGAATCTGATCCCAACGCTTCACCGCGCTCCTCGCGGCATGCCCGCTCGGGCTTTAGCGCCCCGAGACGACGACCGAGCGCGACGACCTGACGAGTTCGTGTCGGCGTTTCTGCGGTGGCGCACAAGTTTCATGCTCGGTCCTCCGGCTGCTCGGATCGTTCGTTCTTCATCGGTGTCGTGGACGCGGACGTAGTTGTCGTCGGCGGGTCTCCTCGCTTTTTGCGGCCTCGTTGCGGATGCTCGGCCCGGTCATCTCGATGATCACGGAGTGGTGCACGAGCCTGTCGATGGCCGCCGCCGTCGTCATCGGGTCCTTGAAGATGCGGTCCCACTCGCTGAAGACGAGGTTGCTCGTGATGATGACGGTCTTGCGCTCGTAGCGCTCGGAGAGGAACGTGAAGAGGACCTCCATTTCGTCGCGGTTCTGCTGGACGTAGCCGATGTCGTCGAGGATGACGGCGTCGAAGCCGTCCAGGGTCGCGAGCTCCTTCTCGAGTCGAAGGTCACGCTTCGCCGCGAGCAGGCGCTGCACGAGCGCGTACGTCGGGGTGAACAGCACGCGGCGACCGCGCCTGACCAGCTCGTGACCGATGGCGCAGACGAGGTGCGACTTGCCGCGCCCGGGCAGACCGAACGCGAGGAGGTTGTCGCCACGGTCGACAAAGCCCCCCTCACAGGGTGGGCAGCTGCTTCTGTACCTTCGCCGGGAGCTTCTGACGCTCGAGGGTCGCGAGCGTCTTTTCGGCCGGCAAGTCCGAGTCCCGAAGGTAGCGCTCGATGCGGCGGCGCCGACGCTCCTCGACCTCGAGCTCGGCGAGATGGTGAAGGTACTGTCCGAAGGACCATGCCTCTCGCTCTGCCTTCTGCGCCACGTCGGCTGCCACGCGCGCAAACGTCGGCAGCTTGAGCGAGCGAAGCAGAATCGCCAGCGACTCGGCAGGAGTGGGAGGCGGCGGCGCCGTAGTCGTCGTCGTCGTCACGTGCCGACCTCACGAAGCTGGTGGGTCTCCTCGAGCACGCCGTCGCCGAGCAGCGAGTCGTACTCGTCGACGTCGGGGTCGGGTCGCGAAAGGGCTGGAATCTCGGGTCTCCTTGCCGTCGACACAATCGCCCTCACGGCGTCGCTCGAGACCGCTGCGCTCTCCGCGAGGAGACTCGAGCGCCGCTGCGACGTCGGCCTCTACGGTGCTCGCTGCGAGATGGAGGATCCGCAGATACTCGAGGTCACCCTTTGTTCCATGGTGCGGAGTTTGAATTGCGTCGTACGCGCGGCGGAACACCAGCGACGGGAACATCTCGTCGCGGTAGACGTACCGCGCGAAGCCGCCGGGCTTTGAGATCAGCGACCAAATGATGTGTCGGTAGTCAACGCGGCGCTGGTTTCGGCCACGCAGACGCTCGCAGCTGAGCTGCAGCTTGTCCGCGAACCAGACCTCGATGCGGTCCTCGAACAGTCGAACGCGCACCGTCTGCTCGATGAGTCGAGAGGGCACCGAGTACGAGTTGTGTCTGATGCGGATGGTGCTCCACTCCGGAGACGGTCACGTCCTCCTCGGTGAACTCCGCCAGCCTCGCGACGACGAGAGGCCGCATCGCCGCGGAGCTCATCGGCGACACGGCGTCCGCGGCGCTCGTTGGCCTTGCGCAGCGTGAGCTGCACGAATTCCTCCCAAGCGCTGACGCTCTCGAAGTCGCGATGGCCTCGAACGAGCAGCGCTTGCTCGAGTCGACGCTTGATGGCCCCGTTGCTCGCCTCGACATCTCCATTCTGCTCCTTTGCGCCGATGGCTGTCGTCCTTGCGGTCATCCCGAAGTGCCGCATCAGCGCGAGGTACTCCTCGTTGAACGGCCGCTTCCCGCCGTCCGCCTCCACGCTCTTGCCATCCGGAATGCGGTGCGTCGCCGCGGTCGAGTTGTCGGTCTGGTTGAAGGCCGGCACGCGGCCGAGCTGAAACAGGGCCGCTTGCACGCCGCGCCGAAGCGCGGACAGCGACTCGCTCAGGCAGACCGACGCCCACTGCCAATTCGAGAACGGCAGCGTGAAAACGCACAGCATGTGAACGAACAGCGCGCCCATGATGGTGACGCCGAGCGACGTCGCCCACGTGAAGTCCACCTGGCTCGCCTCGCCAGGACGGTGTTGCTGCGCGAGCACGACCTCGCGGTCCGGCCCGTGCTCCGCGCGCCATTGGCGCACGTGCCGCTGCAGCGTCCGAAGTTGCCCGGCCTCGTAGCGCCCGGGGTGGCGCTCCTCGAGCACCTCGAAGATGGTCTTCGCCTCGAGCTCGGGCGTCGCCTCAAGAAGCGCGACGACCTCAGCCCAGTCCTCCGCAAACGGGTCCTCGCGCGTCCTCCAGGCCCGGGGCGCCACCATCTCCGAAGGTAGCTTCCCAGCCTGCACATACCTGCGCGCCGTCTTCCGATCCATCCCGGCCTTCATCGCGGCGTCGCCGATTCGGCCGTGCTTGCTCATCTCCTCCATCAGTTTCCTCGCTTGAGCGTCGCTCACCGGTCGCAAGCTGCCTGCCTCTCCATCCTGTGGAGGGCCGGCGCCCGGCCGACGAGTCATGCCTCCAAGGATGGGGCGATGTAGTTGTCGTCGCTGGGGAGGTGTAGTTGTCGCTCAGCACGCACGGGCGGCGCGCGGTATGTGCCCGACTTCGCGCGGTCGAGCAGCGATCGGAGGTTGTCCTCCAACTTCATCGCGTACTCCCCACTGCTCCGTCCGTCCACACCGCATGCCCCGTCCTTCCGAGTGCGTCGATGCGCCTCGCGCAGCCACGCGAGGTCGATGTGGTGCGCGAGCGTGGTGATGGCACCGGGACGCGCCCTCGCCGCTCTTGCTATCTGATCGAGTCTCCTGGAGATGTCGTTCGAGCTCTCGGTCTCGGTCATCTGAGCCCCTCGATCAGGTCCACTGCACGGCGCCGCCTTTGCTCGGTCGGGTCCCTCGAGACGGTTCCCCGACGTCGTCGCTCGTACGCGGCGCTCCGACTTCCCACGTGCCACACCGGGCTTCCTTGCGTCGCCGCGGTGCTTCGTCCGAGGTCGCCCTCGTCCAGCAGGTGGGATCTCTCCTGTTCCCTGGTGTCCCCTTCGCTGCATGCCCTGCTCTACGACCGCGACGAGACCACGAGGACATACGCCGCCGGGCTCGCGCCCTGAGTCTGCTCCTCGCGATGCTGCCTTCCGGCTTCTCCCGGGCCGTCGGCTCTCGTCACTTCTCACATTACGCGGCCCAATCACACAGCCTGCTCGCTCGCTGTCTACGCTTCGCGGTCACGGTCGCCCGTGTGCTGCCTACGACCGCGCAAGACTCGCTTCCGACTTTCGGCGCCGTTTGGTCGGACGGGATTTCAACCCGCTGGGACACGACAGTTGGTTTCCGCGTTGTCTGGGCTACATCGCTTCCTCCAGTTCAGGGCTTGGCAGGACGCACAGGAGGTCGGGTAGCCCCGGGAATTCTTCCCGGGGCCCACAGATCCGGACGTGCGGGACTACCGCATCCGGCTCCTCGTGCGGCGGATTCGCTACGAGACGATCCTTGCTCTGGGCCGAGCGAGCGGATACCGCTCGAGCAGCCGTGTCATCGCGGACCAGGTGATCTGCGCTCTATGCGATCGACGTGATAACCACCTGCGCCACGTTCCAACGGCGCGTGCGTACACGTCCCAGAGGCGTCCGGAGTTCCCACGCCTCCCGAAGTAGGCGTAGTGGCCACGAAGCTTCTGGTTCAGCGCGCGCTGCTGATCACCGATGGCGTGGTGACGATGCATCTGGCACCACGTCGCGATGGCCTTCAGCGTGCGCTGGAAGCGGCTCTTGGATGTTCGTGTCTGTACCAGCCACTTCCCATCGAGGCCCTTGCCCCAGTGGATGGTGAAGCCGAGGAAGTCGAAGGTTCCAGGGCGCAGGGGTCCCGGACCGTCGTCGCGATCGGTCCGGTAGGGACGGTCTGGTCGCTCGAAGGCGACGAGCTTCGTCTTCTCCGGATGTAGTGTGAGTCCGTACTTGGCGAATCGCTTCGGCAAGACTGAGCGTGCTCCCGTAGTTTGAGGGCGCCGCGATCAAGTAGATCGAGGGACCTCAAAACGGAGGACCATCGGACGGGTCGCGGGGCAGCACGTGGTGGATGCGCAGGGCGCGGTCGACCGCGAGGCGGTAGACGTCGAGGTCGAGGCGAAGGCGAAGCGCAGCACGGACCAGGCGGTGTGCGCGGCGGAGAGTCGGAGGACCGGAGGTCCAGGGGTCGTCGGGTGACTCGAGCGATGGGTGCTCGAGGGTGAGGGCGAGCACGAGCGCCGCGAGGGCGTTGTCGACGAGGTCGACCACGACGAGCTCGGGGGCGGCGCGGAGCAATGGCCGCACGGGGGTCATCGCTTCTTGGCCGGCTTGGGCTTCGGTTGCTGAGTGAAGACGTCGAGGAAGAGCCTCTCGTCGAGGCGGGCGAGCTCGCGGTCGGCGGCGACGGAGAGAAGCTCGTCGGCGAGGTTCATCATGACCCGGAAGTTGCCTGCGGCGTGGTCGGCGAGCGTGGCCCTCAGCTCGGTAGTCATGAGGGATGGGTTGCCAGCGGCCGCGAGCAGGTGGTCGAGGCAGGCCAGCAGCTCGTCGCGCGAGGCGAAGTCGAGCAGCAGGCGTCGCCTGATGCGGGAGCCAAGCGGGAGCAGATCCTGCGAGCGGAGTCGCTCAGGCAGACGGGTGTCACCGGCGAAGACGACGCAGAGCAGCTGCCTGGAGTCGAGGTCCTTGCTCGCGAGGGTGCGCAGCTCGCTGAACACGGTCGAGAGGGTCTCCTGGGCCTCGTCGATGATCAGGACGGGGCGACAGCGGGTCGAGGTGATGTGCTCGGCCCATCGGCTGCGGAGGGCCTTGAAGCCAGCCCACCGGTTATGGGCCCCGAGGGGCACACCGAAGAGATCGCCGAGCTCTCGATAGAAGTCCATGGTGCGGCTCTGAGGATGCTCGAGCGTGCCGACGAGGACATCGGGCAGGGCGCGAAGGCGCTCGGCGAGGAGGCGCAAGGCGACGCTCTTTCCGGTGCCGGGCTCGCCGGTGATCATGGCGAAGCCGCCGTCGGCGACGCCGAGCTCGACGCGTCGTAGGAAGCTGTCGATCTGGGGCGAGGTGTAGAGCGCGTCGATGGGCACATCGGGGCGGAATGGATTGAACTTGAGGCCGTAGAGGAGAGGAGCGTGCTCATGTCGGGTCTTCCTCGGCGTCGTCGACGTCGCGCCGGTAGGGGTCTTGATGGATGAAGGCCGGCGGCAAGCCGGTGGCGGCGTACTCGGCCATCAGCGCGCGCAGGTGGGGCGCAATGCCGGCGGGCTCGGCCGGGCCGATGTCGCGAGGCGTGGGCGCGAGCGCAGCCCTCACGCGCTCGGCGCGGCGCGCCTTGTCGAGCGGCAGCAACACGGCCAGGTGCCGACCATCGCGCGGGTCGACGAGGTCGACACAGGAGAGATCCCACCTCGCGACGCGGAGCCGCAGCGACAGGAGGGTGCGATAGGCGCTGGGCACCTCGAAGCGCACGCCCTCGACGGTGACCGTGCCGTCGCTGCGTCGCTGCTTGCGGGTGATCTCGGTCTTGAAGGCTCGGCGCAAGGCGTCCGAGCTGGGGCAGGGCCGACCGACCTGGGGAGCGCGGATATAGCGGTCGAGGGGGGCTTCGCCGATCTCGCGATGCTTGGCGCGGTGGTACTCCTGCTCGACCCAAGCTTGCGTCGCGGTGTTGAGCAGGTCGAGGGTCAGGGCGGGCTCGCCCTCGAGCATGGGCAGAAGGCGGCCCTCGATCTGGCCCCAGAACGACTCTTGTTTGCCGTTTTGCTCGGGCGTCGCAGGGAGCGTCGTGTGGTGCGTGATGCCGAGCCGCTCAAGCCCCTCGGTCGTCTCCGCGGCGAGCATCGCCGAGCCGTTGTCGGTGAGCAGAGCGCGTGGAAGGCCGCGCTTCTGCAGGGCCTGGCAGAAGCCGTGAATGAGCGCCTCGGCGGTCTCGTCGAGGTACCATTGCAGGTGACAGCAGAGGCGCGAGTGGTCGTCGATGATGCCGAGCAGCTTGGGCTTGGTCATCACGCCGTCCGCGGTGGGTACGGCACGCGACCCCTCGTGAAAGTCGAGGTGCCAGAGGCCGTGGACGTGCATCACCTCGTAGGAGCGCATCTCGCGCGGGACGAACGCGTCGTCGTCTCGTCGTTTCCTCCGCCGGAAGCGCAGCAGGCCGTCGCCCTGCATGAAGCGACGCACGGTCACGTACGCGGGCACGATGCCGAGCCGCGGGTCCTCTCGCCCGAGCGCGACGATGTTGTCGTGGTGGAGCTGGTAGCTCCACCGGGGATGAGCGCGATGCTGCGCGCGGAGCGCCTCCGCGAGGGCGTCTCCGATCGCTGGGTGGGTGCCGGCGTGCTTGGGGACCTTGCGCTCCAGCGCGCGGAAGGGATCCTGCTCGCCGCGAGCGGTGTAGTACCAACGCTCGATGGTCTTGGCCGAGTACTGCACCGAGCCGTCGATCGTCGGGTGCTTCCACGTGCGTCCCGCGAGCTCGGCGATTCGCGTGGCGAGCTCGCCGTCCTCGGGCGGTGAGGCCAGCAAAGTGCCAATGATCTGCAGGCGCAACCGCGCCCATCGGACGCGCATAGGCGCGCCGTCGTCCTGACCCATAGCGGTCACCTCCGCGGCGACGTGCAATCGTCACGCGCCGGGAGACCCTACGCGCGACGAGCGAAACCGCGGCTATGCCATCTTCTGCGCGAGCCGCGCAGTCACAGGACGGCCCTCAGAACCGACGATCGAACCACCGCGCTCGTGGTCAGCGGAGCGAGCCGCCGCGCGATCCAGCCGACGGTCTCGTCTGCCGCCGACCCCGGCGACGCGGCCCACAGCGCCGCGGGCATCGCCTCGCGCGCCGCGGTCGTGCCCAACCCGAGCGCGGCGGCCAGGGTGACGAACTCGACGGTCTTGAGAAACGCGCCTCGCCACCAGCCGAGCCACCGTCCGAGCGTGCGCGGCGGAACCCCGACCTCACGCCCCGTCCCGCGCCCTGCTCCGCGAATCGCCGCGATCACGCTCGCCACCAGCACGGCGGCCTCGAGGTAGACCCGTCGACCGAGGAACCGCAGCGAAGGGGGCGTCGTCCTGCGCCGGCACCCCTCGCGACCGCAGCAGAAGCTGAACCGCACGACCAGCGCCTCGCCCGCCGCCGCGATCAGCGCTCCGCGCGGCTTCCGAGCGTAGTCCCCGCGGTGGAGCCGTCCGCCGCACCTCCCGCATCCGTCATCACGCACCGCCCCCGCGATCTTTGCGTCCACCCGCCCCAGGGCTGCGAAGAACTCGCGATCCAGCTCGACCTGATCGAACATGTACCCGCCTTTTGTCTGAACACCTCAAGGCGAGCCTCCTCGGACGAACTTGAACAAGTTTTCTGAGGGGGTTTTTCTGCGTCCCCTCGAACATCGTGATCGCGACGGGTGTCTCGGCCCTCAACTCACGAGGCCTCGCTCAGACGTCGAACACACGCTTCGCGTCGGCTTCCGTCGAGAACATCATCACGGCGTCGTCCGCGTAGCGAACGAGCGTGCCCTGACCTCGCAGCCGGGGCTTCACCTCGTCCTGGAACCACGCGTCGAGCACCTCGTGGAGCAGGATGTTCGCCAGCATCGGCGAGATTACCCCTCCTGAGGCGTCCCAGAGTCGAGGCGCTTCACCGCGCCGTCCTCCAGCACGCCTGCGTTGAGCCACTTTCCGATCAGGCGCAGGATCACGCCATCTCGCACTCGCCGGCGAAGCACTTCCCTCAGCACCGCATGATCGACGCTGTCGAAGAACTTCCGGATGTCGACCTCGATTGCCCACCCACCCGCACTGTTCACCGCCGCCGTTTGAAGGACGCTCAGCGCTTGTTGCGCCGAGCGCCCGGGACGGAAGCCGAACGAGCAGTCCAGAAAGTCCTGCTCGTAGACGGCCTCCAACAGCATCGCGACTGCGCGCTGCAGCACCTTGTCCTCGAACGTCGGGATCCCGAGAGGTCGCGTCTCCTTCCCATCCTTCGGGATGTGGACGCGGCGCACGGGCGGCGCGCGGTATGTGCCCGACTTCGCGCGGTCGAGCAGCGATCGGAGGTTGTCCTCCAACTTCATCGCGTACTCCCCACTGCTCCGTCCGTCCACACCGCATGCCCCGTCCTTCCGAGTGCGTCGATGCGCCTCGCGCAGCCACGCGAGGTCGATGTGGTGCGCGAGCGTGGTGATGGCACCGGGACGCGCCCTCGCCGCTCTTGCTATCTGATCGAGTCTCCTGGAGATGTCGTTCGAGCTCTCGGTCTCGGTCATCTGAGCCCTCGATCAGGTCCACTGCACGGCGCCGCCTTTGCTCGGTCGGGTCCTCGAGACGGTTCCCCGACGTCGTCGCTCGTACGCGGCGCTCCGACTTCCCGTGCCACACCGGGCTTCCTTGCGTCGCCGCGGTGCTTCGTCCGAGGTCGCCCTCGTCCAGCAGGTGGGATCTCTCCTGTTCCCTGGTGTCCCCTTCGCTGCATGCCCTGCTCTACGACCGCGACGAGACCACGAGGACATACGCCGCCGGGCTCGCGCCCTGAGTCTGCTCCTCGCGATGCTGCCTTCCGGCTTCTCCCGGGCCGTCGGCTCTCGTCACTTCTCACATTACGCGGCCCAATCACACAGCCTGCTCGCTCGCTGTCTACGCTTCGCGGTCACGGTCGCCCGTGTGCTGCCTACGACCGCGCAAGACTCGCTTCCGACTTTCGGCGCCGTTTGGTCGGACGGGATTTCAACCCGCTGGGACACGACAGTTGGTTTCCGCGTTGTCTGGGCTACATCGCTTCCTCCAGTTCAGGGCTTGGCAGGACGCACAGGAGAGGAGAGGAGAGACGGACGTCCGCGCCATGTTGCCCCCATGTTGCGAGTATGTTCGGGGCGCAGCGGCGAGACCGTCAACGGTGAGGCTTTTTGTCCTCACCGTGACGTGTCGGCATGTGGGCGCTCGTGAGCCCGAACCGGGCAACCCGCTCGAGGAGCTGCTCGCGACGCGCTCACGACCGGGGGGCATAGCTGCGACACGACCGGGGGGCATAGCCGGCATGTTCCCCGGTCGCGTCGCAGTCGGGGGCTCGAGCCGCCACCCGCCCTCGCGATTTGCCCGCAAGTCGTGAGGCCTCTCCGCCGAGCAGCGGCAAAACGCCCCGGTTGCAGCCTCAAGGTGCGACACAAACAGGGGGCATTGCCGGCATGTCCCCCCGTAGCGTCGCTTCGGGGTCGGCGCCGCGCTCCACGCGACCCCCGTTCACCTCACCCAGGTCGTCGCTTCGGGTCGGCGCCGCGTTCCACGTGATTGCTGCTCGCGTCACCCAGACCCCCTCACGAGTGAGACGCCGTGAGGGGGGAGGGTTCGCAGCTCACGGGCAGAAGCCGGCGTCGTTCTGCTTGGGGTAGCGGTAGACGATCGAGAAGCACATCTCGGTGGTCGAGCTCTCGCCCCAGCCGACGGTGCTCGCTGTGGTGTTGTTCCAGGTGCACTCGGTGGTGATGGAGTCGCCCGGGCTCAGGGTGATGGGATCGATCGGCAGGAACGCCTGGTGGTCGAAGCTGTACGCGTCGTCGTGGATGACGGTGTCGACGCCGTCGACGGTGACGGTGGCTTTGAAGTGCGTGCCGAGCTGGTGCATGTGCGGGAAGATCGCGAAGTACGTCTGCTCGACGCCGACGGTGCAGGTGTTGGACTCGACCGTCTGCTGGTTCGGCGCGATCGAGAGATCGAGCGGCCCGGGGAGGTACAGGTCGGCCTCGTGCACCAGCTCGGCCTCGGGGATCTCGACGATCTCGATGCCGCTCAGCCCCGAGATGGACTCGCCCGTCGGGTTGAACAGGTGGAGCTGGAGCACGACGGTCTCGCCCTGCGGGATCTTGAAGCCGACCCCCTCGGGGAAGAGGAGCTCGTTCGTCCCCACGCCGGAGGCGTAGAGGATGTTGCCGGTGTTGAGGTTGCCTAGCGCGAGCACGGTGTGGTGCGTGCCCTGGGGATCGATGGGCCGGATGCCGCCGACGAAGATGTCGCGGTCGGCGACGATCGTGTGGACGTCGGACGTGAGCTCCTGACCGGGTGCGAGCCCCCACTCGGCGGTCATCAGGGTCGACCAGTTGGCGGTGCTGCCGCCCTCGCCGCCGCCGCCCTGGGAGGTGCCGCCGGCATTGGAGCCGCCCTCGGCGGCGCCGCCGTCGCCCGCCGAGCCGCCGGCGTTGGAGCCGCCCTCGGGGCACTCGGCCACGCAGGCCGAGTCTGGATCGTCGCAGCCGAGGGCGACCAGAGCGAGCGCGACACCAAGCGAGAAAAAGCCGAGCTTCATGAGCGACCTCCGAGGGCCCATAGGGTCGCACGAGCGGCCGGCAAGACCAAGGCCCGAGCAGGAAGTCTCAGACCCGGTACGCCTCGCGGTACCTACCGAGAGCGCCGTTCACGTCGCCGGGCGTGAGGCCGAACAGCTCGAGGCCGTAGCGGTGAACGCCGTGGCGGTCCTTCTTCTCCTGCTCGAGCGTTCGCCGCATGCGCTGCTCGGTCGCCTCGTCGAAGGTCAGGCCGGCGCGCTCCTGGATGACCCGCGCCGCGGCGACCGGATCTTTGATCAGGTCTTTGTAGCGAATGTCGACGAACCGGTCCTCGCCCAGGCGAGGCCGCGCGTCCATCGCGCGCCCGACCATGCGCTGCGCCTTGCGGAGCCACGATCTGCCGATCTCGAGCGGATCGACCGCGTCGCTGAAGACCCCCCGGCCGTGGGCGATCATGCTGCAGAAGCTCGGCACGACCTCGAGCGGATCGCGGTGCGTCCACACGATGACGGGGTCTTCCAGGACCTTCGGCAGCTCGTCGAGCCACTCGAGGTGGTGGGGCGTCTTGAGCACCCAGCGCCACTCGCGGGCGGCGGGGCGCCGCTGCCAGGAGAGCGCCTTGAGCGCGCGCGCCATGTCCTGGTACGCGGGCCCCTGATCGACCCCCTCGAGCCAGGCGGCGAACGAGGGGACGTGCATCGTCGCCTCGGGCACCGTGCTGCGAAACGCCAGGTCGAGCAGGAGGATCTCCTCCTCGGGGCCCAGCGCGTCGATCGGGTGCACGGCGAAGAAGTCCGGCGCCAGGTACTTGAGCGCCTTCTCCCCGCGCTCGGCGCCGAGCATGCGCGCCTTCGGGTGCTCCTCGCCTGGCAGCGGCGCGGGCATCAGCGCCTCCCAGCTCATCAGGGCGCGCATGCGGCCCGAGTCGCCCGCGAGCAGCCGGTGGAGCAGCGTCGTCCCGGTTCTGGGGAGCCCGACGATGACGATCGGGCGCGTGAGCGGCTGGCGATCGATCTCGGGGAAGGAGCGGTACAGCGCCGTCAATCGCGCGCGGTTCGCCAGCGCGGAGACGAGGCGAGTGCGCGTGATGAGCCGGCCGACCGGGTGCAGCCGCGCCTCGTCTTCGATCGAGCGCACGAGGCGCGACAGCGGCTCGCGGTAGCTCGCGTCGCCGAGGTCCGACAGCTTGGTGCGCCGCCGCGCCGCGCGCTCGAGCGACTCCACAGAGAGATCGACTCCCAGCGGCCCGAGGCCCGCGACCGCGCCCAGCGCCGCGTTGGCCCAGCGGATCGGCGGGGGCCGAAAGGGGTGGGCGTAGTCGGTCGAGGTCTCGTGCGTCACGCGAGCCCCCGCACGTCGCTCACCCGCACGACGCGACAGCTCGGCTGAGGTGGCTCGCCCTCCGGGCGCACCCAGCGGAAGCACATCGTCCCGAAGGTGTGACCCGCCGTCTCGAGCCAGTTGTCGACGCCTGGGTCTTGGTGAGCGACGACCACCCTCACCGAGCCGTCTGCGCGCTGGGTCGCGCGCGCGCTGTTGGTGTGGATGCGGAAGTAGCGGTAGTCGAGCGACTCCATCCAGTGGTTGTTGAGCTGGAAGTTCCAATGGTCGCAAGGCGGGGGCTTCGCGTCGATCACCAGGGCCTCGTCCGGCGCGAGCCGCCAATACGAGTGGTAATAGGCGACGTCCGCGAGGCCTCCGAAGCGGTTCGAGATCTCGGGGTCGAAGCGCGGCAGCTGGTTCTCGTGCTCCTGGAACATCCGCGTCCACGCGGAGAAGAGCATGGCCGCCCCGTTCACCAGCATCGCCGTGCTCTGAAAGCCCGCGTCGAGCAGCTCGGGGGTGAGCGGCTCGGGGCGGGCGCCCTCGCCGAGGCGCTCGATGACGAGCTCCGCGAGGACCTCCTCGGGGCGCAGCCGGATCTGCCGCACGATCACCGTGCCCGTCTCCGCGGTCATCGGCAGGTAGCTCTGCCCCTCGGCGAGCGCCGCCGGCGGCGTCGACGACAGGAGGATCTCGAAGCTGCCGTCGGCCCGGACGGCGAGCGAGCTCGAGTCGATCTGGCCGGTGGGCGGCATGCCCTGGCCTTTGCCGTAATGGCCGACCTGGGTCGCGAAGGATAGGTAATGGACACTGCCGCGGCGGCCGCGGATGCGGTAATCGACCGCGCCGCTCACCGCGGCGTTGAAGTAGACGATATCGGGGTTGTCGGCGCCCATCTTCGCCGTCTCGTGCACGACCCGCTGCAGCACGGGGGCGCGCGGATCGTTGTGCTCGACGAAGGTCTGGAGCGCGGCGCGCGTGAGGCGCGACAGGTAGCGGAACCCCTCGGCGCGCGTGAGCGGGTCGGCCGCCGGGTCGGCGAGCACGATGTCTCCCGCGTTCTTCAGCGCGTCGCACAGCTCGCGCCACGCCGCGCCGTCGATGACCCTTTTCGTCGCTTCGTCGCTCATCCTCTCTCCTTGGCGGGCGCGAGCGGGTGCCCGAGCGCCTCGAGCAGCGCCGCCGAGCGCTCCCACATGCGCCGGCCGTTGTCGGCGTCGAGCGTGTCCTCGCGCGGCTCGCGCCGCCGCTTGCCGTGCAGGTAGATGCCCGTCTCGTGCTCGAGCCGCCGCGAGGCCGCGAGGTACACGGCCGGCGCGGCGGCGCGCTCGGGCTCGACGAAGAACGCGCGCATCGTCAGCTCGAGCAGCGGCTTCGTGAGGCCCGGCGCCTCGCGGCCGATATCGGTGCGCACGGCGCCCGGGCACAGCGAGTGGACCGCGAGCTCGCCTCGGGTGCGCCGCGCCAGCTCGGCCGTCCACGTCTGGAGCAGCAGCTTGCCATAGCCGTATTGCTTGACCGCTTCGCGCATCCCCCACGGGCGGAAGCTCCCGAAGCCGTCCCAGTCGAGCGGCGGCGCGCTGCGGTGCGACTCGGAGGAGACGACCACGACGCGCGGCCACACGCCTTCCTCGGCGACGAAGAGGCCACGCTCGCGCAGCCGCTGGACCAGGAGCACGTTGGCGAGCACGTTCACCTGGAAGCTCTCGTCGAGGCCGTCTTCCGTCTTGCGCGCCTCGCGGGGGACGACGCCCGCGTTGAGGACGAGCACGTCGAGGCGCACCCCGTCCGCCGCGAGCCGGTCGCAGAACGACTCGACCGAGGAGAGCCGCGCCAGATCGAGCTCCCGCGCCTCGACCGAGGCGCGCTCGTGCGCCGCCGAGGCGACGTCGGCGCGCGCGGCGTCGAGGCCGCTGCGACAGGCGAGGATGAGGTCGCCCCCGCGGCGCGCGAGGTCCTTCGCGATCGCCAGCCCGAGGCCGCGGTTCGCGCCGGTGACCAGGCACGCCGACCCGTCGAGGCGATCTCTCTCGTCGAGCTCGAGCGCGGCGTTGCGGTGCTTGACGCGGTCGATGATCCCACCGACCGTCGCGGCCAAGGCGCCGTCGTGTCGGGGCCGAACGCGATCGAACCATGCCATGGCCGCGCAGCTTACACCGCGCGTCGCCGCCGTGGCGTCCGTGAGGAGCATCCGTGGCCGAGCCGCTCAAGTCCTTCTTCTCCGCCGCGCTCGTCGAGCGCCTGGGACAGAGCGTGCGCCGGGTGTACCCGAGCTTCGAGCACGCCGCATTTCGCCGGCGAGCCTCGCGAGGCCTCGACGGGCTCGAGCTGATGGGCCGGGCCCGCCACATCGCCGACGCCCTCGGCGCGCACCTGCCGGAGCGTTACCCGGAGGGGATCGAGATCTTGCTCGCGTCGATCGGGCCGGAGCACGCGAGGGACGAGCTGCAAGGCGCGGGGATGGGGCCTTTCTTCTACATGCCGCACCTGGTGTACGTGGCCGAGCGCGGGCTCGACCACTTCGAGCTGTCGATGCGCGCCCAATACGAGCTGACCAAGCGCTTCACCGCCGAGTTCAGCATCCGCTCGTTCCTCGACCGCTACCCCAGGGAGACCCTGCCCGTCCTCGAGGGCTGGACGGCCGACCCGAGCCCGCACGTGCGGAGGCTGGCGTCGGAGGGCACGAGGCTGCGGCTGCCTTGGGGCTCGCGCGTGGGTTACCTCGACGACCACCCCGACGAGGTGGTGGCGCTGCTCGAGCGGTTGAAGGACGACCCGACGCCCCTCGTGCGGCGCAGCGTCGCGAACAACCTGAACGACCTGACCAAGGTGCACCCAGGCCTGGCGCTCGACACCTGCGCGCGCTGGCTGGTGCGCGCCACGCCGGAGCGTCGCGCCCTCGTCGAGCACGCGCTGCGCTCGGCCATCAAGCGAGGTGTGCCGCGCGCCCTCGAGCTCGTCGGCTACGGCGGAGCTCCGCGGGTCGAGCTCGCCTCGTGCCGCTTCGAGCCGCGCGGCGTGGCGATCGGCGGGGACGTCGCGGTCGCGCTCACCCTGCGCTCCACGGCGAGGCGCTCGCAGTCGCTGCTCGTCGATCTGCGGGTCCACTTCGTGAAGGCGGTCGCGGGCAAGGGCGCGAAGGTGTTCAAGGTCGCGCGCGTCGAGCTCGCGCCCGACGACGAGGTGACCCTCTCGAAGCGGGTGAGCCTGCGCGTGCACACCACGCGAGCGCCGCGTCCGGGCCGCCACGCCGTGGAGGTCCTCGTGAACGGCGTGGCCTTCGACGCGGGCGCCTTCACGGTCGTCGCGAGCCGGTAGCTGCGGCGCCGCCTTGCGCGACCTGGCACGGACCTCTACCGTGAGGGCCATGCGCGCTTGGCTCCCTTACGTCGTGTCGCTCTCGTTCGCCCTCGCCGCCTGCGGAGACTCCGAGGGCACCGGCGCCTCCGGCCAGACCGGCGGCGGCGGCCAGGCCCAGGGTGGCCAAGCCGAGGGCGGCGGCGGTGGCACGTTCGAGGGCGGCGCTCCCGCGGGAGGCTCGTCCGGTGAGGGCGGCAGCGGCGGTGGCTTCGTTCCGATGACCTGCAACGAGCTCGAGAGCGTCGCCGCGCTGGTGACCGAGACGGCGAACGCCGGCGCGCCCCCCGCGATGACCGGCGGCGCGATCACCGCGGGCACGTACGAGCTGACCGCGGTCACCATCTACAACACCGACACCCCTGGCCCCTCGAGCTACCGCGAGACGCTGGTGTTCACCGCGACCGACCTCGACTCCATCAACGTGACCAACGAGGGCCTGCCGACGCGCGGCTCGGCGACCTACACGACGAACGCCGAAGATCTCATCCTCGCCTTCGACTGCCCGCAGGAGTTCGATCTGACGCAGACGTATTCCTCCGACGGCATCACGCTGTCGCTCGTCGGCTCGAACCCGAACCGCGTGCTGACGTACCAGCTGCAGTAGCGCTCACCACGGGCCGCGCGGCCGGCCCCGATCAGCGGGGCGGGAGCGCCGCCTTCGGCAGCTCTGCCTTCTTCAGCCCGGCCCAGCACGCGTCGTAGTCGCCCTGGCGCCACGACGCCTGCATCGCGGCGCGCGTCGGACAGATCACCGCGCGGCTCTCGAACATGAAGGCCAGAGTGTCCTTGATCTTCGTCGGCGCGAGCGCGTCGGCGACGGCCTGGTCGTAGGTCGAGCGATCGGGCCCGTGAGCGCTCATGCAGTTGTGGAGCGACACGCCGCCAGGCGCGAAGCCCGCGGCCTTCGCGTCGTACACGCCGTGCACGAGGCCCATCAGCTCGCTCATCACGTTGCGGTGGAACCACGGCGGGCGAAACGTGTCCTCCCCGACCATCCAGCGCGGCGGGAAGATGACGAAGTCGCAGTTTGCGGTGCCTGGCGTGTCGCTCGGCGAGGTGAGCACCGTGAAGATGGAGGGGTCGGGGTGGTCGAAGCTCACCGTGCCGATCGTGTTGAAGCGCGCCAGATCGTATTTGTACGGCGCGAGGTTGCCGTGCCAGGCGACGACGTCGAGCGGGCTGTGCTCGAGGTCGGTCTCCCACAGCCCGCCCTGGAATTTCTGGATCAGGCGCGTCGGCCGCTCGACGTCTTCGAAGGCCGCGACGGGGGTCAGAAAGTCGCGCGCGTTCGCGAGGCCGTTCGAGCCGATCGGGCCCAGCTCCGGCAGGCGGAAGAGGGCGCCGTGGTTTTCGCAGACGTAGCCGCGCGCCTCGGGGCCGGTGAGCTCGACCCGCATGCGCACGCCGCGCGGGATGACGGCGATCTCCCCGGGAGACACCTCGAGCACGCCGAGCTCGGTGGCGATCTTCAGGGCGCCGAGCTGCGGCACGATCAACAGCTCGCCGTCGGCGTCGAAGAAGACGGAGTCGACCATCGAGCGGTTCGCGGCGTACAGGTGAACGGCGATCCCCGCGCCCGCGCTGGGCGAGCCGTTGCCGGCCAGCGTGAACAGGCCCTCGACGAAGTCGGTCGGCTCGCTCGGGAGGGGACACGGGCTCCAGCGCAGGCGGTTCGGCGAGGGCGGAAGCTTCTCGAACGGGCCGCTCTCGAGCGACCTCGCCGCGCGCGGACGGAACGAGCCGTGCGCTGCGCTCGGCCGCAGGCGGTACATCCACGTCCGCCGGTTCTCCGCGCGCGGCGCCGTGAACGCCGTGCCGGAGAGCTGCTCGGCGTAGAGCCCGAACGGCGCGCGCTGCGGGGAGTTTCGACCGATCGGCAGCGCGCCAAGGATCGCCTCGGTCGCGTGCTCGTTGCCAAAGCCGCTCTGGTAGTTCGTCATCGGCGTGGCCGGCTACGCTACACGAGCGACCGCGCGGCGCGTAGGCGCGGGTATCCTCTCGTGATGCGGCTTCCCAGACACCCCGAGGCGCTCGCGAAGGTCCGCCATCCGACCGCAGACGACCCGCTGCGGGTGCTGGTGAGCGGCTGCCTCGCGGGGCGGCCGTGTGGGGTCGAGGCGACCGACTACGGGCTCGGCGCGAAGCTCCCCGCGCTCGCCAGGCTCGCGTGCGTGCGCGTGACGAATTTCTGCCCGGAGGACTTCGCCATCGGGACCCCCCGAACGATGCCCGACATCCACGGCGGAGACGGCCACGCCGTGCTCGACGGCGCCGCGCGCGTGCTCGATGAGCACGGCGTCGACCTGACCGAGAAGATGGTGCGAGGGGCGAGGGCGATGCTCGACCACGCGACGGAGCACCGCGTCGAGCTCGCGATCCTCACGGACATGAGCGCCGCCTGCGGCACGCAGGTGATCTCCGACGGCTGCCGCCTGGTCCCGGTCCGCAGGTTCACGAACGGCGTCGGCGTCGCCGCGGCGTTGCTGCTGCGCGCGGGCATCGCGGTGGTGAGCCAGCGAGACTTTCGCACGCTCGGGCTGCTGCACGCCCACCTCGATCCGACGTTCTCACCGGATCCGAGCGCGCTCGATCACCACGAGACGGCGTGGTTCAAGGAGACGTTCCCCTCGAGGTGAGCCGCGATCAAGGCGCAGCGGACGGCTTCGCGGAGGGGGCCGCCGAGCTCGAGGTCGCCGCTGCGGCGGGGTCCTCGAGGCGCACCGACTTGATGTAGTCGAGCTTCGGCCACTCCTTCTTCAGGTACTCGTTGCCGCTGCTCATGATCTTGCCCTGGCGGTCGGTGATGCTCTCGCCGTAGCCGGCGTGCAGCTTGTCGACGACGGTCATGCCGTCGCCAGCGACCTCGCACACCGGCGCGAAGCCCATGCCGTCGAGGCGGCGGTTGTCCCCGTAGTTGAAGAAGAGCTGCGTCGAGCGCGTGCCGGGGTTGTCGGCCATCGCGAAGGTCAGCTTGCCGCGCGTGTTCGACTTCTTGGGCGCGTCGGGGGCGATGTTCGCGTTCGCCCACTTCGAGGCGACGTCGGGCACGCCGTGGATCCCGAACTGCGCCACGAACGGGACAGGGTCACGCACGACGCGGAAGAACGCGACGTCGTCGAAGAAGCCGAGCTTCACCAGGTTGTAGAAGCGGTCGACCCCGTTCGGCGCCCACTCGCGCGTGCACTCGACGCTGAAGTCCCCGCGGTCGTCTCGAAGCGGACCCGGAAGGTCGCGGGGGGCTGTCTCGCGCGGCCGCGGGCTCGAGCAACGCGGGGTTCACGTTGGGGGCGTCGAGTTGCACGCGACGTGCAGAGAGAGCGCGGCGAGGCAGAGGAGGGCGCGAGCCATGGAGCGTCCTTGCCCTGACCGCCCGCGGCCAGCAAGGGATCTGGGCGCAAGGGGTGCGTCCGCTGCGCAAGCCAGGCGTGCGCGCAAGCCGCTCACGGCGGCGCAAAGGGCGCTTGCGCTCTGGTGCGGTGCTTGCGAAGACCCATCCCATGGCCCACTACAATGTCCCCATCGGGGCATACGCCCACGGACCCCTCGTCACCGTTCGGCTCGACCAGCCGGTCTCCGACGTGCACTCGCTGCTCGAGGAGCGAAACATCTCCGCGGTCCCCGTCGTGGACGCGTCGGGGTCTCCCCTGGGGGTCATCTCGCGCACCGACCTGCTGCGAGTCGGCACCCCCCGACCCAAGGAGCGGCGCACCACGACCGTCCTCGTCGACCTCCCG
Organism: Polyangiaceae bacterium; assembly: GCA_016719945.1. Taxonomy (GTDB): domain Bacteria; phylum Myxococcota_A; class Polyangia; order Polyangiales; family Polyangiaceae; genus Xiheicaenibacterium. Next base: position 110,752 of record JADJYE010000034.1, on the reverse strand, counting down.
GAGAAGACCGCCAAGGACATCATGCACCCCGGCGTCGTCTCGATGCCGTCGGACGCCACCGTCGCCCAGGCCGCGACGAAGATGGTCCACGACCGCATCCACCGCATCTTCGTCACCAAAGACGGCGTGCTCTCGCAGGTCTTCGGCACCCGCGAGGTCATGATGGCCATCTACGAGTCGCGGGTCACGACCGAGCTCGGCGAGGTGATGACGAAGAAGCCCTTCACCATCCCGGCGACCGCGACCCTCGCCGACGCCACCAAGCGCATCGAGCAAGCCCACACCCAGGGCCTCGTGGTCGTCGATGAAGAAGGCTGGCCGGTCGGCGTCTACACCCAGCGCGAGGCCCTCCTCGCGCGAGGTGACTCGGCGACGACCCCGGTCGAGCTGAGGATGAGCCACTCCCTCTTGTGCCTCAACGTGAAGGTGCCGCTGTACCGAGCCGCGGCGCACGCCGCGGGGACGCGCGCGCGGCGCGTGCTCGTAGTCGACGAGAAGCAAGCGGTCGGCGTGGTGTCGGGGCTCGACTTCGCGAGGTTGGCGCGTGGCTGACGAGGTGCCGAAGCCGTGCGAGGCTCGGGCGATGAGCGACGAAGATCGCGACGCCATCGTCCGACGCCGCGCGGGGCCGTCGACAGAGGTGACTCAGCGCTCCGCAGGCGGGGCTGGTGGCGGCGGGAACAGTCGCCCGACCGGCAGCTCGATGGCCTCGAACGGGGGGACGCGCGCGACGTCCGTGGCGTCGAGCACCGCGACCTCGACCCACACGCCATGGTCCAGGCGCAAGGCCTCGAGGGTGCCGTCCGCCGGATCGATGATCCAGTAGAAGGGCACGCCATGCTCCGCGTAGAGGCGTCGCTTGGTCACGCGGTCGTGCGCCGCGTTGGAGGGGGAGAGCACCTCGCAGACCCAGTCGGGCATGACGTCGATGGGTCGCTTGTCCCAGGGGTCCGGGAGGCGCTCGCGCCGCCAGCCGGCGAGGTCCGGCTGGACCACCAGGTGTGCGCCCAGCTGGACGGCGACCTCGAGCAGGATCCACCAGCCACCGGGACCACCAAACCCGTCGTCGTCGTGGAAGGGCTTCCCGATGAAGCTGCCCAACGAGCGCTGGACGTTGCTGTGCCGCGGCAGAGGGCGAGGCAGAGCGACGATCGAGCCGTGGATCACCTCGGCGCGGACGTCGTCCGGCAGGGACATGAGGTCCTGGAAGGTTGCGAGCTTGCGCGCCGGGTCCACGACGTGAGGGTAGCAGCGGGCGCCCGCGCCTACGAGCGGGCGTGGAGCGGCGCGCGAGCGCCTCGTTGACGTCTACGCCTCCAAGAGCCCCCGTAGGTCGTCGGCCGTGAGCTTCGCGGCCCGATCGGTGTCGGAGAGCACGGCGTCGGCGAGGTCGCGCTTGTCGCGGTGGAGCTCGACGATCCGCGCCTCGATGGTGCCGGCGGTGACCAGGCGGTAGACGGTCACCGGGCGTGTCTGGCCGATGCGGTGGGCGCGATCGGTGGCCTGCGCCTCGACGGCGGGGTTCCACCACGGATCGACGTGGACGACGTAATCGGCCGCGGTGAGGTTCAGGCCGAAGCCGCCGGCCTTGAGGCTGATCAGGAAGACGTCGCCCACTCCCTCCTGGAACGCGTCGACCGCCGCGCTGCGCTGCTTCGGGGAGCACTTGCCGTCCAGGTATTGGTAGGGGATTCCCTTGGCGTCGAGCAGCGGCCGAATGAGCGCCAATACGTCGGTAAACTGGCTGAAGACGAGGACGCGGTGGCCGGCCTCGGTGAGCTCGATGAGGAGCTCGAGCAGGCTCTCGAGCTTGGAGCTGGTGAGCGAGGCCTCTGGGACGACCAGCTGCGGGTGGCAGCACAGGCGCCGCAGGCGCGTGAGCTCGGCGAGGATCTGCACGTGGTCGCGGCCCGTCCTGGCGGTGCGGGCGAGCTTGTCGAGGGCCGCCTTTCGGATCGACTCGTACAGCTTGGCCTCGCCAGGGCTGAGCAGCACGGTGCGCTGGATGTCGGTAATGGGGGGCAGGTCCTCGAGCACCTGTGCTTTGGTGCGCCTCAGGATGAAGGGGGCGACCAGCCGCTTCGTCGCTCGGCCGAGGCGGCCCTGCTCGTCGAGGCTGGCGGCGAAGGCCTTGGGCGAGCCGAGCAGACCTGGGTTGAGGAACTGGAACAGGCTATGGAGATCTCCTGCGTGGTTCTCGACGGGGGTGCCGGTGGCGACCACGCGCGCCTCCGCCTGGAGTCCAAACGCGGCCTTCGCGCGGAGCGTCTCGGGGTTCTTGATGAGCTGCGCCTCGTCGAGCACCGCGGTCGCCCACGCGACGCCCGCGAGCGCCGCGGCGTCTTGCTGGAGCAGCGCATAGCTGACGATCACGACGTCGCGGCGCTTGAGGGCGAGCAGGGAGTCGGCGCGCTCCGGACCTCCATACACGCGCGCGTCGAGGGAGGGGGCGAAGCGCTCGGTCTCCCGCCGCCAGCCCTCGCAGACCGACGTCGGGGCGACCACCAGCGCGGGCCCCCGCGACGCCCGCTGCAGCAACAGCGCGATGATCTGGATGGTCTTGCCGAGACCCATGTCGTCGGCGAGGCACGCCCCGAAGCCCAGGTCGGTGAGCCGCGCGAGCCAGCGGTAGCCGCCGACCTGGTAGTCGCGCAGAGTGGCCTGGAGGGCGCGCGGGATGGCGGGGGTCTTGGCAAAGACCTCGTCGACGCGAGCGCGCCACGCCGCCGACGGAGCGTCGAGGGCGAGCGCGCTGCCCTGATCCGTGAGCGCGTCGAGCACCGGGAGCGCGGTCCGCGGGATGGCGACACCTCGGGCGCCGTGCGCGCGCTCGGCGCGCGCAGCCCGCAGGCCGTCGAGGACGTCGCGCAGCCCTTGCTCCAGCTCGATGTATTCGCCCGACGCGAGCTGGACGAAACGTCCGGGGTGTTGGGCCAATAGATCGAACAGCGGCTCGAGCTCGAGGGTCAGCCCGTCGTCGACCGCGAGGGCCGCGTCGAGCGTGAAGGAGGGCCCCTTCAGGGAGAGCCTGCCCCGGAAGGCGCGCCGGCTCACGCGGGCCCGCAGCTTCAGCGGCGCGCCCTGGGGCCACTCCACCGCAATGGCGTCGCCCAGCTCCCGGAGCGCCGCGACCAGCTCGAGGCAGTCCTCCGGCTCGTCGAGCCGATAGCTGAAGCGGCCCGTCTCCCCGCCCCTCAGCAGCGGGCACGCCTCGACGACGCGCTCGGCGAGGCGCTCCTCGAGCTCGAGATCGCGCTCGGTCTGCACGACCTGCCCGTCGAGGTGACCGACCAGCGTCTTCTCGCCGCTGCCCGGGCTGAGCAGCAGGCTCCCCTGCCCGAGGGGGCGGACGACGATCGCCACCGACAATCCTCCGCGGCTCGGCGTGAGGCGGACCGCCGGAGTCGCGCGCGCGGGCACCGCGCGAGCGCTCAGGGTCTCGGTCGACTCGACAGGCATGAGCGGCGCGAGGCGTGCCATGGCCGCCAAGAGGCGGTCTCGTCCGGCGACCGGGACCTCGAGCTCCGGACCGATCAGGTCGAGGATGCCCTTCTGGCTCTTGGGGACGTCGTAGACGACGAGCTGCCGTCCCTCCTCTCGCACGTGGATCCCGGGGCCGAGTCCGGGCGGAACGACCGAGACGACGATGCGCTCTGCCTTGGAGCGAACGCGGAGCCTCGACTCGCCCGGCACCACCTGCCGCGGCTCCTCCTCTGAACGCAGATACACGCGGGGGTGGCCGGCGAGGGCGAGCCACGCCGCTTGGGTCAGCGAGTGCTCGTAGGTCGGGTACCCGCCATAGCTCGAGCGCGTCTCGATCGCGTGGGCCGCCACGCGCGCGTCCTCCGGCGGCAGCCGGGCGGTGAGCTCGGTCTTGCCGACGAGGTGCTTGATGGCGAGCTTCCGCCCCGCCGTCCACTCGCCCTTCGCGCCGCGCTTCTGCAGGTGCGGCTCGAGCCACAGCGAGACGCCCTGCGCCCGCCACACGATGCGCTCCTCCGAGCTGGGCGGCGCGGCGCCGCCCAACGACGCTTCGCCGGGCACCCCGCCGGCGAGCGCCTCGAGCCGCTCGAGCTTGAGCTCCCACTCTGGGCGGGTGGAGCGAGCGTCGAGAATGAAGGGCGCGTGGCCAGGCTTCGGCGGGACGGCGTGTGCTCTCAGGTTTTTCAGCAGCCCGGCACCGAACGCCTCTTGCATTCGCCAGGCGCAGAGCTCGAGCTGCTCTCCGAGCCACGCGGTTCCCAGCCGCGCGTGATGTGCGCCGTCCTCCACCATCGCCGGGATGAAGGTCGAGAGGTCATAGGAGTGCAGGATCGGATCGAAGAACCGGAGCCCCTGGAACAACAAGGAGAGCGTGTCCCCGGAGCGGTTGCGCTCGTAGCGCGGCCCTCGGGTCAGCTGCTCCACATCGTCGCGGAGCGCGGCCTCGAGCACGCGAAAGGACTGGCAGAATGGGGCGCTCTTGGCAGCGCCGAACGCCACCCACTTCGCGACCCGCGGGGAGCCCGGGTCGTGCGCGCGCAAGGCGAGGGTGGCGAGCGCGAACAGCACTCCAGCGTGGGCTCCGCGCTTCGGGTCTGGGAGCGCGGCGGCCGCGACCCCGGCCTCGGCGGCTCGCCCCTCGATCATCGCCAGCGCGACCGCCGCGCGGTCCGCCGCCTCTCCCGACGACGCACGCGCCGAGAGGGCGCGCAACGTCTCGCGATCCCCCCGCAGCACGGCGATCCCCGCGAACGCGCTCGCGGCTGCGGCCGTCAACGCGCCCACCCGCCTGAGGTCGGCGGCGCAGAAGGCGTACGGCCCCAGCATCGGTGACCCGTTGCGCTCGATGGCGAGCAGCGCGACCTCGTCGAGGCGGGCGACCGCGGCAGGCGGCAGGCGCGCGATCCACGCCGGGTCGTAGGGCTCGAGCAGCTCCGCGACGATGTTCGTGTGCCGATCGGGGTCTTCCTGAATCAGCCGCTCCAACCAGACCTCGACCTCCTCCGGACGCGCCGCCATCGCGACGATCAGGTCGTGCTCGGGCGAGCCGGTCGCGCCCGCCGAGCAGACGCGGTCGAACCAGGGCTGCGTCCCGGCGTGCCGAAGGATGAGCGCGCGCCGCCCAAGCCTGCACCGGGAGGTCCCTTCGTTCTCGACGATCAGTCCGGGGGCCTGCAGCTCCTTGACGAGCGTCCGCAGTGAGGTGGTCGAGTGCTTGCGGGTCGGCGCCTCTCGCAGGCCAGCCCAAGACGCCTGCTCGGTCCAGTGGGAGATCCTGAGCTCACCCTGGAGCGCGAGCAGCGCGGCCAGGATCGCCTGGTCGTTTGGCAGCCCCGCGATCGTCTGCACGAGCTCATGCACCTGGGCGGCGCCTCGAGGCGAGGGAGTCGTCATCGTTCGCGCTTACACCGGGGATCCGCCGGGGGGACAGGGGAAAGCGGGCGCCCGGGTGGGGCGCGAGGACCGCCAGGTTGGGGCTCGTCACCCACAGCGTGTCGGCCGTGAATCGTCTACCTTGCGCGAGGCTCCGATGACCCGACGTGTTCCCCGCATCGCCGTGGCCTCTGTGGGGATCCTGGTGGCGTGGGCGACGCTCGACACGCTCGCTCACCGCCTCTGGCTCGCGCCGATGTACGCGGCGCGGCCGGAGCTGTGGCGGTCAGGGGAGACGATCCAACCCGGGCTCGTCGTGCTCGCCACGGGTGTGCTCGCGGCGGTCTTCGTGACGCTCTACACCGCGCTCGTGCGACCGAAGTCGCTCGCAGCCGGGCTCGGCGCCGGGGGCCTCTTGGGCCTCGCGCTGGGGACCGCGTCAGGGCTCGGGACCTTCATCCATTCGCCGATCCCAGCGTCCCTCGCCGTCGCCTGGTTCGGGCTCGGGCTGACGAAGGGGCTGCTCGCCGGGGCGTTCCTCGGCGCGCTCGTGGTCGATGGGGCCGGTCCCGGCCCGGAAGGGTGATGAGCCCAGGCGCCGCTCAGCGTGCGGCGGGAATACCCGGGGGTACTGCTCGAGCTGCTCGCGCTCGGTGGGGTGGAGCTCGACCTCTCGTCGCGTCCGACGGTGAGACCGTTGGGTCGAGCCGCTCGAGGACGGCGACAGCGAGGGCACCCCTTGCCGCAAGGTCCCGCCTCGCTGTCGCCACCACGTGCCCATGTTGCGTCATGCCGACGAGCCCGCCGAGGCGGTCACCGAGCTCACGGACACACAGCTGCGCCAGCGACTCGCGCGCCGAGTGACAAACAGCCCGACCCTGCTGAGCAGCCCCCCCTCCGCTGTCACAATTTCGCGCCTCGGAGGCCGCCGGGCACCCGCAAGCAGTTGAAACCTCGTCGCGGCGTGCGCGGGTTGGCGAATGGGTGTGACGGACGGGGGAACCCTGCTGAGCAGGGTGGCTACTTCGGTCACGCTTGGCGGCGGCGGGGCCCGCAGCGACGGGAGCGGCACGCGGCTTTGGCGGGCGCGATCGGTCTCCAAAGAGCACCGCCTCGGAGGGGCCGCCGCTTGCTGTGGGGGAGTGGAGGAGAAATGTCCGGTCATGGACCGGGGTGTGGTCGCGAGGGATCGTGGGGCGATGCACACCTCGAGAATCATCTGCATGGCGCTCGCGCTCGCTGTCGTGAGCTGCGGTGGCGAGGGGCCCGCCGGAGAGCCGGGACCCGAAGGTACCGCCGGCGAACAGGGGCCTGCTGGTGAGCAGGGGGAACCGGGCGACCCCGGGGAGGACGGGTTGCCCGGTCCGCAAGGCGAGCAGGGTCCACAGGGGAGCGAAGGACCGGTTGGTCCACAAGGGCCGGGCCTCGAGTGGCGCGACGCGACGGGTGCCGTCGTCCCGGTGCGCTGCGACGACACGCGCTGCCTCTACTTCAACACCGACGACGTCGCGTGGAGCCTCGAGCGAAACACGGGCGCAGCCAGGGCAGCCACGTGGTGGACGTTGACGGCCTACAGCGGCGCGAGCTGCACGGGCACCGAGGTCTACTATCTGACCGGCGGCGACATCGCCGCGAACCATGCCTTCAACGTCGGCGCCAATGGTCCTGTGCGGTCCATCGCCCCTGGCACGACCCCGCTCCCCCAGTTCAGCTACGTCTCACAGCGAGACGGCAGCGGGATCTGTAGCGCGTCATCTGGCACGCTGTTCACGAACTTCCAGACGATGCTGATCGACAGCGGCGACGTCGACGTCCCCCTGGCCGCGCCCTCTCCCGCGGTGACACCCGTGCTCTATCGGGTGCCCGTCGGGGGCTGACCGGCTCGAGGCCCATGCCTCCTCACGACGAAGGCTGTGGCGGGCCGCCCGCTTCGATCCACAATGGCCCATCATGAGCCTGCGACTCCTGGTGTACGACGGCGCACCGCGCGCAGGCGAGAGGTTCCTTCGCACGAGCTGGCGGACCGGGGCGCGCCTCTATGCGGGGCTCGGTCGAGTCGACCACCACTTCGGGGCCCGCAGCTGGCAGGAGGCGCTCGAGTGGCTCGGCACGATCGCCCCGGAGCGCAAGATCGCGGAGCTTCAGCTCTGGGGGCACGGCCACTGGGGCCTCGCCAAGATCGACTCGGACACGCTCTCCATGGCGTCGTTCCGGCGCGGGCACGCCCACCGGCCGCTCGTCGAGCGGCTCGCGCAGCGAATGGATGAGGACGCCCTGTTATGGTTTCGCACCTGCGAGACGCTGGGCGCCGACGCGGGACAAGCCTTCGCGACGGCATGCACCGAGGAGCTCGGGGTCCGAGTGGCCGGGCACACGTTCGTCATCGGCGTGCTGCAGAGCGGCCTGCACGGGCTGTTGCCGGGGCGGGCGCCGCATTGGGATCCCGAGGAGGGTCTCAAGCGAGGGACGCCGGCGCGCCCCGTCGAGGCTCATGGGTCCTCGCCGGACGCGCCGCACACGATCCATTTCATGAACGGGCAGGTACCGCCCGCCTGGTTCTCGGCGCCCGATTAGAGCGTGCCGTATTCGGCGCAGCCCCACGCCTCGACGCGCAGCTCCCAGTCCCAGTCGCTGTTGAGGTGCGTGCCGTCTCGACGCACGTTCCAGAAGCGGCCGTTGGTCATGTCGAGCTGGATGCCGAGATCGATCGTCTGCTGCGCGTTGAAGAGGTGATCGTCCCCGTCGAGCGCCAATGCGTCGCTCAGCACCGGCGCGACCGCGCCGATGATGCCGAAGATCCAGCCGTAGCTGCCGGCGACGCCGCCGACCTCTTCGGCCAGGTTGCCGATGCCCTCGATGAGGCTCTGGTAGCCGTCGCTGGAGTCGGTCTCGAAGCAGTCGTAGGTGAGCAGGAGGTTTCCACCCGGGGTCTCCGGCTCCGCTTGCCCCCAGAAGACGCCCGCCTCGATCGCGTAGGTGAAGCTGTCGCCCTCGTCGAGGTTGGGGGTCTGCGGGGTGACGCGGATCTCGCTCGCGGTCGCCGCCTCGCTGGAGAGCGCGCAGTAGACGATGTCGTTCGCGAAGTCGTCGTCCTCCTCGTGGACGGTGACGGTCGACACGCGGACGCGGAGCAGCGGCGCGCCGCACTCGACGGTGCCGCCGGGGAACTCCCCGCCGTGCGTGGTGATGGGTCCGCCGCCCAGGTTCGCGAGATCGATCGGCTGGCTGAGGTCGAGGCGCTCGACCCTGGCCCGCGTGAGCGCGCCGCGGACGCGGGTCGCGAGCTCGGGGTGGTGGGCGAACGACCTGCGGATCGCGGACACCGCGGGCAGCTCGCCCGCGCGCTCGCCGGCCAGCGCGGCAGCCACCAGGCGCACGCCCGGGCCACCCTGCTCGATGCGCTTCTCGAGGCGCGCGAGGATCTGCTCCTTCGTCATCGGCATCATGACGTTGTCGAGCGTGGGGACGTGCATGAGCGTGCCCGGCGGGATCTGCGCGTTGTCACACGAGGGCGCCAGGGTGCAGGGCTCGCAGAAGCCGCAGTCGTTTTCGCACGTGTGGCAGTTCTCTTCGCCCTCGGTGCACGTCCCGTCGCCGCACGGGTCGGAGCCGCCCTCGCCGGCGCCGCCGCCGCCGAAGTCGCCCCCGCAGTTGCACGCGCCGTAGCCGTCCCCGCGGCCGTTGCAGCTCTGGATGCCGTCCGCGCCGCCCGGGCAGGCGCAGGAGATCTGCTGACCGGGCACGCAGAGCTGCCCCGTCTCGCCTCCCTCTCCGCCGCCCCCGACCGACCCTGAGCCTCCGTCGTTGGGCTCACCTCCGGCGGCACAAGCAGCGAGGAAAGCGGCAGAAGCGAGATACGCGAAGGAGCGGAGCATGAAACCTCCAAGGCACACGAAGGGGAGGCCTATGTTACGCCGATGTCTGCGCTGCCGCTATCCCCGCCGAGGGTCCCGCTTCGTCATGGGGGCGGAGCGAGCGCGGCTTCGACGTCCCGGATGAGGCGGTAGTACCCCACGCGCTGATTGTAGGCGTCGTCTGCCATGACGCCCTCTGCGACCTCGTGCTGCCGGACGACGACGACGCGCTCCTTCGGGAGCACGATCAGCTGCTGGCCGAGCCAGCCGTCGGCCGCGAAGCCGAACAGCTCCCCGCGTTGGTGCTCGTACGGGACGAGACCCTGTCGGGTGGCGATCGCGAGGCCCTCGCGAGCCTTCGCGTCGAGGGCTGCGCCGAGCTCGAGCCAGAGCGCCTCACGCTCTGCGGTCGCCGGGAAGCGCCGTCCCAGGAGCGGCCGCAGCGCCTCGGCCGCCGGGCTCTGCGCGACGAGCTGCTTCAGCCGATCCTCGGTGACGGTGACCGTTCCGGTGCGAAACCGCAGCCACCACAAGAGGCCATGCTCCTCGCTCGGGGCCTGAGGCTTCGTGCTGTCCTTGACCCACTCCGAGCCGACGACCCGCTGGTCGCCGAGCTTCCCCTCGCCGAGCATCATCAAGCCGAGCTTGGCGAGGTCCTTCGCGTGCATCGCGAGGCCGTAGAAGGTCTGCGGGTTGCCCGCGCCGTCCTTGTCCCAGCGTACGTCGGTGATCCCGAGCGGCGCGAAGACGACCTCCTTGGTGTAGACGTCGACGGGCTTGCCGCTCGCCTTCTCGACCACGAACGACAGCAGCTGCGTCGCCTCGTTGTTGTACGAGAACACCTTGCCGGCCTCGAAGGTCGCCTCGCGGGAGCGAGCGTAAGCGACGCGATCCTTCTCCTTGTTCAGCGCGGCGGCGCCCTGGCCGTGCTGCAGGCCGGTCGAGTGCGTGAGCACGTGCTTAAGCGTGATCTTCGCCTTTTTCCCTTTGGCGAAGTCCGGCAGCCACGTGGAGAGCGGCGCGTCCAGGGCGTCGATCTTACCCTCGACGAGAAGGGCGCCGATCGCGAGGGAGACGATGCTCTTCGTCATGCTCATCGTCTCGATCGGTCGCAGCGGGCGGCCGAACGAGCGCTCGACCACGACCTTCCCATCGCGAACGATCAAGAGCGCGCTGGTCTCCTTCTCCTCGGCCACGCGGACGACGCGCTCGAGGGCCGCCCGGTCGAAGCCGGCTTGCTCGGGCTCCACCGCGGGCCAGAGCCCTCCCGCGAGGCCGGGCTCGACGAGCTGGACCGGCGTACGCGTGGCGGGGGCGGGCGACTGCGCGGGCGCGCTCGAGACAACGCTCGTCCGAGGGGCGCTAGTTTGCGAAGGCGGACAAGGCGCGGGCTCGAATCCAGGAGCGCACGCCGCCAAGGTGACAGCGAGCGCGGCGAGCGCGTTGCGGCGGCGGCGGGGAGGGAGCGACGCAGGCATGCGCCACACCCTCACGCACGAGGCCGCCGCTCGGCAAGCTACATCGCCCCTTCGTCCTCGGGCGCCGCCGGATCGTAGACGCCACCGCACGTCAACGACGTGTCCTTCATGATGATGAAGTCGACGCGCCGGTTGAGGGCTCGCGCGTCCGCGGAGGTGTCCATGATCACGGGGTTGTCCGGCCCGCAGCCGACGGCGTCGAGGCGGCTGACGTCGATGCCCGTCTCGGCGAGGAAATCGTAGACCCGCCACGCGCGGCGCGCGGACAGATCGAGGTTCTGGTTGTAGTCGCCGGTGTCGTCGGTGTTCCCCTCGACGCGGATGCGCGTGGTGGGGTTGTCTTCCATGAAGCTCCAGATCTCGTAGAGGATCTCGTACGAGTCGTCGGTGAGCGTGTCTTTCCCCGTGGCGAAGTTGATCGCGACGCCCGTGTTGAGGTCGAGCTCGTCCTCCTTCGGGGTGATGAAGCGATAGTCTCGGACCTTCACCTTGGCCTTCGCCATCTCGGCGACGCGCGTGTCCTTCTCGGCCTGGACCTTCTTGGCCTCCCCCTTCACCTTCTTCTTCTTCGCCTTCTTCTTCGGTGCGTCGGAGGCGGTCTTCACCTCCACCGTCGCGCTGCAACCGAGCGCCCCGAGCGGGGCGACGGCGAGACCCAAGACAGCCACGAGCACACTGCTGATCCGCATGCGTTCCTCCCAGCCGGCCTCCGAGCCGGTGACGAGCCTCCAAGCAGGAGTCGTGCCCGCAGTTCTTTTTCTCGCGCGCCCGCTATCGCGGGTCCCTTCGGTTTGCCCGCGCCCAAGCGCGCGAGCAAACCGGCGCGAGATGACGGTTCTTTTTCTCGCGCGCCCGCTATCGCGGGTCCCTTCGGTTTGCCCGCGCGCGCGAGCAGACCGGCGCGAGATGATTTGGGATTGCGCAGATTTGCGCGCAGTTGCGCGCGCGAAAGAGCGGGCAATTGCGCAAGGAAATCCGTGCTAACGGTCGCTCGTGGGCTTATGCCAGCCGCTCGATTGCGCCGGTCTCCTTCCTTCGTGTCTCACGTTCGATCCCTCGGGCGAGCTGCTCGCCATAGGCGGCTCCGGCGCGGTGGGGCTCTACGCAGCGCGCTCGGGCGCGCGGACCGCGACCCTGCGCGTCGGCGACGGTGACTCCACCGAGATCGTCTCGCTCGCCTTCTCCCCGGACTCGCAGCAGCTCTTGATCGCCGCCCACCAATACCGGCGGGACGTGGTCGTCTCGGAGCTGTACGTCGCGTCGCTCGACGGGGGTGGCGTGGCGCGGATCGAGGCGCCGCCAGCGGGTCGCTCGGCGGCGGTCGCGTTCACTCCCGAGGGAGCTCGAGTCGTGTGGGTCACGGGTGACGTCGTGGTCGTGTTCGACGCCACGGCTCGAGGGGCAGCGCGAATCGCGCTGCCCCGCCACGCGAGCTCGAGCCCGGCCCAACCCGAGACCACGGCGCTCGTGTTCGGGAGCGGCGCCGTCGGGATGCTCGTCGCGGCCGATCATGTGTTCGACCTCGACGTCGACGCGCAGACGGCGGACGTCATCGCGGCGCTCGAGCCAGACCTGGACGACGAAGAGCCCTACGGCCTGGGCCTGGGCTCGGTGGCAGCGCCGCTCGAAGAGGGCGCGCTGCTCGTCGCGGAGCGGAGCGTCGACGGCCTCCGTGGCGGGCGTCTGTTCCGCGTCGACGATCGCGGGATCGAGCCGCTGCTCGCGTGCGAGGGCTGCATCTTCTGGATCGCCCCGAGCGGCGATCGGCTCCGCTTCCTCGATCTGCGCGGGAGCGCGCACGAGCTCGTGGTGTCGACCGGCGAGAGCACCCGGCTACCGAGCCCGTGGCTCGCGAGCTTCGAGTCGCACCATGGGCTGCGCGTCGCGGCCGTCTCGCCGGACGGCGAGCGCCTCGCCGTCACCGCGATCGACGCCCCGTTCGATCGGCTCGTGCTGGTGGATCAGCGCAGCATCTCGCGCGAGCTGCACTGAGCGGTGCTCAGCTGCCCTTGAGCTTCTTCGAGAGGGTGGCGCGCGTGGAGACGCGCATCATGCGACCGCAGGCGTCCGCGTACTTCTTGGGGTCCTCGGCCTCGTATGCCTCTTTGAACACCGGGTTCTTCACGGCCTCGTCGATGACCAGCTGGGCGTCCGCGGCGGCCTTCTTCTTGTCCTCCTGCTTGCACGCCTCGTCCCACTTCGTGGAGAAGTCGTAGGCCTCCTGCGCGACCTTGTCAGTCGCCGACGCAGAGCCGGAGGCGGCCCCTTCCGACTTGTCACCGCAGGCGACGAGGGTGGCGATGACGGCGAGCGCAGCGAGCGTGGTGGACGAGCGGTTCATGATGACCTCCGAAGTTGTGCCGCACCCTACGGAGGGCGAGTAGGAGCTTCCCCCAGATAGTTTCTGCCAGTGTCGGTGTGGTACCGATGGTGACGGATGTTCGCCGCGAATGCGCGCAGACAGCTCGGTGACGGGTCGTTCCAGGGCACCTTCGTGTTCGAGCGACGCTTCACGATGCACCTCGTCGACCGGACCGACCTCGCCTACGACACGCGGTTCGTCCCAGCCCCGGCCGCGCGTTGCGACAACGCGATGCTGTACCTGGTGCTCGAGGGCGACATCGAGATCCTGTCCGCCCCGCCGGTGAAGCACCGGGGACCGGCCGCGTTCAAGCTGAACGAGGACACCTTCGAGGGAGCAGCTGGCCGCGACGTGACCGCGTTCCGGACGCGTGGCCACCGCTTTCGCTCCCTCGAGGTCCGCGCCGCGCCCTCGGATCTCACGAGCACCGAGGCGGGCCGGGTCGAGTCGGTAGAGCTGACGCCGGCGACGTGGGAGGCGGCCGGCGCGCTGCGCGAGGCCGCGGGGCAGGGCCTCGGGCACCTGGGCCCAGCGGTGCGCGCGCTGCTCGGCGCGCTCGCCGCGAGCGGGCTCGCGTCGCCCGAGCTGGAGGCCAGCACGAGCGACGAGGACCCTCGCTTCGCGCGCATTTGGTCCAGCGTGCGCCCGCTCGCCGAGAAGCGCTCGTTCCTACCCTCGCTCGACGATCTGGCGGGGCTGTCCGGCCTGTCGCTGCGCCAGCTCGCGAGAGACATCGAAGGCTTCGTGCAGACCTTCCGCCTCCCCGACCGGAGCTGGCGCGAGACCACCCGCCGGCTGCGGTTGAAGACGGCGCTGCTCGGCCTCTCGGCCTCCGGGCTCCCCATCTCGGAGGTGGCTCGTGCAGCGGGCTATGGCAGCGTCGAGGCGATGGCCCGCGCGTTCCGCGACGCGAAGCTCCCGGTCCCGACGGTGGTGCGCGACGCGATCCGGGCATGAGCGACGCAGGGGTCCTTGGTCCGCTAGGATGGCGAAGTGAGATGCCCCTCTCGATGAAAGACGCTCCGCGACCGGGCGCCGAGCTCGAGGCCGAGATCGCGCGTCTCGCGGCGATGGTCGCGAGCGCCTCGTCGCTCATCATGCGCGTAACCCTCGACGGGCGGATCCTCTACATCAATCGGGTGGCGCCAGGCTACCGAGCCGAGGACGTCGTTGGGACGCACATCGACGGGTACCTCCAACCCGACGTCGTCCACGTCCACAAGAGCGCGAGGGAGCAGGTCGCTCGCACCCGGGAGACGCAGACCTTCTCGATGGTGGGCCCGGTATCCACCGATAAGCTCGGCCACTATGTCACGCAGATCAGCCCCATCCTGGAAGACGGCGCCGTCACGTCACTGGTCGTGGTCGCCACCGACGTGACGGAGCTGGTCGAGACGATGGACCGCCTGCGCGACAGCCAGACCCGGCTCCAGGTCGCGCTCGACGCCAGCCGCATGGGGACCTGGCACTTCGACGCCGAGACGAGCTCCGCGGAGTGGGACGACACCACGCGCCAGATCTTCGGGGTCGAGCCCTCCGTGCCCGCGCCGGAGCGTGAGCGATTGTTCGCCGAGCGCATCCACCCCGACGACCGAGAGCGGGTGGGCGCGGAGATCCAGCGTGGCCTGGGGACTGGATCGTATGGCCCCATCGAGCACCGCATCCTGCTCCCCGATCGGTCGGTCCGCTGGGTGAGCGCGTCGGGCAAGCGGCTCGAGACCAAACACGGCACGAACCGCGTCATCGGCAGCGTGGTCGACATCACCGAACGCCGAGCGCTCGAGGCGCGCCTGGTCGAGGCCGAGAAGATGGAGTCGATCGGCAGGCTCGCGGGGGGCATCGCGCACGACTTCAACAACATGCTGGCCGCGATGTTGATCAACCTCGACGTGGCGACGAGGACGACGAAAGACCCTGAGCTCGAGCCGCTCTTGTCCGAGATCAAGGTGGCGGCGGAGCGCAGCGCAGCGCTCACGGCGCAGCTGCTCGCGTTCGCGCGCCGGCAGGTGATCGAGCCTCAGATCGTCGCGCCCAGCGAGGTCGTCGGGCGCATCGAGGTGCTCCTCAGGCGAGTCATCGGTGAGCACATCGCGGTGTCCTTCTCGTGCGCAGCGCGAGGCCGCGTGCGGATCGATCCGAGCCAGCTCGAGCAAATCTTCCTCAACCTCGCCACGAACGCCCGGGACGCGATGCCCGCTGGAGGCTCGCTCCGGGTGGCGACCGACGACGTCGAGATCGACGCAGAGCACGCCCACACGGCCTCGATATCGGCTGGGCGCTACGTCAGGATCCGGGTCACCGACAGCGGCCACGGCATCGCCCCCGACGTCTTGTCGCACGTCTTCGAGCCATTTTTTACCACGCGACCAGGCGGGACCGGGCTCGGCCTCGCGACCTGCTACGGGATCGCGAAGCAGAACGGCGGCCAGATCACCGTAGAGAGCCGGCCCCAAGAGGAGACGACGTTCTCCGTCTACTTGCCGGCCCAGCTCGACCTTGGAAGCTCGCTCTCGGAGGGCAAGCCCAACGAGTCGGTCGGCGCGCGGGGGGAGCGCATCCTCGTCGTCGAGGACGAAGACCTCGTTCGACGAGCGATCGAGCGGACCCTCTCTTCACACGGGTATCGAGTGCGGTGTACCGGGGATCCTCGCGAAGCGCTGGCGGTGTTCGAGGCCGAGGGGCCGTTCGATCTCCTGGTGACCGACGTCGTCATGCCTCACCTCGGCGGCGCCGCGCTCGCGAACGAGCTCACCGGCAGGCAGAAGGACCTGGGAGTCTTGCTGATCTCCGGCTACAGCGAAGCCACCGACCACCTCGGCGGCTCGTCGCTCTCGAGGCGGTTCCTCCAGAAGCCGTTCCGACCGCAGGAGCTGCTCGCGGCCGTGCGTGGGCTGATCGACCGGTGACCCGATGACCAACGCCCCCCGCACTCGCCTCTTCACGCCGCTGCGCCTCGGGCCGATCGAGCTCCGAAACCGAACGATCCGCGCTGCGGCCTTCGAGGGGATGGCGGCGGGCAACGCGCCGACCCCAGCGCTCGCCGAGTACCACGAGGCGGTCGCGGCGGGAGGGGTGGGGATGACGACCGTGGCCTACGCGGCCGTGGCCCGGGGCGGTCTCTCGTTCGGCCATCAGCTGCTCTTGCGGCCCGAGATCGTGCCCGAGCTCGCGCGGCTCACCGCGCGCATCCACGCGCACGGCGCGAAGGCCTCCATTCAGATCGGCCACGCCGGGAACATGGCGAAGCGCTCGGTGACGGGAGAGCGCCCCATCGCGCCGTCGGCCCGCCCCAACCTGTATGGCCCTACGTGGCCTCGCTCGATGGACCGGTCGGACCTCGCGCGGGTCGTCTCCTGTTTCGGCGTCGCGACGCGCACCGCGCAAGACGCGGGCTTCGATGCAGTCGAGGTCCACGCGGGGCACGGGTACCTCATCAGCCAGTTCTTGAGCCCAAAGACCAACCGGCGCGACGACGACTACGGCGGGCCCCTCGACCGGAGGATGCGCCTGCTGCGGGAGGTGATCGGCGCGGTCCTGGGCGGCGGGTCTGGGAGCACGGCGGTGCTCGTGAAGATGAACCTCTCGGACGGCTTCGCCGGTGGCCAGACGCTCGATGAGGCGATCGAGATCGCGAAGGTCCTCGAGCGCGACGGCGCGCACGCGCTGGTGTTGTCGGGCGGCTTTGTCAGCCGCTCGCCGATGTACATCATGCGCGGCGCCATGCCGATCCCGGTCATGGCCGAGCAGGCGAACAACCGGCTGCTCTCGCCGTTCATCCGGGCTGCAGGTCCGTATCTGGTCCCCGAGGTCCCGTACGAAGACCTGTATTTCTTGCAGGACGCGATCCGCGTGCGAGCGGAGGTGAAGATGCCGCTGGTGTACATCGGCGGAGTGACCTCGCGGGCGACCGCAGAGCGCGCCCTCGACGCAGGCTTCGACGCGGTGGCGATCGCCCGGGCGCTGATCCGCGAGCCGGACTTCGTGCGAAGGATGGAGGCCGAAGCGGAGGCTGCCTCGCCGTGTGACCATTGCAACTACTGCGCGGCGCGCATCTACGGCACCCACATGGCGTGCTCACAGGTCGAGCCACCGCCCGCGAACCTCGCGCGCTTCGTCCGTCCCGCGAGGTCGGCGTGAGCGCGACGCGGACGGCGCTGGTCACCGGAGCGTGCTCGGGGATCGGCCTGGCGCTGGCGAAGAGCCTGGCCGCGCGCGGCCACGACCTGCTCTTGGTGAGCAACCGCGAGGCGCCGCTGAACGCCGTCGCTCAGGACCTCGCCCGCGAGTGGGGGGTGCGCGCTCGGCCGATCGCCCTCGATCTCGCGCGCCGTGAGGCAGCGGCGGAGCTGCATGCGCGCGTCACGCGAGACGGAGAGCGCGTCGACGTCCTGATCAACAACGCTGGCCTCTTCTTCTTTGGCGAGGTGGTGGACGCGGATCCCGAGCGCGCGGCCAGCCTGTTGGAGCTTCACGTCGTGACGCCGTCCCTGCTGTCGACGTTCTTCGGACGTGAGATGCGTGCGCGGCGGTCCGGAAGGATCTTGATCGTGTCCAGCCTGTCCGCGTTCAGGGACATGCCGGGGATCGGCTACTACGGGGCGAGCAAGAAGTACCTCATGGGCTTCGCGAGCTCGCTGCGCAGCGAGCTCGGGGTCTATGGAGTCGGCGTGACGTGCCTGGCGCCGGGGCCTGTCGACACGGCGCTCTACAGCTCGGAGCACGCGGCGGTGAGGCTCGCGAAGCGCCTCGGCGTGATGATGTCGCCCGAGCGCGTGGCCAGCGAGGCGCTCGACGCGCTCGACCGAGGAGATGAGCTGTTCGTGCCTGGTGCTGCTTGGCGAGCGGCAGCGCTCGCCAGCCGCGCCCTCCCCCAAGCGGTGATCGATCTCGTACGCACGCGGGCCCCGTGGCTCCCTCCCCGAACGTGAGCTTGAGTCGACCCTACCGCAGGCTACGATGGCGCGATGGTCGAGCCGAAGAGCCAGGCTGGGGCTAAACCCCCGAAAACACACCACAGCCGCGGCATCTTGCTCGGCGGGCAGTCGCTACACCCCGAGAAGGCCCGGCTCGCGTTCATGGATGCGCTGCGAGATCAGGGCTTCGTCGTGGCCGAGCCGGGCGCCGCAGGCTCGACCGCCATCAGCCTCCACATCGGAGGTCGCGGAGGGTTCTTCGCCCATTTCTCCGATCCCGACCGTCACGCCCACGCGCTGGGCATGGCCGTCTCTCAGGGCCTGCACGCGCCCCTGTCGATCCTCGAGCTGCGCGGCAGCGCGCCGCACGAGCCGACGTTCGTCGGGCAGTTCTCGCTCACCTCGTTCTCGGTCGCCGCAGACGGGACCGTCTCGATGGGGGCTCCGCCCGCGGTCCCACCGTCGCTGCTCCACCCGTCGAACGCGGCGCCCTTCTCGAGCCCACCCGACGAGGCCGCCTACCAGGAGCGCCTCGCCGACGCCGAGGGCGTCGTGTCGCAAGAGATCCTCTCGTCGCTGCTGCCCGAGCGAGATCTCGAGGTGCTGGGCGTCGTGCCACCAACCCTCACGACGCCGCTGAAGCTGCGTGAGCTCGCAGACGCGAAGGTGGCCGCCTCGAATTGGGCGGTGGAGGACGGCCCAGGCGAAATGAAGACGCTGCGGCTGAAGGCGGCGGACGGCTCACGCCGCATCGCCGTCCTCACGCCCGAGGAGGCGACGGTCGTGATGGGGCTCCACGCGCCGCGCGCATTGCCTCAAGGCTGACCCTGTCGGGTACGATGCCGCGCATGGCAGAGTCACTCAAACTGTACGTAGACCTCGCGCAGACGCCAGACGTGATCTACCGCACGTGGTTGTCGAGCGAAGGGCACCGCGAAATGACCGGTGCGGAAGCGACCATCGACGACGCGGTGGGCAGCAAACACTCGGCTTGGGACGGATACATCTGGGGACAGAACCTGGAGCTCGAGCCCAACCGAAAGATCGTTCAGAGCTGGCGGACCAGCCATTTTCCGGCTGACGCCGCCGACTCGAGGGTCGTCGTTCGCCTCGAGCCGATCGCAGGGGGGACCCGCGTGACCATCGACCACACCGAGATCCCCGACGGCCAAGGCCAGAGCTACCGGGGCGGTTGGAAGCAGTTCTACTTCGACCCGATGCTCGCCCATTTCGGCAGCCCAGCAGCCTCGACCGCGGGCCCAGCCAAGAAGAAAGCCGCTCCCAAGAAGAAGGCCGCTCCCAAGAAGAAGGCCGCTCCCAAGAAGAAGGCTGCTCCCAAGAAGAAGGCCGCTCCCAAGAAGAAGGCTGCTCCCAAGAAGAAGGCCGCTCCCAAGAAGAAGGCCGCTCCCAAGAAGGCCGCTCCCAAGAAGAAGGCTGCTGCCAAGAAGAAGGCTGCTGCCAAGAAGAAGGCTGCTGCCAAGAAGAAGGCTGCTGCCAAGAAGAAATAGCTCAGCGAATGGGGGCGGCGCGCCATGCGCGCCTCAGCGCGGCAGCGAGATCGGCGCCCGAGTCAGGCAGCGCCTCACGGGGCAGGTGCCTGCCCTCGACGTACAGCTCACCTCGGACGAGCGAGCCAACCAACGCGGCGCGGAAGCGTTCCTGCGCGACGTCGAGAACCCGCGCCTCGCGGGAGAGCAGCCGGTCGACGTCGGGCGCCGCCTCCTTCAGCACCGGCGTCGCTCGCCGGATCTGGTGGCGAGAGCGAGCGACCTCGCGGCCCGCGGCGAGGACGCTCGCGTGGTCGCCCCCAGCGATCCAGACGACCCGGCCCGCCAGCGACGGATGTCCCGAGTTGTTCAGCCAAGTGGCCTCGGCGCGTCGTGACTCGGCGACATGCCGGACGTCGATCGTTCGTGGGTGATCTCCGGCCTCGAACAGGACGGGTGCCTCGTGCGCGCGGTGCCCGTCCCCGAAGAGAACGCGAAGCCCACCTCGCCCGACTTCACCGTCGGTCGCGGCGATGTCGGCGATGGCGACCCGCAGCGCCTCGATGATGAGGTCGCTGACCTCGTCGGCGGTCACCTCGATCCGCTCGCGGGCGTGGAGCCAGTCGAGCGCAGAGGACGTGGCGAGCCAGTCGACGTCGGGGGCTCGCGCCACGAGCGCGCCCCGCTCGCGAAGCCGTACCAGCGCAGCGCGGAGGGCGTTGCTCTCGGTTGGGTCGCGCGGAGGCACCAAGAGCCACCGCGCGAGCTCGGCCTCGCTCGCCTCGAGGTGGGCGACCTCCAGGAGGGCGACGGCGCGCAGGGCACGACCCTCTGGAGCCTGCTCATCGAGGCTGTCACAGAGGAGGCCGACGGCCGCTGGGAGGTGGTCGGCGACGAGCGGGTACAGGTCGCTGAGCACCGCGCGGCGACCGCCGCGCAGGGCAAGCGAGTCGACCATTGCGCTGAGCACGCCGAGAGGCGGGACGCCCAGGCGCTCCGTGATGCGGACGGCGAGGCCGATCAGGCCAGGGTCGACCGAGCCGGGTTGGTCGCCGAACAGCCGGCGCTGAATCCAAGCGGCCGTCGCGTCGGCGTCGATGACGAGCTCGGCGTCGTGCTCCACACGCGCCGCAGCCACGGGACCCCGCGTCGGCCCTCGGATCACGCAGACGACCGAGGCGGCGCCGCGGCCTCGTTGGCTCAGGTGGGCGACGAGGGAGGCGACGGAGGCCTCGGCGGGCGCGTCGATCTCGTCGAGGAGCAACAGGACGCGGGCGCCGGCGCGGCGAAGACGCTGGCCGATCGCCAGCGACACCTCCACCGCCCCGCGCGGGGCGCGCCCCGCGCGGTCTGCGTCGAGCGGGACCGCGCGACGAACCGCGTCGAACACGGCGGCGGCGGGCGCAGCCTCGCCGATCTCACACGGGACCACGACCACCGGCCCCGCTGTCGAGGCGCGGCGAGCGAGCTCACGTCCAAGCGTCGAAGCCCCAGCTCCGCGAGCACCTCGGATGACGACGACGATCGGTCCCGCGCCGGGATCTCCAGCCCAGCCTTGGAGCCGCTCGAGCGCCCCCGCACAGGCCTCCGCGACCGACGGGACGTCGAAGAGCTCGGGACGCGCGTGGTGCGAGGGGTGCGGCTCAGCGACCACGGTCACGAATCACGCTGCCGAGCGCCTCGACGGCCCGGAGCGCCTCGAACGCCGCCGGATCGTCTCGAAACTCGCCGTCCCACATCTGCACCTCGCAATCGAGGCCTTCGAGCCGGACGCTGACGCGCGGGCGAGCCTCGTCCGGGACGCCTCTCTTGCGCGAGGAGACGTTGGAGCAGAAGCCGCGAGCGCGCAGGAGGGAGGCCAGCTCCTTCAGCTCTTGCTCGCTGACCCGCGCGGTGACCTTCACCTCGCCTTGCGGGGGCCGCGACTCTTGATACTCCGCCGCGCCGTCGCTCCTGACGACGAAGCCGTAGGATCCGCCCATGTGGGACACGCCGAAGCGCAGCACCTCTGTCTGCGGGAGCTTCGACGGAGGCGCCGAGCAGGCCGACGCGGTCACGAACAAGAGCATAGCGAGGAGCTTGTGCACGCCCCGCGATGTCATCACGTCCAAGGGCCTCCGCGAAGAGCCATGGCGTGCGCGAGTCGACGGTCCGCCGCGAACCTGCGACGATGCCCGTATGAGGTCGGGTTGGGTCGGGTCGCTGCTCGCGTTTTCCGCGTGGCTCGCCGGGTGCGGAGACTCATCGGCCAGCTCGACAGGGGGAGGCGGCAGCGGCGCCGAGAACGCAGGTGGCTCGGGCGCTCAAGCCAGCACGGGCGGGGCGGCTGCGAGCGGCGGTGCACCGCCCGCAGCCGGCGGGGGGATCGCCGCCGACTATCCCCAAGACGTGGGGATCGAGGCCCACCCCGACGTGCTCTTCGCGGATGGCTTCGAAGACTACGCGGTCGCCGACGACCTGCAGGGTCCGTGGGACGCGGTGTATCAGCTGTCACAGCTGCGCATCGCGACCGAGGCACCCAACGTCTTCGGCGGTGCGAGGTCGCTGGAGATGAACGTACCGCAGCAAGACAATGAGCTCAGCAACGCCGTCGACAAGACGCTCCTCGAAGAGCGGGACGCGCTGTTTCTCCGCTACTACTCGAAGTTCCAGCCGCCGTACGACGTGGTCGGCTCGAGCCACAACGGCTCGAGCATCTCGGCCCATTACTTCATCGATGGGCAAGCCACGCCCGGGGTCCCCGCCGATGGGGTCAACAAGTTCCTGGTCAACCTCGAGAACTGGCGAGGCGAGGCAGCCACGCCTTCGCCGGGCCACCTCAACCTGTACGTCTACCACCCGGAGCAGCGGAGCCAGTGGGGCGACCACTTCTTCCCGACGGGCACGGTCTTGCCCAACTCGAGCCAGCCCTTCGACTTCGGGTCGGACTTCGTGCCGCGACCCGATATCCTCAGCGAGCTGGATCGCTGGACCTGCTACGAGTACATGGTTCGCGCGAACACCCCGGGACAACGCGACGGGCGCGTCACGGTGTGGGTCGACGGCGAGCTGGTCGCCGACTTCGGCAACCTGCGCTTTCGCGACGTCGCCTCCCTGAAGATCGACCGCTTCGGCTTGTCGTTCCACATCGGATCGAACCCCGCAGGCCCGACCAAGAAGTGGTACGACAACGTCGTCGCGGCCACCTCCTACATCGGCCCGGTCGCCGCTCGCTGAAGGACTCACGCGATCGACATGTCCCCGGAACAGGTACGCCAAGCGCTCGCCCTGCTCGCTGCAACGTTCGAGGCTCACCCCTTGGTGGAGCACGCGGTGAGCGCTCGCTGGGAGCGGGTGGGGCTCGGGCCCGCGCCCCAAGGCGAGATCCCCGCCGAGGTTCGCGCGGCGGCCGACGGTCTCGCGGCGGCCTTCCCGGAGCTCACCCAGAGCGACGCGACGATCGACGGCCTCGCGGATCTGTTCCGGAGCGCGGAGGGCGCCGTATTGCTGACGCTCGCCCACTCGAGCGCGGCCCGACGCGACGTGCAGCTCGCGCGGCTGCTGCGCGTCGCGGCCAAGTCCAGCTACGCGGAGCACGTCGTCTTCGTGGCGCGGAGGCGGGTGACGCGCGGGCCCCTGCTCGACGCGCTGGCCTGCGCGCCGTTGCTCGGCGAAGGCGCCCAGCTCATCACGCCCGACAACTCCGAGGCGATCGCGCGCCTCGAGATCCTGATCTGGGAGGCCGGCTCGAGCGCGCTCGAGGTGCCCAGCATGGGCCCGTGGATCTGGGGCAACGCGGGGACCTTCGACGCCCTGATCGGGCAGCCGGCCCACGCCAATTTGCTGGGTCGCGTCCTCGCGGCGCGCTGCCTCGAGGTGACCGCGCGGAGCATGCCCGCCACGACGGATCCGAAGCTGGTCGGCCAGACCCTCCAGGTCCTTCAGCCGCTCCTCCTGCACCCCGAGCCGCTCGTCTGGGTTCACGCGGCGCGCGCTCTGGGGCGGCTCACCGGCGCGCTCGAGCAGCTCGAGAGCACCCTGCTCGACTGGGTCCTCGGCGACTCTCGAGTGCTGCGGCAGCGCGCGATGACGGCGTTCGCGTCGCTGCCCGGCGAGCGCCTGCGCTTCCTCGCCAGCCAGCTGATCGCGATCCTCGACTCACGCGATGAGGAGGCGTGGGTGCTGGCGGCCGTGGCCGCGGCCACGCCCTACCTGTTCTTCGAACGACGGGTGCTGTGGGATCGACTCGCCAAGCGCATCCTGGCGGGGGACGGCGGTGCGATCGCGGCCCGGGCGATGGCCCGGGGGATCGCCACGCTCTGGCGGAGGGGGGTGCGCGACCCCGAGCTCGAGCGTCCGTTCCGCGCGCTGCGAGCGATGGCCCGCGCCGCCCACGCCACCTCCCTCGAGGATCTGCGCCGTTGGATCGAGGTCGTGGCGATCACGGACGTGGTCGAGGGCGCCGAGCGCGACCCGCTCGATCTCGAGGTGGGCATGGAGAACCTCGTGCGCCTCGCTGCGCAGTTCGAGGACGATGAGGCCGACGCGCGGGCCGCGCGCTTCGCGACGTCGCTCGCGTCCTCCTTCCAGGAGGCGCGCCGCATTGCGCTCGCGCCGGGGCCGACTCGGCAGCGCGCGGGCGCGATCAACGCGGTCGAGGGCTGCGCGCGGACGTTCGCTCTGCAGCTGTGGGAGCCGCTGCTGGCGACCGGCAGCGGCGAGGCGGGTGAGACGCCTACGCTCGCGTCGACGTGGGACATGCTCGCGAAGGCCCCCGCCGAGCTGCTCGACAACGTCAACACGAGGCGCGGCACCGACGAAGCCGACGCCGCGACCGACCTCACGCTGGAGGTCCTCGCGATCCGGCTCGGCGGCTACGCCCTCGACGCGTGCAGCCGGCCCGCCGACCGCGGCCCGACGGCTCACGACACATGCCAATGGCTGCGCAAGATCGACGGGCTGATCACGGGCTCGCGCGAGCTCCCCGAGGCGCTGAAGGGCGCACTCTCTGCGCTGTTCTGGCGGCTGGTGGACACCACGCGCGGCACCGCCCTGGGGGAGGTCGACGACGTCCGGTGGCTGGGCCCGTTCGCGGCTTGGTGGGCGCTGGTGATCGATCGCCCCGCGGTGCTCAACCAGCTCGCGATGGCGCTGCCGCTGATGGCCAAATCGGCGCTCGATCAATGCATCGAGCAGTCCGAGCGCTTGCGAACGGCGGTGTCTTCGAAGGCCGCGGACGGCGACTGGCAGGCTGACGCCGACGAGGCGCTCGCCGCCCTGCACGCAGAGGAGACCGAGCTCGCGTGGGCGCTGGACGGGCTCGCGGTGGCCCTCGCCTCCTTCGCGGACGCGAGCGGGACGATGGGCGAGCTCGAGGTGATGTGCCAGGAGCTGGTCACCTCGGCGAACCGGCTGCACGCGGCCCTCGCCAACCCGGTGAAAGCGCTCCACCCCGCCGGCGGAGAGACGCCGCCCGACTCGCTCACGCGCCATGAGGCGGAGAGCGCGCCGCGCACCGCCGCGCTCGTCGCCCGCGCCATCCGGAGCCGGGACCTGGCGATGCTCGACGTGTGGCTCGCGACGCTCGGCCCGGTCACGTCGACGTTGATCGAGCAGGCGGTCAGCGCGGCGATCGATCGCACGCCCCCGTCGACCGTCGCGCGCCGCAAGGAGCCGACGACGATCCACGGCTACGAGCTGGTGAAGCCGCTCGGCGAGGGCGGAATCGGCTCCGTGTGGCTCGTGCGCAAGCCCGGCGCGGATCGCTTCTTCGTCCTCAAGATCCCGAAGGCCGACGCGCTCCAGAGCGCGACGGACGAAGAGCGGGAGGGGATCCTCGCGTCGTTCGTCGAGGAGGCGAAGGCGCTCGCCGGCCTGTATCACCCCAACGTCGCCAACATCATCGACCGCGGCGTCTCGGACGGCGTCCCGTTCCTTGTCCTCGAGTACCTCATCGGCGCGGACCTGAAGCAGTACTCGTTCGCGAAGAAGATGGCGCTCGTCGAGCTGCGGCAGGTCGTGGTCGAGACGTGCGCGGGCCTCGCGTCGCTCCACGGAGCGGGCTTGGTGCACCGCGACCTGAAGCCCGCGAACATCTGGCTTCGCTTGCCGCTCGCTGGAGGCGAGCGCTTCGATCCGCAGAAGCACCGGGATCCCGCGAACACGCCGCCGCTCACCGCGGTCGTCATCGACTTCGGCATGGTGCGGGCGACGCGGGTCCCCGCCGAGATGTGTGGACGCTTCGTCGCCGGGACCGCCGGCTACATCGCCCCCGAGCAGATCCGGGACCCGGTCGATCTCGACGTCCGCGCCGACGTCTACGCGCTCGCGGGGACGATCTACAACGTGACGACACACCGCGCCTTCTTCGACGACATCGAGAGCCTCCGCGATCGCATGATCGCGCACATGCGCCGCGACCCGTTCGAGGACGCGGAGCGACTGAAGCCGTTCCCGGCGGCGATGGCGAAGCTCATGCGCGCGGCGACGTCGCTGAACCCAGCCGATCGCCCGTTTCCGCTGGAGTTTGGCCGTGAGTTCGTGAAGGCGCTCTGAGCTACCTGCCAAACACGTGGGGGACGAGGTACCTCGAGAGCGCTGGCTCTCGGCCCGGCCCATACACTCGCACTTCGAACAGCACGTCCGGCGGAAAGCGGTCGAAGTGGCGCTGGCACGCGATCGAGACCGCCCCGCGCTCGCGATCGAAGGGCGCGAAATGGTCCTCCACGAGGGTCGCCCCGCTCGACTCGACCTTCACCGTGACGTGAACGCGCTCGGCGTGCGCGAGGTCGAGGCCCGAGAGGTGATGGATGAGGACGTCGTCGCCCGGCGTGAACTCGGCCACCTTCCGGACCTCGGCCGCGAAGTCGGCTTCGCGCACGCGCACCCCTCGGGCTTGGAGCGCAGCGATCTGCGCGCGGGTGATGCCGACGGGAGGCAGCGCGCGCAGGCTCGCGACCACCTGGACGACCCGCTCTGCCTCCGCGGTGCACGACGTGCACGCGAAGAGGTGCCCCTCGATCGCGTCCAGCTGCGCCGGCTCGACGTCATCGGCGAAGTAGTCGATGAGCAGCTCGAGCGGGAGGTGCTCGCCTGCGGGTGCGCTCACGGGCCCTCCCGGTGGCCGTCGAGGCAATCGCGGAGCTGGGCGAACGCGCGATGGCGCAGGACGCGCACGTTGCCGGCGGTGGTCTGCAGCGCCCCCGCGATCTCTTGGGCGGTCTTGTCGCGATAGAACGACATGAAGAGGATGGTCCGAGCCCGAGGCTCGAGACCCTCGATGCAGCCGAAGAGCGCGCCCGCGTCGACCGCGGCGTGCTCGGGCAGGTGGGAGTGGACGTCGAGGTCGCCCGGCTCACGCAGCTCCGTGCGGTCGTCCGCCGCGCGCTGCTTCATGGATAGGTTGCGCGCCGTCCCCAGCACGAAGCGATCGATGTGCTCGGGCTCGTCGACCTTGCCCGCGCGCAGCGCCTCGAGGACCACCAGCAGCACCGACTGCACGAGGTCCCGCGCGCGCTCCTCCTCGCGTAGATGGCGCAGACCGTAGAGTCGAACCCGAGGCGCGAAGCGCCTGCAGAGCTCGACCTCCGCGGCGCGGTCGCCCGCAGCGACGCGCCGCGCGACCTCTTCCTCCGATGCGTGGGTGGCGATCGCCTCGGGGCTCAAGACGCTCCGAGGGTAGCACGCGACCTAGACGCCCAGCGCGTCTGCGAGGGCGAGCAGCAGCTTGCTACCGTCGCCCCGGTAGGACGAGCCGTGCATCAGCGCGAGCGTCGACGGCTCCGTGCGCGCCAGCTTCTCGAGGATGGCCCGGGACCCTGCCTCGATCGCGACGCCACCCATCGCCTTGCGCATGCCCTCGGCCGGACCGAGGACATCGCCCTCGGTCAGGGCCGGCAGCTCGGAGCCGCCGTGGGTGAAGAGGTCGCCGCACAGGAGGGTCTTCGTCGAGGTCTCGAGGAGATAGCCGCACTCCCAGTTGTGGGGGACGTGAGGCGCATCGAGCCAGCGGACCTTCCTCGAGCCGAGCGTCAGCTCGCCGCCGTCCGCGAGGGCGATAGGGGGCCGGTCGGCGAGGTCGGTGACCGACACCATCGCCGCGATGGTGCCGCAGACGGGCTGGGCGTTGGGGGCCGCCGCGAGCCACTCGTTCAGCGAGCCGCACTCGTCGGCCTCGACGTGGGAAAACCCGACGTACTTGAGCTTCGCGGCGTCCCCGAGGACGTGCGCGACCGCCTGGTGCACCAGGGGGAACATCCGCCGCGGCCCGGTGTGGAACAGCAGCGGCTCATCGTCGACGACGAGGAACTGGTTGAAGGTGAACCCGCCCGGAATCGCGGTCGGCGGCACCGGGGTGCTGATGCGGTAGATGCCTCGGGCGATCTCGTGGACGTGCGTGCCAGACTCGGGGTTGGTGACGGTCATGCTCGTGTCTCCTTTCTCCGACGTCCGCGATCGAGGCGGAGCGTTACAGAAAAAAGTGAGGCCTCGCGCCAACCCCGCTTCGGCGGTATGAGGTCGGCCCCTCGTGACCACGGACCCGAACCGCGTCCTCGCCTACTTGGCGCGCGAGCGCCCGTCCCTCGAGCTGTCGACCGTGGACCTCTGCTTCGTCGCCGCGCTCCACCTGCGGGCCAACGTGACCTCGACGTCGTCCTTCCAGGAAGATCAGCTGGTGGACGTGTTCGAAGAGGTCGTCCGCGTGCTCGAGCCGACGGGGGAGCCTCAAGGCAAGCGGGCGAGCGCCGCGATCCGACGGCTCCGCGAGCAGCGCCTGCTGGCGCGCGTCGACGGAGCGGGGGTCGTCCGCGCCGGCGAGTTCGCGCTGACCCGCCTCGCGGCCGCGATCGTCGAGTTCTTCCTGGAGGAGGAGTCGCTCACGCGCGAGACGCTGGCGGTCCTCATGCGCACGCTCCTCACCAGCCTGGCGGACATCGCCGCCGCCGCGGCCAGCGCGCAGACCCCGGAGGACTGGCGCCTCGGGGTCGCCACCCCGCTGCGCGTGATCATCGGCGATCTCGCGGGCGGCGTGGAGCGGCGCCAGCGCGGCTTCGATCTCCACCAGGTCGAGCTCCAGAAGGAGATCGGGGCGCTGCTCGGCGCAGAGTGGTTCGGCGCCATCGAGAGGAGCCAGGCCCTGCTCGAGACGACGAGCGCCACGTTGCGGGAGCTGAACCAGGTGCTGATGAAGGACACGCAGGAGGCCCACGCCCGGCTGCAGGACGTGCTCGATCGGGCGGCTGCGGTCGAGCCGGGCGAGGTCGACGACGGCGCGCGCGAAGGGATCGCCGAGGCGGAGTCCGCCGTGAAGGAGGCGGGCGATCAGCTCGATCGCATCGCGGCGTGGGGCTCGGCGCGCCAGCGCGCGTGGTCGGACCATTACCAATACGTGCACCGGTACCTGCGCGACGTCGTCCGCCTCGATCCGTCGCGCATGCTCACGCAGCGACTGCGCGATCAGCTGACGGGCAAGAGCGGGCGTCCCTTCGCGCTGACGATCGCTGCGGCGCCCGCGATCCGCCTGCTGCGGCCGCTGGTGACGCCCCCCGAAGAGCGCCCTCCTGTGCGGCGGCCGCGCAAGGAGCGCGAAGCTGAGCCGGCCGTCGTGGCGGCCCTCGACGCTCAGGCGGTGCTCACCGAGAAGGTGCGCGCCGCGCTGTCGGAGGGCGCGTCGACCCTCAGGGACGTCACCGACCGGCTCACCTCGAATCTCCCCGAGAGCGAGCGGTTTCTCGCCGCTGGGCGCGTCGCCGAGACCGTCGCGGCGCTGTGCCGCCCCGACGCCGGCGCCGAGCGCCCGTGGGTCCCGTTGAGCGCGGGGATCGCGATCGAGGAGTGGTCGGTCCCCGGCTCGGGCAAAGGGAGCGCGGCGTGAGCGCACCTCGTTACGATCGCCTGGAGGACGTGGTGCTCGACGACCTCTTCCCGGAGGTCGACCTGGCGCTGCGCCGCGGCCGGCACGTCGATCGCGACGACGCCGACCTGTACGCGTTCATCACCGACGCCCAAGACCAGCTCGAGGCCTTCTTCCGCCGCTATGGCTGCGAGCTCGTGCACCGCTCGGAGGGCTACTTCTATCTGCTCCCGACCTCGGATCGCCTCGGCCGCAGGCACCTCTCGTCGACCGAGATGCTCGTGGGGCAGGCGCTGACGCTGCTCTACCTCGACCCGACCACGACCGAGAACGGGGGCGTCATCTCGCGCGAGCAGCTGCTCAGCCACCTGGCGGGCGTCATGGGGACCGACGCGCTCGTGCGGGCGATGAGCCCGAAGCGCAAGAAGGTCGACCAGCGCGTGGCCGAGGAGGCGACCCGCACCAAGGTGGCAGAGGCCGTGCGCCGCCTCGCTTCGCTGGGCTTCGTCGAGCTCCTCGAGGACGGCGCGACGAGGCTGCGCCCTGCACTCATGCGCTTCGCCGAGCCCGTCCGAGGGACGGCCGCGCCCGAGGCGGCGCTGGAGCGCCTGGTCGCGTCGGGTGAGGTGGTGCTCACCGATGACGGGGACGAGCCCGGCGAGGCGAACGACCTCGACGACTCGAGCGAGGGCGACGAGCGAGGCGACCTCGACGACTCGAGCGAGGGCGACGAGCGAGGCGACCTCGCCGAGGAGCCGGAGGAGGCGCGATGACGCGGGCGCGGGCGACCGCGCTCGCCCTCGTCAACTGGAAGGGCGTCTTCTACGAGCGCTACCTCCTCGATCGACAC
Organism: Polyangiaceae bacterium; assembly: GCA_016719945.1. GTDB lineage: Bacteria > Myxococcota_A > Polyangia > Polyangiales > Polyangiaceae > Xiheicaenibacterium. The sequence goes on along the minus strand of JADJYE010000034.1, from coordinate 80,621 downwards.
GTCACGGTGCTCGAGGGCGCGAACGGCGCGGGCAAGACGACCGTGATGATCGCGGCCTACGTCGCGCTGCTGCCGGACATGTCGCGCCTGCGGTTCACGAACCTCGGAGAGAGCGGGGCGACCGGGGGTGATCGCGGCATTTGGGGTCGCCTCGGCGAGCCAGGCCGGCCGTCGTACACCGCGCTGGAGATCGAGCACGGCGGCGAGCGCGTGGTCGCGGGCGTTCGGCTCGAGCGCAAGGCCGAGCCGACGGTCGAGCTCACGCCGTTCTTGATCTCGGGAGTCGACCTGCGGGGGCAGCTCCGCGATGTCCTGCTGGTGAGCCGTGGCGAGGACGACGAGGTGCCCGACCTCTCGGACCTCCGACGGAGCGTCTCGGCGCGAGGTGGCGAGCTCACGGTCTTCGCCTCGGCCAAGGAGTATTTCGCGGCGCTCTTCGAGCGCGGGATCACGCCGCTGCGCCTGGCGACCGACGAGGACCGGAACAAGCTCAACGAGATGCTGCGCACCAGCATGACCGGCGGCATCTCGCGGGCGCTGACGACGGAGCTGCGAGGGTTCTTGCTCAAGGAGGAGACGGGCCTCGCGGACACCCTCGCCCGAATGCGCAAGAACCTCGACGCGTGCCATCGAACGCGGACCGAGGTGGTCGAGAGCCAGGGGCTCGAGCGAGAGCTGGCAGGCGTGCTCGACGCCGGCCGCGCCATGTTCCTCGCCGCGCTCGGCGCCGCGCGCGAAGCGGCGCGCGAGGTCGGAGCGGCGGTCGAGGCGGCCAGGGCTGCGCGCGACGTCGCCGAGGGCGCGGCGCGCGAGATCGAGGTCGCAGCGAGCGAGGTCGCGGCGAGGCAGAGCGCCCTCGTTGGCCGCCTCGCCGCGAAGCGGCTCCTGCGCGACGAGGCGCGGGCCAAACGAGCGAAGCTCGCCCACGCCCAGCGCCTCAAGGAGCGGCTCGAGGAGCGCGAGCCCGCGGCTGCGGCGGCAGAGGCCCGCGCCGACGAAGGCCTCGCGGCTCGGGAGCGAGCGGCGCACGAGCGCGCGAGCGCCCGCGCCCGGCGAGACGAAGCTCGCGCTGCGTACGACCGAGCCGCGCGCGGCGTGGGAGATCTCCAGGCCGGGCTCGATGAGCTGCACCGCACGCTGCACGCGCGCCGCCTCGCCGCGCGCCGCCTCGCTGAGGTCCGGGCGCTGCTCGAGGACCCATCGTTCGACGAGCCCTCGATCGACACGGCGCTGCCCAGAGCTCGCGCGCAGCTCGCCCAGCTCGACGCCGCGCGCGCCCAGGCGAGCCGCGCCGCGGTCGCGACGGAGGGGCGCCGCGCGCGCTACGGGCGGGCGATCGAGGCCCTGGCGCTGCTCGACCCAGGCTCACAGGGCTCGGACGCGCACGAGCGCGCGGAGCGCGCCGAGGCGAGGCTGCTCGAGCTCGAGGCGCTGTCCAAGAGAGCCGAAGAGCTCCCGTCGGAGCTCGACGAGCACAGCCAGCTCGCGCTGCGCCAGGCGGAGGTCCGCACCCGCGCGGCCGAGGTGGGGCTCGACCCGTCGGTCGTCGGCCCGCCTACGAGCGCGGCGAAGCGCGTCGCCGAGGCGCTCGCGCTCGCAGAGAGCGAGGCGCGCCGCGCCGAGGCCGAGCTGGGCGAAGCAGAGCGTGGCGTCGAGGCCGATCGGGTCGCGGCGCTCTCGGCGCGGGCGACCGCCCAGGAGCTGGAGGCGACCGCGCTCGACTGGATCGCGTGCCAGGAGCGCGCCCGCGAGCTCGAGCGCGCGCTCGGGCAGCGCGTGTCGACCCGCGAAGCGGCCATCGACGCGCGGGTCCGCTTGGCAGAGCAGGTCGAACAGCAGCGCGCCCGGGCAGGCGACCTCCGCGCGAAGCACGAAGAGCGGCTGAGAGAAGCGGGCGAGCTGGACGCCTCTGGGGGCGCCTTCCACCCCGAGCTGCTTCGCCTGCGCGATCGGCTCGACGCCGAGCTGCTCGCGGGGCGCTTCGAGGACGTCGACCCCGCCGAAGCGGGGCGCCTCGAGGCCGAGCTCGGGCCGCTCGCGCAGGCGTTGATCGTGAACGATCCGGCGGCGGCCGCGCGAGCGCTCGCGGGGCAACCTCGGGAGCTCGAAGAGGTGTGGCTCGTCTCTCCCGAAGCGGCGCTCCCCACGCGAAGCCACGAGCCAGCTCCGACCGGCGATGACCTCATCGTCGAGCTGCCTCACGCGACGCGGCTCGTTCGCCTGCCCGCGCGCCCCTCGCTCGGACGCCTGGCGCGCGCCCGCCGCGCGAAGGAGCTGCGGACCCTCGCGGACGAGCTGGCGCGCGAGGCCGACGCGGCGCTCGCGTCCCTGTACGAGCTCGAGGGGCTCACGCGAACCGCCGATGAGCTGCTCGCGCGCGCCGACCTGCTGCACGCGGAGGATCCGAGGTTGGCCGCCGCGCGCGCGCGGTCGGGCGCGCTCGAGCTCGACGAGCGCCGCGCCGCGCACGCTGAGCGCGCGGCGCGGGCGCGGGACTCGTTGTCGCGAGCCCGCGCGAAGGGCGCCACGCTCCGGGACGTGCTCGGGGAGGCGTACCTCCTCGACCCGCCCGATCATGCACAGCTCGCCGACCAGGCGCGCAGGGCCCTCTCCGCCGCCCGCGCCGCGCGAGAGGAGCTGCGTCGGTGCGACGAGCCCCGGCGGGTGCTGCGCGAGCTCCGCGAGGAGCTGCGCCATCGACCCGCGACCGACGAGGAGGCGGCGAGCTCCGCTGCCGCGCAGGCGGCGCTAGACGCCGAGAGAGACCGCGTCTTTTCGCTGATCGAGGCGCTCGAGGACCTCGCCGAGCACCGGGGCGCGCTCGTCGGCGCGGACGACGAGCGCGCGCTCGAGGAGAGAGCCGCGCTCGCGCCTCGGCTGCACGCTCAGCTCGACGGTGCGCGGTCAGCGCTGGCCGAGGCGGAGGCGGCGGTCGCCCGAGCCGAGGCGGCCTGGGAGGAGTCGACGGCGGCGTGGCAACGCGAGTCGGCGACGGCCCACTCGGCCCGCGCGCTCGTGGTCGACCTGAAGAGAGAGCTCGCGAGCCTCGGCCTCGACGAGCTGGACCTCGACGCGCCCGACGATGGCGCGCGCGCAGCGGCCGACCTCGAGCGTGCGGTGACGTCACTCGAGGCCGAAGAGCGGGAGCTGGTCACCACGCTCGCGCAGCTCGGGGAGCGGGCTTCGCACGCCCAGCGCGCACTCCTTGGCGCCCAGGCGCGGCTCCAGGAGGAGGAGCGAGCGGCGGAGCCCCTCCGGGTGGCCTGCCGCCAGGTCGAGGCCGAGGCCGCCGAGCGGGGCCTGCTCAAGGGCGGTATCGAAGAGCACGCGGGCGGAGGGGCGAGGGCGAGGGCCGCCGACGCCCACACGCGCGCCCAGGTCCTCGTCGAGCGGCTGCGGCGCGCCCGCGGCGGCGCCGAGTGCGCAGAGGAGATCGAGCGAACGCTCACGCCCGCCGCCACGCCGGACCGGCGCCGCGAGGCGGTGGTCCCTCCCCTTTCGTATCTCAGCGCCTGGATCACCGCGCGAGCGTGGCTCGCGAAGCGCCTGCCAGGTCAGATCGCAGACGTCGACGATCCGATCGAGGCGCTCGCGCGGCTACGAGATCACCTCTCGGTCCTGGAGCGCCGGCTTTCGAGCCAAGAGTCGGATCTGCGCGGGGCTTCCGAGGACGTCGCGCGAGGCATCGACGTACGCCTCCGCAAGGCGCGGAGCCAGGTGCGTCGCCTCAACCAGACCCTCACGGGCGTCCGGTTCGGCAGCATCGCGGGCATCCGCGTGGAGATGCGGCGGGTCGAGCGGATGGAGGCGGTCCTCCGTGCGCTGCGCGACGGCTCGGCTCAAGAGCTGCTGTTCTTGAGCACGCTGCCGATCGAAGAGGCCCTCGACGAGATTTTCCGCCGCTATGGCGGGGGGCGAGGCGGCGGACAGAGGCTGCTCGACTACCGGGAGTATGCCGAGCTCGCGGTCGAGATCCAGCGCGGCCCCGACAAGGACTGGGAGCTCGCCTCGCCCACGCGCCTCTCGACGGGCGAGGCGATCGGCGTCGGCGCCGCCCTCATGATGGTGATCCTCACCGAGTGGGAGCGCGACAGTCACCTGCTGCGCCCGCGCGCCGCGAGCGGGTCGCTCAGGTTTCTGTTCCTCGACGAGGCCAACCGCCTCTCGCAGGACAACCTCGGCGTCCTGTTCGCGATGTGTCAGGGCTTGGATCTGCAGCTCCTCATCGCGGCACCCGAGGTCGCGCGCGCCGAAGGCAACACCACGTACCGTCTCGTGCGCCGGGTCGGCGACGACGGCGCGGAGGAGGTGGTCGTGAGCGGTCGTCGGGTCGCGAGCTAGCCCGCAGGGTTTGCGTCGCGGCGCGCGGGCTTCACGCATCGTGTGCGCGTTGTGGCGCATTTTCGCAGCATTTGGGGGAGCACGCGGGTTGCATGCGGGCGCGCCCGAGGGAGCGTGCCCATGTCCATCGACTACGCCTCGAAGATCCCGAACAACGTCGACCTCGACCAGAACCGACAGCTGCAGAGGGCGCTGGAGCATTGGCAGCCCAAGTACCTCGAGTGGTGGCGTGAGGTGGGCCCGGTCGAGTCCCACTCCTCGGAGGTGTACCTGCGCACCGCCGTGAGCGTCGACTCGAAGGGCTGGGCTCAGTTCGGGTACGTGAAGATGCCAGACTACCGGTGGGGCATCTTCCTCGCGGAGCGCGAGCCGAGCCGCAAGATCGGCTTCGGCTCGCATAAGGGCCAGGCCGTCTTCGAGGAGGTCCCCGGGGAGCTTCGCAGCACACTGCGTCGAATCATCGTGACGCAGGGCGACACGGAGCCCGCGAGCGTCGAGCAGCAGCGCTTCCTGGGGGGCACGTGCCCCTCCCTCTACGATCTACGCAACCTCTATCAGGTGAACGTCGAGGAGGGTCGGCACCTGTGGGCGATGGTGTACCTGCTCCATGCGCACTTCGGGCGCGACGGCCGCGAAGAGGGCGAGGCCCTGCTCGAGCGTCGCTCGGGCGACGCGGACAAGCCGCGCATCCTGGGCGCCTTCAACGAGCAGACGCCAGATTGGCTCGCCTTCTTCATGTTCACGTTCCTGACCGACCGCGACGGCAAGTACCAGCTCGCCGCCCTCGCCGAGAGCGGGTTCGACCCGCTCGCGCGCTCCACGCGCTTCATGCTCACCGAAGAGGCCCATCACCTGTTCGTGGGTGAGACCGGCGTCGGCCGCATCATCCAGCGGACCGTCGAGGCCATGAAACAGCACAAGGTGGAGGCGCCCGACCAGGTGCGCGCGCTGGGCGTGATCGACCTGCCGACGATCCAGCGCTACCTGAACTTCCACTTCAGCGTCACCCTCGACCTCTATGGCGGGGAGATCTCCTCCAACGCCTCCACGTTCTACGCGATGGGGCTCAAGGGGCGCTTCGACGAGAGCAAGATCGACGACGACCACGTCCTCGCGAGCGCAGAGTACAAGCTGCTCGATCTCGCCGGCGATCGGCTGGTCGACAAACACGTCAACGCACAGCTCGCGCTCAATGAACGCCTGCGCGACGACTACATCGCGGACTGCCAGGCGGGCGTCGATCGCTGGAACAAGATCATCGACAAGTCCGGCCTCCCCTTCCGCTTCAAGCTGGCCCACAAAGCGTTCAATCGGAAGATCGGGACCTTCGCGGGCGCGCGCGTCAGCCCCGACGGAGAGGTCGTCGGTGAGGCCAAGTGGACCCACCACGCGGCAGACTGGCTCCCCACGGCGGAGGACCACGCGTTCGTGCGTTCGCTTATGGGGCGCGTCACCGAGGCGGGGAAATACGCCAACTGGATCGCGCCGCCCGCGCGCGGCATCGACAACAAGGGCGTCGACTTCGAATACGTGCGGTTCGCGTGACGACGTCCGTGGTCCTCCCGGTCCTCACTCGCCAGCACCTCATCGACCCGGAGATTTGCATCCGGTGCAACACCTGTGAGGAGGCCTGCAAGAAGGGTGCGATCACGCACGATCGGCGCAACTACGCGGTCGACGCCGAGCGCTGCGATGCCTGCGGCGACTGCCTCCCCCCCTGCCCGACCGGCGCCATCGACAGCTGGCGCCGCGTCGAACAGCCCCACCCCGTGGCGGCCCAGCTCGGGTGGGACGCGCTGCCCGAGGAGATCACCGAGGCCGCGAGCGGCGCCGCGCCGATGCCCCAGAGCGTCGTCGAGATGGTCAAAGAGGCGAGCTTCGGCCAGGGTGGCCCGGCCCCGCCGCCATGGTCGGCGGCTCACCCGTATGTGGGGCTCTACACGCCCGACCGCCCGGCGGAGGCGACCGTCGTCGGCAAGCGCCGGCTCACGGGCGACGACAGCGAGGTCGACATCGAGCACCTCGTGCTCGACTTCGGCAAGACGGCGTTCCCCATCCTCGAGGGTCAGTCGATCGGCGTCTTGCCGCCCGGCGCCACAGAAGACGGCCGTCCCCACGCGCTGCGCCTCTATTCGACGGCGAGCCCTCGTGACGGCGAGCGGCCGGGGAGCAACAACCTCGCGCTGACCGTGAAGCGCGTGACGCGCGACCTCGACGGCAAGCCCGTGCGCGGGGTGGCGTCGGGCTACCTGTGTGATCTCGAGAAGGGCGACCGGGTGAGGGTCACCGGGCCCTACGGGACGAGCTTCCTGATGCCGAACCACCCCGGCGCGAAGCTGCTCATGATCTGCACAGGGACCGGCTCCGCGCCGATGCGCGCGATGACCGAGCGCCGCAGGCGGCGACTGAGCCGCGGCGAGGGGGGCTCGATCCTACTGTTCTTCGGCGCGAGGCGGCGGTCGGAGCTGCCGTACTTCGGCCCCTTGATGAAGCTGCCGAAGGAGCTGATCGACGTCGAGCTCGCCTTCAGCCGCGAGCCCGGTCAGCCCCGCGCGTACGTCCAGGATCGCCTGCGCGGGCGCGCGCAGGACGTCGCCAGGCTGCTCTCCGACGACGACGCGTTCATCTACCTCTGCGGCCACAAGCGAATGGAGCAGGGCGTGTTCGAAGCGCTCGCGGAGATCGCCTTGTCCCACGAGATCGTGTGGGCCGACCTGAAGCAGCGCCTGAGGACCGAAGGGCGCCTGCACGTGGAGACGTACTGAGGCCTCAGGCGTCGAGGCTACTTCACCACGAGCTTCGTTCGACCCACGAGCCGCGAGAGCTTCGAGCCCTTGTTCGGCTCGCCGGGCTCCGAATACCCGAGCCACAGGTAGGAAGGTCCGACGTCGAGGGTGCCGAGCGCGGCGTCCATCACGACCCACTCGCCGATCCACAGCTCGGGCCAGGCGTGGTACCCGCCCTGGATCTTCGTCCCCGGGATGAGCACGATCCCCGACGCGCTCCTGGCGGGGATGCCGGCCGCGCGCGCGAGCGCGACGACGAGCGCAGTGTGCTCGGTGCAGTCGCCGTGCTTTGACTTCATCGTCTCCACGGCGGAGGCGGCGCCGCGGGTGCCGTCCTTCTTGGCCAGGTTCTTGTTGACCCAGGCCACGATCTTTCGTGCCGCCAGCTTGCTGTCGCCCTCGGCGCCGACGATCTCCTTCGCGCGCGCGACGATCTCCGGATCGGTCGACTGGCTCATCGCGGTGGGACCCAGGTACTTGGAGATGTCCGCCGGCAGGTCCTTCATCGGCAGCGTCGCCGCCGTGAGCCCCGCCGAAGCGCGGCGCGGCAGGAGCGTGAGGCTGTACACGTCGCCGCTGCGCGCGACCTTCTGGTACGGGGACTCCACGAAGATGCCCGGGTCGGTGCCGCTGTCGCCCTTGACGGTCACCTCGACGAGCAGCTCGCTCACGCCCTCCTTGTACGAGCCCTCGATCGGAACGTTCGAGTCGATCTCCGCCATGTCGCCGCCCCCTGGCGTGCCCTTGATCACGGCGGTGAACGCGCCGAACTCGACGCGGAGCGGGAAGCCGGCGTCGTCGGCGACCCCTTTGACGACGTCGCCGCTCTTCACGTCGACCTCCTCGATCTGCCAGCCATCGATCTTGCCGTCGGGCGTCTCGATGGTCGTCTTGCCCACGATCCTCAGGATCTTGCGCTCGAAGTCCATGTCGTCGGTGTCGAACGACGCGTAGCTGGCTGCTCGCGGCATGGCCGCTCCGCCGAGCACCGCCTCGCGGAGCTTGGTGAAGACGAGGATCTCGTTGTCGAAGTCCGGGGGGAGCAGCAGCGTCCTGTCGTCCTCGTGCGAGGGCTTCTTGACCTTCGCGCGGAGCTTGCCGTCCGCGATGCTGACCTCCTCCCGCTCCTCGACGCCGTTTTCGCGATCGATCTTCGTGCTGGTCAAGAGCTGCCCATGGGCGTCGTAGGCTTCTTCTTCGTCGTTCTCGCTGCGAGAGACCGCGCCGTCGTTGGTCGTGACCTTCATCGCGATCCAGCTCTTCACGGTCGAGCGGAATCCGCTCGCGGTGGGGGTCCACTCGATGTTGATCTCGCCGAGCTTGGCGTTCCCGAGCCGCAGCTCGAGGTCGCGCTTGATCGCCTTGGCCCACGGCTTGGGCGCGGGCGTGGCCGCCGAGGCGCTCGGGGGCGCGCTCACGACCTGCGTCGCGGGGGCCGTCGAGGACACCGCCGCGGACGACGAGCTGGGCGCATCGCTCGTTGCCTCCGGCTTGCAGGCCGCGCCCGACAGCGAGGCTGCGACGCCGAGGGCGGCGGCCCAGCGCTGGAGTGATGCGAGCGATGTCGTCGTAGAGCGCTTCATGAGGTGCCGAGCGTAGCGCGGATGCCGTACCCTGACAGCGTGCGCACGCGACGACTCCCCCAGCTCCTGCTCGCCGGCGCGATGTTCCCCGTGGTGGGGCTCGCTGCGCTCGGCACGGCCGTCGCCCTGACGGACCCGCTGCCCGGCGCCGTCCCGTTCCCGTCGAACGTGGAGCTCTTCCTGCCGTTCCCGGCGGGCTACGACGTCTACGTGCTCTCGGGCTACAGCCCCACGGGCGGCTCGAGCCTGCACGCCGACACGGACGCCACGGCCAAGGCCAACGACTACTACGCGCTCGACCTCACCTATGCAGACGAGCCCGACAGCGGCAAAGGTCTGCCGATCGTCGCGCCGATCCCGGGCACCGTGGTGCGCGCCGGCTGGGCGACCTCAGGCTGGGCGAACTACGGCCTGCGGGTGATCCTCTCGCACGACCTCGGCGACGGGCACGTCTATCACTCGGTTTACGCACACCTGAACGCGATCACGCCGGGCATCGAGGAGGGAGCCACGGTCGCGACGGGCCAACAGCTCGGCGAGCTCGGGCAGTCGTGTCAGGGCGCGCTCTCGTGCGGCTCGTTCTCCACGCCTCATCTGCACTGGGTGATCCACAGGGACAGCGCCGTCGGCGGCAGCGGCACCGGCGGCTCGTACGGTGGCAACGCCGTCGTGCCCGAGCCGCTCGACGGCTTCGAGGATCTCGAGCAAGGGATGACGCTGACCTCGTCGAACAGCGGCACGGTCGAGTGTGGCGATGGCTACTGCAACGGCGGGGAGACGAACGCCGACTGCCCCGAAGACTGCCCTGTCTGCGAGCCGATCGGCCCGCTGGGCGGCGAGGTCGACGAGACTAGCCTCTGCTTCGAGCGCCAAGGCTCTCCGCAGTATTGGTACGAGGACACGTCGGGGTGGGACGGCTCCGTCACGTGGACGAACGCCACCGACTCGGCAGACCCGGACAACGTCGGCGTGTGGAGCCTCACCTTCGAGGACGCCGGGAGCTACGCGCTCGAGGTCTACGTCGAGCCCGGCTTCGGGACGAGTGAGCTGGCCGCGTACCAGGTCACCCACGCCGGAGGCTCGACCGAGTTCCCCGTGGATCAATCTGCGGTCGACGGCTGGCACCTGCTCGATGAGCTGTCGTTCGACGCCTCTCAGACCTACACGGTCACGCTCAACGACAACACCGGGGAGGCCTTCTCCTTGTCGCGAGTCCTCGCGTTCGACGCGCTCCGTCTCACACGGACGGATCCGCCCGTAGGCGAGGGAGGCGGCGGAGCCGGCGCGGGCGGCGGCGAGCCAACAGGCGGCGCGGGCGCGGGCGGCGGCCCTGCGGGCGGCACCGGGGGCGGGCCATCGGGTGACGGCAACGCAGCCGACGGGGCCCAAGAGGACGGGTGTGGGTGCAGGGTCACCGGCGCGACCGGGGGCACCTCCTGGTCGTGGCTCGGCCTGCTCGCGGCAGGCGCCATCACGGCTCAACGCCGTTCTTTGTTCCGGCGCGCCCGCTGACGCGGGGCCCTTCGGTTTTCCCGCGGCAAGGCGCGAAAAACCGGCGCCGGGATCTAAGGCGCGCGAGGTGGCGATCCGGCGCCGGGGTTTGGCGCGGGTGACAAGGAAAGAGAGAAGTTGGAACAAATCGAGGTGAGGAACGTCTTTCCCCTCCTGTGCCAGCTCTGCCCCCCCCATCGACCGACGCCGCCCCTCTGGTGAACCCCTACGCCGCGCCGGAGGCGGAGCTTCCGGCACCACCCGCCCCGCCGGCGGCGAGCGCGACCGGCGCGCTGCACGTGATGATCGCCCTCAGCCTGCTCGTGGTGAGCTGGTCTCTGGCGGTCGGATTGAGCTCCATCCTCCTCGGCGCTCTCGGCTTCGTGGGGGCGGTGGTCGTCGCCGTGCTCGGGCTCATCAAGAGCACCGGAGCGCTCGGCGCGAGCGCGTTCTTGGGCCTTCGCCTCGGCGTCAAGGGGACCTGCCTCGCGCTGTTCGGTCTGGTCGGTAACGGCCTCCTGCTCCTGAGGGGCGCAGGCCTGACGTTGCTCGCGACCTTCGGCTTCTCGCGCGGCCGACAGCTGCGGCGCTTCGGCCGCGTCATGCTTCCGCGGCTCGAGCAGGACGGTCGCTGGACGGCGGTGAGGCTCTCGCCCGAAATCAGCGCGCCAGAACGAGCCGGGGTCGCCGCGCAGTGGCGCGAGAATGGGCGCACCGAGCACGCGTCGGTCGCCGCGTTCGCGAGGCTCACGCTCGATTTGATGGGCCTCGGCGCTCCTCCCGCGCTGATCGCCGCGTCGAACAGGGACGCGCTCGACGAGATCCGCCACACCGAGCTCTGCTACTCGCTCGCGCGAAGCCTCGACGGCCAGGCCGTGAGCCCCGCCGCGTTCCCCGAGGCGGCTCGCGCCAAGACCCTGCCGAAGAACCGCACGCTGGCCCTCGCCACGCTCGCGGTCGACTCCTTGGTCGACGGCGCGCTGCACGAAGGCGTGTCGGCCCGGGTGATCGCGAAGCTCGCGAAGCGCTGCGAAGACCCGGCGATCCGCGCCGTCTTGAAGGAGATCGCGGCCGACGAAGGGCGCCACGCAGCCCACGGGTGGGACGTCGTCGAGTGGTGCCTCGCCGAGGGCGGCGCCCCCGTCGCCAGCGCCCTCGAGGGCGCGCTGAGGACGCTCCCGGGGGAGGTGCACGGCGACCTCCCTCGAGACGCCGAGGATGGGTCGTGGGAGCGCTTCGGGATCCATGGTCGCGCTCTCGAGGCCGCCGAGCTCGCCAAGACGCGCGCCGACCTGGTCGCTCGGGTCCGGGCGATGATCCAGGGCACGCGGGCCGCAGCCTAGAGTCAGCGGTCGCTGGCGAGGTGGTGGGTCAGGCGTGGCCTCGCGTATGATCCCGTCATGCGCACCACCTCATCGCTGCTCTTCGCTCTCTGTTTGACGGTCGTGCTCGGCTGCTCCGACGACACGCAGCAGAGCACCGGCGGCGGCAACGAGGGGGGCGACTCGGCGGCCGGCGGAGAGAACAGCGGCGCCGGTGGCCAAGGCAATGGCGCCGGCCCAATGGGCGGCAACGGCAGCGGCGGAGCGCCCCCGGGGATGTGCGACAGCGGGCCGCTCGCGGCGCCGCTCCCGGGCTGCGCCCCGACGCCTCCAGCCAGCACCGGCGACGTCCACCAAGACTGCGTCGATCGCATCAATCAGTTCCGTTGGGAGTGCCAGTGCCTCCCGCCCCTCGCGCGCTGGATGGACGCCGAGACGTGCACCAACGAGCAATCCGCCGACGACCAGGCGACCAACTCCCCGCACGGCAACTTCCCCGCCTGCGGCGAGAACGCACAGAACACCTGCCCCAACTGGGGCTCCGAGGACCAGATCATCACGGGCTGCCTGCAGGCGATGTGGGATGAGGGCCCGGGTGAGCCCTTCAGCGAGCACGGTCACTACATCAACATGTCGAGCACCCAGTACTCCAAGGTCGCGTGCGGCTTCTCGACCTCGAACCAGGGCGTCTGGTCGAACCAGAACTTCGCCCCCTGAGCCAGCGATGGATCGGGTGCTCATCTTGGGCGCGACCTCGGCCGTCGCCTGCGAGGTCGCGCGGCTGCACGAGGGCCGCGGAGACCGGCTCCACCTCGTCGGGCGGAGCCACGACAAGCTCGCGAAGCTGGTGAAGGATCTCGGCGCGTCGTCCCGCGTGACGTGCGCGCAGGCCGACTTCCTCGAGGAGGGCTCGAACGAGCGCGTCGTGCACGAGGCGATCGAGGCCCTCGGCGGCTTGGACCGCGCCCTCGTCGCGCACGGGGAGCTCGGCGACCAGCTCGAGAGCGAGCGCTCCTTCCAAGAGGCGTCCAGGATCTTGCGGGTCAACTTCACCAGCGTGGTGTCGCTGCTCATCCCGATCGCGAGCTACCTCGAGCGCGAGCGCCGCGGGCGGATCGGCGTGATCACGTCGGTCGCGGGAGACCGCGGCAGGCCGCGCAACTACACGTACGGGGCCGCGAAAGGTGGGCTCGCCATCTACCTCCAAGGCGTCCGGTCGCGGCTCTACTCGGCGGGCGTGAGCGTGACGACCCTCAAGCTCGGCCCCGTCGACACGCCGATGACGGTGAGCCACGAGAAGAACGCCCTCTTCGCGCGGGTCGAGCCGGTCGCGCGTGGGATCGTCGCAGCCATGGATGCCGGGACGCCAGAGGCGTACGTGCCCTCGTTCTGGGCCGCCATCATGCCGATCGTGAACCACACGCCCGAGCGCCTGTTCCAGAAGCTACCGTTCTTGTCGGGGCGGTAGCACCCGTACGGTCACCTCGCGACGACGTCGCGGGCGCTCAGCGGTGGCCGCTCCTCGTCGTTCGCCACCAGCTTCAAGAACTGCTCGGAGACCGGGTCGTAGTCGAACACCTCGCCGCTCGCGATCTTGAAAACCCAGCCGTTCATCTTGAGGGTGCCCTCGGCGAGGCGCCGCGCGACGAACTCGAACGACCTCAGGTTCTCCAGCTGAAGCAGCACGTTCTCCTCCACCGCGGCGAGCCTCCGCGCCTCTGGATCGAGATCGCCGTACCGCTCCTGGATGAGCGACGGAATGCGCTCGGACTCGGCGAGCCAGCGCGAGACGAACGGCAGGTGCGCGACGCCGGCTGGGTTCAGGATCGCCTCGATGGCGCCGCAGTTCGTATGACCACAAACGATAATGTTGCCGACCTGCAGCGCCTCGACCGCGTACTCGATGGCGGCGGAGACGCCGCCGATCACGCCCCGGCTCATCGATGGGACGATGTTCCCCACGTTGCGGACGATGAAGAGCTCACCGGGCGCGGCGTTCGTGATGAGGTTCGGGACGACACGAGAGTCACAGCAGGTGACGAACAGGGTCTCGGGCTGCTGGCCGGCGGTCGCGAGCTGGGCGAACAGATCGCGGTTCGAAGCGAAGTAGTTCGCTTGGAAATGGTGGATCCCGGCGTGGAGCTTCTGCACGCGCGGACTCTACCCGGAAACCTCCGGCGGCGACCCACCAACCAGAGGCGCGAGCGGGCCGCCGTACGAGATCACCTCACCGAGCAAGGGCAACGCCATCACGACCCGCACGGACATCCGATGGTCCCCGGGCTCGCGCCACGCGCGCGCCTCGACCCGCGGACCGAGCCAAGAGGGCAGCGGGATGCGCAGCGGACCGAGGCACAGGCGGAGCCCCGCGGGTCGATAATGGATCGCGCCCCCGTCCGCCGTCACCCAGAACAAGAGCTCCAGAGGCCCGCGCTGCTCGCTCATGCGGCCATCCGGCAAGAGGCGCTGGATGGTCGTCATGACGAAGGCGCCGAAGCGACGCTCCCACCGCTGGCTGTCGCGCTCCGCGTACACCTCCAACCGCAGGGGGATGTCCTCTCCCGCAGCGGGCATGCCGCCCGCGAACAGCGCGACCCGCGCGAGCCACGACCTCGAGCGCTCGACGACGAACGGGCCCTCGGCCGACAGCCGGGGGCAGGCGTCGTGACACGCGCGGACAGGCGCGGGCAGCTGCTCCCACGCGTCACCAAGCGCGCGCGGATATAGGGCGAGCCAGGTCACCTGCTTACTGTACCCTCGGTCGGACCGATGGGCGCGATCGTCGTCACCGGCAGCACGCGGGGCATCGGGCTGGGCCTCGCCGACGCCTTCCTCGCCCGAGGCTGCAGCGTGATCGTCTCGGGCCGCACACGCGCCAGCGTCGACGCAGCCGTCCTTGCGCTCGCCGAGAAGCACGGCTCGGCGCGCGTGTTTGGCGTCGCCTGCGACGTGACGAGCGCGAGCGCCCTCGGTGCGCTGTGGGACGAGAGCGCGCGCACCTTCGGCGGCGTCGACGTCTGGATCAACAACGCCGGCACGTGCAACGCAGCGAAGGACTTCGTGGACCTCCCCACCGAAGAGATCGCGACGGTCCTCGACACGAACCTGCGCGGCACGGTGCTCGCCTCCCACGTCGCGCTGCGCGGGATGCTCGCGCAGCGGCGCGGGAAGCTCTTCAACATGGAGGGCTGGGGCAGCCGCGGCGAGTGGAGCCGAGGGCTCACACCGTACTGCACCACCAAGCGCGCGCTGCGCTACTTCACCGACGCGCTCGTCAAGGAGACCCGCGGGGAGCCGATCCAGATCGGCACGCTGAGCCCTGGAATGGTCGCGACCGATCTGTTGGTCTCGTCGTGGGAGCACGGCGCGCCCGAGAACTGGCTGCGGATGAAATGGCTCTTCCATTTCGTCATCGATCCGCCCGAGCCGGTCTGTGCGTTCCTCGCCGACAAGGTGCTCGGCAACGACAAGAGCGGCGCTCACTACACGTGGATGACCCCTTTGCGCCTCGGCGCGCGCTTCTTCCAGCCACGGTACTGGCGGCGTAGACCGCTCGCCGGCACCGCGCTCGAGCGGCTCGGCGAGCGAGGCTGACCTGCGAACGACCGGCTATTGGCAGCCGATGAGCTGCACGTTGTCGAAGAAGAAGTTGGTGACGTCGATGTAGTCGTCGGTCGCGCCGGCGAACATGATGGTGTGCGACCCGCCGTCCGCGTACGCGCTGATGTCGAGCGCGATCAGCTCGTAGCCGACGACGCCGCAGCCGATGTCCGAGTTCGACGCGGAGAACAGCAGCGCTCCGTCGATCGTCACCTCGAAGTAGTCGGAGGCCCAGAACGGGTCTTCGCACACGGGGAGGTCGAACTGGAAGCTCAGCGACGCGGTGCCCGGCGGGATGGTGACGGTGCGCGAGACGGAGGCCGATTCGAAGGAGACGTTCGTGCCTCCGATCCACACCCAGTAGGTCCCCGCGTACGGGCCGGTGCCGCCGCCGGTGCCGCACGTCGCCACGTCGCAGACCGGGGAGCCGAAGTTGAGGGAGCTCTCGCTCCAGCCGCCGCCGTTCGGGCCGTTCTCGAACCCGCCGTTCGTCAGCAGGTCGACCGGCGTACACGTGGTCGTACAAGCCGAGGTGTTGAACGAGCCGCAGCCGGCGTTGCAGGAGAGGGCCCCGCCGTCGAAGCCCTGGAGCAGACACGTTTGCCCGTTGAGGTTGAGCCCGTCACAGACCTCGCCCGAGTTGATGACACCGTTGCCGCAGGTCGCGCTGGTGCACGAGCTGGTGTCGAAGTCGCAGCTCGCGTCGCAGTCGAGCTGGCCGCCGGTGAACCCCTCGGTGACGCACGTCGCGCCGCCGAGCTGGTTTCCGTCGCAGTCTTCCCCGGCGTCGATCGTGCCATTGCCGCAGTTGGGGCCGGCGCCGCCCGTTCCTTCGCCGCCGCTCGACGGGGAGCCGCCGGTCGACGGGGAGCCTCCCTCAGGACCGGAGCCGCCGGTCGACGGGGAGCCGCCGGTCGACGGGGAGCCCCCCTCAGGACCCGACCCACCCTGCGGCTCGCCGCCCCCCGAGGACGGAGCGCCGCCAGTGAGCTCGACGCCCTCTGCGCAGCCGAACGAGACGATCAACGAGGAGAGAGCGAGGACGCTGAGACGCATGATGCACCGCCTGAAGTGAAGCTCTGTGCTCATCGTACACCGCTGCCCGATGTGCGGGAGGGGCGTTCAAAAGTTTTCGGGCCGCCGCTTCGGGCGCGACGAGAGCGCGGCGGCTCTGAGAGATTAGCCAGTCATGCTGCGCTCGACCGTCGCCCTCGGGGTGCTCGCGATCGTTCACCTCGGGTGTGGAGGGACGTCGTCCGCTCCTCCCCCCAAGCCCGCCGCCGCGCTGGTCGAGGCAGCGCCCGTAACCGCACCCGAGCCCGTCGCGGCGCCGACGCCGGAGGAGGCGCGCTCGCTGCCCGACGCGTGCGTCGACGGGCCGATGTGCACGTTTCCCAGCGAGTTCGCGGAGCGGCTGTGCTCGAGCGCCCACCCCGAGGTCGCGCTGCATCTGTTCGCGCCGAAGACGCCGTGGAAGCGAGCGTACCTGCAGCGCAGCTTTCAGGCGTGGCACGTCGGCGGCCGGGGCGAGCTCAGAGAGCTCCGCAGCGGCGAAGAGGTGATCATCGTGAGCGCCCCGAAGGGCCAGTCCGGCGGCATGCAGATCGGCGGCCAGGGCTTCGACGTGCTGCGCTGGGATGGCACCTGCGTCTCGCTGATGGAGGACGAGCTGTCGTTCAGGAAGCCGCCCGCCGCGGTGCCCGCGAACATCCCCTTCAAGAAGCTCGATCGCTCGTTCCAGACCGCGTTCTCGCAAGAGAAGCAGATCGAGATGCTGCGCGCCTCGGAGCAGCGCACGTGCGAGGCGCCTGGCGCCGAGAAGGAGCCAGGCAAGTCGAAGTGTGAGCTCGCGCGCCGGCAGCTCTCCCTCGCGATCGCGCAGGTCGTGGCGAAGGGCAAGGCGCTGCCCGAGCTGTCGTACGTGCCGTAGCGGCGGCGGCTCTACAGAAGGAACCGAAGCAGCTTCTTCTTCGTGTCGTCGTACGGCGGGTACATCACCGGCGCGTCGAGGCTGGTCGGCTTCGAGAGCACCGACCGCTTGTGGCTGAAGACGTCGAAGGTCGCGCGCCCGTGGTACGCGCCCATCCCGCTCTCGCCGACGCCCCCGAAGGGCAGGTCGTGGTTGGCGAGGTGCATCCACGTGTGGTTGACCGACGCGCCGCCCGAGGTCGTGCGATCGATGACCGACTGCTGGACCGACGCGTCCTCGGCGAACACATACAGGGCGAGCGGCTTCGGCCTCTGGTTGATGAACGAGACGGCCTCGTCGATGGTCCCGACGCTGAGCACGGGGAGGATGGGCCCGAAGATCTCGTCCGCCATGACGGGTGAGTCTGCCGGGACATCTCGGAGGACCGTCGGCGCGATGTAGCGATCGGACTCGTCGAGCTTGCCGCCGACGACGACCTTGCCGCTGCCGAGCAGCGCGGCGAGGCGCCGGTGGTGCCGCGCGTTCACGATGCGTCCGTAGTCGGCGCTGCGCTGCGGGTCGTCGCCGTAGAACGAGCGGATGGTCGTCGCGAGGACGTCGAGCAGGCGCTCATGGATCTCCTCGTGCGCGAGGATGTAGTCCGGCGCGACGCAGGTCTGCCCGGCGTTCGAGAACTTCCCCCAGCAGATACGCTTGGCCGTCACCTCGAGGTTCGCCGAGCGATCCACGATCGTCGGGCTCTTTCCGCCGAGCTCCAGGGTGACCGGGGTGAGGTGCTTCGCGGCCGCCGTCATCACGACCCGGCCGACCGCCCCGTTGCCCGTGTAGAAGATGTGATCGAACCTCTGCGCGAGGAGCTCGGTCGTCTCTGCGACGCCTCCCTCGATCACGCGGATCGCGTCGCGGTCGACGTACCGGGGGAGCTCGGCCGCGATGAGCGCGCTGGTCGCGGGCGCGACCTCGGAGGGCTTCACGATGACGGCGTTGCCGGCGGCGATCGCGCCGATCAGCGGACCGATCAGCAGGCCGAAGGGGTAGTTCCAAGGCGAGATGATCAGCACCACGCCGAGCGGCTGGCTGTGGATGAAGCTCTTGCCCGGCTGGAGGATGAGCGGCGTCGAGACCTTCGAAGGCTTCATCCACCGCGAGAGCGACCGCTTCGCGTCCGCCACCTCGGACGCGCTGTAGGCGACCTCCGTCGAATACCCTTCGAGCCGCGGCTTCCCCACGTCCGAAGCGAGCGCCGCGAGGATCGCGTCCTCCCGTTCTCTCAGGAAGCGGGCGATCCCGTCGAGCTGCGCGAGCCGCCAGCTGGCCGAGCGCGTGACGCCGGCGTCGAAGGCGCGTCGGGCGGCCTGGACGGCGGTCGCGATCACGGGGAGCGCGGTGGTGGGCGGCAAGGAGGGTGCTGCGGGACGAACCTCGGACATCGACATGGGTCGAAGGTGGTCCCGAAAGCACGCTGACGTCAATGGTGCTCGGGCTCCCGAGGCTCGCTCTGGGCGCCCGGCGTCAGGCGGAAGCAAGCCTGGCCGGTGATCCAGCTGAGCGCGAGCAGCTCGTGACGCCACGAGAGCCTCGCCGCGGCCTCCTCGAACGCCTTGTGCTCGTCGTCGCGCCAGTGCGCGTTCCCGAGGTATTCGTCGAACAGGAGGATCGCGCCGGGCGTGAGGATGGGTCCCAGCACTCGCAGGGCGGTCGCCGCGCTCTCATAGAGATCCGAGTCGACGTGGACGAAGCGCGGACACGCGCTCAGCGACGCCACGAACGGCGGAGCGTGTCCTCGAACAGACCCTTGTGGAACGTGACGTTGGGCTGCTCTTCAGGCACCTCGCCCGCGGTCGAGAACACGCCTCGAGCCTTGTCGTGCCACGCTTGGGGCAGGCCCTCGAACGAATCGAAGGCGTGGACATGCCCGCCCGCCGCCCGAGCGAGCAAGCGGGTGCTCACGCCGTGCCGTACGCCGAGCTCGACCACGGGGCCGCCCAAGGTCGCCGCGGCGCACGCGGCGAGCAGCGTCTGCCGCGTAGACGAGAACACGCGCGCGGTCGACCGGTGCGCTTGGCAAAACCCCACCGCGTCGACGAGCCCCGCGTCGAGGACACCTCCAGCGAGCGCAGCGCGCGCTCCCGACGCGTCGCCGTCCCAAGCGAGCGCGGCCCCATGGAAGAGCCTCGCGACGGCGTAGTCCGGGCGCAGCTCGAGCGCCCTGCCGGACGCCTCGATGGCTGGCCCCAGCGCGCGGTCATCGAACCGCGCGCGGTGCAGCTCGAGCCACGAAGACGCGTCGCTCGGCGCCGAGAGGGTCGCCCGCTCCGCGTGGGAGATCGCGGCGTCGCGCTCACCGAGCTCGAGGCACAGCCGCGCCAGCCCGAGGCGCGCGCCGACCGCCGCTTCGTCGAGGCAGACGGCGCGCTCGAACACGACCCTCGCCTCCTCGAGCGCCCCGATCGCGGCGAGCCCGGCCGCGGCGTCACGCTGGGCGCGAGGATCGCCGCCGGCGAGGGCCGCGCCCCGCCGCAGCGCCGCGCGGGCTTCGGCCGCTCGACCGAGACGCACCAGCGCTCCCCCGAGGTTCAGCCACGCGTCGATCGACATCGGGTCGCGGACGATCACGTCGCGATAGAGCGGCACCGCCTCCTCGTAGCGGGCAGCGCGGTGGTGCCGGAGCGCGCGCGCGAGCTCGTCGTCGGGCCCGCGCGCTTCGCCGTAGCGCGCAGGCGTGCGCTTCGAGCCGCCGGCCTTCGACCTCAGCGGTCCGCTCAAGGGCGGATCACGGGAGCGCCTCACCCCGAGGCAAGATCGACTGGAGCTTCGACGCGCGCCAGACGAACGCTGGCTTGGCGCCGGGCAGGCCGAGCTTCGTGAGGTTGTCCGCGGTGGGCCCGCTGCCCGTCACCTTGAGCTGAACGCTGCCGGCCCCTCCCCAAGACAGCGGGTGGTTCGTCTCCACGATCGTGCGGATGACTTTGTCGCCCAGGACGCTCATGAGCACGAACGGGATGCCTCGGGTCTCGAGCCAGCCCGCCGGGCCCACCTCGAGCTCCAGCTCGCCGCTCTGCACGACGTGGATGCGCTCCTTCGTGAAGCTCGTCTCGATGCTGACGACGTACTTCGGGTATCCCCAGATCTCCTTCCCGGCGGCGCAGGCGCCCTCGGTGGTCACCGGGAGGTTGAGGAAGCAGCTGCCATAATCGGGCTGGTTCTTCGCGTTCACGAGCGCGCCGAACGTCGACGGCGAGGTGCCGCGGCGCTTGACCTCGACGGCGAGGGCGAGCTCGCCGTAGGGCCCGATGGAGGTGTCGCGATATTCGAACACCACCAGCTGGACGATCGCCTTGCCGAGCAGCGTGAAGGGCTCGAAGTGATCCGGGTGGGGGATCAGCGGGGCGACGAGCTCGGGCGCGACTCGGTACATCAAGCCGACGACGCTCCCGTCGCGATAGAGGATGGGCAGCTCGCGGGGGCCCGCCGACGTCGAGACGGTCTCCTGCTTGATCTCCGAGAAGAAGTCGTCCGCCATGGTCCGAGCATGAGAGCCGATCGCTGCCGTGACGTCACTGCATAGCTTCGCTAGAGTGTCGCTATGGATCCGCAGACGAGCCGGCGTGCGTGCGAGATCATCGCGAGCCTCCTCTTCGCCGACGGCGAGCTCCACCCGAGCGAAGAGCGCTTCTTCAAGTCGCTGCTCACTCGCTTCGGCTTGCCCGCCGACACGAAGATCAGCTCGTCCCACGACGAAGCGGCCGCGCTCACCATCCTGCGCGAGCTTCCTGAGCCCGCGCGCCGCGAGACGTTGACGCTGTTGATCGACGCGGCCGCGGCCGACGGCAGCCTGCACCCCGCGGAGCGCATCTTGATCGGCGCCGTCGCAGACGAGCTCGGGGTCTCGGAGGAGCAGGTCGACGCCGACCTGAAGCGCGCGCTCAGCCGCTGATCGGCGCCCATTGCGTCGAGTGATGCCTGCAGGCCTCAGCGGGACTTTTCGCTGTCGTTCCACTGACCTAGCGCTCGACCGATCGCGCTAAGTGCTTGATCTCGATCCTCGCTGAAAACGCCGCTTTTTGCGGTGCTAGCGTGGTGCGTTGACTCGTCGACGATGCGCCGTCGCGAGGCAACGCTTCGAGGAGGATCATGAAAAGCGCCCCGCGAGATTGCCCCCACTTGCCGAGCTGTCCCATGTTCGCGCTCTTCAATCTGCAGGCCTCGCTCCAGGTCTGGAAGCTTCGCTACTGCACCTCGGGGTACGAAGAGTGTGAGCGCCACCGACGGTCCGTCGCGGGCAGAGATATCCCGATGAACCTGATGCCGAGCGGAGTGTTACTCCGACGGGCCAACCCCTGAGCGCGCGCCCCGCGAGCGCACGCAGCGGCGACGAGGGCTCGTCGGGCTGATAGGCTCGGCCGATGCCCCGTTCAACTGTGGCGCGTGCCTGGTCGCTCGCGCTCACCCTGGTCGCGCTCACGCCCAGCCTCGCGCTCGCGGATATCGGGCCCGCCCCGAAGTGCCCCGACGGCTTGAAGAGCGCGTACGACAAGGGGCGCTTCTGCGCGGCGATCGAGTGCTCGTCCGACGCCGAGTGCGGCTCCGAGAAGTGCGTCGAGCGCCAGGTGTGCCTGAAGGAGCGCGGGGAGACCTTCGACTACGAGGGCGAGTGCAGCGGCGCGTGCGGCTCGGGGGAGTGCCTCACGAAGAAGATCTGCACCGTCGAGACCCCCTCGACGCCGGAACAAGGCACCCCGACCGGTGGCCAGCGGTCGTGCGGGTGCGCCGTGCCGGGAGACGATCGCGGGTGGTCGGCCGTCGTGGGGCTCGGCCTGGTGACCGCCGTCGGCGTTCGCCTGGCGAGCAAGCGCCGCGCTCGTCGATTTTGACCTGACGCCCCGCCTGGGTGTCTTCCTCCCGGGAGGACGAACCTTGAACCAGCGGGCGATCTCGAGGGCGTGTTGGGTCGTGATGTCGGTCGGGCTCGCGGCGTGCGCCGATGACGGCGACGGCGCGGGCGCGGGAGGCGCCGGGGGCGGGGTCGGTGACGTCACCTACTACCAAGACGTCGCGCCGATCCTGAATCGCTCGTGCGCGGGGTGCCACCAGACAGGGCAGATCGGGGGATTTTCGCTCGACACCTACGAGTCGGCGAAGGCCTCGGCGGGGGTCCTGGCGGCGAACGCCGAGAGCGGCGTGATGCCGCCCTTCGACGCCGTCGAGACAGACGAGTGCGACCCTCCCGGCACGTGGCGCGATGATCCGCGGCTCAGCGACGACGAGAAGGAGACGCTGCGGGCCTGGGCGGACGCGGGCGCCCCCGAGGGTGATCCGAACGACGCGACGCCGGCAGAGCCGATACCTCCCCCCGAGCTCGATCGCGTCGACCTCGAGCTCACGCGTGACGTCCCTTCGACGATCAGCGGCGACGTCGATCTGTTCCACTGCGTGACGCTCGACCCGGCCTTCGCAGAGCCAACGTGGGTCGACGGCATCCACATCAACGTCGACAACCCGCTCGTCGCCCACCACGCGATCACGAGCATCGTGAAGCGCGCCGACGCGCCCGGGGCCGACGGCGAGGTCACCGACTGCTTCGGTGGTACCGCCGGCATCATGGTCCACGGCTGGGTTCCGGGGGGTAAGCCCTTCGACCTGCCCCCGGGCGTGGGCATCTCGATCCAGCCCGACGAGGTGCTCGTGGTCCAGATGCACTACCACCCGACAGGGACCTCGGTCGAAGAGGACGCATCGAGCATCCAGCTCCGGCTGGCGCAGACCGCGCCAAGCTGGGAGCTCTTCGTGCAGCTCCGGGGCAACGCGTCGAACGCGTCCGAGGGGCTCTTGCCGGGCCCGAACGACACGGCCGAGCCCGAGTTCCTCGTGCCCGCTAACGTCGAGGGTCACGTCGAGGAGATGCAGTACACGGTGCCCGAGGTCGGACCTGAGGGCCTGCCCCTGCTCTTCGTGGGCGGGCACATGCACTACGTCGGGCGCGACTTCAAGGTGACCCTCTCGGGCGCGGAGGACGAGTGCCTGCTGCAGATCCCCGAGTGGGACTTCAACTGGCAGCTCTTCTACCAGTACGACGCGCCGATCGAAGGGCTCCCCCGGCTGCGGACCGGCGACACGCTCCGCCTGAGGTGCACGTACGACAACTCGATGGGCAACCCGTTCTTGGGTAAGGCCCTCGACGAGCAGGGGCTCGCGGCGCCGGTCGACGTGACCCTGGGAGAGGCCTCCCTCGAAGAGATGTGTATCGTGGCTCTCGGGGTGCTAGTCCCGGTGCCATGATCGCTCGCTCGCTCGGGTCTGCCGCTCTCACTCGCCTCGCGCTGTCCCTCGCGGCGCTCGGGGCGACGGCCTGCGACGGCCCCGAAATCGTGGCCCTCTCGTGCGGCGACGGTCGGGTGGACGCACCAGAGGAGTGCGACGAGGGCGAGGCGAACGGCTCGCCGGGCCGCTGCCGGGCCGATTGCTCGGGCGTGCCGGCGCAGGTGACGGTCGAGGGTGACGTCCTCGCGTTCATGAGCGAGGTGCAGGGCGCGCGGATCTCGGGGGCGACCGTCTCCATCCTGGAGCGGCCCGATCTGAGCGTCGTCACGGGGGACGACGCTCACTTCCGCTTCGAGGGCCTCGACGAGGGCACCGACGTGACGCTCGTGGTCGAGCACCCCGATTTCAAGACGACGCAGTCGGCCACCGTGCGGCTCGGCTCGAACGGGGTCCACCCGTTCTCGATCCAGGTCGTCCCGACGACGATCTTCACGCTGTTGTCCGGCCTGGTGCCGCTGCCCCTCGAAGAGGATCAACACTGCGTCATCGCGACGACCGTCGCTCGCATGGGCGGCTCGCTCTACGTCTACCTGCGGCAGGGAGCCCAGGGCGCAGCGGTCACGCTCGATCCTCCGGTACCGGCCGAAAGCGGCCCGATCTACTTCGACGAGTCGGTCTTGCCCGACCCCGAGCAGGCCTCGACCAGCATCGACGGCGGGGTGCTCTTCTATCGCGTCGCGCCGGGGGACTACGTGATGACCGCCACGCGAGAGGGCACGGTGTTCAACGACGTGCGCTTCCAGTGCCGCGCAGGCCTCGTGGTCAACGCCGGCCCACCGCTGGGCCTGCTCGCGAACGTCGAACAGCCCGACTACGGCGCCGGTGCTGAACGCCCCGCCGACGCCTACTCGAACGCCACCGACGCGCTGTGCGAGGCGACCGCCGCTTGCGTCAACGAAGACGCGGGCGCGGTCCACTACCCGCCGGTGACGGTCGAGTCCTGCAAGGCGATGTTCCGAAACACCTGGGCGCAGGTGGAGCCCGCGTGCGACGAAAACAGCGTGCTCCGTGACGCGGCGCGCGCCTTCTACGAGTGCCGCACCGCCTCGTGCGACGTCACGCTCGGCGGCGACGACGTCTGCGTTCCGGAGGAGACCCTCTTCGACGCCGCCCAGTCGCTGTACGGCGCCTGCCTGGCGGCTGGGCTCCCGGACTGACGCGCGTCAGCGCGACTCGATGGCCAGCGGCTGCTTGTCGGGGTTGTACGTGTTGTCGAGCTCACCGTCGACGACCCGCAGGCCCGAGCCTGTGGCCTCGGCGCTCTCGAGCAGCTCGAGGTAGCTCGCCGACTCGCCGTCGAGCAGCGTCGCGATGAAGCGGCCGAGCGCGAACCCGCTGCGCCACGCCGGCGACTCGATCCCGTTGGTGATGAGGTCGAGGTTCTCGGTGCCACCCTCCTTGAGCGGGATGTAGTCGGCCTCGTAGTAGTTGTAAGAGACGCAGCCGTCGATGAAGAGGATCTGGTAGCTGGCGGGAAAGTCGGACGCGCTGAAGTTCCTCGGGTCGAGGGGGCCGGAGCCGATCATCGAGTGGCCGTTGTAGATGAACACGTCACTGTTCTTGACGGCGTGTTTGAACGGAACCGTCGACTCGGCGTGCCCGAAGTAGGCCATGATCTGGATGCCGAAATCGCGCTTCGCTTCGTCTCCCAGCTGGACGGTGACCGGCAGCTCGAACGTGATCCAGGTGTCGGCGACGCGCTTGGCGACCATCGCCTCGAGCTCGCTCCGCTCGGACGACGAGATCCCCGAAGGCGTCGTGCCGTCGTTCAGCGCGATGATTTGCTCGAAGCTGAGGCTGACCTGTTTGCCGCTCTGGAGCTCGTAGCTGGAGATGTCCGCGCCGCCCTCGACGTCGACGACCTGCCAGCCGGGGCGCGCGTCGAACACCTCGGAGAGGGTGTCGAGCCACTCGCCATAACCGCTGTCCTGGTAGAGCTCCGCGCCCGGCTCATGATCGATGAGACCATTGATGAGGCTGATGACGAGCTTGTCGTCCTTCACGCCGCCCGAAAATAGCCGGTCGTACTCGGGGTAGCTCTTGCCGTCGTTCGTCTTGTCCGCGCCGAGGGCGAACGTGACGGGGATGTAGAGGCGCTCGGCGTCGAGCAGGGCGACCTCGCTCTCGGGGTCGGCGAGCTTGGTGCGCGCGGCGTCGATCTGCTTCTGCTCTGCCTGAATGGCCTCACCGCACGACGAGACGCTCGGCTCGAAGACGTACCAGAGCGCGCTCGCGAAATCGCGGGCGTGCGAGTCGTTCGCGGTGCACTCCTCGAGGAACGCGGCGCTGCTCAGGATCGCGGTGAGGATGTTGTTGAAGTCGTGCGCGATGCCGCCGGCGAGCCGGCCGACGGCCTCGAGCTTCTGCGACTGGCGCAGCTGCTCCGCGAGGCGGCGCTCCTCGGTGACGTCCCGGGCGTTCATGACGATCGCCCCGACGGCGGGGTGGTCGAGGAGGTTGTGCGCGATGGCCGAGATCGCTCGCCACGAGCCGTCCTTGTGGCGAACGCGGAACTCGAGCCGGGCCTGCTCTTCGCCGCCGAGGGTCGCGCCCAGGGCCGCGCCCGCCGCAGGCTGATCGTCGGGGTGGATGATCTCGAGCGGGTCGAACCTGAGGATCTCTTCGGGTGAATAGCCGAGGAGGGTGGTGACCGAGGGTGACGCGAACGTGAACCGCCCCGCGGCGTCCGCTAGCAGGATGAGATCCAGGCTTCGCTCGATCAACGCGCGGAATCGCGCCTCGCCCACCTTGTGCTCGCGCTCGGTCTTGGTGCGCTCGCTGATGTCGGTGACCGTCGCGATGAACACCCGCCGCCCGCCGCGCGGCGCGAGCCGCACGACGACCTCGACCGGGTACGTCGAGCCATCGGCTCGGCGATGCAGTGTCCGGAACACCACACGCTCCTCGATGCCGTCGAGCAGCGGCGCGAGGACCTCACGAAGCCCGCGAGCGTCGAACAGCGGCTTGAGATCGAGCGGCGTCATCGCGCGCGTCTGCTCGAAGGTCAGGCCGAGGTTGTCGAGCGCGCGGGCGTTGACGAACTGAAAGCGCAGGTCGTCCTCGTCGAAGAGGTAGACCTCGTTCGGGCTGTCATCGAGCAGCGCGCCGAGCAGGAGCAGCTCCTCGTCGCGGTCGTCTTTCACGCTGT
This sequence comes from Polyangiaceae bacterium, assembly GCA_016719945.1. Lineage (GTDB taxonomy): Bacteria > Myxococcota_A > Polyangia > Polyangiales > Polyangiaceae > Xiheicaenibacterium. The sequence goes on along the minus strand of JADJYE010000034.1, from coordinate 54,099 downwards.
CGCTCACACTCGGCCCCCTCGAGCTCGAGAGTCGCGGTGCCGCCCGACATCGTCAAGGGGAACGGCCGCATCCCCGTTCGAAGCCCGGGCTCTGGGCACTCGGGCCGGCATAGCCCGCGATCAGGCCGAGCGCAGCGAGGCCAACGCGGGCGTCATGCCGGCCCCAGAAAAATAGAATCAGATAGTCTGGGGATCGACCTCGACGACGTAGTACCAGCCGAGCACGTTGAGGCGCACGAACACCGCGAGCAGGGGTCGCCCATCGCGGCGCACCTCACGGATCCCCTCGGCGCCTGCTCGCACCGCGGCGACGACCTCGGGGATGTCGAAGTCTTCCAGCTCGATGCCTTCGTCCTTGCCGCTCGCCTTGAAGCGCTTGCCCGCGTCGAACGAGTCGATGACCCTCTTGCCGTCCTGATCGAGGAGGCTCGCTCGGAGCGTCTTGCGCTTCGGTACGGCGAGGCTCGTCTCGACGAGCTTGGTGACGGTGATCTCCACGCCGGCGACCCCGATGAACTCACCGGACGCCGACCATAAGCCCTGCGTGCACGGGAGCACGAGGTCGTCGCCTTGCTCGTCCGTGGTCGAGTCGACGTAGGGCCGCCCCCAGCGCTTGCCGCGTTTGTTCGCGCTCATCTGGTAGAAGCCCGCGGTGCGGACGTCGTAGCCAGGCGGGAGCGCGTCGACGCCAGGGAAGTGGAAGTGCACGCCTTGGGGCAGGTCGACGTAGACGTAGTCGATGGGGCTACGTCGCTGCAGTATCAGCTCGCTGAGCTGCTCCGGGGTGTGCAGCGCGTTGTCGTCGATGGCGCCGGCGAACATCGCCCGCAGGTGGTGACGCAGAGGCGAGAGCTTGCGGATGGTCGGCATCATCGCGGCCCGGTCGGTCCCGGGCGCGATGCCGACGACCGGATGGCTGGGTGAGACCGGCCAGCGGTACGCGGTCTGGTTGGTGAAGTCCTTGGGCCGACGCGCCGGATCCGCGAAGTCTGTGTCGAGGAAGATGGGCGCCTGATCGGCGAGCGGCGTGGGGGCTGCGAGCGCCCACTCCGCGGCCGCGCGCAGCCCCTCGAGGGCCTCCTCCATCTGCTGGAACTGGCTGTCGATCGCGTGCGCTTGGGTCGCGACGTCCCCGTAGAGGGCGGTCTGCTTGTCGGCGAGCTCACGGGCAGCGAGCTGGTCCGCCGTTCGCCGATAGAGCGACCACGCCACGGCGCTGGCGGCGAGCGCGAGCGCGACCACGACCGTGACCAGGGTGGTCCGCCGATGCCGGTTCATCCACCGGAGCAGCTTGCCGAGCGCGTTGTCGGGGCGGGCGGTGACGGCCTCGCCCCGGAGGTAGCTGCGCAGGTCGTCCGCGAGGGCCGCGACGGAGGGGTAGCGCTGGTCGGGCGAGAACGCGGTCGCCTTGTCGACGATCGCGCGGAGCTCGGCAGGGATGCGCTCGTTCTTGGAGACGTGCTCGAGCGGCCCCTTCGCGCCGCGGCTCGCCTTCGTGAACACCTCGACGGTCGAGGCGCCTTCAATCGCGCGCCTCAGCGAGACCAGCTCGAAGAGGATGAGCCCGAGGGCGTATTGATCGGCGCGCGCGTCGAGCTCCTGGTTTCGCCCCTCGGCCTGCTCGGGCGACATGTACGAAGCGCTCCCGACGATCTCGCCGTCTTGTGTGAGGTCGGCGTCCCGGCCGCTCGCCTTTCGCGAGGGCGAGGGCGCCTCGGGGCCCGCCCCGATGGGCCGGGCGATGCCCCAATCCATCACGTACACCTCGCCGAACTTTCCGATCATGAAGTTCGACGGCTTCAAGTCGCGGTGGATGATGCGTCGATCGTGCGCGAACGCGACGGCGTCGCAGATCTTCAGGAAGTGCTCGAGCCGTGTGGGCAGCGAGTGCTCCGCGTCGATCGGCTTGCCGGCCTTGTAGAGCTCGGCGGTCTCGGTGAGCAGGACGCGCAGCGTCTTGCCCTCGACGAGCTTCATCGCGTAGCCGATGGAGGTCGCACGGGGGGAGAGCTCGAGGAAGTGAACCGGGACGATGGCCGGGTGATCGAGCTGCGCCGTGATGCGCGCCTCGCGGACGAACCGCTCCCGCAGCGTCTCGTTCGACGCGTCGAGCAGCTGCTTGAAGGCGACCGACCGGCCGAGATCGATCTGCTCGCCTCGAAAGACGATCCCCATGCCGCCCTGACCGAGCACGTCGGACAGCCGCAGGCTGGCCGCGGGCGAGCGCGGGGCCGCGCTCTGGGGCTCGGCGGAGCCCCCGCCCGTGGTCGCGCCGCGTGGCTCGGCGATCGTCGCCTCTTCGGAGCCGGCGCGGAGCTCGGCGGCGACCACGGGGGCCGCCTCTGGGGCGAGCAAGCCCTGCGCGACCATGTAGTCGACGAACTGGCCGAGATCCTCGGAGTGCATCGACTCGCGGAACTTCTGGAACGTGCTCGTCACGTCGGCCTCGGTGTGAGGCTCGAGCAAGCGCCGGAGGTCTTCGACGTTCGCCATGCGGGCGACCGTAGGATAGCCGACACGGGCTCGCGTCGCCGACTTCCCTCCCTTCAGTCGTCCTTGCAGACCAACGCGTCCACCGAGCCCGACAGCTCGAGCTTCTCGAGGCCGTCGAGCATGAGGCCGACGGTGACCTTGACGGTGTCGCCCTTCGCGGCGCCGATCTTCAGCGTGGGGCGATGCTCTTTCTTGTGGAGCGTCATGGCGCTCGCGCTGCCGTGGAGCGCCCCGCGTACGCCGACATAGGCCTCGGCCTTGCCGAGCTGGACGCGGACCTGGAGGTCCTCGCCCTCGACGATCCTCCCCGAGCAGTCGAGCGCGTGCGTCGAAACGGCCAGCTGATCGCCGCTCGCCTTACGGGTCAGGATGGCGCCGAGGATCGGCAGATCGAGGCCTCGAAACCGTAGCTTCGCGTCAGCTTGGGGCCGCGGCACCTCCGGGTTCTTGGCGACGTCTCCGCAGCCCGTCGCGACGACGGTGCCCGACAGCTCGAAGAGCTTCGGCTCCTTGGAGCTGTCGATGGAGATCTTCGGGAGCACCACGGTCAGCGTCGAGGAGGGATCTCCAGCGACGGTCGCGTCGCCGTAGTCGGTGGCCTTCGTTCCGTTCACGTAGCTCGCCTGTCGCGCGAGCCAGTGCCGCGTTCCGTCGAGCTCGACGACGTGGTTGAGGGTGACGTCGGCCTCGTAGCTTTTGGGCGAGCTCGCGCAGTCGAGCGCGCCGCTGGAGAACGCGAGCCGGAGCTCGTTCTTTCCGTACGCCTTGGCGATGATGCTCTTGAAACCGGCCTCGCGGCCGTCGAGCTTTGCCTCGAGGGGTGGCGGGGCAACGGCCGAGGAGCTGGGCGCAGCGCTCGCGGAGCCTGTCGCGCTCGGCGCTGGGGCAGAGCCGGTCGCGACCGCCGTCGAGCTCACCGCCGGTGCGTCGGGGACGCCCTGCGGGCCAGAGCAGGCAGCGAGGAGGACGGTGACAGAGGCGAGGACCTTCACACGCGCACCTCAGCTCGGCCCGAGTGGGCCGTCAACATGAGGCGGGGAGGCGTGGTCAGACGCGTGGGGCGGGGCTACCCTGGCGCGACGCGACGCGATGGACGACCCCGCGCACAGACCGCGCTTCCAGTGGCCGATGCCGCCGCCGCTCTCGCCCGACAACCCGGGCGTGTTGGTGCGTGCCCGCCACCCGGTCACGCCGTTCGGCCCCGCCGGGTGGCAACCTCCCCAACCCCCAGCGGAGATCGCTCCGCCCAAGCGGCCTTCGACGCTCCCGCCTGCACACTCCCCTGAGGCCACTCAGCAGGTCGCCCTCCCGCGACCCGCGGCCTTGCCCTTTCAAGGTGTGTCCACGCCGAACCCGTTGCCGTTCGGGCCCTCGACGGCTGCACCTCAGCCGGCGCAAGACGCCCAGCCCGCGGCGGTCTCGCCTTGGGCGCAGTACGTGAACACCGGCGGCACTCCGTTCGCGGCTCAACCCCCGCCGCAGCCTGGGTACCCGGCCCCGCCGCCCGTGGTCGCGCCTCCTGCGTTCATGCCTCAGCCGGCCGCGGCGCTCCCCTTCGTGCAGCCTCCACCGATGGTCCCCCCGCCACCGCAGGGGCCCGCCAGCGTCGCGCCCGATACGCAGGGCGGCGGCGCCAGCGAAGGGACCGCGCTGCCATTTCGCTCGCCCAACTGGTCAGCCTCTCAACCGCCACCACCGGCTCCCCTGCCGTCGTACCTCGCGTCGATGCGGGAGGCGGAGGTCCAAGCTGCGGAGGCTCAGGCTCGGGCCGTCGCAGCGGCGAGGGCAGAGGCCGAACGTGCCGCGGCGGAGCGGGTCGCTGCGGAGAGCGCCGCGATCGAGCGGGCGACCGCAGAGCGAGCGGCCGCGGAGAAGGCAGCAGCCGAGGCCATGGCGCGAGCAGCGGCGGAGATCGCCGCCGCCGAGCGCGCCGCGATCGAGCGCGCCGCCGCCGAGCGCGCCGCCGCCGAAGCCGCCGAGCGCGCTGCGAGCGAGCGCGCGGCCGCTGAACGCGCCGCAGCAGAACGCGCCGCCGCCGAGCGTGCTGCCGCTGAGGCCGCTGCCCAAGCTGCCGCTGAGCGTGCCGCTGCCGAGCGCGCTGCGATGGAGCGCGCAGCCGCCGAGCGCGCCGCAGCAGAACGCGCCGCAGCCGAAGCCGCCGCCGCCGAAGCCGCGGAGCGCGCCGCCGCCGAGCGTGCCGCCGCCGAGCGTGCCGCAGCTGAGCGCGCTGCCGCGGAGCGCGCTGCGATGGAGCGCGCAGCCGCCGAACGCGCAGCCGCCGAGCGCGTTGCGATGGAGCGCGCTGCCGCGGAGCGCGCTGCGATGGAGCGCGCAGCCGCCGAACGCGCAGCCGCTGAGCGCGCTGTGATGGAGCGCGCAGCCGTTGAGCGCGCTGCGATGGAGCGCGCAGCCGCCGAACGCGCGGCCGCTGAGCGCGCTGCCGCCGAAGCCGCTGAACGCGCAGCCGCCGAGGAGGCAGAGAAGGCAGCCGCGGAGGCCGAAGCGCAGCGCAAGGCCGCGGCTGCCAAGGCCGAGACGGACAAGCTCGCGGCGATCAAGGCAGCCTCCGCGGCGAAGGCAGCTCAGCTGGCGGCCATCCGCAAGGCGGCCGAAGAAGAGGCGCGGGCCGAGCGGGCGGCGGTCGCCGAGCAAGAGGCCGCGCAGCGTAAGAAGCGCGACGAATAGATAGGGGTGTCCCTGTCTGGCTCGGGGGCCGCGCGTCAGCGAAGGAGGGTCGTGAGATCGAGGTGACCTCGGACCAATGGCGGGCAGAAGTACGCTGCGCTCGTGACGGGCCGCGAGAACGAGAAGAGCCCGTCCACGATGCCGTCGTCGTGACCGACCATGCGCCGCAGGATGCGTTCGAATGGGTCGAGCGAGCTCGCGTAGGCGACGAAGACCAGCCCCTGCTCCCGCGCGTCTCCGAAGGGCATCGAGCGCCGGACGAGGAAGGAGGGCGGATCGAAGCTCTCCTGGGCGGCCCGCTTCACGTGGGCCGACGGAGGAGCCTCGTCGAGCTCTTCGTTCGTCGCGCGGCTACGGCCGACGATGTGGTCACGCTCTGCCGGCGTCTTTCGCTCGAAGCGCGCGAGGTCGTGCACCCACCGCTGCACCGACACGAAGCTGCCGCCGTCGATCCCAGGTCCTCGGCTGGTCACCAGAGCCGTCTCCCTCGCACGCTCCGCGACAGGGTTCTCGGTGCCGTCTTCATAGCCGGTGAGGTCGCGCCCTCCTTCGTAGACGAAGGACGCGATGTCCTCTTCGAGCACGAGGTCGTCGCCGACCAGCTCCAAGAGCGCGCGCGCCTCGTGGACCAGCACCCCCTCGTCGACCCCTCCCAAGAACGCCCACAGCGCGCCCTGCGTCGAGGGGACCCGCACGCCAGAGCCTGTCAGGGCCTGGGGCGCGCGCAGCCCCTCAAGCGTCGCACCGACCGCCGCGACGAGCGGCGCTCCGATACCGATGACGGAGCCGTCGACCACGCGCGCATGAGCGAGCCGCGCGACGAGCCCCGGCGCGTCGGCGCCGGCACGCAAGCCGAACGAGAGGAATCGCCCCGCCGGCGGCAGCGGCGCGAGGATGGCGTCTTGAGGGTGGACCATGTGCAGCCCACGATCGACGACAACCGCGCGAGGATCAACTCGACTTCGATCAGGCCGCCCGCAGCGCGTGCCTGGAGGCCCACGCCGACCTCGCCGGCAGCCCCAGGGCGTCGAGCCGAGGCAGGATGACCCGCTCGACCGTCGCGTAGAACAGCACGCGCGCGTCTCGCCCGCTGCACAGCCCGAGCTCGTTCGAGCCAGCACCGGGCGCGTGGGCGTCCGGCAAGTGAGCGAGCTCGTGGCGCTCGAGGTGGCGCAAGGCGACGGGTAGGTAGGCCGCGAGCTGCGCTCGCTCTTCGGCGGTGAGGAGCGGCGCGTGCGCGGCGACGAGCGTCCACCCGAAGCGGGCGTGCCCTATCTCGTCCGCCCAGATCTGCGTGAGCAGCTCGCGCAGCGGACCCTCGGGCATTTCTTCGCGCTCTGCGCCGATCAACGAGACAGCGACCGTCTCGGAGAGGCAGCCGATGCTGAGCAGGTTGCGCAGCGCAGCCTCGCGGCGGGTCGAGCCGGGGTGCATCGGAAACCTCGGCTGGTCTTCGACTCCAGCGACGGCCGAGCCGCCGAGCGCCTCGACGACGGCGCCGCACAGCTCTCCATGTCGGAGCTCCTCTCGCGCGAACGCTCGCGCGGCCGCCCCGAGGTTGGCGCCGAGACCCGCTTCGTCGAGCTGCTCGCCCAGCGCCTCGAAGACATACGAAGACTGCGCCTCATTGGTCATGCGACCGCTCCACGTCGCAATGGCGGCCTCTCGCAGGTGGGGTGGCACACAGAGGTCGAGCGCCCTCGCGCTCGCAGCCGCAGTGAAATCGAGGGTCCTCACGCGACACCCCGCGCCGAGTCGCCGCGGCCAGCGATCCACGGGACTGGCTCGAGGTCGTCCATCGCGGGCGGGCACGGCGGGCCCCACGGCGTGCAGCCAGCGTTTCCGTGAGCGCGGACGCAGCAGGCCGCGAGCACCCCGTCGTCGACCGGATGCGGCAGAGCCGAGCCGCTCCACAGCGCGTCGTAGTTCTCGGTGAGGATCTGCGCGCAACACCCATCGAGCATCGGGTCCTCGGGGGTGTGGAAGCCCCACTCGCGTGAGCTCTCCGGATCGGCCGGCGCCGCCGCGTCGACCGCGGCCGTGCAGCACGCAAACGTGGCTGGCTCATAGGCCGCCCATCCGCTCGCGGGCTCCTGACACGACTCGACGGGCGCCTCCCCTCCCGCGCCGGACGCACCTCCGACGCTGGCTTCTGCGGTTCCGCCCACGCCGCCGAGGCCCGTCGGCTCGGCGCCCCCCCGGCCTCCCGCGCCCGCCTCGGTCTCATCGGGCGAGACGCGGGCGATCGCGCCGCAGCCGAAGAGCGCCGTCCCGAGGGTGACCTTTGCCGCGGCCCTGAGGGCCGCCTCGAACGCACCAGCTTGCATGCCGTCCTCCTTGGAGGCGTTGTGACATGCAGGTGGTCACAAGGTAATCCGCATGATCCAAACGCGATCGTTCTGGCCAGCAGAACAACGTCATCACGACCATCCGTTGACGGGGACCGCCCTTTCCGTGACGATCGCCGCCCCTAGCTCCATGGTCGAAGCGTGCCACGCGTCCGTGCCGGCGGCCGACCTCTTCGTGGAAGAGGACGGGCTCATCGTGATCCGCGTCAAGCACGTGGACATGACCGCCGCCGAGATGCGCAAGGTGCTCGACGCGAGGCTCTCGCTGCTCAAGGCCAGAGCGCCGCTGATCGTCGACGCGCGGCAGGTGAAGAGCATGTCGCGTGAGGCCCAGGAGATGACCGCCTCGGCCGAGATGCGCCCCTACACGCAGTGCATCGCGGTCCTCGCGTCGAACCCCGTCTCGGTGCTGCTCGTGAACTTCTTCATGGTGCTGGTCAAGCCGCCCTATCCCACCCAGATGTTCCGGGACGAGGTGAAGGCGCGGGCGTGGATCGCCGAGACGCGGAGCAGGGTCTCATGACCGCGTTCGGCCTCGAGGGACTTCGTCCGGACGTCGCCAAGGCCGTCGAGCTCATCCTCCGGATCGTCGGCGGCGACTTCGGCGCGCGCGGCGAGGTCACCGGTTCGGGCGACGACCTGGACGCCGTGATCGTCGCGCTCAACATGATGGCAGAGAGCTTCCAGGTGGAGCGCTCGGGTCGAGAGCGCGCGGAGGCGCTGCTCGCGGACGCCGTCGACGCCTACGAGCACGCGCCGGATCTCTTCTGCTCGTGTGAGCCGGAGGGGCTCACGGTCATCAAGTGCAACCAGACCATGGCAGACACGCTGGGCCTGGAGACCCAAGGCGTGCTCGGGCGCCACGTGCTCGATCTCGTCGAAGCGCCGAGCCGCGCGGGGCTCAGGCGCGCCCTCGAGTCGTTGATCACCACCGGAGCCATGCCCATCGCCGAGGTCACGCTGAGCCGCGCCGGCGGTCCGACCGCGGTCGTGAGCGTGGCCGGTTCGCTCAAGCGCGCTCCCGATGGCTCCCCCGAGCGCCTGCGGCTCGTGATGCGTGACGTGACGACGGAGCGGCGCCTCGAGGAGCAGCTGGTGCACGCTCAGCGCATGGAGGCGATCGGCCGCCTCGCCGGCGGCGTCGCTCACGATTTCAACAACCTGTTGATGGTCATCCAGACCGCCGCGTCGCTGCTCGAGGCGCGGGCCAAGGGGCGAACGAACGAGCTTCGGGATATCGCGCTGATCCTCGAGGCCTCGGAGCGGGGCGCGACGCTCACGCGGGACCTGCTCGCGTTCTCGCGCCGGCAGCCTGTCCGCAAGGAGGTCGTGCGTATCGACGACGTGATCCGCGAGGGCGCCGCGATGTTCTCTCGCCTGCTCGGTGAGGGCTCGACGCTCCAGCTCGAGCTCGGCGCGCACGACGCCAGCGTCGAGCTTGACCCTGGGCGGTTCGTGCAGGCGCTGGTCAACCTCATCGTGAACGCGCGCGACGCGATGCCGGGCGGTGGCGTGTTGACGATCCGAACGGGCCGCGTAGAGGCTTCGGTCGCGAAGACCGAGCTGCTGCGCGGACCTCACGTCGAGGTCCGCGTCTCTGACAGCGGCGGCGGGATCGATCCGGAGGTGATCCCGCGGATCTTCGATCCGTTCTTCACGACGAAGCCGGTCGGGAAGGGGACGGGCCTCGGGCTCTCGATGGTCTACGGGACGGTCCGCCAGGCCGGCGGCGTGATCACGGTCGCGTCCAAGCAAGGCGTCGGCTCGACGTTCCGCCTGCTCCTGCCGTGCGCCGAGACGACCCCACGAGAGCGCTCACAGAGGACGCCCGAGCCGACGAAGGCCCCCGTGATCCTGCTCGTCGAGGACGACGGCCCGGTTCGCGCCGTCACCTCGCGCATCCTGACAGGCGCGGGGTACCAGGTCGTGGAGGCGGCGAGCGGACAGATCGCGCTCGAGCTCGGAAACCGCCCCGGCGCTCGCTTCGATCTCGTGCTCAGCGACGTGGTGATGCCGGGCATATCGGGCCTCGACACGGTGAACCAGCTCCGCCTGCGCCACCCGGATCTGCCGTGCGTGTTCATGACCGGCTTCTCGGTGGAGCGCTCGGGGGCGCTCGAGGCCGTGTCGCACGGGGTGCTCGACAAGCCCTTCGTTCCCGCCTCGCTGCTCGCGATCGTGTCCGCGGCGCTGTCCGCCGGCCCGAGGCCGGGGACCTGACTCAAAGCTCGCTCAGAGCTTCGCCGACACGATCGCGAGGATGACGCCCTCACGGGCCACGGCGCGATCCGCGATCGCCTGAGCCTCCGCGAGCAGGCGCATGGCGCGCTCCTTGTCCTCGAGGGTCGAGCAGTTGATCTTCACGTTGAGGTGCGCGCCGAGCACCGCCGTCCGCGCGCACAGCGCCCCTACACCTGCGTCGGAGATGGAGGCTGGGTTGCCGAGCTGGGCCATCTTCTCGATGACATCCATCGAAGCCTCCGCGACCTTCATGACCCGAAGCGGGACCTCAGCGGCGCGGAAAGTCGCCTCCTGGATCGCCGCCTTGCGCGTCGCCTTCTCGGCGTCGGTGCCGCGCGGCAGACCGAACGCGTCCATCACTCGGTTAAACGCGTCGGTGTCGAGATCGACGAGCTTCAGCAGCTCCACGTAGGACTCCTTCGCGCGCTCGGCGTAGTCGCTGAACTCCTCCCAGCGGGCGTCCCACCCTCGCTTGTGGGAGGAGAGGTTCGCCACCATCGCGGCCAGCGCGGCGCCGAAGGCTCCAATCGTCGCCGCGATCGAGCCACCTCCGGGGGCGGGCGACTCGCTGGCGGTCTCCTCGGTGAAGCCCCGCACGGTCCGATCGATGAGCCGCCTCGGACCCCCTCCCCGCTTCTTGGTGATCGCCAGCTCGACGATCTTGTCCTCTTTCACGAAGGGGTAGAGATCGTCGAGCCCGAGGGACTTCACGGCGATCTTGATCAGCTCGTCGTCGGAGACGCCGGTCGAGCGGCGCTGCTTCTTCAGGAAGTACCGGCCGGCGTCGAGCATCGCGCGCATGGGCACCAGGCCCACCAGCTCGGAGCCGGTCACGCGGACTCCGCGCGCCTCTGCCTTCTTGCAGCACTCGTCGAACGCGACGTGCATCGGCGTGACCGAGATGTCCGTGAGGTTCAGCGAGACCTGCGCGACGCCATACTCCTCGATGAACCAGCCGATCCCCTTCACCTTCGTCAGCGAGCCCGGGTCCCAGACCGTCTGCCCGGAGGCGTCCTTCACGGGCTTCATCGTCTGGGGGTCGAGCCGCTCGCGCCCCTTCTCGCGGACATCGAAGGCGATCGCGTTCGCGCGGCGCGTGGAGGTCGTGTTCAGGTTCACGTTGTAGGCGACGAGAAAGTCGCGGGCGCCCACCGCCGTCGCTCCGCTGCGCTCATTGAGCTTCGCCGGTCCGAAGTCGGGCGTGTGGTCGCCAGAGGCCAGGCGCGCGGCGAGCCCCTCGTACTCGCCGTCGCGCACGTCCGCGAGGTTCTCGCGGGCCGGCGTGAGGGCCGCGCGCTCGTAGCAATAGACGCTGAGGCCGACCTCCTCCGCGAGGCGCCGAGCGAGGCGCCGAGCGAGCTCGACCGTCTCCTCCATCGTGACGCCGCTCACCGGCACGAGCGGGCACACGTCGAGCGCCCCGAAGCGCGGGTGCTCGCCCTTGTGCTTGCGCATGTCGATCAGCTCGGTCCCCCGCTTCGCCGCGCGCACCGCGGCCTCGAGCACGGCCTCCGGCGGGCCGACGAAGGTGATCACGGTGCGGTTCGTCGCCTTGCCGGGGTCGACGTCGAGCAGCATCACCTCGGCGACCTCCTCGATGGCGCTGGTGATGGCGCGGATCACCTCGGGGTCTCGACCCTCCGAGAAGTTGGGGACGCACTCGATCAGCCGCTCGCTCATGCGGCCTTTCTACAACAGTTCGAGGGCGGTCAGGCAGCGCTCACCGGGGCGCGACGCGGACACGAGCGTCCACCGCGACGACGCCACGCGGGTGCGCCGTCAGAGGGTTGATGTCGAGCTCCGCGATCTCGGGAAGATCGTGGACGAGCCGGCTGACGCGCAGCAACACATCGACCACGGCGTCCTTGTCGACGCTCGGCGCGCCGCGGAAGCCGTCGAGCAGCGCGCGCGCGCGGACCTGTCCCAGCATGGCCTGCGCGTCGACGTCCTTGAGGGGCGCGACGCGGAACACGATGTCCTTCCACAGCTCGACGTGGACCCCGCCGATGCCGAAGCCGATCAGGTGACCGAAGTCGGCGTCCCTCGTCGCGCCGACGAAGGTCTCGACGCCGGGGGGGACCATCTGCTGCAGCAGGGCGCCCTGCATCTCAGCGCCGCGCCCGAGGGCCTCGAGTCGGCCTCGCAGCTCGGCGTAGGCCCGCCTCGCCTCGTCGGCCGACGTGATCCCGAGCACGACCCCACCGACGTCGGACTTGTGCGTGATGGTGTCGCTCACCAGCTTGAGCGCCATCGGCAGCCCCACGTGGGCGGCCCGCTCCGCGGCCTCCGCCGCCGACGTCACGACGCTCGAGCGCGGCATCGAGATGCCATAGGCGGCGAGCAGCTCGCGGACCTCGTCCGGGCTCAGCCAGCGACTCGCCGCCGCGCCCGCGACCGCGCGCCGAGCACGCGGCGCGTCGATCCCCTCGAGGGTAGGCACGACCCCCTCCGGGGAGGCGAGCCACTCTCCATAACGCACCGCCTTCGCGAGCGCCGCGGCGGCAGACTCGGGGAACGCGTACGAGGGGACGTCCTTCGCGCGCAGCGAGGAGACCGCCTCCGGCACGCCGTGACGCCCCATGAAGCAGGTGAGGATGGTCTTGTCGGAGCGGGTCGCGGCCCGCACGATCGCCTCGGCCACGTCGCGTGCCTCGGTCACGATGGGGGTGACGAAGAGGACGAGGATAGCGTCGACCTCATCGGAGGCGACGAGCTCCGAGAGCGCTCGATCGTATTGCTGCGCGGTGGCGCTCGCGATCATGTCGATGGGGTTCTTGACGGACGCCTCCGGCGGAAGGAAGGTCGCGAGGCGCGCCTGCGTCTCGTCGCGCAGCCGCACGACCTCGAGCCCGCGGCTGGCCAGCGCGTCGGTCGCCATGATCCCCGGGCCGCCCGCGTTGGTGACGATGCCCACGCGACGACCGCGGGGGACCGGCTGGTTCGCGAGCAGCATCGCCACGTCGAACAGCTCGTCGATGGTATCGGTGCGGATCACTCCCGCCTGACCCAGCAAGGCGTCCACGGCGACGTCCATACCGGCCAGCGAGCCGGTGTGTGAGCTCGCGGCCCGAGCGCCCGCCTCGGTGCGGCCGCTCTTCACCGCGACGATCGGCTTCTTACGGGAGACCTTGCGCGCGATGTCCATGAAGCGCGCAGGGTTCCCGAGGTTCTCGAGGTACAGGAGGATCACCTCGGTGCCGGCGGCCTCCCCCCAGTATTCGATGAGGTCGTTGCCCGAGACGTCGGCGCGGTTGCCCATGCTGACGAACTGCGAGATGCCGACGCCGAGGTCGCGCGCGACCTCGAGGATCGCCAGACCGAGCGCGCCCGACTGAGAGGAGAAGGCGACGTTGCCGAACGGAGGGAAGGTCGGCGCGAAGGTCGCGTTCAGCGCCACGTCGAGCTCGGCGTTGACGACGCCGAGGCAGTTGGGGCCGACGAGCCTCATGCCGTACCGGCGGACCACCTCGACGAGCGCCTCCTGGCGGACCCGACCCTCCCCGCCGATCTCCGCGAACCCGGCCGTGATGACGATGACGCCGCGGACCCCTTTTCTGCCGCACGCCTCCACCGCCTCGAGGACCTGCGCGGCAGGCACCACCACGACCGCGAGATCGACGGCATCCGGGATCGCCTCGACGTCAGCGTAGGCGCGTACCGACTGCACCACCTCTGCCTTGGGGTTCACGGGGTACACAGCGCCGGCGAACCCGCTCGTGACGAGGTTGTGGAAGACCTCGGCGGCGATGGTTCCTCGTTTTCGAGAGGCGCCCACGACCGCGACGGCACGTGGCCTGAAGATGGCGTCGAGAGACATGGGGGAGGACGTAGCCCGACGGGGGTTCGACGAAAACCTGCTCGCGACCGCCGGGGCAGCGCCTTCCCGGACGTGGCGCGTCCAAGGAGGTGAGACCCCCCCCGAAAGGCACCTTCTCCCCATGAAACGCGCTCTGCTCATCGTCGCTGCGTCCCTCAACCTCGCGACCCTCGGCGGATGCGCCGCGACGACCGGCGCCCCCGCCACGATCGTGGCGTCCGGACAACACCGGATCCGGTGTCGGGTGAGGGCGAGGCCCGCGGCAAGCCGGACATCGCAGTGCTCCGCCTGGGGGTCGAGGCGACCCGCCCGAGCATGGAGGAGGCGCGGGCCGCGAGCGCGGCGGCGCAGTCGCGCATCATGGTCGTGCTCAAGAACAACGGCGTCGCCGACGCCGACGTGGTGACCGAGCACCTGACGTTCGCGCCGCAGTACCACTACGCAGAGCAAGGTCGAACGCTCCGGGGTTACACGGCCACGAACATCGTCCGCGTGACCGTGCGCGATCTCTCGAAGGTCTCGGGCATCGTCGACGGAGCGGCGAAGGCGGGCGACAACGACGTGCGCGTCGACGGCCTCTCCTTCGAGGTCTCCGACCCCGCGCCGCTACGCGCGGAGGCGCGCAAGCAGGCCCTCGAGGACGCCAAGGCCAAGGCCAAGCAGCTCGCTGAGGGGCTCGGCGTCGATATCGGCGAGCCCCTCGCCATCGAGGAGACCTCTTACTCCGCGCCGACGCCGATCTTCATGCCCGCCGCGAAGATGATGGAGGCCTCCGACTCGACGCCCATCGCGGCCGGGACCGTCGACGCGCGCGTCTCGGTCCGGGTGCGGTGGGCGATCTCGCGCGGCTAGCGCTGCGCGCGCCTACTTCGCGTAGACGACGCCGGCGGCGATCACGTGGCCCGTGTCCTGATCGGTGGGGTCGTTGCAGCACCTCACAGGGTCGCCGGAGCGAGCGACGGCCCGGTTTTCGACGAAGACCGTCGAGCTGCCCTGCGAGATGGTCCCTCGGTTGGAGGGGGGCGTCTGGAACGGCCCCCCCATCGGGACGTGCGGCGGCGAGCCATTCGCGACGCTGTCGACGAGCGCGACGCCGTGGTGGTCGAGGAAGACGGTGGTGCTGACGTTCTCTTGAATCAGGCCGCTGAATGGGTGCGGCAGAGGGGTGGGCACCGGCCCACCGGGGCTCGAGACCATCACGACGTGCGTGTCGAGGCCGACGACCTGATCGCCTTCCTTCGCGACGGGAGCGCTCACACGGCGAGCGTATTCCCCCGGCACACTTGAAGGAAGGGCTCAGCGGCGCTGGCGTTCGGCGGCCCGGCGACCCATGTAGTACTGCCACTCGGCGCGCAGATCGCTCTCGGCCTGCAGCCGCGGCAGCCAATAGGAGTCGAGCACCTCTCGCGCCTCGCCCGTGAGGCTGGCCGCGGCGAGCACCTGGGCCTCGGGCAGCTCGCCCGAGGCGAGATCCGAGCAGAGCACCGCGTATTGCTCCAGCGACAGGCCGAGCGGCGTGGGAAACGAGACGGTCTTGCCGCTCTGCTTCTTGCGCCCGAAGAAAGGCGCGGGCGGCGTGGCCGGCCCCGGCTCGAAGGGCAGCGCCGGCCCGCTGGGGCTCGGGCCGTCGTCCATGGTGGCGGTCGCGGCGAGCCCGGAGCCCTCCTTGGCCTGCGCTCCGTCTGACGAGGGCTGAGAGGGGAACGCCGTCTTCATCCGCGCGAGGACATCGGCGATCGAGGCTCCGGGCTCCGCGGCCTTCTCGCCTGCGCGCTGCGGGCTCGCGGGCGGGTGTGGGTCGCGCTTGGGCTCGTTCGGCTTCGCGGAGGCGGGGAAGGGGGTGGGGGCGTTCAACAACGCTCGGTGGTCGATCTCGTCGGTGCTCCCGCGGCGGGCCGCGGCGCGCGCCTTGCGCGCCGCGCCGGCGAGCCACGCGTCGAACTGGGCGCGTAGCCCTGGCTCGGAGTCGAAGCGGCGCCGGAAGTGCTCGTGGATCGCTCGGCGACTCTCGGGGGTCGTGAGCCCATAGCGCTGCATGACGGCGTCAGGATCGATCGGGCTCGCGCGCAGCTCCCACGCCAGGCGCGCGTAGTGTTCGAGCGTCCAGGAGTCGTAGCTCGGCGCGATCGGCACGGGGGGCGCGCTCGGGGCCGGGGGCGAGCTCGCCGGCGGAGGCGCGATCGGCAGGGGTGCGTGCTCCTTCACCTGGAAGCTCGCGAGGACGCGCTGCACTGGAGCCCCTGCCGCCAGGTCGAGCTCTGCGGCGCGAAGCTCCTCGGGCGGAGGCGGAGGCGCCGGCACCGGGCGGCGCTTCTCCTTGGGGGTCCAAGGGAACGGCCTCAGCTCGACGGGCCCGGCGGTGATCTTGTCGGGGTGCTTGGCGGACTTCGCGAGCTCGGCGAGCTGAGCGCCGAGGGCTGGGTCCTTCTGGGCGCGGCGCTTCCACTCGCGACCGAGCCTGCCCACGTCGTTCATCGTGATGCCGAGCCCACCGAGGAGCTCTGCCTGGTCGTGGGACGTCGCGACGGCAGCGAGCAGCCCGACCCAGGCCGCAGGATCGTCCTCGACGGGTGAGAGCGTGCGGGCCAGACAGTCCTGGGCGACGCGGTAGCTCTGGGTGTACTCGAGCTGGGTCGGCAGCGACTCGGCGATGCGCTCGCGCCACACCCGCTCCCCCGCGCGGAAGTGCGCCTCCTCGACCTGCTCCTGCTCGAGGACGTCCGCGAGCGGGATCTTCTCGGCGAGCGCCGCGGTGATCCCCGCGAGCTGCTCCAGGGAGATCGGCGGCTCCGACTCGCTCACACGGCGACTCTACCCGGCCTCCGGGCCGAGGTCGACGGCGCGCGGCCTCATGGCGCGGTGGCTCTGGGCTCCGGGATCATTTCGAGGTCGGGTCGGCCACGCGCCCCATGAAGAGCACCAGCGAGCTCGCGTGGTCCACGATGAAGAAGAGGAAGGGGTGATCGGCCGTGAAGGTGAGCGACGGCATCGGCGCGGCGGACGCGGCCTCGGCCATGACCACGGCCGTGGCGGCGGCGGCCTCGGTGCCCTTCTCGTCCACCTTGACGAAGGCCTTGTGAAAGACCTCGCTGATGAAGAGGCGCTCATCGGGGCTCGGCGGGTTCGCGATCGCGGTGAAATCGGCCTTCCGGGGGGCGAACGGGTCGGGCATGCCGAGCTCGGCGAGGGCCGCGCCGAACGCCGCCGAGTCGGTGGGGTCGATCTCGAACTTCGGAATCGCGATCTGAACCGTCTGCACCTTGGCCTCGGCCCGCATCGCCTTCAGCGCCTCGGGGGTCAGCGCCTTCTCGAGCGCTTCGACGCCGTCCAGCGCGTCGGGCAGCAGGAGCACCATCGACATCGTGTCGCCCTTGTAGGGCAGCTCGAGCAGCTTCACGCCGTCCTTGTGGGCGAACTTGTACGACTCGGTCGCGTGCATGGTCGGAGCGTCCTTCGTCGACGACGGACCGGTGGCGAACGCGGCAGCGTAGGTCGCCTCTTTCTCGAACGGCTGGGCCCAATCGGCGAGGAAGTAGATCGCGTTGACGAGGACGAGCCGGGTCAGCTCGTCGACCGAGCCGTCGGGGAGCAGGTCCTTGATGCGCTTCTCGGTGCGCTCCTCGACCCAGCGGTTGATCTGCGCGCGGGAGGCGTCGGCGCCGCCACGGAAGTCGAGGGGCGCGAGCGGCGCTCCGAAGGCGCGCTTGGCGTCGTCGAGGTAGGGCTGCTCGAAGCGGGTGCCCTTGTCACCGAAGAGCCGGTTGGCGCCCCGCAGCTTGAAGGGTCGGTCGGTCGCCTGGAGCCAAGCAGAGGTCTTGCCGGCCTCGGCGAGGAGCTGCTCGCGCGCGCCGTCCAGGTGGAGCACCTTTCGCATCTGGGCCTCGGTGTCCCCCTTCGCGCCGGCCCACGTCATCGTCAGCGCGGTGGCGACGCTGAACGGCGACATCGCGACGTTTCGCCCGGGCTTCGCGGTCTTCTTGTACAGATCGAAGCCGAACGCGTTGCTCCGCTCGGCGAAGCGCGCGCGCTCCTCGTCCGAGGGCTCGCCGAGCTCGGGGGTGCCCTCCGGTGGGATGAGCGAGTCGGCCGAGCCAGGCCCGGGGACGGCAGAGCTATCGGCACAAGCGGCCAGGGCGAGGGGAGCGAGCAGCGACAGGAAATGACGGCGGCGCATGACGGGGAGGGCTTCCTTTCGGGTGTGGCCCTCTAGACGCGCGACCCGAGGAGAAGATCCGCCCTACCTCGTCGCGAGCTCGGCGGCGGTCACGAAGCGGATCGGGACGCCCTCGGTCTCCGACTCCTTCACGATCGCGTCGAGCGCGGCGTCGACTCGAGACAGGTACTTCGCGGCGGTCTCCTGGTGGAACCCGATCGAGACGACGACGTCCTCACGAGGGCTTTCGTCGTACCGATCGCGAGCCTGCTGGAACACCTCGACCATCTCTTGTGCCGTCATGTAGTCCGCGAGCGCGCCGTTGTCGGGGATCTCGAGCAGCGGCCCGTGCGCCGTGGCGAGCTGGAACGGCTGGGACGACGCGTCGGTTCCCTTCCAGAGCTCATCGACCCACGTCCACAGGGGGAGGTCTCCGATCTCCGAGGCCAGGTGCGCGGAGGGAACCGCCGAGCCATCCGTCAGGAAGCCGCGGCCGACCAGCGCGTCGCGCACGTTCGCTTTGGCCATCCACCCGCCGGCCCGGAAGCTGACGGCGCGCCCGAGCCCGTTCGCTTCGAGGGTCTCGAGGCTGAAGCCGATCACCTTGTCGAGCTCGGCCTCGGTGTAGGCGCTGATCGGCACCTCATGCCCGCAATCGAAGGAGCAGCCCTGCGAGACCACCCCGCTGGGATCCCAGAAGGTCGGCGACGCGCGAAACGTGACGCCCGCCGCCTCGAACAGCCGCTCCCATCCGTGGATGTGCAGGCCGAGTTCGTCGTCGCCCGAGAGGGCACGCGAGATCTGCTGGCGGGTCGCGGCCGGGTCGGCGTCGGGCTTCGTGAAGTAGGCTGCGTTGAGGTACTGCACGAGCGGCACATCGGGCCGGCGCGCGCGTAGCTCCTCCATCGCCCCGATGTTCGCGTCGGTGAGGTCTCGCCCCTCCCAGTCGACCGTCACGACGATCAGGATCCGGCCGCGCTCCTCGTCGTTCTGCTCGACCTGGGGCGGGGGCTTCGGGTTCGAACAGGCCCATGCGCCGAGCGCCAGGAGCAGGCAGCCGAGCGAGCGAGCAGGTGTCATCGCGGACTTGCAATGCACACGCCGCGCCAACCGGCCCATGGCGGATCGCCGGCCGGAACGGCCGCCGAGTCATGGACCCTACGAGATCCTGGTGCAGCGCTGCCCCGCGAGACGGATGCCTTGCAGCACACGCGTGACCGGTGGAAAAAGGCCACCATGAACGACGTCGACTCCGAGCGCATCGCGGTGAACGGTCAGCGGCTCTGGGACTCTCTGATGGAGCTGGCCAAGATCGGCGCCACGCCGAAGGGCGGCGTGTGCCGGCTCGCGCTCAGCGACCTCGACAAGCAGGGGCGCGATCTCGTCACCGGCTGGGGCAAGGCCGCGGGCCTCAGCGTCACGACCGACAAGATCGGGAACGTCTTCATGCGGCGCGCGGGGAAGAACCCGTCGCTGCCCCCGATCGTCTGCGGCAGCCACATCGACACCCAGCCGACCGGCGGGAAGTTCGACGGGAACTACGGCGTGCTCGCGGGCCTCGAGGTCGTTCGCACGCTCAACGACAAGGGGATCCAGACCGACGCGCCGATCGAGGTCGCATTCTGGACCAACGAGGAGGGCTCGCGCTTCGTCCCCGTGATGATGGGGTCGGGCGTCTTCGCGGGCGCGTTCACGCTCGAGCACGCGTACGCAGCGAAGGACGTGGCCGGGAAGTCGGTCGGCGACGAGCTGTCGCGCATCGGGTACGTCGGTGACGAGGAGCCGGGCAAGCACCCGATCGGCGCCTACTTCGAAGCCCACATCGAGCAGGGCCCCGTCCTGGAGGACGCCGGAAAGACCATCGGCGTGGTCACCGGGGTGCTCGGCCTGTGCTGGTACGACTGCGTCGTGACGGGGATGGAGGCTCACGCGGGTCCGACGCCGATGGCGCTGCGCAAGGACGCGCTCCAGATCGCGACGAAGATCATGCAAGAGACGGTGGCGATCGCGCACCGGTACCCGCCGTACGGCCGCGGCACGGTCGGCTTCGTGCAGTGCTTCCCGAACAGCCGCAACGTCATCCCCGGTCAGGTGAAGTTCTCGATCGACCTGCGGAACGTCGACAACGAGCGGCTCGACGCGATGGACAAGGAGATCCGCGCGTTCGTCGAGAAGACCGCGAAAGAGAGCGGCCTCGGGATCACGATCGAGCAGGTCTCTTACTTCCCGCCGTGCCCGTTCGAGAAGGGCTGCGTCGAGGCCGTATCGAACGGCGCGAAGAGGTTCGGCTACTCGATGATGGACGCGGTCTCGGGCGCCGGCCACGACGCGGTGTACATGGCTCGCCTCGCGCCAGCGGGGATGATCTTCGTCCCCTGCAAGGACGGCATCAGCCACAACGAGATCGAGGACGCCAAGCCCGAGCACCTCGAGGCCGGCTGCAACGTGCTGCTCCACGCGATGCTCGATCGCGCGGGGCTTGCGAAGTAGCCCCCTTGCTCATGCGACGATCTTCGCTGGGGCTTGCAGCCGCTTCGCTGCTGCTGGGGCTGGTCGCTGCGCTCGGCTGCGGAGCGGCCGGCTCCTCTTCGACGACGGCAGAGCTCGATCGACACGACACCGGCAAGGGCTGCGCCCCGGCGAGCTTCTTCTGTGAGCCTGGGCGCTGCGCCGCCACGATCGACAACCAATGTGAGACGCCGGTGACCTGCCAGCTCAAGATCGTGAGCCAATGTCACAACGTCGGCGGCGACGTCGGCCCTGCGAACGCCGCGACGAAGAAGGTCACGCAGCTCTCGAAGACGAAGAGCGTGCTCGAGGCCGCGACCCAGTGTGGTCAGGGCACCGCCGTCATCACGTCGATCGACTCGCTGACCTGCTTCTAGCCCCCGCTGCCCGCGCGCCTCGCCGAGGCGCCGAGCAGGAGCTCGGGCGAGGGTGGGGGCTCGATGCCCGCGCCGCGCAGCTCCACGCAAGCTTTCGCGATGGCCGCCTCGAGGGAGTCCGGGAACGAGGTGGAGATCTTGGAGCTGGTGATCCAGGTGAGCGCCGTGAGCGCCCCGCGGACGACGGGGCTGCTGATGAGGACGTGGGACCCGACGTTGAGGCTCGTCCACGAGGGGGGCAGCAGGTCGACGCGTCGAGCGATTTGCCCGCGCAGAGATGGGGACGGCCGGGCGATATCGAGGGCGTCGAAGATCAAGGCGTAGCGGAGCTTCTTGTCTTGCGAGTCCGTGACCAGCTGCTTGATCCAGTCGAACAGCTGATCGACGAGCTCTGCGTCGAGGTCCCCCCGGAGGCAGATGAGCACGATGGGGAACGCCCGGTCATCGAAGACCAGCTCCCCGGATCGGGACTTTCGGGTCTGGCGCTCACGCATCGCGACCCGTCAGTATCGCACCCTCGACGCTGGATCACACGCGGTCTCGCGGCCTCACCGCCGCGTCACCCTGCGTCACCAGGGCAGACGCTGACCCTTCGCGTGCCAGAACCCGCCCGAAGTCTCGAGGGTTAGCTCATCGATGCGGGCGAGGAGATCGCGCGCGGCTTCGTCCGGCTCGACCTGGCCGCCATGCGTCCCCACCATGTCGGTCTTCACCATTCCGGGGTGCAGGATCGCGACCGCGACGCCTCGGCCCTTCAGATCGATGGCGAGGGACTTGCCCGCCATGTTGAGCGCAGCTTTGCTCATGCGGTAGCCGTACGCGCCGCCCGACGAGTTGTCCTCGATCGACCCCATGCGGCTGGTGACGAGCGCGACCTTGGAGCCCTTGGCGAGCCGATCACGAAGCGCGTCGGTCAGCCGGAGCGGGCCGAGGGCGTTGACCTCGAGCTGCTTTCGAATGCCGTCGACGTCGAGCGCGCCGAGGGCGTCTCCCCAGACGAGGATCCCGGCGTTGTTGATCAAGAGGTCGATCGACCGCTCACCCACCGCGCCGACGATCGCCGAGAGCCCCGCGTCGGTCGACACGTCGACGCCCTCGATCACCTCGGCGCCGAGCTTCGCGAGCTCGGGTGACGACGTGCGGCAGGCCGCGAGCACGCTGTGGCCGCGGCTCTTGAGCTCCCGGACGAGCGCGAGCCCAATACCCCTGTTGCTCCCGGTGACGACGGCGAAGGTCATGGTGTCGCCGTTATAGCGCGCCTGACGCCTGGGTGGTCAGAGCAGCTTCTTCGGCGGAAAGAGCACGTTCGCGAGGAGCACGCCCATCACGAGCCCGCCCGCGATGAGCAGCGTGAGCAGGCCCTTCTCGACGCCCTTGTCGTACGTTCCCCGGAGCAGGTCATCGAGGCTGAGGAACCCGAGGCTCCCCGGCACGAGCAGCATCATCCCCGGCAGGTGATAGAGCTGCGCCGGTCGCCCCGTGCTGCGCGCCAGCAGGTTCGCGAGCCCACACACCGAGGTCGCCGCCACGAAGGCCGCCACGTACGGAGGAAGGCTAGGCCCGGCCAGAGCGGTCGCTGCGTAGCCTGCCGCGCCTGACACGAACGCCGCCCACAGCAGCTTGCGCGGCACGTTGAAGACCACGCCGAGGCTGACCGAGATCGCGACCGCAGCCAGGGCCTGCACCGGCAGGGGCAGCGGCACGCGAGCCGAGGAGGCGCCTGGCTCGAGCCCGAGCCAGGTCGTCGCGGCAATGGACAGCGCGATACCGAAGACCAGCGCGACGAAGGTCACGGCGGCCTCCATCAGGCGCGCGGCCCCCGCGACCAGGTTCTTCTGCGCGAGCTCGGCGAGCCCCGTGGTCAGGGTCATCCCCGGGAAGAGCATGATCATGCCCGCCAGCAGGATCGCCTCGCGAGAGCCGCCCGCGAAGCGGGCCGCGAGAGCCGCGAGCAGCGCCGCGACGAGGGCGCCCACGAAGTCGAGCAGGAAGCGCGCCTGCGGGTGCTTCGCGAGGAGCGCGCCGAGCCCCGTCAAGACGACGCCGACGCCTGCGGCGAGCGCGACGTCGAGGGCGCTGCCCCGGAACAACACGGCGGCCCCTCCGCTGGTGAGCGCAGCCGCCAGCCAGATCGAGGGGGCGGAGTAGACACCCCTGCGCGTCTCCAGGTCGGCGAGCGCCGCGCGGGCCGCCTCGACGGTGCGCCGGCCACTCGCGACCTCATTGAAGATCTCGTCGACGAGCAGCAGCTTGTCGAGATCGATGCCCCACTGCGTGACGCGCACCATTCGATGGACCGGCGCGACGCGGCCGGACCCTCGCGGCGCGACCGTGACGAAGAGCCCCGTCGGGAGGGCGAACGCCTCCGCCTCGTGCCCCTCGGAGTCGGCGACGACCCGAATGAGGCCCTCGACGCGGTACGCCGGGCAGCCATAACGAAGCAAGAGCTCGCCCAGCTGGCTCACGTAGTCGCTGAGCTCCTCCGCCGTGCGGCGCCGCGTCCGCTCGCTGACCGGCAGCGGCGTGTCGAGCGACGGCCGGGGGTTCGAGGGTGCAGGCGTGGGGGTGGAGAGCACCACCGACTAGGTTCGCAGCCCGTCGCCGGACAGCTCGGTGACCGCGGGCGGCTCGGCGCCGAAGTCGGTCGTTCGAACCCAGGTCGGGCGGACCCGGAACCAGGTGATGCCGGGCCACGTGGCGCGCTCTCGTCCGTCGGGGAAGGCGTCGTAGTACACCTCGAGCAGCCGCTCGAGCTCCGGCCCAGTGGGCTCGTCCGCGACGCCCTCGAGCTGCGCCGTGGCCGTACCTCGCGTGAAGACGACCGCCGCCCGCCCGTCTCGACGAAGGTTCGCCGCCTTGCGTGTGGTCCCGAGCGTGTCGAAGACGAGCTCGAGCGCGTCGGTGACCGCCAGCCCAACGACCGCGGCTTGGGGCTCTCCGTCGGCTGCGGTCGACGCGACCACGCCATGCCGCGCGCCGCGCAGGAAGCGCACGAGCGACTCGCGCGACGGCGCCGTCCCGTCGGAGGGGAGCGACTCGTCGGCGAAGCGGAACGACGCGTCGGGGCCCACCACCGTCGTCCACGGACGGACGCGCCAGCTCGCGACCAGGCCGTTCGCCACATAAGGGTCGGCTCGCGCGAAGGCCTCCGCGGCCTCGGGGCTCGAGCCCTGGAACACCAGCAGCGCGCGGTCGGTTGGCTCACTGAGCGCACCCCCAGCACGAGCTGCCCGCGCATCCCCGCCTGATGAGCGAGCGCGAGGTGGTCGCCGCGGAACGCGCCGCGACGATCGAGGTAGTCCGGCGTCAGGTCGTATTCGAGGAGGTAGTGCATCGTCGGTCTTCGCAGGCTGGAGGGGTGGGGGCTCAGTCTACTCCAGCCTCATCAGCGGTCATCCGTTGCGACAGGCCGACGCCGGGGCTACACGCACCGGATGTCGCGAGACTTCCACGGGTCGCTCCTCGGGCTCGTCGCGGCGCTGGCGGTCGTTGGCTGCGGGGACACCGGCGATTCGCCGGCCGGGGGCGCGAGCGCGGGGGTGGGGGCGACGGCGCGACGGGCGGGAGCAGCGCGGAGGCTGGCGGCGGGGGCAGCGGGGGCGCGTTCGACGCCGACGCCATCACCCTGCTGACCTGGAACCTCGAGCAGTTCCCGAAGTCGGGGGAGACCGTGACCACGGTCGCGGCGATCCTCGACGAGCTACGACCGGACGTCGTCGCGCTGCAGGAGATCGGCAGCGAGGCCGACTGGCAGACGCTCGACGGTGTCCTCGCAGACTATGAGGGTCTGCTCGCCACGTCGGGTGACGGCTTCGTCCGCGTCGGCCTGTTGGCTCGCCCCGACCGCGTCATCGTCAGTGATCCTCAGACGCTCTTTCAGAGCGACGACTACGCCTTCCCCAGGGCCATGCTCTCGGCGCGCGTCGCGAGCGCGAGCGACCCTTCTCGCGATTTTCTGATCGGGGTGGTGCACCTCAAGGCGCAGCTAGACCAGGAGAGCGCAGACCGGCGGCGAGACGCGTGCATCAAGCTCGACGCCTGGGTGAAGGAGCAGCAAGAGCTCTCGGTCGACGAGGAGATCGTGATCGCCGGCGACTTCAACGACGAGCTGACCGACCCGGTGAGCTGGAACGTGTTCGGGCCTCTGCTCACGGCGACCGACGGGGGCTTCCTGACGCTCGAGCCGGAGCAGGCCGGGGGCTACACGTACATTCCATTCACGAGCTTCATCGACCACGTGCACGTGCGGGGCGGCGCGCTGCTGCAGAACAGCTCTGCGCAGGCGCTGCCCCTCGAGCAGGACGTCTCCGGCTATGTCTCGACGGTCTCTGACCATCGGCCGGTCTTGGCCCGCCTGAGGTTCGAGCCATAGCCGTGGCCGAGGACCGCGAGCTCGGTCGCGAGACCACCAGCTTCAAGCTCCGCGGCAACGTCGGCCCTGGGGTCACGGCGCTCGCGATCTCGGTGCTGGCCTTCATCGGCGCGCTCATCTTGTTGCGCGACACCCCGCCCGACGCCGTGCTGACGACGATGCTGCTCGGCGTCCCCATCGCGATCGGCGCGTTCGCAGCCTGGCTGACGCGGGGAGCGACGGTCGTCGTCGGGGAGGACGGCGTGCGCATCGAGCGCGCGTTGGGCCGCCGGTTCCTCCCCATTCGAGAGATCGAGGGCGTCACATCCCGAAGCGCGTCGATCGAGATCAAGCTCTTTAGCGGGGAGACGGTCAGCCTCACCAGCCTCGACACCCTGGTCGTGGGGGCCATCACCCAGGCCCTCGAGACCAGGGACCTGCGGCGCCGAGACGCCCACGCGCGGCTCGCCCGCAGGGGGCGCCCCTTGAAGGACTGGCTCGAGGACCTGAGCGGTCTGCTGGGTCGTGGCGCCTTCAGGGAGGAGGCGATCGGCGCCGACGAGGTCAGCGCCGTGCTCGATGACGCGACGCAGCCGCTGGAGCAGCGCCTCGGCGCGGCGATCGCGCTCAGCAAGTCGGGGCAGGCCGCTCGCGCTCGAATCGCGGCGGACGCCTCGGCCAACCCCAAGATCCGCATTGCGCTCTCCAAGATCGCTGGCGACGACGACCCGCTGGCCGAGGTGGAGGCGCTGCTCGAAGCGGAGGCTCAGGCAGAAGCGGCGCTCTCCCCCCTCGCGAAGCGAGGCGGGACGGGAGGCTGAAAGAGCAGCACCGACCTCATCGAGCACAATGACGATGCCTTCTTCAGCACCCTGTTAGGCTCCGGCGCATGCCTGCCCGCCTCGCGCCGGTCGTCTTCGCCGTCTCGGTCCTGCTGGGCGCGGCGGCTTGCGGGCCTGACGAAGGACAACAGCTGCCGTCTCAGTCCTCGGCGTCCGGTGGCAGGAAGGGCGCGGCGCGGGAGAAGGCGAGCGCGACCGCCGCCGCGACCGCCAGCGCGGGCCCGGTGGCGCCAACGGCGCCCTCCAAGCGCCCCAACATCCTCTTCGTGTTGGCCGACGACCAGCGGGCCGACACGCTCCCGTGTATGCCCAAGCTCGCGAAGCTGCTCGGGGCTCGAGGCTCGACGTTCAAGAACAACTTCGCCACGACCCCGCTCTGCTGCCCGGGTCGCTCCAGCGTGCTCACCGGGAAGTACGCGCACAACCACAAGGTGCTGTCGAACGGCGACATCGAGGACGAGGACGGCGACAAGAGCCCCGGCGCCATCGATTTTCGCGACAACGGAAACGAGTCGAAGACCGTCGCGGGCTGGCTGCAGGCCGCGGGCTATCGCACGGCCTACTTCGGCAAGTACCTCAACGCCTACGACAAGCTGCTCGAGACGGTCCCCAACCACGTGCCCCCGCATTGGGACGAATGGCACGCCTTCTCTCACGCCGAGTTCTTCGACTTCGACCTCGTGGAGCGGGGGCTCGACGAGGCGAAGGCCAAGCGACGCTGCTACCTCTCCGGCGAAAAGGGTGAAGACCGAGGGGAGAAGAAGCGGGTCAAGAAGTGCAAGCAGGACGCTGACGAGGTCGTCCGTGACGGCAAGGAGAACTACTCCACCGACGTGCTGCGCGACCAGACGATCGCTTTCATTCGCAAGGCGCACGCCGAGGGCAAGCCGTGGTTCGTGCACCTCGCGCCCAAGTCGCCGCACGGCCCGTTCCTGTCTCCCGCGCGCTACCAGCCCGACCCTGACGTCGCGAAGTTCACGAAAGAGGCCGAGGACCGTCTGGCGAGCTGCGCGCTCTTCGACTGGAAGGACCGTCCCGCGAGCTACCTCGAGCAGGACATGTCCGACAAGCCGCAGTGGATCCAGGAGTCTCAGAAGAGCAAGCGCGCCGACCCGGAGCGGCTCGAGCGGATCCGCCGCATGCAGCTCGTCAGCGTGCTCGCGACGGAGGACGCCATCGAGGCCATCATGGGCGTGCTGAAGGAGCTGGGCGTCGAGGACGACACCATCGTCGTCTACACCGGAGACAACGGCTTCGCGTGGGGCGAGCACTGGCACACGCACAAGAACTGCGCGTACGACGAGTGCGCGAAGGTGCCCATGGTGGTGCTCGACCCGCGCGCCAAGACGGGCGCTCAGAACGTCGAGGTCTTCACGCTCAACATCGATCTCGCGCCGACGTTCGCCGCTTGGGCGGGAGCGACGGCGCCGGCGGACATCAACGGCAGGAGCTTCGCCGGCCTCGTCGACGGCACCTTCCAAGGCCCCTGGCCGCGACGGCACGTGCTCACCGAGTGCTGGGGGCCTGGCACCGAAGGTCGCCCCGACACCCACGCCGCCGTCCGCACTTCGAAGTGGAAGTACGTCGAGCACTACCAAGATCCTCAGCGGACCACCGTGCGCTCGCACAAGGCCGGGGGGCAGGACGTCGAGCTGTACGACCTCGACGCGGACCCCCACGAGCTCGACAACCTCCTCCGGCTCGACGCCGACGGGCTCAAGCGAACGGGCAAGACCCAGGCGGACGTGGACGCGCAGGTCAAGGAGCTCAAGGTCGAGCTGGAGCGGCTCAAGAAGGAGTGAACAGCCCCGTCGGGGGGCCGTGCTGTTACCATCGTGGCGTGGCAGCCGGGCGCCGCAGAAACGAGCGAACGATGAGAGCTGAGTGCTGGGTCTTCGGTGGCGTCGCTTCCCTCGCGCTCCTCGCGCCGTCCGTGGCGCTCGCTCAGCTGAGCCAGCCGGACGGCACGCCCATCCCGCAGGGCAACGGACTGCAGGGGCTGTTCGACTCGCGCGGAGAGGGCATCGACGCGCTCGCGGTCGCGTCGGCCGTCCCCGAGACGTTCCAGCCGTCGTGCTCGCTGACCTTCGAGGTCCTGCAGCGCAACGCCGGCTATCAGAACGCGTTCGGTTGGTACAACGTCACCGGCTCCGCGCCCGCCCTGAGCGATCTGCACGAGTTCATTCATTGCTCCGATCCGATCGGCACCATCACGCCGCTGCCGTACATCCAGAACGACCCCGCCTACCTGGGCGGAGAGATCGGCTTCTACGAAGGCGTCGTCACCGGCGGCTGCGGGCCAGGCACGGGCCCGGCGGACTACGCCTACGTCTTCTACAGCGAGACCGAATACAACCCCGACTCTGGCCAGGCCAACCCGTACTACCACCTGCTCACCTACAACAGCACGGTGGTCCCCAACGCCTTCTACTTCGGCTGGGAGGACCTCATCTCCGGCGGCGACAACGACTTCGACGACCTCACCACGTTCGTCACCGGCATCACCTGCTCGGGCGGCGGCGGCGAGTGCCAGACCGGCGCGCCCGGGGTGTGCGGCCTGGGGACGCTGCAATGCCAGAACGGGGAGCTCGCGTGCCTGCCGCTCGTGGAGCCCGAGAACGAGGTGTGCGACGGCTTCGACAACGACTGCAGCGGCGCGGTCGACGACGGCGACCTGTGCAACACGGGCGAGGTCTGCGACAACGGGAACTGCGTCCCCAGCTGCAGCAGCGGCGAGTTCGAATGCCCCGCCGACAAGCTGTGCGACGACGCGAAGGGCCTGTGCGTCGAGCCGGCCTGTGTGGGGGTCGACTGCCCTGACGGCAGCCAATGCGTGGGCGGCGAGTGCGTCGAGCCTTGCTCTGGCGTCGTGTGCCCGGTCGGGCAGATCTGCTTGGCCGGCAACTGCCTCGATCCGTGCGACGCGATCACGTGCGACGACAACCAGGTGTGCGACGGCGGGTCGTGCGTCGACACCTGCGACTGCACCGGCTGCTCCGTCGGGGAGACGTGCCTGATGTCGGGCCTGTGCGTCTTCGACGCCTGCGTCGACGTCGACTGTCCGAACGGCGGCGTCTGCCAG
Source organism: Polyangiaceae bacterium (assembly GCA_016719945.1). Taxonomy (GTDB): domain Bacteria; phylum Myxococcota_A; class Polyangia; order Polyangiales; family Polyangiaceae; genus Xiheicaenibacterium. The sequence goes on along the minus strand of JADJYE010000034.1, from coordinate 25,202 downwards.
TCAGACGGCACCTGCGCCGACGGCTGCGCCGGGGTCGTGTGTCCGGCCGGACAGGTCTGCGAAGCCGGTGAGTGCATCGACGATCCGAACCCGGGCACGGGGGGCGGCGGCGAAGGCGGCGGTGGGCTGCTCACCGGCGGCTCGTCGGCCGGAGGGTCCAATGCGGGCGGCCAAAGCCAAGGCGGCGGCAGCACCGGGGAAGGTGGAGGCGGCGGCGGTGGCGGCTCGTCGAGCGACGGCTGCGACTGTGGCACCACGGGCAGGGGTACGTCCGGTCCGGGCGCTGCGTGGATGGCGCTGTTGGTCTGGGCGGGCCTGCGCCGCCGCCGGGCGTGGTAGTCAGCTCGGCGAGCGACCCGGCGTGCCGAGTGGGGACTTCGTCACGGTGCGCCAGGCGCCTTGGGTGCTGGCGCTCCACCGGTGTCTCTCAGAGGCGGGAAGCGCTTGAGGCACTTGTATTCTTCATCCTCCGTTTTCGACTCGGTGATGCATTCGACGGCCGCCACGCTCCACTGCTTCCCCTCATGGCAGTTGCTGACGACACCGCGTCCCGTTTCTCCATCGAGTCCACCTGCGTAGGCCGGGACGCCAGGATGGGCCTTTTCGTAGAGCTCGATCTTGTGTTTGACCGCCGCTTGGCACTGCTCGAGGCTGGCTTTCGTCTTGGCCTTGTCTTCCTTGGGGGCCTCGGCCTTCGAGCTCGTTGATGCCTCCTGCTTCTTGTCGCATCCAGCGAGCGCGAGCGCGAGCGCGAGCAGCGTGCTTGACGTCTTCATGGTCGTCGATTCCATTTCTGCCAGGGGGCAAGCATCAGAGCCCCATCGTCATCGCCGATGGCTCAGCCACCACGGCGCGAGGAGGCGGTTCCGGAACAGGCTAGTTGGGCTCGCAGCCAAGGACCAGGGTGGATGGCCGAGGTCGCTCGAGTCGGACTAGCCTAGCAGAGGCGCCGGGGAGGTCGCTGGAGTAGCCTCGCGCCATGCGACCGGCGCCGACTCGTCCGAGCCCCCTGGAGGGGCTGCAGCAGCTCTTCGTCAACCACGAGCTCCTCCAGCGTGAGGCGTACCGCCCGAAGAGCGCCGACGACGGCACCGTTCGTCGGGTCGGGATCCTGGGCGGAGGGACCGCGGGCTGGTTCACGGCGCTCGCGCTGCGCGCGCAGCTGCCCTGGCTGGAGGTGACGGTCATCGAGACGCCGTCGATCCCGATCATCGGCGTCGGCGAGGCGAGCGTGCCCAGCCTGGTCCCCTTCCTTCATCACTATCTCAAGCTGAACGTCCACGACTTCATCCGCGAGGTGCAGCCGACCTGGAAGCAGGGCATTCGCTTCGAATGGGGGCTCCCGGGCGACTACGTGTTCCAGGCGCCCTTCGACTGGGAGGTCAATGGCATCGGCATGCTCGGCTCGATGGGCGAGACCGGCAACGTGAGCTCGTTCACCCTGCAGTCGGTGCTGATGGCCCGCGACGTGACGCCGGTCATCCGCGCTGGCGGGCAAGAGCACCCGTTCTTGCACGTTCAGGCCTACGCCTACCACCTCGACAACAAGCGGCTCGTCGAGTACCTGCGGCGCACCGCGGTCGAGCGAGGCATTGTGCACCTCGACTGCAAGATCGTCGACGCGAAGCTCTCGCCTGCCGAAACTGACGGAGAGCCATCGATCGAGCACCTCGTCGCCGAAGACGGCCGACAGCTCGAGTTCGATCTGTACGTCGACTGCTCGGGGTTCCGATCGTTCTTGCTCGAGCACAAGCTGGGCGAGCGCTTCCACAGCTTCGCCAGCAGCTTGTTCACGGACTCGGCGCTGGCCTTCAACGTGCCGCACGGCGGCAAGCTGAAGCCGTACACCACGGCGCGCACGATGGACAGCGGCTGGTGCTGGAACATCCCCATCATGGAGGATGACCACCAGGGCTACGTCTATTCGTCCTCATTTTGCACCGACGACGAGGCGCTCGCGGAGGCGAAGCGCACCTGGCCAGACCTCACGAGCGAGCGAGTGGTGCGCTTCAAGTCGGGTCGACACGACCGCGCGTGGGTCGGCAACGTCTACGCGATCGGCAACGCCTACGCGTTCGTCGAGCCGCTCGAGTCGACGGGGCTGCTCATGATCATGCGGGCGGTCACCGCGCTCGTGCGGGCGTTCCCCATGGGGCCCGAGCGGGCCGTGCTCAAGCGCTTCGTCAACACCACCATCGGTCGAGACTGGGATCGGCTGCGCTGGTTTCTCGCCGTTCACTACAAGTTCAACAAGCGCAAGGACTCTCGCTTCTGGAAAGCGGTTCGCGAGGACGTCGACGTCTCCGGCCTGCAGGACGCGCTCGATCTGTTCCGGGCGTGTGGGCCGCTCTCGCTGATGCCGCGCGCGGTGCGAACGCAGCTGAACGAGGTCGCCGGCGTCTACTTCTATGGCCTGCACGGGCTCGACTGCATCTTGCTGGGGCAAAAGGTGCCCCACCCCAAGCTCGAGCGCGAGAAGCCCGAGGTGTGGAAGGCGCGCCGCCAGCTGGCGGTCGACTTCAGCCGGCGCGCGCTGCCCCAGGCCGAGGCCCTGCGCTTGGTGCGCGAGCGCCCCGAGTGGATGCGCAACGTGGTCCACAACCCGGCCGCGTGGGTGTCGAAGATGGCGCAATTCCTTTGACCTCGTCGTCGACCCTGGTCGCGCCACCCCGTCGCATCATCCGGGCGGAGGCCCTCTCCTGGCTCGCACACAACCCTGCCCCGCCGAGGAGCAGCGTCATCACGTCGATCCCCACGCTCACGGAGGTCGAGGGGATGGACCTTGCCGCGTGGCGCGCGTGGACGATCGCGACCGCGCGCACGATCCTCGCGTGGACGCCTCCCGAGGGCGTCGCGATCTTCTACCAGAGCGACCTCCGCATCGGAGGGGTCTGGATCGACAAGGGCTACCTCATCTTGCGCGCCATCGAGGACGCCGGCGCCTCGTTGGTGTGGCACAAGATCGTGTGCAGGCAGCCGCCGGGCACCCCCACGTTCGGGCGCTCCAGCTACTCGCACATGATCTGCGCGGCCAAGAGCGAGCGTCCGCCACCCAGATCTGCCAGCCCGGACGTGCTGCCCGACGCCGGCTTCATGCCCTGGAGCAAGGCGATGGGCGCGACCGCCTGCGCCCTCGCGTGCAGCTATCTGCGCGAGGAGACGGAGACCGAGACGGTGATCGACCCGTTCTGCGGCAATGGCACTGCGCTCGCAGTCGCCAACTCGTTCGGCTTCGCCGCGATCGGCGTCGACAAGAGCCCGAGGCGCTGCAAGGCGGCGAGAAAGCTCACGCTGGGCTGAGTGGTCCGGAGCGCCCGGCAGCCAAGCCGGGTCGGCGCGGGCCTCAGACGACCGGCGCCTCGGTGACGTCCCACGTCGGGCCGGCGACGACCACGACGCTCCCCTTGCGGACGCTCTTCGCTCGGGCCTTCGCGGCGTTCGCGCGCCCGAGCACCTCGCGATCCGTGAGGTGACAGTCGGGGTCCACGACGGCGACCCCCGACGACACGGACACCCGGAGCTTCGTGCCTCGGTAGGTCGCCCGCGCGAGGCGCTCACGGAGCTCCGAGAGCACGGCCGCGGCGGAGCTCGCGGTCGCGTTGGGGAGCAGCACCAAGTATTCGTCGCCGCCGAAGCGGTACGCGTGCCCGCGCGCGAAGATCCACGCCTCGACCAGCTCCATGAAGGGGCCGAGCACGGTGTGGTCGACGGTCGTCTCTCCGAGTCGCTCGTTGACGGCCTTGAAGTCGTCGATATCGAGGAAGGCGACGGCCAGGGACGCGCCCCTGAGCGAGCACGCGTCACGGTAATGGGCGAGGTCCGGGAAGAAGAGGGTGGGCGCCTCGAGGATGTGAAACTTTTCGTCGTACACGCGCGGCATCAGCGGCGGGGCGTCGGTCTTGGCCTCCGCCGCGAAGCGGATCGAGAGGAAGTCGGCGAGGCGCGGGATCCCCTGTGGGGCCGCCGCGCCGATCTCCTCGGTCGCCAGCATGGCGTCGTAGCGACGAAGCTCCCGACCGAGCGCGGACACCACCGCAGGGTCGCTCGCCTTGGCGAGGGGGCGCTCGAGCTCCTCGGCGAGCTGGCGGCGCTCTGCCAGCAGCACCCGCTTCACGAGCGGGGCCATGACCTCGTGGACGGGCACCGTCTCCTGCCGCGACTCGAGCTGGCGGAGCAGGAGCTGGAGCTGCTCACGCAGCTCACGCACCGGCACGGGCTCGACGTTGCGCAGCTCCTTGGCGAGCACCTCGACCACCGTTCGTTCGAACCGCGCACAGAACGCCGTCACCACCTCGTAGAGGAAGCGGGCCTCTTGGAGCTTGAGGTCCATAGCCACACCATCGTAGCGCCGATCGCCATGCGCGCGCTTAGGGCCTCGGGCTCGGGCTGCGGGGGACACACCCTCGAACCGCTGGGCCCCAGCGCCCGGCGCGGTGCTCCTGGCTCGCTCGACCGTGCTTCGCTACGCTCCAGGGTCGTGCCCACCCTGACGTCGTTCCCCGCGGAGCGCCTCTCGACCGCGCGGTCGGCGTGGGCGATCGTCGCCGCGACCGTGGGCTTGGGCCTGGGGCTCGTCGCCACGACCGTCCTCGGGGCCGGGGTCGTCGAGTCCCCGCTGGTCATCGTTCCGGTCGCGCTGGTGACGGCCTTCGCGGCGTACACCGCGCCGCGCGCGTCCATCTTCGCGCGCCGCGAGGCGCTCGAGCTGCGGATCGACGACGCCGGCGTCTGGCTCGGACCACGCGCCTTGCTCAGCAACGGGGACGTGACCCAGGGGTTCGTCATGCCCATGCCGGGCGAGCGCTCGTGGATGGTCCGGCTGGAGCGCCTGGGGCTGCACGGCGACCAGCGGCTGGTGGTGCAGCAGGCCGAGCAGGGGCGCGCGATCCTCGAGGCGCTCGGCCTCGGGGTCGACCGGCGCACCGCCAGCTTCCGTGGGCTCGCGCGCTTCCACGCGTTGCCTCCGCTCGCGAGAGGCCTCGCGCTCGCGGTCCCGCCGGTGCTGCAAGCGGCCCTCCTGCTGCTCATGCAGCAGGCCGAGACCGCGGCGCAGCTGCGCGCGGCGAAGATGGCCGAGCTCGTGTTCCTGCCGCTGGCGATCATCTTCTACCTCGTCGTCGCCGCCACGCGGACGCGCATCGAGGTGGGGTCCGACGGCGTGCTCGTGCGGTGGCTCGGGCGCGACCGCTTCTATCGTCGCGCCGACATCGCCCGTGTCCGGGCGGTCGACGGGCTCATCCTCACCGGGGTGGCGCTCGAGCTCAGCGACGGGCGGACCGTCTCGCTCCCCGTGGGGACCCGGCGCCTCGACGGGGGTCTGTCGCGTGAGCTCGCCGCGCGCGTCGAAGATGCTCGCAGCCACGCGGCGCGCGAGAGGACGCACGGGGGCCAAGACGCCCTTCACCGAGGGGGGCGGCCCGTCGCGGCCTGGCTCACCGCATTGCGAAACGTCGGCGCCGGTGCCAACGCCGATATGCGCACGCCCACCATCTCGCTCGACAACCTCGCCGCGGTCCTGCTCGATCCGGCCTCACCTCCGATGACGCGCGCCGCCGCTGCGGTCGCCGCCGTGGCCGCCGATCCGCTCGAAGGTCGCGCGCGCATCCGCGTCGCTCAGGCGAGCTGCGCCAACGACAAGCTGAAGCGCGCGCTGGGCGCCATCGTGCGGATCGACTCGGACGACGAGCGGATCGCGCGGGCCCTGGTGACCCTCGACACCTCCCATGCGTAGCGCTCGGCCCGCGTGCGCGATCCGGCTCTCGAGCTCGCTCGCGTGCCTCGCGCTCTGGGGCTGCGGCGCCGACGTGACCAGCGGCTCGACGTCGGCGTCCGTAAGCGCGTCGGCGAGCGCGACGAGCGCAGCCGAGGTCTCCTCGTCGGCGTCCACGGAGAGGTCCGCGTCGCCGTCCCAGCGGCGAGCCGACCTGGAGCTCACGCCCGACGCCTTCCTGGCGAGGGGACCGGCGACCCTCGTGTTGGGAACGCTCGGAGACGATCGGGCCGACCGAGACATGAGAGCACAGGCCGAGGTGTTGCGGTCGGCCCTCCCTGGAGCAACCGTGATCGACGACGCCTCGATCGACGTCGCTGGGGGGGTCGCGGCGTGGCCCAAGAACCCCATCCTGTTCGGTGGTGCACACGTCAATCGCGTGGTCGCTGCGCTCGCGCCGGTGTTGCCGCTCTCCGCGGACGAGACCCGGATCGAGATCGGCGGAGCGCGGATCGACGCGCCCGGCTCACGCATCGTGGCAATCGTCCCGGCTCGCGCTGCAGATCCGGCCCACCCGGGTCACCCGACTCTGTTGCTCTATGCGGGGCTCGGCACCCCCGGCATCACGGAGATCAACGGCGGCATGAGGCACGGTGGGGAGCCGATCCTCATTGGCGACTCGTTCGGTCGGCTTCGCACCGGCGTCTGGAGCGCCGCCCCTGACGGGGGGCTTCGCGCTGCGCTCGGCGAGCCGGCTCGCCGGGACACCTGGCGGCGGAGCTCTCGCGACGTCGCGGGCGTGGCCATGACGATCGCGTTCCCGAGCGGACTCGAGGCGACGCCTGACGACGAGCGCGTCGTGGACGCGGTCGGGCGCGGGCTCGCCTCCTCGGCCAAGCGCCTCGCGCTGACCGCCCCGCCCCCGCTGACCGTCTATGTCTACCCCAATCGAGAGGCCAAGAAGGCGCTCACGGGGGACGGTGGGGACGGTCACGCCATGGTGATCGGCCGAACGCTCCACGTTCGTCGCGCCGACGCCGCTCCCGGAGGAGGCCTCGAGCGCCTCGTCGCCCACGAGGGGACGCACGTGTTTGCGGCCGAGGCGTGGGGCGGTACGGGCTCGGCGCTGATGGGCGAAGGGCTCGCCGTCTGGGTCTCCGGCGCTTATCAGGGAAAGCCGCTCTCCGAGTGGGCCAAGACGTTGACGCCTCGCCCGCCGATCGCGTCGCTCTTACCGCTTCGAGCCTTCCGCGCGAGGCCCGAGGCGGAGACCTACCCGCTCGGCGGGTTGCTCGTCACGGCCGCCGTCGCCCGCGTCGGCCTGGAGAACGTGCGCGATCACTTGTACTCGGCGGGTGCGGAGGACTGGGCGGCCGCGTGCGTTCGCGCGGGGACGTCCGCCGAACAGCTCGATCACGACCTCGCTGCGATGAAGTGACCGCTGGCGCCGTCACCGGCGAGCTCGCCCTCGAGGGCCTCTGCGAGCGCCCGCACGCGGAGGATCGTCGGTAGGTCTCCGCGCGCCTGAGCCCAATCCATGAGCGAGAACAGGTGCGTCTGCTCTGGGCCGAGCCTGCTGGGCTCGCGCTCGAGCAGCTCGACGTAATGGTTGGCGTAGCGGTCGTAGTCGAACCTGAGCTTCTCCCTCAGCGAGTAGCGGACCGTGGCGTGGAGCGCGTAGCGACCCCGAGCGGGCGCCTGCACGAGCCTGAGCCGCGTGAGGGCCTCGAGCGTCTCGCTCGCTCGCGTCGCCTGCGCGAGTCGCGTGAGCGTCTCGCCGTCCATCGAGTCCCCACGGGAGGCCACCATGACCGCGAGCGCCCGACGAGCCGCCGGAGCGAGGTGCCGGACGGCTTCGAAGACGATCGCGCGGACCTCGGGGATGTCGTCTTCGTGCGCGACCGGGACGATGCGATCGACGCGGGCGCGACGAAGCCGACGCTCGAGCTCGCGGACGTCCGCGAGGCCAGCTCGCACGATCGCGTCGGCGAGATCGAGCGCGACCGGGTGCCACCGCAGCAGGCGGGTGAGCTCGGCCACGGCCGGGAACGGGACCTCTCGGCGGTCGAGCAGCGCGGGGACGACGGGGAAGACCGTCACGCCACCGAGCAGGCAGCGCCGCGCCGTGATGATCCAGCTGGTGGGTGTCCCTCGCAGCCCATCGAGGATGCGCGCCGTGACGGCGTCGTCCTCGTGGTTGTCGAGGAGGACCAGCGACGGGCCTCGCGCCGTCAGCGCCCGCTTCAGCCGCACCATGGGCGGAGCGAGACCGAACGCTCCGAGCTGCAGCGCCATCATCTGCGCGACGGTCGCGTGATCCCAATCACCCACCCGCAGGAAGGAGACCCTGCCTGAGAAGAAGCCTGCGAGCTGATGGGCGAGCGCCGTCGCCAGGGTCGTCTTGCCGCTGCCCCCCGACCCGACCAGCGCGACCACCGTCGGGTGCCCGCCCTTGATCAGCGCGGCGAGATCGCGAACCTCCCGCGCGCGGCCCCGAAACGAGGCCGGATACGGCGGGATGAGGGCGGCTCGGGGGGCGCCGCGCGTCGAGGCTGTGCGCTGCTTCATGGCTGGAGCCTGAGGGGGTGTAACACGAGGCCCGCGCCTGGGCTCAGCCCGCAGGAGGCGGGAAGCGTTGCTTGAAGGAGAAGGCTCGCTCCGAGGGCCCGTGCTCGGTGATCAGCGCGAGGCGCTGCTTGGCCTCGAGGACGGTGGGCCGCTCGCCCGCGCGGACCCACCACATCGCCAGGGCGTGCCCGCCCACCACCGATTGCTCGCTCGCGAACCAGCGCCGGCGCGCCGCGTACACCTCGGCGTGAGCCGTGCGGTACGTGTAGCGGTGCAGATCGTCGATCGACTCCCACACCGACATGTTGAAGAGCACGCGAGGGTCCTCGAACTCCCGCTGCTGGGGATCGCGGGTGTCGGTGAGGTGCCTCCAGACGAAGCCTGGGCTCCCCTCCGCGAGCTCGTTCATCTCGTCGAGTCGCGCCATGAAGTCCGCGAGGCGGGGATCGTCGTGCGGCGCGAGGGCGTAGGCGACGTTGGCCTGCGCGAGCTGATAGGCGGCAGAGCGGGTCATCGCAGGCGGGTCGGGCGTCAAGAGGGCGGCCTGCTGATCCGCTCGAGGGCGGCTCGCATCAAAGGGGGAATGGGCGCCGGTCGCCGCGTCTCGCGATCGACGAACACGTGCGTGAAGGTGCCGTCCGCGGCGGCGAGATCGACCCCGTCGACGAAGATCGCGATGCCATAGGTCACCGAGCTCTTCCCCAGGCGATCGACCCGCACGCCCGCCGAGATCGGCTGCGGGTATGCAATGGGCGCGCGATAGCGGCAGCTCGACTCGACGACCAGCCCGATCACCGGCCCCGCGTGGAGATCGAGGCCGCCGTGCTCGATCAGGTAGCGATTCGCCGCGGTGTCGAAGTAGCTGTAGAACACGACGTTGTTCACGTGGCCGTAGGCGTCGTTGTCCGACCAGCGCGTGGTGATCGGCACCCAGAAGGGGTAACGCTCTCGCCGCTCGGGCTCTCGATCGGGTCTCGCGTCGCTCACCAGCACCTCATCGACGTGTGAAAGAGCCGCTCGAGCTCAGGGGGTCCGATCGTGAGCGGCGCGTTGGAGAGCAGCCTCGCCTGAGGGACCGTGCCAAGCACCAGCCTCGGCACGTGCGCGTCGTCGTAGCCGACGCCACGGAGCCCGTTCGGCACGCCCGCCGCCTGCATCAGCTCGGCGAGCCGAGAGGCCAAGATCGGCCCCGCGTCACTCGCTGACGCGCCGCGAGTCTCCGCGCCCAGCCGGCGGGCACCCTCGAGGTGGCGCTCGGGATCCGTCTCGGCCGTGAGGCGAAACACGGCGGGCGCAGAGAGCACGACCGAGACTCCGTGGGGGACGAGGGGCTCACCCTCGGGGTACCCGGCCGGCCGATACGAGGTCTCGTGGGCCAGCCCCGCGACCGCGTAGGCCATGGCGTGCGGGACGTGGACGCCCGAGCTGCCGAACGCGACCCCGGCCAGGGTGGCGGCCCACATCATGGCCTCACGCGCCTCGGCGTCGGCGGGATCAGCGACGGCCCGCAGCAGGTAGTCTCCGCACAGGGTCAGCGCCTCGCGGCAGCCGAGGTCGCTGAAGGGGTTTCTTCCTTGGCTCATCGGGCGCAGCGTGGGCCGCTCGGGCGCGGGCCTGTCGCAGTAGGCGCGCGCCGTGTAGGACTCCAGCGCGTGCGAGAGCACGTCGAAGCCGCTGGCGGCGACGACCGGCGCCGGCAGGGTGGCCGTCGCGTCGGGATCGATCAGCGCCTCGGTCGGGCGTAGCCGGGCGGACGCCACGGCGGTCTTCGCGCCCAGCTCGAGGTCGTCGTACACGGCGATTCCAGTCACCTCGCTCCCCGTGCCGCTCGTCGTAGGACAGGCCAGGTGCGGCCGGAGCGGACCGGGGACCGGGCGCGCATCGCCGACCGGAAGGTTGGCGTACGCCCTGAGGGGTGCTGGGTACGACGACAGCAGGCTCGCGGCCTTCGCCGTGTCCAACACCGAGCCGCCGCCCACCGAGACGAAGCCGTCCACCGTGGCGCCGAGCGCAAAGCGCGCCGCCTCCTCGAAGGAGACGGACGTGGGCTCGACGCGCACGCCATCGTAGAGCTCCAGCTCGAGGCCGGCCGAGACCAGGGAGCGTCGCGCGCGCTCGAAGATGGACAGGGTCGCGACGCGGGGATCGGTGAACAGCGCCACGCGGCGCATCCCGAGCGAACGCGCCCGATCGCCCAGCTCGGCGATGCAGCCGCGCCCGAACGTCACGCGGGAGGCGTCGATGGTGAACGCACCATCGCCTCCCGCTCGTGCGCTCGGATAGTGGCAACAGATCACGACCGCACCCTCCTGCTCGGCGTCACCAGCTGACGTCGTAGCTGACGTTACCTTGCTCGTCGTGGGCGGCCACCGCGACGTGAGGGCTGCCCCCGCCGATCACGATGGTCGCCGCGAGGCAGCCCTGCAGCCCCTCGACGTAGCAGATGAAGCGGAAGCTGCGCGCGGGGAAGCCGGTCAGCACCGCCCGCCCCGACCGCTCATCGACGGGCTCGTAGCGCATCGCGCCGAGCTCGCGCGTGACGTGGGTGTACACGCCGTCCACCCGCCGGAGCAGCCCCGCGGGCGTGAGCCCGAAGAGCGACACGGTCATGGCGACGAAGCTCTTCAAGAACGGGCGCTGAAAGGCGGCGCTCATCGCGTCGCGCCAGAAGACGACGTTGCGCTCGGGGCCGATCACGTCCCTCACATGATCCGAGATGAGCATGTGGAGGGCCATCGGCAGCCACGCGACCGGGAGCGCGTCTTGGGCGCGGCGCAGGTTCGCCTCGCCGATTCGACTGAGGATCTCGTCGCGCTCGGGCGCGTCGAGGCGTCGGATGGTGGCGAGCACCGAGTGCGTCTGGGCTGCGCGCATCTGGGGCTCGTGCACGATCGGTGAGGGTAGCAGCTCGGGCGTCGCGAGCGGAAATCCGCCTTGCGTGGCGAGCGGCCGGCGGGCAGCTCCCGCCGCGCGGTCAGGCGACCGCGCCCGCCGTCACCACTCGCCGACGAGCCCGACGGACCGGGCCTTACCACGGAGCCGCACGCCCTCGGCCAGGGGGCGGTCGTTGCCCCCGAGCATCAGGCCGAGCACGGTGCCCACGGCGCTCGCGGTGATCGCGGGGGCCGCGTTCGTCGCGTCGACGCGCGCGTGGTCGTCGTGGAACTGCTGGCTGCGCATGTCGCTGGCGTCGCAGGAGGCGAGCTCGACCTTGGGCTCACGCACGAGGTAGTTGGGCCTCGCGCCGAAGGCCTCGGCGAGCCTGTCGAGCCACAGCGGGGCGGGGTCGTACGCCTTCCTCGGCGCCGCGGGCGCGTCGAACGCGTAGGCGCGGGCCACGTCACTCGCGAGAGGCGGCGCCTCTGCGTCGAGGTCGCTCAGGTGCGGCGGCGACACCGTACCGAAGACCAACGCTCTTGTTACGTTGGGGATCGACGGAGGCAGCTCCTCCGGACGTTCCGCGAAACCATCCGCGACCAGCAGCAGGAGGAGGAGCGGCACGGTGGGAAGATCGACATCGATCACGCACCGCGCAAGGTCACGGCTCGTCACGCTTTGGTTGGGAATTTTGGAGCTATCGCGCGCCGTTTGCGCGCGACGCGCCGAAGACCGTGGTCGCGAAGGCGAGCAGCGCTGGCACCGCCTGAATGACGATGATCGACGCCTTGGCCGTCAAGCCGCCGAACACCCCCGCGACGATCACACACCCCAAGAAGAAGCGCGCCGTCGAGCGTGCGCGCTCGGCGTCCTTCGTGAGCAGCGCCCAGCCGAGGCCCGCAGACAAGAACCCGTTGTACAGCCCCTGGTTCATCGCCAAGGCCGCGGACTGCGCGGCGAACTCGGGCGTGGTCCCGAAGCGGGCCATCACGGCGGGGTTTTGCCAGAGGAACATCTCCATCACCAGGAAGAGCAGGTGCTCGAGCGCGACGACGGCGATGAGGATCTTGCTGAGCTTGGACATGACCGGGCGCGATGGTCGCCGCTGTGCGGGCAGCGCGCAAAGTTGCCGCAACGGAAGAGCGCCGCGGACGCGCTTCGCTACCTTTTTTCCCGGCGGAGCGAGGCGTAGTACCGTCTTTCTCGTGCGTTCTCTGGAGCTTCCGCGCATGCCTGTGGGTCGCGAGGTCACTCGGCGGCGGCCATGAGGTCAATCGCCCGAGCCGCGGTCCTCGCGGCGCTCGTGCTGGTGGGCTGCACCGGCGCGAGCAGTGAGCCGGCCGCCCCCAAGAGCGGCCCTGCGCCGAGCGCCGCTGCGGCGGTCGCCGTCGCTCCAGTGCCGCTTCGACGGCTGACGCGCGAGGAGTACAACAACACGGTCCGCGATCTGCTCGCCGACACCACGCGCCCCGCCAACGCCTTCCCTCCCGACGAGACCGTCGGTGGGTTCGAGAGCAACGGCATGGCGCCGGTGACGGCGTTGCAGGTCGAGCGCTACATGGACGCAGCAGAGGCCCTCTCGACCGCTGCGGTCGGCCGCCTCGAGGCGCTGGCTCCGTGCGCTGCCGGTCAGCCGCAGGAGCAGTGCGCGCGGAGCTTCATCGACTCGTTCGGGCGCCTCGCGTACCGGCGGCCGCTCGACGACGCCGAGCGCGCTCAGCTCTCGGCGGTCTACGCGGAGAAGGCGAAGCGATCGGGCCACGCCGGCGGCGTCCAGCTGGTGCTCGAGGTGATCCTGCAGTCGCCGCAGTTTCTGTACCGCCTCGAGCCCGCGGACGGCCCAGCCGACAAGACCCGCCCGCTGACGGGCTACGAGCTCGCGACGCGCCTATCGTACTTCATCTGGGCCTCGACCCCCGACAGCGCGCTGCTCGAGGACGCCGAGGCCGGTAGGCTCTCCGAGGCCGACGACGTCGCCGTGATCGCTCGCCGGATGCTGAAGGACCCTCGGGCCGTCGACGGCATCAAGAGCTTCCACCGGCAATGGCTCGGGCTGCGAGAGCTGGAGACCGAGAGTAAGGACGTCGTCCACTCCGCGGCTTTCACGCCAGAGCTCAAGGCTGCGATGTTGGAGGAGACGCTGCGCTTCTCGGCGCACGCCGTGCTCGCGGGCGGCGACACCGTCAAGACCCTGCTGACGTCGAACAAGACCTTCGTCAACGCGCCCCTCGCGTCGCTCTATGGCGTCCCCTCGCCCGCTCAGGGTTTCGCGCTGGTCGAGCTACCGGCCCAGCAGCGCTCGGGTGTGCTCACCCAGGCCAGCGTGATGACGGTGCTCTCGACGGCTGACCAGACCTCGCCCATCTTGAGGGGGAAGTTCGTGCGCGAGAGGCTACTCTGCCACTCGATCCCGCCGCCGCCCCCGAACGTCAGCATCACGCCCCCCAAGGCGGACCCGAAGCTGACGACGAAGGAGCGGTTCGATCTGCACCGGAAGGACCCCGCGTGCGCCGGGTGCCACGCGCTGATGGACCCCATCGGCTTCGGCTTCGAGAACTACAACGCCCTCGGGGCCTGGCGGACGGTCGAGGGCACCCTGCGCGTCGACGCGACCGGGGAGCTGACGTTGACCGACGACATCGACGGACCCTTCAATGGGGCCGTCGAGCTCGGCGCGCGCCTGTCGGCGAGCCAGGAGGTCCGGCGCTGCATCGCGACGCAGTGGCTGCGCTTCGCGCTCGGGCGCGGCGAGGAGGAGGAGGACGAGGCGTCGCTGTCGGAGGCCTACCAGACGTTCGCGCAGAAGGGCTTCGACGTCCGTGAGCTGATCGTCGCGATCGCGACGAGCCATGCGTTCCGCCACGCGCGGTTCAAGGAAGGGAGCGCCTCGTGAGACATTCGCGCCTAGGTAGGCGAGCATTCCTGAGCAGCTTGGGGTTGGGGGCGTCGATGCTGCCCTTCGTCCCGCTGCTCGACGCGCACGCGGCCGCCCAGGCGCCGCCCAAGCGGCTGGTGTTCTTCTTCAGCTCGAACGGGACGATCCGCGAGAGCTGGGTGCCGACGATGACGGACGGCAAGCTGGTGCTCAGCCCGATCTTGTCGCCGCTCGAGAAGCTGAAGTCGAGGCTGCTCGTCATCGACGGGCTGGCCCACAAGGTCATCATCGAGAAAGGCGACCGCAACGGTCACTCCGCCGGGATGAACACCGCGCTGACGGGGCGCAGGGCGAAGTCGGTCGACACCGCGAACCCCCTGCGGAGCCTCGCGACCGGGATCTCCCTCGACCAATACCTCGCCCAGACCCTCGCCGCGCAGACCAAGCTGCGTACGATCGAGTGCGGCATCCAGGTGCAGCCGTATTCCACGGACAGCGCCTGCCTCTCGTACCTGGGGGCGCTGCACCCGATCTCGGCCGAGAACAGCCCGTACCGCGTCTTCGACCGCCTCTTCCGTGACTTCAAGGAGCCCTCTGCCACCGCGAGCCCCGCCGACGTCGAGGCGCTCGCCGATCGGCAAAGCGTCTTGGCGGCGGTCTCGAAGAACCTCGAGTCGGTGCGGGGACGTCTGCCTCAATCGGATCGCATCAAGATGGAGGCGCACCTCGACGCGGTCGCTGGCATCGAGCACAGCCTGACCACCGGCGTGGGCGTGGGCGCGGCGGGCTCGTGCGAGAAGCCGGCGCTCGGCAAGCCCATCGACGTCTGGAAGAACGATAACATCCCCGCGCTCGGCAAGCTCCAGATGGATCTGCTGGTGATGGCGCTGGCCTGTGATCTCACGCGCATCGGGACCATTCAGTTCGGCCGCGCCGGCGCGGCGCACCGCTTCAACTGGCTCGGCCCCGAGTTCGCGTCCGATCCGACCCTGGCCGTCACTGACGAGGCGAAGGGCTTCCACGCGCTGGCGCACATCGACGTCGACCCGGTCGCGCGCGCGAAGCTGGTGAAGATCCACACCTGGTACGCGTCCCAGCTGGCCTATTTTCTGGAGAAGCTGGCGTCGGTGCCGGAGGGCGGCGGCACGATGCTCGACAACACCCTGGTGGTCTGGTTCAACGAGCTCGGCAGCGGCGGCGCGCACACGCACGACAACACGCCCTGGGTCCTGGCGGGCAACGTGGGCGGGCTGTTCAAGACCGGCCGGCTCGTGTCGTTCCCCGGCGAGCCGCACAACCGGCTGCTGCTGTCGCTCTGCCACGCGATGGGCGTCGCCGACGCGACGTTCGGCGACCCCGACTACTGCAAGGCCGGGCCGCTCACCGGCCTGACGGTCTGACGCCCTTACAGCGACTCAGAGCAGCAGCTCCAGCGTCTTCGCCCTCGGCCGAGAGGACGACGCTGGCTCCGGCTCGTCCTCCGAGGTGATCTTGGCGACGATGCACGAGACGTTGTCGGTCGCGCCGGCCTCGAGCGACAGCTCGATCAGCGCGTCGCAGGCCAGGCACGGCTCGTCGATCGTGCGCAGCACCTCCTCGATCGCGTCGTCCGACAGGGCGCCCGAGAGGCCGTCGGAGCACAAGAGCAGGACGTCGCCCGAGCGGAGGGAGATGCGCTTCAGATCGACCAGCAGGTCCTCCGTGGCGCCGATCGCTTGCGTCACGATGTTCGCGAACGGGGCGTCGCGCGCCTCTTCGGGGCGCAGCTGGCCCTTCTCCACCATGAGCTGCACCAGGGTCTGATCCCGGGTCAGCTGGACGAAGTGGGCGCCGCGGAGCAGGTACGCCCGGCTGTCGCCGACCTGCCCGATCACGGCCTCGAGCTCGCTGGTGACGGCGAGCACGGTCGCGGTCGTCCCCATGCCGCGGTAGCGAGGCTCGCGATCGCCCATGGCGCGCAGCGCCTCGGACGCGGTCTGCAGGGCGCGGGCGACGCGGCCCCCGACCTCCACGGGCACGCCGTCGGCCACCGCGGAAGCGATGACGTTCGCCGTCACCGCGCTGGCGACCTCCCCACCCGCGGCGCCCCCCATGCCGTCACAGACGGCGAGCCACGCGGACCTTGGACCGATGGGGGCGACGAGCACGACGTCTTCGTTGTGGCCACGTACGTTGCCGGTGACGGACCGGCCAGCCGTCTCGAGTCGCAGCTTCGGTTGGGTCATGCACCATGGTTGTGTACTGAAACTAAAGTTGTCAACTGTTTCAGTTGTTGGCATCGAGGTCGCGCTGCCCGGAACCCCGGGTAGAGTGAGGTCGTGGCCGACTGGCAGACCCGACTCACCGAAGCCATGGAGGCGCGCAGCCTGAGCGGGAGCGAGCTCGCGCGGCGGACCGGGTTCACGTCGCAGTACATCAACTCGCTGCGGAACAAGGACCGCGGAGGGCGCCTGCCCCACGACACCGCGCGCCGCCTGGCGACCTCGCTCGGGGTGTCGCTCGAGTGGCTCATCTCGGGCAGCGGCCCTCGAGAGCGGCTGTCGGACGTGTACCCCGTCTACCGACCTGACGACGAGCCGGCCTCGGGCTACGTCGACAAGTACCCCTCTCGCACCGAGGCGATCGCGCTGCTCGCGAGCGTGGTCGCCGCGGACGTCATCCGCGCGCTGCTGACGGTGATCCCGCCGAACCCCGCGAAGGACCCCGGGCGCCTGTTCTGGATCGACTACGCGAAGCAGCTCGCTCGCGACTACCGGCGCATCCAGGCCGACCCCGCGTTCAGCGAGGGCGAAGCGGACGAGCCGAAGCGCAAGTTGAAGTGACGGGCGAGTCGCAGTGACGGGCAAGTCGCAGTGACGCCCGCGCCGCCGCTCCCGGCGACGTTCGGGTATCTTGCGCACATGCGACGAGCACACGTGGGGGGCCTGGCGATCGTCCTCTGGCTGAGCGGCTGCGGGGACGACGCGGCCTCGAGCGGTGGACAGAGCGCGGGCGGCGGCGGCTCGGGCGGCGCACAGAGCGCCGGGGGAAGCGCGGGCGACGGGGGCTCGATCGCCCCCACAGGCGGCAGCTCGAGCGACGGCGGCGGCGGCGGTGGCCCGGTGGGCTCTCGCTGCGCGACGTCGACGGTCGCGCTGTGCGAAGACTTCGAGGCCGCCGAGGACGGCGCGTTCCCCGACGGGTGGGGCGCCCGTGGTGACGAGTGGGGCGAGGGCGCGCTCGGCGTCAGCAGCGACGACGCGATGCTCGGGGCCAAGAGCCTGAAGGCCGACGGCGGCAACAACGGCCAGCGCTTCATGGACTTCAAGGGCGACCTCGGCGCGCTCGCCTCGAGCCACTACGGCCGTGTGTTCATGAAGGTCGCTGTGCCTGCGCCCTGGCCGTCCTCGGGCGTGCTCCACGCCGACTTCATCGAAGGGCTCGGGCCGGGCCCCAACGGCGGCACCCACAATGTCCGCTGGGGCGTCGTGGAGAACACCGAAGAGCGCTTCCAATGGATCTACAACGTGCAGCCCTCCAATGGGGATCCCGAGTTCGCCGAAGGCACCGGCTACGACTTCGAGTGGACGGGCGCGTGGCAGTGCGTCGAGTGGTTTTATGATCAACCGTCCCAGTCGGGGTCGCTCTGGATCGACGGCGTCGAGCTGCCCCTGGTGCCCGGTCAGAGTCACCCCGCCGAGATCCCGGTCTTCAGCAGCCTGGGCGTGGGGCTCGCGAACTACCAGGACGCGGACGAGGGCTTCACGGTCTGGTTCGACGAGCTGGCCTACGACTCGGCCCGCATCGGCTGTCAGCTGTAGGCGGGTCTCTTCGCTGCGTCACACTCGGTGCTCGCCGAGCGATGAGGTCGCGTGCGGTCCCTCCTCGCTTGTGCGCTCGCGCTGTCGGCGTGCTCGGTCGGCGCCTTCGAAGCCCCGGAGGCCTCGTCCGCGTCCGACATCTTTGCAGAGGCTCCGCGCCCGCGGCGGTCGCCGGTGACCCTGAGGGTCGCGAGCTACAACGTGCTGTACGCGCTCGCGGCGGAAGACGGCACCGTCGACGCGGACACCCTCGAGCGAGCGACGTCCCTCGACGCGGACGTGCTGCTGCTGCAGGAGACCAACGCGACCTGGGAGGCTGCCCTGCGGCCGGCGCTCGCTCGCAGGTATGAGCGCTGCGTCTTCCACGAGCCGCAGAAGTGGGCGCCCGAGGGCCTCGCGCTGTGCGCCAAGGGGAAGATCGTCGAGGACGAGCTCATCCCCTCGGAGCTCGGCGGGTTTCCTGCTCAGCGCGCGGTCGCCGAGGTCTCTGGCGTGACGCTCCAGATCCTCAACCTCCACCTGCGCCCCGCTGTCGCCAATCCAGCCGAGTGGGTCGACAGCCACGTGAAGACTCGCCACGAGCGGGCCCGCGAGATCCGCGACTACCTGCCGCGTCTCCGCGCCGACCTGCCCACCATCCTCGGCGGCGACATGAACGAGCAGCCGGAGGGGACCTCTTCGGAGAGCTCGCGCGCGCCGGCTACGACAGCGCGCTCCCGAAGGGAGGTGTCGCCGCCTCAACGTGGATGTGGGCTGGCGCCGAGCCGCCGCTGTCGTTCCAGCTCGACCACCTGGCCTACAGCGCGAGCCAGCTCCACCTCGAGCGCGCGGCGGTCCTCGACGGGGTCGCAGTGATCACCGCGCCATCGTGGCGACGTTTCAATGGTCCGAGTGATGCCGCGCCCGCCCCGCCCTGCTGCGCCGCCCCGCTGAGCCTCGCGGGGTGAACGTGCTCGCGCGAAGCGCTCGCTTGACCCTCCGCGCGAGGGTCGCGACACTCGGACGATGCGCGCTCTTGTCTTCGCCCTGACGGGCTCGTTGCTGCTGGCCTGCTCGGACGACACTGCCGTTACCGGCGGCTCTCCGTCGACGGGTGGGGCTGGGGGTTCTGGCGCGGGCAACACGGGAGGGTCGGGCGGCGCGGGCGCCGCGACCGAGGGCGGCGGGGGCAGCGCGATCGTCCCCGACGGGGTGGTCATCGCGTTCCCGCCGCCGATATCGCTGACCGATCGCGACACGATCACCGTCCGCGGGACCGCCTCGCTCGACGCCGAGATCAGCTCGCTCACCGTCGACGGCGTCGAGGCGACCAGCGAGGACGGCTTCGTCCATTGGTCGGCGGTGGTGCCGCTCTCCCTGGGCGCGCAGACTCTGGCGGTGGAGGTCGTCGGCCCCTCGCTGCCCGACGCACCCTCGGTGTCGGTGGACCGACGCGCCACGCTTGGACGGGACGCCGAGCTGCTGGCGGTCGACGAGCTCGGCGGGCGCGCGTTCACCGCGACCGGGCTCGGCGGCTTCGACAACGTGATCGTGTCGATCGACCTCTCGACCGGGAGCAGGCGGTCCTCTCGAGCGCGACCGTCGGCGCGGGCCCCGAGTTCGACGACCAGCTGTTCACGTTGAGCTGGGACGACGCCGGGCAGCGCCTGCTCGCCTTCGACACCGACGAGCTGTGGGCGATCGACGGCGACACCGGCGCGCGCGAGATCCTGTTTTCGAAGCCGGCGGGCGGCCCTCCTTGGCCCAGCGACGACAACGAGGCCGAGGTGGACAGCGCGCAGAACCGCATCATCGCGTCGACCGACACGAGCGCCACGCTGATCGCGCTCGATCTCACGACGTTCTCGATCACGATCCTCTCCGGGAACGGCAGCGGTCTGCCGAGCGTCGGCGCTGGGCCCGAGATCAACGACGCGCAGGGGATGGCGCTGGATCTCGCCAACAACCGCGCGTTCGTGGTGGACGACTGGGCCTTTACCGGTCTCGCGACCATCGATCTCTCGACCGGGGATCGCGCCATCGTGTCGAGCCCCAGCCTGGGCAGCGGACCGTGGGCGGCCCTCCCCGATCGCGTGGCGTTCGAGGGCGGGACCGTGTGGGTGAGCGGCAAGGTCGGGTCCGACGTGTTCGCGGTCGACCTCGCGACGGGCAATCGGTCCCTCGTGATGGCCGAGCAGCTCGGCACTGGGGAGCTCGTGCCCTACGTGACGGCCCTCGAGCATGATGGGCAAAGCCTGCTCGTCACGTCGCCGCTGATCGACGCGCTCGTTCGCATCGACCCCGCGACCTTCGCGCGCACCGTCGTGTCGAGCTACAGCCTCGGCGCCGGCCAGTCGCTGTGGGAGCCCTTCGGTATCGCGTGGGATGCGGTCGACGAGCGCTTCGCCGTGGTCGATTTCGGAGGTGTGGTGACGATCGATCCAGCGAATGGAGGGCGAGAGGTGCTCTCGAGCTACACCCTCGGTGTGGGCGGGGGCTTGCCCGGGCTCGGCTTCTCCACGTACGTCGAGGTGACCACGGACGCCTTCGTCGGGTTCTCCGGCGCAGCCTTCGTCCGCGTCGATCGGGCGACGGGCGACCGCACGGTGCTCTCCGGGGTCGCCGGGGCCGAGTCCGTCGGCAGCGGCCCGCAGCCGGTCGGGATGCGCGCGTTCACGGCGTCAGCGGACGGGACGGCGCTGTGGCTGATCGACCTCGAGAACACGGTCATGAGCGTCGACGTGGACACGGGTGATCGCGTCGTCGTCTCGAGCGCGACCGTGGGCATGGGCCCGACGCTCTCCGCGCCGCGCGACCTGGTCCACGACCCAGACAACGACCGCCTGATCGTCAGCACGGACACCGGGGCGATCGTCGCGATCGATCTGGCGACTGGCGATCGGTCGGAGATCAGCGGGCCCAACGTCGGCGAGGGCCCGCTGGCCGTCGGCGAGGTCTTCCTGCGGCCCGAGGGGCTGTACCTGGCGTACAACCACATCTGGAGCCTGGTCGATCTCGACACCGGCGACCGCGCCCGCGTGGTCGAGGGCGGCGTCGGCCCCGGGCTCTACGGCGCGGGTTACACGATCGCGCCCGACGGCCTCTTCTACGCCACCGACCCCAGGCTCGGCGCCGTGCTCGCCACCGACCCGGTCTCGGGGGAGCGCGTAATCGTGTCGCGCTGAGATCGCCGCGCGCTGCTTCGGGTCAGTGAACCTTGGCCAGTGCGTCGGCCAGCTCCTTCGGGCTGGCGACCCCGCGAGCCTCGCGACCTTCTGCAGCTTCGAGTCGACGAGCACCAGGAACGGGATCGCCATTGCGTCGTACTTCTCCGCCACGCCCACGGCCACCGGGTCATCGCCGTTCGTCAGATCGACCTTCAGCAGCACGAAGCGCGCGAGCTGCCCCTTCACCTCGGGATCCTCCATCGTCCGCTCGAACATCGACTTGCAGGGGGCGGCCCAGTCTGCGCAGAAGACGACCAACATCGGCTTCTTCGCGCGCTTGGCCTCTGCGACGGCCTGCGGCTCGTCCGTAAGCCATACGCCGACGGTCGCTGGCTCCGCGGGAGCTTTCCGCGGAATCGCGACCGACGACGTCTGAGTGGACGCCGTCGCGCTCGTGGCGAGGCTGACCTCGAGGGTGCCTGTCTCGACGGGCGGAGGCGACGTCGTCGAACACCCCGCCAAGAGCGCGAAGCCAATGGCGGGCATAAAGCGCTTTCGGAGCGGAAGCTTCATGAGCGAGGGGCCGAGCGACAGGGTTGGGGTCATAGCGCGAGCTCGAGCGACTCTACCTCGACGCAAGGGCCGCCCATAGCGGAGGCGTACGGCGGATCGGTCGGGTGCTTCGGCATGTCTTTGCGGTAGGTGCCGATGACGCGGACGCGCTGGCCGAGGTAGCGGTCGATCTCGGCCTGCGAGCGGCGCGCGCGCTCGCTCCAGTATGGGTCGAGGTCCGGACCGTCGCCGTCCTCCAGCTCCAGCCTGGCGGCGCGCGGGACGTCGGCGACGGCGACCGCCTCGTACGAAGGGAAGACTCGGTAGATACCGACCACCGCGACGCGCGTGCCGTCCTGAGCTGCGCAGCTAGCGACGGTCGTGCACAGCGGGGCTGCGGCTCGCGGCGCGCAGCCTGGGCTCATGACGGCGAGGGCGAGCGTCATGGCGAAGCGCGCGCTATGGCATGGCCACGAGGTCGGCCTGCGGCGAGGCGAAGGTCGCCCGGGGGGTGACACGAGGTCATTCAAGGCCCGTTGGCCTGCGAGATCAACGGGGCTCCACGAAGCGGCTCACACCCGCATTGTCTCGGGTCGCTTCGCGCGGATGTTCGGTGGTTGATGCCGCGCGGCGGCGGAGCGTAGAAGGGCGCATGCACACGATCCAAGCCTGGGGCGCCGCGGCGGCTGGCAAGGCGCTCGCGCCGATGACGATCGAGCGGCGCGAGCCGAAGCCCCACGACGTCGTTCTAGAAATCTTGTTCTGTGGCGTGTGCCACTCGGACATCCACCAGGCGCGCGACGAGTGGTCGGGCGCGCTGTTCCCCATGGTGCCGGGGCACGGATCGTCGGGCGCGTCACGAGCGTCGGGAGCGCGGCCTCCAAGTACAAGGTCGGCGACCTGGCCGGCGTGGGCTGCCTCGTCGACTCATGCCGCAAGTGCCCTCCGTGCAGCGATGGCTTCGAGCAGCACTGCGAGGGGGGCATGGCGCTCACCTACAACGGCACGGAGATGGACCGCCAGACGCCCACGTACGGCGGGTACTCGACCCAGATCGTCGTGGACGAGGGCTATGTCGTGCGGATCCCCGCCGGGTTGGACCCGCCGCGGCCGCGCCCGCTGCTCTGCGCGGGCATCACGACGTATTCGCCGTTGCGCCAGGCGAACGTGAAGCCCGGCGATCGCGTCGGCGTCGTCGGCCTCGGCGGGCTCGGCCACATGGCCGTGAAGCTCGCGGCCTCGATGGGCGCGAAGGTCACAGTCTTCAGCACGTCGCGCCGAAGGAGGCCGACGCGCGCCGGCTCGGCGCCAAGCACTTCGTGGTGACCAGAGCGCGGCCGCCCTCGCAGCGCTCGGGACAAGCTTCGACCTGATCATCGACACCGTCTCCGCGCCGCACGACTACAACGCGTACCTCGCCATGCTGCGCGCGCGGGGCGATGGTCATCGTCGGCGCGCCCCGGCGCCGATCACCGTCTCGCCTTCGCCCTGATCATCGGCTCCAGGCGCCTGGCGGGCTCGCTCATCGGCGGCATCGCCGAGACCCAAGAGATGCTCGACTTCTGCGGAAAGCACAACGTCGTCTGCGACATCGAGCTCATCCCGATCCAGAAGATCAACGAGGCCTACGAGCGCATGCTCAAGAGCGACGTGCGCTACCGGTTCGTGATCGATATCGCGAGCCTGCGCAGCTCGAGGACGACCCCCTCGATGGGCGGCGTCAGGGGTCCACGCTCAGACGCTCAGCCCAGGGTGCAGCTCGTCGGGCGGCCGGCCGGAGTGGGTCACTTCTCGGCCTGCTTCCCCAGGCCAGCTCCAGCCGGCCCAGTCCGACCGGAGGTCGGACCAGCAAGATCAGGGGGTGGGAAAATAGGGTGAGGCTCCGGGGATTGCCCGGCCTTCACTTGCGAGCGTGAGCGAGGCCGGGCGGACCCCGAGCCGAACTAGGGGACACCCCTGGGGCGCCGATCGGCTGATGGCTGATACTTTCGATCGGTTGCACGGGGGATCGGGACAGGGGTCGGCTGATGATCGCGTAGCTCATCGAGGTGCGCGATGGAGCGATGGAAGCCGCGGGTTGGTTGACGAAGCAGGAGACGCTGATGATGAAGCGCCTGACCCGGGTTCGGGCGCTCTTCGTTCGTGCGGCTCAACCGCCATTGTGGATCTTCGACGACGAGTTCCAGGACCGGTTGGCGAGATGTACCGGCGGACGGAGCTGGGATCCGCCGCACTCCAGCGATGCTCTGCATGGCGCTGCTTTCTGCAGGGTAGGCCGTGGGCGCGTCCGATGCCGAAGCCGTCGAGCGACGGTGATGGATCTGCGGTGGCAGATGGCGTTGGACTGCTTCGGCTCCGGTGAGCCAGCCTTTTCGCAAGGGGCGTTGCAGGCGTTTCGAGCGCATGGTCGAGCGAGATGGACAGTGCTCTGCCCGAGCGCACGGTCGCGTTGGTACGCCACGGCGTCGCGACGAACGGGGAGGTCCGTCGCTGTCGAAGGCGCTTCGCGTGGCGGCGTCGCACAGCGCCGCCTGGCCGGGGCGGGCGGGTTGAAGACACGATCAACCTGCTCGGGCATGCAGCCTGCAACATCGTTCGGATCATGTCGAAGATCGGCTGGATCGTTCGCCGGACGGGATCTGCCGCAGCGGGCCGGCATTCCTCTGCTGCTGGCACCGAGCATCAAGGCGGGGCTCGACATCGACTGGAGCGATCCGGCGCAGAAGCAGGCAGTTGCGACCGTCGAGCGGCAGGTGGCGTCGCTGCAACGATCGGTGGAGGGACTCGACGACGTCGTCGAGTCTCCGTGCTCCCGCTGCTGTCGAAGCGATCAACACGGTTCGCGACCAGCACCTCCCGAGCCGGGCGAGGGTGGCGGTCTGCGCATTCGCCAAGGTGTCGCACCCGGCAGGCGGATCTCGATCGGGGACCGAGAGATGCGCCACGTCCGCAAGAGCCGCTCGAAGCGGTTTGACGGCTACCGAGCACATCGCCAGGGACCTCGACGTTCAGCCATCGTCGCTTGCGCGGTCACGCCCGCCAATCGACCCGAGGAAGAAGGGGCAGCGCCTATCCTGGAAGACATCGAGCATCAGGGGCTTCGCGCTGGCCGAGGTGCACATCGACCGCGCCCACGTTGAACAGCCCCGTCGTGACCTCGGTGCTCGCCAGTGGTGGCGAGGTGTTCGCGAAACCCTGGGCGCTGCGATCACCCCCGGACTCTTCTCCAAGGCCGCCTTCCGCATTGATGCGCCCAAGACGCCACGGTCCCGCGCAATGGGAAGTGGAGGCCTTTGTGCCCGGCGAGACGGTTCACTTCGATCTTGAGGCCTGCGGCTGCTCCATGCAAGCCAGTTTAATGCAGGCCGTCAAGCGGCAGCGGTGCAGGCGTTTCGACAGCGGAGACGAGGCGCTCCAAAGAAGCTTCGAAAGCTGCAGGTCACGGCAGCAGGCCGAGAAAGCAGCTCCGCGGGCGCGTCGCCGTCGAGCACAGCCTCGCCCACATCGCGGCACGCAAGGGCGCACGGGCCCGCTACCTGGGCGTGCGCAAGGACCTCTTCGACCTGCGACGCTCGCTGGTGCAATCCAGAACCTTGAGGCGCTGCATCACATCCACAGGGAGGCCGCGTAAGTGGTCATGTTTGGACGACTTTCAACCCGTTCGGCGCTCTAGC
>JADJYE010000033.1 GCA_016719945.1 Polyangiaceae bacterium | reverse complement strand
CCAACCTGGCCCTCCACCTGGGTGAGGCGGGGGGGGCGACGGGCGCGGCGGGCGAGGGGCGCGAGGAGAGCGAGGGGCGCGAGGGGCGCGAGGGGCGAGCCGCCCACAAAGCGACGCCACGGGGGGACATGCCGGCAATGTCCCCCGGTTGGGTCGCATCCTGAGGCCCCAATCAGGGGTTTTGCACCCCACCTCGCGGCGGCACCCTCGCGATCTTTCGCAAATAGCGAGGGCGCCCGGCGCCGCGAACCCCCGACCTGCGACGCTATGGGGGGACATGCCGGCGATGTCCCCCTGTCCGGTCGCAGCGATGCCCCCCGATTCGGTCGCACCCCTCGCAATGGCTGCGTCGCCGCGCTGCGTCGCCGCGCTGCGTCGTCGCGCTGCGGCCGCCGCCCGCTCAGCCGCGCAGCGGGGCACGTCGCGGCGAGCCGCGGCACAGCCTCTCGATGATCGGCGACAGCTCGGCGGACCCTGGCGGCCAGGGGTGCCCTCGCTGTTGCCGGCGGCGCCGATCGGTCACGGAGGACGGCCCGAAAGCGACCGATTCGCGGAGCTGAAGGCGGTCCCGTCCGGCGCAATCGCTCGCTCCGGCGACAGCTCGGCGGACCCTGGCGGCCAGGGTGGGCCTCGCTGTCGCCGGCAGCGCCGATCGGTCACCGCGCACGGCCAGGCGAGCCGACCTCGCCGCCCGCTCGGGCGCACTGCGCATAACTGGTGTTTTGGTAACTTCCTGCGCCCCGGGGCCCTGCCTGCGGGCCCTCTCCGCGGGGGGCGCCCCGGGGGCGCGTCGACTACAGCTCGAGCCGCTCCTCGACGACCCCGTCGGCGCCCGCTCCGCCGGGCTCGAGCCCATTGTCTCCGCCGGGTCCGCCGACGCCCTCGCTCGACCCGCCCACGTCCACCGTCCCGCCCGCGGGCTCCGCGCCCACGTAGGCGATCCCGACCGCGTGCCCGCCCCGCCCGCCGCCGCCATTGCCCCCGTGGCCGCCGGCGCCGCCGGACCCGCCATCACAAGCATCCACAACGGTGCCGCCCGCTGCACCGCCGTCACCCTCAAAACCGCCCAGCTGTCCCAACTGCCCCATCCCACCCGCGCCACCGGCGCCGCCGCTGCCCGTCACCGTCACCCCGTCGCCCAGCGTCAGCGTGGCGTTGAGCGACACGATGCCCAGGCTACTGCCAACCGTGCCCGCCACGGCCCCCGTCATCCCGCCCTGGGCCCGCGCCAGCTGCTCCACCTGCGCCGGCGGCGCGCCCGCCGCGCCATCGCCCGCCGTGATCGCCACCGCCTCGAGCTCCACCGTCGCCTCGCTCACCAAGAGCCCCAGGCTGCTCGCCCCGGCCGCCTCGGCGCTCGGCGCTTCGAGGTCCAGCGACATCACCCGCGAGCTGCCCGTCCCCGTGATGCGCATCGCCGGCACGTCGGCGTCCCCCAGGATCAGCGGGCGTGGCCCCTCTGCGCTGTACGTCCAGCCCTCGCACGCAAAACCGCCGAACAGCGACGTGCCCGCGCCACCTCCACGCTGCCCTCGAACGTGTCGCCGCCGCACACGTAGATCCGCGCCGCGCTCGGCTCGTTTTGCAAGGCCTCCACCAGGCTCCCATACGGAGTCGCCTGGCTGCCGTCGCCCCCCGCCGCCCCGGCTTGCACGAACACGCCGCACGAGCCGCCCACGGCGGCGCCTTCGGAGGGGGTGCAGTCGGCGGCGATGCCCCCGCCCTCGCCGCCCTCGCCGCCACCGCCCGGCCCCCCGCCGCCGTTCCCCTGCCCTCCGCCGCCGTCCGCCGGCGTGCACTCGTAGTCGTCGGGGCAGCTGTCGTCCCCGCAGCCCGACCCGGCCGCGGCGAAGAGCCCCGCCGTCAACAGCCTCACCACCACGCCCCGCACAACCCTCGGCTCGCCGATCATCTTCATCTCCCCTGGTCCGTGGCCACGCAGACAATGAGGTCCCCTTCGGAACAGACCCACGCGTTGCCCAAGAATTCGGGTCGCCTTCGCCCCGTCAGAGGCGGCTCGAATTCTTCAAGCATCGATGGTTCCAGGGGACTAAGTCGGCCTCCAGCCTCTCCCGTGGACAGGGTTTCTGTCGAGCCTCTCGACTCCTGAGGTCTTGCAGCCGCACTTCCCCGCTCAGACTCCAACACCTTCGCGCGGCACCAGACGGCGACAGCTAGCGGGGACCTTGCGCCAAGGGGTGCCCTCGCTGTCGCCGGCAGTCGCGGCGGGATGGGTGGCAGCCCCAGAAAGCGCGCGAATCGCGAGGGTTTGCGGCCAATCGTTGCACGTCATGGCACCAGACGGCGACAGCTAGCGGGAACCTTGCGCCAAGGGGTGCCCTCGCTGTCGCCTGCAACCCCCAAGCCGGAGCACACCCCCCGCCCAACGCCGCGTCGACGGTCGCGGGGTGACGCGTCGCGCTCGCAACCTCTGTTGGGTGCAGGTCCCAGTGTGCACGCATGTTGGTCGCAGAATTGGCCTGATTCGGGGGTGAAGCGGATAGGCGGGGACGCTCGTCCTGATGATAATCGCGGTTGCGAAGCGACAACCATCACCAGGGAGCGACCCCAATGGCGAGTATCCAGCAATCGTGGGACGAAGTCGACCGTCGAGTCCGTGAGGTCCGACGTACCGTCGAGCGCGCGACCAGCGCAGAGGAGGCGGAGGGGGCGGCGTGGGCCGGTCTGCTGGCGCTGGGGCAGCTTCTGATGGGGCGTACTTCGACCAGCGTGCGTCGGCGTGGATGACGGGCAAGCGGTACTCGCACGCGGACCGCCGCTACGAGATCGTGGGGGCGGAGGGCGTCGAGATTGGAACGCGTTTCGGGAAGGTCGCGGTGGCGCGTCCGGTCGGTCGGCTGGTCGGCGCACCGCGGGCGTCGCGAGACCTACCCTTCGATCGTGAGGTCGGGCTGGCAGGCGGCTTCACGTTGCCCGTGGTGACGCTGGTGGCGCGGCTCACCGCCCTGATGGCGTTCGCGGCGTCCCGGGAGTTGATGAAGAGCCTGCTCGCGTGGGCGCCCAGCTCGCGATCGGTGCTGAGGATCGTGGACGCCGTCGGCGCGCAGGCGCGGCCGTTCCTGGAGCAAGCGCCCCGCCCGACGAAGACGGTGAGGTCCTCGTGAACACGGTCGACGGCAAGGGTGCGCCGGCGATCTCCAGCCGCGAGTACGCGCGTCGCGCCGTTCCGCACGGGACTCGCGACGTGAACCGTCGGCATGCGCGACGCAAGAAGCGGCAGGAGCATCCCCGCAAGCGGCGCGGACCGGGGAAGAAGTCGAAGAACGCCAAGATGGCTGCCGTCGGCGTGCTCTACACGCTGCGACGAGCAGCCGACGGTCGCTTGGAGGGCCCGGCGAACAAGCGGACGTACGCGACGTTCGTGAGCTATCGCGCGCTCTTCGAATGGATCCACGCCGAGGCGCGGCGGCGAGGCTACGGGACCAAGAAGTTCAAGAAGGTGTTGTTCATCGCGGACGGCGCCGAGGTTCTCTGGTCGCTGCAGCAGGAGTTCTTCCCCGACGCCGACGTCTGTCTCGATTGGTTCCACGTCGTCGAGAAGCTCTGGAAAGCCGGCAAGGCGATCTGCCGCGGCACTCGGCGCGAGCGCCAGCACCTTGAGGCGTGGGTCGCCGAGCAGAAGCGCAGCCTTCGGCATGGCAAGCACGCTGAGGTCGCCGCGGTCATCGAGGCAGCGCTCGAAGCGACCCCCGTCACCGGCCCCGGCAACAAGTACCGGCGAGAAGTGCTCGCCGAGGTCGCGGCGCACCTCCGCAAGAACGCCGCTCGGCTGGAGTACTCGCGCTTGCGCCGACAGGACCTCGACATCTCCAGCGGAATCATCGAGGGGCGGTACGTCACCTCGTCGGTGTCCGGCTCGACGGCCCCGGCATGCGGTGGAGTCGCGATCGCGCCGAGGCCGTCCTCCAGCTCCGCTGCGTCCTCATCAATGGCCTCTGGGGTGACTTCGAGCAATTCCTCGGTGCCCGTCGGGTGCGTCTCGCGGCTCAACCTGTACCGACCCGGACGCATGACGCCGTGCTCAAGAAAGCCGCGTAGTGATCATGAAACCATTGGATGCACAGTGGGATCTGCACCCACCTCTGTTGGAGAGGTCCCAGATCCAGGAGACTTGTCAGCGCTTCTTGCCGGTCTCGAGATCGAACACGAAGCGCTGCTTGCCGGTCGCCGCGTCGAGCACCGCGACCTCATCCGTCTCGACGCGCGCGACGATCACGTCGCCGCCCGCAGAGAGGCTCGCCGAGTCGTGGTTGATCGCGACCTTCCATTTGGAGGCGCCGGTGGCGAGATCGAGGCCCTCGAGCTGATCGTCGCGAGAGGCGATGACCAGGCCGGACGCGATGGCCAGGTCTTCGACGCCCTCGCGCTTCCACAGCGGCTTGCCGGTGGTCGCGTCGGCGACGCTGAGCACGCTCGAGTCGATCCACGCGATGGTGTTGCCCTTCACCACGAACGGCGTGCGAAACCAGCGGAACGCGTCGGTGCCGCCGAGGTCGACCCGCCGCTGCAGCGCGCCCGAGGCGGCGGTGAAGATCGCGAGCTGGTCCTCCGAGCGCGCGTACACGCGGTTGTCCTCGATGGTGAGCGGCCCGCTCGCCTTGACGGTCGACCGCCAGCGCTCTTTCCCGTCGCTGACGGAGTACCCGACGAGCTCACCGTTCTCGATCGTGACGACGACGTCGTCGTTCGCGGCGAGAGGCGCGAAGCGATCGGCGCGGACCTCGTACACGCGCTGGCCCTTCTCGACGTCGAGCGCGACCCAGCCAGTCTCGGTCCCCCCCAGGAGATCGACGTGCGCGAAGTAGGGGACGAAGACGACCTTCTGCGTCGGGACGACGCGCGCGAGGTAGCTCATCTTCATCAGCACCCGCCATTTCACCTCACCGGTGGTGAGGTCTCGCGCGACGAGACCGCCAGCGCCGTGCGTGAAGACGAGCCCCTTCTTCGCGGCGGGCGCGTCCGACCAGCCCCCGGCCGGCAGCGACACGGCGGCGCCGGTCCCTGCGTCGATCAGGTGTAGCGACTTGCGGATGCCCTGTTGGACCGCGATCCGGCCGTCGGCGACCATCGCCCTCGGAGCCGGCGGAGCGCACGCCGCGGCGCCGAGCAGCAAGCAGGCGACGAGGGGGAGACGGAGGCGGAGGCGGGGAAGAGACGGCATGGGTTTCGCGGGTGCGTGGCTAGGGGGCCCGCTCGGCGGGCGACTCGGGTCGATCGAGCGCAGCGGCGGCTCGCCCGGCTGCGAGGCCGGAGGCTACTGCCCTTAGCACGGTGCGTCTGCCGCCGAAGACGACGTCGCCCGCAGCGAGCACCTTCTTCGCGAGGTGCCCTCGCTCGTCGACCCAAACGCCGCAGCGCTCGAGCGCGCCGTCTTCGGGGCCTCGTGGCCAGGCCCTCTCATCGAGAACCGGCCCCTGCGTGGACGACGCGGGGCCGTGGTCACCCCCGAACGAGAGGTGCGCGCCCGCGACCTCTGGGCTCAACGTCAGCGGCGGCCTCACGGCCTTGGCGCCCTCCGCCGGCGCGCCGTATTCGGGCGGGGCGTAGCGAACACCGCCCCCGATCAGCCCGCCGGTCGCCAAGACCACGACGTCGCACGCGAGCGGCTCGCCGGCGCGCAGGACCACCCGAGGCTTCGCCGCGCCGCCCTCGACGCGCGTGACCCACCCGGCCACTACGCGCGCGCCGAGCTTGTCGAGCAGGGCGTCGCGCGCGCGCTCGAAGCGGGCGCCAGCGGTGCCCGAGGTCGCGCTGAGCGCCTCGCCGACCGGCACGCCGAGGCGCGCGGACAGGGCGTCGGCGCGATAGCGCGACGCCCCGAGCCACGGCCCAAGGAGGAGCGCGACCGACGCGCGGCCCCATCGCTCGATCTCGGCCGCCAAGGTCGAGGCGAGCCAGGCGAGCCGCGCGTCGTCGTCGTGGCGCGCTGCCAGGTCGACGTCGACGATGTCGCGCTCTTCGTCGAACCGAAGCACCGGCGCCCCGATCGCCGCGAGATCGACCTCGTCGGCCGGGCTGACCGCGCCACGCAGGCAGCGCACCAGCGAGTCGGCGTCCCACCCGGCGCGCTCGGCGCGCGGCACGAGCACGGTCCGCCCGCGGCAGGTGCCCAGGTCGAGCAGCGCGCGATCGTGCGCCTGCGCCGACCGCGTGATGCCTGCGGTCGTCACCAGGCGCGGAGGCGGGGCGCCGTCCTCGGCGACGCGCCACAGGTCGAGCGCCTCGGCGAACGCGCTGAGCTCGGCGGGGAGCGGCCGAGCCTCGAGGGCAGCGCCGCTGATCTCGGCGGAGCGCTCGAGCTCGTCCCACGGGACGTCGTCGACGGCGCCGGCGTAGAGGGCGCTCGCGCCCACGCCCCCGCTGACCAGGGTCACCTCGGCCCCGCCCCGAGACGCTGTGAACGCGGCGGCCAGCGCTGCGAGGCCCGAGCCCACGATCACGACGCGCGGCGCGCTCATCGCGGCTCCGACTCGGTCTGAGAGTCGAGGTTCGCGTCGAGCAGGCCCAGCTCGGCGCGGGCCGACGCGATCGCGAGCGCCTCTTGCCGAGCCTGCTCGGGGCCGAGCGCGACCGCGCGCGTGCGCGCCCGCCGTACCAGGAAGCGCGCGGCCATCTCTCGCGCGAAGCGCGGCGGCAGGCCTCGCTCCTCGACGACGATCTGGCCACAACGCGCGGCGCAGCGCATGCCCCCGCACGCGCCGAGGCCGAGGCGCGTCCGGCGCGCGACGTCGTCGACGCTGCGGGCCATCTCCTCGGCGACCGCATGGCGCACCTCCGCCTCGAGCACCGGCTCGCAAGGGCAGACCACCGCGGCCTCCCGCGGTCGCTCGCGGATCCGCTCCTCGATGAGGGCCGCGCGCGACCCGTGCCGGTAGACCAGGCGCCGCGCGGCGACGGCGTCGATCTCGAGCCGCTGGGCGAGGGCGAACGGGTCGACCACCTCGTCGCCTCCGGGCAGCGAGCTCTTGTGCGTCGAGCAAGGCGAGCCCAGGCGAAACTGCGTGGCGAGGGTGTCGGTCATCTCCTCGGCGAACAGGCGGTAGCTCGCGAGCTTGCCGCCGATCATCGAGTACAGGCCCGGCGCGCCGTGGGCCGCGTGGTCGACGACCTCGTGCTCCCGGCTCAGCGCGTCCTCCATCTTGCCGTAGGCGTAGAGGGTGGGTCGCACCCCGGCCCAGGTGTGGATCGCGCGCGCCGAGCGGATCGCGGGGAAGACCCGCGCGATCCCCTGCACCAGGTAGCGCACCTCCTCGCTGTTCGCGGTGCAGTCGTCGAGGTCCCCGTAAAAATCGTCGTCGGTGGTCCCGACCACGGTCATGTTCTGCCAGGGCTCGACGAAGATCTGCCGGCCGTCGATCGTCGTCGCGCCGATGGCGTAGTTCGTGAGCCGGCGGTCGTACGCGATGTGGATGCCCTTGCCCGGGCGGAGGCGCGCGCGCTTGGCCTCGAGCCCGCCGAGCGCCGCGGTGATGGGCGCCCAGGCGCCGGTCGCGTTGACGATCGCGGTCGTCGTCATGCGGCCGGTGCGCCCGTTGCGCAGATCGCGCCAGCGGACCGCGACCACCTCGCCGCTGTCGGGCTTGCGCTCGATCGACTCGATCGTGGTGCCGACGTGGATCTTCGCGCCGCGCTCGCGAGCGTCGAGGGCGTTGGCCGTGCACAGGCGCGCGCCGTCGATCCCCCACTCGTCGAAGGACATGCCCCCCTCGAGGTCCCCGCGCAGGCCCGGCTCGAGCGCGTGGAGCTCGTCGGCGGTGAGGCGCGCGTGCGGCTTGCCGCGCTTGAGCGGCTGGAACTCGTCGTACGCCTGAAAGAACCCATCCATCAGGGTGAGCATCACCTTCGCGCGCGCCGACTTCTCGACCGGCATCAGGAAGGGGATCCGGAACAGCAGGTGCGGCGCGATCGCCTGGATGTGGCCCGAGTCCCGGCAGCTCGTCTCGGTGACGGCAGGGTCGTACGTGAGGTAGCGGGGGCCGCCGTGGATCATCCCGCTGGAGTTGCCGCTCGCGCCGAACGCGAGATCGTTGCGCTCGAAGAGGGCCACCTTGAGCCCGCGCATCGTGGCGTCGCGCGCCACGCCGACGCCGTTCACCCCGCCGCCGATCACGACGATGTCCACATCGGCGGCGCCGCGCGGGAGCGATCGTGAGCTGGGGGGCGGGGGGGCGTCGGGCATGACGGGCCGGGCGGACGCCGGTATAGGCTAGGATGTCGGCTTCGTGAACCCTGGCGCCGTCGTGGCGAGCAGCTTCGAGATCCTCCGCACCATCGGCTCCGGTGGCATGGGGGACGTGTACCAGGCGCGGCGCCTGCGAGACGGCGCGATCATCGCGCTCAAGATCCTGCGCCTCGAGCTGCTGCGAGATCCCGAGGCGGTCACGCGCTTTCGCCGCGAAGGTCGCGCGGCCGCCGCGCTGCGCAGCCCGCACGCCGCGCGCATCTTCGACGTCGGCGAGACCGAGCAGGGCCAGCCCTTCATCGTCATGGAGTACCTCGAGGGCTGCGATCTCATGCACGAGATCGACACCCGCGGCGCCCTGCCGGTGGTCGAGGCCCTCTCCTTCGTGGCGCAGGCCTGCCACGCCATGATCGAGGCGCACGAGCTCGGGATCGTGCACCGCGACCTCAAGCCGCCGAACATCTTCCTCGCCACCGAGGGCCACCGCCGCGTCGCGAAGGTCCTCGACTTCGGCATCTCGAAGGTGCAGTCGATCAACGACGCGCGGCTCACGTCGACGCAGATGTCCTTCGGCTCGCCGCTGTACATGTCGCCCGAGCAGATCCGCTCCACCAAGCTCGTCGATCAGCGGAGCGACGTGTGGTCGCTCGGCGTGATCTTGTACGAGGCGCTCACGGGTGAGCCGCCGTTCATGGGGGAGACGCCGGGCGCGCTCGCCGTGGTGATCTCGGTCGAGCCGCACCTCCCGGCGTCGCACAAGAACCCGCAGATCCCCTTGGGCCTCGACGACGTGATCGCGGGCGCGCTCCAGAAGGACCCCAAGAAGCGCTACGCGTCGGTGCGCGAGCTGCTCCGCGCCCTGGAAGACTTCCTCCCGCAGACCGATCTCGGCCTCTCCGCCACGGTGCGCGAGCCTCCGGCCCTCCCCGAGCCGCCGACCGCGCCCGCACCGAGCCACGCCATGGCTCCCTCGGCGCCCCGCGCGTTCACCACGGCCGCGCCGGCGGTGACCTCTCCCCCGGTCCCCCAGCCCCCCGCGCAGGCCGAGCAGCCCCCGCCCGAGCGGCGCGGGAAGACCCTGGTCATGGAGCCGAGCGTCACCCTCGAGCCCGCCTCGCGCGACCTCGGGCGCGAGCGCGACCGTGGCCGCGACAGGATCGGCCTCATCCTCGCGGCGATCTTCATCCCCCTCGGCGCCGCCGCCTTCGGCTTCGCCATCTGGCTCTACGCCAAGCGCTCCGGCGCCGAGAAGACCCCGCGCACCGACAGCGTCGTCGCTCACGAACTGACCTCGACGCCCGGGACCCCGGCGTCGGGCGCTGCGAGCGCGACGACCGCCACCACCGCGTCGAGCAGCGAGCCCGAGCCGAGCGCGACGACCGCGCCGGCCGGCGCGTCCGCCAGCGCCTCACCCAAGCTGAAGGTGAAGCCGACGGCGCGGCCGACGGGCAAGAAGCGACAGCTGCCTGTCGAGCCCTGAGCGTCGAGCGTCGTCGTCTCCCGCGTCCTCAAGGCCTCGGCGCGGTCCCCGTTCACCGACGCACCATTGCATGATGGCCCATTCAATGGTGGGGGTGGTGAACGGGTACGAGCCAGGGGGCAGCGCCTCGTGGCCTCTCGGGCGGAAGCGCAGGGAGGACGTGGTCCGCGCGGCGTGAGCTCCAGGGTCAGGTTGGCCAGCCCTCACAGCACGTGGCCGAACACCTCTTGCGCAGCCTCGTCATCGAAACCGTACGATGGGTCCCACCAGCAGGCGGGATACGCCATCTCGACGAAGCGCTTGCCGGGGATGTCCCTATTCGAGTGCGCGACGAAGCCGGCAAGAAAATTCGGGTGTCCTGGGGTGCGAAGAATACCGGTGAAGCCGAGGATGCCGATGAGGATGTCGCGTTCAGCCTTGTTCGAAGGCAGGATCTTCGCGAGGAGCTTCTGAAGGGTGGCGGGCGTCGTCCCGGCCTGCGCGGCACGTATTGCCCTGAGGATATTGCGAAGAATCTGAACGTCTGCTTCGGCGTGCGGCGGAGACTCTTCTGCGGCGAAACGATCCAGGTCAAACGCGGCGTAGATTGGATCGAGATGCCTAACGCCTCCCCACTTGAATCGCTCGAATGACATAGCGTTCACGTCTTGAACAGTGGGAGAGACCAAGAGCCCACACACCGAGCAGACAATGCCGGTCGTCGGTGGGGCATGTGGTCGGAAGCTGCGAAAAACCGAATACGTTCCGAGGGCTGAACGCTGGTGGAGTCGCCGAGTCGAGAGACTTGCGATGAACGCGTCGGACACACGGCGAAGTGTGAGCCCGCTGACCGATCGAACTACCCGGCCGACGACCGTGCTGTGGTCCTCCACGACAGGGTCGAACATGACGCCCGCGCGCCTGGCGTATTCGAGCTCGGCCGGATCGAGTCTGCGCTCTGCTTCCGGTCGCCAACCCTCGGACGTCCAGAAACAGTTCATTAGGATACGGAGAGCGTGCTGGTCCGGCATCGGTCGGTCAGGCCAACGCTGTGCTGCTCAGGTGCCTCGTCAGCTGTAGCAGCATGTTAGGCGGCTTCATGCCGGTGACTTCCTCGCGTCTAGAGCGGACGCTCGGTACAAATCGGTAAAGGGAAAGACTCCTTCGGCCTTCAGAGAGGCCTCTACGGCCGCGCGATGGCCGCCACGACAGGCGTTGAGCTCGCCCGCGGTGATGCCAATACAGAGAAGAAGCCCAGCCGCACGGTCGTCGATAACAAAACGAGCGTACTCAAGAAACAAGAGCGCCGCAGTCGTGGAGCCAGCCGGCGTGGCGAAACCGATGTCCATTGTCTCGCCGGGCGCAATTACTGCCGTAAGTGTGTAGTGCGCAAGCCTGGAGATCAGATCGGCGCCCCACTCAATGTCATCGCGAGCACAGATCATCAGCTCGTAATTCCCAAGCGGCGAAGGCACCTGGTCGTCGCGACCGATGAGCTCGGCGGTCGTGGCAACTATGCCCCCAAGATGGCCTCGAAAGTAGAGGATGTCGGCGGCGCCGCCAACTTCGGCACCGAGGTCGAACGGAATCATTGCGTGACCGACCATTCCATCTGACGGTCCAAGGACGGCCTCCAGCGCGACAGCACGTGCGTCCCACCAACGCGTCCAGTTGTCCTCGTCGTCGCTCATAATGGTTCCGATCTCCGTGTCGCGTACCAACCCGCGCAAGACTTGGTCCGCCTACTATAACGTACCGGCATTCACCTGCGGCGACCAGAGGGAGCGAAGCGACCGACGGCGGCCGTCAGGTGCAACGCCTGGTTACGTAGCCAGCCCCTCAGTCAGCGATCTGCCCGATAGCGGTCTTTGCCATCGCGAACTCCTGGTCTATCAGGCCCCGCAAGGCGACAATCTTTGGCTCTTCGCCGAATCGGTAACGGTCAAGGGTTGCCAGGAGCGCCTGACGCAGCCCAACCAGCTGCGTCAGCAGAGCGCGGCGCTCCGTGTCGTCGCGGGTCTCGGGAGGCGGTATCGTTATCGTTGCTACGAACGCGTGGAACGCCGCCGCCGCGACACTGATGTCGTCTCCGAAGCTGATCAGGTAGGCCCCAATCGAAACCGGGCTTTGCCGGCGCGTCGAGGCTAGCAATGGTAGGGCATTGAAGATCCCACCAAGGAATCCGATGACAGCAGATGCCGCGTCGGGCCACGTATTGTAGCGATCGTCGCCATACCACCAATACCCACGATCGGCGACGCACAGCGAAGCCAAGTGCAGTGGCCGTTCGCCGCGAACCTCAGCGTAACGTTGAAAGTCCGTCTTTCCGGCAACCTGAAGGTCAGTTGCAAGCGCAAACAGGCCGTGGTTCGGCCGAGGTCCGGCCATCGACAGTGTACCGCTGGAAGTCAGCACTGGGAAAGAAGCGATACGCGATGCGCTCGCGTACGCCTGCTCAACTCCGTCGCGGTCAAGCGTGCTCTTCACCTCGAGCGTGTAGAGAACCGCCTCAAGCGGAAAAAAGCCGGTTTCCTCATCGAAGAGAGCTGGCGGCAACCAGCGCGTTGTTAGGCGGGAGTCCTCGCGAGGCCGGCTGGCGAGCTTCGCGAAGTCCGGGTCGGTGCAGCGCGATAAGCCTGCACGCCGCCCACCGCGGCACGCCGCGCTCGCTGCCCGTCGGCTCCACCAGCGCCACCGCGTCGCTCGCCCGCTCGAGCCGCTCCGATCTCGCCCCGTCGACCTCCTGAACCCCACCACTCGCGTCGCTCGCCCTCTCCCCAACCGGGGCGCCGCGTGCTCCCCGCCCGCCGCGGTTATCGCCCGCGCACCGACCTCGTCCTCGCCATCATCATCGGCTTCGTCCGTTCGCCCATCGTAATCGCCACCACGCAGCCCGGCGGTGGTGGGTCTTCCGCGCGGAGGGCGGCTGGGGCGAGCCGGAGGCGCGTCGAGGCCTGTGGGCTTGGCTCTCGCGCGGGCTGTCACCCGCGCAGCGGGTGACTGGGGAGCCCGCAGCGAGCTCCCCACGCGCCGCAGGCGAGGGGTCCCCAGCCGACCGAGCACGGGAGCCCCCCCACCGTCGGGCGCCCAACCCGCGACCTGCTCTTCTTCAACCTCGCCCCGCAGGCGAGCGGTCCCCAGCCGACCGAGCACGGGAGCCCCCCACCGTCGGGCGCCCAACCCGCGACCTGCTCTTCTTCAACCTCGCCCCGCAGGCGAGCGGTCCCCAGCCTCTACTTCGCGATCGACTCGAACGCCTTCGCCAGCGCGAAGTCCTTCCCCTTCGACGGGTCGAGCGGGATGTCCGCGATGCGCAGGGTCGGCAGCCCCGCGTCCGCCGGCGACTGCAGCACCACCTGCCCGGGGCGCCCGCTGCCCGTCGCCTCCGCCGAGAGGTGACCTTGCAGATCCTTCTCGCGGATCACCGTCGACGTCTTCGCCGGCTTCACGAGCACGTCGGGCTCGATCCCCTGCGCCTGGATCGCGCGGCCGCCGGGCGTGTAGTAGCGCATCGTCGTCAGCCGCATGCCCGAGCCACCGGGCAGCTCGAAGATCGTCTGCACCGAGCCCTTGCCGAAGGTCACGTTGCCGACCACCTTGCAGCGCTTGTGATCTTGCAGCGCGCCGGCCACCAGCTCGGCCGCGCTCGCCGTGTACTCGTTGACGAGGATGACGATCTTCGCGTCGACCAGCGCGCCGCCCTGCGTCGCCTCGACCAGATCGAGGACCTTGCCGCGGTGGCGGGTCGAGTAGATCGCCCCCTCCGATAGCAGCTCGTCCGCCACCAGCTCGGCTTGATCGACGAGCCCCCCAGGGTTGTAGCGCATGTCGAGCAGCACGCTCTCGATCGGGTCGCTCGACTCCTTGCGCGCCTTGCCGACCGCCTTGAGCAGCTCCTCGTGCGTCGTCTCCTGGAACTGCTTGAGCCGGATGTAGAGCACCCCGCGGTCGAGGCGCTTCGCCTCCACGCTCGAGACCTGGACGATCTCGCGGACGATATCGAGCTCGACCAGATCCTCCTGCCCGTCGCGCGCGATCGTGAGGTGCACCTTGGTGCCCGGCGCGCCGCGCATCATGTCGACGATGCGATCGATCTTGGCGCCGCGCAGGAGCTTGTTGTTCACCGCGATGATGCGATCGCCTGACTTCACCCCCGCGCGCGCCGCGGGAGAGCCCTCGATCGGCGCGATCACCGTGACGTTCTCGTCCCGCAGATCGACCTCGACGCCGATGCCCGCGAAGCGCCCCTCGGTGTCGCTCTGGAACTCCGCGAACTCCTCGGTGTTCATGTACGACGAGTGCGGGTCGAGCTCCGAGACCATGCCGCGCATCGCGCCGTCGAGCAGCTTCTCGCGCTGCGCCGGCTCCACGTAGTTGTGCTCGACGAGGACCAGCACGCGCGACATCTGATCGAAGGGCAGGTAGGGGCTCTCGGCCTCGGGGGCCGCGCCCGCGAGCCGGCTCGTCGCGGCGCCTCCGGCAAACGCGGCGCCCACGACGGCGAGCTTCCACAGGGCCGAGATCGCGCGGCGGCGCCAAGGGCG
Source organism: Polyangiaceae bacterium (assembly GCA_016719945.1). Classification (GTDB taxonomy): domain Bacteria; phylum Myxococcota_A; class Polyangia; order Polyangiales; family Polyangiaceae; genus Xiheicaenibacterium. The sequence continues at coordinate 384,536 of JADJYE010000033.1, read as the reverse complement.
GGCGGTCGACATGGTCCGAGTTGTATCAGGCCCGCGCGGTGGAGGCCCGAGCGCGGACCTCAGGGGCACATGCGGTTGCAGCCGCCGCGCGCGCGGCACTCGTTCTTGCCCTGACACTCGTGCTCACCGTCGACCGCGCAACCCCCGTGGCCCTTGCAGGTGTTGAGGCCACGGCAGCACGCCTCTCCGGCCCGGGCCGACGCGGCGATGGCCGCGGACGGCGGCAGGGGAGGCATCGAGGTGCTCGCGCTGCGCCGGGTCGGAGCGTCAGCGCTCGGCGGGGCCGGGGCGCACGAGGCCGTCAACGCCGCGAGGGAGGAGGCGACGGCGCGGACGAGGTCGCGCGGGGTCGGGCGCACCGAGGCAGCATACCCAGCCGCGGGGCCTGCGGCGCGGACGTCGACATCCTGCTCATCCGTCAGGCACGAGGTTTGCGCCACCGCACTTCGCCCTGTTGTTGAGGGTTCCCTCACCAGATGAGCCAAGGCCTGTCGTGCTACTTGGTCCAAGGGTAGGTGTTCGGTTATCGTTCCGCCTTCGCAGAGAGGCCACTCGGGCCTGATTCCCCGAGGCCTGGCGCGTCACCTGCCCTGGGTGTGGCCGTCGTTGCGAGCGTAAAGGCATGGGAGGCGCTTCGGACCGCGAGCTCATCGACCGCGCACGTCGCGGTGAAGCCGAGGCGTTCGGCTTGCTCGTCCGACGACACCAGCGGCGGATTTATCGGCTGGCAGCGCACCTCACCCGCAACGCTCCGGAGGCCGAGGACGTGACGCAGGAGACGTTCGTCCGCGCCTACCAGGCCCTCGATCGGTTCGACGGGCGGAGCGAGCCCTTCACGTGGCTCTACCGCATCGCGGTGAACCTCTCGCTGAATCAAATCCGCGCTCGCAAGTCGAAGCTCCGTAAGGGCACCACCGACGACCTCGCATCCTCGCGCTCGTGACCGAGACGCGACCCGAGCTCGGCGATCCGGGCGGGGCGAGCGATCGGCGGCGCGTCGCCGAGGCGCTCTACGAGGGGATCGACACCCTGTCCGACACGCTCCGCACCACGCTCGTGCTCGTGTGCATCGACGGCCTCTCTCACGAGGAGGCTTCGAAGGTCCTCGGTTGCCCGGAGGGCACCGTGGCCTGGCGCATCCACGAAGCGAGACGCAAGCTGAGAGCGTTCTTGGCCGAGCGCGGCTATGGAAGCGAGGTCGAATGAGCAAGCACGTCCTCGACGATCTGCTGCGGGACGCACCGATCCCGCCCCTCGCGAGCGGCGTCAGCGACGACGCCTCGTGGGACGAGCACGGTGACGCGGTGTTCGCACGCGTGAAGGCCGACCCGCGCGGCGACGCGGCGACCCTCGACGCGCTGCTCGTGGCGCCGGCGCTCGAGCCCGAGCCGGGTGAGCCGCCCGCCGCCGAAGTGACTTCACGGGTGGCGCCAGCGTCCATCCGGGAACAGGTAGGAGCTACGAAGATGTCCGAAAGCGATCGTCCGAAGCCGTCCCAGCGACGACCGAGCTTGAAGGAGCTTGCCGAGCGGGTCTCCAAGACTCCGCCGCCCCCCTCGGTGAGCCCGGCCTCCACACGGCCGTCAGCGCCGCCGTCGCCGCCGAGCTCGCTCTCGGCGGTAGCGACGCCGCCGCCGTCTTCGCTGCGCACGCCGATCCCCTCGGCGCCGGCGTCGCCCTCGGCTGCGCGGGTCTCGGCGCCACCGAGCGCGGCCGCGCCCGCGTCGATCCCTGCGAGCGCGAGCTCGGAGCGCGTCAGCGCGCCCCCGTCGGAGGCTCCCGCGTCGGCAGCGCCGGCAGCGGCCGAGAAGCTCGCCCCGGTGGTCCCCCTCGCGGCGGCGAAGCTGAAGAAAGAGGAAGAGTCTGGCGGCGGCAAGGGTGGCCTGATCGTCGCCGGGCTCGGGATCGCGGCGGCCGCAGCGCTGTTCTTCTTCCTGAAGTCGAGCGACGACGCGCAGAAGAAGGCTGCCGCGACGCAGACGCCCACGCCGGCGACGACGGTGATCGTCACCGCCACGGCCGAAGCCACCCAGACCGCGCAGGCCGAAGCGCCCAAGCCGGCCGGCGACGAGAAGAAGGACGACACCCTCGACCTCGAGGACCTCGCCGAGGCGAGCGGCTCGGCCTCCGCGTCTTCGCTCGCGGGGACCGGGTTTCTGCCTGGGTCGGCGTCAGCGCTCGCCGGGAACGACTCGAAGGACCCGAAGCAGCCGTTCGTCCCCAACCCGGACGGGACCCTCGACGACGCGATGCGGAAGGCCGCGGGCGATCCCGACAAGAAGGACGAGACCCCTCAGCCTGCCTCGGAGGACAAAGGGCCCAAGAACGTCCCCGATCAGCCGCCCGTCGGCTCGGTCAACGCGTTCGTGGCGTCGGCCCGCGCTGCGGCGAAGGGCTGCGTCGCGGGTGCCGACGCGCCGACCACGGCGACCGTCACCTTCAGCTCGAGCGGCGCGGTGTCGAAGGTCTCCGTCGGCGGCTGGGCGGCGGGCAAGCCTGCCGCCTCCTGCGTCGACGGCGCGATGCGAGGCAAGGGCGTCGAGGCGTTCTCGAAGCCGAGCTACTCCGTGACGGTCACCGTCAGGCCGTAGCCCTCGAGCGGCTCGACAAAGCACGAACGCCCGGTCGCCCTCGAGGGGGACCGGGCTTCGTCTTTTGCGACGATCTGTGAGGCGAGACCGCGACGCCTGAGGCGATCGCGGGCGAGGCTACTTCGCGGCCGCGGCGGCGGACGCGAGGCGACCCTTCACTCGGTCGGCGCGCTCGGTCGGGATCACGCCCTTCTTCGCGGCTCGATCGAGCTCGGACTGCGCTTGGCGCACGAGCTCGGCGGCGTTCTCCGCGCCGGACTCGGCCGCCGTGCGGGCTCGCTTCAGGACCGTGCGGAGCGTGCTCTTGGCGGCGCGGTTGCGCACGGTGCGCGTGATCCGCTGGCGGTTGCGTTTCTCGGCGGAGGCGTGATTGGCCATGACGAACGAAAGCTCCTTACTGCTTCGACTCAGAGACGGGCTTCGCGTCGGCAGCCTTCGCGTCGTAGCCCTCGGGGTGAACCGGGAACGCGGGGGTGCCGTTCGCGCGGTTGTAGCGCTTCGTCGGGGTGCCGTTGCGGCGGGACTTGCGCTTGCGGATGCGCGACGATTGCTGCGTGGACGAGACCATGGGGGGCGGCAACATACCCGACCAGGGGGCCGTGTCAACGCTCGCCGTCCTTTCAGTGCCCGTCGCGGCGAGCCACGTCGCGTCAGCCGGCCTCGCGTTGGCCCTCAGCGCGTCAGTACACATCCCGGACGTAGCGCCCCTCGGCCGCGAGCGCGTCGAGCTCCTTCGCACCCGACTCGAGCCCCCCCTTCCCCGCGCCCAGCAACGACGCGAGCGCGGCGTGGACGTCGGGGGCCATGCGCTTCGCGTCGCCGCAGACGTAGACGGTCGCGCCGCCGCGGATCCACGCGGCGACCTCTTCGGCGTGCTCCGCGAGCCGGTGCTGCACATAGACCTTGTCGGCCTGGTCTCGCGAGAACGCGACGTCGAGGTGGGTCAGCACGCCCGCGTCGAGGAAGCGCTGGAGGTCTGCCTCGTAGACGTGGTCGGTCGCGCGGTTGCGCGCGCCGTAGAAGAGCCAGCTCCGCCCCGGGCCGCGCGTGCGCGCTCGCTCCTCGAGGAACCCTCGGAACGGCGCGACGCCGGTGCCCGGCCCGATCATGACGATGTCGCGGGCGGCGTCGCACAGACGAAAGCCAGGGGCAGGCTGCACGAACACGTCGACGACCGACCCCGCGGGGGCGTGGTCGACGATGAACCTCGACGCGACGCCCATCCGTGGGCGCGCGCCGAGCTCGTAGCGCACGATGTCGATCAAGAGGTGCACCTCGCCAGGGTGCACCCGCGGGCTCGACGCCACCGAGTACAGGCGCGGCGCGAGCGGCCTCAGGTGGTGCAAGAGCTCGTCGGCCGTCCACGCGCCGCGGCTCGCCGCGAGCAGATCGAGGACGTGGTGGTCGCGTGAAGCCGCCTGTCGCGCCTCGGCCGTCGTCGTCCCCAGCACGCGATCGATGAGCCGGACGTCCGGCTCTTGCAGATCGAGCCGGCGGGCGAGCAGCTCGGCGAGCGGCCGCACCTGGTCTTGGTAGCGCACCTCGGCGTCGGCCCCGAGGCCGGTCGCGTCGAGCGCCGCTCGAACCAGCTCGGGGCCGTTCACGGGCCACAGGCCGATGCAGTCGCCGAGCTCATGGGCGAGCGGCAGGCCCTCGGTCGAGAGCACGAAGTGGCGCGTCTCCTTGGTCGAGCCGGGGCCGTTGAGGTTGCGGTTCTCGAGCACCCGCGCGGACACCGGGTTGCGGCGCGTCCCCGGGAGATCGGCGCGCTGGGAGACGACGTGAGGGGCGAGCTCGCCTTCGGGCCGCGCGGTCGACGCGCCGATCAGCGCAGTCAGCGCGTGGACGACCTTGCCGAGCCAGGCTTCGAAGGGCACCTCGTAGTCGACGTCGCAGTCTTGGCGGTCGACCAGGCGCGTCGCGCCGAGCTCGCCGAGCCGCCGGTCGAAGTCCTTCCCGCACTGCGCGAAGCGCTCGTACGTCGTGTCGCCCAGCCCGCACACGCTGAAGCGCATGTTCGGCCGCGGCCCGCACTTCTTCATCAAGAAAGCGTGAATGGCCTCCGCGTTCGAAGGCGGATCACCGTTGCCGTACGTGCTGGTGATCACGAGCAGGGTCTCGAGCTCGGTCAGGCCGTCCTGGGCGACGTCGAGCATGTCGACGACCCTGCAGGCGAGGCCCGCCTTCTCGAGCGCCTCCTTGGCTCGATCGGCGAGCCCCTGGGCGTTCCCCGACTCTGTCCCGAAGACGATGTAGATGGGCTGCACGACCGCCGGGCAATTACAGCTGCCCGAGCTCGGGGTACAGCTTCGAGAGCGCGTCCCGCACGTCCTCGATGAACTCGCCGCCGTCGTCCATGCGGTGCCACTCGCCGGCGGCGCCCTTCTCCTTGTCGAACGTGTAGCGGTAGACCTTCATCGAGGTCGGATCGAGGCCCGGCCAGTTGAGGAAGCCGAGCTCGAGCGCGTGGATCTTGGGGTGGTACTCGAGGCCCAGCGAGCCGACCTTGCCGCGACGACCGAGGCGCAGCCGATGTTTGTGCTCGCGCGAGACGGTGAGCTGCGGCATCCCCTTCAGGTCCCTCACCACGGCGGCGAGCGTGCTCAGCGCCGCCGGCGTGGCGAAGTCGGGCTCGGGGCCCATGCGTTCGCGGGCGAGGCGTGCGAGCTCGGCGAGCGACGTCTCCTTCGGGGCGTCTTCCTCGTCGTTCGGCTTCGAGTCTTCGGCGGCCATGGCGATGGAGAGTGACCGACCGGGGCACGCGGACGCAAGGGTCAGCGCGGGTGCCCTTGAGAGATCCACGTCTCGATCAGCTGGATGTCCTCGGGGGGCAGGGGCGGAAGGCCGAGCGGCATCCCGCGGGGCTCCCCAGCCACGCCGGCCGCCTCTCGCTGCCTCGCGAGCAGCACGCTCAGCAACATCGGCTCGCCGTCGGGCGCCTTCGAGAACAGGCTCCGCCGCTCTCCGCGCAGGTCGACGTACCCCGACGCGATGGACTCATAGCTGGAGAGGTCGAGCCTGCGCGCCGTGAACCCAAACCCCCCGGTGTTTCCAGGCCCGCCGTCTCCGCGCGCGTAGTCGGGCTGGGAGTGGCAGTGCCAGCAGATCTTGTGGAGCACTCGGCTGGCGACCTCGTCATAGCCCACGGCCCGCTCGAGGACCGGGAGCCTGCGGGGAGCGTCGGCCGGACGCACGTCGGCGAGCGGTGCCTGGAGCACGAACGTCGCGAGGTCGCTCGCCTCCTCGGCCGAGAGCTGCAGCTTGGGCATCGCGGCGTCCGGCTTCACGCTCTTCGGATCGAGCAGGTACGCGGCGACGTTCCCCGGCACCAGACGCTCGCGCGCGAACCTGAGATCCGGGGCCAGCGCGCGATCCCGAGGCGTCTTCAGCGGGTCCATCGCGAGCGGCGGGGGCGTTCCGGCTCCCGAGTAGACGTGGCACGTCGAGCAGGTCTTTTGCTCGAACAGCTGCCGGCCGCGCGTCAGGCTCCCGCTCGGAGCTGGGCCCGCCGCCGCCGCAGAGCCCGCGAGGTGCGCGGCGATCGCCTCGGCCTCTTCCGGCGCGATCGCGAGGCGCGGCATCTGGGGGTGACAGTCGGGGCGCAGATCGAAGGGCTCAGCGATGTAGCGCGCCGCCCACTCGGTCTTCACCAGGCGCCCCACGCCGCTCAGCGAGGGGACGAACCGAAGGTGCATCACGTGCGGCTTCCAGTCGGCGAGCGCGTCGGCCGGCGCCTTGAACGTGCCATCGCCGATCGCCTCGTGGCACTTGGCGCAGTGCTTCTCGGGCGCGACCGCCGCCTCGCCCGTACCGTCGTGGCAGCGCGCGCACTGAAACCTCGCGAGCAGCGCGGCGCCGTCGAGGGGCGCCGCCTGAAGGCCAGACGTCGCAGCAGACGACGCGGCTTCGCTGGGCGCCGCGCTCGGCCGCGCGCTCGCGGCGCTCCCCGCGGCGTTCGGCGCGTGATCGGACGAGCACGCGCCCGAGCCCCCCAAGACCGCCGCGACGAGCATCGCCGCGATGAGCGGTGACGCCAATGGAAGTGACTGCCTCAGCACCCTTTCATTCGCGCGAGTCGAGGCCCCGACCCCGCGAACGGCTCATCTCTGAAGGCGGCAGCGGCACCTTCGTCATCGCGTCGGCGAGCTTCTCGCCGGTGCAGATCTCCTTGCGCGCGGCCATCTTGGAGCAGCGCTCGAGCGCCACGGTGCGTGGCGCTTGCTCGCTCGCGACGAGGGCCGCGGAGAGCCACGAGGGCTGCTCTCGATTCGTTTGCGCGCGCAGCTGCGCGAGGGCGGCGTAGCCCCAGGCGCTGGCCATCACGCCCTTGTCCTCGAGGGCCTCGAGGATCTTCTTCGCCTCCGCCTCCTGGCCCGGGATGCGCGCGAGCGCCTCGCCGAGATCGGTCTGCGCGACGGGGTCGTCGCCCTTCTTGGCGGCCGCCGCCTTCAGCGTCTCCAGCGCGCCGCTCAGGTTCTTGACCCGCTGGGTCGGCCCACCCTCCACCGGCGGGGCCTCCTTCTTCGCGTCGACGTGGGTGCCCTTCAACATCTCGAGCTCGCCGTCCGAGCGGACGACCGCCCGCGCGGCCACGATCAGGCCGCGATCGATGAGCCCGTTCTCGCCGAACTTGAGCGGCTGCCCGTTGTTGAGCCCAGCCCTCACGTGGTCCATCGCGCCGCGCGCCTTGCCCTCCGCGATGAGCTTCTCGCCGTCGGCGACGAGCTTCGCGGGCGTGAGCCGCAGCTCGACCTCGTTGCCGCACGCCGACGTGTCGCGCGCCGGCGCGATCGCGACCAGCCCCACCGCCATCCCCACCCAGAGGAGGTTTCCGCTTCGCATGAACGCGATCGTAGCCGGTTTTCGGCCCCGCGCCCCTCGTGATAGAGCCACGGTCATGGCGATGGGTCTGGGGGCGTTGCGGTTCGCGGCGTGGCTCGCGGGGTTGTCGGCGCTCGCCGCTTGCGGAGACGGGGAGCAGGCGGCGCCCACGGGCTCGGCGTCTGGCGGCAAGCCCGCTCCGAGCGGGAGCGTCGCGCGCCAGGCCCCGTCGACCGCGCCCACCTCCAGCGCGGCGTCGTTCGACGCCAAGGCGTTCTGCGATCGGCTCTGCAAGCGCAGCGCGGCCTGCGGCCTGGAGCGCGCCGAGTCCCTCGCGAAGTCGGGCGAGCCCAGCGACCTGGCCGCGCTCGAGAAGGCCCGCGCCGATCAGCCGACGGTCGAGAAGACGTGCGCCGAGGCGTGCGCGAAGGCTCCGCCGAGCGGCGCCGCGGACGACGCCGTGGCGCCCACCGAGGCGTGCCTCGCCGAGAAAGAGTGCACCGCCTTCCGCGCTTGCATCGCCAAGCTGCCGGCCAAGAGCTCGCCATGACACGGCCCACCGAGCTCCCCCCCGCGGGCAGCCCCGACGTCCTCTACCTGATCGATCTGTCGGGTTACGTCTTCCGCGCGTACCACGCGATCGCTCCCCTGCAGAACGCGAAGGGCGAGCCCACCCACGCGACGTACGGCACGCTGCAGATGATCGCCAAGCTGATCGAGGAGCGGAGGCCGATGCTGCTCGCGGTCGCGATGGAGAGCGGCTCCAACTTCCGGGACGAGCTCGACCCTCGCTACAAAGCGCACCGCCCCCTGCCCCGCCCGACCTCTCCATCCAGATGGAGCGCTGCAAGCAGATCGTCGAGGCGTACCGCATCCCCACGCTGAGCGCCCCCGGCTGCGAGGCCGACGACGTGATCGCAACGCTCGTCCGCCAGGCGCTGCAGAGCGGCCTCAAGGTCGTCATCGCGAGCGCGGACAAAGACCTCATGCAGCTCGTCGGCGACGGCTGCGTCATGTGGGACGCGATGCGCGACCGCGTGTACGGCCCGCCCGAGGTCGAGCACAAGTTCGGAGTCCCCCCCGCGCGGCTCCGCGATCTCCTGGCGCTGGTCGGTGACACCTCCGACAACGTCCCGGGCGTGCCGAGCGTGGGCCTGAAGACGGCCGCTGAGCTGCTCTCGGAGTTCGGCTCTCTCGACGAGCTCTACCGACGCGTGTCCGAGGTGAAGAAGGCCCGCATCAAGCAGAGCCTGATCGACAACGAGGCAGAGGCGCGGCTCTCGCAGCAGCTGGTGACCCTGAAGGAAGACGCGCCCGTCACGCTCGACAAGCAGGCCCTGCTGTACGACGGCGGCGACGTCGAGCAGCTGCGCGCGCTGTTCACCGAGCTCGGCTTCACTCGCCAGCTCGCGGCGCTGCCTCGCGAGCAGAAGGTGCAGACGGTGGCGGTAAAGGTCCACAACGAGACCATCCTCGACGTCGACGCGCTGCGCGCCGTCGCCGAGGACGCGAGGCGCGCGGGTCGGCTGGCGCTCGTGCTCCACTCGACCCCGGAGGACGCCATGCGCTGCGGCATCTGCGGCCTGAGCCTCGCGGTGAAGGAGGGCGCGAGCTTCTACGTGCCGCTCGGCCACCGCACCCTCGGCGCTCCGAAGCAGCTCTCGCTGCGCGAGATCGCCGACGTGCTTGGCCCCATTCTCGAGGACGCGTCGATCGCGAAGCTCGGCCACGACGTGAAGCGCGCCGAGGTCGTGCTCGCGCGGCACGATCTGGCGCTGCGCGGGGTCGCCCACGACGCGATGCTCGCGAGCTACCTGCTCGACCCCGAGGTCGACCACGCGCTGGTCACGGTCGCGGAGCGCGACGCGGGCATCAAGCTCGGGAAGTTCGAGGCCATCGCGCCCAAGCAGCGCGGCAAGCCGGTGCCCTCCCTCGAGCACGTCGAGGTCGACGAGGCCAGCGCGTGGGCCGGGCCCTTCGCGGACGCCGTGCTGCGCCTCGCCGAGCGACAGAGCGAGCGCCTGCGAGAGGCCGAGGTGCTGGGCCTGCTGCGGGACCTGGAGCTGCCCCTGTCGAGCGTCCTCGCGGATCTCGAGCTGCGCGGCGTCCTGGTCGACACCTCCGTGCTCGACCAGCTCGGCGAGCTGATGGCGAAGGAGCTCGTCCAGCTTGAGGAGAAGGCGCGCGCGGCCTCGGGCCACCCCGACCTCAACGTGGGCTCCCCCCGGCAGCTCGAGACGATCCTCTTCGACGAGCTCGGCCTGAAGGCGACCAAACGCACCAAGACCGCGCGCAGCACCGACGCCGAGGCGCTGGAGGCGATCGCCGACGAGCACCCGCTGCCCGGCGTGATCCTCGAGCACCGCGCGATCGCCAAGCTGAAGAGCACCTACGTCGACGCCCTGCCGAGGCTCATCCTGCCCAAGACCGGCCGCATCCACGGGCACTGGCGCCAGGCGGTCGCGGCGACCGGCCGCATCTCGAGCGAAGAGCCCAACCTGCAGAACATCCCGATCCGAACCGCCCTCGGGCGCGAGATCCGCAAGGCGTTCATCGCCCCGCCGGGCTGCGTCTTTTTGAGCGCCGACTACTCGCAGATCGAGCTGCGCGTGCTCGCCCACCTCTCGCGCGACCCGGTCATGGTGGAGGCCTTCCGCACCGGCCAGGACATCCACGTGCGCACGGCGATGGAGGTGTTCGGCGTCGCCGCCGACGGCGTGACCGACGACATGCGCCGCAAGAGCAAGACCATCAACTTCGGCGTCATCTACGGCATGGGCGAGACAGCCCTCGCGAAGCGCCTCGACATCCCGCGCAAGCAAGCGGCCGCCTTCATCGAAGCCTACTTCGAGCGCTACAAAGGCGTCACCGCGTTCATGACCCGCACCCTCGAGGAGGCCAAGCGCGAAGGCCGCGTGCGCACCATCCTCGGCCGGCTGCGCGTGCTGCCCGATCTGCACAACTCGGATCGCATGCGCCGCGCGTACGCCGAGCGCATCGCCCAGAACACCCCCATCCAAGGCACCGCCGCGGACATCCTCAAGCTGGCGATGGTGAAGCTGCGCGACCCGGTGGTGAAGGGCGCGCGGATGGTGCTCACGGTCCACGACGAGCTCGATTTCGAGGTCCCGGCGGAGCTCGCGGAGGAAGCGGCGCAGAAGATCCGTAGCGTCATGGAGAGCGTCGTCGCGCTGGACGTGCCGCTGGTGGTCGACGTGGGCTGGGGCCGCTCGTGGGCCGAGGCGCACGGATGAGCGTGAAATCGTTGGTGCTGTAACCTTCTGTCGTCCGCGGTAACGCTAGGTGACGTTGAGCGCGTGCCGGTATCATTACGGCATGGAGCGCGATGTCGGACGGTGGAGGCGCGCTGGCTACCGGGGCGCCATTGCAGCCCTGGGGCTCATGGCGGTCGCCGGCTGCACGGGACAGCTCGGGGACAACGGCGAAGGGCCGGGCCCTGGCACGCCGTCGGGCGAAGACCCCGGGCGCGTGACCATCCACCGGCTCAACCGCGCCGAGTACGACAACACGGTGCGCGACCTGCTCGGCACGGGCCTGCGGCCCGCCGTCGACTTCCCCACGGACGACCACGCGTACGGGTTCGACAACCTCGCCGACACCCTCACGATCTCCCCGCTGCAGCTCGAGCTGTACGAGCGCGCGGCGGAGCTCCTGGCGGACGACGTGCTCACGGTCGGGGCGCTCTCGGAGCTCGATCGCTACGAGGCCGAGGAGGTCGGGGGCACGGTGGGGGTCGAGAGCGGCGGCGCGTGGAACCTGTTCTCGAACGGCGACGTGACCGTCACCCAGACCCTCGCGAGCGCCGGCACCTACCGCGTCAGGGTGCGCGCGTGGCAGCAGGCCGCGGGCCCCGACGCCGCGCAGCTGTCGATCATGGTCGGCGCGGCGACGTTCGGCCCGTTCGACGTCACCGGCACCGAGGCCACGCCGCAGATCCTCGAGCAAGAGCTGGAGCTCGACGCCGGGACGACGTCGTTCATGGTGTCGTTCCTCAACGACTACTACGACGACGTGACGGGCGAGGATCGCAACCTCCTGGTCGACTGGATCGAGGTCGAGGGCCCGATCGGCGCGACCGGCGACAACCCGCTGCGCGAGGGCCTCGTGATCTGCGAGCCCGCGACCGGGGGCGCCGAGTGCGTGCGAGACATCGTCGAGAGCTTCGGGCGCAGAGCCTTCCGCCGGCCGCTCGAGGAGACCGAGATCGACGGCCTGGTCGCGCTCTACGACCTCGCGATCTCCCAGGGGGACGACGAGACCGAAGGCCTCAAGCTGATCGTGCGCGCGGTGCTGACCTCACCGCACTTCCTGTTCCGGGTCGAGATCGACCAGGACCCGACCTCCCCTGCGGCCCACCCGCTCGGCGCGTTCGAGCTCGCCTCGCGGCTGTCGTACTTCCTGTGGAGCAGCATGCCAGACGACGAGCTGCTCGAGCTCGCGGGCTCGGGCGCCCTGCTCGAGGACGACGTCCTCGCGGCCCAGGTCGGGCGCATGCTGGACGACCCGCGGAGCGCGGCGCTCGTCGACAACTTCGCCGGCCAGTGGCTGTTCGTCCGCGCGCTCGCCGACAGCTCACCGACGTACACGGCGTTCCCCACGTTCGATGAGCCGCTGCGCGAGGCGATGCGCCTCGAGACCAACCTGCTGTTCGCCGAGACGCTGCAAGAAGGCGGCGCCTCCCTCGAGGATCTGCTGCTCGCCGACTACGTCTTCGTGAACGACCGCCTGGCCGAGCACTACGGCATCGACGGCACGTTCGGCCCCGAGCTCGTCAGGGCCCCGGTCGGCGCCGCGCCTCGCGGAGGGCTGCTGCGCCAGGGCGCGTGGCTCACCGTCACCAGCAACCCCGACCGCACCTCGCCCGTGAAGCGCGGCAAGTGGATCCTCGAGAACCTGCTCTGCGACGCCCCGCCGCCCCCACCGGCCGGCGTCGAGGGCTTCGACCCGGCTGCGCTCGAGGCGCAGACCCAGAAGGAGCTGCTCGCCGCGCACCGCGCCGATCCGGCGTGTGCGTCGTGTCACTCCGTCATGGATCCCCTCGGCCTCGCGCTCGAGAACTACGACGGCATCGGCGCCTTCCGCCTGGAGGACAAGGGCACCGCGGTCGACCCTTCCGGCGAGGTCGACGGGCAGACCTTCCAGACGCCGAGCGAGTTCATCACGATGCTCGCCGCCGACGAGCGGCTCTCGCAGTGCGCGGTCGAGAAGGTCTTCACCTACGCGCTCGGGCGCGCCCCGGGGACGAGCGACCGCACCTACCTCGAGGACACCGACGACGCGTTCCGAGCGTCGGACCTCTCTCTGCGAGAGCTCATGAAGCTGGTCGTGCTGAGCGAGCCGTTCCGTTACCGCCGTGGTGAACCGGAAGGAGGGTCGCTGTGATGAAGAAGGGGTTCTCGGGTGCCCCGCGCACCGACGCGCTCTCCAAGGCCCGCCGCCGGCTCGGCCGCCGCGCCTTCCTCGGCGGCGCGGGCGCCGCGCTGGCGCTGCCGTGGCTCGAGTCGCTTCACGGCCGCCGCGCTTACGCGGCCGACGGCACACCGCAGCGCATCCTCGCGTATTACATCCCCGACGGGATCCACATGCCGGCGTGGCGCCCGACGATCGTGGGTGCAAACTACGATCTTCCGACGATCCTCCAGCCGCTGTCGGCGCTGCAGAGCAAGGTCAACGTCATCAGCGGCCTCGCGAACCTCCCTGCCCGGCCCGATGGGCCCGGCGATCACGCCTCGGGCACCGGCGCCTTCCTCACGGTCGCCCACCCCAAGAAGACGCAAGGCGCCGACATCGAGAACGGCATCTCGATGGACCAGGTCGCGGCCAACGTGCTCAAGGAGCTGACGCGCATCCCGTCGCTGCAGCTCGGGATCGACGGCGGCAGCGGCGTGGGCGACTGCGACTCGGGCTACAGCTGCGCCTACGCGCGGAACATCAGCTGGGCGTCGCCGACGCAGCCGCTGCCCAAGATCACGAGCCCCGCGGTCCTCTACGATCAGCTGTTTCAGGGCTTCGATCCGGACGCCACCGCCGAGGAGCAAGCGCGGCGCACGCTGTACCGAACCAGCGTGCTCGATCACGTCCGCGACGAGGCCAACTCGCTCAAGCTGCGGCTGGGCACGACCGATCGCGCGAAGCTCGACCAGTACCTGACCGGGGTCGACGAGCTCGAGGACAAGATCGCGAAGGCCTCGACGGGGCCGGTCTGCGAGCCGATCGATCGGCCGAGCGACCCTGGCGACATCGTCGCCCACTCCGACATCATGAACCGCCTGATGACGCTCGCCTTCCAGTGCGACGCGACACGCGTCATCAGCTTCATGCTGGCGAACGCCGGCTCCAACCGCAGCTACGAGTTCCTCGGCGTGAGCGGCGGCCACCACGAGATCAGCCACCACCAAGATCTCCAGGAGAACTTCGATCGGCTGACGGTGATCGACACCTGGGAGGTGCAGCAGCTCGCGAACCTGCTGGCGATGCTCGACGCCGTCGAGGACGTCGACGGCGGCACGCTGCTCGACAACTCGCTCGTGTTCTTCTCGAGCGAGATCTCCGACGGCAACGCGCACAACCACACCGACATGCCCATCCTGCTGGCGGGCAGCGGCGGGGGCGCGATCCAGACCGGGCGTCACATCGTCTACGACGACGAGTCGGTGGCGAAGCTGTTCATCACCATGCTCAACGCGGTCGGCGTGGAGACCGACGCGTTCGGCGACGCCACCGGCGCCCTCACTGTCTAATCTGCCCACTCACCGCTGGCGCGCGCTGCTGCCGAGCAGCTGGAGGGGCTCGCTCGATTTCTGGAACGTGATCACGTCCCCGAACCTCGGGTGCACGACGACGTCGGGGCCGTCGAGGAACAGCGCCGCCTCGCGCATCTTGCTGCGCACGATGATGCGCTCGTCGTCCTTCGCGAGCACCTTGACGAGGCGGAAGCGCTCGCCCTTCGGGGTGTAGGGCTCGCGCACGACGAGCTGGAGGGCGGTGCTCTGGAGCGGCAAGACGCGGCCGCCAGCCGAGCGCTGGGCCGCGGTCGAGCCCGCGGCGGGTCCGATCCAGAAGCCGCTCGACTTGTGCTCTTCGACGAGCCCGCCGACCTCGATCAGGTAGCGCGAGGTCGCGGCCGGGCTCTGGTGGCAGAAGAGCGCGTCGTTGAGCACGCGCGAGGTGACGAGCTTGCCCTCGATGGTCACCGCCATGCGCGTGAGCGTGCGCGACGGCAGGCGGCCGTCGAGGGCTCGTTCGAGCGCGGGCAGCACGTCGCCGTCGGTCACGCCGCAGAAGAAGCCGACCGAGCTGAGCGGGGCGCTGTTGATCCCCAGCACCGGCACGTCTGCCACCCGGTGCGACGCTCGCAGGAGCGTCCCGTCGCCCCCGATGGTGACGACGAGCGAGTAGCGGCTCGAGGTGATATCGCGCGTCCGCGGGCCGATCGCGGTAGCTTGAACGCCCAGGCTCTCGAACGCCGAGAGGACCTCCTCCACCGTGCGCTCGTGGGCGTCGTGCGTGCTCTTGAGCCGCGCGACGGTCGGATCCTTGCGGCGCACGAGCTCTTGCATCCGGCTGGCCGAGCCCTGCTCGCGGATCGCGCTCCAGCTGGAGCGCTTGACGAGGTACGCGACCCGCAGCGTCATGTCCGCTCCGAATAGAGCTCGTCGAGGCGCCGCAGCGCGAGCTCGGTCTTCGCGTCCTCGACCTCGCCGCGTCGGCACGCCTCGAGCGCCTCCGACAGCGGCAGGTCGACCAGCGAGGCGTGGCGCTCCAGCGTGGAGCCGTCCTCCGGGGGAGCGACGCGCGCGCCGGGATCGACCTGCGCGTGGAAGAAGAAGTGACGCTCGCCGACCATGCCAGGGGCCGGGAACGTCGAGGGCCCGAGCGCCGAGAGGCTCTCGGGCGGGACGTCGAGCCCAGTCTCCTCGTGCAGCTCCCTCGCGGCGCAGGCGCGCAGCCCCTCGGCCGAGCGCTCATGGACCTCCACGAGCCCTGCGGGCACCTCCCACAGCTCGCCCAGCGTGCCCTTCTCGGGGACCGGCCACGCCTCGCGCCGGCGCAAGGCCACGGGAGGGCGAAGCGCCGAGCGCAGCACGACGTGCCTGACGCCCGCTGCGTCGGTGTAGTGAGGGACCACGACGACGGCGTCGAGCTTGTCCCGATCGGCGATGTCGTAGGCGAAGGGCTCGCTCACCTCACCCGTCGCGAACTCCGCCACGACGCGCGCGCGCCGCACGAAGATGAAGCCTCGGTCGGCCTCCTGCGGCGCGTCCTCCGAGACGGCTCTGACCTTGTGACCCGGCAGGCGGGGCAACGGCATCCGGCTGGCGAGGATAACCAAAAGCGTCGCGAACCGTCAGTCTTTGCCGGTCGCGATGCGAAAGCCGGGGTCGTCGTCGTCACCTCGCTTGCGCGGCGGGCGACCGTACCGCTCGATGTACTCCTCGCGGGTCTTCGGCCAATTGGCGCCGTCTTTGCCGTACTTCTCCTCGTACTCTTCGCGAGTCTTCGGCCACTCTTCCTCGGGGCCGCCTGCCACTCTGACCCGCCCCGGGGCGGCCTCCGAGGGCTCATGCTCGAGCGCGTGCTGGGCCTTCTTTCCGAGCTTCTCGAGGCCCGTGCCGACGGCGCTCGCCACGTGCGTGGCAGCCCGCACGACCTCACGAGAGGCGTCGTCGAGCGCCTTGCCCAGCCCGCCGGCCTTCTGCGTCTCGCGCTTCACCGCGTCCCCCACCGTGCGCGCGGCGCGCGTGATCTCGCCGATCCCGCGCTTGTAGGACTGCTTCGCTCGATCCGCTGGGGTCTTGTCGTCCTTCATCGCAGTGAAGCTTTGCGCCGATGCCCGCCCGTCGCAAGGCGCGCATGGCGCCGTCAGCGCTTCGGCGGCTTCGGCCGGCCACCGCCGCCCCAGCGGTACGGCTGCTCGCGGACGTCGACGTGCACGAACGTCGGGTAGAGGCCGACGCCTCCGGCCCCCGCCCGGATGGCGGCGGCTCGGACGTCGATCGGCCGCACGCCCTCGGCGGAGATGTCGGCGGCCATGCCGCGCACGTGGTAGCTCCTGCGGCTCGTGCCTCGGCCAGGCTCGCGGTGCCCAGAGACCACGACGATCGGCGCGTCCCCGAGCTCCTCGGAGATCTCGAGCAAGAGCGCCGCGAGCCGCGGGTCGACGGGGGTCGGCGCGACGACCTTGCGACCGAGCTGGGCGTTCGGCGCGAGGAGCGCGCTCAGCGTGAGCATCACGTCCTCGTCGAGGCGGCCGTCGCCGTCGAAGGGGGCGAGCGCGGCGCGGCGCCCGGTCCCGAGCAGCTCGAGGCGCAGCACGCGCCCGGGGTCGTGCGGACGAGCCTCGAGGCCGCGCGGCGCCTCCGGGGCGGGTGCCGGGCCGTCCTCGTCAGCTCCCAGCTCGGGTGTGTCCAACGGACGCGAGCGCAGCTCGAGCGTGTCCGGCTCCAGCTCGGGGGCCGCGGTCGCCTCTGCGCTCGGCTGCGAGGCGAGCAGCGCCGCGACGATGAGGCAGCCCACGCTCGCGAGCTTCGCGCTCGGGCTCACGACGGGTCCGTCCAGTCGGCTCGCGCCTGCCATGCCTGGCAGGCATCGTACCGCACTCTACGCGGCTCGCTCGCCTCGCTCGCTTCGGGGCGGGGCCGAGTAGACGGTGGTCCGGTTTCGGCCCCCTTGCTTCGATGCGTAGAGCGCGGTGTCGGCCGCCTTGAACAGCGCCTCCCACGACGTGCCGCAGGCAGGGTAGGTGGCGACGCCGATCGAGCACGTGACGCTGAGCGTGCGCTGCTCGCTCGAGCCCTCGGCCGGTCCGGCGAAGTACGTGGTCTTCTCGAGCTCGGTGCGGACCCGCTCGGCGAGCAGCAACGCCCCGCGCTCGTCGGTCTCCTCGCAGATGATGACGAACTCTTCGCCGCCGAAGCGGGCGACCGCGTCGGTGGTGCGCTTGGCTCGCCGCAGGATGTCGCCGAGGCCCTTGATGATGACGTCGCCGACGTCGTGCCCGTAGGTGTCGTTGACCTTCTTGAAGTGGTCGATGTCGGTGACCAGCACGGCGAGCTGCCGACCGAACCTGCGGGAGGCTGCGATCTTGTGCTCGGCGACGTCGAGCATGGCTCGCTTGTTGAGCAGCCCGGTGAGGCCGTCGGTGGTCGCGAGCTCCTCGAGCCGCTTCATCATGCGCGCGCCGTCGAGTGACACCGACATGTGGCTGGCCATGACCTCGAGGGTGCCGCGCACCGACTCCCCGAACGCGCCCCGGCGCCGTGAGCCCAGCACCAGCGTGCCGAGGGCGCGGTCGTGCGCGGCGAGGGGCAGCACGAACAGGCTCGGCATCTTCGGCGGCGTCGTGTGCCGCGTGAAGACCGTCTGCTTCTTCTCGTCGAACTGGCCTCGGTAAGGCAGCGGGTGACGGTTTTCGAGCGCCATCGAGACGAGGCCGGTGTTCGCGCGGAAGCGGGCGCCGACCGCGGCGGTCCCGTCGCCCTCCTCGAAGTCGCCGCTGATCGCTCGGATCTCGTGAGTCTTCGTCGCGTCGTCGTACAGGGTGAGCGCGGCGTAGTCGACGCTCGTCACCTCACGCGCGCTGCGGACGCCCGCCTCGATCACGTCTTGCTCGGACTTCGCCGCGTTGAGCGCCTCGGCTGCGCGGTAGAGCTTGCCCTGCTCCGCCTTGGCGCGCTCGAGCTGCAGGAAGACCCGCTCGTTGTGGATCGCGCGCACCGCGTATTCGGCGGCCTCCTGCAGCATCGTCTGCTCGTGTTTGGTGAACGGCCGGTCGTCGATGCGGTCGACGACCAACAGGCCGCGCACGCTGCCGTGCTCCTGCACGGGCACGACGCAGACCGTCCTGACCGGGCACGCCGCCGGGTAATAGGGCAGCTTGTAGCCCTCCTTCAGCCCCTCGAGCGTCACGATGGAGTTCTTTGAGAGCGCCGCCCCGAAGACGCCGTCACCGACCAGGAAGGGCCCCTCGAACAGCTCCGGCTCGTCGGTCACCAGCTCGCTGATGCGCAGGTGCGAGCCGGCGTCGTTCTTCCACAGCAGCATCGCGGTGTTCAGCTCGAGCGCCTGCCGCACCAGGCGGAGGGCGAAGAGCACCGATTGGTGGATCTCCTCGACGCCGGAGCGCAGGAGCCGCTCGTCGTCGCTCGGCTTCGGCGCCTCGGCGGCTCCGCCGAGCAAGCGGTAGCTGCGCGCCTCCGTGCGCAGCTTCTCCACCTCGTCCTTGAGGCGGGCGACCATCGCCGTCCGAACCCGGGCCAGCTCGGTGCGCAGGACCGCCGCGTTGAAGCCGGTGAAGATCAGCATGAAGGCGATGTGCGGCGCAGCCTCCCAGGGGTCCCTGCGGCCGAACGCGAAGAGGATGATCGCGATCTCGATCGCGACCGCCGTCGCCAGCGCGACGAGCGCGGCCCCAGGGCGCCCGAACGCGGCGACGACCGCGAGGCAGAGATAGACGGCGGGGTAGGCCGCGCCGTCCAGGCTGGCGTCCGCGCGTACGACCAGGAGATACGCGCCGATCATCGCGAGCGCGCCGATCTCGAGCTCGGTGCCGATGGCGGGCTCGATGGCGTCGAGCCGCGTCTTGAGGCGTCGCGCGACGAGGGCGGCGATCAGCCCGCCCGCGAGCACCGCGTACACCAGCGGCACCCGGTGCCCGGCGTCGTAGACGACGAAGGCCGCGAGGCACGCGCACAAGAGCAGCGTCGCTGCACCCAGGAGGGCGCGGCGAACGGCGATGGCGGCACGGACGAGCGGACGCATGGTCGACGCTCGTGCCCTACCACTCGGCGGGTGCGTTGGCCCAGTTCGTGGGGTCGGACTACGGTCGCCGCGTGCGCCTCGGCATCCGCCTGCAGATCCTCTTGCTCTTGGGCGCGCTGCTGGCGATCGGCTTCGTCCCGCTTTACCTCGCCGTCGCCCGCCTGACCGAGGCGTCGCTGACCTCCGCCCGCCGCGACTACGCGCGAGATCTGGGCCGAGCGGTGGCGAGTCAGGTGCTCGAGGCACGCGCGACGCGGCGCGCGGAGGATTTGAGCTCGCTGCTCGAGGCGCAGCTGTCGGACGCGGGCGTGACGGCGATCGCCGTATACGACGGCGCGGGGACCCAAGCGGTCGCCGCAGGCAGCGTCGCCAACCTGCCGCCCTCCGTCACCGCGCAGCAGGAGTCGAGCCGTCGCGTCGCGACGGCTCGAGGGAGCGCGCTCTTGATCGTCGTGCCCGATCACCGCGGCTCCGGCGCCGTCGCGCTGACGGTCTCGGTCGGCGCGCCCGCCACGGGGGCGAGCGCGCTGGTCCAGCTCGTCGCGCTGTACACGGCAGTGGTCGCCCTCGCGCTGCTCTTCCTCGCGTACGTCGCCATGACCCGCCTCGTGGTCCGCCCAGTCGAGGACGTCTCCCGCGCGGCGGGCCGCGTCGCGGCCGGGGCGCGCGAGCTCGACCTCGGCACGCCCGCGGCGCGCGAGCTCGCGGATCTCACCGACAGCCTGCGCGAGATGACGGCGAAGCTGCTGCGAGACGAGCAGGCCTTGCGCGCGAAGGTCGAAGAGCTCGAGCTCGCGAAGCGCGAGCTGGAGAACGCTCAAGAGAGCATGGTGCGCAGCGAGCGCCTGGCGAGCGTCGGTCGCCTCGCGGCGGGCGTGGCGCACGAGATCGGCAACCCCATCGCGGCGATCCTCGGCTTCGAGGAGCTGCTGCTCGCGGACGACCTGCCCGAAGGTGAGCGGCGCGACTTCCTGCTCAGGATGAGATCCGAGACCGAGCGCGTCAACCGCGTGCTGCGGGACCTGCTCGACTTCGCGCGGCCCCCGCGCGCGCTCGCCACCGACCTGCCGGCCTACGCGAGCGCGCAAGAGGCGTGCGACGTGGTCGCGGGCCTGCTCAAGCCCCAGAAGAAGCTGCAGGGGCTCAGCCTGGAGACGCGCTTCGAGGCTGGGCTGCCCGAGGTCGCCATCGGTGGCGAGCGCCTGCAGCAGGTGCTGCTCAACCTGATCATGAACGCCGTCGACGCCGCGAAGAGCGCGATCGAGGTCGACGTGCGGCGCGACGGCGAGAGCGTCGTCATCAGCGTCGCCGACGACGGCCCCGGCGTCGCGGCCGAGATCCGGGAGCGCCTGTTCGAGCCGTTCGCGACGACCAAGGAGGTCGGACGCGGGACGGGGCTCGGCCTCGCCGTGTGCAGGGGCCTGGTGGAGGCGGCGTCTGGGAGCATCGCGCTCCGAGACAGCTCGCTGGGCGGCGCGTGCTTCGAGGTGCGGCTGCCGGCCAGGCCGGAGGAGTAACGCCGCGACGGCTACAGCAGCGCCGTCGGCGGGTCAGCGGGTCAGCGGGGCCTGCCCGGTGGCCTCGGTGACCGCGAGCCACAGCGAGCCGTCCGGGTTCACGCGCTTCTTCGCGCTCGTCACCAGCGGCAGCGGCACGTGGGTGAACACCCGGTGCATGCGGCCGATGACGATGTCGGTCTTGCCGGCCATCCCCGCGTGCACCGCGTTGCGCGCGAGCGCGTCGCAGAACACCGAGTCGTGCGCGTTCGCGGGGACGCTGCGGATCATGTAGCTCGGGTCGATGTACTTCACGCTGAACTCGAGCCCGCGCGCCTTGAGGTGCTTGGTGATCGCGTCTCGCAGGCGCGGCCCGACGTCGGTGCCGCCGGCCGCGTACCTCACGTTGCCAGAAGCGTCGCGCTCTGCGTCGGCCCCAGCGAGCGTGGCGCCGCAGCCCTCGGCGACGACGATGACGGCGTGGTGGCGCTCGGACAGGCGGCGCTCGAGCGCGGCGAGCAGGCCGTCTGGCCCCTCGAGGTCGAAGCGCACCTCGGGGATCAGGCAGAAGTTGACCTCGTGGCTGGCGATCGTCGCTGCAGCGGCGATGAAGCCCGCGTCGCGCCCCATGAGCTTGACGATCCCGACGCCGTTGAGCGCGCCGATGGCCTCGGTGTGCGCCGCGTCGACCGCCTGGCGCGCGACCTCGACCGCGGTCTCGTAGCCGAACGTCTTGTCGACGTACTCGATGTCGTTATCGATCGTCTTCGGGATGCCGACGATCCCGATCTTCAGGCCGCGCGACTGCACCTCTTGCCACAGCGCGTGCGCGCCTCGCAGCGTGCCGTCGCCGCCGATCGCGAAGAGCACGTCGATCTTCTGGGCGACGAGCGTGTCGACCATCACCTTCACGTCGTGCATCCCGCGGGACAACCCGAGGAAACTGCCGCCGAAGCTGTGCACGTCCCGCACGTCCGCGGGGAGCAGCGGCCGAGGATCGATGCGGGTCGCAGGGTCGAGCCCCGCGTACCCGTAACGAAAGCCGAGGATGCGCTCGACGCCGTACTTGTGGTGGAGCTCGAACACCATCGAGCGCAGCACGTTGTTGATCCCCGGGCACAGGCCACCGCACGACACGATGCCCACGCGGGTGGTCGCAGGGTCGAAGAAGATCTTCTCGCGCGGCCCGGCCTTCTCGAACAAGGCGGTCGGTCGCTCGGTCACGCCCGCGCGCGTCTCGACGTCGTAGAAGATGCGGGTGTCGTCCGGCGTGTAGTCTGCGAGCTGGTCACCGCGGGCGGTCGACAGGCCGAGCGGCGACGGCACCGTGCGCTCGCCGAGCGTCGTGACGACCAGGTTCGTGGGGTGCGGCAACATCGAGGGCGGGATCGTTTGCATGGGGACT
This sequence comes from Polyangiaceae bacterium, assembly GCA_016719945.1. GTDB lineage: Bacteria > Myxococcota_A > Polyangia > Polyangiales > Polyangiaceae > Xiheicaenibacterium. The sequence goes on along the minus strand of JADJYE010000033.1, from coordinate 362,442 downwards.
GCCTCGCGGACGAACCAGAGGTACGGTCGAGGGTACGTGAACCGGAGGGTCCATGAAGGGCTTCGTGTCGTGGCTTCTGCTCGCCTCAGCTTGCGGCGCTCGCAGCGACCTCACGCAGGGTGACGGGGGTTCGTCCCCGATCGGCGCGGGGGGCTCGGGCGCCGGTCCGACCGGAGGCGGGACCGCGTCCGGAGGCGCTGCCCCACTGTGTGAGGGGTTCGTCGTCGACGGAGAGCCGTTCGCCATCCCCTTCGGGCAGAACGCCACCCAGCCGGACGTGGGGCAGACCGCGGACGGACGCACCTTCGTCGCGTGGCGCGCCCAAGACGGCACGTTGGTCGGCGATCCCTCGCTGGGCTCCCGAGGCCCGTGGCCGGATCCGTTCGACGACGTGGTGACGCTCGCCCCTTCAGCTAGCTCGTTCGTCGCAGGCCCGGGCCAGATCGGGCCGATGGCGCTCCTCGAGGACCAAGAAGGCGGCGGTTCGCTCGAGCGCGATCTGTTCGGTGTCGCGCCGCCGATCGTCACCTTCTCGGGGGCTGGCGAGCCGATGTTCGTCGCGCAGTCCAGCGAGCGCACCCTGTTCGCGTCGCACCAATTCGGGTTCCTCACCGTGGGCTCGTGGAGCGAGCGTGAGGGCGTCGCGCTGGAGGGCCCGTCGATCTGCCTGGGCACGACCATGCTCGGCGGCGCCATCGCGAAGGCCGACGGGTTCGTCACGGCGTACGCGGACTCGGTCGCGCCAGGCCAGTCCTGCTTCGCGCAGGTGCCCCAGCCTGGCCTCAACCTGGTGACGATGCGCTACGCGCCGGGTGCTCCGATGCCCGTGACGCTCGTCGAGCAGCTACCGCAAAACGAGCCGCTCCTGCACTTGGCGCTGGTCTCGACGGGCTTCGGTGCGTGGCTCGTGTACCAGACCGACGGCTCGACCTCCCGCACGATGCCCGCCATCGCGGCCTATCGCGTCGACCACGGGGGCGCGCTGCAGCCGGAGGAGCCTGGGCCCATCCCGCTCACCCCAGACGGCATCTCCACGTCTCAGCTGGCGGCGTCGGCGATGGACGACGCGCTGGTGATCGCCTGGGTGGACTCGGTCGATCCGAGCGCGCCGATGGTGATCGTGCAGCGCATCGAGGCCGACGGCTCGCTGGGCCCAGCGGCCTCCTTCGGGACCCACGCGGCCTGGCTCAGCGGCCGGCTGCGCATGACGACGACCGCCGATCAGCGCTCGCTGATCCTCGCGTGGACCGCCGACGTCGACAAGTCGGTGGGGGTCGCGCGGATCTCTTGCGCTGCGAGGTGAAGCGCGCCGCCGCTGGCGGTCACAGCAAGGTCAGCGCGACCTCGGCGCTCGAGACCTCGAACTTGCCAGGCTGCTCGACGTTTACGCTCGTGCACACGCCGTCGTCGAAGATGGCGAGGAAGCGCTGACAGCGGACGCCCATCAGCGCAGCGGCGAGATCGACCTCGAGCCCCAGCGCGCGGGCCAGCTCGCCGTTGCCGTCCGCGAGCAAGACGACCTTACCAAACGCCTTCGCGTCGCGGCCCCACGCGCCCATGACGAACGCGTCGTTCACCGAGACGCAGGCGATGAGGTCTGCGCCCTTCTCGCGTAGTGCGTCGGCATGGTCGATGAACCCCGGCAGATGCTTGGCAGAGCAGGTGGGGGTGAACGCGCCAGGGAGACCGAACAGGACCACCTTCTTGCCAGCGAACAGCGCCTGGGTGGTGGTCTCTTCGCCGCCGCCCTTTTCGCTGGCGACCTTGATCTTCGTGCTGGGGATTCGATCACCGACGGAGAGGGGCATGTCAGACGCGAGCTACTACGGGCTCGGCCTGCGCGCTACCGATGAGGGATGACACGGTCACCGTCGAGAGGCCGCGCTCGGAGATCATGGCGAGCAGCGCGGGGAGCGCCTCGAGGCTGGTCGGCGCGTTGTCGCCGCGCTCGGGCGCGTCGTGCAGCAGCACGATCGCTCCGTCGCGCACCGAGGCCGAGAGCCGCTCGAGGATCTGCTCCACCGAAGGCCTCCCGGCGCCGTCGAAGGCGCGCGCGCTCCAGCCCACCACGACGAGGCCGAGCTCCTTCACGGCGACGCGCGTGCGCGGGCTCGAGAAGCCGACCGGGGGACGAAACAGCTTCGACCGGGCCCCGCAGGCCCGCTCGATCGCGTCCTGGGTCTTCACCAGATCGCGAACGATGCTCGGCTCGGGTCGCATGAACAGCAGGTGATCGTGCTCGTAGCTGTGCAGCGCGACCTCGTGGCCCCGCCGCGCGATCTCGGCGATGACCTCCGGGTGCGCGTCGGCCTTCGCGCCGATCACGAAGAAGGTCGCCTTCGCGCCGACCGCGTCGAGCATGTCGAGGACCCGCGGCGTGTGCACCGGGTGTGGGCCGTCGTCGAAGGTCAGCGCGACCGCGCGGCGCCCCGGCTCGATCTCCGACACGACGTCGAGGAACACCCCGAAATTCACGAAGAAGATGCCCAGGTGCACCACGATCGCCTGGGCCGCGAGCAGGCCGACGACGAACCAGAGGGGAGGCCCGTGGCCGGCGATCGAGAGCAAGATCACGCCGTACGAGCAGCTGACGAGCGCGATGACGGCGAGGCGGGCTGGAGTCACGAGGCTACCGCTTCATCTGCTTCTTCGACGGGACGTCCTCGTCGAGCCCGAGATCCTCGTCGGCCGCTCCGGCCCCGGCACCGATCCGCGCCTTGGGCGAGCCGGGCGGCGGGGCTCCAGGCTTGGCCTGGCCCGCGGGCGCTGGCGTGTTGTCGGCGTCGTAGAACGCGCCGAGCGCGCCGCCGACCAGCGCGAGGGAGGTGATCGCCGTCTCCCCGATCGATCGATTCGCGTCCGCAAACTGGCCCAGGCTGATGGGCAACGGCACGGTCACGAAGCGGCGCACCAGCCACAACAACCCCAGTGACAGGAGCGCGCCGAAGCCCGCCTTCAGCCCAGCCTCGATCTTCCCGTCGGCCGACCAGATGGGCTTACCCGCGACGAGCCCGACCAGCGCGCCGACGAGGGCCGCCGCGAGGTAGACGAAGACCGCCGACGACGGCACCGGGCCCAACAGGCTCGCGACCGCGAGACCGATGAGACCGCCGAGGACGATCCCCTTCACGAGCCCCACGAGGAGCCGAACCAGCATCGTTACTTCATCCTTGGCACGGACCGGACCGCCGTTCAACATGCGCGCAAAGCTCCCTCGGTCGCCCTCGATGACACGTCGCCTCCTCGTCCCCACGCTCGCCTTCGTTTTTGGGGGGCTCGTCGCCTGCGGCACCGGCTACCCCCTGGGCGCCGAAAACGCGCGGCCGCTCGTGCTCAACGACGCCGAGCGAGACCTGGACTGCCCGCGAGAGGACATCCGGGTCAAAGAGGAGTGGGGCGGCACCTGGATCGCCGTCGGATGCGGCAGAAAGACGCGTTACAAGACCAACTGCTACGGCGTCTCTTGCGAGGTGCACGGAGAAGATGAGCCTCCGGTTCCTTTCCGCGATCGCCCAAGCCCCGAGGAGACCTCGCCGCGATGACCGCGAAGGGCGACGACGAGGGCGTGGAAGAAGGGCGAACGCGAGAGCCCGACGACGACGCCAAGGCCGAGCCCGACGACGACGCCAAGGCCAAGGCCGAGCCCCACGACGACGCCAAGGCCGAGCCCCACGACGACGCCAAGGCCGAGCCCCACGCTGCGGCGGGCGAGCCCGACCTGCCGGCGTTCGCGAAGGGCTGGCCACACGATGCCGCCCTCCACGCGCTGCTCGAGGCCTTCGCGAAGGGCAACTATGCGCACGTGCGAGCCGAGGCGCCGAAGCTCGCCGAACAGACCAAAGATCCTGCCGTCCGGGCCGCCGCCAAGGACCTGAGGCGCCGCATCGACCCCGATCCGGTCTCGAGCATCTTGCTGCTGTTGGCCGTCGCCCTGCTCGTGGTGCTCGCCAGCCACTACCTCGGGCACCGTCCCGACAAACCCGCGGGGCCGACGAACGAGAAGCCACCCCCGCCGCAACCAACCTCCCCATGACGACGCGCGCGTGGATCACCTTCGCCCTGGCGCTGTCGGGGTGTGAGTCGGCGGGCGGGACCGGCGCTGGCCCGTCGTGGCAAGCACCCGTCGATGGCGCCAAAGGGGTCTCCTCGGGCTCGGAGGCCGAGCGCTACTTTCCGCTGAAAGACGGGACGCTCTACCACTACAAGACGCAGGCCCTCGGCGACGCGCCTGCCCTGCCGGGCGCGCTCATCGTGAACGTCCACCGCCAGTCGGCGACGCGCGGCGAGCTGCGGCGCCCGACCGGCAACCAGTCCTTCGAGCTGACGGCCGCGGGCATCGCGACCACGACCAAGGCCGGCGCTCCCGCTTTTCTGCTCAAGCTCCCCCTCGAGGCCAGCACGTCGTGGCTCGGGCCCCACGGGGGCAAATCGCGGATCTCGGCGGCGGGGGTCTCGGTGACGGTGCCGGCCGGCTCGTTCTCGGGTTGCCTCACGACCCTGGAAGAGAGGGGCGGTGACGCTCCTTTCCGCATCCTCACGACGCTCTGCCCTGACGTTGGAATCGTCGTGCTCGAGGTCCAATCCGGGCCCTCGGTCGAACGCGCCGAGCTCGTCTACTACGGCCCGCCCATCGACATCGGCGCCGACGGCGTGAAGCGCGTCGAGTAACGCTAGGTCACGCTCTTTCGCCGAGGTCTTTTCGAGTAGACTCCGCCGCGCTCGGGGCCGACGGTGCGCGCCACATGAACTACTGGGAGTACATCCGCGTCGAGGAGCTGCTGCGCCTGCAGGGCGGCACCGAAGGCGACGAGTCGAAGCTATCGAACGAGGAGGTGCTCTTCGTCGTCGTCCACCAGGTGTACGAGCTCTGGTTCAAGCTCGTCCTGCGTGAGCTCGAGGCGGCGCGTGACCTGTTCAACCAGAACCCCGTGCCCGACATGGCGCTCGCGGACGCGACGCGCTCGTTCCGGCGCGTGAGCACGATCTTCGACCAAGCCGTCACCCACTTCGAGGTGATGGAGACGATGACGACCCGCGACTACCTCGGCTTCCGGGACGCGCTCATCGGCGCGAGCGGGTTCCAGTCGGCGCAGCTCCGGGAGATGGAGATCCTGCTCGGCCTCGACGACGGCCAGCGGCTGACCCTCGGCGCCGAGGGCACGTACCGCGACGCGCTGCGCGCCAAGGACGGCTCCGCCTCGGTGGCGCTCGCGCGCGTCGATCGCCGCCTCGCGAGCGGCCCGACGCTCAAGCAGGTCGTGTACGCCTGGCTCGCGCGCACGCCGGTCTCGAAGGAGAGCCCGGAGAAGTTCCTCCAGGACGTCATCGAGGCCCACCGAGCCGAGATGCACAAGCGCCTCGGGCTGGTCGAAACACAGCTCCAGCTCAGCAAGGCCGACCTCGACCTCTGGAAGCAGCGCTACGAGCGCGAGGCCGCGAGCGCAGCGAGGTTCCTGATGGCGGAGGAGGAGCCCGAGCTCCCGGAGGCCGACAAGGCCGAGCGGCGCAAGGTGCGCGCGGCGCTCGTCTTCCTCGAGAGCTACCGCGAGCTGCCGCGCCTCGCGTGGCCTCGTGAGGCCCTCGACGCGCTCGTCGCGATGGAGCAGCGGCTGCTCATCTGGCGACAGCGCCACGCGCGGATGGTCGAGCGCGTCATCGGCCGTCGCGTGGGGACCGGCGGCTCGAGCGGGGTCGACTACCTCGATCAGACCGCCCTCAAGTACCGCGTGTTCGGCGACGTGTGGACCATCCGCACGCTGCTCTTGCAGAAGACCGCTGTGCCCTCGATCGACCACGCCGACGATTTTCGCTTCCGGGTCGAGGACACGCTCCCGTGAGCCCGCTCGCGGCGATCGCGCGGCACTACACGCGGCTCGATCCCCGCTCCCTCGGTCTCTTCCGCATCGTGCTCGGCGTCGCGCTGATCGCCGACTGGGCGCAGCGCTGGGAGCACCGCGTCGCCTTCTATTCCAACGACGGCGTCCTGCCGAACCACGCCCATATCTTCCACATGAAGAACGAGGGGCGCGTCGCGTGGAGCGCGCTGCACGCCTTCTCGACCGCGGGCGAGGCGGCGGTAGGGCTCGCGTTCATCCTCGCGTTCTACGTCCTCCTGACGATCGGCTGGAAGACGCGGGTCTTTCAGGTCCTCTCGCTGGTGGGGATGGTGAGCCTCGCGGGTCGCAACACGCTGACCGAGGGGCCGGGCGAGGCGCTGGCGATCGCCATCCTCGGCGTCACGCTGTTCCTCCCGCTGGGCACCGCGTTCAGCGTGGACGCCATCCTCGGCCGAGTCCGCCTCGCACGGGAGACCAAGGCCGAGCAGCTGCTCGATCGGTCCACGCTCCACACCGACGCCGAGCTCCAGCAGGCCCGACTGCCGGGCTACAGCCCGCATTCGATCGCCGCCTTCGGAGCGCTCGCGCTGGTCTCGGCGGTCCTGTTGACCAACTGGAAGCTCCAGTCGGGCCCCGCCTGGCGCGACGGTACTGCGCTCGCGCGCGCCCTCGACGTCTTCATGATCGCGAGCCCGGCTGGGTTCTCGATGAGGGACAGCAGCCTGCTCGGGCCGCTGACTCGCGTGGTGCACGCGTCGCAGTGGCTCGTGCCGCTCCTGCTGCTGGTCCCGATCGCGCGCGGCGCGAGTCGCGGCGCGGCCGCGCTGCTGCTCGTGCTGTATGGCAGCGTCTACGCCTGGCTGACCAGCTACCGCCTGTTCGGCCTCTGCTTCGTCGCCATGGCCGCGCTCGTCTTGTCGCAGGACACGTGGGAGCGCTGGTTGACGAGACACGACCCACGGCGCGCCCGCACGGTGATCTTCGACGTCGACTGCGGCATCTGCTTCTGGCTCTCGAAGGTCATCCGGCGCTGGGACAGCCGGCGGCACCTGCTGTTCCAAGGCAACGGCGCCTTCTCGTCAGAGGAGGGTGCCGCGCCTCCCGAGCTGTCGCTCTGGGACGCCAAGACAGCCTCCATCGTGACGCGTGAGATGCCCGAGGGCATCACCGCCAAGCTCGTCGAGGAGACCGTCGTCGTCGTGCGCGCCGACGGGTCGTTCGCCACGCGAGGCGCGGCGATCGCCGAGGTCATGCGCGCCCTCCCGGGGGGCGCGCTCCCCGCGGCGCTCTTGTCTCTTGGACCGTTCGCCACCCTGAGGGACCGGCTGTACGACGCCGTCGCGCGCCGCCGCACGGCGATCAGCGTCGAGCTCGGCCTCTCGGCCTGCGGCGTCGCCGTCATGAGGCGGCCGGTCACCCTCAAGGTCGACGTGCCGCCCTCACGCCTGCTGCGCTTCCGGGTGCAAGCCGCCGCGCGGGAGGCCCTCGCGCTCATCTTCGTCGGAGCCGTCCTGCTCCAGGGCCTGCAGGCGAACCAGATCGGGCCCAAGATCTCGGCCAAAGCGCTCGAGCCCGTGGCCTGGTGGACGCGCGCGACGGGCCATTGGGCCCTGCTGGCGCCCGAGCCGCCGACCACGGAGTCCCAGCTCGTCGTGGACGCGCAGACCCGCGAAGGCGGGAAGATCGATCTCATGACCGGCCAGGAGGCGACCGTCTCGTTCGACAGACCCTATCGGCTCGGCCGACAGTGGGCGGAGTACCTCGTCCGCTCGCGTGAGGCGGAGCAGAAAGAGGCCGCCGCGGGAGAGCGCGAGGTGGTGGGTCCCTCGAAGCGGCGGTACTTCTCCCGGCGCGGCGCGAAGTTCGAGCCCGCCGAGCAGAACGCGATCCTCGGCGGCGCTGACGCCTTCTGGATCACGCAACCGGCCGACGGCAGCGGCGCACCGGAGGTCGAGCGGCTGTTCCGCCATGCCCGCGGTGGGGGTGTGCTCAACCCCTCGATCGCGCCCCTCATCAAGACGCCCGTCCAGTCTCGCCCGGCAGGGAAAGAGCCGCCGCGCAGGGAGCCCGACCTCCAAGATCCCCCGCCCGAGGAGCCGGCCCAAGAGCAGCGCCTGCGGTTCCCGGAGAGCCCAAGCCAAGAATGAGCGCAGCGGGGCGGGTCAGGCGCGCCGGCGCGTGGATCCGCGCCCGATACCTCGGCGTCGATCCTCGAGCCGCGGCGATCTTCCGGATCTTGCTTGGCGCGCTGCTGTGCCTCGACGCCCTCCGCCATTACGGCGTGGTCGATTTCATCTACTCGATGGACGGCGCCTTCACGAACCACTACCACCTGTTCAAGCCGACCGCGGGCACGCTCTTCAGCCTCTTCCACGCGTTCTCGACCAAGGCCGAGCTCACCGTCCTGTTCGCGCTCGGGGTCGCCTGCCACCTGTGTTTGCTGGTCGGGTATCGGGCGCGGCTCTTCACGGTGTTGAGCTTCCTCTTCGTCACGAGCCGCGACGCGCGGATCCCTCTGATCGAGAACGGCGGCTACGTCGTCTTGAACCTCGCGTGCATGTGGGCGTGTTTCCTGCCCCTGGCGCAGCGCTTCTCCGTCGACGCGTGGCGCGCGTCGTGGCGGGCGACGAAGGAGATCTCCCTCGACGACCTCGCGGCGCGCGCGCGGCCCGCCGCCCCACCGCGATGACGCGTTCCTTGGTTGGGCTCGCCGTCGTGATGAACCTGGCCGTCCTCTACCTGTTCAACGTCGTCAACAAGACGGGGTACATCTGGCGCGAGGGGACGAGCGTCCACTACGTCCTTCACATCGATCGAATGGTGACGGGGCTCGGGGTCCTCATGCGGGAGAACATCCCGCTCGGGCTGCTCAAGGTCGCCGACTTCGTCACCCTCGCGTGGGAAGCGATGATCTGCATGCTCATCCTCTCGCCGCGCGCGCGCCGCATCACCCGCCCGCTCGCGATCGCGATGATGGTGGGCCTGCACGGGACGTTCGGCACCGTCATGCGGCTCGGGCCGTTCTCGTGGACGCTCATCGTGTGGTCGAGCCTCCTGCTGTTGCCAGTGCATTTCGATCGCCTGTCTCGACGATACGAGGGGCGGTCGCGCGGGTGTGAGCTCGGGGTCGACGTCTCGAGCCCCTTCGCCCTCGCCGTCGCGCGCGTCGTGTCGCGCCTCGACCACGCTGAGCGTGTCGCGTTCGTCGCTGCACCCGAGGGAGCCGTGCTGGCCGCGCGAGCCGACGCCGAGAGCCCCTTCGACGCAGAGCCGCGCCGGGTCCTGGCGCGAGTGGCCGAAGCCCTCCCTTATGGTCGGTGGCTGCTCCGTGGCATGACGCTCGCCTCGCTGGGCACGCTGCCGCGCCTCTTCGAGGCGCTCCTCGCGAACAGGGCCCGCGTCGAGCGAGCCTTCGGGCTCACGACTCGCGCCGAGCCCGACGCCCCCGCGCCGTCGCCGCTTGGATCGAAGCTCCGGCGTGTCGGCGTCTTCGGGCGCGAGGCGCTCGCGGGGTACCTCATCTTGTGTGCGTCGCTCCAGACGTGGATCGAGAACAAGATCATCCTCAAATCGATCCCCCCACCGCTCAAGAACGACGGCAAGGACCTCAGGCCGGACGAGCGCTGGTGGTACGACAAGACGAAGCAGGTGCTCGGCGGACGGGTCATCCCGCTCAAGCCCGAGCGCTCCCCTGAGTTTTTGCAGCTCACCATCAACTATCCCCGCACGTTCCAGGGCTGGGGCATGTTCGCGCCGAACCCCATCCGCGACGACGGCATCCTCGCGGTCGACCTGCTCACGATCGACGGCCGGCACGTCGACCCGCTCACCGGCAAGCCCCCCGACCTCGACCTCACCGACTCGCGCGGCGAGGGCCTCTCGCAGATTAGGCAAGACTACGGCAACCGCATCCGCCTCGATCGCAACGAGCCCTATCGCGAGGGCCTACGTGATTACCTCTCGCGGTATCACCAACGCACCAAGAACCCGAAAGACGAGCCGATCGCGATCGACGTCTATTGGGTGCGAGACGAGTGCCCGCCACCGGGGCAAACGAAACCCATCAAGGGCGACGCGGTGCCCCTGTTGAGCTGGCGAAAGCCCAATTACAAGCCGGGCCCCGGTCAGCCAAAGCTGCCGGCGAGGCTCAAGCCACGCAGCGCCGAGAAGGACGAGAAGGACGAGAAGGACGAGAAGGACGAGAAGTAGCCCCCCCGCTAGCCCCTTGTCGCCGCGATCCGCTGGCCCCATCACGACCCCGAGGCCTCCATGAAGCTCGTCCCCCCCGCGCTCGACCCCGCTACCGTCTCACCCCGCACCGGCTCCGGGTACCCCGAGCCCTTTCGGTCCCGCGTCTTGCCGCGCGAGAAGCGCGCCTTGGGCGACGCGCTCGGCTTGACCAAGATCGGCGTCAACCTGACGACGTTGCTCCCGGGCAGGGAGTCTTCGATGCGGCACCACCACACCCACGAGGACGAGCTGGTGTTCGTGCTGGAGGGTGAGGTCGTGCTGCGTACGGAAGTCGGCGAGCAGGTCCTCAGCGCCGGGATGTGCGCTGGCTTCCCCGCGGGCTCGAAGGACGGCCACCAGCTCGTCAACCGGAGCGACCACCCCGCCCGCTACCTCGAGCTGAGCAACCGCGACCCGGCGGACGGCGCCGAATACCCTGATGACGATCTCCGGTACACGAAGGCGAGCGACGGCCGCGCGCTGTTCTCGCGCAAGGACGGCTCGCCGTATTGAGGCCCGCTCGCGTCCCCGCGGGGGCATCGAGCGGGTCGAGGCCCGAGCTCACCCGCGCCGGACGACCTTCGCGACCCCGTCCACCAGTCGCTCGAGATCGCGCTCCGCGACCGAGCACAGCGCGAGGCGGAGCGCCCCCGCCTGAGGCACGACGAAGATACCGGCGGCCTTGAGCTGCTCGGCGGCCCCGAACGCGTCGTCCGTGAACACCGTCGTGAAGAAGCCGCCATCGTAGCGCGGGTACTTGAGCCCAGCGGCCGACGCGAGCTCGTTGAACCGCGCCACACGGCGCGCGAGCAGCTCCACGCAATGGTGCCGCTCCTCATCGACCTTCGCTTGCAGCTCCGGATCGAGCAGCACCCGCGAGATCGCGGCCATGCCCCCGGCGTTCACGTTCGACCACGTGCCACGGCACGAGTAGCTGAGCGCGTTCTGGGTTCGTCGCCGGCGCTCGTCGTCGGCGTCGACGGCGATCAACGCGCCGACTCGCAGGCCATATTGGAGGAAGGTCTTCGAGGCCGACCACGCGAACAAGACCAGCGCCTTGCCCGAGAGGGCGAGCATCTCGTCGAGCATCACGTCGAGCGGTCGGCCCGCCTCACGGGAGGGAGCGGCGAAGCGCGCGTACGCGACGTCGAGGCAGAGGGTGATGGGCCCGCGCGGCGCGAGCTCCTCCACGACGCGCCGCAGGCCGACCCACTCCTCGGCGTCGAGCGAATACCCCGTCGGGTTGTGGCAGGGGCTGTTCAGGAAGACGAGCGCGCGGCGCTGCTCCTCGAGGCACCTCGCGAGGCCCTCGCGGAACGCGACGAGGTTGAAGCGGCCCGCGGCGTCGAACATCTCGAAGGTCGCGAGCTTTCGATCCGACTCGTCGGCGAGGGTCTTGTACGGGCCCCAGTAGAACGAGCTCGTGAGCAGCGCCTGCCCCGGCTCGATGAAGTTGGCGACCGCGTGCCGCAGCGCACCCGTGCCCCCGGGCGTCGCGACGGCGACGGCGTGCTTCGACTCCGGGCGATCGTCGAGCAGGTCCTTGATGACCGCTCGCAAGAAATCCGGCGGGCCCGCGATCGGGGCGTACGCCGCCCCGACGACCGCTGGCACATCATGGAGAGCGCGGACGACCGTCTCGAGGGTCGCGAGCTTTCCCTCGTCATCGAGCAGCGACCCGACCGTCGCGTTGACCACGGCCTCACCGCCCTGCGCGCGCGCGCGCGCCTCGGCGTTGAGGGCGAAGATGGGATCGTCACCGGGACGCGCCTCGCGGGAGGGGATCAAGAACGCCATGGGCCCGCGTGGGCTACCACGACTGGAGGGCCGAAGCATGGGGGACGAGCACGACGCGGTGAGCCAAACCACGTCGCTTCGTGAAGAAAGCTTGCCAGCTGCGCCCCGAAGTTGTGCGCCGGTCCCCGAGCGCTACCCTTCGCTCATGGCCCTCCCTCCTACCTGGCGGCTCCTCCGCGGCTCGACGCTCGCAGCGGTCACCTCTGCCATCGCGGCGAGCGCGCTGTTCGCGAGCAGCGCGCTCGCGCAGGAGCTCCCCCCGCCCCCGACGGAAGAGCCGGCCACGCTCGACGGCTGGGACCTCCCAGGCTTCGTCATCATCGACGGCAAAGACGATCTCTCCGACGCCGAGGTGTCGGAGCTGATGGCGCTGGTCGCGAGGGAGATGGGCGGCGCAGACGTCTCGAAGAGCGATCTGGAGGCCGAGACGCGGATCGAGATCGCCAAGGTCGACCCTCACGAGGTGGATGACGTCATCGACCTCCTCGACGACGACCCCCGCGTGGAGCGGGTCGAGGCGCTCTCCTGGGTGCGCGCGAGCTTTGTCCCCAACGATCCTCTGTTCGAGAAGCAGTGGAACATGAGCCGCGTCGGCGCCCCCGCCGCGTGGGACTACGGCACCGGCCGCGGCGTCACGGTGGCGGTCATCGACACCGGCGTGGCCTGCGAGGACCACGGGGGCTTCCAGAAGGGGACGGATCTCTCCTCGACCCGCTGCGTCCCCGGCTGGAACTTCATCTGGAACAACGAGCACGCCAACGACGACCACGGCCACGGCTCCCACGTCGCCGGCACGGTCGCGCAGTCGACCGACAACGGCCTCGGCGCCGCCGGGCTCGCCTTCCACGTGCGCCTCATGCCGGTGAAGGTCCTCGACAAGGGCGGCTGGGGCACGACTCTCGACATCGCTAACGGCATCCGCTGGGCGTCGGACAACGGCGCGCACGTCATCAACCTGAGCCTCGGCGGCCCCCGCAACTCCAAGGTGATGGAGGACGCCGTAGCCCACGCGCGCGCTCAAGGCACCGTGGTCGTAGCAGCCGCCGGCAACAGCGGCGGCTCGGTGGGCTTCCCGGGCGGCAGCGAGGGCGTGATGGGCGTCTCCGCGACCGACGCCAACGACAAGCTCGCGGTGTTCTCCTCGCGCGGCAAGGGCGTCGATATCGCCGCTCCCGGCGTCGAGATCATCCAGCAGACCGTGTGCGAAGGCGGGAAGAACAAGTGCGAGGTCTTCCCCAAGTGGGCGGGCACCAGCATGGCGTCGCCGCACGTCGCAGCGGCCGCCGCGATGCTGGTGGGGATGGGCGTGACCGATCCGGCCGAGGTCGAGCGCATCTTGTCGGAGAACGCGCGGGTGGTGGACCCGTCGGACAGCGGCAAGCGCCTCTATGGCGCGGGCATCCTCGACGTCGAGGCGACCCTGCGCGCGGTCCACCTCAAGCAAGCGGGGACGCGCCTCGGGCTGGCGGCCCTGTTCACGGCCCTCGTCGTCCTGCTCATCTCGGCCGCCAAGCGGCGCGACGCGCGCGTGCTGTCGGTGCCCTTCCTCCTCGGCGTGCTGGCGACCGGCCCGGGCCTGTTGTTCTTCGCGCCGCTGTTCCTGTCGCGCGTCCACCTGCCGGTCGACATCCTGGCGCGCCCGGTCGCCGACCTCGACTTCTTCCTCGGCGCCTCGGTCCACCGGCTCATGCCGCTGGCGAGCGCGCTCGTGCCGTTCGTGCTCCTGATCACGACGTTCCAGTGGCGCTCGCTCCGCCCGTTCGTCGCGGGCGTGGGCATCGGGACGGCCGCGTACCTCGGCTCCGTCTTGGTCCTCGGCCACGCCTTCGCGCCCTTCGGGCAGGCCGCGCTGATCGCCTGGTGCTTCGGCAACGCCCTGGCGAGCCTGTTCATCGCGCGGACGTGCCTCGCGGAGGCGCGCTGAACCTGCTACCTACGGCGGCGCCCGTGATGATCTCCTGCTCGCCCCGCCGACTCGTCCCTGTGCGCGCCCTCGCCCTGCTCCTCTTGGCCTTCGCCAGCGGGGCGTGTTGGGGCTCCGCGAGCGAGAGCCCTTGGCCGGCCGAGCCCGCCGACGTCGATCTCGGGCCCGCCGGCGAAGAAGAGCTGCGCAACCCCGGTCGCAACGCCCCCGCGACGACCCAAGCCAAGCCGAACGCGGCCCCCAGCGCTTCGGCCGCCAAGCCGAAATCCGAGCGGGAAGGGCCTGCCTCCCCGTGATCGTCCGCTAACCTGACCGGAGCGCCGTGGCGGACCTGTACTCGAAGGTGACTCTTCGCCCGCGCTCCCAGCTCGAACGCATCGTCGAGCAGCTCGAGGGCGAGGCCTCCGCGCCGGCTCGCCCGCCGGCCGATCCGGAAGAGGCCAAGCGCCGACTGTCGTCGCTCCCCCGGCTCGATCCCGAGGCGGTCGATCGCATCCTGCTCGCGAGCGGAGCGCGCGTCACCGTGGCGCCCTCCGCGGCCGCTCGCCGCGTCGCCGTGCGCGTCGGATACCCCGGGTCGACGTACGCCTCCCTCACCCGCTCGCTCGACGCAGAGATCCTCGAGTCCGACAAGACCGACCTCGCGTGGCGAGCTCACCACCTGCTCGATCGCCTCGGACGCGAGCGCTGCACGGAGCGCCCCGTCTGCGACTCGTGCCCCATCTCGGCCTCGTGCAGCTACCACGGCGTCGGCCTCGACCCCGCCAAGCGGCTCGACCTGGGGCCAGGCGGCTGACGTGAAGATCCTTCGCGCGAGCTTGTCTCGGTGGTGGTACGGCGCGGCGATCGCGGTCGCGCTGCTCGTGCTCCCGATCACGGCGTGGTTCGCGTTTCCCCGCGCGGAGCCGATCGCCGCGCCGCAAGCGAGCTCTGCAACGACGGCCGCCACCGCTGCAGACGACGAGCCCGAGCCCGACCGCGACCTCACGGCGAGTCGACCCTCGCAGCGCAAGCCGCGGACCTCCAGCGCGCCGTCGGCGGCCGAGATCGCGGGCGTGGTCGTGGACGGTGCCGGTGAGGCCATCGCCGACGCGTACGTCGTCTGCTCGCACGATCCGGAGCTGCACGCGACGACGACCGCCGAGGGAACGTTCACGCTCGCCGCCACCGCCGATGGCTGCAGCGCCACGGCCTCGCACCCCGACTACGGGGCTTCGCCGCCGGTGACGCTCGCCGCGGGTGGGAAGAACCGCCTCGAGATGCCCAGCCCCGGGCGCATCACCGGCTCGGTGGTGGACGACAAGGGCAAGCCCTTCGCCTCGTTCACGATCGGCATCGAGTCCTTCGTCGCGGACGGCGAAGAGGCCCCGCAGCCGTTCTTCCGTCAGAAGAAGTTCGACGACCCGACCGGGCAATTCGAGCTCGATAAGCTGTCCCCCGGGAAATACGTCCTGTCGGCGTCGGTCGTCGGCCGCCCGCCCGCCAAGAGCAAGTCGATCACCGTCTCGAGCGGGCAGCGCTCGCGCGGCGTGCAGATCGTCGTCGGCCTCGGCACGACGCTCTCGGGCACCGTGACGGACCGAGAGACCGGTGATCCGATCGAGGGCGTACGCGTCCGGCTCGACGCCGCGGTGATCGGGGGCTCGAGGACGTCGGCGACCACGGACATGACCGGGCGCTACACGCTCGAGGGTGTGCCAGGTGCTGCCTTCAGCGCGCGCTTCTCTCACCGCGACTACAAGGAGCGCATCGTCTCGCTCGACGGCTCCGGCGGAGCCCTCACCCAGGACATCGACCTCGGCAAGCGGGGCGACGGGGCCGACATGGAGATGAGCGGCATCGGCGCGTCGCTGGTCGCCGGCGCGAAGTTCGTCGAGATCGGCAGCCTCGTCCCCGGCGGGCCGGCGGAGTCCGCGGGGGTCGAGGTCGGCGATCGGATCGAGCGGATCGAGCGAAAATCGGCGGAGGGCCTGCCGGTCAACGACGCCGTGCAGCAGCTGCGCGGGCCTGAGGGCACGCGCGTGACGGTGACGCTCGGTCGAGGGACGAAGCGGCTCGACGTGACGATCACCCGCGCCGTCATCGTCCGCTAGGAAGCTCCGGCTCCGCGGGCCCCGCTTCACCCCACCCCGGCGCCTCACTCCTGTGGGTGCGAGGGCCGGCCTGACGAAAGCCCTGAAGGTGCGGGGCCTCGACGATGTCGCCTTTGTGCCCTAGCGATCAAGGTGTAATCCTCCCTCGCCATGAAGACCTTCGACGCCATCGTGATCGGCGCCGGCCCGGGCGGTTACCCGTGCGGTATCCGCCTCGGTCAGCTCAAGCAAAAAGTCCTCGTGATCGAGAAGGAGTCGCCGGGCGGCGTGTGCCTCAACTGGGGCTGCATCCCGTCGAAGGCGCTCATACAGGCCGCAAACACCTACGAGAAGGTGAAGCACGGCGGCATGGGCCTGAAGATCACCGGCGCGTCGGTCGATTCGAACGAGCTTCAGGACTGGAAAGACGGCATCGTCAAGCGCCTCACCGGCGGCGTCCGCAGCCTGCTGAAGATGAACGGCGCGGAGCTGATGATGGGCAGCGCCGTCGTCACCAGCCCGAACACGGTCGAGGTCACCGGCGAGGGCGGTCAAAAGGAGACCTTCAAAGCCGACAAGGCCATCGTGCTCGCCACCGGCGCGACGACGATCGAGATCCCCACGTTCAAGTTCGACGGCGTGCAGATCATCGGCGCGAAGGAGGCGGTGAGCCTGCGTCACGTCCCGAAGCGCCTGCTCGTGATCGGCGGGGGCATCATCGGCCTCGAGCTGGGGATGGTCTACCAGAAGCTCGGCTCGCAGCTCACGGTGCTCGAGGCGCTGCCCACGATCTTGAACGGCGTCGACGCCGAGTGCGCGAAGATCGTCGAGCGCCGCATCGTCAAGCACGGCGGCACCATCCACGTCGGCGCGAAGGCCATGGGCTACGAACGCCAGTCGGACGGCTCGCTCGCGGTCGCCTTCGAGAAAGATGGCAAGCGGGAGACGGTCGTGGTCGACGTCGTGCTCGTCGCGGTCGGCATGCGACCCAACTCGAAGAACCTCGGCCTCGACAAGGCCGGAGTGTTCGTGAACGAGCGCGGCTTCGTGCCGGTCGACAAGCACGGGCGCACCAACGTGCCGAACATCTACGCGGTCCGGCGACCTCAACGGCCCGCCGATGCTCGCCCACAAGGCCACGAAGGAGGGCGAGATCGTCGCGGAGATCATCGCCGGCCACAAGGCGGCGTTCGACTGGGTCACGATCCCAGGCGCCATCTTCACCGATCCCGAGATCGCGACGGCGGGCCTCACCGACGTCGAGGCGAAGGCCAAGGGCTACGACGTCGCGATCGGGAAGTTTCCCTTCGCGGCGCTCGGCAAGGCCATGGCGCTCAACGAGACCGAGGGCTTCGTGAAGGTCGTGGCCGACAAGAAGACCAAGCAGATCTTGGGCGTCCACATCGTGGGGCCCGAGGCGAGCACCATGATCAGCGAGGCGGCGCTCTCTCTGGAGATGGCCGCGTTCCTCGACGACGTCTCGCTCACCATCCACCCCCACCCGACGCTCGGCGAGGCCTACATGGAGGCCGCGGCCCGCGATGGGCCACGCCATCCATCGGCAACCGCTGACAAGCGGGTCGTTTTGCATCATCCTTCGGGCGTGGCCAGGCCGCGCTCTCTGACGCTGCCCGTGATGCTGCTCGTCACGGGCGTCGTCGGATGCCCGCAGACGCGGCCCGTCGACGGTCCCACGCCGCAGCCTTCCTCGGGAGCGGGCGGCCCCGAGGCGCCCGACCCGATGGCGCTTCGCTATGACGCTGCCGTCTTCGCGGGGCACGAGCCGCTCGTCGAGCGGCTTCGCTCGAGCGACTTCGCCTACTTCCGCTACCTCGCCGCGCCCTTCGCGAAGCTGGTCTGCGAGGAGCTGACCGAGGAGATCGCGCACATGCCGACGGTCAACCTGCACGGCGATCTACACCTCGAGCAGTACGCCATCGCCGACGACGGCTTCGGCATCGTCGACTTCGACGACGCCACGAAGGGACCGCCGATCCTCGACTGGCTCCGCTTCGCGACGAGCATCTGGCTCGCGACCGACGACGCCGACACGGCCGAATACGCCATCGCGCGCTTCATCGACGGCTACCGGGCGGGCCTCGCGGAGCCGAACGCCGTCGTGAAAGCCAGCGAGCCGGCCGCGGCCAAAGCGCATCCGCGCGCGCTTCAAGACCACCCCCGGCGGAGTGGCTCGACAAGATCACGGGCCTCATCCAACCGATCGACCCCAGCAAGCGCGCGAAGATGGAGCGCGCTCGATCGATCTACGTCGCCGCCATGCGACAGCAGAACCCCGACCTCTCCGAGGCCTTCTTCACGCTGAAGGTCGGCGGCGCCCTCAAGATGGGCATCGGCAGCGCGCATGAAGACAAATTCCTGGTGCGCGTCGAGGGCCCCTCCGATGCCCCCAGCGACGACGTCATCCTCGAGTCGAAGCAGATGAAGCACCAGCTGCTCGGCAGCTGTGTCCGTGGTGACGCCCGAGATCCGACGCGCGTCATCGCGGCGCAGGCGAAGTTCTCTCGCAGCCCACAGCGACTGCTCGGGTACGTCGCGATCGACGACAACAACTACTACGTCCACGCCTGGCGCGTGCACTACACCGAGCTCGACATCGCGGACGTACACGGCCGAAGAGAGCTCGCGGAGCTCACCTACGACGTCGGCCTTCAGCTCGGCCGCGGGCACCCTACGAGCCCGGCGACGACCCCCGAGGGCATCGACGAGCGGCGCGTCATCTTGAAGGCGCTCGACCAGGTCGCGGGTGACCTCTTCGAGCGATCACGCGCCATCGCAGCGCACGACGCGGGCTACGACCGCTTCCGCGAGGCGACCGCGCGACCCGGTGCGCCGCGTGTCTCGAACGCCCCTGAGCGTTGGCGCGCAGGCGATGATCGAGCTCGCCTCGGCGCCCGTAGTCGCCGCGTGCACCGCCGCTAGCTCTTCTCACCTGCCCGCCGAATCGCTCCAGGAAGGCACGATATCGCCCTGGAGAGGCGCGCGTCGGGCAACAGGCGCTCGATCAGATCGATGGCGTCACTCTGCCTGTGCATCGTGTCACCGGTGAGCTCGCCGACGACCTCGGCGACGGTCGAGAGGACGATCCGCACGGCGTCACGATCCCCCATCTCCTCCTCGGTCAGCGGAGGTGGCGTGGTCAGGGTCGGCTCGGGCTTGAACGGCGGAAACCAGCGCTCGAGCGCTTCGCACCGCGGGCGTCTCGGGTGGCTGCCTCGTCCTGTGCGAGCGCCCCCTCCCCACCCTCCGCACCACGGGCGGTGGCTGCCCGCCGCGAGGTCTCGAGCCTCGTCGAGCTCGCGAGGACGTCCTCGAGCCCCCGCGAGAGCGCGGCGGGGTTCGAGGGCTCAGGCTGGGCGCGGGTAGAGGGTAGCTTCGCGGCGCGGCCCTGGCAGAGGTCCAGCAGGCGCTGGTCGTCGATGTGGTGATAGAACGCGCGCTCGCCGCGGCGCGCTGGCGCGCGACGAGGTCCTCAGCACGCGGTTCTCCTCGCCGAGCGCGATCACGCTGATGCTGATGGGCACGTCGCCCGCGTGCTCGCGCGCCGTGCGCACCAGGTCCCCCGTCGACCTCGGCGTCACCGTCGGTGACGAGGACGATGCTCGGCCCGCGCGAGATCGGGGTCGTCGCGCTTGGCGTCGCGGATCAGCTCAGGCTCGACACCAGGGCCGACTGGATGTCGGTGCCGCCTTTGCGGGGCGTGCCGACGACGTCGCCGAGCGCGGCAAGGCCCTCGCCCGTCGTCCTGACGCACCTGGCTCGCCGAGCTTGGCGTGAAAGTACCTGTAGAAGAGCGAGAGCCGAACCGAGCGTCCCGGCTCCTCCAGGCGGCGCATCATCGTCGCGAGCTCCGCGACCATGATGGCGTCGCGCATGCGAGCGCGAGACTGACCGAGCCCGAGCGCCAGCATCGAGGTCGAGGCGTCGAGCACGTACACGCGCGCCTCACCGACGAGCCGCGTCCGCGTGACGGGCCGCTGGAAGCGGTGCACGTGCTTGCGTGCGAGCAGCCGGCCCGCCGCGAGATCGAGCAGCACGGTCCTCGGGTCCTCGATCACCGCGCGCGGCAGGTCCTCCACTTCGCGCGCGGTCACGTAGAGCATCTCCGGCGTCGGGTGGGGGACGATCCTCGCGACCTCCTCGAGCTCCGCCGAGCGGATCGGCGCGAGCGCTCCACCGACCTCGAAGCAGCCATCGACCGAGAGCAGCGCGGACATGGCCTGCGCCTCGCGCCCGGCGCGGGTAGTCGATCGCGAGCCGGGTGAGCCCCCTTGTCGATCGTAGTCGAGATCGACCGGCTGCTCGACCCGCCCGCAGGCGAGCCCGTGCTCGCGCCGCAGGGCGTCGACGATCGGCTTGCCGAACACCTGCTCCGCCGAGCGCGCGACGTCCTCCGCCGACTCGGCGGCCCCCTCCAACGACCCGTGAAGGTGCCCTCCCGCCCGAGAGCGCGTCGAGCGCGCGCCCCGTGCGGCGCTCGACGCGCCGTCGCCCATCGCGAGAGCGAAGCCGTCGAGCGCGACGAGGGCGGAGTACAGGCGCTCCTTGTCACCGCGGCGAAGCGCCCGCCGAGCCTGGTATCGAAGGCCGACCCGCGGGTCGAGGCCCGTCCCCTGGAGCCGGTCGACCTTGGTGATCTCGTTCGACAGGAACTGCTCGCTCACGCGCACTCCTCGACATCGAGCGGAAGCGCCGCGCTCACGTCGAGCAACAGCCGCCGCGCGCCTCGAGCAGGCGCCGCCTTCGCTCGAGGTCGAGGTCTCGCCGCGCGCCGCCTCCATCACGTGGTCGATCGCCGCGAGCTGCAGCTCGAGCAGCCGGCTGACGTCCGGCGTGGCGAGCCGCTCATGGCCTCTGCGGTCGCGTCGAGCCGGTCCTCGTCGACGCGCAGCGGCGGCACACGCGGGAGCGGTCCAGCGCCCCGAGCGCCCTGCGCGACAGCTCGGGACCCTGCTGAACGAGCGCCGCGACCCTGTGCAGCGTGTCGAGCGCGCGCGACAGCCACGAGGCGTGCGCGGTAGGGACATACCCGTGGACGGCGACCGCGCGCTCCGCGAGGTCGACGTTGTCCTCCGCCTCGTCCAGGGCGCGCGAGAGCAGCTTCTCGTCTGCCTCGGGCTCGAGCCCGATCTCGGACATCAGCGCCCGCAGCCGCGACGTCGAGAAGCGCGCCTGCCACCCGACCAGGCGGTAGAGCCCGCCGAAGACGCGCTCCGAACACGCCGCCGATCTCGTGCGGCGCCAGGTCAGGCGCTCTACGCGCGCGTCGAGCGCTTGGGATCCGCTCGTCGGAGCTCACCGAGCCGCGCCCGCCCAGACCTCGTCGGACGCCTGCTCGAGCAGCGCCACGCCGCGCTCGTGGGCGCGCGCGTTGAGCGAGTCGTGCCGCGCGCGCAGCCTCTTGGTGCGCTCGCGGCCGTCGGGAGCAGCTCCTCCACGAGGCGCGCCTCCATCGAGAAAGCGCGCGAGGGCGATTCGTCCACAACAGCTCGAAGAACCGGGAGGCGCTTCGCGTCCTCGAGCGAGGCGGCGGCGACGGCCGAGAACCAGCGCTCGAGGTACTCCACGGAGCGCTCGATGCGCCCGATGTCGGCGTCGATGATCGCCGCCTTCGACTCCACGGGGATCGCGTCGAGCAGCGCGGGGGGGTGAAGCTCGGGTGAGCCCGCAGATCCGCCGACGAGGAGGGCGACCTCCGCCAGCGTGCAGGCGATGGCCACGGTGACCCGAGGCGCGCAGCGCTACGATACCCTCCAGCGAGGCCGCGCCGGAGCCTCGCGCCTCAGCGCGCCCCTGCGCCTCCCCGCGGATGAGGCACGACGTCGTCCACTCGAGCCAAGCCGTCGGCTCGATCGCCCCCCTCAGCCCGTGTTTGTCGAGCACGCCGCACAGATCGCGGATCTGCTTGATGAGCGCGAGGCGCTCGGAGGCGTGCGACTCCACCACCGCCCGCTTGACGATCTCCGACAGCCGTGGCCCTGCGACCCGCTCCTTCACGGTCGTCGTGCGGCCGGCGACGGCGGAGAGGCGCGCGTCGACCTCGCCGAGGCTGGTCAGCTCGTCGCCGATCACGCCGAGCGTCGCGTCGAGCGTCCCGTTGAGGTGGTGGCCTGCTTCATCACCTCGGCGAACGACCGCGAGAACCAGGCCGCGAGCATCGGCTCGGCGTGGCTCATCGCGCGCGACCACGTCTCGTCCTCGGGCTCGTTGCCCGCCGGGTCGCGCCTCTCGGACAAGAGGCTGACGCCGGGCGTGCCGAGCTCCTCGAGGATCGCCAGCCGCTCCCTCGTCACCTCGCGCGCCTTCGACGCGCCTGCGTCGAGGAGCTTCGGAGTCCGCGCTCGACGCGTACAGCGCCGCGTCGCCGACGAGATCGAGCGCGCGCTCGTGCATCCAGCGCGGTCGCGTGCATCGATGCCGTACCGTCCTGCAGCGAACGCGCGAGGGAGACGATCGCGCGCACCGCCATGAGCGGGGGCTCCTCGCCCGTCGCGCGATCGAGCGTCGTCGCCATGCCGATCACGGCGGCGGCCCGCGTGGCCCTCTCTAGCAGCGCCCGTGCTCGCGCGACCTGAGGCGCGCCGTCGCGGGCGAGGTCGGCGACGCGCCGCGCGAGGGCGAGCAGGGTCTGCGCGTCGCCGGCGCTGTGAGCGGAGGCGATCCTGGCCTCGAGCTGGGCGAGCTCCGCGTCCCCTTGCGCGGCCTCGTCGCGCTCCGCGGGCTTCGCGTCGGGCGCCTGCGGCCGCTTCGGCGTCGGCGTCGGCTTGCGCGGGCGGGGCGTCAGCGGCTTCGACGCCGGCAGCTTCGCGAGGCAGGCGTCGAACAGCTCCCGCTCGGTCCGCAGGATGGCGAGCTGACGCTTCTCGACGGGGTCGACCTCGCGCTCGAGCAGCTTCTGCGTGTGCTCCGGCGTCGGCCCGCACAACACCAGGTGCAGGCGCAAGCGTCGCCTGGGAGATCTCGGCGTCGAACGAGCCGAGCAGCTCGGCGACCGAGTCGCACAGCTCGGGGGCGACATACACGTCGTCGACGGCCGCCTGCAGGGACGTCGAGGTCCTGAATGGTCAGCGGCGCCTCGAGCGGGGCGCCCCACCCCCGCCGACGTTGCGGCGCAGCACCGTCGCGAAGCGCGTCGGGGTCCGCGAACCCGCGCGGCACGAAGCCGATGAACCCGATGCGGTCGACGAACGCGAGCAGCGTCTCGCGCGACTGTTCGAGCACCTCGGAGATGTAGCGGTTGCTCGTCATCAGCGCGCACTCGATGCGCCCGTGCGCGATCGTGCCGCCCTGCTTCACCTCGCGCTCCTGGAGCAGGTTGAGCGCGGAGCGAAGCAGCATGTCGCGCCCGTCAAACACCTCGTCCAAAAAGGCGTGCACGCTGCCCGGCATGCCTTCATCGGTGAAGTGAAGGGTGCGGCCTGTCTCCGTCAGGTTCTTGAAATCGATCGGCCCGATGAGATCGGTCTGCACCGTGCTCTCGGTGATTTGCCGCGAATACAGGCTGGGCGCGCCGGTCTCCTCACACACGATGCGGCCGAGCGCCGCCGAGGCCAGCTGGCTCTTCGCGGTGCCCGGGGGCCCGGCGACCAGCACGTGCTCGCGCGCGAGCAGCGCCAGGGCGATCTGGGCGAGGACGTCGCCTCGCTCGACGAAGGCCGAGCGCAGCTCATCGAAGAACGCCCGGAAGCGCGCCATGGCCGCGCGGACGCGGGCCTCGTCGGAGGGGAGCGGGGTCGACATGGAGGGGGTGAGCCTACAGGCGATGCGCGCGACGATCGACGGACGCCGTTCGCTTGAGGTAAGAGGGGCGCAGCATGGCTCGACCCACCACGAAGGCTGCCGCGGTCCGGAAGAAGGCCGCCGCCCCGAACCCCTACTTTCAGCTCCGGCGCTCGCGCATCCAGGGCAAGGGCGCGTTCGCGACCCAACCCATCCCCGCCGGCACCCGCATCATCGAGTACACCGGGGAGATCATCGACGACGAGGAGGCGGACCGCCGCTCGACGACACCACGATGACCCGCCACCACACCTTCCTGTTCTCGATCGACGGCGGTCTCGATCGACGCCGCGGTCAACGGCAACGACGCGCGCTTCATCAACCACTCCTGCGAGCCCAACTGCGAGGCCATCGAGGGAGGCGGGGCGCGTCTTCATCCACGCGCCCGGGCGATCGAGCCGGGCGAGGAGCTGCTCTACGACTACGGGTACATCGTGAACCGGCGCATCACGAAGGCGGACCGCGAGTTCTACGCCTGCCTTTGCGGCACCCCCTCGTGCCGAGGGACCATCCTGGCGCCGAAAAGCCCAAGCCCAAGCCGAAGCCGAAGCCCGCGCCCGCGAAGCGCTGCGACGACGACGCCGGTCAGCCGACCTTCCTCCGCTCGAAGCAGTCGTCAGGGATCTTCCGCTTCGACCTGACGAGGCGGGTCGCCTGCACGAAGCGAGCGGTGACCGGGTCGTGGTACCCGCTCGCGTCGGGCAGCGGGGTTCGACTCGCGGTAATGGCGGACGATGCGCGCCATGAGCGCCTCCCGAAGGTACTTGCCGACCAGCGACGCGATGGATACGAGCCGATCCGACGCGTCGGCGTCCATCCTGAAGCTGAGGTTTCCACCGACCCCGGGAAACCGATAGGTGCTCCGCGCGCGCTGCTCTTCGACGACCGCACAAAGGCGGCCCGACAGCGGGCCGAACGCGGCCTCGTATTGGGTATAGCCGCCGACCTTGCCGAGGATCGCGAGGACGTCACCGTCGCACCGCTCGCGCAGCTCGAGCACGAGCCGCTCCATCGCGTGCAGATCGACCGCGTAGCGGGACCTTCCGCGGTCGACCTCGTCGTTCAGGTGCTTGGCGCACACGATCGCGGAGCGCACGGCGGTGATCTTCACCCCGCCGGACTCGAGCTTGTCGAGGTCCTTGGCGACGCGGCGGAGGGTGGCGTCATCGGCCTCGAAGACCTCGCCCGGCTCGTGCCAGCACTGGGGCGCGGCGTGCGGGGGCATCTGCCGCGCAGCTCGGCTTCCGGGTCGAGGCTCAGCGCGGAGACGCGCTGACGGTGCCACCGCGCCCCTACGGTGCGCTCCACCAGCACGCGGGCCCAGGCCTCGGCGAGGGCGACGTCGCCGTGCGAGACGAGCGCCTTGCTGTCGCCCCGGCGCTCCCGCAGCTTCCCGCGGACCTTGCGCTCGACGGTGGCGTGCCCGCGGTCGTCCACCTCGGCGAGCACGGCCGTCGTGAGCATGGGGCCGAGGCGCGGGCCGAGGCCGTTCTCGTCCGCGCCGATGCGGTGTCGATAGGGGGGGCTCTGCTTCTTCAAGCCATGTCCTCGCTCGTCACCTCGACGACCTGCTCGTAGGTCGTCTCGCCGAGCAGCATCTTCCTGACGGCGGCCTCACGGAGCGTGAGCATGCCGTCCTTCTTGGCCTGTTCCTTGATGTCTCCCTCCCCGGCGCCGTCGTGGATCATCCTCCGGATCGTGGGGGTCACCTTGAACAGCTCCACGATGGCGCTCCGGCCCAGGTACCCGGTGCGGCGGCAGGTCGCGCAGCCGGCGCCATAATGGACGAGCAGCTCCCCCTGGGAGGGGTCGAGGCCGATCGCCGTCGCCTCGTCGGCGCTGAGCACGCGCTCGGCGCCGCAGTCGGGGCACACCTTCTTCACGAGGCGCTGGGCCATCACCCCCGCGAGCGTCGAGGCGAGCAGGAAGCCTGCACGCCGAGGATCGAGGAGCCTGGTGATGGCGCTCGCCGCGTCGTTCGTGTGGAGCGTCGAGAACACCAGGTGTCCCGTCAGCGCGGCCTGGATCGCGTGGCGGGCCGTGTCCAGATCGCGGATCTCGCCGACCATGATGATGTCGGGATCCTGGCGCAGGATGGTGCGCAAGATCTCGGCGAAGCCGAGCCCGATGTGCGGGTGAATGGCGGTCTGGTTGAGGCCTTCGAACACGTTCTCGATCGGGTCTTCGATGGTGGTGATGTTCACGTCCTCGGTCGCGAGCTTTCGGAGCGCCGTGTACAGCGTCGTCGTCTTCCCTGAGCCTGTCGGTCCGGTCACCAGGAAGATGCCGTGCGGGATCTGGATCAGGTCGTCGAACAGCCTTTTGTCGCGCTCGAAGAAGCCGAGGGTCGCGAGATCGTCGCTCACGATCGCGGGGTCGAAGATGCGCATCACCACCTTCTCGCCGAAGGCGACGGGCCAGGGTCGACACGCGGATCTCGATCGGCTTGCCGTCGAACTCGGTGCGGATGCGGCCGTCCTGAAGGCTTGCGCTTCTCGGAGATATCGAGGCGCGACAGCGTCTTGATGCGGTTGACCACGGCCTTGTGCACGACCCGCGGCAGGCGGCTCGCGGCGTGGAGGGAGCCGTCGATGCGGAAGCGCACCACCGAAGTCGTCTCGCTTGGGCTCGATGTGGATGTCGCTGGCGCGCTGGCCGAAGGCGTAGCGGAACATGTAGTCGACGGCGTGGACGACGTGCTCGTCCGACGCCTCGATCTCCTGCTCCGACTTCATGCGCCCGAACTGCTCGAGGTTGCCGAGATCGATGCCCGTGGAGATCTGCTGCTCGGCCCGCTGCACCGACTGCCGGAAGCCGTAGAACTCGGTGATCAGCCGCTCGACGTCGGTCTTCGATGAGATGACGAGCTCGATCCGCTTGCCGGCGACGCGCTCGAGGGACTCGCGGGTCCACTCGTCGAGCGGGCCGGAGGTCGCGATCCTCAGCACCCCGCCCTGCTCTTCCAGGGCGAGCACGCCGTGCTTGCGCGCGAACGGCTTGGAGATGACGCGCGGGGAACGCAGGGTCGAGCTTCAGCGGGTCGAGCTTGACGTAGGGCAGGCCCAGCAGCCCTGCCCAGCTCGGTGACGACGTCTTCGCGGATCGGCGCGCCGTCCTCGCCCTTGTCTCCGAACGAGAGGAACAGGTCGACCGGGGAGACGGTGGGGGCCGCGGTCGACGCCGAGCCGCCCGCGAGCTTCGCCTCGGAGAGCGAGGCTCGCCACGACTGGCGAGCTGCTCGTCTGCGCGCCCCCAGCGCCGCGCGCGCGCCGTCGGATCGAGCAGCCCGCGCTCGACGAGCGCCGCGATCAGCCCCGCGAACGTCGGCTCCGGCCGAGGCGGAGCCGGGCGCGAGCCCCGCGCGGAGGCGGCCTTCGCGGGGCGGCGGGGAGGTGCCTTCGCGCTCACCTAGTACCGCGTCCGCGAAGTTCGTAGCGCCATCGATGTAGGTTTGTTCGGGATCGATCGCACCTGGTGGGATCGAAATGAGGCCGCCGGGGAAGGCGCGATCGCCTGGACGCGAAGGACGGGCGTGGCTGCCGCGGCGACGCCTGCACTCGTGCTCCCCGACGACGTGCGTCGGTTTGTCTCGCATCTCGCACGCGGGCAGCGGGCGTCCCACCGGCTGGTGCAGCGCGCCCCGGATCATCGACCTGGCCGCCGACGGCGTCAGCACCTACGCGATCGCGCGGCGGCTCGGCTGCTGCGAGGCGACGGTGCGGAAGTGGCGGGCGAGGATGGCGGCGTCGCCGTGCGCCCTCCATGGAGGACGCCGCGCGGAGTGGGCGGCCCGCGACGATCCCCATCGCGGTGCGGCTCACCGTGGTGCGGCTCGGCTGCGACGTTCCGCCGGAGGGCGAGCGTGTTCGGAGGTTCCGCGAGGTCTGGACGCTCGCTTCGCTGCGAGATGCCGTGGCGGCGGAGACCGGCGTCAGGATCAGCGTCTCGGAGGTTCACGCGATCCTGCGGTGCGGGGGGCTCTCGCCGCATCGTGTCGTCGGCTGGCTGCACAGCCCCGACGCGGAGTTCGCGGCGCGGTCGAAGCGCGTCGCCGAGCTGTACGTGTCGCCGCCGCCGGGGCCGTTGTGCTCAGCGTCGACGAGAAGACCGGCATCCAGGCTACGACGCATCCACCCGAACCATGCGGGCCCGCGAGGCCACCTTCGCCGGGAGTTCGAGTACGTCCGCAGCGGGACGACCACGATGATCGCCGCGCTGAACGTCGCGACGGGCCACGTGCACGCCATCTGTAAGCGGCGAACGCGAGGCCAACTTTCTCGCCTTCCTCGACCGCGTGATCGCCGACTACCCGAAGGGCGACGTGTACATCGTCGTCGACAACCTCAACATCCATACCGGGCCCGAGATCACGGCGTGGTGCGCGCTATCGGGGGCGCATTCGCTTCGTCTACACGCCACGCCACGCCTCGTGGATGAACCAGATCGAGATCTGGTTCAGCATCTTGCAGCGCCAGGTCCTCCGGGACGGCTGCTTCGCCGATGTGAAGGAGCTGGAGCACCGCCTGAAGACGTTCGTTCGCTACTACAACCGATTCGAGGCGAAGCCCTTCCGCTGGCGCTTCCGCGGCGAGTTCCGCGCCCCCACGGTCCGGCCCGACAAGCTAATGGCGCTGGCGGCCTGAACGCAGCTCGGTTCTCCTCGTGTGGTGCCGAAGCCGCCGCACGTCGAGAAGTACTACGGGGACGCCGCCCGCGCCCGGCTGCACGAGCGGGGCCTCACCCACCTGCGCGTCACGACGCGCCACCCACACGTGACGATCGACAAGGGTACCGACGACGACCCGTGGCCATGCGCCCGCCTCCGTCGCGACACGGTTCACCTGTGGATCCTGAGATCGCCGACCACAAGGGCCGGTGGAGCACCACCCACGTGCGTGGGCTCATGGACGACCTCCTCGACTGCCTCGTCGACCAGTTCGGGTGGGTCGTGGCGCCGGTCCCCGTCATGCCACTACGAACTTCGCGGACGCGGTACTAGAGAGCGCTAACGGCCTGGGCCGAGCGGGTCAAGCTGGCTCGTCGCTCATCAGGCCCGAGGAAGGCCTGGCTCAGCCCGCGTAGCCACGAGGCGCCGCGCCCCTCGGACGGGACGCTTCTTCGTCGCGTCGTCCCCGTCCCGTGCCTCTCCGACAACTACGCTTACCTCGTCCACGCCGAGGGCTCGCGCGCGGCGCTGGTCGTCGATCCGTCCGAGGCGGCTCCCGTCGAGGACGCCCTGCGCCGCGAGGGCCTCGAGCTCACGGGCATCCTCGCGACGCACCACCATTTCGATCACGTCGGCGGCAACGAAGCGCTCGTGAGCGCGCGACCGGGCCTGACCGTCGTCGCGTCGCAATTCGACGAGCGCCGCGTGCCCGGCGCGAACCAGCTGGTGGCCGACGGGGAGAAGCTCTCGCTGGCCGGCTTGAACGTCCGCTGCATCGACGTCCCGGGGCACACGCTCGGCGCCGTGGCCTACGTGATCGGCGACGCGGTCTTCACCGGCGACACCCTGTTCATCGCCGGCTGCGGTCGCCTGTTCGAGGGACGCCGGCGCAGATGGTCACCTCGCTGTGCGAGCGCCTGGCTCGGCTCCCAGGGGAGACGCGGGTGTACTGCGGCCACGAGTACACGATCTCGAACGCGCGCTTCGCCGCGTCGGTCGAGCCGGGAAACGGCGCGGTGACGGCGCTCCTGGCGCGCGCGACGGAGCTGCGCGGGCGTGGCGAGCCGACCGTACCGTCCAGCATCGCGGCAGAGCGTGCGCACAACCAGTTCCTCCGGGTCGCCGAGGACGCGCTCGTGTCGCGCTACGGAACCGGCGGACCGGCCAGCGTGCTCGCCGCGGTGCGCAAGGACAAGGACGCCTTTCGGGCCTGATCTTCTGTTACACCTTGGGGCCGCGAGGTAACCGTGGACCCGTCCTCCATCTTCGGCTTCAACGCCGCGCGTGAAGGTCTGGTGCGCGAGGTCGTCGAGCGCATCGTCGAGAGCGCCCAAGACCCGCTCTTTTACCTCAACGACGCTGCCTACAACGAGATCAAGCGGCTCGAGCCTTCTCGCAAGAAGAAGGACCAAGAGCGCCTCGCGGAGTGGCAGCGCCTCGCGCGCAGCATCGGCCGCATGACGCAGGCCGAGCGCGTCGAGAAGCTCCGCGAGTCTCGCCACCGACTACGGCTGGGACGTCGCGGGCAACTTCGATCCCCGCGTGTACAAGCTATCGACGAAGGTGCTGCCTGGCCTCGTCACCGGCCTGCTCGCGCCGCGCACGCTCGCGCACCTCGCCCGGCACCCCCGCGAAACTCATCAGCCTCGAGGCCCTCTCGGACAAGGTGAAGGTCGAGGGGCCCGCTCGAGAAGCTCCAGAAGGTATCGAAGAAGGGCGTGATGGTCTTCGTGCCCACGCACCTGTCGAACATGGACTCGATCGTGTTCGGCTACGCGCTCGAACGCGCGCCGGGCTGCCCCGCGACCTACGGCGCCGGGAAGAACCTGTTCACCAACCCGGTCCTCTCGTTCTTCATGCACAACCTCGGCGCGTACCGCGTCGATCGGCGCCTGCGGCACGACCTCTACAAGGACATCCTCAAGGCGTACTCGTGCGTCCTGCTCGAGCGCGGCTACCACTCGCTGTTCTTCCCGGGCGGCACCCGATCGCGCTCCGGCGGCATCGAGCGGCGGCTCAAGCTCGGCTTGGTCGGCAGCGCCCTCGAGGCGTACGCGCGCACCGTGCGCGCCGGCCGCGAGCGTCGCGTCTACTTCGTCCCCTCGACCATCAACTACCTCATCACCCTCGAGGCCGAGACGCTCATCCGAGACTACCTCTCGGGAGACGGGCAAGGGCCGCTTCATCATCGAGGACGACGAGTCGACGCGCTTCGCCCGCATGCTCTCGTTCGTGCGCAAGCTGCTGGGCATGGAGGGCTCCGTCGTCATCCGCTTCGGCGAGCCCATGGACCCATTCGGCAACGCCGTCGACGACAACGGTGACTCGTTCGATCGCCGCGGCCGCAAGGTCGACCCGTCCCAATACGTGAGGGACGCCAGCGGCGCCGCCGTCGTCGACCCCGCGCGCGACGCCCAATACACGCGCGAGCTCGGCGAGGAGATCACCAAGGCCTACGTCCGGGACACCGTGATCATGTCGACGCACGTGGTGGCGGCTGCCGCCTTCGCCCGCCTGCG
The DNA here is from genome assembly GCA_016719945.1 of Polyangiaceae bacterium. GTDB lineage: Bacteria > Myxococcota_A > Polyangia > Polyangiales > Polyangiaceae > Xiheicaenibacterium. The sequence goes on along the minus strand of JADJYE010000033.1, from coordinate 331,600 downwards.
CAAAGCCTCGCCGCGCCCCGACCTGTTCACCGTGCTCCGCCAGCGCGACACGCTGACGATCCCCCGCGACGAGCTCGCCGCCGACGTCCGCTACATCAAGGAGCAGCTGCTCGAGATGGAGAAGCGGGGTGAGGTCGTGCTCGGCGAGTTCGTCCGCGCGGCCTCGGGCGGCGACCTCATCGAGCGCGCCCTACGCGCCTTCGACGGCTACCACGAGACGCCGGTGCTGGTGTCCCGGCGTGAGGGCATCGCCGTCCACGACCCGGAGCTGCTCTTCTACTACCAGAACCGGCTCGCGCCGCACGGCCTCGCCTGGGACGTGCTCCCTGGCGGGGGCAGCGCCAAGCCGACGGCAGCGAACGCGGCCGCGCCCGCGCTCGGGGGCTCCCGATGACCGTCAAGGTCGGCATCGTCGGCGGCGGGCCTTGGGGCGAGGCGCTCGCTCGCGCCGTCGCGAGGAGCGGCAACGAGGTCACGATGCACACGCGCCGTGAGACCAAGGAGCGGCGGCTCATCAAGGTCACCCAGAGCTACGAGGAGATCGCAGAGGCGAAGCTGCTCGTACTGGCGACCCCGTCCAGCGTCGTCACCGAGGTCGCGCGCGCGCTGGGCGACCATCTCGACGGCAGCCACCTCGTCGTCCACGGGATCCGCGGCCTCGCCCCCATCACGCAGACGGGCGGGGTCGACGCGGTCGACACGCTCCGCACCGTGAGCGACGTGCTCCGCGAGGAGACGCCGGTGCGACGCCTCGGCGCGCTCGGTGGGCCCGTCCAGGCCGACGAGGCTCCACCACGGTACGGCCTCCGCGCTCGTGGTCGGCCCCACTACCCGGAGGTCTGCGCCGCGGTGACCACCGCCTTCAGCGGCCCGTGGCTCAGGGTCTACTCGACCCACGATCTGCGCGGCCTCGAGCTCGCGTCGGCGATGGTCGGCTGCATGGCGGTGGGCGTGGGCTACGCGAAGGAGGGCGGAGCGGGCCCGGGCCTGCTCGCGGCGCTCATCTCGCGTGCGGTGCACGACGCGGGGCGCCTCGCGGTGCTCGCGGGCGCGGAAGAGCCGACGATCTACGGGCTCGGCGGCTATGGCGATCTCCTGTCGTCCATCGCGCTCGACAAGCGCCCCGAAGGTCGCCCTCGGCCGCGCGCTGGCCCAGGGCAAATCGATCGCCCAGGCCATCGAGGCCGCGCAGCTGCGAGTCGAGGCCGTCGCGCTCATCCCCCGGCTGGTCGCGTTCGCGCGCGCCCGCGGCGTCCAGGCGCCCGCGTTCGACGGTCTGTCGCGCATGCTCGAGGGCAAGCACAAGCCGGAGGAGAACCTCGGGAAGTTCTTCCACGGCTGAGCCGGCGGCGACGCGGAAGGCGCCGCCGCGCCGTCAGGCCGCCGCTCCTCAGCCGGGCTCGCCCCCAGATACCGGTGCGTGCGCGCGAGCACGGCGCGCAGCTTCGGGACTGCGGCGAGCACCTTCGGCACGCTGACGTAGAGCGTGCGCACCTTCCCATGCGTGGTTCTCGAGCACCGCGACCAGCGGCGCGGCGCCCCTGGGCTCGGGAATCGGCGCGTCGGGCACGTACCCGATCCCGAGCCCCGCTGCCGCGCAGCTGCGGACGTGGTGAGCGTCGGTGGACACCAGCTTCGGTCGCACGTGCACGTGCCCGCCACCCGTGAGCGGCCACGTGTGCGGGTCAGCCCCTGGCGCGAGCCACGCGAGCAGCTCGTGCTGCGCGAGATCCTCCGGGGAGGAGGGACACCCTCGGCTCGCCAGATATTCGCGAGACGCGAGCAGCCGATCTTGGAACGAGAGGATGGCGTGCGAGACCCACGCCGCCCCGGGCGACCCATCGCTGAAGTGCACCGCCACCTCGACGTCGTCGAGCGGCTCGCGGATGGGATCGTTGCCAAGCGGACGTCGTAGTCGAGATCCGGGAACGTGACCCGCAAGACCCCGTAGAGCTGCGTCATGACGAAGGGCGGCATCCCGACCGGCAAGACGACCCGCAGCGTGCCTCGAGGCTCGCCGCCGATCTCGCGGACCGAGCTCAGCACCGCCCGCATCTCCTGCATCATCCGGCGGCCTTGCGCGGCCAGCGCCTGCCCCGCGTCGGTGAGCACCACGCCGCGAGGCGTCCCTTGCAGCAGCGCGACGCCCGCTCGCGCCTCGAGCGCGTCGACCTTCCGGCGGAGCGTCGTGCGCGACATCCCCAGCGAATCGGCGGCCGCGAGGTAGGAGCCCTCCTCCGCCACCGCGACGAACGCCCGAAGCTCCTCCAGATCCATGCTGCCCCTCGCGAGCGAAGGGCAGCGTATCAGGCTCCGGTCAGGGCACACACACCCCGTGCTCACACATCGCGGGCGGCCCGCACGGGGGAGAGCAGGGCGCCGGCACACACTCGCCCAGCGCGTCGCACGCGTCGGTGAGCGGGCAGTCGGCGTCGGCCAGGCACCCGGGGACACAGCGCTGCTCGCCGTCCACGTGCACGACCGCGGAGCAATGGGCCTGGGCGGACAGCCCATCGCCCTCGTCGCACGTGGTGCAGCGCAGCAACGCCTCCGGGCAGACCGTGGGGTCGACGAGGCAATCGGTGGCGGTGAGGGCGCGGACGCAGTCGTCGTCCCCAGGCGCGCAGGCTTCCTCCAGCCGCACTCCCCGCCGGAGCACAACGTGTCGCACTCATCGACGGCCGGATCGCAGACCCGGATGGTTCTCCATCATCCCGTGGTCCTCGTGGGTGAGCTTGTGGCAATGGTAGACGTACGACCCGGCGTACGAGCGATACTGGTGACCACGTCGACCACGCGGTCGAAGTTCACCAGGTAGGTGTCGCGCCAATGGGCGAACGGCGGCTCGAACAGGCGGCTCTTTCGCGGTCGGCCCGTCCTCGGGGACGGGGCAGACCAGGAACGGGTTGATGTGGATGTGGAACGGGTGCCCGTCGAAGCCGGACATCAACCGCCAATGGTCGACGTCGCCCACGGTGAGCACGCGGTCGTACGGATACTTGTCGCGGTCGGTCGTCTCGAAGTTCTTGCAGTTGAGGTTATGGTCGGGGCACGCGCAGTCGTCGAAGCCCTCCTGATTGGTGAAGATCGGCCACATGAAGCTGAGCTGCTCGATCTCGCTCGGCTCGCTGATCGTCGCCGCCTCCTCGCAGCGCGCGAGCGCGTCGACCGCGCCGCCCTGGAGCATCATGGTGGGGGACTCGGCGGCCACTGCGTCGAGATCGGGCATCTGCGTCTCGGTCGGCGTGCCGGCCGCGCTGGTGACGTTGACGATGGCGACCAGGTCTCCATTCGATGCCACCTGGAGGATCTCCTCCGGGGTGAGCGCGTCGCCCGTCGGGTCGGTCGTGTCCTCTTGCAGAAAACGTCCGGACATCAGACACAGGGTGTCGCCGTGCGCGAGCTGGCTGCCATCGAGCAACGCCTCCACGCGATAGCCGGGAGCCATGAACACGTAGGGCGGCGCGAAGGGCCAGCCTCGCCCGACTCGGGCTGCGCCATGGGCACGCCGTCTCGTCCGATCTGGGTGAGCGCGACGGGCGGCGCCGTAAGGTCGAGATCGGCGCAGTCGGCGTCGAGACCCCGGAACACCGCGAGCGTGATCTCGTCCAGGAAGGCGCCATGCAGCAGCCTCCAGCGCTCGATCTGCCCAGGCGGCATGAGCACGCGGGGGCGGCGCACGCCATTGATGAGGTTGGTCTGCTTCGCGTCGGTGTCGCCCAGCACGGCGAAGTCGTTGAAGGTGAGGTGGTCCTCGTCGCAGGGCTCTCCCTCGGCGAGCGGCTCGTAGCTGGTCGGCGGCGTCGTGATCAACAGGATGCGCTCGCGCGCGTCTTTGATCCCGGGGATCCGTCGAGCGCGCCGCGGACGATCCAGGCCCCGTCGCGCCGGAGGCCACCTGGATCGCGGTGCTCCCGTGGATGTGCGGGTGGTACCAGTTGAGGCCCGCGTGGTGGAGGCCGTCCTCGTCGATGTCCCAACGGTGCCGGACGCCTTCGCCCGGCTCGACGCGCGAGATGACGTCGTCCGCGAAGAAGCACTCGCGCGGCTCGGCGCTCGCGTCTGCCTCGCAGCCGCGACACGACAGGCCGTCCTCCTCGACGCAGCCGCCGCCGGCCGCGTAGTCGGGGCGAACGTGGGAGCCGTGCGCGTGCAGGTTCGTCACGTTGAAGTCGAACATGTGGCAAGTGTTGCCGTCCTCGGTCGTGCACTGACAGCTGCCGCCGTGCCCGTGGGCGCTCGGCGTGCAGCTCTCGCCCGTCTCGCTGTCGACGCACGTGCACGCCCCCTGGCTGAGCGCGCGGTAGTCGCTCTTCGTGAAGGCGTTCCTGAGATCGACGCGAACCTGGCGCGGCTCGGCGCTCGTTCGTGTGTCGATCGTCGGCGCGGGGTAGAGGCCGTTGTACGCCCGGCCGCAATGGCGCTGCCCGTCGAGGGTGATCTCCGTCGGCTGCAGGGTGAGTCCGTACACGCCGTCGGCGTTGGGCTCGAGCAGCGGCGGGTTCTGGAAGGTCTCCTCGACGCAGCGCCCGTCGGCGAGCTCGACGCACGCTGGCGCGCCCCCTGAGCCACCCGTCCCTCCCGTCCCCTCGTCATCGCCGCAGCCGACCGACAGGACCGCGACCGCTAAGGCGACCACCCTTGGACTTTTCCGTGACAGCGTCATAGGTAACGTATTGCAGGGTGAGCATGAACGACGTTGGCCGGAGACGGCCAGCCGATGGCCGCGAAGCGAACAACCCTCGAGTCGATGGCGGGCGAGGTGCGTAACGGCTCATTTTTGGCCTTGCGGACTGGAATCGCGCGGCGCGCGGGGCTGACGCGCGGAGGAGCTGACACGGATGGGTGACGGCGACGGCAGGGGCGGCGGGCGGGACGGCCGGCGCCGCGCCCCACTGCGCTGGGTGGCCGCGAGCGTTCTCGCCCTGCTCGCGTTGGTGGCGGTCGCGTTGCTTGGCACAGGTTCTGACGAGGGAGCGGGCGCACCTTCCCAGGTGGCTCCAATCACCGCCTTCGCCGATCCCCCGTTGCCGGGGATCGTGGCTCCCGACGCGGCGCTCTCAGCGCGGCTCGCGAGCGCGCTCGGGGACAAGGGCCCGGGATACCAACCGAGGACGAGGCACGTGCTCGCGGATGGGAGGCCCACCTTCACGAATCGCCTGATCCTCGAGACGAGCCCGTACCTGCTCCAGCATGCGCACAACCCTGTGAACTGGCACCCGTGGGGTGACGAGGCGTTCGAGCGCGCCGCGCGTGAGGGCAAGCCGGTGCTCGTATCGATCGGCTATTCGACGTGCCACTGGTGCCACGTGATGGAGCGCGAGTCGTTCGAGGACGAGGAGATCGCGCGCTACCTCAACGAACACTTCGTTGCGGTGAAGGTCGACCGCGAGGAGCGCCCAGACGTCGACGATGTCTACATGAAGGCAGTTCAGCTCCTGACAGGACGCGGCGGGTGGCCGACCACCGTGGTGTTGACACCTCACCGTGAGCCCTTCTTCGGGGGAACCTACTTCCCGGCACGCGACGGCGATCGAGGCGCGAAGAAGGGATTTCTAACCATCTTGCGCGAGCTCGCCGAGCGCTACGCCACGAGCCCGGAGGCGGTGGTCTCCGAGGCCAAGGAGCTGAGCGATCGACTTCGGCGCGCCGCGGAGCCAACGGCCCCTGGCAGTGTTCCCGACTCGGCAGCCATGACGCGGGTGATCGATCGATACCGTTCGACGTTCGATCCGCAGTGGGGTGGGTTCGGTCGCGCGCCCAAGTTCCCGACCCCGGTCAACCTCGAGCTGATCATGCGGTTCTACCGGCGCACCGGCGACCGCGAAGGTCTCATGATGGCTACGTACACGCTGGACCGGATGGCTGCGGGCGGCGTCTACGACCAAGTCGGCGGCGGCTTCCATCGCTATGCGGTCGACCGCACGTGGACGGTCCCCCACTTCGAGAAGATGCTCTACGACAACGCCCAGCTGGCCGCGGTCTACCTCGACGCGTACCAGATCACGCGGCACGCAGCTTATGCCCGGATCACGAGCGAGACGCTGGACTACGTCGTCCGCGAGATGACCGATCCTGGCGGCGGGTTCCACTCCGCCACGGACGCAGACAGCCCAGGGCCGAGCGGGGAGCACGAAGAGGGGCTCTTCTTCACCTGGACGCCGGCCGAGCTGGTGGCGGCGCTCGGCGCGGAGGACGCGAGCGTCGCTGCGGTGGCTTACGGGGTCACGGCGAACGGGGACGTCGACGGACGCAGCGTGCTCAAGCGCAGCGGCTCGTCGGATGACGAGGGTCGGCTTGACGCGATCCGGAGCGTTCTCTACGTGGCCCGATCGCGCAGGCAGCCACCGCTGAAGGACGACAAGATCCTGGCCTCTTGGAACGGGCTGATGGTCAGCGCGCTGGCGCGGGCGGCCTTTGCCCTGGAACGCGACGACTACCTGGAGGCGGCGCAGAACGCGGCGTCGTTCGTCCTCGAGACGATGCGGGGCGAGACCGGCGCGCTCGCGCGATCATTTCGCGAAGGCAAGCTCGGCCCGCCGGCAACCCTGGACGACTACGCGTTCATGACCCAGGGCCTCTTGGACCTGTTCGACGCGACGGGGGAGCCTCGCTGGCTGCGCGAAGCCATCCTCCTTCAGGGGGCGCTCGACGCCGCCTTCGCAGCCCCGATGGGGGGCTATTTCTCGACGCCAGACGACGGTCCACGACTCATCGTCCGCGAGCTCCCGATCTACGACGGCGCTGAGCCATCGGGTAACGCCGTCACGGCGCTGAACCTCCTCCGCCTCGCGGAGCTTACCGGCGATGAGGCCTACCGGCAGCGCGCCGAGGGGGTCCTATCGCGCTTCTCGACGAACCTCGCCGGGGGCTCGACGGCGCACGCCAAGTTGCACACGGCGCTCGACACCTACCTCGACGAGGCGCTGCAAGTGGTCGTTGTGTCCCCCGGGGAGGGGGAAGCGGAGGACGCTCTGCTCGCCCCGCTCCGAGCGCGCTTCGTGCCCAACAAAGTCGTGCTGCTGGCGCGTGACGGACTGGACGAGGAGCTTCGCTCGCTCTCGCCGCTGCTCGAAGGCAAGACCGCGCGGCGTGGCCTCCCGACCGCGTACGTCTGCATCCGAGGCAGCTGCAAGCTCCCGACGACAGACCCACTCGTCTTCTCGGCCCAGCTCACGCCAGGCAAAGAGTAGCCGCGAGGCTCATGGGCTGATGATCGGCACGCAGACGTTGACGTACAGCCCAGGCAGCACCGACGGCTCTGCGAGGGGGTAGAAGGTCGGCGAGCAGCCATAGCCGATCCCACAGGAGCCGAGGCAGAGGTCGTCACACGAGGGGGCATCTCCCAGGGAGGCTGCCCAGGCAGACGCCGCCGACCTCGTCCGCCTCCGCCTCGAGATCGTACCGAACGAGCGCGCAGCAGCCAGGGCAGGCGGCGTCGTTCACCGGGTCGCACAACACCACGCACTGCTCGATCCCCGACTCGACGGGGGCAGTTGCTCGCGAGCCCTTCGTCCCCGCAACAGTCCTCGTTTCCGGTGCAGGGCTCACCGGGACCTGTGCAGGTGTCATAGTCGGGATCGGCGAAGCAGCGCGGCTCGTACTGTTTGGGACCGACGAGGGCGAGGCCGCAGTAGGCCTTGGCGGGGAAGTCGGCGGAGTATCCGCAGCAGGAGTCGTCGCTGATGCACGGCTCGCCTTCCTCGACACACAGGGGCGCTGCGCTGGCGCACGCCTCCGCGGCGCTGCATTGGTGGCAACCCGCTTCGTCGAAGGTGTCGAGCCAGCCGGTCACCAGATCCGGGCGCGCCTCGAAGCGCGCGCCGACCCACTCCTCGCAGGTGAAATATTCGGCGCCGGTGAAGTCTCGGCTCCACCGCTCGTCCAGGCCGTCACACTTGCAGAACGCCTGGACGACGTCCTCGAACTCGCCGTCGACGCCGAGGATCTCGGCGCACGCGCCGAAGCCGATCGTCGCGCCGACGAGCGCGAGCGCCGCCGCTAAGCGGACCCTCGCGGCGCGTTGCGACGCCATTAGAACCGCGCCCTCGCCACGAAGCCGCCACCCTCTGGCGACACCCAGGGGACCACGAAGGCGCGGTCCTCGAGCTTCGCGTAGTCGTTCGGCGCAGTCGCGATGACCGTGATCCCCACGGCGGCGACGATGCCGCTGCCGATCAGCGTCCACGTGCTCGCGGTCGCGTAGCCGGCGGCGTCGTCTCGGATGGCGTTGCCGGTCTCCGTGCAGAAGCGCGGCTCGGTGGTCGTGCACTCGGCGTCGAGATCCGCCGACTTGTCGAGCGCAATGCCCCCGAGCGCGAAGCCGGCGCCAGCGCCGAGGATCGCGGCGCCGCCGACGATGAACCCGGCGATGCGCTGGGTGCTCCAGAAGCCCTCGGGGGCCTCGCCCACGCCGCCTCCGCCTCCGCCCTCGACGCTCTGACGCTTCTTCATCACCGACGGGTTCTGCTTCACGATCTGCTCGAGCGGCACGACGACCGTCTGCTCCTCGGCCTGGCCCAAGACGACCTTGGTCTCCCAGAGCACCTCGTCTTGGCCGCGGACGACCTGGACGACCGTCTCGCCGGGATCCGTCGGCAGGGCGGTGCCGAACGCCCCCGCTGAGAGCTTCGTGTCGCCCTTGAACACGAACAGCTCGGGCGGGAGCGCGCCGTCGACCTTGAGGGTCACGAAGGAGAGCTTCGGCTTGAGCGCGTCACGCCGCTCTTGCGCGAAGGTGGAGCGAGGGTCGGTCTTGCGCAGCGCAAGCGCCATCGCGTCGCCCCAGCGCCCGTACGCGCTCGCGAGCCGGCCGTCTCGCTCCAAGCAGTCGGCCAGGTTGAGCAGCGCGCCGAGCGCCGGGTCGGCGTCGAAGCTCGCCTCGTACTTCTGGCAGGCGAGTCGGACCTTGCCCTCTTCCATGAGCGCCTTGCCCTCGGCGAAGAGCTTGTCGGCGCTGGCGACGTCTGCGCTGGCGTCACGCGCGCTCACCGCGGTCAGCGTGAGAGCGCAGAGCAGGACCCACGAGGAACGACGCCGGATCATCCGGCAGCGATCATACCGGCCCGCCGCGGCGCGCCGCCAATCCGTCACACTGTGCCCGTCGCTAGAGGCGATCTTTGAGGGGATCTTGGGTCGCGGGGGGAGGGGGCGGGGGCGGGGCGGTAGGCCCGACCGTCGCCGTCGGGGCGCCGCTCGTCTTGGGGCGCACCGGCTTGCCCGTGCCGGCCCTCGGCTCGACCGTCGAGGACGGGGTCGGCTCGGCGCTCGCCGACGCGGTGGGCTCGGCGCTCGCGCTCGAGGCGGTCGCGCTGGCGGTCGGCGAGCTGGTCGCGGGCGTGACGAGCGCCCCGGTGCTCGCGGTGACTGCGCCGACCTTGGCGGGCGTGCGGCGCGTCGCGGACGAGGTGTCCTCGACGGCCGAGGGCCGAGACCCGTGCGCGTCGCCGGGCTTCTTCGTCGCGAACAGCACGGCGCCGACGAGCAGCGCGGCGGCCGCGGCGCCGCCCGCCACCTTGAGGAGCGTGCCCTTCTCGCTCTTGGGGGGGCCGCTGATGCCAGTCTGCGCGAGCTGCAGCTCGGTCTTCGAGAGCGGTCTCGACTCCGCGACCCTCAGCGAAGGAGGCGGCGCCGCCATCAGGCTCGACGGCCGACCGGGCGCGTAGGCTGCATCGGGGTCGATCACGTCGAGGGCCTGGCCGAGCTTGAACACCGCCTCGCCCGCGGTCGCGAAGCGAGAGTCGATGTCACGGTTGCAGCACTGCATGAACCACGCGTCGTACTTCGCGCCGAACGCGAAGTCGCTCGAGCGCGCGCTCGGCTTCTGCATGGGCTCGTAGACCACCTGCGCGATGAGCGCGGTGAGCGTCTCGGCGTCCCAGTAGTCCTTGGCGGAGAGCATCCGGTTCGCGATCAGCCCGAGCGCCCAGATGTCGGTCTGCGGTGAGATCTTCTTCGACTCGCCCTTCGCTTGCTCGGGCGCCATGTAGAGCGGCGTGCCGTAGATCTGCCCGGGCGAGGTCGCTGTCTTGCTGACCATGTCGCCCGCGCCGGCCGTGTACTTCGCGATGCCGAAGTCGAGGATCTTGACGTGGGGGGTGCCGTCCTCGCGGCGGGTGATGAAGATGTTCTCGGGCTTCAGATCGCGGTGAACGATGCCCTTCGCGTGCGCCTTGTCGAGCACGCGCGCCACCTGCTGCAGATACGTGACCACGTCCCTCGGCTGCATGGGGCCGCTCTGGAGCAGCTGCTGGTCGAGGTCCTCGCCGCGGAGGTACTCCATGACCAGGTACGGCGCGCCCTTCAGCTCCTCGGAGACGTCGACGTGGGTGACCCTGACGACGTGATCGCTCTCGATGCGGGCCGGCGTGCGGGCCTCACGACGGAACCGATCGAGCGCGCTCGCGTCGGAGATGGTCTGCGAGAGCAGGACCTTCATGGCGAACATCTCGTCGGTGCCGGTGTGCTGAACGAGGTAGACCTCGCCCATCCCGCCGACACCCAGGCGACGCACGACCCGGTAGTGCCCAATGACCGTGCCCGCACGGACGGTCTCGGGCGGCAGGGAGTCCGGGTTTTGGTCGCTCATCGAAGGTAGGGCTCCCCACTCAGTCGGTGCGGCGAGCCTCGCCAGGGTTCAAACACCCCGTCGGTCGACGCACCGTTAGGATTCTTGCGCAGGCCCGTTGGTAAAACAAACCTTGTGCCGCATCCTTTCATGTCTGGTCGGAAGATCGTACGAGGCTCGGGTGAGCCCTTGTACGGGCCTCGGGCGTCCAAGATCCGTGGGCGGCCTTCTCCCGTGAATCCCCACGCGCCTCGCGTTTGATCGTCATGAAGGTGACACGCCCCCCCTCCCCCAGCAGCCCGAACGGCGGCTCGACCCCGAGCCCTGGTCACCTGCGGCTGGTCGAACGATCAGGGGCGAGCCCGGCGACCGCCCGCCCGACGGCCCTGCCCGAGCCGGCGTTGTCCCCCGCCCCCCCAGCCGCCAAGGGGGCCCGCCGCCGCCGCGAGGCGCCCGCCCTCGACGAAGCGCCGTTGTCGCTCAAGACCCGCGCGCTCACGAGCCTGATCGAGCTCTCCGACGCCCAGATCGTGTCGATCGCGCGGTCGGGCGACCCGCTCGCCCTCGAAGCCCTCTACCGCAAGCACGTCTCCTTCGCGATCCACCTGGCCACGCGCATCGAGGGGTCGGCGCGCGACGTCGAAGACGTCGTCCACGACTCCTTCATCAAGGCCTTCGGGCGCCTGTCCGACCTCGCCGAGCCCGCGGCCTTCCGCTCCTGGCTCGGCTCGATCGTCGTCTTCGCGGTGAGGTCACGCCTGCGCCGAGCCCGGCTGATGAGCCTGCTCGGCCTCGGCCGCGGCGCAGATCCCGTCGACCTCGACTCCATCACCTCGAGCGACGCGTCGCCGCACACGCGCGCACAGCTGGCTCAGATCTACGCCCTGCTCCGCACCCTCGCGACCGACGAGCGCATCGCGTGGACGCTCCGCTACGTCGAGGGTCACGAGCTCGACGTGGTCGCGAGGCTCACGAGCTGTTCGCTGGCGACCGTGAAGCGACGTATCAGCCGCGCGCAGAAGTTCCTCGAGCAGCATTTCGTCGATCCGCAGGCGAGCGACGACACGGCGGGCGAGCAAGAGGCCGCCCGCGAAGATGAAGAAGAGGCCCCCGCGTCCGGCGCCATGACGGTGTCGCCGCGCCCCCCACGGCCGAGATGTCCCCCTCACCCACCACCGGGCTCCCCGGAGGACCGTTCGATGAGCCGTCTCCCGAGCATCGATCCTCGCGAGCTGAAGGATCACGCCGACGACGCGCGCGTCGAGCGCATCTGGTCGCGACTGCGCGACGATCTGCCTGCGCCCGCGCGGCGGCCGGCCCTCGAGGCGAGGCCGCGGGTGGCTCGCACTGCGCTGCTCTTCGCGGCGGCGTTCGGCATGTTCGGCGCCGGCCTGCTGATCGGTCGCACCAGCGAAGAAGGCGCAGAGCGCCGCTCCGCCCACGCGACGACCGAGGGCCCCACCACCGACGTGTTCGCGGCCGGCACGAAGCAGCGCAGCTTCGCGCTTCCGGGCGGCGGTCGGCTCGTCGTCGAGCCCGGGGCGACGGTCGAGGTCGTCTCGGTGTCCGAGTCCCTCGTCCACCTCAGCCTGCTGCGTGGCGCGGCGACGTTCGACGCGGCCGGCATCCCGGTCGACGTCGTCGCCGGCGAGGCGCTCGTCTCGGCGCCCGCCGGCTCCTCCGTGTCGCTGGCGAGGCGCGAGTCGGACCTCGACGTGCTGGTCTCTCAAGGGTCTGCGGTGGTCACCTCACCCGTGGGCCAGCAGGTCGTGCGTGGCGGCCACGTCTTGTCGCGCGTGCCCACGGTCACGACGGTGTCCGCCAGCGACGACCCGCGTGAGACCGCCTTGCCGCCGATGCCGGTGCCGGTCGCGCTCGCCGATCGCGAGCCGACGCCGACGCCCAACTCACCCACCGACGCCAAGAAGTCGGCCCCCGCCCTCGACCCCGTCGCGGTGCCCATCGCGACGGCGGCGATCCCCGACGCCCCGCAGACCTGGCTCTCGCTCGCGCAGAGCAACAAGCACAAGGAGGCGCTCGAGCTGCTCGACAAGGGGCAAGGCCTCGAGTCGACCATCAAGGGCGCACAGAGCGCGCGCGAGCTGATGTACCTGTGGGAGGTCGCAGCGACGGGCAGCAAGAGCTCGCTCCAGGTGCTCGCGCTCCGGCGCGTCGCCGACGAGTTCGGCTCCGATCCCAGCGCGTACGTCGCGGCCATGCAGCTCGCCCAGCTCTACGAAGGCTCCGACAAGGCGCTCGCCGCGAAGTACCGTGAGAAGGCCGCGCAGACCAAGTCCCTCGCCGAGGTCGCGCTCTGCGCGCAGGTCCGCGCGATGGTCACGGAGGGCGAAGACGTCGACCCCACCCGCGCGTCCCTGAAGGCGACCGAATACCTCCAGAGCTACCCGATGGGCTCGTGCGCCGACGACGCGAAGAGCCTGCTGGAGGACGTCGCCGGCAAGCTCGAGAAGCTCAAGAAGAACGCGGCCGACTCGAAGACCGAGCCCGCTCCGCCCGCCTCCGCTGCTGCACCTGCTCCGGCGGCACCTACCCCGGCGGCACCTACCCCGGCGGCACCTACCCCGGCTGGGCCGCCTTCCGCAGGGCCTGGCTCACCAGGCGCCGCGGCCCCGAACGCCCCACCGCCGAAGGCTCCGGCGGCGAGCGCTCCGGTCGCCCCCGCGAAGAGCCCTCCCACAAGCCCTTCTGCCGACGCGAAGAAGCCGTAGTCTCAATGTCGCTTGACTCGGCGCGAGCCAGGTCGTAAACGCCTCACCCCTTTTGGCGTCGCTTACTCGCGTCGCCGTCAGTCCCAAGCCAGATATGAACGCCTCCTCGACGCCTGTCCAGTCCTCTCCTGTCCCGAAGAGCTTCGTCGCGAAGCCGGCGCAGGCTTCCCCCGAGCGCAAGTGGTGGGTGGTCGACGCGACCGACCTTCCCCTGGGTCGCCTCGCGAGCCGCATCGCGACGGTGCTGCGCGGGAAGAACAAGCCGACCTTCACGCCTCACGTCGACACCGGCGACTTCGTCGTCGTGGTCAACGCGTCGAAGGTGAAGCTGACGGGCCGCAAGCTCGAGCAGAAGGAGTACGTGCGCCACAGCGGTGAGCCCGGCGGCTTCCGCAGCGAGGTCTACGGCGACCTCATCGAGCGCAAGCCCGAGCTGCCCATCATGAAGGCGGTCAAGGGCATGCTCCCGAAGAACGTCCTCGGTCGTCAGCTCCTCACCAAGCTGAAGGTCTACGGCGGCCCCGATCACCCGCACGCGGCCCAGAAGCCCGAGCCCCTCTCGAAGTAAGACAGGACCATGAGCGAAACTTTCTACGCCACCGGCAAGCGGAAGACCGCCGTCGCTCGCGTCTGGCTCAAGGCCGGCACGGGCACGATCACCGTCAACAAGCGCAGCGCTGACACGTACTTCGAGCGCGAGACGTCCCGCATGATCATGCGGCAGCCGCTCGAGCTCATCGAGGTCCTCGAGGAGTACGACGTCGTCGCGACCGTCGCTGGCGGCGGCCACGCGGCGCAGGCCGAGGCGATGCGGCACGGCATCGCCCGAGCCCTGTGCGTGGCCGACGGCGAGCGCCGCCCGCCGCTCAAGCGCGCCGGCTTCCTCACCCGCGACGCCCGCAAGAAGGAGCGCAAGAAGTACGGTCAGCCGGGCGCCCGCAAGCGCTTCCAGTACTCCAAGCGCTAGCCTGCCGGTCGGCTCCGAAGCCACCACGACGCGCCGCGGGTCTCGACCTGCGGCGCCTTGCTTTTGTCTCAGGGCGATGCGCGTCGCCGCGTTCGAGAGCCCGCTCAGGGCGATGCGGCCGGTTGCACCGCGAGGTGCATCTCCGGCAGGTGGTCACGCGCCGCGTCCATCACCGCCACGAGGAGCGCGTATTCCACGCTTTTGTCCGCGTAGAGCGTGAGCTGCGTCTCCTCCGGCGCTCGGCTCTTGAGCGCGGCGAAGCAGGCCTTCAGCGCGGGCCCATCGAGCTTGCCGCCCGCCACCGTCTGCGTGTGACCCGAGGCCGCGCCGGGCTTGCACCCCGGTTCGAGCCTCGCGCCGCTATCCACCACGTCGACCCACCCCGGCGCGACGACGACGGCGAAGCGACTCCCGGAGCGCGGCGCCGGCGCCGGGCTCGGGGCCACCGACAGGACGACGCGAGGAGCCGACGCGGTGACCGACGCCGAGGGTGGCGCCGGGAGGGTCACGTCGGGGGACGGCTCGGGGAGGGCATGCGGCGGCGCTGGGTCGGCGCACGAGGCGACCAGCGAGAGGCAAGAGAAGCCTGCAAACCACGAAGCTCGTCTGGGGGTCACTTCTTCAGGTCGGCCCCGATGATTTCGTCGCCGTCCCCGGGATCGATCTGAAGCGGCTTGTCGCTCTTCGGAGCCTTCGCGGCCGCTTTCGGCGCGTCGGCGGCCTCGTCATCTCCCCCGGCGCCGACGTCGGGTCGGGTGTCGTCGGCTGGCGCAGGCGCCTTCGCGAGGGCCTCGGCCGGGGGCGGGTCGGGGAGCGCGATGCCGTCGAGGCGCGCGTCGAGCTCCGCCTTGCGAGCTTGGTACGCGGCGCGCTCTTCCACGGGGATCACCCGGAAGCCGTCGATCTTGAGCGTCTCCGAGTCGAAGAATTTGCCGTTCTTCTTCGTCCAGAAGTGCAGGTGAGGGCCGGTCGAACGACCGGTCGTGCCGACCTGGCCGATGTTCTGGCGCGTGCCGACCGTCGCGCCGACCTTGAGGCCCGGCGCGATCTTCGACATGTGGCAGTACCCGCTCTCGATCCCGTTGGGGTGCATGATGGCCACCATGAGCCCGCACGGCCCCGCCGGGCCGACGTGCGTGAGCTTGCCCCGGAACACGGCGTAGATCGGCGTCCCGGTCGGGGCGCCGTAGTCGGTCCCGTTGTGGGGCATGACCTTCTTGAGCACGGGGTGCATGCGCTTCGGGTTGAAGCGGCTGGTGATGGGCGCGCCTGGCGTCGGCGAGCCCCAGCCGCTCCCGTCGGGCTGCCGCCCCTTGTCGTCGAAGTAACCGCGCGCGCCGACCCCTTGGTACGAATAGGCCCGCAGCGGCGTGGCGGCCGGGTCCGGCGGCTTGTACTCGAGCGCGACGACGTTCTTGTAGCGGACGAACTCTCCGAGCGCGGTGACCTCAGTCGCGACGACGCGGACGAAGCCCCCCTCATCGAGCCCTTCGTGCGAGGTCTTGCCGGCGAACGCCTCGTCGATGACGCGCGCGAGATCCGGCTCGAAGCCACCCCACTCGGCAGAGCGCGCGAAGCTCTTGCCGACGTAGAAGGCGCCGACGACCTCCTCCTCGGCGATCTTCATGTCCAGCTGCGCGGCGACGAGCAGGCCATCGACCTCCTTCGCCTGAAGGACCTCGAGCGGCGAGACGATGTATTCGAAGGCGACGACGCGGGAGTCTTTGCGATCCAGCGCGACGATGAATTTGTCGTTCTTGCCTGTCTTGTCGAACTTCTTCAGCTCGTCGAACGCCTTGAGGACGCGATAGACCTGGTCCTTGGGGACGCCCTTCTCGCCGAGCGCGGCGATGAAGGACCGCCTGCCCATCGTGTCCTCCACGACGCGAACCGCAGGGTCCTTGGCGATATCGGCGATGCGCCACGGCCCAGGCAGCTTCGTGCGCTCGCGCTTCTTCGGGGTGGGGACCTGGAGCGCGGCGGCCGCCGCCGCCTCAACAGGGGCGCTCGCGCTCGCCGCCGCGGCCGCGGCCGCTCGATCGTCTCGGGGTGGCGCTCCTTGGATCAGCAGCGCGATGATCGTCGTGACGGTGGCCAGGCCGAACAGCCCACCGAAGAGCGCGGTCATGCGCGGGGACATGGCGAGCACCGGCCCGGCGTGGGCCGACGAGCCAGGAGCTCGCTCGGCGCCGCTGCCCTCGCGGCCGAGCCAACGAGGGCCGGAGCCGAGCGCGGATCGCGGAGCCGAGGGCCCCTCGAGCTCCCCGCGGGCGCGTTCGGAGACCGGGCCGCGCGAGCCGCCAGCGCCGAGCGCCCCGCCCCGCAGCGAGTAGGCAGAAGGCTCGAGCGTGTCGGGCACCCCCGTGGACGAGCTCGGGTCGGCCGACTCGTCAGGGTCGGGCTCCACCGGCAGGCGCGACTCGAGCACACGCCTGCGCGCGCTCATCTGCGCCCCGCCCAGCGGCACGACGTGTTTGGGTCCGAGCTTCGCCGACGGACGAGGCGTCGCGCTGCGCGGCGGGCTCACCGACGCGGGGGGCGGCGATTGCTGCTCGACTTCTTCGGCCGCCACGGCGTTCGTCTACCAGCGCCAGGGGGTCGGAGCAAGCTGAAGGCCTGCATAGGCCTGGGCGGCCAACAATGGAAACGGCCGAACCGAACCGGAGGGTGGTAGAGATCGAGAGGATGGACGATCGGCTGAAGCACAAGATCGTGGCCGCGAAGGAGCACTTCGATCGGCGCGAGTACGACCACGCGGAGCCGCTCCTCCTGCAGATCGTCGAGCGCAACGACCGCCTCGCAGACGTGCACAACATGCTGGGGAAGGTCCGTCACGAGCGCGGGGACTTCGAGGGTGCGAAGGAGGCCTTCGAACGCGCCGTCGAGGTCAACCCGACCTACACCGAGGCCGTGCTGAACCTCGCGGTCGCCTACAACGATCTCGGCGACTACGCCGCCGGACGAGAGGTCTTCGAACGGCTGCGCGCGAGCTCGACGCCCTCGATGACAGGCGGCATCGAGGACTCGTACGCGCTCGGAAAGATCGCCAACATGCACGCCGCGACGGCCCAAGCCTACGCGGACATCGGCTACATGGACGACGCCGTCCGTGAGCTCCAAAAAGCGACCGGCCTGCGCCCAGCGTTCGCGGACCTGCACGCCCGGCTCGGGGTCCTCCACCGCGAACGCGGCGATCTCGGCGAGGCCCAGGCCGCGTTCGAGGCGGCGTGCGCGGCGAACCCCAACTACGTCCACGCGCGGATTCAGCTCGGCGTGACGCTCTTCATGTTGGAGCGTAAGGTCGAGGCGCTCGAGGCGTTCAAGCGTGCGTTGGACCTCGAGCCCTCGAACAAGATCGCCGCGATGTACGTGCGCCTGGTGGAGGGGCGCACGGGGTGAAGCGCCGCGTCGCCGCGGCCACGGCCGCGGGGCTACTCGCGCTCGCCGCGCCTCGAGAGGCCCACGCCGACGACGACACCGCGGGGATCGTGGCGGTGATCGCGCTCGGCGCCTCCCTCGTCGCCTCGGACATCACCTTCACCGCGTACACGGGCGGCAAGGTGGGGCGCCACGAGGAGCCCGCCGAGTCGTGGATGATCGCGCAGTCCGTCGTCGCGGGCGCGCAGACCGTCACGCTGAGCGGCCTCTCGGTCTTCGTCGCGGTCGAGGACGACGACGAGGAGGGCCTCGCGCTGCTGCCTCTGTTGCCCGGCATCTGGACCGGCGCGCTCACGGTGTTCTCGACGTGGAGCCTCGGCGCGCCAGGGGAGACGCGGGTCGACACACGGCTCGGGCTGAGCTTCGTGGCGGCGACGAACCTGATGTTCTCGTCGGCGGCGATCGGCTCGCTCGCCGGGAAAAATGGCTACACGCCGTATTACATCTCGATCCCCGAGCTCACGCTGATGGCCCCGCAGGCCGTGCTCACGGCGGTGCAGGCGGCGCGCGACGAGAGCGGCCGGCCCGGCTGGGCGGTGCTCTCCGCGTGGTCCGGGGTGCTCACGGTCCACGCGGTAGCAGCCCTGGTGACCAAGTCACAAGACGACGGGAACAGCTTCATCCCGCCGCCCGAGCCCGTGATGCCACAGCCGACCCCCTCGGGCCCGTCCGACCCGTATTACATCGATCCGCTCCGGCCCGACCTCCCCCAGGAGGTGCCGACCGCGCCGCAGTCGCGCCCCGCGCCGCGGCCCGTCGTCATCCCCTCACCCATCGCCTCGAGCGACGGCGTCGCCCCTGGGCTGATGATGGTTGGGCTCTTCTAGGCGCGGCGCCGGACTTGTGCGACGCCTCGGCCATGACCGACGTCGCCCTCGACGGCGTCCCGGCAGCCGAGCAGGCCCGGGGCAAGGTGAAGAAGGACGAGGCGAGCCACTTCGGTGGGCCCGCCGGCGCCGTCCTGTTCATCACGCTCCTACCGTTGATCTCGCTCTACCTGTGGATCGTGATTCACCGCCACGGCGGCGCGCTGGTGCTGCCCGGCCCCTCGCTGCTCGGCGACATCCCGTGGCCTACGCCGCGCGCGGCGCTGTTCGTGGGCGGCTGGCTCGCGTTCCAGGTCGCGCTCCAGGTCCTGTTGCCGGGCAAGGTGGTGCAGGGCATCCCCCAGCGCGACGGGCTGCGTATCCCGTACAAGCTCAACGGCCTCGCCTCGCTGATCGTGACGCTCGCCCTCGGCGCTGGCCTCTACGCGGCTGGCCTCGTGACCGGTCGGGCGGTCTTGGCCGAGCTCGGGCCCATGCTCGCGATCGCGGTCCTGTGCGCGTTCACGTTCAGCGCCTTCCTCTATCTGTACGGCTTCTCGTCGACGCGCACCGAATATCGGACCGAGATCTTCATCTACGACTACTTCATGGGCACCGCGCTCAACCCGCGGATCAAGGACTTCGATCTCAAGCTCTTCTTCGAGTCCAAGATCGGGATGACGACCTGGATCGTCATCACGTTCGCGATGGCCGCGGCGCAGTACGAGCGCGACGGCTCGGTCAGCCTGGCGATGGCCCTCGTGTGCCTGTTCCAGCTCTGGTACGTCGCGGACTTCTACGTCTTCGAGAACGCGATGCTCACGACGTGGGACATCAACTACGAGAACTACGGCTTCATGCTGCTGTTCGGCTTCGTGGTCTGGATGCCCTTCAACTTCTCGCTGCAGGCGCAGTACCTCGTCTATCACCGGCCCGAGCTGTCGATCCCCGCTGTGCTCGGGATCGTGGCGCTCAACTTCGCCGGGTACTACGTGTTTCGGACCTCGAACCTGCAGAAGCACGCCTTTCGCACCCACCCCGACGCGAAGATCTGGGGCAAGCCGCCGACCTTCATCCAGACTCAGCGTGGCACCAAGCTGCTCACCTCTGGCTGGTGGGGCCTCGCCAGGCACACCAACTACCTCGGCGATCTGATGATGGCGCTGGCGTGGTGCCTGCCGACCGGCATCTCTCACGTCCCGCCGTACTTCTATTTCATCTACTTCGCGCCGCTGCTGATCGACCGCGAGCGGCGCGACCACAAGGTCTGCGCCAAGAAGTACGGCGCGGACTGGGACACGTACTGCAAGAAGGTCAAGTACCGGATCGTCCCGTTCGTGTACTGACGTGCGACAAGACGTAGCCCTCGCAGAAGAAGTCACCGCGAAGCTCGGCGCCCTGCCGACCTCGCCGGGCTGCTACCTGTTCCTCGACGCGGCAGGCGCCGTCCTCTACGTCGGCAAGGCCAAGGTCCTTCGTTCGCGCGTCCGCAGCTACTTCCAGGAGGGTGGCAGCGACGCTCGCTACTTCATCCCGCTGCTCCGCGACCTCGTCGCCGACATCGACACGGTCGTCACGAGCACCGAGAAGGAGGCGGCGGTCCTCGAGAACGAGCTCATCAAGCGCAACAGGCCGCGCTTCAACGTCAAGCTCCGGGACGACAAAGATTTCCTCTGCCTGCGCCTCGAGCCGAGCAAACCCTGGCCCCGGCTCGAGACGGTGCGCAGGCCCGACCCCGACGGGGCGCGGTACTTCGGGCCCTACCACTCCGCCACGAGCGCGCGCCGCACGCTGCACCTCGTCAACAAGCACTTCCAGCTGCGGACCTGCTCCGACGCCGATTTCGCCTCGCGCAAGCGCCCGTGCCTTCAGTACCAGATCAAGCGCTGCCCAGCGCCGTGTGTGCTCGAGGTCGACCCGGAGGCGTACGGAGCGCAGGTCCGCGCGGTGAGCCTGTTCCTCGAAGGGCGCCACGACGAGCTCACGCGAGAGCTCGAGCGGTGGATGAGGGAGGCGGCCGGCTCGATGGAGTTCGAACGCGCGGCCATCTACCGAGACCAGCTCCGCGCCGTGGAGTCGATCCGCGAGGCTCAGCGCGTGGTCTCGCTGAGCGACGTCGACCAGGACGTCATCGGCATCTTCCGCGAGGGCAGCAACGTCGAGATCGAGGTGCTGTTCGTGCGCGCCGGGCGAGTGAGCGACACCGTCTCGTACTCTCTTCGCAAGATCGAGCTGCCCAACGAGGAGGTGCTCGCGAACTTCCTGGGCGAGTTCTACGGCGGCGACGACGAGCGCGGCCCCATCCCTCCGGAGATCTTGCTGCCCGACCTGCCCGAGGCCGCGGAGGGCATGGCCGAGTGGCTCTCCGAAAAGCGCGGGCGCAAGGTGGAGATCCTCGTCCCCAAGCGCGGGCCTCGCAAGAGCCTGCTCGACATGGCCGCGGACAACGCGAAGAACAGCTACGAGTCGAAGCGGCGCGCGGCCGAGGACGTCGAGGCCCGCCTCGCCGAGGTCCGCGATCGGCTGCGGCTCCCGACGCTCCCGCGCCGCATCGAGTGTTGTGACATCTCTCACCTCGGCGGAAACGACACGGTCGGCTCGGTGGTGTCGCTGCTCGACGGTCAGCCCGACAAGAAGCGCTATCGCTCCTTCCACGTGAAGGGCGCCGGGGGCGGCGACGACTACGCCGCGATGTACGAGGTGCTGTCGCGCCGCTTTCGGCGGGGCAAGACGGCGCGCGAGCAGGCCGCCCTCGACGGCGAAGGCGAAGCTGAAGGCGATGGCGCGCCCGCAGCTGCGAGCGGCGGAGACTGGGATCTGCCTGACCTGTTCGTGGTCGACGGCGGGCGCGGCCAGCTCAACGTCGCGCTCACCGTGGCCCACGACCTCGGCCTCCACGATCTGTCGATCGTCGCCCTCGCCAAGGAGCGCGAGACGTCGACGGGTGACAAGGTCGTCGATCGCATTTACCTGCCCGGCCAGAAGAACGGCATCAACCTGCGCGGCTCGACCTCGGCGCTGTTCTTCCTCGCTCGCGCCCGCGACGAGGCTCACCGCTTCGCGAACCACGCGCGCAAGAAGCTAGGGCACAAGGCGCGGCTCACGACCGAGCTCTCCGACGTGCGCGGCCTGGGCCCGGCGACGCGCACCGCCCTCCTGCGCGTGCTCGGCTCGGTCGAGGCGATCCGCGCCGCGAGCGACGAGGCCATCCTCGCGGTGCCCGGCGTCAGCAAACGGCACCTCGCGGCCCTCCAGCGCTGGCGGCAGGAGACAGCCGAGGAGCTCGGCTGAGATCAGGCTACGCTCGTTTCCCATGATCGCTCGATCGGTGGGACTGCTGCTCCTGGGGACGTCGCTTGCCCTCGGCGCGAGCGGCTGCAAGAACGACTGCCAGGCCTCCTACGACACTATCTGCGAGGACCAGCAGGAGTGTGGCTTCGCGCTCGAGTGCGAGCTCGAGCTCGCCGAGTGCTCGGAGGTCGACGCTGAGGCGTGGGCGTGCCTCGAGTTCTGCGCCATCGAGGCGCCGTGTGAGGCCTTCAACGGGCTGAGCCCCGACGCCGCCACGGAGTACCTCGAGTGCACCGCGCGCTGCGGCGAGGTGGAGGGGTTTTGAAGGCCGGCTGAGCGAGATCGTGCCCCGCTTGCTTGACCGCTACTCGCGGCGTTTCCAAGATGCGGGCCGTGGCAGTCCAGGGCCGAACGGTGGCGCTCGTCGCAGCGCTCCTCGCCCTCCTCGCGGGGGGAGGCGGAGCCGTGGCCTACGTGCTGCGGCCCGTGCCCATCGTGCGGCCGCCCGCGCCCGACATCCCGGTGCCCGCGCTGCGCGTCGCCGGGCACGCCGTGCCGGCCGAGGGGGACGTCATCGGAGAGTCCCTGAACCTCGTGCGGCGCTACGCGCTCGGCGAGGTGAAGCTGAGGATGCCAGACGGCCGCGAGCTGGCCATCAGCCGCGCAGACTTCGGCCTCGAGATCGATCGCCTGCGCCTCGCCGAGTTCGTGAAGGAGGCGCGCGTGCAAGGCAGCCCCATCGGGCGAGCGCACGCCCGCTCTCAACGGGCCGCGGAGCCCATCGACGTGCCGCTCCCCATCGTCGTCGATGGCGAGCGCGCGCTCGCCAAGCTCGTCGACCTCAAGGCCAGCGTCGACTCGCCCTCGCAAGACGCGTTCATCGATCTCGAGACCCGCAAGGTGAAGCCCGAGAAGGTCGGCTACCGGCTCGACGTCTACACGACCCTCGCGCGCCTCGAGGCCGCGTTCCGGCGGGGAGAGACCAGCGTCGACGCCGCCGTCGAGGAGGTCGTCCCCAAGCGCGTCTCCGCCCAGCTCGACGGCATCGATTTCGACACCGTGCTCGGGTACTTCGAGACCCGCTACAACACCGCGAAGAAATACGCCGATCGCACGTACAACCTGCGCCTCGCGGCGTCCAAGCTCGACGGAATGGTGCTCTTGCCCGGCGAGATCTTCGACTTCAACGAGGTCGTGGGCCCTCGCGACGAGGCGAACGGCTACAAGGTCGCGACCGTGATCGCGCAGGGTGAGCTGGTGGACGGCATCGGCGGCGGCACCTGCCAGGTCTCCGGCACGCTGCACTCGGCGGCCTTCTTCGCCGGGCTCGAGATCGTGGAGCGCTACCCGCACTCTCGCCCGAGCTCGTACATCGCGCTCGGCCTCGACGCGACGGTCAGCTACCCGAACATCACCTACCGCTTCCGCAACAACTTCGACTTCCCGGTGGTGCTGCACGAAAAGGTCGCGGGGGGCGTCGTCCGCGCGGAGATCCTTGGGCCCTCGCGCAAGCTGACGGTCAGCTACTTCCGGCGCATCGACGACATCGTGGCGTTCGAAGAGGTCGAGCGCGAGAGCGAGAAGCTCCCGTCAGGCGAGCGCGTGGTCGTGCAGCGAGGCGTCCCCGGCTTCGTGGCCACCTCGTCACGGCTCGTGCGCGACGGCGCCTACGGCGAGCGGACGAAGTGGACCGAGCGGTACCCGCCGACCACCCAGATCGTCGCGATCGGAACCGGCCCCTCGGAGCGCGAGCCTGCGCTCAAACAGGACGCCCATCCCGAGTACACCGTGGACGAGTACCGCGTGATGACCCAGGGCCCCGGGCTGCCGAACAACGGAATGACCGACCATCGCGTGCCCGGCCGCACCGGCGTCGCGGGTTGGATCAAGGCCCTCGGCCTGGAGAAGACCCCGCTCGACGACGACGATGAGGGCGGCAAGAAGGACGACGAGCCCGCCAAGGACAAGCTCTCCAACAAGACCGCCAAGAAGGACGGCGAGACCAAGGACGGGGAGAAGAAGGTCACCTCCAAAAAGGGTGGCGACAAGCAGCCGGAAAAGGCGAAAGATCCCGCCAAGGTGGAGAAGAAGAAAAAGAAGAAGGAGCAGAAGACGTGACGATCACCGTTGCGCTCGTCGTGACAGGCAGCATCGCCGCGTACAAAGCCCCCCTCGTCGCTCGGCTCCTCAAGAAGGCCGGCGTGCGCGTCATCCCGATCATGACCCGCTCGGCGGAGCAGTTCGTCGGGCGCGCCACGCTGAGCGGCCTCACCGGTGAGCCGGTGCGCTGCGACCCGTTCGGAGAGGGCGCCGCGGGAGAGCTGCACGTCGAGCTTGGCCGCATCGCCGACGTGGTGGCGGTCGTGCCGGCCACCGCGGATTTCATCGCCCGGCTCGCGCAAGGGCGCGCCGACGACCTCGCGACCGCCACCTGCTTGTGCGCCGACGCGCCGGTGGTGCTCGCTCCCGCCATGCACCCCCGCATGTGGACGCACCCCGCGACCCAGCGCAACGTGGCGCTGCTCGTCGGCGATGGGCGGGCGGAGCTGATCGGTCCGGCCCTCGGCGAGGTCGCCTCCGGCGACGAGGGCCCCGGGCGGATGAGCGAGCCCGAGGCGATCACGCACGAGATCCTCGCACGCGCGTCGCGGCGCGAGGGGGCGGCGGCGAGAGCTGCGCGCCGCGATCTCGTCGGCAAACACGTCGTCGTGTCGGCGGGGCCCTCGGTCGAGGACGTCGACCCGGTTCGCTTCATCGGCAACCGCTCGACGGGCAAGATGGGCTTCGCGGTCGCTGCGCGAGCCGCGGCCCGAGGCGCACGGGTCACGCTCGTCAGCGGCCCGGTCGCGCTGCCGACGCCAGCGGGCGTCGAGCGCATCGACGTCCGCGGCGCGCTGGCGATGAAGGCCGCGCTGTGGGGGGCGCTCGGGCCCGAGCTCGCCCACGCCGACGCGCTGGTGATGACCGCGGCCGTGGGGGACTATCGTCCGAAGAGCGTCAGCGCGACGAAGCTCAAGCGCGACGAGTCCTCGGTGGTGCTCGAGCTCGTGCCGAACCCCGACCTGCTCGCCGAGATCGGCGCCGCCCGCAAGACGGCGCGACCGGTGCTGGTCGGCTTCGCGGTCGAGACCGCTGACGACGAGGCCCTGATCCGCTCGGCCCGCGGCAAGCTGCGCGCGAAGGGCGTCGACTTCGTGGTCGCGAACTCGGCGTCGGACTCGTTCGGTCGCGACGACAACCGCGCGTTCTTCGTCGACTCCCACAGCGCCGAGCCGACCGGAGTCCTGTCGAAGCCTGCCCTCGCTGACCGAGTCCTCGATCGGGTCCGCACCGCGCTCGAGAGCCCGACGTGACAGAGGCCGACGCCCAGCCCGACGATCGCCCGAGCCCGCCGCCGCGCGAGCCGCCCAGCTCGCGAGCTCGCCCGAGCGCGCCAGCGTGGGCACCGTGGGTGGCGCTGCTCGCGATGAGCGCGGCCACTGCGTCGGTGCTTCAGATCGCCCTCGCCCCAGAGCGCCAGGGGGCGAACGCCCTGTTCGTCGGTCTGTTCGCCGTGTACCTCGTCGGGTCGATCGCCGCGCTCGTGGGCTACAAGCGGCGAGGCGAGCTGCACCTCGTCAAGCCCCGGGCAGGCGACCTCACGTTCGGCGCGCTGGTCGCGTTCCTCCTGTTCGGTCTCACGTTCGTGGTCCACGCGCTGGTGACGTCGCCGGGCTCCGAGCGGCACGGGTGGATCATGCGCGTGTACCTCCTGATGGGCGATCCGTTCGCGGAGAGCCGCCACATGGTCGCCGCCGCTGCCGCGCTCATCGGCCTCATGGAGGAGCTCTCGTGGCGCGGGCTGGTGACGCCGCTGCTCGAGGAGCGCCTGGGCACCCTGCGGGCGAACGTCCTGTCGACCGTCGCGTACGCCGCCGCGCATACGCCCGCGCTATTCCTGCTGAGCGATCCCCTCGCCGGGCTGAACCCGCTGATCCCGCTCGCTGCCCTCGGCTGCGGCGCCGCGTGGTCGTACCTGCGCTGGCGTATGGAGCGCATGCCCCCGGTGCTGCTCTCGCACGCCCTCTTCACGTGGATGGTCGTCGAGTTCCCTCTCTGGAGCTGACGAAACGCCATCTGGTCTCAATCGCAATTGTGTTGCATAACGAGCGGAGCGGCCCTAAACCAGCGCCCCGATGCGCCGCTGGTCCTCCCTCAGCCTGAGCGTCGCGCTCGCCGCAGCGCTCGCGCCGCGGTCCGCCTTGGCCCAGCCGCTGCCCGCCGAGCCTCACCCCCCGAACGATCCGACGGACGCGCCGCCGCCCGCCGGCGCGACGCCGCCCAAGGTCAAGACCAGCGCCGAGCCCCAATACCCGCCCGGTCGCCTGTCGGACGAGCACCACCATCACGATCCCCTGCCCGAGCTCGACGTCGAGATCGAGGTGACGATCGACGAGACCGGCAAGGTGATCGGAGCGAAGGTGCTCGCCTCGGGCGGCGCCGACTTCGACGCTGAGGCCATCGAGGCGGCCAAGGCGTTCACCTTCGAGCCAGCGACCGAGAAGGGCAAGCCGGTGCGGAGCCGCTTCCATCTGCCGTTCCACTTCGAGCCGCCGCCCCACGCAGAGCCGGAGGTCGTCGAGGTGGTCGGCAAGCGCCCACCGCCCACGCGCGGCGCGGGGGACTACCGCATCGACGTCGGCAACCTGGCCATCGTGCCGAGGAAGAGCGCGGCCGAGCTGCTGAAGCTCGCGCCGAGCGTGTTCCTGTTGAAGGACGGCGGCGGGGAGGGCCACGCCGATCGCGTCTACCTGCGGGGCTTCGACGCCCGAGAGGGGCAAGACATCGAGTTCACCGTCGGCGGCGTCCCGATGAACGACGCCGGCAACTATCACGGCAACGGGTACGCCGACCTCAACTTCATCATCCCCGAGCTCGTCACCCGCCTGCGCGTCCTCGAGGGCCCGTTCGATCCACGACAGGGGAACTTCGCGGTCGCAGGCAGCGCGGACTACGAGCTCGGCCTCGATCGTCGCGGCCTCACGGCAAAGGCCACCTATGGCTCCTTCAACACCGCTCGCCTGCTCATGCTGTGGGGGCCAGACGGGCAGAGCCCCCGCACGTTCGCCGGCGCAGAGATCTTCCGCTCCGACGGCTTCGGTGAAAACCGCGAGTCCTGGCGCGCCCGCGCGATGGGGCAGTTCGAGGGCAGGCTCGGCAACGACGCCAGCTTCCGCATCTCGGCCGGCGGCTACGCGACCCAATACGAGAGCGCCGGCCTGCTTCGCCAGAGCGACGTCGACGCCGGGAAGGTCGACTTCTTCGGCACCTCCGATGCGAACCAGGGCGGCTCGGCAGCGCGCTTCCACCTCTCCGCCGACTTCGAGGTCAAGACGGGCGAGACCACCTACGGCCTCCAGGCGTTCGGGGTCTACCGCTCGCTGTCGCTCCGAGAGAACTTCACGGGCTCCTTGCTCGACGAGCAGCTGCCTCGCCAGGAGCTGCACGGTCAGCGCGGCGATCTCCTCGATCTGCAGACCACCGCCGGCACCTTCGGCCTGCGCGGGTATGGGCGCCACAGCTTCGAGGTGCTTGGTCTCAAGCAAGATCTCGAGCTTGGCATGTTCGCACGCGGCGATCTCGTCTCGGCCCTGCAGCAGCGCGTCGGGGCCGACACCGACGACCCCTACCTCACCGAGGCCGATCTCGACTCGAAGCTGGCGGATCTCGGCCTGTACGCGGACGCGGCCGTGCGCTTCACGAAATGGCTCACGTTGCGAGGGGGGGTCCGGGTCGATCTGTTCGCCTACGACGTGCAGGACAACTGCGCCGTGACGGACGTCTCTCGTCCCTCCGAAGACGATCCGCCCGGCGACGCGAGCTGCCTGTCGCAGCAGCGCTTCGGCGATCACCGCGAGCCGAACCAGCACTCGACGACGGCCTCGATCCGGCCGCTGCCGCGGGTCTCGCTGCTGCTGGGCCCCTTCGCGGGGTTCTCCTTCTCCGCGGCCTACGGGCAGGGCGTGCGCTCGGTCGATCCGAGCTACGTCACACAGAGCGTGGCCACGCCGTTCGCGGCGATCGACGCGGGGGAGGTCGGAGTGTCGTACGCCAAGAGCTTCGAGCTCGCCACGCTGGGCGTGCAGTCGGTGTTCTTCGCCACCCACGTGGACCGGGATCAGATCTTCAGCGAGACCGAGGGACGCGCCACCTTGGCCGAGGGCACCACGCGCGCCGGGTGGGCAGGCTCGGTCCGCTCGACGGGCGACTTCTTCGACCTGAGCGCCAGCGTCACCCTGGTGCAGTCTCGCTTCGACGACACGGGGCTGCTCGTCCCTTACGTCCCCGACGTCGTCGTGCGCCACGACGGCGCGCTGTTCCACGATCTCTTCCCGATCGCCGGCTCGCCGGTGAGCGGCAAGCTGGGCATCGGCGCGAGCTTCGTCGGCGAGCGCGCGCTGCCGTACGGCCAGCGCAGCGACGTCATCTTCGGGCTCGACGCCGCGGTGAGCATGGCGTGGCGCTTCCTGGAGCTGGAGCTCGCCGGGACCAACCTGCTCAACCTCGAGCAGAAGCAGGCCGAGTTCAACTACGTGTCCGACTTCGACGCGACGAACCCCGCCACGCTGGTGCCCGCGCGACACTTCGCCGCCTCGCAGCCGATCGGCGTCTTCGGGTCGATCTCGGGCACGCTGGGAGGAGACCGATGAGAAGAAGCTTCCTCGCCTCACTCGTCCTCGCGCTCGCCGGCTGCGGCTCGACCGGTGGTGAGCTCCTGGAGTTCGATGCGTACGCGGCCGGCCCCGAGGGGCGCACGGCGGGCGAGCCCTACACCTTCGTGACCGATCGGGGGTACGAGGTCACGCTCACCACAGCCAAGCTCCACATCGGGGCGGTGTACCTGAACCAGTCGGTCCCCACGTCGGTCTCCTCCGACACGAGCTGCTACCTCGCCGGCCAATACGTCGCCGAGATCGCGGGGGGCGCGGACGTCGACCTCCTGGACCCGGGCCTCCAGCCGCTCTCGGCCAGGGGGTTCGGCACGACGGAGCGCGCGAAGACCGCCGAGATCTGGCTCTCGGGCGGGGACATCGACGCCGACGTCGATCCGACGGTCATCGCTCGCGTCGAGGGGGTCGCGACGCGCGGCGCCGAGACCTTCCCGTTCGACGCGACGATCACCATCGGAGAAAATCGCGCGCTCGAGCCCAGCGATCCGGCCCAGCCTGGCGCGAGGCCGATCTGCAAGCAGCGCATCGTCTCCCCCATCGAGATCGATCTCAGGCCCGAAGCAGGCGGCTCGCTCGTGGTGCGGGTCGATCCGGCGGGCTGGTTCGACAACGTCTCGTTCGACGAGCTCGAGCAGGTCGACGACTCCCCGCCGCTGTACCGCTTCCGCGACGACTCGCTCGATCAGCCGAGCCGCAACCTGTTCAACGGCCTGCGCGCCAACTCCGGGGTCTACGAGCTCGAGTGGGTCCCTTAAGGAACTCGGCACCCGCCCCTGCCGTCAGGTAAGCTCCCCCGCCGCGGGCTCGAGTGGCCCCAGAGAGCATGCGGATCACCTTCTGGGGTGTTCGGGGCAGCATCGCGTGCCCGGCGAAGACCCACCTTCGATATGGCGGCAACACGTCCTGCGTCGAGCTCGAGGTCGCAGGGCGTCACGTCATTTTCGACGCGGGCACCGGGATCCGTGGTCTCGGCGCGAGCTTCCTCAGCCGCGATCTGAGGCGCGGGACCATCCTGCTCTCGCACACCCACTGGGACCACATCCAGGGCTTCCCGTTCTTCACGCCAGCGTTCGATCCGAAGCGGTCGTTCCGCATCCTCGCCGGGCACCTGCCAGCGAGCCTCGGCGGGATCCGCACGGTGCTGGCCGGCCAGATGGCCGAGCCCAACTTCCCCGTCCCCCTCGAGATCATGCGGGGCGAGCTGGCCTTCGAGGATTTTCGGGCCGGTGACCGCTTCGAGCTGTACACCGGCGTTCGCGTGCGCACCGCGCCGCTGAACCACCCGAACGGCGCGACGGGCTACCGCATCGAGCACGGCGGCGCGTCGGTCTGCTACGTGACCGACACCGAGCACGTCATCGGCTCGCCCGATCAGCAGATCCTCGCGCTGATCGAGGGCGCCGACCTGCTCATCTACGACTGCACCTACTCCGACGACGAGTTCCCCTCCAAGGTGAGCTGGGGGCACTCGACCTGGCAGGAGGCGATCCGCCTCGCGCAGGCAGCCCACGTGCGCCGCCTCGCGATCTTCCACCACGAGCCCGACCACGACGACGCGTACATGCGTGACGTCGAGGCCGAGGCACGCCGCATGATGCCGACCTCGTTCGTCGCACGCGAGGGGCAGAGCGTGCTCGTCAAGGGCAAGCGGAGCGCGAAGAGCGACAAGGGCTAGGGGGGTGTCCCTGGTTCGGCTCGGGGTTCGCCCGGCCCTCGCTCACGCTCGCAAGTGAAGGCCGGGCAATCCCCGAGCCTCACCCCGACCTATGTTCCAACCCCCTTGGTCTTTCTGGTCCGACCTCCGGTCGGGCTAGCGCGGCGAGTCGTACTGCCGCGCGATGTAGCAGAGCCCCTCGCCGCCGTTCATGTGCCCCTGCGTGCTCTGCACGTAGCGGACGTAGTCGCGGTAGTCCCTGAAGCCCTCCGCTGGATCCTGCCCCGGACCGGTGGGGATGGTCCCGACCTCGAACGCGCGGCCGGTACCGGCGGGGAGGGTCGAGCCATCGCACACTCGCCAGGGGAGGTTCTCGCCGGCCCCATCTTCGAAGCCGGTCGGATCGAGCCCTTGGAGGTGCTCCATCGTGAGCTCGGTCCCCTCTGGGGCGCCCACGAGCAGCGCGGCGAGCTGGTCGACGAACAGCCCCGGCTCGTGCTGCACGTCGGAGTAGAACGGGTGCTCCACGTGCACCGTGATCTGCGCCAGGGAGGGTCGATCGGAGCGGATCGAGAGGCCGCGCTGGTACTCCTCGTCGGCGAACGGCTCCCCGTCGTTCTCCTGATTCTGGCAGTTGGTGTAGTGGACCGGTGTGTCGAAGCCGAGCCGGAAGCGCACCGTCGTCGGGATCGCCGTGAAGTCGTACGTCTCGTCCGACACCTCACAGCTGCCGCCGACGAACGTGGCGGTGCCGACGTAATAGACCGCGTAGCCGCCAGCGACCGCCTCGTCGTACGCCGCGAGCGCGTCGGGGTCGTCGCCGAAGCCGACGGGCGACGCGGACGCGGACGCGGGCACGAAGCTGAAGCTGAACGCATAGCGGCGGTCGGCCGCGAGCGGACCGCCGCCGTTCAAGCTCTCCGAGTCGATCAGGGCGAGCGAGTGTGCCGTGCCCTCTCCGCCCGCGCCGGGCACGTCCCCCGGCCGGGCGAGATCCACGGCCCACGGCCCGACCGCCTCGGCGACCTCGACCCCTGTCTGCGAGGCGTCGTTCGGGTTGAGGTCAGGGTTGTCAGAGAGCCACGCGCGCCCGACGGTGACGAAGACGTGGTCGAAGGAGATCGCCCAGCCATCGGCGATGGTCACCTCGCTGCCGGTTGGAAAGCCGAAGCCTTCGGTGGCCAGCTCTTCGCCGGAGATCTGCACCTTCACCGTGCCGCTCGCGGCCTCACCCCCGGCGCCGCCCGTGCCCGTGTCGTCTCCGCAGCCGGCGAAGATGAACGAGCCGCACACCCCCAACACCGCCGCCGCACGACCTGTCATGGGTGCGTGCTTCCCACACCCAAGAGTCAGATGCAACCAAGTTGCATCAAGACGCGCAGTGCTCGTCCTCGCAGCGGTGGACCTCGACGGTCAGGTGCGAGATGGGGACCTTGGACTTGATGGCGTCGCGATAGAACTTTGCGCTGCGCGGCTCGCTCGAGATGATCTTCACGATGCAGCCACGCTCGCCAGGGCCGAGCTCCCACAGGTGCAGGTCGGCCACGCGCACGTCGTCGATCGCCTCGAGGTGCTCGCGGATGAGCTTCGTGTCGGCGAGCGAGGGCGCGACGTCGAGCAACTGGCGCGCCGCAGATTTGCACAGGCCCCACGACCAGCGGAGGATGACGACACCGCCCACGATGCCCATCACGGGGTCGAGGATGGTGAGCCCGAAGTAGCGACCGGCGAGCAGCGCTGCGATCGCGAGGACGCTGGTCAGGGCGTCGGCGATGACGTGCAGATACGCGGCGCGAAGGTTTGGATCGTGGTCGTGTGCGCTCTTGGCGTGGTCGTGGTCGTGGTCGTGCGCGTGCCCGCTGTCCTTCTCCGCGTGCCCGTGGTCGTGCCCGGCATGCAGCAGCTTCGCCGACGCGAGGTTCACCACCAGCCCGAGCACCGCGACGGGGAGCGCCTCGCCGAAGTGGATCGCCTCGGGGCTCACCATGCGGAGCACCGCCTCGACGCACATCCACGCGGCGGCCGCGGCGAGCGCGAGCGCGCTGGTGTAGCCGGCGAGCGAATAGACCTTCCCCGTGCCGAACGTGAAGGCCTCGTGGCGAGCCCACCGGCGCGCGAGCCCATAGGCCACGGCGGTGAGCCCGATCGCGCCGACGTGGGTCGCCATGTGGACGCCGTCGGCGAGCAGGGCGAGCGAGCCGGTCCACGAGCCAACGACGAGCTCGGCCACCATCATCGCGGCCGTGAGCGCCACCACCGCCCACGTGCGTCGCTCGCGCGACGAGACGACGTCGACCCGATGCGCGCCGTGCACCTCGAAGTAGCGGTGGATGTGAGCGTCGTGCATCAGCCCAGGCGCAGCATATCTCGTCAGCCGGAGACGCGCTCTTCCCCTGCGTACACGTTCATGGTCTCGCCGCGAAGGAAGCCGACGACGGTGACGCCGAGCGCGCGCGCGGCCTCCACGGCGAGCGAGGTCGGCGCGGAGATCCCAGCGACGAGCGCGACGCCTGCGGCCACGGCCTTCTGGACGATCTCGAAGCTCACGCGACCCGAGACGAGGAGCACGGCGCGGTCGAACCCGGCGCCGGCCATGAGCCGGGCGCCGATGACCTTATCGACGGCGTTGTGACGACCCACGTCCTCGCGGACGATGGACAGCTCGCCTCGCTCGTCGAAGAGCGCGGCCGCGTGCAGCCCGCCGGTCACGTCGAACGTGCCCTGGCCTGCGCGCAGCTTCGCGGGCAGCTGGTAGAGCACGCTCGCGGCGACGCGCAGTGTCCCTCCGAGGGGCGCGCCGGTCGCCATCGCCGCCTCGATCGTCGCCTTGCCGCACACGCCGCAGCTGGAGCTCGCGTACGTGCTCCGCCGCAGGCGCTCGAAGGGGACGTCGACCCCCTCGCGCAGCACGACGCGCATGACGTTCTCCTCGGCCTCGGGTCGGCTGACCGTGGTGCAGTGGCGAGCCGACACGACGTCGGCCGCAGAGGCGACGACACGCTCGGTCACCAGGAAGCCGACGGCGAGCTCCTGGTCATGCCCAGGGGTCCGCATCACCACCGCCACCGCGACCCCGCCGACCTGGATCTCGAGCGGCTCCTCGCGCGCGACGTCGTCGTCGCGCGCGGCGCTCTCGGCCCCGGCGTAGCCGAGGACCGGGAGCCGACTCGACATCGTCACTCAGGCACCGGCGATCCGCGCCAGCTCCTCGTCGGACACGTCGAAATCAGCGAACACGTTCTGCACGTCGTCGTGATCGTCGAGCGCGTCGGCGAGGTTGAGGCACAGCTCGGCTTCGCGCCCCGAGACGTCGCGCTTGTTCTTCGGCATCCACGCCAGGTTCGACGACTTGGGCGTGATCTTCGCGGCCTCGAGCGCCTTGATCACCGGATCGAG
The DNA here is from genome assembly GCA_016719945.1 of Polyangiaceae bacterium. Taxonomy (GTDB): domain Bacteria; phylum Myxococcota_A; class Polyangia; order Polyangiales; family Polyangiaceae; genus Xiheicaenibacterium. The sequence continues at coordinate 298,042 of JADJYE010000033.1, read as the reverse complement.
CGCGCTGGGGTCCGAGAGGATCTGCCAGTCTTCGCCGGCGTCGCTATAGTCGTCGGCGCCAGCGCCGACCGCGACGTCCATCAGCTGGTCTTCGGTGGCGCTGGGCTTCGGGACGAGGATCAGGCCCTTGCGATCGAAGGCCCACGCCGCCGTGCCGCCGCCGCCGAGCACCCCGCTGTGCCGCTCGAAGATCTTCCGGATCTCCGCGACGGTGCGGTTGCGGTTGTCGGTCATTACGTCAGCGATGAAGAGCGTGCCGCCGGGGCCCGTGCCCTCGTAGAGCAGCTCTTCGTAGGCCGCGCCTTCGAGCTCACCGGTGCCGCGCTTCACGGCACGGTTGATCGTGTCGTTCGGCATCGACTGCGCCTTCGCATCGGAGATGGCCTTGCGAAGCCGTGGGTTACCCCCCGGATCGCCGCCCCCCATGCGGGCCGCCACCGTCAGCTCTTTGATGAGCTTGGTGAACAGCTTGCCGCGCTTCGCGTCCAGCGCGCCCTTTTTGTGCTTGATCGTGGCCCATTTGGAGTGGCCGCTCATGGCACGACCTACTACCCGGGCGGCACCCCCGAAGCAACGCCGGCGTCACGGCCGGCGTCGCTACCCGGGCGAGCGGATCACTTCTCGTACAGCTGCGCTGCGGCCATGCCCTGCCCAGAGCTGACCTTGAGGACCATCTTCGCGGGCCCAGGGAACGGCGAGGGGTTCTTGAAGCAGTTTCCGCCGCCGCCGAGCACCGCCATCGGGCCGGAGCTGTTGTCCTGCGCGAGGGGGGGCAACGGGATGGGGCTCGGGATGCCGGGGGTCAGCAGGACATCGACCTCTTGGCCCTGCGCGCCGACGCCGACGACCGTGTAGCACTTGCCGGCGTTCAACGTGACCTGCATCTCCAGGCACTGCCCCGCCTGGAAGTTGCCGGCCAGGATGCTGCCGACCGGCTTCGCGCCGGGAGCCTGCTGCTGTCCGAGGAAGGCCAAGGGCTGACCGACCGCGGCGGCCGTCGCCGCGTCGACCGGCTGGGCGGGCGAGCAAGCGGCCGGCGTCCCCAGGATGCCGCCCTGCTGGCCGACACACTGCTGGCCGTTCCACTGCTGGCCGGCGGGGCACTGGGGCGCGCCGCCCTGCTGCACGCACATCTGTCCGTTGAAGACCTGCCCGGGGGGGCACTGCTGCTGGGCCATGCAGCCCTGGGGGCCCATGACCATGCCCGGCGCGCAAGGCTGGTAGCCCCCGCCTCCCGTGCACATCCCGGCGTTCTGGTCCCAGTACTGCCCAGGGGGGCACTCGTACGTGGAGCTCGAGCTGGGACAGCCCGCCAGAGCGAGCGAGCCGACGGCACTGATGGCGACAGAAGCAAAAGCGAACCGCAGCATGGAGCCTCCTCCTGGGACAAACGAACGTGCGCTCGCGCACCTTACGACCACGACGGTTTGTTTGAAAAGAATGTGTACGATCGCGGGCAGAAGACTAGCCTTTGTCCGCGTGGAAAGCGTGCGCTCGCCCGAGCTCGGGCTCGCGGAACAAGAAGAGGGTCTGGAGCCGAACGTCGATCGGTCGATCGAGGCCGCCGCGCGCGCCGTCGCGCTCGGCGCTCCGCTCGCGTCGGTCGCGGGGCGTCCGCGCATCTCGATCGTCATCCCGGCGCTGAACGAGTCCGAGAGCCTGCCAGAGCTGGCGCAGCGCATCGCCACCGCGCTCGAGGGCAAGGAGGACTACGAGCTCATTTTCGTCGACGACGGCTCGACCGACGACTCGTGGCGGGTGATGGGCACCCTGTCGGACGACAACCCTCGGGTGCGGGCGGTGCGGCTCAGGAAGAACTTCGGCAAGGCGATGGCGCTCACCGCCGGCTTCAGCCGCGCGCGAGGCGACATCGTGATGATGATGGACGCCGACCTGCAAGACGACCCGGCCGAGCTCCCCAACTTCATCAAGGCGGTCGACGACGGGAACGACGTCGTGGTCGGCTGGAAGGTGAAGCGCCTCGACCCCGCGAACCGCCTCGTGCTCACGCGCATCTTCAACGCGACGGTGCGGTGGGTCACCGGCGTGAAGCTCCACGACATGAACTGCGGCTTCAAAGCGTTCAGCCGCGACGTCATCACCACGGTCCCGATCTACGCCGACCTCTTCCGCTTCATCCCCGCGCTCGCCGCGTGGGAGGGGTTCAAGGTGACCGAGGTCCCGGTGACCCATCACTCGCGCAAGCACGGCAAGTCCCGCTATGGGCTCGAGCGCATCATGCGCGGGTCCTTCGACCTGCTCAGCATCGCGTTCCTCACGAAATACTCGCGCCGGCCGATGCACTTCTTCGGGGCGATCGGGCTCGCGATGGGGACCATCGGCCTGCTCGTGAACCTGTACCTCACCGTGCTCTGGCTCCAGGGGTACAAGATCGGGGACCGACCGCTGCTCCTGTTCGGCACGATGTGCATGCTGCTCGGGCTGCAGTTCTTCTCGACCGGCTTCATCGGCGAGTACCTCACCTACCTGCACCAGAAGCGGCTGCGCCTGAGCGATCTGCCCATCCGTGGCGAGCACCGGCCGATGCCAGTGCGCCGCGAGGGCTTCAACGACGAGGCGCTGTCGTAGGGGTCGGGGGCACCCCGACCGCGGCGTCGGTAGCGCGCTCGCCGCCCCCCGGGCCCCGCATCGGCCCCGGGCGCGGCGGGCCCCGGCCATAACTCCACCGCCTTCGCGGTGGTGACCGCGTTTCGGCCGCCCACCGGCCCCACCGCGGCCCCACCGCGGCCATAACTCCACCGCCTTCGCGGTGGTGACCGCGTTTCGGCCACCCACCGGCCGCCCCCCGCCGCGGCCCCACCGCGGCCATAACTCCACCGCCTTCGCCATGGTGACCGCGTTTCGGCCGCCCACCGGCCGCCCCCCGCCCGCGGGCGCGGCGGGCCGCGGCCATAACTCCACCGCCTTCGCGAAGGTGCCCCCGTTGCGGCCGCCCACCGGCCCCGCCGCGGCCATAACTCCACCGCCTTCGCCATGGTGACCGCGTTTCGGCCGCCCACCGGCCCCGCCGCGGCCCCACCGCGGCCATAACTCCACCGCCTTCGCCATGGTGACCGCGTTTCGGCCGCCCACCGGCCCCGCCGCGGCCCCACCGCGGCCATAACTCCAAGGCCTTCGCCATGGTGACCGCGTTTCGGCCGCCCACCGGCCCCACCGCGGCCCCACCGCGGCCCCACCCCGGCCATGACTCCACCGCCTTCGCCATGGTGACCGCGTTTCGGCCGCCATCGGCCCCGCCGCGGCCCCACCGCGGCCATAACTCCACCGCCTTCGCCATGGTGACCGCGTTTCGGCCGCCCACCGGCCCCGCCGCGGCCCCACCGCGGCCATAACTCCAAAGCCTTCGCCATGGTGACCGCGTTTCGGCCGCCCACCGGCCCCACCGCGGCCCCACCGCGGCCCCACCCCGGCCATGACTCCACCGCCTTCGCCATGGTGACCGCGTTTCGGCCGCCACCGGCCCCGCCGCGGCCCCGCCGCGGCCCCACCGCGGCCATAACTCCACCGCCTTCGCGATGGTGACCGCGTTTCGGCCGCCATCGGCCCCGCCGCGGCCCCACCGCGGCCATAACTCCACCGCCTTCGCGATGGTGACCGCGTTTCGGCCGCCCACCGGCCCCGCCGCGGCCCCGCCGCGGCCCCACCGCGGCCATAACTCCACCGCCTTCGCGATGGTGACCGCGTTTCGGCCGCCATCGGCCCCACCGGCCCCGCCGCGGCCATAACTCCACCGCCTTCGCCATGGTGACCGCGTTTCGGCCGCCCACCGGCCCCGCCGCGGCCCCGCCGCGGCCATAACTCCACCGCCTTCGCGATGGTGACCGCGTTTCGACCGCCCACCGGCCGCCCCCCGGCCCCGCCCACCGGCCCCGCCGCGGCCTCGCCCCGCGTCATCCGCTGACCGCTCTACCGCCCTACGGGCACGGGTCGCCCACCGCACCAGGCGCGGGCACGCTCGGCGTCTGCCCCTGCGCGAGGCTCCGCAAGAAGCAGGTATAGGCGTGCTTGGGCGCCTCCGTCTGGAACATGACCTCGTGCCCGTCCTCGACGCCGTCTTCTCGGGTCTGGGTGACCACCGCGGTCGCCAGGGCCCCGTCCAGGGCTGCCGCATTGGCCGTGGCGGGCAGCACGATCCGCGAGCCGCCCGACAGCGGGAGCAGCGCGCCCAGCGGGTCGAGCCCCTCGAGCTCGGGCGTGATCTCGTCGAGAGACTCTCCCGCGAGGGAGAGCCCGAAGGAGAGGCTCGTCGCGTTGGCGATCGGCGGCATGATGTAATGGTCGACGATGCCCTGCAGCATCAGCACGTGACGCGGCCCGCCCGAGACCGGCTCCTTGACCACGTACCGCCCATAGATGGGGTTGTCGGCCGGCTCCCCCGCCCATTGCAGCATCGACAGGAACGGGTTCTCTTCGGTGAGCTCGTAGCCGGTCGTCGTCAACCCGAGCAGGAGCTCGGCGAGCGGCTTGACCGCGAGCGGCTTCTGTTTGTGGAGCATGTTCGCGAGAAAGCTCCCGCCGGCGCCGCTCAGGACGGCGGCGCGATACCGAGGCTCGTACACCAGCGCGAGCGGGGCGATCGCCGCGCCCATCGAGTGGCCCATGATCGCGACCGTGCCGGTGTCGAACGACGCGACCCCGCCGGGCGCGACGGCGCCCGGGCACGCCGAGACATCGACCGTCGCGGACTCGAGCACGTCGGGCATCAGCGCCAGCTCGAGGGCGGACTGCCGCACGTTGTCGCGCAGCGCCAGCGGGTTCTGGAAGTTGAAGACGAGGAACTGCTCGTCGGCGCCGCTCACGTTCCTGAGCCCCCCGTGGGGGCCGTCGACGCTGACCCCTGCGTAGCCGGCGCGCGCCAGCTCGAGCGCGGGCCCCGTGCCCGGCTCGATCGCCTCACCGCCCGGAGCGGCCCGGACGCCTCGATCGACGAGGGGGCGATCTCCGCCGCCGCCGGTGCGGCTGAAGACCACCGTCGGGTAGCCCGTGGCCGGCATCGGCGCCTTCGGAATAGTGACGACGAAGCGCGCCGTCTCCATGCGCTGGAGCACGGGCACGCCGGACCCGTCGAGCGCCCAGCCACCCCCGACCTCGAGGAACGGCGGCTCGCCCTCTTGGTAGACCGGCATGTCGATCGTGGCCGCATAGGCGCAGAAGGTCGGAAGCTCCTCGGTCAGCACGAACGCCTCGTTCGGCGCGCCGAGATCCGCCCGCGCGGCCTCGATCGCCGCCGCCATCCCGGCGGTCGGGTCATCGGTGGTGAACACGGTGAGGCCGACGACGTCGGCCGCAGCGATCCCCACCTCGCCGAGCGCCTCGCTCGCCTCACGGTGGAGGGCCGAGATCTCGGCGCTCATCCCCTCGGGGGTCTCGCCGGCCAAGATGGCGGTGAGCTCTGCGGGTGGCTCGAGCGGCTCACCGTCGGCGTCGAGCACACCTCGGGTGATGACGGCGGCGTAGCGCGTGAGCGGGCGCAGCGGCACCCCTTGGACGGGCACGAGCGATAGCAGGCGCGGCGCTCCGTAAGGCCCTCCGTCCTCGGTGTAGCGGGCGGTGACGGGGTACCGCTCGAGGTAATCGGGCGAGCCCGGGTCGACAGAGACGAGGGAGGCAGTCGAGGTGGGCTCGACGCTCGCCAGCGCGCCCGGCAAGGTGGCGGGGTCGAGCGCGCGGGTCACCTGGAAGAAGACCCCCGAGGAGACCCCGAAGCCCCGCGCATCGCTCCGCAGCACCGCCAGCGCGCGCTCGACGAGGACGATGTTCTGCGGGTTGGGGAAGCCGGTCAGGTCGGGGCGGCCTTGGGCGTCGCGGCGGGCATCGCTCGGGAAGGGTGAGCCGAAGAACCCGCTCGCGCCCGATAGATCCATCACGATCGTCGTCGGCTCGCGGCACCCGGCCGCGCACGGGTCGCCGTCGTCCGCGCATGCGCTCACCAGCGCGAGCGCGACGGCGAAGGAGACCAGACCGAGCCGCTGCGACGCCATACCCGCTCGATGAGACCACGAGCGCGGCGCCGCATCGAGCGTTGCGGGCGGACCCTCGATTGGCGATGGTTGGCCATGCACCCGGCGACTCGAGTCTCCCTCGGCTACGCAGAGCTTCGCCGCGCGGTCGAAGGCGTGAGGCTCCCGGCGGCCATCGTCGACCTCGACGCCTTCGACGAGAACCTCGAGGCGCACCTCGCCATCACGAGGCGAGCCGGGCTCTTGCTGCGCCTCGCGACGAAATCGATCCGCGTCGTCTCGCTGCTGCGGCGAGCGCTCGGCCGCCCGGGGACGCGCGGGCTCATGTGCTACTCGCCCCACGAGGCCGAGCGCCTCCACGCGCTCGGCTTCGACGACCTGTTCATCGCTTACCCGGTCTTCCGCCCCGACGACGTGCGCGCCCTCGCGCGGCTCACGCGGGAGGGGGCGGTCGTGAGCGTCGCGGTCGACTCCGAGGAGGCGGCCCTCGTCTACTCGGAGATCGCCGAACGGCAGGGGGCCCGACTGCGCGTGGTGCTGTGCGTCGACATGAGCCTGCGCCTCGGCGGCGGCCGGCTCCACATCGGCGTGCGCCGCTCCCCCGTCCACGACGAGCACGACGTCGTCGCCCTCGCAGAGAAGATCCGCGCGCGGCCCGCGCTCGTCTTGCACGGCCTGATGGGGTACGAGGCGCAGGTCGCGGGTCTGCCCGACAAGAGCCCGTTCGACTCGCAGCTCGTCCGGTTCGGCAAGCGCACGCTCCGGGCGGCCTCGATGCGCGAGCTCGGCGAGCGGCGCGCGCGCATGGCCGTCGCCCTCCGCGAGCGTGGGCACGACCTCGCGTTCGTCAACGGCGGCGGCACCGGCTCGCTCGACCTCACCGTCGGCGAGACCGGCGTGACCGAGGTGACGGCCGGCTCGGGCCTGTTCAAGCCACTGCTGTTCGACGGCTACGAGAGCCCGTTCGTGTCGAGCCTGAGGCCCGCTTGCTTCTTCGCGCTCGAGGTCACGCGCAGGCCCGGGCCCGGCATGGTGACCTGCTTCGGCGGCGGCTATGTCGCCTCGGGCTCCGCCGGCCCCGAGAAGCTGCCCCGGCCGGTCTTTCCTCAGGGGCTCGACCTGTCGTCGACCGAGGGCGCTGGAGAGGTGCAGACGCCCGTCTTCGGCGCCGCCGCCGACGCGCTCCGCCTCGGCGACCCCGTCTTCTTCAGACACGCGAAGGCCGGTGAGCTCATGGAGCGCTTCGACGAGGTCGTGCTCGTTCGCGGTGGGCGTGCGGTCGAGCGGGTCGAGACGTACCGCGGCGACGGCTGGTGCTTCGGGTGAGCGTCCTACCCGGACCGAGTCGCTCCTGGTATTCAGGCGAGCCAGACTCACGAAAGGGGATCCGATGAAGCTCTATTTCAGCCCGTACACGCGCGCCGGCCGCGCCCGCTGGATGCTCGAAGAGGTCGAAGCCAAGTACGAGCTCGTGAAGTTCTCGTTCGCGACGGGGGACCACAAGAAGCCCGAGTACCTCGCGATCCACCCGCACGGGGTGGTGCCTGCGCTCGAGGACGGTGACCTCCACCTGTTCGAGTCCTCCGCGATCGTGATGCACCTCGCCGACGCTTTCCCGGACAAGAAGCTCGCCCCGGCGCTCGGCTCGCACGCGCGCGCCCACTATTACAAGTGGATGGTCTACGTGCCTGCGACGGTCGACCCGGTGCTCGAGACGCTCACGATGCACACGCGGCTGCTCCCGGAGGACAAGCGCAACCCCGCGCTGGCGGCGGACGCCGACAAGAAGCTCAAGACGATCGGGGCGGTGCTCGAGGCCTCCATCGGCCACAAGAAATTCATCGTAGGCGACTCCTTCACCGGGGCCGACGTCATCCTCGGGAGCGCCGCGGGGTGGCTCGGCTTCCTGGGGAAGCTCGGCGACTACCCGAACCTCGCCGCGTACCACAAGGCGATGTCCGAGCGACCGGCGTACAAGCGCGCCTACGCGGACTGAGCGTCACCTCACCCGCGAGCGCCCCTCTGAGAGCACCGCCTCGACGATCGACAGGTCTGCCTCGTCGTTGGCGATGCGCTCGAGCGCGACGCGCGTCTGATCGTCGGCCAACGTCGCGGCCGCCGCTCGGATGCGCACGCGCTCATGGGCGCCGCCCGTCGACGTGAGCGCCAGGGCGGCGGCGACGCGGACCTCCTTCGAGACGCCGGGCTTCTCGAGGGCTTCACCGAGCTCGCGCAAAGAGACGGACGCCTCGCGGTAGCCGCCACCTTCGACGCGCCTCACGATCGCCTCGCGCCATCGCTTCACGGTGCCGGGCTGCCACTCGGGCACGATGGCAGCCGGCGTGGTGCTGACCCCTCGACGCTCGTTGGCGAGGTCGGCGAGCGCCTCCAGCGTGCGGCGGTCTGCGCCGGGGGCGAGCACGATCCTCGTCACGCCGCCTCGCAGGCGGACGACCAGACACCACGGGCGCGCCTCGACGCGGAGGATGCGGTCGTAGCCGATGAACAGCTGGCGGAAGGTCGACTCGATCCTCAGGCCGTCGACGCCCGCGACCACCTCGGTGGACGACAGCAGCACGCTGAGCACCCCGTGCGCGGCGCCGGTCGCGGCCACGACCCACCCGAGCAGCCAGGCCTCGATCTGCGCGGGGGTAGGTGAGAACGCGCGCGCGGCCCGCAAGACGTCGGTGACGACGTGCGCGGCGACCCGCGATCCGACGATCGCGGCCACTGCGAGCATGGCGAGCCCGAGGCCCCGGCTAGCTCGAGACAGGTGGAAGCGCGGCGCGTCACCGATGATGGCGCGCGCGATGGGCTCTGCCTGCTCCTTCTCGAGCTCGAGGACGATGCGGTCGCCCTCGGTGAGGCCGTGCCGCAGCTCGAGGCTCAGGGTCGTCAGCTCACCCGGCCCCGGCTGGGCGAAGCCATGACGGACGCGCGACAGGTGGACGCGCCGCTCCCGGCCTTGCCCGACCGCGATGACGAGGTGCCCGTCCTTGAGGCTCGCGCCTTCGATCTCCTTGCGCCGGCCCCGACGCAGGTACGAGGTGACGAGCAGCACGAACGGCAGCGCGACCGCGAACGCGCCCCCGTACATGCCCAGCAGATCGGCGCCGACCTCCCACGCGCGGCGGGCGATGTCGGCCCCGTCGCGGGTAACCGAGAGCGAGAAGGGGATCGCGAGCAGGATCCCCACGAACACCGGCAGGTAGCGCGCCAGGCTCGAAAGCGCGTGGAGCTCGTGACGGTGCGTGCTTCGGCGAGGCCGCTCCACCGCTCTCACCGTAGCACTCGCGAGGGCTCGCACCCGCGCGGCCCCGTCACATCACGAGCTTGAGCTTCTTGAAGCCGAACGCGGTCATCTTGAGGAGCATGAAGCCGTGCGAAAAGCGGCTGATCTTCGTGTCGCCGTAGATGCGGGCGCGGTACCGGACCGGCAAGTCGACGATCTTGAGGTTGAGGCGCGCCGCCCCGAACAGCAGATCGAAGTCCCCGAAGGGATCGAAGTCGCCGAAGAAGGCCCGGTGCGCGGCGATCTGCTCGTACGCCCGTTTGTAGAGGACCTTCGTCCCGCACAGAGAGTCCTTGATGTTCTGCTCGAGGAGCCACGACAGCGCCGCCCCGAAGAACTTGTTCCCGACGAGGTTCAAGAAGCGCATCGCCTGGCCCTCCATGGGGTAGACGAGGCGCACGCCGTTGATGAGCTCACCTTTGCCCGTCACGAGCGCGCGATAGAATTTGGGCAGGTCCTCGGGGACGACGGTCAGGTCGGCGTCGAGGATCATCAGCACCTCGTACCGGGCTCGGGCGAAGCCCTTGCGGACCGCGTCCCCCTTGCCCTTGCCGTCTCCCTGGTGCACGAGCCTCAGCTCGAGCGGCCCCCGGTAGTCGCGGATCGCGGCCTCGATCTCCTCGACGGTGCCGTCGGTCGAGCTGCCGTCGACGAACACGAGCTCCGTCGCGGGCCCCATGACCGGCGTGCGGGCGATGGCCTCGCGCACGTTCCCGCGCTCGTTCCTGCACGGGCAGACGACCGTCACCCGTGGCAGCTCCACGGGGAGGACCGCGGGCCTGTGACGAGCGACGAAGTACGAGACCAGCGAGCCCTCCTTCAGCACGGGGAGCTTGGCCGCGACGCGATTGGCGACGTCGGAGACCACGGGGATCGGCACCGGCACGAGCACGTCGGTCCCTCGGCGAACGACCTCGAGATCGGCGAGCGCGAGGAGGTTCTCGAGGTCGTCCATGCTGAGCCAGTTCTGGTCGGGCGTCGGGCTCTTGAGCCCGAGCGCCTCGCCAGCCCGGAGCAGCGGCTCCCAGGTGAAGCTGTAGTAGGTCACGACGACCCGCCCGCCCGGAGCGAGCAGCGGCGTGAGCCGCTCGAGCGCTTGCTGCACGTCGTCGAGCAGCCCGAGAGAGTCGCTGAGCACGATCGTGTCGAAGGGACCGCCGAGCAGCGCCGGTAGATCGCTGCGCTCGACGTCCGCGACCGAGGACCGAGCTCGGGGTGGCGGCGCGCCGCGATCTCGATCGCGCGAGGCGAGACATCGATGCCGACGCGGCGAGCGCCGTCGAGCGACGCCAGCAGGTCCCCGTCGCCGCACCCGACCTCGAGCACCCGGCCCCCGGGCGGCACGAGCGAGCCGAGGAGCCGGCGCATCTGCGCCTGGTAGTAGCTGCGAAAGCGCGTGTGCTCGGCGCGCCACGCGGCGGCGGCGTCGAGCCGACCGACGCGAGCCGAGAGGCGCTCTCGCTCGCGCTGCTCGAAATCGTCGGTGGTCATCCGCGCGATCGCTTCTCGCGCGCGGCCAGCTCGAGGTCGCTCTCGACCATCCGGCCCACGAGCTCGTCGAAGCCGACCTTCGGCGCCCAGCCGAGCTCGCGCCTCGCCTTCGACGGGTCCGCGAGCAGGATGTCGACCTCGGCGGGCCGGAAGTATTTCGGGTCGATCTTCACGAAGTCTCGGTAGTCGAGCCCCACGAGCGAGAACGCCTTCTCGGCGAAATCCCGCACCGAGCGGGTCTCCCCGGTCCCGATGACGAAGTCGTCCGGCGACTCGGCCTGGAGCATCAGCCACATCGCCTCGACGTAGTCGCGCGCGTGACCCCAGTCTCGCTGGGCGTCGAGGTTGCCCAGGTACAGCGCCGACTGCATGCCGTGCTTGATGCGCCCGACCGCGCGCGTGATCTTTCGGGTGACGAAGGTCTCGCCTCGACGCTCGCTCTCGTGGTTGAACAAGATGCCGTTCGTCGCGAACACGCCGTACGCCTCGCGGTAGTTCTGCGTGATGTAGAACGCGAAGGCCTTCGCCGCGGCGTAGGGGCTCCGCGGGTGGAAGGGGGTGGTCTCGCGCTGCGGGACCTCGGCCGCCTTGCCGTACAGCTCGCTCGAGCTCGCCTGATAGAAGCGGCAGTGGACGCGGAGCTTGCGGATGGCCTCGAGCAGCCGAACGGCGCCGAGCCCCGTGATCTCCGCCGTGTACTCGGGGATGTCGAACGAGACGCGGACGTGGCTCTGCGCGCCCAGGTTGTAGACCTCGGCCGGCTGCACATCGGAGAGGATGCTCTGCAGGCTCGAGGCGTCGTTGAGGTCCCCGTAGTGGAGGAAGAGGCGCGCGGAGCGGTCGTGCGGGTCGACGTAGAGGTGATCGATGCGCTCGGTGTTGAAGGTGCTCGCGCGACGGACGATCCCGTGGACCTCGTACCCCTTCTCGAGCAGCAGCTCGGCGAGGTACGAGCCGTCTTGGCCGGTGATGCCCGTGACGAGCGCCCGCTTCATCGACCCTTCGGCGCGCGGGGCCGCCTCAAGGTGTCGACGCGGTAGTGAGCCAGCTCCCTGCAGATGCGCAGCGAGACCTTGAGCGGGAAATTGGAGAGGAACGACTCGCCTGCGTTCCGCGCGTCGAAGTCGGTGTCGACCTCGGCGACGCGGTAGCGCCGCACGCCCGCGGCGACGCCGATGAAGCTCTGGAAGTACCGGTACTCGGCCGAGTCCTCGAGGATCGACGACAGGACCTCGCGCTTGCACAGGACGAAGCCGCTCTTGTTGTCCCTCAGCTGCATGCCGAAGGTCACGTTGAGCAGGACGTTGAGGCCCTTCGAGAACGCGATGCGGTTCTTGTTCACCTTGGGGTGGCGCACCGCCTGGACGAGATCGGGGCTGTCGCGCACGAACGCCTCGTACAGCCGCGGGATGTCCTCGGGGCGGTTCTGGAGATCGGAGTCGATCAGGCAGATGAGGGGCGCGGTCGAGCCCTCGAGGCCGGTCTTCCAGCCGCCGACGATGCCCTTGTTCGTCTCGTGCCTGAAGCCCCGAACGCGATCATGCGCCGCTTGCTGCTCCTGGATCTTCTCCCACGTCGCGTCGCGGCTCCCGTCGTCGACGAGGATCAGCTCCGCGTCGACGGGCAGGGCGGCGAACACCGCGAGCATCCGCTCCACGAGCACGTGGACGTTCGGCTCTTCGTTGAAGCAAGGAGCGATGACGCTCAGCTCTCGGGGCGGCCTCGACGCGCGGGGTTCCATTAGCGGGGGATGTCGACGGAGTGCGTGACCTTGGGCTCGCTGCGGTGGAGCTTTTGCTCGTGATGGTACACGACGGTCAGTGAAAGCTCGATGCGCACGACCTTCTCCTGCGCGTCGTACAGCTCGCCCTTGGGGAAGACCCAGAGGTGGGTCGGCCGGCCGAGCCATTTGAGCCAGCCGTGCGGCCTCTTCCCGCGGCGGTTCAAGTTACCGAAGAACGTCTTCATGACGTCGTCGAACTTCGCCTGCTGCTTTGGATCTTTGCACGGGCGTCCCCGCCGCTGGAGATCGAACGCCTGCTTCGGCGACTTGAACTCCTCGAGCTGCTTCATCGTCCGGTAGCCGCCCGTCGTGCCGTAGATGCCCGTGACCGACCGCTCGTTGTCGGTCGCGTAGCAGAGGCGGCCCTGCGTGAAGTGCATGTCCATCGGCTCGAGGTACGTCGGCGGGACGAGGTAGCGCTTGCCGCTCTCACCGACGGCGTACAGCTCGTAGTTCTCCGTGAGGCGCGTGTCGTACCAGACCACGTGCGTCTGCGGGTAGAACCAGATGCGCTCGTTCCCGTGGTAGATGGCCGCCACGCCGAGCAGGAGGGCGAGCTTGTGCTGGTGCAGCTTCTCGACGAGCGGCGCGCCCGAGCGGCTCATCCAGATGAACGCGCCGAGCGACACGGTCATCCACTTCCAGAAGCAGATGCCGGTCATCATGAAGATGCCGAAGTTCAGCAGGAAGCAGCCGAGGAAGATCCAGCGCGTGAGCTTCGGGTGCAGGAAGAACGCGAACAGCGCCGCGAGCTCGATCACCATCGTGTAGTGGAGGAAGACCGGGTCGGCCTTCCTCGCGAGCTCGGCGAACCGAAGGAACGTCTCCTCGGGCACCCACGACGCCCAGCCGCGCACGTACCCGGCGACCGAGATGTTCGAGACGGGGTTCTCGTTCAGCCACGAGTGTGGGGGGCCGAAGCTCCACTTCGCGAGGCCAGCCGAGTAGTAGTAGTCGGCGAACGAGCCGATCCCCACGACGAGGAAGTGCCAAGGCTTGAAGGACCGCGAGGCGGAGGCCCACGCGAAGATCGAGAACACGACGACGAGCTCGGCCGGCGCGCGGAAGTCGAAATCGTCGTGGGGGATCGGGATGTACGGCTCCTTGATCATCACGATCGCCGTCCGCACGGCGAGCGGGACCATCACCGGGAATCGCCAGGCGAGCGCGGCGAAGGCCGCGAGGCAGAAGCGATCGAGGAAGTGGCCGCGGTTCAAATACAGGTTGAACGGGAAGGTCGCGCCCGACCACGCGAGCATCCCCACGATCAACATGACGTAGACGCGCAGCGACTTGCCGTGCTCCCAGTCTGTCCAGCGGAGCTTGCGCTTGGAGACGAGGAAGAGGACCAGCGGGACGAAGAAGATCAGGTACTCGGGGTACGCCGGGCCGTGCTTGCGCGCCGACTGGGTGATGACGTTCAGGTCCGATTTGACCATCGACACGAGGATCGATGGCGCCCGGTAGTGCAGCTCGCTCACCCCGCGGAAGAACAGGGGCCGGAAGAGCGACACGAGGGCGAGCAAGATCGCGACGTGCAACAGCGCAGAGAGCGCCTCTCGGCCCAGCTGCTTCTTCAGGCCCTCCGAGAATCGCCACGCGACCTCGCGCGCGGCCTCGCGCGCAGCCGCGGCGAAGTTCGAAGAAGCAAGCATGCCCGGCCGAAGTAACCGAGGGTGTAGGGCGCGGCAAGCTTGACGAGGCGTCGGCGCACGCCTGAGCATCGCCTCGGTGTCAGAGGAGGGGACCCCTCAGCGCAAGCTCTCGGCGCGCCCTCGGCGGGCGCTGATCCGATCTCGTCGCAGGCTGACCGCCGCCGTGGTGCTCGCGACCCCGCTGCTGCTCCAGCTCGGCCTCGATCTCTCCCGGCGCTCTAGCCACATGCTCACGTTCGCCCCGCTGCACGCGCTCGGGTACGCGGGCTCGGTCGCGCTGACAGGCACGTTCTGGGCTGCGCTGCTGCTCGCGGCGACCAGGCGGCGCGGGCGGGCTCGAGTCTTCTTTGCGCTTGGGCTCTTCTTGCTCTTCCCGCTCCAGCTCGCGGTGCAGAGCGCGTTCTTCCGCATGTACAACGTGTACTGCGGCAGCGACGCGATGCTCGAGTATCGGGCGATCCCGTCGACGTGGACCTGCGCCCTGCCCTGGGACCGCCGCACCCAGCTCGGCCTCTACCTCCCCGCCGCGTTCGTCCTCGCGCTCGCGCTCGCCTACGCGACTCGCACGTTCGCGCGCCCGCGACCCGCGCTGCGCCGCTCGGCAGGGCTCGCGGCGTTCGTGCTCGGGGCCTTCCTGTTCGCGGGTCCGGCCAGCTACCGCGTGTGGCAGTCGTCGTCGCCCGACCACATCTACCTGTCCGCGATGGGCGTCGCCGTGCGCGAGCAGTTCCCGCCCAGCCGCCGCCTCAAGGTGCTCCGGACCCAGCGACGGACGCCGACCGTCATCCCACCGCTCAGCGCGGCGAGCGACCGGCGCAACGTCGTGCTCGTCTTGCAGGAGTCCCTGCGGGAGGACGTCTATTGCAGCGACCCCTCGCCGACCTGCGCGCGTCCGGGCAGGCACTCGCACGAGGTCGCGAAGCCGCGCTTCCCCTTCAACGGGATGCGCGCCGTGGCGTCCTCGACGGTGATCTCGATGAGCGTGATCTTGAGCGGGCTACCGCCGACCGAGGACTTCGCGACGCTCCACTCGGCGCCGTACCTGTTCGGCTTCGCGAAGGCGGCCGGGTACTCCACGGCGTACTACACGAGCCAATACATCATGCTGTTCGGGATGCGCTTCCTCGTACAAGACGAGGGGCTCGACGAGCTCGTGATGTCGAGCCACCTCCACATGGGCGCCGACGGTGACACCGGAGCCAACGACTCGCTGCTCGCTGACCGCGTGGTCGCCGAGCTGCCGAAGCTGAAGGAGCCGTTCTTCGCGGTCGTCCAGCTTTCGAACCCCCACTTCCCGTACCTCGTGGACGAGGCCGACGCGCCCTATGCGCCCGAAGCCGCGGACAAGCGGAAGGAGGCGTTCGCGCGCTACCAGAACGCGGTCCACGCGTCGGACAAAGCGTTCGCGCGGGTGATGACGGCGATCGCGGCGTCGCCGTCCACGGACCGCACCATCGTCGTG
The DNA here is from genome assembly GCA_016719945.1 of Polyangiaceae bacterium. GTDB lineage: Bacteria > Myxococcota_A > Polyangia > Polyangiales > Polyangiaceae > Xiheicaenibacterium. The sequence continues at coordinate 282,378 of JADJYE010000033.1, read as the reverse complement.
TTCACCTCCGATCACGGCGAGAGCTTCTGGGAGCACGGCGGCGATGGGCACACGAAGACCGTCTACGAGACGGAGGTCCGGGTGCCAGCGTGGATCTGGGCCAAGCGCGGGGTCCTCTCGCAACCCGAACGCGAAGGCTTGCGCGCCGCGCGCTCGACGCCCACCTACCACCTCGATCTGGCGCCCACGATCCTCGACCTGATGGGCTTGTGGGACCTGCCCGCCGTCGCGCCGCACCGGGCGAAGATGCCCGGCCAGCCGCTCACGCGACCGCTCGGCCCGCGGGAGCCCGTCGCGCTCACGAACTGCTCGTGGATCTGGCAGTGCAAGAACGCGAGCCTCGGGATGATGCACTATCCGCACAAGCTCGCGGCGCGCGGCAAGGACGACCAATACGCCTGCTTCAACCTGGAGACCGACCCGAAGGAGAAGAAGGACCTCGGGGAGGCCGCGTGCGGGGACCTCGCCGCCCGCGCGCGGGCGCTGTTCGGCTACATGCCGGCCGACGTCACGCCGAACGAGAACCCGCCGCGCTGAGGGCGGGATGCGGGGTCGGCGCCGGGGATGGGGGGGCGCCGGGGATAGGGGGTCGAATTGCTCAAATCGTCCAATTCGATCCCCCATACCTCCCCCGATGTCGCCTCGAAGCTCTCGCTTCGGGAACTTCGACCCCACATCCTCGACCGCGACTGGCGGCCGCCGCGTACCCGCCAGCGGCCGCCAGGGCGGATCGAGCGCGAGGCCCCTGAAGCGAGGCCCGCTCGCGCTGGAACGTCGCGTGCTGTCACGAGGCGCATGAGCTCGCCCGGCCTGATTCACCTCGCGGCGCGGAGCTACCGCTGCGCTCTCTCCCTCACGAGCCATGACGTCGCAGCCTGGCTCTGGGTGCGGCTCGCCCGCGCGTTCCCTCGCGCAGTGGCCGCCGTGTTGATGCCCGACCACGTTCACCTGGTAACGCCTGCCGCGGACGCCGCGGGGGCGCGCGCGGCTTTCGCCCGCATCGCAGGGAACCTCACGCGCACGCGCCTGGCGCGCGGGGCGGTTCGCTGGGACGACATCGACCTGCCGCAGCCCATCACCGACCCCGTGAAGGTGCTGCGAAACCTCCGGTACGTCGCGCTGAACCCGGTGCGAGCCGGGCTGGCCGCCGATCCGCTCGCTTGGCCCTGGTCGACCTACCGCGACGTGATGGGGGCCATCGCGGATCCATGGGTAACGGATGCCCGCGTGGCGGCGCTGGTCGGACGACCCCTGTCGACCTTTCGCCCCTGGTTCCATCGATATGTCTCGTCGGATCCCTCCTGCAACGTGGCCGGGTCACCTGCGCCGAGGGGCTCCTCCCTCGCCGAGCTGGGCGCGGCGCCGCTCGCGTGGATCGCCGACGCCGCGGCTTCCTCCGCTCGCGGGTGTCGAGACGACGTTCGTCGTCGCTCGCCGACGCGAGCGCTCTTCCTCGCGGCCGCGCAGCACGCTCACGCTCACGCGCCGGCGCGCCTGGCGGACGCGTGCGGGATCACGCGGCGGGCCGTCCACGCCAGCCGGGCACACGCCGCAGACCCGCGAAGCACGCGCTCGCTCGAAGCCGCCCTGCTCTGTCTCGGCGACGACCGCCTGCGCATCACGTCGAGGCGCGAGTGAGGCCTAGCGCGTGGGCATCTTGTAGCCCGGCGCGCTGTACCCGTGGGTCTTGAAGAAAGAGCGCAGGATCTTGATGCGATCCTTCGCCCAGGGCTCGTCGGCGAGGTTGTCCTCTTCGCCCGGGTCGCTAGCGAGATCGTAGACCTCGCTCCGCTTCTTCTTCACCGAGTAGAGCGCCTTGATGCGATCGGGAAAGACCATCCCGAGCTGTGACTTCGTCGAGTGCATCGCGACCGGGCGGAAAAAGACCTTCTCCTCGCCGCGCAAGAGCGGGACGAGGCTCTGACCCATGAAGTGGCCGGGCGTCGGCAGGCCGAACAGATCGAGGATCGTCGGTCCGAGGTCGACGAGCGTCACGGGCTCGTCGATCGTCCGCGCCTTCATGCCGGGGACGCGGATCACGAGCGGGACGTGGACCTGCTGCTCGAACATGTGCCCGTGGTGCTGGTTCTGGCCGTGTTCCCCGAACGACTCGCCGTGGTCCGCGCTCACGATCATGACGACGCGGTCCCACACGCCAGCCGCCTCGAGCTCCTCGATCAGCTGCTGTAGCTGACGATCCGCCTGCTGGAGCTCGCGGACGTATCGCTCGAACGCGGTCCCCTCCTTCCCCGCCTGATCGTAGGGGGCGTGCGCGTCCATCAGGTGGGTGTAGGCGAACGCCGGGCCTCGCTTGGTCTTCTTCGCCCACTTCCCCATCACGGGGAGCGCCTCGGCTGCCATTCGGTAAGCGCGCAGGTTCGGTTTGTACTCGTCCTGGAACCCCTTCACGATGCCGCCCTTGGCGGTGGCGCACCAATACGACGCGACGAGGTGCGTCTTCACGCCCGCCGCAGAGAGCAGCTCGGGGAACTGCCCGTCGTTCCCCGACTCGGGGACGAACGTCTCCTTGCCGTTGACCTCCGTCTCCTTCCAGCGGAGCTGGTTGTAGTGCCGACCGGAGAAGAGGGCCGACAGGCTCGCGCAGGTCGAGGTCGCCGGGGAGTAAGCGCTGGTGAAGGTCACGCCCTCGCCGCGCAGCCTGTCGAGCCCGGGGAACGAGTGGCTCGCCGCGACGTCCTGCCGAAACGCGTCGTAGGTCACCAAGAGGACGATGAGGTCCTTTCGAGACACGAGGGCCGCGCCCGCAGGCACGTTCGGCGCGCCTTCGCGCGGCCTGAAGTACGGGTTGTCGGAGCCGAGCGCGTCGAGGTCGTCGTCGGCGTAGAAGTCGGCCGCGAAGCGGTACACCGGAGAGGCGTCGTCGGTGCCGAGGAGCACGGCGACGCGGTTCGAGGGGGGAATGGCGAGCGACCACGCCGCGAAGAGCGCGAAGGCCGCGTCCCTCGCGGCGGCCTTGCTCTTGAGCAGCGGCTCGCGCGAAGCAGGAGCGCTCGCCATCGCGATGCCCAGCCCGAGCTGCGACAGCACGACACAAGCGAGGTGGAAGCCCGGGTAGTTGAGCCTCAACAGGGTGTGGTTGGCGAGGGCCGCGCCGAGCGCGACCGTGAGTGTCCCCAGGCGTACGAGGCGCCGGGCGCCGCCGAAGACGGCGGCCGCGCACAAGCCCGCGGGAGCGAGGGCGATGACGGCGGTCATGCCCAGGCGAGCCGGCAGCGCGAACGCCTCGAGGTCCTCCGAGAGCGCGGGCACGCCGGCCGCGAGCGCCGCCGCGAAGGCGAGCAGCGGCGCCGTCCAACGCGGGAGACGCGGCGCGAGCCGGAAGAGCGCGACGCAACCGACCAGCGCCAGCGCGAGCGCGGCGCGGTGCCCCCCGACGTACGCGGCGTGGACGAGCCGGTGTCCGAGGTGGCTCGTACCGAACCGCGCGAGCAGCGCGATCGCGTCGAACACCGTCATGGGGACGACGGCGGCGAGCAGCGCCTCGGTCAGCGTGAGCCGCGGGAGCTTCACGCGGCGCGTTGTGGGCTGGCGGCAGGTCGGTGACAAGTCTGTGCCGGTGCGCTACACGATCCGGCGTCCCATGGAGCCCGATCGCGACGGCGACCGACAGGCGGCCGCGCCGCCCGATGACGTTTCGGCAGCTCCATCGGCCCCACCCGCCCCCGACCCCGAGCCGTCCCTCGACCCCGGGCCGGCGCCCGAACCGGCAGCTGCGCCTGCCGCGAGGCCGCAGCCGCCCTTGGCAGCTCGGGCCGCGGTGCACCCGCTCGCGGCGGTCGTCGTCGCGGGTTGGGTCCTGGGCGCCGTCGACGGCGCCCTCGCCGGGGCGCCGAAGTCCCGCGGAGCGGTCATCCTCTTCTCGGCCGTCCTGGGCTCCGTCGCGACGTTCTTGATCGCGCTGCCCGTCTGGCTAGGCGCCACCCTGGCGTCCCGCGTGGGCCCGGTCCGCCGGCTGATCGACAAGCTGCGCGCGAAGCTCTCCCCGTCGTCGGACCACGAGGCACAGCTCCGCCTGTACGCGTTCGGTCTCGCGGCGCTCGCAGTCGCGGCGTTCGTCTCTCTCGCCGCCGCCTTCGTCTTCCCAAAGCTGTTCGACCTGCAAGAGCTCGATCTCGCCAAGCAGCTCGCCGTCGTCGCGGTGGCTGTGCTCGTCGCGTCCTCGCTGGTCGGCGCCCTGATCGTCGCCCGTGGGGCGCGCGCGGCCGTCACCGCCCTCGATCGCCGCGGGGTGCTGCGTGTCCCGTGGCCGCACGCGCTGGCGTTCCTGCTGTTCGTGACGATCCCGGTCTTCTCGACGGTGTACCCGTTCCTTCGGCGGTACGCGGGCATGCTCGGGGTGGCCCGCGACGCGGGGGTCGGGGGGCTCGTCTCGATCGCCGCGCTCCAGCTCTACCTCGCGCTCCGGTCGGTCCCTGCGAGGCTCGCCACGCGAGGGGCGGCGGCCATCGCGGTCGTCGGCCTCGGGGCGGCGATCGGCGTCGGCGCCCTCGCCAAGAAGAACGCGACGACGTTCGCCGCCGCCGAGGGCAGCGCGGTCGCCTCCCTGGGCGCCCGCGCCGCGCGGTGGCTGACCGACTTCGACCGTGATGGCGCGTCGTCGCTCTTCGGGGGCCGCGACTGCGCGCCCTTCGACGGCAAGCGCGCTCCGACGCGCCCCGAGATCCCGGGCAACGGCCTCGACGAGGACTGCAACGGCAGCGACTCGGTCGGCCGCGGCCAGCTGGGCGACCTCGTGCGCTTCTCCGACGCGCTGAAGGGCAAGCAGGTCCGCCCTTACAACGTCGTATGGATCCTGATGGAGACGGTGCGCGCCGACCACGTCAGCGCGCTCGGGTATGGCAAGCCGACCATGCCGTACCTCGACAAGCTCGCGAAGGAGTCGCTCGTCTTCACCCGCGCGTACTCGCAGTCGTCGGCCACGGTGCTGTCGGTCCCGAGCATGCTCAGCGGGATCGACACCGGGATGGCGACCTGGTCGAAGGCCGCTGGGCACCCGCAGATGGACTCGGGCCCCATGCTGGCGGAGCGCCTGAAGGGCAAGGGCTACAAGACGGGCTTCGTCATCGACACGTACCTGAAGCGAAACTTCCTCAGCATTCAGCGAGGCTTCGACGACGTCATCCTCGCCGAGCCCGACAACAAGCCGAAGAACAACCGGCCGCGCCGCAACCTGATCTCGAACGCCAAGGCCTCCGATTTTCTGGCGAAGGTGAAGCCGGGCGAGGAGTTTTTCCTCCTCGTCTATTACCCGGATCAGCACTCGCCCTACACGCGCCACAAGGACGTCGACGCGTCCAAGTTCAGAAAAGGGTGAGGTCGGCGACTACGACACGGAGCTCGCCTTCGCCGACCAGCAGATCCGTGCGCTGGTCGAGACCCTGAAGGCGCGGCCTTCGCTGTGGGAGAACACGGTCCTGGTGGTCACCGCCGACCACGGCGAGGAGTTCGGCGAGCACGGGGGCGATCGCCACGCGGTCACCTGCTACGACGAGGTCGTCCACGTGCCGCTCTTCGTCCGCGTGCCGGGCGTCCCGGGGCAGCGCGTCGAGCAGCGCGTCGCTGGTCGACATCGTGCCGACCATCCTCGAGCTCGTCGGCCTGCGTGACGGCACCGATAACTTGAGCGGGCAGTCGCTGCTCGTGCCAACGCTGCGGTCCGACAAGATCGACCCTGCGCGCCCCATCTTCTGCAACATCGCCAGCATCACCAGCAAGCTCGGCACGTTCTTCCGACGCAGCGTCCGGACCGACAAGTACACCCTCATCCACGACTTCAACGAGGGGAAGTTCTCGCTCTTCGACGCCGAGAAGGACCGGGGAGAGCAGCAGGACGTGTCCGGGGCAGGCGAGCACGGGGCGGCTTTCGCGAACCTCAAGGCGGTGCTCGAGGCGAGCCTGACGGGCAACCTGCGGGACCACACGAAGATGAGCGGTCAGGCGGCGCCGGTCGAGGCCATGGATGACGCGCCCGACGATCCATGACAAAACCCCTCTGAGATGGCTCTCCCGACGAGCAAAGAAGAGGTCGAGCAGCTCTACGACACGTTCGCTCGAACGCACGACATCAACGACTATTACGCGCGCTCCGGCGTGCTCATCGGCTTCATCGAGAAGCGCCGCCTCGCGATCATCCGGCGGATGATGTCCGCGCGGGCGGGCGAGAGCATCCTCGAGGTGGGCTGCGGCGGGGGTCACGTGCTCTCGCAGTTCCGCGAGGCGCGCCTGACGGGCGTCGATGTCTCGGGGGAGATGCTGGCGAAGGCCCGGCAGAACCTCGCCGGCCTCGACTTCGAGCTCCACAAGGGCGACGTGGCCGAGGTGGGCCTGCCGGATCACAGCTTCGACGGGATCGTGTGCACCGAGGTGCTCGAGCACGTCGTCGACCCCGAGCACGTGCTCACCCAGATCAAGCGCCTCGTGAAGCCGACGGGCCGCGTGGTCATCACGTTCCCGAACGACACGCTCATCAACTCCATCAAGGGGATGGTCAAGAGGACGGGCCTCACCGGCATCCCCCCGTTCAAGCGGATGGACTGGGGCGGCGACCACTACCACTTCCACATCTGGACCGTCCGGGAGATGCGCGCCTTGCTGAGCCGCTACTTCTCCGTCGTCGACCTCGAGCACGCCCCGACCGCGGCCTTCCCCGTCCGCTGCTGCTTCCTCTGCGTGCCGCGGGCCTGAGCGAGCCCTGGCCGTTCTTGTGACGGGGCGGCCGTCGCGCTAAGGGATCGCGCTCGAATGAAGCGCGAAATCCTTAAGCACTTGGTCGACCCCGACACCCAGGGACCGCTCACGCTGAAGACCTCCGACGCCGGCGACGACGTCCGGGACGGCGCGCTCTCGGTCGGCGCCAAGAGCTACGCGATCCGCGAGGGGATCCCGAGCTTCGTCTCGGAGGACGTCCGCGAGGATCAGACGGTGCAGTCCTTCGGGGACAAGTGGGACAAGCACCGGTACTACAAGGACCACACGCGCCGCTTCTACACGGAGTGGTACCTCGCGCGCTTCGGCTTCAAGACGATCGAGGGCTTGAAGGCCTTCCTCGCGGACAAGAAGCTCATCCTCGATGCCGGCACCGGCGCCGGCCGCGACGCGGCGAACTTCGCCGAGAACGCGGGCGCCACCGTCTTCGGGGTCGACACCGCCTGGCACGCCCTCTCCAACGCAGGCGCCCAGCCCAACCGGCCGGCGGTCAACCTGGTCCACGCCGACGTGAACCGCCTGCCGTTCCCGGACGAGTTCTTCGACTTCATCAACTGCGACCAGGTCATCCACCACACCCCCGACCCGCCGCTCACCTTCAAGAACCTCGGCAAGAAGCTGAAGAAGGGCGGCGAGCTCACGACCTACGTCTACCGCAAGAAGTCGGTCATCCGCGAGTTCACCGACGACTACATCCGCGACCGAATCAAGGACCAGTCGTTCGAGAAGGCCCTGGAGACGTGCGAGGCCATCACGAAGATGGGCAAGGCCTTCTCCGACCTCAAGGCCACGGTCACCCTCGAGGAAGACATCCCGATCCTCGGCATCACCAAGGGCACCTACGACGTGCAGCGCTTCCTCCACTGGCACGTGATGAAGTGCTTCTGGAACGACGAGTTCGACTTCTTCACGAACAACGTCGTCAACGCCGACTGGTACCACCCGGTCTACTGCTTCCGGTACACCCCGGAGGAGTTCCGCGCCTGGTTCGCCGAGGGCTGGGAGGTCGTCGCCTGGGACGAGCAAGAGGCCGGGATCAGCTGTCGCGCTCGGAAGGTCTGAGCGCGCGATGTGCGGCATCCTCGGCGGCATCAACACGCGCTTCGATCACGCGTGCGTCGAACGGCTCAGCCACCGCGGGCCCGACCAGCTGTCCCTCGACAAGGTGCTGGTCGGCCCTGATCTAGAGGTCACCCTCGGGCAGACGCGCCTCAACATCGTTGATCGACACGACATCGAGCTGCCGGTCAAGGTCGAGCGCCCCGGCGCCAAGCCCGCGACGATCGTCTTCAACGGCGAGATCTACAACTGGCTCGAGCTGAAGAAGGAGCTCGAGGGCCTCGGCTGGTCGTTCCACACCAAGACCGACACCGAGGTCGCGCTCGCGGCGTACCTGCAGTGGGGCCCGTCGTGCCTCGAGCGCTTCAACGGCATGTTCGCGCTCGCGATCTGGGACGGCGACAGGTTCTTCTGCGCGCGTGACCGGCTCGGCAAGAAGCCCTTCTTCTACCGCTGCATCGGCAAGCGGTTCGAGTTCGCCAGCGAGGTGAAGGCCTTCGACGAGCTCAGCTTCGTCGGCAACGACCTGTTCGATCTGCTCGAGTTCTGCCCCGACGAGCACACCCTGTGCAAGGACGTCTTCTCGCTCTCGCCGGGGCAATACCTCGTCTACGACCCCTCCCGGGGGACGATGCTCACCCGCGACTACTGGGACATCCCGCACCGCTTCGGCGAGCGGATCACCGACGAGGGGGACGCGATCGATCGGTTCGTCGAGCTGCTCACCGACAGCGTGAAGCTGCGCATGAGGGCCGACGTCCCGGTCACGATGTTCCTGTCGGGGGGCATCGACTCGACGCTGGTTGCCGTGCTCGCCGGCATCAAGGAGGCGTTCACCTGCCAGTTCGACGAGTTCAAGGACACGATCGACGAGGAGCTGTACGCCCGGGATTTCGCCGACCGCCTCGGGATCGAGCTGCACGTCGTGCGGCCGACCAAGGAGCAGTTCCTGGCGGACCTGCCGAGGCTCGCCTACCACCTGGAGATCCCCACCGGGTCGTTCAGCGTCTTCCCGCTGTATCGCCTCGCGGCCGCCTGCCACGCGGCGAAATACAAGGTCATCCTCTCGGGCGAGGGCTCGGACGAGCTGTTCGCCGGCTACGCTCGCAACGAGTTCCTGGTGTGGCCAGCGTTCGACCTGTCCGACCCGAAGGTGAAGAGCTACCTGCCGATGCTCCGCCGGTTCGAAGGCTCGGACCTCGACCGCTTCTGCCGCATGGCCTCGCGCTCGGGCCTGGCGGGCGCCGCGCTGATGCGCGGGTACCTCGCGCACCTGTGGAGCGACCACCGGTCGATGCTCGACAACATGTGCTACGTCGAGACGCGAGTCTTCCTCCAGCCGCTGTTGCAGATGGCCGATCGGATGACGATGGCCCACAGCGTCGAGGGGCGTAACCCGTTCCTCGACTACCGCCTCGTGGAGTTCGCGTTCACGCTCGACGACTCCCTCCGCAACAAGGGCGGCGTCGGCAAGTGGCTCGTGAAGGCGGCGGCGCAGCGCCTGTTGCCGAAGGACACCCTCCTGCTCTCGCGCAAGGTGAAGCACGGCCTGCCGACCCCCATCAACATCTGGCTCCAGGGCCAGGCCAGCTTCGACCGCAAGTACTGGACGAGCTTGATGACCGCCGAGTGCATCAAGAACCTCCAGCGCGGCTCGCCCCTCAAGTCGTGAGCAATCGGGTTCGGGCCGTGCTCACGCGCGTCGTTGGCGAGGGCGCCGAGCGCAAGGCGCGGCTCTTCGGGCTCGCGCGCTCGCTGCTCTTCTTGGTCGCCGCGTATTACGCGGGCAAGTACTTCCTTCAGAAGGTCGACCCGCACTACCCGGCGAAGGAGTGGCTCTTCTTCGTGTACGCGAAGCTGTGGGCGTATTGCCTGCTCTTCGCTGGGGGCTGCTTCGCCGCGGGGCAGCTCGCGATGCGGGCGCTGCGCGTGCCCGCGCTGCCGCTGCGCGAGCGCCTCGTGCTCACCTCGGCCCTCGGGGTCTTCACGTTCTTCTTCGCGACGTTCGTGGGGGGGCTCTTGGGCATCCTGCGGGGCTGGTTCGCGGTCGCGCTGCCGCTCGTGTTCATGGCGGCGGCCGCGCCCTCGCTCTACCGCGACGGGCGGCGCGTGCTGCGGAAGGTCCGGGCGCGGCGGGCCCGAGGCGTGAGCCCGCGCCCGTGGTCGCAGACGCCGGTGATGCTGTTCGGCGCGTTCGGCGTCGCGCTCGTGTACTACGCGATCCTCACCCCCAAGAACCTCGCGTTCGACGCGCACTTCTACCACATGGGGATCGCGCAGCAGTACGCGACGGAGCACGCGATCCGACCCTTCGGCGAGGGGTGGATGCCCGCCGCGCTGCCACACCTCGCGAGCGTGCTCTACGCGTGGGCCTTCTGCCTTCCGAAGCTCGAGATGTTCGAGCGCATCGTGTGCGCCGCGCACGTCGAGTTCGTGATCTTTGCGTTCACCCTCGCGTCCATCCCGACGCTCGTGAGGTACCTGGCCCCGCGCGCTCCGGCCGCCGCGAGCTGGGCCGCGATGTTCCTCTTCCCTGGGATCCTCGTCTACGACTCGGGCCTCTCGGGCGCCGCCGATCACATCGCCGCGTTCTGGGCCGTTCCGGCCTGGCTCGCGTTCCGCCGCGCGTACCGAGGCCTCGAGCCGCGCGCGTCGATCCTCCTCGCGGCGTGCCTCTCGGGGGCGATCCTCACCAAGTACCAGGCGATGTACATCCTCGCTTTCCCGGTCGCGGCGTTGATCGGCCGGGCCGGGTGGCTGCTCGGCGCGGCCGCGTGGCGGCGCTTCAAGCGGCGCGAGCCGGTCTCACGTTCGGTGTGGCTCGCCCCGGTCATCGGGCTCGGCTGCGCGGCGCTCGCGGGGCTCGTCTTGACCTCGCCGCACTGGGCGAAGAACTGGGCGTTCTACGGGGATCCGCTGTTTCCCTACTTGAACAAGTACTTCCCCTCGGCTCGCTGGGTGCCGGACACGGCCGCGCTGTTCAAGGACTGGAGCGAGTCGCAGACCAAGAATTGGGTCACTCAAGGCGACACGAAGACGAAGCTGAAGGAGGCGCTGACAGCGACCTTCACCTTCTCCTTCCAGCCGCACGACTGGCCCAACTTCCACGGCAAGGTGCCTGTCTTCGGCTCGCTCTTCACGCTGAGCCTCGCGGGCTTGCCGTTCCTCAAGGGGACGAAGCGCACGTGGGCCTTGTCGGCCGCGACGCACCTCGGCGTCTTCGTGTGGTTCTACACGATGCACCAGGACCGCTACCTGCAGATCCTGGTCCCGTGGATGGCCGCGGTCGTCGCCTCGACCATCGCCCTCGCCTGGCGCACCGGGTGGCTCGCGCGCGCAGGCGTCGTGGGCCTCGTGGGGCTGCAGATCGTGTGGGGCGGGGACGCGTACCTCATCCCCTCGCACGCGATGACGAAGTCCGCGCCCATCACGACGACCAACGAGCTGCTCTCGATGGGCTACAAGAAGCGCTACGAGCAGCGCTTCAAGCTCACGGGCGCGCTGTTCGAGCTCGGCGCTTCGAAGGAGCTGCCGAAGGACGCGCGGGTGCTGCTGCACGAGAACAACCCCAGGCTCGGCCTGTGGCGCCCCGTCCTGTCCGATATCGCGGGCTGGCAGTTCGCGCTGCGCTACGAGCTGTTCGCGACGCCTGGAGCGCTCGACGACAAGCTGCGCGCGCTCGGGGTCACCCACGTCGTCTCGCGCGCGAAGAAGAGTCGCGGCATCGACTGCCTGGGCGCCGACCTGCGCTTCTTCGACTACCTCGAGCACGACGCGAAGGTGTTGAAGCGCTCGGGCGACATGACCCTGTACGCGATGCCGGCGGCCCGGCCGGCAGACCAGACGGCCGACAGCGTCGCCTACCTCGGCTGCGGCAAGGTGTATGACCGCGGCCTCTACAAGCTCGGCGACCTGTCGGTGCGGGACAAGCAGAAGGTCGTCAAGCCGCGGAAGAAGCGCGCGCGCAAGCGCGGCGAGCCCGAGGAGCTGCTCGGCGACGCCGACTTCGCGGTCGTCGACCCGAAGTGCAAGCCGGCGGTCTCCGCGGAGCTGCTCAAGGATTTCGTGAAGGTCGGGACCCGCGCGAAGGAGGACCTCTACGCGCGCCGGCGCGGCGAGGGGGCGCCGGTGGACAAGCGAAACGGCAAGCCCGACCCCGACCCCTCGGACGACGGACCGTCGTCGCCCGAAGACGAAGACCGCCTCCTCGAGTGATAATCGCGCGCATGTGCTTCCGCGCGCGCGTCGCTCCTCTCCTCGCCAGCTTTGTCGTGGCCTCCTGCGGCCCTGCCTCCGACGGGCCGGACTCGCCAACGTCCGCGGCGAGCGCTCCGGCGGCGGCCGCGTCGGCGACGGCTACGGCCGCCCTCGAGCCCAGCTCGGCCGCGACCGCCGCGCCGACGAACGCGGCGAGCGCCTCTTCGCCGAAGATCCCCGCCGGCAGCGGCGACTACTCGGGACCGCTCGCCGACGCCGTCGCTTACAAGAAGAAGGAGATCTCGTTCGATGAGCTCCAGAAGCGCGTGCTCGCGCGCAAGCTCCCCCCGCACCCGCTCGGCGACGAGTACCTGATGATGACGCCCCCGCCTCCGCCCCCGGGCATCAAGTTCGACCCGCTGATGATGCCGTCGGACTGGGAGAAGAACTGGGGCGAGGTCGCGATGACCCTGTTCGCCGGCCAGATCACCGAGGAGGAGTACAAGCGCCTGCACAAGGCCGCGCACCCGAAGTGCAAATAGTCGGGCTCAGTCCTCGTCGAGTACCGACTCGAGGCCCTGGAGAAGGTCCCGTCCCCGTTGGGCGCCGCGGGCCTCGATGAGGCGCAGCAGCGCTCTCGCCTCATCGAGATCGGCGTTGGACGAGGCCGTCGTGAGCGCTTTGAGGTCATCCCAGTCTTGCGGGCGATGACGATCGTCGCGCGCCAGGACCTTCATCGCGATGAGGTGAGGCAGGCGGGCGACCGGAACCACCACTCCGCTTAACACCTCGATCCGGTCAGCCGACGCGACGGTCTCGGGCTCGATCGAGCTCGACGAGAAGAGGAGGTCGACGACAGGGATGGCCCGTCCCCCTCCAGGAGGCCGCAGCCGCACGGTCGCCAAGCGCCCCAGCCGCTTCTGCTCGACCGTCGCCGCCACCGAGTAGCCACGCCTGGTGAGCTCGAAGACGAGCCGCTCCGCCTCCCGATCGGAGCTTAGGTCCACCGCGATGTCTACGTCGCGGGTCGTGCGCGGCTCGACATGGGAGCTGACGGCGAGGCCGCCCACGAGCGCCCACCGGACGGCAAGGTCGTCGAGATCCGCCGCGATCTGCTCGAGGGTAGCCGCGAGGCGGCTCTTCACGGCTCGACGTCGGGGGCCTGCTCGGCATAGTCCCCCGCCTCGGCGCCCGGCCTGCTCTCGATCCAGCGATCGATCTCGAGCTCGATTGCCTCTTGAGTCGCGTCGGGCCACGCCCGGCGGAGGCGAAGCCGCATCATGTCGAGCGCGTCGTCGAACAGCTCGAAGGCGACCCGGAGCCGCTCCGCCATTTCCTCTGCCTCGCCTCGACCCACCCCCGCCACGGCTCAGCTCCCCTTGGGCGCCGCGAGCGCGAGGATCCAGGGGTAGGAAGTCTCGAGCTGAAGGACGTCGAGCCGCTCCTCGAGGAAGCTCTTGAACGCGCGCTTCGACCAGTGGTGCAGGTGCTCCGGGTCATTGCCGAGCCTGGCCACGTTCTTGCCGCGCGCGAGGTTCGAGAGCATGAAGAACGGCTCGTGGGGCACGCTGAGCACGAGCCGCTTCGCGCCGAGCGACGCGAGGCTCTCGAGCGCGCGGCGCGGATCTTGGACGTGCTCGAGGACCTCGCAGCACATCACCACGTCGTAGGGCGGTGAGAGCATCGACAGATCCTCGATCAAGCCGTGGTGCGCCTTCACCCGCGGAAACTTGGCGCGCAGCCCCCGCAGCGAGGGCTCGTCGGCGTCCACCCCGGTGAACTCGATGTCGGGCAGCTGCTCGGACAGGTACCCCGACAAGAAGCCCTCACCGACGCCGATCTCCACCACGCGCTTCGCGGGCCCCGCGGCCACGAACATCGCGTGGATAGCCCGGGCGAAGCGGCGGATGAGGTGGCGCTGGAGCGGGTTCTGGCTTCTGTACTTGGGCGTCTCGAAGCGATCGAAGTAGGCGTCGGTGAGCATCGGAGGACGAGCGCGGACGATGGACTAGCCTCGCGCTCGGCGCAACCTCGCGCGCGAGCCGAGAGCCGCGCGGCGCCGAACTCGGTGTAGCCTCGGGGACCGTTGCGAGCGACGAGACGAGCCTGGGTCGCGTGGGGTCTGAGGTTGCTCGGACCCGTCATGCTCGCCGTGGTGTTGCTGCGCCTCCCGCGCCCGGGGGAGGTCTTCTCCCAGCTCGCCCGCGCCGATCTCGCGCTCGTAGGGCTGACGCTCGCGATCAACCTGCTCGCGATCCAGCTCAAGGTGGTGCGCTGGCAGCTGCTACTGCGCGCCCGAGGCATCAGCTACGGCTCGAAGGACGCCTGGTTCGCGTTCGGAGCCTCGGCGTACCTCGGCATGCTGACGCCTGGTCGCGTCGGCGACGTGCTGCGCATCCAATACCTGCGCCACGACAAGGGCACGCCCTACTCGGAGGGGCTCGCCTCGGTGGTGATGGACCGCCTCTCGGACCTGTACGTGCTCGCGGCCTTCTTCGCGGTCGCCATCACGCACTTCGGGTCCCAGCTGCTGCCCGAGCTCCGCCTCCTCGGCTGGGCCGCCGTGGCGGCGACCACGCTCGGGCCCCTCGCCTTGCTCGTACCCGGCGTCGCCGAGCGCCTCTTCGGCGCGATGTACCGCAAGCTCTCCCGCGATCCCGAAGCCAAGGGCCTCGACGTGTTCCTGCAGTCGCTGCGCGCCCAGGCGCGGCGCGCGACCCCCGTCACCCTCCCGCTGACGATCGCTGCGTTCCTGGTGAGCTTCGGCCAAGGCTGGCTCGTGGCCCGCGCCCTCGGGCTCGAGCTGTCCTATTTCGACGTCGGGTGCCTCACGGCGATCGCGAGCCTGCTCTCGCTGCTGCCGATCTCGGTCTCCGGCGTCGGGGTGCGCGAGGTGTTCTTCGCGGCGGTCTTCCCGTCGCTCGGGTATTCGGCCGAGCAAGGCGTCGGCTACGGGATGATGGTCTTCGCCTTGCTCTACCTCGGCGTGGCCGCGGTCGGCTTCGTCGCCTGGCAGATCCGCCCTCCGCCCGCCCACGTCGTCCGCGAGGTCACGGGGCCCCCCGGGCAGACGTAGGGACGTTGCGGCCGGTCGACCGCGCAGCTAAGGACCCGACCCGATGGAGGCCAAAGGACGCCGAGCCCTCCGCTGGCTCGACGCCACGCTGACCGCGCTCGCCCGCATCGGGACCGCGGTGCTGTCGTACTTGTCCGTGGTGCTCCTGGGGCCGTTGCTGGCGGCGTCGGCGTATTGGTTCTGGAAGGGCCCGGAGCAGCGCCTCAAGCTCCTCGACACCAACAAGCTCACCGGCGCCGAGCAAGCGGCCGCCTCGAAGGCGGGCTTCGTCGCGCTCGGCATCGTCCTGATCACGGTGCCCGCGCTCCACTTCGCGTGGACCCGCCGCAAGGGCTTCGGGTTCGCAGCGGCCGCACAGCGGCTCGGGCACTACCTGACGCCCCTGCTCGCGGTGCCCTTCGTCGTCGCGCTCATGCAGAAGGGAGTGGAGAAGGAGAGCCCCAAGCTCACCCTCTTCTTCTGCGCCATCATCGCGGGGATCGTCGGCGTCGCGACCTACCGCATCGCGACCTTCGCGCGGTTCCAGATCGAGGACACGCGGCGCCGGCGCATCCTGAACATCGCCTCGATCGTGGCGACCTGGGGCGCGCTGCTCGCGATGTGGGGCGGCTATTCGTACTTGTTCACGAAGCTCGCGATCACGAACCACCACGGCTTCGGGACGCGCACCATCGACCTCGGCCTGTACGACCAGATCTTCTACCAGTCGGCGCACGGCAAGCCGCTCGGCTGCACGTTCATCAAGTCGCAGTACCACGGCTCTGCGCACTTCGACCCGATCCTGGTCGCGCTCTCCCCGCTGTACAAGCTGTACCCCCGCGTCGAGCTCATCCTCGGGCTGCAGAGCGTCTGGTGCGGCTCAGGCGTGATCCCGGTGTACCTCCTGGCGCGCCAGGTCCTCGGCAGCCGGCTCCAGGGCCTCCTGCTCGCGGGGTCCTACGCCCTGCACCCCGCCCTGCACGGCGCGAACCTGTACGAGTTCCACTCGCTCACGCTGTCCTGCGTGCCGATCCTGTGGACGCTGTGGGCCCTGCACACGGGCCGGCTCAAGGCGTATTGGGCGCTCTTGTTCGTGGCCCTGACGGTGCGCGAGGACATCCCGTTGATGATGATCCCCGTCGGCCTCGTCGCGATGTTGATCCCCGACGGAAAGCTGCGGCGAACCGGCTTCTTCACGGTGATCTTCTGCGCCGTGTACTTCGTCGTCGTGAAGAAATTCTTCATGACGTCCTCGGGCGTGATCATGGGCGGCGGCGCCGAGTCGTACTCGTACGCGTACTACTACGACGAGATGATCCCGGACCGCGAGTCGGGCCTGAAGAGCATGTTCCTCACGCTCTTCTCGAACCCGACCTTCGCCCTACGCCAGGCGCTCGAGGAGCCGAAGCTCGTCTACATCACGACGGTGTTCCTGCCGATGCTGTTCATGCCGTTCTTCGCGAAGTCGTGGCGAATGACGCTGCTGTACGGCCTCGCGTTCACGACCCTGGCCACGCGCACGGCCGTCTTCTCGACGCACTTTCAGTACTCGATGTCGATCCTGCCGTTCGCCTTCGCGGCGATCCCCCTCGGGCTGAAGGCCTTCTCGGAGGGCACGCTGGCGACCGCGTACGGCCTCGAGCCGGTGCGCCTGCGCCGCGCCCTGGCGTTCGCGGCGTTCGCTGCCTCCGCGGCGACGTCCTACAAGTTCGGCGCGATCGTCGAGAACCAGAGCTTCCGCGGCGGCTTCGTGCGCATCCACCGCACGCTGACGCCCGAGCAGCAGGCGCAGTACGACTGGATGGAAGAGGCGAAGAAGCAGATCCCGCCGAAGGCGAGCGTGGGCGTCACGCAGAAGATCGGCCCGCACGTCTCCAACCGCAAGGAGGTCTACCTCTACGGCCAGCACAAGACGCAGTACGTCTTCGTGGACGAGCGTGAGCTGAAGGGCGAGCAGAGCAAGCGCCACAAGAAGGCCGTCGCCGACGGTCGCCTCGAGGTGGTGACCAAGCGCGGCTCGATGGTGCTCTACCGCGACATGCGCTTCTTCAAGAAGGCGCAGAAGCCGAAGAAAGACGACCCGAAGGCCCCGAAGGACGAGCCGCTCCCGGACGACGGCGGGGCGGACGATGACGAGGGTGGCGACGTGCGTGACGTCCTCGGAGACGAGCCGAAAGACGAGTGAGCGCGCCGAGGCGCGGACAGCGGGCCGAGGCCATGGCAAGCTCCCCGGCATGCGGACGGCGCTCTTGCTCGCGCTCTCGATGTGCATGGCGGCCTGCGGCGACGACACCTCGCCGGGCGGCGGCGGCCAAGGGGGCGGCGGTGCCCCCGCAGGCGGCGGCGGGCAAGGCGGCGGCGTTGGTGGCCTCGTCTGCGACGACCCCTGGGTGAGCAAGGGACCGTGGTCGCTCGCGTTCGACGAGACGAGCGCGAAGGTCCGCTGGGAGGCTTGCGCCGACGGGTCCGACCCCGACCTCGTCATGGCGCCCGAGGGGGGTGGCGACGAGGTCGTCGTCAGCGCGACCGTCACGCCGTTCGAGCTGACCGAGACGTACACTGCGCCGCTGAGCTCGATCGCGCCGCCCGACTACGCGGGCACGTATTACATGCACGAGGCCGAGCTCACGGGGCTCGAGGCCGGGCGCTGCTACGCCTACCACCTCGCCGCGGATCCTTCGCGTGGGGGTCGCGTCTGCACCGCGAAGGCCGCAGGGGAGCCATTCACGTTCGCGGCCATCGGCGACACCAACCCCGCGCTCGGCTCGACCGACGACACGATCTCTCACCTGTTGCCCGAGAGCCCGGACTTCACGATCCACGGCGGCGACATCCAGTATTACGATTCGCTGCTCGAGACCTGGGCGCTCTGGTTCCCGATCATGCAGCCGCTGCTCTCGCAGGGGGCGTTCATGCCGGCGATCGGCAACCACGAGAGCGAGCTGTCGAACGAGCTCTCCGAATACGCGCTCCGCTTCTTCGGCGGCGCGGGGTTCGACGGCGGAGAGACCTACTACCAGTTTCAGTCGGGCGGCGTTTGGTTCTTCAACCTCAACACCGAGGAGCCCATCTCGCAGGGCAGCCCGCAGGCCATCTGGCTCGAAGGCGCCCTGGAGGACGCCGCGCTCGACCCCGACCACCGCTTCAGCGTGGTGTACTTCCACCGGCCGCTCTACTCGTGCGGCGACTCCGGCGACGATCAGGCGGCGCGCGAGTTCTTGCAGCCGATCTTCGAGGCGACGAACGTGCTGTTCGTCATCTCGGCGCACATGCACGGCTACGAGCGGTTCGAGTTCGACTCGGGCCCCACGTTCCTGGTGAGCGGCGGAGGAGGCGGCTTGCTCCAGAACATCGACGAGAACCTCGACCGGCCGTACTGCGATCGCCGGGTGGCGTCGGGCAAGCTCCACCACTCGGTGCTGTTCGACGTGGGCGCGACGGAGGTCAGCGGCCGGGTGATCGACCGTGACGGCGAGGTGCAGGACACGTTCAGTCGGGCGATCCCGTAACCCTTCCGTCACGG
Organism: Polyangiaceae bacterium; assembly: GCA_016719945.1. Taxonomy (GTDB): domain Bacteria; phylum Myxococcota_A; class Polyangia; order Polyangiales; family Polyangiaceae; genus Xiheicaenibacterium. The sequence continues at coordinate 263,818 of JADJYE010000033.1, read as the reverse complement.
TATCTTCCCCGGATGCACGACGCCGAGCTGGCGAAGGAGGCGCTGGCGGAGCTCCCGCCGGACGTCGCGACGAGCCCGCTGTTCAACCCAGACCTCGCCCCGGTGCCTCAGAAGCGCCGCGTGTGGTCGACCTACAACTTCGCGGCCCTGTGGATCAGCATGGCCCACTGCATCCCCACGTACACCCTGGCGGGGAGCCTCGTGTCCGCCGAGGTGGGGATGAACTGGTGGCAGGCGCTGCTGACCATCGGCATCGCGAACGTCATCGTGCTCGGCCCCATCCTGCTCAACGCGCACCCGGGCACGAAGTACGGCGTCTCGTTCCCCGTGCTCGCGCGCTCGTCGTTTGGCACGCGCGGCGCTAACGTCCCGGCGTTCTTGCGCGCGATCGTCGTGTGCGGGTGGTTCGGCATCAACGTGTACTTCGGAGGCGAGGGCATCAAGACGTTCGCCGCCGTGGTGTGGTTTGTCTTCGGGACCTTCGGCGGGGACGCGACGCTGCTCGGGCTCAGCGTGCCCTCGGCCATCTCGTTCATGATCTTCTGGACGCTCAACATCGTGATCATCCTCCGCGGGATGAACGCGGTCCGCGTGTTCGAGAACTGGGCGGCGCCGATCGTGCTCGTGATGGCGCTGGTGCTGCTCGTCTGGGTCGTGAGCAAGGCGGGCGGCTTCGGACCCATGCTGTCGCAGCCCTCGAAGTTCCACACCTTCGGAGAGTTCTGGGTGGCCTTCGTGCCAGCCGTCACCGCGAACGTCGGCTTCTGGTCGACGCTCGCGCTCAACATCCCGGACTTCACGCGCTACGGGAAGGGGCAGCGAGAGCAGATGCTCGGCCAGGCCCTCGGCCTCCCCACGACCATGATCGCGTTCAGCGCGATGGCCGTGTTCATCACCAGCGCGTCGCAGGCGCTGCTCTCCGGCGCCGACCCGGCGCTGCTCTGGAACCCCGAGTACGTGCTCGCGCAGATCACGTCGTCGACCCCCCCGCCCGGTCACGACGCCCCGCTCATCGCGAGCGACACGGTGCGCATCGTCGTCGCGATCACGTCGCTGCTCGGCATCGCGATCGCGACCATCAGCGTCAACATCGCCGCCAACGTGGTCAGCCCCGCGAACGATTTCGCGAACCTGAGCCCACGGCACATCTCGTTCAAGACGGGCGCGATCATCACGGGCGTCCTCGGCATCCTGATGATGCCGTGGAAGCTGCTGGCGACCGCCGGCAACTACGTCTTCACCTGGCTCAACGGGTACTCCGCGCTGCTCGGTCCGATCGCCGGCATCATGGTCGCGGACTACTGGCTGGTCCGTAAGAAGCACCTCGACGTGCCCGACCTCTTCCGCACCACCGGCCGCTACCGAGGCACCAACTGGATCGCGCTGGTCGCGTTCGCGCTCGGCGTCCTGCCGAACCTCCCGGGCTTCCTCAAGGCGGCCGGGGCGATCAGCGGCCCGCCGACCTTCTGGGACACGCTCTACGGCTACGCCTGGTTCCTCGGGTTCTTCATCGCGGGCGGCGTGTATTGGGCAGGGATGACGCTGTTGCCCAAGGAGCTGCGCGAGAAGCTCGACGCACGGACCGACGAGGCCGCGTGACGCGCGGGGACTAGGGACACACCCCTAGCCCGAGACCGGAACCCTCGCCGCGCGGATGGACTCGACGTGCCGCTCGAGCCCCTCCCGCAGGGAGACCTTGGGGGCGTAGCCCAGCTTGGCCCGCGCGAGGGAGGTGTCCGCCTCGGTGTGCAGCACGTCGCCGGCCTGCTCCTCGATCCGCTTCAGCGTGAGGGGCGCGCCGGCGATCTCCGCGATGGTCTCGAGCACGTGCTCGAGGGTGACGCGTGAGCCGCCCCCGACGTTGTAGACGCCTTCGGCGCCCGGCAGCTCGCCGGCGGCGACGTTGGCCGAGACGATGTCGTCGATGAACGTGAAGTCCCGGGTCTGCGCCCCGGTGCCGAACACCGTGACGGGCTGCTCCGAGAGGATGGCGTGGATGAACTTGTGGAAGCCCATGTCCGGCCGCTGGCGCGGGCCGTACACGGTGAAATAGCGGAGCGACACGGTGGAGACGCCGAAGTTGTTCCGGTAGAGCTCACACAGGTGCTCGGCCGCGAGCTTCGTGACTCCATAGGGCGAGAACGGCCGCGGCAGGCTCGACTCGCGCATCGGCAGGTCGGTCGTCTGTCCGTACACCGACGACGACGACGCGTAGACGAAGCGTCCGACGCTCTTCTGGTGGCGCACCGCCTCGAGGAGCCGCTGCGTCGACAGCACGTTGTGGTGCGTGTAGCTCTCGAACGTCGTCCCCCAGCTCGCGCGCACGCCGGCCTGCGCCGCCTGGTGATAGACGACGTTCACCCCCTGCAGGATGGACGACAGATCGATGCGGCCGATGTCCGCCTCGAGGAACGTGAACCTCGGCTGCTTCCGCAGCGACGCGAGGTTGTTCTCCTTGATCGAGCGGGGGTAGTAGTCGGTGAAGCAGTCGACCCCCACCACCTCGTGGCCCTGGGAGATGAGCCGCTCACCGAGGTGAGATCCGACGAAGCCGGCGACGCCGGTGACGAGGCAACGCATGATCAATCCTTGTCCTTTTTGTTCACGAGCCCACACGGCGTCGGCGATTTCGCCGCATCACCAGCTCACCTCTTCCTTCGCTGCTCGTCCAGCGTCGCGAGAAGGAGCGGGAGAACGACGCGGTCCTTCGGGCGGCCCGTGCGCTGCTTGACCCTGATCAGCCGGGGTAAGGAGAGCACACGCACAGGGACAGGACCGTCCTCGAGGAGCTCGGTGTCGGCGAGGAGCTCATCGTACCCCTCACCTTCGCTAAGCTCGCAGAGCACGTCGAGCTTCCCCAGGTCGGTCTGCAGGTTGATGTGTCCGCGACCAAGCAGGTGCTGCTTGGTGGGTAAGAGCCTGCGGTTCGCTAGATCGAAGCGGTGGTACGCGCCATGGGCGAGGAGCCAGTCGAGCAATCGACCCACATTCTCTTCCGTCCTGCGATGGACGATATCGATGTCCTCGGTCATGACGGGCACGCCGAGGAGCATGGCAGCCGTACCCCCAACCACGATCAGCTCGACGCCCGCGCGGTGAAGTCCTTCGAGAATCGCGTCCGGACGCTCTTCACCGGGTGCCACGGAACCTCGCCAGCGCGTTGAAACGCGCTGTGGCGACGCGCAGACGGTCCCAGGGTGCGTGAGCCGCGAAGTCCCGGATCTGCGAGCGATCTACGTCGGCCACGGCGTTGACGATTTCGGGAGTCGCGGCGTTGATCTCTTGCAACAGCGAGCCGACATCGCGCGCCTCGAACAGCGACGGCTGAAGCGGGCAGAAGTACCCGGCGAGCGTCTCGTCGTCGTAGGTCGGACGTCCCACGGGCGAAGAGTATCATGCGGCCCACCGACCTCTCCGCCCATCACGATAGAGGGCTTTCGACCTGTCGGGAGCGCGGGTCCTGCGAAAGAGGCGCTTTACAGCGCCCGCTCGCGCGCCGATATCCGGCCGCGATGCGCGTCCTCGTCACCGGTGGCTCCGGGTTTCTGGGTTCTCACGTAGCCGAGCTGCTGCACGGCGAGGGGCACGAGGTCGCCTGCCTCGTCCGCAAGTCGAGCGACACGACGTTCCTGCGCTCACTCGGGGTAAAGCTCGTCGAGGGTGCGGTCGACGACGAGAGCACCCTCCCGGCGGCGGTCGATGGAGCCGAGGCGATCGTCCACTGCGCCGGCCTCGTGAAGGCGCGCACGATGGCGGACTTCGATCGCGTGCACACGGGCGGCACGCTCGGCCTCGCGCGCGCCGCGCTCGAGACCAAGGCGCCGCTCAAGCGCTTCGTTCACGTCTCGACCTCGGGCGTGATGGGCCTCGGCGCCGCGGGAAAGAAGCACCAGGTGACCGACGAGCCGGCCCCGCGCACGAGCTACGACAAGAGCAAGCTCAGCGCAGAGCGCGCGCTCCTCGAGCTCGCGGGGGAGCTGCCCCTGACGGTCCTGCGACCCCCGGCCATCTACGGCCCGCGCGATCGGGAGATCTTGGCGTTCTTCCAGATGGTGCGGCGCACGCGCGTGGCGATCCGCATGGGTCGCTCGATGCAATCGGTGTCGATGATCTTCGCGACCGACTGCGCGCGCGCGTGCGAGCGCGCGATCTTCGCCGACGTCCCCTCCGGCTCGGTCTACTTCGTCGACGACGGGAACGTGTACGCCTACGAGGAGATGGCGCGAGCGATCGCCGACGCCTACGGCATCAAGCTGCTAGGGATGCCGAGCCTGCCCGCGCCGATCGTGACGGCGGCGGCCGCCGCTTCCGAGGCGTTCGGGAAGGTGACCAACAAGGTGATGATGTTCACGCGGGACAAGCTCCCGATGCTGCTCGCCGAGCACTTCGTGATCGACAGCTCGCAGGCGCGCGCCGACCTGGGCTGGGCGCCGACCGTCTCGTTCGCCGAGGGCGCTCGACGCACCGCGGCCTGGTACCGCGAGCACCGCTGGGACTGACAGCCCGCCGCGCCGCGCTCAGTGGAAGCGCACGCTGACGCCCGCGAAGCCGGGCCCGACGAGCGGCTCCACCGAGGTCACCCCCGACGGCTTCTGGGGTGAGGCCGGCTTCTCCACGTCAGTGAGCTCGCGCACCAGGAAGATGATGACGCCAGCGCCGAGCGCGGTGCCGCCGATCGAGAACGCCGCCGTGGCCGCGTTGCCCTTCGTCTCCGCCTCGTCGAGCACCTTGCGCCCCGCCTCACTGCACAGCTTGTTGGGGCACAGCCGCGGATCTTCCTCGGCGTCCCCCACCTCGTTCAGCGCCATGACGCCGAAGACGGTCCCCATGGCGATGCCGAGGGCGCCGAGGCTCGTCGTCACGAACCCGGCGACCCCGAGGGGCGTCGTTGTCCTCGTGACCCCATCGGGGGAGCCGGCGCCTGGGCCGGGCCCAGCGGAGCCCTCCGCGGGCGGCCCGAGGGCCGGGACCACGACGACCTGCGCGTCCGCGTCGGCCCGGAGCACCACGGTCGCGCTGAAGTCGGCGCGGCCGGGCGCAGACGCCGTGATGGTGTAGCTCCCCGGATCGATCGGGACGAGCGCCCCATACGTGGAAGGATCGAGGAGCGCGCCGTTCTTCTTCACGACCTGCGATGGCGAGGGCGACAGCACGTCGACGCGCAGCTTGGAGAGGCGCGGCGCGAGCTTGCTGGCGAGGGCGCGAGCGCGATCCTCGCGATCGGCCGCGCCTTCACGACCGGCGGCGACGCTCGCGGCGGTGTATTCGCGCCACGCGGTCGCCGTCTTTCCTTGCAGCTCGTGGCACTGCCCCGACGAAAGCAGGGCCTCGGACGCTCCACCCGCCGCTGCGTCTTGGAAGTGCGCGCACGCCTCGTCGATGCGGCCTGCATCGAGCGCCGCCTTGCCCTTCGCCAGCGCCTCGGCGCCCGCGGGCGGCGGCGGCGGCGGCGACTCCGACGGCGGCGCTGACGGCGCGGAGCTCGGTGGCTCGGCCGGCGGCTGCGCGCTCGCGGGCGTCGAGGCGACGAGCAGGCTCGCGAGCGCCGCGCTGAAGAGCGCCCTGCTCATCATTTCGCCTGGATTCTGTTCAGGCCCACGATCTCGTCCCACTCGGAGCCATAGCCATCGTAGTGGACCTTGTACCGCTCTTTGCCGACCACATCGACGATCTGTGCCGGGTAGAGCCGGTCTTTCCACTCCACGCGCACGTGATCACCGACCCGATAGGTGTTGGTCTGCGCGGCCTCGAGCGCCTTCTGACGGACCTTCGCGGGCGGATCGGGCTGGATCTCCTTGCCCGTTCGCACGCCTTTGACCCGCGACTTGGGGATGCTCTCGTCCCAGGCTTCGTCGTAGCCGATGTAGTGGACCTTGAACTTCGCGGGGCCGTCGGTAGCGAGGATGAGCGCCGGGTACTCCTTGCCCTCCCACTCGACCATCACCTCGTCGCCGACGCGGTACTCGCGCGAGCACGCGACGAGCAGCCACAGCAAGACGGACAGGAGGACCACGCGCATCCGAAGCGGGAGCTGGTCGCGACGGCGCCCGTCCGCAACGAAAAGAGCCGCTTCGGGGGCTCAGGCCAGATCGTTCGGCAACACGCGGCCGATGCGCCGATAGAGCGCCCTCGCGACGAGCCGTGAGAACGGCCCCCGCGGGGAGTAGCGCTCGCCTGCGACCTCGGCGTCGTCGAGCGCCTTCGGCGGGCGTCCGTCCCCGAGCGCGTCGAGGTCGGCTCCGAGCTCGGCCATCGTCGGGTAACGGCGGATGGGGTCCTTGTGCAGACACTTCGCCACGACCGCGACGAGCCCCGGGTCGGCGCCTTCGCGCAGGTCCGAGAGGCGGGGCGCCGGGTCCACCAGGTGCTTCGCCAGCACCTCGTCCGTCGGCTCTTCCCCGAACGGCAACGCTCCGCTGAACATCCTGAAGGCGACGACCCCGAGACCGTAGACGTCCGTGCGGGGGTCGACGTCGTCGGAGACGCACTGCTCAGGGGACATGTAGCCGACCGAGCCGATCGCGGTCCCGGCCGCGGTGATGGTCGAGTCGCGCAGCTTGGCGAAACCGAAGTCGACCAGCTTGACCCCATAAGGCTCACCGGGCTCCCCCACGAGGAAGACGTTCTGTGGCTTCACGTCGCGGTGGATGACGCCCTTGTCGTGGGCTGCGCCGAGCGCCGTGGCAAGCTCACGCAGGATGGGGAGCCCCACGTCCGGCTCGGCGATCTTCACGCGCTCGAGGTACGTCATGAGCGACTCACCGAACAGGTACTCCATCGCGATGTAGGGGGTGCCGTCGCTGCGCTGACCGACGAAGTGGATCTTCACCACCCCCGGGTGATCGATGGAGCTCGCGGCGCGGGCCTCCTGGAGGAAGCGCTCGCGCGCCACGCGATCGTGAGCCCACGGCGGCTCGAGCAGCTTCAGGGCGACGGGCTCTTGGTTGGTGGTGTCCTCCGCGAGGTAAACGCGGGAGGTGCCGCCTTGGCCCATGAAGCCGCGGATCTTGAAGCGCTGCCCGAGGACCGCGCCCGCGTGGCGCGTGCGCCCCGCGCGGACGAAGTCGATGCGGCGCTCGCTCGTGAGCGTCTCGCCGTCGTAGGCGCAGCGGGTCTCTCCCGCTTCGTAGATGCGGTGGCAGCGAGGGCAGAGCATGCGACTACCTGCTCCTCGCGCCGATGAAGATGATCACCCCGAGGGCCGCGACGAAGGTGAGGATCGACAGGCCACCGAGGGCGAGCGCGGCCTTCGCCTTGCCCGCGTGGTGAGCGCCCACGCCGTTGTCGCGGATCAGGCGGAGCGCCTTGTTCGCCCTGTACATCGCGATGGGCCCTCCGATGACGCCGAGGAAGCAGAAGAGCCCCACGCACGCGCCGAGCAGGCCCGCGTTCGCCTGATCTTGGATCTCTCCTTCGACGGCCCTGAGCCGAGCCTGCTCGCGCTGCTCGGGCGTCATCGGGTAGGCCGAGGCGGACCCGAACGGCACCCCGCCCGGCGGGAATGGCGCGCCCGTCTGTGGCCACCCCGGCGCCTGCGGCGGACCCCAGCCGGGAGGAGGCGCGCCGGGGGGTGGTAGGGGTTCTGCATCGTTCGGGATTCGGAGGGAGGGTGCGGGTGCGGGCGACGGTCTCAGCGAGCCCGTAAGCCGTGTCGCTCTTGCCCTCCCCCAGCCTCGAGCCACGTCGCCAGGCGCGCCCGGGTCGTGCGATACGCGTGCTCGAGCACGACGCGCCGAGCCTCGAAGCTTCGCGTGTTCTTCAGGAACAGCACGGCATCCTCGGGGTGCGGCTCGATGCGGAGCACGTTCATCCCCTCCGGCGGGTGCTGCACCTCGCCGTCGAGCATGGCCTTGCTCGCGATGCGGCGAGACTGGTTGAGCACCCAGATGAGGCCCTTGTCGCGGACGCTGCGACCGACCCCGTGGCCCGTGGGGACCGACTCGCCGCGGGTCGAGACGGGGACGCGCGGGTTGACCACGATGGTCAGCTCGGCTCCGCAAGCCTTCGCCACGTCGAAGTGGGTCATCGAGCACAGTCCCCCCTCGATGTAGTGGCGCTCGCCGATGCGGACCGGAGAGAAGAACAGCGGGACCGCACAGGAGGCGGCGCACGCCAGCGAGATGGGCGTCTGTTCGAAGCCCGCGCCGCCGAAGACGGCGCGCTCGCCCGAGTCGAGGTCGTAGCCGATCACCCGAAGCCGGCGCGGGAGGTAGCGGAACACGTTGCCGATCTCACGCCGCTCGAAGAACTCGGCCAGGACCCGCTCGAACTTGTCGAGGGTGAAGATGCCCGCGGGGAGGGAGTCCTCGAGGCGATCGAGCTCCTCGACGATGCGGTCGGTGGTGCCGACGGGCGTCGGGCTCGCACGCCTGGGATCGAGCCGCGGGACGCCGTGCCTCACCGCGAGGTACGCCGTCCGCAGCATGCGCTGCCATTCGAAGGTGTCGACCGCCAGCACGTGCCGCCGCTCGAGCGGAAAGAACGGGTCGGCGGGGTCGAGCAGCGCGCGATAGAGGCGGTTCGCCGAGATGCCCCCCGCGAGGCACGCGGCCACCACGGCCCCCCCGGCGTGCCCGATGTACGTGCCGAAATCTCCGCTGCCCTCGATGCCGTCCTCGAGGGCAGCGAGCGCACCGACCTGGTACAGCGCGCCCGACACCCCACCGCCGGGGAGCGACAGCGCGATCTTGTCTCGAGGCGGGTTGGCGGACGGCGACATCAGAGCTCTGCGGCGCGCGCTTCGACGGCGCGAGCGCCGCGCGAGAGCCACAGCATACCCGCGAACAGCGCCCCCGAGACGACGGCGCTGCCGATCGCCCACGACCAGGGCACCAGCTCGGTGGGAGGGGGGAACACGGTCATGACCACGGAGGTCGTGTTCAGGCCCACGTGGACCAGGATGCTCGGGAGCAACGAGCCGCTGCGGTAGCGGAGCACGCCCATCATGGCCGCGACCGCCGCGAGCGGCGCGAACGTCTGCCACTCGACGTGCGAGGTGACGAACAGGAACGACGTGGCGAACACGGCGAGCCACGCGGCGCGCTCCGGCGGCAGCGGGCGCGAGCCGCCGTCGCCGAGCATGAAGCGCCGAAGCGGCGCGAAGAGCGCGCCCCGAAAAAAAGCCTCTTCGACCACCGGGACCAGCCCACCGATCAGGACGCCGATGACCACCTGACGCACCGGCGACGACGCCAGCAAGAGCTCGTCGATGTGCGACGCCTCGGCGCGCGGCCAGCGCGCGAAGATGAGCTCCAGCAGCTTCGAGGTGGCCGGCGAGATCGCGACGCCGAGCGTGAGCGCCAGCGGGTAGATGAGCGGCTGCGTGCCCCGAAAGCCGAGCAGCTCGCGGACCGAGGCGTCCGGCGCGTAGAGCCGCAAGATCCCGAACAGCGCGAGCCCGTTCGCGATCATCTGCGCGAAGACGAGGGTGACGAGATCGAAGCGCGCCCCCTCGCGGATCGCGGTCGCGACGCTGAGGAAGACGATCGCCACGAACATCGCGCCGAAGGTCCAGCCGACGGCCGCGAAGATCGACATCGGCCGCACCGGTCCACCGGGCGGAGGGGTCGTGGTCACGGGTGCTGGTGCCCCCGGAGGTGGGCGGGCACGCCTCGCTTGATGATCGTGTCGGTCGCGAGCTCGGGCCGGGTCTCGGGGTAGTCGCTGGTGTAGTGCAGGCCTCGGCTCTCGTGGCGAGCGGCGGCGCAGCCCACGATCAGCTCGGCCACCGTCGCGATGTTGCGCAGCTCGAGCAGGTCCCTGGTGACGAGGTGGCGCCAGTAGTACTCGCGGATCTCCTCCTGCAGCAGGCTGATCCTGCGGCTCGCCCGGCGCAGGCGCGAGTCCGAGCGCACGATGCCGACGTAGTTCCACATGGTGCGGCGCAGCTCGTCCCAGTCGTGGGTGACGATGACCTCCTCGTTGCTCGGCGTCGCGGCGCCGGGGTCCCACTCGGGGACGCTCGGCTCCGGGCTCTGGCGGAGCTCGGGCAGCTGCTCGGCGAGCCGCGTCGCGGCGCGGTGGCCGAAGACCATGCCCTCGAGCAGCGAGTTGGAGGCGAGCCGGTTCGCGCCGTGCAAGCCGGTGAACGCGCACTCGCCGATCGCGAACAGGCCCGGGATCGTCGTCTGACCGTGCAGGTTGGTGGTGATCCCTCCGCACATGTAGTGAGCCGCCGGCACGACCGGGATCGGCTCGGTCGTCATGTCGATGCCCCAGCGCAGGCACTCGGCCTTGATGGTGGGGAAGTGCTCCTCGATGAAGGCCGCGGGCTTGTGCGTGATGTCGAGCAGCACGTGCTCCGAGCCCGTGCGCTTCATCTCGTAGTCGATCGCGCGGGCCACCGATGTCGCGAGGGGCGAGGTCTTTGCGGGGGTCGTGCCGCTCCATGAACGCGGTGCCGTCGGCGAGCCGAAGGATCGCGCCCTCGCCGCGCAGGGCCTCGGTGATCAGGAAGCTCTTCGCCCTAGGGTGATAGAGGCACGTCGGGTGGAACTGGTAAAACTCCATGTTCCCGATCTCGGCGCCTGCGCGGTACGCCATCGCGACGCCGTCGCCGGTCGCCACGTCCGGGTTGGAGGTGTAGAGGTACACCTTACCCGCGCCGCCGGTGGCGAGCACCGTCGCGTGAGCGAGGTGGGTCTCGACCTTGCCGGACTTCTCGTTGAGCGCGTAGACGCCGGCGCACAGCTCCGGCCCTCCGAAGCGAGACAGCATGATGAGGTCGATGGCGGTGTGGTGCTCGACCACCCTGACGTTGGGGTGAGCCGCGACGCGCTCGAGCAGGGCGCGCTCGACCTCTCGCCCCGTCGCGTCGGCGGCGTGCACGACGCGCCGCGCCGAGTGGCCACCCTCGCGCGTGAGCGACAGCGTCCCGTCCTCGTGGGTGTCGAACTTGGCCCCACGAAGGACCAGCTCGCGGATGCGGTCGGGGCCTTCGTTCGCGCAGATCTCGACGACCACGCGGTGGCAGAGGCCGGCCCCCGCCACGAGCGTGTCCTCGACGTGCGCCCCCGGCGTGTCGTCGGGGTCCATCACCGCCGCGATGCCGCCTTGGGCCCACAGCGTGTTCGAGTCTTCACGCGCGCGTTTGGTGAGGATGGTGACGGCCCCGTGGTCCGCCGCCTTCAGCGCGAACGTGAGGCCGGCGATACCGCTGCCGATGACCAAGTAGTCGCAGGCCGTCATGACGCGGCGAGTCTGCTTTTCTCCTCTCGGGCGCGTCAAGCGCCGTCGCCCGCGATCGCCTTGACCGCGCCGCTCATCCGGACGAGATCCCCGCCGATGGCGGCGAGCTACTTCGACGTGGACGGGACGCTGGTGACCACGAACCTGGTGCACCCGACCCTCTTCTACATGCTGCGGCAGCCGACCCCGCTCCACTCCCTGTCGAAGCTCGGCAAGGCCCTGGCGAAGGCCCCGCTGCTCGCCCTCGCCGAGCTGCAAGACCGCCGTATCTTCAACGAGATGCTGTTCGCGTCGTACGAGGGCATGAGCGAAGACCGGCTCCTCACCATGGCGGAGGAGGCCTTCGAACGCGTGATGAAGCCTGCGCTGTTCCCAGGCGCGAAGGAGCTCGTGCGAACTTGCCTCGACCGCGGCCACGAGGTGGTGCTGGTCTCGGGGGCGCTCGACTTCATCATCAAATACCTGGCCGAGTACCTCGGCGCGACCGACATCATCGCGAACCGCCTGGAGCTGAAGGACCGCTTCGCGACCGGCAAGCTCCTCCGGCCGGTCGTCGCGGGCCCCGAGAAGGCCAAGCTGGTGCGCGATCATGCGCGGGCCCACGGGCACGACCTCGACGACTGCTTCGCCTACTCCGACAGCTACTCGGACGTCCCCATGCTCAGCATCGTCGGCAACCCGGCCGCGGTGAACCCGGACCGCAAGCTGCGCGTCCTGGCCGAGACCTACGACTGGCCCATCATCCGGCTGGACCGCGCCGCGTGAGCGGGCTTGACCGGGCCTCCATTCCGAGTGATTCACCGCGCGGATTCGCCTCGCCATGAGCCACCCCTGCGTCGTCACGATCGATAGCCGTAGCGCCCCCCGCACCCTGTTCTACGGCGACCAGCTGATGGACGTCGACCTGCCCACGGGCACACGCGTCGTCTACCCCAAGCCGCCCATCGCCGCGCTGAAGGACGTGGACGCGGCGATCCGCTACGCCATCAACCACCCCGAGGGCTCGGAGCCGCTCTACGCGCTGCTCAAGCCGGGGATGAAGGTGACGATCGCGATCGACGACATCTCGCTGCCGCTGCCGCCCATGCAGCGGCCCGACATCCGCGAGAGGGTGCTCACCGTCGTGCTCGACTTGCTCACCGATCACGGAGTCGACGACGTCGAGCTGATCGTGGCCACGAGCTTCCACCGCCGCATGAAGGGCTGGGAGGTCCGCCACATGGTCGGCGACAAGATCTTCGATCGGTACTGGCCGAAGAAGCTCTACAACCACGACGCCGAGATGCCCGACGGGCTCGTCGAGCTCGGCAAGACCGACCAGGACGAGGTCGTCGAGCTCAACCGCCGCGCGGCGGAGAGCGACCTCATCATCTACGTGAACCTCAACTTCGTGCCGATGGATGGCGGGCACAAGTCGGTGACGGTCGGCCTGTGCGGCTACCGCACCCTGATGGCGCACCACAACCCGAAGGTGATGCGCAACTGCTGGTCTTACATGGACCCTGGCGCGAGCGAGCTCAACACGAGCATCGTGCGGCAGGGCAAGGTGCTGCAGCAGAAGAAGCGCATCTTCACCATCGAGACGACGATCAACAACCGCATGTTCGATCGCCCGCTCGAGTTCCTGGCGAAGAATGAGGACGATCTATCGGCGGTCGAGCGCGCCGCGCTCCGCGCCCTGAAGATCACGCTCGACAAGACGCCCCAGGCCTTGCGCCAGGCGGTATTCGATCGCTTCCCGGCGCCCTACGGCGTGACGGGCGTGTTCGCCGGCGAGACCGAGGCGGTGCACAAAGAGACGATCCGGCGCAAGAGCTACGAGCAGTACCTCGTACCGGTGGTCGGGCAGGCCGACATCCTCGTCACCGGCGTCCCGAACATCAGCCCGTACAACGTGCACGCGTACCTGAACCCGCTGCTCGTGCAGGTGATGGTGAACGGGTACCTGTTCAACCTCTACAAGGGCGCGCCGATGGTGAAGAAGGGCGGCACGATGATCGTGCTGCACCCCTGCACCGACAAGTTCGACAACGAGCAGCACGCCCCGTACATCGAGTTCGTCCACCGGATCTTGCCCGAGACCCGCGACGCGATGGAGCTGCACAAGCGCTTCGAGAAGAAGTTCGCCGCGAACCCTGCCTACGTGGAGATGTACCGCAGCGGCCACGCGTACCACCCGGCCCACGCCTTCTTCATGTGGTACTGGGGCGAGGCCGGCCGCCAGCACGTGGGGCGGGTGATCGTCGTCGGCGCCGACAACGAGTACATCCCGAAGCTGATGGGCTGGGAGACCGCGCGGACGATCGACGAGGCCTTGCGGATGGCGCGCACCACGGCGCCGCCCCAGCCCGACATCCTCGCGCTGCACATCGCGCCGATGATGATGGTCGAGATGTTCACGGAGAAGGCCGGCCGAGAGCTGCCTGGCGCGAGCGAGCCGCCGCCGAGCTTCCGCTGACCTCTGGGGGAGGGTCCGCGGTGTTCAAGCGCTTCTACGACAGCGGCTGGCAACACCCGGGGGTCGCCTTCCTCGCGGCGATCCCCATCGTCGTCGCGTTCGCGCTGCGCAGGCCCTTCCTGCTGGGGTTCGTCGCGCTCTTCGGGCTCCAGATCCTGATCGACGCCCTGTTCACCGGCGCCCTCAACCCTGCGCGGGGCCTGGGCCTCGACCAGCCGATCGCGATCGCCTTCGTGATCCTGGGGGACTACCGGTACTTCGTCGTCATCGAGCGCTCGCTGCGCGGCACGGTGACCGACCTCGAGCGCCCGGGGCTGGGACCGTGGTCCGTGTGGGCCGTCGCCTTGGGGCTCGCCTTCATCGTCCCGGTCGCGTCGACTGTGCCGCAGCTCGCGCTGCCCCACCTCTTCCCGGCGAACGACCCGTTCGGCCTGCACCGCATCTTCATCGTCTACGAGCTGATGTTCCTGGCGCTGGCGCTGGTCATGCGGTTCGTGGTGCTGCCGCGGCGCCGCGCGGCAGCGGCGCCCGATCTCTACGCCTGGGCGCAACGTCTGACTCTCTTTGAGATCGTGCAATACGGGCTTTGGAGCCTGGCGGACGCGGTCATCCTGGCGACGCACGCGGATCATGGCTATCTCCTCCGCGTCGTGCCCAACACGCTCTACTACGCGCTCTTCGTCCCGTTCGTGTGGTGGACCGCCCCGCCGAGGCTGCGGGGCGTCGGGGCCGCGAGCTGAGCATGGTCAAGACGGGGGACACGATCGAGCGCTACCGGATCGAGGATCCGATCGGCGAGGGGGGGATGGGCCGCGTCTTCCGCGCCCACGACGAGCGGCTCGATCGCCGGGTCGCGCTCAAGGTGCTGCACGAGGGGACCGAAGAGAAGGAGTCCCGGGCCCGGCTGGTGCGCGAGGCCCGCGCGGTGGCCAAGCTCGATCACCCGAACATCGTTGCGGTCTACGACGTCGGCGAGCACGACGGCGCGCCGTACGTGGTGATGGAGCTGGTCGAGGGCAGGAGCCTGCGCTCGCTGATCGGCGACGCCGGCGTCGCGCCCAAGCAGCGGGTCAACATCCTGATCGAGGTCGCCCGTGCCCTCGCGGTCGCGCACGACGCGGGCATCGTGCACCGCGACATCAAGCCGGAGAACGTGCTCGTTCGACCGGATGGTCGGGTCAAGGTCGTCGACTTCGGGATCGCCCGCCGAACCCGCAACGCCGCCGATCCGAGCGCCCCGACCGACGCCTCGTTCTCGACCCTCACGGCCGAGGGCGTGAAGGTCGGCACACCGATGTACATGGCGCCCGAGCAGATCAAGGGCAGCGACGTCGACGGGCGAGCCGATCAGTTCGCGTGGGGCGTCGTGTCCTACGAGCTGTTCGTGGGCAAGCCGCCGTGGTCCGGGGACGCCATGGGTGTCATCGCGTCGGTGCTCACCGAAGAGCCCGCCGCACCGCCAGCGGAGGCGAAGATGCCGTACAGCCTCGCGGGCGTCGTGCGCCGCGCGCTCGCGAAGCGCCCGGAGGATCGCTTCGCCTCGATGCGCGAGCTGCTCCAGTCGCTCGACGGCGCGCTCGAGGCAGAGTCGGCGGGGCGCCCCTCGAGCGGTCCGCCACAGGCGCTCTCCGCCTTGCCGCAGGGCGCCCCGACCTACGCCTCGCCCGTCCTTGCCCAGGCGCGCGCGTCGTCCATCCCGCCGGTGAGCCCGCCCTACGCTGGGCCGCCGCAGTACTCGCCGCACGTCGCGCTGTCGCGCCGCTACAATACGAAGGAGGTCGCCGACATCTTCGATCGGGCGCTGCACGCGCAGCAGCGGCGCTTCCGCTACGAGGAGATCGCCGAGGCCGGCCGGGAGATCGGCCTCGACGACGCGACGATCCAGGAGGCCGCGCGCGAGCTCAACCGGCGAGGGACCGTCCCCCCGAGCGATCGCGACAAGGAGCACGACATGCTCCGCGTGAAGCGGTTGCTCGCGATCTGGGGCGTGATCGCGACGTTCTTCTTCCTGCTCAACCTCGAGGACATCACGAGGGATGTCTGGTTCCACTACCCGGTCGTCTGCATCGGCGTCCCGTTCTGGCTGCTGATCGTGCGCATCCTGTTCCGCGCGCCCAAGCCGGCGCAGCTCGGTCGTACGGCCGACCCCGCGCTCGAGCACGACGTGGCGCAGATGACCGGCTATTTCCGCGTCCGGCAGCAGGGCCCCGAGGCGCGGATGCGCGTGAACGCGGGCGCTCCGGACGCGCCCGTAGGCCAGCGAGCAGAGCACGAGGCCGCCGCGGTCGCAGAGGCGGCGAGCGTCGAGCAGCGGGCCCGCGGCGAGCGCTGAGCGGCGGCTCGTCAGGTTCGTTCCTCGCAGGTCGTCGGTGGGGTCCCAAGCTTCCCCTTCGACTCCGCCGCCGAGGTGCGTCATGTCACGGATCCCCGCCGCCGATGGCGGAATGTCACCGGAAGGTCAGCTCCCCATCGTGAACGTCTCCCTCTCGGAGATCGGCGGCGAAGCGCGCGCGTCGTTCAAGATCGCGTGGCCCCTCGCCCTCGGCGCGGTCGGGCACAACCTGCTCGGCGTGGTCGACACCGCGATGGTGGGGCGCCTGGGCGCCACCGAGCTCGCGGGCGTCTCGATCGGCACGGGGATCTACTTCGCGCTCTCGGTCGCAGCGATGGGGCTCGTGTCCGGGCTCGATCCGCTCGTCAGCCAGGCCGTCGGCGCGGGAGAGGGCACGCGCGCTCGCGCGGCGTTCAGGGCGGGCATCCACCTCGCGCTGCTCGTCGCCGCGCCGACCACCCTCGCGATCTGTCTGGCGCCGTACCTCCTGCCGCTCGCGGGCATCTCGCCCGAGATCACCGACGTCGCGCGGGGGTTCTTGTGGGCGCGCGCGCCGGGGGCCCTCCCGTTCATCTTGATGATGGCGATCCGCGGGCTGCTCCAGGCGAGGTCGCACACCAAGCCGATGATGCTGGGCTCGATCGTCGCCAACGCGCTCAACATCTTCTTCAACTGGCTGCTGATCTTCGGCTACGAGCCGCTCGGCGTGCCTGCGCTCGGCGTCGTGGGGTCGGGCCTGGCGTCGACGATCGCGACCGTCGGGCAGCTCGCGCTGCTCGCGCTCGCGCTGCGGGGGTTGCCCTCGCTGCCCGAGGGGGGCGACGCGGACGTGCCGGTCCGCAAGATCGCGACCATCGGCTTGCCGATCGGCCTCACCCTGCTCGCGGAGGTCGGGGCCTTCGCCCTGGTGGGGATCCTGGCTGGGCGCATCGGCCCCGAGGCCGGCAGCGGACACCAGGTCGCCATTCAGCTCGCGAGCCTCACGTTCACCGTCAGCATGTCGATCGCGAGCGCGACCAGCGTGCGCGTTGGCCTCGCCGTCGGGCGGCGCGACATGCACGGGATGCGGCTCGCCGGGTGGGTTGGCTTCGGGACGTCGGCCGCGTACATGTCCGCCACCTCGATCCTCTTTCTGACCCTCGCCGAGCCGCTGGCGCGCATCATGACCAACCGCCCGGAGGTGATCCTGGTCGCCGTCCCGCTCGTCCACATCGCGGCCGCGTTCCAGCTGTTCGACGGCCTCCAGGTCGTCGGGGCCGGCGCGCTACGGGGCCTCGGGGAGACCAAGAGCGTGCAGCGCGCGAACGTGATCGGCTACTACGTCCTGGGCCTCCCGATCGCCTGCGCCCTGGCGTTCTGGCTCGACCTCGCCGAGCGTGGCCTGTGGTGGGGCCTGTGCGTCGGCCTCGGCTTCGTGGCGGCGACCGTCGTGGTGAGGTGGGCCATTGCATCGAAGCAGGACGTCGCCCGGGCGTAGGTGCGGCGGGGGGCCATCGCCAGAAGCGACGTTGGGTCACCCTGGCGGAGCGCGAGACAGGGGGGCATCGTCCATGAGGGTGGGGATCGCTGGGGCACTTCGTCACGAGCTCCTCACCCGAGGGAGGGCGTCATGAAAACTCACCTGGCTGTTTTGCAGGGGTCGTTCATCGAGAGCGCCGAGTCCACTCCTCGCCCTCATCAGTCCGGCGTGATGTCACGCGTGATCGCGACGGTGGAGGAGGCTCCGCCCTCCTCGTTCGACTTCTCGTGCGGCTTCGATCACTGCGACAGCTGCGACGCCTACCGTGATCGGGCTTGCGGCTGGCTCTATGGGAGCCAACCGCCGCCGCCACGGGAGCTGTCGGTAGCCAACGTCGACTTCGACGACCCTACGCCCCCGAGCGGCAATGACGACGACGACAGCCCTTACGCGCTGCGCTCCGAGGCGCTGCGTCCGCCCCCGCTGCCCGCAACCTCGGTCGCGGAGCGCAGCGAGGCGCACGCGCCGATGCACCTCGCGTCCTGCGAAGGGGACAGCTGTCAGAGCTGCGGCGCCTATGGCGACCGCATGTGCTCGCTCCTTTATGGGAGGTGAGCCAAGACGCGATGGCTCGCGGTGAACGCGATCGGAGACCGAACGCGACCACGCGTCATGTCGCTCTCTCCCCTCGCGCAGCGAGGTGGGCCCGGGGGGGTGAATTTTGCAGCACCTCCCCCACCCAGTGGCGTGACGTTGCCGTTATCGGCGGACGGCTAGGGACACTTGCAGAGCGGGTAGGCGTCCTTGCCGCCACCGCCGAGCCCGGCACAGATCCCGCGCTTGTCGGTGCAAAACGCCTGGCACTCTGCGTGGGTCGTGCACGGGACAGGGTCCAGCGCCTCGGCGCGATCGACGCACGCGGCGGGGCGGTTGGGGTCGTGCAGGCAGCGCTGCCCGTTGAGGCAATCGGCGGCCGTTTCGCACACCCGATCGGGGCTCTTCGGTCGCTTGATGCAGCGGGCGCCGCCGCGGTCCAGGTCGGCGATGCACTCGGCCCCCGGGGTGCGGCACGGCTCGCCGCCGAGGACGCACAGCTCGTCGCCGGGACACGGCCCTGCCCCGACGCCGACGAACGGGAGGCAGCGCTGCGCCGACGCCTCCTTCGCGAAGGTGTAGCGATGGCAGCACATCTGGCTGGGGCCACAGTCCTGCGACTCGTCGCAGCGGCCGAATACCGTGAGCTTGCCGAGGCCCGGCCCCGTCTTGCATTCGACGGCGTACACCTCGTTCAGGTCCCGAATGTGCGGCGCCGCCGCGGGCGCCTCGACGCAGGTCGATTCGTAGGGGTGCGCGGGGCGAGGCGTGGTGTACGGCGCCGGGTGCATGCAGCAGGTCTGCTTGCCGGCCACGCAGCGCTTGTCGCCGCACTCGAAGGAGGTCTTGTCGGGGCGGTTGGGGACGAGCGCAGCTGACGAAGCGGCCGAGGGCGTCGCGGTCGGCGTCGCCTGCGCGCTGGCGGTCGTCGCCGCCCCGAGCTGCGCGCTGCCTGCGGTCAGCGCAGAATGCGTCTCGGCGCGCGTCTCCGGCTCGTTCGCCGCGGGACCTGGCGGCGAGCTGCAAGACGCCGCGACGCCGGCGCCGAGCGCCGCGAAGAGCAGGGCGCCGACCCTCACGGGGGCTGCGGCCCAGCTCACACGACCACGCGTCCTCGATGGCATCTGGAAGTGCAAGACGACCCCCTTCTCGGTTCAGCGAGGGGTGCGGCGGCGGACAGCCCCCACACCGTCTGGACGGGGTGATACGCGAAGTCATAGGGAGCTGGCTAGCCCGCCACCGCGGGCTCCCCGCCCCCGCCTGCCCACGGCCCAACGCCCTGCCCTGCGGCCCTTGGAAGGCCCCGCCTCGCGCGAGCGTTCCGGTAGCAAGGCGTGTTGTGCGATAAACCGGCCATGGAAGCCCGCCTCGGGGCGCTCGCGCTGCTCTCGCTCTTGGCGTGCTCGGATCCGGGCAACGCGCCGCTCAAGGCGCCCGCGTCGAGCGCGAGCGCGACGGCGTCCGCCGCCGTCCCGACCAGCTCCGCGAGCGCGGCGGCGTCCGCCGCGCCGGTCGAGGCGCCCGAGCCGCCGCCCATCCCGGCGCCCGACCCGCCGATCGCGCTCGCGACGGGCGGCAAGGCCGCGGTCCACGCGACGTCGGGCGTCGTCACCAGCGTCGAGGCCAACGCCACGCGCGCCGGTGTGAAGGTCCTCGAGAGCGGCGGGAACGCGATCGACGCAGCGGTCGCCGTTGGCTACGCCCTGGCGGTCACGCACCCGAGCGCGGGCAACATCGGGGGCGGCGGCTTCATGATCGTGCGCCTCGCTTCGGGCGAGAGCTACGCGATCGATTTTCGTGAGGCTGGCCCGGCCGCGACGACAACGGAGAAGGTGCTGGCCGAGGTGAAGGCCGGCGCCGTCGGCTACGCGTCGGTGGCCGTCCCCGGCACGGTCGCGGGGCTCAACCTCGCGCGCGAGCGCTTCGGCACGAAGCCCCTCGCCCAGCTCCTGGAGCCCGCCATCTCCCTCGCGAAGGAGGGGCACAAGATCACCGGTCGGACCGGCCAGGCGCTCAAGGGGCACTGGGGGAAGATCAAGGAAGACGCCGAGGCCAAGCGGATCTTCGGCAAGAAGGACGGCCCGCTCGAGGCAGGCGACCGCGTCGTCCAGAAAGATCTCGCGAAGACCCTCACGGCGATCGCCGACAAGGGGGACGCGGGCTTCTACGACGGACCGGTAGCCGAGCGGATCGTGTCCGCGATGAAGAAGCACGGCGGGGACATCACGAAGGCCGATCTCGGGGCCTATCGCGCGAAGCTCCGCGCGCCGCTCACCTTCAGCTACCGCGGCTTCACGGTCGAGACCATGCCGCCGCCGTCGATGGGTGGAGTCGCCGTCGCGCAGACGCTGCTCCAGCTCGAGCGGCTCCGGCGCGCACGACGCTCCCGACGGCTCCGCGCGGGCCGTTCACCTCTTCGTCGAGGCGGCGAAGCGCTCGTATGCAGACCGTCGCCTGGTGGGCGCCGACCCTGATTTCTACGGGGATCGAGTCGCTCCGGGGGCGCTCGAGAAGCTGCTTTCGGGGCGCTACCTCGTCTCGCGAACGCCTGCGATCGAGCCTGAGAAGGCGACGCCCGCGAGCGCGTTCGCCGTGAGCACCTCGAAGGAGTCGCCCGAGACGACCCACTACTCGGTGGTCGACGCGCAGGGCAACGCGGTCTCGTGCACGGTCACGCTGTCTGCGAGCTTCGGCGCGAAGATCGTCCCAGAGGGGACGGGCGTGGTCTTCTCCAACGCGCTCGGCGCGTTCTCCCCGAGCGGCCCAAACGACGCAGCGGGCGGCAAGCGCATGGCGAGCTCGATGAGCCCGACCATCGTGAGCCGCAGCGGGAAGGTGGAGATCGTGATCGGCTCGCCCGGCGGCGACACGATCCCGAACACCGTCGCGCAGGTGCTGCAGCTGCTCATCGACCGCCGGCTGACGGTCGACGAGGCGACCACCCGCGGCCGGGTGCACCACCAGCTCGACCCCGACGCCATCCGCACCGAGGTCGGGCGCGATCTCGCGGAGCCGGTGGAGAAGCAGCTCGAGGCGATGGGCCACAAGCTCGCGCCGAGCGCGATCCCCCTCGGCGACGTGAAGGCGATCGTGCGCGATCCGAAGACCGGCGAGTCGTGGGCCTACTCCGATCCGCGCGAGGGTGGGCTCGCGCTCGCCGAGAAGGCGGGGAAGAAGCCAAAGGCCGCGAAGAGGGAATAGGGGTGGGCGCTCCGCGGCGGCCTGCGGCGGCCACATCGGGCGCGTCTCCGCCGAGGTAGCCGCGTTCTGGCCGCACCCCGCGCTCCGCACCGCGCACCCCTCCCTCTGCGGCGGTCACATCGCGCTCGCCTCCGCCGAGGTAGCCGCGTTCTGGCCGCACCCCGCGCTCCGTGGGGGCCACACCGGGCGCCTCTCCGCCGAGGTAGCCGCGTTCTGGCCGCACCCCGCGCTCCGCACCGCGCACCCCTCCCTCTGCGGCGGTCACATCGCGCTCGCCTCCGCCGAGGTAGCCGCGTTCTGGCCGCACCCCGCGCTCCGTGGCGGCCACATCGGGCGCGTCTCCGCCGAGGTAGTCGCGTTCTGGCCGCACCCCGCGCCCCGCGCCGGCCACATCGCGCTCGCCTCCGCCGAGGTAGTCGCGTTCTGGCCGCACCCCGCGCTCCGCACCGCGCACCCCGCGCCCCGCGCCGGCCACATCGCGCTCGCCTCCGCCGAGGTAGTCGCGTTCTGGCCGCACCCCGCGCTCCGCGCCGGCCACATCGCGCGCGTCTCCGCCGAGGTAGCCGCGTTCTGGCCGCACCCCGCGCTCCGCGGCGGCCTGCGGCGGCCACATCGGGCGCGTCTCCGCCGAGGTAGCCGCGTTCTGGCCGCACCCCGCCCTCCGCACCGCGCACCCTGCCCTCCGCGGCGGTCACATCGCGCTCGCCTCCGCCGCGCCGCGCATCCGCTGGAGCGGCGATTCCCGGGCCCGTCGCTTCTTCGCCGTCCAAAGGCGCCTGCCCCCGGTGTAATCGAGGGCTCGATGATCCCCCGATATACGCCCGCAGAGCTCGCCGAGCTGTGGTCCCCCCGCGCACGCTACGCCGCGTGGCTCGAGGTCGAGCTCGCCGCGTGCGAGGCGATGGAGCGCGCGGGGGTCGTCCCCTTCGGGACGGCCGCCTCGATCCGCGCCAAAGATCTGAAGCTCGACCCGGACCGCATCGACGAGATCGAGCGGACGACGAAGCACGACGTCATCGCGTTCCTCACCCACGTCGAGGAGCTCGCGGGCGAGCCGGCGAGGTTCCTCCACCTCGGGATGACGTCGAGCGACGTGCTCGACACGAGCCTCGCCCTCTTGCTCGTCCGCGCGACCGACAAGATCGCCGCTCGGCTCGACGCCTACGTGACCGCCCTCGCGGAGCGGGCGCGAGAGCACCGCGCCACGCCGATGATCGGGCGCAGCCACGGCATCCACGCGGAGCCCGTGTCGTTCGGGGTGGTCCTGGCCGGGCACCTGGCCGAGGCGAAGCGAGGTCGCGTACGTCTCAGAGCGGCGCGCGAAGAGATCGCGGTCGGGAAGATCGCCGGCGCCGTCGGGACCTACGCGCACCTCAGCCCGTCGATCGAGGCGGACGCCCTCGGCACCCTCGGCCTCTCCCCGGAGACGGTGAGCACGCAGGTCGTTGCGCGCGACAGGCACGCCGCGCTCTTCTCGGCGTTCGCGCTGATCGCCGCGGGGATCGAGCGCCTGGCGACGAACGTCCGCCACTGGCAGCGGAGCGAGGTCGCCGAGGCGGAGGAGCGGTTCACGGCCGGGCAGAAGGGCTCGAGCGCGATGCCCCACAAGCGCAACCCGATCCTGAGCGAGAACCTGTGCGGCCTCGCGCGGGTCGTGCGGGCCGCCGTCAGCCCCGCGCTGGAGGACGTCGCGCTCTGGCACGAGCGCGACATCTCGCACTCGTCCGTCGAGCGGATGATCGCGCCCGACGTCACCGCGACGCTCGCGTTCATGCTCGAGCGCGCGACCGGCCTCGTCAGCGGTCTCGTGGTCTACCCGGAGGGGATGAAGAAGAACCTCGACCGCTCACAGGAGCTGTATTTCAGCGAGGCGGTCATGCTCGAGATGGTCAAGAAGGGCCGGCCGCGCCAGCGCGCGTACGAGCTGGTTCAGCGCAGCGCGATGCGCGCCTTCACGGGCGATGGGCGCTTCCGTGACAACCTCAAGGCCGACCCCGACGTGTCTGCGCTGCTGAGCGCCGCGGAGCTCGATCGCTGCTTCGACCTCGAGCACGCCCTCCGCCACGCGGGCGCGATCGTCGACCGCGCGCTCGAGGCGCCGTGAAGAGGCTGGCCTCCGGGCTCCTCCTCGCCGCGGCGACGAGCCTCGGCTGCGTCGAGCCTGCGCCGCA
Organism: Polyangiaceae bacterium; assembly: GCA_016719945.1. Lineage (GTDB taxonomy): Bacteria > Myxococcota_A > Polyangia > Polyangiales > Polyangiaceae > Xiheicaenibacterium. The sequence goes on along the minus strand of JADJYE010000033.1, from coordinate 240,416 downwards.
GGCTCCGAAGGTCGCATCGAGCGAGGCCGCGGCGACGATCGAGCGCGTGCTCGACGGGTACATCCGCGGCAGCACCGCCGAGTGCCGCGCGCTGGGGCTGCACGACGCGTGCGACGGCCGGGTCGCCGACTATTCGAAGGCGGGCATCGAGCGCCGCGTCGCGTTCCTGCGCGACGCCGAGGCGTCGCTCGGAGCCATCGACGCCTCCTCGCTCGACGCAGACCGTTCGCTCGACCTGAAGCTGCTGAGGCTCGCCCTCCAGCAGGAGCTGTTCCGCCTCGTCGATCTCGAGCTGTGGAAGCGCCGCCCCCAGTTCTACGAGGAGCTCTTCGCGCTCGATGCGTACCTGCTGCGCGACTACGCGCCCATCGACGACCGCGCTCGAGCGCTGCTGCGGCACGTGAACGCGTCGCTGACCCAGGTCGACCACGTCACCGAGAACCTCCGCGGCCCCATGCCGCGCGCCTTCGTCGAGACGGACATCGGCATCTTCGAGGGCTACGGCACGTACCTGCGCGGCGACGTGGTCGTCGCCCTGAAGCAGGTGAAAGACCCTGCGCTTCGCGACACGGCCACCGCTGCGGCGCGCAAGCTGGCGGATCGCGCGGACACGCTCGCGAAGCACCTGCGTGAGGTCGAGCTGCCACGCGCAGACGACAGCCATGTCCTCGGGCGCGAGCGATTCAAGAGGCTGCTCGCCGTGCAAGAGGCGCTCGACGTCGACCTCTCGCAGCTCGAGCAGAGCGCCGAGGAAGACCTTCGCCGCAACAAGGCAGCGTACGAGGCGCTCGTCGCCAAGGGCGTCACACCCAAGCGCCCGAGCCCCTCGGAGCTGCTCGGCGTCGCGCGCAAGATGACGAAGGACGCCCGCAGCTTCATCGTCGACAAGGCGCTCGTCTCGATCCCCGAGGAGGGGCGCTTCGTGGTCGAGGAGACGCCCCCGTACATGCAGTGGAACAGCGCCTTCTTGAACGGCCCGGGCCCGTTCGACCGCCCCGACCTCGCGGCGTTCTACTACATCACCCTGCCCGACCCCGCGTGGGACGCGAAGAAGCAGGAGGAGTACCTCATGCCGCTGGGAACGCTCCTCGCGACGAGCGTGCACGAGGTCTACCCGGGCCACTACCTGCAGAGCCTGTGGATCCGCAAGGCGCCGACGAAGGCTCAACAGATGCTCGGCAGCTACTCGTTCATCGAGGGCTGGGCGCACTACACCGAGCAGCTGATGATCGAGGAGGGCTTCGGATCAGAAGACCCCGAGCGCGCGCTCGGCCAGCTCGGCGACGCGCTCCTGCGCAACTGCCGGTACGTGGTGTCGATCGGCCTGCACACCCAGGGCATGAGCCTGGCCGAGGCGGAGCGCCGCTTCGCGGAAGACTGCAAGCAGGACGCGGCGACGGCGCGCCAGCAAGCCTTCCGCGGGACGTTCGATCCCGGCTACTTCGCCTACACCCTCGGCAAGCTGCAGATCCTGGAGCTGCGCGCCGAGGCGAAGCGCCGCCTCGGCGCGAGCTTCGACGCGCGACGCTTCCACGACGCGCTCTTGTCGCACGGGAGCCCGCAGGTCCCGCTGATACGCGAGCGCGTCCTCGAGGAGATCGGCGCCCGCTAGCGAGAGCGGCGGCGGCGGCGGGCGGCGGCGAGGCCGAGCGTCGCGACGCCGAGCGCCATCATCCCGAACGTGGAGTCGTGCGTGGACGGCGCGGCGGTCGCGCACTTCGTGGTGCAGCCTGCCTCGGCCGTGCACGTGTTGCCCTCGCAGTCGGCGCGCGCGTAGCCGTCGATCTCGATGTCGAACGACTCGATGATCGCGTCGGCGCACGACTCGAGGTCGTCGGTGTTGATCCACTGCCCGTCGCAGAAGAGGGCGCCCTCGGGCGTCTCGCAGGCGATCTCGCAGCCGCCCTGGAGCTCAGCCTCGCAGTCGATGTAGCCGTCTGCCTGGCACTCGATCTGGCAATCGGCGTTGGCCGACGCCTGGCACCCACCCTCGCAGCTCGCCTGGCAGCTCGCCTCGCAGTCGGGCAGCTCGACCTCGCAGCTCGCGCCGCACTCGACGTTGCAGCCCGCCTCACACGACGAGCGGCACTGCGTCTCGTTCGCGTCGCCCGTGCAGCGGCTCTCACAGTCCGCGAAGCAGCCGCCCTCGCAGTAGGCTCGGCAATCGAACTCGCCACCTTCACAGTCGACGTTGCACCCAGCCTCGCAGTCGAGCGTGCACTCGACGTCGATGTCGAGGTCGCAGCCACCCTCACAGCCGAGGTACAGCTCCGCCGCGCACTCGACCTCGAACGCGAGGGGCTCACAGGACGCGTCGCAGTCGACGTCGAGCTTCACCTCGCACTGCACGTCCCCGCCTGGGTCGAAGAAGAAGTCGCCGCAAGAGCTGAGATCGGCCGCTTGGGCCTGCTCGGTGATCGCGAACGTGGCGCCGAGGCTCAAGGTGGCGAAGAGAAGGCGGGCGGTGCGCATGGGACGAGTCTCCTTGTCGAGTTCGACCTCATGGTAAGCAAGACCGCCACCAACAGGCGAGGGCGAAGGCTTCTTCGCGAAAACGCAGCAGAGTTGCGTCGCGATCCTGCTCCCCCCACCCAGCCGTGAAGCGCGGTTCACGACGGCCCGGGCGCCGGCGCCCGGATCAGTCGACGGTGTCGGAGATGGATCCAGGACCGAACCGCGCCACCACTCCGTCGCGCGCGACGTTGGGCTTCGGGCTCGCGACGAAATCGCCGCCGACCGCCCAGAACGCGCCCGTCTCGTCCGCCCACACCGCGTGGAGGTTACTGTGCGGCACCTCGATGAAGTCGTCGGTCCACGCGCCATCCACGCGGCGCTGCTTCAGGCCACCCATGCCGACGAGCGCGGCCGTCTCGGAGTCGACGCAGAAGACGCCGTTCACGTCGTTGGAGAGCGGGAGATCGACCTTCGACCACGCGGCGCCGTCGTAGCGGAGGACGTCGCGCCCGCCGACAGCGTACACCTCCGTCGCGCTGCACCCGTGCACGGTCGTGAGGTTCCCTGCGGCGAGCGGTGGATCGCTCTCTAGCGTCCAGATGTCGCCCTGCTTGTGCCAGAGGATCCCGGCTTCGCCGACGACGAAGAGGTCGTCGCTGCTCGAGCCCCAGACCTTGAAGAGGGCTCGGCCCTGAGGCTCGCCGGGGAGCGTGACCGCGGTCCACGAGGCGCCGTCGTAGTGCAGCACCACGTCGTCGGGCTGCGTCGCGGGGCCCCCGACCATGCCTCCGACGGCCCACACGTCGTCGGGCGCGAAGGCGATCGCGCCCCACAGCGTCGCGGTCGTCGGCGCGTCGTGCTCCTCGAAGCTCACGCCGTCGAAATGGCTGATCCTGCCCGCTTCGCCGACCATCCACACGTCGACGTCGCTCGCGCCGGTGACCCACCAGAAGGAGTCGGCGCCGCCGGGCGCGAGGTCTTCCCAGGAGCTGCCGTCGTAGCGGAGCGCGAGCGCTTCGAACCCGGCGTTGCCGAGCGGTCCTCCGACGACGAAGACGCTCGTGGAGCTCGTGCCCCACACCGACAGGAGCGCGCGGTCGAGCTCACCGTCCTCGAAGATCGCCTGCCACGCCGGCTCGGAGGGGCCGCTGCCCCCCTCGCCGCCAGCTCCTCCAGCGCCGGTGCCGTCGCTCTCGTCGGGACAGCCCGCGAGGCCGAGGGCGAGCAACGACGTGATCCCAAGCTTTCGATGTTTCATGCTCATCCTCCACCGCCCGCGCCGCCCTGACCGCCCGCGCCGCCCTGGCCGCCGCCGCCCTCGCAGGTGTCGCCGAGCTGATAGCCGGCGCGGCAGATGCAGGTGCACTCGTCGAAGACGTCGGGGCCCGAGGGGCGTGCCTGGCTGAGCTCGGTGCACTGTGCGCGTACGTCGAAGCTGGCCTCGGCGACGCGCCCGCCCGCGTCCTGCAGCTTCACCTCGAGGCGGTACGGGTCCTCGTACAGCGTCTGCCCCGACCAGCTGTTCTGGCACGCGGGGATGTTCGAATACGCCGCGAGCACGCCAGGCTGAACGCTGCCCCAGCCGTCGCCCTCGTCGAGCAGGTTCGCCGTGCGCGTGTCGAACCGGATCTGGTTCGTGGTGGGATCTCGGAGCGTGCCCGTGAGCAGCACCCCGCAGCCGTCGACGTTCTTCGCTCGAGCGCCGACATAGATCACGCGACCGCCCTGGGGTGGCTCGATCATGTCGAGCACGGCGTCGTCGGCGATCGGGTGATCGAGCTCGTCGGCGCCGTAGAAGAACACCTCGAGCTCGGGCGCGAGCGTGTCGTCCCCCAGGAAGCCGACCGTGCAAGGGTTGGGGCCGTCGCCGCCCGACCCGCCCGTTCCGTCGGGCGGATCGTCCGGGCACGCCGCGGTGGTCGCGACGAGAACGAGGACCGCGAGGCTGCGCGCGTACATCACGAGGCTTGTACCTTCAGATGCAAGACACGTCGCCTTCGGCCTTCGGGTAGTAGTAGACGAAGATGTTGCAGTGCTCGTTCTTCTCGACGATCGGGCCGAACGTGTAGCAACAGTCGAGCTGCTCCTCGGGCGTCATGTACTTCGTCTGGTCCCACTCGTTGAGGCCCTCGCAGCCGACCGCCGCCTCGGGCGGCGTCCACTGGAACTCACAGGTGTAGAAGACGCCGCCGTTCGCGGGCACCTGAGCGAGCTCGTTGTCCATCGCCATCAACGGCTCGTCCCACGCGATGTTCTCGTAGAACATGTCGCTGGCCGCCGGCTGCTCCGGGCTCTGGCCGTCCCACGTGAACATCTCGAATTTCTTCCCGCGGCTGTGATAGTGCCCGTTCGCGCCCACGATCGTCACGGGATCGTCGGAGCCGAACTGGCAGCCGCCGAAGAAGCTCGGGTTCGGGTTGCTCTGGCAGACGCGGATCTGCTGCTTGGTCGCGAACAGCGTGCCCATCTCGTGCACGACGTCGGCCTCGGGCAGGTGCCAGAAGTTCACGAAGACCTCTCCTGAGCCTTCGGGCGTCGCCTGCGTCGTCGCGTTGACGTAGTGCGACTGGAGCATGAGCCACTCGTCCGGCTGGAGGACGTTGGCGACGCCCTCGGGGAACTCCCAGTCGAGCGTGCCGTCGATCTGCGTATTAGCGACCAGCGGCCAGTCCGCCCAGTTCGAGCTCTTGAAGCACGGCCCGGTGCCGTTCTTGTCGAGGTAGGTGCGCTGCACCTCGGGATCGAGGGCGTCCTCGGTGGGCGGGATCGAGCGCACGCGGAAGATGTTCATGTGGTGCGAGCCTTCGTTCTGGAAGGCCTGCACGTGGTGGAGGTTGAGCGGCTTCGCGGGATCGAGGCCGTTGGCCTCGAGCAGCTCGCTCACCTTGAAGAAGTAGCAGTTCTGCACCTCTTCCCCGGCGCCGACGGGCTGGGCGCCGGTGGTCAGCTGGAAGCCCTGACCCGCCGGCGGAGGCTCGAGGCCCTCGTCCGGGATGGGGTTCGGCTCAGGCTCTTCCGGGCAGCCGGCGACGAGGGCAAGCGAAGCTGCGGCGGCGAAGAAGAGGGCGAGTCGCTTCATGGAGGGTCTCCCAGGTGGCCCACGACGCTGTGCAAGAAGCAGGCTAGCGCCAAGAACCTATCAAGTCTGCCCAGGGGCAACCTGCGCTTGGCACAGCTGCGGCCCAAGGCGTGACATCTCTGTCCGGTCAGGGGCTCGGCTCGACACGGACGATCCGCCCGCCGCTCGTCCCAAAGAACACTGCGGTGCCGTCGGTCGCGGTGCTGGTGGGTCCGTCGCCGGCCGTCGCCACGGAGGACAACGCAAGGTCCGACAGCCGCACGGCGCGGACCTCGGTCGGCTCCGCCCAGTAGAGGAACGAGCCATCGACCGAGAGTCCGCGTGGGGTCACGGCGTCGGTGAGCATGAACACGGTGCCCGCGCCATCGACGCGGAAGATGCCGGACGTCGTGGCGACGAAGAAGAGGGCGCCAGCCTTCACCACCTCGCGGGCGCCGGCGAGCTGCTGCGTGACGGTGGCCACGCCCGCGCCGGGCGCGGGCCCCATCGACACGACGGTGCCGGCGCTGGACATGATGCGCTGCCCCGCGGAGTCGACCCAATAATAGGTGTCGCCCTCGACGATCGTGGACGGGACGAGGGCGGTGCCGAGGATGCCGTAGCCGATGAGCACTCCGGGAGAGCCGACGTCCGTGGCCTCGGCCCTGAAGACGCGGCTTCGAAGGTTGCCGTTCGGTTGCAGCGTCGAGAACACGACGTGCGAGCCGACAGCGCCGACCGTGCCGAGGATCTGCTGGCCCGGCTCACAGTCGACGTTCACCAGATCCAGGGTCGGGGCGATGTCTGCCTTGTCGATCGCGAACACGTGACAGGACGGGTCTGCGGCGCCGGTGGGCGCTGTCGCGGTGATCACGTGGCCGTCGGTCAGGGCGAGGCCGCGAGCCTGGTTGAGGCCGGACTCGATGACGGTGAGCGTGCCGTCGGTCGTGCGCCGCACGACCGAGTGCGTCCCCGAGACGGAGAGGAAGAAGAGCGTCCCGTCGCTCGCCATCTCGAGGTGCTCGATGGTCCCCTGCCCCGTATGGAGCTCGACCGGATCTTCGAACAGGTCGAGCTCGACGGGGGGCTCGCCACCCTGTCCGCCTTCGCCACCACCACCTGCGGACGCGCCGCCCGCAGGCGCCCCGCCCGTGGTGGGGCTTCCGCCGCCACCGATCGCGCCCGTGCCGCCGTCGCCGGCCCCTCCGAGGCCGCCGCTCCCGCCGCTGGCGGGGTACGGCTCGTGCTCCTCGAAGCCGAGGATCACCTGGCACCCGAGCGCGCCCAGACACCCGAGCAAAGCGAGCGCGTGTCTCACGGCAAGACTCCCTTCCACCCCACGTGAAGCATGCCCGGCGCCACCTCGATGAACGGCATGCCCGTCGTCGACGGGGCCGCGTCTTCCTTGGAGGAGTCGGGGGGCCAGACGAAGAAGAGCACCACGCCGGCGCCCACGCCGAGCAGCCCCGCTGGCACGAGGATGTTCGACGACCACGCGAGGGCGTCGGCCGTCTCGTGGCCGTCGAGCCCCTCTTGGGTGCAGAACGTCCCCTCGCAGTGCTCGTCGGCGCTGCCGCTCACGGCCCACGCGGCGCCGCCGAGCGCGAGCCCCACGGCGGTCACGCCGACGCCCGCGCCGCCCACGACGAACGCGACCGTGTGGTCGCGACCCTTCTCTTCGGGGACGACCTTGGGGCCCTCCTCGGCGAGCTTGGGGATGGTGATGGTGATCTCGGTCGGCCCCTTCACCAGGTCGACGGTCTGGGTGTGCTTCGCCCGCCCTGGCGCCTCGGCCTCGACCGAGAGCGCGCCTGGATTGTAGGGGAGCGCTGTCTCGAGCACCTTCACCTCGCGCCCGTTGATGCGAACGATCTGACCCGGTGCCGCCTCTTCCACGAGGACGGTCGCCTTCGAGAGGGTGGGCTCGACCCGGGCGACGCCGTCCTTCGCTTGCGCGATGCGGTCAAACTTCTTCGCGGCCGTCGCGAGCTCGAGCGCCTCCTTGAACTCGCCCCATGCAGTCGCCGTCTGGCCGATCTGCTCGTGGCAGGTCGCGAGGTAGAGGAGCGTGCCGATCTGAGGATCGAGCCGCTGGCTCTTCTCGAAGCGGTCGCAGGCGGGAGGGAGCTCGCCCTTGTCGATCAGCGCCTTGGCCTCGTTGAACAAAGACTCGGCCTGCGCGCGCTCTTCGGCGGTCGGCTCTGCAGAGGCCGTTCGTGAGGCGAGCATCGAGAGGGCGAAGGTGAGACCGGCGCACCAAGAAAGCCGGCGGGTGAACCGCCGCGAAGCCATCAATTGCGACCTCCAAGATTGAAGGGGACTTGCCCGATGGGCGCGGCGCGGCCGACCACACGCGGGGAGCAGAGGGAGCTCGCGCTCGAAGCTGAGGACGACGCCGAGGAGGTGACCTCGCTCGAGGCGGTCGAGTCGCTCGAGGCGGCTACGAGCGCGACCGACGTCGCGGTCGCCGTCGCGGTGGTGCTCGGCGCCGCCGAGCCGCCGGCAGGGGCCGTCGCCTCTGCGTCGAGCGGTCCGCGTGCGGCTGCTGCGTCGCTCGACCTGGACGAGGATATCGCCCAGAAAGCGACGATCCCGAGGGCGACGACGCCGACGACCGAGATGGCGACCCACTGGAAGGTCTTGCCGCTCGAGGTAAGGAGGATCTCGGCGGAGCTCGGCGCGCGAGGGCTGCGCCCGCTCCCGGGTCCGGCGCGAACGTAGGTCTCGCTGTCGGTGACGAGCGCCTTCGGGCTCGTCGACAGAGTCGGCTGGGGGGTGAGCAGCGAAGGGTGGCTGCCCCGAGGGTCGGGCGTGAGCAGCGAAGGATGGCTCGCTCGTGACACCGGGGTGAGGTTCGAAGGGATCCTAGGCAGCGGGGTGATCGTGGGCTGGCTCGCGCGCGGATCGAGCGCGGCGGGCGGCTCGGTGGTGACCGCCGAGGGCGCGAGGCCCGCCGCGCCGTTCTCGACCGCGGCCAGGCGCGCCGCGCGCTTCTCCAGGATGGGGCGCGCCGTGTGGTCGACCCACTCGCCGACCTCGCCGGCCGAGGCGACGCCCACTCGCTCGATCGCCTGGGCGAGCTCCTTCGCGGTCTTGTGGCGAGCGCCGAGATCGCGGCTCAAGCCCTTCATGACCACTTCGTCGAGGGCCTTGGGGACCTCGGGGTTGAGCGAGCTGGGGGGCTTTACTTCCCCGGCGATTACCCGCGAGAGCACGATCGCCTCGCTCTCACCGTCGAACAGTCGCCTGCCGGCCAGCGTCTCCCACAGCACGACGGCGGCGGCGTAGACGTCGGCCTGGCGAGTGACTCGCTCGGCCGCCATCTGTTCGGGCGCCATGTAGCCGAGCTTCCCCTTCACGGCGTTTTCGCGGGTCACGTGTAGGCGCCCGGCGGCCTTCGCGATGCCGAAATCGAGCACGCGCGCCATCCCGTCGGAGCCGACGAGCACGTTCTGCGGCGACACGTCGCGGTGGACGAGCTCCAGCGGGACGCCCTGCTCGTCCTTCGCGTCGTGCGCGGCGTGCAGGCCGTGGAGCATCCCCGCCAGGATGCTCGTCGCGACCTTCCAGGGGATCCTCTCGCCCTTCTTGTTCGCGACCTTCATCAAGTACCCCAGCGACTCTCCCTGCACGTACTCCATGACGAGGAAGAGCTCGCCCCGGGTGGTCACGACGTCGAGCGTCGGGACCACGTTCGGGTGGCGGATGCGCGCGCACATCCGCGCCTCGTCCAGGAACATCGAGACGAACTCTGGGTCGCTGGCGTACTGCGGGTGCAGACGCTTGATGGCCACCGTGCGCGCGAAGCCCACCGGTCCGAGGAGGCGCCCGTAGTGCACGGTCGCCATTCCCCCCGTCGCGAGGGCATCGAAAAGCGCGTAACGCCCAATCACGCGCCCCATCGAGGGGTCAGCCATTCGACCCCAAGCCTAGCGCCAAAGTGGAGGGACCGAAATCCACCGGATTTTTTTACGGGCCTCTTGCCCTCGCCGGCGGCCCGGGCCTTCCCATCAGGCGTCCCACGTGGGATGTCGCGCCCATGGCCATCACGTACCGCGACGCCGGCGTGGACATCGACGCAGGAAACGCCCTCGTCTCGCGCATCGCTCGCCTCGCGAAGCCGACCCGGATCCCCGAGGTGCTCGCGGACATCGGCGGCTTCGCCGGCCTGTGCGCGGTCCCCAGCGGGCTCGAGGAGCCCATCCTGGTGAGCGGGACCGACGGGGTCGGCACGAAGCTCAAGGTCGCGTTCGCGACGGGCGTACATGACTCAGTCGGCATCGATCTGGTCGCGATGTGTGTGAACGACGTGATCACCTGCGGCGCTCGACCGCTCTTTTTCCTCGACTACTTCGGAACGGGCAAGCTCGACCTCGACACCGGCGAGGCCGTCATCCGTGGCATCGCGGAGGGCTGCAAGCAGGCGGGCTGCGCCCTGCTCGGCGGCGAGACCGCGGAGCTGCCTGGGATGTACGCGGCGGGCGAGTATGACCTCGCCGGCTTCTGCGTGGGCGTCGTCGACAAGAAGAAGATCCTCGACGGCAAGCGCACCCAGGCAGGCGACGTCGTGCTCGGCGTCGCCTCGAGCGGGCTGCACTCGAACGGTTACTCCCTGGCGCGGCGAGTCCTGAACGAGCGCATGGGGCTCGCCATGGGCGATCCCCTCCCGGGAGGCGAAGGCGCGACGGTTGGGCAGGTCCTGCTGACGCCCACCCGCATCTACGCGAAGACCGTCGCGGCGCTGTTCGAAGGGCTGGGCGCCGACCTGCGCGCGCTGAGCCACATCACCGGCGGCGGCCTGCCGGAGAACCTCCCGCGGGTGCTCCCCGCCGGCCTCGGCGCGGACCTCGATCTCGGCTCGTACGAGCGGCCGAACGTCTTTCGCGTCATCGAGCGCGGCGGGCCGGTCGAAGAGCCCGAGCTCCGCAGGACCTTCAACCTGGGCGTCGGGCTGTGCGTCGTCGTGAGCCCGAGCGCTGCCTCGAAGGCCCTCGAGATCCTCGCCGCCTCAGGAGAAAAGGCCTGGCGGCTCGGCGCGATCGTGGAGCGCCCCGCCGGCGAGCGCGTGCTCTTCCGCGGGGACTGAGCCCGCCGATCAGTGCCCGCCCGCCGCCGGGGGCGTGTATTTGCCGAGCACGAGCTGCTCGTGAATATCGACCCCCTTGGCGTGGAGGCGCACCGTCTCGATCACGTGGGGATCGTCCTTGCCGACGCCGAGCACCACGAACCCGAGCTCGGACAGGTAGAACAGATCGGGCTCGAGCGCGCGCTCGATGCCCTCGTCACGCAGCTCCTTCTGGAGCGATCCGATCGCCACGGGGCGAAACGCGGAGCTCTTCCAGTGGGCGTACAGCTTCGCGAACACCATGCGCCGCACGGTCCAGTCGAAGCTCTCCTTCTTGGGCGCGTGGAACACCGGCGCTCCGACGCCGAACACCGGGCGGCCGAGGATGGGGTTGAGCAAGGCGCCGAACGCGAGCCACAGCCCGATCGCTCCGAGCCCGATCGTGCACGCGAGGATCGGCAGCTCCATCGCCCTGGTGTGCGTGACGCTGCGGATGATCCGGAACGCGAACAGCAGGTCGATGTCGACGAGGAACAGGAACAACATCCGGCCAAAGTGGCCGAAGCCCCAGGTCAGGCCCGAGAAGATCACCAGCAGGGCGATCTCCACCGCGAGGCCGACCGCGTGATCCGGCACCCTCCCCTGCGAGAGCCCCCAGAAGCTCCACGCGTTCATCGCCCACAGGAACGAGAAGCACGTGAACACCGTGCCGCCGAAGCTATTCTTGTTGGCGAACATCATCAGCCCCGCGAGCAGCTGGCAGCCGCCCCCGAACAACAACGCGTACGCCGCCGCGCCGGCGAAGGCGGGCGCGGTGAGGCTCGTCCCGAGGGCGATCGGCACCAGGGCGGCGCACGCGATGGCGAGGCCCAACAGGCCCAGGGGCGCGGGGTTGCCGAACCGTTCTTGGGAGGGTCCGAAGAGCTCGTATCGTTCGACCATGGCGCTTGTTGCAGTGCAACATTCGCCGCGACCTGTCAAGAATCAGCGGGTCAATGAAGCCAGAATTATTATGCTGCACCGCAGCGATGCGACGCCCTCAGGCGCGAGCGTCACGATCGGCCCAGAAGGTGGCCATCGCCGGCCACAACCCCTTCGCGGCCTTCTTCGGAACGACCGCGCCCACGTGCCCGCCCGAGAGGTGGAGCCGGTGTTTGTCGCGCGAGGAGATCTTGTCCATCACCACCGCGGCGCTCGGCCAAGGGACGATCGCGTCGTGCTCGAACGTGACGACCAGCGCAGGGCAGCGGATGTCCTCCAGCCGCACGGGGTTCGGACCCAGCTTGAAGCGACCGTGCACGAGCGCGTCATCGCGATAGAGCTCCTCGATGTATGTCCGGTAGCAGGCGCCGGGGAAGCTCACGTTGTCGTTGCCCCACGTCTCGAGCGCGAGGAAGCCGTCCATGAACTCGTCGTCCCACGCCCGGTCGAGCATCGACACCGCCTTCGCGACGTTCATCGTGGGGCGCAGCAGGTGGAAGGCGGACTGCATGAGCTGCCACGGGACGTTGCCCACCCCGTCGACCAGCGCGCGCACGTCGAAGCCCCGCGAGCGCGTCCAGCGAGAGAGGAGGCCCTCGTCGTGGAAGCCCACCGGGGTCGCGAGCAGCGTGAGCGTCGCGATGTGCTCGGGGCGCACCGCCGCGTGGATGACGGCGAGCGTGCCTCCGAGGCAGTAGCCGAGCATGTGCAGCTTGTCGACGCCGGATAGCCGGCACGCGACGCGCACCGCGCGGCCGATGTAGCGGTCGGTGATGTCCTCGAAGGTGAGGAAGCGGTCTTCGTCGGACGGGGTGCCCCAGTCGATGCAGTAGACGTCATGGCCGCGCGCGACGAGCCACTCGACGAAGCTCTTCTCGGGCATCAGATCGAGGACGTAGTGCCGGTTGATCAGCGAAGGCACGAGCAGCACCGGCGTCTGGTGCGCGAGGCCCGCGGGACGGCGGTCGTAGCGCAGGAGCCGCCACTTGTTCTCCGCGTGCACGACGGAGGCCGGGGTGGCGCCGACCACCGGCGGCGGCTTCGACATCCGCCGCGCGAGCGCGAAGAACCGCTCGATCATGCCCCCACCTCGTACAACGATTCGAACTCGCGCTCGAAGGTCTTCCACACCTGCTTGCGGCGCACCTTCAGCGTGCTGGTGAGGTGACCGCCCGCCACCGTCAGCGGGACGTTCATCACGCAGAAGCGCTTGATCTGCTCGTACTTCGCGAGGTCCTGGTTGACCCGCTCCACCGCCTCAGACGCCCAGCGCTCGATGGCCGCAGGGCGCCCGCCGTTGTCGATGCCCTCGCGCGAGAGGCGCTGGGCGACGGCCTCGGGGTCGAGCCAGATCCCAGCGACGACGTACTTGCGGCTGTCGCCGTAGACCACCGCGTGCATGACGAGCGGCTCGTCGGCGAAGCGCAGCTCGATGTTCGCTGGCGCGACGTTCTTGCCACCCGCGGTGACGAGGATCTCCTTCTTGCGATCGACGATCTGGAGGAAGCCATCCTCGGTGAAGCGGCCCACGTCGCCGGTGCGGAACCAGCCGTCGTCGGTGAAGCACTCGCGGGTCGCCTCCGGCTCCTTGTGGTAGCCGGTGAAGACGTTGGGCCCCCTCGCGAGGATCTCCCCGTCGTCGTCGAGCTTGAGCTCGACCGACGGCAGGGGCTTACCGACCGTGTCGAAGCGGAAATCCTTGGGGCGGTTCAGGGTGAGGGTCGGCGAGCACTCGGACAGCCCGTAGCCCTCGAGGATCAACAGCCCGTTGCGATAGAACAGCTCCCTCACCTCGCGCTTGAGGCCGGCTCCGCCGGAGAGGCAGAACTTCAGCCGCCCGCCCGTCGCGGTCGCGAGCCTCGCGCGCTGACGAGCGGGGTCGCTCTCTTCCATCGCGCCGGTGGCGAGCTTCTCCCAATACGCGGGGACGCTGAAGAACACGTCCGGCTGCACCTCGGGCAGGCGCTTCAGGGCGTTGGTCGGATCGGCGAGGTAGGTGGTCCAACCCAGGGAGTCCCCCACACACGCCTCGCCGAACCCGAAGATGTGGCTCATCGGCAGCCACAGCAGATCGGTGTACCCCTCCTCGAGCAGCGGGGCGAAGCAGCGCAGCCAGTCGAGGCCGTTGTGCCCGACGTTCGCGTACGTCAGCGGCACGCCCTTCGGGTTCCCCGTCGTGCCGCTCGTGTAGAGCATGAACGCGGACTGCTCGAGCGTGATGCCGTCGAGGCGCTGCTCGAACGCCGCCGGCTGCTCCTCGTCGCGGGCGGCGCCGCGCGCGAGCGCCGCGGCGAAGGTGACCGTGCGCGACTCGACCTCGTCGGTGCTCGGGACGGAGAGGCCCTGCTCCTTCAGCTGCTTGAACGCCGCGCTGACGCTCGTCGCCTCGTCGAGCAGGACGAAGCGCTTCACACCCGCGTAGTCGTCCCAGCTCGACAGGACGCGAGAGAGCAGCTCCTTGCCGGCGACGAACATGAAGGAGGCGTCGCAGTGCTTCGACACGTACGCCGCCTGGGAGGCGGTGCTGGCAGGGTAGATCGGCACCATGACCCCTCTCGCCGACTGGATGCCCATCGCGGCGGCCATCCACTCGACCGAGTTGTTCGCGAAGATGGTCGCGCGCTCGCCCGGCTCGAGGCCGGCGCCCGCGAGGAAGCTCGCGACGCGGCGGATCGCGCGCGCGTAGCCGCCCCAGGTGACGGCGCGCCAGTCGTCGCCGTCCGGGACCATGAAGCGAACGCGCGACCGTCGCTCGGCGAGGCGGTCGAACACGGCGCGGGGCGTGGGGCGGATGGTCTCGTAGCGCGCGAGGTCCAACATGGTGCTTCCTCGGCCTCCGTCAGGCCTTCTTGGGCGCCGCCGTCGCGGCCTTCATGTCCGCGAGCTGCTCCTCGAGATCGATGAGCCGGCTCTGGATCTGGTTGAGCGCGTGCAGCGCGCGCTCCTGGTCGCGCTTCGTCGGCAAGCCGAGCGCGCCCCAGGCGGTCGCCGCGTTCTTATCGGCCGCGGCCTTGGTCTTCATCATCATCGAGAGCCACGTCCCCGCCGGCTCGAGGACGAGCGGGCTCTTCAGCCACGCCTCGACCACGTTCGCCGTCGAGCTCTCCCACGCGTTGAAGTACTGCTTGAAAACGTCCCAGCCCATCATGTGCTCGCTCCTGTCGTCGGTTAGAAGCCGAGCCGGCGCAGCTCGGCCGCCTCGGTGAAATTGGGGTCTGCTTCGCCGTCTCGGCTGGTCGCGCGGGCGACCTCCGCGAAGCACTCGGCGAAGAACGAGGTCTGGTGGCGCACGACCGCCTGCCCGACGGCCGGCTCGACCGTGACCTTGGTGCGCACGCGGTGGACCTGCTCGAAGGTCAGCTGGAGCAGATCGATCTCACCCTCCGCGTCGACGGAGACCTCGTAGGTGTCCCGCCCCGCGTAGGGGAGGCCGCTGACGAGGCCGTTCGTGATCTCGCCGGTCGAGATGAACTGTTGTCCGACCGTGACCGGGAACTGGAGCACCACGATCGGCGGGTCGTAGACGAGCAGCGTGGTGCCCTCGGGCGGGTTCTCTTCGCTGGAGGCGAGGCCTAGGAGCACGAGCGAGTCGTTTCGGACGAGCCCGATCGACTCGAGGTCTCCGTCGCGATCGAACGACGTGACGAAGGCGCCGTCCGCGAACGACGCCTGGTACCATTTTCCCTCGAGCGACGAGGGGGTGACGGTGAGCGCCTGGTCATCGGCGTAGTCGGTCGCGAAGTCCCAGGTGAGATCGCCTTCGATCTCGACTCCGCCGAGGTCGACCTGGCGGGTCGCGTCGGGCGGCGACACGACGTAGCGGACCGGGGTGCCGATCGCAGGTCGCAGCTCGCTGCGATCGATCTGCCCATCGAGGTTGGGTATGCACGAAAGCACGGGCGGATCCGGATCGGCCGCCGGGTCGCGGTCCGGCGGCAAGGTGAGGTTGTCGCCGCACGCAGCGAGCGCGAGGAACAAGGGCAGCGAGCGGCGGGCGGTCATCGTCACGGGCCTCGATAGGAATAGGAGAGGCGGAGGCGCCAGAGCTGAGCGGGGGTGGGCGCGAGGCCGAGCTCGAGGTTTTCGAGGCCCGCCATCGGGATCAACGTGGCCTGCTCGAGATCGGCGCGGAAGCCGAAGTCGCTCTGGTAGGTGATCGTGGGATCGATCTCGAAGCCGAGAGCGGCCGACTGCCCGGGCGTGGACTCGGGCACGGCGGCGAACGACAGGACCCCCGCGAGGCCGACCGACAGCTTGCCGCGGATCCCCGTGATGAGGTCGTAGCGGAGGTGCGGCTTCAGATAGACCGCGTCCGTGACGGTCCCGATGATCTCGCGGAAGAGGATGCGGTCGACGCGGTAATCCGGGTGGAAGCGGAAGTTGTTCACCTCCGCGTCGAACGGCGGGTTCGCCTGGGGCCCGTCGAGGTCACCGGCGACCGCCGGGAGCTGGCCTGGCTTGGCGATGGCGCCGAACCCAGGCGCGGCGTCGCCGCTCGCGAAGCCGGCGTCGAGCCCCGCGCGGAAGCGCGCGTCGGCGTCGCCGAACTCGGTCTCGAGCGCCGCCCCCACCTGGTTCGAAGTGACGGGGTCGCGGTACAGCACCCCAGGGATGAGGCTCGGCTGCTCGACGGAGGCGTGCAGGTACGCTGCCTCGGCCTCCACGCGGAAGTGTTTCCCCTCGAAGCGCAGCCACAGATCCGAGGCCACCGCTTGGTAGCCGCGCGCCATCACCTGGCCCGCCTCGAGCGGCACGGGCTGCGCCACCGGCAGGTAGGTCGCGGGCACGTCGGAGTCCTGGAAGCGATAGGACGCGAACGCGCCGTACTCGGGGGTGACCTTGCCGGCTGCGCTGCGCCTCGTGCGCGCGTCGGGCCCGCGGTACTTCGAGACGGCGAAGGTGAACGTGTGCACGATCGCCTTGGGCTCGACGTCGACGACGCGAAAGCCGTCCTTGTGCTCCACGGGCGCGCCCGCGGCGGTAAAGTCGTACGCGAGCGCCCAGAGATGCCCGAGCAAGGGTGAGACGAACGCGACGCGATCCGCCGAGTCGCCGCTGTCGCAGTCGAGGCAGTCGCCGCCGTTCGCGAGCATCCCCAGGCCCCAGCCGTTGCCCATGCGTCCGAAGGCGAGCATGCCGAACGGCGTGAGGATCTCGGCGTACGCGCGGCGCAGCGCGAACAGCGGCTGATCGGCGCGCTGGCTGGTCGAGGCGGAGGGGGCGCCCTCGGGCATGCTCCCGAGCAGCACGTTGTCGAGCGCGTCGAGGCGGACCTTGAGGGCCATCCCCCCCCAGGGGGCGTACAGGTTCACGTCGGTGCGGATGCGCGTGTCGGCGGCGGTGAGCAGCTGCGCGGTCGGGTCCGAGAGCGAGACGGGGAAGAAGATCTGCCCCGAGGGGGTCGGACCGCGGTCGAGATCGAGGTTGTAGAACAGCGAGCCGCGCATCCGGAAATAGCCGGAGAGCTCGATGAACGACGGCGGCGCCTCGAGATCCGCGCCGTGATCGGTGAGGCCCGTCGCGGCGGCGACTCCAGGGGCGAGCCCGAGCGCGAGCGCGAGGCCGAGAGCGGCGAACGAGCGCGGCGTCCTCATCGCGAGGCCTCCGGCGGCGCTTCGGCGGGAGCCGGCTTCGGCGCGTCGGGGACGGTCGGCTCTGGCGCGGGCGCGGGCGCGGGCGGCTTCGCCGGCGCGGCGGGCGCCGCCGCGGAGAGGAACTCGACGAGATCGCGGGTGGAGGGCGTGACCGCCTCGATCATCGGGAAGTGCCCGCACTGCGGGTACACGACCAGCTTCGCGCGGGGCAGGTCCTTCGACAGTCGCTCGCCGTACTCGAGGGTCGTGACGCGATCTTCGCGTCCCCACAAGAGCAGCGTGGGCTTGTCGATGGTCTTGTACTTCGGCTCGACCTCGTCGAAGCGCTGGCCGCGGATCGCGGCCAGCGCGGCGGCCTTGGTCCCAGGGCGAGCGAGCTGGTCTTCGACCGTCTCGATCAGCGCCTCGGTGACGTACTTCTTGTCGTGAAAGGCGATGGCGATCTTGTCGTCGGGCCGCTCGTCGTAGAACGCGCCGACCAGCGCCTCGCCGAGCCCGCTGGCGCGCGCCCAGAGGAAGAAATTCGGGAGCTGGTCGGCGTAGACCCACGCGTCGTAGAGGGCGAGCCGCTCGACGCGCTCGGGCGCGAGCAGCGCCAGCTGCAGCGCGACCGAGGACCCCCACGAGTGCGCGACGACGGCCACGGGGCCTTCCACGCCGCGCTTGTCCAGGAGGCCGAGCACGATCTTCGCCTCCGCCGCGGGGGAGTAGTCTCCCTCGGGGCGATCGCTGTACCCGAAGCCCTTGAGGTCGAGGGCGATGACCCTGTGCTTGCCAGCGAGCGCCTTGCGCACGCCCGACCACGCGCCGAGCGAGCTCGCGAAGCCGTGGATCAGCACCACGGTCGGACCCTCGCCCTCGTCCACGTAGTGGATTCGCGCGCCCTCGATCTCGGCGAAGGTCGCGCCTTTGGGCGCGCCCGGCAGAGGGCCGCGATGGAAATCGAGGCAGCCGCTCACGCCAAGCGCGACGGCCGCGGCCATGAAGGAGCGACGGCGGAGGCTCACGGGGTCAAGCGCTGCAGCTCGGAGACGTCGTTGAACTCGGCGCCGTCCTCGTTGGTCTGGGAGCGCACCGTCGCGATGGTGCCGAAGCACTCGGCCACGAACGCGAAGGTCACCTGGGTGGTGACCAGCGCGCCGACGGTGCGCGTGAGATCGACGCGGACGCGGTGCGCGTCGAAGGTCGCGAAGGGCGTGATCATGTCGCCGCGCGCGTCGACGCTCGACACATAGTCCTCGAAGAAGACCCCGAACACTCCGCTGGTGAGGCCGCTCACGGTCGCCTCGGTGGTCCACGACGCGCCCTCCTCGAGCGGAAACGACAGCACGACCACCGGCGGGTCGTACTCGAGCTCGGTGCGGTAGAGCCCGTCCTCGGGGCTCACCACCCCGCGCAGCAGCAGCGCGTCGTCGTTGATCTCGAACACACCCAAGACGTCGGCGCTGTCCGCGAGGCGCGCCGCGTACGTCGCGCCCGGGAAGAGGTCCTCGAACCAAGCTCCTGCCAGGGGCATCGTCTCGAGCAAGACCGTGTGGTCCCCCGAGAAGGCGCCGCTCAGGTCCCACGTGAGGGTGCCGGCCACGTCCTGCCCGGCAGTCGAGAACGTCACGTCCGACGCGACGCGGAACTGAGCCTCGAGGCCAGCCGCGAGCGGCACCTCTTCTCGGGTGACGACGGCGTCGTGGTTGGGGCTGCACAGTCCGCTGCCGCCGCCGTCACCGCCGGCGGCGCCCGCGCCGTTCCCCCCGGCCGACGCTCCGCCCTCGGACTGTCCCCCGCTCGTGGGGCCACCGGCAGCGCCGCCCCCAGCGCCCCCGGTCGCGTCGATGCAGACGCCGTCGTTGCAGGCGCCGCTCTCGCAGTCTGCCCCGGAGTCGCAGGTGGCCCCAACGGGGCTACCGACCGCGCAGCCCGAGAGCCACGCCGCGCCCAGGAGGGCGACCGAACCGAGAACCGCTTGCCCGAACACCTGCTTCAGCATCTTCGCGCCCCTGCTCGCCGGTTGCTGCGCCGCAACACATTCGGAGCGGGCCCTATATGCGATCGGGCGGAAGCCTTGTCAATATCGTTTTGCTCTGCAGCGTAAACCAGGGCCGAGGCATGTTGCATCGCGGGAAGGTCCGTGGCACGAGCAGCGAGACGATGGCGGTCACGACGATCAAAAAATACTCGAACCGGCGCCTCTACGACACTGAGGAGAGCCGGTACATCACGCTCGACGAGCTCACCGACCGCATCAAGCGCGGCACCGACGTGCGCGTGGTGGACGCGAAGTCCAACGAAGACCTGACCCAGGCCACGCTCGTGCAGATCGTGCTCGAGACCAAGGCCGCGCGCCTGCTCCCGGTCCCGCTGCTGGCGCGCTTGATCCGGATGCAAGACGACGCCCTGGGGGACTTCTTCAGCCGCTACGTCTCGTTCGCTCTGGAGATGTATTTGACCGCGAAATCTGGGGCGCAAGCGCTGAGCCCGTACGTCCCTTTCGCGAACCTTCCGTTCTCGGCGTCGAACGCCTTCGCGCGCGCCATGGGGCAGGTTCCGTTCTGGGGGGACGGCAGCGGAGGCTTCCCGCAGGGCGGCTTCCCGCCGGGCTATGGGCAGGCTCCCACGCCGCCCGCCGGCTACGGCGTCGCGCCTCCGCCTCCTCCCCCGCCTGCTTCGCCGCCGCCTCCGTCACCGCAAGCCGCCGAAGCGTCCGACGTCGCCGCGCTGAGGAGCGAGCTAGATGAGCTGAGGCGCGAGCTGCGCGGCAAGCGGACGAAGCGCGGCTGATTGTTGCGCTGCAACATTTTTGTTTGACAGCCCCACGCCGGTGACTATGGTTGCGCTCGCCGACGACAACGAATGTCGGCAGAAAGCGAGATCCACATGTTCCCCGGTTCCTTTACGCAGCCGCAGCAATTCGTCGACGCCTGGACCAAGATGACGGCCGAGCAGGTCGCGCGCTTCGAGCAGATGACCGCGCAGTACGAGGAGATGCAGCAGAAAGCCATGGAGCGCGCGTTCGAGGCGATCGACGAGAGCGCCCGGCTGATGAAGGAGTCGCTCTCCTACGCGACGAAGCTCTCGGACGAGTGGCGCAAGATCACGGTCGAGAACGGCAAGAAGGCCGCCGCCGCGACGGCGAGCGTGACCGCGACGGCCGCCTCTGTGGCGGACGCGAGCAAGAAGGCGGCCTCCGCGGCCCCCGGCAAGGCGTGATCGATGCAGCTCGCGCCTTCGCCGCGTGACGTCGTCCACGAGGACGGCACGGCGAAGCTCTATCGGTTTCCGGCGCGCTCTGGCGCCGGACCGACGGTGCTCCTCGTCCCGTCGCTCATCAACCGCTGGTACGTCCTCGATCTCCGCAGGGGCGCCAGCGTCGTCGAGGCGCTCGTCGCCGACAACCTCGACGTTTTCTGCCTCGACTGGGGTGAGCCGAACGACGAGGACCGCTTCCTCGACTGGAACGCGGTCGTCGCCAAGCTCGGCCGCGCCGTCAAGAAGACCATGCGGATCGCCGGTGTGCCGAAGGTCGGCATGCTCGGGTATTGCATCGGCGGAACGCTGTCGGCGATCCACACCGCCCTCGAGCCCAGCTCGATCGGCGCGCTGGTCAACCTCGCTGGCCCGATCGACTTCTCACACGCGGGCTTCCTCGGCCACATGACGAACCCTCGCTGGTTCGACCCCGCTGCCATCGCGTCGGCCGGCAACATGAGCGCCGCCCAGATGCAGGCGGGCTTCGTCGCGCTGCGTCCGACGAGCCAGGTCTCCAAGATCGTCGCCTACCTCGACAAGCTGGGAGACCCGCAGCGCCTGGAGGCGATGGAGGCGCTCGACGCCTGGGCGAGCGACAACATCGCGTTCCCGGCCGCCGCGTACGTTCGCTACATCAAGGAGCTTTACCAAGAGAACCAGCTCGTTCGGCGCGAGCACCGCGTGGCCGGCAGGCCGGTCGACCTCGGCGCGATCAAGTGCCCCGTCCTGACCGTGACCACCACGAAGGACGCCATCTGCCCGCCCCCGGCCGCCCTCGCGCTCAACACCCACTCGAGCAGCGAAGACGTCTCGGAGATCGCCGTCCCGGGCGGTCACGTGGGCGCCGTCATCGGGGACAAGGCGAAGACGCTCTTGTACCCGCAGCTCTCGCAGTTCTTTC
Organism: Polyangiaceae bacterium; assembly: GCA_016719945.1. GTDB lineage: Bacteria > Myxococcota_A > Polyangia > Polyangiales > Polyangiaceae > Xiheicaenibacterium. The sequence continues at coordinate 219,120 of JADJYE010000033.1, read as the reverse complement.
GGAGGACGAAATGCAACTCGGTCAACTGAAGATCATCGTCACTGGCGCCGCCCGAGGCATGGGCGCGCACTTCGCTCGTCGCCTCCATGAGGCCGGCGCGCAGGTCGCCGCCGGCGACGTCGACGAAAAGGCCCTCGAGGAGCTCCCGGCGGGGATCCATCGCAGGAAGCTCGACGTCGCGAGCGAGAGCGAGGTCATCGACTTCGTCGCCTGGGCGAGCGGTCAGATGGGCGGGGTCAACTCGCTCGTGAACAACGCGGGCATCCTGCGCGACGGGCTGCTCGTGAAGAAGGACAGGAAGACCGGCGAGGTCAAGAAGCTGTCCCTCGCCGACTGGAACACGGTCATCGGCGTGAACCTCACGGGCGCGACGCTGATGGTCCGCGAGGTCGTCGCGGCGATGGTGCAGGCGGAGACGCGCCCGGGCGTGATCGTGAACATCTCGAGCATCTCGCGACACGGCAACCGCGGGCAATCGAACTACGTCGCCGCGAAGGCCGCCCTCGCGGCGAACACGGTGACGTGGGCCCGCGAGTTCTCGCCCTTCGGCATCCGCGTGGCCGCGATCGCCCCCGGGATGATCGAGACCCCGATGACGCAGGGGATGAACCAGGCAGCGCGCGACGCGCTGGTCGCCAACATCCCGGCGGGCCGCATCGGCCTCCCCGAGGACATCTGGCAGGCCGTGCGCTTCTGCCTCGAGTGCGACTACGTCACCGCCCGGACGTACGACGTCGACGGCGGCTTGAGCATGTGAGTCACTCGACCTTCATCGAGTAGCCCTTGCGCGCGACGTAGACGATCGCGCGCACCCGGCCATTCGAACCGGTCACGCGGCTCACGGCCTCGGACCCGCTGAACAGCTCGAGCTCGGCGGGGTCCGAGGTGCAGGCGTTGATGGCGGCGTCGGCCTGGGGCCCGTCGGCGCCGGCCTCGAGCTCGACTCGGCAGCGCTCCTTGCGACACTCGATCGCGAACAGCTTGCCGGCGGGTTTCACCGCGGCCTCGACGCGCCCGCGGCAGGTCGCCTCGGCCTGCTTCGCCCACGCCTCGTCAGGGACCTCGGCGTTGAAGCGCTCCTCCCAGTAGCCCGCGAGCGCCTTGCCCTTCAGGGTCGACGACTTGCGCTTCGCGCGCAGCTCCTTCTCGAGCGCCGGCTTGGTCTCCGGGGGCGCTGCGGCGAGCTTCTTCTCGAGGTGACGTTCGAACTCGGCCTCGCTCATCTCCTCGATGGGCACGTAGTCGACGCGGAGCTCCTGCATCTCTGCGTGGAGCTGGGCGAGATCGGCCTCGAGCGCGTCGATGCGATCGGAGAGCAGCTTCTCCCCCGGCGCCAGGGGCACCTTCGACTGGCTCGCGCAGCCCGCGAGCGCGGCGAGGGCGAGCGCGGCGACGCAGGCCCTCACTTCGACCCCTCGAGCGAGCAGGCGACCAGCTCGATGCCGAGGCGCTTGGCGAACTCGAAGATGCGCTCGTCTCGGTAGAACTCGCCGTAGACGATGCGGCCGATGCCGCTGTTCGCGATCATCTTGAAGCAGCTCCAGCAGGGCGACGCGGTGACGTAGATGTCGGCGCCGTCGATGCGCACGCCGTTCCTGGCGGCCTGGATGACGGCGTTCGCCTCGGCGTGGATGGTGCGCACGCAGTGTCCGTCTTGCATGAGGTGCCCCTCCTCGTCGCAGTGGGGCAGGCCTCGAATGCTGCCGTTGTACCCGGTGGCGAGGATCGAGCGCTCGCGCACGATGGCGGCGCCGACGTGCTTTCGATCGCAGGTCGCGCGCGTCGCGACCTCGCGCGCGATGCGCATGAAATATTCGTCCCAGCTCGCGCGTCCCGAGGCCATGCCCGCGTCCTAACCGCCCCGCCTCGCCGCGAGAAGGTGGAAGGTTGCTCCTCGGGCGCAGCGCGGGTACCCGTCCGCTTCGATGAGCTCACCGCAGAAGGTCCTGGTCGTCGGCGCAGGAGGCCGCGAGCACGCGCTCGCGCGGGCGCTCTTGCGCGGTGACCTCGGGCGAGAGGTGATCGTCGCGCCAGGCAACGCCGGGATGGCCGGGCCGCGCCTGCGAACCGCCGCCGTCGACGCAAGCGACGTCCACGGCCTGGCGGAGCTCGCGACCCGCGAGGCCGTGGACCTCGTCGTCGTCGGCCCCGAGGCGCCGCTGTGCGCGGGCCTCGCGGACGTCCTGCGCGAGCGGGGGGTGGCGGTGTTCGGGCCCTCGAAGGCCGCGGCGCGCCTCGAGGCCTCGAAGGCGTTCTTGAAAGAGCTCGCTGCCCGACACGGCATACCCACCGCCCCCTTCCAGATCGTCCGCTCGGTCGCCGAGGCCGAGGCCGCGATCACCGCGCGGGGAGCGCCGATCGTGGTGAAGGCCGACGGCCTGTGCGCCGGCAAGGGCGTCGTGGTGGCGGACACCGCCGAAGAGGCGCGAGCCGCGGCGCGCGCGATGCTGGAAGACCGGGTCTTCGGCGAGGCCGGCGCGGTCGTCGTGCTCGAGGAGAAGATCGTGGGCCGCGAGGTGAGCGTGCTCGCGATCTGCGACGGAGAGCGCACCTTCGTGTTGCCCCCGGCGCGTGACCACAAGCGCGTGTTCGACGGTGATCGCGGCCCGAACACCGGGGGGATGGGGGTGATCTGCCCGGTGGATGACGTCGATCGCGCGCTGATGGCGCGCATCGAGCGCGAGATCATCGTCCCCACGCTGGTGGGCATGCGCGCCGAGGGCGCGCCCTTCACGGGCGTGTTGTTCGCGGGCGTCATGGTCGATGAGCACGGCGCGCCGCTCTTGCTGGAGCACAACGTGCGGTTCGGCGATCCGGAGTGCGAGGCGCTGATGGAGCTCGTCGCGACCGACGTCGGCGAGCTGCTCGCCTCGGCGGCCCGCGGCGAGCTCGACCCTGCCGCGGCGCGGGTGCACGAGGGCAAGTACGCGGCCGTCGTGATCCTGGCGGCCGAGGGGTACCCCGAAGGGCCGCGCAAGGGGGACGTGATCAGCGGCGTCGAGCGCGCGGAGGCGCTCGGCGCGACCGTGCACCACGCCGGCACTGCGCGCGACGCCTCGGGGGCGCTCGTCACCGCGGGCGGCCGCGTCCTCGCCGTGACGGGCGCGGGAGCGACGCTCGGTGAAGCTCGCGCGCAGGCCTACGCGGGCTGCGAGGCGATTCACTTCGCCGGCAAACACTTCCGCCGCGACATCGGCGAGACGGTCGGCGCGACGCCGACCCAGCCCACGTCTCCTTGATCGCCGGGCTCAGCGTCCTGTACGAGGACGAGCGCGTCATCGCCGTCGACAAGCCGAGCGGGCTCGCGGTGCACGGCCTCGCGCGCACCACAGGGGACGATCTCGTGAGCCGGCTGAGGGGCGAGAGGCTCGACCTCGCCCCTGTCCACCGGCTCGACCGCGCGACGAGCGGCGTGCTCCTCTTGGCCAAGGGCCCCGCCGCGGCGCGAGAGCTCGGGCAGGCGTTTCAAGGCGGCCTCGTTCAGAAGATCTATGTCGCGGCGGTGCGCGGTGAGGTCGAGCCTGCGGAGGTGCTCGTCGATCACCCGATCCCCCGGGACGACGGCGCCGAGCGGGTCGCAGCGCAGACGTGGGTGCGCGGGCTCGCCACGGTGACGATCGCGGCGTCACCCCTCCGAGAGCGTCGCTACTCGCTCGCCCTGGCTCGCCCGCTCACCGGGCGATTCCACCAGGTCCGCCGCCACCTGAAGCACCTGTCCCACCCGATCCTGTGCGACGCGAACTACGGCAAGAGCGAGCACGACCGCTTCGTCAGGCAAGGCTTCGGACTGAGCCGGCTCGCCCTTCACGCCAGGCGCCTGGTGCTCGAGGGCTGGCTCGACGTCACCGCCCCGATGCCCGACGACCTCGCGGAGCCGCTCACGCGGCTGGGGCTGCTGGCTGGGAGCGAGCCGACGCTGTGGTAGTCTCCACGGCTCGATGTCGTCCAAGACCGCCTGCGGAAAGCACACGGAGCTCGCCAGAAACGAGGCCGTCCGGATCACTCAGTGCCCCTGCGGCACCGTGCACATGACGTTCGCGTCGAACGGGGTGACGCTCCGCCTCGCGGAGGGCGCCCTCAAGAACGTGACGCGCGGCCTGATGACGGCCCTCGACAAGGTCGAGGAGCGCCAGCAGGCCGCGGTGAACTGACCGTCAGCGCTTGTCGATCGAGACGTATTTGCGATCGAGCGAGCCCGTGTAGATCTGGCGCGGCCTGCCGATCTTGGTGCTCGGGTTCTCGTGCATCTCCTTCCAGTGGGCGATCCACCCCGGGAGGCGGCCGAGCGCGAAGAGCACGGTGAAGAGGTTCGTGGGGAAGCCGAGCGCGCGGTAGATGATGCCGCTGTAGAAGTCGACGTTCGGGTAGAGCTTCCGATCGATGAAATACGGGTCGGACAGGGCGGCCTCCTCGAGGCGCTTGGCGATGTCGAGGAGCGGGTCCTTGATGCCGAGCTTGCCGAGGATGCGGTCGCAGGCCGTCTTGATGATCTTCGCCCGCGGGTCGAAGTTCTTGTAGACGCGGTGGCCGAAGCCCATGAGCCGGAAGGTCGACGTCTTGTCCTTCGCGAGCTTGACGAACTTGCTCACGTCCCCGCCGTCGGCGTGGATCTGCTGGAGCATCTCGACGACCTCCTGGTTGGCCCCGCCGTGCAGCGGACCCCACAGCGCGAGGATGCCGGCGGCGATCGACGCGAACAGGTTCGCCTGGGAGCTGCCCACGAGGCGGACGGTCGAGGTCGAGCAGTTCTGCTCGTGGTCTGCGTGCAGGATGAGCAGGAGGTTCATCGCGGCGCGGACGTCGGGATCGACCTCGTACGGCTCCGCCGGCACGCTGAACATCATGTTGAGGAAGTTCGACGCGTAGTCGAGGTGGTTCTGCGGGTAGACGAACGGCTGGCCGAGCGACTTCTTGTACGAGTACGCCGCGATGGTCGGGACCTTGGCCAACAGCCTCGCGATCGTCACGTCGAGCAGCTCGCCGGCTCGCACCTCGAGGGCGTCGGGGTAGTAGCTCGAGAGAGAGCAGACCATCGAGCTCAAGATCGCCATCGGGTGCGCGGTCGACGGGTACCCGTCGAAGAAGCGCTTCATGTCCTCGTGGATGAGGCTGTGGCGGGTGAGCTTCTTGGTGAAGCGATCGAGCTCCTCCTGGTTGGGGAGATCGCCGTAGATGAGGAGGTAAGCGACCTCCACGAAGCTGGAGTTTTCGCCGAGCTGCTCGATCGGGTAGCCCCGATACCGCAAGATGCCCTGCTCGCCGTCGAGGAACGTGATCGCGCTCGTCGTCGAGGCGGTGTTCATGAAGGCGGGATCGAGGGCGACGTAGCCCGACTTCGCGCGGAGGGCCGCGATGTCGATCGCCTTCTCGCCCTCGGTGCCGACGAGGACCGGCAGCTCCAACGACTGTTCTTTGGATCCGTCACTGAGCGTGATCTTGGCGTGCTGCGACACACAGCCTCCTTAATTGCTTGAACGAGCGGGGCGAAGCGGGGATGGGCGCTCGGCCGCGCGTAAGCTATCACGGTCGGGCCCTCATGGAAGACGATCTGCCTCCCGACGCGCCCGAGCTGCCCTCTCCGGTCTCCAACCCGCGGCCGGGCTTCCGCGTCTTCGGTGGGCTGCGCACACACCCCGACGCCACCGAGCTCGCGACCGAGGCGCACCGCTCGGTCGTGCGCTACGCGGCCGAGGTCGTCGCGGCCTTCCGGCTCTGCCCGTTCTTGAAGGGCGTCGACAGCGGCCTCGGGGCGGTGGGAGTCGTCCTCGAGGTAGAGCCCAGCGTGGACACAGCGCTCGCCGCGATGAAATCGCTGGGCGAGCCGATCGTGCACCTCGTGTACCCCGTGTTTCAGGGGAGCTCCTCGGCCTTCGAGCGGTTCGGCTCGAAGCTGGCTGAGGCGGTGCGCCGCGCGCTCCCGGAGCCGCTGGTGCACGCCAGCTTCCACCCCGAAATGGTCGGCGGCCGCGAGAATGCCTACCGGCTGATCGGCCTGCTGCGCCAGTCCCCCGACCCGTTCGTGCAGTTCATTCCGCACGGGCTGCAACAGGGCGGCACCGTGCTCGCGGGGGAAGACGTCCCCGAAAAATCTCACGCGGAGGATCGCTTCGCCCGGCTCATGGCGAACGACGCAGCGGTGGCCGTCGAGATCCTCGAACGCCTCGACGCGCTCAAGCGCGAGCGCTCGGCGCGCTACGCAGAGCTCGTGCGACGAGTCGCCGCAAACGAGCGCTGACGGCTCGCGGAGGGGCGCGGGGCGCTGACGGCTCGCGCACAACGTGACGGCTCGCGCTGCAGCGAGACCTTCGCCGCGATTTCACCCCCCCGGCCCCCCTCGCGCTGCGAGGGGGGAGAGGGGACGGGACACCGATCTCTCGGTGGGGCCGGCGCGTGCCGGCCGGCTCGTCAGGCGACCGCTTCCTTGACCGCCTTGATCGGGCGGGCGCGGACGGTCTTGCTCTTCGGCTTGGCGGCGATCGTCATCGGCGCCTTCGTGAAGGGGTTGATCCCCTGGCGCGCCTTCGTCGCGGGCTTCTCGACCACGCGGAACTTGGCGAAGCCCGGCATCGTGAAGACCTTGCTCTTCTTGAGCTCCTTGTAGGCAACGTCGCTCAGCGCATCGAGGATCGAGCGGACCTGCTTGCGCGAAACGTCGCCGACCGCGTCGACCACCGCATTGATGAGCGCGCTCTTGCTCATGACAGCGCTCTTCTTGGCATCCTTCTTCGCCTCAGTCTTCTTGCCAGCCATCGTCGGCTCCTTGTGATTGGTCTCAAGTCATCTCGCTCGCATGCTCGATCGACTGCGCCGATCGCCCAGCGAGCCTCTTCGCCTGGCCTGCCCTCCTCCCCGCCGCGCGGGTGTCGAAGGCGGTGTCGTCCACGGGCAAGCCCTGCGAAAAACCCTTCATTCACCATAGAACGTGGTGAATTCGGGCGGAGTGAACCACACCTCTCGAGATCGATCCAGTGTGGATTCCCTCGTTTGAAGCCTTTTTGTAGGTGATCCTGGCACGCGTTGCGCAAGCCGTGCGTGAGGTCGCTCCCGCGGGTGCCCGAAGACCGGGGTAATTTGGCCCGCTTTTGTGCTCTTTTCGCGTCTACCATCCGCCCATGTCTCGTGTTCGCTTCCTCCCAGCGCTGCTCGCCGCGGCGATGCTCCTCGTCCCCGTCACGACGTTGGGGGCGCCCACGGCTCAGGAAAAGACCGCGGCCAAGACCGCGTGGACCAAGGGCAAGCAGCTCGAGAAGGCCGGCAAGCTCGACGAGGCAGTGGTCGCGCTGCGCGAGGCGGTCACGAGCGATCCGAAGGCGCAGTACCAGCTCGACCTGGCGCGCGCGCTCGTGAAGAAGAAGGCCTACCTCGAGGCGGTCGCGACGGCTGACGCGATCGCGGCGTCGTCGGAGCCGAACACGCAGAAGGCGAAGGCCGCAGCGGCGACCCTGAAGAAGGAGATCGAGCCGAAGATCCCGTCGCTCAAGATCGAGGTCAAGGGCACCGCCGCGGCGGAGGCCACCGTCACCGTCGACGGGGAGCGCGCCGAGATCGGCCGCGAGCTGCCCCTCGACCCGGGACCCCACGCCGTGAAGGGCCGCGCCCCGGGTGGCTCCGAGGTTAGCGAGGACGTCACGCTCGCCGACTCGGAGGACAGGGTCTTGACGCTCACGATCGACAAGACCGCGGGCGCAGCGAAGACCTCTACCGAGGACGGCGGCGGCGGAAACATGGCCCCCGCGGCCGTGCTCTATGGCGTTGGCGGGGCCGGGCTCGCGGTCGGGGCGGTGCTCGGGGTCCTCGCGTTCAACAAGACCGGCGAGGTGCAGGAGCTGTGCGGCGGCAGCGTCTGCCCACCCGAGTACGCCGACGACGTGGCGCTCGCCCAAGACTACGGGACAGGGTCCACCGTCGCGTTCGCGGTCGGCGGGCTGTGCGTCGCCGCCGGGGTCATCCTCACGTTCACCGTCGGGCTCGACCATTCCGACGGGGACGACAAGAAGGACGAGAAGAAGAGCGCCATCGTGGTGGTGCCGTATGCTGGCCCGACCGAGATCGGCGTGGTCGGCACCTTCTGAGCTCGACGACAGCCATCAGAACGTGAAGGTCAGCGCCACGCGCGGAGACGCGGTGAGCCTGCCGAACGCCCCCGAGGCGCCGTCGCCGGTCCAGTCGTCCCAGCTCTCTTCATAGCCGGCGCGGAGCAGCTCGAGGCCGAGCCTCACGCCGAAGAACGACGACGCTCGAAAGTGGAGATCCACGCCGAAGGCGGCGCCGACGGAGAAGGCGCTGCTATCGGCGCCTATTGGAGCTCCGTCCGGGCCGGGGCCTGCGTAGCCCGCGCGCGAATACGACCCGAGGACGACGCCATAACCACCGACGCTGACGAAATCGTAGACGGGCTGCTCGAGGCGCACGCCAATGGCGCCGCCCGCCGACCACCAGGAGCTCGCGCTGCCATACCCTTCGTTCGTCCCGACGCTGCCGTGGGCCTCGAGCATCAGCCACGCCGGCCCCGCCAGGCGCGCCTCGAAGCCGGCGCTGGCGAACGGGCTGGAGAGGCCCCCCAGCGCGCCGGTCGTCGCGACGCCGACGCCTTGCATGCCCATTCCGAGATCGAGGCGATAGCGTTGCTTCGAGCGCTCCTCCTCGACCCCCGCTGGAGGCGTCGACTCCCCCGCTGCGCCCTCGGCGAAGGCGTCTCTCTCGACCCCCAGCCCCAGCGCGAGCCCGACCCCTAGCACGACCTTCGAACGTGTCCTCATGCGTCGCTCTCCCTTCGTGGGGGAGCGAACCGGACCGCCGCGAGGCCTATTCGGCGCTGCGCGGCGTTTGACAAGATGTCGCGGCGCAGATCAGTGCGCCGCGGGGGGCGGCGGACAGCGGCGGAGCTCTTCGCGCTGCTCCTCGAGGAACCACGGCAAGGTCGCGAAGACGTCGTCGAAGACGGTGTCGGCCGCGGGCGGCGGGTGCTTCTCGACCGCCTCGATCGCGGCGCCGATCTCGGCGTTGAGCTCCTTCTCGAGCGCCTCCTCGTCGGCGTCGCTCCAGCCTGTGAGCGCGGTCAACACGCCGCGCAGGCGGGCGAGCGGGTCCTTCTTGAGCCAGGCGTCGACCTCCTCCTGGGTGCGGTAGCGCGTGGGGTCGTCGCTGGAGGAGTGGGCGCCGACGCGGTACGTCACGCACTCGACGAAGCTCGGCCCCTCGCCGCGCCGAGCGCGCTCGACGCACTTCGACAGGACTTCGTAGACCGCGAGGAAGTCATTGCCGTCGACGCGGTACGAGGGGACGCCGAACGCGCGCCCCTTGATGGCGAAGGTCTCGCTCGCGGTCTGCTTCGCAGCGGGGACGCTGATCGCCCAATGGTTGTTCTGGCACACCATCACGCACGGAACGCGAAAGACGGCGGCGAAGTTCATCGCGTTCGCGAAGTCGGGCTCGCTCGTGCCGCCGTCTCCGACGAAGGTCATGACCACGGTCGGATCTTTCTTCATCTTCGCCGCCCAGGCGGCGCCGACCGCCTGGGGCATCTGCGTCGCGATGCAGCTCGACCAGGAGACCTGGTTGACCGAGCGCGACGCCATATGCGACGGCTGCATCCGGCCCTTCAGGTCGTCGTACGCGTTGCCGAAGATCTGCGCGATGTATTTGGCGATTGGGAAGCCGCGGACGAGCATCATCGAGCTCTCGCGCAGCGCCTGGAACACCCAGTCGCGGGGCTCGAGCACGAGCCCCGCGGCGATGGGCGTCGCCTCTTGGCCGGTGCAGGTCCGTAGAAGCCGATGCGGCCTTGGCGCTGGAGCAGCATCATCCGAGCGTCGAGGACGCGCAGGCGCTTGATCTCGCGATAGGCGCGCGACAGCACGCTGACCGGGATCTTCGGATCTCGGTCGGGGTCGATCGTCCCGTCGTCGCGCAGGACGCGGTGCAGCCCGGTGTCGTCGGCAGGCTCGGTCATCGGCTCGAGGGGGGTGGGGGTGGAGGCGCCGCTCAAGGGTGGCAGAAGCCGACGCCGGCGATGCCCGTATCGAGCGCGTTGGTATCGCAGAGCTGACCGCCGGGGCACCCTCCGAGGCCCGGGCCGAGGTTCGACCCGGTCTCGCACAGGTAGCGGCACACGGAGTTCATGCCGTTCTCGTCGCCGATGCAGATGGCGCTGTCGGCGCAGTCGTTCAGGAACATGCAGGGCTGGCCGTCGGGGATCTCGTTGCCCTCGTCCGCGTTGTAGCAGGAGGTGACGCCGGGGTCGGTGAGGTAGCAGTTCTCGCCGCTGGGGCAGTCGGTCGGGGTGAACAGATCACACGAATACGCGAACGAGCAGGCCTTGAACGTGTAGCCGGTCGGCTCCTGGTTCTCGTCGGTGATCTGAACGGTGATGTTGCAGTCGCCGCCGCCGCAGATGGCGTCGTCGCCCTCGCAGCAGAACGGGGTGCACTTCTGCCCGACGCAGGTGAGCTGCAGCTGGCAGTCCTCCGTGGTGTTGCAGCTCTCGCCGATCGCCTTGAGCCCGTTCTTGGTGATGCACACCGTGGTGGGCTCGAACGCCGGGTTGTCGGGGTCGGCGTCGCCGATCTCGCAGGTGTCGGTGGCGACCGGGCAGTCTTGCAGGTAGAGGTCGCACTCGCTCTCGGGGACGTTGACGTCCGGGTCGGTGCACTCGAAGGCGCCGCCCTCTCCGCCGCCCTGCCCGCTGCCCCCGTTGGACGTCGAGCCGCCACCGCCGTTGCTCGAGCCGTTGCCGGTGCCCTCGCCCCCGGTGTTCATGGAGTTGCCGGTGCCCTCGCCCCCATTGTTCGAGCCGTTCCCGCTGCCTCCCGTGCCGCCGGTCTGGGCGTCGTCACCGCACGCGGCGGCGAGGAGGGCGAGCGTGGAGAGCGCGTGGCTGAAGCGGCGAAGCATGTTCAAGGGGCACCTCGAGGGTTGCGGTTCGTCCAGTGTATCAACCGCGGGGACCGGGAGGTAGCGGCGCGGGGACGTCTTCTTCGGGCTCCAGGTGGAACGACCGGATGGTGAAGATGTGGAGGCCGACCAGCAGGACAGCCAAGACCACCTCGACTTTTCCGACTGTCTCCGCGCGTTTGTGGACCTCTTCCAGGCGCGCGCCCAGCTCGCCCTCGCTTTCGACGCGCCCCCTTGGGCGTGCAGATCGTTGATCGCGGGCTGAGCGTCGAGGCCATATGCCGTGGTCGCTCCCGCGAGGAAGATCGCAGAGAAGCGGCGCAGGCGGCCGATGAGCCGCGGCCGCTCGCGCCGCGTCAGGAAGGTGCGAGCGACCTCGGCGCCGAGCGCGACGCACGAGGCCGCGATCGCCACCTTGTCGAAGCGGGCGAACGCCGCGCCCATCGCGTTGCCCGAGAACGGCGCGGGGGTGAGCGCGAAGACCGCGGGCGCGGCGCAGGCGCCGAGGGCGATCAGGCCGCCGGCGACCAGGCCCGCGCTGAGGGCGCCGACGGTCGCGGCGACCCGGTCGACGACCGACGCGCGGGCGCGGGCGCGCTCGTCTGCGCTGGGCTCGAGGTCCGACTCGGAGAACGTCTCGCTCACGTGGCACCTCCATCGAGCAACGACAGCGCGGCGTCTACCGCGGAGGGCTCCGCGCGCTCGGGTTGGTCTCTCATGGCGAGCAGCAGCCCACGCGCCTCGGAGAGCCGCGCGCGCCCCGCGGCGGAGACGGCCAGGGTGCGCCGCTCGAAGCTGCCGGCCCCGAGCTCTGCGAGGATCTCGCTCTTCGCGCGGGCGTCACCGAGCCTGGCGAGCGCGACACGGGCCTGCCATTGGAAGGGGTCGCGCCTGAGCAGGCCGCCGAAGGCGCGCCGGCGGAGGGCGGGCACCACGTCTTGGAGGCCGCGCGCGCCGGCTAGCTCGATGGCGGCCGCGACGTCCTCGGGCTCGGCGTCAGGGAGCTTGCCGTCGATCATTTCGCGGAGCAGCGGGTCGCACTCGGGACGTCCCGCGGTCGCGAGCACGACGGCCGCCACCCCGCGGACCTTGGCGGAGGCGTGCGTGAGGCAGCGCTCGGCCCGCGCCAGGATCGCGTCCGCCACGACGCCGCGCGCGTCCTCGCTGAGCTCCTCGGCCATGCGGAAGGCGATGTGGGCGACGCTGTCGTCGTCGTCGCGCGTCGCCTCTGCGAGCGCCGCCATGGCGTCTTCTCGGCTGGAGGCGACGCGCGGGTAGGCCATCACAGCCTGGAACCGCACCTCGGGGCGAGCGTCCTTCAGGGCCCGCTCGAGCCGCTGCTGCGCGCGGGCGTCGCCGATCTCGCCCAGGGCTTGGAGGGCGGTCTGACGGACGATCTGGTGCTCGTCTTCCACGGCGACCAGGAGCGCGCTGAGCGCCTCTTTCCCCTCGACGGCGCCGAGGCCCTCCGCGGCGCTGGCCCGGACGAGCCCGTTGCTGTCGCCGAGGGCCTTCTCGAGGGCGCTGACGACCTTCGCCCGATCGGCGGCGACGTGGGCGACGAGGTCCTTCGAGGCGGACACGCGCACTTGCACCTTCCGGTCCGTGATGTCTCGGAGCGCGGCCTCGAGCGTGCGCGGTAGCGGGGCGTAAAACATGAGCGCGCGACCTCCGCGGCCGCGCCGCTACTCTGTCCCGTCGGGGGAGAGATTGCACGAGCCGGGCGGCTCGGCGGGCGGCTCGTACGGGGCGTCGGTGGCGACGAAGCAGACGCCGGAGGCGCGCTGCTCGTTCTCGAGATCGAGGGAGGCGGCCCGGCGGTCGCCGGGGAGCGCGCAGACGTAGCCGTCTCGGCAGTCGTCGTCGGTTTCGCACGCGAGCATGCAGAAAGTGCGTTCGAAGCGGGGCCAGCGCGGGTCGGTTCCCTCGGCAGCCTCGGTGCACGCGGGGTCGATCTCCTGGCCGAAGCCTACGCAGACCGAGTTTTCGGGGCAGGCATCCGGCTCACAACCGAAGATCGTGCAGTACCCGTCGGGCTGGCTGGAGTCGCACAGGCGATCGCCCTGCGACGAGCAGTCGATCGAGGTCACGCACTCGTCGCCGATCTCGGGGCGGCAGCCGACGGCGCCGAGCAAGAACACAGCCGAGACGAGGAGGGAGGGTCGCATGGTTTACGCCGGGGACGCCGGACACTAGCAGTACGGGGAAACGGTGTGCTAGAGGAACGCGCCCGTATCGGTCAGGAGAGCCCATGGCCACGTACATCACCGACGACTGCATCAACTGCGGCGCATGCGAGCCGGAGTGTCCGAACGAAGCCATCAGCGAGGGGGACGAGATCTACGTCATCGACCCTGAGCTCTGCACGGAGTGCGTCGGGTTCCACGACCACGAGGCCTGTCAGGCCGTGTGCCCGGTCGAGTGCTGCTTGCCCGACCCGAAGCACCCGGAACAAGAGCCGGTGCTGATCGAGCGCGCCCAGAAGCTCCACCCGGACGACGGCGAGCTCCAGAACCGGATCACGGCGAACGACTACCCGTCCCGGTTCCGGAAGTAGCGTGAGGGCGGCCGGCGCCGCGACGGCCGCTCGGCCGCTGGTCGTGCTGGCGGTCGCGTGCTCGCTCGGCTGCGCCGGGTCGACGCCGCTGTTGCACCCGGCGCACACGCTCCAGCCGGGCCGCGTGATGATGGGCGCCGGCGTGGCCGGTCACCTCGGCGCGCTCGAGGCGGCCGATATCGTGGGTGAAGACACGAGCGAGGGGGTCCTCGAAGACTTTGCGGTCGCGCCCGGCGTGGCCCCCTGGGCCGCCGGGCGCATCGGCATCGACGGCGACAACGAGGCCGGGGTCACGTACGCCGGCCGATCGTTCCGGGTCGATTTTCGGCACGCTTTCAAGCTCGAGCCGCTGCACCTCTCGCTCGGACTGGGCGGCTCCGCGCTCATCCCGAGGCGCAGGGGGGGCGACGCCGACCTGGGAAGCGCCTACGGCGGTGGCTTCGACGTCCCGGTGCTCCTGGGGTGGGTCAGCGACGCCGAGCTGTATTCGGTCTGGTTCGGGCCCCGAGGGGGGTTCGAGTACCTCGTCGGAGACGTGCTCGAGTCCGAGCTGCGCAGGACCGGCCGCGGCGACACGTTCGTCCCCTTCGAGGCCCGCCACGGCTTCGTGGGGGGGCTGCTCGGGGCCAAGATCGGGTTCAGAAACTTCCACGTGGCCCTCGAGGTAGACGTCGCCTACCACCTCGCAGACGGAACGTTTGGTGAGGTACCGACGGACGTGTCGCTCGGGCAGCTCACGATCAGCCCTGCCGGTGCGCTCCTGCTGACTCTTTGATAGACTGTGGACCATGTTCGGGGATCTCCCCATCCGAGGCCTCGCCCTCTTGTTCGGTCCCGCGCTCCTCATCGGCTGCGCCGCGGACCCGTCCGAGGACACGGGCGACGAGGACGCCGAGCGGCGCCCGATGCACGGCTGGGTCGTCGTCGAGCGGGACGAGGTCGATGGCAGCGTGCGGACCAGCGTCTCGGCGAAGTTTCTCCAGCTGACCCCCGCGCTCGGAGAGCGCACCTCGGGGCTCCTCGCTGACGCCGAGCTCGCGGCCGCCGAGGAGCTGGTGGGGGTGCGAACGCGCGTCCCCTCCAGCGGAGACTGCGTGCCCCTGCGCACCCTCGAGCCCAGCCCGATGCAGGTGCCGCGGCTGTCGATCGATCTCGTCGATGTCGGCGACGTCACCCTCTCGATGCAAGGCTCGACGAAGCTGTCGCTGGCGCCGCGAGCGTTCCCCGACATCGGCGATATCGTGTCGGGCGTCTTCTACACCTCGCCGGACGCGGCGGCCCGCCTGCTGGCGCCTGCCGACTACGAGATCGAGGCGACCGGCGCCGGCGCGATCGACGCCTTCACGATCGACGTGCGGGCGCCCGAGGCGCCGCGCAAGGTCGTCGTCGCGGGGCGTCCCCTCGACGACGGCTCGACGGCCACCCCGATCGACGCCGGCTCCGACATCGAGCTCGCGTGGGCAGCGCCTGCGCCGGGCGAGTCGAGCCTCATCTATGTCGACCTGCGCGCCGACGCGGGCGAGGGCGGCGCGCAAGGACATCGCTGCACGTTCCCGGACGGCGGCGCGGCGGTGCTCCCGGTGGGCATGTTCCCCGCGGGCGCCACGAACGCGACGCTGACCTTGCACCGGCTGGCCGAGCGAGCCGTGACGATGCGCGGCGCCGAAGAGCGCCACCCCGCGATCGTGGTCTTCGACCTCGCGACGACGGTTCGGCTAGAGCTGCGCTGAGGCCTGCGTGAGGCCGCCGACGCCGGAGGAGCGCGACGCCGCGCTCGCGCGCGCCCGCGCGCTCGAGGTGGCCTGCGATTTCGACGGGGGCGCGGGCGCCGCCCTCGAAGCCGGCGATCCGGTCTATGCCGCCCGGCTCGCGGCGCTCGCGGGGCGCGAAGAGCGCTTCGCCGAGGTCGAGGCCGCGCTCGTCGCGGCAGGTCCGAGCACGCTCGCGCGCGCCGCCGCCGACCTCTCAGATCGCGGCCAAGACAAGCTCGCGGCGCGCCTCCACGAGCGCGCCGGCGCGCACCTCGAGGCGGCGGAGGCCTACCGTCGAGCCGGCGAGCCGGCCCTCGCGGCGCTCGCGTTCGAACGGGGGGGCAGGCCCGCCGACGGGGCGAAGGCGCTCGAGCGAGCCATCCGTGACGACCCGACGGCGGAGCCTCTGAGACGCGCGCTCGCCGAGCTCTTGCTCCGGCATGGGCGCACCGAAGCCGCCGTCAAGGCGCTGCAGCAGATGAGCTCGGGCCCCGAGCGCGAGCTCGCGCTCCCGCTGCTCGCGCGCTCGCTGCGGGCGCTCGGCCTGCTCGAGGCGGCGGCGCAGGTCGACGCGGAGGCGGCGCGCGCCGCCGATCCCGAGCGCGCTCAGAGCGCGAACGAGGGCGCGCCGGAGGTGGAGGCCGCGGCGACCGGCACGGTCCTCTATGGCCGGTACGAGGTCGTGCGCGAGGTGAAGAAGACCCCGCACGCGCACCTGTTCGAGGCGATCGATCGGCTGAGCTCGCAGCGCGTCGCCGTGAAGGTGCTCGCGGCGTCGGCGCGCGGCGCCGGCCGCGACGCCTTCGTTCGCTTCGAGCGCGAGGCGCGTGCGCTGTCGAAGCTGCGCCACCCGACGATCGTCGCGCTGATCGACTTCATCGCGGACGGGCCCGCGATGGTGCTCGAGTGGATGCCGGGCGGCAGCCTCGCGGATCTCATGAAGCGAGACGTGTTCGCCCCGGCGCGGGCGGTCGAGATCGCTTCGGCCGCGCTCACCGCGCTCGGACAAGCGCACCGAGTCGGCGTGCTTCATCGAGACGTGAAGCCGAGCAACGTGCTGTTCGACGACGTGGGGACGCCGAAGCTCGGAGACTTCGGCGCGGCGCACCTCGGTGACGCCTCGACGACCGTGACCGCGGGGGCGATCGGCACCTTCGCGTTCATGGCGCCCGAGCAGCGCATGGGGCGCGCAGCGACCGTCCAGAGCGACCTCTACGCCGTCGGCGCGATGCTCTACGAGATGCTCACGGGCGAGCCCGCGGAGCCGCTCGTCGATGCTTCGGGGTTCGTCGAGCGTCCGCCCTCGGCGTTCCAACCCGATCTGACGGCGGAGCACGACGCGATCGTCGCGCCGTTCCTGCAGGAGCTGGCAGAGCGTCGCCCGGAGGGGGCGTTCGAAGCGAGGCGGCTGCTCGAGAGCGTTAGGTGGCCGACCCGCGTCCTGCCTCGCACGGCTCCCGCCTCGGCGAGGTCGAGCCAGCGGCCACCGCCGGGCTCGGCGCGCCTCGCGGCTGCGCGCGAGCTCGGCGACGGCCGCGACGCCGCGAGCCTGTTCTACGACCCATCACCGAGCGCAACGTCGTGGTGCTGCCGTTCGACGACGCCGCGCTCTCGCGGGTGCGCAGCCTCGCGCGCGTCTCGCGGCCGTCGATCGCGGCCGTCCTCCGCGCCTCCCCGGTGGAGGGCCAGATCTGGGTCGAGGCGCCGCGCGGCAGGGCGCTCGCAGACGGCTGCGGTCCGCTGACCCCTCTGCAGATCGGCGAGCTGCGAGAGGCGCTCGCGGCGATCCACGGCCAGGGCGGCTTTCACGGGTGCGTCGACCCAGAGCACGTGTACCTCGCGGGAGAGCACGTCTTCCTCGCCTGCCCCCGCCGGCTCTACGAGACCGGCAGCGCGGTCGACGATCTTCGCGCGGTGGCGGCGCTCGCGACCGGCTGAGCTGAGCCTCGGGAGGACCTCTGCGCGTCCATATCGCAGCCGGGGGACACCACGTGGGTCCGCCCCGGCCCCGCGAAAGGACCGCTCGATGAACCGCACCCTCCTCGGAACCATGACCTTCGCCTTCGTGCTCGGCTGCGGAGATCCGGAGCCGGCCAAGACCACCGACGACGTCATGACCGACACCACCGCGGTCGCCAGCGCCGCTGCCACCGCCTCGGACGCTGCGCCCGTCGCCAGCGCGCCGCCGACCGCGACCGCGACCACCTCTGCGCCGACGGCCTCGGCTCCCCCCGTCGAAGAGGCGCCTGCGCTCGTCTTCGAGGGCATCAAGGTGCTGCCTTCGAAGCCGGGCGCAAAGGCGCAGACGCTCGAAGTGAAGCCAGACGGCGCGGTGGTGGTCGACGGCAAGGCGACCATCGCGACGTTCGTGAAGAACGAGCTCCGCGACGAGAAGGGGCAGGCGGTCTTGCGCGTCCTCAAGGACGGCACGGTCGAGGCGGTCGGGCCGACCGCCACCGACAAGCAAGCCAAGATCAACGACGGCGGCGAGCTGGTCACGCCCGACGGGAAGATCGTGCTCGCGAAGGACGGCACGCTCACCTTCACGACCCCAGCGGGCAAATCCGAGAAGGCGCCGGTGAAGTTCCTCGGTGTCACCGACAAGAACCACCGCGCCGCGGTGGTCCTCGGGACCTACCTGATGTTGTCGACGTCCGACTCGCCGCCGGGCCCGCAGCCCAAAGCCTCGACGCCCGCCGCCAAGGCGCCCGCGCCGGCGAGCTCGTCGACCGCGACGCCGGCCCCGACGACGAAGCCCCCGCCGAAGAAATAGCTCGCTGGCCCGCGGAACCGCGGGCGCGACAATTACCCTCCGCCGTTTGCCGCCGGGCAACGAGGCCCGCCGGCAAACCGCCGCGCCAGCGGGCGCGAGAGAAAACAATTACCCTCGCGCCGGTTTGCTCGCGCGCTCGGGCGCGGGCAAACCGAAGGGACCCGCGCCAGCGGGCGCGCGAGAGAAACTATGCGCGACCCACAGGGATGGAGGCGACGACCTTCGTCCCGTGGAGGTAGCGCGCCTTGGCCTTGCCGTCGTCGAGGGTGACCTCGAGCCAGAAGCCCCGAACGAACAGAGCGACCAGGAAGACGGTCGGGCTCTTCTGCAGCACTACCACGGAGTCACAGCGTAGCCTCCGCGCGTTCGCCCGCAAGGGCGCCGACCCTGTACCATGCCGCCCATGGCAGACCAGACGCTCCGCGAGGGGGCCGTCTTTCACGAGAAGTATCAGGTCATCCGCAGCCTGGCGCAGGGCGGGATGGGCGCCGTGTACGAGGTGATTCACCTCGAGACGAACCGCCGCCGCGCGCTGAAGGTCATGCTGCCTTCGGTGCTCGGGAGCGAGGAGCTGCGCAACCGCTTCCGCGCGGAGGCGCGCGTCGCGTCCGGCATCGAGAGCGAGCACATCGTCGAGACCTTCGACGCCGGGATCGATCGCGCCTCGGGCATGCCGTTCCTGGTGATGGAGCTGCTCAAGGGGCAAGAGCTCGCAGACGTCCTCAAGTCCCAGGGGGCCTTCCCCCCCGACCGAGCTCTGCCGCTCATCGCCCAGGTCTCGCGCACGCTCGACAAGACCCACGCCGCGCGCGTGGTGCACCGCGATCTCAAGCCCGAGAACCTGTTCGTCTCGACCCGCGAGGACGGCAAGCTGCACGTGAAGATCCTCGACTTCGGGATCGCCAAGGTGGTCGCCGAAGGGCAGAACGCCAATCAGACCCGGTCGCTCGGCACGCCGCTGTACATGGCGCCGGAGCAGTTCGACGGCTCGGCGCCGATCTCCGCGCAGACCGACCTCTTCGCCCTCGCGCACATCACCTACACGATGCTCGTGGGCGTCCCGTATTGGGCCGAGGAGATGGAGAGCTCACCGTCGCTCTACGGCTTCCTCATGGCGATGCAGAACCCCGACAGCGAGCCGCCGACGCAGCGAGCCGCGCGGCGTCGCGCTCAGCTCCCTCCTGGCTTCGACGCGTGGTTCGCGCGCGCGACGGCGAAGCGCGCGCAGGACCGCTTTCGCAGCGGCGCCGAGCAGCAGGCCGCCCTCGAGCAGGTGTTCGGCGGGGTGGGCCGCGCCTCGGCTCCTCTCGGCTTCGCGCAGGGCACGGTCGCAGGCGGCCCGATCGGCTACACGGGCCAAGGCACGCCGGCCGGTGGCTACCCGCCGTACCAGACCGGCGGCGGCGCGGCACCGCCCGGCTACCAGACCGGCGGCGGCGCGGCACCGCCCGGCTACCAGACCGGAGGGGGCGCGGCACCGCCCGGCTACCAGACCGGAGGGGGCGCGCATCAGGCACACGCCGGAGGGGCCGCCCCCGCGGTGACCTCCTTCGCGCAGAGCGGCCCGGCTCCAACGGGTCCGGGTATCCCGCCGCCGCCGGCTCACACCTCCTCGAAGCGCGGCGGCAGCGGGCTCGTTATCGGCCTCGTCGTTGGTGCGCTGGTGCTCGGTGGCGGCGGAGCAGGCGCCTGGTTCCTGACGCAGGACGACGACTCCGCCGAAGCGCCGTCGAAGAAGAAGAAAAAGAAGAGCGCCGACGACGACGCCGTCACGTCGGCCACCCCAGACGCGTCGAGCACGCCGACGAGTGACCCCGTCAACCTCGACGAGATCAAGTTCGTCAAGAAGGACCCCGCCGTCGGCTCGGTCTCGACGACGGAGTCGGCCACCGACTTCAAGCTGACGCTCACGCAGCCAGCCGCGTTCGAGAGCTCGAGCACCGACCGCTCCTCCGCGACGAAGACCATCCTGGCGGCGGACGGCAAGAAGGTCCTGAAATTCCGCATCAAGTACGGCGAGGTCGTCAAGAACGAGAACCAGAACGGCGAGCAGAAGACGACGGTCTCGCCGGTCAGCGGCAAGACCTACATCGCCGAGCACAAGGACGGCGACGTCGTCGTGACCGACGACAACTACAAGCCGGTGCCCGAGGCCGAGTCGGCCGTCGTCGAGAAAGACGCCGCCACCCTCGGCAAGCCGAGCCCCGAGATCGTCGCCCTCCCCGACGTCACGCTGAAGCGGGGGGATCGCGCCGACAGCCTCGCTGACCTCTTGCGCGGCTCGCTTGCAGAGGGCGAGGAAGAAAACTCCGAGTTCAGCGACGTGTACGTCACGCTGAAGGACATCAAGCTGGAGAACGGCGTGAAGGTCGGCATCTTCGACATCGGCTTCACGGCCAAGCTGAAGCAGCCCGATTTCGGCATGACGATGACGTTGAAGGGCACCATCACCATCCGCGAGGTCGACGGTCGCTCGACCTTCACGACGATCACCGGGCCCGTCACGATGACGGGCGCGAACATCGCGGGCACCGGGACGGTGACGACCACGGTGAAGGAGCCGCAGTAGCGGCTCGCTCGAGCCGCGACTACTTCCCGAGCCGCGGCTCACCCTTCGCGTCGACGGCGCACCGGAAGCCGATCACGTGGCTGAACTCCGACGGCGGCTTGCGATAGCGCCAGGCCGGGTGCGCCCACTGCGGGTCGGAGCCGTTGAAGGCGCCGCCGCGGATGGTCTTCTCTTCGCCGGTGGCGGGGCCGGTGGGGTCGACCAGCTCGCCGGCCACATACGGTGCGTACCAATCCGCGGTCCACTCCCAGACGTTGCCGGCCAGGTCGAGCACCCCGTAGCCGGACTTGCCGCCGGGAAAGGTGCCGACGGGCGCGGTGCCGACCCACCCGTCGTCACCGGTGTACATCGTGCTCTCGCCCGTCTTGCCGTTATCGGCGGACCATTTCGTGAACTCGGCGCCCGCGGCGTTGAGGCGCGTCGTGTCGGGGGGCTCGTTGCCCCACGGGTTGTCGTGCTGCGCCGGCCCACGCGCGGCGTATTCCCACTCGGCCTCGGTGGGCAGGCGGGCGCCGCGGTCCTTGCAACAGGTGACGGCCATCGCGTGGCTGACGCAGTTGATGGGGTGGTCGTCGCGGTCCTTCTTGCGGGCGTTGCAGAACGGCGAATAGAGCTTCTTCTTGGCGTCGTCGACGCCCGTGTACTCGACGGTGTCGGCGGCGCGCTCGCAGATACCCTTCGTCACGCACGCCTCGTACGCCTTCACGGTGACCTCGGTGGCGTCGAGGCAGAACGACGAGAGGCGCACCATGCGACCATTGATGTTCGCGCCCGAGTACGCGGGGAGCGACTTCGAGCCCATGTAGGTTCCGCCGGTCGGGTGGTAGACCATCCCTGCGGGGCACCTGCCTTCGCTCGCGCTCGCCGACGAGGCGAGCGCCCCCGAGGCCGACGCGGCGGCGCCCGACACGACCTGCGCGGGGGCGCTGGCCGCGGCGCCGGACCCGGCCTGCGCCGTCGGCGCGTCGCCGCCCCTCGAGACGAACATCGCGCCTGCGCCCAGCGCAGCGACGGCCACGGCGACGCCGGCGTAGAGCGGCAGCTTCGACGCTGGCGCGGCCTTGATGACGGTGAGCTCGGCGCCCGCGTTCGTCGCCTGCTTGTGGAGGGTCTGCGCGCGCTCGCTGGCGCCGATCTTGCCGGTCTCGTCCACGATGGCCGTGGCGCCGTGGGCGTCGACCGACGGACCGACGTCGCCCGTCCCGAGGTTCGCGGTCGAGATCATCGAGAGCTTGCGGTCGGCTGGGGCGTCGCCGACCAGCTCGACCAGCGCGCGCACGCACTCACCGCCGTCGACGAACCGCTTGTCGATGTCGCGGTCGACACACCGCGCGAACCACGCGTCGAAGCCGACCGGCAAGCGCCCTTCGGCGCCGAGCTCAGCCGCGCGCGCGGTCGCCAGCGGGATCGGCTCGACGCAGATCTCGCGCAGCAGCGAAGGGAGCGAGCCGTCGATCGCGGACTTCCAGAAGTACTGCCCGGTGAGGAGATAGAACGCGATCAAGCCCAGCGCCCACACGTCGGTCGCCGGGCAGATCCGGCCCTTTCGATCGGTCTGCTCGGGGGACATGAAGAGCGGTGAGCCGAGCGGCTGGGTGCCCGTCTTCTGCAGGCCGTCGGCCACCAGCTTGGCGATGCCGAAGTCGAGGATCTTCGCGGTGAACGGGACGTCGCGGCGACGCGAGGCCGCGAGGAAGATGTTCTCCGGCTTGAGGTCGCGGTGGACCACCCCCTGGGCGTGGGCTTGCTCGAGCGCGTGCCCCACCTGGGAGAACACCTCGCGCAGATCCGCGACCGTGAGGGGGCCTGCGCGGACGGCGGCGTCAGCGAGCTCTTCGCCGCGCAGCAGCTCCATCACCAGGTACGGCGCGCCCGTCGCCTCGTCGACCCCCGCGGTGACCGTCTCGACCACGTGATCGCTGTCGATGTTCGCGGCGACCTTGGCCTCTCGCACGAACCGCTCGCGAACCTCTGGGTTGTCGACCAGGGAGGGCGCCATCAGCTTCAGGGCGCGCTGGCGCCCCGTGGAGAGCTGCTCCGCGATGTAGACCGCGCCCATCCCCCCCTCGCGGAGCGGCTTCACGATCTTGAAATCACGCGCGAAGACGGCGCCAGGCAAAAGCTTGGTCGGATCTGCCACGAGCTCCCTCTCGACGAACGCAGGGGTGAAGACGGACGTGGCGCGCCCCCGTTTCGCGCTCACGAGGGGCTTTTTTCACGGCGGCGGCGCGCCTACAAGGCCTGCTATGTCGACCAGCGGTCCGAGGCCCGTCCAAGCGCCGCGCGGCGCCGAGCGCACCTGCAAGGGCTGGGTGCAAGAAGCCGCGCTGAGAATGCTCCACAACAACCTCGACGCCGAGGTCGCGGAGCGGCCCGACGACCTCGTGGTCTACGGGGGCACGGGCAAGGCGGCGCGCAGCTGGGACGCCTACGACGTGATCGTGCGGGAGCTCCGGGAGCTGGAGAACGACGAGACGCTGCTCGTGCAGTCCGGCAAGGCGGTCGGCAAGTTCCGAACGCACGAGGACGCACCGCGCGTGCTGATCGCGAACTCGAACCTGGTCGGCCGCTGGGCCAACTGGGACGAGTTCCGCCGCCTCGAAGGGCTGGGGCTCACGATGTACGGGCAGATGACCGCCGGCTCGTGGATCTACATCGGCACGCAGGGCATCCTGCAGGGCACGTTCGAGACCTTCGTCGCGGCGCGCAAGGCGACGATCGCGAGGACCGGCAAGGACAAGGGGATGTGGTCTCTCACCGCCGGGCTCGGCGGGATGGGCGGCGCGCAGCCGCTCGCCTCGGTGATGGCCGGCATCAGCATGCTCGCGATCGAGATCGACCCCTCGCGCATCGACAAGCGCCTGGCGACCCGCTACGTCGACGCGCGCATCGACGACCTCGACGAGGCGCTGCGCTTCGTGAAGCAGAGCGCCGCCGCGGGGACGCCCAAGAGCGTCGCGCTGTGCGCCAACGCGGCCGACGTGTTCCCCGAGCTGGTGCGGCGCGGGGAGATCCCCGACCTCGTCACCGAGCAGACGGCGGCCCACGACCCCCTCGTGGGCTACGTGCCCCAGGGCCTCACCCTCGCGGCGGCGGCGGAGCTGCGCGCGCGCGACCCCAAGGGGTACGTCGAGCGCGCGAAGGCCTCGATGCGGCTCGAGGTGGAGGCCATGCTCGCCATGCAGAAGGCAGGGTCCGAGGCGTTCGACTACGGCAACAACATCCGCACGTGCGCCCAGGAGGCGGGCTGCGAGCGCGCGTTCGACATCCCTGGGTTCGTGCCCGCGTACATCCGTGAGCTGTTCTGCGAGGGCAAGGGCCCCTTCCGCTGGGTCGCGCTCTCGGGAGACCCCGCCGACATCGCCGAGACCGACCGCGCGGTCCTCGAGGCGGTGCCCCACGACGCAGACCTGCGCCGCTGGATCACGATGGCCCAAGAGCGCGTCGCGTTCCAGGGTCTGCCGGCGCGCATCTGCTGGCTCGGGTATGGCGACCGCGCGAAGGTGGGCCTCGCCTTCAACGAGCTGGTGCGCGCGGGCAAGGTGAAGGCCCCGCTGGTGATCGGGCGCGATCACCTCGACTGCGGCAGCGTCGCCAGCCCGTTCCGCGAGACCGAGGCCATGAAGGACGGCTCGGACGCGATCGCCGACTGGCCGCTGCTCAACGCCATGTCGAACGTCGCGGGCGGCGCCTCGTGGGTCAGCTTCCACCACGGCGGAGGCGTGGGCATCGGCAACTCGCTCCACGCAGGCATGGTCATCGTGGCCGACGGCACCGACGCCGCGCAGCGCCGGCTCGAGCGGGTGCTCACGATCGACCCCGGCATGGGCGTCATCCGCCACGCCGACGCGGGCTACGACACCGCGATCCGCGTCGCGAAGGAGCGCAGCGTCCACGTCCCGCATCGGCGCGGGTAGAGCGGGACGCGGGCGAGGAGCTCGGCCCGGGCGATGAGGTCGAGCTCCCAGCCCCGTGCCACGTCAGGGCGTTGCTAGGTGCGCAGCTAGGGCGCCTCGAACAGGCAGCGCGCCAGCGGGATGCCGATGTCCGCGAGCACGTACAGGACGTACGTCTCGCCGCTCGACAGCGCGCTCGGAGCAGCGCCCGCCGGGACGCGGGTCCTCATCTCGCCTCGCAGCTCGCCGAGCGCGACGCCGCTCGAGAAAGCAGGAGCGGACGTGGGCACGTCGGCGAGCCAGAGCGTCCCTGCGGGCTCGTCGAGGTTCGGCGGGACTCCAGGGTTTTCGGATCCGGGCTCGAGCACGTACAGGTATCGCGCGTCCCCGCCGGTCCAGATCAGCCGCCCCTCGGCGTCGACCCCTTCACCGTCGACGCAAGCGACTGGCTCGTACTCGCGCTGATCGACGAGCGGACCGCCGAATGCAGGGATGTCCGCGGCGTCCTCGGGGGAGAACCCTCTGCGCTCCCACTCGCCGAGCAGCAGCGCTTGCATGCGCGCGTTGTCGGTCGTGGGCACGCCGAGCAGCGTGCGATCGAAGCCGTTGTTCTCTTCCGGCGGGAACGCACCGAAGGCCGAAGAGTCCGCGAGGCCGGCCATCATCGCCAGACCCGAGTCCGAGATGGAGTCGAGCCAGATCCCCTCGGCCTCGACGAACCACTGCGAGGGTCCGTTGGGCGCGAGCCCCGTAGAGTGGCAGCAGATGCACGCGCTGGCCTCGACCTGCTCCCGCGCCCAGGCCACCTCGGCCAGGTACGCCGCGTCACCCAAGCGAGCGTCGTCGGGAAGCGTCGTCGCTGCCGGAGGAGAGGCGTAGTACGGACGCTGCGTGAGCACGTCCTCGCAAGAGGCGTAGTCCTGATAGCGGCGGCCTTCCTCGGTGGAGGCCGAGATCAACGTCCAGGTGCAGACCTGTCCGTCGGCGCTCTGACCTTCGGGGGCCTCCAGCGGATCCTTGCACTCGAGGTACGGCTGGACGAACACCGAGCCGGCCCCGCCGCCCCCGCCGCCCGCACCTTCGCACAGGGCGCTGGGCTCGAACCGGCCCTTCGCGAAGACCTCGCAGCCGTTGCGCGTCGAAGCGCAGTCCGACGGGTCGTCGCCGGGGAACACCAGCGCGTATTCGTACGCCGTCCCGTCCTCGACGATGCAGGTCCCCAGCGTCTCGGGGTACTCGCACGTGCCGCCCTCCGTGAAAGCTCCAGGAGCACCGAAGACGTACGATGAGCAGTCGGTCGCGGCCGTCTCCGGCGTGAAGGTCTGCCCCACGTAGAGCTTGCACTCCTCTGCCTTCGAGAAGGGGTTCTCGTACACGCAGGCCCCGACCGCCTGAGGCTCTTCGGCCTGTTCCCTAGGCTCATCGTCCTCGAGCTGACAGGCGCCAGCGCCCAAGAGGCCCGCAGTCAGGGCAGAAACAGCGAGCAAACGCGAGTTGTTCATGGTTTGTTCTGTCGCTGTTCATAGTTTGTTCAGCGACAGACGCAAGCACTTCCTCGCTCCCTGTGGGACTACCGCAGCGTCAGCAGGATCGTCGGCGCGTAGCGCCGCAACCTCGACGTCACCTTCGGTCGACAACACCTCGAAGGCAGGCTCGGCGACGCCTCGCTTGATCCACACCCCCCGGCGCCCCCCGCACGGCCCGAGGCGGGTGGCCGACGCCAGGCACAGGGGGCTCGGCGATCTTTTTTTCTCCCCCACCGCATCCTCTTCCGGCCCTGGATCGTCGTCAGGGCATGACAGCTCGAAGCGAGGCTACGCAGACCTCATCCACCTTCCGGTCGGAGTGCTCCATCCGCTGCAAGATCGCGGCGCCGCCGGCCGGCGTCTGGGCGCTATTGACCGACGCCCGGGGCTTTCCGCGCTGGAACTCGACGGTCACCTCGATCGACGGGGACATCGCGCTCGGCAACAAGCTGGCGCTCCGGGTGCCGGCCTCCGAGCGCACCTTCACGCCCAAGGTCGTCGAGCTCGTCCCCGAACGGAGGATGGTCTGGGCGGACGGCATGGCGCCGATGTTCAAGGGGACGAGGACCTTCACCCTGGAGGCGCAAGCGGACGGGACGACCCTGTTCACGATGACCGAGGTCTTCACGGGGATGATGCTGCCGATGATCCGCGGCAGCCTGCCTGACTTCGGTCCAATCTTCGAGAAGTACGCCGACGATCTGAGGTGTGAGGCCGAGCGCGCCGGGGGTCGGTCGTGAGGCGCGTGGTCGTGAGGTACAAGCTCAAGGGCGACCGCGTGAGCGAGCACGAGGCGCTGCTCGCCGCGGTGTTCGAGGCGCTCGCGGCGGCTCCGCCCGAAGGGCTTCGCTACGAGGTGCTCAAGCTCGACGACGGCGTCTCGTTCACGCACATCGCCACGCTGGCGACCGAGGGCAACCCCCTGGTGGCGCTCGAGGCCTTCAAGCGCTTCACCGCGAACCTCGGGGAGCGATGCGAGGTGCCGCCGTCGAGCTCGGTCGCGACCCTGTTCGCGAGCCACCCGCCCACCCCGTGATAGCTTCGCGCGGTGAGCCAGGTCCCCGAGGAGATCGCGCGGGCGCGAGAGCAGTTTCTATCGCTGGTGGGCGAGCTGCGTCCGGAGCTTCACCGCTATTGCGCTCGCCTCACCGGTTCGGTCATCGAGGGCGAAGACATCGTCCAGGAGACGCTCGCCAAGGCCTTCTATGCCATGAGCCTCGCGGCCGAGCTCCCTCCGCTGCGGGCGTGGCTCTTCAAGATCGCGCACAACACCGCGATTGATTCGCTGCGCGCCCATGGCCGCAAGCTGACCGAGGCGCGGGCCGACCTCGACGACGTCGCTGGCTACGTGGACACGCCCGACCCCATGGTGGTTCGGGCCGCGCTCGCGCGCTTCCTGGCGCTCCCGATCGGCCAGCGAAGCGCGGTCATCCTGAAGGACGTGCTCGGCCACTCTCTGGAGGAGACGGCCGAGACGATGGGGACCACCGTCATGGCCGTCAAAGCCTGCTTGGTGCGCGGCCGCGCGGGCCTGCGTGAAGAGAGTGAAGAGGGCAAAGCGCTCGACGCGACCACTCGCCGCAACCTGGACCGCTACGCGAGCCTGTTCAACGCTCGCGACTGGGACGGCGTGCGCGCGCTCGTCGGCGACGATTGCAGGCTCGACCTGGTCTCGAAGTCCCAGCGCCGCGGCAAGGAGGTCGCTGGGTACTTCGGTCGCTACGAGGCGCTGGACGTCACCCTGGAGGTCGTCCGCCTCGAAGGCCGCCTCGCGCTGGCCGCCCACGTCGACGGGGACCCGCGCGCGGCCTACTTCATCCTGCTGAGCTTCGAGGACGACCGCGTGGTGTCGATCCGCGATTTCCGCTACGTGCCATACATCGCGCTCGAGGCCGACCTCCGGTCGGACTAGCGACGCGCAGAGGGCCTTCCGAAGCGCCGGAGGACCCAGGCGCCGAGCGCCAACAAGAGCGCGAGCCCGCCCGACAGGATGCCGGGACCGAGAACGACGCTCTGGAGCGCAGTCGTACGCGGCCCGATGCGCAGAATCCGACCCGGCTCGCCAGGCTGGCTTCGATCGAAGTCGAGCCCTGCCGGGTCGTTGACGAAGCGAAGATTGAGGCGGGCATCGGAGGAGATCGCCAGCTCCCCCTCCAGCATGTCTGATTGGGCCCAGTCGGGTGGGGCCCCAGGCTCCGCGCTCGCCCACATGAGCGGTCGACAGTCGACGTCGATCACGTCGGTGCTGTGGCAAATGGGGACCAAGACCTGCGCATCTCCGGCCGGCAGCGGCTCCACATCCAGCACGTAGTTGATCTTCTTCGTGCCGCCGTGCGCCCGGTGCAACGAGCGGATCTCCTCGGCGGGCAGGCCGACCTGGTCGACGTTCCGCACGCTCGCTTCGATGGGCGAGGCCCACGGCGTAGTGGGGCCCACGAGCAGGACATCGCCGCCGCAGTTGTTGCAAGTGACGACGACCCAGCGCGACAGGGTGCGGCGAGCTTCCCCAGCGGTGGAGAGGTGTCGCTCGGCCTCGAACGTGAACGAAGCTGGGGGATGGCTCGAAAGGTCACGCGAACGTCACGCGTGCGGTAGAGGGAGTCGTCGAAAACGCTGAAGACCTCGCGTGGGTTGCGCGGGTCGGCCGTGAACAGCACGCCCTCCGATAGCAGGTAGCGTGGCGCGGCGGGCTCGGCGCGCCCCTTGATACGGACACGCTCGCCGGGCGCTGCCAGGCGAGCGGCTTCGATGCTCAGCGGTGCGCGGTCCAGCTCCCGCCACTGCAGGCCTGCCCAGATCAGGGCACCGAGCAAGCAAGCCGCCGCAGCGATCCACAGCCCGCGCACTCTCCAGCGCCAGCGCAGGTTCTTGGCTCGCAAGGCCAGCAGAGCCGCCGGGGGCGAGCAGCGCATGACCTCGGCCGTCAGCGAGAGCCCGGCGGCGGCCGCTCGCTCCTCGATGACCTGCACCCAGCTGCGTGCGTCGTGCTCGGTGAACAGTCCCACCGGGCGAGCACGGCCGGTCGCTGCCACCACCATCGCCCTCGCCACGCCGAAGTCATCGAGCCCGGTGCCTGCCAGGATGGCCATCAGTCGCTCTGCTGGTAGCGGCTCCGAGGCTCGTAGCGAGACCGTCCAACCGAGGGTCTTGTGCGCCGAGCGATAGGGCGAGCCGGGCGCTGCCTCTGCAGGAGCGCGCTCGAGGGTCGACGAAGCCCACAGCGCGGGCGTGAGATCGGCTTCGGCGGCGAGCGCCACCGCCGCGCCGCTCTCCGCGACGAGCGCAGAGAGCAGGCTCAGCGGATCGTCCGGGATCGCCGAGGCTTGGCTGAGGTCCAGGACGCGCGCGAGGCGGTAGCCCAGCCCCGCGTCGCCGCTCTCGACGCGGAACGGGCCGCGCTCCTCGAGCGCAGCCTCGAGATGCCCTCTGGCCGCTTCGAGCTTGGCACCTGCACGATCCACGCAGTGGGCGAGCTGCGGGTCGGCGAGCAGCGCCAACAGCATGTGCTCCACGCCGACCTGACGGTGGCCCCGGCGCGCGGCCTCCCGTTGCGCGACCTCGAGCGCCAACGCGACGCTCGGATCGAGGAGGGTGGCTGCAACCACGGGCTCGGCATCCACGGCCGTCCAATGTACCGCGTCACGCCCCGCCTCGGCGGGGGTAGAGTGGGCCTCAGCCGAGCTTCGAGGGCACGAACGCCTTCCCCGGTGTGGCGCCGAGCGCGAGCACCGTCGTGCCCAGCTCTCGGGTCACGAGCTTCCGCTTCACGGAAGGTCCCACGCGCGCCATGTCCCCTTGCGCGAGCACCCGCTCCTCGCCGCCGGCCTGCAGCACCACCGACCCGCGCAGCACCACGTACAGCTCCTCCTGACCGTCCTCCACATGATCGTGCTCCGGGTAGCCCGAACAGCCGGCGTCGAGCTCGAGCACGTTCATCCCCCAGGCCGACACGCCGAGCGGCTCGCGCGCGTGTCGAAACCGGATGCCCGGGATCTCGTGCGGCCCCTCGTAAGCGCCAATCTCCTCGATCTTCTTCACGACCACGTCTTTCATGGGAAACCTCCACGTCGAAGCGACGACCGCGATCTAGCCATGCCCCGCCCCCCCCGACTTGTAGAAACGCGACCGACCGGCCACGGCAGAGCCCGCGGGCTGGTGTCCAGCCGCCAGAGCGGGCGCCGCGTCGGGTCCCGCACGTACGCCCCCTCGGCGGACCTCGCCCCCTTCGTCGCCGCCTACTGGACCGGCCAGTGGGATCTCACGGGCCAGCCGCCCCACGTCACCGAGCTCATCGGCGACCCCTGCATCCACCTCGTCGTCGAGGAGGGCGGCCCCCACGCGGGCGCGCGGGTCGTGGGCGTGTGGACTCGCCTCTGGCGCCGCACCCTGGAGGGCCGCGGCCGGGTCTTCGGGGTGAAGCTCCGCGCGGGC
Source organism: Polyangiaceae bacterium (assembly GCA_016719945.1). Classification (GTDB taxonomy): domain Bacteria; phylum Myxococcota_A; class Polyangia; order Polyangiales; family Polyangiaceae; genus Xiheicaenibacterium. Next base: position 188,724 of record JADJYE010000033.1, on the reverse strand, counting down.
GGCATCCGCGCGTTCACGCGCAGCTCGGCGAGCCATTACCAGAACCACATCATCCCGCTCGAGGAGGCGCTCGGCGGCGCGGCGCAGCTCGAGCGCGAGGTGCTGAGCCAGCACGACGACGCGCGGGCCTTCGAGGCCTTCGAGACCTGGATGCGCGAGCGCCGGCTGCCGGGGACCGACGAGCGCATTGGCCTCGCCGCGGCGCTCGTCGACCATATCGCCAGGTCGCCCGAGCTGCTCACCGTCGAGCAGCTCGCGACCGAGAGCGGCCTCGGCATAAGAGAGCTGCAGAGGCTCTTCCGACTATGTCGGCGCGTCGCCCAAATGGACCCCTGCGCAGGTTCCGCCTACAGGAGGTCGCCCTCCGGATCGAGCGAGGCGAGGCCCCCAACCTCGCGAGGCTCGCCGCGGACCTCGGCTACGTCGACCAGGCCCACCTCGCGCGTGACTTCAAGGCGGCCGTGGGGAAGAGCCCCAGCGCGTTCGCGGCGGGTGTGGAGGGATAGGAGCGCCGGGCGATACGCGCGGAACGCTCTGCCACACCAGGGTTCGCCAGCGCGTTCAGCGCTCGGTCCAGCTCGGCGAGGGAGCGCGCCTTCGGCCGCGCGACCGAGCCACGGTCGCCGTCGGGTCCAACGCCAGGTTGGGCCGCGCCGTGCCGGGGCGAAGCGCCCTCACAGATCTTCGGGCTTCAGCCCCGTCGTCTTCGCGATCTTCGCGAGCATCACCCGCCCGAGCTCGTCACCGTCGTGGAAGGCAAACGTCACCGACTCCCCGCCATCACGCTCGAGCGTGCGGTGGGAGCCTCTCTCGCGACACCGTCCAGCCGACCTTCAGCAGCGCGGCGGTCCTCGAGCTTCGCCTTGGTCGCCCCCAGCCGCTCATGCCGCCGCGGACGTCACGAAGGCCACCGTCTCGAGGGCTGCGCCGTCCTCTTCGCCGTGCTCGATCCGATCGGCGAGGACGCAGCGCGAGCGCCTTCGCCGTCCTGATCGCGCTCTCGCGGCTCTCGCCGTACGCCAGCACGCCGGGCAGCTCCAGCACCTCAGCGATCCAACGGCCGTCCGTCTCGCGGTCGATCTCCACCGTCAGCGTCATGGGTCTCCAGGATACCATGCACGAGATCTCGAAGGCAGACGTGCAGCCATCCGAGACGTGAGGGCCGATCTTGGTATTGGCCCCATCTGCCGCATCGAGCGAGGCGAGGCCCCCAACCTCGCGAGGCTCGCGGCGGACCTCGGCTGCGTCGACCAGGCCCACGTGGCGCGTGACTTCAAGCCCTAACAAGGCCGCATCTCCCCCGCGCCCGCGCCGGGCGTGATCACCCGCACGTGCGACGCGCGCGCGAACGCGCTCAGGTCCTCCCCGCGGATGCCGTACGCCTCGAGCCCAGCGGAGTAGGCCGGTCTGAGCGTCGACCTCTCCGGAGGGTCGTGCCGCGCCGGCTCGTCGGCAGCGCGCCCAACCCGGCCCTGCGGCGACAGCTACGGGGACCATTCGTCCAATAAGTGGCCTCGCTGTCGCCGCCGTCGGCCGCAGACGCCGTCGAGCGAGCGACTTCCAGTGGGAATCCTGCGGGTGGGTCGCTAGCAGGGCACTTTGGAGGTGGGGTTGGCGACAGCGACGGGGAGTATTCGCTCAATGGTTGGCCTCGCTGTCGCCGACCCAGCACCGCCGCCCCAAGAGCGGCCTCCCTGGAGGGGTTACGGTTCAGCCGCCCTGGCTACCCATCAGAGCGACAGCGTCCGGCTACATGCGGGCCATGTCCCTGGTTCGGTCGTCGTTGCCCGACTCGGGGCGCCAGCGGCCTGGGCCGATGGCCCGGGCTCGGTCCCGGCGGGCGCCACTTCTCCGCCGGCGACCGCCGCCCCGACGTTTGGCGGATGCCGCTCGAACGCCGCCCTTCTTCAGCGAAGCGTCTCATTGCTCCATTGGCACCACCATTGCCAAGCGCTCCGCGTGGCCATCAGCACCCTCTTCCACGAGGCGCCGCTCGACGTGCTGAGGGAGCACCCCGAGGTGCTGCTCGAGCTGCTCGCACTCGGAGAGGTGCAGCTCCCTCTCTCGTCGCAGACCACGGTCACGGTGCTCGAGTCGACCGCCATCGAGGTCGTCCTGGCCCACCGCCACGCAGACTTCGTGGCCGAGCTACGCGATACAGCGGGACGGTCCGCTGCGCGCCATCGTCATCCTCGAGGTGCAACGCCGCGCGGACGCCGAGAAGCCCGCGCGTGGATCCAGATGGTCGCGAGCGCGCTCGGCCGTCACGCCGTGCGGGTGTTGCTGGTCGTGTTGACCTTCGACGAGGCGACCGCGAGCTGGGCGCGCCAGCCCCGAGACGAGGGCGCCATCGTCCTCCGCCCGATCGTGCTCGGCCCGCGCGATCTCCCCCACCTCGTCTCGATCGACTACGCCCGTGAGCACCTCCTGCTCGCAGTGCTGGTCGCGCTGGCGCGGTCGGCGGAGGTCGCAGCGCGCGGGCCGCGGAGCCTCACCGCCGAGGCGGAGGCGGATGTGCTCCGCGCCGCCGAGGCCGTCACCGAGCTCACCGACCTACGCCTCCGCCAGCGCCTGGCCTCGCTCATCGAAGGCGCGGCGCCCGCAGAGATCCGCGCTAATATTCTCAGGTTGCTGGAGGAACGAGGCATGCGCTCGCTGGAGATCATCCGAGAAGAGGGCCGCAACGAGGGTCGCGCAGAGGGCCGCAACGAGGGTCGCGCGGGAGGGGAGGCTCGCACCCTGCTCGGGCTGCTCCGCCTCCGTGGCTTTCGCCGTCGACGACGCCACCGCCGAGCGCGTCCTCGCCACCACCGACGTGAGCGTGCTCGACAGCTGGGTCGAGCGCTCGCTCTCCGCGCGCTCGCTCGAGGAGGTCCTCGAGGGCTGAGCGGCTGAAGCGGGGCGCCCGAGGCCGCCCAGAGCGACGGCGCCCCAGGTTGCTGGAGGAACGAGGCATGCGCTCGCTGGAGATCACCGCTCGCCCGCCTTGACGCTCCCGAGGGGATGCGGCGAGCCTCACGCCATGCGAGACCTCCGCGGTCTCGCATGGCGAAGAGCGTCGGCACGGTGAGCGCGGCCATCGGCTCGCGCATCGACAACGCGGGTCGCCAGCCCCCCAGATCGGACACGGCGTGCAGCATGGTGCGGACCGTGCGACCAAAGCCCGGCATGCTCTGCGCCGCGAGCGATACGCGCAGGGCCTCGACCTCGAGCCGCTCAGGGTGCGCCGAGAGACTCGTTCGCGCCGCCTTCGTCGGGAGAGCAGCTCGCGCGCAGCATGCCCTCGGCCAGCACCGTGGTCCTCGAGGACGCAGGGCACTTGCCTCAGCTCGGCCAGCCCGAGCGGCTGGCTGAAGCCATTCGGAGGTTCCTCGCGCAGCCCGCGACCGATGGAAGCGTCGCGCCTGCGACGTGAAGCTCCGCAGCGTCGGTCCAGAGGTCAGTATGGGCTCGCGGGAATCGTGGCCCCGCAGCTCGCCGATAGCGGCGTCGCGGGGACGTCGCTCGTGCCGGCTGGGAGAAGGACCACGTCCCCGGCGCGCAGCTCTACGAGCTCGAGCGCATCGTACTCGAGCGGCTCCCCCGCGGTGCACAGCGCGGGCGCGCCGTTCGACCGGACGACGTATACCGCGCCGCTCCCGAGGACCGTGCCCTCGCCGGCCGCGTCCACGAACAGGGCAGTGTCCTCGTCGACCCCAACGCCAACTGCGCTCGTGGCCCAGTTATCTGCGATCGGTCGCGCTACGAACGTCATGAGTCGACTCATCCGATCGCGCTCGGCGAAGTGCGTGTTGGTGATCACGCCGGTGAGTCTCGAGAAGTTGAGAAACTCCTGTTCCATCGTCATGAATCGGTTGTACGGGTCCGCGAGGGCCTCGTCGGAGTAGACGCTGTCGTTGAGCGCCGAAAACGAATAGTCCCCGAGGACTGCGCAACCCGCGCTCGTGCCGCCGATCACGGCGCCGCGCGCCGCCGCCGCCAGCTCCAGCTCGACGCGCGTCCCTTTCCAGCTGGTGACGTAGGTGGCTTGGTCGCCGCCCGCCAAGAAGATCGCCTCGGCCCTCGACGGGCGATCGGCGACGTAGTCGCTGTCAGCGAAGCCCCTGGTCTTCACGAGCAGCGTCTCGACCGAGTCCACGCCCCCGATGTCCGTGTAGAGGTAATCGTTGTAGCCATCGGCGCCCGAGGTCCGAGGACCACGACGTCGCCACCCTCGACGAGGGGCACCCAGCGCTCGAAGGCCTCGTCGACGTCGGTTCCGCCGCCCATGAGGATCCACGCGGGGCCGAGCGGCGTCACCTCGGCGTCTGCCTCCTCGCCCGAGAGGAAGCTCTCGAGCCCCTCGGGTTTCTCGATAGGCGGCGCCCCCGCCGAGCCGCCCGCCGCAATACCTCCCATTCCCCCGGCGGCGGCGCCGCCGCCCGTCCCGGGTGGTCGGCCCGCCGGCGCCGGCGCCGGTGCCGCCCGCTTCGCCTTCGTCGGAGCAGCTGCCGAGCGCCACGCCCGCTGCTACCGCGAGCTGCGCGAGGATCTTGCGGGACATTGCCTCAGCCTATCAATTCTTTCGAGCACGCGGTCCGTGTGACAGAGGGCTTCGTCGTTCGTGAAGCCGGTGTGCGTATGCCTCGCGGCGTGCACCCATGCTGGAGGCGACGGCGAGCCATGGGTAGCCGGCTCGGCCCCGGCGGGCTGCCTCCTGGTGACGGGCCGCTCCTACACGTCACCGGTGAGCTGTGGAGGCGCCGAGGTCCCCCCTGCGCTCCACCCCAGCGATCAACTCCTTTTTCTGCTCCCTGTCGAGGCGAGCGGCGCGCCACCCAGCTGGTCCGTGGTAGGCCCTCCGGTGCGGGCGAGGCCGACGGGCACCGGAGAGCTTCAGGTGTGCATCCCCGAGGGTCGTTGGTGTGTCACGCGGACGGCCAATCCGTCGATTCCGCGGGACTGCTTCGTCCCGCGAAGATCGAGCCCACGGCTGCCCAGCCTCGGCGGCAGGGGCAGCGCTCGGCAGGGCTATGCGACGGTCAGAGCTTCCAGCCCGCCGTAGAGCCCTGCAGGGTCCCCCTCGCCAACCCTGCCCGCTGCCGAGCAGCTTGCAGGTCTGCGAAGTGTAGAATGGCGGCTGGGGCGTGGCCGTGAACGCCGTACAGGTCGAGGTCTTTTCACACGCGTACGCGCACACCTTGACCGTCGCCGCTGAGAAGGTCTGCAGCGTGGGCAGGTTGTGGATCGTACGATTCTGATGGACCCAGAATTCGGAGAGGTCGTAGCCAATGGCGTCGAGCACCCAGGCCAGGTTGGAGGGCACACTTGCGAACTTGCCTCGCTGGTTCAACCCATCCCACGTGTTCTGGAATTGGTGATGCCAAGCAGGCGCGATCCCCAGAACGCGCCTCCCCTGATCACCGGGCTCCGCGACTGCCTGCCACGTCAGAAACGACCCACCCTGCACTGCGGTGCTGGAGACGGTCGCGTCGGCTTGGCGGAGCCGGCCGGGACGTTCCACCACCCTCCGAAGTTGCCGACCCCGAGCACCTTGAGCTGAGCATTCTGCCCCGGGAATGTCCACGCCATCGTCGCCGGGACCATGCCGGCCGGCGCGGGCGAGTCGAGCTCGATCACCCCCAAGTCGGCTTCGCCCCAGCTCGCATGCGATTTGACGCTCACGAACGACGTCGGGTACACGCTGTTGTTGTACGCCTGAAGGACGCTCGGCACGCCGCACGTCCACGCGGTGAGCACGTGCGTCGGGTCGATGAGGATGGCACCGCACCTCGGCAGCCCACCCCACATCCCGTCGCTATAGACGAAGAAGCTCTGCTTCTGGGGGATCGATGGCGATTGGCTAGGCGTGAGGGCCTGCTCGACCTCCTCGACCTCCTCCTCGTCAACGTCGTCCTCGGTCTCTTCGGTGTCCGGCTGGAGCACGCAGCCCAGCGCCAGCGCGGTCGACGAAATGAGTAGCAACGTCCTGCGATCCATCGAGGTCATCGGGCATCTCCTTGGTGAGCCTGCGGCGTCGACCTCTGTCCCGAAAGAGACGAGGCAGCGGGCGCGATCGGGCTGTAGGCGCGCGATCGCCCGCCGCCCTCGCCGTCCCCCCCGCGCGCGGGCGAGCACGTGTCGCCGAGTTCTACGGGTCGCCGGCCGCGTTGATCCCCTCTCGTAGTTGGGCGCGGCCAGCGCAGGCGGATCGGCGAGCCGATGGGAGCTACTTCGCCGTTGTGACGCCGGTCACCTTGGCGTTGCCGTTGGCGACCACCTTGCCGCTCACCTTCCCGCCGTTGACGGTGACCTGCGCATTGCCGTTCGCCGCGATCGCGGTGTCGCTCGCCTTGATCTCGCCGCCTTCGACCGTGACCTGCGCGTTGCCGTTCGCGGAGATCCCCTCGTTGCTCGTGATGGTGCAGTCCTTGAGCGTGAGCTTGCAGTTGCCGTTTGCCGTGACCGCCGGGCCCGACACGATGTTGGCGGTGACGCCGGTGATGGTCGCTGCGTCGTTGCCCGTGCAGGTGTATGCGGCCTTGCCGTCCCAGGCCGTTCCGCTGGTGCCAGTGGCTCCGCTTCCGGCGTCGCAGCCGACGGCGTTGACCCCCTCCATCGCCGCTTTGCAGGCGGTGATCGTGGCGTCCTTGGTCGCCGTGTTCCCGAGGCCCCTCTTCCAGTTGTCGCGGTTCGACAGGATGGCGGACATGCCGGGCTTGAGAGGGGACTCGACGCGACCGGGAGCTCGTGCAGCGCATTGGCACCACGCTGGATGCGGAGGACGCGAAGCTGCTCCCCTCGAAGGAGCACCTGGTCGTGCAGCCGTTCCAGGATCAAAAGTCCCGACGAACCGGCTATGGCGATGTGGTGTTCCTCCCCGAGGGCGGGCTGACCGGGGACCGCGCCAAAGCAGTCGAGCCGTTCGTCCGCAGCACCCTCCTGCCCTCGGGGGCCCAGTGAGAGTCCCATTCGCCTTCGCGATCCTTCTTGTCGCGTGCGGGACCGACGCGCCAGGCACGACCACCGCCTCGGCAGGACCGGCGCGCTCGACGTCGGCCTCCGCGTCCGCGGCGACCAGCACAGGCCCGCGACCCTCCGCAACGGCGCGCCCCTCGGCGTCTGCCGCCGCCGCCACCGCGTCCGCGCTCGTGCCGAGCGAGGGGGGCATCTCGGGCCTGCTCTCCGGCGGGGCGGGCCTCTCCGCGCTACCGGTTCGGGCCACCGACGATGGGAAGTCCTTCGACTCGACGCTCGTCGATCGGCTGAAGCCCTCGGCTCACCGGGGGATGCCGAAGTGCCAACCGCTCGACCCGCTCTGCGACCCATAGATCCGTCCTCGTGCGGTGTTCCGCAGCGCTCGCCGCCCCTGCAGCGAAAGGTGCAGGGAGCATTCGCCCAATGGGTGGCCTCGTATTCGCCGGGGCCGTCGCGGGCGTCATCCTGCGAGCGACTTCCAGGGGGAACTCCTTCGGGTGGATCGCGAACAAGCGGTCTTTGGGAGGTGAGCTCGGCGACACGGCCGCTAACGAACGGACGAGGCTCGCGGCGGACCTCGGCTACGTCGGACCAGGCCCACCTGGCGCGTGACTTCAAGGCGGCCGTCGGCAAGAGCCCCAGCGCGTTCGCGGCCAGCGTGGAGGGTAGGAGCGGCGCCGGCGTCGCTAGATGCGAAAGGTTCGGACCTGCTTGAATCCGGCAGCCAATCGCTCGATAGTCGCCCACGTCGCCTGTGGCGATCATAGAGTCGGGGAAGTCGAGCGCGGTGGCGACGACGAAGGCATCGACGGCGTGTTCGGACTTGAGCTTGACCCTGGCGAGCAGGTGGCCGGCGCGCCGGGCGATACGCTCGGTAAGCTCTGCCACACCGATACCCTTCATCGCGAGAACGCGGTTCACGGCTGCGTCGAGCTTCGGACTCCTGCAGACCTCTGCGAGCACGGGTGCGGGCACGCGAACGATCGCGCTGTGGTCACGCGCGATCTGCAGCACCGCGCGCATGCGAAGAGCGAGAGCCCCGCGCTCGCCAGGGCTCGCGAGCGCGTTCAGCGCTTCTGAGTCGAGGATCAGCGCTTCCGCCATGCTCGGCGCGCCTCTGCGAGCGTCTCTTTGGGAACCGGCCCGAACTCTCGGTCCACCTCCGCGAGATAGGCACTGAGTTGCTCCCGCTGAGCTCGTGCGCGATGGCACGCGTGACGAACCCGGAGACCCCGCGGGCGCCGACACGCTTGCGGATCTCGGCAGCAAGCTCGCTAGGAACGGTGATCGACAGCTTTGCGGCGGGCTCACCCATGAGCTAATCCTACTGTAGTAGGATGCCTGGGCAAGCGATTCGTGCCGTAAGTACGGTGCGCTCATGGGCGAGCCCACCGTGAGGCCCCGGGCGACGTCGCTCTTCGCGCTGGCGCTACCGGCGGCCATGGCGGCGTGTGGCGGCGAGGGTGGCGCGTCATCCGGCGAGGGGAGCGGCGCGCCGAGGCAGGCGAGCGCGGGGAGTCGCGCGACCGCGTCGGGCGCCGGGCCCGCGTCGACCACGAGCCCCGAGGGGCTCGCCGCCCCCACGCGCAGCGAGCGGCGACAGCTACGGGGACCATTCGTCCAATAAGTGGCCTCGCTGTCGCCGCCGTCGGTCGCAGACGCCGTCGAGCGAGGACTTCCACGGGAAACTCCTGCAGGTGAATCGCTAACAGGCCCTTTGGAGGTGGGGTTGGCGACAGCGACGGGGAGCATTCGCTCAATGGTTGGCCTCGCTGTCGCCGACCCAGCACCGCCGCCCCAAGAGCGGCCTCCCTGGAGGGGTTACGGTTCAGCCGCCCTGGCTACCCATCAGAGCGACAGCGTCGGGCTCCATGCGGGCCATGTCCCCCCGGTTCGGTCGTCGTTGCCCGACTCGGGGCGCCAGCGGCCTGGGCCGATGGCCCGGGCTCGGTCCCCGGCGGGCCGCCACTTCTCCGCCGGCGACCGCCGCCCCGACGTTTGGCGGATGCCGCTCGAACGCCGCCCTTCTTCAGCGAAGCGTCTCATTGCTCCATTGGCACCACCATTGCTGTGCGCTCCGCGTGGCCATCAGCACCCTCTTCCACGAGGCGCCGCTCGACGTGCTGAGGAGCACCCCGAGGTGCTGCTCGAGCTGCTCGCCCTCCCGGAAGAGGTGCAGCTCCTCTCGTCGCAGACCACGGTCACGGTGCTCGAGTCGACCGCCATCGAGGTCGTCCGGCCCACCGCCACGCAGACTTCGTGGCCGAGCTACGCGATACAGCGGACGGTCCGCTGCGCGCCATCGTCATCCTCGAGGGTGCAACGCCGCGCGGACGCCGAAAGCCCCGCGCGTGGATCCAGATGGTCGCGAGCGCGCTCGGCCGTCACGCCGTGCGGGTGTTGCTGGTCGTGTTGACCTTCGACGAGGCGACCGCGAGCTGGGCGCGCCAGCCCCAGACGAGGGCGCCCTCGTCCTCCGCCCGATCGTGCTCGGCCCGCGCGATCTCCCCCACCTCGTCTCGATCGACTACGCCCGTGAGCACCTCCTGCTCGCAGTGCTGGTCGCGCTGGCGCGGTCGGCGGAGGTCGCAGCGCGCGGGCCGCGGAGCCTCACCGCCGAGGCGGAGGCGGATGTGCTCCGCGCCGCCGAGGCCGTCACCGAGCTCACCGACCTACGCCTCCGCCAGCGCCTGGCCTCGCTCATCGAAGGCGCGGCGCCCGCAGATCCGCGCTAATATTCTCAGGTTGCTGGAGGAACGAGGCATGCGCTCGCTGGAGATCATCCGAGAAGAGGGCCGCAACGAGGGTCGCGCAGAGGGCCGCAACGAGGGTCGCGCGGAGGGCCGCAACGAGGGTCGCGCAGAGGGAGAGGTGCGCGGTGAGGTCCGCGGGGAGGCTCGCACCCTGCTCAAGCTGCTCCGCCTCCGTGGGTTCGCCGTCGACGACGCCACCGCCGAGCGCGTCCTCGCCACCACCGACGTGAGCGTGCTCGACCGCTGGGTCGAGCGTTCACTCTCGGCGCGCTCCCTCCAAGAGGTCCTCGAGAGCTGAGCGGAAGAAGAGGGGCAAAGGCGGCCGGCCTTAGGCGATGGCGCCCTGCGAAGCCTGCCGGCCATGGGGCCCGGTAACGTCGCGGCAGTCCTTCGGGAGCGGAGCGAGCGCGCACGACCGAGGTCACCGGCCTCGCCGTGCCGGCCGCCGCCGCCCCGCCGGCGCCCGCCACCGCGCACATCAATCGCGGCCGCCCGGAATGCGGCCCTTTCGCTGCTGGCGATGGGCGCCTCGACCGGCATCGCCGTTGCTATGCGCTCCTCGTGGCCATCAGCACCCTCTTCCACGAGGCGCCGCTCGACGTGCTGAGGAGCACCCCAGGTCCTATTGGAGCTGCTCGCCCTTGGGCAGGTGCAGCTACCTCTCTCGTCGCAGACCACGGTCACGGTCCTCGAGTCGACCGCCATCGAGGTCGTCCCGGCCCACCGCCACGCAGACTTCGTGGCCGAGCTACGCGATACAGCGGACGGTCCGCTGCGCGCCATCGTCATCCTTGAGGTGCAGCGCCGCGCGGACCCCGGGAAGCCCCGCGCGTGGATCCAGATGGTCGCAAGCGCGCTCGGCCGTCACGCTGTGCGGGTGGTGCTGGTCGTCTTGACCTTCGACGAGGCGACCGCGAGCTGGGCGCGCCAGCCGCCGAGACGAGGGCGCCCTCATCCTCCGCCCGATCGTGCTCAGCCCGCGCGATCTCCCCCACCTCGCCTCGATCGACTACGCCCGTGAGCACCTCCTGCTTGCGGTGCTGGTCGCGCTGGCGCGGTCGGCGGAGGTCGCCGGGCGCGGGCCGCGTGGCCTCACCGCCGAGGCGGAGGCGGACGTCCTGCGTGCCGCCGAGGCCGTCACCGAGCTCACCGACCCGCGCCTCCGCCAGCGCCTGGCCTCGCTCATCGAAGGCGCGGCGCCCGCAGAGATCCGCGCTAATATTCTCAGGTTGCTGGAGGAACGAGGCATGCGCTCGCTGGAGATCATCCGAGAAGAGGGCCGCAACGAGGGCCGAGTCGAGGGTCGCGCGGAGGGCCGCAACGAGGGTCGCGCGGAGGGCCGCAACGAGGGCCGCAACGAGGGTCGCGCCGAGGGTCGCGCCGAGGGTGAGGTCCGCGGCGAGGCTCGCACGCTCCTCAAGCTGCTCCGCCTGCGTGGCTTCGCCGTCGACGACGCCACCGCCGAGCGCGTCCTCGGCACCACCGACGTGAGCGTGCTCGACCGCTGGGTCGAGCGTTCCCTCTCGGCGCGCTCGCTCCAAGAGGTCCTCGAGGGCTGAGCGGGTTCGCGAAGGATCACCGCTCGCCCGCCCTTGACGCTCCCGAGGGATGCCGCGAGCCTTACGCCATGCGGGACCTCCGCCCATCGCGATGCATCGCTGGATGCGCAGCTGCGATGATGGCCCTCGCGTGCTCGAGCGATCCCAGCGTCGCGCCGGTGATGGCGGAGCCGAGCGCCCCGCAGCCGGTCGCTTCGCTGACCGTGGCTCCCGCCGCGAAGACCGACGACCCGCCTACCAAGGTCCCCGCCCCTCCGCTCGACGACCCGAGCCGCTGCGCGCGCGTCCGGGAGCTCGTCGAGGGGGCCTCCGATCTCGGCGCGCTGCAGCGCGCTCAACCAGGAGGAGAAGCTCGGCCTCGTGGCGGGGAGACTGCGACCGCGGGGGCGCGTTGGTGTCGTTCTGCGTGACCGCCGAGCGCGCGCTCTCACCGGCCGCTTGCCTGTCACCGCTCGGGTTCGACAAGCCCTTGGCCATTCGCATGCCGAGCGTGAAGGGCCCGCAATGGCAGGTGCACCAGTCGCGCCCGCGCCCTGGCAAGCCGCTGGCGACCGTCGCCCCCCGCTTCGGCCCGCCGCGATCGTCCCGCAGATCGCCGCCGCCCAGCGGCGAGCTGTTGCCGGACGCCCCAAGGGGGCTGCCGATCTTCTCGGTCGCTCCGGACCGGGACCGGATCGTGGCGCTGTGCTTCGTGCAGCGCGCGATCGGCGAGCCGTGACGCGCTGAGCTCGCTCAGCCTCCCTCCCACCCGTCGCCGCCGCCTCCAGCGTGCCGGAGCCCCTAGCCCAGGTCCGCCGGCGGGCGGTGCGGCATCCAGAGGCGAGGGCTGGCCGATGACGGAGCACGCCGGGACCGGGCTCGTGAGCTCTGCTGTGGAACGACCGGAGTGCGACGACAGGGATAGCGGTCATTGGGCCAGTGGGTGCCCTCGCTGTCGCGTGCTAAGCGCCATGGGCTCATCGCCAACCGGGCTCGGCCTCGAGGTCATCGTCTCGATGCTCGCGCGGCAGACGAGGTCCGCCGCATCTCACGCCCCGCGCGCCCTGCGGATCTCATGCCGCGTCATCGGCCCGCGCAGAAACGACATGGCCCAGCGGGGCTGCAGCAGCATCGACGCTCCGCCGGCCTGGGCGTCGCGCACGACGAACCACCGGGGGCGCAGCTGCTTGAGGACGTCGGAGAGCTCTTCGGCGGTCTGGCCTTGGCCCGCTTCATTGGCGAGGCCGTCGAGGACCCGGGCGCGGTCGGCGTCGGTCTGCAGGCGGCCGAGGCACCAGAGGCCGGCGTTGCTCAGGGCGCGGTAGTCGAGGTCCATCGGGTTCTGGGTGGCGATGAGGACGCCCACGCCATAGGCCGCGCTTGCCTTCATGAGGGCGACGAGGGGGCGCTTGGTCGGGGGGCTCGCCGGGTGGGGCGGCAGGAAGCCATAGACCTCGTCGAACACGATGAGGGCGCGCAGGCGCTGCGAGCCTGGCAGGCCGCGCACCCAGGAGAGGATCTCCTCGAGCACGACGCCGAGCACGAGGGCGCGCTCGTCGTCGTCCAGGTGGGCCACGCTGAGGATGGTCGCGGGGGTGCGGCCCTCGTGCGGCTGCAGCCAGGCGTCGACGTCGAGCGTGGCGCCGCGCCGCCAGCTCGCGAACGACGGGGAGGCGAGCAAGGTGTTGAGCGCCGCCGCGAGCTCGCGCCGCGCGCGCTTCGGCATGAAGCCATTGATGTCGAGCGCCCCGATCGACGCGAACGGCGGCTCGAGGATCTCGGGCAACAGGCGCGCGATGTCGGCGGGCTCGCCGGCGGCGAGGTGCCGCTCGGCGAGCACCGAGAGCAGCACGTGCTCGCGGCTGCGCGCCGGATCGGGATCGCGCCCGAGCAGCCGCAGGATGAGCGAGATCGCCGCGCTGAGCGCCGAGCGGGCCCCGTCGGGATCGGAGTCCCAGCGGGCCGAGCGCCGCTCGAGCGCGGAGAGCACGTGCAGCATCTCCCCCGCGTCCGCGCCGGGCGTGATCACCCGCACGTGCGACGCGCGCGCGAACGCGCTCAGGTCCTCCCCGCGGATGCCGTAAGCCTCGAGCCCCGCTGCCGCTCCTCCGCGAGCCGCGCCGCGAGCGCGTCGGCCGCCCCCTCGGGCTCGCCCGGCCGCGGCTCGACCCACGGCCGCACGTGCGCCGGGTCGAAGGACGGGAAGGCCAGGAGCAGGTTCGGCAGGTCCCCCTTCACATCGATGGCGAGGACCGGCACGCCCGCGCGCAGCGCCTCCTCGACCAGCACGGTCACGAGCCCGGTCTTGCCGCTGCCCGTCATGCCCACCACCACCCCGTGCGTGACGAGGTGGTGGGCGGGCACGTGGAGCGCGCCGACCTGCGGACTACCATCGAGCGGACGTGTTGCGCCGAGGAACAGGGACGGGCTCATGGGGCTCTCCGATTCGCGCGTGGGATCATCGACGGCCGAACGGATCGGCGCCCGGCATACCCGGCGCCGTCGCCGCGCCGCCGTTGCTGCCGGTCGCCCCCGTCGGAGGCGCGGCCGGCGGCGTGGCAGGAGGCGTCACCCCAGGGGGCGTCCCCGGCGCGACCGCAGCGCCACCCGCGATCGGCTCCTCCTCCGGCCTGTGAGGCTTGCGCCCCGAGGAAGCCTCGGACGGTGTGCGCGCGGGCCACATCGGCGGCGGGCGCGCCTTCGCGAGCTGTAATATTGTGTAACAAACGCGGCGCGGGTCGGCGTGGGGGTGAGGGCTGTAGGCCTCACACCTTTTCGGGCGGCGGAAGGTCCGATATCCACGCCGCATGCCGTTCGTACTGAGCCCGCGAGCGTCCGCCGAAAGGAACGAGCGCATCGACCCCCTCGACCTCGGCCAGGAGGAGGGGCCGCGGAAAGTCGTTGAGGTCAACGGCAACAACGTGAAGCTCAGGCTGCCGCCGGAGAACCATCAGGGTGAGAGGCAAGGCGGGTCGGAGGTAGGGGGCGTTCGGAGAACGCTCAACGCTCGGCGTCTTGGAGTCGCGCGAACCCACCCGAGCAGGATGAGACGGGCATGACCCCCCAGGAACTGGAGCTGCGGGCACGTGAGCTCCTGGAGCAGGCGCGGACAGGCCCCCTGGGAGAGGACTCTCTCGTGGAGCTCAAGGAAACGTGGCCGGAGGTCGCCAAACTCGCGCCCAGCCTCGGCGCGCTCTGCAACGCTGCGCGCGGGTCCCGGTTCTGCTCATGGTCGGAGTAACCAAGACCGGACAGGTCGTCGGGGCGCCGCCGATCGAGCTGGCAGACTGGACACCGCAGCTGGACGCTCGGTTCGACGAGGTCGCGCCTCGGCTGCTCACGGACCTGCGCGTCACCCTTCCGGGCGGAACGGTTCACGTCCTCGTCTTCGACTCAAGCATTCCGCCCTACGTTGCCCTCGATCCCGATCCCGGACGCGGGCACGAGCGACTCGTCCAGGTTCGGCGAGGAACCCGGACCGTGGACGCTGGACGCGGGGATCTCATTCGGATGGTCACACCCATGGGACGGCGACCTCTCGTCGAAGCCCTGGACGTCTACGCGCTCATGGCCCCGGCCTTTCCTGCAGACGAGTCAAAGCAGCCGAACCAGCTGGCCATCCGTGCGGACCTCTACATCGCCGCTCCTGACGCTCAGGCGTCGCTAGCGTTCCCTGTCCATCGCATGACCGGCCGAGTTCGAGGCGACGAGCGGGATCTCCCCTTCGTCAGCTTCCGGTTCGACTCGGCTGACCCAGCTTGGTCGACCGTCCAAGCTGGCGAGAAGCAGTTCATCGTACAGGGTGCAGGCGCGGTCTCGCTGTTTGCTTACCCGCGGTACGAAGACAGCTATCAAGGAGTCTGGCGAAGTGTTCGCCACTTCACGGTCGATCTGAAGCTGCGCCTGCCATTCGACGATCGGCCATTCCCGATCACAGCGAAGCTAACCCCACCCGCGGCTGGAGCCCGAGTTCCTCCCGGAGTGGTGTCGGCATGGACCTCGCGCTCCACGGGGCCCTCGCCGGCAAGTCGCGAGGGCAGGTCGTAATATGTCAGTGACTCCACAACCGACGCTGCGCTCCTTCTGGCACTGATCCATACTCGGCCCCGAGCCCAACAAGCCCAGCCCCCCCCGACAGAAGAACCAGTCATGGAAGAGCAAATTCGAGCGATGCGCCGAGAGGAGCTGCTCCTCGAGCACGAGGGGTGGTTCGATCACGAGAACGCCGAACGCGTCTTGACATGGCTCGTCGCTTCCGAGAGCCGCGCGCCCGTCATCCTCGTGGGCGCCGGCTTCACGCTCAACGCGCGCGATCTCGACCGGAGCGGCGCCGACGCGACAGCAAGCGCCGCTTTGGAGCGACCTCGTTCGGCGCCTCGCCCAAGACCTTGACGTTCAGCATGACCGATACGATGCGCCGACCCTCTTCGAGCTTTACGAAGTATCGATGGGAAGGGGGCGTCTGCGGGACGCCTTGCGAGAGTCCATCGCGGATGGGGCGCTCGTCCCAGGCGAGGCACACGAGGCGCTCGCGTCCTACGACTGTGCGGCAGCCATCGTCACGACCAACTGCCTGGACACCCTGCTCGACAAAGCCTGCACACGATGGCGCCGGGTCGTGGTAGATGCCGACCTGTCCGCATCGGGCAACACGCGCGACCTGATCTACCTGCACGGTCACCGCGATTTCTCCGATTCGTGGGTCATGACCCGCAGCCAGTACGAAGACTTCCCTCGTCAGAAGCCGGTCATCGCGAGTCGGGTCCGTCAGCTGCTCGCCCAGCATCCGTGGCTCGTCGTGGGCTTCAGCATGAGCGACGCAAACTTCCACGCGATCACTCGCCTGCTCGGAAACGAAATGCGCGGGCACCAACCCCTCTCGCTCGTCTTGATGACGGGCCCCCGTCCAATGCCGAGCGTCAACACTGGCGAACTCTGGGCTTCGAGATAGCCACGCCAACTCTGGAGAGGACGGAACTTGCGTGGAAGCCGCGGTCGATGGGTGACTTCTTCGCCTGGTGCTTCCGCAACCTGGGCACGAGCTTCAAGGCTACCCGCGACAGCATTCGCCGCCACGTGTTGCGCGGCCCCACCGGGGCAGATCGTCTCGCGCGATACCGAAAGGCCACTCCCGGGGTACCCGTAAATGTGGACCAAGCCTTTCGGGACTGGAAGGAGGTTCTCGCTCTCGCCCTGTCTGACAATGACAAGCGGCGCTCGAAGGAGCATGCAGGTGCCGTCGCTAGAGAGGAACACCCAGATTATTACACGGCGCTCAAGGAGAGCACCAAGAGCGCGCCGCCGCGCGCATCTCAGCCGGAGATGCCTCAGCTGAGACTGCCCCGCCTGCGCGAGCCCTTGGTGGAACTGCAAGAGCTTCGCATGGGCAGGGGCCACAGCGACGACCAACTAGTCTTTCGCGGTCTCAAGCAGCAAGACGTGTTCTGGCAGATCAACCACCTCCTGGACGACGCCGCGACCCGCAGTGAGCTCGCCGAATACCTAGCGTGGGCGTTGGAGCGCGAACTATTTGTATCGGGTCATCCGTCGCACTTTTTCGAGCTCCTGACCCTACGACTCGCCCGCCATTGCGGTTGGTCATCCGAAAGACTCGGGAAGATTCTTGAAGCCACCGTGGCTGTCGCGCGACGCTACCAAGACCGGCCAGGAGAGGACCTCATCATTGCGGAAGCTGCCAGGCTCGGCTGCCCCCTCCCCCCCACTGACGACGCGCCACAACCCGGGCACGTGAGCCTGGCCAAGGATGCGTACCATGCCTTCATGAATGCCGATTTCGACCTCGCGGCGACGCACTACGCCGGGGCGGCCAGAGCGGCCGAATCAGCAAACCGTGACTTCGAGGCATGGCTATACACCTACGGCCATGCGTCTGCCCTGCAATGTCTCGAACAGGAGGCCCGGACCAACTACGACAAGCGCAACCAGCTCAGTCGGAGGGCCAACTCGCTCTTCGAGGACGTCGACCGACTCGAACGAGGAGAGGCAGTCGCGCACTGGCTGCAAACGGCGCGCTCCCGGACTGAGACCTTGCTCAAGGACTTGCTCGCTGAGCAGCTCGAAAACAGTCGGCGCAGGGGCACCGGGAGCATGGGGATGCGGTTCAGCTCGGCCGCACACTATGCTTGGAGGACCTATCGAGAGGTCGCTCACGCATTTGGTCCGCCGCCTCTACAGCGACGGTACCTTGAGCCGCTTCTGCCCTGCCTAACGAGCCGCGAGTTCGCTGCGGTCCTGGCACATGCCCCGGACCCCAAGGCGTGGATCGGCGATCACGTCAGTGAATGGCGCGGGAGCATCGCGCAGAGGAGTCAAAGGGACGCGAGCCTCGTCGATGCCTTCTTCTCGGACAAGGTGACCTCGCGGACCGAGCTGGTTGCCCGGCTGCAGTGTTTCCCGTCGATTCGGTCGGTGCTCCGGGCTGGAGACGCCGAACGCGCGTTTGAATGGCTCATGAAGTGCGCCGTTCGCGTCGGTTCCGGCTGGCAGAGCACCGCGCATGAGCAGCGCTCCGTCGACGGGTATTGGAGCGCGTTCTGGATCATCGCGCGATGGACCGAGGTGAAGCCGGCGAAGGCACTCGAGACCGCGCAAGGGTTCGTGAACCGGGTCACGGAGGAAGCTGGCAGCGTACTCGAGACGCTCTACGAGCTCCCATGGTCGGCTTGGCGTCTGCAGGGCGACGCTGTGGCGGAGGGGTTCTTTGGGCTGTTGTCCAGCGAGGTCGCTGGACTGCCGAGCGAATGGGGCCGTCGTCATGCGCGAGACCTGTCGCGTGGGTTCTTCGCGTTGCGCCAGATGTTGGACGCGGGATTGGGCGAACCGGTCGTCGGGGCTCGGTTGCACGTGTGGAAGCAAGCGCTCGATCGGACAAGAGAGCTCGGCCTGGACCAAAGTTCGTTCGAGGAGGTCAAGAGAGCTGCGTTTCTGCTCGAGCAGCGGCTGATCAGCCTCGGCCTTCTGCCGGCGTCCGGGTCAGCAGACCTGTTCGAACGTTGGTTCCCCGCGCAGTCCGAGGCTCATGAGGAAGACGGTCGGCGCGAGGTCTGGGTCGTGCTCTCCGAGCTCGCCGAGTCCAATGAGCTGGAGAACGACCTCCACGACCGCTGGCGAGCGGAGGCTCAGCGGGCGTTGGAGAGCGCAAGGTCGCGCTTCTGGACGCTCAATCCCCACGCTGGCTACGCATTGAAGCGCCTCCTCGTGTGCTCGATGAAGGCATTCGCAGACTTGAGGGGCGACATCGAATCCGTCCTGCTGCGCCTGTACGGCACTGCACCCGACGACCTTGAGCTCCTCGCACCCGTTCTCCGAAGGGAGTATTGGTCTGCGGACGGTTGGGTCCGGTTGATGCAGGTCCTTCTCGCCGCGTGCGGTGGCTCGGTGCTCGAGCCAGGTGAGCGGTCCGACGAGGGCCTCGCCACGCGGGCGCAATGGGAGGTGCTCGACCTCTGCGGGAAGCTCGACGGGGCCGCGCTTCAGGAAGCGCCGATGACCTGGTCGGCCATGCGCTCCCTGGCGCTCTCGTCTGTGCTCGATGAGCGGCTTTCGGTCGCAAATCACGCTGCGTTCGCGGTGGTGAAGCTCGCGATGGACGTCGAGGTGCACGACGAGGCGGGTCTGTTCGCTGCGACCCTTCGGCGAATGGCAGACGACGCGCGCGTTCTTGTGCGGCTCGCGCTGGCGGACGGCGGGCTCGCGCTGTGCCGACGGGCGAAGCACGCCCTCGTGCGAGACGCTGCACACACTGCACTCGAGACCATCCGAGCGGATGACAACGCGCAGGTGAGCTGGCTACTCAAGCACGCGGAGCGCAGGGAGGTCGACCGGGTGGCCGAGGCTGAAGATCCGGCTGCGTGATCGTCACGAGCCTGCCGAAGCCTCCCGGGCGGACGTCGGCGCCTTCCACGCGCGCTTCTGGTAGGCTCCCGCCGTCTCAACGGGGAGCGTGAGTGGACGTCTTCGATCTACGAAGCAAGCTCGTCACGGACTACGCGCGGTACGTGCGCTCGTTCATCCGGATCCGCGATGCGCGGATCGACGAGCTCGTCCAGAGCGCGCTGAACGACGGCGCCTTGTGGCCGGCGCCCCTGCTCCAGGTGAGCCCCTCGTTCGAGCCGGGGGAGTCGCTCGAGGACCTCGTCACGGCCAAGGAGCTCGACCCTGAGGCTCTGCGCATCTTCGCCCGCAAGCGGGAGGACGGTTCGGTCGAGGCGCCGCTGCGCTTGTTCCGGCACCAGGTCGAGGGTCTCCGCGCGGCGCGGCGGCGCGAGCCGTACGTGCTGACCACCGGCACCGGCTCCGGAAAGAGCCTCTCGTACATCGTGCCGATCGTCGACGAGGCGGTGCGCGACCCGCGGCCCGGACGCATCCGCGCGATCGTGGTGTACCCGATGAACGCCCTCGCCAACAGCCAGGAGGGTGAGCTCGAGAAGTATCTGTGCCGAGGGTTCCGCGAGCCCCGGGTGCGCTTCGCCCGCTACACCGGCCAGGACGACGACGCGGCTCGGAAGCGGATCGTCGAGGACCCTCCCGACATCCTGCTCACCAACTACGTCATGCTCGAGCTGATGCTCACGCGGCCGCACGAGGCAGCGCTCGTGCGCGCGGCCGAGGGGCTCCGCTTCCTGGTCTTCGACGAGCTGCACACCTACCGGGGCCGACAAGGCGCGGACGTCGCCCTTCTCATCCGGCGCGCTCGCGCCGCGTTCAAGAGCGACGACCTCCTCTGCGCTGGGACCAGCGCGACGATGTCCACCAAGGGCACCTGGCAGGAGCAGCAGGCCGAGATCGCGGCGGTCGCGAGCTTGATCTTCGGCACCCAGGTCGCGCCCTCGAACGTGATCGGGGAGACGCTCGTGCGGACCACCCCTGAGCTCCCGGAGGACGCTGCCGCCGCGAAATCGCTCGGCGAGGCGGTGGCTGATCGGCAGTCTCTCGCAGGCCTCGACCAGGAGGGGTTGATCCACCACCCCATTGCGCGCTGGCTCGAGGGTGCGGTCGGGGTGCGACGCGACGCGAGCGGTCGGCTGGTCCGGGCCACACCCCTGCCGTTCGGAGAGTCGGGGCTGGTCGGCATGCTCGCCGCCGCGAGCCACACCGAGCCCGAGTGGTGCGAGGAAGCGCTCGTCGGCCTGCTTGGGATCGCCTCTCGCACGCTGCGCAAAGACGGTAGACCCGTCTTCGGCCTGCGGCTGCACCAGTTCATCTCGAAGGGCGACACCGTGCACGCCTCCATCGAAGGGGAGGGCAAGCGCCAGCTCACCCTGCGAGCGCAGCGCTTCGTGCCGGGCAGCGATCGCTCGAAGGTCCTGTTGCCGCTCGCGTTCTGTCGTGAGTGCGGCCAGGAGTATTACGTCGTCCGTCGCCGCTATGCCGACGCGACGACGGTCCTGTACGAGCCGCGCGACCTCGGTGACTTCAACGGCACCGAAGGTCAGCCGGGCTTCCTCTACGTCTCCGAGGGCGCGCCGTGGCCGACCGACCCGGATACCGTCTTGGCTCGCCTGCCCGATACCTGGCTCGACGGCGAGGTCGTGTCTTCGTCGATGAAGAAGCGCATCCCGCTCGGCGTCTCTGTCTCTCCGAGCGGCGAAGAGGGGAGCTCAGGGGTGCGCGCGGCCTTCATCCCGGCCCCCTTCGGCTTCTGTCTCGGCTGCGAGGTGGCTTATGGCACGCGCCAGACGCGTGACTTCGGCAAGCTCGCCACGCTCGGCTCGGAGGGGCGCAGCACGGCGACGACCGTGCTTTCACTCTCGGCCATCCGCCGGCTCCGCGAGGATTGCACGGTCGAGGCCCACGCGCAGAAGCTGCTGACCTTCACCGACAACCGTCAGGATGCCTCCCTTCAGGCTGGCCACTTCAACGACTTCGTCGAGATCGTCCAGCTCCGCGCGGCGCTCGCCGCCGCAGTGGCCAAGGCGCCCGCGGAGGGGCTCCGCCACGACGAGCTGCCGATGAAGGTCTTCGAGGAGCTCGCGCTGCCGCTGTCCGCGTACGCCCAGAACGATCAGGTCAAATACGGGCAGCGCAAGGACGTCGACGCCGCGCTCCGCGAGGCGCTCGGCTACCGCCTGTTCGTCGATCTTCGTCGGGGCTGGCGGCTCACGTCTCCGAACCTCGAGCAGTGCGGCCTGCTGGTCGTGAAGTACGACGGTCTCGAGGAGCTCTGCAGAGACGAGAGCGCGTGGAGCGATGCTCACCCGGCCCTCGCCAGGGAGCTGTCCCAGCAGCGCGAGCACATCTGCCAGGTGTTGCTGGACTACTTGCGCCGCGATCTGGCCATCGCGGTGACCTTCCTCGATCCGACGTGGCAAGAGGCCGCGGCGCAGCGCAGCTTCAGCCAGCTCAAGTCGGGCTGGGTGCTGCCGTCCCCGGACGCGCTCGAGCGGTCGACGATCGTCTTTCCGCGGAGCCGCCCGAAGAAGACCGGGCTTTCGCGCGACTGGTCGTTCGTGTCTCCCCGGGGAGCGTTCGGCCTCTGGCTCAAGAAGACCGCGCTGCCGACGTTCACCGAAGACGAGAAGCTCAAGGGCCCTGCGATCGAGCAGATCCTCAAGGATCTGTTCGATCGGCTGAGAGACAGCAATTTCCTCGTCCCGAAAGAGGAGCTCGAGGGCGCGACCGGCGTGCAGATCGATCCGAACCGACTCCGCTTCCACGGAGGCGACGGCTCCAGGGCCGCGCCCGACCCGCTGCGGATGCCACGCGCGCCCGAGCAAGGGCTGCGGACCAATGAGGCGTTCGTCGATCTCTACCGCGCCGGACCGACCTCGTTCCGCGCGCTGGAGGCGCGGAGCACACGGCTCAGGTCTCCAATGATCGGCGCGAGGAGCGCGAGGAGCGCTTTCGGCAGGGCAAGCTCCCGATCCTGTACTGCTCGCCGACGATGGAGCTCGGGGTCGACATCGCTCAGCTCGACGTCGTGGGGCTCCGCAACGTGCCACCGAGCCCGGCCAACTACGCGCAGCGCAGCGGGCGCGCGGGCCGCAGCGGGCAGCCCGCGCTCATCTTCACTTATTGCAGCGCTGGCAGCCCGCACGACCAGCACTACTTCCGCCAGCCCGAGAAGATGGTCGCGGGCGTCGTGACCGCGCCGCGCTTGGATCTCGGCAACGAGGACCTCGTACGCGCGCACGTCCACGCTCTCTGGCTCGCAGCGTCCGGGCTCGACCTGGGACGGTCGATGAAGGACGTGCTCGACATGTCGGGCGAGTCCCCGAGCCTCGACCTCTTGCCGCGGATCCGGGAGGCGCTGGACGACCTCAACGCCCGAGCCCGCGCCGCGGTCGTGGCCGAGCAGGCCCTGGGGGACGCGCTCCACGAGGTCGCGGGCAGCGAAGGGGCCGGCACGTGGCTGGCGCGCGCTCTGCGGGAGGTGCCGAACCGCTTCGAGCACGCCTGTGAGCGCTGGAAGAGCCTGTATCGGGCAGCCCACGGCCAGCAGCTCCGCCAGAACCGGATCGCGCTCGACGCCTCTCGCGACGCGAAGGAGCGCGACGCCGCCACGCGCCTCCGACAGCAAGCCGAGACACAGCTGCGGCTGCTGACCGAGATCGACACCCGGGGCAACTCGGACTTCTACGTGTATCGGTACTTCGCGAGCGAGGGCTTCCTGCCTGGCTATGCCTTCCCCCGCCTGCCGCTCTCGGCGTTCATCGAGGGCCAGAAGGGCAAGAAGGGAACCGAGGCCTATCTCTCGAGGCCCCGCTTCATCGCCATTTCAGAGTTCGGTCCGCGCAGCCTCATCTACCACGAGGGCAACCGCTACGCGGTCACCCGCGTCGCCTTGCCAATGGGCCCCTCGGATGGCCTGGAGAAGACGCGCGCGGCCATCTGCAAGCGCTGCGGGTACCTCCACCCGCGCGGGGACGACGCGGGCACGGATCTCTGCGAGCGCTGCGGACAGGCCTTGCCCGCGGTCATCCCCAACCTGTTCCGAATGCAGAACGTCACCACCCGCCGGCGCGACCGCATCAGCTCCGACGAGGAGGAGCGGCAGCGGCTCGGGTTCGAGATCCTCACCAGCGTTCGCTTCGCGGACCGCACCGAGCATGGCTCGGCCCGCGAGACGCAGCTCGTCGACGACGCCGGAGACCCGGTCGCCGAGCTGGTCCACGGGGACGCGGCGACGATCTGGCGCATCAACGTCGGCTGGCGCAGGCGCGCCAAGAAGGACGACCTTGGGTTCTTGCTCGATGTCGAGCGCGGCATCTGGGCGAAGCGCGCGATGGACCCGAACGGCGCCGACGACCCGGAGGACGACGGCCCGCAAGAGGCCATGTCGAAGCAGGTCGAGCGGGTCATCCCCTTCGTCGCCGACACGCGCAACTGCCTGCTACTGACGCCAGCGGGCGCCCCGAGCACGGCCTCTCTGGTGAGCCTCGGCTACGCGCTTCAGGGCGGCGTCGCTCGCGTGTTCCAGCTGGAGGAGCGCGAGCTCGCGGTCGAGGTCCTCCCCACCGTGGACGCGGGCGCCCCAGCGCGGACGATCCTGCTGTACGAGGCGTCCGAGGGCGGCGCGGGTGTGCTCTCGCGGCTCGTGGCCGATCGCGACGAGCTGAGGGAGGTGGTCGACGCCGCGCTCGATCTCATCCACGTCGACCCGGAGACCGGTGTGGACCGGGGTGGCTCGAGCCGCGGGGAGCCCTGCGAGGCCGGGTGCTACGACTGCTTGCTCTCGTACTTCAACCAGCGCCTGCACGGCCAGATCGACCGGCGCCTCGCCGCGCCACTGCTGCTCGCGTGGCAGAAGGCTCAGTTCGTTGGCTCGGAGACGCTCGCGCCCCGCGACGAGCACCTCGAGCGGCTGCTGCGCGTCACCGAGTCCGACCTCGAGCGTCGCTTCCTGCAGCTCCTCGATGAGCGAGGGCATCGCCTCCCTTCGACCGCGCAGCTCCACCTCCCCGAGCTCGGTGTGCGGGCGGACTTCGCCTACGAGGACGTCTACGTCATCGTCTTCGTCGACGGGCCCCACCACGATCTGCCGGAGCGGCGCGCGGCCGACGCCGAGGTGGACGATCGCCTCGCCGACGCCGGCTACACCGTGCTGCGCTTCCGGTACGACGAGGACTGGGCGCGACGGCTCGACAGCGTCCCCGGCCTCTTCGGCCGGGCGACGAGCACGCCACCTCCCCGCTCCTGAGATCGAAGAAGCGATGACGACCTCGACGCATGCGTATGTCCCGGGGGCGCTGGTTCGGGCGCGTGGCCGGGAGTGGGTGGTGCAGCCGGACTCGACGCCCGAGCTGCTGCTGCTGCGACCCCTCGGCGGTGGCGATACCGAGCTGACCGGGATCTTCATCGGGAACGGCGCAGCAGGCGCGCCGCTCGAGACCGTCGAGCCGGCGGAGCTCACCGTGCCCTCGGCCGAGCGCGATCTTGGCAACCACCTCTCGGGCCGCACGCTGAGGGACGCCGTCCGCCTCGGGTTCCGCTCGGCGGCAGGGCCCTTTCGCTCCCTCGCGCGCCTCGGGGTGGAGCCGCGGCCGTACCAGCTCGTCCCCCTGCTCATGGCGCTGCGGCTCGATCCGGTGCGGCTGCTGCTCGCCGACGACGTGGGCGTCGGCAAGACGATCGAGGCGTGCCTTATCGCGCGCGAGCTGCTGGATCGCGGCGAGATCCGTCGGATGACGGTGGTCTGTCCTCCGCACCTCGCCGAGCAGTGGGCGACCGCCCTGCGCGAGCAGTTCCACCTCGAGGCCGCCCTGGTGCTCTCGGGCACCGCCGCGCGGCTCGAGCGCAAGTGCCGGGTGAGCGAGTCGCTCTTCGAGCGGTTCCCGGTGACGGTGGTGTCGACCGACTACATCAAGCAAGAGCACCGGCGCAGCGAGTTCCTGCGCGTCGCGCCCGAGCTGGTCATCGTCGACGAGGCGCACTCCTGCGCCCATGGCGCGCGAGGCGGTGGGCAGCGGCGGCACGAGCTGCTGCGCGAGCTGGTGAAGGACGAGCGACGGCACCTGGTGCTGGTCACGGCCACGCCTCACAGCGGAGATCGGGACGCGTTTCGCTCCCTGCTCGCGCTGCTCGACCCCGCCTTCGCAGATCTGCCCGATGATCTCACCGGCGAGAAGAACCGCCGCAAGCGCGAGACGATCGCGCGGCACCTGGTGCAGCGCCGCCGCGGCGACATCAAGAAGTACATGGACTCGGAGACGGCCTTCCCGAAGCGAGAGACCGCCGAGCTCGCGGTGACCCTCAAGCCACGTCAGACGCGCTTCTTCGACGACATTCGCTCGTTCTGTCGCGAGCTGGTGACCGAGCCGGGCCTCGACAAGCAGCGCGCGCGCGTGCGCTGGTGGAGCGTGCTCTCGCTGCTCCGCGCGCTGTCGTCGAGCCCGCGCGCGGCCGCGGCGACCCTGCGCAAGCGCAGCGAGCTCGCCTCGCTCGACGACGAGGTCGGCCCGGCCGAGGCCGGAAAGCGCCTGCTGTTCGATCTGGACGAGGAGCCGGTCGAGGGGCTCGACGTCGCGCCCGGCGCCCAGCCCGGAGAGCTGTCGCCGGCCTCCGCCCTCGCGTCGCGCTTCGCCACCTTCGCGGAGGAGGCCGACGCCATCGCCGGGGCGGAGGACGCGAAGCTCGCGGCGCTGCTCAAGGCCGTGAAGGGGCTGCTCGACGATGGCCGCCGCCCGATCGTCTTCTGCCGCTTCATCGAGACGGCGCGCTACCTCGGTGAGGCGCTCGCCGCCAAGCTGCGCAAGACCACGGTCGTGGTCGTGGACGGCACGCTGCCGCACGAGGAGCGCGAGGCGCGCGTCGCCTCGCTCAGCGAGGCGCCCTCGCGGCTGCTGGTCGCGACCGACTGCCTGTCCGAGGGCATCAACCTGCAGCACCTCTTCGACGCGGTCGTCCATTACGACCTCGCGTGGAACCCGACCCGGCACGAGCAGCGCGAGGGGCGCGTCGATCGCTTCGGGCAGCGCAAGGGGGTGGTACGCGCCATTACGATGTACGGCAAGAACGATCCCATCGATCGGCTCGTGCTCGACGTCATCCTGCGCAAGCACGAGGCGATCCGAAAGCACCTCGGCGTCGCCGTGCCTGTGCCCGGAGACATCGAGACGCTGGAGCGCGCGCTCTTGGGCTCCCAAGACCTGGTCCCCAACCCCACGGCAGATCAGCTCGAGCTGTTCGGGTATGGCGAGCTCGGGGAGACGGGGCTTCAGCTCGGGCTCTTCGGCGCGGCCAGGGCCGAGGGCGAGCCGGTGTGGAAGGAGGCCGAGGCGCGCGAGAAGGCGACGCGCTCTTTGTTCGCCCACGAGGCGCTGGAGAAGGTGGTCAACGACGACCTGTTCCGCGAGCTGGTCGCGGTGCGGCGCGTCCTCGGCGGCGAGGCCGATGTGGCGCGCTTCGTGCGGACGACGATGGCGGCGCTCGGCGCCCCGCTCACCCACGCCCCGGCCCCGACCCATGGGCCGCCGCTCGTTCCGGCCCCCGAGCTCGTCGATCTGCGATCCCTGCCTGTCCTCATTCGCGACGCGCTCGGCGGCCCCAAGGTGCTGCCGGTGGTCTTCGGGAGGGGCGCCGGTGGACGCGACGCTCCTCACGCGCACCCACCCGTTCGTCGAGTCGCTCGCCCGCTTCACGCTCGAGGCCGCCCTCGATCCCGTCCACGCGGAGGACCTGCGCCTGGCCAGGCGCGCGGCGGTCGTGCGCACGAGGGACGTGGCGACCCGCACCACGCTGCTGCTGCTCCGGCTGCGCTGCCACCTCGAGGGCAAAGATCCCAAGGGGCAGCCGCGGGAGCTGCTCGCCGAAGATCTGCTCGTCGCAGCCTTCACGGGCGCGCCGGACAAGGCCACCTGGCTCGAGGATGTCGCCGCCGAGGCGCTGTTCGACGTGACGCCCTCGGCCAACGTCGATCCCGACGCTGCGCGCCTCCAGCTCGCGCGCATCCTCGACGGCCTGCCCGCGCTCCGTGAGAGCCTCTCGGCCCGCGTGAAGGCGCGCGGCGCCGCGCTGCTCGACGCTCACAAGCGCGTGCGTGAGGCGACGAAGGGCGGCCACCTCGGGCGCTCGCTGGGTGGGCTCGGCGTGCGGGTGCACGAGCCGGTCGACCTGCTCGGCGTCTATGTCTTCTTGCCCGACGCGGGCGCGAAGGCGCCGGCGCGAGGTGACGCGTGACCGCGGTCCTCTCGTCGGTCACCACCGAGGGGGGCCTGCTCCACCCCGAGCTGCTCGAGCGCGTCGTCCGCCACGATCCGAAGCTCGCCGGGCTGACACCCGGCGACTTCCACCTCGAGGTGCCGCTCGGCGAAGCGACGAGCCGCGCGTGGTCGGCGCTACAGCCGGTGTGGCGCGCCTTCCGCTTCAAGGTCGGCCGCCTGCCTGCGGCCGACCCCGCCACCGCGCCGACCCGAGACTGGCTCCTGGCGCTCTTTCGCGAGCTCGGCTGGGGCACGCTGGCCCCGGCGAACGAGATGTTCCGCGTCGACGGTCAGCCCTTCGCGATCAGCCATGGCTGGGGGCACGTTCCCATCCACCTGCTCGGGGCGCGCGTCTCCATCGACAAGCGCCCGCCCGCCGGCGCGAAGGGCGCAGGGCCGCGCACGTCGCCGCACGGGCTGGTGCAAGATCTGCTCAACCGCAGCGAGCCGAGCCTGTGGGGCCTGGTCTCGAACGGCCTCGTGCTGCGCCTGCTGCGCGACCACCAGAGCCTGAGCTCGGCCGCGTACGTCGAGATCGATCCCGAGCGCATCTTCGAGGGCGGGCTGTATGGCGAGTTCGCGCTGCTCTTCGCGCTGTGCCACCAGAGCCGGCTCGAGGCGCCGAAGGCAGAGGAGTGCTGGCTCGAGCGCTGGTTCAAGACCGGCCAGGAGGAGGGCGTGCGCGCGCTCGACCGGCTGCGCTCGGGCGTGGAGACCGCGCTGATCGAGCTCGGCACCGGCTTCTTGCGCCACCCGGAGAACCTCGCGCTGCGCGAGGCGCTGAAGGACGGCTGGCTCTCCAAGGAGGACTACTTCCGCCAGCTCCTCCGCCTGGTGTACCGCGTGCTCTTCCTGTTCGTCGCGGAGGACCGTGACGCCCTGCACCCTGAGGGCACGCCGCTCGAGGTGCGAGAGCGCTACGCGCGGTTCTACTCGACCGATCGCCTCCGCGACCTGGCCTCGCGGACTCTGGGGGGCGCGCACGCGGATCTCTGGCAGCAGCTCGGGCTCGTGCTGCGCGGGGTGTGGGAGGGCGAGCCAGCCCTCGGCCTGCCTGCCCTGGGCTCCGGCCTCTTCGATCCGAAGGAGCTGCCCAACCTGAGCGGCGCGACGATCGCGAACCGCTACCTGCTCGCGGCGCTGCGCGCGCTCGGTGAGCTGACCGAGGGCAAGCGCACGCTGCGCATCTCGTACCGAAACCTCGGCGCCCAGGAGCTGGGCAGCGTGTACGAGGGCCTGCTCGAGCTGCACCCCACCCTGCACGTCGACGCGGGGACGTTCGAGCTGGCGAGCGCAGCAGGCCACGAGCGCAAGACGACCGGCAGCTACTACACGCCCTCGTCACTCGTCGACTGCCTGCTCGACACGGCCCTCGATCCGGTGCTCGACGCGGCGACCGAGGGTAAGCCGGCCGCCGAGGCGGAGCGGGCCCTGCTGGCCCTGCGCGTGGTCGATCCGGCCTGCGGCTCGGGGCATTTCCTGGTCGCGGCGGCCCGCAGGCTCGCCGAGCGCCTCGCGCGCCTCCGCCACCCCGACGAGGAGCCCACCCCCCAGGACCGCCGCACCGCGATGCGCGACGTCGTCGGCGGCTGCCTGTTCGGGGTCGATCTGAACCCGATGGCGGTCGAGCTGTGCAAGGTCTCGCTATGGATCGAGGCGCTCGAGCCGGGCCGTCCCCTCTCCTTCTTGGACGCCCACATCCAGCTCGGCAACGCCCTCGTCGGGGCGACGCCCGCGCTGCTCACCCGCGGCATCCCCGATGAGGCGTTCGAGCCGCTCGAGGGCGACGACAAGAAGGTGGCGAGCGCCCTCAAGCGACAGAACAAGCAGGAGCGCGCCGAGATCGCGATCGACTTCACGGCTCCCCCCGCGTCGACCTACGTCCGGCTCGGGGAGGTCGCGCGCCTGGTGGACGCCGCGAGCGACGCCACGCTCGCCGAGGTCCGCCACAAGGAGGCCCAGTATGGTGCGCTCGTCGGCAGCGCCGCGTTTGACTCGGCGCGCTTCATGGCGGACCTGTGGTGCGCCGCCTTCGTGTGGCGCAAGGAGGCCACCGCGCGGGGCGAGGCGAGCGCGCGCTGCGCGAGCTGTGCCCCACCGAGGCCGCGTACCGTCGGCTCGCCGAGGACCCGAGCGCGGCGCCGGCCGAGCTGCGCGCCGAGGTGAAGCGCCTGCGCGAGGCCTATGGCTTCTTCCACTGGCAGCTCGCGTTCCCGCACATCTTGCGGCCGAAGCCGCGGGTCGACGAAGACGACCTGTGCGGCTGGGACGGTGGCTTCGACGTCGTGCTCGGCAACCCGCCCTGGGAGAAGGTGAAGCTCGTCGAGAAGGAGTTCTTCGCCGAGAAGGTGCCGGACATCGCCCAGGCGCCGACGGCCGCCGCGCGCGAGCGGCTCATCCGCGATATCCGCGCGGCGGACGAGCAGAGCCCGTACTACGCCATCGCCCGCGCCTTCGAGGCCGCGAGCCGCCAGGCCGAGGGCACGAGCCACCTCCTGCGCAAGAGCGGGCGCTTCCCCCTGTGCGGCAAGGGAGACGTGAACACCTACGCCGTCTTCGCCGAGCTGGACCGCGCGCTCATCGGCCCGACCGGCCGGGCTGGCTTCATCGTCCCGAGCGGCATCGCGACGGATGACACGACCAAGGAGTTCTTCCAGGCGATCGTCGACCAGCGGCGGCTCGTGAGCCTGTTCGATTTCCAGAGCGGAGGAGAGCTCTTCGGTGACATCGGCCACGCTCGCTTCAAGTTCTGCCTGCTCACCCTCGGCACGTCGGACCGCGCCTCATTCGCGTTCGGACTTCGAGCGGTATCGCATCTACGAGAAGCAGACCGCGTGTTCGAGCTGACGCCCGACGACATCGCCCTCATCAACCCGAACACCCGCACCTGTCCGGTGTTCCGCACCCGGCGCGACGCCGAGATCACCAAGGGGATCTATCGCCGCGTCCCCGTGCTGGTTCGCGAGGCCCGCGACGGCCAGCCCGAGGTCAACCCGTGGGGCGTGAAGTTCCTCCGGATGTTCGACATGTCGAACGACTCCCACCTCTTCCGCACCCGCCCCGAGCTGGAGGCCGACGGGTGGTCGCTCGAGGGCAACGTGTTCGTGAAGGGCGAGGAGCGCATGCTGCCGCTGTATGAGGCGAAGATGGTCGATTTCTTCGACCATCGTGCGGCGGGAGTGGTGCGAAACGAAGAGCTGATTGCCCGCCAGAACCAGCCCGACGTCCTCGCTGACGCCGACAAGACCCGACTCGAGTGCCGATACCGCAATCGTGGGTCGGTGCAAGCGAGGTAAACGACCGCGCTAACCTGACACGGGATTGGTTCCTCGGCTTCCGAGACATCACGAGCGCGACCAACGAGCGTACCTTCATTGCCGCGGCGATCCTCGATCCGCGGTAGGCAACAAGTACCCGCTCCTCGTTCCCTCCCGGGACGTTCCACTTCTGGTTCCCGTGGTCTCTTCTCTCGCCTTCGACTTTGCGACCCGGAGCAAGCTAGGTGGGGTAACGCTGAATTTCTTCATCGTGAAGCAGCTCCCAACGCTAGGTCCTGACTCAATGCACGCGCAGTGTCGCTGGGGCTCCGATCGTGTGCTGGATTGGCTCCTGCCCCGCGTCCTCGAGCTCACCTATACCGCTTGGGACCTCGAGCCGTTCGCGAAGGAC
Organism: Polyangiaceae bacterium; assembly: GCA_016719945.1. Classification (GTDB taxonomy): domain Bacteria; phylum Myxococcota_A; class Polyangia; order Polyangiales; family Polyangiaceae; genus Xiheicaenibacterium. The sequence continues at coordinate 157,647 of JADJYE010000033.1, read as the reverse complement.
TGCGGCTATGACGGTCCACCGTTCCGCTGGGACCCCGAGCGGCGCGCGCTGCTGCGGGCCGAGCTCGACGCGGCCTTCTTCCACCTCTATGGCCTCCCGCGGGACGACGTCGACTACGTCCTGAAGACCTTCCCGATCGTGAAGCGCCACGACGAAGAGGCGCACGGCCACTACCGCACCAAGCGCCTCATCCTGGCGCGCTACGACGCGATGGCCGACGCGGCGCGAGCGGCAGGCCCTACCAGACTGCGCTCGAGCCGCCGCCCGCCGATCCGAGGGTGGCCCACCCGCCGAGGCCGGCGTGAAGACCCGGGCGGCTCGCGTCGAGGTGCATCGGCGACGCCGTACGGCCTACGGCGCCGAGTTTGTCGCCGCGCTGCGGCGACAATTCCAGGCGAGCGTCGATCGTGGCTTCGGGGAGAAGAACCTCCTCCGCGAGCGCTTCCACCGCGCCATCATGACGGCGCGCGCCAGCCTCGCGCAGCGAGCCCAGGAGGACGAGACGTGACCGAGGTCCCTGCGTTTCACACGTTCATGAGCCCCTGCTCGAGGTGCTGCGTGAGAGCCCTACCCTCTCTCGATCGAGGAGGCCGATCGTCGGATCCTGGCGAGGCTCACACTCCTGCCGAGGTCCTCGCCATTCCCCATGGCGAGCGCGGGACCGAGGTGGAGTACCGGATCGCCTGGGCGCGCACCTGGCTGAAGAAGGCGGGGCTAGTCACCAACCCGTCCCGTGGAAAATGGACCGTCACGGAGCAGGGTCGAAGCGCCGGCCCGGTCGACCCCGGAGCGCTGGTCGCCGAGGTGAGCCAAGCCTACCGCGCCTCGCGGAGCGGCGACGCCGCGCCCGACTGCGCGCCAGGTGAGGAGACTGACGAGCCGGAGCTCGAGCCCGACGGCGAGCTCGAGGAAGAAGAGTCTTCGACGGGGCGGGTGGGGCCGGTCTTGTCGAAGCGGCTGACGGCGGCCTACGAGAAGCTCGGGACCGAGGGGGCGCTGCTGACGCGCGAGCAGGTCAGCTCGATGCTGGCGCGCTTCCGCGAGCGGTTCGGCCCCGAGGCCCTCGCGGGCCTCGACGGCGTGGCCTTGCTCACGCGCCTGCACGCGCGCGGCAACAAGGACAGCCTCGTCCATTGGCTCGAGTTCAAGGAGGACGAGGAGCTCACGACCTCCACCTTCGGCAGCATCGCGGGGGGAGCGCGCTGAAGTTCGGGCTCTACCAGAGCGTGGAGACCGGCGCCTGGATGACAGGCTCCCGCAGCAGCAGCGCCGCCTCGAGACCGACGAGGCTGTGGCCCAGGCCCGCCAGCAGCGCGATCAGCTCCTCGCGGCCGCCAAGGTCCTCGCGCGCCCGAACGTGCTCGACCTCGACGACGCCGCGCTCCAGCGCGCCGTGGAGGAGGCCGCGCCCGACATGGCCGAGACCGCCTGGGGCCACAAGGTCCTCGCCATGTGGTTCCCGGAGCTGCTCGATCCCTTCCACGTCCGGGAGGTCCGCTCCCACCACCTGCGCCGCCTGCTCAAGCTGCCCGAGCCAGGTCGCTATCAGAACCTCACCATCTTCGCGGGCATTGCCAGGCAGCTGGGGATGACCCTGCTCGAGCTCGGCCGCGTCCTCGTCGAGGTGAACGGCGCGCCCTACACGACGTGGCGCCTCGGGACGCGCGTCGACGACGAGAGCGTCTGGGAGGACATGTTGGCGGGCGGCTACGGGGCGATCGGCTGGAACGCGCTCGGCTCGCTCGACGACATCGAGCCCACGAAGCTCGGCAAGGAGGCCATCCGCGAGCGGCTGCAGCGGTCCTACCCCACGAAGACCGCGTCGGCGCTCTCGAAGCACGCGAACCAGATCTACGCCTTCGTGCGCGGCGCGCAGGAGCGCGACCTCATCGTCGCGATGGACGGCGCGAAGGTGCTCGGCGTCGGGCGCATCACGGCGCCTACGAGCACCTCCTGGCAGCTCGGCGCCGCACCGCCGGCGCATCACGTGGGAGAGCAGCGGAGAGCCGTGGACCCTCCCGGAGACCGAAGGCCTGCTCACCACCTTCGTGCAGCTCCACAAACACCCCCTCAACCTGATCGAGCTCGAGGCCCGGCTTCTGGGCCAGTCCGGGGGCGCCCGCCCGAGAGCGGGCGCGCCCCGCGACGTGGCCAGCTCGGCTCCGCCGGTCTCCGCGGTCGCGGCGAAACCTCCGCCGCCGCCCCCACCTCCGCCGCTCGAGGGCGTCACTGCCCGCGTCGAGAACGTCCTTTCGCGCAAGCGCCAGGCGATCCTCTATGGCCCGCCAGGAACGGGCAAGACGCATTGGGCGAGCGCCGCCGCGCGTGAGATCGTCGCGCGCGGCTGGTTCCAGAAGCAGGACGCCGCCCTCGACGGTCGCGAACGGGAGGAGCTCGCGAAGGGGCTCGCCATCGAGCTCATCTCCTTCCACCCCGCGTATGGCTACGAGGACTTCCTCGAGGGCTATCGGCCGACGAGCCAGGGGGCCTTCGAGCTCCGCGACGGCGTGATGAAGCGCCTGTGCGCCCGCGCCGCCGCCGATGGGAGCAAGAGGCCTTACGTCCTGATCATCGACGAGATAAACCGCGGAGACCTTCCGCGCATCTTCGGGGAGCTGCTGACGGTGATCGAGCGCGACAAGCGCGGGCGGACCATTACCTTGCCGCTGTCGGGCGCCGCCTTCGCTGTCCCTGACAACGTCTTCGTGATCGGGACGATGAACACCGCCGATCGCTCGATCGCGCTGCTCGACGCGGCCCTCCGGCGCCGCTTCGGCTTCGTCGAGCTGCTCCCGGACACGAGCCTCTTCCGCGGGATCAAGATCGACAAGATCCCGCTCGAGGCGTGGCTCGACGCGCTGAATGAGAAGATCCTCGCCCACGCAGGGCGCGACGCGCGAAACCTCCGCGTCGGCCACGCCTACTTCATGCAGGGCGCGGCCCCCATTCGAGAGCTGGGTCGCTTCGCCGAGATCCTGAGGGACGACGTGATCCCGCTCCTGGAGGAGGTCTGCTACGAGGACTTCGACGCCCTCGAGCGCATCCTCGGGGGCCGCATCGTGCAGCGGACCAAGAAGCGCATCGACGCTGAGCTGTTCGAGCCGGAGCGCTACGACGCCTTGCAGTGACGATCCTCCAGGCGTTCCTGAGCATCACCACCAAGGCGGCGGCAGAGGCAGACCTCGCGCCGGCGGCCGAACCAACCGACGAAGACGAGGACGACGAGCCGGCGGAGGAGACCGCGCCGGGTGCCTGAGGTTCGGCTTCGTGAATGGTCGACCGAGGAGCCGAACGACGGCAGCGTCCTCCTGGGCCTGCGGCTCGACGGCGCCGCGGAGCGCCGCGCTGCCGCAGACCTCGCGCGGGCAGGTCGCCTCACGATCGAGGAGCTCGCCGCGGGGCTTCGAGTCCGCACCTCGTCATTCGTCGGCCGGGTTCAGCTCGGCTCCCTAACTGTCACCATCGAGCCCAAGCTCGCGAAGGACGCCCTGCTCACGCTCGTCCGCTACGCGTACGGGCTGCGCGACGTGGTTCGTGACGGCACGACCTCGTTCGCGACCAGCGGCGCGCTGCTCCCCGACCTGCTCGCCGCGCAGCTATTGGGAGAGGTGGGCGAGCTGGTCGCCCGGGGCCTGCCTCGGCGCTACGTCGAGCGCGCCGAGGAGCTGTCGTTGCCGCGCGGCCGCATCGACGTCGGCGCCCTCGCGCGCCGCGCCGCCCCCGCCACGACGCTGCCGTGTAGGCATCACCCGCGCTCGGCCGACCACCCGGTCATCCAGGCGCTGCGGGCTGGGCTCGGCCTCGCGGCCGAGATCGCCACGGACGGCGACCTCCGCGTGGCGCTCCGCCGACTCGCGGCGCGCCTCGGTGTCGAGGTACAGAGCGTGCCCCTCACGCGCGCCCGGCTGATGCGCGCCCAGCGCGGGCTGACCCGGCTCGAGGCCACGGCCGCCCCTGCCCTCGAGCTGATCGGCCTGCTCCTCGACGGCCAAGCGGTCACCCTCGACGACGAGACGACGGTTCGCCTCCCCGGCTTCCTGTTCGACATGAACCGCTTCTTCCAGGCGCTCGTCGGGCGCTTCCTGCGGCAGCACCTGCCGGGGTGCCAGGTCGTCGACGAGCGCGCCCTCACCGGACTGCTCCGCTATGCCCCCGACGCGAACCCCCGAGAGCGCCGCGCGCCCGCACCTCGCCCCGACTTCGCGGTGACCGAGAGGCCCCACAAGCCGGTGCTGCTCGACGCGAAGTACCGCGACCTCTGGCAGAAGGCCCTGCCGCGCGAGATGCTCTACCAGCTCGCGATGTACGCCACGAGCGGCGCGGGGGACGACGTCGCGGTCATCCTGTTTCCGACCGAGGATGACCACGCGAAGGAGGCCCGCGTGGAGATTCGCGACGTCATCAGCGGAGGCACCAAGGGCGGCGTCGCCCTGAGGCCCGTCCCGCTCACGCGGCTCGCGGGGCTGCTCGGAGGGGGTTTCGAGCCGCGAGCAGCGGAGGCGCAGCGGTTGGCGTTCGGCGGAGGTTGAGGGCGGGATTCTTCCAAGTCGGTCGCCATTCGTCTCGGAGCTACCTACCGCCCCGGGATGCCGCGAATCTCCGACTGTCGCACTTCGATCGCCGAGCCCATGACGAACCAGCTGACGATGAATAGCAGGCCGACCAAGATGCCGACGAACAGGTACGACTGAGCCCCATACGTCTTGCGGCGATACAAGTAGGCTGGGTAACCGACAATCCAAAACAGCAGAATGAAGGCGGCCCAGCCGACCGGACTGGTCCCCTTGTGCGGATCACCAGGCGCCCCGATTCCGAGTCGATTGGCGTCCGCGGCCGCAAGCGCTGAAGTGATGACAATGGTGCCAATGCCGACGACGGCGAGTGAGGAGCTCGGCCCCTGAAGCAGGTTCATGGAGCCAATCCAGAAATAGATCAAGACGCTTGCGAAGACGGGAGCCAGAAGCATCGCCTGAGCTAGGCGCTCGTCTTGCTTTGGCGTCGCTTGCAGCACGCGGGTGACCTCGCGGCCACAGAATCGACAGACGGACGCCTCCTCGAGAATGTACTCAGCGCAATGGGGGCACTTCGTCTTCGGCCGATCGTCATCAGTTGTCTCAGGCGCAGACATGCCTCAACTCCCTTGCTCACCGCGTTCGGTTCTGAGACGCGACCTCGGGCCGGAGGTGGCGCGTCATTCCTTGGGCGCGCCGGGCATCATGAAGACTTCGGGCGGCAAAGATTCGACGTTCACGCTTGGACGCTCAATGAGCCCGATACCCACCGGCACACTGCTCGGCGCCGGCTTCCGCTCAGCCTGCGCTGTCGGGGGCTCATCGAGGTCTCTCATGGGGGCGACCTCCTGCGGTGGCGGCGAGGGCTTCGCGGGCGTTCCTATTGGCTTGGAACGTGGCGACTGAGGCTTCAGCGTCGGGACGGCCGAGTTCGCCTTCGCCGCGGGCGCCCCGGGGCAGAACTTCGCTCGCGTCTCGGCGAGCAGGATGCCGCGGGCCTTGTCCGCGCGAGCCGACTCGTCCTTGGTCTTCTTGTTCGCGAGCGGGAGCGCGCTGAGATAGCGGCGACGGTCTTGCTCGTAACGAAGCCGCTCCTCCCGGTCCTTTTGCAAGCCTTCGGCGACCCGATCGCGGTGGTCTCGCAGATCGTCGTCGTAGGTCTCCTTGCTAGAGATGGTGACGACCTTGGCGACCCGCCCAGCGCGCCCGATGCTGAGGGTCACCGTTCGCCCCGTGTCTTCAACGTACCCATGCAGGATCGTGGCGATCAGCGGCGGAGTGCCGTTCTCGATCAAGAAGTACTCGCCGCCCGATTCGACGACGATGCCGCCCTCATCGAAAGGCCCACGGTAGATGCCCGACACGTGCTTGACCTTCATCGGCGCGACGGACGTCAGGGTCGGCGGCCAGGGCTCGTTCGGCGCCTGGTCGCGCGCAGCCTTGAGCGCTCCATCTGCGGCGTCGATCGACTCGATAGCCTTCGCGATCGTCGGCTCGAAGGGCGCGACGATACGCGCCGCCTCGACGAGGGCGTCGTCGGTGCTCAGGCAGGCCTTCTGCACGCCCGCCGCGGCCGACTCATGCGTGAGGGTCGGCGCAGGAAGCGGGGGCGGAGCGGGCAAGGACTCGGCAGCGGTGGCGGCCTTCTCTTCCTGGCGGATGGGGCCGGCCTGCTGAGTGCAGCCGAGCATGATGCCGAGGACGAGCCACCCGCCGAATCTCGCTCCCAAGGTATCCATGACACCCGTACCTCCCGACGGGACTCCCGCCGCGTGCGTGGGGGGCGTGCAATCGCTGTTCCGGTCTGCCTCTCCGCCATCAGCGGCCGTGAGCCGCACTTGAGGCCGGCACGGTGATGCAAGACATGCGGCCGGACGCTCGGAATGCGCTGCCCGCGTGACCGCGCCGAGGGTGGACTCCGCTCAGTCGGGCCGGTCCCCTGAGTCGCCGGCGACGGAGAGCTCGTCCGGCGGGAAGACGGCGCGCGTCAGCGCCTCGGCGAGGCGGTCCTTGTAGTCACGAGCGGACGGCTTTGCGATCAACTGAGCCAGGCGTGACCAATCCTCCTCGAGACGCTCGCGAGCCGTGGTCAGCATGTTGACGTCAGCCTGAAGCGCGCCCCTGAACATGAACACCTTGAGCTCGTTGCCGTTCGTGAGCAGATAGAAGGGCGTCGTCATCCACAGCGCGTAGGACCTGGCCTGGCTCGCGATCTCCTCGGTGAGCTGGCGCTCCGCTCGCTTCGCTTCGAGGACGATCAACGCATCCGCTCGCGAGCGGCCGGGACCATCGAAGACGACGCAGTCGGCCTCTTTGGTTACGCGCCTCACGCCCTCGTTCATCCTCACCGGGAAGCCGACCGCCATATCGTCATCGCCGTAGCCCAACGCTCGCAACAGGGGCAGCGCGAGGTAGTACTCCACCTCGCGCTCGCTCTCGTACACCTGCGTAGCTACGCGCTTGAACCACTCCGACGAGGGTCGGTCCGGCATGGTTGCGGGCACGCGGGGCAAATCTGGCTGCTCTTCGAGGTACGTCAGCTCGACCCAGTCGTCGTTCCAATCTTCCGTCCCGAGTCCTTCCTCCGGGCGGACGACATGGATGCGGGCAGCGTCGAGCGCGGCCTGGACCGACGCGATGCGCTCATCGCTTCGCCGCTCGAAGCCGAACGCTCGCCAGAAGGTCTTCGAGAGCAGCCGCTTCTTCCGGGACGGCGTCGCGAGCAGCGCCTCCGCCATCTCGGTGATGACTTCCTGAACCGAACGAGCACGTGCCATGGTCGCCCGCCTTCGCAACCGCCATGCCTGATTCGCTGCTCGGCTGTGCCAGTTGGGCCACCGTAGGGCCGCGCAAGCTGTGTGGTGGGCGCGCAGATTCTGCGGCGGTCCAGCGCTCGAGCGACCTATGCCCACCTTCCACCGTCTTCCACGGTCTCGACCGCTGGCGCCACCACCCGAGCTGCGTAGGCCGGTCTGAGCGTCGACCCCTCCGGAGGGTCGTGCCGCGCCGGCTCTGTCGGGAGCACGCCCAACCCGGCCCTGCGACAGCTACGGGGACCATTCGCCCAATGGTTGGCCTCCCTGTCGCCCCCCCACCCCCGCCGCCCCGCCACGACGCAGCCCAGCGGCGGCGGCGGATCTCCCGCGCGGAGGGCGGCTGGGGCGAGCCGGAGGCGCGTCGAGGCGTTTGGGCTTGGCTCTCGCGCGGGCTGTCACCCGCGCAGCGGGTGACTGGGGAGCCCGCGGCGAGCTCCCCACGCGCCGCAGGCGAGGGGTCCCCAGCCGACCGAGCACGGGAGACCGCCGCCGCTGTGCGGAACGCAGCCTTCCCCACGCGCCGCAGACAAGGGGTCCCCAGCCGACCGAGCACGGGAGACCGCCGCCGCTGTGCGGGACGCAGCCCTCCCCACGCGCCGCAGGCGAGGGGTCCCCAGCCGACCGAGCACGGGAGACCGCCCCCGCCGTGCGGGACGCAGCCCTCCCCGCCGCCGCCGGCGGCCATCACCCTGGTCTGCGCCCTACGACCCGCGGCAGTAGCCGTTCATGCGATCGACGAGGTCCTTCTCGCGCTTCGATAGATCGGCGCTGCGCCGCTCGACCTCGGAGTACTCGGTCGTCGACTCCATGTCCTTCGCGTAGACGATGACGTCCGCGAGCAGCTTGCGGTACTCCTCCACGAAGGCTCTCAGCTCGGCGCGCTCGACCTTGGTCGCCGCGAGCTTCTTGTCGAGGTCGCTCAGCTCCGCCACGCGCGCTTCGAGGTCGGTCGCGGTGTGCAGATCCTTGAGCGCCGCCGAGCCCTTGTTGATGACGTCGATCACCGCGTTGCACTCGTTGATGCGCCCGATGTCTTCGCAGCCGATGAGGGCCCCGGTGCCGAGCATGAGCGCGGCGGCGAGGGCTCGGATCGCCATGGGGGTCGACCGTCTCGTGGAGGTCATCGCCCGGCAGTCTACTCGGCCTCGTCCGAACGTCATGCCCGCGGTGCTGTACCCGTAACGCGCCGCGTAGCCGCCGGATGCGCGCAAGCGCTTGACGCTACGGCAGTCGCGGACGAAACCGGGGCCCGGCCGGCCTCCGCTGGCCATGCCCGGTGACCGTTCGGTCACCTCGGGCGACGTGTGCGAGGAGCTCCTTCGTGATGCAGAACGGGTCGCGATCCCACGACAACGCCGGCAAAGACCCCCGAGCGAACATCGCCGGCGTGGTGCCCACGGCGACGAACGCCCCCCTCGCGACCGGCGCGCCGAGCGGGCCGCCGCTCGTACCCTCGAAGCTCCTCGCTGGCGCGCGGCTCGTCGTGGTCGGCGGGACCGGGTTCCTCGGCAAGGTGTGGGCCGGCCTCTTGCTCCACCGCTTCCCGGAGATCGGCCACCTCTACCTGCTCGTGCGCCCGAAGGCCGACCAGACCGCCGAGGAGCGGTTCTGGTCGCAGATCGCCCCGTCGCCCTGCTTCGACCCCGTGCGCGAAGCCCACCCGGGCGCGGCCTTCGAAGCCTTCATGCGCGACAAGATCACCCCCGTCGCGGGCGACGTCGTCCACGACCGGCTCGGCATCGATCCCGAGCTCGTGGAGCGTCTGTCGGGCTCGATCACCGCGGTCGTCAACGTGTCGGGCGTGGTCGACTTCAACCCGCCGCTCGACGAGGCGCTCGAGGTGAACGCCTTCGGCGTGAACAACCTCGTCTCGCTGGCGAAGGCCCTGGGCGCGCCCGTGATGCACACCAGCACCTGCTACGTCGCGGGTTACCGCTCAGGCCTCATCGAGGAGGTCGAGCCGGGCAAGGTGCCCTTCCCGCGCGCGTCGGGCGAGAAGCTGCTCGGCGAGAACCAGCCCGTGCGCCTGCTCGAGCGCAGCCACTGGGATCCGCAGCGCGAGATCGACGAGTGCCTCGACCTGGTGAAGATGGCGCGCCACCGCTCGAACGACGCCTTCCGGCAGAGCGCCTTCCTCGACGAGGCCAAGAAGAACCTCGCGAGCCGCGGCGAGCCGTGCCGCGGCGCCGCGCTGGAGGACGAGCTCGCGAAGGTGAAGCGCAAGTTCGTCGAGGCCCAGCTGATCGCCGCCGGCGAGGAGCGCGCGCGCTTCTGGGGCTGGTCGAACATCTACACGTACACCAAGAGCATCGGCGAGCAGGTGCTCGCGGCGAGCGGAGTGCCCTACGCGATCGTGCGGCCGGCGGTCGTCGAGTCGAGCTGTGAGTACCCCGTCTCCGGCTGGAACGAGGGCATCAACACCAGCGCTCCGTTCATCTACATGGCGCTCAAGGGCACCGTGCGCTTCCCCGGCGACCCGAAGGTCCACCTCGACATCATCCCGGTCGACATGGTCGCCTCCGGGATGATCGCCTCGCTGTGCGAGCTGATCGACGGCACCCACCGCCCGGTCTACCAGTACGGCGTCACCGACACGAACCCGTGCTCGATGGAGCGGTACCTCGAGCTCATCGGCCTGTACAAGCGCAAGAAGGTCTTCGACGGGACCTCGACGAAGGTGTTCGAGCTGGCGAGCCAGCACTTCGAATCGATGGGCGTCAGCAAGAAGGACTACCGCGCCTGGGGCCCGCACCAGAACGCGGCCGCGATGCGCGGGGTCGGCAAGGCCCTCGACAAGCTCGCCGTCGGGCCCCTCGCCGCCCTGTTCAAGCCCGCCGCGAAGGCGCTCGAGGGCGTCGCGAAGATGGAGGACCGCCAGGGCGACATCATGGATCTGTTCGTCCCGTTCACCGCGGAGTCGGACTGGATCTTCTCGAACGCCAACACCCGAGCTGCGTTCGCGCGCATGCCGGAAGAAGAGCGCGCGAAGTTCATCTGGGCCCCCGAGGCGATCGACTGGCGCCTGTGGATGTACGACGTCCACCTGCCGGGCCTCGAGAAGTGGGTCTTGCCGCAGATCGACGAGAAGATGACCCGCGAGCTCAAGGCGCTGCGGGCCTACGATCACCTGCTCGACGTCCTCGACGAGGTGGCCGAGCGCCACGGCCACGCGCTCGCCCTGCAAGAGGTCACCGACGACGGCCTCACCCGCATCACCTACAAGAGCTGGCGCGACGCCTCGTACTTCGTGGCCGAGGCCCTGCAGGCCGCGGGCGTCGAAGCGGGCGACCGCGTGGTCCTGTCGGGGAAGAACTCGCCGGCCTGGGCCATCGCGTACTTCGGCATCCTCCGGGCTGGCGCGGTCGCGGTGCCGGTCGACCCGGCGCTCGAAGGTCCGCAGCTGCTCAACATCGTGCGCGCGAGCTCGGCCGAGGTCGCGCTGTGGGACGCGAGCGTCGACGACAAGGGCGGGCCGCACGTGCGCGCCGCCCTCCCGAACCTGAACGTGCTGTCGCTGGTCGAGGTGACGAGCCCGACCGACGGCGAGGCGCGCCTCTCGCGCGCCCGCACGCCCAGCGCGCGCCCTTCGGGCGAAGACATCGCGAGCATCATCTACACCAGCGGCACGACCGGCGAGCCGAAGGGCGTGATGCTGATGCACAAGAACTTCACGTCGCTGCTCGCGGCGCTCGCGCCGCTGTTCCCGCTCACCCCGCGGGACCACGTGCTCAGCGTGCTGCCGCTGCACCACACGTTCGAGTTCACCTGCGGCCTGTTGCTGCCGCTGATGCTCGGCGCCCGCATCGTGTACCTGCGCGAGCTCACCTCGGACGGCCTGCGCGAGGGCCTGGCGATGGGGAAGATCACGGCGATGGCCGGCGTGCCGGCGCTCTGGCAGCTGCTCGAGCGGCGCATCCTCTCCGAGGTGAAGGAGAAGGGGCCCTTCGCCATGCGCGCCTTCGACGCCGCCCTCGAGCTCAACCGGCTGATCGGCAAGCAGACCGGGCTCAACGCGGGCAGGGTCTTCTTCGGCTCGGTGCACGACGCCCTCGGCGGCCGCATGCGCCACATGATCTCGGGGGGCGCCGCGCGCCCCAAGGACACCGCGAAGCTGTTCGCCGGCCTGGGCATGCCCCTCAGCGAGGGCTACGGCCTGACCGAGGCGGCCCCCGTGCTCACGGTCGCGAAGGCGTCGATGAAGGCGTCGCTCGGTCACGTGGGCCACGCTGTCCCCGGCGTGCAGATCAAGATCGCCAACGCGGACGCCGAGGGCGTCGGCGAGGTCTGGGCGCGCGGCCCCAACGTGATGAAGGGCTACGAGGGCAACCCCGACGCGACGGCGCAGGTGCTCGATGCGGACGGTTGGCTGCACACCGGCGACCTCGGCAAGCTGGACAAGCGAGGGCGGCTGACGATCGTCGGGCGCTCGAAGGAGGTCATCGTCGGGCCGAGCGGGGAGAACGTGTACCCCGACGACGTCGAGACCCTGCTGGCCACGATCGACGGCATCAAGGAGCTGTCGATCGTCGGCATCCCCGACGGCCAGGGAGGCGAGCGCGTGGGCTGCTTGGCGGTGCCTGCCGCGGGCGCCGACGACGAGCCGCCCTCGGTCCGCAGCTCCCGCCGCGACAAGGCGCACAAGGCGCTACGCGAGGCCTTCGAGAGGCTGCCCAGGGTCGCGCGACCCACGATCGTGCACTTCATCGACGCGGATCTGCCCCGCACGGCGACGCGCAAGGTCAAGCGCTCCGAGGTCCGCGACGTGCTGAAGAAGCTCGCCGACGCCTCGGCCAGCGCCGAGGCGTCCGAGGGCGGGACGGCGACGCAGATCCGCCACGTCATCGCCTCGATCACCAACAAGACCGTCTCCGAGCTGACCAGCCGCAGCACCCTGCGCGGCGATCTGGGGGTCGACTCGCTCTTGGCGGTCGAGCTCGGCAGCGCGCTGGAGTCGGCCGCGGGCGTCACGCTCGACCCGAAGGAGCTCGCGAAGTGCGAGACGGTGGCGGACATCGAGGACTTCGTCCGACGCACCGCGCACGCGAAGTCGATCGAGGTGGTGACCGACGAGGCCCCCGCGGAGGACGACCGCATCATCGTCCCCGAGCCCGTCGCCGAGGCGACCAAGCGCGCCCTCACGCGCGTGCAGATGGGCTTCTACGAGCGCCTGATGCGCCCCCGCATCTTCGGCCGCGCCCACATCCCGCACAACCGGAACACCATCGTCGCCTCGAACCACGCGAGCCACCTCGACATGGGCTTCGTGAAGTTCGCGCTCGGCACGTACGGCGAGGACATGGTCTCGCTCGCCGCGCAGGACTACTTCTTCGAGGGCAACAAGTGGCGGCGCGCGTACTTCGAGAACTTCACGAACCTCGCGCCGTTCGACCGCAAGGGCGGGCTCAGGCAGGCGCTGCGCATCGCCAACGAGCACCTCGAGCGGGGGCGCACCATCCTCATCTTCCCCGAGGGGACGCGCTCGCCCGACGGCGCGCTGCAGGAGTTCAAGCCGGCGATCGGCTACCTCGCGCTGACCAGCCACGTCGACATCTTGCCGGTGTACCTGGGCGGGACGTACGAGGCGATGAGGAAGGGCTCGCGTCTGCCGACCCGCCGCGACATCTACGCGCGGATCGGGCTCCCGCTCGCGGTCGCTGATCTGAAGCGGCTCACCGAGGGCATGAAGTTCAGCGCCGCGTGCCGCAAGGTCGCGGAGATCGCGGAGCAGGCCGTGCGCGCGCTGAAGGACGGCACGGTGCTCGACATCCGCCAGCTGGATCGCGACAGCGACGTGAAGGTGCAGGCCCAGGCGCAGGCGCCCGAGCGTCCGCTGGTGAAGCTGTTTCGAGAGCTCGAGGGCCGCTTCCGGGCCGATCGCGTGGACAAACCGCTCACCTTCTATTTCACGCTCGGGGCCGAGGCGGACGAGAAATGGACGCTGCGCGTAGACCCCGAAAAATGCTCGGCTGCGCAGGGCAAGCCCGACTCCGGCGTCGCGGACTGCGTGCTCAAGACGAGCCCGGAGATCTTCTTCCGCATCGTGCGTGAGGCGTACGTGCCGACCCCGATGGAGTTCATGACCGGCGCCGTGAAGAGCAACGACGTCGCCCTCCTCCAGACGTTCCAAAAGGTGTTCGACCTGTCATGAGCAAGCGCAAGCGCCTGTTGGTCACCGGTGCGACCGGGTTCCTCGGCCGATACGTCACGGAAGAGCTGGCGCTGCGCGGGCACGACGTGGTCGCGCTGGTGCGCGGCGACGCTGCAGGTGCGCTCCCGGCCGGCGTCGTGCTCGCTCGCGGCGACGTGCTGGACGCGGCGAGCGTCGAGGCGGCGGCGGCCGGCTGCGAGGCTGTCTTCCACTGCGCCGGGAAGGTCTCTCGAGACCCCGCCGACGCCGAGGAGCTGTACGAGGTCCACGTGACGGGCACCAAGACCGTGCTCGACGCGGCGCGAAAGGCGGGCGTCCGGCGCGCGGTCGTCGCGAGCACGAGCGGCACGATCGCGGTGTCGGAGGACCCCAAGGAGGTCCGCGACGAGCGCGCCGCGCCGCCGGTCGATCTGATCGGCCGCTGGCCGTATTACCGCTCGAAGCTCTACGCCGAGATGGCCGCCCTCGAGCGCAACGACCCGCCGGCCTTCGAGGTCGTGGTGGTGAGCCCCACGCTCTTGCTGGGTCCGGGCGACGTGAAGAGCTCGTCCACCAGCGACGTCGCGGACTTCATCGACGGGCGGATCCCGGTCTTGCCGGGCGGAGGCATCTCCTTCGTCGACGCCCGCGACGCCGCGAACGCGATGGTGCTCGCGTGGGAGAGCGGGCGGCCCGGCGAGCGCTACCTGGTCGCGGCGCAGAACCTCACCATGGCGTCGTTCTGCGGCAAGCTCGAGCGGCTCAGCGGGGTGAAGGCGCCCGCGGCCCGAGCCCCGCGCTCGCTGCTGCTGGCGAGGGTTGGGGCCGCGCTCGACCGAGCGCTCGCGACCCGCACCAACACCAAGCCGCGCTTCGACGAGACGAGCCTCGAGATGGCGCAGTACTTCTGGTACGTCGACTCGACCAAGGCGAAGGAGGAGCTCGGCTGGGCGCCGCGCGACCCTCAAGACACCCTGCGCGAGACGATCGCCGACCTGCGGGACCGCGGCGTGGTCTGGGGCTAGCCAGGCCCACGCTCACAGCCCGAGCGCGTCTCGCTCCTCGTACAGGCGCATCAGGTCGTCGAAGAACGTCGTGCCACGATCGACCGTCACGACCTGGCCGTTGACGCCGTCCATGAGACCGCTCGCGAGGGCCAGCGCCGCCTCCCCCACCTCATCGGGCGTGAGGAAGTGCCGCTCGTCGCAGAACCGAGCAGCGAACTCGCAGAACTCCTTGCCGAACGTGCTCTCGAACGCGGCGGTCTTCACGCTGCGCGAGCGAAGGACGTTGATGCGAACGTCCTCGCCGTGCAGCCGGTAACACATGTAGCGACAGAGCGTCTCCATCACGCTCTTCGACGCCGCCACGAAGTCGTAGCCCACCGCGAAGTGGTCCGGCCCGGTGGACGACATGCCGATGATGTACCGAGGGTAGGCGCCGAAGACGCTCCTGCTCTGCCGGGTGTACGAGACCAGCGGCCAGGCCCCCGCCTCGACGCTCTTGAGCAAGCCGCGCTTGTCGTAGTCGTCGAGGCTGTGGGTCACGAGCGCGTTCGAGACGTTCACGATCAGCGCCTCGATCGAGGCGTGTCGCTCCTTCATTCGGGCGAGGAGCGCGGCGGTGTCCTCGTCGCGTCCAGCGTCCGCCTGGACGATGTCGGGCTCGGGCGCGCCCGCCTCGCGGAACGCCGCGCGCACCGCGTCCTCGTCGGCCGTGCCGAAGCGGTAGGTCAGCGTGCAGCTCGCGCCGCGCCGGCCGAACGCCAGCCCCGTCGCCAGCCCGATCCCGGCGGTCCCGCCGGTGACCAGGACCGCCTTGCCTCGGTAGTCGGCGATCACGGGGCGGCCTTCTGGACCGCCTGCTCGCTGACCGTGCGGTACAGCAGATCGACGAGCTGATCGATGTTGGTCAGCTTCGACAGCTCGGAGCGAGGGATCTTCACCTTGAGCTCGCGCATCGAGCTCGAGACGACCTCCACGATGTCGAGGCTGTTGGCGCCGAGGTCCTTCATCGACCGCGCCGGGTCGATGGCCTCCACGCTCAAGCCGTCGACGGCCTCGCTGAGGTGCTTCTTGACGATGGACAGGACGAGATCGCGGCTTTTCATGGGTGTTCTCCTGGGGTGGTGTTGCGCAGGGCGAGCGTGTCTCGCTCTGCGTAGAAGCGCATGAGGTTGTCGAAGAAGGTGGCGCCGTGGTCGACCATGACGACCTGACCGTTCATGGCGTCGAGCAGGCCGCTGCACAGCGCGAGGATGGTCCCGGCGACCTGCTCGCAGGTGACGAACTGGCGCTTCATGTTGAAGCGCTCGGCGAACTCCTCGAAGTCTGGACCGAACGTCGCGCGCAACGACTCGGTGCGCACGAGGCGCGAGCGCACCACGTTCACGCGCACGTCCTGACCGAAGAGGCGGTAGCTCATGTAGCGCCCGAGCGCTTCCATCAGCGCCTTCGTGCCCGCGACGAAGTCGTAGTTCTTGTAGAACGCGTCCGGGCCTCCGCTCGAAAGCCCGATGATGTAGCGCGGCCAGCGCCCCATCACGCGGCTCATGTGCCGCGGGATCGCGAACATCGGCCAGGCGCTGTAGTCGATGCTCTTGTGCAGCGCGCGCTGGTCGTAGTCGTCGAGCCCGCGAGTCACGAGCGCGAAGGAGACGTTCGAGATGAAGGCCTCGACGTGATCGTGGTCGTGCTTGATGCGGTCGATCAGGGCCAAGGTGTCGTCATCGTTCGCCGCGTCGGCTTGCACGAGCTTGGGAGGCGGCAGCCCCTCGCTGGTGAAGGCCCGCTCCACCTCCGCATCGTCGGCCGAGCCCCAGCGGTAGGTGAGCCAGACGTCCGCTCCTTCGCGAGCGAACGCGAGGCCGGTGGCCAGACCGATCCCCATGGTGCCGCCCGTGACGACGACGGCCTTGCCTCGCAGATCATTCAACATGGTGCTCCTCGATCCCCGCGAGCACCGATGGGTCGCGCAGAGTGATTTGGTGCATGAAGGACTCCAGCGTGAGGGTCTCCTCGAAGGCTCGTCGCCTCGGCAGGGAGAGCGTCCGCTTCAGCAGCTCGAGCGCCGGCCTCGGCTTGTCGGCGATGCGCTCCGCGAGGTCGAGCGCGCGGGGCATGACCTCCGCCCTCGGCACGACGGCGTTCACGCCCGCGTGGCCCTCGAGATCGCGACCGCGCTTGGCCACGCCGGTGTACAGCAGCTCGGCCACCAGCGCGGGCGACAGCGCCCACTCGAGCAGCCGCGTGCAGCCCATGCCCGGCGTGAAGCCCATGTTCATGAAGCTCGCGCAGTAGCGGCTCTCGCGCGCCAAGACCGCCAGATCGCAGCTGAGGCCGAGCGCGAGCCCGCCGCCGACGGCGTGCCCCTCCATCGCGGCGATGACCGGCACCGGCAGGTCGAGCACCAGCTTCGGCAACAAGATGTCGGTCGGAGAGAGCCGTCCGGACACCAGCCCCACGAGGGTCTCGCGGTCCGCGCCGCTCGAGAAGATCTCGGGCAGCCCCGAGAGCACCACGACCTTACCCTCGCGCCAGGCGGCCGCCGCGCGGAGGGCGCGCGTCAGCTCGCCGACGAAGCGCTCGGACATGGCGTTGCGGCCCGCGTGGTCTTGCATCTGCAGGAGGCCCACGCCGTCGCTGCGCGTCTCGAAGGTCACGCTCACGCGCTCGCCTCCCACGGCGCGACGCCTTCCTCGACGAAGCGGCGGAGCGAGCCGCGGACGGCCTCGTCGTGCAGCAGGTCGCTGGTGAGGTCCGCCCCTCGCAGCAGCGCCTGGTCGATGGGGAGCCTGCGCGCCTCCTCCGACCAGGTGCGCAGGCCGACCACGCGCTCGGCGGACACGCGCGACAGCGAGCGCGCGGCGCGCCGCACGGCCTGTTGCAGCTGGTCGTGCGGCACGACATCGTCGAACAGCCCTGCGCGCTCGGCCCAACGCGCGTCCCGCGCGAGCCCGTCGAGGGCGAGCAGCCGCAGCTTCTGCGCGGACATGCGCTCGGCCAGCACGGGCAGGATCACGCCGGGCAGCACGCCCAGCACCGCCTCGGGGAGCCCGACGCTGGCGTCTGGCGTGGCGATCACCCGGTCGCAGGCGGCGAGCAGGCCGACGCCGCCGCCGAGCGCCTCCCCCTCGACCACCGCGAGCGTGGGGCGCGCCGCGCTACGCAGCTTGCCGACCACACGCGCGAAGCGTCGCAGCGCGGGCCCTGCGTCCACAGCGCCGACCGCCAGCGCAGCGAAGGACATGCCCCGACAGAAGTGTCGCGGTCCTCCACGCAGGCACAGCGGACCGGCAGGCAAGGAGGACAGCTCGCCGAGCCGAGCCTCGAGCGCGGCGAGCGACCCCTCGTCCAGGACCTCCGGCACCACCAGCGTCAGCAGCCCGTCCATCAGCTCCACCCGTATTGGCGGTAGTGCTCGCGCGCGCCTTGGAACACGAGCCTGCCAGAGCCCTTGTAGACGCGATCGAAGAGACCGCCGAAGCCGTCCGTCGAGGGCTCGAAGTCGCCGCAGTCGATGTACGCGGTCCGCTCGCGCTCGGCGTCCTCGTACTCACGGACCGTCAGCGAATGGCGAGCGTCGAGCAGCTCGCCGAGCTTCGCGGCGACCGCCACCTCGCGCGCGCCCTCCCCCACGAGGCCGCTGTACAGCTCGGCGCACGACCCCGAGCCGTAGGAGAACATGCCGATGCGGTCCCCGCGCTTCAGCTCGGCCTCACGCTCCAGCAGGGTGGTGAGCGCGATGAAGGTGCTCGAGGCGTAGGTCCCGCCCATGCGCCGCAGGTAGGCGAGCGAGGGTGCCGTCTTCTTGCGCCAGATGCGCTCGGCGTCGGGCCGGGAGATGTCACCAAAATGCCGCAGCGCCGCGCGCGAGGCCCGCACCGTCATGCCCCCAAAGGGCACGTGGTAGATGTTGCGTACGAAGTAGTCGTACGAGATCTTCTCGCCGACGCGCTCCAGGTAGGCGGAAAACGCGCCATCGATTGCGTTGAGGTACGAGAGCAAGCTGGTCTCGCTGTTGCCCGTCTCCACGCGAGAGGTCGGCCGCGTGAGGTCGCTCACCTCGTGGGTGTGCACGCCGCTCTTGCCAAGCTCCAGCTCGAGCAGGCGAGGCTCGGCGGAGACGACCATCGCCATCGCCCCGGCGCCCATCACGAACTCGTAGGGCTTGCCCAGGTGCATGCGGCTCTGATCGGTGGTGATGACCAGCGCCTTGGCCTTCTTTCCCGCAGCCCCGGACGCGACCCACGAGGCCGCGAGCTGCAGGGCGCCGGTGCCGCTGTAGCAGGCGTGCTTGACCTCCAGGTTGCGCACCCTCGACGACAGCCCGAGGTAGCGCTGCACCCAGGTGCTCATCGGCTTCTCCTGGTCGACGCCGCTCTCGCTGCACACCAAGAGCAGCTCGATGTTCGCGCGGTCCTGGTCCGAGAGCAGCGGCAGCGCCGCGTTGACCGCCATGGTGACCGGGTCTTCCCAGGGCGGGTTCACCGATCGCTCGTCGATCATCATGACGTCACGGATGTCCGCCAGGTCGTGGCCGCGGGCCGCACACAGGCGGTCCATGCGCAGCGCCATGCTGGTCGGGTAGACCCTGATCTTCTCGATCCCTACGCGCATCGCTCCGCTCCTCAGGGCGCCCAGTCGAGGCCGCCGGTGACCGAGATCGACTCTCCGTTCACGTAGCTGGCGCCGTCGGAGAGCAAGAACATGACCACGCTCGCCACCTCGCCGAGCTCGCCCATCCGTCCGATCGGGCAGTACTCGAGCCAGAAGCGCTTGTTCGACTCGCTCATCCCCTCGCGGGTCATGTCGGTGTCGAAGAACCCGGGGACGACGACGTTGCTGGTGATCCCGCGCCGTCCGTACTCCTTGGCCAACGTGGACGACAGCCCGAGCAGCCCCGCCTTGCTCGCGGCGTACGCGGCCTGTCCGGTCACCCCGCCGCGCCCCAGCGAGGACAGGAACACCAGGCGGCCCTTGCGGTTCTTGATCATCGTCGGCAAGAACTGCCGCGCGACGAAGAAGGACCCTGTCAGGTTGGTGTCGATCACCTCCTTCCAGTCCTCGTCGGTGAGGTTCGCCGCCAGGCCATTGATGTTCACGCCCGCGTTCGCGACCACGCCGTGAATGGTGCCGAAGTCGTCGAGCACGCGGTCGGCCACCTCCTCCACCGCCGCCGAGCTGCGCTGGTCGAGCGGGTAGGCCTTGACGTCGATCCCGCGCCCAACGTCGAGCGCCGCCGCGAGCACGCGCAGCGCGTCCTTCTGGCCCGAGCGATAGGTGAAGGCGACGTCGTGCCCCGCCCGCGCGGCGGCGAGCACGATCGCCTCGCCGATGCCGCGCGAGCCTCCGCTCACGAACAGCTTCATCGCGCCCTCCGGAAGATGCTGACGGAGTTGATGCCGCCGAAGCCGAAGGAGTTCTTCATGCACACCTCGACCTGGTGTTTGACCGGTCCTTGGGTGAGCACGTCGAGGTCGACCGCCGGGTCGCGCTCGTCGACGTTGATCGAAGGGTGGAGCACGCCGGCGTTCATCTGCATGATGGCCGCGACGCTCTCGACGGTGGGCGCCGCCCAGCAGGTGTGCCCCAGCATCGACTTGGTGGCGTTGATCTTGAGCTTCTTGGCGTGCTCGCCGAACACCGCCTTGATCGAGGTCAGCTCGGTCAGGTCGCCGAGCGGCGTCGAGGTCGCGTGGGCGTTGACGTAGTCGACGTCGGCGGGGCGCAGCCCACACACCTCGAGGGTGCGGTTCATCAGCCGAGCCTGCCCCTCGGCGGACGGCTGAGGCAGGTGGTTACCGTCGGCGTTGCACTCGACGCCCAGCACCTCTGCGTAGATCTTCGCGCCGCGCGCGACCGCGTCGTCCCACTTCTCGATCACCAGCACCCCGCCGCCGTGCGCGGGGACGAAGCCCTCGCGGCGGACGTCGAAGGGCCGGCTCGCGCGCCACGGCTCGTCGTGGAAGCTCTCGAAGCTGATGGCGCCCATCAGCGCCATGGCGTGGAGCTCGACCGGAGAGAAGTCGAGCACGGCGCCCACGACCATGGCGGCCTTCATGCCGTGGTGGCGCACCTCGTCGATCGCCATGCGCAGCGCGTGGTTGCCGCTCGCACACGCGGCGCCCACCGTATAGATCGGCCCGCGCACCTGCAGCACCTCGGAGACCGACCCCGCGTGATCGGTGTCGAGCCCGGTGAGCGCGAGCAGCGGGTCCATGAAGTCCGGCTCCTCCGCGAACTGCAGCCGGTTCTCGTACTGGTAGTTGAAGTTGATGTTGTGCCCCGCGACGATCGCGGCGACGCGGTCCGTGTCGATGCCGGCGGAGAACAGGCCAGCGTCGCGGTAGCCGTCGACGGCGAGCAGCATCGAGAGCTTGGTCGACCATGGCGCCTTGGCGATCAGCCGCCGCAGGCGCTTGTGGACGTCGGGAGGGACCTTCCCCTCCAGCTCCCCGAGCTTCTTGGTGACGTCGTAGTCGGAGAGATCGGCGCCGACCTTGGAGTAGATCCGCGAGGTGTCGAGCCGCTTCCAGCGGGTCAGCGCGGAGCGCCCGGCGAGCAGCGCCTCCAGGAAGGCTTGGGGGGTGTCGCCGAGCGGCGTGTTGATCGCCATGCCCGTGACCGCGATGCGCTCAGCTCTGTTCGACAAAATACACCTCCATCACTGCGAACGACGCGATGCTGTCGGGGCCACCCGCCCCTCTGTTCGTGAGAATTTGGCCGGCGCAGATCGCGCCGAAATCGTCGCGCTCGAGGGCCGTCGCCAGCACCAGGAGCTCGTCACCGGGCAGCACCTCCCGCTGGAACGTGGCCCAGTGGATGTGCAGCGCCCGGACGTCGATCGGGGTGTGCCCGGGCGGCACGTCGGTCGCGCCGCGCGCCAGGAAGGACGCCAGGCAGATGCCGAGCTGTCCCATCGTCTCGAGCTGCAGGACCCCCGGATAGATCGGCGCCCCCGGAAAGTGCCCTGCGAACAGCGGATCCGCAGGATCGATGTGGCGCCTTCCCGCGATGGCGCCTCGCTCGAGGTCGATCGCGGTGATGCGATCGACGAACAGGAAGGGGTCGCGATGAGGCAGGAGCCGCTCGACCTCGGCGCGGCCGAGCTGGACCTCCACCGTCGTGGCGGCAGGCTCCCACAGGACCGAGCGCTTCGCCCTGCGCGACAGCGCGGAGAGCTCCTCGGGCGTCACGACGCCACCGCCTGAGCGGCCGCGAGCGCCAGCGGCCCCTCGGGCGTGTCGGTCCGCAAGCGGCGGTTCGAGAGCCACTTGCGCGACAGCAGGTTGTAGAGGACCGACCGCGGTCCGACCTCCACGAAGGTGGCGCGTGGCGCGAGCGAGGCGATGAGCTCGATCGAGTGCCGGAAGCGCACGGGCGAGATCACGTGCGCGGTGAGCAGCGCTCGGATTCGGTCTGGCGTCGGGTCGGGCTCCAGCCGCCCCGTGACGTTGGGCAGATACGGCCGCTTCGAAGGCCGGAACCGGACGCGCGACACGACCTGCGAGAACACCTCCGCCACCGGCGCGAACAGCGACGAGTGCATGGCGATCCGCGGCTCGATCATGATCGGCTCGACCCCATGCTCGCGCTCGAAGATCTCACCCGCCGCGGCGATGGCCTGCGCGTCGCCCGCGATCACGCATTGGGTCGGCGAGTTGAGGTTGGCGACCTCGATCACCCACGGCCGCATCGCGCGCACGCGCTTGAGCACGGCCTGGACGTCGTCTCCCTCGAGCGGGAAGACCGAGGCCATCGCGCCGGGCGGCCCCGCCTCGTACGCGGCGCCTCGCGCGTTAACCAACCGCACGGCGTCGGCGAAGTCGAGCGCGCCAATGTGGACGAGGTGGTTGTATTCGCCCAGGCTCAGCCCGAGCGACAGGCGCGCGCGCAGCCCGGCTCGCTCCGCGGCCACCAGGTGGACGTGGCTGGCGAGGAAGACCCCGAGCTGGACGTCGCAGTTCGAAGCGAAGATCGCGGGGTTGTCCGCGCGGTAGTGCGCCGCCAGATCGCGCTCCAAGATCTCGGAGGCGAGACCGAGCACCTCCCGCGTCTGCTCGGGCGCCTGGCTGGCCAGGCGTTCGAACATGTCGGGGTACCTGGAGCTCTGCCCCGGAAACATAAAGACGGTCGCGTCCTCGGGGATGGCGCCGTTCATGCGGCCCTCCGCAGCGCGGGCACGACCGTTCGCGCGATGATGTCGAGCGCCTCGTCCAGATCGGCGCGCGTGTGCGCGGCCGTCACGCTCGCTCGGAACCGCACCTCGTCCATCGGCACCGACGGGAAATCGACGGGCGCCAGGAACAGGCCCCGCGAGAGCATGGCGTACTGCAGGCCGTACAACAGCTCACGGTTGTCCCCGATGACGATGGGGACCACGTGCGTCGTGGAGCGGCCGACATCCAGCCCGAGCCCCCGCAGCTGAGCGCGGAAGTAGTCTGCGTTGTCCGCGAGCTGCGTGCGCAGCGACTCGTCACGAGTCGCGACGTCGAGCCCCGCGAGCACCGAGGCGACGACCGCCGGGGGCAGGGCACAGGAGAAGCCATACGGGTTCGCGTAGTAGCGGACATAGTCGAGCGTCTCCTTGCGCGTGGAGACGAAGCCGCCCACGCCGGCGAACGACTTCGAGAACGTCGCGTATTGGACGGCCACGCGATCGTGCATGCCGTAGTGCGCCGCGACGCCGCGGCCCTTCGGGCCGATCGCGAGGATGGAGTGCGCCTCGTCGATGAACACCTGGACGCCGTGCTGCTCCGCGATCGGCAGCAACTGCGGCAGGTCGGCCGTGTCGCCGTCCATCGAGTAGATGCCTTCGACGATGACCAGCCTCCGCTTGCCGCTCGCCTTGGTGAGCGCGGCGTCGAGCGACGCCGGGTCGTTGTGCTCGAACGCCACGAGGCTCGCTCCCGAGAGCTTCACGCCGTCGAGCAGGCACATGTGGACCTTCTGATCGACGATGGCGACGTCGCCTTTGCGCAGCACCCCCTGCAGCGAGCCGAGCCCTCCACCGAACCCGCTGTTGAAGAGCATGGTCGACTCGCGTCCGAGGAAGCGCGACAGCGACGCCTCCAGCTCGCGGTGCAGGTCGGTCATCCCCGAGAGGATGGGCGAGCCGCACGCGCCGGTGCCGTAGTCGTCCAGCGCTCGCTTCGCGGCCGCGATGGTCGCGGGGTGCTTGGCGAGCCCCAGGTAGTTGTAGGAGGCGAAGTTGAGGATCTTGCGGCGCTGCCCGCCGACGTCGAGCTCGGTGCGCGGCGTGGGAGGGCCGAGCAGGCTCTTCTCGTAGAGCCCCGTCGCCCAGGTGGTCGCGGCCCGCCACTCCAGGTAGTCGGGCGGGGGCGCCAGCGGATCGTCGGTCTCGGGTCCGTGGAAGTCTGCGAGCGACAGCCGAGTCGCGAGGGCGAGGTCCATCGCGGATTCGTTTATGTCGACGGTTCGACGCCGTACTTGACGGGCATCAAGTCTGCGTCGATTTTTCGTCACCTCTCCCGCCCGCCAGTCCACACCCGGTCTGGCCCGCGCGCCGCTGCTTCGGGACCGCGGTGAGCGGCTGGCCGAACTCTCGCCACTCCTCGAGCCTGCACGACCACACGAGCTTGCCCTCGTGCAGCGTCATGTCGGGGCAGCCGTCACACATGTTGTCGCGACCATCCTCCATCAGGTCGATCGGCTGGATGCACACGACGGCCTGGAGGTGCTGCTTACCGAGCGCGTCACGTGGGTCGCTCAGCGCGGAGCGCGCCCACGCGAGCGAAGCGCGGCGCACGTCGTCGTCGATCGCCCAGCCGCTGAGCAGCAGCGAGCGCCCGGCCTCGAGCGCCGAGGGGGGGGCGTAGCTCATGTAGCGACCGGTCCACAGGTGATGGACCGCCTGCGAGACCTCCATCGTGCGCGCCCCCATCCAGCCATGGATCCGGCGCGGCGTGCCGATTCGCATCGCGAGCAGCCACTTGAAGCTGGTGGGATCGACCGTGCCGTTGAGGTAGGCGCAAGGGCGGTACCGGGCGTCGTGGCGGGCGAGCTCGGCCGCCACGTGGCGCGCGGAGATGTCGGTCCGCCGCTCCGTCTGCTCGGTGGTGTAGACGAGCTGCTTCATCGGCGCGGGGCGACCGCCGGCGAGGTAGTCGAACTCATCGAGCTTGGCGGCGCGGTAGGTGATGAACACGACGGTGTGGACGCGATCGATGTTGCGCGCGCCCCACTCTGCGACGTCGACGACCTGGTCGAGCGTGTCCTCGTAGACGGTGGAGTTGAACGCGCACGAGAGCCCGCCGGCGCTGGCGACGAGCTCCACGTACTCAGAGCGCAGATCGTTCATCTCCCGCTCCGTCTTGCCTCGCCAGCCGGGCCGCCCCTGGTGCGAGTCGACGTGGAACGTGAGGCCCACGAGCCCGGCCGCCTTGAGCTCGCGCAGCATCTCCCGAGTGAGCGCGACGCCGTTGGTGTTGAGGATGGCCTTTCGCCCGCGGGCCGTGACCCTGGCGACGATCTCGACGACGTGAGGGTGCAGCAGGGGATCGCCGCCAGCGATCGACACGCCATCGAAGTTGCGCAGGCGCGCAAACGTCTCGAGCTCGCGCTCGACGACCTCGAGCGGCTTGTGCTCGCGGACGTTCATGCGATAGCAGCCGTCACAGGCGAGGTTGCACTGCTGGGTCGGCTCGAGCCACGCGATGGGGTTGTCGGTCAGGCTCCACGGGAGCCGATACAGGTCGAGGTGATCGATGTGGGTCGGGAACATGGCCCGCCATTGGCAGCGCTGGACGCCGGCTAACTTGATCGGGATCATGTCCCGGCCGCGGCGGGCGCATTATTCTTGCTAGCGCACTTCGCGCGGCGCCTCGGCGGAGCTACGGATCAGGCTGAAGGAGGTCACGACGTGGCGATACGGGATCCGGCCTGCGCCAAGTGCCCCATCGGGGCCGCGTCGGGCGTGGGCCGCGGCGAGTGCTGTGTCATGCTCGACCGGTCTCGCAGAGCGGGCGCCAACCTGTTCGTAGAGGGGGAGCCCGCGGAGAAGGTCTGGTTCGTGAAGCGCGGCTTGGTGTCGCTGTCCCGCGCGGTCGACGCGCGCGCGGCGGCGGTGTGGACCCTCCGCAGGCCCGGTTCGATCCTCGGGCTCGAAGGGCTGCAGCGCCCGACCTACCTCGACACGGCGAACGCCGTCACGGACGTCGTCGTGTGCGTCGCCTCGAAGGACGCAGTGCAGGCGTGGCTGGCCCGCCGATCCGGCGCGGCGCTCGCGCTGCTCGGCTGCGTGGTCGAGGCTCAGTGTACCGACGCGCCGCGGCGCGCTGGCGCCGACGGCAACTCGGTGGTCCGCGTCGCGACCTGGCTGCTCGACGCCGAGGCCCAGAACCAGGCGATCGGCGCGCCGCGCGCCGTCATCGCGGGCCTGCTCGGGATGGAGCCCGAGACGCTGTCGCGTGCGCTGGCCGCCCTCGCCAGCCGCGGGCTGGTCCAGGTGAGCCGCAAGAGCGTGTCGATCACCGACAGGGCCGGCCTGTCGAGCCTCGCGGAGGGCGAGGTCAAGGCGCCCTATCGCAAGGCCAGGTGAAGCGACGGATCACGAGCGAGCCCGGTTCGGCGCGGACGCCTGCCGCGATCAGGTGCTCGCCCTCTTCGAGGTGCTGGAACGACCACGCGTCGCCCCGATCGGCGCTGCCGTCCTCGAGCCGAGGCGCGCCGCTCTCGATCGTGAGCAGCGGGCGCTCGTGGGTGAACGAGAAGCGAAAGCTGTCGAGCGGAATGGCCAGCCCCAACCCGCGCGCCTTGATGTAGGCCTCCTTCGAGGTCCACAGCTCGTAGAACCGGCGCAGGCGCTGGGCAGGCGCGAGCGCGAGGAGCTCTTCGACCTCGGAGGGCGCGAAGAAGTCGCTGGCCACTTGCAGATCGCGCGGGCGCGTCGCGCGCTCCACGTCCACACCGAAGAGCGTGCCCGCGGGCCCGAGCAGGCACACGACGAGGCCGTCCGAGTGGGCCACGTTGAAATCGATGTCCGCGTCGTGGAAGGGCGCCGCGAGGCGCGGCCTGCCATGACTTCCGCGCTCGAACGCGAGCTCGGCCGGCTCGGTCCGCAGGCGTCGAGCGAGCTCCGCGCGCACGACGGCGCGCGCGCTCGCGTGCTCGGCGCGGTCGCGAGGCAAGACGAACGCGGCCCCCCTCGCGGCCTCGGCCGGGGACAGTCCCCAGCGCGCGCACAGCTCCGCCTCGCCGAGCGCCAGCAGGGAGTCGTTCACGGGGGCGAGGACGAGCTCGAGCTCCAAACGCAGCGGGTGTACCCGAGCCCTCCCTCGAGAAGAAGAGGGGCTTGAGGCTGTCACGGTCGCCGGTAGTCCCGGCGAGATGCAGAAGAGCCTCGCCGCCGCGCTGACCCTCGTAACTGTCGCCTGCAGCCAGCCCCCCGACGTGAAGGCGCCGTCGACGCCAGCCCGCGCGACGCACGCAGCGCCCGCCCCCCTCCAAGCGACCGATCCGCTCGCAGAGCTGCTCGGGGCTCAGCCGGAAGCGACGCGCTTCCCGCTGCTGCCCGCTGCCGAACCGGCGAGCCCGAGGGCGTGCCTGGAGGCGAGCACGAGCCTGGGCTCCGCCGGGCTCTACCGGACCGACCCGTGGAGCAAGGGCGAGGTAGTCCTGACGTTCGACGACGGGCCCCACCCGACGGCGACCCCCCGCGTGCTCGACCAGCTCGCGGCTCACGAGCTGCCCGCCACGTTCTTCGTCGTCGGACGCGCGATCAACCGCGACACCTACAGGCTCGTGCAGCGGGTCGTCGACGAGGGACACACGCTCGGGTCCCACTCGTACTCCCACGACGTCAACATGACGAAGGTGGGCGCTCCCGAGGCGACGGTCGAGACCATCGTCGGCCAGCACGCCGTCACCGCGATGCTCATCGATATCTCGCTCGTGGCCACCTCGGGTGACGACTTCGACGACATGTTCGAGCAGGTCTTCGAGCGCGACCCGGCAGCGTGGCTCCCGGCCCACAAGATCCGCGACAGCTTCGAGACCTACGCCGCGCGGCACCGCGATCTGCTGGACGCCCGCGGTTACGACGACGACCAGCGCCCGTACGACGTCCTTTACTCGCGGCCGCCGGGGGGCGGTCCCTACGTGCAGACCGATGGCGCCGCCGGCAGAGCGCTGTACGACCAGGCGCTGCGTCGCCTGAACATGATGAACGTGATGTGGCACGGCGCGTCGGGCGACACGGTCCCCGACAAGCGCAGCGACTTCGCGTTCCTCACGAGCAACATGGAGAAATACTCGAAGAGCGGCGGCGTCCTGTTGGTGCACGACTACATGCGCTCCGACGCCCTCGCGCACGCGCTCGCCGACATGGCCGAGGGCGGGGTCAAGGTCGTGCCGCTCGCCGACGCGGCCGTGCGCAAGGTCGCGTGCCCCGCGCCCGGCAACGCGCTGCCGAGCGCGCTCGCCGGGCTCCCGTTCGCTTCGAGCACCGGCGGCTGAACGTACGGCCCGCCGGGAAAATTGCCGCGAGACAGGCCTCGCCGCCAAACCTCCCGACGCGAGGGTTGACGATCACGCATGGGTGGGGGTCCCATCCCGTCCGTGCGAAACCTCCTGATCGGATTCATGTTCGCCCTCGTCGCTGGCTCCGCTGGCTGCGAGCAAGAGCCCAAGAACCCCTACGACATCTCGATCGACCAGCGGTCGACCGCCCTGCGCATCCCCGACCGCGTCGAGCGCGTGTCGAAGAGGCTCCGCGAGCGCGAGGAGAAGGCCAAGCAGCTGATCGCGTCGATGCCCAGCGGCGCCGACAAGGTCAGCGACCCGACCGACTGGGACGTCGTGCTCGAGATCGTCAGTGCGGCCGACACTGCCGGCAAGGACGGCGCTCACGCCGCCGAGGTCCGCGAGCTCACCGTCACCATCGACTTCTTCCAGGACGAGCACGACGAGATCGCGAAGAAGATCGGCGGCGCGGTCGACTACGCCGCGAAGCAGAAGACCTGCGAGGTCGACGCCTGGGGCGCCGTGAACGCTGGCCTGAAGAAGGGCTTCGAGGAGCGCATCGAGGAGCGCCTCAAGCAGACCAACGACTCGTTCCTGCTGATCGAGCGCCACGAGGACGCCCTCGGAAAGAAGAACGTCCCGGTGCTCGAGCAGCTCGCCTTCGAGGTCTCGCAGGCGAGCTTCGTGGTCCACGTCGCGATGCCCGAGGCCAAGCTCGAGCTCGAGGCGATGGTCACGGCGTCGGCCGCCGCGCGCGAGCACATCAAGCGCACCCTGGAGGAAGAGAACGCGCCGCCCAAGCAGGCCGGCAAGTCGTCGCCCGAGGGTGACAAGAACCGCCGAGAGCGTGTCAAGCGAGCCGAGGCCCAGCTCGTGAAGGTCGATCAGGCGGAGATCGACGCGAAGAAGAACCTCGAGGACCTCGAGCAGCGCACCAAGGACCTCAAGAGCTCGTACGACGACGCGCTCGCCAAGCTGAAGGACGCCGCAAAGGCGAAGAAGAAGTGAGCGCCGGTTCGAACGGCGCTGGCTCAGCGAGCCGCCCGCTCGTCATCCTGAACCCACGCGCCGGTGGGGGCCGCGCGGGACAGGGCGTCGAGGCGATGCAGAAGGTCATCGAGGCGGCGATCGGCGGCGTCGACCTGGCGCTCACCGAGCGCCCGAGGCACGCGGTCGAGATCGCCCGAGCGGCCGCAGCTGCGGGACGGTCCCTGGTCATCGCCACCGGCGGAGACGGCTCCATCCACGAGGTGGTCAACGGGCTGATGCTCGCGAAGGAGGCGGGCCACGCGGGCACGACCCTCGGGATCATCGGCCGCGGCACCGGCTCGGACCTGTGCCGAACGCTCGGCATCGAGCCGCGGCTCGACCGCTACCTCTCGGTGATCGCCGCGGGCCACAGAAGCCGATCGACGTGGGCCGGTTCGAGCACACCGACACCCGTGGCCAGCGGGGGCGAGCCTACTTCGTGAACATCCTCTCGGCCGGCATGGGGGGCCTCGTCGATCGCTACGTCGCCGACCTGAGCCGCTGGATGTCGGGCCCGGTCGCGTACTTCGCCGCCTCGACCCGCGCCCTGCTCAAGAGCCAGGTCGGGGTGCTCGCCGCGCGCATCGAGCTGAACGGCGAGGTGCGCGAGCTCGAGCTGAAGACGCGCACCATCGCGATCTGCAACGGGCAATACTTCGGCTCGGGGATGCACGTCGCGCCCATGGCGCGCGTCGACGATGGCGTCTTCGAGATCGTGGACCTGGGCGGGGCCTCTCGGCTCAAGTTCGCGACGGCCAGCTCGGCCATCTACTCCGGCGCCCACCTCAAGAGCCCCGACGTTCGGCACTTTTCCTGCAACAAGGTGGAGCTGGTGTTGAAGAACCGGGACATCGATCCGGTCTTCCTGCTCGACGTCGACGGCGAGCCGCTCGGGAGCCTTCCGTTGACGGTCGAGGTCGTCCCCAGAGCCCTCGACGTGTTGCTGCCAGGGTGAGTCAGCTCGCGCTCGACATTGCGGGTCGGCCCGGGTAACTCATGGGCGTGCAGTTCCTAGCCTGGGGCGGCTTCCTCCTGATGATCGCGCTGTTCCTGGCGCTGGATCTCGGGGTTTTCCACAAGTCGAACGAGATCCCGTCCACCAAGAGCGCGCTCAAGTGGACCGGGCTGTGGATCTGCGTCGCGCTGTCGTTCAACGTTGGCGTCTATTTCATCTACCAGAACCAACTGTTCGGCCTGGGCGTCGACGCGCCGGCGGGACACCACCCGCTCACGGGCCAAGAGGCGGCCGCTTACTTCTTCACCGGGTACCTCGTCGAGCTCAGCCTCAGCCTCGACAACATCTTCGTCATCGCGCTGATCTTCCGTTACTTCAAGATCGCGGGAGAGCTGCAGCACCGGGTGCTGTTCTGGGGCATCTTGGGCGCGGTCATCCTGCGCATCACGATGATCCTCCTCGGGGCGGCGCTGATCGCGTCGTTCAAATGGTCGATCCAGATCTTCGGCGCCATCCTGGTCTACACGGCCTACAAGATGGCCGCCTCGAAGGGCGACGACGACTTCGACCCGGAAGACAGCGCCATCGTCAAGGTGTCGAGGAAGTACCTGCCGTTCACGTCGAAGCTCGACGGCGACAAGTTCCGAACCACCGTCGACGGCAAGAGGGTCTTCACCCCGCTCTTCCTCGTGCTCGTGGTGGTCGAGGCGAGCGACGTGCTCTTCGCGGTCGACTCGATCCCCGCGGTGTTCGGCGTGTTCGACGCGAAGTCGTACGCCGACCCCTTCATCGTCTTCACGTCGAACATCTTCGCGATCCTCGGCCTGAGGTCGCTGTACTTCGCCCTGGCGAGCCTGCTGCGCCAGTTCGCGTACCTGAAATACAGCCTCATCATCGTGCTCGGGTTCGTCGGGGTGAAGATGCTGCTGTCGATGTGGTGGCACCCGCCGTCCTGGATCTCGCTCGGCGTCATCGTGCTCACCCTCGCCGGCGGTGTGGTCGTCTCCCAGATCCTGAAGAAAGACGAAGAGGAGGAGGAGCCGCCGAAGTCGTCGGTGGCCGTGCCTCCGCCACCGCCCGCCGAGGACCCGGCCGGCAAGCCCGGCGCGGAGCGCCCCGGGGAGACCTGAGGTGGCCACTCGCTTCTTGGTCGTGGGCGCCGGGGGGATCGGCGGCGTCGTCTCTGCGCACCTCAACGAGCAGAGCCACGACGTGCTGACGCTGACGCGAAACACGCTCATCGCCGACGCGATCGACGCGAATGGCTTCCGCGTCCGCGGCGACGCTGCGCCCGGCACGGTGCGGGGGCGCGTCGCGGTCAAGGTCCCCGCCAGCGCGCCGAAGTTCGACTTCATCCTGCTCGCGACCCAGCCGCCTCAGGTCGAGGAGGCCGCGCGCTCGGTCGCGCCGCTGCTCGCGGACGACGGCCGCATGGTGGCCTTCCAGAATGGCCTGTGCGAGGAGCGAATCGCCAAGATCGTCGGCGAAGATCGCGTCATCGGCGCCATCGTCGCGTGGGGCGCGAGCATGCTCGAGCCGGGCCTCTACGACCGGACCAGCGCCGGGGGCTTCCAGATCGGTCGGCTCGACGGCGGCGACGACGCGCGGCTCGCCGAGCTCGCGCAGGTGCTCGAGTGCATCGGCCCGACCACCACCACGCAGAACCTGAGAGGCTCGCGCTGGTCGAAGCTCGCCATCAACTGCGCCATCTCGTCGCTCGGGACGATCGGCGGCGATCGGCTCGGCGTGCTCATGCGCCAGCGGCACGTGCGGCGCCTCGCCCTCGAGATCATGACCGAGGTGACCGAGGTCGCGCGGGCGGCCGGGGTGAAGCTCGAGAAGGTCTCCGGCACCCTCGATCTCGACTGGATCGCGCTCACGCCGTCGGAGAAGGCCGCCGGCGTCGGCAGCGCGAGCCTGGTCGCCAAGCACGCCCTGTTGCTCGCGGTGGGTGCTCGCTACCGGCGGCTGCGCTCCTCCATGCTGGCGGCGATCGAGCGAGGTCGTCCACCGGCGATCGAGTTCTTGAACGGTGAGGTGGTCCTGCGCGGGGCCGAGGTCGGCGTCGCGACGCCGATCAACGCGGCCGTCCGCGCCGAGGTGCTCGAGCTCGCCAAGGGGCGCGCCAAGAGCTCTCACGAGCGGCTGCGCGCGTTCTACGAGCGCACCCGCGACCTCGCCGGCGCACCCCCGGCCTCGATCGCCCCGGCGCGAACCCCCAGACGCCTGAGCCCGAGGCAGAGCCCGAGAGCGCGGCCCCGCCGACCGAGGTCGACGCGCGGCCGCCGACCGAGAGCACCGCGCCCGACACCGCGCGCGACGAAGGCGACGACAAGCCTAGCGCTTGAGCTCGATCTCGTAGCTGTGGGCGTACGCCTGCACGGTCACGCGATCACCGTTGATGCTGACCTCGTCGGGTGCGCTCTCGAGAGGCATGCTCGCCGCGACGGCGCCGGTGTCGCGTCGCAAGACGAAGAGGTTGTCGGGCTCGTCGGTGAAGCCGTAGCCAGTGACGAGGAAGTCCTTCGTCAGCGCGAAGGGGCCAGCGCCGTGCACGAGCGGCTTGCTGCGCCACAGCAGCTTCTTCGTCGACAGGGAGATCGCGCTGACGAACGCCTTCTTCCCGAACATCTCCTTCGCGTAGGACCCTCCGCCGTTGGCGACATACACGACGCCGTCCGCGACCTGGGCGTACGTGACGTCGGAGACGGCGAACTCCTTCCACTGGTCGCTCACCTTCGGCGGGTGCCTGTACGTCTCCAGATCGAAGATGGCCTCGGTCTCGTCGCCGCGCGTCACCGCCAGGTAGCGGCCGCCGTAGACGAGCAGCAGCCGGTCACCGCTCGGGATGATCACGCGAAGATCCTCCAGGCCGTATTGGCTGGGGATATCGCCTCGCGCGCCGAACGGGACCTTGCCCTTCTCGACGGGCGGGATGATCCACGGTCGTGCCGGATCATACTTTCCGCGCCGCATCACCAGCGGCTGGCCGCCCTTCGACGTCGAGAGCTTCACGAGCTTGGGGGTCGACGCGGGAGCGGGGCCCGCGGGCTCGAGCACGGTCGCGTCCCAGGGCGGGGCGGGCATCTTGACCGGCTTCACGGTCGCCAGGTCGAGCCCTCCCCTCGCCTTCTGCTGTTCGAAGAACCGCAGCGCGCCGTCGAACGCGCCAGCGAAGCTCGCCTCGATCTTCTCGGCTTGGAGCGCCTCGACCGCGGCGGCGAGCTTCGGCTGGTCGCGGGCCTCGGTCGCGGCGATCGCCCGCTCGACCGCGCAGCGGGCAGAGTCCGGCCACGCCGCCCTGGCGCTTTCTGCTCGCGGCGGCAGCGTGGCCGGCGGCGCTGCGGCCATCGGCGACGAGGCGTCGAGCACCACGTTCGTGTCGTAGGTGCGCACGAAGAGTCGGCCCTCCTTGAGCTGGACGTGATCTGGCGCCGACTTCAGCGCGACCTTCTGCAGGGTGCTGCCCGTCGCGCGATCGATCCAGAACACGTGGTCGGGGACGCCCGTCCCACCGAAGCCGGTCGCGACGTGATCCTTGGTCACCGCGAACGTCTGCGCGTTCATCACGTCGTTCTCCGAAGCCCAGCGGAGCTTGCCGCTCGTGAGCTCGAACGAATAGAGCCTGCTGCGCTGGTTGTGAGACTGGTGGTACTGAGCCACCACCAGCAGCGAGTCGCCGACCACCTGCGCCGCCTCGGTCCACGCGAGCTGCGGCGAGAAGGAGAACGTGCGCGGCTCGCTGGTGGGAGACGCGACGACGATCGACGCGTTGTAGACGCCGATCTGGTGGTCGCCGTGGTCGAACAGCAGCGTGAGCGGTGCGCCCAGGTGGCGCCGCGGGAGGTGCTCGGGGACGTCTGCTTGGGCCGGTCGGCTGACGACCTTGCGCAGCCCGTTGTCCTTGAACCAATCGGCGTCGTCGACGACGAGGTTCTTCGATTCGGAGGCGATCTTGAGGCGCACCTTGGCGGCGTCGCCCGGCTGCGACGGGGGCGCCGTTGGCTTCGCGTTGATGTCGAGGACCGTCGGCTTCTCTTGGTTGAGCGCGTCCTCGAGCGCGAGGCTGCGCCGCTCTTGCTCCTTCTTCGAGGCGATCAGGAGCACCTGCGAGGCCACGTCGCCCGGGGCCTCGCGCACCGCCGCCTCGAAGTGCCGCGCCGCCTCGGTGACCTTGCCCGACGACAAAGCCAGCAGCCCCTTGGCGCGAGGGCTCTCGCCCGGGAGAGCGGGTCCGCACAGCGGAGCGCCGGCGCCCGGAGGTCCGCCCGTCGCCACCGACGCGGTCGACGAGACGCCGGGGCTGACCGGCTCGGCCGGCGCGCCCTCGGGTCGACAGGAGAAAAGCGAAAGCGCCGCGAAGAGCGGCGCAAACGACGGGGCTGGGGTCCTTCGCATCAGGCGAAGGAGGATAGCTTCAGACGCGCATCGTGCGGCGGGTGGTGCCGCCCGCGAGGCCCGTGAGGCGACGCAGCTCTTCCATCATCGCCTCGCGACGAATCTTCGTCGCGACCGCGCTGACGAGCTGGTTCGCGTACACGTTGTCGCGACGGCGACGCGGAACGTCGACCCCCAGCGCCTTTGCCAACCTCTCCACGTTCTCGATCCTCGCGCGACGCAGCAGGCCCGTGTCGATCAGCATATGCGGCTCGAGTCTCTACACGAGCGCCTGGCAGCTGTCGAGTTTGTTCCCCGAAGAACCGCGTTGTCGGCTGGGTTGGGGTGTGACAGCGTCGCACCGTCATGTCTCTCGCCGTGGATCTGCCCCTGGCTTCCCCCCTGGGCGCGTCGGCCAGCCAGCCCTTCGAGGCGCTGTTCAAGGCGCGGCCCGCCATCTTGGCGCCGATGGAGGACGTGTCGGACGCGGTGTTTCGCGCGCTCTGCCGGCGCCGCGGCGCAGATCTGTGCGTGACCGAGTTCGTGAACGCCGAGGGGCTCTTGCGCGGGTGTCGCACGGCAAAGCGCAAGATGGTGCTCGAGCCCGACGATCGGCCGACGGCGATCCAGATCTACGGCTCGGATCCGGCTCGCCTGGCCGAGGCCGCCCGCATCGCCGAGGCCGCGCGCCCCGCGTTCGTCGACATCAACTGCGGGTGCTGGGTGCCCAAGATCGCGGGCCGAGGCGCCGGCGCCGGGTGGCTGCGCAACCCCGCCGCCATGGTCGAGATGGCCAAGCTCGTCGTCGGCACGGTCAGCCTCCCGGTCACGGTGAAGACGCGCATCGGCTACGGGCCCGAGAACGAGATGCCCATCGTCGACCTGGCGAGGCGCCTGGAGGACGCCGGCGTGCGCGCCCTCACGATCCACTGCCGCACCGCGCAGATGGGTCACAGCGGCGCCGCCGACTGGAGCTGGGCGGCCAAGGCGAAGAGCGTCGTGTCGATCCCCGTGATCGTGAACGGCGACATCAAGTCGGCGGCCGACGCCAAGCGCGCCCTCGACGAGACCGGCTGCGATGGGGTCATGATCGGACGCGCCGCGATCGATCACCCCTGGCTGTTCGGCGAGGTTCGTCAGCTGCTCGATCACGGCGTCGAGCAGGCCCCGCCGACCCCGGCCGAGCGGCTCGCGCTGTGCCGCGAGCACCTGCTCGCCAACGTCGCCACGCGGACCGAGACGTACGGCGTGAAGGTGACCCGTCGCCACCTCACCGGATACCTGCGCGGGCTGCGCGGCGCCGCGTCGATCCGCAAGCGTCTGCTGTTCTGCGACTCGCTCGCGGGCTGCCTCGAGATCCTGGCAGAAGAGGGCGAGCGGCTGGCGGCCTAGCGAGCGCTTCCCGCGCGCTGCAAAGCCGGCTATCTCCGCCGGTGTCGTGCGAAACATCAGCGTAAAAGGCGCGCTTGCCGGGCAAGTCGAGGTTGGCTCCAAGGTCGAGGTGCGCGGCTGGGTCCGCACGCGGCGCGACTCGAAGGCGGGCATCTCCTTCATTCACGTCACCGACGGCAGCTGCCAGGACCCGATCCAGGTGGTGGCGCCGAACACGCTCGGCAACTACGCGTCCGAGGTGCAGCGTCTCTCGACCGGGTGCTCGCTGATCTGTCGCGGCACGCTCGTGCAGAGCCAGGGCAAAGGCCAGGCGTTCGAGATCCAGGCCGACGAGGTGATCGCGGTCGGCTTCGTCGACGACCCGGAGACGTACCCTGTCCAGCCGAAGCAGCACACCGCCGAGTTCCTGCGGGAGGTCGCGCACCTGCGCCCGCGCACCAACACGTTCGGCGCCATCACGCGCGTGCGCCACGCCGCGGCGATGGCGATCCACCGCTTCTTCACCGACGAAGGCTTCGTGTGGGTCAACACGCCGATCATCACCGCGGCCGACGCCGAGGGCGCCGGGCAGATGTTCCGCGTCTCGACGCTCGACCTCGCGAACCCGCCTCGCAACGAGCAGAAGGGCGTCGACTTCCACAAGGACTTCTTCGGCAAGGAGGCCTACCTCACCGTGTCGGGCCAGCTCAACGTCGAGGCCTACTGCCTGGCCCTGTCGAAGGTCTACACGTTCGGGCCCACGTTCCGCGCGGAGAACTCGAACACCACCCGGCACCTCGCCGAGTTCTGGATGATCGAGCCGGAGATCGCGTTCGCGGACCTGTCGGCCGACGCCGACCTCGCGGAGCGCTTCCTGAAGGCGATCTTCCGCGCGGTGCTCGCCGAGCGCATGGACGACCTCAAGTTCCTCGAGCAGACCGTGGGCAAGGGGGTCGTCACGCAGGCGGGGCTCATCGATCGCCTCGAGAAGTTCGTCGACTCGTCGTTCGAGCGCATCGAGTACAGCGAGGCGATCGAGATCCTCAAGCGCTCGAAGAAGAAGTTCGAGTACCAGCCCGAGTGGGGCAAAGACCTGCAGACCGAGCACGAGCGCTTCCTCACCGAGGACCACGTCGGCCGCCCGGTGGTGGTCATGAACTACCCCGAGCAGATCAAGGCGTTTTACATGCGCATGAACGACGACGGTAAGACCGTCGCCGCGATGGATGTGCTCGCGCCCGGCATCGGCGAGATCATCGGCGGCAGCCAGCGCGAGGAGCGGCTCGACCACCTCGACGCCCGCATGCGCGCGATGAGCCTGGTCCCCGAGCACTACGGCTGGTACCGAGATCTGAGGCGCTACGGGTCCGTCCCCCACGCAGGCTTCGGCCTCGGGTTCGAGCGGCTCATCGTCTACATCTGCGGCCTCGGGAACATCCGCGACGCGATCCCGTACCCCCGAGTCCCGGGCTGGGCTCAGTTCTGAGCGGCGGGGGGCGGCGCGTCGGCCGACGCGGATGGCGGCGGCGCGGGCGTGTTCTCCGGGTCGCGTGACTTGCCCGTCAGCACGAGCTTGCCGTCCTTCACCGCGAAGGTCTGCTTGACCTCGACCGTCGGCGCGTCGCCCTCGGGGACGTCCTTCGGGCGCGTGAGCAGGGTGACGACCAGGCCGCCCTTCGGGTCGGGCTCGAGGTTCTTCACGAGCACGTTGCGACCGAGGGCGAGCGTCATCGCGGACGAGCTGCCGTTCGGGATGACCGCGAGGTAGTGGACCTTGATGGGGCCGTCGTCGCGCGTGACGACGACGGCGCAGTCGGTCGACGAGTCGCCGTCGAAGTCGGCGTCGAGACGGTTACCCGTGAGGTCGGTGGCGATGACGTCGTCGGGTTTGTCACCGGTGCGCTCCTCGAACATGCCGGCCTTGAGCGTGACCTTGGTGCCGTCGAGCTCATAGCTGAAGTTCGCAGGATCTCCGGTGAAAGGCCCGCCCTTCACGGCCGACCCCGAGCAAGCGAGGACAGCCAGAGGGAGCGTGATCGCGGCAGCGAGGCCGCCGAGCCGGGGGCAAGAGGTGCTCATCGTCGTGACGCGACGCTATCAAACTCCGCGCTTGTTGTACGCTTGGCGCACCGTGCGTCGATTCGTCTGCATCCACGGGCATTTCTACCAGCCGCCCCGCGAGAACGCCTGGCTCGAGCGCATCGAGCGGCAGGAGTCCGCGCGCCCGTACCACGACTGGAACGAGCGCATCGACGCCGAGTGCTACGGCCCGAACGTGCGCGCCCGCGTGCTCGACGGCGAGGACCACGTCGCGTCGATCGCGTACAACTTCGAGCGGCTGAGCTTCAACGTCGGCCCGACGCTGATGTCGTGGATGCAGCTGCGCGCGCCGCAGACCTACGAGCGCGTGCTTCAGGCCGACGCCGCGAGCGCGAAGGCGCTCGGCCACGGCTCGGCCATCGCGCAGGCGTACAACCACATGATCATGCCGCTCGCCAGCGAGCGAGACCGGCGCACGCAGGTGCGCTGGGGGGTCGCCGACTTCAAGCACCGCTTCAAGCGCGCCCCCGAGGGCATGTGGCTGCCCGAGACCGCCGTGTGCACGGCCTCGCTTCGCGCCCTGGCGGACGAGGGGATCAAGTTCACCATCCTCGCGCCGCGCCAGGCGCGCTCCGTCAAGCGCCAGGGGACCTCGAGCTTCTCGGCGGTGACCGAGGTCGGCCTCGAGACGCGTCGCCCGTACCGCATCGCGCTCGGCGGCGACCGCGCCATCACCGCGTTCTTCTACGACGGCGGGATCTCGCAGGCCGTCGCGTTCGAACGCCTGCTCGCCAACGGCGACGGCTTCGCTGCGCGGCTGATGGGCGGATTCTCAGCCCAGCCGACCGGCCCCGAGCTCGTTCACATCGCGACCGACGGCGAGACCTACGGCCACCACCACCGCTTCGGAGAGATGGCGCTGGCCTATGCCCTGCGACGCTTCGAACGCGACCCTGGCGTCACGCTGACGAACTACGCGGCGTTTCTGGCCGGCCACCCCGCGACGGACGAGGCCACCATCGTCGAGAACAGCTCGTGGAGCTGCGCCCACGGAGTGGGCCGCTGGAGCGCCGACTGCGGCTGCAAGACGAGCGCGGAGAAGAACCAGGCCTGGCGCGGGCCGCTGCGCGAGGCGCTCGACTGGCTGAGGGATCACCTCGACGTGCACTTCGAACGCGCGGGCGGTGACGTGCTCGTCGACCCGTGGGCAGCGCGCGACGCGTACATCGCGGTGGTGCTCGATCGCTCCGAGCGTTCGGTCGAGGCGTTCCTCGCGGACCACCTCAAGCCGGGCGCGCCGTCTGGCAGCGGGCGCCGATCGCTCGAGCTGCTCGAGCTGCAGCGCCAGCGCATGCTCATGTTCACCAGCTGCGGCTGGTTCTTCGACGACGTGAGCGGCATCGAGACGGCGCAGATCCTTCAATATGCCGCGCGCGCGGTCGAGCTCGCGCGCGACACGGGCGGACCAGATCTCGAGCCCGAGCTGCTCAAGCGGCTCGCCTTCGCCCAGGCGACGACGCCCGCGGCGCCCACCGGGCGCGACGTGTACGAGCGCCACGTCACCCCGACGCGGGTCGACGCGCCGCGCGTCGCGGCGAGCTTCGCGGTGACCTCTCTGTTCGGCATCCCGCCGACGGAGGCCCCCGCCTTCGACGTCGAAGAGCGCGAGGTGCGGAGCGCGAAGCACGAGGACGTGCGCCTGGCGGCGGGGCGCATCGTCGTGCGCAGCGCCATCACCGGCACCACCGACCGCTACACCTTCGCGGTAATGCACACGTCGGGGCCGTCGGTGCGCGGCGGGCTCCGCGTGATGACCGAGGCGCGCTTCGAGCAGGACGACGACGAGCCGGAGCGCTGGCTCGCGCTGTTCGAGGAGGAGACGCCCGACGCGGTCGCGGCGCACATGGAGAAGGAGCTGCCGCTGCGCATCGAGTCGCTGCGGGCCCTGCCGGTCGACGAGCGGGTGCTGGTCGTGGAGCGCATCCTCGCGCACGCCGTGCGGGTCGCCGAGACCGCGTATCGGCAGGTCTTCACGGGCAACGCTGGCCTGCTCACGGAGCTCGCGGCGACCGGGGTGCGGCCGCCACGCGCGCTCACAGCCGCGTCTCGGGTCGTGCTCGAGTCGGATCTGCTGCGCGCCGTACGCCGTGATCCCCCCGACACGCGGGCGCTCCGCAACCTGCTCGCCGAGGCGCGGGCCGAGAACGTGCTGTTCGACGAGCAGGTCCTCGGGTTCGAGCTCGGGCTCGCGATGGCGCGG
Source organism: Polyangiaceae bacterium (assembly GCA_016719945.1). Classification (GTDB taxonomy): domain Bacteria; phylum Myxococcota_A; class Polyangia; order Polyangiales; family Polyangiaceae; genus Xiheicaenibacterium. The sequence continues at coordinate 117,678 of JADJYE010000033.1, read as the reverse complement.
ACCCGAGCTCAGCTGATCGCCGACCCGACCAACGACTCGGCGCTCGGGCGCTTGATCGATCTGGTCGAGGTCTCTCGGAAGCTGCACCCCTCGTTCGACCTCTCGCTCGAGCAAGATCTGGTGTGGACGGTGGTGAACGAGCCGGCCTCGAGCCTGGGCAAGGCGGCGCGGGCCGGCGGCCGCATCGGCGCGTGGCGCGAGCTCGCCAAGACCCTGCGCGTCAGGGTCAACGCTTCTCGAGTACCACCACCCCCGTGACGTCGGGCATCGGCACCTCTCGCTCACCGCTCGCGTCGAAGATGCGGGCGTGGCCTTCGAGGTGCTTGGGGTAGCCAGGCTGGAGGTACGTGGCGAGATCCGGCGGGACGGCGATCTCGCACGGGTCGCGCGTCGGATCGGCCTTTTTGCAGACCTCGAGCAGGCGCGACACCAGCTCCGCGCGAGGGAGGATCGCTCGCTCTTCGCGGATCTCGTAGGGGAACGAGTCGGGGCCCCAGGTGAAGGTGGTCAAGAACTCGAGCATGTCCCGCTGACCGATGCGCACGCGATCCGCGCCGAGGGGCTCGAACGTGATCTTGCGAGCCTCCCAGCTCTTCTGGAAGAGGTCGAGGCCGGCGCGCCAAGCAGGGTCGCAGAGCTCGAGCACGCGAGGCTCGTCGGGGGGCGCGACGCCGTCACGGATGAGGATGCGCCCGCCTTTGCCGAGGGCCTTGTAGGCAGCGGCGACGATCGCGTCGACCGCCTCGAGCCGGAAGCGCGCAGGAGGATCGCCCCACGGCACGTAGCTGAAGATCTCGTGCAAGACCGAGCAGAAGACGACCGTGGTGATTTCCTGCCCTTCGAACAGCTTCGGGAGCTCGAAGGCGTCGCCGTGGATCACGTCGAACAGCGGCTTCGACGGCTTCTTCGCCTTGTGCGCCTCGACCACCGCGAGCGACGCGTCGACGCCCACGACCCGACTGTCAGGGAAGCGGTCGGCGAGCAGGTCGAGCACGACGCCCCCGCCAGGCCCCACCTCGACGATCAGCCCCGGCTTGGCGAAGTCGAGCAGGCGCGCCTTGTCCGAGCGGGCGGCGTTCATGGAGCTGAGGTACGCGGCCTCGTTGTGGACGCGGTCGAAGTCGTCTTTGCGAAGATCGTAGAGGTCGCAGAGCGCCTTGAGGGTGTGGTGAAACTCGGCCGTCGCCTTGCGCTCGTACGTGTAGAGCAAGGTCAGCAGCGCTGACGCCTCTTCGTGGGTCGAGAAGCGCACCGCGAGCGCCTGCTCACCGCCCTTGGTGGTCGGGAACGACAGCAGCGCGCCGTGCACGAGCTTTCCGCCCATCAAATCGTCGAGGTTCGTGGCCTCGAGGATCGTCTCCAACAGGCGCACGTGATAGCGACGCGGCTCGCCTCGATCGTCGCGCAGCCCGCTCACGACCCCGAGCAGATCGAGGTGCCACGGGCGCGTAGCGTCGACGCCACCCGAGGTGGTGGCCGAGCCGCTCAAGTGCAAGAGCAGCCTCACGCAGGCGTCGAGCGAGAGCGCGCCGAGCGCGGCCTCGGCGTACCAGACGCTGCAGCGGATGAGCCGCGACTCGAGCACCGCTCGCCCTGCGTGCAGTCGATCGAGGCAGGCATCGACCTCGGAGATCGGCTCCCGCGTCATGAGCGCGCCCCCGCGCATGCGCGCGATGCGCTCGGCGAGCGACGGCCTGACCACCCGCTCCTTCGAGGTGTTGAGGAGGATCGAGCGCTCCTCGGCCGCGAACGCTTCGGCGAGCGCGGGCGTCCACAGGCCGGCGCGCACGGCGTTGGTCTCGCAGTGGTTCACGATCGACCACACCTTGGCGAGCTTCTCACCGCTGTCGTGCTCGAGCGCGATGCACTCGAGCAGCGGGCCGAACACGTCCCGGCCGACCTCCCCGCGCAGGCGCATGCCGACCAGGCCGCTCGTCGCGCACAAGACCCGCGCGCGCTCCGCGAAGCGTCCGTCGTCGGAGAGCTCCGCCTTGCCGAGCACCCGTCGAACGACGTCCTCGAGGATGACGGCCGAGTCTTCGTTGTGGACCGTGCCGTCGACCCCGAGGCGCACCCGCCACCCGGAGCGCTGTTCGGCCGTGCCGCCCTTCGCGACGTCGCAGAACGCGAGCACCGCCGTCGCGAGGGCGCGGCCTGCCGGCTCGATGCCGTCGACGCAGTGCATCGCGCACACCAGGGCCCGCAGGACGCGGTCGAGCAAGGGGGTCGCGCGCCCGCCCGCCTGGCTCGGCTCGTGCTCGTAGGTGGTCACAGCCGTCGGGACCGAGAGACCCCAGAGCTCCGGCAGGACGTCCCGGACGCGGGCGCCGGCCAGGCTGAGCGGCTCGTCCGCCAGGAGGGCGAGCGCGACGACGCCGTGGAACGGGTTGGCGACCACCCACTGCGCGACGGCGACCTCGTCGTGCCACGCCACGGTGCCGAGCGAGAGCTCTGCACGATCGATGGCGGCCTGGGGATCGTCCGGGAACGCCCAGCAGAGCCGGCGGATCGCTTCGGGGGCGAACGTGAGGAACGTGCTGCCGGAGGGAGGGGCCATGGCGGGGTCTCGGCGGCCACCGCCGACAGGGCGGGGCCACGACAAGACTACACAAAGGAGCCGCCCAGCTGGGTAGACGGCGCGACAGCGCCTACCTCGGCGCACCCTTTTCGCGGAGCCCAAAGATTTTTGGAACCCAGCGCCAAAGTGGCCTGTCACTGCTTACGTCCAGCGAACGCGAGCCGGCTCCCGATGGTGGGAGCAACGCCGCGACGCTCGAGGGCCTACACGATCCCCGCCGCAGCGGATGCGGCGCCGTGGGCCCACGAAGATCCAGGGGTCTCGCCTCGCGCCCTCGCGCTTGGCATCCGGAGGAAAATATCCATGTCGTCGTCTCCCTTCTCCAGCTCGCCCTCGAACCTCTTCTCGGCGCCCTCTCCCTTCGCTCCCGAGACCTCGCGCGAGGAAGAGCCTGTGATCGCGGTGTCGAGGCCTGCGCTCGACGCGACGGAGGTCGAGACGGCCGCGGCCGCGATCGAGGTCATCGTGCGCTGGGGCGGCGACATCCTGCACATCGAGCACATGGAGCGGCCGAAGAGCTTCTCGGTCGGTGACGACGGCGACTTCGCCCTCCCGTCCGACAAGCTCGGCATGAGCCGCGCGCAGATCGTGAGCGTCGAAGGCGGCCGGGCGTGCGCGGTGGTCCCCGCCGGCATGAGCGCGAAGGTCAGCCGCTCAGGCCGCGCGCTCTCTCTCGCCGACGCCGTGGTCGAAGGGCTCGCCAGCCGCAAGGCCGACGGGTCGCACGAGGTCCCGATGGTGCACGGCATCCGAGTGAAGATCGAGGCCGCGGCGTTCGAGCTGGAGGTGGCTTCGGTGCACGCGGGTCGCAAGGTCGCGGGCAAGGTCGGCGCCGACAAGCGCGCGTTCGGTGGTCAGGCGCTGAGCTTCGCGATCCACGGGGCGATCGCGGCGGCCATGCTCGCCTTCATGCCGGGCCTCGCGTCAACCGACGAGTCGAGCGCGGGCCAGGACCAGAGCTACATGCTCCAGATGCTGCTGAAGGCCGAGGCGACGCAGGACCGCATCGAGGAGGAGGCGACGCTCAGCAACGAGGCCCCTGCGCAGGCCGAGGCGATGGCGCCCAAGGGCGGCCCGGAGTCGAAGGAGAGCAGCAAGATGGGCAGCAGCACCGCGAAGCCCGCCAACAAGCGCCACGCGATCAGCACCGACGACAAGGAGCGCGCCCTCGACCGCGCCGCGGCGATCCGCGACGCCCAGAACTTCGGCATGGTGGAGCTGCTCGGCACGCTCTCGTCGGCGAGCCCCGATGCCCTCTCGGCCCCCTGGGGCAAGACGGCGAGCGGCCCCGACGCCGAGAACGCCAACGGCCTGATGTGGGCCGACGAGATCGGTGACGCGTTCGGCAACGACGGCCTCGACCTCAGCGGCACCGGCGAGAACAGCGGCGGCCCCTTCAAGGGCAACTACCTGGGCGACCTGGACACCGGCGGCTTCTCCAACGGCACCTGCGTCGGGCCGCTGTGTGGCGGGATCTCGGGCGGCTACCTCCCGAGCTCGCACAAGGTCCGCGACGTGAAGCCGCCGCGCCCCGGCCCGACGACGATCACCGGTCGCATCGCGCCCGAGGTCATCCAGCGCGTCGTGCGCAGCAACTTCGGCCGCTTCCGCGGCTGCTACGAGGCCGGCCTGCGCACCAACCCCAACCTCGCGGGCCGCGTCGCGGTGGCGTTCACGGTGGGCCGCGACGGAGCGGTGGGCATGGTCGGAAACGCGGGGTCGGATCTCCCCGACGCCGGGGTGGTGGCGTGTGTGGTGAAGCAGTTCTACGGACTGTCGTTCCCCGCGCCCGAGGATGGGATCGTGAAGGTCACGTACCCGATCATCTTCAACCCCAACTGAAGGACGGCAGGTGACCCAGCGGTCGTAACGGAGCCTCGACCGCCGTCACCCCCGAGACCCCTTCGTGCCAGTGGAGCGGCACGAGGGGGTCTTTTTTTGTTCCGGCGCGCCCGCTACCGCGGGTCCCTTCGGTCTCGTCGCGTCCAAGCACGCGACGAGACCGGCGCCTCTCTTTTTCCGGCGCGCCCGCTAGCGCGGGTCCCTTCGGTCTCGTCGCGTCCAAGCACGCGACGAGACCGGCGCCGGGGATTTTCTTCCGAGCTACGGGCACGCTCCCGGGAAGCCGCAGGACAGGACGTACATGCCCGCGACGCACATCTGGTCGGGGAAGTGCTGGTCGGTGGAGGTCGTGTTCTCGAACGAGCACGACAGCTGAAGCGTGTCGCCGGCGCGGATGACGGAGGCGGTCGTGGTGTGCTGCGTGGGCTCAGGCTCGGCCCACTCATCGGTCTCGTGCAACACGTAGCCGGACGGCTGGACCACGAGCTCGGCGTGCGTGCCGCCCTCGTGCATGTGCGTCGACGCCGCGGCGACTCGCACGTCCTCGTCGACCGGGATATCGAAGGAGACGTCCAGGCCGTCGTTCGCGGGGATCACCATCGTGTACTGCTCCGCGGGCAGGAGCGTTCGAAACTCCAGGGCCGCGACGACAGGCTCACCGGTCACGAGATCGATCGACGCGCACGTCGACGCGGCCTCTGGCGACGCGTTCAGGAAGTGAGCGTCGAGCACGAGCTGCGCGCCCTCGGGCACGCGTAGGCCGATCTGCACCGGGCTCGATGGGAACGTGATCGGGACGCCGTCGCTCTCGTAGGAGATCCCCGCGAGCATCTGGAACTCGCCCACCTCGACCGCGTCCATCAGCTCAGCCTCCGAGCAGGGCGCGACCCCGTCGGGGCCGGAGGGGGTCGGGTGGACCAGCAGGAGCGCGTGGTGTCCCGCCGCGGGCCCGAGGGTCCCGACAAACCGGGTGATGTCCAGAGCCTGTGGGGCGGTCCACCGCAAGCAGAGCGTCTGTTCGTCGCCGGCTTCGAGGTCGCCGCCGACCGCGAGGTGCAGCGTCTCACCGTCGAAGCTCGGCGCGCACGACTCGGCGGTCGAGCCGCCGCCGCCCGCAGCCTCGCCGCCCACTCCCGCCTCGCCACCCGCTCCGGATGCCCCGACGCCCGAGGTGTCGTCGCCGCAAGCCGCGAGCGATAGCGATAGCGACAGCGACGCGAGCCACGTGAGGCGGTGCTTCATCGCGATCTCGTAGGCGAGGGACGCCGCGGCGTCACGTCTCCTCGCCGCGCGCCGCCGGCCCGTTGAGCGCCTCGTCCCGCTCACGCGCTCGGCGCCGCCGGCGCTCGATGATGAAGCCCACCCCGGCGGCGGCGAGCGCGGCGAGCCCCACCCGCGGCCCCCATTTGCGGACCGCGTGGGGAACGAGCAGCGGCTCGGGCACACCGAAGAGCTGGTCCTTGTTCGGGCGCACGCCCGCGAGCCGCGTCCGGTGAACGAGCAGACGCCCCTCGATCAGCCCTTTCGCCCGCTCGGGATCGGCGAACTCGTCCGCGAACCCGACCGAGCGCACGAGCCCGGTCGCAGCGTCTTTGACGTCGTGGTCCTCGTAGTCGCCCACGACCGGGTCGAACGCCTCGTGTTGGAGGTAGAGCGTGTGATCGAACGTCTCCTCTGTGTGCACCTGCCCGTCGTGGATGTGCACCGTCGGGAAGAAGAGCTCGTCCGCGAGGCGGGTCTCGAACTCGAACGCCATCGGGTGCGGCTCGCCGGACCGGGTCGTGAGCTGGAAGACGGCGAACCCATAGTCGGCGTAGCCGTCGACTTGAGCCCAGAGCTCTGGGGCGATCTGGAAGCGCGGGTCGAGCCGCGAAAAGTCGGCGATGGTCGGCACAAACGACGCCACGTAGTCGCCGACCTCGTGGACGGCGATCGCCGCTGCGCTGGCTGACACCGTCGCGCTCTTGCTGCGCGTCAGCTGGAAGGGGGGCTTCACCGGGAAGCCCTCGTCGAGCTCGGCGAAGAAGTCGCGGTAGCCGTGGAGATCGACGAAGCGGATCGAGGCCTCCGTGGCCGGGGTCTTCACCGGCAAGGGCAAGACCATGGCGTTGTCGACCGCGCTCGCGAACCGCATCTGATAGACGAGCGCCTGCGTTCGCGCAGCCGTCTTGCGGGCGAAGATCCGCGTGTTGTCGACCTTCTCGACCGGTCCTGTGAAGCAGCACATGGCACGCTGAGCTTACGCCCTCTTGCGCGGAAGGTCGGTGACCGTGTGCTCGAGCTCCGCCGCCAGCAGCTCGGCGACCGCGCGGACTCGGGGGATGTCGAGGGCGCTCTTGGCGCAGACCAGGTGGGTGCTCGACGTGATGGCCCTGCCGAGGTCGACCGCCAGCTCCACCAGCGTCGTCGGTCGAGAGAAGCGGTGTCGCACACGACCCAGGAAGATGGCGCCCGCACCTTCCTCGGCCGCCTTGAGCTGGACCAGGAAGTCGTCGCAGGCGAAAGCGGGCCGGAAGCCGGGGATGAGGCGGGCGAGCTCGGGGTTCGGGGGCAAATGTTCGAGCGGCGGTGCCCAGCCGATCCAGTCGAGGTCGGCCGGGCCGTAGCCCTTGCCGAGCCTCGCGACATAGTCGCGCGAGGCGAAGGCGCCGACGCCATAGGAGATCGAGGCGAGCACGGTGAGATCTTTCTGTGCAGGACGGTGCATCCGGAGCGCGAGATCGGCCTCACGCCGCGCGAGGTCGACGTACTCGACCTTGGAGACCACCTCGAGGCGCACACCGGGGAGCTTCTGCCGCACGAACACCGAGAAGGGAGCGAGCACGTCATGGGCGACGCCGGGCGCGGCCGTGATCCGCACGACGCCCTGTGGAGAGCGGTCGCGGCGCTCGGCGGCGCGATCGATCTCTCCCGCCCACTCCGCCATTCGACGGGCCGGCTCGAGCAGCCGCTCGCCGAACGCCGTGAGCACGGCACCCTCGACGCTGCGGGCGAAGAGGGTGTCCCCCAGGGTCGCCTCCAGCTGAGCGAGCCGCCTGCTCGCTGTCGGCTGGGTGACCGACAGCGCGCGCGCCGCGCCGCTCAGGCTGCCGCTCTCGGCGACCGCGAGGAACAACTGCACGTCGTCCCACGGGATATTCACTGGCGTATATTATGATGCACAATTCACCAATACTCATACCCTGACGCAGAGCCTAGGTTCGCGTCATGACCAAGCGAACGAAGCTCATCCTCGTGGCCGTGGCCGCCGTGGTGCTGGTCGCCGGCGGCCTCGTGGGCGTCGGCTGCCGACCGACGACCCACCCCGTCAAGCCAGCCGACCTGGGGACCGCGCGCAGCTCCAAGGAGATGATCGCGCTGCTCGACGAGCCCGGTCCGGTGACCCTCGAGACCCTAGCGAGCGCCGACTGGGAGGTGCCCCTGTCGGGACTGCTCAACCTCGACCACCCGAAGGCGAAGCTGGCGGGCCTCGTCGACCGGCCCGAGCCCATCGAGATCTACTTCCACGCGATCGAGCACCCGACCCGCGGGCTGTTCATCGTCGACACCGGCGTCGAGCGGGCGTTCTCGGACGACCGCGAGAACGCGATCCTGTCTGGCGTCGTGGCGGACGTCATGAACGTCGAGGCGCTCGTGGTGCGCCAGCACCTCGGAGGTTGGCTGGGGGCGCAGCGCCAGCCGCTCGCTGGCGTGCTGATGACCCACCTCCACGCGGACCACGTGACGGGCATGCGCGACGTCCCGCGGGGGACGCCCATCTACGCGGGCCCGGGCGAGACCTCCGACCGCCATTGGCAGAACCTGTTCGTGCAGCCGGTCCTCGATCGTGCGTTCGCGGGGCACGAGCCCATCTCCGAGTGGCGGTTCTCGCCCGACCCGGACGGCGTCTTCGCCGGCGTGCTCGACGTCTTCGGAGACGGGAGCGTGTTCGCCCTGTCGACGCCGGGTCACACCTCGGGCTCGACCTCGTACCTGGTGCGGACCACGACCGGACCGGTGCTGCTCGTCGGCGACGCCTGCCACACCGCCTGGGGTTGGGAGAACGGCGTGGAGCCTGGGAGCTTCTCGCACGACCGACCGGGCAGCGCGCAGACCCTTGCGGCGCTCAAGCAGCTCGTCTCGGACCACCCCACGATCCAGGTTCGGCTTGGGCACCAAGCGCCGCAGGGCGCCGCCGAGGGGGAGCGCTTGTCGGCGAGCGCCCCATAGCGCCGGCGTCGTCCAGCGCTCGAGGTGCGGCTATCCTCGCGGAATGGACGACCAGGGGCGGGGAGCGGCTGCGGGTCAGCTCATCGGGCAGGTGCTCTCGATGCTCGCGGGAGCGGAGGCGGCGGCCGCGATTGGAGCCGAGCTCGCGCGGCGCCTGGAGGGGGTCGCCGTGCCTGAATCGGTCGCGCCGCACCTCTCGCGCGTCGCTTCGCTCACGGCGCCCGCGCTCGACGCCGCCTCGCCCGAGGAGCAGCGCCAGACGCTGGGAGCGATCCGCGCCTTCATGCGGCAGGCGGGCGATCTGCTGGCGGAGCCCGAGCGGGCGCCTGGCTGGTCTTACGCGGACGCTGCCACCCTCGACGAGCAGGGCCGCGGCTCGGCGTCGCTCGCGCCGGTGCTCGTGGGCGCGCTGGTGAGCGCGGGCCTGGCACGCGAGCGCGAGCTACGCGTGCTCGATATCGGCACGGGCGCGGGGTGGCTGGCCATCGCGCTCGCGCGTGCGCTGCCCAACGCCCACGTCGTCGGGATCGACATCTGGGAGCCTGCCCTCGCGCGCGCGAAGGTCAACGTCGCGAACGCAGGCCTGTCGTCGCGCGTCACGATCCGGGAGGAAGACGCCAAGACGCTCGAGCCGTCTCGCTCTCTCGACGCGGCGTGGGTCGCGGCACCGTTCCTGCCGCGGCCCGTGCTCGAGGCGACGCTGGCTCGCCTCAAGAGCGCGATTCGACCCGGCGGCTACGCGCTGGTCGGCGTCTATGCGGGGGAGGGGCAGCTGGCGGAGGCGGTCGCCGCGCTGAGGGCCGCGCGCTCGGGAGGGTGCGCGCTGACCCCGGACGAGGCGACCGCGCTGCTCACGCGCGCCGGGTTCGAGGGGGCACGCGAAGAGCCGCGCACCTGGCAGCCTCCTGTGCGGCTGTTCGTGGCCCGCGCCCCCGAGGGCTCGGGCTGATCCGGAGCCGAGGGTCGCCTCGATCAGCGCCACGCCAGCGACGCGGCTAGCATGGGCGTCATGCACCTTCGCTCTAGCCTCGCCGCCGCCACGCTGATGCTCGTCGCCCTCGGCGCCTGCGGGGACGACAGCGCCGCCGGGGGCGCTGGGACCGGCGGGACCGGGGGTGAAGGGGCTGGAGTGGGCGCCGGAGGATCGATCGAGCCGCCGCCCGTGCCGCAGGCGTGCGAGGCGCCGATCGATGTGGTCAACGTCGAGGATCCGACGACGACGGTGGGGAGCGGTCCGGGGACCTGTGACGAAGCGGCCCTCGACGCGGCGCTCGCGGCGGGCGGCGTGATCGTCTTCGACTGCGGCCCTGAGCCGACGACCCTCACGCTGACGTCGCCGAAGGTCATCACGCAGACGACGATCGTGGACGGCGGCGGGCTGGTCACGCTGAGCGGCGGCGGCGCCACGCGCATCTTCCTGGTCGAGACCGAGGTCGACCTCACGGTCCAGAACATCACCCTCGCCGACGCGCGCGTGAACGGGCCGCGCGGTGACGGGCCGGGGCCGGACAACAGCGGCGCGGCCATCTTCCGGCATTCATCGAGCCGGCTCCACGTCGTCAACGCGACCTTCTCCAACAACCACACGACCGAGACCGGCGCGGACATCGGCGGCGGCGCGATCTACTCCTACGGCGGCGACACGGTCATCGTCGGCAGCACCTTCGACGGCAACTCGGGCGCCAGCGGAGGCGCGATCGGCAACCTCCGCAGCAACCTCGCCATCTACAACTCGTCGTTCGCCAACAACCTGGCCATCGACGGCAACGGCGGGGCGATCGCGCTCGACGGGCTCAACCCCGACCAGGGCAAGGTGTTCACGCTGTGCGGGGTCATCGCGACGAACAACCGCGCGCTGCACGAGGGCGGAGCGGTGTTCCGTTATGGCTACCCCGACGAGTCGAGCGTGATCGACTTCACGACGCTGGACGGAAACTTCGTGGACGACCCTGTCGGCTCCTCGCACGCCGGCGGGCTCTACCACCACACCGACACGCCGGGCGTGATGCCGCTCTTCATGCGCAACAGCACGGTCTCGAACAACGTGTCTGCGACGGGGGCAGGCGGCCTCTTCTTCTTCAACAGCCCGGTCGAGCTGACCAACGTCACCGTCTCGGGCAACGTGGCGTTCGGCAGCCTGGTGGGCGGAATCGCCGTGAGCGGTGTCATCGGCACGCTGAAGAACTGCACGATCGCCGACAACCACGCCGACGACAGCGACTCGTTCGCCGGCGGCATCATCGGCGCCAGCGGCCTCACGCTGATCAACACCATCGTGGCGAACAACACCGCGGGCAACGAGTACAACCCGGTCTCCTGCACCGAGACCGCCGCCAGCGGCAGCAACAACCTGCAGTTTCCCGCGCAGCAGGGGAGCGGCCAAGACGATCCCCCGTGCGTCGCCGGGGTCGTGTTCGCCGACCCTCTGCTCGGGCCGCTCGCAGACAACGGAGGCCCGACGATGACGATGGCGCTCTTGCCGGGGAGCCCCGCGATCGGGGCCGGCACCGATTGCCCCGAGACCGATCAGCGCGGGCTCGCGCGCGCAGGCGGCTGCGATATCGGCGCGTTCCAGCACGATCCGCGCTGAGCACCGCTGCTCCGCGCGTGTGAGCACGTCCGCGCACGTTGTGCCTTGACGCGCCTGACCGGTCCTGGCATTGGTCCTTCCAATTGGTTAGCCCAATTGGAAGGACCACCTTGGACCTGAAACCGGAAGCCAGCGCGAGCGTCGTCGATGGGGTCGTGAAGCGGCTCATGGACGACGTCCTGGCCGGGAAAATCCCTGCCGGCGGGTACCTATCGCCCGAGCGGGACCTGGCAGCCGAGCTCGGGGTGTCGCGGGTGACCGTCCGGGCCGCCATCCACCGCTTGGTCGGCTGGGGGGTCATCGCGACCCGCCAGGGCTCCGGGGCGATGGTGCGCCCGCGCCGCTCGTGGACGGCCGATGCCCTCGCGTCGATCGTGTCTCACGCGATGGCCTCGGGGGACATCGACGCGCTGCTGCCTGTCGTTGGTGACGGACTCGAGCTGCGGCGCATGCTCGTGACGGACCTCGTCGAGCGCGCAGCGGGCCGGGTGAAGAAGGGGAGCCTCGAGACCGCGAAGATGCTCGTGCACGAGGCGTGGAGCGCTCGCGCAGAGCCTAACCGCTTCGTCCGCCTCGACCGCGAGATCCTCCCCAGCATGCTGGAGGCGGCGCGGATGTGGCCGTCGCTCTTGTTCCTCAACAGCATGGCCGCCTCGTACCTGGCGGTCGTGGACGGCATCGCGCCGATGATGACCGTGCCCGCGTCGTATGTGCCCGCGCACCTCGCGGTCCTCGCGGCCGTCGAAGAAGGCCGCGGCGCCGAAGCGCGGCGCGTCTTCTCGCTCTACCTCGACGAGCTCGATCAGTCGCTCGTCGCCCCGCTGCCCACCGAAGTCGTCGAGCGCCTCTTCCCGGGACGCTCTGCAGGGAGAACGCCCCGATGAACCGAGCCGTGTCTTATGGTCTGCGATCGCTCGTCCCGCTCTCGCTGCTCGCCTCGGCGTGCGCGCCTTCCGCCCCCGACGTCGACGTCGACGAGATCGCGGGCGACGAGGCCGACGCCCTCGACGGGGCGCGCTTCGGGGTCGACATCTCGATCTGGAGTGGGGAGATCACCGACGCCGAGGTCCGCTGCTGGTACGCCGGCGGCGTCCGCCACGTCATCGCGGGGACGCAGCTCGAGCGCATCACGCGCCAGCAGCTCGACATGGCGATCGCGGGCGGGATGACCGTCGACCTCTACGTGTACCTGCACTGGAACGAGAGCATGACGGCGCAGGTCCAGCATGCGCTCGAGATCGCGGCGGACTACCCGCAGATCGGCCGCCTCTGGCTCGACGCCGAGGAGGACACTTCGCTCTCTCGAACGGCCATCGAGGGGAAGCTGACCGAAGCGCTGAACGCGTGCGGCGACCTCGAGTGCGGCATCTATACGGCGAACTGGTGGTGGCAGCCCCACATGACGGGCTCGACCAAGTTCACCAACGTCCCCGTCTGGTACGCCTACTACGACCTCGACCCGAGCATGAGCACGTGGAGCACGCAGAAGTTCGGGGGCTGGGTCGAGCCGACCGCCAAGCAATGGCAGGAGACGTATTACTGCGGCATCGACGTCGACAAGAACACGATCTTCGTCGACCAGCCGCTGCCCGCCGCCCCGCCGCCGCTCCCCGCCGACCAGCCGGGTGTACCGGCGGCGCCGACGGGCCTTTACCCAGACGACCTCACGAAGATCGAGACGGTCTACGTGCGCATGCTCACGGCCACGGTGCCGGCGGCGACCAACTATTCGTTCGAAGTGCAGAGCTGGAACGGCAGCTCCTGGGTGACGTACACGACGTACGGCGCGACGACGAACGCGCGAAAGTTCAACCCCGCGCTCAAGAACCGCGTCTATCGCTGGCGCGCCCGCGCGAAGGACGCGAGCGGGTGGGGCGCGTGGAGCGACTGGGCCCTGTTCGAATTCGGCAAGGCGACGAGCTTCCCGCCCGGCGCGGAGCCGCCTCCGGCGGAGGACCCGCCCGAGGACCCGCCGGCGCCCGAGGTCCCCGGGGCGCCGACGAACCTCTCCCCGGCCGACGGCAGCACGTTCCCCTCGGGCGGCGTGACCCTGTCGTGCGGGGCGGTGTCGAGCGCCGACCAATACGCGTTCGAGATCCAATACAAGAACTCCTCGGGCGCGTTCACTGCCTATTACACGTACTCGGGCAGCGGCAGCTCGCGCACCTTCTATCCCCAATACACCGGCAAGGACTATCGCTGGCGGGTGCGCGCGCGGACCGGAGGGACGTGGACCCCAGACTCCAGCTGGGTGGGGTTCCACTACGGCAATTGAGAGCGGGGCCGCGACGAGCGCTGGCGCGAGCGCGACGAGCGGCCAGCCCTGAGGCAAGTTACGGCTCGCAGCGGCTGTCGACGCAGGTCTGGGCGCTTGGGCAGTCCCCGTCCTCCTGGCACCCGCAGGTGGCAAGCTGGACGAAGCACCAGTTGCCGAACGCGCTCTGATCGCAGTCAGCGCCGCCGTCGCAGCCGCACTTCTGCATGATGCACTGGTCCCCGTGGTCATTGTTGCTGCACTGGAAGTTCGCCTGGCAGGCGCACACCCCCAGCGGGTTACAGACGCCGTATTCGCACGGCGCTCCAGTGAGGATCGGATTCGACGGCGTCCCGGCGGCGCACAGGTCGTTCGTGCACTCGTTGTCATCGACCGGGAGGTCGCTGTCGTCGTTGCCCATCACGAGGTCGGGGCTGTCGCCGGTGCAAATCATCGCCTTGCAGTCGCCGTCGGTGGGATCGCTGACGACGCTCGGCCCCTGATAGACCACCTGGCAAGCACCGAGCGCGTCGCACGAGTAGTCCGCGCAGGGTGTGTCGGTCGCGCAGTCCCCGTCGTCGACGCAGCCGACGCAGTTACCCTCGCCGTCGCACTCGAGGTCGAGCGCCACTCCGCAGGGCGTGCCGGAGATCGCGGCGTCCGCACCGCACCTGCCGCCATTGCAAGTAGCCGTGAAGCATTCGACCGCGGGGCATTGGTCGGGACCTGTGCAGCCGCTCGCGCCGCCCTCGCCGCCCCCACCGCTCGCGCCGCCCGTGCCGTGGCCACCCGAGCCCGTGAGCACGCCCTCCTCGGTGCCCAGCGCGAGGTTGCAGCCGCAAGTGAGCCCCATTGCGAGGATGAAGAGCCTGGGCGACATCAATCGACTCCTGTGAAGCCGCCACCTTTTTTGGTCGTCGTCGTGGTGACGGCCGTCGCGGTGCGGGGAGGCTGCGGGTCGGACGCCTTGGTCGTGGTCGCGCTCTTGCCGCTCGACGACGGCGAGACGCTCGAACTGGCGCCGTCGGCGACGGCGAGCGCGGTCTGCGAGGTGGAGGCGAGCGCGCTCGAGGTCGCCGGGACCGAGACGTCGGCGCTCGCGGCGATCGCCGTGGCAGACGCCTTCGCCGCTGGTGCGAGGGGAGCCGACTCGGAGCTGGAGGGCGTCGCGCCCGGCTCCGCCGAAGGTGTTCGCGCGATGTAGATCACCGCCCCCAGCAGGCCTACCGCCGCGACCGAGAGGCCGACCAGCAGGGGGACGACGACACGGCGGCGCGCCTGCGGCCGAGGCATGATCGAGACGGGCGTGTCGAAGGTGCTGGCATTTTGAGCGGGAGGGGGCGCGCCCACGCCCGCTGGCGGCGGGACGATCGCCGTGCCCGAGAGTGGCGCTGCAGAGGCCGGGAGCAAGGCCGACAGCGACGGGGCGGGCGGGCGAAACGCCTGGCTCGCCGGCCCCTCTCCCCCGAGCCCGTACGCAGCGGCGCCCGATTGGGACGGGAGCGCCGGGTGGGACGACGCCGGGCTCGCATCGACAGCGGGGCCGCCATCGCGCGCGGCCCGAAGGGCGGCGGCGAGCTCCGCGGCGCTGCCGTACCGCGCGGCGGTGGGCTTCTGGAGGCAACGCATCACGACAGCTTCGAGCGCGGGGGGGAGATCGCCTCGCAGCGCGGCGACCGAGGGCGTCGGCATGTTGACGACGGCGAGCGCGACCGCGGTGACCGACTCGCCGTTGAACGGCACCTTCTGCGTGAGCAGCTGGAACATGATGACGCCGAGCGACCAGATATCGCTGCGGGGCTCGGCGTGGCTCGCGCCGTACATCTGCTCCGGCGACATGTAGAGGGGCGAGCCGAGCGCGGTGCCCGTCGTCGTCAGGCTCGTGTCCTGCGCGCCCTGGATCTTCGCGACCCCGAAATCGAGCACCTTGATGCACTCGGCGCCGTTGGGGCGATGCGTGAGGAAGAGGTTCGCGGGCTTCAGATCGCGGTGCACCACCCCCGACGCGTGAGCCTCTTGCAGCGCCTCGCAGACCTGGAGCATCCACCCGACGACCTCGGCTGCGGGCAGAGGACCGCGGGTCGCCAGGATGGTCGAGAGGTCCTGGCCCTCGAGCAGCTCCATCTCGATGTAGGGCTGGCCGGTGGGCAGGAGACCGACGTCGTGGACCCTCGTGACGTGGTCGCTCTTCAGCCGCGCTGCGGCGCGCGCCTCGCGGACGAACCGCTCGACCGCCTGGTGACCGCCCATCGCGCTCGGCAGCATGAGCTTCAGCGCGCGGCGTTCGTCGAGCATGACGTGCCGGACCGCGAGCACCGCGCCCATCCCGCCCTGGCCGAGCACGCGCTCTACCGCGTACTTGCCGGCGAGGATCTCGCCCGGACGAACGTTGAGCTCCGCTTGCGCCATCGAAGATTGCTTCCCCTCGCCAGGGTAGCAGAGGCGCGACCCGAGCTCACAGGATCACGGGGTGACGCAACGGTCGGTGACGAGGTCGCAGACCTCGCCGTTGTCGCAGTCACCTTGGCCGTTGCAGCCGCAGGTGTCGGTCATGCCGAGGCACTGTTCACCCCAGGGGCTGAAGGCGCATTGGAAGTCGCTCGTGCAGCCGCACACGTCGCTCGCGAGGCAGGTCGAGCCGGCCGAGCTCAGGGTGCAATCGGTGGCGCCGTCACAGCCGCACGAGCCGTCCACCAGACAGACGCCGAGCTCGCACGTCGTGCCTTCAGGCAAGAGCGGGTTGGATGGGACGCCGCTCGTGCAGACGTCCGAGGTGCACTCGTCGCCGTCGACCGGCACGTCGCTGTCGTCGGCGACCGCGACCGGGTCGGGCTGGCCTTCGACGCACCCGAGCGCCAAACAATCACCCATCGTGGGGTCTGCGACGATGGTGCCGGGGAGGTAGGCCGTCTCGCATTGCCCACCCGGGAGGCACGAGGTGTCCGCGCACGCGGTGTCGGTGCCGCAGTCGCTCTCGACGAGGCAGCCGACGCAGGTGCCTTCGCCGTCGCACGTCAGAGCGCCCGAGCGCCCACACGTGGTGCCTTCCGGTGAAGGGACGCCGAGGCACGCTCCGCCGACGCAGTCAGGATCGAAGCAGTCCGTGCGATCGGGGCAGTCGGACGCCAGCTCGCACCCCTCGACCGCGCCCCCCTCTCCGCCTGAGCCGCCGGTCGGCCCGGCGCCCACGCCCTCTCCTCCTCCGCCCGTCGTGGGACCGGCGCCGGTCCCGGCGCCGCCGGACAGCACCCCTTCCTCGGTTCCGAGGACGAGGTTGCAGCCGAAGCACGAGAGCCCGATCGCTGCGAGCCACAGCGCGCGGTCGCTCATTGGAAGCTGCCCTCCAGCGCCACCGAGGTCGGCCCGATGAGCACGCGGGCGGTGGAGCCAGCCGTGGGCTCGTCGGAGAGCGGGACCACCATCATCACGACCCCGGCTGCGGCGGCGACGCCCCCGACGACGAACATCGCCGTCGAGACATCCCCGTAGAGCAGCGACTCCGAGCGCAGGTCGACACCGGCCGAGCTCGAGCAGAAGTTCGTGTCGGGGTCGCAGCCCCCGCCTCGTTGCTCTCGTCGCGCTTCTGCATGGCCAGGACGCCGAAGGTCGCGCCGAGACCGAGGCCGACCGCTCCCAGGCTCAACGCTGCGACGCCGCCGATCCGCAGCGGCTTCCAGAACGTGGACCCCGAGGGGTCGGGGGGCTGATCGCCGCCGCCACCGGAAGGCGGCGCATCGGACGAGCCGGTGCTGCCGAGCTGCGCGACGACGTCGATCTTCCCGCCCTCCGAGGGGACGTCCACCTGCTTGCTCCACGGCGGCCTTCCGGACGCTGTCACCACGACCGTGACGCTCCCGCCGTCGCGGGGGATCGGCGTCCCGAAGAGGCTCGAGCTCACGGGTTTGTCCCCCAGCTTCACCTCGAGCCCCGGCGCGCCTGCGACGTCCGCGGGCACCTCGATCGTGAGCGTCGAGAGCTTCGGCTTGAGCTTGTCCGCGCGCGCTTGCGCCTCTGCGGCTCGCGCCTCACCGCGCGCAGCCGCCTTGCCGGCGACGCTCATGAATACGGTCCAAGCGCTGGCGAGCTTGCCGCTGCGCTCGTGACACTCGCCGAGGCTGAACCCGGCCCCGAGCAGCTGCGGGTCGAGCCTCCACGCCTCTTCGAGCTTGGGGCAACCCAGGTCGAACTTGCCGGCGTCGACCAGGGCCTTGCCCTCCTGCGCGAGGACGCGCGCCGCCGGGTCTTGGGCCGACGCAGAGGACGCCGCCCAGAGCGACGCGAGCACGAACGCCGACACCATGCAGCGTCGAGAGGAGGCGCGCGTCGCGCGCGGGTGGTGCTCGAACGACGTCATCAGGGGGACCTGCGGGCATGGTACCCGACGCGCTCGCCCGCAGGCAGTTCTCGGCGCTCCGCGAGAGACGCGCGTCAGGGAGCGCCGGGGCGGCTCACCAAGCCACCTGGGCCCAGCCGCCTCCGGGCCCGACACCGACGCGCACCGCGCCGGGTCCCTCGGGGGCATCGCTGCGGGCGCCGCTCGCGATCATGACGCTGCCTCCGATCACGCCTGCAAGCCCGGCCGCGGTGAGGAACACCTCGCCGAAGAAGGCAGAGCCGCAGTCGACCGGCTCACCGTCCCCCTTGGGGCAGCTCCCGGACTCGAGGGTGCTCGCGATCGCGAAGCCGTCGCCGACGAGCGCGCCGACCCCGAGCGAGAGCACGGTGACGCCGCCGGCCACGAGGGGCGTGCTCGAAACGGGAGGGGGTGGCGGAGGCGGCTCGAGCGTTGCTGCCGCGTCCCGCGCAGGGGGCAAACCGACTTCATCTGCGCGCGCCTCGCGCGCAGCGACCAGCGCCGTGGCGCACAGCCCGACCGCCGTCGCGGCCTTCCAATGACTCATCGCTGACCTATCGAGCGCAAGCCTCTTCCCACGCGTCCATCGCGTCGACGTCCTTGCGGTGCGAGTACATATACGGGTAGGTCGAGCACGGCTGGTACTCGATGTTGTGCACCGGGCGGCCGAGCCCTTCGTAGGCCTGGCACTCGTCGTACTCCTGGCACTGCTCGTTCTGGTAGAGGTCGACGAGATCCCAGAACAGCTCGATCTTCTCGATGCCGTTCTTCTGGGAGACCAAGAGGCCACGGTCTCGAGCTGCCGAGAAGATCGCGCTGACGTAGTCCTCGTGGCCGTCGCGATCGATGTTGTCGAGGTCGATGCCGGCGCAGCCCTTCTCGAGCGCGACGTCGAGGCGGGCCGTCATCACCGCGAAGTTCTGGGGGTCTGTGGGGTCGACCCAATATTCGCCGGGCCAGCCGTCGAGCATCTCGCCGAGCGCGCCGAAGCTGTCCGCGTCGTCGCGCCACTCTTCGTATTGCGAGGAGAAGTAGCAGAGCATCTGCGCGCCCATGTCCGCGCACGTGGTGAAGTCGGCCGCGGGCGTGTCGAGCAGATCGAAGACGACGAAGTCGCGTTCGGCGCACTTCGACCAGTCTTTGTCCTGTGTGTAGTTGAGGTGGAACGTCGCGTACGCGGGGAGCGCTCCCCCTTCGCCTGCGCCCCCTGCGGCCGCGCCTCCCTGCAGGGGTCCACCCCCGGAGCTGGACGCGCCCGCTCCAGTCGCCCCCTCGCCCGCGCCACCTGCTCCACCGCTCGAGCTGGACGCGCCCGAGCCGTCGGCGCTGTCACCGCAAGCGACGATGAGCACGAGGGCCAGCGCACGAGGACCGACGCAAGACATGTCCAACGGGACCAGAGCTCGCGACGGTTCGACGCCGGGCTGTCGGCGCGTCTCGAGCGCCGATCGGTGGTGGGAGAAATGATCCAGTCTCCGCCCGCCCGGGAGGCGCGCACCTGGACCGCTCCCAGCGTGTTCGTCCGATCTTCAGCGAAGATCTGGCAGGGGCGGGCGCGGCACATCGCTTGCTGAGAGGGCGGCATGCCCGTTCGGTGCGTGGGTCGCCGGCTGTCCATCGTCGCCCTGACCCTGTCGCTCCTGAACGGCTGCGCGCCGAGCTCGGGGCCTCCCTCGAGCGACGAGGTCGAGTCCACAGCGGAGACGGTGGTCGTCACCCTCGCGCTGCGTGGCGGCGCGGTCGAGGCCCTGTCGCTGAGGCCGGGGAGCGGACCGCTCGCGCAGCCTCCGACCCGTGGCGCCATCCTCCGCTGGGAGCTCGTGGATACGGACGGGCAGGTCATCGCCGAGGGCAAGGTCGAGGACCCCCGAGCGCTGCGGTCCGAGGGCGCCGTAGACGGCGAAGATCACGAGGACGACGCCGCGCGCGGAGACGTCGGCGTCTTGACGCTCCATCTGCCCAACGAGCCTGGCTACATCCGCCTCCTCGAGCCTGTCGGCGGAGAGCTGGTCGAGCTCGGGCAGGCCCCCATGCCGCGGCTCGAGGGCACGAGGGAGAGCGCGCTCATCGACGCGTCGCGCGACCTCGTCGGGCAGCCGACCGTGATCCAAGCATCGCAGTCCTCGAGCGCGATCGATCTGTTGATCGTCGCCGAGGGCTACACCGAGGGCGAGCTCGCGAAGTTCCGCCAGGACGCGGCGGCGCTCACGACGCGGCTGATGGCCCAAGACGGGTATGCGAAGCACAAGGCGAAGATCCGCGTCCACAGGCAGGACGTGCGGTCCACCCAGTCGGGGGTCGCCGATCCCGTGCTCAAGCGGGACCCCGTCACGGCCTTCGAGCTCTCCTTCGGGAACGACGGCGCGAGGCCTCGCCGCTGCGTCATGTTCGAGCCCTCGGTCGGCGCGAGCGCGCTTGCGGCGATCCGCGCACGGCGCGAAGCCGTCGGCGCAGAGGCCGTGGTGATCCTGGCGAACCACGACGAATACGGCGGCTGCGCGTCGCCGGCCACCGGCGTCGTCACCGTCACCAGGCACGCCGAGAGCGCGGGCATCCTCGCCCACGAGCTCGGGCATACGCTGTTCAAGCTCTCGGACGAATACGACGGTAACCGCTGCGACTACTACGAGGACGGTCCGAACGTCTCGAGTGACCTCGACCACCTGCCGTGGGCGAGCATGCTCACGACGAGCACCCTGCCGACCCCGCTGTCGGCCTCGAGCCAGACGGTGGGCGCGTTCCTCGGCGCGAACCACTGCACGACCGGGGCCTATCGGCCCTCGAAGACGTGCAAGATGCGAGACCTCGGCAGCCCCTTCTGCGCCGTGTGCAAGGCGCAGATCGATCGCTACTTCTCGCTGGCGTCATCTGGCTCCACGGGAGCCATCACCCTCCGCAATCAGACCAACGGCGACGTCTTCGTCCGCTGCCCCGACCAGGAGGGCCCCTCTTGCAGCGGGTGGACACTCGTTGGCTCGGGCGCCGAGGCGACGCTCCGCACGACGAGCCCAGGGTTCGGCGTGATCGTCGACACCACCACGATCGACGACCCCGGCGTGGACCTCGAGCAGAAGCTGATCACGCCCAAGACGTCGAGCGCCACGCTGTACGCGAACGAGTCCGATCCGCTGAGGCCTTGAGCCCGTGCGCCGCGCTCGATCGTCGAGGGCCCGGGACGCTACGCTGGGGACCTCGATGAGCCCCCGCTCAGTCGCGGCGCTAGCGCTGCTCTTTGCGGCTCCCGCGTGCGGCCCGCGGGAGGCGCCGTCCGCCGGGCCGAGCGGCGCGCCGGACGGGGCCGTGGTGAGCTCGGAGTCGCGGGCTTCAGCGGCGCCCCACGGGACAGCCTACGCCGCTGCCTCGACAGCGCCCGCGGCGAGCGCCGCTCGAGGGGCGACGATCGAGCGCGACGACGAGGGCAGGCTGGTGCTGACCGCCGACGCGGAGACCCCTTATGGCGAGGTCGTCGCCGCGCTCGACGCCGCGCTCGCCAGCCAGCCCGGGGACTTCCGGTTCGCGCCGCCGCGCGGGGTGACCGTCGGGCGCACGCCCGATGGAAAGGTCGGCGGCGCGTCGCCGAGCCTCGCGGGCGCGCTCGGACGCCCGCCGCAGTATGTCCTCACGCTGATCTCGAAGACGAAGCTGAGCGTCGGCGAGGGCGGAGGGGCGGTGCTCTCCTACGCGAGCGGCAGCCTCGGCGCGGAGGGGCTCCCCCTGGCAGCCAAGCCCGACGGCGCCCAGAGCCTGTTCGTGGTGCCGCTCGCCGACGCCCTTCGCAAGGAGCACGCCCGCGTGGCTTCGGTGAAGCCGGCGGCAGGAGGTCCGGCCCTCTTGCTGGCCGCGGACGAGACGACGCCCTACCGGGTCCTCTTCGAGGTGCTGTACACCGCCTCCCAGATCGGACTGACGACGTTCCGCCTGCTCGTGAAGAGCTGAGCGATCGGGACGTCTCAGGCCGAAGTCGACTGGGTCATTCGAACGCTGCGTCGTCGCCGCGCGACGCGGACGTCCTCGCGTAGGTCAACGCATACGCGCGCAACATCTCCTCGAGCGGGAGCTCGAGGTACAGGCCGTGGTCGCGGAGGTACTCCATGTGGCGTCGTCCCTGACCGTCGTACGCGTGGAGCAGGGCGTCCCCCGAGCCGTCGAACTCGAGCGGCGGAACACCGAAGCGCGCGCAGAGCTCGGCGTTGAAGGCGGGGCTCGCTTTTCGCACGACCCCGTCCACGCGGAGCGCGGCGTAGCCGTGGTAGACGAAGAGGTCGGTGCCCATCGCGGCGCGGAGCTTCTCGCTCGCGAGGTGGTTTCTGACGTCCGAAAACCCGAGCCAGGCTGCAATGCCCGAAGCCCGCGCCACCGCGACGAGCGCGATCGCCTTCGGCACACAATACGCCCGGTCGCGCGTGAGGATGGTGCTCGCGCGGTAGTCCTCCGGATCACCGGTGACGGTGTACGGGTCGTACCGCAGCCGATCCCGAACGGCGCGGAAGAGGGCGGAGGCCTTCTCGCGCTCCGTCTGCGCGCCGGCCGTCGCCTCGCGAGCGAAGGCGAGCACAACCGGGTGATCGGAGTCGATGAAGTGGGTGGGCGCGAGGGCGGGATCGAGATCCATCTGGGATGCTTCGGTCCTAGCAGGGTAACCGACGACGGCGAGGACAGGACGCGCCGCGCGGGGCGCGCCTGAGGCGACCTCACTCGAAGGCGAGCTCGTAGCGCTCGATCTCGCGGGTCTCGCGCTCTGCGCTGTCGAGCCCGACCACACGCGCCGAGAGGCCGCGCTCGCTCTGGGTGAGCAGCACGTAGTTGAAGGGCCGCGGTGCAGGCGAGACGAAGGCGTCTTGCTGCCCCGTCTCGGCGCCCTGTCGGAGCGACGACGGCCGGGGGCCCCCTCCCCCTCCCGAGACGATGAGCTGGCGCGTTCGCGCGCCGCACCCCTCGGCCGCGCCGCGCTCGAAGCGCTCGTAGCCATGGGCGTGCCCGCTGAACATCGCCAGCGTCTTGTGGCTGTCGCAGAACGGGCCGACGAACGCCGACCGTACGGCCTCGTCGGGCGCGATGACGGTGCTGTTCGTGTAGGGCGGGTGGTGGAGGAACACGAGGACGCCACGCACCTCGGGCCGGGCGTCGAAGTCGGCGAGCGTCGTCTCGAACCACCGCCGTTGAGCGTCCCAGCCATCGCCCACGTCCGCGACGTTGGAGTCGAGCCAGATCATCCCCACCGAGCCCCAGACGTCCGCGTACCAGGTCTGCGCCGAGAGCCTGGGGAACCGCTCGCGGACGCGAGCGAGCGCCCGCTCGTTGGCGCCCCAATAGTCGTGGTTGCCGAGCGCCGGGAGGATGGAGACATCGTCCTCTCTCAGGCCGCGCATGAGCCGGTCGAAGTAGCTCCAATGACCCGCTGAGCTGCCGTCGAACACCGCGTCGCCGACGAGCACGACGAGGTCGGGTGAGGCTCTTCGGAGCGACTCGAGCAAGACGAGTTGCTCGCGGTCGTTGACCTCACGACCGATGGTGCACTCTTGCCAGGACGTCCGCTGGGTGTCGCCGAGGATCGCGACGGTCCCGGAGGCGGGCGGGAGCTGCCCTCGATAGAGCGCGACCGGCTGCTCGGGGATCTCGAGATCTTCGATGCGCAGGCACTCCGTGCCGCAGCCGAGCCCGGCGAGGGTGATAAGAACGACGAGCGGCCGGGCGCACGACACTCGGGTCAAGGCCGATCGAGCTCGACTCCAGCCCACAGGACGCCGAGCTCGAGCTCGAAGGCATCGAACGGCCTCGCGCGCACGCGCTCCTCATCGCGATGAACGCCGAGCAGGCGATAGGTGGCGCCATCGAGCTCGAAGACCTCGAGCGTGCGCACGATCGGGTCGAGGAACCAGACGTACGGAACGCGCTCACGCGCATAGATGGGGAGCTTCTGCGCGCGGTCGCTCTTCGCGGTCGAGCGCGAGAGGACCTCGCACACCCAGTCGGGGGCCAAGGTGAAGTAGGGCTCGTCGTCGGTCATCACCCCGATGCGCTCGGCCCGCCAGCCGGCGAGGTCCGGGACGACGATGTCGTCGCGGAGGTGGAGCTCGGGCTCGTCGAGCAGGATCCACCCGCCCGGTCCCCCACGTCCCCGCCTGAAGGGCGCGAAGAGCTCCCCACCGAGCGCCGAGGCAGCGAACGTATGCAGCTTCGCCGGACGCGGCGAGAGCCGCAGCTCGCCGTCGATCACCTCGGCCACCTGGAGCGGCGACGCGAGGAGGACGTCGTCGTAGGTCGCTCGCCTCCGCGCAGGGTCGGCCACGTCATCAATCTAGCACCCAGCGCGTCGGACGCGTCCAGGTGCGGACCTCTTTGCCCGGTCAGCGCTTGGGGTCGAGGATCGGGACGCCGTGGTCGGTCGCCGTCGTCAGGATCTCGAACGCCGCACGGTGCCTCGTCGACAGCACGAGCGGTGGCTTGCCCTTGCGGCGCACCGTCAGATCACAGCGCGCGATCTTGCTGTTGAGACACGTACGCGAGCCTCCCGGCGGGTCGTAATAGGTGAGCCCGACGAAGTCGCTCGCGGCGGCGGCGATCGTCCCGCTCACCTCGGCGTGGTCGTCCTTCGTCTCGAAGCGCCAGTGGAATAGATCGTAGCTCCCGCGAGCGAGGAGCCCGCGGGCGAGGGTGTTGAAGGCGAGCTCTTCGTCGCCCAGGCGCAGCACGAGCGGCGTCATGCGCGGCGTGGGGAACGGACCGAGCTGCACCTGGCCCGTCGCGACCTCGAGGAAGGCCTCTGGCGCGTCGTCGAACCCAGCCACCTGGCCCCAGGCGTACCGGGTCGTGTGCCGCTCGCCCCAGTTGTGATTCTGGCTGCCGACCCAGCCGTCGAGCTCCCAAACCTCGTCGTCGACGGTGAGCGAGCCGGTGAACGCAGCGAGCGGCGAGCCGACGAGGGCCTTCGCCTTGGGGAACGCGGCGACGTAGAGCGGCTCGGCCAAGAGCAGCAGCGGGCGGCAGGGCGACGTGAAGCCGAGCTGCCACGCGAGGCGGTGCCCGCCGCACGCGGCGCTCCCGACCAGCGACTCTTGATCCAAGGTGGCCTCGCCGATCCTCGCCGAGAGCTCGCCCTTCGCGAACGTGCACGCGCGGATCGGATGCTCTTCCTTGACGGCGACGACGCGCCTCTTCTCACCGTCGAACGCGATGGCCCACAGCTCGCCGATCGCGTCGCCGGGCCGGCCCTTCGGGGAGAAGATCGTGTAGCGAATCCAGAAGGCGAGCGGCCGCGTGGGGTGATTGGCACGGCAGAACCAGCTCTCGTAGTGACCGCGCGGGTCGCCCGCCGCCCAGCGCGCCGCGTTCCAGCTCTTTCGCTCGCCCTCGTCAGCCATGGTTGACAACCTAGCAGGCCTGGAGAAACATGACTAGATAGTCACGGAGAGACCATGCCCTACTTCTCACAGTCGGAACGCGAGCTCCTCCTCAGCATCGCCGAGGTCGCGACGCCGGCCGGGCGGCACCTCCCGAGGCCGAGCCTCGAGACCGTCGAGAAGGTCGAGCGGCTCGTAGGCAGCTATGGTCCCTCGGGGCTCCGGGCCTACCGCGGGCTGCTCTGGGCGCTCGACGCGGCGGCCTTCGCCGCGAGCCGCCGCAGGCTGACCGAGCTCCCGACCAGCGAGCGCGACGGGCTCCTCGAGCGCCTCGCAGGCAACGAAGCGACCGCCTGGTTCGTGCGCGCGATCACCATGCCGATGAAGATGGTGCAGGTGCAGGCGAGCGATCTGGCGTCGAAGCTCGGCACACACGACGGCAGGGAGGTGCCGCCGGCACGCGAGCCTCAGCGCTGGGACGCGCGCATCGTCGACGGCCGCTCGATCTCGCACGACGAGACCCTCGAGGTGGACTGCGTGGTGGTCGGCACCGGCGCAGGTGGACCGCCCGTGGCGAAGGCGCTCGCCGCGCGCGGGCACGCCGTCGTCATGCTCGAGGCCGGCGAGCACTTCACGCGCGCCGACTTCGCCGGCAAGCCGCTGGAGCTGCAGCAGAAGCTCTACTGGAACGGCGGCATTACCGGCGCGGTCGGCAACTCGGCGATCCTGGTGCCGATAGGCCGCGGAGTCGGCGGCTCGACCACCATCAACTCGGGGACGTGTTACCGCGTCCCCGAGCAGACGATGCGCCGGTGGCAGCTCGACCTCGGTCTGCACGACCTCGGACCCGGCTCGCTCGATCCGTACTTCGAGAAGGTCGAGTCGACGCTCGAGGTCGAGCGAGCGAGGCCCGAGACGCTGGGCGGATGCGCTCGCGTCATCGCGCGCGGCGCAGAGGCGCTCGGCTGGCGTCACGGCCCGCTCATGCGCAACGCGCCTGGCTGCGACGGGCAAGGGGTGTGCGTCTTCGGGTGCCCGACCGACGCGAAGCGCTCGACGAACGTGAGCTACGTGCCGCAGGCGCTCGAGCTCGGCGCGATGCTCTACACGGGCGCGACCGTCACCAACATCCTGGTCGAGGGCGGGCGCGCCGTCGGCGTCGTCGCGCGGGTCGGCGGCACCAACGGACACGCGCGGACGCTCACGGTCCGTGCGCGCGCCGTGGTGCTCGCGGCGGGGACGATGCACACGCCGTCGCTCCTGCTGCGCCAGGGCCTCGCGAACGGCTCGGGGCAGGTCGGGCGGCACCTCACGTTGCACCCGGCGAGCTACGCCTGGGCCGCGTTCGACGAGCCCATCCGTGGCTTCGACGAGATCCCTCAGGGGTACGGCGTCGAAGAGTTCGCCGATCAGGGCATCCAGTTCGAGGGCGCGTTCGTCCCCGTCTCGCTCGCCGCCGCCACCATGGGTCAGTTCGGCCGACACTGGACCGAGCTGGTCGAGCGGCTCGACGAGCTCGCGTGCTTCGGCTTCATGGTCGCCGACACCTCACGCGGGCGCGTCGTCCTCGGCCCCGACGGGCGCCCGTTCATGACCTACGTCCTCAACGATCAGGACGTGACGCGGATGGTGAAGGCGTTCGGCCTGCTCGCGCGCATCTACTTCGCCGCGGGCGCGCGCACCGTGTACCCAGCGCTCCAGGGCTGGGGCGAGCTACGCGACCTGGCAGACGTTCAGCGCCTCGAGACCGACGGACCGGGTCGCGTCCGCGCGCACCACATCGATCTGAGCGCGTATCACCCGCTCGGCAGCTGCCGGATGGGGGCCTCCGCCAAGACGTCGGTCATCGGCCCCACGCAAGAGAGCTGGGACCTGCCCGGGCTGTTCGTGTGCGACGGCTCGGCGGTCCCGGGGCCGCTCGGCGTGAACCCGCAGCTGACGATCATGGCGCTGAGCGAGCGCGCCGCCGCGTTCGTGGAGCGGCGGATCGAGGGCGGCGCGCGGCCCAAGCTCGAGCAGCGGGCTGGTTCGCACGTCGAGTTCGCCGAGACCATGAGCGGGATGATCGCGCTGGAGCCCGCCGAGGGCGGCGGCTGCGCAGACACGTCGTTCACCGTCCGCGCGATCGGCGCGACGGGTCTGCTCGAGGCGCTGCGCGCGGGCGGCGGGACCCTGCGGCTCGAGGGGGAGCTGACGCTCGCGGGCGTCGCGAGCAAGCGCCAGGCCGAGGGCACGCTCGTGATGCGGCCCGCCAAGCGCAGGGGCACCCTCGTCTACGATCTGTTCTTCAGCGACGACGCCGGCAACGAGTGCACCCTGCACGGGGAGAAGCACGCGGGCCTGCTCGCGGGGCTCCGGGGCATGACCACCCTCTACACCGAGGTCCGGCGGTGCGGCGTGCTGCTCGGGACAGGCGTCCTGACCTTCGCGATGCGAGACCTGGCGCCATGGCTGGCGAGCTTCAAGCTCGGGCGGGCCGCGGAGCCCGAGCTCGCGGCGCCGCCGGCGAAGGTGCCCAGCTGATCGGCCTTCCCCGCTCAGCGCTTGGCCTCCTCGGGCAGGTCGAGCGCTGCACAGAGCAGCGCCGCGAGGTGCTCCGCCATCTTGCCGTTTGGCAGCATGGGTGCGAGCAGGACCGGCGCTTCACCCTCGACCTGCACCCACACGTAGTGTCGGTAGGAGACGCGACCCTTCGCGCCGCGCAATCGGTCCGTGACCGCCCACACGCGTCGAACGCCCTCACGCTGCACGCGGACGCGCCTGCGCAGAGCAATGGGCCGATCCGTCCACGCGAGCGCGGTCTCCGTCAGCTCCACGACGGTGGCATTGAACAACGTACGCACGAGCGCCAGCAGCATCGCCGCGCACGGCAGCCCCATGAGGACCAGCAGCATCACGCCGAGCGCGGGGTCGCCCTCGACCAGGGAGTAGACACCCAACGCCGTGAAGAGAGCGAGGATCCCAGGCACCCAGACGTCGCTCCACTCGAGGCGGTCGAGCCAGCGCAGACGGATCTCCAAGCTGGGCGGACCGCCTGGCGCGCGATACGAGCCAGCCCTCGCCGGCGCGAGGTCGACCCGTACCCCCGGCACCGGATGCTGCGCGAGCTCCTCGAGGCGACCCACGGAGCGCCAGTCTACATACAGCAGCCCGCGCGCCGTTAGCCTCCGCTCGGCGTGCGGCCCCGAGCCCCCTGCATCCGTGCAGGGTCATCCTGCTCGGACGCGGTAGCTGGGCCCCTGCGCCTGCGCTAGGGTCCGAGCGATCAAAGGAGCCTCCAGCATGACCTCTCCGATCCGGAACGTGTGCGTGATCGGCGGCGGTGTGATGGGGAGCGGCATCGCGGCCCACCTCGCGAACGCGGGCTGTCGCGTGCTGCTCCTCGACATCGTCCCCCCGAACCTGAGCGACGACGAGAAGAAGGACAAGAAGGCCAGGGACCGCTTCGCGCAGGGCGGCCTCGACAAGGCGCTCAAGTCGCGCCCGGCAGCATTCTTTCACGCCTCGTTCGCCAACTCGGTGCGGATCGGCAACACGGAGGACGACCTCGAGAAGGCGAGCGACTGCGACCTCGTCATCGAGGCGATCATCGAGAAGCTCGAACCGAAGCAGGCGCTCTTCACGCGCCTGGAGAAGATCGTCCCCGCGCACACGATCGTGGCCTCGAACACGTCGGGCCTGCGCATCGCGTCGATGATGGAAGGCCGCACGGCCGACTTCAAGAAGCGCTTCTGCGTGATGCACTTCTTCAACCCGGTCCGCTACATGAAGCTGCTCGAGCTCGTGGCCGGGCCGGACACGGCGCCCGAGACGATCGCGCGCATCAAGAAGTTCGGTGAGGACGTGCTCGGCAAGGGCATCGTGATCGGCAAGGACACGCCGAACTTCGTCGGCAACCGCATCGGCGCGCACTCGATGATGGTCGCCATCCACCAGATGCTGACCGACGGCCTCGCCCCGGAGGACGTCGACAACATCACTGGCGTGCCGATGGGCCACCCGAAGAGCGCGAGCTTCCGCACGGCGGATCTCGTCGGCCTCGACACCTTCGGACACGTCGCGGAGAACTGCTACACCTC
Organism: Polyangiaceae bacterium; assembly: GCA_016719945.1. Lineage (GTDB taxonomy): Bacteria > Myxococcota_A > Polyangia > Polyangiales > Polyangiaceae > Xiheicaenibacterium. The sequence continues at coordinate 88,432 of JADJYE010000033.1, read as the reverse complement.
GCTCACCAGCGACGAGGACCGCGACGTCTTCAAGCTGCCTGACTACGTCCGCGCGATGATCGAGAAGAAGCTCCTCGGCGACAAGACGAAGGGCGGCTTCTACAAGAAGGGCGAGGGCGGAGTGCTCACGCTCGACCCGAAGACCCTCGAGTACCGCGCGAAGGGCGGCGACGAGGGCATCGCCAAGGCCACCAAGAGCATCAGCAAGATCGAGGACCCGAAGGAGCGCCTCAGGAAGCTGATGGCCGACCCGGGCAAGGCCGGCCAATACGCGTGGAAGGTGCTGAGCCGCTCGCTCGCCTACTCGGCCCGCCGCATGGGCGAGATCGCCGACGACGTGAGCGCCGTCGATGACGCGATGAAGTGGGGCTACAACTGGGAGCTCGGGCCGTTCGAAGCGTGGGACGCGCTCGGCTTCGCCGAGACGGTCGATCGCATGCTGGCCGATGGCGTGAAGCTGCCCGAGTCGGTGCTGAAGATGAAGGCCGCCGGCGCGAAGGGCTTCTACGCGGACGGAAAGGTCTTCGACCTGGCGAAGCGCGAATACGTCGCCCGCGCGCTCGACCCGCGCAACAAGACGGTGCGCGAGCTGCGCAAGGGCTCCGCGCCGGTGCTCAAGAACGACGGCGGCGAGGCGTGGGATCTGGGCGACGGCGTGCTCGGCGTCACGTTCAAGACCAAGGCCAACTCGCTCGATCCCGACGTGTTCGATCTGCTGCTCAAGGGCGTGGGGGAGGCCGAGAAGAACTGGAAGGCGCTCGTCATCGCCAACGAGGGCGAGCACTTCTGCGTGGGCGCGAACCTGATGCTCGTGCTCATGGCCGCGCAGTCGAGCGAGTGGGAGCAACTGCGCTCGATGGTGAAGAAGCTGCACGTCGCGATGCAGCGCATGAAGTATTCGACCGTGCCGGTGGTGGCCGCGCCCTTCGGCATGGCGCTCGGCGGCGGCCTCGAGCTGTGCCTCGCGAGCACCGCGGTGCAGGCCGCGGCGGAGACCTACTCCGGCCTGGTCGAGGTGGGCGTGGGCATCATCCCTGGCGGCGCCGGCACGTTGAACATGCTGTGGCGCGCGCTCGAGGGCGTGCCCGAGGGAGCGCAGCTCAACACGCTGGAGATCGTCACGCAGACGTTCAAGAACATCGCCCTCGCCAAGGTCGCGACGAGCGCCGACGAGGCGAAGATGCTGGGGTACTTCCGCAAGACGGACGGCGTCTCGTTCGACCGGTCGCGCCTGGTGACCGAGGCGAAGGCGAAGGCGATCGGCATCGCCGACAGCGGGTACCACCCGCCGGCGCCGCGCTCGTACGTCCTGCCGGGCGAGAGCGGCATCGCGACGCTCTCGATGATGGTCGACACGCTCGTCGCCGGTGGCTACGCCTCCGAGCACGACGCGAAGATCGCGCGCAAGCTGGCCGAGGTGCTCTCCGGCGGCCGCGGCGGCAACCAGCGCGCCGTCACCGAGGACGAGATGCTCGAGCTCGAGCGTGAGGCCTTCGTGAGCCTGTGCGGCGAGCCGAAGAGCCAAGAGCGCATGCAATACATGCTCATGAACAACAAGCCGCTCAGGAACTAGGCCGGAGAAAGACCATGCAAGACGTCGTCATTGTCGATGCGGTTCGCTCGGCCGTAGGCCGGGCCATCAAGGGCTCTCTGGCGCAGCGCCGGCCGGACGAGCTCGCGGGTGAGGTCATCCGCGGGCTACTGGCTCGCAACCCGGGCGTGAAGCCGGAGCACGTCGAGGATCTGGTGCTCGGCTGCGCGATGCCCGAGGGTGAGCAGGGCCTCAACATCGCGCGCGTCGCTGGCTTCCTGGGCGGGCTGCCCCAGGAGACGAGCGCGATGACCATCAACCGCTTCTGCTCGAGCGGCCTTCAGGCCGTCGCGCTGGCGGCGGGGGCGCTCGCCATCGGGTCGAACGACCTGGTCATCGCGGGCGGCGTCGAGTCGATGAGCATGGTGCCGATGACCGGCAACAAGCTCTCGGCCTCGCCCGAGGCGATGGAGCGGGCTGCGTCGGTCTACACGCCGATGGGCATCACCGCGGAGAACGTCGCGAACAGGTTCGAGATCTCCCGCAAGGAGCAGGACGAGTTCGCCTACAAGAGCCAGCAGAAGGCTGCGGCCGCGCAGAAGGCGAACCGCTTCGCGGAGGAGATCGTCCCCGTGAGCGCGCTGCGCTTTTCGGGCAACCAGCGCGTCGTCAGCGAGCTCAAGATCGACGAGCTGCCGCGCGCCGAGACGACCCTCGAGGGCCTCGCGGCGCTGAAGCCGGCCTTCTCGACGAAGGGCTCGGTCACCCCGGGCAACTCGTCGCCGCTCTCCGACGGCGCCGCGGCGGTGCTCGTCGCCTCGGCGAAGCGCGCCGAGGAGCTGAAGCTCCCGCGGCTCGGCTACTTCCGCAGGTTCGTCACGGTGGGCGTCGACCCCGCGATCATGGGCATCGGTCCGGCGCCGGCCATCGAGAAGCTGTTCGCCAAGACCGGCCTGTCGGTGAAGGACATCGATCTGTTCGAGATCAACGAGGCCTTCGCGAGCCAGTCGGTCTACGTGCAGAAGAAGCTCGGCCTCCCGGAGGAGAAGCTGAACGTGAACGGCGGGGCGATCGCCCTCGGCCACCCGCTCGGGTGCACCGGCGCGAAGCTCGTCGCGACGGCGCTGCACGAGCTGAAGAAGCGCGGCGGTCGCTACGCCATCGTGAGCATGTGCATCGGCGGCGGCATGGGCGCCGCGGGCCTGCTCGAGCTCGCGAAGTAGAGCGGGCTCGGCGTGCTGCGTTGCAGGGTGCCAGCGGCCGACAGGCCCGGCACCCTGCGGCGCTTTCGAAGGGGGCGTTGGGGGCCGGCCCGCTTGACCCTGCCCTGGGCAGCGCCGCACCATCGCGCGGTGATCCTTCGTTCGGTCTCGGCTTGGATGGTGCTCTCGCTCGCCGCCTGCGGCGGGGCCGCGCAGCTCGCTCCTCCGCGGGCGAGACCGGCGGCACCCACCGAGACCGTCGAAGCCTCGGTCCCGAAGCCGTCGGCCGCCCCGGCACAAGCTGGCCCCACGACGCGCGTCACCGGCGCCGGCGAGGCGACCCCGAGAGGCTCGGCGAGCCCCGTCGCCGACCTCGCGACCGTCGCGGGCAGCTGGAAATGCCGTTGGGCCGACGATCCCGCGCCGGAGACGTGGGAGATCCGCGCGAACGGGTCCTTCGTGCGCCGCTACCCCATGGGAGACGGCGCGACCACGTGCGTCGTCGACGGCAAGCTCGAGCTGCTCGAGCCGGGCAAGGTCACGAGCGTCGAGCGGAAGTGGGCCCCCGCCGAGTGCTCGCCGCCGCCCGAGCACCAGGCCGTCGCCACCACCCACACGCTGATGGGCGACGGCGAGGACCGCTATTGGTTCGGAGGCACGCTCGAGGCGTCGGGCGACAACGAGCTCTCGTGCGCGCGGGTGAAGTAGCTCCGACTGGTTGGCCCGCGCGCCGTGCTCGACGGGATGCTCGGCGGCGACAGCGAGGCGAGACCTTGCGCCAAGGGGTGCCCTCGCTGTCGCCAGCAGCACCGGGTCGAGGCGGTTCCAGCGCGAAATGGCGGCGATTCGGGGGGCATCGCGGGCGCTTGCGCGCGGTTCGTGGCTCGGCCAGCGACGGCTAGGCGAGACCTTGCGCCAAGGGGTGGCTTCGCTGTCGCCGACACCCGCGGGTCGAGGCCATGCCAGCGCGAAATGTCGGCGATTCGCGGGTATTGCGGGCGGTTCGCGGCTCCGCTGGCGACAGCTAGGAGGGACCTTGCGGCAAGGGGTGCCCTCGCTGTCGCCAGCAGCAGCGTGGTGGAGGGACGGCTCATCAGCGCCGCCACGCCCATAGGGACCACGAGGCGCCGACTCTTGCACCGACGGACCGATTCGATATCGTGCGCAGCATGGCGCAACTTTTGCGTCCCCCACCCGCTCTTGGCGGTTGTCTGCGCGCTCGCCACGTCATGCACGCTGAGAGAGGTGCGGAGTAGCCGCGTCGAGCCGGATTCGTCGCGCCCCGTCCGACACACGGAGGAGGAGTCCACTCGGCTCGCGATGACGGCGACCGAGGATGAGGACGGCTCGATCGTCGTGAGCGCGCGTCGCATCACGAGATGTCAGCGTGTCGAGCACCAGCCGATGATCCGAACGACGGACATCGAGCGCCATCTCGAAGGGAGCGCGCTCAGCTGGACCGTCATCGGCGGCGTGGCCGCTGGATCCTCGCTCGCCGCCGGCATTGTCGGAGTGAGCGCACCCTGCGCGTTCGCCGAGAACGAGGCCAGCTGCGACCCGCAATTGGCCCAGGCCATGGGTGGGGTGCTCATCGGCGTCGGCGCTGCTCTAGCCGTGCCGGTGATCGTAGCGATCGCGCAGTCGAAGGACGGGGTCGAGACAACGGTAACGAAGGACCGGGAGACGCCGGTCGGCGAGGCCGAGGTGTGCAACGTCGAGCCAGGCGACAACGTCATCGTCGAGATGACTGCGGCGTTCCACCCAGACCTGAAGGTGAAGGCGAGGACGGGCGAAGACGGCCGCGCGCGATTCTCGCTTGCCGCCGTCCGCTGGAAGCCGAAGCTCGACAACGAGCACCTCTCCTTCCGGGCCCTCGGAGGCGGATCGGCGCCTGCGATGGTCGCCGTCAGCGTGGAGGGGCTCGCCGCGTACGACGCGTTTCTGTACCAGAACGCAGCCGAACGAGAGCAACGTCGAAGTGCGGCGCTCGCGAGGAAGGCGCTCCTGAAGGAGGCCGTCCGCAAGGTGGACGAGTGGACGGCTCAGGCGGTGAAGGTGAAGTGGACCTCCAGCGAGTACACGAGGAAGCGATGCTTCAATCGCGTGGACGAGGAGGTGCCGTGCGGTGGCGATGCGGCGCATCGGAAGGAAGAGCTCAATGCCGTGGTCACGCAGGCGACCATCGCGAACCACAGCAAGCTCGCACTGACCTGTGGGCAGTTTCGAGGCTCGTTCGGGACCGGTGCGTCAGCGGAGCACCTCGCGCCTGGCAAGACCGTTCAGCTGCAGGCGATCGAACCGCTCTTCGGGTTTTTGTTGGGTACCGGCTCGCGAGCGGTGTCGTGCACCGTCTCGACGGAGCAGCTCTCGCAGGCAGTCGGCCAAGATCTGGCTCCCATCACCTCCGGGAAGGACATCGCGTTGCTGGTGCTCATGAGCGGGACGCGGTTCGTACACGGCCTGGGACAGTCGGAGCCGGTCTACAACTGGGACCGGTCCGAGGTCGTCACGCAGACGCGCTAGGTAGCCCACGGATGTGCTCAGGCTCGCCAAGCAGACAGGCGCGCCGGGGTTGCGTTGCAGGGTGTCGCGTCCGAGAGGGCCGGCGCCCTGTGGTGCTTTCGTAGGCTGGCTTGACGAAAGCCAGGCTGGGAGGCACCTTGGTATCGGTTTATCCGATACACGGGGAGCGCATGCTGCCGCGTCAGACCATCGAAGCCTTTGACCTCTACCTGCTGGGACTCAGCCTGCGCTTCGAGGGCGTGGTCATTGGTGGGTCGGCGCTCGGGCTCATGGGCGTCATCCAGCGGCCCACGCGCGACTTCGACATCCTCGTCCCCGAGCTACCGCCGGCCATCGCCTCGGCTGCGCGCGACTTCGCGGGGGCACAGCGCCAGGCCGGCGCCGAGCTGTTCGACGACTGGCTCAACAACGGTCCGATGCAGCTCGCCGACGTTCTGCCCGCCGGGTGGCGCGAGCGCGTCCAGCTCATATTCGGCGGGCGCGCCATCGTGCTCACCACGCTCGGCAGGTCCGATCTGCTCAAGGGCAAGCTGTTCGCGCTCTGTGATCGCGGCACCGATCTGCCCGACTGCATCGCGCTCGGACCGACGGCGGAGGAGCTTGCCGAGTGCGTGCCGTGGCTCGAGGTGCAGGACGGCAACGAGCTCTGGCCCGAGCACGTGCGTGCGACGGTCGCCGATCTCGCGCGGAGGCTCGGTCATGGCGTTTAACCGCGCGACCTCCCCGGAGGCCGTGCCCGCGCCCGGCGAGCTGACCGCGCGCATGGTGGGCATTGGGATGAGCTTCGCCGCGAAGGCAGACGCTGACGCGGACATCGAGAGCACGCTCGTGCACGCCTCCGCCGTCGGTATGGACGAAGGTGATCTGCGCGTCCTCGCCGTGCTGACCACTTGGCTCGACGTGCACCACACCCACGTGAACGCCGACCGGCTCGTGCGGCTGGTGGGCTCCCATCCGTCGGAGCGAGTGCGCGCGTATTGGGCGGCCATCGCCGCGTGGCTCAGGAAGGATCGGCGGCTCGCGCGGCTCGCGGGCGTCTACGAGGGAGCGCGGGTCGAGCTGCTGCCAACCGGGACCGCCTTCCAGGTGCAGCGACGGGGCGAGGATGAGCGCTTCACAGGGTCGAAGCTGCTCGCCCCGAAGGGGACCCTCCGTGACCGCCCCGAGGACGTGCTCTCGCCGGAGGTTCTGATTCGACGTCACGCGGGCTACCGAAATCGCGTGCTGATGGGCCCGTCGTTTCGCGCCGACGTGTGGACCGCGCTGGAACACGCACCGGGCCTGTCCATCGCCGACGTCGCGCGCAAGGCCTCGTGCTCGTTCGCGACGGCGTGGCAGGCTGCGCAGGACTTCCGCCTCCTGCGCGCGGCCGAAGCAGCTACGACGGGTTGGCCCGCGCGCCGTGGTCGACGACATGGCTCGGTCGGCGACGGCTAGAGCGCCGAACGGGTTGAAAGTCGTCCAAACATGACCACTTACGCGGCCTCCCTGTGGATGTGATGCAGCGCCTCAAGGTTCTGGATTGCACCGGAGCGTCGCAGGTCGAAGAGGTTCTTGCGCACGCCCAGGTAGCGGGCCCGTGCGCCCTTGCCGCGATGTGCGAGGCTGTGCTCGACGGCGACGCGCCGCGGAGCTGCTCCGGCCTGCTGCCGGACCCGCAGCTTTGAAGCTTCTTTGGAGCGCCTCGTCCTTCGCTATCGAAACGCTGCGACCGCGCCCTTGCGGCCTGCGTGCAACGGCACGCATGGAGCGCACCGCGGCCCAGGATCGAAGTGAACCGTCTCGCCGGGCTCGAAGGCCTCCACTTCGCCGCGGGACACGTGATCGTCTTGGAGCGCAGATCAATGCGGAAGGCGGCCTTGGAGAAGAGTCCGGGGGCGCGATCGCAGCGCCCAGGGTTTCGCGAACACCCGCCACCCACTGGCGAGCACCGAGGTCACGACGGGGCTGTTCCGTAGGCCGGTCGATGTGCACCTCGGCCAGCGCGAAGCCCTGATGCTCGATGCTTCCAGGATAGGCGCTGCCCTTCTTCCTCGGGTCGATTGGCGGGCGTGACCGCGCAAGCGACGATGGCTGGAACGTCGAGGTCCCTGGCGATGTGCTCCTTGTAGCCGTCAAACCGCTTCGAGCGGCTCTTGCGGCCGCGCATCCTCGGTCCTCGATCGAGATCCGCCTGCGGGTGCGACACCTTGGAATGCGCAGACCGCCACCCTCGCCCGGCTCGAGGTCTTGGTCGCGAACCGTGTTGATCGCTTCGAGCAGCGGCAGGAGCGGAGACTCGACGACAGTCTCCGCCCACCCATCGTTGCAGCGACGCCACCTGCCGCTCGACGGTCGCAACTGCCGCAAGCTTCGCGCCGGATCCTCCAGTCGATGTCGAGCCCCGCCTTGATGCTCGGTGCCAGCAGCAGAGGAATGCCGGCCCTGCGGCAGATCCGTCCGGCGAACGATCCATGATCTTCGACACGATCCGGAACGATGTTGCGCGCATGCCCGAGCAGGTTGACGTGCTTCAACCCGCCCGGCCCCGGCCAAAGGGCGGCTGTCGACCGCCACGCGAAGCGCCTTCGACAGCGACTGACCCTCCCCTTTCGTCGCGACGCCGTCGCGTACCAACGCGACCGTGCGCTCAAGCAGAGCACGGTCCATCTCGCTCGACCATGCGCTCTCGAAACGCCTGCAACGCCCCTTGCGAAAAGGCTGGCTCACCGGAGCCGAAGCAGTCCAACGCCATCTGCCACCCAGATCCATCACCGTCAGCTCGACGGCTTCGGCATCGGACGCGCCCACGTAGCCCTGCAGAAGCAGCGCCATGCAGAGCATCGCTGGAGGGTGCGGCGGATCCCAGCCCCGTCCGCCGGACATCTCCTCCAACCGGTCCTGGAACTTGTCGTCGAAGATCACGTGGCGGTTGAGCCGCAAGAATCCGAAGAGCGCCCGAACCCGGGTCAGGCGCTTCATCATCAGCGTCTCCTGCTTCGTCAACTCAACCCGCGGCTTCCATCGCTCCATCGCGCACCTCGATGAGCTACGCGATCATCAGCCGACCCACTTGTCGATCCCCCCGTGCAACCGATCGAAATTGCTCAGCCATCAAGCCGATCGGCGCTCTAGGCGAGACCTTGCGCCAAGGGGTGGCTTCGCTGTCGCCGACACCCGCGGGTCGAGGCCATGCCAGCGCGAAATGTCGGCGATTCGCGGGTATTGCGGGCGGTTCGTGGCTCCGCTGGCGACAGCTAGGAGGGACCTTGCGGCAAGGGGTGTCCTCGCTGTCGCCGACCGCGGGGTGGCGGCTGCGGCCTGTCAGCGCGAGGAAGCGCGGCCTACGACCGCTTCGCGAGCGCGTCGCTCTGGCGCGCCACGATCTCGGCCTCTCCCGGCGCGCTCCGCGGTCGAGACACGGCCTCCAAGGTCAGCGCGAGGCTGCGCGGGCTGAAGCCTCCGCCGTCCTCGGGCGACACGATCGCGAGGTGCCGGACGAGATCGGAGAGCGTGAGCATGCCGACCACGCGGCGCTCGCCGTCGATGACCGGCAGCCTCCTCACCTGGAAGCGCACCATCTTTCGCTCGGCCTCCGCGATGCTGTCGTCGGGCACGCAGGTGACCAGCTCGCGCTCGCACAGCGAGCGGAGCGGCATGTCGTGCAGCGCCTGCCCGCGCGTGTAGGCGGCCATGCACAGGTCGCGGTCGGTCACGATGCCGACGAGCTCGCCCGAGTCTTCGACCACGGGCACGGCGCCACAGTCATGGTTCCACATGAGCTCGGCGGCACGGCTCATCGGATGGCTCGCGTGGCAAGTCCAGACCTCGGCGCTCATCAGCTCGGAGACTCGGTGCACCATTGGATGGTTCTAGCGCGAGCCGAGAGCGAGGTGGCGATCCGTCGAGCCAATCGGCCCACATTCAGTGGAGCCGACCCTCTCGCCCCCTGACCCGCGCCGCGGCCGCGTCAGGCTCGGCGTCGGCGACCAGCTCGTCGGCGGCGCCCTCGCTGACCCGCACGAAGCTTTCGGCGGCCACGCGGATGCGCGCTTCGCGCTCGACCCGCTCGGCGGCCGCGATCTGCTCGAAGGTGGCGACGGGATAGCGCCTGCGGCGCCACAGGTCCCGCCCGAGCACGAGCGCATAGCCGGCGAGCAACGGGATGAGCGCGAGCGGCGCGGTCGCGAGCAACAGCAGCATCGCCAACATCAGCATCACCGCTGCGCCCAGGAACGAGGCCGGCTGAAGGCGCGTCGTCTTGCCACCACAGCGCGAGCACACAGCGCGGAAGCGGAGCTCGCCGCGCTTTACGTGCATCGTGGCGAGCTTGCAGGTCGGGCACAGCAGACGATAGCCCTCCACCTCCGACATCCCGGTGGTCCACCCCTCGTTGGCGCGCGCGAGCTCCGCGTCGGCCCAGGTCTGCTTGCAGGTCGGGCACAAGGCCGCGCCGGACGTGGTCAGAAACAGTCCCTCCAGGGGGACCGCCACCTGGCAGCCCGTGCAGCGCGACTGCCCGTCGGCGCGATAGCCGGCCAAGCTAGCCGCCCCCGCCCGCGCCGCCGCCGCCGCCGTTGCACGTCGTCGCGTCCACCAGCTCGCCTTCACAGGGGCAGCACGAGATCGTCACCAACATGCCGCCGCACATGTCGAGGCAGTTGATCGCCGTGTCGCACTCGGGGATGTCGCACACGCCGGCGCCACCGGCGCCGCCTCCACCCAAGGGCGCGCCGCCACCGCCGCCGCCGCCACCGCCGCCCCCACCGCCGCCCTCGCAGGTGAGCGCATCGAACGAGCCCGATGGGCACGGGTCGCAGCCGGACTGCACGACCGGCCCACCGCACTCTTCGACGCACTCGGTCGCGACCAGGCAGTTGACCTCCTGGTCACACCCACCGGCGAGGACGCCTGCAGCCATCAGGACGATGGGAATGGCCAGGGCGTGGACCGCGCGCGTAGGTCGGCTGGTGGACGAGAGGCTCATGTTCGGAGCGTACCTTTTTCGCGCTCCTGTTCGTAAATGCGCAGCACGCTGAGGCACAAGCTCATCAGGATGGGCCCGACGATCACGCCCATGAGCCCGAACATCTCGACGCCGCCGAGCAGAGAGACGAGCAGCGGCAGCGGGTGCACCTGACCCTTCGAGCCGACGAGCCGGGGGCGGATGACGTAGTCGGCGAGGGAGGTGACGATCAGCACGCCCCAGACCACCAAGAAGACGCCAGACCCGGTCCGTCCTTGGATGAGCGCGACGAGCGCGACAGGGATCCAGATGATCGCAGTGCCCACGACGGGGACGAACGACGCGAACATCGTGACGACGGCCCACAGCATCGGCTGCTCGACGCCCGCGAGCGCGTAGCCGACGCCGGCGAGCAGCCCCTGGACGAGCGCCGTGCCCATCGTGCCCACGAGGGCGCTGCGGCCCACCGAACGAAACTCGTGGACGAGCGCGCGGGTGTGGCGCGGCTCGAGCGGGAGCATGTGCTCGAGGCGTCGCACGATCGCCGCCCACTCGAGCAGCACGTAATACATCGTGAAGAACGCGATCACCGCGATCAGCACCAGGGAGGTCATCGACGCGACCGCGTCGGCGAGGCCGCCCGCCGCCTTCTGCGACAGGGAGACGAGCGCCTCGTTGATCTGCCCAATGAACGCGTCGGGCGACACGCGCATGCGCGCGAGCATCTTCTGCCCCCAGGGCCCGATGATCTCATCGGCGCTCGGCGCGCCCATCTCCGAGACCATCTCAACGATCTCGCTGATGGCGATGTAGCCGACCACGCTGAGCGCGACGAGCGCGACGAGCCCGCCGATAATCGTGGTCAGCAAGGCCGCGAGGGCCCGCTTGTACTTCAGCCGGGGCGCGAGCCACCGGTAGAGAGGCTCGCTCGTGAAGCCCATGGTCGTGCCGAGCACGAGGCCCATCCACACCGGGTGGGCGACGTACGCCGCGCCGACCAGGGCGAGCAGCGCGAGCACGCTGAGCCCGACACGCTGGGGCTCCCGGGGCTTGTGACCTTCACCTTCGGCGCGCTGTGGCTGCCTCGCGCTCACGGCTTGCCGAGCTTCCGCTTCAGGGCCGCGAGCTCGTCGTCGACCTCGCGCTCGACCTCGGCTGCGCGCCGCCGCGCCTCTTCTCGGCGAGCGGCCTCCGCTCGGGCGCTCTGCTCGAGGGCTGCCTGGCGCTCCGCGGCGGCCCTTCGCTCCGCTGCCTCGCGCTCCTTCGCGGCGAGCGCCGACTCCTTCTCGGTCGGCTCTTTGGCCTCGTCTTCGGCGCCCCCGAAGAGATCTCGCTTCGCCTTCTCGACGACCTTCTTCGCCGCGCGCTCAGCGAGCTTGTCGACCAGCTTGTCGAGCAGCTTCTTCACCCTGAGGGTGAGCTTACCAAGCTCCTCGGGTCAGCGGCTCGAGCCCCTTCGCCCATTCTTGCGCGGGGCGCCGCGGGGTGAGCCCCTGCCAGGCGCCGCGCGTGCCCCGGCCCCGCCGGAGCGGGCGCGCGGCGCCTCCTGGCCGACGGCGCTCACGTCCTGCTCGCCGCGCAGGCGCTTGAGCTGATCCCTCAGCTTCGCGGCGCGCTCGAAGTCGAGCGCCTCGGCGGCGGCGAACATCTCCTGGCGCACCGAGTCGATCAGCTCGACCACGTCGACCTCTGGGCCTCCGCCGATGGCGCCGTCGAGGTTGATCTTCGCCTTCGGGGCGCCGACGTAGTCTCGCGCGCCAGAGGCGGGCGACAGATCGAGGATCGCCTTGACCACCGTCGCCGGCGTGATGTCGTGCGTTTCGTTGTACGCCTGCTGGATCGCGCGCCGGCGGTCGGTCTCTTCCATCGACTGCTTCATCGCGGCGGTGATCTTGTCGGCGTACATCATGACCTCGCCGCGGATGTTGCGCGCCGCTCGCCCGATGGTCTGGATGAGCGAGCGCGGGCTGCGCAAGAAGCCCTCCTTGTCGGCGTCGAGGATCGCCACCAGCGAGACCTCGGGCAGATCGAGCCCCTCGCGCAGCAGGTTGATGCCGACCAGCACGTCGAACTCGCCGCGGCGCAGATCGCGGAGGATCTCGATGCGCTCGAGGGTGTCGACGTCGCTGTGCAGGTAGCGGACGCGCACGCCGAGCTCCGTGTAGTACTCGGTCAGATCCTCGGCCATGCGCTTGGTGAGCGTGGTGACGAGCACCCGATCGCCGATCTTCACCCGCTCGCGGATGCGGGCGAGCAGATCGTCGACCTGGCCAGTGACCGGCCGCACCGTGATGCGCGGGTCGATCAGGCCCGTGGGGCGGATGATCTGCTCGACGACGACGCCCTGGCTCTTGGTCGTCTCGTATTCACCGGGCGTCGCGCTGATGAAGACCACGTTCTTGCAGAAGCCCTCGAACTCCTCGAACTTGAGCGGCCGGTTGTCGAGCGCGCTGGGCAGGCGGAAGCCGTGCTCGACGAGGGTCTCCTTGCGGGCGCGGTCGCCTTTGTACATCGCGCCGACCTGCGGGATGGTCTGGTGCGACTCGTCGATCAGCAGCAGGAAGTCTTTCGGGAAGTAGTCGATGAGGGTCGGCGGCGGCTCGCCTGCCTTGCGGCCGGAGAGGTGGCGCGAGTAGTTCTCGATGCCCGTGCAGAAGCCCATCTGCTCGAGCATCTCGAGGTCGTACATGGTCCGCTGCTCGAGCCGCTGCTTCTCGAGGAAGCGCCCCTCGCGGTCGTAGTGCTCGAGGCGCCCGCGCAGCTCCTCGCGGATGTTCTGGATGGCGCCGCGCAGCACCTGCTGCTCGGTGACGTAGTGCGAGCCCGGGTAGATGCTGACGCGCGGGAGGCTGCCCAGCACCTTGCCGCGCAGCGGGTCGACCTCCTTGATGGCCTCGACCTCGTCGCCGAAATACTCGACGCGGATCGCCACGCTCTCCTCGTACGCGGGGAAGATCTCGACCACGTCGCCGCGGACGCGGAACGTGCCGCGGTGGAAGTCGACGTCGTTGCGCTCGTATTGGATGTCGACGAGCCTGCGGAGCAGCTCGTCCCTCCGGAGCTCGACGCCCTGCTCGAGCTGGATGAGCAGGCCGTGGTAGCTCTCCGCCGAGCCGATGCCGTAGATGCAGCTCACCGACGCGACGATGATGACGTCGGGGCGCGACAGGAGCGCGTGCGTCGCGGCGTGGCGCATGCGATCGATCGCGTCGTTGATGATCGAGTCCTTCTCGATGAAGGTGTCGGTCGAGGGGACGTACGCCTCGGGCTGGTAGTAGTCGTAGTAGCTGACGAAATACTGGACCGCGTTGTGCGGGAAGAGCTCGCGCAGCTCGCCGTAGAGCTGCGCGGCGAGCGTCTTGTTGGGCGCGAGGACCAGCGTCTGCCGCCCGTAGTGCTCGATCAGCTTGGCGGCGGTGAAGGTCTTGCCGCTGCCCGTCACGCCGAGCAGCGTCTGGAACTGGGCGCCACGATCGAGGCCGTCGGACAGCTCGCGGATCGCGCGGGGTTGGTCCCCGCGCGGCTCGAACTCCGTCACCATCTTGAAGCGTCGCTCCACGGGACCGACCACGATAGTCTAGGCGCTCGCCGTGCGACCATCCGAAAGCGCGAAGCTTCTCGCCACGTTGACGATCGCCGCCGCCTGCGGCTCGAGCGACCCGGTGCGCGAGGAGATCGCGAAGAGCGGCCCCGGGCTGGTGACGGTCGTCGAGTTCGTCGACTACGACTGCCGCTTCTGCAAGGAGCAGCACGAGCGCTTCCAGCCCATGCTCGAGGAGCAGCGCGGCGCGGTGCGCGTCGTGCTCAAGCACGTCCCGAGCGAGAAGCACCCAAACGCGAAGCACGCGGCGATCATCGCCATCTGCGCGGAGGCCCAGGGCAAGGCGGAGCCGATCCACGACGCGTTGATGGGCGGCGCGGGGCGCAGCGACGAGGGGCTGTACGACCTGGTCCAGCACGCGGGACTCGAGCTCGAGGCCTTCAAGGCGTGTATGCGGAGCGACGCGCCGCTCTCGCGCATCGAGGCTGACATCGCCGACTACCACCAGCTCGATGGGCAAGGCCTGCCGATGCTCTACATCGGGGAGCAGCGCTTCGTGGGCCTTCAGCCCGAGGACGTGCTCGCGGCGGCGCTGCGCGAAGCGGCCGGGCGCTGAGCGGCAGCGCTGGGGCGCGCTTGCCTACTCGGTGCGCATGATGACGTGAAAGCCGAACGGGGTCTCCACGACCTCGCTCACGTCACCGACCTTGAGCTTGAAGGCGGCGTCGGAGAAGGTCTTCACCATCACCTTCTTCTCGAACACGCCGAGATCGCCGGCGCGCTCGGAGGCGCCCGGCTCGTCGCTGTATTGCATGACCAGCTTGTCGAACGGCTCGCCGGCCTTGGCCTTGGCCTGCGCCTCTTCGGCGCGCTTCTTGGCCTCGGCCTTGGTGCGGTTGACCGTGGGCGGCTTTCGCTCCGAGTCGTTGTGCATCACGAGGATGTGCTTGGCGCCGATCGTCTTCGGCTCCTTCAGGATGGACTCGGTCTCGCGCTTGAGCTCGGCCTCCTCCTTCTCGATGCGGGCAGGCGCGCCCTCGGCGAGCGTGCCACCGACCCACGACGGGCTGCTCGTGACGGTGGTGCACGAGGCGAGGGCGACGAGCAGCGGCAGAGCGAGGCGGCGCATGACCGCGAGGTCTGTAGCGCACCGGGCGCGCGGGAAGAATCCTCTTCGCGTGGGGAGGGCCCCACGCGACTCCCCGCGCCGGTTTGCGTGCGCCCGCAGGGCGCGCAAGCAAACCGAAGGGCCCCGCGCCAGCGGGCGCGCGGGAAGAATCCTCTTCGCGTGGGGAGGGCCCCACGCGACTCCCCGCGCCGGTTTGCGTGCGCCCGCAGGGCGCGCAAGCAAACCGAAGGGCCCCGCGCCAGCGGGCGCGCGGAAAAAATCAACGATTGTGCATGTCGACGGGGATGGCGCGGCTGGCCGGGACGGCGGAGTCGTCGGACGGGCGCTCTCCCTCGGCCAGGTCGGCCTCGCCTGCCGAGCCCGCGGCAGAGCCTGCGGCGTTGGCCGATGCCTTCGGCTCGCGGCTCCACGCGGCGCGCGCGTCGGCTGCGGTCCACGGGGGGATATCGGTGGCGGCGTCGAGGGCCTCGACGAGCTCGGCGGCGCTCTGGGGACGCTTGGCGGGGTCCTTCTCGAGGCACTTGAGGACGAGCTGCTCGAGGGACGCTGGGATCGGCGTCTTGACGCGCGCGCTCGGCGGCTCGGGCTTCTCGTACATGTGCCAGGCGCAGACCTCGACCAGGCCTCGGCCCTTCACGGCGGTCGTCCCGGTGAGCAGGAAATACGCGACGGCCCCCAGGGCGTAGAGGTCGCTCCGATGATCGACCTTGCGTGGGTCGGTGATGCTCTCGGGGGAGATGTAGAGCGGCGTACCGATCAGCGTGGCGACGTTCGAGAGCGAGGGCGCGTTGTTGTCGGGGCGCAGCTCCTTCACCAGGCCGAAGTCGCAAACCTTGACCTGATCGTGCTGGCGCCCCTTCGACATGAGCAGGATGTTCGCGGGCTTGATATCGCGGTGAATCAGCTTGATCGCGTGGGCCTCGGCGAGCGCGTCGGCCGCCTGCCGCAAGATGTGGCGGACGCGCGCCGGCGGGAGGGCGCCGTGGTCCTTCACCAGCTTGTCGAGGTCGGTGCCCTCCAGGTACTCCATCGCGTAATAGAAGACGCCGTCGGGGTGCGGCCGTAGTCGTAGATGGCGACGACGTTGGGGTGCGTCAGCTGGCTGGTGAGCTGCACCTCCCGCTCGAAGCGCTTGATCGCGTCCGCCCCGCCTTGCCGGGCGGCAAGAGCTTCACGGCGGTCGGCCGGCGCAAGAGGGCGTGTCGAGCGAGGTAGACGATGCCCATCCCCCCCGAGCCGAGCTTCGACTCGAGCGTGTAAGGACCGAGCTGGCCGGCCTCCTTCACCTTGCGCTCGAGGCCGTAGATGATCTGCGTGACGGCGACCGAGAGCAGCGTCGCGAGGGCGCCCCAGATGCCCGCGAACACCGCCACCCCCAGCGCGGACGGGAACTCGTCGGGGACCGGCTTCGTCGAGTACACGAGGTAGGTCACGATCGGCATCGGCGCGACGGCGAACACGCCGAAGAACGCGGTGCGGCCGGCGGTGCACGGGACGAGCGCGGCGCGCCCGGCGAGCACGTTGGTGAGCGCGAGCATGATGACCAGCTCGGTGCGGTACTTGGGCTCGCCGCCCAGGTAGAGCATCGCCGCGAGGGCCGCGACCTGGGTCTTGGTGGCCGTGGCGTCGAAGATGTCGAGCGCGCGCAGGCTCAGCTCCCTCGTGCGCAGGCCGAGGTACAGGCCGACGATGGCGACGACGCAGCCGATGTGCACCCAGGCGACCGCGGGCGAGGTGGAGTTACGCAGCAGGTTCGGTCCGGCGACCAACCGCGCGCCGAGCTGCGCGACGAACATCCCCGCCCACAGCGCGGCGTACAGCCCGACGTACGCGCGGATCCGCTGCTGGACGTGGGACCGCGCCTCCTCCGGGGTGCCTGGCACGACGCCGAAGCCGATGATGGAAGGAGACAGCGTCGCGCTCCCGTTGCGCGTCGGCTTCTTCTCCCCTTCCGGCTCGGCCGTTGCCACGTTCACCCCCCCCTTTACGCTGCGCAGGCCGAGGCCGCTACGGCCGCGGGCCGCGGGAAGCCTCGAACTCGGCGCGCGTCGCCGCGCGCAGCTCGTCGTCCTCCAGGACGTCGCGGGCGAGCCTCGCCATCGCCTTGGCGGCGGCGAGCATGGCCTCCATGCCGCGCGCGGAGGCGGCGCACTCGGCGAACGCGTGCTGGTGGCAGGTCGTCTGTCCCTCGTCGCAGATCGCGACCCAGGGGTGGATGGAGGGGACGGCGTGCGAGACGTCTCCCATGTCGGTCGACCCGGTGCCGATGCTGGGATCGACCTCGCGCGCCTTGCGGCCGAGGCCTGCGAAATGGGCGCCGAAGCGGCGCGCGAGCGCCAGGTTGTTGCGCATGTCGCGGTACCCGCGGCGCACGTCGATGTCGACCTCGACGCCGCAGGCGAGCGCGGCGCCGCGCGCGCAGCGCGACACGATGGCCGCGACCCGCTCGAGCTCCGCGACGTCGAACGCGCGCACCGAGAACTCGCACGCAGCCCGCTCGGGGATGATGTTGACGGCCTGACCGCCGTTGGTGACGTACCCGTGCACCCGCACGCCGTCCCTGAAGTGGACGCGTTGAGAGTCGACGAGGCGGAAGGTCTCGAGGCAGGCGGTGAGCGCGCTCGCGCCCTCCCACGGCGCGAGCGCCGCGTGCGAAGGCGTGCCGCGGAACTTGAGATCGAGGTAGGTGTTCGCGAGCGTCGGGTGGGTGAGCAGATCGCGATCGAAGGGGTGGAACATCATCGCGGCGTCGAGGCCTTCGAACACCCCGGCCTCGAGCAGCTTGATCTTCCCTCCCCCGCCCTCCTCCGCGGGGGTGCCGACGATCTCGACCGAGCCAACGATCTCGGACGCCTGGCGGGCGAGCGCGAGGAAGGCCCCGACGGCGCCGGCGGCGATCAGGTTGTGGCCGCAGGCGTGCCCGATCTCGGGCAGCGCGTCGTACTCCGCGAGCACCGCGACCCGAGGGCCCGAGCCCTTGCCGATGCGGGCGCGGAAGGCCGTCGGCAGGCCGCCGGCGCCGCGCTCGACGGCGACGCCCGCCTTCTCGATGGCCTCGCTGAGCCACGCGCAGGCGCGGTGCTCCTGGAAGCGCAGCTCGGGGTGATCGTGGATCTTCTTCGCGAGATCGGTGAGCTCGGGGGCGAGCGCGACGACGTCGCGGTCGATGCGAGAGGCGTCGATCGGCATGACCGCGCCGAGGGTATCACCGGGTCTACTCCACCGGCGCGACGATGATGTCGCCCGGGACCGAGCTCATCACCGTGCCCCCGATCGTCATGTTCTCGAGGAAGGCGCCGGCCAGCAGGGCCGTGCCGTCTGGGGTGCTGGTGATCGAGGCCGAGCCGCCGCACGCGAGCTGCGCGCCGCGGGTGACCTCGCCCTCGGCCGACAGCTCGAGCAGCAGCGGGAGGGAGCGCGCGGGCGCGTCGATGCCGGGCACGCTACCGACCATGGTGACGTAGGCGCCGCCGTCGGGCTTGGCGGCGACCGAGGGATCGAACCCTACCCCGACCCAGCGGAACACCTCGGACCCGTCGGCCGCGAGGCGCACGACCTCGACCCGCCCTCCGGGCTGCTCTTCTTCGTACGCGAAGAGGACGCCGCCGTCTGACAGCGGGCGGATCACCGGCTCGAACACCAGCGCGGGCTCTTCGTGGGAAAAGACGGGATCTCCCGCGGGATCGAAGCGCTCGATCCGCAGCGTGGGGCTCGCCTCACGCGGGGGGAGATCGGTGGTCGCGATCAGCCTCGAGCCGTCCTCGAAGCGCTCGATGAAGACGACGTCGCGGTCACGCGCCTCGACGCTCGACACCGTGAGGTCAGGACCCACCTCGACGAGGAACGAGCCGTAGTACTTGTCACCGAGCGGAGCCACCGCGCCCTCGGGGCCGAGCAGCGGGTACGCGGACTGGACCGCGAGGGTGTGGCCGGTCTCGGAGCGACCGATCGCGGCCACGCTGAGGGCCTCGTATTCGGGGGCCGCCGACGCGTCGACCTCGAGGTAGCCGTACAGCTGGGGGATGCCGCTCGCGTCGACGGAGACCAGGTTGACGACCTGCAGCCCGCCGCGACCGCCGATCAGCGTGCCGCCGTCCGGCGTGGGGCTGACGCGCGGCATCTGAAAGAAGTTGCCGCCGTCGGTCGTGAACGCGCCGACGCTGTCGCTGTCGGCGAGATAGAAGGTGTAGCTGCCCGCGATGAAGTTGCCGACGTCGGGGGTCGAGCTCTGCACGATGAGCATCGCCTCGTCGGCGGCGAGGGGCTCGAGGCGGAGCTTCTGCTCGATGCCCAAGAACTGTGACGGGATCTTCATCGGGCCGCTCGACGCGAAGGTGTCGATCGCCGGTGGGGTGCCGCCGGGCACGAGCGGGAGCGTGCCGGTCGCAGTGAACAGCGGAGGATCGCCGGTGCCGTTGTCGTTCTGCGGCGCGTAGAAGTTGATGTCGAGCGTCACGGTGCGCGCGGTGACCCGGCAGAACCCGTCGAACGTGTCGGAGTCGGTGACGGGGCTCGGGACCTCGAGGACGAGGCGCGCCAAGCTGGACTCGAAATCGCTCGCCGCGAGCGGGAAGTCTTCGGACTCGATCTCGGGGTTTTCGTAGACGGTGGTCTCGCCGTCCACCAGCGCGGTGACCTTGGCGCTGTCGATCTGGATCTCGCCCTCACCGTACGCGTCGATGAAGATCAGCGCGTCGATGCGCATGACCGGGTCGTCGCCGCGGAGCGTGAAGGTCACGGCGGTCTGCGTGGTGTCGAGGAACCCGCTGGCGTAGCCGTACGAGTCGTCGACGCAAGCGGACGCGATCGACAGCAGCGGGAGCAGGGCGAGACGAAGCCGCCTCATTCGAACCTCCAGGTGGCTTGGACCGACGTCGGGCCAGCGTTGATCTCGGGGAGCGCAGGGTCGAAGGCGGCGTCGGCCGCGGGCTTGGGTCGCCTCGGCCGCGTGCCCACGACCAGCAGCGGGATGCCGATCGACGAGAAGATGGCGCCGCCGCCGATCATCGGCGCGCCGATCAGCAGGGCGACGTAGCCGCCGCCGTAGTCGCTGGTGACATCCCAGAGCATCACGCCGGTCCCCGCGATCATCGTGGTGCCCCCGAGCGCGGTGAGGATGCTGCCGGCGATCATCATCCCGCGCGAGCGGATCTTCGGCTTGCCCGATGCGTCGAGCAGGTCGTTCTCCAGGCTCTTCGCGACGCGGCGCTCTTCGTCCTTCGCCGGCGTGCTCTTGCGCGCGCCGATCGCCCACAGCGGGATGCCCACCCCGGCGAGCACCGCGGACGAGAGGAAGAACGGCCAGCCCGTCTCGAAGTTCGCCCCGTCGTTGCCGTACGTCAGCCCGTTGCCGATCGCGAGGCCGAGGCTCGCCCCCGACATCGCTGTCGCGGTGAAGCCCGAGAGCATCATCGGCACGTTCTTGCGGTACTCGTCGCCCTTGGGGGTGTCGATGCCCCACTCGAGCAGGCCGACCGCGCCGACGACGGCGAGCCCGGTCCCGGCGCCGACGAGGTTGCCCATGATGTTCACCGGGAGTCGGTTCGGGCGCTCGACGCAGCCCGAGAGCCCGCAGTACTCCTCGGGGGCGGAGCTCGCCTGCTGGATTACGCCGCCCAGCACGAGCACGCCGCCCAGCGCGAGCGAGGTGCTCGCGAAGGGCATCAGCAGGTCGAGCTTGGGCCGCCCGCCGAAGTCGGGCGGATAGGCGAAGACCTGCGGCAACGGCGCCTGTGGAGGGGCGACGGGCGGCTGGGGCTCGGGCGCGAGCGGAGGGGGTGGCGGGGTCTCGGGGGGAGGTGGGCCCTCGGGGATCATGGGGGCCGGGGCGGGCAGAGGGGCTGTGTCGGGCTGTGCCGGAGGAGCCGGCTGGATCACGGGCGCGCCCTCGGCGGGCGGGCTGGGCGCGGGGGCCGGCTGTGCCCCTGCGCCCGCCGCCCACAGCGAGGTGAGCAGCGCCGTGCACGCGGCGAGGGCGCTGAGAGGTCGGTTCGAAGCTCGCGGCATGTTCGTCCCCTCGGACTTGCGACTGCCGTGCCAGGCGGCCGCGCGACGGTGCTAGGTTCTACCTCGATGAGCGCTGCCCAACGACGCTGGAGCCTGACCTTCGGCTTGGCTTGGCTGCTCGCGTGCACCGAGCCGCCGCCTCGCCGGGTCAACAACCCCGACGCGCACGATAGCGCGACCTCGCCCTCGAGCGACCCGCGGATCGAAGCGGTCGGCTCGGCGGACGCCTCGGGCGCGTTCGTCCCGAAGAAGGTCTCCGTCGAGCAGAAGGCGATGGGCACGCGCGTCGTCATCGTCGCCTACACGAGCCCCGAGCTCGGCGACGAGCCGACCTCGAAGGCCGTGAGCCACGCCTTCCGTGAGATCCAGCGCATCGAGCAGCTGATGAGCACGTGGATCGAGACCTCGGAGGTCTCGAAGATCAACGCAGCTGCGGGCAAGAGCGCGGTGACCGTCGGCCCAGAGGCGCTCGCCGTGATCGAGAAGAGCCTGTGGATCGCGGAGCAATCAGGCGGGCTCTTCGACATCACCTTCGAGTCGATGAAGGGCGTGTGGAAGTTCGACGAGGGCGCCGAGCCGAAGGTCCCCGCGAAGGACGTGATCGAGAAGGCTCGCAAGAAGATCGACTACAAGCAGATCGAGGTCGACGCGAAGGCCTCCACCGTGAAGCTGAAGAAGCCCGAGACGCGCATCAACCTCGGAGGCATCGCCAAGGGCTACGCGGTCGACGCGGCGGCCCGCGCGCTCGAGGGCGCGGGGGTGAAGGGGTACTTCATCCAGGCCGGCGGGGACCTGTTCGTCCGCGGCAAGAAGCCGGACGGCAAGCCGTTTCGCGTGGGTGTGCGCGACCCGAGGAGCGGGCCCGACGACTCGTTCGCGCTGATGGCCGTGGAGGACCACGCGTTCTCCACAGCGGGCGACTACGAGCGCGCCTTCGTGCTCGACGGCAAGCGCTACCACCACATCATCGATCCGCGGACCGGCTACCCCGCGACCGCCAGCCGCAGCGTGACCGTGTGGGCGAAGGACGCCTTCACCGCCGACGCGATCGACGACGCCGTGTTCATCCTCGGGCCCGAGAAGGGCCTCGCCTTCGTCGAGTCGATCGACGGCGCGGGGGCGGTCATCGTCGACGCCTCGAACAAGGTGTGGATCTCGAAGCGGCTCGAGGGGCTCGTGCAGGTGGTTCACCCGCCGACCGACGCGCCGTGACGTCACACGTCGAGGCTGCGCAGAAGGCTGCGCGAGAGACTGCGCAGCTGTGAAGAGCACGCTTTTTTCTACGCCCGAATGAGCCGATCGGACCCGGCTCTGCGTCTGACCGTGGTGCCGCCGCCGATGTAGGCGACAAACGCTTTCCCCTCCTTCTTTTCGTGCTAGTTAGGCGCCCCGTATGGCCGACGACGAAGTTCCGGTGAAGCTGGAACGGCGAGGACGCGTAGGCGTGCTCGTCCTCGATCGTCCCGATCGCCGCAACGCTCTGTCGCGCCAGACGCTGATGGAGCTCGGTCGACTCGGGCGCGAGCTCGTCGCCGATCCCGAGATCCGCGCGATTGTGCTCACCGGCTCGGGGGACAAGGTCTTCTGCGCCGGCGCCGATCTGAAGGAGCGTCAGGGCTTCTCCAACGACGACGTGCGCGTCCAGGTCGGCCTATACCGCTCCGAGCTCGGCGTCCTCGACAAGAGCCCCAAACCCGTCGTCGCGGCGCTCAACGGCAGCGCCTTCGGCGGCGGGCTCGAGCTGGCGCTGCTCTGCGATCTGCGCGTCGCTGCGTCGCACGCGCAGCTCGGCCTGCCCGAGACCACGCTCGGGATCATCCCCGGCGCAGGGGGTACCCAGCGGTTGCCGCGCGTAGTAGGCGAGGCACGGGCGAGAGAAATGATCTTGCTCGGGAGGCCGATCTCGAGTGAAGTGGCGCTGCTTTGGGGGTTGGTGAACAAGGTGTGCGCTCCTAACACGTCCGTTTTGGACGAGACGATCGCGTGGATCGAGCCGATCGCGAGCGGCGCGCCCATCGCGCAGGCCGCGGCGCTCGCGGCCATCGAGCAGGCGCTCGATCTTCCGCTTGAGCACGGTTTGGCCCTTGAGCGCGTCCACTACGATGAGACATTGCGGTCCGAGGATCGCAAAGAGGCCCTCCGGGCCTTTGCCGAGAAGCGGCGACCCGCCTTCCAGGGGCGGTGACAAGGTTTTGGTTGTCGCGCAGCTTTGGTGTATATGCTGCGCTGCGCAGCGGTTCTGAACGAGTAAGACAATTTTTGGAGGTCGAAATGCTTCGTAAGATGGTTGTTCTTTCGTTGGTCGTGGGTCTCGGTGCGTTTGGTGCGGGCTGTGGCGACCCTTGCGAAGCCGCTGCTGAGGACTTCGTTGCGGCGTACGAGGCCTGTGGCATCCCCACCGGCACCGACGGCGGCGACGGCGCCGAGGTCGAGTGCACCGACGCGCTCCAGGCGCAGCTCGAGTGCAGCGCGGCGTGCGCGGCGGCGGCTCCTTGCGAGGCGCTCGACGGCACGGACGCGGACGCGGCCCTCGACTACGGTCTGTGCGTCGCTGACTGCATCTGATTTGACCCCGAGGAGGGTTGCCTTTCATGGCTCCCACCTTGGCGTGCCCCTCCCGGGCCGTTCACCTCGCGTGTACGCTCCGGGAAGGGCCTTCGGCAGCCGGGCTCTCTCTTCGCCGAGCGCAAGCTCATCGAAGATAGGATCTGGCTGTCGTTGCTTTGTCCGCGCGAGCTCTTCGGAAACAGGTGAACCATGACGCTGCGAGCGCTCTCCCTCACGTTGGTCGCGGCTCTTTCGCTCGCTGGTTGTGGCAACCCGTGCGTCTCGCTCTGCGAGGACGCGAAGGAGTGTCCCGAGGCGGACGTGGCCACCAACTGCGAGCAGGCCTGCGAATCCGTGAAGGAGGGGGTCGAGTCGCTCGACTGCCTGTCGCTCTATGAAGACGCCGTCGGCTGCCAGGCCGGCTTCGATGACGTCTGCGCGCCCGACGAGAGCTGCGACGAGGACGTGGCGGCTTACCTGGAGTGTGTCGCCGAGGCGTGCGTTGCCAACCCAGACAACACGTTCTGCGGCTGATCGTCGAGCCCCGCCACAGACAAGGCGCGCGCGGTGGGCGCCCTATCCCTTGCGAGACTCGAGGGCTTCCCAGCGAGCGTAGAGCTTCGCGACCGCGGCCTCTGCGGCTTCGTGCTCGACGCGTAGGCGCGCGACCTCGGTCCCCCGGGCGGCGTACAGCGATGGATCGGCGAGCTCGGCGGCGAGGCGCGCGACGGTCGCTTCGGCCTGTGCGATGCGCTCCATCATGCCGTCGAGCTCCTTGCGCTCGTTGAAGCTCAGGGTCGTCGGCTTGGCGCGCGCGGCCTGCGCCGCCGCCTTGGGCGGAGGCTTCGACGCTGGACCCTCGGGGGCGCCGCCAGGTGGGGGTCGCAGCCGCAGGTACGTCTCGTGGTTGCCCGGGTAGACCGTGGCGCGGCCGTCTCCCTCGAACACCACGATCGAGGTGGCGACGTTGTCGAGGAACGCGCGATCGTGGGACACCATCAGCGCGCAGCCGGGCCACGTCTCGAGCAGCTCTTCGAGGGCGGCGAGCGTGGCCGTGTCGAGGTCGTTGGTGGGCTCGTCGAGCAGGAGGAGGTTCGCGCCCTCCTTGAGGATCTTCGCGAGCACGACGCGCGCGCGCTCCCCGCCGGAGAGGCTCGACACCGCGCGGCGCTGCGCGCCGCCGTCGAAGCCGAAGTGCTCGAGGTATGCGCGCAGGGTGACGACCTTGTCCCCCAGGGGAACGGTGCCTCCGCTCGTGCGCTCGGCGCCTTCGAACCCGGCGACGTTGTCGAGCACGCTCCACGACTCGACCAGGTCGGCCCGGGCCTGATCGACGACGGCGATCGTGGTGTTCTGGCCGAGCACGACGCGGCCGCGCGCAGCAGGCAGCTCGCCGAGGATGCAGCGCAGGAGCGAGGTCTTGCCGGCGCCGTTCTTGCCGATGATGCCGACGCGCTCGCCGGAGACGAGCCGCAGATCGAGCGAGCCGAGCAGCGTGCGGCCGCCGAGGTCGATGCCGACGCCCTCGAGATCGAGGATGGTCTTGCCGAGGCGCGTCGGGCGCTGGCCTGCGTCCTTCAGGGCGCCGCGCTCTTCGCGCTGGGCCGGCGTGGATGAGATGAGATCTTGGGCGCGCTGGATGCGCGCCTTCTGCTTGGTGCTGCGCGCCTTCGCGCCGCGGCGGAGCCACGCCGTCTCGCGGCGGAGCAGGTTCTGCCGGTTCTGCTCGACGCGCGCCTCGTGCGCGAGCAGCTCGGCCTTCTTCTCGACGTAGTCGGTGTACCCGCCGGAGTACTCCGCGAGCTTGCCCAGCTCGAGCTCGAGCATGCGATCGCAGACGGCGTCGAGGAAGTACCGGTCATGCGTCACGACCAGCGCCGCGCCAGGGAACGAAGGCGAGGTGAGGTGCTCCTCGAGCCACGCGATGGTCTCGGTGTCGAGGTGGTTCGTCGGCTCATCGAGGATGGCCAGGTCGGGGCGCGAGACCAACAGCCTCGCGAGCGCCACCCTGCGCTGCTCACCCCCGCTCATCGTGCCGACCGGGCGGTCGAGATCGATGACGCCGAGCCGCGCGCAGACGTCGAGCGCGAGGTGCTCCATGTTCCAGCCGCCGAGGTGCTCGAGGGTCTCGGCGAGCTCGGACTGCGCCGCCACGAGGGCCTCGTCGCCGCTCGCCGCGGCCGAGCGCTCGACGGCGGCTTCGTAGGCTTGCTTGACCTCGTGCCACGCGCCGAGGCCCTCGAGGACGATCTGCCGCGGGGTGCGATCGGGCGGCAGGTCGGGGCGCTGATCGAGGAGCATGACGCGCGCCCCGCGCTTGAGCTCGAGCGTGCCGCCGTCGGAGGGCTCACGCTGGGCGAGCACACGCATCAGCGTGGATTTGCCAGCGCCGTTCTCGCCCAGCAGCCCGACCTTCTCGCCGATGCTGACGGTGAGATCGAGCCGCTCGAAGAGGGAGCGGCTGCCGTAGGCCTTCGACAGGCCGCGGGCGCTAAGGACGGGAGCGCTCAAGAGGCGGGGCTACTGCGAGCAGTTCGCGTTCAAGCACGCAGAGAACTCTTCGCCGCACTCGGTCTGGATGCAGCCGAAGTCCCCGCCGCAGGTCGGGAGGTTGTCGACCGCGCAGTTGAGCACCTGATCGACGAAGAACTGCACGTCGGCGCAGCCGAGCGCGACGCAGTTGGCGACGCACGTGATGCTGAAGTCGGGCGGGTTCTGCTCGAGATCGATGCAGCTGAAGGCGCAGGTCACGATCTCGAGGCAGCCGATGGGCTCGCACTGGCCGCAGTCTTGCGGGCAGATCGCGCAGGTCTCGAAGTCTTCGCAGACGTTGTTGGGGCAAACCGAGCAGACGCCGCAGTCGGTCTGGCACGAGGCGCAGGTCTCGGGGGACTGGCACAGGCCGTTGCCGCAGTCCGGGCAGGCGCCGCAGTCCTCCGGGCACTGGAAGCAGTTCTCGTTGTTCGGGTTGCAGACGCCGTTGCCACACGACTCGCATTGGCCGCAGTCGGGCGCGCAGCTGAAGCAGTCTTCCCCGGGGTCGCAGAAGCCGTTCTGGCACAGGTCGCAGACGCCGCAGTCACCCGGGCAGCTCGAGCAGGTCTCGGTGGCGTCGCAGGTGTTGTTGCCGCAGGTCTCGCACAGGCCGCAGTCGAGCGGGCAGCTCGCGCAGGTCTCCGAGGCGTCGCACACGAGATCGCCGCAGCTCGCGCACACGCCGCAGTCCTGGGTGCAGGTCGCGCAGCTCTCGCCCGCGTCGCAAGCGGCGTTGCCGCACGAGTCGCAAACGCCGCAGTCGACCGGACAGTTGGAGCACGTCTCCGCGCCCTCACACGAAGCGTCGCCGCAGCCCTCGCAGAAGCCGCAGTCGACGGGGCAGTTCTCGCAGGACTCCCCGCCGTCGCTCTCGCACACGGCGTTGCCGCAGTTCTCGACGATCACGTCGTCGGTCTCGACGAGGGGACCCGAGCGACCGCAGCCCGCCGCCAAGGCAGAGGCCCCGAGCGCCACGACGGCGCCCACGACGAAGAAGCGAGAAGAAGGAATGAAGCGAGCTGCGTTCGACATGGCGCCCTCGACCAAGCAGCGTGAAGGAAGCCACCGCTCGGCTACGTGTGAGGTCGTAGCACGGGGCCCCGGGCGCGGGGAGTCTCCGGCCCTGGAGGCACTTATCGAAGTGGGAGTCTTTTCCCCGCGCCGGTTTTCACGCGCGCTCGGGCGAGTGAAAACCGAAGGGCCCCGCGGTAGCGGGCGCGCGGGAACAAAAAAAGAGAGCAGCCGAGGCTGCTCTCTCTACGTCCCGCGCTGGTGGGCGCTGGGCCGTGCGCTTCAGGGGGCCGCGGAGGCGGAGGCGTCGGGCGCGGGGGCGCTGTCGGCCGGAGCGGCCGTGGCGGACGCGTCGGCCGTGGCGGTCGTGGAACCGTCGGCGCTGTCGGCCTTCTTACCATCACCGCCACAGGCGGCGGCGAACACGGCGGCGAGGGCAAGACCAAGAACGAGCTTCTTCATGAGCGATCCTCCAAAGAGCGGACACCCGTGGCGGGTCCGATGGGGGTCCGGGTGTCCGGACCGAGTGGGCTAGACGAGTCGGCGGAGGCCCCTCCGCGCCGGGTGGCAGGCGTTGAGTCCTGCGGTTCGGCGACGGTTGTGGTGGGATCCACCTGTTGTCTCGAGTTGGTGGACGCACGACCTGCGCGGAACGGCTCACGCGACCCGAAACGTCACAGGGTGACCGGGGCGGAGCCGCCCCAGGAGGGCCCTCGATCCCGCCGAAAGGACCCCGGCGACGGGGTAGCCTCCGGTCACCGCGCAGTCGGGGCCGAGCGCGATCGGCGTACCGTCGGTGGTGATCTGCAGGGCGCCAGGCAGGGTAGGGTCGGGAAGAGCCAGGTCGCCGCCCGCCCGAGGCACCTTGCTGCCGGCGAAGCGGACGCCGACGCGATCGAGCTGGTCGGACACCCGAAAGGTCCCCGCGCACAGCGCAGAGAGAGCGTCCGGCGGGAGGCGAGCGTCGGTGGGCGCCGCCAGCAGCTCGAGCATCGCCACTGGGGGCACCGGCGCTGGCGTCAGGCCGAGGGTGGCCCGCCCGGAGAGCTCGGGATCACCGACCTCGAGCGCGTCCCCCCGGCGGAGGGCGCGGCCGTCGTGCCCCCCGAGCCTGGCGAGCAGGAGGGTCGAGCGAGAGCCCAGCACGGCGGGGGCCTCGAAGCCGCCGCGCGCCGCGAGGTACGCCGAGAGCTTGGCGCCCGGATCGATGACCACTCGCTCGCCCGCGCGAAGCCGCTGCTCGGGAGCACCGTCGACGCTGACGTGCACCTCGCGACGAGCGACGAGCGACAGCCTTCCGACGAGGACCTCGACACACGCGCTGCCGGGTGGGTTGCCGACCGCGGCGTTCGCGACGTCGAACGTCTCGCGATCGAGCGGTCCGCTGCTGGGCAGGCCTAGGCCGCGCAAACCGAGGCGGCCGTGATCCTGGAGGGTCGCGAGACCCAATGCGCGCTCCACCTCGAGCGCGTGGGAGGACGACAGGGCAGCAGCGACCTCCGGCGGCGGAGGCTCGGGAGCGCCACGGACCGGGATGAACCGCACCTCGTCGAGGACCTGGATGCGCTGGGGCCGCGCGCGGCTCGGATCGAAGAGCCTCGGGCAGACGGCTCGGCCGAGCAGGCGCCACCCGCCTGGCGACGCGAACGGGTAGACCCCCGCGAGCGGACCCGCGATCGCGACCGATCCTGCAGGGACGCGGGCGCGCGGCTGCGCCAGGCGCGGACGGACGAGGCGGGGATCGAGGCCGCCCAGGTACGCGAACCCGGGCATGAACCCGGTGAGCAGCGCGACGTAGGTGGGCGCCGAGTGGGCCGATATCAGCGCCTCGGGCGACAGCCCGCTGGCGGCGGCGGTCGCGGCGAGATCTTCGCCGTCGTAGACGACCTCGAGCTCGTGGCGCTCCGGCGCCGTTTCGATCTGGGGTGCGCCTTCGAGCTCCGTGGAGCCGAGCGCCTCAGCGACGGGCCCGCCGATCACGAGCACGCTGCGCCCGCCGACCACGACGTCGGCGTGGGGCGAGAGCGCCTCGATGGCGCGCGCGAGCGCCGCGAGGTGACGGGCTCGCTCGACGAGCGACGACGGCAGCTCGCGGGGCGAGGCGAGCGTGGCGTCGCCGAAGGCCTCGAGCCTCATCGAGGGACCAAGCGCCGCTCGGCTCGCAGCGCCTCCGAGACCGCGCGGACGATCGCGAGGGCAGAGGGCGTATCGCCGTGCGCGCACAGCGTGCGGTAGCGGCCGGTCTTGGCGAGCGCGAGCGCCTGAGCCGCACACGCGGCGGGATCTTGGAGGACCGCCCCGGGCCGGTCTCGTGGCACGAGCTGGCCGCTCTCGTCGTAGCGGCGATCGACGAAGCCCTCGACCCAGTAGTCGAGGCCTGCGCCCACGGCCTCGAGTCGCAGCGCGCCCTCGGGCGGACCGACCACGACGCTGAGCTCGGGGAGCGCTCGTCGCGCGGCGTCGATGATCGCGGCGGCGAGCTCGGGGTCCTGCGCGGCGTCGTGGTAGAGGGCGCCGTGGGGCTTCACCGTGCGCAGCACGGCCCCGCCCTCCACCGCGACGCGCAGGAGCGCGGCGCACTGGCGCTCGACGTCCGCGCGCACCTCGGTCGGCGACGAGAAGCGCGCGCGTCGTCCGAAGCCCTCCCGGTCGGCGTACGAGGGGTGCGCCGCGAGCCTCGCTCCGTGGCGTGCAGCCAAGGCGACGCCGGCTCGCATCGAGGCCTCGTCCCCCGCGTGTCCACCGCACGCGAGGTTGAGGGTCGTCGCGAGCGCGTACAGCTCCTCCGGCTCCGCGGGGCTCTCCCCGGCGTCGACGTTCAGCTCGACCAGGACGAGGTCGTTCGCCATTGAATGGTGATAGCCTCGCGCCGCTATGACCTTCAACCCGTATACACCGCCGGGCGCTGCTCCGGAGCAGGTCCACGGCGCGCTACCGACCGGCGGCCCGATGGACTGGGAGCCCACCGAGGCGGCCGGCCGCGCGTGGGAGATCGTCAAGGCTCACTTCTGGCCGCTGGTCGGCGCCTTCGTCGTCGTCGCCGTCATCCAGAATGTGGTCCAAAACGCGCTCGGCCAGATCCTCGGCGCCGTCGATCCGGCGGCGCTGCAGCGCGTGAAGAACATGGACGACGTGATCCGGATCTACCAGGAAGCCGCGGTCAAGGGCGGCTTGGTCGCGGTGATCATGATCCCGATCCAGGCCTTCTTCGCGATCGGGCTGAGGAAGATCTCCCTGAGCGTGGCCCGAGGCGGGGCTCCCAATTTCGCCGACATCTTCACGGGCGGCTCGCGCATCTTGCCGATGGTCGGCGCGATGTTCCTCAAGGGCATCGCGATCACAGTTGGCTTCCTGTTCCTGATCGTCCCGGGGATCTGGCTCGCGCTCGCCCTCTCGCAGGTCGAGTACTTCGTCGTCGATCGCAACATGGGGCCGATCGAGGCCTTCAAGGCGAGCATGTCGGCGACCGAGGGCCAGAAGGGGAAGATCTTCCTCTACGGGCTGGTGAGCATCGGCATCGGCCTGCTCGGTCTGCTGGCGTGCTGCATCGGCATCTTGGTGGCGATGCCCGTGATCGAGGTGGGCTCCGCGATCATCTTCACGCGGCTCACCGGCACGGCCGTCTCGCCCGACATGTTCGGAGGGTATGGGAAAGGCCCGCCGATGGGCCCCTACGGCGGTCCTCCGGGCTACGGTCCTCCGGGCGGCGGCTTCGGCGGTCCTCCTCCGGGCGGCTTCGGCGGCCCGCCTCCGGGTGGAGGCTACGGCCCGCCGGGCGGCGGCTTTGGCGGTCCGCCCCCCGGTGGTGGCTACGGCCCGCCTCCGGGTGGCGGCTACGGCCCGCCTCCGGGCGGTGGCTACGGTCCGCCAGGCGGTGGCTACGGTCCGCCAGGCGGCGGCTACGGTCCGCGTTGAGTCGCGCTCCCCCCTCGCGAAGCGAGGGGGGTTTGGGGGGGTGCACCACAATCGGCGGGCGTGACGCCGACTGTCATGGCCAACGGTCAGAGCCGCGCAGTCTCCTGCGCAGCTTCGAGCGCCGACTCCATCTCGAGCACGAGCTCGTCGGCGGCCTGCTGCTCGCGCTCTTCGACGGCTCGGCGCGCGCTCTCGTCGATGCGATGCTCGACGAGCGACAGCACCTGAGCGACGCGCACCCCTTCACGGCTCGCGGGATCGATGCGGCGCGAGGAGAGGGCGGCGAGGGTCTTGCGAACGACGGGCTCGAGCGTGGCGGCGAGGCTCGCGTCCGCGCCGGAGAGCTTCTTGTGCACCCGCGCGACCAGCGCGCGCATGCGACCGGCGGGGCTTCGCGCGCGCCGCCGCAGGACGATGAACGTGAGGCCGCCGGCAGCGACCAGCGCCACGACCAGCGCGAGCGCGAGCGCGAGCGGCGACGTCACGGCGTCGCGCAGCGGCGCGAGCGGCGGCGGCGGCACGGGCGGCGGCGGAGCGACCAGCTCGACCGTGATCTCGCCCTGCATCGACGCCCTGAGCTCGTCGCGGGTCATGAAGCGCGTGCGCGCGAGGTGCACGGTGCGCAGCGCGACGCAGGGCGACGAGACGCCCGCCGCCGAGCACGCGGGCCCCTCGGAGCCCGTCGCGACCGCGACGACCTCGTGCGTGACCGGGTCGCGGGAGGTGAGGCGCAACCCGCCGCCGGCGAAGTCGACGAGCCCGCCCGCGTCGACGCCCGCCCCGCCAGGCGTGTCCTTGGGCCACGTGGTCGTAGCGGCGTCGATCACCGAGCCGTCGGCCGCGCGGTAGCTGCCCTTGAGGCGGACCTCCTGTCCTGCCGGCAGATCGATGGGCTGGGCGAACGCGGCGGGGTCGAGCTTCATCTGCGTGGACCGAGCGTCATCGAAGATGCACGCTTCCGGCTGTCTCCATCATCATGGCGAGCACGAGCGGCGTCTTGAGCATACCCTTGTCGGAGGCGTGCGAGCGGAGCCGCGCGAGGCGCTTGGCGTCCTCGACGAACAGGGGCTCGCCGAGGGTCGCCGCAGCGTGCACCAGCAGGCCCTCGCGCTCGCCGAGCAGCTCCACCGCGTCGGCGGTGCGACCGTCGGCGACGAGCTGAGCCGCCTTGGTCAGCGCCTCACCGGCCGCGAAGCCTTGGACGGTGCGCCGCACGCTCGGGTCGACGGTCGCCGCGCTGAGCGCGTCGCTGTTGGCGTAGGCGACCTTGAGCGGGTTCTCCTCGGCGCGGTTCTTCTTCTTGACCCGGTCCTTGTACTTCAGCTCGACGAGCGCCAGATCCTTGGGCCCCACGCCGGCGGGGGCGCGCAGCTTGAGCAGGATCGAGTGGCTGTCGTCGCGCGCGAACGCGGGGATGAAGAAGCGCAGGCCACCGTCGAGATCGTCCTGGCGGTTCGCCTTGATCTTGTCGCGCTTCTCGCTCTGCTGGTCCTGCGCCACCTCGATGGTGCGCACGCGCGCGGCCTCGTCGGCGGTGAGGCGCCGCGAGCCATAGACGTTGAGCAGCTCGATGCCCGGCTTGAGCCGCACCCGGACCTCGACCGCGGTCGCGACGGGGTCGAGCCGCTTGTCGAGCTCGGTGGCCAGGGCGCCGGCGATCTGCTTCCCCGAGGGCAGGTAGTAGTAGCCACCTGCGCCGTCGTTGGCGATCTGGCTCATGAGCGGCCCGTCGTAGTCGGTGCCGAGACCGAACGCGCTCGTCTGGATGCCCGTCTCGAACGCGTCGAGCGCGAGGCGGGCGAGCTTGCGCCGATCGGTGATGCCGTCGTTGGCGCGGCCGTCGGACAGCAGCATCGTCACGCGCACCGCGTCGGCGGGGATGTCCTTCTTCGCGAGCTGCTCGTAGCCGAGCCGCAGGCCCTCGCCGATGTTGGTGCCGCCGCCCTCCTTGATGCCGGCGATCTTCTCCTTGAGCTGCTCCTTCTTGGCGCCCACCACGGTCATCGGGATCAGCACCTCGGACTCGTTCGAGAAGCGCACGAGCGAGAAGCGGTCGGTCGGGGCGAGCTTGTCGACGAGCTGGCCCGCGGCGTCGCGCGCGCTCTGGATGAGCTCGCCGCGCATCGAGCCGCTGGTGTCGAGGACGACGACGATCGCGACCGGAGGTCGGTCGCCCGCTGCCGTGACGGTGGACCTGAGCGTGAGGCGCACATGGACGGGCCCACCATCGGGCGGCAGCTCGGCTCGCTCGAGATCGCTCTGCAAGACGAGCGCCTGCTCGCTCGGCGCGGCGATCGACGGCGCGTAGCGCGCACCGATGTCGCTCACGATCTCGCGCTCGGCCGTGGGGATGATCCCGAGCGCCACGGCCGACTCGAAGGCGGCGAGGTGCCCCGCGCCCGGGCGGTACGTCGTCGCGTAGCGACCGTTGGGATCGAGCACGCTCTCCGTGAGCGCGATCGGCGGCGCGGGCGGCGAGCTCGGCCCGAGCGAGCCCTCGTTCCGGCGCGGCGCCTTCGGCGCGGAGCCGATGCGCCCCGAGCCGTTGCCGAAGCCCTGCCCCGTGCCCGGGCCGGCCCCGTGGCCGAGCGTCCCGATCCCGCCGAGCCCGATGCCGCCGCCGCCGAGCGAGTCGCCCTGCATCGCGGAGGGCTCGCTCTTCTCCATGGCCCTCGCGGTCCCCGCGGGCGGGCGGGCCTTGGCGGGCGTCGGCGAGCGTGGGGCCTCTGCGCCCTCGACCACCAGCTCTTGCGGGGTCGACTCTCGCTCCTCGTCCGCGTGGCTGCGGGCGCTGCCCGCCGCGGGCTTTTCGCTCTGCGAGGCCGCGCGCTCATCGAGGCAGCTCGCCGCGCAGGCGAGGCTCAGTGCGCCGAGGGTCGCGCGCGCGAGCCAGGCGCGGCGCCGGGGGTTGGAGTGTGCGCGCTCTCTCATCGACGTGCCTCTTTCTGCGTCCACGACGGGTTTGGGATCGGTCGGACGGACGAGCGAGTCGAACGGTCTACCGGTGTGCATCGATTGGACGACGCCGACGCGCGGGTTTTCTTAGCCACGGCGATGTTGACCTCCCCCGGGACCCGCCGGTTCCCCGGCACGCACGTTGCAGCCGGCCGCGCTGCCTGAGCCGCTTGCTCAGAGTAGCCGCAGCCCGATGATGAGGAGTAGCCCCAGCGTGGCCGTCAGGATGACGAGCTCGATCCGGTTCGACCCTCGTCGCTTGTCACGTCTGTCGCGGGCCAGGGCGGTGCGCACGTGCTTGTTTCATAGCTCAAGCCGCCGTCGCGGGGGCTGCTAAGCTGCCCAGCGATGTCGTGGATGTACATCCTGGTCGCGATCCTGGGGCTCGCCGTGCTGATGATCGTGCACGAGGCGGGCCACTATTTCGCCGCGCGCGCCTCGGGCCTCCGGGTCTTGCGCTTCTCGATCGGCTTCGGCCCGACGCTCTTCAAGATCGTCCCCGACGAGGGCCACTGGACCTTCACCACGCTGGGTGACCGCGCAAAGTTCAAGCTTTTCAAGCACGACCCCGAGAAGCACGGACCCACGATCTTCCAGGTCGCGGTGATCCCCTTCCTCGCCTACGTGCAGATCGCGGGCATGAACCCGCTCGAGGAGAACGACCCCAACGACAAGGGCTCCTACGCGAACGCCGGGCTCTGGGCGCGCGTCTCGACGGTGTTCGCGGGCCCGCTCGCGAACTACCTCGCCGCGTCGGTGTTCTTCTTCCTGCCGCTGTACGCGAACTACTCGAGCATCGAGCCGGCCGATCCGACCATGATCCGCGTGGTGCCCGACAAGCCGGCCGCGCTCGCGGGCCTGAAGGACAACGACATCATCGTCGAGGTCGACGGCGAGCCGGTGCAGAGCGACTGGGAGAAGATGAGCGGGAAGATCGTCGGGGGCGAGGGCAAGGAGCTCGACGTCGTCGTGCTGCGCGGCGAAGAGCGGCTCTCGTTCAAGATCACGCCCCAGCTCCACGACAACCGCCCGCGCATCGGCGTCGCCCCGAAGGGCCTGCGCCCCGCGAAGAACATCGGCGAGGTCGTGGTCGCTGCCATCTCGCTGCCGCCGAAGGTCGTGAAGGAGGCCTTCAGCGCCTTCGGGCAGCTGTTCAAGGGCTCGAGCGAGGCCAAGCTGGCGGGGCCCGTGGGCATGGTCGACACCATGGCCGACGCGGTCGAGCGCGGGTGGGACGACTTCATGTTCCTGCTCGGATCGATCTCCACGAGCCTCGCGGTCTTCAACATGCTCCCGATCCCGGCGCTCGACGGCGGCCGGCTCATGTTCCTGGGCTACGAGGCGACCACGCGGCGCCGCCCGAACCCGACCGTCGAGGCGCACATCCACGCGATCTGCCTGATCATGATGCTCGGGCTGATGCTGTACGTGACCCTGGCCAACGACTTTGGGCTGGCGGGCTCGAAGTGAGCTAGCGCTCGTCGCCGTCGCGCTGAGCGCAGCGGGGAGCGCGCGCGCCGACGAGCCAGCGCCCCCTGCGCCCGCTCCTGCCGTGGAGCCGTTGCTGATGGCGACCAGCGGCGAGGCCGCGTCGCTCGATCCGATCGCGCCGACTACGCTGCCGGATCTGACCCACGCCGACGCGACCTTCGAGCTCGACTACACCGGCGCGGGCATCGGCACCGAGGATCTCGGCCGCACGCTCACGTACATGGCCTCGATGCACGGCGAGGTGCCGCTGACGACGCGGGCGTGGCACGCCGGAGGGGCCTGGGAGGTCGTCTCGGCCGCCGCAGAGGGGCGCGGGCGGGCGCTCTTGTATGCCAACCCCGAGCTGTGGGTGCGCGGCGTGGGCTGGCACGAGAGCGGGCTGTCGGGCGGGGGCGGCCTCGGGGTCGTCATCCCCCTGCCGCGAGACCTGGGGCCCGAGGCGCGCAGCGTGCAGCGGACGATCCGGGTCATCCGCCCGTGGGACGCCCCCTACTTCGAGAGCAGCGTGCTCACCCTGCGCCCGAGCGTCGACGCGCGGCTCGTGCTCGCGCCCTTCGTGCTGCAGCTGCGTCAGGGCATCGACTGGACCTACGACTTTTCGCGAGACCGCTCCGATGTGGTCGGGCGCGTCGGCACGTACATGGGCGTCGCGCCGGCGAGCTTCGCGATGCTCGGGCTGGAGCTGTGGCAGACGTACGCCATCACCAAGGACGTGCGGGACGACGAGCGGGCAGCCTTCACGCTCTCGCCCTCGGTGCGCCTGCGCTTCGGCCCGATCCAGCCGGGTCTCAGCGTGCTGTTCCCGATATCGACGCCGCTGGAGGGCATCGCCTCCGAGTTCTTCGCCGTGCGCATCCACCTACGGCTCGCGCTCGGCAAGACGGCGGAACTGGGGCACTGATCCGGGGCTTTGCTGTACCCTACGGGCCTTCCATGAGAGCTGTCACGAGGACCGGTCGGCGCGCCTTCTTGGGAGGGACGAGCGCACTCGTCGCCTCGGCGGCGGCCGGCGTCGGGGCGCCTGGTTGCGCCCCCCCGAAGGTCACGCTTCGCGAGGGCCCTCGCGAGTACGTGGCGACGGACTACGAGGACGTCGTCGAGCGATGGACTCGCACCGCCGACCTCATCACCCTCGCTCAGCTCGACAACCTCCTGCAGACCACGGCGACCTACGAGTCGTGGGATTTCCGCTGGGCGTATGTCATCCGCTACGTCGACGACTACCGCCTGACGTTGGAGCAGCGGCGCAAGCTCCTCGACAAGACCCTCGAGGAGACGCGCGTCGGTCATCATTTCTTCGTCGCGCTCACCGGCGGGGAGCGGCGGTTCAACGACCTGACGAAGGACAACAGCGCGTGGATCGTTCGGCTGATCGACGACACGGGCAACGAGACCGCGCCCGACGACATCAAGGCGATCAAGCGGCCGAACCCGATCGAGCGGACCTATTACCCCTACGTCACCGTCTTCCACCAGGTCTTCCGGCTGCGGTTTCCCCGCTTCGGCGTTGATGGAAAGCCCAGCGTGGCGGACAAGGCGCAGTGGTTCGGGCTTCGATTCGCCGGGGCGCAGGGCTCGAGCGAGCTCAAGTGGGAGCTCGACGTGGATATCCCGGCGGCGCCGGCGAGCGGCGCGGCGACCAGCGAGGCGCGCACCGAGCCGTCGACTTCAGAGCCGCCTCCTGCGTCAGCGCCGCCTGCGAAGTGAGCCGCGTCAGGCGACGCGGAGCAGCTCGAGCAGGGACGGGAGGATCGAGAACAGCTCGACCGTGACGGTACGAGTCGCGTGCAGGACGAGCGCGCCCCCTTCGCCGGCCTTGATCGGGGCGTCGGTGATGCCCCCGTCGAGGACCGTGTCGGGGAGCACGATGTCGCCCGAGCTGTATTCGATCGGGCTGGAGCGCTCGACGATGATCACCCCAGACCCGACGATCATCAGCCCTGCGAGCTCGGCGCCCGCCGCCGCGAGGACCTCGTTCGCCTTGAGCACCCTCACGCTGAGGCGCTCGAGGGCCGCGAGGCGGCTGTACTCGTCGAGGTCGCCGAGCGGCCCCATGGTGGCGCCCGCCAGCGCGGCGTAACGGTCGCCGAGGGTCGTCAGATCGTCAAGCACCCACGGGCATGACCTGAGCGCCTCCTGGAGGGCAGCGCGATCCCAGCTGGCGACGACGGCCGCCTCGGTCGCGACCAGCCGGATCTTGGTGGAGTCGTCGAGGCTCGAGAACGCGGGCACGAGGCTCGCAATGTTCGCTTGCGCGGCCACGCAGTCCGCGATCGCCGCGCACACGGCCGCCGTGCCCTCGAGGACGACGGCAGCGCCCGTGACGGACACTTCCTCTTCGAGCCCCAGCGTGGCGAGCTTCGCGCTGAGTCGCAGCGCCTGGTGCAGCTCGTCGGGGAGATCCGCGAAGGCGTCGATCTTCTCGACCGGGGGGCCGGCCTGGACGGGAGCGGGCGGCGCGGCAGGAGCCGACGAAGGCCGTGTCGACGCCGGACGCGGAGGTGTCGAGGGCGCGCGCGGCGGCGTCGACGCTGGGCGCGGGGGCGATGGCGCACGCGCGGCAGCGGTCGGCGACGGCTGAGGCGGCTCTGCGCTGTCACCGAACAACACGACCGGCGGCCTGCTCGGCGCCCGCGCCTCGAGCTCTTCCGGCGGCGGCGCGGGAGGGCTCGGTGCGTGGGGGCCGGAGCCGCGGCGACTGCTGGCGCGGCCGGCGGCGCGGGCGCTGGTGGCGGTGACGAGGCCGGGCGGGCGTCGACCTTCGCGGCCGGCATCGTCGGAGGCGGCGGCTCGGAGCGGACGTCGGCTCCGTCGGCGGGCTTCGCGGGCGAGGCGCCGATCACCTCGACCTGGGCCGGCGACGGTGTGACGGCCGACGGCGCGGGCGGCGGCGCCGAGGGCCTGGAGGAGACGGGGCCCTCCGCGCTCGACGGTGCGCGGACCGGAGGCGGGGGCGGGATGCTCTTGCGCTCGCGCGGACCTTCACCGCTCTCGGTCGGCACTGCGGAGGCCTGCGGCATCGCGACCGAGACGGGCGCGCCCGCCGGCTCGCGGGACGAGCGTCGGT
Organism: Polyangiaceae bacterium; assembly: GCA_016719945.1. GTDB lineage: Bacteria > Myxococcota_A > Polyangia > Polyangiales > Polyangiaceae > Xiheicaenibacterium. The sequence continues at coordinate 50,034 of JADJYE010000033.1, read as the reverse complement.
TTGCGAGCAGCGGGAGGGGGCGGCGGCGGGGCCTTCGTCGCAGACGCCTCGGCTGGGCCTGCGGGCGCGGCCTGCGCGACGGGCGCCGCGACGGGTGACGCATCGATGCGGAGCGACGCGTCGGTGACCGCCTCGAGGGTGGTGCCCGACAGCGTCGCGAGGCGCTTCGCCGGAGGGGGCGGCGGCGGGGGCTTGCGGCGCAGCGAGGTGTCGAGAGGCGGCGCCGACGTGACGACGTCGTCGTCGTCGGACGCCGCCGCCGCGTCGTGGCGCAGGTGCGCGGTGCGCGGAGGCGCCTCGCTCTCCGGCATCTCGTCCGACCACGGATCGAGGATCGGTGCGCGCATCCGCTTCTTCATCTGCGACGCGACCGGATGCGTGCCCGAATCACCCAGCCGAGCCAAGCTGGACGAGTCCAGCTTCTCGGTCTCGTAGGCCTTCAACATCGGCTCGGCGGGTCGAGCCACCGAAGGCGGGGCCGCGACGACCGCGGGAGCCGGCGCGGGCTGAGGCTCTGCCGAAGACGCTGGGCTAGGCTCGATCGGCGGTGAGTGGGGCGGGGGCGCGAGGTCCGCGGGCGGCGCGGTCGCCGACGCGAGCAGCGCGGGCGACGCGATCGGCATCGGCTGCGTCTGGCTCAACGCGCTCGGAGGAGGTGCGACCGGGGCCGGTGCGGGCGTGGTCGGTTGCGAGCGCGCCGGCCCTACGGCGGCGGGGATCGCTTGAGACGACATCGCGCGAGGCCGCGGGGCGGACGGGGCCCCCGTCGACAGCGGAGCCGCGGTCGAGAACGGGGCCGCCGTGGAGCTGGGCGGAGGTGGAACGGCCCGCATCGACGAGGTCGAAGCCCCGGACGAAGAGCCCCTCGACGCCGAAGGCACGCCCGACGCCGAAGGCAGCGACGGCGCGCTTCGAAGCGTCGCGTCGGACGGGGGCGCGATCGGCGCAGCGGGGCGCGACCCCTCGGGGCCTTGAGGGCGCGCCGCGACCTCGGGCGCCTTCGACGCTTCGAGATCGTGCGTCTCCTCTTCGAGGAGATCGTCCGCATTGCTCGTCTCTTCGTCGAGGATGCTGCTCGGCAGAGGAGGGCGCGGCGGCGAGACCGAGCGGGGCGGCGGCGCGTCGGCTTGCGGCTTCGGTACGCCATCGGCGGGACCGAAGAGCTGCTCGAGGTCCACCGCGCTCTTCGCGAGCTGCACCGCCCGCATATCTTGTCCCGCGCTGCCGGCGGCCTCGGCGGCTCGACGGATCCACACCACGGCTTGGCGCTGCTCGCCGCGATGCCAGAGCGCGGCCGCGGTCTGCAGCCCCCAGACGACGTCCTCGACGTCCTCGGGGTGCGCTTCAGGGAGCAGGGAGAGCTCGAGCGCCATCAGCCGGGTTCAACACCTATCACAAGGCGGCAGAAACCCCGAGGTCTCGCTGTACGACACCCGCTGCGCAGATCTGCAGTGGGTCGTGATCAGGCCGCGAACGGCTTCTTCGTGCCCGGAACGTCGGGTGAGGCGAGCGGCGCGCCGCCGCACAGCGAGGCTCTGACGGTCACGGTGAGCTCGGTCGCTCGCTCGGTGACCTCGACGACCCCCACCGTCGACGGGCCTTCGCCAGGCATTCGGCGGGCGAGCCAGCCGATCAACGTCAACCCGGCGCAGCGCGCGTCGTCCGGGAGCTCACAGTCTCGAAGCAAGCTGGCAAGCTCGGCGATGAGACGCGTACGATCGCACTCGTGACGCATGGACCCTGGCGTATTGGAGCAACGGGGAGACAAAGTCAAAGGTCTTGACACCCGCGCCGCGCGGATCATTCGAAGCCCTGACGGAGCAAGACTCGTGCCCTTGTCGCGCGCCCTCGCGACCGCTCGCACCTCGGGCCGGAGCGCGAGGTCCTGAGCTCACACCGGATCGATGAGCACCTCGCGGTCCTTCGCGCCGTTGGCCGGCCCCACGAGCCCGCGTCGCTCCATCGACTCGACCAGCTTCGCCGCGCGGTTGTAGCCGATCCCCAGCTTGCGCTGCAGCCACGAGGTCGAGCACCTGCGCGTGTCCGCGACGATGCGCACCGCTTGGTCGTACATGGGGTCGGACTCCGCGTCGTCATCTGCCGCCGCCTCGCCGTCCTCGTCGCGCGGCTTGAGGATGTTCTCGTCGTAGACAGGCTTGCCCTGGAGGCGCAGAAAGTCGGTGACCTTCTGCGTCTCCTCCTCGGAGATGAACGGGCACTGGACGCGTCGCACGTCGTTCGAGCCGTTCATCTTCACGAGCATGTCGCCGCGCCCGAGCAGGTGCTCCGCGCCCTGCTCGTCGAGGATCGTGCGGCTGTCGACCTTCTGCGCGACGCGGAAGGCGACGCGCGTGGGGAAGTTGGCCTTGATCATGCCGGTGATGACGTCGACGCTCGGCCGCTGCGTCGCGAGGATGACGTGCATGCCCGCGGCGCGCGCCTTCTGCGCGAGGCGCGCGACGCTCGCCTCCACGTCTTTGCCCTGCTGCATCATCAGGTCGGCGAACTCGTCGACGACGATCACGATGTACGGCAGCTTCGCGATCTGAGGGGTGTCGCTGCCGTCCTTCGCCGGATCGATCTCGACCTCGGTCCCGTCGGCGGCGACCGCGCCGACCTTCTGGGGCAGCGGCTTCGGCGCCCGCGCCTCGCCGCGCAGCACGCGCTCGACGAAGCCGTTGTAGGTCGTGATGTTCTTGGTGCCCGCGTTGGCGAACAGCTGGTAGCGGCGCTCCATCTCGTCGACCGCCCAGCGCAGCGCGTTCGACGCTTGCTTCATGTCGGTCACCACCGGCAACAGCATGTGGGGGATGCCGTCGTACGGCGCGAGCTCTACGACCTTCGGATCGATCATCAACAGGCGCAGCTCGTCCGGCGTCTTGCGGTAGAGCAGGCTCACGAGCATCACGTTGAGCCCGACGCTCTTGCCGGCGCCGGTGGCGCCCGCGACGATCACGTGCGGCATCGACGCGAGATCGGCGAAGTAGGGAGCGCCGACGATGTCTCGCCCCATCACGCACGGCAGGGGCGCCTTCATCTCCAGGAAGCGCCGATCCTCGACCAGCTCCCGCATGTTGACGGGCACGCGCTTGACGTTGGGGACCTCGAACCCGACGCGGTTCTTGCCCGGGATCGGGGCGATGATGCGCACCTTCTTCGACAGGCCGAGCGCGAGGTCATCGGCCAGGCTCGCGACCTTCGACACCTTCGTGCCGGCCGCCGGGACGACCTCGAACGTGGTGACGGTCGGCCCCGGGTGGATCTCCTCGACCTTCCCGCTGACGCCGTAGTCCGCGAGCGTCTTCTCCAGCTGCACCGCGGTCGCCTTGAGGTGCTCCTCGTCGACCGTGAGCCCAGCGCCCTCTGCCGGCTCCAGGAAGTCGAAGATCGGTAGGCGGAAGCCGTCGCCCGTCGCGGGCACGACGCGCACGTCGGCCTTCTCCACCTCGAGCGCCGCCGAGGTGTCGACGATCTTGAGCGCGGCCTCGGGCGCCGGAGGTTGCCGCTTCGTCCGCGGCGCTTCGGGCGCGACGACCGGGGGCGGCGTGGGCGTGGGCACCTCCTCGGGCGGAGGCGGCGGCGGCGCCTCGACGCGCGCCTGCGCCTTGCGCTTGGGCTTGACCGGGGGGATCGGCGACGGCGTCGGGACGTCGAAGGGGATCACGAGCGGAGGCGTCTCGCTGGGCGTGGGCGCCTCCGTGATGGCGGCGAGGCGCGGCAGGGGGGCTGGGCTGTCGGGGGCGTCGGACAGGGCGGCGATGATCGCGTCGTTGTCTTCCTCGACGATCTTGGGGGCGCGGGTCTTCGCCTCACGCTCGGCCTCGATCGCCCGCGCCTCTGCCCAGGCCGCGACCATCGCGCGAAGGCCGCCCGCGCTCTTGCTCCCCACGTGCGCGCACAGCCGCGCGAACGAGCGCGTCCCCTCGATGAACGAGAAGGACGCGCGACCGACGAGGATCAGCGCGAAGACCGTCAACCCGATGATGAACGAGCCGACCGCGCTGAAGAGCGATCGCATGAGCTCGCCCGCCAGCTCGCCGACGGCTCCGCCCAGAGGCATCTGGCCGAACGCCGTCGACAGAGGCAAGGCGACGTGGACGAGCGCGGACCCGATCGTCAACAGGAGCAGGTCCTCCCCGATGCGACGGAGCCACACCAGGCCACCGCGCCGCTCCCCGACGCCATCGGACAGCAGGGGCAGGGCGACGGCGACGAGCTCGAACGGCACGAGCCAGGCGACGACGCCCACCGCGGTGACGAGCACCTCGGAGAAGGCCGCTCCGACGGGGCCGACCCAGTTCGGCCCCGCGACCTCCGGCCGCGCAGGGTCCGCGGCGAACGAGGCGAGGGCGAGCGCCGCGTAGAGCGAGGTCGCGAGCAGCACGACGCTCGACGCCTCGCGGGCGAAGGAGTGAACGAATCCTCGGAGGCCCGCGGGCGGCGGGGCAGAGCCCGGCGCCGATCGCGACGCGGCGACCTTCCCCGCGGCCTCGCGCGAAGGGGCGAACCAAGTGAGCTTCATCTTCGGGATCGGTCGCCGTGAGGCGCCCGCAGCCCGTCGTTACGAGGCGCGACGCGACCGGGCCAAGTTCCGCTCGTCGAAAGGGCTGCTCCGTTGAACAGCAGTCCCTGGCTTCGGCGTGCGCTTCGGCTGGCTCACCGCCGGGCCGGAAAAATCTTGGGGTCCGACGGTGGCTGCAAGTACCATGGCCCCTCCCCGGGACCACCGATCAGAATGCGAAGCCACAGCGCTCTTGGGCGGCTGCTCCGAACCCTCAACGCGGCCCACCTCTCCTCGTTGCTTCTTGTCAGCGCAGTTGGGCTGGCTGGAGCGGGCTGTCGCGTCAGCCAGGAGGACCTCCACCGTTGGGAGGGCACCGAGCGCGGCCCCGACAAGATCACGAGCGTGCTCAAGCACGACAAGTACGAGATGCCCCTGCGCATCGAGGCGGCCACGTCCCTGATCCGGATGAAGCCCCGCAAGGGGAAGTACGTCGGGATCGAGCAGCTGGTCGAGACGCTCGACAACATCTCCGCCCAGGAGCGCGAGACGATCCTCGTCGGCCTCGTCCCTACGATCTGCGAGGAGCTGCGGAAGGACCCTCCCCCGGCGCAAGCCGGCCAGCCGCCGCCGCCCGACCCGTCGTTTTCGTTCAAGGACGCGGCGTATGCCCTCTTCAACTACGAGGCCGAGCAGCTCATCGTCGACTCGCAGCAGCGCGACGACCTCAAGGCGGCGCTGAAGTACTGGGCCATGCGCGACTTCGACCGCCGGCTCGAGAACAAGCAGCAGAAGACCAGCATGGAGCAGCTGCTCTCGTTCCTCGGCCCCGACGGCGTCGATCAGCTGCCCGAGAAGATCACCAAAGACGCGAGGAATTTCGAGAAGCTCGCCGATCTGATCGACAAGATCGCGTCGCCCGCGACCAAGGAGGTCGCGAGCGCGAAGCTCGTCGACTACACGAAGTGGGTCCTCTCCAAGGAGTGGGTCGACGCGAAGGAGCCGGTGGTCAAGGAGGGCAACGCCGTCCGCAACCTCACCGTCTCCCCGGAAGACTTCAAGACGCAGCTCGAGACGTACCAAGACGAGGAGCTGCAGCGCGCCCTGTCTGCGCTGAAGAAGGTCGGCGGCAAGCCGGCGGTCGAATACGCGCTGTCGGTCGGCAGCGACCGCGCGATCAAGGAAGACCGCCGGGTGTGGGCGCTCGCGGCGCTCGAGCTGCGCATCGATCCGAAGAACACCGCCGACGTCGACAAGCTCTTCGCCGTCGCGATGGACACCGACGCGAAGACGACCGATCGCGTCAAGGACATGGCGTTCGCGCGCATCGGCGAGATGAAGCGCGAGGACGTCATCGGCAAGCTGTACGACTCGTTCACCAAAGCGACCGACTGGAAGGTCCGGCGCGCCGCCGGCGGGATCATCCTGCGGATGAGCGAGATGAAGCACCTCGCGGAGTTCATGGGGAAGCTGCCCGAGAAAGAGGCGAAGGGCTACGCCGCCGGCGAGGCGATCACCTACGCCGACTACTTCATCGACTTCAAAGAGGGAGACATCCGCAAGGAGCTCCAGAAGTACATGGCGGCGGAGACCCCCGCTGCGCAGCGCGCGACGGCGTTCGCGTTCTACCTGGTGCGCGGAACCCCCGACGACCTGAAGGCCCTCGAGGCGTACAAGGCGGACAAAGGCGCATTGCCGACCTGCGAGTCCGGCGAGGGGTGCAAGTGGGAGTGCTACGTCCCGAAGGACGAGAAGAAGCCCGACGAAGAGAGAGAGCTGAAGGAGATCAAGACCTTCGGCGACTACGTGACGTACTGCGTGGAGCCCGTCATCAAGAACCGCGCAGAGCAGGCCAAGAAAGAAGCCGAGCAGAAGAAGGGCTCCGACGAGGGCTCCAAATCGCCCGGCGGCGAGAAGAAGTGACAGGCCATAATGAGCGCTGATCCGAACAAGAAGAGCGCGCGCACGTTCCAGTGTCGCGATGTCTTGTGGGAGACGTTCGAGCAGATGGCTCGCGAGCTCGAGTGCTCCATCGACTACCTCATCAATGAGTCGATGAAGCAGTATGCGAGGCAGCGCAGCTACAGCCCGAGCCCTGGCCCACGCACGCCGTTCCCTGGCGCGGCCTTCACGCCGCCGCCGCCCGCCCCGGGTCCGCCGCCGTATCCCGGAGGTCAGGGTCAGCCGCCGCCGTATGGCCAGCCGCCGCAACCGCCGCAACCGCCGTCACCCTACGGGGCCCCGCCACAACAGGGTGGGCAGATGGGTGGGCAGATGGGCGGGCAGATGGGCGGGCCACAGATGGGCGGCCCGATGGGTGGGCCGCCGCAGACGGGCTCACGAATGCCTCCGCCCCCGCCGATCCCGGGTCCTCCTCAGAGCCCGAAGCGCGGGAGCATGCCTCCGCCCCCTCCCCCGCCCGGCCGTCCGCCGGGGCCGCCTGGGCCGCCGCCGAGCATGCGCGCCCCCGGAGCTCCCCCGGCCGCCGCCTCCTCCGCCCCCGCCGGGTCCGCCGACGCGAAAGCCCCCGAGCGTTCCGCCCCCGCCGCAGCCTGGGCAGGGCTTCTCTCCCCCGGGTGGACAGCCGCAGTACTATCAGGGCCAGCCGCAGCAGCCCCAGGGCTTTCCGCCTCCGCCACCGCCGCCTCAGTACGGGCAACCGCAGCAAGGGTACGGCGCACCGCCTCCCCCGCCTCCCCCTCCACCGCCGCCTCAAGCGCCGATGCAGATGGGTGGGGGGATGCAACAGCAGCAGCCCGGCATGGGCGGCGGCACGCTGTACGTCATCTACAGCGGTCAGCGTCTGCCCGTGAACAAGGACCGCTTCATCATCGGTCGCGGCAAGCAGTCGAGCGACATGACCATCAAGGACCCGAACGTCTCTCGGCAGCACGCGATGGTCGAGTACTTGAACGGTCAGTTCTACATGGTCGACATGGGCTCGACGAATGGGGTCGAGTACAACGGCCAACGCATCGCACGGAAGGCGATCGCCGAGGGTGACCTCTTCCGCATCTGTGACCACGAGATCCGGTTCTCCTACCGCTGAAGGTCGCCGGCCGAAGGCACGAGCGCGGACGATCGCCGCGCTCGTGCTGGCTGCGCTCGCGCTGAGCAGCGAGGTCGAGCCCGCTCGCGCGGCCGGCAGCCAGACCAACGACGCGGGGCCGTGGACCGAGGGCACGAGCCTGCCGCCGGAGGCGACCGCGGTCCGCATCAAGCGCGCCGACGAGTACCTCTACTTCGAGCCCGCGGCGGGCGCGACGCGGCGTGGGTCCGCGGCCAAGGAGGCGCGGCTGCCTCTGTTCGGCGCCCGCAACGGGCCTGGCTGCCGCGAGCCCTGGTACGCCGTGGGGCCGAGCGCGTGGGTCTGCGGGGACCACGTCGAGCTCACGCGGGGTGCGCCGGTCGCCGCGGCCTCGCGGACCTTCGAGCCCTCGAGCGACGGGCTGCCCTACCGCTACTACTTCGTCGGGCCGAGCGGCTCTTACGGCCACAAGAAGCTCCTGGACGCGGACATCAAGGAGCCCGACGTCCAGCTCGAGCCGGGCTTCGCCGTCGCGATCATGGAGGAGCGATCCTTCGAGGGCGAGCGCTGGGGGCTGTCGGGCAACGGCCTGTGGATCCCGCTGCGCGATCTGGGCCCCACTCGGCCCTTCAGCTTCCAGGGGAGCGAGGTGCCTGCGGCGGCCAGCACGACCATCCCCTTCGCGTGGGTGTACGCGAGCAGCGCGCGCGTCTTCTCGGGCCCGTCGACCGGTCAGCCGACGGCGGAGTCGATCGCCCAGTTCGTGAAGGTCGACGCGCTGGAAGAGGCTGGCACCTTCGAGAAGATGACCCGCATCGGGGACAAACGCTGGGTCCGCTCGAAGGACGTCCGCAGGCCGACGGTCGCGGCCCCGCCCGACGAGGTCGACGTGGCTGCGAAGGAGCGCTGGGTCGACGTCGAGCTCGCGACGCAGACGCTCGTCGCGTACGAGGGGAGCGCGCCTGTGTTCGCGACCCTGGTCTCGACCGGCAAGGGCAAGCCGGGCACCGCCAACGCCACGCCGACCGGCGTGCACCGGGTTTGGGTGAAGCTCTCGTCCGCCAACATGGACAACCTCGAGGACGATGGCGCGAGCCGCTTCTGGCGCATGGAGAACGTGCCGTACGTCCAATACTTCTCGAAGGGCGTCGGCCTGCACGGCGCGTATTGGCATCGCTCCTTCGGCAACGTGCGCAGCCACGGCTGCGTGAACCTCGCCCCGCTCGACGCCCAGCGCCTCTTTTGGTTCACGGGGCCTCGCCTGCCGGCGGGGTGGACGGCCATCCTCCCGACGAGCCACGAAAAGGGCGCCGTGGTCCGCGTGCGCTGAGCAGCCATGGTCGCCATCCTCAGCACCTTCCGCGAGCTCGAGCGACTCCGTCAGATCTACGTCGTGCTCGTGAGGCACGGCTTCGCCGACGTGGCGAGGCGCCTCGGCATGGGCGCGAAGGGCGACGCGAAGGCGAAGCCCGACGCAGGAGCCGACCCCGAGCTCGTGGCCGCAGAGCAGCGAGGCACGGAGGAGGCGAAGAAGAACCCTCTCGCCGAGCGGGTTCGCCTCGTCGCGATGGACCTGGGACCCACCTTCGTGAAGCTCGGTCAGATCGTCTCCACGCGGACCGACGTGCTGCCGGCCGACTGGATCGTGGAGCTCAAGAAGCTCCAAGACGAGGTCGCGCCGATCAGCGCACAGAGCGTCAAGGAGGCGATCGAGGCCTCCCTCGGGGCGCCGGTCGACACGCTGTTCGAGAGCTTCGAGGACCAGCCGCTCGCCGCCGCGTCGATCGCGCAGGTGCATCGCGCCGAGCTGAAGACCGAAGGCGGCACCCTCGGCGTGGTGGTGAAGGTGCAGCGCCCCGGGATCCGCAGCAAGGTGATGAGCGACCTCGAGCTGCTCCACCACCTCGCGCGCCTGGTGGAGAGCGCGATCCCCGAGTCGAAGATCTACAACCCGGTCGCGCTGGTCGAGGAGTTCGATCGCGCGATCACGGCCGAGCTCGACTTCCTGCTCGAGGCGGACAACCTCGTCCGCTTCCGCAAGAACTTCGAGGGCCACCCGATCGTGCGCTTCCCCGCGGTGCACAAGTCTGCCTCCGCGAAGGCCGTGCTGACGCTCGAGCTGTTGCCGGGCAAGAAGGTCTACGACGCCATCCGCGACGACGGCGTGCGCGGCGAGGCGATCGCCAAGGCCTCGGTCGGCGTCGTGATCAAGATGATCCTGGAGGACGGCTTCTTCCACGCCGATCCCCACCCCGGCAACATCCTCATCTCGGGCACGGCCGAGGCGCCGATCATCGGCTTGATCGACGTGGGGATGGTCGGGCGGCTCTCACCCGAGATGCGCGACCGCTGCATCGATCTGATGGTCGGCATCGCCCGGCAAGACTACGTCGCCATCGCCGACGCGCTGTACGCGATCAGCCTGCCCACGCGCCGCGTCGACATGCGGGCGTTCCGAGCGCACGTGGCGCTCGTCGCGGAGAAGTACCTGGGACGCCAGCTCAAGGACATCCAGCTCGCGGGACTGATCGGCGACCTCGTCGGCGGCGCGAAGAAGTTCGGCCTCGAGGTGCCGCCCGATTTTCTGCTCGTCGGCAAGTCGCTGATGACGATCGAGGGCGTGGCGAAGGAGATTTACCCGGAGCTCAACGTCGAGGCCGAGGTCCGCCCGTTCGTCATCGAGCTGATGAAGAAGCGCTGGTCGCCTCAGCGGATCGGCAACGAGGTGCTCCGGGGGATCGAGAAGATCGGCGCCAGCACGTACGACCTGCCGCAGCTCTCCCGCGAGGTGCTCGACGATCTGCGCATGGGCAAGCTGATCGTCACCACCAACGACACCGCGCTCCCCCACGCGCTCGATCGACTCGGCCGCCGCTTGTTCTCGGCGGTCATCGCCGGCTCGTTCGCGCTGGCCGGCGCGTGGCTTCGCTCCGCGGGGGAGCCGACGCTCGGCGGCTTCTTCTTGGCGCTCGCGGTGCTGTGGATCGCCGGGCACCTGGGCCTGGCGCTGCTCCGTCGCAGCGGGCGCTGAGGCGACGACGCGCACAAAGCGAAGCCCGCAACCCTGCACCTGGTGCAGGACTGCGGGCTCGGTGGGCCTCCGGGATTGTGTCCCGAGGGGCGCGCTCTGCTTCCCTCGCGCCGATCTTCAAGCGCCCTGCGCGTGAAGATCGAAGGGACCCGCGTGAGCGGGCGCGCGAGAAAAAACGAGCTACTGCGCGATGTTGATGCGGCCCATCAGGAGGAAGGCCACGACGAACGCGAGCAGCACGAGCGACTCGATCAGGGCCAGACCGAGGATCATCGGGGTCTGGATGCGGCCGGCGGCGCCGGGGTTGCGCGAGATGCCCTCGAGCGCAGCCGCAGTCGCGCGACCCTGCCCGAGCGTGCCACCGAGCGCGGCGAGGCCGATCGCGAGGCCGGCGGCGAGGGCCAACCACGAGCTCGCATCGAACTTGTTCGCCGGCGCGGAGGCGCCAGCCTGCGCGAACGCGAGCGCCGGGACCAACAACGTCGTCGCGAACGCCGCGATGGACAACGACAGCTTGCTCTTGAGGGACATCCGAGTCTGCTCCTTGTTTCTTTACGAGGCGGCGAAGATAGTTGCGCGCTTACGTAGTTCGGTTTTTCGCGTCTGACCAGACCGGAGTGAGCCGGTCCGAAGTTTTTTTTGGCAGGGGCCGCTCAGCTCAGTGGGCGTGCGCCTCAGCGTGGCCGCCGCCTTCGTGCGCGTGCTCGTGCGGCTCGGTCGCGAGACCGATGTACACCGCCGTCAGCAAGCAGAAGACGATCGTCTGCACCACGCAGACGATGAGGCCGAGGAACATGATCGGGATCGGCACGAAGAGCGTGACGAGCGCGAGGAAGATCGAGCCGAGGAGGTGGTCGACCGCGATGTTGACCATCAACCGGACCGCCAGCGTGATCGGCCGGATGATGATGGTCGACAGGATCTCGATCGCGAAGATGAGCGGCGCGAGGTACCACTTGGGGCCGGCGAAGTGGGCGACGTACGCCCAGCCGTGCGCCTTCAGGCCGTGGTAGTTGAACGACACGAGCACGACGAGCGCGCAGCCCATCGTCACGTTGAGGGTCGACGTCGGCGACGAGAACCCGGGCACCATGCCGATCAGGTTCGAGAAGATGATGAACAGGGCCGACGCGCCGATGATGGGGAAATATTGCTTCGCGCGATCGGGCCCCATGACGCCCTTCGCGAGGTCGTAGAAGTACCCGACGAAGACCTCGAAGAAGGTGACGAGGGTGAGCCGATCGCTGGGGACGGCCGCCTCCTTCAGGTTCTTCACGCGGCCGCGCACGATGACCGCGAGCACCAGCAACACCAGCATGTAGAGCATGCTGGTGAGGATCGGCTCGGTGGAGCGGTAGCCGGGCTCGGCGCCAAAGGCGCTCTTCCCGATGTTCTGCGCGTTCGTCTTGAGCGCGGGGAACATGTCGAGGAGGTACGTGAGCCAGTACGTGTGTTTCGGCATACGTCTTCGAGGAGGGGGGCCTGAGGCGCCGCCCTCTTACCACAGACCCGCCGGGTCATGGTCAAACTTTGAGCGCCGACTGCGCTCAGGCGGCGGGTTTGCCCTTGAACAGCGAGGACATGGCGATCCCGATCGGGAGGGCGCCATAGCCGATCGCGAAGGCGAGGGCCGACACGGCGCCCTGCCGGAGGATGATCGCGACGCACGTGAACAGCCCGAGCAGCTTCAGCGCGCCCAGGATGCCCCATGGGGCGCCGGTTCCCTTTTGCGAGAGCCACGCCTCGCCCAAGCGTATGAAGAGGATCAGGTTGACCGTCGCGAGCACGCCGCCGATGAAGGTGCCGATCGCGAACCCCACGTCGATCAACAGCGCCATCGCGAGGGTCAGCGTGAGGGCGCTCGCGGCCGCTGCCTTCACCGCGCCCACGAGCACCGGGTCACGCTTCGCGGCCGGCGTCGTCTGTTCGGGGCGAGCGGGCGGCGGCGACGAGGGCGCGGTGTCCGGCGGCTCGGCGGGCTCACCAGCTGCGTCGTCGGTCGAGCTCACGCCTCACCTCCGTGTTCGCGTTGCTTGCGCTCTTCGGCCACGCGCGCCTCGCGGTCGGCGTCGGTCTCGTACAGGGGCTCGGGGTTGCCCGCCTCCCGCTCTTCGCGGGCAGCCTCGCGCTTCATGATCGACAGGGCTCGCTGCACCGCGCGCACCGAGACGGCGACGCCGAACGCGAGGCCTCCCCACATGAGGTAAGGCGTGGTTCCGTAGCGCTCGTCGAGCCAGCTGCCGCCGAACAGCCCGAGCAGCACCGACAAGACGATCTCGAGGCCGAGCGTCCCGAACCCACCGAGCCCCTTGTAGATCTCGAGGCGTCGCTTCATGACGAGGGCCACGCGCTCACACCTCGGCCCGACCGCTGAGCGCGCGCTGGGCCTCGTCGATGCGCGCCTTGACCAGCGCCTCGACGTGGGGAAACAGCGCAGCGACGGCCTTGCCCCGGTGGCTCAGCTTGTTCTTCTCGTCGTGGTCGAGCTCCGCGTAGGTGCGATCGAGCCCGGTGACGACGAACAGGGGGTCGTAACCGAAGCCGCTCTCGCCGCGAGGACCGCTGGCGATGACGCCCTCGCAGCGGCCCTCGGCGAAGATGGGCTTGTCGAGATCGGCGTAGGGGTCCACCAGCGCGATGACGCAGCGGAAGCGGGCGGTGCGCTGGGCCTCGTCGACCTCGGTCAGCGCTTCGAGCAGCGCCGCGTTGTTCTCGGCGTCGGTCGCGCCCTCTCGCGCGAAGCGAGCCGAGCGCACGCCGGGACGGCCGCCGAGGGCGTCGACGACGAGGCCCGAGTCGTCGGCGAGGGTGACCATCTGCGTGGCCTCGGCGACGGCGCGGGCCTTCTTGTAGGCGTTGGCCTCGAAGGTCTCGCCGTCTTCGACGGGGGGAGCGAACGCAGGGACGACGTCGGTGACCGACACCACGTCGACCGGGAGATCGCGCAGCATCGCGCGCAGCTCGGCGAGCTTGCCGGGGTTGTGCGTCGCGAGGACCAGCGTCATCAGCTTCGAAGGCATGACACGCTCACCTCGCGGCCCCGAGGCCGAGCCGGGTCAGGTCGACGCCCGCGGCCGTGAGCGTGTCCTTCTGGAGCTTCACCAGGGAGCCGATCGCGCCCAGCCCGGCGTCGATCATGCGGTCGAGCACTGCGCGGGGGATGGCCTCGCCCTCCGCCGTGCCCTGGACCTCGACGATGTGCTCGCGATCCGTCGCGACCAGGTTGAGATCGACCTGGGCCGCGCTGTCCTCGGTGTAGACGAGATCGACCGCGACGGCGTCGGCCTCGAGCAGACCGACGCTGATCGCCGCCACTTGGTCCCTCAGGACGGGCCCGAGCTGGCTGGTGCGCGCGAGCTTGTCGAGCGCCAGCGCCAGCGCCAGGAACCCGCCCGTCACCGACGCGGTGCGCGTGCCGCCGTCGGCCTCGAGGACGTCACAGTCGATCATGATGCTGCGCTCGCCCAGGGCCTTCAGATCGATCGCCGACCGCAAGGCGCGCCCGATCAGGCGCTGGATCTCCTGGGTGCGCCCGCTCGGCGCCTTGCCGCGGCCGTCGCGCTGCTCGCGACGCTCGGGCGCGGAGCGCGGGTGCATCTGGTACTCGGCGGAGATCCAGCCGCGGCCCTTGCCGGCCATCCACGCCGGGACGGTGGCGTCGATGGAGGCCGTGCACAAGACGACCGTCTTCCCCGCGCGGTAGAGGACCGAGCCCTCTGCGTTGCGCTGGAAGCCGACCATGACCTCCACGGCGCGGTGGTCGCCCAGGGCTCGCCCGTCAGCTCGCTGCATGGCGCCGGGTTACCATGACGAGCCTGCGCCGCAAACCTGCACCGCCTTCACGCGGGCGGCGGATCGAGCACGACGAGCGGGCGGATCCGCTCGAGGAGCTTGCGCTTGATCCCGCGCACGCGCATCAGCTCCTCGAGCTTCTTGAAGCGCCCTCCGAGCTTCGCGCGCAGATCGACGATCGCGCGGGCCTTGCTGGGGCCGATCCCCGGCAGGGCGTCGATCTCCTCGAGCGTCGCGAGGTTCAAGACGAGGCGGCCATCCGGCGTCTTCGCCGAGGGCTTGCCGCCCTCGGCGGGTGAGGACGAGGACGGTGGGGACGAGGGCGACGGCGAAGGAGCGCTGGGAGCGGCGCGAGCGTGGGGTCCCGATGTCCTCGGCGCGACCGCGGACGTCGCGTGAGGCGGGCGCGCGCGCCCACCAGGCGCCGCGGCCGCCGAGCGCGGCACGAGCCAGCGATCGAACAGCCCCGAGCCGAGCAGCCCCAGCCCCACGAGCGCGGCGCTGAAGGCGACGCCGCGCAGAGCGGCCGGACCCCACGCGCTCGTCAGGAGCGCGGACACGAGCGATCGTAGCCTGTTCATGCCACGCGTCCTTGCGCGTGGCGTGCCGCCCCGAAGGCCCGCGAATACTGGCAACAGCCGTGCGGAACGAGCGGCGCCCGCCGGCGGAGGCCTGGCGGGCGCCGTGCCTCTCGGCACGAGGGTCTGGCGGGCGCGGAGGCCTCCGCCCGCGTCGGCCGCCTCAGCTGGGCTTGGGCTGCCCCGCGAGCTTGGCGATCTGCTGCTGCTGCTGCTGGAGGAACTGCGCGACCTGCTTCGACTGCTGCAGCGCGAACTCCTTCACCTGCTGGTTCTGCGAGCCCGCGAGGGCGTTGAGCAGCTTGGTGACCTTGTCGATCTGCCGCGACTGGAACAGGGCCTGGAAGTAGTTGTTCGCGAGGCGCACGTCGCGCGTCATCTTCCCCTCGTGCGGCTGGAGGAGCTTGACCACGCTGTCGAGCTCGCCCTTCTGGCCGAAGAGCGCCGACTGGGCGAGCAGCGCGAGCACGTCGTCGGCGTTCACGCCGAGCGCCTTGGTGCCGAACTCGAGCGCCTTGTCGCGCGTCTCGTCCTTGCCGCCGTAGAACGCCTGGAGGGCGACGAGCGGGCGCGCGTTCTTCTTCTCGTTGGCGAGCTTCTCGAGCTCCTCGCAGGCGGCCGCCTCGTCCTTCTCTTCCTTCAGCTTGGTGAAGAGGTAGGCCCAGGAGTCGACCAGGTCGCCGTCGATCTCGAGCGCCTTGTCGATCATCTCCCGCTCGGCCTTCGCGTCGCCCTTCTTCTTGCTGAGCTTGGCGAGGTGCAGCGAGGGGTAGGGGCTCGTCTTGAGCAGGTTCTGCGCGCCCTTGAGGGTGCCCTCGGCCTTGTCGAACTTCTCTTGCTGCAGCTGGCAGATGCCCAGCGCGAGCCAGTCTTCGCCGGTGCCGCCCTTGGCGACCACCTTCGACAGCACCTGCTCGGCGCGCTGGAAGCGCTCGTGCTTCATCAGCTCCTGCGCGTAGATGCGGCCGCGGGGCAGATCTTCGGGCTTGTCGTTGAAGTGTTTGTCGAGCCCGCCGAGCAGGTCTTCGAGGCCGATCATCAGGGGGCGACCCTGCTCGTCTTGCACCTGGACCGCCGGGCCGTTGAAGCCGAGCAGCTCCCACAGCTGCTCGCGGGTGACCGCGAGCGGGCCGGCCTCGAGCTTCTCCTTGAGCTCGTCGGTCATCTTCTGGACCGGGAGCACCACCAGGGCGTTCGGCGGGATGCCGTTCTGGAACGCGGTGACCGGCGCGACGATCGCGGCCCCCCCTTGGATGTTGAGGCCCTGAACCGCGACGTTGTTACCCGAACCCGCTGCTGCCATGGTGAGTCTCCGATCCCGCGAAAGAGGGCGGCAACCTAGCAGCGCCACCGGCGTCGTTCAACGGAGACGGCCCCGCGGCGGTTCGAGGGACTGCCGGCATGATCAGTGCGGTCGAGCGCTGCTCGGGGTCGGCGTCCACCCGTCGACGTCGTCGCTGCACGCGCGAGCGCAGCAAGCGGCTCTCAGCCGCGGACGGCCTGCGAGAGCCGCTCGCCGAGCGCCGTCGAGCGAGCCTCCTTGCGGGTCTCGGCGAGGCTGAGCCCGATGGCGCGCTTCTCCCCCACGATGACCACGAGGCGCTTGCCGCGGGTCACCGCCGTGTAGAGCAGGTTGCGCGACAGCATCACGAAGTGGCTCATCGTGAACGGGATGACCACCGCGGGGTACTCGCTGCCCTGGCTCTTGTGGATGCTGGTCGCGTACGCGAGGGTGAGCTCCTCGAGGTCGCCCTCCTCGTAGGTGATCTGGCGGTCGTCGAAGCGCACCCACAGGGCGCGCGCCTCCTGATCGATCTTGGAGATGATGCCGACGTCGCCGTTGTACACCTCGCGCACGTAGTCGTTCTTGAGCTGCATGACCTTGTCGCCGAGGCGGAAGGTGCGCGCGCCGATCTTCACGCTCGGGCCGCTCGGGTTGAGCGCGGCTTGCAGGCGCTCGTTGAGCGAGATCGTCCCCGACGCGCCTTTGTGCATGGGCGTGAGCACCTGCACGTCGCGCGTGGGGTCGAGGCCGAACACGCGGGGGATGCGCTGGGTCACGAGCTCGATCAGCGAGTCCGCGGCGGCCTCGTCGGTCTTGCGCTCGACGAGGTAGAACTCTCCGTCTTGTCCGCGGTCGGACACGGGCGCCTCGCCCGCGTGGATGCGGTGGGCGTTCTCGACGATCAGGCTGCCCGCCGCTTGGCGGAAGATCTGCGAGAGGCGCGCGGTCGGCACGACGCCGGACGAGATCGCGTCGCGCAGCACCGCCCCGGGCCCCACGCTCGGGAGCTGGTCGACGTCGCCCACGAGCACCAGCCTGGCCTGCTGTGGCAGCGCCGAGACGAGCGCGCTCATCAGCTCGAGATCGACCATCGACGACTCATCGACGACCAGCGCGCCGAGATCGAGGGGGGTCTCCTCGCCGCGCGTGAAGGTCCGGGTCTTGGGGTCGAACTCGAGCAAGCGGTGCAGCGTGACGGCCTCTCGCTTGGTCGCCTCGGTCATCCGCTTGGCGGCGCGGCCGGTCGGCGCGGCGAGCCGAGTCTTGAGCCCCGCCTGATCGAACAGCATGAGCAACGCCCTCACGATCGTGGTCTTTCCGACGCCAGGGCCGCCGGTGACGACGACGACCTTGCTCCGCGCGGCGGCCTCGATCGCCGCGCGCTGCGCGTCCGCGAGGCTGACGCCCGAGGCCGCCTCGAAGTCGGCGACGACGCGCTCGACCAGCGCGTCGAGCGGACGGCCGATCACGGGGGAGGCGACCAGCTCCGAGAGCCGGCGCGCGACGAGCACCTCGGCGTCGTACAGGGCGGGGGTGTAGATCGCGGCGCCCTGGACGCTGCGCAGAGCGGCCTCCGAGCGCACCCGCCGCTCCGCGATCAGGGAGTCGATCGCCACCTCGACGGCCCCCTCGTCGATCTCGAGCATGCGCGCGGAGAGCTCGACGAGCGCGCCGCGCTCGGTGAACACGTGCCCCTGGGCCGCTCGCTCGTGCAGCACCTGGACGACCCCCGCCTGCGCGCGCTCCGGGGCGTTCTTCGCGATCCCCAAGGAGCCGGCGATGCGATCGGCGGTCTTGAACCCCACGCCCCAGACGTCGAGCGCGAGCCGGTACGGGTTCGCGGAGACGACGGCGACCGCGCGCGGGCCGAAGCGTTTGTAGATTCTCGAGGCGAGGGCCGGGGACGCGCCGTGCGACTGCAGGAAGATCATGATGGCGCCGACCGCCCGGTGCGCCTCCCAGGCGCGCTCGATCTGCTGGGCGCGCTTCTGCCCGAGCCCCGGCACCTCGCGCAGCCGCGTCGGATCGTGATCGAGGACCTCGAGCGTCGACTCGCCGAAGGCCTCCACGATGCGCTTCGCGAAGGCCTCCCCCACGCCGGGGACCAGGCCCGACCCGAGGAAGCGCTCGACGCCGGCCAGGGTCGCGGGCGCCACGGTGAGGAGCGTCTCAACCTTGAACTGCTCGCCCCGCTTCACGTCGCGGGTCAGCTTGCCGGTCGCGCGCACGCGCGTGCCGGGAGGCGGCAGTGGGAACACCCCCACCAGCGTCTTTTCGTCGGCCACTCCGTCGACCTTCACTCGGATGACGCGGAAGCCGGACTCGTCGTTCGAATACGTGATGCGGACGACCTCGCCGTCCACCGTCAGCGCGTCCCCGGCGGACCTGGCGAACAGCCGGCCCTGCGAGGGACCTCCGGCGCCCGCCGGCCTGGCGGGCGGATCTCCTCCCGCCGTCGGCTTGGGCGCGAGCTTCTGCGTCACTTGAGCCGAAGCTACCCCCGGGGCGTTCGAGCGCCTACCGCTCGTTGCCCTGGGTGCCTGTGGGTGGGATGCAGTTTGTCCGGTCACTCGGATCCATCGACGACCGACGGCCCGAGTTGCGTGAGAACGACCGCGTCAGGGCCGCAGCTCGCTCACTGCCGCCAGGGGAAGGTCCACGGTCGGTAGACGTGGGCGGTGCCGGTCTTTTCGAACTCGAGCCGGACCGACTCGGGCAGCTCGCTGAAGGCGATACGCTTCACGGAGCGCTCCAGCGCACCGCTCTCGAGGCGCACCTCGACGCGGACGTCCGCGGAGCCCGTCGCGCCGAGGGCGCGCTCGTAGACGACCTCGATCCCGGAGACGCTCTTCTCGAGACGGGTGACCAGCTCCGGGTCGGGGTTGCCGGCGAGCGTCGTCGCCACGTCGGACTCCTCCAGCTCGAGCCGCTCGGCGATCAACCTCGCCATCTCGGCGCGAGCCCAGGCCTCGATCGCCGCCTCCTGCTGCAGCGAGCCGGCGCCGCCGCGCCGCCGCTTCGCGAAGCGCGACACGAGCAGGAACACGAACAGCGCGACGAGGGCGAGGGCGAGCAGCTGCATCGCCACGAGGTTGACCTGCGGCGCCGAGGAGCGCAAGAGCGCCGGTCAGCGATACGGGTGGACCGCCGGAGGCTTCGCGCGCGGCCTCCACAGGCCCAAAGCCCGGGTCGAGACGACGCCGCCGATGCCTGCCAGCACCGTCGCGATCTGGGCGAGCGGACCGATGCCCGGGATCACGCCCAGCGCGACGAACACGGCGCAGCCGACCGCGAGGTGGACGTACACGTTCTTGCTCTTGTGACCCGCGATCGTGGCGCCCAGCACCGCGAGCCCGGACGTCGTCCCACCGAAGGCGAGCGCGAGCGCGGCCACGGCCCCCACCACCGCGACCGGGATACCGATCAGCGTGAGCGCGCACAGCGCGAGCGCGCCGAGCGTCCCGAGCACCCCGACGAGGCCCAAGGCCACCGAGCGCATGGGCTTCTCCGCGATGGCGACCCGAACCTGCTCGGCGCGCTGACCGCCGAGGGTGATGAAGAGCACGCCGAGGATGAAGAGGAACGCGGCGAGCCGCACGCCGGCCGAGATCTTGTGACCGGCTCGCGTCGCGAACGACGCCTTGCCCTCTCCCTCTCCGGGGTCGAGCGTCACGTTGCCGCCGATCTTCGCCTTGTCTGCGCCGTCGATGCTGCCGCCGAGCACCTCGAGGTCGCCGTCGATCGAGCCGCCCTCGTCGATCTTCATCGACCCGCCGGTGAGGTGCGCGTTGCCCTCGATGCGTCCGCTGCCGTACAGGTGGGCCGAGCCACCGTAGACGGTGAGGTTCCCCGTGACGCGGCCCTCGATCTCGACGCTCCCGCCCATGACGGTGACGTTGCGGACGGTGTCGTCGCGACCGATGCGCAGGCTGTTCGCCAGCACGTTCACGTCTCGCGGCTTCACCGCGGGACCTGCCGGCGCGGCCGACGGGGCCGTGCTCGGCGCTGCGGACGCGTCGGGCCGGACGGTGATGATCGAGCCGCGGCGCTCCGCCACCCACGCGCCCTCCGCGAGCAGCGCGCGCAGCACCTCGTCGGCCGGCGCGTCCAACAGCTCGAGGGTGACCTTGTCCTCCGGACCCGAGGTGAGCAGCAGGTTCCACTTCGCCGCGCTGGCGAGCGCGCGCAGCGCCTCGGACCTCGACGTGCCCTGGAGCGAGAGCGAGACGGTCGGGGGTGGGGTCGACCAGTCCCCCTCGAGGCGGACGTCGGCCCGAGCGTCCGCGACCGACGCGAACAGAGCGGCCGCCAGGGCCGCAGGGATCAGCCTGTCGAGCCCGGTCACGTGGGCACCTCGGGGTCCGACCGCTCATCGCGCGCGCGCCGACTCGCGAGCAGGGCGAGCGCACAGGCCGCGAGCACGAGCAGCGCCGTGGTCGCGAGCGACAAGGTCGGGTCTTGCGCGGAGGACCACGCGGCGCGAAGCAGCTCGCCGAGCGCCTCGGCGTGGGCCTCGCGGGCGCCCACCAGGGAGCCGACCGTGCGCAGCGCCGACGGGATGATCGGGATGGAGGCGGCGAGCGCGACGAGCAGGCCGAGCGCGAGGGGCAGCGCGGGGCTCGGCGACGAGGCGCGCGCCGCCGCGAGCTCGGGCAGCGGCGCCTCGGCGAGGGCCAGGAGATCGTGATGCACGGAGAGGGACGTGAGCGCGAGCTCGGCGACGCGCGACGCGCAGTCCTCGCACCGCTCGCAGTGGGCCAGCCGCGCGGGAGCGACCGGCTGGCCATCTGCGACGAGGAGCGCCTCCTCGTCGGACAGGTGGATGGTGCCCTCGGCGCTCATCGACCCTCCTTCCGAGCCCCGCCGACCGCGTCCGCGAGCGCCCGTCGGCCGCGCGCGATCCAGGTCGCGATCGTGCCCATGGGCACGCGCATCCGCGCGGCGATGTCGTGGTAGCTCTGCCCCTCGACGTGGAAGGCGACGAGGGCCTCGCGCTGCGCCTCGGGCAGCTGGGCGAGGGCCTTTCGAAGCTCCCCGAGCGCCTGGGCGTCGGCGGCGCGATCCTCCGGGCTGGGGCCAGGGTCCGGCAGGTCGGGCGCGGCGCCCCCCGGCTCGCTCGTCTCCGGCGCCCGCGCCCGCGCTCGCTTCTTCGCCCGGAGCCAATCGAGCGCCACGTGCCTCGCGACCCCGGTGGCCCAGGGACCGACCGGCTCCCCCGGTCGCACGCGATCGAGGTTCTCGACGATGCGGCGCAGCGACTCGTTCGCGCAGTCATCCACGTCGGGGTGCGAGAGGGGCAGCTGCATCACGCGGGCGATGACCGCTCGCACGAGCGGGGAGAGACGCGCCGCGTCGGCCGGGGCCGGAGGCGGCGGGGGAGCCACGGCGGTCACGACCCTGCGCTCGTCCGAGGCCCGGACGGGTTGAGGCGAGAGGCGCAGGGCCATGGCCGTAGCCAGCATCGTCCTTGTTTCGTCCGACCCCCTCCCATTCGCCGGAGACTTTTTCGCCGCGCTCCGACAAATCGGCCCGCAAACAGGCCCGGGGCCCGAGGAAATCCTCGGGACCCCTGCCACACCACCGGACAAGCGGGTCCGCATCCGGCGGTTCGGAGAGTTGAGGTTACGCGGCGAGTCGGGGACTCCCAGCTCGTCGAAGTAGCGGATGGGGAAGGCGATGTGGATCGCCATGGCGGAGTTCTTCCACCATCGGCGGGTGCTTGCGGCGACCTGTGCGGCGACGCGCTCGGGGGTCCCCGGGCTCGCAGTTCGCGATAGGTCGTGCGCCCCCGTTTCCAGTGGCGCAGATGCAGCGCCCTGAGCCGGTGCCGGATCCACTCGTCGAGCTCGCGGAAGATCTTGGGCGTGTCGGCGAGGCGGAAGTAGTTCTTCCACCCCGTCAGGTACGACCGCAGATCCTCCACGACTCGCGCGATGCTCTGGCTTCGGGTCGGGCGCGTCAGCTCGCGTACACGATCCTCATCGCGGTCAGGGCCTTGGGTGCGACCTTCCGCTTCACTTGCATGCCGCCGGCATTCCAGAAGGAATAGCCGAGCAGCTTGCGGTTCTGCGGTCGGTCCACGGCGCTCTTGGCTTCGTTCACACGGAGTCGGAGCCCCGCGTAGAGCCGCCGGAGCAGCTCCATCACCCGCTCGCCCGCCCGCCTCGACCGCACGTACACGTTGCAGTCGTCGGCGTAGCGCACGAACGCATGTCCGCGTCGCTCCAGCTCCTTGTCGACCTCGTCCAAGAGCACGTTCGCGAGCAGCGGCGAGAGCGGTCCACCTTGCGGCGTGCCCTCGTGACGCTCCGTCGCGACCCCGTTCGCCATCATCCCCGCTTCGAGATAACGGCGAATCAGCCCGCGCAGTCGCTTGTCCTCGATTCGCTTCGCGAGCCTGCCCATCAGCACGTCGTGGTTCACGCGGTCGAAGAACTTCTCCAAGTCCACGTCCACCACGAAGCGGCGGCCTTCGTTCACGTACCGCTGCGCTTGCACGACCGCGTCGTGGGCGCTGCGTCCGGGGCGAAAGCCGTAGCTGTACTGCGAGAAGGTCGAATCGAAACGAGGTCCGAGCACCTGCAGGATGGCTTGCTGGATGAACCGATCGACGACGGTCGGGATGCCAAGCTCGCGCACCCCACCGCCGCTCTTCGGGATCCCATGCCTTCGCACCGGGGACGGCTGGTACGTGCCCGTGAGCAGTTGCTCGCGCAGCGCGGGCCAGTGGGTCTTCAGGTGCTCCGGCAGCTCATCCACCGTCATCCCGTCGATGCCGGCACTGCCCTTGTTCTTCTTCACCCGTTTCAGCGCGGCCTGGAGGTTCGCGCGTTCGCACACGCGCTCCATCAGGTCGCTCGCTCCCGAGCGCTCGTTTCCGTGCGTCGCCGTCGGCGCTTCCGCGCTCCGCTCTGCTCTCGGGATTTCGTCCCTACCCCTTAGCGGAAGCTCAAGTTGCCTCGACATCTGCGGCCGTTTGCCTCCGGAGACGCACGATCGTTTCGCTCTCCTCTCCGTTCGGCCCTTCGTCGCAGTTGCCCGCGCCTACTACGGCCTCGGCTGACTTCTCGCTCCGCTTGCGCGTGGCCCTTTCAGGCCCAGGGCGAGATCTCCCCAGGTAAGAACGCGACCCTTCCCCGCACGACCGCCCGATTTACGTCGCCTGAGCCTCGACCATCGGAGCTTCGCGGTCATTTGCCCGCTCGCCCCACTCGGCGCCGCCTCGTATCGGGTTCTTGTCCATCGGCCCGCGGTTTCGCTCCCCGCTTCCTCCCCACGGTCGGTCGCCCTCCCGCAGTTGCGGCTCGCTTCGATCAGGATGGTCTCCTCTCGGCGGGACTTGCACCCGCAAGGTCGCGCCCATGCTGGGCGCACAAAAGCGAAAGCCCCCTCGGCTGGGAGGGGGCCTTCGTTCAGTCTCGAGGGAGCCTGGAGCTCACTCGCCGCTCTCGCCGAGGAACGGCGAGGTCTGGTCCTCCAGCTGGCACGTGGTAGCGCCGAGCCGGATCGCGTGAGGCACGCTGTTCAGGTTGTCCGAGGGGACGAGCCAGTCGCTCTCGACGACCGCCTCGTACTTCTCGACGAACTCCGCGCGCCGCTGGGACATGATCTTGAGCAGGTCGACGTGGAAGGTCTCCTTGTCGGCCTGGACGGTCGACCGCGCGCGGTCGTTGCACGCCTTGACGTAGGTCTCCACCTTCGCCGCGTGGGCGTCGAGGTCGGCCTTGTTGTCGAGGCGGGCCTTGAGGCCGACGGCCCCGCGGACCTCGGAGGAGGTGAGCGCCGTGGACCAGGCCGTCCGCAGCTCGTCGACCGAGGTCCAGGTCTTCGGCAGCGTCGCCGCGAGGTCGCAGCGCGCGCTGGAGAAGGTCGAGACGGTGAAGTCGGTCATCAGCACGTCGGCGATGATGTCCTTGTCGAGCAGGTTGCGCGCGACGAGCTCCTGCACCACCTGGATGTCGGCGAAGCTCTTCTCCGGGCTCGACATCGGGAACATGGCGTCGCCGGGCTGCCCGCCGATCGTCTGGCCGATGGTGGTGAGGGCCTTCACGTACGCCGCAGAGTCGATCGCCTGACCGATCGTCGACAGCGACGGGATGTTCATGTTCACCACGTTGTCGAGGCCCTTCTGATCGCCGGTGCCCGTGCGCGGGTTCTTCAGGAGGTTGTTCACCAGGATCGAGGTCGGCAGCATGCTGGAGAAGGTGCTCACCGTCCCCACGCGGCTCGAGCTCTTCGAGTGCGAGGCGATGAGCGAGGGCTCGCCGACGTCGCACATCAGCTGCTTCACGAGCGGCTTGAGGTTCTTCTCCTTCACCGCCTTGTCGACGCGCGCCTTGGTCGCCGCCTTGGTGCCCGCGATGATCTCGAGCTCCAGCGTGTCGCCGATGATCTTCTTGCTGAACAGGCGGTTGAAGAGCGCGTCGCTCGACTTCGGGTCCTGCATGGAGAACCACGTCGAGTGCCAGTTGGCCCAGGAGTCGTGGAGCTCCTTCATCAGCGGCTGGCCGGTGGTGTGGCAGCTGGCGCAGCGGAAGGGTGCGCTGCCCGAGGTGGCGTCGGTCTTGATCTGCGAGCCGTCGCCGACCTGCACCCACGCGCCGTCCTCGAGGTCGTAGTACGCGTAGACGCCCTTCTTGTCGTTGAAGCTCATGATCTCGAGGAACGAGTCGCTCACGCCGTCGCCCGAGCCGAGCATCGAGAGGAAGAGCTTCTCCTTCTTGCCGTCACCCGTGTCGACCGCCATCACGAAGCGGTAAGGAGTGTCCGCGCC
The DNA here is from genome assembly GCA_016719945.1 of Polyangiaceae bacterium. Taxonomy (GTDB): domain Bacteria; phylum Myxococcota_A; class Polyangia; order Polyangiales; family Polyangiaceae; genus Xiheicaenibacterium. Next base: position 25,046 of record JADJYE010000033.1, on the reverse strand, counting down.
CGGCGTGACGTCGCCCTGCTCGCTGACGACGTACACGTTGGTCTTCAGCTTCGCCGCGTCGATCGCGTCGAGCACCGCGGTGACCGAGGTCGGACAGGCGCCGCCGGTCCCCTTGGTCTTCTGGGTCTTGCCCGTCTTCACGACCTTGATCGAGCAGCCGCCCGTGAGCAGGGTCTTGGCGAACGCGTCGTCGATGGTGCTCGTCGCGTCCTGCTCGTCGCTCGTCGTCGGGTCCTCCTCTTCTCCGCAGCCGGGAGCGGCCGCGAGCGCCGCGAAGCCACAGAGCAAGAGCACCTTGGACAGAACGGGGGATTTCATCGGCAGGGTTCCTCGGGGGGTCGGTCGTGCGTCGGGGGCGAGGCGGAGCTCGGCGGGGCTCGGGCTCACTTCTCGACCTGGTCTTCGTCGTGCAGCAGCGGCATGGGGTTCGCCTCGCGCGCGAACATCTGCTTCGCCGCGTCTTTTCGCAGCTGCGAGCGCGCCTTGAGCTCGGCGCGGCCCTCCAGCGACTGGAGCTTCTCGACGTCGCGGGCGAGCGCGATGGTCGCGACGTTCAGGTACGCCAGGCGGTAGGGCTTCATGTCGGTGACGGCGTCGTCGAGCAGCGCGCGGGCGTACTCGCGCCGCGGGCCCTCCTGGTAGAGCGCGTCGACCTGGCCGCGGAGGAAGGTACGCAGGTGAGCGTCGACCTTGGTCGCGTCGGACGGCATGCCGCTCGTCGCGGCCGACAGCAGGTTGCAGCGGACGCTCGAGAACACGTCGTTCCTGTCGTCGATCAGGCGGATCGCGATCGTCGTCCGCTGGCTGACGACCTTCTTCTTGATGAGCGCGGTCTCGATCCGCTCATCCATGTCGGCGCGGACGGGCATGAGGATCGGGAACACGTCCGTCGAGTACGAGGACGGCGGCTGCAGCTGACCGCCCGCGACCGCGCCGGGGTCGACGAACAGCTCCAGCGGGACGGTGCCGAACGAGCTCGCGTACTGCAGCTCGGTCTGACAGAAGAGGCTGTCGAGCAGCCCCGCGACGCCGCCCGGCTGGTCACCGTCGATCGTCGCCTGCACGAAGCCGCTGCCCGGGACCGACGCTTGGCCTTCGTTCCAGACGCGGATGGCGGCCATCATCGTCTTCTCGAGGTCGTTGGCGAGGCTGAGGCGCGAGTGCGCGCCGTCGATCGAGACCGCCTCCTCGACGATGGAGCGCGTCTCACCGGTGAGCTCGCTGGCTGCATCCGGGAGCGTCTTGTGCGTGCTGATCCAGTTGGTCCAGGGCTCGTGCATCTCGTTCATGAGCGGGCCCATGTTGACGTGGCAGTTGTTGCACAAGCGGTCGCTCGACTTCTTCTTGGACACCTTCGATTTCGAAGGGTCCTTGGTGTAGACGTAGACCGAGTCGTCGGGGCGCAGCTGGATGCGCTGCAGGATGCCGGGCTTGTCCGGGTAAGCGCTCGGCGTCATCACGTAGAAGTTGTAGAGGCCGGTCTTTCGATCGAGCGCCATCACCTCGACGCGATCGAAGACCATCGGGTCGCCGCTCGCCGCCCCCGGCACGTCGGGCGAGCTGAAGAGCGCCGCCATCAGGCTGTACGACTGGTAGAGCGGCTCGCCCGGCGGGTTCATCTCGCCGGTGTTGCAGCCGGTGACGACCGCGCGTGGCAGGAGCGTGTCGGTCTGCTCCTGGTGGCCCGTCGCGCGCGTCGACGACTCCTCGACGACGTAGATCTCCTTGCTGTCGGTCCGCTTGCACGCGCGGCCGACGCCGAAGAGGGTCTCGAACTCCGCCCAGCTCCTGGGGACCTTCTTGAGGTCCTTCTTGAGGACGTCGGCGACGCGATCGTCGCCGAACAGCTCCTTCGTCTCGGCGATGTCCTGCTCCTCGGTGATGGGCGGCTCTTCGCCGCAGCCGGCCGCGACGATCGCGAGCGCGAGCGAGGCGGCAGCGAGCAGGGTGAGGGACTTGGCGTGAAGCGAGGAGGACATGGCGAGATCTCTACGGAAAGGAAGCAGCGGCGACGCTCACTTCACCGCGTTCTTCGTGAACTCTTTGCAGAACGCGGTCGTCGTCTTCGAGCAGCTGCCCGCCGTCTCCACCGCGCGCAGCGGCGCCGTGAGGACGATGTCCTTGCCGAAGCGGTCGTTGCAGAACGCCTGGAGGTTCTCCGAGTAGTCGAGGTTGGTCTCGAGGTCGCTGCGCTCCGCCTCGGGGATCTCGCAGATGGTCATGTGGACGTAGTCGGAGCCATCGACCTTCACGCGGCGGCAGCCGGCCGGCAGGGCGTCCTTGCTGCTCCAGGTTCCTTGGATGAAGCCCTCGAGCGCGTCTGGCAGCGCCGAGTAGGTGCAGCCGCACTCGTCGTTCGCGCGGACGACGACCTGCGCGATGTGCGGGTCGCTCATGCGCCAGTCCACGCCGCCGTGCTCGAGGCGACCGACGGACATGCAGGCGACGGTGTCCTTGTAGGTGTCGTAGTTGGCGTCGGTCGACTTCGGGATCTTGGCGCCGAGCTGCTGCGCCTTCTTCCACGCGGTGGAGCTCGTGAGCTTCACGCCGCGGCACGCCGCCTTGAGCTTCTCGGCGTTGGCCTTGTTCGCGGGGTCGACGCTGGCGAGGAAGCAGGCCGCCTGCCGCTGGTCGTTCTGCGAGGTCGCGACGTTCATGGCGTCGACGACGAGCGTCGTCGCGGCGCCGCGCGAGTTGAACTGACCCTTCATGCGCACGAGATCCGCGTCGACCGACGCGGCGAGGTTCTCGGAGGTCGACAGCGCCTGGGCGAGGTACCCATCGCGGACGGTGTCCTCGGTCACGTCCATGTAGACCGACGTGAAGAAGCACGAGAGCGGGGCGGACGGGTCGGCGTCGGCGAAGTTGTCGACGCGCTTGCCGGCCGAGACGGCGAAGTACTCGCAATACTCCTGGCCGCGGTCGTCGACGCCATCGACGCCCGGGCGGTCGCCGCACTGCCAGCGGACGACGCCGTCCGACAGCTCTTGCGGGCGCACCGTGATGTGCCGCTGGATGTTCTCGGTGCAGAGCCCTGCCAGATCCCAGGGGGTCTGGGCCCCATCGGGGACGACGTCTTGCTCGTCGATGGCGGTGTCCGTCTCGGCGCCGCAGCCCGGTCCGAGGACGACCAGCCCGCAGGCAGTGAAGAGCAGCACACCCAGAGAAGAACCAAACCGCCGGCCGAGGGTCATCTTCATCACCTTACGCAACGCGCCTGCACGGAGTGGACCACCGCTAGTGCGCGGATGGACCCAGTAAAAATCGGAGCCGTGTACACCATGTACTACCTCGGCGCACCTCCAGAACCGGTGTAGCCGTTGATCCACTGGCTAACCGATGGCCCACCTCGGCCGATCCCCCGGTGGCGGGCGCCGGCGCGTTGGGGTAACAGCCGGCCATGTTGCACGACCGTCTCCGTGAGTGCCTGACGTTCGACGATGTCCTGCTCGCGCCGGCGTACAGCGACGTCCTCCCTCACGAGGTCGACGTGAGGACACGGCTCACGCGGCGGCTGACCTCAACCTGCCGCTGGTGTCGGCCGCGATGGACTCGGTGACCGAGGGGCGCGCCGCGATCGCGATGGCTCGCGCCGGCGGAATCGGCATCATCCACAAGAACCTGTCGCCCGCCGATCAGGCCCGTGAGGTCGAGCGCGTGAAGCGCGCCGAGAGCGGGATGATCGGCGCCCCGATCACCGTCCGCCCCGCGCAGACGCTGAAGGAGGCGCTCGACGTCATGAACGAGCACTCGATCAGCGGCGTGCCCGTGGTGGAGGAGGGCAAGCCGGTCGGCATCCTCACGTCGAGGGACCTGCGCTTCGCGCAGAACCTCGATCACAAGGTCGCCGAGCTGATGACGAGGGAGCTCGTGACGGTGCCCCCCGGCGTCTCGAACGAGCGCGCGAAGGAGCTGCTCCACCGGCACCGCATCGAGAAGCTGCTGGTGGTCGACCAGGGCGGAAAGCTGGTCGGCCTCATCACCATCAAGGACCTGCTGCAGGCCGACAAGAACCCGAACGCCTCGAAGGACGAGCACGGCAGGCTGCTGGTCGGCGCGGCGATCGGCCCCGGCCCCGATCGGGACCTGCGGCTCGAGGCGCTGGTCGGAGCCGGCGTCGACGTGATCGTCGTGGACACCGCGCACGGTCACTCGAAGGGCGTGATCGACGCCGTGCGCACCGCGAAGAAGCGCTTCCCGGGCACCGAGGTCGTCGCGGGGAACATCGCGACCGCGGAGGCCACGGACGCGCTCATCGACGCTGGCGCAGACGCGGTCAAGGTCGGCATCGGGCCGGGCAGCATCTGCACCACGCGCGTCGTCGCGGGCATCGGGGTGCCGCAGATCACCGCCATCGCCGACTGCGTCCGCGCGGCGGAGCGCCACGACGTCCCGATCATCGCAGACGGCGGCATCAAGTTCTCGGGCGACGTCACGAAGGCCATCGCCGCGGGCGCGTCGAGCGTGATGATCGGCTCGCTCTTCGCCGGCACGGACGAGTCTCCGGGCGACCTCGTGCTCTACCAAGGCCGGAGCTACAAGGTGTACCGCGGCATGGGCTCGCTCGGCGCGATGCGCCGCGGCAGCAAGGACCGCTACGGCCAGGGCGGCGCGGCGGACGAGAAGCTCGTGCCCGAGGGCATCGAGGGGCGCGTCCCTTACCGCGGCTCGCTCGCCTCGATCGTCCACCAGCTGGTCGGCGGCCTGCGCTCGGGCATGGGCTACACCGGTTCGAAGACCGTGGAGGACCTGCGCAAGAACGCCAAGTTCGTGCGCATCACGTCGCAAGGCCTGCGTGAGAGCCACGTCCACGACGTGATCATCACGGAAGAGGCCCCGAACTATCGGGTCAGCTAGCCCGCGGTCTGTTCGACGTGCGGCTCGGGCTCGAGCCCGAGCCAGCGCAGGATGAACGCGTGGATCGCGTACACGATCGGGGTGATCAAGATCGCGATCGCCACCTTGATCAAGAACTCGCGGAGGATCTTCGCGGCGATCCAGGCGACGGATTTATCGGCCACGCCACCCCAGAAGATCGAGTTGATGATCGCGGTGTCGACCATCTGGCTGATGAGCGTGGAGCCGGTCGCGCGGAGCCAGAGGTGCTTGCCCCTCGTGACCCGCTTCCAGAACAAGAAGACGTTGATGTCGAGCAGCTGGCCGACCAGGTAGGCGACGATCGACGCGACGAAGAGCTTCGCCGAGCCGCCGAAGATCTTCGCGTACTCGGCGTCCTGGAAGTACGTGTCGGGGTCGGTCGGCAGGGCTGTCGTGATGACGAGCGCGACATAGGCCAGCGTCGCCATCGCCGCGCCGACGCCGGTGATGAAGCGCGCCCCACGCTTGCCATAGAAATCGTTGATGACGTCCGTGAGCAGGAACGTCACCGGGAAGAGGATGAGGCCGACGCTCACCGGCCCGACCGGCGTGCTGAAGGCCTTGCCACCGGTGACGTCGCCGAGCACGAGGCAGGTGACGAAGATCGCGCCTAGCACGACGAACAGCTTCTGCCCCACGCCGAGGTGCTTGGGCGGATCCGGGTGACCGCTGCCGAGCGCGCGGACCGCCCCCCTGAGGGTCTCGCTGACGGGGGGGTGCGACTTCGCTGCGCTCTCTTCCTCGTCGGACACTCGGCATTCCTATCATCGAACGCGGGCCCTCGCGTGAGGCGCCGGCTGTCGGATCGCCCGGCGGTCGGATATCGTGCCACCACGATCGGAGGTCCTCTCGTGAACAACGCTCGCTTGACTGTCGCGTCCCTCTTCACCCTCGCCCTGGTCGGCTGCACGTCGACCCCTCCAGCGGAAGATCCGCCGAGGCACGTCTCGACCGCGGCCGCGACGGAGACCCCGCCGGTGGCGTCGACCGCGGCTCACTCCGCCCAGCCGACGCACGAGGACGCCCACGCGAAGCCCGACGCCCACGCGAAGCCGGACGCCCACGCAGCGCACGCTCACTGGTCTTATGACGGGACGACGGGGCCCGAGAAGTGGGGCGAGCTCGAGGCCGACTTCTCGTCCTGCAAGACCGGCAAGGCGCAGTCGCCGATCGATCTCGTCGCCGGCAAGACCAAGGCGCCGGCAGTGACGTTCGAATACGCGAAGGTGGAAGGGACGGTCGTCGACAACGGTCACACGATCCAGGTCAACGTGAAGCCCGGCGCCAAGATCAAGCTGGGCGTGGCGACATACGACCTCGTCCAGTTTCACTTCCACACCCCGAGCGAGCACAGAGTGGGCGGCAAGGACACGCCGATGGAGGTGCACCTCGTCCACAAGGACGCGCAGGGCAAGCTGGCCGTGGTGGGCGTGCTGATCGACGCCGGAGCCAAGAGCGAGGCCGCAGGCGCGATCTGGTCGGCGATCCCCGCGAAGGCGGGCGCCGAGCAGGCGCTCTCGGCGCCGATCGACCCGGCGGCCTTCGTGCCCAAGGACCTCGCACACTTCCACTACTCCGGCTCGCTCACGACCCCCGGCTGCAGCGAAGGCGTCGACTGGACCGTGATGAAGAAGCCGATCACGATGTCGGACGAGCAGATCAAGGCGTTCAAGGCGAAGTACCCGATGAACGCCCGCCCGGTGCAGTCGCTCAACGGCCGCGCCGTCGACGGCTGATCACTGCCCCGAGAAGAAGGCCTCGACCGCTTGGTGCAGGCCGATCACGAGCAGCGTGTCGCCCTGGGCGACGCGGTAGTCGGGGGTCGGCATCGCGGGCTTCTTCTTTCCCCGCGCGTCGCCCCCGCGCCAACAGCCGAGCACCGTGATCTCGTGGCGCTTGCGCAGATCGAGCTCGACCAGCGTCTTGCCGACGTAGTCGCCGCTCGGCACCCACGGCATCACCCGGAACGAGGAGGCGTATTCCATGAAGTCGGAGGACGCCGGGCTCAGGACCTCGGTCGCGAGGCGGCGGCCCATCTCGTCCTCCACTAGGAAGACGCGCGTCGCGCCCACCGTGCGCAAGATGCTCGCTTGCCGCTCGGTCGCCCCGCGCACGAGGATGTGAGGCACCTTGAGCTGAGCGAGCGCGGCGACCGTCAGCACCGACGACTCGAAGTCCTCCCCGGCGGTGACGACCGCCACGTCCATCTCCTTCGCGTTGATCCCCTCGAGCACGCGGGGGTCCGAGCCGTCGCCGACGAACGCCGCGGCCGTCTTGTCCTTCACCTGCTCGATCGCGGCCTCGTCCTTGTCGACGACGAGGATCTCCACGTTGGTGTCCCACAGCTCGTTGACGAGCGCGGTCCCGAGCCGACCGAGACCGATGACGAGGACCTGCTTCTCTTTCATGTTCAGCCGATCATCACGCGCTCCTCGGGGAGCTCGAAGGCGGGTTTCTTGGACTCGGCAGAGAGCGCGAGCCCCAACGTGAGCGGGCCGATGCGCCCGGCCAGCATGGTCGCGACGATCAGGAGCTTGCCCCCCACCGTCAAGCTCGAGGTGATGCCGGTCGAGAAGCCGGTGGTGGAGAAGGCGCTGACCACCTCGAACGACAGCGCGAGCACGTCGTGCTCCTCGAAGAGCGTAAGCAGAAAGATGATGGTGAAGACCAGGATCGTCGCGATGAACCCCACGCCCATCGCCCGCCGGATGACGGCCGCGGGGATCGCCCGATCGAAGAGCGTCGGCCGCCGGCCGCGAAGCTCCGCGCGATAGGACGCGAAGAGCACGGCGAAGGTGGTCGTCTTGATGCCGCCGGCGCACGAGCCGGGCGCGGCACCGATGAACATGGCGAGGCAGGTCAACAGCAGCGTCGCGGGGCGCATCGCGGCGACGTCGACGAACGTGAAGCCGCTCGTGCGACTGCAGGCAGACAGGAAGAGCGCGCCGGTCAGCTGGTCGAACAAGCCGAGCGCGCGCATCGACGCGCCGCGCTCCAAGAGGCCATAGGCGAGCCCCATCCCCACGAGCAGCGCCGCCGCCGTCGCGAGGTTGACCCGGGTGTTGAGCGTCAGTCGCCGAGCGCGCCTGCGGCGCAGGGCGTCGTAGGCGCGCCGAGCCAGCTCGTTGAGCACCGGGAACCCGAGCCCGCCGGCGACGATCAGCCCCCCGAGCGTCGCCGTGACGAAGGTCGCGCCCGTGAAGGGCATCAACCCGTCGCGAAAATTGGAGAAGCTCGCGTTGCAGAACGCGCTGACCGAGTGGAACACGGCGGCCCACGCCGGATGCCAAGCACCCGCGAGCCCTCCGGGCGCAGCGGGGCCTGTGCCCGTCTCCGGGATCGACGAGAACCAGGCATAGAGCAGCCCCGCGCCGGCGATCTCGAACGCGAGGGTGTACAGCGCGATCGCCTTCACCGTCCGCTTCAGCTCGTCGAGCGACCCGGCGTCGACCATCTCCGCGAGCTGAGCCGAGCTCTTCACGCCCATGCGCTGCCCCGAGAGCATCGTGACCGCGGCGGCGAGCACCATGATGCCGAGCCCGCCGATCTGGATCAGCGCGCACAGGATGAGCTGACCCGTGAACGAATACGTGTCGGCCACGTTCACGGTGGAGAGGCCTGTCACGCACACCGCGCTCGTCGCGACGAACAGCGAGTCCAGCAGCGAAGCGCTCTCGACGTGGTTGAGCGAGACCGGCAGCGCGAGCAGCAGCGCGCCGACGACGCTGGCCGTGCCGAAGGTCGCCACCATCAGCCGGGCGGGCCGGCTGGCGCTGGCCGCGACGAGGCGAGCCATGCGCCCGCCGCGCAGGAGCACCCCGATCAGCATCAGCACCACGTGGCCCACCGAGTAGTTGCGGTACGAGCCGGCGTACGAAATCTCTGGGTGCTCCAGCGCGTCGTTGTAGACCGACCAGCGCGCCACCATGAAGGCGCCGGCGAGGGCGATCAGCCCGGCCTGAAGCGCGACCCGGCGCAGCCGCGAGCGCTCCGCGCCGTCTCGCTTCAACACGACACGCGCCCACGGCAAGAGCAGAATGGTCAACAGCGCGCCGAGCGCGAGGGACACGATCCGCTCGACCGCGTAGATGAAGTCGGCGACCCCCAGCGCGAGGGTCAAGCCGACGATGACCGTCGGCGCCACGGAGGACACCTCGGCCGCCGGGGCTCCGCGTCGGTCCGTGAGCGGCGTCATCGCGACGCAACGTACACGAGGACCCCGTCGCCGTTCGAGGTGCGCCGGCTGCGATCAGGCGCGCACGGAGGCCGTGACCGGCAGACCCTCGAGACCGTCCAACAGATCGTAGCGCGCCGACAGCGCCATCCCGTGGAACTCGAGGCCCAGGCCCCGCCCGCGATCTTCGGGGCGGCGCCCGTGGATCACCCGCGCCACAGTGGCGGCGAGGTCGAACCACGCCCCTGTCTTTGGGGCTCGGAAGCTCACCAAGAGCGGCTCGCCGGTCAGGACGCGCGTGCCGGTCAGCACCTGCATACCCCCCGTCGAGAGGTCGAACGCGAGGCTCGACACCAGCCGGAAGTCTCGTTCTCGCACCACCTGACAGGGCAAGAAGACCTCACGGCGAAACGTTCGGCGTTGCATGCGGGTGGGGCTCATGGTGCGGCTTTGGAGAGCGTAACGAGCGCCCATTGGAGCGGCCAAGTTCGAACGGGCGGGCGCGCGGGGCGCGGGCGCGGGCGCGGGCGCGGGCGCGGCGTGGCGGCGCGGCGCGGCGCGGCGCGGCGGCGGGCACGATGACCGTCAGATGACCGTCATCCTCCCCACGGGGCCACGCACCGACCCCCAGACCGTCATCCCCCCACGGGCCTCAGCGCTGTCATTCGGCCCCCTAGAACTGGAGCGTCTGCTCCGACACGCCGGCCTCTCCCGCGTTGTTCTGCGAGTTGTTGTCGCCGCCGTCCCCGCCGGGCGCGGTCGCGTCGTCCACCGTGATCATGAGGATGCCGGACAGCTCGGGCGCCGGGCCAGTGTGGGCGATGCCGAGCGAGTGACCCCCGCGGCCACCGCCACCGGCGCCGCCGAGCCCGCCCGTGCCGCCATTGCCACCGTCGCACGCTTCGACGGTGGCGACACCGCCGCCGGGGCCCCCATTGCCACCGACCCCGCCGGCCTGTCCGGCCGCACCCGTGCCGCCGGCTCCTCCGGCGTCCGCGGTGAGCGAGACGTTGATGAAGGTGAGCGACGCGCCCAAGGAGACGAGCGCGATGCTGGCCCCGCCGGCACCGCCACCGAGCCCGCCAGCACCGCCGCATCCGCCAGCGCCGCCGCTCCCGCCGCTGCCGCCACTCTGTCCTGTAGTGCAGCCGAAGGATCCATTGCCCGGGCGCCCTGCGCCGCCTCCGCCGCCCTGCCCGACGCCGCCAAATTCTCCGGCGTCGCCGCTATCGCCGACGTAACGTCCGTCGACGAGCGCGCCGACCTCGAGCCCACCTGGCCCGCCATCTCCGGGCGGGCCCGCGGCCCCGAGCTCCCCGTTCGAGCAACTGCCTGCGACCATGCCACCTGTGCCGTTGGGCTCTGCCGCGCCATAGCTAGGCGTCCCATCCGCGCCCGCCATGCCGTTCCCCCCATTCGAAGGTCCGCCGTCACCGCCCTTCCCTCCGGCCATCGCGACGACGTTCCCGGGACACACCGCTGTCTGCTCGGGACCGCCGCCTGTGCCGGCGCAACCTCCTCCGGGGTTGCCGTCGAAGTCGACCGGGTCGTCGTCTCGGCCGTAGGCGAGCCCGACGAAGGGGTCGGCGTCGTCGCCGGGCGCGCCGGGGCCCGCGATGAGGTCCACCTGCTCGAGGGTGACCGTCGCGTCCTCGACCCAAGCTGCGATCGAAGAGCCCCCGCGCGCGTGGCTGGGTCGGTGCCGGCTCCCGGCGCGGCCTGGACCGAAAAGCCGAAGACCAAGCTCCCGCTCGCCGCGGACTCGATGAACAGCGGGACCGTGTTCTCGGGCGCGGTCAGCGGCGTCTTGCCGCTGGTCCAGTCCCATTGGTCGCAGCGCAACCCCCCGAAGACCACGGCGGGCGCGGCGAGGATGACGTTCTCGTCGAGCGGGGACTCGCAGACATAGACGTATTGCCCAGGCTCCACCGCGGCGAGCGCGGCGCCGAGCGTGACATAGGGCGCGGACTTGGTCCCCGCAGGGGTCGCCGGGCTGGCGGAGTTGACGAACACGCCGCACTCGTCGGCGACGCCCCCCACGCGCGGATCGCACTCCGCGGGGAGGCCGCCGCCGCCTTCGCCGCCTTGACCACCGCCTCCGCCGCCCTGGCCGCCGCCATCGCCGCCCGCGCCGTAGACGCAGGCTCCGTCGTAGAACTCCTCGCAGAAGCTACCATAACAGCCCGACGCGCTGAGCAAGGCGAGGAGGGCGAGGGACATCGTTCGCATGGGCGTCCTCATGGCTCAGAAGGAGGTGGCGAAGGAGAGGCCCGCGAGGCCTGGGGCCAAGATGGGCGTCAGCTGCGCGGTGGGCTTGGGCGGGCCTTCGGCGTGACCGCTCGGCACGGCGAGGTACACGGCCATTCCAATGGCCGCCGCTCCGCCAATGGCGAGGGCGGCGATGCCGCCCCCTTGGAGCCCATTGGCCTCCGAGAGCAGGTCGTCTCCGCCCGCCGAGCAGGCCTCGGTGAGCGGGACGCAGGTGTCGCGGAGCACCTCGGCGTCCCCGACGCGCTGCTGCGAGACCACGATGAGGCCGATGCCAGCGCCGATGCCCGCGGCGCCCACGGCGCCCATGAGGATCGCCGGCCACATCGGCTTGGCCTCGCCCTCGCTCGGTTGGGCGGGGTCTTTGCTGAGGGCGACGTCGAGCGTGAGCTCGCCGCCCGCGGCGACGATGAGGGTGCGCACGTCGGTGGCGAAGCCCTTCTTCTGCACCTGGAGCTCTTGGCTGCCCGGCGCGACATAGAGCGGCGAGGAGAGCGGTGACTCGCCGACCTCCTTGCCCCCGATCATCAGCTTCGCCTGGGCCTCGCTCACCGTGACGGTCACCGTGCCGACCTTGGCCTTCACCGCTTGAAACCGCTCGACCAGCGTCTGCTTGAGCTCGGGCTTGCCCGAGGGCGGGAACGTCCGCACCGCGTAGTCGTAGTACTTCGCCGCCTCCGGCATCCGGTCGAGCTTCTCGTAGACCTGGCCGAGGTTGCCAGCCACGTCGTAGCTCTTCTTCAAGGCCCACGCCTCCTCGAGGCGCTCGCCCGCGCCGGCCCAGTCGTTCGCGTCCGCGAGGGCGATCGCCTCCCGCAGCAGCGCGTCGGCGCGGCTGGCCTCGCCGCCGCCTGCTTGGGCGCGCCCGGACACGGCGACGGTGGAGAGCCCGAGCATCAGCGCGCAGGCGAGGAGGTGTTTCAAGGCGGACATGGCTTGTGTGTTCCCGGGGGGTTGTGCCCGACGGACTGCTCATCCGTGGAGGCGCCTCTGGCGCGCGCCCCTATTCGACCGGAGCCGAGCGCGGCGCTCAACTTTCTCGCCGCGCGCTCCACAGCTCAAGTCGGAGGATACGCCCGAACGTGGTCATTTTTTCTGGGCCTGATCGCGGCTATGCGGGCCCGTCGTATTTCGCGGCGAGGGCGTCGTCGGCCAGCTGGTCGAGCGTCATGCCCGCGGCGCGGTCCCACTCCTCGGCGGTGTACAGATCCCGCAGGTACTCGCCCGGGACACCGACGATGCGCTCGGCGAGCCGCCCGAAGACGGCGTGGGTCGCACGCGTGCGGTACAGGAAGCGCAGCGCGCGCAGAAACCGTGAGAAGGGCCGGGCCGCGACGCCCGGCTTGGCTCCGAGCAGCTGCATGCGCTTGAAGGCCTCACGCATGCGCCGTCGAGTCGGGTCGACCCGCGTCATGGGCTCGATGAACACGTCGACGATGAAGGGGCGCGCGGTCGCCAGCACGCCCGCGAACGCGAGCGCGGCGCTGGCGTGCTCGCGAGGCGAGCGGGCGGGCCGCTTCGCGAGCTCACGCTGCCACTCGGGCGACGAGTAGTAGTCGACCATGTGGTAGTCGACGGCCACGTGCCGCGACTCGTCGCGGTTGATGAGCTTCATCACGTCGTGACACACGGGATCATCCACGTAGTCGTCGATCGAGCGGAGCAGCGCGATGTCGAGCAAGAGCTCTCCCGCGACGATGTACGCGTTGGCGATCTCCTCGGAGAGGTGGGCGAGCACGCGCAGGAACCGCGGCTTGAAGCGCAGCAGGCTGGGGCTCGGCGCGTACGCTCGCAGCTGGCGCTGGTCGAAGCGCTCGGCGAGGCGCTCGGCGGCGCGTGCGTGGCGCTCCTCGTCGGCCACGAAGGTGGCGAAGATCTTCGCCAGGACGGGATCGCGAGTGCGCCGGCGCTGCTCCTCGAACAGCGCCCCGGCGAAGCGCTCGATCTGCGCCATGTCGGTGAAGTACTGGACGATCTCTCGCTCGCTCTGGGCCGGCAGCGTCGCCTTCGGCTGCGACCAGTCGACGTCGTCGAGGCGCCACTGACCCTCGATGCAGCGCGCGAGCATCGCCGAGCGATCCATCCGCTCGAGACTATCACCCCGCGCGCCGCGCGCTCAGCCTCAGCGGCGCTCCTTGATGTGCGCGATCAGGCGGCGAAGCCCCTCCTCGACGCCCACCGCCGGCGTGTACCCGAGCTCGGCCCGGATCTTGGAGATGTCCGCGATCGACTCGCGGATGTCCCCGGCTCGAGGGGGCGCGTGCGTGCGCTCGACCTTCGAGCCGACGATCCGCTCGATCGTGTCGAGCAGCTGGAGCAGCGTCGTCTTGTCGCCGCAGCCGACGTTGTACGCGCGCCCCGCGACGCCGGGCGTCGTGGCCGCCCGGACGTTCGCGTCGACCACGTTGCCCACGTAGACGAAATCGCGAGTCTGGCCGCCGTCCCCGAAGAGCGTGACGCCCGCGCCGCGCAGCGCGCGGTCGACGAAGATCGAGATGACGCCCGAGTAGGGCGAGCCCGGATCTTGGCGCTCGCCGAAGACGTTGAAGTAGCGGAGGCTCACGGTCTCGACGCCGTACAGCTGGCTCCACACCGAGAGGTAATATTCGCTGGTGAGCTTCTCGATCCCGTAGGGGCTCATCGGCTGGGGGCGCATGGTCTCCCGCTTGGGCATCTCCGGGTCGTCTCCGTAGATGGCCGCGGAGCACGCGAACACCACCCGCTTCACGCCACGCCGCTTCGCCGCGTGCAGGACGTTGAGCGTGCCCTGGATGTTGACGTCGTGCGTCTCCTGGGGGTGCTCGACGCTGTACGGCACGCTCACGACCGCGGCCTCGTGGAAGATGACGTCGCACCCGGCGGCGTAGAAGTCGAGCTGGGGCGCGTCGCGCACGTCGGCCTCGACCAGCTCCACGTCGGAGGCCACGGCGGCGAGGTTCTCGCGCTTGCCGCTCGAGAGGTTGTCGTACGCCTTCACCTCGTGCCCTTCGCGCACGAGCCGCTCGACGATGTGGGAGCCGATGAACCCAGCGCCGCCGGTGACGAGGATCTTCATGGCAGCGGAGCTTAGCAGTCTGCTGAACCGTGCCCGCCAGTGTGCTTGGCGACGGGGTGCCTTTGATTTCACCTCCCCACCCCCTCGCTTCGCGAGGGGGGTGAGCTCAGCGGGGCGTCGGCTCCTGGCCGCTGGGGACGCGGCCGAGGCGCCGGCCGATCCAGTCGAGGGCGACGGGGAAGATGACGGTCGTCGTGAAGACCGTGGCGATGATGCCGAGCACGCTCAGCGAGGCGACGGACCTGAGACCTCCGTTGCGCGCGACGAAGAGCGCCGCGAAGCCCGCCAAGTTGGCCGACGACGACAGCAGCGCGGCCGAGCCAGTCTGCCTCAGGACCATCGGGATCGACGCCGGGCCCGACTCGAGGAAGCGATGGTAGATGTGGATGGCGTTGTCGACGCTGACCCCCACGATGATCGGCAGCACCGCGGCGTTCATGAAGTTGAGCTCGATGTCGAACACCGCCATCCCCCCGGCGGTGAAGAGCAGCCCGATGGCCACCGAGCTGAGCACGGCCAGCGCGTGCCACAGGCTGTGGAACTGGATGACCAGCACGATGAAGACGACGGCGAACGCCGCAGCGAGGATGCGCGCGCCGCTCTCAGTGATGGTGCGGAAGATCCGGCCGGCGATCGCGTTCTCGGACGCGAGCGCCGCCTTGAGCTGGCGATTCGCCAGCTCCGCCCGCATCTCGGCGACCTGATCCGACCAGTCGATCAGCTTCGAGGGCTCCTCGAAGAGCCCGTCGGTGGTGATGACCGCCATCGTGCCCTTGCCGTCCGAGGTGAGGAAGCGCTGCTTGAGCGTCTTCGGCAGGTCGTCGACGGCGAACGGCGCGGCGGCGGCCAGCTTCTTCGCCTGCTCGATGCGCGGCCGCTCCTCCTCGGCGATCCACGACGGCTTGATGCGCGCAAACTGCGCCGCGAGCGCGTCGATCTCGACCTTCTTGCCGGCCTGGTCCCGAGGCACCAGATCGTCGGAGCCGATCACCCGGACGAAGTTGAACGGCAGCCCCCGCTCCGCCCGCCTCACGCGCACGTCCTCGACCGCGGCGCGGACCTTCTCCACGTCGCCCGGCTCCTCCAGGTAGAGCATGACCTGGGTCACGCTCAGATCGAGGGTCTTGATGATGTACGCGTCGAAGCGCGCCGCGGGCGTGTCGGAGCCGAGCTCGCGCCAGTCGGTGTGGAACTTCACGCGACCCGCCGACAGCGCCCACACGGAGCAGGCCGCGAGCACGGGCACGAGCACGACCGTCGCCCAGCGCCCCCACGCTGGAATGGCGATCGGGCGCATCGGCTTGTCGGGGCCGACGTGCACGGGCCAGCGGCGGTCGACCAGGTAGTTGAGCGCCGGGAAGAGCAGCAGAGTCGCGAGCATCGTCAGCACCATGCCGGCGGACGCGATCAGCCCGAACTCCATGAACCCGCGGAAGCCGGCCACGGCGACGACCGCGAAGACCGAGGCGTTGACGAGGCACGCGCCGAGCAGAGCGCCGCCGGTCGAGCGCAGCATGCGGACGGTCGCCTCCTCGGGGTCGCGGCCGTGGCTGCGCTCCTCGTGGTAGCGCTTGAACAGGTGGACGCCGTACTCGATGCCGAGCCCCGAGAGGATGCTGACGAGGAACCCGCTGACGGCGTTGAGGTGGTGGACGAAGAGGTACGCGAACGCGAACGTCCAGGCGAGGCCCACCGCCAGCGGGACGGTGAGCAGGACGACCGACCGCTTGCGCCGCGTCGCCCCCAGCATGATGACGATCACGCCGGCGAAGCCGATCAGCCCGGCCTTCGAGAGATCCTCGCCGAGGACGCGCGCGTCCTCGCGGCGGTTCACGACCGGACCCGTGAACACGATCTCGAGCCCGGGTGACAGCTCTGCGCCGAGCTCGAGGGCGACCCGCTCAACGTCGCCCTGGATGCGCGAGGTCTCGCCGAGATCGCCCGCGGTGCCCCCCAGGCCGACGAGGACGTACAGGTACTTGCCGTCGTTGCCGACGAGGAAGGGCTCGATCGTGATCTCGCGCGAGCTCGCCTCCTTCTTCACCTTTTCGAAGGGGTCCGGCGGAGGCGGCTCTTCGTCGTCGAGGAGCATGTCGGCCTCCTTCGCGACCCGGTAGTCGATCGACTCCTTGACGCTCTTGGTGAGGTCCTTGAGCTCGTCGGCCGTGAGGAAATAGAGCTGACGGTCCTTCAGGTAGTCGACGTCGAGCCGCCCTTGCACGAACTTCACGCCGGGCACCGCCTCGAGCCTCCGCTCGAGCTCCACCGCCATGCGCTCGGCGAGCGGGCGGTCAGCCGCCGAGATCGCGATCGTGCTGAAGCCGAGGCCCCCGGTCTTTTCGAGGACGAGGTTGAGGTCCTTCACCTCGGGGTCCGAGGGCGAGAGGAGATCGACGAAGGAGCTCTTCAGCTCGAGCCGCGACGCGAGGTAGCCCGTCGGCACCACCGAAAGCAGCGTGAGGGCCACGAACAGCCACGGCCTGCGCACGGTCGCCCGCGCGAGCAGCTCGAGCAGCACGGACCACAGGTGGATGAAACCCGCCCAGCGCTTCGGGCTCTCGCTCTTGTCCATGACGGCGCTCGTGCAGCGGGCGACCGGCGCCCGATGATCCCGACCTCTTCCGGCCGATGGCGCCCGCGGGCAAGAGCTTTCGCCAGGCGAGCGCGCTTACAAATCGATCTGCATCCCGATCTCGACGACGCGCTGGGGCGGGATGCCGAAGTAGCGGGTGGCGTTCTGCGAGTTCCGCGTGAGGAACGCGAACAGCTGCTCCTCACGCCGGGACATTTCCCCGTGGCTCGTCGCGAGCAGGGTCTCGCGGCCCAGGTAGTAGGTGACGGTCGAGAGCTGGTAGGGCAGGTCGTACTTGCGGAAGGCGATCTCGAGGGCGCGCGGCACGTCCGGCGTCTCCATGAAGCCGACCCGCACCAGCACCCGGCGAAACCCGTGCTCGAGCTCCTCCATGCGCACGGCCTCGTCGAGCACCCGCGGGATGCGCTCAGTCGTGACCGTGACCAGCAGGACGGCCTCGTGCAGGGCCTTGTTGTGGCGCGCGTGATGCAGAAGCAACGGCGGCGTTCCGCTGGAATTCGAGGTCAGGAACACCGCCACGCCCGGGACCCTAGCGATCGGGATGCGCTCGAGGACGGGCTCATCGTGGACCCCGCCAGCGACGATGCTGCCCTGCGCCAGCCCACGCACGACCAGCTCGCCGCGCCCGAGGTCGTCGAGGAACTCATCGAGCGGCGTCGCCGCGCGCGTGAAGTAGCGAGCGAGCAGCGCCCGGCCGCGCTTCCACACGCGCATCGTGAAGAAGATGAAGAGGCCGACGGCGATGGGGACGAAGCCGCCGTCGAGGAACTTGAGGAGGTTGGCCCCAAAGAACGCGAGGTCGATCGCGAGGAACAGGACGAGCAGCGAGCCTGCCGCCGGCAGCGACCAGCCCCAGCGGTTACGGGCGACCACGAAGAACGCCACCGACGTGATGCCCATCGTCCCGGTGACCGCGATGCCGTACGCCGCTGCCAGGTTCGTCGAGGCCTTGAAGGCGAGCACGAGCGCGACGCAGCCGACCGCCAGGGCCCAGTTCACCTCCGGGATGTAGATCTGACCCTCGGTGTCCGAGGAGGTGTGGGTGATCGTGACGCGCGGCAGGTACCCCAGCTGCACGCCCTGCCGGGTGAGGGAGAAGGCGCCAGAGATCAGCGCCTGCGACGCGATGATGGTCGCCGCGGTCGCCACCGCGACCAGCGGGTAGATCGCGGGGCCGCGGGGGACGAGGGCGTAGAAGGGGTTCGCCGCGATGCTGGGCCGGGTCACCTCGTCGGCCGCGACGAGCAGTGCCCCCTGCCCGAAGTAGTTGAGCAACAGCGCCGGCAACACGAGCCCGTACCAGGCCACCTGGATGGGCTTGCGACCGAAGTGCCCCATGTCGGCGTAGAGCGCCTCGCCGCCGGTGATGCACAGCACGACGGCGCCGAGCACGACGAAGCCGTGCGAGCCGTTGTCGCGGAAGAACGACACGGCGTAGGTGGGGCTGACCGCGACGAGGACCGAGGGGTGCTTGGTGATCGCGATCACGCCGAGGACCGCGAGCGTGCCGAACCAGAGCACCATGATCGGGCCGAAGACGCGGCCGATGGTGGTCGTCCCTCGCTTCTGGACGACGAAGAGTCCGACCAGGATCCCCACGGTGATCGGGATCACGAGCGGCTTGAAGGTGTCGGTCGCGACCTCGAGCCCTTCGACGGCGCTGAGCACGCTGATGGCCGGGGTGATGATGCCGTCGCCGTACAGGAGCGCGGCGCCGAACAGGATCAGCGAAGCGAGGATGCCGACGCGGCCCTTCTTGGAGACGAGCTTCGACTCCGGCATCAGCGCCAGGAGTGCGAGGATGCCGCCCTCACCCTGGTTGTCTGCCCGCATGATGAACGTGAGGTACTTCACGCTCACCACGAGGATGACGCTCCAGAGCATGAGCGAGAGCAGGCCGAGCACGTTCTCGGGCGTCGGGCTGACGCCGTGCGGGCCGTTGACGCACTCCTTGAGCGCGTAGAGCGGGCTGGTCCCGATGTCGCCATAGACGACCCCGAGCGCGGCGAGCGCGAGCGCGCCTAGCGCGGTGTCGCCGTGGTGCGCGGAGGCTTCGTGGGTTGCAGCGCGGGCGCTGGTGGGGGCGGGCGCGCCCACAGCGCTACTTGGCGGCCCCGCGCTCTCGCGGGCCGCCGATGAGATCGGGTTCACAGCGCGGTAGCGGTACTTCGCACCCGACCTCGGTTCTATGGGTTTGGTTGCTTCTTTACGGAATCTTGATGCGCGGCCTTGATGAAAACTTGATGCGCGGCCCCTCGAGCTTGACGCCGGAGATGGCGTCTGGGGGGGCCTAAATATCCCTTGCCATGTCACCGTATCGAACCGCGAGCGCGACCCCCACCGACCGCCAGCGAGGGCGCGACACCCGCTGGGCCCGCATCGGACCTTGGGCCTTCGTGCTGCTGGCGTCGGCCCCCAACGCCATCGCGGCCCTCGCCGGACATGGCCACGACGGCCGGATCGACGCGGCCGCCATGACCTTGTTCGCGCTCGCCCTGTGCCAGATCGTCGTGGGCGCGCGCCGCTGAACGCGTGGCATGATGGGCGGGGATGTCGACCCCCGTCCGCACGCGAGCCGCCCTGCCCTACGTGGGCTCCGTGGCGATCGTCGCGGCGACGACGGCCGTAGGCTTCGCGCTCGGCCCGAGCCTCGGGCTCGAGGAGATCGTGATGTCTTACCTGCTCGCGATCATGCTGGTCGCGGTGAGGTTCAACCGAGGCGCCGCGGTGCTCGCCGCCGCCCTGTCGGTCGCGATGTTCGACTTCTTCTTCGTGCCACCCGCGTACACGTTCGCGGTGAAAGACCCCCGACACCTGCTGACGTTCGCCGTGATGTTCGCGGTCGGCATCGTGATCTCGAGCTTGACGGAGCGGCTCCGCCGGGCGAGAGCTGTCCGAGGTCCGCGGCCATCAGGTGCGATCCGAAGAGCTGCGCGGAGCGCTGTTGAGCGCGGTCTCTCACGATCTGCGGACGCCGCTGGCCACGATCACCGCGACCGCCACGCGGCTGCGCGACGACGAGCGACGCATCTCCGACGAAGAGCGTCGCGAGCTGGTCGCGTCGATCTGTGACGAGGCCGCGCACCTCGAGCAGTTCGTTTCGAACCTGCTCGACATGACCCGGGTGCAGGCGGGCATGAAGCTCGAGCGCGAGTGGGTCCCGCTCGAAGAGCTGATCGGCGCGGCGCTGACCCGGCTCGAGCGGCAGCTCGCGGGGCGCCCCGTGAAGG
This sequence comes from Polyangiaceae bacterium, assembly GCA_016719945.1. GTDB lineage: Bacteria > Myxococcota_A > Polyangia > Polyangiales > Polyangiaceae > Xiheicaenibacterium. The sequence continues at coordinate 4,848 of JADJYE010000033.1, read as the reverse complement.
GGTGACGGCCCCGACGGGCCGCTCGTCGTCGACGTCGACCCGCGGTCTTCGTCAGGTCTTCGTCAACATCCTCGAGAACGCGGTGAAGTACACCCCGCCGGGCACGCCGATCGACGTGCGCGCAGAGGCGACCGACGGGCGCGTCCTCGTGCTCATCGAGGATCGAGGCCCGGGCCTACCCCCGGGCGACGAGGCGGCCATCTTCGAAAAGTTCACACGTGGCCGCCACGTCGGGATCGGCGGCGTGGGGCTGGGGCTGTCGATCGCCCGCGGCATCGCCGAGGCGCACGGCGCGCGCGTGACAGCGACGAACCGCGAGGGCGGAGGCGCCCGCTTCGTGGTGGACATGCCAGGCCTGGCGGGGGCCTCCGGCGCGGTCCCCGACGGGATGAGGGAGGCGACCGCGTGAGCTACGAGCCGCTCGTCTTGGTCGTGGAGGACGAGCCGCCGATGAGGAGGCTGCTGCGCTCGACGCTGCAGAGCCACGGCTACCGCGTGCTCGAGGCGGCGACCGCGGCCGAGGGCCTGGCGCTCTTCGGGACCAACAACCCGGACCTCGTGGTGCTCGACCTCGGGCTGCCCGACCTCGACGGGCTCGAGGTGACGAGGCGCGTGCGCGCGGGCTCGGCGACCCCGATCGTCGTCCTGTCGGCGCGGGGCCGGGAGGCCGACAAGGTCCAGGCCCTCGACGCCGGGGCCGACGACTACGTCACCAAGCCCTTCGGCTTCCCCGAACTGCTCGCGCGCATGCGCGTCGCGCTGCGCCACGCAGCGGCGAGGGGGCACGGCCACGCCGAGCCCCACCGTGCGGACCGGCGCTCTCGCTCGACCTCGACAAAGAGGACCGTGACGCTCGGCGGTCAGGAGGTGAGGCTCACGCCGATCGAGTACAAGATGCTCGCGACGCTCGCCCGCCACCTCGGCAAGGTGTTGACGCACAAGCAGCTGCTCACCGAGGTGTGGGGGCCGAGCTATTCGGACCAAAGCCACTACCTGCGCGTCCACATGGCGCAGCTCCGGCGCAAGATCGAGGCCGACCCCGCGCGAGACCTCGACTGCTGGACGACCGAGCCAGGCGTCGGCTATCGCCTGCGCGAGGATCCCAACGATGCCTGACCGGTGATAAGACCGGCCGATGACGAACGTGGGGAAGATTGGAGCGTTCACGTCGGCGGAGCTGATCGCGAAGGTGCGAGCCCTCGGAGCGCGCGCGCGCGCGGCCTCCAAACAGGAGGCGACCGCGCTGCTGCCGGAGGCCGAGGAGCTGATCCGCCTGATCCGCGAGGAGCTCGCGCGGGACCAAGGGCGCTCAACCCGAAGCGCGCCGAGGTGATGGGCGAAGGCGAAGATCGACGCTCAATTCTCCGTCACCGACCAGCAGCGCGAGGCCCTCCAGGCTCAGGAGATGACGCAGCTCGAGCAGCAGGTCGAGGCCGCGAAGAAGGAGCGGGGCGAGCAGGGCCTGTGGACCCGCCTGACGACCAAGGACGAGAAGTCCCAGCAGGCCAAGGCCGAGTCCGACGCCAAGGCGATGGAGCACGACCAACAAGACGCGCGACGCGACGCGCAGGCCACCGGCCGCCGCCGCCTAGGTGATCGCCAAGGCCCAGCCGTACGAGGGCAGGGCCGCGGGGACCTACGCGGCGCTGCAAGAGGGTGGAGCAGCTCGCGCAACTCCTGGTCAACCGAGGCGGCGGGCTGGGGCGAGGGCTCCGGGCTGTTCACGCGCATACGCCGCATCGTCGAGTACGGCCAGCGCGCGAACGCCAACGACCTCGACGCGGAAATCGTTCATGGCGATCACCGCGGCGCTGACCGGCAAGTCGATCGAGAGATGACGCCGTCCACCAGGAGCTGCAGGGCATCAACCGCTCCCTGAGGATGGGCCACCAGCTGACCGACGTGGAGGCGCTCGCGACCCTCGCGTGCGGGGCCGCCGCAGCCAACATCCATCGGGCCAGATGATGGATCTATGGTGCACCGCGGTCGACCACGCGCGCCGAGTCGGTGGCTTCTCGAACGACGAGGACGCCCGCGCGATGGTCGTGTTCTGCGCCGCGGTGACGGGCCTCGCCGTCGACTACGTGCAGACCGAGCGGCGCTCGGTCAGCGTCGACAACTTCCCGGCCAAGACCCGGAGGGCGCAGGGATGATCCTGCTGGCGCACGCTGAGCCCGCCGCCCATCATGGACCTGGTCGGCGTCTACCACTCGGCCGCGCGCGTCGGCCTACCCGGAAGAGCGCGGCTACATGGCCATGGCCGCAGGGCTCGGCGAAGTCGGCGGAGGTGGGTCGTGGGATTTCGCTTCCGCAGCCTGGTGGACTACGTCGTGAGCGGCGTCCCCTGCCCAGCGGCCACGAGCACCGCCGCGGGGGCGGATCCGCGAGCCGCCGCGATGCTGACCATCGCCGCCGCGACTGCATCGCCCTGGAACCGAAACGCCCAGCTGATCAGGCTGTTTAACGCTGACCGACGCGTTCCAGCGGGCGCGGCGCGCCCGACTTTAGGCTCGCGGCGGCCTCGTGGTCAGCGCCGTATCGAGAAGCACTGCAAGCTCGAGGAGTGGCGCGGAGCAGCTCTAAGGTGCTGGTCCAGACAGCCCAGGCAGGGTAGAGAACCACGTAGGTGCTGCGCTGACCTTGCGTACGGAATTGGCGGGCGCCCCTTGAGCCGTGGCTACACAGATGCGACAGCTAGGGACAACGCCAAGGGGTGCCCTCGCTGTCGCCGGCGTGATGTGTTGGCGGTCGAAAGCGCGCGAATCATGTGCCGGTTCGCGGGGTCGTAGGGCCACCCGGCAGAGTTTTCGCAGGGTCATGGAATTACCCGATTCGCAGGATGATGGGGCCACCGGCGAGAGGTCTGAGAGAGTTGCAGGCAGATGGGGCCACCCCTGACCGAGATTTGCGGGATCATGGGGCCACCCCAGCCGGAGCGAGCCTGAAGTGAGCGAAGGTTCTTCCCGACGTCAGCGCCGGTCGCCGCCGGGGAGGAGTCGATGGCCTACAGGAGGCTCTGCGTGATGTGGACGTGAAGGTTCTCCGCCGCTGGTCGGCGGGGCACGGCAACAGGATCCGGGCGTGAAGACTGGCGTCGACCACAAGACGGTCGCTCGCTACGACCGCGGCGACACGCCTCGGCTTCGCCAAGGGGCGCGACATCCACCGAGGACGGTGTCCACGCCGTCGCGCAGGTCGTCCAGGCGCGCCCAGCGCCGACAGCCAGTGATGAGTGGAGCGAGGTGGCGCGCCACCGCGACCGCATCGAGCAGTGGCTTCGAGGGGACGCCGAGAAGCGGCCGCTCCGCCTGACCAAGGTGCACACGCTGCTCGTTCGTGATCACGACCTGCAATAGAGCTACGACACCCTCCGTCGCTTCGCGATGACCGAGCTCGCGTGGCGAAAGAAGGCACCCACCGTGCGCGTCGAGGACCCGCCGCCGGGACAGGAAGCGCAGGTCGACTTCGGCGAGATGGGGCTCGTAGCAAGATCCGGAGACCGGCAGGAAGCGCCGCCTCCCGGGCGGTACTCGTCGTGACGCTCTCGTTCAGCCGGCTGCAGTTCGTCTGGCCGACGTTCCGTCAGACCACCGAGGCGGTGTGCGGGGATCTCGACCGCGCCTGGCGGTTCTTCGGCGCCATGCCGGCGAGCATCATCCCGGACAACACCAAGGCGATGATCAGGCGCCCCGACGCGCTCGACGCCAGGCTCGTCGACGCCTTCCTCGACTACGTGCGGGCTCGTGGCCTGTTCGTAGATCAGACCCACGATTCGCTCGCCCAAGGACAAGCCGCGCGTCGAGAATCAAGTACCCTACGTCCGCGAGAGCTGGTTCGACGGCGAGACGTTCACGTCGCTCGACGATGCCCGCGCGAGCGCAGAGCGCTGGTCGCGCGAGGTCGCCGGCGCTTGCGCGTGCCTGGCGCACCACGAGGCAGGTTCCAGCCGGTACAACTTCGAAACGATCAGGGAAGCCATTGATGAAGCCAGCGCCGGACGCGCCCTTCGACGTCCCCGACTGGATCGACAAGGCGAAGAGGTCCACCCGGACCACCACATCCAGGTCGCGCACGCTGTCTACCCGGTCCCGGCGCGCTACCTGCGACGGCCCGTCCGCGTTCACGCGCCGACCCGAACACCGTGAAAATCTGCTTCCACGGCACCGAGAACGTCAAAGGTGCACGCACCCGAAGCGCCGCCGGGCGGCAGCCTGCTCCGCCGACGTCCCCGACTACCCGGCCGAAAAGGCAGCCTACGCGCTCCGGGACGTCGACGCGATCCTTCGCAAGGCGCCAGGACAAGGGCCATCACGTCGGTCTCTACGCGGGGCGGCTCCTCGAAGTGGACCGCTGCCGTAGACGAGGATGCAACAGGCCACCGCCCTGCTCGGCCTCTGCGACAAGTACACGCCCACGGCCGCGTCCGAGGCGATCTGCCAGAGCGCGCTCGCATTCGACCTCGTTAGCGTCCCGCGCATCGCTCGAAAACTGAAGGCCGCCGCGAAGCCCGTCATGCCCTGTGCCGCGATGGGCAAGGTCGTGCAGCTCCCGCTCCCGCGCTTCGCTCGCTTCCCGCAGCACTTCGAGACGGGTGGGACCTCCAGCCAGAAGGAGGGCGTCTGATGGCGACCAAGACCCCGTGCTCAACCCCGAAACCGTCTCCGCGCTCAAGCGCCTGCGTCTCGGCCGCATCGCGAAGAGCCTCCCTGAGCGCCTCGTCCTCGCTGATAAGCGGGACGTCGCGTTCGACGAGCTGCTGTTGATGTTGCTCACCGACGAGATCACACGGCGCGACAACACCGCCGCGGACAGCCGCGCGCACGAGGCCGGCCTCGACCCCACGACGCA
>JADJYE010000032.1 GCA_016719945.1 Polyangiaceae bacterium | reverse complement strand
CTGCAACAGACCGTGCTCGCGATAGAGCGCGCGCACCAATGCCGGTTCGCAGGGTCATGGGGCCACCCGGCGAAGTTTTTCGCAGGGTCATGGGGCCACCCCGATTCGCAGGATGATGGGGCCACCGGCGGGAGGGTCTGAGAGATTTGCGGCAGATGGGGCCACCCCTGACCGAGATTTGCAGGGTCATGGGGCCACCCCAGCGGAGCGACCTGAAGTGAGCGAAGGTTCTTCCCGACGTCGGCGCCGGTCGCCGCCGGGAGGAGTCGATGGCCTACAGGGAGCTCTCCATGATGGACGTGAAGGAGGTTCTCCGCCGCTGGTCGGCGGGGCACAGCGACAGAAGGATCGGGCGAGGCCGGCGTCGACCAAGACGGTCGCTCGCTACACGACCGCGGCGACACGCCTCGGCTTCGCCAAGGGGCGCGACATCACCGAGGACGATGTCCACGCCGTCGCGCAGGTCGTCCAGGCGCGCCCAGCGCCGACAGCCAGTGATGAGTGGAGCGAGGTGGCGCGCCACCGCGACCGCATCGAGCAGTGGCTTCGGGGACGCCGAGAAGCGGCCGCTCCGCCTGACCAAGGTGCACACGCTGCTCGTTCATGATCACGACCTGCAAGCGAGCTACGACACCCTCCGTCGCTTCGCGATGACCGAGCTCGCGTGGCGAAAGAAGGCGCCCACCGTGCGCGTCGAGGACCCGCCGCCGGGACAGGAAGCGCAGGTCGACTTCGGCGAGATGGGGCTCATGCTCGATCCGGAGACCGGCAGGAAGCGCCGCCTCTGGGTGCTCGTCGTGACGCTCTCGTTCAGCCGGCTGCAGTTCGTCTGGCTGACGTTCCGTCAGACCACCGAGGCCGTGTGCGAGGGTCTCGACCGCGCCTGGCAGTTCTTCGGCGCCATGCCGGCGAGCATCATCCCGGACAACACCAAGGCGATGATCAGGCGCCCTGACGCGCTCGACGCCAGGCTCGTCGACGCCTTCCTCGACTACGTGCAGGCTCGTGGCCTGTTCGTAGATCCGGCCCGCGTTCGCTCGCCCATGGACAAGCCGCGCGTCGAGAATCAAGTACCCTACGTCCGCGAGAGCTGGTTCGACGGCGAGACGTTCACGTCGCTCGACGATGCCCGCGCGAGCGCCGAGCGCTGGTCGCGCGAGGTCGCCGGCCGCGCGCGTGCACGGCACCACGAGGCAGGTTCCAGCCGAGCTCTTCGAGGCAGTCGAGAAGCCGACGATGAAGCCAGCGCCGGACGCGCCCTTCGACGTCCCCGACTGGATCGACAAGGCGAAGGTCCACCTGGACCACCACATCCAGGTCGCGCACGCGCTCTACTCGGTCCCGGCGCTACCTGCGACGGCACGTCCGCGTTCGCGCCGACCGGAGCACCGTGAAGATCTACTCGGCACCGAGCTCTATCCAAGGTGTACCCGCGCAAACCGCCGGGCGGCCGCTCCACCGACGTCCACGACTACCCGGCCGAGAAGGCAGCCTACGCGCTCCGGGACGTCGACGCGATCCTTCGCAAGGCGCGGGACAAGGGCCATCACGTCGGTCTCTACGCGGAGCGGCTCCTCGGTGGACCGCTGCCGTGGACGAGGATGCGCCAGGCCTACGCCCTGCTCGGCCTCTGCGACAAGTACACGCCCGGCCGCGTCGAGGCGATCTGCCAGAGCGCGCTCGCATTCGACCTCGTTAGCGTCCCGCGCATCGCTCGAAAACTGAAGGCCGCCGCGAAGCCCGTCATGCCCTGTGCCGCGATGGGCAAGGTCGTGCAGCTCCCGCTCCCGCGCTTCGCTCGCCCCACGCAGCACTTCGGGACGACGTGGGACCTCCAGCCAGAAGGAGGGCGTCTGATGGCGACCAAGACCCCCGTGCTCAACCCCGAGCTCGTCTCCGCGCTCAAGCGCCTGCGTCTCGGCCGCATCGCAGAGAGCCTCCTGAGCGCCTCGTCCTCGCTGACAAGCAGGACGTCGCGTTCGACGAGCTGCTGTTGATGTTGCTCACCGACGAGATCACACGGCGCGACAACACCGCCGCGGACAACCGCGCGCACGAGGCCGGCCTCGACCCCACGATGCGGCTCGAGCAGTGGGACAAGACGTCCAAGGTCAGCTTCGACAAACGCATGCTGTCGGAGCTCGTGAGCTGCGCTTCCTCGAAGCGCACCGCCACGTGTGCATCCTCGGGCCCGTCGGCGTCGGCAAGACCTTCGTCGCGAGCGCCCTCGGTCACGTCGCCTGTCGCCACGGCTACAACGTCCGCTTCGCACGAGCCGACGCGACTCTTCGAAGGTTGCGACAGAGCCGCTTCGACAACTCCCGCGACGCTGAGATGATCGCTCTGACGTCCGTCGACCTGCTCATCATCGACGACTTCGCGCTCGAGCCGATGACCAAGGAGGAGAGCAAAGACGTCTACCAGCTCTTCCTCGAGCGCACCGGTCGCGCCTCGATGATCGTCACCAGCAATCGCGACACCGCCGAGTGGCTCGCCATGTTCGACGACGTCCTGCTCGCCCAGAGCGCCGTCGACCGCTTCCGGAACGCCGCCTACGACTTCGTCATGGAGGGCGGAAGTCCTATCGACCCAGGCTCAAGCCGACGCTCGACGCTGCGAGCCCGCCGCCTGCGTCACCCGCCATGAAGACCCGCGCACACCCCCGCGCCCGCGCCTGGTCCCGCTGACACTGGCCCCATCCCCCTGCGAAACAACGTCGACCCGAGCATGTTCGCGACGGGGATGGACATCGAACAAGCGACGCGGCACTCTCGGTGAAGTCGTTCCGCTCGCCTCCCTGGCCCCATGTCCCTGCAAAGGGCTGGCCCCATGAGCCTGCGAACTGGCAGCCCGGGAGCTCACCCCATCGTCATGCGTGACAGCCGCCACGTCGTCGCTCTATTCCGACGGAATCTCCACCACTTGTGGACGGAAGCTGGCGCGTGACATCGACCCCGGCTCGGCCAGCAAGCCGCCCGAACGCGGCAGAAATTCAGCCAGATCGCGCAGCAAGCTGGCGCGTGACCGAGCCAGCGCGCGATCCACGAACTGGACCATATTTCTCCGGAAGTCCGGCATCTTGTCCCTCGAAGCTGGCGCGTGACAGCCGGGGCCAACACGACCCTCTCGGGCCTTGTGCCGGTGGGCGCGCTGCCGCGTCGCCTCGTCCTCGCGGTGCTCGGCGAGCTCGCTGCGCCGCCGCTTACGCGCGAGCTTCCGATCTCGATGGGCCCGACACGCCGCCCCGCAGACCCGTTGGGTCAGCAGCGCCCTTGGCGACGGCGTGAACGTCCTGCGGCACTCGCTGCATCGTCGGCGCGCCCTCGGCATGCCCGAGCGTCGCGACTCGAACGCAGCCGGCCGCATTCTCGACGAGGGGCCCTCCAGCTGGGTCACGCTCGCGCCGCGACGGTCCAGCCGCCAGCGGCGCCCAGGGTCACCAACGCGCCGCGGGGTGGGTCAGTCCAAGGGCGCCGCTAAAGCTCGGGTTCTTCGGGCACCTCGAGCTGGAGCGCGTGGACGGGACGAAGCTCCGCGCATTCGCCGCAGGGCTCACTGCGCGAGGGGTGCAGGTGAAGGGTGCGGTGAATCTCGTTCGCACGGTCCTTCGCGCGGCGAAGGAGTCGGGCGTGCTCGCCCGGCTTCCGGATCTCCCTCGGCTCGTGAAGGCGACGCGAAAGCTGCCCGACACGTTCACGGAGGAGGAGCTCGCCACGCTCGTCGACGGGAGCGACGGCTGGCTTGGGACGCTCATCCGGCTCTCCGCGCATGCGGGGCTCCGAATGGGCGAAGGGCTCGCGCTCGAGGTCGGCGACGTCGATCTCGATCACGGCCTGCTCCTGGTTCGCCGCGCGCTCTCCGCGGGTGAGGTCCTCACCCCGAAGAGCGGTGACGAACGCGTGGTCCCCCTGACGCTCGAGCTCGCGGCTCATCTTGGGGACGCGGTCGCCGCGAAGGCGCCGGACGCCTGCGTCGTCCTGAACGATCGGTCGCTGACGCCCGCACGGCAGGACGTGCTCGCCCGCTTCAAGCGCCTCGAGCGAAAGCTCGGGCTCAAGGAGCGGTCATTCCACGCCCTGCGCCACTCGTTCCTGAGCCGGCTCGTGCGGCGGGGCGCGTCGGTCGAAGCGGTCCGCGTCCTCGCGGGCCACAGCTCGCTCACGGTCACCGAGCGCTACGTCCACGCGACGGGCAACGATCTCCGTCACGCGATCGACCTGCTCAGGTAGCTGGGCACCTGGTGGGCACCGGGCGCCGCGTGGTCCCAAGTACCCTTGTTTCACCGTCGTTTCCGACGAAGTAGTCGGGGCGAGAGGATTTGAACCTCCGACTCCCTGGTCCCGAACCAGGTGCGCTACCAGGCTGCGCTACGCCCCGTTCGACGAGAGCGACGCTCGAAGAGCGGCGTGTTCCCGTGCGACGGCGGCACCATGGTCGGAACCTCGCGGCGTGTCAACCGGTTCCGCCGTCGCATCCGGAGGGACGACGCTCGCGGCTCGCCCCTGACGACCTCGACGCTTCGGACTAACGTTCGCCGCCGTGATGCCTGCGCCGCCGATCGACGAGCCCTCGAGGCCACGACCGCTCGACGGCGTGCGCGTGCTCGAGCTCGGGCAGCTCATCGCGGGCCCGTTCGCGGGCACGATGCTCGCTTACTTCGGGGCCGAGGTCGTGAAGCTCGAGCCGCTCGCGGGCGATCCCATCCGCACTTGGCGCGGCATGGATGGGGACACCAGCGTGTGGTGGCGGAGCCTGTCGCGGAACAAGCGGTGCGTCGCGCTCGATCTCCACGCCGAGGCGGGGCAAGCGCTCGCGCGGCGCCTCGCGCTCGACAGTGACATCGTGGTGGAGAACTTCCGGCCCGGTACGCTCGAGCGCTGGGGGCTCGGCCCCGAGGCGCTGCTCGAGAGCAAGCCGTCCCTCGTCGTCGCGCGCGTCTCGGGCTTCGGCCAGACCGGCCCTTACCGTGAGCGTGCGGGCTTCGCGGCGGTGTGCGAGGCCATGTCGGGGCTCCGCTACATCACGGGCACGCCGGGGGAGCCACCCGTTCGCTCGAACCTCTCGCTGGGCGACACGCTGGGCGGGCTGCACGGCGTGATCGGCATCCTGCTCGCGCTACTGCACCGCGATCGAACGGGGCAAGGCCAGATCGTCGACGTGGCGCTCACCGAGTCGGTCCTCAACGTGATGGAGTCCGTCCTGCCCGAGGTCCGCGCCCTCGGGATCGTTCGCCAGCCCTCCGGAGGGGCGCTCACAGGCGTGGTCCCGTCGAACGCGTACCTGTGCAAGGACGGTCGCTCGGTCGTGATCGGCGCCAACACGGACCGCCTCTTCGCAGCGCTCATGCGGGTCGCGGGGCGCGACGACCTCGCCTCGGATCCCGCGCTCGCCTCGAACCCGGGGAGGGTCGAGCAGGTCGAGCGGATCGACGCAGCCATCGCGTCGTGGACCGGAAGCCGCGCGAGCGACGAGGTTGTCCTCGCGCTGTCGGCCGCGGGGATCCCAGCCGGCCCGATCTACGACGCCGCGGCGGTCGCCGCCGATCCGCACTTCCAGGAGCGTGGCCTGTGGGAGGTCGCGACGGCCGAGGGCCGCGCCTTCGAGCTGCCCGCCCTCGCGCCGAAGCTCACGACGACCCCGGGACGCACCGAGTGGGCGGGACCGGCGCTCGGGGCCCACACCGACGAGGTGCTGCGCGAGCGGCTGGGGCTCGACGCCGCCGCGATCCTCGAGCTCCGAGGGCGCGGCGTCATCCGCTGAGGCGTGGCGCGAGCTTACTTGGCGAGCCGCTCGACGAGCGCGACGTACTTTGTCATCGCGTCGGGCTTGGAGACGCCCTTCTTGCCGGTCCACGCGTCGAACTTCGCGCGCCCCTTGAAGTCCATCATCCCCGGGCGCGAGCCGCTCACGTCACCGGCGGTCGCCTGCTTGTACAGCGCGTAGAGCTCCAAGAGGTCGTCGTTGCCCGGAGCCTTGCTCAGCCCCTTCACGCGCGCCTGCGCGTCCTCGAAGCGCTTCGTCAGATCGTCCACGGTCCCTCCTTCGCGATTGCGGGACGCATCATCGCATGACCTGCGGGTTGATCAGCACGTTGCTCACGTCGCCGCACTGCACGGCGGGCGCAGGGCTCAGCGTCGGGTGCTCCTTGCGAAACTCGTTCGCGACGTCGTTGCAGGTGCCTCCGTGGCCACACGCGACGGTGTAGGCCACGGTCGGTCCCCCCTTGTACGTGTGTCTCACGTCGTAGCGGACGACGGCGACCTCGCCGACCCGGTTCACGGGGGGCTCGCCGACGACGCTCCACTTGTTGTCTTCGCCAGCACCTTCCGGATCATCTCGACGCGCGCGGGCTCGTCGGCGCCGTCGGGGATGAGGATCGCGGTCGCCGTCATGCACGTGGCGTCCGCCTCCTTCACCTTCTCTCCTTCGGCGGAGGCGGTGAGGGCGACGACGCCGATGGCGATCGGGCCGAGCAGGGCGAGGACGAGGGATCGGGCGAGGCTCATGGCGGTTCTCCGTGCGCGCGGTGTACGCGCCCGAGGCCCGGCTTCTTCCCAGAGCGTCAACGTTCCGTCACCAGCCGTCCTCGCCGCCGCCACGAGCTTGGTCACGCCAAGTTTCAGCGCCGGCTTCGTTCCGTCACGCAGCGAGCGGCAAATGCGCCGCACGGATGCTCGACGCCTGGTCCCGCTCCTCGATTGACCCGCAGCGCGCGAAGCGCCTGCTCGTCGGAGCGTCGATCGGCGCGGCCCTCCTCTTCTCCGGCGGGTACGCCGCCGTCGCGATGGTGCACCAGCCGTCGCCTCCGAAGCCCGAGAAGAAGAAGGAGCGGATCATCGAGAACGTCTCGCTCGTCGAGGAGCCCGCCGGGGGCGGTGGAGGCGAGCCGCCTCCTGACGCTGTGCCCCAGCCGTCGCTCGCGCCGATCCCGGTCGCTCCCGTCGTCCAGCCCAAGGCCGTGAAGGCCCAAAGGTTCGACTACGCCGATGACAGCCCTCCCGCGGGAGCGGGGGGCGGGTCGGGGAATGGCGCGGGCCATGGCACCGGCTCAGGGATGGGCGCGGCACCCTCGCCACCGCCGCCGCCACCCCCGCCCGCGCCGCCGCCTCCCCGCGCTGCGCCGCCCAAGCCGAAGGCCCCAGCCGCACCCGACCCCGCCGATTACGACCCGCCGAAATGCAAGAAGCGGGGGATCGACAAGGCCGCGGCCAAGGCGGCCGGGGTCGAGGGGAAGGTGGTCGTCTCGTACACGGTCACAGCGAGCGGCGCCGTCACCAACGTGCGGGCGGTGAGCGGCCCCGCTGAGCTGCAGCCGCTCGCCGTCGCCGCAGTCCAGGCCTGGTCGTGCGAGCCAGCGCGAATGAAGGCCGACGGCGGCGCGATCGTCGTCACCAAGAAGGTTCCCCTCACCGTCACGCTGAAATGACGACAGAGCCGAGGTCCGCGATGTTCGATCTGAGACACATCTGGAACGAAATGTGGTGGCCCAACAAGGCCATTACCGTCTTCATCCTCACCATGGCGGTGATCAGCATCGCCGTGACGGTCGAGCGCATCATCAGCCTCGGGAGGAGCGCGAAGGTCTCTCGCCGCTTCGCCGCCGACGTGCAGCGCGCCATCGCAGCGTGGGACACCGACGCGATCCTCGAGCTCGCCGCCCGCTGTCGGGCGAGCTCGCTCGCCCGCCTGTTCGAGGCGGTGACGGCGAAGTACCACTCGATCGCAGATCGCGGCGAGGTGACGCCGACGGGGATCGAGATGGTGCGTAATGAGTCCGCGCGCCAGCAGGACGCGCTCGGCGCCGAGATGCGGCGCGGGATGAGCGTCCTCGCGACCATCGGCTCCATCACCCCGTTCGTCGGGCTCCTGGGGACCGTCATCGGGATCATCGCGGCCTTCCAGAAGATCGGTCAGGAGAACGCGAGCGGCATCGGCACCGTCAGCACGCAGATCGGCGAGGCGCTGATCGAGACCGCCCTCGGCCTCGCCGTCGCGATCCCGGCGGTCATCTTCTTCAACTACTTGTCCGGGAGGGTCGGGGCCGTGGAGGCCGCGCTCGCCCGCTCGAGCGGCGTCTTGATCGACGAAATGGAGCTCCGCCATGCGAAGACCCACGAGCGCGACAGCGGCACGGTCGACACGCGCCACGCCGCCTGAGCCCGAGATCAACGTCACGCCCCTCGTGGACGTGGTCTTGGTCCTGCTCATCATCTTCATGGTGATCGCCCCCAACCTCCAAGAGGGCACGCCCGTCGTGATGCCGGAGGTGCGTCGCGTCGACGAGCAGCCGCTCGAGGGGGCGCTCGAGGTCGTGCTCGACGCGAACGGTCAGTTTCATATCGACGACGCCGCGCTCTCGAGCGTCGAGATGTTCGAGAGCGTCGCGGCGGCGCGCGCAGTGGAGCCAGAGCGGCCGCTGGTGCTCAAGGCAGACGCCGCGCTCCCGTACGGCACCGTACGCGACGCCTTCGCCGCCCTGCAGCGCGCAGGGTTCGGGACGGTGAGCCTGAAGGTGGCCGCCAAGCAGGACCCCGAGGAGAGCTGAAATGGGAATGGCATCGCCGGCGGGCGGCAGCGGCCCGCGCCCGAACGTCAACATCACCCCGCTGGTCGACGTCGCCCTCGTCGTCTTGATCATCTTCATGGTCGTGGCGCCGATGCTCACGAAGACGTTCTCCCTGAGCCTCCCCCCCGAGCCGAAGGACACGCCGGCCGAGCCCCAGACCGACGAGCCGATCGTGCTCACCATCGACGAGTCGGGCGCCATCGAGCTCAACCGGGTACCGGTCAGCGAAGGGGAGCTCGCCTCCGCCATCCCGGACCGGCTGTCCCGCGCGCGGAACAAGGTCGTCCATTTCGACGCCGCCGACGCGCTGCCTTACGGGCGCGTGCTCGACGTCGTCGACGCCTGTCGGGCCGCCGGGGCGGACTCGATCGCCATCGTCACCAAGAAGCTCCCCCGAGACTGAAGCCCCCCTATGCGACGCGCGCCTCGGACCCTCGGTGTGTGGACTGCGAGCTGGCTGCTGGCGACCGCGGCGATCGCGAGCGCAGAGGAGGAGGCCCCGGTCGAGGAGGAGCCCGTCGTGGAAGAGGAGGCGCCCGTCCCGGAAGAAGCCCCCGTGGAGGAGGAGGCCCCCGCCCCTGCCGAGCCCATCCTGGACGAGGAGGTCGAGGAGGCGGTCGAGACCGTGGTCGACGTCGACAAGACCAGCGTCGAAGGGCTGCTCCTCACCCGCCAGCGCTCGGCCTCGTCGGGTGACTCGATCGGTCGCGCCGAGATCACGAAGGCGAACGACCGAAACGCAGCAGAGGCCGCAAAGCGCGTGGTCGGCGCCAACATCGAGGGCTCGAGGTTCCTGTTCGTTCGTGGCCTCGGCGAGCGCTACACCAACGCGCTCCTCGACGGCTTCCCCCTGCCCAGCCCCGAGCCCGATCGGCAGGCCGTCCCCCTGGATCTGTTCCCCTCCCAGATCCTCGACGGCCTCAACATCGTGAAGACCTTCACCCCCGACGTGCCCGGAGACTTTTCGGGCGGCTCGATCCGCATCGACACCCGCCGCGTCCCCGACGAGCTCACCCTCGCCGGGAGCTTCTCGATGGGGTTCAACACGCAGGCCACGTTCGCACAGCTGCTGACGTACGAGGGCGGCTCGACCGATTGGCTGGGCATCGACGACGGCACCCGGTCGCTGCCCGACCAGCTCCCGCGCAGCAAGGTGGTTCGCGGCGTCGAGGACGAGAGCGGGGAGCTCATCACGCGGGACCGGATCGCCGACTACGGCGTGTTGTTGAACAGCCCGCTCTCGGTCCGCCGCACGCTCGGCCCCCCGGCGCACTCGGGCAACGTCGTGGCCGCCAACTCGTGGTCGCTCGGGTCGTGGGGCAAGGTCGGGGTCATGGGCGCGTTGGTCTACGACCGGCGCTTCGAGCGAAGAGTCGGCGGCATTCTTCGGAGCTACAGCGTCGGGAGCGCAGGCGAGGAGGGGCTCATCGACGGCCTCGACCGGCTGAACGACCTCACCTACGAGCGTGGGACCGACAAGGTGTCGTGGGGGGTCCTGGGCGGAGTCACCCTCGAGATCGGGGAAGATCACTCCATCAGCCTGACAGGTCTCCATACGCGCGCCTCCGACAGCGAGGTGACGCTCCTGGAGGGGAACCACGACGAGCGCGGCGGCGCGGTGGTACACGACTCGCGGGTCAGCTTCGTGAGCCGCGCGCTCACCTTCGCTGAGCTGCACGGCGAGAGCGTCGTGCGCGCGCTGAACGGCCTGAAGATCGGCTATGGCGTGGGCGTCGCGCGCGCGTCTCGCGACGAGCCCGACAGCCGAGGCGCGGTCTACCAGCTCGACGGGACGCTCGGTCTCTACGCCTTCGAGGACGACTCGAACAGCGGCTCCCATTTCTTCTCCGAGCAGGGAGAGACGACGGTCACCGCCAAGCTCGATCTGACCCAGCCGCTGCTCACCGACCAGGAGCGCCTCAGCCTCAAGCTCGGCGCCTTCGGCAGCGTGCGCCGCCGCGACTTCGAGGCGCGTCGCTTCAGGTTCCGGCCAGACAGGGATGGCGCCCCCGAGGGGTTCGATACCTGCGCGCGGCCGTATGCGCTCGACTGCCCCGACACGCTGTTCAGCGACGAGAACATCCGCGGCGGCTTCCTGGAGCTCGAAGAGAACACCGCAGGCAATGACGGCTACGAGGCCGGGCTCGACGTCTATGCGGGGTACGCGATGCTGGACGCGAAGCTGACGCCCGAGCTGCGGATCGTCCTCGGCCCGCGGGTCGAGGTCTCGAGCCAGACCATCACCCCGTTCGACCCGGTAGACCCGACCGCCGAGCGCACGACGGCGACCCTGGACGACGTCGCCATCCTGCCGGCCGCCTCCCTCATCTGGCGCCCCATCCCCCGCGCGAACCTCAGGCTCGCCGTCACGCGGACCGTCGCGCGCCCGCAGCTGCGAGAGATCGCCCCGTTCGCCTTCACCGACTACTTCGGTGACGCGCAGGTCAGAGGCAACCCCCAGCTCGTCAACACGAGCATCCTCAACGCCGACGCCCGCTTCGAGCTGTTCCCCACGCCGCGCGAGGTGCTCGCGGTGAGCGCCTTCTACAAGCGGTTCAGCGACCCGATCGAGCAGGTGCTCGACCCCAGCTCCGGCAACGGCGTCATCAGCTATGAGAACGGTCTGGGCGGGGATCTGTTCGGGGTCGAGCTCGAGGCGAGGAAGTCGCTCGACTTCATGGCGCCGGTCCTGCGGCCGCTGTCGCTGGTCGCCAACGTGACGTTCAGCCACTCTCGCGTCTCCCTCGACCCCGAGCGCGCCGCCGCGCTCACCAGCTCGTCGCGACCGCTGTCGTTCCAGGCGCCGTACCTCGCGAACGTCGCGCTCGACTTCGACTACGAGGAGAGCGGGACGCGCGCGCGGGTGCTCTACAACCTGGTGGGGCCGCGGCTCACGCTGGTGGGCGCCAATGGCATCCCGGATGTGTACGAGCGCCCGCGGCACGGGCTCGACGTCACCGTCGGTCAGAGGATCGGCGAGCACGTCGAGGTCCGCGGGTCGGCCAGCAACCTGATCGACCTGCCCGTCGAGCGCGCGCACGACACCGAAGGCGGTCGCGCTCTCCGTGAGTCGTACTCGCTGGGGCGCACGTTCTCGCTCGGTCTCGGGCTGACTTATTGATTCGCTCCACAATCGTCACAGCGGCGGCGCCTGCCATTCACGCGCGACCAGCACTGTTCGCGCGCAATCACTAAGGAGACACGATCCATGAGCTTGAACCGAATGGTGACGACCTCGCTGCTGCTCTCCCTCGCGGCGCTCGCGGGCGCCTGTGGGGACGACGATCCGTCGCAGACCGGCGGTAATGGTGGCGGCGAGGAGGGCGGCGGAGGCGAGGGCGGCGGACCTCCCGCGACCGAGCAAGAGCTCGAGGGAGAGATCTCGTCGATCACCCTCACGAGTGACACCCTCTGGATCTTGAAGGGCGTCGTCTCCGTGCCCGCTGGGGAGACGCTGACCATCGAGCCCGGCACCACCATCGTGGGTGACAAGGCGTCCCTCGGGACGCTCGTCGTCCAGCGCGGCGGGAAGATCGACGCCCGTGGAACCGCCACGCAGCCGATCGTCTTCACGAGCGCGCTGCCGGCTGGCGAGCGCGGGGAGGGAGACTGGGGTGGCGTGGTCATCCTGGGCAAGGCGCCCATCAACGAGGCGGGCGGCGAGGCCGAGGTCGAGGGCTTCCAGGAGCCGCAGCTCTACGGCGGCACCGACGCCGACGACGACAGCGGGACCCTCGAGCACGTGCGCATCGAGTTCGGCGGGATCGAGATCTCCGACGGCAACGAGATCAACGGCCTCACCCTGGCGGGCGTGGGCCGCGGGACGACGGTCGACTTCGTGCAGGTCAAGAACACGCTCGACGATTGCTTCGAGTTCTTCGGCGGCACGGTGAACGCCTCCCATCTCGTCTGTTATCGCAACGGCGACGACGGCTTCGACTTCGACTCGGGCTACACCGGGTCGCTGCAGTTCCTGTTCCTGGTCCAGGATCCGACCATCGCTGACGACGCCAACGGCTTCGAGGCCGACAACGACAAGGACGATCCCGAGGTCGCTCCGGTGACGAACCCGAAGATCTCGAACGTGACGCTCTGCGGCCAGGACTCCGACCAGCCGAAGCAGCAGTTCGGCTTCCTCTTTCGGCGAGGGTTCAACGCCACCATCACCAACGCGCTGGTGGCGGGCTTCGAGGCTGGGGTGGACTTCCGCGACGTGCCCCCGACGGAGGTGGAGCTCACGCACTCGGTCTTCGTGAGGATGTCCGTGGAGGACGTCGCATACGTCGAGGACCAGCCGGAGTCGGACGACGGACTGCCCAACGAGGACGACGACGGCGGGTTCGACGAGATCGCCTGGTTTGAGGGCGGCGAAGGGAACACCAGCGAGGGGCCTGACCTGAGCTTCTGCTTCGCGTCGACGCCCAGCCCCGGGCCCGCTGCGATGATCCCGGGCGGGGAGCCGGTCGGTGATGCTCTCGACCCGACGGCCACCTACGTCGGCGCGTTCAAGGACGCGTCTGACGACTGGATGAGCGGCTGGACCGACTTCGCGAACGACTGAAGCGAGCGGCGCGGCGAGGAGGGCCTCGCCGCGTCGCCCTTTCCGACCTCGAAGTCATTTGGCGCGCTCAGGCGGGCTGGCCCTTGCCCTTCTTGCCCTTGCCTTCCTTGCCCTTGCCGTCTTTGCCCTTCTTGCCTTTGCCGCCGCCGTTGCCCTTGCCGTGCTCCTTGCGCAGCTCCTTCTTGACCTCCTTCACGACGCCGTGGACCGTCTTGGCCTCGTCGAGCGTCACGGTGCCGTCCTTCGCTGCGGTCTTGCCGGCGGCGCGCACCTTCTCGGCGCCCGCGTCGAAGTCGGCGAGGACCTCCTTCTGGGTCGCAGCGGGGACGCTGTGCTTCGCCATGCGGTCGGTGATGCGGTCGCGGCGCTTCTCGATCCGGTCCTCGAGCTTCTCCATGAACTCCGCGCCGGCCATCGGGAAGTTCTTCTTGGCCGCCTCGGCTTTGCCGGCCTTCTGCTCGGCAGGGCTGTCGGCGAGCGCGTACGAGACGGGGAAGACCGAGAGACCGAGAGCGACCAGAGCGACCTTCAGAGTGCGGGACATGGGGGGTTCTCCTTCTGGGGCGACGCTCAGTGCGCCGCCGTCGTAGGACCCGATTGCAGCGCTCGTGCCACCGTGAATGCCGCAAATTTGCCTCGAAATGAGGGTGCGAGACCCTGTGGAGCGGCTGCCGCACCTGCGGCGGCTGCGGAGCCGCTGCCGCAGGGCTCAGCGGTCGCGGGGGGGCGCAGCAGGCGTGACGCCCGGGAGGGTGTCCTCGGGATCCTCGCTGCGAAGTGAGGTCTTGAAGGGCACCGGCGGGTACGCGAGCGGCGTCCCGATCGGGCCGATGACCAGGAGCGGGGTGCGCGAGGACGAGCGGGGGTCTTCGTCGTCCTCCTGCGCGTAGGGGGAGTCGAGCCTGGGCAAGAACGGCAGGCCCGCGGCGCGCAGCGAGGGTGGACCTGGCTCGGCCTCCGGCTCGGCCTGGACAGGTGCTGGAGGGGGCGCGGTCCGGGGGATGGGCCTCACGGCCGTGTCCGAGTCGGGGCCGGCCTCTTCCTCCTGATCCTCCGCGTCCTCGAGATCGAGCACCGGGGCTTCAGGGGCGCCGACGCCGTATGTCGCGTCGACCATCGCGTCGGGGGCCATCTCGACCGGGACGCGAGGCCACGCTTCGACCTCTTCGATCGGGACGGAGGCGAGGCTCTTGTTGGGATCGACGACGAAGAGCAGGCTCCGATGCACGCTGCCGGGGTGTTGGAAGAGACCGCGGAAGATGACGCTGCAGGTCGCCTCTACGGGATCGAGGAGGATCGTGTCGATGTGGAGGGGCTGCGCGATCGCCGACTGGACCTGACCGTCGAACACGAGCGCGGCCGAGGGCATCGGGCCCGGGAGGATGGCGCCCAGGTTCACGCCGCCGTAGTCGACCCCGACCTCGAGCGGCAGCTGCGGCCACGGAAGGCGCTGGTCGAGGGGAGCGTCCTGCGCCAGCGGATCGGTCCGGTCCGCCGGAAGAGGGCCCAGCAGGGCGGCGCACGAGGCCGACTTGGAGAGCCCCGAAGCTCGCACGCGCACTGGGGTCTCCTGATCGCCGAGGGCCTCTCCCACCAGCAAGACGTCGCAGGTCAGCTTCATCGGCACGAAATCCGATGGGTAGCGACGCGACTCCTGCTCATCGAGGACGTCCGCAGAGAGCGGGTCGGCGTCGGCGAGGCGGGTCGCCCAGCCCGCGTGCGCGATGTCGAACGTCATCTTGACCGCGATGGAGTACGAGTCTGCGCGATCCGTAAACCGCACGAGCCCCACGGGGACCGGCACCCGGCGCGCGACCAGCACCGGCCGACCGTATCACCGAGGGTTGGCGGTGGCTTGGCCGGTGCGCTGGCTGAAGAGCCGTGGCATGGTTCGCGCCAGCATGAAGCAGAGCCGCCTCGAGCAACGTCTGCAGCGCCAGATCGCGCAGACCTCGGCCGACTACCAGCTCCTCGAGCCAGGAGACCGGATCATGGTCGCGCTGTCGGGCGGCAAGGACAGCTACGGCATGCTCCACCTCCTTCACGGCGTGAAGGCGCGGATGCCGTTCTCGATCGAGCTGGTCGCGGTGCACCTGGACCAGCAGCAGCCCGGCTACGACGGAGCGCCGCTCCGCGCGTGGCTCGAAGCGCGAGGGTACCCGTTCGAGATCCTCTCGGAGGACACGTACTCGGTCGTCGTCTCGCACCTCGAGCCAGGGGCGACGTATTGCTCGCTCTGCTCGCGGCTGCGCCGCGGCATCCTCTACACCGCGGCGGAGCGCCTCGGCTGCAACAAGATCGCGCTCGGCCACCATCGCGAGGACACGCTCGAGACGTTCCTCTTGAACCTGTTCTACAGCGGTAGGCTCCAGGCGATGCCCGCCCGCTACACCACCGACGACGGGCGCTTCCAGGTGATCCGCCCGCTGATCGAGTGCGCCGAGGCCGACCTCGTCGCGCTCGCTGCCGAGCAGGAGTTCCCCATCCTGCCGTGCAACCTGTGCGGATCGCAGGAGGGGCTCAAGCGCGAGGCGATCGGTGAGCTCTTGGTGCAGCTCGAGGCGTCGAACCCGCAGCTCAAGAGCGTGATGCTGCACGCGCTCCAGAACGTGCGGCCGACGCACCTGCTCGACCGCGAGGTGAAGGCGGCTTGGGACGCGCGCCCCGCCGAGATCCGCCCGCGACCCGTCGAGGCGGCGCCGACGCGGCGGCACGCGCGGGCCCTGCCGGTCCTCTCGGGCGGGGAGTAATGGCGAAGGGGAGGGCCGAGGAGACCTCTGTCGCGCTCCCGGTCGAGGTGGAGCGAGCGGCTCGACTCGCGGCCGTTCCGCCGCACCTCTCCGCGACGCTTCGGCGCCTGCAGCGACCGCTCGCCCTCAGCCTCGTGCTGCCTGAAGGCTCTGCTCATGAGCTGCCTGTCGGCGCCCGGCAGCTCCTCAAGCTCGCGCTGCGCGGCGATGGTCTCTCGCTCCAGTCGGTCGCGACGGGCCCCATGCTCGCCCTCGAGCTGGCCATCGCGGACAAGAAGCGGCGGCTCGCGGTGGACGAGCTGTCGGTCGAGCTGCGCGCCATCCTCCCGCGCATCTTGCTCGACCTCTTCGGGCCGAGCGACGTCGCGCGCGTCCTCGACCAGCTGTCCTTCAGCTCATCCAGCCTCGCCACGCTCCGAAAGGTGACCTCGCGCATGCTCGCGACCAGCGATCAGGCGCTCGCGCAGCGGCTGCTCCTGCGTGGCCTCACCGCGGGCTTCGGCCTCGGGTTCCACCGGGCGGCGCTGTTCCTTCGTGCGTCCGATCGCCTGGTCGGGGCGTGGGCCGAGGGGCCCGCCGACGAGGCCGAGGCGCACCGCGTGTGGGAGAGCCTCGAGCTCGAGGACGTCGACGTCGAGCGCACCCTCGACGGCGCCTCCGATCCGACGCCGGGTCCGCTCGCGCGGACCGTACAGCGGATGGAGCTCCGCGAGGACGACCCGTGGCTCGCTCGCGCCTTCTCTGCTGCTGGCGCGCTCCTCTTCGAGCCGAGCGATCGTGGGCCCTTCGACCAGCTCGACGTGCGCACGCCCTTCGTGGTCGCCGCCCTGCGCGCGCGCGGGGCGCCCTTTGGGCTCGTCTTCGCCGACGATCGTTATGGGGGTCCGATCGCCGAGGAGCGCCTCCAGCACCTCGACGTGTTCATCGATCAGGCGGCGCTCGTCATCGACAACCTCCGCCTCTTCGAGCGCGCCCTCGGTCTTTCGCGGACCGACGCGCTCACCGGCCTCGCGAACCGGCGCGAGCTCGACGAGCGGTTCGCGCTGCTCGCAGACCGGGCGAGGCGGAGCGTGAGCCCGCTGTCGCTCTTGATCGCCGACGTCGACCATTTCAAGGTCGAGAACGACACGCGCGGGCACGAGGCCGGGGACGATCTGTTGAAGCGCGTCGCCCGGCTGCTCGAGCGCACGACCCGCGCCGGCGACTCGCTCGCGCGTTATGGCGGGGACGAGTTCGTCGTGCTCCTGCCCGATCTCGATCGGCAGGGCCTCGCGGCGGTCCTCTCACGCATCGATCGCGAGGCGCGCGCCGGTGGGATATCGGTGAGCCTCGGGGGGGCGACCTTCCCCGCGCATTGCGACGACCCGAAGGGGCTCTTCGCGGTGGCGGACGCGGCGCTCTATCGCTCGAAGCAGGCGGGCCGCTCCTGCGCCCACCTGGCGGAGGAGCGGCTGGTGCCCGCTGGCTGAAACCATCGGGGGGCCAGCTCCAGCGAGCGAGCCGGTCTGAAACGAAGTACCGTGCTCGCCCACCTATGATGGTCGCGGTCCAGCTTCTCGGAGGGGGCCTGTTGCTCTACTTCGGCGCCGAGTGGTTCGTCGCCGGGGCATCGCGCTTGGCGCTCGCGCTGCGCATCCCCCAGGTGATCGTCGGGCTCACGGTGGTCGCCTATGGCACTTCGGCTCCGGAGGTCATCGTCGGGGTTGAGGCGGCGCTGAGCGGACATGGCGACGTCGCGATGGGCAACGTCATCGGCTCGAACGTCGCCAACATTGGTCTCATCCTCGGCGTCGCTGCGCTCGTGAAGCCAGCGCGCGTCGACGGGACGCTGCGTAGGCGCGAGCTCCCGATGCTGCTCTTGAGCACGGCGCTCTTGCCTCTGTTGGCGCTCGACGGTGCGGTGCAGCCGCTGGAGGCGGCTGGCCTGTTGCTCGTCGCCGCGGGGTACTCGGCGTGGATGGTGCGGGCGGCCCGCGTTGCGGCGGTCGTCGCCGTCGCGCGTCTCGACACGATCGCCGCAGCCGGCGCGAGCGAGGCCGCGGGCGCGCCGTCTGGCGGCAGCAAGACGCGATCGGCCGTCATCGCAGTGCTCGGTCTCGGCGTGCTGCTGGTGGGAGGGCAGCTGTTCGTGGGAGGGGCCGTGGGGATGGCTCGCGCCTTCGGCATGAGCGACCGTCTGGTGGGGCTGACCATCGTGGCAGTCGGGACGTCGCTGCCCGAGCTGGTGACGAGCGTGATCGCCGCGCTGCGCGGTCACTCCGACATCGCGGTAGGCAACGTCGTGGGCTCGAACATCTTCAACGTCTACCTTTGTCTCGGCGCGGCCGCGGCGGTCGCTCCGGTCTCCGCCAGTCTGAGCGCTCTCGCCTTCGACCTGGGTGCCCTCGCGCTCCTCACCATCGCCGGAGCCACGTTCATCCGCACCGAGCGGGTCATCACCCGGGTAGAGGGAGCCATCGCGGTCTCCCTCTACGCTGCGTTCATCGTCGTGACGCTCTTGCGCGGCTGACCGTCAGGGCAGCGAGCAGAAGGCCGTCGCGTCGAGCTCGTCCGCCGTGTCCTCGGCGACGTCCTTCTGGGCGCAGGGCTCGTCCTCGCTCCAGGCGAGCCAGTCGGCCTCGCGGCCCATCGCCTTGGCGTGATCCGCCCACAGCTTGTAGCCGTCGGTGCGGCTCTTGAAGACCGTGGGCTCGCGGCACTCGCCGGCGGCCTCGGCCTCCTCGCGCTCGACGCGAGCGAAGTCGAGGACGATCTCGGCCATCGCCGGGGTGGTGCTGTTCCAGCAGCAGGTCTTCGACTCTTCGTAGACCAGCGGGGCGAAGGAGTAGTCGGCCTCGACGCGCAGCTCCTCGTCGAGGGCGGTCTTGGTCGTGCCGAGCTTGTCGGCGATGGCGTACAGATCTTCGAAGGCCTTCTCGCGGTTGCTGCGGGCCGAGCAGCTCGCGGGGTGCTCGACCAGGTGCTGGCGGGCGTTGTTGATGACCGACACCAGCGCGGCCTTCGTCTCCTCGGGCGAGCCGGTGACCAGGATCTCGTCGAATCGCGCGGGGCGCGCCGCGATCGCCGCGGTGTCGCTGTCCGAGATGTAGGAGGGCTTGCTGTCGGCGGACACGTCGTTGCTCCAGCGGCCGTTCTTGTTGATCGGGGTGCGCCAGCGGCGGATACCCCCGCCCAGCTTCGCGAACTCGTTGCCGTCGCTCGCGGTGCCCTCGCCGCCGGTCTCCTCCATCGTGAAGTAGCGGCGGGCCGAGAGGGCGTCCTCGTAGCGGGGCTGGCGGCGCGGCATCGAGCCGGTGGCGACCTCGATCGCGAGCTTGCCCTCGAGGGGCTTCGTCACGCGGATGACCGGGATGGTGTGGCCGATGCCCTTCTTCTGCCAGCGCTCGAGCAGCACGTCGCCGGCGCGCGTCGCCTCGGGGGCGAGGTGGAACATGTTCGAGCCGTCCGCGAGGTTCACGCTGCCGAAGTAGAGCAGGAGCAGGCGCATGAAGTGGCCGGTGCGCTTGTTGAGGTAGATCTCGTCGAAGTACGCGCCCGCGCCGAGCTCCTCGCCGGTCGCGTCCTTGAGGAACTCGACCGTGTCGTCGCCGCCGAGGTGCTTCGCGCGGAGCTTGGCGTCGCTCGGCCAGGCGTCACCGGGCTTCCACGACTTCTCGAAGTCTTTGTATTGGTCGCGGAAGTGGGGAAACGGGCTGACCGGGTCGCCGTTCGAGTTCACGAAGCCGAAGTGCCCCGCGAACATCGACTTGCGCGTCGCAGCGTCCCAGCCGCGCAGGTAGAACGGCAGCTTGTACCAAGACGCGAACGTCGCGCGCATCATCATCGCGACCTCCGCGCACTCGAGCGTCGGGCCGGGGAGCTTCTTGTCTCCGTACGGCGTCGTCAGCGTGATGGTCGTGCCCCAGCCGCCAGAGGCGGGCATCGTCTCCATCGTCTCGATCCAGCGGGTGTACTTCTCTTCCCAGGAGAGGCCGCTGTTCTCCGCCCACGCCACGCCCGCCTTCTTGGCGCTCGGCGTGTCGCGATCGGCCCAAGCGTTCTCGACCGCCCAGACCTCGGTCGACGTGTTCCGCTTCACGAGCGGGCCCGAGTCCGACACGGCGTCGGAGGACTCCGACTCGGTCGAGTCGGCCTCTTCGCAGCCGGTGAGGATCGCCAGGGCGAGCAGGAGGAGCGTGAGGAGCGCCTTCTTCATGGTGCCCGCACCTGAGCAAGGGTCGTGCCGACCTCGGAGGCGCGGAAACCCCAGGAACCTACAGGGTAGGATGGGGCGAGTGGATCGGCGGTGATCCGTATCTCGGATCCAGCTGGGCCGTCCGCGGGGGCCTGGCCCACGTCGACCAGGATCCCCTCGGTCCCGGAGAGCTTAGCTCAGCACGACCTCTTCGCCGGCGCCGTGAGAGGCGGCACCCACCGCAATAGCTTGGTCGGCGATCGCGCTCACCTGGCGGTCGATAGCAGCACGCCGAGGTGGAGCGCGAGGCTCTCCGAGAGGGCCCCCACGATGGCTTCGGGGGCGACGGCTTCCACGTGGGGAAGGCGCACGATGGGGACGCGCGGGAGGGCCGAAGAGAGAGCGCGCTCGAGCGCCTGGGCAGCCTCGCTGCGGCTCGCGCGTTCGGCCTCCAGGACGCCGATCGCGCGCGCGATCGGCGGCGAGACCCCGGCCGCCCCGCGCAGGCGCTGGAGGAAGGAGCGGCGACGGTGTCGGCGCGGTTGAGCACCAGGCAGCTCGGCGTCCGCCCCAGCTTCGTGAGGCGCTTCGCAAGGTAGAGGACGTCGTCGCGTGCCGCCGCCGTCGGCGCGGCCACCAGCACGTAGCTCGCGCCGACGCCGAGCAGGAGCGTCGAGGCCCGGTCGGTGAGGTCCACGAACCTCTCACGAACCGTCGCCAGCTCTGCGAAGAGGCTCGCCGTGTCACGCACCAGGTGCGGCCCAGTGACACGCGCGAGGATCCCCTCGACGCGACCTCCGCCCCACGAGAGCAGGCCCCCCGATCGGGCCTCTCCAGGGGGCGTCGCGGCGCGCTGGGCGAGGCCCGCGAGCCAGCCAACGGGGCGGCCGCTCAGCAGCGCAGCGAGGCGGCCGGGGTAGGTGACGAAGTCGATCGCGTGGCGCGAGGGTGCGGTGTCGATGACGATGACCTCGAACGCACCGCCGACCGAGGCGTGGGCCACGAGGTTCATGGCCACCAGCTCGTGGACCCCCGCAGCGGCGTCGGCGAGCCCCTGGTAGAGGCGGTTCGAGAGGAGCCGCTCGCGCCCGGCGGGATGCCCTGCGAAGAGGTGCTCGAGGAAGGTGCGCATCGAGCGGCGGGGGTCGGGCATCAACGCGTGGAGGCTGCCCTTGGCGCCCACCAGCGGCACCGGCGTGGCGACGTCGGAGATGGCGACCCCCATCGCGCCCGCCAGCCGTCGAGCGGGATCGATCGTCACCACGAGGACGCGAGCGCCGTCCCTGGCTAGCGCGACCGCGAGCGCCGCTGAGGTCGTGGTCTTGCCCACGCCGCCGCCGCCAGCGCAGACGATGACCCGCGGCTCCGGCGGCGCCGGGGCCCTCTCGGATCCCCTCTTCACGCGGCGCCCTCCTCGCGGAGCCAGCGGGCGACCTCGCTCGCACGCGGGTCCACGGCGGCCAGGGGCAACCGCCAGAGGTCGTGCTCGCGGTGGGTGAGGGCTTCGAGCGCGGAGAGCGCGGAGGCGCTGGCCGCCGCTCGCGCCTCGAGCACCTCGGCCAGCGCCGCGAAGGCAGTGGCGAGCGGGCCCCCTGCGGCCGCCCCCATCCGCGCGTCCTCCAGGGCGCCGCGGGGGAGCGCCACCGGGACGCGGTTCACCACGATGCGATCGACCGGCATCCCAGCGTCTCGTTCGATGCTACCGCAGAGCTCGAGCGTCTCCTCGAGGACGAGCTTCTCCGGGAGACTCACCACCACGATCGACGATCGGCTCGGTGCGAGCAGCTCCCTCGCCACCCGATCACAGAGCTCGAAGAGCGGGCCCTCTCCGAGGAAATCCTTGCCCTGCCTCGGGACGCGCAGCCACGCCACGCTGTGCCCTGTCGCGGGCAGATCGACCACCACGCGCCTGTTCGGTCGCTCCGCAGCGATCTGGCGGATCGCCTCGAGCATGGCCAGCTCGCGCACCGCGGGGGCGGCGCGAAGCAGCGGCCTCATCGCGAAGTTGCCGAGGGCCAGCTTCGCCAGCATCGCCGAGCCGAACAGCGGCGTCGCTCCGCGATGGAGGGCCTCGTCGGGGCGGATCACCAGGTGCTCGACGCCGACCCCAGCCCCCGCGAGGGCGCGCTTTCCCGACTGGCCGTCCCCGAGCTCGACGAAGGTCGCCGTGCCGTGGGTCTCCGCGTAAAGCACCGCCAGGCTCGCGGCCACGGTGGTCTTGCCAACACCTCCCTTCCCAGTGACGAGCACGACGGGCGCGAGGCTCCGCCGCTGAGCTGTTGGCGCCGGGGGTGAAGAGTGGGCTCCCATCGTTTAGGCGTCCGGCCGCTGCGCCATGGCGCCGATCACGTCCCCCATCATGAGCACGTACGCTTCGCGCACGAACCTCACGTACCGAGGTGAGTCGAGGCCGACGTCGCGCAGGAGCTGCTCCAGGCCTGCCACCGAGCGTCGCCACGAGGCCTCGACGTCCTGCAGCGTCCACTCGCCCGTGAGCACCGGCGTGGTGCGGTCCGAGGCCAGGTCGGCGTCAGCGTCGAGCCAATCGTCTGCGATCTGGACGAACAGGGAGACGTCGACCATCCATCGCCGCGTCCCCTCGCCGCCGTACCGTGCCACCGGGAAGAGCAGCCCGTCGATGGTGCCCTGTACGCCGGCGAGGCGGTGGCCCATCCCCGAGGGGTCGGGCTCGCCGAGCATGGCGCGAACCTCTGCGCGGATCCACCCGTAGACCTGGTCCATCGCGGCCTCGAACACGACGCGATCCCGTGCGTCGAGCCCCTCGGCCATACCGCGGGCGAGCGACGCGACCAGGGCCAGCTCCGGGGAGGTCGGCGGAGCCGTCCCGCGCAGCACCCCCAGCAGCCGGCGCTCGCGCTCCTCCGGGGGGTCGCTCATGCAGTGATCGAAGACGTGATCGACGACCACGATGAACGCCGCGACCAAGGCGATGCGCCGGTGCTCTTCGCGGTACGCGACGCGGCCCAGCACGCCCATGGCGCCGCGCCCGATCATGGCGAGCGCCGCGATAGAGAGCGGCAGCGAGTCGCCGAGGCCGGTGACCAGGCGCACCAGCGGGGGCCGGCGGGGCGCGCAGAAGAACGCCGTGTAAGGCGCCGACGCGTAGAGATCGCAGGCCCCAATGCGCAGCTTCTCGTAGAAGGGTTGCGTGAAGAGCGCAGGCCAGTGCGCGGCCACGCGAGGCACGACGTGACGGTCGAAGTGCCGGTGTGCCGTGGCGCGGATGCCGAGCGCGAGCTGACGCGCGGCGGGATCTCCCGGACCCATGATCGCGCGCAGAGCAGCGACGCGATCGTGGCGGGGCGGCAACCGGAGCCTGGCAGCGCCAGTGAGGATCGCCGGATCGTCAGGGCTACTCGGCATGGCTGACCATTGAGAGAATGCAATCGCTCATCATCGTGCCACCCTCAGGGAGCCCAGGCAGCTCCAGCTCGGCGTCGTGAGCACCGCGTCAGCCGCGCGCGCGCGGTGTCTCTTTCGGGGAGCTGTCGCAGGAGGCGCTCCGGGAGCTCATCGTCGTCGAGCAGGGCCACCCTTTCGCGAACCAGCGAGCGAAACCCCGCGTCACGCTCGTACGCATGGGTCGCGAGGCCGTGGTTCGGCCCGCCGCACGAGAACGCCACCGTGGTCGTCCCAAACAGAACGGACTCCTGGTGCCCGAGGCCGCGCCAAACGTGAGCATGACCCGAGCGCGACGCCCAGCGCTCACGTCGCTATCCGCACGAGCCTTCGTGGCCTCAGCGACATGGAAAGAGCCTAGCACGGACCGCGGTGCTGAACGCTCATGCTGTCTCGATCGTTTTCGAAACGAGGTTCGCCTCGCGCGTCGCGTGACCCATCGCAACGTCGCCCGCACCTTCGAGCTCGGCGAGGCCGGCGGGACGCGCTTCTTGACCATGGAGCTCGTAGACGGAGAGTCGGTCGGGAGCATCCTCGAACGCCGGAGGACCTTCGACGTCGCTACCGCAGCGCGCATCGGCGTCGGTATCGCCGATGCGCTCGCCGCTGCGCACGCCGTCGGGATCGTCCACCGAGACGTCAAGCCCGACAACATCATGGTCGCGCGGGGCGGGCGGGTGGTCGTGACCGACTTCGGGATCGCCCACGAGACGCGCGACGAAGCCGGCGCACGCACGTTCGCTGGGACACCGGCCTATATGGCCCCCGAGCAGGCCGCGGGGGAGCCTGCCACCCCGCTCTCCGATCTCTATGCCCTCGGCGTGACGCTGTTCGAAATGGTGGCGGGCTCGCTCCCGTTCTCCGCGAGCTCGATGCCCGCCCTCCTCGCGGCCCGACTGCTCCAGGAGCCGCCCGACGTGCGCGAGCGAGCGCCAAGCGTCACGCCCGCGTTCGCCGAGATCGTCAAGAAGGTGATGTCGAAGGATCCAGCCCTCCGCTATCGGTCGGCCGAGGCGCTCTCGGCGTCGTTGTCGGCGCTGTTCGCGAACGGCGGAGAGGTCGGCCCCCTCGAGCTCGAGGTCCCGTCGTTGCCTGCGGGTGCCTTCCGCACCGTCGTCGTTTTGCCCTTCGCCGAGCCGCTACGCTCGACGTACCTGACTGAAGCGCTCTTCGATCGGGTCACGCAGATCCTCGGCCGCGTGCCGCGGCTTCGTGTCCTGCCGAGGGCCTTCGTCGACCTGACGATGGACCAGTCGACGGAGGACACGGATATCGGTGACTTGATGGTCTCCGGCCTGCGCGCCGGGGAGGGCGAGGGCGAGATCCTCATCTCGGGGCTCGATGCAGGGGGCCGACCGCGAGTACGGTTCGACCTCGCGGTCGGGCCAGCGCGCGTCGACGCCGTCGCCGAGACCGTCGCGCGAGCGATCGCGGCGGCGCTCGACCTCGACTCGCCCGCCGACGCTACGACGCTCCCGCGGCGGGAGGCGACGGTCCTCGAGCTCGTGCTGCGCGCGCGGCACAAGTACCACCTGCCCCACGCGGAGGATTTGTATGCGGCCGTGCAGCTCTACGAGCAGGCGCTCTTGCTCGCCCCGAACGATGCACGCGTGCTCGCCGGGTTCGCCATGGCCCAGGCCAGGAGCCTCTTCTATCAATCGCCTCGCGACGCCACGCTCGAGCGCGCAAATGCGGCGTCCCGCCGGGCCCTCGAGCTGTCCCCCGAGCTCGCAGAGGCACACCTCGCCGCGGGACAGCTCGCGCTTCACGGGGGTGAGCCCGTCTCGGCCGCGAGCCGGTTCCGGACGGCGTTGAGGCTCGCACCACAGCGCGCGGATACCCACGAGTGGACGGGACGCCTCCTGCTCGAGACCGGCCACCTCCGCGACGCGCTCCCGCGCGTGCGAATGGCGATGCGCATCGACGCGCGGGTCATCACGCTCCAATGGGAGATCGCTCGTGCGTGGGGTCTGCTCGGTGAGTGGGACCGCTTCGATGCCATTGTCGACGAGATTCGTCGGCGAACGACCGGGCCCATGGGTCGTTTCGCCGGTCGTGTCCGCCACGCAGCTTGGAGAGGGGACACGGCCGAGCTCGAGGCGCTCGAGCGAGAGTTCGCGATCGCGCGCGGGTCGCCCGTCGGGCCGAGGACGTCGTCGCGGCTTTGTACGGGTCTTGAGGCGACGCTGGCGCCATGGGGCCGAGCGTTCGAGGTTCCCAGGCGCCTCGTCTTGTCGTCGGGCCGCCGGCCTCCCTCGCTCAGAACGCCTGGCCGACGTCCACGTAGAAGCCCGGCGTCCCGCGGGTTGGGGAGTAGGCGCCGTCGGCCCGCACGATCAGGGTCTCGGACCAGCGCAATCGCAGGCCGCCGCCGAGGCCCGCGTCGAAGGGGGCCCAGGGTCCGTCGAGGGCCGCGTCAGGAGGGAGGGTGCTCCAGACCCGACCCGCGTCGAAGAAGGCGACGAAGCCGACGCGGAAGCGCTCACCGGCGATCGTGAACCACGGCGCCTGCGCCCGCAGCTCGGCGTTGGCGAGCACCTTCGCCTGGCCGAGCAGCCGACCCATTGCGACGCCGCGGACCGAGCGGCTGCCGCCTGGCCCGTCGCTGCGGTCCATGACGCCCACCGCGCCGAGCTCGTACACCGGCGCGTCGCCGACGATGACGTCGGCCAGCGCGCGGCTGGCGAAGACGAGCCACTCGCCATGGAGGGGCGCGAACCAGCGCGTCGCGGCGTGGAGGCGCCCATAGCCGATCGCCTGTCCGCCCCCGGCGGCTCGCGCCGATAGCTCGGTCAGCGTGCCGCGGGTGGGCCAGTGCTCGTGGTCGCGGTCGTCGATCACGAGCCCGCCGTCGACCTCGCAGAGCCCGTGCTGGCCGACCCCGTGCAGGAGCGCGAGCTCGGGGCGCTGCGAGCCGGCCTGTATCGCGGCCTGGTCCTGCGCGAGCTTGCTGCCCGGGTAGGGCGAGACCTCATGGAACGAGCCGTGGAGGCCGGTGAGCCACTCGAGCCGCGTGCCCCCCTCCGAGCGCGGTCGACGCCACAGCGCCACGCGTGCCCAGGCGTCAACGCCCGCGGTCAGGTGATCGTAGTGGTGGTAGCGACGAGCCCGCTCGCTCGCCTCGAGCTCGCCCTCCGAGAAGCGACGCTCCTGGGAGAGCTGCCCGATGCCGTAGTAGCCCGAGGTCGCGAGCTTCCGGAAGAAGAGCCCGCCGCCCAGGCGGAGCCGACCCCCGAGCAAGCCTGGGACATCGACGCGCAGAGTGTCGTCGTGGAACGGGAGCGAGGCGTCGCCTGCCTCATCGATCGCCACGCTCATGAAGACCTGCGCCTCGAGGCGCAGTCGATACGGGTGGAACCCTGGCTCGAAGCGGGCGAGCGTGCCGACCGCGCCGAACCCGAACCCGACGTCGCTGTCGAAGTTGATGGCCGGGATGACGCCGGGCTCCCAGCGAGACTCGGCGACGACGTCCTCGGCCCGCGCTGGCAGCGCGAAGCAGGTCGCGCCGCCGAGCGTGAGCGCGGCGAGCGCGAGGACGCGAAGGCTGTGCATCGGCGGGACCGTGCGCAGGCCGTGTGCACGAAGCTGCACGAAGGGCGCGCTCAGAGCTGCGCCTCCACCCCGACCCAGGTCCCGCTCGTCTTGACGGTCACGCGGGTGGTTGGGCGGGCGCCGAGCCCGGTCAACACCGCGCCTGGCTTGAGCCCTCCTCGCAGACTCGCCCTGGGAGCCGAGGGAGGCGGAGCCGCAGGAGGCTCGGCCGGCTTGGCTGTCGCGGGCTCGGGCGGCGCGCTCGGAGCCTCCGCTCGGGCGTGCCGAGGTGAGGCGCAGAGCAGCAGCGCAGTGACCAGCGTGGAGATGAGAGCTCGCTCGATCATGCCACGCCTGTCGCAACGACCGTGCCTGCACACAGAACGCTGAAACACACGCGTGTTCGAAGTTCGACTGTGCAGAGACGTGCACAAATCAGCTGCGCTGCTGGCACGAGGCGGCCGTGTTAGCGTGCCGGCATGCTGGCGTTGAAGAGCCTGCTTCGCATCGCGGCGGGCCTCGCTGGTGTCGGAGTGTTGGTGGCGGTGATGACCCCGCTGCTACTGGTGCTGCTGCCTTTCCGGGTGGCTCGTATCCGCGTGACGAACGCGTTCGGGGTGTGGATCGGCCGCTGGGCGATGGCGTGTGTGGGCTGCCGCGTCTCGGTCTCTGGACAAGAGAACATTGGCCCCGATCGGCCAGCGATCTACGCGTGCAATCACACGTCGCTGCTGGACGCCTTCACGACGATCTGGCTCACCCCCGCAGGGACGGTCGGGGTCGCCAAGAAGGAGGTCCTCTTCTACCCCTTCTACGGGCAAGCCTGGTGGCTCGCGGGGCATGTGTTCCTCGACCGCGGGCAGACCGACAAGGCGAAGGCGGCGCTGCGCCGCACGGCGACCTTCCTGCGCGATAACCGCCTGCATGTCTGCATCCTCCCCGAGGGGACCCGCTCGGACTCGGGGCGGCTGCTGCCGTTCAAGAAGGGCATCGGCCACCTGGCGATCGAGACGAAGCTGCCGATCGTGCCGATGGTGACGATCGGTCTGCAAGACGTGTGGAGGCGCTCGACCTTGAGCCTGCGGCCAGCGCACGTGAAGGTCGTCTTCTTGCCGCCGATCTCGACCGAGGGCTGGACGGTCGAGCGCCTGGCCTAGCACCTCGAGACGCTGCGTGCCGCGTTCCTGAAGGCGCTGCCTGCCGAGCAGCAGCCAGCGGAGGCCTGAGGGCGCTGGCGAGCGCCGCTCACACGCACCATTCGCCTGCCTTCGGGACACGTAGGGAGAGACAGGTCAGAGCGCCGTCTGCTTTGTGCAGCTCGCTCACGTCGATGGAGACGACCTCGACGCGCCGCGCGCGCAGCAGCGCGGCTGTCGCCGGTGCTGCGGCGGAGACCAGGACCACGTCGCCCAGCGCGAGCACGTTCGCGCCCACCGACTCGGGCGCCTCGAGCACCTCGCAGCCGCAGCCCTCGAGCGCCGCGCGCAGCTCGGCGGCGTTCGGCAGCGGCGCCAGCAGCGCCGTGCGCGCGTCCACCAGGGTGCAAGCGGACTTGAGGTGGAGCCCTGCGCTCACCGCGACGGTGCGGAGCGTGAGGCCGTCTCGCGCCGCGACCTCCCGCAAGGCGGCCGCGCCTGCCGCGTTCGTTCGACCCGACAGGCCGACGAGCAGCACGTCGTCGATGCGCAGCACGTCCCCGCCGTCGAGCCGCGCCGACCCCTGCATGCGCTCGACCTCGCGATGGCGCGCGAGGACCGGCAAGACGTCCGCGCACTCTCGCTGGCGTGAGGCAGCTCCGGGGATGGTGAGCAGCGCATGTCGGCCGGTGATGACAGCCGTGTCCTCGACGAAGCAGCCATCGGCGTGCTCTTCGCTCGCCCCCACCTGCTCGACCGTGATGGCCAGCTCTCGCAGCACGCTCACATAGGCAGCGTGCTGCGCCTGCGCAAGCCCGACGTCGATGCTCGGCTCGACCTCCGTGCGCAAGCAGTCCTCGAGGCGCGGCGACACCGCGCGGACCAGCGCGACGGCGGGGCGAGCGAAGCGTAGGGTGGGTCGGGGCTGCTGGGTCATCCGGACTGCGTCGAGGCGGTCGCCTTCTTTGGCTCCTGTGGGGGAGGGTAGCGAGGTCCGGCGCTGGCGTCTGGGCCCGGTGCTCGGGCCCGGGTGCAGCCCGCCGTCGCCGCGCTCGGCGCTGCGGTGGAGCGGCTCGCCGCGACAGCTCGCGGGGACATGGCCGGCATGTCTCCCGTGGGTGTCGCCATTACGAGCCTGTTGGCGCCCTTCGCGCCGCCTTGCCCACGCTTCTCCTGCGAAAACGCAGTTATTGGGGCGTCCATAGTCGGCTGAGGAGCTGAGGTGGCGACAGATCGATAGGACATGGCCGGCATGTCCCCGCGATCTGTCGCGGTCATGTCCCCCCTCGCTGTCGCGGCCCCAGGTGGGTTGCGGTATGGGCCGTTCATGCGCCTCCCCTATCGAATCCTCAACGTCTTCACGGTGGGCGGCGAGCGCCTGTCGGGCAACCCGCTGTGTGTCTTCGAGGACGGTCGCGGTCTCGACGTGGCCACCATGCAGGCCCTCGCGCGCCAGATGAACCTGTCGGAGACGACGTTTATCTTGCCGAGCGAGCGAGCGGACGCGCGCGTCCGGATCTTCACGCCGACGATCGAGATGCCGTTCGCGGGGCACCCGACGCTCGGGACGGCGAGCGTCGTCGGCGGCGAGAGAGCGCGAGTGGTGCTCGAGATGGGCGCCGGGCGGGTCGAGGTCGAGAGGAGCGCCGCGCGCTGGACGCTGCGCGCCGCGCAGGCGCCCGCGGCTCGCGCGCCCGAGGCGACGCGTGCCGAGCTCGCGCGCATGCTGGCGCTCCCCGAGGAGGCGCTCACGGGCGACGCGCGCTGGGTGTCCGTGGGCACGGAGCAGCTCGTCATCCCCATCGCGTCGGCCGAGCACGTACGCGCCGCGCGGCCCGACCCCGCGCTGCTCGCTCGCCACGCGATGTCGCCCGCCAGGAACGAGGCGATGGCGTACCTCGTCAGCGAGGACACGGACCCGTGGACCGTGCGCTTCTTCTTCACCGCGAACGGCGCGGTCCTCGAAGACCCGGCGACCGGCTCCGCGTGCGCCAACCTCGGCGGCTACCTGCTGCTCGCAGGCCGCCCGCGGCCCATCCGCGCGACGCTCCAGCAGGGCGCGCAGGTCGGCCGCCCGTCTCGGCTCCACCTCGAGGTCGATGAGGCGGGGCAGATCTTCGTGGGGGGTGAGGTGATCGAGCTCGGCCGCGGGGTGATCGAGCTGTAGCGGCGCAGCGAGCGCGATCGTCGCGGGCTCGAGCCAACCCGCCTTGGGCGGGGCGGCGCTGTCCGATGAGGCCGATGTCGTTTGGGGTTGCGAAATGTAGGCAAGAGGACTACCTGGCGCATGCGGGTTGGGCGGTCCCACCCGAAGGCTCACTGGGGAGAAATCGCAATGCGGCTCATCGACCTGTTCGTCCTCGCTTCGCTCGGCCTCACCGTCTCGGCCTGTGCCCCGGCGGCTCGTTGCCTTCGGACGACGAGGAGGAGGCGGTCGAAGAGAGCGATCCCAGGGCGCTGTCAGGCGACGCGGTCTACATCGTGACCCGCCAAGACTTCCGCAAGTGCATGTACCCGATGTGCGGCGGCGTTTACGTCAAGCAGGTCAACAAGGCGAAGACCACCTGCCTCGACGGCACGAAGCAGGCCGACTGCTACGTCGCCGACTTCGACTTCACGAACACCGGGCTCTCGGAGGACGAGGGCTACGAGGTGAAGAACCGCGCGATCGCGGGGCAGGTCCTGCTCTCGGGCGCGCTCGCGAACCTCCAGGACGGCTTCGCCAAGCTCCAGGTCAACAAGGCCCACGAGGCGCGCACCGAGGCGGCCCCGAGCGGCACGTTCTACCTCCTGCAGTCGAGCGGCATCCAGTGCATCGCGGCGCCCTGCGCGTCGATGGAGGGCCACAAGCTCAACAGCAGCGTCGTCAAGCCGCTCACCGACATCAACCTGTCGGCGCTCGGCCTCCCCCTCGAGGAGGAGCAGGCGGTGCTCGCGCAGATCATGGACAGCTCGCTCGTCGCCGCCGGCAGCATCAGCTCCAAGCAGACGCCGACCGGCACGATCAAAAAGCTCAACGTCAGCCAGATCTACTCCACGGTCGAGTCGAAGGTGGAGCAGCAGCTCTGTCTCGCCGACGACGACTGCGGGGAGGGCTCGTACTGCGACCACACCGAGTGCCTCTCCAACTGTCCCGAGGGGATGGTCTGCCTGGCCGTGTGTTATGGCGCATGCACCGCAGGCGAGGCGCTCTCCCCCGCGCCGTCCGGTGCGTCGTGCGAGGCTGCGTGCGGCGGCTCGTCCTCCGATGGCAGCTGCTACTGCGACTCGGCCTGCGAGTACTACGGGGACTGCTGCTCGGACTACGTGACCGCCTGCCTGTGAGGGACGGGGTCGCGCGACTCGCGGCCCGCGCGACCGGCGCGCTCGCCCTGGCCTTCGCCACGGTGGGTTGCGCCGGTTCGCCCTTCCGGTCGCTGTCGGCGCAGGGGTGTAACCCGCTTCCGCTGCGCGTCGAACAGGACCTGCTCCTGGTCGATGTGCACGTCGGCGACGCCGCCATTGCCGTGATCGTGGACACCGGGAGCTCGCTCTCGCTCACGCTGCGGCCCCAAGAGCTCGAGCGAGTCGGGGCGCGCTTCGATGGCCGGACGCGGACGTTTCGTGACGCGCGCGGCGCGTTGCTCACCGCGCGGGGAGCGATCGTGCCCGAGGTTCGGCTCGGGGCCGCGGTTTTTCGCGACGTGGCGGTGTGGGAGTCGGTCCATTCCGATGGCTGGTCCCCGCCGGTCGACGCGGGGCACCTCGGGCGCGGCTTGCTCGCGGCGCTGCGGGTCACGGTCGATGTCCCGGCCGGGACGCTCTCGCTCGATGGCCCGGGGTGTCCGCTGCCCGCGGGGACGCCTCACCCCTTCGAGGTGAGCGCGAACGGATGGGTCACGCGGGCCGAGGTCGCTGGCCGCGAGGTCGAGCTCGTGTGGGACACGGCGGCGACGTCCTCGATCTTGGTCTCCAACGACGCGCCCGCAGATGCCACCCGCGAGCCCACAGCGGTGGTCGTGGCGCCGGGGGTCACCGGGCGCTTCGCGACCATGGCGCTGGACGGTCTGCCGGTCGACGGGCTGGTCGGCGCGGAGGTCTTTCGGCAGCGCGCCTTCACGTTCGACGAGACACGGTCGCGGCTCGTCATCGGGTCGCCAGCGTCGACGCGCTAGCAAGACGCGCTCGTCGGGGCCCCAGCTCGGCGCACGGCGCGTGCCAGCCTCCGCGACTTTCGCACGCCGCGGCGTGACGTTTCTCCCGAGGGTGCCGACTGCTCTCGGCATGGAACGCACGCGCCTCGGTCTCGGAGCCCTCGCCCTCTCGCTCGCCCTGCTCACCAGCGCCGTCGGCTGCAGCTCGACCGCAGGGGTCGACGTGCCGGAGCGCGTCGCGCGGGGCGCGGAGGTGGTGCTGACCATCAGCGCGAGCGGTCCTCTCGTCTCGACCGAGTGCACCGGGCAGCTCGACTGCAGCCGCGACAGCGCGTACGTCGAGAGCATCACGTTCGACCCGCCGGACCTCGTCGAGGTGGTCGAGGAGCCCGAGCTGCCGGCGAGCTACGTCGCTCTCCGCGTCCGCGCGAAGCGCTCCGGCACGGTGACGGTCACCTTCGAGGGGGACTTCGGCTCCGAGGAGCGAGTGATGGAGATCGAGGCGCCGGCGTCGTCCGACCTGTACGACGCGAACGACCCCGACTTCGAGCCTCCCGGCGGGCTTCTTGCTGGCTCCCGGCCAGCCCAAAGTCTGCGCGCCCCCGGCCGAGTCCTTCGACACGACCGTGTGGATCGGGCTCGACGTCCTGGCTTCGGGCGCCTGCACCCTCGAGCTGCGCACCGAGGGGGGGCTCAGCGCCGAGGTCAGCGGGGAGCTGTGAGGTCGTTCAGATCAGCGGAGAAGGCGTAGAGGCCGAGGAACAGGTACGCGAGCCCGCTGCGCGCGGGCGGCTTGCCCGCCTTGACCTTGGCGGCGGCCACCTCGTTGCGGAGCGTGGAGAAGGCCCAATAGAGGCCGTACACGGGGATGAGGTAGTGCCAGCCGACGAGCTTGTTGCCCGTCACGCTGTTGAGCTCGGCCGTCATGCGCTGCATGGTGAAGAGCGTGATCAGGACGCCCGCCACCATCGCGAAGCTCGGCGCGAGGCGGAACGCAGTCTGGCCCAGAAAGTTGCCGAGCGGCGGCGCGGCGACGAAGCACAGCGTCGGGATCAACCAGGTCACGAGCGGGTTTCTCTGGGTCGGCCTGACGGGTTCACTCGCATCGCTAGCGGTCATGGGTCCCCCTTTGTCGTCGGCTCACGCCGGCGGGCGTGCAGTATACTTCAGCTGCACCAGGCCGCTCTTGAAGGCTCGGCTCTCGAGCAGCTCGAGCCGGCTCGCGACTACTTCCCGGTTTTGGCCTTCACCTCGACGCTGCCTTTAACGCTACCGCCGCCGCCGCCACCGTCCTCGTCGACGGGCGCCTTGAGATCGAAGGCGGGCTTCGTCTCTGGGTCGCAGTCGGGGGGAGGGCCGAAGCCGTCCGCGGTGAACTCGTACTCGAGCGCGCCGGTCTTGCCGGACTGCGGGTCCTTCGCCTCGATCTCGACCTCGTGCTTCCCTTTGCGGGCGGGCGTGCAATACGACAGCAGATAGAAGCGCTTCATGTGGCGCTCGATGCGGTCGGCGATCTTGTCGAAGGCGTCCTTGAGCTTGGCCTTGTCGGCGACGAGTTCCGTGCCATCCGGGCCGACCTCGCCGAGATCGCCCTCCCCGATGTCGGCGCCGACGCCGATCGCGAGCTTCTCGTAGTTGTCGTAGTTCTTCTTCCGGATC
Organism: Polyangiaceae bacterium; assembly: GCA_016719945.1. Taxonomy (GTDB): domain Bacteria; phylum Myxococcota_A; class Polyangia; order Polyangiales; family Polyangiaceae; genus Xiheicaenibacterium. The sequence goes on along the minus strand of JADJYE010000032.1, from coordinate 311,133 downwards.
TCCTCGCGCATCTGGTCCTTCGTGTAGCGATTGGCGCGATCGGTGCCGTCGGTGAAGGTGACGAGGGTGCCGAACTTGAGGGGCCGCTTGTCCTTGTCGAGCTCCCGCTCGAGCTCCTTCAGTCCCTCGATGACGGCGCCGTGGAGGTTGGTCGAGGGGTCTTTCCCTTTGTACGTGCGCATGCGCTCGAGTCCGGCGTCGACGCTGCCCTCGGCCTCGGTGAAGCCGACGATCTTCTCCAGCTTGTCGGAGCCGTCGAAGGCGTACACGCCGACCTTCTGAGACTTGCCGACCTTCTGCGCGAAGCTCTTGGCCGCGTCGACGAGCGCGTCGGCCTGGTTGGCCTCGGTGATGCTGCCGCTCATGTCGACGAGCAGCATCGTGTACATGACGGCCGCCACGTCCGGGTTCTGGATCGTCTGCTTGCTCTCGAACCTCGAGACGACCTTGCCGTCCTCGTAGATCGTGAAGTCGTCCGCCTTGAGGCCGCCGATGGGCTCGTCGCCGTCTTTGACGGTGAAGAAGACCCAGACGTTGTTGGGCTTCTTCTCGGCCGAGTTGACCCGCTTCACGGTGAGGTTGCAGCCGACGGAGAAGAGGCACAGCGCCGCGGTGAGCGCAGCGAAGAGAGAGGCCCGCGGGCGAGGGACCTGCGCAAGCGCCGAGGCGGCGCGAGGGTGACGACTGGACATGGGCGCCATCACAGGAGGGACGCGCTCCGTTGTCAAACCGAGTTTGCTGCGAAGGACCTCCGGCGCACGTGGGGACTGCGCTCGTTCGTTACGGTGTGACGCTGGCGTTACGCTGAATCCCCCAGCGTTCTCCGCGGATTTGCGGGGCTCGAGCGTGGCACGGCCGCTGCAAACGAGCCCTCCGCGCCGTCGAGAGCCAACACCTCGTTACGCGCGGAGGACACATGCACGGTTTCGCTCAGGTCCCTTGCCCCAAGTGTTCGACGGTCTCGATGAAGACCTGCGAGCGCGTCGACGGGTAGTCGCTCGAGCCCCTGCCGGCGCGGCTCGACGAGGTGTAGCCTCTCGCGCGTGCGGCTTCGCCTCGCCCTGGTGCTGGTGGCGTCGTGTGGCGTCGAGGGCGGCCCTGCGCCGCCGCGGCTGTCGCACGCCGGCGCCTCCCGCGCGCACGAGCCGTCCGTGACTGCCGAGCGGGTCGACAAGCTCGAGGACAACGCCCGCTGTGAGGGCTGCCACGCCGACGTCGCCGCCGAGTGGCGCTCGTCCCTCCATGCGCGCTCCTGGGACGACCCGGTGTTCCTGTCGGCCTACGCGATCGAGCCGCTCGCCTTCTGCCGCGGGTGTCACGCGCCCGAGGCCCCGCTCGAGGACGCCTCGTCGCCCGCGCGCCACTTGGGTGTGGCCTGCATCACCTGCCACGTCCCGAAGGGTGAGGCCGCGGCCGGGACGCACCTGAGCTTCAAGGGGCGCGGCGCAGACGCGGAGGGCTGCGCGAGCTGTCACCAGTTCGAGTTCCCTGAGCCACAAGAGGCGGCGATGCAGAGCACCGTGGAGGAGCACGCCGCCTCACCGCAGCGCGACCAGACCTGCGGGAGCTGCCACATGCGGGCCCACCCCGGTGAGCGCCCGCACAAGGACCACACGTTCCGCGTGCAGGGGGACGCCGCGCTGCTGCGGAGCGCGCTCACGGTGAGCGCGCGACGCGGGCTCGAGCGCACGGTCGACGTCACGCTGATCGCGACCGGGGCCGGGCACGCCGTCCCGACGGGTGACATGTTCCGGCGGCTCGAGGTTCACGCGGCGGCGGGGGAGGGGCCCCAGATCGTTCACGCGACGCCGGTCGTGCTCTCTCGCGAGCTCGAGCTGGTGATGACGGAGCACGGGCTGCGGCGGCGACAGCTCAGGGATCGGCGCGTGCCGGCGAGCGGGGAGCCAGCGGAGGCGCGGCTCGTCTTCCCTCAGGAGGTGACGGACCTGCCGATCCGCTGGGAGGTCATCTATCGCCGCATGGGGCCGCGAGAGGCGGCAATGTTCGGAGTGGATCTGGAGAGCGAGGCGATCGTGGTCGCTCATGGCAACCTCGGGCCGAGCACAGCGCGCTGACCCAACGAAGGAACGACGATGATTGACGGCTATGGCAAGAAGGTCTCCCTCGTCTCCGCGCTCGCGGCGGTCGCAATGGGGTGCTCGGGGGGGACGAGCGAGCCGCCGAGCGCAGTCGCTCCTCCTCCCTCCGCGTCCCAGGCGACCGTTCTCGAGGCGAGGCCGCCCCGCTCGTTCGCTGGAGAGCCGGTCAAGCTGTCTGCCGGACCATTGCCCGCGAAGCTGAGCCTCGACGGCTCGGTCTCGGAGTGGGGCGTCGAGGCGAAGCGCAACGTCGTCGTCGTCGGCGTCGACAAGACCAAGGTGGTCTTGGCCATTGGCTGGGCCGAGGAGAAGCGCCCCCTCGTCTCGCTCGCGCTCGCCAGCCCGGTGCCCGTGCTGCCCGAGATCGGCTGGGTGCAGCGCGGCGGGACGACCCACGAGCTCACCGACGAGACGTGCAAGTTCGAGCAGATCCCCTTGATCGAGGCCGGCTGGCAGAACGGCCGAGCTCACCCGCCCGAGGTGGCCAAGGCGTGCCTGGAGATCCTGGCTCGTTATGACAAGATGAGCGCGGCCTATGGCGAGCGCTTCATTCGGAGGCTCAAGATCGACGGGGCGACGGTCTCGCTGGTCGACGCCGCGGGGGCCACGAAGCCCCTCGCGGGGGCGATCGTGCACGCGGGGGAGACGAGCGTCGAGGTGGAGCTCCCCCTCACGGCGCTGCCGGACACCCACCAGGCGCCGCTGGCGTACCTCTATGCCGGCGTCGCCCACGGGGAGCTCCCAGAAGCGCTGGGAAGGCCGCCCCTGCAGCCGCACCCTTCGCTCGATGAGGCCCCCGCCGTCGATCCTTCGTGGCGGCGGCTCGAGCTCGCGCCGCCCGTGGGCTTCGGTGAGCACCCCGACGTCCTCGCGTCGGTCCTCGCCGAGCCGAGCGGGATCCTCAATGGCGGCATCATGGCTCAGCTTTCGTATTCACCGGCACGTCCGGCGACCCTCTCGACGATGAGCGTCCCAGACGTCGCGGTGACCCCGAGCAAGGTCGTCCCCAAGGTCCCAGGCGCCATTGGGGGGCCGACCGCCCCCGACCGCCCGGCGCTGTTCGAAGAGGTGGGGCCCTTGTTCGTCCCCCTCGAGACGTTCGGCAAGGTGACCCTCGGGCTGGCGCGGGGCTCGGTGATCACCCTCGTCGGAGGCAAGCTCGTCGCCGAGAGCAGCTTCTCACAGCCCGAGGCGACCCAGCCGCGCGGTGACGACCTGCACCTGTTCAAGCTCGACGTCGGAGGGTTCAACTTCATGACCGGCTACAACCCGCCGGCGTGGCGGGCGGTCGCGGTCAAGGCCGACGGAAAGGTCGTCGAAATCTCGGACGAGAGCCCCGACTTCCCTGGCATGCACGACGCGTGGGACGGGTCCCCGAAGCCCTTCAACAGCCCCGACTGGACGAGCTTCGGCCTGCGCGGAAAGCGCGGCGGCAAGCCGAAGGTGGTGACGTGGACCTGGGACGCCAAGGCGGGGCGGTACGTGGCGTCGGTCGTCCCCGCCCCGACGTCGCCGTGAGCTTTAACGTGGTGCACGAGGCGAGACTCGAACTCGCAAGCCTTGCGGCGCTGGAACCTAAAACCGTAATGGCGCTTGCGACGTGCCGCTTTCCGCGGGGTTTCGCGATTGAAGCGGCGTCGCTTGGCTCCGCTGGAATGGTCGTTCCTGCCATCTTGGATCCCGAGCAGCCGATCGAAGGGCTGCAATGGGCCAAGGTCCAATTCCTCGAAGGTTCGAGCGAGGCGACGATAGCGCGCGAGCATGGCGCTTGTCGTGTGTCCCGTGCGGTCCATGACCCATGTCTCGCTGCGACCGGTCGCCAGCGACACGGTGACGAAGGTTCCGCGCAAGTCGTGTGCCCGAAGGCGGAGGCGCGCGCTGGTCGCTTCGAACAGCTCGGGTCGCTTCACGCCAGCGGCGCCGAGGGCGAGGCGGAGGCGTTCGGCGAGGCGATCCACGTTCACCTTGTCGCCGTTCGCCTGGACGAAGACAGGGGCGCCCGGCTCGACGAAGGCGGGGCTCTCGGCTTCGCGCTGGTCGCGCCACCACCGAAGGACGCGGGCCACGTCGGGGGAGAGGGCCCACGCGCGCGGGTCGTCCGTCTTGTTCTCGTCGAGGCGCACCCGCCCGACGTCGAGGTCCAGGTTGCCCCACGTGAGCCCGGCGGCCTCCGACGTCCTCATGCCCTCACGGGCCAGGAAACCGAACAGCACGCGCTCGCACAGGAGTACGTCGGGGGACGACACGAGCCGGGCCTCGTCTGCGGGGTAGAGGGCGGCCTTCGCCTTCTCGGTGCCTTTCTTGGGAGCCAGCCGCGAGGATGGGAGACGCGTCGCGGAGCTTGAGGGGTACACCGCGAGCCCAAGGACGCGTTGCACGAGCTGGGCGACGTGGCGGCGTGACGCCGGCGAGAGCTCGGAGGGGAGCTGCTCTAGGACCCGCTCCGCGTGCGCCAGCGTGAAGGACCGAAGGGGCACGGCGCCGACGATGGGGAGCACGTGCTTGTCGAGGCGGTAGCCGTCGGTCGCGTCGTCCTTCTTCGCCTTCACGTGGTCGGGGTACTTCTTCGCCAGCTCCCCCGACGTCCAGGCCTTCGCCACGTCGCCGAAGGTCTCGCCGATGGGAGCCGCGCTCGACTTCGATGCCACGACCTTGCCGCCGACGATGCGGCTCACGAGCTCACGGAGCCGGTCCAGCTCGGCGGGATCGGTGGACTTCGCCGCGCGCTCCAAGATGGAGGGCAAGGTCTCGATGGTCGCAGCGTCACCGGTCGACCGGACCTTGACCGCGAGCTCGGCCATGATGCCCACGCGGGCCCGGGCCTGCTCCTCGTGCTCGGCCCAAGGCATCGGCGAGCAGTGCCGCTTGCCCCCGCCGAGGGGGAGCCGGGCGTACCAGCGCCCGCGGCTCAAGAAGACGTTGCCCGTGATGTCCTGTCGTGCGATCTTCTTCGTGCTCATGAGCTTCCTCTCGTGAGTCTGGCCTCGGGGTGCTCGAACACCGCCGGGGCCTTCGTTCTTCTACTTCGCCGTCTCGCGCTCGAGCGCTGCGATGCCGCGGATGATGGCCAGCCGCAGCACCTGCGCGCGGCTCACCTCGGCGCCCGCTGCGCGGCGCGTAAGCTCGCCTGCCATAGCGTCGACACGCACGACGGTATCGCGCTCGATGATCGTGGTGACCGTCGTCTTGTCCGACGTCGTCTTAGCTCCCATGACCCCTGTTGTAATGGCTCATGCGGTTTCGAACAAGTGTGTCAAGGTCGAATGTCGCTAAGTCTTTCGAATGATATCACTTTTAGTGCACCCCTCCGAGGACGCGAGCGTTCATGACGTCGCGGTGAAGCTGGATCCCCGCTGCAACCCCTTCGTCGCGTAGGCGCGACTTGCGGGGGTTGGTCCCAGACGGGCATGTCACCACCTCCTACGATCGGGCGACGGGTGAGGAAGGTTCACGGATGCGCGACCGCGCGCATCGATGAGCAGGCACGGCAGGGCGAGCACCCACGCCGAGAGCCCGGGCTCGCCGCGAGGTCGGATGAGACCTTCGGCGATCAACATCGCGCGGAGGGGATGCATCACCATCCGCCCGGCAGGAACGCGCCGCCGTAGCTGACCTTGCTGTCGGGCATGAACGGGTTGGGCTTGTTCGACACCTCGCGGGCGAGGCCCGTCGAGATCTGGTTCACGAGGTCGTGGTACTCGAAGAGCGAGACCGGCCCGAGCTCGACGCCCAGCTCGTTCGCGATCTGCGTCGCGGCGGTGAGCCGCTCGCGGGACAGGCGCGCCAGCTCGGCCACGGGAGGGGTGAGCCGCTGGATCTCGCGGATCGCGGCGAGGGCCTTGTCCCGCACCCCGAGGGCGGCCAGCGCTCGAGCTGCGCCTGCTGCGTCAGCTGCGCGCGGAGCGTCTCGAGCTGCTCCATCATGGCGGCGCGGCGGTGCCGCGCGAAGTTCGCGGCGGCGTCCCTCTCGGCGTTCTCTGCGCGGAGCCGAGCAGCCACGGCGCGGCGGTGGGTCGTGTCGGCCGCGTCCCACTTCTTGGCGTCGTCGGGGTCGGCCGCGTTCAGCGCGCGGAAGGCTTCGGCCTCTTCGGCCTGGCGTCGCGCCAGCTCGGCGCGCGCGTCGGTGAGTCGATCGTGAAGGGTCATGGTGATGGAGGTCCTCAGGGGAAGATGGGGGCGTTGATCAGCACCGAGAAGTAGACGGTGATCGTCGACTCGAACGACCACGCGGCGCGGATGTACCTCTTGAGCGAGTAGAGGGTGCGGCGCTCGCTGCGCGGATCGATCGTGTTGCTGAAGGCGGGGGAGGCCGGCTCGAAGCTGACCCCGTCGTCGGAGTGCTCGATCTGGAAGACGGCGGGGGTGTCCGCGACGGAGCCGCGCACGTAGGGGACGCTGGCGCGGGCGGAGCTCGAGACGGTCAGGAGGGCGGTCAACGTGGCACCCGCGGCGCCGAGGTCGACCGTCGCGCCGTTGCCGCTGGCGTAGCGGTGGCTCATGGGGAGCAGGGGTTGGGCGATGATGAACACGGGCTCGACGGGGGTAGGGTTGTTCACGCGGTACATGAGGGGTCCTTTCAGGGGTTGGGGCGGAAGTTCGCCCGGTCGAAATGGGATCCGCCGACGGCCCACGCGCGCGAGCCGCCGCCGGCTGGGCTGTTGTCCTCGCCGGGGCGTTGAAGCGCGCCCCCGGCGTCGACCATTGCGGCAGTGATCAGGAGGGCGACGTAGTCGTCACCGGATCCGCGGCCGGCGAAGGTGAGGGAGCCGCTCGGGGTGATCTTCTCTTCGAAGGCCGCGAGCTCTCGGCGCATGCGCTCGTGCTCGATGATCGCGATCGATCGGTCGCGGAACCATCGGCGGAGCGTCTCGACCGCGGCCACCTTGTTCGACTGGGTCCAGGCGGTGGACGTGAAGGCCAGACCGCGCTCGCGGAAGGCGGCCTCAAGCATGAAGGCCTCGCGCTGGTCGCCGTGCACGACGGAGGCGCCCCACGTCTTGGCGACGGTGACGAGGCGGGACACGACCTCTTCGCCCGACACCTGGCGCCAGAACGAGCCCGAGAGCCCGTCGACGTGGTCGACCTCGAAGAACTCCCCGGCCGCGTCGGTGCTCCAACCGGCGATCGCCCACGTCCAGGCGTCCTTGCGCCCCGAGCTGGCATCGATGAACAGGCACCGCTCGCCCTTCGTCTTCGCGGGTCGGGCTTCGAAGGCGCGCGCGACCGCGTCGAGGTCGAAGGCGGCGAGCTCGCCCGCCTGAGGGACCGCGGCGTACTCGCGGGCCCAGATCCGCGGGTCGGGCTCGTCGTCGCGGGTCTGCTGCTCGGTGATCGTCGGGTTCGCGATCCACGTCGGCGCGGTCGCCGTCACCTGGTGTCGCGTGTCGCCGTCATCGATGGCGCGCGCGTGCGCGTCTTGGGTCCCGAGGGGGGAGCTCGACAAGATGATCTTCGCGTTGCGCTGCGTCGCCATGGTCGGGCGCAGCGAAGCGAGGACCTCGCGGGCGGGGTTCGCTCCGCTGTCCGAGTCACGCCAGCGGGCGACTTCGTCGCAGATCACGGCGATGGAGGTGAAGCCGACGACGCCCGCGACGGACGCCACGAAGACGCGGAAGGCGATCGGGCGGTCCCGCAGCTCGATGGTCTGGTCGGCCAGGGCGTAGGGGACGCGGAGGGCGTCGAGGATGGCGCGGATCGTCCGAAGCCGCTCCCCAGCTTCCTCTCGGCGCGTCGAAATGAACGCGACCACGCCGACGTCCCCGGGGGGGATGACGTGCTCCCCGAAGAGAGCTTCGAGCACGGCGAGACGGCACAGGGTGGACGACTTGCCGCCGCGCCTGCCGACCCTCACGACGAGCTGGCGCCGACCCGAGCTGTAGAAGCGGACGAGGGTCTCCCGCCACCAAGGGGACATGCGCGGGAAGCCCTTCGCGCCGAGGGCGGCGTCCATCGCTTCGAGACGGCGAACGAGGCTCACGTCTTCGGCTCCATCCAAGCCGCCAGCGGGTCGACCGGCCCGGCCTTGGCCGCGGCGGCGGCGGCGGTCGCGCGCGCGACGTCCAACATCGTCACGGCCAGCCGCTCGACGCGGAGGCCGTGCTTCGTCGCGTGCTCTTGGGCCGTGACGCCTTCGTCGGTGCCAAGGCCGGCGGCGGACGCTCGAGCACTCCAGAACGAGGCGAGTGCGACATGTCGCGCATACAGCGCGGCCAGCTGGCGCACCGTGGGGCCGTCGCCGGGGAGCTCGCGCAGCGTCGCCAGGAAGAGCCGATCGGCGTCCCGAGCGACCGCCAGGGCCTCGGGGTCGGTGATGTTCGATGACCGGCCGAGCAGACGGCGCACCGCGGCCTTGCCGCCCCTGCCCAGCGCCGCCTGGTTACGGGGAGCAAACCGGCCGGAGCTGTCGCGATCGACGGGCCGTTCAGCGGCCGATCCCGCAGCGGCCAGACGCTGCAGGTCGGACGATCGCACCTGCCGAGGGCGCGCCTTGCCGTGGGATCGCTCGCCCAGCGTCATGCCGTCAGGACCTCGAACCGACCGCCGCCGAGGACGACGACGAGACGCCTTCGGCTTCCTCGGTTGGACAGGGCGAAGGGGGCGTGGTCGACCGCGTCGAGGTCGTCACAGCCGCACGGGCGGCCTCCGCGGTCGTGAGGCGGTACCAGTCGGCCAGCGTCGAGGCCCGGTGTCGTGAGAGGAGCATGGTGGGTTCTCATGGGTCGCGAGGGGTGCGGGTCAGGGCCCGCCGGAACATGTCGACCGCCGCCGCGTGCCGCTCGTGCACGTTGCGAGCGCGGCGGAACTCGGCCAGGTGGGGGGATTCGGCGTCGAGCTCGGCCTGATAGGCGTCTTCGCCGTGCTGGCGTCGCCACTCGGCGCGAGCAGCCCATTGTGGCTTCGGGGGGATGGGGGGAGGCATGGGTCAGTTGCTCCTCTTGAGGTCGCGGTAGGCCTTCGGGCCGTGCTGCGCGATGAACGCGTGCTTCTCGGCGTTGGTCATCGCGGGCGACGCTGCGCCGCGCTCCGCGGCCATCTTGGCGGGATGGTCGAAGGTGACCGGCGGCTCGTGCTTGGGGCCCTCGATGGACTGGCGGTACCAGACCGGCATCGCCTCGCGGACGTTGGCCCCCACCGCCTCGGCGATGCTGAGCGCGGCCTCAGGCCCATGGTCGCGGCACTAGTTCAGGACCGACATGCGCTGGTGAGGGGGTCATCGGGACGTCGCGGATCGCGGTCGCGACGGCGGACATGTTGAGCTTCGTCTCGATGGCCTTGGCCTTGGCTTCGACGAGGGCGATCTTGGTTTTGAGCATGCGCCCCTTGTCGACCGCCTCCTTGAATGACTTGACCCCGGCGCGCTCCGTCACGTCGCGCAGGTAGGCGACGAAGTCGGCCCCACGGATGCTTTCGGGGAAGCCCATCGCCTTCGCGCAGAGCCTCCACATGGACGTCCATTCGGCGTCCGAGCCCATGAGCGCAGACACCTCGCGATCGAACGCGTCGGCGACGCGGACGAAGTCGCCCACGGTGGCCGTGGCCGGATCGAGCCCCGGCAGCCGGACCGCCGTCACGACATCCGCAACCTCACGGTCGTCCACGACGGCATCGGTCAACCGGATCCCACGATCAGAGAGAAATCGAGCTACAGACATGACGGGTCACCTCATTGCGGCGCCGAGGTTGCCCCGTGGCGCGTCGGCGCGGTCCGCGGCGGGGTAGGTAGCGCCCGGGCCCCGAAGGGAGCGCAGCGGGCGAGTCTGTTGGAGGGACGCGGGTCCCGAGGGGGCCCGTCGGCGTCTGTCAGCACCGGGGCCCCCTCGGGGCGTCGCCCTCGCCGCACCCACACCACCGCCATGCGAGGCAACGGGGAGGTGAGCAGGTCCAGGGGCTCTTGGACCTTCGGCCGGAGAAGGTGGCCGTGCGGGCGGAGGTTGCGCAGCGGATTGGACATCCGCCGCAGTGGCCACGATTGCGGCCGAAATGGTGGGGTCGGGCCGTCGAGCGGGATCCAGCGTCGGGATCCCAGGGGCGAGCAGGCCCTGCTTGTAGAGCTCCCTAGCCGGCTCCGGCGCGCGCTCCGCGATGGCGCGGAGCTGTTCTTCTGAACGCTGCCCACCGCCCCTAGAAACTGATTCCGCACTTGGTGCGGCTTCAGTTTTCTTGTGCCCCCTCCCGGGCCCCGGCTTCCCCTTCGCGGGCGGCTCCGGCACCTTCGCCGGTGCCACCGTGGCGAGGTCGAGCTCTGCCGAGCATCGAGAGGTCATCGAGGGGGCGATGGGTGCAAAATGTGAGCTTTGCCTCACATTCCGGGACCTCGAAGTGCTCGGGAGCGGGCGGAGGTAGCTCACGGGTCCACCTGCTCGATCCAGTGGCTCGACGTCCCGACGTCCCTCGACGTCCCAGACCGTCCCGGACGTCCACCCCCGGGCGTCCCGGACGTCTCGCGGGTCACGTCCGCAGGACGTCCCGACGTCCCGGGGGGTATGGGGGTCTCCTCACACACACGATAGAGGGGCTCGCGGGCGGTCCCGACGCGGGTGATCAGACCCCTGTCCATGGCCAGTCGGACGGCTCGACGTCCCGCCGTCAGCTTCATCCCGGCGAGGCCGGCGATAGCGTCGACGGACGACGCCTGCCTCTCCCTCGCCAGGGCGTCCACGACCCGCGCGACGTCGGCGCCGATGGCCCGCTCCGCTGCCCCATGGTCCTCGGCGGCTCGCCGGTCTCGCTCGTCTGCGCTCGGCACCCTGAGGACACCGTCGGCACCACGCACGAGCTCGATCTCTCGGCTCTCGGGCATCGGTCGCGAGTAGTTCGATTTCGCTTGGCGAAAGTGGACCTCGGCGTCGACCACGCGTAGCTGGCCCTCCCACCTCAGGCCGTCGGTGATCGCGGTCACGCCGCGCGTGTCGACGGTGCCAGTCCGGCGCGCGAGCTTCGAACTGTGCGCGGCGCACAGCACGGTCGGCCCACCTGGCACGCGGACGAGCGACTCCAGGGCCTGGACGGTCCGCGTCGCGGCCTCGTTCTCTGCCTCGGCGTCGGGCCCGGCCCAGCGGGATAGCGGATCGAGCACGACCAGGGCCCACCCCTCGCCCGCGTCCTCCGTCAGCAGGCGCCGCAGCGAGGCCAGCTCCGGCGTCTCGGCCAGGCTCCCGCCCTCGGCGCGCCGGAGCAGCGCCACGGGCGTACCCGCGAGCGGCAGGGCGACGAGCCGCGACGCGACCAGGGCCCGCTCGTCTGCCGTGAGCTGTAGCGCCGCAGCGACGTCGTAGCAGCGCCGATCGATCTCCTCGGCGTCCTCCTCTGCCAGCGCGAGGAGCACGCGCTTGCCTCGCGCCTCAGCCCCGACAACGAAGTGATCCAGCCAGCGGCGACCGGTGATGATCGACACCGCGAGCTGTACGAGGAGCTGCGTCTTGCCGGCGCCGCCCTCGGCCGATAGGACACCGGCCTTGCCGAGGGGCAGCATGCCGTCCCCATAGGCTGGATCGCACGGCTGCCAGTCGCGCGTGGGATGCCGGAGCAGCCAGCGGCGCGGCTCGGGTCGCGTCTCGAGCGCAGCTAGCCCCACGGGGCGCCACGCGGAGCGGATCGGGTCCGCCGGGGGCGCGACGGGTGCCGCCACGACCTCCGCCAGCTGGCGCACCGCCTCGGCGTCCCAGCCCTCGGGAGCGTCGTAGCCCTCGGCCGCGATGCGGTGCGCGCGATCGATGAGCCGCCGCCGCTGCGCGAGCTGGGCCACACGCTCGGCATGCGCGGAGACGTTGGCCACGCTGGGCGTGGCGTCGACGATCTGCGCCAGGTACGCCGGCCCCCCGATGCTCGCGAGTCGCTGCCGATCGCGCAGCAGCCCGGCCACCGTGACCGTGTCGACCGCTCGCTCGTCCGCCGCGAGCTCGACGATGGCGGAGTAGATCCGCCCGTTCGCCTCGCTGTAGAAGTCCGCGGCGCGGAGCTGAACCTGCGGCAGTCGGCGCACGTCGAGCAGCAGCGTGGACAGCACTGCGGCCTCGGCGTCGAGGTCATGCGGTGGCACTTTGCCGGCGGCGCGGGCCATAGGATCGGCCTGGACCCGCGCCAGCGGGCGAGGCGACGAGATCGGCGCGGTGGTCATGGCACCTCGGGCAGCAGCTCGAGCTGTCGGTCACTGGACCGCCGCCGCGTAGGTCGGGCGCGCGTAGGTAGCTCGGCGGCGACGATCCCAGCCCACCGCACGAGGGTGCGCAGGTCGACAACAGCGAGGTCACGTGAGCCCCCGCGCTCCCTGAGCACGAGCATCGGGATCGCCGTCGGCGCATACCGCGAGGCCTGCGCCAGCCCGTCGACGATCAACCGCGGGAGCCGCCGACGGAGCTTCGCCTCCGCCACGACTCGATCGCCGGTCGGGGTCGTGATGACCGCGACGTCGGGCCGGGCCTCATAGGAGCCACGTCGAGCTGTCCTGACGGTGCCGAGCTGACGGGCCACGTCCCTCTCGTGCCGAGCGGCGGCTAGGGCGTGGTCCGTCATCCTGCGCGCACCTGCAGCCCGAGCTCGGCCGCGAGGTCGTCTACCTCGTCACGCTCGACGGCCGGAGCCGCCGGCCGCTGGTCACGTCGCCGGAGCCAGCTCACGTAGTCAGCGACGACGACGAGCCGGAGCCGGCCCATCGAGACCACCTCACCCCCCGCGGCCACGAAGGCGCGGAGGCTCGCGAGGTACGTCGCCGAGGGGATGCCCAGCGCGCGCTCGCACGTCCGCTGGCTCGCGGTGACCGGCGTCTCGACGATCGTCAGCGCGGCGCGTGGGATCGTGAGGGTGACCGTGTCGTCGGTGGGCTGGGCGGCTCGTCGCATGTCGGTCTCGTTCAGGTCAGGGGGTGGGGTCCGCCAGGCCATGCGCTACCAGCGCGCGGCGGATGCGCGCGCCAGCGCGGCCCCGCACCGGGAGGCCGGCGAGGGCGCGGGTGATCGATCGCTGGTCGGTGTCGCTCTCGGCGGCCAGGCGCCGCACGAGGTCATCGGTGATCGGGGCTCGCTGCGTCATGCCCCGAGCTTGTGGCCGGGGGCATGCCAAAAGAAGCCTCACCGTGCGGAGGTATGTTTAGGCGTCGCGACGACGCCTTCGTAGGTTCCGCTCAGGCTGGGCAACGGATGGGAGATCGAGGAAGCGGCAGAGCTCGTTTGTTCGAGATGCCTCGCTTGATCCAGCCCTGTTGCCGCGCCCCACCTTGTTCGGCGCAATGGCGGCTTCGAGCATGCGGCGCCCTTCGGTGGATTGAAGGCGCCAACCAATCTCGGCGCTCAGCTCGGCGAGCTCATGTTGGGCGATTTCGACGGCGCCAGCGAAGCACTCGGGATCTGCAAGCACGGCGGCGCGGGCCCAGTCGATTCGACGTAGCAACACCTCTCGCCGGTCGACGGACCCGGCAATCTTGACGTTCGGATCCCAATAGCCGGCTTCGATCACGGCTTCCGCGACTTCCAGATCGCCCGACCACGGGCACCCCAGTTGAAGCCGATACAGTGTGCTTTCGACCTGGCCCAACACCCGCGCCAGCTCTGCCGCAACGTAGGCCTCACGAGGTGTTGGCATGCGCCGCGGAGCCAACGCCGGGCGCGGCGCGAAGTCGTTGTAGCGGGTGGCGTACATCCCGCGAACGGCATCGGGCCCGCTCATGCCAGCTTCGAGGTTCAGCGAGACCTCACGCGCGGACCAAGGCCCAGCGGTACCACGGCGTACCTTCTTCTCGTCCCATTTGCCGTGCGGGTTTGGCGCGCCGCTCGGTTGTGGCGACTGGCGCTTGCGGTGTTCGCGCGCAAGCAGCGCAAAAAAGGTATTGAATCTGCGTCGTGGGAGCGGAACACAACGCTTCAACCGCGCTCGCGGTGCTCCGGCGACAGCAAAGAAGATCACCCCCCGATCGTACCCGCTCGCGTCAGCCACGGCGCACCTCACGAGGCAACCGCCTCTTGAACGTCCACGGCGCGCCGCGAAGCCAGCGGTACACCGCCGCGGCCTGAGTCGAGGTGTAGCCCGTGCCGACGACGCAGCGGACGAAGCGCGCCTCTTCCCAGAACCACACCCCTCCCCAGCACTTCACAGCTCCTCGTGGGCGAGTTCCTCGGCGTACTCCGCGGAGTCAAGGAAGGTGAGGACCTCGGCGAGGTCTTCGACGACGGAGGTTGGTTCGATGGGGCAGTCGGACATGACCTGAGCGATCACGCGCGCGATGCTGCGCCGTGCGTCCGCGGTCTCGCCCTTGGCCATGTGGCAGCGGATCTGCCTGATCCGCTCCGCCAGGGCGTCGCGATCCAGCGCGAGGTGTTCGATGAGCTCCTGGGCGATGGAGGGACGGGCTTGCCGTTGATCGTCGTCGTGTTGGTGTCCATGGTGGTCTTCCTTCTCCGGCTCGAGCGCCGGCCGAGGAGCCCCACCGCGAGGGTGAGGCCCGACGGTCGGGGCTCGAACTCAGGACTTCTTCGCCCGCTTCGGCTTCGCTCCGTAGGAGAGGAGGGAGGTCGCGTCGTTGAGCGTCCAGTTGGCGCCACACGAGGGGCAGACGTAGTAGGTCTCGAGGTTCCGCTTGCTTACGCCGACGCGACGAAGCCGCGTCTTCGGGGCGGAGCAGTCGGGGCAGTAGACGTAGGTCGCCATGGTCTTGCTCCGCTACTTCTTCTTGGCGGCTCGTCGCGCGGCTCTCAGGCGCGATCGGCAGAAGTCGTAGAAGCCGAACCCGGCTCGGCCATCCGCGCTGCGCACGAGCCAACAGAACTGCGCGCCCTGGTTGTCATCGCCCATGTCCCACTCGAACTTCCCAACCGCCAAGATCTCCCCTCCGAGGCTCGCGCAGTGGTCGGGCCATGTTGACTCAATGCCGTCGCCCGACCCTGCCGTGAGGGCGAAGACGCGATCGGGGATATCCAGGTCGGAGCCGAGCAGCCGCGCGAACTGCACGACGTCATCGGTGATGAGACCCGGGTAGTTGTCTTCGACGTGAAGCCAGGCGAGAGCCGTTGCGAGCTGAACGAGATCCATGACGTCCTTTCACGCGCCGCACCTTGCGACGCTTCGGCGATGCGCCGACGTCGAGCACCGACCCGAAGGTCAGGACCCGAAGCCGGAGCACGGCCGTCAGCGCGCGCGCTTCTTGGTGACGAGCTCGACGACGTTCGACGGCTTCGCGTCACGTCTGCGGGCTTCGGCCTCGGCCAGCGCTCGACGTGCGAGGTCCAGGTCCCCCGCCTGGACGGCGAGAGTCACGAGGGCGAGGAAGGGATCGGCCGCGGATCCCTCTTCCTGCGATCGATCGGGATCCGCTTCTCGGGCCGTCGTCTTCGCTGCGTCGGGAACGTCAGCAGTTACAGCAGGGTGCACGAGGCGAGACTCGAACTCGCAAGCCTTGCGGCGCTGGAACCTAAACCCAGTGCGTATGCCAATTCCGCCACTCGTGCGCGGGCCGGAAGCTAGCACGAAGCGAGGCGCCGGGCAGGGCACGAAGCCCCCTCAGTCATCGAGCGCGCCGCCGCAGATCCACGCCTCGAGGATGTCGAGGTCGCCTTGCGCGAGCATGGGGTTCGGGGTTGGCGGCATGCGCCGCGAGGTGCCGCAGAGCTCCTCTCCGCGGACCTTGTCGAAGAGGTAGCTCTCGGCGGGGTCGCCCGCGACGATCCGCACGCGATCCCCGCCGCACTGGGAGGTCATTTCGTCGACGAGCTCACCGTGCGCTACGCCCTCCCGGAGGTCGAGGCCCGCGTCGGGCTGGGTGCCGGCGTGACAGGTCGACTTCGCGCAGCTCGTGGTGAAGATGGGCTGGACGTCCATCGCGAACGAGACCTCGGGCAGCCCGGGCTCGCAAAAGGTCTCGCCGGGGGCGCCGCCTCCTCCTTCACCCGCCCCCCCCGCCGCGGGCGCTCCGCCGCTCGCGGCGCCGCCCCCTCCGCGCCCCGCGCTCGGCGCTCCGCCCTCGGGGGCGCCGCCGGCCGAGGTCGTGTCGCCGCAGGCGATCGCAGTGGAAAGAGCAGCGAGGGCGAGCAGGTGCTTGAAGCGCATGCCGTGATGGTTCTGCCGCGCACGACCGGCAACAAGCCGGCGTTCGTGAAAGGGATCGTTCGCGAACGACGAACGACCGGTCCTCGCGCTCCCGCCTGGGGAGAAAAAACCAGGGCGGATTCCGCGGGGTCCTTGGTATCGTCGGGCCGGCGCATGAGCGTATGCGAGGCGTGCGGAGCGGACGTCAACCTCGAGGCCCGCTTCTGCGGGGAGTGCGGGGCGCTCACGCGCGAAGCGACGGGGGAGATCGTCGCCGATGGCCGCACCCTCTCGCCGCCCAAGGCGCGGACGACCCAGGGCAGGGGCGCGCGCAAGGATCTTCGCGAGACGCTCCGGGACGGAAAGGCCCGTCAAGGCAAGCCACCCGAGCCTGTCCCCGCGGCCTCGCCGCTGAGGACGACCGCCAAGGGGATCTCGGCGCCCGCGCCCCCTCCGCCGCCCGAGCCGATGAGCACGAAGGCTCCGGCCGTGGCTCGGCCCGTCGCGGCCTCGCCGGTCGCCGCGCCCGTCGCCGCGCCCGTCGCGGCCACGCCGGTCGCGGGGGGAGGCAAAGGAGCGGCGGCGCCTGTCCCGGCGGGACCGGTGGGCGCCGCGCCCCCTCCGCCGAGCAGCGAGCGGGAAGGAAAGTCCGAGTTCCAGCGCCTGCTCGACGAGGTCGAGAACGGGTTCGACGCCATCCTCGTCATCGCCGAGTCGACCCCTCCCGCGCGACCGAGCACCTCCCCGTCGGCTTCGGAGGACGATCAGTCGGTCACGACGGAGAACAAGTTCGATCAGAAGCAGGCGATGGACCTGTTCCAGCAGCTCGTCGTCGCCAACGCCCAGCCGATCCGGGATTTCATGATCGATGTGCGGCTCGGCGAGCCACATCGCTCGTGGCTCGATCACTGCGAGCCAGCGATCCAGGCGATCTTGCGCTCCGCCAAGGGGATGGGCTTCGTGGAGCTCGTCGGCCGCGCGAGCCGCTTCATCGAGGCCATCACCCACGCCCGCTCGGCGGTGGTCCAGGGCGAGTCGATCCGCGGGGAGGCACGCGAGCGGCTGATGGACGCCTACAACGAGCTCATCGCGTTCTTCCCGGAGGCGTTCGGGGCAGAGGTGGAGAGCAACCGGCGGGAGGCGGCGATCGTCGGCGGTCTGCTCTCCAAGGTGCCGGGCCTGAACCCGCTCGCCCTCGGCCGCATCTACGCGACCGGGCTCGTCTCGTTGGGCCTGTTCTACGTCTCACGACCGGGAGAGCTGGCAGATCTGGTGGGTGTCTCGCTCGAGATCGCCGAGCGCATCACCGAGCGCTTCCGCGAGTACCGCCAGATGGCGGCGACGATGTCACCCGCCAACGCCCGCGCGGAGGAGCGTCACCGCCTGCGCCTCGCCATGGAGGAGCTGAGCCGAGCGGCGCGGGCGTACGAAGGCGCGTCGCCGGCGACCTCGGAGCGGCGCGTGTTCCGTCGCGAGCGGTCGCTCGCGATGGCCGACGTGACGATCCTCCTCGCGCGGCTTGGCGAGGTAGACCGCTTGAAGAAGCTAGAGACGATGTCCTTCGCCGCGCGCGTCGAGGCGCTCGCGGCATTCCTCGAGGAGGCCGACCGACGCGCCGACCTCGAGCGTCGAGCGAGGTAACGCGGAAGATGGCGCACAAGGAGAACGACTGATGGCCGATCTGACACGCGACGACGTCGTGCGTCTGGCGAAGCAAGGGGGGAAGCTCTCACAGCGCGACCTCCGCGGGCTGGATCTGTCGAACCTCGTGCTCGAGGGGGTCGACTTCTCGCGCTCCGATCTGACGGGCTGCAACCTCCAGGGCGCGAAGCTGCGGGGCTCGGTGCTTCGCAACGCGAGCCTTCGTGAGGTGTTCCTCGCCGGCGCGGACCTGAGCGACACGAACCTCGACAAGGCCGAGCTCGACTCGGCGAACCTCGATCGAGCGAACCTCACGGGCGCCAACCTCACCCGCGCGAACCTGGAAGGGGCGAGCCTCCAGGAGGCGACGCTCGAGGGCGCTCGGCTCACCAACGCGGAGCTGGACTCGGCGAACTTCGCGAGGGCCGATCTGACAGGCGCGAGCCTGTCGCACGCGGATCTCAACGAGGCGTTCCTGGGAGGAGCCAAGCTCCTGCGGGCGGATCTGAAGGGCGCCAGCCTCCAGGGCGCCAACCTCGAGGAGGCGAGCTGCGCAGACGCGAGCTTCGACGGGGCAGATCTGACCGGGGCGCTCGCCGCCGGCGCGGACTTCTCACGCGCCTCGATGCTCCACGTGAACCTCACGGGCGCCATGCTCAAGGGCGTGCGCTTCCAAGGTGCCGACCTCAGGCGGGCGATCCTCGCGGAGGCCAACCTCGTCGGCGCCGATCTGACGCGGGCGCGCCTGCACGCGGTCGTCGCCACGCGCGCAGTGCTCGCTGACCTCCGGGTCGATGCGGTCGACGTCAGCCTCGAGGGCGACGGGTCTCGGGTGCTGGGCTCCGGCGCGGCGATCGCCCTGCTCAGCGGCGCGGCGCCCGAGCCGGCCGCGCCTCCGACGCGCCGGTACTTCGGGCCCGGCGACGTGTTGCGGAACGCGACCCTCGAGTTCCACGCCGGCAGCAGCGTCGTCATCGAGAGCCATTTCGACAACTGCACGATCGCGCTCGGCGAGCGGACGGAGCTGGTGGTCGGTGAGCCCGGAGTGCTCACCGGCTGTCGCATCACGGGGCCCGGGGTCGTCGTCGTGCACGGGCAGATCTTCGAACGCGATGGGCCCGGCATCGCCGGCCCGGTCCGCCTCACCGTCTCCGCACGCGGCGCGGTCGTCTCGACCATCGAGCAGCACCCCGCCCTCACCTCCTTCGGCTTCGAGCCCGGCGCGCGCCTGCGCGTCCGCATCACCCACCCCAGCTGACCCAAAAAAATGAGCCAACCCATGGACAAACCGACAGAAGTAAACCGGCTCACGGTGGTCGAAGAGGGCACCGAGTTCCACGGCTCGATGACCTCGACCTGCGCGGTCATCGTCAAGGGCCGGATATCTGGGGAGCTCTCGGGGCCGGCCCTGACCGTGACCCCCTCCGGCTCGGTCTCCGGAAAGATCACCGTCGCGACCCTCGCGTCCCAGGGAGAGATCGCCGGCGAGCTCGAGGCCGAGCACGCTCACCTCGCTGGCAAGGTGGCTGACAAGACGGTCGTGCGGGCGCGCACGCTCGAGGTCAAGCTCACCTCGGAGGGGCGCATGACGGTCACCTTCGGGCACGAGACCCAGCTCGAGGTGGGGGACGAGCCGAAGCCCCCGGAGCGCAAATAGGCTGAGTTTGAGGCAGGGCAAGACTCGGGCCGGTATTTGGAATCCCGTGCTAGCATCCGCCGTGCCTGGCCCTATCATCTGGAACAGCGAACCATGACGCACCGTCGCCACCAGCCCCAACACCCCGTCCGTGAGGGCGGATTGCCGCTGAGGAGGAGCTTCCGTGGGCATTGAGATGAAGCTCCAGTTCAAGCTGGCGCAGCAGCTGGTGATGACCCCCCAGCTGGTGCAGGCCATCAAGCTCCTGCAGCTGTCGCGCATGGAGCTGGTGGACGAGATTAGCCGCGAGCTCGACGGCAACCCTGTGCTCGCCGACGACATGACCGACCCCATGGGCCGCTCCGAGCTCGATCGCTCGCTGCCCGCCCAGTCCGCGTCCGACCCTCCGATGGAGGAGCGCATCGGCGTGACGGAGCGCGTCGAGGCCAACACCGACATGGGGGCGCGCGAGATCGAGAAGCAGGTCAAGGAGGTCGACTGGGAGCAGTTCCTCGAGAACCGACAGCTCCAGACCCCCGCCGGCTCGGGCCGCAACGGCTTCGAGGAGCTGCCGCCGATCGAGCAGAGCCTCACCAAACCGAACACGCTGCGCGAGCACCTGCTGTGGCAGCTGCAGATGAGCGACTTCGTCGACAACGAGAAGCAGTTCGCGGCGCTCGTGATCGGCAACCTCGACGAGCGCGGCTACCTCGACCTCGAGGGTGGAGAGGACGCCGAGGGCAACAAGCGCCCCGACCTCACCATCGCCGACCTCGCCGCCGAGGCGGAGCTCGACCCGGAGGACGCTGAAGAGGTCCTCAAGATGATCCAGCGCTTCGACCCGATCGGCGTCGCGTCGCGCAACCTGCGCGAGTGCCTCATGGTCCAGGCCGAGACGCTCGGCTTCGACGAGGTCGAGAAGGCGATCATCAGGGAGCACCTGCACAACGTCGAGCGCCGCAACTTCGGAGCGATCGCGAAGGCGCTCAAGATCGAGCTCGACGAGATCTACGACGCCGTCCAGGAGATCCAGAAGCTCGAGAGCATCCCCGCGAGGAACTTCAGCGAGGTCGACGACAAGGCGATCGCGATCACCCCCGACGTCTACGTCTTCAAGGACGGCGACAAGTGGGTCGTCTCGGACAACGACAAGGGCATGCAGCGGCTCTACATCAACGAGACGCTCGCCCAGAAGATGTTGAAGGATCCGAAGGCGAAGGAGTTCATCAGCGAGAAGCTGAAGAGCGCGCAGTGGCTGATCCGCGCGATCGAACAGCGCCGCCGGACCATCCTCCGGGTCACCGACTGCATCGTCGAGAAGCAGCGTGAGTTCCTGGAGAAGGGCGTCGCGTACCTGAAGCCGATGATCCTCCGTGACGTCGCGGCGGCCGTGGGCATGCACGAGTCGACCATCTCCCGCGTCACGTCCAAGAAATACGTCCACACCCCGCAGGGGCTGTTCGAGCTGAAGTACTTCTTCAACTCATCCATCTCGCGCATCGCCGACGAGGACATCGCCTCCGAGAGCGTCAAGCAGGCGATCAAGAAGATCATCTCCGTGGAGGACAAGGGCGATCCCCTGTCCGACCAGGCCATCGTGAAGATCTTGGAGGACCAGTCCGGCATCAAGATCGCGCGGCGCACGGTGGCGAAGTACCGCGAGATGCTGGGCATCTTGAGCTCGTCGAAGCGCAAGAAGATGTTCTGAGCCGGCGGATGGCGGGCAACCTCTCAGGCGGGCCAATGAAACGCAGGCTCGACGTCCTCCCCGCGGTTCCGGCGAAGCTCAGCGCCGCGCGGCTGTTCGAACAGCAGTTCCTGCCTTTTTACCCGCCCGGCGCGTCGCTCGAGTCCGTCCGAGGCGCCGACGCCAACCCGGGCAACAACCCCGCGATCCTCGACGCGATCGAACAGACCGCGCAGGTCTTCGCGGCGCTCGCGCCCGAGGCGCTGGGCGCGCCGGACCTCGTCCTCGACGTCAGCGACGCGTCGGTGCACCGCCTCTCCGCCGCGCTGACGGCGGCAGCCCGGGAGCGGCTGTTCGCGGCGCGCCCCAAGCCCGGGGAGCCGCCGCTGCTCGTGCACTTCGTGCTGCACGCGGCGCTCTACGTGGGGAGCTGCGCGGTGAAGGGGCACGGGGGGAGGTGGCTCGTGCGAAACCCGTTGTGGGAGACGCGGGTCCGGCTCGACTCCCCGATGGGCACCTCCGAGATCGCGCCCTTCGCGTGGCTGCTCAGGTCGCTCTCCGACGACGGGCTCGAGAAGATCACGCTCGCTGATCGATACCGCGCGCACGTGGAGGTCCCGTTCGAGGACGCGGACGCCTGGCCGGTCATCGCGCCGCCCGAGCGCCGCCTCCCGAGGCTCGCGCGCGTACGCTATGACACGCTGTTCCAGCACCTGAAGACGCACCTCCCCGAGCTCGACGACTTCGGGCCTGACTTCCCGTCGCCCCCGCGCTTCGCCGAGCTCGGGCTGACGACGCTCGACCTGTTGCTGGTCGGAGGGGGACGCGCGCTCGTGCTCTATGGGGCCGGCCGCGAGATCGGCCCGGGCAAGCGTGGCCTTCACCTGTTCTGGATGACGAGGTCGGGCTTCTCGAAGAGCGCCTACTACGAGATCGACGTCGGGCCCGAGGCGTACCGCGTGACGGCGGGGCGCGCCTCGAACGGCGTCGAGACGGTCGTCGTCACCCTGCTGACCGGCGGCCGCACCGTCGAGCACGAGGTGTTGTGGTGGGGGCCGTGAGCTCCGCTACGCGGCGCCGTCGGGCGGCAGGCCCGACCACGACGTCACGTCGCGCGGGCCCGCGGCGGGGGTGACCTCGACCGGGATGCCGGTGAGGTGGGCCATGCCCGAGACGCGCTCGAGCTCCCCCCGGACCGTCGGCCGCGAGCAGGTTGACGTTCACCCCGCTCGTCTTGGAGGCGACCGAGAGGCCCGCTGCGTGCTGGTGGCCCCAGCCGTGCGGGAGCGCCACGGTGCCGGGCATCAGATCCTTGAGCAGCCTGATGGGGACGCGGACCGTCGCGGTGTCGCTTTTCACGTCCGCGAGCGCGCCGTCGGTCAGCCCCGCGCGAGCTGCGTCCTCGGGGTGCACGTAGAGGTAGTTGGACGAGCGATCCCCCTCGACGAAGTCTGGCAGGTTGTGGGTCCACGAGTTGTGCGTCGTGATGGCGCGCTTCGAGATCAGCTTCAGCCGCCGCCTTTCGCGCAGCTCGCGCGCGAAGTCGTCCTCGAGCTTCTCCGCTTGGGTCATCAGGGTCGGGGGAGCGAGGTGGACCTTCCCGTCACTGGTGACGACGCGCGCACCGAGGAACGTCGCCGGACGGTGGTCGGACCGCAGCCTACCGTGCGGGTGCTTGGCGAGCTCGGCGAACGAGCCCTGACCCGTCGCGCGGAGCAGCGCGTCGAGCAGCAGCTCGTCCGGCAGGCGGTGGGGGTCTGCGCCTCGCTTGAGGCGAGCGCGCCCGGCGCGGAGCCCCTCGAGGGCCAGCTGCGCGGCCTTCGAGCCGAACAGCGACACCCCCGAGGCGCGGCAGAGATCGAGGTAGATGCTGGCCTCGTCGCGCTGCTCGCCGTCGGGCTTCGTGATGGCGCGGGTCGCCTGCAGGTAGGGCTTGGCTTGAAGGCCGAGCATCAGCGGGAAGATAAACGGGAGGTCGGCGCGCTCGAACGGGGCGGTCGCCGGCAGCACCCACGTGGCGAGCGAGCCGGTCTCGTTCTTGAAGATGTCGAGGGTGACCAGCAGCTCGAGCTGTTCGAAGGCGCGCCGCAGGCGCGCAGAGTTGGGCATGGTGATGAGCGGGTTGCCGCCGGTGACGAACAGCGCCCGCACCTGGCGCTCGTCGGGCGTGAGGATCTCGTCGGCGAGCAGCCCTCCCGGCAGCGCGTCGTTCACGGCGCGGAAGCTCCCCACGCGGGAGGTGTGCTCGGACAGCAGCGTGCCCGTCTTCTTGCCGAAGGCTGGAAAATCGACGACCCCCTCGCCGACCAGCGTGCCGCCGCGGCGATCGAGGTTGCCCGAGGCGGCGTTGATCACCTCCTGGAGCCAATAGCAGAGCGAGCCATTGCGCCCCATGTTGACGCCGGTCGAGGAGTAGAGCGCGGCGCCGTCGGCGTGGGCGTAGTCGTGGACCATCGCGCGCAGCCGCTCCGGCGCGACGCGGGTGATCTCGGCGGTGCGCTCCGCGGGCCAGGCGCGCGCGAGCCGGGCGACCGCGTCGAAGCCGCTCGTGAAGCGCTCGAGCCGGGCGCGATCGATGCGCCGCTCACCCCGCTCGTCGAGCTGACAGAGCTCGTGAAGGAACGAGAGGAAGAAGAAGACGTCGGTGTCGGGGCGGATGAAGACGTGCTCTCCGGTCGCCTTGGCGGTCTCGGTGCGGCGAGGATCGACGACCCAGACCTTACCGCCGCGCGCCGTGATCTCCCGCAGGTGCTGGGTGGGGTTCGGGACCTGGAGGAAGCTCCACTTCGAGACGACCGGGTTGGCGCCGACGACGATCAGGCAGCGCGTGCTGCGAACGTCGGGAAAGGGCAGCGTGAACGGGAAGCCGTAGAGCTCGCGCGAGACCGCGAACTTGTTGGCGCAGTCCTGCGTCGCGCTCGAGTACATGCTGCGCGAGCCGAGGCCGGTCATGAAGCCCTGCGCGAAGATCGGGTGCAAGACGGAGAAGCCCGCCGCGGTGCCCACGTACATCGCGATCGAGTCGGGGCCGTGCGCCGCGCGGATCGAGGCGACCTTGCCGCCGATGTCGGCGAGCGCTTCGTCCCAGGTCGCCTCGACCCAGCGATCTCCCACGCGGCGCTCCGGGGTTCGGAGGCGGTCGGCGGAGGCGTACAGCTTGTGCTGCTTCAGGCCCTTCAGGCACCCGAAGCCGCGGGTAGCGACGTTTTCAGGGTCCGGCCGCGCCTCGATGACCTGCCCACCCTCGACGTCGACCTCGAGGCCGCAGAGCGCCTCGCAGATGCGGCAGAACGTGTGATGCGTCTCCATGGATCGGCCGAGAGTGTCGCACGAGTCGGGCAGCGGCGCCTCGCGCTACTCGGGTGAGCTGGCGATGATGCGGGCGCGCTGCCGCGCCGGCCTGATCGTGTCCTTGGGCGGATCGACGGCGAGGGCGCTGGCGAT
This sequence comes from Polyangiaceae bacterium, assembly GCA_016719945.1. Classification (GTDB taxonomy): domain Bacteria; phylum Myxococcota_A; class Polyangia; order Polyangiales; family Polyangiaceae; genus Xiheicaenibacterium. The sequence goes on along the minus strand of JADJYE010000032.1, from coordinate 286,613 downwards.
GGCTGGCTCGCGCAGCATGGCGAGGGCCTCGAGGGCCATCCCACGGGCCGCGGCCGTCGCGGAGGGATCGGTGAACAGGGCCTCGAGCTCGGCGGCGCACGACGAGCCGAGGATCGACAGCGCCCACAGCGCGTCCTGGATCGCGTGCTCCTCCGCGCCCGAGGCGGCGCGCGCCACGACGGCGCAGGCCTGCTTGGGCTTCTTGCGTGCGAGCAGGAGCGCGGTCGCCTCGCGCGCGTGGATCTGCCTGTCGAGCAGGCCGAGCGCGAACCGTGCGTCGCCCCGAGCCGCCAGGCGATCGATCAGCTCGACGTGCTCGGTCACCGTGACCCAGCCTCGCCGCGCCCAGGGCTCGCTCGAGCGCCGGTCGGTGTGGACGCTGAGGGACAAGCTCAACCGCTTGGCGGCGGCGTCGGCGGCGCCCGCCAGCCCGAGATCGAGCGCGGCGCTCGCGCCGATGAACGGCGCGATGCCGTCGTCCTTCGGATCGATGATCGTCGAGATCAGGTCCTTGTGCGCGGCGGAGTCGCCCAGCGCGGCGCCCAGCGCAAGGTGCACGACCCGGTCGACCGGGTCGAACCGCCGATCGCTCTCGTCCTTGACGATGTCGGGGTCGCCCGCCCTCTTCACGAGCCAAGCCCGAAGCTTCGCGCGGGCAGGCTCGAACCGCGCGTCTGCGACGCCGCGAGCGTCCTTCTCCTTCATGCCGCGCACCAGCGAGAGCAGCTCACGATAGCGGTGACGCAGCAGCAGCGCGTCGAGCTCGTCCGGGTCTTCGCCAGGGAAAACCGCCGCCATGGCTTGGCTGAAGCAGACGGCGCTCCGGTTTGTTCGCAGGTCGGTCGAGAGCTCCTTCGCGAGCTCGGCGCGCAGAGGGGCGTCTCCCGCCCGGACCCGCGCAGCGAAGACGAGGCACGACGCGTGGCCCGAGCCCGAGAGCTTCGGGTCGATCTGCAGGTGGACCGCCTTCAGGGCCTTGAGCGCCGCGGGGTCGGGCCGCAGGAGCAGCGGGAGCAGCTTGCGCATCTGGTTGTCCTCCCGGGTGTCGTGATCGGGCGTGCTCGCGAACCGCTCCAGCGAGCGGACCGCGTAGTCGTGGGCGCCGGGCGGATCGAGCCGACCGAGGGCGTCCACCCCGTCCTCCCAGAAACCCGGGTAATCAGCCTCCTGTCGCTCGACGACCAGCGACAGTATGGGGGCCTTCGCCGACGGCTCGCCGAGGTCGGCGAGCGCGAGCGCGGCGGAGCTCCTGAGGCGGAGCCGCTCGAGCTTCTGCCATGGCTCGAGCGACGCCGGGACGCCTCGCGCGAGCGTGCGGATCAGGCTCGGCGCGACCTCGGTGAGCGCGAACGTCGCTGCGGCCCGCATGTTCGTCTCGACCCAGCTGGTCGGGTAGGGGTGGTCGCGGAAGCGCGTGCCTGGAGGCGCACCGACCACCCGCGAGATCCCCGCCTTGCCCCGAGGCAGGCCGATGCATCGGTAGTCGTTCGTCGACTCGAACAGCGGCGCTGGCGCCTCGGCCAATGCCCCGACCTCCTTATGGCCGCTCGGGACGAGCCCAGGCGTGGGCACATCGATGACGATGAGCGGGGCGACCTCGAGCAACGCAGGCGGGCCACGTCTGGGCAGCGGCCTCGGCTGGCTCGGGTCCGGCGGGGCCTCGAACGCTTCCGACCCCTTCGCGCGCTCCTCTTTGCAGGCGACGTAGCGCTCGGGAAAGAGGGCGCTCGCGGGCGAGGCCCACGTCAACGCCAGCGCCAGCGCGGCGCGCGCGGCGAGGGGGCGGGTCATGGGCGCACCCCTTCGACCTCCGAGAGGGCGGCGTCCGCGAGCTCGCGAGCGTCGCAGTAGAGCGGGGCCGAGAGCTGCGCATTGGAGAAGAGCGCCGACGCCCAGATCTCGCCGACCTCCCCCTTCTCCCCCGCGGGAGCCCGGGCGCGATAGCTCGCCTCGACCCACACGACGTCGTCGTCGAGCACCGAGACGGAGTGGACGTGGAGCTCGGGCTGCTGCTTGACCCACGACAGCGGTGGCAGCCGCACCTGCACGACGTTCGGGCCGTCCACGCGATAGAGGTGCGCGCTCGCCGCGAGGTAGGTGCGGCCGGCGGAGTCCGCGGCGACGCTCATCAGGCCTGCGTCGACGCCGAGCTCTCGCTCGCGCCACGCGCGGCCATCCCATTCGACGTAGTAGCTGTGGCGCCCTCTCGGGGGCTCGAAGGGCTCGTAGGCGACGAGCCGCGCGTCGGTCGCGGAGCGCGCGTCGACGTCGACGTTCACGATTCCACTGAGCCGCTGGGTCCGCGGCAGGCGGGCCACGCCCCACGCGCGGTCGGCGGCGGCGGCGTGCAAGACCACGAGGGTGGTGTCGTGGTACGCGATGTGACTGTCGTCCTGACACCGGCCTGCGACGAACAGCGACCCGTCGCGCGCGCGGGCGGTCGACAGGGGAACGAAGCTCAGCTCGTCGTCCTCACAAGCGTCCTTCAAGGGGGGCTCCGGGAGCCCGCGCGTCACCGGCCCGAGATCGAGCGGAGAAGGCGCCGAGCTGGAGACCCACCCCGAGCTCGTGAGCTCGTACGGCTCGTGCTCGCGCACGAAGAGCGAGCCTGTCCCGCGGGGGGCATAGCGCGTCGCGACGCGCAGCAGATACCCCGCGCCAGACCCGTCAGAGCCCGCGAGCAGCGACCCCGGAACGTAGCCGCGCGCGTCTCGAGGCAAGCCCGAGAGGAGCCTCGGATCGCGCACGACCCCCGACGCTGTCACCTCGGCGAGCGTCTGCGCCGCGGCGAGCCGCTCGCCTGCGCCCCAATCGTGGAGATCGTAGCCAGTCTCGCCATAAAGCAGGAGCGTGCGCCCGCCAGCCGACGCCGCCGACAGGCGAGGGCAGGGCCCCTCGGCCACCACCGCGAGCTCGCCCAGGCGCAGCCTGGGCTCGCGCGGCGCGGGCGACGCCGTGCACGCGCACGCGCACGCGAGCGCAGCGAGGACGAGGGTCAGTCGCGCCTGGGCCAAGGGATGAGCGCGGAGACCCGCGCGATCTGTTGGGCAAACTCTGGCCGCCGCTGGAGCGCGCGCCGCTCCGCCACGGGGATCGAATAGAAGACGAACAGCGCGACGATCGTGAGCACCCCCGCGCTCGAGTACCACGCCTGGCTGGGCGCGGCGGCCGCGCCCATGATCCAGAGGCCGAGCCAGAAGGTGCACTCGCCGAAGTAGTTCGGGTGGCGCGAGGTTCGCCAGAGCCCGACGTCGCACACGGCGCCCCCCTCGGAGCGGCCTCGGAACGAGCGGAGCTGCTCGTCGGCGATCGCCTCGATGACGCCTCCGGCGAGGGCGACGCCTGCGCCGAGGAGATCGAGCGCCCCTACCGGCCGCGCGCTGGTCATGATGGCGAACAGGGGCAGACAGCCCGCGAAGGTGCAGGCGGTCGGGAAGAGGTGGATGCCGAGCAGCGAAATGGGCCAATACGCCCGCCCGAACTGGGCCCGCATCGTGACGTAGCGCCAGTCTTCGTGCGAGAGCCCTGGCCAGCTGCGCAGCCAATTCAGGGTGAGCCGAGCGCCCCAGAACAGCACCACCGACAGCGCCAACCATTTGCGAACGGCGACGCCCTCCGTGAGGTTCGCCGAGAGGTGTAGGTACAGCGCGATGGCGGCCGGAGCCACGGACCAATAGGGGTCGTAGAAGCTCGAGTTGCCGAAGGCCCGGCTGAACCCGAACACGAGCAGCGTCGCGGCGACGTCGGCGGCGAGCACGGCGACGAGCGTGCTCGCTCCCGAGGTCAGCGACAGGGCCCACCACGCCCCCGCGGTAGCCAGCGCGTAGGCGAGCGCGACGAGCAGCAGCGCGCTCCCCCGGCCGCGAGGTGGCCCAGCCGACGGGATCGTGGAGGAGGCGGACATGGTGACCGCGCCTCAGGTCGTCATGGAGAGGAGCACCTTGCCGAAGGTGGCGTTGGAGGCCACCAGCCGGTGAGCGTCGGGGGCGTCTGCGAAGGCGAAGGTTCTCTCGACCACCGGCTTGATCTTCCCGCGCCCGAGCCACGGGGTCAGCGTGCGCCGCAGCAGATCGGCGGCCTGGATCTTCTCTTCGAGCGGACGCGAGCGCAGCACCGTCCCCACGATCGTGAGCCGCTTGGTGAGGACCGTCGCCAGGTTGACGCCCGCGAACGGGCCGCCGGTGAGGCCGACCAACACGACGCGACCCTTCGACGCCATCGCCGGCAACGTGGCTGGCAGGTACGGACCGCCGACGAGATCGAGCGCGACGTCGAAGGGCTCGGCCTTGGTGAGCGTGGCCTCGAGGGCGTCGTTCGATGGGACATGGAGCGCCACGTCGAGGCCGAGCTCGCGCGCACGCTCGAGCTTCTCGGCGGTGCGGCTCGTCCCGGTCACGTTGCACCCGAGCGCCTTCGCGACCTGGACGGCGGCCGTGCCCACGCCGCTGCCCGCGGCGTGGACGAGGACGCGCTCTCCGGGGGTGAGGCCTCCCCGAAGGACGAGGGCGTCGTAGGCCGTGATGAACGCCTCGGGGATCGCGGCGGCCTGCTCGAGCGTCAGCCCGCTCGGGACCTTCGCGGCCTCTCGCTCGTGCACGATCACGTAGTCGGCGTACGCGCCGCCAGGGACGATCCCATAGACCTCGTCGCCCGGGCGCAGGGCGGTCGCGGCCGGGCCGACGGCGTCGACGACGCCCGCGTATTCGAGCCCCGGGATATCGGGCGGGGCGCCAGGCGGCGCGGGGTAGAGCCCCCTGCGCTGCAGGAGGTCTGCGCGGTTGACTCCCGCGAACACGACGCGGACGCGGATCTGCTGGGCGCCGGGGTCCGGCGTCGGTCGCTCGACGACCTTCAGGACGTCCTCGTCCCCAGGCTCGGTGATGGCAATGGCGCGCATGGTTCGTTGGGGAGTCGGATCGTGCCCGTCACGCGCGGGGCACGTCAACCGCCGAGCACGGGTAGCGTGCCCTCTCGGGCAACCTGCTAACGTCAGCCCGTGCTCTCGGCGGACGTGCGATTCGAAGGTTTCACGCAGAGCGACTGGTCGAAGGTCCTGTCGCTGTTCAGGCCCCGCGCCATCGCGGGCAAGGAGCGCGATCCCGAGCGACCGCGCGGTGGGGTCATCGCGGTTCACGAGGGCGGCCGCCTCCGGAAGCTCCTGCACACGCAGGCGGGGCGCCTCCGCCTCGAGGACGCCGCGGCAGGTTGGCCGCTCGGCTGTGAGGAGCTGGCAGCGCGGAACCACGCCAGCTGGGCGTGCAAGATCGAGTCGGGCGCGCTCGAGAACGTGATGGAGCGCTTCGGTGGGCGGGTGAAGCGCGGCGACGATCTGACCGCGCAGGCGCTGCTCTTCGTCACGCTGATCAGGGACGAGATGCTCGCGCGGCGCATCGAGCTGTACCCGGCCCGCCTCTCCGGGGTCCCGGTGCCCACGAGCGGTATGGTCGACCGAACCCTCGACGCCGTGTGCCCGCGAGGCCACGCGATGCTGCTCGGCCTGTTCGATGGCGGCGAGCTGTGGACGAGCTGCGCGCTCCGCCGGGGCTCGTCGGGGGGCTTCGACTGGGTCATGGGCCCCGATGAGATCCGGCGCGACATGGGCCTCTTGGCCGGTGATTGGCGCCGGGACTACCGACACCTGGCGCGCGCCATCGAGCGCAAGGTCGGCAAGCTGTCTCTCGGCGTGTTCGCCGAGACGTCGACGTTCCGAGCGCTCGAGGTCGACGCGACGCCTGGAGCGTGGGCTCGCGCAGTGGCGATCCGCGACGTCATCCTGGCGCCCGTCCCGGTCGCGCTCGCGATCCCGCTCGGGATCGACGCGGGCCGGGCGGCGGTGTTCGCGCTGACCCGGGCCGCCGACCGCGCGGAGGGTCTCGCGGTCGTGAGCCCGCTGCTCGGCGTGCTGCGAGGCGCCGTGCAGCAGGCCGCGGAGGTCGCGGGGCTGATCCCCGCAGACGGGGAGGGGCGCACGTTCGATCCGCTCGAGATCCTCAGGCGCCTGCTGTCGCGCGAGCGATGAGGCGCGCGAGCGCCGGCGCGGGGGCGAACCTGTCGCCGTGCCGCCGTCTCAGCTGGGCCACGCGCGCCGACAGCTCGCTGGGGCCGAGGCTCTTGGCGTAGGCGATGGGCCCGCCGCGGAAGGCGGGGAAGCCCAGCCCGAGAACGGCCGCGAGGTCCACTGCGCGCGCCTCGAGCCGCAGGTCTTCCAGGGTGCGGAAGGCCTCGTTGACGACCCCGAGCGCGAGCCGCGCCTGGGCCACCTCCGGCGCCACGCGCCCGCGCCGCGGCCCCCCTGGGCGGCGGGCCCTGACCTCGGGGGGCACGAACCCCCAGTCGAGCGCGGCGTCAGCGATCTCGGCGCGGGTCGCCCCGTCTTCGAGGAGGTGCTCGGCTTCGCGCTCGAACGCGCGCTCGAGGCGGCCGGCGACGCCGAGCGTGACGTCGGGCGTCACCACCGCGGCGCGCGGGTGAGCCTCTGCCAGCAGGCTGGCGTACGCGAGCGCGCGGCTGTCGCTCGCGCTCAGGGCCGAGAGCTCCAAGAGGCGGCGCGTCACGCGCACCGCGACCACGCTGCGTCCGCGCGCCGTGTCGCCGAGCATCGACGCCAAGGAAGCAGGTGGATCGGTGACGGCCAGCACGGTGTCCGGGCCCGTCGCTTCCAGCAGCTCGAGGGCGCGCCGCCCCCTCTCGTTCGCGTCCGAGCGCGCCGCCTCGACGACGAGCTGTGCGGCCTGGAGACCCTCGGCGCGCTCGGCGAACGAGACGACGGCGCCCGCGTCGACCGCCGCGGCGGCGAGCGCAGCGCCGGCCGCCGAGGCGCCCACGACCGCCACGCGCAGCGGCGCCCCGTGCGCAGCGCGGAGCTCGCGCAGCCTCGTCCGAAGCGCCGCTGCTTCGCGCGCGAGCTCGAGACGCGCGCGCGCCGGCGTCGAGGGCGCGAGCTCGGCGAAAGCTCGCGTCGCGAGCTGCTCCGACGAGCGTGCTCCGCGGCGCGCGGAGACCGAGAGGACCTCGGCGGCCCAGCCGAGCGCCGGCTGATCGGGGTCGGCCGAGGCTCGGGCACGCGCGCCCGCGAGCGCGGCGGCGTCCGCCCACCGCGCGGCCCAACCTCGACCTCGCGCGCGAGGCCTCGGGCTCTCGAGGGCGAGGCGCGCGGCTGCGCCCTGCAGCTGCTCGCGTGTCGTGACGGCGTCGACCAGCCCGGCGCGGAGCGCCTCGTACGCCGACAGCCGCGCCCCCGATTCGAACAGCGCCAGGGCGCGCGCGGCGCCACAGATCTCGGCCAGCCGTTCGAGCCCGCGCATGACCGGGACGACGCCCAGCGCCGCCTCGTCGAGGGCGAGCCGCGTGAAGCCGGCGTCGCTCGCGACGCGAGCCGCGCAGGCCAGGGCGAGCGCGAGGCCTGCGCCCAGCACAGGGCCGTGAAGGGCGGCGATGACCGGCACAGGGCAGCGCTCGACCCGCTGTGCGACGGCCGAGGCCCGCTGCGCGAGCGACGCGGCGTCCCGGCGCGTCGCGAGCGACAAGAGCGCGCCAGGGGCGAGGCCCTCACTGAACGCCGCGTCAGACGAGCCCGTGAGCACGATCCCCCGGATGCCCGGGCTCGCAGCGCAGGTGCGCAGGGCCTCGTCGAGGGCTTCGAGCTGGGCCTCGTCGAGGCGGCTCGATGGGCCCAGCTCGATCAGGGCGATCGGTGGGCGTAGCCGGACCATGGCCATCGCCTATCGAACGCGTGGTAACAGGTCAACGTTCGCGGTAGGGTGCGCTCGGTCCTCGACCCGCTTTGGTGACGCAGATGAAGAACACGGTGCCGAGCAAGATCCCGAGCAAGGGGGGCCCGAGCCCACGCTCGGACGCCTGGAAATTCGCTGCGGCCGGCGTCATCGTCGCGTGCCCCGCCGGGTATTTCCTCCGCAACGCAGGCAAGGAGAAGGAGGCCTCCGTCAAGGAGCTCCAGACCCAAGCCCTGCGCGAGCGGACCAAGGAGAAGCGCGAGGAGCTCCAGATGGAGCGCGCCCGCCTCGAGGAGACGGCCGGCCGGCAGCTCTCGATCGGCACCAGCCTGATGCTGCTCTCGGTCGGGGCCGCGCTCGCCATCGGCCTCCTCGGGATGGGCGTCAGGGCGCGCCGCGCCGTGCTGGCCCTCGCCCCGTTCATGCTCATATCAGCCGTCTACTCCGTGTACGAGGCGGGGATCGTCTCGATGGTCGTGTCGAGCCTCGCCGGGGTCGCGCTCATCTACTACGCGACCGGCGAGCCCGATCGGCGACATGACGTCGAGTTCCGAGAGTTTCGCCGATACCCGGTCCGGCGGGAGCTGATGCGCGAGCTCACGCCCGGGTATCTCAGCCTCAGCGTCCGCGAGCTGTCGCTTCAAGTCGAGACGCAGAAGCTGCTCCGTCAGGTCGACGCGATGCCGACGGCGCTCGCGCGGATCCTCCCGCGCATCGGCGAGGGGCAGCCCTTCGGCTTTCTCCAGCTCAAGCGCGATCTCGCGTACGTGGCGTTCGTAGAGGCCAACGACGTCAGCGACACCCACTACGTCTCCGTGGTGATGGCCCTCGAGGAGCCCGCGCCGAGCTTCGTCGCTCGCCCGCTCCCCGTGGTCGACGGCGTCCGCGTTCCCAACAACGGCATCCGCTTCACCGACGATCCGGAGTTCACCGCCGAGTACCTCGTGCAGCCCGAGGGCTCCGCTGATGTCCGCGCCGTGCGCGCGCTCCTCGCGCCGGTCGTCCGCGACGAGCTGCGCACCCTGCCGTCGGCGTGGCTCCACGTGAGCGGAAACGTGATGGCCCTGACCGTGTACGGTCGCTTCAACAACGATCTCGTCGATCACCTGGTCGACGTCGCCGACGTCTTGTTCGCGGAGCTCGGCGCCGCCGGTGGCCCGAGCCTGCTCGAGCCCGACGACGCGCTCGTCGTCGGCGATGAGGTGGTCGTCAAGCGCAAGAAGAAGAAGCGGAAGGCCGCGAAGCCCGAGGGCCCCGAGGCCAGCGCAGGCGCATGACGGTCGCCTCGCTGATCGGCGTCATCCACCTGCGCCCGCTCCCTGGGAGCCCCGGCTTCGCCGGCGACGTCGCCGCGGTCGCCGCGGCGTGCGCGCGCGACGCACACGCGCTCGGTGACGCGGGGTTCGACGGGATCATCGTCGAGAACTACGGCGACGCGCCGTTCGAGCCTGGGGCGGTGAGCCCGGTGACCGTCGCGGCGATGACCCGCTGCGCCCTCGCGGCGCGCGTCGCCGCGCCGACCCTCTCGCTCGGCATCAACGTGCTGCGCAACGATCCCGAGGCGGCGCTCTCGATCGCGGTCGCCTCGGGCGCTGCGATGGTCCGCGTCAACGTGCACGTCGGCGCTCGCTTGACCGATCAGGGCCTCATCCAGGGGCAAGCGCACAAGACGCTGCGGCTGCGCCGGGCGCTCGGCGCCGACCACGTGCGCCTGCTGTGCGACGTCGACGTCAAGCACTCTGCGCCCCTCGCGCCCCGGCCGCTCGCCGAGGAGACGAGCGATCTGGTCGCGCGCGGCGGCGCCGACGCGGTGCTGGTGACCGGCAGCGGGACGGGGCGCTCGGTGAACCTTCGTGATCTCGACGAGGTGATCCGCGCGGCCGGCGTGCCGGTGCTGGTCGCGAGCGGCGTCTCGGAGGGCGCGCTCGCCGCCATCAAGCGCGCGCACGGCGTCATCGTGGGGTCGGCGCTGCGCGCCGACGGCAAGGCCGGCGGCCCCGTCGACCCCGGCCTCGCCAAGCGGTTCGCGGAGGCCTTCTTCGCGATGAAGCACGCAGCCGCCGAGGGACGCCTAGACAGCGTCCCGCCGGGTTAGCTCCCCGACGACCCGGCTCCGCTCATTTCTCCCCGCGCCACGGCTTGGGCACGAACACCCAGTGACCGTTCACGTGGATGAGGCCGTCGTTCGCAATGCCGAGCGTCTCCCCCGGGACGACGTACTTGAAGCGGTACACGACGAGCCCCTTCTTGAACTTGTCCTTGATCTTCTCGTAGCCGCCGGGCAGCGCCTTCGCGTTGTCGTTCCACGCGGCGATGTCCTCCGTGGACACCGCCGCGATCAACACCTCGGTCTGGTCGGGCTTGCCGCCGCTGAGCCCTTCGAACTTCTCGGCGTCCCAGAACTTCTTGTGGGCCTCTTCGACCTTCGCGGCGAACTCTCCCTCGAAGATCGCCTTGAAGTCCGCAGGGTCTGGTCGCAGAGCGCGCGTGAGCGCGACCCGATCGGTCTTCTCGTCGCGGAAGGCTTTGACGAGGGCCGTGGCGCCCGCCAGATCCCCCGGAAAATCCTTCGTCAGGGCTCTGGCGCCCGAGCCTGATGCGCCTCCCTTCTTCTCGTCCCCCTTTGAGCTGGCCTTTTCGCTCTTCGGCTCGTCGTCCTCGGTCTCCTTCGACTCGGACTTGGACTTCGCCTTGTCACAGCCGAAGGTGCCGAGCATCGACAACAGGACCACCCGCGCAAGCCATCTTTGCATCGGCCGAGCCTAGGCCACTCGACCGGCTTCTACCACGCAGCCACCGCGGATTCCCCAAGGTGACCCTCAACGGCGCGGCGGGGTTGGCGCGTGACAGCGCGGAGGCGGCGATCCACAATCCGCGGCGATGAAGTACCCCCGGCTGCTCGCCGTCGCGCTCACCTCGTTCGGCCTCGTCGCTTGCGACGCCCCCGCGACGATCGGCGGGGAGCCGCAAGCGAGCGGCTCCGCCCCTTCGTCGGGCGCGGCTCCCCAGGGCGCGGCCCAACAATATCCGGTGAGGAACCTGGTACGCGAGGGCGAGCCCCTCGCGAAGAAGACGTTCGGCGCGCCGATCACCGAGACGACCGACACGGCGCTCGCCGATATCGCCGCGACGCCGGCCAGCTACGTCGAGAAGACCGTGCGCACCACGGGCAAGGTCGTCGCGGTCTGCAAGAAGGCCGGCTGTTGGATGGAGATCGGCGACGACTCGAAGCGCGCGCACATCAAGATGAACGGCCACAGCTTCTTCGTCCCGCGGCACGCCGACGGCCACACGGCGATCGTCCAGGGCACGGTCAAGGCTGGCGCCCCTCAGAACGAGTGCGGCTCGAAGGACCAGTGCGGCGGCGAGGAGAACGGCGCGGTCGCGAAGGTGGAGATCGTGGCGACCGGCGTCGAGTTCGTCGACTGAGCGCGCGCGCGACTCTGGTATACCGCCAGTCCCATGAAGCGCGAGAAGCGTCTCACCAAGAAGGAGCGCAAGGCGTTGGCTCCCAAGGTGGCCCCGCCCGTCGGTGGCGGCGATCACCATCACCAGCACATCCACTGCACCGCGTGCGGCAAGCACCTCGACGTCGAGATGTTCGAGGAGGAGCCGGCGAGCGCCCTGTGGATTCGGTGCCAGCACCACAGCGAGTTCGCGTCGTGCGCAGCGTGCGCCGACAAGACGCGCGAGCTGCTGGCCGAGCACGACCGCACCGGTAAGCCGGTGAAGCAAGCCTCGGCCTGGCACTGAACCTTCGAAGAATGTGCCTTCGAAGAGTGTGCCTTCGAAGAGTCGACGGGTGCGCTCCGGTCGGCTGATCCTCGCCGCGGTCGCGCTGGTCTCGGTCGTCGCGGCGCTGGTGGTGGCGTTCGGCGTCCGGCTCAACCCGGATATCGTCGCGCTGCTGCCGGCGCGGGGCGACGCCGCGGTGCTCAGCCGCTACCTCCGCGGCTTCGGCGGCGGGGGAGTGGGTGTGGTGCTGCTCGAGGGCGAAGACCCGGCCGACGTGCAAGCCGCGGCCGACTCGCTCGCGGCGGCGCTGGCGAACGATCCGACGGTCGCGTTCTCGGCGAGCCACATCCAGCCGGGCGAGCGCGCCGATCCGCTGTTGTCGTGGCGCGCGGCGGACGCCACGGCGCGGGCGAAGCTCGCGCAGGCGCTCACCCCCGAGGGCATGCAGGAGCGCCTCGCCGAGACCAGGAAGCTGCTGCTCGCGCCCGGCAGCGGCTCCGCCTCGGATCGCATCGCCGCAGATCCACTCCGGCTCGCCGAGATCGCCTACGGCGAGCGGAGCATCGGCGCCGGTGTGACGGCGCGCGCGGACGGCTACTTCGCGACCGAGGAGGGAAAGGCACACCTGGTCGTGGTCAAGCCGCGGGGGCAGGCGCTCAAGGGCGCCGACGCGAAGGCCTTCGTCGCCGCGGTCGACCGCGCCCTCGAGGACGCCCGTCGCGCCCACCCCACGGTGACGATCCGCCTCACCGGCCCTCACGCGGTGGCCGCTGGTATGGAGGCGATGCTTCGCCGCGATCTCACCCGCTCGGGCGTCGTGTCGCTCGTGCTCGCGAGCCTCGCCTTCGCCCTCGTGTTCCGGCGGCTCCGTGCCCTCGCCGCGATCGTGCCGCCGCTCGCCCTCGGCACGTTGTGGACCGGCGCCGTCGCCGCCGCGTGGCCAGGCGGCATCAGCGCCATCGCCGTCGCGTTCACGTCGATCGTCGTGGGCGTCGGCTTCGACACCGGCGTGCACGTCTACGCGGCCGTGCTGGACGCGAGGCGGGAGGGGCTCGCTCCCGAAGAGGCGGCGCGCGTCGCGCGTCGGCGGACCGCGCGCCCCGTGCTGGTGGCCGCCACGATCGCGTCGGTCGCGTTCGCGAGCCTCGCCCTGTCGAGCGTCGACGCGCTCGCGCAGCTCGGCCTGCTGTGCGCCGCAGGCGAGCTGCTGACCGCCGTCGCCATCGTCCTCGCGACGCCGGAGCTCGCCGCGCTGCTCGAGCGAGGCGCGCCTCCCGCCGTGACGGTGCCCTTCTACACCCGCGCGTTCGCTGCCCTCACGGCGACCAAGCGCCGCGCGGCGGTCGCGCTGCTCGCGTGCCTGCTCGCGGGCGCCTCCGTCTTCGTGACGGGGGTCCAGGTGTCCGACAGCCTGGTCGCCATTCGCCCCAAGAGCCTGGAGGCGCTCAAGGTCGAAGATCGGATCTTCGAGCTGTTCGGCGGCAAGGACAAGCCGTGGATCGTGCTCGTGGCAGACGCGGATCGCGACGCCGCGATGACGCGCGCCGATCGAATCGCAGAGCGGCTGGTCTCCGACGACGTGAACGTCGCGCGGGTCGACGCCCTCACCTCGCTGTTGCCCTCCAACGAGACCCAGCGGAGCCGCTTCTCCGAGCGCGATGCGCTCGACCTCCCCGCGAAGGCCGCCGCGCTCGAGGCCGCCCTCGGCGAGGCTCGCTTCAGCGTTCCGCCCTTCGAACCGTTCCTCGAGGCGATGCGCAAGGCGCCGTCGGACATCGTGCCGGTGGAGCAGTCGCTCGAGGGTGACCTCGCCGTCGTCGCCTCCCGATACCTCGGGCACGAGGGCGGCGAGCACCTCGTCGCGCTGCACGTCCAGCTGAACGACGTCGAGGGCGCGCGCGCGGCGATGGATCGGGACGTCCACGACGTCGACCCGTCGGCGCGCATCACCGGGTACGCGCGGCTCGAGGCCGACCTCAAGGCCGCGCTCACGCAAGATCTCCCTCGCATCGGTGGGGTCGCGGCGGGGCTCGTGCTGGTGCTCCTCATCGTCTCGCTGCGCAGGGCTCGCGACGTCGTCCTCGCTCTGGGGGTGCTCGTCGTCGGTCTCGGCGCCCTCTTCGGGGTGGTCGGCGCGCTAGGGGTGCCTCTGCACCTCTACTCGGCGCTGGTCATCCCGGTCCTGCTGGGGATCTCCGTCGACGAGGCGATGTTCCTCCTGCACCACGGCAACGCCGAGGAGGCGGCCGGCACAGGCGATCCCATCGTCGCGACGATTCGGCGGGAGGCGCCCCCGGTCATCACCACGGCGCTGACCACGAGCGCTGGGCTCCTCGCGCTCGTCGCGGCGCAATACGAGGGGCTGCGCGATCTCGGCATCATGGGCTCCGTCGGCAACGCAGCGAACCTCGTCGTGGCGCTGCTGCTGGTGCCGGCCGGGCTGCGGCTCACGATGCGGGCCAAGCAGCGCTGAGCGCCGCCCGCGCCGGCTCCCGACTCGAGCGAGCGCTCAAAACGCGACATTCGTCGCGGGTTGGGCTAGGGGATTCGTTCGTGGCGACCCCGATCCCCAAGAACGAGGCCACGTTCTCCCTCGCGGAAATCGTGGTGGCGACCCGCGGCTCGCTCGCGCGCGAGGGGGGCGAGCGCCTCGTTCGCGGCGTCTGCACCGACACCCGCGCGGTTGGCCCCGGCGAGCTGTTCGTCGCGCTGCGCGGCGAGCGCTTCGACGGTCACGATCACGTGACCGCGGCAGCGAGCGCTGGCGCGACCGCGGTGCTCGCCTCTCGCGACGTCGAGGTGCCCACGGCGGTGTCGGTCATTCGAGTGGACGACACGCTGCGCGCGCTCGGCGACCTCTCCGCCTGCCACCGGCTGCGCTGGTCTCACGCGGGGCTCGGACCTGCGCGCCGGCTCGTGGCGGTGACCGGCTCCGCCGGCAAGACGACCACGAGGCACGCGCTCGGCAAGGCGCTCGCGGAGCTCGGCCTCAAGGTGCACACCTCGGCCGGCAACCTCAACAACGCCGTCGGGGTGCCGATGACCTTGTTCGGGCTCGAAGCGCGCCACCGGGTCGCCGTCGTCGAGATCGGCATGAGCGTGTCCGGGGAAATCAAGAGAAGCGCCGAGATCTCGCGCCCCGACGCGGGCGTCGTCACGCTCGTCGCCGACGCGCACACGGAGGGCGTGGGCTCGATCTGGGGCGTCCTCGAGGAGAAGAGCGATCTGCTGCGCTCGCTCGGCGAGCGGGGCGTCGCCGCCGCGAACGGCGACTCCGACCTGACCCGCGCCGCGCTGGTCAAGGCGGGGCCGCGGCGCCGCCTCCTGTACGGCGAGGCGAGCGACTGCGACGTGCGCCTCGTCTCACGCGCCTCACGAGGGCTCGCCGGCAGTGAGCTCACGGTCGACGTGCGCCGCCATGGTCAGCCGGCACTGCGGGTCGAGTCGGCGGTGCCCCTCCTGGGCAAGGCCGGCGCCTACGCCGCGCTCGCCACGCTCGCCGTGCTCGTGGGGCTCGACGAGGACCGCGCGCTCGACGGCGGCGCGCTCTCGAGGGCGGTGGCGGCGACCGGCGGCAACGAGGCCGGCCGCCTCGCGCCCGTCGAGCGCGCCGACGGCGCGATCGTGATCGACGACGCCTACAACGCGAACCCCGCGTCGATGACGGCGAGCGTCGAGGCTTCGCGCGAGCTCGCCGACGCGCTCGGCAAGGACCTGGTGCTCGTCCTCGGCTCGATGTTCGAGCTCGGAGGGCGGAGCGAGGCGCTCCACCGAGAGGTCGGCGAGGCCGCCGCGCGAGCTCGCCCTCGCGTGGTGATCGCAGCCGGCGACCGGGGTCGGGCCATCGGGGCCAGCGCAGAGGCGCACGGGGTCCGGGTGGTGTACGCCGAGGGCGCCGCCGAGGCCGAGCGCGCCGCCGTGGCCGAGGTGGGCCCTCGGGACCTCGTCCTGGTCAAGGCCTCCAACTCGCTCGGGCTCGCGCGCGTCGCGGCCCACCTCACGAAGGGAGCGGTCGCGTCATGAAGTCGATGGTGGGGCAGCGGGTCGTCGTCGTCGGCCTCGGTCGCAGCGGGGTGGCCGCCGCGCGGTTCTGCGCGCGCCAGGGCGCTCAGGTGGTGGCCACCGACTCCGCGCCGAGGACCGCCTCTCCGACGCGGCGAAGGCGCTGCCGACTGAGGGCATCGAGATCGTGACCGGAGGACACGCGGCCGCGCGGCTGTCGGACGCCTCGTTGATCGTCATCTCGCCCGGCGTCCCGTCGTTCGACGAGCTCGAGCGTGCCGAGCAGGCGGGCGTCCCGGTCATCGGAGAGATCGAGCTCGCGTGGCGGCTTCTGCCCGGCGTGCCGGTCACGGCCATCACCGGCTCGAACGGCAAGAGCACGACCGTCACCCTCGTCGGCGCGCTGCTCGAGGCGCTCGGGGCGCGACCGTTCGTCGGGGGCAACCTCGGTGAGCCGCCGTGCGAGATCGTGCCGCAGCCTGGTGGGCCGAGCTCCTTCGACTATGGCGCGGTCGTGCTCGAGATCTCGAGCTTCCAGGCCGAGCGCGTCCCCACGTTTCGCCCGCGCCGCGCCGCTCTGCTCAACGTGAGCGAGAACCACCTCGATCGCTACAACGGCTTCGACGACTACGTCGCGGCGAAGGGCAACCTCTTCTCTCATCAACAGGCCGGTGACGTGGCCGTGGTTCCCGCCGACGATCCTCGCTGCGTCGCCCAGGCCCGGCGCGGCCGTGGGGACATCGTGACCTTCGGGACCAGCCGCGACGCGGGCGCGGCGTATGTCTACGATCGCGAGCACGTCATCGATCGAGCCCGCGACGTGCGTTACAGCCGCGCCGACATCCGCCTCGCGGGCGACCATAATGCGCTCAACGTCTGCGCTTCGCTCGCGCTGATCGCCGATCGCGACCCCGACCCCGAGCTGGTGCGGCAGGTCCTCGCGAGCTTCGCGGGGCTGCCTCATCGCATCGTGCGCGTCACGACCGCGAGCGGCGTGGCGTATTACGACGACTCCAAGGGCACGAACGTCGGGGCCACCGTCGCGGCCGTTCGCGGGCTCTCGGAGGAGCGAGTCGTGCTCATCGCCGGCGGGCGCGACAAGCAAGGCTCGTACGAGCCGCTCGCCCGCGCCCTCGCCGAGCGCGGTCGCGCCGCGGTGTTGATCGGCGAGGCGGCCGACAAGATCGCCGCCGCGATCGGGGACGCCGTCCCGGTCGAGCGCGCGAGCTCGATGGAAGACGCCGTCGCCATAGCGGCGCGGTTCGCCCAACCTGGCGACGCGGTGCTGCTATCGCCCGCGTGCTCCAGCTTCGACATGTTCCGCGACTACAAGCACCGCGGCGACGCGTTCGTCGACGCGGCGAAGTCCCTGTCACGGGCATAGCCACGGGCTCGGGAGCATCCAACCGGGCGGGAGCGTCGTCGAGGGGTTCCGCTGCGTCATCGAGGTGCAGGACGACAACCACTCGCGATGTCCCGGCTCGATCGCGACGGACACGGCTGATAGGCTGTGAAAATGGTGCGCTCAAACGGACTGCGGCTGGTGCTGCTGTTGGCCGCGGCCTACGCGCTGCCCCGAGCGGTCTACGCAGAGGACGTGTGGACCGAAGTCGCGCCTGGGATCGATCACCTGCATCGAACCGCGCCTGGCCCGCACGACTACCACGTGGTGCTCGTGGACCTCACACGACCCGAGATCTTCCTCCGCGCCACCGGGCCGGGCGAGAACGGCCAGCGCACCTCGAGCTTCGCGGCGTCCGTTGGGGCGACGGTCACCGTCAACGGCGATCTGTGGGACGCCGACAACTGGAGCGCGTACGAGCCGCTCGGTCTTGCCGTGGGAGACGGCTGGGGTTGGCGAAGCGACACGAGCAGCTGGTCTTTTCTCGCGTGTGATCCCAGCAAGCAATGCAGCTACGACCCGTGGGGACACCTTGCTGAACCGTCCCCACGCTGGTGGACAGCGATCGGTGGCATGCAAGATCTGCTCGTCATCGACGGAGTGCCGCAGAGCTATGCGGGGGACTACTATGCACAGCGTCACCCGCGCACCGCCAGCGGCCTCACCGCAGACAGAGGCACGCTCATCCTGCTCACCGTGGACGGTCGGCGCAGCCAGGCGATCGGCATGAGCTTCGCGGAGCTGACCGCCGTGATGATGGAGTTCGGCGCGCACGACGCGATCAACCACGACGGCGGTGGATCGACGACGCTGGTCATCGGCGGGGCCGTGCAGAACGTCCCGTCAGACGGCGGCGAGCGGGTCGTGGCCAACCACCTGGCCGTGTCGGTGTCCGATCACGTCGACCCGAGCTGCGTCGGCGTCGAAAACTCCAAGCAGTGCGTGGATGCGACGCAGTTCAGGACGTGCATCGGCGGGATCGATCGTGGGCTGAGCGACTGCGGCTTCTTCGGGCTCACCTGCGAGACCGACGGGCTCTTTGCATTTTGCGTCGATCCTCGCTGCGTCAACGGCGGGCAGAGCAGCTTCTGCCTGGACGACACCCGCATCGCCATCTGCGAAGATGGCGTCTACCACGAGGGGGACTGCGCCGGGTTCGGGTTACCGTGCGTCGAAGGCTTCGACACCGCGTGGTGTTGGGCGGACTTCTATCAGGCGAGCCCGAGCGCCTCGTCGCTCGGTGCGCCCGATGGCGGTGCGCTGGTGCTCGCCGCCGGTGCGTCGTCCGAGATCTGGTTCGAGCTCGAGAATACGGGGCTCGCGACCTGGATCCCGGGGACGACCATGATCGCGCCGCTGCCGCGCGACGCTGCGTCCCCCTTCGCGGCGGCCGACTGGGTCACCCCGAGTCGCGCGGCCACACTCGACCAGGAGCTGCCGCCGGGGTCCGTGGGGCGCTTCAGCTTCACGCTTCGTGCGCCATCGACACCAGGCAGCTACGAGGTCAGCTTCGGCCTGGTCCAAGAGGCGGTCACATGGTTCGGCGATCCGCCTGGCGGAGGCGGCCCGGCTGACGGCGTGCTCGGCGTTCGGCTGGAGGTCGTGGAGGACCTCGACACTCCTCCCGGGGAGGGGGGCGCAGGCGGCACGGGCGCCGGAGATGGCGCGGGGGGCGTAGAGGTCGGCGAGAGCGACTGCGGTTGCAAGCTCGTGGGGGCTCCGGCGCGCGCCTCGGCTCAATGGGCTGCGTTGCTGGCGTTGGGTCTTCTCACGCACCGCCGAACCTGTGCGCGGCGGCGCTCACGCGCTCCCTTGCACGCCGGTCGCGCCCACCGCTAAAGACCCCCTCGTCCTCCGGTTCGGGGGGGCGTGCTGCGACCGGCGCGTTCAGTGCACCTCGCGCTCCAGCGCCGCAAGCGCCTCCTCCAGCGCAGCGTCGTCCTCCTCGTCATTGGCGGCGTGCTCGAGCGCGACGCGCAGCTTCGGGGAGGCGGTGGTGCTGGCGGCGATTCGAATGCGCTGCTTGATCTCGGGGTCAGCCGGCGCCGCTGCGATTGCGGCGGCGGCCCGGGCCGCGGGGTCGGCGTCGGGGTCTTCGAGCACCCGGACCAGCGCGTCGGGATCGAGGGCGGCCGTTCGGTGATCGACCGACGCCCCCGCGCCAATGCGACGCAGCTCGGTGATCCACGCGCGGTGGCTGCGCCCTCTACGCTCGAGCGCCGGCACCGCGCCGGCGGCCGGCCGGTCGGCGTAGGTCGAGCGGGCCTCCTGGAGCTGAGCGACCAGGGCGGCAGGGTCGAGGTGTAGCCGCTGCTCGGTGCCGCACGGGACGTAGACGCGCTCGCCCGCGCGGAGCGCGATCTCGACGCCGAAGATGTCTTGGCCGCCGCTCACGCGCGGAAGCACGCGCACCCCCGTGATGTCGTCGTAACGCAGGAGCCGCACTCGGCCAGCCCACGACAGGCGCACCCCTTCGGCGGCGATCTCCACCCGCGTTCGCTCGAGCGCGCGGCGCAGAACCCAGCCGCCCGCGAGCGCCGCCATGACGGCGCCGAGGGCGACGCCCAAGGGTTGCTTGGCCGAGGCGCTCAGAGTGATGACCACGATGGATGCCACGAGCGGCAGGACGTGTTTGAGGAGGAGCTCGCCCGTTCGCACGTCGAGCATGCCCGACGCCGCGCGCAGCCGGAGGACCTCGCGGCTCGCGTCGAAGCCGAGCGCCGAGAGCAGCTCGCGGCCCTGGCTCGTGTCCCTCACCTCGATCGACAGCTCGGGCAGCAGGCCCCGCTCGATGCGGACCACCGGCGGGCTGCCGCGCTGCACGAACGCGCTGGTGATCCGCGAGCGCCGCACGGCGAGGCGCCCATCGATATGGAGGCCCTCGCGGTCGCCCGCGATGCGGCGAGGCACCCGGATCGGGTCGTCGTTGGCGCGGTAGGTGAGCACACCGCCGAGGAACGACATGATGAACAGCGGCAAGGCGGGGATCGCCAGCTCGCTCGCGCCGAACACGAAGGCGAGCGCGACCATCCACAGGCCCAGCCCAGAAGGCACGGCCGAGACCAGCAGCTGTCTTCGATTGCGCCGCAGGACCGCAGCGCCCTCGCATTCGAACCTCTCGGCCACGAGGCGCGAGCGTACCCCAGATCAGCCGGCCAGACGGCGTACGAGCGCGTGGAGCCCTCGCCGCGGATCGCTCGGGCGGTAGCGCAACACGAGGCCGCGCTCGCCGCGCGCGCGGAAGTCGGCGCGCAAGGCTCGCATCACCACGACGACGCGCCCGAGCTTTTGCAGCGCCGAGCTGTCCGGGAGCGGGGCGCCGAAGTCCGCACAGCGCGCCGCGATGTCCCTCCGGCGGGCGGGTCCGAGGGCCGGATCGTACCAATGAACGGCACAGAGCGCCTCCGCGGTGAGCAGCTCGTCGAGGTCGTGACCGAAGCCGGTCGGGCGCCGATCTGCGCGGCGCGCGAGGGCCACCTCGCGGTTGACCGCGCCGGGATTGGCGCCGCGGTCGACGAGGCCAAAGAGGCCGAGCCGCAAGCCGAAGGCGCTCTCGAGCACGAGGTGCACGGCGTCGTGGGGCAGCGCCCCGCCATAGCTCGGCGTGGACCAGGAGACGGTCGACCCGTCGCGGCGCGTGACCTTGGCCACGTCCCGTCCGCCCTCTCGATCGAAATGGGCCACGAGGTGAGCGTCGCTCGTCATTCGCGGTCGAGCTTGTTGAGGAGCTCGATCTCTCCGTGTCCGCTGCCCCACGCAGGGGTCACGCGCAGCGTCGACCGGTACCAGCCGGCGTTGCCATCGACGTCCTCGATACGGATCGAGGCGCTCGCCAGCGGACGAGACTGCACCGCGGCCTCTGGCGCGGCGTCGCGGGTGACCGCTCCGCGTCGAGCCAACGCGGCCTCGGCGTGACGCCCGTGCTGCTCGAGCCAATCGGCGTAGACGGCGAGCGCGTCGGCGTCGGTCGGGTCGCGGAGCAGCGCAGCGACGACCTGCTCCTCTCCTTCGCGGTGGGGAGAAGCGTCGCTGGGTCCGACGTATTCGTCCAACCAGCGCTGCAGCTCGCGCTCGAGGTCCTCCCGCTCTCTCCAGGTGCCGATCTGCTCGCGCTGCAGGACCTTGATGTAGTGCATGACGCGCGCTGCAAAGAGGACATGCGTGAGCTGGCCGCGGGCCCAGGTCTCGTAGCTGTCGCGGCCATCGCCCGCGCCGTCCTCGGACCAGAAGCTGCGCGCGTTGGCGACCATGATCTCGCCGTCGGCCGTCTCCCCGACGAGCACCAGCCCTTGCCGCTCCGCGGCTGCGATCGCCTCGTGTGAGGCGGCTTGGTCGCCCGTGCGGCCATCCCACGAGGGCAGCCCCGACACACGCCCGACGGCAGAACCCGCAAGGTGCACCGGCGTGCGCCAGAGGGCGAAGCTCCTCGCGATGGTGATGGCGAGGGCCAGGCTGCCCGGCGCGAAACGCGGCGCGTCGACCGGCTCTTCGTAGCTCCAGGAGCGCTCGCCGCCCGCTGGCCAGGGGTGCGGGCCGCGCACGGCGAAGCGACCGCTCACCATCGCCAGGTGGGTCGCGTCGCGACCCGCGCGCAGGCGAGCCCAGCGCTCGGGCTGGGAGAGCAGGGTGGGTCCGGCCTCGAGCGCGAACACCATCGCGGCCATGGCGGCGACGGAGCCGAGCCGCTCGACGAGCCCGCGGTCGGCGGCGCCGATCGTGTAGTCGGCCACCAACAGCGCGAACGGCCGGCCGCCGAAGGGGCCGTATTCGGCCGAATACACCTGCTTGTACAGGCCCGACTTGGGGATATCGGGGGCGTCCTCGAAGTCCGCGAGCAGGTCCTCTTTGCTGCTGTTGAGCAGCTCGACGCGGATGTTCTGGCGCGTGTCGACGTGCTGCACGAGGAGCCACAGGCCGCGCCAGCGCGTCTCCAGCTCGCGCAGCCTCGGCTCCGCATAGATGCGGTCGAGCTGGGCGCCGAGGGCGCGGTCGAGCGCGCGAAGCAGCGCGTCGAGCAGCGAGACCGGGGCGGAGGATTGGACGAAGTCCGCGACACCGCGCGAGCAGATCCGCGCCGCAGCCTCGCCCGTCGCGACGTCGCCCAGCTCCGACTGCAAGGCCGCCAGCGCGGCCCGTCCCCCGGCTTCCATGGCTTGGAGCATACGCGACGACCTGCTGACCGTCCGGGGGGACCCCAACCAGGCGTCGCAGGGCGGGACCCTCACGCTATCGCGCTCGCGCGGTCCGCCGTAGCCTACGCGGCGATGAGCGAGATCTTCGCCGTGCTCTTCGCCTTCCCGGCGGTGGTGTTCACCGTGCTGACGGCGCTCGCCATGTTGTACTGGGTCTTCGTCATCGTCGGCGCAGTCGACATCGACTCGCTCGGTGGCGCGAAGGAGGGCGTCATGGAAGGCGCGGTGAAGGGCGCCTTCGGGGGATCGCCGGGGCGGCCAAGGGCGCCGCGGACGGAGCCGCAGACGGAGCCGCGGAGGGTGTCGCTGGAGCGGCGAAGGGGGCGGGCGACGTGTACCAGGGGGGCATCGAGGTCGAGGGAGCGGGCGCCGGCTTCCTCTCGACCCTCCAGCTGCGCAACGCTCCGGTCACGGTGGTCGGCTCGCTCTTTTCCATCCTCGGCCTGCTGATGACCGGGCTCTACGGGCTCACGTTCGGCGTGCCGAGCTTCCTGCTCGGGCTGCCGATCTTCCTCGGCACCTCGGTCGCGTCGCTCCTGCTCACGTCGTTCGCGATCCGACCGCTCGCCCCGATCTTCAAGGTTCACAAGGCGAAGAAGAGCTCCGATTTCGTCGGAAAGATCGCCACCATCAGCACGGGCAAGGTGACGGGGAGGTTCGGCCAGGCCACCCTGGAGGACGGCGGCGCTGGCCTGATCCTCGAGGTGCGCGAGGGCCGGCAGAACGCGCTCAAGCGAGGCGATCGCGTCGTGCTGGTCCACTGGGACGCCGCCAAGGAGGCGTTCGAGGTCGAGCCGATGCCCGACTCCATGGGTCGCCAGCGCCTCGGCAGCTCGAAAGAGGAGGCCGAGGCGGCCGCCGAGGTCGAGGCCATGCTAGAGGCAGATCGGCCGGCGCCGGGCGCCGACAAGAGAGGCTGACGACGCGTGGTCCCGTTCCTGCTGCCGTTCTCGATCGGGCTGATGATCGCCCTCGCGATCGGGCTGGTCTTGTTCCTCCGGTTCTACCAGGTGCCTCGCCCCGGCACGGCGCTCACCGTCCGCAGAGCTGGCAAGGAGCCGTCGCTCCTGCTCGGGCGTGGCGCGTTCGTCGGCGGCGCCGAGCGCGTCGACACGATCGATCTGACGGAGCGCTCGCTCTCGCTCGAGGTCGAGGCGCCTTTCTTGGATGGCGCTCGCAAGGTCGCGCTCGACGTCTCGGTGCGCCCCTCCGACGCCCCCGCCGACGTGCTCGCCCTCGCGGCCGCCTACCCCGCCGAGGTGCTCGGCGACGTCCGCAGGCTCGAGTCCGCCCTGCGGCCCGCGCTCTCGGACGCGCTCGCCGCGTTCGCCTCCAAGCGGTCGTTCGGAGAGGCCCGCGCGGCCGAGGGCGCGGTCGCGCTCGAGTCGGAGCTCGCGGCGAAGCTGCCACTATTTCGCGTCGAACGCTGCGCCCTCAGCGACGTCTGACAGCGCGCCCCCGGCCGTGTACCATCCCCGCGCCCCCGGGGTGGGGGGCAGTCAATTTGCAGCTTGGGTGCCCCACTTCGGGGCCGTCCCGCCCCGCCGCACAGGAGCCGCGTCGTCATGCCGAACCAACTCATTCTGATCGCCGGGATCGTCGGCGCCATCGCCGTGTTGATCGTCGGCGTCCTCGTCATGGTCGCCAAGTTCTGGCGCCAGGTCGACCAGGGCACCGCGCTCATCGTCAACAAGATGGGCAACGAGCCGCACGTGACCTTCACCGGCATGGTGGTCTATCCGGTCATCAACCGGGCCGAGACGATGGACATCTCGGTCAAGACCATCGAGATCGATCGGCGCGGCAAGGAGGGCCTGATCTGCAAGGACAACATCCGCGCGGACATCAAGGTCACGTTCTTCGTGCGTGTGAACAAGGAGTCGACCGACGTGCTCAAGGTCGCCCAGGCCATCGGCTGCTCGCGCGCGAGCGACCCTCGCGTCACCGCCGAGCTGTTCAACGCGAAGTTCTCCGAGGCGCTGAAGACGGTCGGCAAGAACCTCAACTTCGAGGACCTCTACACCAAGCGCCAGCAGTTCAAGGACGACATCATCGGGGTCATCGGCACCGACCTGAACGGCTTCAAGCTTGACGACTGCGCGATCGACTACCTCGAGCAGACGCCGATCGAGGCGCTCGACAAGGACAACATCATGGACGCCGAGGGCATCCGTAAGATCACGGATCTCACCGTCATCCAGAACGTGAAGACGAACGACCTGCGCCAGAAGGAGCGCATGGAGATGGGCAGCCAGAACCTCGCCTCCGACGAGGCGATCTTCCGGTTCGATCAGCGCCGCGCGGAGGCCGAGGCCAAGAAGGCGCGCGAGATCGCGGTCGCCCAGGCCCGCGAGGAGAACGAGGCCCGGCGCATCGCGGAAGACGAGATGAAGAAGACCCTCCTCATGCGCCACAAGAACGAGGAGGAGGCGCTCGTCGCCAACGAAGGCAAGGAGCGCGCGATCCTCGTCGCCCGTCAGGCGAAGGAGCGAGAGGTCGCGATCGAGATCGAGCGCGTGAAGAAGGCCCAGCAGCTCGAGGCGCTCTCTCGCGCGAGCGCGAGGTCGAGATCCAGCGCATCAACAAGGACAAGGAGCTCGAGGGCAAGAAGAAGGAGATCGCGGACATCATCCGGACGCGCGTCGTCGTCGACAAGACCGTCGCCGAGGAGGAAGAGCGCATCAAGGACGTGCGCGTGCTCGCCGACGCGAACCGCAACCGCGAGGCGGTGAAGATCGCCGCGGAGGCCGAGGCCGCCGAGGGGTTGGTCAAGACGGTGAAGGCGGCAGAGGCGGCCGCCGAGGCGGCGAAGCACAAGGGCCGCGAGCAGCTCTCGATCGCCGAGGCGGACCTCGAGTCCGCCGACAAGACGGCGCGCGCGAAGATCCGCCTCGCCGAGGGCATCCAGGCGGAGGCCGCCGCGGAGGGTCTGGCGAAGGTGCGCGTGAAGGAGGCCGAGGCTGCCGCCCTCGAGAAGGTCGGCATGGTCGAGGCGCGGGTCACGCTCGAGAAGATGCAGGCGGCCGCGCTCGGTGAGGAGAAGCAGGGCCTCGCCAAGGTGAAGGTCGCCGAGGCCGAGGCCGCCGCGATCGAGAAGAAGGGGCCTCGCCGAGGCGCTCATCATCAAGGAGCGCCTCGCGGCGGAGGCGGCAGGTCACGAGCAGCTCGGCCTGGCGAAGGTGCGCGTCGCCGAGGCGGACGCGAGCGCCATCCAGAAGAAGGGCGCGGCCGAGGCCGACGCCTCGCGGCTGCGCTTCAGCGCCGAGGCCGCGGGTATCCAGGAGAAGGCCGCCGCCATGAAGAACCTCGACCCGGAGAGCCGGGACCACGAGGAGTTTCGCATCCGCCTGCAGGCGAACAAGGACGTCGCCCTGCACACCCTGGAGACGCGCAAGGCGATCGCCGAGCAGCAGGCGTCGATCCTCAGCCACGCGTTCGAGCACGCCAAGATCCAGATCGTCGGCGGCGACGGCCAGTTCTTCGACCGCTTCGTCAAGGCGGTCAGCCTCGGCCAGTCGTTCGACACCACGCTCGACCAGAGCGACACGCTCAAGGCCGTGCTCGGCGACTACGTCAACGGCAACAAGAGCCTCTCGGCCGACCTCAAGGACATCCTCATGCACGCCGACAGCGAGACGGCGAAGAACCTGACCCTGAGCGGCGTGCTGGCGAAGCTGATGGTCGGCGCCGACGACGACGCCCGCCAGAAGATCGCCAAGCTCGCCGCCCGCGCGAAGGACCTGGGCATCGACGAGCTCACGCACAAGTGAGCCCGAGCCTTCGGGGGGGATGACCTGAGGACGAGCGAAGCGACATGACCGACAAGACCGTCGAAGGGGACAGCGCGGCAGAGCTCGAGGGCGGCAGCTACGACGTCATCCGAAAGCGCCTGCTCGAGCAGGCCGCCGAGCTCGGCAAGCGAGCCGAGGGCCTGAACGAGCTTCGCATCAAGACGTTCGGCGGCTCTCAGCTGGCCCTGCTCGCGACCGAGCGCGCCCGCACCGAGAACAACTGCCTGCCGCGCGACATCCGCGCGGTGCAGGGCAAGCTGCTGTTCGGCTACACGGTCTTCATGGGGCTGAAGACGGAGACGGTCGTCTCCGATGTCTTCAGCGTCCACAACTTCACGCCCTCCGGCGAGGCGTTCGATCTGTCGACGGTGCCGATCGGCGAGGGGCACTACCTCGCCGACCCGACGTTCGTGCGCGAGTTCGGGGACCTCTACAAATACCACCGCGACACGAAGCTCCTGATGATCCGCACGACGGAGACGCGCCTGCTCGCGATCTTCCAGATCGGCGCGAAGGTCTCGGATCAGAAGGTCTTCCGCTGGGGCATCGACAAGACCGGCGCGATCAAGTTCATCGACGCGCGCGGCGAAGAGGACAACGTGCTGCCCCGGCAGCACGACTTCAACTTCACGCCCGTTCGCCGCGATGACCAGCGCTCAGGCGATCATCCCCATTTTTCGATCCTCGACGAGGTCTTCGTCGAGACGGTCGGCGGCGATCTCACGATCAAGGTCGAGAACAACACGAGGGATGGCCGGGGCGTCTACCGCGAGGCCGTCGAGGACGCGAACCAGACGCTCGACGACGCGGACATCCAGTACGCCAAGCTCGGCGTCCTGATCATCCTCAAGATCAAGCCGTACCGAGAGGAAAGCTACCGCTACCTCGTCTTCAACACGCGCACGCAGAACGTGGTGCGCATCGACGCGATCGGCGAGGCGTGCCACCAGCTCCCCGAGGACCAGGGCATCATCTTCCCGGGCGGTTTCTACCTGCGCACCGGCGAGTACAAGGTCTTCGACGCCGAGCCGCGGGGGATGGTGTTCCGCCGCCAGTTCAAGGCGCCCAACGGCGAGGACGTGCTCTTCGTCTACGACCGCATCGAGGACGGGGCGTACCTGCTCTTGCCGTACAACCTCATCCGCAAAGAGGTGAGCACGCCGCTCTCGTGCCACGGGTACACGATCTTCGACGACGGCAAGCTGGTCATCTTCAAGTCGCTCAGCGACGAGCCGACGAAGGTGCACCCGATGCAGATCTGGCAGACGCCGTTCTGCACCCAAGAGCACGCCGCCGCTGCGCCGACCGACGGCTCGTTCCTGTCGAAGGTCGGCAACGCCGAGCTCGTCCGCGGCATCTCAGAGGCGCTCACGCTGCAGCGGATCGCCAGCGTCGAGAGCCCGACGCGCCAGAGCTACGAGGACGTGTCCTCGTCGTGCCGGCGCATGGTCGACTCGTTCTACTGGCTGCCGAACCCCGAGGCCCACGACCTCGCCTCGAGCGTGAACGCCCTCGCGGCGACGGCCGATCTCATCATCGACGAGTTCGAGAAGGTCGCGGCCATCCGCAAGCGCAGCGGGGACGCGCTGGCGCAGGCCGAGGCCTCTCAGCAGCGGCTCATCGACGGCCTGCGCTTGTCCGACATGAAGTCGGTCGAGGACTTCATGGGCTCGCTGACCGAGCTGCGCAAGCAGCGCGGCCACCTGATCACGCTGCGCGAGATGCGCTACATGAACCTCGCCCGCGTCGACGAGCTCGAGAAGCAGGTCGTCACGGCCTACGACGAGGTGTCGAAGGGCGCGGTCGAGTTTCTGCTCCAACCGACGGCCCTACAGCCGCTGGTGCAGCGCCTCTCCGACGTGGTCACGAAGGTGGGCGAGGCCCAGAAGGCGGCCGAGCTCAAGCCGATCACGACCGACGTCGACAAGGTCGGCGAGGGCCT
This sequence comes from Polyangiaceae bacterium, assembly GCA_016719945.1. Taxonomy (GTDB): domain Bacteria; phylum Myxococcota_A; class Polyangia; order Polyangiales; family Polyangiaceae; genus Xiheicaenibacterium. The sequence goes on along the minus strand of JADJYE010000032.1, from coordinate 258,816 downwards.
CCAGGTCCTCGGCGACATCATCAACGGCCTGAAGATCGACGATCCGACGCAGCGCACGCGCATCCTCGAGGGGATCAGCGAGGCGTACTCGCAGCTGAACCGAGCGCGGGCGACGCTGGCCGCGCGGCGCAAGGAGCTCGCGGCCGCCGAGGGACGCAGCGAGTTCGGCGCGCAGTTCAAGCTCTTCGGTCAGAACGTCGTGTCGTCGATCTCGCTCTGCGACACGCCCGAAAAGTGCGACGAGACGCTGTCGCGGCTGTTGCTCGCGCTCGAGGAGCTGGAAGGGCGCTTCGGCGAGTTCGACGAGTTCCTGGGGGACCTCGCGCAGAAGCGCGAGGAGGTGACCGACTCGATCGCCGCCAAGCGCCAGGCGCTGCTCGACGAGCGGCAGCGGCGCGCGCAGAACATCGTCGGCGCGGCCGACCGCATCATCGCGGGCATCCAGCGCAAGGCGCGCACGTTCTCCTCGCCCGACGACCTGAACACGTACTTCGCGTCGGACGCGATGGTCCTCAAGCTGAGAGACCTCGCGAAGCAGCTGTTCGACATCGGCGCCAGCGTGAAGGGCGACGAGCTCGAGTCGAAGCTCAAGAGCGCCCGCCAGGATGCGGTCCGCGCCCTGCGCGACAAGACCGATCTGTTCGAGGGCGGCGACAACGTCATCCGCTTCGGCACGCACCGCTTCAACGTCAACACCCAGCCGGTCGAGCTCGCGCTGGTCCCCCGCAAGGACGACGGCACCGGCCTCGACGTGCTGTACGTCCACCTCACGGGGACCGACTTCTTCGAGCGCATCGACGACGCCGCCCTCGACGACAACCGCGATCTCTGGGACCAGCAGCTGGTGAGCGAGACCGCCCAGGTCTATCGCGCAGAGTTCCTCGCCGCGAGCATCTTGTCGGCTGCCGAGCGCGGCGCCGAGGGGTTGTCCCTCGACGCGCTCAACGCGGCGCACGTCGCGGCGAGCTCGACCACCTCGGCCGATGGAGTGCCGGCGGCCCTGCTCGAGATCGTGCGCGCGTACTCTCAGACGCGCCACGACGAGGGCTATGAGCGCGGCGTCCACGACGTCGACGCGGCGCTGATCCTCGACAAGGCCCTCGTGATGCGCGCGGCCGCGGGGCTCTTGCGCTACGCGGCCACGCCGCGCGCCCTCGCGGCGCTCGCGTGGGTCGGCCTCTCCGAGGAGGAGCGCGCGATCGTGCACCGGCGGGCGAAGAGCTACGGTCGCCTCAAGCTGCGCCTCGGCTCGGTCGCCCCGCAGCTCGAGCTCGCGGCTGAGCTCGAGCCGCGCATCCTCGCCGCCGCCTCGAGCCATCGGCTCGAGACGACCGAGGCCGAGCGTCGGACGGCGGCGCGCTACCTGGTCGAGGAGCTCGCCGCCGAGCGCCCGCGCTTCGTCGCCAGCGCCTCCGCCGCAGCGCTCAAGGAGGCGCTCGTCTCGGAGCTCGAGCGCAGCGGTGGCCGGCGCGATTTCGACGAGGACCTGCGCAGCCTCGAGAAGCACCCGGCCGAGCGCCTCGGGCTCGTCAGCTCGTGGCTCAGCGCGCTGCTCGGCCGCTCGGCAGACCTCGAGCAGCACCGTCACGCGATGCTCGAGGCGGCCGTGCTCGTCGCCGTCGACCGCAAGCTCGATCGGGAGCCCTCGAGCGCGGTGGCCGACGCGCTGGTGCCAGGCTTGCTCGGGCAACACTCCAGCGTGAAGGAGCGCAACCTCCACCTGCGCCTCGACGAGTGGCTCGGCCGTCTGGCGCGCTTCAGCGAGGAGCGCGTCCCGCGGTTCCGCAAGTTCCGCAAGACGAAGCAGGAGATCCTCGATCGCGAGCGCAAGCGCCTGCGCCTCGACGAGTTCGCGCCGCGGATCCTCTCGAGCTTCGTGCGAAACCGCCTGATCGACGAGGTGTACCTGCCGCTGGTCGGGGCGAACCTCGCCAAGCAGATGGGCTCGGCGGGCGAGAGCAAGCGCACCGATCAGATGGGCCTGCTGCTGCTGATCTCACCGCCGGGCTACGGCAAGACCACCCTGATGGAGTACGTCGCGAACCGCCTCGGCCTCATCTTCATGAAGGTGAACGGCCCGGCGCTCGGCCACGAGGTGACCTCCATCGACCCGAACGACGCGCCGAACGCTACGGCGCGGCAAGAGGTCGACAAGATCAACCTGGCGCTCGAGATGGGCAACAACGTGATGCTCTACCTCGACGACATCCAGCACACGAACCCGGAGCTGCTCCAGAAGTTCATCTCGCTGTGCGACGCGCAGCGCCGCATCGAGGGCGTGTGGAAGGGTCGAACGCGGACCTACGACATGCGCGGCAAGAAGTTCTGCGTCGTGATGGCGGGCAACCCCTACACGGAGAGCGGTCAAAAGTTCAAGATACCGGACATGCTCGCGAACCGGGCCGACACCTACAACCTGGGCGACATCCTCGAAGGCAAGGACGACCTGTTCGCGCTCAGCTACCTCGAGAACGCGCTCACGTCGAACCGGGTGCTGCAGCCGCTCTCGGGGCGCGACCCGAAGGACACGCACAAGCTCATCCGCATGGCGAAGGGCGAGAGCCTCCCCATGACCGAGCTGCAGTACCCGTACTCGGCCGCCGAGGTGAACGAGATCACCGAGGTGCTGAAGCGACTGTTCGCGGTGCAGAGCGTGCTGCTCAAGGTGAACCTCGAGTACATCGCGTCGGCGTCGCAGGACGACAACTTCCGGACCGAGCCGCCCTTCAAGCTCCAGGGCAGCTACCGGAACATGAACAAAATTTCCGAGAAGATCGTCGCCGCTCATACGCCCGACGAGGTCGAGTCGATCGTCGACGATCACTACGCAGGGGAGTCGCAGACCCTGACGACCGGCGCCGAGCACAACCTGCTCAAGCTGGGTGAGCTCCGCGGGCGCATGGCGCCCGAGAAGGCCGAGCGCTGGAAGGAGATCAAGAAGGGCTTCGTGCGCGTGAAGATGATGGGCGGCAAAGAGGACGACCCCGTCGCGCGGGTCACGGGCGCCCTCGGCGGTATCGGCGAGCAGCTCGACTCGGTCCAGAAGAGCCTCGCCTCCATGGCGGCCTCCTCGCAGGACCCCGCGAAGCTCATCGCGGCCGAGATCGATCGGCTCCACGGGGCGCTCGAGGCGCTCGCCGCCAGGGACCTGTCCATCCAGGTCGAGCGCGACCCGGCGATCGCGGAGCTCTTGTCGCAGCAGCTCCGCAGCGTCGAGTCGTCGCTCGCGCCCGTCGTGCAGGCCGTCGCCGAGAGCCTGCTCGTCGCCAGCCAGAGCGCGCATACCCTCGGGCGCGAGCAGGGGGAGGCGCTGCGCGCGGCGATCGCCGACGCGGCGGCCAAGGTCCAGGAGATCGCGGCGAGCCAAGACGCGATGGCGCGGGCGCAGGCGCAGCAAGCGCACTCGCTCGAGCAGGCCCGTCAGGCCGCCGCGGCGCAGCAGCAGCAGGTCGCGCAGGCGGCGCAGCAGATCGCCGCGCAGGCGCGCGACGCCCTCGCGGCGCAGCAGCAGATGGCGTCGCACCAGGCGCAGATCGTCGCCCACCAGCGCGAGCTCGCGGCCCAACAGCAGCACGCCGCGGCCCTGCAGCACCAGCAGGCGGTGGCGGCGCAGCAGGCGGTGGCGGCGCAGCAGGCGATGGCGGCACAACAAGCCGCGGCCGCTCAGCGTCCGCAGACCCAGCCGCCGCCCGCGATGGGCCTCGTGCAGCGGCCCGGGGCGAGCCCGGAGGAGAACGAGATGGTCGCGCGCGCTCAGCAGGTGCTGGCCGCAGCTCGGCAGGCGGGGGTTTCTCCCGAGGTGACGGCGGCCGTGAATCGTGTCGAGCACAGGCTCGGTGAGCTGACGCAGCTCGTGCAGTCGCTCCAGGCGGGCATCACCCACGGCGTCGCACAGGCGGCGGCGGCGAACAGCGCCAGGGGGCAGAGGCAGCGCGGGCAAGGTCACGCGCAGAGCCAAGCGCAGGGCCAGCCCCAGGCGCAAGCGAACCCCCAAGCGCAGGGGCGACAACAGTCGCTGCCGGTCGATGACGGGGGAATGCTCCGCTTCGACACGCTGATCGACCTGACCAGCCATTCGAACTTCTATCGCTGGAGCCCGAAGGGCGACGTCGTGAACGAAGGCGGCGTCTTCGTGGCGACGCGCCGCCGCCCACCGAACATCGGCGACAGCGTCGTCTTGCGGCTCCAGCTCCCGGGCGGAGCCGAGCTCGAGGCGCGCGGCGTCGTGGAGTGGACGCGCCCGACCGGGCACCCCGGCGGTGTGCCCGGCTTCGGCGCGCGGTTCGCCGACCTGCCGACGTACGCGCGGCAGCTCGTCGACCATTTCGTGACCAGCCGCCCCCCCCTCGTCTTCGAGCAGAGCTGAGCGCGCTCTCGCGCGCCCCGTCGGCGCGGGCCCCTGGGGTCTTCACGCCTCGGGGATGAGCCCGACCCGGCGGCCGCTCTTCGAGCTGCCGGGGCTCCTGCCCTTCTGCGCTTGCTCCTTGAGCGTCACCAGGACGTGGTCGAGCACGTCCGCCATCCCGCCGGGACGGCGCGTCGCGATCCACGCCACGGTGGCGCTGGTCGTCAGCTCCTTGAGGTACGCGAACGAGAAGGAGCTGGTCGCCGAGACGACCCGCTCGAGCTGCGCGCCTTCGAGCCGCATGTCCGGGTCGAGCCCGTCGCTCCAGCAGGCGAGGTAGCGGCGTCGCTCTTCGGGCGCAGGAAGATCGAAGAGGTACTTGCGGTCGAAGCGGCTCGGGCGATCGATGATCGCCGGATCGATCTTCTCCGGGTAGTTGGTGGTCGCCAGCACGACCACGCCGGTGTTCTCTGCGAAGCCATCGAGCTCGTTCAGGAAGAAGGAGCGGTTGTCCTCGCGGATGAGCGAGTCGAGATCCTCGAACACCAGGACGCACGGCGCGACGCGGCGTGCGCGAGAGAAGACCTGGCGCATGCTGTCGTGCCCGTCGTGCCGGTCCGCGAGGCTGCGCACGTAGATGCACGGCACCTCGAGCTCGGCGATGAGGCCCTTCAGGAAGTGGGTCTTGCCATTGCCGGGTGGGCCATAGAGCAAGACGCCCCGCTTGTAGGGGACCTTGTAGCGGGCGTAGATCTCGCGCGACGCGAAGAAGCCCTTCACGTCTGCGACGAGGTCGTCACGCAGCGAGCCGCGAAGCACGAGGCTGTCGAGGGTCACGTCGTGGACGGCCGCGTACAGCCGCTCGTCCTTGCGGAAGACCCCGTGCTCGTACACGAGGATCTCGTGATCGGCGCCGGTCGTCGCTCGGCAGACGTGCCGGACGAAGGACTCGCACAGGGCGTTGTCGGGGGCGACGACCCACATCCGCGTCTCGCTGTAGTCGGTGACCGTGAAGGTGAGGATCACGACCTCGACGCGGCAGCCTTCGAAGGTCGCCTCGTAGACGGCGTTCTCGACGATGTGGCGCAGCTTGTCCTCGACCTCGCAGTATCGGCGGATGACCTGCGCGGGGACGTGGGCGACGAGCTGGCCAGACACCTGCCCCTCGCGGATCGCCTCATCGACGTTGAAGTCGCCGGTGTCGGTCTCGAGGACGGCGCAGCCAGGGCGCATCGCCGCGATCGTCCTCGACGCTGAGTACGCGACGAGCAGCGCCGGCTGGCCGAGCAGCTGCTCGAGGAAGGTGGAGGTGAAGGGAAGCATGCGCGCGAACGACGCGCGGGCAGGGGAGAGCTGACGAGCGCCGCGTGCCTGCCGCTGGCCTTCTGAACGAAGGCCATGGGGCCCCGGGTGACTACGCCCTCTTCTCGTCCTTCGAGATCCACCCCTTCACGAGGAACCCGACGACGAACGACAGCGCGACGAACACCCAGAAGACCCAGGGCGAGTGGCGGGTCTCGAGGCCGTGCTGGAGGTTGACCCCGAAGACGGCCCCAATGGCGCTCATCGGGAGGGTGAGGGCGGCGATGAGGTTCAGCTTATGGCTCGAGCGCGCGATGTGCTCCGACAGCTCTGCCTGCTCCTCGGCCCGTTTGGCGGTCGTGAAGTCGAGCCCGGCCTTGGCGTCGGACTGGATGAGCTCGGCGGCGCGCTCGATCTCTCCAGCGGTGTCGCGCAGAGCGATCAGCGGGGCCTCCTTGGGCATGGCCTCGCGCGCCTCCTGCAAGGTCTTGTGGAGGTGCCGTGCCGATCGCAGGATCGGGGCGATGTCGTTGAGGAGCTTGAAGTACGCGGCCGCTCGCTTCGACTGGTCGAGCTCTGCCTCGAGCTCGGTGACGCGGGTCTTGTAGGCGCCGACGATCTCTCGAAGGGCCGAGAAGCCACCCTTGACCGCGCCGGTGGACTTCCAGGTGCCGCTCGGGTTCCGCCAGAAGATGGCCGCCTTGCGGTCGAGATCGTCCGCCCCGGGCACGAGGTGCACGACGAGCACGAAATGGCCGTCGTGCACCATGATGCGCTGCCGGCCGGCCTGCTCTCCGAAGCGATCGACGATCGTCTGCGGTATGCCTTCCCATGTGGAGGGGATCACCTTTGCCATGGCGCGATGCTAGCGGAGCCCCTGCTATCCTGGGCCTGCCGTGGAACACCCGCCGCCCTGCTGCGCATCGTGCCCCGAGCTGTCGATCGAGGCGCGAGCCTGCCGTCTGCTCGTCGATCCGACGCCCACGAACCGCATGCGCATGACGAGGATGCCGTGCGACGTCGTCAGGCTGATGCGCCTGCGCGCGCGCGCCCACGGAGACGACGTCGCGGCCGAGGCCATCGCGCGCTGGCAGAGCGTCGACACGAAGCCCGAGGAGCTGCAGCGCGCGAGGGAGCGCGTCCCCCTCGATGCTCGGATCTGGCTGTCGCCGTGGCCGCTTCACCTCGTGTCCCGCTACGTGGAGAGCCGCTCGGGGGCGCCGGCTCCCATCGTGGGCGAGGCCCTACCCGCGCTGCAGGCGCCGGTGCTCGTCGCGCTGGCGAAGCTCGGGCGCATCGACCCGGCAGGCCTCGCGCTGCTCGTGAGCCTGCTGCGGGGAGAGTACGATCCGCTGGTCTGGCGGGGAGCTCTGGGCGAGTCCGACCGGGAGCTCGACGATCGAGTCACGCTCGCGCTGTACCGGGCCATCGTCCTGCGGGGCGATATCCTGCCTGGCATCGAGGATCGTGGGGCTAGGGTCGCCCTCGCGGCGCGCCGGTTCCGCGCCGGCGATACGAGCGAGCTCGGGAGCTTGAGGGCGGCCCGGAGGGAGCTGGACGACGACGCGCTGACGCTTCCTGCCTACCGCGCCCTCGAGCGCGCGGGCGCACAGGCTTCGGTCGACCAGCTGCGGGCCGACCCGCAGCTGGCCGTCGTGCTCTCGGAGCCCGCCCTCGCGTGCTTGCGTCGAGCGCTCCGCATCGACGCGGGCGATGAGGCCTTGCCCCCCGCGGAGGTCGCGCTCGAGGCGGCGGTCAGCCTCCTGAGCCGTGAGGTCCTCGCGATCAACCTGCGGACGCCCGAAGGCCACCCGCCGCTGCTCGACCTCGCGTGGTTCGCCGCTGGCGAGTCGCCCCGTGAGCGGGCGCTCATCTTCGTCGAGCACCTGCTCGCTTGCCGCGGGGGCCGCTGCCTCGCGGTGCTGCGCGGTGAGGTGTGCGGGCGCGAGGCGGTCTCGCGGGTGCTGTCGAGCCCGCTCGGCGAGCCGCCGGCTTCACACCGAGGCGGCGTCGCCGCGCCCATCAACGCCGCGAGCCCACACATGATCAAGTGCCGGGACGTCCTGTGGGAGACCTTCGCGGCCATGGCGCACGACGAAGGGCGCTCGGTCGACGACCTGGTCGAGGAGGCGATGGATCGCTACCGCGCGCTGCGGGGTCACCTCCGAGACGCAACGGGCGCGCCGCCCTCGGTGCTCGTGGACGACAAGACCCCCGACGCGCCCACGACCCGCCGCGCGAGCGTGCCCCCACCGAGCGTGCCCCCGGCGAGCGGCAAGGCGGGCTTGAGGCTGGGCTCGAGCCCGTGGCTCTCGAAGCCCGAGCCTCCGCCCAGCTCCGCGCCGAGCTCCGAAGAGCCGACCCTGCCGAACGGGCTCGGCGACATCACCAAGAAGCGGCAAAGATAGCCGGATTCAGCTAGGTTCTCGGACTCGTGCAGCCAGGCTCTCCCAACCAGTTCGTGCCCGCGCCGCCCCCCCTGTTCCTCGACTATTCGGGGCGGCGCTATGCGGTGAACGTCGCCCGATTCATCATCGGGCGCGAGCGGGGTGCGTGCCACCTGGTGCTCGCCGACCCGAACGTGTCGCGCCAGCATGCGGCGATCGAGCTCGCGAACGGGCAATTCTTCATGGTCGACCTCGGGTCGCGCAACGGCGTCGGGTACAACGGTCACCGCGTTCATCGGAAGCAGATCGTCGAGGGGGACCGCTTCGAGATCGGCGGCCACACCCTTGCGTTTACCTTCCACAATCCGTAGCGGTGTGTTGAAGAAGTCGAGGCCACGCTGCTTGCTGAGGTGGCGCTGCACTTTCATCCCCCCGGTCCCCCCTCGCTGCGCGAGGGGGGAGATCGCGAACCCGGGGGCGTAACACGCGCCATGCCGAGCAAGCTGAAGCTGGCCCTAGGGCTGATGGGGATCGGGGTCTTGCTGGCGCTGATCGGTGAGCGCTGGTTCAGCGTCATCATCAACCTGGCGCTGATGTTCGGCATCTGGCGGGGCAATGAGAGCATCCGCGGCTTCATGATCGGCATCTCGTGGATCGGGCTGATCCTGAACATCATCGTGGCCGTCGTCTCGTTCGGCGCCGCCTTCGTGACGTTCGGCCTCACGCTCATCCCCTTCGCGGCGGGAGTCTGGGGTGCGGTCCAGTGCGCATACATGATCTGGGCCCTCAAGCAGCCAGAGGTCCAGCACTGGATGTTCAACCGCTCGCTCAAGCTGGTCTGAGCCCGCGAGCGCCGGCGCGCGCGCTCGGGTTCGTCCTATGATGCGCGAGTGAAGCTCAAGGGCGCCCACCCAGGCACGGTCCTCGCCCACACGAGGACTCAGGCTGCGACCGATCACGTCACCGCGCCCATCGCGATGTCGACGACGTTCGCGCGCGGCGAGGACAACGCCTTGCTCGCCGGCGTCGACTACGCGCGGGACGGCTCGCCCGCGTACCTCGACCCCGAGGCGACGCTCGCGCGCCTCGAGGGAGGCAGCCGCGCCCTGGTCTTCGCCTCGGGCATGGCCGCCGCCACGGCGGTGTTCATGAGCCTCGAGCCCGGCGCGCACGTGGTCGTGCCGAGCGCGATGTACTGGGCGTTGAAGGGCTGGATCTTGAGGTGGGCGACCGGTGGGCGGCTCGACGTCGACGTCGTCGACAGCTGGGACACGGACGCGCTCTTCGCGGCGGTCCGGCGCGGCAAGACGCGGCTCATCTGGCTCGAGACGCCCGCCAACCCAACCTGGGAGGTGAGCGACATCTCGGCCGCGGCGGAGATCGCGCGCGCAGCGGGCGCGTTGCTCGCCGTCGACTCGACCGCCGCGACCCCGCTGATCACGCGGCCGCTCGAGCTCGGCGCCGAGATCGTCATGCACTCGGCGAGCAAGTACTTGAACGGGCACTCCGACGTCATCGCCGGCGCGCTGGTGACGAAGGACGTCTCGCCGCTCTGGCAGAGGATCGCTCTGCATCGCCGCGGGGGCGGGGCGATCTTGGGGCCGTTCGAGGCCTGGCTGCTCGCGCGCGGGATGAGGACGTTGGCGGTGCGTGTGCAGCGGCAATCGAGGACGGCGCTCGCGCTCGCGCGGTGGCTAGAGGCGCAGCCTTCGGTGACGCGGGTTCGCTACCCGGGCCTGCCGTCGCATCCACAGCACGACGTCGCGGCGCGCCAGATGCGCGGCGGCTTCGGGGGCATGCTCAGCATCCACGTGAAGGGCGGCGCCGAGGGGGCGCTGTCGGTGGCGAGCCGCGCTCGGGTCTTCATCCGAGCGACGTCGCTCGGCGGCACGGAGAGCCTGATCGAGCACCGCGCGACGGCCGAGGGTGAGGGCAGCGTCGCGCCCCCCGATCTCTTGAGGCTGTCGATCGGCCTGGAGGACGAGGCGGATCTGCTCGCGGATCTGGAGCGCGCGCTCGCGTAGCCAGCGCTAGCCGCGGCGCAGGGCCAGCACGCAGCCTGCCGCGATCACGATCTCGGCCACCAGCCAGACCCATTGCAGGGCGTTGGGGTTGCCGTCGAGCACGAAGCCAAGCGCGCGGGCGAGCGCGATCGAGGCCATGGTCCAGCCGATGAGGCCCAGCGCGAAGCGCCGCCAGGGGCGGGCAGCGGGCAGCCAGGCCGCGAACGCGCCCAGGCCGAGCCCGGTGCCTCCCCACGTTGCCCGGAGGTTGATGGCCTCTGACGGGGTGCTCGCGGGGCGTCCCAGGAGGTCGGCGACGACCAGCGGCGAGAAGATCATCACCACGCCGAGCACGGCGAGGGCGACGCCTGCGAGGGGGCGAGGGCGCATCACGACTGCGCGTGAGGGTAGCAGGCGCCTTCAGCGCAGGGCCACGAGCTGGTCGACCCCAGCGTCGCTGCCCGCGCGCTCCTCCAGCGCCCGCTCGGCCGGCCGGGCCGTCAGCACCTCGCAGCCTCCGCGCGTGACGAGCAGGGTGTGCTCGAACTGCGCCGACCAGAGCCCATCGGCGGTGACGACCGTCCAACCGTCCCGCAGGACCTTCGTCGCGGGGCCTCCGAGGTTGATCATCGGCTCGATCGTGAGGGCCATCCCCGCCTTGAGCCTCGGCCCCGAGCCGCGCACGCCGTAGTGAGGCACGTGCGGCGGCGCGTGCATCGAGCGACCGATGCCGTGCCCACCGAAGTCGCGGACCACGCTCAGCCCCTCGGCGCGAGCGACCTCCTCGATCGCTGCGCCGATGTCGCCCAGCCGGCAGCCGTCGCGCACCACGGAGATGCCCGCGTCGCGACATCGCTCCGCCGCGCGCACGAGCCGGAGCGCGTCCGCCGAGGGACGGCCGACGAAGAACGTGGCGGACGTGTCGCCGTGGTAGCCCTCGAGCTGGGTGGTCACGTCGACGTTCACGATGTCGCCGTCCTGCAGCACGACGTCGGGTCGCGGGATCCCGTGGCACACGACCTCGTTCCTGCTCGTGCACACCGCGGCCGGGAAGCCCTTGTAGCCGAGCTGGCTGGGCCTGCCGCCGAGCGCGCCCGTGTGCTCGCGGACCCAGCCATCGATCGCCGCCGTGGTGACGCCGGGCGCGAGCTGGCTCGCGACGTGCGCGAGCGTGGCCGCGGCGGCCTCTGCCGCGCGGCGGAGCGCCGCCTGCGCCTTCGGCCCGTGGATCTCGATGCTCATGGCTCGAGCGTGCGGGGTGCGGCTGGGAGGATCCAATACCGTTTGGATCTGGCGTACGATGACGCCGTGAGCCTCTCGCAGCTCAGGTACTTCGTCGCGGTCGCCGAGGAGGGGCACGTCGGCCGCGCCGCGGCGCGCCTGCACATCTCGCAGCCACCGCTGAGCCGTCAGATCAGGAGCCTCGAGGACGAGATCGGCGTAGCGCTGTTCTCGCGCACCCCGCGCGGGATGGCGCTGCTGCCTGCGGGCGAGGCGTTCCTCGCCCACGCCCACGCCATCCTCGGGCGCGTCGACGACGCGGTGAACGCGGCGCGCGCCCGCGCGCGCTGCGCGAGCGCCGAGGTCGACGAGAGCTGAGGGCGCGCATGGCGATCGCGGGCAACCCGCGCATGACGGTGCCGCCGATGGTCCCGCTCGGGGCGTCGCTCGACGTGCCGAGCCTGGTCGTGCTGGAGGGGCCCGAGCCGTGGCGCGGCGTGCGCATCCGCCTCGACGCGCGGCACCCGATGGCCAAGCAGGTCCCCGCGCGTGGGTACCTGCGGGTCGGAGGGGACGGCGACGTGCAGCTGCCGCACATCGAGCCGTTCATGATGATCGAGACGCGGGACGGAGAGTTCGTCACCGACGCGCCTGGCGGGTTCGAAAAGAGCGGCGACAAACGCGCCGTACTGGTGCCTTACGCCACGCTCGAGGTCGGGCCTTACCTCTTCATGTACGTGCCGCCCACCGTCGACGGTCTGGGGATCCCTCCCATCTACGGCGCGCTGAGCGTCGGCAAGGCCCAGCCGCTGGGGGTGCCCAGCCTGCTCGTCAAGGCGGGCTACGCGCGCGTCCTCGAGCGAAAGATCCCGCTCGTCGACGACGTGCTCACGGTCGGAGGCTCGCTCCACGCGCACGTCCCGCTGTTCCGGCTCCCGGTCGACGTCGCCGCGCGGCTCACCCTCGGGGCCTCTGACCTCAGCTACTTCGTCGAGCCGCTCGACGAGCGGTGCGTGGTCTCCGTCTCCGGGCCTCACGCGGCTCGTCGCATCCTCACGCCGCTCGCGTCCCTCCTCGTCGACGACTGGGAGCTCACGCTCCTGCCGCCGACGAAGGGCGTGCCGTAGGCCTCAGTCCCAGCCCTCGATCAGCTCGTCGCCCTTGGGCTTGTCGGGCGCGGGGGTAGGCGCCTGGGCGGTGAGGTTGAGGACGATGTCCGCCGCGGCGGTCGTCTTGTCCTTCAGGTCGATGCGCGCGCGGACCTTGAACCCGGTGATGCTCGAGTCGACGACGATCTTGCCGCCGGCCGGGAAGCCCTCCTGCGTCTTGTCTCCCTCGACGAGCCCCTGCGCGATCTCCGGCGGAAACTGGTAGTGCACGGCCTCGACCTTGGAGAGGTCGCCCTGGTCGATGCCGACCGCCACGACCCAGGTGGTCTTGCCGTCGGCGTCGCTCAGCTTCTTCGACGCGGTGTCGAGCTTGTAGCCGCCGTCGGTCGCCGTCGTCGTGGGGGTCGCGCCGCCGCCACACGCCGCGTCTGTCCCTGGGCACCGGATGGCGGTCGCGCTGGGGTCGGCACCCGGGTAGAGCTGCGCGACGCCGGACTTGTCGACCTCGGAGATCGTCAGCGGCTGGGGGTAGATGACGCGCTCGGTCGTGAAATTGGGATCTTTGATCCCGTAGAACATGATCGAGTCCTTATCGAACTTGGTCGTCTTCCAGCGCACGTTGGGGTTGACCAGCTCGAGCGTCGCCATCACCTGGCGATCGCAGCTCTCGCGGTTCCAGCTCTGCGTCTTCTGGCACCAGTCGTAGACGTACTCCTTGTCCCACGTGACCTTGAGGTCCGGGTTGAACTGCTCGTGCATCAGGCCGATGAAGTGGCCAATCTCGTGCTTCACCGAGGCGCGCGCGTGGGCCTGCCCACCCGGGCCGCCGGCCCACTCGGGGGCGAAGGCGCTGAGGCAGATGTTGTACTCGCCCTTCTTCGCGTACTTCAGCGACTGCGGCCCTGCGCCCTTCACGTACCAGGCGACGGCGCCGTCCGCGCACTTGTTGAAGGTGATGATCCCTTCGACCTCGGCCGGCTTCGCGTTCGGGTCGGTGAACCACACGAGCTTGAGGTTCGCGTATTTCATCCACTCGGACGCCTCGCTGACGACCGTGTCGATCTGCTCGGGTGTGCCATCCATGAACCACAGCCGCAGGGTCGACCCGTTGGGCCACAGGAACTCGTCGGCCGTGACGAGACCGCTCTCCTGTCCGCTCGGCGGCGCCGGCGCCAAGCACGCGTCCTTCGCGTTCATCGCGTGCGCGACGCGCGGCTTCGCGCCGGCAGGCAGCGGGGCGGTCGAGATCGTGGCGACCTGCGTCGACGTCCCCGCTGCGCCGCTCGAGGTGGCCTTGGCGGACGCCTTCGCCGAGGAGCTGCCCGCGGCGTCCTTGCTACCGCAAGCCGAGGCCGTGAGGGCGACGACCCCGGCCAATGCGAGCCCCAACGTGGCTCGACCGATTGCACCCGCTCGCCCCATCTGCACGCGACTCGCTCCCATGGACCACCTCTATGGTGTGCCGGGATATCAACCGCGGTTGCCCATGTCTACGGTGCCGGGTCGGGGCTCTCGAGGCAGACCTGGGCCCGCGCCTCTCGTTACGAGAGGCGGCTGGCCTTCGAACCCGGTCAGGGCGTGGGTTTGAACAACAGCCCGCCGGTCGAAGGCGGCGGGGGTGGCGGGGGGGCCGTGGTCGCGTTGGTGATCACCGGGCGTGACGTCGTCGTCGCCTTGGGCTGACCCGTCGTCGTGGAGCGCGGGCCCGCGCCAGCCGTCTTCGCGACGGCCGACGTCGAAGCGGTCGCGGTCTCAGGGGCGCTCGCGAGCGCTGACGGGGCCGAGGTGGCGTCGCTCGTCGCGGTGGCGGCAGCGGTGGCCGCGCTCGTCGGTGCAGGGGTCGGGTTGGCCGGCAGCTCGAGGGTCGATTGGGGCTGCGGGCTCGCTTGTCCCGTCGCGCTCGCGCCTTTCCCGCCGAGCCTGCCGGTCGCGAGCAGCGTCGCGAGGACGCCGATGCCGGCCACGAGCACGACCGAGAGCGCGCCGATCGCGACGAGCAGACCGCGGCTCGCGCCGCGGCTGGGCAGCCTCGTCGGCGTCGTCATCGGCGGCGCCTCGACCGACGACTGCCGCGCTCCGGCGGGGCCCGCGGCGGCGGCGTTGGTCTCTGCGAGGGCGAGCTTCGGTCGCGGGGTCGAGGGAGCGGGCGCGGCGGTCGGGCCCGTCGAGCCCTCACGCTGCTCCTTCATCGGTTGGTCGGGCCGTGCGTATCGCGCCAGCACGCTCGAGCTCACGTGGACCGCGAGCGTGTCGTAGACGATCTGCATACTCGCCGGCCGCTGCTCGGGCTCGCCCGCGATCATGACGTCGACCAGCTTGGCGATGGGCTCGGGGACCTCCGGCGCGACCGAGGCGAGCGGCCGGAACGCCGCGGCGCCGATCAGCTGGTAGATGGCGCCGATCGAGCCCGCCATCGTCGGGACCTCACCGCTCAAGGCCTCGTACAGCACCAGCCCGAGCGACCACATGTCGACGCGGTGGTCCATCGGCTTGTTGAAGGCCTGCTCGGGGGCCATGTACAGCGGCGTCCCGATGCCGCCGTCGGTCGTGAGCCGCGTGACCGTCGGGCTGCGCTCGTCCTTCACGATCCCGAGGTCGAGCAGGTAGCTGCCGCCGTCGGTGACGAAGATGTTCTCGGGCTTGATGTCGCGATGGATGAACCCGGCCGCGTGCAGGGCGCCGAGCGCGGAGACGATCGGCAGGACGTGCTCGACCACCATCAGCGGGTGCACGCGACGGCCTGGGCTCGCCTCCTCGAGGTCGAACAACGTCTGCCCGACGAGCAGATCCATCACCAGCACGATCCCCTTGCCGGACGCGAAGATGTCGTGGACCGGCACGATCGCGGGGTGCCGGATCGCGCAGGCGGCGCGCGCCTCGCGCAGGAAGCGCTGGCGGACGGTCTCGCTGTCGTCGTCGAAGGCGTGCATGACCTTCAGCGCGACGCGGCGGTGGGTCAGCACGTGCTCGGCCTCGTAGACCGAGCCCATGCCGCCGCGGCCGAGCCGTCGGATCACCCGAAACTTCTCGGCGACGACGTCGCCCTCGGTGTGCTCCTTCGCTTCGATGCTCATCCCGCCCCAAGTCTAACAGGCCCGAGGCGGTCCGGCCCAGCGCGGGGCCGTCCGGCTCGAATCGGGGGGGGTGCGGGCCGTGGTACCGTGAGCGGCTGGGCATGCTCTCAGGGCTCGACCAGCTCAAAGAGGGGGACCTGTTTGCAGGTCGCTACCGCGTCGTCCGACCCATCGGCCGGGGTGGCTTCGGCGCGCTCTACGAGGTCACCGACGAGCGCACCCGCGGCAAGCGGGCCCTCAAGGTGTTGCTGCCGGGCGCCCTGACGAGCTCGGATCTGCGCGCGCGCTTCACGCGCGAGGCCCAGCTCACGGGCGCGATCGAGGGCGATCACGTCGTGCGGGTGCTCGACGCGTCCGCGACCGACGAGCTGCCCTACCTCGTGATGGAGCTGCTGACCGGGGAGGACCTCGAGGCGACGCTCAAGCGCGACGGCAGGCTCGCACCCGCCGCGGCGCTCGTCTTGCTCGCGCAGGCGGCCCGAGGGCTCGATCGAACGCATGCGACCGGCGTCGTCCACCGCGACATCAAGCCCGAGAACCTGTACGTGACGCGCCGCGAGGACGGCTCACCGTGCTTGAAGCTCGTCGATTTCGGCCTGGCCAAGGTCAGCGCGCCGAAGGGCGCGCCGACGACGCGCGTGATCGGGACGCCGCTGTACATGGCGCCCGAGCAGATCCGCGGCGACGGGGACGTCAGCCCGCGCGCCGACCTCTACGGCCTGGCGCAGGTGGCCTACTCGCTGCTCGTCGGCGAGCCTTATTTCGCGGTCGAGGTGGAGCAGGGGGTCCTCGCGCTGATGGTGCACATCTGCCGAGGTGGCCAAGAGCGCGCCACCGAGCGCGCCTCGCGACGCCGCCGGGTGGCGCTGCCGCCGGCGTTCGATGGCTGGTTCGCGAAGGCGACCGCGCTCGACCCGCGCGAGCGCTTCGGCTCCGCCCTCGAGCAGATCGACGCGCTCCGCGCCGCGTACGAGGCGGCGCCTGCTGCGGGCCCGGCGACCGAACCGACCCTCGACGTTCGCGCCGCGCTGGCGCACGACCTCACCGCGGCGCAGGCGTCGCCCCGGGCGCTGTCGATGGAGGCGCCGCCCATCGCGCAGGGCTCCGCGATCGAGAACGAATCGACCGCCTTCGCCGTACGCGAGAGCCCAGCGGCGCGCTCGATCGAGCTCCGCGCGCCCCAGCCGTCACCCCAGGCCGCCTCGCTGCAGGCTCCGCGGCCGGTCCTCGCGCCTGCGATGACCGGCCCGCGCACCGCGGTCTCGCCCACGGCGGCCCCGCAGACGGCGATGCGCCCGCTGCCACCCGCGCCGCCGCGCCGCGCCGTCCGCGCGTCCGGGGCGGGACGGCTCGCTTGGGTGCTCGTGGCGCTGCTCGCCGCGACGGCGGCCGGGATCGCGGTCTGGTGGAGCGTCTCGGGAGACGAGCCGACCTCCAAGCGCCGCTCGAGCCGCGAGGACACGCCGCGCAAGCAGCGGGACCCACGGTCGTCCGCGCCGTCAGTCGCACCACGGCCCAATCAGCCTGAGGTCGAGCTCACGTCGCATCCAGCGGGAGGCTGTGAGCTCCCCACCTGCGCCCCCTTCGCCCCGAAGGACCGCTCGAAGGTCACGTCGACCGAGCTGCTGGAGCTCTACGGCGCGGCCGCGGCAGCGGTGGAGCCGGAGGCGAAGCTCCTGCACTTATCGATCCCCATGTTCTTCTCGGCCGTCGGTGTGGACACGAGCGAGAAGCATTCGTTCGTGCAGGCCCTCTTCACCACCCCGCGCGGGGTGCTCAAGGTGAGCCACCATGAGGGCAAGCTCCTCATTTCACACGAGGGAGACAGCCGGCTCGAGCCTGTTGCTCCGTTCGGCGCTTGCACGCTCGAGCGAGCCGTCGCCATCGCGCAGCGAGAGGGGGTCGTGTTTGGGAGCGAAGCCACGACGCAGTCTGCCTTCTATGGCCGATACGACGACGTCCGGGGCGGGTGGTCCGTCCAGTCGAGTGGCCACGTGCTCGTGATCATCGCTCCGAGCTGCACGGTGCAGAGTCACGGCGTCCACAAGGAGCTCCAGTGAGCCACGCAGCCCGTCGGATCCCGAGCGGCCACAACAGCTGCGCGACGTAGCCTCGCGGCCACGGGTCGGTGCGCCCGAGGGGGTAGCGATCGTCGCTGGGCGCGGGGCAGTGGTAGGTCCCGAAGAGCCTGTCGAGGTACGGCGCGAGGTTCGCGAAGTTGTGCGCGGTGCGCTCGACCTTGGCGTGATGCCACCGGTGCAGCTCGGGCGCGCCGAAGAGCATGAGCAGCGGCCCGAGCGGGAGCCGCACGTTGGAGTGGATGAAGATCGCCCACATGCCTCGGAACACGACGAGCGGCCCCAACAGATCGAACCGAAGCCCCAAGACGAAGCCGGGCAGGTTGATGAGCAGCTGCGTGAAGAGGCCGTCGACCGGGTGCTCGCGATGCGCCGCCAGCCAGTCGAGGTGCTCGACGGAGTGGTGCACACCGTGGAAGCGCCACAAAAAATCGAAGCGATGGCTCGCCCTGTGGAACCAGTAGACGACGACGTCGCCGATCACGATCGCCATGATCGCCTGCGCCCAGAACGGCAGCTGGGCCATCAGCTCGCGGAGCGGGGTGAGCGCAGGGACAGGGCCGATCGCGCCGTGCATCGCGGCGAGCGCCGACGTCACCAGCGCGGCGAACGCGAGGTATTGGCCCGCGAAGAAGCAGACGTCGATCGCCAGCTCGGGCCGCAAGAGCCGCTGGCGCCTCGCGGGGAACAGGCGCTCGAGCGGACCGAACACCACCGCGAGCATCAGGAAGCCGAGCGCCAGGGACGCCACGGCCTTCACGGCTGGTTCCCTGCCCGGTCCCCGCCGCGCGCCAGGCTCACTTCGAGCCGCCCTGCTTGATCATGACCCCCGACTTCGTGCCCGGGAAGAAGGTCGAGTCCTCGCTCGGCGCGGGCTTCGCGCTCGCGCTGTTCGTCGCGGAAGGCGCCGGCGGGATCACGCGGTCGATCAGGTTGGGGTCGGCCCACGATTTCCCGGTGCTGCCGTACTCCTGCTTGCCCGACGGCGCGCCCGCAGCTGGGCCTGCGGGCACGGATCCTCCGGACGCGCTGGCGCTCGGCGTCACGTCGACCTCCCGCGCGACCTCCTGCTCGCCCGCGCACCCGGTGCTCGAACGCACCATCAGCGTCGCGACCACGCCGATCGAGAGGCACAGCGCCCCCGCTCGCAGCAACGTGTAGCCCACGCCGCGCCCACCGCCCGTTGTCCCTTCGTCCATGTCGCGTCCAGCTTGGACGCGACAGACCCCAGCCGCCATGGGTCTCGGGGGCGGGTCCCGTAGAGGAACGCTTCGCGCGGGCCTTGCGCCCGGCGGCGAGCTGGTGTTCTTGCTGTTCTCGATGAGCGCACCAGATACGGCCAGGGAGATCGAGGCAGACATCGCGATCATCGGCGCGGGCCCGGCGGGCTCGGCGCTGGCGACCTACATGGCCCGCGACGGGCGCAAGGTCGTCATCTTCGAGCGCGAGAAGTTCCCCCGCTTCCGCATCGGGGAGTCCCTGCTCCCGCTCAACATGGAGCTGTTCCGCGACCTCGGCGTCGAGGCCGAGCTCGAAAAGCGCTTCATCCGCAAGTACGCGGCGAACTTCTGCGACCACAACGGCAACCGGCAGAACCGCTACCCGTTCGCGCAGGCGTTCAACAAGGCCTACCCCTACTGCTACCAGGTCGAGCGCTCCGAGCTCGATCAGGTGCTGCTCGACCACGCCGAGAAGCACGGCGCGAAGGTCTACATGGACTGGACCGTGCGCGAGCTGCTCCAGGAGGGGTCGCGCGCGGTCGGGATCGTCGCCAAGTCGAACGAGACCGGCGAGACGGTCACCGTGAAGGCGAAGGTCGTCGCCGACTGCTCAGGCCGCGCGGCCTTCTGCGGAAACCGGCAGAAGCTCAAGCAGGACGTGAAGCTCGAGACCCGCACGGCGTTCTTCGCGCACTTCACCGGCTGCGCGCGAGACGCCGGCGAGCTCGAGGGCGACATCCAGATCGTCGCCTTCCCGCACGGCTGGTTCTGGATGATCCCCTTCAAGGGCGACACGACCAGCGTCGGCATGGTCGTCACCGACGAGTACCTAAAGCAGCGAAACCAGCTCGCGGCAGGGCGGCCCGAGGCGCGCGGCAAGCACGACGACTCGAACGGCGCCGTCGCCGGCTTCGAGGACTCGGTCAACGACGCGTTCCTCAAGAAGACGATCGACGCCACGCCCTACGTGAAGGGTCGCATGGCGAACGCGACGCAGAAGTTCGCGGCGCGCTCGATCCCGAACTTCTCCTACGTGATGGACCGCTACGCCGGCGACGGCTTCGTCATGGTCGGTGACGCCGGCGCGTTCATCGACCCCGTCTTCTCTTCGGGGGTCTTCCTGACCATGAAGTCGGCCCAGCTGGTGGCGGAGGACCTGCGACGAGCCTTCCGCGAGAACGATTTTTCGGCCCGCCAGTTCGCCAGCTACGAAGACCGCATCCGCGGGGCGCAGAAGATCTTCCTGCAGTTCATCAAGGGCTGGTACGACCCGGCGTTCCTCGATCTGTTCTTCATCCCGCGCAACATCCTCGGGCTGAAGACGGCGATCACCTCGGTGCTCGCGGCCGATCTCTTCGATCCGCGTCACCTGTGGAGCATGAAGCTCCGCATCAAGCTCCTGTTCGCGATCGCCGAGGTCCACCGCCTCCACATGAAGCGGTCCAACAAGGGCCGGTCGCTCGTCCAGGAGCAGCGGCTGTAGAGCTACCCGGAGCGGCGGCGGTCTTGTACGCTCCGCCGCGCCATGACGGCTTCTGCTCCGGCGCCCACCGAGTCCCGACCCCGCGGCGCCAGGCTCAGGATCGACGAAATCGATCTCCGCGTCGTGCGGGGCTCCGCCGAGGGGGCGCGCGGCTCGGGCGCGATCGCGATCGTGGCGGGTCACCCCGTGACCGCGGCGACCCAGGTCGTGCTGCCCGCGTTCGACGGGTGGCTCGGCGTGGCCGAGGTGGTCCTCCGCCTCGAGGGCCACACCGCGGCGACGTTCGACCTGAGGATGCACCTGGGCGGGGCGCGCGGCGCGGTCGCGCGCGTCGGAGAGGGCTCGGGCGACGGACCGGTTCCTTTCCACGTGGAGCTGCGGGCTCCGCTATCGGAGCTCACGGCCTTGCTGGGGGAGACGACCTCCCTGAGCATCGTGGCGCAACCCGTCGGCTCCACCGCCGCAGCGCGAACGGTCGCGCTCGTTGATCTGACCCTCCAGCGCGTCGAAGGGTCGGGTCCGCATCTGGCGTCGATCGAGCTGTCCGACATCACCGACGCCGAGCTGTACGGAGCGAGTGAGCGGCGCAGCTTCGACCTGCAGAACCCCGAGGAGGGCTTCTGGCGCGGGAGCGGCAAGGCGCTGCTCCGCCTGACGCTGACCTGGGCGAGCCCAGAGGGCTCGGGGTGGCGCCTCGAGCGGAGGCTCGAGCGGCTCTCTCACGCGCTCGCCGCTCATGGCGCGCTCCAGGAGGACGCCGCCCAGCGCCGGGCGCGCGCCGCGGTGACCGAGACGGAGCTCGTGTTCGACACTGGCCACGCGGACCTCGGGGCGATCCCGGAGGAGGGCAAGGACGTGCTGCTCGCGCCCGAGGGCGCGCAGGCGCTCGAGTTCAAGCTGCCAGGCGACGCTCCCGACCTGCGCGGGGGCCGCGCTCGCTTGCTGTGGAGCGCGCCGCTGGCGGTGCGGGTCCGAGACCCTCGGCCCCACCTGAAGACGTTCCAGCGACTCTCCGCGGTCGGCATCGACTTCGGGACGAGCTCGACGGTCGCGGCGCTGGTGCAGCGTGGGTACCGCTCGCTGCTTCAGCTGGGCCGGCCCCCTGAAGACGGCGCCCACCAGGACGAGTCGGCGAGGGCCGCCGAGAACCCCGCCGTGCTGCTCGTCGAGGACCACGAGCAGCTCTGGGCGCAGATGGAGACCGAAGCCCGCTTCCCGTATCTCGCGCGGGTCGTTCGCGGCAGCCACGCCGCGCTCGCGGCCCAGGCCGAGGCCCCGAACAGCGTCGTCGGGCAGCTGAAGCTCCTCCCCGAGCGCGTGCTGGGCCTCGACGCGTCGCCGCAGCTGCGTGATCGCGCGAAGCAGCACGACTTCCTGCTCGACGAGGCGCGCGTTCGCGCCCTCGTCCGCGCCTACGCGTACCTGCTCGGCCGGGCCATCAACCGCCCCGGCCAGGACGTCTTCCTCCACTATGTGCTGACCCACCCCTCGAAGGGAGACGCCAAGATCCGCGCGCTCCTCGACGAAGAGGTGAAGAAGGGCCTGCAGCTGGCGCTGCCCGAGGACATCCCTGCTTCGGAGCTGCGCGTCGAGGCGGTCGCGTCGGAGGCCGAAGCGTTCGCCGTCGAGGTGTGCCCCGAGCTCTGCGCGCACCCCGACGTGGCTCCGCTCGTCGAGCGACACGGCGAGCTGCGCTTCGTCGTGTTCGATCTCGGCGGCGGCACGCTGGACGTCGCCTGCGGGCGGTTCCGCCCGGCGACCGAAGAGGAGCAATCGGCGCACGGCTCCTCCACCGTGATCGAGACCCTCCAGGTGAACGGCCAACCCGATCTCGGCGGCGACGTGCTGACCCACGAGCTCGCGTGGCTCGTCCACCAGCACCCCTCCGTCCTGCCGGAGATGGAAGCGAAGGACGTGCCGATGATGCGGCCGGTCACGGTGCCGGTGAACCACCTCGCGCGAAAGCCGGAGCTGTACAAACGCGGCCTCGCCGCGCGGCAGAACTGGCTGCGCATCGAGCGGGCGCTCCGGCTCGAGCGGGTGAAATACGGGCCCGCAGAGGCGCCTCACCCGGCGGCGGGCCTGGCGCTGTCGCGCATCGACGGCACGGAGACGACCGTCGACGCGCTGGGCGGGGACCTGTCTGCCGTCGCGGCGTCGCTTCGAGCGCACCTCATGGCGCGGATCCATGAGGGGACGACGCTCCTCGAGAGCACCATGGCGAGCGCGAAGTGGCCCAACGAGGCGGTCGAGCCCCAAGGGTCGCTGCTCGATCGGGGCATCCTCGTGTTGCTGGCGGGCAACTCGTCACGAAGCGCGTTCGTCGCGCAGGCTGTCGCGGAGGAGCTCGGTCTCGCGAAGCCCGGTGAGGCGTTCGAGCCTTGGCGCCCCGACAGCGCACGAGCCCCGCTGAGCGGCGTCGTCCTCTGGGAGACGCCGGCGCGCACCGAGCGCGGGGTGACGATCGTCGGCGTCACCCCGAAGACGGCCGTCGCTCTCGGCGCGCTCAAGCTCGCGAACCACGAGGTCCACCTCGTGCGAGCGACCCAAGGCTTTGGCTACTTCCTGGGCGATCTGCGAGGGTTTCCCCCGAAATTTGCCGCGATCGTGCCGATGGGCGCGCCGAGTGGAAAGCCCGGAGAGCCGGGGCCGCACATGTTCGACTTCGGGCGTTGGGATACGAAGATGCCGCTCCGTGTGTCGCGCGAGTACCTCCCCGGGAAGATGACCTCGAACGATCCGCGCGTGTTCTTGGTCCCGACCGGCCTGCCGCCGGGCCAGGTGGGCCGGCTCTACGTGGCGGTCGTCGCCCCCGACGAGATCGTCCTGTGCCTCGATCGCGCAGGCTCGGGCGACGGCGCGGAGCCGCTCGTCGCACCTCTCAGCCTCACCAAGGCGCTGCGCTAGCCCTCGCGCCGGGCTGAGCCCGACGCGCACGACCGAACCGAACCGGAGAAGACCGACGCTATGTGGAGCCCGGAAGGCAGAAGACAGAACGCGCGCGAGCTGAAGTCCACCGCCGACAAGATCCTCCGCTATCGGCAGCTCGCCGATCGGTTCCTCGGCTACTTCCCGCCCGACAGCGACAGCGCCCGCTCGCTCGGGCAGATCAAGCGCAAGATCGAGGATCTTCGCGCGCGCTGCCTCGACCGCGAGAAGCGCCTCGCGAAGGGCGTCGTGAAGATCGGCGTGGTCGGCCTGGAGAAGCAGGGCAAGAGCGCCTTCCTCTCCGCGTGGCTCAAGAGCGAGAAGCTCCTGCCGAGCGAGGCCGAGCGGTGCACGTGGAGCACCACGGTCGTCGAGCCCGGTGAGGAGGGGAAGTTCGAGGCGACGGTCCACTTCTACGGCCCAGAGGAGTTCAAGCAGCGGATCGCCAGCTACTTCGACGCGCTGGAGCCGGGCAGCGCGGATCGCTGGGAGGGGCTCAACGAGGCCGAGATCGCGCGAATGAAGGCCACGTTCCGCGCGCGTGAAGGCTACGACGTCGATGACCCCGATCGCTCGGGCCGCAAGGAGCAGGCGGCGCTCGTCGAGCTGCAAGAGATCGCGGCGACGTTGCCGCACATCAAGCAGAACCTCGGCAAGTCGCCGCTGGTGTTGCCCGCGAAGAGCCTGGACGAGCTCGCGGATCTCATTCGCCCGTACATCGCCCTCAAGGACACCAAGAACGGCAATCGCCCGTACGGTGGGGTGCGAGCGGTCAAGATCGTCAGCGTCAACATCCCGGTCCAAGGCGCGATGCCCGGCGTCGTGCTCGTCGACCTGCCCGGCATCGACGCGCCCAGCGACAAGGCGCGCCGCGACACCGAGGAGGCGCTCACGAACGAGGTCGACGTCACGATCTTCGTGAAGGACGTGACGCGCCCGTCGCTCGTCCGCAACGAGATCGAGCTGTTGCGCACCGCTCAGAGCGCCGACCGGAGCATCAGCCTCAAGGACCGGATGTTCGTCGTGCTGACGAAGATCGATCTGTTCGATCACCCGGACGAAAACGGAAATTGGCACTGGCAGCTCGCGACGAAGAACTTCTCTGCGCACGGCGTGGACCGCGTGTTCCCGTACTCGAAGCTGTGGGTCCACAAGGGCGCGGACATGTCGCACCCGGTCGCGAAGCAGCTGATGGACTTCTACGGGTCGACCGTGCCGGTCAGCGGGCTCGAGATGCTGCAGGCCGCCGTCCTTCGCTACCTCAACACCGACGTCGAGATGCTCGATCAGAAGGTGATCCAGTCGGTGCGGACCGAGTTCGTCGAGCTCGAGGCCCAGCTCCGAGGCGTGCTGGTGGCCGTGAAGGACGCGCTCGGCGATCGTGAGTTCGAGCGACGCGGCGAGCAGCAGTTCGACGTGTTGTTCGAGCACATCCGTGCCGGAGAGGACCCCATCGGCCTGTTGCCCGAGATCAGGCATCGCCTCTCGGCGTTCATGGACCACGAGGTCAGCGAGCCGGCGCGGATCCAGCGCGCCGCCCGCGCCGACGCGCGCATCAAGCAGATCCGCGAGGACCTGCTCTCGCGGCTCACCCCCGAAGAGGCCGAGGCCAAGCGCAGGCAGATGCCGAGCCCCGGCCTCATGAACGAGACCGCCGTCGAGATCGAGATGCGCAAGCAGATGCGCGAGCGCGTCGCCGCCAAGATCGCCGGGCTCGGCGAGGACTTTCGCAACACCGCGCGTGAGAGCGTCGAGCGGATGCTGACCGAGATGTTCGTGGAGTCGAGCTACGACGGCGGGCGGCTCGAGATGCTGCTGCCGGGCGGAAAGTCCCTCGTCGAGAGGATCGACGCGCTCGGCCGGGCCGGGCACGTGTCCGGAGAGCGTCGTGCGCTACCAGAACAACGAGATGGCCAAGGCCGACGTCGCGTTCGAGGTGCTTTCACGCTACTTCGCGCGCCAGATCGTCGACATCCTCGACGCGACCGACCCGGGCGATCGCGACATGCGAGAGCGGGAGATGGCCGGGCTCGAGCAGTTCTTCGGCATGGCGCGCGACGCTGCGCCCGGCGCGACGAACGGCCAAGCGGCGACCTCCGACGCAGAGACCCCGAGAGAGCCGGAGAACAAAGCCGGCGCCGCCGGGATGCTCGGAGCGATGCGGTCGAAGCTCGGGCTCGCGGGGGAGGACAAGAGCCTCGGAGGGTTCCCCTCGGCCCAGGCGCAGAAGGTCGCTCCGCCCGCCGGTGCGCCGGCGCCGCAGCCCGCCCCGGGCCAACCGGCTGGCGCGCCGCAGGCGCCCCTGGGGCCCACCGCCCCGCCGCGGGACTGGTCTCGCATGCTGCTCAGGGTGCGGCAGGACGTGGAGCGGATCTGCAACTTCCTCGAGGCGCTCGCGAAGCACCCCCGAGGCCTGCAGAAGTACCACGAGGAGGCGGTGCGGACCGTGCACGACTCGTGGATCGATCGCGAGGGCGAGCAGTCGCTTCGGCGCTGGGTCCGAAGCGAGTGCACGCTCGTGTGGCCGCATCGCTTCGCGGCCTTGGAGGCCGAGAAGGCCCGCGCGAGGGCCGACATCGAGGCCCTGGAGGAGCTGTTCGGGTCTCCGGCGGCGCAGGCCCCCGCCGGGGCCTGAGGGGCGGCTCGCGAAGCCGAACTTGGCGCCTCGGCGCTGCGCCCGATACGCTGCACGTTCGGGCGTCCTCTCGAATGGCCAAGCTCGACGTCAAAGAGATCCGGGGACAGTGGCGGGATCCGCGCGCCGACGAGACGTCGGCGCAGCCGGAGCTCGCTCCTGGGCCGACCCGCGCCCCCCGCTCGACCCACGAGCTGATGGCCGCGCTCGGGGTGCCGGCGCCGCCGAAGGGGGAGGAGGCGGCCCCCGTCGACCCCAGCGCGCCGCGTGATCTCTTCGGCATCGTGGGGACGACCCAAGACGTGTTCGAGGTCGAGAGGGTGGTCGCGCACGGCGGCTTCAGCGTCATCTACAAGGCCACCCACACCCGCTTCGCGGCCCCCGCCGCGCTGAAGCTCCTCAAGATCCCGCCGACCCTCAGGGGGGCCGAGCGCGAGGACTTCTTGTTGAAGTTCAAGAAGGAGGGCGAGCTCATGTTCCGCCTCTCCTCGAGCTGCCCCGAGATCGTGCGACCCCTCGCTCTCGACGCGTTCCGCCTCAAGAACCGCGAGGTCGTCCCCTATATCGCGCTCGAGTGGCTCGAGGGCTCGACCCTGAAGGACACGATCGTCGAGCGGATCCTGGCCTCGAAGCCGCCCTTGAGCCCGCGGCGCGCGGTGTCGCTGCTCACGCCGGTCGCGCGCGCCCTCTCCCGCGCCCACAACTTCCCGAGCGCGCAAGGACGGCTCGCGATCCTCCACTGCGATCTCAAGCCCGACAACATCTTCGTGGCGAAGCAGGACGGCGGTGAGGTCATCAAGATCTTCGACTTCGGCATCGCGAAGGTCCGCATGGCCGCGACGCGCGAGGCCGGCGGAGCGACGTCTGCGGGCGTGAAGAACATGTTCACGCCGGCTTACGCCGCCCCCGAGCAGTGGACGCCGGAGCAGTTCGGACAGACCGGCGCGTGGACGGACGTCTACGCCCTCGCGATCACCCTCGGTGAGGTGCTGACGCAGCGACCCGCGCTGGAGGGGAGCGCCGCCGCGATGCTCACGCAGTGCCTCGATCCGAAGAAGCGCCCGACCCCCCGCGCGCTCGGCCTCGAGATCGACGACGACCTGGAGGACGTCTTCCGCCGCGCCCTCGCCGTCGATCCTCGCGACCGCACGCGGTCCGTCGAGGATTTCTGGGGTGAGCTCGAGGACGCGCTGGACCTGCCGCGGTCTCTGTCGGCGGGCAGGGCCAGCATGCCCCTCATCGCGATGCCGGTCCGCTGGGACGACGACGAGGACGAGCCCCCCCGCGCGTCGAGCCTCTCGGTGAAGCCCCCAGGTCCGTCGAAGGTACCCTCGGCGCCGCCGCCGGTCGCACGAGCACCGGAGCTCCCCTCGCTCGAGCTCCCCGCGAACGCGACGGCCCCCGAGCCGCCGCCCCCGGCCGATGCCCCGACTCCTCGGCCCACCCCCCCGCCGCCGGAGCCTGCCCCTGCCCCTGCCCCCCACAGCGGAGCGCTCGTCGAGCCCGCAGCCGGTCGAGACGTCGAGCCCCACCGAGGCCGCCCCCGCTCCGGCTGCCGCCGCGCCTGCCGCCGCACCCCAGCCGAGCGCCGCTCCCGCTGCGGCCAGGCAGGCACGTCCGCCAGCCGCCTACGACGTGGCCGCGGTCGCCGTCGGGCTCATGATCGCGGTCGCCGCAGCCGACGCGTACGCCGGGCTCGCGCTGCCAGTGGCCTGGATCTGCACCGCGCTCGCCCTCGTGGCCGGCATCGTCGTCGCGGTGCGATTCCTTCGCTAAGATGCCAGGCCTCTCGTGGCCTACGATCTTGCCCCCCTGAAGAGCTACGTCAGGTTCTACCTCGCGATCCTCTCCCAGCTCGAGCGAGTGTGGCAGAGCCTCGTCGCGACCGAGCACGCGATCCGAGACGAGCTCGGTCCCTTCGTGCGCGACCTGGGGCCGGTGCCGCTGGCGGCGCTCTCGACCTTGACCGATCCGGTGCGCGAGCCCCCCGCTCAGCTGGGATCGCTCTGGCGGCCCGAGGATCCCGAGGGGCTCGAGGCGCTCTGTGACGTGTACGAGGTCGTCGGCCGGTTCTCGTTCCAAGGTGAGCGAGATCAGAACCTCGGCGACCTCGCTCGCCTCGTCGAGGTCGGCCGCGCAGCGGCCCGCGAGAACTCGGAGGCGCTGCAGGCGCTCTCATCGCTCCGCGCCGCTGCGCTCGAGACGGCCGACAAGCTCCGCGCGGCCGAAGCGGCGCGCGCCGCCGCAGATCGCACGGACCGCACGGAGCGTCTCGACCCGATGATCGAGACGGTGCTGCTCCGAGCGAAGCAGACCCAGGACGCGCTGCACGCCGTCCCCCTGCCGTCGCTCGACGACCCGGCGACCGCGGCCGACGAGTACAAGAAGCTCCGCGCTCGGATGCAGCAGGTCTACCAGACCTGCCTGCCGTTCTTGAAGAACGCTATCGACAAGGTGTGGGCCTTCGTCGACGCGCCCGTGCCGCAGACCTTCCCGGAGGAGCTGCCGCTGGTCGCCGAGCTGCCGCCCGAGCTGCTCGCGATCGGGATGGCCGGGACCGAAGAGCTCGAGCGCGCCGAGAAGACGCTGGAGCTCCTGGCGCAGGAGAGTGAGCAGCTCAAGCGCAGCAAAGAAGACATCGCGTCGCGCCTCGCCAAGCTCGAGGGTGACGTGACCGCTGCGCTCGGCAAGCGAGACGAAGGCAGCGCGGACATCGAGCTGTCGCGCTCCCTGCTCGACTGGGTCCACCTGACGGAGCAGGTCGCGGCCCACCGGGCGCGAGAGTCCGAGCTGGTGCGCGAGCTGTCTCGCAGGGTCGCGGTCGCGGCCGAATATGCCGAGGCGTCGACCCACATGGTCGCGGCCCTCGCCGAGGAGGAGAAGGCCCTCGCGGAGCGCGCCGCGGCGTTCGAGGCGGCGCGCGCGGAGCACGAGGAGCTGCGCAAGAAGGAGCCCCTGTTGTTCGGCAAGGACGACTGGCGGGCGAGGGTGGCCGAGGGCGACGCGAGGCTCGAGGCCGAGCGCGGCTCGCTCGCCCAGCTCGGGCAGCTCCACGCGCAGCACAAGGTCGAGCACGCGGCGTCGGAGGTCCGCGTGCAGACCGCCCACGCCGAGCAGGCCATCACCGAGCGAAGCCTCGCGGACGTACGCGGTCGAGCCCTCGAGGCCGAGAAGAGCCTGCGCGCCCTCTCGGAGAAGCTCGGCACGAAGCGGCCGACCCGGCCGCTGCCCGCCGCCGAGGTCGAGCAGATCGTGGCCCTGCTCGAGCAGAAGCAGGTCGCCATCGACGCGGAGGTCGACCGGCTGCGCGTCGAGCAGAAGCGCCTCAAAGAAGACGGGCTGCGCGCGATCGCGCGGGCCAAGCAGATCGAGCTCGAGCGTCAACACACGCAGGCGCGCGTCGAGAGCGCTCGCGTCGCCCGCGCCGAGGGGATCGAGGCGGCCCACAGGCGCCTCGCCGCCGAGCGCCGCGCGGCCGTCGAGGAGCACACGCGCGAGGTGCTGGCCGCCCTCTCCAAGTCCCTCGTCCAGGTCGGCACCGTGTTCGTCGACCCGGCGCGCGAGCGCCTGCGTCAGACGACCGAGCCGAGCTTCGACGCCGCCGATCGCGTCGCGAAGGCGGGCGTCGCCGTCGCCCCCGTCGTCGAGCGGTTGCTCGCCGAGCGCGCCCCGGAGATCGCGAGCGCCGAGGAGCTGCTCGGCAAGATCCAGCGCGAGTTCTGCGACGCCGCGTCGACCGCGTGCCGCGCCGCGTGGGGGTGACCGCCTACTTCGGGTGGGCGAGCAGCCAATCCAAGATCACGCCGCCAACGTCGTCGTAAAAGATGGGGATGTGCGTGCCCCCTTCGATCGTCCACAGCTCGACGGCGACGTTCTCATCGCAGGAGCCCCACGCGCTCACGGTCGTCTCGGCGCCATCGAGTGACACGTCGAGGTCCACGGGCTCGCCCTCGGTCGGCGTAGCGTCGCACCCATCCTGCTCGACCCACGTGCCCGCGGTCTCCAGCGCGCTCGGGTAGGGTCCGCCCGGCTCCAGCTCGCCGGACGCCGGGACGCTCTCGCCTCCCTCGTAGAGCACCGTATCGTCGAGGGTGCCGTGGACCTGGAGCACGCTCACCGGCTCGGAGGGCGCGCAGTCGGTCGGGTCGACGTGCATCGCGCCGGCGACGCTGGCGATCGCCGCGACGACCTCGGCGTGGTCGCAGGCGAAGCGGTGGGACATGAAGCCGCCGTTGGAGTGGCCGGCGAAGAAGACTCGCGCAGGATCGATCGCAACGGCTGCGGAGATCTCGTCGACGAGGCTAGCCAGGTACGCCGAGTCGTCGGGCCCGGAGTCCTCGAAATCGCAGCACGCGTCGGTCGCGTTCCAGAACGCCCGCCCGAGCGAGTCTCGTGTGCCGTCCGGCGCGGCGAACACCACGCCGCGCTCCATCGCCGCCCTTCCGAGCTCCAGGTACACGTCCTGCAGGAAGCCGGTGGCCCCATAGCCGTGCAAGAGGATGACGAGCGGCGCGGGGCTAGCCGGGTCGTACCCGGGAGGAACCTTCACCGTCACCGGGCGGTCTGCGCCGGCGACGAAGTCGAGGCTCGCCGCGCCCCCAGCGCCGCCATCACCCCCAGCGCCGCCGGCGGCCGTGGTGGTTGAATCGCCGCAGGCCGAGAGCAGCCCGAGCGGGACGATGAGCGCGAGCTCGACGACGACGGCCGCGCGGAGCCACCCAACGTTCATCGGTCACCTCCTGCTGCGCCGGGCTCGGAGACGCCGACCCACGTGGGCTCCTCGTCGTCCGCAGGAGCGCCCAGGAGCCGCTCTTGCGGTCGGAACGCCGCCTTGTACGCGAGCGAAGCGCAGGCCTTCACGCAGTACCCGAGGTACACATGAGGGATGCCGCGGGCGCGCGCGATCTCGAGCTGAGCCACGACGTTCGCGGTGCCGAGCGACAGGCTCGCGTAGTCGGGATCGTAGAAGAAGTAGATGGCGCTCCACGCTCGGGGCGTCTGGTCGCACAGCCCGACGCCCACGAGGCGGTGCGTGGTGGGGTCTCGGAAGGTGAGCTCGCGCGCGGCGGGGTGAGGGAACGCGAACTGCAGGCGGTAGGACCGCTCGCTCAGGCGAGCCTCGCTCCACGCGCGCGCTCGCTGTCGGCTCTGGTGCCAGCGGTGATAGAGGTGGACGCGCTCCTCGTCGACGCCCGGGGGGCCCACGGACACCTCCAAGGAGCGCAGGTTCTTGGCCGCTCGACGCTGGCTCTTCGAGGGCTCGAAGGTCGTGGTGGGCACGCGAATCGGCAGGCACTCGGCGCACCCGGAGCAAGCCGGGCGGAAGTAGTCGGGACCAAAGCGCCGCCACCCTCGCACGAGCATCCGCTCGAGCTCCTCCGGATTGACGTCCAGGAGGATGCGATGATCCAGCATCGCTTGGCGATCGTCGAGGTACGAGCACGGGCGGGGCTGCTCCCGCACGACGTCCAAGACCCGCACCTGTCTAGCTCCGCGTCATTCGATGTTGAGCGTGTAGCTCCCCGACTGGTCCCCGAAGCCATCGACGACGATGGTGATCGTCTGCCCTGCCGTGAGCGCGATGAACAGCTCGGACTGCAGCCCGAAGGTGTCGTCGTTGCAGGCGAGCTGCAGCCCCGTACACGAGGCGCCGAGTACGTAGAGCGTCGTGTCGTAGGTCGAGCCCACGGTGTCGAGCCGGTAGGTCGCGCTGACGGGGGGCGTGAACGTGAAGGTGTGCTCGGGCGCCGCGCCGAAGCCGGTGCACGACGGCACGAAGGTGTGCGTCGCCCCGGTCGTGTTCCCCGTGATCGTCTGCGGGACGACGCCCGGCAGCGCGAGCGTCGGGCACGCCGACGCGACGCTCCCGGTGATGGTGAGCGTGTAAGGACCGCTCGCGCCCTGCTTTCCGTCGACGACGACGTAGACGGCCTGTCCTGCTTCGAGGAAGGTCGAGAGGCGCGACGTCTGCGTCCCACCCCCCCCGAAATCGTCGTTGCACAGTAGCTCGCCGCACGAGGCCTGCTCTCGTAGAGAGAGCACGGTGTCGAAGCTCGAGCCGGCCGTGCTGAAGACGTAGGTCCCTGCGGCGGGCGCGACGAACGAATGCAGCAGCTCCGCCCCGGGTGACCCCGCGCAGCTCGACGCGAACCAGTCCCCCTGGCCGGAGGTCGAGCCGCCCGTGGTCTGAGGCACGGTGCTCGGCAACGAGAGCGGCAGCGAGCAGGTGCCGCAGACCCCGTCGCACACCGGCGAGCACTCCCCACCATTGCACAGCGAACCGCTGGGGCAGTCGTTGCCGCAGAAGCCGCAGTGCAGCGGGTCGACGTCGACGTCGACACACTCGCCGAAGCAGTCGGTCAGAAAATCAGGGCAGCCTGGGCCGCCCACACACTCGGACAGCTGGCACGAATCGTCGGGCGCGCAGGTGAGGCCGCACTCCCCGCAGTTGAACGGATCGAACCGAGTGTCGACGCAGCCGCCGAAGCACTCCTCGAGGGGAGGCTCACACGCGGGCCCGCCCACGCACTGGCTACGGACGCACTCGGCGAGGCTCGGACACTCGACGCCGCACCCGCCGCAGTGGAGGCGATCCCAGCGCGTGTCGACGCAGGAGAAATCGCAGTTGGTGGTCGGCGGGTCGCACACGAAGCCGCCGACGCACTCTCCCGCGAAGCACTCGGCGTCGTTGCAGACGACGCCGCAGTCTCCGCAGTTGGTGGGGTCGGACTCGAGATCGACGCAGTCCCCGCCGCAGCTGGCGAGGCCGTCCTCGCAGGCCTCTTCGACGATCACGGTGCTACTGCACGAGGTCGTGACGGCGCCGGTCGCGAGGGCGACCGCGAGGACCGCGAGCAGCGCGAAGGGGCGGCGGAGCATGACCTGTTCGCAGCGTATCGGACCCGCCGCCCCGTTTCTCTATTTCTGACCCACCGGGAGCTCGACCTCGCGCAGGACCTTCTCGGTGGTCGGGTCCATGAAGTGGAGCGTCGTCCGGCCGAAGTCGGTGAGGACGAGCTCGTCGCGCTTGGGGAGGATGCCGATGTGCTCGGGCGAGAACGGCACGGAGATCTCCTCGACCTCTGCGCCCTGAAGGTCCACCCGGTACAGGTCGCCGCCGTAGGAGTCGCGCTGCACGACCCACAGCTCCTCGGGGTCGCTGCGGCTGACGAACTCGGTGAGCCCCACGCCAGGGCCCGCCATCTTCGTCTCCTTCTTGTTGTCGATGTCGTAAAGAACGAGGCTCTGCTCGCCGTCGCTCGACGCGACCACGACGTAGTTGCCCTCGTGCGAGACGAAGTACGAGATCGAGCCGTCGATGGCCACGTCGATCGGCTCGGGATCCGGCTCGAGCGTGAGCGCGTCGATGAGCAGCAGCCGCTGCTCGCCGTCGGCCGTCTCGTCGTAGCTCACGATCGACGAGCCGTCCGGCGTGAAGCCGATCGGGCCCTTGGCCCGCGGGATGATCGTGGTCTGACGCGTCTCGAGATCGAGCACGATGAGCTGATAGTCGTCCGGGTCGGAGTCGCCGATCTCGTACTCGCCGTCCCACTTCTTCACCGGAAACACGGCGAGCCGATCGTCGGGGCTGATGCCCACCCAGGTGAACGAGAACCAGGAGTCCCACTCGACGTCGGGGACGACGACGTCGATCACCGCGCCCGCCCACACCTCGGACCCAGGCAGCTGCATGAACTCGGTCGCGGCGAGCAGGTTCATGTCCCAGACGAGCAGGCGGGCCTCGTGGGAGGCGTCGTCCAGCGAGATGGCTGCCAGCCGGTCGCTCTGGTTGAGGAACATCGCCTCGAGGAGATCGCCGCCGTGCGGGATGACGCGCGTGTCGAGCGTCTCCGAGTCGATGACGTGGATGTCGTAGTCGCTGGAGTCGTTGTCGGCGACGCCGACCCAGCGCCGCGAGGCCGAGAGGCGCGTCCCGTAGTACCAGGTGGGCACCGTGGTCCGCGCCTTCTGCTCGAACGTCTCGCGGTCGAGCAGGAGGAGCTCCTCGCTGTCGTCTTGTTGGCTCATCGCCAGGACGCCGTTCGACGTGAACAGCAGGCGAGGGTCGTCGCGGCCCGAGAGGTCCGCGACGGCCTCGGCCTCCGTCGCACCGGCGCGAACCGCGAACAGCGTGCGCTCGGTCTCGAGCGCGCTGCCATCCTCCTCGTCGTAGATCTCCTCGCTCAGGAGCACGTAGGTCGTCTCGTTGTCGGGGTCGACTGCGACGGCGCCGTCACCCAGGTACGTGCCGAGGTTGTTGTCGGGCTCGTTCTCTCCGAGGGAGAAGCCCGTGCACCCGGCGGTGAGCGCAGCGAGAGAGGTCTGAAGTACCAGCAAGCCAAGGA
This sequence comes from Polyangiaceae bacterium, assembly GCA_016719945.1. GTDB lineage: Bacteria > Myxococcota_A > Polyangia > Polyangiales > Polyangiaceae > Xiheicaenibacterium. The sequence goes on along the minus strand of JADJYE010000032.1, from coordinate 224,686 downwards.
AGTTCGTTCGCATGCCGCTGCCTTGTGCAGCGCCCATGCCACGCTCGGAGGCGCGCCGCACTTGCGGGGGCTCCGGCGCGAAAGCGGCGCTTCGGGCCCGCACCCCCCTGGCGCCCGTGTCGCTCTGGTGGGCACGCGGGGCTACAGGCCGAAGCGCTCGTCGCCCTCGATCAGCCACGCGAACGCGGCCTCGACGAGGGGCGCGACATCGCCGCCATACGTATGCCCGCCCGCTTGGGCGTACGAGACGCGAACCGCGAGGCCGCCCTTCTCGAGCCAAGGCCGAGAGGTGTTCGCGGCGCGCGCGCACTTCACCTGGCCGCAGACGATCGCGACCTTCCGGACGCCCTCGGAGGCGAGCTTCTTCGCGACGCCGACGGTCCACTCGGCGGCGCCCCCTTCCACCAACAGGACCCCGGCCACCTTCGTCTCGGGCGCTCCACCTTGCTGCAGATAGAGGATGCCCATCGTCGCGCCTTGCGAGTACCCCCCGTAGAGCGTCCGCTGGAGATCGACGCGCGCCCCATAGCGGTCGCCGAGGGCGGCCAGCGCGAGGCGCACCTCCTTGCCGAGCTCGGGGTGGCCATCGTAGAAGTACCCGCGCTCAGGCTCGGGCAGGTGCTTGTTGCTCGCCCGCCCTCGCGTGCAGAGGATGAAGGCGCGTCCCTTCACGAGCTGGCGGTAGCGGTCGCAGTGGGGCTCGGGGCGGCCTCCAGCGCCGTGCGCCACGATGACGACGGGGGCGGGCCGGTCGTGAGACGGCGTCACGACGACGGCGGGAGGGAACCCCGGGACCTCGAGCGCCTCGACGTGCTCTCGCGGGGGGGGCGCCGCGACCGCGGCGGAGGCCGACGCCGCCGGGCTCGAAGCCACCGGGGCAGGGGCAGCGCTCGCCTCGGGAGGCGCCGCCATCGCAGCGCCTGACGCGTGCGCTCGAGGGATGACCTCGCCGCTCTTGCCCGCGCAGCTCGCGAGGGCCAGCACCGCCACGCAGCTCGCGACGGCGGCGAGCGTCACGTCTCTCAGCCCGCGCCCTCGCGCATCTTCTTGGTGATGTAGGGCGCGAGGCGCCGAAGCAAGGTCTCCGGCGCCGCGCGCTTGATCGCGGAGATCACCTTCGCCTCTCTGTGAGGGAACGCGTAGAGCGCGCCCTTGTCGCATGCCGAGAGCGCGAGCTCGGCGACCTCGTGCGCCTGCACGGGGGTCTTCGACATCAGCTTGTTGATCGCGTCGCTCCCCATGGTCGAGTGCGACCGCGCGCTGTTCGCGATGTTGGTCGTGAAGAAGTACGGGCACAGCACGGTGACGCCGACCCCGGTGCCCTCGAGCTCGGCGGCGAGCGTCTCCGAGAGCGAGACGACGCCGGCCTTGGTCACGTTGTAAGGCGCCATCTCGGCGCCCGAGGCGAACGCGGCGATCGACGCCACGTTGAGGATGTGGCCGCTCCGCTGCGCCTTCATCTGCGGCAAGAAGTGGTGGCACCCGTAGATCACGCCCCACAGGTTGATGCCCATGATCCACGACCAGTCGGCGAGCGGGATGTCGCCCACCTTGCCGCCGACGGCGACTCCGGCGTTGTTGATGAGCAGGTCGACGTCGCCGAGCTCGGCGCGCGAGGTCTCGTGCAGCCGCCCGACGTCGTCCGCGGACGCGACGTCGCAGCGCGTCGCTTTCACCCGGCCTCCGGCCGCCTCGACCCGCGCGCGCGTCTCCTCGAGCCCCGCCTCGTCGACGTCCGAGAGCACGAGGTGGGCCGAGCGTGCGGCGAGCCGGAGGGACAGCGCGCGGCCGAGGCCGCTCGCCGCGCCGGTGATGACTGCGCGAGGTCGTTGGGGGAGCATGGCGCGCATTGTCGGTGCCCAGGTCGGGCTGCGCAACCCGAGAGCTACTCGGCCGACGGCGCCGATCTCCGAGGTCGGCCCTTCACCCCTCGACGCGCCAAGAGCGCGTCGGCGCGGGCGGCGGCGTCGAGGTATTTGCGTAGGTCCTCGGGCGGCGCTGGTATGTGGGGCAATACCCACTGCGTTGCCTCCACCCGGCTCGAGAAGAACCGCGCCGGCAGGTTCGGCGCGGCGACCCTCAGCATCCCGGTCGAGACGAGCTTCATGGTCGCCGCGAGGAAGCCCCCAAACTCGAGCACGGTCGAGGTCGCGCGGACGTGAGGCCGGATCGCGCTCAACGTGTCTCTGATCTCGCCGAGGTTCGTCCTCATGTGCGCGTCGATCGGGAAGCGGCGATCGAGCCGGTACGTCGAGAGGATGGCGACGCCCTCAGGGTGCCGCTCGGCGGCCCGCTGGACGGCTCGCCGGATGTCCTGGAGGAGGTCGTCGTGGAGCCGAGAGACCCAGATGGAGATGAGCAGGCCGCCGGAGAGCGTCGTGCACCCCTCGTCGCGGTCGATCAGCACCTCGTCCGGGTCTTGGATCGCCATGGGCCACGCGAAAAGAGCCTAGCATCTCGGGCGCTTGCCCGGATGCCGAGCGAGACCGCGAGCGCGAGGAAGGAACCGAGCCCGAAGGTCGTCGTTGGCGTGGACGAGGGACCCGCGCCGCACGAGCAACCGTCGGAGCCGCCTGTCGCGCCGCCTCCTCCTCCGGTCGCGTCGCCCCCGGCGCCCGCTCCCCCGGCGGTCGCGGCACCCCCAGAGGCCGGCGCTCCGCCCGCCTGTTGCGGCGCTCCGCCTGCACCGCCGGCCCCCGCCGCGTCGCACTCCCCGGTCGCCCCGATCAGCTGGGCGATCGTCGGCCAGCTCGGCTCGCACTGGTCGAACACCGGGGCTCCTGCGTCGCACGGCACGATCCCCTCGATGCACGCGGCTCGCAGCAGCGGCGCGAACGTCGCTCCGCCGTCGGTCGACACCCCCGCCGTGAAGCCATCTGGGGCCTCTTCGCCACAGGCGAACACGCGCTCGCCGTCGAACGTCACGCACCTCGCCGTGATGGGCGCGAGCGGCTCGGTCGCGAACGTCGCCGTGTCGAGGCGGTGCAGGCCGTCGAAGTTGCCACCGAAGATCGCGCTGGCCCCATCCGGCGCGAGGCGAAACGCGGCCATCCGCCCGATCTCGGTCTGTGCGATCGGCGTGAAGGTCTGGCCGAAGTCTTCGCTCAGCAGGAGCCGCCCCGGGATGCCCGTGAGGCGAACGTACAGTCGGCCAGGGAGGGCCGGGTCGACGCCGCCGATGAACGGGGCCACCTCGGCGTCACTGTTCGGAACGACGACGGTCTGCCACGTCGAGCCAGCGTCGCTCGAGGAGAGCAGCACGCCGAGCGCCTGCGGGTTGCCGAGCGTGCCGCTCACGTACAAGACGTCGGGGTCGGAGGGGGCCGCGTCGAGCGTGAACGGGGACATCCCTTCCGGAAGCGGAGCGCCGAGCGCCTGCCAGGTGGCGAGATCGTCCGTCGAGGCGAACACCTGCGCCTGGCCCCCGTTCGGCGGCACCGCCACCACGATGGCGCGGCCGTCCGGGCCCATCGAGACGTCGACGACGTAGCTGCCCTCGAGCTCGGGTGCGCGTTCGAACGCGCAGGTGTCTCCGCGCCCGATCGCGAGCCCGTCGGACAACCCCATGAAGATGGCGCCTGTCGCGCTGAGGGCGGCGTGTGGGTGGAAGCCGAACGAGTACCCGACGCCGTCCTCGCAGACGAGGTGGAAGGTCTCGCCGCCGTCGATCGTCTTTGCGAAGCCGTAGCTGGTCCGCACCCAGATGCGCTGGGGGTCGCTGGGGTCGACGAGGACCTGTCCCGAAGAGGGGAACGCTCCGTTCGCGGAGGCCTCGCGCGGCGCGCCCAGGGCGAGCGCGAGCGCGAGCCCGGCCCCCGGAGCGCCCCACCGGCTCAAGGCGAGCTTTCCTGTCGGGCGAGCGCGGGCGCGACCTCTTCTGCGGTCTTGCGGGTGAGATAGAAGAAGTCGCGGTGCATGGCCTTCCGGACGTAGTCGTCTTCGGTGTACTCGAAGCCGTCGATGACCGCCTTGACGACCGGGCTAGACGCGTCGCCGTCTCGCGGCTCCACGGTCACCAGCTTCGGGTACGACCAGTTCACGTCGAGCTGCGCGACGTTGTGTGCGCCCGCGTGGTGCATCGCCTTCGCGATGGCGGTCGCCGTCGTCGCCTCGCTGATGCCGACGTAGAGGGTCGCGCCGTCCTCGCTGATCCCGATGGCCGAGCGGCGGATCACCGTGTCTTTGTCGAGGGTCGCGCCCCAGAGGGTGTTCTCCTCGGCCAACAGCCCTTTGTGCATGGTGGCACCCTCGTACATGCACATCGGCGCTTGCCGAAACCACAGCATCGTCTCGCGCGAGTCGCTGACGCTCTCCCACGAGGCGATCTTCAGGAGGTCCTTGTCGTACGCCGCGATCGTGCAGGCTCGCGTTCGAGGCTCGACGAACAGGACGCCCTCGGCCTTCATCCCGTAGTTGCCGTGGGTGGTCTTGAAGCCCCCATTGAACGCCGCGAGCGACCGAGGGACATCCTCCGGCGGGATGACGCCGGCTCGCTTGTGCGCCTTCGCTTCCTTGAGCTGCGTCATCGGCTCCATCGTGCCGGCGACCAGGTTTAGCCGGACCTGCTTGAGATCGACGGCCATGACCGCGACGAGCGCCCAACCGCGCTTTTTGTCCGGGTGCAAGAGCGTCTTCCACATCGGCGGTGGCTCGTCCGGGTTGCGCGGGTCGACCATGGGGACCCAGTCGCCGTCGCCGGGTGCCTTGAACGACGTGTGCACGGGCCCGACGCTCGTCGGGATGAAGCGCGGGTACTTGAGCTTCGACGCGTTCTCCTCGAGCAGCGACGGCGGAAGCTGGGGAGGGACCTCCCAGTGGGCTTCCGGGGGCTCGTCCCCTCGGGTGAGCTGGTTGTACTCGTCCTGAACGCCGTACGCCCAGTCCTCGAGCTTCGCGATCGCGTCGTTCCCGACGATGGAGCGGCCGGTGTCTGCCAGCCACGGCCCGAGCCACTCGACCCTGTGGATCGCGACCCACAGGCCCAGCGCGAGGACGGGCAGGCCGATCGCCGAGCCGATCGCGACCCGCTTGAGCCAGACGCGCAAGCGCGACGGGGGCTTCTTCTGGGGCGCTGCCTCCCGGGGAGCCGGCGGCGCGTCCGCGGCGCCACCGGCGACCGCCAGGTCGCTGGAGGTCGGGCCCGAGGCGGGCTCGGCGAGCGTGCTGCTGGTCGCCTCGGGGGCCATCAGGGGAGGGTTTAGCGGGGATTTGCCCTGGAAACCAGCCACATGGCGGGCAGGGGGGCGCGAGAGAAAAATAGCCTCGCGCCGGGTTCGTGGGTGGCTTGGGGCCCACGAAGCCGAAGGGACCCGCGCTAGCGGGCGCGCGAGAAAAATAGCCTCGCGCCGGGTTCGTGGGTGGCTTGGGGCCCACGAAGCCGAAGGGACCCGCGCTAGCGGGCGCGCGAGAAAAATAAATTGTCACTGGGAGCCCAGGTCCGTCGTTGACCCGGCGAACCTCAACGAAGGACCCGAACCATGCCCGCGCCTACCATGTCCTCCCACCTCCCCATGACCTCCGGCCGCCTCGTCGACGTCTCGTCCGCCGCTCTCCCGCTGGAGCGCAGCGCGCTCTCGGTCGACGCCCGAGGAGGCCTCGCGCGCGTGACGTTCGTCCAGCGCTTCGCGAACCCGCACGACGAGCCGCTCTCGGTGACGTACAAGCTCCCGCTGCCGGCGGACGCTGCCGTCTCGGGGTTCACGTTCCGTGTCGGCGCGCGCACCATTCGGGGCACGGTCGACGGCAAGGCCCGAGCGCGTGAGCGCTTCGAGCGGGCGGTGATCGAAGGGCGAGGCGCGGCGCTCCTCGAGCAGGAGCGCTCGAGCCTCTTCACCCAAGAGATCGCCAACATCCCGCCGCGCGAAGCGGTCGAGATCGAGGTCGAGCTCGACCAGCCGCTCGCCTGGCTCGTGGAGGGCCGCTGGGAGTGGCGCTTCCCGCTCGCCGCGGCTCCGCGCTACCTCGGCGCCGGTCCGACCGAGGGCGCCGTCGCGATCGCGATCGCGTCGGGCGACGTCGGCGCGCGCGCCTCGCTCTCGATGCGCGTCCGCGACGTGGTGCCCGAGGGGCGCTCTCCCGAGTCGCCGAGCCACCCGATCGTCTGCGATCGGGCGATGGGCTCGTTCGGGGTCGAGCTCGGCAGCGGCAACGCGGTCCAGCTCGATCGCGACGTCGTCGTGCGCTGGCCCGTCGCGACGCTCACCACGGGGGTATCGCTCGACGTCGCCAGGCCGCGGTCTGGCGCGCTCGCGACCTCTGCCTACGGCCTGTTGTCGATCGTCCCGCCGAGCCCGGAGGCGAAGGCCGCGCCGGTCGCTCGCGATCTCACCTTGCTCATCGACACCAGCGGCTCGATGTCTGGCGAGCCGCTCGAGCAGGCGAAGCGGGTAGCCCTGGCGCTGATCGACTCCCTGAGCGATCGCGATCAGCTCGAGCTCATCGAGTTCTCCTCCGAGGCGCGCGCCTTCACCGCGTGCCCCGAGGCAGCGACGGCCGCGCACAAGGGGGCGGCCCAACGCTGGGTGCGAGGGCTCGAGGCGTCGGGAGGCACCGAGATGCTGAGCGGCGTGAAGTCGGCGCTGCGGGATCTGCGCCCCGCGTCGCAGCGCCAGATCGTGCTCATCACCGATGGTCTCGTGGGCTTCGAACGCGAGATCGTGCGCGCGCTGCTCGACGGCCTGCCCCCGTCGGCTCGCCTGCACGCCCTCGGCGTGGGCTCGGCGGTCAACCGCTCGCTGCTCGCCCCCATCGCGCGCGCGGGGCGCGGCGTCGAGGCGATCATCGGGCTCGGAGAGGACCCCGAGCGGGCGGCTCGACGCATCCTCGCTCGCACCGCCGCCCCGCTCGTGGTCGATCTGCGCGTCGAAGGCAGCGCGGTCGTCCGCACCGTGCCTGTCCGACTGCCCGACGTCTTTTCCGGCCACCCGCTGCGCGTCGCCGTCGAGCTCAAGGCGTCGGGTGGAGAGCTCCATGTCCGCGGCCGCACCGCGGAGGGCCCCTTCGAGCAGACGCTCCGGGTGCCGGCCGCCGATCTCGGGGAGGGCAGCCCCTCGGTCACGAAGCTCTTCGGCCGCGAGCTCGTCGAGGACCTCGAGGTCCAAGTCTCGGCGGGGCGAGTGGGCTCCATCGTCGAGCGCGCGATCGAGGACGCGGGTCTCGCGTTCGAGATCGCCACGCGCTTCACCTCGTGGATCGCCGTCACCGACGAGGCGCTCGTCGACCCGCGCGATGCGCTGCGGCACGTCGAGCAGCCGCAGGAGCTGCCTTACGGCATGAGCGCTGCCGGGTTGGGCCTTCGCCCCGCGGAGCAAGCAGCGGCGAAGGCCGGCCTCGATAGCTTCACCAGGACGCGAGCCGGCGTCATGCCGACGCTTGCCTCTGCGCGCCGAATGGCGCCAGGCGCGCCGCCACCTCCCATGCCGGCGAGGGCGATGGCGAAGCGCGCGCCGAGCGCGCGCGACGAGTCCCCGATGGAGGCCGACGACTCCTTCTTCGGCGCATCGTCCGCCGAGAGCGCCGACCTCGAGCGAGAAGAGGGGGGGGCTCGCCCGACTGGCGCCCCGGCCGCCGCCGAGGAGGCGCGTGCGCAGGCGCGGCAGGCCGCTCCGCCGCCGGCGATGCCGAGCCCGGCGCCCGAAGCGCCACAAGGCCGCGCGAAGTCGTCCCTGTTCGAGAGCGCGAAGCGAAAGATCGCGCAGGTCTTCGAGAAGGAGAAGAAGGAGGACGCCTCGGCGCCTCGCCAGCCCGCGGTGCTCGCTGCCCGCATCGCCCTCGTCGAGGGCGATCGGGTCACCGTCGAGCTCGTCGTCCCGCCGTCCGGCCTGTCGCTCTCGTTCGCCGACGCGACGGCCACGCTCCTCTTGCCGGACGGCACGAGCGTCACCGCCGTCATCCGGGTCGACCTCTCGGCGCGCGAGCGGGTGTACGCCGCCGGCCTCACGGTGCGCATCGTGCTCGAGGCCGCCACCGGCGCACGACCTCTCGGCGGCCGGATCGAGCTGCCCACGAGCGGTGTGATCCTCGAGCTTCGCTGATCTCGTATCCTCGCTGCCCGCCCGAGCGATCGGGCGGGCGGCGGACCCAACCCCATGGCTGACCCCTTCGACTCCCTGCTCCCCGCGATCGCTGCCGGCGATCTCGACGCGTTCGCGCGCTTCATGTCGGCGGTCGAGCTGCCGCTCCGGCGCGGCCTGCGCTCGTTCGCGGCGCAGGTCGACGTCGAGGCGATCGTCCAGGAGGCCTTCCTCAGGACGTGGCAGGTCGTCCCGAGGATGGTCGCCGAGGGGCGGACCGACGGGCTCGTCGCGCTCGTCTCGCGCATCGCCAAGAACCTCGCGCTCGACGAGCTCAAGAGGAGGCGAGAGTCGCCGCTCGGCGCCCCCGAGGACGACCTCCGCGTCGAGTCCTCCGACGCGGATCCGCTGCTCAGGCAGCTCATCGCGCGCTGCTTCGACGAGCTCCCCGCGCAGCCGAAGAGCGCGCTCCACGCCCGCCTCGACAACGACGGCGCCGAGCCCGACGGCGTGCTCGCGGCGCGCTGCAACATGAAGCCCAACACCTTCCTGCAGAACGTGTCGCGCGCGCGCAAGCTGCTCGCAGAGTGCCTCCGCGGGCGCGGCGTCGACCTCGAGCCTCACGGGGTCGCGTCATGGCGCTGACGGCAGCGGAGCGCGAGGCGCTCATCGAGCGCGTCGTGGGCGCCCACCGCGAGGTCGACCCGCGGGGCGCGCTGCAGCCGAGCCCTGCATTCCACGATCTCGACGCGTCGGACCGAGCGGCGGCGTTCGATGCGGCGCTCGTGGCCCGCGCGATGGAGCGCGCCCTCGATCCGTCCGGGCGCTCCACGACCGTGCGAGCCGTCTTGCTGCGCATCGCGCGCACGGCGCCGGAAAGTCCGTGAACCGATTCCGACCGGCTAGCATGTCCGCGTGACGATCCGCGCGAACGATCTCCTCCGGCCGGCCCTGTTGCGGGCCCGGGAGATCCTCGGCCATTTCGTGGGGGTGAGGGAGCACCGCGTGAGCGGGCTCGCGGCCGAGGTCGCCTTCTTCGCCCTCTTCGCCCTGCCGCCGTCGCTGCTCGCTCTGTTCAGCGCCGCAGGCTTCGTCGCGCGCGCCCTCGGCCCCGACGTGATGGCCAAGGTCCGCTTCGAGATCGTCGAAGGCGCGCTGGGGTTTCTCACCGAGGACACGGTCCGCGATATCGTCATCCCGACGATCGACACCCTGCTCACCGACGGCCGCATCGATCTGCTCTCGCTCGGCGTCCTCTTCGCGGTGTGGTCGACCTCCCAGGGCGCGGACGCCCTGCTCTCGGCGCTCCACATCGTATATCGCCTCGACGTGCGGCTCGCGCTGTGGCGTCGCCGAGGGCGCGCCGTGCTCTACACGGTCGTCGCCACGTTGTGGGGTGCCGTCCTCCTACCGATGCTGGTCGTCGGGCCGAGCTTCGCCCGCGCCATCGCCTCGCGCGTCGGGCAAGAGTCGATGTTTCAGATCTTGTGGGACACGCTGTATTGGCCGGTCGCGGTCGCCAGCGTGGTCGTCACGCTGACGGCCGTGTACCACTTCGCGCTCCCCTGGCGGACGCCCTTCTCGCGCGATCTGCCCGGCGCCCTGTTCGGCATGGCGCTGTGGATCGCCGGCAGCGCGGGCTTGCGCGCGTACGGGCGATGGACGGTCGAGTCGAGCCCAATCTACGGCTCGCTCGCGTCCCCCATGATCCTGCTTCTATGGCTGTACTTCACCGCCTTCTCCCTGCTCATGGGGGCGGAGCTCAACGCGGCCATCGAGGCGACGTGGCCTACGGTCTCGCGGCGCGAGAAGCGTGACGCCCTGAAGAAGGCGGTGAAGGATCTGACGGACGAGGGAGAGGAGGTCGCCCCGATCTCGGCCACTCAGGACCCCAAGAAGCCGCCCGCAGAGGCGCTCAAACGCCAACAAGCTGGCGGCACGATCGAGTAGGGTCGGTCGTCGATGGCTGCGCCGCGCGATCCGATCTTCGAGCTCTCCGACGACTTCGTGAGCGCCTTTTCGGCGCTGAGCCCCATCGCGGCGTCGATGGCCGGAGTCCCCGGTCACCACGACGGCTGGGACGACTACAGCCCCGAGGGCGGAGAGGCCGCGCTCGCGTTCTTCCGTGGGTACGAGGCGAAGCTCGCCGCCCTCCCGCCGGCGACCGATTCGTGGGCGACCGTCGCGCGGCGCGTCATGGCGGACTTCCTCGAGGACAAGGCGTCGACCTATCAGCACCTGGACAACCTCGCGGACCTCAACAACATCGAGTCCCCGGTCCAGCACCTGCGAATGGTCTTCGACGTGATGGACACGACCACACCTGCGGGGTGGGAGGCCGTGGCGACCCGCCTCGCGACGATCGATCGACCGATGACGCAATACGTCGCGGCGCTCCGTGAGGGCGTCCGGCGCGGCCACGTCGCTGCCAAGCGGCAGGTGGCCGCGGCCCTCGCGCAGGTCCGCTTGAACGCGTCCGACAAGACCTCGTTCGCGGAGATCCTCACGGCGTACGACGCCGCGAACGTCGGTGACCCCGCGCTCCGGGGCCGGCTCGAGCGCGGCGTCGCTCACGCCGCCGCGTCCAGCGGCCGGCTCGCTTCCGCGCTCGAGGCGTACATGAGCGACGCGACCCCGATCGACGCCTTCGGGGAGGACCGCTACGCGCGGGCCTCCCGCCGCTTCCTCGGGATGGACATCGATCCGCGCGAGACCTACGCGTGGGGGTTTTCCGAGATCGCCGCCATCGAGTCCGCGATGCGCGACGTCGCGGCGCGCATCGCGCCCGGCAAGGACGTCGCCTCGGTCATCCGCAGCCTCCAGTCCTCGCCCGAGCAGCTCGTCCCGCGCGCGGAGGACTTCCTCGAGCTGATGCGGGCGCGCCAGCAGACGGCGCTGAGCGACCTGATGGGCAAACACTTCGAGGTCCCTGAGCCGGTGCGCCGGATCGACGTCAAGCTCGCCCCCGCCGGGGGAGCTCTCGGCGCCTACTACGTTCCGCCCAGCGACGGCTTCACTCGACCGGGCACCGTCTACTACGCGCCGGCGCCGGGCGAGCCGTTCACGATCTTCAGCGAGATCACCACGGCCTATCACGAGGGCTTCCCTGGGCATCACCTGCAGTGCGGCCTGCAGGTGTACCTGGCGGAGCGCCTCTCGAGGCTGCACAGGCTCTTCGTGGTTTGCTCGGGGTACGCCGAGGGGTGGGCGCTGTACGCCGAGCAGCTGATGGACGAGCTCGGCTACCTCGATCGCCCCGAATACGTCCTCGGCATGCACATGGCGAAGCTGTTCCGAGCGATCCGTGTCGTCGTCGACATCGGCATGCACCTCGGCCTGTCGATCCCGAGGTCGTTCGACTTCCACCCGGGGGAGGTGTGGACCGGCGAGCTGTGCGTCGAGATGCTCACGCAGCGAGGGTTCATCCCGGCAGACTTCGCGAAGAGCGAGGCGACCCGGTACCTAGGCTGGCCGGGCCAGGCCATCAGCTACAAGGTCGGCGAGCGGGTGATGCTCGAGCTGCGCCAAGAGGCCCGCAGGGCGCTCGGCGACGCGTTCGATCTGCGCGCGTTCCACGAGGTCGTCCTCGGGAGCGGGAGCGTCGGGCTCGCTCACCTGCAGCAGCTGGTCCGCGCGTCGTTCAGCGCTTCGCCCGCGGCTTGCTGACGGCCCGCGCCGGTCGCTGCTTCTTGCGCAGGTCGGGCGACCGATCGAAGCGCAGGTTGTAGCGGTCGAGGATCGCGACGCCCCGCTCTCGCGCCTTGGCGCGCTCGAGCACCAGGCGCTGTCCGTCGGCGAGGTGCACCGAGACGAACGTCCCGGCGCCGTTGTCGATCAGGTCGACGAGATCGACGATGCTCTTCACGGGCACGCCGTCGATCGCCACGACCACGTGGTTCTCGTGCTCGTGGTAGCCCTGGTTCACGCGATCCGCGAGCACCTTCTGGAGGATGACGACCTCGCGGCGCTCGGGCGTGCGGATCTGGTTTTCGTAGATCGAGACGAGCTCGTTCGGCGCCGCCTTCCACCACTCGTTGCCCCAGCTCTTCAGGTAGTCGCGCGTCAGGGGAGCGAAGAGGAAGCCGCCGAACACGTAGTACGTCGGCTTGATGTCGTATTGGTCCTCCGGCACGAGCAGGCTGGGGCGCTGCAGCACGACGTCGACCTCGATGCGCCTTCGCTCACGGAACAGCGCGAGGCGGAGCGTGTCGCCTACGGCGCGGAGGGCGACGCGGTGGCTATGGTCGACGAGCTCGCCGGTGCGCAGCTGGACCGTGCCATCGGAGCCGACGGGCTCGCCGTCGATGGCCAGGATGACGTCGCCCTCTTGGATCACTCCCCACGCGGTGCTCTCGTACGCGACGCGAGCGACGAGCACCCCGCCGTCGGCGCGCTTGAGCCCGAGCGAGCGCCGGTGCGAGTCGGACTCGAGACGCTGCCACACCACGCCGAGGCTCGGGAACGTCGCGGGGCGGCCGGCGTCGAGGTCCGCGAGGAAGTGCTCGATGACCGGGACGCTGATCGCGTAGGCGATGTTCTGTGACTCGTCGAGCGCCTGGAAGGCGACCCCGATCAGCTTGTCTCCCTTGAACACCGGCCCGCCGCTGTTGCCCGCGTTCACCGCGGCGTCGATCTGCACGCTCAACAGCGGACGCTGGCTGTGGGAGTACGCCGAGACCTCGATGCGCGACACGACCCCCTGCGTCAGCGACAGCCGATCGCCGCCGATCGGGTAGCCGCAGACCGTGACCGTGTCGCCGAGCAGCGGCAGCGTCCCGATCTCGATGGGCTCGGCGCCCTGGAAGAACTCTTCCCGAGGGACGCGCAAGAGCGCGAGGTCGCACTCGTGGCTGACGCCCTCGACCTCTGCGACGTACTTCCGCGAGGCTCCGAAGCGGCGCAGCTCGACGAACACCTGGTTTTGCACCACGTGACCGTTCGTGAGCACCCTGAGCCCGCGCTTCGTGAGGACGATCCCCCCGGAGCCGGTCGAGTTGCTCGGGCCATGGGACTGCCACGGCTGCTCGTAGTCGGGCGAGTCCGAGACGGTGAGGACCTTGACGACGGACTGGAGCTTCTTCGTTAGGTTGGATCGCATGTGAGGGCGGAGCAGAACGCGTTCTACAGCAGATCGGCCTCGCGCATGAACCTCTGCTCGACGGCCGCGTAGTCGACCTCGACGTCGAGCCGGGCGAGCACCGAGTAGAAGCCGAACTGCAGGCGGTTCATGAACACCATGCCGCGGGGGACCGGCACGCGCTCACCCTTCGGGAGCTTGCGGACCGCGCGGGCCATCTCCTTCATCCGCCCGACCAGGCTCGCCGCGTAGGGCCGCGTCACGTGGAACGGGGAGGAGAAGATCGGCTCGAAGCAGGCTCGCGAGAAGGCGACCGCCAGCTTCTCCCACTCCCCTCCTTCGGTGTGCAGCAGGCGCTTCGCGAAGTGCGCGAACCCCGCCTCGTCCCGGGCCAGCGCGGCCTTGTGCAGGCCCACCGCGTTCTCCCAACGAGCGCCCACGATCGGCTCGACGCAGCCGAAATCCAGGAAGGTGACGACGCCGTCCTCGCCGAACAGGTAGTTGCCGGGGTGAGGGTCGGCGTTGAACATGCGACCCACGAGGTTGCCCTTGAACACGAAGCGCCACAGCGTCTCTGCGAAGGCGCGCCGCTCCGCTTCGCTGCGCGAGGCGACGCCGTCCAGGGTGGCGCCGTGGGCGAGGTGGCTGGTGAGGACCCTGGCCGAGGAGCGCTCCTTCACCACCGCTGGGATGCGGATCTTCTCGTCGTGCGCGTGGACCACCCGGAAGTGCTCCTGGCGCTCGGCCTCGAGCACGTAGTCGAGCTCCTCGCGCAGCCGCTTCGCCATCTCTTCCAGCACGACCTTCGAATCGACCTTCCGCCCAGCCGCCATCGAGGCGAGCGGCTCGAGCAGCGCGGCGCTCTTCAGATCGCTGTCGACGGCGCGGCCGATCCCGGGGTGCTGCACCTTCACCGCGACCTCCTGGCCGTCCTCCAGGGTCGCTTTGTGCACCTGCCCGATGGAGGCGCTCGCGAACGGCTGCTCTTCGAACGTCCTGAAGAGGCGGTCGATCGGGCCGTCGAGGTCTTCTTCGATGATCGCCCTGATCTCGCGGAACGACGAGGTCATCGTGCTCTCCCGGAGCGCTGCGAGGGCGTGCTGGTACGGCTCGCTTCCCCCCTCGGGGATGACGCCGTCGACGTAGCTGGCGATCTGGCCGACCTTGGCCGCGAGCCCGCGCATGCGCCCCAGCACCTCGGTGGCCTTCTCGGCCGCGGCGCTGGAGTCCTTGGTCAGCGCCCCGAGCCCCGAGCGCGCGCCGACCGAGGCGAGCAGCGCCAGGCGGGCGAGCCTTCCTTCGGGCACCTTGCGATCCGACGCCATCCGCCTGTCGTTGTATCTTCGGGCGGGCCCGGCGTCCCCCACAACTCGCCCGCGCAGGCGCTGGGGGGCGAACCGTTTCCGCGTCTGACGCGGCGCGTGTGGTAGGCAATGAAGTAGCATGACCGTCGAGACCGCCCGCTCCGCGCCCGCCCCCCGGTCCGAGAGAGATCTGCTCACCGCGGCGGCCGTCGACCTCGCCCGTTGGCTGCGCGAGCGACGCGTCTCGAGCGTCGAGCTCGTCGAGACGACCATTCGAAGGATCGAGCGCGTCAACCCTGCGCTCAACGCGGTCGTGCACACGCGCTTCGAGCGGGCCAGGCACGAGGCGGCCCTCGCCGACGAGCGCTTGGCCCGGGGCTCGGATCCGGCGCCGCTGCTCGGCGTCCCCTGCACGATCAAGGAGTTCTTCGCGGTCGAGGGCGCACCGCAGACCGGCGGCTTGGTCGCGCGAAAGGGCACCATCAGCTCCTCCGACGCGCCCACCGTAGCCAGGCTGCGCGCCGCGGGAGCCATCGTGGTCGGCACGACGAACGTGCCGGAAGGCGGGATTTGGCTCGAGACGTTCAACTCGGTGTACGGCCGGACGAACAACCCCTGGGACCTCGCGCGGACGAGCGGCGGCTCGAGCGGAGGGGAGGGGGCCATCATCGCCGCGGGGGGCTCGCCCTTCGGCTTGGGCTCGGACATCGGCGGCTCCGTCCGAATCCCCGCAGCGTTCTGCGGGATCGTGGGCCACAAGCCCTCGGGCCGACTCTTGCCCAACGGGGGGCAGTTCCCCGCGCCGACGGGGGAGGCCCTCGCCCTGTTGTGCCCGGGCCCGATGGTACGCAGGGTCCGCGACGTCATGCCCTTGCTCCGCGTCCTCGCCGGCCCGGACCCCAGCGATCCCGTGTGCGTGCAGATGGAGCTGGGCGACCCCGCGACCGTCGACGTGCGCGACCTCACCGTGTACGTCGCGCCGCACAACGCGCGGTTCCGAGCGCGCGGTGTCATGATGCAGGCCGTCGAGGACGCCGCGCGGGCGCTCGAGCGGCGCGGCGCGAGGGTGGTCCCGTTCGACGTCACCAAGCTGCGAAGAGGCCTCGAGTATTGGGCCGGGGCGCTCGCCGAGAGCGCCGAGGAATCGTACGACGAGCTGCTCGCGAGCGGCACCGGGCGCGCGCGTATCGGGGTCCCGCTCGAGCTGCTCAAGGCGGCCGCGGGGCGCTCCAACCACACGCTCCCCGCGCTCGTCGTGGCCGCAGCGGGCAGTATCGTGCAGAGGTTCGGTGGAGCGACCTCGGGGTTCGCGCGAGCGGCCGCCGAGCTCCGCGCCGAGCTCGCCGCGCTGCTGGGCGACCGCGGCGTGCTCCTGCACCCGCCGTACACGCGGCCAGCGCCTCGCCACCACGCTGTGTGGGCCACCCCCTTCGATCCAGCGTACACCGCGATCTTCAACGTGATGGAGACGCCCGTCACCGCCGTGCCGATCGGCTTCGACCCCCGCGGCTTACCCGTAGGGGTGCAGGTGATCGCGGCGCCCGGAAGAGATCACGTCGCGGTGAGCGCCGCTCAGGCGCTCGAGGATCACTTCGGCGGATGGATGCTCGCGACCCCGCTCGGATCCGGCTCGTGACGCCGCAGGTCTTCGGCGAGTACCTGCTCACCTCACGGCTCGTCGAGCGCTCGATGGCGGAGGTGTTCCTCGGCGTCCGCCTCGGAGATCGCACGGGGCGCTTGATCGTCGTGAAGCGCGCGCCGCTCGACGAGTCAGCGTCCGGCGCGGTCGCCGAGTCGATACGTCGGGAGATCGAGGTGTTGTCCTCGGGGCCCTACGAAGGCGTGGTCAAGATGGTCGATCACGGCGAGATCGCCGGGTTGCCGTTCGTCGCGCTCGAGCACTCGAAGGGTTGCACGCTCCACGACATCCTCGAAGCAGGTCCGCTCGATCGCGACGCCGCGATGTTGGTCGGCCGCGACCTCGCGCGCGCCATCGCCTCGCTCCATGCGGGCGGTTGGGTACACGGCGACGTCACGCCGTCGAATGTCGTCATCGACGACACCGGCGAGGCGCTGCTCGTCGATCTGGGCATCGCCCGGCGGCTCGGCGAGGCGCGAGAGATGCCCGCGGGAAAGCCGGGGTATGCGTCCCCCGAAGCGGCGGTCGGCAAGCCCGCGAGCCCCAGCGACGACGTCTACGCCTGGGGCATCGTCGTCGCGGAGTGCCTGATCGGGGGCCGGCTCTTCCGCGAGGCGGATCTCGCCGAGGCCGCCGCGCGGCGATCGTCGTTGCCTCTGCCGGTCGAAGAGGCCCCTCTGCTCGCGGCCGCCCTCGGCCTCGAGCCCGCCAGCCGCCCCGAGGCGAGCGCGCTCGTCGCGGGGATATCGGCGGACGCCAGCAAGCGCCGCGTGCTCGCCGACGCGGCCTTGTCTGCGGAGCTGCGCGCCGGTGCGGACGACCCGCGCAGGTTCTCTCCCGCCCCTGGCCCTGCGGTCACGGCGAGCGACCCGGCGATCGTCCGCATGGTCCAAGCCAGCAGCGTGCGCCCCGCGGCGCGCAGCGCGACCCCGAGGGTGCTCCTGCTCGTCGCCTCCGTCGTAGCGACGCTCGCGCTGGTGCTGGGGTTCGTGGTCGGCCGGCGGTCGGCCCCCCGCGACCGCGGCGCGTCGGTGAGCCTCCCGCAGCTGCCCGCGCGCGCCGAGGTGAAGCTCGACGGTCGCACGCTGCTCAACGCGAGCGGCGCGAGCCGTCTCCCGATCGAGCCCGGCGCGCACAAGCTGAGCGTGCAGATCGGTCGGCAGGACACGAGGGAGTACGAGTTCGTCGCGCAGCCCGGCGAGCACGTGGTCTTGGTCGTCGTGCCCAACGCCCGAAAAGACCGCGACTGACTCAATTGTTCACTAATTGAGTCGAGAATCGATGCGGCGATTGTCAGCCTTTTAATCGACGAAAGCGCTCGTACGAGGGCAATAGTCTACCGTGTCGATAGGAATTGTCGTAGAACCCTCGGCGATGGCCTCGTGGAAGGAAAAGCTCGCCGGCGCCACCCCGCCCGACCAAGCGCGCGACATCGCGATCTTCGAGACGCAGATCGCGCTGCGCCGGCAGGACAAGATCGAGGAGAAGCTGTTCGCGGAGACGCGCCTCAGGCGCGGCGTCTACGGTCAGCGCTACGACAACGGCGAGCGGCACGACGGCGTGGCGACGCGGCCGATCGCGTACCCGTCGGGCGAGCTGACGAAGGGTCCGATGACCCTGTGGGACGCGCCCGGCATGCAGCGCATCAAGCTCCCCTTCGGCAAGGTCACTGCGCGTCAGCTCGAGGTCCTCGCCGAGTGCGCAGAGGAGTACTCCGACGCGATCTTGCACGTGACCACGCGTCAGGACATCCAGCTGCACTTCGTCCACATCGACGACACGCCCGACATGATGCGGCGGCTCGCCGCGACCGGCATCACGACCAAGGAGGCGTGTGGCAACGCGGTCCGCAACATCACCGCCTGTGAGTACGCCGGCGTCTGCAACGACGAGTCGTTCGACGTCGCCCCCTACGCGCACGCCGCGACCTACTTCTTGATGGGGCACGACGACACGCAAGACTTCGGTCGAAAGTTCAAGATCGCCTTCTCGGGCTGCGCCGATCACCCCTGCGGCCTCACCAGCTTCCACGACATCGGCTGCATCGCCCGCGTTCGCGAAGAGGGCGGCGTGAAGCGGCGCGGCTTCGAGGTGTACGTCGGCGGCGGCCTCGGCTCGGTGCCACACGCGGCGAAGCTCTTGGACGCGTTCGTCCCCGAGGTGGAGCTGCTCCCCACGCTCCAAGCGGTGAGCCGCCTGTTCGGGCGCCTCGGAGAGCGCGAGAACCGCGCTCGCGCGAGGCTCAAATTCGTCATCAAGAAGCTCGGCATCGAGGAGTTCACGCGCCTGGTGAAGCTCGAGCGAGAGAAGCTCCGCAACGACCCCCGGTGGACCGCGTACTTGAGCGATCTCGGGGTCGTGGCAGAGGCGCCCAACCGCCCCCCGGCGCCGCTCGAGGGCAGGGGGGCCCCCGCGTTCGAGCGGTGGCGCAGCACGAACGTGCGGCCGCAGGCGCAGCCCGGCTACGCCGTCGCCACCGTCACGCTCCCGCTGGGAGACCTCTCCTCGGACCAAGCGCGCGCCCTGGCCGACCTCGCCCGCGAATTCGCCGGCGACGCGATGCGCACGACCGTCGAGCAGAACCTCACCTTCCGCTGGGTCTCGGAGGCCGATCTGCCGCAGCTGTTCGAGAAGCTCGAGGCCATCGGCCTGGCCGAGCCCGGCGCCTCGACCATCACGGACGTGACGTCTTGCCCCGGGACCGACACCTGCAAGCTGGGCATCTCCTCGTCCCGCGGGCTCGCCGGCGAGCTGCGCCGACACCTGCGCGTGCTCGAGGACACGATGGCCCCCGCCGCGAAGGCGCTGCACATCAAGGCGAGCGGGTGCTTCAACGCCTGCGGCCAGCACCACGCCGCAGATCTGGGCTTCCTCGGCGTCAGCCGGAACGTGAACGGTCGTCGCGTCCCTCATTTCCAGGTCGTCGTCGGCGGCCAGTGGTCCCACAACGCCGGCGCCTATGGCCTCGCGATCGGGGCGATCCCGTCGAAGAACGTGCCCGAGATGGTGAAGCGCCTCAGCGACCGCTTCGTCGCCGAGCGGCGCGGCGAGGAGACCTTCACGGCCTTCGTCGAGCGCATCGGGAAGAAGGAGATCCGGGCCATGGTCGAGAAGCTGGCGGTCGTCCCGGCCTACGAAGCAGACCGAAGCTACTACTCCGATTGGGGAGATCCCCGCGAGTACTCGATCGGCGACATGGGCGTCGGCGAGTGCGCGGGCGAGGTCGTGCCGTACGTTCAAATGGCGCTGGCCGCGGCCGAGCGCGAGGTGTTCGAGGCGCAGGTGCTGCTGGAGCAGGGGGACGTCGAGGCCGCCGCAGGACGGGCGTACCGAGCGATGCTCACCGCGGCGCGCGCGCTCGCGCGAGAGCGAGAGCCCAACATCGGCGACGACGCGGACGAGATCGTGCGGACGTTCCAGCGAGAGGTCGTCGACACGAAGCTGTTCCTCGATCCGTTCGCGGGCGCGAAGTTCGCCCATTACCTCACGAAGGCGCACCGCGAGGGCGGCGGCGCGGACAGCGCCGAGGGCGCCCATCAACGCATCGAGGAGGCTCAGCTGTTCGTCGACGCCTCTCACCAGTGCCACGAGCGGATGGTCAAGGCGGCGCAGCCGAGCGAGCTCGCGCGCGCAGCGGAGTGACCCGCGAGCCCAGCCATGAAGAGCCACAAGATCTCCCTCAAGCTCTACGCGAAGCCCGACACGCTGCCGGTCGCCGCTCAGTTCGTCGCGGTGTTCCACGACTGGATCAAGGAGGGCGTGCTCGGCGAGACGTTGATCGACGTCGTCGACTATGGCCACGTGCATCACGGCCCGGCCGTGCTGCTGATCGGGCACGAGTCGGACCTCGCGCTCGATCTCTCCGAGGGGCGCCCCGGGCTGTCGTATCAGCGAAAGCGCGTCGCGAAGGACGACCCGGCGACGCGCCTGGGGGACTCCCTACGGCGCCTGCTGGGGGCCGCGGCGCGGCTCGAGTCCGATCCGCGCCTCGCGGGGCTCGGCTTCGAGGTGGACGAGCTCTTGTTGCGGGTCCTCGATCGTCTGCACGCGCCCAACGAGCTGGCCACGTACGAGAGCGAGCGGCGCGGCATCGAGGAGGCGCTGCGCGGCGTGTTCGGCGCGTCGGCGGCGCTCTCGCGAGAGGGGCTCGACCCGCGCG
Organism: Polyangiaceae bacterium; assembly: GCA_016719945.1. Lineage (GTDB taxonomy): Bacteria > Myxococcota_A > Polyangia > Polyangiales > Polyangiaceae > Xiheicaenibacterium. The sequence continues at coordinate 204,495 of JADJYE010000032.1, read as the reverse complement.
CGCCGTTCACCGTGCGAGCCCGCACCGGGGCGCGCGGCGGCGCACGCGCCGTCCTCGAGCGCGCGCTGGCGAGCTGAGGTCGGGGCGCGGGAAGGTCGTGTGGGCTGACCGCCCGGTGGCGTGGGTCTCCCGTGCTCGTTCGGCTGGGGACCGAAGCCAGGGCCGGCGGCGCCGTCATTCGACGCCTTCGCGCGCCGCGCCTTCGATTGCCTCGAAGCAGCCGGCGGCATGCGCTCGCCGGGCTTGCGGACCTCGCGGAGGATCAGGCTGTGCTGTTGCGCCTGGACGCCGCGCTCACCAAGGCCGGCTTGCCCCCAGGCCGGGGCTGAGTGCCCCAGCCTCCTCGCTCCGCCGGCGAAGTGACGACGCGCCGCGGATCGTCGATGATGCCGCGCATGCGCCAGCGCCTGTTCCTCGCGTCCGTCGTCCTCTTCGTAATCGGGACCGCATGTGGCTCACAGCCGGTTCAGGACCGGAGCCCCAAACCCGATGGGATCTACGAGGAGTTCGATGTCTCGGTCGGGCCGGCCGGCACCTGCCTCGCTGCGACGCGGGCCGAGCTCTCGTGTCCACCCGGCGGCACCTGCCAGGCGCCACCGCCCAAGCCCGTCGCCTGCCCCAGCGGTCTCGCTGCGGGCCAGACCGTCCGGCTGGTCATGACCAACGATCTGACCTGCAACGTCGGCGGAACGGTCACAGCATGCCCGGAGCACGACAAGGGCCCTGTCCAGGTCCCGGCGGAGTGACTTTGGCGCGCGAAGCACAGCGTCGAGCTCGCGCTCGCGAGCCGAGAGGCGGGGCTATTTGCGGAGCAGCTGTCCGTTGGGCAGGAGGGTGGCGGGGACGGGGTGGCCTTGACAGGTCCGCTGGAAGCGCGCGCATCGCTCGTAGTCGTCCTCGCAGTAGCGCAGCTTCCAGACCGCGAGGGAGTCGGATAACTTGAATTGCGTGAACATCTCGCAGCCCGAGATGTGGGGGCAGGGGGACTGATTCGACACGGTTCCTCACTCGGTTGGAGGGGCGGCGGAGCTCCGACCCCGAGCTAACACATCTGGAGGGCGCTCGCTGCCACCTCGGAGCTACGCGAGCCTGTCGATCGAGGCTCGGGGCGCCCTCACGCGGACGTGGGTGCCTTGCTCGTCGTGGCGCTCGCCGAGCACCGTCATCGAGTCGTGGATCTTCCTCACCCGCGCGTGCTGTTCATAGGGCACGAAGATCTCGTCCTCGACCAGCTCGCCGTCGAAGAACGACACGATGAAGTCCCGCACCTTCGACACGTCGGACCTGTCGCGCGCCGAGACGAGGAGGGCGTCCGGAAAGCGCGCCGCCAGGGCGTGGATCTGGTCCTCGGTCAGGCGATCGCGCTTGTTGAGGACGATCGTCGACGGCACCGTGTCGGCGCCGATCTCCGCGAGGACGCTGCGCGTCGTCTCGAGCTGGGACTCGAACGTCGGGTCGGAGGCGTCGACCAGGTACAGCAGCAGCGACGCCTCGAGGGCCTCGTCGAGCGTCGACTTGAACGACGCGACGAGCTGGTGAGGCAGCTTCTTGATGAACCCGACCGTGTCGCTCACCAAGATGCGCGGCTCGGTCTCCGGCTTGAGTGAGCGGACCGTGGTGTCGAGGGTGGCGAAGAGCTTGTCGGCGACGTAGACCTCGCTGCCGGTGAGGGCGCGCATCAGGGATGACTTGCCGGCGTTGGTGTAGCCGACGAGCGCGACCCGGCGCTGGTCGCGCCGCGCGCTCCTTCGGTTCTGCTGCTCGGCCTGGATGTGCGCGATCTCCCGCTTGAGCTCGGCGATGCGATCACGGATGCGCCGGCGGTCGAGCTCGACGGCGCTCTCCCCTGCGCCCTTACCGCCGATGCCGCCGCGCTGGCGATCGGCCCCGGCGCCCGCCTCGCGCAGGCGTGGCGCGACGTACGTCAGCCGCGCGATCTCCACCTGCAGCCTCGCCTCGCGGCTCTTCGCGTGCCGGTGGAAGATCTCGACGATCACCTGGCTTCGGTCGATGACCTCGGCGCCTGTCGCGCGCTCGAGGTTGCGCGCCTCGCGCGGGCTGAGCTCGTGATCGACGACGACCACCTCGGCCTGTGCGCTCGGGCCCGGGGCCTGCTCGTCGTGGTGCGCGTCGTCCTCCTGACCGTGCGCCTCGAGGTCGTCGTGCTGAGCTTCGTCGTGCTCTTCGGTCTCGGCCGGCTCGGTCTCGGCGGGCTCGCCCTCGGCCTCGGCCTCCTTCTCGCGACGCTGCCTCAGCTTGTTCTTGCGCGGTGTATGCGACGCCACCTCCCCGCTGCCGCCCGTCCACCTGGCGAGCTCGGTGAGCTTGCCCAGACCGAGGACGGTGCCGGCTCGGGGGTGTGCCCTCCGTTGGCTGACGCTCCCCACGACGCGCAGGCCGAGGGTGTGGACGAGCCTGCCGAGCTCGGCGAGATCGGCGTCGTGCTGTTCGTCGGTGACGCCGAGCAGCTGGAGCGAGACGAGCACCGCCTTCGGGCGGTCTTTTTCATCGGAGGACATCAATGGCGCCTTATAGCCCGAAGCCGGCGGCGATGGCGCCGGTGCGCGCAGAGCGCCGCCGTGAGGAGACCGAGCCAGCCGAGCGGCGGCGCGTCGAGGTCGGCGGCGAGTGAGCACGCGCACCCGCGCCGGTACGCGCTCGGCGCCGCGGGAGGGGGCGCGGGGGATGCGGGCGCAGCCTGTCCCTCGCTCGCGCGCCCGTCGACGTGCTCTTGGTCGACGTCCTTCTTCTTTGCGGCGCCGGAGAGGCTCATGCCCCCTGCAGCATCATCGAGCGCCTCGGCGGGTTGGAGGAGCCGGAGGCGGGCGGGGTCCGCCGCGCGCTGCGAGGCGTCGATCGCCACGAAGCTCGTGAAGCGGGTGAGGAGGTGGAACGTCGCGCCGAGCTGGGTGATCGTCTCCTTCGCGGTCGCGCTGCCGGTAGCGAGCTCGAGCTCGAGCTCGCCGATGCGCGCGCGTGCCCAGAGCACGCCCAACACGTCACGACGGTCACCCTTCGCGAGCGGCGCGACGACCACAGGGATCTCGATCGGCCCCGCGGCGCCCTGGGCGCGGATGACAGGGGCGCGCGAGGGCGGCCGCGCGAAGCGACCGTGCACGACGAGCGGGTGGCTCGCGAACAGGTCGGGAACGCGGCTCGGCGCCAGCTCGGAGACCGACGCACCTCCCCAGTCGACGACGACGTCGGTCAAGATCGCGCGGTCGATCAGGCCGAGGACCGCCGCGACGGCTCGTTCGGGATCGTCTCGCGCGTAGAGCACCTCGAACGCCCCGTCCCCCTCTCGCGAGACCGCCTCCAGCAGGGCCCGGTTCGGCGCGGGCCCGACGCCGACGCCGAAGACGCGGGCCTTCCTGCCGGCCTCGCGCTCGGAGGTGACGAAGTCCCGTGTCGTCTTCACGAGCTCGTCCTCCACGCTGACGAAGCCATCGGTGAAGAACAGGACGGAGCGCTGGGCAAGGCCCGCGGGTCGGGCACCGAACGCCTCGGCCAGCGCGTCGAGCATCATCGTGCCGCCGCCGGCAGCGGCGCGGTCGATCATCTCCAGCGCCGCGTCGACGTTGGCTCGTGTCGCGGGCCGCGGCGCCGGGAAGAGCCGGATGGTCCGGCCCGAGAAGGTGAGCACATCGAAGCGATCCGTGGGGCGCAGCGCCGCGAGCGTGAGCGCGGCGGCGCGCTTCGCCAGGGCGAGGGGGGCGCCCTTCATCGAGCCCGACACGTCCACCACCAGGATCAGCTCGCGCGGACCGAGCTCCTCCGCGAGGTCCACGTCCGGAGGATCGACGACCAGGGAGAAATAGCCATCTTCTGCCGAAGACAGCAGCAGCTGGGCCCGCGGCTGCGCCTCGGCGACGCGGAAGCGCAGCACGAAGTCGCGGTTCGCGATGCGATCCTTCTGGGCGAGCGTCACTGCAGAGCGCCCCTTCGGGTCCTTCGTCACGAGGATCTCGTGGTTCACTGACTCGAACGGCCCCTCGGCGAGCGCGGGATCCGCCACGACCGTGAGCGAGACCTCGGCCCCGGTTCGCTCGGCAGGGCCGGCGCGAGGGGCCGAGGTCGGAGCGCTCGCCGACGGAGAGCCGCAGCTGCGAGACCGCGGCGTTGTCGGGGAGCGGGAAGGCGTAGACGACCTCGATCGGCTCCGTCCGAGGGTTCGCGAACCGCTGCGTGACCTCGACCTCGGCGACCAGCGAATGCAGGGTGATGACGAACCGCGTCTCGACCAGAGGGAGGGCCACGGGAGCGTCCTGTGCCGACCCCTGGCCCCTCACCGACAAAGTCGCCAGCGCCCCGGCCGAGGTCAGCGGCGCGGGGCCCAGATCCTTCGGGCCCCCCGGCCGCGCCGCGACGAGCGCCGGGTGGCGCCGGGCTTCGACAGCCCGCGCGACCGGTGTATCGTGGCCAGCGTTGGGAACCTCGAGCGGCAGCGGGCGGGCGCAGGCGAACAAGCAGAGGGCGACGAAGAGCATCACCCTTCGCCAGCCCTCGACGGATCGACTCGCCCTCGACATCTCGACCTCCTGGAACGGTGTCGAGAGCCTACGATGGGCGAGCCTCGCTTGGTTGCTCCTCGTCCCCGCGTGGGGCTGCAGCGCCTCCGCTCCCTCTCCAGAAGCCGTCACCCCGAAGGCCGGCGGCTCGATGGAGGTCAGCAGCGCGCAGCACCTCAGCGACGCCGAGGCCGAGCTGACCCTGGCCGAGCAGACCCTCGAGCAAGTGTTCTCCCCCAAGGTCACCGACCCTCAGCCCCTCGGCCGGTCCGACCCGCCCATCCCCCCGTCCCAGCCTTCGGCCACGCCCTCGCAGCTCGACACCGGCACGGCCGCCTCGCGCTGCGAGCTCGCGTGCAAGGCGCTGGGCTCGATGCGTCGCTCGTCCGAATACGTGTGCCGGCTCGCGGGTCCCGCCGACCCACGCTGCGAGCTCGCACGGGCGCGCGTCGTCAAGGCCGAGGGGCGCGTCTCGAGCGCGGGCTGTCGCTGCGAGGCCACGCCTGGCTGAGCCGCGTGGTAGGTTGCGCGGCGACCCGTGAACCCCACCACCATCCTCCAGGCGCTGTCCCTGCTCTGCTTCACTGCCTGCAGCACGGGCGCATCCTCGACCTCGTCCACGGCGCCCGCGTCCTCGGGCATCGCGACCGCGACCGCGTCGACTGCCAGCCCAACGGCGACGGCTCCTCCCGCGCCAACGGCGAGCGCCCCGGGCCCGTCGAGCGCGGTGAGCTCTGCGCCGACGGCGAGCGCTCCTCCGTCCGCGAGCGGCCCGGTCGGCACGTGGTCGAGCCCCTCGTGTGACGCACGCAAGTACGAGCGCGTGCTCTCCCTCGACGCCGACGGCACGTTCAACGCACAGGATCGCGTCTCGCCGTGTCCGAAGGACGCCATGTGCGTCTGGTCGGGGATCGTCGTTCGCAAGGGCACGTGGAAGCTCGACGCAGACAAGCTCACGCTGTCGACGACCGATCAGCAAAAAACAAGGCGCGCCGCTCGTGACGAGCCTCCGGTTCGACGGGACGATCGTCTTGGAGCCGTCCGGGTCAGCGAAGGGCTGCGCCTACTCCAAACGCTGAGCGAGCTCGCGAAACGAGACGACCTCGCCGCCCTCGCACCGCGCGGCGCCGCTCTCGTCCGGGCAGCCGCCGAGGACGAAGTCGACCGTCCACTCGAGCGCGTCGAGGTACGCGCCCTCCTCCCACATGGCGAAATGGTGGCCGACGTTCCACGGGACTCGCCCCTTCGCGTACGAGCTCAAGATCGCGGCCTCGTAGTCCGACTTCATGCGCGCGCCGGGGATCTCCAGCTGCGCGTAGTTGTAGTCCATCGGAATGGCGGCCGCGCCCGGGTGGAGCATGAGCGCGAGCTCGAGCACCTTGCGCGGCGACTCGCGGGGGATGAAGTAGAAGGGCGGTCCGGGGCTCGCCGACTGGCTCGTGTCGTAGATGTACCCGCGCTCCGCGAGGGCCTCGTAGAGCGCGTCGTTCGCGGCGAGGTAGGGGGCGCGGTAGCCGACGATCGCGTACGGGACGAGCCGCGGGTGCTTGCGGTTGGGCTCGCCGCGTTCGTTGAACAGCACCTTGCCGTCGAGCTCGATCGGGTAGAGCGGCGCAGGGACGCACACGTCGGTGTCTTGCCGGAACATGGGCGCTCCGCAGGCCGTCCCAGGGGGGCACTTCGCCTTGAGGTTGCATGGCTGCGAGCAGACGCGGACCTCTTCGGTCAGCGCGAGGCAGGAGCCCCCAGCGCAGTCCGCCCCGGTGGCGCACGCCGCGCCCGTCTCGCCAGGGGCCGCGCCCTCGAGCGGCGCGAACCGCGGGAACACGGGCGTGCCGTCGTCGCCGTTGACCGGCTGATACAGCTGCCAGCCCAGGATGCCCCTGAAGCGATCGATCTCCGCCAGCCACTCGGCCTTCGTGAACGATCGGCCATCGTGGTGGCCGACCCCGTGGTCGGCGATCTCGTGGCCCTCGTTGATCGCCTGCTGCGTGAGGGCACGGCGCGCTAGCACCTCCGCGCGAGACATCGCCTTGCCGACGTCGCTCGGGCCCGGCTGGGTCGAGTAGAAGGCCGCGTTTACGAAGAACGTGAGGTGGGCCGTCTTGCCGTGCTTCTTCTTCATCGCGCGGCCGCGCTCGAGGGCACGCAGCCACAGCGAGTACCGGAGGCTGCCGTCGAACGCGGCGCTGAAATAGAACGGCCGCTTGCTGAAGTCCGTCTCGATGCGCTGGCGGTGGAGGGTGATGACCAGCGGGTCGCTGGTGGCCGAGAGGACAGGGGGAGCGGGGGCGGAGGGCGCGCCCGCGGGGGCTGCGCTCATGGCCGCGACCGACTCGACCGCGGACGCGGTGGCGACAGCAGGACCCACGGCCTCGCCAGCGCTGGACGATGCGACGGGCGCCGGCGCCTCCGACGCGACCGCGCCGTCGCAGCCGGCGAGCGCCCCGACGGCGAGCAGCGCGCGGCCGAGCCCCCCCCTCACGTTGGCCTCAGCCGTCGGCCTTCTGCGTCTTGGGGCCCACCAGCGTGCGCAGCTCTGCGCGAGCGACCTCTTCGCCGAGCGCGTTCCAGATGCTGACCGGAACCAGGTACTCCTTGCGCTCGCTGGTCGCGGGCACCGGGCACTCGCTCGTTCCCCGGAGGGTGCCGCGGGCCTTCTTCAGGTACTCGATCGACAGGCCCGCGACGATGAAGCGCGCGTCGTCGGGAAGCGAATACGCGACCGCCAGGTTCCCCGTCAGCTCCGCGAGGTTCACGAGGGCGACCGCGTGGACGCATGAGAGGTGGTTGCGGACGCCCGGCTTGTCGAACATCCTCACCTCCGAGTACCCCACGCGCAGCTGCTCCACCTTCGCGTCGATCGTCGACGTGTAGGGGGCGGCCATCCCGATCGCCTTGGAGAAGAGCTTCTTCCCGAGCGGCAGACCAGAGAGCTTGTCCCACATCTGTCGAACGACGTTGCGGTCGCCCGAGGAGATGGCCTTGGGGTTGAGGAAGGAGAGGGTCGCTTGGAGGTCCATGAGCGTGCCGTGTGAAGCCGAGATCAGGTCCCACAGCGCCCGCGGCGATGCAACCGGCTTGAGGAAGTTCTCCGGGCTTGCGACAGTTGGTTCCCCGTGATCGAAGCCGCCGTCAGCACGCCGACCGAGAGCGGCGCCGTCCTCGACCGCCTCAGGAAGACCCTCGCCGGAGTCATCCGCGGCAAGCCCGAGGCGATCGACCTCCTCCTGGTCGGGGCGCTCTCGGGAGGTCATGTCCTCATCGAGGACGTCCCCGGCGTCGGCAAGACCACGCTCGCCAAGAGCTTCGCGCGCGCGCTCGATCTCGATTTCGCCCGCGTCCAGTTCACCCCGGACCTGCTCCCGTCCGATATCCTCGGCACCCACACGCTGCACCCTCGCGAGGGGACGCTGAGCTTCCAGCGCGGACCGATCTTCGTGAACGTGCTCTTGGCCGACGAGATCAACCGCGCGTCGCCGCGCACCCAATCCGCGCTGCTCGAGGCCATGAGCGAGGAGCAGGTCACCATCGACGGGACGACCATGAAGCTGCCGTCGCCGTTCCTCGTCTTGGCGACCCAAAACCCGGTCGATTTCCAGGGGACCTACCCGCTGCCGGAGGCTCAGCTCGATCGGTTCGTGCTGAGGCTCTCGGTGGGGTACCCGGCCGAGGCCGACGAGCTGGAGATGCTGTTCGACCGCAAGGAGCGTGATCCGCTGGCCGCGGTGCACCCGGTCGCGACGCGAGCGGAGCTCATCACCATCATCGGCGCGGTCAGGCACGTGCGCGTGGAGGAGCGTGTCGCGCGCTACATGCGCCGCATCGTGCAGGCGACGCGCGATCACGCCGACGTCGCGCTAGGCGTCAGCCCGCGAGGCACGCTCATCCTCTATCGAGCGTGCCAGGCGCGCGCCTTCCTCGAGGGCAAGAGCTACGTGACGCCCGACGATGTCCAGCACCTCGCTTCGAGCGTCCTGGGTCATCGAATCATGGTGACCGAACGTGCGAGGTACGGAGGCCGCGGAGCAGCGAGCGTGCTCGAGGAGGTCATCAAGGCCACCAGCGTGCCCCTATGACGGCCGCGAAGCTGTGGAAGACGCTGCGCTCCAAGCGCGAGCTAGCCCGCCTCAACCACATCTTCATCCCCGCCAAGAAATCCGAGCGCGATCGGTTCCGAAAGAGCGTGCCGGGCCGCCTCGCTGCACCCTTGTTCGCGGCCTACGTCGCGCTCTCCAGGGAGGGTCGGGTGATGTTCCTGGTCACCCTGATGATCGGGTTCGCCGGGCTCGACGTCACCCAGACCCAGGTCCACCTCCTGTTCGCGATGCTGTCGGGGCTCATCGTCGCCTCCCTCGCGGCGCGTCCGTTCTTCCGCGCCTACGGCCTCGCCGTGCAAGCCGAGGCGCCGATGCGGGTGTCGCTGGGCGAGGTCCAGCGCTTCGTGGTCACGCTCACGAACCAGGGCACGCGGCGGCTGGCGACCCTCCGGGTCGGGGCGCCGTTCCTCCCCTGGGACGGGCAGTGGATCTCTCCGCCCGAGTCGATCGCCACCGTCCGCCCCGGCACGTCGGTCACCACCCACGCGGAAGCGCGCTTCCTCGCGCGCGGCGAGCACCACATCGACTCGTTCGAGGTCGGCATGCTCGTGCCGTTCGGGCTCGCCATCGGCCCTCGGCGCGTCTCCAACGGGCCGCGCTTCCTGGTCATCCCGCGGATCGCGCACGTCGCCGCGCTCTCGCTCCGGCACGCGCTGCCCTCCACGAGGGACCCGCGGGTCCTGTCGGTGTCGCAGGGGGAGGCCGAGTTCGCCGCCGTGCGGCCGTACCGGTCTGGCGATCCGCTCAAGCACCTCCACGCGAGGACCTGGGCGCGCACGGGGGTCCCCCACGTTCGGTCGTACGTCGCCGAGAAGAGCGAGCGCGTCGGGATCGCCCTGGCGCTCGACGGCGACGCCGCGGGGGAGCTCGAGAAGGAGGCCGCGCTGAGCCTCGCGGCCGGCGTGGCCGCGCACCTCGTGAAGAACGGGGGCGGGCTCTCCACCCTCATGCTCGACATCGATCGCTTCGCGATCGAGCCTCGCAGCGGTCGCGCGGCCCTCGACGCCGTGCTCGATCGACTCGCCGTGTACAACCTCACCGCCGCTGATGCGCCCGTCGAGGGTGCGATCGAAGAGGCGGCGAAGAGCCTCAGCTCGATCGTGCTCATCACGGCCGATCAATCCCCGCGTCGCTCGTCGCTCGTCGACCGCCTCGGCGCCGCGGGGATCCCGGTGTCGTGGGTCTGTGTCGTTCCGGACGGCGCGGGGGCGGCCGCTGGCTCGACCGTGCGGTTCGTCTCGGCCAGCGCGATCGAGCGAGGGGAGGCGCTGTCGCTTTGAAGCAGCGCGTCGTCGGGCTCACCGTGCTCGTCGTGGCGATCGCGATGGCCTACTCGGCCCCCGAAGTCGCGCAGATCTGCTGCCTCGCGATGGGCCTCGTGCCAGTCGTGGTGGGCGCGCGCGTCGAGGTCGATCGCGTCGCCCAGGCAGCCGTGACGATCGTCGCGATGATGACGGGCGTGCTCGCGGCCCGCTGGACGGCGATCCCCGTCGAGGTCCCGACGCTGCTCTCGGAGCGCACCTTGCTGCTCGGGCTGCCCATGTTGGCGGTCGCGGCGGCGCGCGCTTGCCTGGTGCGACCGATGTACGGCGATCGCCTCACGCTGCTCGCCGCCCTGGTCGCGCTGACCGCCGCCGGTCGCGCCCAGACGGGCTGGGTGTTCCCAGTGCTGGCGGCGGTCGCGACGCTGCTCGGGCTCTTGGCGCTGCGCATCTCCGACCCCTCGCGAGCGCCGCTCCGCGTCCTGGAGGCCCGCCACTTCGTCGGCCTCGCCTTCGGCGCCCTCACGGCCGCCGCGCTCGCGGGCCTCGCGACGTGGACGCTGCCGCGCGTGCACGACGCGATGATGGCCCGGATGATGGCGCGCGCGGAGCGCAACCGGACGGGGTTCTCGGACGCGATGTGGCTCGGCGCCATGCAGGGGATGCTCGAGTCCAACACCGTGGTCATGCGCGTCCGCGGGGCGGCCCCGCCGCTCTTGCGTGGAGTGATCTTCACCCAGTACCACCAGGGTCGCTGGGAGACCGGCGCGGAGGCGGTGGTCCCCGAGGTCGTCGAGACCAGCGTCGAGCGCGGCTCTCAGCCCACCGAGGTCGAGCACGCGGGGCGCCCCACCCGATACTTCTTGCCGCTCGGCGCAGACGACGTGGCGGTGTCGAGCGGGATCTTCGAGCGAGATCCTCGGGGCATCGCGCGGCCTAGCCCGAACGCACACGCCAAGCGCGTCTGGTTCGATCAGGGGGAGCTGCCGCGCGGGCCGCCACCGACGCTCGCGGACCTTCAGGTTCCGCGCAAGATCTCCTCCGAGCTGCAGTCGATCCTCGAGAGCTGGGGGGCTGCCGGCCGCCCTCCTCGGGAGGCGCTGGAGACGATCGAGGCGCGCCTCTTGCGCGACTACACCTATTCGCTCGAGTCCGAGCGCTCGCCGTCGGCGGACCCGGTCCTCGATTTTCTCAAGACCCACAAGCAGGGTCACTGCGAGTACTTCGCGGCCGCGTTCGCCCTGCTCGCCCGCAGCGCGCGTGTGCCTGCGCGGGTCGTCGCCGGGTACCGCGTCAGCGAGCGCTCCCCGCTCGGCTACATGATCGTTCGAGAGCGAAACGCGCACAGCTGGGTCGAGGTGTTCGTCGACGATCACTGGGAGACCTTCGATCCGACGCCGGCCTCCGACCTGGCAGCCGCCTCGCCGGCTACGACGCCTTGGATCTCTGCGATGCTCGACGGCCTACGGACCGGTTGGGAGGCAGTGGACGACTGGTTCGGCCGCCGCTCCGCGTTCGAGCTCTCCCTCGCGCTCGTCACGCTGCTGGGCGCGCTCGTCATGGTGCGCGCGTGGCGCGCCCGCGGCGTGAAGGGTCAGGTCGTCGTCGCCGACCAGCCCAAGGAGCTGACCTCGCTCTGGCGGGCGCTCAAACAGGCCGGAGTCGAGCGGGCTCCCTCCGACACGCTCGGCGCCCTTGCTCGCAGGGTCGAGGCGGCCGAGCAGCTGAAGGCCGAAATTCGAGAGGAGGTGGCGGCGGCGCTCCGGGGGTACGAGCGTCACCGCTACGGTGGAGAAGGGACGAACAGCGAGGCCCTCGGCGCGATCTCGAGGGCGGCCTCGCGAGTCGCTTGAGCCTACTTCTTCGGCTTCGGCTTCGGCTGGGTCTTCGGGCCCGCGGTGGCCGACGCGCTGACCGCGACCGTCGCGCTCGCGGTCGGGGCAGCCGAAGCGCTGGGCGCCGCGGTGGGGGCGGCCGTAGGCTCCGCCGTCGCTGGGGTGGTCGGGCCGCCGGCCATCATGTCGAGGAGCGCGTCGTCCTTCCGGGGCGGATCGACGGGTCGACCGGGATAGGCCTCCGGCGCCTCGGAGCTCCCGCACCCTTGAAGGACAAGGCCCATGAGGAGGGCGGCGACGGTGGCCGGCTTGCGCATGGCCCGGAAGCTACACCGAATGGGCGGCTATTTGGATCGCTTTCGAGCCGCGTGTTGTAATCCTCCCGTGCGCCTTTCCAGTTGGCTTGGTCGGCTCGCGGGACCCTCCCCCCGCATGCTCTTCCCGATGCTCGGCATCACCCTCGCGGCCCTCGGCTGCCGCAAGGAGGGCCCCAAGAGCGCGGAGGACGCGCAGGTCGACGAGTCAGGAGGGAGCGGAGGGTCTGGCTCGCGCTCGGGACCGTCGACGACAGGGGTGCCGTCTGGGCCGCCGGTGGTGAATTTCCCTGGCTTCGAAGTGCTCCCGGACGGACGCTCGGTCGTCACGGTCCAGGTGAGGGGACCGGTCACCGTCTCCGAACAGAAGGCGGAGGGGCGCATCATCTACGTCTTGTCCGGCGTCGCGGTGCCCGAGAAGGTGAACCGCCTCCCGCTCGTGACCCAACATTTCCCGACCCAGGTGACGGCCGTCACGGTCGAGCAGACCCTCTCGGGCGCGAACCTGCTCATCGATCTGCGCGAGGCCTCGCCGTCGACCTTCAAGATCACTCAGAACGAAGCGGGCAACCTCGTCGTCATCACCCTGCCGCACTCGCAGCGATGGGGCACGAACAACCCGTCCGACGACCCGACGAGCTTCGAGCGGCCGACCGACGCCGACTCGTCCGACGTGGTCGATGAGTCGAAGGACGAGAACATCCGCAAGGCCTACGAGGCCGAGCGCAAGCGCCGCCGCAAGCAGTCGTATCGGCAGCCCAAGGCGTATGTCGAGCGTCCGCTCACGCTGCCGAGGATGACGCTGGCGCCCGATATCTCCATCTCTGCGGGCGGCCTGGGGGCGCGCGATCAGGCGGTGTTCCTCAACTCGGCCATCCGCTTCGGCGTCATCGACCAGGTCGAGATCGAGGCGAACCCGCACTCGTTTCGTCTATCGCCGAACCCGGCCTACGCGTTCCCCAGCATCGGCATCACCGCTGGCTACACCGGCAACACCTTCGAGATCGCGGGGCGAGCGCGCTATTTCATCGGGGTCGACTCCGACAGCGACGCCAGCGCCGGCGCCTTGCTCATCGGTGTTCCGATGGCGATCCACCTCGGCACCTGGGGGAGGATCGACACCGGCGCCTTCGTGACGCTCGATTTCGAGCGGACGTTTCGTACGCCGATGTCCGAGTCGGGCCTGTTCCTCGGCAGCGGTGGGGTGAAGGCTGGGCTGTGGAACGCGGACGCGAGCCCGCTGTACCTCAACACGGGGATCCCGTTCCATTTCCTGTTTCAGCCGATCCAAGAGCTGTGGTTCGGGATTCACCACGGCATCAACATCATCGACTTCGCGGAGCCCGGCGAGACGTTCGCCCTGCCGCTTGGCGGCGAGATCGGCTTCTCCGCCAGCAACGACTACAACCCGACGGCCGACCTCGGCCTCCGCATCGACCTACCGATGTTCCTCATGCCAGGCAGGGACAGCGATCTGGTCGAGGAGGACCGCTACGAGCTCGGCGTGTGGTTCCGCTGGTACCACCACCTTTGATGGGCTCGCGCTCGCCCGCTCACGCGGGTCCCTTCGGTTTTGCGGTCGGGCCGCTGCGCGTCCCTCGGCAAAACCGGAGCGCGAGGTGCGCCTGACGGCGCAGCAGAGAGGGCTCGCGCTCGCCCGCTCACGCGGGTCCCTTCGGTTTTGCGGTCGGGCCGCTGCGCGTCCCTCGGCAAAACCGGAGCGCGAGGTGCGCCTGACGGCGCAGCAGAGAGGGCTCGCGCTCGCCCGCTCACGCGGGGCCCTCATTCGAACTCGTCGGCGATGAAGAGCTGCGTGCCGAGCTTGATGACCTGCGTCGTCGGGTCGACCTTGCCGATCTGGCAGAGGAGGCTGGTCACCCCATCGCCGTCCAGGTCGCCCTCGGCGGAGATCTCGAAGCCGTCCGGGCCGGGGTCGGTCCCGCCGCGCGCCGGGCACTTGTACGGGCCGCCCGCGCGATACTCGTAGCTGTAGTAGATCGGGTTGACGATTGTGAACTTGAGGCACTTCCAGCCGCTGGTCGCGTCCCCCGACTCGAAGTCGGTGCCCGGGGCGGAGCTCGGTTGGTACTTCTTGCCGCTCGGGATCGTGGCCGGTACGCGCTGGGCCGACTTGCAGAGCTGGTGGGACGGCGCGCCGCCGGCCCCGAGCGACTCGCGCTCGTAGGCGCCCACGGCCCCTCGCGCGATCGCGCCGATCGTGTTCTTCGCCTCGGACGTCTTCGCCGACTGCAGGTAGCGGCGAACCCCGTAGATCGCGAGGGCACCCATGGTCCCGAGCATCGGCACCGCGCCGCCTCCCTTGAGGCTGGCGTCGATGCCCTTCTCGGTGGGGTTGAGCAGCAGGTCGGACCCGGTGACGCCCTTGAGCGGGAACTGGAAGGGTAGATCCTTCGGGACCGCCGCGAGCATCTGGTCGTAGTCGACGAACACCGCGAGCTGGGATGGCACCATGGTCGCCTTGAAGGTGGCGAAGCCTGGCGTCTCGCCGAGCGTGCCCTTTCCGCTCTTGAACGTGGCGACGAGCGGATCGAGCAGCTTCTTCCCGCCGAACGCTCCCACGACGCCGCCCGGCACGAGCTCGACGAGCACCGACTGAACAGGGCTGATATCGGCCGTGACGCGGTTCGCGCCGAACTGGATGCCCTTCTCCTTACCGGCCGCAGCCTTGGCGGTGTCGAAGAGCTTCTTGGGGACCGCGTCGTCGCTGAACGGCACGTAGAAGAACACCGTGCTCGTCGTGTCCAGCTTCGTGGGGTCGATCGGCCCCTCGGGCATGTACATCGCGAGCGTCGCCGACGGACCGAGGGCGCGGTCGAAATCGGAGAGGGACAGCCCGATCGACTTGAGCGCGCTCTCGGCTTGCGGGGTGAAATCGGCCCCGCTCGCGCGCCCGATCTCCGCGAACAGGTCTGCCAGCTTCTTGCCGGCCGGCCGCGCGAGGGACAGGTCGAGCGCCATCGCCGGCTTGCCAGGCAGCTTCGCGAGGGCGTCGTGCGGGGCAGGCGCGAGCACCGTCGAGAGCCGGGGCACCTTGTCCCCGAACATGCGGTAGGTCATCGACGCGTCGTTGACCGAGCCGAAGCTCATCGAGGCCATCGAGCCGATGGCGAACAACTCCGGGTTCTTGATCAGGCGGTGGAGATCCCCGTAGACGAAATAGGCGCCCGCTCCGCTGGCGTTCGGGCCGGACGCGAAGGAGGGCGCCTTGCCCGCCAGCGCGTCGAGCGCGGCGTCGAGCGCCGGCTCCGACGGGGAGATCACCGCGACTCGAGGCTTCGCGAGCCACTCGACGTGGACCGGCGTGTTCTGGGTGCCGGGGTGTTTGTAGCGGCCGTCGCGCACCTTCTCGAGCTTCAGCTCGCTGATCAGCGACTCTGCGACCTTCTCGTCCTTGAAGCGGGCGACCACGGCCAGCGGGGGCGGCTTCGCGTCCAGGTCGTCGCCGATCGTGAACGCGGCGATGCCGTCGTAGCCCTCGAGCACGCTCTTGAGCAGGGCCTCGGGCACCTGCGATGACGAGGCGAGCTCCTTCAGCAGCAGCGGCAGCGCGGTGTCGAGCGTCTCCTTCGGCACGCCCAGGTCGCTCAGCGCAGGAAAACGGGCGACAAGCGTCGCGTTCTCCGGTACCGCAGCGAACAGATCCGCGACCTGATCAGGGATCTTCCCGGCAGGCGCCTCGGCCTTCGGGGCGCCGCTCGTCTGGGCGGGCGCCGACGTCGAGGCGGCACCCGCCTCCGTCGGCTGAGTGTCGGGCTTCTTGTCGTCCCCACACCCAAACAGCGCGGTCGACGCCACGCCAAGACCCAAAGCGAGCGCGAGCGCCGCTGTTCTGCCGCCCCCCCTCTTCATGACGCCCTCAGCCCGCGACGAGATCCTTGAGGCCTTTGACCGGCGTGGCCTTCACCTTGCGGCTCGCCGGCTTCGCCTTCTTGATCTGCTTCTCTTTGGTGAACGGGTTGATCCCCTCGCTCTCCGGCGTCGCCGGCTGAACCTTCACCTTGAGCTTGAGCAGGTTCATGATCGTCAGCTCGCCGGGGCCGCTCGGGCCCAGCTCGTCCTTGATCACGCTGGCGAGCGCATCGAAGACCGCAGTCACTTGGCGCTTGTCGAGGCCAGCCTTCTCCGCCACCGCCGCAACGAACTGCGCCTTGGTCATCTTGCTCGCACCGGGCATCGTGATCTCCTTGTGAGCTTTCGCTTTTGGGGCGCATGCCATAACAACCGCCCCGCCGAACCGCAAGCGCTCGTTCCTGCATCGCCCCGGCTTGGGTCTGGGCGAATGTTCATGTTCTCCTTGACCGTTTGGGCTCAAAGCGTTCTCCTGACTGTCGATGGACGGGACCGGCGAGGATCGAGCGTCGGAGCCTCCTCGGAGCGCTCTTCTGCCCCCCGTCTCCACGCGGAGCCCGCCAGAGGTCCCGCTGCCTCCGCCGCCGCCGTCCATGCCGCCGCCCCCGCTGCTGCTGTTGCGAGGCGTCGAAGGCGCAGGCGAGCGCTCGCCGTCCCGCTCCTCTTTCCCGGGCCGCCAGACGCCGTCGCGGTCTTCGGTCCGCCCGGCCTCGATCTACCCGGAGCGCCGATCGGGCTCTCTTCCGCCGCGCCGGCGCAGCCTCATGCCAGGTGGCGTCGACCCTTCGCGCACGCGCCCGTCGTTGTCGATCCTCCCACCGCTGCCGATGTCGCGCGGCTCGTCGTGGGCTTCTGCGGGGCTCCTGGGCCTGTTCGCCATCGTGGCCGTCTTCGTCGTGGTGCGGCTGCGTGCCGCGCCCGAGCGCCTCTCCCGCCCCTCGGATGATCTGTCGACCGGCGTAGGCGCGATCGGGCGGGGGGACACCCTGCCTTGGTTCCCGGTGAAGGCGGGTCGCGCCGCGGCGACGTCAGACGAGGTGCCCGCGGCGGACGAGTCGAGGGCCGACGCTCGCCTCAAGCGGGCGGGCCGCAGCCACCTCGCGCGTGGCGTCTTCTTCCTGCCGCCGACGTTCTCGTCACCCGACGGTGAGTACGATCTCGTCCTCTTCTTCCACGGCAACACCGACCTCGTCGAAGAAGGCCTCGTCCTGTCGGGGATCAACGCCGCCGCCGTCATCTTCAACCTGGGCAACGGCTCCGGGGTCTACGACGAGAAGCTCCACGACCCGAGCAAGCTGCCCGACCTGCTCGCCCGCGCGCAGGCGGTCCTCTCCGATCGCGGTCTGCGCGATCCCAAGCTGCGCCGACTCGCCATCGTGTCGTGGAGCGCGGGCTACGGGGCGACGCAGGCCATCCTCTCGCAGCCGAAGCTCGCGGAGCGGGTCGACTCGGTCGTCATCCTCGATGGCATGCACGCCGGTTTCCTGGGCGACGGCCCGGAGCTCGCGCCCTCGAGCCTCGATCCGTTCATCGCGTTCGCAGAGCGCGCCAAGAAGGGCGAGAAGCTGTTCGTGCTGACCCACTCCAACATCGAGCCGGTGGGCTACGCGAGCGTCGCGAGGAGCGCCGATCACCTGCTGAGCGCCGTCGGGGTGTCCCGCGTCCCCGAAGCCGGCGAGACCTTCATTCCCGCGTACGTCAGCCTCGATGGGGTGCTGCCCCGGGACCAGATCGTCGCGCTCGAGCCCCGCACCGCGGCGAGGGCTGGCTCCTTGATCGTCAAAGGCTACGGGGGCAACCAGGCGAACCACCACGTCGCGCACTTGATCCAGATGCCCGATATCGCGCTGGGGCACCTCGTCGCTCGCTGGCTCCCGCCCCAACCCTAGTCCCGTGAAGGGGTTTCCCCCCCCCCCCCCCCCCCCCCCCCCGACTAGCCGGCGGCCGCGTCGACCGACCCCAGCGCCGCGGGTCAGAAGCCGGTGGTGCCGCCGAACAAGAAGCGGATGCTCGACGGCTCACCGCCCTGCTCGAAGGTGTTCGTACCGAACCCGAGGAGCAGGTTGAACGAGTGATCGCGGTGGTTCGGCGAGCGGATGCCCCCGAGAAACGAGAACCGGAGCTTCTCCACGTCGAAGTCCTCGAGGTGAGGCTCCAGGAACGAGCTGCCGACCGAGGCTTGCATCGTGCCGTCCAGAAAGGCCCAGATCGGCCACCGGTAGTCGACGGTGGCGGCGATGGCGCTCGACCCCAACAGGAAGCCGGGCTTGAAGCCGCGCATGATGTCGAGGTCGGGCACGTCCTCGATGTGCTTGGCGCCCACGAGCTCGGTGAAGGGGATGATCGCGTCGGCCGTGAGGGGCTCCTGGAAGAACGCCGTGAGCGTCAGGCCGAGCACGCGCTGCGTCCCGGTGAGGTCGATGAACCCGCCGAGCGCAGCGCTGTAGTTGAGCCAGCCGTTCGTGTTCGGCTCTTTCAGCTCGGCCACGTGCTCCCCGCGAGCCTCGAACGCGACGCCGCTGCCGGGGGCCGGGCGCGGCTCGCGCGAGTCGAGGGCGAAGCGAACGCCGCTCTTCACGGTGGCGTACGAGCGGCCGTAGTGAGGCGGCGGCTCGAAGGTCCCGTCGAGGATGCGGCGGCGGATGGTCGGAGGGTCGCACACCTGGCCGATGCCCACCTCCTCGTCGACGAAGCTGTCCTGGGCGCCGCACTCGCCCGCGCCGGTCGTCGTCCAGCGGCCGGTCACCCAGGCCTCGAGGAAGGTGCCTCGCCAGGGCTCGATGTGGATCCGCGCCCCGCCGCCGGCGGTCATCACGCTGAAGGTGGACCCGATGTCGGGGTCGACGTCCGGGCCGATGCCCCAGAACAGCAGGTCGGGGCGCATCAGGAAGCTCGCTTCCATTTGGAAGTACGACTTCGAGCGCTCCTGGCCGACCGGCATCTCGATCGGGATTCGATCGGCCACGGAGACGCGCCAGAACCGCTTGCCACCGAAGCTGAAGTTCGCCCTGAGGTCGTTCCCGGGCGCGATGAAGTCGTTGTAGAAGAAGTAGACGCCGACGCTGGGGCGAAAGCCGAAATCGAGGAATCCCGTGGGGATGATCCCGATGTTGTCGTTCGGACCGAACGTGAAAAACTTCTGGATCTCCGCGATGACGTCGTTCTCTTCGATCGCGACAGTGAGCGCCCCGAGCGGGATTCTGATCAGGTATTCGCTGACGAGGTAGAGCGGAAAGAAGACCGCGCGGGGGATCCACAGCGCGTCCTCGGCCGCGGTGGTCACGTCCTCTCGGCCGTCGTAGTCCTGCGGGGGGCGCTTCTGCCCCGGCGTGAGATCGCTGCGCGGCTCGAGCTCGGGCGTGGGGCCGGGCTTCGGGCCACCATAGCCCTCCAGGTCGATCGGCGCGGGGCTGGCCGGCTCGGTCGGGGCCGACGCGGGGCTGGCCGGCGCAGCGCCAGCCGGCGCGGGACTGGCCGGGCCAGTCGGCGTGGGGCCAGCGGGCGGGGGGCGGGTTGCGCCGATGCGCCCGCGCTCCAGCACGACGCGGCGGTGATCGTCGCTGCGATCGCCAAGGCGCGTCGTGGTCCACCTCGGCGTCTCATGGGTCGCCGAGAAATACTGGATCTCGACCCGCGGAGCGAACAATCCACCGTCTCGGTCAGCCGCTCGCTCACGACCACCGCGCTCCGCGCGCGGCGACGTGGAGGCGCTCGAGCAGCTCACGCTCGTCAGCCGCGGGGGAGGGGTCACGGTCGATCGCCGAAGGCAGCGCGCGCGCGTGCATGCCCAGCCGGTGCAGCCTCAAGTGGGCCGAGGTCACGCCGCCGACGGCGCCGCCGCAGCCGTGGAACAGCGCGTACAGATCCGGCCCGACGGCGCGGCGAGGTCCCGGGCGCACGACGAGCTCGTCTCCCGACGCGAGGCGGGCCGTGAAGCCCGCGACGAGGTGATCCGCCGGGTCGGCGTACGCGTCCGGCGACCCGAGCGCGCCCGACGCAAGGTAGGTCGCGACCGTCGTCGTCGGGTCGACCCCGTCGAACCCCAGGGTGTAACCGCGCGCGTGGGCCATGTCCTCGATCGCCCCGAGCTGGGTGTCGCCGTTGGCGTGGACGAGCAGCGACGCGTCATCGAACCGCGGCGCGCGAGGGGGTGGGAGGTCGGCGGAGCGCAGGGGGCGCGCCGGGAGCTCGCTGGGCAGGAGGTTGCCCGGGTTGAAGATCCCCGAAGGGTCGAGCACGCCGCCGAGCGCGCGGACCACCTGCACGCCGAGGCCGATCTCGTGGCCCAGCTTCGGCGCCTTGCTGCGGCCCACGCCGTGGTGGTGCGAGAGCGTGCCGCCCGAGGCGATCGCCGCCTCCAGCGCCGCGCTCCAAGCTGCGTCGTAGACCGTCTCGGCCGCTTGCCTGGTGGGTCCGCTGCCGGCGAACGTGAAGTAGATCGAGCACCCATCCGGGTAGGCGTGGGAGAGGTGCGCCATGACGAACACGTACGGTGAGAGGGCGCGACGCACGTTCTCGTAGAGCTCGCCCAAGCGGGACCAGGTCGTCGCGACCTCCATCGTGTCGCTGAACGAGCCCGACATGAAGACCGGTGCCTGTCGGTAGCTCACCGCGTAGCGGTGCTTGAACCAGTGCTGCGCGGGCCCTTCACCCATCGACGTGGCGCCGTTGCGGAGGCACACGTGCCGAGCCTTGTCGAGGTCGGCGGCGTTGGCCGAGCCGTCGCCTTCGAACACCAGGACGAGCATCGCGCCCCCGAAGGCTCGATCTCCCACGCGGTCGACGACCGAGTTCATCACCGAGGGGTGTCGCAAGAGCGCCCTCATCGCCGCGTCTCGAACGGCGACCGAGAGGCTCGACTTCGCCTTCTTCGGGCCGCCTCGGCCGCGCACCGCGCCCCGCTTTGCCATGAACGAGTCGAACGCGTCGTAGAGCCGCGCGACCGCGGGCCGGAGACCCGCCTGGAAGAGCTCGCGCATCGCCTCCCACCCGTGCACGACGCTGGGGAACGAGAACGCCGCGAACCCGCGGGCGGTGGGCCTGCTGTGGAGTCGGAGCTCCGCGGCGGTCACGATCCCGAAGATGCCCTCGCTGCCGACGACCAGCGGCGTCGCGTCGGGGCCGTGCAAGCGGCGGCGCAGGCGCACGATCTCGCCGCGCCCCACGACGCACTCGAGCGACACGACCATGTCCTCGATCTTCCCGTACAGCCCGGAGCACTGCCCCGCGCTCCGAGCGGCGATCCAGCCGCCCACGGTCGAGCACAAGATGCTCGACGGGAAGTGTCCGAGCGTGTGCCCACGCGCGTCGAGGTCCTCTTCGAGGCGGATCCCCATCGCGCCCGCCTCGACGTCGATCACCCCGCGCTCGTCGAGGCGGCGCACCCGCGCGAGCTTCTTCAGGTCGACGATGACGGTGCGCGGATCGGGCAGAGTGCCGCCGCAGACCCCCGAACCTGCGCCGAACGGGGCGATCGGCGCGCCCTCATCGGCGCAGCGACGCACGATGGCGGCGACCTCTTCGGTCGTGCGAGGCCACACCACCAAGGCGGGCCGCGACGCTGGTAGCGCGCCGTCTCTCACGCCAAGGTGATGTCGGGGCCAGAGATCGCGCGCGTAGCTCAGTCGGTCGAGCTCGCTCGAGCGGGCCACGACCCCCGGGGCCGCGTCTCGGACGGCGCGGGCGAGGGCGTCCGACGTCACCTGGGCCCCTGGAACCATCGAGGCTCGACGAGCTCGGACCGGTTGCGCGGAAGCTCCGTTTCCACGCTAGCTGCGCTCCGCGAGGACGATCAGTCGCGGGGACTCCGTGCCGAAGAACACCCCGGGGTGCGCCGTGTGGCCCGTCACCTCGATCACCTTGAAGCCGACCTGATGGAGCAGCGTGCCGAGCTCGTGGAGCGTGTAGAGCCGGATCGAGTAGTCGAGCTCGCGCGAGAGGCCACCTTCGAACATCGCCGTCCGCTTCACGCGCATTCGGCTCGTGAAGAAGTCGATGTACATGTCATCCATGCATACGCACTGCTTGCCTTCGAACCACACGAGGCTCGGAGAGCGCGGCGCGACGTAGTCACGGTTGATCATCTCGATCAGGAACATCCCTCCCTGGCGCAGGGCGCGGTGCACCCTCTGCAGGACCGCGAGGTTCTTCTCCTCGTCGAAGTACCCGAGGCTCGTTCCCCAGCAGTAGACGCCGTCGAAGGCCTCTTCGTACGGCAGCTCCCGCATGTCGCCTTGGACGAACGTCGGCTGGTTGACCCCGGGCGTCGTCGCGGCGCGCGCCTTGAGCTTCTGGTCCGCGATCTTCAGCATCCCCGCGGAGTAGTCGAAGCCGACGACGCTGTACCCACGCGAAGCGAGCTCGACCGAGTGGTCACCCATCCCGCACGCGAGGTCGAGGACTACGGCGTGTCGCTCCATGCCGAGGCTCTCCTCGATGAAGTCTACCTCCCGGCGGATGACCTTGCCGTCCGGGCGATCGTGGGTGCGCAGGTACTCCTCGGAGAAGATGTCCTCCCACCAGGGCTTCGCCTTCGGTGGCTCGGTGCGCGGTCGCGGCTCGGCCTTCGCATCGGCCGCCTTCGCCGGCTTGGGCGGCGGCGGGGGAGGGCGCTTCGGCTGCGCGGCGGGCGCGGCGAACGGCATCGCGTCCGGCTCGATCTCTTCGAGGATCTCGTCGGCGTGCGCCGTCGGGATCTCGCTGATGCGCTCGCTGATGTCGAGCCCCTCGTGCTCGTCCTTGACCTCGATGGTGACCTGGCCAGGCGTCTCGACGGCGCGGGCCTCTGCGAGCGGAGCGACCCCGGGCGCGGCGGGCGTCCAGCCAGCCTCGAGCGGGGGCTCGAACGCAAACTTCGCCGGAGGTGGCCAGGTCGCCACCGCGCTGGTGATCGGCGGGGGCGGATCGCTCCCGACGCTGATGATCCGAAGCGCCTGGACGATGGTGATCTCTTCGCCGTCGCTGAAGTCGTTCTCGGGGGGCGGCGCTTCCTCCTGGGTCAAGGGGACCGTCGCGGCCGCAGCCGGCGGGGCGCTCCTCGCGGGGCCGCTCGGCGGGGGCTCCACCATCATCGCAGCCGCGCGCGAGCGCACGTTGTCGTCCGGAATCTTGACGGTTCGGCGCGAGGTCCGGCGGCGGCCCGCGTCGCTCGCGCGAGGCGCAGGAACGGAGCCCTCGAAGCTCGGGGCCTGCGGGGCAGCCGGGATCAACGGCCTGGTGAGGTCGGTCCCACCGACGTGCGCCGGTGCGTGCGTGCGCGGATCGTAGTCTGCCGTGGGCGCGTCGTCCGGATCGACGACCATCGTCTTCTCGGCGTCGAAGTCGTCCTCGGTCGGCTCGGCGTAGCCGAACGAACCCGGCGTCCCAGGGCGCGGCGGCGCCGGGTGGGAGGCACCCACGGCCGTCCCGGCTCCGCCGGTCGGCAGCGCGCCGACCTGCGACGGGTGGATGCCGTTCAGCGTCCCCTTGCGGTTCGAGGCCGGTGGGCTCGACGCGCGCTGCGCCGCTGCCGGCGGCGGGCGCGAAGGGCGAGGCACGCTGGCGGGCGCGGGGATCGAGCCGCGGCGAGCCTCTTGTTTTCCTTCGTCGTCGCGACCGCTCATGTTTGGTGCAGCGCCTCTCCCAAGCGGATCGGACCCAACGAACGCGACAGGCGCGGGGCGCCTTTGGGCGAGAAGACGACGGCCGTCGAGCCGAGGTGGAAGATCCCGACCTCCGCGCCGCGCGCGAGGTCGCGCGGCGGGGCGAGCGCGTGATCTCCGATCGGTACGTCGCGCTCGTCGACCCCGATCACGGTGATGCGGCCGACGATCATGGCGCCGACCATCACCACGGTGACCCGCCCGTGCTTGGGGTTGTCGATGGGGATGGCCACGCGGCGGTTGATCGAGAGCAGCGACTTCACGTGCCGCTCCCCGATCGAGTTCACGGGGAACAGATCGCCAGGCATCGAACGGATCGTGGACACCACCCCGCCGACGGGGGCGTGGACCCGGTGATAGTCGCGAGGCGAGAGGTAGACGACACAGAAGCTCCCCCCAAGGTAGCGCTCCGCCTCGGCCGCGTCGCCCAGCAGCTCCTGGGCGGAGTAGGGGCGCCCCTTCACCTCGAACCGGCCGTCACGCTCGACCGGGCCAAGCGCGTCCAGCCGGCCGTCCGACGGGCTCACGATGGCGTCGGGGTCCGGGCAAACGGGCCGGGCACCGGGGACGAGCTCGCGGGTGAAGAAGGCGTCGAAGCTCTCGAACGCCCCGCTCGGACGGATGGCCTCGTCGAGGTCGACCGAATACGCCTTCACGAACGCGCCGACGACGGCCTTCGACAGGGGACCTGGGACACGAGCTTCCGCGAGCCTCCCGACCGCCCGCGTGATTCGGACTCTGGGGAGGACGCGGAGCAACTGTGCGGCAGCGTAAGTGGCGACGCTCATGAAATCTTGAGGGCGCTCGATGCTAGGGCGCCCCAACTTTCCAGGTCAACGCCAAGGTGGTGCACGCGGCCCGCCCCAGGCGGGTGCAACGTGCGCCAGCAGAGGGCAGCCCTGGGGTTCTCGCGGGGTTTCTCCGCTGGCACGCGCGTCGCTAGGGCGGTTGCCCCCCCCGCGAGGCGCGCTTTCGGGTCGGGCAGGACGAGGGCTACTCTGCACACCCACCAAGATTTCCATCCCCTCTCCCAAGCCGCGACCTCGGCCCAGGGCGCCATGTCACGCCTCTCTCTCCTCGTGGACCTCGCGTCGCTCCTCGCCCGCGAGGTCGACTTCGACGCTCTGCTTCGCACGGCCTGCGAGCGCCTCGCGAAGGCGTTGCGGGCGGATCGCGCAAGCATTTGGCTGGTCGACGCAGAGCGCGGCGACCTCTTCACGCAGGTCGCGGTCCTGCCCGAGCTGCCCGCGCTGCGCATGCAGGCGGGCCGCGGCCTCGTCGGGTACGTCGCCTCCACGGGGGAGGTCCTGCGCATCGACGACGTTCGTCGCGACGAGCGGTTCGACCCGTCGGTCGATCGGTCGACCGGCTACACGACCCGCTCCATGCTCGTCGCTCCGATCCGCGAGGACGAGGGCGCCCCCATTCGAGGGGTCGTGCAGCTGTTGAACCACGAAGATGGGCCGTTCGACGCGGAGGACGAGCGCTATGTGCTCGCGCTCGGGACCCAGCTCGCGCGGGGGCTACGGCTCACGACCCTGCGGGGCGGGGGCGGCCCCGGCGTCATCTTGCGGGGACCGTTCAACCGCATCGTCGGGCGCAGCGCCGCCCTCTCCCGTGTGTACGAGCGCGTTCAGCTCGCCGCACAGACGGACGCGACCGTCCTTCTGCGTGGAGAGACCGGCACGGGCAAGGGCCTCTTCGCCCGCGCGATCCACGTGAACTCGGCGAGGCAGGGCCGCGCGTTCGTCACGGTGGACTGCACGACCCTGCCGGCGCAGCTCGTCGAGAGCGAGCTCTTCGGGCACGAACGTGGCGCGTTCACCGGGGCCGATCGACGCGTCCCCGGCAAGGTCGAGCTCGCGGAGGGCGGCACCCTCTTCCTCGACGAGCTGGGAGAGCTCCCGCTGGAGGCGCAGGCGAAGCTCCTCCGTTTCCTCCAAGACCGGGCGTTCGAGCGTGTCGGCGGTCGGTCGACCCTCTCCGCGGACGTGCGCATCGTCTGCGCGACGAACAAGGACCTCGAGCGCGAGGTCAAGAGAGGCACGTTTCGGGAGGACCTGTACTACCGCGTCAGGGTGGTCGAGATCTCCATCCCTCCCCTGCGCGAGCGGGGCGCCGGCGAGATCGAGGACCTCGCTCGCCATTTCTCCGAGCACTACGCGTCGCGCTACAAACGCCCCGAGCCGCGCATCACCGACGAAGCCATGGGCATGCTGCGTGCGCACCGTTGGCCCGGCAACGTGCGTGAGCTCGAGCACTGGATCGAGAGCGCCGTCGCGCTGGCGCCCGACGGCGCGATCGTCCCCGAGCTCTTCCCCGCCCCGTCGGGCGTCGCCAGCGCACCCCCCCCCGCGGGGACGACACTCGCGAACGCGGTGTCGATTCCCCTCGGCCTCAGCCTCGAGGAGGCCTCCCGCCGATACATCGACGCCACCCTGGCCGCCGCCGGCGGAAACAAGAGCGACGCCGCCAAGCGGCTGGGCGTCGGGCGCAACTCGATCGGCCGGTGGCTCGGAAAGCGTTGACCGCCCGGCCGACGAGCCTCACCACTCGGAGAGCGCGAGCAGCAGCCCTACCTGCGCCGCGCTGACGGAGGTCACCAGCTCCACGGCGGTGCCCCGAGCGACGAAGCGCAGGTCGTCGAGCAAAGGGACCCGGAACAGCACCAGGTCGACTCCGAGCCGATCGTTGACGCGCTCCGTCAATGCGTCCGCGTCGCGGATGGCTTGGTCGGTGGACGTCGAGCGCCCAATGACCGTGATGCGAGCCGCTTCCGCCGACAGGGTGACCTCGGCGCGCACGTCGAGCAGCGTCTGCGGCCAGTCGAGCAGTGACGTGAGCGTCTCGCACGGAGCCTTCGCAAAGATCTCGATCGCCTCCGCACCGTGCGGCTCGGGCAGCGTTCCGAGCCCGGCGAACGACGGGACGGGACCGTCTTCGGGCGCGGGCAGGGCGACCAGCGTGTTCGGCATTGGGCTCCCCACGACGTAGGGGTCACCCGAGGCCTTCGTGCGGACGCGACCGTCCCCCGGGTCGGGGCCCGCTTCGTCACCTCGCTCCGCCAGCGTGGCGAGCAGCTCGCTCATGCGCTGCTCCGCTGACTCGCTGGGCTCGAGCTCGAGCACCATCGCGGTGTCGGGGCTTTCGAAGCTCTTCGCCGTCACGTAGGCGCGCCGCACGTCTCGCAGCGGATCGACGCCGGTTCGCAGCAGCAGCGGCGACCAGGCGAAGAGCCCGCTCGTGTCGGCTCGCGCGAGGAGCAGACGCGTTCGATCGACGTGAACGAGGGCGCTGAACCGCCCAGCGACCCGATCGCGAGCCGCGTCGGTCGTGTCGTTCTCCGCGAGCGGGTCGAGGCGCGCGCGCCGATCCCGCCGGGCGCAGTCGGTGAGACCCACCGCCGCCACGCAGGCGAGCGAGCGCAACATCTCGCGGCGACCCATGGAGCGCAAGGACTGCACGCCTCCCTTCGGGAACCCGGCGACTCGCCGAGCTTCGTTAAAGGGTAATGCGCGCTGGCGAGGAGCGCTCGCGTCGCAGCTCGATTTCTACGGGAAACCAGGTCGTTGAGCCGGCAGCGACCTCGCTGTCGTTGCCGCACGGCGAGGGCCTGGCGAAGCGTGCGCCGTGCGCGCTCGGTCGCTGCTCGCCGCGTGAGTCGCAGCGGCGGAGCCGCTATACTTCGCGCCGCGACCAGCGCGTGCACTGACGCGCAACGCGAGGGTACAGAGGACAATGCAGGGTGTGCGATACTCGCGACCCATGGCACCGAAGGCCTCTGCGAAGAAGGTCGCAAAGAAAAAGGCCGCGCCCAAGAAGGCCGCGCCCAAGAAGGCCGCGCCCAAGAAGGCCGCGCCCAAGAAGGCCGCGCCCAAGAAGGCCGCGCCCAAGAAGGCCGCGCCCAAGAAGGCCGCGCCCAAGAAGGCCGCGCCCAAGAAGGCCGCGAAGAAATCCCGCGCTCCGGCTTTGCGCGCGGAGACGCGCAAAGCCGAAGGGCCCCGCGGCAGCGGGCGAGCGCGAGAAAAGAGCGTGCGCATCGGCGACGACGCTGTCCTTCGCAGCGACGGGACGCTCGAGATCCGAATGGAGCTGCCCGCCGAGGTCCTCGCCGAGGCCGCCGCCGAGAGCGCGCTCCGCGAAGGCGACCTCCCGGAGGCGATCGCGCAGCTCAGCCGGGCGATGGAGCTCGCCGCGACTCCGAACGCGGCGAGGCACGTCGCCCGCGGCAAGGCCTACTACCACGCCGGGGATTTCGCCCGTGCCATCGCCGACTTCGAGCGAGCCCTCTTGCTCGAGCCGCAATTCTCGGATCTCCACTTCGAGAAGGGGAAAGCCGAGCTGCGCGCGGGCCGTCACGTCGACGCCAACGACAGCTTCTCGAGGGACCTCTCGCTGGGCGACCCCTCGCCCATCAGCCTCTTCAATCGCCACATCGCTCGCAAGGGGCTGGGCGACGTGGAGGGGGCCCTCGCCGACCTCGACCTAGCCGTTCGCGCGTTGCCCGACTCCGTCCCGATGCGGCTCGCGCGGAGCGACCTCCGCTCGACGCGCGGAGATCTGCGCGGCGCGCTCGAGGACGTGAACGCCGCCGTCGCCGCGCAGCCCAACGACGGCGCGCTGCACGACCGCCGCGCTCGGCTCGCGTTCCGTGCTGCAGAATACGAGCTCGCCGCCTCCGACTTCCGTCTCGCGATTGCGCTCGCCGAAGAGGACGGAGGCTCCCCGAGCCCCGAGTGGTACGCCGGCGAGGCCTTGTCGCTCGGGCAGCTCGGCCGGTACGACCAAGCGATCGCCGTGCTCAGCCGGGCCATCGAGCTCAACCCCGACGAGCCCACCATGTACTGCAATCGCGGTTGGCTCCTCCACCTCGCGGCGAGGGACGATGATGCCCTCGCCGACCTCGACCGGGCGCTCGCCCTCAACGCGGGCTACGCGAAGGCGCTCCACAATCGGGCGTTCGTGCGCGAGAGGCGCGGCGATCTGGCCGGAGCGCGCGCCGACTACGAGCAGCTCCGCGAGCTCGGCCACGACGTCAGCGAGAGCTTGGCCCGCCTCGCCGCCGCTCCGCACTGAACGCGGGCCCGTGGCTCAGCTGGCCTTTGCTGCCAGCAGCCCCTCGAGGAAGACCGAGAGCTTGGTCGTGCCTTCCACGCGACGGTGTCCGCCGCCGAACGCGACCCCTCCCGAGGCGATTCCCGCGAGCATCTCCTGGTAGAGAGCGGCGAGATCGGCGGGGAGCCCCATCCCGATGAAGGTCGGCGTCACCGCCGCCAGCGGCAGCTCTCGCACCGAGATCTCGCGGCCCACGATCTTCGACAGCGCGCTGGCGACGTCGCGCATGCTGCTCTTCCCGGCGCTCAGATCGATGATTTGCGTGGCGGGGGCCCCCTCGAGCAGGAGGGACGCCGCGAGCGCGCCGATGTCCTTCGTCGCGATCATGTCGAACGCGAAATCGGCAGGAAGGAAGCTCGGGATCGCCCCCTCGGGGAGCATCGAGAGCGAGCCGCCCAGGTTCTCCATGAAGTACGCGGCGCGGATGGACGACGACCGGGTCCCTGAGATCGCGCCGAGGCGCGCCTCGGCGCGGTGCAGCCCAGCGATCGGGCCGTTGCCGCCCGGGTGCTGGGCGCCGACCGACGAGAGCAGCGCCACGTGAGGCACGCCGGTGGCCTCGATCGCAGCCGCGAGCGCGTCCACGGTCGCGTCCTGGTAGGCGCGGAAGCTCGGGGCCGTGACGCTCGGAGGAACGAGGAGGTACGCGCCGCGTGCGCCCGCGAGGGCCCCGGGTCATCGCGGCGGCGTCTCCCAGGTCGGCGACGGCCACCTCGGCGCCCTTCTGCATCCACGGCTCGCCCTTCCTCGCATCTCGCACGATGACCCGAACGGCCTGTCCCCGAGCGAGGAGCGCCTCGGCCGCGACCTTTCCAGTGTTCCCCGTCACTCCTGCGATTACGAACGTCATCGGTCTCTCTCCTTTTGGCCCGCTGCGCCCTCGCTGCGCCGCGGTGATCGAGAGGATAGGGCCCCCGATGGAATCGAGCCAATGCATGATCTATATGAATGATCATGCATGGCGTGAATCTAGCTGCGATCGATCTGAACCTCCTGGTGGTGTTGAACGCGCTGCTCGAGGAGCGCAGCGTCACGCGGGCGGCGCGCCGCGTGGGGCTCAGCCAGCCCGCGATGAGCCACGCGCTCGGTCGGCTGCGCGCCCTCCTCGCCGACCCCGTGCTCGTGCGGGAGGGACGGCTCATGGTCCCGACCCCTGAGGGCGCAGGCGATGACCGAGCCCCTCGCTGCCGCGCTCTCGGCGCTCAGCGCCTTGGTGAAGCGCCCGGACGTGTTCGACCCGTCGACTGCCACGCGGACCGTGCGCCTCGCGAGCACCGACTTCGCCCAGGCCATGGTCCTGCCCGAGCTGTGCGGGAGGCTGCAGGAGGTCGCCCCGGGGATCGACGTCGTCGTTCACCCGACGAGCGATGGCGCGCTAGGGATGCTCGCTCGCGGCGAGGTCGATCTCGTGCTCGGACCCCTGCGCCTCGCCGACGCGTCCACCGCCATTCATCACGAGAAGCTCTTCGACGAGCGGTTCGTGTGCCTCGCTCGTGCCGGGCACCCGCTCACCCGTGGCCGCATGACCGTGGAGCGCTTCGCGAAGGCACGTCACGCGTTCATCGCGCCCCGCGGAAGGCGAGGGGGCGCCGTCGACGACGCGCTCGAAAGGCTCGGCTTCACTCGGCGCGTCGCCTTCCAGTCGGCGCAGTTCTTGGTCGCTCCGTACGTCGTGGAGAAGACGGATCTGGTGATCACGATCCCCGAGCGGGTCGCGCGGCTCTTCGCCTCCGTGACCGGCCTGGCGACGTTCGCCCCACCGCTCGGTTCTCGAGGGGCTTTGCGGTCTCGATGATTTGGCACGAACGGACCGCTCACGACGGCGCGCTCACCTTCATTCGAGGGGAGGTCCGGCGCCTGTTCGGGCCGCGGGGCCCGGGGCGCGCCCCGGCAGCGAGGCCGGCTCGACAGCGACGCGCTGCTCGGCTACCGTAACTCATATGAGAGTCACGCTTCGCGGGCTGCTGCGACTCCGGGCCACGCGAGCGCTGCTCCTGCTGGCAACGGCCGCATGCGGCGCGTGCGCGAACGGCGACGAGTCGCTCTCGGAGGTTGATCCCGATGCGCCCGTCGTCGTGGAGGCGCCGGTCCCCGTCAGATCCGCCTGCTCACGCGCAGCGAGTACGCCGCGACGGTCCACGATCTGCTGTCGCTCGAGCCCTCTCCCGAGGTCTCCGAGTGCGAAGACCTGGGCGACTGCGCCGCGGAAGAGGCGTCGTGTGTCGGCGGCGTCTGCGTCGTCGACCCATGCAACCTCTCCACCTTCATCTTCCCGGCGGCCGCCGGCCAGCACGGGTCCGTGGTGGTCGCGGGCTCTTTCAATGGTTGGGGTGCGACCGCCGCGGCGGGCGGTTGGCCGCTGGCCTACGAGCCGAGCCTGGAGGCGTGGGTCGCGAAGCACGAGGTCGCCGACGGGACGCACTCGTACAAGTTCGTCGTCGACGGTGCCACCTGGCTCGCCGACCCGCAGAACCCCACGACCGAGCCCGACGGCTTCGGCGGGGTGAACTCGGTCCTCGAGGTCGCGTGCGCGGACGCTCCTCCCGATGCCCCGGCGCCTTCATCGCCCGAGAGCTTCGTGGAAGACTTCCCGGTCGAGAGCCGGCCGGAGAAGTTCCCCTTCGACAACGCGGCCGAGGCGGGGCTCGTCACGGCCGTCCACGCCGAGCAGTATTTCCGCGCGGCACGTCGCATCGCGGACCTCGCCAGCTTGGACCTCGAAGGGCTGCTCGGCTGCGCCCCCGTGTCCTCGGAAGAGCCGTGCGTCGCGACGTTCGTCGAGCGCTTCGCGCGGCGAGCCTTCCGGCGACCGCTCCTCGCGGACGAGGCGGACCGGCTCACCGCGCTCGCGCGCTCCCAGACGACCGCCGCAGATGGCGTTCGGCTGGCGCTGCGGGTGATCCTGCAGTCGCCCAACTTTCTGTATCGATCCGAGGTCGGCGCGCCCATCGGGGGTGACGGAGGCGCGGCGCGGCTCGAGCCCTGGGAGGTCGCCTCGCTCCTGTCGTACTCGTATTGGGGCAGCATGCCCGACGAGACGCTCCTCGACGCGATCGAGTCCGGAGTGCAACCGGCCTGACTTCGACCGAGAGCTCTCCCGAGATGATGGCCGACGAGACGCGCGACTTCGTCTCATCGGTGATCTTCGACGGCGGAGCGTTCGAGGACCTGTTCGTCGCAGACCGAACCGCGGCGGCGCCGCGCCTGCGCGCCTTCTATGGCGCCGATGACGCTGGCCTGCTCCCGGAGGGCCGGCGCGCCGGTCTGCTCGCCCACGGGAGCGTCCTCGCGACGTACGCCCACTCCGATCAGACCTCACCGGTGCGACGCGGACTCTTCGTCCGCACGCGCCTGATGTGTATGGAGCTCGGGGCGCCTCCGGCCAACGCCGGGGCGGTCCCCGAGGTCGACCCCGAGAGCACGACGCGCCAGCGCTTCGAGCAGCACTCGTCCGACGGGACCTGCGCCTCGTGCCACCAGCACATCGACCCCATCGGCTTCGGCTTCGAACATTTCGACCCGGCGGGCGCGTGGCGCGACGAGGAGGCCGGCCGGCCAATCGACGCCTCGGGCGTGCTGTCTTACCTCGACGGGTGGGACGACGCCGAGGCGACCACGACCTTCAGCACGTTGCCCGAGCTCGGCCGCGCGCTCGCCGACTCGCCGCAGGCCCGTCGCTGCCTCGTCCGCCAAGTGCACCGGTTCGCCTCCGGTCGGCTGGAGCAAGAGGTCGACGAGCCCACCCTCGAGGCGCTCGAGCGGCGGTGGGCTGACAGCGGCGACGACCTCGTCGAGCTGTTCGTCGCCTGGACTCAGACCAACGCCTTCTCCCTGAGGAAGTGACCGATGCTCCAAGACCGCGCTCGTCGCCGCACCTTCCTCCGCTTGTTCGGAGCAGCGGGCCTCGCCTTGCCATTGGGTCGTTTCTTCGGCGCGGCGCGGCCGGCGCGCGCGGCGGAGGAGTACGCGAAGCGCCTCATTGTCTTCTATCACCCCGACGGGGTCGCCGGCGTCAGCCAGAACGGCGAGCCCAGCCTCTGGCACGCCACCGGCTCGGAGCACGACTTCACGCTGGGCCCGCTGCAGGAGCCGCTCGCGCCCTACGCGGACCAATGCGTCTTCTTGAACGGATTGACGATGGGTCCCACGGACTCGGGGAGCCACCCAGGCGGCGCGAAGAAGCTGCTCACGGCTGTCGACGGCGGCAATGGTCGCTCCATCGATCAGGTGCTCGCGGACGCGGTCGGCGCCGACGCGCCATTTCGACACGTCTACCTCGGCGCCCACGCCAACGCGAACAACGCCTCCGGCGACAAGCACATCAGCTACGCGCAGCCGGGTCAGAGCATCACGCCGATCGACGACCCCAGGAGCGCGTTCGAGCTGTTGTTCGGCGGCGCGCAGCCGAGTGAGCCCGCACAGCCCGGTGAGCCTGTCGGCCCCGACCCGAGGGAGGTCAGCGTCATCGACGCGGTGCTCGCCGACGTCACGTCGTATCGGGCGCGGCTCGGGGACGTCGAGCGCTCCAAGCTCGACCTGCACCTCGAGTCGCTGCGCGAGGTCGAGAAGCGGATCAAGGAGCCGGCCGGCGGCGGCGGGCAGAGCCCCTCCGCGACGTGTCCTCCCCAGCTCGACGTAGGGGGCCTGACGGACGAGGCCTTCTACGACCCGGCCTACTTCCCCGATACCCTACGCGCCCAGACAGACCTCATGGTCAACGCCATGGCGTGTGGGTTGACCAAGGTCGGCGTCATCCAGGCGTCGCAACACACGAGCGAGCTCATCATGAGCCGCTTCCCCGGCACCGAGATGTACGACCCGGCGTTCGATATGCGCAGCCACCAGGCCTCGCACTACGGCGCGGCGCACGACCCCACGAAGCGCGAGTTCGACGCGTTCGTGAAGCAGGGTCGCTGGTGGGCGAGCCAGTTTGCCTACCTGCTCGAGCAGCTCAAGAGCCGCCCCGAGGGGGAGGGCAACATGCTCGACCACTCCGTCGTCCTCTATTGCACCGAGGTCTGCGACGGGAACACCCACCTGCACGACGACATGCCGTTCGTGGTCGCCGGCGGCGCGTCCGGTCGCATCTCGACCGGACGTCTGCTCTCCACCGGCGGTCGCCGCCACGCAGATCTGCTGATCTCGCTCGCTCGTGCGATGGGACACGACATCGACGCCTTCGGCGACGCCTGGGGCGGCCCGGTTCCGGGGCTCGTCGACGGCTGACGCCCTTCTTCTTCTCGCGCGCCCGCTGGCGCGGGACCCTTCGCTTTCGCGGGTCTACAGCGACCCGCCAAAGCGGCTCGAGGCGAGTTGGGTCGGCTCAGCGCTTCGGCCAGCTCGGGATCTTGTTCTTCTGGCTCCAGGCGGGGGGGAGCTTGTCCTTGGGGACGCCGGGGCCGACCTTGTCGGGGGTAGGGGCGACGAGGGTCGGGCGTGCGCCGATCGAAAGCGGATCGAGCAAGATGGGCTTGAGGATCTGCACGCACGTCGGGTCGCAGCCATTGAGCAGCGCCTCGGAGGCAGCGTGCGCTGAGTCCACGTCGGTCTGGAGGTTGGTCAATGGGAAGGCGGTGCCGCCGTTCTGGTCCTTCGCCTTGATCACCTTGTTCTTCAGCTCCTTCACGATGACCTCGGTGTACTTGTGGCCCTTGAGGTCGAGCGAGTCCCCGGCGGCATAGCCAAACTCCACGGCCGACTTGAACTTGGCGGGGATCTTGTCGGACCGTTTGCCGAGGTCGGAGAGGGCGCTGGTCGGCGCGGCGGCCTGGTTGTAGGCCTCGATGCGGGCGAGGAACTTGCGCGTGGCCGCCTTGTCCGGGTCGTCGGAGACGAGGTCTCCGTCGCGCCATTGCGTGTTCTGGCTGAGCTGCTCGAGCAAATGGCGGAAGGGTGTGGGGCTCTCGCTGATCGTCCGGTAGATGTCGATCGCCTCGTCGGGTGACGTCGGGACCTTGACCTTCACGTCCGCGAAGAAGTCGACCCACTGCGCGATGTACGCGTCTTCGTATTTCGTCTTCACCATCGCCACGTAGGCGGGGATCTTCTCGGGGGTCTCCTCGGCGGACAGCGGCGCGACCCAGGCCTCCGCGCGCACGAGCCCCTCGGCGTGCTCGATGTTGCGCATGACCGCGGCGTATCCCTTGGCGGTGTACGGCCCGAGCACCTTCTTGAAGCTCGTCTTGTCCGCGAGGTACATGCGGCTCTGGTAGGTCCGCAGGATCTCGGTGGTGCGGGACGGGAAGGCGCGCGGCAGCTCGAAGGGAGGGAAGACGAGGTTGTCGTAGGTCGGGTCGTTGGCGTCGTCGATGCGCTCGTCCTCGAGCCAGCGGACGAGGAGATCGTAGTACTTCTGATCGAGCGCGGTTGCCTGCAGCGACCCGCGAGCCTTCGAGATCACCTCTGGGTCGAGCTCGATGTTGTTCACTCGCCCGGACTTGATGAGCTCGAAGTAGTAGCCGACATGCGGGCGCGTCAGGACCTTGAGCTCCCCCTCGGACGAGCTCGTCGAGCCGCCCCGCTTCAAGATGTAGGCCCACAGGCCGGTGTACCGGCCGGTCGCCCAGTCGACGTCGAGATGATCGACCTTGTCATCGACTCGGCCGAGCATCAGGTACTGCCTCAGCGTGATCCAGTCCCCGAGGAAGTCCTTGCCGGTGGAGCCCCTGAGCCTGTCCTCGAGGGAGCGCTTGGTCGGCGTCACGAAGCCCGTTACCAGCTGCGACGCGTACACCTTGAGGATCGGGCGCTCGACCTCGTTGGCGACGAACATGCCCCAGCCCATGGTGAGGGGCACACCCTTGTCTTTGTACTCGTCCAGCTTCTTCAGCTGATCGTAGAGCTTGTCGAGCGTCTTGATGCGCTCGGCCGCGTCGCCCTCTTCGCTCGTCCAATCGATCTTCGCGGCCTCCTTGGCGTGCACGCTCGACTCGGTCAGGAACGTCTTGTTGTTGGCGTAGGCGGTGACCCCGGGCAGCGCGAGGATCCCGGCGAGCGCGAAGGTCGCGCCGGCGATCGCGATCTTCATGAGCAGGCGCCGGCGCTCTTCGACCGAGCTTCGGACGGCGATGTCGCCGTCCGGGAAGATGATGTTCATGAACAGGTCGTGGAGGAAGTAGCTCTTCGACTCGACGACGGGCTGCTGCTGCGCCTGCATCTGGTAGGGGTTCTGCGCCGTCGCCCGGATGCCCATCGCCGCGCTCATGCGCTCGAGGACGCGGTCCATCGGCCGGCCCTCCTGGGTCCCGCTCGTGAAATAGAACCCTCGAAAGATCGGCGTGCCTTGAACCGTATTGGGTTGGAACGTGGTCTGGATGAGGTCTCCGAGGTTCTTCTTCAGTCCCGCGAACTCGAGCGGGAACTGGTAGAGCCTCTCCCTGACCTCACGGCGCTGCTCCATGCACATGCGCTTGAGCCCACGGGCGTGGAGCTGCTTGACGAGCACGTCGAACTCGGCGCCGAAGATGTTGCCTGGCTCGTTCTTCGGAAGCTCGAGGCGGATCGTCGCCCCCCAGCACTTCGAACGATCGCTCTTGCGCAGGTCGCCGAAGAACTCGGAGAACCCCGCGACGAGATCGATCTTGGTGAACAGCAGGTAAACGGGCAAGACGAGGTGGAGCTGGCCGGCGACCTCGTCGATGCGCGACCGGAGCTTCTTGCCGATCGCCTCGATCTGCATCTCGTTCGCGTCGATGAGCTCCGAGATGCTGATGGCGATGATGACGCCGTTGATTGGCCGCTTCGGGCGGTACTTCTTGAGGAAGTTCAGGAAGCTGATCCACTCGTCGCGGTCGTCCTGCTCCGTCGTGTAGCGCCCGGCCGTGTCGAGGAGGATCGCCTCGTTCGTGAACCACCAGTCGCAGTTTCGAGTGCCGCCGACGCCGCGCACGCCGCCGCCGCCGCCGGGGCCGCTCGACGACCCGTAGGGGAACACGAGGCCCGAGTGGGTGAGCGCCGTCGTCTTTCCGGCGCCGGGCGGGCCGATGATCATGTACCAGGGCATGGTGTAGAGCGCCGCCCCGCCGCGCTGGCCGCCGCGCCCCAGCTTCGACTTCTTCAGCGCGTCGAGGCCACCGAGCAGCTGCTTGCGGAGCTCGTTGATCTCCGCGCGGCGCTCGGGACGAGCGTTCATCGCCTGCTGGCTGCCCTGGTTCTCGATGACGTCCTGCAGCTTCTTGGCGGCGCGGAGCGCGAGGTACCACTTGAGCGCCCAGATGATGCCCACGAGCACGACGACGGAGACCGTCGCCACGACCGGGATCAACATCGGCAGGTTCAGCGTGAACTTCAGGGCCCACGCGATGCCAATCAGGAGCCCACCGAGGACGAACCAGAGCCACACGTTCGGTTTACCTCCCCCTCGGCTTCAAGCGAGCCGCCACGCAGAGCGCGCGCCGCGCCGCTTCCTCGGGGAGGAGCGGTGGGAGCTTCTCTTCACATGCGACCGCAGGATCATAGGGAGCTAGCGCGATCGCCATCCGGATCGCTACTTGGGTGTCAGGGACGCCGAGAGCGGCCCTCATCGACCACCAGCCGGCTTCGTTATGGTGCACGTCCTCGACGCGCTCGACTAGCTGCTTCGCGCGAGCAGTGTCGCCGGCGCGGTTTGTGGCGCGAGCGAGGAGCGCGCGCACGGGCGGCTCGCTCGGCAAGAGCTCGAGGCCACGCTCGAGCTCCTTGGCCGCCGCCGCCGCGTGACCGCGCTCGAGGAGCAGCTGCCCCAGCCGGTATCTCGTCCGCACCTCCTTCAGCTCCTTGGGCGGGGGGGCCCCCGGGCGATCGGCGTCCGGAAGCTCCTTGGCGGTCGCGAGGACCTCGGATTTCCAGCGCCCAGCCCACGACTCGAACGACGAGCCTGTCACGTCGAGGACGAGCTTGTCGACCGGCACCTCTGGGTCGGACCCCGCGGAGGTCTTCATGTGCGCCAGCAAGGCGGGCAGGGCAGCAGGCCCTGCTGCGCGCGCGAAGAAGTCGGTGAAGCTCTGCACCTTGGCGTAGGTGATCTGGGCCTCGAGCGCGCTCGGCAGGAGCGCGATGGAGGGGCCAATCTGATCGATCTCCGGGCCGATGCCCTTCTTCACGCCGAACGCCGCGAGGTCGTCGGGGTCCGGCACGTGATCGAAGGGTGTCCTCGCGCGCCATTTGACCTCGCTGGAGCGCGCGACCCCCTCCTGGAACCAGAGCGGGGCCTCGTCAGCCGAGCCACGAGTGAGCGCGAGGTGCGTGAGCTCGTGGGCGAGCGTGTCGAGGATCGGGTAGCCGGTGTCGGTCGCGCGCGGCGACACGACGATGACGCGACCGAACTTCGCGATCCCGATCGTGCCGGTCGTCCTCGCGGCCTCGATCGGCAGCCCGGTCATCGCGGAGAGTCCGAACTGGTCGCGCACGAGCTCGATGCGGACCACGGGCGGCATGGTGACGCCGAGGTCGCGCGCGAACACCGCGCGGGACTCACGCACCACCTCGAAGAAGAGCGGCGCGAGCACGACGTCTGCGTCGTGCTGAAACCGGACCCACGTGCCCGACTCCGCGTCCTCGACGACGACGCCACCGGCCATCGTGGCTTCGCAGCCCTTCGCGATCTCGGCGAGGCGCTGCGATGGACCATGCCCGGCGAGCGAAGGCTCGGCGTAGATCGCCGCAGCGAGCACACACTCCCCCTTGTAGTGCGCGAGCATCGCCCGCGCGTACGCGAGCAGCCCGTCGTTCGCGTCGGCGCCCGCGAGCTTGTTCTCGGCCTCATCCACGCTCAGCTCGCTGATCAGCTGGACGGCTTCCAGCGCGCGCGCCGCATCACCTTTGAGCATCACCTCGCTCGGCGGGTCTCGTGGGGCCGCGGGCTGCGCGGCCGGCGGCTTGGCGGCGTCGGCCGGCGGTACCCCCGCGGCGGGCGGGTCGGCGCTCGCGTGGCCGGCCACCAGCGCGAGGCCGGCGCATGCGAGCGAGAGCCACGTGGAGCGCGCTCCAAGCTTCATTTCAACAAGCCCTCCGCGTAGCGCTTCACTGCATCCTTCAAGCGAGCCTCACCCGGCTTCGACAGGCCGTCCATGACCCGCTTGCGGAACTCCTCGGGTCCCTTGTGCGTGTCCTTGTCGGGGACCTCGGCGTCCTGGGAGAAGCTCCGCGTCTCCTCGCCATCCTGGCCCTTTGGGTCCGAGTCGCTCGGGTCCTCGTCGTCGCTCGCCATCTCCAGCTGGCGCTGCGCCTCTTTCTGCTTCTGCTTGCCCTTGTCGACGTCACCGGATTCGAGCGCCTCTTGGGCCTCTTTCATGGCCTTCTGCGCGCGATCGAGCCGATCGAGCACGTCGTCTGGCATCGAGGAGTCTCCGCGCTCTCCGCGCTTCTTCAGATCGCGCGTGCGCTCGGAGAGCCGGCCCTCGTTCTTGCCGGCGTCCTTGAGGTCTTTGCCGGCTCGCTCCTTCGCGCTGTCCTCGGCGGCGCTCATCGACTTCTCCAGCTCGTCGAGCGCCTCCTCGACGCGGTTGCCAGCCTTCGTCGCGTCCTTGGCGATGGCCTCGTCGTCGGCGTACGCGCCGGAGTCGCCGCGCTTCTTGGCCTCGCGGAGCGCCTCGAGCGCGGCCTTGCCCTGCTTGATCGCGTCCTTCAGGTTGCCCTTCTCGAGCGACCCCGCCATCGACTCTGCGCCCTTCTTCCCCTCGGCAGCCTTCTCGGCCGCCGACCCGGGGAAGCCCTGGTCGGGGAGGTCCTTCACCGCCTCACGAATCTCCTTGGCCTTCTGCTTCGCGAGCTCCTTGAGGGCCTCTCGCTCCTCGGGCGTGAGGGCGCCTTCGAGGGCCTTCTCCACCCGGTCGATCTCGTCTTGATGGCGCTTGATGAGCTCGTCGAGCTCGCGCCCATCCGTCTCGGCGGCCTCGTCGGCCTCGGACGCGTCGCCCGTGTCGACCTCCGAGCCGCCGCCGCCGCCTGACTCGACGCCTGGCTTTCCGCCGCCGCCGCCGATGCTGGGGACGGGGCGCCGCAGCCGCTTCTCCAGGTCCTTCGCGGCGAGCTCGGCCCGGATCAGGTCCGGTCGATCGCGTTCTCGCGCGATGCGACCGACGCCCCCGACCGCGATGTCGCCGAGGTCCGCGCCGAGCGACCCGAGCTTCTGAAGCTCCTTTCCGCCGCCCTCGAGCACCTTGAGCGCGGCCGCGAGCCGGTGCATCCCGCGCTGCGCGCCCTCGGGCTCGCGCGCCGCTCGCGCAGCCTCGGCGGCCTCCTTCGCGACGTCCGCGAGGGCCTTCGAGACCTTGCGCGCGTCCTCGGCGCCCAGTCGCTGGATCGCCGCGTCGATCGCGAGGACCACCTGCTCGTTCGTCTTGACCAGGTCTTCGAACGCCTTCGGGCTCGGCTTGTCTTCGTAGACCTTCATCGCGTCGCGCAGCCTGCGCATCTGCCCGGCGATGACGCGCCGCACCCGCCCCCTCACCGAGAGACCACCGTACGATCCGGCGATGATCTCCTCGACGATCGCGAGCGCGTCCTCCTGGGTGTTCTGCTCCAGCTCGACCCTGCCCTTGGCGTCGGCGGGCGTCTTGACGGTCGCGAGGACCCGCGGGGCGAGCAGGTCGACCAGGGTGTCGCGGACCTTCAGCAGCGCGGCGTAACGAAGCGCCTCGGGCTCTCCGACGAGCGGAGGCAGGACGATGAACGCAGCGCTCGCGCCCCACTTCGGGCCCGCCACGGCGTCGTTGTCCTTGGCCTCGACCGTGACCTCGACAGGCACGAACGTCCCCCGAAAGAAGGGCTCCTGCGTGGAGAGCTCGTGTGCGCCGCGGTCCTTCTTGGCTCCGCCAGGTTTGCTCAGCGTGCGTGACTCGATGCTGGCGCCGGAGCGAAGCACGAGGGCGATCTCCGTCAGCCCGTGGTCGTCGGCGGCCTCGTAGGCGAGCGTGAGACGGGGCGCGTCGACGAGCTTCACGGTCTGGGGCGCGCCCGCGAGCTTCACCTCGGGGGGTAGGTCGGGGATGCTCTCGACCGTCAGCGTCTCGCGCTGTGAGATGCGCACCTCACCGAGCTTGGCGGCGATGCGAAGCTCCACCGTCCCCTGGACGGTCCACCGCGCCAGGACGTTGCCGCGGCCATCGTCGACGAACTCGACCTCCTTCACGCCGTCGGTGAGGACGAGCGCTCGGCCCTGGCGCTCGGGTCTGCCGCGGACCGTGAGGATGGTCCCGCGGGGCTGGTCGGTTCGGTCGAAGTCGGTGAGCAGCTCCTCGTGGCGTCCGATGTACGAGGGAGGCGTCGCGACCACGTCGACGTCGTCGACGTACACGAGCCGCAGGGGGGCCTCGCCGTCCCGCGCGAACAGGACGTCGAGCCCCTCGACGATCCGGAACGGATCGAGCGCCGCCACCGCCATCGCTCCGGCCGCGAGGACGAAGGCGGCGGCCGAGAGGCCACGGGCGTGGCCCTCGGCGCGCGACTCCAGCCGATCGACGCGCACCTGGGAGAGCTGGCGCGAGAGGTGGAGGTCCGACAGCTCGCGGGTCTCTTCCGGCTCCTCGAGCAGGCGCGAACGCGCCGCCAGGGCGGCCGCGCGATCGAGCCGCGCTGCCAGCGCGGGGTCTTGCCCGGCGACCTCGCGCGTCAGCGCTCTCCTCGCGTCGCGCCACGCTCGCCTGCTGATCACGACGACCGCGCCGATCGACACGACGAACCCCGAGAGGATCCCGATCGCGAGGACCCTCCCCGCGACGGTGCCTACGCGGGCTGCGTGGGCCGCGCCGATCACGGAGGCGACGGCGAGCACGACCCCGAGCGTCCAGCGGCTCGCGCCTGTCCGCTCCTGGTACATCCGGTGGATACGCGCGGCGAGCACGACGACGCCGTCGAGCACCTAGCGCTTCCCTCCCCGCAGGAGCTCGGTGACGGCCTCACCGAGCCCCTCGAGCGTGAGGTCGAACATGGGGAAGATTTGCGCGATGGGGTCGATCGTGGTGCCGCGGTACGATCGCCAGCTCTCGGGGTTGAGCCACACGGCGCGATGGAAATGATCCTTCAGCTGCCTGAGCCACTCGAGCCCCGGGACGCGCCCCTCGTCCCCCGTGAAGCCGCTCGAGCCGAGCAGCTCGTACGGCGCCATGAGCGCGTCGCCGACCATCACGAGCTTCGTCGTCGGGTTGCACTCGGCCATCACGTCCCGGAGGGTGACGGGCTCGAGGAACGCCTCGGTCTTGTACACGCGGCCGTACACGCAGTTGTGGAAGTAGTAGGTCCTCAGCTCCTTGAAGTGGCTCGCCCGCTTCGCCGCGCTGAAGAGCTGGCTCATCACGTATGCGTGCGGGTCCATCGAGCCGCCGACGTCCATCATGAGCACGACCCGGGTGTTCGAGCGGCGCGGTGGGCGCGTCACGATCTCGAGCTCGCCCGCGTTGCGAGCCGTCTCCCGGATCGAGCCCTCGATATCGAGCTCCTGCTCGGCGCCCTCGTGCGCGAACACCCTGAGCTTGCGGAGCGCGACCTCGATCATGCGCGTGTCGAGGGTGACGTCGCTGCGGTACGGACGATACTTGCGAGCGTCGGCGGAGACGACCGCGCCCCCGCGCCCGCCTTTGCCGCCCATGGAGACCCCGCTGGGGTTGACGCCCGCCGAGCCGAAGGGCGACGTGCCCCCGGTGCCCACCCACCGGTTACCGCCGTCGTGGCGCTCCTTCTGCTCCCTGATGCGCTCCTCGAGCTCCTTGAGCACCTCGTCGAGGTCGAGCTTCCTGAGGGCCTCGCGCTCCTCGTCGGAGAGCTCCCGGATCTTGATCGGATCGCGCAGCCAGGAGAGCAGCTCCTCGGCGATCTTCTTGCTCTCGATGTGCACCCCGCGAAAGTGCTCCGCGAACGCGACGTCGAAGTCGTCGAGGTGCTTCTCGTCGTGGACGAGCAGCGAGCGCGAGACCAAGTAGAATCCGTCGAGGGAGCTGTCGTGCAGGCCGAAGCCGAGCGCCCGCGCGAGCGACACGGCCTCCCTGGCGCCGACAGGCACCTTGCGTCTCCTCAGGTCGTACAGGAAGTCGACGAACATCGGGGGCTCAAGAGCGGTACCGGCGCCCCCCGGCGAGCTGATCCGCGAACGAGACGATGTCTTGCTCTTTCTTGAGCAACGTCCCCAGAAACGGCAGGTTCTTGTCGAGCTTCACGTCCTCGACGCCAGAGCGCTTCAAGACTGCGATCCAGTCGATGAGCTCGCTCGTCGACGGGCGCTTGCGGAGGCGCATCGAGTTGCGGATCTCGTAGAACACCGACACGACCTGATCCACGAGCTTGCTCTCGAGGCCCGGGTGGTGAACGTCGACGACGCGGCGCATGAACTCTGGCTCGGGGAAGTCGATGAAGTGGAAGACGCAGCGACGCAAGAAAGCGTCCGGCAGCTCCTTCTCGTTGTTGCTGGTGATGATCACGACCGGCCGCTGCTTGGCCACCACCTCCTCGCCGGTCTCGACGATGCGGAAGCGCATGCGGTCGAGCTCGTG
Source organism: Polyangiaceae bacterium (assembly GCA_016719945.1). GTDB lineage: Bacteria > Myxococcota_A > Polyangia > Polyangiales > Polyangiaceae > Xiheicaenibacterium. The sequence goes on along the minus strand of JADJYE010000032.1, from coordinate 161,389 downwards.
GAGCAGGTCGTTCGGGAACTCGAGGTCCGCCTTGTCGACCTCGTCGATGAGCAGCACGCTTCGCTCCTCCGCGACGAACGCCTTCCCCATCGGCCCGAGCTTGATGTAGCGCTTGATGTCGCGCACGTCGCCGTCCCCGAACCTCGAGTCGTACAGGCGCTGGACCGTGTCGTAGACGTACAGCCCCTCCTGGGCCTTCGTCGTGCTCTTCACGTTCCAGCCGATCATCGGCATCGACAGGCCCTCGGCGACGGCCTCGGCGAGGAGGGTCTTGCCCGTCCCTGGCTCGCCACGCACCAGCAGGGGTCGCTCGAGGGCGAGGGCGCAGTTGACGGCGCTCTCGAGCGCGTCGTTGGTCAGGTAGGTGATGGTGCCGCGGAACCTGCGAAAGTCCTGCATCGGGGCGTGCAGCGTAGCACTGGGCCGCAGGGCCGGCCTCGTTTGCCCCAACCGACCGGGCCTGGGGTACCATACGGCCATGCTTCGCGTTGCCTGGTGCTCGTTCGCGCTCGTGCTGATCGCCGGCGGATGCGCCGAGGGGGGGACCCTGGAAGATGGGGGCGGACCTGCCGCTGGAGGCGCGGGGCCGTCGAGCGGTGGCGGCGGCGACGGCACCGGGGCCAACGGCACCGGGGCCAACGGCACCGGGGCCAACGGCCCGAGCACCGGCGGCGCGGCACAAGGAGGCAGCGCCGGGGATGGCGGCGCGCCGTCTGTCGGCGGCAGCCCTGGCGAAGGTGGCAGCCCGCCGCTCACCTGCGTCTTCGCGGCCCCGGAGGACTGCGCGGGCGCCGAGATCCTCTCCGCGGTAGCGGGCGACGAGGGCAGCGACACCGTCGTTCGGTCCGGCGACGAGGCGCGCTGGTTCAAGGTCCACATCCAAGAGGCAGACAGCGGCATCTCCGAGGCCGACCTCAGCTACCGGGTGACGCTCGCGTCGCCTCCTGGCATGAACTACGACCTGCGGGTCTACCAGGGCTCCCAAGATGGCCCCGCGAACTGCAACGGAACCCTCAAGGTCGGCGCGGGCACACCCGAGACGGTGTCGGACAGCTGGGATGACGATCAGGGCTTCGGCGGCGAAGACGACAGCGTCTGGCTGGTGATCGAGGTCGTCTATGTCAGCGGCGATCTGTGCGGCGTCGACAACCAGTGGACGCTCACGGTGGCAGGGAACACCTAGCGAAGGCCGGGCAGCCTCGGTGCGCGGCGCCCTGGCCGGTTGGACGCTGCGGTGGGCGGCTGTCGGACACTTCTGGACGCTGCACCTTGAGCCGTAACCTTGTGCGGACGCCCGCAGCGTGGCGTAGCATGTCGATCATGCGGGACGAGTCCCAGAACGCTGGGAGTCTGGCCGGAGCACGCTTACGAACCGCGGTGGTGGGCGCGCTGTCGCTCGCGCTCACGGCCGCGATGATGTCGGCGTGCGGCTTCCCCGAGTACGGGTTCGTCGGCGAGGGAGGGAGCGGCGCAGCGGGTGGAGGGCCGACTGGAGGCAGCGGCGCGGGCCCGGCGTGCGACGGCGATGACGACTGCGCGGCGACGCCCGCGACGCCTGTCTGCAACGGCGCCCTTGGGGCCTGCGTCGAGTGCGTCGCGGGTGGCAACACGTGCCAGCTGGGCGAGTACTGCGCGTCCGGCAACACCTGCGAGCCGGGCTGCGACGCCGACGAGGACTGCAACCTCGGCGGTGAAGGCGGCGGTGCGGGCCTGCCGGCGCTCACCTGCGACGTCCCGACCAACCAATGCATCGGCTGTGTCATCGTCGATGGCGTCGACAGCTGCCCCGAGGGCACGGTCTGCGACAACGGCGCGTGCGTGCTCCCGTGCGAGGTCGGCTACGGCAACTGCAACGACGACCCCGGCTGCGAGACGCTGCTCACGACGCTCTCGAACTGCGGCGTCTGCGGCGCCGAGTGCACGAACTTCCACGGCGCGACGGAGTGCGTCGACGCCGCCTGCCTGCCCACGTGCGACGAGTACTACCAAGACTGCGACGCCAACCCGAACAACGGCTGCGAGACGAGCCTCGAGACCGCGGCGAGCTGCGGCGGCTGCACCTCCCCGTGCGACTTCCCGAACGCCGAGGACCTCTGCCCGCAGGGCACCTGCACGCTCGGGCTGTGCGACGACGGCTTCGGCAACTGCGACGGCAACGACGCCAACGGGTGCGAGACCGACACCAACAGCTCCAGCCCGCACTGCGGGGGGTGCGACCTGCCCTGCGCTCCAGGTGACTTCTGCGTGGATGGCGGCTGCCAGAGCGCCTGCCCCGACCCGACCGCCAACTGCGATATGTCCGCGCTCAACGGGTGCGAGGTCAACACCGACACGGACGGTCTCCATTGCGGTGATTGCTCCACGGTCTGCTCGGCCGCTCAAACCTGCGCGACCGGGACCTGCGCGGCGTGTGCCGGGGCGACCCGCGACTGCGACGATGATGGCGCGAACGGCTGTGAGGTCAACACGTCGAGCGACGCGGCCAACTGCGGCGGGTGCGGTATCACCTGCGGCTCCGATGGCACCTGCGGGTGCGCCTCTGCTGCGTGCTCGGGTGGGGCGATCTACCTCTCCGAGGACTTCTCCGACAACTCGCGTGGCTGGCAGCTAGGGACCGAGTGGCAGATCGGCCCCGCGACAGTGAGCACCGGCCACGAGCAGGGCTTCCCCGACCCGGGGGTCGATCACACGCCCTCGTCCGACAACGGGGTCGCCGGCGTCGCAATCGGCGGCAACCACTCGATCCCGATCCACGACTACTATTACATGACGAGCCCCGTCATCGACCTGTCGGCCGCTGCGGGCACGGTCAACCTGACCTATTGGCGGTGGCTCAACTGCGATTGGGATCCGTTCACGACCCACGTCGTCGAGGTCTTCAATGGCAGCTCGTGGGTCGAGCTGTGGACCAACGACTCGGTGGGCAACAACCTCATCACCGAGAACGCATGGAGCCGGTGGACCCACGACGTGACGGCCCACAAGAACTCGCAGTTCAGGGTTCGCTTCGGGTACCGCACCGACAAGCAGGGCAACTACCTCGCCTGGATCATGAGCGGCTGGAACGTCGACGACGTGACGCTCTCGAGCGGAGCGTGCCTGTGAAGCGGCCCGCTCTGCTCATCGCGCTCGGCCTCGCGCTGGCGAGCGTCGCCGCCCCTCGGGCCGAGGCGGAGGAGCCGGGCAAAGAGGCGCTCGCCAAGGCGCGCGAAGAGTTCAGGCGCGGCCTGGCCCTCGAGGTCGCCAAGGACTACGAGGGCGCGCTCTCCGTGTTCAAGGGCGTCGCGCTCGTCAAGAGCTCTCCCCAGGTCCGCTTCCACATCGGCGTCTGTGAGGAGGCTGTCGGCGACTGGGTCGGGGCCATCGCGTCGTATCGGCTCGCCTTGCTCGAGGCCAAAGACTCCAAGGTCAAGGACGTCGAGGAGGAGGCCCAATCAGCGATCGCCAAGCTCGAGCCGCGCATCCCCAAGATCACGCTCCACCGCGGCGCGGGGGCGGGCGTCGCGACGGTGGTCCTCGACGGCCGCGAGCTCGGGCCGGCGTCGGTCGGCGCTGCCATCTCGGTGAACCCCGGGCCGCACAGCCTCGAGCTGAGCGCTCCAGGACACGAGAAGAGCCTCATCGAGGTCGTCGCCAAGGAGGGAGAGTCGCAAGAGATCGCCATGACCCTCAAGCCGCGCGTCGAGGTCGTGCGGCCGCCGCTGGGCGTCGAGGAGGGCGACGGGCGGTCGCCGCTGTTCGGTACCAGCCTCGCGGTGATGAGCGCGGGCGCCGCGTCGTTGGTCGTCTCAGGTGTCTTCTTCGGGCTCAAGCAAAGCGCCGTCTCCGACCTCGACGCGGCGTGCGGCCCCGACGGGCAGAGCTGCCCCCCCGACCTGCAAGAGACCTACGACAACGGCTCGCTGTACTCGACGGTCTCGACCGCGACCTTCATCGGGGGGCTCGCCGCGCTCGGCGTCGGAGGCACGCTCCTCATCGTCGAGCTGACGGTCAAGCCCGGGTCGGGCGGCGCGGCTCCAGCCAAGGAGACCGCCGTTCACCTGCGCGGCGCGCCGACCGGTCTCACCCTCACCGGGAAATTTTAGCGATGGCGACCCTGGGCGACGTCGGCGCAGGCAACACGCTCGGCCGCTACGAGCTGCTCACGCCCATCGCTCAGGGCGGAATGGCCCTGGTGTGGGCCGCCCGCATGAAGGGGCACCGCGGCTTCCAGAAGTTCGTCGCGATCAAGACGATGCTGCCGAACCTGAGCGACGACCCTCAGTTCGAGCAGATGTTCCTCGCGGAGGCCGAGCTCGCGGCGAAGATTCGCCACGGCAACGTGTGCGAGGTCATCGATCTCGGCGAGGAAGACGGCACCCTCTACATCGTCATGGAGTTCGTCGATGGCGAGCCGATGACGGCGCTCTTGCGGGCGGCGGCGTCGAAGGTCCCGATGCCGATCTCCGTCGCGGTCCAGCTCTCGCGCGACGCCGCGCTTGGGCTGCACGCAGCCCACGAGGTCAAGAACGACGATGGCCAGCTCGTCGGCCTGGTTCACCGCGATGTCTCGCCCCACAACATCCTCGTTGGCCAGGACGGCGTCGTGAAGATCGTCGACTTCGGGATCGCGAAGGCCACCACCGCGAACGACGCCGCGAAGACGCAGGCCGGGCAGATGAAGGGCAAGGTTCCTTACATGGCACCCGAGCAGGCGCGCGGGGGGGACATCGATCGACGCACCGACATCTTCGCGCTCGGCATCGTCGCCTACCAGCTCATCTCCGGGGCGCATCCGTTCCGGCAGCCCGACGACATCGCGACCCTGAAGCGTCTGTTCGATGCCACCCCGCTTCCGCGCGTCTCGTCGGTCGCGCCCAGCGCGCCGGCGAGCCTCGACGCCGCGATCGCGAAGGCGCTCGAGAAGGACGCGTCGCGGCGCTTCGCGACGATGGAAGACTTCGCGGAGGCGCTCGACGTCGCCCTGAAAGAGCTGGCTGGTCGCGGTGACGCGGTTGTGCCGAAGGCGTACATCCGTAGCGTCCTGGGCGAGCGCGCGGACAAGCGCCGCCGCACCATCAAGGAGGCCATTCGGGTCGCGGATGAGCGGCTGAAGCGGCGCATCCCCGGAGTCCCCGAGGGCATCGTCGAGCTCTCCGACGACGCGCTGTCGAGCCTCCCATCGGTGCCGAGCGGACAGTCCCAGCTCACGCCGAGCGCGGGCTCGTTCGGAGGCATGGGCAGCCTGGGGAGCGGCGGCTCCCTGGTCTCGGGCAGCGCTCCGAGGCTCGACACCGGCTCGGGCTCAGGGCCCATCGCCGATCTCGGCGCGTCCGACGCGGCTGTCGTCACGAGTCCGCCGCTCGAGCCTGGCAAGCCGACCCGCAGCAGGGCTCCGTTCGTGCTCGCCGGTGTCGGGGCCCTGGCCATCGCGGCCGTGCTGGCGTTCGTGGCGCTGAGGCGTCCGTCGAGCTCCGAGGGCGCGGGACCGACTCCCGCGAGCCCCTCCTTTACGCCGGCGAGCTCGGCGATGGCGACCGCCGTCGAGCCTGCCCCGACCAGCTCGAGCCCCGCTCCAGCGACAGCCGAGAGGCCCGACGCCTCCGCGCCGCCGTCTGCGTCGTCGGCCTCGGGGCCTCTGCAGGTCCGGCAGACACCGACGACCAAGGCTCCTCTGCCTCGCGTGACCCCGAGCGCGACCTCGACGAACCTCCCGCGCGTGCGCGACCCAGGGTTCTGAGCTTCACGGTCGCGAATGCCGGTCTTTCAAGTCGAGATGTGGTGGCGGTGCTCGGCTTGCCAGGCCGAGAACCTGGGTCGCTTCAAGGGGTGCCAAGCGTGTGGGAAGGCGAAGGAGGGCGAGCCGTTCTACGACGCGCCCGGCACCGCGGTCCCGAGCTACGAGCAGCGCGTCACCGACGCTGCGCTGATCGCTCAAGCGACGGCCGGCGCTGACTGGGCTTGCCGATACTGCGGCTCACACCAGCGCCGCGACAACGGCACGTGCGCCGAGTGCGGGGCGGGGCAGGGCGAGGCCGCGAGGCCGGCGACCTACTTCTCGAGCTACATCGGCGACGCGAACCGCGCGAAGGCGGAGGCGGCGAGCGCGCCGCCCCCGCTGCCAGCGCCGCCCCCTCCAGCGCCGTTCGTCTCCTGGTTCAAGCACTACTGGCTCCTGCTCGTCGTCGCCTCGGTCGTGCTCTCGATCGCCGGCGGGCTCTACCTCTTGTTCCGCACGCGCGTCGTGACGGCCGAGGTGCTCGAGCGGACGTGGGAGCACAAGGTGCTGGTCGAGCGGTACATGGTGGTGGAGGGGCAAGGTTTCGCGGAGAGCCGCCCCGCTAGCGCGTTCGAGATCGTGCCGCGGGGGCAGCGCTTCCATCACAACGACAAGGTGCGGGACGGGACCGAGCGCGAGGCCTATACGGAGCGCGTCGCTTGCGGCCAGACGTGCTCGAAGACGCCCGTGAGCTGTACCACCAACAACAACGGGTTCAAGACCTGCTCGGGCGGCGACCAACGCTGCTCGACGAAGTACTGCAGCGAGACGCGGTACCGCGAGGTCCCTAGGTACAAGGACGTGCCTGTCTATCGGGAGTGGTACACGTGGAAGAACTGGGAGTGGAAGCTCCACCGCAGCGTCTCCGAGGTGGGCTCGTTCGACGAGCCGCGGTGGCCGAGCGACGCGAAGGTCGCGCTCAACCAAGGCGTCGGGCCGGGCGAGAAAGAGCGCACCCGGAACGAGGCGAAGTACCACGTGGTCTTCGAGGACCGCGAGAAGAAGCTCCACGAGTACACACCGAAGGACCTCGAGGAGCTCAAGCGGCTCAAGAAGGGGACCCAGCGCAAGGTCCGCGTGGGGATCCTTCGCGAGACCACGATCGAGCCGTTCTGAGCTTCAGCGACGGTGGCGCGCCCGCGCCCACTCGATCAGCGCGCCGCCCTCGGGCTTCGGCACGGCGAAGCGCTGGCGCCAGTCCCCGCCGCGGACGCGTCGCAGGCCGCGCGCTTGATCTTGGCGCAGGACGTATGCGTGCGCGACGGAGCCGTCCTCGAGGGGGATCTCCCTGCGTTCGAACAGCGTCGGGCTGTCCCGGCGTTTGTCGCAGGCGCGGAGGGTGTCGTACGAAATCTCGTACAGCTCGCCGATGACAGCGCCGTCCCCTCCCTCGACGAGCCCCGCGAGCGCGCGCGATTCGACGAGCGCGAAGCCCTTCGCTGTCTTGGCGGGGCCGAGGGGGGTCGAGCCCGCGACGAGGTCGTGCTCGCGCTCACCCTTCATGAACGTGCCGTAGACGAAGAGGCGAAAGTTCAAACGCGCTCCGATCGCATGCGCGACATCGTAGCGACGCGGCGCGCGACCGGTAAGATGTCCTGCGCCTCCCTCTCACGCAACGCGCACCCACCATGGCCGAACGACGCGATCCCGACGCAGACGCAGAATCCATCCTTCAGCGGCGCGCGTTGCTCGTCTCGTCGCTGCTCACGGCGCTAGGCTGCTCGCCGGCGGCCGCTCCCGACGGGGCATCGAGCACACCGCCGCCGACCACCGTCGACGTACCCCCCGTCGCCTCGGCCTCCGCGCCGCTCACCGCCAGCGCCGCTCCGGAGCCTGGCCCATCGGTGGCGTGGTCGGCGCTCATGTCGGACGCCCCGCCGCTCGATGTGTCGAAGAAGCTCGGCGCGGCAGAGGCCTCCCAGCGGCAGAAGGTGGTCGACGATGTGACGAAGGTCTACGAGGCGTTGCGCGTCCTCTACGAGGCGCCGCCCCCCGTGTGCGATCTGCGCGAAGACGAGTGCAAGCCGAAGTGGACGGCCGCGGCCAAGGAGCTGCTCAGGATCGAAGACGCGGTCCCCAAGCCGCGCGATTTCGGCCTCTGCGGGTACCCCCCGCCTGACCTGCTCGACGAGACGATGGAGCTCGGCGCGGCTCACGAGGCGTTCCTGCGAGAGGGCCTCATCCCCAAGGTGCGCGCGCTGCTCGATGCCAGGGCGGCGAGGACGGGGGTCTTGTCTCTGCAGGTCTGGCTCAAGCATTCGGCGAGGCCGAAGCCGGGGGTGTTGCTCATGCCGTGCCTCTCCTGTGTGGCGCCACAGTCGTTCCACTTCGGCGCTGGCATCTCGTTCACCGAAGGCTCGTCGAGCCTCGACGCCGCGGGCCAGGCCGAGGTGCAGCGGCTCGCCGACGTATTGAAGACGCACAAGGCCTCGGACGTCACCGTGCGGGGGCACTGCGATCCTGGGGAGGCGGACGCGGCGCGCCTGTCGCTTTCGCGGGCGGTCGCCGTCCAGAGCGCCCTCGCGAACGAGGGCATCGACAAGGCCCGCGTGAAGGTGCTGGGCTCGGGCTCCGAGCTGACGGTCGCGTCGAGCAAGACCGAGGGCGGTCGCGCCCAGAACCGCAAGGCGTGGGTCGGCTCGATCCGCTACCAATGAGCCCGGCCAGCGGCCAGCCTCAGTCGCAGCGCACCGGGCGTGGGGTCGGGAGCGCGAGGCGCCGGCGCTTGGCGTCGAACAGCTCGCCGGGCGCGAGCGACTTCATCCCCTTCAGCCCGGACTCCAGGACGTCGCGAACGAGCGCGTCGGCGACCGTGATGGGGACCGGCTTCACATCGCCCCAGAACGAGTCGCCGCCCAGCAACATGAAGTCGCTCGCCGCGAGCACGATGGTGTCATCGTCCGTCCAGGCCTTGCCTTTCGTGCTGCGCTCGAGCTGAACGTCGACGCGCTTGCCGTCGCACCTCGCGTGCACGTGGGCGCCCGAGAACGACAGCACCCCGCCGCCTGCATGCCCGATGTGCGCGGCGACGATCTGCTCGAGGTCGGCCACCTTGATGGTCACCGTCGCGATCTGGTTGTCGAACGGGAAGGCCTCGAAGAGCGCGCCGTACGAGAGCTGACCTGCGGGCAGATCCTCGCGCAGGCCGCCGCCGTTCATGAGCGCGATATCGGCGCCGGGCGTGCCCGTGCGGATGAGGTCGGCGAACAGGTTCCCGAGCGCGCTCTCGGTCTGGTAGCTGCGGTGGATGGTGGCGGTGACGGTCGGGCCGACGATCGAGGCTCGCTTGTCCTTGGCGGCCACGACGCCCGAGTCGATGGCTCGGGCCACCTCGGCGCTCCGCGTCACGACCGCGCCCTCGTAGCTCCCGGGCTCGCACGTGGAGAAGTCAGGCTTGTCGTCCGCGGGGCAGAGCTGCCTTGGCGCGTGGAGCTGATGGCCGGCGAGCACAGGGGGCTCTCCCACGAACTTGAGGTCGACCCGCCCGAACGACCGCCCGTACGAGTACTGCTCGATGATGGGGATGCCCTGGACCTCGTGGGCGACGCCCGCGTGGGTGTGGCCCGCGACGATGGCGTCGACGGTGCCCTTGGGCAGCGCCCTCGCGACGCGAAAGATCTCGGCGTCGACCTCGCACTTGTCTGCCTTGAGGTCGTTCGTGAAGGTGTGGCACTTGCCGCCCGCGTGGGCGAGGACCACGACGGCGCGCGCCCCAGCGGCGCGCAGCGCCGCCGACTCTTTCACGATCGTCTCCGCGACCGGCGCCATCGCGAGATCCTTCACGTTGCTCGAGATGGTCGTGGTGAGGGTGTCTTCGGTCGTGACTCCGATGATCCCGATGCGAACGCCGGCGACGCTCACCGCGACGCTCGACGGCATGTTGGGGTAGTCGACGCGTTTGCCGGTCGAGCGTTCGTGCACGTTCGCGAGCAAGAACGGGAACGGCGCCTCCAGGGCGAGCGCCTTCAGGGCGCCGCGAGGATCGTCGCCAGGCGCGCGCGGCGTCGGCGCGGGCCCGACCGGCCCGAAGTCGAACTCGTGGTTGCCGACAGCCACCGCGGCGTACCCGAGCGCCCGGTACGCGTCGCGCACGGGCTTACCCTCGAGCAGGTTGGACTCGAGGGTGCCTTGGAACATATCCCCCGCGTCGACGAGCAGGACCCCACCGCCGTCGCGCTGCCGCGCGGCCCGCAGGTTCTCCACGTACCCACCCAGCAACGGGAGCGAGAACACCCGGCCGTGCAGGTCGTTCGTGCCGACGAGCGACACGACGACCTCACGCGGCGCGGGCGCGACCGACGCGGCCTGGGACGGGGCGGACAGCGCGCCTCTCGGCGACAGCTGGCGCTCCGGGGGCCCGCAGGACAGGAGCGCACCCGCGAGGAGAGCGCCCGCGATCGTCTTTCGCATGGGACGAAAGACGATGGCCAATCGGGCGCCTCGAAGCAACGGGATCCGTCCGCGCGGCCCTCAGAGCGAGGCGCGAGCGCTCGACGGACCGCCCGCGTCGACCAGCTGCGCCTGGAAGAACACGACGCCGTCTTCGGTCGTGATCTTTCCTCCCAGATCGCCCCACGCGAAGCCCTCGGACGTCGTGGTCTCGAGCGTCGCCGACTTCTTCCCGACGCGAACCTTGTAGGTCGACCTCGTCGCGCCGATCTCCGCTTCGCCGACGTTCATCGTCGTTCGCCGCTCGTCGAGCAGCGCCTCGTTCTCGTCCGCGACGGCGGCCGTGCCAGCCATCTTGGCCTCAAGCGCGCCTGGCGTGGCGGGCTTCGTGGACCCGTCGGGCTGGACGTGCGCGACGCTGAGGACCTCGCCGCCCTCGCCGGCCGCGAGCACAGCGCGGAGGGTGTCGGTCTTGGTGCCCTCGGTGAAGGCGTAGTCGAGGGTGATCGAGCCCTGCGAGCGGGCGACGACCCTGCGCGTCAGCTTGAGCGGAGCCTTGCGGTAGGCGCCGGTGAACGCAAACGTCACGTAGTCGCCGACCTGGCGGGGGTCCGCGTCCGTCGCGTCGCTCTTGGCATCGGCGACGTCGACGCCCGGGGCTTCGATCGCGGCGTCGCTGTCGGTCGTGGCGTCGTTCGCCGCCGCCTCGGTCGAGGGATCAGCGGGGTCGGCGGCCGCTCGGACGCCGTGCGAAGAGGTGGCGCAGCCCGCGAGCAGCGCGGCCAGCGAGAGGGTGAAGGCGGGGCCGAGGAGCTTCATGTCCGAGCGCCTAGCGGACCGCCGCGGCTCGGGCCAACTTCGGGGCGCGACGCGTGGCTCGAGCTTCCTGCCTGCGCCCGCGGCTACGGCGGAAAGAGCGCGTCGAGCCGACGCGCGTAGGCCGAGGTCGGGTTCTTCGCGCGGAACGCGTCGGCGAGCGCCTTCGCCTCGGCCCGCTTTCCGCTGTTGAGCAAGGCCTCGATCCGGATCATCTCGCGCTCCTGGCCCATCGCGCTCTTCGGATAGGCGGAGGCGTGCTCGCTGACGAGCGCGAGCGCCCGCGAGGGGTCTTGGGCGCGGAGCTGGTGCGCCTCCTTGAGCAGCTCGAGCTCCGCCCGAGGTGGAGGCGCGCTCGCCGACGGCGCGGCGCTCGCTCCCGCGCTCACTCCAGACTTGGGCAGAGCCGTCGGCGCCGCGACTGAAGAGCTCGCCCCGGCGCTCGCGCTCGTGACCCCGCTCGCGCCCGCGGAGGCCTGCTCGTTCGTTGCCGTGAGGGCAGGCAGGGCGCTCGGAGCTGCCGGCGCGGCGCTGTGAGTCGGAGCGGCAGGCGACGGCTCGGGGGGCGCGCGCAGCGCGAGAACCGTGCCGGCGGCCGCGACCGTTACCGCGCCCAGGGCGAGGGCGAGCTTCAGCCCAGCGGCCTTCGAGGCGCCTGCGGCTGCGCTCGCCACGGCCCCCGCACCTGTCGCGCCGGACGCTGAAGGGTCACCCTCGGCAGGTCCTGCTCCGCCATCGTTGGGCGGAGGAAATGGGAACCGCGCGAGCATCTCCTCGACCCGCTCCTTCGAGGGGACGTCCAGGCTGGCCGCCTCGAGCGCGCGCCTCACGTCATCGGGGGCGCCGGAGCCGCTCGACGCGAGCCGGACGAGCTCACGTTCGTCCGCGCTCATCGCAGCTCCTCTCGGGTCTCGGCGAGGCTCGACTCGACGTACCGGCGCGCAGCCGTCAGGCGCGAGTAGACGGTCTGCAGCGGACACCCGCTCGCGGAGGCGATCTCCTGGAGGCTCAGACCCTCGACCTCGTACAGGACGAACGCTGCGCGCTTGTCCTCGTCGAGGGCCATCAACGCGACGTCGAGCTTCGCGAGGGCGCGCCGGTGGTCGAGCGTCACGTCCGGACCGGCGAGCGCGCTGTCCGACTCGGGGAGCGCGTCTGCCGGAGCCTCGCGCCGCACGTGCGCCTTTTTGCGGTGGTCGGCGGCCTTCTTCAAGCACACCCCATAGATGTAGGCGCGCAGGGAGGCTTCGGGGTCGAGGTCGGCGAGCTTTCGGTAGACCACGAGAAACACCTCCTGGCACACGTCGTCCGCATCGCCGGCCGCCACGCCCAGGCGCCGCAAGCAACGCCACGCGAACGGGGCGTGCTGGCGGAACACCTCGGTGAAGGGAGGCACCGACGGGCTCATGGCGCCACGGGGTCTTTTTTCTGATCGGGCGACGCGATCATCGAGGAAACGAGACCATCGCGAAGGCCTGCAGCGCGCCGAGCACGTACGCCGACTGGAAGACCCGGCCGACCGACCCGTCGGACCGGGTGTAGACGAAGTCGGGCCGGATGAACGGGACGGTGAAGTCGGCCCCGAGGCCGAGGTGGAAGAGCTCGTACACCCTCAGCGTGCCGCGTCCTCGCAGCGTGGCGCCGATCGTCCCGTAGATGCCGCTCTCGTCGGGGGCTTCGAAGTCGAAGCCCTCGGCGTTCGCGACGACGAACCCTCCGACGAGGCCGCCGCAGGCGCGGACGCCGCCGATCGACCCCGCGTAACCGAGCGGGCAGAGGTAACCCGCCCCTTGCAGCGAGTAGAAGCTCACCGCCGCACCCTCGGGCACGTCGGCCTCCATCGGCGCGAAGAACGTGAGCGCCCCCTCGAGCGGGACGAACCCCGGCGGCTCGAGCGACGCGGCGCCATAGGCGCCCGGGTTCACGGACGGGAGCCAACCGAACCCCATCGCGAAGCCGAGGGCGACGTCGCCGCTCCAGGTCGGTGGAGGCGGAGGGCGTGGCTCCTTCACGGGGACCGCGACCGGCACGTACACCGTCCTCACCGGCGGGTCGGGAGGTTTGGGGTCTTCCTTCGGCTTCGGCGGGGGCCCGCCGAGCGCGGCGTCGGGATCGATCATGAGCGCGACGGCGAGCGCGGCCGGCTCGCTCAGGTTCGCGCACGAGGTCTCCGCCGAGAGCTCGCGCGTGCCGAGCGACTCACCCTTCGGGTTCGAGACCGAGAGCACCGCGCGAAAGCTGCCATCCGCCCGCTTCTCGACCCGCCCCTCGATCGCTAGCTCCGCGACCGACGCTGGCACGAAGACCGCTCGCCCGAGCAGCTTCTCGACGGCCTGCGCGAGCTCTTGGGTCCCGATGCAGCCGTCGGCCCCTTCGAGGCGCGCCCAGCCGAGGGTCGCGGTCTTGCCCTCGGCCGGCGCTTGCGCCGACGCCTCGCGCGGCGCGGCCCACGCGGCGCAGCACAGCACGAGCGCGATGCGAGTGGTCAGGCGCACGGGGGTTCGATAGCTCTTAGCAGCCTCGCCATGAAGATCCCTCGCGTGCAAGCCTTCGAGCTCAACGATCACCCCGCGGTCCCCGCGGTGCTCCGGGACGTCATCATAGAGGCCCTCAGCCGCACCCTCGTGTGGGGAAAGATCCTCGACGGGCTGGTCGAGCCGCTCGAGGCTTTCCTCGAGGCAGCGGGAACCTCCGCGGTCTTGGACCTCGGCTCGGGGGGAGGCGGCCCTGCCGAGATCCTCGTCGCCGCGCTGGAGCGCCGCGGCCGGCAGGTGCGCTGGACGCTGACGGATCTGTTCCCTAGGTCCCAGGCGTGGTCCACGCTGCGAGAGCGCCACCCGAGGTCGATCGACTTCGTGGCCCAATCGACGGACGCGACGCGCATCCCCGAGGACCTCTCCAACGGGCGCGCACGGACCATCATCAACGTCTTGCACCACCTCCCTCCGCCGCTCGCGAGGGGGGTGCTCCGCGACGCGGTCGACAACCGCGCGCCGATCTTCGTCGCTGAGGGGTTCGAGCGATCTCCCGGGCGATTCGCGGCGTTTGCGCCCGCGGGCCTGCTCGCGCTCGCGAGCTCTCCGCTCTATGCGCGCGACCAGCGGCTGGCGCGCGCGCTGATCACATGGGCGACGCCGATCGGCCTGTTGTCCTCCATCTGGGACGGCGTGATCAGCACCCTGCGCGTCTACTCCGAAGAGGAGCTCCGCGACATGGTGGCGGACGCTCCAGGGTACGACTGGACCTACGGCAACTACCGCTTCGCGCCGTTCGGCAAAGGCTACTACTTCCACGGCGTGCCACGCCGCTGAGGCCCGCGCGCCCCGGCGCGAGGTCGCCTTGTTGGTTTTCAGTTCGCTGCCCGAAAAGAGCGCATATCCTGATGGGCTCTGAGAGCGCGCGAGCACGAAGCCACCCCCTCGAGAGGGAGCTAAGCTCTGGTTGCGCGCCGCGCCCCTCCCCGAGGTCGCCCTCTTCGACGCAGTCCAAACGATGAACCGACCGCACCGTGGCACCAGCAAGCTGAAGAAGAAGCAGGCGCGCACCTCCACGGCGCGCCTCCGTCAGCGCCCCCCCTCGGCAAGCGAGCGCCCGGCGAACGGCCGCGGGGCAGCGGCGCGGCCGGCGATCGCCGCCGCGCTCAGGCTGGACGCGGCAGCGTCGCCGCCCATCATCCCCGTTCGGACCGCGATGACGCCGCGGCCCGAGCTCACCGTGCCGTCGGTCTCTGTCGAGAACGTCGACTGGGAAGACGGCCGCGAGCCCCTCTCGCCGCTGCACCGCTGGGAGCAGGCCGAGCGTGCGCTCGAGCGCCGGATCGACGAGCTCGGCCTCGTCGCGCGGACGCAGCGCTTCGAGCCGAAGGACGGGCGCTTCGTGTGGCTCGACGACGCGCAGGTCCCGGTCGCCGAGGCGCGCGCAGGTCCTCGCCACCTGGGTGAAGGACGCCCAGCGCCTCGTCATGGCGTGGGCCGACCCGCTGCTGTCGGCCGTCGGGATCGCCCGGCTGGAGGAGATGGGTGACAGCCTCGTCGTCGATCAGGCGACCGCTCGCGAGCTCGCGCTGCGCGCGGCCGAAGCGACCGGCGCGGAGTTCGTCGCCGGGGTCGAGGCGCCGCACGGTGAGCACTACCTCGCGATCCGCTCCGTGAGGGCGTCGCTGACCGTCGCGCCGGTCACGCCGGGGTCTCCGGTCGGCCTCGTCCTGCGCGGGCTCGCCGATCTTCGGCGCAGCGTCAGCCAACGAGACGAGCCTACCGACGTGCTGCGCGCTCGGTTCCTCAGCCTCGGCAAGACCATCCTCATCCAGTCCGAAGGCGCATACCGCGACACCGAGTGGGTCGGGCGCCTGCAGCGCGCCGGTCGTGTGCTCACCCAGCTCGCAGGCAGGCTCGTTCCTCCCACCTTCAGCGCGATCGCCGCTGGGCGCCAAGCCGACGAGTGGCTCGCCCAGAGCGTCGCGGTCGATCTCATCGACGCGATCCGGCTCCTCGAGGACGAGTGGGGCGCGTTCGCGTGATCGAGCCGCGCGCCGATCGCTGACCCACCCGCCGTGCGCGTGCGCTAAAAGAGCTCCCCCTGACGGAGTGAGCCGTGATCAAGATCGCCCTACCCAACAAGGGTCGCCTGGCCGACAACGTCCGAGCCGTCCTAGAGGCCGCGGGGCTCGGCGTACGCATCGAGAGTGAGCGTGCGCTCACGGCCTCGATCGGTGAGGGATTCACCGCGCTCTTCGTGCGCGCCCAAGACATCCCGGAGTTCGTCGCAGACGGCGCCGCTCACGCAGGCGTGACCGGCTGGGACTGCGTCGCCGAGTCCGGCCGGGAGGTCGACACGCTGCTCGATCTGGGCTTCGGCAGGTGCCGCCTGGTCGTGGCGGTGCCGAGCCGTGAGGGCGCGACCCTCGACAGCTTGCCCGCCCAAGCGCGCGTCGCCACCTCGTTCCCGCGCGTCGCGGCCCGCTTCTTCGAGGCACGTGGCAAGCCTGTCCACATCGTCCCGATCAACGGCGCGGCCGAGGTCACGCCCCACCTCGGGGTCGCCGACGCGATCGTCGACCTCGTCTCGACGGGCTCGACGCTGCGGGTGAACGGCCTGCAAGAGGTCGCGACGGTCGTAGAGTCCTCGGCGCGCCTCATCTGTGCGCCGCGGGCGTCGCTCGACCCCAGCATCGCGGGGCGCCTCGACGATCTGGCCTTCGCGCTCTCGAGCGTCATCCGGGCGCGCGACCAGCGGTACCTGATGGCGAACGTCCCGCGAGCCTCGCTCGAGGCCGTCCGAACGCTCCTGCCGGGGCTGCGGGGTCCGACCGTCGTCGACGTGCTCGGGACCGACTTCGTCGCGGTCCACTCGGTCGTCCCCCAGAAGAGCGTCTTCAAGACGACCCTCGCCCTGAAGGCCCTCGGCTGCGAGGGGATCCTCGTCACCCGCATCGAGAGGCTCGTGCCGTGACGTTGGGCGCACGCTTCACGGGCTCGCTGCGCACGCTCACGCCCGCCGATCGCGGCGCCATCCTGGAGCGCGGTCGCGCGGACGTCGATCCGGTCGTCGAGGCGCGGGTCCGCGGGATCCTCGAGCAGGTCCGAAAGGGCGGGGACGACGCCCTCCTCGCGCTCACCCGCGAGCTCGATCGGGCCGAGCTCAGCTCGCTCGAGGTGCCCCGCGCCGCGCTCGAGGCCGCGCTGTCGCGCCTCGATCGCGGCCTCTGCCGCGCGCTCGAGCGGGCGGCACGGAACATCGAGCGCGTGCAACGAGCGTTCCTCCCGAGCCCCGTCGAGGTCGAGAGTGAGCCCGGCGTGTGGGTCGCTCGGCGCGCCGATCCGCTGGCCGCGGTGGGAGTCTACGCGCCCGGGGGTCGCGCGGCGTACCCGTCGAGCGTGCTCATGGGCGTCGTCCCTGCCCGAGCCGCCGGCGTCGGCGACGTCGTCGTCTGCTCGCCCGCAGGGCCGAGCGGTGCCCCGAGCGACGTCGTCCTCGCGGCCGCGGCGATCGGCGGGGCCACGCGCGTCTTCGCGCTCGGCGGCGCGCAGGCGATCGCCGCCCTCGCGTTCGGAACGCAGACGGTCCCGCGCGTCGATCGCATCGTTGGGCCTGGCAACGCGTACGTGGCGGAGGCCAAGCGTCAGGTCGCGGGCGTGGTCGGGATCGACTCGCCCGCTGGGCCCAGCGAGATCCTGATCCTCGCCGACGAGACTGCCGACCCAGCGCACCTGGCCCGTGAGCTGTGCGCGCAGGCTGAGCATGACCCGGAGGCGAGCTGCGTCGCTCTGCTCTCGTCTGAGGAGCTGGCGCGCGCCGTCGCCGACGCCCTCGCGAAGTCGGCCCCTGTGCGCCTCGATATCGTGAGCGCCTCCCTGTCGAGCCGAGGCGCGGTCCTCTCCTACGACGACCTCGAAGGCGCGCTCGCGTTCGCGAACGAATACGCGGCCGAGCACCTGCTGCTCGCCGTCCGCGACCCCAGCGCGCTGCTGCCGCGGCTGCGCAACGCGGGCACCGTCTTCTTCGGCGAGGGCGCCTCCGTCGCCTTCGGCGACTACATGACGGGAGCGAACCACGTACTGCCCACGGCGACCGCGGCGCGCTCGTTCTCGGGGCTGTCGAGCCTCGATTTCGTGCGCTGGACCACCACGCAGCGCATCGGCCGCGGCGCGGCCTCGAACATGGCTGATGACGTCGGGCTGCTCGCCAGCTCGGAGGGCCTGCCCGCCCACGCCGCCGCCGCGGCCGCGTTTGGCGGGACGGCGCCGGGCGGCGAAGAGCGCGCTGGGCCTGCGGCGCGCCCGAGCTATGCGAAGATGGCCCTCTACACGTCGGGTCGGCGTCCCTGCGCCGTCGATCTCTCGGACAACACGAACCAGCGGGGCGCGCCGCCGAGCGCCCTCGCCGTGCTCGGGCGTGCCGAGTCGGAGTCCCTCGCCCGATACCCGAGCCACTACGCAGACGGGCTGAAGCGCGCCCTCGCGGCGCGGCTGTCGATCGGCGCCGACTCGATCGTGACCGGCTGCGGCAGCGATGACGTCCTCGACTCGGCGATCCGCGCGTTCGCGGGCCCGGGCGACGCGCTCGCCTACTCGGTGCCGACGTTCGCGATGCTCCCGTTCTTCTGTCACATGAACGCGCTCGAGCCGCGGCCCGTCCCCCTGCTCGGCGGCGAGCGCGCTCACGACATCGACGCCGACGCGCTGCTCGCGACGGGGGCTCGCGTCATCTACGTCTGCTCGCCGAACAACCCCACCGGGACGCGCGCGTCGCGCGCCGCGATCGATCGGGTGGTGAAGGACGCTCCGGGCCTCGTGATCCTCGACGAGGCCTACGTCGAGTACTCCGGCGAGAGCCTCGTGCGCGAGGCGAGCGAGCGCGGCAAGCTGCTGGTCGTGCGCACGCTTTCCAAGGCGTGGGGGCTAGCCGGCGCGCGGATCGGATTCGCCGTAGGCCCACCAGCGCTCGTCTCCGAGGTCGAGAAGTCGCGCGGTCCCTACAAGATCACCCGGCTCGCCGAGGAGATGGCGGAGGCGGTGGTCGACCACGATCACGCGTGGGTCGAGGAGGGCGTCCGAGAGGTGCTGAGCGCGCGCGCTCGCTTCGAGGCGTGGCTCGAGGGGCGAGGCCTCGCGTTCGTTCCCAGCGCTGCGAACTTCGTCTTGGTCTCGGTGCCCGACGCGGCCGCGCGCGCGACTCGCCTCCGTGCGCTCGGCGTCGCCGTGCGGCCGTTCCCGGGCCTCGAGGGTCTTGGAGACGCGCTCCGCATCTCGGTCGGGCCCTGGCCGCTGATGGAGCGCATCCTGCCGACCCTGGCCGAGGTCCTCACGTGAAGATCGCGCTCTACGACTCGGGCGTCGGCAACCTCCACTCCCTCGAGAAGGCGTTCGACCGCGCCGTGCCCGGCGCGAGGATCACGATCGAGTCGAGCGCGCTGGCAGCGACTCGCGCCGAGCTCTTGGTGTTGCCCGGGGTCGGCGGCTGGGGCGCCCTCGACCTGCGCGCGGCTGGGCCGATCCTCAAGGGCGCGCTCGAAGCAGGGCTTCCGTGCGTGGGCGTGTGCTTGGGGATGCAGATGCTCTTCGAGCGCAGCGAGGAGGCGCCAGGCGACGGCATCGGCTTCTTGCGGGGGGACGTCACCCTGCTCCGGTCGCCGCGGAGACCGCACATGGGGTGGAGCGCGCTGAGCCCCGCCGCGCACGTCGGCGAGCTCAAGCTCCCCGACGCCGTCTACTACGCCCACTCGTTCGCCTGCCGGCCGGCGCCCACCGTTCGCGTGCTCGCGACGACCACCGTGGAGGGCGACACGTTCCCGGCGATCGTCGAGCAAGGGCGGACGATCGGCGTCCAGTTCCACCCGGAGAAGAGCTCGTCGGCTGGCCTCGAGCTGCTCGCCGCCCTCGTTCGGAGGGTCGCCGCGTGATCGCGATGCCCGCGGTCGATCTGCGTGAGGGCGCCTGCGTTCAGCTGGTCGGCGGCTCGTTCGACGAAGAGCGGGTGCGCCTGCCCGATCCGGTCGCGCAGGCCGAGGCGTTCCGCGCCGCGGGGTTTGGGCAGCTGCACGTCGTCGACCTCGACGCTGCGACAGGCCGCGGAGACAACGCAGAGGTCATCGACGCGCTGCTGCGTGTGGGCGGCCTGAGCGTCACGGTCGGCGGGGGCGTGCGAACGGTCGAGCGAGCGCTCGCGCTGACCCAGCGCGGCGCGGCGCGCGTCGTCGTGGGCACGCGAGCGGTCGAGGAACCCGCCTTCCTCGCCGAGGTGGCGGCCGCGCTGCCGGGGCAGGTCGTCCTGTCGCTCGACGTCAGGGGGCGGGAGGTCCTCACCCGAGGGTGGGCAGCGGGGAGCGGTCGCTCGATCGACGCCCTGTTGCAGGGGATATCCGGGCTCGATCTCGCGGGCGTCCTGGTGACCGCCGTTCACGTCGAGGGGACCCTCTCGGGAGTGGACGCCGACCTCTATCGAGACGTCGTCTCCGCCTCGTCCGCGAAGATCATCGCCTCCGGCGGCGTCGGTAGAGTCGAGGACCTGCGGGTGCTCGCGGGCCTCGGCTGCGCCGCCGCCGTCATCGGCATGGCGCTGTACACCGGGGCGCTCGATGCCGCGCTCGTCGCACGGGAGTTTTCAAGGTGAAGAAGATCGTTCGCAAGACGAAGGAGACACGCGTAGAGGTCTCGCTCGCTCGCTCGAGCGCGCCAGGCCTGTCGTCGGTCGAGGTCTCCACGGGTCTACCGTTCTACGACCACATGCTATCGACGCTGCTCAAGTACGCGGGGCTCGAGGGGCGGGTGCGAGCCGAGGGCGACCTCACCCACCACGTCATGGAAGACGTCGCGATCACGCTCGGCCGAGCCGTGCGCGCGGCGATGCCCGAGGCCGCTGCCCGCTTCGGCGAGCGGACCATCCCGATGGACGACGCCCTCGTCCACGCCGTGATCGACGCAGGCGGCCGCTTCCATTTCGCGGGCAAGCTGCCGAGCCGCCTGTACACCCACGTGCTGCGTTCGTTTGCTGGCTCGCTCGGCGCCACGCTGCACGTCC
The DNA here is from genome assembly GCA_016719945.1 of Polyangiaceae bacterium. Taxonomy (GTDB): domain Bacteria; phylum Myxococcota_A; class Polyangia; order Polyangiales; family Polyangiaceae; genus Xiheicaenibacterium. The sequence goes on along the minus strand of JADJYE010000032.1, from coordinate 140,907 downwards.
GCGTGCTCGCAGGAGAAGACCGCCACCACATCATCGAGGCCGGCTTCAAGGCGGTCGGGCTCGCGCTGCGCCAGGCGACGAGCGACGCGGGGGGCGGGGTCTTCAGCCTCAAGGGCTCGGAGCAGATCACCGAAGAGGACCCGGGGTGAGCGCGAACCTGCGCCGCCTCGTGGTGTGCCTCGACGTCGACAGCGGTCGCGTGAAGAAGGGCGTGCGCTTCGAAGGGCTCCGGGACGTCGGCGATCCGGTCGAGCTAGCCGCTCGCTACGAGGCGGAGGGAGCGGACGAGATCGTGTTCCTCGACATCACCGCGACGGTCCAGGGGCGCGCGGCGTGGCTCGACGTCGTGCGCCGCACGGCCGAGGCGCTGTTCATCCCGTTGACGGTGGGCGGAGGTGTCCGCACCGTCGAGGACGTCGCAGGCGCGCTGCGAGCAGGCGCCGACAAGGTCGCGCTCAACTCGGCAGCGGTCGCCGACCCAACGCTCCTCAGCCGCGCGGCGCAGCGGTTCGGCGCTCAGTGTGTCGTGCTCAGCATCGACGCCCGGCGCGACGCGACCAGGCCGTCGGGCTACCGGGTCGTCACCCACGGGGGCCGCACGGACACCGAGCTCGACGCCGTCGAGTGGGCGAGGGCAGGCGCCCGCCTCGGGGCCGGGGAGATCTTGCTCACGAGCATCGATCGGGATGGCGCTCGCGATGGCTACGAGCTCCAGCTCACCCGCAAGGTCGCCGACGCCGTCCTGGTGCCGGTGGTCGCGTCGGGCGGGGCTGGGCTCGCGGAGCACGTCGTGCGCGTCCTCGGCGAGACACGCGCCGACGCGGCGCTCGTCGCCGGGATCCTTCACGATGGCGTGACCACGATCGCGCGGCTGAAGGACGCGATGTCGCGAGGGGGAGTCGCGACGCGTGGCCGCGGCGCGTGTAGCATGCAGGCCTCATGAGCGGGAGTCTGCTGGAAGCCGCGATCGAGCTCGCGAAGGTCACTGGCGATGTTGCGCTCGAGCACTACCGCCGCCACCACCGCGGTGAGCGGCTCACCGTGGAGGTGAAGGCCGACGGCTCACCGGTGTCCTCCGCCGATCGCTCGGCCGAGCTCGCGGCGCGCGCGTTCATCGAGCGCTACTTCCCAACCGACGGTGTGCTCGGCGAGGAGCTCGGCGAGCACAGGCCTGGCGCCCCGCGGCGCTGGTGCATCGACCCCATCGACGGAACAAAGAGCTTCCTCGCGGGCGCCCCGCTCTGGGGGTCGCTCGTCGCCCTCGTCGAGGGCGAGCACGTCCTGGCTGGGGCCTCGTATTTCCCCGTCACCGGTGAGCTCATCGCGGCGGTGCCGGGCGGCGGCTGCGTGACGGCCGGCGTCCCTGTCGGCGCGTCCTCGATCGCCGACCTCGCGCAAGCGGTCGTCGTGACGACCGACGAGCGCTTCCCCGATGCGCCCGAGTGCGCGGGGCCGTGGCGCGAGCTCGCGGCGCGCGCGCGGGTCGCGCGGACCTGGGGAGATTGCTTCGGCTACTACCTGGTCGCGACTGGCCGCGCCGAGCTCATGACCGACGGCAAGCTGAGCCCGTGGGACGCCGCGTGTTTCCTGCCGATCATCGAGGAGTCGGGCGGCGTCTTCAGCGACTGGGACGGCCGCCGAACGGCCTTCGGTCGCGGCGTGATCGCGACGAACACTCCGCTCGCGGGGGCGCTGCGCAGGGCCCTCGGCGTGCCCGAGGGCGGGGCCCCCACGTGAGGAAGATGCTGGACCTCGACACGATCGATTTCGCGAAGGGCGGGGGGCTGGTCCCCGTCGTGGCGCAGCACGCACGCACGAACGCGGTGCTGATGGTCGCGTACGCCGACAAGAAGGCCCTCGAGGAGAGCCTCGGCACGGGCGAGATGCACTTCTTCTCGCGCAAGCGAGGTCTGTGGCGAAAGGGCGAGACCAGCGGGCACATCCTGCGCGTCGTAGAGCTCCTGGCGGACTGTGATCGCGACACCGTCCTCGCCCGCGTCGAGCCGTTCGGCCCCGCGTGCCACACCGGGCAGACGACGTGCTTCGGAGAGCCTCCCCTCGACGCGCTCCGCAAGCTCGAGACGATCATCCTTCGGCGCGCGACCAAACCCGAGGACCCGAGCGCCCCGCCCAGCTACACGCGCAAGCTGCTCGCGGATCGAAACCTCCGCCTCAAGAAGCTCGGCGAAGAGAGCACCGAGCTCGCGGTCGCGCTCGCCGATGGCGACGACAAGGCGCGTATCGCCGAGGAGGCCGCCGACGTCGTCTACCACGTGATGGTCGCTCTGCAGGCGGCCGGCGTCCCCTTCGACGAGGTGCGGCGCGCCCTCGACGAGCGCGCCAAGTAGGGCTCCGTGAGGCTGAATCACCTCGGGCACGCGTGCTGGCTCCTGGAGGCCTCCGGCCTCAGGGTGGCCCTCGATCCGCTGCTCTTCGAGCGCCACGCGGGTGACGTCTTCGAGGTCGTGCCGCGCCGCCGCGTCGACGTCCGCACCCTGCGAGCAGACTTCATCCTCGTCTCGCACGCGCACTTCGACCATTTCGACGTGAGGAGCTTGCACGCCCTCGCGCAAGCAGACCCTGACACCGTGCTGGTCACCAGCGACGATCTGGTCGAGCGGGCCGCGCTCGCGCTCGGCTTTCGCACGGTGCACAAGATCCCGCCCGCGACCCGGATCGAGCTGTCCGGGGGGCTCTCCTTCGCGACGACGCCCTCGTACGCTCCAGACGTCGAGTGGGGGGAGATGTTCGCCGACGCCTCCGGCGTGGTTTGGAACATGATCGACACTGTCTTCCCTTCGACCCGCGAGGTGGAGCAGATCCGGGACGCGGCCGCTGGCGGGCGCCCGATCGACCTCGTCCTCGCGCCGATCCAGACGCTGCGGGAGATCGCGATGTCGACGGCCGACGACGTCGGCTTCCGCGCCGATGACCACGGCCACCTGCTCGCCGTCGCCGCCGCGGCCGGCGCGAAGGTCGTCGCGCCGAGCGCGTGCGGAGAGGCCTTCGCGCCGCCTTACGAGGCGATGAACCGCTTCGTCTATCCGGTCTCGCGGCGCCGCGCGGCGCGCGACCTCGAGCGCTACGCCCCGGGCATCCGTACGGTCGTCCCCGAGCTCGGTCAGGCGCTCGTCGTCGAGGCAGGCCAGGTCACGGTCGAGCCCGGCTCGATCGGCCTCGAGCGCCTGTCGGACGGCGCCGACCCCAGGTCGTTCGCGCCGATCGAGGGCGCGCCCATGTTCGACCCGAACCTCGAAGGCCGGGCGGAGGGGGAGCTCGCCGACGTCGCGCTCGCGTGGTGCGCCTCGACGCTCGGCCCCGCGCTCGCTCGAGCCTTCGAGCATCGCGGCGATCTCGAGGGAACGGCGTATGTCCTCGAGATCGTGCTACCGAGCGATCGGCTCCACGTGCGCTTCGACGAGCGAGGCGTGATGAGCCGCGGCGCCGACCCCGAGTATGACGTCTTGGTGAGCGTGGCCGGCTCGATGCTCGCCGACGTGATCGAGGGTAGGCGCGGCTGGGTCGAGCCCCTCCTCGCCGGCCTGTTGCGCTCCAGCGTGCGGGCCGCCCACGTGACCCCGGGCTCGTCCCGCCTGCTCAACGTCGCGCCCATCTTCCCTTACTACGCGCTGCCCTATCGAGACAGCATCGAGCGCGCGGTCCTCCGCCGCGTCGAAGCGCTCGTGGGCGCTCGCCCCTGAGTGGGCGATCGGCGATCAGCTCGCTGGGCTGCGGTCTTCGGTCAAGGTGGCGGCGACGCGGCCAGCCGCTCGCGGAGCAGCTTCGTGAGGCGGTCGACCTCGGCGAGGTCGACCTGGATCTCGCCGGCGCCCGCTGCGCGCTGCAGATCGAACGCGCCCCAGGCCTTCGCGTCCTTCGGCATCGAGGCGTAGCGGGGGACGAGGTGCGCGTGGAAATGCGGCCAGCTCTCGCCCATCCACGCGGTGTAGATGCGGAGCGCGCCCGTGGCCTCCAGCAGGATCTGACCCACGTGGCGGATCGTCGGACCCAGGCTCTGGGCCTCCTCGTCGGAGAAGGCCCACGGCCCGGGGACGTGGCGCTTCGTGATCAGCATGAGCCAGCCAGGCACGCCATAGGGAGCCCCGCCGTGCCTCACGTGCCAAAGGCCGTTGTCGAAGATCGCCTCGTCGCGGTTGCCGCTCTCTCCGGCGACCGTCCTGCAGATGCCACAGTCCATCTCGTTCAACCTCCCAGCGTGAAGAGCTCTTCTGCCTCGTAGATCCGCGTGCCCGGGGTGGTGTCCGCCCAGCCGGCGAGTAGGGCCTTGGCGACCGTCCGCGCCTCGATCGGGCGATAGCGCCTCAGCCCTGGGATGAAGCGGAGCGCCTTCATCGCTCCGACGCCCAGCGACTCGAGCGGGCGGCTCTCGGCGCGGTCGCCGGCCAGGATGCTCGGCCGAACGATGCGCACGCGCTCGAAGCCGAGAGTCTGCACGGCGAGGTCGAGCTCTCCCTTGATCCGGCTGTAGAACATCGACGAACGCGCGTCGGCGCCGATCGAGGACACCACGCCGTACGCGGCGACGCCGCTGTGGGCTGCGGCGCGAGCGACGCGCAGGGGGATCTCGACGTCGATCTCGCGCTGCGCGGCCTGGCTGCCGGCCTTGCGGAGGGTGGTGCCGAGGCACGAGAAGAGGGCTTCGCCCTTCACGACGGCCGAGATGGCGCCTTCGTCGTGCAGGTCGACCACCGCGTCGGTGAGCCTGTCGTGCGTCACGCCACATGGGCGACGACCGATCGCGACGACGCGATCGAAGCGAGGGTCCGATAGGAGCAGCTTCAACAGCTCGGACCCGACGAGTCCGGTCGCGCCGAGCAGGAGGGCCGTGGGCACGCGCGGACGCTAGCGCTATAGGGAGCCCATGTCGAACCGAGTCCTCGCGAGCCTCCTCGTCGCGGCGTGCGCGTGTACGCCGGCCCCCGGGCCCGGGCCACAGCCCACCGCCTCCACGTCTCCCACCGGCTCGACCGCGGCGGCGGTGAGCCCGCACGACGCGGCTCGTGCGCGGGTAGCCGAGCTCGCGTCGAGGGCGGACGCGAACCCGACGCTCGCCGCCTTCACGGGCCCCTACGGCGGCGTGCCCGCATGGGACAAGGTCAAGCCGGACCTCTTCCCCGCGGCCTTCGAGCTCGGGCTGGCACTGCTGCTCGCCGAGGTGGACGTCATCGCGACGAGCCCGGAGGCGCCGACCTTCCAGAACACCATCGCGGCGCTCGAGGACGCCGGTCGCCACCAGGGCCGCGCGGAGACCCTCTTCAGCGTGCTCACGAGCAACCTCAACACGAAGGACGTGCAAGCCATCGACCGCGAGTGGGCGCCGAAGATGGCCGAGGCGTACGACAAGATCACCTTCAATGATCAGCTCTTCGCCCGCATCTCCGCGGTCCACGCGGCCCGCGAGAGCTCGGGGCTCAGCGCCGAGCAGCGGCGCCTCGTCGAGCGCTTGTATGACCGCTACGTCCGCGAGGGCGCGAAGCTCTCGCCCGACCAGAAGAAGAAGCTCGGCAACATCAACCAGGCGCTCGCGGTCGCCTTCACCGACTTCGGCAACAAGGTGCTCGCCGACGAGGACACGTGGGTCGTGCTCGAGAAGAAGGAGGACCTCGCCGGCCTCTCGGAGTCGCTCGTCGCCTCGTACGCGGCGGCCGCCAAGGAGCGCAAGCTCGAGGGCAAGTGGCTGGTGGTCAACACCCGGTCGAGCGTCGACCCGTTCCTCACCTCGTCGTCCCGGCGCGACCTGCGCGAGAAGGTCTGGAAGGCCTTCAAGAACCGCGGCGACAACGGCGGGGAGAGCGACACGAACGCGACCATCGCGAAGATCGTCAAGCTGCGCGCGGAGCGCGCCGCGCTGCTCGGCTACGCCTCACACGCCCATTGGCGCATGTCCGACACCATGGCGAAGGAGCCCAAGAAGGCCGTCGAGCTGATGCTGAAGGTCTGGCCGGCGGCTGTCGCCCGCGTCGCTGAGGAGGTCAAGGACATGGCGGCCGCCGCGCAGAAGGCGGGCGACAAGGTCTCGGCCATCGAGCCGTGGGACTACCTCTACTACGCGGACAAGGTTCGCAAGGCGAAGTACGCGCTCGACCTCGATGAGCTCAAGGGATACTTCGCGCTCGACAGCATGATCCAGGCCTCCTTCTGGATGGCCGGTCAGCTCTACGGGCTGTCGTTCAGCGAGATCACCGGCAAGGTGCCGGTCTTTCACCCCGACGTCCGCGTGTGGGAGGTGAAGGACTCGGCGGGGAAGTACGTCGGGCTCTTCTATGGTGACTATTTCGCGCGCGCCAACAAGCGCTCGGGCGCGTGGGCCACGGGCTACCAATGGCGCGAGACCTTCACCGGCAAGCCGGTGACGCCGCTTTCGTCGAACAACAACAACTTCGTCAAGGGCGCGCCCGGCGAGCCGGTGCTCATCTCCCTCGACGACGCCGAGACGCTCTTTCACGAGTTCGGGCACGGGCTCCACAGCCTCCTGTCGGAGGTCAACTACCCGGGTCTGTCCATGACGCCGCGCGACTTCGTCGAGTACCCGTCGCAGGTCCACGAGATGTGGGTGCTCACGCGGCCGGTCCTCGATAAGTTCGCGCTCCACTACAAGACCAAGAAGCCGATGCCCCAGGCGCTCGTCGACAAGGTCACGAACGCGGTGAAGTTCAATGAGGGGTACGCGACCGTGGAGTACCTCTCGGCCGCGATCGTCGATATGGAGCTCCACATGAGGGCCGACGGCGTCGTCGACGCTGACGCCTTCGAGCGAGACACCCTCACCCGTATCGGGGCCCCGAAGCAGGTGGTGATGCGGCATCGGTTGCCGCAGTTCAACCACCTCTTCACGGGCGACTCGTACTCCGCGGGGTATTACAGCTACCTGTGGAGCGAGGTGATGGACGCCGACACGCGAGAGGCGTTCTTGGAGACCGGAAACGTCTTCGACAAGGCCACCGCGGACAAGCTGCGAAAGTACATCCTCGCCCCGGGCAACAGCACCGACCGCGCGGAGGCGTACCGCCAGTTCCGGGGTCGCGACCCCGACGTGAACGCGCTGCTCAAGAAGCGGGGCTTTCCGACCGCTGGCCCTGAGCCGAAGGGGACGAAGTCGAAGTAGGGCTCGGCGTTTGGGTCGCCGCCCGCCTCGCGGCGGCGACCGCCAGCATCGTCCCCGAGCCGACGACGAGCGCGGCGCCGAGGAGCTGCAGCGGCTCCGGGCGCTCCCCGAGGAACGCGATCGCGAGGCCGAAGGCGACGACGGTCCCCAGGTAGCTCATCGCGCCTAGCCGCGCCGCCTCGGCGAGCGCATAGGCGCGCGTCATCGCGAGCTGGGCGGTGCCTCCGCACAGCCCCGTCAGCAGCAAGAAGAGAGCGTCGGCGGCGGTCGGCACGCGGAAGTTGAACGCGGTGATCGCGACGTGGACGATCGCGCTCGTGAGGGCGAAATGGAGGGCGATGGCGGCGGCGCTCTCGGGCGGGGCGCCGCCTCGGCCGCTGCGCATGGTTCGCAGGATCATCATCGCGAAGGCCGAGAAGAACGCAGCGGCGAGCGCGGCGAGCGCGGGTCCGGCGTCGATGCGGAGGTGCGGTCCGGCGATGCATGCGACGCCCGCGAAGGCGATGACGAGCAGGCCCCACAGGCGCGCGTCGGCCGGCTCCTTGAGCAGCAGCGGGGCGAACAGGGCGATGAACAGCGGCGCCGTCGCGAACAGCGTCGCGGCGTCGCCGACGGCGAGATCGGACTGGGCGAGCGCGTAGAAGGTCAGCAGCATCGACACGGTGCCGAGGCCCGAGCGCGCGAACGAGAGCTTCCGCGAGCGGGTCTTGAGCGGCGCGCCCGTTCGCAGCGCGAAGGCGAGGGCCACGAGCGCGCCGATCAGGGCTCGGCTCGCGCCGATCGTCGACCACGACGCCGAGCGAGCCGACAGACGAGCGAAGACGCTCATCAGCGCGAACAGCACGTTCGCGAACGCCATCCACAAGAGGCCCGCGAGCTCGGGGCTGACCCGGGCCCCCCCGGGCGCGGCGCTCTGTCCTGGCACGCGCCGGGTATAGCGCACCTGCGGGCACGGCGCCCGGCACGCGAGCCGATCAGCTGGGGCGGGCGGTCAGCGTCACCGGCACCCCGCGCTTGGGGCGGAGGGTCACCGAGGGATCGAGCTCGAGCCGGAAGCCAGGCGTCACCGCGACGTCGAAGGCCTGGAGCAACATCGGGACGATGAGCTGCATCTCCATCATCGCGAACGCGTTGCCGATGCACGTGCGAGGACCGGCGCCGAACGGCATGTACGCGAGCTTCGGGCGGCTCGCATCGGGCGTGAGAAACCTCTGGGGATCGAAGCGCTCGGGGTCGGCGAAATAGCGAGGGTTGCGGTGGAGGGCGTAGGGGCTCACCGCGACGATCGACCCCTTCGGGATCGTGCGCCCCATCACCTCGTCGTCCTCCAGGGAGATCCGCTCGACCACCCACGCGGGCGGGTAAAGCCGCATCGCCTCCTCGATGACGGCGCGGGTGACCGGCATCGACGCCAGATCGGAGAGCTCGGGCGCCCGGCCGCCGAGGACCTCGGCCGCCTCCGCGCGCGCTCGCGCCGCGACGTCGGGGTGGCGCGACAGCAAGTAGAACGTGAACGTGAGAGCGTTCGCCGTCGTCTCGTGGCCCGCGAGTGTGAGCGTGAGCAGCTCGTCCATCAGCTGACGGTCGTTCATCTGCTCGCCGGTCTGCTCGTCAGCGACGCTCATCAGCATGCCCAGGAGATCGCGCTTCGCCTCGCCGCTGCTCTTTCGCTCGTCGACCACTCGCTTCACGACGCCCTCGATCGCCCGCTGCGCCTTCACGAACCGGCGATTCGCTGGCGTGGGGACCCAAGGGGGAAGCCTCACGATCGACTCGACGTATTCGTTGACCCAGGTCAGCGCCACCGTCAGCGCCGCGCCGAACTCCTTCGCGTCAGCCTCGAGATCGGCGCCGAGCAGGGTCTTGCCGACGATCCGGAAGGTGAGGCGCATCATCTCCTCGTGCAGATCGAGGCGCGCCTGGGGCTCGCTGCGCCACCGCTCGAGCATCGCCTGGGTCGCGTCCACCATCTCCGTCGCGAAGCCGTTGAGCGACTCGCGATGAAAGGCCGGCTGGGTGAGCTTGCGCTGGCGGCGCCACGTCTCCCCCTCCGCGGTGAGCAGGCCTTGCCCGAGCATGAGCTTGAGGCCGTCGTAGTTTGGGCTCTTGTGGTAGCCCTTTGCGTTCTCGACGAGCACTCGATGCGCCGCGGCCGCGTCGTTCAGCAGGTAGTAGTCGAGCCAGGCGAACCGCAGGCGCACGAGGTCGCCGTGGTCCTTCGTCGTGCGGGTGAAGAGCGCGAGGGGATCTTCCCAGGCGTCGAAGAGCTGGCCCACGAAGGGCCGCCCCTTCGGCGAGGCGAAGGTCTTCGGGAGCGTCGAGGGGCCGGCCGGGAGCACAGACGTGGTCGACATGGCATCTCCAGAAACGTGAGGGGGTCCTCAGGTACGGGGCTAGAATGTGAGGGTGTCCTCATGTTTGTCAAGTGCCCATCACGCCCGGGGGGGTGTCCCCTAGCTCGGCTCGGGGTTCGCCCGGCCCTCGCTCACGCTCGCAAGTGAAGGCCGGGCAATCCCCGAGCCTCACCCCGACCTATGTTCCACCCCCCTTGATCTTGCTGGTCCGACCTCCGGTCGGACTAGGGGGTGTCCCTAGCTCGGCTCGGGGTTCGCCCGGCCCTCGCTCACGCTCGCAAGTGAAGGCCGGGCAATCCCCGAGCCTCACCCCGACCTATGTTCCACCCCCCTTGATCTTGCTGGTCCGACCTCCGGTCGGACTAGCCCCTGTGCTATTCGCCAAGGCCGTGGCGAAGCGCGGACCGTCGACGAAGGCGGGGGTGAGGAAGGCGAAGCCGAACGCCCCCACTCCGAGAGGCTCGGAGCCTCCGCGCCGCGTCCCGGTGCAGGAGCGCAGCCGCCTCAGGATGACGCGGATCGTCGAGGCCGCCGATCGCGTCTTCGCGGACGTCGGGTACGAGGCCGCGACGATGGAGCAGATCGCAGAGCGGGCCGAGACGTCGATTGGCAGCGTCTACCAGTTCTTCCCCAACAAGGGCGCGCTGTTCGAGGCGCTGTGTGACCGCTACTTCGAGCGCGCGCAGCGGCTGCTCGAGGACCTGCTCGCGCGCTCGCAGGGAGGTGGTGAGGCGCGGCCGTGGACCGAGCTGGTCGACCAGGTGATCGACGTGTTCCACGCCTTCAACGTCGAGCAGCCCGGGTTTCGGGCGATCTGGCTCCAGCAGAGCATCTCGGCGAAGATCATCGAGGCCGGCGACGCCATGAACCTGCAAATGGCGGCGCGCGCGGAGGAGGTGTTCGCGGCGGTCGACCCCACCATCCCCCGGGCCAGACGCAGCGCCGCCGCCTCGATCGTCGTGGAGGCCATTTCGGCGATCCTGCTGGTCGCCGTGCGCAGAGAGGCCGCTGAGAGCGCGCGCCTCATCGCGGAGCTGAAGAGAATGGTGCGCGCCTACCTCTCGACGGTGCTGCCGACCCCTGCCACGGGTTGAGCTCCTCCCGCTGTCGTCTGGCGCTCGCTCGACGTATCGTCCGGGCCGATGACGCGCGCGGTTCGCATCCATGAGCACGGTGGTCCCGAGGTCTTGAAGCTCGAGGAGGTCGCGCTCCCCCCGCCCGGGCCGGGCGAGGTGCGCCTCCGGCACGAATACGTCGGCCTCAATTTCATCGACGTGTACCAGCGCACCGGGCTGTACCCGCTGCCGTTGCCGGCCGTGCTCGGCCAAGAGGGCGCCGGCGCCGTCGTGGCGCTCGGCGCCGACGTCGTCGGCCTCGAGGTCGGTGATCGCGTCGCCTACGCGGGGCTGACGGGGGCTTACGCAGAGGAACGAAACGCGCCAGCCGCGACGCTGGTTCCGCTGCCGGACGACATCGACGGCCGCTCCGCGGCGGCGATGATGCCAGGGGATGACCGCGGAGTACCTGCTCAGGCGCTGTTGCCGGGTCACGGCGGGCGACACCATCCTGTTCCACGCGGCGGCGGGGGGCGTCGGGCTGATCGCGTGCCAATGGGCGAAGGCGCTCGGCGCCCGGGTGATCGGGACGGTCTCGACGGAGGAGAAGGCGGTCCTCGCCCGGGCGCACGGCTGCGATGAGGTCGTGGTCACCAGCGCTTCCGACTTCGCGCCGGTCGTTCGTGAGCTGACGGCCGGCCGGGGCGCCGACGTGGTCTACGACTCGGTGGGGCAGGCGACGTTCGACGGGTCGCTGTCGTGCCTCAAACCGCGGGGGACGCTCGTCTTGTTCGGGCAATCGTCGGGGAAGGTGCCGCCGTTCGACCTCGGCAGGCTCGGGGGCGACAAGAGCCACTTCGTCACCCGACCCTCGCTCGGCGCGTACGTCGCGACGCGCGACGAGCTCTTGGCCTGCGCCGCCGCGCTCTTCGAGGTGGTCGCCAAGGGGGCCGTCCGCGTCCCGGCACCGCGGGTCGTTGCGCTCGCGGACGTCGCCCAGGCCCATCGTGACCTCGAGTCGCGCAAGACGACGGGCTCGACGGTGCTCGCGCTTCGCTGAGCGCGCCGCGCTCAGCCGCCGATCGTGAGCGGGAGCTCGAACGCGAGGTCGCGCGCGGACGTCCCGATTTCTAGGAAATATGCGGCCGGCTCGAGCTGCCAACCGCCGTCCTTCCAAATGGCGAGATCCGCAGCCGAGAGCTCGATCTCGACCACGCCGCTGGCGCCGGGCTCCAGCGTGATACGCCCAAAGCCGCGGAGATCGCGGGGGGCGCGCTCGACCTCGCTGCCCACCACGCGCACGTAGAGCTGCACGACCTCGCTGCCAGACCGCGGACCGTCGTTCGTGACGGTCACGCTGACGGTGACGCTGCCGACGGCGTCGAGGCTCCCGGGGCTGACGCTGGGGTCGCTCAGGCTGAAGGTCGTGTAGGAGAGGCCGAACCCAAACGGCAGCTCCGGCGCTCTGCCGATCGCGTCGAGGTGGCGGTAGCCATGCAAGAAGCCATAGCTGACCTCGAGGCTCTCGTGGTCGAACGGCGGCAGGTCGGCCTCGTCGGCCGGGAACGAAATGGGCAGCCGCCCCCCTGGCTCGGCGTCTCCGAAGAGCACGTCGGCGAGCGCGTTCCCGCCCTCGGTGCCTGGGTACCAAGCCATCAGCAGCGCCTCGACGTCGTCGATGAAGGGGCGCACCACGAGCGCGCTCCCCGCCTCGAGGACCACGACGGTGTTGTCCGAGAGCGCGGCGACGGCGCCGATCAGCGCCTCGTCTTCCTCGTGGAGCGACAGGGTGTCTCGGTCTCCTCCCACATTGAAGAGCGCCTCTCCTTCGTCTTCGAAGGTGAGGCCGACGACGACCACCACAGCGTCGGCGGCCGCGAGGGTCGCCTCGTCCGCGGCGGTCAAGCTCGGGCCGGCGATGTAAACGACCGACAGCGGAGCGGCGGCCGCCTCGATGCCCTCGAGCGGCGAGACCGGGCTCGTGGGCGTCACGCCGCTCGAGCCTTGGTCGCCCAGGTTCGCGACGGTCGCCAGCTCTCCGACGACGACGAGCGTCCCGGCGGCGCGCGCCAGGGGGAGCGCGCCCTCGTTCTTGAGCAGCACCATCCCTGCGCGCGCCGCCTCGCGCGCGAGCGCGAGGTGCTCGGCGCTCTCGATGACGTCGGGGTCGAGCTGCGGGGTCATCGACGCGCCGAGCTCGACCTTCTTGCGGACGACGCGCGTCGCCGCCTCGTCGATCACGGCCTCATCGACCTCTCCAGCTTGTACGGCCTCGACCAGCCAGGGACCGAAATAGGTCGCGGCCGGCATCTCGATGTCGAGGCCCGCGTTCGCCGCCGCGACGGTGCTCCGCGTGCCGAACACCCAATCGGACTCGACGAAGCCGTCGAAGGCCCACTCGCCCTTCAAGATGTCCCGGATGAGGTGCGCGTTCTCGCTCGCGTAATGGCCGTTGACCTGGTTGTACGCGCTCATCACGCTGCCCACCTTCGCGTCGACGACCGCTCGGCGGAAATGGGGGAGGTACACCTCGCGCAGCGTCCGCTCGTCGATGGTCACGTCGACGTCGAAGCGGGTGTCCTCGATGCTGTTGCAGGCGAAGTGCTTCGCGCTGGCGAGCACGTGCTCCTGGGCCCCTTCGATGAAGGCGACGCCCATCGCGCCGATGTGGGTCGTGTCCTCGCCATAGGTCTCTTGCGCGCGCCCCCACGCCGGGTGGCGGAGGATGTTGATGGTGGGCGCGAGGATGACGTTCGCGCCCCTCGCGGCGGCCTCGCGCCCGATCGCTCGGCCCACTCTGCGCTCGAGCTCGGGGTCGAAGCTGGCCCCGCGCGCCATCGCCACCGGGAAGGCGGTCGCGCGGCCCGCGCGCACGCCGCGCGGGCCGTCGACCATTCGAAAGCCGGGGATGCCGAGGCGAGCGTTGTCGGGCGTCAGGAAGAGGTCATCCACGGCGGCCAGCGAGCTGCCGTGCATCTGGTCGACCTTCTCCTCGAGGGTCATCGCGAGGACCAGCTCCTCTGGCGTGGCGGAGCCGAACTGCGGGGTCTCGGGCTGGGGAGGTGGGCCGTCGTCCCCACACGCTACGAGGGGGAGCCACAGGAGCGCTCGGGCGAGGCGCGACGTCATGGGTCGATGGTAACCCAGCGTCCCCCGGCGCAGCGCGGGCGGGCTCGCTCACTTCGCGAGGGTGATGACGTACGACTTGGCGGCCTCGTGGAGCGCGTCGGGATCGAACGGCTCGTCGCGGCGAGACTCCCCTTCGTTGACGCCGACGATGAGTAGGGCGGTTGCGCCCCGCAGATCGCGGATGGTCGCCTCGACGTGGGTCGAGCCGAGGACCGGGTCGTACTTCTTTCGCCCGAGCTCTGCGCCGGTGGCGTCGAGCTTGAGGGCGGCCCAGCTGAAGCCTACCGGCATCTCCCAGTCGATCACGAACGTGACCTCACCGTCGTCGGGGGCGCCCTCGAGGTCGATGTAGACATAGGTCGCGCCGAGCGGTTCGATCGGCCGCAGCGGTCGCAACGAGCGCGGAAGGCTCGAATAGGGCACGTCCCACTCGATGCGCACGCGGCCGAGCGCGCCGTATTTGGCGACGTCGAGCATGTGCATCTCGTCGCTGCGCGAGCCGAGGAACGCCCGGTGGATCGCGAACTCGAGGAGCGTGTCTCCGAGCGAGGTCTGGTTGCGCTGCTGGGTCACTCGCAGCGCGTCGAAGACGTCGGGCTCGTCGACCAGCGCACCCTCTCGGGTCGACTGAGCGCTGATGGACGCCAGCGAGACGGTCAGCTTTCCCGGCTCGTTCGTGCCGTATTTGTTCTCCAGGAACCAGGGAAAGAGGAACGCAGCGGGGCCGGGCTCGCTGGCGTCGCCCGTGAAGGTGCGCTCGGGCGAGCGCTGGGCGGTGTCGATGTCCTCGAGCTCTGCGAGGTTGCACGGCTCCGCCAAGATCCCGAGGTGCCGCGACAACATCGTGGCCGTCGTCGCCTGCATCGCGGCATCTTGTCCGAGCAACATCACGCGCGCGACCGCCGTCGCCAGCGCCTGATGATCGTGGCACCCGCGTCGCAGCGGCGGCGTCACGACGAACCCGCTGCCCAGATCGGGGCCCGAGCTCGCGGAGCCGGGGTCGAGATAGCCGGCGGCGGCCGCGTCGACCTGCACGTAGAGGTCGAGGCGACCGTCGCCTCCGAGCGGGCCGTCGAAGCGCGGGCGCGGGAGCTTCAACGCGAGGAAGGTGTCCAGCGCGCTCGAGGCGGCGTCGAGCAGCGCGGGCGCCGCATCGTCCGTCGCGCCATGCACGCAGACGTCGCGGTTGCAGCGGACGGGGGCCGACGCGGACGGGCGGTGGAGGAGCAGCGGGCGGGCGAGCTCGGGTCCGGTCTGGCGCGGGAGCCCCGCGGGGCGCCTGAAGTCGAGGTCGTCGTCCAGCGCGGCGGACGGCGCTCCGGCGTCGGTGCTCGGTGGAGCGTCAGGTCCCGAGCAGCCGAGGGCGAAGGCCGCCACGAGGGCACCCGGGGCCCACGCGCCCGGACGTCCTCGTCGCTCTGGATGTCGCCTTCGTTCGTCTACCACAAGCCTGAGAAGTCCCTTACTCTGGCGCCCTTCGGTGAGAAAAGAGCCACGATGGGTTCCCCGTTCGATCCTGCGCTCGCCGTGACGTTCGATCTGGGTCGGGGCCAGGTGGAGCTCGCCGACGGGGAGCCGCAGGTGATGATCCCCGCCGACGCCCTGGCCGCGGTGCTCTCCGGCGAGTCGACGTCGCGAGCGCTCGGCCAGGCCATCGGTGTCGGGGCGATCGGCCGCGTCGCAGCTCGCCTGGCGAGCGAGGCGGGCGGACGCCGCGCCAAAGACGGCGTCCGGGGTGCCTCGCTGGAGTCGGTCGTCGAGCTGCTGGGCGGTGAGCTCGCTGTCGTGGGGTTGGGCAACCTGCGCGTGGAGCGCTGGGGCAAGGCACTGCTCTTCGTCCTCGATCCGCACACTCTCGATGCCCGCTGCGACGAGCTCGTGTGCGGCGTCTTCGACGGCGCGCTCGCCAGCGTCACCGACAAGGACGTGAACACGCTCGTGGTCGACCGCGAAGGCTCGCAGCTGCGCGTCTTGTGCGCCAACGCGCGCGCCGCGGCGCGGGCCCGGGAGCTGGTCCTGGAGGGCGCGTTCTTCACAGAGATCGTGAGCATGCTGCACGACGCGTCCCCGCGCTCGTCCCGTCGGGGCCCGTCGTGAGCCCCGACGAGCGCATCGTCGTCTTGGAGTCGTTGCTCGCCAAGGTCAGACGAGCCGCCGAGGAGCGCGGCGTCGAGCTGCCACGCGATCTGCCGCCAGGCATCTGGAAGGACCGGCTCAAGCCGAAGAAGCTGACGGCCTTCACCGAGACCGGAGAAGGGACCCACGCACCGCTCGCGCTGGTCGAGCCGCCCGTCCCTGCATCCCGCCCGCTCACGACGCCCAGCGAGGCGTCCGCGGACTTCGCCCCCCCGATCTCCGCTGCCCCGACGACCGCTGCCCCGACCTCGGCGCCGCTGATCGGCTTCGGGTACGCCTTCGAGGACGAGATCACGTCGGACGCGAGCCCAGAGCAGATCGAGGCGCTCGTACTCGACGAGATCGAGAAGACCGCCTTGGAGGAGCGCGCCGCCGGTGCGACGAGTCGAGCCGGAGATGCGCCGGTGTCGCCGAGCGCTCCGCCCCCCGTCCCGCCGGCCGCACCGACGCTCTCGTCGCTGCCGGGGCCGCAGGCCCGCCCCTCGACGCTGCCGCGTGCGTCCTCTCCGCCGATCGAGCTCGACGATCTCGACGACCTCGTGGTGCCCGCTGCCTCGGCGGCCCCCCCGCCTCTCTCGGTGCCTCCGCCGCTCCCTCCAGAGCGAATGGCCCCGGCGCTGGCCAAGCCGCCCCCTGCGCACGAGCCGAGCGCGCTCGAGCGTGCCTTCGCGGCCGTGCCTCCGAGGCCAGCCCTCGCCCCACCGCCGCACCCAGCTCCGGCCGTGGTGCCGCCGCCTCCGCCGCCATCGGAGCCGCCTCCCACGGTGCAGCCTGCGTCGTCGGAGCCACCCGAGCCGGTCGCGGCCGAGTCGCTGTCGATCGACGCGGTGTCGACCGACGCGGTGTCGACCGACGCGGTGTCGACCGACGCGGTGTCGCGCTCCGTGCCCATCACGCCCCACATCTCCGTGGTGCCTCCGCCCGAGCCTTCGATCGAACCGCCGAAGGTCGCCGAGCCCTCCCTGGACGAAGCCGCGCTCGACGAGCCGATCCCCGAGTCCCAGCGGCAGAAGGTCTCTTTGGAGCGTCCCATCGACGACTCGCTCGAGGGGGTCGAGGAGCACCCCCCGGAGTCCGGAGAGGTCGAGAGCCAGCGCGTAGCGTCGCGGGCGCGCGAGCCCTCCGACTCACACGTGGATGAGGCGGAGGCCGGGGGCCACGTTCACCCCTCTCGCTGCCGAGCCGAGCGCCGAGCTGCCGCCGTCGTCGCCCCGGGTCGTGGTGCGACCCGCCGTCGATGATGAGCCGCTCACGCCGAGACCCGCACACGACGTCACCGCTGAGGTCCGTTCGCTCGGGGATGTCGACGTCATCTCACGCCCGGCTGCTCCGCGCGTCGAGGTCGCGACGACGCGCGGGACAGCTCCACGCGCTCCCATCACGTTCGGCGAGCTGCTCGACCGGGCCCTCGAGCTCGGTGAGCCCTGAGCGCGACCAGGGTCACAGCGCCTTGAACATCTCGTAGGCGTCCTCGTCGTTCGCGTAGGCCCGCGAGGTCTTCATGGTGCGCAGGAAGCCGTGCCGCGCGAACAAGCGCTGCGCCCGGCTGTTGCCGACCGCGGTGGTCAGGCTCATCACGACGGCGCCGAGCGCTCGCGCGCGGCGCTCGGCCTGCTCGAGCAGCGCGCCGCCCACTCCCTGCCCCTCGGCGCGCGGGTGCACTGCGATCGCGTCGAGGTGGGCGACCACCGGGTTCACGATCGGCCCAAACGGGCGGCCGAGCCTGCGCGACGACAGCACGTAGAACCCGAGCCGCTCGCCCGCCGTGGAGGCGACCTCCGCGACATGACCCGGCGCGCGGAGCATCGCGAAGGCGGTCCTGCCGGCGTCGCGCGACCACGCGGCGAACACGTGCCTCGCGAGGCCGATCGCGAACGTCTCATCGGAGGAGTCGAGCGGCTGGAACGCGAGCTCGAGGAGCGGCTGGCGCATCGCGACGTATCCTAGCCCTGTCTCAGGCCCCGCGCCCGGGCGCGCTCTTCGTGGAGGATTCTCCCCGGATGGCGACCGGCCGAAGCAACCCACCCTCAGCCCCGGACCGGCTCGAGGCTGCACGTATGCGCTACGACGCGCTCTCGGTCCAGGCCGAGCTGCGGGTCGCCAAAGCGTGGGAGCTCATCGAGCTCACACAGCGGTTGGTCGGCCTCGCGATCTTCGGCGAGGGCACGCTCGATGTCGCCGATGTTCTCGGCCACGCGAGCCAGGCCTGCGGTGCGGCGGCGATGGCCTCGAGCCCCCGTGCGTCCGACCTCGTGCTCGGGCGTGTCCGCGCCACGCGCGGCGCCCGCCCGCTGGTCATCGCGCACGAGCGACGCCCGATCGATCCCGGTGACTTCTTCGCCGCGCTGACCATCGCCGCGCTCCTGCGCGACGGCCCTGCGCTCGCGGCCTTGCGGCGGGCCGTCGACGACGTGGAGCCGAACACGGCCATGTCGACTCGCCCGGGCTCGGAGCGAGGCGCGTTCAGGCGCGCCTACTTGGCGATCGCGCTCGGCGCGAGCGCCGGGCGCACGTCCGCGTCGGAGGCCGCCGCCGACGCGCTCGCTCACGCCGAGGAGCTGATCGAGCGCCTCGACGAGTACCGGGCCGACCGGCTACGCAACCTGGTCCTGCCGCTCGTCGCCGGGCTCGGTGCCTCCGACCCCGCCGCTGCGCTCGAGCGCGCGATGCTCGCGCACGAGCAACATTGGGCCGAGGCGCGTCGCGCCGGAGATCCGCTCGGCGCCGTGCCTTGGGGGCCGCTGGCCCTCGCGGCGGTGCTCGGTCTGCGCAGCGAGGCGTTCCCTTGGAAGAGGGCCGAGGAGACCGAGGCGGGGCGCGAGCTCATGTCGCTCCTCGACAGCGCCCCCGAGGCGACTGCGCTCAGCTACGACGTACCCCCGCTCACGGCGCGCACCCTCGACGAGGCGCTGCTCAGGGTCGAGCTGTCGAGCCCCGGCGCGGTCGACGTGGCCCTGCGCAGTGAAGCGCTCGCAGGCGCGACCGAGGCGCGCATCGAGGCGAAGGACGGCGTGACGTATCACTACCTCTTCACGCTCGACGAGGGCGCGCCGCGCGGCTCGCTCGACGCCGGCGAGCTCCTCCACGTGGCGGAGCGCGAGCGCGAGCGTATGCGCACCCTGCCAGACGGCTCGGAGGAGCGCGCCGCCGCCAGGCGGCTCGGCCACACCTGCGCGAACGCGGCGCTCCTTCAGCTCGGCGAAGACGACGAGTACTTCCGCGATCGCATGACCAGCCCCCTCGGCCGCGCGCTGTGCGACGAGCAGCCCCAGAAGTTCACGCGGGCGGCGATCGCGGCGCTGGTCGCTGAGCTCGGCTGAGCCGGGACGCCTCTCCCCCCTCGCGCAGTGAAGGGGGGCCCGGGGGGTGAAAGTGCTGCACCTCCGTCACCGAGCGGCGTGACGGTGCCATTTTCAGCAGGCGGTCACGTCCCGAAAGGCCTCGAGCAGCTTGCCCGCGACCTCCTGGGCCGCGCGTTCGTCCTCGGGGTAGTCGAGCTCTCGATAGAGGCGCGTGAGGCGCTCGGCCTTGTCGATCGCGAGCGAGCCGGCTCGTAGCACCTCGGCGTGGGCGAGGAAGAACAGCGAATACCCGCGGTAGATCTGCGCCATCTGATCTGGGGACAGTCGCCACGTCTTCCACGCGAAGGCGAAATACGGGCTCACCATCGCGAGGATTGACCGCCGGTGACGCTGGAACCCGGTGATGGCGTCGGCCACCGTGTGGACGCCGCTCGAGCGCAGCATTCGCAGGAGGTACTCAGGAAAGAAGGGCTCCTCACCGAGCTCCTTGCCCAGCGAAGAGGCGATCGCAGCGTCGAGGGCGCGAACCTCGGGGTGCTCGAGCAGTGGCACGAGGGAGAGGCGATCGAGGGGTATGGCCTCGCGCGCGGCGGCGATGCGCCGCGGCAGCTCCGACGCGTACAGCTCCAGGTCCCTCCGAATGGTGACGAACTCCTGGTCGGCGAGCTCGAGCAGCCCGGCGAGGCGGTGCAGCCGGTGGCGGACCGCCGCCGGCATCGCCTCGCGCGCCTTGTACCCGAGGTCATGCTCGATCTCGGCCCAAGCATGCTCGAGCACCGTCCGAACTTGCACCTCGCCGTGGGCCTGCGGCGGCAGCGAGGCGTCACCGAGCTGGAACACGTAGTGCAACGATCGGTAGCCGAAGGCCCCGGCGTCGTGCCGGCGTTTGTCGATCGAGCGACCGAGATCGACCGGCAGCCGCTGCTCGACGATCCTGCCGACCTCGTCGACCGCGTCCTCGAAGTAGGTGATGATCCGGATGCCGACGAGATCGGTGATGTCCCACAGCGAGCGGTAGCTCTTGTCAGGCCGCCTGAGCTTGCCGGCCAGGCTCTCCCGTCCCTTCAGGCGGAGGCTCACAGAGTGGACCTTGAGCCCGTCGTTCGAGGAGAGCGCCGCGGCGAGCTCCTCGCGGATGGCCTCGCCGCGGTCCTCGAGCGCGAGCTTGGCGCGGTCGTATTCATCGAGAAGCGCCGTGTGGGTCATCCCGTTACTCCTCCAGCCAGGTCACGGGCTCGTCCCTGAGCCACGTTCGCTGCCTGCGCACGAACACCCGCGTCGAGCGCACGATCGTCGGCAGCAGCGCGTCCTTCGCCAGCGACCCGTCGAGGAACGCGCGCACCTCTCGATAGCCGACCGAGCCCATGGCGCGCGCGGAGCCATAGCCTTCGGCCACCAGGGCGTTGACCTCGTCGATCCACCCGCCGTCGAGCCAGGCTCGTGCGCGGAGCTCGATCCGAGCGTCCAGCTCTGCGCGCTCGCGCCGCACGCCGAGCAGGCGGTGACGATAGCGGCGCTCGGCGAAGGCGTGGTCCTTCTGCCAATCGGACAGCGGCCGGCCGGTCAGCTCGTGGACCTCGAGCGCGCGCGAGACGCGAATGAAATCGTTGGGCGCGAGGCGTGAAGCGCTCGCCGGATCGACGCGGGCGAGCAGCTCGTGCAGGTGAGCGCGTCCGTGAGCGCGCGCGAGCTGGTCGTGCCGAGCGCGCACGACCTCGTCCCGCGGCGCGGCCTCGGCGAGGCCGAACAAGAGCGCCTTGATCCACAGGAACGTGCCGCCGCACACGACCGGGTGCAGGCCACGGGCGCGAATGTCGGCGATGGCGGCGTCCGCGAGCTCGGCGAAGCGGCCAGCGTCCATGGCGCCGAGCGGCTCGACAGCGTCGATCAGGTGGTGCCGGGCGAGCGCCCGCTCCTCGGCGGTCGGCTTGCCCGAGCCCACGTCGAAGCGCCGGTAGATCTGCACCGAGTCGGCGCTCACGATCTCGCCCCCGAATCGGCGCGCGAGGGCGATGGCGAGCGCCGTCTTCCCGGAGGCGGTGGGGCCGACCACGACCAGGACCTCACCCTCCTCGGGCGGCGTCACCTGGTCGACCCCGATCGTCGGGCTCATCGCCTGCCCACTCGCTGCTCGAGCTCACGGAACGGCAGCCGCATCAAGATGGGTCGACCGTGTGGGCAGTGCCCCGCGAACTCGATCCGCTTCAGCTGCTCGAGCAGCTCCTTCGCCTGCTCGGCTCCCACGCGCTCGCCGGCCCGGATGGAGCCGTGACAAGCCATCGTCGCGAGCGCCAAGTCGATGGCGCCCGAGTAGTCGCGCCCTCCGCTTCGCTCGAGCTCGCCGAGGAGCGCCGTGGCGAGGGCGCGAGGGTCGGCGCGCGCGAGGAGCTGCGGGACTCCGGCGATCGCGAGCCGTGACGGGCCTGCGGGCCGCAGGTCCATGCCCATCGCCGCGATCGCGTCGGCCGCGCTCGCCACCAGGTCCACGTCGGATGGACGAACGTCGAGCACCTCGGGGACGAGCAGCGACTGGACGGCGATCGCGCGCTCGCGGAACGCGCGCCGGAGCCGATCGAACGTGACGCGCTCCGCGGCCGCGTGCTGGTCCAGCACGATGAGCGCGTCCTCGGCCTCGCACAGCAGGTACATCCCGCGGACCTGGGCGACGAAGCGGCTCGACGGCGGGACGACCTGCGCCTCGGGGCTCGTCCCCAGCAGCGGCACTGGCGAATCGCCCCGGCTCGGGTAGGGGACCGGCGGGGCGCTCGGCGCTGGGAGCTCGCCGCTCCCGCTGAACATGGCGGCCTGGGTGGGCGGCTCGTGGAACGGCGACGGCCCGGCCAGCGCGCCTGCGTCTGGGCCGGCGTGTCTGCGGGCAGGCGCGCCGAGGCCGAGCTGCCCGGTGAAGACCGCGCCGAGCGAAGAGGACAGGGCGCTGCACACCGCGTCCTGCACCGCGCGCGGCTCCGCGAACCGCACCTCGCTCTTTTGCGGGTGCACGTTGACGTCGACGAGCGAGCCGGGGAGGTCCAAGTAGACGACCCCCACAGGGTATCGTCCGGGCTCGAGCACGCTGCCGTAGGCGTGCGCCACGCTCCGCGCCAGGGCTCGGTCGCTGACCGGCCTGCCGTTCACGAACACCCAGAGGCCGGTCGCCCCCATCCGCGCCTTCTCGGGCCTCGACAGGTACGCCTCGATCTCGAGCGGACCCAGCTTGCTCTTGCAGCGCGCGAGCTCCCACCCGACCAAGGTCCCCTTCACCCGCTCCTCTCGGCTCGCGGCGCGTAGGTGCTCTCGCACGCGTCGCCCGTCGCGCTCGAGGGTCACCGTCACGTCGGGGCGCGACAGCGCGATCGCGTCGATGACCTCCGTGACGTGCGCCGACTCGGTCGCCAGCGCGCGCAGGAACTTCCGCCGGGCGGGCACGTTGTAGAACAGCTCGCGCACCTCGACGCGCGTGCCCGCGGGCATGCCGATCGGCTCGAGGCGCGGCGCGCCGCTGCCGTCGGTGGTCGCCAGCACCCCGGCGTCGGCACCGTGCGGGCGCGAGGCGATCTTGAAGCGACTGACCGACGCGATGCTCGGCAGCGCCTCGCCGCGGAACCCGAAGGTCGCGATCTCCAAGAGGTCTTCGAGCGCAGCGATCTTGCTGGTCGCGTGTCGCGCCACGGAGAGCTTGAGGTCCTCCTCGGACATCCCGGCGCCATCGTCCGTCACGACGCACGCTGCGACGCCGCCCCCCTCGATCGAGACGTCGACCCGCGTCGCCCCGGCGTCGAGCGCGTTCTCGCATAGCTCCTTGACGACGCTCGCGGGGCGCTCCACCACCTCGCCAGCGGCGATCTTGTTGGCGAGGTCGTCGGGCAGGACGCGAATGGGCGCGCCGGCGGGAGGTGTCAGGCCCACGGTCGCGTCGCCCTCAGGGCTCGTCTTCTCGCTCGAGCCGCTCCTCGCCGCGCGCGACCGCCTCGGTGAACGCGCGCGTCCGACGAGAGAGCAGCGCTGCGCTCGCGACGGCGAGGACCGAGAGCTCCACGAAGAGCGCGGTGCGGCAGTAGAGGTACCAGAAGGACGCGGAGCGCAGATCGATCGGGCTGGCGCCCGCGCCGCCGCTGCCGTCGAGCTCGACGCTGCCGCCGCTGCGCGCCAGCGCGTCGATCCACGCCGCGCGCACCTCACCCGAGAGCACGTACGACGCCACGGCGAACGCCGCGTTCGCCCCGATCGCTTGGAGCGCAAACGACCTCGACCCGGGCCGTCCGGCGATCGCCATCGCCGCGGCGGTGACGAGCAGCATCGAGAGCATCGCTCGTCCGATGCCGAGGGGCAGGGTGGTCCGCCGGGCCACGGCCTGCGCCCGCTGCTCGAGCGCGTCGCGGAGCACCAGCACGCCCTGCACGGGGTCCGGGGCGCCCTTCGACGCCTCGATGGCGGCGGTCTCGTCCGGCATGCTCCCCTGTCGCAGCACCGACACGGTGTGGCACCCGCTCATCGTGCCCTGAACGCCCGCGAGCCAAAGGAGCACCATCGCCGCGACCAAGAACCACGGGCGCAGGCTTCGCGGGCGCTCGCCAGGGGCGGGGCTCTTCGTGCTCACGGGGATCGAGAGGCTCTACCATGCATCGCGGCCGAGAACGAGGCGTGAGGGGACGATGCCGCGCTCCTCTAGGCAACCCCCGGCCGGTGTGCCATACGTTGGGGCTACACCCCAGAGAACAGCGTGCCCCGAAAGAAAAGCACCACCTCTCGCGCCACCGGGTCGACCGCGGTAGCCAAGCCGAGCCGCGGTCGCGCTAGCGCGAAGAAGACCGCATCCGGACCCGCCTCGATGCGCGGCTCCGCGTCGTCGCGGGCCGTCCCCGAGGACGAAGAGCTCGAGCCGGGGGCGGAAGCCGACGCCGACGCCGCCGACGGCGAGGAGCAGGAAGACGCGGAGGGCGAGGTCGTCGAGGCCGTCGGCGAGGTCGTCGACGACGAGGGGGCCGACGGCCCCGCGTCGTCGGTGCCGCCCTCGATCCCCGCGTCGGTGGAGCCCGCCGCGCTCTCCCGAACCGATCCCCTCCAGGCGTACCTCCGCGAGATCCAGCGCTACCCGCTCCTCACCCCCGAGCAGGAGCAGAAGATGACGCGCCACTACGTCGACACGCAGGACGTGCAGACGGCGGCGCGCCTCGTGACTGCGAACCTACGGCTCGTGGTCAAGCTCGCGTACGAGTACCGCCGCGCCTACAAGAACATCATGGACCTGATCCAGGAGGGCAACATCGGCCTCATGCAGGCCGTGAAGCGGTACGATCCGTACCGCGGCGTCAAGCTCTCCTCGTACGCGGCGTGGTGGATCCGCGCGTACATCCTCCGGTTCATCCTCAACAACTGGCGCCTCGTGAAGCTCGGGACGACGCAGGCCCAGCGCAAGCTCTTCTTCAACCTCAACAAGGAGAAGGCGAAGCTCGCGGCGCTGGGCATCGACGCCACGCCGGAGCTGATCGCCGAGCGCCTCGGCGTCGAGGAGAAGGAGGTCGTCGAGATGGACCGCCGCCTCGCGAGCGCAGAGGCGAGCCTCGACGCCCCCGTCGGGGACGCCGAGGGCCGGAGCGTCGCCCGCGTCGACCTGCTCCCGTCGGCGACCATCGGCCCCGACAACCTGCTCGAGCGTCGCGAGATGGATCAGCTCGTCAGTGAGCGCCTCCGGGAGTTCCGCAAGACGCTCAAGGGCAAGGACGTCGTCATCTTCGACAAGCGCATGGCCGCCGAAGACCCGCTGACGTTGCAGGAGCTCGGGGACGAGTTCGGCATCTCGCGTGAGCGTGTGCGCCAGCTCGAGGCGCGCCTGCACCACAAGCTCCGCGACTACCTGAAGGACGAGCTCGGGGACGCGGTCGGATCGGCCCGGTGACCACGTCCGTCGGGACGCTCTACGTCGTCGCGACGCCGATCGGGAACCTCGATGACCTCTCGCGCCGCGCCGAGCGCGTGCTCGCGGAGGCCGACTGGGTCGTCGCAGAGGACACGCGGCGGACGCAGAAGCTGCTGTCGCACCTCGGCTTGACCGACAAGACGCTCCGGCGGCTCGACGCCAACGCGGGCCCGCGGGACGTCGAGGCCGTGGTCTCGGCCCTAGCCGGCGGTCGTATCGTCGCGCTCTGCACCGACGCAGGGACCCCTGGCGTGAGCGATCCGGGGGCCGCGCTCGTGACCGCCGCGCGGGCCCGCGAGATCCCTGTCGTGCCCATCCCAGGGCCCAGCGCGGTGACCACCGCGCTCTGTGCCTCGGGCTACGCCTTCGGCGCGTTCCGCTTCGTGGGGTTCCTGCCACGCGGCGGGCTGGACCGTGCGCGCGCCGTCGCAGAGATCGCGGCGTCGCGCGACGCCGTCGTGCTCTTCGAGTCACCGCAGCGGCTCGCGGCCACGCTCACCGAGCTCGCGACGCTGATGGCCTCCCGCCGGGTCACGGTCGCGCGCGAGCTCACCAAGCTGCACGAGCAGATCGTCGAGGGCGAGCTGTCCAACGTCGCGGCGTCGTTCGCCCAGACCGAGATCCTCGGTGAGCTCACCGTGGTGCTCGCCCCCTGGGACGCGCCGCGACCCAACCTCGACGACTCCGAGGTGGAGCGCCGGATCGAGGCGGGCCTCGGCGCCGGGCTGCGGCCCCGCGATCTGGCTGAGCGCGTCGCGCTCGAGACGGGCCGCTCGAAGCGAGAGGTCTACGACCTCATCGTTCGCAGGACGAGCGCGCTCAAGGGTAGGTAGAGGTACGCGAGCTGGTGGGCGAAGAAAGGCCACGCCCGCACATCGCGGCACCGTTGCTGCCGGGTGAGCGCCACGGCAAAGTTCGCCTCATGCTCCTTCGCTGGCTGCCTCTGTGGGTCGCCGTGCCCGTCGCGATCGGCTGCACCGGAGAGATCGGCAACCCCGGTGATGGTGAGGGCGGGTCGGGGGCAGGGAACACCAACCCCGCTGCGTTCGAGCCCGCGTCGCCCACGCTCCATCGCCTCACGCAGCCCCAGCTCGTGAACGCGTGGATCGATTTGCTCGGCGAGCCGCTCGCGGTCCCCGCGAACCTCCCGCAGGACGACGTCGCCTACGGCTTCACGTCGATCGCGGCTGCCAGCCGCTCGATCTCGGGCGTCGAGGCCGAGGAGTACGAGACCGCCACCTACGACGTGCTCGATCAGGTCTGGGCCGACCCAGCCCGCCGCGACGCGCTCGTCGGCTGCCCGATCACGTCCGTCGACGACGCCTGCGTCCAGGCCTTCCTGGCGGAGATCAGCGAGCGCGCGTGGCGCCGCCCGCTCGAGGCCGACGAGCTCACTCCGCTCATCGATCTCGCGCGCAGCGTCGGCGCGGATCTCGCCGACCCCGCGCAGGGCGTGAAGTTCGCGCTCGCCGCGGTGCTGCAGTCGCCGAGCTTCCTCTTCCGCGTCGAGGTGGGCGAGCCCGATCCCGAGCACGAGCAGCTGCTCCGCTTCACGAGCTGGGAGATGGCGAGCCGCTTGTCGTTCCTGCTGCTCGACGCGCCGCCCGACGACGATCTCCGCGCCGCGGCCGCCGCGGGCGACCTGACCACCCTCGATGGGATCGCCGCGCAGGCGGAGCGCCTGGTCGACGATCCGCGCGCGCGCCCGGCGCTCGTCCGCTTCTTCCGCGACTTCATGAACATCCGGAACCTCGCGGCGCTCAAGAAGAACGCGGCCGCCTTCCCGCAGTTCACGGCGACCCTCGGCCCCGCGATGCAGCTCGAAATCGAGCGGATGTTCGAGAACGTCGTCTTCGAGCAAGAGGGCGACTTTCGGCAGCTGTTCACGACGCGCGAGACATACCTCAACGAGGAGCTGGCCCGCGTGTACGGGGTCGAGGGGATCACCGGACCGGACTTCCACCCCTACCTGTTCCCGGAGGGCTCACAGCGCGCAGGCCTGCTGACGACCGCCGGTTTCCTCGCGATGAACGCGCACGAGACGCAGACGTCGCCGACCCACCGCGGCCGCTTCGTGCAGATCAACCTGCTCTGCAACGACATCCCGCCGCCTCCACCCGGCGTCTCGACCACGCTGCCCGAGCCCGAGCCGGGAGCGCCTCCCACCACGCTGCGCGAGCGGCTCGACGTCCACCGGACCAACCCCGAGTGCGCAGGCTGCCACGCGCGGATGGATCCGATCGGCTTCGCGTTCGAGCACTACGACGCGCTCGGGACGTTCCGCACGATCGACGAGAACGGCCTGACGATCGACTCGGTCACCGAGGTCGAAGGTCAGCCGATCGCGGACGCGCTCGAGCTCGGCGACCTCATCGCCGAGCTGCCGCAAGCCGGCGCCTGCGTCGCGCGGCGCTTCTTCGAGCACGCGGGAGGCCACCTCGCAGGCGACGGAGACCAGAGGAGCGTCGACCAGCTCGTCGACGCGTTCGTCGACGGCAGCTACGACTTCAAAGAGCTCGTGGTCGCCCTCGTCGTGAACGACGGCTACCGCTACGCGTCCCCCGCCGCCGCCGAGGAGGGCAACTGAGATGAGCTTCCTGATCAAGAAGCAGCGCAGCCTGCCCCGACGTCTCTTCCTCCGCGGCGCAGCCGGCCTCGCGACGGTCGCGGTGGGGATGCCCCTGTTCGACTTCATGCTGAACGACCACGGAGAGGCGTACGCAGGCGGCGAGGAGCTGCCGACGCGCTTCGGGCTCTGGTTCTTCGGCAACGGCGTCCACCTCTCGACGTGGACGCCCCAGACGGTCGGCGCCGACTGGTCGGTCCCCTCCGACTGGGCGCTCGCGGCGCTGCTGCCGCTGAAGGAGTACGTCAGCGTGATCAGCGGCCTCAGCGTCAAGACGCCTCGGCACGCGCACCACTCGGGCATGAGCGCCGTCAACTCGGGCGGCCCACACCTCAAGATCGACGACGTCCGCGACACGATCGTCTCGACCATGAAGTACCCGAGCGTCGATCAAGTCGCCGCAGAGTATTTTCAGTCGCTCGCGCCGAGCCCGTACCGCTCGCTCGAGGCGGCGGTCACCCGCTTCCGCGGGACCGACGAGGGCACCAGCTTCCAGTACCTCTCCCACAACGGCTCGGTCGCGGGCGAGACGAACGTGAACCCCTCAGAGGAGTCCCCGCACGCCTTCTGGGATCGGCTCTTCAACCAAGGGACGGCCGAGCCCCTCGTCCGCAAGGCGCGCGCCAGCGTGCTCAACGCCGTGTCGGATCAGATCACCCGGCTCGAGGGGAGGCTCGGCGCGAAGGACCGCCAGCGCCTCGAGCAGCACCTCACGAGCATCTCGGAGCTCGAGACTCGGCTCGCCGCCCCGATCGCCGAGTGCAACAAGCCCGATGACCCGGGCGACTACCCGGACATGGGCGGGCAAGAGCAGATGGCCGAGAAGAACGCTGTCATGAGCGATCTGATGGCCCTCGGGCTCGCGTGTGGGCTCACGCGAGCGTTCTCCATCATGTTCTCGACGTGCGGCTCGGGCGCAGTGTTCTGGATGGTCGGGGCGACCGACGGCCAGCACTACATGAACCACACCGAGCCGTCGCCGCAGCCGATGCAGCGCGAGGCGATGAAGTTCACCATGTCGCAGCTCGCGTACTTCCTGCAACGTCTGCGGGACACGCCCGAGGGCGCGGGCAACCTGCTCGATCACAGCTCGATCCTCGTGACGACCGAGCACACCGAGGGGATCACGCACTCGCAGGACGACCTGCCGATGCTCCTCTGTGGCAAGGGCGGCGGTCGGCTGAGGGGCAACGTCCACCACCGCGACAACAACGGCAACGCGACGAAGGCCTTGCTCACCGCGCTGCGCGGCGCGGGGATGCCCATCACCCAGTTCGGGCACGAGGACGCCGCCACGACGGAGTGGCTCACGGCGCTCGAGACGGGCGTCTAGCGCGCTCGCGCGGCGCTTGGGCCGCGCGAGCCCCCCCCCCCCGCCGCCCCCCGGGGGGGCCCCCCCCCCCCGGCCCCCGCGCGGCGCTTGGGCCGCGCGAATCCGAAGGGCCCCGCGGCAGCGGGCGCGCGGGAGATAAAGATATCCCGCTCAGAACTCGCGGGAGTACCGGCCGCTCGAGCTCTCTTCGTGGTGATGGCCGTTGTGCGGATCGGGGTGCTGCCGCTCGTACTCACGCTCGATCTCGGGCATCACCTTCGACAGGCGTGAGCGGACGATCTGCTCGACGATGTTCCACAGGGAGTCTTTGTCTTCACACTCCGCGAGCACACCCAGCGGGATCTGGAAGCCGCCCTTGTCCGCGCGCCCTCCGCCGTAGGGCTTTCCGGAGCGGTCCTTGCCGAACACGCTCGTCAGGAATGTGGCGGGCTCGACGCTGGGGCTGTCGGTCCGGAGCGAGCCGTCGATGCGGTCCTCGACGATGCCGAAGACCAGCACGGTGTCGAGATCCTCCCGCTGGAGGATGAAGTCAGCGGTGGTCGCGATCGAGTCGCGATCGCCGGCCGAGACGAAGCCGACGCCCGCGACCGCGAAGTCGCGCACGACGAGCAGGTTCGCCAGGGCCCGTCCAAGGACGGTCATCCCCGAGGCGCTGTGGACTCGACGCCCCACGCGCTTCAAGACGTCGCTGTCGCAGAAGCGCCGGACGTACGAGGCTGCGGCGAAGTCTGCGGACGTCGCGAGCTGGAAGTCGTTCGTGTCCGTCTGGATGCCGAACAAGAGCGCCGTCGCGACTCTGGAGGCGCCCATCGCGTTCTCGAGCGGGGCGAGCCCTTGGGCCATGTACTCCGCGTAGATCGAGGAGCTTGCGCCGATATGGGGGCGGATGTCGACGAACGGCGCGTCGACCTCGGCCATCTTGTGGTGGTCGACCACCGTCAACAGCTTGAGGTCCGCCGGCAGGTCGATCGTCGGCTCGGGGGTCGACGTGTCGACCAGCGACAGGTGCTTGAACGGCGTGAGGTCGTCCGAGCTGGTCACCTGCAGCATGTCGATGTTGAGCAGCTTCACCATCGCCCGGTTCTGGCGGTGGGAGACCGGGAGCACGTTCGCGATCGTGCAGGGGACTCCGACCTCCTGGCAGATGCGCTGGTGAGCGAGCGCGCTGCCGAGGGCGTCCGGATCCGGGTGCCCCGTGATCAAGACAACGTTGGCCGAGGCCCCTACCGACTTGAGAACAGCCTCGAGGCCCTGTCGGGGGGCCGGGTTGGTACCCATGTGCAGGGCAAACATACCACGAGCCCAGCCGCGACGTGCATGGTGCCCGGGTGGACCGGTTCCGCCACGTCACGCGAAAGCTCTTGCGTGCGGCGCGCCGGTGGTGCAGTCGGGCCCGACCGCGCGCCGGCTGCGCGCGCCCGAGGCCCCACGTGTCCGAGCGAATCTTCACCGTGGTTTCACGACCGGGGCCGGTCGAAGAGCGGATCTTGGGCCGCCTCGCGCCGATCGTCACCGACCATCGCGCGCTCGGCGCCGGGGTGTCGCTGCGCGCCCTCTCGACGAAGCCGGGCGCGAAGACGCCGGTCGTCTTGCTGCACGGCCGAGGCCACGGGGCGACCGTGTGGGAGCCCTTCATCCGAGCGTTCGCGCCCGAGCGACGGGTCCTCGCGCTCGATCTCCCCGGCTTCGGCCACTCGGGGTTCCTGGGGGAGGCGCCGTCCGATCGGGAGCAGGCCCTCGCGCGCTTCGTCGATCCGATCGAGGCGGTCGTGCGCGAGCAAGGTCCCGCGGTCGTGGTTGGGCACTCGCTCGGCGGTCTGGTCGCCCTCGAGCTCGCGCTCCGTCGCGCCGCCGAGCTGCCGGCGCTCGTGCTGATCGACGCGATGGGCCTCGGACCCTACGTCACGCCGAGGGCGCGCGCGTACCTGCGCGCGGGCCCGGAGCGCCTCCTGAAGCTGTCCAGGCTCGTCGGGAAGACGAGCCGCCTCTCCGGCGGCGTCAGCGGGGAGAGCGCCGCGCTTCGGGAGGAGCTCTACCTCGCGCGCGGCGTCACGCCTCCGGGGCGGCGCGCCTTCGACGCCCTGCTGCCGCTCATCGGCGCGCCCTTGCATCGCCGTGATCGCCTGGGCGAGGTCACAGCGCCCACCCTGCTGGTGTGGGGTGAGCGCGACGAGGCGTTCCCGCTTCCGGTCGCAGTCGACGCGCGCGCGCGCATGCCCGAGGCTGTGCTCTCGGTGATCGACGCGGGGCACTCGCCGCACCTGGAGCGCCCGACCGAGACGCTCGAGGCCGTGCGCGCCTTCTTGCAGTCGCGCGGGCTCTGAGGGGCGATCGAGGTTCTACGCGACCTCCCGACGGTGTAAGCCCGCGCCGTGGGACGTATCCAGCTCCTCTCCATCCCCGAGCGCCTCGACGCTTACGCCGACATCACCGGTCAAGGCGTGGTCATGGCGTTCGTCGACGTCGGCTTTTATCCCCACCCCGACCTGATGCGTCCCGAGCGCCGCATCGTCGGCTACGCCGACGCGACGCGGGACGTGCCCGACGGCAACGAGTTCTTCTCGCCGCAGACGTTCGGCTGGCACGGGACGATGACGGCGTGCGCCGCAGCCGGCAACGGATACCGCTCGGGAGGCAGCTACCGTGGGATCGCCAGCGAGGCGGGGGTCGTGCTGGTGAAGGCGGGCGTCGACGGCGGCCGCGTGCGCGGCAACAACGTGGCCCACGCGATCCGCTTCCCGCTCCGGTTCCCGAAGCTCGGGGTCCGCATCATGAACATCTCCCTCGGCGTCGGTCCTCAAGACCCGAACTTCCACGAGGTCGAGCGCGCCGTCGAAGAGGTCGTCGAGAGCGGGATCACCGTCTTCGCCGCCGCGGGCAACACGCCCGGCGAGAAGGTCGCGGCGCCCGGCTCGTCGCCCCTGGCGATCACCGTCGGCGGCCAGCACGACCGCTTCTCCCCGGACGTCGACGGCGAGCGTGATCGCCACTGGCCCTCGAGCTTCGGCTCGCACCGGGAGGGCCTGCAGAAGCCCGATCTGCTCGCCCCGGCGATCTGGGTCCCCGCGCCGATGCTGCCGGGCACGCTCACCGCGCGCGAGGCGCAGCCGCTCTTCCAGCTCTTGAGCGTCCTCGAGGAGCTCTCCGCCGAGCACGGCTTCAGCGAGCGCAACCAGCTCTCCACAGCGGACGAGCGCTCGCAGATCGCCGAGCTGATGCGCGTGCTCACCGATCGCATCAGGAAGCAGAAGTACATCTCGCCGGACTACCAGCACGTCGACGGGACCTCGTTCGCCGCGCCGATCGCCGCGAGCGTCGCCGCACAGATGCTCGAGGTCGCCCCCAAGCTCACCCCCGCGGATATCCGCGAGGGGCTGTGCTCGACCTCCGAGGCCTTGCCCGACGTGCCCGCGCACGTCCAAGGAGCGGGCGTCCTCAGGCCCCGCGCCGCGGTCGATTGGGCCCGCGCGTGGGCCAAGGTCTCGCGCTAGGATGGCGGCCTGTGCTGACCTTCTCGCGCAACGGCACCTCGCATGGCGACTGACTCCTTCGGCCTCGTAGGAACGACGATCGACGGGCGCTACCTCGTCGAGGGGCCGATCGGCGAGGGCGGGTTCGGCGTCGTCTATCGAGGTCGGCACCTCGCGTTCAAGCACGACATCGCCATCAAATGCCTGAAGGTCCCGTCGCACTTCACCGACGGCGCCCAAGACCTCTTCTTCGAGCGGTTCCGCGAGGAGGGCAGGGTGCTCTCGCGGCTCTCCGAGCACCCCTCGATCGTCCGCGTGTTCGACCTCAACGTGACGACGACGGTCAGGGGCGCGCAGGTGCCCTACCTGGTGCTCGAGTGGCTCGAGGGTGACGAGCTCGAGCGCATCATCGCGGCGCGCCGCAAGAACCGCCTCCCCGCGTTCACCGAGCGGGAGGCGACCGACCTGCTTCGCCCCGTGATCGACGCGCTCGCCCTCGCCCACGACGAGCGCATCGCGCACCGGGACGTCAAGCCGGCGAACATCTTCATCGCTCGCACGAAGAACGGTGTCCGCGTCAAGATGCTCGACTTCGGGATCGCCAAGGCCATGCAGGACGGCGAGAGCGCCACGCAGATGTCCACCAAGACGTCGAGCGGGTTCCACGCGTTCTCGCCCCAGTACGGAGCGCCGGAGCAGTTCCGGTCGAAGCGATACGGCGCGACCGGGCCATGGACGGACATCCACGCGCTCGGTCTCATCCTCACCGAGCTCACGAGCGGTCGCCCAGCCCTGTACGGCGACGAGATGGCCGACTTCCTCGAGCAAGGCACCGCCGCGCGCCGGCCGACGCCGCGCGCCCGCGGCGCCGAGGTGTCCGACGCGTTCGAGCAGCTCTGCGAGCGGGCCCTGGCGCTGGATCCGCGCGAGCGCTTCCAGGACGCAAACGAGCTGCGTCGGGCGCTCGACGCCCTTCCCTCCGCCGACGCCGAGCCGCGCCGAGATCTGGCCGAGCTCGTGTCGGTGCCCACCGATCCGTCGCTCGCCCTCGGCCCGACGGACCATTACGTCGGCGTCCCGGCGCGCAGGGAGTCCGCCCCCGAAGCGCCGGCGTCCGGAAAGACCGAGCACGCGGAGCCGATCGTCGCCACGCCTCCCGACGCGCCCACCGCCGCCGCCGCGCGCGCTGCTACCCCTGCCGCCGCTCCGCCGGCTGCAGCTCGAGCATCGGTCCCCGACGAGGCCCCCAAGTCGGTCGGGTCCGACGAGGTGGCCGCCGCCCGCCGCGCCTTCGATGCGTCTCGCGCGCGCAACCTCAAGATCGGCGGCGGGATCTTCGGCGCCATCGTGCTCGGTGTCGGCGGCCTCATCGCCATCAACCACTACGACGACGTGCGCGAGAAGGAGCGCTTCGGGGTCGCGTGGGCGAACCTCGAGGAGTGCACGATGGGCGGACCGCTCGGAGAGAGCGAGGCCCTCCCGCA
Source organism: Polyangiaceae bacterium (assembly GCA_016719945.1). Taxonomy (GTDB): domain Bacteria; phylum Myxococcota_A; class Polyangia; order Polyangiales; family Polyangiaceae; genus Xiheicaenibacterium. The sequence continues at coordinate 106,975 of JADJYE010000032.1, read as the reverse complement.
CCGGATGAAGAAGATCCGCATGGCGCAGATGTCGGGGGACGACGAGGCAGCCGCGGAGTTCCCTGGCCGCTGCCTGAAGTATGTGCGCGCCGCGCAGAGCGCCCTGCGCTCGACCGAGCGCACGCCTTCGAAGCTGGCCGATCGGCTCAAGAATTTCGGCGAGTTCATCGAGGACGACAAGGCCGCGGGCGACATGGCCCGGTACGCGCTCGCGCTCCAGGCCCTGCTCGACGAGGGTGAGGCCGCGAAGGTCGAGCGCGGGACGCCCGAGGCGGGCGTCCCCAAGGCGCCGTCGATCAAGCCTGTGTTCCAGGCTTCTGACGTCCAGGGCGGGCGCGACCGCGGGCCCGAGGCGGACGCGAAGCCCTCCCTCGATCACATCGTCGGCCAGAGCCCGCTGGTGCTCGGCGGGAGCAAGCTCGAGCTGTGCCCCCACGCCGCGTCGGCGCCGTTCGCGTGTACGACCGTCCTCTCGCAGCGCCCTAGCGGCGGCGCGGTTCCTGTCACCTTCTCCAACGGGAAGGTCGGCGCCGTGGTCGCAGAGGACCGCGCGCTCGAGCTGTGGCTCGGGGACAAGAAGACGCGCCTGTGTGACGCGGGCTGCTACTTCGGCGGGGCGGACGCGGAGCGCGCGTACGCCGTGCAGCTGCTGCTCGGAGAGAAGCCGCAGCTCCGGCTGTTCTCGGGCGGCGCAGACGGCGCTGTGGGCGCGACGCCGGCTCGCTCGTTCCTCTCCGACAAGGAGGAGCTCGGCCCCAGCTTCATCGCGGCCGTCGGCGGCACGGTGTTCGTCCACGTCCTGGACAAGCCCGAGGACGAGTCCGCGATCATCTACGATCGCGTGCTGCTCTTGGACCTCGAGTCCGACAAGCCACCGTCGATCTTCATCGACCGTGCGAACGTGGTGGGCAAGCTCACGGTTCGTTCGTGTCGCGCCGGGGACAAGACGTACGCGCTCATGTCGGACGACGCGCGTGGGCTGCTCATGACGCGGACGAAGGGCGGCGCATGGTCGGCCAAGCGGGCGCTGTCGACGTACGGCGACTTCGACGGCTGCGACGAAAAGCGCGTCTGGGGACGGGCCCACGGCACCACCTTCGTGTGCGACGACTCCGACTGCGCGACGTACCCGACGACCGGCTGCTACGACGGCGCTCGCGTGCACGAGGTCGAGGTCATCGACGCCGCGGTCATCCACAAGAGCTCCGCGCTCGGCGACAAACCCAAGCTGGCGAAGCGGACCTTCCTCGTCGACATGGCGGGCCGAGGCGTCTCCTCCGCGAGGCCGCTGTGCGCCCCGGGCGGCACCTACGTCGTGCTCGATCTCGGACAGGCTTCCAAGCTCATCAAGGTCGGCAAAGACGGGTCGTTCGAGGTCGCGGACTGAGCTGGTCCCTCGCGGACCTTCGTGCGATCACGAACCGAGCTCGAGCGACGCGGGCGCGCGGCGCTCGGCCGCCCCGTGCGGTACAATCTCCTCGTGGACGACACGTCGGAGGAAGCGAAGCACGTCTTGCTCGAACGGATCCGTCGCATGTCGCCCGCGCAGCGCGTCGAGGAGGGCGCGAGGCTCTCGCGCTTCTGCCGAGAAATGATGCGCGCCGGCATCCGCGCACGCCACCCCGAATACGACGCCGGCCAGGTGGAAGAGGCGCTCGCGCGGCTGCTGTGGGGAGACGACCTCTACCGCGCGGCGAAGCCCGGCCGCCCGTTGCTCGAACCATGAGCGACGACCTCGCAGCGACGCTGCGCGCGCTGCTCGACCGGCTGGCGGTGCTCGGGCTTCGGTACATGCTCGTAGGATCCGTGGCTGCCCTCGCCCACGGTCGCAGCCGCGCGACCCAGGACTTCGACGTCGTGGTCGATCTCGATGAGACGTCGCTTCGCCGCTTGCTCGCCGCGCTGCCGGCGGGCCGCTTCTACGTTTCGCTAGAAGCAGCGCTCGATGCGCTCGTTCGCCGGACGCTCTTCAACATCATCGATCTGGAGACGGGCTGGAAGATCGACGTCGTCCCCCTCAAACGACGACCTTTTTCTGTGCGAGAGCTGGATCGCCGAGTCCCCGTGTCGCTCTTCGGTGCGACCGTCTATGTGGCCACGGTCGAAGACACCATCGTGGCGAAGCTGGAGTGGTCCAAGATGTCCGGCGGTTCGGCCCGGCAGATGGAAGACATCACCGAGCTGCTTCGTATCGCCGGCGGCCGGCTCGACCGAGACTACGTCGACGCGGCCGTCAGCGAGCTGGGCTTGGCGGAGGAGTGGCGTGCCGCACGTCGTCGCAGTGACGACCTGTGACGGGCGGCCCAGCGCCCCTTGTGCACCGCGAGCCCGCTGACTAGGGTCCGGCGCCATGTTTCACCGGGGACTCTCGCTCTTCGCCGCCCTCGCGGTGCTCGGCTCGGCTGCGTGCGTCGTGGAGCCGGACACCGACTCGACCGCGCTGGGCGAGGCATCGCTCGAGGCACGCCAGGTGCCCGCCGACTTCGAGATCGTCGTCCCCTGGGGAGACGGTCCGGCGGAGCTCGGCCTCCGCGCTCGGCGGGAGGAGTTCCTGGGGGACGGTCCGAGCGGCATCGCGCTGGGCCCGAGCGGCGAGACGCTGGTGGTGGATCGGCTGCATGGCCGCGTGGTGCGCGTCGGGCCTGCCGGGGTGGAGAGCCTCTTTCCCAGCGCAGCGGACGTCGAGTTGCTCGCGGTCGCCGAGGACGGAGCGGCCCTGCTGTTCAGCCCGCTGCGCGCTCGCGCGCAGGTGGTCGACGCGGCGGGCAAGCCGCTCGGTGAGGTCGCGATCCCCCGCGCGGTAGGAGACGTCACCGCTCTGCGCCTGGGGTCGTCCCGTCGGGTAGAGATCGAGACGGCGTTTCAAGAGCGCTTCGTCGCCGGCAGCCCCCACGCGCCGCTCGCTGTCGCCTCCGCGCTGCGCACCAAGCGCGAGGGCGCGCTCGACTGGGGGAGCGGCGGGTCGCTGCACGCGCTCGTCGACGCGTCGGGCGACGGCCACTTGGTCATCATGTCGGAGCGCGAGGGCGAGCGAGCCGCGGAGGCAGGGCGCGTCAAGGTCGCCACGGGCGTCAGGTCGCTCCGCGTCCTCGGCCAGGACGGCGGCCATGTCGTGACCCTCGCCGAGCGCGTCGAGCAGACGGAGCGCGGGCTCTCGGTGTCGCGCGATATCCTGGTCGTCGACCCGTCGGCCGGCGCGCTGGTCGGGCAGTGGGCCTTGCCCACCGCGGGCCTATGGGTGCCGCGCCAGGCCTACGCCGTCGGCTTCGGTCGTGTGGCGTTCATGGACCCTCTGCCGGACGGAATGCGGGTCGCGAGCCGCACGATCGCGTCGCTCGTCGTCGGAGGTGCGAAGTGAGCCGCCGCCCTTGGCTCGGCCGCTGGTCGCTGGGGGTGGGGCTCGCGGCGGTCTTCGCCGTCCCGAGCGCGAACGGCGCAGAGCGCGGCGAGGTCATGGCGCGGGCGCGCGCCATCGCGCTTCACCCGTGGCGCATGGAGACGCAGAACCTCACCGCCGAGTGCTCCGCCGCGTACGAGAGCGACTACGTCCCCGGCGACTATGTCGGCCTGCCCTACGACTGGGGCGGGTACATGACCCTGTTCCAGTTCGATCAGAACATCGACGCGGGCCAGGGCGCGGGCAGCTACCCGGAGGACGGCATCCTCGCCTGCACCGCGGGGCTCGACTGCTCGGGGTTCGTGAGCCAGGCGTGGCAGATCGGTCACTACACCACGAGCTCGCTGCACGAGGTGTCGACCGAGATCCCGGTGGGCTCGATGCTCGGCGGCGACGTGTTCAACGAGGCGGGGTTCCACGTCGCGATGCTGAGCGAGCTGCTCGGCAATGGCGTCCCCGTGTTCGTCGAGGCCATTGGGTACAACGTCCACTACAACGCGACCGGCGGCTGGGCGCACGTCGACGGGTACATCCCCCGTCGTGGCTCGAGCGTCAGCGGCACGAGCGTCGCCGAGCCCATCGGCACGCCGATGAACCCGATCGTCGTCTCGAGCTTGCCGTTCACGGACAACCGCAACACCGTCCAGTCAGGCTCCGATCTGCTCGACGGGTGCGGCGCGAGCCCCACCAAGAACGAGTCCGGGCGCGAGTACGTGTACGAGGTGACCTTCAGCCAGCCTGGCTCGCTGACCGCCACGGTCAGCGACGACGCCGGGGTCGACATCGACATCCACGTGTACAGCTCGACCAACACCAGCGACTGCTTCGCGCGCCACGACACGACCGTGACGGTCGGCGTCGATTGCGGGACGTACCTGGTCGTCGCCGACACCTTCCGGGGCGCGAGCGGCGAGCTCCCAGGGGCTTATGCGCTCAACCTGTCCTTCGTCCCTTCGGGCGGCGCCTGCGGCGCGGGCCCCGAGGGGTACAGCCCGGAGGGGGAGCTCGGGGACGCCTGCGGTTACCCGGGAAACCCCGCGCTTCCCTTCTGCAATCCGAACCTGGGCGCCGACACCTGCCTCTACACGGACAACGCATCGTTCTGCTCCAAGCCCTGCGCGGTCGATTCCGACTGCGACGAGCTCACCGGTGGCTGCTGTGGGGATATCGGCAGCGGTGAGCTGTATTGCTTCAGCGCGGACCTCTGTGGGGGCGAGCCTCCGCCCGAGGAGGAGGAGCCGCCGCCCGGCGGCGACCCCAGTGACGACGAGCTAGGCGGCGCGCCCGGCAATGGCGGCGGCTCGCAGGGCGGGGCCTCGGCGGCAGGCGGGGCCGGCTCGGGCAACGCGCCCTCGTCGGGTGGAAGCACGGCAACCGGCTCGTCGGACGACGCCGCGAGCGATAGCTCGGACGGCTGCTCCGCGGCGCCCCGCTCCGGCGGCGCCAGCGGCGCTTGGGCGCTGTTCGTCGCCGCGGCGCTCGGCCTCGCGCGCCGTCGGCGCGGCTGAGCGCCCGAGCGGTACGCGGGCTACTTCTTCTCCCGCTTGTACATCTCCGGGTCGGCGCCGAACTCCTTCACGTAGGCCGCCTTCGCGGCCGCCCGCAGCTCGCCCGGCTTCTTGCGCAGCGCCTCGTCGAGCGCCGTCGCCAGCAGCTTCTCGTCGAGCCGCCCGTCGTACCATTGGTCCACGGTGGCGAGGCCGAGCTCTCCCAAGATCCCGCTCAGCGCGGCGACGCGCGCCTCCCTGCGACCCCAGCTCGTCTTGTCTTGGAGCGCCTGGAAGACGAACTGGTGGAGGTCGAGCGCGTAACACGCTCGTTCGTGGCCGAACGCGGAGAGCATGCCGGCGGTGCGGTAGCGCCCGGCGAACTTGCTGGTGTCGACAGCGTCGGGGCCGGCCTCCTGGGGCTTGTTGCTGCGCTCGAGCAGCAGGCCATAGAGGAAGATCTCCTCGTCGAGCGCGGCGAAGGGCGCGATCGCCTTCGTGACCGGCTCGTATTCGTCTCTCAGCTTGTCGTCCCAGCGGATCGCCTCGTCGACGAGGGGGTCGTTACGCATCTTGTCGAGCTCGACGCGCTTCGTCGGGTTCTGGAAGACCGTCTTCTTGTCGAGCACGATCTTGAACGACTTCTCGACCGACACGTAGCGGTCGTGCCGCTGCTCGAGCAGGCTCGCGATGCGCTCGACGGCAGCGTCCTCGATCTTCACGCACTCGCGCAGCTCGTCCTTCATCACGGTGCGCAGGCGCTTCTCGAGGGCGGTCATCTCCTCGGGCGCGCCCTGGGTGATCTGCCCGGACGCGGTCTGCCGCACGATGTGAGGCACGATGAGCTGCGTCCACAGCTCGGACTTCTCGCTCAAATTGACGACGGCGTAGTCGCTACCCTGCGGCACGTTGATGGAGACCCAGCCGAAGCCTCCGGCGTCGTCCATGCGGTAGCCCCAGACGACCTTCAGCTTCTGGTCCCCCACGCCGAGCTCGGCGCGCTCTTGCACGTGGTAGGCGTAGTAGATGAGCTTCTTCACGCCGACGTCGGTCTGGAGCGGCTCGAGCACCAGGAACGCAGGCAGGCCCTTCTTCTCGAGAGCTTCATTGAAGGCCGCGCCCTTCGAGCTCGCCGCCTTCGCTGCGATCGGGAAGGGCTCCTTCGAGCCTACGAACGCGCCGCGCGCGTCGAGGGCGTCCTCGAGCATGCTGAAGGCCTTGTCCCCGATCTGGTCCTTCACCGGCTCGGAGAGGATCTCGAGGCGCGCGTCGTCGGCCTTGGCGTCTTGGCCTGTGCTGTAGCGTGACAGGGGCAAGCTGAAGGCGAGCCCGAGGGGCGACTTGAGGAAGCGCTCGTCGTCGCTCGCCCTGAACTTCAGGTAGAGACCGCCCGCGATGCCGAGCAGCCCGAGCGCGACGACGATCATCGTCACGACCCTGGTGGGCTTCTTGGCGGTCTCGAACGGTCGCGCCTTCTGCTCGAAGGCGGCTTTCACCGCCTCTTCGTCGTCGACCGATTGCGGAGCGCTGCCGTGCGTCTGCAGGAACGCGAGCCGCAGGATGTGCTCGCCGTTTTCGCTCTTGGTCGAGGCGCGCGCCTTGGCGATCGCTCTCTTCACGGCGAGCTTCACGAACGGACGCTGCAGCGGATCGAACGCAGCGGCCGGCTGGGTGGCCAGCTCTGGCTCTCCGACAGCGGCGGCCTGCGCGAGGGTGTAGAGGACAGCCTTGCTCATTGTGCGTTCCTTGCTCTCAGGGTCCGATCAGGTCCGCCTGCATCGCGGCGGGGTCTCTGGCGCGCAGGGACGCGCCGATGAAGGCCCCGGCGAGGCCGGGAGCGATCCATGGAACGAGCGCCTTCAAGTGGAAGACGAGCAGCCCTCCGACGTTCATCCAGCCCAGGGAGGGGCTGAGCAGGACCACGCCGGCGAGCGACGAGGCGAGCCACGCGATGACTGCGCCGAGGAGCGCCGAGCCGCGCGAGCGGTGGAGGTACCGCGCGATGAGCAGCGGGATCGGCACGAAGACGATCGCCGTCATGATGAGGTACAGGTTCGGCAGGAAGATGACGTTCGACGTCGCGCCTTGCGTGACGATCGCGTCAGGGTTCTGTCGCAAGAAGAAGCTGCACATCCCGCCGGGGTCCTTGCTATCGCATCGGCGGTAGAAGCCCAAGGAGCCGCCGAGGGCCAGCACATAGCCGACGAAGACGAGCGCGGTGGCCAGCCCACCGCCGAACGCGACGGCTGGCTGCCACCTCGCTACGGGGATGTCTGCAGAGCACGCCGGGCACGTGGTGCAGGCCGCGGGCGAGAACGTGGCCTGACAGCGCGGGCACGAGCGGGCATCGAGCAGGGCGAAGCGCACCGCCGTGACGAGGCCGTTCGTCGTCGTCGCCGCGACGACGAACACGGAGGCGGCCAGCCCGAGGAAGACCCCCGCGGGTACGCCGACCGAGCCGACCATGAGCGTGCGGCCGAGCACGCCGCCCGCGCCGAAATCGAGCTGGGACAGCCAGAGCAGCACCTGCGCTCCCGCCGCTAGGGTCGCGCCGAAGAAGCTGTACGCCCAGGTCCGGCGCGTGGTCAGGGCGGCGGGCACCGCGCCGCACAGGATCGACAGCGCCAAGAGCACGAAGACCCCGAGTCCGCCGTTGCTGCGGCTCATGAAGCCGAAGTCGACGAGCTCTACCCCGACCGCGCGATCGACGAGGCGCCCCGTGGACGTGAGCTCGAAGCAGCGGCCTCGCACCGCCAAGTGCTGGTCGCTGGTACCCGAGGTCTCGAGCTCCTTCGTGGCGCGCTCGAGCTCGTCGCGGTCCGAGAGCTGGGACTCGATGAACGGCTTGCCGGGCTTGATTTCGTAGAGCTTGCTCGAGACGAGGCGGCCCGAGGCGACGCCCACGTAGCACGCGTGGTCCTGCGGGAAGGTGAACGAGTCCACCGCCTCGCGGGGCGTCGCGACCGACCAGGACACCTCGGGCTCGAGCGTGAGCGACAGCGCGCGCGGTCCGACGGTCGACGACAGGGCGATCGGCAGCGCCGCGAGCGCGAACGACACCGCGAAGAGGAACCACCCCCGCGCCGTCAAGGTCTCCTGCGGTCGGAGCACGCGGGGCCTCGCCCGCTCTGCCGATGCCCTCGGCTGGGTCCCCCCGATGCTCGCCACGGCCGGAGGTTACGTAGCGTCGGGCTGCGACGGAAGGGGCTCGAGCCCCTCGAACCGCTCGAAGAACGAGAGCATCGCCTTGCGCTGAGCGTCGGGCATGAACTCGAAGTTGCGGCCGCGATCGATGATCTCCCAGAAGTCCTTCGACTCGACCCGCGCGAGCTCGTCGCGGATGGCGCGCAGTCGCTCGCGCGACTCGCTCTCCATGTCGTTGAAGATGCGGCCGACCTTGTCCTCTGCGCCGGCCAGGAGATAGAAGCTCGCGAGCTTCACCTGCGCCTTGCGGACGCCCGAGAGCGCCTTGTCGTGGGCGTGCTCGAGCCCGGGTCGATCGATCTCGAGGAACAGCGCGAGCAGCTCGTCCTCCACTCCCGATTCGAGCTCGTGCGCGAGCTGGCACAGGGCGCCGACGTCGTACGCGATCGTCTCGGTGACGAACGAGAGCTTCAGGTCGTAGCTCACCATCGCGTAATACTTCAGGTACCGGACGCCCGTGAGCGCATCCGGGAGGCGCTTCCTCTCGAGCAGGGCCTCGACCAGCAAGCGATACTGGTTGAGGACGTTGTACGCGGTCCTCACGTCCTTCGCGTTGAGGGTCGCGCGCATGTAGCTGTTCATGAAGCGGAAGACGAGGCCGACGAGCTCGTCGTCCCCTGCGTCGGCGGCCTTCTCGCCGATGTAACGCGTGTCGATCGCGACGAGGTAGTTGATCTCGCGCATCTGCGACAGCGCCTCGTTGTAGATGGCGAGGTATTGGCGCATCACCTTCCACTCGAACCAGGTGCGCCGGGCCTCGAGGTCGGCGAGGCTCTCGGGGTCCATCGCGACGAAGTCGGGGTTGTCCCGGATTTTGTCGCTGATCACGAACCACTCGGCCTTCGCGCGCGGCTTCGAATCGAGGTAGCGGATCGCGAGGTCTTTCAGGGCGTCGACGGCGCGGCTCGCGATGATCTTGTCCTTGCCGGAGATCGAGTTCGACGTGATGTCGCTGAGCTCTTCCATCGCGGAGAGGGCCAAAGCCTGCGCCTCGGCCAGGTCTCGCGGGTCTTCCTGGGCTCCGGCCTCGGCCGTCTTCGTGGCCTCTCGCTGGATGCGCTGGATGATGTTCGCCGGCTCGAGGAAGCGGAACACGTACCCGAAGTACGGCGCCATCATCACCAGGCCGATCACCGTGAGCATCAGCATGAACGTGAGCGTGAGCCGCGGGACGAACTCGCTGCGCAGCGAGAGGCTCACCCACACGCCGCACACGCACGTGATGACGTAATAGGCCATCACCACGAGGTTCGTCCGGTCGCGGAGGAACATCGCCGTGACGCCCGTGTAGCGGTCGGCCGACAGCTGCACGACGATGCTCACGACGGTGACGACGATGCCGAGCACGGCCGCGACCATCGCGCCGAGGCCGGCGACAGCGTCGGTGATGTGATCCTGGTCGAACAGGAAGTAGTCGGCGAAGCCGTCGGCGCGACCTGGCGCTGGGCCCCCGGTCGCGGCCAGGTCGATCACGTACAACGACGTGAACACCACCACCGCGACGGCCGCGAGCGCCGTCATCGGGTAGAGCCACAGCCTCCTCAACGACCGGCCGCCATCCATCGTTCGCCGCGCGAACGTATCCTCAGTTCAGCGTCGCCCCCAAGCGGTAGTAACGGTTGAGCCGGGCGCGGCACGCGCCGCACACGAGCCGCGCCACGCGCAGCCGCTCGCTGCCGTGGCTCTCGACCTCGTGGGGCCCCTCCAGGCGCAGCCGCTCCCCGCAGAACGGGCAAGGCTCTGCCAGCGCCTCGACCTCGACCTGGGACGCAGACGCGAGCTGAACGGGTCGCTCGGGGCTTCCCCCCGGGGAGAGCTCCACGAGCTTGCTCACGTCTCTGCGCAGCTTCTCAGCCTCGCGGTCTGCTTCCCTGCGGACGGCGCGCGCCCGCTGCTCGCGGCCTGCTCCCTTGCTCTTCTTCTTCATGTCGGACGGGCGGGCGAGCCGCGCTGACATTGTCGCACTGCCTGCGCAGGACCGCACTGTCTCGTGCGCGCTTCGAAACTGCTCGCTCGGCTGCGCGTAGCGTCTCCGCTCATGTCACTGACCTCCGCTTCGTCGCTGCTCGAGATCGGGACCCGAGCCGAGCTCGCGGAGCTCTTCGCGAGCCATCGCCTGGTGCTCGTCTGCTTCGCCGATCCGTGGGTGCGAGCTCTGCGAGAGGCGCTCGAGGGCATCGCAGCCCGCTTCCCTTCGGTCGCCGTGGCGCTCGTCGACGCCGACTCCGAGGCCGCCGTCACCTCCGGCCTGGGCGTCGACGCGACCCCGACGACCGTCGTGATCAGAGACGGCGCGGAGATCGGCCGGCTGGTCGGCCTGTCGTCCGTATCTCGCCTGGAGATCGCGCTCGAGAGCGCGGTGCACGCCCCGGTCGGCGCCGAGACCTTGCGCGGCAGCAGCGGCGCCCCGATCTCCTGGTGACGTGAGGCGCGGTCGCCCGCGGCCTTGGATTGGGATGGCAGGGTCCGCGACGAAGGGGACCCCGAGGGGACTGGACCGGCCTATCCTGGCAGCACCGTGGCCGACCCTACCCCCCTCCCGGAGCGCGCAGTTCAGGCCGTGAGGCTGTCGAGGGTCCCCGCGGGCGTTCGAGCGCTCGTTCGCCGCTTGGGGCCGATCGACCTCGAGATCACGCTCGACGACGGCGAGCCGCACAAGACGATCGCGGAGCTGCTGCGCCTCGCGCAGCTCGAGCCCGACCACGCGCTCCTGCTCGTCGAGCGCGGCAAGCCTGGCGTGCGCGTCGGGGCCGAGGGGCGCTCTCAACAGCTCGAGCCCGACGACCTGGACCGCGGCCTCGAGCACAGCCTGCAGACCGGGCTCGCTCTCACGATGAGCCGCGAGGCCCTGTTCGCTGCGGCGCTGCTGGCGGCCACCGAGCTCACCTACGCGAGCGCGGTCAACCTCGCGGCGACGGCGATCCTCGAGGCCGACGGCCAAGAGGCGGCCATCGGCGCGCTCCTCTCGGCCATGACCTCCAAGGACGGGCTCGGCTTCCGGCGCGCCGCCATGTTCGTCTTCGACCGCGCGGCGAACGGCTACGCGTGCGTCGGAGCCGTGGGCCCTGGCTCCGAGCGCGAGGCGACGCGCGTCGAGGCGAACCTCGGCTCGCCGGGCATCCATGGCCCGCTGTACGAGCGGTGGCGCGGCATCGAGCTGCCTGCGGGCTCGCACGCGGGGGACGAGATCGCCGCCGCCGTCGGCGGAGCGCCCGCGCTGCTGCGGCACAAGGGCGGGCTGGTCTCGCCGGCGCTCGCCCGCCTGCACCCACCGCCCGAGCTCGTGCTCACCCGGATCGCCATCAAGGACCACACCTTCGGCCTCCTCTACGCGGACATGCAGTTCACGAGCGCAGCCCTCGACGAGCTGCGCGTGCGCGCGGCGGAGATGCTCGCGTCCCGCGCAGCGGTCGCCTTTCACGCCCTCAGGCTGGGCCGCGACGTCGAGGAGCACACGCGCCTCGATCCGCTGACCTCCCTCGCCAACCGGCGAGAGTTCGAGGTCCGGCTCGCGTTCGAGCGCTCTCGCGGGCGGCGGTCCAATGAGCCGGTCAGCGTGCTGGTCATCGAGATCGACGACCTCCGAGACGCGACCAAACGGGCGGGGATGGAGGTGGGCGACGCGCTCCTGAAACGGGTCGGAGGGCTGCTGCGCGAGGAGCTCCGGGCGCACGATCTCGGCGCCCGCTTCGCGGGAGACACGCTCGCTGTCCTGTTGCCGGGCGCTGGCGCCCTCGAGGCCGCGAGCGCCGCGCGTCGCCTGGGCCTCGTGGGTCTGCGCCGGGAGATCTCGCTCTCGATCGGGGTCGCTTCCTTCCCCGATGACACCGATCACCCCGACGATCTCGTGCCGCTCGCGGAGCAAACGCTCGAGGCGGCGATCCAGGGCGGCGGTGGCCGCGCGTGCCTCAGCGTCTCGGGCGAGCCCATCGTCTTCTCGCAAGAGGCCGAGGCCGCCCCGGCTCCGTGATCCAGCCGCGCCTGCTCACCGATCGAGAAGAGCTCGCGGCGCGGCTGACACGCGACGCCGACGTGCACCTGTACGAGCTGGGCGATCTCGATCCGTTCTTCTTTCCGGCCTGTCGCTACTGGGCGCACCCGAGCGAGCCGGTGACCGTGCTGCTCTACGAGGGCGCAGACCCACCCACGCTGCTCGCCCTCGAGCGTGAGCCCTCGGCCGCCCTCGCCGAGCTCGTGCTCTGCCTCGCGGACCGGCTCCCCGCCGAGGTCTACGCGCACCTCGCGGTCGGGCTCGCGGGCGAGCTGACCGGGCGCTTCAGGGTCGAGCGGCACGGCGTCCACCACAAGATGGCGCTCGCGCGCGGCGCGGCCCTCGAGCTCGACACGCGCGGGTGCACGCGCCTCGGGCCCGCGGATCGTCCGCAGGTCGAGGCGTTCTATCGCGTCGCCTACCCGGGCTCGTGGTTCGTTCCTCGCATGCTCGAGACGGGCGCGTACGTCGGCATCCGCGAGAGCGACGACCCAGCGGCCCCGTGGGTCGCGGTCGCCGGCGTCCACGTGGTGTCGGCCGCCTACGGCGTCGCGGCGCTCGGCAACGTCGCGACCTCCCCCGAGCACCGCGGCAAGGGCCTCGCGAGGCGCGCCTGCGCGGGTGTGCTGCGCGCGCTCGACCCGCGGGTGGCTCGCGTCGGGCTCAACGTCGCGGCGGACAACGCCGCCGCGATCGCCTGCTACCGCGGCCTCGGCTTCGCGCGGGCCTGCTCCTATGAAGAGGTGACCCTCACTCGATCGTAGGCTCGACGCCCATCTCGCGCAGCAGCACGTCGGCGCCCGAGACGGCGTCCATCACCCAGAGCACGTAGCGCAGGTCGACGTGGATGGACCGCGTCACATCGGGCATGAAGATCCAGTTGGAGGCCATCGACTCGTAGTTTCCGTCGAACGCGAGGCCGACCAGCTCTCCACGCGCGTTGAGCGTGGCGGAGCCCGAGTTGCCCCCCGCGATGTCGAGATCGGCCAGGAAGTTCACGGGCACGTCGCCGAGCTTCGCGTCGACGTAGCCGCCGAGCTTCTTTGCGGCGACCGCGTCGAGCAGGCCCTTCGGCGCCTCGAAGGGGTCCTTGCCGGTGTGCTTCTTGACGACCTCGGCGAGCGGGGTGAACGGCGCATACACGGGCGCGCCGGGCTTCGGGGCGTAGCCGCGCACCGTGCCGTAGGTGATGCGCAGCGTGCTGTTCGCGTCGGGGGCGAGCTTGCCGCCGGCCTTCTCCTTCATCGCGCCGACGAACAGCGGCCGGGCCATCGCCATCGCGCCGGTGAGCTTCTTGTCGCGCTCCTCCATCTCCTTCGTGCGCGGCCGCAGCGCGAGGGCGAGCTTGATCATCGGGTCGTCGCTCTTCTCGAGCTCCGCGACGGTCGCCTTCGTGAGCAGCTTGATGCGCGTGGCCTCGTCGCCGACCTTCGTCTTGTCGTAGACGCCCTTCAGCGCTGCCTTGAGATCGGCCGACGGGTTCGCGCCCGGCTTCTTCTTGCCGAGGATGGCGTCGGCGAGGCCAGCGCGCTTGGCCTCGGGGTGCTTGAGCTCGCGCTCGGCGGCCAGGCGCACCATCGCGGCGTCGATGACGGGGCTGTATTGGAGCGTCATCTGCTTGAAGCTCTGCTCGAGGCGCTTCTGGTTTCGATCTTGGTAGTCGGGGTCGCGCGCCTCGTTCGGCTTCGCGCGCTCCTCGGCGTTGCGCACGATCGTGTAGGCGGCCGAGTACGCGCGCGACAGGCGGCCGAGCTCACGCATCGTGCGATCGGCCTCGAGCGTCTTGCGAGAGTCGAGGAAGAGCCGCGCGACGTCGTCGACGCCCTTGCCGTACTTCGCGGCGCGGCCGGGGTCGGCGTCGATCCATTTCTTCAGCTCGGCCTCGTCGCTCGCCTTCTTGTCCGCCAGCCCGCCCTTCGTGAGGCCCTCGATCTGGCCCTTCACGTTGGTGAGCGTGTTCGCGAGGCCGCGGACGAAGGGCTCGGCCTTGATGGCGACCTTCGGGTCGGCCTTCTTCACCGCCTCGAGCTCGGCCAGGTAGGCGTCGCAGAAGTCGACCGTGTACGGCAGATCGCTGACCACGCCCTCGCGGGTCTCCGCGGCTGTCGTCAGCCGGCTCGTGCGCGCGGGGTAGCCCGCGACCATGACCGGGTCACCTGGCGAGAGCGCCTCCTTCGCGAGCTTGAGCACGTGCGTCGGGCGGTAAGGAACGTTCTTGTCGCCGAGGTCCGCCGGCTTGCCCTCCTTGCCCACGTACGCGCGGTAGAACGCGAAGTCTCCGGAGTGCCGAGGCCACCGCCAGTTGTCGATCTCTCCGCCGTAGTTGCCGACGCCCTCGGGGGGCGCGTAGACGAGGCGAACGTCGCGGATCTCGAGCTGCTCGATCAAGCGAAACTCGGCGCCGCCGAAGAACGACGCGACCGAGCAGCGGATCCCCTCGCGACCCTTCTCGCACTCTTCGACGAGCAGCTTCTGACGATCCTCGATGGCCTGGTAGCGCGCGAGATCGTCCTTCATCGCGAGCAGCCCCTCCCGCACGCGCATCGTCACGTCCTTCATCGACTGCGTGACGAGCACGCGCGCGGCCGGCCCCGCCGAGAGCTCGTCGGCGCGGGTCTTCGCGAGGTAGCCGTCCTTGAGGAGGTTCTTGCCCTCCTTCGAGTTCACCTGCAGCGCGCCGATCACGCAGTGGTGGTTGGTGATCACCAGGCCGTCGGGCGACACGAAGCTCGCCGAGCACCCGCCGAGGCTCACGACGGCGCCGAGCGGGAACTCGGTGGGCTTCGTGAGGACGGCGGGGTCGATCGAGAAGCCGACGCCCTTGAAGGTGTCGGCCTGGAGCGCGAGCTGCTCGGGCAGCCACATGCCGCCCGGGTTCTCGAAGGGGCCCTTCGGCGTCGCGGCGGGCGTGGAGGTCGTCGACGTGGTCGTCGTGACCGCCGTCGACGTCGTCTCCTTCGGGGGCTGCGCCTCGGGCGTGGGGCCGCAGCCGAGACCGAGGACCGTGATGCCGAGCAGCTTGAGTCCGCGTCCTACCATCCGCCCGGCTTACCGGCGGCGGTGCGTGGGATCAATCGGAGTCGAGCGGCCTCGAGGGGTTCTGCCGCGAAACGCGAGCGCCGAGTGAGCTCAGCCGAGCGCCGAGACGCCGGGGTTGCTCGGGCTCATGTCGACCATGAGCCGGGTGCGGCCGACGAGCATCTCGGAGCCGTGCGTCAGGCGGTGGCGCCCGTGGACACGCACGAAGACGCCGCTCTTCGCGCCGAGGTCGGAGAGGATGAACGCCTCGGCCTGCTCCTCGATGACGCAGTGATACGGGGCGACGAGCGGGTCGCCCCGGAAGACGAGGTCGTTGGCGTACTCCAGCGCCGAGCCGACCTGCAGCGTCGTGCCGCGAGCCATCGCCACCGCGCCGGGCGCCCCGCCCTCGAAGACCTGCACGACGCGGAAGGCGCTCGGCCACTTGAGCGACGAGCGGAAATACGTCGGGCCGGGGCCCGGGCCGTCGTTGGGGTCGGGGTTACGCTCGAGGCGAAGGAGCTGATCTCCCACGATGAACTCGTCGAGCAGGCCGATCTCGACGCGGCGGTGGATGCGTAGGAACACGCCGTTTCCCCCGTCGAGGTCGGTGAGCACGAGGCCTTGCCCGTCGGCGTGGAGCATCGCCTCGCGCGGGTGGCAGAAGCGCTCGTGGTGCAAGAGCACGTTGCCAGCCGAGCCGATGACCGCCTCGTCGCCCCGCATGTCCCAGAAATCGGGCCCACCGTGCAGAGAGCGCGTGACGTGGAGCCTCGCGCGGATGGGCGCGGCCTCGGGCGCGGGCCGCTGCGCTCGCACGGGCGTGGGGGCGGGGGTGCGTCCGCCGTCAGCCCGAGGCGCAGCGTCTGAAACGCTCGCGCGCGGCGCCGGGATGGCGGGCTTGGAGGGGGTGGCCTGGGGTGCCCTTTGACCGCGGTTGCCGATGCGATCGAGGTCGACCTCGGGCGGATGCTCGAGCACCACCATGCCGCCTTGCGCGCGGCCCGCGATGATCTCGTCGAACTTTCCTTCCCGCAGGGCGAGCACCATCTCCATGTGCTGGCCCTTCATGAGCAGCTTCACGAACGCCGACACGTCGGGCCGCGACACATCGCTCGCGTAAGAGCGCTTGTGGCTGCGGATGACGCGGCCGCCGTCGGCGAAGAGGTGCGTGATGATGTGCGGCTTGTCGAGGCCCGAGTCCTCGGTCTGGACGTGGTACTCGGCGCCCTTGTATTTGATGTTGTTGTTGAAACCGACCTGAGCCCGCAAGAACACGCCCGGGCGGAGCGTGCGCTCGAGCTTGGCGAGCTCGTCATGTCCGTACTGTTGAATCGCCGCGTCGAGGCGAGCGTGGTCGCCGGGCACGCCCTCCATCCGCTCGAACGCCATGCGCGCGAGGGCCGAGTTCGGGTCGATGCGCAGCGCCTCGGCGAGCAGGGCCTGGCCCTCGAGGTCGTTGTCGAACGCAGCCGCGGTCGCGCTGAGGATCGCCAGCGCGTCGTCGTTCCGCCCTCGATCGCGTAGGATCTTGGCGACCCTAGAGGCGATCGCTCTCGTTTCCGAAGCGCGGCCTGGCATAGAAGGTCCCTATCATGGCGCGGGGGCTCTCGGCGTGGCAAGGCCGCCGATCGCCGGGACCTCGATGACGAAGGTCGTCCCGCGGCCGTCCGGCTGGGTGGGGCTGACCACGCGCACCTTCCCTTGGTGGCTCTCCACGATGTAGCGCACGAGGGCGAGGCCGATGCCGCTGCCGCGCGCGCGGGTGCTGCCGGCCGCCGAGCCACGGTAGAAGCGTTCGAAGATCCGCGCCTGCTCCTCCTTCGGTACGCCCGGGCCGAAGTCGCTCACGCTCACGACGACCTCGCGGCTCGTCGCCTCGACCGTGACGACGATCTTCTCTCCGTCCTTCGCGTATTTGAGCGCGTTGTCGATCAGGTTCATCACGGCGAGCTCGAGGGCGCGCGTGTCGATCTTCGCCGCCGGGAGCTCTTCGCCGACGACGAGGTCGAGGGCGATGTTCTCGCGCGTCGCCCGGAAGCGGTAGATCTCGACGGCGCGCTTGGCGACCTCGGCGACGTTGCCCTCGGTGAAGTCGTAGTCGATCTTCCCGCGCTCGACGCGGGCGAAGTCCAGCACGTTCTCGATCAGCGCGGTGAGGCGCTCGCTCTCGCCCACGATGATCTGGAGGTACTGCTTGCGCTTGTCGTCGTTGGTCACGCGATCGAGCAGCAGCAGCTCGCCGAACATGCGGATGAGCGACAGCGGGGTCTTGAGCTCGTGCGAGACGTTGGCCACGAAGTCGCTCTTCAGCGCGGCGAGGCGCCGCTCCTTCAGCGACGAGCGGATGCCGAGCACGAGCCCGGCGACGGTCACCAGCCCCGCGACGAGCACGAGGGAGAGCTCGATGAGCCGCCGTCGCTCGACCTGCTTGCGCACGACCTCGTCGCTCGCGAGCCGCACCTGGACCTGCCAGTTGTAGAGGGTCGTGGGGAACGGGCGGCCGACGGTCGGCTCGCCGACCTTGAGCGGAGGACCGAAGACGATGCGGCCCTTCTCGTCCATGACGTTCATTCGCGCAGAGCCCTTGTCGGGGTCGCGAAAGAGCTGCGGCATGATGTCGAGCACGACCTTGTCGACGTCGTGCCAGGCCACCACCATGTGGCGCTGTCCCGACTGGGTGCGCTGCCAGTACGAAAGCAGGTACTGCCGCTCGTCGACCGCCTCGTGCAGGTGACGCAGCTCCTCGCTGGGCTCGTCGAAGTTCATCTCGTCGAAGAGCCGCGTGAGCAGCAGCCGCCGGAAGACGTCGTCGTCGCGAGAGGGGTTGCGCGAGGCGAACGCGAGGACCTCGTGCTCGTCGGTCGTCAGGTCGAGGACGAGGATCGCCCGGACGCTCGGGGTCTCGCGGGCGGCGGTCGCGAGCCAGCGCCGGCCGATCTGAGAGGGCTCCGCGCGATCGGTGTAGGCGGCGACGACGTTGTCCTGGCGGATGATGTGATCGTCGAGGATCTGCGCGCGCTCGCCCGCGAGATCGTAGGTGAGCTTGAGGACGCCCTCCCGCTGGGCGTCCTCGATCTTCGGGGTGATCCGCAGGGTCAGCGTGCCGAGGACGAAGACCGCGATGAGGATCGCGGGAACGAGCGCGTAGTAGAAGAGGCGCTCCCTCGGCGCGCGCTCGCTCATGGGTCAGCGCGGCTCACGCGCGGCGCGCGAGCTGAGCGAGCTTCGGCTTGAGCACGCTCGCCTCATCGAGGACCAGCTCGCGCTGCGCGAGGAACTCTGCCAGCTGCTCGCCGATGTACTTGAGGGCGTGACCGTCGCCTTCGGTGAAAGGCGCGCCGTCGAGCGGGTCGGCGACCTCGATCAGCCCGAGGTAGCGACCGCCCGCCGCGACCGGCGTGATCGCGACGCTCGCTGGCGCGAGGCCGGTCGCTTGCCATCGCGCGTCGGCCGACAGGGCCGCCGCGGCGTTGCCGTTGAGGAGCGTGGTGCGCCCCGAGCGCATGGTCTGCGCGATGGCGCCGCTGAACTCGGAGGCACGGCGCAGCACCGCGCTGCCGAGGCCGTCGCCCTCCCGGGCCGTCGAGGCCTGGCGCACGACTACGAACTCGCGGGTGTTGATGTCGAAGAACGAGACGAGCACGACGGCGCTCGGGATGCTCTCGTAGACGAGGTCCTGGATGAACTCCGCGCCCTCGAGCACGTCCCGCACGAAGCTGAGATCGGCGGTGGCCTCGAACAGGTCGGTGAGCAGGTCGTCTCCCGCCTTCCGGGGCGGGGCCGAGGTCTTCACCGTGACGCCGGTGCCCTGGGGCTTGGCGGTCGGGGCCAAGCTCGCGGGCGGACGCAGGCTCGCGGGAGCGGGCACGCTCGCCGAGGGCGGCACGCTCGCCGAGGGCGGCACGCTCGGGCTACGCGGCTCTGGCGGAGGCGGCGCGCTCAGGTGCGCAGGCGGGGGGATCTGCAGCATCGGCTGCGTTCCGTTCGGCGGCGGGATCGAGCCTGGACGCCGCTGCGGTGGAGGGGGAGGGACCGACGCAGGGCGAGCGGTCGGAGGCGGAGGGACCGACGCAGGCCGCGCCGCCGGAGGCGGTGGCACGGACGCGGGGCGGGCCGCCGACGCGGCTGGCGCAGCCGCGACCGGCGCAGGCTCGGGCGGAGGGGTGGAGGGCTTGACCCACGTGCGCTCGTCCTCGCCGGCCATGTCGGCAGCAGAGCGGCGGATCTCCGACGGGGTCGGGAGGGGGACGGCGATGGGCTGCGAGGGCTCGACGACGATGTCCTCGTCGGGGAGCTCTGCCGGCTCGGGGGGCGCGGCTGCGCTAACCTCCGCGGCCGCCGCGCCCTCGACCGTTGGCGCCGGAGGCAGGTCGGGCGCGGGGCCGATGCTGTCGTCACCGATCGAGATCACGGGTGCCGGACGGATGGGCTCGAACGCAGGCTCCGAGGGCGCCGGCTCGGGCGCCGCCAGCGCGGTCACCGCCGTCTTGTCCGAGAAATCGGGGGTCGAAGGCACGGCGGGAGGAGCCTGGGCCGGCGGAGGTGCGGGCGGCTCGCTCGCCACGGCCGGCGGCGCGCTCTCTGCGCTGGGCGGCGGGGCTGCGCTGGGCGGAGGCGGGGCCGCGCTCTGCGGAGGCGGGGGCGCACTGGGCGGAGGCGCGGCTGCGCTGGGCGGAGGCGCGGCTGCGCTTTGCGCACCCGCCGGGGGGGCCACGCTCGGGGAAGGACCGTCGCGCATCGGGAAGCGAAGCTCGGGCTCGGCGTTCCTCCAGTCACGATACGCGAGCGTCACGATGGGGGCGTGCTTGGGTCGCGCGGAGAACTCGTGATCGAAGACCGCGAGCTGGATGAACTTTCCCTTGGGCGCGCCGGACAGCGCGTTGCGCAAGATCTCGAACTGCGATCGGGCGATCGCCTCGGCCTCCTTGAGGCTCGTCGTGGGCGCCACCGAGAGCGCCATCTCGCGGTAGGTGAGGGGGGAGCTCGTCGTCGGATCTTCTGCGCGCTTCGTCAGCACCGTGAAGCTCGGCAGGACCTCGGTGGGGACGTCGGACGTCGGCGAGACCGACTCGGGGAGGGGAACCGCCGCGCCTCCGGTCATCCGCTCGAAGGCTGTCTCGGCCTGCATGGGCCGCGGCGCGACCAGCGGCGGCTGGCTCGGCGCGAGCGGCGGCGTGCTCGGGGTCGCGGTCTTCACCGTCGGCGCGGTGAACACCCCGGGCGCGTGGGAGCTCGAGGGCTGCGCGGTCGCAGGCTCGCGTAGGCCGGCGGGCGTCGAAGCCGCCGCGGGCGGCTGTGCGGCAGCGGCCTCGCTGGCCGGCTCGGACGCGGGGGCGGGCGGCGCTGGGCTGGCGACCGGCGCCGAAGGTGGCGGGGCCGCCGGCCTCGACGCGCCCTCTTCGGGCGCCTTCGCCTTGGCCGGGGTGGGATCGTCCGGGATCGAGGGAGACTTGCCGCGCACGCGCCCTCGGGACGACGCTCGGGGCCGAGACGCGCGCGGCTCGGGCACCTTCGCGCTGGCGGTCTTGCTGTCGGTGATGAGCAGCGGCTCGCTCGCGAGCTCTGCGTCGTCTGGCGCGCGGCAGACCACGTACCGGGTGCGCGTGCTCGGATCGATGGCGCGGTACCCGTCGTCGAGGAGCTCGATCGAGAAGTTGCCGAACGGAGCGTCGTCGCCGCGCTTTTCGCGCACGGACATCAGCGCCTTCTGCCACCCCTCTGCGTCGACGCAGAAGCGGTGGGTTGGGGCGCTCGAACCGATCGAGTTGATATCGACGTACCAGCGCATCGTGCGTTCACTCCGGCGCCGCGCCCTCGAAGGACCCACGGCGCAGCCCGCGACGAGCGGGGTGGGCGCGCGACCTCGAGCCCGCCGCGGGCGCAACGCCGTGATCCCACGATTGCCTAGAGAAACGGCACGATACAAAGAAGGCCCGGTGAGGGTCAACGCGAGCCGTGAGGGCCATGGTATACGCGCCGCTGTCCCGCGCGTCGGCGCGCGGTCTCGGGCATGAAGAACCAGCTGCGCGCCACCGCCCGCCGCCTCGTTGAGCTCTGGCCGGACCTCGATTTCAAGGTCTACGCCGTGTGGTGCGCGGCGGCGACCGCCTACGTCGCCTCCCTCTTCTACTCGTCGATGCTCGAGCAGACGGGGGGCGAGTGGTCGGCGCCGCTCGACGACGTCTTCATCCACTTCGACTACGCCCGCTCGACGGCGCGAGGTCATCCCTTCGAGTGGAGCCCGGGCAACGGGTACTCGAGCGGGAACACGAGCATCGCCTACCCCTTCGCCCTGTCCATCGGGTGGCTGATCGGCTTCCGCGACATGGACCTCATGAAGTGGTCCGCGCTGGTGGCCTGCGCCTCGATGATGGTCTTCTTCATCGCCGCGGCGCGCCTGACTCGCCCGCTCGGGGCTTGGGCGAAGTACCTCGTCCCGCCGGCGGTGCTCTCCGTGGGCGCGCTCGACTGGTCACTCTGGAGCGGGATGGAGAACGCCTTTCACCTCGGCGTCTGGGGTCTGGCGTCGCTCGCCTTCGACCGCTTCGAGGATCTCCGTGAAGACCCCAAGCGCGCTCAGGGCCGCCGCGATGCTCGGCCTCGCCGGCTCGCTGCTGGTGCTCACGCGGCCCGAGTCCGCGGTGTGCGTGATGGCGTTCACGTTCGGGGCGCTGTGGCTCGCCCGCCCGCTCGGCGCGAAGCGCGCCCTCGCCAGCGCCGCGCTCATCGCCGTCGTCCCTGCGGCGACGCTCGTGCTGTTCGCGTGCGTCAACCGCCTCTTCACCGGGGAGTGGTCGCAGGCCGGCGCCCTCGCGAAGCTCGAGATCTACCACCCGTACAAGGACGCCGACGCCAAGTACGAGGACTGGGTCTTCTACCTCAAATACGTCCTCGTTCGGATGGCCCACCACCACTTCTCCGACGAGAGCCCCATGGTCGAGGGGCAGCGGCCGTTCGGGTACATCATCCCCGCGCTCGCGCTGCTGCCGCTCGCGTCCTCGAAGCTGCGGCTGCGGGCCCTCATGCTGCTCTTCCAGGTGGCCACCTGGACCTGCATCGTCGCGCTCAACGGCCAGGTCCGCTGGCAGAACGAGCGCTACGCGATGAGCGGCGTCGCGTGGCTCGTGCTGATGTCGGCGATGGGCGTGGGCTTGCTCGCGAGCCGCTTCGGCGAGACGCTCCGCGGGCGCATCTCGTGGGCGGTGCGCGCCGGGCTCGCGGCGCTGCTCTCGATGCTCTACTGGCACCACCAGCGCCCGCAAATGCGCGACCAGATCTGGTTCTTCGCGCGCGCGTCGAGGAACATCCGCGATCAGCAGATCGTCGCTGGCCGCATGCTCAAGGACCTCAAAGAGCCCGCGCCGACGCGGGTCCTCGTCGGCGACGCGGGCGCCGTCGTGTACGCCGCCGACGTGCCCGGGCTCGACATCATCGGGCTCGGCGGCTACCGCGACTACCCCTTCGCGCGCGCGACCAAGTATGGGCTCGGGTCGTCGATCGAGCTCATCGAGCGGATGGAGGAGGAAGACCGCCCGAACTACATGGCGATCTACCCGAGCTGGTGGGGAGATCTGCCGATCGTGTTCGGGCGCTACGTCACCGAGGCGCCGGTCGTCGGCAACGTGATCTGCGGCGGCCCTTCGAAGGTGATCTACCGGGCCGAGTGGGGACCGCTCGAGCGAAGGGCGGAGCCACGCGCGAAGACCGACGGGGAGGTCGTGGTCGGCGAGGTCGACGTCGCCGATCTGATGAGCGAGCGAGCCGGCCGCTACGTGCACCCGCCGCGCATGGGGTTCGTGACATGGAGGGCCCTGCCCGACCCCAAGCACCGCGCGCGCGATCTGTTCGACGCGGGCCGCATCGTGCCGCCCTCGTACGCCGAGACGTTCGAGATCGGCGCGCCCCCATCGGGGGGACGGCTCATCGTTCGGACCGTCGCGGTGCGTGGGGCCACGGTCCGCGTGAAGGTCGAGGGCAACGACCTGGGGACGATCGAGATCGCGCCCTCCGACACGTGGACCGAGCCCTCGATCGAGCTCCCCGCCCGGCTGCCCGAGCGGGCCAAGGTGGAGCTCACCGCCGAGCGCGGCGAGTGGATCGACTACCACGTGTGGACGGTGGGACCGGGCTGAGCCGGGGGGCGTCGCGATGGGCCGCGCGGCGGCGGGGGGCTCCCGCAGCCCACAACGTCAATGCGGCCCGGCGCCCCCGACGAACTCTCTCAACAGCGACGTGGGCGGCACCCGGTCGGGGTAGATGGGCACGAAAGGGGCGATCAGCCGCCTGAGGCGCGTCGCCGACGGGAACTGCGGCGAGCTGCGCGGCACCTCGAGCAGGTAGCGCTCGGCGAAGACCTTGAGCACGCTCACCTCGTAGACGAGCGAGGTGTCGAAGACGCAGCTCGCGTAGCGGCGCCAGGGGTCGATGTGCAGGCGCTCGCCGCGGCGCACGCTCGGCCACCGCGCGAGGTTCTGCTCGGCGGCGGCGCCGCGCCCGTGGCGATCGCGCACGATCCGGCGCAGCAGGCGCACGTCGGTGGGCTCGAGCATCGACAGCGGATCGAACGGCAGCGCGGTCGCCGGGTGCACGAAGATCCGGTAGACGCCGCCGGCGAAGCTCTCCGTGAACACCTCGGGGTTGAGCGCGTGGATGCCCTCCACGATGAGCACGCCCTTGGGTCCGAGCTGGAGGGTCGCCCCGCCGTCGGGGTGGCTCTCGCCCGTGACGAAGTCGTAGCGCGCCGTCTTCACGGCGCCCCCCGCGAGCAGCTCGCGCACGTGGCCCGTGAGCAGCCCGCGGTCGATCGCCTCGATCGCCTCGTAGTCGTAGTCCCCGTCGGGCCCGCGCACCGTCTTGTCACGATCGACGTAGTAGTCGTCGAGCGAGATGCCGAGCGGGCGCACCCCGTTCACCTGGAGCTGGGTCGTGAGCCGCCGCAAGAAGGTGGTCTTCCCCGAGGAAGACGGGCCCGCGACGGCCACGATGCGCACCTTGTCGTGGGTGCGGATCTCGTCGGCGACCGCCGCGATCCGCTTCTCGTGGAAACCCTCGGCGACGTCGATGAGCGTCCGCACCTCTCCCGTCACGCAGGCGCGGTTGAAGTCTCCGACGCTGGCGATGCCGAGCCCCTCGAGCCACCGCCGCTCCTCGGCCGTCATGTCCGCGCCATAGCGCGGCGACTCGGTCTCGAGCGCGATGGTGTTGATCGCGCGCTTGGCGAGCTCGCGCCGCACTCGCTCTCCATAGTCGAGCAGCAGATCCGTCGGGTGGGGCAGGACACAGACGTTCGAGATCATCGACGCGGTCGGCAGCATCGGGCCCGGGCTCGGCGCCCACACGGTGCCGTACGTGACGACGCGCACGTGCGACGCGGCCGACCCCTCCAGCAGCACGCTCGCGTCTCGCCAGCCACAAGACTCGAAATGGGCGATGGCGCGATCGATCCGCCACTCCTCGTCGCGCGCCTGCCGACCCTCCTTCACCAGCTGGCCGAGCTTCAGGGTGAGGGCGTGCGCGAGCGCGACGCGGTCTTCCTCGGGGCGCGTGCCTTGCACCAGCCGGCCCGAGGTCCACGAGGGGCCCAGGCGGAGCTCTCTGCGGTCGAGCGCAGCGGCCGCCTCGAGGAACAGGAGGGCGACGGACCTGCGATAGATCTCGCGACCCTCCCAGTCGCGCATCGTCAGCGGCACCGGAGTCTGGCCAGCCCCGGCCCAGTCGGAGAGCGCGAACGTCCGGTTGTCGATGCGCGCTGCCACGACCAGCGCCCCGTCGACCTCCGCGGGCAGCCCGTCGCTCATGGGCGACGCCCCGCGAGACGCCTCCAGGTCCGGTCGGTCCTGGCGCACGACGAAGAGGGCGACGGCGCGGCGCAGGAGCTCGAGGCCGAGCTCGGCGTGGCTGCGGGCGATGTCCTGGAAGCGGGCGCGGGTGAGGCAGCCGACGCGGACGTCGCTGGTCGCGACCACCGTGTGCGGCTCTTGGAGAGGGGCGTCCAGCGCGGCGGGGGTCCAGGGCATCCCGAGCGGGAGGGACTGGCGGACGCCGCCTGGGCCCTCGAGGTACGCGGCGCCTTCGAGGATGAAGAGCGCGCCGCGGGAGAGGTCGCCGGCGCGCGCGAGCGTCGTGCCCGCGGGCGCGTCGGCGACGTCGAGCAGGGCGAGCGCGGCCTCGAGCTTGTGCGAGGCGATCCCGGCGAACAGCGGCGCCGACGAGAGCACCCGCAGGTCTTCCATGCGGCGCGAGTGGACGAAGGGCCGCCACGAGAGGCCGGCGTCGTCGGGCGGCGCGGTCATCGGCGCCCTCGGTGTGACCAAGAGATCGTGAGCACGTGCACGATGTTAGCGGTCAACACCGGGATGACCTACCGTACACGACGAGCCAACGTGGTGACGCACCGTGCAGTCCGCTCGCCGTCGGTGATCCCGTGACGTTCGGCCTCCCGCGGGAGCTGCCCCCGCTGATCTCGCTCGCTGTCGGCGCGGCGCTGCTCGCGGTCCCGCAGCTGCGCGCTCGGCTCTCGAGGGGGAGCCTCACGTCGTTCGTCGCCGTCGCGGCCGGGCTGGCCGCGCTCCTCAGCGGCGCCTACGTCGCCCTCTATCTACGCGGCGGCCCGCGCATCATCGACGCCACCACGTATTTCCTCCAAGGGCGCGCGATGTCGGAGGGGCTCTTGTCGTGGCCCGACCAGGAGCCGTCGCAGTCGTTCGTCGGCCGCTTCTTGGTGCGCGACACGCTGGGCGGGGGCGACCACGTCGCCGGCATCTTCCCGCCTGGGTATCCGCTGCTGCTCGCGCTGGGCTTCTTGCTCGGGGCGCCCATGATCGTCGGTCCGCTGCTGGCGATCGCGGCCACCTACGCCACCTCGTTCGTGACCGACGCGGCCCTGCCCGACGAGCTGCCAGCCTGCGAGCGAGACGCCACGATTCGGCTCGCGGTCGCGCTCTCGGTGGTCTGCGCGGCGCTCCGCTATCACACCGCCGACACCATGTCCCACGGCCTCGCGGCCTGCCTCTTGGCGACCGCGGTGGGCGCCGCCCTCCGCTTCGGCAGGCGAGGCGCGCTCGGGGACGCGGCGATGCTCGGGGCGTCGCTCGGCTTCCTCGCCTGCACCCGACCGGTGAGCGCGCTCGCGCTCGTGCCGATCGCCGCCGTCGCCGCTGCGCCGCGCGTCGGAGCGGCGGCCGCGGGCGTGTCACTCGCCTCAGCGTCGCCCTTCATCGCGCTCTTCGTCGCGCACCAGCGCGCGGCCACGGGCGCGCTCGGGGCGAGCTCGCAGGCGCTCTACTACGCGCAGAGCGACCACCCCGCAGGCTGCTTCGGGTACGGCTTCGGTCCATCGATCGGGTGCCGCTTCGAGCACGGCGACTTCGTCGATCGCTACCTGCCGAGCGGCTACGGGCTCGTCGAGGCCGTCGGCACGACCGCCCGCCGCGTCTCGCTGCACGCCGGCGACGCGCTGAACGCGGCGCCGCTCGGGGTCGTCCTCGCGGTCGCCCTGGTGCTGGCCGCGCGCCGCTCGCGTGAGCTGCGCCTCACGGCGCTCGCCGTCCCAGCCCTGGTCGTCGCCTATGCGCCCTTCTACTTCGATGGCAACGTCCCCGGCGCAGGTGCGCGGTTCTTCGCCGACGCGCTCCCGGTCGAGCACGCGCTCGTCGCGTGGCTGGTCGTGCAGCGCGCGGCGGCCTCGAAGGTCCGCCACGGCGGGCCGCTCGCGGTCGGGCTCGCGCTCGTGGGCTTCGCGCTCTTCACCCACGTAGACCACGAACAGCTGCGCGATCGCGAGGGTGGCCGGCCGATGTTCGAGCCGGCGCTGCTCGAGGCGGCCTCGGTCCGCGGCGGCCTCGTGCTGGTCGACACCGACCACGCCTTCGCCCTCGGCTTCGACCCGCGCTCGCGCGCGCAGCGAGACTCCGTCGAGATCGCGCGACTTCGAGGCGACGCGCTCGACACCTTCCTGTGGGAGGCGCGCGGAAGACCCGCCACGTTCGCGTATCGCTTCGACGTCGCGACAGGCGAGGCGTCGCTCAGCCCGTACGTCCCCCCCCCCGCGACGCAGCTGGAGGGCGAGCACCTGTGGCCCGCGCTCGAGCAAGCGGGCGCTGCCGTCGCGCCCATCCACACCGCCGACCCGTGCGTGTCGCGCGGACGCGTCCTCGCGATCTCGGCGGACGGCAAGGGGCTCTCGCGGCTGAGGCTCCCGGCTGCGCTCGCGGGGCAGAGGCTGACCCCGATCGTGTCCATCGGCGCAGGGGACTCGGCAACCTTCACGTTGAAGGCGCGCGGCGAGGTCCGCGCGAGCGTCCAATCCGGCTCGGCGTCGGTGGAGCGGTCGTGCGTTCGGCTCGGCCCGCTCTCATCGCGCCAGACCGACACCTCGCTCGAGCTCGCGATCGAGGTCACGCTCGACCGTGCCGGGCCCCGCCTCATCGCGCTCGACAAGCTGGAGATCGAAGGCCTAGCTGCCGCACCAGAGCCGTAGCGTCCAAACAACAGCGAAAAACCGGGGGATTTACCGTTGACCAAGGACGTGTGCGCGTGGGACCTTACAGGTTATTACCACGCTGCAAGGCGCTGGTTCTCGGGGGCCCATGACCAAGAGTGAGCTCATCGACGTCATCGCAACGCGCGGAACGCTGACCAAGGCCAGGGCGGAGCTGGTCGTGAACTGCGTCTTCGACGCGATGACGGAGTCGCTGGAGCGCGGCGAAGGCATCGAGATCCGCGGCTTCGGCAGCTTCACGGTGCGACCGTACAAGCCTTACAGCGGCCGAAACCCACGCACCGGCGAGGCGGTGCCGGTCCCGGCGAAGCGCCTGCCGTTCTTCAAGGTCGGCAAGGAGCTGCGGGAGATCGTCGACAAGAGCCGCGCCTTCGCCATCACCGGCGACGACGACTGACCGTTCGCCCGCCACCGTGACTCGCCGCGGCTCCGTCAGGCCTGCGCGCCGAGCGACGGCGGCGCCTCAGGGCGCGGCGAGCGGTGCGAGCCGGTTCGCGTAGGGGCTGTCCGGGCTGGCAGCGATGAACGCCTTCGCGAGCTTGCCCGCGCGCTCACGCTGCCCCGAGGCGGCGAGGGACTCGATCGCCAGCACCTGTCGCTCCTGACCGAGCACACCTTTTTCGATCTCGCGATCGAGCGCCGCGAGCTCCTCGAGCGCACCTGCTGCGTCCCCGGCGGCGAGCTTGGCGCGCGCGCTCCGCACGCCCTCCACCTCGCGCAGCGGGTTCGGCTTCGACGTCGTCTTGTTGGGCTCTGCGGGGGTCGCCGTTGCCAACACCGTCTCGCGCGGGTTCGCCTGAGGGAGGTCGCGCGCGGCCTCCGGCATCATCTCGATGGGCGGCAGGCGCACGCCCGGGGGCATCGCCTCGAGCTGGGTCGTGTTCGGCGTCGGGCCTCCCGTGAGCTCAGCAGACGGCGCGCGCGCGAAGGTGGCAGCGACGAGGGCGCCTCCGACGATGATGCCGGCGAGGCCCAGCTTGGTCACCAGCGACCCCGCGCCGCTCTTGGCAGGGCTGGCCGCCGCCGGGGGCAGGCTCGAAGGCATCGGCTCGGAGGCGCCAGCCGAGACGCTCGACGCCGAGGCCCCTGCGGCCAGCGTCGCCTCGAGCCGACTCCACAGCTCGGCCTTGGCCCCCGCGGGGGGCGAGACGTCGCGGCCGGACTCGAGCAGGGCTCGCGCCAGCGACGGGTCGCCGCCAAGCGCGGTCGGATCGGAGAGCAACGGGCGAGGAGCGTTCATCGTGCACCTCCCAGGGCTGCGCGACGCGTGTCGTCAGGGATGTCGTCGGGCATGGGTCGCGCGGCGATCGAACGGATCCCGCTCGGGCGGGGCGGGGGAGGCAGGGGAGGCGCGCGGTGCGCCTCGCGCGCGCGCAGCCGGGCGACCGCCCGCTGGAACGCCTCGCGGGCGAGCCGTAGGCGCGAGTACACGGTGCCCAGCGGGACCTCCAGGAGCTCGGCGATCCCTTCGCCGGTCAGCCCCTCCAGCTCGAACAGCGTGAACACTGCGCGCTGCTCGAGGGGCATCCCGTCGAGGATCGCCTCGAGCAGCTCGAGGCCCTGCTTGCGCTCGAGATCGGCTGCTGCGTCCGCCGAGTCGTCCGCGAAGGTCGACACGGCGTCCTCGTCGTCCACCCGCCGGCGCCCATACGCGAGCTTCTGCCGGTCTCGCGCGACACGCAGGGCGATCCCGAACAGCCAGGTCGTGACCTTCGAACGGCCCTCGAACTCGGCCAGCTTGCGGTGCACCACGATGAAGACGTCTTGCACGGCGTCGGGGACGTCGGCCTCGCGAACCCCCAGCCGCCTCAGCGACCGCCAGACGAACTGGAAGTGCTCTTCATAGAGGGCGCGGAGGGTGAGCTCGGGTTGGGTCATCGAAGGAGCCGGCTTGGCACCGACGAGCGTACGTGGGGGGCTCCGAAGCGTGCCATCACATTTCTTTTCTCGCGCGCCCTCTTCACTTCGCGATCCAGAACCGGAAGCCCGCCCCCATCTGGAAGGTCACCGGCTCTTCGTTCGGGGTCAGCTTGACCTTCTCGATGGTGAGCAGCAGCTCCTCCCGAAAGGCTGGGATCGACAGGTTGAGGTCGGCGTACGCCCCGAACGGGCCGACGATGCGCCGGCTGACCTCGAGCGAGAAGGTCGCGGCGACGAAGGCGCCGCTCACCTCTTCGTCGACCCGGGGGACCTCGAGGATGCGGGTCCCGGCCAACAGGCCGGCGCAGATGCTCGCGCCGAAGAGCTCGAGGTACGGCTCGCGCGTACACACCCGCGCTCGCCCGCCGAAGAACCTGTACACATGGTCGGGGCCCCGATCGCGCGGGGCATGCGGCAGCGTCAGGAACGCCGCGCCGAAGGTCACGATCGGCACCACCAGCTCGGCCGCTGCGACGAGCCCCGCCGCGCTGCCGTCCACCGTCCCGAAGTCGTAGTAGGTGCCGACCGTGAAGGTCACGGGCACGCCTGGCCCGGGCTCCTCGGCGGGGCGCGCTGTGCCAACGTCGGGCGCCGGCGTCGCGGGGGTGGAGCTCGGCTTGCGCTCGGGGACCGGGGGGGTGGGGATCGGCGCAGTGGGCTCGCCGTCCCCCGTGTCGAGCAAGACCGCGATGGTGACCGCGAGCCCTTGCGACAGCACGTCGCACGCGGGCCCGGGGTCGTCCAAGGTGCGGGTCCCGCGCCGCGCCCCCGTCAGCTCGATGACCCCGCGCAGTCCAGCCTCGACCCGCTCGATGCGGACGTCGATGTGGAGGGCAGAGGCCCCCTTGGCGACGAGCACCGCGCCGCCGCTCGCGGCGCGGACCAGCGCCTCGAGCTCGGAGGTGTCGGCGCACGTCTCGGCGCCGACCCCGCGGGTGACCGCGAGGGAGGCCTGCGACGGCTGGGCTCCCGCGGTCGTGGCCTGCAGGCTCCACGCGAGCACGACCATGCCCGTGCAGGCGCGGAGCGTCTTGGGTTTCAGCCCCGCTCGGACCATCGAAGGTCCGAAGCATAGTCACGTGGCGTGCCAGGTCGACGATCAACGCGCGTCGCCTCGGGGCCGGTGGAGCGACGGCCCCGAGGCTCGCGGGGCCCGTCAGATGTTCTCGACGGACTTCAGCATCTCGTTCACGAAGCTCGTGCGTGGCCGGATCAAGGTGACGCGTGCCCCCTGCGGGCGAACGACGAGCATGGGGCCGCCCGCGCCGAGTCCGTCGCCAGCGAGCAGATCGTCGATGAACTTCACGGCGTACCCGTCGTCCTCCGTGCTCGTGACGTAGTCGTCACCCTCCGCGGCCGACGCCGCGCTGGCCATGGAAAGAACGAACATCGCGCCGAGCAACGTGAGGAGCCTCTTCTTCATGGCCCATCGGACACCCGCCCCGCCGCGCGCCTTGGGTGTCACGGCAGGTTCATGATGGCGTCGAGATCGCGCTCCACCAGCGCCTTGAGCCCCTCGGTGAGTCGCGCGGGGTCGAGCTCGATGGCGAGCGTCATTACCTCCTGGTGGCCCGCCGTGAGCGGCGGCTCGACCGGTCTGTCGAGCCCGAGCAGGTGCCCTATGGTCGTGCTCGCGACGTCGAGCCACGCCTCGCGCAGGACCTCCGCCGCCTTCGCCGCGTCGGCGCCGAAGCCCCCGGTCAGCGCCAGCGACAGCCCGACGTGATCGCGCGCGGTGGGCCGCGCCGCCGCGCCCACCGCGGTGGCGATCTCCAAGAGCCCGCGCGCGCCCGTCTTCCACTCGTCGTCGAAGGGGCCGAGGGCGGCCGCGATCACCGGCGCGTCCCCGAAGCGCGCGATCAGCGACGCGAGCGGCTCGGACGAGAGCAGTCGCAACACCTTGGTCAGCCTCCCGCGCACGAACAAGCTCGCGATCGCCACGGCGCCGCGCGCAGCGTCTCCGCGCTGCTGGTAGGCGACGACGTCGCGCCCGAGCCGCGCGAACGCGTGCTTCGTGCGCCCGATCGTCCCCGACACGCGGATGAGCTCGGGGTGGTCGACCTTGCGCTCCGCGTCGCTCGACAGGCGCTCGAAGAAGCGCCGCTCGAGCAGGGCAGGGTCGACGTCGTGCCGCGCGAGCTGGGCCTCGGAGTCCCCGAGCGCCTCGCCGTACCTCAACAGGATCACCTCTCGGACCTGCCTTGGATCGAGGCCCATCCTGCGGGTGAACACGTCGAGGCGAGCCTCGGGGAGGATCTTCCCGATCGACGGGATCAAGAACGGCGTGGCGGCGATGTCTCTCGGCCTCGCGCGCACCATCCATACGAGGCCTGCCGAGGTCGCGAGGCGATCGAGCGAGGCGAGGTCGAGCGGCGGGGCAGGGGGCGGCTCGACCTTCGGCGGCGGCGCGCCGCACGCCGCCCCCGCGACCAGGCCGAGCAGCGCGGCCACGAGCGCGCGCCGCTCGCGCCCCCCCTCTCTCATTGGACCGTCAGCCTCGCGAACAGCTTGTTCTTCGAGCCGACGCGCACGAGGTAGGTCTTGCCTGCCTCGAGCTTGAGCTGAGCCTCCTCCTTGTCGAGCTTGCGCCCGTCGAGGTGCACGGCGCCCTGCTGGATCATCCGGACGCCCTCGGAGCCGGACTTCACCAGCCCGGCGGTCGCGAGCGCGCGCGACAGGGGGATGCTGCCCCCCTCGGCCGACAGCTCGTGCACGGGCACGTCCTCGGGAACACCCCCTGCCGACACCCCGCGGCGACGCTCGAGCGCCGCCTCCGCAGCCGCTCGGTCGTGGAAGCGCGTCACGATCTCGAGGGCGAACGCCTCCTTGATCTTGAGGACGTCCGCGCGCCCCGCCTTCACGTCCTCGCGCTCGGCTCGGATCTCCTCGAGCGAGCGCGCCGACAACAGCTCCAGATATCGCCAGATCACGCCGTCGTCGACGAGCATGAGCTTCTGCAGCATCTCGAACGGAGGCTCGCTGATGCCGACGAAGTTGTTGGCGCTCTTCGACATCTTCGCGCCCGTGACCTTGCCGCCCTCGACCCGCGCGTCCGTCCCCTCGAGGATCGGCGTGGTCATCACGACCTGCGACCGCTTGCCGTAGCGTGGCATGAGGTCGCGCCCGACCAAGAGGTTGAAGAGCTGGTCGGTGCCGCCGAGCTCGACATCGCACTCGAGCGCCACCGAGTCGTAGGCCTGCAACAGAGGGTAGAGGAACTCGTGCACGTGGATCGGCCGGCCATCGGCGTAGCGCTTCGAGAAATCGTCCCGCTCGAGCATGCGCGCGACCGTGTACTTGGCGCACAGCTCCACCATTTCGCTCGGCTTCAGCCCGTCGAGCCACTCGGAGTTGTACCGGACCACGGTCTTCTCACGGTCGAGCACCTTGAAGGCCTGCTCGGTGTACGTCGCGGCGGCAGCGCGCACCTCTTCTCGCGTGAGCCGCGGCCGCGAGTCGCTCTTGCCAGTCGGATCGCCGACCATCGCCGTGAAATCCCCGACGAGGAACACGACCTCGTGCCCCAGCTCTTGGAACTGCCGCATCTTCTGCATCAGCACCGTGTGGCCGAGGTGAAGGTCGGGTCGGGTCGGATCGAAGCCCGCCTTGATACGCAGGCGCTTGCCCGACGCGAGCCGCTCTTCCAGCTCGGCCTTCACGTGGAGATCCACGACACCGCGACACAGCTCGGACAAAACGTCGGACGACATCGCGCTCCCGTTTACCACGACGGCGCGCGCGCCGGACGCTCCGACCACGATCTCGCGCCGAGGTCCGAAAACGGCGAGAGCCGGGCGCGCTCGCGCGCTACGAGGAGGACATGCCCATCGTCGATCGGCTCGACCCCGACGCCTGCTACCGCGCCCTCTCGGCGCGGGACCCGCGCTTCGACGGGCTGTTCTTCGTCGGCGTGGAGACGACGGGCATCTACTGTCGGCCGGTGTGCCCCGCGAAGACGCCGGGGCGCTCGCGGTGTCGGTTCTTCACGCGCCCCGTCGACGCCGAGCGCGCCGGCTTCCGGGCCTGCTTCCGGTGCCGCCCAGAGGTCGCGCCGGGGAGCGCGCCCGTCGACGCGGTCTCGCGCCTCGCGGCCGCGGCCGTCGCGCGCATCGAGGCCGGGTTTCTGGACGAGGCCTCGATCGACGACCTCGGCGCGAGCCTCGGCGTCTCGGGCCGCCACCTGCGCCGCGCGATGACCCGCGAGCTCGGGATCGGCCCCCTCGAGCTCGCCGCGTCGCGGCGCCTCGCGCTCGCCAAGCAGCTGCTCCACGACAGCGGGCTGCCGATCACCGAGGTCGCGTTCGTCTCGGGCTTCTCGAGCCTTCGACGCTTCAACGCGGCCTTCCTGCGTCGCTTCGGCACCGCGCCCTCGACGGTGCGGCGGGGGGGCGGTGAGGCACAGCCCGGCGTCGTCTCGCTCCGCCTCGACGCCCGGCCCCCCTACGACTTCGAAGCGCTCCTCGCGTTCATCGGCGCACGAGCCATCGATGGAGTCGAGCGGGTCGCCGCGGGGAGGTACGAGCGGACCTTCCGGACGCGCTCCGGCCCCGCGTGGCTCTCGGTCGGTCGTGTGCAAGAGCGGGAGGGCAGCGCTCGAGCCCAGCCTGCGATCCGACTGGAGGTGCACGGCCCAGCGCGCCGCGACCTGTCGCTCGTCGTCTCCAGGGTCCGGCGCCTCTTCGACCTCGACGCACGGCCCGACGTGATCGCGGCGCGCCTCGCCGAGCACCCTCGCCTGGCACCCCTCGTCGCTGC
The DNA here is from genome assembly GCA_016719945.1 of Polyangiaceae bacterium. Lineage (GTDB taxonomy): Bacteria > Myxococcota_A > Polyangia > Polyangiales > Polyangiaceae > Xiheicaenibacterium. The sequence continues at coordinate 72,701 of JADJYE010000032.1, read as the reverse complement.
CCGCCCCGGCCTCCGCGTCCCTGGGGCGTTCGATCCGTTCGAGCTCGCGGTTCGCGCCATCCTCGGGCAGCAGGTGTCGGTCAAGGCGGCGACCACGCTGTGCCGCCGCCTCGTCGAGGGGTTCGGCGAGCCATCGGGCCTCGAGGTCCCTGGGCTCGGTCGCCTTTTCCCTCTCCCCGAGGCGCTCGCCCGAGCGCCCGCGCAGCGCCTCATCGAACTTGGCCTCAACCGCGCTCGCGCGTTGGCCATCCACGAGCTCGCGAGCGCCGTCGCGCGCCAAGTCGTCGATTTGTCGCCCGCCGCGGAGCCAGCGGCGACCCTCGAGTCGCTGCAGGCGCTGCGCGGCATTGGCCCGTGGACCGCTCACTACGTCGCGATGCGAGGCCTGCATTGGCCGGACGCCTTCCCGTCGGGAGACCTCGTGGTTCGCCGCGCGCTCGGCGTGGAGACCGCGCGCGCGGCGGAGAGCGCCGTCGAGCCCCTCAGGCCTTGGCGAGCCTACGCCGTGATGCACCTCTGGGCCGGCGCCGCCTCGGGCGGCTGATGACCCCACAGAAAGGCAGATGACCATGGATACGGCAGCTACGACTCTCGACACTCCGCTCGGACCGTTCACGATCTTCGCCACCTGCGACGCACTCGTCGGCTGCACCTCGTCGCCGAGCGCAGCCGTCGTCCCGGGCGCGACCGACCACCGCCTGCTTGGCGAGGCGCGCGCCCAGCTCCGCGCCTATTTCGAGGGTCGGCTGGCGCGCTTCGACCTGCCCTTGCGCCCGCGGGGGACGCCGTTCCAGCTTCGCGTCTGGCAGGCCCTCGGCGGCGTCCCGTTCGGCGAGACCGCCTCGTACCTCGACCTGGCGGCGCGCCTCGGCTCCCCCGCCGCATCGCGCGCGGTGGGCTCGGCCAACGCGAGGAACCCGATCGCGATCATCGTGCCGTGTCACCGCGTGATCGGTCACGACGGCGAGCTCCGCGGCTACGCCGGAGGGCTCGACGCGAAGCGCTGGCTGCTCGAGCACGAGCGGGCCTTTGCGCGCCTGGCGCCTCGCGCTAAGCCCGCCGCATGACCATCAAGCTCTACGGGTTCCCGATGTCTCCGAACGCCCGGCGCGCGCTGATCGCCCTCGAGGAGACCGGCGAGAGCTACGAATACGTCACGGTCGATCTGATGAGCGGCGGGCAGAAGGCGCCCGACTACCTCGCGCTCAACCCCAACGGTCGCGTGCCGACCCTCGTCGACGGCGACCTGGTGCTCTGGGAGTCGCACGCCATCCTCGAGTACCTCGCCGCCAAGCACCCGGAGAAGCGCCTCGGCGGCGGCTCGCCGGAGGAGCTCGCGCACGTCTCGAAGTACCTCTTCCTGAACGCCGCCCACCTCGGCCCCGCCATGGCGGGGGTCTTCGCTCACACGATCCGCCTCCCCGAGGACAAGCGCATCCCCACCATCGCCGAGAACGGTCGCGCCGAGGCCACCCGGATCTTGGGCCTGCTCGAGCGAGCCCTCACCGACAAGACCGCGCTCGTGGGTGACCGCGTCACCATCGCGGACATCGCCGTCGGCACGAACGTCGCGCTCGCGCCGATGCTCGGGTTCGATCTGGCAGCCTACCCGAACGTCTCTCGCTGGCTCGCAGAGCTGAAGAAGCGGCCGTCCTTCGTCAAGGCGTTCGGCTGATCAATCGCCGGCTTCCAGCCGCTTCCAGAGCTCGCGAAACTCGCGTTCGAACGGCCCGACCAGGCGCGGGTCGTTCGACACCACGAGGTTCTCCTCGTTCTTGTGCGCGGCCCCGCGCGTCCAGTTGTAGCTCCCCGTCAGCGCGACCTTGCCGTCGATGACGGCGAACTTGTGGTGCATGTGGAACTCGGAGCGATCCTCGCGCACCGGGATCCCGCCTCGCTCGAGCCGGCGGACGTCCGAGCCCTCGTCGTGGGACTTGTCGTTGTCGGTGATGATGCGCACGGTGACGCCGCGCCGGTGCGCCTCGAGCAGACCGTGCGCGATTCGATCGTCCGTGATCGTGAAGACACACGCGTCGATCGAGCGCTCCGCGGAGTCGAGCGCCCGGCGGATAGCGAGCAGGCACTCGTCGCCGGGGCTGAAGTAGACGTCGAGGGTGGTGCGCGGGCGCGCCCGGCCGTGCGGCGACTCGACGTCCTTCGTCAGCACCTCACGCTCCATCGCGGTCGCGCGAGCGTCGGCCTTCTCCGCGCGCCGCCGCTGTTCGTCGCGCTCCTCGGCGAGCTCGGCGCAGCGGCGCTCGAGCGCGCTGAGCTGCGCCGCGCGCTCGGAGGCGGTGAGCTCGGCGTCGCTCGCGCGCTTCTCGGCGGCGCGCCGCTGATCTTCGGCGGCCTTGAGCTTCCCGGCGGCGGCGTCCGGCTGCTTCGCGCGCCGCTGCTTCGAATCGCGGGCCTTCGCCTCCTCCTCGCGCTTCAGCGCCTGCTCGGCTCGCTTCGCGCGCTCGGTCGCCTGCTCTGCGCGCTCGAGCGCCCTCTTGAGCTCGTCGTCGCGGTCGCTCCTGGAGGTGTCGGAGCGCCTGGCGCGCTCCTCCGCCTTCGCGACGCGCTGCTCGAGCTCGCGAATGCGCTTCGCGTCCCGATCGGCCGCCTTGCGCTCGGCCTTGCGCTCGGCCTTCGAGGGGCGCGCGGGCTCGTCCCTCGGGGCGGGCCGAGCCGCGGGCGCGTGGGGCGGCGCGAGCGACGCCGCTGGCTCGCGCGCCTCACGCTCGCCGCCAGGGCGCGACGACGAGGCGGCCATCTCCGGTGCCGGGGGCGGCGAGCCCTTCAACCAAGCGATCAGCCGATGGAGCATGGATGCGTCAGAGCGACTGCTCGATGCGCTCGCAGAGCGTCCGCAGGATCTTGATGCGGGCGTAGCGTTTGTCGTTCGCCTCCACGATCGTCCATGGGGCGTATTCGGTGCTGGTGCGATCGATCATCTCGGCCGCGGCGCTCTGGTAGTGCTCCCATTTTTCACGGTTGCGCCAGTCGTCGTCGGTGATCTTGAACCGCTTGAACGCGATCTTCGCGCGGTCCTCGAAGCGCTTCAGCTGCTCCTCCTGGGAGATCTGGAGCCAGAACTTGAGCACGATCGACCCGGCGCCTCGCAGGTTCTCTTCGAAGTCGTTGATCTCCCCGTAGGCGCGCATCCAGTCGTCCTCGTCGCAGTACTTCTCGATGCGCTCGACGAGCACGCGCCCGTACCAAGACCGATCGAAGACCGCGATCTTGTTCCTCCGCGGCAGGTTCCTCCAGAACCTCCACAGGTAGGGGCGGGCCTTCTCCTCGTCGGTCGGCGCGGCGATCGGGATGACCCGGTACTGGCGCGCGTCGAGGGCGCCCGTGATACGTCGGATGGCGCCGCCCTTGCCCGCGGCGTCGGCGCCCTCGAACACCGCGATGACGTTGCGCTTTCGCATCCCGTCCTGGCGGAAGAGCAGGTTCAGCTTGCCTTGCCACTTGTCGAGCTCGTTGTCGTAAGTCGACTTGTCGATCGACTGCGCCAGGTCGAGCGCGTTGAGCAGGTGCAGGCCGTCCATCGGCTTCACCAGCGGGGGCGCGTGCAGCGCCGCGTTCTGCACCGGGTCGGCGAGGCGCTTCTTGATCGCGTCGTGGACGATGTTGCCGACCGACAGCTCACGGAACTCGTCGTTCGACGACTCGATCACGTACCAGGGCGAGTCGCCGGTCGAGGTGATGCGCAGCCCCCGCTCGCTGATCCGGCGGAAGCGGTCGTACATGTCGAAGTGCTCCCAGTCGGTGGGCGTCACTCGCCACGAGGTGCGGGGGTCGCCGGAGAGCTTGGTGAGGCGCTTCTTTTGGTCCTTCTTGGAGACGTGGAGCCAGAACTTCAGCACCAGCACGCGCTCGCTGGTGAGCATGCGCTCGAAGCGGACGATCTCCTCCATCGAGCGATCCATGTCGGCGCTCTTCGTGCGCTTGTACGTGTGATCGATGATGGGGTCGGTGTACCAAGAGCCGAGGAAGATGCCGATCTTCCCGCGCGGCGGGAGGCGCTGCCAGAAGCGATACATCAGCGGACGCTCCTGCTCGTCCGGCGTGGGCGCCTCGATGGCGTGGGTCGTGATGTGGCGAGGGTCCATCCACTCGTACAGGGTGTTGACGGTCTCGCCCTTGCCCGCGCCGTCGACGCCCCCGACGATGATCACGACGGAGAACGGGGACTTTTCGAGCAGCTCGTACTGCACGTCGAGCAGCTTCTCGCGGAGGGTGGGCACCTCCTTCTCGTAGGCTTCCTTCGTGATCTTGTGCCCCAGCTCTGCAGACTCGAACATCGCGTCGCTCCCCTTGTTCGTCGCGTTTTTTCGCTATCGCGGGTGTGTCGGCTGATCCTGTTGGCCGGCCTTGTTCCCCGGGCCGAGCCCTCCCCGAACGTACCCGAGGAGGGTGACGATGATGCCCTTGGCGAGCTCGGGCGACTCGTCGAGCAGGGCCTCGAGCTCGCTCCGCGGGATGCGCAGCAGGCGGCAGGGCGCGAGCGAGCGTACGGTCGCCGCCCTCGGCTCCCCGTCGAGCACCCCGAGCTCGCCGAACGTCTTCGAAGGCCCGAGCCGGCCGACCTCGCCGCCGTCCTTCACGACGGAGAGCTCGCCCTCGACGACGACGTACAGATCGTCAGAGGGCTCTCCCTGCTTCACCACGTCCACGTCCGGCTCGACGAGCTCGAACACCGCGATCTCGGCGACGGGGTAGAGGTCTTCGCCCGAGAGCGCGCCGAACAGCGGCACGTCACGCAGCACGAGGACCCTGTCGAGCACGGTCGCCATCGGATCCGACGACGGTAGCTCCCGCGCGTCGTATTTACGACACTTCTCGAGCCAGCCGTCCAACGGCGGGGGCTCGCCCTCGGGGAGCTCGGGGGCCTCCGAGGTCGCGTCCGCCACGAAGCGGGCCGCCTCGGGCCCGAGCGGCGCGGGGAGCACGGTCTCGATCAGCTCGAGCGCGTTCTCTCGCCCTGGGCCCTTCGCGGCGACGAACGCCTTGCCTCGCTGGAGCGCGCGCGCGTCCCCCACGGTGGAGGCGAGATCGAAGATCGCCTCCAACGTCTCGTGGAGGCGCCTCGAGATACCCCACGCCGAGAGCCCGCTCGGGTGCGCACGTCGGTGCACGAGCATCGCCCGGCCGTAGGCCACGAGCTTCTGGATGGCCTCCTCGACCAGCTTGCGCTCGGCTCCGTCGGCTCTCAGCCCCTGCGCCGCGAACGCGCGCGCGACGGCGACGCGCGCGCGGTGGCCGAGCTCCCCGAACAACGGGAGCACCTCGCGCGACGCGCTCTCGCCGATGCGTGCGAGGGCGCGCGCCGCGCGGACGGTCCCCGAGACGGTGCGGCCGTCGGCGACCGCGGTCGGCGCGATCGCGCCTTCGCCCCGCGTCACGGGCAGCGCCATGATCAGCTCGCGCACGGCTCGGGGCCCGGCCAGCGCGAGGGCGCGCGCCGCGACCGCGGGGTGCGGCCCGGCCACGAGCCGCGCCACCAGGCCCGCCACGACCCCGCTCGCCTCGAGGCGGATCGCGGCCTCCGCCGCCGCCTTGAAGACCCGCGCGTCCGACGACGCCAGCGACAGCTGCACCTCTCGCTCTGCGCGACGGTCTCCGAGCTCACCGATCGCCTCGAGGGCGGCGATGCGGCGCGCGGTCGCGCCCTCGCGTGCCTCCTTGCGCAGCCGCTTGAGGGCGCGATCGAGGCGACCTTGTCCCTCACGCGCGCCCGCGTCGAGCTCGGCTCTGCCCCCGAGCGCCTCGTGGAGCACTGCCTCGGCCCACAGCCTCGCGTGGACCTCCGACCCCCCCACGCGCTCGGCGATGGCGATGTCCCGCTCGAGCCGGGCAGGGGAGGCGAGCGACCCGAGCGCGCGGGCCGTCGACAGCGCTCGCAGCTCCACCTCGGGGTCGTCGTCGGGGGGGACCATGGAGAGCAGCGCCTCGGGCGCGGCGCCGCCGAGCCTCGTCGCCGCCTCGAGGGCGAGGCGGCGAATCTCCGGCTGGCGCGCGGCGAGGGCAGGGCGCACGTCGTCGAGCGAGAACCACCGCTCGCTCATCAGCTCGAGCGTCCGTCGCACGTCCGCCTCGTCGCCGGCCGCGACGCCCAACGTGAGCTGCCGCCGGAGCGCGCTGCGGAAGACGAGCGCGGCCTCGGGGCTCACGTCGAGCCCGTCGCGGCCCTTCGCGAGCGCCTCGGTGAGCGCCTCCGCGTAAGCCTTGGGGGCCTTCCTCACGGACCACAGCAGCAGCGCGCACGCTCCGGTGAGCATCCACAGCTGCGCGGCGCTGGGCGGCCCGTTCTCCCCGAACGCAGCGAGCGCGGCGCCCCCCGCGAGCGCGCCGAGCGGTGAGGCAGCGCCCTTCACGAGCACCTTCGCGCGGAGCCGAACGGCGCGAGCGAGCGGCACGAGGAGCACGTCGGCCACCGAGTTGCCGACGCCGTAGCGAACGATCGTCTCGGCGAGCCGCGCGAGCCCGGTGCCCACGATCGGGGGAAGCGCGAACGCCGCGACGCTCGCGGCGCCGAGCACCGTCGGGAACGCCGCCAACGTCCGCCCCACGCCGAGCCGCGCGACGAGCGGTCCGGTCACCACGAGCTGGAGCAGGAGGACGACGGCGTTCGAGATGACGCCGAACAAGCCGAGCGCGGCCGCGACGCCTTCGCGGTCGGTCGAGCCCTTGAGGGCGGCCTTGAACGCGTAGTCCGCGAGGGTGGTCGCCACTCCGCCGAAGAACGCGAAGCCCAGCACGACCCGCACCGCGCCCGTGCCGCGCGCGTCGCCGGCCGCGCCGCGCAGCGAGGCGAGCAAGCTCGGAGCTTGCTCCGGTTTGACGGGCCGCCGCGAGGGAGTGGGCGCCGTCACGTCCGCCGCCGCGACCTTGCCGAGCAGCGGCGCCGCCGTCAGGCCGACCCCCGTCGCGAGCACGAGGATCCAGGGGACACCGACGGTCTTCGCGAGGAGCCCCGCGGCGCCCGCGGCGGCGATCGCGCCGACGGTCGCGGCCGCCGCGACGAGCGGCAGCACCCGCTTGGCGTCTCGCGCCTGCAGCGAGCTCGCGGCCGTGTTGAAGGCGATCAGCGGCAAGAGCGGTGGAAACACCAGCAGCGCGAGGCACACCGCGTAGAGGACCGCCTTGTCGCTCGAGCTCGCGCCGATCGCGGCGGCGATGAACGTCGCCGCTGTCAGCAGGACGATCGCCGCGTCGAAGCGCGCCGCCCGGGCGGGCGGGGGATCGGCCCCCAGCAGCCGCTCGGCGACGGCCGCGTACGCGAACGCCGCTCCGACGCGGACCAGCGACGAGATGCCGACGAAGCGCGACAGCTCGCCGAGCGAGAACGCCGACACGAAGAGGGTGTCCCCGGCGATCGTGCCGAGCCCACCTGCCCCGACACACAAGAACGCGAGCGCGAGTGGCGCAACGGGCAGTCTGCGCCCTGTCGTCATCCGGGACTAACGCCGGCCCTTGAAGCCCATCATCTGCTGCACGACGGCTTCGCTCTCTTCGGCGACGGCCTCGCTCTCGCGGGCGCGGTCGGCGCAGTCCTCGCACAACTTCTTCTTCTTGCCGCCGACGCTCACCATCTTGAGCTCTTCGACGTCCTCCTTGCAGGCCGAGCAGGTGGGCATGGCCGGAGGGTCTCAGAGCTCGGCTCGGTGTTCAACCCTTCACGAGCCTCGCGTCCGTGACGACCTCGTCGCACGGGACGTCGCCCTGTGTGGTCGGGAGATCGGCGGCGACCTGGAAGTCGAACGCCACGGCGATGGAGCGCGCTGGAGGACAGTAGCGGGGCAGCGTGCGGTCGTAGAACCCGGCGCCGTACCCGAGGCGATGGCCGCGCGGGTCGACCAGCAGGGCCGGCACCACGATCACGTCCAGCGACGTGACCTCCGGCGCGCTCGGCTCGGGCTCGCTCGCCATCATGCCGCGAGGCTGCATGGTCGCGGGATCCCGAGGATCACGAAACGTCATCAGCCGCGTCTCGGGGTCGATCGAGGGGTACGCGACGACCACTCCCCGCGCGCGCAGGGCCGCGTCCAGCGCGCGCAGGTCGACCTCGTTCTTGGCCTCCATCGGGTAGAACGACGCGACCGCGCGCGCCGCTCGCAGCGCGGGCAGCTCCAGCAGGCGGGCCAGGATCGCGGCCGAGCGAGACGCGATCGCCGACCTGGGAAAAGACGCGCGCAGGCTGCGCGCGCGCTTGCGCAGGTGAGCCTTGGCCTCCGCGGCGAACGCCGCGATGGCCGCCGGGTCGAGCGGCTCGAGGGCGCCGGAATCCTGTTTCTCCGCGCGGTCGCCGTCGTGCTCACTGCTCACGCCGCCTGGCTAACTCATTTGCGGCCCTGCAATCTATGGTAATGAGCGGCCCCGTGAGAGTTGCAGCGATCATCCCCGCCTACGACGCGGCGCGGACCCTGGGCGCCGTCGCCCGCGAGACGGTGCAATCGTTCGAGGGCATCGGGACGGTCTACGTCGTAAACGACGGCTCCCGCGACGACACCGGCGAGATCGCGCGCAGCGCTGGCGCGACGGTCCTCACGCACGCGAAGAACGCCGGCAAAGGTCGCGCGCTCCGCACCGGCCTCGCGCGCGCCGCGGCCGACGGGCACGCCGCGGCGGTGACGCTCGACGCGGACGGCCAGCACCCGCCGGCCGAGGCGAAGCGCCTGGCTCTGCTGGACGTCGACCCGCGCGCCCTCGTGCTCGGCACGAGGGATCTCAAGGGCGCTGGCGCGCCCCGGCCGAACCGCATCTCCAACGCCATCTCCAACGGCTTCCTGTCGGCGTTCTCGAGGCGCTGGCTCGTCGACACCCAGTGCGGCCTGCGCCGCTATCCGCTTCCCAGGGTGCTCGAGGTCGGCGGGCGCGACGATGGCTACGCCTTCGAGGCGGAGATCATCTTGCTCTGCATCGCGGCGAAGGTCCCCCTGGTGCAAACACGCACCCAGGTGCTGTACCCCGAAGACCGCACCACCCACTTCGACTCGGTCCGCGATCCCATGCGCGTCATCCAGCGCGTCCTGCGCACGCTGGTGTCGACCCGCGGGATCACCCGCGCGGTTCGAGCGGAGAGGTTCCGCGCCGAGGGGCGCACCGCCGGCTCGGGCGACGAGCCAGCCGCGCCCTTGCGCACCCCGTCCCCCTAGCCCATCCTCTGACGCGCCGTGCCCGAACCCACCGCCCTCGAGCCGGCCCGAGAGCCCGCGCCCAAGCCGGCCAAGGCGCCGTTCCACAGGCGGCACAAGAAGAAGCTCATCGCGCTCGCGATCGTGCTGCTGCTGCCGATCGTGGCTCACTTCGCGATCGTCCTCGCGACACGGATGTCCCCGCCGCCGCTGTCGGCGCCGCCCGCTGGCGAGGTGGTCGTCGAGGGCGAGGTGCGCCGCTTCGGCCACGCGTACGCCATGAAGCGCGGCAACATCCTCGAGGTTCGCCTGTCCGGCACGCCCGAGGTCATCGGGCACCAGCATTCGAAGCTGCTCTACGGCGAGATGGTCGGCTCGGAGTCGCAGCTCTACTCGACCTTCGAGCAGCTCGTGCCGATCGCGCCGCTCAGGTGGCTCATCCTCGACGTCGCGCGCGTCATCCACCGGGGGGCCGACGAGCAGATGAGCAAGGAGCGGCTCGCCGAGATCGCCTCGCAAGCGCGGGCCTTCTCGCCCGACCCGTTCGACGGGTACTTCCCGACGTACCAGCGGCTCGTCTACCTGAACTCGCTCTACGATATCGCCCTCGGGTTCGAGCACTCCCCGATGATGGGCTGCACCAGCTTCGTCGCGACCGGCCCCGCGACCGTCGACGGCCACACCATCCTGGCGCGCAACTTCGACTTCGAAGCGGGCAGCACCTTCGACGAGGGCAAGGTCGTCTTCTTCGTCCACGAAGAGGGCAAGATCCCCTTCGCCTCCGTCGCGTGGCCTGGGCTGGTCGGCGTGCTCTCCGGCATGAACGCGGAGGGCTTGTCGATCGTGGTGCACGGCGGGCGCGCGCGGGACACGCGCGCCGAGGGAGAGCCCGTCGTGCACACGGCGCGCGCCCTGCTCTCCGAGGCGAGGACGGTCGACGAGGCGCTGGCCATCCTCGAGCGCAAGGCGCCGATGGTGAGCCACATCCTGCTGCTCGCGGACGCGACCGGCGCGTCGGCCGCGGTCGAGCGTGCGCCCGGCGAGCCGCCGTTCGCGCGTCGAGCGGAGGGGCCCGTGCTGCCGCTGACGAACCACTTCGAGGGCCCGTGCGCGGCCGACCCGAAGAACCAGAAGGTCCGCGAGAACACCTCGACCGTGCCGCGTCGCGAGCGGCTCGACGAGCTCTTGTCGAGGCCCGACAAGATCGACGCGCGCCGCGCCGTCGACATCCTTCGAGACAAGCGAGGCCCCGGTGACGCCGACCTCCCGCTCGGTCACCGGAGCTCGCTCGACGCGCTCATCGCGACGCACGCGGTCGTCATGGACTCGACCGACAGAGTCCTGTGGGTGAGCGAGGGGCCGCACTTGATGGGGCAGTTCGTGCGCTTCGATCTCAAGCGCCTGCTCGATCCGGCCTACGAGCCCGATCCCCGCGAGGCCGTCGTCACGCTCCCGCCCGATCCGCTGAAGCTCGACGGCGGCTACGACAAGTGGCTGGAGGCCGGCTCGCCGCACCACGGGGCCGAATGAGCCCGTCCGACGAGAACGCCTGCCTGGAGGCGCTGCAGGCGCTCTACCGCGAGATCGACGCGGCCTACGCGAGCACGAGCTGCCCTTCGTCGAGCGAGTGCTGCCGGTTCGGGCGCACGGGCCGTGAGCCCCACGTGACCTCGATCGAGATGGTGCTCGTGCGCCGGGTGGTGTCCCGGCGGGCAAGCCGCAGGTTTCCGACGCCCCCTCCCCTCCACCTCAAGATGGCGGAGCTCCCCGTCGTCGCCGACGAGCGGGTTTGCCCGATGATGAGCCCGGACGGGCGGTGCTCGATCTATGAGGCGCGCCCGCTCGGCTGCCGCACCTTCTTCTGCGACCGCAAGACGACCCTCTCGGAGGTCCGCCATCGCGAGCTGCTTGCCTTCGTGTCGCGCCTCAAGCAAATCGCGGTCTCCCACGATCCGCTCGGCGATCAGGGGCGGCCCTTCACCCGCGCCCTCGGGGACGCCCAGCGTGGCCGCGCCGGGGGGCTCGTGAAGAAAACCCAAGCGCGCTCGTCCAAGTCACGTCGATGACCCACACTGCCCACATGTCCCGCCGCCTGTGGCTGGCCTTGGCGGCCTCGGCGCCGATCGCCGGCGTCGCCGGCGTCGCACACGCTGCCCCGACCGACGACGCCCTCAAGTCCATCAAGGACGCTCGCGTCGGGCTGACCTCGCTGTCGGCGAAGTTCACCCAGATCCGGCGGGTCGGCCTGCTGGCCGACGAGGTGAAGAGCACCGGCGAGCTCACGCTGGTCATGCCCGACCAGCTGCGGTGGGAGCTCTTCGCTCCAGACGACATCGTCTATTGGGTCACCTCGAAGGGCGTGGCGTACAAGAGCAAGAACAGCGCGAAGGCCGCCCACGCGCCCGCGGGGGCGTTCGGGTCGCTCCTGCCCGACCTCATCGGCTTCTTGGGCGGAGACCTCACCCCACTCAAGGCGCGTTACGCCTTCACCGCGACGTCGGAGACCGACGGCAGCGTGACGGTCGTCGCGACGCCGACCGAAGAGAAGATCAAGCAGGCCCTGAAGAAGCTCACCATGCGCACCAACAGCGAGCGCTGGGGCATCTCCAAGGTCGTGATCGAAGAGCCCAAGGGGGACTCGAGCACCATCACGTTCGAGGCCAACCAGAAGAACCCCAAGGTCGACGCCACGAAAATGAAGCCTCCGGCCTGACTCGCCGCCGACGCCGGGAGAACTGAGGCCCGGCTCGGCGTATGTGTCGGCGATGCCCAAGCTCGTCGTCCACGGCGCGACCCTGCAGTGCAGCTGCGGGACCACCCCAGCGTCCCTGACCGTCTTGCCCACCGAGAAGACGAGCGCCGACGAGATCCCCGCCGGCACCGTCGACGACTACATCCCGATGACGAACATCGCGCCGTTCGGGATGTGCACCACCCAGGCGAACCCTCAGGTCGCCGCGGCGACCAGCGCCGCGAACGGCGTCCTCACGCCCCAGCCGTGCCTCCCCGTGACCAGCTCTGCGTGGACCCCGGGCGCGTCGCTCGTCACCGTGAACGGCAAGAAGGCGCTCACCGACGCGTGCTTGCTGAGCTGCCAGTGGAGCGGCAGCATCACGATCACCAAGGCTGGCACCGAGATCGGGGTCGAGTGAGACCCTCCGCTTGGGCGGAGCAGAATCCAACATAGCATTGACTCGTCCGTTAAGACGGACAACGATGCTGCGGTGCCTCGGTCGACGCGGCGGACATGGCTCTTGGGCGCGCTCGGCGCCGCGCTCGGCGCCGGCTGCTCGGCGAAGGGCGATCCGAACGAGATCCTCAACGTCTCGTTCGACCCGACCCGAGAGCTCTACGCCGAGTACAACGCCCTGTTCGCGGCCCACTGGGCGGCGCTCGGCAACCCGACGCCCAAGGTCGTGCAGTCCCACGGCGGCTCCGGCAAGCAGGCCCGCGCCGTGATCGACGGGATCGACGCTGACGTCGTCACGCTGGCGCTCGGCTACGATATCGACGTGCTCGCGGAGCGGCGGCTCGTGGCGCGCGGGTGGCGAGAGCGCCTCCCGGATCGGAGCGCTCCGTTCACCTCGGCGATCGTGTTCCTCGTTCGCGGCGGGAACCCGAAGAGCATCCGCGACTGGGACGACCTCGCCCGCGGCGACGTCGCCGTCATCACCCCGAACCCCAAGACCTCGGGCGGAGCGCGCTGGAACTACCTCGCGGCGTGGGGCTACGAGCTGAGGCGCTCGGGGGGCGACGAGGCCAAGGCGCAGGCGTTCGTGGAGGTGATGTTCCGTCGCGTGCCTGTGCTCGACTCGGGCGCGCGCGCGGCCACCACGACGTTCGTCGAGCGGAAGATCGGCGACGTCCTCATCGCCTGGGAGAGCGAGGCCATGCTCGCCGCGAAGAAGCTATCGGCGGGCTCCGTCGAGATCGTGACGCCGCCGACGAGCATCGCGGCCGAGCCGCCGGTGGCCGTGGTGGATGCGATCGTCGATTACCGCGGCACGCGGGGCCTCGCCGAGGCCTACCTCCAGCGCCTGTGGGAGGACGACGCGCAGCGCCTCGGCGCGAAGCATTTCTATCGCCCGCGCGGGGCGGGCGCGGCCCCCGAGGGGATGTTCCGGTCGATCGAGCTCTTCACGATCGACGAGATCGGCGGCGGCTGGCAGCAGGCGCAGCCCAAGCACTTCGCTGACGGCGGGATCTTCGACCGCATCTACGAGGATCGATGAGCCGGCCGAGCCACAACCTCCCCGGCTTCCGCCTCTCGCTCGGCCTCACGCTCACGTACCTCTCCATCCTGGTGCTGCTGCCGCTCGCCATGATCCCTCTCAAGGCGGCGGATCTCGGCGGTGACGCGCTCCTGCGAGCGATGACCTCGCCGCGCGCGATCGCGTCGTACAAGCTCACCTTCGGGGCCTCGCTCGGCGCCGCGACGGTCAACGCGTTCTTTGGGGTGATCGTCGCGTGGGTGCTCGTCCGTTACGATTTTCGGGGCAAGCGCGTGCTCGACGCGCTCGTCGATCTCCCCTTCGCCCTGCCGACCGCGGTCGGCGGGCTCGCCCTCACCGCGCTCTACGCCAAGAACGGCTGGCTCGGGGCGCCGCTCGAGCGGCTCGGCATCGAGGTCGCGTTCCAGCCGCTCGGCGTCGCCGCTGCGCTCACCTTCGTCGGGCTCCCCTTCGTCGTGCGCACCGTCCAGCCGGTGCTCGAGGACCTCGATCCAGAGATGGAGGAGGCCGCGGCCATGCTCGGCGCGAGCCGGCTCTTGACCTTCCGCCGCATCGTGCTGCCGGTCCTTCTCCCTGCGATCACGACAGGCTTCGCGCTCGCCTTCGCCCGCGCGGTCGGCGAGTACGGCTCGGTCGTCTTCATCAGCGGCAACATGCCGATGAAGACCGAGATCACCCCGCTGCTCATCATGACGAAGCTCGAGCAGTACGACTACGCAGGCGCGACGGCGCTGGCGATGGTGATGCTCGCGGTCAGCTTCACGCTCCTGCTCCTGATCAACCGCCTCCAGCTCCGGCTGGGCCGCGCGAAGGCGCAAGGCTGATGGCGGGCGTAGCAGGGAGCGTCGCGTCCCGCGCCGGCGGTGCCTCCAAGGTGCGCCGGGTGACGCGGGACCCCGCCTGGGCGCGCGCGCTGCTGATGATGCTCGCCCTTGGCTTCGTCGGGCTGTTCGTCGTCGCGCCGCTCGCGGTCGTCTTCTCCGAGGCCGTCCGCGGCGGGCTTGGGCCCTTCGTGGCCGCGGTCGCGCACCCCGAGACGTGGAGCGCCATCAAGCTCTCCCTGCTCGTGGTGGTGCTCGCGGTCCCGCTCAACATCGTGTTCGGCGTCGCGGCCGCGTGGGCCATCGCGCGCTTCGAGTTCAGGGGCAAGGGCGCGCTCATCACCCTGATCGACCTGCCGTTCGCGGTGTCACCCGTCGTCTCGGGCATGATCTTCGTGCTGCTCTTCGGCGGGCACGGCCTGCTCGGGCCCTACCTGCGGCCGATGGGCATCAAGGTGATCTTCGCGCTGCCTGGGATCGTGCTCGCGACCGCGTTCGTCACGTTCCCCTTCGTCGCCCGTGAGCTCATCCCCTTCTGGCAGGCGCGCGGCTCCCAGGATGAAGAGGCGGCGCAGGTCCTCGGAGCAGGGCCGTGGACGACCCTCTTCCGCGTGTCGCTGCCCACCGCCAAATACGCCCTGCTGTACGGCGTCGTCCTCTCGACGGCCCGCGCCTTGGGCGAGTTCGGGGCCGTCAGCGTCGTGTCGGGTCACATCCGCGGGCGGACCAACACGCTGCCGCTGCACGTCGAGATCCTCTACGGCGAGTACCAATTCCAGGCAGCGTTCGCGGTCGCGTCGCTCTTCGCCCTCATGGGCATCGCGACGCTCGGCGCGAAATGGGCGCTGGAGCGGAAGATGGCGGCCGACCACGAGCGGTAGTCGGCTCCGACGCCGGGCGCGCCGGGCTCACAACATGCTCACCGGGTCCACGTCGATCACCGCGCGGACGCGGCGATCGAGCAGCTCGATCTCCGCCTCGATCGCCGCGAGCACCGCCCGCAGCGGGCCGCGGTCCTCTGCGCGCAGCAGCACCCGGTAGCGGTATCGTCCGCGCAGCCGCGCGAGCGGAGCGGGAGCCGGCCCGAGCACCTCGACGTGCCCCGCCTGCCCAGCCGGGGTCCTCCGCGCGCGGGCCGCGAGCGCCGTCGCCGCTCGCTCCGCCACCGGCAGGTCCATCGCGTCGACCCGAACGAGCGCCAGCCGCGCGAAGGGGGGGTAACGCGTCTCCTTGCGGTCGGCGAGCTCGCGGGCGAGGAAGGCCTCGACGTCGTGGAGCTTCGCCAGCTCGATCGCGGGGTGGGCGGGCGAATACGTCTGGATCAGCACCTTCCCCGGCAAATCGCTGCGGCCCGCGCGCCCAGCGACCTGCACGAGCAGCTGGAACGAGCGCTCGCCCGCGCGAAAGTCGGGGAGGTTCAAGGCCGCGTCGGCGTTCACGACGCCGACCAAGGTGACGTGGGAGAAGTCGTGGCCCTTCGTCACCATCTGGGTCCCCACGAGGATATCGAGCTCGCGG
This sequence comes from Polyangiaceae bacterium, assembly GCA_016719945.1. Lineage (GTDB taxonomy): Bacteria > Myxococcota_A > Polyangia > Polyangiales > Polyangiaceae > Xiheicaenibacterium. The sequence continues at coordinate 57,005 of JADJYE010000032.1, read as the reverse complement.
CGACGCATCTGCTCGAGCACCCGCTCCGCTCTGCCGCCGTCCGCGACGTCGCGATCGAGGCGCCCGACCCGGGCTCCCGCGAACGCGGCGCTGATCGTCTCCTCCAGCTTCTCGGTGCCGAGCCCCTCGAGGAGGATCGCGCTCGCCCCGCACTCGTCACACGCCTCGGGGACCGAGTCCTCGTAGCCGCAGTAGTGGCACTTCACCGAGCCTTGCAGGTCGCCGCGGCCGCGGCGCTGGTGGAAGGTGAGCGCCACGCTGCAGGCCTTGCAGGTCGCGACGTGTCCACACGAGCCACACACGATGGTCGGCGAGTGGCCGCGCCGGTTGAGGAAGATGATCGCCTGCTCCCCCTTGGCGAGCGTCGCGTCGAGGGCGCGGTGCAGCGGCAAGGTGAGCATCTTGTGGCCCGAGGGGCCCGCGCCGACGCGCTTGAGGTCGACCACCGTCACGTCGGGGAGCGCCGCCTCTCTTCGCGCGCGGTCGGGCAGCCGAATCATCTCGAGCTTGCCCTTGCGGGTGAGCTCGTAGCTCTCCGCCGACGGCGTGGCGGAGCCCAGCACCACCGTCGCGCCTGCGCGGTGGGCTCGGAGCAGCGCCATGTCGCGCGCGTGGTAGCGGACGCCCTCCTCTTGCTTGAAGGAGCTGTCGTGCTCCTCGTCGACGATCACGAGCCCCAGGCTCGCGACCGGCGCGAACAGGGCGCTGCGCGCGCCGATCGCGGCGCGCACCGTCCCGGACACGAGCCGCCGGTGCATCTCGTGGCGGGCTCGTTCGCCGAGCTGGCTATGGATGATGGCCACATCGTCGCCGAAGCGGGCGCGGAAGCGGCTCACGAGCTGGGGCGTCAGCGCGATCTCGGGGACCATGACGATCGCTCCGCGTCCTCGCGCGAGCGCCTGCGCGATGGCGTGCAGGTACACCTCGGTCTTGCCCGAGCCCGTGACGCCGAACAGGAGGAACCCGCGGACGTCACGCTCACCGCGGATCGAAGCGGAGATCCTCGAGACCGCCTGCTGTTGGGCCGTCGTCAGCTCGGGCGGGGCGTCGCGCTCCACGCTCTCGGTGAACCAAGGCGCGACCGCGCGCTCGCTCCGCTCGAGCTTCACGAGCCCGAGGCCCTCGAGCCGCTTCGAGGCCGCGCGGGCGTTCGAGAAGCGGTCCTCGAGCCGCGCGACCGGCGTCGGGCCGGTCGCGCGCAGCCACGCGAGCAGCTCTCGGGCCTGGCCGCGCAGCGAGCCGGGCGCCTCGAGCCGCTCGGTCGCGGAGGCGACCCACTCGAGCGCGGACGCCACGCGCTTCGTGCCTGACAGCGCGCTTGCGCTGAGCAGCTCTCCCTGGCCCTCGAGCCGCTCGACGCTCCGCTTCTCGACCGCAGGCAGCGCGAGCCGCAGCACGGCGCCGATCGGCGCGAAGTAGTAGCTCGACAGCGCGCGCAAGAACCCGAGCAGCTCCGCCGAGACGACCGGCGTCGCCTCGACCACGGCGCGCAGCGGCTTGTAGCTCACCCCCGGCGCCGGCTCTCGCTCCTCGACGGTGAGCACGATCCCCATCAGCTGGCGGCGCCCGAAGTCGCACAGCACGCGCGCCCCCGGCGCCACCGACGCCGCCAGCGCCGCCGGGATCTCGTACGAGAATGGCTTGGCGAGCGGGACAGGGACGGCGACGTCGGCGATCAGCATCACGACAGGGGCGGCGGCGCCCGGGAGCAAGCGCCCCCGATCGCGCCGTCAGCCGGCCTTCGCTCGCAGGATCGTCCCTGGACGCGCGGCGGTCGTCGCGCCGTCTTGCCGGACGATCTCACCCCGCACGATCGTCGCTCGGTAACCGCTCGCCTCTTGCAGGAAGCGGCGCCCTCCAGCGGGCAGGTCGCGCACGAGGCTCGGCGGCTTGAGCTTCAGGTGATCGAGATCGATCACGTTCACGTCCGCGCGCTTACCCAGCGCGAGCACTCCGCGGTCGTCGAGGCCCATCCACGAGGCGGTCGTCGAGGTCAGCATCTTCACGGCCTGCTCGAGGGCGATGTTCCCCGAGGCGCGGCCCTTCACCCAGTGCGAGAGCAGGAAGGTCGGGAAGCTCGCGTCGCAGATGGTGCCCACGTGCGCGCCGCCGTCCGACAGGCCCATCATCGCCAGCGGGTGACGCAGCATCTGGCCGACCTCGTCGAGCGACCCGGACGCGTAGTTGTAGATCGGGAAGTAGAGCAGCGCCTTGCCTCCCGACTCGAGCATCGCGTCATACACGACCTCGAGCGGGCGTACGCCCCGGCGCATCGCCTCGCCGAAGAGCGAGTCCTCCCGGCGCGGCTCGTAGTTCGGGTCGTCGCCGAGCTTGAACAGGCTCATCGTGACGAAGTCGAGGTTCGCGAGCAGCTGGTCGGCGAGCGGCGGGATGGGGCTGCCGTCTCCGGCGACCGGCTCCGACTTCTCCGACAGGATGGCCGCCTTGACCTCGGGCTTCGCCAGCTCCTTCACGCGCTGCTCGAGGGGCAGCGCCGACAGGCGTTTGTAGGTCGGGAAGCCCATGAACGGGTGAAACGTCGCCTCGAGCCCGAGCAACACGCCGATGCCGCGGGGGGCGACCTGCGCGCGAACGGTCAGCCCCTCGCGGTTGGCTCGCTCGATCCCGTCGAAGATCTTGCGCCACTGCTCGCTGTCCCCGGTGCGCTGCATGACCGAGATCGACAGCGGGCGCTTCGCAGCGCGAGCCATCGACAGCAGCAGCTCGAGCTCGCCGTCGAAGGCCTCCTTCGAGCGCGCCATGTCGAAGTCGCTGACGGCCTGGAGCACGCGGTGCCCGAGCCCGTCGAACGCCCCGGCGAGGGCGGTGAGCTCGCGCGCCGTCACCTCCGACGCGGGCGTCGCGGACCCGTCCACCGCGCGGTGGTTGTCGCTGCGCCCGGTGGAGAACCCGAACGCGCCCGCGCGCAGCGCCGAGGCGAGCTCTGCCTTCATCGCGCTCATCTCGGCGTCGGTGGCCTCGACGTTGGCCGCAGCGCGCTCGCCCATGGCGAAGACGCGCAGCGCGTCGTGCGGCACCATCGCGCCGACGTCGATCAGGCGCGGGCGCGCCGACAGCGCGTCGAGGTACTCGCCGAACGTCTCCCATTTCCAGTCGATGCCTTCGGAGAGCGCCGAGCCGGGGATGTCCTCGACGCCTTCCATGAGCTGGATGAGCCGCTCGCGGTCCTTCACGCGCACGGGCGCGAAGCCGACCCCGCAGCTGCCCATGACGACCGTCGTGACGCCGTGGTGCGAGGAGGGGGCGATCTCGTCGTCCCAGCTGATCTGACCGTCGTAGTGGCCGTGGATGTCGACGAACCCGGGAGTCACGATGGCCCCCTTCGCGTCGATCGTCTTCGCCGCCGGGCCAGCTACCGATCCGAGCTCGACGATCTTCCCTCCCGAGATCGCGAGGTCGGCCAGTCGAGGCGGCGCGCCGGTCCCGTCGACGACGAGGCCTCCGGCGATGATCAGATCGTGTGCCATGGTGCTCCGTGCTGCTGCTGGTTAGAGGGCTTCGACGGTGTTCGAGCCGGCGACGGTGCGGAACGAGACCTTCGTGACCTCGCCGTTCCACTCCGGGGTCTTCACATCTTCAATCTGCAGGAACGTGACGCGGACCTCGCTGTCCCCGTCGACCTCCATGATCGACACGCCGTGGATCTGGCTCTTCGCGTACTTGTACTCCAGGCTGGTGGAGGTAAGCACCGTGTCGAACTGCGGCACGAGCGGCGCGAGGTCCTCGAAGGCCGAGCTGGAGTCGACGACGCCCTGCGCGATCTCTTGCACGGGCGACGAGCTGATCCCCGCCGTCACGTACTCGACGAGGGTCGGCGAGCCGCTGAGGTCGTCGGGGTCGAGGTGGATCTCGGCCGCGTAGAAGGCGTGGATGTCTCCGGTGAGCGCGACCACGTTCGACACGGGGGCGAGCGCCGCGAGGATCTCGGCGCGCTCGGTCCGGTAGCCGTCCCACTGATCGACGGTGAAGTAGTAGATCGCCTTGAAGGCGTCAGGGATGTCGAAGCTCGTCAGATCGATCATCATCTGCACCAGCTGCGTCTGATTGCCCCAGATCTTCCAGCTGGCCGTCGAGCTCGTCATGGCGTCGATCAGCCACTGCTTCTGCGCGGCGCCGAGCATCGTCGGCTGGACGTAGGCCTCGATGCCGTCGAAGCCCTGCTTGATCACGAAGTTGCGTGAGAAGACCTCGCTGTTCGGGAACAGCGGCGTCTTGCCGGCCTCTGCGTAGGTCGGGACGGTGGCGGGCGCCCCCGGCGGGCGGTCGGTCGGGGCTGCGCCCTCGGGGATGACGTGGTCGTCGCGGTACGAGCGCTGATCGGTGAGGAACAGCTCGACGTGCTTGCCGTAGCGGATCGTGCGGTAGATCTTGAGATCGTCGGGCGGGTCGGCGGCGGCCTCGAACGAGACGTCGGCCGGCTGGAACTCGAACCAGGCCTGGCTCGCCGCGTGCCGGCGCTCGGGGCTCTTCTCGTCGCCCTGGGCCTCGTTGAAGTCGGTCGCGTGATCTTGCCACGCGTCGTTGGCGAACTCGTGGTCGTCCCAGATGCAGATGAACGGGAACCTGGCGTGGATCGCGCGCAGATCGGGGTCGCGCCGGTATTGCTTGTAGATGCCGCGGTAGTCGCGCAGCGTGAGCGCGCCCTTCACGCTGGGGTCGTCGTCGAGCAGCGCGACGCCGTCGGGGATGTCGATCTTGCGATCCGACGTCGACTGCTGGAAGTCGGGGTCGCCGTTGGTCTCGTAGATGTAGTCGCCGAGATACAAGACGAAGTCGACGTCGGGCTCGGCCGCGAGCGCCTTCCACGAGTGGTAGTAGCGCCCGATGAAGTCCTGGCAGGAGGCGAAGGCGAAGCGCACGCTGACGTCCGCGTCGTCCGCGGGGGCCGTCTTGGTGCGCCCGACCGGCGAGATCACGTCGCGCGAGGTGAAGCGGTAGTAGTAGGTCGTGAACGGCGAAAGCTCGGTGACCTTCACGCGCAGGGTGTGGTCGGTGTCCTCGCTGACCGTGACGTCGCCCTCGGCGACGAGCGACGAGAAGGCCTCATCGGTCGCGACCTCGAACTGGACGTCGATGGGACCGGTCTCCGACTCGGGCTCGACTCGAACCCACAGGATGACGCTCGACGGCGAAGGGTCGCCGGACGCGAGGCCCTGGGGAAACACGCGCTCTTGGTCCTCGGGGTCGGTCGACGGCCCGTCGGGGGTGACGGCGTCGTCGCCGCAACCGGCGAGCGGAGACGCAGCCACTGTGACGATGAAACCACGAAGGAAAGCGCGGCGATTGAAGGACGATGCCATGGTCGGACGCTAGCCCTGTCGCCCGAGGCGCGCAACGCGGGAGGCGCGCTCGAGCAAGGCTCGGATCTCGTCGTGCCGCTCGAGGCTCATCAGGCCTGGCCACATCAGCGCTTTGCCCGAGCAGAAGACGACGTTCTCGGGCGGGAGCGACGGCAGCTCGAGGGCGCGGAAGACGTCCGCGTCGGCCTCGGCGAAGGGGTGCGGCTCGTCTGGGAGGAGGACCACGTTCGGCGCACGCTCCCGCACCTCGTCGAGCGTCACGCGGGGGTACCTCGTGTCTCGCCCCTCCGAGCGCGCCCCCTCGAACTCCGGGCCGCGCCCCAGATCGGCCGCGAGCGGAAAGCGGCGGTCGCGATCGGCGAAGACGTTCCGCGCGCCCGCCTGGGCGAGCGCGTCGGAGACGAAGGTCGCCCCGTTGATCGTCATCAGCGGGTCCATCCAGATCGGGACGAACGCGGCGAGCTCCGCGGCGGCGTCGTCCCGCTCGGCGGCGCGGCGAAGCCACTGGTAAGCCTCGCGCACGAGCGACCTCGCCTCGTCCGCCAGATCGCCCACCAGGCGCGCGAGCCGGGCGACCTGGGCCGCACCGTCGGACATCGTCCGAGGGCAGGTCGTGAGGACCGCGATCCCCCGCCCGCCCAGGCGCTCGTACGCGCTACGGGTGTTCTCCTCGCGGTTCATCACGACGAGATCCGGCTCGAGCTCGAGGACCCGGTCCATGTCGGGGTCTTTGGTCCCTCCGACGTCTGGGATCTCGGCGACGGCGGAGGCCGGCTCGACGCAGTAGCGCGTCCGCCCCACGAGCCGTTCGCCGGCGCCGAGGCGGAGCAACGTGTACGTGTCGCTCGGGACGAGCGACACGATGCGGGAGGGGGCGCGGCTCAGGCGGACGGGCGCGCCGCGGTCGTCGGTGATCAGCATGCTTGGCTGCTCGGGAGCATAACTTGGCCCAGGCGCTGCGCCCGTGCGACGGACGATGGGCGTGCACGGACGAAGCAGCATCGCCGGCGTGGAGTCGTCCGCCTCGGGTGTGTCGAGGCGAGGGCCGGGCCGTTTGTTGCCCGCCCGTCTGGGCCCGTACGAGCTGTTCGACCACATCGGCCGCGGCGGGATGGCGGACATCTACCGCGCGCGCAAGGCGGGCGACTTCGGCGTCGTGCGCGAGGTCGTGGTCAAAGAGATCCTCCCCGAGCTCGCGCGCGTCGACCGCCTCGCCGAGCTGCTCGCCGCGGAGGCCAAGACCGCTGCTCGCCTCGAGCACACCAACGTCGTGCGGATCGAGGACCTGCAGCGCGACGCCTCGACGCTCTTCATCGCGATGGAGTACGTCGATGGCCTCGATTTGCGGGAGTTGTTCCGCGTCTGCTCGCGGCAAGGCACCTGGATACCCCCCCAGCTCGGGCTGTGGATCGTGATCGAGCTGCTTCACGCGCTCGACTACGCGCACGGCTTCGAGGTCATCGACGAAGCCGGCTCCCTGCGCCGTGGGATCATCCACCGCGACGTGTCCCCCTCCAACGTCCTCATCAGCTTCGAGGGCGAGGTGAAGCTCTGCGACTTCGGCATCGCGAAGAGCTACGACGGCGACGGCGCCGAGCACCTCGAGGGGATGGTCGAGGGCAAGGCGGGTTACATGAGCCCTGAGCAGGCGCGGGGTGAGGCGCTCGACGGTCGGGCCGACGTGTTCGCCGCGGGCATCATCCTGTTCGAGCTGATCTCGGGCCGAAAGCTGTACAAGGCCAAGCCGGGCGAGTCGCTCTTCGACGTCGCGCGCCGCGCACAGAGCCGACCCTTGCCGGCCGCTGAGCTGCCGCGCGGCGACGAGCTCGCGGCGATCGTCGCGCGCGCGCTCGCGGTCGAGCCGAGCGAGCGCTTCGCCACCGCGGGAGAGCTCGCGCGCGAGCTCTCCCGATACGCCGCCGCGGCCAACCTCCACGGCAGCTCCATCAAGCTCCGCCGCTTCCTCGAGGAGCACGTCGCGGAGGTGGTGCTCGAGGCGCGCCGCCGCCGTGAGCTCGCGACCGAGGCCATCGGCCGTGGCCCTGCCGCCGAGCTCGAGCCGATCCCTGCGCCCGCCCCCGCGCCGCTGGTGGTCGCCGTCGCTGCCCCGGGCCGCGGCCCGTCGTGGTGGGCGGTGATCGTCGTCGCCCTCGCGCTCTGCGCGGCCGTCGTCTTCATGTTCGTCCGCTGACGGCGCAGGCATCGTGCCTGTACGCTGGCGGGACCATGCCGCCGGACGAGCTGCACGCGGTGCGCCATGAGCAAGCCTTCCACCTGCGGCAGCTCTCCGGCCGAGAGGAGCTGCTGCAGGCGATCGACGCGCGCGTCGCGGCCGCCGAGCACGGCAGCTTCCTCCTGCTCACCGGAGGGCCCGGCGCGGGAAAGAGCGCCCTCGCGTCCGAGATCGCACGGCGCCACGACGCGCCGTTGCACTTAATGTGCGCGCACCGGAGCCCGATGCGCTTCGTGCCGTCGCTCGTGAGCCAGATGCTCGATCGGGCTCGAGCCGAGCCAAGGAGCGCGGCCTCACCGGTCGACCTCGACGACCACAAGAACGCGCTCGTCCACGCGCTGTCGGCGCTCGCTCGTGCTCGCGGGCGCGCCGTGGTGGTCATCGACGGGCTCGATGAGCTCGAGGACCTGTCCGCCCTCGACGCGCTGCCGCGGTTCGCGCCGCCCTCGACGCTGATCGTCCTCACGGCGCGCCCCGAGGTCCCACTCCTCAATCGACTCCGCCTGCGCCTCGGCGCCCTGGACGAGCTCGCGCTGCCGCCACTCTCGGTCCGCGAGGTCGCCCTCGTCCTCGAGCGGCTCGCGCCGCGCGTCGCTGCCGACGACGCCACGATCGATCTCATCGCCGGGCTGACCGGGGGCCTGCCGCTGCTCGTCCGCCACGCGGCGCTCGAGCTAGCTCGCTCCGTGGGCACCCTCGACCTGCTGACGTTGCCGCGCACGCTCGGGGCGCTCTCCGCGGACATCGTCCGCGAGCTGTCGTCGGGTCCCACGCAGACGCGGGGGGCGCGCTCTCGGATCCTCGAGCTGCTCGCCGTCGCGCGGGAGCCGCTCGACGTCCACGCCCTGGTGAGGCTGTGCGAGCTCGAGGGCGATCCGGTCAGCCTAGACGAGCTGCGCGATCACGTCGAGGCCATGAGCCCCGCGCTGCTCGAGGCGCCAGCCGGGGCGTTTCGACTCTTCCACGCGACCCTGGTCGAGCACGTGCGCGTCGAGCGTATGGGCCGAGCGCGCGCAGCGACCGTCGAGGCGCTCTTCGCGCGCTGGTGCGAGGCGCAGCCAGCCGCCTTCGGGACCGCCTACGCGCTCAAGCATCGCGTGCGCCATTGGCTGAGCGCGGGGAACGTCGAGCGTGCGCTCGCCATCCTCGACGACCCTTCAGAGCTCGGCCGGAGGATCTCCGCGGGCCACGTCTTCGACGTGGTCGGCGAGCTCGAGGCGCTCGGCTCGGACCGCGCCAGCGCTCTGCGCAGGCACGCCCACTTCCTCACCCGCAACCCCGGCGCCGCGGGCGCCGTGCTCGGGCTCGATGACGCGTCGCGAGTCAATGTCCTGTCTACCGCGCGGGCCGCGGAGGTTCGGGGCGCAGAGGCCTTCGTGCTCCGGGGCCACGAGGCCGAGGTGCTGTCGGTCGCCGCCTCCGCCGACGGCGCGCTGCTCGCGTCGGCGTCGGCGGATGGCACCCTTCGTCTCTGGGACGCGACGACCGCGCGCCTCGTCCGCACCGTGGAGGTGCCCGAGCGGAGGCGAGCGCTCGCGGTCGCGTTCTCGCCCGACGGGCGACGCTTGCTGTGCGGCACCGACGGCGCGGGCGTGCTCGTCTTCGATCGCAGCGGCGAGGAGCTGTTCACGATCGGGCAGGGCTCGACGGTCTGGTGCGTCGCCTATTCGCCCGACGGCTCGCGGATCGTCGCGGGCTCTCGAGCTGGAGAGGTCGACGTGTGGGATCACCGCGGCGAGCACCTCGCGAGGTGGTCGGTCGGGGGCGTCGTGACGGCCGTCGCCGTCCAGCGGGGCGCCGACCGCGTGGCCGCGGGCTCGTCGCGGGGCCGCGTCGTGGTGACGGACGGTCGAGGCGCCGCGGTGTGGAGCGTCGAGGGGCTGCCCGACACGCCCTGGTCGCTCGCGTGGACCGAGCCCGCTGACGCGCTCGCCGCGGCCTGCGGCGACGGCGCGCTGCGCATCTGGGACGCCGGTGGAGCGCTCGTCCGCGAGGTGGAGGTCGCCGACGATCGGCTGTATGCGCTCGCCGCGGCGCGCGACAAGCGGGGCTTCGTGTTCGCGGGTCGGCGCGGCGTGGTCTATCGCGCGGCGTCGGACGCGCTCGAGCGACCTGCGCGCGCGCCGACGCGCGGCGGCTGGGTCAACGACGTCGCGGTCTCGCCCGACGGCGCCCTCGCCTTCGCGGGGCACAGCGACGGCTCGGTCCGCGCGGTGAGGCTCGGCTCGCTCGAGGGCCTCGCCGCGGTCGAGTCCTCGGCCCAGGTCGTCGCGTGCTCGGAGGACGGCGGGCTCGTGGCCGTGGGTTACCACGACGGGACGGTCAAGCTCTGGTCGTCGAGGGCCTCGGCCCCTCACGAGCCCAAAGCCTTGGTCGAGGTCTCTCGCGTCACGCTCTGTGCCGCCCACGTCACTGCGCTCGCCTTCTCGCGGGACGGCGCGATGCTCGCCGCCGCGGGCCGCGACGGCGCGGCGGCGGTGTTCCGGGTGTCGAACCTGCTCGGGCCGCGGGACAAACGCAGGGCTCTGGCGCGGCTCTCGGGGCACGAGGCCTCCATCAACGCAGTGGCCTTCGCGCCCTCTGGCGGCCTCGTGGTGACTGGGTCGAGCGACCACACCGTCAGGCTGTGGAGCGTCTTCGGCGGGCGGCAGGTCGCGCTCGCCGAGCTGGACGACAGCGTCGCGGCGGTGCGCGTCGAGCCGAGTGGGGAGCGGGTCTTCGTGCTGACGCGCTCGGGCGCCCGGCGTTGCTTCCTCACGCGCGACGGCTCCGTCGCCGCGGACGGGCCGCACCCGGCGAGCCCCTGCGTCCACGAGCTCGTCGTCGACCGGCGCTGGCAAGAGACGTCGATGCGCGACCGCGCGACGGGGGTCGACCTGGCGACGCTTCCGTTCGTCCTCGAGCGTGCGGTGTCGACCGACGAGGGGCTCGCGTTCGCCGGGCTGGTCGACGGCGAGCCGACCCTGCTCTCGCTCAGAACGTGATGGTCAGCTGCGCGCCAGTCGGCTCCACGTTCAACACGACGCTCGAATTCGGCGCCTCGCTCTCGGGGATCGCGCCGGCGATCACCAGCGGGATGCCCCCGAGGACGAAGGCGCCGCCCGTCACCATCGAGACGATCCCTGCGACCTGACCGTTCGCGGAAGATCTGCAGTCGTCGATCTGTTGCTCGCTCGGCATGCGATCCCGCGGGATGGCGTCGCACGCGTCGGTGCCCTGCGAGTACAGGTGCCCGCCCACCGCCAGGCCTGCGCCGCCGGCGCCCGTGAGGATGAGCCCGAGCGCGAAGGCGAACGGGCTCTGCATGCCGCCACTGGACGCGGCGCTGTCCTGGGCGAGGGCCTCACGGGGAGCAGCGGCGACGACGAGCGCGAGGGCCGCGGCGGCGAGCATGGGGCGCATGGTCATGGTCTCTGCTACCTAGATGCCAAGGGCCGACGAGGTGTTCACTCGCTCGGTTTCTCGACGGTTCGTGGGGGCGCGGACGATGGATCGACGCGCGGGCGGGCCGATCTCGCACCTGTCCTGGTGGATCGTGCTCCCCGGATCTCGGCTGCCCCCGGCCGATTGACTACTCGCTGACGACGCGACGCGCGCTATTGGCAGTAGTCGATGCAGTCCCACGCGCCCATCGACGAGCAGACCCCGAACGACAGGCACTGGGGCTCGACGGGCTGCGTGCACTGAGGCTCCGGATCGAAGCACGCCGCGGGGTCGCAGCTCTCGACGCAGCTCCACGTGCCGTCCACGTTGCACGTCGGGTACTCGGCGCAGTCCATGCCGGGCTGTGGGTCGCACACGACGTCGACCGCGCCGCACGTCAGGTTGTAGGGGACGCAAAACCAGCCCTGGTCGGTGCACTCTGCGGTCGTGTCGGGGGGGCACTCGGGCAACGGATCGCCGCACGAGCAGGAGATGACGCACTCCCAGCCTTGGCCCCAGCACACAGGCTCGGCCCAGCACGAAGGATCGGGTGGCTGCTCACAGAGCGGCGGCTCGATGCTGCAAGGCTCCTCGCAGATGAGCTCGCCACAGTCCCACGCGCCGTTCGCGCACACGGGCCCCGCCCAGGTGCAGCCCGGGGGGCAGCTCACCACACTCCGGGCCAGGGCTGATCGTCGCACTCGCACTTGAGCACGCACTGCCAGGAGAACGTGTCGTCGCACAGCGACTCGTACCAGCACGCGCCGTCGTGGGGCAGATCGCACGGCGGCGGCTCCGCGCTGCAGGCGCAGTCGATGGCGGTGCAGGCGACCTCGCCGGCCTCGGTGCACGAGCAGGTGTTGCAACCGTCTGGAGCGCCGAACGCAGTGCCGACCGGCACCTCGAGCTGGTCCACCAGGCAGAAGCAGCCGCTCGAGTCGCACGAGATCGTTCCGTCGTCGTTGCACGAGCACACCGTGCAGCCGAGCTCGTACGTCTCACCCGCGTCCCGCAGCTCGCCGCTCTCGTCCTCGCACTGGAAGCCGATCTCGACGTCGACGGTGCAGCCAGTGAGCACGCAGGCGAGCGCCGCCGAGAGCGCACCCACCCCCACCCAGCTCGCAGCGATCCGTGACGCCCGCATCCTCGTGGCCTCCAGCTTACCCGGTTGATGCCCGGCGGCCCGCCGGTTGATCAGGGTTTCTGGAGCGGCTTCGGCTCAGTCTTTTCGGCTACCTAGGAGGGCGTGGCGGAAGTAGCCGATCTGGCTCTTCACGACCTCCTTCACGACCTCGACCTTGTCGGCGCGGCGGATGCTCGTGCGCGAGAGCAGCTCGCCGTTTTCGTACAGCTCACGGGTCTTGGCGCGCTGGAGCTTGCCGCTCGAGGTCTTTGGCAGCACGCCGGCGTCGACCGGCACGACGTCGTCGGCCGTGAGGCCGAGCGCCTGCTGAACCGAGCGGCGGACCTCGCCCTTGAGGGCCTCTCGCTGCTCGCCGTCGGGGATGCTCGTCTCGAGCACGAGGATGACGCGCTCGCGGTCGTGCGTCGGCTTCATGGTACCGAAGGCGATGACGTTGCCCTTGCGCACGCCCTCGACCCGGCTCGCTTCTCACTCGAGGTCCTGCGGGTAGTAGTTGCGCCCGTTGACGATGATGACCTCCTTCGAGCGCCCGCAGATGTGCACGTTGCCCTCGGCGAGGTAGCCGATGTCCCCGGTCTTCAGCCAGCCGCCCGCGAACGCTTCGCGCGTCAGATCGGCGTCGTTCCAGTAGCCGCGCATCAAGCTCGGGCCGCGCAGGCGGATCTCGCCGACCGTCCGCTCGGGCAGGGGCTCACGGCTCTCGCTGTCGGTCTCCGCGAAGACGGCGATCTCGTGCCGCGGAAACGACGGCCCGCAGTTCACCACAGGGGCGGCGCGCTCGGCGCCGTGCGCGACCCCCTCGGCCTTGCCCTTGGACCACAGCGCATCGCCGTCGACCTCGTCGACGACGAGCCCCTTGCCGAGGCCCGAGAACGAGATGGCCAGCGTCGACTCGGCCATGCCGTAGCAGCTGACGAACGCCTTCTCGGAGAAGCCCGCCTTCGCGAACCGCTCTGCGAAGCCCCGCAGGTTCTCGGCGCGGATGGGCTCGGCGCCGCAGCCTGCGACGCGCCAGCTCGACAGATCGAGCCCCTCGAGCTCGCTGTCCTTGATGCGCTTGTTGCAGAGGGCGTACGCGAAGTTCGGCCCGAAGGAGATGGTCCCCTTCTGGCGGGACATCTGCTCGAGCCAGCGGATCGGCCGCTTCAAGAACATGAGGGCTGGCAGGAACGTGATCGAGTTCACGTGGTAGAGCGGCGCCAGCACGAAGCCGATGAGGCCCATGTCGTGGTAGAGCGGAAGCCACGAGACGCCGACGTCGAAGCTCTGGACCTTGAGGCCCAAGTCCATGATGACGTGCACGTTCTCGGCGATGTTGCGGTGGGTGAGCACGACACCCTTCGGGCGCGAGGTCGACCCGCTCGTGAACTGGAGGAAGCAGACGTCGTCGAGCTCGACCTTGACCGGCGTCAGCTCCTCGCGCTGCGCCTTGAGCGTCTCCACGTCGCAGACCCGCTCGAGCTCCGGCGCCTTCGACTGGACGGTGCCGAGCAGGCGCCGGATCTCGGCGGTGGTCACGAGCACGCGGGCGCCGCTCTTGTCGACGATGTGCAGGGTGTTGTCGAGGTAGCCCGCGAGCTTGCCGAGGCCGGTGGGCGGGTAGATCGGTACCGGGATGACGCCGGCGCGCAAGGCGCCGAGGAACGCGAACACGAAGTCGGCGTTGTCGGGCAGGATGAGAGCGACGCGATCGCCCTTCTTCAGGCCGAGCGACTGGAGCGCGCCGCCGAATCGAGCGCTCGCCCGCTCGATGCCCGCGTGGGAGAAGAACGGCTCGGCCGACTGCTCCTCCGAGAGGAAGCGGTAGCCCGTCTGCGTGCTCTTGGCGGCCTCTTCGATCGCCTGGACGACCGTGCGAGGCGAGAAGGTCGAGCTCATTCTCCGAGTCGTCCTTCCTTCTCCAGCCGGGTCGTGATCGCCTTCGCCACGTCGCCGACCGTATCGACCTCGCGCAGCGCCTCGTCCGGGATGTGGAGCTTGAACTTGTCCTCGAGGTCAGCGACGACCTCCATCACACCGAGGGAGTCGATCCCCAGGTCGGCGACGAGCTGGCTCGACTCGTCGAGGGCCGCGCCGGCCTGTACGTGGGGCTTGAGGATCAGGATGACCTCGTCGCGCACTCGCTCTCGCGTCCAGGACATGGCGCCCGGGTCTTAGCAGAGCTTTCGGCCCGAGAGGAGGTTTGTCGGCCACTGCGCAGGCCGCTCGCCTGCCGTAGGATCGGGCCGTGTCCCTGCCTGGCGACGGCGAAGACCGCGCCGCGATCTTGCGGCGGCGAGCGGCGTTCGTAGCGACCGCTCTGACGGGCCTGGCCCCGAGGGTCGCCTGGTCTCAGGACGCAGCGTCCCCGCCCCCCGAAGCCCCGGCCGTCCCGGAGCCCGCGAGCCTGGCACCGCCCGCGGAGTGCGCCCCTGCACAACCGGCCGACGCCGAGGTGGCGGTCGCGCGGATGGAGCTCTTGCTGGAGCGAGGCGAGCCGGAGGAGGCGGCGGCGGTCGGGCTCTCCCACGTCGCCTGCGGCGGGGACCTCGAGGCCGTCCGCCCGCTGATGCGTGAGATCGAGCTCGCCTCGGGGCGCGTCGTCATCCGGCTCACCGGTGGCGACGTGGCGAACGGGAGGCTGCTCGTGGACGGGCGTCCGGTCGACGGCCTCCGCTCCACGCAGGGAATCTTCGTGACGCCCGGAAGACACGCAATCTCCTACGTGACCCCGGCGGGCGCGGTCGCCACCAAGTCGATCGCCGTCGTCGCGGGCGAGCTCGCGACCCTCGAGCTGGAGGCGCCGCCGGACGTCCCTCCCATGCCCTGCTTGAACTACGTGCCGCCGCGCGGCACCTCGGAGCGGGTGCGGCTCGAGGCCGGCGTGTTGCCGCCAGTGCCGATGATCGCGCTCGGCGACTCGCCACGAGCCGTGGTCTCTGTCGGCGGCAGGCTCGCGCTGCAAGCCGCCCTACCCGAGCCCCTGTGGCTCGAGGCAGACCTCTTCTCCACCTTCGTCGGGGACGCGACCACGCGCGCCGTCCAGCTGGGAGGCTCGCTCGAGCTGCGCGCCTCGCTGACCGACCAGGTCGGCTTCGGGGGCGGCTTCGGCGCGGGATACCTCTTCGAGCTCAGCGACGAGCTCGAGCGCGGCGCGCTGCGCCCGTCCTTCTTCTGCGGCCCCGTGCTGCTTCCGGTGCACCTCAGGTTCGGCGACGCCGAGGTCGAGATCCGCTTGCCCCTCTGGATCGCGCGCACGAGCGTCGAGGGCGTCGAGGCCTTTCGCCCGGCCCTCTTCGGGCCGCAGCTCGCCATCTCGTTCGCGGGCGGCGTGGCCCCCCGGGATGAATACGAGGACTGAGCCGCGAGGGTCGGGGCGCCGATGGGGCGCGGCGGCGGGGCCGGGCGCGGACAGGGGGATGCAGCGGCGGGGCAGATGACGGTCATCGTGGGGCTCGGTGAGCGTGTGGCGTGGTGGATGACGGTCATATGACGGTCATCGTGGCCATCGTGCGGCTCTGAGCTAGGCGGGCACGCAGGCCATTGCCAAACAGACAGGCGTTGATGTAAATGAAAGTTACTTTCATGTTCAACAAAAGCCGCAACGCGATCCACAGCCGCACCCGCTCCCGTCGGGCCCTCAGCGCCCACCTCGCCTTCAGCCCCCTGCTGTCGCTCGTCGACCGCCACGTCCACGCTCCCCCGTCCCGCTCCCTCGTGCGCCCTCTCCTGCTGGCCATGGCCCTCGCTCTCCCGCTGGCGGGCTGCGGGGACGACACTTCAGTCTCCGGAGGTGGCGGCGAGGGCGGCGGTCTCGCGGTCGTCACCGACGCCGACCTTCAGCCCGTCATCGAGGCGTATGCGGCGAACGCGCTCGCTTCGTACGAGGACGCGCTCGCCGCCGTGGGCGCGCTCGATGATGCCGTGGCTGGCTTCGTCGCGGCTCCCTCGGCCTCGAGCCTCGCGGCCGCGCGACAAGCGTGGGTCGACGCGCGGCCGATCTATATGCAGACCGAGGCGCTTCGCTTCTATGGCGGGCCGATCGACGATGACGCGATCGGCCCCGAGGGGCGCGTCAACGGCTGGCCCCTCGACGAGCTGTACATCGACTACGTCGCCGGTCCCGGCGGCACCGTCCTCGAGAGCGGCATCATCTACGACACCGAGGGCTTCCCAGAGATCACGCAGGAAGCGATAGCCGAGGCCAACGAGGCCGGCGGCGAGAAGAACGTCTCCTGTGGCTTCCACGCCATCGAGTTCCTGCTCTGGGGTCAGGACCAGAGCGAGACGGGGCCCGGCGCACGCCCCCACACCGACTTCATCACCGGCCCGGACGCGACCGCGGCCAACGGCGACCGCCGCTCCGCATACCTGCTCGCGGTGACCGAGCTGCTCACCGATGATCTCACCCTCGTCGTCGAGGCTTGGCAGCCGGCAGCGGGGACCTACGCCTCGACCTTCGTCGCCGATCCGCCGCGGGACTCGCTGCTCAAGATCCTCACGGGCATGGGGATGCTCGCCGGCATCGAGCTCGCCGCCGAGCGAATGAACAACGCCTACGAGGAGCGGGACCAAGAGGAGGAGCACTCGTGCTTCTCCGACACCACGCACCTCGACAACCTCAACGACCTCGTCGGCATCGAGGACGTCTACTTGGGGCGCCTCGGCGGTACGGATGGCCCGGGGGTAGACGAGCTCGTGGCGCTCGTCGATCCCGCGCTCGACGAGCAGCTCAAGGCCGAGCTCGCTGCGGCGCGCGAGGCGCTCCTGGCGATCCCCGAGCCCTTCGATCAGGCGATTTTGGACGACAGCGAGGGCGGCGGCCGCGAGAAGATCGCCGCGGCGATCGACGCCGTCCAGGCGGTCGCCACCTCGACCGTCGCCGCCGCCGAGGCGCTCGGCCTGGAGCTCAACCTCCAATGAGCCGCGCCGTCTGCGTGCTCGTCGTCCTCGCGGCGGCCTGCTCCACCGAGAACCCTCCGCTGGCCGTCCTCGCGCCCGAGCCAGGCGAGGAGCTCTCTGGCGGCGACACGACGGTGTTCGACACGACCGGCGAAGCCTTCTCGCGAGCCGCGAAGAACCTCACCTTCGACGGACGCGAGGAGTTCGCCCTCGGCGACCATTTCTTCAATCGCAACTGGGTCACGGCCCCCGCGTCCGCAGAGGGGACCGACGGGCTCGGTCCGCTCTACAACGCGACGTCGTGCTCGGCGTGCCATTTCAAGGATGGCCGTGGACGGCTCCCAGAGGAGGAAGGGGAGAGCTTCCTGTCCGTCCTGTTCCGGCTCAGCGTCCCCGGCGAGGGAGCGCATGGGGGACCCATGCCCGAGCCAACGTACGGCGGGCAACTTCAGCCGTTCGCGATCCTCGGCGTCACCCCCGAGGCGACGCCGGCCGTCGAGTGGGAGACGATCCTCGTCGAGTACGCGGACGGGACCACCGAGGAGCTCAGGGCACCCAGCTACTCCTTCACCGAGCTCGGTTATGGCGAGCTCTCGGTCGACGTCCTGATCTCGCCGCGCGTCGCGCCCCATTTGGTCGGCCTCGGTCTGCTCGCCGCCATCGACGAGGCCACCCTCCTCGCCTTGGCCGACCCAGAGGACGCCGACGATGACGGCATCTCCGGCCGGTCCAACCTCGTCTGGGACGACAGCGCGCAGCACGAGCGGCTCGGCCGCTTCGGCTGGAAGGCCTCCCAGCCCACGTTGCTCCAGCAGAGCGCTGGCGCGTCGCTCGGTGATCTGGGGATCACCACGCCCATCTATTCGTCGCAGGAGTGCACCAGCGCCCAACAAGACTGCCGCGACGCCCTCACCGGCGGTGACCCAGAGCTCGACGAGAGCAAGCTCGCGCGGATCACCTTCTACATGCACACCCTCGCTGTCCCCGCGCGCCGCGACGTCGGAGACCCCGAGGTGCTCGCGGGGCGCGAGCTGTTCAAGGAGCTCGGCTGCGCGTCGTGCCACACTGCCGTATTGGAGACCGGTCAGCTGGCGGGCTACCCCGAGCTCTCGGGGCAGACCATCCGGCCGTTCACCGATCTGCTCTTGCACGACATGGGCGAAGGGCTCAGCGACGGCCGGCCGGACTACCTGGCCGAGCCGCGCGAGTGGCGCACCCCGCCGCTGTGGGGCCTCGGGCTGCTCGAGACGGTCAACGAGCACACCTTCTTGCTGCACGACGGGCGCGCTCGAGATTTCGCCGAGGCGATCCTCTGGCACGACGGCGAGGGCTTCGCGTCCCGCGAGAGGTTCCGAGCGCTCGAGCGCACCGATCGCGACGCGCTGGTCCGGTTCCTCGAGTCGCTCTGACCGTCAGCGCTGGGGACCCTTCAGCGCTGGAACAGGATCGGGTTCGACATGGCGAACGGGCGCTTGCCCGGGTGGAGCGGCGCGAGATCGGCGTCCCCCTTCGCGTGGAACAGCACGTACGCGCGCGGTCCTGCGGGAAGCGCGAGCGACACGGTGTTGACGAACCGCTTGCCCGGGCCCGCCCCGATCGGCAACAGCGGCTCTTCGCTCACCGTCTCGCCATTGACGATCACCTCGAGGGTGTCGGCGTCGACCCAGCTCGGGCACTGCACGGTCACCGTGAAGTCCGCGGTGCCTCCGGGGAAGGGGACCGCGTCGCCGGGGCCCGATGCGTCGGGTCCGACGACGGTCATGAAGAGGCCGCCGCCGACCGTCGAGTTTCCTTGCTTGATCGACTGGGCCACGAGGGTGCCCGTGACGGTCGACAGGTCGTCGGTGCCGAGGAACAGGTAGTTTCGGGGGTAGCCGATCGGATCGGTCCGGACCTCGTGGCTGTCCGAGCTGCCCACGGCCCAATAGATCTTGCCGGCGTCCAGCAGCGAAAACCAATCTGCGATGGCGAGCTCGCGGGCGGCTACGAAGTCGTCATGGTTGAAGACCTCGATCGCGTCGAAGTTCTCCGACCAGTTCGGGTCGTCGCTCGAGGCCGTGGCGCGGTCGTACTCGACCGCCCTGAAATAGGCCTGGAACGCCGTATCCCGGCTCGGGTGGTGCACGATCAACGCGGGGTCCTCTGCGAGCGCGCGCACCTCGCTGAATACCTCGTCGGCGCTCTTCCCGAGCCAGTCGATCGCGCCGTTGTTGAGCTCCCCCGGCTTGGGGACGAGCGGGACGACGCCGAAATGGCCCCAGGTGAAGGTGGTGAGCTCTTCGGCCGGGAGGCCGCGCGCCCACTGGGTGGCGCCGAGGTCCTCGATGTACGGCTGAAAGTCGATGACCCAGTCGTGCTCGCTGGAGACCGGGACATCGAGGCCGTCCGCCAGGGCGCACTTCACCTTGATGACGGTGGGGTCGCTCGAGTCCGGGGAGTACATCGAGTGGATATGGAAGTCGGCGCTGACCGCCCCGGTCGTGTCGACCGAGTGGGCGAGGACGGCGTCGATCGTCGTCGTGGCGCCCTCCGGCACGTCCACCATTTGATCGTAGAGCTCCCACTCGTAACCCCGTGAGACGATCACCTGGTGGGCGCCCGGCGGGACGGCCAGGGTGGCCGTCCCGTCGACGGCGAACTCCTGCCACAACCTCCCATTGGCTTCGTCTTGAGCGCCCCACGCCTCGGGCGTGGGATCGAACCCAGCCTCCGGGATGACCTGGACACGCACCGGGATGGCGACGCCGGAGCCCTCTTCGGTCGCGGTGACCTCGATCAGCCCGTGGGCACCAAGCTCGAGATTCAGCGTCGTCGCCCCGCCGACGTCCCCGGCGGTGACGTGGGGATAGCCCTGCTTGCTGGGCGTCAGCGTGACCTCCCCCTCGGGGACGTGAATGGCGTAGGCGCCATCAGCGCCGGTCGTGGCGCGCGAGAAGTAGGCGCCCCCGGCGCCCTCGGCGTGGACATACGCGCCGGCGACGGGGGCGCCCGCGGCGTCGGTCACCACGCCGGTGATCTCGCGCCAAGGCTCGAGCCCATTCGCGCGCCGCACCGCCTCGCCCAGCAGATCCACCCCGCCGCCCGGCTCGCCCACCACGATCTCGTGATCGTCGAACCAGCCGACCGAGCACGGAGCCACGGTCACTCCCTCGGTCGTGTAGGTCTGGAAGCCGCCGATATCGATGCCGCCAAAGTCGAGCGGCGTCGCGTTCGGGCCCTGGTAGGCGAACGGCAGCGTGTCGTTCTCGAACGCGACGTATTCGGGCGAGCCCGTGCCCTTCACGAAGCCGAGCCCTGGCAAGAACGACTTGTTCTGGCTGGCCTGGAAGAAGCCGAGGATGGCGAGGGAGCCCTCGAGGCTGGCGCCCGTATCGACGTCGCGATCGGTCGCGTTGATCAGGCCATACCGGATTACGAGCTTCTCGGCGCCAGGCTCGAGGATGAAGTCGTACGCGGCGGTGAGCCCGTCGTGCTGCTTCGGGAACGCGGCGCCGAAGGTCTCGGCGAGGAACGGCAGCGCCTTCAGCGTGCCCGCGACCCGCAGCACCGCGGCCTCGCCGTTCGAGCCGTCGTTCATGACGGAGACCGAGGTGGGATCGATTTGGTAGAGCGACGTGAGCTGGATCGTCTCGAGGAACTTCGAAAGCCCAAGCGGCTGGCCGTCTTCCCCCACGCGATCGACGCTCAAGATCTCGCCGCCGAAGCGGCCGTACGAGTCGGAGAGCCCCTGGTCCTCGATGACGACCGCGATCTTGTCGTTGATGAGGAGGAAGTCCCCGTCCTGGATGCCCTGGCGGCCGTGCGCGGGCGGCGGGACGTCAGCGGCCTGGATGCGACCCGCGCGCGCCTGGCCCGCGGCCGCGGCGCCGAGCGGATCGGCGTGGCCATCCGGGTCACCGGCCTCGAAGGCGAGCACCAGGTCCGCGCAGGTCTCGACTGGGGGCGAGCCCCCGCCGCCCTCCCCGGGGGTGTCTTGGATTTCTCCGCCGCAGGCGGCGGAGACGATGGCGAGCGGGAGGAAGAGGGGTGCGACGGTGCTACGACGAAAAGCCACGCGACGAGGCTAGCACGCGGGTGGCGACCGCGTGCCGGCCCGGTGACGGATCAGTGACCGCCTTTGCCGCCGACGCGCGCGTTCCAGATCTTGAAGCAGAGCAGCGTCCCCACGATCGCGAACGGCAACAAGAACGGTGGCCAGTAAGCCCAGTCCTTCGAGGTGAGGAACCCGAGAGCGATGCTCTGGATCGCGGTGCCGAGGTACACGAAGCCGTCGATCATGCCGACCGCGGTGGCCGCTGCTTTGCGGCCGCCGAAGTCCATCGTCGCGGTGCCCGACAGCACGCCGTGCGTGCCGATCACGCACAGGCTCATGATGAAGACCAGGAAGCCGAGGATGTACGGGCTGAGCGGCAGGACGGGGCTGGCGGGCAACAGGCGCTTGTCGCCGGCGCGCATGCTCGCCTTGGCGTCGATCAGCTCGAGCTCGACCTCTTGACCGCCGCGGACGACCTTCGCCGGGATCGTCTTCTTCTCGGGCGCCTCGGTCTGGGCAATCTTCGAAGAGCAGGTGCAGGATTTCGGATCCCAGCCCGAGTCTTTGCAGGCGGCCGGCCAGCACGCGACGGCCTCGCGCACATCGGACCAGCGGGTCACGTCCTTGCCGGCGATCGAGACGATCTTGTCGCCTTGCGCGAGCACCTGCTCGGGCGCGGGCGCGGGCTTGTCTTGGGCGGCGGGGGGCAGCGTCACGCTGGCGATGTCGGTGCCCGGTTGGCCGAGCACGAAGATCATGCCGAGCGTGCAGACCGCCAGGACGCTGTAGAGGTCGGCCGCGGTGGGGTCGTGGCGGCTTTGGAAGACGAGGTCGCTGACCCAGCCGGCGACGTTGCCGCCGATGACGCCGGCGACCATCAGCAGGCCGCCCCAGCCGCCTTGGAGGAATGGCGTGAGGAAGGCGAGCGCGCCGAACGAGATGAGGTACGCGCGGCGCGCGCCGCTGACGCGCGAGGACAGGCCGAAGGAGATCGCGGCGACCACGAACATCGCGCCGATCAGCCACAGGGCCTCCCACGAGCCGCTCACCAGGTAATGCGACTTCGGCAGGACCCAGACCTCCTTCACGTAGATCGGGAACCAGTGCATCACGCCGTTGCGCAGGACGCCGGTGCACAGCTCGATGAACGCGACGGTGAGGATGACGGGGTGCGTGAAGAGCTTCTTGTACAGCTCGATCGCGCTCATCGGCTTGTCGCTCGTGTCCGAGCTCGAGGCGTCGCCGGTGTCGAAGTCGTTCAGGCCGGCCTGACCCGGGCGATCGCGCAGGAGGAAGAACTCGAAGACGAACGCGAGGAACAGCAGCAACGCGGGGCCGACGAAGACGACCCACTGCATGTTATCGCCCCACCGCTTCTCGGCGAGGCCGAGCAGCCAGTCGTTCACCGTGAAGGCGAGGAAGATGCCGCTCGAGATCATCGTGCCGAAGATCCCGGAGAAGCCGCCGCGCTCGGTCACGTGGAACCAGTGCGCGTTGACCTTCACGATGGAGACGGCGCCGAAGCTCTGGAAGTACATGTTCGCGGCGTAGAGCACGCTGAACATGGCCGCGATCGACGAGTCGGTCGCGCCGGTCGACAGCACGTGGCGCAGGTAGAGGCCCATCGCGATGTTCGCCGACGCGGCGCCGAACGACGAGATGAGCATGCCCTTGCGGCCGCCCAGGCGGTCGACCATCGGGCCGTTCACCAGGAACGCGATGGCGTAGACGATCGTGCCCGCGCCGAAGATGAGGCCGAAGTCCTCCTTCGTCATCAGCTGCGTCTTGCCGAGCGAGGTCTGCGCGACCGTGAGGTTGTAGCGCCCCATGTAGAGGAACGCGTACGTGAGCCCCATCGGGAACCAGTTGAGGAAGCGCCTCAGCCGGAACTCGAACGGGTGCTGCATTCTGCCAGCGGCGGTCGTCGAGGCCATCGTGGGGTGGCACTCACTCAGCCGTAACGTGGCGTCAACTTTGGTCGGGGCGCGGGCGGCCCCGATTTCGCCGCCAGCGTCAGCGCTTGGCGAGCGCCCTCGCGATGGCCTCGCGGATCACAGCGGGGGCCCACTGCGGCAAGACACGCGTCTTGAACGCGCTCATTTCCTCCGCCGAGAGCTCCACGACCGGTCGGTTGAGCTGCCGCTTCGAATCGAGGTAGGCCGCGCGTGGGTGTCCGGCGAGCTTCTCGAGCAGCGCGCGCGCCGCGGGCTCGGGGGTCTCGGCGACCTCGTGCACCAGCCCGAGGCGAAGGGCCTCGTGGGGCGCGTAGATGCCCGCCTCGAGCACCACCCGCGACAGATGTGAGGGCGCGAGCCGGGCCTCGGCCAGCTTGAGCACGCGGGGCGGCAGCGCGAGGCCGAGCGCGGCCTCGTTGAGGCCGAGGCGCGCGGCAGGGCTCGCGGTCGCGACGCGCAGGTCGCACGCCAGCATGAGCACGCAGCCCCCGGCAATGGCGTGGCCGTTGACGCACGCGACGACCGGAGCGTCGTGGCTGAGCAGCGCGACGACGACGCGGTCGAAGAGCTCGAGGAACGACTCCATGCCGCCGGCGTCGAGGCCGCCGATCTCCTTCAGGTTGAGCCCGGCGCAGAAGGTGTCGCCGGCGCCGGTGAGCAGCACGGGCTCGCCCTTGGCGGCCTTCAGATCGGAGAGCAGCTGCTCCATGACCGGCGTGCCGAGCGCATTCTTTCCGGGGCCTTGGAGGACGACGTCGACCATCCGGCCAGCATACTCGGGGTGGCGCCCACCGGCGGAGGAGGACCTACAGCCGCGCCCCAAACTGCGTCGGCGCCGTGCTCGCGCGGGGATGTGGCGTTGCCTTGCGACGTAGCGCCACGTTAGATGAAGGGATCGTCGGGCGGCGTATCCCCGCCCGGAAGATGCGAGAGACTTGGTGCGTAACGTGCTTTTGCGGTACCAGCGGGCGGGCGCGGCCCACCCCGCGGTGCTGCACAACAGGAGGATTTCGATGGAACGACCGTTGATTGGTGCATTGTTCGCGGCTTGCATGTTGACGTCGGCGGCTTGCGTCATCGTCGACACAGACGGTGATCTGGGCGGCGACAGCTCCGTCGGCGGCGAGGGGACGGGGAACACGAGCAACAACGGCGGGGACAGCTCCACCGGCGGCGCGGGCGGCTCCTCCAACAACACCGGCGGCAGCGGCGGTGGCGTGGAATGCGACGACTTCACCGACTGCGCGGATCCGGGCATCGAGTGTTACGGCGCGAGCTGCGAAGAGAACGGCTTCTGCGGCGCCATCCCGCTGCCCGCAGGGCAGCTTTGCAGCAGCGGCGTGTGCGACGGCATCGGCAGCTGCGTCGAGTGCGTCGACGAGACCGACTGCGACAACGGCGACGTCTGCGACCAGGGCGTCTGCTCGTCGACGCAGCTCGGCGGCGTCTGCGGCGACAACCTCTGCCAGCTCCAGCAAGCCTCGGGTGACTGCGTCAGCTGCGTCATCTCCGAGGGCGGCTCGGGCGGCCAGTGCGAGACCGAGTACTCCGAGTGCATCGCCGACGGGACCTCCGCGGCCTGTACGACCTGCCTCGACTACTTCGGCGGCGAGGGTGGCGAGAACTTCTGCGCGGGCTCCGCGGAGATCATCCAGTCGGTCCTCAACTGCATGTGTACGCCGGGCGTCTGCGCTGAGTAGCCTCGCGCTCGCCCGCTAGCGCGGGTCCCTACGGCTTTCGCGCGCTGAGCCGCGCGAAAACCGGAGCGCGGACCGAAGAGCCCCCCTCGCGACGCGAGGGGGGGGTTGGGGCTCAGTGCCGGGGGCGGAGCTGGACGGCGACCTCACACTCGCGGTCGCCGCTCAGGATGCTGCGCGTCTCCTCGACGACGAGGTCGGGGCCGTCGAGCGCGATGCGGCGGTAGAGGTCGACGTCGACGGCGGCGTTCGACCAGTCGACCTCGTTGGTGAGCAGGTAGATCGCCTCGGCGAGGCCTTGCAGGCCAGGGAGGCGAGACTGCGGCGTGCCGCCGTGGCGCGCGGCGTAGTAGACCGCCTCGGGGGTGATCGTCGCGCCGAGCACGAGGCGCTCCTTCGGCGTGTGCTCGAGGACCGAGATGGGACCCCAGCCCAGCGCGCTCGAGATGGCCGTCAGCTGCTCGACGCGCTCGTTGGGATCGTCGGGGGGGTCGCCGAACGCGTCGCGCAGCGGCGCGCATTCGAACAGGCTGCCGACGAGGTGAAACATGCCGGCGCGGCTCGCCTCCCGCGCGAGATCCATGAAGATGCCTCCGAGGCGCGGCGCGTGAGGGCGCGGCGACGACTGCCCTCGCTTCTCGAGCAAGTGCATCGTGTCGTAGGTGAGCTGCGCGCGGTACGAGGCAGGCACGAGCGCGAAGCGGCACTCGGAGATGCGGATCGTGCCTCGGTCGCTCGCGACGCACGACGAGATGATGTCCCGCGTCGTCTTCCCGGCGCCGGTCGTCTCCGCGTGAGGTGGGGCGTCGGGCCCGAGCAGGCGCTCGGCGTCGCCGCGTGAGAGGCCCTCGCCAGGCTGAAACGTGAGCGGGCGCCGAGCGAGAGAGAACAAGCAGAGGCTGTCTCCCTTCGCCACGCAGCGCGTCTCGTCGGCTTCGAACGAGCCCCAGTCGGACGGGTACGCGATCGACGCAGCCGCCGCGACGAACCCGGCCGCGAACGCGTCGGTGTGGTGGCGCAGCAGGGTGCCGCGGCCGCCGGCCTGGCGCTCGAGGAAGCCCCCGCCGAAGAGGAGATCGGTGCCCATCACCTCGCCGCCGGTCGCGGACACGTCGAAGCGCAGCTGGCCGAGCCCGAGCGTCGCGAACAGCTCGGTCGCCAGATCGAGGATCTCCCGGTCGCCCTCGATGCCGAGCCTGCGCGTGATCGCCCCGACGAGCGCGAAGCTCGCGTCGAAGGCCGCCTGGCGACGCACCGCCCAGCTCTCGCTGCCGAGCGCGTCGGAAACGGCCTGATCCAGGAGGACAGCTTCATGCAGCGTCGAACCGACGACGAGCTCGTCACTCACGGCGAGCATGCCGGCGCCGGGGACGTCCCGGAGGATCGTGCCGAGGTTCATCATCGGCTCGGCCCCTCCGCGAGCTTGCCTCGCTCGAGCCCGAGGATGTCTTCGGCGGCGGTCTCGATGAGCAACATGGACTCGTTGGCGAGCTGATCGGCCGACGCGAGCCCTTCGAGCCCGAGCCCCGTGCGCAGGGCGACGCGCAGCCGCACGATGTGCGGATCGGGCGCGATCGCCTCGAGGTGCGAGAGGATCGTGCGGACGCGGTCTCCGATGGTCGAGCGCGGAGGGGTCGTGTCGGGCGCGGGCTCTTCGAAGTCGAGGGAGGGCTGCTGCGGCTCGTTGGCGGGCGCGGTGGGGCGCGCGCTCGTCAACACCACGGGCGGCGGCTCTTGCGGGTAGGGGAGATCTTGCTCGAGGGTCGCGACGATCTGCCGGGTGGCCACCCGCGCGAAGCCGAGCGGAGCCTCGCGGCTGAAGACGGTCGCGACCCCGAACGTGCGCACGCGACCCACGAGCACGAGCTGCTTCGCCGACTCGAGCGTCACCGTGGGCGCGACCGAGCCCTCCTCGTCGAGGGGGCGGATCGACTCCTCGGCGGCGAGGTAGAGCGTGCGCAGCCGATCGGCGAGCACCGCGGACCGCAGCTCGATGCCCTGGGCCGACCACGACGCGTAGGGGTGCGCCGCGGAGAGCAGGAACACCACGATGCCCTCGAGGAAGTCGACCCCAACTGCCAGCCCGTCGAGCACCATCGAGCTCTCGGATGCCATCGTCGGCATGTCCTCGATCAAGGGTCCCCCACGCGGCCGCCGCGACTCCCCACGCCCTCGAGCGCCTCCACGAAGGCCTCGCGGACGAGCTCGACGTCGCGGCCCGCCAGGGGCTTACGCCGCGAGACGCCGACGACGAAGCTCCGCGAGCCGGCGCTGAGGCCCACGAGCTGCAGGACAGGGCCGTCCCCGACGTGCCCCTCGAAGTCGCGAGACAGCGCGCCGGGGGTCGCGAGGGCGAGCTTCTTCATCGCGGAGGCGACGGTGCCCGTGGCCGCGAGCAGCGACTCCGCGTCGCTCAGATCTCCCGCCGTCGCGCCGACGAGGGGCAGGCCCTCCTCGTCGACGACGATCACGCGCGAGACCTCGGGGTCGGTGCGGAGCCAGTCGATGAGCGCGCTGAGGCGCGGGATGAGACCCGACGTGGAGCTGACGTCGGGCGGGTCGCCGAGGGCGCTGCGAGGCGCGACGGCGGGGGCTGGGGGCGTGGCAGGCGCCGGCGCGGCCGCGGGGGACGGGGCGGTCGCGGGCGCGTCGGAAGGCCCGAACGCGACGAGCGGCACCCCACCCCCGTACTCGACGGGGGAGGGCTCCGCGGCGGGGGGCTTCGGCGACAAGGCCTCCGCGGTCGTCAGCGCGTCGCGCAGATCAAACGAGGAGCGGGATCGGCGCGTCATCGTCGGCGGGTGCCTTCTTGGGCTGGATGCGATCGAGGATGTCGTTCGCGAGCTGATCGAAGCGGCGCGCGAGCGGGGGAGGGCTCTTCTGCATGAGCGACAGGGGCGCGCCGCGGAGGGAGGCCTCGAGGAACATCTCGTCGCGCGGGATGATCGCGTCGAGGACCACGCCGACGGGGAACTTGGTCCACAAGGTCTCAGCGACGTCGAGCGAGGCCGCGACCTTGCGATCGAACATCGACAGCACGAACCCGAGCAGCTCGAGCCGCGGGTTCTTGGTGGCCTTGATGCGGTCGACGAGCGCGAGGATCTGGCCGACGCTGCGCAGGGCGAGCGGCTCGGCCTGCAGCGGGCTGAGCGCGTGGGTCGCGCTCTCGAGGGCGCGCGTGGTGACCTTGCCGAGTCCGGCGGGGCAGTCGATGAGCACGAGGTCGTAGCCGGCGGCCTTGGCCGCGTCGAGCAGCGAGCCGATGGCGCCGGGGCGGGTGAGCGCGTCCTCGAAGCCGGCGACCGTGGTCGGGTCGACGCGGCCGACGGAGAGGACGCTGAGGCCGGGCTCGCGCGTCTTCTGCATCACGTTCTCGACGGACTCGGCGCCGGTGAGCACCTCGGCGATGCCCGCGCGCGCTCGATCCGCGAGGCCGAGCGACAGGCCCAAGCTGCCCTGCGCGTCGAACTCGGTGAGCAGCGTACGAGCGCCCGCGCGCGCCAGGGCGAGCCCGAGGTTGAGGGCGATGGTCGTCTTTCCGACACCGCCCTTCTGGCTTGAGATGGAGACGACGTGCATGCGGGTACCCGCAAGGTACACGTTCGACCGGGGAAGGGAGAGGGGGGAGCGGGAGAGGGGGAGCGGGAGAGGGCGCGTCAGGGGGCGGGGGGGAGCGGCGTCGGTGCTCAGACCGGCGTTGACAAACTGCGGCGGGTCTGGGAAACGTTGCGAGCGCGTGGCACCCCCACGCGGCGTGGTGAGGTAGCCAAGTGGTTAGGCAACGGTTTGCAAAACCGTTATACGCGGGTTCGAATCCCGTCCTCACCTCCGGAGAAACCCGCTAAAAAACAGCGGGTTTGTTGCTTCGAAGGGGTGACGCGCGGGGACAGGACGGGACGTAGCATCCCGGCCGTTCTGGAAACTGATTGGAAACTACGTGGAAACCAGCCGGCGTCTACCCCCGTCGGTTTCCACTCACGGGGGTCAGATGACGATCCTTCGCGTCAAGACCGAGTGGGAGGGGAGCCACTTCCCCACGTGGCGTTGCATCTGCGAGGACGGGGAGATCCGCCCGAACGAGAAGACCCTCACGAGACTCGAGACCATCGAGTCGGAGATGGCCGCTTCGATGGAGGGCGCCGAGTGGCGGGAGTACGCATTCGCCCTGCTGGCACCGTGCGGCCGCTGTTTCGACCACTCGGTCGTCGGGGGCGTCGTGCGGAGTGAGCCAGGCCACGAAGTCTACACGGTCAACCTGTTCTCCCCGAGTCCCATCATCGTGCCTCGACGGTCCGGGATGCCCCCGAAGCTGGGGCGGTCCTGGCGCGGGCCGAGGTGCTGTCGTGGAGCGACGTCCCGGCCGCAGCCAACGCGCTCCGAAGCGCCCTTGAGCAGTTCCTGACGGACCGTGGCGTCCCGAACAGCGTGATCAGCCCGAATGGGCGGACCTCCGTGCTTCGACTCCATCAACGTGTCGAGCGCTTCGCAGAGACCTCCCCCGATCTCAAGGACCACCTCTTCGCCGTGAAGTGGCTCGGCAACGACGGCACGCACGCCGATGCGACCCTGAGCCGTGACGATCTCTTCGACGCCTTCGAGCAGCTCGACCACGCCTTCGAGCAGGTCTTTGACGGGACCCTCGAGAAGTTGAAGAGGAAGGCTTCCGAGATCAACGAGAACAAGGGCCCCCGGCCGCGACAGCGAGGGGCGACCTTGCGCCAAGGGTTGCCCTCAGTGTCGCCGGCAGCCGCGTTAGATGGTGATGCACCGCCCAAACATGCGCGATTCGCGGGTGCGAGCGTCCGCGTTGGGGGGGCATTGGCCGGGCCGGCGACGGCTAGGGGGGGACCTTGCGCCCAGGGTTGCCCTCGGTGTCGCCTGCGGCAGCGCCAGACGGTGTTGGACGGTGTCAAACGTGCGCGATTCGCGGGTGCGAGCGTCCGCGTTGGGCGGTCGTGGTTCGCGCCGGCGACAGCTAGGGGGGGACCTTGCGCCCAGGGTTGCCCTCGGTGTCGCCTGCAGCAGCGCCGTGCGGCGCGACCTGTCCTCAACCGCGGCGAGGCGCGCGCGCAGCCCGCACGAGGCGCTCGAGGCGCGCGACCAGGCCGGGGTTCTCCGTGGCGGCCGCGAAGGCGCGGATGAGGGCGCGCGTTCTCGCGAGGTCGAGGCGGGGCCCCTGCTCGAGGAGCACCCCGCGGACGTCCTCGAGGTCTTTTCGGCGGCCGGCGAGCACCTTGAGCGCGACGAGATCCGCGGCGGAGACGACGGGCACGAGCGCTCCGCCGAGGTCGATCGAGACGGCCCGCTCCAGCAGCTCCTGATCGAGGCCCGGGGCCGCGATGACCAGGTCGACAGGGATCGACGAGGCCGTGTGCACGAGCGGCAGCAGGCGCGGGTCCTCGTCGCGCTCGGTCGAAAGCGGGAAGCGCAGCGCGAAGCCTGCCCCCGAGAGCACGCGGGCGAGCTCGGCCGCCTTCGTGCCGCCCGCGTCGACCATGACGTCGACGTCCGCGGTCAGGCGCGGCCGACCGTAGGCTACGACCGCCTGCGCGCCGAAGACGTACCAGCGCATCCGGCGGGCCGCGAACACGCCCGCGAGCGCCATGAGGAGCTCAGCGATCGAGGCGTCCGACACGCGCGGTGACCTCGGCCACAAACAGGTGCATGCGCCGATCCTCTTCGCGCTCCGCCTCCGAGGGCCAATCGGGCCGCGCGCGCCGCACCTGCGCGAGCAGCGCCTCGGCCGCGCGGACCCCGGCGGCTGGGCCCTCGGCGCGCTTGCGCTCCAGCCAATAGGCCTCCTTGGACTCCGCCAGGGCGCGCCAGTCGCGGCCGGCGAAGGCGCGCAGGGAGCTCGGGTCGACCATCGTGGAGACGCTACCACGGCGCGCCTCCCCGGAGACGAGGCCCGCGGGGATCGGGTCGGGGAAGAATCAGTCTACCCTCGGCCGCGACGTCCCTCTCCGCCATGGCCGACCTCCGCATCCGCGCGCTGCGCTCGATCGATCCCGCCCGCGCTCCCTTGCCCCACGGGACGGAGATCGCGACGCGCGTCGTGTGCCGCCTCGACGATCGGGAGCTGCCGATGGGGGCCGTGGGGCGGGTGTCGCGCGTCGACGGAGAGCGGGTGTGGGTCGATATCGTCGGGGTGGGGGTGGTCGAGCTCGCGCGCGAGGATGTCCTGCCGCGCAAGATCGGACAGGCGCGCTACGTCGCGCGCCGCGCGTCGGCGTGGGAGGCGCTGTCGTCTACCATCGTGCTGTCGACCACCGTCGGCTCGCGCGCGTGGGGGCTCGCCGAGGAGGGCTCCGACACCGACGAGCGCGGGGTGTTCGTGCTGCCGCTGGCGTGGACGGCGGGGCTCGCGGAGCGCCCGGTCGACCTGTGTAGCCTGGACGGCAGCGCCACCTATTGGGAGATCGACAAGGCGGCGCGCCAGGCGCTGCGCGCAGATCCCAATACGCTCGAGGCGCTGTTCGTGCCCGGCGCGAAGGCGATGGATCCCATGGGCGAGTGGCTGCTCGCCGAGCGCGACGCGTTCGTCTCGCGCGACGTGTATGGCAGCTTCGCGCGCTATGCTGTCTCCCAGCTGAGGCGCCTGGAGCAGAGCGCGCGCCTCGCTCGCCACCGCGAGCTCGTCCTCGCGTGGCTACGCGAAGACCCCACGGCGAGCCTCGACGCTATCGCCGCGCGCCTGGCGGCGGAGGCCATCGACGCGGCCATGGCACGGCCCGCGGCCATCTTGCGCGCCAAAGAGTACGTGAAGCAGCTCTATCGCTCGCTCCACGACCAGGCGCTGCTGCCTGCCTGTGACTTCGCCTCGCTGGTGGCCTTCGCGCAGGCTGGAGCCGGCCGCTTCGAGCCGCCGCGCGAGCTGCGCCCCAAGAACGCCTACAACCTGCTGCGCCTGCTCTATCTCGCTCAGGATTGGCTCGTCCAGGGTGAGCCGGTGTTCGAGGCGACCGGCGCGCGCCGCGCACGTCTGTTCGCGATCAAGCGCGGCGAGGTCGCCCTCGCCGAGGTGCTCGCGGAGGCCGAGGACCTGCTCCCGGACCTGGAGCAGGCGCGTCGGGTGACGCGCCTACCAGCCCACCCGGACGTGGCGCGCGCCGACCGCCTCCTCGTGCGCGTCAGGTTGGAGGTCGCGCGCCGGTCCGTGGCCTGCGAGCCTGGGCCTTGGGGGCGCGATGCCCCACCGCCGCCCGAGGCCAGCTGGGAGCCCGAGCCATGACCCGCGATCTGCCCACCGAACACCAGCTCGCTGTCGCCCTGCGCGTGCTCGGCGAGGCGCGCCGCGACCACGTCGTCGTCTCCTTGAGCGGCGCTCACGCTTATGGCTTCCCGTCGCCCGACAGCGACCTCGATCTCAAGGCCATCCACGTCGAGCCCACCGAGCGCCTGCTCGGCCTCTCCGCGCCGCCGTCGAGCTTCGACCGCGCCGAGGTGATCGACGGCGTCGAGATCGACTACACCTCGAACGAGCTCGGTCCCGTCCTCCACGGCCTGCTCGCCGGCAATGGCAACTACCTCGAGCGCGTCCTCGGCGCGACCCCGCTCGTCGCCTCCCCGCTGCTCGAGGAGCTGCGCCCGCTCGCGCGAGGCGCCATCTCCCGCCGCTATCACCGCCATTACCGCGGCTTCGCGCACAGCCAGCGCCAGGCCCTCGAAGCGCGCCCCACCGCCAAGAAGGCCCTGTACGTCCTGCGCACCGCGCTCACCGGCGCGCACCTGCTCTCCACCGGCGAGCTCGTCACCGACGTCCGCCAGCTGCTCGAGCCCTACGGCTTCACCGCTGCCACGGAGCTCATCGACCTCAGGCAACGCGCCGAGCGGGTGGAGCTCGCGGCGAGCGAGCACGCGCGCTGGGGGGCAGAGCTCGAGCGGGCGCTCACCGTCCTCGACCAGGCGGAGGCGCGTTCGGCGCTGCCGGAGGAGCCGCAGGGCCGCGCCGAGCTCGAGGCTTGGCTCGTCGCTACGCGGCGCGCCCGCCTGGGGTGAGGCCTGGGTGGAGGTAGCGCACCTCCGCGGCCCGGATGGCCCGTCCTGGCTCCGTCAGCGACGGGTGGGCCGGGGGCCGGCGAGGAGCGCGCGATTCGTCATCGTCGAGAGCTCGGCGAGCGGCCTGCGCACCGTCTCCTCGTCGTCCTCGTCGTCCTCGACGCGGGGCGATGGAAACGCCCCGACCGGCGTCATGGTCCGCCAGCCCGAGTCCCGCTGCGGAAGGAGCATCTGCTTGCCTCGCTCGACGAGCACTCGCAACGCGACGATTCGTGGGCCGGGCGCGACACCCTTGTTGACGGAGACGAGCCATCCCAGCAGACGCAGCCGCTGGGCGAGATCTTGCGCAGCGCAGGCGGCGTCGTCGTCCCCGCAGTCGCTCGCCCAGGCGTCGAGGTCGTCGACCACGCGGGACGAGACGGCGTCGAGGTCGGCGCCCTCGAGCAGGAGCGTCCCGATCGGGTCGATGGGAGTGTGCACGGCTCTGTTCATGCCCGCAGCGCAGCACGATCAGTGCCAGGTCGGCGCACCCACGGAAGTCAGCCTCTCGCTGGGTTGTGCACCAGGGTGGCGTTGCAGAGGTGAAAAGAGAGGCTGAGGGCAGGTTGCATCAGGGCGAGGCGACAGTGTCGGCGCGGGTGCGGATTCCTGGCAGCGCTACGCCACGCGATCGCGGTCCTGCTGAAGGAGCCCGCGGCCCTGGCTCTCGCCAGGGCTCGCAACCTGGGGCCGCGGCTTCAACTGCTCGCCGCGCCGAGCCGCGCGCCCCACACGGGCGAGCACCCGCCACACATCCCCGAGGCTGGCGAGGAATCCTCGCTGCACGTAGGCGACCCCGTGCTGCGCGCACAGCGCACGGACCTCGGGGGCGATCCTCGCGTGGTGGTGGCGAGGCATGGTGGGGAACAGGTGATGCTCGATCTGGTAGTCCAGGCCGCCGAAGAACCAACGCGCTCCGAGCGGCGCGGCGACGTTCTGGGACGCCCGGCACTGCAGCTCGGAGAAGCCGGGGGACTCTGCGTGCGCGTAGATGGGGCGCGCGTTGTGCCCCACCAGGAAGACCGAGCCGGTCAGCAGACCCGCGAGGAGCTGCGACACCAGGAAGAACCCGAGCCGATCGCCCCAGGTCGGCAGCAGCGCGAGCAGGCCGAGCGACCACGCGTGATGCAGCCCGATCGCGCCGAGCTCGAGGCCGCGTCGCGGCAGCTGCTGGGTGCGGACCGCCCACAGGGCTGACCGCACGCACCAGTTGAGCCGCGCGAAGGCGACGATCGGCAGCGCCGTCACGGTCTGCACGCCCACCAGCGCGCGGGAGAGGGGGCTCGCGCGCTGGAGATCGCGCTCGTCGAACGCGAGCAGCGGCATCGCGTCGATGTCCTCGTCGACCCCGAGGACGTTGGGCAGCGCGTGATGAGTGTTGTGCTTGCGCTTCCACCAGTCGACGGAGAAGCCCAGGATCAGGCCGCCGAAGACGAGCCCGGCGAGATCTCCCGGGAGCCGTCGCTCGAAGACCGAGTGGTGTAGAAAGTCGTGCGAGAGCCAGCCTGCCTGCTGCCAGGCGAGCGCGACGGCGAGCGCGCCGACGACCCAGGCCTCGGGCCAAACCATCACGACGCCGAAGGCCAGCGCGACCAGGCCGAGGATGAGCGCAGCCTTGCGGTAGAACCACGGTCGAGACGCCACGAACAGCCCTTCAGCGTCGGCCTTGTCCCTCAGCTGGGCGACCGCTCGCTCGAAGGCCGTCGCGCTCTCGGGCTGGGGAGCCGGAGCGTGCGGGGCTTTGGCCAGGAGCCCGCGGAGGATGCGGCGGGCGGGGGCACCGTGGAACGCGGCGAAGACGGCCGTCGCGTCCTTGCCGAGGAAGCGCAGCAGGATCTCACCGCCGGGGTGCCGCTTGGCCCAGCGGCTGACGTCGAAGGCCTCGCCGTCGATGTAGACGAGATGGTCGGGGTGCGGGGATGTTGGCTCAGCCATGCGGGGAGCGAGATCCATCAAGTCGCAGCCGCGCCGTCAAGCTCGGCCATCGCGGAGGGCCGCTGTGTGACGAAACCCTGACGCGGCTGAGGGGGAGAGGGAGAGGAGCAGGACAGGGGGAGCAGGACGCTCCGACCCGACGAACGCCTCCACGCCCGCGTCGTCGAGCTGGCAGTCGTACCACCATAGCGTCGGCGTCCAGGCGAGCGCCTCCACCTCGCCGAGCGCCTTCGCCTGCCGGTTCGCAGGGTCATGGGGCCACCCGGCGAAGTTTTTCGCAGGGTCATGGGGCCACCCCGATTCGCAGGATGATGGGGCCACCGGCAGGAGGGTCTGAGAGATGCAGGCAGATGGGGCCACCCCTGACCGAGATTTGCAGGGTCATGGGGCCACCCCAGCGGAGCGACCTGAAGTGAGCGAAGGTCTTCCCGACGTCGGCGCCGGTCGCCGCCGGGAGGAGTCGATGGCCTACAGGGAGCTCTCCAGATGGACGTAAGGAAGTTCTCCGCCGCTGGTCGGCGGGGCACAGCGACAGAAGGATCGGGCGTAGGCCGGCGTCGACCGCAAGACGGTCGCTCGCTACACGACCGCGGCGACACGCCTCGGCTTCGCCAAGGGGCGCGACATCACCGAGGACGATGTCCACGCCGTCGCGCAGGTCGTCCAGGCGCGCCCAGCGCCGACAGCCAGTGATGAGTGGAGCGAGGTGGCGCGCCACCGCGACCGCATAGCAGTGGCTTCGAGGGGACGCCAGAAGCGGCCGCTCCGCCTGACCAAGGTGCACACGCTGCTCGTTCGTGATCACGACCTGCAAGCGAGCTACGACACCCTCCGTCCTTCGCGATGACCGAGCTCGCGTGGCGAAAGAAGGCGCCCACCGTGCCGCAGGACCCCCGCCGGGAAGGAAGCGCAGGTCGACTTCGGCGAGATGGGGCTCATGCTCGATCCGGAGACCGGCAGGAAGCGCCGCCTCTGGGTGCTCGTCGTGACGCTCTCGTTCAGCCGGCTGCAGTTCGTCTGGCCGACGTTCCGTCAGACCACCGAGGCCTGTCGAGGGTCTCGACCCGCCTGGCAGTTCTTCGGCGCCATGCCGGCGAGCATCTCCCGGACAACACCAGGCGATGATCAGGCCCCCGACTCACCAGGCCGTCGACGCCTTCTCGACTACGTGCAGGCTCTGGCCTGTTCAGATCCGGCCCCTTCGCTCGCCCAAGGACAAGCCCCGTCGAGAATCAAGACCCACGTCCGAGACTCGACGGCGAGACTTCGTCCTCGACGATGCCCCGCGAGCCCGCCTGCCCGAGGTCGCCCGCGCTGCCCGGCACCACGAGGCAGGTTCCAGCCAGCCTCGAGGCAGTCGAGAAGCCGACGATGAAGCCAGCCCGGACCCCGTCCCCGTGATCGAAAGGCGAAGGCCACCCGCACACATATCCGCACCCTACTCCCACCCGCCCCCGCACAAGACCGCACCACACAAGGTGCACCCCGCAAACCGCCGGGCGGCCGCCCACCGACGTCCCGACTACCGGCCAGAAGGCAGCCACGCCGGGACGTCGACGCGATGCAAGGCGCGGGACAAGGGCCACCGTCGGTCTCTACGCGACCCGTGACCCTCACGAGGACAGGCCTACCCCTCTCGCCCTGCGACAAGACACCCCCGTCAGGCGATCTCCGAGCCCCATCGACCTCGTGCGTCCCGCACGAAAACGAGGCCGCCGCGAAGCCCGTCAGCCCTGTCCCGATGGGCTGCCCTCCCCCCCCCCGGCCCAAGAAGGAGGGCGCTGATGGCGACCAAGACCCCCTCAACCCCAGTCCGCCTGCGCCGCACGCAGAGAGCCCCGAGCGGGACCGAGAGCTCGTGAGTTCACCGCGAGTCACCACAACACCCCCACAACCCCGCCCCCACCCCACCCCAGGACAAGACGCCAGGTCACTTCGACAACGCATCTGCGGCGTGAGCCCTCCGAGCGCACCGCCACGTCATCCTCGGGCCCGTCGGCGTCGGCAAGACCTTCGACCGCCTCCCTACAACTCCTTCGCAGCCGACGCGACTCTTCGAAGGTTGCGACAGAGCCGCTTCGACAACTCCCGCGACCTGAGAGATCGCCTGACGTCCTCGACCTGCCACATCGACGACGCCCAGCCATGACCAAGGAGGAGAGCAAAGACGTCTACCGCCTTCCCGGCGCACCGCCGATCGTCACCAGCAACCGACACCCCAGTGGCTCCCGGACACCCGCCCCGGACCCACCCCCACTAGCGATCCGACCAGGGACCCGCCAGCCCCCCCAGAAGACCCCCACCCCCCCCCCCCCCCCCAACACCCCCACTCCCCGCGGCATTCGCCTTCTTCGTCGCCCCGCGCAAGACGAGCGTGTCCAGCCCGAGCCACGGGAGCACCTCCGCCAGCGCCGCGCGCTGCGCCTTGTCCAGGAGCTTGGCGGGCGAGCGGTGGATGGAGCGCAGCAGGCCGCGCTCGAGCTCCGGCCGATCCCCGAACGGCGTCTGCGGCGCAGCGGACACCCTACGCCGTGCTATGTGCCCCATCATGACGCTCCCTACGCTGCCGCTCGAAGGCGTCTGCCGCTGCAACGCCGTGCAGATCCGCGTGACCGCGCCGCCGCTGCTCGAGTGTGCCTGCCATTGCCGGGGCTGCTAGCGCATGGCCGCGAGCGCGTTCTCGCTCACGGCGATCGTGCCCGCCTCGGGCTTCGAGGTGGTCCGGGGCCAGCCGGTGCTCGGCGGGATGCGCGCCCCGGAGCTGCCGCACTTCTTCTGTGGGGAGCGCATGACCTGGATGTTCACGCGGCCCGCCGCCCTGTCGGACGTGGTGAACGTGCGGCCGACGATGCTGGAAGACCACGGCTGGTTCGCGCCCTTCATGGAGACCTACACGTCCAGGCGCCTGCCGTGGGCGGAGACCGGGGCCGTGCGCTCCTTCGAAACCTTCCCGCCGATGGAGGGCTTCGGCGAGCTGCTCGAGGCGTACCGGGCCTGGCGAGCGCGCGCGTAGCGCCGGCCTCGCGCACGAGGGCGGCGCGCGCTTGACTCACCGCGAATCGGAGGCGCAGTCTGTTGGTGTGCGCGCCCGGTCGCGGCGCCCAGCGGAAGGGTGCCGGCGGTCCGTGGGGGCGCTCGGAGAGCTCATGTCCACTTGCCATCCTCTTCGTCTTCACGGCGCTATCGCGGCTCTCACCTTCCTTCTCGCCTGCGGGGACGACGCCTCGTCCGGCGGGGGCGGCCAAGGTGCGCAGGGGGGTGCGCCTCAGGGGGGCGGTGGGCAAGGGGGAATGGCGCAAGGTGGCGCCGCACTGGGAGGCGGCGGGGCGGGCCCGACCTCCGGCGGCGGCGGGGCGGGGGGTGGAGGCGGCCAGGCGGTGGCCGAGGCGGAGTGCGACGAGCTCCCTGACTGCAAGCTCGTAGACGATTGCTGCCGGTGCGTGGCCATTCCTGCGGGGAATGCCGACCCGCCCTGTGCCGTCAGCGAGTGCGCGGAGACGAAATGCGGGGAGCTCGGGTACGACCCCAGCTCGCTGACCTGTGTCGCCCACCAATGCTCGGCGGGGTACGACTGCGACGAGACCCAGGTCATCTGCGACCAGATCCCCCCGATGTGCCAGCCAGGCTGGACGGCGAGCGTGGAGGGGGACTGCTGGGGGCCATGCGTACCCGCCGACGAGTGCGCGTTCGTCTCGGATTGCGCACAGTGCGGCGAGGGTCTGTACGCCTGCGTGCACACCTCGATCGGGCCCATGGAGCGTCGGAATTGCGTGCCGCTCCCGCTGGAGTGCGGCGGGATCGGCAGCCCGCCGACCTGCGTCTGCATGGGGGAAGCCGTCTGCGGTGGCATCCCCTGCTCCGAGGCGAACGGCGAGCTCTTCTGCGACACCCAGTGAGGTCGACGCGCGAAGGCGCGCACGTCAGGCCCCGGCAGCGCCCACGCTGGGCCGCGTCCAGGAGCGATTCAGCGAAATCGAGGCGTGGGTCGACCTCCCGAGCGTCTGGTGCCGGGGCGTCGCTCATGCGCGGCCTCCCCACGCCAGGCGTCGGGTCCCGCGGCCTTTGGCATGACGGCCAAGGACTCGTGCCCCGCTCGCTACTTCAGGAGCCTTCTTCAGGGGCGCTGAGGGCCTTGCTGTAGAAGCCGGAAGGGTCGAAGCAGCAGACCCGCTTCTCACCGGCTGCGAGCATGTCGCACGCGGCGCTGATCCGTTTCGCGCGGGTCTTCGCCTGCTTGGCGGTGGTGATCCAATGGATCCAGTCGATGCGCGCGAGGGTGGAGGTGTCGTTCCACGTAGCTCGCGCGCCCGGAGACCCGGCGAGCGCCCGCTCCAGGTCCTCCGGTAGCTCGGGCTCGGGCTCTCGCTCCACGGACGCGAGCTCGACAGTGACCGTGTCGCCGATCTTGGCGTCGGTGGTCTTGAGCAGTGTGGGGTCGATGGGCAGCCAATGACTCAGCTGGCCGTCGGGCTCCAGCGTCACTTGGAACGGCCTGCCGTCGAGGGTTCCCGCGACGGTCGTTCGTCCTCGTCGAGGGAGCTTGTCGCTCGCGGCCTTGGGAAGGACGACGAACGCGGCGGGGCTGCCTGCCGAAGCCTTCGCGGGGCGGCGAAGCCTCGCCTTGAAGCTCGATCTCGTACCGGTGCGGGTCATCGTCGTCGCCGTGGTCCCAGCAGCGTACATGACCTTGGCTTCGCGGTTCGCTCTGGCGCGACAGCAGCATGCAAGCGCTGCGTCGTTGCGCGCGGTCTGCGCGAGCGGGGGTGCTGCGGAGGGGGCCGTGCCGGCGAGGTCCGTCCGGCGCGAGGCACGTGACTTGCTGGCTCAGCGACCATGCATGTCACGACCCCCATGACCCGCGAGGTGACCGTCGTCCCGCCTGAGCTCGGGCTCGATGTGGCGTACCGAATCATGCAGCGCAAGCGCATCCGGCACTTGCCGGTGGCCGCAGGAGGCGAGCTCCTCGGCATGCTCTCGGATCGTGACGTTCTTACGCACGCCAGGCTGTCCGACGACGGCGCGCTGATCGTTCCAGCCATCAGCTGCGGAGTCGCCATGACGCCTTCGCCCGCGACCTGCGACGCGGACGCGACGGTCGACCAGGTCGTGCGCGTGATGACCGAGCGAAAGATCGACGCGCTCCCGGTCGTCGCGCCGTCGGGGCGGCTCGTCGGGTTGGTCACTTCGACCGACCTGTTGCTGCTCCTGCTCAATCCGCCAGAGGCCCAGCCGCTGCCCTACCGGTTCGAGCTCGAGGAGCTCCAGGAAGAGCCGCGCGCCGAGGCCTGAGCCGGGGTTGCGCAGCTGGCGGACGTCGCCGATTCGCTGTCGATCGTGGGCGACTCGGTCGCCATCGGCAGAGGTGGGGCGGTGGTAGCCAGCGCTCGGGCCCACGAGATCGCGTTCACGCCCTACGCGTTCGACCGGGGCGGGAGCGTCTCGGGCCCAGCCCTTCCGGCCGCGCCCGCCGTCCTGCTCCACTTCATGAGGGCCGACGTCTCGCTCTCCATCGGCGCTCACCCGATGTCGCTCGACAGCCACTGGATTCACCTCCCCACGAGCAAGACGCCCGACCATCTGGTCGGCGTCGGTGAGCTGATGAGGCTGCTCGACGTGCTCGAGGCAGGTCGCAGGCGGTTCGCCCCCGGCGGAGAGGCGCCCGGAGCGAGGGCGCCGTGACGCGCCGCTCGCGGAGCTGCCGGCCGTCGACCCATCGTCAAGCTACGCGGCCGGCTTCGATCAGAGCCAGCAGCTCTCGGCGCGTATGGGTCCAGCGTCGCGTCAAGGTCGCGGACGGCGCGCCGAGCACGCTCGTCGCCTCGAGCAGCTGAAACGACAGCGCCCGCGACTGGCGCTGCCATCGCCCGTCCACGTGGAGCCGCGTTCCAGTGTCGATGAACGCCTGGCGCTGCACGCGCACGACCCCGTCGGGAAAGGCGAGGGCGAGGTGAGCCAGCGCGGGCGCCAACGCCGCTATCGGAACGGCCCGCTCGTGCACCGTGGCCCACTTCACGAGCGCAGAGAGACCGCGCAACACGTCGTAGAAGTAGAAGCGCGGGAAGCTGACGTTCGGCCATGACAGCGCGGCCGTCTGCTCCTCGGCGTTGTGCTGAGACGATGAGCCGTTCACCAGCTGTCGGTCGATCAAGAACCCTGCCGCCCGGTCGGCGAACGGGCTCGGCGGGCGCGCGAGCATCGCTTCGAGGGGCGCAATGGTGGCGACCATCGAGCTCGCGCACTCCGCCGACAAGTAGGCGGTCTCATCGCAGCTCGCCCCGCCGTCAGCCATTTGGTACCGATCGAACCAGGGCTCGATCCACGGCAGGGCGGCCGCGACGTCCACCCCGCACGCCGTCAGCACCTGGTGCATGCTGCCGAGCGCGCAGTGACACATGACCTGGTGTGACGGGTCGGTCCCGGGAGGCGCTTCGCCCTCGTGGATCGGAAAGATGTGGAGCGGCTGACGATCCAACTGCGCCGCCATCGTCTCGACCATTCGCTCCGGGATGCGGTGGGCCTCGTCGAGCTCGAACAGCAGGAGCATGTGCCACCACGGGGAGTCCCACTTGGGCCAGTAGACGTCTCTCTCCACGCTCTCGATCGCCGCGCCTGACGCGAGGTATCGGGCAGACGAGGCCAACGCCGCCTCGTCGATCGGAGGCAACGACGGCGGGCTCGAGACGGCTCTCAGCGTGCGTTGAAGCTCGGCGACGGTCATGCGTGCACGCTACGGTATCGCGACGCTGGCTCGTGGGTCATGGGCGACCTGCTGCTCACGCGCAAGCGCCACACGCCGAAGCGCGGCTTGCGACTGCGGACGATGTCGCCCTCTTCGGGAGCTGCTAAGGAGTCGGGCGGTGGAGACTGCCTGGAAGAAAGGTGTGGCGGGGGAGCTGACGGCGCAGGTCGGGCCGCTCTTGCTGAAGGTCAGCGAGAAGGGGGACGGGCGCTGGGACTGGCAGGTGTGGAACGGCCCGGCGCGCAACCCGATGGCGACCGGCATCGGCAGCTCCAAGGGCGCCGCCAAGACCGCGGCCGAGCAGCTCGCGAAGCGGAGCGGGCTGGTGTGAGTCGGAATCGGCAGCACGGCCACGTCGGCAACCTCGGCGACGTCACCAAGCACGCGGCGCTCGTGGAGCTCGCCGCCATGCTCGCCGAGCGCTTCGCGTCGGTGAGCTTCGTCGACACGCATACTTTCCTGCTCCACGCGCCGCTCGCGAACGCGGAGCTCTGGCGCCGGGAGGCGGACAACCGGCTGGCGAAGCAGCCAGCGTACGCGCGCTATTTCGACCTCGAGCGCGCCTACCTCGAGAGGACGGGGGAGTACCGCTGCTCGTCAGGTCTGGTGCTCGACGTGCTCGGCGAGCAGCTCGCCTGCGCCGTGCTCGGCGAAGCCAACGGGCTGACGCGCGCCGAGCTCAAAGGGCAGCTCGCGGAGGAGCGGCACACCAGGGTGCACGTCGTCGACGAAGCCCGCGCGGTCGACCGGGAGGCGCATGTCCCGAGCGCAGGCGCGCTGCTCGTGCACGTCGACCCCTTCACGCTCACGCCCGAGGCGTGGGCCCCCCTCGCGCCGGCGCTCGACGCGCTGTCGGCGCGTGCGGCTGCGGCCGTGTTCGTGCTGTACAGCTTCACGCGAGCCGGCCGCACCGCGTGGCCCGTGCCCCCGATCGGCACCAGCTTCGTCGCCGAGCACCGAGGCGCCCCCCACGAGGTCGCGCTGTTCGTGTCGGCGGCTGTCGAGGAGGGCGCGCGCGCCATCGCTGCGTCGCTCGGCTGGCGTGAGCAGAAGCGCGGCGCGGCCTAGGCGTCGGGCCGCCCCGGCGAGGGCGCCGGCTCACGCCCCGCTGAGGAAGCCTCTCGCGATGACCAGGCGCTGGATCTCGTTCGTGCCCTCGTAGATGCGCGTGATGCGCGCGTCGCGGTAGATGCGCTCGATGGCGTAGTCGCGCGAGTAGCCGTAGCCGCCGTGGACCTGCACCATGCGGTCGACGACGCGCCCGACCGCTTCGGTCGTGAACAGCTTCGCCATGCTGGTCTCGCTCGCGGCCTTGTCACCTTCGTCGAGGAGACGGGCGGCGCGCAGGGTGAGCAGCCACGCGGCGTCGAGCTCGGTGCGGCAGTCGGCGAGCACGAACTGGGTGTTCTGGAAGTCGGAGAGCGACTTGCCGAACAGCTTGCGCTCTTCGGCGTAGGCCGCCCCGAGGGCGAGCGCCGCCTCACCGAGACCAAGCGAGAGCGCCGCGATGCCGACGCGGCCGGCCCCCAGGGCGGACAAGGCGATCGGGTAGCCGGCCCCGCGGCGCCCGACCAGGTTCGACGCGGCGATGCGGCAGCCGTCGAAGGACAGCGCGACCGTCCCCGAGGCGCGCTGACCCATCTTGTCCTCCTCCTTGCCGATGACGAGGCCGGGGGCGCCACGCTCGACGACGAAGGCGCTGATCCCCTCTTTGCCTGGGCCATCCGTGCGCGCGAACACCAGGTGAAGGCCCGCGTGCGCGCCGCTCGTGATCCACATCTTCGAGCCGTCGAGCACCCATTGGTCGCCGTCGGCGCGGGCAGAGGTGGTGAGCGCCGAGGCGTCCGAGCCACAGCCGGGCTCACTGAGGGCGAAGCTCGCCGGTCCGAGCTTGCCCTCGGCGTACGGACGCAGCCAGCGATCCTTCTGCTCGCGCGACGCGTGGTCGCCGAGGATCTTCGAGGTCAGGTTGCTGGACGCGAGCACGACGGCCGTCGAGGCGCAGGCCTCCGCGATGGCCTGCATCGCGAGCACGTAGCCGACGTTGTCGGTGCCCGCGCCGCCCTCGCTGGTGGGCACCTTCATCGCGAGCAGCCCCAGCTCGGCGAGCTCGCCGAGCTGCTCGAGCGGGTATCGGCCAGAGTGGTCGCGCTCGGCCGCGCCGGGGGCGAGCCTGCGCGTCGCGAAGTCGCGCGCGCTCTCGGCGATCAGGGTCTGCTCTTCGGTGAGCGCAGCGGCGAACCGGGGAAGGCGACGTGCGGTGCTCGTCATGGCGACGGCTTGCACGCGCCCGTCGCCGGCGAGAAGAGCCGGCGGCGCCGGCGGTGCCCGCCCCCGGCTGCGCTGGGGCCGAGCAGACGTCTGCGGCCCGGGCCTCGGCTCCACCGCGCGGCGTGACGCATGCCCGTCGTCGATCAGCTCGAGGGCCTGGCCGCGGAGACAACCCCGAGCCGCGCCCCCGCCCGCGACGCCCGGCCGCCGCCCGCGCGCTGAGCGGGCCCTTCGTTCGCGCAGATCTGCTGGCATCGCTGCTCGTCACCGCCCTCGCCGCGGGGTGCTCCGACGACGTCGCCACGGGCGGCGGTGGGTCGGGCGCTGGCTCGTCCGGCGGGGCGAGCGCGGGCGGGGGCAACCAGGGCGGGACCAGCTCGCAAGGCGGGGGCTTCCAGTCCGGGGGTGGCGGCGCGGGGGGCGAGGCGGCGTGCGTGCAAGACTCGTCCGACGCGACGCTGGTGAGCCAGCCGGTCGACATCGTGTTCGTGATCGATAACTCCGGCAGCATGACGGCGGAGATCGCGGAGGTGGAGGAGCAGATCAACTCCAACTTCGCGGCCATCATCGACGGCGCCGTGCCCGCCATCGACTACCGCGTGATCATGGTGAGCGCCTTCGGAGACAGCGCGGACCAGCGCATCTGCGTGGCGGCGCCGCTCGGCGGCATC
Organism: Polyangiaceae bacterium; assembly: GCA_016719945.1. Lineage (GTDB taxonomy): Bacteria > Myxococcota_A > Polyangia > Polyangiales > Polyangiaceae > Xiheicaenibacterium. The sequence continues at coordinate 12,665 of JADJYE010000032.1, read as the reverse complement.
CCCGATGACGACGCCGACGGGCACTGCGACGACATCCCCGGCGCGCCGGTCAACACCGCCAACTTCTTCCACCACGGCGCGGAGATCAGCAGCCACGACGCGCTGTGCGAGCTGCTCGATCAGCTGACGACGGCTGACCCGGACGGCCTGCAACCCACCGGCTACGAGGCGGTGCTGCGGCCGGAGGCGTTCAAGTTCTTCGCCGTCATCACCGACGACAACGTCAGCTGCGATGGCTTCGACGACCAAGACTCGGCCGCGGGCGGACAGACCGTCGCCGACGCCTGGGACGCCGCGATGCAGGCCGCCTTCCCGGCGCAGTTCGGGGCAGACGCGGCGACGCGGCGCTACTCGTTCTGGAGCATCGTGGCCATGGCTCCGTACATGCCGTCGGGTGCCGATCCGTACGGCTCGCCCCACCCGCCCGACGCGGCCCTCGCGCCCATCGTCACCGACGAGTGCACCCCGTCCGCGGTCAACCCGGGCACCGGCTACCAGGCGCTCAGCATCCTGTCCGGTGGCTATCGCTTCCCGACCTGCGGGCTCGACTACACCGACATCTTCACGCTGATGGCCCAGGGGGTGATTGAGGGCGCCGCGGCGGCGTGCGAGTTCGAGATCCCCGACCCGCCGCCAGGGGAGATGCTCGACCTCGCGACGGTGCAGGTCCGCTACACCTCGGGCGAGGGGGCCATCACGACGTTCGAGCAGGTCCCCACCCTGGCCGACTGCACCCCCGAGGCGTTCTACATCGACGCCGACATGATCGAGCTCTGCCCCGAGACGTGCGCCCTGGTGCAGGGCGACGACGGCGCCGAGATCGACGTGCTCTACGGCTGCGCCATCGTGGTCGAGTAAGTTTTACGGACTTTCATTTGAAGCGGGGCGAAGCCTTCGACACGGTCGCGGGCATGAAATCGCCGAAGCTTTCGGACGTTCGTTCGACCTCCGTCTCTCTGGCCTGCGCCCTGGCCTTGCTGCTGTCCGCCTGCGGGGACGACGCCCAGAGCGGCGGCGCGACCCCCGAAGGCGGCGGCGGCAACGGCGCGAGCGGAGGCGGGGGCAGCGGGGGCGCGAACACCGGCGGGGAGGGTGGGGCGCCGCTCGTCGACCCGATCGCCGAGGCGGTGCGCAACCACGACTGGCAGGAGCTCGACGGCGCGCCGAGCGTCGGCGGCGGAGCCAAGCAAGACGATGTGTTCTTCCTCGACCCCGCGCGCGGCTTCCTCGCGAGCGGCCCGACGGGCGCCATCCACGCCACGACCGACGGCGGCGCGACGTGGGACAGCGTGCTCACCGCCGACGGAGCGTTCTTCCGCTCGGTGCTGTTCACCAGCGACCTGCACGGGTTCGCGGGCAACCTCGGCTCGGGGCTGGCGCCGAGCATCGACGACGACACCCTCATCTACGAGACCTTGGACGGCGGTGAGAGCTGGAGCCCCGTGACGACGGTCACCGGGAGCGCGGCCAAGGGCCTGTGCAACTTCACCGCCGTCGATGAGGACACCCTCTTCGGGATCGGTCGGGCGAACGGGCCCGCCCACCTGCTCGTCACGACAGACGGCGGCGCCAGCTGGGTCGCGAAGGATCTGAGCGAGCACTTCACGATGGCTGTGGACGGCCATTTCGTCTCTGCCAACGAGGGGCTCGTGGTCGGCATGAGCGCGTCGGGCCAGCGCTGCAACGTGATGAAGACGATCGATGGTGGCGACACCTTCAGCGAGGTCTTCCGCTCGGAGCGCGCCGGGCTCTGCTGGAAGGTCCACTTCCCCTCGGACACCGTGGGCTACCTGGCGATCATGAACCTGCAAGGGGGCGCTGGGACGTTCGCCAAGACGACCGACGGCGGGGACACCTGGACCGAGCTCCCGGCGCCCGGCGACGAGTTCTCCGGCTTGAGCGTCGGCTTCCTGACTGAGGAGATCGGCTGGATGTCCGGAGAGGACTCGTACCCGGTGTATCGCACGTTCGACGGCGGCCAGACCTGGGAGGAGGACCCCGCGCTGCAAGCGCCCATCAACCGCTTTCGCTTCGTGGACGCGAGCACGGCGTTCGCCGCGGGCGCTTCGGTGTGGAAGCTGGAGCTCGGCGAGCTGCCGTGAGGTCGGGCGCGGGCTCTCACCTCCGCCGGCTCGGGTGCCGCCTCTCCGCGCTCCTGCTCGTCGCCGCGTGCGCCGACCCGGAGACGGGCGCCGCCGATCCGACCCTGGCGGAGGTGGCGCCGCCCTATCCCAGCGGGCCGACGGCGATTGCCGTGGGCGCCACCCTGCCGAACCTCGCCTTCGAGGGGCTCTCGACCGAGGGGCAGCGGGCCACGCTGCAGCTCGCAGACTATTATCGGCCTGACGAGGCCGCGCCGCGGGTGTTGGTGGTTCAGGTGAGCGGAGGGCTCTGGTGCGGCACCTGCCTGTGGACCGGCACCCATGTCGACGAGATCGTAGGCCCCGAGCGGCTCTCGCGGTTGGATCGGCTGGATTTGATCGTGTCCGATCGAGACAACGCGCCCGCTTCGGCGGACGAGGACGCGGACGCTTGGAGGGATGGGGTCGGCGCCGAGGGGGTGGCTGTCGGGGTCGACCCCGACTTCGTGCTGCGGGCGGCGCTGGAGGGGGTCACCAAGCCGATGCCGCTCTTGCTGCTGGTGGATGAGGGCACGATGACGCTGCTCGACGTCATGTCGGACCCGACGCCTGGCGAGCTCGCGTCCGCGATCGACCGGGCGCTCGCGGAGCTCGACGGCGAGGCCCCGCCAGCGCCGGTGGGCGACGTCCTGGTCGACGGGCTGTTCGACCGCAAGGAGTGGAGCTTGTTCGTTGCAATGGCCGACGTGCCAGCCGCGCCGCCGCCCGACCCGACCAACGAGGTGGCCGATTCTCCGGCTGCGCGCCGGCTCGGCGAGGCGCTGTTCTTCGACGCCGGGCTGTCGGCGTCAGGGGAGGTGTCGTGCGCGACCTGCCACGATCCGGTCACCTCCCTGTCCGACGACCGGCCGCGGGCGATCGGGGAGGGGCAAGGGAGCCGGCGGACGCCGTCGATCGCGCTCGCGAGCCATTCGCGCTGGCAGGGCTGGGACGGTCGAGCGGACAGTCTCTGGGCGCAGGCGCTCGGGCCGCTGGAGAGCCCGCTCGAGCACGGCGCCTCGCGGGTATTGGTTGCGCGCCGGGTGATCGAGCGGCATGCCCGGCTGTATCACGCGGCGTTCCCTCGCACGCCGCTACCCAGCCCGCGGGGCTGGCCGGCGCAGGGCAAGCCAGGCGACGCGACCTTCGACGCGCTCGCGGAGGAGGAGAGGGAGGCCATCACCCAGGTGTTCGTGCACGTCGGCAAGGCGCTCGCCGCCTACGAGCGGACCTTCCGGGTGCGGCCCACGCGGTTCGACGCCTACATCAACGGCGATTCGAAGGCGCTGACCTCCGACGAGAAGGTCGGGATGAAGGCGTTCGCGACGTCGGGGTGCATCCAGTGCCATTTCGGTCCGCGGCTGACCAATGATGCGTTCCACGACACCGGGGTCGGCGGCGAGGTGGACGCGGGCCGGCTCGAGGGGCTCGAGCTATGGCGAAGAAGCGAGTTCCGCGCGGATGGGGCGTGGGCCGCCGAGCCGGTGAGCAGGGAGGCCGGCACGGACGGAGAGGCGATGCGGGGGAGGTTCAAGACGCCGCCGCTGCGCGGGGTGGCGGGGAGGGCGTTCTTCAGTCATGCCGGACAGGCAGCCTCTTTGGAGGAGGTGATGGACGGCTACGGGCAAGGAGACGGAGAGGCGTGGGTGGTGAAGGTGGGGGAGACGGCGCAATGGTCGATGGTGGAGTTCTTGGAGGTGATGCGGGAGAGGTGAGCGGCCGCGGAGCAGGACAGGACATGGAGCGGACAGGACACGAGCGGAGCAGGACAACACATCGCTGACCGTGCCTCGCTCAGCCCGCGTAGCGACCCGTCTCGTGGGCCCAGTCGAGGTGGCCCTTGACCCAGTGGCCGAGCACCGACGCGAAGCGGCGCACCGCCTCCGAACCGACCCCGCTCGCCTCGCCGATGCGCAGCGCTAGCGAATTGGCCTCTCGGTCGTGCATGCGCACTGCCCGCTGAAGCGCCGCGTCGAGGTCCCCGCCGTCCGAGCGCGCGAGCAAAAGCACCAGGTTGTTCGGGTCGCCGGCCGCGAGCTCCTTCTCGTACGTGAAGATATCGTTCGCCCAGCCGACCAGGTTGCAAGCCATGCGGGCCATGTCGATCGTCTCGGCGCGCTCCTCGGGGCAAAGCTCGATCCCCGCGCCGAGCTCGGAGATCTCGAGCTCGACCCAGATCCCCACGGTCACCTCGCGGAGCGGCAGGTACGAGCGGACGTCGCCCATGCCTCCCGACGCGCGCGCGTGCGCCTCGACCTTGAACGCCTCGAACAGCTCGCGGTTCTTTCGCGCGAAGCGCGCCATCCAGCGCCGCTCGGCGACGAGCTGGAACCGGCGGTGCAGATCGCGCGCGGCGTGCTGGATCGAGTCTCCGGGATCTGCCGGGCCGCCGGTGAGCGCCCGCAGCACCTCGTCGAGGTAGCTCGCCACGGAGTCGGGCGTTGGGAATTGCTCGATCCGATCGTCCAGCAGGCAGAAGAACGTCGTCCAGTCGGCGGCGAGCTCGACGAAGGAGCGCGGTGCTTCCGGGTTCGCGCGCGCCAGCAGCCAGCCCACCTTCGACGCGTCCAGTCGATGCGCGGCGCGCTCGCCGTCGACCAACCCGAGCGCCACCGCCCACGCGACGACGTGCGCCTGGATCGCGTCGACCTCCGCGTGGAGGCCCGACACGAACGGGCAGTGCAGCGCCTTGTTCGAGCGCGCGGGCGACGAGGGGCTCGAGGATGAACGACGCGAGCAGAGGGCGGCGGCGTGTGCGCTGTGGGTCATGACAGGCGCCCATTGCAGCCCCCGTGCCGGGGCACTTTCCTCGAAGAATCGCTGGTCGATGCGCGTGGCGGGCGACGGGGCGCGCAGGCCTGCGCAGCGCCTCGCGCAGCTGCGCGGACGGCGCGGTCGCTCCTGCTCGACACGCCGACGCCAGGACGTCTAGAGTGACGCCTCCGAGCAGGGGAGAGGCGGGCTCCGGCCCCGGCACGGAGCTCGTGGAGCGTTGATACGGTCCCTCGGCTTGAACAGGCGTCGCCTGGCCGGGGCAACACGGATCGCAGCGTAGGGGTGTCCATGGCTGGTTCAACGGTTGGCTTCGCGTTAAGCGTCGGGCACATCCCCCCATTCTGGATGGCGCTCCAAGCCTTCAGCGGCGTCGAGCGCATGTCGCGCTCGTTCCACTTCAAGCTCAGGGTCGAGACGCCCATCCAGCCGCACGATCTCGACGCCGCCGTGCTCGGGTCGAGCGCGACCGTCGTCGCTCGCGCGGCCGGCCACGGCCGGCAGATCCACGGGCTCGTCACCGGCGTGCGTCGGGAGGACACACACCTGCCCGCGGCGCCGTCCCATGCCGTCTACACGCTCGACCTCCACCCTCACGCGTGGCTGCTCGGCCGCAGGGTCGGCTCACGCATCTTCCAGAACGTCAGCGTCGTGGACGTCATCAACGAGGTCCTTGACGCGTACTCGCTGCCCCGTCGCTGGGCTCTGGAGCGGAGCCGACCGCCGCGCCCCTACATCACCCAATACGAGGAGTCCGACTGGGATTTCGTGACGCGGCTGGCGGCCGAGAACGGCATCTTTTTCCATTTTCATCACCCCTCGTTCGACTACGACCCCGTCATCGACACGCTGCTTGGCGAGGCGGACGCGATCTCTTCCGCCGAGGTCGTCGCGGCGGTCTCGGCGGCGCCCCTCGGTCCGCTCATGCGCCACCGCGCTCCGCGCGAGGAGCTGGTCTTCTCGGACCAAGCGACGTACGCGCCGATCTCGGGCGGGGGCGCGCTGCCGTTCCTCCACTCCGGCGCCGCCGCGGCCGGAGAGGACTACGTGCTGAAGCTCTCATCGCGGCGCGCTCTTCGCGCGAACAAGAGCGAGTTCCGCGAGTACGACTGGCGCCGGCCGAGCTCGGCCATCCTGTCGCAGCTGACGCGAGACCCTCAGTCGCTCCTCGCGGGGGAGCCCGACGACCTCGAGATCTACGAGCACCATCAGCGCGACCACGAGGCCGATTGGGCCGACGCTTACTTCGAGTCGAGCCGCATTCTCGACGCGGCCCGCCGCCACGCCCAGCGCGCGTCGGGTGAGTCGAGCAGCGTCCGCCTGGCGACCGGGCACCAGTTCCTGCTCGAGGGGCATCACGGCGGCGCCGACGGTCGCTATCTGGTCACCACGGTTCGGCACGCTGGCTCCCGCCGGCCGAGCGGCGAGGTCGGCTGCGCCTACAGCAACCGCTTCGAGGCCGTGCCCGCCGAGGTGCGTTACCTGCCCGCTCGCCCGCCGCGGAAGACAATTCAAGCCTGCCTCACGGCGACCGTCGCCGGGGTCCCCGACGAAGAGGAGATCCACGTCAACCAGCACGGACAAATCAAGGTCAAGTTCCACTGGGATCGCAGCGACGAGGCGGCTGATCCCACCTGCTGGATCCGCTGCATGCACCCCTGGGCGGGCAATGGTTGGGGCTTCCAGTTCGTCCCGCGCGTAGGCATGGAGGCCGTGGTGTCGTTCGAGGGCGGGGACCCCGACCGGCCCCTCGTGCTCGGCTGCGTCTACAACAGCCTCCTGCCCGAGCCGTTCACCTTGCCAGGGCAGAAGACGCGCAGCGGGATCCGCACGCAGAGCACGCCCCAGAGCGACGGCTTCAACGAGCTTTCGTTCGAGGACGCGGCCAACAACGAGCAGATCTACCTGAGGGCGCAGCGCGACTTCGACTCCGTCGTCCAGCGAGATCGCTCCGCCAACGTCAACCGCGACGACAGCGAGCACGTTCACGGCAGCCAGCGCGTTACGGTCGGCGGCTCGCGGGGGGTCGACGTGCAGGGCGATCACACGATCGTGACCCACGGGAGCCTGGAGCACGAGACGATCAAGACGCACTCGCTGCTGTGCGAGGACCTGCGCCTCCACGCCTTGACCTCCCGCGTCGAGCGGATCGGCGAGCTCGATAGCCGGGTGGTGGGCGGCATGAGCGCGCTGACGGTCAGGGGGTGCCGCGTCGAGAACGTCCTCGGCGACCTCACGCAGCTCGTGGGGCACGGCGGCGACGGGGCCACGTGGTCGATGGACGTCCGCGGTCCAGGCCTCGTCCACGCAGCGAGCCTCGACCTCTCCGCCCGCGAGGAGATCGTCTTGCGCGTCGGTGAGAGCTTCATCCGCATCGCGTCGGGGCAGATCGAGGTGGTCTCGCCGACGCTCATCTTGCGCGGAAAGGACGCTCGCGTTCGCCTCTCGGACGGCGATTGCAAGGTGAAGGCGAACGGAAAGTTCCAAGTTGTCTCCGGCGAGGTGGTCATGGTCACCGACGGCGGTGCGAGCATGGGCCTGCGCTCGCAAGCTCGACTGGACGGCGCCCAGGTCCTCTTGAACTCTCCCTCGCAGGCGACCGATTCGCTGGAGGCGATCGAGGTGTCGAGCACGAGCGTCAAGCTCAACGATCGGGACGGCAACCCGCTCCCCTTCGCGCGCTTCCAGGTCCGCTTCGACGATGGCACCGTCGTCACCGGGGTGACCGACGCCGATGGTCAGGCGACGGTGGAGGGCGAAGGCAACGGTCAGATCGAGTTCCCCGATCACACGGACCCCGAAGAAGGCGGCGGGGGCGGCGACGAGTGATGGCGCAGCACACGAGGAAATGAGAGATGGCCCAATACGTCGTACGGCAGGGTGATTGCTTCGCGAGCATCGCGGCTCACTGGGGGATCGACGTCGATGAGCTCAGCGGGCTCGGCGACAACGATCGCTACTCGGAGGAGGGACACAGCCCGCACCAGCTGCGGCCGGGGGACGTCGTCGAGGTCCCCGATCAGCCTCCGAATCGAGCGACATCGTTCTCGAGCGGCGGCTCCAAGACCTACTCGGTCCCGATCCCCACGGTGCAGTTCCGGATGCGCCTCAAAGACCAGCGTGGCCGAGCCCACGCCGACAAGCGCTATGAGCTCGTGGTGAGTGAGCGCACCTACGAGGGTCGGACCGACGGCGACGGCTGGCTGGAGCAGCGCGTCCCCGCGAGGGCGACCGACGGCGATCTGTTCGTGTGGCTCAACGACGCCGACGAGCACCCGTGGGAGATCCCGCTGACCATCGGCGGCCTCGATCCGAGCTCCGAGGAGACCGGCGTCGTACAGCGGCTACACAACCTCGGCTTTGGCACTGCCTTCAATGGCAAAGAGGGCCTCACACAGGCGCTCGAGGAGTTCCAGCGTTCGGAGGGTCTCGCCGCGACCGGCCTCCTCGACGACGGCACCCGCGATCGCCTGAGGGCGCGCTCCTCCGAGTAGCGCGCCCTCGCCTCGTCCTCCGCCTCCCATGTCTTCGTCTCGAAAGGTCCTGCCATGACGACCCACCGAACCCGCCCCCGTCGTCCCCGCCGTCCACGCGGCTCGCACTCGCCTCGCCACGGCGGCTCGCGGCAGGTCCCCGCGGTGCTCACGCTCGGTCCGTCGAACTGCATCTGGCTGATCGCCTGCGACTTCCGGGACCCGGTCCACGGACACGCGAGCGAGGCGGGGATGTGGTGGCGCTTCGCTGAGCGCTCCGATCCCGCGGCGAGCCACCACATCTTCCGCATGAACGGCCAAGTGACCCTCACGGTGACCGACGCCGCGAACGCGCCGGATGCGTACCTCTCGACGCTCGCGTCTGCGATCAGTGCCACGAACAACCTGAGCTGCGAAGACCTGGCGATCTTCTGGCACGGCATCCACATCAACGCAGCGCACGCGAACACGCCGCACCGGCTGCGAAACCCAGACGAGGAGTACTACGGTCAGGTGCATCGCAGGCGAGCCCCGCGCCCTGCGCCACCGCAGGTCGACCCTGGTCCCTTGGGGCGTGATCCGAGGCAGCTCTTTTTGATGCAAAATGGACAGCTGACCACCACCTCGGTCGCCAGCTCTCGCACCTCGTTCAATGACATGTTCCCCTTCAATTGGCCCGATTTCAGGAGCGACAGCGCACACTCTGGCTGGCCTGGACGCTACGACAACGCGAGCTACGTGGCGACGATTCGCGCGATGCACAACCATCCGCACGTCCGGCGGTTTCACCTCTATGGCTGTGACCTCGCCGATCCGACCCACGTGAAGCCGATCATCGATCTGGCTCAGGACATCGCGGACGGGGGGTCGGGGGACTCCCAGGTGACGGACAAGGAGATCTGGGTCTACAGCGACTTCACCACCACTGCGTGGGACGGCGCGTATCTGAAGATCACTCACACGCGCGGTGAGCGGGAGGCGCGGAAGGGCGTCAAGCAAGAGCCGGACGGCTCCTACTCGGTCGTCCGCCTGCACTCGACCCACGGGCCGCTCCCGGGCTGGCAGGTGCGGGGAAAGATCGACGGCGGCCGCGCCATCGCGGAGAAGCTGGTGATTAACCAGACGGGGACCCGCGGACACCGGACCACGACCTACGAGGTCCAGAAGTTCGACGCGGCGGGTTGCAGCATTCGCCACGGGACGGTGACCCAGCGACAACATGGGCACGACGTGCAGGTCCCCGATGTCACCGGCACGTACACGCCGTTCGCGACGGCGGTCGCCACCGACCACGCGGCGGTAGCCGCCGCTCAGGCCGCCGAGGCGGCGCGCGCCGAGCGCGCGGCGCGCCGGGCCCAAGGACACGGTGGCCACGGGGGCGGACGGCACGGGCGCGGCCGCTGAACCAGGCGTCGAGGTCCCTCGCCGTCCGAGCGCGCGAGCATCAGCACCCGGTCTCTGGGGTCGCCGGCCGCGAGCTGCTGCTCAGCCGGCGCGCTCGAAGGCTGTGGCCCCGGTCGCTCCGCTCGGCTACGACGGCCAGCAGGCGATGTTCTACGACGGCGCAGAGCGACCCGTTCGCGAGGTGGCGACGCGAGCCCTGGCGGACCTCATGAGCTACGTCGAATATGTCCCGCGGGACTTCGCCGAGGACGCGGACCCCTACGCCTCTCTGCTCGACGGGCTCCAAGTTGCCGGGACGGGGGAAGCGGCTCCGCACCCCCTCACCTGGGCCGTGACGCTTCGAGTCGTCGGGCCGGGGCGACTGCAGCTCGAGACGCGCAGCGCAGGGCTCGGCTTTCAGGTCGACGACGTCTGGGCCGCGGTCTGTGCGAGCCGGCTCGCGCAAGACGCGGAGCGCACGGGAGACGTCATCGAGCTGCGGGTTCGACGAGGAGACCCCGAGCGGGAGAACGCCGTCCGAGACGCGTTGGAGAAGAGCTGCGCGAAGCGGACGAGGGCGGTGCGTGACGTGGCCGCGGCGCTCCTCAAGCCGGTGCTCGAGTCCGGCGAGCTCGCGCGAGTCGAGCAGCGGGAGCTCGAGGACCGGGCACGGTCGCTGGTAGAGGCGGCCCAGCAGCGGCTCGAGGCGGTCCTCTTGGAACGCACGGCGACGCTCTTCGACGGCTGACCCTCAACCGAACAGCGCCGACCTGAGCGCCGCGCGGTACCGCGCGCGAAAGTCGCGCGATACGCCTGCTCTGGGGGCGATGACGTCGAAGCCGTGGAAGGCGCCAGGCGCGACGACGAGCTCACAGGGCACCGACGACTCGCTCAGCCGGCGCGCGTAGGTGAGGTCCTCGTCGTGGAAGAGGTCGCAGGTGCCGACGCCGAGCCAGGCAGGCGGCAGGCCAGACAGGTCACTGCGCCGAGCCGGCACCGCGTGCTCGGGAACGTGGCGGTCGCCAGGCGGCCGACCCAGGTAGCAGGACCAGCCGAGCCAGTTGCTCCGCTGACTCCACGCCCGGTGCTGGGCTCCGTCGATATCGGCGCGCAGCGCGGTGCGGTCGTCCAGCATGGGGTAGATCAACAGCTGGAAGGCCGGTCGCGGCCCGCCTCGGTCGTGAGCGAGCTGGGCGAGCGCTGCCGTGAGCCCCCCGCCTGCGCTCGCGCCGCCGATCGCGAGGCGCTCCGCCCGCACCCCCAGCGCCGTGGCCTCGTCGGAGAGCCAGCGCAGCGCCGCGTAGCAGTCCTCGAGCGCGGCCGGGAAGGGGTTCTCGGGGGCGAGCCGGTAGTCGACCGACACGATCACGATTCCGAGCTCGAGCGCGGTCGCAGCGCACGACGCGTCGTCCATCTCGGGGACACCGAGCATGTAGCCACCACCGTGCATCCACAGCAGCGCAGGCGCCGGGGCCTTGAGCTCCCGAGGCCGGTAGCAGCGCACGCGCACGTCCGGAGCCCCGAGCGGCCCCGGGACCCTCACATCACGCACCTCGACGTCGCGACGAGGGCGCGCTCGAGCCACCGCGCGCATGAGGCGGCGAACGACCGGGACCAGGCGCGGCGAGAGGTCCAGCCTGGGCGTGAGCAGCGCGGCGAGCCGCAGGTCGGGGTGGAACGGTTCAGTCATGGTGCCTCCTACTCGATGCCGGCGTCGCGAGGCGTTGCGAGACAGCGCGGGCACGCAACGTGGGATCGATGGGGGCACCCGGGCGCTCACCAAAGAGGGACCAGCGGCAGAGCGTCGCCCATCTCGCCGGGGTCGTCTCCTCGGCTCTGGGTGTCTCCATAGCCGAGCTGGCCCTTGGAGTTGTCTCCCCAGCACTTCATGCCGAGCCGCCACGCTCCGTTGGGGAAATCCTCAGGGAGCCGCAGGAGCGCACAGGCGTGTGCACGCCCGATGACGACGCGCAGAACCCCGCCGTTCGAGTGGACCTGTCCGAGGTCGATCGGCGTGACACTCGTGAGCTCGAAGGGGTCGTCGCCGAGGGCCTCGGTGTCCCCGCGCCCAAGCTGGCCACGGTCGTTCGCGCCCCAACAGAAGACCGTGGGAGGTTCGGCGTGAACTGCGCAATTGAAGTCAGCGGACGGGCTCGTGATGACGCGGTCAGGTGGCGGAATCAGGGGGTCAGCGTAGGTAATGAGCACGCCCGGGTGGGAGGAGAGCTCTCCAGCCGCGTCCCCGATCGCTTCAGTGTGTCCGAGACCGAGCTGCCCTTGCGCGTTGCCACCCCAACAGTATAGGCGTCCGGTCGTATCGAGCGCACAGGTGTGCGTACGACCATTCACCGGGGCAACCAGTCCATCCATCGAGGAAATGGGGACGGCAGGCGCAGATGCCGCCGTCTCGTTGACCGCGTCGCCCCAGACAGCTGTCCCGCCCTGGCCGAGCTGCCCATGGGTGTTCGCTCCCCAACATTGGAGGGCAGCATCGCTCAAGCTGCAAGCATGGGCCCCTCCGGTGGGCTCATTCAGTGGTGTCAAGCCCGGAAACGCGACCGTGCCCCACAGCGGAAGGTCCGCCGGGTCGTCCCCCAGCGTCGCGCTCATTCCGGCCCCGAACAGGCCGTTGGAGCCAGGTCCCCAACAGAAGTACTGTCCCGCGTTCTGGGCGCATGTCGCGTCGCCGAACGCGAACGGGGCACCTATCGTCTCGGGCAGCGTCAGCGGGAGCGCAAGGCCCATCTCCCCGGGAGCGTCGCCTCGATTGTTCGTGTCGCCCAGGCCTAGCTGTCCCTCGACGTTGCGCCCCCAGCACTTCGTGCCGACTCCGACACGGAACAGACAAGTGTGGCGCTCGGCCATGACCAGCTCGTGGGAGAAGTTACCCGGCCCCAAGGCAACAGCCTGAAGGCTG
>JADJYE010000031.1:240000-340685 GCA_016719945.1 Polyangiaceae bacterium | reverse complement strand
GAACGCTGTCATCGACGCGCACGTGCGGGTGCGGGACGAGGACGCGAGGGAGCGGCGGCAACGGCATCGGACGATCGCTCTATACCCCGACGACACGCGGGCCTCTACTTTGGTACGTTTCCGACATGAAGCGCATTGTCTTTTCCGTCGGTGTCGCGTCGCTGCTCGCCGTGGGCGGCGGCTGCTCCGACGACTCACAGACCCCGACAGGCGGCGGGGGCTCGACCTCGACGACGGGCGGCAACGGAGGAGCCGGCGGTACAGGCGCGGGCTTCGTCCAGGGCGGCGGGGGCATGGGCGGCGGGACGGTCGAGTGCACGGTGCCCTGCAGCGCGGGACAGATCTGCACCCACGGCACCTGCGTGGACCAGCAGACGTGCAACGACGCGGACGACTGCGACTTCGACACGTATTGCAACGAGCAGACCGGCCTGTGCGAGCCGTGGGACACGGTCATGCCCGGCGCCGACGAGAGCTGCCTGCTGGTCGCGATCCCCGGCCTGCTCTCGCCGACCATCAAGTGCGAGTTCGCCGTCGCCCCAGCGAACGATCCGTTCCCGGGCCACGTCGACGTGCAAGGCACACCCGTGGTGGTGAACTTCAATCAGCCCGCCGACTCCGGGTCGCCGAGCATCGCGGCGTCGTTCACGGCCACCGTGCCGACGAACTACACCGAAGACCTCGGCGTGATCCGTGTCCTGTCGGGCGACGACTGCTCGCTGCAGGCCAACCTCGGCGGCACCGACCTCGACGGCGACATGGTCCTCGACTGGACCGTCTCGAGCGCGTCGCTCGCGGTCGCGGACCTCGACGGCGACGCCGTCGCGGAGATCGTCGCCTACGGCGCAGACGGCTCGACGCTCGCGTTCAAGAAGAGCGGCGCGACGTGGGGGCTGCTGTGGAAGGCCCCCCTGCCGGCGGGCGCGAACTGGGCGGCGTGCAACCCCGCCAACCACCGCTGCTCGCTGGGGTGGGCCGGCCCGTCGATCCACGACATCGACGACGACGGCTCGCCCGAGATCATCCGCGAGGGCGTCGTCTTCGACGCGACGGGTGCGCTCAAGGGCGGCCTACCGCCGGGCTACGTCACCTACAGCGTCGGGCTCTTCCCGGTGCTGGCGAACCTCGACGCCGACGACGCGATCGAGCTCACCAACGGCCAGTTTGTTTGGGAGTGGCTCGGCGGCGCGTGGATCCAGGACCCGGGCTTCCCGAACGGGACGATCTCCGCACCCGGGTTCGCCGCGGTCGCCGACTTCGGTGACTTCGGGGCCGGCGCGGCCGACGACGCCGAGATCGCGGTCGTGCGCAACGCGACGGTGATGGTGCACGCGCTCGACGGCTCGTACGTGATGCCGCCCGTCGCCGTCCCGGGGATGAACCCTGGCGGCGGGCCGCCGACGATCTCGGATTTCGACGGCGATGGGCTGGTCGAGGTGGGTGTGGCGGGGCGGGCCTTCTACACCGTGTATGACGTCGACTGCGGCCCGACGCCGCGCCCGGGTGGCACGTGCAACCTGGGCACCTGCGACGCCGTGGGCGGCACGTGCCCGGCGCAGGGCTACATGTTGTGGTCGCACTCCACGCAGGACATCTCGTCCAACGTCACCGGCTCGAGCATCTTCGACTTCGAGGCCGACGGCACGTCCGAGGTCGTGTACGGCGACGAGTGCTTCACCCGCGTCTACAACGGCCAGACGGGAGAGGTGCTGTTCAGCCAATACCGGTCGAGCTGCACCTGGTACGAAAACCCGATCATCGCGGACGTCGACGGCAATTTCCGCGCAGACCTGGTCACGCCGTCGAACAAGGCCTGCTCCCCCGATGGCACGGGCATCCCCTGTCAGACGCTCAACGCCGACGGCGTCGACCCGCAGTGGAATGGCGTGCGCTGCGAAGAGCCCGACGACTGCGTGTCGGGCGCGTGCGACGCCGGGCTCTGTCGCTGCGTGGCCACGGCAGAGTGCTGCGCGCTCGCGGACGACGCGGCGTGCGACGAGGCCGGGCTCAGGTGCGCGCCCCCCAACGCTGGGACTCCGGGCACGGGCAACACCTGCCGCGCCTCTCACCCCCACGGTGTCTCGGGCATCCGGGTGTACTCCGACGCGAACGACAAGTGGGTCCGCTCGCGGACGATCTGGAGCCAGCACGCGTACCACGTGACCCACATCGAGGAGGACGGCACCGTCCCGCAGACCTCGCTGTGGGACAAGAACTGGCTCCAGCCGGAGCTCAACAACTTCCGGCAGAACGTCCCTGGCAACTCCAACGGCAGCGCGATCCCGGACGCCACCGCCGGCGCGAGCGACTTCGACTCGTGCGACGGCGGAGACGCCATCTTGACGGTCGACATCTGCAACCGCGGCGCCGCCCCCCAGGGCGCCGGGATCGTGATCGGCTTCTATGTCGGCGCGGATCAGGTCTGCCAGACGACGACGATGACGGCCCTCGACCCGGAGGAGTGCGAGCAAGTGACCTGCCTGTGGACGAGCCCCCCGACCAACCAGAACACCGCGGTCGACGTGACGGTCATCGCCAACGACGGGCAGGGCGCCAGCGAGTGCCATGAAGGCAACAACGTCGGCGTGGTCAAGGGCGTGTTCTGCGAGCCCCCGTCATGACCCGAGGCCGCGCGAGCTCGTCGCGCGGCGGCAAAGAGGACCCGAGCCCCGACGCCCCGCGCCGCGCAGAGCGAAAGGCCGAGAGCCGAGCTGACAAGCGCCGAGCGACCAGCAAGGCGAAGAGCCCGCGGCGGCGCGCCGTGCTCCTTGCGGGCGCGGGCCTGGGCATCGTCGCCGCGGCGTGCCTTGGGCTCTTGATCGCGCTGGCGGTCTTCGCCGGCCGCCAGGGGCCGGGGGACGGCGCGGTCTTCGTCGTCGATATCCCGAAGGGCGCGTCGTCGAGGGACGTCGCGCGCCTCCTCGCCGAGCAAGGCGCCGTCTCCAACGAGCCCCTCATGGCGCTCTACTTGACGCTCTCCAAGAACGACGCGCCCATCCCGGGCGAGCACGTGTTGTTCGGCGGCAGCACCCCGGGGGAGCTCGCGGCCTGCCTCGGGCGCTCGAAGTCTCGCAGAGCGGTGAAGGTCGTGATCCCGGAGGGCTTCCACCGCTTCCAGATCGCGGAGCGGCTCGAGAGCTTGGGCGTCACGTCGTCGAGCGCGTTCGTGCGCGTCAGCGGAGACCCGCAGCTGCTCGAGCTGCTCGACGTGCCCGCGCCGGCGGGGCGCGGGCCGGCGTCCGCCGAGGGGTACCTGTTCCCGGCGACGTACGAGCTGCAGATCGACTCGCCGGCCTACGACGTGCTGCACCGCCTCGTGAACGAGCCGCACGTCCGTTGGCGCAGGCTCGCGTCGAAGCACGAGGCCGGGGTCACGCGCCTCGCCGAGAAGCTCGGGTGGGGCCGGGCAGAGATCGTGACGCTCGCCTCGATGGTCGAGAAGGAGGCCGCCGTCGACGAAGAGCGCCCGCTCATCGCGGGGGTCTTCTTGAACCGCCTCATGTTCGCTGACTTCAAGCCGAAGCTGCTCCAATCGGACCCGACCAGCGGGTACGGCTGCCTCGCGGCGCCCGACCAGGCGCCGAGCTGCGCCTCGTTCGACGGCAAGAAGATCACCCCTGCGATGAACCGCGACGAGCTGAACCGCTACAGCACGTACACGAACGAAGGCCTGCCGCCGGGGCCGATCGCGAGCCCTGGCGAGCGCTCGATCGCCGCGGTCCTGTCGCCGACGGAGTCCCGCTACCTCTTCTTCGTCGCCAGCGGGGGGGGCCGGCACAAGTTCAGCGAGACCCTGGAGGAGCACAACAAGGCCGTGCACCGATGACGCGAGCCGAGGCGCTCCGCGCCCTCGCGCCGCTCGCGCTCACCGCCCTCGCGATGGGCGCGGCCGTCGCGCTGGCCCCCGCTGCGCCGCTCACCTCGCTCGTCCTGCAGGACCTCTGTGCGATCGGGCTCGCGGTCGGGCTCGCGCTCTGTGCTCTGCACGCGTCGAGCGGCGTGAAGCTCAGCGGCGCGGCCGCGTGGCTGAGCTTCGGCGCCGCGACGGCCGGGGTCGCCTTCGTCTGGCTGGCCCAGCCGGATCGCTGGGCGATCCCGCTGCAGTTCCTCTCGCTGGTCGCGCTCGCGCGCACGGCGGGCGGAGCGATCGGCGAGCGCGTCCAGCACCCCGGCCACGTGATGCCCGCCACGATCGTCGCGGCCGCGGCCGACTGGGCCTCCGTGCTCAGCCCCGAGGGCGTGACGAAGGCCGTCGCCCAGAGCGAGCGCGCCCTCGCGACGTTCGCGCTCGCCGCGCCCGTGCCCGGCACCGCCGCGATCACCTACGTCCTCGGCATCGGAGACCTCGTCGTCATCTCCCTGCTGCTGGCGGTCGCCAGGAGCTTCAACATCTCGCGCGCGCGTGTGACGGCTTCGGTCGCGGTCGCCCTCGCGCTCGCCTTCATCGCCTCGGCGGCGCTCGCGCAGCCCATCCCTGCGCTCGTCCCCATCGCGCTCGTTGCGAGCGCGGGCGTCCCCGCGTTTCGCACGCTGGCCCCGAAGGACCGGAAGGTCGCGGGGTTCGCCGTCGCCCTGGCGGTCGGCGTCGTCGTGCTCGTCGCGCTCCGCTCCTGACGCTAGGGGTGTCCCTCGTTCGGCAGCTAGCTAGCCGTCCCCGCGCATCAGCCGCTCGAGGACCCGCATCGAGCTTCGCTTGCGCGACCCCGCCAGCGCGAGATCGACCCCCGCGGCCTTCGCCGCGGCCGGTATCGGAGGCAGGCCGTCGACGGCGCCCACGCACAGAGGGCAGCCGTGCTCGCACGCGCACCTCGACAGCAGCGCTCGCACCGAGACGAGCAAGACGGGCGCTTGCTCGTGGATCCGCGCGGCGAGGCCGACGCCGCCGGGCACGTTGTCGAAGAGGAAGAGCGTCGGGTCGAACTCGGAGCCGGTGCCTCCGACCTCACCCGCGAGCGCGCCGTCCTCGATCGCCTGGCCGATGTCTCGGGGCTCGCACATGAGGGCGATCGTCGCGACGGTCTCCAGGGCCCTCAGGATGCCGCGGAGGCCGTCCAGGGCGCCCGCGCGCCCGACGCCTGCCTCGAGGCACACCCCCGCTGGGACGCGCCACCAGAAGCTGGTCGTGTGCATCTGGATATCGGGCAGCCGAACGTCTCCGTAGCCGGCGTTCTCGTGGGTGAAGAACTTGATCTTCTTGAACCCGACGACCTTCTCCACGACGCTCACCTCACCCAGCACGCCGGCCCCGCCGTACAGCTTCGTCTCGGTCGACGCGTCGAGGGGCGTGACCTTGCGGTTGGTGAGCGCGGTCGTGAAATAGTCGGGGACGACCTTCTTCACGTAGGCCTTGTGGTTGTCGTAGTCGAGCTCTTCGACCTGATACTGCTCCCCGTCGTGTTGGTAGATCGCCTGCTCGTGCAGCATCGTCGGCGTGGCCCGCCAGTCGAGCTCTGCGAGGGTCTTGCCGTTCTCCCGATCGATGATCACGGTGTTGTCCCAGCCGACGCTGCGCAGGCTCACGTGGTTGGCCGGGTACTTGTCGGTCGCCCAGTGGAAGCGGCCCGACTGCTCGTGGAGCACGCCGTGGTGGGCGAGGAAGCGCAGCGCCTCGCCGCTCTCCTCCGCCTGCAGGGTGGCGTAGGGCTCGCGCTCGACGAACGGGAGCTCGAAGGCCGCGCACTTCAGGTGCTGGATGACGATCTCGGTGTTCGACGGATCGATGCGCGCCTCTTCGATCGCGCCGTCGAGGAGGAACTCGGGGTTCGACGCGAGGTACTGATCGATCGAGTGGCTCGCCGTCACCAAGATCGCCGCCGAGAGCTTGTTGCGCCTGCCCGCGCGACCGAAGCGCTGCCAGGTGCCAGCGACGGTGCCGGGGTAGCTGGCGCACACGACGGCGTCGAGGTCGCCGACGTCGATGCCGAGCTCGAGGGCGTTGGTCGCGACGACGCCGAGGATCTCGCCTTCCCGTAGCCCCCGCTCGATCTTCCGGCGCGTGTCGGGGAGGTACCCGCCTCGGTACGCCATGATCGCGTCCTCGGGCAGCTCCGCGGCGAGCGCGTCGCGCAGGTACTTCAGCATGATCTCGACCGAGTTCCGTGACGGGCCGAAGACGATGGTGGGGACGCGCGCGCGCAGCAGATCCGCCGTGAGGCGGACGGCCGCCTTGAGGTAGCTGCCGCGGATGCCGAGCTCCGCGTTGACGACGGGAGGGTTGTACAACAGCACGTGGCGCCCCCCACGGGGCGCGCCCGACTGGTCGCACAGCTCGACCTCCTCGCTCGACACGCCGAGCAGCCGCGCCGCGTGCTCACGCGGGTTGCCGATGGTGGCGGTCGCGCAGATGAAGGTGGGCCGCGAGCCGTGGAAGGCCGCTACCCGACACAGCCTCGCGAGCACGTGGGCGACGTGCGAGCCGAACACCCCGCGGTAGGTGTGGAGCTCGTCGATGACCACGTATTTGAGGCGCGCGAACATGCGTGACCACGACGCGTGGTGCGGCAGGATGCCGGCGTGGAGCATGTCCGGGTTGGTCATCACCACCGCGGTCCGCTCGCGCGCCGCGCGCCGCGCGTCGCCGGGGGTGTCACCGTCGTACACGACCGCGGGGACGCTGAGGCCCGCGTCCCTCGCCAGCTCGCGGATGCCGGCCTCCTGGTCGCGGCTGAGCGCCTTCGTGGGGTACAGGTACAGGGCGGTCGACTCGGGGTCCTTCGCGAGCGCGTCGAGGACCGGGAGGTGGAAGCACAGGCTCTTGCCGCTCGCCGTCGGCGTCGACACCACCACGTGACGACCGCGGCGGGCGGCGTCGACGGCCTCGCGCTGGTGGCTGTAGATCGAGCGAATGTTCCGCGACCGGAGCGCCGCGACGAGCCCGGGCGCGAGGTCTTCGGGGATCGGCGCGAAGCGGCCCTCGGTCGGCGCGAGGGCGCGATCTGCGGCGAGGCAGCTCTTCACGACGCGATCGGCGAGCCAGCGGTCGAGGACCGACGCCAGCCCGGTCTCGAGCTTCCAAGGCGGGGAGGGCATGCCCAAAGACTAGACAGATGATCACCTGTCCGCCAAGCGAGATTGATGGGCCGAGCGCGAGCGCGCCCGCGAGAATCGAGGTAATGCGGATAGCTCATGTCCGAGGTGGACCCGACCGACGAGCTCAAGCGCGCGCCTGCGCCCGCCGAGCCAGAGCCCGCGGCAGCGCCCGAAGAGGTCCCCGAGGTGAGCGCGCCGGCGGCCAGCCAGGCCCCCGCGGCGGCGCCCTCCCACGCGGCGCCCTCCCACAACCCGCCGTCGTACGTCTTGTTCGCGGTCGTCGCCGTGCTCGCGGCCGCGGCCGACCTCATCTCCAAGGAGTGGGCCACCGACAAGCTCACCGGCCCTCAGCGCGCGCTCGCGCGAGACGAGGACTTCGTCGTCATCCAGGGCCTGTTCGAGCTGCGCTACGCGCGCAACAACGGCGGCGCCTGGAGCGCGCTGTCGACCCTGCCCGAGATCTGGCGCCGGCCCTTCTTCCTCTTCGTATCGACGGCGGCCAGCGTCTTCATCACGTCGATCTACCACCGCATCGATCGCAGCGACTGGGCGATGAAGTGGGGCCTGCCGCTCGCGCTCGGCGGCGCCGTCGGCAACCTCGTCGACCGCGTCCGCCATGGCTTCGTGGTCGACTTCCTGCACGTGTTCATCGAGATGAAGGGCGACCGCAAGACCTGGCCCACGTTCAACGTCGCGGACGTGTGGATCGTCGCCGGCGTCGCGCTGATGGCCATCTCGCTGTTCTCTGGTAAGAGCCGGCTCACCGCGCCGGACGAAGAACCCGAGCCCGAGCCCGCCCCCCGCGGCCCATGAGCTTTGCGGGGGCGGTGACTCCGGTGTAACGAGGATGTTCGATGAGCGACGAGAGCGACAAGGAGAAGCAGCGCGAGAGCGGCGAGGACGCAGCGGGCCCCTCGGACGAGGGCGAAGGCCGCGACTCGGCAGGGTCTCCCTCCGACGACGTCGACAAGACGGAGGCCGCCGAAGAGCGCAAGCGTCGGACGCGCCGGCCCCGTGAAGAGGCAGCGGTGCGCGTCGTCTCCGACCCGGAGGACGACGCGCCGAAGCCGAGGCCGAACTACCTGTTCCTGGCCGTCACCTCCGCGATCTTCCTCGCGCTGGATCTGAGCACGAAGGAGTGGGCGCTCAAGCGGCTCAAGCCGCTCGACAAGCTCCCGCCCTCCGAGGACCACATCTCGGTGCTCGAGGGCTATTTCCACTTCACGTACGCCGAGAACAAGGGTGGGGCCTGGGGCCTGCTCGGCGACCAGCAAGACTACGTCCGCCTGCCCTTCTTCTTCTTGATCAGCGCGCTCGCGGTGGTGTTCATCGTGTCGCTCTACCGCAAGCTCGAGCCGCGTCAGCTGGCGCTCAAGTGGGCGCTGCCGCTGGTGCTCGGCGGAGCGCTCGGCAACCTCTTCGATCGCATCCGCCACCAGTACGTCGTCGACTTCATCGATTGGTTCTACGTCGGAGCGGACGGCAAAGAGCATCACTGGCCGACCTTCAACGTGGCCGACATCTGGATCGTCGCCGGCGTGGGCCTGATGGTCGTCGACATGTTCACTCCGCGCCGCCCCGTCCGCAGGCCGGCCCCGAAGGTGAAGGTGGCGCTCGGCGACACGGAGGCCACGAAGCCTACCGATCGCGAGGCCGAGGGCGCGTGAGCGGCGGAGGGGCGGCGTGAAGGGCGAGCTGTTCCGCCTCTTCGACGTCTCGGCCTCGGCCTATTTCGTCCTGCTCTTGACGGGCTTCCTGTTCGCCACGGCGGCGGGCACGGCCTGGGCCCGCCGCATCGGACAAGACCCCGACGTCGTCGTCGATCTCGGGCTGGCGTCGCTCCTGTTCGGCATCATCGGCGGCAAGCTGCTGCACGTCGTCGCCGACGGCTTCTTCTGGGACTACGTGAACCTGTGCGTCGATCCGTCGAAGGTCGACTGGAAGATGGAGCGCGCCGTCTGCCTCGCCCGAGAGGACGCGGCGTGGGACGCCGCCAAGGGCGTGTGCCACCCGAAGGCCGCCGACTGCTTCGCCTGGGCGAAGTTCTGGAACCCGGGCTATGCGTACTACGGTGGGCTGATCTTCGCGTCGGTCGGCGCTTGGTTCCTGCTCAAGCGCGATCGCTTCCCGTTCTGGAAGGCCGCCGACATGGCCGGCTTCGCGATCCCGATCGGCCTCGGCTTCGGCCGCATGGGGTGCCTGCTCGCGGGGTGCTGCTTCGGGAGCCTGTCCGACTCTTCGCTCGCGATGTCCTTCCCGCCGGGCAGCTCGGCCTCCGACGCCCAGTGGAAGCTCGGGCTGCTCAAGACGCCGCGCATCTGGTCGCTGCCGGTCCACCCGTCGCAGATCTACGAGAGCGCCGGCTCGCTCGCGGTCGCCGCGATCTGCCTGTTCTACGTGCACGGCCGCAAGCGCTACGACGGGCAGGTGTTCGTCTCGTTCCTCGTGCTCTACGCCGTCGTCCGCTTCGTGGTGGAGATGTTCCGCGCGGACGATCGCGGCGGTGCGCTCGGCCTGACGACCTCGCAGCTGATCGGGGTCGCGCTGATCGCGCTCGCGCTGCTGCTGCACCGCCGGCTCTCGCCGCGCGGCGCCGTCGCCGGCTGACCTCAGATCCCCGCGTCTTGCCCGCGCTCCCCCGCGACGGCCCACGACATCGTCGCGGTGCTCCTCGCCGCGGCGAAGCGCCCTGCAGGCGTGAAGACGATGAGCCCCCCGGTCGCGCCCGTGCGCTCGCGCATCCGCTCGAGGGCTGACACGAGCACGCTCTCGGCGACCTCGCCGCGCTCGAGCGCGAGCGCGACGACGCGCGCGAGGCCCACCTTCAG
This sequence comes from Polyangiaceae bacterium, assembly GCA_016719945.1. Classification (GTDB taxonomy): domain Bacteria; phylum Myxococcota_A; class Polyangia; order Polyangiales; family Polyangiaceae; genus Xiheicaenibacterium. The sequence continues at coordinate 330,828 of JADJYE010000031.1, read as the reverse complement.
GATGCCCTCCCCGTCGCCGGTCGCGCTGACCGCGCACGCGCGGTCGTCCGCCAGCGTGCCGGCGCCGAGGATCGGCGAATCACCGACGCGTCCGAGCCGCTTGCCGACGGTCCCGCCGGTGCTGGTCGCCGCGGCGACGCCGCCTCGCCCGTCGCGCGCGACCGCGCCGATCGTCCCCCCGGCCCAGCCCGTCGCGCCTCGCCCTGACAACACCTTCGCCAGGGCCTCTCGCGCCCGCGCGGTGACCAGGGAAGCCTCGTCGACCGCCTCGAACGAGTGGGCGCGCGCGAAGCGAGCCGCGCCGTCTCCCACCAGCAGCACGTGCCGACCGTCCTCCAGGACCGCGCGCGCGAGATCGACGGGGTTCTTGAAGCCGCGAACGGCCGCGACGCCGCCGGCCCGCAGGGTCGTGCCCTCCATCAGCGCGGCGTCGTGCTCGACGGTCCCCTCCTCGGTCAGCGCCGCGCCGGTGCCGGCGTTGAACATCGGCAGGTCCTCGAGGACGCGCGCCGCGGCCTGCGCGGCGTCCAGCGCGGAGCCGCCGGACCTGAGCACCGCGAACCCGGCCCGCGCCGCCTCGCGGCAGCCGTCGACGTGGTCCGACCGGCGCGCCGGGTCGACGTCCCCCGCTCCCCCGTGCACGAGCACCCCAGGCCCCATCTCTCCCGCGCACACGTCCGGCATCGCAACGACGAGCATAGCCAAGAACGGCCCGAACTTGGCCGCACGGACGTGGCCTCGCTAGACCAGGCCATGCTCCGCAAAGCCGCGTTCTTCGGGCTCATCACCGCAGCCCTCGGCGGCTGTCTCACCTTCGGGGACTCCTCGGGCACCGGCGAAGAGGAGCCGACCTACGACGAGCCCACCTTCGCCGTGGACGCCGAGCTCACCCAGCAGAGCTGCGGCACCGGCCAGATCGCGTTCGAGTCGACGCGCACGTTCGACGTCGGCCTCACGATCGACGCCGAGAGCGCCAGCCTCGAGTGGCACACGCACGAGGGCATCGCCAACGGGGACGTCGACCTCGAGGACGGGTCATTCTTCATCACCTACTCGCTGACGTTCGACATGCGAGGGCCCGACGACGGCTGGCTGCCGCCGTGCAGCATCCGCCGCACGGACGAGATCGACGGGGCGGTCGACGACGCCGAGGATCCGCTCGGCTTCGAGGCCTCGATCTCGCACCGCTACGAGCCGATCGAGGGGTCGGACTGCTCGGATCTGTTGGTCGGCGAGGCGCGGCTGATGGAGCGCCTGCCGTGCGCGGTCGCCTACGACCTGGTCGGCGAGCTGCTCGAGCCGCCCGCAGAGGAAGGCGGGGGCGGCGCGCCGGAGTGAGCTGCGCCGCGGGCGCAGAAAAGCCCGCGTGCGCCAGTAAGCGCACGCGGGCTCGAAGGGGCTACGAGGAGGTGACCTCCGCCCAGGAACCTTGCTCAACGTGCATGTGTTCTCCCTCCTCCGGCACGGGCCGGCACCGCGAGACCGGATGGCCGCGCCCACACGAGGGCTTCGGGCTCCGGGCTCAGGTTGGTGTTCCCAGCGTCGGTTCGGGGGTCATCGGCTCGCGGAGCGAGCGACGAAACCCGACCCAAGTCGGACCTCGCGGCGCCGAGGTGCTCCTCGGCAGGACCATCCCGGAGGGGCTCCCTCCGCGAGACATGTCACAAGCCTAACAAACGATCGCCGACCCGCAACCTGACGAGCACGGCTGCGCTCCCTTGACGGGCTCGCCGGCGTGGGACCCGCGGTAGCGGGCGAGCGCGGAATGAATTAACGTCCGCCGCCGCGTGGTCGGAAACATCATCAGACAGCTGGTCCCGTGGCTGCTCCCGTTCGTGGGTGCAGCGCTCGCAACGGTCGGGCTCCGAAAGATCACCACGGGCGCCGCACGCGCGATCGTGACGTGGATCGGCGTCATCGCCAGCACCATCCTGCTCGCGATCTTCGCGGGCAAGGCCGGCGGTCTGATGCCTCAGGTCTCGAGCGACTCACCCCACGCGCGCGGCGTGGACGTCATGAAGGCGGCCCTCGCGATCACCGCGATGTCCCTCGTGCTGTACGAGATCCGCCGCATCGGCGAGCGCCGGCCCATCGCCGAGCGCTGGAAGAAGTTCGTCGGCGTGACCCTCGGGGTCACCGGCATCCTCTTCTATTTCAACGCGCTCAAGTTCGGGTACCCCCAGTACTACCACCGCTGGGACCAGTACCACTACTACATGGGCGCGAAGTACTTCGACGAGATCGGGTACGACGGCCTGTACAAGTGCAGCGCGATCGCTCAGGACGACGTCGGGCGCGTGCAGGTCGACGTCGAGGGCGAAGGCAAGCTCCAGTGGTTCGACGTGCGGGCCGAGGTGCGCAAGCACGACAAGAAGATCCGCAACCTGTCGGGCGACAACCTGCTCATGAAGGTGGACGAGCTGCTCGCCAACAAGGAGCAGTGCCACAGCCGGTTTACCCCCGAGCGCTGGGAGCAATACAAGAAGGACGTCACGTTCTTCGCGACCCAGTGTTACCTCGACAGCTACTGGACCCAGATGCAGCAGGACCACGGGTACAACCCGCCTCCTGTCTGGACCATCGCGGGTAAGTTCCTGGGCAACCTCTACGTCGACGACGGCGTGAAGGTCTTCGGCAAGACGTTCCCGCTGCATCAGCGCAGGTTCATGCAGGCGCTGGCGATGATCGACGTCCTGTACCTGGTGGGCGCGTTCGTCGCGATCTACTGGGCGTTCGGCTGGCGCGTCTTCGCCGTCGCGGGCATCTTCTTCGGCGCGCAGTCCTCCGCGCCGTTCTATTGGACCGGCGGCGCCCTCCTGCGCCAAGACTGGCTCTTCTTCTTCGTGCTCTCGGCGTGCTTCGCGCGCAAGAAATACTGGGAGCTGTCCGCGGGGGCGATGGTCTACGCGGGGCTCTTGCGCGTGTTCCCGGGCCTGGTCGTGATCGCCTGGCTGATCGTCGCCGGCTGGCACATCGTCAACGAGCGCGTGCTGCGCCGCCGCACGGGTGCTGTGCGCGGGCCGCTGATGAAGCGGGAGCACCTGCGCATGCTGATCGGCGGCACGGTGACCGCGGCCGTGTTGATCGGCGCCAGCCTGGCCTACGTCGGCAAGGACTCGTACCAGAAGTTCTTCCACCACACGCTGGCCGTCCACGATCAGACGCCGCTCACCAACCACATGGGCCTGCGCGTGCTCATCGGGCACGACGTCGGCTTCGACAAGCAGTCGGGCCGCATGCGGTACACGAAGGACGGCACCAAGACCGACCCGTTCGTGGGCTGGAAGCAGATGCGCCTCGATCGCTACGTGCAGTACAAGCCGACCGCGTACGCGCTGATCGGCACGGTGCTGTTCGCGTCGGTGATCGTCCTGCGCCGCATCAAGTCGATGTGGCTCGCGCAGACGCTCGGCGGCGTCTGGATCATCCTGCTCAGCCAGCTGACTTGTTACTACTACTCGTACATGTTGATAACGGGCACGCTGAGCAAGCTCAGACGTGACCTCGAGGTCTACATCTTCGCGTTCTGCGCGATAAGCCAGCTCGGCTGGCGGACCATCGGCTACAACGACGACCGCTACACGTACCTCACGCTCATCTCGCTCATCCTGAGCGTCCTCTTGCTGCTCGCCTTCGCGCCTCGCGAGCGCACCGACGAGGAGCGGCGAGAGCGGCCCCTGCCCTGGTACAAAGACATGAGCGGCTGGGTGCTGGGCGCGATCATCTGCGCGGTGCCCGGCCTCGTGATGGTGCTCCAGGCGGCCCCGAAGGTCGCGTGGGGGGCCGTGATCTCCGCCGCGGCGAAGCGCGATGGGCAGGCGTTCCTCGAGGCCCCTGGGGATCTATCCGCGGTCCTCATCGGGTTGCTCTCCATCGGGGCTGGCGCTGCCCTGTACCGAACTGCGCTCAAGCACCGCAGGCGCAAGGCGCCGCCGTCGCTCGGCCAGATCTCGCCCAAGGTTGTCGCATGACCCAGCCCGAGTCGCCCGATCGCCCCTCGCAGCCGCCCGACCCCCACGAGCTGTCGGAGCGCCACCACGTGTCGGCGTTCCGACGGGTCCCGCGCACCGGGGTCATCTACGTGATGGGTGAGGCCGCTCGCCTCGGCTACAGCTACAAGCCCGACCCGGGGGAGGACGACTGGTGCAACCTCGGCCAGGGCATGCCCGAGACGGGTCCCCTGCCCGGCTCGCCCGCGCGCGTCGAGCAGGTGTCGATCTCGATGGGCGACCAGGAGTACGCGCCCGTCGCCGGGCTCTGGGAGCTGCGCGAGGCCATCGCCGATCTCTACAACCAAGCCTACCGGCGCGGCATGAAGACGCAGTACAGCGCCGAGAACGTCTGCGTCTCGGGGGGTGGCCGCACCGCGCTCACGCGCGCGGCGGCCTCGCTCGGGCAGATCAACCTCGGCCACTTCCTGCCGGACTACACCGCGTACGAGGAGCTGCTCGACGTGTTCCGGCTCTTCTCGCCGATCCCGATCTTGCTGGAGGGCGAGCGGCAATACGACTTCTCGGTCCGCGATCTGCGGCGCGAGATCCTGGGGCGCGGCTTGGGCGCGATCCTCATGAGCAACCCGTGTAACCCCACCGGCAAGCACGTCCGCGGCGAGGAGCTCGCGGCGTGGGTGCGGCTCGCGCGCGAGCTCGACTGCACCCTGCTGTTCGACGAGTTCTACTCGCACTACGTCTACTCGGAGGGCGGGGGGAGCGCGCCGATGGAGAGCGCCGCGCGCTTCGTCGAGGACGTCGAGCAGGACCCTGTGGTCATCTTCGACGGCCTCACCAAGAACTGGCGGTACCCGGGCTGGCGCGTGACGTGGACCGTCGGCCCGCGCGAGGTGATCGACGCGGTCTCCAGCGCCGGCAGCTTCCTCGACGGCGGGGGCTCGAAGCCGATGCAGCGCGCCGCGATCCCGCTGCTCTCGCTCGAGGTCGCCGAGCGCGAGACCGCGGCCATCCAGAAGGCGTTTTCGAAGAAGCGCAAGCTCATGCTCGAGGGGCTGCGCAAGATCGGCGTGAGCGTCGACGTGCCTCCCGAGGGCACGTTCTACGTGTGGGGCTCGGTCGCGAACCTGCCGGCGGGGCTCGACGACGGCATGTCGTTCTTCCGAGCGGCGCTCGCCGAGAAGGTGATCACCGTGCCCGGGCAGTTCTTCGACGTGAACCCGGGCAAGCGGCGCGCGGGGCGGCCGTCTCGCTTCGCGAGGCACGTGAGGTTCAGCTTCGGCCCCGCCGAAGAGCAGTGCGCGCGCGCGCTGCGCCGGCTCGAGGCGCTCGTCGCCCGCTCGACCTGACGGCTCGGAAGGCGCAGCGCCGAGCGGTGCTACGCTGCGGGATCTCGATGGCTCGGGCGGCACCATCCACCGCGAGGAGAGGTCTCGCGCTCTTGCTGGCGGCGCTCGCAGGGGCGTGCCCCGAGGAGTCCGTCGCGCCGGTGCCCACGCCAGGGGGCGGGGCGGGTGGCGCGCCGAGCCCAGCGACCGGCGGCGCGCCGCTCGGCGGGTCGCCCGGCTGCGCGGCGACCGAGGAGATCCCCTGCAACGGGGTCGACGACGACTGCGACGCGGCGACGCCCGACGAGCCGGACCTCGACCTCGACCTCGCGACCTGGTGCTGGGGCTACGACTGTGACGACGACGACCCGTCGGTCTACCCGGGCGCCCGCGACTTCTGCGGCGACACGGTCGATCAGGACTGCGCCGATGGCGACCAGCCGTGCGACGTGTGCGGCGACGGCGCCGTCACCGGCGACGAAGGCTGTGACGACGGCAACCAGCTCTCCGGCGACGGCTGCCGGGGGGACTGCTCCGCCGTGGAGATCTGCGGCGACGACCTTGCTCAGCTCCCGCTCGGCGAGGAGTGTGACGGGCTCGCGGACGCGGCGTGCCCCGGCTCGTGCGTGGCGTGTGTCTGCACGAACCCTGCGGGTCCGTGGCGCTTCGAGGACGCGGCGTTCGACGCGGGGCTGACCGCCGTCCACGCGTGGAACCCCGGCATGCAGACGCTCGGCAACTACCAGCTCATGAGCCTGTCCGGCGGGGTCGCGGCGTCCGACTACGACGACGACGGCGACGTCGACCTGTTCGTGGTTGGGTGCACCGAGGGCCAGAGCGCGCTCTATCGCAACGCGGGGGACGGCACCTTCGAAGACGTCACGGCCGCGGCCGGCCTGCCGGCCCCGGTCGGCTGCGACGCCGGCCCGATCTTCGCCGACTTCGACGGAGACGGCCGCGACGATCTCTTCGTCGGGGGCGTCGCTGACCAACCCGCGCGGCTGTTCGTGCAAGCCGATCCAGGGGCGTTCGTCGACGCCACCTTCGCCTCCGGCCTCGACGTGCTCGTGGGCAACGTCATGGGCGGCGCCCTCGCAGACATCGACACCGATGGCGATCTCGATCTCGCGCTCGGGCGCTGGGGCACGCCCGAGGCCGACGCGGAGCACCTCTTGCGCAACGACTCGGGCGTGTTCTCACCTGCGACGGTCGACCACGGGCTCGCGTCGATCGACAACGTCAGCTTCACGCCGAACTTCTTCGACCTCGACGAGGACGGCTGGCTCGACCTGGTGTTCGCCTCGGATTTCCACACCTCACGCGTGTTCTTGGGCTCCCAGCAGGGCCTGTTCATCGACGTCACGACGCCCGGGATCGACGACGACAACGGGATGGGATCGGCGATCGGCGACTACGACGGCGACGGAGACCTCGACTGGTTCGTCAGCAGTATCTGGGACCCGGACGGCGTCCCCGAGGGGCTGTGGGGGACGAGCGGCAACCGCCTCTACGAGAACGTCGGCGGCGGGGCGCTCGTCGACGTGAGCGAGCAGGCCGGGGTGCGGCGCGGCTTCTGGGGGTGGGGCGCCTGCTTCGCCGACTTCGACAACGACGGCGACCTGGATCTGTTCCACACCAATGGCTTCACGTTCTCGCTCGCGGACGAGTTCCACGACGATCCCTCGGTCCTGTTCCTCTCGAACGGCGACGGCACGTTCAGCGAGCGGGCGGCCGACCTGGGCCTGGTCGACGCCGGGCAAGGCCGAGGGATCGTGTGCTTCGACTACGATCGCGACGGCGACGTCGACATCCTGGTCCAGGACAACGGCGGGCCAATGCGCCTCTACCGCAACAACGGCGCGCTCGCTGGCCACCACCTCACCGTCGCGCTCTCTGCGCCCCCGCCGAACTCCCGAGGCATCGGCGCCCGGGTCGAGGTCACTTCGGCGGGCGTGACGCGCGTCGGCGTGCTCCGGGCCGGCAGCAACTACGCCTCCCAAGACCCCGCCGAGCTGCACTTCGGGCTCGGGGACGCGACGACGGTCGAAGCCATCGTGGTGCGCCGACCCGGCGGTCAGGTCTCGACGTTCGGCCCCCTCGGCGCGGATCAGCGCGTCGTGCTCTCCCTGCCCTGAGCCGCCCTCGCCCTGAACAGGCCCGAGGACCGCGACGCTTCGCCGAGCGGCGACGTCAGTGCTCGCGCACCTTGCTGGTGTTCTCGGCCGGGGGGGCGGCGGGAGGCGCCGACGGCTCCGCGGTCGCGCCGGGCTCGGAGGGGACCGACTTCGGCGTGGAGACCCTGCGCTGCGCACGCTCGATCGAGATCTCCAGGCCGTACTTCTCGAGCGCCTTCGAACCGGCCAGCTCGCGGGCCAGCGGGCTGACCTCCTCGGCCTCGACCGCCTCGTCCCCGTCGTCGACGGTGAAGGTGCGCGTCGCCCTCTCGAGGGTCTTGCCGGAGGCGATCGCCTTCAGGCTGACCGTGACCTTACGCTTCTTCTGCTCCTTGCCGTTCACGACGATCTTCATGAACTGCGGCGCGTCGACGTCGGAGATGGCCGCCTCGAGGATGACGTCGGCGTCCTTCACGTCCCCCACCCTGAACCCAGCCGTGAGCAGGGCGTCATTGAGCGCCTGCTGCGTCGGCTTGATCATGGTGCCGTCGCCCGCCTTGACGACGAGCGCATATTGCAGCTCCGAGGCTTCTCCCTCGACGCGTTCGGGCCCGGCCGCCTCCGGCGTGGAGCCGCCACAAGCAGCGGCGAGCGCGCTTGCGCCGAGCAGGACGAGGAGAGGTCTGCGCTGCGAGAGGGGGGCGCTCATGGGTGCGCCGAACGAAAGTCGGCCTGGCCTGCTGGGTCAAGGGGGCTGGTCACCGGCGGGCGCTTCGACTAGGAACGCGGCCGGGGAGTTCGACCTTATGAAGCTACTCAACGCGTTCGTCGTCACGACGGTGCTGGCCTCGCTCACGGGCTGCTCGTCCACGGTCCTGTACGAGGGGAGAAACCCCATCCAGATCACCGGCGAGACCCGTCCGCCGCGCGTCTCGAAGCGCGCCCTCAAGGCGATGCTCAAGAACCAGCGCATCGAGATCATGGAGAAGGTCCAGTTCGAGCTCGACCAGGCGATCATCAAGTCCGAGAGCTTCGGCCTCCTCGACGACGTGGCGCAGGTCATGAAAGAGAACCCGCAGATCAAGCGGGTCGAGATCCAGGGGCACGCGAGCGCCGACGGCGACGACGCCCACAACATGGATCTGAGCGACCGGCGCGCGAAGGCCGTGCGGGACTACCTCCTGGCCAAGGGGGGGATCGAGGCGAGCCGCCTCTACGCTCAGGGCTACGGCGAGACGCGCGCCATCGCCGACAACAACACCCAGGAGGGGCGTGAGAAGAACCGCCGCGTCGAGTTCCACGTCCAAGAGTCCCAGGGCGCAGGCATCCCGGCCGTCCCTGGCGCGACCCCGATCAAGTGAACGACGGAGCCAAGCAAATGAACCGCAAGGATCCCCGCAAGGATGCCCTCTCGGCGCCGGTGAAGCTCGCCGCCGTCCTCCTCGCCTCGCTCCCCTTCACGACCGGCTGCGGCGGCTACTCGCGCACACCGGATCAGTGGCAGACCGACACGTACAAGCTGCTCGAGGCTCAGAACGAGCCGATCAAGACTTGCTACAACAAGGCCCTGCGCTCGAACGCGAAGCTCGCGGGCAACGTGATCGTCACCTTCGTCGTCGAGGACGACACCGGCCGCGTACGCAAGGCACGCATCGACAACTCGCGGACGACCGCCGGCGAGCCGGTGCGAAAGTGCGTCCTCGACTCCCTGCGTGACCTCAAGCTCACGCCCCCCGACGCGAGCACCGGCAAGGCCACGTACACCTGGGAGTTCAAGGCCGTCTTCGTGAAGGAAGACGGCACCCAGGTCGACCCGAGCACCCTGCCCCCCGGCACGCTGCCTTCCGGGTCCTGAGGGCGTCCGGGTCCTGAGGAGCCTTCCGGGTCCTGGCTAGGACAGAACCCGGCGGCGCGGCGCGACGAGCGGCAAGAACGTGAGCTGGCTCTTCACGAGGGCCTGCGCCGCCGAGTCCATGTGGGTGATGGAGATGCCGAGCGAGGGGCCGGGGTCTCCCAGGCGGCGGCCGTGGATCACGCGCGCGACGACGGCTTCGGCGTCGATGAACGTCCGGGTGAACGGCGCCATGAACGTGAGCAGCAGGTTCTCGCCGGTGAGCAGGCGGAAGCGCGGCACGACCAGCGCCCCCTCCTCGCTCAGCTCGACGATCTCCTCCGAGACGAGCTTGAAGTCTCGCTCGCGAACGATCTGACAACCAAGCCTGACCGAGTGGCGGGAAGGCCTCCGGGGTACGTAACGAGCCGAGCTCCTCGAGCGCATGTGCGACTACCTCCGGGGCGGAACGTTAGCGACCCTTGGTACGAGCGGACCAATGTTCTACAAGCTGGTGCGAGCGCGCGTGCGCCCACCCGAGCCGAGGTGACAGAGATGCAGAACGTGAAGATCTCGCACGAAATCAACTGCAGCGAAGAGAAGTTCTGGGAGCTCTTCTTCGATAAGGAGTTCAACACGAAGCTCTATCTGGAGGGCCTCGAGTTCCCCGAGTGGAAGATCGAGGAGCAGACGGACAACGACGTCGAGGTGAAGCGCCGCACGAAGGGCCGCCCGAAGCTCAAGAACGTCCCCGGCCCCGTCGCGAAGATCCTGGGCGACAGCTTCGGTTACGTGGAGACCGGCTCCATGACGAAGAAGGAGAAGGTCTGGCGCTGGAAGCTCACGCCGAGCACCCTCGCCGACAAGATCCGCCAGGAGGGGCAGCTGCGCATCGAGGTGCTCGGCGACAACAAGGTGCGCCGCAACGTCGAGATGGTGATCGAGGCGAAGGTCTTCGGCCTCGGCGGCATCCTCGAGAGCACCGCGGAGAAGCAGCTCCGTGACGGCTGGGAGGACAGCGCCAAGTTCATGAACAAGTGGATCGAAGCGCACAAGTAGCTTCGCGCTCGCCCGCTGCCGCGGGTCCCTGCGCCTTTCGCGCGCCGGCGCGCGAGAGCCGCAGCGCGTGAAAAAGCAATCGCGTGGGGCCCTCCCCACGCGAGGATGTTCGAGGGGCAGGTTCTCTTTGGGCGGAGTGACCCTAGAGAGACGAGCGACGAAGATGAGCGAGCGACCGCACGTCGTGATCGTGGGCGGGGGCTTCGGCGGGCTGCGCGCCGCGAAGGAGCTCGGCGGCAAGGACGTCCGAGTGACGCTGCTCGACCGCACCAACCACCACACGTTCCAGCCGCTGCTCTATCAGGTCGCGACGGCCGGACTCAGCCCGGCGGACATCGCCGTGCCCATCCGGCGCATCCTGCGCAAGCACGAGAACGTCACCGTCCTCTTGGCGGACGTGGTGCGCGTCGACGTACCGAACAAGCGCGTCCACTTGGAGGACGGCGAGCCGATCGCCTACGACTTCCTGGTGGTCGCGACCGGCGCGACGCACTCGTACTTCGGCAACGATCAGTTCGCGGAGTTCGCCCCGGGCCTCAAGACGGTCGACGAAGGGCTGATGATCCGCGAGCGCATCTTCATGGCGTACGAGGAGGCCGAGCGTGAGGAGGACCCCGCGCGCCGTGACGCCCTCCTCACGTTCGTGGTGATCGGCGCCGGGCCCACGGGCGTCGAGATGGCCGGCGCGCTGTCCGAGATCGCCCGCAAGACGCTGGCGCGCGAGTTCAGGCGCATCGACACCAGGAAGGCGCGCGTCATCCTCGTCGAGGGGGGAGCGCGCGTGCTGTCGAGCTACTCCGCTGACCTCTCCGACCAGGCGATGCGCTCGCTGCACAGGCTCGGCGTGGAGGTGAGGCTGGGCGCTCGGGTCACGCACGTCGACGCCGAGGGCGTGAGCGTCGGCGACGAGCTCATCCCGACCCGCACCGTCGTCTGGGCCGCGGGCGTCGCCGCCTCTCCCCTCGCCCGCTCGCTCGGCGTTCCGCTCGACAAGGTCGGTCGGGTGATCGTCGATCCAGAGCTGAGCATCCCCGGTCACCCCGAGGTCTACGTCGTGGGCGACCTCGCCCACTTCGAACAGAACGGCAAGCTCGTCCCGGGGGTGGCGCAGGGCGCGATGCAGGGGGCGAGCTTGGTCGTCGCCAACATCTTGGCGCAGATCGACGGGCGCGAGCGGCGAGCGTTTCGCTATCGAGATCTCGGCTCGATGGCCACGATCGGCCGAGCCGCGGCGGTCGCGGAGATCTTCGGCATGAAGCTCTCGGGCTTCATCGCGTGGATCGCGTGGGTCGTGCTCCACGTCGCGACGCTGATCGGCTTCAAGAACCGGGTCATCGTCATGGTCCAGTGGATCTGGGCCTATTTCACGCACGAGCGAGGCTCGCGCCTCATCCACGGCATGGTCCACGCGAAGGTGGCCGAGCCGCCGGTGTTGCCGAGCAAGCGCGGCAAAGACCTCGCGAGCGCCGTGACCAGCGCCCGCGCGAGGTAGCAAGAGAGCTAGGGCGCAGAGCCTCGCGCCGGAATGCACGCGCGTCTTCGCGCGGGCGTTCCGAAGGGACCCGCGTTAGCGGGCGCGCGAGAAAGCAATCATGTCCCGCCGGCTTCGCGGATCTTCTCGTCGAGGCCGTTCGCCGCGCGCTTCGCGCGCCTGCGGATATCGACGTGCAGGCTGTCGTCGAAGTTGATGGCGCTGTAGCAGGCGCGCGCCTCCATCTGCTTGCCCAGGCCCGAGTAGGCCTCCGCCTCGTTCCATCGCAGCCGCCAGTCGCGGGCCTTCATGTCGCCGAGGGTCTCCGAGTCCTTGATGATGTCCGTGTAGCGCTGCTGCTTCGCGAGCTCGCTCCACCACTCGCTGCGCAGGTCGTCGTCGGCGGGGCGGAGGTCGACGCACTTCTTGAACAGGTCGAGGGCCTCGTCGACGCGGTTCACCGCGAGGTACGCGCGAGCGAGCGTGCGCCACGCGCCCGGCGCGTCGGTCTCGCTCGCGAACTTCTCGAGCTCGGGCATCATGTCGCCGATCTTCTTGATGTCGTTCGGGTCCTCGGGCCAGAACTTGAGCATGAGCGCGGCGAGATCGCCGGGATCGATCTCGAGCGCCTTCGCCACCTCGGCGTTGGCGGCGTCGGTGTCCCCCTTCTGGCCGAGCGTGCGCGCCAGCTCGACGTGAGCGCCGGCCGACTTGGGCGCGCGCTCGACGTAGGACTGGGCCGCCGCGAGCGCCTCGTCGAGGCGCTCGAGCGAGCGCAGGGCGTTGATCTTCGCGAGCTCTGCGCGCTCCGACTCTTGCGTGATCTCGCCGCCAGCCAGCTTGATGGCGCGGCTCGCCGCCTCGATCACTACGCCATAGCGGCGCTCGCGCTCGTGGTACGCGATCTGCTCGAGGTAGAACGCCACCGTGGGGGCCTCGACCTTGTCCCACTCGCCCATCAGGTAAGGCTCGACCGAGTCGGCGCGGACGTAGATGAGGGACGCCGCGTCCTTCGGGTTCTCGTAGATCTTGCACAGCACGCCGAGCTGCGTGAGCGAGTCGAGCGCGCCTTGATGATCGGGCTTGGCCTCGAGCGCGTTGACGAACTCGTCGGTGGCGGCGTCCTTGTTCTGCATCTTCAGGTGGACGTGCCCCACGGCGATGTGGAACTCGGCGTCCCCCTTGTACGTCGGGTAAATCGCCTTGAAGAGCTTGAGCGCGGGCTCGAACTGGCCCGTGTTCGCGTACGCAGACGCCAGGTTGAGCTTCGCGGAGTGGTCGGCCTCGTATTGGACGGTGATCCGCTTGAGCGTGCTGATCGCCACCTCGTAGTTGTTCTCGGCGAAGGCCTTCTGGGCCTTGTCCCACAGCGGGCCGGTGTCGCAGAAGGCTTCCATCGCGACGACGATCTCGCGGTTCTTCTTGCGCCACTGGGCGTTCTTGCCGACCTCCGAGTTGTTCAGGAAGTCGCTGCACCACTTGCGCGCCTCCTTGGCGGGGAGGCCCTTCTCAGCGAGTCCCTCGAACTTGTCTTTCGGGACCGGGATCTGCGGCGGCAGCCCCTGCCGCTTGGCAACCAGGTCGTCGAAGTTGATGAGGAGCCACTCGTCGCCGTCGCCTTTGCTCATAGAGGTGCTGACGGTATCGATCCTCGGCGCGTCAGATCAAGAGACGATGATCCAAACGAGCACGACCATCGCGACGGCGATGAGCAGGGCCGCGGCGAGCGCGACCGGGACGCGCACGCCGAACACTTCGCCCGCGAAGAACTCTTCCGACCGAGGGAGCTCCCCGACGAACGCCCGCGACGGGACGGTCGGCTCGCGGCGCGGGTCGGACGGGGCGTAGCTCGGTCGCTCGCCCGCGGGAGGGAGGGCCATCGGCACAGGCGGCGGGAAGCTCGGCACGGGCGGCCCCGGCGGCGCGGGAGGGGGAACCGACGGCGCCTTCGGGAGCTCGTCGCGGTCGCGAGGCGCGGGGGGACCGGGGTCTCGGCGAGGCATCACCGGCGTCGGCGCCGCGGAGGGGATGCTGGGCTCGGAGACCTCGCCGGAGTCCGGAGACGTGGAGGTCGACGCCTCCCCCCTCGCGATCGAGAGGGCGAGCCGGTGGGCCTCTGCGCCGACAGACAGCGCGTGCGCCAGGCCGTGGGTCGGGAGCGCGCGCATCGCCTCGGAGGCGAGCGCCGAGGCCTCGAACGCCAGCTGCGCGAGGACCGCGCGGTGCGCGGCGACCTTCGCCGCCTCTTCCGACTCGGCGCGCAGGCGCGAGGCCAGCGAGGCGAGCCGGTCGGCCTCGGCGGCGAGCTCGGCCTCGGTTCGCGGCGCCCCCCCGCGCGGCCCGACGAACGACGCGGCGGTGGCCTCCCGCCGGGCGGCAGGCGGGGGCGGCAGCTTCTTGAGGGGCACCCCCTCGGGGAGGCGAGGCCGTCGCTGGAGCGGCGACGTCGGGACCTCGCCCGAGTCCGCCGTGTCGGGGTCCTCGAGCTTCGGCAGATCGACGACCGTCCCGAGCTGACCATATTTCCCAGGCTCTCGGCCGCCGGCGCCTCGCTCCTCGGCCTGTTTGGCGTAGGTCGCGAGCATCACCTGAGGCTTCACCGCGGTGGTGCGGTGATCGCCGGTGTCGTCGTCGATGAAGCTCGGCAGCGCGCCCATCTCCGGCGCGGGCGCGGGCCCTCGCGGCGGGGCCCCCCGCCCCGCCCCCCCGCGCAGCGGATGGGCGGTGTTCGGCTTGACCACGGTGGGCACCTCTTCCGCCCAGTCCGGCGTCTCGTTGCTTTGGCGCTCCTCGAGCGGGCTGCCGGACACCTTCGCGCCGAAGTCGCTCACGTCGGTGACGTCGTCGGCGAGCCTGCGAGCTGCGGCTCGGCGACGCGCCGACGGCGCCTCACGAAGCACCGCGGCTCGCTGTGCCGACGACATGGGCGGCTTCGAGGTCACGGCGGTCTCTCCGCCCTGGGGCGCGCGCATGCGCGAAGGCTCCTTGTCGGCCGTGCGGGCGCGCGCCCCGAGCAGCCGCGACTTCGCCCGCGCCGCCTCGGCCACGAAATCCCCCGCGATCGCCCGCTCGAACCAGCGCATCTGCCGCATCGCGTTGCGCCGAACGAAGCGCGCGACGGCCTCGGCGTTGTCGTCTTTGTAGCCGTGCGCGTCGAGCCAGTACCGGAACCTGTCCCTGACCTCGTCGGCGCTCCGGAAGCGCTCGGCCGGGTCCTTGGCGAGGAGCTTCTCGACGACCGCGACGAGCTCTGGGTCGAGCTTGGGCCTGAGCGACGCGATGCCGGCGGGCGGCGAGGTGGCCATGTTCTGGAAGATCTCGATCTCGGTCGTGCCGTCCCACGGGTGTCGCCCGGTAAAGAGCTCGAACAGCACCACGCCCAGCGAGAACAGGTCGGACCGCCCGTCGATCGGGCGCTCGGTCGCCTGCTCGGGCGCCATGTAGTGCGGGTGGCCCTTGAGCAGACCGGTCAGCGTCTTGGTCACGCGCTGCTTGGCCTTCGCGAGCCCGAAGTCGGCGATCAGCACGCGCCCATCGAAGCCGATCAGCACGTTGCCGGGCGTCAGATCCCGGTGCACCAGGTTCAGGTGCTCTCCGCTCGGCGCGCGAAGCCCGTGCGCCGCCGACAGCCCGGCGCAGATCTGCGCGCCGAGGTACACGACCATGCGCTCCGAGAACGCCTCGCGCGTCTCGAAGACGGTCTTCATGAGGCGCGCGAGGGAGACGCCTTGGATGAGCTCGACCGCGAGGTACGTGCCCTCGGCGTCCGTCCCCCAGCCCACGACGCGCGTGATGTTCGGGTGATCGAGGGCGGCGGTCATCCACACCTCGTCGACGAACATGCTGTAAAACTGCGGGTCTTCGGCGATGTGCGGGTGCAGCCGCTTCACGGCGGCGAGCTTACCCGCGACCTCCTTGGGCGCGCGGATGCGGCAAAGCTCCACGCGAGCGGTCGGCCCGGTCGCGATCTCTGCCAGCAGCTCGAGCGAGAACGGCTGCGAGCCGCTAGGTCCGAGCTGACCGGGCTGTGCCGGTCGTTCCATCGAGCCGCAGTGTATTTCTCTTCCCGCGCGCCCGCTAGCGCGGGGCCCTTCGGAATTCACGCGCCAGGGCGCGCGGGAATTCCGGCGCGAGGTGGTTTTCTCTTCCCGCGCGCCCGCTAGCGCGGGGCCCTTCGGAATTCACGCGCCAGGGCGCGCGGGAATTCACGCGCCAGGGCGCGCGGGAATTCCGGCGCGAGGTGGTTTTCTCTTCCCGCGCGCCCGCTAGCGCGGGGCCCTTCGGAATTCACGCGCCAGGGCGCGCGGGAATTCCGGCGCGGGGAGATCGCGTGGGCCTCTCCCCACGCGAGGATTCTCTTCTCGCGTGTTTAGTTTCTCGCAGCGGCGACCGCGTCGGGCAGGCCGGAGAGGGTCGCCTTGAGGTGCACGTCGAGGTGGTCGTCCTTCGAGCGGATGGCGCGGATGTTGAGCACCGGCGTGGCGATGGCGAGGGCTCGGCGCACCTTGGTGTTGTCCGCGAGCTTGGGGACCTTGAGCGCGTCGATCACGATCCGGTCGTCCTTCGCGTCGACGATCATCGGCGGGCGCTTCGGGATGAACGCGACGAGGTTGCCCGGCTTCGACAGGTCGAGCGCGCCCGATTGCACCAGGGCTGAGACGGGCGTCTGGAAGCCCTCGAGCACCTTCAGCGCGAGATCCGCGATGCGCGTCGTGACCCGGATCTGATCGCTGGTGATCTCGATCTCCTCGACGAACAGGCAGAGCGAGACCCGCAAGACCGAGCCCACCGCCTCGACCGTCATCGCGATCCGAACGCCGGGCGGCGCGCTGTCGATCTCGATGTCTTTGGGGGCCTTCTCGCCGCCCGTGAGCTCCTTGGCGAGGTACCGCAGGGCGTCCAAGGGGACGCCGATCTTCAGGCCGAGCGCGCCCTTCAGCGCCCGAACGATCTCTTCGGGGTGCTCCTTGAGGTAGTTCTTCGCGGCGGAGATGAGCGCCTTCTTGTCGGGCCTGGCCATGGCCCGAGAGGGAACATCCCTTCGGGCTCGGAGGCAAGCGCTATGGTCAGCCGATCGGCCGCCGGTGGGTGAGACAAGGGAGGCTCTCGCGCACCGCGTCGACGCGCCCCAGGTCGAGCGCTCGGAGCACGAAGCCCGGGCCGTCCGAGGCCTGGGCGATGACGTCTCCCCACGGGTCGATCACGCATGATTTGCCGTATGTCATGCGGCCGCGCGGGTGCCTGCCGCACTGCGCCGCGGCGACCACGAACATCTGAGACTCGATGGCGCGCGCGCGGAGCAGCACGTGCCAGTGGTCTTTCCCGGTCATCAGCGTGAAGGCGGCAGGCACCGTGGCGACGCGCGCGCCCCCGTCCGCGAGCTTGCGGAAGAGCTCTGGGAAGCGCAGGTCGTAGCAGACGGTCAACCCGACCGGCACGCCGCGCACGTCGCCGACGACCGAGCGCTCGCCAGCGGACGTGGAGGCGGACTCACGGTACAGCTGGCCATCGCCGACGGAGACGTCGAACAGGTGGATCTTGCGGTAGGACGCGGTCACCCTGCCATCCGGCGCGACGAGCACGCTGGTGTTGAAGGGACGCTCGGGGTCGGCGGAGCGCTCCGGCATCCCACCGCCGATGATGAACGCGCCCGTGTCACGCGCCAGCGCGCGGAGCGCACAGAGGATGGGACCGTCGCTGGGGCTCGCCTCGACGAGGACAGGCTCGGCGAGCTCGCGCTTGTCTTCCTCGGACCCCATGTACGCGAAGTTCTCGGGCAGCACGACGAGCTCCGCGCCCGAGGTCGCCGCCCTCCGTGACAACCGGGTGACCGCCTCGAGGTTGTCGTCGAGCGAGGCCTGGCTCTCGAGCTGGACTGCCGCGACGGTCAGCTCCTGGGGCGTCATTCGGGGTGCTTTACCACGGCAGCGCCGCGCCAACGCCGGCTCGTTGTAGACTTCTGCGCGCATGGCAGAGCGGCCCGCGCGGACGACCGCGTCGATGAACCGGTACGGGGCGCAGGCGTCCCCGGACATGACGCGCGGGACGCGCGCGGGCCTGGTCCTGCTGTACGCGCCGTCGTACGACCAATTCGCGCCCGCGTACCTGCTCTCCGAGCGCGATCTGGTGATCGGGCGCGACCCAAGCTCGAACATCTGCGTGCCGGAAGGGGCCGTCTCCCGGCAGCACGCCCGCGTGCGCTTTCGCGACGGCCAGTGGGTCATCGCCGACCTCGGCAGCCGCAACGGGACCCTGGTCGACGGCCAGTTCATCGCCGAGATCCCGCTCGAGGATCTGCACGAGATCCGCGTCGGAGACGCCATCTTCAAGTTCGTGGCGGCCGGCGCCGAGAGCTACGCGAAATACCGGATCGACGGCGCCACGGACACCGGAGGGATCACCGAGGCGAGCCTCACCGGCATCGTCGGCGGTTACCAGATCCGCATGCTGCTCAGGGCGCTGAGCCGAGTCGCCAAGAGCGAGATCAGCGTCGTGGTGCTCGGTGAGAGCGGAACGGGCAAGGAGCTGTTCGCCAAGGAGCTGCACCACGCGAGCGGGCGCAAGGGCGCCTTCCAGGCGGTCAACTGCGCCGCGATCCCCGCGTCTCTGCTCGAGAGCGAGCTGTTCGGCTACAAGCGGGGCGCGTTCAGCGGCGCCGAGCGTGACAGGGCGGGGATCGTGAAGGCCGCCGACGGGGGCACGCTGTTCTTGGACGAGATCGGCGACATGCCGCTCGACGCCCAAGCGAAGCTGCTTCGTGTGCTGCAGTCGAAGGAGATCATCCCGGTCGGCGCGACCACGCCGGAGCGGGTCGACGTGCGCGTGGTCTGCGCGACGCATCGCAACCTCACCGCGCTGCAGCGCGACGAGCGCTTCCGCGGCGATCTGTTCGCGCGCCTCAACGAATATAGCCTCGTCTTGCCCCCCCTGCGCGAGCGCAAGGAGGACGTCTTCGCCCTCACCCGCAGCATGCTCGCGCGCCACCACCGCCCCGAGCTCGGCCTCACGTTCTCCTTCATGACGGGGCTCTTGCACTACGACTGGCCCTTCAACGTTCGCGAGCTCGAGGCCGCGATCAAGCGGGCCGTCGCCCTGGTCGAGGGACCGAGCCTCGACGCGCAGCACCTGCCCGACCCGATCAAGCAGGCGATGGTCGAATACGCGGTGCGGGCCCCCGACGTCGACCCGCGCGCGACGTCACCGGCGGCCCGCTTCGAGACGACCCCACACCCGGGCTATTTCGGGCAGGCGCCCGGCGTGTTCGACCCTGGCCACGGCGCGCACCCCGAGGCGCGCCCCACGACGCCGAGCCCGCACTTTGCACCCCGCGATCAGGCACCCCACGATCAGCGGCCCACGCCTGGCCCCATGCCCGCCGTCGCTCCGACCGGGCACCGCGCGACGCGGACGGGCACGCCGACCGAGCAGGAGCTGCGCTCTCTGCTCGCCTTCCACCGCGGCAACGTCGCCGCCGTCGGTCGCGAGTTCGGCAAGGAACGGATGCAGGTGCACCGCTGGCTCAAGCGGTACGGCATCGACGTCGAACAGTATCGGTAGTTCTTCTCGCGCGCCCGCTTTCGCGGGGCCCTTCAGATTTCGCGCGCCCCGCGCGCGAAATCTGGCGCTGTTGTTTTCTCGCGCGCCCGCTCCCGCGGGGCCCTTCAGATTTCGCGCGCCCCGCGCGCGAAATCTGGCGCTGTTGTTTTCTCGCGCGCCCTCGCTCAGAGCCACGCGTAGGCGCGCCGCAGGACCTCGCGCCCGCCCGACTCGACCGGCGCGCCGTGCGCGAGGATGATCCGGTCGAAGTCCCAGGCGAGCATACGATCGACCTGACGCCGCGCGAGCTTCTTGTCTCGGACCATGACGGGCTCGAGCCAGCCAGTGCCGGGCGCGTCATTCTTCATCAGCTTCGCGATGAAGCGCGTCGAGGGGCGCGGGTGCGTCGAGAGGTTCAACAGCGCGTCGGTCACCAGGAGCGTGCGCGTCGGGGCGTGGAAGAAGTCGAGCTCGTTCTCGCGGCGCGCGGAGAAGTAGACCTGCTCCAGGTCCTGGGCCCAGATGGGGTGCGGCTGATCTCCCAGGACCCCCGAGAACGCGAGATCGGTGCGCTTCCACTCGAGCCCGGGGCACGCTGCGAAGGTGGCCTTGGGGTACGCGGCCATCCACTGGGCGACCGAGAGGTGGTGGAACAGGCTCGGCGCGACCACGGCGCGCACCTCGCCGAGCGCGTCGATCTGACGCCTCGTCTGGTCATCGAGCGGGACAGGAGACAGCACGAAGAGCCCGCCCTGCGAGAGGCGGACGACGCTCATCCGCGTGCCCGTCTCGACGCCCAGGAACTTCGCCTCACGGGTGTCGGTCCAGATGCCTTCGGCCCAAGGGGTCAACATCGTCGGCCCTCATCATAGGGCCAGACCTGGGGTCGACAACCAGGGCGGCTCAGCGCGCCTTCGCCTTGCAGCACCTGAAGCCGAGCTCGTAGCTCCGATAGCCGGCCGGGTGCGCGTAGTTCACGTACTCGCACGAGGGCGTGTGGGGCGGCCTGAAGCATCGGCCCCAGAAGCAGCCCTTCACGACGTGCGAGTAGTTGGTCTCGTTCTCCTTCGTCCGCAAGACCCACTCGCCCACGTTCCCCGTGAGGTCGAACACGCCCTCGTCGGACCTGCAGCCCTCGCGTGCCCCGCTCGGCTCGGACTGGTCGAGGCGAGCGACCTCAGCCCGCGCGGCCTCGGAGGGCCAGCCTCCGAGCGTCTTCCAGCTCGGGTTGATGAACTTCCCCTGCTCGTTGCAGCGGCTCGCGTCGTGCTTCGCGCCGTAGGGGAACGGCTTGCCCTTGGGCCCTTCGCACGCGCGCACCCACTCGTCCTCGGTGCACAGGCGCTTGCCGCGCTCGGCGCACCACGCGTCGCCGTCCTTCGAGGTCTGCATGCGCAGCGGCTTTTCGCCCTTGATGTTCGGGGCCTCGAAGCGATCGATGCACGCCGCGCCGACGTCGACCATGTCGGCTGGGCAGGGCGTCGCGCTCGTCGCGCTGGGCGCGCTCACGGCGCTCGTCGCGCTCGCGGTCGCGCTGGCGGACAGCGGCCCAGCGCCCGTGACAGCGCCCGCGCTCGGGATCACCCCCTCACGGCCCTCCGCGGGCTGCTCCGCGAGCTGCCTGAGCGTCCTCGCCGCCTTCGGCTCGCCGGGCTCGGCGCGCTCGGGCGACGAGCACGCGAGCCCCAACGACACCCCGACGAGAGCGGCTGTGCGTCGCTGCACCGGCCGCTCAGGGCTCGATGGTGCAGCTGGCGTCGAACGGCGCGCCGCCTCCGCCGCCGGCGCCACCCTCGCTCGACGCACACGCCCCGCACGAGCGGCAGAGGCAGCCGTAGTATGCGATGAGCCGCTCGGCCGAGGCGTTGGGTGTCCCCGCGAGCGCGCCCTCGGCGCACTCGATCGTGCGGTCGCTCCCACACTGCTGAATCAGCCGCTGGTCGGCCGAGAGGCACCCTGGATCGACGAGGCAATCGTCGAAGGCCTCGAAGCAAGGATCGTTGGCCTCGTCCTTGGCGAGCTGCACGCAGTCGCCGCAGTCGGTGTTGGTGCCGTCGAGGATCTCGAGCGCGCAGCCACACGAGCCGAACGCGAGCGGCACCTCGCCGCCAGTGCCGTCACCACCCGAGCCGCCATTCGAAGGCGAGCCGCCGCTCGAGGGCGAGCCGCCGCTCGCGGGCGAGCCACCGCTCGAAGGCGCGGCGCCTTCGCCATCGGAGCCCGGCGGCCTGAGCACCGGCGGCCGCTCCTGGGGATCAGGCGAGGTCTCGGCTCGGCCGTCGCACGCGAGGAGCAGGCACAGCGAGCTCAGCGCGCGACGAATCACGGAACGCCGCCGGCTCCGCCGGTTCCGGCGCCGCCGCCGCCCGTGGCAGGCGCTCCGCCGGTTCCGGCGCCGCCGCCGCCCGTGGCAGGCGCTCCGCCGGTTCCGGCGCCACCGCCGCCCGTGGCAGGCGCTCCGCCGGTGGCAGGCGCGCCACCCTGCGACGTCGTCCCGCCAGCTCCGCCGGCGCCGCTGGGGTTGGCTCCCTTCCCGATGGCAGGGGGGTGGTCGACCACCGGCTCGGCCTCACGATCCCCTGTGCACCCGAGGCCAAGGACGACGGCGCCTGTGACGAGAGCGATTCGAAAAGCCATTCGTTCACTCTACATGACCCGCCGCGACTCTTGCCAATTCGCGGGGCCGCGCGGGATCACTCGAGGACGACGGTGCCCTGTCGCGCCGCGTCGAGGTAGTCCCCCATCGACATCGCGAGCTCCTGGGGTAGGTCGGCCGGCTCGAACAGGCGACAGTCGCGGATCTCGAGCGGGTTCATGGGAGGTCGAACGATCGGCCCGACCCGGGCGCGCACGACGACGGTGACCGCGTGAAACCTCGGATCGCGATCGGGACGGCTCCAGACCCCGACGACGTCGCCGACCTGGACCTCGTCGACCCCCGCCTCCTCGGCCATCTCTCGGTGGAGGGTCTGGGTGAGCGTCTCGCCCCACTCGACCGTGCCGCCCGGCAGCGCCCACGTGCCGGTGTCTCCACGCCGGATGAGGAGGATCTTCCCCTTGTCGTCCGTCGCGAGCACGGCGAGCCCGACGACCGGACGCTTCAATAAGTGCCTCAGGATCTCCTTCATGATCCCGATCACCGGCTTGGGGAGGATGGCGAGGGGGTTGAGCTTCACCAGAGCACGTCCTGATGCTCGGTCACGCCGGGCAGCCCGCTCAGCTTGCGCACCACCCCATCGAGCCGGAGCGTGCCCTCGAACGAGCCGATCGGCTGGATGAACTTCGAGCGCACGACGAGCATGTCCTTGTCCTCTGCGTGGATCGCGGCGGGCGTGAAGAGCATGTCCAGCGCGCCGCACGTCGTCGTCACGCGCCACGGCTCCATCGGCTTCGCGAGGTCGAGCTCGAACCGCCCTTCGCCCAGCGCGACGAGGCGATCGCCGAGCCAGGCCCCACACTCGGCCTCACCGACGAACCCCTCCACCAGGTTGAACGCGACGCGCTCGCCCGCGCTGTCGTAGCCGACGCCGAGCGCCCACCGCCAGACGGTGTGCCGCGCGAGGAACCCAGCGGTGTGATCGTACGCGGCGAAGGCTGGGCGGCTCTGGCCGAGCACGAAGCGGCGCCCCCCCGAGACGATCTCTCCGCTGACGGGGACGATACGCTTCTCGGTCGCGTTGGCGTAGCCGCCCTCGATGGGGACGACCGCCGAGATCGGCGTCGCACAGGGGCCGGAGGCCCTCGCCATGACGTGCGTCGACGGCGAACCTCCCCCGGCGTCGAGGTCGACCAGCACCTCGTCGTCCGAGAGGAGGAGCCTCGTGCGACCGAGCTCGAAGCGCGCCGTACGCCCTCCGTCGCCACGATCCTCGAAGGTCGCCGCGGTCGGCGGCCCGAGCGCGCTCTTGTCGATCAACAGCGTGCCGGTGGCGCGGTCGAGGACGAACACGAGCGCGGTCGCGGCGTACGACAAGGAGACGACCGCCATGCCCGCGAACACCGCGTCGTCGGAGATCGCCACGTACGTCCAGCGCTTGCCATGGACCAGCTTCCACAGGCGCCCTTTCGGGATCGGACCGAAATCCATGCGCGGCAGACCGCCCTCGAACGAGCCGAACTGCGGCTCTCCTTGCGTCGACAGCTCGCGGGGCGGGCGGAGTAGCGGGCGGGCCATTGCGCGGACCATACTCAGGCGGTTCGGGACGCGCCAGGGTGCGCGGGCGCACGGAAGCGTGCGGTATGCTGCGCGCCATGCCCCACCCCACCGCCACGCCGCCACGCCCGAGCAACGAGCCCGTCCGCGCGTACGCCCCGGGTAGCCCCGAGCGCGCCGCGCTCAAGGCGGCGCTCGAGGACCTGTCCTCGAACCCGGTCGACGTGCCGATGTTCATCGGGGGCCGCGAGGTCCGCACCGGCCGTACGTCGCAGGTGCGCTCGCCGCACCGGCGCGACCTCGTCCTCGGGACGGCGCACGAGGGGACGGCCGAGCACGCGGTGAGCGCGATCGACGCGGCGCTGGCCGCAAGGCCGGCGTGGTCGGCGCTGTCGCAGGCCGAGCGCTCCGCCGTGTTCCTGAAGGCCGCAGAGCTCGCCGCCACGACGTTCCGCTACCGCCTGAACGCGGCCACCATGCTCGGCCAGTCGAAGACCGCATACCAGGCCGAGATCGACGCAGCGTGCGAGCTCATCGACTTCCTCCGGTTCAACGCCTTCTGGGCGACGCGCCTGCTCGAGCAGCCGGAGGCAGCGCCGAACATGTGGAACGCGATCGAGCAGCGTCCGCTCGACGGCTTCGTGTGCGCGATCACGCCGTTCAACTTCACCGCCATCGCTGGCAACCTCCCGACCGCCCCCGCCCTGGTCGGCAACGTGGTGGTCTGGAAGCCCTCGCCGAACGCGCTGCGCAGCGCTCACGAGGTGATGGAGCTGTTGCGCGCGGCCGGCCTGCCGGACGGCGTCATCAACCTGATCCACGGGCCGGCTGAGGAGCTGGTCAACACGTGCGTCGATCACCCTCGCCTGGGCGGGGTCCATTTCACCGGCTCGACCTCGGTCTTTCGCAGCATCTGGCGGCGCGTCGGGTCGGGGATCGAGCGCTACGCCACGTTCCCGCGGCTCGTCGGCGAGACCGGTGGGAAAGACTTCGTCTTCGCCCACCAGAGCGCCGACGTCGACGCGCTCGCGGTGGCCCTGGTGCGCGGCGCGTTCGAATTCCAGGGCCAGAAGTGCTCGGCCGCGTCGCGCGCCTACGTCCCGCGCTCGTTGTGGAAGAAGCTCGAGGAGCGGCTCGTCGCGCACATCGCGGGCCTGCGCGTCGGAGACGTCGCCGACTTCCGGACGTTCATGGGCGCGGTCATCGACGAGCGCGCCTTCGGCCGGCTGAGCGGGGTGATCGAGCAGGCACGCCGAGACCCGGCCTATCGGCTGGTGGCGGGGGGCCGCGCGAGCGACGAGACGGGCTTCTTCATCCATCCCACGCTGGTCGAGTCGAGCGATCCCAACAGCCGCTTGATGAGCGAGGAGTTCTTCGGACCGATCCTCACCGTGTTCGTCTACGACGACGCGCAGGTCGACGAGGCGCTCTCGCTCTGCGAGCGAGGGTCGGGTTACGCGCTGACCGGCGCGGTGTTCGCGCAGGACCGACATTTCCTCGGCAAAGCGAGCGTGCGCCTGCGCGAGGCCGCGGGGAACTTCTACGTCAACGACAAGCCCACCGGCGCGGTGGTGGGGCAGCAGCCCTTTGGGGGCGGGCGGCTGTCGGGCACCAACGACAAGGCGGGCAGCCCCTTGAACCTGCTGCGCTGGATCAGCCCGCGCGCGATCAAGGAGACGTTCGTCCCTGCGACCTCGGTGGCCTATCCGTCGATGAGCGAGGAGTAGCGAGCCGCCGCTGGTAGCTTTCTGCGCTTGAATTTGGGCGGTTTCCGTTGTAGACGCGGCAGCACGTTCGAGGTCGTGCGCCCAGGGGGGCGCGGCCTCTTCCTTGGTCCCTGTCTGCTCCTTCGGAGGCGCTGTGAAGTTCAAGGTTCTGTCCGGCTTGGTTGGGCTCGCGATGTTCGCGGGGAATCGGTTGCGGCGACGACACCACGGCCACCGGCGGGCTCCGGCGGAAAACGGCGGCGAGACCGCGGGCGGCGGCGGCGCGGGCACCGGCGGCACGCCTGTCGTCAGCACTGGCGGCATGGGCACCGGCGGCGAGAACACCGGCGACGGCAACGACTCGTTCGCCGAGTCGATCCCGCTCGAGGAGAACCCCGACTTCCCGGGCTTCCTGCTCGGCGACGGTGAGCTCGACCCGGCCGACGCGGACGCCGACTACTTCTCGTTCACCGGAACGGCCGGCCAGGCCGTGTTCATCTTCGCCGACGCGAAGCCCGACTCGGACGAGTTCGCCGATGGGTACATCGACACCGTGCTCACGATCTATGACGCCGACGAGAACGCCATCGCCGTCAACGACGACCCGTTCCCGCGCACCTCGCAGGACTCGGCGCTCTACACGATCCTCCCGGCGACCGGCACGTACTACGTCAAGGTCGAGGAGTTCTGCGCGTGGGCGTCGCCCGGCACCTGCGACACGACGTACTTCGACGAGCTGTCGGAGTTCCTCTACCTGGTCGCGGTCACCACGCTCGACCCGTCGGAGAACAGCTACACCGACGAAGCGACCGAGCCGAACGACACGGCCGGAACCGCGTCGATCATGGAGTACGAGGCCGCCGACGTGGGCCAGTACTACCTGTCGATCGCCTGGGGCGAATACGCCGACACCAGCGACGTCGACGGCGTCGTCTTCACGCCGCCCGCCGACGTCGACACCGGCGTGGGTAGCCGCGCCAACGCGTCGATCATCCTGCCGCCGCCCGGCATCAACGGCAACGGCTCGAGCCAGAACCCCGGTCTGCTCAGCGTCATCGACCAGACCACGATGAGCGTCATCGCGCAGTTCGACATGTCAAACGAGACCGAGGACATCATCGGGCGCGCGACCCTCGATTTCCCGGTCGTGCTCGGCCGACAGTACCTGCTCGCGAACGAGGCGGGCCCGGTCGCGAACGGCCCGAGCTCGCCGTTCTACTTCGTCATCCACAGCGTGGGCGGCGGTAACCCCGTCGAGACCCAGGAGGCCGCGAACGACGTGGTCGCCACCGCCGAGGTGCTGACCGAGGCGTCGGGCACCACGAGCTACTTCGTCGAGGGTGACCTCCCGGGCGCAGACGTCGACAACTTCAGCGTCGCCGTGTCGGACGAGACGATCTCGGTCGCCTGCGGCGCGCTCCGCAGCGGGTCGGGCGCGGAGGACCTCGAGGTCCGCATCCTCACCGCGGACGGCAACACCGAGCTGGCGAGCATGACCGAGACCTCCACGACGGACCTCCTCATCGCGGACATCGACGTCGGCGCGAACACCTCGCTGATCGTCCAGCTGTTGAAGGGCGGACAGAGCGTGACGAACGTCAGCAACTACTACCGCTGCGGCATCCACTTCGCGCCCACCGCTCCCTGAGCGGAGCCGGGCGTCGAAGACGACCTGAGCCGAGGGGCCTCCGCGAGGAGGCCCCTTCGTTCTTTTTGTGGCTCAGGTGAGCTTGGCGATCAGCCGCTGGGCGAGGTCGCTGACCGCGAACGCGTAGAGCTCACCCTCGCGCTCGTCTTCGTTCAGTGGGCCCGTGAGGATCGAGCCGGCGGCGTCGGCCGACGCCGCGAGCTTGCGGGTGAGCAAGAAGCCCGCGCGGATGCCAGCCACGTCGACGGCCCGCTGGAACGCGACGAGATCGGCGCGGCCGCCGGCGGCGTCGAACGCGAGCACCGCCTCCTCGAGCGCCTCTTCTTGCTCGGGCTGGAGCACCTTGGCGAAGCCGGGCACGATCAGCTCAACCAGCGAGCGGATCCGCTCGGGCACCGGCGTGTCGGGGACGGCGACCACGACCGCGGCCAGGAAACACGCGGCGAGATCGTCGATGTTCGGCGCCAGTCGCACGATGCGGTGCTCGGGGACGTGGCACGCGAGGTGGTACCCAGACAGGAACCGGAGCTCGTCGAGCGTGCGCCCGCGCAGGGCTGACGCGCCGATCACGGTGACGGGCTCGTCGCGCAGCACGGCGGTCATACCCTCGGTGCTCGCGTCCTCCAGGTACATCTTCGGCACGTCGACGCCGAGGATCTTGCTCGCCCAGAGCAGGCTGCGGACGGCGCTCACGGTGCTGGCCTCGGGCTCGACCCGGAGCGCCTCGTCGAGCGGCGGCAGGCGGCCCGCGCGGGCGGCGAGGCTGACGAAGGCCTTCACCAAGGGCGCGCCCGCGGCTCGGAAGACGCCCGCGACGAGCTCGGCGGCCGAGGGGCCCTCGAAGGGCCCCAGCGGCGAGCGCAACAGCTCCCAATCGTCGACCGAGAGCACGCCTTTGGGCGGGGGGACTTCGTCCTCCGCGTGCGCGTTGACGAGGACTCGCTCGCGATCGCTCGCGGCGCCGAGGCGGAGCAGGACGGTCCCGGCCTCGACGGCGCGCTCGATCTGCTCGGTGCGCACCAGGACGTCGAACAGGAGTCGATAGGCCTCGGCGTCGAGCGGGTCGGCCGCGAGGATCGACGCGAGGTGACGCTCCGCGAGCGGAGCGTCACCCAGTCGGTGCGCGAGCTCCGCGGCGACCCTCCGCACGCCGGGGTCTTCTGGCCGCGCGGCGGAGGCGGCGTCGAACGATCGGAGCGCCCCTTCGGCGTCCTCGAGGTGCTGCATGAGCAGCAGGCCGAGGCGCTTGTTGAGCTCGTGCTCGAGGGCGCGCTTGAGCTCCCCCTCGTCGCCCTCGTCCGACATCTTGGTCGCCCGCTCCAGGGTGCGACGGTAGGCGGACTCGAGCTCGGCCCACTCCTGACGCTCGCCGAGCGCGCGGCTCAGCATCTCGAGGGGCTCGAGCGACCCGGGGTCGGCCTCGAGGGCGCCCTCATAGAGGTCGAACGCGTCGTCGTCCCGCCCCTTCTTGGCGAACACGCGCGCGAGCTCGGTGAGCCCGACGGCTCGCGTCTTGGGGTCGGGGTCGAGCTCGGCGACCGCTCGCTTGAGCCCGAGCACGTCCTCGTCTCGGCGGTCCTTCTCGGCGAGCTGCAGCAAGAGCTTCGCGACCTCGCGGTTGTGCGGCGCGAGGGCCCGCGCGTGCTCGAGGCGCTCGCGCGCTCGGAGGGGCTCGTTGAGCTCCATCATCCACGCGCGCCCGAAGGTGACCAGCTCGGGCACGAGCGCCGCCGAGTCTTCGCCGAGCCGCGCGACGATGCGCTCCTCGACCGACGCGACGCCGCGACGATCCCCCTCGCCCAGGTACAGCCCGAGCAGCGTGCGCAGGGCGCGGTCTGCGCCGGCCACGCTCGGCCCCAGCGTCAGCCCCTTCTCGAGGCTGGCGATCGCCTCGCGCCCCTTGCCGAGGCGCAGCTGCCCCTCGCCGATCCGCAGGTGCAGCCTCGCGCGCTCGGCGTCAGCGTCCGCCGGCGCGACGCTGGTGCCGACGAGGCCGAGCGCCTTGCGGAGCTTCGCCAGCCCCTCCTCGTGCTGACCGGCGGCCTCGCACGCGTCGGCCTCCGCGACCGCGTCGCGCAGGGTGGGCGGCGGATTGGACGGGCGGGCGGGCGGGATCGACCCGGCTGGAGCGATGCTCGGGGGCGCCGCCGGCACCTGCACCGCCGCGGCCGGGACGACCTGGGCGACGGGCTGGGGCGCGCGCTCTGCCACGGCGGGCAGCTCGGAGGCCGGCTCTGGGGAGACCTCGGTCGCCCGATCGTCCGCCTCGGCGGGCTCGTCCTCGTCGGGCTGCTCGGCGGCGATGGGCGCGACCTCGGGGGCGCGGACCGTCGCGCCCTCGCCGAGCAGGATGGTGAAAGGAGTCGGGGTCGACGCGTGCGCGAGAGCGCCCGCGCGGCCGAGCTCGCGGGCGTGATCGAAGGCGGTCGAAACGAGCTCCGCGCTGTCGACGCCCAGCGCTGGATCCGCCTCGTCGAGCTCCGCGAGGATCGCCTTTGTGAGGGGCGAGCAGCTCGACACCGGGCCGTCCGCGAGCGGCCGCACCGCGACGATGACCTCGACGGCGGCCTCGCTCCTGCGCGCGACCTGGCGAGCCAAGTCCGCGATCTCGGCGAGCTGGAGGGGTCCTCGGTTTGGCTCCGGAGGTCCAGCAAGAGGAGGGTCTCAGGGTCTTCACCCCGGAGCGTCGGCTCCGCCAGCGCCTCGATGATATCGCTCAGCGCGTCGGCGGTGTCGGGGTGGGAAGGGTCGAGCTGGAGGAGGATCTCACCTTCCTCGCCGAGGGCGTCGGCGGAGACGTAGAGCAGGGCCACGCTGGGCGGCGTCGCGCGCTGACGGAGGTGGTCGTCGATCTGGCCCGCGAGGTCGTCGCTGGCCTCGACCAGCACGACCTCGAAGCCGGCGTCTTCTTGGCGCAGGCGCTCCGCGAGCGCCTCCGCGTCGAGGTTGCTCTGCTGCGCGCGGGGCCCCTCCCCCTCGCGCAGCACGGTGACGAAGGCGACGCGGCCGGTTTCGGGCGGTTGGTGTGACATCGAGCAGGGGCTACGGATCGGTGCCGATACCCTGGGCGGCCTCGTAGCAAGCCGCGAGCGTCACGGCCTCCTCCTCGGTGATCGCGCAGACGTTGTCGGTGAGGTCGAGCAAGCACTGCGCGCGCGCCTCGCGCTCCCCCTCACACGTCGTCAGGTCCTCATTCTCGGCCTCGGTGTCGACCGGGAGCACGCCGACCGCGCACCCTCCGGCCTCGGCCTCCTCCGCGACCTCGTCGCAGACGGAGGTGCAGCCGAGTGAGGCGAGCGCGAACGCCAGGAAGACGCCAAAGGGGGGCCTCATGTCGACCCGATCTCGTATCACGAAACCCGAGGCCGGGTGAACTTGCCGCCGCCGAGCCGTGGCTGGCGGCTCGACCGAGCGCGCCCGCGCCTCACTCGCAGTCGCCGGATTCACGGCACTGGGCGAGCGCCGCGCCGTAGTCGACGCACAGATCGAGCTTCGACTCGAGGATGCAGGTCGAGCAGGTCGAGTCGGCGCTCGAGCACTCGGTGTCGCCTGACGGGTCGTCGACCGTCTCGTTCGTCTCGCCTGCGCCGACGTCGCCGCTCACGCAGTCGGCGAGCACCGTCACCAGCTCGTCGCACTTGTTCTCGCAGCCGGTCGCGAAGAGGAGCGCGCCGGCGACGAGCGCGGCGGCCGCGCGGCTGGGCGTGTGCACGAGGGTGGGCACCGGGGCAGGCATCGGATCCTCGCGTACTACGGATGCTCGAGCGCTGCGAGCCGCTCGACGAGCTGGGCCCCGCTGCTCGGGCGCGTCGCGGCTGGCCCGACGCAGTCCCGGACCAGCGCGGCGAGCCCGGGCGATGCCTCGACCTCGGCTGCGGCGAGCACGTCCTCGACGGTTCTGCCGAAGCCGTAGACATCGTCGAGAGGCGAAGCCAGGGCGCCGCAGAGCCGCTCCGGCGAGACGTAGCCCGCGCTGCCGCCGGCCGAAGGCGCGCCCGCGGCCCTGGCGATCCCGAAGTCGGTGAGCAGAGGCGCGTCGACCGCGTTCAACAGGACGTTGGTCGGCTTGACGTCTGCGTGGACGAACCCCGCCTCATGGATCGCCGCCAGCGCCCGGGCGACGGGGAGCGCCCAAGGGCCGATCGGCCACAGCTCGCGGGCGCGCCCGCCACGGAGCCAGTCGCGCAGGCTCCCTTGCGCCGCCCACTCGAGCGCGACCCAGCCCGCCTCGGGCGACGCGTCGTAGACGCGCACCACGCCCGAGCCGGCGAGCTTCACCGCGAGCCGGACCTCGCGCTC
This sequence comes from Polyangiaceae bacterium, assembly GCA_016719945.1. GTDB lineage: Bacteria > Myxococcota_A > Polyangia > Polyangiales > Polyangiaceae > Xiheicaenibacterium. Next base: position 299,736 of record JADJYE010000031.1, on the reverse strand, counting down.
CAGCGCCCCGCGGTCCTCTGCGCCGCCGTGGTAGACCTTGAACGCGACCTTGCGGCCGAGCACCTCGTCGAACGCCTCGTAGACCGAGCCCGCTCCGCCGCGCGCCACCTCGCGCTCGACGCGGAAGGGCGTGTCGGTCGGCGCCGCCGCGAGCAGGGTCGCCTCATCGAGCCTGCGGGTCGGCCCCTTGGGCGCACCGAGCCGCCTCGAGAGCTCGGCGTGCCGCTCGGCAGCACCAGGCGCCGACAGATCTCTCGCGAGCACCCGCTCGATCGCGCCGAGCGCTCGCGCCGTCTCGCCTCGAGCCGCCGCGAGATCGCTGAGCAGCATGAGCGCCGCCCCAGAGCCGTGCGGCTCGAGCAGCTCCATCGCCCGCGCCTCTTCGCCGCGCACGACGAGGCGCTCAGCGACCTCGACCGCCAGCGCCTCGTCGAGGTTGATGCGTCCCGACAAGGCGGACAGGACCTCTGCCTCCCCAGGGCCCCCGCGAGAGGCGCGCAGCGCCGCGAGCGCCTCGGCGTCGGTGAGCGCCGCCAGCTCCGCCCGCCGGTCGGCGGCGGGCGCGGCGCGCGGAGCCGCGCCCCCAGCCTCCAGCGCTTGTCGCGCCGGTCGCGAGTCCGGGCTGGGCGCCCGCTCGCGGTCGGGCGCGTCCGCGAAGCGCGCCTTCAGGCGCTGCCACAGGCTCATGGCGTCGCCACGCCGACCGTGAGGACCGGGGCGCCGCCCCGCTCGGCCGAGATCTCGTCCCCCAAGCACAGCTCGACCTTCCTACCGAGCTCGAGCTGCCGCCGATAGGCAGGGCGCTCGGGCGAGCTCTCCAGCGTGACGAAGCTCGCCTCGTCGCCGCCAGGACCCTCCAGCGCCACCGCGAACCCTCCGACGCCGAGCGCTCCGAGCGGCGCGATGTACACGTCTGCGCCGAGCTCCACGCGGACCCCGCCGCACGCGTCGGGCGCGATTCGAACCGGGACCTCGCCCCCGAGCTTCAGATCGAGGCCGCTGCCGACGGGGAGCGGGGCGCCGAGGCGCGCCCCGCGGAGCAACGTCCCGTTGCGGGTCGCGTTGTCCTCCACCCAGCACTCGGCCCCGCGACGAAACAGCTTCAGGTGCACGCGGCTGAGCGCCCGCGAGCCGACGACGATCGTCGCTTCTCCGCGGCCGATCGTCACCTCGATCCCCAGCGCGACGTTCATCGCGCGCCCCTCGGCGACCAGCGAGATCAGCGGCCCGCGGACCAGCCGCTGGCGAATCTCACGCGCTAGATCCCTGATCGGCCCCCCTTCGGCGCCGGACTCCGACGCGAGCCGCAGCGCGGCGCGACGCTCGGCGCCACGGTCGTGGTCCTGCATGCGCCGCAGCGCCAGGCTCTCGTCGGCCTCCTCCTTCGCGTCGGCCGCGTCGCGCTTCAGTCGCTCCTCCAGGCGATCGATCGCGCCAGCGCTGGTGAGCGCCCGGATCTCCCCCTCGGCGTCGCCGAGCGACGCGAACGCCTCCGCCGCGAGCAGACCTTCCCCCGCAGCCTCGAGCTCCGTGGCCGCCTCGTACAGCTCGCTGCGACCCACACCACCGCGCGCCTTCACGAGGTCGTAGGACAGCCGCGCCTTGCGCGCGCGGGCCTGCTTCGACAGCGCCTCGGACGCCGCCGTGATCGCGGCTTGCTCGAAGAACGCGACGCGGCGCTCCAGCTTCGGCTCGGCGTCGGCCCGGAGCAGCAGCACACGCGCCGCTTCGTCGGGGAGCGACGCCTCGAGGTACAGCTCGACGGCGGCGGCCAACTCGCCCTGCCGTTCGAGGCGCTTGGCGGCTCGCTCCCGATACCCACCCGGGCCGACGCCGCGGACGCGATCCCACAGACCCACGCCGCCAGCTTACTCGCCCCGGGCCACTCGCGCGACCGGTGTAGGGCAACGTATCTTGACGATCTGCGCGGCAACACGTTGACGGAGAAGCCCGCGATCTTCGACCATGGCCGGTACAACATGGCGAGCGGCAATCGACTCGGAGAGCTCCTCGTTCGCGAGAAGCTCATCAGCCTTCAACAGCTTCGGCAGGCCCAAGACGAGCAGCGGAAGTCCGGGAGCAACCTGGGCTACACGCTCGCGAAGCTCGGGTACATCTCCGACGGCGAGATCACGAACTTCCTCTCGGCGCAGTACCGCGTCCCAGCGGTCAACCTCGAGGACTACGAGCTCGACCCCGCGGTCTTGAAGCTCGTCTCGAAGGAGGTCTGCGACAAGCACAAGTGCGTGCCCCTCTCGCGCTCTGGCAACGCGCTCATCGTCGCGATGGCCGATCCGACGAACCTGCACGCGATCGACGACATCAAGTTCCTCACGGGCTTCAACGTCGAGCCGGTCGTCGCCTCCGAGGGCGCGATCACCAACGCCATCGAGCGCGGCTACTCCGGCGGCGCGGGCGCCGCGCAATACGACGACATCATCAAGGAGTTCGGCGACGAAGAGGTCGACTTCGGCGTCGAAGACGTCGACGTCAGCATCAACGAGCTCGAGAAGGCCGCCGAGGACGCCCCCGTCGTTCGCCTCGTGAACGCGCTCCTGCTCAACGCCATCAAGAAGGGCGCGAGCGACATCCACGTCGAGCCTTACGAGCGCAAGCTGCGCGTCCGCTACCGCGTCGACGGCGTGCTCCTCGACGAGATGGAGCCGCCCCTGAAGTGGAAGGCGGCCATCGCGAGCCGTCTGAAGATCATGGCCTCGCTCGACATCGCCGAGCGCCGGCTCCCGCAAGACGGCCGCATCAAGCTCAAGATGGGCGGCGGCAAGGAGATGGACTTCCGCGTCAGCGTCCTGCCGACGATCTGGGGCGAGAAGATCGTCATGCGCCTCCTGGACAAGTCGAACCTCCAGCTCGACATGTCCAAGCTCGGCTTCGACGCCGCGCCCCTCGCCGACTTCAAGTGGGCCATCCAGCAGCCGTGGGGCATGGTGCTCGTCACCGGCCCCACCGGGTCGGGCAAGACGACGACGCTCTACTCGGGCCTGAGCGATCTCAACAAGACCGACGTCAACATCTCCACCGCCGAAGATCCGGTCGAGTACAACCTCCCCGGCATCAACCAGGTGCAGATGCACGACGAGATCGGCCTCAACTTCGCGGCCGCCCTCCGCTCGTTCCTCCGCCAGGACCCGGACATCATCATGGTCGGCGAGATCCGCGACTTCGAGACCGCCGAGATCGCGGTCAAGGCCGCGCTGACGGGCCACCTCGTGCTCTCGACGCTGCACACCAACGACGCGCCGAGCACGATCTCGCGCATGCTGAACATGGGCGTCGAGCCCTTCCTCATCACGGCCAGCGTCAACTTGGTCCTCGCCCAGCGCCTCGCGCGAAAGATCTGCCTCGACTGCCGCCAGCCGGTCAAGCCCGAGATCGAGCAGCTGCGCGACTTCGGCTTCAACGAAACGCAGGCCCAGGTCCAGCAGATCATGCGCGGGGCCGGCTGCAAGAACTGCAACGGCTCTGGGTACCGCGGTCGCGTGGCCCTCTACGAGGTCATGCGCTTCGGTGAGAACCTCAAGGAGATGGTCTTGCAAGGCGCCTCCACGGCCGAGCTCAAGACGGCGGCGATCAAGGGCGGCATGAAGACCCTGCGCGCAGCCGGCATCGAGAAGATCATCGCCGGCACGACGACCATGGAAGAGGTCGGCCGCGTCACGATGGGAGATTGACGGCCTTGGTCACAGCTGCGCAGCCGGGCCACGACGCCCTCCGCTTCTCGATGCTCCAGCTCCTCCAGGCCGTGGTGGAGAAGAACGCGAGCGATCTCCACCTCACCTCGGGGACCGCGCCGCTCTTGCGCATCGACGGCAGCGTGTTTCCCCTCAAGCTCCCGCCGCTCAAGAGCGTCGAGGTGAAGCAGCTCGTCTACTCGATCCTTACGGAGGAGCAGAAGATCAAGTTCGAGAAGACGAGCGAGCTCGACTTCTCGTTCGGTGTCCCCGGGCTCTCACGCTTCCGCGGAAACTGCTTCGTGCAGCGCGGGAGCATCGCCGCGGTCTTTCGGCGCATCCCCCACAAAGTGCTCAGCTTCGACGAGCTCGGGCTGCCGCCGATCATCCAAGACATCGCCAAGAAGCCGCGCGGGCTGGTGCTCGTCACGGGGGCAACGGGCTCCGGCAAGTCGACGACGCTCGCGTCGATCATCGACAAGATCAACGCTGAGCAGCGCGTCCACATCCTCACCATCGAGGACCCCATCGAGTACCTGCATCACCACAAGCTCGCCGTGGTCAACCAGCGCGAGGTGGGCGCCGACACGCACGGGTTCAAGGAGGCGCTCAAGCACGCCCTGCGCCAAGACCCGGACGTCGTGCTCATCGGCGAGATGCGAGACCAGGAGACGGTGTCGGCGGCGCTCACCATCGCCGAGACCGGCCACCTGGTCTTCGGCACGCTCCACACCAACTCGGCGATCTCCTCGATCACGCGCGTGATCGACGTCTTCCCGCCGCACCAGCAGCAGCAGATCCGCGTGCAGATCTCGATGGGCCTGATCGCCGTGATGTCGCAGCAGCTGCTGCCCCGCGCGACGGGCTCGGGGCGCGTGCTCGCGATGGAGATCATGGTCCCCAACCCCGCCATTCGAAACCTCATCCGAGAAGACAAGCTCCACCAGGTCTATTCGCAGATGCAGGTGGGCCAGGCCGGCAGCGGGATGCAGACGATGAACCAGTCGCTCTCGGCGCTCGTGATGCGCCAAGGCATCTCGCTCGAGGAGGCGTTCCTCGCGACCGGCGACGCAGACGAGCTCCGACAGATCCTGAGCGGCGCGCGCCGTTGACCCTCGCGGCTCGCGAGCGCTCGATGCCCCAGCGTTCGTCCCCCTACCCCTGGTCGCGCTAGCGGCTGGGTGCGCGACCAGTGCGTTCGCGTATGTGACTGGAATCATGGCGTAAGCTGGTGGTGCATCCGCCCCCGGCTGCACCGAATTTGACTAGCTCTCACGCGTTCAGTAGCCTTAGGCCCATCATGCAGGGGCTCACTGATCGGCAGCAGCAGGTCCTCAAGTACATCCAAGACTCGATCACCGACCGGGGGTACCCGCCCACGCTGCGCGAGATCGGCGCTCACATGGGCATCCGCTCGACCAACGGGGTGAACGACCACCTTCGCGCCCTCGAGCGCAAGGGGTACCTGTCCCGCGAGGACATGAAGAGCCGCGCCCTGCGCCCGCTCAACGTGCCGGCCAACCTGCTCTCGAGCGCCGCGCAGGGCGCCGAGGCGACCAACGACAGCCTCCCAGCGGCGGGCATGATTTCGAGCGAAGATCTCCTGGAGATCCCGATGCTGGGTCGCATCGCGGCGGGCGCTCCCATCCTCGCCCAAGAGAACGTCGAGTCGATCCGCCGCGTCGATCGCGACATGATCCGCGGCAGCGGCGCGAGCGGAAAAGACATCTTCGCGCTGCGCGTGCAGGGCGACTCGATGATCGAGGCCGGCATCCTGTCGGGCGACACGATCTTCGTGCGCAAGCAGAGCACGGCCAACCGTGGCGAGATCGTCTGCGCGTTGATCGGCGACGAGGCGACGGTGAAGTACTACTTCCCGGAGCGCGACTACATCCGGTTCCAGCCTGCGAACAGCTCGATGGCCCCGATCCTCGTGCGAGCCTCCGACTTCAAGCCGACCATGCTGCTCGGCATCGTGGTCGGGGTGTTCCGCAGGCTCTGAGCCGGCGGCGACTTCGAAGCAAGTGACCTTCGGAGAAGCGGCGCGCGGGAACAGCCCGACGCGCCGCTCGCGCTTTGTTGCTGCAGAACATTGCGCCTGACTGAAAAGTTCTCTAATGGTCGCCATCTCGACCCTCGAGGGAGGCCTTTGTCGTGCGTTCGTCCAAATCCCTTTTCGCTCTCACCATCGCCGCCGGCCTCGCCCTCTTCGCCGCTGGCGCGGACGCGGCCGGAAAGAAGGACAAAGACGTCCAAAAGCTCCTCACCCAGGCGATGGACGAGGACTACCTCAACGTCGAGTTCGACAAGGCCGAGGGCAAGCTCAAGAAGGCCGTCGAGACCTGCACCAAAGAGAAAGACGCCTGCTCACCCGAGCTGCTCGGCAAGGTGCACATCGGCCTGGCGACCGTCCACGGCGTGGGCCAGCAGAAGCTCGACGTGGCCAAGGCCGATCTCGTCGCCGCGCTGAAGGCTGATCCGAAGGCTGCGCTGCTCGAGGGGCTGACCACGCCGGAGCTCGAGGCGAAGTTCAAGGAGGCGCAGGCCGAGGTCGGCGGCGGCGGCACCGGCGGCGGCGGCACGGCCGGCGGCGGCACCGGCGGCGACACCGCGGCGCCGGTCGCGAGCGACTTCCCGCACACCCCGGTGGCGGAGCAGGCCGTGAACACGCCGGTCCCGGTCTTCGCCGAGGTCGGCGACGACATGGGCGCCGCGAAGGTGATCGCGCGCTACAAGCCGTATGGCGGCACCAAGTGGGAGACGCTGGTCCTCGAGAAGATGGAGGGCGGCTTCGGCGGCGTGGTCCCGTGCGACGCCGTCACCTCGACCGGCGAGCTGCGTTACTTCATCATCGCGAGCGACGAGGGTGGCACGCCGATCGCGACCGCGGGCTCCATGAAGGCGCCGTTCAAGGTCACGATCAAGAACAAGATCACGGGCGACAAGCCGAGCCTGCCTGGCAAAGAGCCTCCGAAGAAGTGCTCCGTCGTCGAGGACTGCCCCCGGCCTCCCGGGTTGCAAGGGCGACGGCAGCGGCAAGCCAGTCGACGCGATCTGCGACGCGACCCCCGAGTGCGCCAAGGGGCTGATCTGCGCCAGCGGCGTGTGCACGCCCGGCGAGGGCAACGACGGCCCCGACACCGGCGGCACCACGGACGGGACGCAGCACCTGCTGTCGGTCGGGGTGCAGGTCGACATCGCCTACGTATCCAGCGGCGAGAACGTGTGCAGCGGGGAGAGCAGCGCGAGCTACGTCTGCATGCTCCCCGACACCGACCCCAGCACGCAGTTCTTCGGCGTCCCCGCGGGGCTCAACGGTACGAACGCCATCAACGGCGGCCTCGCCTACGGCGGCACGCGCGTCTTCGTCGGCTACGACTACTTCTTCAAGTTCGGCCTCGGCCTCGGCGCTCGCGTCGGCTACGCGATCGGCGGGCCGTACCCATGTACGCCCGGCGAGGAAGGCTGCCCCGCGATCCCCGACGGCAGCGGCACCCCTGCAGCCAACTCGTTCTTCCCCGCGCACCTCGAGGCGCGCGCCTCGTGGAAGTTCCTCAACCCGAACCCGAAGGGCGGAGACTTCGCGCCGCACGTGTTCATCGGCGGCGGCGGCGCGCAGGTCAACTCCTCGGTTCCCGTCACGGTGTGCGATCAGCTGCTGGGTGAGAACGAAGAGGCGAGCGAGTCGTGCGCCGAGGGTGGGCCCGCGGTCGAGCGTCGCGTCGACGCGTACCAGCTCGCTGGCCTCACCTTCGTCACGTTCGGCGGCGGCGTCTCGTACATGTTCCACCGCCACTTCGGCATCTCGGGAGAGCTCAAGTTCATGGTGCTCTTCCCGACCGTGGGCTTCACGATCTCCCCAACGATCGCGCCTGTCGTCGCGTTCTGACGTTGTGCTCGAGGCCCGGTCCCGCCAGCGCAGCGCGCGGGACTAGAGGGGGTGTCCCTAGTTCGGCTCGGGGTTCGCCCGGCCCTCGCTCACGCTCGCAAGTGAAGGCCGGGCAATCCCCGAGCCTCACCCCGACCTATGTTCCACCCCCCTTGATCTTGCGGGTCCGACCTCCGGTCGGACTAGCCGTCGAACGCTTGCGTGCCGAGCAGCTGGAACAGAGCGAAGAGGCTGCCTTGCTCGCGATGCTCGAAGCGCAGGCCGACGCGCATCGGCTGCTGAGGCGCAACCCGACGGGACCACGCGACGCGCCCGCGTAGGATGAGCGGATCCCACAAGCTCGGGGCGATCACCTCCAAGAGCACGAGCGCGTCAGGACGACCCACGTGCGGCTCGGCGGTGGAGCGAGCGCCGAGCTCCACACACGCGCCGCCCAGCCCCAGGTTCTTGATACGGGCCTCCTCCTCGAAAGAGCGCAGCTCGTCGCACAGGCTCGCGGCCAGGTTTACCGCCTTTCGCCCGTGCGCTCGGAAGTGATCGCGCGCCCGCATCCGGCCCCTTTGGTATCACGAAAACGGCTCGCCTCGGTCGTTCGCCAAGAACTCGCGAAGGATGAACTTGTCGCGCGCCTTTCGACGGAAGTACGATGCCTCGTCGTCGACTCTCGCGCGGAGTTTCCCGCGTGAGCACGCCTTCGTAAGAGGGGCTGCAGGAAGCGCCAAACGTGGCGGCTCCACGCCCCTCGTTGGAGACCCCCTATCGTGGCTCAGGACACTCGGAAGGACCCGCGAGCAAAGGTGCTCAGCATGACGGTTCGCTACAAGAGCGCGACCGTCGACGAATTCATCGAGCATCACGCCTCCGACGTCAGCAGGGGCGGCATCTACATCAAGACCCCGTCTCCGTTCCCTCCCGGCACGCTGCTCAAGTTCGAGATCCGCATCGCGGACGAACAAGCCGTCTTGTCGGGCGTCGGACGCGTCGTCTGGAAGCGAGAGCCCGATCAGGCCGGCAGCGATTCGCCCGCCGGAATGGGCGTCAAGTTCATCAAGATCGACGACAAGTCGAAGGCCGTCATCCAGAAGCTCGTCGACAAGTCCGGCGGCAGGCCGTCGGCCTTCGAGCGAGGCAGCGATGGCTTGGGCGGTGGCGTGGGGCCGAGCGAGCCTCCGGCTGCTGCCGCGGCCCCAGCGAAGAGCGCCCCCGCGGCCGTCAAGGCCGAGAAGCGCGCGGCGACGATGCTCGGCCTTGGCGCCATCGGCTCGTCGCCGAAGGCCGCTGCCGAAGACGAGGAAGCGAAGGCCGAGCCTGCGGACAAGCCCGCTGGCGGGTTCTTCCCGAAGAGCGAGGAAGCCGAGACGCGGCCGCCCGAAGAGCGGACCGTCATGAAGCAGGCCGCCGAGCTGCTTCAGCAAGCGCTGTCCGAAGCTGGCGAGTCGCTCTCCGACATCGGCACGCCAGAGCCCAAGAAGGAGGAGCCCAAGGCGACGCCCAAGCCGAGCGCAGCCAAAGAGGAGCCCAAGGCTGCGGCGAAATCGATTCCCCGCGACGAGCCCGAGGACGACGAGAAGGCCGAGGTGGCGGCGAAGCCTGCGCCCAAGCCTGAGGCGAAGCCCGCGCCGAAGCCCGCAGACGAGCCGAAGAAGGCGGCCGCGATCGCGGACAAGAAGCCCGAGGTCAAGTCGACTCGGCCGCCGGCGAGCGTGCCGCCTTCGAAGGTGGACGCAGAGGAGAAGAGCGGGAGCGGGAAGCTGATCCTGCTCGGGGTCGTCGCGGCGGGTGCCATCGGTGTCGTCGCCTACATGATGAAGGGTGATGACACGCCGACCACGGGAACGGCCCCGACGCAGACGCAGAGCGCGCCGTCGGCTTCGACGAAGCCGACGACCGCCGTGACCGCGAAGCAGACGGCCACCGCCGCCGCGACGCCCACGACCACGGAGACGGCCGCGCCGACGGCGACCGAAACGGCCACCGCGACCGCGACGGCCACCGCGACCGCGACGGCCACCGCGGCGGCATCGACGAAGCCCGAGGCCTCGACGAAGCCGACGGCCAAGCCGCCTCCGCCTCCGCCTCCTCCGCCGCCCCCGCCGCCGACGACGGTCAAGCCTCCTCCGCCTCCGCCTCCTCCGCCGCCCCCGCCGCCGACGGTCAAGCCGCCTCCGCCTCCGCCCCCGCCTCCGCTCTACGAGGACGGCTGAGCCGAGCCGGCGTAGGCAGCTCGCCAAACAACACCCAAGGCTCGCGCACGACCATGGCAACCGAACACCTGCCAGGGATCGCTAGCGCGGGCCTCTTCTTCTTGGTGGTGCTCGTCGTCGTATTGCCTCAGCTGCGAGACGACGACGTCGTCGGCGCCCTCGAGGCCGCGAGCTCCTCGTCGACCTCGACCCCCGACGTTCAGCCTCCCGCCTCCGGCTCCCAGCCCAGCGGGCCGCGCGCGGCGAGCTCGGAGCGCCAGGCGACCGTGACTTCGACGGCCCCCGCCGAGGCGGAAGAGGCGGTCGATGACGAGATGATCGACAAGGCGACGACGGTCGCCGAGCTCGAGGCGCTGCGTAAGCGAGCCCCGAAGAGCCCGCGCCTGCTCAAGAAGCTCGCGAGGACCCAGGCGGCGCAGGCGAGCGGCCTCAAGGACGCTCTCATCACGGTGCGCTCGCTCGTCGCAGCGAGCCCGAAGGCCGCAGAGGACAAGGACATCCTCCAGATCGTGACCCGCGGGGCGAGCGGCCAGCCGGACGCGCAGGATCTGGCGTTCGAGCTGATGTCGAGCGGGCTTGGCGGCTCCGGTCCTGACCGCCTGTACGAGCTCACGCTCGCGCCGAGCGTCTCGAAATCCGTGAAAGACCGGGCCAACGCGGCCCTCAAGGAGCCGGACACCAAGCAGCTGATGTCCCCAGCCCTCTCGATCGCCGTGCGCCTGCGAGATGCGCAGCCCTGCGCGCGCAAGGAGCTCTTCGCCGAGGCCGAGAAGTCCGGCGACAAGCGCAGCCTCAACTACCTCACGCCCCTTCAGCCGAAGGACAGCTGCGGCAACTTCATCGTCCGCAAGGACTGCTACCCCTGCCTGGGAGACCGCGCGGAGCTCAACGCCGCCGTGACCGCGATCAACGGGAGGTAAGCGGCCCGGTGACGCCGGGGCGGCGCGCGCTCGGTCAGCGCGTGAGCTTCGGTGGGCGCAGCAGGATTCGAACCTGCGACTTCGACCGTGTGAAGGTCGCACTCTACCGCTGAGTTATGCGCCCGGCGAGACAGGCTTCTATCGTACGGCCCGCGGCCGCGCAAGCCCGTCAGCGCGTGGCGGTGGAGATCGCCCGAGCCATCGAAGCGAGGCCGGCCTCGATGTCGGCGTCCGAGGTCGCGTACGAGAGCCTCAAGAACCCAGGCGCCCCGAAGGGTGTACCCGCGACCGTGGCTACGTGCGCCTCGGACAGCAGCCACATCGCGATGTCGTCGTCCGTCGCGAGCGTTGTTTCGGCTCCGGCAGAGGTCACCTTCGCTCCGAGCAGCGAGCTGACCTCGGCGAACGCATAGAAGGCCCCCTCGGGGGTCCGACACGGCAGCCCGAGCGCGTTGAGGCCGCCGACCATCCGATCGCGGCGACGCTCGAAGGCGACGCGCATCGACTCGACCGACTCGCGCGGGCCGAGGAGCGCAGCGCGCGCCGCAGCCTGAGAGACGGCCGCGGGGTTCGTGGTGCTCTGCCCCTGGATCACGGCGAGCGCCTTCGCCACCTTCGGCCCCGAGATGCTCCAGCCGATGCGCCAGCCGGTCATCGCGTAGGTCTTGCTGACGCCATCGACGATGATGAGACGGTCGCCGAGGGACGCCCCCAGTCGGCCCGCGGAGGCGTGCTTGAAACCCCCATAGACGAGGTCTGCATAAATCTCGTCGACGATGACGTAGTAGCTGCCCTGCGCCGCGAGCTCGAGCAGGGCACGCAGAGACGCCTCGTCGTACGCAGCGCCGGTCGGGTTGGAGGGCGTGCACAAGATCAGCGCCTTGGTCCGCGGAGTGACGGCCGCGGCGAGCGCCTCGGGCGTCAGGCGGAAGCCCCCCGCGGCCGTCGTCTCGGCGATGATCGGGACCGCCCCCATCATCCGCACTTGCTCGGGGTAGCTGACCCAATAGGGCGCCGGGATGATGACCTCGTCTCCCGGGTCGTACAGCGCCGCCGCCAGGTTGAAGAGCGCGTGCTTCGCGCCGCACGACACCGTGATGCGATCGGCCGTCGTCTCGTAGCCCCGGTCGCGCTTCGTCGCCTCGATGATGGCGGCCTTGAGCTCGGGCGTGCCCGTGACGGCCGTGTAGCGGGTCGCGCCAGCCGCGAGCGCCTGATTGGCCGCCTCGATCACGTGCGCAGGCGTCGGGAAGTCTGGCTCGCCGACGCTGAAGGAGAACACCTTCACGCCGCGAGCGGTCAGCTTGGCGGCCTCGGCGGCCATGGCGAGGGTAGCGCTCGGCGCAACCGCACCGAGACGAGCGGCGAGCTCAATGGACATGGGGCCGTTCGCTACGCGCGCTACCCATGGATTGCAAGCGGTCGGGGCGATCCGGGGCAGCCGCGGGCCCGTCAGAGACCGCACACCTGCTGAGGCACAAGTTGGCGCGCGCGTCGTCTGTGTGATCGATCGCCAAAACCGCGGGCATGTCTCCCGCGTAGCCATGAATACGGCGGCCCGGTGGTGCTCCTACATTGCAGGGGCGACCGCGGCGTGGGGGCTCCCGATAAGGCGCATGACTCTTGCATCGACGGTGACCATGGCCAACTCGTTCCGAAGGCGACAGGTCCTCAGGCTCTTCCCGACGTTCGCGGCAGCGGCCGCTGCGCAGGGCTGTGCGGCGCTGGCTGGCGAGGAGACGATCGAGGCCTTCGTGGTCGTCACGAAGACGGACAGCGGGTCGTTCTGGGGCTGGACCGAGTACAACCTCGATGAGCCGGCCGATCCAGATCAGGGCGCCACGCTCGAGCGCGTCCTGCTTCGGGCCCCGGAGGGCGTCGACGACCTGCGCTTCCTCACCAGCCTCTTCGCCGAGGTCGTGAACGCCGAGAGCCGCACGCTCGTGGCCCAGTCGACCTCGTTCCCTGCGAACGACACCATGGCGCCGCTCGACATCCTCTACGATGGGGACCTAAGGCCTCTCTTCCCCGACGGAAAGACCATCCGCATCGAGTGGAGCGGGACGATCGACCTGGCCTACGAGTTTCCGCCCGAGGGGATCCGCGTCGACGCGCTGATCGTGATCGAGATCTTGTGAGCTCGGTTCGCGCCGAGCGCGCGAGGCAGAGCGAGACGAGAGGCGGCGTCTGAGTCGCCTTGGCTGCAGAGGCCAGCCCCGCAGCGCGATTTGAGTCAGGGGGTCTGATGCAGCCCCCCTCGGGCTCCGCGCTTCGCGCGGTCCCTCACCCCCGCCTCCGACCTCCGGGGCTGGCGCTCCTCGGTCGTGCAGAGCTCAAACGACGGCACGTGCCCAGTTTCGTCCGCTCAACCACGGCACCTGCCAGCTTCTTCGCGAGCTACTTCGGGCCGGCGACCTGGACCTCGGGTTTGGGCTCGTCCTTGTTGATCGAGTAGCGCACCAGCGCTCGGAGCACGTCGTTGCGCTGGACGTTACCAAGGACGATCTTCACGTCCTCGTAGATCGAGGGGTCGACGAGCAGCCCGCCGATGGTGCCCTTTCCGGCGCGGATGTCGGCGACGATCGCCTTGAGATCGCCGGTAAGATCCGCGAAATTCTTGATGACCACCGCGGTGTCGCCGGTGCCCCCGTACAAGAGATCGTGGGCGAGGCTGTTGTTCTCGCGAATGCCCTTGAGCGTGAGGGCGACCTCGTTGGCCGCCGACGCGAACTCCGCGACGCCCTTTGGGCCCTCTTTGTTGTAGAGCAGATCGTGCGCGAAGCCTGGGCCGCTGGAGACGCGCCCGACGACGCCGCGCACGTCCTTGATGAGACACTCGGCCTCCTTCGCGGTGCCTTCCAGGCTCTTGACCGTCGCCGAGATGCGCTCGGCCTCGGCCGGGTCGCTCAGGATCTTGTTGGCGTAGCCGTCGCCCTCCGCGACCTCCTTGAGGATCGTGTTCACGGACGCGACCGAGCCTTGGATGTTCTGGTGGAGCTTCTCGTCACCGAGCGGCCGGGTGGCCTTCTCGATGTTGTCCATCACCTGCTCCGCCTTGGCCGCCATCTCCTCGATCTTGCCGAACATGTCCGAGGGCTTGTCGCCCTCGAGCAGCGCGTTGGGCTCGGCCGGGGTGGTGCTCTCGCCGGGCACCAGCTCGATCATCTTGTCGCCGAGGAGGCCCTTGTTCGCGATCTTCGCGCGCGTGTCGGTCTTGACCCGCTGAGCCTCGCTGCGCTTGATCCAGAACGTGACGTAGACCGTCGCCTCGGCTGGCGCCTTGGGGTCGTAGCCGACGTCCGACACCTGACCCAGATCGAGGCCGCCCATGCGCACGGGCGCGCCTGGCTTGAGGCCCTGGACGTCGGTGAAGCTCGTGCGGAACTCGACGGACGGGTCGAACAGGTTGCGCTCTTCGCCGATGAGGAAGATCACGAGCGCGGAGAGGAACAGCCCCGCGAGCACGAAGATGCCCACCTTGAGATCCCTCGACGCCGCCATCTGCGTCAGTCTAGCAGCACGACCTGCGCAGGCGAGCCCCTCGTTGTTGCTCGGGCTAGCTCTTCAGCAGGGTCTCGACGTCCTCGTTGACGGGGGCGATCCCGTTGATGAAGTCATGCACGCGCGGGTCGGTGCTGAACCGGAACTCCTCCGGGGTGCCGTGCAAAATGATGGCGCCGCTGTGCACCATGGCCATACGGTCCGCCACGGTGAAGGCGCTCTTCATGTCATGGGTGACGACGATCGACGTCACGTTGATCGCCTCCTTCAGGCCCATGATGAGGTGGTTGATGCGCTCGGTGTTGATGGGGTCCAGGCCGGTCGTCGGCTCGTCGTAGAGCAGGACCTCGGGCTGGATCGCGATCGCCCGCGCCAACCCCACGCGCTTCTTCATGCCGCCCGAGAGGTCGGCAGGGCGCATGTGCTCGATCCCCGGCAGGCCGACGAGCGAGAGCGCCCAGTCGACGCGCTCGGCCATCTGTGCGGGCGTCATCTCCTCGCGAAAGTGCTCCTTGAGCCCGTATTCGACGTTCTCTCCGACCGAGATCGAGTCGAACAGCGCGGCGCCCTGGAACAACATCGCGATGCTCCGTCGGACTCGGGCCACCTCGCGGTCGCGCATCTTCATGACGTCGCGGCCATGGAAGCTGATGGCGCCCCGGTCCGCCTCGAGCAGGCGGATGAGCAGCTTGAGCATGACGCTCTTGCCGACACCCGACCCGCCCATCACGACGACGGTCTCGCCCGCGAAGATGTCGAGATCGAGGTGCCGGTAAATCACCTTCGGGCCGAACGCCTTGCGGACGCCGCTGAAGCGGATGAGGGGCTCGCCGGACTTCGCCATGTTCGACCGGAGCGCCGAGTCTACCCGACCCGGGGCCCGATGCCCCTCACCTGCAGCTCTGCGCCGCCCGCGAAGGTGTTGCGACGCAACGCCCCGCTCATCGACAGGCGCGCGCCCGCGAGCTCGGCCGCCTGTTCGCCCATCCCGAAGTAGATTCCGGTCAGCGGCTGCCCGTCGAGCGACAGCTCGAGCTTCAGGTGTCCCTTCAGGTTGCGCGTCGAGCGGCCCATCACCTCGTGGAGGTACAAGAGCGGCTGCGGGTTGCCCTCGCCGAAGGGCTCGAACCGCTCCAGGTCCGCGAGGACCGCGCTCAGCGGGTCGCGTGGGTCGAGGCGGGCGGCGAGCCCGCTCTCGCGCTCCGGGACCGTCTTGCCCAGCTCGGCGCAGGCCTTGTCCCAGCTGGCTCGCAGCGCGTCGAGCCGCTCGGACCGGACGTGGACCCCAGCCGCGGCCTGGTGCCCGCCGAAGCCCGCGAGCTCGCCTCGGGCCAGGCACAGCGCGTCGTAGAGCGGAAAACCAGACGGGCCGCGCACCGAGCCACGGCCGGTGGCCCCCTCCAGCGCGATCGCGATCGTCGGCTTGCCGAGCGCCTCGGCGACCTTGCCGGCGACGATGCCGACCACGCCCGGGTGCCAGCCCTGGCGCGCGATGACGACGCCCGCGAGCGCGTCGAGGCCTTGCTCGCGGATGTCCGAGAGCGCCTCCTCGACCATCTTGCCTTGCACGACCCGTCGCTGCAGCTGCGCCTGCTCGATCGACGCCGCGAGGCCGGCCGCGGTGGCGGGGTCCCGCGACAAGAGCAGCTGCAGCGACTCGTCGGGATCTCCCAGCCGCCCCGGGGCGTTGAGGCGGGGAGCGACGCGGTAGCCGATGTCTTCGGTGGACATCCCGCGGGACAGATCGATGCGCGCGAGATCCGCCAGCGCGCGCACGCCCGGCCGCGCGCCGGTGGCGAGGACGCGCAGGCCCGCGCGGACGAGCGCGCGGTTGTCTCCGACGAGGGGAGCAACGTCCGCGACGGTGCCGATGGCCACCAGATCGAGCAACGGCCGCAGGTCGAGCTCCTTGCCGAGCGCCTGCCGGAGGGCAGCGCCCATGCTGAGCGCCAGCCCGCAGGACGCCAGGTGCTTGAAAGGAAACCTGCACTCGGGCCGGTGCGGGTTCAGGAACGCGAGGGCCGGTAGAGGCTCCTTCGGGACGAGGTGGTGATCGATCACCACCGTGTCGATCCCTGCCCGGCGAGCCGTCTCGATGCGCTCGTGATCGCTCGAGCCACAGTCGCAGGTCACGAGCAGGGTCGCGCCGCTCGCCTGCACCCGAGCGAGCGCAGGGATGGAGAGGCCGTAGGCCCCCTCGGTGCGCGTCGCCAACAGCGGCGTCGCCTGGCCGCCGAGCGCCCCGATGACGCTCGTCATGATGGCGCAGGCGGTGATGCCGTCGCAGTCGTAGTCCCCGAAGACGCAGATCTTCTCTCGCTCACGGATCGCTCGCGCGATCCGCTCGGTCGCGGCATCGCGATCGACCATGCCCGCCGGCGGCGTCAGGTGGCTGAGCTTGGGATCGAGCCACCGCTCGAGGTCCCCCGTGGCGGGCCGCTGCCGCGCGAGCACCGCCGCGCCGGTGAACGACAGCCCATACGCGGCCCGGAGCGCCTCCGCCTCCGCTTGGGGGGCGCCCGGGTCCTCGAGGCGCGCGCGCGCCGAGCCGTCGCTCAAACGACCGCGTCGGCCCGCTTCTGGGCGCGGCTGCGTGAGACCTTCGCCCGAGTGACCTTCTGCGCGAACAGGGCGCGGTCGACCCACTCGGTGATCGGGCCCGCGACGTAGATCGACGAGTACGTGCCGACGATGGTGCCGACCAGCATGACGAAGGCGAAGTCTCGGATGACCTGCGTGCCGAAGACGAGGAACATCGTGAGCGAAGCGATGACCGTGAGGTTCGTCACCAGGGTGCGCCCGAGCATCTCGGAGGCCGAGAGGTTCACGAGCTGCGGGAACGTGAGCCCGCGGTGCCGGCCCAGGTTCTCACGGATGCGGTCGTAAACGACGACCGTGTCGGTCAGGGTGTAGCCGGCGACGGTGAGCACGGCGGCGACCGTGCTGATGCCGATCTCGCGGCCGGTCAGGCACATGGCGCCGATGGCGATGAGCACGTCATGGACCAGCGAAACGAGGGCGCCGGGAGCGAACCGCAGGTCGAAGCGGAACGCGATGTACACCATGATGATGAACACCGCGATGCCGATGCTCTTCAGCGCGTTCTCACGCAGCTCGGCGCCCGCCTTGGCGCCGATCCACTCGGTGGAGACCGGCTCTTCGGGGGCGATCTCGGGGCCAAAGTGCGCCTTGATGCCCGCCATCAGCTGATCGCCGGTCGCCTTGAGCCTCACCTCGACCTTGGAGTCGTGGTCCTTGAAGCCGATGATCTCGACCGCGTGGTGATCGACGAGGGCGACCCCCTGCGCGCTGGCCATGCGCCCCAGGATCGCCGCAGTAAGCTCTGCGATCTTGCGCTGGCGCGCGGTCTTACCGTCGACGATCAGCTCGTTGTCGAGCTTGGACAGCTGCCAGTCGTAGCGGATCGTGATCTTCTCGCCGCCGGGGCTGAAGCGCACCTCGGTCGGCGTGAGCTCCGGGCTGCAGTCGGCCGGGGCGTCTGCGTCAGCGAAGCAGAGCTGCCGCGAGATGGCGAGCTTGGCGTCCTCGCTGACGCTCGAAACCTCTTGGACGCGGATGAGATAGTGGTTCGCCTGGTCGGGCACGGCGACGACCTCGGGGGCCTCGAAAGCCTGGCCTCCCTGAGCGGTCTTGATGCCCTCGATGGCCTCTCGCACGGCCCCTGGCTCGACCGGCTGCTTGAACGCCACGACCAGCTCGGTGCCGCCCTTGAAGTCGGTGCCCCAGCGGGGGCCGGGCACGAAGAAGGTGATGATGCTGCCGATCACGAGGACGGCGGAGAGGAGGTAGAAATACCGCCTCATCCCCATGAAGTCGAAGAGCTTGCCCGGCTTGATCAGATACATGGTGCCTTCTCGTCAGCCGATGCTGATCTGCTTGACCTTGCGCCAGCGCACGACCCAATCGAAGACCAGGCGGGTGCAGATGACGGCGGTGAAGAGGCTCGTGATCATCCCGATCATGAGCGTGACCGCGAAGCCTTTGACGGGCCCCGTGCCGTACTGAAAGAGGATGATGCCCGAGATGAGCGTCGTGACGTGGCCGTCGATGATCGCGCTGAAGGCGCGGTCGTAGCCGATGTCCACGGCCTGACGCGCGCTCTTGCCGGCGCGCATCTCGTCGCGGATGCGCTCGTTGATGAGGACGTTCGCGTCGACGGCGATGCCGGCGGTGAGGGCGAGGCCCGCGAGGCCGGGCAGCGTGAGCGCGGCGCCGAACATCGTGAGGACCATCATCTGCAGCAGCAGGTTGAAGATGACCGCCACGTTCGCGATCAGGCCAGCGCGGGCGTAGATCACGATCATGATGACGAAGATCGCACCGAACCCGAAGGCGGCGCCCTTGACCCCCTGAAGGATCGCGTCCTGACCGAGGGAAGGGCCGATCTTCTGCATGCCCTTGTAGTCGAGGGGCGCAGGCAGCGCGCCGGACTTGAGCACGAGCTCGAGCTTCTCGGCGTTCTTGAGCTGGTCTTGCGTGGAGCCCTGCCCCATCGTGATGCGCGCGCCGCCGCCCGAGATCTTCGACTGGATGGTCGGGGCGCTCTCGACGGCCTCATCGAGGATGATGAGGAAGCGCTTGCCCACGTTCGCGCCGGTGATGCGCTCGAACGAGCTCGCGCCGGAGGCGTCGAACTCGAGGTTGACCTGCCAGCGGCCGAGGCCGCCCGGGGAAGAGTCGGCGCTCTTGCTCGCGGCCTGGATCTGGTCGCCGGTGACCTCGGCCTTCGAGAAGACGTAGTAGCTGCGCCACCCCTCTTCCTCGATCTCGCCGGTGTCCTCGTTCATGCGCAGCTCTTTGCCGTACACGACCTGGTGGGTGTCGGGCACCTCGAGGTTGTTCTCGACCCAGAGCTTGAAGCGCTCGCGCGCGGCCTTCATCGACTCGCCGGGGCGCTTGCGCAGCACCGCGTAGCTCTTGATGCCCTGGTATCCAGGCGCGTTCTCGCGCCCGAACACGATGCCCTCCGCCGTGCATGACTCGCACTGGCCGGCGTCGGCCTGCTGCGCCATCGCGCCGAAGAAGTCGGCGTCGTCGTCGGGGAGCTTGAACTCGAGGCGCGCCGTCTGGCTGACGATGTCGACGATCTCCTTGAAAGAGCGGTCGTCGGTGCCGGGCATCTCGATCACGATCGAGTCGCCGCGCGGGGACACCGCGGCCTCCTTGAGGCCGAGCGTGTCGACGCGTCGGAGCACGGTCTGCTTCGCCTCGTCGACCGCGCGCTTTCGGTACTCGTCCTGCGCGTCCTTCTTCATCTGGAAGGTGACGATCTTCTTCTTCTCGCCGCCGCCCTGCACGATGCCGAACTCGCCGGTGAAGGCCTTCTTGAAGTCGTCGTTGACGACCGCGACGTCGGCCTCGTCCTTGAAGGTGATGACGATCTTGCCGACGTCCTCGCGGGGCTTGGTGACGACGACGCGCTCGGCGAGCTTCTCGAGGTTCTCGACGTTCGGGAGCTGGTCGTCGCCGATGATCTTGAACGAGCGCGCGAGCTCGGTGCGCACGGTGTCGAACGCGCGGTCGCGGCGGTCCTTGATGGCCTGCTGGACGTCGACCACGTATTCGACGCGGAAGCCGCCCTTGAGGTCGAGGCCGCGAACGAGGCGAAACGGGATGTTGGCGCGGACGAAGCGGCCGAAGCCGAACTCACCCGCCTTCGAGCGGGCGTCGATCTCGGCCTGCTGCTCGGGGGTGAAGGACGGGTCTTGGTCGGGACGATCGAAGCGCTCGTCGATGTACGTCGGGTAGATGCAGAGGGCGGCGGCGCAGCTGAGGTAGATGCAGAAGCCGACCTTGGTCCGCCAGGCGCTGTCGAGGTAGCTCGTGGCGCTGAACAGCGCCCAAGGGACCATCATGCCGAAGACGGCCGTGACCCAGAACACCTGGTTGTACGCGGCGAGGCCGGCGGCCAGCGCCGACGCGGCCGCCCAGCCGAGCGCGCCGCGCTTCGACTTGACCGCGTACGCGGCGACGGCGAGCAGCACGGCTGCGCCGCCGAACCCAAACTGCAGATACGTGTAGCTCACGGTCAGCTCTTGTCTTTCGAGACCTTGTCCTTCGACTTGTCGTCGGACTTCTCGACCTTCTTGTCGTCGGCCTTCTCGCTCTTCTTGTCGTCGGCCTTCTTCGGGTCGACGTCTTGCCCCTCGATCGAGTCCTTTCGGAAGGCGACCGTCACGCCCGGCGCGAGCTCGAGCTCGACCGTTCGATCGCCGACCTTCACGATCTTCCCGATGGCGCCGCCGCGCGTACCCACGCGGTCGCCCACCTTCAGCGAGCTCTCGATCTGCTTCTGCTTCTTGCTCTGGCTCCGCATCATGAAGAGGATGAGGACGATGGGGAGCAGGAGGAACAGCATCGAGGTGATGCCGCCGCCGCCGAAGCCCCCGCCGCCGCCGCCTTGCGGCGCGGGCGCGCCCGAGGGTGCGTCGGGTGTGGAGGGCTGCAAGAGGTGTGCGCTGTTGGACAAGGTCGGGGGTGCTTAGTCAGTTTCGACGGGGCCGGCAAGGTCCGAAGCCCCTCTTTTGAACAGCGTCAGACAGAACGACTCGCGCTCGTCTTGACAGTGTCGTGACCACCGAGTAGACGTTCGCGCGCTGGTGACGCCGCGAGGTGGTCACCGCACGAGACCCAGGCGCGTAGCTCAGCGGTAGAGCACTACCTTGACACGGTAGGGGTCGTTGGTTCGAACCCAATCGCGCCTACAAATTTTTGCGCGCTCGCCCGCTCCGCGGGGCCCTCGCGGTTTCGCATTGGGCGCGATGCGCCCCACGCGAAACCGGAGCGCGCGGTGCGCCGTTCGGCGCACACTGCAGACGAGAGGACACTTGCCTTCGGCTCGTGTCCCTTCCCAGTCGCGAGAGGGACACTTGCCTTCGGCTCGTGTCCCCAGTCGCGAGAGGGACACTTGCCTTCGGCTCGTGTCCCCAGTCGCGAGAGGGACACTTGCCTTCGGCTCGTGTCCCCAGTCGCGAGAGGGACACTTGCCTTCGGCTCGTGTCCCCAGTCGCGAGAGGGACACTTGCCTTCGGCTCGTGTCCCCAGCGCGCCTCTGCACGGCCGAGGAGCGCAAGCCCCGGAGGCCGGAGTTGGGGGTGAGGGACCGCGCGCAGCGCGGAGCCCGAGGGGGTCTGCATCAGACCCCCTAACTAAAATCGCTCTGCGGGGCCTCGCCGGAGCACAGACTCCGCTCCAGCCTGGCCACTTCTCCTCTCGCTCTGCGGGGCCCTGCCCAAGCCCACTCAGCGCTCCAGCCTGGCCATTTCTCCTCTCGCTCTGCGGGGCCCTGCCCAAGCCCACTCAGCGCTCCAGCCTGGCCATTTCTCCTCTCGCTCTGCGGGGCCCTGCCCAAGCCAACTCAGCGCTCCAGCCTGGCCACTTCTCCTCTCGCTCTGCGAGGCCCTGCCCAAGCCCACTCAGCGCTCCAGCCTGGCCACTTCTCCTCTCGCCTCGTTTCCGCGCGGTAGAAGCGATGGGCGCGGCGGCTTGTTCCAGGGGGCCCGATCGAAGCCTCTTCTCGCGTGCGTGAGGGCGGACTAACGCTCTCGCGTCAGGCGCCGGGCCCCGTCGCCCGTCCAGTCCCCCCCATGCACCCTTCCTCTTCCGACCGCCGCACGCTGCGAGAGCTCCTCGCCGCCGAGATCCAGAAAGACCCCTCCATCGTCGGCGCCCGCGTCCCTGAGGGGCGCGGCTCGCGCACGGTCGATCTGCACACGCCGATCGCGCCCCCGGCCGACGCGTCGAGCCTCAAGCCGATCCGCGCGTCCGACCCGGAGGGGCTGCACATGATCCGTCACTCGACGGCGCACGTCCTCGCGGACGCGGTGCAGCGGCTCTTCCCGGGCACCAAGGTCACGTTCGGCCCCGCGACGGACGCCGGCTTCTACTACGACTTCGACTCGCCGAAGGGCGCCTTCAACGACGAGGACCTCGCGAAGATCGAGGCGACGATGAAGGAGATCGTCTCGAAGAAGCGGCCCTTCGTGCGCGAGGTCGTCGCGCGCGAGGCCGCGCGCGCCCTGTTCGACAAGCTCGGCGAGACGTACAAGTGCGAGCACATCGAGCGGCTCCCGGCAAACGTCGAGATCTCGCTGTACCGGCACGGCTCGCTCCCGGGGGCGGCCGCCGGCCACCAAGAGGCCGAGTGGCTCGACCTGTGCGAAGGGCCACACGTCCCCGACACGGGCTTCATCGGCGCCATCAAGCTGACGAGCGTCGCGGGCGCGTACTGGCGGGGCGACGAGCGAAACCCCATGCTCCAGCGCGTCTACGGCACGTCGTTCGCGTCGGAGAAAGACCTCGCCGACCACCTGAAGCTGCTCGAGGAGGCGAAGGAGCGAGACCACCGCAAGCTCGGCAAAGAGCTCGAGCTGTTCATGTTCCACGAGTACGCGCCGGCGATGCCGTTCCTCTTGCCGAAGGGGGCGTTCGTCTACAACCGGCTCGTCTCGTTCATGCGCGAGCTGTACGTCGACTACGGCTACGAAGAGGTGATGACGCCGCAGATCTTCGACAAGCGCCTGTTCGAGACGAGCGGGCACCTGCCGAACTACCGTGAGAACATGTACCTGCCGATGACGGCGGAGTACCTCGACGAGGCGAAGATGAGCCTCTCGGTGGGCGTGCACCACGACCACCACCACGAATACAAAGCGAAGGACGCCGAGCGCGACCGCGCGGTGGTCGACCACCTGTCGGAGATGGAGCGCCTCGGCCTCAAGCCGATGAACTGCCCGAGCCACTGCCTGATCTTCGGCAGCCGGCGCCGCAGCTACCGCGAGCTGCCCTGGCGCATGGCCGACTTCGGGCGCCTGCACCGCTACGAGCGCGGCGGCGTCGTGCACGGGCTCGCTCGCGTGCGCAGCTTCTGCCAGGACGACGCGCACATCTTCTGCAGCCCGGAGACGATGTTCGACGAGATCCGCAGCTTCATTCGGCTCTTGTACGAGGTCTACGCGGCGTTCCGCTTCGAGCGGGTCGACATCAAGCTCGCCACGCGCCCCGACAAACGCATCGGCTCCGACGAGCAGTGGGACCTGGCCGAGAAGGCGCTCCCCCAAGCGCTCGACGAGGCCGAGCTCGCCTACGAGGTGGCCGAGGGCGAGGGCGCCTTCTACGGACCCAAGCTCGAGTTCCACATCCACGACGCCCTCAAGCGCTCGTGGCAGCTGGGCACGCTCCAGGTCGACTACGCCCTGCCCGATCGCTTCGAGCTGGACTTCATCGGCGCCGACGGCGCGGCCCACCGCCCCGTCATGCTGCATAGGGCGATCCTCGGCTCGCTCGAGCGCTTTTTGTCGGTGCTCATCGAGCACGTCGGCGGAAATTTCCCCACCTGGCTCGCGCCCGAGCAGGTCACGATCGTGACGGTCAGCGAGAAGCAGGCGGCCTACGCCGAAGAGCTGGGGACGCTGATGACCGCTCGCGGCCTGCGCGCCCGCGCGGACCTGAGCGCCGACAAGCTCGGCGCGAAGATCCGCGCGGCCCGGTTGTCCCGAGTCCCCTATGTGGCCGTGGTCGGCGACAAAGAGGTCACGAACCGGCAGGTCGCGCCTCGCTCCCGCGACCTCAACAAGGACCTCGGGCCGATGGGCTTGGACGCCTTCATCGAGCTGCTCGAGGGCGAGTCCCGCGCGCCACGCCTGGCGAAGCGGTCCGCGTGAAGAATCGCCGGGAGCGACGAGCACCCTTGCCGCTCCCCGAGCGATGGTCTCTCATCCGGGCTCGACCGCGCCCCTAAGGCGGACGCGGCCGAGCTTCTTATCCGTACGCCTGAACGAGGAGAGCCTGATCCTGCATGTCGATGCGACGATTCGATCCGCGCCAACAGCAACGTGGACCTCAAATCCGAATCAACCAGCGAATCCGCGTCCCGGAGGTGCGCGTCATCGGCGATGACGGGGAGATGCTCGGCATCTTGCCGACGCACGAGGCCCTGAAGAGGGCGCAGGAGCGCGGGCTGGATTTGGTCGAGGTCAACCCCAAGGCGGACCCGCCCGTCTGCAAAATCCTCGACTACGGCAAGTTCAAGTACGACGAGAAGAAGAAGGCGCGCGAGACGCGCATCAAGACCGCCGCCTTCGAGACGAAGGAGATCAAGCTCCGCCCGAAGACGGACGATCACGATCTCGACTTCAAGACGCGCGCGGCTCACGCCTTCCTCGAGGCGGGCGACAAGGTGAAGTTCACGGTCCGCTTCCGCGGCCGCGAGATCACCCACCCGCAGGTCGCGCAGTCTCAGCTCGATCGGATCATGTCGAAGCTCGAAGAGGTCGCCACGATCGAGGTGCGGCCGACGATGGATCAGCGCACCATGATGCTGCTGATCGCTCCCAAGGCCGCCCTGCTCCAGAAGGTGCAGCAGGCCCGCGCGGCGGCCGCGAAGGCGCTCCGCAAAGATCGCGGCGAGGGCAGCGAAGAGGCCGAGCAGCGCAAGCGGGACGAGGAGATCGCCAAGATCGAGCAGCAGCTCGCCGAAGCCGACGACGACGACGACGACGACGACGACGACGAGGGCGAGGGCGAGGGCGAGGCCAAGGGCGCCTGACGTCGCGCTAGGATTCATCGGCGATGCGCACCGGCGCCCTTCGTGAAGGCGACGTCATCGCCGGCCGATACCGGATCCGAAGCGTCCTCGGGACGGGACGGGGCCTGTTGGCCATCGCGGATCACGCAGCGTTCGATCAACGCGTCGTGATCCGCGTCGTCTCGTCGCCGGGAGCGCGCCGTCAGCTCGAGCGAGAGGGCCGCGCGCTCTCGCGGCTGGCGTCCGAGCACGTCGCGCGCGTGCTCGACATGGGCACCCTGCCCGATGGGTCCATCTACCTGGTCCGGCAGCACCTCGAGGGGCGCGACCTCGCGTCGCTGCTGTCGGAGCGCGGCGCCCTGCCCGTCCGCGACGCCGTCGGGTGGATCTTGCAAGCGGCCGAGGCCCTCGCGGAGGCCCACGCGCACGGGCTGCTGCACCGCGATCTCGACCCCTCGAAGATGTTCCTCACGGAGCGCAGCCCCGGGCTCGTGGCTGGCCGCCCGGTGCTGAAGGTGATCGACTTCGGGGCCGCAAAGCCGCTCGACGAGCCGAGCCCGGCAGGACCCGACGAGGCCACCGCGGTCGTGGGGATCTCGCCGTATTCCTCGCCCGAGATGCTCCAGCGTCGACCGCTCGATCGGCGCGCCGATCTGTGGTCGCTCGGCGCGATCGCCTACGAGATGTTGTGCGGTCGACCTCCCTTCGGGACAGCCCCCATCGCCCTGTCACAGGCGATCCTGCGCGACGATCCGACGCCGCTGTCGGCGCTCAACCCGGACGTGCCCGCGGAGCTCGAGGCCGCCATCGAGCGCGCGCTGCAGAAGGATCCTGCCGCGCGGCCCCAGAGCGCGTACGAGCTCGCGGCCGCGGTCGCCCGGCTCGCCCCTCCCGAAGCCGCGGGGCTGCTCGAGCGGATCTACGCCTTGTCGACGGCGCAGGCGCGGCCGATGACCCCCGAAGAGGAGGAGGTGCTCGAGATCAGCCAGGTCGAGGAGATCTCGAGCCTCGACGATCTGTCGGAGGAGACGACGGGCGACGCCGAGAACGACGAGACGCGCGTCGCGCCCGCCGCATCGATCGGCGCGCGAGGCCTCGCCCCCGCCCCGACCGACTCCGCGCCGACGGCGAGGCGAGCGCCCGAAGACGCGAGGTCGCCGGCTCCAGCTCGCGCCGCCTCGGCGCGCCGCGTCTCGCAAGAGAAGACCGAGGCGCTCGGCGCCCAGTTCGTCCCTTCGGATCCGCTGCTGCGCGCGGCGATCGAGGAGATGCGCGCCAAACCGAAGGCCAAAGGGCCCGTGTTCGCGGGCGCCGCGGCGGGCTCGAGCGCGAACGAGGCCACGACCATGTTGCCGGCGCAGAGCTTGGCGGTCCCCAAGGCCGGCGCCGGCGCGCGCGCGCTCATCGATGAGACCACGGGCCTACCTGCGTTTCGCCCACCGCCCGAGCTCGCTGCGCAGCGCGGCCCCGTCTCGGTCTCGGATCCGACCGCGTCCGAACGCTCGCCCACCTCGTCGCCGTGGCAAGCCGCACCCGCGACTCAGCCCCGGCCCGAGCCCGAGCCCGAGGCCGAGCTCGAGGCTCCCGAACCGCTCGGACGACGCCTGGCGATGTACGCGATCGGCGGCGGACTGGCGATGATCGTGATCCTGGTGCTGACCCTGGTCGCGCTCGCGCTGACCGGGAGGTAACGGCGACAACGGGTGGGTGGATCGTCCGACCACCAGGACCCGGGCGCCGGATTGCATGGTGCAGGCAATGCTCCGCTCACGCTGGATGAGCACGCACCCTGAGCGCCTGATTCCGCCCGCGCGCGAATGCGTCCGGCCCGCGCGAGGAAAGTTACAAGGCGAGCGGAGGGTATGGTCCGTGCAGTGGTCACGTGAAGGAACCATCGATGAGGTACCTCTACGCCGACTCCACGCCGTTCGCGCTGCCGCAGAACTTCCTCGCGACCCTCTGCGCCGGGACCGACGCCTGCGTCGCGATCCTCAAGGCCGAGCAAGAGCTCGACGACTGCAACCGCGCGGTGCGTGAGGCAGAGACCCGAGCGGCGCGCGAGCTGGCCCAGCTGTCGGCGCTCGCCCACCGGGTGGACGCTGCGCTCGGCTCGGGCTCCGTCCCGCCGCCAGCCCCCGACGGGGCCGAGGTGCCGCGGGCCGCCCAGAACATCGGCGACACCACCCTCACCAAGATCCGCGAGCTCGCCTGGTCGACGCTCGACGGCGCGCGTCAAGACGCCCTGAAGTCGAGAGACGCTCGCATCACCGCTGCGGCGCAGGCCGCGCCTCGCGCGCAGGTCTTGCCCGCGCTCTCGACGTTCCTCTCCACCCACGAGCTGCCCGACACAGCCTGGGGCATCCGCTGGACCGCGGGCCTCGGCGGCGCGACGACCCGGGCAGAGCTCCACGCTCGCACGCCGTTCGGGCTCGAGGCGAGCTTCGACGTCGCCATCCCGGAGGGCCACGTCTGGGCGCGCGCGCCGCAGCTCGCGGTGCTGGGCTTCGAAGGCTCGATCTCGATGATGAAGAAGCCGCTCGTCGGCAAGGCGCGCCCGGTCCTCGTACCCCTCGGGGAGATGTTCGTGACGCACGTGGTGCTCACCGCAGACCGCGCGATGCTCCGCCTCAGCAAGGGCGGCAAGGCGCCGGCGGAGGGCATCGAGCTCGTCTTCACCGGCGAGGCGTCCGGCGACGTGTCGGCGACCCGCGTCGACAAGGCCGGCTATCCCCTGGGCGAGGCCGAGCGGCTCGGCCTCGCGGACGGGAACATCGCGCACAAGCTGTGGACCCGCATCACGGTCCTGCTGGGTGGGCTCGTGGCGTTCCGCACGCGGGCGACCTCCGCCAAGCTCGGCGGCGTGCCGGTCGGTGAGGTCGGGCGCCCGCTCGTCGTCGCGCAGGCCGTGCTCCGCGCGATCGCCCCCTACGTCCGTGAGATCGCGGCGCGCACCCAGACACCGCGCGAGCTGGCGCTCAAGCGCGAGCTCGGCGACGGCTGCCGCGAGGAGCTGTTCATCCACTACGACACGGTGCTCGAGCGCATCAAGCCGCTCAGCGCGACCCACCAGGCGCAGTTCGACGTCTTCGGTCTGCGCGAGGAGCGCTCGGGCGAGCAGCGCGCGCAGGTGTGGAAGCTGCCGAACGTCAGGCCGCCCGCGCTCAGGGCGGGCTGAATTTTGTCCTCTCGCGCGCCCGCTACCGCGGGTCCCTTCGGATTTCACGCGCTGGAGCGCGCGTGAAATCCGGCGCGAGCGCGGCCGCGAGGGGCCCTCCCCACGCGAAGAACCTCACGAAGCGCGAGCTCCTCCCCGCTCGCCTCTCGCGGCCCCACCGCGAGCAGCGCGCGAGGACAAATCAGTGCGGGATGAGCCCGCCGAACCAGGCGCCTGCGACGGTGGCCCCGATCAAGATCACCACCAGGACGTAGACGATCGGGTTCGTCCCCTGGGCTGCGGGGGCGGCGCGGCCAGCCGCCCTGAGGCGACGCTCGTGGGAGCGGAGCTCTTGTGGGCCGGCTGAGACGCAGGCTGAGCGGGGGGCTTCGCAGGCTCGGCCGGCCGCGGGGGGGGACTGGCGTCGTCCTCCAGTGCGGCGAGGTTCCCCATGCCGAGCTCCATCGTGGCCTTGTGGATGCTCGCGCGGATCTGCGACTGGCTGTCGCTCGGCGGCAGTGAGCTGGTCTGGTGCGCGTTGACCTCGTCGATCCAGCTGCCGATGTTGTCGAAGCCGAGCTTGAGCGGATCGTCGGACTTGGCCGCGCCAGAGCCGGAAGCGCCTTTGTCCTTGTCTTGCAGCGAGGTGAACTCCAGCAGCGCCTCGTCGATGAGCTTGTCGATCAGCGAGGCCTTGTCGACCTTCTTCGTCTTGCGCTGCGACATGGCGCCGCGCACGAGCTCCGCGATGTCGAACGAGCTCACCGGCTTGGCGTAGCGATAGAGGAACGCTGTCAGATCGCGGCCGAGGTCGCGCGCGCTCTTGTAGCGGATGTTGAGATCCTTGGAGAGCGAGCGGTGGATGATGCGCTCGAGGTCCTCCGGGACGTCGTTGCGGACGGACTTGAGGCTCGGTATCTGCGCCTGCTGCACCGACTTCACCGTCGCGAAGTCGGTGTCGCCCAAGAAGAGCCGCTTGCCGGAGAGCAGCTCCCACAAAATGATCCCGACCGCGAAGATGTCGGTCTGCAGACCGACGTCGCCGCCCGTCGCGGCCTCGGGCGAGAGGTAGCTGAACTTGCCCTTGATGATGCCGCTCTCGCTCTTCTGGAGCTGGCTCGTCGCCTTCGCGAGGCCGAAGTCCACGATCTTCACCTCACCGTGCTTGGTGATCAGCACGTTGGGCGGGGACATGTCGCGGTGGACGATCTCGAGGGGCTTGCCCTCGGCCGTCGTCAGCTCGTGGGCGTACGTGAGCCCCTCGCAGATGCGCACGCTGATCAGCACGGCGATCTCGACGGGGAAGACGCGCCCGGCGTTCCTCAGGTAGTCGATGACGGCCTTGAGATCGGCGCCGTCTACGTACTCCATCACGATGAAATACGCGTTGTCGCCGACGCCGATATCGAAGACCTGGACGCAGTTCGAGTGGTTGAGCTGCGCCGACAGCCGCGCCTCGTCGAGGAACATCGAGATGAAGCGCTTCTTCTCGGAGAGGTGAGGCAGGACGCGCTTGATCGCGACGCGCTTCTTGAAGCCCTCGATGCCGGCGCTCTCGGCGATGAAGACCTCGGCCATGCCGCCTGACGCGAGGCGATCGAGGACGCGGTAGCGCTGCTGCTGGTGGGCTTCGCTCATCGGCGAGCGGATTCTGACACGAGGGTCAACGAGGGGGCAATCGGCGCGGGCTGCCCGCGCTGTACAGCGGGAGCGTCAGCGTGACGGTCGTCTCTCCCTCTGCCGCGCGCACCCAGGCGGGTGGCGGCACGGTGTCACCACCTCGCGACGGCGGCGGCTCCGACGAGCGCCCGTACGCACCGCCGTCGAGGTCGAGCGTGTGGTCGCTGAGCGGCGTGCTGGCGACCGGCGGAATGGAGGCCCGCGAGCCCCGGTTGTCGACCTGCGTGATGGTGCCGGTGCGCATCAGGACCATCCGGTCGGCCTCCGGGTCTCGCTTCACGAACAGCGCCGCCGCGCCGATCAGGATCTCACCCGCGAGCAGCCCGTCCAGATCGGGGTGCATGCAGGCGACGAACTGGGCCCCGACGGCGCCCCGGATCTCGGAAGGCACGACGCCGGTCCGCGACACGATCCACAGACACGTCCCCCCCTCGTCCAGCAGGAAGGTGCACGTCTTGGTGTGCACCGAATAGCGGACCCCCTCCATCGCCCTCGTCACGACGAAGCGCCAGCCCCCGGCTCGCCCGAGCCCTCTGCCTCGGCGCGGTTCGCGGCTGCGATGAGCGCTAGCGCGGCCGCCCGCGCCTTCGCCTCCTCCTCGAGCTCGAAGGGGGTGGCGTCGCCCTCGTCCTCCGGGACGAGGTAGAGCGCCGCGAGCGGGGCAGCGTGAGCACGATCGACTGCTCGTACCCGTGGGAGGCGACGAGCTCGACGTCGACGCGCCCCAAGTTCCCGACGTTGGAGCCTCCGTAGCCCACGGCGTCCGTGTTGAGCGCCTCCAGGTAGGCGCACCCGCGCGGGACTCCGATGCGGTAGCCGCGCCGGATGATAGGCGTGAAGTTGACGACCACGACGACGTGTTTGCCCGTCGACCGCGCGCGGATCTTCGAGCTCGGGAAGCGGACGAACGACACGACGGACTGCGACGCGTCGTTCGCGTCGATCCAGCGGAAGCCGCGCGGGTCGTCGTCGAGCTCGTGCAGCGCGGCGACCTCCTTGTAGAGCTCGTTGACGCGCCGCACGACCGCCTGGATCCCGCGGTGCGCGGGGTCGTCGGTGAGCTTCCAGTCGAGCTGATCGGCGAAGTTCCACTCCGTGGTCTGGCCAATCTCTCCACCCATGAACAAGAGCTTCTTGCCGGGGTGAGCCCACATATACGCGTACAGCGCGCGAAGGGTCGCGAGCCTCTGCCATCGATCGCCGGGGGCCTTCTCGAGGAGCGAGCGCTTGAGGTGCACGACCTCGTCGTGCGAGAGCGGCAGCAGGAAGCGCTCCGAGTAGGCGTACATCATCCCGAACGTGAGCGCCGTGTGGTGAAACGATCGGAAGACCGGGTCGCACGCGAAGTAGCCCAGCGTGTCGTGCATCCACCCCATGTTCCATTTGGATCGAACCCCAGCCCACCGGTGTACGTGGGCCGCGTCACGCCCGGCCACGACGTCGACTCCTCGGCGCAGACGATGACCCCGGGGAACCTCTCGTGGATGGTGTCGTTCAGCTCGCGCAGGAACGCGACCGCCTCGAGGTTCTCGCGCCCGCCGTGTTTGTTGGGCTCCCACTCGCCCGGATGGTTCGCGCCGTAGTCGAGGTAGAGCATGCTCGCCACGGCGTCGACGCGCAGGCCGTCGATGTGAAACTCCTCGATCCAGTAGAGCGCGCTGGCGATGAGGAAGTTCTTCACCTCGGGTCGACCCCAGTCGAAGACGAAGGTCTCCCACTGGCGGTGCTCTCCGCGCCGCGGGTCCCAATGCTCGAACAGCGGGGTGCCGTCGAAGCGACCGAGGGCCGCCTCATCGCGCGGGAAGTGCGCCGGCACCCAGTCGAGGATGACGCCGATCCCCCGCTGGTGGCAGCGATCGATGAACGCGCGGAGATCGTCCGGCGAGCCGAGCCGAGCCGTCGGCGCGAAGTAGCCCGAGACCTGGTAGCCCCATGACCCGTCATACGGGTGCTCGAGCACGGGCAAGAGCTCGATGTACGTGAAGCCGAGATCGACCACGTAGTCGACGAGCTCGTCGGCGAGCTCCGTGTACGTGAGCCAGCGCGACGTGGGCGCGGCCTCGTCCCCAGCGCCTGCCTCCCGCGGGAGGCCGCGGCGCCGCCACGACTGGAGGTGAACCTCGTAGATGCTGATCGGCGTCTTCCTCGCGTCGCGGGCACTACGCTCAGCCAGCCACGCCTGGTCGGCGAACGTGTGCTCGGACGCGACGACCCGTGACGCGGTGTTCGGACGCAGCTCCATCGCCCGACCGAAGGGGTCGCTCTTCTCGACGGGTCCGCGCCGCGTCATCACCTCGAACTTGTAGAGCGCGCCGACCGAGACCCCGGGGATGAACAGCTCCCAGACGCCGCCGTCGAGCTTGCGCATCGCGCCGAGCGCCGGCTCCCAGCCGCTCCAGTCTCCGATGACTCGGACCGAGAGCGCGGCCGGAGCCCACACCGCGAAGCGCGTGCCCCGCGCGCCTTCGTGCTCGCAGGGGTGCGCGCCGAGCTTGTTGTGCAAGCCGAGGTGCTTGCCCTCGGCGAACAGATGCAAGTCGAGCGGACCGATCGTCGGCGAGAACGCGTAGGGGTCGCGCGTGATCGCCAGGGTCCCGTCGGGTCGGACGACCTCGAGCGAGTAGTCCCGGTCGGGGCCCGGCAGCTCGGCGACGAACAGCCCGTCCCCCTCGGCGAGCGCCGAGACCGGCGGCCCGACCCGTGGGCGCACCGTCACGCGGACGGCGTCGGGGCGGAGCACGCGGACGAAGTGGCGACCGGCGTCGCTGTGTGGGCCAAGGACCGCGTGGGGGTCGGGGTGGAGGCACCGCGCGATACGTCCCAGATCCTCGTCGAGCACGGTAAAAGCCTACATCAGACGGCCGCCAAGAGAGCCGTCCGTTGGCGCCGACGCTCGCCTCCCGGTGATTTGCGTACTACACCTGCCGCTCACGGAGGTTCGAGCATGGGGATGCTTGCCGCACAGATGCTTGCCGCTCAGAGCGCGTCGTCGAAGAGCAACGGTCAGGGCGCAGAGCGGATCAAGAGCTACGCTCCGGCCACCGGCGAGCTGCTGGGCGAGGCCCCCGTGATGGGACCGGAGGAGGTGCGCGCCGCCGTCGCGCGCGCCCGCCGCGGACAGCAGGCCTGGGGCGCCCTCTCCGTGGCCGAGCGGTGCCGGCGGGTGCTCAGGTTCCGCGACGCGATCGTCGACCGTCAGGACGAGCTCATCGATCTCCTCTCGCGCGAGACCGGCAAGCCGCTGATCGAGGCGCTCATGCACGAGGTCACCCCGAGCGCGACCGTCGCCACGTATTTCGCCAAGCACGGTCCCGAGATCCTCGCGCCCCGCGAGGTGCCGCTCGACCTGCTCAAGCACCGCAAGGCTGTCTTGCACTACCCACCCCGCGGCGTCGTCGGCTGCATCACCCCGTGGAACTACCCGTTCTACATGCCGTTTCGAGACATCTTCCTCGCGCTCATCGCAGGCAACGCGGTGGTCCTCAAGCCGAGCGAGGTCACGCCGCTGATCGCGCTCCGGGCGAAGGCGATCTGGGACGAGTCTGGCATGCCGGTCGATCTGCTCCAGGTCGTCACCGGCTACGGCGCGACGGGCGCCGCGCTGATCGACGCGGGCGTCGACTTCGTCATCTTCACGGGCGGCGTCTCGACCGGTCGTCGCGTGGCGGCCGCGTGCGGCGAGCGGCTCATCCCTTGCGTCATGGAGCTCGGGGGGAAGGCTCCCCTCATCGTCTGCCGCGACGCGGACGTCGAGCTCGCGGCGCGCGGCGCCGTGTTCGGCGGCTTCACGAACGCCGGGCAGGTGTGCATCGGCGTCGAGCGCGTCTACGCCCACAAGGACGTCGTCGAGAGCCTCACCCGCCGCATGACCGAGCTCACCAAGGCCCTGCGCGTCGGCGACCCCGCAAAGGGTGACGTGGACGTGGGCGCGATCATCTTCCCGAAGCAGATCGACATCGCCGAGGCGCACATCCAAGACGCCGTTTCGAAGGGCGCGAAGATCCTCGCAGGCGGCGCGCGCATCCCTGGGGTGGGGCAGTTCTTCGCGCCGACCTTGCTCGGCGGCTGCGACCACTCGATGACGGTGATGACCGAGGAGATCTTCGGGCCTGTGGTCCCGATCATGGAGGTCGACAGCGACGAGGAGGCCGTGCGCTTCGCGAACCAGTCGCACCTCGGCCTCAACGCGTA
This sequence comes from Polyangiaceae bacterium, assembly GCA_016719945.1. Classification (GTDB taxonomy): domain Bacteria; phylum Myxococcota_A; class Polyangia; order Polyangiales; family Polyangiaceae; genus Xiheicaenibacterium. Next base: position 265,962 of record JADJYE010000031.1, on the reverse strand, counting down.
CGTCTTCACCAAGGACCGCACGTACGGCGAGCACCTCGCCCAGCGCATCGAGGCTGGCAGCGTGCTCGTGAACGACGTCGTGACGAACGGCGGCATGCCCGAGGTGCCGTTCGGGGGAATCAAGCAGAGCGGCTTCGGGCGGGTCCTCGGCCACGAGTCCCTGCGCGACATGTGCAACGTCCGCCACGTCAACGTCGAGCGCTTCTCGATGGGCAGCGACAACCCGCTCTGGTTCCCCTACTCCGCCAAGGCGCTGACCATCGCGCGCAAGGCGACGACGCTGTTCTTCGGCGGCGGCGGGCTGCTGAAGAAGCTCTCGAACCTCCTCTGAGCCGCTACGGCTTGCGGCAGCGCCAGGCGGCCTGCGCGCAGTCGGCGGTGGTCGTGGGCTTCGCGCCGCCCTTCACCGTCGCGCGCACGGTCGGCGTAGCCTTTGGCGCGCCGCTCGCGGTCGCGCTCGGCACCGGCGCGACGACCACCGTCGAGCTCGACGTGGTCGTCGCCAGGCCCGCCGACGTTGACGCTGCCACGCTGGGCTCTGTCGCCTGAGGGTCGCGCTCGGGCGCGCGAGTCCCCGAGCCGTCTACGGTCGCTCTGGAGGAGCCCCTCGTCGCGACCACGACGACCCCGCCGATCAACAGCGCCGCCACGATCCCCGACAGGATCGCGAGCGCGAGCCGCGAGCGCGCGCTGCGCCGCGCCTCGACCGGCGTCACCATCGCGCCGTGGCTCCGGCGCGCCGGCGCCGCTCCCCGGGGGAGGGTCGTGCCGCCGTCGGTCCCCAGAGCCCCCGCGCCTGCGGGCTCAGGGCGCTGCGACACCGTCAGGATCTCTGCGAGTGATCCGCGGGCAGCTCCCGGACCGCTCCTGCGAACGCCCAGCGCGCCGGCGAAGGCGTCGACCAGCTCGATCGCCGAATGGAACCGGCGGCGAGGGTCGCGCGCGGTCCCCCGTTCGAACCACGGATCGAAGCTCGGCCCCACGAGGACGCCGAGGCGCGAGGCGCGCGCGCTCGCCGGCTCCGGCATGCCGCGGTCCATCCACTTGAGCAGGACCATCGTGCTCGGCGCGGCCCGCAGCTCCGCCTCCCAGTAGCTCTCCCCGGTCAGCAGCTCGAACGCGATGTGCGTGAGCGCGAAGAGATCGGTCTCGGCCCCGATGACCGAGCCGTCGAGCTGCTCGGGCGCCATATACAACGGCGTGCCGATGTTGGCGGTCGATCGGGCCGCCGCCGCGGCTTGCGCGACCACCTTCGCGATCCCGAAATCGAGGACCTTCACGCGGACAACGCCGTCCTCGTGGCGGCACAGGAACAGGTTGTCCGGCTTGAGATCTCGGTGGACGATGCCGCGCCGGTGCGTCTGCTCCAGCGCGAGCGCGACCTGGGCCAGCACCTCGACGACCTCGCTCGGCTCATGCCGCTGGCGTCGCGCGAGTCGATCGCCGAACGACTCTCCTCGCAGCAGCTCCATCACGATGTAGGGAGCGCCGGTCAGGACGTCTACGCCGGCGTCGTACGTCTCGACGAGCTGGTCCGCGTCGATCTCGGCCGTGATCGATGCTTCTTGCGCGAACCGGGCCCGCGCCTCGGGGTCGCTCACGAGCGACGGCAAGAGGACCTTGAGCGCGCGCCGGCGGAGGGTCTCCCTGTGCACGACCTCGTACACGGCGCCCATCCCCCCGCGGCCGATACACCGGGATCACCTCGTAGCGACCCGCGAACGGGGGTACCAGGCTGCAGCTCGGAGGACATCTCCGAGCCAAGCAGACCAGGGTTCCAGCAATATGTTAAGCGTCATACGTCGAAGCCCGTCGCTCCGCGCGCCCGCGATCGGGTGGTCTGGCGGGACGATGGAAGAGGCGCCCTGCCGGGCGAGGTCTTCGGCTAGATTGGCGGGGCGTGAAAGTCTGCCCCCAGTGCAAAACGCGCTACCCCCACGAGAGTAGCTTCTGCTTCGTCGACGGCTCGTCCCTCGAGCCCCTGCCCGATCCTCGGTTGGGCATGACGCTCGCAGGGCAATACGTCCTCGAGACCGTGATCGGCGAGGGCGGTATGGCGACGGTCTACGGCGCCCGCTACAAGCTGATCGACCGCCCGTGTGCCGTGAAGATCCTGCACGGCGAGGTCGTCCGCGACCCGACCGTGAAGGAGCGGTTCCGCCGTGAAGCCCAGCACGGCATGAACATCTCTCACCCGAACATCATCGAGGTGACCGACATGGGCGAGACCGAGGACGGCACCTCGTTCTTGGTCATGGATCTGCTGCAGGGGCAGAGCCTCGCGCAAGTCATCTCCCAGGGCCGCGTGCCCGTCGCGCGGACGCTGAAGCTCATCGTGCAGATCGTCCGCGGCCTGCGCCGCGCCCACGACTTTCTCGTCATCCACCGTGACCTGAAGCCAGAGAACGTGTTCGTCCTCAAGGGCGACCACGTGAAGATCCTCGACTTCGGCATCGCGCGCAGCATGCAGGACTCGAGGCTCACGAGCGTGGGCGAGATCTTCGGGACGCCCGAGTACATGGCCCCGGAGCAAGTCACGTCGACCGATGTCGGGCCGCCCGCCGACATCTACTCGCTCGGCGTCATCATGTTCGAGATGTTGACCGGCGAGCTGCCGTTCGAGGCGCCGAACGCGCCGACGCTGCTCGTGAAGCACATGAGCGAGCCCGTCCCACACGCGCGCGACAAGGCCAAGGACGTCCCGCAGGCGCTCGACGACCTCATCTTCCACATGATGCAGAAGTCGCCGGTCGATCGCCCGGTGGACGCCCAGTCGGTGCTGCAGCGCCTCACGCGGATCGCGGAGGAGCTCCGGGTCGAGCTCCCCGAGGAGCCCGAGGCCGAGCAGCCGCCGATGAGCCGCCAGGCGCGCCTCAACGAGACGCAGATCTGGGAGCGCCGCTTGACGCTCTTCGGCGAGATGCTCAAGCGCGCCGGCGCGGACCCGGGGCTGAAGAAGGTGCACGACGATATCGCCGGCAAGGTGACGGAGGTCGCCGAGCTGCGCGCGAGCGCGTTCGAAGAGCAGCAGCGGCTCGAGATCATCGACCAAGAGGGCCGCGATGGGCGCGTCCAGTTCGGCAAGGCGATGGACACCCTCAGCATCGACGCCTCACGCCTGCGCGAGGAGGCCCGCGCGCTGCGGACCCCACCCCCGGCCGAGGACCCCGCCCAGAGCTTCGGAGAGCGGCTCAAGGTGATGCACAAGGACGCTGTGTTCTGGGAGGGCCGCTCCGCCTTCGCGGAGCCGTACCTCGAGCTGTCCAGGGCCTACCGCGAGATGGCCGAGCTGCTCGAGGCCTGGTACGCGCAGCGCCAGAAGGAGCGCAACGCAGAGAAGCAGGCGCAGGAGATCGACGCGCAGCTCGTCGACCTCGACTACCAGATCAAGGAGCTCCGTACGGGGCTCGAGACCCTCACCCGCGACGTCGACGAGCGCCGCCACGAGGCGCGCCTCAAGATCGGTCAGATGGGCGTGCGGGCCGACGTGCTCGAGACCGATCTCCTCCAGCTCGCGACGCGCTTCTGCGCGCCGCTTCGCGCGCGACCCGAGCTGGTCCCCCTGTTCAGGGAGCTGGAGGCGGCGGTCTAGTCGGGCTGCTAAGCTGCCGCCGTGGGCGGACCCTCGCCTCCGATTTCGCAGCGCTTCAGCCTGCAAGACAGACTCTCGGCCTTCCGGCCGAAGCGCCTGTCGCGCGCAGCGCGCGCGCTCGGGAAGTGGGGCGCCACGGTCACGATCTTCGTCGCCGCCCTGGGCGGCGGCGCCCTGCTGCACCTCGACACCGAGGTCGGCCGAGGGGCAGGCCGGGTGATCGCGAACGCCGTGCTCGCCCCCCTGTTCGACGGGAAGATCGAGGTCGGCGAGATCGAGCAGCTCGGGCTCGAGCGGGCGCGCATCAAACACGCGAAGATCTACGACCCCAGCGGGCGACACGTGATCGAGGCCGAGGGCATCGTGGCCGAGGTGGGCACGCTCGCGTTGCTCACTTCCCTCTTCACGGGCGACGGGCCGGTCGAGCTCGAGCTGCCCGTCGCGCACATCGAGCGCGCCAGGGTGTCACTGCTCGACGATCGGGAGGGCATCCCCACGATCGCGCACGCCTTCATCCCGGCCGACAAGACGCCGTCCCGCCCCGGAGGCCGGCCGTTCCTTCTGGATATCGTCGACGTCCACATCGCCGACGTCGAGGTGGAGAGCGACCTCGCGTTGCCGTTCATCGCCCGCCTGAAGGACGTGCGCGGTCGGGTCACGGTCCGCGGCGACCGCATGGTCGCCGTCGACGTGAAGGGGGTCGCGATCTCCACCGACGATCTGATCCCGGCCCGGCTCGACGGGGTCGTCGACTACCACCTGCGCGTCGACCTGCGGCCCGAAGAGGCGTTCGCGGCGATCGGCGTCGCACGCAGCCCGCCCGTCGTCATGTGGGCCGACTACACCGGCACGTTGGGCGCGATCCCGGTGACCGCGAGCGGCGTGCTGGAGGGCGTGCGCCTCGACGCGCAGGCGAGCTTCCCGAACGTCACGCCTGAGGCGCTCAAGGCGCTCATACCGCAGGTTCCGATCGAGGTGCCGATGCGTGGGCGGGCGCGCGTGAGCGGGATGCTGCCCGAGAACCTGCGCGCCCATGTCTCGGCCACGGTGGGAGAAGGCGGCGAGCTGGCGACCGTCAGCGCGGACGGGGGGGTGAGCTTCACGGAGGAGCTGCGGGTCCTCGTGGGCGCGGACGTGAAGGGGCTGGACCCGCGCATGCTCGCGAGGTCCCTGCCCGAGGCGAGGATCGACGGCCAGGCCAAGGTGACGCTGACGCTGCGCCCCGACGAGCTCGATCCGCTGCTCTCGGTCGAGCTCGCCACCGACCCCACGAGCGTCTTCGGGCAGAGTGTCCCAGCGATCGACGCGCTCATCGACCTGCACCACGGCGAGGTGGTCGCGACGTCGAGCCTGCGAGAGCCGGGCGTGAGCGTCGAGGCGAAGACGACGATATCCGATGGGAAGGTCGCGTTCAGCGCCGACCTGGTCGCCGACGACCTCTCCGAGAGCCCCCGCCTGGCGGGGCGGCTGAAGGGCGCCGCGCGCGCGCGCGTCGACGGCAAGTACCAAGAGGGTGAGCTCGACGCGAAGGTCTCGGCGACCGTGAGCGAGCTGTTGACGACGTCCGCCACCGATCCCCGGGCCGCGCTCGAGCGGGGCACCGTCGTCGCGACGCTGCACGGCCCGCCCCTCGCGCTGACGGTCGACGCCCACGTCTCGGGGACGGGCCTCGTCGCGGCGGGTGAGCGCATCGACGCGCTGCAAGCGACCGCGAGCGGTTCGCTGTTGTCTCCGCGCGTGACGCTGGACGTCCAGGACGCCGAGCGCGGGACGATCAAGGCCTCCGGCGACGTGTCGGTCCTCTCCAAGGAGGTGCGCGACTTGACGTTCGAGATCGAACGCGCCGGCGAGTCGGCCAGCGGCACGATCGCCACGCTCGAGCTCTCGGAGGGTCCGGCGCTCCGGGGGGTCGAGGTGCGCGGGGGCTCGATCGGGCGGCTGTCCGGCTCGCTGTCGATCTCGGGTGACGAGCTGCTCGGCGACGTGCGCGCGCGCGGGCTCGACCTGAGCCGCGCTCAGACCCTCTTCAACCTCCCGGTGTCGCTGGGCGGCCTCGCCAACCTCGACGCCAAGCTCGAGCGCTCGGCAGGCGGGCGCAAGGGCTCGCTCGAGCTCGAGCTCGCCCGAGGGCGCGTGCTGCTCGTCGACGGCATCTCCGCGCGCGTCTCGGCCCGGTTCGACGGCAGAGAGGTCGAGGCCAGCGGCTTCCTGCGCCTCGTCGACGATGCAGCTCCGCTCGGCCGCGACGCCGGCCGCCTGGAGCGAGAGGAGGCGCGCCTGTGCGACGGACCGATCGCGGAGATCCGCGTCGCCAACCTGCTCGGGACCCTCAAGGGGCCGCTGCTGTCGGCCGCGACGTGGCGCGGGGCCACGGGCTCGGCCGACCTCGCGCTCGATCACGTCGACCTCGGCTGCGTCGAGCGCCGGCTCTCCGCGGAGCTGTGGCCCTTCGAGCGCGCGCGGGGGAAGGTCACGGCGCGCGCCCACGTGTCTCGCGCCGAGGGAGATCGAGAGCCCTCGATCAGCGACCTCGTCGCGACGACGATCGGCCTCGAGCTCAAGGGGTGGGGGTGGTCCTCGGACCAGCTCGATCTCGCCGTCCGCGGGTCGTACGACGGCAAGGACGGCGAGACGCGCGCCGAGGCGGCCGTCTATCGGCAAGAGACGAACGATGTGCTGGCCTGGCTCGGCGCGACCGTCCGCGACCATGTGGGCGACCTGCTCGCCACGCCTCGCTCCGGCCCCGCGGCGATCTCGACGGCACCCATGGAGCTCACGCTCGAGGTGCCGACGCGCGAGGTCGACGGCTTCGCGCTGCTGCCGTATCCCCTGGGCGCGCTCGTGCCGGACTTCGAAGGCGTGATCGGTGGGGCCGCGCGTCTCAGCGGCACGCTCTCGCAGCCAGCGATGCGCCTCCACGTCGACGGGGACGGCCTCTTGGCTCGCTCCCTGTCCGCGCAGGCCGAGTGGGTGCCGCCGATCGACGTCGAGCTCAGGGCAGCCTACGAGCCCCTGCGAACCTCCGAAGAGCTGCACGCTCAGCTCTCCGTCAAGACGCCGACCAGCGAGGTCGTGAAGGCACTCGCGAAGGTCTCGCTGCCCGCCTCGAGCCTCGGCGCATCCGGACCGCTGCCCTGGAGCGCGACCCTGGAGGCTGACCTCTTCGGCCTGCCGTTCGAGTCGATCCCGACCCTCGCCGATCGCGGCCTCTCGGGCCTCGTCTCGGGGCGAGTCGCCGTGCACGGGCTCAACCAGGCGCCCTGGGCGTCGATCGATCTGTCGAGCTCTCGCCTGCTCGTGCAAGACCACGAGCTGAAGGTGAAGCTCGACGCGACGCTCGATGAAGAGGGGGAGGCGCACGCCAAGCTCGCGGTGTTCGACGATCCTCGGAGCGACGGCGACGCCCTCGAGCCCAGCACGGAGGAGCTCGCGAAGCTGCGGGCTCGCCTGGGCGCCCCTCGCCTCGAGGTCGAGGCGAAATCCGCCATGCGTTGGCTGGGGAAGGCGCTGCCCGAGCCGCTCCCGAGTCAACCAGGCTCGATCGCGGTCTACGCGCGAGACTTCGAGCTGGGCGCCCTCTACCCCGCCCTCTCGAGCGTGCTCTCCAAGCTCGAGGGCACGATGACGGGCAACGCGCGTCTCTCCTGGCAGGACCTCACGCGCCCCACGGCCGCCCGACTGGAGCTGTTCGAGGAGCGCTGCGAGCGTGAAGGGGGCGCCTCGACGCCCGCCGAAGACCACGCTTGCCCAAGCGACGCGACGCGCACCGAGATCCCCGCCCCGCTCGAGCTGTCGGACTTGATCGCGTACATCCCGTCGCTCGGCCAAGAGCTACACCACGGCCGCGCCTCGGTGACGCTGAAGGATCTGCCGACGGGTGAGCAGCGAGTGACGCTGGAGGACTTCTCCGTCCTGGGGAGCACGGGCCGCGTCCTCGGCGGAGCCAAGAGGGGGGAGGCGGACACGCTCGAGGCCGCGCCTCCGCATATGGACGTCCGCGGGCTCAGCATCGCGCGTGCGGGCGGCACGCTGGTGATCCCCGAAGAAGAGCCGCTGCCCATCACCCTGGAGGGAGTGTCCTTCGGGAAGGCGAGCGGCCGGGTCGATTTCGAGCTCCGCCCCGAGACTGGGGTCGTGCGCACGGCAGTGAAGATCACCGGCGCGAGCTTCGAGCTGCCCGCGTCGACGTCGAGGACTTGCAGCCGATGGGCCCCGCGCGAGGCGTGCTCATCGTGGGGGCGACCGGTCCGACCGAACAGGTACGTCGTGAGGAGGCGACGCGCTGGGAGATCGACGTGGATCTCGGGCCCACGAGGATCGAGTCGAGCGCCCTCAACGTCACGGTCGCGAGCAACGGGGTCCTGAAGCTCGAGCTCGCAGACCGCCTCGAGGCCGAGGGAGAGATCGAGCTCCAGCAGGGGAGCGTGGTCGTCAACAAGAAGAAGTTCGAGATCGACCGCGGGCTGGTGCGGCTACGCCGCCAGGAGGTCGGCAACCCGTACGTGAACCTCACCGCACACTGGGAGGCCGGCTCGGACCTCCGCGTCTACGTCGACTATCAGGGGCTGCTCAGCCCCATCACCGACGACAAGATCCGTTTCCGCGCCGACCCTCCCGTCCCGAAGGACGAGATCATGCAGATGCTGCTGCTCGGTCAATCCACGGCCGTCAACGCGGTGAACCTCGTCGGCACCCTCAGCGGCACGGTCGCGACCACGTTCGCGAACGACCTGCTCTCCGCCGCGACCGGCAGCTTCTTCCAGCAGCTCACGGTGTCGATCGGCAGCTCGGAGAGCGAGAGCTCGGTCGCCGCCTCGTGGCATGGCTCGGATCGTGTGACCGTCGGCGCCGGCTTCCGCCAGCTGGAGGAGACGACCGATCGCGCGACCACGGCCCGCTGCTGCGACATCTACCTCGAGTGGCGCGTGTCGGACCGCTGGTCGCTCCGCGGCTCGAGCGGTTATTGCGCCGACGAGGAGGCAGCGGCCGCGCAGGACGGCATCAGCGTCGGCCTCGACGCGCTCTGGCAATATCGCTACTGACTCAGCGCGCCGCGCGGGGAAGGATCGGCCGAGGCCCGGCCCCGACGTCGATCGCGGCGCCGCCCTCGTGCTCGACCAGCCAGGGGGCGAGGGCCTGCTGGGCGTGACGCAGGAACCGGGCTTCCACGCGCCCTCCCTTCACGCGGGCGAAGCAGACGCCGTCCTCGTCCTGGGTGAGCGAGGCGACGTCGAGCGGCTCCGAGGAGCCGTCCGCGAGGATCAAGTGTGGCGGAGCGGGCGGCGCGCCTGTCACCGAGCGCACGAAGGCAGGCGTGTCATCGACGGCGAGGTAGCACCAGTCGTAGCCGTTCGTGAGGATGTGGCGCCCGTCGTCGGGGTGGGTCGACAGCCACGTGTGCATCGCGTTCGAGAGCGAGGCCTTCTCGACGAGGGCACCGTCGTGAAAGAAGCGCCCCTCGCGGTCGAGGCGCAGGGTGCTCTCTCGCGAGGCCCCCGGGGGCGGCGGGAGGCGGAAGAACTCGGGGTGATCCCCGGGCTTCAACCGCGCTTCCTCCAGACGGCCACGTAGAAGCCGGCGAGCTTCGCGGCCTGCGTGTCCGCGAGCGCGCGCTCGATGCGCGAGATCGCGCCGCTCAACACGGGGATATCGAGCACGAACGCGGCGGGCGTGACGATGCGGATCCTCGTGCGCCGACCAGCTCCATCCCGGCGGGGTGAGCCGCGCGACGTCGGACGGGGCGTCGAAGCGAGTGTAGACGTCGCTCTCTTTCACGCCCTCGCCGACCGTCAGCGGGCCCGCCAGGCGCTTGGCGACGAAGCGGAGGCTGTTCGGGTTGTAGAACTCGGCGAGCACGTGCCCACCCGGCCGCACGACGCGCGCCATCTCGGAGAGCGCCTGCTGGATCGGCGGGATGTGAGCGAGGACCTTGAACGAGCACGCGACGTCGAAGCTGTCGTCCGCGAAGGGCAGCTCGGTGGCCGACGCCACCTGGACGTCGAGGCCGCGGGCCTTGGCCTTCGCCAGCATGCCCTCGGAGAGATCGATGCCCTTCGCGGCGCGCGCGAACTCCGCGAAGCGGGCCAGGAGCAGGCCGGTGCCGCACCCGACCTCGAGGACGTCCCTCCCCTCGCCATACCTGCGGACGAGCTCCACCTCCAGGTCGTCGACCAGGTCGTGATACCCCCCCGGCCGACGGCCGCCGCGCTTGTCGTCGTAGCGCTTGGAGAACTCGTCGTAGTAGCGGCGCGAGCGCGAGGTTTGATCGTCCTGCACGCGCCCTCGTTATCAGAACTGGACCATGAGGCCCAGGCCGACCGCGTCGGCCGCGTCGGGGACGCCCTGAAGGGACACCTTCGTGGGCGGGATCGGCTTCGGGGGGCGGGGCTTCACCTGCCGAGGTCGCGTCCGGGTGACCTGAGCCTCGAAGTTGACCTGCGCCTCGATGATGCCCGCGATCATCGTCGCCGCGAGCAGCGCCATGCTGGTGATGTTGACGATCTTGAGGGTCTCGAGGTCCTCCGCGGCGCTGGCCGTCGGGGTCTCGATGTTCGCCTCGACCAGGTGCCCATGGACGGCGCCGGTGACGACCGCGCCAGCCAAGAACCCGCTCTCGAGGGAGAGGAACAGCACGCCGAGGCCGACGCTGTCGTTCTGGAACTGGCCGACCCCGAACGGGACCGCGGCGATCAGCCGAGAGCGCTCCGCGACGACCGTCTCGGTCGAGGCGAGCTCTTCCATCTCCTCGATCCAGACGTCGTAGGCCTCGAGCGCCTCGTCGTACTCTTTCTGCTTCTTCTGCTGAGCGATCGTCCTGGCGGTGATCTCGTCCTCGACCGCCTTCTTCGCCTCGGTGAACAGGCGGATGACCTCCGGCGGATACTCCGCTGGGCTCGGCGAAAATGTGGGGTCGTCCAGCAGCAGCTGGCGGAACTGGGCCTGGGCCTCGGAGGGGCGCTTGAGGCCGTGCAAGGCGATCGCGTAGAGCCCACGCGCTCGGCGGACGAAGCCTCGATCGGTCAACCGGCAACCGACACCGGAGACCTCGGGGGTCCTCGGGCAGGCCGGCCCGTTTGGATCGAGCATCACCTCGATGCGCGCCGCTGCCTTGTCGTAGGCAAACTCGTCCACGTGGCGCTGGGCCAGCTCGACCTCTTGCTCCTCACCGGCTCGCGCCACGGCGGGGGCGAGGGCGAGAGCGGCCGCGACGGCGGCGGCGGCCAGCCTTGGCCATGCTCGAGCCGGGCGGGTTCGGGAGGGACGCACGCGCGTGCATTCAACCAAAAAGGCAGGTCGGCGCCTACAGCAACGAGGCGGGGGCAGGCCCGAGGGCCGAGCGGGCGTGCTCTGCCCGAGACGTGCGGGGGGCTCAGCCGCCGGTTGGCCAGAAGGCGTCGCTCGACTTCCCGGCCTCGAAATTGACCGAGCCTTCGACGACCGAGCCCTCATGGATGAACTTGCACTTCGGCTGCCACGAGGCCCCCATCATGGGGACCTCCCTGGCTGAGCCGGGCGTCAAGGTCACCGTCCCGCACTGCGCGACCGCGCCCGACGGCGCCCCCTTCAGCGTGACCTTCGCCGGGCGCCACGGCAGACCGAGCCGGATGTGCTGCTCTTCGGGCTCCCCCTCCCCCCTCGCGGTGACCGCGAACCCCCGAGGAGACTGCCAAGGATCGCAGCTCAGATCGCCCGCCTGAGGGGTGATCATGGCGGTGTGCGGCCCAACCTTGAGCGAGATCGGGACGCCCGGGGTCACGGCCTGGTTGTCGATGGTGAGCGCCGCGGTCCGGGGCGTGATGATGAACTTCACCGTGCGCTCCCCGTGGGACACGGCCGACGAGGTCGGCGCCACACCCGTGGCCTTGGGCTCGGGCACGGACGCCTCGACCGAGGCGCGCGCCGAGGCGCTCGCCGAAGCGCTGGCGCTCGCCGTGCCCGGCTCGGGGGTCCCGGTCGATTTGACCGTGGGGTTCGCCGTGATGACCGCCCGCGGCGCGACCGCCTCGGCGGTCGCGGCCACAGAGGCGATCTCTTCGGTCACGGGGCTGGCCGTCAACGTGGCGGGCTGCGGCCGGACCGCGCGGACGATCGCGTACGCGAGACCGCCGAGCCCGAGAGAGGCCGCCGCGACGAGCGCGAGCTTGCGCGGCAGGCCGGCGCTGCGAGACGATCGCGCCAGCTGCGTCATGCGCTTGAGGATGTGGAGGTCGTCGGGCTTGAGCGCGTGCGCCCGGTTGAAGTCGCGCGCAGCGTCAGCGAGCTTGCCGCTGCGCCGGGCGGCCTCCGCTCGGGCGACCAGCACCGGGACGAGGCGACCAGACAGCTCGGCGCGGTAGCGGTCAGGGTCGCGGAAGTAGTCCTCGAGCTCGCGGCGGTAGTCGCTGAGGCCGAGCGCCTCGAGCTCTTTGGTCAACAGCGCCGCGAGCGCGCCAGGCGTGTCCGGCCGGTCCTTCGGATCGAGCGCGAGCGCGCGGTCGGCGATGCAAGAGAACGTGGTGCCTACGACGGGGCGCTCGCGCTCTGCGGGCTCATACCGGCCCTCGAGCACGCGACGCAGCACCTGAGCGGGGTTCTTGCCGTCGAAGGGCAGATGGCCTGCGAGGCACTCGTAGAAGATCACCCCGAGCGCGAAGACATCGGTGCGCGGGTCGACCTCGCCTCCCTCGATCTGCTCGGGCGCCATATGGGCAGGCGAGCCGAGGACCTGACCCGTGCTGGTGACGCCCTGAGCGTCGAGGATCTTCGCGATGCCGAAATCGGTGATCTTCAGCGAGACCTCCGAGTCTCGCCCAGACTTGGGGGACCTCGACGCTGGCTCGATGGAGGCGGGACCGCTCTTGCGCGGGTCGTCGTCCTCCGAAGGAGCGCTGGAGTCGCGCGCCGGCAGGCAAACGAGCACGTTCTCCGGCTTGATGTCGCGGTGGATGACTCCGCTCGCATGGGCGTGATCGATGGCGCTGGCCAGCTCGATGACCATCGCCGCGCCGATCTCGGCGGGCAGGTCTCGATGGTCGACGAGGAGCTGGCGGAGCGTGGGCCCGCGCACCAGCTCGACCACGAGGTAGCGCTCGCGCTCGTCCTCGCCAGAGACGTCGTACACCTCGACGATGCCGCGGTGCTTGAGCTTCGCGGCCGCGCGCCCCTCGGCGATGAAGCGCGTCGCGACCTCGCGGTTGTCGCGGAGGTGCCGGTGGATGATCTTGACCGCGACCTCGCGCCCGAGCCGCAGGTCGCGCGCCCGGTAGACCGTCGCCATCCCGCCGTGGCCAATCTCACCGAGCAGCTCGTATTTCTCGAGCTTCGGGAGATCGTCGCGCACGGCGGTGGCGGTCATTCGATCACCACCACCCGGATGGTGTTCGTGGTGCCGGCGACCCCCAGCGGCGCACCGAAGATGGCGACGACTTTGTCCCCCGGGGACACGAGCCCGTTCGCGAGCAGTGAGGCGCTCGCCTTCTGCACCATCTCGTCGGCGTCCCGCATCAGCTCCAGCTTGTAGGGTACCACGCCCCACAAAAGCGCCAGGCGGCGCCGGGTGATCTCGTTGGGCGAGAAGGCGACGACCGGCACGAGCGAGCGGTGCTTGGACACGTAGCGGGCCGTGTCCCCCCCCTCGGTGAAGGCGACGATGAACCGCGCGCCGATATCGCGCGCGATGTCGGCGGCGTTGCGAGCGATCGACTCGGCGACGTTGGCGCGTTGCCCTGGCGTCTCGCTCGGGATCGGGTTGTAGAAGTCGCTCATCTCCGCCTCGTGCACGATGCGGCTCATCATCCGCACGACGAGCTCCGGGTGCTGACCGGTCGCGGTCTCGCCCGAGAGCATCACGGCGTCGGTGCCCTCGAAGACCGCCGTCGCGACGTCGCTCGCCTCGGCGCGCGTCGGGCGCGAGGCGGTGACCATCGACTGGAGCATCTCGGTGGCGACGATCACGGGCTTCTGGTGCTTGCGCGCGATGCCCAGGATCTTCCGCTGCAAGATCGGCACGTATTCGGGGCCGATCTCGACGCCGAGGTCGCCGCGAGCGACCATCACGACGTCGGTCGCTTGGATGATCGCGTCGAGGTGCTCGATCGCGCTCGGGGTCTCGATCTTCGCGACGATGGGGGTCGGTCGACCCCACGCCTCGCAGATCTCGCGCAACAGGCGGATATCGTCGGCCTCGCGCACGAACGAGAGCGCGACGTAGTCGACGCCCGCGCGCAGGCCGAACGCGAGGTCGGCTTTGTCCTTCTCGGTGAGCGTGGACAGCCGCACCCGACGTGATGGCAACGAGATGCCCACACGATCGCGCAGGATCCCGCCGGCGACGACGCTCACCTTCACCCGCTCGCCTTCGATGCCGAGGACCGAGAGGATGTTCTGTCCGTCGTCGACCAGCACGCGGTCCCCCGGCTGCAAGTCGCTGGCGAGCCCTTCGTACTGGACCGGGATCTCTTGGGGATCTTCCGGGGGCTCGACGCCCGACTCGACCAGGAACGCGGTGGATCCGGTCAGGAACTCGGGCTTCGGCCGGTTGAAGCGACCCGCGCGGATCTTGGGACCGCAGAGGTCCTGGAGGACCGCGACGGGTTTGTCGCTGACCTTGGACGCCGCGCGGATGCGGTCGAGGCGGGCTCCATGCTCCTCGTGCGAGCCGTGGGAGAAGTTGAGACGGGCGACATCCATCCCCGCCTTCATGAGCCCCGCGAGCTTCTCTTCGCTGTCGCAGGACGGACCGATGGTGCAGACGATCTTGGCACGCCGGAATCGCACGGCGGCAGGTTCCCACGTCTTCGGCGCTCAAGGAAGACGGTGCGCGCGCGCCGCCCCGGATCGAGCCCACAGGCCCATGCCGGGAGCGGCAGGCGTTCCGCACGATCCGTCCCCGCTCGAGCCGAGGCTACCCGGCGTACCCCTGCTCGCCGTGCACCGAGGTGTCCAGCCCCTCTCGCTCCTCGGCCTCGGTCGCGCGCAGCCCGATGAGCTTGCCGATGACCTTGAGCAGCAGCCACGTCACCGCCGCCGCGTAGGCGGCCGCGACGCCGCAGGCCAGCAGCTGGACCCCGAGCTGGGAGACGCCTCCCTTGAGCAGCCCGTCGGCGCCGATCGGCGGGTCCTCGCCGAAGCGTTTGGTCTCGGCGAAGACCCCGGTGAGCAGGGCCCCGACCAGCCCACCGACGCCGTGCACGCCGAACGCGTCGAGCGAGTCGTCGTACCCGAACCTGTATTTCGCGAGCACGCCGAAGAAGCAGGCGAGCCCAGCGGCGAGGCCGATCACGAGCGCCGCCCAAGGCGCCACGAACCCGGCCGCGGGGGTGATCGCGACGAGCCCCGCGACCAGGCCGGAGGCGACGCCGAGGGCGGTCGGCTTTCCTCCGTGCCTCCACTCGATGATCACCCAACCGAGCGCGCCGCCGGCGGCGCCGAGGTGGGTGTTCATGAAGGCGACGGCCGCGAGGTGCCCGGAGGACAGCGCGCTCCCGGCGTTGAAGCCGAACCACCCGAACCACAGCAGGCCCGCGCCGGTCATGGTCATGGTCAAGTTGTGGGGCAGCGGACGCTCGTGCGGGTACTTGAGGCGCTTGCCCACCATCAGCGCACAGACGAGCGCCGAGACCCCCGCGGTGATGTGGATGACCGTGCCGCCGGCGAAGTCGAGCGCGCCCAGCTTGAAGAGCCACCCTCCCTCGGCCCACACCCAGTGGGCCACCGGCCCGTACACCAGCAGCGACCACCCCGCGATGAAGGCGACGTAGGCCGTGAACCGCATCCGCTCCGCGAAGCCGCCGCTGATGAGCGCAGGGGTGATCACGGCGAACATCGCCTGGAAGGCGACGAACGCGAGCGCCGGCACGGTCCCTCGCGTCTGCCCTTCCAGGCCGGCGAGCATGGCGTGGTCGAGCCCGCCGATGAAGCCGCCGATGCTGGGGCCAAACGCCATCGTGTAGCCGACCACGAGCCACAGCGTGGTCACGATCGGGATGGCCGTCATCGAGTGCATGATCGTCGACAGGACGTTCTTGCGTCGGACCAGCCCACCGTAGAACAGCGCAAGGGCTGGCGTCATCAAGAGGACGAGCGCAGTCGAGACCAACAGCCAAGCCGTGTCGCCAGTGTCCGGTCGCACAGGTCTTCCTCCTCGGCGTGAGCCCGCGTGTCCGCGGGCCCCCAAGAACTAGTGGACGGACGTTTCCTCCGTGTTTCGAGCGCGGGGCCGCGGGGCGCCCACGCCGATTGTCTGCTGGAGCGAGGGTCGGTTGCCTTGACCGACCCTCGCCATTGAAGATCGAGCGGCGGGTGCAGAGGGGGGGCTTGTTTGCCGCGGAAAGGGCTCTCACCCAAAGGAGCCCTTGGAGCGGCAAACTCGATCACGGCGACCGAACACCGCTGTAGCCTTGCGCTCGCCTTGACCGCGAGCCGTGACCCCAGCCCCGCGCGCCTACAGCGCGAGCGGGATCTCTTCCTCAGCCTGCTATCGCTGAGCCACGCGGACGACGTGCGTCCGTACGTGGGCGCCGCGCTCGAGCTGCTGGTCCGGGCGACGGGCGCGCAGCAGGGCTACGTGGAGGTGTACGGCGCCGACGAGGGCGAGCCCGCGGCGAGCGTCGCCTGTGGCATGTCGGGGGAGGAGCTCGACGGCATCCGGGCGCGGATGTCTCAAGGCATCGTGAAGGACGCGATCTCGAGCGGCGCGACGGTGAGCACCGCGAGCGCGATCGACGACCCGCGCTTCGCCGGCTTCGCCAGCGTGCAGGCCCAGCGTCTGCGCGCCGTCTTGTGCGCGCCCCTCGTGGCGACGACCAGCGACGGCGCGGCTGGCGCTCGTGTCGGCGTGCTCTACCTCGAGGGGCGCTCGGCGCCCGGCCCGTTCCCCGAAGACGACCGCGCGCTCGTCGAGGTCGCGGCGCGCGCGCTCGCGCCCAACGTCGAGCGCCTGCTCTGGCGCAGCGAGGCGCCCGCCGCAGACGATCCCACCGCCGAGATCCGCGCCCGCCTCGGCGTGACCCAGATCATCGGCAGGAGCCGCGCGCTCGCTGAGGTCCTCCGGCAGCTCCACGCGGCCGCGCAGGTCCCGGTCGCCGTGCTGCTGCGGGGCGAGAGCGGCACGGGCAAGAGCGCGCTCGCACGCGCGCTGCACGAGGCCTCACCGCGCAAGGTGGGCCCCTTCGTCGAGCTCAACGTCGCGGCCCTCCCGGAGGCGCTCTTCGAGAGCGAGCTCTTCGGCGCCGAGAAGGGCGCCCACAGCCAGGCAACGACCCGGCTGCTCGGCAAGGTCGACGCCGCGCAGGGGGGCACGCTGTTCTTGGACGAGATCGGGGAGCTGTCGCTGGTCTCTCAAGCGAAGCTGCTCAGCTTCCTCCAAGACCGGAGCTACATGCGTCTCGGCGGCACGACCAAGCTCGTCGCCAACGTGCGTGTCATCGCCGCGACCAACGCCGATCTCGAGGAGGCGGTGCGCGAGCGCCGATTCCGGCAGGACCTCTACTACCGCCTCAACGTCCTCGAGATCGTGGTCCCCGCTGCGCGAGCGACCCGACGACGTCGCCCTGATCGCCGAGGCGATCGCCCACCGCCTCGGCGACGACGCCGCGCAGCGGCTTCCCCTCACCCGCGCCGCGCTGCGGGCCCTCGCCGACGCGGAGTGGCCCGGCAATGTTCGCCAGCTGGAGAACGCGGTGGCGCGCGGGTGGGCAGCCGCCCTGGGAGAGGGGGCTCGCGCCATCGAGGCGCGGCACCTGTTTGGGGAGCGCGCGTCCGAGTCGGCCAGGTCCCAGCCGACCGCGGGCGAGCTCAGCGTACCGTGCGAGGGCCTCACCTACCAACAGGCGCTGCGGCAGTTCCAGGCCCGCCTGCTCGAGCACACGCTGGTCGCGTGCGAGTGGAACGTGAGTGAGGCCGCGCGCCGCCTCGAGCTGTCGCGGTCTCACCTCAACGACCTCATCAAGGGCTTCGGTCTCGCGCGAGGAGGCCGAGCCCCGCGATGAAGAAGGAGGACGACCCTCTCACGGCGGCTGGGCGCGAGATCGGCGGCTACCGCATCGAGCATCGCCTCGGGGCCGGCGGCATGGGCGCAGTCTACGCCGCGGTCGAGCCGACGATCGGCAAGCGCGTCGCGGTGAAGGTGCTCTTGCGCGTGCTCGCGACCGACGCGAGCAACGCGCAGCGGTTCGAGCGGGAGGCTCGCAGCGTCAGCCTCGTCCGCCATCCCGCGATCGTCGACGTCTTCGCCTTCGGCAAGCTCGAGGACGGCAGACCGTATTTCGTGATGCCGCTGTACGAGGGGCGCACGCTGCGTGAGGAGCTCGCCCGCTCCGGCCGGCTCGAGCCGGCCGAGGCTTGGCGGGTCGCGCGAGAGGTCGCTGACGCGCTCGCCGCGGCCCACGCGGCGGGCGTCCTCCACCGGGACCTCAAGCCCGACAACGTGTTCATGTCCGAGGTCCGCGGGCGAGCGGCGCAGCCGATCCTGCTCGACTTTGGCCTAGCCAAGCTCGTCGAAGGCTCCGAGGAGCACCACCCGAGCGACCTCGTGAAGCTGACGGGCACCGGAGTCGCGATCGGCACGCCCGTCTACATGGCGCCCGAGCAGTGGTGGTCGAGCCCCAGCTCGAGCGCCACCGATCAATACGCCTTCGGCGTCGTGCTCTTCGAGATGCTGGCCGGCAGGCCACCCTTCAACAGCCAGCGCTTCCCCGAGCTGCTCCAGGCTCACCTCCATGCTCCTCCTCCGACCCTCGCCTCGCTCGACGTCGCAGCTCCCCCCGGGGTCGAGCTGTTGCTCGCCCGCCTCTTGGCGAAGGACCCCAAAGACCGCTTCGCCAGCTTCGCGGAGGTGATCGCGGCCGGCGACGCCGCGTTCGCCACAGCCCCCGGCGCGACCAGCGCAAGACGAGCGGGAGACGCCCCCGACCTACCTCGCCCCGATCCGGCGACCAGTCGGACCGAGCTCGCGCTGTCCACCCCGCTCGAGCCGCGCTCAGCTCCCGTCGCCGTCGCGAGCTCGAGCCCAGCTGCTTCCGCCGCCGAGGTGAGCCTCGCGACTGCCGATCCGGCCCCCTTTGGCCGGCTCACCCTGGCCGCGTACGCGGGGCTCACGCTGGCCACGCTGGGCGCCCTCGTCGGCGTGGGATACGCCGGCGCGGATCGATACGCCGTCGGCACATGGTTGAAGAGCGCGGGCTTCGCCGGTCCGGTCTCGGTCGCCCTGGGCGTCCTCGCGTTCGCTGCGATCCCGGCGCTCAACGCGCGCAGGGCGAAGAAGCCGGGGTTGGTCACCTGGGCGCTCGGCGCCGCGCTGTTGCCGAGCGCGCTCGCCCTCTTCGGGACGCTCGCAGGGTGGGAGATCGTCCGGACCGCAGTCGACGAGCTCAGCGACAACTCGCGGCGCTTCGAGCTGCTCAACCAAGGTCGCTACGAGATCGGCTTCTGCGACTTCATCGGCTTCGGGGTCTCGGCGGGCATCACGCTCGGGCTCACCTCTCTGCTGGCCGCGCCCATCTCTGGTGCCCGCGGGCTGCTCACGTCCGGCTGGGCCATCACGGGCGCAACGTTCGTCGCTGGGGGCGCCGCGCTGGTCGCGCTCGGGCATCCCTCTGCGTTCTTCACTTTGTTCGTCGCTGGCGCCGCGCTGGTCTGGCTCGGGTCCGCGGTCCGCACGCCGACGCCGTTCGCTCGAGAGCTCGCCGTCGCAGCGCTGTGCACGACCGTCATGGCGCGCGCGGTCTCCCAGGTCCGCGCCGACGTCCATGCGGCCAGCGCGTGGGTCGAGCCGCCGACGCGCGCCGAGCGCATCGCGGCGATGATGCAAGCCGGGACGGATCGGACCGCCACGGCGGTCGCCACCAACCTCGCCCTGCTGGTCGTCGCGATCGCCGCGGTGCACGCGGTCTGGCGGGCGCGGGAGGCTGGCCTCCTCGGCTCGGCGGGGGCCGCCCGGCGCGGCATTCTCGCCGGCGTGCAGCTCGCCGCGACCCTCTTCCTCTTCGGCGTCAGCCTGTACGTCGACCGCTCCTTCGAGTCGCACCGCGCGACCATCGTCGGCGCTCTCCGCGAGCAGCTCACGCTGTTCGCGTCCCTCTCGCCGCCGTCGTTCGAGGGCGTCGATCTGCCCGCGCCCGCCCAGAGCCCGGCCTTGCAGATCACGCCAGAGGCGGTCGCGCTCAACGGCGCGGGCATCGGGAAGCTCTCGGCGCTCGACGCCGGCTCCGGCCGTCAGGCCATCTCGACCCCGATCGTCGCTGCGCTGGCCACCGCAGGCGCCGGAGGTGGGCGATCCGTCGATCTCACGATGCTGATCGACCGCAGGGTCCCCTGGACCAGGGTCGAGGAGCTGCTCGCCATCGCGCACGAGGCGGGCGCGCGCTCCGTCGACTTTCTGCTCACGCGAGGTGAGCAGCCGACCATTCCGAAGCGGGCGCCGGCCGAGGTCAGCCACCTCTTGCCCCGTGACTTCGGCGCTGTCGCCGTGACGCTCTCCGACGCCGGCCTCGAGCCGACCAGCGCCAGCTTCGACGAGGTCGCGGCGGCGCTGCTCGCCGCGCGCGCGGAGACCTCGGACGGGGTCGTGTCCCTCAAGGTGAAGCCGCGCCGCTGACCTTCTTCGGCGGCGACGACCTGGCGAGCGCCGCTCCGAGCGTCAAGAACCCAAAGCCGCGCTCGCGCAGCCGCCCGATGACGCGAGGGAGCGCGACCAGGTTCGCCGCCTGGCTGCCGTGGAAGATGAAGATGCTCCCCGCCTCGATCTCGCGCGGCTTGCCGCGGCGCTCGAAGACCGCGGCCTCGATATTTTCAGCGTTGGCGTCGTCGCGCCAATCGGCCGTGTCGACGGTGAACCAGATCGGGCGGTAACATCGCGCCTTCACCAGCGCGTCGATCTCGTCGTTCGTCGCGAGGAACGGCTCTCTGAAATAGGGCCGCGTCGTCCACGACGGGTCGAGCCCGCGCACGAAGCGCTCGACGCCGTCGAGCTCCTCTCCGGCGGCCTCGAGGTCGAGCTTGGTCAGGTCCTTGTGCGACACCGTGTGGTTCGCCAGCTCGTGCCCGTCCGCGACCATGCGGCGCACCAGGTCGCCTCCGCGCGGGCTCTTCGCGAGCTCTGCGGTGTAAAGGAAGATCGTGGCCGCGACGCGCTCGGCTCGCAGCACGTCGAGGACCTTCTCGAGGTTGTCGAGCTTCGCGCCGACGTCGAGGGTCAGCACCACCGCGGGCTCGGTCAGCCCCTCGACCTTGTGCACGCGCCGCCACGACCAATGAGGCTGCCCCTGCGGCACCGGGCACGCTGGGTTGTCGCGCAAGAACGTCGGAGCGGGCGCGCTGGCCGCCGCGCTCGCGGACGCTCGAGCTGCGGGGCTGGTCGAGACGCTCGCGACCGGGCTCGAGGTGGGCATCCCGAGCGACGCCGCGGTCGAGGGCGCCGAGCGCGCTTCACCCTCGGAGCTCGCCGAGGGCTCGGGCAGAGCCGCGCGAGTGTCGCTCGACGAGCGCGTCTCGCCGGGCGGTCCCTCGCTGCACGAGACGAGCAGCGCTGCCCCGAGCGCCACCCGGTTCATGCGGCGCGCGCCTTGTTTGACGCGATGACGTCGCAGCTCTTCGGGACGCTGGTCAGCGCCCGAAACTCCGCCTCCAGCGACGTCGTCGTCCGCACCAGCGACAGCTCGCCGAGCAGCGCGAGCAGCACGATCCGCATCTCGAAGATCGCGAAGGCGTTGCCGATGCACGTCCGTCGGCCGCCGCCGAACGGGTAGAACCGATCGGGGGGCACCCCCTCCTTGTCGAGGAAGCGCTGCGGAACGAAGTCGCGCGGACGATCCCACAGGTCCTGGCGGTGGTGCGTGACGTAGGTGCTCGGAAAGACGATGCCCCCAGCCGGGATGAGCCACGGATCGAGGCTCAGCGGCTTCAGGAGGTTTCGATTCACGGCGGGCGCGATCGGTGTGCGACGCATGGTCTCGAGGATGCACGCCTCGAGCAGCGCGAGCTCGGAGGCGCGCGCGGGATCGATCTCGCCGCCCGGAAAGACGCGGGCGCGCTCCTGCTCGAGCTGGTCGAGCAGGTCCGGCCGGGGCAGGACGTGACACAGGACCCAGGCGAGGCTGTTCGCCGTCGTCTCGTGCCCGCCGACGAGCAGCGTCACCAGCTCATCCACGGCGTGGTCGACCGCGATCGGCGCGCCATCCTCGTACCTCGCGTTCGCGATGGTCGCGAGGACGTCGCACCGCCCTGACGACCCCCCGCTTCGGCACGCCACCACCTCTTCTCGAAGGATGCTCATCGCATCATGCTTCGCGCGCGCCCCGCGACGTTCCAGGGAGCTCGGTCGAGCCACCGCCAGCCCGTCGAGCCTCCCCTCGCAGTCGCGCGGTCGAGGGTGGCGCGAAGGCGCCGGGGGCCCATCGCGAGCCCGAGCAGAAACGTCTCCGGGGTGAACACCACGTGGATCCACGCGGCGAGAGAGGACCGGATCTGCTCGACCCGCGCGGGCGTGGAGCCGCCCACGAGGCACGCCGTCAGCACGTCGAACGTGATCTCGTGCAACACCCGCTTCATGTCCACCCGCTCGCCCCGCGGCAGGCGGCGGACGTGTGACATCGTCACGTCGTACATCGTGTGGGCGTAGCTCTTGAGGCGATCGCCGTGCAGCGAGGGCATCATCAGCTGCCGATCTCTGCGGTGCTCTTCGCCGTCCAAGAACAAGAGCGAGCGCGCACCCAGGTTCACTGGGATCTGCACCGCCGAGGCCGAATACGCGTCGGGCTTGAGCGCGAACACCTGCCGCACGTGCGCCGGGTCGCTCACGACGACCCGCGGCGGATCGCGAGGGAAGCGCATCGTGAACGCGCTGCCGAAGCGGCGGCTGCACTCGTCGAGGAACCCGAAGGGATCGCGCCCGAAGCGCAGACCCTGCAACACGGGGTGCTCCGCCGGCCCGGGAGGAAGCTTCTCGGTCGAGCTCACGGGCCGGGAGCATACACGGCGTTGCGCCGCGCAAACTCGGACCCGATGGGCTAGAACGACGACGCGTGTCGCGGCTCAAGATGGTCGGGGGGCGGTATCGGATCGAGCGCCAGCTCGGCGCGGGCGGGTTCGGCGTCGTCTACCTCGCGACCCAGCTGCCGCTCAACCGTCCCGTCGCGGTCAAGGTCCTCTCGCAGTCGGGGCCCGACGCGAACGCCCGATTCGCCCAAGAAGCCGCGCTCGCCCAGCGCCTAGAGCACCCCCACACGGTGCGGATCATCGACTTCGGGATCGCGGAGACGGGCGAGCCCTTCATCGTCTGGGAGTACCTCCGAGGTCAGACGCTCGGCGAGCACCTCGCGGCGCACGGGCCCCTCCCCATTCACCTCGCGCAGCGGGTGACCGTCCAGATCCTCAAGAGCCTGATGGAGGCGCACGCGCTGGGGATCATCCACCGCGACATCAAGCCTGCGAACATCTTCCTCAGCTCGCACCCTGGTGAGCCCGTGTTCGCGAAGGTGCTCGACTTCGGCATCGCCAAGGACCTCTTCGCCCCCGGCAACACCCTGTTCGACGCCCCGACGCGCACCCTGGCGCTCCACTCCGAGTCGAGCAAGCCAGGCTCGATGACGAGCGCGAGCCAGCTGCTCGGCACGCCCCGCTACATGTCGCCCGAACAAGCTCGCGGCCAACCGGTCGGCCCCGAGACCGACCTGTACGCGCTCGGCCTGGTCGTGTGCGAGATGCTCACGGGACGGCCCGTCTTCGAGGACGAGAGCGCGTTCGACGTCCTCGTCGCCCAAGGGTCCGACGCCCCCACGCCCATCTCGCCCGACCTCACGAGCACGCCGCTCGGCCCCATCATCCTGCGCGCAACCCAGAAGAGCCGCGAGCGGCGCTTCGCTTCGGCGGCCGAGATGTTGGCGCTCCTTGAAGCGGCCCCCCTAGCGCAGGCGCCCGTCACGCCCCACCTCCCTTCACCAACGGCCCCCCGCCCCGCCGACGGTTCACTTCACCGAGACCCCTCGAGCGCGCGCCGGCGCCGCCGCCCGCCCGTCCCGCATCCCCTGGCTCATCGCCGCAGGGGCGCTCGCGGTCGCAGCCACGGCGATCGTGGTGATGCTCACGTCGCTCAGCGCTCCGGCAAAGAAGAAGACGGCGCCCACGTCGAAGGCGACGGCCACCTCGGCGAGCGTCTCCGCGACGCCGGCTGACCCGCTCTTTCTGCCTCCGCCCCCGAACGTCGACTGGACCCGACGAAGAATCCTCAGCTTCGAGGCGGCCGCGCTGAAGGAGGCCCTGGTCAAGGGCGGGTACGAGGTCCGCAAGGTAGAACGCATCGATCAGCCGACCTTCCAGATGGCCACGTTCGCAGTCGCGAAGCCGCCGTGTGGCGGGTCGGTCTTGATCTACCGCTACGGCGACACTCCGACCGCAGATCTCGCCGCCAAGACGCTCGCCGAGACCCAGCACGGCAGCCGCGTCTTGCGCGAAGGCAACGGCTTCCTCCAAGTGGCCTTGTCTCGCCTCGAGCACCCGGAGGGCGACCCCGCTTGCTCCGACCCTGCCGCGCTCGTGCTCACCAAGAGCCGTGACCTCGGAGCGACGGGCCTCAGCCAGGGGGGCTACTTCTTCACGCCGACGACCACATATTGGTCGGGCAGAGGCTCCTCCACGACGCGCGCAGAGAGGCCGCCTGCCGACAGCTCGGCGACGACCTGCTCTGGCGCGATGCGGTGCTTCTTCGGAGGGCCCTTGTCCGTCTCCATGGTGAAGTCCACCACGGCCACGAAGCCCCCAGGCTTCAACCCCGCCGCGAGCTTCTTCGAATAGGCCTCGCGCGACGCGATGTGGTGCCAAGTGTCGACGATGAGCACCCGATCCACGGAGGCCGCAACCAGGCCCGGGTCATCGAAGGCGACGAGCTTCGCGGTCACATTCGACAGCCCGCCGGACGCCGCTCGCTCGCCCATGTGGCGCACCATGTCCGCCTCGACGTCGAGCCCCAGGACCACGCCAGACGCCCCGACCGCCTTCGACAGGTGGGGCAGGAAATAGCCCGTACCCGCGCCAAGGTCGGCGACCGTCATGCCCGGCTTGAGCTCGAGCACGACCACCACGTCCGCCGGACGCTGCCACACGTCCCGCGCCGGATCGTCGAAGACCTTCGCCCACTTTGCGGCGTCCTCGAACCGATGGGGCATCCCGCCCGGCGCATGATGCCCGTGTCCCTCCCCGTGAGCGCCATGGCCGAAATGCTCCGGGCTCCCTTCCTCGCCCTCATGCACGCGATCGACCGGCGGCTGGGGCGGCACGTCCCTCGCAGCGCCCCCGCACCCCATCACCAACAGGACCGCCCAGAGCCGACCCGACCTTCGCATGCCCCTCGTCTAGCGCTGCCTCGAGACAGCTTCCAGGCCTGCCTGCGGCAGGCCAGTCCCCGAGGACGCCGAGAGCGACGGCACCAAAAGAAAAAGGCCCGGAGCGGCGGCATGCGCCAGGCTCCGAGCCTTGGGTGGACCCAACGGGTCCGCGTAAAAGAATTCCGGCAGCGACCTACTCTCCCACTGAGTTTCCCCAGCAGTACCATCGGCTCCGAAGAGCTTAACTTCCGAGTTCGGAATGGGATCGGGTGTGGCCTCTTCGATATCGCCACCGAATCTGTGAGCATTCCCTCGGCCGGTCGGCCCATCGCAAGCGGTGCTTGCGTGAGTGCCGGCGAGAGCGCGTCCAAGCGCTGTGCACGTCGTGCCCAGCGCGAGCTCATGCTCGAGCGCTGAAGCCGAACTTTGCGACGTCCTTCATTAGGACATGACTTGCCTTTGAGGTAGGTCAAGCCTCACGACCGATTAGTACCGGTTAGCTCCGTGGGTTTGCCACTTTCACACCCGGCCTATGACCTCGTAGTCTACGAGGGGTCTTGAGGGCCTTACGGCCCGGGATGCCTTGTCTTGAGGTCGGTTTCCCGCTTAGATGCTTTCAGCGGTTATCCAATCGGCGCATGGCTACCCGGCTATGCCCTTGGCAGGACAACCGGAACACCAGAGGCGCGTCCAACCAGGTCCTCTCGTACTATGGTTAGCTCCTCTCAAGCATCCTACGCCCACGGCAGATAGGGACCAAACTGTCTCACGACGTTTTAAACCCAGCTCGCGTACCGCTTTAATCGGCGAACAGCCGAACCCTTGGGACCTGCTCCAGCCCCAGGATGCGATGGGCCGACATCGAGGTGCCAAACCGCGCCGCCGATGTGAACTCTCAGGCGCGATCAGCCTGTTATCCCCAGAGTACCTTTTATCCGATGAGCTATGGCCCTTCCATACAGAACCACAGGATCACTAACGCCTGCTTTCGCACCTGCTCGACCTGTCGGTCTCGCAGTTAAGCTCCCCTTGTGCGTTTGCACTCTACGGCTGGTTTCAATCAGCCTGAGGGAA
>JADJYE010000031.1:0-235000 GCA_016719945.1 Polyangiaceae bacterium | reverse complement strand
GAGACGAAGACCTCGAGCGGCAAGGCGCGTCCGTTGTACTGGCTCGCCATCGTGAAGCCGTACGCACCTGCGTCGCGGATGACGACGTGCTGCGGCGGCGGGTCGGGGAGGTCGTGCCCACCGAAGTCGTCCGAGCTCTCGCAGACGGGGCCGACGACGCGGAAGGTCGCCGTCTCGCCCGCGGTGGCTGCCAGCGGCTCGATGCGATGGAAGGCTTGGTAGAGCGCCGGTCGGATGAGGTCGTTCATCCCGGCGTCGATCATGAGCCAGCGGCGCTCCTTGCCCTCCGCCCTGCCACGCTTCTGCATGATGACGGAGGCGCACAAGACACCGTGGGGGCCCACGAGGGCGCGGCCTGGCTCGACCACGAGGCGGACGCGCTCGAGGCCGGCGCGCTCGACGTCGCGCACGAGGGCGCGAACGAAGTCCGCTGGGCGCGGAGGCGGGCCGAGAGACGGCTCGCCCGGCCGCGCGCCGTAGTCGATGCCGAACCCACCGCCGCAGTCGAGGAGCTCGAGCGGTGGGCGCCCGGCCTGGAGCATCGCCGCCTCGCACGCGGCGAATACAGGGATGAGCATGCGCGCCGCCGCGAGGTAGTCCTCGGTCGACGTGAGCTGCGAGCCGATGTGGTTGCCCACTCCGACGAGCTGCACGTTCTCGGACGCCAGCACGGCCTCGACGGCGGAGCCTACGTCAGCGCGCAGGATGCCGAACTTGGCCTCGTCGTGGCCCGTCGCGATGTACGCGTGGGTGTCGGCCTCGATACCGGGGTTGATGCGGAGGCTGACGCGCGCTCGTCGCCCGAGCGCGCGGGCGCGCGCCTCGATTCGCGGGAGCTCTTCGACGCTCTCGGCCTGAACGGCGAGGATGCCCCGGCCACCCGCCGTGATCGCCTGATCGAGCTCGCGGTCGGTCTTCGCCACCCCGCTGAACACCACCGCGCTGGGCTCGATGCCGAGCCCCGTGACCAGCGACAGCTCCGCGCCGGACACCACGTCTGCGCCCGCGCCGGCCCGCGCGAGGCGCGAGATGATGGGCCCGGCGCTGTTCGCCTTGACCGCGAACGCGACGAGGTGGGGGTGGGCGCCGAACGCTGCGTCGAGCTCCCTCGCCTCGGCCTCGATGGCGTCGAGGTCGTAGATGTATGCGGGCGTCTCGATAGGGCCGAGCGGTGAGCCCTCGCGGAGCAGGTCCGCGAGGTGGAGCCCTCCTAAGATGGCATCGCCGTTCGGCCCCCGACGCACGCTCAGCGCCCTCGGCGCTCGCCGCCTCCGAAGCCACCGCGCCCCTCGGGGCGGGGGCCGCGGGGGCCGCGCCCCTCGGGCCTGGGGGCGCGGGGTGCGGCCTCCATGCCTTCGGGAAGGGGGAGCAGCTCCTTGCGGGACAGGCGGATCTTGCCGTCACGGTCGACGCTGAGGACCTTCACCTCGAGCTCGTCGCCCTCCTTGAGGATGTCCTCGACCCGCTCGACGCGATGGTGAGCGAGCTCCGAGATGTGCACCAGTCCGTCGATGTTGGGGAGGATCTCGACGAACGCGCCGAAGTCGGCGATGCGCTTGACCGTGCCCTTGTAGACGGCGTTGACCTCGGGCTCGGCCGTGAGGCCCTTGATGATGTCGAGGGCCCGCTTGACCGCGTCACTGTCGGCCGACGAGACGTTGACGGTGCCGTCGTCCTCGACGTCGATCGCGACGCCCGTCTGGTCGACGATGCCTTTGATGGTCTTGCCGCCCGGTCCGATGATCAGGCGGATCTGGTCGGGCTTGACCTTGAAGGTCGTGATGCGCGGCGCGTACTTCGACAGATCGTCGCGGACCGCAGGGAGCGTCTCCAGCATCTTGTCGAGGATGTGGAGGCGACCATCCCTCGCCTGGGCGAGCGCCTGCTCGAGGATGGCACGGGACAGCCCCTGGATCTTGATGTCCATCTGGATGGCGGTGATGCCGCGCGCCGTCCCGCAGACCTTGAAGTCCATGTCGCCGAGGTGATCTTCGTCGCCGAGGATGTCGCTCAAGATGGCGTACTTGTCGCCTTCCATGATGAGCCCCATCGCGATGCCCGCGACCGGCGCCTTGATCGGCACGCCGGCATCCATCAGGCTCATGCAGCCGCCGCACACCGCGGCCATCGAGGAGCTGCCGTTCGACTCGAGCGTCTCGCTGACGATGCGGATCGTGTAGGGGAACTTCTCCTGCGGGGGCATGAGGCGAGCGATGGCGCGCTCGGCGAGGGCGCCGTGACCGATCTCGCGACGGCCGGGGCCGCGCATCGGCTTCGTCTCTCCCGTGGAGAACGGGGCGAAGTTGTAGTGGAGGTAGAAGCGCTTCCACGTCTCGCCGATCAACCCGTCGATCTTCTGCTCGTCGGCGGTGGTGCCCAGCGTGGTCGCCACGATGGCTTGCGTCTCTCCTCGCTGGAACAGCGCGCTGCCGTGCACCCGCGGAAGCAGACCGACCTCGGTCGCGATCGGGCGGATGGTCTTGCCGTCGCGGCCGTCGATGCGGACGCGCTCCTCCACGACCATCGTCCGCACGACGTGCGCCTTGCGCTCCTCGAACTCGCGCTTCACGAGCCCTTCGATCGTCTTGTACTTATCCTCGCCGAGCTCGGCCTTCAGCGTGTCGGCGAGCCGAGCCTTGATCTCGGAGTAGCCGTCGTAGCGAGCCTTTTTGTTCAGGACGCGCGTCGCCTTGGACAGCTCGCCATCGCAGATCTGCTTGATTCGCTCGGCGATCGTCGGCTCGAGCGCGGGAGCGGCCCACGGTCGCTTCGGCTTGCCCACGGCTGCGCGAATGCGCTCGATGAGCGCGATGACCGGCTGCGCCTCGCGGTGGGCGAACATCAGCGCGTCGATGATGTCAGCCTCGGTGGCCTCGGCTGCGCCGCCCTCCACCATCACGATGGCGTCCTTCGAGACGGCCACCACGAGCTCGATGTCGCACTTCTCACACTCGTCGACGGTCGGGTTCGCGATGAGCTCACCGTTCTTGCGACCGACTCGCAGGCCCACGATCGGGCCGTCCCACGGGATGTCGGAGACGTGCAGGGCCGCGCTCGCGCCGGTCAGCGCCAGGACGTCGCCCTTGTTCTGCTTGTCGCTCGAGAGGACCGTCGCGATGATCTGCGTGTCCTTCTTGAACCCGTCGGGGAACAGCGGACGAAGGGGCCTATCCATGATGCGGCAAGCGAGGATCTCTTCCTCGCGCTGGCGCCCCTCTCGCTTGAAGAACCCGCCGGGGATGCGGCCTGCAGCGTAGGTCTTCTCGACGAACTCGCAGGTGAGCGGGAAGAAGTCGAGCCCGGGGCGCTCCTCGGCGCACACGGCGGTGACCAGGACGACCGTCTCCCCGTAGGTGACGAGGATGGAGCCGTGGGCTTGCTTCGCGAGGCGGCCGGTCTCGAGCGTGAGGAGCGTGGAGCACCTCGCGCGCTCATTGGGACGTCGGGACTCTTCTTCCTCGTCCTCTGCCTGCGACGTACGTCGAGGGCACAGAGCGAAGTCGAAGGTTCGTCCCGGGTCCCGGTCATGGAAACGCCCAGCGAGCTGGGCGCGCACTGCGCGGGCTTTCTAGCCCCGATCGGCGCGGGTGTCACGCACGCTCGCGAGCGCCGACGCGTGCGCGCAAAAAAAAACCCCCGCGCCAGGGCGGGGGCTCGGCCGAGCTCGGGGTCAACCCGGTACCGGCGCTACTTGCGCAGGTTGAGCTTGTTGATGATCTCGCGGTACCGCTCGACGTTGCTGCGCTTGAGGTAGTCGAGCTGGCGGCGGCGCTGCGAGACGAGCTTCAGCAGACCACGCCGCGAGTGGTGGTCCTTCTTGTGGGTCTTGAAGTGCTCCGTCAGCTGGTTGATGCGCTCGCTGAGCAGGGCGATCTGGACCTCGGGGGAGCCGGTGTCCCCATCGTGCTGGCGGAACTGCTCGATGATGTTGATCTTCTGAACTGAATGAAGCATGGCCGTCTCTTGGCGACGCCCCATCGGCAGCTCGGTCCGAATGACCGGGCCGCGTGATGGGGCCAAGTGAGCCGCGCCGGTCGACCGGTAGGCTCGGAGGGCGCGCACTATACCGATGCCCGTCACCGGGTCAACCTGGCTCCGCTCGCTTCGTTGCCCCTGACACCACGACAGCGTCGAGCTAGCCTCTAGACGCATGTCACGAACGCCTCCGCTCGGCTCGAGCTCCCAGCCCGGACCGACGTCCCCGCTGTCGATCTCGGATCCGACGACGGTCGATCCGGGACCTCCTTCGAGCGCAGACGCTGTCCCTGCCCGCACCCAGCCGCGCGCGAACACCTGGCTCAACCAAGCGGTTGTCCACGGGGCCGGGCCCGCGCTCGCTCAGCCCGATCCGTTCAAGCCCGCCCCGAACACGATCCCCGCTCCAGCGGGCGCGAGCGCGCCCATGCCCTCGATCCCCCGCGCGAACCCCCTGAGCCCCACGATGTTGGGCGAGGCTGCGCGCGCGCCAGCGCCAGCGCTGCAGTCCCCCAGCCCGCCGCCGGCCCGCGCCGAGAAGCCATCCTTCATCAGCAGCCCGAGCTTGGTGGGCCCGACGCCGAGCGGCCGTGGCTCGCTGAGCACGACCTCGACCGACACCATCCTGCCCAAGCTCTGCCCGCAGTGCGGCATGCGTTACCCGCCCGAGTTCAACGTGTGTCC
Source organism: Polyangiaceae bacterium (assembly GCA_016719945.1). Lineage (GTDB taxonomy): Bacteria > Myxococcota_A > Polyangia > Polyangiales > Polyangiaceae > Xiheicaenibacterium. Next base: position 230,341 of record JADJYE010000031.1, on the reverse strand, counting down.
GAAGGACGCCGCCGAGCTCGCCGACGCCGAGGAGAGCGACGATGAGCTGATCGGCCGCGTGTTGGCCGAGACGTACGCCATCGTCCGCGTCGTCGGCGAGGGCGGAATGGGTCGAGTCTACGAGGCCCGCCACACGCGCATCGGAGGCAAGCGCTTCGCGGTGAAGCTCCTCCATCCGGAATACGCGCGGCAACCGGAGGTGCTCTCGAGGTTCCAGCGCGAGGCGGAGTCGGCCGCGTCGATCCAGAGCCCGCACGTGGGCGATGTCTATGACGTCGGCCGGACGCAGGACGGCCGCCCCTTCATCGTCGCCGAGTTCCTCGAGGGCCGCGAGCTCGCCGACTTCCTGAAGGACCGCGGTCGGCTCGACGTGCCGCTGGCCGTGCGTATCGTGCGGCAGATCTGCAAGGCGCTCAGCGCGGCGCACAAGCTCGGGATCGTGCACCGCGACATGAAGCCCGAGAACGTCTTCTTGGTGGGCGACCTCAGCGCCCCGACCGCCAAGGTGATCGACTTCGGGATCTCGAAGGTCGCCGAGTCCGGAGGGCAGTCGCTCACGAAGACCGGCATGATCATGGGGACTCCCTCTTACATGTCCCCGGAGCAGGCGAAGGGCGAGCGCGTCGACCACCGCACCGACGTCTACGCGACGGGCGCCATCCTCTATGAGCTCGTCACGGGGAAGCGGCCGTTCGACAAGGTCGACCCAACCGCGACGATCATGTCCGTCCTGCTCGAGGATCCCGAGCGGCCTTGCGCGATCAACCCGACGATCCCGGCCTCGCTCGAGATGTTGATCCAGCGCGCCATGGCCAAGGTCGCGGACGCGCGGTACCAGAGCATGGACGAGCTCGACGCCGAGCTCGCGACCTTCGTGGAGCGCACCGCGACGGGCCAGAGCGTGATGCCCCCGCCGGGCGCGTCCCCTGCCCGCTCCAACACGACCCTCGGCAGGGCCGCCATGGATACCCAACGCGACGTCGCGCTGTCCCGACCGACCATCGTGGTCCTCGGCTCGCTCGGAGTGTTCGGGGTGCTCGGCGTGCTGATGTCGATGTCCGCAGCGGCCATCCGAATGTCCCGAGGCGGCACGGCCATCTCCAACGTGACGGGCTCCGAGGCGCTGCTGCTCGCCTCGCTCCTCACGCTCGCCCTCTCGACCCCGATCGGCTTCGCGATCTACCTCGTCCGCAAGAACGTGTGGAGCAACAGCGCGAAGACGTTGGCCCTCGCGACGTCGCTCCGTCACGGAGTCCTCGCGGCCTTCCTGACGTACGGGCTCATCGCCCTCACGGTGCGGCTCACGGAGACCCTCCTCATGCGTCAGGCGGCTGGCGTCGCGTGGCCGGTCTGGGATCTCGTAGGAGGGCTCGTGGCGATCGTCTCGGGCATCGGCACCTTCGCGGTGATGCGCGCCGAGGCCAAGCGCTGATCGCAGCGCCGACCTCGGCTCACTGGCCGTCGAGCCAGGCCTGCAGCAGCACCGCGGCGGCGACGTCGTCCACGGGAGCCGGCCTCTTGCCGCGCCCGCCCCCGCGCGGCCGCCCCGCGGGCCCGCGTAGGCGCTCCGCCTCGACGGTCGTGAGCCGCTCGTCGACCATCTCGACCTCCAGCAGGGTCGCGTCGGCGACGCGCTGGGCGAGATCGGTCGCGGCGCGGGCCGAGGCCCCGACCTCGCCGGTCATGTGCAGCGGGAGCCCGACGAGGACGCGCGTGACCCCCTCTGCGCGGCAGACCCGGGCGATCTCGTGGACGAGCCGGAGCCGATCGGCCCCGTCCAGGACCGCCAGCGGGCGGGCGATCATCCGCAGCTCGTCCGACAGCGCCAGCCCGACGCGAGCTCGGCCAAAGTCGACCGCGATGACGCGACCACGTTCCTTGGGATCCGGCACGGGGTCCACGCTTCTTCTATGCGGGCCGGGGCGGCAAGTGGCTCTCTGCTTGACCCTTGGGCACCGACTCGCCATAAGCGCGCCCAGCCTTTCTGGTACGACGAGAGAGAACCTAGCCCGTGCCCAACCACCCGACTTCGCCCGCGGCGAAGCTCCGCGCCGTACGGGGGATGAACGATATCCTCCCCGACGAAGCCCGAAAGTGGCATCGCGTGGAGTCGGTCTTCCGTTCGACGGCCGAGCTCTACGGGTACGGAGAGCTGCGCACCCCCATCATCGAGGACACCGCCCTCTTCGTGCGGCAGGTCGGCGAGACGACCGACGTCGTCGAGAAGGAGATGTACTCGTTCGAGCGGCACGGCGACCAGCTCACGGTTCGCCCCGAGGGGACGGCCGGGGCCGCGCGCGCCTATGTCGAGCACGGCGTCGCTGCGAAGGAGCCGATCACCCGCTGGTACTACCTGGGCCCCATGTTCCGCGGGGAGCGGCCAGCCAAGGGCCGGTATCGCCAGTTCTACCAAGCAGGCTGCGAGCTGTACGGTGACCCTGGGCCGGTGTGCGACGCCGAGATGATCGAGCTCGCCATGCGCGTGCTCCGAGGGCTCGGGATCAACGCGCTCACCGTCCACGTGAACTCGCTCGGCTCGGCGGGCACGCGCGAGCGGTACCGAGCCGCGCTCCTCCAGCACTTCACGCCGCTCGCCGCCGAGCTGTCGGAGGACTCGCGGCGACGTCTCGAGAAGAACCCCCTGCGCATCCTCGACTCGAAGGACCCCAAGGACCGCGCAGCCGCCGCGGCGGCGCCGAGCATCCTCGAGGTGCTCGACGACGCAGATCGCGAGCACTTCGCGGCGGTGCGGGCGGCGCTCGACGCCCTCCACATCGAGCACATCGTCGATCCGAAGCTCGTTCGAGGGCTCGACTACTACACTCGCACGCTGTTCGAGATCAAAGCCGAGGCGGCCGATCTGGGCGCGCAGAGCACCGTGTGCGGCGGGGGCCGCTACGACGAGATGGTCGAGGGGCTGGGCGGGCCGAAGACCCCCGCGATCGGCTTCGCCATGGGCCTCGAGCGCATCTTGGTGGCGATGGGGGCGGACGTCGCCGCCACGCGCCCCGCGTCGGTGTACGTCGCGGCGATGGGCCGACCGGCGATCGCCGCTGCGCTCGAGATCGCCTCGGGCCTGCGCTCGGGGGGCATCCCTTGCGAGGTCGACGCGCGCGACGCGAAGCTGAAGTCGATGCTCAAGCGCGCCGACGCGTCCGGCGCGGCGTATTGCCTGATCATCGGCGAAGACGAGCTCTCGCGTGGCGCCTTCACCGTGAAAGACCTCGCTGCGCGCGCCCAGTGGGAGGTCGCTCGAGCGGAGGTCGTCCCCTTCTTGGCGGGCCGCGCCGGCCCTGCCGCGTCCGAGGCCCCTCGGTGACGATGCTCGCTCGCACACTCGCGACCTTTGCCCTCGCGCTCGCCGTCCTGCTCGGCGCGCCCGCCGCACAGGCCCAGATCCCTGGCCTAGGCGGTCCCGCCCAGCAGGCCCCCAAGCCGCCGCCCGGAACGCCGGAGACGCACGCGGCGAGCGGCGCGGAGCAAGCGAACCTCCCCAAGATCGAGACCCAGCTGCCCGAGGATCCGCTGGCGATCCCCGAGGTGGTCAAGGACGAGATCGGCACCAACCGTGAGCCCGAGGACGACACCCAAGGCACCGCGCTGAAGGCCGACATCGATTTCTACGGCGTCTGGTACTCCGAGACGAACGGGGACTACCGCTTCCGCAGCGTGTTCCCCTTCTGGGCCGAGCGCACTCAGCCCGGCGACCGCGCGAGCCTGTTCGGTCTCTACTACCAGCAGCGCAGCACAGATTTCGACGCGGACGTGGTGTTCCCGTTCTTCTGGCACCTGAGGGACAAGAACACGTACACGACCGTCGTCGGCCCGTTCGCTCACCAAGAGTCGGACGGCGAGGACGGCGGGCCGCCGACCCACGCGAACTGGCTCCCCCCTCTGTTCTTCGAGGGCAAGACCAAGGACGGCGGCGGGTACCTGCACATCCCCCCGCTGCTCACCTTCACCGAACACTCCGATCGCGACGGCCTCAACGTCATCGGCCCGGCGTTCTGCAAGTGGAAGGGCGGCCCGTCGTGCGACATCCGCACGGCCGACAAGATCGACATGGGCATCGCGCCCTTCTACTTCTACGGGCGCGACACCGGCCCCGACGGCCGCGGCGGCTCGGAGTACGAGGTCATCCCCCCGCTGCTGCACTACTACTCGTACAACGAGGCCACGGACAGCGAGACCAACCTCTGGGGGCCGCTGCTCTGGCAGCGCGACCGGGACGGCGAGGTCTTCGACATCCTGCCGCTCTTCTATCGGAACTGGGGGAAGAACTACGACAACATCACCCTCTTTCCGTTCTTCCACTACGGGTACAAGGGCAACTCGCACCTGCTCATCACCCCGCTGTTCGTGGAGGCGGAGAGCGAAGAGGGCGCAGATACGTTCGTGACGTGGGGCTACGCGCGGTACCGCGGCCGCACCGAGCTCGACATGATCACGCCGCTCTTCTGGTGGTACCGCGACCCCGACATCGGCCTCGATACGAAGCTGCTCTTCCCGTTCTACTACCAGAGCACTTCGCCGCGCGTGGACGATCTCATGATCTTCCCCTTCTACGCGCACTTCAAGCGGCCGGGGCTCTCGGAGAGCACGTGGGTCACGCCGCTCTTCAACTACAACACCAGCGTCACCGGCTGGTCGACCAACATCTACCCCATCTTCTTCGCGGGCCGGAAAATACGAGGACACTCACCTCGTCATCCCCCATCTATTGGGACTTCGCGACGCCCAAGTCGCGGACGACGGTCGTGTTCCGCTGTTCTTCCGGTACGCCGACAAAGACAGCGTCGATCAGCTGGTGTTGAACTCGTACTACTCGGAGCAGAAGGTCGCTGGCGGCAAAGAGTGGGAGTTCCATTTCTTCCCGGCCTTCTCCTTCGGCGCGTCCCCCACGGGGCATTGGTGGAACATCCTCTACGGGCTCGCCGGGTACACGCGGGACGGCACGATGTCCAAGGTGCGCGCGCTCTACATCCCCATCACGATCAGCCAGTAGCGGCAGAGAGAGACCAACGATGCAGCGTCGTAGTGTGTTGAAGGTGGGCGTGGTCGCGGCGGTGGCCGCTGCGGGCTGCGACGCGAACCAGCAGACCTCTGCCTCAGCCGAGCCGCCCGCGAGCAGCTCGGCGAAGCCGGGCGCCTCGACGCAGCAGCCCGCGGGTGGCAAGCCGATGAGCTCGGCCGCCAAGACCGCGGCGCCAGTCGATCCGAAGTTCGCGCCGCCGCCCGACGTGGCCGCGCCCCCCGCCGACGCGACCAAGACCGCGTCGGGCCTCGCCTACAAGGTCGTGACGAAGGGCTCCGGCACAGAGCACCCCGCGGCGGCAGACACCATGAAGGTGCACTACACGGGCTGGACCAAAGACGGGAAGATGTTCGACAGCTCGCACAAGCGGAACGAACCGACCGAGTTCCCGCTCAACGGCGTCATCCCCGGCTGGACCGAGGGCGTTCAGCTGATGGTCATCGGCGAGAAGACCCGCTTCTGGATCCCCGCTGACCAAGCCTACGGCGACGTGGCGCGGCGCCCAGGCGCGCCGACGGGCCAGCTCACGTTCGATATCGAGCTGCTCGAGATCAAGAAGGCGCCGCCGCCGCCGCCGGTCCCCGAGGACGTCGCCGGTCCGCCGAAGGACGCGAAGAAGACGAAGAGCGGGCTCTCGTACAAGGTGCTGACGAAGGGCACCGGCACGGTCAACCCGACCGACACGAACAAGGTCGAGGTCCACTACACAGGCTGGACCAAGGACGGAAAAATGTTCGACAGCTCGGTCACTCGCGGCAAGCCCGCGCGCTTCGCGGTGACGGGCGTCATCAAGGGGTGGACCGAGGGGCTGAAGCTCATGGTCGAGGGCGAGAAGACTCGCTTCTGGATCCCCGCTGACCTCGCCTACGGTGAGTCGCCCAGCGGCGGCGCACCGGGCGGTCAGCTCACGTTCGACGTCGAGCTCTTGAAGATCCTCTAGCGAGACCGAGCACAGCGAACGCGAGGGCGGCCCCCCAGCCGAGGGAGTCGCCCTCGGTCGTCTCGAGCGTCGAGCATGAGCAGCCCTCGTCGCTCGCGGGCGGCTCACCTCCCCCGGCTCCGCCCTCCCCGCTCCCGCCTGCTCCCCCCGCGGCGCTCCCCCCGCCCCCGCTGCCGCCCTCGCCGGGCTCCTCGACGATCGACACCACCTCCAGGCTGCCGAGACCGGCGGTCGCGTCGGCGAACGCAGGGGCGAGTTGGCTGGCGAACGGCTCGAAGTCTTGCGCCGCAGCGTCGAGCTCTGCGTCGGTCGCGTCCTCGGGGACGACGAGCACGACGCCGAGCGTCCAGGAGCTCTTGCTGCCTGACGCGGGCACGCGAGGCCCGTTGGCTGCGATCACGTCGTCGATCGTCAGGGTGCGCCTCGTCGCGGTCACCGTCATCGGAGGGTTGAGCTCGTCGAACCAAGGGAACGAGCGGGCCGCGAACGTGCCTCCCCAGAACGGATCGCTCGGCGCAGCGGGCACCTCCGTGGGATCGAGCACCCCGAAGGGAGGGACCTCGTCGGGCGGAGCCAGCCCCATCAGGTAGAGATCGAGCGGATTGAACGCGACGGTGGAGGGCTCACCCGGCACGACCGTGAAGGTCCCGTCGCCGTTGTCGATCCACTCGTTGCCGCCCGCGGGGCTCGGTTGATCGCTGAAGAACGACCAGTGGTACGAAAACCCAATCAGAGCCGCCGGGTCGGGGGCGGGCACGGCGATATCCGGTCCCCACAGGTGGGAGAGCTCGAGCAGGAAGAGGTATCGGCCGTACCCATCCTCGCTCGCGCGGTGCAGGCTCGCGCGCTCGGGCAGCGCGCGCACGTTGTTGTGCCAGAGGATCGCGCGCAGGGGGGGCGTCTGCGACTCCTTCGTGCCGTCCGGAGGGAACGTCTCCTCGAGCCCGATGCCGGTCACGTCATTGGCCCGAGGATCGATGTATGTCCCGAAGTCGCTGCCGTTCATCGGGAACGTGGTCCACACGCTGAGCACCTCGGGCATGGGCAGCCCCGCCGCCTCATACGCCTCGAGCAGCGACGCGCGCATCGCGAACAGGTTCGGCCCGTCCGGCTCGGCGACCCGAGCACCGTCGTCCCTCACGACCAGGAAATCGCGGGCCTCGGCGCGGGGTGCGAAGGTCGCGAACGCTGCGATGCAGAAGGGGATGAGGGCGGAGCGCAGAGCCATGCCCTCACCCATACAACGAACGTGCCGTCCCACCCGTCAGGTCGTTAACGGCCGTTCTCAGCGAGCTGTCAGGTCGGCCCACCCGACACGTGCTGGGCGATGATGGCGAGCGCGCGCCGGATGGGAAACGGCTTCTCGAGCATGGGCGCCCCCACCTCGGCCAAGAAGCCTTGGAGCTCCGGGCTGAAGCCGACGCCCGTCATGAAGATGAAGCGACGAGCTTGCTCGGGATCTCGAGCTGCGACCGCCCGATAGAGCTCCTCGCCGCTCATCGCGGGCATCTTCACGTCGCAGAGCACGGCGTCGAACCGCTGGCGGGCGATTCGCCCCAGCGCATCCTCGGCGTTCGTGACGAGGGCGACCTCATGCGACTCGGAGAGCTGATCCGCGAGCGCCTTGCCGAGCAAGACCTCGTCCTCCACGATCAGGATGGACCCCGGACGAGCGACGTCGCTTGGAAGGCCGCGCTCTCAGGGGTCGACTCTTCGGGGATGTACGCGGGCAACCGAATGACGAAGCGCGAGCCCCGCGGCGGATCACCGAGCGGGCCAGGGCTCGCGGCTGTGATGGTGCCCCCGGCGCTCTCGACGATCGTCCGGCTGATGGCGAGGCCGAGGCCCATGCCCGCCTCCGGCGACTTCGTCGAGAAGAAGGGCACGAACGCCCGGTCGAGCACGTCCGGCTTCATCCCGGTGCCGGTGTCGTCGACGGCCACGACCACGAACTCGCCCTCGAGCGCGGTCGAGATCCGGACCTTGTCTCCCTCCGGCAGCGGCCCCCGGGTCAAGCGCGCCTCGATGACGGCCTGCGCGGCGTTGACGAGCAGGTTCACGATGACCTGGCCGAGCCGTCCGTCGTCCATCGCGACGAGCGGGAGGTCCTCGGCGAGCAGCAGGTCGATATCGGCCTTCTCGACGATCTGGGCGCGCGTGATGGTGAGGGCGCTCTCGATCGTGCGTCCAACGTCGACGAGCGTGCGGTGCGGAGCCCCGCGCGGTGGCGGGCTCGCGAAGGTCCGCATGTCGCGCGCGATGTCGACGATGCGGCGGCCGGTGTCCTTGAGGTCGACGACGAGCTGCCGGACCTGCGCCTCGAGCTCGGTCGGCATGTTGACTTGAGGGCTCGCGAGGGACCGGGCGAGGACGTCGAGCCCGAGCAACATGAACGCGGCTGGGTTGTTGATCTCGTGTGCGACGCCCGCAGCGAGCATACCGACCGTGGCGAGCCGATCGGCCTGGAGCAGCCGTGAGCGGACGGCGCGTTCGCTCGTGACGTCGAGCAGGATCCCTTCGATGCCGACGACGCGACCATATTCGCTGAGGATCGGGTAGATGGTACCGCGCGCGATGATGGGCTCGCCGCCCTCTCGGCGCAGGCGCGCCTCGTACGCCGGCATCACCTGTCCGAGCTTGGCGACGACCACCGCCTCCTCGAACGCGATCGCTCCCTCGGGATCGAGGTGCGCGTCGCGTAGAAACCCCGGCATCGAGAGGGCGCGCGCTGCAGGTACGCCGAACAAGTGCTCCGCGTGCCGGTTGAGGTACAGAACCTCGTGAGACTCGGGGTCGAGCCGAAAGATGAGCAGCGGCGCGTTGTCGAGCAGGACCATGTGCTGCTCGGTCAGCTCACGGAGCTGCGAGAGCCGCTCGGCGGCGTCGTGCTCGGCGGCGACGATCTCGGACAGATCGCGGATCAAGGCGTGGGCGGTGACGAGCGGATCTCCCACCACGGGGCTGACCGTCGCGGCGACCTGAACGATGCGTCCGCCGCGCGTCTTCAGCGGCAACCGCTGGCCCGTCGACGGGCCCAGCGGGATGGCGCCGAAGATCTCCTGGATTGGCATCCCGAGCAGCTCGGACCGGCCCGCGACGAGGAGCCGCTCCGCCGAGCGATTCACGTCGGTCACCCGGCCTTCGCGGTCCCACGCGATGAGCGCGTCGCCGCTGGCCTCGAGGATCTTGAGGGCGCGCTCGCGCTGACTGGCGAGCAGGCCTCGTCCGACGCTGACGCCGATCGAGTGGGCGAGCTCGGAGAACAAAGGGACGTCGAGCGCGTCGAGGGCACCGCGATCACGGAACGCCACGAGCAGGGAAGCGAGGACCTCGCGCCCGGCCCCATCGGTGATGGGAAAGAGCGCGTACGACTGCAGACCGCGGCTCTGCGCCAGCCGCTCGACCTCGTTCTCGGCGTCGAACTCCCCGACGAACATGGGCGTCGCGCGCTGGTAGACGGTCTCGTAGATGCGCCGCGAAGAGGGCAACAAGGTGCGATACGGCAGCACCTCGTCCAGCTCGCCCCCGGTCGAGACCAACACCCGGAAGACGCCCGGGCGCTCGGAGCGGGTCACCGCGAGGTGCGCGAACCCGCCAGCCGGCCGCAGGATCTGGACGAGCTCTTCGAACGCGCGCTGCTCGAGGATCGTCTCGTGCCGAGCAAGGACGCCCAGCGCTCGCGACATGAGCTCCAAATGTGCGGGGTCGGCCATGGCAGGAGGCGGGCTCAGCGTACCTGGTTACGCCGAGGCTCGTCAGAGGTTCCCTCGAAGGGCCCCATGAGCCGGCCGCGGGAGGCCGTGGGCATCGCTGCGCACAGCGCCACGAGGCGCCGCGAGCCGTCTACCCGCGCCCCTCGCACGCCGGGCTCTCGCTCGTACGCGAGCAGCGCCTCGGACGCCTCCGAGCACGCTCCGACCGCTGTCGCCGCCACGATCTTGAGGCGCAGCGCCTCGATGCGGACGCGCGGAACGGTCAGGTTTCGCGCGAGGGCGCGGTCGAGCTCTCGCAGCGCGGCAGGGTACCGCTCGGCGTCGACGAAGTATCGACCGAGCAAGTACGCAGGCAGCCCGTCGTCCGGGCGCTCGCGATCGAGCACGCCCAGCAAGGCGGCGGCCGCGGTCCGGTCGGAGCCTTCGCCTGGCTGCCCGAGCAAGAGCGTGACGATCGCGGGGCGCAGCGCAGGCTCACGCGCGGCGGTCCTCTTCACGTGCAGCGTGCGCAGCTTCGACTCGTCGATGGTGCGCTCGATGACATCCGCGTAGAGCGCCTCCGCCGCCTGGGCGTCGCCCGAGGCGAGCGCCTGGTCGGCGAGCGCCTCCTTGGCTCGGTCCTTCGCGAACGCGGGCATCGACGGGTCTTCGACGATCTCTTGGTACAGGGCTCCACCTCGCCGCCACTCGGGGCCGTCGGACCAGACCCCCGCCTCCTCCAGGCGGAGGTTTGGATTTTGGGGCTCGAGGGTGCGCGCTCGCGCCAGCTGCTCGAGGGCCCCCTCGAGGTCTCCCGAGGAGGAGAGGGAGTCGGCCTTCTCGCGGCACTCGTCGACGACGCGTGGACATTTGCGGGCGAAGAACCCTGGCCGATCGAACCTGGCCTTGGCCTGCGAGCGCTCCGCTTCCCCGAGCACGAGCTGATCGAGCGCGTCATGCCACGAGGCCTCGAGCGCCGCGAGGTCGTGGCCCGTCAGGCCGCTGAGAGGTTCGCCACCGTACCAGCGCCGGACGACCTCGGAGCCGTGTTGGTCGTGCACCCAACCGACGAACGCGCCGCTCACGGTGTACGCCATCGACGAGTTCTCGCCCAAGAACCCGAGCGTGAAGAGGGAGTCGAGCCGCGGGAGCAGGTCGAGGTCCTTCATCGCCTTCGCCCACTCCATGGGCGTGAGATCGTCCTCCTTCGGTGAGGCCGCGACGGCCACTCCCTCGATGAGCCCGGGGTTCGGCAGGTACCCGGCGAGGTCGCCCGCGACCCGGAACGGCCCGCGGCCGTGGGACGCGGCGACCACGTGCATCAGCTCGTGCCCGATGACCCGGTGAGGGTAGTCGAGGTCTTGCACGTAGACCTCGGCTCTCCATGGCTTGGCGATGTTCGTGCCGGCCGCGCCCATGAGCCGCGCCTTCTGTCCTTCGCTCGCGAAGAGGAACGCGGTGATCTTCTCGGGCCCCCGCGCCCCCCACCAGGCCTCGACGAGGCTCACGTGCGCCTCGCACTCGGCGGCGAAGAGCGCGACGCGGGGTCGGTCGATGGCGCGGTCATACACCACCACGCAGCGCTCGCCGTCCACCCGCCCGCCGAGCTCGGCCTCGATGGTGGCGCGCGTACCCCAGTGGCCCAGCTTCGCGCCAGCGAGGGTGACGCACACGCTCGCGACGAGCGCAAAGGCGCCGAGCACCGCCACGAGCGGGCGACCGAGCCAGCGCGGCCGAGCCCGGCCCGCGTCATCGCGGGTGAGGTGCGCCGCGAGCGCTGCGACCGCGACGAGCGTCGCGAGCGAGCCCAGGCGGTAGGTCCCCAGCGTCGAGAAGTCGAGGACCGTGTCGTAGAGCGTCCCGCTGAAGTACCCGGCGAAGGGGTCGTACGCGAAGATGATCGGGCTCGTGTAGTAGCGGATCAGGCTCAGCGCGATCCCGCCGATCGGCCCCGCGAGCGCGGCGACCACGGCGAGCACCGTCCGCCGCCGTCCGTGCGCGACGAACCTGGCGAGCTCGGAGGCGGCCCAACCCCACACGCCGGCCAGCGGCAGGCCGACCCCAGGACCGAGCGCCATGATCTCGAGCCCCGCCGTTGGATCACAGAAGCCTCCTCGCGCTCCGTGAAAGAGCGCCGCCAGCGCAGTCGCCGCGAAGGCCGCGAGGCCGATCCCGAAGCCGCGTCCGAGGGCTTCGAGCGGAGCGCGCTCCGCGAGACGCAGATCGAGGGCCGCGCAGACCGCCACCACGGACGGCATCGAAATGCCCGTAGCGAGCGCGATTTCATAGCCGGGGCCGCCGAACCCGGGCACCCACCCGACGCCGAGCCCGAAGGCGAGCGCGAGGAGCACCGAGGCTGCCGCAGGGCCGCGGGCCGCCCACGCGCGAAGCGCGACGGCCGACAGCCGCGTCACGTTGGCACCCTCGCCGAGTCGAGCCTCACCGCGCCGGCCCTAAGCTCGGGTCACCCGACCGAGACTTCCTTCGAGGTCTCCGACGCGTCCTCGGCCTCGTCCCGCCCGACGGGTGGAAGCAGCGCGATCGCCAGCACGTCGTCGACCGTGGAGACCGGCGTCACCTTGAGCTCGGCCAGGATCTCGGGAGGGATCTCGTCGAGGTCTCTGCGGTTGCGGATCGGGATGATGACCTCGCGAATGCCGGCGCGGTGCGCAGCGAAGAGCTTGCGCTTGATGCCGCCGACCGGCAAGACGCGCCCTCGCAGGCTGATCTCCCCGGTCATCGCGAGATCGCTGCGAACCGGGCAGTCGAGCAGGAGCGAGGTCACCGCCGTGAAGATCGTGATGCCCGCGCTCGGGCCGTCCTTGGGGGTGCCCGCCTTGGGGACGTGCACGTGCAGGTCGATCTCCTTGAGCCACTCAGGGTCGAGGTGCAGCTCCTTCGTCTTGCTGCGCACGAAGGAGATGGCCGTCGTGGCCGACTCTTGCATGACGTTGCGCATGTTTCCCGTGAGCACGAAGTTGCCCTTACCGGGCATCTTCGACGCCTCGATGAACAGCAGATCGCCCCCGGCGCTGTTCGTCGACAGCCCCGTCGCGACGCCGGGCGCCGGGCGGCGCTCGGCCACCTCGGGGCGGTGCTTGTGTGGCCCGAGGATGCGCTCGACGTGATCGCGATCGGCGGACTCGTGCACGTCCTTGCCCTCGGCGAGCTTCACGGCGGTGGCGCGGCAGATCGCGGCGATCTCTCGCTCCATGCTGCGAACGCCGGCCTCGCGCGTGTAGTGGTCGAGGATGACCTCGACGCCCTCGGTCGTGAAGTCGAGCCTGTCTTCGGTGAGCCCGTGCGACCGGAGCTGCTTGGGGACGAGGAAGGTGGTGGCGATGCCGAGCTTCTCTGCGCGCGTGTAGCCGGGGACCTCGATCACCTCCATGCGGTCGATGAGCGGGCCGGGGATGGCGTCGCGGTTGTTGGCGGTCGCCAGGAACGTCACCTGCGACAGGTCGAAGGGCAGGTCGAGGTAGTGATCCTGGAACGTCGAGTTCTGCTCCGGGTCGAGCACCTCGAGCAGCGCCGCGGTGGGATCGCCTCGAACGTCGGCGCCCATCTTCTCGACCTCGTCGAGGACGAGGACGGGGTTCTTCGTGCCGGCCTTCTTCAGCGCCTGGATGATGCGGCCGGGCAGCGCGCCGACGTACGTGCGGCGGTGGCCGCGGATCTCGGCCTCGTCGCGCACGCCGCCGAGGGCGATGCGCTCGTAGCGGCGGCCCATGGCGCGGGCGATCGACTTGCCGAGCGAGGTCTTGCCGACGCCGGGGGGGCCGATGAAGAGCAGGATGGGGCCCTTCTTGTCGGCGCGCAGCTGGCGGATGGCGGTGTACTCGACGATGCGCTTTTTTACCTGCTCGAGGCCGAGGTGGTCCTCGTCGAGGCACTTGCGGACCTCCTTGACGTCGATCTTGTCCTGCGTCGCCTTCGACCAAGGAAGGTCGGCGATCCACTCGAGGTAGGTCTTGGTGACGTTGAACTCGGCGGACTGCTGCGCCATCGAGCGGAGGCGGGAGAGCTGCTTCTTCGCGACCTTCTCGACGTCGGGCGGGACCTTGGCGCGGCGGATGCGCTCGCGCAGCTCCTCGATCTCGTCGTCTTCGCCGGCCTCGCCGAGCTCCTCGCGGATGGTCTTCATCTGCTGCCGGAGGATGTACTCGCGCTGGCTCTTGCCCATCTCCTCCTGGACCATCGAGGAGATCTCCTTCTTCACGCGGAGCACCTCGAGCTGTCGGTTGACCATCGCGAGCACGAGGCGCACGCGCGCCTTGACGTCGAAGGCCTCGAGGACCTCCTGCTTGTCGCGGATGGACGCCTGCGCCTGCGGGAAGTTGGAGGCGATGAGATCGGCGAGCGCGCCGGGCTCTCGGACGTTGTCGAGGATGCCCGCCGTGTCCTTCGGGAGGTTGGGCATGAGCGCGAGCACCTCGCGGGTGGCCTCGCGGAGGCTGGTGCCGAGGGCGTCGAGCTCGACGTCGCGGACGAGCGACTCGGGGACGCGCTCGATCTTGGCGCGCATGTACGGCTCGAGCACCAGGCCCGAGGGCGCTGCACTGGGGTCCTTGAGCCGGAACCGCCCGAGGCCGTTCAGCACGACGGAGTAGTTGCTCTGCCCGAGACGGATCACCTTCACGACGCGGGCCAGCGTGCCGACCGTGTACAGATCCTTGAAGGTCGGCTCGTCGACGTCGGCCGAGATCTGGCTCAAGACCCCGACGACGGCTCGCTCACGCCCGAGCAGGTCCTCGACCAGGCGGACGCTGCGAGGCCGGCCCACGTTGATCGGGACGACCGACATGGGAAACAAGACCGAGTTTCGCAGGGGGAGGATGGGGACCCCATCCGCGTCCTCGCGTGGCGGCATGGGCGGCACGTGACCCGAGGCCATAGGCTGGGCAACCTAGTATGGAAGTGGCCCGAGAGCCAGCTGACAGACCGCCAGCCGACCGACCAGGGCGCCTGTCAGAAATCGCGGATCTTCCACGCGCCCCGCTCTCGGAGGAAAGAGACGGTGTGGCCCGAGCCGTACGACATGCTCGCGACATCGCCAACCTCTTCGATGGTGGCGGTCGGCAGCGCTGCCCTCAAGGCCTGGGTGATCCGCTGCATCTCTTCCTTCTGCGGCCCCTCCCACGACTCGCGGAGCTTGTCGGCGGTGAGCGCGCCTGCCTGTGGGTCGGCGGGTACGGGCGCAGAGGCGTCCTTCGGAGCGCCGTCGGGTGGTGCCGCGGGGGGCGCGTTCGCCGCCTGAGACGACGACACCCCCTCGCGCTCCGCGTCGGGGACGTAGCGCAACATGATGTCGTAGCGCTTGCGCTCGAACGCACGCAGAAAGCCGACCAAGGCCTGGCGCGGCGTCGCCTGCCCGTACAGGTCGATCGCCGCGGCGTCGATCCGCCAGCGGCCGTCCTCGAAGACCATGGCGAGCTCTTCCCCGTTGGGCAGGGTGACGGTCGCCTTCACGGTCGGGTCGGAGGCTGGGCGCGCGAGCGCCTTCGCCACCTCCATCACGTCCTCCGGGTTCTCGAGGACCATCCGCCGGAACGCCTCGAGCGAGATGGAACGCCGGGCCTCGTCCGACAGCAGGCGGTAGGCCTCCTCGACGCGTTTGTCCTCGAGCGCGCGGGCGTACGAGCGCAGCGTATCGCTCGGCCCCTGGGAGAGCGACGCGCCGTTGCAGGCCGTGGCCGAGAGCGCGGCGACGACGAGCGCCGAGGACAGCGAACGGACGAGAGAGCGCGGCACGGGGCGATGGCCCTTGAGCATGGCGGGAGGCATCCTATAGCGAAGGCTGGGCCTTCTGTCCGAGCTTCGCGAAAAAAGGGGCCGCACATCGGGTGCTCCGGCTCTTCCGTGGGGGTACGCTCCCGGCATGACCGCCGACGCCTCGCCCCGCCGTCCCGGCCAACCTGGCGCCCAGCCCGTCCAGCGGGAGCTGTGCGCGTCCGACGCGGCGCGCGCCCGCGCGCGCACACACATCGTGGCGTCGACCGCGGTGCTCGCCTCCGCGGCGCTCGCAGGCGCGGTCCTGACGACGACCTCCGCCCTGCCCTCTCCTGCGCCGGCGGCGGCGGCGGCGGCGCTCGGCGTCCTGGTGGTCTCGTCGGTGTGGAGTCTGCACGCGGGGCTCAAGGCGGAGCGCGCGGCCGGTGCCGCACGGGTCGAGCTCGAGCGGCTGCAGAGCCTCCTCCAGGCCGCGACTCTTCGACGGCAGGTCCCGCAGCGCCACCCGTTCCGAGGCAGCTCCGAGTCGATCGAGGAGCCGGTCGACGCGCGGACGCGGCCGCCGCTCGGCGGCTCACGCGCGCTCGTCGCCATCGCCGCGGCGGCGGCCGTGGCGGTGCTGCTCGTCGGGGTCATCACGCTGCTGCCAGGTGGAGGCTCGACGATCGACCGCCGCTCGACGTTCACCGAAGAGATCGCAGATCTGTCCGCGCTGGGGCTCGGGGCGCCGATCGGAAGCAGCCGGCGCGTGGGCTGTTCTCGCACGAGCACGCGACTGGTGGCCGCGCGCTCTCGAACCGCGCTGGCTTCCGGGGAGGTGCCCGCGATCCTCGTCGCGCCGTCGCTCCGAGCCGAGGACGTCCGCGTCACCACCCGCTGTCGCGCCTCGGCCGACGTCGCGCGCGCGTGCGGCGTCGTGTTTCGATACCGCGATCCGTCGAGCTACTACGTCGCACGGGTCGACAACGACGAACAGGCGATCGTGCTCGCGCGGGTCTCACGAGGCGAGGAGCAGGTGCTCGGGTTGGTCCGCTTCGACCACGCCGCGGCGGGCTGGCACGAGCTCGTCGTGGAGGCCGAGGACCGCGCCCTCCGCGTCGATTGGAACGGGACGCGCGTGATCAACCACCAGGACGACGCTCCCAAGACCGCCGGGGCCGGGACTCTGGGTGCCCGCCGCCGGGGCCGCGCACTTCGACGAGCTGTCCGTCCGCACCCTCGGCGTGGCTTCGGAAGATGACGCGCTCATCCCTCTGGTCGTGCGCCCGCGCGCCTCTTGACGCGGCGCGCCGCAGCGCGCCACGGGATAGCCCGCGGTCATGCCGGACCCGAAACAACGGCGCGGGTTCCCACGGTGATGTCGGCGTCGAAGAGCGCATCGCCTGCGGGGCAGTCGGTGTAAGGTGCGCCGGCTCATGGGCGAGGAAGACACGAGCCAAGAGTCGAGGCGCGAGGTCGCGGCCGACGACTTCTTGTTCCACCTCTATCGGGGCAGCGAGCTCCTGCAGGACGATCGCGTCCACGAAGCGAAGGCGGAGCTCGAGAACGCGCTCTCCCTTCAGCCGCGTGACCCGAAGGGCCAAGACCTGCTCGCGATCGTCTATTTCCGGCTCGGGCTCTACCCGCGGGCGATCTCGATCTACCTCGAGCTCATCCACGCGTTCCCGGGGGCGAACACGCCCCGCATCAACCTCGCGCTCTGCTACCTGAAGACCGGCCAGCCCAGCGCCGCCCGCGCGGAGCTGGAGCAGGTCATCCAGAAAGACCCCCAGCATGCGCGGGCCTGGGGATACCTCGGCCTCGCGTTCCAGCGGATGGGAGACAGCGAGCGGGCCGTCGCCGCCTTCGAAGCGGGAGGCCACCACGTCATGGCGCGGCGCCTGGCCGACCTCGCGCGGCCGCCCACGTCCCCGAGCGTCGCGGCGCCACGGTTGACGAGCCCCGAGCGCGACGTGGTGTCGAAGGCCGCGACCCTCGCGTACGACGAGATCGATCGCGAGGACGGCTCGTTCCGAGCCGAGCTCGGGCAGCCGCGACTGTCCTCGTCAGGGCCGTGGGCCGCGGTCGAGCCGGGCAGCGTCATCGGCCTCGATCGCAAGAGCTACCTCTCGACGCTCACCCCCTCCGAGTCCTTGGTTCCGCCCGCCGTCGAGCCGAGCCGGCCATTGCCCTCGCGGCGCCGCCGCCACCCTTCGCGGCTGCGCTCAGCTCCGTACCCGCGCACGAGACCGTGGTCGCGCCGCCCTCGGCTGACGATCGCTACTCCCTCGCGCCGCCCCCCACGGCGTGGGGCTTCGCGCGCGAGCACCTGCTCGTCTTCCCGCGCGACCACCGGGTCGCGCTGCACGACACCGGCTGCGTGCTCATTCGCGCCGGCCACGGCGTCGCTGCGCGGTTCGACGCGGTCCGCGCGATCTCGTCGAGCGGCGACGTGTCGGCTCGCCCGCTGATGAAGAAGGCGCGCGGACGGGACGCAGAGGAGCCGCTCGGCTTGCCGGGGGCGCCGCTGCTCACGCTCGATGGCGCGGCCGAGGTCGTGCTCGGTCCGCCCGCCGGCACCCGCCTGTTTCCGGTGACGCTCGGTGACGACACGCTCACGGTGCGCGAAGGTGCCCTGTGCGCGCTCGAAGGGGACGTGCAATACGAGAGCGCGCGGCTGCCCAACGGCGACGGAGATTTCGTGTCCATGGTGCAGCTGCGCGGCGGCGGCACCGTCGCGCTCGCGCTCCCGGCGACCTACGCCGCGATGGAGATCACCGAAGGACGAAGCCTGCTGCTGCGCGTCCACGCCATCCTTGGTTGGCTCGGTCGCCTCACCGTCCGGACCGTCCCCCCCAGCGAGTCGGTCGCGAAGGCGCGCGGGCTCGTCTCGATCGCCGGCGAAGGGATGGTGATGGTCGATGGCCGATGAGCCGCGTCGATGGCAAGGAGGCCACGCTGGCCGATCCGCGCTCGCCGGCGTCGAGGCGCGCGCAGCGCAAGGCCCACCGGCAGCGACTGCGCGAGCAGAAGCGGCTCGAGCGCAAGACGCTCTGGAAGGACGCCAAGAACCTCCCCAATCTGCTGACGTTCGGGCGCATCGTGATGATCCCGATCGTGCTCGTGCTGCTCTCGCGCGGCACCCCCCACGACTGCTTCTGGGCCGCGCTGGTGTACAGCCTCGCGGCGATCACCGACGCCCTCGACGGCTGGCTCGCGCGCCGTCAGGGGCTCGTGAGCGTGCTCGGCAAGTTCCTCGATCCGCTCGCCGACAAGCTCATCGTGGCCGCCACGCTCGTGTGGCTGGTGGCGATGGGGCGCATCGCTGCGTGGGCCGTCGCCCTGCTCATCAGCCGGGAGATCACCATCACCGCGCTGCGCGGCATCGCGTCGAGCGAGGGCCTCGTCATCTCCGCAGAGAAGGGCGGCAAGGCGAAGACGGCGCTCCAGATGATCGGCATCATCTGCCTCATCCTCGGCTTTCCGTACCACATCAATGGATACTTCTACGACTTCGGGCTGATCGATCTCGTCAGCGTGGGCAGGCTGATGGTCTACGTGTCGCTGGTCTTCTCGATCACGAGCGCCGTGGGCTATTTGAGCCTTTTCGCGCAAGCGATCGAGCAGAAGGACGCCGCCAAGCCCTGAGCGCGTCGCGCCGTCACCTCACTTGCGGCGCGGCGGGGGATCGGTCGGGCGCCCGCGGCGCGAGCGAGGCCCCCGGCTCTCCCGCTCGGCGAGCTCCGCCGAGAGGGCGGCGTAGCTCGCGAGCCGGTCACCCGCGAGCGTCCCTGCCTGAACGGCCGCGCGCACGGCGCAGCCCGGCTCGGCGCCGTGTCCACAGTCGCTGAAGCGGCACGCGAGGGCGATGGCGAGCACGTCCGGGAACGCCGCGTCGAGCGACGCGGGATCACCCCACAAGGCGAGCTCGCGCATGCCCGGGGTGTCGATCACGACCCCGCCCCACTCCGTGAGGAAGAGCTCGCGGTGCGACGTCGTGTGCTTGCCTCGATCGTCGTGCGCGCGCACCTCTCGCGTCCGCATGACCTCGGCTCCCATGAGGTAGTTGGCGAGCGTCGACTTGCCCACGCCCGACGAGCCGATGAGCGCGGCGGTGATGCCCGCCCCCAGGTACGCGCGGGGGGCGTCTGAGTCGATGCCTGCGAGGACGTCGAGCGCGTGCACCGGCGCGCCACCCGCGGAGCCGCGGACCTCGGCGACGCGCGCCGGGACATCCTCGCACAGCCCCGCCTTGGTCAGCAGCACGACCGCGCGCGCGCCGCTCTCGGAGGTCAGCGTCAGGTAGCGCTCCAAGCGGCGAAGGTTGAAGTCCCCGTCGAGGCCCATGAGGACGAACACGACGTCGATGTTGGCCGCGACGACCTGAGCCTCGTCACGCTTGCCCGCCGCGCCCCGGACGAACTGGCTCTTGCGCGGCAAGACGCTCGCCACCGCGCCCTTGGAAGGATCGATGGCGACCCAGTCCCCTGTGACCGGAGTCCGCTCGAGCGTCCGGCGCTTGTCCCCCTCGCGGAGCAGCCCCTTGGGCACGTGAACGGAGCGCTCTCCTGCCGACGAGACGACCTGCACGAAGCCGCGGTCGACGCGCATCACGCGGCCGAGCTCGAGGCACTGGCCGCGCGCCTCACCCTCCCCCGCGAGGCGCTTGAACGCGTCCACGACGTCGGGCGTCAGCCCCAACGCCTCGAGGCTCATCGAACGGACGTCACTCGCGGAGCATACCGAGCGCGCGCTGCCTCAGGGTGCCGAGCGTCTCGAGGAAGATGGACATCGTCGAGTGATCGCCGTCCTTGCGGGCGTCGCCGATCTCCGCCGCGAGCGCGCGGATCTCTTTCGCCAGCGTCCTCGCTTCACGCGCCTTGGTGATGTCGAGTCGCTCGGGGACCTTCTCGCGGACGAGCGACCAGGACTCGAGCTCGGTGGCCCACTCCTCCGCCTCGGCCTCGGGGGTGAGGGTCTTCCGCGCGCCACCCGGTCTGCCTCGCTCGCTCACCCCCCTTAAGGTACCGACATCACGCCGGAGTTGCCCACACAAACGACGCTATCCCTTCAGCCCCCCCGCAATCTCGTGTAGAGACGCCTCGATGCTCCGCACGGCTCGTCAGCTCCCGTTCCTCCTCCTCGCGTCGATGCTGGTGGCCTGCCCCTCGCAAGGCGAAGGCCAGCGCTGCAACGCCGACAACGCCAACGAGGACTGCGCAGAAGGGCTCGTCTGTGTGAGCTCGCGCGACCTCGGCGGCAACGCGGACATCTGCTGCCCGCCGAGCGGGGCGACCGAGTCGCCCGAGTGCATCCCCGGCGGCGCGACGACCTCCACCGGCGGCAGCGGGGCCGGGGGCAACGGTACGGGCGCGAGTGGCGGCGGCGGCAACGGCACGGGCGCGAGCGGCGGTGGCGGCAACGGCGCAGGCGGCGGCGGC
Organism: Polyangiaceae bacterium; assembly: GCA_016719945.1. Taxonomy (GTDB): domain Bacteria; phylum Myxococcota_A; class Polyangia; order Polyangiales; family Polyangiaceae; genus Xiheicaenibacterium. Next base: position 209,524 of record JADJYE010000031.1, on the reverse strand, counting down.
GCGGGTGGCGGGGGCAACGGTTCAGGCGGCGCTGGCGGCAACGCTTCGGGGGGCGGCGGCGCAGGCGGCGGCGGCGGCACCCCCTCCGGTGGTGGTGGCGCAGGCGGCGCCTGAGGCAGGCGCCCTCGCATGAGACGCGCGGGCGCCTGGTTACCGTCGGACGTCCTCCGTGGAGAGCTGGTCGGCGCCGTCGAGGTCGGCGGCCGCGTCCGCCGATCGGGAGATCGGACGGCGCTCGTCGACGCGTTCGGTTCGCTCGACCTCGACGCGCTCGGGCCACAGGTGCGCGACGGAGATCTGGTCGTCGTCTGGGGGAGGGTCGAGGCGCGCTCGCTGCGGTCGGTGCGGGTCATCGACCACCGCCCGACCACGCGCCACGAGGGCGCGAGCGACGTCGCCCGCCTGCTCGAGCGCGGGGTGGGCGCTGCCCTCGAGGCGCGGGCTCGCGCCGCGGCCGCCCTGAGAGCGCTGTTCGCGAGCTGGCGATTCCTCGAGGTGGAGACGCCGTCGCTCGTCCCCTGCCCTGGCCTCGACACGCACCTCGACGCGTTCGAAGCGTTCCCCACGGCCGCCCTCCCGCGCTTTCTGATCACGTCGCCCGAGTATCAGATGAAGCGGCTGCTCGTAGGGGGTATCCCGCGGTGTTTCCAGCTCGCGCGAAGCTTTCGGCGCGGCGAGCTCGGGAGCCGTCACAACCCCGAGTTCACGATGCTCGAGTGGTATCGCGCGTTCTCGGGGATGAACGATGTCCTCGAGGACACCGAGGCCATCGTGCTCGCCGTGAACGCCGAGATCGGAGGGCCCCAGAGCCTCCTGTCGACGCTCGATCTCGAGCGCCCCTTCCCTCGCCTCTCGGTCGCCGAAGCGTTCGAGCGCTTCGCGGGCGTCGCAGCGACCGAGACCCTCCGCCTGGCAGACGAAGACAGCGAGCAGTTCTATCGGCTGCTCATCGAGCGCGTCGAGCCAGGGCTCGCGACGCTGGGGGCGCCCGTGTTCCTCGAGCGGTACCCGGCGAGCATGGCCTCGCTCGCGCGAACGTGCGCCGACGACCCGCGCTTCGCCGAGCGCTTCGAGCTCTATGCCTGCGGCGTGGAGCTGTGCAACGGCTTCGGCGAGCTCACCCACGGGGGCGAGCAGCGCGCGCGCTTCGAGCGGGACCGGGCGGAGCGCACGGCGCGTGGGCTGCCGGTGTACCCGATCGACGAGCGGTTCCTCACGGCGCTCGAGGAGGGGATGCCGCCCTCCGGCGGGAACGCGCTGGGCTTCGACCGGCTCGTCATGCTGGCGCTCGGCGCGCCCTCGCTCGACGCCGTCATGGCCTTCCCGGAGCGCGAGCTTTGACGTCACTCCGCCTCGACGAGCGCGCGCTGTCCGCGCTGGTCGAGAAATACCGCGCGATGGTCGCGCTCAGGCTGTCGCACGCGCGCGGCATGCCCAGCGCCCCGCGCGAAGAGCTGCAGCGACTCGCGACGGCCTTCCCAGGCGCCCTCGCCGAGCTCGACCGGCTGCCCACGACGGAGCTGCTCGACCGGCTCACCGCGGTCGAGGAGGCGGCTCGAGAGGGGAGCGCGCAGAGGTGGATGCTCTACGTGTTTGCCTTTCATGCTGCGCTTCGCGAGGCGCTGCTCGCACGCGGTCAGCGGGGCGAGGGGCGGCGGACCGCCCTCGAAGAGCGCAGGGCCAACGCCGCGGTCCCGATCGACGAGGAGCTCATCATGGCCGTCGAGAGGCCGCCCGGCGGCAGGCTGGTGCCGGCGATCATCGAGGCCGTTGCCCGGTGGACGGGGGGCGACGCCAAGGATATCGACGCCATCGTGCGCCCCCCTAGGCGCCCTCGCTAGGGTGCGCAGCCATCTTCCTCGGGGACCCTGGCCGGTTGACCGAGCTCGTCCACGACCCCTTGCACGAACCAGCACATCGACGCGAGCTGCGCGTCGCTGACCCGCGCCCCCACGGGGACACATGGGTCCATGCCCGCCTCCTCGCACTGCCCCGTCGACACGATCGGACCGTCGAAGACCCGCCCGACGCCATCGTCGGCGGCCAGCTCCTGGCGAACCTCCTCGAGGTCGTTGGCCAGAGCCGTGCCGCCCGAGAGCCCGCTCGGAACCACAAACCCGATCGGCGAGTCGAGCTCGGACGGCTGCATGCCCGCCAGGATGCTCCCCGGGAGCTCGCCCTGCTTGTGCACGACGTCGAGCAGCCCCGCCAGCAGCGGTCCCCAGCGGAAGAACGTCGTTCCGAGGCATCGCCCCGCTGGCGCGGCCTCGCAAGCCTCCAACACGTTCGCGCCGATCGCGAACGCGTCGGCGCCGTCTTCGACCGCGGCCGCGAGGGCGTAGAGCGGCACGCTGTTGTCGAGGGTGTGGGCGATGACGTCCGCGCCGCCCTCGATCATCGCGACCGTGAAGCGCCACTCTCGGGACTTTCCGTTGACCTTGGGCTCCGTGTCGTGAGGCTCACCGAGCCAGCGAACCTCCACGGTGATGGGGTCGCCTCCGACGCTCTGCGCGCCCAGCGCGAACGCGTTGATGCTCGCGACGATCGGCGGCGACGACATCGAGCCGAGGATTCCGATTCTGCGGGTCGTCGAGTACCGACCGGCGACGATGCCCGCGAGGTAGTAGGCCTGGTAGGTGCGCGCATCGAACGGGACCAGGTTCTCTCGCGACTCGGTGCCCTGATAGCTGAGGACGGTGACCTCGGGTGTCGACTCGGCGAACGCCGTGAAGGCGCTGGCGTAATGAGCGCTCCCGGTGATCACGACGCTCACGCCCTCCGCTGCGAGCTGCTCGGCGCGCGCGACGGCCTCGCTGGAGAGCGAGAAAGGCACTTCGCGGGAGGACTCGACGTATCCGAGCTGCTCGTCGGCCGCGACCCTGCCGAGGTCGATCGAGCGCCCGATCTCGTCCTGCGCGACGTCGTACGGAAAGACGTACGCGGCCGACAGCGGGAGGTGGCACACGCCCACCGCGCACACCGTGCCCCCCGGACAGCCGGAGGTGTCACCGCAGCGGACGGCGCACACCCCGTCGATGCAGCTCGAAGCCTGGCACTGATCGTCGAAGCTGCACGACGCGCCGAGCCCAGAGCCAATGTCGGGCTCCACGGCGATGGTGCAAGCGGCCAAAGCCAGCACGAGCGCGGACGAGGCGCGAGCCGAGGCTCTCAAAACGGCCCGACCTGCAAGACGACTCCCCCAGGACCGACCCCGACCTTCACCGGCGGCGTCGCCTCGGCGGGCGTGTTGACCGCGTTCACCACGCTGAAGGTGATCGCGGCGCTGCCCGTGATCAAGAGCGCGGTGAGCAACGCGTCTGCGGCGACCGAGAGCGCCTCGGTGCGCTCGATCTTCTCTTCGAGACCCGAGCCGGGCGGGGGCATCCGCGCGGGGCCCAGGTAGACCTCGCCCTCGATGTCCTTCGCGCCGATGATCGCGAGCGTGCCGGTCACGGCAGTCGACGCTCCGAGTAAGCCGGTGAGGATCCACGCGGCGCCCACGACCCCGGACGGGAAACGAAACGGAGGCGGGCGCTCAGGCGCCACTGGCTTGGCGAGCGTGAACTCGAGCACCAGCCGCTCGGCCGCCACGACCTCGATCGCGCGCGACTCGGCCCGCGACCCTTGCACCTGAACGAGTCGCTTCCCAGGGTTGACGGGCAAGAGCGCCTGGATCGGTGAGACGCCGACAGGCGTGCCGTCGATGGTCACGCGCGCGCCCGGCTCGTCGATCTGGAGCGCGATGAGGCCGACCTTCTTCTCGAGCGCCCGCACCGCCGCGGTCACCTCGGCTTGGCGGGTCGCGTCGACGTCTGCGCCGCCGTGCTCCAGGTGGCACTCGTAGGCGACGATCGCGCGCGCGGCGTCCCCGGTGAGCTCGGCTGCTTTGCCGATATTGAACAGGATGACGTAGCTGGGGCTCAGGTCGTAGGCGCGCTGGTACGCTGCCAGCGCTTCGTCGTAACGGTCGTGGCGCGCGTGCTCCTTCGCGCTCTCGTAGACGGCCCGCGCCTCTTCCGTGGGCTCCGTGATCGGGGGCACCGGTCCGCACCTGGAGCCGTCGGCCCGCGCCGGCACGGCCGCCAATCCGAGCGCGAGCGCGAGCGCCGCCGAGATGGCGCCGCGCATCAGGGCTTCTTCTTCTTTCCGTCTCGCTTCCACGGATCGGAGTCGATGAAGCCCGTCGAGCTCTTCGCGCTGGCCTGCGTCGTGGTCGTGCCCGAGGGCACGGGGCGGGTGGTCTTCGCGCGCGGGACGGAGCCCGCGGCCGACGCGGTGGCCGACGCCAGCGGAGACGCGGACGAGCCGATGGGCGACAGCTTCACGATCAGCTCGTGATCGCGATCGAACACCAGGATCTGCGAGGCGCCCTCGTACCCCTCCGCGGCGACCGTCAGCTTGTGCCCCACTTGGTCCCGCGGGAACCGCGCCTCGAGCGGCAGCGTCGCGACGCGCATCCCGTCGAGGTGGACCACGGCGCTCGCTGGCTCCACGCGCAAGCGGACGGCGACGCTCTCGGCCACCTCGCTCGCGACAGGCATGGAGCTGACGTCCGCGGAGGCTGCGCCTCGCGGAGACGCCGCTCGCTGCGGCCCGGTCGTCGCGATGAACGCAGCAGCTCCGGCGAGAGCGACGCCGCCGAGCGACGCCGCGACCCAGGGGAACCCCTTTCGCCTCGCCGGCGGAGGGGGCAGCTCGATGATGGTCGCGCCGCTCGTCTCGGTCGTGGGCTTGTCGCCCGGGGAGAGCACGCGCGACCGCTCGGCCAGGGGGGCCTCCTCGGGGGGGGCCACCGCAGGAGCCGGCGCTGCGCGGCTGTCAGCGTCGCGGACCGACGCCGGCGGTGCGCGGTCGACCCGCTCGGGCTCGAGCGGCGTGAGCGAAATGCCGGGGAGCCCCCCGGTGCCTCGCGCGGACTCGACGTGCCGCTCCACGAGCTCGCGGACCGCCCCACGATAGGCCTTCGCCTTGTCTGCCACGGCGTGGCCGAGATCGAGGCGTCGCATCGGCCCCTCGGCCACCGCGGAGATCGCCTCCCGGAAAGCCCGCGCCGTCTCGTAGCGCTCCTCGGGCTTGGCTGTGAGCGCACGCGCGAGCACGTCCTCGAGCTCCGACCGGACGTCTGGGATCGCGTCGCGTAGCTTGGGCAGGTCCCCGAACGTCATTCGCTTCAGGATCTGGACGTCGGATTGACCCTCCCAAAACTTTCGACCCGTGAGCAGCTCCCACAAGATCACGCCAGCAGAGAAGACATCGGCGCGCCGATCCAGCGTGTCGCAGAGCGCCTGCTCCGGCGCCATGTACGCGAGCTTTCCCCGGACCACCCCCGTCGCCGTGTGCTGCGTTCGGCCGCGCCGTCGCGCGATCCCGAAGTCAACGAGCGTGACCCGCCCCTCATACGTGATGAACACGTTGTGCGGGCTCACGTCTCGATGGACGAGCTCGAGGGCGCCGCCGTCGGCGTCACGCAGCTCGTGCGCGTAGTGCAGCCCCTCGAGCAGCTCCCCGACGACGTGGAGCGCCGCGCGCTCGCCCAACCCGGAGACGCTGTCCGAGCACTGATCGAGCGGAAGACCATCGAGGAACTCGAGCGCCAGGTACTGCCGGCCCAGCTGCTCCCCCACCTCGGTCGTCCGCACGATGTTCGGGTGCTGCAAGAGCGGCATGATCCGCGCCTCTTCAGCGAACATCGCGCGGTGCTCTGAGTCGTCCAGATCCTCCTTCAAGCGCTTGAGGACGACGAGCTCAGCAGGGCGCGCCCTCGGCGCCGCCAGGAAGACCTCCGCCATGCCCCCGTGGCCGAGCCTCGCGATGAGGTCGATCTCGCCAAAACGGCGAGCCTCCCCCTCCACGAGCCGAACCGAAGCGGGCGCGGACCTCACCCCTCAATGCTCCTCGGAACCATGGAAAAATCAAGGGGTCGCCCGGCCCCGAGGGAGCGGCCGGCGACCCCCACTGTCAGGCGCCCTTGATGTCGAGCCCGAGGACCTTCCGCAGGCGGAAGTAGCTGTCGCTCACCGAGAACACGAGCAGCTCCTTCAGCTTCTCCTGCGGCGTGAGGTCACCGGGCAGCTGGGGCTCGGCCGCGATGATCTTCTTCGCGACGTCCAGATCGCCCGAGAGGACGAACCCCGCGCGCGTGCTGGTGAGCTCCACGGTCTGAGACCACCGCTTGATGTTCGCCCGCGCGTTGTCGTCCTGGATGAACTTTCGCACGGCCATCTTCAGGCCCTCGACGTGGATCGGCTGCATGAAGCGGCCGAGCGACTGGGCCGTCGCGATCACCTGGTTGAGGAGGTCGGGCGGCACCGGCTGATCGGGCGCCACGAGCTTGACGCCCGCGAAGAACAGGACCGTGAGCTCGGTCACTGTCGGGAAGTGCGCGCGGATGAGGTGCTCACCTCGGTAGAACGCGGCGTGCTTGCCGACGATGAACAACAGCTCCTGCGCCGAGAACCCCTGGAGAACCGTGGAGCCCGCCAGCGAGGCATAAGGGTCCACAGGCACGTAGGACAGCGCGCCGGGGACGTCGCTCCGTACGTAGAGCTGGGGCATCGGCAGGCCGAGCACGTTGACGGCCCAGCCGAACGTCCGCGCGAAGGTCACCGTGCTGGTCGCCGGATCCTGGCGGAACCGCGCATCCAAGACGGGCACCTCGTTCTTCGCCTTCATCTGCTCCAGCTTCGCGCGAAGCGCGGCCGGTGCGATGAACTCGAAGACCTTGCCCACGTACAGGCTCTCGTCCTCGTGGAAGAGCAGCCTCAGCCACGAGTCGTTGTCGAGGCGGGCCTTCACCTGAGGCAGGCCCTTCGGGCGAGCGCTTTCGAAGAAGGTCCGCGCCTCGTCGTCGGCCTTGCCGAAGAACGTGAGCGCCGCCGCGAGGTTCCACGCCTCGTCGATCGCGTTCTTGCGGAGGTAGACGTCGTACAGCCGGCGGTACGGATCGACCTGCATCGGGTCGATCTTCAGGATCGCTTGGTACTCGCTCGCCGCTTCGTCCAGCTGCCCTGCGTCGTCGTACAGCTCGGACAGGATCAGGTGCTCGGTCGCGTCGTTCGGGCGCAGCCCCGACGCGAACTTGAAGGCCTCGATCGCCTTCGGCTTCTCGAGGAGGCGATCGCGGTAGATGAGGCCGAGCGCGTGCCAGAGGCTGTACAGCACGTCGACCTTCTTCTGCGTGCCGACCTCGTCACGCTGGAAGCTCGTGAGCCGGTGCAGCATCTTGCGGTAGGCCCGCTCGAGCTGCTTGAAGTCCTTCTGGGCAGTGAGGATCTTGTTGATGCGCTCGAACGCCTCGAGGTACGCCGGGTTGAGATCGAGCGCCGAGTTGAACAGATCGACGGCGCGCTCCGGATCCTGGAGATGGTCGCGGTAGATCTGCGCCATCGTGAAGAAGTATTTGCTCTTGCGCTCGGGGTTGGTCTCGAGGTCCGCGATGCGCTGGAGCGTGTCGTTCATCCGCTCCCATTGCTGCGCCGCCTGGCAGACCTGCAGCATCTTGTGGAGCAGGACGTGGTCGGTCGGCTTGAGCTCGAGGGCCTCGTCATAGGCCTCGATGGCCTTCGTCGACGTCTTGCCTCGCGCTCCATCGCCCCAAATGTCGCCGATGTCGACGAGCATCTTGTAGCGCTCCTCACCGTCGAACACGTTGTCGAGGATGATGCGCTTGTAGTGGCAGACCTGCTGGAAGTCCTTCGCCTGGTCGTACAGCGAGACCATCGCCTCGAGCGTCGGCCGGTGTGACGGATCGACCTGCAGCGCCTTCTCGAAGTTGTTGATCGCCTGCTTGGGCTGGCCCTGAGCCTGCTTGATGCAGCCGAGCTTGTAGTAGACGTACGCCCGCTGCTCGGTGTCGTGCTCCTCGAGCGCGGTCAGCACCTTCTGGAAGTTCGTGAGCGCGCCGGGCCAGTCTTGGAGGTTGAAGCACACCTCGGCGAGGCCGCGGATCGTCTCCTGATCGGTGAGATCGAGCTGGTTGGCGGTCTGGTACGCCTTGAGCGCGCCCTGCCAGTTCTTCAGCGCGGAGAGCACCTTGCCGAAGAGGTTCTGGAGCATGTGCTGCTCCGAGCGCTCGCGCTTGCCGGCCTTCTTGACCAGCATCTCGCTGAGGGGCTCGGCCCGCTCCCACTCTTGCCTCGCGATGTACTCGTTGACGAGCGGCAGCGCCGCGTCTTCGTTGTCCGGGTCGCTCTGGAGCGCCAGCTCGTAGGCCTGGATCGCGAGATCGTGCTCGCCGAGCATCTCGTCGCGCATCTTGCCGAGCTCCACGAGGAGCTTGGCGCGGACGCGGGGGGCCTCGGTGACGATCTGCTCGGAGTCGAGTACCGCGCCGCGCGGTCCCAATCTCCCGCGTCTGCTGCGATCGCGCGCAGCGCCGCGAGGGTCGGCTGGTGGGACGGCTCGAGATCGAGCGCGCGCTCGTAGTTGTCCTGCGCCGACATCCGGTCGCCCAGCTTCTCGTCGAGCTGGCGGCCGATGCGGTAGTACATCTCGACCTTCTGCTTGCCGTCGGTCGTGAGCTCCGCGACGCGCGTCATGTAGTCGATGGCGCGCGACGAATCGCCCTGCTTCTCGTAGAGCTTGGCGAGCGCCTCGAGCGCCGGGATGTGCTGCGGATCCGTGTCGACGACGTTGAGGTACGCATCGATCGACTTCTCGACGTCCTCGAGCTCGTCCGAGTAGACGACGGCCATCGCGCTCCACAGCTCGATCTTCTTGGGTCGATCGATGGTGGCGTTGATGTGGCGGTCGTACGTCTGGATGAGATCGTGCCACTGCCGCCGCTGGCGGTACGCGCGGGCGAGGCCCTCGTACGCCGGCTCGTAGTTGGGGTCGATCTCGACCACCTGCTCCAGGCGGGTCGCGGCGGCCTCGGGCTTGACGAAGAGCTCCTCTTGGATGCGAGCAATCTTCATCAGCGCCTCGATGCGCTCGCGCTCCGTCGCGACGACGTCGAGCTGCATCTCGAGCACCTGCACCAGCTCGGTCCACTGCTGCAGCTGACCGTAGACGCGCTCGAGGCCGCGCATCGCGAGCAGGTTGCCGGCGTCCACCTCGAGCACCTCCCGATAGACCTGCGCGGACCGTTCGGGGTTGCCGAGCGTCGTCTCGTACAGGCCTGCCGCGCGCAGCTTCGTCGCCGCGACCTGCTCGGGATCCGTGAGGCCCTTCGCCTTCGCGTTGAGGACCTCGACGAGCTCACCGTTCGCGCCCCGCTCCGTGTAGATGCGCTCGAGCATCTCGAGCGCCGGCACGTAGTTCGGGTCGATCTCCAGGGCCTTGCGGTAGTAGACGATGCCCTGCTCCACCTCGTTCATCTTGAGGTGCAAAACCTGCCCGATCTCGGTCTGGATCTCCTTGCGGTCGCCCTCCGAGACGGCGTTCTTGAGGGCCTCCTGCAGGAAGAAGCCCTCCTGCTTGAACTCGCCCATCTTGCGCCGCAGGTTCGCCATCTGGCGAAGCGCGTTGACGTTGTTCGGGTCGAGCTTGTGGACCTGCTGGTAGTAGGGGTCCGCGTAGTCCTGCCGATTGAGATCCTCGGCGTACCACTTGGCGAGGCGCAAGCAGAGCTGGATCTTGCGGCTTGGATCGCTCTCGGCCGTGAGCCAGCCGTTCACGACGGGCATGAGCTCGGGCCACTTGCTCGTCGCGTGGGTGACGCGCTCGAGATACTTCGCCGTCTCGTTGTCGAAGACGTCCATCTCGAACGCGGTCACGAGCGCGTCGAAGGCCTGCGGCCTGTCCTCCAGCTCCTCCTCGAAGACCCTGGCGACCTTTCGCAGGATCTCGGTCTTGTCGTGGACGTCGTCGCGGGTGTCGAGGCGCGCGAGGTAGAGCTCGATCAGCGGCTCACCGCGCTTCGCGGTGGAATGGAGCTTCTCGAGGGCGAAGAACGCCTGGTCGTGGGCTTCGTCGATCTGAAGGATCGCCTCGTACGCCGGCGTGCCCTTGTCGGGGTCACCTACGCGCTGCTCCCAGAGCGAGGCCACCTCGAGGTACTCCCGGATCTGCTCGCCGGGGTCGGGGAGCACACGAGCGCGCCCCATCTTGACCTCGATGACCTCCTCCCAGCGCTCCTCGGCCCGCAGCAGGGTCTCGAGGTTGCTCATCGCCGAGAAGTCGCGCGGGTCGATCGCGAGCAGCCTGCGCCAGGCGTCGATCGCCTCGAACGGCTGGCCGAGGACGTTCTGATAGGTCTCGGCGATCTCTCGGAAGAGCGCGACGTTCTGCTCCGGCGTCAGCCGCTCGCCAGCGCGATCGACCGTCTGGTGCAAGGACTCTACGAGCTGCTGAGGATCGTTACGGCGACGCCAGATCGCGCTGATCGCGTAGAGCGCGTCCGCGTTGTCGTATTGGATGTCGAGCGCGCGCTGGTAGTCCTCGAGCGCGGAGTCGTCTCTCTGCAGCTGGCCTTCGAACAGGCGCGCCCTGCGGAGCAGCACGGCGACGCGCTCGTCGTCCTCCGTCGCGATGTCGAAGTGCCGTCCGAGGACGTCCGTGAGCTCGGCCCACTCGGACAGACGCTCGTGGAGATTCGCGAGGCCGTGCAGCGCCTCGGGGTCGTCCCCGCGAAGATCGAGCACCCGCTTCCAGGTGTCGACCGCGCGCGGCATGTCGTTGAGCCGGTCGGCGAGGAGGTTGGCCATCTTGGCCCGAATATCGGCCTCTTCGCTGTCGCCGGAGGCGTGCTCGAGCTGGCGCTCGAGCACACCCTTCAGCTCCGGCCATTGCCCGCGCTGGTTGTAGATGCGCTCGAGCGCGAGGATCGCCGCCTCGTTCGGCGGGTCGAGCTCGTCGAACACGCGGCGGTAGACGCGCGTCGCGTCGTCGAGCTGTCCGACGCCCGACTCGTCTCGGAGCCGGTCCTCGTAGACCTCGCCGAGCCGGAGGTGAAGCTCCACGAGCTCGAGGCTGTCCTTCGTCGCGAGCAGCCGCTGCTCGAGGACCTGCGCGAGCTCGGGCCACTGCTCGAGGGAGGTGTAGATGCGGTCCAGCTGGGTGAGCGCCTCGACGTCGAGCGCCTCGACGCCGAGCACGTACCTGTAGGTGCGCTCCGCGTTGGAGATGTCGCCGAGCTCTTCCTCGAAGACGCGCGCGAGGCGTTTGCCCACGGCGGCCTGGACCGCCTTGTCGTTGTGCAGCTCGAGCACGTCGGCGTACGCGTTGGCGAGCGACTCCCAGCCCCCGTCGGTCGACGCCGCGAGCCGCTCGCACTCGTCGAGCGTCTTGTCGTCGTCGGGGTACTCCTTCAGAGAGCGGATGTAGACGCCGAGCGCGCCGTCGAGCGAGATGAGCTTCTCTTCTTGGAGCTCCGCGATGCGGTAGAACATCGCGACGCGCTCTTCGCGCTCCTTCTTGTGCGCGAGCTCGGCCTCGAGCACGGTGCCGAGCTTGTCCCACTCACCTGCCGTTTGGTAGAGCGGCTCGAGGATCTCACCGATCTCGAGCTGGTGCACCCCGGTCGCGAAGAGCTGCTCGAGCGCCTCGAGCGTCTCGACGTGCTCCGGCGCCGCCGCGAGGACCTCGCGGTAGCTCTGGATGGCCGACGTCAGGTCTTGAAGCCGGGTCTGGTGGACCTGGCCGAGGCGGTACTTGAAGTTGAGGATGTCGTCGGGCGTGTGCCCGATCTCGGACTCTCGGGCGAGCACGGGGACGAGCTCCGTCCAGCGCTCCATCAGCACGAGCAGCCGGTCGAGGGAGCTGATCGCTTGCCAGTTCTCGGGATCGACCTCGAGCACGAGGCGGTACCTCGCGATCGCGTTGTCGATGTCCTCGAGCTGGGTTTCGAAGATCTGGGCGAGGCGAAGCCCGAGCTCGACGAACCGCTCCGGCTGCTCCTCGCGGAGGCCGACGAGCTGCCTGTCGTACAGGGCGGCCACCTCGGGCCAACGCCCCACGGCGGACGCGATGCGCTCGAGCGAGCCGAGCGACTCTTCGTTGGTCACGTCCAGCGTGACGGCGCGGGCATACACGTCGAACGACGCGTTGTGATCCCCGAGCATCTCCTCCTCGAGGCGAGCGATGCGGTGCAGCAGGTCGACCTTCGCGAAGGTGTCTTCGGCGTGCGAGACCTGGACCTCGAGGACGCTAACGAGGCGCTTCCACTCCCCGGTCGCGTCGTAGATCGGCTCGAGGACGAGCGCCGCCGCGAGCGCCTCGCGCGGCCCGTTCTTGATGCCCTCCAACGCCGCGATCGTCGGCTCGTGGTCCGACATCTGCTGGAGCAGATCGCGATAGAGCTCGATCGCCCGGGCGAGGTCGTCGAGCCGCTTCTCGTACAGCTCGGCGATGCGATACTGGAAGCTTATCGACTGCGCCGAATCGGCCGCCAGCTCCGCCTCCTGTTGCAGGACGCTGAGCAGCTCGAGCCAGTTCTCCGCCATCTGATAGAGGACGTCGAGCCGCGAGAGCGCCTGCAGGTCTGCCGGGTCGATCTCGAGCACGCGCTTGTACGTCTCGATCGCCTGGGGCACGTCGTTGAGCTCACGCTCGTAGACCGCGCCGACCTGGTAATAGATGTCCTTCTTCTGATCGAGGTCTTGGACCAGGTCCGCCTTCGACACGTAGACGGCGAGCAGATCGCTCCACCGCGAGTGCGACAGGTACAGCTTGATGAGCGCGTCGATCGCGCGCAGCTCGTCCTGATCGAGCTCGAGGATCTTGCGGTACACAGCGACCGCTGCCTCGTGCCGGTTCAGCACGTCTTCCTCGATCGAAGCGGCCTGGAACAGGGCGCCCTTCTTCTCGGGCAGCCCGTCGAGGATGTCGGCCTTCTGTTGCAGCACCTGCGAGAGCTCTGCGTACCGCTCGGACGCGCGGAAGATCCGTTCGAGGGACTCCGCGGCCGCGAGGTTCGTCGGATCGATCTCGAGCACCTTGCGGTAGTGCAGGATCGCCGGCTCGGCCGCGCCGAGATCGTTCTCGTAGACGCGCGCTGCCATCATGAAGAGATCGACGGCGACGGTGGGGTCGCTTACCGCGGTGGCCTCGTCATCGACGTTGGTGCCACCGATCAGCTGCGCGGCCGCCCGCTCCTCGAAGACCTTCGCGAGATCGGCGTGGCGATCGGTGGCGCGGGCGAGGCGATCGAGGCCCTGCTTCGTGTCCTCGGAGGTGGGGTCCTCGGCGAGGGCGCGACCGAACGTGTCGAACGCGGAGTCGGCGTCTCCGCCGGCGTCCTCGTAGAGTGTGGCGATCTGATGGAGAAGCTCGACGCGCCGGCTCGGATCGTCGCTGCGCCGGACCTGGACCTCGTAGACGCCGACGAGCTTCTGCCAGTCGCCCGTCTGCCGATAGAGCGGCTCTAGGATCTCGGAGATGGAGAGCTCGTGCTCGGGCGTCTTGCCGAGCCGCTCGAGCGCCGCGAGCGCCGCGGCGTTCTCCGAGTCGCGCTCGAGGACCTCACGATAGATGTCGATCGCGGTCTCGACCTGGTTCATTCGCGTCTCGCGCAGGTCGCCGAGTCGCAGCATGAGCCCGGTCTGCGCCTCTTCGCTCTCGGCGAGCTGCAGCTGCGCCTCGAGGTTCTCGGCGAGCTCGTCCCACTTCCCTTGCCTGGTGAAGAGCCCGTCGAGCGCAGTGAGCGCCACCGCGCTGGTCGGCTCGAGAGAGAGCACACTTCGATACGAGGCGATCGCGTCGTCGGGGCGGCCGAGCTTCTCTTCCTGGACGGACGCCATCTGGCTGTAGAGCGCCTCGCGGTCGGGGGTCTCCTCGGCGAGATCGATGCGACGACGGTAGACGCCGATGAGGTCCTCCCAACGCTCGGTGCGGCGGTAGAGGGCGTCCATCGAGGTGAGCGCCTCGTGGTCGGCGGCGTCGATCCCCAGCACCTTGAGGTAGCGCTGCGCGGCCTCGTCGACCTTCCCCAGCCGCTCGTCGATGGCGGCGAGCCGCATCCAGTACGAGCGTGCGAGCTGCGGATCGCCGAGGCTCTCGGCGATCTCCGACAGGATGGTCTCCAGACGATCCCAAGCGCCCGCCTGTCCGGCGAGCTGCTCGAGCTCCACGAGCGTCTCGTTGCTCGTGGGGTCCTCGCGCAGGGCCCGCGCGAGGGCGTCGATCGCCTTCGGCAGGTCCTCGAGGTTCTCGGCGGCGACACGCCCTACCTTGCGCAGCAGCCCGACCCGGCGAGCGCCGTCGGCCTCAGCCTCGGCGAGGATCTCGAGGGCGCCGACGAGCTTCGGCCAATCGGCTTGGACCTCGTAGATCTCCTGGAGGATCGCGGCGGTCTCGGCTCGAAGCTCCGGGTTCTGGAGCAGGTTCTCGAGCGCGACGCGCGCGGGCTCGTTGGTCTGTTCGATGAAGAGGATCTCGCGGTAGTTCTCGAGCGCGCCCGCGGCGTCACCGAGGTGCTTCTCGAGCGTCGAGCCGAGGCGGTACTTGAGATCGATCAGCGCCTCTTCGGTGTTATCGAGCTCGATCCGCGCGCGAAGGATCTCGACGTAGGGCTCCCAGTCGCTCTGCTCGCGGTAGAGGCGGTCGAGCGCGGCGAGCGCGTCCGGGTCGCGCTCGTTGTCTTCGAGGACCTGACGGTACGTGTCGATGGCCGCGCGCGGGTTGCCGAGCTCGTTCTCGTACAGGCGGGCGATCTGGAAGAGGATCGCGCGGCGCTCCTCCGGCTCAGCCGCGAGGTCTCGCTTCTTCTCGTAGATCCCCAGCAGCTCCGCGTGACGCTGCGTCTGGCGGTAGAGCCGCTCGAGGGCGCCGATCGCTTCTTGGTTCTCCGCGTCTCGCTCGTACACCGCTCCGGAACTGCTCGAGAGCAGGATCGATGCGGCCGACCTCGTCGACGAGGACGCGCCCGAGGCGCAGGTGGAGCGTGATCGCGAGCTCCGCGTCGTTCGCAGACTCGGCGGCCTCGATCGCGCGGTTGTAGGAGGTGATGAGCGCCTCCCAGCCAGTCGTGACCCGCGCCGCGCGCTCGACGTCCTCGACGCAGCGCTCGTCGGTGGGGGCCAGCTCGAAGGCGGCGAGGTAGCGCTCGAACGCTCGCTCGGGATCCTTCAGCTTCGTCTCGTAGAGACCCGCGACCTCGCGCAGGAGCGCCAGCCGCTCCTCACCCTCGACGTCGTGCTTGAGCTTCACCTCGATGGCCGCGGCGAGCCCCTTCGGGTTGTTCGCTTGCTGGTAAATCGGGATCAGCGCCTCGGCCGCGCCGAGGTGAGTCGCGTCGATGGTGAGCACCTTCTCGTACGCACGCGCCGCGCGATCGAGCTTGCCCTTCTGCGTCACCCACAGCTGGGCGGTCTTGACCAGAAGCGAGATTTTCGCGCTCTCGTCCGTCTCCTTCGACTCCTGGGTCTCGAGCAGGCGGATGAACTCGTCCCACTTGCCGCTCTCGGCGTAAAAGACCTCGAGATCGTCCCACATGCCGAGGGCGAGGTACTTCTTCTTGAGGGCCTCTTGCGCCGTGCGGTCGTTCGGGTTGATCGCGAGCAGCTTGCGCCACGAATCGACGGCCTTCTGGTCGTCGTTGAGCCGGTCGCCGTAGAGCTGCCCCAGCTTCTTGAAGATGGCTTCTTGCGTGGCTGAGTCGTCGGCGACCTCGCTCTGCCGCTCGAGGACGCCTGCGAGCTTCTCCCACTCCTTCGAGCGCTCGAACAGCCCCGCGAGCGCGTTGAGCGCCTCGGCATTCTCGGCGTCGTTCTCGAGCACCTCGGTCCAGGCTCGATGCAGACATCGGGCTTCTTGACGCGCTCGTTCGCGACCTTCGCGATCTCGAGGAACTTCGCGCTCCGCTCGTGCCCGTAAAGGGGAGCGCGGCGGCCTCGCGCTTCATGAGGCCGATGAGCTTCTCCCAGTCTCGGCGCTTCTCGTACGTCGCGCGGAGGTGCTCGATGGCGAGCTGGTTGTTCTCGTCCAGCGCGAGCACGGCCTCGAAGCACTTCACGGCCTCGGCCGCGTTCGGGAACTTCGTCGTGCAGAGCCTCGGCCGCCTCCAGAAAGAGCGCGACCTTCTCGTCGGGGTCGGCCACGGCGTCACCCAGCTCGACGAGCACCTTGACGTACTCCGTCATGCGCTTCGCGGCCTGGAGCTTCTCGAGCTTTTGCCTCAGCTCCGCGATCTTTGCGGGGTCGGCGCCAGCCGGCTCGGGCGCAGCCGGGGGGGCCGCGGGCGCAGCCGGGGGGGCCGCGGGCGCAGCCGCCGGCTGAGGCTCGGCGACAGCGGCCTCGGGCTCGAGGCGTGCGTCGGCTCCTCTGCGGCGACAGGATCCTGCGAAGCAGGCCCTGCCTCTGCAGCAGGCTCTGCCTCTGCAGCAGGCTCTGCCTGTGCAGCAGGCTCTGCCTGTGCAGCAGGCTCTGCCTCTGCAGCAAGAGGCTCAGCGTCTGCAGCGAGGCTCGTCCCCTGCTTCTGCAGGAGGCGCGGCCGGCTCGGACTCCGTCGGCGAAGGTAGCGCGGTCTCCTCGTCGCGTACCGCTGCCTCCGCGACAACCTCGGGAGGCGGCTCGCTCGTGTGGACGTCGATCGCCTCGTCCGCCGCTGCCTCGTCGGCGGGGGAGCCCGCCCCGAGCTTCCCGCCGATCTGGATCTCGAAGGCGCCGACCGCAGGGTGCTCCGGCGCGAGGGCCGCGAGCTTCTCGAACCAGCCGCGCGCGCGCATGAGGTTGCCCATGTTGCGCCACGCGACCAGGCCCGCTTGGGCCACCGCGAACACGGGAGGATCCTTGGCGCCCGCGGCCTTCTCGGCGACCGAGAGCACACGCTCCCAGTTGCCGTCCTTCGTGCCCCACAGCTCCTTGAGGAAGCTCAGCGCAGCGTCGCGATGCGGGTCGGCCGCGAGGGCCCCCTCGAGGAACTTGGCGCCGATCTCGACGTTCTGATGGCGCGTTGCCCAGCGGGTGCCGAAGCGGAAGGACGCCTGCGCGCGGCCGCGCTGCGTCAGGGCCTCGACGTAGTCGCTCTGCAGAGCCTCGAGCTGGGCCGAGCGGTCGGAGCCGACGAGGATCCCTTCGAACGCCGCTGCTACCTGGCGATCGAGCGGGTTCGCTTCATAGGCCTTCGCGAGCAGCCCCTCGTACTCGTTCGATTCGAACCGCTTCGCGATTCGCGCCGCGCGCATGTAGGTTCGGCAGGCCTCGGCGCCCTGCTCTTGTTGAGCTTGCGCGATGAGCTCCCCGACGTAGGGGCAACCCACGACTCGGAATCCAGCTGGGCGTCGGCCAGGCCGCCGCGAGCGGCGTCGCTCGTACCCTCGAGGCTCCCAGCGCCTTCGCGTACGTGGCCATCGCCCGCTCGTGGTCCCCAGCATCCGTGAGCACATCGCCGAGCTCGATGAGCAACGGGACGGACTCTGCGCCCTCGATGCTCCGCAGCTCGATATCGAGCAGCTTCTGCACCATCGGCGACTTGCCGAGCTCCCAGTACACGGCGCGCGCCCGCTCGAGAGCCTCGAGCAGCGCAGGGCTCAGCTTGTAGGCCTCTTGGAAATGCTTCAGGGCCCTCACGCCGTTGAGGAACCGCTCTTCGAGGACGCGGCCGAGGCGGAGGAACAGCGACGCCTTCCGCGTCGCGTCGCTCTCGGCGGAGATGGCCTTTTCGAGCTCTTCGACGAGCGTGTGCCAATCGTGAACGGATTCGAGAATCGTCAGCCGCTGCGCAAGATCCATGGATCCCTCGGCCTCAGGCCTTCACGTCGCGTATCGTTGCTTGGAGTGGGGAGACCCCACCCGAGAGGTGGGCAGGGCTCGATGGTCGCCCTACCCGGACCGGCTCGGGGCAACGCCTCGGCGTCGCCCCTCGCTGGTCGGTCACTGCGGTGCGTTGTGCTTCGCGAGGAGCGATGTGGTGTTGTCGCACTCCTCCGGGAATCGGGCGGCGACCTGGCCCTTGCAGCGGACGGCGAACCCCTTGGGTTCTCGATCGCCTTCTGGATCTGGTTCGTCTGTGCGTACACGACGCCGAGGTTGTAGAGGATGTTCACGTTCTCCTCGGCGTCCGTCCCCAGGTCGATCGCCTTGGCAGACTCGGAGCTCCGGCGGCGGCGGTCGGATAGTCCCCGTTACGCTGGAGCAGGTCGGCGAGCATGATGTGGATGTAGAACATGCCCCTCGCCTCACGCTTGTCGTTCGTCGACGGCTTGGCGCGGCTCTTCCCCTCCTGGAGGACCTTCATCGCTACATCCTCCATGAACAGGTTGATGTAGAGCTCCGCGAGCGGCGGGTAGTAGCGCACCGCGTCCGGATCGTGGGCGATCGCGTCAGTGAAGAACTGCAGCGCCTTCTGCTCGTCGTCGGTCCACAGGTAGACGTGGCCGAGGTGGTGGTAGCAGTCGGCGTAGTTCTCATCGAGCTCGATGCACTTCGTGTACGGCGCCTTCGCCTCCTCGTACGCGTCGGTGCGAGCCTTCGGCTCCTGCTTCGCTTGCGCGATCCGCTCGAGAAAAAGCCCCGCTTCGCGTGGTAGCTGGCCCAGTCGCCGTCCTCCTTCACGCTCGTCGGCCGAGATCGCTCTGCAGCGCCTCTGCCATCTTCTGCCAGTCTTCCTTGTCCTCGTAGACCGAGGCGAGCTTGAACCAGATGTGGTGGTTGTCTGGGTCGAGGCGCGTCGCTTCATCGAGCTTCTCGATCGCGGCGGGCTTGTCGCCTTGGCGGAGGTTGTCCGCTTGGTTGGCTAGAAGAATCGCCTCTTGCTTGTTGCGGTTGCATCCGACGAGGGCGCCGAGCCGACGACGGCGCAAGCGACGGTTTCGACTCCGAGGATGTCTGCAGGGAGCCACCGGGGCTTCATCGAGTTCGCTCTCATTTTCCTTTGGAATCCTGAGCGGTTGGTGCGCGTTCTCTCGACCCCACCTCCACCAAACGAGCAGTCGTCAGCTGGGCGGGCCCATCACGCGTCGAAACAGCATCGTGATGGGTCTAGTGGCGCGTCGTCTGCGGAGAGTCTCCCGCGGGCAACGCGGCCAAGCGCGAGGCAGGTTAAACATCGACTTCCACGCCTCGGAGGAAAGCAACGGCTCGCGAGAATGGGGGGTTGCTGACGAGGTCCAGGTTTCGCCCACCGGTCGGCAGCGAGGCGCGTCGGACAAAGCCAGAGGCCCGCGGCCCGATGAGCCGCAGGCCTCGAGCTGCTTCGAGGTGACCCCACCTCGCTGTTTGGAGGCAACCCGCTCTGGTGTGGGCGGGCGCCTCCCTGACGAGCCGACCGACCGCTCAGCCGCCCCGGCGCGGACGCGATCGGGTGGCTGACCTTCACGACGCCGCCCCGGGCTGCGGGAACGACAGGCCGTAGAAGCCCTTCGTCACGCACCCGATGACCCCAGCATCGGAGGTCACCGCCGCCGCTCACGCTGACCGACCCGTCGCGACCGATCGTGAAGCTCACGCTCACGCGACCTGCGAGGTTCGGGTTGTTGCGCAGGCCGTTCTCGTAGCACAGGCGGAACCGACCAAAGTTCTGCCGCACGATGCGCTGGATGACCTCGGGCGGGAGGCGTCCGCTGACGCTGGTGGCACCGGCTGCGGACGCTCGGCGGCTTGCTCTTGTGCGTGCCCCCCCGAGGCGGCCCGAGCCACTGCCAAAGCCCTGCCGGTGCCTGTGCCCGCGCCGTGCCCGATGGTGCCGATGTTGCCGAGGCCGATGCCCTCGCCCTTTCCACCGCCACCTTCGCCGATGCCCGTCAGGCCGAGACCACCGGCGCCGAACGCGTCGCCGATCTCGTCACCCCACATGTTGCCGCGCGCAGACTTCTCGTCGTTACCATCGAGTCTTGCGACCCCAGGGTGCCGTCGGGGCGTCCGGGTCGCCACCGGCGCCGGAGTTCAGCAGACCGATCATACCGAACTCCATGGCGTCACGGAGCGCGGCCTGCTTGGCGATGTGCGGGTCCTGGTTGTCTGCCGGGCCTTCACCGCATACCGTTTGTTGGTGGCGGTGACGTTCGGGTTGCCCATCGACCCCTTCGCCCTTGGCGCGGGTGCCGGTGCCACCTTCCTTTTGGTCGGGGTTCGGCTGGGTCGTGTCTCCGGCTGCTCCTTCTCTTCCTGCTGCCGATCGGCCTCGGCGCGCATGACGAGCTTGAGCATGTAGTCCTGGTTGCCGGACATATCGTTTTCGTCCGTATTTCCCAGGCCAGGCATGAAGAAGAACATCGCGGCCATCAGCCCGCCGTGAACCAGGCCGGACAGGCCCATGAACGCGAGGGGCGCGGCGGCCAGGGCGATGTGCCCGGCGACCTTGCGACCCGCGTGGACGCTCGACACCTGGAACGTGAGGCCGTTGTCGAGGATGATCCGCGCCTTGGCGCCCGCCGGCAGCTGCATCTGGTGAGCCCCGAGAGACCCGCACACGGCTGCGTCTTGCCGCTCGCGATCGCGTCCTGAAGGCTCATCGTCTGCCCGCCGATCTCGATCGTGCCAGCCGACCGCGGCAACAGGACGACGCTCACCGAGCCCTGTCCGGCGAGGACGATGGGCGCGCGGGTGGTGCCGAGCTTCTCAGCAGGAACGAAGTAGTCGCAGCCGACGTTTCGACCCGCCTCCTCACCCACGTAGAAGTTTCGCGGCGGGGTGAGGTGCGCGACGTGCAGGATCGACTGATCCCACAGGACCATGACCTCGACGGACTGAGCCGCGGACTCGACCTCTTCGGTCGGCACCGGGGGCCACCTCGATCATCTGATACGTGGACGACCCCTCGGGCGCGTCGTGCGGAACCTCGTCCACGGGAGCGGGGGCGAACCCGCCCTGCTGTCCGAAGGCGTCACCGAAGGGGCTGGCCGAGGCGAACGGGCTCGCCGCCGGCGACGCGAACGGGTTCGCGTCTCCGAAGGGGCCGGCACCACCACCAAACGGGCTGGTCGCGCCCCCGAACGGACTGGTCGTGCCGGCGACCACTCCCGTGACAGCGGGCACGGCCGTCTGCGCCGGCGGGGGGGCCGAGGCCGGGGCCGCGGCGGCGACTGCCACCGGCTCCGCTCGCTCGAGGACGATCTTCGTGCCGCCGATCTGGATCTGATCGCCGACGCCGATCTTGCACTTGTTGACGCGCGCGCCGTTCACCAGCGTGCCAGGCTCGTTGCCGAGATCGATCAGGGTGATGTCGTCGGGCCCTGCCCCGACCTCGATGACGGCGTGCATGCGCGATGCAAGCTCGTCCTCCACGCGCAGATGGCTCTTCGCGTCTTTGCCGATCTTGACGATGTCTTGCGTCACCGTCTCACGGCGCACGAGCGCCTCGTTCTGGTACAGCCCAAACGTGAGGGCGATCTTCTGCTTCCCTTCCATGACCTAGCCTTCCCTACCTGAGCCTTTCGACCAACCCTGCTTCGCGGGCGTTCTGAGCCGCCGACCGGTGACAGAGCACCTTCACGCCTCAACTAGACATCTTTGGTCGTCCGCGGTTCCTGATTTTTTCTGTCGGGCCTTCGCGACGGCCTCGCCGTGCTACAGGTTCTCGACGGACTTCAGCATCTCGTTAACGAAGGACGTCCTCGGACGGATCAGCGTGGTGCGAACCGGACCGGGGCGAACGCGGATAGTGGCGTCGTTCGGGCCGAAACCGCCAGCATTCAGCGGGTCGTCCGAGAACTCGTAGCCGTAGCCGCCATCGGAGTCGGTCGATTTCACGTCCTGCGCGAAAGCCGTGGAGCTCAACATCGCGCAAGCACCCATGATCACGATCGATACGAACGCCTTCCGGGTCGACTTCTTCATGGAGAAAACTCCTCTTTTCGTCGCGTTCATGCGCGACACAACCAATCGCCCCAGCGCCAGGGACCGCGGCAGGGATCTTGTCGCGTTCACGCTGACGCGTGCACGCGTTCCTTTGCTGAGAGGCCGAAGCCCTCATTGCAGTGGCATTGTACGGGCCGTGCAGAAGGCCCGTCAATCACCTCGGCGCCGAGAACTTCGACCGAGCCTCCCGGAGCGGGACCCCTGGTGAAACAAGTCGACCCAACAGCTTCAAAGACATTGGGTCGCCGGGCGAAGTTCCGATGTTTTTCTGGGCGCCGCACCTCACAGAGGGGTGAGGTCACCGCCGCTTAGCGCTTCGTCGAGGGCGGCGCGGGTCTTGGCCTCTTCGGCGAGCCTCCGTTGCTCGGTCTGGCTCTCCTTCAGGAACGCGATCTCATCCTGTAGATCGAAGATGCGACCGCGCTTGCAGCCCGGCGTACCTTTGGCTTTCGCGCCCATGCAGTCGCGATCCTCTGCAGTGGGGACGGCGAGGACGTCATCCACCGCCGCCGCGAGCTCGGGTCTGCCTGTGCGCGCTTCACGAACTCCTGAAGTGCCCGATCGCCTCCTCCAGCGCAGCCACCGAGTCGCTCCCCCCGCGCGCCTTGAACTCGTGCGTCAGGATGGCGTGGTTGAAGTGGGCCTCGGGGCGCTTGGCATCGAGGGCCTTCGCCTTGTTGATGAGCGACTCGGCCTCAGACAGCTTGGGGTCTTGGTCGGACGCGGCGTCGATCTGCGCGCGCAGCGCGAGCGCCAGCCCAAGGTGCGCGTCGTAGTCGCCAGGGCGCTGCGCGAGCGCTGCGCGATACGCCCCCTCCGCCGCGGCGAAGCCGCGGAACATCATGTTCACCGAGGCGAAGTTCATGTTCGCCTCGAAGAAGCGCCCGTCGAGCTTCCGCGCCGTGTCGAAGCGACGGACGGCGCTGTTGAGGTCCCCCGCGTAGACGTAGAGGAGCCCTGCGGTGTTGTGGATCGGCGCGTAGTTTGGATCCTTGCGGATCGCCTGGGACGCGACGAGCAGCGCGAGATCGATCGCCTGCGCGTCGAGCTTCTTCGCGGCCCCACGAGAGACGGTTCGCGAGTCGTCCCCCGCGCTCTCTTTCGCGCGCTCGAGGTAGTAGAGGGCCAGCTGGTTGAACGCGGGCATGAACGCGTCATCGACGGCGAGCGCGCGCTGCAAGTTGCGCTTTGCCCGCTCGAGGTCGTTCGACCCGTCGGCGTGCGGCGTCTCGCCTCGACGCTGCATCAACGCCCGCGCGAGCTCGACCAGGGCCTCGACGTTCTGAAAATGCGAGTCCTGCACGGCGCGCTCCAGCTCTGCGATGGCCGTATCGACCGCCTGACCGCCGGACCCGGCGAGCTCGGAGCCGCACGAGCTGCACGCGAGCCGATGGAACTTGGGGTCGTCGTGCAGCACCTGCTCGTAGAGCTTTCGCGCCGCCGCGAGGTCGTTGCAGCGCTGATGGCTCACCCCCGCGTTGTAGGTCGCCTCGGAGAAAGGCCGGTCATGCGCCGCTGCAGCGTCGAGGAACATCTCCGCCACGGCCAGGCACTTCTCGGGGGTCCACCCGTCGGGCACGCGATCGAGCTGAGCCATCTCGACCATGGCCTCTTGAAAGAGGTTCGTGGCCGAGGGCGGGAGCATGCAGCTCGTCGTCGTGGGAGGAGCTGGCGGAGAACCGCCCCCGCCCGTCGCGCAGCCGACGATGAGGGCCGAGAGCGCGAGGACTGACCCCATCCACTTGTTCGATTCCATCGCTTGCCTCTAGGACCCAGAGGCCTCGCGAGCCTTGGGCCTGCCACAAAAAGGCGAAGGCCCGGATGATCTCTCACCCGAGCCTTCGACGTGACTCGTGGGTCGGCCCGCCATCACTCCGGCGGGGTCTCGGCTCCGCCCTGAGCCTCCTCGATGGCGGCCCGCGTCTTGGCCTCCTCGGCGAGCTTCTTCTGCTCGGCGGCGCTCTCCTTCGCGAAGGCGATCTCGTCCTTGAGGTCGAAGATTCGGCCGCGCTTGCAGCCCTTCTTCCCCTTGGCCTTCGCCCCCATGCAGTTCTCGTCCTTCTCGGTCGGCACGGCGGTGACGTCGTCCACCGTCTCGTTGAACTCGGTCTTGCCCTGGGCGCGCTTCACGAAATCGTTGAAGTGGCCGATGGCCTCCTCGAGCGCCTTGAGCGAGTCGCCGCCGCTCTTCGCCTTGTACTCCTGGGTCAGGATGGCGTGGTTGAAGTAAGCCTCGGGCCGGTTCGCGTCGAGGGTCTTCGCTTTGTTGATGAGCGCCTCGGCCTCGGCCAGCTTCTTGTCGCCGTCGGGCGCCGTGTCGATCTGGCCGCGCAGCGCGAGGGCCAAGCCGAGATGGGCGTCATAGTCGTTCGGCTTCTGCTTGAGCGCCGCGCGATACGCCTCCTCGGCCTTGCCGAAGCCTCGGAACAACATGTTCACGGCTGCGAAGTTCATGTTCGCCTCGAAGAAGCTCGGGTCGAGCTGCCTCGCCGTCCCGAACCGTCGCACGGCGTTGTTGAGATCGCCTGACTGAACGAAGATGAGACCCGCGGTGTTGTGGATCGACGCGTAGTTCGGGTTCTTTCGAATGCCCTGCGAGGCGACGAGGAGCGCGAGGTCGATCGCCTGCGTGTCGACCTTCTGCTTCTCAGAGCCGCGCGCGCTCTTGCCGCCCTTCTGCCCGGCGTTCTGCTTCGCGCGCTCGAGGTAGTAGAGCGCGAGCAGGTTGAACGCCGGCATGAAAGCGTCGTCGACGGCGAGCGCGCGCTGAAGGTTCTTCTTCGCGCGTTCGAAGTCGTTCGCCCCGTCGCTGTCGGAGGCGTTGTTGTTGCGCCGCATCTGAAGGCGAGCGAGCTCGACCAAGGCCTCCACGTTCTGGAAGTCGGAGTCCTGAATGGCGCGCTGGAACTCGGCCATCGCTTTGTCGCTCGCGGTCTCGTTCGACTCGGCGAGATCGAACCGGGCGAGCTGCACACGCGCTCGGTGGAACTTCTCGTTCTTGTCGAGGACCTCCTTGTAGTGCTTGCGCGCCTCCGCAAAGTTGTTGCAGCGGTGGTAGCTCGCGCCCGCGTTGTACACGGCGCTGCCGAAGAAGCCGCCCTGCGCGGAGGCCGCGTCGAGGAACTTCTTCGCCGTCGCCGAGCAGGTCGCTTCGGTCCAGCCGTTGGGCGTCTTGTCGAGGCGATCCATCTCGGCGAGGCCTTCCGCGTAGAGCTTCGCGGCCTCGGGGTCGACGACCTCGCCGCTCTCGGTCTTCGGACCGGAGACCTTCGAGGGGTCTTTGGCTCCGTCGCTGTCACTGCTCGAGCAACCGAGCTGCACCGCGCCGAACGCGAGGAGGCATGCGGCGAGCGCCGCCGTCTTCTTGAAGTGGTTCATGGTCATTGCCCTCGCCCTCACTTCTTCGTCGCCTTGTTGAGGGCGTCGTCTTCCTTGCTCGCGCCCGGCTTGCCAGCGTCTTTGCCACCCGCGGCGGCAGGCCCCGCCGGCTTCTCTGCCTTCTCCTCGAGCTGCGTGAAGACGGCCGTGCCATCCATGTTCACCTGGACCGCGCGCTCGCTGATGCCCGTACCGAGACGGTTGGGCGCCGAGCGGAACTCGTCGATCAGGTGGTACTCGGCGGGGTAGGTCTTCGACAGCCACGCCTCGCAGGTGCGGGAGAAATCGTCGAAGTACTGGAACTTCACGGAGCGATCGAGGCAGTCCTTGTAGGCGCCCTTCGCGGCGAGCTTGTCGGGCTCGCTGACCTCGTCGAGCTTCGCGTAGTACGCGCCGCGGATCTCCTCCCAGAGCAGGTCGCCATACGGGCTGGGCCCGTTCTGCTTCCAGTCCTTCGGGATGGGGGCCGCGCGGAACTCGGCGACGAACTTGCCCTTCATCTGGCCGACGCGTGAGCCGGCGGCGATGACCCAGCGCGGAGGCGGCTCCGGCTGGAGGCCCAGGATCTTTTGGTACTCCTTGTCGGCGTCTTCGATGGCGGCGCGCTTCTTTTTCTGCCAGTCGAGCACCTTCGTGTTGACGAACGCCTCGACGTCTTTGCGCTCGCCAGAGCCCTTGTATTCAGGGAAGGCGATCTTGTCGACGAGCACCTTCTTCTCCTCACCGAAGTAGAAGTAGGCCTCACCGACCGCCTCGAGCGTCTTTCCGATGCGCCGCTGGGCCTGCGCGTCGCCCTCACCCAGCGACTTCGAGACCTCTTGGATCTTGGCGATCGTCGCGGTGGGGTCCTTCCAGGTCGCGCGGACCTTGTCGTACTCCGTCCGCGCCTTGTTCTTGCCGGCGCCGCCTGCGCGATCATTGACGCGGGCGAGCAGGGCGTGGGCTTGGATCTGGACGTCGATCGTCGCGTTCTTGTCGATCTTGCCGATGTCTCGGTCGAGGCTCTTGCGAGCCGCGGCCCAGTCACCGCGGTCGGCATAGTGGGCGCCGATGGCGAACGAGATCTGCGCGGCCTGGGCAGCGCGGCCCGAGAACTGCTTCTGGAAGAGCTCCGAGTCCTTGATCGCCTGGTCTTGCTGACCGAGGCCGAGGCGGAGAACGACGGCGTCCGACAGGGCCTGCGGGGCCTTCTCGTCCTTCGAGTTCTCCGCGGCGAACCGCTCGAAGTAGGCGGCCGCTTCGTCGTAGACCGCGATCGCCTGGTAGTTGCCGCCGATCTCGTAGATCGCCTTCCTGGCGTTCTCGGTCTCGTGCAGGTTGTACTTGGGGTTGATCAGGATCTTCTTGACCGCGATGCTCTTCGCGAGTAGGCGGGCGGCCTGGAACGCGCGGGACGCGTTGTAGAGGATCTCGTCGTTACGCGCGCAGGCTTCCTTGTTGTTCTTCTCGCACGCGTCCTTGCCGTACTTCTCCCACATCTCCAAATAGAGGGTGGCGGCCTGACGGTACTTCTCGAGCGACTGCGGCGTGCCGGGGTTGCGGTCGGCTTCCTTGACCATCGACTCGGCCGTCAGGCGCTCGATGTCACGTTGGATGCGGCTGAGGATGCCGCACTGCTCCTCGTTGGCGCCCTTCTTCGCGTCGTTGCAGTAGAGCTTGATGAACTCGGGGACGTCTTTGCCGAGATCCTGGAAGCACGAGGAGCGCTCGGGCTCGGAGTGCGTGCCGAGGATGTTGAGCGACTCGAGGTAGAGCTGCGCCGCGTAGATGCCGACCTCGTGGTCCGCGTGGTTGATGGCGACGTCGCGGAAGCCGAGGGCCGCCTCTTCCCAGTGACGTGACTCGAAGTAGGTTCGCGCGCGGGCGTACTTCACCTCAACGTACTGAGAGAGCGCCTCCTTGTTCGACTTGTCGGGCTGGATGTAGCAGACGTACCGGTTGAAGGCCGTCAACATCCCCTTCTGGTCGGGCGTGAACTCCTTCGCCTTGTACTTCTCCTTGTCAGCTGCCGGCGTTGCGCCCTTCTTGGGGTCCTTCGTCGCGCCGGGCAGGTTGCCGGTGCCCTTCTTGTCCTCGCCGCCCTTGTGCCGCTCGGCGTAGATGTTCTGGTAGCAGAGCACCGACGCGTACGCGGCCTCGGCGGCGTTCGGACCCTTCGGGTCTTCGGCGACGACCGAGTCGAACGCCGGGCCACACTTCGCCCAGTCCTTCTGGAAGTAGAGCAAGTCCGCCATGGCGTACTTGATCTTCATGATGTCCGGCCAATCCTCCTTGAGGATGCGCGGGAACGTGTACTTCGAGAAGTCTTCCTGTTTGAAGCTGTCGACGACCTTTTGGTAGATCTCGGCCGCGAGCTTCATCGTCTTCGCGTCGCCGGTGCCGCGCACGCCGCCCGAGCCGACCGCCTCGAGGTGCCACGCCATCGCCGTCTCGGTCACGAGCCCGGCGGTGATGTTTCCGCACTTGGTCTTCGCGTCGGCCGGGGAGCTGCCCGCTTGGAACTCCTTGTGGACCTCGAACTGCTTCGCGAGGACCTTCGTGATCGCGTCCTTGTCGCCTGACTTCTTGGCGAGCGTCGCCTCGGAGATGTGCCCGTGGTACTCGCACCACTTGGGGCCCTTGTCGCGGTTCATCAGGTCCTGATAGAGCGCGATGCCCTCGTCGTAGTGGCCGGTGTCGAGGTAGTTGATGCCGAGGTCGTCCATCATCTTGAAGGTCTTGTCGTTCTCTGCGCCCTGATCACCGCTCAGGGGCTTGAGGAACGTGTAGGCCTTCTTCGGATCGCCCCACAGGGCGTAGACGGGGATGATGTCCCGACGCGCCGAGACCGCGAGCTGGGACGCGTTCGGCAGGTTCGAGTACTTCACGCCGTAGTCGATGACCTTCTTGAAGGAGTCGACCGACTGCTCGTACGCCCCGAGGTTCCAGTGGACGTACCCGAGCTTGTACAGGGCGTAGCCGAAGACCTTGTTGTCGGGCGGGGGGCTCTTGATGACCTCCTCGTACGCGCCTTGCGCGAAGCTCCACTTGTTCGGGTCGCTCTGCGCGTCTTGGAAGAAGAGCTCGCCGAAGGCCAGGTAGGCGTTCGGCCGGTACTTGGACGTCTTCCAGTTGTCCGTCAGCTCGAAATAGACCTTGCGAGCGTTGTCGTAGTCGTTCGCCTGCTCGTATTCGTAGGCGAGGTAGTAGAGGACCTCGTCGCCACAGCCCGTGCTCTTCGTCGCGTCCTGGGCGTTGGGGTTCAAGCACCACTTCGGGAACTCGTTCTTGAGGAGCGTGTAGTACTTGATCGCGCTCTTGCGCGCGGCGGCGACGACCTGCTTCGACTTGCCGGCGGCCTCCGTCTCCTTCTTGGCGTCGTCGTCCTTCTTCAGGCGCTTCGCGTCCGCGGCTCGAATCTCGGCCTCGGTCTGCTCGCGGAAGGCCGCTGCCTCGAGCTCGACGTAGCCCTCGGCGAGGCGTCGGGCGAGCTTCGGTCGATCGGGCGACGACTTCTTGGTGTCGGCGAACAGAGACTCGAGGCCCTGGATCTCGGTGACCAGGAGCTGACGAGACTTCTTCTGCATCTTCGCCTTCCGCTCGTCGCGGATGGCGGTGTCTGCGATGCCGGTCGGGTTCGACGGCTTCGCGTCACCGTCTCGTTTCTTCAGGCTGACGGCTTGCGGCGCGCCCTTGAAGCTCACGTTGGGCTTCTGGGCAGACGACGCCTTGAGTGTGCCCTGCGGACATTCGGAAATGGCCTTCTTGGCCTCTGCCGTGATGCATTCTTGGGCGACGGCGTCGCCCGTCGACAGGGTGCCCGCCGCAACCGCTGCGACGGCAGCGGCCGCGCGGAGCACCCGAGTCTGGAACTTCGGCTGGTTCATCGTTCGTCTCCGTGTCCTCAGACGCGCTCGACGAGCGCCGCCTTGGATGCAACGTTTCTAACAGGACTCTGTCGCAGCGATCGGGGGCGAGGCGACCAGGGCCCACAGCCCCCCCGCCACCCGCTCGAGCTCACTTCTTGGCGGGGCCCCCGCACTTCGAGACGACCACTTGGCGGTAGAAGCCGAGCTCGTCGCGCCAATATTCGCCATCGAACGGCCAAAGGACATGCTCCTCGTCGGGGCTGACCACGCCGTAGATATCGGTCTCTTCTTTGCTGACCTGACCCTTGATCACCTTCTCGTCGAGCTTGTTGCGCTCGGCGTTGACGATATCGATGAGGATCTTCTGCGAGTTCCGGAGGTGCTCGCTGAGCTCCTCGAGGTAGCGCTCGTAGCGGTCCTTCGCGAGGGTGCCAGCGTTGCGGATCGCGAGCTCGCGCGCGAGGTCGAGCGCGTCGGTGATGTCGTTGCCGAGATCGGAGTCGCGGAAATTTGCGGGCTGCGACTTGAAGAGCTCCGCCTCTTTGTCGAGCAGCTTCACGTACTCGATGTTGCGCAGGAGCTGACGGTCGGACAGGGCGTTCTCGACGATCGGCTTCGTCTTGTCGGAGAGCTTGGCCTTGCCGTCGCGGACCTCTTTGAGGAAGGCGAAGAACTGCTGGCCGGTCTCGTCGCCCTTGTACTTCTCGAGGATCTCCTCGAGCTCCTTCTTGACCGGCTCGTAGCGCTTCTTCATGCGCGCGACGATCGTCGTCGCGTCCTCGTACTGGCAGACGGTGAAGGCGATGACCGACTTCAGCACCTCCGCCTCTGGGTAGAACGAGTTCGGGAAGTACGGAGACTCGAGCGTGTGGATATTGCCGAGCGCGTGGGGGTAGTCGCCGGCCATGAAATACGCCCACGACTGCTCGAAGAGCGCGTCGAGCCAGTACTCGCTGGCGACGTCGACCTTGTTCCAGAAGTTGACGGCTGCCGACAGCTTCTTCGGATCGATCTTCGGGATGCCATCCTCGCCGAGGCGCACCGACGCCGAGTAGTAGGTTCGCGCCATCGACAAGTGCGCGAGGTCGCGCATGCGGTCCTTGTCCTCGACGCCCTCGGCGTCCGGCAGCGCCGTGATGATCGACTGGAACGACTTCACGGCCGGGACGCTCTCGCGCTTCTGGACGTGGGTGATGCCTTCGAAGAACTTCGCCTGCACGAAGTACGGACTCTTCACGTCGACCTCTTTGAAGAGGTCGAGCGCTTCGTCATAGCTGCGCGCGCGGTACTTGTAGCGACCGAGGAGGTAGTTGAGCTGCCAATAGAGCGGGAACTGCTGCGGGTTCTTGAACCGCGCGAGCTCCTCTTGGTCGTACTTGCCGACGCGCTCGACGATGTCTGCGGGCTCGGGCAGCTGGGTCGCGAGGCGCGCGAGCCAGAGCAGGGTCTCTTTGAACTTGATGTGGCAGGGCTGCGCGGAGATGTCCGAGAAGATGCCGTAGCTCGCCTGGTAGAACTTCAGGTTGAAGAGCGCGATCGCGAGGTGGTACTGCGCGGTCTGCTTGTTCCCCTCGTCGTCGCCGGTCTCGCCCGAGACGACGCGCTTGAGCGCAAGGGCAGCCTCGGCCCACTTGGTGTTCGAGTCGAACAGGCGCTTCGCTTGCGCGGCTTCTTCGGTGGGGTTCCCGGGCTCGGGCGTCGAGCACGCTCCCCCCTTCGCGGCGTCCGCGCCCTTGGCCTTCGGATCGTCCTCGTCGTCGAGGTCGACGACCTGCGCCTTGCCGCCGCCCTTGGGGGCGGCGCCTCCCTTCGGCTGCGCGCTGGCGTCCGGTGCACCGACGAACAGGGACGCACCGAGGAGGGTGCTGACCAAACCGAAGCTGACCAGTAGCTTGCGCATCGTTGGAGTTCCTCTAGTTGCCGTGTGGCGAGATCGTGGCTGAGTCCGGAGACGGGAGCCGTGACGGCGCGCACCGCTGCGTCATTTCTTCGCGCAGGCGTGCGCCGCAGGGCCCGCGGGCGGGCATTGAGCGGCTATGTTGTCGAAACAATGAGCAAATTTGACAAAGTCAAGCGAGGACGGAGCATGGTACCCACCGCCGATTCACCCTGTCAACGCTCATTGTCGGACACGAGAGGCGGCAGACAGAGGAGCGAACCTGGGCGAGATGTAGGCTGATGGTGAACTCGGCCTCACCTCGTCATCACGCGTATGCAGTGAGGGACCTGTTGACGGTGCGATCGCGAATTGAGTAATGTCCACGACGCTTCGCCTCCACTGCAGAGCAGTCCCGCGCCCGCGTGGGTCCGTCGCGCCGTCTAGATCGGCGCGAATGGGCTATCGAAGGAGCTCTCCCCCGATGCTTTTGAAAGTGTTTGGGCCTCGAAAAGTTATCGGCCATGTTCGCTCGCTCGCATCCGGCAGGATGGGACCTCGCGGCGTGTTGTCTGGTTTGGTGGCGGTCAGCGCCGTCGCCGCGGTAGCGGTCTTCCCGTCGTCCTGCCAGACCGGCGGCATCGGTGACCCGTGTATCCCCGAAGACGAATACTTCGGTGAGTTCAGCGGCTTCCAGGTTTCGCAGGAGAACATCGAGTCGCGATCGTTCCAGTGCGAATCCCGGATCTGCCTGGTAAACCACTTCCAGGGCCGCGTCAGCTGTCCGCTCGGCCAGTCCGCGCGCACGCCGTGCTCGTCTCTCGACGACTCGTGCTCGGGCGAGGGCGAGTCCTGCACGATCGCGGCGACTTTCGCGCCCGAGTGCGGCGAAGGTCTCCCCGAGTGTGCGGCCGGGTTCTCCTGCAGCGGTGCAGGGTTCTGCGCTTGCGACGGGGATAGCCCCTGCCCGTCCGGGTACTTCTGCGACTCCGATTCGGCCCAGTGTGTGCTGGCGGTCTGCCACAACCCCGACGACTGTCAGGACGCGAGCCTCACCGCCGCCGAAAACGAGGGCAAGAGCTGCTGCATCCCGGGGACGAAGAAGCCCGTCGCGGCTCAGGTCTGTGGGCAGTGCGGTCCGGAGGGTCTGCGCGATGCCGCGAACAGCGTGTACTGCTCGTGCCGCTGCGGCGTCGCCGAGGGGCAACCCGAGGACGAGAACTTCAACTTCTGCGAGTGCCCCGACGGCTTCGTCTGCGCTGAGGTTCGGCCTGACGTGGGCCTCGGAGACAAGCAGCTGACCGGGAAGTACTGCGTGAAGGCGGACGACCCGATCATCAAGGACGGCAAGGTCGACCCGGGCGCCGCCGCGACCGAATGCGGCGACGTCGTCGGCAACGCCGGCGGCGAGTGCGAGGGGACGCCGGCCTCGGGCGGCTGAAGCGTCCGGGCCGCGTGGGCGAGGACGGTCGTCAGGCCCTCGGTCGTCGCGCGGAAGAAGCCGCCGCCTCCTACCTGGAGGCGAGCGGCTTCATCCTTTTGGGGCGCAACGTGCGGGTGAGGCGGCTCGAGATCGACCTCCTCGCCCGCGAAGGTGCGGTCGTGGTCATCGTCGAGGTGCGCACTCGATCCCCGGGGGCGTGGGTGAAGGCGCTCGACAGCGTCGACTGGCGGAAGCGCAAGCGCGTTCGTTCGGCGGGTGAGTGGCTCTGGAAGAGCCGCTTCCACGCCGATCGCACGCTCGAGCGGATGCGGTTCGATCTGATCGCGGTGTCGTTCGACGAGCAGGGCGCGCCCACCGTCGAACATGTGCGGGCGGCGTTCTGATCAGTCCGCGATCTGCTCGTTGAGGCGGGCGCGGAGCTTCTCGAGCGCGCCGGCAGCGGCGCTGTCGCCCTGCCCTTCGGCCTTGAGCGCATCGAGGGCGACGTCCAGCTCTGCGAGGGCGCCCTGCTGCTTGCTCCGCAGCTGGCCGACCATCGACTCGAACGACTCGAAGAAGTGCTGGAGCTCGTCGCCCTTGCGGAGCTTCTCGCGAAGCACGAGCTTGCCCTCGCCGATTTGGCGGAAGAGGCGCTTCATCTTGAAGATGGGCCCCGCGATCTTGTGGGTGAACACGATGCCCGCCACCCCGATCGCGAAGACGAGCGCACCGAGGGCGGCGAGGAACCCGAGGCGGAGCTTGCCCAGGTTCCCCTGGAGGCGCGCCACGTCGGCCTCGACCTTGGCGGCCTGCGCCTCCAGTGCCCGCTTGTGCTCCTCGTTCTTGGACTTGTCGAGCTCGAGCTGATCCTGGTCCTTCTTGAGCGCAGCGTCGTTCTCGGAGGTCGACTTCTTGTAGCTCTCGAGCAGGCTCTCGTCGCCCGGGTAGCACGCCTCCATCGTCGAGGAGACGAGCTTGTTGAGATCGTCGGAGAGCTTGATGTTCTGCTTTCCGCGCGCGACCGTCGCCTGGCTCTGCTCGACGGTGGCCTGACCTTGACGCACCGTCTCCTTGTTCTGCTCCGCGGTGTCGCGCGCCTGCGCGAGGACCTCGTCGCTCGCGCGCCAGAGCAGCGCCCCGAGCAGCAGCGAGAGCGCGACCGTGATGCCGACGAGGAACCCCGTGTATTTGAGCTGAAAATGCGTGTCGAGGAGGTAGTTCCTCGCGCTCCGCTTGTACTTGACGGGGGGGCCGCTCTGGTCAGCGCTCATGGTCTTCCTTGCTCGTCCGATGGTAGGCCACGAGCGTCCGACACGTCCAAAAACGTAGCCGTCAGAGCGAGGCCGCAACCTTCACGAAGCTGTCCGCCGCCGTGCCGCCGGTCATCTGGAGCAGCTGGGTCTCACCCTTCGTGTCGCCCTTCGACGCCCCTTGCATCTTCAGCCACGGGCTGAACTCTGCCTTGAGCGAGCGGTCGGGGTAGGTCCACATCGTGACCTTCAGCTGAACCTTCAGGTTTCCGCCGGCATAGTCGAACGGCTCGACGCTCGCGATCAGCAGGTAGCCGCTCATCTTGCCCTTCTTGAGGACCGCCGCCGCCTGAGCGGCGGTCTCGTCGCGCGGGGCCACGGCGCACGCCGAGTTCGCGAGGAGCTTCTCTTGCATCGCTCGCCGCACCACCCCCTCGACCTCGAGGTTGGGTCGGCTCGTCTTGTTCGTGACCTGAATCGCCACGTAATACTTCGCGCCGGCCCTGGGCGGCGGCGGATCGCCCCCCAGGGCGATCTTCTCGAGGGACTTGTCGATCGCGGTCTTGACGGAGGCGTCCTTCTCGGAGCCCTTGAGCTTCCTGAGGCACGCCGCCCCGTCCTCCTTGCCGAGCTTGCCGAGCGCCGCGACGACGGCGAGACGGACGGTCTGGTTGGAGTCGTTGATCGCCCCACACAGCGGCTTGACCGCCGCGGCGTCGGCGGTCGCGCCGAGCGTCAGCGCCGCTTGCGTGCGCACGCGGTAGTCGTCCGACGCGAGCTGCTTCGCGAGATCGTCGACCTTGCCGGCGATGGCCATCGAGGGCGCCAACAGAAGCGCCGCCGAGAGCATCAACACGAGCAGCCGAACGAGCGTTGACCGGGGGCCGACGAGGCTTGACGGCTTCGATAAGGCCATCGATTTCTCACCATACACGAAAGGCTCTCGTCGCGATCACGCGTCGGAGCGACAGACCATCTGACGCTCGCGCGCACCGCGAGGGGAGGTGCTGCGCGACCGCCTGCTCCCGCGTAGGTACGCGGCGCACACGGCGCGAGCGGGGGCTCAAGCTCGGGCAGAAGCTGGGGCGGCCACGGTGGCCACGAGCCATTTGACGAGCGAACCCGAACAACCTTCACCGGGTCGCAAAGGTCGGTGGTCTGCTGTGGCACCCTCTCGCGGAGCCCCGCAGCCTGGGCTACCGTAACGCCGCCCCTTGGTCCAACCTCGGCAGCCCTCCCCTCGCAGCGCCTGGCTCCTGCGCACCCTCGCGCTCGCGCTGATGGGGCTGCTGATCATCCTCGCGCCCGGCGACGCGGGGGCGGTCCCGCTCCGGGTGCGTGGGGCGAGCGTCATCGACCTGCTCGCGAGCGAGCTCGCGTCCGGAGTCAAGCTACGCGGCGAGGTCGTCGACGAGATGGGCGCGTCGCTGGGCCGGGTGTCCGTGAAGCTCGAGGCGCTCGATCGGGCGGGCCGGCCGATCCGCATGGACCCTCCGGGCCCCTGCGCGGGGAGCGACCCGATCGGACGGGTGAAGCAGGACGGCGGCGCGTACCTGGTCACGACCGACGAGCGAGGCGCCTTCTGCGTCGTGGCGCCCGGCAGCTTCGCCGGTCACACCTTCCGCGCCACCTTCGCGGGCAACAAGCACATCGACCCGGCCGACGTCACGGTCAGCCCGGTGCCCGAGTCCGAGCAGCGGGCGCAGGTGACGGTGCGCTTCGAATCTCCCCCGTCGACGCTCGACCTCGACAAGGACTCTCACTTCGTGACGGTGTCCGTGCGCATCGCCCGTGCGGACGCGCAGCGGCTGTTCATCGACGCTTCGAAGAAGCAGGGGCTCGAGCTCGTCCTCGAGGACGAGGCGGGCAAGGCGATCGCGAGGGCACAGACCGGCGGGGATGGGCGCGTGCGGTTCGAGGTCAAGACGACGGACCTCGGCGCGCCCGGCGACGGAGAGCTGAAGGCGCTGTTCGCGGGCGACAAGCAGCTGATGCCAGCCAAGGCGAGCCTCCAGATCACGCGCGTCGCTACCGCTGAGCTCGCAGCGCCCGAAAGAGTGTCGGGGGATCCCGACGGCGGCCTCGCCTTCGACGTCGACGTGCGGACCCGACACGGCGCAGTGGAGGGAGGCATCGTCGAAGCGCTGCTCGGCAAGGACCCCGTCGGCACAGGTCAGGTGACCGGCGGCAAGGCCCGCGTGACCGTCACCTTCGCCGGTGGCGCCGAAGCCGAAGTGCCGCTGACCTTGCGGTACGTGGCGTCCTCTCCCTTCTTTCGCGCCGGGCCAACGTCGAGCATCACCGTCCACGTCAAGGGGCCGAGCCCGGTTCGGCAGCTCGTGCTCGCGGCGGTTGGGCTCGCGCTCGCCGGCTGGATCGTCGCGAAATGGCGGCGCGCCCCGAAGCGTGAGACCAGCGACTCGATCCTGCCCCCTCCGCCGTCGGGGAGGCCGGAGATTCTGGTCCTCGAGCGTCCATCGGGCCTCAAGGGTTGGCGGGGCGTCGTCAACGACGCTCACGACGGACACCCCATCGCTGGGGTCGAGCTGCGGATCCTCGTCCCTGCGTTCGACGGACGCGGAGAGGTCGCGCGGGCCACGACCGACTCGGACGGGACGTTCTCGCTCGATCTCCCGGACGCCCCAAAGACGCTCGGCTCGTCGTGGAGGGGGACCTTCACGCGACGTTCGAGCGGCCCCTGCCAGCGCCTTCGGTGCTGCGCGTCGCCCTGGTGACTCGGCGCAGGGCCCTGCTCGATAGGCTGGTGCGCTGGGCGAGGACGCGCGGCACCCCCTTCGACTCCTCGAAGGAGCCGACGCCAGGCCATGTACGCCGAGTCGCATCCCGCACCGGGGCCGGGTCGGTGGAGACGTGGGCGTCGCGCGTCGAAGAGGCCGCGTTCGGCGCAGAGGCGGTCACACGGGACGTCGAACGGACGGTGGTCGCCTCGGAGCCCTCGACGCGCGCGGTGGAGCCCCACCCCCTGGAACCCCGTCCGTTGCAGCCCGAGGCGGGCGGAGCCCCGCCCGACGGCCCCCAGCCTGCCGATCCATGAGCCGTGATGGCCCCCTTGTGCGTTGCTTGAGCGCTGGGCAGTCCATATAGTCGGCCGACCACCAAGGAGCGTGCGTGGATACCCTCGTCTATGTCCTGATCGGCGTGGCGGTGCTCGTCGTGCTGTATGTCCTCTTCGGCCGCAAGAAGGCCGGTGAAGCGCTGCCGGAGGCTGGCCGGTCCGACGGGGCGCAGCCCGATGCTGCGCGCGCGAAGGCGCTCGCCGAGCCCAAGCCGAAGCAGACGCCCAAGGCGGCAGAGCCGTCCCCGAAAGCGCAGCCGAAGGCCGCGGCCAAGGAGCCCGCGCGACCGCAAGACGCAAAGACGACGAGAGAGCCGGCGATCGCCGCGAAGGAGGCGCTCGATGCGCGGGAGGCGAAGGCCGCAGCCGACAAGGCAGCGTCCGAGCCCCCGCCGAAGGACGCGGCTCGCTCCGAACCCCCCGCCGCGCCTGCCAAGCGCGTGGCCCAGGCGGCGAGCCCGAAGCGCGCCAAGGACGTCGCCGGGCTCCGCAAGGGCCTCGCCAAGGCCCGCGAGAGCGAGGGCTTCTTCGGTCGCCTGAAGGCGCTGTTCGTCGGACGCAAGGAGATCGATCCGCAGATCGTCGAGCAGATGGAGGAGATCCTCCTCACGAGCGACGTCGGCGTGAAGACGACCGCGGCTCTCGTCGACACGATCCGCGAGGAGCTGAGCAAGGGCGAGCTCAAGGACGAAGGCCGGGTGTGGGACGCGCTTCGTCAAAAGACCCAAGAGATCCTCGAGGTCGGCGACGAGCGACAGGGCGGGATCGCCCTCAGCGACACCCCGACGGTGGTGATGGTGGTCGGCGTCAACGGCGTGGGGAAGACGACCACGATCGGCAAGCTCGCCACGCGCCTCACCCAGCAGGGCAAGAAGGTGGTCTTGGCCGCGGGTGACACCTTCCGAGCAGCGGCCGTTCAGCAGCTCGTCGTGTGGGGCAAGCGCGCCGGCTGTGAGGTGGTCACGGGCGCCGAAGGCGCCAACGCGGGTGCGGTCATCTTCGACGCGATCCAGAAGGCAAAGGAGGTCGGCGCGGATGTCGTCCTCGCCGACACCGCCGGCCGCCTCCACACCAAGACCAACCTGATGGAGGAGCTAAAGAAGATCGCGAAGACTATGAACAAGGCCATGAACGGTGCGCCGCATGAGACCTTGCTCGTCCTCGACGCGACGAACGGCCAGAACGCGACGCAACAGGCGGCCCTCTTCAAGGAGGCCCTGCCCCTGTCCGGCATCGTGCTGACCAAGCTCGACGGCACGGCCAAGGGTGGCGTCATCCTCAGCATCTGCGCGGAGCACAAGGTCCCGGTCCGCTACATCGGCGTGGGCGAGCGCGCCGAGGACCTCCGAGATTTCCAGGTCGACGAGTTCGTCGAGGCGTTGCTCGGAAATAACACTGACGCGACGGACCGCGCCGCTTGAGCCTTTCCGGCCTAGGACGCGAGAGAACCTGCACGGGTAGGGGCTCTCGGCTTCCGCCGGAGCGAAATGCTGTTGATTCGCGAAATTCGCGCGTGATATAGTCCCGTGCACTTCACGGATTCGCTTAATACCAAAGCAAATTCAATATCTTAGTATCAAGATGCTCGGGGTCGGCGGTCCGACCAGCGCAGTCGAGCCGAGCGTCCGCAGTAACGTCACCTCCCAGGGCGCGTGGTGGCGGATCGAGAGCCGGCGTATTGAATTGAGGCCGGGCTCGATATCTCTGAGAGGGGCGCTTGTCGCCTCGGAGCGGAAGGGATGGCGATGAACCAGGCTCGCGTGGGTCTTCTCGTTGCGGCCGCGCTCGTGGGGTTGCCGCTGACGGCAGCCGCGCAACCCAAAACGGCGGGGCAGAAGGCGGAAGAGCCTGCCCCGGGCGCCGAGCCCGGCGCTCAACCCGGTGCTCAACCCGGTGCAGAGGGCACCGAAGCGACCGAGCCTCCGACCGAAGGCGGCGAAGAGCCGGCCACGGGCGGTGGGCTCGAAGAGCTGTGCGCCATCGATCCGGACGCCTGCAAGGCGGTCGACCTCGAGAAGGCCGCGGCCCGAGAGCTCGAGCCCGAAATGTACGCCGTGCAGCAGATCTATGCGCTGCGTCGGCTGCGCTTCGAGCTCAACCTCGCCGCTGGCCTCACGCTCAACGACCAGTTCGTGAGCCACCCGTCGTTCGCGCCCAGCGCGAACTTCTACATCACGAACGTGATCGGCGTAGGCCTGAGCGCGAACGTGTACGGCAACAGCCCGTCGAACTTCAATTTCCAGACGAGCCGCGCCGCCCGCATCGGACAGTCGATCACCGAGTACCAGTGGAACGCGAACGCGAACTTCTTGTACGTCCCGGTGTACGGCAAGTTCGCTGGCTTCAGCGACTTCATCTTCCACTACGACGTCTACTTGATCGGCGGCGTCGGCGCGATCAGCACCCGGCCCATCGCGGTCGTCGACCCCGACAACCGCACGTTCGACTGGAAGCCCAAGGTCGCGTTCAACGTCGGTGGTGGCCTCCGGATCTTCTTCAACCGGTGGTTCGCAGTGACCGCCGAGATCCGCGACTACATCTTCCCCGACGAGCTGGAGAACCAGACGATCGTGTCGGGCGTCGACGAGGAGGGCGTGCCTCTCGCCCAAGACCCGAGCACCTGGCTCGCTGAAGAGGTCAGCTGGACCAACAACGTCCAGGCACAGATCGGCCTGTCCTTCTTCCTCCCACCGACGTGGGAGTACCGGCTGCCGAAGTGAGGGCCAACGCGATGCTGCGAACGAGGACGAAGAAGATGATGCAGCAGTGGATGAAGGCAGCCGCCATCGGCGCGACCGTGTGTGCGGCGAGCCTGTTCGTCGGCGAGCGTGAGGCGGCCGCCCAGGAGATTCAGCTGACGGGCCCCCTCGCCGGTGCGCCGGCGGTGCGCAAGCTCCGCCTGCACCGCGACGGCCGCTTCGAGGTGACGCCGAACGTCTCGTTCACGCTCCTCGATGAGTACCAGCGCACGATCATGCCGGGCCTTCGGCTCGGCTATCACTTCACCGACTGGTTCGGGATCGGGGTTTGGGGCGGCTACGGCATCCAATACACCACCGGCCTGACCGACCAGCTCCAGGAGAAGGCGATCGACCAACGCGACTGCGCGGGCAACCCGTCCAAGCGCGAGTGCCGGCTGACGGCGGTCAACCTCACCCGCAACAACATGGTCGATGACCAGCTGGCGAAGCTCGAGTTCGTCGTGGCGCCCGAGCTCACGTTCGTTCCCTTCCGCGGCAAGCTGTCGCTGTTCTCGGTGCTGTTCGTGGATACCGACGTGAACTTCTTCGTCGGGCCCGCGATCGTCGGCCTCCAAGAGCGCGCCCAGTGCGGTCGAGACAGCGAGGGTGTTCCTCTTACCAACACGTGCGACGTGCAGGAGAGCTTCGTGCTCGAGCGCCGCATCACGGTCGCGCCGACCTTCGGTGTCGGCCTGAACTTCTACCCGACGAAGATCTTCGGGTTCGGGTTCGAGTGGCGCGGTCTGCCGTTCGAGTGGAACACGTCGGGGTTCGACAACTTCGGCGGCGACCCGGACGGCGAGTTCCCGGACAACTCGGTGAACGGCGAAGATCGCGAGTTCAAGTTCAACAGCATGGTCTCGGTGAATTTCATGTTCCGGTTCCCGAACCTGGACGTATCCGAGTAGACCTCCGCGGGCCTCGGCTGCGGGACGGGCGCTCTAGCCTCTAGAGCGCTCGTCTTGCTTTTGTCGGCTCGGTGGACCAAAAGGCTGAGAGCGCGAATGGGACTGTTCGATTTTCTGAAGAAGGGCTCCAACCCCCGCGGCCGGAAACACCTACTCGAAGAAGGTGGCCGGTCCGGCGAAGATCGTGGGCGACAAGAGGGCCCAGACCTACGACCGAGCGGAGGCGATCCGGCAGCTGGCGGACCTCAAATCGTCCGAGGCGGCCGAGGCGCTGCTCAAGCGCTTCACGTTCTCGATCGACCCTTCCATCACGGATCAAGAGGAGAAGGAGTCGGCCTTCGAGGGCATCGTGGCCGTCGGCGAAGAGGCCGTGCCCGCGGTGCGGGCGTTCTGCGAGAAGGCCGAGGTGCTCACCTGGCCGCTGCGAATGCTCCGCTCGATCCTCGACGACGCCTCCTACAAGGCCGAGCTCTTGGCGCTGGCCGAGTCCTACGACACCGAATACTCGCGCAACGTCGAGCCGAAGCTCCAGGTCGTCGCCGCCCTCGAGGACGTGCACGGCGAGGACGTCCGCGCCGCGGTGGAGCGGTTCCTGGAGGACGTGAACGAGACCGTCCGCTTCCACGCGGTGCAGTCGACGTTCGCCCAGAACAGCCCGGAGAGCGTCGAGGCGCTCCTGAAGCTGCTCGAGACGGAGGAGTCGGTCCGAATCAAAAACAAGGTCTGCGAGGGCTTCGGCCTCAAGAGCTGGAAGATGCCCGAGGAGCTGCGTCCGCGTGCGCAGAAGGCGCTCTCGGACGTGTACGAGTTTCGCATGCAGGGAGACGGCTCGTTCTCGCGGCGCTAGCGGTCGGTTGACGTCTCCGGTTGGTGGGGCGCGCGCCAGCGACTCGAGCACGTCGGGGCGTGGCCGCCCGATTGACAGTCCCCAGCGCGATCGCGGACCATGCCTCCGTGCTCGGAGAATCACGCAAGACGCTTGAGGCGGTGTTCAAGAAGCTCGGGCTCGATCCTGCGAAGATCGTCGCTAGCGACAGCCCAGAGCAGGTCGTCTTCAAGCTGCGGCGCGGCTCGGCGGACGTCGTCGTCGCGCTCGCTCACAGCGCGGGCAAGAGCTACGTGCGAGTCGCCGCGCCGGTGATCGTGCCCACCGCCGACGCGAGCGCGCGCGCGAAGCTCTTCGAGCACGTGCTCGAGCTCAACGGACGCGCGCTGCAGAACGCCGCGTTCGGCCTGCTCGACGGCACCCTCATCGTCGTGAGCGAGCGTCCGGCGGCGGGCCTCGACGAGGTCGAGTTCGAGCAGATGTTGACCCACCTCTCCGCGGTCGCCGACACGTTCGACGATCGGCTCGTTCGCGACTTCGGGGGGGAGCTTGCGAGCAAGCGGTGAGCGGCCTCGCCGGCTGACCTCTCGCGCTCGAGCCATCGCCGCGGCAGGGCTGACGGCGGCCGTCGTCGCGACGCCTCGCCAGGCCGAGGCCGTCGACGTCGAGATCACCGGGACCACGGCGTTCCAAGGCTACGAGGTGGCGAGCCCGTGGGGCTACGAGCTCGAGCGCAGGCGCCTGCTGCAGACGCTCGGCTTCAGCCTCTACCACCTGCAGGGCGACTACGCGCCTGGCAAGGCCGACTACAACGTCCGCGTGATGGTGCGCGTCGACGCTGATTTCGGGCTCGGCGCCCACCTGCCTTCGAGCCAGACCGGCGGCGAGACCGACTACGAAGTGCTGGGCGGGAGCCGGTTCATCCCCGGCCTCGCGCCCGCGCAGTTCGACCTGATGGCCGCGTACATCGAAGGACGCAACGTCGCGGATGGCTGGCTCACGTTCCGCGCGGGGCGGCAGTACGTGACCGACTCGCTCGGCTGGTGGTCGTTCGACGGCGGCCTCGTCCGTCTTCACACGCCGCTCTATTTCGAAATCGAGGCGTACGGCGGCTTCGAGCAGCGCGGGGGCAACCCGATCTCGACCTCACGCTACGAATCGCAGGGCGTGTGGAGAGGGAGCCACGCGGGCTTCGATCAGGAGGGCGGCCCGCGCTCGAGCGACTTCCCTTCGTATCAGATGGCGAGCTATGCGCCGGCGTTCGGCGTGGCGATCGAGAGCGCCGGGCCGAGCTGGGTGCACGGGCGCGTGACGTACCGCCGCGTGTACAACACCGGCGAGGCCTTCGTTCGGCAATACCCCGACCCGGTCGGTGGTGGCTACCCGACCGTCGACGGCCTGCGCATCTCGAGCGAGCGGCTCGGCTACGCCGCCAACCTCAACAAGACGGATCTCGGCGGGCTGAAGGGCGGCTTCACGTACGACTTCTACAACCAGCTCGTCGCGACCGCCTTCGGCGGGCTCGAGGTGTACGCGACGGATCGGGTGACGATCGGGCTCGACGCTGATCACTATACGCCCACGTTCGACGCGGACTCGATCTTCAACTGGTTCACGAAGAACCCGACGACCACGACCACGGCCCGCGTCGAGGCGCGCTTCACCCGCGAGATCGATCTGTCAGCGCAGGGCGGCACGAGGATCTGGGGCACCGAGGGTGACCCCGAAGAGCTCGCCGGGATCGAGTGCCAGGCCGCGGGGCTGCCCGTCACCTGCAAAGAGGACGGAGCGTTCTTCGACGCCTCGGGCACCGACACCGAAGGCACGGACGCCCTCGCGCAGGCAGCGCGCGACGAGGCCAACCGTCCGATGACGTACGTGGTCGACGGGCTCGGCCAGCTCGCGGCGCGCTGGCGCAGCACGCTCGGCTGCGTCGAGCTGCGCAGCATGGTGCAGTGGGGGGAGCGGGGTCACCGTGTGGGCGCAGATCTCTCGGGCGAGAAGTCGTTCGATGGTGGCCGTTACTCGGTCGGCGCGCGCCTCTCGGTGTTCGACTTCGGCGACGGCGTCGCCTCCCGCCGGCCCGACGATCCCGACACCACGGCCTTCTCGTACGTGCTCGGCGCGGGCTTCAAGCCGCTCGATCTGTCGCGCCTGTCGGCCGAATTCGAGCACGACATCAACGAGCGCGTCGGGCACCGCCTGCGCGTCATGGCCCGCCTCGACGTGCACTGGGTGCGCTGATGGAACGCACACGCCCCCCTCCCCGCCCCTCGCGTGCCGCGCGCCTCGCGCCCTTCGCGCTGGTCGCTGCCATCGCAGCGGCCGCCCTGGCCGCGCTGCTCCCGGCGGTGCACGCCGACGACGCGCCCGCGCCCGCCGCCCCTCCCGCCGCGCCCGCCTACACCTCGGGGCTGTCGCCCATGCCGGGGGACGCGCCCGTCCCCCTCGACCTCATGCCCCCTGGCTCGAAGGAGAGCCCGGTGCCGAGCGACGAGATCTTCCCGCCGCAGTCGATCACGATCCGCTTCAACCACAAGAAGCACGTGAAGGACCTGAAGATGTCGTGCAAGACGTGCCACGGCGCGGCGTACGCATCGAACCAGTCGAGCGACACGCTGCTGCCGGATCCGACGGCCACGTGCGA
This sequence comes from Polyangiaceae bacterium, assembly GCA_016719945.1. Classification (GTDB taxonomy): domain Bacteria; phylum Myxococcota_A; class Polyangia; order Polyangiales; family Polyangiaceae; genus Xiheicaenibacterium. Next base: position 165,876 of record JADJYE010000031.1, on the reverse strand, counting down.
CAGCTGCCACGACGTGAGCCACGCCGATCGAACGAACGTGATCGCCGGCAAGGAGGAGAACGGCCAGTGCTCGTTCTGTCACCTCGGCGCGTCGAAGGGAGCGGGGGGACGCGTCGCGCCCTTCGTGATCCCCTCCCCCAACCTGCGCTTCCCCCACAAGAAGCACCTCGATCGCAACATCAACTGCCAGCAGTGCCACGGCCGCGTCGAGGAGCTCGAGCTCGCGACCCGAGACCAGCTGCCGAGGATGGCCGGCTGCTTCACGTGCCACAACATGCCCAAGCCGGCTGCGGGGGACGCGCCGAGCGCCTGCACGACGTGCCACCTCACGGAGCCGAACGGCAAGCTCGCCCTCTCGTTCGCGACGGGCGAGCTGCTGCCCCCCGACTGGCTGCACATGGCCGGGCACACGCCGGACTGGATCGAGCGGCACAAGACGATCGCGGCGAACGACTCGAGCTTCTGCGCGAGCTGCCACACCGAGGGAGACTGCGCGGATTGTCACGACGGCAAGGTCCGCGACCGCAACGTGCACCCGAACGACTGGATCTCGATGCACTGGTCGGCCGCGCGCCTCGACAACCCGCGCTGCACGAGCTGCCACCAGCAGACCTCGTTCTGTGGCGACTGCCACCGGCGCGTCGGCGTCGCGCGAGACAGCCCGGTCGGCAACCGCATCGGCGCGGGGCGCTTCCACCCTGACGCCGCGACCTGGGTCTACCCGCCTCGCAGCGCAGGTCACCACGCCTGGGAGGCCGAGCGGAACCTGAACACCTGTGTCTCGTGCCACGCGGAGCGCGACTGCGCGACGTGCCACGCGTCGCGCGGGCTCGCTGGGGGCGCAGGCATCAGCCCGCACCCGACCGGCTTCTCCTCGAAGTGCTCGACCGCCTGGGCAAAGAACCCGCGGCCTTGCCTCGTTTGCCACGCGAGCAGCGAGGCCCGCCTGACGGGGTGCCAATGATCCCCACCACGAAGCGCTGGATTTGCTTGCCCTCCCCGAGGGCTGACCGGTATAGCCAAAGCCAGCCTGGCCCAGGGTCAGACGAGAAGGAGAGCAAGCGTGAAGGAGCTGGTTCGGTACCTCCTCGAAAACATGTACCTCGATTTTCAGGGCGAGATATCGCTCGAGCAGGTCCGTGGCTTTCTGCGGGAGGACGACGGCAAGGATGCCCGTCAGCTCCTCGCGAAGCTGATCGAGGACAAGGGGGTCGACGAGATGCTGATTACGCTCGCCGACTGCTTGAAGGATCACCTGTCGACGGGGATCAGCGACAAGACGGTCAAAGAGCAGCTGATGCTCTACGCCGAGAGCTGATCGGTCTCGGTTCGAACCGAGGCGTGATCGGGCGCGCGGCACGGAGGTGTCGCGCGCTCGTGTTTTTGTCGGGGGCGCTCGCGTGCTTCAGCGCCGTGGGCTGTGATGTCGGCAGAGACCCGTACGTCTACGGCGGGCCGGCGCCGCAGGTGCTCGAGGTGCTCGCGCGTGAGGCGGCGACCGCTGCGCCCTCGGCGCTCGACCCGGAAGGCTCGAGCGTGGTCTTCAGCGGGTCGGCCCTCAGGGTGCGCTTCGATCGCTACATGGACCCGCAGTCGATGATCCGGCAGTCGTATTGCTTGCAGCCCGACCCTGCGGTGGTGGTGGGCTTCGAGGACTGCACCCAGGGCGTCTTCACCGCGCCGTCGTACGATCCGGTCACGCGCACGCTCAGCGTGCACCTCGACGAGCGCCTGGTCGCCGGCAACCTGTACACGCTGACGCTGCTCGCCCCGCGCGAGGGGACAGACTTCGGGTTCCGAGCGTTCGATGGCGTCGCGTTCGAAGCGAACGTGTCGGTGTCGTTCACGGTGGCGGCGGACGTCGAGCCGCCGGAGGCGGTCGAGGGGCCGGCGGAGGCGCCGGACTGCGCGGATGTCGCGGAGACGATAAAGACGGAGCTCAGCTGCCTGACCTGCCACGTGGTCGACGACGAGACGGCACCGCCCGCGGGGCTCACACTCAATCGCGAGGGGCTGATCGCGGCGATTGGCCGCACGGCCCACGGAACCAGCGTGGGCGCGGCGGCTCACGAGTCTCAGGAGCGCCCGGAGCGCTTCGGGAGCAACATGCCGCTGATCGACGAGAAGGGCAGCGCAGGGAACAGCTACCTGCTGTACAAGCTGCTCGCCCATGAGCAGGCCCTCGACGGTCTCGCCGACGGGGAGACCGAGCGGCTGCGGGCCTCCGTCGTCGTCGGCCTGCCGATGCCGCCTCCCTCGGAGCCTGCTCGCCAGTTCGACAGCGAGGGCAACCCGCTGCCTCCGCGCGAGCCGGCGTCGCCCGAGGCGATGTCCCTCATCTCGCGCTGGATCTCGGCGGGCGCGCCCTGCGCGGCGACCGACTAACCTCTGCAGGCGCCGGGATGGCAACATCGTTGCCGCCCCGTTCTCAGCTATATTCAGCCCAGGTGCTGAGGGATCGTGCCTTGGAGTTGGCGCCGCCGGTCGACCTCGCGGAGCTGCAGATCGCAGGCGTCCTCGGGCGCGGCGCGAGCGCGACGGTCTACGCCGCAGAGGCGGCCGGCGTGGCGCTCGCGCTCAAGGTCGGCCATCGACCCGAGCACGGACGGCGGCTCGCGCAGGAGGGGCGCATGCTGCTGCGAGCGCAGCACCCCGCGGTGCCGCGCCTGCTCGGCGCTGGGTGGGTCGACGCGAGCGAAGGCGGCGAGCTCCGTCCCGCGCTCGCGCTCGCGCGGGTCGAGGGCGAGCCGCTCGTCGCGCAGGCGACCTCAGCGGAGCTGACGGTGCAGCTCGGGGCCCAGCTCGCGCGCGCGGTCGACGCGCTGCACGCGGGTGGCGTCGCGCACGGCGATCTGAAGCCGGAGAACGTCGTGGTGAGTCGAGGAGGAGCGCTGCACGTCCTCGACCTCGGCCTCGCCCGCGAGGCGGCGGAGCGCGAGCTCGAGGGTGCGACGCCGCGCTACCTCGCCCGCGGCGATCGAGACCTGGGGGACGGGCGCCAGCGTGATCTCCTGGCGCTCGGCTTGATGCTCGCGGAGCTCGCGGAGCCCACGCTGCGTGGCTCGAGCGAGCTGCTCCGCGACGCGAGGGCCGCCTCGCTGCCGGCACCGCTCGGCGAGGTGTGCGCTGCGTTGCTCGCGCCGAGCCCCGACGCGCGGCCTCGTGCCGGATGGGTCGCCGAAGCGCCTCGCGTCCGCTGCCTCAGCGCCTCGCGGCGCCCCTGACGACGGCGACCGACGGGCCCGGCTCTCGTCCGTGCAGAACGCGTACGCGCGAGCGCGAGCCCGCGTGCTCACGGTCGCCAGCGCGAGCGCACCGGGCGCGTGCGCGTGGCTCGAGCCGCTGTGCGCGTGGGGTGTCGCGCTCACGAGGCTCGAGGCCCCGGAGCTAGGACCCGCGCGCGAGCCTGCGCTGCCCCTCTCTCGCGACGAGCTCTCGGCCTGGATCGTCTCGGTGGTCGGCGCGCCCGCTTTGTCGTGGCCGCTCGCCGCCTTGGCGGGCAAAGGAGAGGCACAGCTGGGACGGGCGCTCTCGGAGCTCGCGTGGCGCCAGCCGAGCACCACGTGGACGCTCGGCGACCTGTCGCGCGCGCTCGACTCGGACGCCGGCGCGCCTGCCCCTGCCGGTTCCCGACCTCCTCCCGCCGACGACGCTCCGGGGTCGAGCGCGGCGCGCTCGAGCCTCGTCGAGCTGGCGGTGAGCCTCGCGCGCGCTCCCGCGCCGGAGGCGTCGCTGCGCGCGATCGAGGCGGACCCTGGATCGCCGCCCGAGCTGGTCGCGCTCGCTGCGCGCGGGCTGCGGCTCAAGGGCGAGATCGGGCGCGCGCTGGCGCTCATGCGCCGGCTCGAGAGCAGCGGGGCGCCGCGCTGGCTCGCCGAGGCAGCCGAGCTGCGTCGCAGAGGCGGAGACGTCGCGCGGGCGCGAGAGCTCTCGGAGCGAGCGCTCGCAGCGAGCCCCGGCGAGCCGGTCGCCACCGCGTGCGCGGCGCGGCTCACGCTCGACGAGGGCGCCCCGGCGTCCGCGATCGCGCGGCTCGGAGAGCCGGCCGACGCGCTGGGGCTCGAGGTGCTGGCGCTGGCCCATGCCCAGCTCGGAGATCTCGAGGCGGCGAACGCTGCGCTCGACGCGGCGGAGGCGACGCCGCTCGACTCGGAGCAGCGCGCGCGCGTGCTCGGGGCGCGCGGCTACGTGCTCGCGACGCGCGATCCAAAGACGGCGCACGAGGCCTTCCGCTCGGCCGCGGAGCACGCGGCTGCCTGTTCGGCGCTGCTGGAGGAGGCGACCTACGCGACGGGCGCGGGAGCGACGGGGGTCGATCTCGGATTCCTGGAGCAGTCCGCGTCGTTCAGCGAGCGCGCCGTGCGCATCTGGGAGCACCTGGGCCGAGGTCCGCGCGCCGCGCGGGCTGCGCTGAACGCCGCCGCCGCGTACGCGACCGCGGGGCGGCTGCCCGAGGCTCGCGCGTGGGCCGAGAGCGCGCTCGAGCACGCCGCGCGCGCGGGCGACGCTCGGGCGCTCGCCTTCGCGCGCTGCACCCTGTTCGACACCTCGGAGCCCGGGACGGCACAGTCCGAGGAGCACGCTCGCGCCGCGCTCGAGCTGTTGCCGTGGGGTGACCCGGATCGGCTCCGCGCGTGCGCGAGAGCGCTGCGCGGCGGCCTCTACGACGGGCGCGACTGCAGCCAGGAGGACGACGTCGCGTTGCTGGAAGGGCGGGCGGCGGGAGCCGCGATCGGGGCTCGGATGGAGTGGATCGCGGCACGCGCCGAGCGCAGCGCGCCGCGCTTCGATCGCCTCCTCGCGGCTACGCTCGCGCTCGGGGACTCGCCCTTCGAGATCACCGCGAGAGGCACCATGCTCGCCGCTGGCCTCGTCGCCGCGAGAGGCGCGGGCCGCGGCGAGGTCGCGCTCAAGCTCGCCGCCTCCCTGCGGGCGGCCGCGGAGCAGCTGCTGCAGCGCGCGGGCGCGGCGTTCGCGCCGAGCTGCCGCGACGTGCCGTGGGTGCGAGCGGCGCTCGGCGAGGCCGCGGGCGCGGACGGGCTGTCCGCCGAGCAAGCCCGCCGCCTCGAGCAGCTCGTGCGCGGCCTCGGCGCGGACGCGAGGCTCGGAGATCTGCTGCGCGGCGTCCTCGACGCGCTCGTCGCCTGGACGGGGGTCGAGCGAGGCCTCTTGTTGCTGCGCGGCCCCGATGGGCGCCTGATCCCCAAGGTCGGGAGGAACCTCGCCCAGAAGGACCTGCAAGGTCCACAGCTCGAGCTCTCGATGAGCCTCGCGCGCCGCGCCCTCGAGCAGCTGGAGCCCGTGGTCGCGGTCGACGCGGCGTTCGAGCTGCCGGATCTGCACGCGAGCGTTCACGCGTTGAGGCTGCGCAGCGTCCTCGCCGTGCCGCTCGTCTCCCACGGCGACGTCGTGGGGGTGGTCTACCTCGACGATCGCGTGCGCAAGGGTGCGTTCGGCGAACGAGAGCTGGCGTGGGTCAGGACGCTCGCGACGTTGGCCGCGACCATGGTCGCGCGCGCCCTGTCGGAGGCGAAGCTCCGGCGAGCGGCGAGCCAGGCCGCGCGCCGCGGCCGTGAGCTCGAGCGCGCGCTCGCGGAGCGGGAGGCGCGCCTCAGCGCCGCGCTGAGCACGCTCGGCGAGGCGCGGGCACGGGCGGGGTCGTGCTTCGAAGGCGTGATCGGCAAGAGCGAGGCGATCGAGCGGACGATCCGGATGGCCGAACGGGTCGCAGCCAGCGCGGTGCCGGTCCTGATCATCGGCGAGTCTGGGAGCGGCAAGGAGCTCTTCGCCCGCGCCGTCCACGCCTCGAGCCGCCGCGCGCGCGAGCCGTTCGTCTCCGAGAACTGCGGCGCGATCCCCGAGACGCTGCTCGAGTCGGCGCTGTTCGGGCACGTGCGAGGCGCCTTCACGGGCGCGGAGCGCGCCCGCACCGGCCTGTTCACCGCCGCGGACGGGGGCACGCTGTTCCTCGACGAGATCGGCGAGCTGACGCTCGGCATGCAGACCAAGCTCCTGCGCGTCCTCGAGGACGGCCTCGTGCGTCCGCTCGGAACACCGCGCGCGACGAAGGTGGACGTGCGCCTGATCGCCGCGACGAACCGCGACCTTCCGCGAATGGTCGCCGAGAAGCGGTTCCGCGAAGACCTGTTCTATCGGCTGAGCGTGGTGCCCCTGCGCGTCCCCCCGCTGCGCGAGCGCCCCGACGACATCCCGTTCCTCGTGCAGCACTTCCTCGAGCTTCACGCCGCGGGGCGACGCATCCACGTCACCCGGGCCGCGATGGACGCGCTCGAGCGAGCCGAATGGCCCGGCAACGTTCGCCAGCTCGAGAACGAGATCAGGCGGGCGCTCGTGATGTCGGACGGCGCCATCGACGTCGAGCACCTCACGATCTCCCGGCGGCGCGAGTCGCCCGAGCTGGAAGACGTCGGGCTCGATGTTCGAGCGCGCGTCGATCGGCTGGAGGCCGAGCTCGTGCGAGAGGCGCTCTCGCGCACACAGTTCAACCAGACGCGCGCCGCGAAGCTGCTCGGGCTGAGCCGGTTCGGTCTGCAGAAGATGATGAAACGCCTGAACGTCGCCGGACGCTCGGGTTAGTCGCTCACTCCGCGCGGAGGGCCTCGACCTTCTCCTTGAGCGCGCCGAGGCCGGGTGCGTCGGTGTCGTAGACGCCGCGGAGGTGGGCGCGCTTGTCCACGACGACGAAGCGCTCGGAGTGGGTCACCTCTGCTGGCGTGGCGCCTCGCGAGAGGGCATCATGAAACCCTTGAGCACGGTCTCGTCGACGACCTTCGAGGGACCCGTGACGAGCCGCCAGCGGGGGGTCGGCTCGCCATGCCGAGCGGCGAAAGCGGCGAGCTTCTCTGGCGTGTCGTTCTCCGGGTCGATCGTGATCGTGAGAAAGCGGACGTCCTGCGCTGCGCCGAGCTCCTTGGCGAGGGCGCTCATCTTGCGCGTGAGCCCCGGGCAGACGGTGGGGCAGCTCGTGAAGATGAAGCCCGCGACCCACACCGAGCCGACCATGCCATCGCGCGTGAACGGCTGCTTCTCGTGGTCGATGAGCTCGAACGCGGGGAGCGGGAAGTCGAGCGTGGGCGACGAGATCCTCACGTCGGTGACGGGTGAGCTCGCGCTCGCGGACGGAGCGCTCTTCGTGGCCCCGAGGTCGCACGCGCTGAGCCCCGCGAGCACCAGGACGCAGCGCTTCATCGCGGGCTCAGCCGACGATGGTGAGCACCGCGAACAGGCCGGTGAGGTACACCATCGAGGTAAAGAAGAGGCCGCGGGCCCAGCGATCGCCCGCGCCCGGCTTGAGGCCCCACAGACCGACCCCGAGGAACACCGCGCCGAGGGCCAGGGCGACGACGAGGTACGCGGTGCCGCCGATCCCGAAGGGGACGAGCATCATGCTCGAGAGCAAGAGCGCGGCGAGGTAGCGGACGATGTGGTGGCGCGACACTCGGTCGCCGTAGACGACCGGGCCGACCTTCATCCCCGCGCGAGCGTATTCTTCGCGCCGGAACGTCGCGATCGCCAGGAAGTGAGGCACCTGCCAGAAGAAGAGGATCGCGAAGAGCACCACACCAGGCAGGTCGAGGGTGCCGCGCGCGGCCGACCAGCCCATGAGCGGCGGCATCGCGCCCGGCACCGCGCCGACGAGCAGCGCGATGGGGGTGCGCCGCTTCATCGGCGTATAGATCATGACGTACGAGACGAGCGCGATCGCCGCGAGCAGCCCTGTGGTCGGCTCGGTCGTCGTCGTGAGCAGCGGCACGCTGATGGCCCCGAGCCCCAGGCCGACCGCGAGCGCGACCTCCGGTGCGAGCCGCCCGTCCGGGAGGGGACGGAGGCGAGTGCGGGACATCAGCGCGTCGGTGTCGCGCTCGAGGAACATGTTCAGCGCGTTGGCGCCGCCCACGACCATGCTCACGCCCGCGAGCAGGCCGACCAGCCGTCCCGCGTCTGCCGTCGGGTCGACGCCGAAGAACCGACAGGCGAGCCAATACCCGCCTGCGGTCGTCAGCAGCACCATGAAGGTGATTCGCGGCTTCGTGAGCGCGACGACGTCGCGCAGGACATGAAACAGCGTCCTAGGGGGGTCGAGCACGCGCGCTGGCTGCATGGCGTTTGGATCGGTCGCGGCGAGCGTATAGGGCCCGACCACGTCGTTGCCCACCCCTAATCCAGAGAGCGAGCGGCGACAACTTGGTCTTCGGGTCGTGCGTTGGCGGGGGGTGGGGCCTCGACCCTCGCGGCCGCCCGCTCGGCGAGCGCGAGGGCCGCCTGGACCCCCTGACCATCCCGCCGATCGACAGCCAGGGCGATCGCCCCGACGGTCAGCGAGAGCGCGAGCACCGGCACCTCGGCGTTCTGGCCGGCGATCAGCGCCAGCGCGAGGCTCGCCCCCACCACGGGCTGCCGCGCCGACAGCCCCACCGCCACGCACGCGACCGCGAGGGCCAAGGCCGCGAGCACCGCCGTCACGAACGCCGGCAGGTGCGGGGTGGGGAGCGAGAGCAGCTCCTGACCGGTGCGCCGGATCAGGACGCTCCACGCCGCCTCGTCGGGGTCGACCGGAGCGGAGGCGCGCCACCCGACGAGCAGGCTCACCACCCCGGCGGCGGCGAGGCCGATCGCGCCCCGCCGCCCCTCGCTGCGGACCAGGAAATAGCCGGTGACCGCGACCGCTCCCAGGACGAGCACGGAGGAGGAGGTCGCGAGCCAGCGAGCGAGGCCCATCGCGCTCGACATCTGGTCGAGGTCTCGGCGGTCGCGAAGCGCCTCCTCCGCGACGTACGCGCCGAGCCCGCGACCGAGGGACGCGACGCCCACCAGGAGGGGAGCGAGGCCCGCGAGCGCGCGGTTCGACAGCGCGCTCGCCCCGCACGCGAGCGCGAGCGCCGACGAGGCTGCGACGAGGATGGCGTGCATCAACAGCGGCACGCGCTCGACCGCCATCGTCGTGAGCACGGCCATCGCGACCAGCGATCCGAGCAGCAAGACGAGCCCCTTCAGCGCGAGCCCGACCCGCGAGCGAAGCGCCTCGACCACCAGGGCGCCGAGCCCGAACACGAGGAAGATCGCGAGCGCCTGGGTCACGCCGTCGGCGAAAACTCCGGCAGCGTCGACCAGCCGCGAGACCCCCACGATCCAGCCGTGCATGGCGGGGATCAGGGCGCCCGCGAGCAACGCGACGGCGACCGCACCCGCGGCCAGCGGACGGACGGCCCGGAGCGTGATGGAGGACGGCGGGCTGGCGGAGGCGCTCGGGGCCGGCGCTTCGGTCATTTCGCTGCGGGGCCAGCCGGCACAGCAGCGGCCGGAGGAGCGGCGGGCGGTTGGCTCGCCGCTGTCTTGCCGGCCGGCGCGTCGCCCTCTTTCTTCTTGGTCGGGGGCTTCAGCTTCGGCTTGAGCGGCGTGCTCGGCTTCAGCGGCTTGGGGTCCTTCACCAGGAAGGGCTTGGCGTTGCGCGTCGAGCAGGCGTCCACCGGGTCCCGGTGGAACTCCCAGTGCAGGTAGATGTTCCCGTCGCTCGAGGCGATGACGTCGGGCGCGGAGCCGAACGGCTGAGCCCGGTCGATGGCCTCGAGCGCGGCCGCGTCGAAGATCGTGCTCCCGCTCTGCTTGGTGACGCCCATCTTGAGGACCTTCCCTTCACCCTTCGAGAGGATGATCTCGACGTGGGTGACGAGGTGCTCGTTGAGCACGTGCCCGCGCGGCAGCGTGTTGAGCAGCCCGAGGAACTCCTCGGCGAAGATCGGGTGGATCGCGTTGTGGATCGTGCTGAGGTACGTGGCGAAGGGCGACTGCGCCGCGTTGAGGGCGGTCTGGTTGCCGAGCTTCACGCTCGGGTCGTAGTTGACGATGTCCGGGAGCCAGCGCTCGAACTTGTTCGTGTCGTAGCGGCCGGCGTGCTCGCTCCGCACCTTCTTGCCGGCTGCGGCGCGCTGCCTCTCGAGCGCGTCCTCGCCGACGGCGTTGACGAAGCCGCTCCACGGCAGGCTGAGACGCCCGGCCTCGCCGCCCATCGCGCCGAGGCTCGGCATCTTGGGCACGAGCGCGGCGAGCGTGCCCGGGACCGCAGGCCGGAACTGACCTGGGACGGACCCGACGCCCGTACCCCCCGGCGCCGCCTCGGGGATCTCTTCGCTGAAACCATCGTCGGCCGCGACGAGCTCGGGGGCCGCGGGGCCCGCCCCGCCCAAGCTCCCGACCACCGCCTTGGAAGGAGCTTGGTCCGACGCCCCGGCGCCGCCTGGAGCGGCTGGGCCGGGTTTGTTCAACGAGCTCGACTGCGCGACCGACGCCGGTACGGGAGGCTTCGGCGCCGCGTGGCTGTGATCGCGCGAGCGCGCGACGTTCTCCCCCGGTGCGCGCTTCTCGTCGCCGGGGGCCTCTTCGGCCTGGGCGATCTTCGTCTTTTCCGAGTTGCCGATCTTGTCGGCGGGGCCTCGGACGTTCGAGCCCGGAGACGGGTTCTGCGAGACCGTGTCGCTCGACTGGATCCTGGCCTGCGTCTCCTCGTCGACGTGGTTCGCCTTGTCGGCGAGGCGCGGCGCGTTGGGGTTGTCCTTCTGGTCCTTGTCGTTGAACTGTCGGATCGCGATCCGCTTGTCCTTGAGGATGACGAGCTCGGCGGGGGCCTTGGGGTCGTCCGGCTTCTTCTCGGGCTCCGGCTCTTTCTCCTCTTCCTCTTTGGCCCGCTCGAGCTCTTTCGGAGGCTCGAGCTTCGCGAGCTCCTCAGCCTCGGCCTTCTTCGGGGCCGGCTCGGGCTGCATGATCGGCAGCTCGGTGAGGTCGACCGCGCCGACCAGCGCGTCGATCAGCGGCGAGAGCGCGGCCACCAGCGGGACGAGCGGCTCGGGCTCAGGAGGGGGCTCGTCCGGCTCGACCCTCCTCTTCTTCTTGAGCTCTTCCTTTTCGATCTCGAACTCGACCGAGTCGAGCTCCTCGCGGACCTCCGAGACCATGCCGCGGATGTTGGCTCGCTCCTTCGCGAGCTTCTCCTGCACGATGGTCGCTTTGGCCGCACCCCCCCCAAGGACCGCGTGGACCAAGACGGCCGCGGACGCCCAGAGCACGAGGGGAATCGAGAACTCTCGGGTCATGGTGCGACCCTGCGGCGCGCGAGCAGGGCCTGAGCCACGCTACCACCCGAGGGTCGATCCAGCAACGCGCCGGGGCTCGTCGACCGCCCCGAGCCCCTCAGCTCTTCACGATCGAGTCCCAGTGGTCGGCGATCTCCTCGGGTGTCCACACACCGTCACCGTCTTTGAACTTCCCTGAGGTCTGCACGACCTTGAAGGCGTACATCTGCGCGCCGGAGACCGCGAGGACGTGACCGGTGCGCTCGCCCGCGAGGGACGAGCCCAGGAACACCGCCGCCGGGGCCACGTGCTCCGGCGTGAGCGAGCTCGTGCCATGAAACATGGGCAGATCCTCGGTCATGCGCGTCTTGGCGATCGGCGCGAGGGCGTTGACGTAGATGCGGTGCTTCTGGAGCTCGATCGCCAGGGTGCGAGTGAGCCCGTAGATCCCCGCCTTGGCCGCCGCGTAGCTCGCCTGCCCCAGGTTTCCCATGAGACCGGAGACGCTGGTGGTCGTGACGATGCGTCCCCCCTGCCCCTGGGCGAGCATCTGCTTGGCGGCCGCTTGAGCGCAGAGGAACGTCCCCGTCAGGTGAACCTCGAGCACGGCTGACCAGCTCTCGAGATCGAGCTTGAGCAGAGTCTTGTCGCGGAGGATGCCCGCGTTGGCGACGAGCACGTCGATGCGGCCGAAGGCGTCGACGGCGCAGGCGACGATCGCTTGCGCGCCCTCCTTGGTGTGGACCGGCAGCTTGCAGGCGACGGCGCGACCGCCGGCCGCGGTGATCTCGCGCGCCACATCGGCGGCGGGGTCGTCGTCCTCGCCTCCCGTGCCGTCCCGGGCGCCGCCGAGGTCGTTGACGACCACGCTCGCGCCCGCGTGAGAGAAGGCGAGCGCCTCGGCGCGGCCGATGCCCCGCCCCGCGCCGGTGACCACGACGACCTTGCCGTCACAGAGGCCCATGGCTGTCCCTCAGTGCACGCGTTGGCCGGGGCGCGCCCCCGAGTCCGGGGCGAGCACGAACGCCTCCCCTTGCCCGCCCGCGGCGAGCACCATCCCCTCGCTCGTGACCTCGGTCTTGCCGAGCTTCATCTGCCGCGGCGCGAGGTTGGCGCAGATGATGACGAGACGGCCGACGAGATCCTCGGGCTTGTAGTGCGCCTTGATCCCGGCGAAGACCGTGCGGCGGTGCTCACCGCCGAGCGAGACGGAGAGCCGAAGCAGCTTCTTCGACTCCGGCACGATCTCGGCCGTGACGATCCGCGCGACCCGCAGATCGACCTTGGTGAAGTCGTCGATCGTGCACGTCGGCGCGATCGGCTCTTGCTCGAGCGCCTTGCCGTCGTCCTCCGTCGGGGCCGGCGCGGGGGCAGCCGCCGCGGCCGTGGGAGCGGCGGCGGCGGGAGCGGTGGCGGGGGGTTTGCTCTCTTCGATCATGGCTTGGACCTGCTGGGGCTCGATGCGCTTCATGAGGTGTTGGAACGCGCCCACCGGGGTCCCCGCGAGCGGGGTCTTCGCTGCCTCGAGGCGCTCGAAGGAGCACCCGAGGAGAGCGACGCTGCCGTCGGCGAGCGACGGCACGATCGGCGCGAGGAAGGTGACGATCTGCCGGTACAGGTTGAGGGCGACGCTGCACACGTCCCGCACCTCGCCCTCCTTGCCGGGCTGCTTGGCGAGCGCCCACGGCTGCGAGCGGTCGACGTAGGCGTTCGCCCGGTCGGCGAGCTCCATCGCGAGGCGGGTGACCTTGGCGAAGTCCCACGCGGTGTAGGCCTCGGCGACCTCGTCGCAGACGGAGGCGCCTTGGGCGAACAGCCCGCCATCGTCGGGGTACACGTCCGAGAAGCCCGTCTTCGCCAGGAAGCGCGCCGAGCGGCTGGCGAGGTTGACGACCTTGTTGACGAGCTCGGCGTTGACGCGGTTCACGAGCTCGTCGAGGTTGAGATCGAGGTCGTCGACCGCCGGTCCGAGCTTGCAGCCGTAGTAGTAGCGCAGCGCCTGAGGGTCGACGTGTTTGGCGAAGGTGGACGCGGTGACCATCGTGCCCTTGCTCTTCGCCATCTTCTCGCCGTCGACGGTCAAGAAGCCGTGGACCTGAACGCGCTTCGGCAGCGAGAACCCTCCGAGCTTCAGCATCACCGGCCAGAACAACGTATGAAACTACACGATGTCCTTGCCGATCACGTGCACGATGTCGACCCCATCGGAGCGCCACCAGTCGTCGAACTTCTCGCCCGCCTTGTCGGCCCACTGCTGGGTCGCGGCGATGTAACCGATGGGGGCGTCGAACCAGACGTAGAAGTGATGCCCCTTCGCGTCGGGGATCTCGAAGCCGAAGTACGGCGCGGGCCGCGAGACGTCCCACGAGCGCAGCGGCTTGTTGAGGAAGAAGCCCTTGAGGTAGTTGGCGATCTCCCGCGGCATCCGGCCATCGACCTGCGTCCACTGGTCGAGGAAGGCGTGCTCTGGCTCGACGTCGACGAGCAAGTGGACGCTCTTCGCGAGCTCGGGCTTCGCGCCGGAGATGGTGCTCTTGGGGTCGATCAGATCGGCCGCCTGATAGGTCGAGCCGCACTTGTCGCAGTTGTCGCCGTATTGGTCGGGGGCCTTGCAGACGGGACAGGTGCCCTTCACGAACCGGTCGGCGAGGAACAGGCGCTCGACGGGATCGAACAGCTGCTCGACCTCCTCTTCGCGGACCAGGCCTGCCTTGCGGAAGGCTGCCCAGATTTCGCCTGCGAACCGGCGGTTCTCCTCGGAGTGGGTGCTGCCGTAGTGATCGAACACGACCCGAAACTGCGCGAAGTCCCGCTGGTGGGCCTCGCTCATCTCCTCGATCACCTCGACCTCGGTGCGCTGCTCCTGCCGAGCGCGCAGCATGACGGCGGTCCCGTGGGTGTCGTCGGCGCAGACGTACACGGCGCGGCGGCCCAGCATCCGCTGGGCCCGGACCCAGACGTCGGTCTGGATGTACTCGACCAGGTGGCCGATGTGGATGTGCCCGTTCGCGTACGGAAGGGCGCTCGTCACGAGCAAGCGGTTCATCTGCGCGGGATATAGTCGCATCGGGCGTACGGACGCCACGGCGATGTCGAGTCTGATGGGGGCGGCGCGAAGCTCGTGAGGTTTCGCTCAGCAGCCGGGCGAGCAGAGCTCGTCGACGTAGCCGATGCAGACCGAGTCCCATTCCGTCTCGCAGCAGTAGGAGTCCTGGGTGCAGACGGCGTCGACGCAGTCGTTGCAGCTCGGGTCCATCGGGTCACCGACGGTGCACTCGTCGTGGCACACCGCGCCGCCGCCGCCGCCGCAGGTCTCGCCGCAGTATTGCTCCGCCTCGCCGACGCAGGTCTCGTCCCACTCGGTGGTGCAGCAATACGGGTCGATGTCGCAGACGTCCGCGGCGCACGAGTCGCACGAGCCGTCCATCGCGGAGCCGACGTCGCAGACGTCGTGGTCACAGCTGCCGCTTCCGCCGCCGCCACCGCCGCCGCCACCGCCGACCCCGCACTCATAGATGAAGCCGGGGCAAGGGGCGCACACGCCGTAGCCGCCCGCCACCTGCTCGCAGTACATGTTGATCTGGTGCTCGTTCGGCCCGAACACGAGGTCGAGGAGCAAGGCGGCCGCGAGGCTGCCGATCGGTCCGAAGGCCTCGCCGGCGACCTGATCGATGTCGATCGGGTCGCAGTCGCTGTCCACCTGGCAGGGCACGCACACGCCGCACGAGGTGCTGCCGATGTTGACCGCCGCGCACGAGTTCATCCCGTAGGTGATGTTGGCGTCGCCGATGTCGTCGATGCCGGTGAGGTCGCGCAGGATCTCGCCGATGTTCAGCGTGGCTTCTACACCAACACAATCCCCATCGTCCGAGCAGAGGTTGGTGTAGTCGCTCCAGGGCTCGGGCAGGACGAGCGAGCCGTTGCCGCCGAGCTGCGAGCAGCCCGCCGCCGCAGGTCCACACTCGCCGACGCTGGAGTTGATCGGGGTGTGACACTCGGTGTTGCCGGCGCCGCAGCCATCGCAGTCAGCGTCGGAGTCGCAGGTGCCCTGGCCGTCGCTGCCGCACGACTCCTGGCAGACGCCCTGCGGCGAGCAGGTCTGCCCCCCGGGGCACGGCGTGGTCGGCGAACACTCGGCGCAGCGGTGCGCGTTGCAGGCGTGGGCCTCGAAGCCCGCGCCGTCACACTGGGCGCAGTCGCTGTCCATGTTGCACGACGAGGGACACGCGGCGGAGCACTCGTTCGCGATGCACAGGTCGGTCGACTGACACGCGCTGGTGTCGCTCGAGGTGCACGCCACGCATTGGCCGCTCGACGTGTCGCAGACCTGGTGCATCGGATCGCAGGCCGCGCAGTCGGAGTTGACCTGGCAGCCGATCGTCGGCGTGCCGTGATCGTCGGTCGGACAGGTCAGGCCGGCGGGGACGCAGTTGCCCCAGCTCGAGCACTCCTCGCCCGCCTCACACCCCGTGCCGGTGTCCGCGCTGCAGGCGACGCAGCGCCCCTCCTCGGCGAGGCAGGTGTTGCGGCCGCCGTCGCAGGCGCCGCAGTGCGCGTCGTCGGAGCAGTTGTGGAGCAAACAAATCGCCGGCTCGTCCGCCTGCGGCCCGTTCGGACCGTCGTCGCCATCGAGGTCGATGGGGTCGCTCTGCGCGCAGCCGGCCGCGAAGAGCGACGCAGCGACGAGGGCCAGAGCGGACCTGAGAGAGCGGGTGCCGAGCGTCATGCCCTTCCCCAAGCACGTCGCGCGCCAAGACCGGCAGGGGCGAGGGCCGCCTTGATTCCTGGAAAAAGGCGCCGGTATCGCACTTGGGGGTGGGCCGGTGTGGGGGCTCCAGCATGGACTCGATGTGATCCATGGTAAAACTTAGCCCTCTCACGGAGGGACTGTTAGGACCGAGCCATGCTCGTCGCGTCTCACCTCGCTCGCTCCACGCTCGGGGATGTCCTGGGCCAGCTGCACCGCGCCAAGGTCACGGGGGTGCTGGTGCTGGAAGAGACGGGCGCGCGCACGGGCTGCGTTCACGCCATCCACCTGTTCGAAGGCTCTCCGCGAGCGATCTCCTCCCAGGGGCCGCGGCTCGGGGAGCTGCTCGCGGAGCGCGGCGGCGGAGCGCGAGGGCGACTCGCCGACGCGGTCGCGCAGCAGCGCGAGGGCGACCCGCGGCTGATGGGAGAGGTCCTGTGTGAGCTCGGCGAAGAGCCCCGCGCCGTCGAGGACACCATGGAGCGGCAGACGCGCGCGCGCCTCGAGCCGCTGTATGCCCTGCCAGACGCCCGCGTCCGGTTCCACTCCGCCCTGTTCGACGACGTCGCGCCGCGCGCGTGGGTCAAGGCCGCGCGCGCCGCCCGACCGCTCTCGCCGTCGGCGTTCTTGCACGGCAGGCCGCGCGCGAAGCCGCGGGACACGGCCGCAGACGAGCGACGCGAGCTGCTGCGGCTGCTCGACGTCGCCGAGGGCGCCAGCGCCGCCACGCTGCGCGAAGCGTTCAAGCGGCGCGTCCACGAGCTGCACCCGGATCGCCCCATGAACGATGAGCAGCGCGCGACGCGCACCAAGACGCTCGCGCGCCTGCTCGGCCTCTATCAGCGCATCGCAGGCTGAGGCCGCGCCTCGCGCCGCTCGACCTCTCGAACGAGGTACGCCGCGACCTCGAGCGGCAGCGTGCCGGGGCCGAAGCCTGCGTCGAAGCCGAGAGCGCGAGCGAGCTTGTTGTCGATGCGCGGGCCGCCGAGCAGAAGGATCACGCGGTCGCGCCAGCCCTGGCCCTCGATCAGCTCGACCAGCGCGCGGGCGTTCTCCTTGTGGCAGTCGCGCTGGGTGATGATCTGCGAGACCAGGATCGCGTCCGCGCCCAGCGCGCGCGCGCGCTGCGCCAGCTCCGCGTTCTCGACCTGCGCGCCGAGGTTGTGGGCGTCGAACGCTTTGTAGCTCTCGAGGCCCTTCTCCCCGCGAAACCCCTTGTAGTTGAGGATCGCGTCGATGCCGACCGTGTGCGCGTCGCTGCCCGTACAGGCGCCCACGACCACGATCTTGCGCCCGAGCGCCTTGGCGGCCCCCTCCACCTCGTCGCGCGACAGCGCCTCGGCCCCGAGCTCTTCGACGTGGATCGCCGCCGCGTCGACGCCGTGCACGCTCTTGCCGTAGACCACGAAGTAGGTGTGCTCGAAGCTCGCCTGCTCCATCGTGACCACCAGCGGGTGCTTCAGCCCGTGGGCCTCGGCGAACCGCTTGGCCGCCTCGCGGGCGCGGTCGCCCGGGAGGATGGTGAGCGTGAAGGACAGCTGCACCATCCCGTCGCCCTCGCGGTCGCCGTAGGCGCGAAGGAAGGTCTGCGAGCTCACGAGGCGCCTCCCGAGGGGTGCCCCTCGAGGACGTCGAGGAGCGGGTTGGTGTAGCGACCGTCGCGCCGGACCACCCCCGCGTGGCCCTTGCCTCCGGTGCGCGTTCGCTTCACGTCGGCGAAGACGCCGCTGGCGATCGAGGCCCAGATGCTCTCGCGCTGCACGTCCTCGAGCAGGGTGAGCGCCTCGTCGAGGATCGTCCGGGCGCGGGTGGCGACCTTACCGTCGGCCTTCCACTCGAACTCGTCCCCGAGGTGGCGAGCCGCACCGAAGATGTACTTCGCGCTCTTCAGCGACAGGTAGCGGTCCATCAACAGCGGCGTGTGGACCGCCTCGCTGAACATCCCGAGCAGCTCGATCGACTGCCCGGTCAGCACGCCGGCCAGGTTGAACATCGCGTCGTGGACGTGGCTGTGGAAGATGTCGCCGGTCTTGTGTTTGGTGGGGGGCATCCACTTGATCGGGTGCCGGTCGAAGATTTGCCGCACGAGCTGCGCCTGAGCGACCTCGAGCAGGAAGCTGTCCTCGAGCCAAGGATCGATCTCGTAGGCGTGGCCGAGGCCCATCAGCTCGGGGACGAGGCCTGCCCGCTCGGCGAAGGCCTCCTTGATGAACTGGGATGCGAGCACCGTGTGGGCTCTCTCGACCGCGTCGGCGGTCGTCAGGTAGTTATCCTCCCCCGTGTTGATCACGATGCGGCTCCTGGCGATGACTCGGCGGGAAAAATACTGATCGATGAAGGTCCGCTCCATGTTGATGTCGCGGAACAAGATCCCGTACATCGCGTCGTTGAGCAGCATGTCGAGCCGCTCCACCGCGGCCATCCACGCGATCTCGCTCATGCACAGGCCGCTCGAGTAGTTCGTCTGCTGCACGTAGCGGCCGAGCGCGCGGGAGACCTCGTCGAGCGCGCGGCGGATGATCTTGAAGTTCTCCTGGGTCGCGAACGTGCCGCCGTACCCCTCGGTGGTCGCCCCCTCGGGGACGTAGTCGAGCAGCGACTGCGCCGTCGCGCGGATGACGGCGACGATGTCCGAGCCCGCGAACGCCGCCGCCTTCGCCTGCGTCGCGTCGTCGTGGATGTTGCCGGTCGCGACGATGACGTACTTGAGCGGCTCGGGGCCGACGCCGAGCTCGCCTTTCAGCCTCACGCGCTCGTCGCGCGCGCCGTCGATCCGGAGCACGGCGGCGGCGGTGTGGGGAGCGAGGGCGCGCCGCAGGGCCTCGACGTCGTCGGCGTCGCCGGCCAGCAAGGGCTCGTCGCCGAACGCCAGCCGCTCCGCGGCCTCCTGGACGTCGGCCGCACCCCCTGCCAGCGCACGGCCGAGAAAGTAAGCGACGCCGAGGCCGGTCGACCCGTGTTGGTGGAGCTTGTCGACGAGGGCGTTCGCGAGCGGCGTCCCCTCGGCGTCCGCTCCCTCCACGCCGTACGCGCGGGCGACCGTCCGCTCGACGCCCACGGTCGTGTGGCGATCGATCATCGTCTGCACGTCGCTCGCGACGTCGGCCGCGAGCGCGCGGCAGCGGAGCACCTTCTCAGCGTCGACCGGGACCTTCGCCACGCGCGTCTCCTAACACGGCGCGGCGGGCGCCGACGAGGGTCAAGGCTTGATCGACGGCGCCGCCGAGCCGGCCCCGTCGCTGGGCATGAGATCGGGGACCGGGGCGAGGGCCGGCAGCTCGCCGTGCGGCACTTGGGCCGTGCGCCCGATGACCTTCGGCTCGAAGGTCGGGGTCCCCCAGGTCCCGATGTGGCAGTGCTTGCACTTGAGCTTGGACCCGTCGGCCAGCGTGAACCGAGTCGTCATGACCGTCGTCATCCACTCGACCGCCCAGGCCGTGTCACGCGGCGCCCCCAGAAACTTCGCCGACGGCTTGCCCGCCTTGTCGACGTGGCAAGACCCGCACGTCATCGGCCGGCCGTCCGCGCGCTTCAGGCCGGTCATGAAGGTGTGGCTCATCCACGCCGCGATCTCCTTCTTGGGGGTCATCTCCGGGTATTCGAAGGTGCTGTCGCCCTTCGGCACGTGGCAATAGGAGCACTTCACGTCGAGGTCGCGGGCGATGCCGGCCATCGTCTGGAACATCTCCTGCTCGCAACGCGCGGCGCGCAAGGGCCCGAAGTAAGCCCGAGGCGGCGGCTTGTCGTTGAGGCACACGTCGATCGGCGGCGCCGCCGCCGAGGAGGTCCCCGCGCCCCTCGGCGCGACGGGCTTCGCCGGCGTGCCGCACGCCGCGAGCGCAGCCGCGCCCAGCAGGGCGGCGGCGAGGATGGCCTTGGTGAAGCCGATGGGGAGACGCACGAGGGGGTCGACGATACCGGCGATCGCCCAGGGCGGCGAGGCCTGTCGCCCTCGCCTCAGCCGAGCGCGAGGGCGCGCAAGGCGGCGCGCCTCATCACGCCTGGAGGGCTGGGGCGCCCGAGCCAAAGCGCGAACGCCAGCTCGGCTTGCCCGACGAGCATCGGCAGGCCGTCCTCCGCCGAGAGCCCTCGCGCCTTCGCCGCGGCGACGAACGGCGTCGGCGCCGGGCCGTACACCAGGTCGATCGCGAAGGCGCCATCTTGGAGCTGCGACCACGGGACGAGGGACAATAGCTCACGGCTCTGGGGGGAGCCGCCGCGGACGCCCGCGCTGGTGGCCTGCACCACGACGTCGACGGGCGACAGCGGGGCGCCGAACGGCGCGAGCTCGGCGCCTGCCGCGACGAGCCGAGCCGCGCGAGAGTCGCGCGGCGCCTCGGCCGTGAGCGATCGCGACGTCACGATCACCGAACGGGCGCCGCGGCGGCGCAGCGCCCTCACGGCCGCGAGCGCCGCCCCACCCACGCCGAGCACGAGCGCGGAGGTGCACGGCGGAAGCCTCCGGTAGAGCGCCTCGACGTCGGTGTTGTGCGCGACGACCCGGCCGCGAGGGTCGCGCTCGAGCACGTTGGCCGCCCCGGTGTCCGACGCGCTGGGCGCCACCTCGTCGGCGCGCTCCAGGGCGGCTCTCTTGTGGGGCATGGTCACGTTCGCGCCACGCAGCTCGCCGCCTCGAAGCCGCTCGATCTCGCGCTCGAGCGCGGCGTCGTCGGGGGCGTCGACCAGGTCATACACGTGAGGCAGCCCCTCAGCGCCGAACGCTGCTCGAAACATCGCGGCCGAGACCGAGTGGCCCACCGGGTGGCCGAAGAGGGCGAAGCGCAGCGGGCTCACCCTTGCTCCTCCGCGGCCTCGACGCGGGCCGCGAAGCTGCCGTCCTCCACGGTCACGCGCAGCGCGTCGCCGGGTGAGACCTCCGCGACGCGGCGCACGATGGCGCCGCCCGCGCGGGGCATCACGATCGCGTAGCCGCGGCCCAACACCGCGAGCGGCGACAGCGCGTGCAAGCGGCCCGCGAGCTCTCCGAGCCGCGATCGGGCGACGGCGACCTCGCGCTCCGCGAGCGCCGAAATACGCTGCGGCTCGACCAGCGACGCCCGCCCGCCGGTGAGCGCCCGACGCACCGAGGCAGAGAGGCGCTGCTCGAGGCGGGTCACGGTGGACCGCGAGGCCGAGAGCACGGCGACCGGATGACGCGCGGCGAGCCTCCTCTCGAGGCGACCGACCGCTTCTCGGCCGCTGGAGAGCCGGCGGATGGTGAGCGACTCGAGCTCCGACAGCGCGACGTCGACGCGCTGTCCGCGCTCGCCGAGCCCACGCGTCCACGCCCGCCACAGCCGAGCCTTGAGGTGGTTGAGCCCCTGCGCCCGCGCGCGTGCGTCCGGCACGATCAGCTCGGCGGCCTGCGAGGGAGTCGCCGCGCGCACGTCGGCAACGAGGTCTGCCAGGGTCACGTCGACCTCGTGACCGACGGCGCTCACGACCGGCACCGGAGAGGCCGCGATCGCGCGCACCAGCACCTCCTCGTTGAACGCCGCCAGGTCCTCCCCCGAGCCCCCGCCGCGCGCGACGATGATGACGTCGACCTCCGGGTGTTGAGCGAGGCGCCGCACGGAGCGCGCGAGCGACTCGGCGGCGCCGGCGCCCTGGACGGGTGAGGTGTCGACCACAAAGCGCACCGCGCCGCGCTGGAAGGCGACCTTGAGGATGTCGTGGAGCGCCGCGCCCTTCGCGCTCGTGACGACCCCGACGCAGCGAGGGTCCCGCGGGAGCGGTCGCTTGCGCTCGCGATCGAAGAGCCCCTCTGCCGCGAGCGCCGCGCGTCGCCGCTCGAGCGCCTCGAGCAGAGCACCCCTGCCCGCGGGCCGCGCGGTGTCCACGACCAGCTGCACTCGACCCCTCGGCGCCCAGAAGGTCACCTTGCCGCCGAGCACGAGCCTCGCACCGTCTGCCAAGAGCTTCCTCGCTCGAACGGACGCCGACCTGTACATCACGCAGTCGATGGCGGCGTCCTCGCGCTCGTCCTTGAGCGTGAAGTACGCGTGCCCGCTCTCGGGCGCGCGCAGGCCAGCGACCTCGCCCTCGACGCACAGCTCACGGGTCGCGCGCTCGAGCTCACCGCGGAGCATGCGGGCTAGCTCCCCCACCGACAGCGCGCGAGCGGGCTCGGGCGCCGCGCCTCGGCGAGACGGGTCTGCTCGCTCGCTGTCCATGCTCAGCGCGCGCGGCCCGCGTCGCGCACGGTCAAGCGTGCCCCGCGCGCGCGACCTGAGAGACGGGGCGCGGCGCTTGATCGAGCACCGCGCGCAGGGGCACGACGAACAGACCATCCATCGCGACGCGCTGCTCGATCGGCGGAGGGTCGGTCGCGGTCGCTTGCAGCAGCCGTTGATCGCGGGTCGCCATGACGTCGAGCTCGGGCACGCCGGCTCGCTCGAGGTCGCTCGACGACGTGCCCTCGAAGAAGGCAGGGGTGAGCAGCGAGACCAGCACGAGCTCCGAGCCCGCCTGACGGATCCAGGTTCCTTGGTACAACGTGACCGCGCTCCCGAACGGCTCCTGAAAGAGGATGGAGCGCCACTCGAGCGGTCGGCGCAGATCGAAGTGCTTGCCCTGAACGAAGAGGTCCGAGCCCTCGAGCACGATCGGCGTGCCGTGTTGGTCGGACAGCACGATGCGCTCGAAGCAGCGACCGTCGCGATCACCGAGCGCAGAGAGCAGCTCGCGAAAATGGTCGGGGTCGAGGTAGACCGAGGCGCCGTCCGGGCTGGTGGCGTCGAGGGCGTGGTCGTCGCCGCCCAACACCGTCGACCGAGCCAGCAGCTCGCCCATCGCGCGGCGACCGTCGGCGTCGACGCGCGTCGCGAACAAGAGCGCGCCCGCGTCGCTGGTGATGGCCGCGACGAGCCGATCTCGTCGGCGGTTGGACAGCAGCGTCACCCCGAAGCGCTCGTCGAGCTGCAACCCCATCGGGAGGCTCGTGCGCTCGCCCCGCCGACGCTCGAGCGCGAGAGACTCTGGCGTGAGCACCAGCGCGCGGCGCGGCCCTTCGGGCGGGCTCGGGATCTCTGGGGCCGGAGCGTCGCGCGGGACGCGGCGGGCTCGGACCAGGACCCCGACCGCCGCGCAGGCGAGCGCGAGCGGCAGCGCCGAGCGCACGACGGCGCCCCGCGCGAGCGCGAGCACGATCAAGGCCAGGGCGACGAGCGCGGCCGCGCCGAGCGCTGCGCCTCGCTTGCGGGGAGGCGCGACCGCGCGTGTGGCGGCCGGGTCGACCAGCGGGAACGAGCGCGCGGGCGCCGCCAGTGCGCTCTCGGGCCGGATCGGCTCGACGACCTGGGGCGGCGGCGGGACGCTCGAGCGGGGCTGAGACACGCGCGGCGACGGCTCGCCGGACGGGAGGTCAGCCGCAGCCGAAAGCGCCGGCGCCCGCGAGGACGTCGGCTCCGCCGTTGACTGGTCCCCCGCGCTCGTGCGGTCGGGCGATGCTCGCTTTCTGGTCCGCGTGCCGTCGGCCATGCCACCTCCGAGCGCCGTTACGGAGACTAGCACTCGGCCAGCGCGAAGGAAGGACGAGGTTCAGCGGGACATCAGGCGCGCTCGGTGCTGCTGCACCCAAGGCGACCCTGTGGGCGCTCCTGCGACGGCCGCCGAGCCCTCGAAGCGAGGCTCGCTCGACGCGCTGTGCACCGCGAGCGCGATCGCCGCAGACAGGCTCGCCTCGTCCTCCTCCGGAACGTCGGCGTAGCCGAGCAGGTCGGATTTGTGCTCCTGGATGAAGCCGGTGTCGTGCGTGCCCTCGCAGAACGAGGGCGTGGCTCAAGAGCTTCTGGTGGAACGCGCAGGTTCGTGTCGATGCCGGTCACCACGTACTCCCGCAGCGCGCGGCGCATGCGAGCGAGCGCGATTTCCCGGTTCGGACCCCACACCGACAGCTTCGCGGTCTGCGGGTCGTAGTCGCTCGGGACCGCCGCGCCGGTGTAGTAGCCGCCGTCGTCGCGCACCCACGGCCCGGAGGGAGCGCGCAGCGCCTCGATGCGCCCCGGGCTCGGCATGAAGCCGCGGCGCGGGTCCTCTGCGTAGACCCTGCACTCGATGCTCGCTCCGCGCCGCGTGATGGCAGACTGCTCGTAGCCGCGGCGTTCTCCGGCCGCGATTCGCACCATCTCGCGCACGAGGTCGAAGCCCGTCACCCACTCGGTGATCGGGTGCTCGACCTGCAGCCGCGTGTTCATCTCGAGGAAGTAGAAGCTGCCGTCTTGGCCGAGCAGAAACTCGAACGTGCCCGCCGAGAAATAGCCGACCGCCTGCGCGCCGCGCACGGCCACCTCGCCCATCTTCGCGATCAGCTCGGGGGAAGCGATCGGGCACGGGGTCTCCTCGACGACCTTCTGGTGCCGGCGCTGGATGGAGCAGTCACGTTCGAAGAGGTGGACCACGTTGCCGTCCTGATCGCCGAGCACCTGGATCTCCACGTGACGCGGCCTCAGGATGGCCTTCTCGATGTAGACCGTGCCGTCACCGAACGCGCGCAGGGCCTCGCTGCGCGCGCGCTCGAGCGCGGCCCCGAGCTCTTCGGGGTGGTGCACGAGGCGCATGCCCTTGCCGCCGCCGCCCATGGCAGCCTTGAGCATCACCGGGTACCCGACGCGCTCGGCCGTGGCGAGCGCCTCCTCGAGCGTCGTCGCGCTCCCGCCCGGGGTGATGAGAACCCCGGCTTCGACCATCTTCGCGCACGCGCCCGTCTTGGAGCCCATGACGCGCATCGCGCTCGCGGGCGGGCCGATGAACGCCACCCCGGCGCGATCGCAGGCCTCCCTGAAGTCGGCGTTCTCGCTCAAGAAGCCGTACCCAGGGTGGATGGCATCGGCGCCGCACCTCTTCGCCGTGTCGAGGATGCGCTCGACGTTGAGGTAGCTCTCCTTCGCGACGGCCGGGCCGATGCCGTGCGCCTCGTCCGCCATGCGGACGTGGAGGTTCTTGTGGTCGGTGTCGGAGTACATCGCCGCGGTTCGGATCCCCATCTCGTGGAGCGTTCGCGTGATCCGGACGGCGATCTCGCCGCGGTTCGCAATCAGCACTTTGCGGAACACCGGCCCTTTGTACTTCATTTTGGGGGTCGTCGCCCCAGGTCGCCTGCGGCGCCTCGGGTGGCCCCTCGCGCTTCCAAGCTTGCGCCCCGCAGCGTTCGGCGATACGTCGCCGCCTTCGGAGGCGTCCATGGCTGTCGATATCCAGAAGCTCTTCAACGAAGAGATCCCCGCGTCGCTCGCGAAGAATACCGCCGCGGCCCAGGAGATCGGTGCGAAGTACCAGTTCAACATCACCGGCGAAGGCGGCGGTGAGTGGTTCATCGACCTCACCCCGTCGGGCCCCAAGGCCGCCGCGGGGAGCCCGGGCGGTGCGGATTGCACGCTCACCATCGCGTCGGAGGACTTCCAGAAGCTCTACGAGAACCCCGACGCGAACGGCATGACCCTCTTCTTCTCGGGCAAGCTCAAGGTCGCCGGCAACCAGATGCTCGCGATGAAGCTGAAGAAGCTCTTCCAGCTCAAGTAACGAGGCGAGCGACGCCTCGGCGTCCTGCGGCGGTCGGGCTGCCCCGGCCGCCGTTTCCCTTTCGAACGGTCCCGGCGCGGGCCAGGTAGCACGTCCTCCCACGTATTTGGGGGGGGCGCGCCAGGTCGTCCGCGTTGCCGAGCGTCGGCGGGGTAACATTCAAACAGTGCTCGGCCCATTGGGTGGCCGGTCCAAACCCTGTTTGAATGCGGAGCTACCCCATGACCCCTCGATCCGTCTGCGGCGCTGTCGCGGCACTCTTTCTCTTTTTACCGCTCGCCTGCGGTGACGACGCGTCCACCGGCGGCGCCGGCAACTCGACGTCGACCGCCGGAAACAACGCCGGCGGCGGAGTGAACACCGGCGGCGGTGGCAACGCGGGCGGTGGCAACGCGGGCGGTGGCAACACCGGCGGCGGTGTGAGCACGGGCGGTGGCAACACCGGCGGCGGCAACACCGGCGGGATGCCGCCGCTGCAGATCGCCGAGTGCCAAGGGCACGTCTACGAGTGCGGCGATCTCGAGGACAACGACGGCGACGGGCTCACGGACTCGTACGACCCCGACTGCCTCGGCCCGTGCGACAACACCGAGGGCAGCTACTACGGGGGCATCCCGGGGCAGAACAACGCGCCCTGCAAGATGGACTGCTACTTCGATCAAGACACCGGCGCGGGCAACGACGACTGCTACTGGGACCACCGCTGCGACACCCACTCGGTCGACCCCAACTTCTACCCGCAGCCGTGGAACAACTGCGAGTACGAGAACCCGAACTACCAGTACAACAGCAACCCGCCGTACACCTGCACCACGGGTGACGCGGCGCAGTCCGACACCTGCATGCAGGTCTGCGGGCCGCTCACGCCGAACGGCTGTGACTGCTTCGGGTGCTGCGAGCTGCCGGCGGGCAGCGGCGCCTACGTCTTCCTCGGCTCGGTCGGCGTCGACGAGAGCACGGTCTGCACCATCGCCGACATCAACAACCCCGCGGTCTGCCACCCGTGCGACCCGGTGGCCGCCTGTTTGAACGAGTGCGGCGAGTGCGAGGTCTGCATCGGCAAGCCCGAGCCCGGACCCGAGTGCGACCCGGGCGAAGGTGGCGGTGGCGCCGGCGGCAACGGCTCGGGCGGCGGCTCGAGCGGCAGCCAGTGCCCGACCGGCATCCAGCCGTGCGGCCTGCCCGGCCAAGACCCTTGCGCGTTCGGTGAGTACTGCATCACCGGCTGCTGCATCCCCGAGCCCGCGGGCTGAGGCGCTAGCCTCTGCGACGTGGCGGCAGAGAGCTCGCGCGCCCCTTCTTCGAGGGGCCCGCGGGCTCTCGCTTCTTCGACATGGGAAAGAGCTGGATGCACAGCTGGTAGACGCGCTCCGGCTCGCCATCGGAGTCGCAGCGGTCGAGCATCTCCTCGCGGAAGCGGCGTATCTTCGCCTTGAGCTCGGCGAGCGTCGCCTCGCGGATGCACACCGTGAGCGAGCTCACGTCGCGCTCCTCGACGGCGACGCGCTCGACGGCCTTCGCGGCGCGCTCGATCATCTGTAAGTGGTACGCGGGGACGACGACGTGCCGCACCTCGTGGCCGGTCGTCACGCTGGCGTCACCGCGCACGAGGCGGTCCCCCTCGCGCACCAACAGCCCGAGCTTCTCGAGCGTCTTGAGAGCGGCCCGCGCCTCCTTGACCTCGATCGGAGGGTAGACCTCGGCGGCGATCCAGGCTGGGTCCTCGACGAAGTCGTCCCGGCCCGCGAGCTCGCGGATCACCGGGTAGTACCAGCGCGTGAGGTATTCGAACAGCGGCCCGTCGAGCTTCTTCGCCGCGCGAAAGCGCCGGTTCGCCGCCACGCGTTCGAACGCGCGGTTGCGGTCGGCGACGGTCTGGGCCTGGTTCATCTGCACCAGCAAGCTGAAGAACTCGACCTCGGAGGCGTCGAGCTTCATGGCGTTCGCCACGCGCTCCACCGTGGTCGGGCCGAGGTTCCTGTCGCCGTCCATCACGAGCTTCAGGAAATTGGACGAGGTGAACCCGGCTCGCCGCGCGAAGAAGCGGAAGCTGAACTTGGCGTCGGCTGCCTTCTTCGCGGCGTAGTGATCGCGCAGGAACGCGCGGTAGTCGAGGTACTCGTAGACGCTCGGCAGGGAGTGCAAGACGGTCACCCGATTGGAGCACACGTGCGACGCCCATGTCCCGAGATCGCGCCGAGGTGATAGGCTCGCGAGCGATGCGTAGGCAGGCAGTGGCCGCGGGTCTCGTGGCCGCCACGATGTTTGGGTGCGGTCCGCGCGCGGGCACGGACGTGGGAAACGGCGCGACCTCGACCTTCGACGTCGGCGCGTACAAGTCGGGGCTGACGCCGCAGAGCCACCCTGTGCCGTTCGCCGACGGCGTGGTCGTCACCGAGGCTTGGCTCTCGGTGGGAGAGTTTCGGCTCTTACCGGGCGCGGGCTGCGGCGACGGGGACCTCGACGGCCCCCTCGCGCTCGAGGGCCCCATCACCGCGAACCTCACCCACGAGGACGCCGCGAGCGGCCGGAGCGAGGAGGTCGACGTCCAGGCCGGCGCCTACTGCCAGCTCCGCGCGGAGATCGAGTTGGTCGACGAGCCGGGCTCGCTCCCTGCCGACGCCCCGGCCGAGCTCGTCGGAGCCGCGCTCTTCGTGCGAGGCGTTCGCGCCGACGGCGTGCCGTTCACCGTGCGCTCGACGCGGGGGATCACGCTGCGCCTGGACGCCCCCGACCAGGCGCCGTTCAACCTGGCCGGCGAGAACGCGCTGGTCGTCGCGTTCGATCTGGAGGCCGCCATCGCGGCGCTCGAGCTCGACGCGCTCGAGGGTCCGTCGATCGCGATCGACGAGAACGCCGAGCCGCAGCGGCTCACCGGCCTCGAGGGGAGCCTGCGAGAGGGCGCTCGGCTCTTTCGCGATCTCGACGCCGACGGTGTGCTGAGCGCGGACGAGGCCGAGCCCGGCCGGGCGCTCGCGGTGGGCCGCCCGTGAGCGCGCCGCTCCCCGGCCTCGCGTCGACGCCGCTCGACGACGTCCGCGTGCTCGACCTCTCGCGGCTGCTCCCTGGGCCGTTCGCGACGCTCGTGCTCGCCGACATGGGGGCGACCGTCGACAAGATCGAAGACCCAGGGCAAGGCGACTACCTGCGCCACATGCCGCCGCAGGTCGGCGAGCAGAACGTCGCCTTCGGGATGTTGAACCGCGGCAAGCGGAGCGCCGTGCTCGACCTGAAGCGCTCGGAGGGCCAGCGGGCCCTCTCGCAGATGGTCGGCACCTACGATGTGCTGTTCGAGCAGTTCCGCCCCGGTGTGCTCGCGCGCCTCGGGCTCGATCCCGCGACGCTGAGGGAGCGTCACCCTCGCCTCATCATCTGCTCGCTCACCGGCTATGGGCAGACCGGCCCCCTGGCGATGCGCGCGGGGCATGACCTCAACTATCTCGCGCGTGCCGGCGTGCTCGGCGCCCAAGGCCCCGCCTCGCAAGCGCCGCAGCTGCCGGGCTTCCAGCTCGCGGACATCAGCGGAGGCCTGTGGAGCGTCGTCGCGATCCTCGCGGCGTTGCGGCACCGCGATCACACGGGGGAGGGCGCGTGGCTCGACATCGCGATGAGCGAAGGCACCGTGCCGTTCTACCTGACCAGCCTGGGCGCGGCCCTCGCCGGACACCCAGGACGGCGAGGCGACGAGCAGCTGACCGGCGCCATCGCGCCCTACGGCGTCTACCCCACGAAGGACGGGCGCTGGCTCACCCTCGCGGCGCTCGAGCCCAAATTCTGGATCACCTTCTGCTCCACGTTCGGGCGCGAGCCCTCGATGAGCGACCTCGTCCCTGGCGAGCACCAGGTGCAAGTGAAGGCGTGGGTCGAGGGCGTCACCCGCGCGAAGACCGTCGACGAATGGCGCGCCTATGCCGGCACCCACGACGTCCCGATCGAGCCGGTCCTGAGCCTCGATGAGGTCGCGGGCGACGAGCACCTCGCCGCCCGCCAG
The DNA here is from genome assembly GCA_016719945.1 of Polyangiaceae bacterium. Classification (GTDB taxonomy): domain Bacteria; phylum Myxococcota_A; class Polyangia; order Polyangiales; family Polyangiaceae; genus Xiheicaenibacterium. The sequence goes on along the minus strand of JADJYE010000031.1, from coordinate 136,532 downwards.
GTCTTCACCAAGATCGCGACGCCTGACGGTGACGTGCCGCAGGTTCGAACCCCCGTCACGCCTCGCCGAGAGCCGTCGGAGACCAAGCTCGCGCCGCGCCAGGGGGAGCAGACCCGGCTCATCCTCGAGCAGGCGGGGCTCGCCGGCGCGGTGATCGACGAGCTCTTCGCGGCCGGCGTCGCGCGTTAGCCGCGGGCTGAAAGTGGCACCGTCACGCCGCTCGGTTGCGTGCACGCCCCCCCACAGGTGCGCTCGGGCACCGCCGTCGTCCCACGCAGGCTCGCTTGGAACTCCCTTGCCAGGCTTGTGAATTTCCGAGCTTTCGTTCGCAAGGCGCGCCGTACTGGTGCTAGGTTGCTGAGGTGTCCGAGGTCGTGTGTCCGCAGTGCGAGCACGCCTGTGAGTCATCCCACAAGTTCTGCCCCATCTGCGGCTTCCCGATCGCGGAGGTCCACGGTCAGGTCGAAGACCCGCTGATCGGGACCACCCTCCCCGGCGGCTACGTCATCCAGGAGCTCGTTGGGGTAGGCGGCATGGGCCGAGTCTACCGGGCGGAGCAGCGCATCCTCGGCCGGACGGTCGCCGTCAAGATCGTGCACCCGCACCTCCTGGGGGACGAGAACGCCTCGGCCCGCTTCATCACGGAGGCGCGCGCCGCGTCCCGGCTGAACCACCCGAACTCGGTCGGGGTCATCGACTTCGGCCGCAACGGCGGCCAGCTCTACCTGGTGATGGAGTACCTGCGCGGGCGGGACCTCGCGCGCGTCACGTACGAAGACGGGCTGCTCCCCTTCCCGCGCATCATCGACGTCCTCGTGCAGGTGATGGCGGCGCTCGCCGAAGCTCACCACCTCGAGATCATCCACCGCGACCTGAAGCCGGAGAACATCGTCCTCGAGCCGATGCGCTCGGGCGGCGACTTCGTGAAGGTGGTCGACTTCGGGCTCGCGAAGATGCGCGAGCTGAACACGAACATCACCAGCCCTGGGCTCGTGTGCGGCACCCCGGACTACATGGCGCCCGAGCAAGGCCGCGGCGATCCGATCGACGCGAGGAGCGATCTCTACGCGTGCGGCGTGATCCTGTTCCAGCTGCTCACCGGCAGGCTGCCCTTCGAGGCGGAGAGCCCGACGCAGGTGGTGCTCATGCACCTCTCGCAGCCCCCGCCAGACCCCAGCCGCGTTGCGCCAGATCGCAACATCCCCCAGCCGCTCGTCGAGCTGTGCCTCAAGGCGCTCGCGAAGAACCCCAACGAGCGGTTCCAGAGCGCCGACGATTTCGCGGCCGCCCTCAAGTCGGTGCTCGCGCAGATATCGCGGGCCGGCAAGGATCGCGAAGACTTCGAGCACGGCATGCACTGCCCGTCGTGCAACGCGCTCGTGCCGCTGGGCCAGAAGTTCTGCGGCGACTGTGGCTCGCGCATCTCCGTGCCCCGCCAAGCCACCGACGCCACGCTCGGACAAGGCCCCGCGGGCCAGATCGCGCCTCAGCTCCCGCTCCCGTTCACGGCCCGCGAAGACGATCTCGACTGGCTCGATGTCTGCCGATTCGAGGTCGGCTCGTGGGTCACGACCGCTCGCATCGTCGGTGATCACGGCGTCGGAAAGTCCCGCCTCTTGCGCCAGTTCTTGCGGCACGCCGCGGAGTCGGGCGACATGGTGGTGGAGACGGGGCCTGACCCGTGGAGCGCGGACGTCGGCTACTGGACGTTGCGACACGCCATCGTCGGCCTCGCGCAGATCCCCGCCGACGGAGGCTCAGCCGCCGACTGGACGAACACCACCCCCGAGGCGCGGCAGGGCCTCGAGGAGATCTTCGAACGCAAATCGTCTTCGAAGGCCGACGCCCACACCCCGTCCTGGGCCACCGACGCCAAGGAGTCGGGCTTCTCGGACCGCCGCTTCCTCGCCGCCGAGGCGCTCAGGTGGGCCATGGCCCGCGCGGCGCGCGCCGCCCAGAAGAACCGCGTCATCCTCGCGATCGACGACCTGCACATCATCGACGGAGCCAGCAAGAACGCCCTGCTCGACGTGATCCAAGAGCCGCCGCTCGTGGGGATGCTCCTGGTCGCGGCCCACCCCCCGGACGCCGACCCTGGCTGGGGCGGCCCCGAGCGTGTGCTCAGCGGTCTTCCGCTCCACGTGGCGCAGTCGCTCATCAAGGGGATCTCACCGAGCGCCACCGAGTCGACCAGCGACGGCAAGTCGGTCTCTCCGATGTACGTCGAGCAGCTCGTGCGCTTCACGATGGAGGGCGGCAAGAACCCGCCAGCGCGACTCGGTGATCTGGTCTCGATGCGCCTCGAGCGCCTCCAGACCGACGCGAGGCGCATCCTGCAGGCGGTCGCGGTGCTGGGCGACGAGACGGATCCGGGGCAGCTGCTGTCGATCGTGCAGACGGCCGATCCCGACGGCGCCATCGAGGAGCTGCGCGCCGCCGGCATGATCGACGTGATGAACCTCCGCATCTCCTGCGCCCACCCGCTCATCCGCGACGTCGTGCTGGGCACCATCCCCGCCGGCGTGAAGCGCGAGCTCCACGAGCGCGCGGCCGCCGATCCCTCGGCCGCAGGGCGCGCCCTGCCCGTCGAGGTCCTCGCGCTGCACACGTACCACGCGCAGAACGCCTTCGAAGCGCTGATGCTGCTCGAGTCGATCTCGAACCGCGCCGCCACGCGCGGGGACGTGAACGGCTGCATCATCGCCCTGCGGCGCGCGCTCGAGCTGGCGCGTCGCGAGCTGTTCCGTGGCGACATCGACGACCCCGAACGCGCGGTCGTCATCTTCAGCAGGAAGCTGGGCGAGGCGCTGGCGCGCTCAGGCAACTTCGCCGACGCGAACGGCGTCCTGCTCGAGGCGCTCGATCTCGCGGGGCCGACCGGCGCGGATCGCGTGCAGGTGCTCGGCGCCCTGGCGTTCACGGCCAAGGAGCGCTCGCGCCCCGACGAGGCTCGCCGCTACCTCCGCGAGGCCATCCACCTGGCGAAGGAGGAGCTGCTGGTCGATCTCGTCGACTCCCTCGAGCACACGCGCCGGGACTGGGCCATCAGCTGAGAGGCGCTGCCGACGGGGCCGTCGCCGCGGAGACAGCCCTCGGACAGCCTGCTACGGTTTCGCCCCGATGACGGCCGCCCGTTTCATCGCCCGGTGGGACCTCGACAAGACCTACCTGCGCACGGACTTCGACACGGTCGTCGATCTGCTGCGGACCGCGATCGAGCGCCCGGACCAAAAGCGCACGGTGCCAGGGGCCGCCGCGCTGCTGCGCGAGCTGGGGCGGGCCGGCGTGGAGACGCACATCTTGAGCGGCAGCCCCGAGCAGCTCCGCTCGCGCATCATCGAGAAGCTGCGCCTCGACGGCGTGAAGTACGCGTCCCTCACCTTGAAGCCGAACCTACAGAACTTGCTGCGGCTGCGCCTCAGGGCGCTGCGGGGGCAGCTCGGCTACAAGCTGCCGGCGCTGCTGCTCGGGCGCTGCGAGCTCAGCGCGCAGCACACGGGCGACGGTGCGCTGGTGAACGAGGTGTTGCTGGGAGACGACGCGGAGGCCGACGCGTTCGTCTACTGCCTCTATGCCGACGTCTGCCGAGGCGTCGTCAGCGAGGGCTTGCTCGAGGAGATCCTCCACCGAGGCCGCGCCTACGAGGACTCGATCCGGGACGCGATCCGCCTATCGAAGTACATCGCGAAGGGGGAGGTGGTCGAGCGGGTGCTCATCCACCTCGAGCGGCAGTCGGCGCCGAGCGACTTCAAGCTCTACGGCCCGCGGGTGGTGCCCTTCTACAACTACCTCCAAGCCGCCTTCGTCCTGTTCGAGGACGGTCGGGTGCCGGCCGAGGCCGTGCTCGCGATCGCGACCGACCTGGTGGTCGTTCACAACTTCGAGCGCACGGCCCTGTCGCGGAGCTACCTCGACCTCGTTCGGCGCGGGCACGCGTCCGGCGCTCGCACCCACGAGCTGCGGCGGGCGCTCGCCGAGCTGCTCGCGACGCGCCGCTCCCCCGCGGCGAGCGAGCTCGTGGCCATGCTCGAGACGATCGAGTCGGCCCCTGTCCAGCGCGCCCTCCCCGCGCCTCGAGAGCAGGCCGTCGACTACCTCCAGCTGGTCATGACCCACAACCCGAGGCACAAGCGCCGACGGAGCTAGTGCCGTGGAAACGAACTTTCCACGCAAACAATGAGGATTCCGCGTCGGAACAAACCAACGTGTGGCCAGAGAATTCGGGCCGCCATCGCCCCGGCAGGGGCGGCCCGAATTCTTCAAGCATCGTTGGTTCCACGGGACTAGGGCCGGTTCGGCGCGAAAAAAAAACCCCGCCCGGCCGAAAAGGCGGTAATGCGAAAAAGCCTGTGGGATGGGCCGGCCGACCCGCGCCAATCCACCCGCCCGCAGGGTGATTTTCGTCAACGAATACGAGGATTTCTTCGGTGGACAGCGATCTTGCCGAGGCAGTCACGGCGCTCAAAGACGCCTTTAGTCAGCGAAAGCTTCAAGTCCAGCTCGGGAAGGCCGATCCGCCAGAGATCGAGCGCCTCCGCAAGGGGTTGAAGGTCCCGGCGCGCTTTCGTTCGTTCCTCGCCGAGGCCGATCCGGTCGACGTCGAGACGGTCACGCCGATCGAGCGGGTGCGCTTCATCCCGGCGGCGAAGCTGTACGACGAGCAGCTGGGCTACGCGGTGCCCGCCCCGGCGGACGCCACCGGAGCCGCGCCAGCGAACCCGAACTGGCGCAAGAGCTGGATCATCGTCGCCCGCAGCAGCCTGCTGGGCGACCCTTACTTCCTCGACATCTCGAAGCTCGACGCGGAAGGCGACTGCCCGATCTTTACCGCGATGACGGGGACCGACTCGTTCAAGCCCACGCTCTGCGCGTCGAGTCTGCAGCAGTTCCTGCGCATCCTGGCGACGGCCATGGAGGTCGCCTCGGGGTTCGGCGAGGCCCTCCTCGACGACGACGACGAGCGCACGTTCCGAGAAGCGCTCGCACCTCGCATCAAGACCATCGACTCGGCCGCGCTGCGCGCCGGCCACTGGACCTAGCGTGAGAGCCGCGGCACCGCGCCGGCGCTGACGATCCACCATGACGGTGCCGCCGCCGCCCAAGCCCAAGCGGGCCTGTGAGAAGTGCGGCGCGAAGGTGCCCGCCGAGGCCGCGTGGTGCCCCGACTGCGGCAGCCGGCTTGGCGCTCAAGCGGCCTTGGCCGACGCCGAGCCGCCCGAGGAAGCGGAAGCGGATCCCCCCGCGTCCGACCCTGAGGTCGAGGCACGGCCAGCGCCGTTCCCCGATCCTCCGAGGACGAAGACAGAGCCCTCGAGCGGCCCGGTCAGCGAGGCGATGGAGAGCGCCGCCGCCCCCAGCGAGCCCGAGCCGTCTCGCCTCGTGCCGCAGGGCACGATCATCGACAACAAGTACGAGATCGCGCGCGTGCTGGGCCAAGGGGGCATGGGCGTCGTCTACCTCGCACAGGACGTGCACACCGGGGTCGAGGTCGTCCTCAAGGCCGTCCGCCCCGAGCTTGCGCACCGCAAAGACGTGCTGTCGCGCACGCTGGCCGAGGGGCGCACGCTCGCGCGCATCGACCACCCCAACGTCGTGCACCTGAACGCGGTCGTCGCCGACGAGACCGGGCTCTGGCTCGTCATGCAGTACATCCAAGGCGAGAGCCTCGACCAGACGGTCAAGCGCTACCGCGAGCAGGGGCGAACGCTCTCGTTCACCATCACGCTCGATATCTTCAGGCAGGTGCTGCAAGGGGTCGCCGCGGCCCATCGGGAGGGCGTGATCCATCGCGATCTGAAGCCGGCGAACGTGCTCGTGCGGCAGAAGGACGGCGTGGCCAAGGTCACCGACTTCGGCATCGCGAAGCCCGAGGAGCAGGCGCGTGTCGGGCAGGGCAACACGAAGGGCGTCATCGGCTCACTCTGGTACATGTCGCCGGAGCAGGTCCAGGGTCGGCGCGATCTCGACAAGCGACTCGATATCTATGCGCTCGGGATCATGCTCTTCGAGCTGCTCACCGGCCGAGTCCCGTTCCACGCCGACTCGAGCTACGAGATCATGCGGCTGCACGTCGAGGAGCCGCTGCCCAAGGTCGTGGGCAAGCGTGGCGACGTCCCGGCGTGGATCGACGACGTGCTCGGCAAGGCCTGCGCGAAGAAGCGCGAGGATCGCTACTCGAGCTGCGAAGAGTTCTTGGCGGCGCTCGACGGTTACATGGCCACCGCGTCGCGCTCCGGCGCGCATGGGGTGCAGTCGAAGCCCGCCTCCGCCGGCCCCGCCGCACGCGCAGCGGGCTCGGAGGCCGGCGCCATCACCGCGAACCGCGAGACGGTGACCGACGATGACGACCCTCCGCCCTCGCGCTGGTGGATCGTGCTGGTCGGGCTGATCGCGGTGGCCACGGCCGTCGGCGCGTGGGCGGTGTGGAGGTACGCGATCTACGAGCCCCCGAAGAAGAAGCCCAAGCCCGTGGCCGCGGCGCCCGCCGAGAGCGCGCCTGCCGAAGAGCCGACCGCGCCCTCGGGACCGACCGCGACCGGCGCAGCCGCGGATCCGCTCGCCAAGCTCCCCGGCTTCTGGCGGAGCGAGGCCGGCACGGACTTCGAGGCGCTCCGGATCGGAGACAAGGTCGAGTTTCGCGTGGTCAACCCGAAGCAGCTCGCGCCTGCCGACTACGTGAAAGGAGAGGCCCGCTTCACGCTCACGCGCGGGCCGGCTGAGACCACCTTCAACGTCGAAGAGAAGATGCGGCCCCAGGCGTCGGTGCCGTTCGACGCGCGCTCGCGCACGAGCTGCCACGAGATCTGGACGGAGGTCGACGGTAAGCCCCTGCTGGCGACCCTCAGCGGCGACGAGCTCGCGGTCGACTTCGCGAAGATCAGCGTCAGCGCCGGCAACCTGCGCGTGGAGGGCGGCAAGGTCGTCAGCTGCTCCAAGCTGCGCGGCACGGCGCGCGGCCGCGGCCGCAGCGTGCTCAAGCGAACCTGAGCCCTCGGACTCAGAACCCGCCGATCTCGTCGGGCACGACCACCGGCTTCGAGCCGTTGACGATCGCGCAGCGGACCGTCGTGCTCGCGGCCTCCGACGACGCGCGACCGCCCCCCAGGACGAGCGGTGCGAGCAGCGCCGAGGCAGAGGCTTGCACCTCTGCCGCAGCGGCCGGGGGCACGGGCGCGCCGGTCGCCTCATACGAGGCCGAGGTCTGGGCGCCGCCCCGCGCGACCTCAGCGCCTGGGAACGTGAGCCCGACCGCGACCCGCACGAGCGCGCTGCCGCCGGGCCCGACTCCGAACGACAGCGGCTTCTTCGCGAGCGAGCCACAGAACGCCGGCGTCCCCATGCCGCCGGGAGGACCGTACGTCGTCACCGCCCACTGCTGGACGTCGACCGCGACCCCGCTCGCTCCGGAGGAGCTGGCGTAAGGCACGCACCGCCCGAGCGCGGGGTCATACGCCTGGCCGGTCGGGCACGTGGCTGTCTTCTGGCAGGCGGAGCCGCTCCACACCTCATCGGTGGCGCACGAGGACGCGGCGGGCACGCAGGCCGCCTGCCCCCCGCTCACGACCAGCACCTCCGTCGGACCGCAGCCGAGCTTCTGGCCCTGGCCGAGCTGGACCCCGGCTTGCTGCGCGACCTGCTGATTGGGGACGCACAGCCCCGTGCGTTGATCGATCGTGTCACCGGCTCGGCACGACAGCTTCACGCAGCCACCGCGCCCGCCCGAGGCGAGCCACCCGTAGCCGGGGCCGCAGTACTTGTTCGCCTCGCGCTGGGTGAGGCACTGCCCGGCGATCTCGAAGCGCCCAGCGTCGCAACGGCAACGGTTCGCTCGCGTGTCGTACGAGCTGCCGTCCTGGCAGGAGCTGATCGAGCAACGGCAGTTGGCGCCCTCGCAGATCTCCAAGAAGCACGTGTTCGCAGGGCAACCGCCGACCCACGGCGCGAGGCCGAGGGTGAACGCGAGCGCAGCGACCGAGCGAAGGGGCACGCGGAGGCGGTAGGGCGCGGCCGGCATCGACCCGAACCGTAGCCGTCGGTCGCGTCCTCGCGCAACGCCGGGCCGGGTGGCCCCCAAAGAGACCATTTTCTCGACTGAGGCTCCATGGTAGGAGCGCTGGCCCCGTGATCGGTCGGTCGAGAGACCGCCCGCGCAGGGGTGATCTGCGGCCTTCGGCCAGGTGCTCTTCCAATCCGGGGAGCGCTCTGCCCGGAGGGGGGTCTCGAGGGCGCCCGAGTCAGGAAGCTAACGACGACGCGGCGGCCAAAGGACCACAGCTCTTAGGGTTGGCCAAGAAACACGTAAGAATTAAGCACTTATCGAACCGCCTCAACTGCGGCACGACGCGTGCATAGTTGCCCCAGATCCTTTCTGTCCGATGACAGCCCCCTCTCCTTTCCTAACGGTCGGGACCCCGGGGGGCGGTGAATGCGCAGAGCGTCGGCTTCGCGACGCCAACGACCGATATCCGACCGCTGAAGCGGTTCACCCAGGAACGACTTAGGGCCCCGACACGACTCGGGGCAGCGCAGTATGAAGGAGGACACACCGATGAGAGATGGTTCGGCTGCGGTTGGGGCACGCCCCGTCCGCGCATGGACACGGGCGGTTTGGCTTGGGGTGATCGCCCTCGCCGCCGGTGGAGCAGGGGGCTGCGCCGAAGAGCGCGAACCCATCAACCGGGTGCAACCCAACGCGTCGGCGAAGTCTTTCTTCGTCGGCGAAGACTTCGAGGACACCGCTGACGACCCCGCGTTCTACGCGCGGGCCGTGGTCACGGATGTCGGCTACGGCGCGGCGCAGGACGGGCTCTTCACGTCCACCTACGCCCAGCCTCCCTCGGTCATCAAGTGGGAGATCACCGAAGATCTGCTCATCGGTCGCATCGTCTACAACCGCATCGAGAACGCCGACAGTCACGGCGACGGCCCCTCGAGCATCGACGGTCAGGTCGCGTACGCGTTCCCGATCCTCAGCCACTTCGACATCCGCCGCGACTACAACCCGACCACCGGCGAAGAGTCGAACGTCATCGTCGAGAACACCTCGGACCGTGCCTGGGACGAGCGTGAGTACATGCGCGTCGACTGGTCGCGCAACCTCAACGTCGACGCGTACGACTTCGACACCCTCTCGCTGATGGGCGTCTACGGCGGCATCACCTACGAGCCGCTCTCGTACTACGTCAACGACCCGAACCACCCCGACGCTCCGCACTTCGCGGTCAACGAGGGGTACTTCGACGTCACCACCAAGGCCTTCGCGACGCCCGGTCTCATCGACCTGTCGCACCTCGGCTGGGGCATCGACTCCTTCCCGGCGTGTTACCTGCCGAACGATCTGCTGGGCGGCTCCTACCCGTACGGCAACTGCAACCCGACGGAGCTCACCCTCCGCCTGTCGTTCAGCAGGGTCGAGGCGAGCGACTACGAGCCCGTCGACTGGTCCGGCCGGAAGTTCGAGCAGTTCGGCATCTTCTACGGCGAGCGCTTCGGCTACGCGCGCAACTACGGCGTGGTCGACGATCAGTGGCACCGCTTCGCAGCCCGCTACAACATCTGGGAGCGGTCGCACGCGTACCAACCCGACGAGGGTGGTTGTGAGGCCGGCTGGGTCGCCAGCGAAGACTTCCCCGGTCAGTGCGAGAAGCCCTGTTACACCGAGCTGACCCCGCCCGGCCAGGACCCGAACCGCGACTGCGGGACGACCTTCGACGCGTGCACCACGACCGACTTCGACCCGACCACCATCCAGGGCAACGGCACCGCGGATGAGTGCGAGGACGTCGGCAACGGCTCGCAGTGCGACCCGCACAAGCAGAAGTGCACCCTCCCCTACCAGGAGCGCACCCCTGCCCCGGTCGTGTGGCACTACACCAAGGGCTCGCACCCGGACTACTTCGAGGGCACCGAGTGGGCTGCCAACGAGTGGGACGCGGCGCTCCGCACCTCGGTCCGCTTCGCGCAGTACAGCGAGTGCATCTCGGTCGCCCAGGGCGCCGGGACCGACCTCGCGACGGCGCAAGGCCAGTGCTACTCGCAGTACAAGGTCTACGAGGGCCAGCAGGAGGAGAACGAAGATCTCGTGAACCTCATGCGTGAGGTCGACGACTGCCGCGCTGGCCTCGGCGTCTACCACGAGTCCGTGGACGGTGAGCCGTGGAGCGAGGGCCGCGTCGCGGCCTGCAACGGCGTCGCCGACTCCGTCGGCGCTGCCCGCGCCTACTCGGAGGCCGTCATCGACATCGCCAAGATGCCGGAGATGGTCACCCTCTGCCACAGCCCGGTCGAGCACCACGACTCGCCGGCCTGCGTCGCGGACATCCAGAAGCGCCTGCCGGAGGCCGACCGCGCTTCCGACAAGCGCCAGGTGCTCGGCGAGGACGTCACCTCGAAGATGTGCGACGAGCAGTGGGAGCTGCGCTTCGACGATCCGGGCAAGGTCGATCAGGCCCTGCTCGAGACCTGCGACAACGGCTTCTACGCTCGCATGGGCGACCTGCGTTACCACCAGGTCAACGTCATCCGCACGCCGCAGACGCCCTCTCCGTGGGGCATCATGGTCGACGCTGACGATCCCCGCACGGGCGAGAAGATCCACGCCAGCATCAACATCTGGTCCCACGTGAACGACCTCGCCAGCCAGGGCCAGGTCGACATGATGCGGTACATCAAGGGCGAGCTGAAGACGGAGGACGTGACGAACGGAACGTACGTCCGCGACTGGGCCCGCGCTGCAGAGGCCGCCGGCGGCAAGGGCGCCCTCGGCACGATGGATCGCGCGACCGTGGAGCGCCGCAAGTTCGCGGCCGTCGACGGCCGCGACTTCAAGAACGGGACCCCGAAGGTCACGGGCGAAGAGCAGTTCGAGCTCGACCCCGAGGTCATCAAGCTCTCGCGCGAGTTCCAGCGCAAGACGCTGTCGAAGATCAAGGCCGACGCGAGCGTTCAGAGCGTGAACCGACCGTTCACCGAGGCTCGCCGCCTCGCCGCTCAGAACACGCCGACCGAGGCTGCGATGATCACCCCGGCGATGCTGCAGTACTCCGGGATGAACAAGGCGGAGATCGACGCGGCGCAGAACGAGATCAGCGCGGGCAGCCTCGGCAGCCCGACCCTGGCCTCCGCCTCGATGCTGCGCGGGCTCAACCCGCAGGTCCGCAGGGAGCTGCGCCAGGCTCGTGAGCTCGCGCTCTCGGCTCGCGGCGCCTGCATCCTGTCGGATGAGCACATCATGGCGCCCGCTCCCAACACCGTCTTCAACCTGGCGGACGTCATGGAGCGCAAGTTCGGGCCGTTCGATCCCTCGGCTCCCGAGAAGGATCAGCTCGAGCGCGGCGCGAAGATGCAGAAGTACATCGCTCAGAAGATGCAGTACGGCGTCATCATCCACGAGATGGGCCACTCGATTGGCCACCGCCACAACTTCGTGAGCTCGTACTTCGCGTACGGGTACCGCCCGCAGTACTGGCAGCTTCGCACCAAGGACGGCGCCGTCACGACGCAGTGCGACGACATCTCCGCCACCGGCGAAGACTGCGTCGGCCCGCGCTACTTCGACCCGCCGACCAACACCGAGGTCAGCAACCTGATCTACATGTTCCAGCAGTCCAGCGTCATGGACTACCCGGGCGACGTAGCTCAGGATCTGATCGGCCTCGGCGCCTACGACTTCGCGGCAGCGCGCGCCTTCTACGGCAACGTCGTCGCGGTGCACAAAGAAGCGCCGTTCGCCCTCGGGGCGGTCAACGACCAGACCATCCTGAACATCACGAACACGTTCGGCGGCATCGTCGGCTACCAGTACATCAACAAGGCCGGCGACAACGTCCACTACACCGAGCTGCAACAGCGCCTCGATCTGGTGAAGGACTGCACCCCCGTCGACCCGGCGAACTTCAAGCCGGCGAGCTGGGACACCGAGAAGTACGGCGAGTGGGACCCGCTGCTCGACGGCCTGATCGTCGCCGACAACAACGGTCAGTACTCGCGCTGCAAGTCGCCCAAGGTCGACTACGTGCAGTGGAACCGGATGCGTGACGCCATCACGCCGGACGCGGCCGAGAAGTACGGCCTGCCGAACGGCGCGGTCGAGGCGGACAACGCTGGCTTCTACGCCGGCGGCCCCGCGGTCGACACCTCCGAGCGGTTGCGCGTGTCCTACGGCTTCGCGACGGATGGCTGGGCGGACCTCGGCAACCTCGCCGTGTACCGCCACGACAACGGCGCCGACCCGTACGAGCTGTTCAACTTCTTCATCACCGAGCAAGAGACGCGGCACATCTTCGACAACTACCGGCGCCAGCGCACGAGCTTCAGCGTCCGGTCGCAGTCGGAGCGCATCCTCGGCCGCTACAACGAGAAGATGCGTGACGGCGCGAAGGGCCTCGGCCTCTTCGCCAACCTGTACCGCGACTTCTACCTCGAGGTCGGGTTCGAGTACGACGCGCTCTGGCCGTACATCGCGAACCTCTTCTACCCGGACAACATGCTCGCCTCGGGCATCGCGTTCGATCACTTCACCCGCCAGTTCACCCGTCCGCAGACGGGCGGGCACTTCGGGTACGACCTGAACCAGTGGCCGGACCGCGGCGGTCTCGACGGCCAGGATCTGGTGTGGCGCTCGGTGGACAGCGGCTTCGCTGGACCCGGCGACGCGAACCCGGTTCGGTTCAACATCAACGACGGCGCCACCGGATACTTCGGTGTCGTCAGCTACGGCGGCAAGCTCGTCGAGAACCGTCTCTCCGACGGCCAGGGCGAATACGACCGCGACTACACGATGAACGCGGGCTCGTACTACGACAAGGTGTACGCCCCGTACCTGCTCAGCGAGTCGGTCGACAACTTCATCAGCGACTCGCTCGGTGACTTCATCGATCCTCGCTACCGCTCCGTCTCGATGGCCGACCTGTTCCCCGATGGGTACCGGCGGTTCCTCGCGAACCAGCTGACTGGCGCCGACTACCTCAAGGGCCCGCACCTCGCGGCGACGGTCCCGGGGAACCCGGCTCAGCGCGCGAACCCGACGCTCGACGAGGAGGGCTACCCCTCGAACGGCATCGGCTGGGTGAGCTGGTGGACCCCGCAACCCGAGGTCTGCTTCCCCAGCGAGAACATGATCGTCTGCTCGACCTACGGCTGCCCCTCGGGCAACGTCTGCGACGCGACGAACCAGGGCGACATCATCCCGACCCCGACCAACCCCCTGTCTCCCGCGGCGACCACCGTCGTGGAGCCGCAGGTCGGCTGGGAGGAGTGGAAGTGGCTGCTCACGATGACGCTGATGTACCTCCCCGAGAACGCGAAGGACGAGTGGATCAACCTGCTCGGCATCTGGGAGATCGGCGCCGACAACGATCCGGCGTTCGCGAACCGCATCGAGCTCCACCTGCCTGACGGCCGCATCTACGTGGCGCGGACGTTCGGTACGGAGACGATCTTCGGACGCCCCGTGCAGCGCGGCGTCGCGGCCCGCATGCTCGAGTACGCCAACGAGCTGATGGCCAACGCGTACGAGTGCAACCCTGCGGAGACCCGCTGGTGCGAGCCGATGTACTGGTCAGCGCCGGGTATGCCGTGGGACGGACTGCCGATGATCAAGCACGACCCCGCGATCACCGACGCTGGCCTGGGCGGCGACAGCTGCACGGCGGCCGACACGATCCAGTGCACTTGTCAGTCGAACCGCGCGTGCGTGGCGCTCGAGAAGTACGCCCCCCTCATGGCCTTCCTCCGCCAGTCGATGCGCGACTTCCGGATGGCAGACGCCACGATGCGGGGCATCTACGACTGAGCGCGTGAGCGAGCGGCCCCTCGCCTAGCGCGGGGGGCCTCGAGCTCCTGAACGAGGAGGCCCCGCCAACCGGCGGGGCCTTTTTTTTCTCGCGCGCCCGCTCCGCGGGGCCCTTCGGTTTCGCGGGTCCAGAGCGACCCTCGAAACCGGCGCGAGTGTCTTCTTTTTCTCGCGCGCCCGCTCCGCGGGGCCCTTCGGTTTCGCGGGTCCAGAGCGACCCTCGAAACCGGCGCGAGTGTCTTCTTTTTTCTCGCGCGCCCGCTCCGCGGGGCCCTTCGGTTTCGCGGGTCCAGAGCGACCCTCGAAACCGGCGCGAGTGTCTTCTTTTTTCTCGCGCGCCCGCTGGGTCACCCCAGCAGGCGCCGTCTCGTCCTCCGCCAGTGTGCGCGCAGCGCACCTCGCGCGCCGGATTTCACGCGCTATCGCGCGTGAAATCCGAAGGGCCCCGCGGAAGCGGGCGCGCGCGAAAAAAACCCCCGCGGAGCGGGCGCGCGCGATGAAGCGCTACGTGTAGCGACGCTCGAACAGGGAGCGCAGCCGGTTGTCCTCACGGAGGATGTCGAGGGTGTAGTCGGCGTGGCCCTCGGCGTAGCCGTTGCCGATGTAGAGGTCGATATCCGCCCCGATGCCCTCGGCGCCGAGCGCGCACGCCGTGAACGAGGTGCTCATCGCGAAGAAGTAGGCCTTGCCGCGGTCCTTCGTGGCGCAGATCGCCGCCATCTCGCAGCCGGGCACGTTGACGCAGGAGATGGTCAAGTCGGCGCCCTCGCCCAGAGTGAGCTCCGCGACCCGATCCCGCACGCCCGCGGCGTCGCGGGCGTCGTGCTCGACGACGGCGTCGCAGACCCCAAGCGCGATCAAGTCCTTGGTGAACGGAGCGTAGCTCTCCAGACCGATGACCTTCCCGCTCTTGCCCACCCGCTTCCGCGCCTCCACGCAGCAGAGGAGCCCGCTCTTGCCACCAGCGCCCAGGACGAGAACCGTGTCTCCGGGCTTGGCGAGGCGCCCCACCTGCGGCGCCGCGCCGGCGACGTCGAGCGCCGCGAGGGCGAGCCGCTCAGCCAGGTCTTTGGGCATCTTCGCGAAGGGCGCCGTGGCGAAGATGACCGCGGTGCCCTCGACGTCGACCTGGGCGCTCGCGGGCCGCACGGAGATGATGCGCGACAGCTTCAGCGGCGTCAGCGAGAGCGAGGCCAACGTGGCGATGCGATCGCCTCGCATCACCCCGCGCTCGGACACGAGCCCTCCGACCCGGCTCACCTTCCCGAGGAGCATGCCGCCGGAGCCGGTGACCGGGTTGTGCTGCTTGCCCCGGGTGGCGATCGTGCGCATGACGATGTCGCCGATCTTGGCCGAGTCCCCGCCCGCCTCGTCCTCCATTTGCTTGAAGCTGGCCGCGTCGATGTTCAGGGTCTCGACCGAGACCAAGATCTCGCTCTCGAACACCTTGTCTGGGTCGGGATCGAGGCGAGCCGCCCGCTGCGGCAGCGGGAGCGGCGCGGTGGGGTCGGTCTCGGGCAGGACGCGGTGAAGGCCGAGGGGATCGCCAGGCTCCATACCGGCTACCATGCCAGGGGAGCGGGGCGCATGTCACGGCTCACCGCGCTTGCGGGGGCGCGCCGCTGGCACTATTCCCGACGCCGGACGGCGGTGAAGCCCCCCGCCGGCGCCGCGGAGGACGACGTCCTCCCCCTCTCGTTCATTCGACAAGCGGGTGAACTTGACCAAGCCGCAACTGAGAAACTACTCTCGTTTCGCGTTGGTCCCCCCGTGACCATGCCGTCGAGGACCCGAAGGTCCGCGACACCCCACCCGACCCCCGCACGATGGATCACCAACCTCCCAGGGTTCCCCTGAGCCAGCTAGCCCTGCGGTTCATTTCGGGGAAGTACCAGGGTGGCGAGTTCCCGCTCGGCGAGAACAAGGAGATCATCATCGGTCGCTCGAGCGACCTCGATATGGTCCTCGTCGAAGACATGGTCTCGCGCCGCCACGCGCGCATCGCGTGCTCCGACGTGGACATCACGATCGAGGACCTCGGCTCGACGAACGGCACCTTCGTCAACGGCGAGAAGATCAAACGCTCGAACCTGAAGGAGGGCGATCGAGTCCTCATCGGGACGAGCATCTTGAAGGTCGTCACGAGCGACTCGAACGGCGCGGTCCGCAAGACCACCGGCGAAGCCCAGCGCTCGACGCAGGGCAAGACGATGTCCGGCGCGATCGACGAGATCCCGCTCCCCGACCTGTTGCAGCTGCTGGGGACCTCGAAGAAGAGCGGCATCCTCGTCGTCCAGTCGGACGAGGACATCGGCAAGATCGTGATGCGCAAGGGCAGCATCGTCTTCGCCTCGATCAACGACCTCGAAGAGGTGCCCCCGCTCAAGAGCGTGTACCGCATCCTCACGTGGACGACGGGCACGTTCTCGCTCGAGCCGTACGACGAGCGCCCGATCGAGGGCGAGATCGAGGCGTCGGTCACCGAGATCCTGATGGAGGGCCTCCGTCAGATCGACGAGCTCAACAACCTCCGTCACAGGCTGCCCGACCTCGATGCCCGCGTCTTGCTGGTGCACCCCCTTCAGGCGCCGCTGCGCAACCTCTCCCCGGTCGAGCTCGACGTCCTTCAGCTCGCCGTCAACTTCGGACACGTCGCGACCATCCTCAACAAGAGCCCCGCGACCGATCTCGAGACCGCCGAGGTCATGCTGAAGCTGATGAAGGAGAGCTACCTCCACGTCGAGTAGCGAAGGGCTCTGCCCTCTCGCTCCGAAGCCAGCCGTCGAGTAGCGAAGGGCTCTGCCCTCTCGCTCCGAAGCCAGCCCGAAGGGCGCCGCTTCTCTGCCCTCTCGCTCCGAAGCCAGCCCGAAGGGCGCCGCTGCTCTGCCCTCTCGCTCCGAAGCCAGCCCGAAGGGCGCCGCTGCTCTGCCCTCTCGCTCCGAAGCCAGCCCGAAGGGCGCCGCTTCTCTGCCCTCTCGCTCCGAAGCCAGCCCGAAGGGCGCCGCTGCTCTGCCCTCTCGCTCCGAAGCCAGCCCGAAGGGCGCCGCTGCTCTGCCCTCTCGCTCCGAAGCGGCACCCTCACGAACTTCCGCACCATCAAGGGTGGCCTCGCCAGCCCGAAGGGCGCCGCTTCTCTGCCCTCTCGCTCCGAAGCCAGCCCGAAGGGCGCCGCTGCTCTGCCCTCTCGCTCCGAAGCCAGCCCGAAGGGCGCCGCTTCTCTGCCCTCTCGCTCCGAAGCCAGCCCGAAGGGCGCCGCTGCTCTGCCCTCTCGCTCCGAAGCCAGCCCGAAGGGCGCCGCTTCTCTGCCCTCTCGCTCCGAAGCCCGTGTGCGCGCAGCGCACCTCGCGCGCCGGATTTCACGCGCTCCTGCGCGTGAAATCCGAAGGGCCCCGCGCTAGCGGGCGCGCGCGAAGACTACCGAGTATCGGCGTGGCAGTCCTTGCAGAGCTGCTTCATCTTGGTAATCGCGTCGCCGGCGCCCTTGGCGTCCTTCGCCTCCACGGCGGTCGAGAGCGCCTTGGTCGCCTGAGCCATTCCTTCGGCGTGTTTGTCGAAGACCGGGCCTCGCGACATCGACTTGGTGCGCTCCGCGAGGGCCTCCATTCGCTGTCCGAGGTCCTTCAGCTCGGTCAGCTCCGCGTCCGTGAAGCTCTCTTTTCCGGCCTTGCCCCACAGCCGGCGACCGAGGGTCTCGTTGGCGTGCATGACCGTCTCGAGCTTGTCGAGCTTGGAGATGTCTGCGAGGGGCGGATCCACGGAGGGGAAGCACGCGGCGACGCTCGCGGCGACGGCGAGGGCCAGCAGGAGAGCCTTGATCGACATGGCGCTGACCATATCGCCGACCGCAGACGCCGGCCAACGTTCACCCGCGCGACGCGCTCCTCCCGCTCAGGGAACGGCAGCGCCGCCCTTTCGCAGGGCAGGCTCGCCCGACTTGGGCGCGGGTGGCGGGGGGGTCGGCGTGCCGAGCGCGTCGATGACGGCTGGGAGCACGACCGTGAACGTCGTCCCTTTCCCCTCGTAGGAACGGACCTCGATGCGCCCGCCGGCGCTTTGCACGATGCGCTGGCTGATGGCGAGCCCGAGCCCGGTGCCCTTCTCTTTCGTCGTGAAGAACGGCAGGAAGAGCTTGTCGAGGGTCTTGCTCGAGATCCCAGGGCCGGTGTCTGCGACCGTGATCTCGACGAAGGCGTCGCCGTCCTTTCCGGAGCGCGTGCCGCGCCCGAAGCGGACCCGCGTCGACACGTTCACCTTGCCGCGCTGACCGACGGCCTGGATGCCGTTCTTGATCAGGTTCATCAGCACCTGCCTGAGCTGCTCGGGATCGATCGCCACCCGCGGCAGGTCCGCCGCGAGCGTGAGCTGGACCTCGACCTCGGGCTGCGTGCGTTCGGCAGAGAGGACCTGCAGCGTGCGCCGAGCGACGCCGTTCACGTCGACGGGCACGACCGACTGGTCCCCGGGGCGGGCGAGATCGAGCATCGATCCGACCACGCGGTTGAGCCGATCGACCTCTTCCAGAATGATGCCGATGAACTCGCGCGTGCTGCCGTCGTCTTGTCCCGGCGGGACGGGATCCGCCAAGAGCTGCGCCGCACCTTTGATCGCGCCGAGCGGGTTTCGGATCTCGTGCGCGAGGCCGGCGGCCATCTGCCCGAGCAGCGCGAGGCGATCGCGCTCCTTCATCTGCTGGTACGAGCGGCTGTTGGCGATGACGATGCCGATCTGCGTCGCGAGCTGCTCGACGAGCGCGATCTCTTCGAGGGAGATGGCGTCGCGCACGCGACGATCTGCGAGGACGAGCAGGCCGACGATCTCACGCTGCTCGTCGCGGATGGCGATGAGGATTCCGGTCCTGAGGGTGCCGAGGACCTCGGCGGCCGTCATGATCGCCTCGCCACCCTCGAAGCGTCCGCCGGCGCGCTGCCGCTCGCGGACCTCCGACTCCACCTCCTCGAGCATCACCGTCCCTAGCTCGAGCCGCTCGAGCAGCATCCGCGCGGTCGCCACCTCGATGCGCGGCGGGCCTCCCTCGCCGAACGTGCCGATCTGATCGAAGCCCGTGCCCTCCTGATCGCGGAGGTAGAGGGCGGCGGACGTCACTCGGCGGGAGCGCTCGAGCGCTGCCATGACGAGGGCGGCCATCTCCGGCACCTCGAGGGTGTGAACGAGCCTCCGCCGGGCGTCTGCGAGCGCGCCCTCCAGATCGAAGCGCTCTCGGAAGAAGAACCTGCGGATCTGCTCCTCGACGCGGGCGACCAGCGGCTCGTACACGACCAGCACGACGGTCGCCGCGAGGACCGCGTTCAGATACATCGTGTTGAACGTGCCCACGACGGTGAGCAGAACGTAGAAGATGAAGGCGATCAGGAAGGCCACGGCCGCGGCCACCATGAGCCGCCCGAGCATCTCCGACAGGTCGAGGAGGCGCTCGCTCTCGAGCGCCTGCGACAGCGCGAAGACGAACACGATCGAGAGCACCGCCCCAACCGGCGGCGTGCGCAGCCCCAGATACCAGAGAAAGTCGGCGATCGTCGCGAGGCCCGCGAACGCCCCGATGACCACGAGAAAGCGGACGCGCCGCTGCGTAGCGCGGGATGTGCTGTTCGCGCCGCGCTGCCCGAGCTCGTACAGCCCGAGCGTGATGAAGACGAACACGTACACGAAGACCGCGATGCGAACGGCCCCCATCGCGTGCAGAGGCGTCAGCTGCGCGGCGATCAGCAGCGCGCCTCCTGCCCACACGATCCGAGTGAGGCGTGGGCCGCGCGGGACGGCCTCGCCGAGCGAGGCCTGCGGGACCATCGCCTCGAACAGCCCAACCGCCAGGACCGGCAACAGCACGGCGATGATGGCCGTCGAGCGCTGCCAGATCGTCGCCTGGAAGAAGCCGTAGAAGGACTGGGCCAGGTACCACAAGCCCAGCGTGGCCGAGAACGCCGAGAAGAGCAGGTGCACGCGCCGGGGACGCCCACGCAGCAGGACCGACGCAGCGATCGCGAGCGCGAGCGCGCCGCAGACGACCGCCGTTCGAGTCCGAAGCTCGTACATCACACCGACAGGCTACCTCGTGTTCGCTTCGCGGGGCCTGGGAGCGACGGAGCCGCTGAAAACCTCAACCCGAGAAACGAGGCGCCCCAAACGCAAGAAGGCGAGCCGTCGGCTCGCCCTCGGTGCTGCGGGTCGAAGGACCGCTCAGCTCGCGTTCGAGTAGTCGTCCTCGCCGTCGTGGTCGGAGTCCACGAACCACGGGTGCGGATCGGGCTCCTGTCCCTGCCCCGGGCCGACCGACCGATCTTCGCCCGGCTTGCCGACCTCCTGCGTCTCGAGCCCATCGAGGGGCCCCAGCGTCGGAACGATCGTCTCGGTCGCGGGCTCGGAGGACCACTCAGCCGGAGCGGGCGCCTGATCGAAGTCCGCGCCCACCTCGAGCTCCTCCTCGGCTTCCTGGATCTCTTCGGGATCCGAGTCGACCGACGAGCAGCCCGTGAGGCCTGCCGCTCCGAAGACCAACCCGACCGCAACCAGCAACCCGCAGGCGGATCGCCACGCAGTCGACTCGGCGCCTCGGCTCAACAACGTCGCCACGACGGACATCGTCACTCCTCCTCCTCGTTCGCGGCTGCGTCCACGTCGTCCGACGCGTCGGCCCCGCCCAAACCGTATTGCTTCACGAGCTGCGACAGCCTCGGCCGCTTCATCCCTAGAAGCGTCGCGGCCTTGGTGATGTTCCCGCCGGCCTCGCCGAGCGCCCGCACGATGCACTCGCGCTCGATGAGGCGCTTCATGTCGTGCAGGCTGACCCCTGAGCGGACGTGCGCATAGGCGACCTCGGGGGCGCTCGCCGGCCCCGCGGGCGCCGACGGTGCGTCGATTGACGGTCGCGACCTCATGGGCTCGGACGGTGCACCTTCCGCGCCAGCGCTCGACGGCGGATAGGACCGGACCGAGCTTCGGGGCGGAGGGAACACGCTCGAGCTGCCCGTGGGCATCGTCACGGGCGCGCTGGTGGGGGGCAGCGAGGCCCCTGCGGCCTCGACGACCTCGGCTATATGCCGCAATGACTCAACATTCTCTGCGAAGTCGGACGCCTCGAGGGTGTCTCCTTCGGCGAACAGGGAGGCAGCCCGGAGCCCATTCTCCAGCTCTCGGATGTTGCCCGGCCAGGTGTGGGACCGAAGCGCAGAGAGTGCGAGCGGTGACAGGCGTTTGACGCTTCCGCCACGCTCCTCGGCGATGCGACGAAGGATGGCGTCGCTCAGGGCGCCGACGTCGCTGAGCCGCGAGCGCAGCGCAGGGACCTCGAGCGTGACGCCCGCCAGCCGGTAGTACAGATCCTCGCGAAACTCCCCGCGGGCGACGAGCGCCTTCAGGTTCCGGTGGGTCGCACAAACCACGCGCACGTTGGCGCGGATGGGGGAGGTGCCGCCGACCCGTTCGAACGTCTTCTCTTGAAGGACGCGCAGCAACGCCACCTGGGTTCGAGGTGAGATGTCGCCGATCTCGTCGAGGAAGAGCGTGCCGTTGTCGGCGGCCTCGAAGCGACCGCGCCTGCGCCCGGCCGCGCCCGTGAAGGCGCCCTTCTCGTGGCCGAAGAGCTCACTGAGCAGCAACGTCTCCACCAGAGCGGCGCAGTTGACCTTGACGAGCGGGCCCGCCCGCCGCGACGAGGCCTCGTGGAGCGCCTCGGCGACGAGCTCCTTGCCGGTTCCGCTCTCGCCGTGAATGAGCACGGTTGCGTCCGCGGGACCCACCTTGCGGATCGCGTTGAGCAGAGCCTTCACGCCAGGGTCGTCGCCCACGATTCGGCGCGCGCCCGAGGAGGCGAGACTCGGGACCTTGTCGTGCGAGACCTGCGACGGAGCAGCGAAGCGCGGCGACGAGAGGGGGTAGCTCGAGGGGTCGCCCAAAGTCGCCAGCGCGCCTTGCGTCAGCGAAGCCTCGAAGCCTCGCGCCTCGCGCTCGAGCGAGGCGAGGTCGCGCCGAGCGAGGAAGCGCTCGTGCAGCTGCGCGGGAATGCCGTCGGCGACGCGATCGCGGATGGCGATCGCGGCGTGCAGGTGGTGGCGGGCTCGCTCGCCTCCGCCCTCGGCCGCGTCATCGTCGAGCGCCGCCCGGAACAGCAGCACGTGCGCCTCGCGCGCGAGCTCGTCGTCGTCGGCGTCGCGCGCGGCTCGGAGCGCCTCCGTGGCACGTGACTCGAACGGCTCCCCGGCCGCGCGAGCGAGGAGCGCCCGAAGGACGGAGAGCTCGGCGCGCGCGCTCGCGCGGGGACGCGCTCGGCAGCCGCCCGCTCGATGAGGACGCGCGCCCGAATGGTGTCGCCGTCCTCGAGCGCGATGCGCGCGGCGAGGCGCAGTGCCTCACCGACGTGATCGGCGACCGGCCCCTTGGCGGAGAGCCCACCCTTCGCGTCGACGCTCTGGGGCTCCGCCGAAAGATCGAGGCACAGCGTCGCGCCGAGCGCGGCGAGCGCTTGCGTGACGTGCCGCTGGGCGGAGCCGCTGTCGCCCTTTGCGAGCGAGACGCGCGCGAGGGTGAGCGCGAAACGAGAGGCCTGCTCGGGCGGCAGCCCGCCCGAGAGCACTCGCGTGCCGAAGCGGACCGCCTGCGCTGCCTCCTCGAGCAGGCCGACCCGCACACGCAGCTCCGCGAGGTTGGCCACGCAGCGAGACAGCGCGACCTTGTCGCCGATGCGACGCAGCACCTCGACGGCGCGCTCGGAGAGCTCGAGGGCCTCCCCGTAGCGACGGTCGATGATCGCCAGGGCCGCCAAGTTGATCAGGCAGATGCCGATCGCCTTGAGCTCGCCCGCTGCCTCGGCCTCGGCCAGCACGCTCTCGAGCAGGTGCTGCGCCTCGGCGCGGCGCCCGAGGGACATCACCGCGATAGCCCGGTTGACGCGGGCACGCAGCTCGCTGACGGGCTGCTCCACGAGCGAGGCTTCGAATGCGTCGCCGGCGAAGTGCTCCTCTGCGGCGGGGTAGTCGGCCTGGGCGAGCAAGAGCTTGCCGAGCACGTTCCGGGCGTCGAGCCGGACGATGGCGGCAGCGCGGCGCGAGCGACGATCGGCGTCGCCCTCCGCCGCCTCCGAGCCCGCGTCGAGCAGCGAGCGCAGGCGCCCGAGGGCGTCGTCTGCCGACGAGCGCGCCCCGGCGAGGTCGGACGAATAGTAGCGAGCTTCGGCGAGCCTGACGCAGGCTCGAGCCCGCGACCAGGCGCTCGGCGACGCCGTCGCACGCGGCCTCCGTGACCTTCTCGAGCGTGAGCCGCGCGGCGGTCAGATCGCCGCTCGCCGCGAGCGCGCGACCGAGCGCGAGGAGCACAGCGCCGCCCTGACGGACGACGGGCGCGACGGCGACGGCCTCGCGCGCGAATCGCAGCGCCCACTCGCCGTCGCCTTTGCGGAGCGCCACGTCGACGAACGCGAGCAGCCGCTCGGCGGTGGGGGACGGGCTCGGCGATGCGCTCCAGAAGCGGGCCCACAGATCGGAGCGCGCGTCGGCGTCGACGGTGCGCTCGATCGCGCCGAGCGCGAGCTCGTCGCCGCGCTCGACTGCGCCGCCTTGCAGGCTGATCTCGGCGGCGCGCATCAGCGCCCACGGATCGGAGCCGAAACAATGAACCAACGCGCTCGTGACGCGCGCGCGCTCGGCGCGATCGCGCTGAGCGAGGAGGAGCGCACCGTCGCCCGATCGGGCGTCAGCACCGCCCGCGTCAGCACCGCCCGCGTCAGCAACGCCGCCATCAGCACGGCCCGCGTCAGCACCGCCGCCATCAGCACCGCCCGCGTTCGACGATCGCAGCGCGATCCACGGGACCGGCTCGGGCTCGCGCACGCGAACATCGGCGCCGCCCGAGGCCACGAGCTCGTCGACCTCCGACGGAGAGAGGCCGAGCTCGCTCACCATCGTGAGCGGCCACGCCCGCCCCGCCAGCGCGAGCACCCTGGCTGCACGCGACGTGGAGGGCTGCGCGCGCGGCGCACCGGCCTCGGCGCGGGCGCTGCGCCACCAGGCCTCGAGGTCCTTCAGAGTGGTGCGCGCCTGCGGCGCCAGCGGAGCCGCCCGCGCGACCTCCCACCAGCGGCCCACGTCGCCCTCGGCGAGCGCTCCCTCGACCTCGAACGTGAGCCACGCACGGCCCGGCTCGCGACCCACCCGGGAGGCCTCGGCCGACGCCCTCGGGACCACCCACAGCACCTGAGCGTTCGGGGCGTCTTCCGACTGCGCGTCCGCCGAGGAGGAGAGCGCGCCCTCGAGCTCTGTCGCGACGGCGCTCGAGAACCTCGAGGCCGCCTGATCCGTGACCACGACTGCGCCGATCTTTGCGTCGACGATCGCTCGGGCGATGGCGAGCGCGACGTCGCGAGCCGTGAGCAGCGACTCGGCGCCGCTCGACAACGATCGCGCCAGCTCGCGGAAGCCTTCCGACGCAGGACCCCCCGACGCGCGGGCGACGGCACAGCGCGCCGACAAGCGTCGCGCCGCGTGCTCAGCGAGCGCCTCGCAAGCCTCGAGGTCGGCCGCGTATGCGACCGCGAGCGCAGACTCGCCGCGCTGCTCGAGCCACTGATCGATGGCCGCGAAGCCGTGGGCTCGGTCTGCGCTGGAACCCCAGGATGCCGCTTCGGGAGCGGCTGCGTCGCGCGGCAGGACGGCTTTACGCGCAAGCATCAAGGGTATCTAGGGAGGTACCTCAACCCCTCAGGCGCCGCAATCCCCTCCGCGCCTACCCTCTGCGACTTCGTCCTCAAAGAAAATCCAAGGTCTCGAGCAGCCGGGAGATGTCCGCGTCGCTCCGGCTCTCGACCCCAGGCTCATCGGCGTTGGTCAGGGCGCGAGTGAGCCCCAGCTGGACCTGGACGAGTGAGCGGTACAAGGCCGTCGCCTCGGGATCCGAGGACAGCGCCGCGAGGTGCCGCACGATGGTCGAAGCGTCCCCGCGACGCACCGGCCCCGAGAGGGCTCGAGCGGGTCCCAGCGCCGCCACGTTCGCCGCCACGCTCGCGAGCAGCGCGCCCAACATCGCGGACGCCCGCTCGGCCGGCACCCCCGAGCTGGATAGCCAACGCGCGCCGACCGCCGCCAGCGCGGCGGCGCCGTTCGCGACGAGCGCGGCCGCCGCGTGGTACTTCGCGCGATCGAGCCGCTCGACCACCAGGGGCACCATGTGCAGCCGAGCCGCGAGCCAGCGCGCCGGTGATGGCGGCCCCGGCTCCCTCGATCACGAGCGCCGCGCCGGCGACCGACGTCGAGCGCGCGCCGGAGAACGACACGAGCGGGTGCGCCGCGGCGACGGCGACGCCGACCTGCGCGAGGGGCGCGAGGGCCTCGGGGCCGAGCGCCCCGGCGCAGTGTACGACAGCGCCAGGGAGGCGAGAGCGGCGCGCGAGCTCGCTCGCGATGCGGACGACGTCGCCGTCGCGCGACGCCACGACGACGAGGTCGGCCCGGGGTGAAGGCGCCCCGACGAGCACCGCGCGGGCGGACATCGTCCGCACGCGCACGCCCGCGCCGCGCGCGCCGGACGCCAGCGCGGCGCCGACCTTCCCTTGCCCAATGATGAGCAGACGCTTCATCGGCCTGAAGCGTACAGCCCGCGTTCGAAGATGTACTCGAGGACCGCGCGCGGAAGTAGCGGCTCGAGCCCGAGCCGATCGCCGCTCGCGAGCAGCCCGCGCACCTCCGTGCTCGACACCTCGGGCAACAGCGCGCGATCTTGACGGGACGTCGCGCCGCGACGCTCGAGGATGAAGGGCTCGGCGATCTCGGCGATGCGATCGAAGCGATGCCACTTCGGCAGATCGGAGACCACGTCGCTGCCGAGGATCAGGCGCATCTTCCAGCTGGGGTTGGCCCGGGCCAGCGCCTCGAGCGTCTTGAGCGTGAGGCTCTCGCCGCCGAGCTCGCGCTCGATCGGGCTGACGCTCGCGCGCTCGAGGTCGCGAAAGGCGAGCTCGCACATCGCGAGGCGGTCCTCGTAGCTGACGAGCTCCTTCGAGAACGGATGCTTGAAGACCGGGACGACCAGCACGCGATCGATCGGCGCGACGAGCAGCGCGTACGTCGCCGCGAGGACGTGGGCCACGTGAGGCGGGTTGAAGCTTCCGCCGAATACGCCGACGCGCTCGCCGCCCGTCACGTCACGAGCCCGAGCCCTGCACCTTGAGCTTCCCCGCGGCGCGTGGCGCGCGGCTCTCGATGCGCTCAGCGGAGACGACCGCCCCTTCGGAGTCGAGGAACTCGATGCGAATTCCGGGCTCCGACTCGTCGTCGAGCACCACGATGCCCCCGCCCGGCGAGCCGAGGGAGCCCGGCGCCACGAAGGTGCGCGAGCCGACCCGATGCACGAGCGGACGATCGGAGCGACCGAAGACCATGACCGACGCGCCCGCGATGTCGTCCTCGTCGAGCGTCGCCTTGTCGTAGACGAACACGGCGATGCGCCCGTCGAACAGCTCCACGGTGCGGCCCGGAGGCGCGGGCACGGTAGCGTAGATGCGGAGCCTGCGGCGCACGCGCTCCGACGCGACGAACGCGTCGATGTCCTCCGCGGACGCCTTCACGCAAGCGACCGCTGCTCGCGCGAAGAGCACAGCCTCATCGGGGTTCGCTCCGACGATCTCCGTCGCCCAGGCCTGAACGACGCGATCGAGCGCGTCGTCCTTTCCGAGGTAGAGGACTCGCTCCACCTGCGAGTGGTCGACGAGCACCTGCGCCGCCGTCGCTAGCGCGACGAGGTCCCCGTTCGATGGTCCGATGACGCCGAGCCTCATCTGTCGTCGGGAGCGTAGTACATTGTGGGCCCCGTCCGCAAAACGCGGCGCGGTCGAGGTCGAATCGGATGTTTCAGCGCAGGGCGCCGCTCGCGGACAGGATCACGTTCCAGCTCGATGGACGTGAGATCGAGGGCGATCGCGGCGAGCCGATCGCGGTCGCGCTGCTCGCGGCCGGCGAGGCGGTGATCGCCCGCTCGCCGAAGCTCCACCGCCCGCGCGGGCCCTATTGTCTCCGCGGGGACTGCGACGGGTGCCTCGCGAGAGTCGACGGCGAGCCGAACGTCATGACGTGCCTGCGAGCGGCTCGAGGCGGGGAGCAGATCGTGGGACAGAACGTCCTCGGCAGCCGCGAGACGGATCTCTTGCGGATCACCGACTGGTTCTTCCCTCGTGGCATCGACCACCACCACCTCATGGCGGGTGTCCCGGGTGTGGGCTCCGCGATGCAGTCGTTCGCGCGGCAGATGGCCGGCACGGGCCGCTTGCCGGACGCCCCCCTCTCGCGCTCGGCCAGGCCGCGCGTGAGAGCTGCGACGTGCTGGTCGTCGGTGGTGGCCTGGCGGGGCTCGCCTGCGTCGCGGCGCTCGAGGGCCGAGGCGCCGCGGTCACGCTCGTCGACGAGGCCCCGCGCCTCGGCGGCAGCGCGAGCTACGCCCCGGATCTCGCGCCCGTCGTCGAGCCGCTCGTGGAGCGCGCCCGGGCCACGGCCGCGGTGCTCGTCGGCTCGACGGCCGTCGGGATCTTCGACGGCGAGGCGCTGATCGCCGAGCCGTCGCGGGCCCGAGTGATCCGCCCTCGCGCGCTGGTGCTCGCGACCGGCGCGCACGATCCCGTGCTGTGCGTCGAGGGCAACGATCTCCCGGGTGTCGTGAGCGCACGCGCCCTGTGCCAGCTCGCCTCGCGCGGGGTCATCCCCGACGGGCCCGTCGCGCTCGTGGGCGATGGACCGTGGATCGAGCGGGCGCGCGCCGTGCTCGATGGCCTCTCCTTCGAAAGCTACGCCGCGGACGATCTCATCGCGGTGATGGGGAGCTCGCGCGTGAAAGGGATCCGAACGAGGTCTGCGGGTCGACGGGTGTGCGTCGTGGTAGGCGTCGGGGGCGACGCAGCACCCTCGTTTCAGCTGGCTCAACAAGCAGGTGCCAGCACGCAGGCGACGAACGCGGGCTTTTCGATCGTCGTCGACGGCGATGGACGGGCGGCGCCGTCCGTGTTCGCGGCGGGCGAGTGCACCGGGACGCCTTTCGAGCCTGGGGCGCTGATCGAGAGCGGCGAGCGGGCCGCGATGGGCGCGCTCAGCCTTCTATGACGGTGTCGAACAGGCCGATCCCGCCTGCGGTGAAGATGAAGCCGAAGAGCCCGAGCAGAGAGAAATAGTCGGTGAGCTCGGACATCGGGGCGCCGCCGAGCAGCGCGCGCGTCCCGGCGACGCCGGCGAGGATGGAGGGCGCGAGCAGCGGCAACATCACGCTCGCGAGGATGAGGTCGCGAGCACGCGTGCGGATCGTCATCGCGCCGAACAGAGTGCCCGACGCGGCGATCCCTGGCGTGGCGGCGAGCAGCATCAGCGCGAGAGCGCCCGCGTGCTCGGCGAGATCGATCGAGAAGAACAGCGCGGTGACGGGCACGACGATGATCTCGACGGCCGT
The DNA here is from genome assembly GCA_016719945.1 of Polyangiaceae bacterium. Taxonomy (GTDB): domain Bacteria; phylum Myxococcota_A; class Polyangia; order Polyangiales; family Polyangiaceae; genus Xiheicaenibacterium. The sequence continues at coordinate 108,310 of JADJYE010000031.1, read as the reverse complement.
GACGAAGGCCGCCACGCCGATCGCCTTGCCTGCGAAGATCGCGCTCCGCGCGAGGGGCGCGATGAGCAAGCCGCGGATCGCGGCGTCTTCTCGCTCACGCTGCCACGTGCGTGACAGCGCGAGGATGCTCGCGAACGCCACGCTCACCCAGATCACCCCGGGCGCGACGTCGCGCTGGCCGTTCTTTCCGGCGAAGAAGGCCAGCGACGCGATGATGGTCACCAAGACGGCGAAGAACCCCGCCGTGGTGACGATCTCGCCGGTGGCGAGCTCGATGGCGAGGTCCTTCTTGGCGACGAGCCAGGTCTGGCGCAGCCAGCCGGGCAAGGCGCGGCGCTCGCGCGACGACGGTGCGGTCGTCGCGTCAGGCGTCACTTCTTCTCGGCCGTGGCGCCCGCGCGCTTCTTGGCGCTCTTGTAGTGGTCGTAGAGGCGGGGCACGGGGTGCTCGCCGAGGCGCTTCTTGTAGCCCTCGTCCTTGGTGCGGTTCTCGAGCTCGAGGATCGAGCCGATGAGCTTGTCGCGCGTACCGAACGCCTTCTTCACCTCACCGAAGATCGCGTGAAGCCGGAGGAGCTTGGCGTTCGAGACCCGCGCGAGCGACTTCTTTCCGCCGCGGTCCTTGCTCGTGCGCCCGACCCACAGCTCCTCGGTGGTGAAGGCCTCGACGGCCTCGAGGAGCTTGGCCTTGCCGCCGAAGTCCTGGACGAGCTGCAGCGGAGACTTGCGGGTGGACGGGGTCTTCTTGGGGGTCTTCTTGGTGCTCATGTTCGTGCTCCGAGGGTGCGCGAGATGACTCGCGCGGTGAAAGGAGGGACGCTCTTAGCAGAGCGAGCCCCGAGCGCAAAGCCGTGGTAGAGGGCGGCGCGATGACCGATCGGCCTCGCGTCCGCTTCGCCCCGTCACCCACCGGGTACCTGCACATCGGGGGGGTGCGCACCGCACTGTTCAACTGGCTCTGGGCCAAGAAGACCGGCGGCACCTTCGTCCTGAGGATCGAGGACACCGACCAGGAGCGGAGCACCCCAGAGAACGAGCGCATCATCCTCGACAGCATGCGCTGGCTGGGCCTCGACTGGGCGGAGGGCCCCGACGTCGGCGGGCCGCACGGCCCCTACCGGCAGATGGAGCGGCTGGGGATCTACCAGGAGTTCGTGGCCGAGCTCATCTCGAAGGGCCACGCCTACCGCTGCACCTGCACCAAAGAGGAGCTCGATGCGCAGCGCGAGGCCCTGAAGCAGAACGACCCCAAGGCTCAGTTTCGCTACCCGGGGACCTGCCGCGAGCGCACCGCGGCCACCCCCGATCGACCCTTCGTGATCCGGTTCAAGGCCCCCGGCTCGGGGGCGGTCACCTACAAGGACAAGGTCTTCGGCGAGGTCACGACGCCGCTGTCGACCCTCCAAGACGCCGTGCTCGTGCGCGCGGACGGGGTCCCGCTCTACAACTTCGGGGCCGTGGTCGACGACATCACGATGGGCATCACGCTCGTCGCGCGCGGCCGCGACCACATGATCAACACGCCCCCGCAGATCCTGCTGTACGAGGCGCTCGGCCGGAAGGTGCCGGAGTTCGCCCACCTGCCGATGATGCTGGCGCCCGACGGTTCGAAGCTGTCCAAGCGCCACGGCGCGGTCAGCGTCGCCGAGTACAAAGACAAGGGCATCTCCCCCGCCGGGCTGCTCAACTACCTGGTCCGCTTCGGCTGGTCCTTCGGAGACGAGGAGATCTTCTCCCTCCCCGACCTGATCTCGAAGTTCGACTGGGAGCGCTGCGGCAAAGGCGACGGCAAGTTCGACATGAAGAAGCTGTCGGCCGTCGCCTTCGAGCACCTCAAGCGCAAGGAGCTGACGACCGACGAGGCGTACCTAGCCGGTGTCAGGCCCTTCCTCGAGGCGCGCGGCCTGTCGGTCGACGACGACCGGCTCGTGCGCGCCCTTCCGCTGTTCCGGGAGCGCGGGCAGACGTGGGCCGACGCCGCAGAGCTCATGGACTACCTCTTCCGAGAGTCGCCCGTGATGGACGAGAAGGCCTCGAAGAAATTCCTGGTGGCTCCGAAGGCCGACCTGCTCGACGAGGTCGCGTCGCTCTTCGCCGAAGCCCCCGACTTCGCGCCGGCCGCCCTCGAGTCAGCGTTCAACGCGTTCATCGCGGGCAAGGGCCTCGAGCTGAAGGACGTCGCTCAGCCGGTGCGCGTCGCGCTGACCGGTCGCACGGCCTCGCCGGGCCTGTTCGACGTGGCCGCGCTGGTCGGGCGCGACACGGCCGTGGCACGTCTGCGCGCCGCCGCGCAGATCGCGAGGGCCTCAGCGGGCTGATGTTCGGCGCCGCGCTCGCCCACGTTTACGCGACCCTCGGCGCGGGCGCGCTGGGACCGGCGTCAGCGCCGGCGCCCGCGCCCCTGCCGGCGCCTGCCCCCGCGGCGCCAGAGCTGTGGGAGACCCTGCTGCGCCTCGCGTTCCCGATGGTCGGGTTCGTGCTGGTGATCCCGCTGGTCTACTACTTCTTCCGGCGCACCTGGCGGGAGCTCGACGTCGAGGCGCTGGAGCACCAACGCGAGACGTTGCGCCGGGGCGAGCTCGACCGGCGCCCTCTCGTGCTGTTCGTGCTGACGGCAGCCATCCTCACGCTGCAGTTCTATTACGACCGGGACTTCTACGTCGCGCACGTGCGGCCATACCTGCGCGAGGTCGAGCTGAACCCCGACCTGATGCCGCTCGGGCTCGGCAAGTACGTCTCGATGAAGAGGTACGGCGAGCTGTACGCGCTGTCGTGGTGGACCTTCACGCGAGTCGCCGGGTACACGCTCCTGCCCTTCGCCGTATGGAAGCTCGTCTTCCCCAAGGACTCGCTGCTCGACCTCGGGCTACGCGCGAGGGGCCTGCTCTCCCACGCTTGGATCTACCTCCTCTGCCTCGGGGTGGTGATCCCTGCCGTCTTCGCGGTCGCCAGCCAACCCGACTTCACCAACTACTACCCGTTCTACAAGAAGTGCTCGCGCTCGTGGCTCGACCTGCTCGTCTGGGAGAGCATGTACGTGCTGCAGTTCCTGGGGCTCGAGATCTTCTTCCGGGGGTTCTGGCTGAACACGCTGCGGCGCTCGATGGGCTCGACCGCGATCTTCGCGATGTGCGTCCCGTATTGCATGATCCACTACGGCAAGCCGTACCTCGAGGCGTGCGGCGCCGTCGTCGCCGGCATCGCCCTCGGCTCGCTCTCGATGCGAACCAAGAGCATCTATTCCGGCTTCTTCGTGCACGTCACCGTCGCGGTCCTCATGGACACCCTCGCGATCTCCGCCGCGGGCGGGCTCCCGACCGAGCTCTATCCCCCCGCCGACCCGCCCCCGGCCGTACGTGTCCCCCTGGTGCCGTGAGCGCGGGTGGTGCTCGGAACAACCTGGCACCCAGGGCGGTTGTCTCCAGCTGAGGAGCGCCGCGGCGCCGTGTTCTTGCCAGGAGCTTTCCCCCCCGCTGGCGGTGTCCGTTACCATGAGCGACGAATGAAGCCCCGCAGTGTCCTCCGTCGTGGCGCGCTCGCCGCTGCTCTCACAGTGGCCGCCGGGCTGGGCGTCTCTGGTGAGGCCCAGGCCGACATCTACAGCTACGTGGACGACCAGGGGATCGTGCATTTCTCGTCGAACCCGAAGGGCGACGGCCGCTACTCGCTGTACATGAAGAGCGCGCCGCGCCGCGAGAAGCGCTCCAAGTTCACCGGCACCCCGGTCGCCCCGAGCGACAAGTCGATCGAGCGCTTCACCCGCTACGACAAGTGGATCCGCCAGGCCGCGACGCTCTACCAAATCCCGAGGAGCTGGTGCGCGCGATCATCAAGGTCGAGAGCGACTACGACCCCCGCGCCGTCTCCAGCGCGGGCGCCCAAGGGCTGATGCAGATGATCCCCGAGACCGCGACCCGCATGCAGGTGCGCGACTCGTTCGATCCGAGGGAGAACATCTTCGGGGGCGTGCGCTACCTGCGCATCCTCGCGAACCTGTTCAACGGCGACCTCGACCTGACCATCGCCGCGTACAACGCGGGCGAAGGCGCGGTCGAGCGGTACAAGGGCATCCCTCCCTACCCGGAGACGGTCGACTACGTGGTCCGGGTGCGGACGTACTACTCGGCGTACCGCCACACGAAGGACGTGGCCATCGCCTCGATGACGCCTGTCCCCCCTCGCGGTGAGCTCGTGGTCCCGTAGACGAACGCCCGACGGCCCCGCGCTACCAGCCCCGCCCGCTGCCGACCGTGACCGGCTGCGACGTGGAGAGACGCAGGAAGATCCCGCGGGGCAGCTCGCCCTCTTCATTGAAGCGGTAGCCGTCCTGGCGGATCTGGAAGGTGCTCGTGGCGGTGACGTCGGCGTTGCCCGCGACGCGGAAGCCGACGGTCGACTGGCTCACCGTCGTCGCGAGGATGCGGGGGACCGCGCCCCAGGGCACCTTGATGGGGACCGCGACCATCGCCTTCGTGTTCGCCCGGACCCACACGTTCGGTGAAACGATGACCGGCAGCGGCGCCGCGACGTTCTCGACGTGCACGTTCGCCCGGACAGCGCGGACCTGGACGTCGAAGTTGTTCGGGTTGTGGACCTCGAGCATGGCGTCGAAGCGGAGGCCGTCGACCTCGGCGCCACGCACGGCCGCGTTCTTGAGGCTGACGCTGGGTGTCGAGCAGCCCATCGCGAGGAGCGACGCGGCGGCGATGCCGAGGAAGGCGACCAGCGCATGCGATTAGACCTATCCCACCCTACGGTCGCGTGCACGCGATCCCTCTCCCGACCAGGCGTCGCGTTCGTGCGGCGGCTTGGCGCGGCGCGTCGGCCCAGAAGCTTTGTCGGCGCGCTCGCCCCGACCCGCTACGATCTGCTAACTAGGCGGCGAAAGCGCCCCGCAGAAGGACCGATCATGGCTACCAGCGTCATCAGCCTGACCAAGAAGCCCGAAGACACGGGCGCCATCCACCACCTCAAGCCCCCGGTGGGGCCGTCGTCGCTGGCGCACAAGAACCTGGTCGAGCGCCCCGACTTCCGCCGTATCCCCGCCTACAAAGAGGTGACCGACGAGCAGTTCCTCGATCATCACTGGCAGGCGAAGAAGTCGATCACCCGCCCCGACAAGCTGCTCGAGGCGCTGCAGGGGCTCGCGTCCGAGGCGTTCATCGCCGACGCGACCGAGGGGTTCGCCCGCGCGCCCATGAGCGTGCGCGTGTCGCCGTACGTGATGAGCCTGATCGACTGGAGCGACCCGTACGGCGATCCGCTGCGCACGCAGTTCATCCCGCTCGCGTCGCGCATGTTGCCCGACCACCCCAAGCTCGGCCTCGACTCGCTGCACGAGCAGGAGGACGCGCCGGTCCCCGGGCTCACGCACCGCTACGTCGACAAGGCGCTGTTCCTGCCGCTCGACACCTGCCCGGTCTACTGCCGCTTCTGCACGCGCTCGTATGCCGTCGGCAACGACACCGAGCTCGTCGACAAGGTGCACCTGCGGGTCGACGCCGAGCGCTGGGAGAAGGCCTTCAAGTACATCTCGGAGCGCCCCGAGCTCGAGGACATCGTGGTGAGCGGGGGCGACGCCTACCAGCTCCGCCCGGAGCAGCTCCGCCACATCGGCGAGACGCTGGTGAAGATGGAGAACATCCGGCGGATCCGCATCGCCACCAAGGGTCCCGCGGTGATGCCGCAGAAGATCCTCACCGACCACGAGTGGCTCGACGCGGTGACGCACGTCGTCGACCTCGGCCGCAAGCTCCACAAGGAGGTGGTGCTCCACACGCACTTCAACCACCCGAACGAGATCACCGGCATCACGCGCGACGCCATGCTCCGGCTGTTCGAGCGCGGCATCACCGTCCGCAACCAGTCGGTCCTCATCCGCAGCGTCAACGATGACCCCGAGACGATGCGCCTGTTGGTGAAGCGGCTCGGGCACGTCCACGTGCACCCGTATTACGTCTACGTCCACGACATGGTGAAGGGGGCCGAAGAGCTGCGCACCACCGTGCAGACCGCGATCGACATCGAGAAATACGTGCGCGGCTCGACCGCCGGCTTCAACACGCCCACGTTCGTGGTCGACGCGCCGGGCGGCGGCGGCAAGCGCGTGTGCCACTCGTACGAGCACTACGACCGGACGACGGGCATCTCGGTCTTCCAGGCCCCGAGCGTGAAGCCGGGACAGTACTTTCTCTACTTCGACCCGGTCGATCGCCTACCGGAGGAGGGTCGGCGGCGCTGGGCCGACCCGGCCGAGCACCCGAAGATGGTCGACCAGGCGCTGGCCGACGCGCGCGCGCGTCTCCGATAGCTTCGCCGGCTCAGACGCGCTTCTTCTTCTTCGCCGCCTTCGGCGCAGATGCCGGCGCAGGAGAGGAAGCGGACTTGGGGGGGGCCGAGGCGCGCTTGCTCGGCAGAGGAGGCGGCGGCGGGAGGCTGTCCGGTTCGCGATAGCGAGACAGGGCGTTGTCGAGCTCGCGCACCACCCGTTCGCGCAAGATGGGCGGCTCGACCACCTTGGCCGTCTCACCGAAGCCGAGCACCCAGGTGGTGAGCTCGGTGAGGTCGCCGATCGTCATCGTCAGCCTGAGCCTGCCATCGGCGGTCGTCTCGATCTCCTGGCTCGGGTGGATGCGCCGCGTCTCGACGTACTCGCGCACCCGCGGATCGAACTCGATCACCACGCGCTGGCGCTCGCCGGAGGTCCAGATCCCGAACTGCCCTTCGAAGTAGTCCTCGATCCGAAAGTCGTCGGGCAGCTCGAACCGCTCACCGACGGCGCACTCGGTGTCGCGCATGCGATCCAAGAGGAAGGTCCGGACCTCTCCCTTCACGACGTGCAGGCCGACGCAGTAGATCGCGTCCTTGTAGAGGACCATGGCGTACGGGTGGATGAGGATGCGCTCCTCGCGGCCGTCCCGCGGCCTCCGGTACCGACAGTGCAGCGGCCGCAGATCTGCGACGGCCTGGAAGACGTCGTCGAGCTCTTCGGTCTTCGCCCCGTAGTCTTTCGGCGCGAACGGCAGGTAGAGGAAGCGATCCTCCAGGCGAGCGTCGGCCACGCCGGCGTTCGGACCGCGCCCGGGGCGGCGCGCGACACCGAGCAGCTTCTCCGACGCCAGGTGAATCTCGTCGTACAGGGCGGAGCCCTTCATCGGCTCGAACAGACGCCGAGCGGCGAGCAGCGCATAGGCCTGAGTGCGGCGCACCTCGACCTTGCGGACCGCCTCCCCGGGCGCGAGGCGCCACAGCACCGCGCCGCCGGGGCGAACCGGAGAGCTGACGAGCTCGAGCTCGCGCTTCACCTCGACCAGGTAGCGTCGGAGCGATCGCGGCGTGACGGACAGCTCGGCGGCCAGCTCGTAGATCGTCAGCCCCTTCGGGTGGCGAAGCAGCAGCGCGCGCAAGGTCTCGAGGCGTCGCGCCTGAGTGAACGGGCCCTTGGGGCGCCCTCGCTTCTTCCCGGACGGAGGCGGCACGCTCGGGTGCGCCGCTGCAGTCGGAGGTGCGACACTGGCCGTCTTCACCATGCGACGCGTTTGTATCGGCGCCTTTGCTGGGGAAATCGAAATCGTGGGGTCGCGTCGCGTGACGCTCACACGTAGGGTCGGAAGCTTCCGCGAGGCTCGCGCGATGACGTCTTGCGATGGCCTCGAGCTTCATGGTCTTCTGAGGCGTTGAGTGGGCGCTCTTTCTTTAGGCGCAAGATCGCGAGGAAGCTCATGGCCGGTCTGAGGACGAGGCGGTTTGCGGGCGTCGGCGTAATTTTCTCCGTGGTGGGGGCGTCGGCGGCCATGTTGCTCGACTCCGAGGCTCACGCGCAGGACTGCACGAGCCCCGACCCGGCTCAGTGGCCCCCTTCGGCCAAGCCGTATTTCATGTTGGTCGTCGACACCTCGGGGTCGATGAACTGCTGTACGACCCCTGCGGCTGCCGGTTGCGCACAAGGCGCGAACCCGGTCTGGGAGTGCAACGCCGCCTCCCCCGGCTACGCGCTGAACTCGTGCGGCATGGTCCCGAGCCGGCTCAACGACGCGAAGTGCGCCCTCCGCAAGACCGTGCAGGCGTTCGGCGGCCAGGTGAACCTCGGCATGGCGACGTACGCGCGCACCCTGTCCAACTGCGGCAACGGCTCGTGCCGGTCGGGCAATTTCGCGGAGTCCGACTGCGGCACCGCCAACGGCAGCACCTGCAACCCCGAGAACTACACCTGCACGGTCTCGAACTTCACCGACAACAGCGGCGACACCGGCTGCGGCAACTTCCCCGGCTGCAGCACGAACGGCCTCCAGCTCCCCAGCCCGCCCAATTTCGCCGAGAACACCTGGCGCAACAGCGCCAACATCGTGGTGCCCCTCCTCCAAGACCCAGCCTCGTGGACCACCCCCGGCACCCCGCCGGCGACGAACGTGGCGACGCTGCTGCAATGGTTCGACGAGTCGTGCACGAATAACCGCGAGCTCTTCGCCGACGGCGCGACGCCGATCGCGGGCTCGCTGCGCGGCGTCGCGCAATACCTCCGCTCGGGCTGGGACACGTGGAGCGCTTCCGACTACTGCACGAACAACGCCTTCACGCACACCACACCGCTCGGCCCGCTCGATCGCGACTGCCGTGACCTCAACGTGCTGCTCGTGACGGACGGCGACGAGACCTGTGACAACCAGGCCGCGGCCGTCGCGGCGGCGACCGACCTGTTCCAGAACGGCGTGACCATGGGCGGCGTGCAGACGTCCGTGCGCGTCCACGTCATCAACTTCGCCGGCGGTAGCACCGCGAACACCAACCAGATCGCCGCGGCTGGCGGCACCACCGCGTCGATCAGCGCGACCAACGAGACCACCCTCGCCCTCGCGCTCTCCAACATCATCAGCTCGACGATCGAGCCCGAGGTCTGCAACAACGACGACGACAACTGCAACGGCTGCGTCGACGAGGGCTACGTCCACTACTGCAACGACCAGCAGACGTGCTGCTCGTGGGGCAACGACCTGCAGCGCGAGGCGTGCCTCACCAGCTACGTCGCGTCCCTCAACACCAGCCCTCCGAACGGGGATTTGACGCTCTTGCCGTGCACCACGCCGGCGCAGTCGAGCGACCCCGACACCTGGCTCTGCTACGACCCCGGTGACGAGTGCGACGACGTCGACAACAACTGCTCGACCGTCGTCGACGAGGGCTCCAACAAGTGTGGCAACCCGCCGCACTGCCCCTTGCCCGAGACCTGCAACGGCCAGGACGACAACTGCGACGGCGTGGTCGATGACGGCGGCGTGTGCGGCGCCTGCGTGCCCTCGGCGGAGATCTGCGATGGCTGCGACAACGACTGCGACGGCTTGACCGACGACGGCGTCGCCCCGGTCGCCTGCGGCTTCTCGCCTCCCGCGAACTGCGCTGGGTTCCTGACCTGTGGCGCCCCGCAAGCTGTCACGCCGGGCGGCTGCGTGCCGGGCGGGTTCGGTGCCTGCTCGAACTCTCCAGGCACGGAGACCTGCGACGGCCAGGACAACGACTGCGACGGCATCATCGATGACGGCGTCGCGGCGATTCAATGCGTCCCTGTCGGCACCGATCCCACCCTCGTCTACGGCGGAACGAGCCAGTGTGTGCGCGGCACGCAGCCCTGCGGCGGTCAGTGCACGGGCTTCATCGGGCCCTCGACCGAGATCTGCGACGGCATCGACAACGACTGCGACAATCAGGTCGACGAGGGCGTCCTGCCCGGCGAAAACCTGCAGTGCGGCACGAACTTCGCGCCCTGCACCCCTGGCCTCACCGAGTGCCAGAACGGCGCGATGGTGTGTGTCGGCGGCAACCAACCGGACCCCGAGGTCTGCGACGGCGTCGACAACGACTGCGATGGCCTGTCCGACGAGGCGCCGCTCGCCGACGCGCCCGCCGCGCCGGGTTGCTGGAACATCCCCGGCAACGGCTGCGGCCATGACAACCTCACGTGGAACCCGCCGCCCGGCGGCGGCTGCACCAGCACCGATCCGGACGGCGCCGGGCCGCTGCCCCCTCTGTCTGCGCCGTGCAACACCGGCACGCTCGTGTGCGCCGGCGCGCAGCAGTGGGTCTGCCAGGGCGGCGTGATCCCCGCCACGGAGGTGTGCGACGGCGTCGACAACGACTGCGACGGCACGCCGGACGACGGCAGCTTCCCCGGTGAGGGCGCGACCTGTGGCGTGGACGCACCGACGGGCCCCGGCTCGACGCCTCCGCTCGACGCGGGGTGTAACCCCGGGCCCTGCGAGACCGGCGTCATCGACTGCCAGGGGGGCTTCCTCGACTGCGTGGGCGACGTGGGCCCCGACGCCGAGCTGTGCGACAACATCGACAACAACTGCAACGGCCTGTGCAACGACGGCATCGTCATCGGCGGCGACTGCACGCCGGCGTACGACACCGCTCTGTACCCTGGGGCGCGCGATAACCCGCCGTGCCAGCCCGGCTCCTACCAGTGCGACGTCAACGGCGGCCTCGTCTGCGTCGGCGGCGTGGGCCCCTCGCCGGAGGTCTGCGACGGCGTCGACAACGACTGCGACGGCGACATCGACGAGACCGGCAACGCCCCCGACGGCATCAACGGCAGCGACAACCCCTTCCCCCCGCCGGATGCCTCGATCGGTGAGGTGTGCGGCGTGGACGAGGGAGCCTGCGAGCAAGGCGCCTATGCGTGCGTAGGCGGCGTGTTCACCTGCCTCGGCGGAACCGGACCGCAGGTCGAGGTCTGCGACTGCAGCGACAACGACTGCGACGGGACGCCCGACAACCCGAACCCCGGGAACATGCCGCCGCTGTGCGGCGAAGGGAAAGACTGCGTCGAGGCCGACGGGTCCTGCCAGTGCGCAGCGCCCTGCTCCTCGGGCGAGTTCGAATGCCCCGCAGGGCAGGTCTGCACCGAGGTCACCTCGAGCGAGACCGGCGAGATGCTCGGCGAGTATTGCCTCACCGACGCCTGCAACGACTGCGAGGACGCGACCAACCTCGACACCGACGGCAACGTGCTATGCGCGCCCGCCGGTACGCAGGGCGACGACTGCTCGGCGATCCCGGTGTGTGAGTGCAAGGGCCAGAACGGCTGCCAGCCGCCGTGCTTCGGCGTCACCTGCGACAGCCCGCTGGTCTGCGCGCCGTCCGGCGCCGACGCCGGAGACTGCGTCGTCGACAACTGCTTCAACCTGGGCTGCGGCAACTGCGACGAGGCCTGCAACGACCTCGGCGATTGCGTGACCAACCCGTGCACCGCCGACACCTGCCGGCCCGACGAGACCTGCAAGCCGAGCGAGGACTTCTCCACGTTCACCTGCACGCCGTCGTGCGCCAACCTCGACTGTGACGCCGGCGAGGTCTGCAAGGACGGCGTGTGCGTCGCGACCTGCGACCCCGAGTGCGCCTCGGGCACCGTCTGCGACCTCTCGCAGGACCCGCCGACGTGCGTCCAAGACCAGTGCGCCCCCGACGCCTGCCCGAACGGCGGGTGCTGTGACCCGATCGACGGCTCGTGCGGCAACTGCCCGTGCGACGGCGTCGTCTGCCCCGACGACCAGGTCTGCCAGGACGGCGAGTGCGCGACCGGCATGGGCGGCGAAGGCGGCGGCGGCCAAGGCGGCGGCGGCCAAGGCGGCGGCCCGAGCCAGGGCGGCGGCGGCCAAGGACAAGGCGCCTCCGGCGAGGGCGGCAGCACCTCGAGCGCCGGCGACGACGGCGTCTGGGGCCTCGCGACGGGCGGCGGCGGGTGCGCTTGCACCACGACCGGCGCCCGGGACGACCGCTCGACGCTCGGCCTGCTGTGCGCGGCCCTCGGCCTCGCGGCGGCGAGCCGGCGCAGAAGCAAGAAGGGTCAGCGCGGCGAGGGGGTGTCGCGATGAGCGCCAAGAAGTGGCTTGGTCCGGCGAGCTTTGCGCTCGCCGCGCTCGCCGGCGCGCCGCTCACGGTGGTCCTCACGGGCTGCGAGACCCAGGCCTATTGCTTCTCCGACTGCGGAGAGGGGGCCTCGACGTCGGGCGGCGGTGACGAGGGCGGCGGCGGCAGCACCGGTCAGTTCACCGGCGGCGGCGGCAGCACGGGCCAGTTCAGCGGCGGCGGCGGTGAGGGCGGCGGCGGGTCGTGCGAGGAGACGAACAGCGGCGTCGAGATCTGCGACGACGTCGACAACGACTGCAACGGCCAGATCGATGACATCGCGGACATCGACTACGACGACCCGAAGACCTGCGGGACGTGCGCCAACAACTGCTACACGCAGCTGCTCAACGTCGACCCGGCCACCATCACGTGCACCCCGTCGGACATGCCGGGTGAGGAGCCTGGCGTGTGCGAGGGCGACTGCGCCGGCGACTACCACGACCTCAACATGGATGGGGACTGCGAGTACTACTGCGTCCAGGTTCACCCGACGCTCGACGTGATCTGCGACGGCAAAGACGACGACTGCGACAACAGCATCGACGAGGACGTCGACCTGTGCACCAGCGAGACGAGCTGCGGCTCGTGCGGCGCCACGTGCACCGGGGCGAACATCGAGACCAGCGAGTGCGTCAAGACCAACGCCGATCCGACCTGCACCTCCGCGAACACCCAGTGTGAGATCGTCGACTGCGTCGACGGCTGGATCGACCTCGACGGCAGCTACGCCACCGGGTGCGAGTACCAGTGCACCCCGGACAACCTGCAGAACATCGAGTACTGCGGCGATCAGATCGACAACGACTGCGACGGCCTGGTGGACGCGGCCGACGACGTGTCGGGCGATCCTGCCATCGGCAACGTGTGCAGCGGGGACCCCGACGGCGTGTGCGGCGACGTGATGCACGAGGGCCTCACGGCCTGCGTCGGTGGCGCGGTCATCTGCACCGGACCCGACGTCCTGTTCGAGAACGACCAGCTCGAGGTCTGCAACGGGCTCGACGACGACTGCGACGGCTTCGACGACACCCAGGAGGTCCCGTCGGACGCCGGCGACCCGTGCGGCGTCAGCGCGAACTTCCCCTGCACCCTGGGCACGACCCAGTGCGTGAACGTCGGCGCGGGCGTGTTCGCCCTCGACTGCGTGGGCGAGATCAACCCCGGCACCGAGACCTGCAACGGCCAGGACGACAACTGCGACGGCGTCATCGACCGGGTCAACGGCATGATGCCCGCCGACTCGATCGGCGCGTGCAACGTGCCCATCCCGCCTCCGGTGGGCGCGACCAGCCCATGCGTCGCCGGGACGCTCACCTGCCAGCCGGGCGGCACGATCGACTGCGTCGGAGACGTCGGCCCCACCTCGGCGGTCGACAGCTGCGGCGTCGACGCGAACTGCAACGGCGTGCTCGACCCGGGCACCCAGCCCAACACGGCGACGGACCCGCTCAACTGCGGGATGTGCGGCAACAACTGCAACGCCAACCAGGCGGTCAACCACAACATCCGCACGTGCGTAAACAGCATGTGCGACGAGATCGCCGGCAACTACTGCCTGCCGGGCTACTACGACCTCGACAACAACGGCACCTGTGAATACGCGTGCACGTTCGTGTCGGCCACCGAAGCCTGCAACGGTCAAGACGACGACTGTGACGGCTTCATCGACTCGCTCGATCCGCAGGGGATGGCGGCGGCTCCGTCGCCGGCTCTCGTGTGCGACGTCAGCCCGGCGGCGAGCCGCCCCGAGTGCACGACGAACGTGGCCGTGAGCTGCAACGCGGGCACGTGGCAGTGCACCTTCCCGGCGAATGTCTGCTCGGGCGCGACGCCCTGCTCGGGCTCGAGCTGCTGCAACACCCCCGCGGAGACCTGCGACGGGCTCGACAATGACTGCGACGGCCTGTTCAACGAGAACGTCCCCGACTTCGGCCTGGCGTGCGCGAGCGACGACGGCCTGCCTTTGAGCCACGGCGCCTGCCAGACCTTCGGCACGCGAGTCTGCAGCGGACCGAACGCGACGACCTGCAACGCGATGGCGGCCAACTGCTCGGGCCTGCCCGGCGGCTGCACCGAGGTGTGCGACGGCGTCGACAACGACTGCGACGGCGTCACCGACGAGCCCTACACGGCCAAGGGCTCGAACATGGCGAACTTCTATCGCCCGAAGGTCATCCAGGTTCGCTCTAACGTCTGGATGTACCAGCAGGAGGCGAGCCGCCCGAACGCGAGCGCGACCGTGCCGGGCTCGGGCAACGGCTATTGGACGACGGCGCCTCCCGGCGAGACCGTCGATGAGACCGCCAGCTGCTCCGAGCCCTCGAAGATCCCGTGGTTCAACGTGACGCCGGCGGAGGCCGAGCAGACGTGCGTCGCGGCCGGCGGCTTCCTGTGCTCGACGGCAGAATGGCGCGACGGCTGCCACGTGGAGATCGGCGGCACCGACTGCTTGTACGGGTACGGTCCGCTCGGGGCTGCGTGCACCTCGACGCAGACCGCGAGCAAGTACTGCAACATCGGCCCGTTCGACTTCAACGCGGGCCTGGCAGGCGACCAAGACGGCCTGCTCCCGACCCGCTCGGCCTCGCTGCAGAACTGCTACTCGGACTGGCGAAACCAGCTCACGAACCCGGGCACCGTCAACGGACAGCTGTTCGATATCGGCGGCAACCTGCGCGAGATCACCAGCACCGGCGGCGGGGTGTACACGCTGATGGGCGGCGGCTTCAACTCGGCGACCGAGTCGGGCACGACGTGCGACTTCACGTTCTACGCGGTCGACGACGAGTTCAAGTTCCCGGACACCGGCTTCAGGTGCTGCTTCTCGGCCAACCCGACTTTGTAGCTCCCGCGCGCTTTGTTGTTCCGCGCGCCCGCTCTCGCGGGGCCCTTCGGAAATCATGCGCTGACGCGCGTGATTTCCGGCGCGGGAGGTGCGCCTGCCGGCGCACTTTGCAGACGGACACCTCGCCCTCTGGGCTCGTGTCCGCGCATGCCTCGCCAGCTCGGGCGCGTGGCGTTACTTCCGCCAGCGGGCAGACTGCTCGTCGTAGCGAGTGCGCTGGTCGGCGGTGAGGAGCTCTCGAATCTTGGCGTCGCTGGCGGCGCGGACGGCGTCGAGGTCGGCCTGACAAGGGCCCTGTGCCTTACGGCGCGCCTCTTCGGAGTCCTGCACGATGGGAAGGATCGCGTCCACCTGGCGCTGATCGAGGGAGAGGTTGCGGCGCATGGCGTCGACGCGGAGCTCGGCACGCGACACTCCAGGGCGCGGCTTCACCTCCTCGAGCGTGTAGGCCCGCGCCGCCGCCGCGCCAGCGACTCCGCCCAGCGCGAAGACCCCTGCGACGACGAGGAGCGGCTTGAGCTTCGCAACGCGCGTGGGCGCGACCGACGTCCTCACTCCGACACCTCCGCGGCCGTCACGGCCATCGACTCCTGAGCGTAGTCTCGCTCCGCGAGCCAGCTGACCACGAGGCAAGCCGCCGCCGCGAACGCCGCCACGAGCAGGGACGGGCGCGCCGAGCGCAGGATGCCGTCCGAGAGGGTGCCGCCCGGAGCGACCTCGGCCATGATCGCGTCGGTGAAGCCATCCTGGGGGCGGAGGTGCGCGGTGCGGGCTGCGATCGACGCGAAAGCGTCGTCCCCCACGGGAGCGTCGGCCACCGACCCAAGGATGCGGGCCATCACCGCGTCGGTGAACGTGTCGGCGGGGGCGATGGCGCGCGTCGCGTCGCCCAGCTGGAGCAACGAGCTCTCGACCGGCTCGGCCGCGAGGACGCGGTCCAGGGTCGCGCGGGTCAGCTCGTCCGACGGACGGAGATCCTCCGTGGCCGCCGCGATCGCCCCGAGCTTGTCGTCCACCTCTTGCCCCTTACCCACTGGTCGCCTCCTGATCGTCACCCTTTTTGCGCAGCGCGGCACGCGCCCGCAAGAGCCTCTGTTCCATCGCACCCTCGGTCGTGCCGAGCGTCTCGGCCGCCTCACGCACGGTCATGCCCTCCACGTGGACCAGCACGATCGCCGCGCGGTCCTGCGGAGACAGCGTCGCGAGCATCGCGTCGAGCTCGCGCAGCGCGACCCGCGCCTCCGCGCTGACCAGCCCGTCGAACTTGGCCTCGATCTCGCTCTCTTCTCCGCGCGGCTTGCGCTTGCGGAGCTGGTCGATGCAGGCGTTCGCGACGATCCGGTACAGCCACGTCTCGAGCTTGGCCCGCCCATCGTAGCGCCCGTCCACGAGCCCGCGGTAGGCGCTGACATACCCGTCTTGAAGCGCGTCCTCCGCGTCCGCGACGTTGCCCATCAGGCGCGCCGCGAGCCGGTAGAGGTTGACGCGGGTGTGCTCGACGACCTGGCGGAACGCCGCCGCGTCACCTTGCTTCACCCTCGCTGCACAGAGCCGGAGATCGACCGCGCTCACCGTGCTCCTTCACCACCTTCGTTCAACATCGTCGACTCCGCCGAGCTAGCACCAACCGAGCCCGCCGTCGTCGTCTGCTTTTGAGACGGGTGGACGCGCGGGGCCCCTACGGGCTCTTTGATTTTTTCTTCAGCCGGGGCTGGTAGGCTACCGCGGACATGACCCTGGTCGAGCTGATCGCGAAGAAGCGGGACGGCGGTTGCCACTCGGAGGCCGAGCTCTCGAGGATCATTGAGGCTTTCATGGCGAACGAGCTGGCTGATTACCAGCTCGCTGCCTGGCTCATGGCGGTCTTCTTCCGCGGCATGACCGACGACGAGACGGTCGCGCTCACCCGGGCGATGCTCCACTCGGGCGACGTGCTCGACCTCGGCTCGGTGCCCGGGGTGAAGGTCGACAAACACTCGACCGGCGGTGTCGGCGACAAGGTCTCGATCTGCCTCGCGCCGCTCGTGGCGGCCTGTGGAGTGCCCGTCCCGATGGTCTCGGGCCGCGGCCTCGGTCACACCGGCGGGACCCTCGACAAGCTCGAGGCCATCCCGGGCTTCTCCGTCAACCTCGACACGCTGACCTTCGCCAAGATCGTCCGCGAGGTCGGCACCTCGATGATCGGCCAGACCTCGCGCATCGCGCCGGCCGACAAGCGCATCTACGCGCTGCGCGACGTCACGGCCACGGTCGAGTCGATCCCCCTGATCGTCGCGAGCATCCTGTCCAAGAAGCTCGCCGAGGGGATCGACGGGCTGGTGCTCGACGTGAAGGTCGGGCGCGGCGCGTTCATGAAGACGCGGGCCGACGCCGAGCGGCTCGCCTCGGCCCTCGTCCGGGTCGGCACTGCGGCGGGCAAACACGTCGTGGCCCTCCTCACGCGGATGGATGACCCGCTCGGGCTGGCGATCGGCAACGCCAACGAGACCCGCGAGGCGATCGAGGTGCTCCACGGGCGCGGACCGGCCGATCTCGTCGAGTGCACCCTCGCCCTCGCCGACGAGATGCTGGTCGTGGGGCGCGTCGCGCCGGACCTCGCGGCAGCGCGAGAGCGCTCGCGCGCCGGCATCGCGAGCGGCGCGGCCCGGCGCGTCCTCGAGCGGATGATCGAGGCGCACGGGGGCGACCCCCGCGTCGTCGCCGACCCTTCGCGGCTCGCTCTGGCGCCCGAGCGGGTGGAGATCACCGCCGACCGCTCGGGGGTCGTCGCCGGGATCGACGCGCTGGCGCTGGGGCTCTCGGGCGTGGCGATGGGCGCGGGCCGAACGCGCGCCGATCAGGCCGTCGATCACGGCGTGGGGATCGATCTCTGCAAGAAGCCCGCGGACCCCGTGAAGGCCGGAGAGGTGCTCGCGGTGGTCCACGCGCGCCGCGCCGGCGACGTGCCCAGCGCCCGAATCCGCGGCGCGTTCGAGATCGGAGACGCGCCGCCCATCACCCAGCCCTTGGTGCTCGGACGCATCGACGCCTCCGGCTGATGGGCTATCGGCGGATCGTCCTCTTGCTGCTCTACCTGGGGATCATCCCCGGGGTCTTGCTGTCGGCGATCGGGGTCTTCCTGCTGATCCTGGGCGAGGCCTTGAACCTGCTCGCCGGGATCCTGGTGCTCACCTTCACCGGCACGCTCGTGACGGGCGTGATCCTGGTGTGGCTGTTCGTCCGACGGGAACGCAACCTCTCCGAGCTCCAGGCTGACTTCGTGTCGAAGGTGAGCCATGAGCTACGCACGCCGCTCACCTCGATCCGCATGTTCACCGAGACGCTCAAGATGCGCCGCGGAGACGTCGTCACCGAAGACCGCTGCATCGACGCGCTCGACCGCGAGAGCGCCCGCCTGCAGGCGCTCATCGATCGCCTGCTCGACTGGGGACGGATGGAGGCGGGGCGACGAACGTTCGAGATGGGCTCCCACGACGTCGCGGAGATCGTCACCGAGGCGGTCAACACGTTCGAGCCGACGCGAACCTCACGCGACGTCTCGATCTCCATCGCCGTCCCCGACGACTTGCCGCAGCTGGTTTGCGATCGCGGCGCCATCGTCGACGCGCTCGTCAACCTGCTTTCGAACGCCTATAAGTACGGGGGCTCGCCGCGGAAGATCGACATCTCCGCCGAGGTCACCGATGACACCGTCCGGATCGCCGTGCGCGACAACGGCGTCGGCATCGAGCGCCGCGAGCACAAGAGGATCTTTTTGAAGTTCTATCGCGTCGACGACAAGCTCACGCGCAAGCAGGACGGCTCCGGGCTCGGGCTCGCGATCGTCCAATACGTCCTGCGCGCGCACAGCGGCAGCGTCGAGCTCGAGAGCGCGCCAGGCGCCGGGAGCACCTTCACCCTGGTGCTCCCGATCCGGCGCCCGGTGACCGACCGGCTTCTACCAGATGGGCCCGCGGCGCTGGCCGCGAAGGGGGGGCCGTGACGACCGCCAGCTCGACGCGTGGGGCCACGGTCATCGTGGTCGAGGACGACGCGAGCATCGCGATGGGGCTCGAGATGAACCTCGCCGCCGAGGGATATTCGGTGGAGGTCGCCACCGACGGCGATGAGGCGCTGAAGCTGGCGCGGCGCGGCGCCGACCTGATGGTCCTCGACGTCATGCTGCCGAAGCTCAACGGCTTCGAGGTGGTCCGCACGCTGCGGCAGGAGGGCAACTCGGTCCCGATCATCATGCTGAGCGCCCGCGGTGCCGAGATGGATAAGGTCATGGGCCTCGAGCTGGGCGCCGAGGACTACATCACCAAGCCGTTCGGCCTCGCGGAGCTGCTCGCCCGGGTGAAGGCCGTGCTGCGCAGGGACGCCATCGCCCGTCGCAGCGAGGCCGTGGTCCGCGCGGGCGCGCTGCAGATCGACGTCGGCGCCCGCGAGGTGCGGCGCGACGGGCAGCTCGTGGACCTCACCGCGACCGAGTTCGACGTCTTGCTGTGCCTCGCCAACGCCGACGGCAAGGTGCTGTCACGCGAGCAGATCCAGGCTCGAGTCTGGGGACCCGCGCACCACGGCACGCCGCGCACGATCGACAACTTCGTCCTCCAGCTCCGGAACAAGCTCGAGGCCGACCCTCAGGCGCCGCAGCACCTGTTGACGGTCCGCGGCGTCGGCTACCGGCTGCTCACCGGGAGCAAAACGTATTGAGGTCGTGGATGATGCCGTCCTCGTTCTTGAGGGCGGCGTTGAGGGCCATCCTGCCCTTCTCGACCCGCGCCAGGTCGTTCGCCTCGTGGGCGTCGGCGATCTCGCGGGAGCTCTTGGCGACCTCCTTGAGCATCGCGGCGTACCGGCCCGCCATCGACTTCACCTCGGGCGTCGCGGCGCTCAGCCCGGACGCCTTGTTGGCGGTCTTGTCGACCAGGTCGGCGATGGCCCGAAGCTCCACCGTCTGGGTGGGGTCGTTCTTCTGCTGTTGCCGCCCGTTCTCGAGCTGTGCGAAGCCCTCGTTCACGACGGCCATGAGGGCGTCGCAGTCTTGGCGCTTCTCGCCGCCGCACGCGGTCGCGAGCACGACGAGCAGGGGCGCGATTACCCGAGCGCGGGCGCATCTTTGCGCGGTTCTGACGAGGAGGTCCACGGCCCGACGGGCAAGCTACACTCGTCGTGGGCCATGGGGCCTACTTTTCGGCGCCCCGGTCTGCTACCGAGAGGTCGATGGATCAGGTCCTTCTGCGTGGCTACTACGGGACGATCTACGAGCTCCCGTCGCCCCACGGCGTGCTCCGCGTCTCGCTCGATGGCGAGAACACCGTCGATCCGAAGACCCTGCCGGACGTCCTCAACACCCGCTTCGCGCTGCTCACCGCCTACAACCCGCGGAGCATGCTCTTGCCCCGCCGGGTCAACGAGTCGCGCCACGTCATCCTGCGCGATCTGTTGATCCTCGGGTGTTACCGCGTCGAGCCTTGCGTGGGGTACGAGGGCGAAGGCGAGGGGTCGTTCCGAGAGCCCTGCTGGCTCGTCTACGGGATGGACCGCGACGAGGCGATGGCGTTCGGCCGCGTCTTCCGGCAAAACACCATCATCTTCGCCCAGAACGGGCGGCCCGAGATCATCGTGACCGACCCGACGGCCGACGACCTCGGCCGGACGTTCTTTGGGAACTGGCGCGTGCGAACCTGACCATGATCGAGTGCCGGGGGCTCTGCAAAGACTATGGCGCGTTCCGCGCGGTCCGCGACCTGACCTTCAGCGTCGCGAAGGGAGACGTGGTGGGGTTCCTCGGCCCGAACGGCGCCGGCAAGAGCACCACGCTGCGCATCCTCGCGGGCTTCCTCGGTCCGACGTCCGGCGACGTCACCATCAACGGCTACAGCATCACCGAAGACCCGATCCGCGCCAAATCGCAGCTCGGGTACATGCCGGAGGCGGCGCCCCTCTACCCCGAGCTGCGGGTGTGCGAATACCTCGCGTATCGGGCCGAGCTCAAGGGCGTCGCGCGCGCGGCGCGCAAATCCGCGGTCTCCCGCGTGATGGAAGACGCCGGCCTCCAGGGGTTCGAGCGGGTGCTCATCGGTCAGCTCTCGAAGGGCTACCGGCAGCGCGTAGGGCTCGCCGACGCGCTCGTCGCCTCCCCTCCCCTGCTGCTCCTCGACGAGCCGACGGCGGGCCTCGACCCGAACCAGATCCGGGAGGTGCGGGGCCTGTTCGCGCGGCTGCGCGACAGGCATACGATCGTCGTGTCGACCCACATCTTGAGCGAGGTCGAGGCCATGTGCTCGAAGAATATCGTCATCGCGCGCGGCGAGCTGGTAGCTCAGGGCTCCCTCCCCGAGATCCGCGATCTTCGTCGCCCGCGCTCCGTGCGCATCCGCGTCCGAGGCGACGCCAGCGTCGCCAAGAAGGCCCTCACGGGGCTCGAAGGCGCCCGCCTGGTGACGGTCGACGACGGCGCAGGCGAGCGCCGAGTCGAGGTGACGTTCGACGATCCAGAGGTCGCCGACGCGACCATCGAGCGCGCGGTCGCGGCCCTCGCGGCGGCGAAGGTCGGCGTGCTCGAGGTCACGCCGAGCTCTTCGCTCGAGCAGGTCTTCGCCGAGCTGACGGCGCTCACGCGGTCGAAGGAGCAGGCCGCGCCAGGGAAGAAGCCCAAGAAGGAGGCGCGCGCGTGAGGGGCTTCTGGCCGATCCTGAAGCGCGAGCTGGTGTCGCTGTTCGTCACGCCCATCGCGTGGCTGATCATGGCGACGTTCCTGTTCATCGAGGGGCTGTTCTTCTACTTCCTCGTCTACGGGTACTCGGCGGCGACCGACGTCGTCGTGGGGATGGGCCCGGCCGAGGCGTTCTTCGGCCAATCCGAGTTCTACTACTTCCCGCTCGTGCTCATCTGCCCGGTGCTGACGATGCGGTTGTTCGCAGAGGAGCGGCGCTCTGGCACCATCGAGGCGCTGCTCACCGCGCCCGTGACTCCGACGGCCGTGGTGCTCGGCAAGTACTTCGCGACGCTCGTCGTGTACGTCACGATGTGGGCGCCGACCTCGCTCTACATGTTGATCCTGTCGTCGTATGGCGAGATCGACTGGCGGCTGGTGGCGACGGGGTACGCCGGCACCCTGCTGGTCGGCGCCGCCTACCTCGCCGTGGGCACGCTCGCCAGCGCGCTCACGACCAGCCAGCTCGCGGCCTCGATGGGGGCCACCGTCTTCATCCTCGCGTTCTTCGTCATGGGCTACGCGGCGCGCAGCTTCGACGACGGCACGACGCGGACCATGCTCGAGCACGTCGCGGTCTCATCGCTCATGAACGACTTCTCGAGGGGCCTCGTCGACAGCCGCCGCCTGGTCTTCTGGACCACCTTCGCCGCCGTGCCCCTGTACGCGGCGATCCGCACCGTGGAGTCCTGGCGATGGGGGTGAAGGGCAAGAAGAAGGGACTGCCGGTCGCGCGGCCCTCCGCGGGGAGCGAGCGCGAGCCTGGCGAGCGCGAGGCCGACCTCTCCTCGCGTGGGGAGGGCCCCACGCGACCCCCGCGCGCTCCGGAGGAGGAGGGGTCCTCCCCTCTTCCTCCGAAGGGCCCCGCGGGGCGGGCGAGCGCGAAAAAAACAGGCCCTGCGGCAGCGGGCGAGCGCGAGAAAACCACCGACCGCGTCATGAAGCTCGCGGCCACGGTCTCGCTCATGAGCGTGATCGTGCTCGCCACCGTAGGGAACGTCTTCGCGTCGCGGCACTTCGTCCGCTGGGATTTCACGACCTCCGGCGAGTTCACCCTCTCCGACGGTACGGTCGACACCCTGAAGGCGCTCGACGAGAAGGTGACCCTGGTGGTCCTGGTGTCGCGCGACACGCCGATCGGCACCAGCATCGCGGAGCTGCTCGAGGGCTATCAGCAGCACACGAAGATGCTCGAGATCGAGTTCGTCGACGTCGACCGCGATCGCGCGCGCCTGCTCGAGCTGCAGAAGCTGTACGGCATCGAGACCGCCGAGGCCGATGGTCACACCGTGATCGACGCGGCCATGATCGTGATCCAGGGTGACAGGCACCGGTATGTCCTCGGCGGAGAGCTGGTCGAGGTCGAAGACGCCGCCGACATGCGGGCCCGGCCGCGCCTCGAGTACGCCATCACGAGCGCGATCCGCCACGTGCGCGCGACCAAGCCGCCGGTCATCTGCTTCACCACCGGTCACAACGAGCTCTCCTTCGAGAAGAGCGGCGGCGAGGGCATGGCGGAGCTGCGCGACACGCTGCGCAAGAACAACTTCGAGGTCGCGACCGTCTTCGAGCCCACCGCGGACGCGCCGAGCGATCCGCTGGTGGGCTGCCAGATGCTCGTCGTCGCCACGCCGCGCGCAGAGATCCCGAAGGAGCACGCGCTGGCGATGGTGAGGTTCGTGGAGGGGGGCGGTAACGCGCTGGTGGTGCTCGGCCCGATGCCGAACAAGTCGCAGACCGACTTCGTCGACGTTGGCCTCGGCGACCTGCTCGCGCTGGCCGGGGTCAAGGTCGAGAAGGACTACGTGCACGAGCTCGACCCGAGCATGATCCCGCGCGACAGCGACGGGAGCACCTACTTCGCGGACGCCCAGGTGCACCCCGTGACCGAGAAGCTCATCCGCGAGCAGGCCGCGGGGATCGGCGCGCTCCTGTCGTACTCGAGCAGCCTCACCGACGCCGGGGCTCGATCAAACCCGAGCCCCTGCTCACGTCGAGCCCGAAGTCGTGGGGCGTCATGGACTTCTTCAACCGCTTCGGCGCGTTTCAGCCGACCGCCGCCGATCTTCCGGGCCCGCGCGTGCTCGCCGTGGCCGTCGAGCGGCCCCCGAAGCCGGGGCAAGAGAAGGGCGCGCGCATCATCGTCGCGAGCGCGGCCAACCTGCTGCTCGGCGTCAACTGGAGCGACCCGCAGTTCACCGGCAACGCCCTCTTCACGCAAGGCGCCTTCGCGTGGCTCGCGTCTCACGAGCGGTTCCTCGACATCCCCACCAAGCCCCTCAAGACCACCGGCCTGCGCTTGACGGAGGAGACGCTCAGCTCGACGTTCCACTACGTGGTGCTCGCCATGCCGCTGTTCGTGGGCGCGGTGGGGGTGGGGGTGTTCTTCTCGCGCCGGAGGCGGCCCGCCGCCCGCAAGGAGGCCGAGTGAAGCTCGCGGAGCTCGCTCGCAGGCACACGTCGGCCGCGGTGCTCGCGGGACTCGCGGCCGTCTCGAGCTTCTACGTGCTCGTGATCGATCGCGACAGCCTGACGACCCAGGAGCTCGAGGCGCGGAAGAACCGCCTGCTGCCTGCGTGGCGCACCGACGACGTAACGCGGATCGAGGTGCAGCTCTCGCCGCCGGGCAGCGGCCCGACGTCGTACACCCTCGAGCGCCCCCCGCCCGACGCGACCCAGCGCATGTGGAACCTCACCGCCGACGGGACCAAGTACCCGGCGGACGAGCAGATCGTCGACAGCATGATGTTCGGCTTCGAACGCTCGCGGGTCCTGCGGGAGGTCTCGGCCGCGAGCGTCGATCGCGCTGGCTTCGGGCTCGCGTCCCCGCGCGCGCGCTTCTCCATCAAGATGGGCGACCTGACCTTCGTCGTCCTGATCGGCGGGGTCGCGAGCTCGCAGGAGGGGATCTACGCAGAGGTCGAGGGCCGCGGCGTCTACGTCATCTCGAAGGGAGACTTCGAGCAGATGGAGGCTCAGCCCGACGAGCTGCGCTCCCGCAAGCTCGTGCCCTACATGAGCACGGAGCTCGACGCCTTGTGGCTCGACGGCGAGGGCGGCGCGCGCAAGTTCGAGCGCGCGCCGTGGACGGGAGGGCGAGGCAGCGGGTTCCGCTTCGCGGACGGCTCCGAAGGACCGAAGGGCAAGCGGGTCGACTCGAGCCGCCTCGACCAGGTGCTCGTCTCGCTCGGCAAGATGCAGGCCGAGAAGTTCCTCGACAAGGCGGCGGCCGAGGCGAGCTCGGCGCCGAAGGTCACCATCACGATGGTCCCCAAGGTCGGCGAGCACGGGGTGCTCGAGATCGGCGGGGCGTGCCCGAGCGAGCCGGCGCTGATCGTGGTCGTGCGCAGGGCTCCGGGCTTCTTGGCCGCGTGCGCTCCGAAGGGGATCCTCGCGGCGCTCTCCCGGCCAGCCGCCGAGTTCGCGGACGACGGGATGATCGGCGCCACCGTCGACGCCATCACCGAGCTGACGATCGAGCGCGGCGACCGCGCGCTCGACATGGCGCGCTCGGGCACCGGCTTCAACGTGCGCAAGCCGAAGGAGACCCAGATCGAGGCCGAGGTCGGCAACGAGCTGCTCACCGATCTGATCGAGGCGCGCGGCGACGCCGCGTCCGAGGACGCGCAGATGGCGGAGGGTCTGGTGACCAAGATGCGCGTCGTGTCGCAAGGCCCGATCCCCGAAGCGGGGGTCCACCTCGAGCGCGTCGAGGAGTTAGAGATTGGCCCTGAGCAGGAGGGGCGCCACCTCGTCATCCGCAAGGAGGACGGCGCGAAGCTGTGGATCGGCTCCGCGACGTACGCGAGCCTGCGGCCGAGCGACCTGCTCCTGCGCGGCACCCAGATCTTGTCTCGCAAGTCGACCGACGTCACGGAGCTCGTCATCCAGCGCGGCACCTCGCGGCAAGCTCTCAAGCAGGCCGATCCCGAGCTCACGTTGGTCGAGCCGAAGGGCGACGGCCTCGGGGTCGACCGAGCCATCGCCAACCGCGCGATGGGGGCCCTCGTGAACCTGCAGGCGGTCCGCTGGGTCTCGGAGGACGTCCTGCCCGCCCACGGGCTCGATGCCCCACGGTTCGTCATCGAGGCGAAGCTCGGCGAGAGCGAGTCGGCGCCCGCGGAGACCGTCACCCTGAAGCTCGGCGCCCTCGCGGACGACGGCGTCTACGCGACCATCAGCAAGGAGACCGGCGTCTTCTTGGTCCCGCGCGCCCTCGAGGAGGCCTTCGAGCGGAGCGTGATCTCGCGCGAAGCCTTCAGGTTCGATCCCTCGAGCGCCGACGCGCTCGAGGTGGACCTCGGGACCGAGAAGGCCTCCCTCACGCGAGACGGCCGGCAGCTCCGCTGGAAGGGGCGAAGCGACGCCCGCGCCGCCGAGCTCGAGAAGGAGCTCATCGCGCTCGACGCGCTGATCGCCGTCGGGGCGGGCGCTCCCGAGGGGGACCACGGGATGGACGCGCCGGTCTTGAAGATCACGATCACGCCCCGAAAAGACCCCGAGGACGCCGAGCTCCCCAAGGTCGTCACGCTCACGGTCGGCGCCGCAGGGACGTACGACGGGGTGCCGATCCGCTACGCGCGGCGCTCCGGGGTCGACGCGACCTACGCGGTGTCGCTCCCGACCGTGCGGCGCATCCTCGAGCTCGTGGGCGGCAAGTAGCGGGTCAGCAGTCGCAGTCGTAGTTCGGCATCATCAGCAGCTGGCTCGGCCCCCACGACGCGGCGGTCGACCGTGCGTAGATCTCGGGCCCGATCAGCTCGGGCAGCCCCTCGCCGTCCACGTCGGCCATCGACTCGGGCACCATGAACGTCCCGATCAAGATGAGCCTCGGAGACGCCTCGTCGCCCTGCACCTCGTACATCGCCGACAGGCTCGCCCAGAAGCCGCCGCAGCCTCCGGTCTGGGTGCTCGCCGAGACGCCGACGAACCGCTGCTTGTCGAAGCGATAGCTCCAGACCCGCGGCGGCGCGGCCTTGTCGTGCTCCTCCCAGCGGGCTGCGCGCGGCGCGGGCACCTCCTTCGCGTACGCGGCGTCGAGCGGGGCGTAGTCGGGCAGCTTCCGGAACGCCTCGAGCGCCTTGTCGCGCAGGTTGTTCGGGGCGGGCTCACCCTTCGCGACCGCAGGCACGGCGAGCGCCGCGTCTCGCGCCCAGAGCGCGCCCTTGCAGTCGCCGCTCTTGACCTTCAGATCTGCGGTGAGCATGCGGCCTCCGGGCTCGTGGCCGTACGAGAGGTCGAACACCTCCTCTGCGATGACCGCGTCGGTCGCCGGCTTGCCCGGCGTCTGGCCGCCCGGATCGAGGCCCTTCCAGGTGGCGACCGTGCCGAAATGGGGCCTCGCGCGGCCGATGAAGGAGAACCCCGAGACGGTCGCCACGCAGGCCTCACCGCCGGCGCCGAAGAGCCGCAGCTCCTTGCCGCGCCAGGCCTTGATCGCGTCGGGCAGCTTGGGCTCGTCGACCTCGGCGCGGACGATCCACGGGTCGTCGCGCTTCACGATCTGAAGCGCGCCGGCGCGCCACTCGTGGAGTGTCTTCGTCTCGAGGACGACGCGCGGGCCGCCCGCGTCGATCACGAAGGCGTGCCGCTGCGCGTCGAGCGGTGGCGCGACGCTGGAGGTTGCCACGTTCGACTGAAACAGCTCCTCGCGAGCGACCTTGAGCTTCCCGCTGTCAGGGACGAGCACGAGCTCCTTGGGGCCCTGGTCCTTGAAGGCGCCCGACGACCAGGTCTGCGTGAAGCGGACGCTCGCGACGCCCGCGCCCCGCACCACGCTGACGTCGTCGGCCTCGACCACCATCTTCTTGTCGAACATGCGCTTGCGATCGGCGAGCCACCCCTTGCGATCGAGGCGCGTCGTGCGCGCCCCCGAGCGCTTCACCCCTTCGAACTTCGCGGCGTAGAGCCCCTCGTACGTGGCGAAGTCGCCGGCGTTCTGCGCGTCGAGCCAGGCCTTGAGGACCGCGCGCGCGGCCGAGTCGTCCTCGGCAGGCTTCGGGACCTGTGACGCCGAGCCCGGCGCCGACGCGCTGGAAGCGGAGAGCGACGACGCCGGACGCGCGCTGGTCCCCGACGAGGCGCTCGACCCTGCCTGCGGGGCGCCGTCCCCGCCGCACGCGACCAGCGCGAGCAGGGGGATGAGCAGTGTGCGCTGGGACTTCGGTCGTCGGGTCGAGCTCATGGGTGTCCTTGTTCGAGTAACGAGCGCCGAGGGACGCCCCTTCCCTACCGGCGGCGCACGTCCACGCGGCGCGCCAGCGCGAGCGCGAGGAAGGCGTCGGCGTGCGTCTCGGCGTTGTCCTCTTGGGGCCGCAGCTCGCCCAGGGCGATCACGCGGATGGAAGACAAGAGCGGCAGCTTCGGGATGACGGCCTCGTCGACGTACATCGGCAGGTGGGCGCCGTCGCGGGCGCTCGCGAAATCGGCGCGCAGGTGCGGGCCACCGAACACGTTGCGGCGCTTGAAATGGCGCGCCTCGAGCAGCGCGCGCTCGACCTGCTGGGACAGATACCGCGCGGGGATGGCCGCCTCCTTCGCGGCCTGCTCGAGCTGGCGTGCGAGCCCCAGCGCGGCGTCACCGGTGGGCGGCCACGAGCTGCCGAGCATCTCTGCGGCGACCTTCACGAGGCCGCCGAGCTTCTTGTCGTTGCCGGACAACGGCTGCGTGGCGGCGAGCATGAGCTTGAGCGTCTCGACCTCGTCGAACGAAGGCTGAAGCTCCCCCTCGATCAGCAGCAGCGGCATCTCGAAGCCCGCGCTCGACGCCAGGCGCTCGTCGAGCGCGGCGCGCAGGTCCCCGCCCATGAGCGGCTCGGCGCACGAGAGCAGCTTGAGGATGCGCAGGCGGTCGACCTCGGGGCCCGACTCCTTTTCACGCGCCGCCTCGCCCGCCCGCCGCAGGCCGAAGGAGCTCACCGCCGTGCGCTCGCGCAACGCGGGGTCGCGATCGACGCGCGTCATCAGCTCGGGCTGCGCGTAGAGCAGATCGACGACCGCGCGGCGCGCGGGCCCCTCGGGCTCTTCTTGCTTGGCCCTGGGAGCGGGCGCGCGGCTCGCCGCCGCGGCGTCGTCCGACAGCTCGCGCGCGGAGCGCGAGCCCTCGCGAGACGGGGAGGACAGGACCGCTGCGGGCGGCGCAGCGCGGGACGCGCCCTCGAGGCCTTGCGACGCCTGAACGGGCGCGTTGACGAGGTAAGAGGGGGTCGCGACCGGCGGCGGAGGGGGGGGCAGCGGCGCGCTCATCGGCTCGTAGGGTCGGCCAGGGTTGGACAGCGGGGCTGGGGGAGGCTGCTGCAGCAGCTGCATCGGCGGCGGCGCCGGCAGCGGTGCGCTCGGACCAGGCTGCACCGGTGCAGGAGGGACCGGCGCCGGCGCAGCAGGGCTCGCGGCCGGCGCGGCGGGGCTCGGCACGAGCTTGAGCGCTGCGGCTCCGGCCCCCCCGCCTTCTGCGGGGGTCGGGGCATGCGGAGCAGCGGGGGGCTGTGCGGCCGACCCACGCTTCGCGGCCCCGCCGAACGCCTTGGCGAACGCGTCGTTGTCCTTCTTCTTCTGCGGCTCAGCGGGGAGCGCAGGTGCAGGCGGCGGCGGCGGCGGTCGCGAGACGCTCGACGGGGGCGGAGGTGGCGCCACCGATCGCTGGGGAGGCGGGGCGACGCTGGCCGGCTTCGCGGGGCCGAACCGGGGATCGTAGGCGGGCGCCTCCATCGTCTCGCCCATCGGCGGGGCGTCGCTCGTGTCCGGCTCGGCGAGGATGCCCGGCGAGGCGGGGGCCGTCGGGAGCGCCCGCTCGGTCGAGAGGCTCGGAGGACGTGAGCGACGTGGAGGAGGCGGCGGCGCCGAGCGGGACGACGCAGGCGGCGGCGCCGACGGGCGCCCCAGCTGGCTGCCAGCGAAGGGCAAGACCCCAGGCGGGTGGGCGTGCCCCTTGGGCGCCGCTCCAGGCGGCGGCGCGGCGGGCGCGGTCTTCGCGGGAGCCCTTCCGCCGTCGAACGGCAGCGCGCTCGACGCCGGAGCCGACACGTATTCGCTCCGCGTCTGCTCCGTCGGATCGACGTTCCGGCGCGGCTCCGCGCGCAACATGTGATGCTCGCGCAGCTGCTTCACGTCAGGAAAGTAGAGGGTGTCTCCAGAGCGCCGCAGGGTCACGATCGCGCGGGTGCAGGTGCCAGCGAGCGCGACGATTTCGTGGCGCCAGGTCACCGTTACGCTGCGACGATCGGTGTCGATGTGCATCGCGTCTGCGCGCATGCGCCTCACCTCGTCCTGCGGATCGAACAGCACGAGCAGCGGCTCGAAGCCGGGCAGGCTGGTGACGAGGCGCTCGACGTCCGGGTGGAGAGACTCGAGCAGGATCCGCGCGTCCGAGGCGATCGGCTCGTCGAGCCGCTGGTCGGGCGGCGCCGCTTGGAAGTACCGCACATCGAACGCCCTCGGCATCGGCAGCACGTGCGGCGCCACGAGCCACACCTCGTCCTCGCGGCGCAGCAAGCTCCTGCGGACGGGCCACGACGCGCAGAGCGGCCCGAAGCTCACCGGTGGGACGTGCGTCGTGGGACCCCTCCACACGAGCCCGGGAGGCTGCAGGCTGGGCACGTCGTCGTCCACACCTGGCTCGGGGCCGACGGGGTTGTCAGTGGTCGGGCCACCTCCGGCGTGCTCGTACGCGAGCGGGAAGGTCGCGCGAGGCACGCCGACCAGCAGATCCCCCGACGGCGAGAACAAGCGCGGCGCCCAGGCCTCGAGCGACTTGTCGACCGACTGGGTCGCCAGCCGCGCGGTGACCCGCGTCGTGGGCCGGCCTCCCGCCGAGAACGCAGACCCGCTCAGCGTGACCTCGGGCGCGACGCGCATCGGCGCCCAGTCCGACGGCGTCCGCACGCTGCTCGCCCCGCCCTCCCAGTGCTGGTCAACCTCGAAGATCGGATCCGGCGCCGCGATGGCGCACTCGCCCGGGACGACCTCATAGGTGACCTTCGCGATGATCGTGGCGACCTCTTCGCCCGACATGCGACGCCACGCCATCGCCCGCGCCGCCAGCGGTCCGTCGGCCACCAGGCTCACGACGTCGGAGGGTGCGGAGTGGGCGCGGCCAGCCACGCCACCATTCATCACAATCCGGCGCCGCGCGTCACGCGAATAGCGCCCGCCAGGTCCGCGGCCCCACGACCCCGTCGTCGTCGAGCCCCCGACGCCGCTGGAACGCGCGGACGACGCGCTCCGTCGCAGGACCGAAGTCGCCGTCGACGGAGATCGTCCAGCCGAGCCTGGCCAACCGCGCTTGCACCGCGCGAACGTTCTCGGAGCGCTGGCCGCGGCGCAGCGCGACCCCCGGGAAGGTGCGGTCGTCGGACGGCACCGTGGGAGAGCCGTCCCCAGGTGCGGTGTCCGTTGGGGGCGGCGCCTCGACCGACCCGCCAGGAGCCCAGCCCCACGCGCGCGCGTCGTTGCGAGAGCCCGCTCGAATGCTGACGTGGCAGTGGTGGGTGTGGGGGTTGTCGCCCGTATAGCGGCGCCACGCGGTGTCTCCGCGCTCGACGTTCCAGATGCGACGATTCCAGATCACGTACTTGGTGCGCGAGTCCTGCAACGCCGCCGCCGCGATGACGTCTCCGTGGCACCCGGACGACGGGTCATGCGTGATGTCGAACGCGTTGCCGAGGTTGTGGTCGCTCTTGGTCGCTTGGTGGCGCGCGTCGCCCATGATGCCGTCGCTGGCCTTGTTGCGGCGAGGCCAGCGGCGCGTCGCGTCCTCGAGGGCTTTTCTGCAGGCAGGGGCGGGCGAAGACATGGGATTCCTCCGCGCGGGCCCCCCGAGGGGCGCGCGCTCGATGTCGGTCACTCGGTGCGAAGCTGGAAGGTCGACAAGACGTGGTCCATCGTGCGGTCGCAGCGCTCGCGCTCTTCGAGCGGCGCGTTGACGCAGAGGAGCAGGTGCTGGTCGGGGAACACGAAGTGCGCGTTGCGCTGGTAGATCATCCCCGACTCGTTGCGGAAGCGGATGCCCGCCTCGAGCGCCGGGATGCCCGAGACGTCGATCTCGCGCTCGAACAGCACGGCGAACCCGGTGAGGGTGCGCCGCTCGTGGTCTCGGTGGGCGAGCACCACCTCGGCGGCGGGCTTCGGCGCCGGGAGCTTGGAGCGAAACGTGAGGACGGACAGCTCCCCCGCGCCCTCCGCGGGCGCGCGAAGGACATGGATGGTCTCGTCCGTGAACCCGAGGTCGGGCAGATCGAAGGCAGCCTCGTTGATGTAGTAGGTGGCCATTAGGGCGAGAGGTTAGTCGAGGTACGTCACGCGGCGGCGCCGAGGGTGTGGATCGCGCGCCCATCGAGCCCCGCCTTGAGCGAGGGGCTGCTGCTAGCGACGATCAGCTGCACGTCCGGCGCGAGGGCCAAGAGCCCTCGCACGAACGCGCCCAAGCTTCGCTCTTCGACGGCGCACTCGGGCCGATCGAGGAGCACGATGGAGCGATCGTAGCGGACGAGCGCCGCGGTCGCCGCGACCAGCAGGGCGTGCGCGGCGGTCGTCCCCAGCTCGCTCGGAGCGACCGGCTCCGACCCCGCGTACGAGAGGCAGCGGAGCGGGTCGGACGGGTGCACCACGAAGCGCAGCTCGCGCGACACGCTGGCGAGCGCAGACTCGAGCCGCGGGCGCAGCTCGGTGTCGCTCGGGTCCGTCGCTGCCTGCACCAACAACCGCGGCACGAAGCTGTATTTGTCAGGGTCGCGACCGAGCCTCGAGAGGCGCTGCTCCATCGCGGAGAGGCCGTGCGCGTCGCCTGGCGGCGGCAGCGCGCGGTTGGCAGGCAGATAGTCCATCTTCCCGACTCGCGCGTCGTGCTCGTAGCGCCCGAGCAGCTCACGCACGCCCTCGCTCACCTCGGCGTCGGCGCCCTCGGGCGCGAACACCACGCGCGCCTTGACGTCGGCGCCCTCGGACTCGCAGAAGCTCTGCTCGTCCGCGTCGAGCGCGAAGTCGAGCTCCACCACGGCCTCGGCCGCATCCTCGGCGAGCCAGCCCTCGACAGGGGCGAACAGGCCGTACGGCGCGATCACCTCCTTCGCCGCGACGATCGCCTCGAGCAGCCTCGTCTTGCCGGAGCCAGCGGGCCCGGTCACGACGAACAGCTCGCGCGCGCCGCCGGTCTGCGGATCGGTGAGGTCCAGGGTGAGGTCGGGCACACCAGCGACTCCACGGAAGCTCGCCCTCTTGAGCCTCAACCTAGCCTCCTCCCGGCGTGTTGCCCGTGAGCATCGCCTTTTGGGCCGTCTCTTTCCCGGGGTTCAGGAGGATCTTGGGAGACTGCAGGATGATGGCGTCGGGCGTCATGTGGATGAACGACTCACCCACGCTGAGCGTCGTGCCGGTCTGGCTCTGGATGCGGTGCGCCTTCGCGGCGGACGCGAAGTCGCCGAGCGTCTTCATGATGCGCTCCTTGCCGACCTGCGAGACCAGATTGCCGAGGATGCCGGTGAGCTTGTCGCCGCCGACCGACTCCATGACCTTGCCGAGCACCGACGCCTTCTGGTTACCGGACACGTGCTCCGCGTCGTTGCCCTTCACCTTGGCCGAACGGTTATTGCCGACGGTTTTGTCGTCGTTGTGCTTCACCAGCGTCTTCATGTCCTTCTCGGCCTGGAGGTTCACCAGCTCCTTGCCCGCTTTGTCCTCGAACATGATCTCGTTGTAACCGCCGGTCGCGGGGACGCTGTTGCTGCGGAAGCCGTTCTGCGTCTTGTTCGCAGGCAGCGCGAACGGCGGTCTCAGCAGGTTGGTGTAGACGCGGCCCATGCACACGGGCTCGTCCGGGTTGCCGGCGAGGAAGCTCATGATCACCTCCTGCCCGATGCGCGGGAGGTTGACCGCCCCGAAGCCGTCGCCCGCCCAAGGCTGGTTCACGTGAACCCAGCAGGAGCTGGTCTGGTCCATCTTGCCGTAGCGGTCCCAGTGGAACTGCACGCGCACCCGGCCGAACTCGTCCGTGTGGATGACCTCGCCTGCAGGGCCGACGACCGTCGCCATCTCGATCCCGTTGATCGAGGGGCGCGGCGTGACGGGCTCGGGCCGGTAGGGCTGGCTGGCGGGCACCGCGCTGACGGAGCTCTCGATGCCGCCGTCGAGCGTGCCGTGCGTCGACACCCGGGTGACGAGCAGCCGCGGGTGCTGCTCGGCGCGCGGGTGCTGGGCGATCGAGACGACCGACCCCGCGGCGACGTCGACGGCGTTGGTCTCGAACGAGAAGCGGTGCGCTCGGGCGCGGTGCGCAGCGGCGATGTTGTCGGCGACCACCTTGGCCTCCTGAGGATCGGTCCGGGTGCGACCGCGATCGTCGGCGCTGGGCGTCTCCGCGTGGCCCGAGCCGCCGTAGCGAAACTGGCCCGGGACGTAGAGGAACTGCTCGAGCTTCGCCTCCACCGCGTTGCCAGCTGCCGCGGCGTTCGCGAGCAGCGGCTGGTTCGGCAGGCGGTGATCGTGATCGGAGAGCGTGACCCGGCCGTGCCCGACGGTGCGCGACGCGCGGAAGCCGCGAGCGTAGGTGCCCATCGTGTCCACGTCGTTGACGTGCGTGAGCGGAGAGAGGCGCGCCTCGGCCGACTCTGGCGCGTCGCTCAGCACGAGCTTCGACTCACCATCGACCTGACGGTGGAAGTAGGTGACGCCGATCGCCTCGAGCATGCGGCTGATGAACGCGTGATCGCTCTCTTGATACTGCACCCGGTACTTGCGGGTCTTGAGCGGCCGCGTGACCTCGACGACGGGCTCGATGTCCCAGTCCTTCAGGACCTCTTTGACGATGTCGAGGTCGGTCACCTGCTGGAAAACACGGCAGTTCGTGCGGCGCGTCGCGAGCCAGAGCTTCGGGACGAGGGTGAGCTGGTACGTCGTCAGCCCCGTCTCCTCGGTCTTGAGCTGGTGGACCTCCGAGATGACGCCGGTGTACGAGCGCACGGCGCCCCCGTTCTCGGGCTGGATCGTGAAGGTCGCGCTCGTCCCCGCCGCGCCATCGTAGTCGAGCGACGGGTCGCTCGAGCGCGCGACGATGTCGATCGAGAACAGGGTCGACAGCCCGTCCTCGAGCGTGAACCCACGGACGTCGAGCGGATCGCCGGTCTCCAATCGGAGCGTGAAGGAGTTCTGGTTGCCGAGCATGGCGCTGACCGGTGCAAGCGATGAGCCAGCCTGCGCAGTGCCGCGTTCACCGGGGTCGGTGCGCAACTAGCGCAGCCGGGAGCAGCCCGCAGCGGTCCGGTTGCGCAAGCTGTGTGGACGGGAAGCGCAGATGATAAGAAGCTCACCTGGCTTGCCCAGCGAATCGCTGAGGACCTCCCCGGGTTCGCTGGCACATGCGTTGCGAAGCGCAGGATCCATGACCCAGCTCGACTTCGTCGGCGTCACCCACGGCAACGCCTCCTACGGCCAGCTGATCGGCGGCGGGAACGTCATCCCGGTGGTCTCGGGGAAGTTCGGCAACGGCTACGTCCCCGCGGGGAAGTACTCGCTCGACAAGCCCCAGGCGACCAGCGAGAAGTCGATGGTCCCGCCGGGGAA
Source organism: Polyangiaceae bacterium (assembly GCA_016719945.1). Lineage (GTDB taxonomy): Bacteria > Myxococcota_A > Polyangia > Polyangiales > Polyangiaceae > Xiheicaenibacterium. The sequence continues at coordinate 73,308 of JADJYE010000031.1, read as the reverse complement.
GAAGAGCACCCACAAGTACCGACTCGCGGCGATCGGCAAGCCCACGAAGGTGATCAACGGCAAGGTGCACTTCTGGGACGAGCGCGTCGGCAAGTGGCGCGAGGGCATCCTCATCCACTACGACGGCGGAACGCCCGGGACGCTCGGCTGCATCGGCTACATCGACCCGAAGCACGAGGGGGCGCTCAAGGAGATGCTCGCCGACGGCGGCAAGGTCAACGTGACGTACCACGACTCGGTCGCCGCCGCGCAAGCCCACGCCAAGACGCTCTCCGGCAAGGACGCGCCGGCGTCCGACTTCGCCAACAAGTACGGCGGCGGCGGCAGCGGCGCGAAGAAGAAGCCGAGCGGCAAGGGCAAGCCTTCGAAGACGAAGAAGGGCGCGCAGGCCACGAAGGGCGAACGTTCGGTCCGCATCGGCAAGGCCGGCCTGCAGGCGATGCCGCGGACGGGCAAGGTCACCGGCGGCAAGGTGAAGAAGGGCACGAAGAAGAAGGTCTTCCTCGGCAAGAAGCGCCTCGCGTGGGCCCGCGACACGGACCCGACCACGCAGGGTCCGCTCGTCGTGGACGCGCAGCACCAGGTCTTCGTGGGATGATGGACGCGCCTCGAGGCTCCGGCTGTCCATGAAGCTCTCTCGCGCGACGTTCCTGGGGATCCGTGGGCTCCCCGACGTGACCTTCGATCTCACGAGCCCGGACACGGGCCGGCCCCACCCCGTGGTCGTGCTCACGGGACCTCCCGAGAGCGGCAAGACGCGCGCGCTCGAGGCGATCCTCGCAGCGAAGGATGTGCTCGCGCCTACGACGTCGCCCCAGAGGACGGCGAAGGGTGGGTCCGCGGGGGCCGAGACGCCGCGAAGGTCGAGCTCACCTTCGCGCTCGACGCGCTCGAGCAGCGTCGATACGGCCTGCCCGAGCGCGCGCTCGCCGAGGTAATCTTCACGCCCGACGAGGTCGCGGCCGACGCGGATCAGGGGCTGGTCGCCCTGCTGGCCGAATACGACCACACGCCGAAGAACGGCAAGGTCGACTACTTCGCCGCGCGGCGTGGCCTCGCGAGGCACGTTCAGACGTCGTTCACGGCCGACGACCAGCGTCCCCATCGGACCACCGGGGGTCCCTCGAAGTACGCGTTCGTCCCAGCGTACCTGGCCTCGCTCGCGAACGACGACGCGGCGGCGCGCCGCTTCCAAGGGATGTTGTCCCGCCTGTGCCCTCGCCTCGCGTACGCGCGCCCCAAGAGCGGGGACCCGACGCGGTGCATCGCGGCGCACGGCCGCGCGCCGGCGCACCCGCAGGAGCTGTCCTCCACCGAGGTGGACGCCGTGCTGTGGGCCGCCACCGCCTCCCTGGTTCGCTTCGACCGCTCGCTGGTGCTGGTCGACCGCCCCGAGCTCTCGTCCGACGAGGCCTCCTTCGCGACCTGGCTCCAGGCGGCGCGGGACCTGGCCGAGGACCTGCAGCTCATCCTCGCGAGCGCGAGCCCGGCGGTGATTGCGAGCGTGGACGAAAGCGCGGTGTTGCGTCTTCGGGCCTGATCGCTCCGGCGAGGGCTTGCGGATGGCCAGGCACCACGGATAGACGTACCTCGTGAGCTCACGCCGCGACGAGGAGGCGACGCTGGCGACGATCGACGCCGGCGGACGCGGGCCCGTGCTCAGCGCCGTCTGGGACTCGGGCTCCTTGACCATGCCGCTGCCCGAGCGCGGACGCGCGGTGCTGGGCCGCGGCATCCAGTCCGACGTCGTGATCGATCACCCGTCGATGTCGCGCGCGCACGCCGCCCTCGAGCTGGACGGCAGCGGCCTCGTCTGGGAAGACCTGGGCAGCTCGAACGGCACGCGCGTCCGAGGCCGGCTCCTCGCGCCGCACGAGCGCGTGTCCGTGGGTTGGGGCGAGCCGGTCGAGGCTCGGGGGCGTCGTGGTCATGGTGCGCACGCCCGACACGGCCGAGCCCGCGAGCGAGCTCCAAGCCACCGAGGATCTCGAGATGTGGATCGAGCGCGTCGCGCCGACGGACATGTCGGTGCTGCTCCTCGGAGAGACCGGCGTCGGCAAGGGCTACTACGCACGCTCGATCCACGATCGCTCGCACCGGGCCGCAGGCCCCTTCATGCACATCAACTGCGCCGCCCTCCCCGACCAGCTGCTCGAGAGCGAGCTGTTCGGCTTCGAGCGCGGCGCGTTCACCGGCGCGGCCGCCGCGAAGCCTGGGCTGCTCGAGGCGGCGACCGGCGGCTCGGTCTTCCTCGATGAGATCGGCGAGCTCTCGGCCGCGACCCAGGCGAAGCTGCTCGTCGCGCTCGAGCGGCGCGAGGTCATGCGCGTCGGCGCGGTCAAGCCGCGACCCTTCGACGTGCGCTTCCTCGCGGCGACCAACAAGGACCTGCAAGCCCTCGCGGAGCAGGGGCGGTTCCGCGCGGACCTGTTCTTCCGCATCGCCGGGCTTCCGCTGGTCGTCCCGCCCCTGCGCGAGCGTCGGCCCGAGATCGCCGGCCTCGCCCGAACCTTCGTGGCGCGCTCGGCGGAGCGCCTCCGAAAGCCCGCCCCGGCCCTCTCGATGGAGGCCCTGGAGATGCTCGAGGTCTACCCGTGGCCCGGCAACGTGCGCGAGCTGATGACCGCCATCGATCGCGCGGTGCTGCTCGCGGAGCGGGCGATCGGTCGCGAGCACGTCTCCGCCAGCCTGCGACCCGCCGGCCCCCGAACCCCGATGGGCGCACACGGCGCAGCGCCCCCTTCCAGCCCAGGCGGGTGGCCTCCTCCGAGCCAGCCTGGCCTCGGCCCCGCCACCCCCGCTCCCCCGCCCTCCTCGGGCGGCTTCGCGGCCCAAGGCCCCCTGCCCTCGGACGAAGCCGAGCGCATCCGAGCGGCGCTCGATCGCTGCGCCGGCAACCAGTCCCGCGCGGCGGAGCTGCTCGGGATCTCGAGGCGCACGCTGCTGCACAAGCTCGACGCGCTCGGTCTGCCCAGGCCGCGCAAGAAATAGCCCACGAGGGTTGCGCGAGCGCCCCATTTGCGCTCGCACTGGATCTCGGCTTCACTCGCGGTTGGTGAGCGCCGGTACGGTCATCGTTGGACGCTACCGCCTCGAGCGTTTACTCGGCGAAGGGGGCATGGGACAGGTCTGGGTGGCCCGCCATCTGTCCCTCGACAGCCTCGTCGCGGTGAAGATCCTCGCTCCGAGCGCGGTGTCCAACGAGGTGCTCAGGGCGCGCTTCGAGCGCGAGGCTCGGGCCCTCGGGCAGCTGCGCTCTCCCCACGTCGTGCAGATCTTCGACTACGGGGTCGACTCGATCGGCCCCTTCATGGTGATGGAGCTGCTCGAGGGCGACGACCTCGCGTACCTGCGCTCGCAGCGGCGGTACTGGTCGCTCACCGAGGTGGCGCAGATCGTGACCCACGCTGCCCGCGGACTCACGGCGGCGCACAAGGCCGGGGTCATCCACCGAGACGTGAAGCCGGGCAACCTCTTCCTCGCTCGCGTCGAGGGCGAGACGGTGCTGAAGGTGCTCGACTTCGGGATCGCGAAGCCGCTCGAGGACACGTCCTCCGAGATCACGAAGACGAACGTCGGCGTCGGATCCCCGTCGTACATGAGCCCAGAGCAGACTCAAGCCCAGCGGGTCGACGCCAGGACCGACGTGTGGGGGCTCGGCGTGGTGGCGTTCGTGCTCCTGACTGGCGAGCTGCCGTTCCAGGCCGACTCGCCCTTCCTCATCGGGCAGAAGGTCCTGCGCGGCCAGCGGCCGAAGCCGACGCAGCTCGTCGAGGGGCTGCCGCGCGCGCTCGACGCGTTCTTCGATCGGGCGCTCGCGGTGGCGCCGGACGATCGCTTCGCGACACCGCTCGAGATGTCCGACGCGCTGATCGCGATCTCGCGCCTGTACCCGGGCGCGGTGGCGACGGACCCCGACGTCATCACGACGGAGCGCCTGAGCGTCGACGAGGCCCGCCGCGCCGTCAGCGCGAAGCTGCAGCGGCCGACCACCTTCACCATCAAGCTCAGCTCCAGCGACGTGCAGCCGGCCCTCGCGCGCGCCGGGTATGGCTCGATGCCGATCCTGCTGCGCGCCGGGCCCCCATCGCAGCCGCCGCCCACCGGCGACACGACCGACGAGCCCGCCCCAGCGCCGGCCTCACGGCCCCCGCCGCCGCGTCCGAGCCAGCCTGCCGCGCCGACCCCCGCGCCCTCGGAGCCGGCGCGCCCGAAACCTGCCATCGCCCGGCCTCGGGTCCCCCAGGTCGCTGAGCTCACGCCGAGCGACGAGGCTGACTTCGCGCCCACGACACGGATGGACGCGCGCGCCGTCGAGCTCGCCGTCGAGGCCCGCGAGGCGGCGAGGCGGGTGCAGGCGAGCCTCGCGGAGGTGCCCCCTTCACACTCGCCGACCGAGACGTTGCCGCTGCCGCGCCAGAGGCGGCCCGACAACGCGTTCTTCGACGTCTCGAGCGGGATGATGCCCAACCCGTACCGCGCCGACCTGGCCTTCTCGGACAACTCCGGGTCACTGTCGAACCCGCTGCTCCGGCGGCCCGGGAACCGACGCAGCGTCGTCGCCGCCTCGATCGTCGTTGGCACCCTCGTCCACGTCGCGCTGCTGCTCGGCGCGTATTGGCTCTCGACCGACACGCCTGGCACGACCGGCTCGGCCGGACCCGCCCTCAGCGAGGAGCCCGCGAGGCCGGAGCCCCCGCGCCTCACGCCGAGCGCCACGCTGACCGCCAGCGCTCCGGCGTCGGCGAGCGCCGGGTCGAGCGCCGCGCCATCCAGCCGCGCCTCCGCGCGACCTCGCTGACCGGCGGGCCGCGCCGCTGCTCTACCCGGGGGGGTTTACGCCCGCTCGCGGATTGACCATGAGCCCGCGATGGCAACCGACTCGCGGATCCCCGGCTTCTACAAGCGCTCGCTCGACGAGCGCCGTGACGAGATCGCCAAGCGGCGCGGCGTGGACAGCGCCTCGCTCGACGCCGCGTTCGTGCGCGGGCTCACGCACGACCTCGCCGACAAGATGATCGAGAACGTCATCGGCCTGTATGCGCTGCCGATCGGGGTCGGGCTCAACCTGCGACTGAACGGTAAGGACCACCTCGTCCCCATGGTCGTCGAGGAGCCTTCGGTCGTCGCCGCCATGAGCAACGCCGCGCGCATGGTGCGCGAGGGCGGAGGCTTCACAGGGGAGGCCGACGACCCGATCACCACCGCGCAGATCCAGCTGTGGGACGTGCGTGATCCGGCCGCGCGGGAGCGGGTGCTCGCGCGCTCGGCGGAGCTGCTCGAGGCGGCGAACGCGGCCTTCCCGGAGATCGTGCGGCACGGCGGCGGGGCGCGCGAGCTCGAGGCCTTCGATCGCGGCGAGGGCCTGTTCGTCGTGCACCTCCACGTCGACTGCCGCGACGCGATGGGCGCCAACATGGTCAACACGATGGCCGAGGCGCTCGCGCCGCGGATCGCCGAGATCAGCGGCGGCCGCGTCGGCCTGCGCATCCTCACCAACCTGGCGGAGCGCCGCTGCGTCCACGTGCGAGGCACCGCGCCAGCAGCGTCCCTCGCGACGCCCGACATCGCGGGCCCCGAGGTCCGCGATCGGATCGTCGAGGCCTCGATCTTCGCCGAGCGCGATCCCTATCGGGCGACCACGCACAACAAGGGCATCATGAACGGCATCGACCCCGTCGTCATCGCGACCGGCAACGACTGGCGGGCGGTCGAAGCAGGCGCGCACGCTTACGCGTCGAGGAGCGGGGTCTATCGCCCCCTGGCTACCTGGCGCACGAACGCGAGCGGCGACCTCGAAGGAAAGATGACCCTGCCGATGGCGCTCGGCATCGTCGGCGGCACCATCAAGGTTCACCCGGGCGCGCGCGCCGCGCTCGAGCTGCTCGACGTGAAGACAGCCCGGGAGCTGGCGATGATCGCGGCGTGCGCAGGGCTCGCCTCCAACCTCGCCGCGCTCCGCGCGCTGGCGACCGAAGGGATCCAGCGCGGGCACATGACGCTCCACGCGCGGAGCGTCGCCGCGCAAGCCGGCGCGAAGGGGGCCGAGGTCGAGGGCGTGGCGCAGGCGATCGTCGCCGCGCGAGACATCACCCTGCCCGCGGCGCAGCGCGAGCTCGCCAAGCTGCGTGGGTAGGCGTCGCGGAATGGGCGGCCGAGCCCGCGCGTAGTCGGACCGCGAACCGCCCGCGCGGGCGGCCCGACAGAAATTGCTCCGGTTCGGAGCGTTGTGCTAGTTGCACCGAGGCCCATGGCCCTGTTCCCTCGCAAGACGTCCGGCGTTTCGGTCGAGGTCCCGACCGCGCAGCAGGATCGCGCCCTGACGAGCAAGGTCGGGATCGTCGCGGTCGTAGGCTTCGCCGTCGGCATCGTCTGGCCGCGCCTCTGGCGTGACCGTCGGGCCCGACGTCCCCGGAGGCAGCCCGCCGCCGCTGGCCTCGGCCGCCGCAGGCGCCATCGCTCCCCCGCCCGCCAGCGCGGTCGCCGCCGGCTCCGAAGCCCCTGCCGACGAGGAGCCCACGGCGAACGGCGACGCTCCGACCAACAAGCAGACCGTGGTCGTCGCCGACGGAAGGGTGGACAGCTGTCGCAACAAGAAGAACGACAAGCTCGACGAGTGCGGGAAGATCAGCTTCGACAAGCACGCCAAGCCGCGCCTCGCCGAGCTCGCGCGCTGCCCGGCCGTCATCGGCCTCGACGGCTCCCTCTCGCTCCAGCTCACGCTGAACTTCGAGAAGAACGACCTCGTCATCGAGGGTGAGAAGAAGAAGAGCGGCCTGCCGTCCGACACGGTCAGGGGCGTGATCGCGTGCGCCTACAAGGAGCTCAAGGGCATCGAGCTCGAGAAGGTCCCACACACGCACCTCAAGTACACGCTCGTCTACGACCTAGCCTTCTACTCGCCTGGGAAGGCGCCCCCCGACGCGGGCGCGCCCGGCGACGCCGGCGCGCAAGACGAGCCCGGCCTCGGACGCGCCACGGTCACCTGGGAGAAGGCGCTCGTGCGGGAGACGCCGGACGAGGGGAAGGTGGTCGCGCGGCTCCCCCAGGGGACGCGGGTGAAGCTGGTCGAGCAGAAGGGCGACTGGTTCCGCATCGAGTCCGGCAAATCGAAGGGCTGGGTCTACCGTCAGGCCATCGGCAAGTAGCCCGCGCGAGCCTGGCGACGAGGCCGCGCTGCTCGGGTAACCTCCCGAGAATGCCGCGCGCCCCCGCGGCGTTCGTCGAACGACCGATGCTCCGTCGCGCAGCCCTCCTCTTCGGTTCGATGGCGATCGCCGCAGGCCTCGCCTTGGGTGGCCGCGCCCTGGACGCCCGCGCCCGCGCGGCGCTCGAGGCCGAGCTGCCCGCGCCCGGGCTCGGCCCGACCGGTCTGAAGATCGACGGCCAGCGGGTCCCCGCAGGCAAGCCACCGCGGCAGGTCGCCGACGAGCGCGCGAGCGAGCTGCTCGATCGCAGGGTCACGCTCCTTTACGACAGCCGCGAGCTCGCCGAGGTCTCCCTCCGGGAGCTGGGGGCGACGATCGACGTCGAGGCCGTCGCGAACGCCGCGTCGACGATCGGTCAGCGAGGCGGGCTGCTGTCGAGGGTCGGCGAGGCCCGCGCCGCGCGCCGCGGGCGCTACGATCTCGCGCTTCACGTCGAGCTCCCGATCGACGCCCTCGCACAGCGGCTCGTGCCTCTGAAGGAGCTCTTGGATGTCGCGCCCGTGCCGGCGCGGCGGAAGGTCGATCGCGAGCAGGGCCGCGACGTCGTCTCGGAGCACAAGGAGGGCGCGTACCTCGACCTGTACGCCGCGGCCGAGGCGGTGCTCACCACGGCGCGCAAGGGCGAAGAGAGGGTCGAGCTCGGGCCGTTCCGGGTCGTCCCGGCGGCGACGCGGCAGAGCGTCGAGGGTGCCGACATCGCGACCGTCGTCGCCTCGTTCGAAACCCGCTTCGGAGGTCCCGCGGGGCGCGACGGCAACATCCGCCGCGCGGCTGGCCTGCTGCATGGGTTGGTGCTGATGCCCAACGAGGCGGTGAGCTTCAACGAGGCCGTGGGACCCCGCTCGGTCGACAACGGCTTCTACTCTGCGCCCGAGATCTACAAGGGAGAGATGCGCGAGGGCATCGGGGGCGGCTCGTGCCAGGTCGCGAGCACGCTGTACGCGGCCGCGTTCTTCGGGGGCTTCGAGGTCGTCGAGCGGCGGAACCACTCCCGCCCGAGCGGCTACATCCGCCCGGGGATGGACGCGACCGTGTCGTTTCCTGTGCTCGATCTGCGGCTCAAGAACCCCTACGATTTCCCCGTGGTCGTGAGCGCGAAGGCCGAGGCAGGGAAGCTTCGCTTCGAGCTGCTCGGCAAGGAGCGACGCGTGGACGTCTCCCTCGCGACCGAGACGCTCGGCATCCTGAAGTACTCGCGTAAGCTCGAGAAGGCGCCCTTCTTGCCGGCTGGAGAGTTCCGCGTGAAGCAGAAGGGCAAGCGCGGGCTCTCCATCAAGAAGCTCAAGACCGTGAAAGACCTCGCGAGCGGGCTGGTGACTGTCGAGGAGACGAAGGACATCTACCCGGCGACCCAGGAGATCCTCCTGATCGGCCCGGGCGTCTCCGAAGACTCCCTGCCGCCGCTCGAGCCGCCCGCCGCCCCCAGCGCCCCGGCGAGCGCCGAGGCGAGCGACGCCCGCGAGGGAGCGACTGGCGGCGGGGCCTAGCTTTTCCTACGATGGTGGCTCGTGATCGCCGAATCCCAGGGTCCGCACGAGCCCGCGCAGGTGCGCGTGGGCGATATCCTCGGCGGTCGCTATGAGGTCCTGCGGCTGATCGGTCAGGGCGCGATGGGCGTCGTCGTCGAGGCCCGTCACGTGGGCCACGGGCAGCGCGTCGCGGTGAAGATCCTGCACGAGCGCTACCGCTCGCACGAGGAGGCGGTCGGTCGCTTCGCGCAGGAGGGACGCGCGGCCGCGCGCGTGCGCGGCGAGCACAGCGTGCGCCTCTACGATACGGGGGAGCACGACGGCTGCCCCTTCCTGGTCATGGAGCTGCTCGTCGGGCGAGACCTCTCGATGTTGCTCGAGGACGGGCCGATGAGCGTGGACGAGGCCGCGGCGTACCTGCTGCAGGCCTGCGAGGGCATGGCAGAGGTCCACGCGCACGGCATCGTGCATCGCGATCTCAAGCCGTCGAACCTGTTCGTGACGACCCGCCCCGACGGCACACCCCTGCTGAAGGTGCTCGATTTCGGCATCGCGAAGGGGGTCCGTACCGAGGACGAGGCCGTTCTCGTTCAGACTTAGACCTTCGTCGCCATGGGGACGCCGTTGTACATGTCGCCAGAGCAGATCCGCTCGTCGAGCTCGGTCGACGCGCGCGCCGACGTGTGGTCGCTGGGGACGATCTTCTACGAGCTGGTCGGGGGTCGCCCTGCCTTCGGCGGGAACACCGTCTCCAACATCACCGCGCAGGTGCTCGAGCGCGAGCCTCCGGCGCTCTCCACGGTCGCCCCGACCGCGCTCCCCGCGGGGCTCGACGCCGTCGTCGCGTGCGCGCTCCGCAAGCGGCCCGACGAGCGCTACGTCGACGTCGCCGCGCTCGCCGCTGCGCTCGAGCCGTTCGCACCGTCCTCGAGCGCCGGCGCCGCGGAGCGCTGCGCGAGGATCTTGAGGGGAGCGCTCCGGCAAGACGTCGGCACGACGCCGCCCGTCGCGCACGACGACGCGCTCGGCGGGACCGTTCGCTTCGATCGAAGCCGACGCACCCGCGTCGTCCAAGGGCTCGTCGCGGCGCTGGCGATCGCGACGTGCGCGTTGGTGGCGATGGCTCTGACCGCGTACCGCAAGAGCGCTCCGGCGAGCGGTCAGGTCCTCGCCCGAGAGGGCCTCGGCGTGATCATCAACCGACGCATCGATCGGCTCGCGCCCATCCCCACTTCGCCCGCCGGCGCCGAGACGACCTCGGCGGCGGCGACCCCGTCGCCCCCCACGAGCGAGCCCACAGCCAGCGCTCCAACGTCGAGCCCAGCGGCGAGCTCGGTGGCGGCGCTCGCGTCGGCACGCTCCCGGTCCGAGGCGCCTTCACAGGCCAAGGGGACTGCGACCGCGAAGGCGCAGGCGAGCGAGCCACCGCCCGCTCACGCGTCGCCTCCGGCGCCGGCTGCTCCGCCGCCCGAGCGACCGTTCAACCCCTTCTCGGAGAGGAACTGAGGGGTGGCCCGCAAGGTCTTTCTCGCTCGGGGCTCGAGGATCTCGGACGCGATCTCGCCGCCCACGGTCGACGCGACGCGCGCGCGGCTGGGTGGGCGCGTGAGCCCCGAGGCGGGGCCGTTCCGAATCGGCGCCATCGTCGACGTCGCGACCGCGGGAGGGGGCGCGCGGGCGGGGGTCGTGCTGGCAGCCGAGCTCGCCGCGATCGACGTGCTGTTCGAACGAGGTCACGTCAAGCGCTCGGACCCGAGCGCGGTCACGCTGCGTACGGGCCCAGCGCCGGAGGCGCTGCGCGTCGCCGCGGCGCGAGCCGCGATCTTCGGCGGCTTGCGCGAAGGCCAAGCGGTAGAGGTGGACAGGGGCGAAGGCGTGATCGCGCGCGGAGTGCTCCGCGAGAAATGTCGCTACGGTGCGCTCGTCTCGCTCGCTGGCGGACTAGTGCTGGGCGTGGGCTTTCAGCGCGTGAGCCCGGCTCCTGGGATCGCCGACGCGAAGTCCTGATCGGGGTTCGATCGAGGTCGCGCGCGATTGCTGCATGAAAGCACGCGTCAATTGCGCGCGAGCACGCACGAAACCAGCCAGATTCGAGGACTTGCGGACCGGCACGTTCGTTGCCATTCATGACAGCGACCACGCGAGAACCCCTCGCGTTTGCAGGAGGCACGGCCATGAAGGTCATCGCAACTTTGGGCATCGCCATCATGCTGTCGGGGCTCACGCTCGCGGCTTGCGGCGGCGCCGACACGCAGACGCAAGCACAGGCAGAGGCGGCCGCGCCGCAGCCGAAGCCTGATCCGCCGCCCACTCCTCCGGAGCCGAAGCCGCCGACGCCGACGCCGCCCGACACGGGCGACCCGCCCCCGGAAAAGGCGCCCTCGAAGTAGGGTCGAGCGAACGGTCGAAGAGCCCGCCCTAGCGGCGGGCTTCTTCGTCGGACGTGGGCACGCGAGCACCTGGCAGGCGGCTGGTGTATCGTCCTACCCTCGCATGGACGCACGAGGCGAGCTGCCTTACTCGACGCTGCTGTGGCAACCCCGCCCCGCGACCTGGCTCGTCACCATCGTCTGCAAGGCGACCTTCTCGCTCGAGCCGGGTGAGGCGAAGCTCGCGGCCGCCCAAGAGCCGCTGTTCGAGCACGACGCGTACTGGGACGACGACGCGAAGCGGAGCCTCTCCGCGGCGAGCGATCTCTCCCCCACGAAGCCCAAGGTCGACGTCGTGCTCGTCGGCCACGCCTTCGCGCCGCCGGGCAAGGCCGTTCGCTCGCTCGTCGCGCGCCTCGTCGTCGAGTCGATCGACAAGTCGATCGAGCTGGTCGCAGATCGCTCGGTCGGGCCCGACGGGACCGTCTACCAAGGGCCGCGCTTCTCGCGCATGCCGATCGTCTACGAGCGGGCCGCGGGCGGCCAGGGCACGTGGAACCCCGTCGGCATCGACACCAAGAGCCGCGACAAGTTCGGCAGGGCGCCGCTCCCGAACCTCACGCAGGTCGGGCGCGGCGACGACACGATGAGCGCCGGGGATCCGATCGGCTTTGGCCCCGTGGCGCCGTCGTGGCCCGCGCGAGAGTCGAAGCTCGGCTATCACCGCGCGACCATCACGTCCGGTAGCTGGCGCACCGAGCCGCTGCCCGAGGGGTTCGATCTCGGGTTCTTCAACGTCGCGCCGGCCGATCAACAGCTCGACGCCATCTCGGACAGCGCGGGCGTGCTGCTCGAGAACCTGCACCCGCGGCACGCCGTGCTCAGCACCAAGCTCCCAGGGGTGCGACCGCGGTTCACGGTCACGCGGCGCAGCGGGTCGACCGACCGGCCCGCGATGCGCGCCGACACGCTCGTCATCGACAGCGATCGCTCGATCGCGACGCTCACCTGGCGCGGGCACTTCGCGGTCGAGCACCAAGGCGAGTCGTACCGCGTCGCGCAGTCCATCGAGCGCGCTCGGCAGAGCTGGCGCACGGTCGAGCACGCCGTCGGCCCGCGCGAGACGATGCTGGACGCGCTCGCGTCGGAGCGCACCTCCGCCGGCGAGGAGCTCGTGCGCGACGTCGACGGGACGCCGTTCGATCGACGCACGGGGGCGACGGCCGATCCACGCGCGACCGGCGGCGGAGTGGGGCTCCCGTTCCAGAACGCGCGCGCGAGAGACGCCGCGAAGTCGACGAACCCCGGCCTCCCCTTCGGCGAGGCGACCGCGACTAACGCGACCGTGGGCCTGCCGCCGACGCCGCCCGGGTTGCCCCCGTTGCCGCCTCCCGGTCAGACGTCGACCATTCAGGGCGGCCTTCCCTTCGCAGGGGAGGCCCCAGCGAGCTGGTCCGGGGCATACCCGACCGCGGCGTCGCTGGGGGTCCGCCCGCCCACCTTCGGGAACCCGGCGCCCGCGATGCCCGCGCCTCCCCCGTCGGCCCCGAACCAGCCGCCGACCGTCCCGCCGCCGCCTCCGCCCCAGCCCCTGGTGGCGCCGATGGCCCCGCCGGTCGCGCAGGCACCGGTCGTCACCCAGGCGCTCGCCCCACCGTCGAGCGCGCCCGCAGCTGCTTGGTCGGGCGTGAGCGGCGCGCCCGTGGCGCCCCCTGCGCCTGTCCTGATGCACGCCTCGACGGCGGCGCTCGGAGGCCTGGTGAGCGCCTCCAACGCCGCGGCCGACGGGCGGCCTACGGGCGCGAACGCGGGGCGCGCGCCACGCAAGATCGAGGGCGACGTCTTGCAGCTGCTCTGGTGGAGCCCCGAGGTCGCTGCGCGAATCCGTCGCAAGGCCGAGTGGAAGAAGATCCTCGACCAGCTCGAGCAGGGGCCGTTCGACCCCGAGGTCGACGAGCCCGCGCTCGTCGACGAGCCCGGCGAGATGGAAGACAGGCGTGAGGTCTACGAGGTCGTCGCGCGAGGGACGCCGAGCGGCCAAGACGGCGTCGACTTCGCGCTCCTCGACGCCGTGCGCGCCGACGGCCGCTTCGCGGCGCAGCTGCTCCTGTTGGTAGGTGAGGTGCGCTTCGATTTCGACGAGCTCGAGCTGCTCAAGGCGACCGTCTCTGCAGCGACGCCGTTCGCCTCCAGCGACGACGAGCTCAAGAAGACCCTCGAGCAGGCCACCGCGTTCCTGGCGACCCCGGGGCTCGTCGCGTCGCCGGACGTCGCGACCTCGATGACGACGCGGGTCCGCGAGGCGTTCGCGAGCGCGAGCCGGCCCGTCGCCTCGACGTACCTCGACGACCAGACCGAGCGCGCGCTGCTCGAGCGGCGCGCGTACCAGAAGCGCTCCGTCTTCGGGGAGCCCCACCTGAGGAGCCTGTTCTTCTTCGCGGGCTCCTCGACCGGCATCCCGACGTATTTCCCCGAGAGCGTCGCGAAGAAGCTCCCGCTGTTTCGCCGCCTGCGCGTACGGCTGATCGTCGAGGCCCAGTTCCAAGCCGATCAGTACGAGTCCCACTCGGCCGCGATGAAGGTCGCGGCGGTCGCCAGGATCGTTCGCTAGCGATGGCGGACGAGGTCCCCAGCGATCGGGCCATCGTCAACGCCCTCACCGATGACCTGCCGGTGGGCGTGTGGGTGGCCCGCGCGCCGAGTGGAGAGGAGATCTACACCAACCGGATGTTCGGCGAGATCATGGGCCAGAGCGCCCGGTCCGACGTCACGGTCGGCAACTACTCCGAGCCCTATGGCATCCTCACCCGCGAGGGCGCGCCCTACCCCGAGGAGCGCATGCCGTTCGTGCGCGCCCTCGTCGAGCGCCAGCTGGTCGTCAACGACGACATCATGATCCGGCGCCCCGACCGCACGATCGTTCATGTGCGCGCCTTCAGCCGCCCCGTGATGAACGCGGACGGAGACGTCACCCACGTCGTCGTCGCCTTCTTCGACATCACCAAGCAGGTGCTCGCGGAGATCGCGCAAGCGGAGAGCGAAAGGCGCCTCCAGCGGTCGCAGCGGCTCGAGGCGATCGGCACCCTCGCGGGAGGGATCGCGCACGACTTCAACAACCTGATCCTCGGGATCAAGCTGCTGGCGCACGAATTATCGGAGGGTGAGGCCGATCCCAGGCGGCTCGCGTCGCTCGGCATCATCGACGACCTCACCGAGAAGAGCGCGCTGTTGACGCGCTCGCTGCTCGGCTTCGCGGGGCGAGGCCGGCACCGCGCCGCACCGGTCGTGCTCGATCGCGTGCTCGGCGCGATGCGCGAGCTCTTCACGCGGACGATGAAGGGCGTCCACGTCGCGATGGAGCTCGGAGCGGGCGACCAGACCACCGTTCTCGGAGACCCCTCGCAGCTCGAGCAGGTCGTGATGAACCTGGTCGTCAACGCCCGCGACGCCGTGACCACCGGCAAAGGGAGCCGCGTGCTCGTGCGCACGCGCCACGAGGGCGAGCGCGTGGTGCTCGAGGTCCTCGACGACGGGCCAGGCATCCCCGCGGCGCTCCGGGAGCGGGTGTTCGAGCCCTACTTCACGACGAAGACGTACGGGAGCGAGAAGGGGACGGGCCTCGGCCTCGCGACCGTCTTCGGCATCGTCGAGGGGCACGGGGGCACGATCGAGATCCTCGACGGGCTCGACGGCGAGGGCACGACGATGCGACTCACCCTGCCGGCAGGGCCGCCCCCCGGCGACGAGGCCCCCCGAGCACGCGGGGAGCCGAGCGCGCGAGGCACCGGCACGATCCTCATGGTGGACGATGACGACCTCGTGCGCGGCGCGCTCGCCGCCACCCTGACCGGGCTGGGTTACCGCACGCTGGAGGCGAACGGGGCGGCGGCCGCGGTGCTTGCGTTTCGGGAGCACGGCGCGGAGGTGACCGCCGTGGTGCTCGACATGGTGATGCCTGGGCCGGGCAGCCGCGCGGTCTTCGAGGCGATGCGCGCGCAAGATCCCGGGGTCGTGGTGCTCTTGCTGTCGGGGTCCCCGATGGACGAGGACGTGCAGGCCTTGCTCGACGCTGGAGCGTCCGGCTTCCTGATGAAGCCCTGCTCGCCGAAGGTCCTGGCGCAAGCGCTCGCCGAAGCGCAGGGCGGCCGCGTCAGGTAATCGCCGCCAAGATCCCGATCGCCGCCCTGTGCCCGAGGCGCCGCGCGCGCGCCGGGAAGAACCCTCGCTCCTCGGGGTGCCCCCGGTGGTCGGAGAACGGCATCTCGAGCGTCAGCGCAGGGCAGTCGAACGTGCCCTGGATCCAGTTGGCCCCGAAGATCATGCTCGGCACGTCGGCCGGGGCGTAGGGGTATCGGTGCTCGGTCTGAAAGTCGGGCGTCGCCCCCGACAACGCCTCTTCGAAGCGACCGATCGCGCGGTCGATCCCGGCCCGTCGCCCTGTGAATCGATCGGCGGGCTGCGCGAACACCCACGGCAGCCGCTCGTCGCCGTGCACGTCGAGCGCGAAGTGGACGCCGGTCATGCGCATCGCGTCGCGAACGGACGAGACCTCGACCGGGGCGTCCTCGCTCTCCCACGACCTGTTGAGGTCGACGCCGCGCGGAGTGGTGCGGTGGTTGCCGATCGCGGCGCCGTCCGGGTTCATCCGCGGCACGATCGAGAGGGTCGCCTCCAGCGCGAGCGCCCTCGCGGCGCCGTGGCGCTCACAGAGCGCCGCCACGAGCCCCTCCGCGAACCAGCCCGCCATCGCCTCGCCGGGGTGCTGCTGGGCGAGCACCCAGACGTGTTTGTCCCCCGCTCCGAGGACGAAGCGCTCGACGCTCCTGCCCGGCGGGGTCACGCCGAGCAGATCGACCGCGCCTCCAGCCTCTCGAACCGCCGCGCGCAGGTCTCTGAGCCGGCTCGAGGGGTACGGGGGGTAGAACGCGATCCGCACGCGAGGGCGAGTGAAGATGTGCCGAAGGACGAGCCTGCCCCGCTCGACGCGGCTGTCACCCCTCCTCCACGCGTCGCCTTCGGACACGTACACCCGATAGTCACCCCCGAACGCGTCCGCCCAGGTGCACTCGGCCGCGTTGTCGATCACGATCTCGGCGGACGCCCCAGGCTCCCCTTCGACGTCGAAGGCGAACCACTGGCGGAATCGAGGCGCGGCGAGATCTGGAGGGACGGCGACGCGGACGCGCCGCTGATCCGTGTGGAGCACCTCGATCCGAGCGCTCTCGAAGCCAGTAGAGACTCGCAAGCCTGTCATCCCATATCATCCGCGACGATGGGCAACAGCGACAAGACCGTCCTCGTCATCGCGAGCTATGAGAAGGGCCACGATTTCTTGCGCGCCTGCAAGGACCTCGGCTGGAAGGTCGTCCTGATCACGTCGGAGAGCCTCAAGCACGAGCACCGCTTCCCAGCCGAGGCGATCGACGAGCTGTTCTACATGCGTGACGTCGACAAGAAGTGGGACCCGGCCGAGTCGCTGCGCGCCATCAGCTACCTGGCGCGCACGCGCGTCTTCGACCGCATCGTCCCGCTCGACGACTTCGACCTCGAGATCGCGGCCATGCTCCGCGAGCACCTGCGCATCCCGGGCATGGGCGAGACCACCACCCGCTATTTCCGTGACAAGCTCGCCATGCGCGTCCGTGCCCAGTCCCTCGGGATCCGCGTCCCCGAGTTCGTGCACCTGCTGAACGACGCGCAGATCGCCGAGTTCATCGAGCGGGTGCCGGCACCTTGGATGGTCAAGCCGCGCTCGAGCGCCGGCGCGATCGGCATCAAGCGCGCCCACGCGAAAGAAGATCTGCACGCGATCCTCGACAAGCTCGGCGACGAGCGCGCGGGCTTCCTGCTCGAACGCTACGTCCCGGGCGAGGTCTTCCACGTCGACTCCCTGGTGCGAGACGGGAAGATCCTCTTTCAGCGCGCGAGCCGCTACGGCAAGCCGCCGCTCGACGTGTCGCACGACGGGGACGTCTTCACGTCGCGCATCCTGCCGCCGGGCACCGACGACTCGCGGGCGCTGTACGAGATGAACGCTCAGGTCCTCAGCGGGCTGCGCCTCGTGCGCGGCTCTTCGCACACCGAGTTCATCCGCGGCAAGGACGACGGGCAGCTCTACTTCCTCGAGACGAGCGCGCGCGTCGGCGGCGCCCACCTCGCCGACATGATCGAGGCGGCGACCGGCCTCAACCCCTGGCGCGAGTGGGCGAAGATCGAGCTCGCCGGCGAGACGGGCCCCTACGAGCTACCGCCGTCGCGCGATGAATACGCGGGCATCGTGGTCTCCCTGGCGCGCCACGAGCACCCGGACTACTCGACGTTCGCCGATCCCGAGGTCGTGTGGCGGCTCGACAAGAAGCACCACGTAGGCGTGATCGTACGGTCGCCGTCGCCGGCGCGGGTCGACGAGCTCGTGAACAAATACGTGGACCAGATCCGGCGTGACCTGCACGCGGCGCACCCGCCCCAGGACACGCCCAGCTCCTAGCTCTTGGGCCGGCATGACGCCCGCGTTGGCCTTGCTGCGCTCGGCCTGATCGCGGGCTATGCCGGCCCTACTTTTTGGGCCGGCATCACGCCCGCGTTGGCCTCGCTCCGCTCGGCCTGATCGCGGGCTATGCCGGCCCTACTACCTGAGGACGCGCAGCTCCTTGCCTACGCGCCCCAAGAAGAGCGGGAAGTGGACCACCCGCTCGAGGCGGGTGTCCATGATGCGGAAGGTCGGGTCGTAGTCCTTGTCGACGAGCTGCACCAGGCGCCCGCCGCACACGAGCCTGAAGTCGTGGGCGCCTCTGTCGCGGGGCAAGGCGCTCACCTCGCCCGCCGCTTTGTAGTAGCTCAGCATCTGCGTGAGCTCCTGGCGGAGGCCCGCCTCGGTGTAGGCGGGAAACGCCCGGAGCAGCTCGCTGTTCTGCAGCTCGAGCAGGCTCCACACTCGGTCGGCGTGGCTCCCTCGGATGGCGGCCTCGAGCTCGTCCATGACGGCCCGAGCCTCGTCGATCAGCGCGTCGTCGAGCGTGAGCGCCGGAGCGCTCTGCCAGAGCCACGCCCCGTGAGCCGCGCCCAGCTCGACGGTGGACGTGACCGAGCGCGGGAACGCCTGCCGGTTCGGGTTGCCGCCCCGCCAGTCGAACGTGGCCGCGCCGAGCAGCTCGCCGGTCTCAACCGTGCCTTTGGCCCCCTCGCTGAAGCGGATGAGGCGCGCGATGGCGCTCATCGGACGAAACTCCAGGTCGTTGACGCCGGCGCGCGCCTGCGAGGGCGTCGGCCCCGGCTCGACCAACACCTCGATCACGTTGCTGCCGGGGATGAGCCACTGCTCCGCCGCGACGTTCTCGAGGTGCACGCCGCTGTTCGTGAGGCGCGACAGCGGCGCGCCGTTCACGAACAGCTCCGCGCGACAGTCGTCGATCTCGAGCTGCGACAAGATGATCGTCGATTGGCTCATGGGCAGCGGTGCGAGCCTACTTGAACGCCACGTTCAGCGCACGACGCTCACTTGAACTGGTAGATGTTCGCCGACTCGAGCAAGACCTTCGGCTCCATCTCGTACTTCTGCCAGAAGAACGGGCCGCGGAACGACGCGGTGCAGACCACCGGCTTCGAGATGATGGTGCCGCGGAAGCCGAGCTTGTTGGTCTTCTTGTCGACGATCAGCGCGCCGCCCTTGAGCTGCAGCCCGGACGAGACGGACGCCTCGGCGCGGGTGAGCGTCCAGCCGAGGATCTGCACCTCGAAGATCGGGCCGAGCTTGCCGTTGCACTCGCTCTCGATGTTGATGTACTTGCCCTCCTCCTCGTTGCCGCTGAAGGTCTTGTTGATCGCGGCCTTGAAGTTGAGCGTTCCCTCGATCGACGCCTTGATGCCGGTCTTGCCGCCGGCTTGGAACGAGAACCCGAACCCGAGCGTCAGGGTCAGGTTCACGATCTCCATCGCGATCTTGCCCTTGTACTGGGTGACGACCGGGTAATACCGATCGCCCAGCGGGCCGTCGACGTACGCGGGGCCCCACTCGAAGCTGAGCGAGCCCGCGAAGACCTTCAGGTCGAACGTGAAATAGAAGCCCCACTTCGGGACCTTGTTCCACAGGTCCTTGATGCCCTCGATCGCCGCCGCGAAGCTCGACACGGACTGCTTGAGCTGCTGCAGCGCCAGGCCGCGGTTCTGGTAGGCCTTCTTGGCGCCCTGGGCGATCTCGCGGCTCGACGAGATCAGATCCTCGAGCCCGATCTCGCGGTCGTTGCGGGCGATGACGACGTCGAACCCGTGGACCTTGGAGAGGCGCTCGTCGACCTCCTTCGAGCGGAAGCGCTTGCCCCGGTCGGCGTCGCCGAACTGATTGATGCGGATCTCGCGCTTCTCGGTGCCCGGCCCGCGCTGCGACAGCGAGACCTGCTTCTCGACCAGATCGCGCGTGCCGGGGCCGTTGCTGCCGAGCCCTCCCGCGTTGCGGTTGGTCTCGGTCTTCGTCTCGTTGCGCATCCCCGGGACGCCGTAGGCGAGCGTGCTCTCGCTGGAGCCGTCGGTCTTGTGCTCGGTCTTGTAGCTGCCGAGCGGCGGGATCTTGACGCCGATGACGTAGTTGTCGCGCCGGTGGATGCGGACGAGGGCCTTCAAATCGGTGGTCGCGGGGCGCTGATCGTCCTTCGCGCGCTTGCCGCAGCCGAAGGCGACGATCTCGATCTCCTTCGGCTTGGTGCTGTTCCACAGGGTGACGATCCACTCGAAGACGACGAACGGGCCCGCGCCCAACGAGGCCAGATCGAAGACGTTGCCTGGCGCGAGGAACTTCTTGTCCTCGGGCATCTTCAGGTTGTTGACCCCCTCGCGGTGAAGGATGATCTCCTTCTGCTTGATCTCGGGGCACGCGGTCTTCGCGACCATCTTGAGCAGGGCGTGCTCGTCCCTCGGGCAGTCGGGCGTCGTGAAGCTCGCGTGGACGTTCTCGATGGTGACGACGTCCTCGGCGTTGCCGTACCCGCGCGGGGTCTCGGCCGAGTTGTAGTCGGCGATCGCCTCGAACACGAGGTCGTAGGCGCCGAGGAAGTCCTTCTTGAAGGGCTTGCCGCTCTTGTCCTTCACCGGCACGTCGCGCAGCTTCTTCAGCGCCTGCAGGTACATGGACACCTGCTTGCGCTTGCCCCCCGCGCCGAGGGTCGCGTCGTCGTCGTCGTAGGCGACGACCTTCACGCTGAGGCCGTCGACGGCGCAGGGCTTGGCGTCCTTCAGGGGGCAGCACTGCGTGGGCTGCGTCGTGCTGGCGCGCGACTGAGTGTTCGGCTGGTTTCCACCGTCCATCGTCAGGCCTCCTCTTGCTGCACCGGGGCCGGCGACAAACGCCGATCCGACATCTCTTCGTAGACCAGCACGTCGTCGAGCCCTGCGACCTCGTGTTGGCGCGCGCGGCGCACGAGGCGCCGCACCTTGCCGAGCGCGACCAGGTCTCGGTTCGTGAGCACCTCACGGGCCCACGGCAGACGCTCGTCCGCGTCGAGGCCGAGCAGGAGCAAGAGCAAGAGCAGCTGGGTGGCCTCCGGCTCGGTGCCGACGCCGAAGCGCGACGCCTTGTCCACCGCGGCGTGGACCCACTCGGCGAGCGCGTCGCCCTTCAGGTGAGCGACCCGCTGTCCGTGCTCCGCGCGCAGGTAGGCAGCGGTCTTGTCCTCGAAGCGCCGCCGAGTGTTCGCCGCGAAGTGGTCCATCTGCTCCTTCTTGATGCGGAACATCAGGCGCTCCCGGCCCGCGTGGGCGCGAGGACGACCGGCGCGCCGTCGTCCTCCTCGTAGACGACACGCTCGAGGCCGACGAGCAGCTCCTCGCGCTGCCGCGGGGTGATCACCCGCGCGAACTCGCGCAGCACGCGCGGGTCGTAGTAGCGGAAGTACAGGCGCTCGTTGGTCTGCTCGTCCTGCACCATGAGGAAGCGCCGCAGGTGCCGGCGCACCTCCTTGGGGCTCTCCGTCGAGCGAAGGAAGACCCCCCAAGCGTTCCCCCACCCCGCGTACAGGAGGCGCTCGAGCAGGTCCGATCCGGCGTGGAAGCGCACGAGGTACGGCGCGACGTCGTCGAGGACCCGACCGGGCGGCCCCTCGAACAGGTTGTGGTGATCGTCCACGCTCTCCTGAAGGAGCCACCGCGCGCGCTCGTCGCGCGCGGCGTCGACGACCGCCCACAGGCCGCCGTCCGCTGGGCCGAGCGCGCGGCGAACGCGCTCGATCTGCTCGAGCCGCGCCACGCTCGGAGGGGCCTCGACGGCGGGCGTGAAGCCCTCCAAGAAGAGCTGGAAGGTGGTGTTGCCGGCGACGATGAAGCCGCCGTGCTCGATGACTCCGCGCGAGCAGCGCTGGCCGTCGATCGCGGTGCCGAGCGGCGTGTCGAGATCGCGCACGACCGCGCGCTTGCCCGAGAACCAGAGCGACAGGTGCATGCCCGAGAGCTTCTCGTCATCGACGATGACGTCGGCGCGGTCGGTGCGACCGATGGTGATCGACTGGCCGGGCTCGAGGACGATCTTGCGGAACGCGTGAGGCCCCCAGAGGATCATCAGGATCCCGCGGCGCGCCGGCGCGGCCGGGAGCAGGGCCTTCGGGTCGATGGCGCTCGACGTCGTCATGACGCGCCCCACTTCGCGAGCATCAGCTCGCGACGCTTCACGCTCGAGGTGACGTTCTTCACGAACAGGCCGAGATCGAAGTCCTCCTCCTCGGCCATCGACAGGTCCAGCTCCATCGGTGGGTTGACGGGGTTGGGGTACTGCACGCTGAGGATGACCTGTTCGTCCCTCGAGACCTTGAGGGTCCGAAGCCCCTCGCCCGAGAGCTCGACCTTGGCTCCCGCGAGGGGCGCCACACGGTCCCCCGCGCGGAGATGCAGCTTGCCGCTCGCGCCGTAGAAGACGACTGGGGTGCGGCCGAGCTTGGCGTAGTAGCCCCTCGCCTCGCGCCGCTCACGCCCCTCGGCGGGCGTCACGTCGCCCGAGTCGGTGTCGAGCTCGTGGAGCCTCTCGGTCTTGAGGAAATCTTGGACCACGAGCTTCACGCGCCGCCTCCGGCGATGAGCTCGTTGAGCTTCTCGGTCACCTGCTCGCTGACCTTGCCCTTGAGGTAATTCGTGATCGGCGAGAGGGTCTTGGCGGTCTTCTCGTCACCGGCGAGCTTGCCCATGAACTTCTCGACCTGGGCGCCAGCGATCTCGCCCACCTTGTCGGGGAGCTTCTGGTTGATCGCGGCGTCGGCGAGCTCACCGATGGTCTCGTTGCCCGTAACGTCGGTGACGATGTCTTTCGCCATGCCGCCGCCGACCTCGCGCAGCTTCTCTTCGAAGTTGCCCATCACGGCGCCCTTCGCGAGCTCCTTGATGCGCGGGTCGAGCCCGATCTCGTCGGCGAGCTGACCGACGATGTCGCCCTTCAGCTCGCTGATCTTGCCCTCGAGGTTGCCGGTGGCGGCCGCCTCGATGATCTCTCGGGCGGTCTTGCCCTTCTCGGACATCAGCCACTCGACGCCAGGGCCGAGCGCGTCGCCGAACTTCTCCTTGTTGCGGTCGTAGACGAAGACCGCGACGTCAGCGTAGCTGTCGAGCTTGACGTCGTACGCAGCCGAGATCGCCTTGCGCGCCGCGACCGCCCAGCTCGCGACGGACTGCTCGTCCTCCCCCTTGGCGAGCAGCTGCTCCGCTACGGGCTTGATGACCTTGAC
Source organism: Polyangiaceae bacterium (assembly GCA_016719945.1). Classification (GTDB taxonomy): domain Bacteria; phylum Myxococcota_A; class Polyangia; order Polyangiales; family Polyangiaceae; genus Xiheicaenibacterium. The sequence continues at coordinate 50,566 of JADJYE010000031.1, read as the reverse complement.
GAGCTTCTCGAGCTCCTGGCGCTTCTCGGGCGGGAGGACCTTGTCGAGCTCCTCCTTGAGGTCCTCGAGGATCTTCTTGCCGGCCTGCGTGATCGTGTTCGCCGACCCGGGCGGGGGAACGTTCGCGACAGGCGCCTCTCCGAGCTCCTGGATGGCCTTCTGCTTCGCCTTCTCGCACTCCTCGCAGAACGGTGTGCCGTTCGCCGAGGCGCCCGTGAACGTCGAGCCCTGCCCGGTGTCGCCGATGATCACGGTAGGGCAGCCCGCCACGATGCGCCCGCCGTGGACGGTCGGATCGCCCAGCCGCGCGGCCTGCATGTTGTTGACGAGGACGGTCGGCGACCCCGCCGCGATCTTGTCGATCGCGGGGACGCAGATCAGGCTGTCGCCGACCCGACCCTGCGGCATGAAGCCGGTGATGACGTTGGGGCTCCCCGAGATCTCCGGACCGCCCACGTGGGGGACGGGCCCGGGGTTGACCATCGGGCACGTGTGCATGTCGGTGATGCGTGCGGCGGGGGGCATGGGTCAGTCCTGGATCTGGTCGGAGCTGTCCTTGGGGTGCGCCTCTTCGGCGTCGACCGGCTTCGTGATCTCCACGCCGCTGCCCGACGCGGCGGAGCCGCCGCTGTTGATCTTCACCAGCGTGCCGACGATGTCGACGCCGCCGGGGTGGATGGTGATGAAGCCCCCCGCGCCCTTGATCGTCAGCGTCTGCCCCGCCTCGATCACGACCTTGTTGCCGGCCTTGTAGTGAATCTCTTTGCCGGCCTCGAGCGCCTCCTTGTTGCCGACCTTCGTGTCCTGGTTCTTCTTGACCTCGAGGCACGTGCTGCCGTCGATGAGCTGCAGCCGATCGCCCTCGATGTGCAGGTGATCGTCGGCCTTGAGGCGCTCGTACTTCTCCTTCACGACCGTGAGGTGCTGCTGCTCGAGGATCGTGCGGTGGTGGTGTCGCCCGATGCGCTCGGTCCAGTCGCGCTTGACCAGCTTGTGGAGGTCCTTCTGGGCCTGCAGGTAGATGAGCTCCTTGTTGGCTTTGTCCTCGAGCTTGATCTCGTTGTACCCGCCGGTGGTGGGCGACGAGTGGGTCTTCCAGCCGCTGACCGTCTTGTTCTCGGGCAGCTTGTAGGGCACCGGGTTCAGCTGGTTGAACGCGCGACCGACGAGGATGGGGTCGTCCGGATCGCCGTCGAGGAACGAGATGAGGACCTCCTGCCCGATGCGCGGGATGTTGATCATCCCGAACCCGGTGCCGGCCCAGCCTTGGCTGACGCGGATCCAGCACGAGCTGTTGTCGTCGAACTGCCCTTCACGGTCCCAGGGGAACTGCACGCGCACGCGGCCGAACTCGTCGACGTGGATCTCCTGCCCCTTCGGCCCCACGACCGTGGCGCTCTGGACGCCGTAGACCTTGGGCTTCTTCGTCTCCAGCGGCGGTCGGTACGGGTCACCGCGGAAGCTCGCGTTGCACTGCATGTCCCAGTGACCGTCGTGCGCGCCAGAGATCTCGAAGGTGTTGATCAACACCGGCTCGGCCATCGAGTCGTGGGGGTGCGAGTCGATCTGCAGCGCGACGCCCGGCGCCAGGTCGATCACGTTCGTGTCGAAGTCGACGTTGCGCTTGCCCGCGCGCTTCGCCTCGAGGGCGCGCGTCGCCCAAGCGTTGCCGTAGTCGCCGTCGTAGCGGTACGTGCCCTTGTCGTCGGCGGTCGGCGTGTTCGAGGCTGCGCCCTTCGCCTCGACCAGGAAGCCGCCGGGCCGGTACTGGTAGTGCTCGTACTTGTTCTCGGGGGCGGCTGCCTTGGGCGCCTCGCCGAACAGCCGGAAGCTCGGGTTGCGGAAGTCGAAGTCGATGAGCTGCTGCGCGCCGGAGCGCACGTCGTGCTGGATGCGCAGCTTGGTGACGAACGGCTTCTGCGCCGACTCCTGAGGCTCGTCCTCGTAGTGGACGGCGGGGGCCTCGCGCAGCGGCTTGAGGTTCAGGTCATCGGACAGGACCAGCTGCGTGCGCTCGTCCCCGTCGGCGAGCACGTAGGCGATGCCGGCGACCTCCAGCAGTCGCGAGAAATAGTCGAAATCGGTCTCGCCGTATTGGCAGTTGTATTCGAGCTTCGGGTACTTCGACCGCTCGATCTTCCACACCGGCTCGATGTTCCACTCGGCCAGCAGCTTGTCGATGATATCGGGGATGCTGAGGCGCTGATAGATGCGGTGGTTGATCCGCTTCGTGAGCAGCCAGACCTCGGGCACCACCTTCACGAAGTAGGTCGACCTCACGCTGGTGCCGTGGCGACCGGGCTCCATCGCGTGCACCTGCTCGATCGAGCTGACCACGCCCGTCCACTGCCTGCGGCTGCCGCCGACGTACTTGTAGCCGGTGTCGACCCTCAGCGAGGCCTGCTGCCCGACGATGGTCTCGAGGTCGATGTTGTGGTCGTTCGCGATGGCCAGAAACTCCATCGAGAAGGGACGACTTATCGACTCACGCACTCGAAATCGACGGACATCGAAAGGGTTTCCTATCGCGCAGGTGAAGTCGAGCGTCGGCATGCGGGCCTCCGGTGATGCAGCTCATGCTACGGGAGCCGCTAGCGGGGGCAGTCGAAAATTCTCGAGCGACGATCGGGTTTTTCGATCGCCCCCGCCGTGGCGACGAAAGGCGCACACGCGCCGACGTGCGCCCAGGACATCGCGATGTCCTCTCTATTTTCTGCCGCGCGCCCGCTTGCGCGGGGCCCTTCGGATATCTCGCGCCAGGGCGCGCGAGATATCCGGCGCGGGGGCGGGGGCGCCATCTGGCGGTGCGGTCAACCGCCCAGAGGCAGCAGCGCGGCTCCGAGCACGCCGGCCGAGTCGCCGAGCTCGTGCTTGCGGATCGCCGTCAGCAGCTCGTCGTTGAACACGCGCGCCGCGACGAGCCTCCGGCCCTCCTCGTAGAGGGCGGAGAGGTTCGAAACGCCTCCGCCGAGCACGACCGCTGAAGGGTCGACGACGTCGATCACGTTCGCGAGGCCGCGCGCGAACGCATCGAGCAGCGACGCCATCGCGGCGGTGGCGTCGCGGTCCCCCTCGCGCGCGAGGCGCGCGATCTCCGGGGCGCGCGCCGGCCGGCCCGAACGGGTGAGGTAGTCGGCCTCGAGGGCAGGGCCGCTCGCGTAGGCCTCGAGGCACCCGCGCTGACCGCAGTAGCAGGGGCGCGCGTCCGGGGAGCTCGACTGCACTCCGTGGTGGCCCCACTCACCGGCGATACCGTGCAGCCCGGGCCAGACCTGCCCCCGCACGACCAGCCCGCCGCCGACGCCCGTCCCGAGGATGACCCCGAAGACGACGCCCTGCTCGTGACCGCGGGCCGCGCCGAGGCGCGTCTCGGCGAGCGCGAAGCAGTTCGCGTCGTTGTCGAACAGGATCTCCCGGCCGAGCGCGGCCTCGAGATCGGCGCGAAACGGCCGGCCGTTGAGGCAGGTCGTGTTCGAGTTCTTCACCAGGCCGTCGCGCCGGCGCACACCGCCCGGCATCCCCACGCCGACCGCGATCGCGCCGACCTCGCGCCCGGCGGCGCGGGCGGTCGCCCGGGCGAGCGCCGCGGTCGCCGCGACGATCGCGTCGTAGCCTTCCTCGCGGGGCGTCGCGACGCGCTCGCGGTGCTCCACGACGGGCGCCGCACCGCCGCGCGAGCGCAAGACCGCGCACTCGATCTTGGTGCCGCCTAGATCGATCCCCAGCGAGAGCGTCTCCACCCGAGGATTGTCGTCGATTCCAGCTACCCCTGCCCCTTCTTCGCGAGGGCTGGCAGCTTGCTCTCCTTCCCCAGCCCGCAGAGCACCGAGCGGACCTCGTCCTCGAGCAAGAACGTGCCCCAGCGCTGGGAGGTGTCGCCGAGCAACAGGCCGAGGTGCAAGTGCCACATGCCGTTCGCCTTGCCCGACAGGCCCAGGTACTCCCCGGCCGCCACGCGGCGGCGCTGGGGCGCGCCCTGGGGCTGTTCGAACGCGAGCTCGAACAGATGGGCGTACCAGAGGTGGGTCACGACGCGCCCGTCCGAGAGCTCGATCGGCTCGTCGAGCTCGATCCGCACCGCGAGGTCGGTGTCGCCCCTGCCGGTCCACAGCGAGTGGCCCGCCTCGGCGTAGTCGACCGCGCCGGAGGCGATGGCGAAGACGGGGCTCTTCATCCCCGCGAGATCGAGCCCGGTGTCGGCCGGGTACCCCGCCGCGAAGCCTCCCGGCATCGGGTTGAAGAGCCCACACGAGAGCGGCTCGCTGATAGGACCGCTCGGCGGAGGTTGAACGAGGACCCGCGCGGGAGTGGGAGGGGGGTCGGGCACCGAGACCGCCTGCCCCGGCGCGTCCCAGCGCACATCAGGGAGCGGTGTCGCATCGAGGCCGTTGGGATCCGGGGGCCCAGCCGGGGCCCGCGCGTCGGGCAGCTCCGCGCACCCCAACACCGTCAGCCCCGCCATCACGCCCGCGAGCCCTCGCCAGACCATCGACCGTGCATCGCGGGGGCGGCGGAGATCGTGACAGCCCACGACCGGCGACAAGGCGGCGGGCCTTCTTCTATGATGCGGGCGATCATGCACAAGCTCCGCTTCTTCGTGCTGGCTTCGGCGCTGACGGCGACGGGTGGCTGCTCCCTCATCGTCGCGCCCGACGAGGACCTCCTCAAGCAAGGGGGCAGCGACCAAGGAGGAGCAGGCGCCACAGGCGGTGGCGGAGCCACCGGCGGCGAGGGTGGCCTCGGCGGACAGCCGGGCGGAGGCGGACAAGGCGGCCTGGGCGGCACAGGCGGTACCGGCGGCGAAGGCGGCGGGAACCCGTGCGCCGAGCAGTGCCCGGGCACCGACACCGACTGCAGGGTGCGAAGCTGCGACGAGAACGACGTGTGCGGCTTCACCGACCTGCCGATGGGGACCGCGTGCGATGAAGACGGCGGGTTCGCGTGCGACGGCGCGGGCGCCTGCATCGAGTGCTTCGACTCGACCGACTGCCTCGACCCCGCCGAGCCGCTGTGCGTCTTGGGCGCTTGCGAGCCGACCCATTGCGGCAACTCCGCCTTCGATCCGGCGGACGGCGAGACCGACGTGGACTGCGGCGGAGAGTGCGCGGGCTGCGCGAACGGCCTCAACTGCACCACGTTCGCGGACTGCCAGAGCGCGTTCTGCGACGCGGGCTCGGGCGACTGCGCGCCGTGCGCCGACGACACCGACTGCCAGACAGGCTCGTACTGCGACCCGAACGAGGAGTGCGTGCCAAAGCTCCCCGATGGCGACGCGTGCACGGCGGGCAACGAGTGCGAGAGCGACTCGTGCGTCGACGACGTGTGCTGCGACAGCCTGTGCGACGGCACCTGCGAGGCCTGCAACGTGATCGGGAGCGAGGGCGCTTGCACCGCGTTCGTGGCCGACAGCGATCCGGACAACGAGTGTGGCGCAGACGTCTGCGACGGCGCGAGCGAGTGCCGCTGCTCGAACGGGGTGGACGACGGCCTGGAGACCGACATCGACTGCGGCGGCGGGGTGTGCGGCACGTGCGCCGTCGGCGACAGCTGCGGCGGCCCGAGCGACTGCACGAGCGACACCTGCGTCAACAACGTGTGCGTCGCCCCTGGCTGCGGCGACGGCTTCGTGAGCGGCACCGATCAGTGCGACGGCAACGGCACGGGCACGCCGGGGGAGACCTCGACCTGCGACGACGACTGCACCTTCCGGGTGTGCGGCGACAGCAACGTCAATACCACCGGCCTCGAGGCCTGCGACGACGGGGACGCCACCGGCGGCGACGGTTGTGGGGCGACCTGCCTGGTGGAGGCTGGGTACAGCTGCACGGGGGAGCCCAGCGTCTGCACGCCGATCTGCGGCGACGGCGTCGTCACCGGCAGCGAGCAGTGCGACCAGGGCGGCGGCAACGTCGCCAACGGCGACGGCTGCTCCTCGACCTGTCAGACCGAGACCGGCTTCGCCTGCAGCGGCACCCCCAGCGTTTGCGCGCCGGTCTGCGGCAACGGCCTGATCAACGGCAGCGAGCAGTGCGACCAGGGCGGCGGCAACGTCACCAACGGTGACGGCTGCTCCTCGACCTGCCAGACCGAGGGCGGCTTTACCTGCTCCGGCCTGCCGAGCTCCTGCACGACGACGTGTGGAGACGGCGTCATCGCAGGCAGCGAGCAGTGCGACCAGGGCGGCGGTAACGTCGCCAACGGTGACGGCTGCTCCTCGACCTGCCAGACCGAGGGCGGCTTTACCTGCTCCGGCCTGCCGAGCTCCTGCACCACGACGTGTGGAGACGGCGTCATCGCAGGCACCGAGCAGTGCGACCAGGGCGGCGGTAACGTCGCCAACGGCGACGGCTGCTCCTCCACCTGCCAGACCGAGGGCGGCTTTACCTGCTCGGGCCTGCCGAGCTCCTGCACCACCACCTGCGGCGACGGCGTCATCGCGGGCACCGAGCAGTGCGACCAGGGCGGCGGCAACGTCGCCAACGGCGACGGCTGCTCCTCCACCTGCCAGACCGAGGGCGGCTTTACCTGCTCGGGCCTGCCGAGCTCCTGCACCACCACCTGCGGCGACGGCGTCATCGCAGGCACCGAGCAGTGCGACCAGGGCGGCGGCAACGTCGCCAACGGCGACGGCTGCAGCTCCGTCTGCGCGATCGAAGCGGGCTTCACGTGCTCGGGCCTCCCGAGCGTGTGCTCCGCGACCTGCGGCAACGGGACGCTCGACGGCGGCGAGGGCTGCGACGACGGCGACAACACCTCCGGAGACGGCTGCAGCGCGGCGTGTGTCGTCGAGGCAGGCTTCACCTGCAGCGGCGCACCGAGCACCTGCGTATGCGACGAGGGCTTCTTCGGAGCGACCTGCAGCGCGTGTCCCGGCGGCTCGGGTGCGGCGCAGTGCAGCAGCAACGGCACCTGTGACGACGGCCTGCTCGGGACCGGCGCCTGCACCTGCGCGGACGGCTTCTTCGGCGCCGCCTGCGCGAGCACCTGCCCGGGTGGCTCCGGCGCTGCGCAGTGCAGCAGCAACGGCACGTGCGACGACGGCGCGGCCGGCAGCGGCACGTGCACGTGCGACGCGGGCTACAGCGGCGCTGATTGCGCCACGACGACCTGCGGGGACGGCGTCACCGCCGGCAGCGAGCAGTGCGACGACAACAACACGGCGAGCGGCGACGGCTGCAGCAGCCTCTGCGTCACCGAGTTCTGTGGCGACGGCATCACCAACGACAGCGTCGAGGAGTGCGACGACGCGGACGCCGACGACCTCGACGGCTGCACCGCGCAGTGCGTGACGGCGACGGTGTGCGACGCGACGGCGCTGCCGGGCGCTGACCGCTTCAGCGTCGATGCGTTCACCGGCACCTGCTACGCGTCGTACGACGACGACACGACCGACTTCGGCGGCGCCTACGCCGCGTGCGTCGCGGCGGGCGGTCACCTGGTGACCATCACCTCCGCCGCCGAGAGCGCGCTGGTAGCCGACGTGCACAACACCGCCCAAAACCCCTGGATCGGCGCCAGCGACGACGCCAACGACACCGACGCGGTGTTCGACTGGGTGACCAACGAGGCCTGGGGCTTCACCGAATACGCGGCGGGCGAGCCCGACGATGACGTCGGGGTCGGCGGCAACGGCGAGTGCCTGCCCCTCGTCAACGCCGCCGGCGAGTGGGCCGACACCAACTGCAACTTCGTCGGCTTCGTCACGGGCCGCATCTGCGAGCTCCCGGTCGACACCTGCGGCGACGGGATCGTGCAGGCGGTGAACGGCGAGCAGTGTGACGATGGCAACGCCGTCGTTGGCGACGGCTGCGACGCGACCTGCAGCACGGAGACCCTGTTCTTCAGCGAGTACATCGAGGGCTCGTCCAACAACAAGGCGGTGGAGATCAGGAACCCGAGCTCGTCCTCGTCATTCGATCTGGCGGCCAACAACTGCTCGGTGCGCCTCTACACGAACGGCGCCGCGGCGCCTTCGCAGACCGTCGCCCTGACGCAGACCATCGCGGCAAACGACGTGCTGGTCGTCTGCCACGCCAGCTCATCGGCTGCGATCCTCGCGCTGTGCGATGTGCAGAGCACGGCGACCATGAACTTCAACGGCGACGACACCGTCGAGCTGTTCTGCAACGGCGCGACCGTCGATGTGATCGGGCAGATCGGGGTCGATCCCGGCACCGCCTGGGGAACCGCGCCTGAGACGACCGTCAACCAAACCCTGCAGCGTCGCTGTGGGATCGGTAGCGGAGACACCAACGGCGGCGACGTGTTCACCCCCGCCACGGAGTTCGCCGGGTTCGCCATCGACACGATCACCGACCTCGGCCTGCCGGGGTGCGCGCCCTGATGGGCGTGGGGCGCCACCGCGGGGGGTGTTCACCCGCGGCGGCGCCCGGGGTGCTTCACCGGTAACGATCCGGCCATGAGGCTCGGTCACAGCGAGCCGGGTTCACCTGCTCCCTCGAAGCACCATTTCGACTCGCGCGTTCGCTACGACAAAGCGACGGCGGCCGAGCCACGCACCTGACAGGTGCTAGGATCGTGCGCCATGAGACGACGGACCGCCCTCTCGCTCCTCGCCGCCGCGGCGAGCGGGCTCGCCGCGCGCGAGGCGCGTGCCGATATCGCCATCGCCGCGGTCACGCTGAGAGATGGCTCGAGCAACACCGTCGGTCGGGTCGACTCGGACGGGACCCTCCGCAACGCCTCGAGCAACTCCATCGGCAAGATCGACAAGGACGGGACGGTCCGCAACGCGTCGAGCAACTCCATCGGCAAGGTCGACTCCGATGGGACCGTGCGCAACGGCTCGGGCAACTCGATCGGCAAGGTCGACTCCGACGGGACCATCCGCAACGCCTCGAGCAACTCTGTCGGGAAGATCGACTCGGACGGGACCATCCGCAACGCCTCGAGCAACTCCGTCGGCAAGGCCGATGGCTATTCGTCCGAGCTGAGGCACATGGTCGCCGCCGTGCTGTTCTTCGCCGACTCGATCTCGGTGCTGAAGCTCGGCTAGTCCCCTGGAACCATCGATGCTTGAAGAATTCGGGCCGCCCCTGACGGGGCGAAGGCGGCCCGAATTCTTGGGCAACGCGTGGGTCCGTCCCGAAGGGAACCCCTCATTGTTTTCGTGGAAACTTCGTCTCCACGGGACCAGGGGGTGTCCCTAGATCTGCCGCCAGAAGCTGGATCATTTCGATCGGTGTCACGGATGGATTGTGTTGCCGTCACGAGCATGATCAAAAATGGGGGTGCAGCGACACGCACTCACCGATGCTCAGTGGCGCCGCCTACAACGAGTCCTGCCGAAGCAGAAGGCCGGGCCCGAAGCGACGCGGGGTGACCGACTCTTCATCGAGGCGGTCTTGTACCGCGCCAGGACCGGCTTGCCCTGGCGTGATCTTCCTGAGCGGTTCGGCCCCTGGAAGTCGGTCTACAACCGGTTCGCAAACTGGGCGAAGCGAGGCCACTGGGCCACGATATTTCGAGAGCTACGCGTCGAGGTCGACGAGACCGGCTCGATTCTCGATGGCTCCGTTGTTCGCGCTCACCAGGATGCGTCGGGCGGAAGGGGGGGATCGAAAGCAATGCTTTGGGACGCTCTCGAGGAGGCGTTTCGACCAAGCTCCACGCCGTCGTCGACACCCAAGGCCGCCCGCTCCACCTCACGCTCTCGGCGGGCCAGCGCCACGAAATGATGATGGCCGACGAGCTGCTCGCGCAGGCGCACGGCAAGGCCGTGAACGCGGATGCGGGTTACGACTCGAACCGATTTCGCGCCGCCGTGCAGAGCCGGGGAATGAAGGCGGTCATCGGCTCGAAACCCGAGCGTCCTCGCAAGCTGCCCAAGTCGCGAGACCTCCACCTCGCATGTGCCCGCCTGTGGCTCGAGGCATAGGCAAGCGTGGCGCCGACGTTGTCGCGCCCTCAGCGGCCGGCCAGCTTGGTGAGCATGGCGGCCAGCCGCCCCAACAGGCTGAGCAGCTCTGCGACCTCGCTCTGTGTCGAAAGCCCCAACCGCCCGAGCGCCTCCACACAGGCGGCGGCCTCACAGGCCTCTGCGCGTGCCCCACGCAGCCGTTGCGCGCGATCTGCGCCGCTGCGCGCAGCCCCCTCGGCCAGCTGCAGAAACGCTGACTGGCTCGCTCTGCGAAGCTGATCGCTGAGCGGCCCGTAGCCCCGCGGCAGCTTCTTGGCGAGCGCGTCAGCCTTCTCGAGCGCGTCGAGCGCTACCGCGTACGCGTCGAGACCGTGATGGGGAAAGCGGAGAAACGAGGTCTTGTCGTCTTGCCTTTGGGTCATGCCCAACAACGCGCAGGATCCGTGACCGACCGGTGGCGCCGATCTCCGCCCTGAAATTCGATCCGCTCCCCGCGCCACCGCTCGGGCGCGGAGCGTGCGCGACAGGGCTGACACGAAGGCAAGACGGCGAGACCGGCCGATGACCCACAGCGAGCTCACCGAGGTCGAAGCCGCAGCCGAGATCGAAGCCGAGCTTCGGAGCCCGAGCCCCGATTCACCAGGCTCGAGGGTCGATGCCGACCCCACGAGACCGATGCCGCAAGTCGAGAATCGGTCGTCGACCTCGACCTCGACCTCGGCGATCGGGAGGTCGGTCTCGGCGAGCGGCGTGGGCGATACAGGAACTAGGGACACCCCCTAGCTAGCCCCCGCGGAACCAGGTCGCGGGCCAGGGGGATGTGACTAGTCGCCGTGGCGGACGACGAGCACCGAACAAGGCGCCGCGCCTGCCAGCTCCTCGGCGACGCTGCCGACGAGCGCCCGGTCGACGCCGGTCCGCCCGTGGGTGGCGACGACCAGGATCGACGCGCCGAGCTCCCTCGCTCGCTTGCCGATCGCCGCAGCCGTGCGGCCGTGGTCGATGTGGCCCTTGGCGTTGGGCGCGTGTTTGGCGAGCAGCATCGTGAGATCGGTCTGCGCCTTGTCCATCGCCTCATGCGCGCGCGACAGGTAGGCCTCGGCGCCCTTGGGGCTCAGACGCTTCACCGAGTTGAGCCAGCCGGTCTCACGCTCGAGGTCGACCACGTTGACGACGTGCAGCTCGCGGCCGAGCGCTTCGGCCTGACGCACCGCCAGCTGGAGCGCCGTGATCGACGGATCGGAGAGATCGCTCGCCGCGAGGATCGGGCCGGCGCTTGGACCCCGCGCGATCAGCACGGGCGTCGTCGCCGCGCGCAACACGCGCTGTGCGGTCTTGCTGGGGCGATCGCTGCCCTCGGCCGCCCCGAGCACGATCAGCTCGGCGCCGAGAGCGCGGGCGCGCTCGAGGATGCAGACGTGCGGAGCACCGGTGTCGAAGTACACGTCGACGTTGGGGGACCCCACCCGCGCGAGACACTGCTCGAGCTCCTCACGGGCCCAGCCCTGCAGCTCGAGGGCGGCCATCGCGTCGTCGCCGTGGAGCTGCGGGAACAGCGACCGAACGACCCTGGACTCGGGGAGCGCGTGGCACAGCGCCACCTTCGCCCCAGCCCCCGCGATGAGCACCGCTTGGCGGATCGCCTCGTCGGACTCGGGGCGGAGATCGGTGGCAGCGACAATCGTCGAGAACGTCATGTCGGGCCGCACCCTACCGCGACGGGCGGCGAAACGCACGCCGGTCGGCGGGCCGACTCGAGGGCGCCGCGCGGCTCGGCGGGAGGCGCGAGGGGAGCCGGGCAGCTCTTGTTTTCCCGCGATGAGAGGCGGTGCCCAGGGACGGAATCGAACCGCCGACACGAGGATTTTCAATCCTCTGCTCTACCAACTGAGCTACCTGGGCAGGTCAGCGCTTGGCGGCGCAGAGACATAGCTCAGGTTCGTCGGTCGATGCAAGACCACGTTTTCGATCCGCTTCACGACCGCGGCGAGGAACCACGCGCGGGCTAGTGCCATGATGACGAGCGCGACGAGCGCAGCGAGCGCCGCACCTGCGGCCGCCAGCGTGGAGCCGAACAGCAGGCTCGCGACGACGATCGCCCCCAGCAGCGCCGCCAAGAGCTCGACGAACACGGCGGCGAGGTAGCTCAGGGTGAGCGACGGCAGCTCGCGACGGGCGACGCCGAAGGCGACGCGAAAGGGCGCGGCCCCTCCGTCGGGTGCGAGGACCGCGGCCGCCCGCAGGACGTCGACGAGGCAGGCGACCGCCGCGAGGGGCAGGAGCGCGGCGCAGCCCGCCGCCAGGACCACCCGCGTCGACGCCGCGCCGAGCGCCGCGGCGAGGGCCATGACCTCGAGCAGACCGACGAGCGAGAGCGTGAGAGCGCCGAGGCCCGACGTGAGGACCAGCGAGCCGATGCGACGCCCAGCCCGGACCAGGGCGCTCGGGAGGGAGGTCGGTCGCTCGAGCGAGGCGACGAGCGCACCGAACGAGACCAGCGCCATCGCCCCTCCGAGCAGCGCGACGATCGGTGCGGTCGGCAACAGCCGCAGCTCGAGCTGGCGTCGCTGGAGCAGCTCCAGCAACAACCCCGCGCCGTGCTCGAAGAGCGCCCTTTCGCCTTCAGGGAAGCCCCGGGTCACGTGCGCAGCCCAGCGCGAAGGTCCCGAGCCGACGGCGAGCCCGCAGGCGACGCGGATGACGAGGCCGAGCGCGATGGCGCCGAGGGCGGGCTTGAGGCGCGCGCGCACGCCGGCGCCGCTCACGGGAGCACCGCGTGCACGACGAGCGTCGACGCGAAGGCGGCGAGCAACAGCGTGCGGGGCGCGAGCGCGCGCGGGGCGAGGTTGAACGCGTCGTTCGCGCGGCTCTCGTCCAGCGGGAGCGCTCGTTCGGGGTCGATGACCGCGGCCACGAGCGGCTCATCGCCGTACGTGGTGAGCGTCGTGGACGATCCTTTGCCGTCCCAGCTCACGCGCTCGACTCGCCCACCCTGGCCATGGAGCGCGACGACGACAGGCAGCTCGAGCGCGCCGCGACGCTCGAGGGTGACGTCGCGGCGAACCCGTTCGCCGTCCCTCGAGTTGTCGATCGCGGTGACGACGAAGTCGACGCTGCCGCGCTCGAAGAGCGCGGTGCGCAGCTGCTTCTCGGCGTCTTCGCCGGCCACCTCTCGCACCGCGCGGAGGAGGTCCTCCGGCCCCGGGTGCCCGAAGCGGTGCGCTCGCGCGAAGCGCGCCACGGCGCGTCGGCCAGCGCCGTCGTAGGCGCCGTCGAGGGAGCGCATGATGGTCGCGGCGCGCGAGTACACGAGGCGCGTGTAGTCACCTCCGGTGGGAAAGTCGCTCACTCGCGCCGCGACCGGGGCGCGAGAGTGAGCGCCGAGCTGCGCCGCGCGCTCGAGCTCGGCCAGGCTGACCGCGAAAGGGAGGCCCGGCAAGAGCCCTCCTTCGCCGTAAATCTCGGTGAGCGCTCGCTCCGTCACGTAGGAGGTGAGCCCCTCGTCGAGGAAGGGGTGCTGGTTCTCGTTGCTGCCGAGGATGCCGTAGAACCACTGGTGACCGAGCTCATGCAGCGTGACCAGCTCGAGGGTGCGAGGTCGCAGCGGCAACAGCCCGACGAAGGGAGGCTCGCCGGTCGTGAACAGCGTCGGGTACTCCATCCCGCCGGCCTCTTGCGCGTCGGGCGGAGGGTGCACGATCGTCAGGTGGGTATACGGGTAGGGACCGAGCTCGCGGTTGTAGAAGGCGAGCCCCGCGGCCGCAGCGTCGAGCTGGATGGCCGCCGCGCCCTCTTGGCCTCGCGGGAACAAACATCGGATGGCCACACCGTGCGCGTCGCGCGTGGCCTCCGCGAAGCCATCCCACGCCGCGAAGGCGAAGTCGCCGATCGCGCGCGCGGAGAAGCGCAGCGTCCTGCGATCTCCCGAGCGGTCGTCGCTGACGAGCGCGCCCGTCGCGCCCACCTCGAAGCCTTCGGGGACCTGGATCGTCACGTCATAGTCGCCGTAGTCGGAGTAGAACTCGCCGAAGCGCTCGTACGGGAAATGCGCAAAATGGCCGTCTTCTTCCAGCTTCGCGAGCTTGGGAAACCACTGCGCGACCATGTTGAAGCTGCCGGCGTATCCAGCGCGCAGGACGATGGGCGGAAGCTGGGTGCGGAAGCGGACGTCGAAGGTCGCCCGCTCCCCCGGCGCGATCGCGCGCGGCAGCGCGACGCGGACGTCGGTCCGATCCTCCGGGTCGCCCGGCGTGTGGGCGTGCTCGGGGAGGAGCTCGCCCGAGCGCGCCTCGCGCCAGGTCAGCGACTCGACGTCGACGAAGCCGTCGACCGAGACACCGTCGTCGCCGCGCATGCCCTGCCCCGACCGTCGCCTGAACACGGTCCGATCGTGCTCGAAGGCGTTCATGTAGAGGTGGAGGTAGACGTGGTCGAGAGGCTGGCTCGTGAAGTTCGTGAGGACCATCGAGCCGTGAGCGGTGATCACGTGGGCGTGTGGATCGAGCGACGCCTCCAGCGAATACGAGGCGACCGTCCGCGCGTCGTCGACGCCCACCAGAGCCTGCTCCGCGACATCGTCCCCCTGGGGGCCTGCGTCTGCGGGGGAAAGCGCAGGGTCGAGCGCGCCGACCGAGAGCTCACCGAGCGCGACCGCGCCCCAAGACGCGGCGCCGCCGATGACCACCGCCGTGAGCTGCCCCCAGCCGCTCGCCCCGCGCTCGCTTCGGGCGCGGCGCGGCCGCCGGCTCACGGCGCCGCCAGCGAATCGACCGCGACCACACCTTGCTCGCGCATCTCGAACAGCAGGCGCAAGGCGTCGAGCGAAGACATCCCCGACATGTCCAAGATCTCGTCGATCGTCGCCACGCCATCGATCAAGGAGATCAAGAAGCCTGCGCGGTGATCCAGCGACAGGCCTTGGATCTCGTTCGGCCCCAGCGCGAGCCGCAACACCTGCTCTCCTGTGCCGAGCCTCTCGAGGTACATCTGGTGGAGCAGGCCTTGGGCGCTCTCGAGGTAGCTTCGCGCAGCGGCGAAGTCGGGGCGTTGCTCGAGCAGCGCCTCCGCGCGCATGAGGACGCCAAGGTAGTCGCCCTTCTCGAAGCGGACCCGAATCGGCGTGAGCTCGGGGTCCTCTTGTTCGGGCACGGGCGTGGGGCGGGCGAACGCGCTCTCACCGGGGTCGTCGAGATCGGCGATGGTCGCGGTCGGCGGGCGGCTCAACAGGTCGACCTTCGCCTCCTCCGCGTGGAGGGCCTCGAGCTCGTCGACGCTGAGATCGACCTCGTCGACGTCGACGTGGAGATCCCCGATGCTGCCGACGCGCTGCATCGGCGCCGCGGGGGTCTTCTTGCCCTGCGAGCCGAGGGACTTGATGCCCGCGTGCGACGACTTCGTGGCGGCGGCGGCGCCGGACAGATCGATCTCCTTGGTCGACTGGCGGTGCCTCGGACGCTCGGCTCCGGGCGGCTTCGAGGTCGTCGGCAGCCGGAGCGCCGGAGGCTTCGAGCTGGGCGGCGGGGTCGGGGGTGGGCTCGGAGCCGCGCCGCGCGGGGGTGCCCCCAGCGCCTCACCGAAGTCGAGCCCGTCCAAGTGGAGATCGAGCTCGGGGCTCGAGCGCTTCGTCGAGCCCCCAGGATCGGAAGGCACCGCGCTCTTCGCGCGCGCGAGGTTGATGGCTTGAAGGTTGACCTTCGTCGTGCGCCGGCGCGTCCGAGCGTCCCTGAGCGAGCCCTCCTGGAAGCGGAGCGCGGTGGTCGCGGGGATGGCGACCGCGGGCGTCGGCCGGCCTGCGCCCGGAGGCCCCTTCGGCGGAGGAGGGGTCCCCCGCGCGCCGAGGCGCAGCGGAGGCTCACGGGTCTCACGCTCGCGGATCACCACGAGCTCCTCGTCCTCAGCGCGCCGCGTCGGAGGCTCGGGGTCGTCGGCGGCGGCGGTCTTCAGCAGATACGAGTCGACACCGCCGCGCACCGTGAGCGCGCCAGAGCTGGGCTCGCTCCCCCCCTCGGGGTCGAGCGCGGAGATCTGAGCGAGCGCGAGCGTGGCCATCGCGGGAGCCTCGGTCGTGGCCGCGAGATCGATCTCGACCTCCAGAGCGACCGTGAGGTCCCCCGGGGGAGGTGGCGCCGAGGGCAACGTCAGCTCCAGGATATCGTCCGTGGCCGGCGCGCGCTCAGCCTTCGCGGGCTCGGCCTTGGCTCCCTCGGGCGCGGGCGGGAGAGTCTCTCGTTCGGGCTTTGCAGCTTCAGGCTCCGCAGCTTGCTTCGCAGCCTCCGGCTTTGCAGCCTCGGGCGGCGCAGCTTGCTTCGCAGCCTCGGGCTTGAGAAGCGCCCCCTTCAACGGAGCGAGCTTGGCAGCCTCGGGCTTGCCAGCCTCGGGCTTGCCAGCCTCGGGCTTCGCGCGGGGCGGGACGCTCGCGGATGGTTTGGCGAGGGCGGCGAGCGCGGCTCGCGCTCCGCCGGGCTTGGGGTCGACGCTGGGTTTGCCCAGCGTGAGCTTGGGCGCAGGGGGTTTGGTCAGGTCCGCGGGCGTGCCAGCGGGCTTCGTGTCGGGCGCCGGGCGCGACAAGGGGGCCAGCTGCGCCGGCTGCGCGGGAACGGCCGGCGATGGGCGCGACGGGGGCGGCACGCTCGCGCGGCCGAGCGACGGCGGAGGGAGCTCGATCTCGAGATCGTCGAGCGGATCGACGCTGGCAACCTTCGGCGCCGGAGCGACAGGCTCGGGAGCCGCCGGCCCCGGCCCCCCGGGGGCCGCCGCGATCGACTTGGGCGGCGGCGCGGCCTCCGGCTCACGCGAGGCGGCGGTCTGAGCGGGTTTCGTCGAAGGAGGAGGGCCGCCGTCCCCGAGCGCGTCGAGGGCATCGTTGGACGACGAAAGATCGTCGTCGGTGATGGACAGCAGCTGCGCCAGCCGCGCGGCTCGCTGACGGTCCCGCTCTGCCTTGGCCTTCGCCGAGGCGTCGACGCTCGGCGGTGCCGGGGTGACCGGTACCGGCTCCTGGTGCACCGCCCCCGCGGAGACGGGGGCGGACGACGTCGAGACCCCGGCATCCCAGCCGGAGTCGACGTCGTCCTCTTCCTCGATCTCGTCCATCAGAGGAGCTCCCGCGGTCTACGGAGGCGTCGAGCCACTCAGTGCGGTCGAGAAACGACGCCCTTGAACATGCGGTGCGTGCGCGAGAGCGCTTCCATCTGCTCTTTCACCGCGGCCGCGTCCCTCTTGTCGATCGCTTCTCGGGTCTTCTGGAGGATGCTCTTCGCCTTGCTGATCGCCTCACGTCCGAAGTCGCTCGAGGCGACGACCGCCTCGACCTGCGGGAACATCTTCTCGATGTCGACGACGAACTTCTCGGCCTCTTGCTTCGTGCCCTCGAACTCGTCGCTCGCCCGGCTCTCGACGAGGTAGTCCTTGGCGTTGTCCATCATCGCCTTGACCTCGTCCTTCGTGAGACCGCTCGACGCAGTGACCTGGATGCTCTGCGCTTGGCCGGTCTCGAGATCTTTGGCGCTGACGGACACGATGCCGTCGCTGTTGATCTCGAACACGACCTCGATCTCGACCTGACCCTTCGGCGCTCGCCGCAGGCCGGTGAGGATGAACTCGCCCAACAGCTCGTTCTCCGTGGCCTTCTCGCTGTCGCCCTGCATCACGAGGATCTTCACGGCCGTCTGGTTGTCGCGGCTGGTGGTGAAGATCTTCGATCGGCTGGTGGGGACCGTCGTGTTCTTGGGGATCAGCTCCTCGAACTTCGACCCGAAGGTCATGATGCCCAAGGCGTGGGGTGTGACGTCGAGCAGGATCATCTCCTTGCTCTCGTCGACCAGCGCCGCACCTTGCACGGCAGCGCCGAGGCCGACGACCTCGTCCGGGTGGACGCCCTTGCACGGGTCGCGTCCGAAGAACTTGGTCACCGAGTCTTGCACCGCCGGCATGCGGGTCATGCCGCCGACCAGGATGACCTCCTCGATCTCGTCTCGCTCGAGCCGCGCGTCCTCCAAGGTCTGGCGGCAGATCTCCACGCAGCGCTCCACCAGGTCGTCACACAGCTGGTTGAGGGTGGCGCGGGTGAGCTGACGCTGCAGGTGGAGAGCGTCGTTTCGCCCGCTCGAAATGATGAACGGGAGGTTGATCTCGGTCTCGGTGACACCCGACAGCTCGCATTTGGCCTTCTCGGCGGCGTCCTTGAGCCGCTGAAGGGCCATGCGATCTTGGCGGAGATCGACGCCGTGCTGCTCGCGGAACCCCTCGACCAGCCAGTCGATGATGCGGCCGTCGAAGTCCTCGCCGCCGAGGAAGGTGTCGCCGGCCGTGGCGATGACCTTGAACACGCCTCCGGAGCTGATCTCGAGGATCGAGATATCGAAGGTGCCGCCGCCCAGGTCGAACACAGCGATGACCTTGTCGACGTTCTTGCCGAACCCGTAGGCCAGCGCAGCAGCCGTCGGCTCGTTGATGATGCGGATCACGTCGAGCCCGGCGATTTGCCCGGCGTCTTTGGTGGCCTGACGCTGGTTGTCGTTGAAGTACGCGGGGACCGTGACGACCGCCTTGGTGACCGGCTCGTTGAGGTAGTCCTCAGCGAACATCTTCACCTCTTGCAGGATCATCGCGCTGATCTCGGACACGCTGTACGTCTTGTCGCGCAGCGCGATACGGACGTCACCGTGGGGGCCCTCGACGATCTTGAAGGACGCCGTAGAGACGGCGTTCTTCACCTGCGGGCTCGTCCATTTTCGACCGATTAAGCGCTTCGCGGCGTAGACGGTGTTCTCTGCGTTGGTGATCGCTTGCCGCTTCGCGATGTGACCGACGAGGCGCTTACCCGCCTCGGTGATCGCGACCATCGAAGGGGTCGTCTTGTAGCCACCGCGGTTGGGAATGACCGTGGGAACCCCGTCCTCCACGATCGCGACGCACGTGTTCGTGGTGCCTAGATCGATGCCAAGTACGCGCTCCATCGTCTCCTCGAGAACCTCAGCCATGCAGAGGGTCGCACGGCCAGCGCGCGACACGGACACGCGGGCCATACCGCGCGGGCTGACAGCATCCCACGGGAGCGGCTAGCGACGCGAGAGTTTTGCGGAACGGCGGAGAGTCAGCGCTTCTTGCGGTCCGCAGCTTCGGGGCTGACGACGCTGTAGGAGCCCGATCGACCGCTCGCCCCTGCCCCCGGCGCAGCGGGCCACATGGGGTTCGAAGCGTCGGCGGGAGGCGCCTGACCCGCGGGGTGCTCGCCAGACGTTCCCGGCTGCCCGGTCGGCGGGGCGCCCGGCGCAGCGCCCTGGCCCTGCTGCGGGTAACCTTGCTGCGGGTAGCCCTGCTGCGGGTAGCCCTGCTGCGGGTAGCCCTGCTGCGGGTAACCCTGCTGCGGGTAACCCTGCTGCGGGTAACCCTGCTGCGGGTAACCCTGCTGCGGGTAGCCCTGCTGCGGAACCCCCTGCTGCGCGTACCCCTGCTGCGGTTGGCCCTGCTGCGGAACCCCCTGCTGCGCGTACCCCTGCTGCGCGTACCCCTGCTGCGGAAGCCCATGCTGCGGGTACCCCTGCTGCGGAACCCCATGCTGCGGATG
Organism: Polyangiaceae bacterium; assembly: GCA_016719945.1. Lineage (GTDB taxonomy): Bacteria > Myxococcota_A > Polyangia > Polyangiales > Polyangiaceae > Xiheicaenibacterium. The sequence goes on along the minus strand of JADJYE010000031.1, from coordinate 31,118 downwards.
CTGCGGTTGACCCTGCTGAGCCGGCGGGGGGCCCGACTGTGAGTAGCCAGGGGGCGCGTAGGAGATCCCCGGGGCATAGCCCGGCTGAGGCTGCGGATAGCTCGTCTGAGCGAAGCCGGCTTGCTGCGGCTGGGCGTGCTGCGGCTGGCCTTGCTGCGGATAGCCCTGCTGCGAGGGGTGCTGGGGGTGTCCAGGGGGTGGGTTGCTCGGATGGGGAGCCGGAGGGCTCGACCACGAACCTTGGGCTGTCTGCGGCGGCAGGCTCTGCGGCTGGAGGCTCTGCGGCTGGAGATGCTGTGCGGGGACGTTCGCGTACGATGGCCGCCCGGCTGGCGGCATGGAGGGGGATTGGGCTTGAGCCGGCGGCGCCTGGGAAGCTGCGGCCTGTGGCGCGGCGCTCGCCGAGGTCGGCGGGTACATCTGCGCGAAATTGGTCGGCGAGCTGGTCGAGGTCGCCGGTGCGGGACCCGCCTTCTCGCGCTCCCTCGCCTCGGCCAGGAGGATCTTGACCCCCTCCTTCGTCTGCTGGACGAGCGCGAGCACCTTCTCGTCCTTCGGGGCGAGCTCGAGCGCGCGCGCGATCTCAGCGGCGGCGCTCGACTCCAGCGAGGCCGCGGCGTAGGCGTACGCGAGCGTGGCGCGGTACGTCGGGTTGCGCGGCGCGAGCTCCACCGCGCGGCGACCGAGCTCCACGGCGCGGCGCGGGTTGGTGCCGGACTTCATCGTCGCGAACGACGCTCGCTCGTGCAGCCGCGCGTCTTCGGGGCGACCGTTGCACGCCTTGGTGAGGTTGGTCGAGGCCTCGAGCCACCGCTCCTGCTGGAGCTCGAACTCGCCGATGCGAGAGAAATTGTCGGCGAGCGCGGCGCTGGCCTGGCGCGCGACCGCCTCTGCCTCGGCGGCGAGCTGCGGATCGTCGGGCATCAGCGTGCGCGCGATGCGGAAGACGTTGGCGGCGCCAGGGAAGTCTCCTTGGGCGACGAGGCTTCGACCCGTGTTGACGAAGCTCTCGACCTGTGACTTCGCCGCTTGTTGCTTCGCGTATTCGTAGCGCACCCGCAGCGCCTCGGCGGCCTGCTTCGGATCCATCGTCGGGGGCGGCTGGTTCGTGGGCGCGGGGCCGGGCGCCTGAGGCCGACCGCCGAGCTTTCCGGAGAGCTTCGCGGCGAGCGCGCGCTTGCGATCCGCGAGGTCTTGCTGCCTCTTGGCGTCGGCCTCGACGTCGGCGGCGAGGCGCGCCTGCTTCTCGATCTCCGCTTGCGCGTTGGCGAGCGCCCGCGCTGCGGCGCCAGCCTGCTCGTTGACGCGGTTGTTCGCGTCGATGGTGTGCAGGTACTCGTCGTACTCGGCGCGCTTCTGCTTCGAGGAGAGCGTGTCGTGCGCGAGCGTGAGGCGCGCGAAGATCGCCTCGATCTTCGGCTTGAACGCGCCGATGTTGCGCTTGAAGTACTTGTCCGGGTGAAACTCCGGAGCGATCGCGTAGTAGGCGGCCTTGACCTCCTTCTTGTCGACCAGGCGGTGCAGGCCGAGCAGCTCGTAGAAATTGAGTCGCTCGATGCGGACCGCGGCGTCCAGGATCAGCGCCTTCTTCTCGGCGTCGAGCTCGGCGGGCTCGTCGAGCAGCCGGCGATCGTAGTCACCCGAGCCGAGGTTGCCCCCGAACGCCAGGCCCGAGGCCGCCTTGGTGGTCTTTTGGAGCTGATCCTTGGCCTTGTCGACGATCTCGGCGGCCTTGAGCTCGACCAGCTTGTCGATCGCCTTCGTGACGCTCTCGGGGTGGAAGCCCGTAGCCGTGACGATCTCTGGCTCCGTGAGCTTGCCGTCGATCTTGAGAAAGACGGCGCCCTCGACGCGGTTGAGAGGCAGCTTCTTGTAGTCGACGTTCGGAAGCAGCCGGACGAGCCTGACCATCGAATCCGCGCGGCAAACGAGCCGCGCGCCCCCTTTCTCGAGGAGCGGTAAGAACGGGCGTGACCCCGATCTCCGGGAGTGTATCGGGCACGCGCCGCCCGGGCCAGTAACAACACGGCCGGAAGAGAATCGAGCGGGCAGGGCTCCATCGGCCCGCCCGTCAGGGGGCTGACGGCGCTGGGGCTGGGAGCAGGGCCTTGATGACCTCGTCCTGGATCCGGATGGCCTCCTCGAAGGCCCCGAGCGCCGCCAATCGCGCGCGCTCGGCCCCCTCGGCGTCGCCCTTCGCCTCGAGCGCCTTCATGCGGCGCTCCTCGACGAGCCCGCGGACCTCGAACAAGTGGCCGCGAAAATGGGTGGTGCCCTTGGCGTGATCCAGGCCGCGATCGACGTCACGCGTTGCGTCGTCGAACTTTCCGACCCGGCTCTTCAGGTCCGCGAGCCGCGCGTAGGCGTCCGCCAGCACCTCGCTGCTCTCGGGCCCGGGCGGCGGCAGCGGACCTGTGACGATGACCTGCACGTGTCGGGTCGCGAGCTCGAGCTCGCCTTGCGACTCTGCCAGGTCTCCGCTGTGGTGCGCGGCGCGAGCCTTCGACAGGAAGGCGACGAGCTGCGAGTCCACCGGACGACGCTTCGCTGAGGCGCTCGCCGCCGCGCCCGAGGGCGCCCTGTCGGGCCGCGACGGCGTGCCTTGATCGGCGCAGCCGGCCGCGAGCGTCGCGACCACGAGCGCCGCCGCCAGGGCGCGCGCGAAGGAGGGCGCGGGCCGCGTCACTCGATCCCCCACGACACGAAGCGGTTCTGGCGCAGATCGGAGCTGCGAGCCTCGGTGATGCGGTCGATGCGCGTCGTGTGGCCGCCTTCGGGGGGAAAGTCCTCGCGCTCGAACATCGGCGCGGTCGTCCGCTCCTCGACCATCCCCGGCAGGAACAGCTCGACGTCGGGAGGCGCCACGTGGGCCTGGGGGGCGTGCTGCTCGCGACCGCGCACGTACAAGAAGAGTCCGGCGGCGATCGCCAGCGCAGTGACGACGACGCCCGACAGGGTACGCCGAGCCTGCGAGCGCGTGGGCGCACGGAGCGCCGGCCTCAGCAGCGCCTCGTTGCGGAGCTGGGCGATCGGCCGAGGCTCGTGCGCGTTCTTCACCGCGCGAGCGAGCTCGGCCAGCGGGTGGCCGACGCCGACACCGTCGGCGCCAGCGTCTCGCGCGAGCGAGTCTCGGAGGCGCGCGGCCTCGGCGGCTTCCTTCGGGGTCGCGAGCGGCTCGGGCGTGGCCAAGGCGGCGGCCTTCCCCGACAGCGCGGCCTCGAGGATGCGCTCGTGGACGTCGTCGTCCAGCTCCCCGGGGCGGAGCGCGGACATCAGGGCCTCCCCGAGCGGGTCGTGCCCCTCAGCGAGCGCCTCGGCGAGCTCGCGCGCGGCGCGCTCCTCGTCGGGCGTCGGCGGGCGCTTGTCGTCCGAGCTCACGACGCAGCCTCCTTCGATGGCTCGAGGCCCACGCTGGACCTGGAGAGAGTCTTTTTTAGCGCGCTGAGCGCGCGGTGCAGGACGACGTCGAAGGTCGACACCGTCACGCCGAGCTCACGCGCGACCTCCTCACGCGAGCGCTCCTCGAGCACGCGGAGCCGAATCGCTCGCTCGTAGCGGGGGTTCAGCGTCTTGAGGGCGGCGTCCACCTTGGCGCGAGCGGCCTCGAGATCGCGCGCTTCGAGCAGCTCGACGTCGAGCGAAGCCCCGCTGCCGCGATCCGACTTCTCGATCTCGCGGGCGAGGTCGTCAGGCTCGAAGAGCGTCTCGCGCTTCTTGGCGCGCAGGATATCCAGCGCGATCCGCAGCGCGACCACGCGCAGCCACGGGTACACACCGCAGTCTTGCCACTCGTATTGATCGAACCGCTCGACCACGCGTGCGTAGGTCTCGGCGAGGGCGTCCTGGGCTGCGGCCTCGCCGCCTAGCCGGGGCAAGAGCACCGCGCGGTACAAGATCGGACCGTAGGCGCGCAGGATCTTCCCCAGGGCGGCGCGATCGCCGGCCTTGGCGCGCTCGCAGAGCTCGCGCTCCACGGACGGGTCCATCCTCTGTGCCGCCACGCGGCGCAGGATAGTCGACCAGGCCCCCGCGACGAAGCAAGCCGCCGCAGCTGCCGGGCGGGTCCACCCAGCGAACGCCATCGGCGCCCCACCGGCCCCGAAGGGGGCGGCGGCCAGGGGAAGGGTCAAGGCCATCGCGGTCACACCCGAAGAACGCGGTTCTCACGCTCACCTTACGGGGTGATCGCCCGCTTGGCGCTGTCGGCAGAACCGGGGAGCGGTAAACCGGGGTGGACGGGGCCCGTGACCCTGGTAGGAGAGACGCCCATGAGCGCCCGTGAGGTCCGCTGCGGTTGTGGTGCCATCAATGACGTAAGCTTTGGCACCTGTATTCGATGTGGTCGCCGGCTTGGCGAGCCCGAGGAGGCAGAGAGCCCTCGCGCTCGCTTCGCCCGGGCGGCGATCGAGCCGCAGCGGTCGACCTTCGGGAAGGCGGCCATGCTCCTCGGGGGGCTCTGCTCGGTCGTGTTCGCGATCCAGCTCTCGATGGCCTTGAAGGCGGGCAAGGTGCCCTTGCTGTCCGGGGGACGGGCGGAGGACGCCTACCGCGCCGGGGCGATGATCTCGTCCTTGCAGCACGTCGCCGCGGAGCCCTTCCGCCTGCTCTCGAGCGTGTACGCCCACCACGGGCTGCTCCACTTCGGCATGAACATGCTCGGCTTCGTGTCGCTCGCGCGGAGCGCCGAGGGGCTCGTCGGGTCCGGTCGCACGATCATCGCGTTCGTGTTCACCGCGATCGCGGGCAACGTGGCGACGGTGGGGTACCGGGAGCTGTCGGGCGAGCCCGCGATGATCAGCCTCGGGGCCAGCGGGGGGATCCTGGGGGTGATGGGCCTCTTGCTCGGCGTGCTCGTCAGGCGGGGAGATCCGGCCTGGAAGAACCTCGCCATCAACACGCTCTTCTACGCGGTCCTGTTCGGCTTCGCGGTGAACGCCACGAACAGCAGCGTGCTCATCAACAACGCGGCCCACATCGGCGGCCTCGTCGCGGGCCTCGCCCTCGGCCTGCTATGGTACCGCCGCGGCGCGCGGGAGTCCGCCGCCTCCACCGCGGTCGCCGGCGTCGCCTTCCTCGCCTCGGTCGCCTCCGTCGCGCTCTCGCTCGTCACGACGCGAGGGCTCTGACCGCGACCGTCAGAAGCGCTCGGGGCGGACCATGTTTCGCCGCATGGACACGCTCATCACCATCGCCAGCCCGAGCATCGCGGTGCTCACGCTGCTGCCGCCGTAGGAGAACAGCGGCAGCGTGACGCCGACCACCGGCAGGAGGCCACAGGTCATGCCGATGTTGATGACGGCGTGCCAGAAGATCATCGCCGTCACGCCCACGCACAGGATCGCCCCGAACCGATCCCGCGCCTGCGACGCCACGCGAATCGACCACAGGCACAGGAACAAGTAGAGCCCGATGAGCACCAGCGCCCCGACGAACCCCCACTCCTCGGCGAAGACCGGGAAGGGAAAGTCGGTCGCCTGGTCTGGCAAGAACAAGAACTGGTTCTGCATCCCCTTGAGGTACCCGTTGCCGAGCAGCTCGCCGTTGCCGATCGCGACCCTGGCGTGATGCGCATGCCAGCCTCGCCCGAGCAGATCGGCCTCCGGGTTGAGGAAGACCTCGATGCGCGCGCGTTGATAGTCGAGCAGCACGAAGTGGTACGCGACGTAGGCGGCGATGATCGCCGTGCCAGTGAACAGCAGAATGCTCTTCCCGCTGACCTTCGTGACCGCGGCGATCGTGAGGAAAATGAAGACGTGCACCATGGCCGTGCCGAGGTCCGGCTGGCGCAAGATCAGGATCGCCGGCACCGCGGTGATGGCGGCGGGCATGGCGAGATCTCTGAGGGACCGGCCCTCGTTCTTGGGATCGTCGTGCAGGTACTTCGCGAGCGCCACGATGAGCATCACCTTGGTGAACTCGCTGGGCTGGAAGCGGAAGCTCCCGAACTCGATCCACCGCGCCGACCCGCGCACGTCGCGGGCGAGCACGAACACGATGAGGAGCATGAAGATGCCCACCGCGTAGGCGATGTACGCGCCGCGCTCGATGTGCCGGTAGTCGAACGCGCAGAGCGCGGCGCCGACCACGCCCGCGCCGAGCAGCCAGTAGAGCTGGCTGATGTAGCGCTCGGCGACGACCCCTTGGTAAACGCTGGTCGCGCTGTAGAGGTTCACCACGCCCATCAGGGCGATGAGCACCCCTGCGATGAACAGCGGCCAGTCGAACCGCGACGTCAGGCCTTCGCTCTGACGGATCACGGCGAGCCTTGCCTCCCCCGGGGCCCGGCCGGCGCTGGCTCCCCCGGCCTCGCGCTGGAGCGGGGCGCATCGCGGGGCTTGGCCCCGGCCTTGCCGTTGATCTCATTGTACGCGCGGATGATCTCGAACGCGATCGGGGCCGCGTGCTTACCGCCGGCGCCGCCATGCTCGACGAGCACCACGATCGCGACCTCAGGGGCCGCGGACGGCGCGTAGCCCGAGAACCAAGCGTGGTCGCGGTTGAAATACCAGACGCGCTCGGCCTCGATGCCGCGGACGAGCTTGTGCCCGACCTGCGCGGTGCCCGTCTTGCCGGCGACGTCTACGCCCTCGATGCGCGCGCGGAACGCGGTGCCGCCCTCCTCGTTCACGCCCGCGACCAGCGCCTTCTGGACGAGCTTGACGTTCTCGGGGTCGAGGTCGAGCCTGCGACGGACCCGCGGCGAGAACTCCTGCACGACCGTGGCGTTCGACGTCTCGACCGCGCGCACGAGCTGAGGCTGGTAGAGGGTCCCGCCGTTCGCGACCACGCCGTACGCGAGCGCGAGCTGCAGCACGCTCACGGTGGTCGCGCCCTGCCCGATGGCCGCGTTCATGGCGAAGCCCGTGAGGTAGCGGCCCTTGTTGCGGTAGGTCATCCACGCGCGGGTCGGCATCCTTCCGGAGGCCTCGGCGTTGATCCCGAGCCCGGTCTTCTGACCGAAGCCGAACGCCTGACCCATCTGAGCGATGACGTCCATGCCGACCTGGCTCTCGTTGACCAGCTGCCAGAAGTAGACGTTGCAGCTCTGCGCGATCGCGCGGTGCAGGGCCGTGGCGCCGTGCACGTGGGTGCAGCCGTAGTTCTTGCGGCCCACCTTCAAGAAGCCGCGGCACTGGATCGCTTGCCGGGGGTTCACGAGGCCCTTCTCGAGAGCGGCGAGCGCGGTGAACGGCTTGAACGTCGAGCCAGGCGGATACGAGCCGCTGACGGTCTTGTCGACCGCCGGCTTGAGCGGATCGGAGTACAGGCGACGGAAAGCGTCCGTCAGGGCCGAGCGCCCGAACGAGCCCGACAGCGCGGCCGGGTCGAAGCTCGGCTTCGAGTAGAGCCCGATGATGCGCCCGGTCTTCACCTCGACGACCGCGACGCCGCCGGCGAGCTCCGATTTGAACGCTTGATGGATCGCGATCTGAAGCTCTGCGTCGATCGTGAGCCGGAGGTCGCGGCCCGGGATGGGGTCGATGCGACGGTCGGCGTCTTCGATGATGCCGCCCGGGTCTTGTCGCCGACGGCCCCGCGCGTCGACCAGGACCTTCTCGCGGCCGCGGGTGCCCCTCAGGTAGCTCTCCCAAGCTCGCTCGGTGCCAGCCACGCCCAGGCGGTCACCCTCGATGTAACCCGCGGCGCGCAGCTTCGGCAGCACCTCCGCGGACACCTCACCCATGTACCCGAGCACGTGGGCCCCCGCGACGCCCGACGGGTAGTAGCGGACCTGCACCGACACGACGGATACGCCCGGCAGGTCCGCGGCCTGCTCTTGGAGGATCACGTTGGCGGACCAGCCGATGTCCTCCTTCAGGAGGATTTGCTGCTCTCGCCGCGGGTCGTCTTTGTCGTCGCGGATCTTGGTGAGCTTCTCCTCGAGGCGTACGCGCTCCTTTTGCTGAAGCCCGAGGTAGTCGGCGATCTTGGGCCAGGTGAGCGCCATGTCTAGGCGCCCCGGCACCGCATACAGGTTGTAGGACTCGCGGCTGTCCGCGAGGATGACCCCGTCGCGATCGACGATGCGGCCGCGGGTGGTCGCCAGCGTCACGTGCTTGACGATGTTCTCGACCGCGATCGCGTGGTTCTCCTCACCCTCGAGGATCTGCAGCTGGAACAGCCTGCCGACGATGGCGAAGAAGCCCAACGTCATGAACAGCGCGATCCAACGGAACCGCTTGCGAAACTCGGAGGTGTCCGAGCGCTGGTACGACAGGTTCATCGCGTCACCGCCCCCCGCCCTCCGGCGGCAGCGGCGTGGCGACCGTCACCGAGTGGACGCGCTCAGCGAGCCGGAACACGAACGGCGCGAGCGCGCACGTCGTGAGCGCGTGGGATGGCACCAGCATCGCGAGCGCTCGAGCACGGTGGGCGTCGTTCGCGAAGATCGCCGTCAGCGTGACCACCACGACGCCCTCGAGCAGAGAGAACACGAACGCGAGCGCGACTTTCGTGAGCAGGGTCTGCGCCGCCAGGCGGATACCGGCGACGCGGGCGATGACGAACGTCGCGACCGAGATGAAGGTGAAGAGCCCGACGGGCGCGCCGGCGAAGACGTCGAGCAGGTACCCCAAGATGAACGAGAGCGCGGCCCCTCGCGCGATGGAGTACTCGTGCACGCCCATGAACACGACGAGCGGCAACAGTAGGCTCGGCGTGGCGATCGCGACGTGCAGCGAGTCGACGAGGCGGAAGAGGCTCGACTGCACGATGAGCAGCGCAAACCCGAGCGCGAGGAACGCCGTGTTTCGCACCGGTCAGCGCTCCCTCGCCGTCGGGGCCGGGATGGGCTCCGGCCGCGCGAGGACGACGAGGACCTCCTTCAGGCGCGAGAAGTCGACGGTCGGGGTGCACGAGACCGTCTGGTAGACGCCGAAATCTCGCTTCGTGACCTTCGAGACCGTGCACACCCGGCGGTCCTTCGGGAAGCGCAGGCCGACGCCGCTCGTGACGAGCACGTCGCCGACGTCGACCTCGTCGGTGCGCTTGACGAACTCGACGCGACAGCTGTACTCGCGCTCGTCGCCCGTCCCTCGCACGAAGCCGCGGGCGCCGGTGCGCTGCACCACGACGTCGACGCCCGAGCCGGCGTCGGCGACCAGCTGGACGTCGACGGTGTCGCCCGCGACCTTCTGCGTGGTGCCGACGACCCCATCCGGCGAGAGGACGGGGAGGTTCGGCGCGATCGACTTGCTGGGCTTGTCGAGGGTGACCCGGATCACCCGGAAGAACTCGTTCGTGTTCTTGCCGATGACCTGCGCGGTGACGACCTCGTCCTCCATCTCGTTCTTGAGATCGAGCAGGCGCCGGAGGCGGCGGTTCTCCTCTTCGGTGCCTTCGAGCTCGCCCACTCGCTCCTTGAGGCGGGCGTTCTGTGAGGCGAGCGACGTGTTGTCTTGCTTCACGTCGACCAGGTAGACGTATTCGCCCCACAGGTCCGACAGGCCGCGCGCGAGGGTCGACGACGCCTGCTGGATGGGCGCGGCGATCTGGATGAGGATGCGATCGGGGCCCGCCGCCTGACGCGGGTCCTTCATGCTGGCTCGCAGGAACCAGAAGGGCACCGCGAGCGCGAGCAAGACGATCAGCCAGTCGCGGTACTTCGTGAAGTTCACTGCACGGGCCCCAGGCGGACTCTTAGCCCAGATCTCAGGGGGGACGAAGGCAAACGTTCAAGCGTTTCGTGAAGGATGGACCTCGACGGAACACCGCCTCCAACGCCCCAGCCGAGCTCGGCATTCCGAGCCGGATCGTCGCTCAGGAGAGCGTGACCTCCTTGAGGAGCTCGAGGTGCTCGAGCGCCTTGCCAGACCCGAGCACGACCGCGCTGATCGGGTCGTCGCAGACCATCACCGGCAGCCCCGTCTCTTCGCGCAGCAAGACGTCGAGGTTCTTCAGCAGCGCTCCGCCGCCGGTCAGCACCACGCCTTTGTCGACGATGTCAGCGGCGAGCTCGGGGGGCGTGCGCTCGAGGGCGACCAGCACCGCCTCGACGATCGCGTTGATCGGCTCGGCCAAAGCCTCCCGGATCTCGTCGGACTGCACCACGACGGTCTTGGGGATGCCGGCGACCATGTCGCGGCCCTTCACTTCCATCGTCGCGGGCTGGTCGAGCGGGTAGGCGTTGCCGATGCTGATCTTGATGCGCTCGGCGGTCTGCTCGCCGATGGCCATGTTGTACTTGCGCTTGATGTACCCGATGATCGCCTCGTCCATCTTGTCGCCGGCGACGCGCACGCTCTGGGAGTAGACGATGCCAGCGAGCGAGATGACCGCGACCTCGGTGGTGCCGCCTCCGATGTCGACGACCATGTTGCCGGAGGCCTCGGTGATCGGCAGGCCGGCGCCGATCGCGGCGGCCATGGGCTCCTCGATCAGGTAGACCTCGCGCGCGCCGGCGCTCTCGGCGCTCTCCTTCACGGCGCGCTTCTCGACCTCGGTGATGCCGAACGGGACGCAGATGACGATCCGAGGCTTCACCAGGGTGCGCCGGTTCGACGCTCGCGCGATGAAGTAGCGCAGCATCGCCTCCGTGATCTCGAAGTCGGCGATGACGCCGTCGCGCAGCGGCCGCACCGCCTGGATGTTGTGGGGCGTGCGGCCCAACATCTCCTTGGCCTCGCGGCCCACGGCGAGCACCTTCTTGTTCCCACGAGAGTCACGCTGGACCGCCACGACGGAGGGCTCGCACGAGACGATGCCCTTGCCGCGGACGTAGATCAGCGTGGTCGCCGTCCCCAGGTCGATGGCGAGGTCGTTCGAAAAGAGTCCCTGAACCCAGTCGAAGACCATGAATCACGCGGCGTGCACGGCGCGCGGGGCGCGCGGGGGATGCGAACGGGCAGAGCCCGCTCGCGGGGCGTCGCGGCGAGAACCTCGACGCGAGGCGGCATGCTGGCACGCCGGAGCCGTGGGGGCAAACGTACGGCAGCGGGCACCCCCCGCGGGGAGCGCACGCTCGGCGTCGTCGACCTCGCTGGGACGGCGGCGAGCCGGAGGCGCGCGGCGCAAAGCCGGGCGCCCCTCGGACCCACCAGACCCAGGACCGGCCAGACCCCAGGACCGGCCAGACCCTAGGATCGACCGGCCCCTCGGACCCACCCGCCCTTCGGACCCCGACGCGCGGGATCAGCCGCGCGAGATCTTGCCCTCTTTGTGCTCGTGGTGCTTGCGGCACGTCGGGCAGAACTTCTTGACGGTGAACTTCTCCGTCATGGTCCGCTTGTTCTTGGTCGTGTGGTAGTTGGCGCGCCCGCAGTTGGCGCACGTCATCTTGATCACGTCACGCATCGCATGCTCCTCAGAGAGCCGCGCACCCTAGTCGGCGCGGCGGGAGAGTCAAGCCCGCAACATCATCGGGCCCGGTTGGACGAGCCCAACGGTTCGAACGGGCGCAGCCAGGTGTGCGCTACTCGTCCTTGCCCCAGTCGTCGCGGGTGTCCCAGTCGTTCTTGTTGCGGCGACCCCGACCCCCGCCGCCGCCGCCGTCGTCGTGCGTCTTCTTGCGACGCTCGTCGAAGGTCTTGCGACCCTGGGGGGGAGCGCCCCCGCCGCCGACGCGGCGATCGCCGGCGCCCGGGCCAGGCGCGCCGGGGGCCCCGCCGGCCGGAGGGCCGAAGTCTCTCGGAGGACCACCGAACCCGCCACCGCCACCGCCGTAGTCGGAGCGCGGGCCGGAGGGCGGACCGCCGCCGAAGCCACGGTCGTCGCGCGGCGGGCGGTCGTGGGCCTGATTGATGACGAGGCGCCTGCCGCGCACCTCGACGCCCTTCAAGAGGTCGAGGGCGCCGCGGGCTGCTTCGACGCTGGCCATGTAGGCGAACGCGAAGCCACGGCGGCGACCGTCGGGATCCGCTGGCATGATCACCCGGACCACCGGGCCAGCTCCCGTTCCGTTGACGACCGCCTCGACCTCCTCGGGCGTGGCGTCGTAGGGAAGGTTCCCGATGTAGATCTTGCGGTCGGGCGAGTCGGTCGGCGGTCCACCGGCCGAGGACCGCGGCCCGCTCGGGGGTCCCCCTTCACGCTTCGGAGGAGCCGACTCGAACGGTCGGACGGAGATGCTCCGACCCCCTTGAAAGCTGCCATGCAGCGCCTCGCGCGCCACATTCGCGGCTTCCGTCGTGGACATCGTCACGAACCCGAAGCCGCGGGGCCTCCCGGTCGCGCGGTCCTTCGGCAGGCTGACCTCGGCGACGCTCCCGCCCGTCGCCTCGAACAACTGCCGCAGCACGTCCTCACTAATCGAATCGGGCAACCCAGCAACGAACAGCTTCCTGGAATCCTCAGCCATCGAACATCAACCTGTTTTGCCTCCTTAAAGGCGCTTTGCGAAACGTTCTTCCAACACGAACGGCGAGTGCGCTCGCCCTTCGACCTCTACCCGGACGACCTCAAGCCCACCCGGGACGATATCAGGCTTACGAGCCAGCGCGTTCCCACCCCCGAACGTGAGCATCCTTCTCGTCCGAGCCTGCGCGGGCGCGTGCGGCGCGGACGCCCCGCGGCGGCGCGGGGACCGAACACTCGAAGAGGGAACCATGACAGCCGGAGCTTTCAAGCTATCGGTTTCGAGTGAGGCGTCAAGCCACGTCGCGGCCGATTCACCGCGCTGCCGCCTCACGTCGCGTCGGGTTCCTTCGCGGGCTCGTCGGCCTTCTCCTCCGGCTTCGGCTCGGTTTTCGAGTCGACCTCGGGTTGCGCCGCCTTGGCGCTCGGCTTGGGCTCGGCCGCGGCGCGGTCGCTCGACGGCTTGGAGGGCGCGTCCGCGGCGCTCGGGCTCTCGCCGCCTTCTTCCTTGGGCTCGGCCTCGGGCTTGGGCGCGCGCCGCTTCTTGCGCGGCTTGGGCGGGCTCTCCTCGTCGTCGAGAGCTGCACGCCGCCGGCGCGCCCTCGCCTTCTCGGCGGCTGCCTCACGCTTCGCCTCTTCTTCGCGCTCTCGCTTGCGCTGCGCGGCCTCGGCGAGATCTGCCTCCTTGTGGAGGGCCTCCCAGGTGGCGGGCACCGGAGCCAGCGAACGCGAGTAGCGCACCAGCATCACCCCGAGGACGAGCAGACCGAAGCACGCGAACTGCGCGGGCGTGAGGCCGAGGTAGCGCGGGTCGGCCTCGTGGGGTCCGCCGTCTTCGATGCGGAAGAAGTCGAGGACGAACCGCACCGGGGCGTAGAGGATGGACATCCACCCGGCGAAGAAGCCGGGCTGTCGCGGGCGCTGCCGCCAGAGCAAGATGAACGCGAGCGCGAGCGGAATGGTGAGGGCGAACTCGATGAAGCCGAGGTCGAACTTCCCGACGGTCTGGGTCGGATCGTAGAGCAGGCCCCAGCTCGACGAGTCGCTGAACGTGGGCTTCACGAGCGCGCTCGCCTTGGGGTGGTAGTACTGCATCCCGAGCCAGTGCGTCGTCTCGCGCCCCGGGTGATCGTGCACCGAAGCGCACCCGGCCCTGCCGAAGACCCACGAAACCGGGAACGCCGAGCACACGACGTCGGCGTAGGCGATGACGCTCTCCTTCTTCGTGTACTTGAAGATGACGAGCCCGATGATCGCGCCGATGAAGCCGCCGTAGCTCGAGAGGCCGGCCCAGAGCTGGAACAGGTAGGTCCAGTCCTTCGCGAGCCGCTCGGGGGTGTAGAAGATGGCGTCGAAGACGTGGGCGCCGATGAAGCCGACCCCGACGACGTACAGGATGAACGAGTTCATCTTGTTCTCGTCGAGCCTGCGCTGTCGCGCTCGGCGCAGCGCGAGGATCGCGCCGACGTACACGCCCGTCGCGACGAGCACCCCGAAGGGCTTGATGCTGTTCAGCGGAGACGGGAGCGGCCCGAGCGGTATCTCGGGGATTTTGATATACGGGATGAGCGGGCCGAACACGGCGGGACTCTACTTCCGGAAGGCGCACCGCTAAAGCACCTTTTGATGCCGCGGACACCGTGATGAGGGGGAGTTAGGTTGCGCGCGCTTTGCTTGCCAGGGTCCGGGTGCCGCGCAGCCTTCCAGGTCGGCGCCGTGCAGCGTCTGAACGAGGCAGGGGAGCGGTTCGACCTCGTGGCCGGGGCGTCCAGCGGCTCCATCTGCGGCGCCGTCGTCGTCTCGGGGCTGTCCGCGGACGGGCCGAGCTTCTTTCGCTCCCTCGCCAACACGAAGATCCTGTCGCGCCGCTACCTGCGCTCGGATGGCGGTCCCTTCGGCATGGCGACGATCGTCCGCGAGGCGCTCTCGCGCTTCATCCCGAACGAGCGGATCGTCGGCAGCGACATGGAGCTGCTCGTTTCGACCACGCGCGCGAGCCGCATGCTGAAGAGCGCGCTCGAGGTCGCGCGGTCGCGGGTTCGCGCCCCGCTCGGCCGCCGCCCTGCCCCCGAGCTCCGGCCCGACGCCCCCTTCGACGAGCCGAGCCGGGTGCACGCGCTGGCGGTCCGCGCCGAGGCCCTGGTCGTCCACTCGAACCGCACCCGAGCCGACATGCACGACGTCATCGTCGCGAGCTGCACCATCCCGGGGCTATACGCGCGCTTCGTGGTCCTCGACGGCGAGGTCCACGTCGACGGCGGCGCGGCAGACAACACGCTGCTCGGCGAGCTGATCGCCCGAGGCGCCACCGACATCACGATCGTCACGCCATACCAGGGCGGAGCCGTCTCGCCGACGCTGTTCGAGCGAGAGCGGACGCCGCGCCCGCCCGAGGGGGTGACGCTCAGGCTCGTCTCGCCGACGAGCCCCATCAGGCTGCGGCACTTCGACTTCGATCCGGACCGCCTCGAGGAGGCGCTGAACATGCCGTTTTCGATCGAGATCATCGAGGCCCCGCGCACGCCCTTGGCGGCCGCGGGCGGAGGTTGACATGGCAGCGCTGGTCAAGGTCGCGACCGTCACGCTGAGCGACACGCGCACGGAGGCCGACGACGAGGGCGGGCGCGCGCTGCGCGAGCTGCTCGCGGCCGCCGGCGTCGAGCTGGTGACCCACCAGATCGTGCGGGAGGAGGTCGAGCTCATCCGGGGCGTCATCCTCGCCCTCTCCAAGCTCGAGGACGTCGACGCGATCGTCACGACCGGCGGGACCGGGCTCGCGCCTCGCGACGTCACGCTCGAGGCGCTCGAGGCGCTCTTCGACAAGCCGATGCTCGGCTTTGGGGAGGCGTTCCGCAGGATGTCGTGGGACGACGTCGGCCCGCGGGCCATGCTCTCCAACGCGACCGCCGGCGTGGTCGGCGGTCGCGTCGTCTTCGCGCTCCCCGGTAGTCCGAAGGCCCTGCGCCTCGCCATCCCCGCGTTGGTGGCGCCGATCCTCGGCCACGCCGTCGCGCTCGCGCGTGGCCGTGCTGTGCACCACGGGCACGCGGCCCCCCGAGCAGGCGGAGCATGACATGTTGACGTTCGACGAGGCGCTCGCGCGCTTGCTCGCAGGCGCGCCTCGGTTGAACCCCGAGCGCGTGGGGCTGCTCGACGCAGACGGCCGTGTCCTCGCCGAGGACGTCGTCGCGCCCGGGCCGCTGCCGGCGTTCGACCACAGCTCGATGGACGGCTACGCCGTTCGCACGTCGGACCTGACGGGCGAGCCTCCGTACGTCTTGCCGGTGCGCGGCGTGAGCGCGGCGGGCACCGCCCCTGCTCGCGCCCCCGAGGGCGCCGCCGTCCGGATCTACACAGGGGCCCCGCTGCCCCTCGGCGCCGACGCCGTCATCATGCAAGAAGACGTCGAGGCGCTCGAACGTGACGGCGCGCCGCACGTCCAGCTGGCGGTGAGGCCGCCTCCCCAGGCCCATGTCCGACGCGCCGGGGACGATCTCGCAGCGGGGGCGCTGGCGCTGTCGTCCGGCACGCGGCTCGGGCCGGGGCAGCTCGCGCTCGTGGCCGCGTTGGAGCGCTCGAGCCTCGTCGTCTCACGCCGCCCCCTCGTCACGGTGTTGGGGACGGGCGACGAGCTCCGCTCCCCGGGCGAGCCGGCCCGCCCGGGGTCGATCGTCGAGTCGAACGGCACGTTCGTCGCCGCGGCGGCGCGTCGCGTCGGAGCGATCGCGCGCGTCGCGCCGTTCGTGCGAGACGACCCTGACAGCGCGCGCGCGGCGATCGAGGGCGCGCTCGCGGGGACCGACGTGCTCGTCACGATCGGCGGCGTGAGCGTGGGCGACAAGGATTTCGTCCGCCCGGCGCTCGAGGCCGCGGGCGTCTCCATCGACTTTTACAAGGTGGCGATGAAGCCGGGGAAGCCGCTGACCGTCGGTCGCTCGAGGCGCACCATGGTGCTGGGTCTCCCGGGAAACCCTGCCTCGGCGTCGCTGACGTTCTTGCTGTTCGGCGTCCCCGTGTTGCGCGCGATGCAGGGCGATCCGAAGCCCCTGCCCCAGCGCCGGCGCATGCGCGTCGAGGGCACGCTGAGGCGCAAGCCCGGGCGAACGGAGCTCGCGCGGGCGAGACTCGAGGTCCGGGACGGCGTGGAGGTCGCCGTGCTCGCAGCCAACCAGGCTTCGGGGGCGGTCACGTCGTTCGCGAGCGCCGACGCCCTCGTGGTCATCGACGCGGAGCGCGGCGACTACGCGGGCGGCGAGACGCTCGAGGTCATCACGTTCGCGGACGCGCTCCGCGCTTGAGTCCCTCGCGCGTCATCGGCTCACGGCGGATCGTGGCGGTGCTCGTGAGCGCCGTGCTCGTGGTCGTCGTCGGCCGAGCAGCGGGCGTCCCGCCAGCCGACCCAATAGGGACCGTCCGCGCCGTGCTCTCGTTTCCAGATCGGCAGGCGCGCCTTGATCTCGTCGATCAGGCGTCGGCATGCCCGGAAGGCTTCCCCGCGGTGAGCTGCGCTCGCCGCACAGATCACGGCGGCGTCGCCGACGGATAGCGCGCCGATCCGGTGCGCGGCGTACACGCGGACGCCGGGCTCGGCCGCCTCGATCTCGGCTTCGATCCGCGCGAGCTCGGCCTCGGCCATCGAGCCGTACGCCTCGTATTCGAGGAGCGTCACCGCGCGGCCCTCGTTGTGATCGCGCACCAGGCCGACGAACGTCGAGACCGCGCCAGCGCCACCGTGGGTGACCGCAGAGACCGCGGCCTCGAGGCTGAGGGGCTCGCTGACGACGCGCGCGGGTCTAGCGGTCGCCGCGCACATAGGGTCCGCTCCGGCCGCCGCTCTTCGACGCCAGCTTGATCTCGCCAATGACCATATCGCGATCGATTCCTTTCAACATGTCGTAGATCGTGAGGCAGCTCACGCTGACCGCGGTCAGGGCTTCCATCTCGACGCCCGTGCGGTCGACGGCCTCGACCACCGCCATCACCTGGAGGTGCCAGTGTTGGCGTCGAGATCGAGCTGGACCTCGACGCTGGTGACGGTCACGTGGTGATACAGGGGGATGAGCTCTAGTGTCCGCTTGACGGCCATCACCCCCGCCACCCTCACGATCGCCAGCACGTCTCCCTTCGACGTGTCGTTCTTCGCGAGGCGGCGCGCGGTCTCGGTCGACATCTGAATGTAGCCGGTGGCGCTGGCCCGCCGGTGGGTGATCTCCTTGTCTCCGACGGAGACCATGCGCAGGTGGCCGTCCTCGCCAAGGTGCGTGGAGATGGCGCTCGGGGGCTCGCGCCGAGACAGCGACTCGCGCGGCGGGGGCCGGGAGCTCATGGGGGAGCCGAGCACCGGCGGAAGGCCTGCGTCCTTGCGCGCGGGCGGGGGGCTCGAGCGGCGCGGGGCGTCGAACATCGACGAGGGCAGGAGCGCCATCGGGATCCCAGACTCCTGGAGGTTCGAGCTCGCGGGGACCTCGGAGCGGGCGGTGGCCGAGGTCCTCACGTCGGTCGCGGGCTCGGGGGCGCGCGGGCTCTGGCGCTTCCCGCCGCCCGCCTCCGCGACGCCGCGGCTCGGCCGATCGAACGGCGACTCCTCGCGCCCGCTGCGGCTCGGCCGATCGAACGGCGACTCCTCGCGCCCGCTGCGGCTCGGCCGATCGAACGGCGACTCCTCGCGCCCGCTGCGGCTCGCTCGATCGTGCGCGTCGGAGCCTGCTCGGCTCGGCCGATCGAAGGGCGTCTCTTCGGCGCCACCCCATGAGGCGGTCTCACTCCGCCGCGGGTCTTGGCGCAGCGAAGCGGGCGCGCGGCGCCCATCGCTCATCGCCGACGACGCCGGGGACTCTTCGCGGCGAGCCGCTCCCCCCTGTCTCGGCAGCAGGACCGCGACCGCCGACTCGAGGCGGCTGGGGTCGTCGTGGGCGATCGACCGGCGCATGACGTGAACCAGCGCGTAGCGCTCGATCGCACGGAGCTTCTGCCAGCCGAGCGGATCGAGGGCCCGCTTGGGACCGAGCGCGCCATTGAGCTGATCCGGGGGCGCGCGCGGGTCGGGGTCGATGACAGGCTTGATCCGCGTGGGCGGGAGCGCGCTCGTGCGCACGAGCCGCTCGACCGACGCCGTGTCGACCTGGTCCTTGCCGCCGAGGAGGGCGAGCTCGACACGATCTTCGTAGGGGAGCGACTGGTAGCCCTCGAGTGAGAGTCGGAGGCCCGAGACGTCGAGCGCCCGGCGCGCCGCGAGGGGCAAGAGCGAGAGCTTTTCGCCGGTGTCCTCGAAAGAAAAGACGACCTCTTCGATCCGATCCGCCACCCTACCCCCCGATCGCCCGCATGCTGACGTGCGCTGCCGATGACTCCGTGCAGCCCTTGAACGTGCGCCCGTCAGGCTTCAGCAACCACGCCTCTCCTACCAAGTCTGCGACGCCAGCCGTAGAGGCCGCCGCGAGGGCCGCCGCTGACTCCACGCCGTCATCCGTCGCGAGGCACGGCCGGAGCGTCCCCGTCGACGAGACGCGCAGCCGATCACACGAACCGCAGTACGTGTCGCTCGTGCCCGAGATGAACCCGACGCGCTCGCTCGCGCCGCGCGCGCGCACGTACTTCGCGGGGCCCCGATCGGGCTCGGCCACGGCGGGGTCGGGCTGCAGCAGGTGCGCGAGGGAGGCGCGCATCTCTGCGACCGTCACCAGGTGGCTGCGCGCGAGCTGTGCGCCCTCGGCGATCGGCATGACCTCGAGGAACCGAGGGACCATGCCGCGCGCCCACGCGAAGCGGACGAGGCCCTCGAGCTCGTCGTCGTTGACCCCGCGGAGCACGACGGTGTTGAGCTTGAGCGGGGTGAGGCCGGCCTCCAGCGCCGCGTCGATGCCTGCGAGCACCGGCGCTAGCTCCCCGCCGCGCGTGATGGCCCGAAAGCGCTGCTCGTCGAGCGTGTCGATCGAGACGTTGATCCGCCGCAAGCCAGCCTCAGCGAGCGGCTTGGCGAGCCGCGCGAGCTGCGACGCGTTGGTGGTCATCGCCAGGTCGATCTCGCGCTCGAGCCCCGCCGCCGCCGCGACCTCCACGACGGCCGAGACGATCCGCACGACCTCCGGGTGAACCAGCGGCTCACCGCCGGTGAGGCGGAAGCGACGCACCCCCGCGGTCAGCAGCCCCGATACGAGGACCTTCCACGCACCGAGGTCGAGGCGCTCCGACGCGTAGCCGTCCGAGCGCGAGGGGCGGCAATACGTGCAGGCGAAGTCGCAGCGGTCGGTGACCGAGAGCCGGACGCTCCGCGGCGAGGGCGCGTTGCGCTCAGCGGGCCGCTCGTGCAGCACCGGGAGCAGCCTCCGCTCGCCGCGCGGAGCGCTCGGGGCCCGCTGCGCCTCAGCGTGAGGGCTCGAGGAGTGAGGCTGGGTCGGGAGAGCGAGCGCAGGGGTCGGCAAGGTCAACCTCCCGACACCGGTGGCAAGAGCGCGACCTCGTCCCCCGCGTGCACGACGTCGTCGGCGAACGCGTACGTGCCGTTGACGGCGACCCGGATCGAGCGACGATGGGGCGACAGCGCCGGGTAGAGCGCGACCAGCTGCGGCCAAAGCTGCTCTGTCGTGCACGGGGTCGCCAGGACGATCTCGACCTCGGGGGCCCCGAGGACGTCACGGACTGCCGCAAAGGCAAGGAGCCGCACCTTGGTGGGCTCCGTGTCGCAGGACCTGCGTTCCATCGGTTGGGGCCAAGGTACCTCAAAACGACCGACTCGGCTCGAACTCTGGGGCCTCGATCCAAGCCGCTAGCGTCCCCCAGGCCTTTCTCTATATTCGGGCGTGCGCATGAGTGAGGAAGCCGTTTTCCCTCCCGGCACCGTGCTGGCAGGTCGCTACCAAGTCCGACGTGAGCTCGGGCGGGGCGGCATGGGCATGGTCTATCTGTGCCGGGACCTCGCGCTCGACGAGCGCGTGGCGCTCAAGCTGTTCGGTCGCCCCGGCGAGGCGACGCGCCCCGAGGACGCCTGGTGGTTTCAGGAAGAGGCGCGTGCCCTCGCCGGACTCAACCACCCGGCGATCGTTCGTGCGCGCGACTTCGGCGCCCTGCCCGACAACACGCCGTTCCTCGTGATGGACGCGGCGCCCGGGCGCTCCCTGCACGAGTGGATCTACCTCGCGCAGCACGACGGGCTGCTGCCGTGGTCGGTGATCTGGTCGTGCACCGATCAGATCCTGGCCGGGCTAGCCCACGCCCACGCGCGCGGCGTCATCCACGGCGATCTGAAGCCGAGCAACGTGCTGCTCGATATTCCCCCGGACGGTGACGAGTGCCGCGCGTACATCCTCGACCTCGGCCTCGCGTGGCTCACGCAAGACCGCGTCGACCACCGCCTCGACGGGTCGACCGAGGCGGAGCCGACCGTCCGCTACGGGGCGGGCACCCCGGGGTGGATGGCGCCGGAGCAGATCCGCTACGCCACCCCTCACATCGGCCCGGCGACGGATCTGTACGCGCTCGGTTGCATCCTGTTCGCGCTGGTGTCGAACCGCGAGCCGTACACGGGCACCAACGAGGAGCTGCTCCAGCAACACCGCAACGCGCCGCTCCCCGAGCCCGGCGTACCGCCCGGGGCGCCGGCCGAGATCGGCCCGTTCGTCAAGAAGCTGATGGCCAAGCGACCTTGGCACCGCTTCATGTACGCCGCCGACGCGCGGCGCGCGTGGCGCGATTTCAAGCCGGAAGACAGCGCGACGAGCACGCCGATGCCGAGGTCGGCGCGGCCGCGCAAAGACGTCCGCTCGTCGCGCAACGCCATCATGCTGCCCGAGCCCTTCGCTCAGGGCGAGGCCCCGCGCGCCCCGCCGGCCGCGGGCCTCCTCGCGCTGCGCCCGTCCCCGTTCGTCGCGCGGCCCGAAGAGCGCCAGCGCCTGCTGCGCGTCTCACACCAGGTCGCCGAGGCGTTCCCTCGCCGGCAGAGCGACCCCGCCTCGAGGCGCCTCGTGCTGATGACGGGGGAGGCCGGCGTGGGCAAGAGCCGCATCGCCGAGTGGCTCTGCGAGGAGGTCCACGAGCGCGGCCTGTTGACCCAGCTCCGCGCGCGCTACCGCAGGATCCCCGCGCCGCTCGACGGTGTCGTCGGCGCCGTCACCCAATATTATCGACTCGAGCGAGCCGACCGAGACGTCGCCGAGAAGGTGCTGATGAACCTGTGGGGCGTCGATCCGAGCGACGACGACGGCACCACGTGGGTCGCGGCGACGGCCGAGTGGCTGGTGCCGACGACCGCGGCCGGCAAGGTCGGCCCGAGCGGAAAGCGCTTCGCGCTCGATCACCCGGAGCTCAGGTGGCTGGTGATGCGGCGGACCCTCGAGCGCATCGCCCACGATCGGCCGATCTTGCTGTGGATGGACGATATCCACCTCGCCCCCCCTGGAACCTACGAGAACCTGACGCGGCTGCTCAAGGAGAGCGAGCGGCTGGGCGTGCTCGTGGTCGCGACGGTCCGCAACGAGGCGGTCGAGGCGGAGCCACAGAACGCGGAGCGCCTCCAGGAGATGATGAGGGGCCTCAACGCCGAGTCGATGAACATCCTCCCGCTCGACGCGAGCCAGACGCACGAGCTCTTGAAGGAGACCCTCCCGCTCGACGAGACCGCCGTGACGGAGGCGGCGGCGCGCAGCAAGGGCAACCCACTCTTCGCGCTCCAGCTCCTGCACGCCTGGGCGATGGGCGGCCACCTGGAGATGCGCGACGGGCTCTACCACGTCCCGCGCGCGTCCCTCGCCACGCGCGCGAGCACCACCGCCGACCTCTGGGACGAGCGCCTGCAGGCCGTCCCGGAGGAGTTCCGGCGGGCCGCGCTGGCGGCGGCGGCGCTCGGCGGCGACATCCGTCGCGACGTCCTGCGCGCCGAGTACGAGCTGCTCGGCATCGACGCGGCGCGCGCGATCGCGGTGCTCAAGCGAGCGCAGATCCTGCTCGCGTCGGGCACCGAGAAGCTGCGCTGGCCCCACGCGCTGATGCAGGAGCACCTGCTCACGCAGCTGTTCTCCAGGCCTGACGCCGGCCAGATCTTCCACGCCGCCGCGGACGCCCTCGGCCACCACCCAGCCGCGCAGACCCGCCGCATCGTGCGCCACCGCGTGGTGAACCTCATCCGCGCGAACGACGTCGTCACGGCCGCGGACCTGCTGCACGGCTTCATCGCCGCGAACTGGGGTCGCTCGCGAGAGACCGCCGCGACGCTCCGCGATCTCGCCCTGCTCGACGGGCGCCTCGACGGCCGGCCCGCCGCGGTGCAACACCTGTGGCGAGGTGAGGCGCTGAGGCACGCCGGACGCCTGGAGGACGCGCGCAGAGAGGCCGAGGCGGCTCGTCAGATGTTCCAGGAGCTCGGCGATCGGCGCAGCGAGGCGACCTGCCTCCGCCTGCTCGGCCACATCGCCAGCGATCAGGCCGCCCCGGCGCTCGGCCGGCGGCTCGTCTCGCGCGGGCTCGCCATCTTCGAAGAGATCGGAGACGACCACGGCGCGGCCCAGTGCGAGGTCACGCTGGGAGAGATCGACTTCCTCCTGGGCGACCACGCCCGAGCGCGGCAGATCATCGCGAGCGCCGCCTCACGCTTCGCGCGGGCGGGCGATCGGCTCGGGTACGCGCAGAGCCTGGTGGTGCAGGTCTTCACCGAACAGGCCGCGGGTGGCCTGCCGTCCACGCGCAGCACCATCCTCACGGCGCGGCGCGAGTTCGAGTCGATCGGGTACCGGCTGGGCATGGCCCAGTGCGATCTGACCACGGCGCACACCGATCACCGCGACGGCCACTGGGATCGCGCCCGCGAGGTCGCGCTCGCGGCTCGGCAGAGCTTTCGAGACCTCGCGAACCCGCGAGGGGAGGCGGCGTGCGAGCGCATCTTGGCGATGATCGCGATCGACCAAGACCGAGCCGACCAGGCCGAGGAGCACGCGGGCGCCGCAGCGCTGCTGTTCGATAAGCTCGCGGATCCGTGGGGCGTCGTGGAGGTCGGCCTGCTGAAGGCGCAGGTCGCGCTCGCCCGCGGCGACGCGGAGACGGCGCGGGAGCACCTCATCGCGTGTGAGGCCGTCGCGCTGGTGGAGTCGGAGCCCAAGCAGCACCGCCACCTGACCAAGGCCTGGCTCGCGTACCACGAGGGCAGGTTCCACGAGGCCGCCAAGGAGCTCGACGCCGCGCGCGCGGCCTTCAAGGACCCCATCCGCACCGGAGATCACACCCCGATGCTGCTCGAGCGCTTCGCCGCCATGGGCTGGCCGAAGCCCGCCGGCCAACGCCTCGACACCTGGCGCACCATCCTGAGCGGGGCGGCGACCGGCAAGACGGGCCGGGCCGACTACTCCAGCCTGCCGAGATGAGCTCGGCCGAGCGGCTCGCGAGCTTCGAGATCATCAAGCGCCTGGGGGCAGGCGGCATGGCCGAGGTGTTCCTCGCCAAGAAGCTCGGCGCAGAGGGGACCTACAAGCTCCTGGTCCTCAAGCGCATCCACCCCTCGCACGCGCGGTCGAGGCGCTTCAGGGCCATGTTCGTCGAGGAGGCGCACCTCGCGACGCGGCTCAACCACCCGAACATCGTGCAGGTGTACGAGTTCCTCGACCACGGCGACGAGGGGCTGCTGTTGGCGATGGAGTACGTCGAGGGCTACGACCTCGGCCGGCTGATGAGCGTCGCGCGCCAGAAGGGGACGCGCATCCCCCCTTGGGTCAGCGCCTACATCATCGCGGAGGCAGCGAAGGGGCTGCACTACGCCCACGAGCGCCGCGACGAGGGTGGCTCACCGCTCGCCATCGTCCACCGCGACGTCTCGCCCCAGAACATCCTGCTCAGCATCGAAGGCGCGGTGAAGATCGCCGACTTCGGCATCGCGAGCGCGAACCTCTTCCGTGAGGAGCCGGGGACGCTCAAGGGCAAGTTCGGGTACATGTCACCCGAGCAAGCGCGCGGGGAGCGCGTGGATCGGCGGAGCGACATCTACGGGCTCGGGGTGGTGCTGTACGAGGTGCTCGCGCTCCGGTCCCCGTATGCGTCGAAGGCGGACCCCAACGTCAAGCCGCAAGACGAGGAGCTGCTCGAGGCCGTCCGCAACGGCAACTTCCTGCCGCCGAGCGAGCACGTCGGGGAGATCCCGAGCGAGCTCGAGGCGATCGTGATGCGGGCGATGAGCCACGACCGCGAAGATCGCTTTCAGACGGCGCGGGACATGGCCGGCGCCATCGGGCGCGCGCTGCTCGCCAAGCAAGAGCTCGTCGACGCCTCCAACATCGAGACGGTCGTCACGATGCTGCTCGGCCGCAGCTCGATCCTCCCCAGCGCGCCGCCGCCGAGCGAAGCCGCCCAGCAGACCCTCGCCGCGATCCCGCAGAAGCGCGCGAACACCGCGGGCCTGGCGGAGCAAGATGACGAGCCGAAGGTCTCTGTGCGCCGGCCGCGCGAGGTGCGACACGTCGCGGGTCCTCGCGATGCGGCTCGACGGCCTACCCGAGCTCGAGCAGGCGGTGGGCAGCGGCGCCGCCTACAAACGCGTGTGCGAAAACCTCCGCGGGACCCTCGATCACATCGCCTACAAGCGCGGCGCGCGCTGGATGTGGACCGACTCGGACCGTCACGGAGGGCTGCAAGACTTGACCACCGGCATCGTCGGGCTGCTCGCGAACCCGTCGCGGGCGGCGTTCGACGCGGCCTCTCTGGCGGTCGACGTCCACGAGGCGCTCGCGGGCGCGTCTGAAGATCTGCCGAGGCGGGTGACGGCGGCGATCGGCATCGTGCGCGGCATCGCGGCGGGCGAACGCGACGTCCAAGGCCACCTCGTCGACCACCTCCTGCAAGAGCCCGTGACGTTCCTCGCCGATCGCCTCGGTCGGCGCACCCCCCTCGGCAAGTCGTGGGTCGCGGGCGGGCTGTACCGCCTCGTCAGGCGAGACTTCCGCTGGGGAGACGCTCCGACGCTCGAGCTCGAGGACGCGGAGGTGCACGGCGCGCCGCGGACGATGCGCACGTATTCGCTGCTCCGGCCGCTCACCCGTGAGGAGCGCGCGGTGGAGATGGCGCTCGCGCCGAACGACCTCGTCGGGCGCGACGCGGAGCGCGCCGACCTCCACGCCGCGTATCACCGCGCCGTCACGCCGCTGGCCAAAGACACCGACGGCGTGCCGGAGCGAAGCTCCTCCGTGCCGCCGCGACCGATCAGCACAGCTGCCGCGAAGGGCCGCCTGGTGTCGCGCGCCGTCATCGGCGAGATGGGCATCGGCAAGACGGCCCTCGTCGCGACCTTCCTGAGCGAGCTGCCGCGGGACACTCGCGTGCTGTCGATCGAGTGCTCGCCGATCAAGAGCGAGATCCCGCTCGCGGTCCTGTGCGATCTGCTGAGAGAGGCGACCGGGGTCGGCGTGGAGCACTCGCTCGACGAGGCCGCCGCGGTGTTCCGCGGCCTGCTCGGTCAGGTGTCGATCCGGTCGCAGTCGAGCGAGCGGCTGGTGACCCGCCTCGCGGAGGTCGCGACGGGCAAGCAGGTGCAGGGCGCCGCCGAGGAAGAGGGCGGGCACTACCGGCGAGACGTCCTGTTGCTCGGGGTCCGCTACCTGCTGGGGGCGCTCGCCCTCGAGCAGCCCCTCGTGATCGTGGTCGACGGCTTGTCGTGGGCAGACCGCTCGAGCCTCGAGCTCGTGCACGAGCTGCTCAAGCGCGACGAGAACCTCGCCATCCTCGTGGTGCTGGTGACGCGGCCGGACGAGCGCGTCGGGCAGTTCGTCGAAGGCCTGGTCCGCATCGAGCTTCGAGGCCTGTCCCCCGAGGAGCAGGTGCGGCTGGTCGAGGCTCGGCTCGGCGTACGCGACGGCGTCGCCGCGGTGTGCGCCGAGCTGCTGCCGCGCGTCGCCGGCAACCCGTTCTTCTTGCTCGAGATGGTCGACGCGCTCCTCGAGCGGGGCACCCTGGAGATCGTCGAGCGGCCCGACGGACGCCACGAGCTGCACCGGAACGAGCGCGCGATCGACCGTGGAGAGGCGCTGCCGTCGACGCTCGAGCAGCTGATCGGTGACCGACTCCGTGAGCTGCCGCCGTCGGAGCACGACGTCGTCGACTGGCTCGCCGTCGCAGGGGGCCGCTGCTCGAGACCGACATCCTCGCGCTCACCCGCTCGGACAGCGACGAGGCGATGACGCGGCTCTGCGCGCGGGGCTGTGTGATCGCAAAGCAGGGGTGGTCGACTTCCGCCACCCTCTCGCGCGGACGTCGCGTACCTCGCGCTCGATCCGACGGCGCGCGTGCGCTCCACCGCTTGCTCGGCGAGCACCTGGCGACGACACCCCTCGCCCACGGGCTGTCCGCGGCGATCGTCGCGCGACACCTGGTGCGCGGGGAGGCCGCGACGCTGGCCGCCGAGCTCTACCTCGAGGCGGCGAGCGCGGCCCGCAACACCAACCAGGCGCAGCTCGCGCAGCGGTATTACCTGCGCGCGCTGTCCCTCTTTCCTCAGGACGATCGCCGCCGCCTCTTCGCCCACGAGGCCCTCGAGGCCATCTACCGACACCTCGGGAGACGACGCGAGCGGCGCCTCCACCTGTCCGCGCTCCGCCGCCTCGCGCGCCGCGACGGTCACGCGAAGTGGGCAGCGCAGGCGTTCATCCGCACGGCTCGGCTGGAGCTCGACGAGGGCGTGCTCGCCCGCGGCCTGCCCATCGCGCAGCGCGCCGCGGACATCGCGCGCCTCGCCAAGAACGCGCCGCTCGAGGTCGAGGCGCTCACGGTGCTGTCGGAGATCCTGCGCGACCTGGGAGACACGCAGGGGCCATCGCCGCGTGCGAGCGCGCGATCGAGGTCTCCGAGGGCAGGCGTGTCCAGCCGCGCCTGCACGCGGAGGTCCTGCGCGCGAAGGGTGTCCTGCTCCGCTACGTCGGGCGCGTCGAGGAGGCGGTGCGGTATTACGTCGACGCGCTGGCCATCTTTCGGGCAGTCGGGGCGCGTAGAAGCGAGGCGCGCGTGCTCACGTCGCTGGCGTTCGCGATGTTCGTGCTCGAGCGGTTCGAGGACGTGATCGCGCTCGGCCTCGAGTCGGTGAAGGTCGACCTCAGCATCGGCGGCCGCTTCCAGATCGCCAAGACGCTGTCGAACGTGGGGCAGGCCTTCGCGCGCCTCGGAGACCTCTCGCGAGGCCTGTCGTTCCTGCGACGCGCTCGCGAGGCGCATGAGCGCTACGCCGACCAGGACTCGCGCGCCGACACGCTGCTCTCCACCGCGGGGATCCTGATCGAGGCCGGCGACGTCGACGCGGCGCACACGCTCGCAGGCGACGCCGGGGCGCTGGTCGCGGTGACGGGCAGCGTCTACGATCTCGTCAACGAACGGATCATCCGCGCGTGCCTCGCGCGGCTCGCGGGGGACGCTCAGACCGCCATCGCCTACGCGCTCGAGGCCCGGCAGACCGCCGAGGCCCAGGGCTTGATGAGCTTCCACATCTACGCGACCGCGGTGGAGGCCGCGGCTCGCGTCGACGCCGGCGAGGAGCCACACCGGCGTCCTGCTCGCCCGCACGGCGTTCGGCGCGATCGAGACGTGCGGCGGCTCGGAGTACGGGGTCGAGGTCCGCGCGCTCTGCTGCGAGGCGATCCGACGCGCCTCGCCCAGCACCGCCGACGACGCCTACCAGCGCGCGGCCGCTCACGTCCGGAAGATCGCCGGGCACATCCGTGATCCCGACCTGAAGAGCGCGTTCCTCTCGCGCTCCATCGTCGAGCGCATCCTCATCGAGTCGGGCGTTCCACCGCTCGAGCTGCTGACGGAGGAGCCCGAAGGCGGCTACGAGGGGGCCCCGCAGGTGCCTTCGTGAAGCGCGTCGCCCTCATCCTCTCCGGCGGCGGTGCGCGCGGCGCGTACGAGGTCGGGGTACTCGCGTACGTGTTCGATCATTTCGCGCGAGTCCGACGCAAGACGCCGAAGATCGACCTCATCTTGGGGACCAGCGTCGGGGCGATCAACGGCTGCTTCCTGGCCTCGCACCTCGGCGACCCGGCGCTCGGCACGCGCCGCCTCGCGAACCTGTGGTCCGACATCCGGATGGACGAGGTGCTCGGCTTCGGGATTGGGCAGATGACGGCCCTGCCGCGGCTGCTCGTCGGGGGCGGGCAGCAGGGTGTGGGCGTGTTCGACGTGGAGCCGATGGCTCGGCTCGTCGAGCGGGAGGTGGCCTGGCGGGCGATCTCACGGGCGTTCCGCGAGCGCCGCCTGACGGCGCTCAGCGTGTCGGCCACCGAGATCTCGACCGGCAAGACCGTGCTCTTCATGCAGACCGCGGTGGGCACGCCGCTCCTCCGAAGGCCCCGCCGCGGACGGTGATCCGCTCGACGCGCGTGGGCCCCATCCACGCGCTCGCGTCGGCCGCGATCCCGGTGCTCTTCCCACCCGTGCGCATCGGCCAGCACCTGTACATGGACGGCGGTGTGAGGCAGAACACGCCGATCGCGCCCGCCCTCAGGCTCGGCGCGACGCACGTCTTCGCGATCGGGCTCTCTGCCGAGAGGGCGCCTGCCGAGCGTGACGCCCGACAAGCCGCCGAACGTCGGGTTCGTGGTGGGCAAGATCATGAACGCGTTCCTGCTCGACCACATCACCAGCGACTTCGAAGTCCTCGATCGCGTCAACGCGATGATCGACCACGGCACTCGCGCGTACGGGCTTGGCTTCCTCGAGTCGCTCAACAAGGTCGCCGAGGAGGTCGGCTACCCGCCGTACAAGCGAGTGTCCACGCTGACCGTCCGGCCCACCGAAGATCTGGGCAAGCTCGCGCAGACCTACCTGCGCTCGTCGCGCCTGCGCACCGGCCCTGCGCTCAAGCGCCTGCTCTCGCTACTCGACGTCGGAGAGGCCTCGGAGGCCGATCTCGCGAGCTACCTCTTGTTCGACGGCGGCTTCGCGCGGCGGCTGATCGAGCTCGGCCGCGCCGACGCCGAGCGCAGCGCGACGCGATGGACGCGTTCTTCGACGACGCTGAGCGCGGGTAGAGCGCGGCCCCAGGCGGCGCCCACAATCGGCATAGGGGCCGAGGAAATCCCTCGGGACCCCTGCCACACACCGGACAAGCGGGTCCGCATCCGGCGGTTCGGAGAGTTGAGGTTACGCGGCGAGTCGGGGACTCCCAGCTCGTCGAAGTAGCGGATGGGGAAGGCGATGTGGATCGCCATGGCGGAGTTCTTCCACCATCGGCGGGTGCTTGCGGCGACCTGTGCGGCGACGCGCTCAGGGGCTCCCGGGCTCGCAGTTCGCGATAGGTCGTGCGCCCCCGTTTCCAGTGGCGCAGATGCAGCGCCTGAGCCGGTGCCGGATCCACTCGTCGAGCTCGCGGAAGATCTTGGGCGTGTCGGCGGCGGGCGAAGTAGTTCTTCCACCCCGTCAGGTACGACCGCAGATCTCATGACTCGCGCGATGCTCTGGCTTCGGGTCACGCGCGTCAGCTCGCGTGCGATCCCTCATCGCGGTCAGGGCTTGGTGCGCGACCTTCCGCTTCACTTGCATGCCGCCGGCATTCCAGAAGGAATAGCCGAGCAGCTGCGGTTCTGCGGTCGGTCCACGGCGCTCTTGGCTTCGTTCACACGGAGTCGGAGCCCCGCGTGAAACCGCCGGAGCAGCTCCATCACCCGCTCGCCCGCCGCCTCGACCGCGCATACACGTTGCAGTCGTCGGCGTAGCGCACGAACGCATGTCCGCGTCGCTCCAGCTCCTTGTCGACCTCGTCCAGAGCACGTTCGCGAGCAGCGGCGAGCCGGTCCACCTTGCGGCGTGCCTCGTGACGCTCCGTCGCGACCCCGTTCGCCATCATCGCTTCGAGATAACGGCAGATCAGCCCGCGCAGTCGCTTGTCCTCGATTCGCTTCGCGAGCCTGCCCATCAGCACGTCATGGTTCACGCGGTCGAAGAACTTCTCCAGATCCATGTCCACCACGAAGCGGCGGCCTTCGTTCACGTACCGCTGCGCTTGCACGACCGCGTCGTGGGCGCTGCGTCCGGGGCGAAAGCCGTAGCTGTACTGCGAAGGTCGAATCGGAAACGAGGTCCGAGCACCTGCAGGATGGCTTGCTGGATGAACCGATCGACGACGGTCGGGGATGCCAAGCTCGCGCACCCCACCGCCGCTCTTCGGGATCCCCTGCCTTCGCACCGGGGACGGCTGGTACGTGCCCGTGAGCAGTTGCTCGCGCAGCGCGGGCCCGTGGGTCTTCAGGTGCTCCGGCAGCTCATCCACCGTCATCCCGTCGATACCGGGACTGCCCTGTTCTTCTTCACCCGTTTCAGCGCGGCCTGGAGGTTCGCGCGTTCGCATTGCACGCTCCATCAGGTCGCTCGCTCCCGAGCGCTCGTTTCCGTGCGTCGCCGTCGGCGCTCCGCGCTCCGCTCTGCTCTGGGATTTCGTCCCTACCCTTGGCGGGAGCTCAAGTTGCCTCGACATCTGCGGCCGTTTGCCTCGAGACGCACGATCGTTTCGCTCTCCTCTCCGTTCGGCCCTTCGTCGCAGTTGCCCGCGCCTACGGCCTCGGCTGACTTCTCGCTCCGCTTGCGCGTGGCCCTTTCAGGCCCAGGGGCGAGATCTCCCCAGGTAAGAACGCGACCCTTCCCCGCACGACCGCCCGATTTACGTCGCCTGAGCCTCGACCATCGGAGCTTGCGGTCATTTGCCCGCTCGCCCACTCGGCGCCGCCTCGTATCGGGTTCTTGTCCATCGGCCCGCGGTTTCGCTCCCCGCTTCCTCCCCACGGTCGGTCGCCCTCCGCAGTTGCGGCTCGCTTCGATCAGGATGGTCTCCCTCTCGGCGGGACTTGCCCCGCAAGGTCGCTGCCCATGCTGGGCGC
>JADJYE010000030.1 GCA_016719945.1 Polyangiaceae bacterium | reverse complement strand
GGAACTCCTCAACCTTGCCACACCACCGGACAAGCGGGTCCGCACCGGCGGTTCGGAGAGTTGAGGTTACGGGCGAGTCGGGGACTCCCAGCTCGCCGAGTAGCGGATGGGAAGGCGATGTGGATCGCCATGGCGGAGTTCTTCCACCATCGGCGGGTGCTTGCGGCGACCTGTGCGGCGACGCGCTCGGGGGCCCCCGGCTCGCAGTTCGCGATAGGTCGTGCGCCCCCGTTTCCGGTGGCGCAGATGCAGCGCCCTGAGCTGGTGCGGATCCACTCGTCGAGCTTCGCGGAAGATCTTGGGCGTGTCGGCGGCGGAAGTAGTTCTTCCACCCCGTCAGGTACGACCGCAGATCCTCCACGACTCGCGCGGTGCTCTGGCTTCCCGGGTCGGGCGCGTCAGCTCGCGTACACGATCCTCATCGCGGTCAGGGCCCTTCGGTGCGGACCTTCCGCTTCACTTGTATCCGCCGGCATTCCAGCGAATAGCCGAGCAGCTTGCTGTTCTGCGGTCGGTCACGCGCTCGGTTTGGCCTCGTTCACAGGGAGTCGGAGCCCCCGCGTAGAGCTGCCGGAGCAGCCCCATCACGCGCTCGCCCGCCCGCCTGGACCGCAAGTAGACGTTGCAGTCGTCGGCGTACCGCACGAAGGCGTGCCCGCGCTTCTCCAGCTCCTGGTCGACCTCGTCCAAGAGCACATTCGCGAGCAGCGGCGAGAGCGGTCCGCCTTGTGGCGTTCCCTCGTGCCGCTCCATCGCGACCCCGTTCGCCATCATCCCCGCTTCGAGATAACGGCGAATCAGCCCGCGCAGTCGTTTGTCCTCGATTCGCTTCGCGAGCCTGCCCATCAGCACGTCGTGGTTCACGCGGTCGAAGAACTTCTCCAAGTCCACGTCCACACGAAGCGGCGGCCTTCGTTCACGTACCGCTGCGCTTGCACGACCGCGTCGTGGGCGCTGCGTCGGGGCGCCGTGTTAGCAAACTGCGAAGGTCGAATCGGGAAACGAGGTCCGAGCACCTGCAGGATGGCTTGCTGGATGAAACCGATCGACGACGGTCGGGATGCCAAGCTCGCGCACCCCACCGCCGTCTTCGATCCCATGCCCGCACCGGGGACGGCTGGTACGTGCCCGTGAGCAGTTGCTCGCGCAGCGCGGGCCAGTGGTCTTGGTGCTCCGGCAGCTCATCCACCGTCATCCCGTCGATGCCGGCACTGCCCTTGTTCTTCTTCACCCGTTTCAGCGCGGCCTGAGGTTCGCGCGTTCGCACACGCTTCCATCCCGGGTCGCTCGCTCCCGAGCGCTCGTTTCCGTGCGTCGCCGTCGGCGCCTGCGCTCCGCTCTGCTCTCGATTTCGTCCCTACCCCTTAGCGGAAGCTCAAGTTGCCTCGACATCTGCGGCCGTTTGCCTCCGAGACGCACGATCGTTTCGCTCTCTCCTCTCCGTTCCGGCCCTTCGTCGCAGTTGCCCGCGCCTACTACGGCCTCGGCTGACTTCTCGCTCCGCGCGCGTGGCCCTTTCAGGCCCAGGGCGAGATCTCCCCAGGTAAGAACGCGACCCTTCCCCCGCACGACCGCCCGATTTACGTCGCCTGAGCCTCGACCATCGGAGCTTCGCGGTCATTTGCCCGCTCGCCCCACTCGGCGCCGCCTCGTATCGGGTTCTTGTCCATCGGCCCGCGGTTTCGCTCCCCGCTTCCTCCCCCACGGTCGGTCGCCCTCCCGCAGTTGCGGCTCGCTTCGATCAGGATGGTCTCCTCTCGGCGGGACTTGCACCCGCAAGGTCGCGCCCATGCTGGGCGCACAAAAAGAGAGGCCGGGCGCCGTCGCCCAGCCTCTCGTGCTTGGAAGCCCTCGGTCAGGGCCCCCGCGAGCTCACATGTCGAAGTCGCCCATGCCGCCCATACCGCCCATGCCGCCCATGCCGCCCATGCCGCCGCCCATGCCGCCGCCGCCACCACCGCCGCCGGCCGCTTCCTTCTTCTCGGGCTTCTGCGCCACGAGCGCCTCGGTCGTGAGCATGAGCCCCGAGACGCTGGCGGCGTTCGCGAGCGCGTGGTGAACGACCTTCGCCGGGTCAATGACGCCCGCCGCGATCAGATCCTCGTATTGGTGGGCGCGCGCGTTGAACCCGTACTTGGGGTCCTTGCCGGCGAGCACCTTCTCCACGACGATCGAGCCCTCGACGCCGGCGTTCTCCGCGATCTGCCGGATCGGCGCCTCGCACGCCCGCTGCACGATGCGCACGCCAAAGTCGCGCTCATCGCCCAGCTTCATGCTGTCGAGCGCCTTCGAGGCGCGCAGCAGCGCAACGCCGCCGCCGGGGACGATCCCCTCTTCCACGGCCGCGCGGGTCGCGTTGAGGGCGTCCTCGACGCGCTGCTTCTTCTCCTTCATCTCGGTCTCGGTGGCCGCGCCGACCTTGGACGACGGCGACGCCGCCGGAGAGCTTGGCGAGCCGCTCCTGGAGCTTCTCGCGGTCGTAGTCGCTGGTGGTGTCGGCGACCTGCTTGCGGATGGCCTCGCAGCGGCCCTTGATCTGGGCCTTGTCGCCGGCGCCGTCGACGATCGTCGTGTTGTCCTTGTCGATCTCGACCCGCTTCGCGGTGCCGAGGTCCTTCAGGGTGGCGCCGTCGAGCTTCTGGCCGAGGTCCTCCATGAACGGCGTCGCGCCGGTGAGGATCGCGATGTCCTTCAGCATCTCCTTGCGGCGATCGCCGAAGCCGGGGGCCTTGACGGCCGCGACCTTGATCGTGCCGCGCAGCTTGTTGACGACGAGCGTCGCGAGCGCCTCGCCCTCGAGGTCCTCCGCGATGATCAGGAGCTCGCGGCCCGCGCGGACCACCTGCTCGAGCAGGGGCAGCATGTCCTGCATGCTCGAGATCTTCTTCTCGTGCACGAGGATGACGGGGTTGGTGAGCACCGTGCGCATCTTCTCGCTGTCGGTGACGAAGTACGGCGAGAGGTAGCCGCGGTCGAACTGCATACCCTCGACCACGTCGAGCTCGGTCGTGATGCTCTTGTTCTCCTCGACCGTGATGACGCCCTCCTTGCCGACCTTCTCCATCGCCTCGGCGAGGATCTCGCCGATCGTGGTGTCGCCGTTCGCGGAGACCGTGGCGACCTGCGCGATCTGCGCCTTGTCTTTGGTGGGGGTCGACGACGCCTTGACCGCCTCGAGGACCTGGGCGACGGCGAGGTCGATGCCGCGCTTGAGCGACATGGGGTTGTGGCCGGCCTCGACGAGGCGGAGGCCCTCACGGTAGATCGCCTGCGCGAGCACCGTGGCCGTGGTCGTGCCGTCGCCGGCCTTGTCGCTCGTCTTCGACGCGACCTCGCGCACCATCTGGGCGCCCATGTTCTCGAGCTTCGAGTGGAGCTCGATCTCCTTCGCGACGGTGACGCCGTCCTTGGTGATGACGGGAGAGCCCCAGCTCTTCTCGATCACGACGTTGCGGCCCCCAGGGCCGAGGGTGACCTTCACCGCGTCGGCGAGGGCGTCGACGCCCCTGAGGATCGCGTTGCGGGCGTTGCGGCTGTAGACGATCTGCTTGGCTGCCATGTTCTTCTAGCTCCTAAGGTCGAAAATCTGCTGGTCCCCGCGCCGGATTTCTCGCGCGCTCGGGCGCGGGAAATCCGAAGGGCCCCGCGCTAGCGGGCGCGCGGGAACAAAATCTGCTGGTCCCCGCGCCGGATTTCTCGCGCGCTCGGGCGCGGGAAATCCGAAGGGCCCCGCGCTAGCGGGCGCGCGGGAAGAAGATCAGGCGTTGGTCACGGCGAGGAGGTCTTCTTCGCGGAGAATGATGTGCTCTTCGCCGTCGAGCTTCACCTCGGTGCCGCTGTACTTGCCGAACAGCACCGTGTCGCCGACCTTGACGTCGACCGGGCGGACCTTGCCGTCCTTCAGGGACTTGCCGTTGCCCACCGCCACGACCTTCGCCTCGATGGGCTTCTCCTTGGCGCTGTCGGGGATGATGATTCCACCCTTGGTCTTCGTCTCGCCTTCCAAGCGCTTGACGACGATGCGGTCCTGCAACGGCCTGATCTTCATGTCGGTCTCTCCCTGGGAGCGGGTTCGCTCCACGAAAATGGACGGGCCCGGGCCCGAGCCGGCGGCTCTTTCGCGTGCTTTCGCCGCGAGGGAGCGGGGGCCTGAAGGCCGTTAGCACTCGCCACCGTTGGCTGCTAACGACCGGCGCGCAAGATAATCCGGGGGCTGGGCCCGTCAAGCGACACCGTTGCGATGGAAGAAAAAACCGGCCGGGGTTTCGACCCCAGCCGGCCTTTCAGGGCACGACTCGATCAGAACGTGGTCTGACCCGCGTTGATCAGGCCCCAGGTCGACGCGCCTTGGGCCCAGTCGGCCTCGTCATGGTCGTCCGTGTTGTCGATGCGACGGAGCGAGTCGCCCGTGCGATCGGTCCCGGTCGCGTTGGAGTCGAGCACAGCGTTCGCGCAGAACGCGTCGTCGACGAACCCGCCGGGAGGCAACCCACCGCCGACCATCACCCACTGCATGGCGGCCGCCACTGCGGCGGCGGCGGTCTCGGAGTCCGCGGCGGCGGTCCCCGTGGGGTCGTCCGCGATCAGGACGGCATCCAGGATGGTGCCGAGGGCATCCTTCAGCTGGATCGTGTTGTCCGTGTCGGTCAGGCCAGCGTCGGTCGCGTACATGTCCCAGGCCGTATCGAAGTTGCCTCCGCCGGTGAGCTGGGCGACCCCGGTCAGCTCGTTGCCGTGGCTCGAGGTGTTGCAGTTGACCGCGTCGGCGCTGTCGAAGTGGATAACGATGGATCGTTGGTGGCCACGACGATGTCGGGGAACGTGAAGACGGTCGTGACGCGCTCGGTCACCGTGTACCCGTTCATCGTTCCACCCGAGACGACGCGCAGCTCGATCAGGTCGCACCCTTGGTTGATGCGCGCGTTGAGCTCGTTGATGCGGACCACCGCCTGCGTGAGGTAGCCCGTGAAATTGGCGTTGTTCGGCGCGCCGAGCGCCGCGCCGAGCGTGTCTTCGACCGACGCAGCGACCGTCACCATGTAGGAGGCGCCAGGCGTCTGGGCCGAGGTGGTGATCGTCACGGTGCTGCCCGTGGCGACGGCGGCGCTGGCGGTGAGACCGTTGGTGAAGGTGAACTGAGAGCCGTTCGCCATCACCGTCGCGGCGTCGATCTGGCGGCTGAAGGTGACCACCACCGAGGTCTGAGATGCCGCGATCGCGCTGACCACCGTGGGAGCGTCGCAGGCGACGTCGGCGATGTCGGCGGCGTTCACCACCGACGGCTGCGCGACGGCGTTGAAGCGCCACATCACGCCGTAGTCGACGTCGACGAGGCAGCCCTGCTGCAGATCGAACTGAGCGCGCACGGCCTCGGGGAGGCGGAAGCGCAGATCGACGTCGTCGAGGCCGACGGTGAGCAGCTTGGCGGCGACCTGCGGGGAGCCGGCGGCGATGAAGGGCGCGTCGATCTCCGCGGTCGAGAACGAGATCACCCGACCCGCGTACGAGTCGAGGTTCGTGACCAGGTCGGTCGCGGACGAGATGTCGGTGACGAGCGGCGCGATCGGGTTGGCCTGCGAGATGCGCGACATGCCCGTGATCGCCGTGGCCTGCTTGAGGCCATTGACCGTCGCCACGTCGGTGACCGTGAGGTCGACCTCGTCGCCGACGACGAGCGCGGGCGTGAGGGTCGTCGGATCGACCGCCACGAACAGCGCGGGACCGGCCTGCTCGGCCTGGAGGAAGAACCCGGCAGGGTCGGTGCCGATCGCAGGCTTCGTGTAGGTGACCAGCGCGCCCTCGACCGGCAGCGTGAGGCCGCCACCGTCGGCGGTCGCGAGGACCGCGGCGATCTGCTCGGACGGCGTGAGCTGCATCATGCTGCCGCCCGCGCCGCCGTCTCCGCCCGTGCCGCCCTGGCCTGCGCCGCCGCCGCCCTGGGGCATCCCGCCCTGGCCCGCGCCGCCGCCACCCTGAGAGGCGCCGCCGCCGCCCTGGGACGCGCCGCCGCCGCCTTGGGCTGCGCCGCCGCCGCCTTGCGACGGGTTGCCGCCGCCGCCCTCGGAGGGGTTACCGCCACCCCCTTCGGAGGGGTTGCCACCGGTCGAGGGGGACCCGCCGGTGCTGGTGTCGTCGCCGCATGCCGCGAAGACCAGCGACAGCAAGAACAGGAGGAGGAAGAGCGGAGAGCTTGCGCGCATGTCGATACTCCCAAGGTCGGCTCGGCGAGCCGAGAGAGGCTCGCACGCCGCGCCAAGCGCCCTCTTACGTAAGTGGGCGTGCGGTTGCCAGTGACAAAGCGGCGACGCCCCCGGGGCACGGGGGCGTCGGCTCGACCGAAGGGAGAGAGTGGCGATCCCAGCGGGAATCGAACCCGCGTTACCGGCGTGAGAGGCCGATGTCCTAACCGCTAGACGATGGGACCAACTGCTTCGTGACGACCCGGGTCTTTAGACCCGAGTTGGCTGGGGGACAAGGATTCGAACCTTGATAGCAAGAGTCAGAGTCTTGCGTCCTGCCATTAGACGATCCCCCAAGGAGCGTCTCGTGAGTGTGGATGGGACGGCCCAACCACGACAACCCTGACGGGCGCGAGAACTTACTCGCGGCGGCGTCGATGTCAAGCGTCGCGTTCACGACGCTGACATCTGCGGTGATTCGCTAGCGAACGACCGTCTCGCAGCCGACGACGATCTTCACCGAGCCCTCGGTGTCGGCCGAGATCGTGGTGCAGGTCGCGGGGCACAGGAAGATCTGCGTCGGGGCCTGGTTGTCGTCGTAGTACCAGGCCAGGCCGTCGGCGGGGCACGCGCCCGAGTTGTCGACCCGGGGGATGTTGTCTGGCGTGCCGTTCGCCGGGGTGTAGTTCACGTTGATCTGACCGAAGTCGATGTCTTCGCCGGGCGGAGGCTCCGGGATCAGGAACGCGCAGGGGATCGCCGCCCCCTGGATCGCGAGGAGCGCGTCGAGGAACGCCTGCTCGACGTCGGGGCTCTGGTCGATCATGAAGGCCTGGCTCGTGCCGCCTGCGGCCGCGAAGCCGTTGAGGGCGCCGACCGAGCCGCCGACGCCGATGACGAAGGTGAGGATCGACGGCGTTCCCGAGACCCCCGCCGCCGCGATGCCGTTGATGAAGCCGAGGTCGTCGTTGCAGCTCGTGGGGTCGCCGTCGGTCGCCAGCACGACGATGGTCTTGTGGCCGACGTTGAAGTTCGCCCACGCCTTGGCGTGGTCGATGGCGCCCTGGAGCGCCGCGGAGGTCGGCGTGCCCCCGGTGGGCCCGTGGGCGCTCATCGACTGCACGATGGCGCTGCCGTTGGCGGGCAGCGGGCCGATCTCCACGTCGGGGGTGGCGTAGTCGACCGTGTTGCACGAGTCGCTGTCGGCGAAGCCCTGACAGATGCCCGGGAAGTTGAGCTGCGGGACGGCGCCCATGCACGGACCGCAGCCCGCGCCGCAGTCGGCGTCGTTGTAGCACTGGAGCACGCTGCAGTTGTTGCCGCTCTCGAGCGGGAAATATTGGATGCCGACGCCGACGCCCGCGGTGCTCGGGGACTGGACGAAGGCGGTGATCGCGCCGACGACCGCGTCCCACCGCGAAGGGGAGCCGTCGCTCATCGAGCCCGACTGATCGAGCATCAAATAGATGTCGAGCGGGACCTTCTCGGCGACGTAATCTTCTCCGGCGCAGCCGCCGCCCTCTGCCCCGCCGCCGCTGTTGAAGCCCGCGCCCTCGCCCTGACCGCCGCCCCCGTCGCCGAAGGTCGTCGTGCCTCCGCCGTTCGACGCGTTGCCGCCGGTCGAGCTGCCTGCGCCGGTGGCGTTGTCGCCGGGGCCTGCGGCGCACGCTGCGCAGACGGGGGCGGCACAGAGCAGGACGGCGGCGCCCAGGCGAGCCGATGAGCGGACCGAGAGAAGGAAGGAGGGAGAAGAAGGCATCACCCTCGAATTCGATCGTGAATACGACGAGGCGTCAACGAACGGCAAGTGCCGCTTGCCACTTTTGGGTCGAAGTCGGGAGCGGGCGGCCCCTCGGGGGGGTGGCCAGGCAGCACGTGACGGACCCTCGGGGGGAGTCTGGTAAGCTCCGCCGCGCCGCTCGCTTGGACACCGCCCGAACTCCGCTACGCCTCAACTCGTTCGTCTGGGAATCCCAACCCGGACGCTACGTGCTGACCGTCATCGCGCACGGGATGGTCAAGCTCATGCCGAGCCAGGAGGCGCACTGGATCCAGGGCGAGGAGTATCCCCTCGGGTACGACGAGGCGCAGTCGATCACGGCTCGACTGAACCTGCTGTCGCCCTTCAAGCCTCGCGCCGATCTCGTGGTCGTGGGCACGGCGTACGCTCCCCCCGACGGCGAGACGGAGCGGCTGGTCGCGCGGGTGCGCGTGGGGGACTTTTCCAAGGCCCTCACGGTCACGGGCGATCGGCTCTGGCTCTGGGACGGGGGTCGGTGGGGCTCGTCTCCGCCGCGGCCCTTCCGACACATGCTGCTCGTCCCCGAGCGCGCGATCCGCTCGGCAGAGAACCCGGTCGGCCTCGACCCTGCGTCGATCCCCGTCGAAGGCCGGCTGTCGCTCCCCAACTTCGAGCCGGCCTCAGGCTCTTTCAGCGCGGTGCTCGGGCCCGTCCCGCCGACGGCGCCGAGCCGGCGAGGCATGCTCACGCCTCAAGGCGTCGCGTGGGTCACGACGCTCGAGATGGGCCGCGCGCCGGGGCCGCTGCCGCCCGAGATGAACTTCGCGTTCTTCAACCTCGCCCCGATGGACCAGCAGATCCCCGACATCGCGCCGGGCGCCGCGATCGTCCTCGAGAGCCTGCACCCGGTGCACTCGATCTTCACCTCGCGCTTGCCCCCGACCGTGCCGCGGGTCACCGGCGTCGACCCCGGCAGCGGCCGACCGCTCGAGCCGGCGCTGCGCTGCGACACGCTGTGGATCGACGCCGAGCGGGAGCTCGCGTGGGTCGTCTATCGGGGCACCGTCGATCTCCTGCGCCCCGACCTCCCGGTCGCGCTGTCGTGCACGCTCGAGCGGCCTCAGCGCGCCGCCGAGCCCTCCCCGATGAGCACCCAGACGATGCTCACGACGCAGAGCCCGACGACCGCCGGAGGCCCCGGGCTGCCGTTTCCCTCCGCCACGCCCAAGGCCCCCACGTTCGGGACCTACAGCACGGCGGAGCATGGCGGGTACTATGGCAGCGCGCAGACTCGCCCCGCCGAGACGCAGCCAGGGTACCCGCAGGTCGATCGCGGCAGCTACCCGCCCCCGCCGCCGGTGCCGCCTCGTCGCTCGATCACCGCGGAGATCGTCCTCGAGCCGAAGCCCCCGGGGCTCCCGTTCGGCGAGCACCCGACCGGCGAGTGGGACGCGAGCGACCTCGAGGCGACGCACGGTGGTGGCGGCCGCAACGGGCAGGCCTTCACGGACGAGAGCACCCCGACGCCGGCGCACTCGCCCACGGCTCCCCCTCCGCCTCCGAGCGCGTTCGCTGGGCTGCCGTTCGCTCACACGGCCGTGGGCCTCCCCGCCGTGCCCGACGCGCTCGCGGGCACCGTCCCCGTCGTCCCCGAGCCGCCCGCGCGCGCTCGCTTGATGCCGAAGGGCTCGCCTGGGCCCATCCCCGACATCGGCCCCACACGGGCGCCGGATCTGACGGGGCTCATCGAGCCCCCCTCGACCACGCTCGCTCCGCCCGCAGAGGACCGCGAGGCCGCCGGCACGCCCTTCGTTGCACCTCCAACGATCGCGCTCCCAACCCTCTCCCGAGAACCCGAGCGCACCCCGACCGAGCAGATCGTCGCGGCGCACGTCGCAGCGCCCTATCGTGCGCCGCAAGCGTCGGGCTCCTACCCGCCCCCGCCTGAGGCGACGGGGCAGCCGTGGTCACCGGCCCTCGCCCCGCCGCCGTTCGGCCCGCCCAGCGCTCAGCCCGATCCGACCCCCGAGGCGCCCGCCGTAGAGCGCGACAGCCTGACGATCGAGGAGTGCGCGAGGGTGCGCGCCGCGCTGTCGGTTCGCGGGGCCGACAAGGGCCCCATCCTCGCGAGCTTTCGCGTCAGCGAGACGACGTGGGCGAGGGTCGAGCGCGAGGCGCTCCAGGCCATCGACGAGGGCACGCAGAGCGGGGACAACAGGCCGCTCGAGCGCTACGACGACGCCTTCGTGGCGGCGCAAGACGAGCTGCGCGGCCGCCCTGTCGACGGCCCCGCGTACGCGCGCATCCAGGTCGCACGCGAGCTGAAGCAGCTCGCGGAGGTGCTCGAGCAGCTCGGCGTGGGGCGCAACGACCTGCTCCGGCTCGACCGGGTGTGGCGCCGGCGCCTCGCGTCGGACAAGGCGCTGGCCGAGCAGGTCGAAGACGAGATGGAACGACTACGCCACGGCGCGTTCTGAGGGGCGCCGACGCCGTCGAAGGGCGACGCCTCCCGACAGCGCCAAGAACGCGGCGAGCGCCGCTCCCGTGCCGGCCGGGGCCTCACCGGCGACGCGGCAGCCGCACCCGCCCTGCTTCGGCTCGACCGCCGGGGGCGGCTCCGCGGAGCTGCCGCCGTCGGACGACGCGGGGGCGCTGTCGGACGACGCGGGCTCGTCCTTCTTGTCGTAGGCGGCGGGGTCGGCCTTGCTCTTGACCTTCGACGGGTCCTCTTTGCCTTTGTCGTCGACGAACGTGATCGACTTCCGGTTGATCACCGGGTTGTCGCCGTTCAGCGTGAGGCGGATCTTCTGGCCGATCTGCTGGCCGCCGTCGGCCTTCTTGACGGTGAGCATGTACTCGCCGGCCTCGAAGTGCCGATCGCGGCGAATGACGAAGTTGAACTTCGTCACCTTGAACATCTTGCCGGTCCCGTCGGAGAAGCCGACGTCCATGCTCTCGATGATCGGGGGCTGGTTCTGCAGCTGCCGCTTGGTGATGACGGGCTTGTCGCCGCCCTCATCGGTCAGCGCGCGCTCATAGAGGACGACCTGCTCGAACGAGAAGTTCATCGGGATGAACTGGATCTCGGCGTGCCGCCGTAGTCGATGGTGAGCTTGAGCTTCCACTTGCCGTCCTCTTCCTTGAGGGTGCTGCTCTCGGGCTTGATGCTCCCCGCGGCGGCCGCGAGGGAGGTGAGCGCGAGGCACGAGGTCAGGACGATCGCGGCGAGGGCCCACCTGAAGGCGGTGCGGACAGAGGTACCGAGCGTCATGCCGAGGAAGTTACACGAAACGAGGCGAGGTCGGCGAGGGCGCGGGCGGCGAGCGCCTCGTATCGGTCGCGCTTCTTCAGCCGCCGGCCGTCGCCCTCGAGAGGAGGGAGATGCGCCCAGGTGATGTTCGAGGGCTGGTAGCTGCCCGAGGCCGAGACGCGGCTGAGGTGCGTCATCAGCCCGCCCAGCGCCGTCGTCTTGGGGGGGATCGGGGGGTCACCTCCGAGCAGGCGCTGCGCGAGCATGACGCCGCAGAGCAGCCCGCCCGCTGCGCTCTCCACGTACCCCTCGACCCCGGAGAGCTGCCCGGCGACGAACACGCCCGGCGCGCTCTTGAGCTGCATGGTCTCGTCGAGCAGCGACGGGGCGTCGATGAACGTGTTGCGGTGCACCGAGCCGAACCTCAGAAACTCGGCCTCTTCGAGGCCTGGGATCGTGCGAAAGACGCGGAGCTGCTCGGGGTACTTCATTCGCGTCTGGAAGCCGACGAGGTTGTACGCGGTGGCGGACTCGTCCTCCGGTCGCAGCTGGATGACCGCGTACGGCCGGCGCCCCGTGCGCGGGTCGACCAGGCCGACGGGCTTCATCGGGCCGAAGGCGAGCGTCAGCTCCCCGCGCTCGGCCATGACCTCACACGGCAAGCAGCCTTCGAAGTACTTCACCTTCTCGAACGAGCGCGCCTCGACCTTCTCGGCGTCGCACAGCGCGCGGACGAACGCCTTGTAGCCGGCCTCGTCGAAGGGGCAGTTGATGTAGGCCTCGTCCGCGCCGTCCTCGCCGCCCTTGCCGTAGCGCGACTGCTTCCACACCTTGGAGGCGTCGATCGACTCCGCGCTGACGATCGGCGCGATCGCGTCGTAATACGCGAGGCGGGCTCCGCCGACGAGCCGCTCGAGGTCCGCGGCGAGCGCGTCCCCCGTGAGCGGACCGGTGGCGAG
Organism: Polyangiaceae bacterium; assembly: GCA_016719945.1. Lineage (GTDB taxonomy): Bacteria > Myxococcota_A > Polyangia > Polyangiales > Polyangiaceae > Xiheicaenibacterium. Next base: position 584,561 of record JADJYE010000030.1, on the reverse strand, counting down.
GATCACGGGGCGCTCCTCGGGGACGCCCATGACCTCCGCGTGCTCGACGCGGATCCGAGGGTGCGAGGTCAGGCGGCGCGTGACCTCGGCGGCGAAGCGCTCACGATCGACGGCGAGCGCCCCGCCGGCCGGCACCTGGGTCGCGTCGGCCACCGACATCACGAGGGAGCCCACGCGGCGCAGCTCCTCCTTCAGCAGGCCGACCGCGTTGGACAGGGCCGCGCCGCGCATGGAGTTCGAGCAGACCAGCTCGCACAGGTGGTCGCTGGTCTGCGCAGGCGTGCGCTTGTGGGGCTTCTGCTCGAGCAGACGGACCGAGAGACCTCGCTCGGCGAGCTGGAACGCCGCCTCGCTGCCCGCGAGGCCCGCGCCGACGACGGTGACGGTGGAGAGGGACATGAGCGGCTCGGACCTTGGGCTCACGGGCGCCGGGAAGCAAGCCGAAGGCCCCGGTGCGTTCGCTCGAGCAGGCCGCGCAAGACGAGCTCGACGACCAGCGCCGAGACCGCGCTCGCCGGCTGTCCGAGCGTCGAGCACAGCGCGTCGACGGCGACATCCCCACGCCCGACGGCCTCGAGCAGGGCTCGCTCGGCCGGGGTCGTGGGGTCCGCGAGGAGGGAGAGCTGCCCGCCGTCGCCGGTCGGCGCAGGCGGCGCGCGGCCGGTGCGAGCCTGGTAGGCGGTGCTCGTGAGCTCGAAAGCGTGGTCGAGGTCACGCAGCGCCGTCGCGCGGAGCTGGAGCTCGAGCCAACACCCACGCCCGCGCGTCGACCACGGCGGCTGAACGGCGACGGCGACCCGCTTGCGGAGCCTGCGCGCGTGCGCCGCCGCGTTCCTCGCCCCGCTCTGGATGCCGCACTCCACGACGAGCAGCAGATCGGTCCCAGCGGCGAGCACCCCGTTGCGCTTCAGAAACTTGGAGCGAGCGGCCGGCTCGTGGTCGTCGAAGATGGCGACCAGGCCGCCGCCGCGCGCCGCGATGCGCTCGAACAGCTCACGGTTCTGCGGGGGAAAGGGCGCGTCGAGGCCGCTGCCCAGCACGACGACCGTCGGCGCGCCGGCGTCGAGGGCGCCCTCGTGCGCGGCCGCGTCGACCCCGACGGCGCCGCCCGACCAGACGATCAGGCCGCGCCGCGCGAGCGCCTCCGCCGCGGCTCTCGTCCAGTCCCGCGCGGGCTCGGAGGGGGTGCGCGTGCCCACGATGGCGATCGCGGGTCCTCGCGGGACCTCCCCGCGGACCCGCAGCGCAGGAGGCGGAGCGAGCGAGCGCAGACCCTCGGGGTAGTCTGGGCAGTCGGGCGACACGGTCCGGGGGCTCACGCCGATCTATCGACGACCTCGGCCGCCAGTTGCGTGCAGTCTCACCGGGGCGAGGAGCGAACGCTGCAGCGCGGCGACCGACGCGGTCAGTCGTACTTCTCGGTGTGGACCTGCTTGCGACCGAGCCCCAGCTCGCCCCGACAGCGGGCCTTCACGTCGTGCACCATCTTGTCCAGGCCGCAGATGAACACGTGCGCGTCGGGCGCGGCGAGCTCCGCGAAGACCCTCGCGAGGTGTGCCTGGACGCGGCCCGTCGGCCCCGACCAGCCGGCGTCCGGCCGCGACAACGTCACGCACACGCTCAGGCTCGGGTGCACGGTCTTCCACCGGCTGAGCTCCTCGACATAGAGCATCTCGTCCTGCCTGCGGACGCCGAGCAGGAGCGACAGCCGCGTGCTCGAGCCGGCCGCGAGCGCGGCGCCGATCATGCTCCTCAGCGGCGCCACGCCCGTCCCCGTGCCGACGAACAGGGCCGGCGCCGGATCGCCCGCCGCGCGGGTAAAGAGGCCGTGTGGCCCCACGGCGCGCAGCTCTTGCCCGATCTCGAGCGCGTGCAGGGCCTCCGAGACAGGTCCGCCGAGGACGCGGGTCACCGCGAGCTCGAAGCGCGGGGCGCCGTCCGGGGGCGAAGCGATCGAATACGAGCGCTTCAGCTCCCCCCCCTCCCCGCTCACGAACAGGTTGATCCACTGGCCCGGCTCGAAACGCATGGGCGCGCCGTCGGTGCGCTCGAAGACGAGGTGACGCACGGAGGGAGACAGCGCGCGCGCGTCGACGAGGCGCGCGCTGAACGGCTCGGCCGCGGCCATGATCAGAGGGTCCGGCTCTGAGCCCCGTCGACGACGACGGTGGTCCCGGTGACCCAGCTGGCCCGCGGCGAGCAGAGGAACGTCACGACGTCCGCGATCTCTCGAGGCTCGCCGAACCGACCCCACGGCAGCTCGTCCTTGAGCATGCGCGCGATGAGCGCTGGGTCGTCCTTGTGGCGGCGGTCCCACGAGCCCCCGGGGAACAAGATGGAGCCGGGCGCCACCGCGACCACACGGATCTTGTGGCAAGCGAGGTCGACACCCATCTCCTTGGTGAGCCCCGTCAGCGCGGCCTTGGCGGCGATGTACGGGGCGCTCGTGCAATATTCGACGCCGCAGATCGAGCTGATGTGGACGATGACTCCGCCGCCGCCCTGGCGCTTGAGCGCCTCGACCACGTGGCGGCTGGTGTAGACCGCGGACATCAAGTTCACGTCGAGGACACGGCGCCAAGCCTCCTCGTCGACGGCGTCGAAGGCGCGCGCGCCCAGGCTGCCGCCCACGTTGTTCACGAGCGCGTCCAGCCCGCCGAGGAGGCGCAAGCTGTCGTCCACCGCGGCGGCGGCCCCGGCGGACGAGGCGACGTCGGCGACGATGGCGTGCGCCTGGGCGCCGAGCGCCTGCGCGTCCGCCACGGCTCGCTCGAGCGCCTCTCGGCCACGAGCGACGAGCGCGAGCTCGGCGCCCTCTCTCGCGAGCGACAGCGCGATCGCGCGGCCGATCCCGCGGCTCGCGCCCGTCACGAGGACCCGCTTGCCTCGGAGCTCCAGATCCATGGTCGCGCCCATCTGTCACGGCAGGGCAGGGCTCGCAAGCTCCGACAGGAGACCCCAGCCATCACGAGCCTGCGCGCTCGAGAGAGAGGCTCGACGACGCGTCAGGCGCCTCGGTCCCTCGAGAGCCCGGCCTGCTCGAGCGCGGTGACGAGGGGCTCGGCCCCAGCGGGGGCCCCTGCCAGCGTGAACGTGCCCGGCGAGAGGTCGCTGGCCGAGCGACAAAGCGCGAGCGCGTCGAGCCCTTCGAGCCGCGGAGGCAGTCCCCCTCCGAAGCCGGGTGTGATGACGCGCGCGGCCGGCGCGTGGCTGAGGGCGATCGTGACGGGCGAGCCGGCGCGGCGCATCACCGCGGCGAGGTCCGCGCCGACCGCGTCGGGGGCGCGGTCGCCCGACCAGACGAGCAGATGAAGGCCAGGGACGCCGCCCGCGTGCGCGCAGGCGATCTGGGTGTCATCGACGAGCGACTCCCCGAAGACGGAGGCCTGGGTCGCGAGCGCGGCGACCCACAGGCCCGGGTCGCTGAGCGCGAGGACAGCCAGGCGCGACACGTTCTTCCGCGCGGCGGACCTCGCCTCGGAGACCCCGGCGAGGGCGCGCGGGCGCTCGTAGATCAAGCGGGCCTCGAGCGGCTCGAGCCGACGGGCGTTCGGCGCCGCCAGCGCGAGCTCGAGCGCTGCGTCCGCGCCAAGGGCAGGCAGCGCCTCGGCGACGCGCTCCGGCAGGCCGAGGCCCGCGAGCGCCCCGAGGGCAGCGAGCGCGCCAGGGCGGTCGATCGGCGCGGCAGCGAGCGCGCAGTCTCGAGCGGCGAGCGCCTCGCCGAGCGGCAGGCGCTGCGCGGCGAACGTCGCGTGCGCGCGCAGGATATCGTCGCGCCCCGCCGCCTCGCCGAGCTGGATCCGCGCGCGACCGAGCGCGCGGTCGGCGTACGCCGCGAAGGTCGACAGCGGCGGCGACACGGCGTTGGCGCTCTCGATCGCGCGGCGGGCGAGCTCCGCCGCGTCGTCGGCGCGGCCTGCCTCGAGCGCGACCTCGGCGAGCCACACTAGGGCGCGCGTGCGCCCGAAGGTGTCTCCGATCTGCGTGCAGAGCCACTCCTGCCGCGACAGGTATTTCCGAGCCTTGTCGAGATCCGAGCGCCCGAGCGCGGAGGCGCCGAGCTGCCCCATGGCGATGGCCTCCCCGACCACGTCCTTCTTGAGGCGACACAGCTCCGCCGCGTGCTCACACAGGGTGTCGGCGGCGCCGAAGGCGCCGAGCGAGACGCACAGCGTGCCCATGGAGTTGAGGGCCATCGTTCGGACCTCGGGCTGCTCGCGGGCGAGCTCGAGCGCCCGCGCGAACGACGCCTGCGCCCGCGAGGCGTCGCCGAGCACGCGCTGCGCGGTGCCCCGGGCGAGCGTCGCCCGCGCGCGGACCTCCGGCGTGGCGCCGCCCTCCTCGAGCGGCGCGACGATCGCCTCGGCCTCCAGCGCGGCCTCGCGTCGCCCTCGTCGAGCGAGGGAGATCGCGCCCTCGATCTTCGACAGCTCCGCGGACTCCCGATCCCCGAGCGCCTCGAAGGCGCGGGCTCCGTCCTCGAAGCCGACGCGGGCGAGCTCGAGCTTCCCCTCGCGGAGCGCCCACGCCGCGCGAGCGAACTTGAGGGACGCCGCGTGGGCCGCGTCGGTCCCCTCCCCGGCGGCGCGCTCGAGCGCCGCCTCGACGTCCGCGGGCGTGCCGGACATGAGGAGCTTCGGGAGGGGGCTCTGAGAGCCGAGCGCTTCAAGAGGCTTCACTTCGGATCTCCTTGTTCGTGACCTCGCCCCGCGCGAGCGAGTGCAGCGCCGCGCGAACGTCGAGGGTGTTGGTCTTGCCGCGCTTGCCGATGATGCGGGCGGCGTGAGCGGCGACGTGCGGGCAGGCGAAGCTGGTGCCGGTCCACTTGCGCTCGCCGCCGCCGACCGCCGGCGCGAGGATGTCGAGGCCCGCGGCCACGATCTCATAGTCCGGCGTGACGGCCAGCTCTAGGCGCTCAGGGTCGCTGTACGCGCCGCGACCGACGCCGATCAGCGATTTGGCGCGCCCGGGGTAGGTGCGAAACGTGGCCACGTTCGGCCCAGCGGCCACCAGCACCACGCCTTGGCAGAAGGCCTCGTCGGCGACCTCGTACAGATCCAAGATCGAGCGTGCGTCGGTTGGACGCACCGGGCTCGCCTTGGGCAGATCGATCCCGAGGCTCAGGTTCACGACCTCGATCGCTTCGCGCACACAGAAGCGCAGGGCCGCGAGCAGCGCCTCGCGAGAGCCGCGGCCGTCGGGGCCCAGGGCGCGAACGCTCACCAGCTCGGCCTCGGGGGCCAGCTTGCGGACGATCCCTGCGCACGCTGTGCCGTGCCCGCTGCCGTCGCCCGACGCCGCCGGACCGACCGTCGGCACTGGGCCCTTCGACTCCACCGCGAACGTCGCGATCCGTGTCCCGGCGAAGGCCTCGTGCGTGGTGTCGACGCCGGAGTCGACGATCGCCACACGCACCGTCAAAACATGCCTCCGTCCCCGCCGCCTCCCCCGCCCTCGAGGGTGGTCAGGTAGCCCTCGAACGCGTCGAGGACCCGGGTCGCGAGCCGGGCCTCGGTCGCCGAGCGGCTCGTGAGCCGCCCGATCGACAGCGCGAGCGCGAGGCGCGTCTGGTAGACCGGCGAGACGCGAACCCCGCGCAAGAACGACAGCACTTTGTCGGGGAGGGACGTCGCGCCGTCCTTGCCGAGCAGCTCGGGCAGGCAGGTCGCGAACAGCTCGAACAGCATGCGCTCGGTGAAGAACGCCTCGGCGGTCAGGCCGACGACCTCGCTGAAGCGCTCCGCCATCTCCACGGCCGGGTCGGGGAAGGGCCCCTCGTGGGAGAAGAGCGCGACCCCGCCCACGGTGCGATCTCCGAGCCGGATCGGGACGACGAGGGCTGCGGCGGGGTCGGCCTCGAGCAGCGGGCGGATGGGCGCGACCATCTCGTCGCCCGGCTCGAGCGAGACCGCGTAGGTCGAGCCGCCCCCGAGGACGTGCGACAGCAGCGTGCCTTCGAAGGGCAGCTCGAGCGACACCTCGCGATGCCCCGCCGGGCTGGCGACGACCGGGACCGAGAGGTGGGTCGTCGCGCTCGTCTCCAGCGCCGCGACCGCCTCCGCCGCCCCGAGCGCGGCGCACGCGAACGCGAGCTGCTCCCCGAGCCCGCGCACGCGGCTCTTCGCGAGGCCGATCACGGCGCTCGCTTCGATGGTCGACAGCAGATCGAAGAGGCGTGCCGCGAAGGCCGCGTCGAGGGAGGCTGCGCGTTCCATTCGACCGGGATGCTATACCGCAATTCATCCGATGAGCCTCGCTGACTGGACCGGGTGGATCGCGGCGGCCGCGATGGGCACGGCCGCCGTCGTTCCGCTCGCGCAACGCGTGCTCCACAAGCGCCGGGCCGAGCTGGGCTCGGGCTCGGTGCAGCTGCACGTGGCCGTCGGCATGACGGCGGCCGGCGCCGGCTTCTTCCACCCGCTCACCGCGCTGTTCTCGCTCGGCTCGCCAGAGGCGATCGGCGGAGGGGTGCTCGGCCTCGCCCTCGGCGGGGTGGCCTTCGTCGTGCTGCTCGCGCACACGGGTCTGGGGCTCAAGCTGCGCGACCCGAAGCTGCGCGGCCGGCCCCGCTCACGACGGACCCACCTCATCACGGCGATCACGATCATCACCTGCGTCGGCGCGCACGCGGCCGCGTGTTTGCTGGGCGCCGAGTGAGCACCCCGCCGCGCGCGTGAGCTCGGGCGGGGCGGCGCTGCCCAAGGCTACGCCGCGGGCTTGTCGGGTTTGTCGGCGGTGAGCGTCCGATAGAGGTCGCAGCGGTCGAGGAGCTGGTCGTGGGTCCCCTGGTCCACGAGCTTTCCGTCCTCGAGCACGACGTTGAACGTGGAGGCGAGCACGGCAGGCGCGTGCGTGACCGTGACGACCGTGCGCGCGCCGCGCTGCGCGAGGACCGCGTCGAAGAGCGCGCGGGCGGTCGCCTTGGGCAGGCCCGCCTCTGGCTCGTCGAGCACCAGCACCCTCGCGTTCGAGGCGAGCGCGCGGGCGAGCAGCACCCGGCGCTGCTCGCCCCCGGACAGGTTCGCGGGCGCAGGGTTGAAGCGGCGCTCGAGCCCCTCGGGGCTCGCGAGCTCTGGGATCTGCGCGGTCACGAGCGCCTGCTTCGCGGCGTCGCTCGCGCCGCCTGCCGCCGGCGCGCCGAGCAAGACGTTGTCCTGGATCGTGCGCGGCAGGAGCTTGCCCCCTTGGGCGAGCGCGCCGAAGAGCTGCGGCAGATCGGCCGGGTCGAGGCGCGACAGCTCGACGCCCCCGACGGTGATCGTTCCGTCGGTCGGGTCATCGAGCCTGAGCAGCAGGCGCAAGAGCGTACTCTTGCCGCTCCCGCTCGCGCCGCACAGCCCGACCACCGCGCCGTCCGGCACGGTGAAGCTGACGTCCTCGAGGATGGGGCGCGGATGACCTGGAGGCTGGAAGCCGACCTTCTCGAAGACGATCTCGCCGGACCGGACCGCGTCGATGCCGACCGGCGACGGCGCGGCCTTCGGGTGCGTCGGCAGCGCGAGGATGGCGCGCACCGACACGAGCACGGGGCGCTTCTCGATGGCCGCGATGCGCAGCGCGTCGACGGCGCCGAGGCGCGCGATCACCAGCGGCAGGGCGATCAGCAGCCGCGCCACCTCTGGAGGCGAGACGGTCTGCCCCGTCGCGGACAGCGAGAGCAGGACGACGAGCGGCGCGAGGGTCGCGACGAGGCTGGCGGTCTGTCCGCTCACGGCCGTCGCCCTGGCGACGAGCTGCCGCTTCTCGGCGGTCTCGCGCAACGCCTGCTCGACCTCGGTGAGCGCCTGGGCGCGCGCGCCGGCGAGCCGCAGATCGTCGAGGTGCGAGACCTTCTCGCCGATCTGCGAGAACGCGAGCGCGTCGCTCTTGTTGAGCTCGACCATCGCGTGGGGAGACGCGCGCCGAGGCTCGCGAGGCGAAGACCCTCGAGGCCAGGAAGACGGCGACGCCCATCCCGGCCGCGAGCCCCGAGCCGCTCGCGGTGATGTCGACGATCAGCAAGACCAGCGCGAAGAACGTCTGCGGCAGGTTCGAGATCGCGGCGACGATCAGCTCGCTCGCCATTTGCCCGTCACGCAGCACCGCGAGCTTCACGGCCTCGGTCCCGGGGGCCCTCGGGGGCGCCACCGGCCCGCCCGGCTTGGGCGCCCCGGTGGGCCCCGCCGCGCCCGGAGCGGGCGCTGGTGCCTTGGGCTTCGAAGCGGCCGTGATGTCGTCGTACGCGGCGTCCAGGGTGCGGGGCGAGGTGGAGATGACCCGCCTCATCATCGCGAGCCGCAGAGACGCCGTGGCGTCGGCCGAGAAGCTCGCGGCCCCTCGGCTCGCCACGAACCCGAACGACACGGCCCCGGTCACGAGCAGCAGGCTGGTGATCACCCAAGCCCAGCTGGGCGCGCCGTCGAGCGCCCGATGGGCGAACGTGAGCGGCCCGAGCGACGGCCCAGCGCCGCTCGCGACGCCTGCGATCCCGAGCGCGACGAAGGCGGGGATCAGCCCCGACATGGCCCCAGCCACGGAGCTCACGATCGTCGTCCTGAGCGCTCGCGCACCGAACGCGCGCCCGCCGCCGCGCTCGTCCTCCTTGATCAAGGTCCGGATGACCTCCCGCACCAGCCGCCAAGACCCGGCCACGCCGGGGGGAACATGGGTCGACGGTTCGGGATCTTGCATGGGATGAGGGGAGGCGCGCGCGTCCCCGAGCGAGCCGCATGGTAACCTCGCGCCCGCTCGGCTTGCGGAGCGATTCGACCTCATGACGACCTGCTCAAAGCCTCGCTCGGCGAGGCGACGCCCCTTCGCGCCCGCCCTGCTGTTCGCGGGGCTGGTGGTCGGGTGCTCGACGAACAGCGTCGACGAAGGGGCCGCCTCTGGCTCCCAGACGGCCGCTCGAACCGCCGCCGAAGGGACGAGCACGACGCCGGAGCTCGATCCTACCGCGCTGGCGGTGGTGCTCGCGCGGGCGAAGGAGCGACGCGCGGAGCAGCCGACGGGCGCGAGCTCCTTGATCGGCACGCGGGTGGAGGCAGCCGCGGCGACGGCGTCGACGACCCCGGGGGCGTCAGCCGCGCCGAGCGGCGTCAGCGTGCTGGAGCTCGGGCCCGAGAGCAGGCCCTCGACGCTATCGGCAGAGCGCGACCTCCGCGCGACCCTGTACTTCGACCTCGTCCAGCTGTGCCGGGACGACGACGGCGAGATCCTGCCGCCCGAGTCGATCGAGCTCGAGTTCCGCGTCGACCCGCGGGGCGTGATCGATCGCTCGAGCGTGCGCGCGACCGCGGCGCGCCCCGAGCACGAGCCCGCCGCGCGTTGCATGGTGCGCGTGGTTCGGGCGCAGAACGGCCGGTTTGGCCCGAGCCGAGTGGAGCTGCCGACGCCGCAGCGCGTGCGAGCCAAGGTGCCCAGCGTCGACTGACGCTACTGCTTGAGCGCGAGGTTGCCCGCCTCGTCGACGCGGAGGTTCGACGCGAGGGCGCCGACGGCGTCGATGTTCGCGGCCCCGAAGGGGATCAACATGCCGTGGGCGACGCCGTCGATATCGGGAGCGAACGCGAGCACGGGGCCGGCGTCTCCCCAGCGCGCGAGGCGGGTCATACCGGTGATCGGCACGGTGGCCGCGACGGCGCCCGCGTCGAGATCCACGACGCCGATCTCGGCGGAGGAGACGGCGGCGACCGCGCGTCCGTCCGTCGTGAGCAGGAGGTCCTCCCAGGGCGCGCCGACGCGCGGAGGCAACAGCTGCCTCGGCTCCGTGCGCGCCGCGGCGACGTAGACGCCCGTCACGTCCGCGAACAGCACCTCCGCGCCGCTCGGGCCCTCGGCGATCGCCGACGCGCGAGGCTTGGCCGACGCGACGCGCTCGAGCTCGTCTGCGCTCTCGCCGATGGTCACGATCTCGCCGTTGGACGCGGCGAGGATCAGCCCGGGTCCGCCTCGCGCCGCGCGGGACGTCGGCTCGACGTCGAAGACGTAGCCGGTGAGCGTGCCGACCGTCCGCGGCTCGGCGCGCGACCCCGTCAGATCGTGGGCGACGATCGTCCCGTCGAGGCGTTGCACGTAGAGGGTCCGGCAGGAGGGGCTGGCCCCGACCACGAAGCCCGGGTCCCTCGGCACCCGGGCCACGCTCGCGTTCAGGCGCAGCTCGCGGACATCGTACTGCTCGTCTTCCGGTCTGAAGTACAAGATGCGGCCGTCTCCACAGCCACCGAGCAGGTGCCCAGCGGTCGACGTGATGCGCTTGCCGTTCTTCGCGTAGAGCAGCCTGAGCTGCGGCGCGGCGCCTTCGTCGTGCTCCTTGCGCGTGATCGACCGCTGCACGGCCACGACGTCGCCGACGCGCACCACCCGGGCCAGCCCGTCCTCGGGCCCGACCGGCGGGCGGGCGCCCGCGTCGTCTCGCTCGGCGAACGTGAGCACGCGCTCGAGCCCGTCGTCCGTCGCGCTCGCGAGCACGAGCGTGGGCGAGAGCCAGCGGCTCGCCGTCAGGCCGAACGCCCCCCGGGAGAAGTGCTCGCCGACGTCTCGCATCGCGAGGCGCCCGAGGCCGAAGCGGGAGGTCGCCGCCACGGGCGCGTGCTCGGACGCTCGGTCGCACCTGCCGCGCGCGGCCGGCGCGCTCGGGGGACGCACGCCCAGCCGGAGGTAGGTCCACTCGATCTCCCCTCCGAGCTGGCAGACCCCGACGTCGAGGCCACCCGCGTCCCACACGATCGCCGCCGCCTCCTCCGGCGCCTTGGCCGCGAACAGGGTGCGCGCGGGGTCGCTCGAGTCGACGACCATCAGCCCAGCGTCGGTGAGGACCGCCGCGGCCTCGCCCTGCGGGCTGAACGACACGAGCCGCACGTCTTCGCTGAGGAACGCGCGCTCGGGGGCCGCATCGCTGAACGCTCGGTGCACGACGACCTCTGGGCCCGACCAGGTGGCGAGCTGCGCGCCGTCGGGCGAGAGCGCGAACGCGGCTTGCTCCTCGACCCGCGAGGTCTCCCCGCTGTCCATGTCCCAGAGATCGATCCCGTCGCCCGAGAAGCAAGCGACGACCGGCGCGGTCTCGGCCGCGGCCACCTCGCCTCGGCAGTCGATCGGGGCGACCGCCGCCACGCTCACCCGCCCGTATTCGTCGAAGCGCAGCACCCGCAGGGCGCCGTCGGCGGTGAGGACGAGCAGCGCCGTGTCGTACGAGAGGGCCACCGTCTCGACGATCGGCTCGCCGAACGAGAGCTCGAGGCGCGCCGGACGGCGGAAGACGGTGCTCGCGTTGGCCGGGTCCACGTCGACGTCGAGGTGCTCGAAGACGTCCGACTCCCCGCCCTTCGACCACAGATCGAACACCACCAGCGTCCCGGCCGGAGAGCGCCCGACGACCCATCGCTCGTCCCACGGCATGCGCACGTCCTCGAGCGGCGCGAGCGAGAGGAAGCGCCCCGGCGGCAGGTTGTGGGTCGCGCCGAGGAGCTCGACGAAGAGCCCCGGCGCCGCCGCGCCCGCCTTGATCGCGGCCACGAGGTAAGCGGCCCGCGCGTACGGGTCGCTGCTCTGCCGCGCCCGGGCGACGAGGCCGACACGCCGCGCCTCGGCTTGGGCCTCGCGCTCCTTCTCGAGGGCGGCCTGTCGCTGCTCGTCGAGCCGAAGCTTGTACACATAGCCCGCCGAAACGACGACGAGCGCCAGCACGAGGGCCGCGAGCTGGATGGCGCGCAGGCGCCACCGCCTGCGCCTCGACGCCGCGATCAGCTGCTGCTCGAGCCCCGTTTGACCGCGGCGTGTCCCGCGCCGATCGATCTCAGCCAGCAGATCCGGCGGCGCGAGGTAAGCGGCCGCGTAGCCGGCGCGCTCCCAGGCGAGCGCGGCCTCCGCGATTCGCTCCTCGAGGGCGATCTGGTCCATCGCCTCCAAGCGCGCGCTCGCGAGCCTCGGCCACGCCGCGAGCGCCGGGTGCCCGAGCTCGATCTCGTCGCCGCGGGTGCGGACGAGGCGCTCACGCTTCAGCCGTTCGACCAAGGGCTCGAGGCGCGGTGGCCCGAGGCGCTCGGCGATCGACGCGACGCTCGCTCGGATCGGCGTGCCGTCGGAGGTCGTGAGGCAGAGCAGGATCTCGAGCGCGCGCTCCGCGTCGTCGGCCAAACGCTCGTACGCAGCGTCGGCGTGCTGGTGCAGCACGGACGCGGGATCGAGCCGCGGAGCCGGCGCCTTCGAGGCCCCGCGCGTCGCCTCTCTCGCGCAGGCCGCGAGGAACAGCGCGACGTTCGGCAGAGGCGAGCCGCCGCGGGAGAGCTCGGCCCCGACGACCCGCGCGAGCTCGTCGGCGCGAGCGACCGGCAGCCCCGCGAGGCGAGCGGGCTCGATCGCGATGTCACGAGCCGCGGTCTCGGACACCGGAGCCAGATAGCGGACCATCCCGGGCAGCGCCTCGAGGCCCCCCGAGAGCGCGACGACGTCGTCCACCGCCTCCTGGTCCATCACCAGGACGACCCGCACCCCGTCGCGCCTCCCCGCCGACAGCGCGCGCTCGACGAACGCGACGACTCGCGACTTGTCGTCGCGCGCGACGATTGCATGAAAGTCATCGATCACCAGCAGCGCGCTCACGCGAGAGGCCCCGCCCTCGTCGACCGGCTCGAAGGCCGCCACCAGCGCGTCGAACGCCTCTGCGCCGCCGGCGGGCGGCTCGCCGACCCCGAGCCCCACGAGCGCGTCTTGCAGCGCGCGGTCGGGCCCCTCTGCCGCCGAGACGACGACCGCGCGCACGTCCCAGCGCCCGTCGAGCGGCTCCTTGGCCAGCTCCGGGACGAGGGACGCACGGACGAAGGACGTCTTGCCCGAGCCGCTCGGCCCGGCGATCACGAGCGCCCCTTCGAACGACAGGTGCCGGAGCATCCGCTGTTGCTCTTGCTCGCGACCGAAGAGGAACCCCTCGTGCAGCGGCGAGAACGCCGCGGGCCCCGGGTAGGGCGATGCAGGGGCCCCGTGCGGGCGCTGCCACACCTCGTCGACGACCGCGAACAGGCCCCCCGAAGTGACCTGCCGGCGGGCCGGGTCGACCGCGCACAGACGCTCGACCAGCGCGACGACGCCGCGAGGCAGGCCCTGCGCCGCGAGGTCGCGCAGCTGACCTCGCAGCGTCGCGTCGCGGAGCTCGATCAGGTACGTGTGGTAGTGCTCCGCGGGCGCGAGATCGCCGGGCTCCTCGCCCTCGATCTGCTGAGGGAGGCGCCCGGTCGCGAGCACCGCGAGGGTCACGCCGAGCGCGTAGGCGTCCGCGAGCATCGTGGGCTCCCCCTTCTGGAGCACCTCCGGCGCGACGAACCCCGGCGTCCCGACGACGACCTTGCCGGACGAGCGCTCCGACGTCGACGAGCCCTCGGCCGCGCGCTGGGTCGGGCCGAACGGGTCCCCCGACTCGGCGAGGAAGACCGCCGTCGACATCGCCGACTGCTGAGGCGCGGACGGCGCGGGGTCGGGCGCGGTGTCTTTGCGACCCGCCCCGCCGCGCGAGATGCCGAAGTCGAGCACCTTCACGTTGCCGTCGGCCGTGACGAAGACGTTGGCCGGCTTGAGATCGAGGTGGACCACCCCGCGCCCGTGGATCACGTCGAGCGCCTGGGAGATGGAGCGCGCGAAGCGGAGCGCGACCCGCCACGGCAGACGCCCGTCGCGCTTGAGGTGCTCGGCGAGCGTCTGCCCGATCAAGAGCTCCATCGCGACGAAGGGGGCGCCCAGGGACTCGAGCATGCCCGCCGCGTAGATCGTGACAAGGGCCGGATGGCTGAACGAGGCGAGCAGCTTGGCCTCCTCGGCCCAATCTGCGTCGACGAACTGCGGCGCGAGGATCTTGAGCGCGACCTCGCGAAGCGGCGCGCCGTCGTGCAACAGCTCCACCGCGCGCCACACGTCCCCGAAGCCGCCGTGCCCGATGCGACCGAGCAGCCGGTATCGACCATCGAGGACGTGCCCCGGCTCGAGCTCACCCAAGCTCGACGGTGCAGCGGGGTCACCGGGGCGCGATCGAGACACGGCCATCGTCGAGCTAAGGATACCGCTCCTCGCAGCGCGCCGAGCGAAGGACCTCGCCTCCACCCGTCGATTCGCGCTCGAAACAATTCGATCTCGCGCCGGTTTGCTCGCGCTCAGCCGCGAGCAAACCGAAGGGACCTGCGCCAGCGGGCGCGCGAGAAAAAGAATTGTTGATGATCCACCCGGCGAGCCAGGTGACTATCCGCTCTCGCCCGATGACTCGAGGCCCCGCCGGCAGCCCAACGAGCGCTCGTGCCCGCATCGGGGGGGCGTTCTTGCGCGCCGCGAAGGGACCGATCGACTACGCCGCCAGCTGCGTGCTCGGCAACCGTATCCAGGCTGGCCTGGAGGAGCTCGCCCCCGACGGCCTGGAGGACGCGTTCATGCGCGGCCTCGCCGAGGTGGCCGCGCTCGTCGGCGTACCGCGCGCAGACGTCGAGCGAGCGGCGCCGCTCTCCCAGATCTCCGCGCTCGCGGAGCGCCTGCGCAGCTCGCACCCGCGCGCGGTCGCGGCGTGGAGGCTGCACGCAGGCAACACGGGGTTCCTCGACGTCGTCACGGCGCTCACCGTCGACGGCAGGAAGCCCGACATCGGTCTGTGCATCGATCGCGTGGCGGGCAAGGTGCGCCACGACAAGGCGCTCTCGGGTCCGCTCGGGGAGCTCGGTCGCGACATCTCCGCGTGGTCCGATCTGATCGAGCGAACCGAGCAGGCGCTCGCCGAGCTGACGTGGCTCGACTCGGCGCTGCGCAGGCGGCAGCTCAAGCGCACGGTGTTCGCGATCCTCGTGGTCGCCACGCTGTCGGCGATCACCACCTCGATCGTGTACGTGCGCCTCGCGCGCGACGAGGTCGAGGCCAGGGTCTCGAGCGCGCGCGGCTGCGCCGCCGAGACGCTCACCGAGGCCGACCTCGAGTGGGCCAACGCGAAGCAGCGCGCGCGCGTCGACCGCGAGCTCGACGCGTGCAAACAGGAGCGCGAGCTCGCCGAGGCCACGCGCCGTGCCAGCGAGGAGGAAGAAGTGCGCAAGCGCCAGGCCGAGGAGGTCGTGCGGGCGCGCGCGCAGGCGTGCGCCGACCTCGCGTCCGACGTCGACGCCGGAGAGCTCGACGCCGCGACGCGGGCCACCGCCGGGGCAACGGCGGCGCTGCTCGAGCGCGTCGCGAAGCGCACCCTCGAGCCGGGGGACGTCGGGCCCCAAGACCCGAGCTTTCCTTGCAGCGACACCCCGGCGCACGCGCGGCTCGAGGCCGCCTACGGGCAGGCGCTGATGGCCGACCCGATGCTGTGGGCGCGGCGCAGCGACCCTTCGCCGCTCGCGCAGAAGCTCGCCACCGCGCGCAAGGACGAGGTCCCGAAGAACGTGCTCATCGGCCTCGCCGACAACGCCGAGCGCACCGCGAAGGCCGGCCTGTCGGGCGGCGACAAGACGACGATCGCGCGGGCGAAGCGCCTGTGCACCTTCGCCTCCGCGATGGGGATGCCCGGCCCGGTGTCGTGCCCGGCAGTCGCCTCTCTCTGATCACTCCACAACGAGCAGCGGCGGGCTGTGGAGGTACTTGGCCACGCGGCGCTTCGCCTCGATATCTCGGTAGATGCGCCGGACCTGGTCGGCCGTGAGCCCGATGTGCTCGGCGACCTCTTCGGCCGGCGCCTCCTGGTTGAAGCCGAGCAGGCAGAGGTCCATCTTGTCGTAGGGGAGCGCGAAGTAGAACTCGTCTTGCCCCTGAGGGAGCGAGAACGTGTCGGTCGTGGGCGGGCGCTTGCGGATCTCCTCCGGCACGCCGATGTGAGCGGCGAGGGCGTACACCTGCGTCTTGTAGAGGTGAGCGATGGGCTTGATATCGGCGAGGCCGTCGCCACCCTTGACGAAGAAGCCCTGGTCGTACTCCAGGCGGTTCGGCGTGCCCGCGACCGCGAAATTGAGTCGGTCTGCGTGGTAGTACGCGCTCATCGTGCGGACGCGCTGCTTGAAGTTCGTCGCCGCGACGATCTGCAGGTAGGCCTGGTGGCTGAGCCGCACGCGACGCGACTCCCCGGAGGGCGTCTGCACCGTGAGGTACGTGACGTTGAGGCGGTCCGAGTCGAGGATGCTCGGGATCGTCAGCTTGAAGCGCCACCCGTCACCGAACTCCGGCAACACCATTCGGATCGCCTCGTGCTGGCGCTCGTAGCAGCCGAGCGCCGCGAGCGCGGGGGCGATATCTTCAGTCGCCGCCGGGATCCCGAACGCAGTAGCGAGCTCTGCACCGAGGCGGAGGGCGTCGTCCGAGGAGTGCCGCTCGGGCATGAAGATGCCGAACACCTTCTCTTTGCCGAGCGCGCGCGCACACAGCGCGCCGACGACCGAGCTGTCGATGCCGCCGGAGAGGCCGACGACCGCGCCGCGCCTGCGCAGCTCCCCCAGCACTTGAGAGCGAATGGACTCCTCGATCTTCGAGGAGACGGCCTCGGCGTCGAGCTTCAGGGCATCGGGGCTGAACTTCGGGCGGTTCATGGTGGGCGCACGTTATCAGAGCGGGCCGCTTGACCGCACGGGGACGCTGCATCAAGCCTCGCCTCATGAGCTGGAAGCGAGCGCTGGGGATCTCGGGGGGCGCGCTCGTCATCGCGGGCGCGGCGATGTTCATCCCGATCCGGTACGACGCCGCGACGAGCACGCCGACGGCGACCGCCACGCCCATCTCGATGGACGGCTACTCCGCCGACAAGCCGTCCAAGCCGCTCAACGTCCTGTTCATCCATCACTCGATCGGAGGGTCGCTGCTCGCCGCGGAGGGCCCCCAGCAGGGCGACAAGGCGGACAAGTGCATCTGGGACACGCACCCCTCCGGCGGAGGCCTGCGCGACAAGCTCGGGGCACAGGGGTACTCGGTGCACGAGGCGTCCTATGGCAGCGCCGTCGGCGAGGACACGGACCTGTTCCATTGGCCAGGGAAGTTCTCGACCCAGATGGATGCCATCCTCGCGCTCAAGCTCCAAGACGAGCGCCTCGCGGAAGGGCAGAAGAACCACGTCGTCGCGTTCAAGAGCTGCTTCCCGAACAACATGTTCACGGGCCAAGGCACCGCGCCCGGCAACGCGGCGGGCCCCGAGCTCACGGTGTGGAACGCGAAGGCTTCGCTCAACGCCGTTCTGCGCGAGCTCGAGAAGCACCCTGACACGCTGTTCGTCTACCTGACGGCCCCGCCCGTCGCGCCCAAGCCCGAGCCGATGCGGCTCTACCGCGTGCTGGTGAGGATGTTGAAAGGGCGCTTCGAGCCCGAGTGGACGGCTCGGCAGGCCGAGTGGGCGCGCGAGCTGAACTCGTGGGTCGTCTCGAAGGACGGCTGGCTGAAGGACTACACGAAGAACAACGTCGTGGTGTTCGACTACTACGACGTGCTGACGGGCCACGGCGCGTCCAACCTCTCGAGGTACGCGACCGGTGAAGGAGACGACAGCCACCCGTCGGCGGAGGGCAACCGCGCGGCCGCGGAAGCGTTCGTGCCGTTCCTCAACCGCGCGGTGCGCCGGTCGGGCCTGGTGCCGGGCGCGACCGCGGCGAACGACCAGGGGGGTGTCCCTTAGTTCCTGTTCGCCCACGCCGCTCGCCGAGACCGACGTCCCGCTCGCCGAGGCCGAGGACCAGGTCGAGGTCGACGACCGATTCTCGACTTGCGGCATCGAGCTCGTGGAGGTCGGCATCGACCCTCGAGCCTAATGAATCGGGGCTGGGGCTCGGAAGCTCGGCTTCGATCTCGGCTGCGGCTTCGACCTCGGTGAGCTCGCTGTGGGTCATCGGCCGGTCTCGTAGCGGGTTGCGATGGCGCGAAAGCGCTTCAGCTGATCGTGCCCGGCGTGAGCGCGAGGTGGAGCGAGAGTGTCGACGACGGCGTGAAGCTTGGTCGAAACGCCTCCTCGAGAGCGTCCCAGAGCGTCGCCCTCGATCCCGCGATTCCAGCGCTTGAGCCAGACCTTCGACTCCCGCCCCGCCTCCACTACCTACGGACATGAAGTCGTTGAGCTTTCGGGATCGAGCCGTTGAGGCCAGTACCGATCCGTTGGTCGAGATCCATGTACATTCGGAGCGCCGCTATGTTCCACCACTCACTCCACGTCGATCAGCGGACGTTTGGCCCGGGCGACACGGTCGAAGGAACGGTTCGCCTTGCGTTGCTCTCTTCAACCGAGCCGGTGACGGTTGAGCTTCGCGCAGTGGACCTCATCCACGGGACGAAGTGCTACCGGCGCCCTCTCGCACACAAGGAGCTCGCGGCTCGCGTCGGCGAGCATGCCTTCGCGCTCTCCATTCCGCTCGATGCGCTCGAACGAGAGGACATACCGAGGGACGAGCCCGTCTCGGACACCGGATTCGAGATCTCGCTGCGCGTGGGGCGGGTCGGCGTTGCTTCGTTGTCCGTGTCCTTGATCGGTGGGCGCTGACGGCTCGTACGTTCGGCTCCTCACCCGCTTCGCTCGTGCCGACGTGCTCGTGCTCGACGAATGGGCGATGGCTCCGATCACCGATGCCGAGCGCCGCGACCTGAACGTGTGCATGGCAACTTCGAGTGCTTCCTCGCCGAGGTAGCCCGCCTCTGCCAAGGTCACCGCCGCTCCGGCCGCCGGTGCGCTGCCCAGCAGGCTCGCGCAAGCCACCGCCGCCGTGCTGCGCACCACCGATTTCCTCGGCCATGATGCGATCGAGGACGCCATCATGTCCCCGGACGGGAAGCAGCTGGTCGCGCGGCGTCGCGCTCGGGCGTGGCCGCCCCGGCCATCCGGCCGGACTCAGCCCTTCTGGCGCCAGATGTTGCAGAAGCCCGCGGGGTGGATCGGGCCCTTCACGTCCGAGCACGCGCCGCACTGGTCGGCCGCGGCGGGCGTGTAGGCCGCGCAGTTGTCGCAGCGCTTGGCCGGCTCCGGGGTCGGCTCCTTGTAGCCGACGGCCGAGCGCGCTTGCTGCTCGTCGGCCTTGAGCTTGGAGACGTCGGTGCAGACGAGCTTCTTGCTGCACGCGAGGGCGGCCAGAGGGACGATGGCCAGGGCTCCCACGGCGGTGCTCGTCAGGAATGCGCGGCGCGAGGTCTGGGGCTGGATCAGGGGAAGGCGCTTCACGCCGGACCACTTGGGGCCGGCACGGCCCCGCATCAAGCCCTGAACGTCCCGACTCGTCGTGGTGGTCGTCGCACAGGAATCGATCCTAAAATGAGCCCCGACGTTGAAATCGAAAATCCTTTTCACTAAGCTTGAGACAAGGTCGCCTCGATGAGCTCGCCCGCCACCCTCGCCGACCTCGCCGTGGGCGAGCGCGCCGTCATCGAGTCGGTCACGGCGCCGCGACCGCTCGCCGTCCGCTTGATGGAGCTCGGGCTCGTCGGCGGCACCGAGGTGGTCGTCAAGCGACGCGCACCGCTGGGCGATCCGCTCGAGCTCGAGCTCCGCAGCTACGCGCTGTCGATCCGCCGGGAAGAGGCGCGCTGTGTCCGCGTGAAGAGGGAGCGGCCGTGAGCGACGCGATGCGCACCGTGCTCTTCGCGGGCAACCCCAACGCCGGCAAGACGACGCTCTTCAACCTGGTCACCGGGGCGCGCGCGAAGGTCGGCAACTACCCCGGCATCACGGTCGACAAGACCTCCGCGAAGCTCCGGCTGCCGAGCGGCGCGCAGTGTGTCGTCATCGATCTCCCCGGCAGCTACTCGCTCACCGCGCGCTCCAGCGAGGAGCGGCTCGCCATCGACTCCCTCCTCGCGCGGGGCGCGGGCGCGGCGTCCGCCGTGGTCGTCGTGGTCGACGCGACGACGCTCGCTCGCGGCCTCTACTTCGCGTCGCAGATCCTCGAGACAGGCCTGCCTGCCGTGATCGCCCTGACCATGACCGACGAGGCGAAGAAGGCCGGCCTCGAGATCGATCACGCCGAGCTCGCCCAGCGCCTCGGCTGCCCGGTCATCCCGCTGGTCGCGACGCGGGGCGAGGGGAAGGCCGAGCTGCTGCGCGCGCTCGACCAGGCCCTCGAGCGCGGCGTCGCGCCCAAGGCTGCCCCGCCGCGCCTCGACGAGCCGACCTCCCTCGACCTCGCCGCGGTGGAGCGCGAGCTCGTGTCAGCGGACCTGGGAGCGACCGACACCTCGGCGGCCAAGAGGAAGCTGCGGCTGAGGGCCGAGTGGGCGATCCTCTCGCTGGGCGGCGACGAGCTCGAGGGCGTGCCCGAGCGCGTGCGAGAGACGGTCTATGCGCGGCGCAGCGCGGCTGCGGGGGCGCGCCGCGATCTCGACGCAGAGCTCGTGACCGCGCGGTACAGGCACGTCGACGCGCTCCTCGCGGGCCTGCTGAGTCAGCGCCCCACCGCCGTGAAGTCGCGCTCGACGCGCATCGACGACGTGCTCGTCCACCCGCTGTGGGGCCTGCTCGTCTTCGCGGCGGTGATGTTCGTCGTCTTCCAGGCGCTGTTCGCCTGGGCCGAGCCGCTCGTCGGGCTGATCGAGGGCGCCGTCGATGCCGTGAAGGGGGCGGCGAAATCCTCGCTGCCCGAGGGGCCGTTCACGGACCTCGTCACCGACGGGATCATCGCCGGCGTCGGGAACGTCGTGGTGTTCGTCCCCCAGATCGCGATCCTGTTCGTGTTCATCACCCTGCTCGAGGACTCGGGCTACCTCGCGCGGGTCGCGTTCGTCATCGATCGGGTGATGGCCAAGGTCGGGCTCAACGGCAGGGCCTTCGTGCCGTTGCTCAGCGGGTTCGCGTGCGCCATCCCCGCCGTGATGGCGACCCGCACCATCGAGAGCCGGCGCGATCGTCTGCTCACCATGCTCGTGGTCCCGTTGAGCTCGTGCTCCGCGCGGCTCCCCGTGTACGTCCTGATGACCAGCGTCGTCTTCGACCCGGAGCAGAAGGTCGGCGGGGTGCTCGCGGTCGGCGCGCTCGTGCTGTTCGCGATGTACACCCTGTCGGTCGTCGCGGCGCTGGGCGTGGCGTTCGTGCTCGGGCGCACGGTGCTGAAGGGCCCGCGCCCGACGCTGGTCCTGGAGCTTCCGCCGTACCGAATGCCGCGGGCCGTGAACATCGCGCGAGCGGTCGCGTCGCGGGTGCGCCGGTTCCTGGTCGACGCCGGGACGGTCATCCTCGCCCTGACGATCGTCCTGTGGGCGCTGCTCAACTACCCGAAGGACCCCGTGACCGAGGCGCGCTTCGACGAGCGCCGCGCGGCCGCCCAGACAGAGCCCGACGAGGGCGCGAAGGCCGAGGCGCTCGCTGCGCTCGAGGCGGAGCAAGCAGGCGAGCGCCTGCGCAGCTCCGCCGCGGGCCGCGTGGGTCAGGTCTTCGAGCCGGCGCTCGAGCCGCTCGGCTTCGACTGGAAGATCGGGGTCGGGCTGATCGGCGCGTTCGCCGCGCGCGAGGTGTTCGTCTCGACGCTCGGCCTCGTCTACGACGTCTCAGACGCGACCGAGGAGACGGCGGGGCTGCACGCGCAGATGCGCGAGGCGAAGCGCGCCGACGGGACGCGCGTGTTCACGCCGCTCACGGGCGTCGCGCTGATGGTGTTCTTTGTCCTCGCCTGCCAGTGCATGAGCACGCTCGCGGTCGTCCGCCGCGAGTCGGCATCTTGGCGGTGGCCAGCGTTCCTCTTCGCGTACATGACCGCGCTCGCCTACGTGGCGACGCTCGCGACGTATCAGATCGGCCGCGCGCTCGGCCTGGGAGTCGGCGGATGACACAGGACGTCCTGGTGTGGGTCACGGTCGCCGGAGCGCTCGCGTATCTCGCTCGCGTGTTCGTGCTGCCGCAGCTCGGCGCCGACAAGCGCCCCGACGTTCCCGTGGGGAACCTCGTCCGCCGCGCGCGCAAGCGCAGCTGAGGATCTCCCCCCTCGCGCCGCGAGGGGGGCCGGGGGGGGTGAAATCACGGGGGTGAAGTCGCAGAGCACAACGACGCCGCCCCTCTTCAGCACCCTGCTAGAGTTCGCGCCACGATGTGCGGCATCGCCGGATTGATCGCGCTCGCTCCCGGGCTCGCGCCGCCCGCGCCAGAGACGCTGACGCGCATGGCCGCCGCCATGCACCACCGCGGCCCTGACGAGTTCGGGATCTACTGCGACGATCGCGCCGGGCTCTCCCACGCGCGCCTCTCGATCATCGACCTGGCGAGCGGGCAGCAGCCCCTCGCGAGCCTCGATGACGACGTGCTCATCGTCTTCAACGGCGAGATCTTCAACTACGTCGAGCTGCGGGACGAGCTGTCGGCCGAGGGTCGCCGCTTCAGGACGAAGAGCGACACCGAGGTCATCATCGCGGCCTGGGAGCGCTGGGGCGAAGGTTGCCTGGAGCGGCTCAACGGCCAGTGGGCGTTCGCCCTGTGGGACAAGCGACGGGCGCGGCTCGTGTTGTGCCGAGACCGGCTCGGGGTCCGCCCGCTCCACGTCGCCGAGCACGGCGGCTACCTCTACTTCGCGAGCGAGGTGAAGGCGATCTTCGCCGCCGATCGGGCCATCCCCCGGGAGCTCGATCCCCACGGCCTCGATCAGGCCTTCACGCTCTGGGCGCCGGTCGCGCCGCGGACGCCGTTCGCCGCCGTGAGAGAGCTCGTCCCCGGGACCTTCGAGATCCACGAGCTGGCCAGCTCACCGCCCTCGCGCAGGGTCGCGAGCTATTGGTCGCCAACCTTCTTGAGCGCAGCCGGTGACACGTTGGCGGCAGCGGAGGGGTCGGTGCAGCGCTCGGCCGAGGCCACGCTCGCCGCCCTCCAGGAGGCGACCCGCCTGAGGATGGTCCGCGCCGACGTGCCCGTGGGCAGCTACCTGTCGGGAGGCCTCGACAGCTCGCTCGTCGCGGCCCTCGGCCTGCGCGCGAAGGGCGAGCGCTTCAAGACCTTCAGCCTGCGCTTCGCCGACGCCGAGTTCGACGAGACCGAGTTCCAGGACGCGATGGTGAAGATGCTCGAGACGGAGCACCAGAGCGTGGTGGTCTCGCGCGACGACATCGGGCGCGTGTTCCCGGAGGTCGTCTACCACGCCGAGCGCCCGCTCATGAGGACCGCGCCCGCGCCCCTCTTCTTGCTGTCCAAGCTGGTCCGCGACGTTGGCATCAAGGTGGTGCTCACGGGCGAGGGCGCCGACGAGGTCTTCGGCGGGTACGATCTGTTCCGCGAGGGCAAGGTGCGCCGATTCTGGGCGAAGCAGCCCAAGTCGACGTGCCGGCCCCGGCTGCTCGAGCGGCTCTACCCGTACCTCGCACGCAGCCCCGTCGACAAACGCGCCCTCGCGACGTCGTTCTTCGGTCGCGGCCTGGACAGGGCGACGCAGGTCGGGTTCGCGCACGACATGAGGTGGCGAAACGGCGCGGCGCTGCGGCGGCTCTTCCACAAGGACGTCGCCGCCGAGCTGGCGGGGTCCGACGTCGTGCGCGAGCTGCTCGACGACCTCCCCGCGGAGGTCCGTAGCTGGGCCCCGCTCGGCCAAGATCAGCTCCTCGAGATGAAGACGCTGCTGGGCGGCTACCTGCTGTCTTCGCAGGGCGATCGCATGCTGATGGCGAACAGCGTCGAGGGGCGCTTCCCGTTCCTCGACAAGCAGGTCGTCGAGCTCGCCTCGAGGCTGCCCGCGCGGCACAAGCTGCGCGGCCTCGACGAGAAGCACGTCCTGAAGCAGGCGGCCCGGGGCATCGTCCCCGCCTCGATCCTCGCGCGCAAGAAGCAGCCTTACCGCGCCCCGGACGCGCTGTCGTTCCTCGGCGCCGGCGCCGCCGGCTACGCGGACGAGCTGCTCTCTCAGGCCTCTGTCTCCCGCGCCGGGGTGTTCGACCCCGGCGCGGTCGGCAAGCTGTGGGCGAAGTGCAAGACGTCCCAGGCCGAGGCCTTCTCCAACGCCGACAACATGGCGCTGGTCGGCGTGCTCTCGACGCAGCTGCTCTACACGCAGCTCGTCCTGGGCAGCCCGGCTTGTCCCGACGTCCGGCTCACGACCCACATCGATCGAAGAACGCAGCGCTGATCGCGCACGAAGCTTGCGGTCCGGTTGCAGCGCCGCATTCGCTCGATTATCGGTAGCGTCGTGAGCGACCCGAGCACGAAGCAGCGGATCCGCGCGTTCCTGGAGACCAACTTCTACATCGCGGACAAGTCGCTGCTGGTCGACGACGCGTCGCTCCTCGACAGGGGCATCGTGGACTCGACCGGCATCCTCGAGATCGTCGCGTTCTTGGAGAGCGACTTCGGAATCAAGGTCGAGGATCACGAGCTCGTCCCGGACAACCTCGACTCGATCGACCGGCTCGTGGCGTTCGTCGCCACGAAGCGCGCTACGTAGCGAGCGCCTTCAGACGCCCGACAGGCGGTGCGCGATGCGCCCGCCCGCGAAGGTCAGCGCGACGGCGCCGAGCTCCTGTTTGCCCAAGAAGGGCGTGTTCTTGCTCTTGGAGGCGAAGCCGTCGAGCGTGACAGGACGCTCGGGCTGAATGAGCGTCAACTCCGCGGAGGCGCCCTCTTTGAGGCGCGGCCGCTCGATGGACACGACGCGGCAGGGGGCCGCGGTCAGGGCGTCGACGAGGCGTGCGAGCGGCAGGGCGCCCTGCCTCACCAGCCGGAGCAAGACCGGCACGACGAGCTCGAGCCCGATCATGCCAGGCTTCGCCTCGGCGAACTCGCAGTCCTTCTCGAGGCTCGAGTGCGGCGCGTGGTCGGTCGCGATGCAGTCGATCGTGCCGTCGGCGAGGGCAGCCCGCAGCGCGTCGACATCTTCTTGCTCGCGCAGCGGGGGGTTGACCTTGCAGGCGGTGTCGTACCCGAGCACGGCCTCGTGGGTGAGCATGAGGTGGTGCGGCGTGACCTCGGCCGTCACCGAGATCCCGCGGTCTTTCGCGTCACGGACGAGCCGCACGGCGCCTCGCGTGGAGATGTGGGCGACGTGATAGCGGGCCCCCGTGGCCTCCGCCAGCAGCAGATCTCGCGCGACGATGACGTCCTCCGCGACGCGCGGCCACCCTCGTAGGCCGAGCCGCGCCGAGATCGCGCCCTCGTGCATCTGAGCGCCCTCTGTCAGGGTGTGATCCTCGGCGTGCTGGATGACCGGCAGATCGAAGGTGCGCGCGTACTCGAGCGCGCGCCGCAGCACCGCCGCGCTCATGACGCACTTGCCGTCGTCGCTGACGCCGACCGCGCCGGCGTCGCGCAGATCGGCCATCTCCGTCAGCTCGCCGCCGTTCTGGCCCATGGTGATCGCGCCGATCGGGTGCAGGCGCGGGCCACCGACCTCTCTCGCGCGCGCGACCATCGCCTCGGTGATCGAGCGGCGGTCATTGACCGGCTTGGTGTTGGGCATGACGCAAACGTGGCCGAAGCCTCCGCGCGCGGCCGCCGTGAGCCCGGTCTTGATGTCCTCCTTGTACTCCTCGCCCGGCTCACGCAGGTGCGCGTGCAGGTCGACGAAGGCCGGGACGACCCACGCGCCGCGCCCGTCGATCCGGTCGCTGCGCTCGGAGCGGAGCAGCTCGTCGGTGGCGGCGCCGGGCCCGAGCCGAGTGATTCGCCCTCCCTCGATGACGACGTCGACCACGCCGTCGAGCCCCTCTGCAGGATCGATCGCCCGCACCTCGGTGAGGACCAGCACGTCGCGGGTCGCCGCGGAGCCCATCGAGCCAGAGGCCGTGATCGTAGAGGCCATCGTGTCGGAGGCGTCTAGCACAGCCCCGGCGGGATCAGTGCACGCTCTCGACGATGGTGACCTCGAGCCCGCTCACCACGACGCAGCCTTCTTGCCCGCACTGCACGCTGACCTCGACGGACGCGGGCGCGACGGCCGCGGGCGCGACGGCCGCGGGCCGCAGCGCGGCGGACTGCAGCGCGGCGTCGGAGTCTGGCGCGGCGCGCTTGGCGACGTTGGTGATGGCGTCGGAGTAGACCGCCTCGGACGGCATGGGCCCGGGGGCCTCGGGGCTCGAGGCGAGCGCCTCCGGGCTCCCGCCGACCACGACGCTCGTCGGGACGGTGAGCAGAGGGGATATCAAGATGACCCCCAGGGAGCGGATGACGATAGGTAGCCTCACGCTCCCAGATCGTTGCACCGATGGCGCCATCCGTTCAAGCCTGGCCCGCCCTTTTGCAGGGCCTGGGCGCCTGGGCTCGCCCCGCGTGGCCCTCCAGGAGGGCGTCGAGCAGGCGATCGGCGATGAACGCGGCGCCCTTGTCGTTGAGGTGCACGGCGTCCTTCATCGCGAGCTCGGCTTTCACGAAGCGCGCCATCGAGCCAGCTCCGCCCATCGCCTCGAACTGGTCCCACAGCGCGCAGCCCTCCTCCTCGGCGACGACCCGCCGCTGGGCGACCACGAGCTGGGTCTCTCTCATGGGCTTGATCAGGCCTCGGTCTGGCGGGGTCAGCATCAGGAGCGACGCCCGGGGCAGCGCTGCGCGACAGAGCGAGAGGACCTTTTTCATCGTGCCGGGGACGGCATCCATGGTGAACAGATCGTTGGCCCCCGTCATGAACACGATGAGGTCGTAGCGCCGCCGCTCCAGCATGGACCGAAAGAACTCCGGATCGTGGCGGCCGAGGGACTTGGTGTTCAACGAGCCGACGCCGAACGAGTCGACCACGACGCCCGGCGCGTCGCGCTCGAGCGCGACGCCGAGCATGCGCGCCGTCTGAGCGCTCGCGGACACGACCTCCAGGCGGTGCGCTGCGTCGGGCACCACCAAGCGCCGCATGCCGAGCTCACGCCCGCTCGCGCGCGTGTCGACCTCCCCTACCCCCTCGCGATCGATGAGCAGCCGCACCGCGCCGCCGCCGGGGCGCGCGGCGAAGAAGACATCGAAGCGGCTCGCCTTCGTCCCGACAGGCGAGCCTTCGCGCGCCGTCTCGACCCAGGTGACCGCGCCTTGCCACTGGTTCTCGGCCGCGATCCCGCTCAGGCCGTACATCCCGTCGCCGGTCGGCTTCGTGGTGATCGCGTAGGAGGTCCAGCCCGAGACGTCGTGCGCGACGTCCATGTGCTTGTAGTGGGCCCAGGGCCGCCCTAGCGCGACGAACCCGTGGCCCCCGTCACCGAGCCAGCGCTGAAGGCGCCGCCGGAGCCGACCGGTCGGCAGATCGAGCGTGAGGTTGGAGTCCCCGAAGACGGCGATGCGAAGGTGGTCGGTGGCCTCGCCCGACGCGAGCGCGTCGAGGGCGTCGTAGAAGCCAGCGAGCGCGGCGGCGCGTGCGATCGCCACGCGAGCCGGATCCCCGGGCGCGGCTTGAGGCGCCAGGCCAGGCGGCTCGGGAGGCAGCGACGGCGGCGCGCAGCGCGTGGGGGGCGCGGCTGCCAAGGCCGGCGGCGCGACCGGCGCGGGCGGGCCCAGAGCCGGCACCGCCTCGCCCGGGGAGCGCGCGCAGGCGGCGGGCAACGCGGCGGCGCCCGCGACGCGCAGCAGGTCGCGGCGGCGGAGGGTTTTGTGGAGCGGGGCCGAGCCCGAGCCGGACATCGGCGCGAAGCTACCGCGGACGCGGGCCGGCGTCGTATTCTCGGCGCCCTTGGAAGACGCGCGGCGGCTCCTGCAAGACCACTGGTCCGGGCTCTGCCTCGACCCCTCGCCTTACGGAACAGGCCTCATCAACGCCACCTGGAGCGGGACCTTGCGCGGCGCGCGCGTGATCGCCCAGCACGTGCACCCTGCGTTCGGTCCGCGGGTCCACGAGGACATCGAGGCGGTGACCGCGCACCTCGCGAGCAAGGGGGTCCTCACCCCTCGGCTCGTGCGGAGCGACCGAGGCGAGCTGTGTGTCGTCGATGCCGAGGGCCGCTCGCTGCGCGTGATGACCTTCATCGAGGGCAGCGAGAGCCACGACCGCCTCGACGCCCGACCCCGCGTGCGCGAGGCCGGGCGTGTGGTCGGTCGCACCCACGCAGCGCTCGCCGACCTCGACCGCGTTTACGTGCACACCCGGCCCGGCATCCACGACGTGGCGTTCCGGCGCCGCGGCCTCGAGGCCGCGCTGGAGGCCGAGCGCGGGCACCGGCTCTTCGCGTCGGTCCGAGAGCTGTCGCGCCGACTCGAGCGACACTCCCCCCTGTTGCTCCCGGTCGACGTGACCCGCGCGCGCCACGCGCACGGGGATCTCAAGTCCTCGAACATCCTCTTTTCGCCCGAGGGCCACGGCTTGTGCCTGGTCGACCTCGACACCCTCGCGCACATGGCGTGGCCGTTCGAGCTCGGCGACGCGATCCGCAGCTGGTGCAACCCACGGCGAGAGGACGAGCCCGGGGCTCACGTGGATGTCGGGCTCTTCGAGGCGGCGCTCCTGGGGTACGCCCAGGGGGCCGAGGGCCTCTCGCTCGAGCCCACGGAGCTCGAGCTGTTGCCCCGCGGCGTGCTCACGATCGCGTGCGAGCTCGCGCTGCGGTTTCTGACCGACGCGCTCGAGGAGCGCTACTTCGCCTTCGACGCGGCGCGCTTCGCGGCGCGCGGTGAGCACAACCTGGCCCGCGCGCGCGGCCAGCTCGAGCTCGCCGAGAGCCTCGCGTCGGCGCTGTCGGAGCTCGAGGCGATCACAGAGCGCACGCTCGGCGGCCGCTGAGAGGTCGCGTGGCGATCTCGACGGTCACTCAGTATCCACCCTCGAGGCCCAGGCTCGGGATGGTCACCGGTCCGAGCTTCGACGGCGAGCATCTCTGCCTGCCGGCGTCGTCGACGACGCAGTCCTCTCCCAGCACCTCCTGCGCGAGGAAGGTGTTCAGCACCTCGACCACGAGCGAGATGAAGCCGGTCTTGCCGAGGGTCCACCGCTTTTCGAAGCGGGTGTCGATGCGATAGAACGGGGGCAGCCGCTTGCGCACCAGGACCTCGTCCTCCCGCACGTCGAGCAGCGGCGCTCCCGTGTAGAAGAGCTGGCGCACGCCGCCCTTGAAGCCGTGCGTGAAGTCGGCCGTCACCGCCGCGGTCGCCACGTGCGTGCGGTCGAAGCCCGACGGGAACGTTCGACCCGTTCGGTCGCTGCGCTCCGAGCGCCCGAGGCTGTACGTGAGGATCGCGCCGACCGCCCTGCTGAGCCGACGCCGGACGGAGATCTCGAGCCCTGTGCTCGTCCCGTCGAAGCGGTCGTCGAAGTCGTCGAAGCCCTCCGGGAAGCCTTCTTCGCCCAGCGCCGAGGTCCCCAGGGCGTCGTTGAGCTCGAAGAACGTCGAGCGGTAGCCGCCGACCTTCAGGTTCCAGTCGGCGTCAGGCCTCCACTCGAGCGCGAGGCTCGAGGAGAACGCGCGCTGCAGACCGCGCTTGTCGAGGCCGGGGCGGAAGCCTGGCCCGGCCACGATGAAGCTCGGCATCTGCGACGCGAGGCCGTGGGCCGAGACGAGCGCCAGCCCCTCGACGATCTCGAGGCGCGCCGAGATCGAAGGGTCGACGGCGACCTCGGTCTCGGTCCCCGACGCGTAGACATCGGCGCGCAGGCCCGGGCGCAGCGAGAGCCGGTCGCCGAGATGCATGGGAAAGATGGCGTACAGGCCCATCGCGAGGTCGAGGCGCGAGCTGAAGAAGGACGGGAAGCCGCCCTGATCCTCGTCCTGTTCGTCTGCCAGGTCGGCCTCGTAGTCGTCGACGGCGAGATCGATGCCGGCCAACACCTCCAGGTCGTCGTGAAGCCGGCTCGTCAGCTTCCCCCGGACGTTGAGCGAGCGGTCGACGACGCCCTTCTCCTCGTCGAAGCCCGTCTCGTCCCAGCCGAGCACCACGTCGTAGCGGAGCTGGGTCCGGGCATCGACCCGCACGTCGTAGAAGACGTCGAGGCGGTGGAACATGGTGTCGACGAGCAGCTTCTCCGGCTCGTCCTCGTCCTCTGGCTTCTCCCCGAGGTGGTCGTACGCGCCGAAGCCGAGCACCCCGACGCGGTGCCCAGGGCTGATCTCGTAGCTCGCACGCGCGGCGTAGTCCCAATAGTTGAGGACCGTGCTGGAGTTGATCAGCGAGAAGAGCAGCGCGGTGTACGAGAAGCGCCCTGCAGCGAGCACGTCCCCTCGCCCACCGTCGAACGGCACCTCCAGGAAGGCGCCCGTGTCGACGGCGCGCAGGTTTCCTTCAACGCGCAGCTCCTCGCGCGGAGCGGTGATGGTGCCCGCCACGACGCCCCCGGCGTAGCGCCCGAGCTCTGGGTTCGAGCCGGGCGAGACGTCGACGCGATCGATCAGCGCGGGGTGGATGACGCTCGGCCCCAGGCCGAGGTGGAACAACAGCGGGACGCGGATGCCGTCGAGGAAGTACCCGATGTTCCCGGGCGGGGCGCCGCGCACGTAGAAATAGGGGACGCCCGAGGCGAGAGGCACGACCGAGGGGATCGACTCGATGACCCGAAAGGGATCGCCGAACCCGCCAGGGATCGTGCGGGTCTCGGCGCGGGTCAGGGTGGTCGAGTCGGCCGGCTTGACCGGTTCGCGGATGGTGACCTCAACGGGCTCGGGCGCGGGAGGCTCCGCTTCCGAGGGCTTTGGCCCCTCCGGGGCCGGCGCCGACGGCGCCGAAGCCGGCTCGGCGGGCGAAGGCGCCTCGTCGGCGCGCGCGAGCCCCGGGCCCGTCAGGAGCCAGAGCGTCGAGGTCGCGAGCGCACGAGCGGGCCACACCAAGGCGCGGAGAAGCCTACACGAAGGGTCCGAGGGGTCGATGTGCCGACGACAGCCCGAGCGGAATCGTCCTCGGGCTGCGAAAGCCGCCCCGACGCGCCACCATCGCTGTGGAAAAGCTCACCGAAATCGCCGACTCTCGAGGCGGGAGGCGAAGGTGACACCTCGAACCAGCGCACTTGGGCTCATCTGCGGGGCCGCTCTCGCGGTCGTCGCGTGCACGGGCGCGATCGGCGACCCGTCCGACGGAGGCGCGACCGACGACGGTCCGTGCATCGGGTGTACCCCCGAGGGCGTCGAGGTCGCGCCGAGCACGCGGTTCGCGCGGCTCTCCCACCGTCAGTGGGAGAACACGGTCGTCGACCTGTTCGGCCTCGACGCGCCGGTGGGCGCCTCGAGCTCGTTCACCCCCGACCCCCTCGGCGGAAAGGCGTTCGACAACAACACCGCCTCCCTCGACGTCACGCCCGGGCTCTGGTCCGACTACCAGGACGCGGCCGAAGAGGTCGCGACGCTGGTCGTCGGAGATCCCGCGCTGCTCGCGAAGATCGTCCCCGCCGACCTGCCGGCGGCGATGCCCGATCGCGCCGAGGAGTGGCTGCGCGCCTTCGGCCAGCGCGCCTGGCGGCGCCCGCTGTCGGCTGACGAGGTCACCGCGATGATGGTGGTCTTCAACCAGGGCGCGACCCACTTCCCAGAGAACGACGCCTTCACCGCGGGGGTGCGGCTGTCGCTCGAGGCCTTCTTGCAGTCGCCGTACTTCGTCTACCGCGCCGAGCTCGGCGCGCTGCCCAACGTGAACGGCCTGATCGAGCTGTCCGACTGGGAGATCGCGACCCGCCTGTCCTACACCCTGTGGGACACGATGCCCGACGAAGAGCTGTTCCGCGCGGCCGGCGAGGGCGAGCTGAAGTCGGACGACGGTCTGCGCGCGCAGATCGACAGGTTGCTCGCGAGCGATCGCGCGAGGGCCACGATCCGCAGCTTCACCGACCAGCTGAGCGACGCCGAGCAATACCTGGCGCTGACGAAGAGCCCCACGCTCTACCCGGACTTCGACCCGGCCGTGGGCGAAGACATGCGCGAGGAGCTGCACCGGTTCGCCGAGCACGTGATGCTCGACGAGGACGGGGGCCTGCGCGAGCTGCTCACCTCGCGCACCACCTTCGTGACGGCGGAGCTCGCGGAGATCTACGGCCTCGATCCCGCGACCCTGACCTTCGACGAGAGCGGCTTCGCGCAGGTCGAGCTCGACGCGGCGCAGCGCTCGGGCCTGCTGACGCGCTCGGGCTTCCTCGCCTGGAAAGGCACCGAGACCGAGCCCGACACGATCCTGCGGGGCGTGTTCATCAACCGCCGCTTCATCTGCCAAGACCTCGGCGATCCGCCGGACGAGGCGATGGGCGCCCAGCTCGGAGACGAGCAGACCAACCGCGAGCGGGTCGGGGCGCTGACCGGCCCTGGGACCTGTGGCGCGACCTGCCACGGCACCTTCATCAACCCCATCGGCTTCGCCTTCGAGCACTACGGCGCGCTGGGCGAGTGGCGCGACGACGAGGGCGGCCTGCCCATCGACGCCTCCGCCTCCTTCCCGTTCCGCGAGGGCGAGACCTCCTTCGCGGACGCCCTCGAGCTGTCCGATGTCCTCGCCGACAGCCCCCAGGCTCACGCGTGCTTCGCGCGGTACTGGGTCGAGTTCACCCTCGGCCGCGACGTGCTCGCGGCCGACGACCCGCTGATCGAGCAGCTCGCCGACGAGTCGCACGCGGGCGCGCCCGTCCGCGACGTCCTCGCCGCGCTGCTCGAGAGCCCGGTCTTCCGCTACCGCGTCATCGACTCGGAGGAACCGTGATGAAAAGGCGCCACCTTCTCCGCGGGCTCGGCGGCTGCGCCGTCGCCTTGCCCTTCCTCGACGCGTTCGCGCCCAAGAAGCGGGCCTCCGCCGCCGAGGGCGACGCGCCGCCCTTCGCCATCTTCGTGCGTCAGGGCAACGGCGTCGCCCAGGAGACCTCCGACGGCGAGCCCGAGCGGTTCTGGCCGACGGCGGGCCCGGGCGCGCTCACCGTCGCGGGGCTGTCTGGCGACACCGGACGCGCGCTCTCCGAGCTCGGCCCGTACGCCGATCGGCTGGCGATCGTGCGCGGGTGCAACTTCGCGTTTCCTAGCAACGGCTGCGGCCACTCCGGCGGCGGCAACCAGGTGCTCACCGCCGCCCAGGTGTCGGTCGACCCAGCCGGGAACGAGTCGCTCTCGATGGGCGAGTCGATCGACAACCGCATCACGAGCGAGCTGGGCGCGGCCGGCGAGGAGCCCCTCACCCTCTACGCTGGGCGCAAGTTCGGCTACCTCGACGAGGTGCTCTCGTACCGCGGCCCGCTGCAGATCCGCGCGGCCGAGAACAACCCGCTCACCGTGTACGAGAACCTGTTCGGTCTCTCCAACGTCGACCCGGCGATCCTCGAGGCCTTGCGCGCGCGGCGGATGAGCGTGAACGACCTCGTCCGCGATCAGATGCAGACGCTGATGTCGCGGTCCGACCTGTCGACCGCGGACCGGCAGCGGCTCGACCTGCACTTCACGTCGATCCGTGACCTCGAGATCGGCATCGTCTGCGGCCTGTCGGACGCGGAGGTCGCGAGCATCGCGTCGGTCGCCGAGGCCATCAACGACGACGGCACGATCGAGGACCAGATCCGGACCCACTTCGACATCATCGCGCTGACGATGGCGTGCGGCGTGCGCCGCGCGGCCACCCTGCAGATCGGCTGCGGGAACGATCAGACCACGTACTTCGTCGACGGCGCGGTCCAGAAGACGTTCCACAAGATCTCGCACCGCATCGACTCCGATGGCTCGGAGGGTGATCCGATCCCCAACGCGGACGTGCTCCACCACCTGATCGACCGCAAGCTGCTCGGCCTGTTCGGCTACCTGCTCGGCAAGCTGCAGGCGTACGAGATGCCCAGCGGAGATCTGCTCGACTGCGGCGTGGCGGTCTTCACGAACGACCTGTCCAACAAGTGGCACTCGTACGAGAACGTGCCGTACATCCTCGCGGGCAGCGCTGGCGGCACCCTGCGCAACGGCGTGTACGTCGACGCGGGCGACGTCGCCAACAACAAGATCCTCAACACGATCGGCGCTGCGCTCGGTTGCACCAACGCGTCGGGCGGCCCGCTCGACGACTTCGGCGACCCGAGCCTGCCGGGCGGCCGCATCGACTCCTTGATCGCGTAGTCGCGACGGCGAAGCGCGCGAGCTCAGGGCGCGGCCGAGGCCGCGCCCACGTCTTTGCAGCACCTGAAGCCAAGGTGATAGTTCAGGTGCTGCTTGCCCTCGTTCGCGTGCCAGCCGGGGGCCCGCCAGCGACAGTCGTCGAGGTGGGCCTCGTGCTGCGCGAAGATGAACCAGCTCCCCTTCATCTCGGGGATCCCCTGCCCGCCCAGCGCGGACAGCTCGCTCGCCTTGCGCGGCAGCCACATGTGCTCGGCGGCGTTGCCGTGCTGGTCGTAGACGCCGAGCGAGCTCTTGCACTCCGGGAACGAGCCCGCGGGGAAGGTGTTCGAGCCGCAGGCCTTCCAGCCGGGGGGCCGAGCAGGTCGACGACTTCTTGCTCGTCGTCGCGCACCTCTTGTGGTCCTTCGTCGCGCCGTAGGCCCACACCTTCTCCCGCCGGGAGTTGTGCACGCCCTCCATCGCCTCGCGCGGCATGCCGAACGGGTACTCGACCTCGGGGCTTCGTAGCGCGCCCGCGCAGCCGCCCTCCCACTCGTGCGCGTCACATAGGCGCTTGCCCATCGCCTGGCACAGCTCGTGAGCTTGAATCGTGGAGACCCAGGTGACGGGGTAGTCGCAGGGCATGCCCGGGAACTCGTAGCGATCGATGCAGACCTTCGCCTGCTCGGGTCCCGAGGTCGCGGGGTCGTACAGCGGGGCCATCAGCGGCGCGCCGCAGACGGGCGCTCTCAGGTCCTTGGCGCCCGCCTCGGCTCGCTTGGCCAGGCACTGGGCGCGCGTGAGCGGGTGCTCCACGACGTCGGGGTTGCCCTGGCCGGTCCACTTGCCCTTGGCGAGGACGGCGTCGAGCGCGGCGAGCTGCGAGTCGTCGAGCTCATGCATCACGCGCATCCGCCGCAGCATCAGCGCTCGCTGCTCGGCGAGCGTCTTGCCCATGACGTCCGGCTCGGGCAGCTCCCACGGCTCGAGGTCGGGGGACGGCGCGGTAGACGCCGATGCGGACGCCGCGGCCGTGGCCGCCGGCAGCGCCGTCGCCGCGGCGCTCGGGGCAGGCGCGTCGCCCCCCGGCTGAGCGCTCACCGACGCCTGGGACCCGCTGCTTCTTCGCACCCGAAGGCGAGCGCGACGAGCAGCACCAGGGTGGACCTCCGCGACATGGGCGCTCTATAACCCCCGCCGGGAAGAAGGCAAAACCGATGCTCCGGGAAGGTTTCGAGATCTACAAGAAGACCCGGAAAAAGAACGATCAGCTCTTCAACCACTACTTCATGAGGGTGCTCGCGGGGTACGTGGTCGCGGCCCTCTCGCGGACGCCGGCGACCCCGAACCAGATCACGATCGTCAACCTCGTCCTGTTCTTGGTGGCGACCGCGATGCTCGTGGCCCTCCCCTCGTACGAGGGGGGCCTGCTCGCGATCTTGGTGCTCGAGCTGTCGTACTTGCTCGACTGCGCCGACGGCATGTTGGCGCGACACAAGGGCCTGGCTTCGAAGGCCGGGCACCACTTCGACTTCTTCACCGACGAGACGAAGGCAGCGGCCCTGGTGGTCGGCGTGGGGCTGCGGCTCTATGTCAACGGCGGCGCCGGCCCGACCTGGAGCGGGGGCCCTGGCTTCGGGGCGTGGCCGCGAGACTGGTTCCTGTTCGCGACGATCGGCGCCGTGTTCGTCATCTCCGCGGCGGTCTCGATGACGAAATTCCTGCGCCACCCGGACATCGCGGGGAGAGCGGAGACGGTCGAGGCCTACTACGAGACCGTGTCGACGGGCGGGGGCGTCTCGCTGATGTCGCGGGTCGCGGCGCAGATCTTCACGTTCTTGCGCTTCTTGAACCACTACCCGAGCCACATCTTCATCTTCGCGCTGCTCGACCGGTTCGATGTCTTCCTGCTCGTCTACGTGTCGATCAACGCGCTCTATCTGGCGAAGGGCTGGCTCGGGCTGTTGATCCGCTTCGCGCGGAGCTGACGCCGCGTATCATCGACGGATGCTCCACCGCACCGTCCTCTTCGGTTGTCTGCTCGCGGTCGCGTGTGGCGACGACTCGACGTCTGGCGGCGGCGGCGCTGGCGCGGCGGGCGGTGGCCCGAGCACCGGGGGCAGCACCTCGACCGACGGCGGCGGCCCCTCGACCGGAGGGAGCGGCGCCGGGACGAGCGCTGGGGGCGAAGGCACCGGCGCGGGCCCCACCGGAGGGGCGCCGCCTTGCACCGCCTCGACGCTCGAGGAGGCCGTGCGGATCACCGACCTCCCGATCGACGGCGCGAGCTCGCCCCGCGCGTGGACCGCGCAGGCAGGCTCCGGCTCGGTGGTGGCCTGGGAGGGCAGCGACGGCAGCATCCACGTGCAGCGGCTCGACGCCGAAGACCAACCGTACGGGGACGACCTGCTCGTCGACGGCGACCAGCTCTACGGCCTCGCGGCCACGCCGGACGACGTCGCGCTGCTCGTGTCTCGCCCCCCCGACCTCATGACGTTCGTGAAGATCGATACCAGCGGGAACGAGCTCGCGGTCACGAACCTCGTCGGGGGCGGCGACCACGGAGTCGAAGGCGTCGAGTGGTTCGGCGAGTTCGCGCAGACCGGTCGCATGGTCCAGCGGGCCGACGGCAGCTACGCGGCGTACCACGCGCTGCACCGCCGCTGGCCCGACGGCATCGGGCACCAGGGAGACACGCTCCGCCTGCTCAGCTCGGGTGGCGCGGCGGCCGGCGGGGGCTGGGGGTGGGGCTGCAGCCACAGCATGGACCAGCGCCTCGCCGACGGGCCGAACGGCCTGGTGCCCATCTGCATCGCCGACTGCTACCCGGGCAAAGGGATCTACTTCAACCACAACCAGGCCCAGCTCACCGACGACCCCGGGGCCAACTGCATGGGCGGCTACTCGACCGAGCTCGGCGGCCTGGTCGCCGACGCGTCCGGCTTCTTCCTCGTCTACCAAGACGACAGCGGCGGCGCCCACCTCGGCGCGTTCTCCACGACGGGCCAGCCGGTGAACGAGCGCGCGCTCTCGGTCCCGGGCTCGAGCCGCCTCGCGCGCTACGACGGCGGCTTGCTGCTCGGCTCGGGCAACACGACCCTCCAGCGACTCGACGCCTCCCTCGCCGACCTCGGCGGCCCCGCCTCGATCGGAGCGCCGCTGCCCGACGCCGACTTCGAGAGCCGGTCCGACGGCGAGGTGGCGTGGGCCTCCGCCGCCGGAGGCACGCTGAGCGTGGTGCGTGTGCGCGTGTGCGAGCCGTAGGCCGCGCGACAGCGGATCGGGTGCCGCGGCCCTGCTGCTTCGCGGCCGCGCTCCTGATCGGCGCCGCGGGCTGCAGTGAACAGGCTGCAGGCCCCGCCAGCTCGAGCGCGGCGGCGTCGGCGGCCGAGGCGGCCGCGAGCGCGAGCGCCAGCGCGTCGAGCGCGCCAGCGCCCGAGCCTCCGCGAACCTTGTCCGACGCGACCCCCGAGGAGCGCCGCGCGCTCTGTCAGCAGGTCGTCGACTCCGTCTGGCGCGTGTGCGGCGCGGGCGATCGAGGCCGCGCACGCTTCGTCGAGCTGTGCGCGAACGAGCACCCGGTGTGGACGTGCGCCGAAGCGCCGCTCGCGGGGTTCGCGGGCTGCTGGGTCCCGCTGCTGCCCGAGGCGACGCCCGCGTGTGCGAGCTGGCGCGCGGCGTTCGCCAAGTGCGACATCGAAGCGACGGTGCGCGAGCGTTGCCCAGGCTACCTGGCCCAGGTCGTCTCGGGCAGCGCCGCGGCGCAGGCCGATCTCGCGGTCGGCGATCTCGTGCGCGCCGTGGATGGCGAGCGCTTCAGCGCGCTCGACGACCTGGCCGAACGCGTTCGCGCGTCGGTCGGCAAGCCGATCGTGCTGACGATCCAGCGCGGCGCGGCGCCCCCTCGGGACGTGACGTTGAGCGCGCGGAGGCAGAGCGACGGGGTCTATCGGATCGGCGTCGTGCCCGGCGTTCCACCGGCTTGTCCGTACCTGGACGTGAGCTCGCTGCCGAGCTGCAAGCGTCCGTAGAAGCCCCTGCTCGCCGGGAGGTCGGCGCAGCGTCACGGGTGGATGAAGACGACCGTGCCGGTGAGCGGCTTCGCCGCGCCGTGCCAGCCGTCGGGGACAGCGGGCTCGGTCCAGTGAAAGAGCCTGCGCGCGTCCTCCGGGGAGAGGTTGATGCAGCCGTGGCTCTTCGGAGTGCCGAACGCGTCGTGCCAATACGCTCCGTGCAGCGCGAAGCCCTCGTGGAAGTACTGCACGTACGGGACGTCGCGCAGCTCGAACTCTTCGCCGACCGCGTCCGAGTCCATCGTCGTCGTGACGTGCTTGGTGTGGATGCGGAAGATGCCCTTCTGGGTGGTGCGCGCCCCCTCGAGCAGGCCATCTTCACCTGTGGAGACGAGCGTGGCGTAGACCGCCTTCTCGCCCTCGAACGCCACGAGCGTCTGCTTCGTGATGTTGATATCGAGCCACTTTTCGCCGTTTTTCCCCCACTTGGGCATGCGCTTGGCCGGGTCGAGGCGGCTGGCGTGGCGGTCGTCGACCCAGAAGCCGTCCTTCGTCTCGTAGTGCAGGACGTCGCCGACGATCTTCTGCTTCCCCGTGAGCGACACCGCGCTCCGGTAGGCGAGATCTTCGCCCTCGATCATCTTCTTCTTCGAGGCGCTCCAGGTCCACCGCTTGGCGCCCTTCTTGCGGATGAGCGCGAAGGGGAACTCCACGTCGACGCCGATGCGCACGCCGACCAGCTCCGAGCCGCGGATGGGCCGGTAGCGATCCGCGGGCACGACGCGCAGATCGGTGGTGACGTTGTAGCGTCTGCCTTCCCACAGGAAGCTCTCGATGAACGCTGCGCCCTGGCGGCGATCGATCTGATCGATCTTCACGCCGCCCTTGGCGAGCCCCGACAGATCGGGCACGGCGCCGCCGTCCTTCAGGTACCAGGGGACGGCGTCGTCGCTGAGCCTGCGCTCCCACGCCTCCCAGGCGGTGAACGCCG
This sequence comes from Polyangiaceae bacterium, assembly GCA_016719945.1. Lineage (GTDB taxonomy): Bacteria > Myxococcota_A > Polyangia > Polyangiales > Polyangiaceae > Xiheicaenibacterium. Next base: position 545,780 of record JADJYE010000030.1, on the reverse strand, counting down.
GCGGCTTCGCGCCTCGGTACCAGAGCTCGAGCCCGTAGCTCGCGCCGCTCACCTTGTCATCGCGCCACTTCTTGATGTGCTTATCGAGGCTCGGCTCGTGCTCGTCGAGGTCCTTCTGCGTGGGGATGCGCGAGTAGACCGGGCCGCCGCGCGTGACCGTCCCGTACATGTACGGCAGCCGCTGGGACAGATCCGGGGGCTTCATCGCCCGCACGATCGGATCCTCGGGATCGGTGGTGGCCTTGTCCCCACGCACACGTAGCCGCTCGGTTGAACGGCGCGCCACCCACCAGGACACCCGGCCTTGCCCACCGGCTCGGCCGAAGCTGCGACCGCGGCGCCTGCGCGCAAGAAGCCGATCTTCTTGGAGCTGGGATCGGGCTTGTCCTGGACGGGCACGCTCATCGCGCGCGCGTAGACGCGAGGTCCGTCGGCGAGCGGGGCGGGCGCGCGATAGGCGCCGGACAGATCGACGATCGGCCCAGACCCCCGGGCCGCGGACGCCCGCGCCTCGGCGCCCGCGCTCGAGGACGCAGGCTCGCCCGACGGCCCGCTCGAACGCGCGTCCGAGGTGCTGGCGAGGGCGGGCGCCGCCGACTGCTCCGAAGAGCCGTCTTTCGACCCGCAGCCTGCGAGGAGGGCCGCGGCGATCCCCAACGTTCGGAGGGTCGCGCGCATGGGGCGGCGATTACGTCAGGGCTCGGAGGACCGCAAGTTTTGGGCTGGGTCGTGCCAAGATGCGCGTCGTGCGCAACGTCGCGTACCTCACCGATATCGAGGGGCGCTGGGACAAGCTCGAGAGCTTCTGCGCGCGGTCGCCTGACGTCGCGCTCGACCCGAGCGGGCGGCTCGTGGTCTCCGAGGGCTCCGTGTTCGTGTTCGGCGGAGACGCGATCGACCGCGGCCCCCACGCGAGGCGCGTCGTCTCGACGCTGCTCGCGGCGAAGCGAGCCCAGCCGGACCGCGTCGTCTTGCTCGCGGGCAACCGCGACATCAACAAGCTCCGCCTGGTCCGCGAGCTCGGAGGTCACCCGCCTCGCCGCGCGCCGGCCGAGCTCGCGAGCGCGGGGCCCGGCGCGCTCTTGTCGTTCATCTTCACATTCACCATGGGCGCGCGCGACGCGCTCGCGCACCGGCAGGCCGAGCTCGAGTCGTCGGGCGAGCCGAGCTCCCCCGACGACGCCGCCCGGAGCTTCCTCGAGGACCTCGAGCCGCGGGGCGAGCTCAGCGAGCTGCTCGCGCTGAGCCAGCTCGCGCACCGCGAGGGCGCGACCCTGTTCGTCCACGGAGGCGTGACGCGCGAGAACCTGGGCGCCGTGCCGCTGCACCGAGAGCGCACCCTCGACGTCGACCGCTGGGTCGAGCGCCTCAACACCTTCTACGCCGAGTCCCTGCACGGCTTCGTCACGCGGCGGCTGTCGCCGGGCGGCGCGCCCTCTTGGGCGACGTTGATCGACTACCAAGCGCCGCTCGACGGCACGCGCCTCAACCAGGCTAGCGTCGTCTACGCCCGCACCGCGTCGGCTCGCGGAGAGCCGCGCCTGCCCGACCCGAGCGTGGTGGCCGATCTGCTGCGAGCGGGCGTGGAGCGCGTCGTGGTCGGACACACCCCCGTCGGCGACTGCCCCGCCGTGCTGCGAGATCCGCGGGGCTTCGAGCTGGTCATGGCCGACAACTCCTATGGCCGGCTCGAGCTCGGGCCACGGGTGGCGGTGAGGGCCGAGGGGCTCACGGTGCATGGGGAGACCGAGCTCGACGGCGGGGAGCGCGCGAGCGTGCTTTTCACGCTCGCCCGCGGCGAGGGCGGCCCGCTCGGTCTGGTCGACGCGGACACGGGGTCGCTGGTCAAGGCGCGCCTCGAAGCTGGGGACTTCCTGCTGTATCGGCCCCTCGACGGGTACCGCGTGGAGCAGGTCGCGCGCTCGGCCGAAGAGCTCGCGGGCCGCCGCCTGCTCCCCCCGCACGAGGGCTCGTTTGTTGGCCCGTAGCTTACACAATCCTACATTGGGGGTTGATGCGCCGAGCATCCATCGCCCTCGCCTTCATCACCGCGCTCGCCGTGTCGGCGCCGCACGCGCTCGCCAAGAAAGACGGCGACAAGCCGGCGGTGAAGCTCGAGGCCATCAAGCTGCAAGGCGCCGGCGCGAAGGCGCCGCGCACGGATGACACCGAGATCGGCCTCACCGTGGACCCGACCCTGCAGAAGGCGGTCGACAAGCTGCTCGACGCCTCCAAGGCGCCGAGCGGCGCGGTGCTGGTGAGCGACGTCAAGACGGGGCGCATCCTCGCCTGGGCGACGCGCGGCAAGGAAGGGGACATGGGTCGCAAGGCCAAGTACCCCGGAGCGAGCCTGTTCAAGATCGTCACCACCGCAGCGCTGCTCGAGAGCGAGAAGGTCCACCTCGGCGACACCGTCTGCTTCAAGGGGGGCGAGAGCAAGCTCGTCGCGTCGGACATCAAGCCCGGCTGCCGCTCGGACGACTCGCGCACCCGCTTCGAGAACGCGCTCGGACGCAGCCTCAACGTGGTCTTCGGTCGGCTCGCGGTCCAGCACCTCGACGACAAGCGCCTCGCGAAGATGGCGACCGCGTTCGGCATCGGCGAGGCCCCGCCGTTCGATCTGCCGGCGGACAAGACGTCCATCAAGATCCCGTCGGACGAGCTCGGCCTCGCGCGCGCCGCCGCAGGGTTCGGCGACGCGCGCATGTCCCCGCTCGCGGCGCTCGACATGATGACGACGATCGCGAACGGCGGCGAGCGGATCCGCCTGCACATCACCGGCAGCCCCGACAAAGTGCCGCGTGTCTCGCTCGGTCAGACCCTCAAGAAGGAGACCGCTCGCGATCTCTTGAAGATGCTCGAGGTGACGACGCGCTCGGGCACGAGCGCGAAGGCCTTCGAGCCCAAGCCGGATCGCCCCCACCTGTCGGTCGCGGGCAAGACGGGGACCTTGATGACGCAGAGCCCCAAGCGGCTCGTCTCGTGGTTCGCGGGGTTCGCGCCCTCGCGCGATCCGGAGATCGTCGTGTCGGTGCTGCTCGCGAACGACGAGACCTGGTGGCGCAAGGGCAACGAGGTCGCGCGCGACGTGTTCGACGCGTATTTCGAGCGCAAGGCGAAGACCGACAAGAAGCGCTGAGGCCGCGCTACTTCCCGCCGTAGCTCGGGCCGACGTAGACCCCGCCGCTGCCCCCGCCGTCGCAGTCGTCCATCGCCGAGATGAGGATCACGATGATCACGAGGATGACGACGATCGTCACGATCTGGCGGATCTTCTTGGAGGCCCGCTCCGGGTCCCCGTCGGTGACGAACGACATCGAAGGGGGCGGGGCGATGTTGAACGCCCTGCCGATATCGGACGCCTTCATCGGGTAGCAGAACGAGGTGTTCACCTCGTTCGAGTCGCGCTCGACGCTCACGATGCCGTCCGGGCCCTTGTACTCGGTGGCCTCCACCGACTCCCCGATCGCGACCTTCCAATAGAACTCGCCGACGACGTAGTCGACCTGCGCGTGGACGCTCTGCTTGAAGCGGTAACGCTTGCCAGCCATGAGGGCGGTGTCGCCTGCGAACTGCACGTCGGCGGGAGGCACCGGCATGACGAGCTGCCACTTGTCGTCCTCCTCCGTCAGCCAGACGTACCCATCGCTCGGGCCCGCGTAGAGCAGGTACTCGCGCCAGCCGTAGTGCTCCCCGTCGACCCACGTGCCGCGCATGACGAAGCCGATCATCGTCACCTGCTTGCCGCGCAGGGTCCCGACGGAGCCTAGCGGGATGTACGGCTGGACCGGCGGCTTGGGCGCCTGCCCGAGGACCGACAGGTGCCCCTGCCGCAGATCGCTGATGGCGCCGCAGTAACGGCAGACGATGCGCTCGGTCGTCCCGGGTGAGGCGAGCGGCAGGCTCCCCCCGCAGGTCGGGCAGGTGCACTCCTTGACCTCCGCCGCGGGGGCGTCGAGCGGCGTGCCCGAGTCGAGCTTGAACGTCGCCGGATCGAACTGCTTGCCGAGAAAGAGCGCGGGCGCGATCGACTGCCCGTCGCCGTAGTCGAGGGTGCCGAAGACGCCCCCTGCCCCGCCGAAGTCTGCGAACGGCGTGACGGCGCCCGGGGGCGCGACGTTCGGGAGCTCTCCCTCCGCGGACACGGTTCGCCGGCGCCCGACCTCGGTGATCGTCACGGGCCCCGCGCCCGGCAGCATGACCGGCGCGCCTGGGTGCAGCATGCCCAGGCTGGGGAGCTGGGGCGCAGGCCGGACCTCCTGGGTCCAGTACCAGCGGCCCTGGGCCGAGGCGATCCAGTAGCCCGCCCCCGACTCCGGCAGGGTGATGAAGAACTCCTGCCAGGGGGCCGAGGCGGCGCCGACGCGATCGAGCTGCACCCGCCCCTCGACCTCGAAGCGCTTGCCGCCCCAATACCCGCCGAAGCCCACGGCCAGCGCCGACGGGATCTCGACCAGATCGGCCATGTGGCCCAGCGACGACAGGCCGCGGTCGGTGCGGGCGACCAGGAACTTGCAGTACTTGCAGACCTGCGCCCGCGCCCCCGCGAACTTGAAGGTCATCGGCGCCCCGCAGTTGGGGCACGGCGCCTTCCGGTCGAGCGGGGAGCCAGCGGTCACGCCGCGAAGCCTACAACGGAAGCCGCCCGGCGGTGAGGCTCACGGAGGCCCCCTCGAGGGCGAGGATTTGCTAGACGTCAGCGGGGATGACCGAAGCGAAAGGGCTCGCGTCGCCTGCGCTGCTCGCGTCGGTCTTCATCATCGCGACGAGCGGGCTGGTCTACCAGCTCGTCTGCGCGACCCTGGCGAGCTACGTCCTCGGCGACAGCGTCGCGCAGTTCAGCTTCGTCATCGGGCTCTACCTGTTCGCGATGGGGATCGGCTCGTACCTGTCGAAGCTGCTCGACCGAGACCTGCTCGTTCGCTTCGTCGAGATCGAGCTGGGCCTCGCGCTCGCGGGCGGCCTGTGCGCGCCGATCCTGTTCCGGGTGTACGCGGTGTACGGGGCGTTCCGGCTCGCGCTGTACGCGCTGGTCACGATCATCGGCACGCTCGTCGGCCTGGAGATCCCCATCCTCCTGCGCTTGCTCAAGTTCAACCTGGAGCTGAAGGACCTCGTCGCGCGCGTCTTGACGCTCGACTACATCGGCGCGCTCGTCGCGAGCGTGCTCTTCCCGGCCGTCTTCCTGCCCCGCCTCGGGATCCACCAGACGAGCCTCTTCTTCGGCGGGCTGAACGCGGTCGTGGCCCTGATCGGCACGTTCCTGTTTCCCCTCCCCTCCGCGACGAAGCTGCGGCTGCGCGTGATGGCGGGGCTCGTGCTCGGCTGCCTCGCGTTCGTCGGCGTCTGGCTGGGCAGCTTGATCAAGAGCTCGGAGACGATCTACTTCGGCGCGCCGATCGTCTACGTCGCGCAGTCTCCCTACCAGCGCATCGTCGTCACCCAGACCCCCAAGACGACGCGGCTGTTCCTCAACGGAAACCTCCAGTTCAGCTCGGACGACGAGTATCGGTACCACGAGGCGCTGGTACACCCTGCCGTCGCGGCGTACGGGCGCGGCCCGGTGCGCGCGCTGGTGCTGGGCGGCGGAGACGGGCTCGCCGTGCGAGAGCTCCTCAGGTACCCCTCGATCGAGCGCATCGACCTGATCGACCTCGACTCGGCGATGACCGATCTGTTCCGCGATCACCCCCTGGGGACGGGGATCAACGGCGGCTCGCTGAAGGACCCGCGCGTCCACATCACCAACGAGGACGCCTTCCGCTTCCTCGACGAGGCCGACACGCTCTCCTACGACGTCGCGATCGTCGATTTCCCAGACCCCGGCAACTACTCGGTCGGCAAGCTCTACACCGACGCCTTCTACACGCTGCTGCGCCAGCGGCTCGGGGTCCGGGGCGTGGCGGCGATCCAGGCGACCTCGCCGGGGTTCGCGCGGCGCTCGTTCTGGAGCATCGTCGCGACCATCGAGTCCGCGGGGTTCTCGGCCGAGCCGTACCACGCGTACGTCCCGAGCTTCGGTGAGTGGGGCTTCGTCTTGGCGGGGGGGCCGAGCCTCCAGCGCCCCGAGCGGCTCGTCGTCCCGGAGGGCTCGCTGCGCTTCCTCGACGACCGCGCCCTCGTGGACGCGTTCCGGTTCCCCAAGGACATCTCTCGCGTCGAGGGCCCGATCAACCGCCTCAACGAGCAGAAGCTGGTCCCGCTCTACACGACCGAGTGGGGCGAGCTCGGGCGCTGAACGCCTGACCGTTCGACGGACTGGGCTCGCCGCCGACAACTCGATCGCCGCCCCTCGGCGCGATACGCTGCGCGCCATGGCAGCTCCATCGCGCGGCTACTCGGTCGGCGACAGCATCGACGATCGCTACCGGGTGACCGGGTTGCTCGGCAAAGGGGGGCACGGCGTGGTCTACGCGGCGACCGACGAGATGCTCGGCTCGCGGGTCGCGGTGAAGTGCCTCAACGCCGAGCTCGCCGAGGATCCGGCGTTCAAGACGCGCATGCACCGCGAGGCGAGGGCGATGGGCGCGCTCTCCGGTACGAGCGCGACCCAGATCTTCGCGTTCAACCGCGCGAAGCAAGGTGAGCTGTACATCGTGATGGAGCTGCTCGCGGGGCGCGACCTCGAGGCGTATCTGCACGAGCTCGAGCGCTTCGGTGCGGCGATCGATGTCCGCCGCATCGTCACCCTGCTCACGCCGATCGCCGAGACGCTCGACACCGCACATGACCTCGGCATCATCCACCGCGACATCAAGCCCGGGAACATCTTCGTCCTCGACACGATGACCCGCGGCGGCGTGCGGCTGCTCGACTTCGGGCTCGCGAAGGACCTCAACGCCACGGCCCTCACCCAGGAGGGCATGATCGCCGGCTCCCCGGCTTACATCGCGCCCGAGATCTGGCGCGGTCGCGCGAAGGAGGCCGACCGGCGGATCGACGTCTATTCGCTGGCGACGGTCGTCTACCGCTCGCTCACGGGAGCGCCGCCGTTCGATCCGAAGCAGCCGCTCGACAGGTTCCTGATCGCCGTCACGCGCGGCCCTCGGCCGCGCATCAGCGAGCGCCGCGCCGATCTTCCGGCGTCGATGAACGAGTGGGTCGAGAAGGCGCTCGCCATCGAGCCCGCGGACCGCTTCGCGAGCGTCGGCAAGATGTGGTCGTCGCTGCGCTCGATCGCGGAGATCCCGGTCCCTAGCCGCGTCGGCGCTGCGCCTCAGCCCGAGCCGTGGGAGGTCGAGATCGACGTCGACATCGACGTCGAGGTGGCGAGCCTGCGGGGCACGGCGCTCCCGGCCCCCGCGGGCGTCCCGCGGCCGAAGGGATGAGCGCGTTGCTCCCTCCCACCCGACGCGCACTGCTCTTGGCCTCGCGGCCGCTGCCGCGGCGCCGCTGTCGGCTTGCGCCGAAGAGGTCCGCGTCGCGCCCCCGCCCAAGGTCCCGGCCACTCCCGAGATCGCCGCCCTGGAGCGGGGCATGCTCGCGCTCGTGAACCGTGATCGCGCGGCGAACGGCAAACCCCCGCTGGTCTACGACGAGCGACTGGCGGACGTGGCGCGGGCGCACGCGGCGGACATGCGCGACCACCGCTTCTTCGCCCACGACTCGCCGACGACGGGCTCGCTCGACGATCGCCTGGCGGCAGCCGGGCTCTCGATCGCGGTGGCGCGCGAGAACCTCGCCGAGGCCGTCAACGTGGAGCTCGCGCAGCAGAGCCTGATGAAGAGCAAGGGTCACTTCGAGAACCTGATGTCCGAAGACGTCACGCACGTGGGGGTCGGCATCGTGAAGGGCGGCCTCGAGGACCCCAACATGATGCTGTTCGTGCAGGTCTTCGCGCGGACCGTCTCACAGGAGAGCCCCGAGCAGGCGAAGCTGCTCGTGCTCCAGAAGATCACGAAGAGCCGCGGCGCTCGCGGCAAGCCGCCCCCGGTGGTGAGCGCCGTGCTCGGCGAGCTGGCCGACAAGTACGTGAAGCTCGTCGACGACTCGATGGATCGCTCGGCGCTCGACGCGATCGGCGCTAAGGTGCTGGGCGAGGTGAGAGACCGAGGCGCCGGCCTCACGGTCATCGTGTCGGGCCAGCGCGTGATCGCCGCCAGCGAGTACGAGCCCTCGGCCGTCACGCTCGACAAGAGCTCCCTGACGCTCGGTGTGGGAGCCGCCCCCGCGAAGGACGACAAAGGTCGCCCTGCGGTCAAGATCCTGGTCCTCGTCGGACCCTGAAGGAACAGCTCGATGCCCAAGACCACTCGACGTCAGCCCAAGGCCCCCCCCCAACGAAGCGGCGCGAAGCAGGCGGCTGCCCCCGCCAAGCCGAAGCCTGCGGCGAAGGCGAAGCCCGCTGCGAAGGCGAAGCCTGCTGCGAAGGCGAAGCCCGCTTCGAAGGCGAAGCCCGCTGCGAAGGCGAAGCCCGCTGCGAGCGGGGCCGCCAAGAAGGGGAAGGCGCCGAAGAAGGCTGCGGCGGCCAAGCGCGCGCCGTCGAAGCGCGCCCCTCGCTCGGCCGGCCCGCACGACATCGTCGAGGACGTCCTCGCGAGCCTCGGCCTCGGCCTCACGCGGCTCGAGCAGGGGGACGTGGTCCAGTGGGACCTCGAGGTCCCCGCCGAGGAGCACTTCGAGCTCGTCGCCCAGCTCATCGATGGCCACCAGATCGTCACCTACCTCGTCTTCCGCGAGCGCGCGGCCGCCGAGCGGATGGGCGCGATGGTCGAGGTCATCGGCCGCGTGAACCACGGCCTGCTGGTGGGCGCGTACGAGATCGACGCCGACAACGGCTTCGTGCGCCTCAAGAACTTCCTCGACTTCAAGGGCACGGCCCTGGCCCCGCAGCTCGTCGTCAACCTGGTGACCGGCATTCGAGACGTGAGCGAGGTCTATGACGACGCCATCCTCTCGGTGCTCCGTGGGCACCTGACGCCGCGCGAGGCGATCGAGCAGGTCGAGGCCTGACGCCTCGCCGGCTCACGCGCCTGTGAGGCGCTCGGGTCGCCCATTCACGCGCCTGTGAGGCGCTCCCATTCGCGCGCGAGCCTCTCGCGGGAGACTGGCACCGTCGGGCCGAGCTCGGGCGCGAAGACCGAGACGCGCAGCTCCTCGAGCATCCAACGGAAGGCGTCGAGCTCGTGCTCCGGCACGCCTCGCGCCGCCAGCTCGGCCCTGCGCTTGATGAAGCTGCTCCACAGGGGCGTGACCCCCTCGGCCTTCGACGCGTCCTTCTGGGGGCCGTTGGGGAGGCGCTCGAGCCTGACGCGGATCGCGCGCAGGTAGGTCGGCACGGCCCGGAGGACGGAGCGCGGCGCGACGGTCAGCAGCGCCGGAGTGACGAGGTACTCGAGCTGTACGCGCACGTCCTCGAGCGCGGCGCGCGGGGCCCCAGGCTTGCCCTTCATCGCGAGGAGCGCGTCTCGCGCGGCGTCGAGCTCCAGCGCGATGTCCGCCGCGAGCCGCCCGAGCTCCGCGAGCCCAGCCTTGAGCCGCGCAGCGCCCGCCACCACGCGCGCGTCGAAGGCGCCCTTGTCCCGCGGGAGCCGCTGCGGGTCGCCGAGCTCGAACGCCTCGTCGAGCGCGCGCAACGCGAGCTGCCGCCTCGGCTTGCCCACGTCGGCGAGACCGCTCGCCGCGACCCCCGCCGGGACCTGCTTCTCGAGGCCCTCGAGCGTCGTCCCGAGGGACGTGAGCGCGAGCCGCAGGACCCCCTCGCGCGTGGCGCGCGACGCCTCCCTCCGCGACGGAAAGACCCGCAGGTCGACGCCATGCGACGACGGGGTGAGCCCGGGGAACGCGCGCAGCGGACCGCCCGGGCCGATCACGACGACGTGGTCCGCGAGCCCGCTCGCGGGGAACGACGTGAGGCCCTCCTGCTCGTAAGCGGCGAGGGCCAGCTGGGCGAACGCCTCGCTCGCCCGCGCGCCCTCTCGCAGCTTGAGATCGGCGAGATCGCGGCCGGACGCCACGACGCGCCCGCGATCGACGATCTTGAAGTGGAAGGACAGGTAGGGGGGCAGCTCGTCCTTGCGAAACGCGCCAGGCGGAACGTGGACGCCGCTCGCCTGGAAGATCGCCTCGGAGAGCCCCGCGAGGTACGGCCCCTCGAGCGGCCGGACCCGCGCGGCGAGCGCCTCGATCAGGGCGGCGTCCGCTCCGATGCTGCGCTGCAGCGACCTCGGGAGCCCGTACACGAGCCCTGAGATCTTCTGGCGGTGGTACGCGGGGATGATCGCGTCCCACAGCTCGGGCTCGAGCTGGGGGAGCACCTCGATGGGCACGCTGACGGTGACGCCGTCATCGTCCTCGCTCGGCTCGAAGCGGTACGACAGGGGAAGGCGCGCGCCGTCGACGATGAGCTCGTCCGGGTAGGCCGCTGGGTCGAGCTCGACGTCGCCCGCGACAACGTCGGAGATCGACAGGAAGAGCCTGTTCGGCTCGCTCGGCTCGACCCTCTCGCGGAACGCCTCGAGCGTCTTTCCAGAGAACACCTCGTCCGGGATGCGCTGCTCGAAGAAGACGGCGAGGGCGTCCTCGTCGGCGATGACGTCGCCCCGGCGCGCGCGATCCTGGAGCCGCTTGGCCTGCTCGAGCACGGCGCGGTTGTGCTCGAGGAAGGGCGGCGCGGGGGACGGCGCGTACTCGCCTCGCACCAGGCCGTGGACGATGAACACCCTGCGCGCGGCGGCTGGATCGATCGGCCCCAGGTGCACCTGCCGGTCCTTGGAGATCGGCAGGCCGTACAGCGTGACGTGCTCCTTGGCCATCACCTGCGCGCTGCGTGCCGCGAAGTGCGGCTCCCCGTAGCTGCGCCTCAGCAGCGGGCCGGCGACGTCGAGCAGCCAGCTCGGGTCGATCGCCGCCGCCGTTCGCCCGAAGAGCTTGGAGGTCTCCACGAGCTCGGCGACCACCACCCAGGACGGAGGCTTCTTCGCCAGGTGCGAAGACGGGTGCAGGACGAAGCGCGTCTGGCGAGCGCCCAGGTACGTGCGGCTCTCGGCGTGCCACATCGCCACGCGGCTGAGCAATCCCGGGAGGATCGCCCGGTGGACCGCGTCGAGGTCGGCGGGCGCCTCGTTGGGGGTCAAGCCGAGCTCGCGCGCGATCGAGGCGAGCTGCTGGTGCGTGTCGAGCCACTCGCGCATCCTCACGTAGGACAGGAAGCGGTCTCGGCACAGCTTGCGCACCTGCGCCTGCGATTTTCCGCGCGTGTCCGCGTGAAACTCGCGCCACAGCTTGAGCAGCGACGTGAAGTCGGAGCGGTCGTCGGCGGTGCGGCGGTGCACCTGGTCTGCCCTCTGCTGCGCCGCGAGCGGCCGCTCTCGAGGGTCCTGCAGGCCGAGGGCCGACGCGATCACGAGGATCTCCGCGAGCGCTCGCTCTTGCTCGCCGCCCAGGATCATCCTCCCGATCCGAGGATCGACGGGCAGGCGCGCGAGCTTGCGCCCGATGTCGGTGAGCGCCCCGTCATCGTCGAGCGCGCCGAGCTCCTCCAGCACTCGCACGCCCTCGTCGATCGACCGCTTCGGCGGCGGGTCGAGGAACGGAAACTCGCGAATGTCGCCGAGCCCGAGGGCCTTCATCTGCAGGATGGCGCCCGCGAGCCCGACGCGCAGGACCTCGGGGTCGGTGTAGGGCGCGCGCGACGCGAAGTCCTTCTCGTCGCACAGGCGGAAGCAGACGCCGCTGCGCGTGCGGCCCGCGCGGCCCTTGCGCTGCTCGGCGCTCGCCCGCGAGATGGGCTCGACGTGCAGCGTCGTGATCCCGGACCGCGGCTGGTAGCGGTTGATGCGCGCGACGCCCGCGTCGATCACGTAGACGATGCCGGGGATGGTGAGCGACGTCTCGGCGACGTTCGTCGCGAGCACGACCCGGCGCTGCGGCAAGCGGGTGAACACCTTGGCCTGCTCGGCCTGCGAGAGCCGACCGTACAGCGGCAGCACGACCGTGTGCGGCAGCGCGTGCTGCTCGAGCACGTACGCCGTCTCGCGGATCTCCCGCTCGCCCGGCAAGAACACGAGGATGTCCTCGCGCCGGTCGAGCTCGGTGATCTCCTCGACCACGTTGGCGACGAGCTCCGCGAGGTCGGTCTCGTCGTCGGTGGGAGGACGGTAGAAGGTCTCGACGGGGAACGTCCGCCCGGTCACGCCGATCACGGGGGCGCCGCCGAAGAAGGCCGAGAAGCGATCGGTCTCCAGCGTGGCCGAGCTGACGATCACCCGCAGGTCGGGCCGTCGCTCCACGAGCCCCTTGGTGTACCCGAGCAGGAAATCGATGTTGAGGCTGCGCTCGTGGGCCTCGTCGATCACGAGGGTGTCGTACGCGCGCAGCAGCGGGTCGCCTTGCGTCTCCGCGAGCAGGACGCCGTCGGTCATGAACTTCACGTAGGTCCCCGGACCGAAGCGGCTCGCGAAGCGGATCTGGTAGCCGACCTCGCGCCCGAGCTCGACCTTGAGCTCGCTCGCGACCCGCGCGGCGACGCTGGTCGCGGCGATGCGCCGCGGCTGCGTGACGCCGATGCGCGCCGAGAGCCCGCGGCCCATCGCCAGGCAGATCTTCGGCAGCTGGGTCGTCTTGCCCGAGCCCGTCTCGCCCGCCACGATGACGACGGGGTGGCGCTCGATCGCCTCCGCGATATCGCGCACCCGCGCGGATATCGGGAGCTCTTCCGGGAAGTCCATGGCGGCGGGAGCTTTAGCAGGCCCGTCGCCGAGCGTCGCGCGCTCCACCTTTGCCGATCGGGGGGACGTCCCTCGGCGCTAACCTCTGCCGATGCCCGTCCGCTCTGGAGTCTCCGCCGTCCTCGCGCTCGCGTGCCTCACCGCCTGCTCCTGCGGCGATGACACGGCGATCTCATCGGGCGGAGGCGGCGACGGGGGCGGCCCGACGACGACGACCGGGGGCGCGAGCGCGGGCGGCGCCGGGGGCAGCGGGGCGGAGGGCGGCGGAGGCAACGGCGTCGGCGGCGGCTTCGGCTGCGCCTCTGGCATCGTGTGCGCCGACGGCGCGTGTTGCGACACCGGGGAGGAGTGCTTCCTCGACGCGTGCCTTGCGGTCTGCGAGAGCCAGGTCCGCTGTGGGCCTGCGGGAGAGACGTGCTGCGACGCCGGGGACGTCTGCCTCGAGGGCAGCTGTGTGGTGCCAGGCGCGGCCTGCGTCGACTGGACCGACTGCGCCGAGGACGAGTTCTGCGAGCCAACCATCGACCAGTGCTTGCCTCAGCCGGGCGACGACGTGCTGTGCCAGGTGGTGCCGACCTTCGACCCGGTCACCCCAGAGCTCGAGTGGTCGTGGACGTCGACCGCGATCCAACCCGCCTTCGTGCAGGTCATCAACATGCCGGTCGTCGTCGACCTCGAGCAGGACGGTGTGCCCGACGTCGTGATCGTCACCTCGAACAACTACAGCACCGCCGGCGCCGCCTACCTGCGCGCGCTCGACGGGGCGACCGGCGCGGAGAAATGGAGCGCCGCCGCCGACGTCTACCTCGACGCGAACCGCGTTCAGCCGCGCGTCACGCCCGCCGCGGCCGACCTGGACGGCGACGGCATGGTCGAGATCGTGACGGGCAAGATGGGCGGCGGCCTGATCGCCTTCGAGCACGACGGGACGTTCAAGTGGGCCAGCACGAACGCGAACGGCACGCCCTTCACCACCGTGCTCGAGTCCGCCACCGTCGCCATCGCCGATCTCGAGGGCGACGGCTCGGCCGAGATCGTCGTCGGCGGCGCGGTGTTCGAGTCCGACGGGTCGCTGCGCTTCAACAACGGGGTGCTCGCCGGGTCGCAGGGCAGCTACGGCGCGGTCAGCATCGTCGCCGACCTGGACGGCGACGGCGCCCTCGACATCGTCTCGGGCCGCAGGGCGTGGGACGCGACCGGCACCCTGCTGTGGGACAACGGCCTCGCCGATGGCTACCCCGCGATCGCCGACCTCGATCTCGACGGCACCCCCGAGCTGGTGTCGATCTCCGGCGGCACGGTCCGGGTCCACGACGTGTCGACCGGCGCCGCGCTGGCCACGCTGACGATGCCCGGGGCGGGCGCCGGCGGGCCGCCGACGATCGCGAACTTCGACGCCGATCCGGAGCCGGAGATCGCCTCGGCCAACGGCACCTCGTATTCGGTCTTCGACTACGCGCCGGCCCCGACGCCGGCGCTCAGCGTGAAGTGGTCGAGCCCCACGCAAGACGGCTCCTCCAACCGCACCGGCTCCAGCGTCTTCGACTTCCAGGGCGACGGAGCGGCCGAGGTCGTCTACGGCGACGAGTGTTACTTCCGCGTGTACGAGGGCGAGACCGGGGCCGTCGTGTACGAGCTCGAGATGTCGACCGCCACGATCCACGAGTACCCGGTCGTGGCCGACGTCGACGGGGACAACAACACCGAGGTGGTCGTGGTCGCGAACGACCTCAACCACCTGAACGGCACCCTCACCTGCCCCTACCCGACCGCCAACGCGAAGCACGGCGTCTTCCTGTTCGGGGATCCGAACGACAACTGGGTCCGCACGCGCCGTATCTGGAACCAGCACGCCTACCACATCGTCAACATCGACTCCGACGGCACGCTCCCGCAGCCCGAGCCGGCGAGCTGGGTGTCGCCCCCCGGCTTCAACAACTACCGCCAGTCGAACCAGGGCGCGGGGGTCTTCAACGCGCCCGACCTGCAGGTGTCTCTCGGCGTCTCGCTCGATCCGTGCCCAGCGGCGATCGAGCTGCGGGCCGTCGTGTCGAACGCAGGCAGCCTGGGCGTGGCTGCGGGCGTGCGCGTGGACTTCTACTCCGGCGCCCCTGGGACGGGCACCCTGCTCGCCAGCCTCGCGACGACGACCGCGCTCTTGCCCGGCCAGCTCGAGGTGGTGACGCTGCAGATCCCCGACGAGCCCGCCAACATGGGGACCTTCTACGTCATCGTCGACGGGGTGATGATGGGTGATCCCGACGAGGTCAGCGAGTGCCTGGAGGACAACAACGAGGCGACCGTCTCGGGCGCCGTGTGCCCCGTGGCGATGTAGCCAGGGGCGGCCGCGAGCTGCTCGAGGGCGCAATGGGTTGCGATGACCCTACAGCCCGGCGAAGATCGAGCCGTGACCTCCCCCGACGAGATCCCGAGCTCCGCGAACACGCTCGCGGGCGTCACGCTCGTCGACGACGAGCTCGCGGCGCGCGCGGCGCGCGAGATCTTGAGCCCCTCCTCGCGCGGCACGATCCTGGTGGTCGAGCCGGAGGCCGGGTCCCCGGCGGCGAGGCAGCTCGAGGCGGCCGGCTTCTCCGTGAAGCTCACGCCCGATGGCGTCGTCGGCAGCCAATACCTGGCCACGATGAAGTTCGACGCGGTCGTCAGCGACGTCCACGTGGGCGGGCTCGGGGGCATCGATCTGCTCCGCTACGCGCACGAGCACGACCGAGACATCCCCGTGTTGCTCATGACCGGCGCGCCCGACGTCGAGAGCGCCGCCGCCGCGGTCGAGCACGGCGCGTTCCAGTACCTCCTCAAGCCGTTGCCGGCCGGCCGCCTGGTCGACGCCGTCGACAAGGCCGTGCGCGCGTGCGCCGCGGCCCGCGCGCGGTCTCGCGCGCTCGAGGCCATCCTCGACGATCCGACCCAAGACACCCAGGCGCACCTCGACAAGTCCCGCTGGGACAACGCGCTCTCGACGCTGTGGATGGCCTACCAGCCCATCGTGCTGCCGAGCGGAAAGCTCTACGCCTACGAGGCGCTGGTCCGCAGCGAGGAGCCGACCATGCGCGGCGCCGGGGACCTGCTCGACATGGCCGAGTCGCTGCACGGCCTCGTCGCGCTGGGGCGCACCGTGCGCGAGAAGGTCGGCTTGTTCGCCGCCGCGACCGCGGGCAGCCACTACGTGTTCGTGAACCTGCACGCCGACGATCTGCTCGACGAGATGCTCACCTCGCGCGAGCAGGCGCTGGCCGAGGTCGCGCCCGCCGTCGTCCTCGAGATCACCGAGCGCGCCGCGCTGCACGACATCGGCGAGGCCAAGGCCAAGATGACCGAGCTGCGCGGCATGGGCTTTCGGATGGCGCTCGACGATCTGGGCGCGGGCTACGCGGGGCTCACGAGCTTCGCGCACTTGCTCCCCGAGATCGTGAAGCTCGACATGGCGCTCGTGCGCGACATCGACAAGGACCCCGTGAAGCGCAAGCTCGTCAAGTCCGTGGCCGACGTGAGCCGCGACATCGGCACGCTGGTCGTGGGCGAGGGCGTCGAGACCGAGGCCGAGCGCGACACGTTGATGCAGCTCGGCTGCAACCTGCTTCAGGGGTACCTGTTCGGCAAACCGAAGCGGCTGTAGGGTTCGCGCCGCCCATGCGCGCGCTCCTCGCCTTCGCCCTGTTGTCCGCTGCCTGCGTGCAGGTGCTCGGCATCGACGAGTTCACCGACCAACCCGCCGAGGCCGGGGCCGGTGGGGGCGGCAGCGGCGGGGGTGGGAGCGACGCGGGCGGCGGCGGCGGCGAAGCCCCCGCGGGCGGCGCAGGCGGCAGCGGCGGCGAGGCCCCCGCGGGCGGCGCGGGCGGCGCGGGCGGCGGCTGAGTCAGCGCGGGCCGCGTAGCTTTGCCAGCGGCAGCGGCCCGTCGGCGAAGAGCGCCGTGAGATCGGCGGCCGTCGCGTCCTCCGGCATCGCGAACGTCGCCGAGGCATCGACGGTGCACGAGGAGCGCCCCGGAGCGTGCAGCACCCACGTCGCGTCGGCGACGAAGGCGACCGGCGCGTCGCAGGCGACCCCGGCCGGCGGAGCGGACACGATGGGCAGCGAGAGGTACTCACAGCGGGCCGGCGTCGCGAAGACGATGTGCCCCGACCCGATCGACTGCGGAGGATCGCAGGTGACCGAGGAGAGCTTGCCGAGCCCCTCACGCGCCAGCGCGGCCGCCTCGACCGCGGCGTCGTGCCGGGCGCGCTCCTGCTCGAAGGTGCTCGCCTGCTGCCGGTTGTCGCGGACCGCCGCGTCGTGCGCCGTCTGCGCCGCCGCTCGCCTCGCCTCCTCCGCCTCGCTCCACGCGGTCACGTCCGCGCTCGTGAGCTTGTAGCTGTGCTTGCGCGAGCGCGCCTTGCCGGTCGCCTGCTCGAGCCTGTCCCACTGCGCGGCCTCGCCTGGCTTGATCACGCTCGGCGGCTCGACGACGTCATACAGGGGCGGCACGGGGAGCAGGTGGGGCCCCGAGCGCGGAAGCGGCGGGATCGGCGGGAAGATCGCCTCCCGTGTCGAGGGCCACATCGGCTCCCAACGGGCGTTCGTCTCCTGACACTGGCGGACGAAGCGAGGCGGCTCGACCAAGAGGTGGGCGCCTGCAGGGAGCGATTTCACCTCGATCGTCACGCGCCAGAGCGAGGCGGCAGCCGGCGTGCTCACGCCGAAGACCGCGGTCGCCCCTTCCTCTCCGAGCGGACCTGCGGCGATCCTCACCTCACCGGTCCCCTCCACCACCTCTCGCGCTCCCGACGCGTCGCCGAGCGCGGTGCGCTCGAGGCAGAGCGCGAGCGGGTCGCTGGGCCCAGCTGGCCCCCCTTTCGCGCACGAGGCCGCGGCGCCGAGCGCGACCACGGCGAGCGCACGCTTCAACGGGACCTCGGGCTCACATCAACGAAGAGCTGCATCGTGGGCGGCGAAGCATCGCACGCGCGCCGAGCGCCCGCACCCCATACGCCGCTCAACGCACGCGCATCGTCGCTTTGCCCCAGGTGCGCTGACCCTTCGCGTGGATCTCGACCTGGTACGCGCCCGCGCTCGACACCACGAAGGTGACCGGCGGCTCGCTCTGGGGCAGGCCCGTGGGCAGCTCACGCAGGATGCGGTCGAGGATCAGCGCGCCGTTGGGGCCGCGGATGCGCAGCGAGAACGGCGCCTCCGCGTCGTCCCCCGCCGCGAAGCACAGCGCCACGCGGTCACCGACCGAGATCTCGTCGAACGAGTAGGCGCTGCCGCGCGCCACGTAGCCGTCTGCGCGCTGCGCGAAGGTCTCGATCGATCCCGAGGTCTCGACGGGTCCTGCCATGTCTCGGGTACCACAGCAGCCTCCGTCCGGTCTGTCAAACACGCGGCCGAGATCGACGAACGCCCGCTCGCGGCGCAGGCCCTGAATGCGCCCGGACGCGCCGCTCACCTTTGACAATCGCCTCCTGCCGCGGGTCCCATGGGCAGACGTGTGGGAGGGCTCATGAATCGTCTCGGTCTCGCGCTGCTCGTGGTGATGCTGGCGGCTGGCTGCAAGAACCGCGGCGGCGGGTCCGGAGGTGGCGGCGCCGGAGGCTCGGGGGAAGGCGGGCTCGGGACGGGCGGGGCGCCGGAGGTCCCCGCGTCGACCGAGCCCCTGACCGACGCGGCGACCCAGGGCCTCACGGCCTTGCGCGATCTGGGCGCACCGCTGGTGGCCGGTCAGGACCAGGTCGACGCAGAGGGACAAGGCGCGGGCGACACCCGCATCCGCGAGCTCGTTGAAGAAGCCGTCGCCGGCAACTCGATCGTGACCGACGGCACGTGCGTCGCGTTCGCCTGGAGCGGCCTGTCGGTCACGGTGACGATGACCGACTGCACCCTCGAGGCCAGCGGCCTGCCTGTCGACGGCGCCCTCACCCTCGCCGTCGGATTCACGCCGACCACCTTCACCCTCGCCTTCAGCTCGCTCACCCTGGGGGACACGGCCGTCGACGGGGAGGTCGCCATGACGGTGACCGACGACTCACGACCCACCGACGCCGACCTCACCTTCACGACCGCGAGCGGCGCGAGCCACCTCGTGCTCAGCGACCTCAGCATCGAGGTGAACGTAGACAGCGCCTCCCTGAGCGGCAGCGGAACGATCGACAGCGGCGCGCTGAGCGGCTCGCTCGAGCTCGACGCGGTGACCTGGGTGCTGGGCGACGCCTGCCCCTCCTTGGGCTCGATGACCGTCGACGAGGACGGCGTCGCGCCGCCCACGACCCTCACCTTCACCGCCTACACGCCGATCGACGGGACGGTCGAGGTGCAGATCGGGGCCTGGCCCAGCTCCACGATGACGCTGCCCTTCTGCGCGCCCTAACGGTCGTCGCGCCGATGTGACGCGATGAGGCCCGCGCGGCCCTCGGCAGCGCGAGGGCCGCGGGCAGCGTCACGGTGCCGCCAGCGCAGGCGCGCGGTGCGCGACGGCGGGACCGGGGAGGCCGCGGACGCGAGAATCGAGCGGCGTGGCGGCAGGCGTGGCCATCGAGGGTCGGTAGTGTACCGTTGCCCGCGATGCGACCGCTGCTCTGTTGCGTCCTGCTGTGCGTCGGCTGCGGCGAAGCTCCGCCCGAGACGGTGGACGTTGGCGGTGAGCTCGAGCCGGTCGTAGCCGCCACGGCCGCTCCGGTGATGCCGCGGCCTTCGCGCGGGCGCGGCGAGCAAGCATTGCGCGCGAACGCCGAGTGCGTCGGCTGCCACCACGAGGCGGCCGAGGAGTGGGCGCGCTCGCGCCATCGGGCGTCGAGCTCGAACGACGCCTATCGAGCCGCGCTCGCCATCGAGCCCTCGCCGTTCTGCCAGGGCTGCCACGCCCCCGAGGCCGAGGACCCGCGCGTGATGGAGGCAGACGAGCTCGGCGTGGCGTGCGTCACCTGTCACGTCACCCGCGACGACGAGGTGCTCGCGGCCGGTCCGATCGACGCGCTCGAGCCGAGCGCTCACCACCCCATCCGCAGGTCCCGGGAGTTCGGACACACCGGCGCGTGCGCCAGCTGCCACGAGTTCCGCTTTCCGCACGCGTCGGGCGACGGCGACGACCGCTTCATGCAGACGACGCTGCGAGAGCACGCCGCGTCGGACGCGGCCGATCGCTCCTGCGCGAGCTGCCACATGCCCACGGGCGCTCACGATCTGTCCAACGTGCGCGATCCGGCGTGGCTTCGGCGCAAGCTCGCCGCCTCCGCCGCGCTCGACGCGTTCGGCGTGCTGGTGACGCTCGAGTCGCGCGCGGGGCACGCCTTCCCCACCGGCGACCTGTTCCGCAGGTGCGCGGTAGGCGCCGAGCTGCTCGACGCGCGCGGCCGCGTCCTCGACCGCGACGTGCGCTACCTCGCGCGCCATTTCGAGCTGGCGCCGGGCCAACCGGGCCGGCGGCTCGTCGCCGACGACCGCGTGCGCGGCAAGTCCGAGGTGCTGCTCGACCTGCAGCCAACGCGGGGGGCGACGTCCGTGCGCTGGTGGGTCAGCTACCAGCGCGTCGCCCACACCGGCGACGGGCGCGAGCCCGAGGCCGCGGTCCTCGAGTCCGAGCTGCCCCTGCACGAGGGGACGTTGCCCATTGCCCCATCACGAGGAACGAAATGAAGCGCTGTTGGGTCCTGGCCTCTTGGTTCGCCCTCGCCTGCTCCGAGCCCGCCGATCCCGCGGGTCGAGAGGCAGCCCCCTCCGGCTCGGCCGTCGAGGTCGCCAGCGCGCCCTCCTCGCCCACCGCACAGACCTCCGCCTCTGCGGCGGTCGCCAACGTTCCGCCGCCCATTGCGACGCTGGTGCCCGAGCAGGTCGCGGCGCTCTCCGACCAGACCGAGGTCACGCTGCATCGCGCGGGCGCCCAGCTGCTGGTCATGACGGAGAAGAAGGTCGGCCGGCTCGCCAATGGCGGGGTCGAGTGGTCCGCCGGCGTGTTCCCGGGCGACTCGCCGGCGTTCGGTCCGACGCAGCTGTATTGGGTCGGCGGCGAGTGGCCCGACAGCCTCGACGTCCTCTTCCGCTACGCCAACCCGCGCGCCCCGGTGCCCACGTATTGGCCCCTCACCGGCAAGGGGGGGAGCCTCTCGTTCGCCCCGGGGGGCGGCGGGGGCTTCATCTCCGGCGTCGCGCGTGTGGGCGAGACCACCCTGGTCTCCGGCTGGGACTTCATGGACGGCTACCGCATCATGACCGCCCGCGGCCCCGTCGTCCGTCGGCTGCGCACGCTCGCCGCCACAGGCTGCAAGCCCGGTGAGGTCACCATCCCCGATTTCGGCCCCCCACCCCCGGCCGTCAACCCCTACGTCTTCGGCAGCACCTCCGCGGGCACCTTGCTGTCGATCGGCTCCCATTGCGACAAGCGCGGGCCGGCCGCAGAGATCTGGGACGCCAAGGGCGAGCAAAAGATCGTCTCGCTCAAGGAGGTCGGCCCCGACATCGACTTCGGCATCGAGCTCCTCCCGGGCAAGGGCGACAGCGCGTGGCTCTTCACCCCTGGCAAGAGCCTCGTCGCCTTCGACGCCGGCTCTTTCAAGCGCCTCCCGGGTCTGGCCAAGCCCCCCAAGAACGCCTTCGTCTCCAGCGAGGGCGAGCTGTTTGCGAGCGACGGCGCGACGATCCATCGCCTCGAGCGCGACGCTTGGCTGCCGGTCGCTCACCTCGCGTGGCCGACGACGTTCGGCTCGATCGCCTCCCACGAGGGCGCCTTCTGGGTGACCCTGGGAGGCAGGCTCAAGAAGCTCGTCCCTGGCGAGGCCGTCGCCTTCCGCGAGGGCTGCTCGACCCCCTTCGTGCTGCTGTACGACGTCAGCTGGAAGTCCGAGCCGACCTACACGTTTCCCACCACGCGCAAGGCCCTCTCGACCTTCCCCGACGTAGGGAAGCTCAAGCTGGTGGAGTTCAACGAGGGCGCCCGCCGCCTCGGCCTCGTCGTGCCCAGCAAGGAGGTGGGCGAGGCCGTCATCGCGCACGTGAAGGCCAACATGAAGGACGAGGACCCCAAGCTCCTCTGCTATCAGCCGGCCTCCACGCGGGAGATCAGCCTCGGCGCGAAGAAGTGAGGCGCGGCGGCGCTCCGTCTCGAGGGCGAAGCGGTCGAGGCTCGCTCGAGGTGAGGGCCGGCGCGGCCCCTGCGCTCACCGCCAGCGGATGGTCCAGCGCAGCGCGGACGGGTCGTCGGTGTTGGGCGCGACGCGCGGCTCCTTGGCCCCCGTGAGCTCAGCCAAGGCCAGGATGTGACCGCTGATGATGTCGATCATCTCCTTGCAGATCGGGTCGGCGCCGCGCACGACGAGGACGCCGCTGTGCGGGGTGACCTCCTCCATCGAGGCCTTCCCCGTCGAGTGATAAGAGGCCACACGCTCGCCGCCTTGCCGATGACGAAGGACGTCGACGGGATCGCCAAGAAGACCCGATACACGCCCCGGTAGCTGGTGAGCGCCATCCGCCGGCCCAGGTGGATGAACGGCGAGAGCGCCCCCGGGAACAGCACCTTGCAGAAGTGCTCGTAGATCTCGCAGATCTGCGGGTCGGTCAGCCAGCCTGACGCCACCGTCTCGTCGAGCACCGCGCACAGCTCCTTGGGCATCCGGGCGCGCACCTGCTCGAGGACGTGGGGCTCCGAGTCGGCCAGCGCCTTGCGTAAGCTCACGAGGTCGGAGGCCTTGACCTTGTGCATCGGCGCGAAGCTTAACCGACTACGGTCACTCCACCCGAGCGCGGAACGCGAGGGCGAAGCCGTAGCCCGCGAACGGCGGCAAGAGCAGCTCTCCCCAGTGGTCCAGCTCGAAGCGGCCCTGCTCACCGAAGCGGAAGGAGGTGAGCGAGAGCTGAGGGCCGTGCACGCCGAGGGCGCCCACGGTCTCGGACGCGTCCTCGACCTCGGCAGCCACGCCGACGCGCGCCGCGTAGCCCAGCCAGATCGTGTACACGGGCGTGGGCCGCAGGCGCAGGGCCGCGGCGACGCCGCCCGACAGATCGAAGAACAGGTCGTAGTTCACCCCCAGCCCGAAGCTGAGCGAGGGCAGCAGCCTGAGCTCGACGACCGGGCTCACGGCGTAGTCGATCGCGAGATCGAGCCGAGCACGGCCCGAGGTCGGGATGAAGTAGCCGTACCCGACCCCCTCCAGCCCGCCGCCGACGCGCAGCGTGAGCGGCGCGGGCTCGTCGTCGGCGCGCGCTTGTCGTGGGGTCAGCAGCGCCGCACCCAGCGCAAGGCAGACCGCCGTCGAGCGAATCGCGTTCATGGGGGTCAGTTCATGTCGATCGCGTGGCGCTTGAGGTCGCTCAACGAGAGGATGTCGAGCGCCCGCGCGTGGGTCGCTGTGAGCACCACGAGCGGCGCCGCCCCCGCCTTGAGCGCCTCCTGCCAGCGGGCGGCGCACAGGCACCATCGATCTCCTGGCTTGAGCCCAGGGAAGCCGTATTGAGGAGCCGGCGTCGATAGGTCGTTCCCGCGGCTCTTGGAGAAGCGCAGGAAGTCCGCCGTGACGACGGCGCAGACGGTATGCGAGCCCACATCATCATCGCTGGTGTCGCAGCAGCCGTCGCGAAAGAACCCCGTCATGGGCGCCTTCGAGCAGTCGGCGAGCGGACCGCCGAGGACGTTCTTGGACTCGAGCTTCATGGTCGACGGAGACCACGACCCCGAGCCGGACGCAACTTGGCGGCGACGGGGAGCGGCGCACTGACCGTCATCGTCCCCCCACCCTCCGCGGCGGTGGGCGCCCCTCAGGCCAGATTGCGCCAGCGATCGACGGTGACCACCATAGTACCGGACCGCGCCGGACTTCCGAAGCCTCGCCGCCGATGAGCAGGCGTGTCAGTCGTTCTCCCAGAGGTCCCCGACCCCAACGAGCGCGAGCCACTCAGCCGGAGGGTTCGCGAAGTCGGTCGGGGCCATGCCCTCGATGCACGAGGTATCCGGCGGTTGGCTTGGATCCGCGAGGAAGCTCTGCATGATCTGGGGATCCGCCCAAGATCGTCGCGAGGGCGAGAAGGATGCGGACTTCGTGATCCAAGGACCCGCCGAGCACGGCATCGCAGGCCTCGTGAGCCTCTTCGGCATCGAATCCCCAGGCCTGACGGCCTGCCTCGCGATCGCCGACGAGTTGCTGGACCTGCTTCGATAGCCGTGAGGGAAGCTCTCGGGCGCGCCGGCGTACCAGGCGAGCATGCCTGACGATCCGTATGGGGCGGTCACGGCCGGAGACCGGAAGCAAGGCGGCCGGCCCATGGGGGTCGCCATCGGCGTCGCCGTGCTGCTCGGCGGCGCGGTCGTCCTCGCGAGCCAGCTCGGTTGGTTTGCTGGAGGGCCCACATCACCATCGGCCGCCCCGTCGGACGCGCCCGCGAAGCGCGCAGACCCGAAGGTCACGTGCAAGAAGGCGGCGGACCGTTACGAGCAGTGCGTCGGCGAGCTGATGGGCGCCGAGGCGAAGGCGATGGTCTCCACGAAGGAAAAGGACGGCACCGCCCAATGTGCCGACGACGACAAGACCGTCGCGATGTACGAGGAGTGTTTGCCCAGCGGCACCTGCCGGGCCTTCATGGACTGCATGATGGACTACGCACAGAAGACTTTGTCGAGGTAGGCGACGCTTAGGAAGTTCGAACCGCGATCTGTGACGAACGTCGACCTGAAGGTGTGCGCCTCCGGGACGGGCCGGCCTTGGGGGCACAGGCGCGATGGAAGAAGATCGGGTCGCCCCGTCGGATCGGAGGCCCAACCGGGGGGGCCGGTCGGAGCACGGAATGGACGAATCCCGGGACAGTCACCCACGGGGCCGCTTGGTGGGTCGCTCGCTCACACCGCCGAGAAGGCGAGGCGGAGCTGACCGCGGAGCTTGCGAGACATCGCTCCCGGATCGATGAGCGGAAACAGCTCCGCGTCCTCGGGGTGATCAGCAATCGCCCGAAGACGACGTTTGACTAGGTAGAAGAGCAATCCGGGGGGGCGGTCATCGGGTTCGTTGATGGCGTTACAGTCGAGGCCATGCGTGAAGAGCTGCGACCGGCGAGGTCGCATATGTCTTGACATCAAGATTCTTGTGATCAAGCTTTCTCGCGTGGCTGACACGTCCGGCACGCACCTGTGGCTCGTCCTCATGAAGGCGCACCGCTCGCTCGCCCGCCACGCGAGCCGGAGCGTGGAAGGGCTGGAGATGTGCTTCTCGGACTTCGCTGTCCTGGAGCTCCTGCTCCACCACGGGGCGCAGCCCGTGAGCACGATCGGCCGGCGCGTCGACCTGACCACCGGCTCGATCACCACCGCCGTCGATCGGCTGGAGGCGCGCGGACTCGTCGTGCGAACCCTCGACGCGAGCGATCGCCGCGTGCGCACCGTCTCGCTCACGAAGAAGGGCAAGGAGAAGATCGCCGCGGCCTTCGCGCAGCACAAGCGCGCGATGGACAAGGCCTGCTCCGGGCTGACCGAGAGCGAGCGGGCCACCCTCACGACCCTGGTGAAGAAGCTCGGCAAGAGCGCCGAGGAGGTCTGGAGAGCGACCCATGAAGAATCGTGAAATCGTCCGCGTCGTCACCTCCCACCAGCAGCGCGAAGGTGGCGGCTTCGTCGTGCGCCGGCCCCTCCCCTCGGGCGCGTACGACGACGCAGACCCGTTCCTCCTGCTCGACGAGATGGGCCCCATCGAATACGCGCCGGGCGAGGCGCTGGGCGCTCCCGACCACCCGCACCGCGGCTTCGAGACGGTCACCTACGTGCTCGAGGGCGAAGCCGAGCACGCCGACTCCGCAGGCCACCGTGGCAAGATCGGCCCCGGCGCGGTGCAATGGATGACCGCCGGTCGCGGCATCGTCCACGCCGAGATGCCGTCGCGAACGATGCGGGAGCAGGGGGGCCGCATGCACGGCTTTCAGCTGTGGGTGAACCTGCCCGCGCGCGACAAGATGATCGCGCCCCGCTACCAGGAGATCCCGCGCGAGAAGATCCCGTCGCGCACGACCCCAGATGGGCTCGCCACCGTCCACGTCATCGCCGGCGAGGCCCTCGGCGCGAGCGCCGTGATCGAGACTCGCACCCCGATCACCTACCACCACTGGAGCCTGCAGCCGGGCGCCGCCGTCGACGTTGCGATCCCGCCTGAGCACAGCGCGTTCGTGTACGTGTTCGAGGGCGAGCTGTCGGTCTCGGGCCGCCCCCTCCGCTCGGGGCAGCTCGGCGTGCTGGGTGAAGGCGAGGGCGTCGCGCTCGCAGCGACGGGGCGGGCGCAGGCGCTGGTGCTCTCCGGCGCGCCTCTGCGCGAGCCCGTCGCGCGCTCTGGGCCGTTCGTGATGAACACCGAGCGCGAGATCCAGCAAGCGATCCTCGACTACCGGGCCGGCAAGCTCGGCGGGATCGAACGTTCGGTGACGAGTCACGACAACCCGCAAGGAGAACGACGATGAGCACGATTCTGGTCACGGGAGCGACGGGCAAGCAGGGCGGCGCGGTCGCGCGAGGTCTCTTGAAGAACGGGCACACCGTTCGCGCGTTCACGCGCAAGGCCGACGGTGCTGCGGCGAAGGCGCTCGCCGACGCGGGCGCGCAGCTCGTCGTCGGTTCGCTCGAAGATCGCTCGTCTCTCGACAAGGCGATGGCCGGGGCAGACGCGGTCTTCTCCATGGGGACGCCCTTCGAGAAGGGCGTCGAGGCCGAAGTCCACCAGGGCATCGCGGTCGCGGACGCGGCCAAGGCCGCGGGGGCCTACCTCGTCTACACCTCGGTCGCCTCGGCCGACAAGGCCACCGGCGTCCCGCATTTCGACAGCAAGTATCGTGTCGAGCAGCACATCCGCTCGATCGGCGCCCGTGCCGCGATCATCGCCCCCGTCTACTTCATGGAGAACGTCTACTTCACCACCGAGCAGCTCAAGGCTGGCATCTACGCCACGCCGCTGACGCCTGGGCGCAAGCTCGCCCAGATCGCGGTGGACGACATCGCGGTCTGCGCGATCGCCGCACTGCAAGATCCTGCGACGTTCGCTGGAACCCGTCACGACCTCGTCGGCGACGAGATCAGCGGCGAGGACGCGGTCGCCATTCTCTCGCGCGTCGCCGGGAAGCCGTTCCAGTACTTCCAGGTGCCGCTGGACATGATCCGACAGGGCATGGGCGAGGACGGCGTCCTCATGTACGAGTGGTTCGAGCGGACGGGCTACGCGGTGGATCGCGCCGCCCTCGCGCGCGCCTTCCCGGGCGTGACCTGGACCTCGTTCGAGACCTGGGCGCGACGCCAACCGATCCTCGCCGGCTGAGCGAGACGACGATCCATTCACGAGCTGCGCCGATCGCGTAGCGCGGGGGGGCACCCGGGCTCTCGCCACCTCAGAGGCGAGGCTCAGGCCAGCGCCTCCCGCAATCGCGCGCTCGCCAGGTCGACGAAGGCGCGCACGTTCGCCGTCCGCGCGCTGTTCGCCGGGCGAATGATGCGGACCGGCATCGGGGGCGGCTCGTACGCGGAGAGGAGGCGAACGAGGTCGCCGCTCGCGAGCGGCTCGGCCACCGCTTAGGAAGTTCGAGCGCTTAGCCGGCGCTTGGGAACCTCGAAACGCGATCGGAGGCAGGTGACGACGTCGACTTGGAAGACGTGGCGGAGGAGCCAGGCCCACGGCCTCTTCCGCGGCTCCGGAGGCAGGACGGTCCTGTCATGCTCGAAGAGCGCGCGAGCTGCTTCGGTCCCGTTTCTTCCGCCTTCGGCACGACCTCGGGTCGGAGCTTGGCGTGCGAGCTGAGCACGCCGTGGTAGCAACTGACGGAGCTTGCGGACCTCGGCCGGATCATGTGAAACCTGGGCGGCGGGATCAGCGCGGCGATCCGCGCGCAGAGGTCGAGCGGCTCGAGCACGAGCGCCACCGTGCCATCGCTCCAAGGCGCGATTCGGGTGCAGCCGCGGTAGCGGGGGCCGGAGTGGCGAAGGTGCAGCGCGGCGGGGGGTAGAGCCCTTGGGCTTGCGATGACGAACAGGGTGGGCCTCGCGGGGAGCGGCGCCTTGGTCCCCCCGCGAGCGCAGCGAGCAAGGGGGGACCGGGCGCGCGCAGCGCGCCCGAGGGGGGCATCAGCTATAGGTTCACCCACGCTCACGGCGCGCTTCACGCCCGCGGCGCACGGCCGAGTGACAGCGACAACCACCCTGCCGAGCAGGGTCGCCATTGCTGTCCATGTTGAGCCGTCGCCGGCGGTGCCACACCGCCGCAATGCGACCACTTTCGCAAGCGGCTCTGCCTTTGGCCCCGCCGAGCCGGCGCGTTCTGTGACGAAGACCCCCACCCTGCCGAGCAGGGTCGCCATCTCTGTCACTTGCCCAGCCCGCGAGCGCGGCCCGTGCGACCGGGCCGCGGGCAGAGCCGACGATGAGCGTCATCGTGACCGTCATCGTCCCCCTCGGTGGATGGGGCGCCGTGCCCGAGACGGGGCATGACCGTCATCGTCCCCCGACCCGAGTCCGCGCCGGTGCGCCCCTCAGGCCACGTGCCTCCAGCGATCGACCGTCACCGCGACGACGATGATCGCGCCGGTCAGGATCTCCTGGATCCAGTTGGCGATGCCGAGGTGGGTGGCGCCCGTGGCGATGACCGTCATCAGCATCGCGCCGAGCAGGCTGCCGGCGACCGACCCCTGCCCCCCGAACAGGGAGCCGCCGCCGATGACGACCGCGGCGATGACCTCGAGCTCGAGGCCGAGCGAGTCGGTGGGGTCGCCGACCGTGAGCGTCGAGAACTCCATGACGCCGGCGACGCCGGCCATCAGGCCGGCGAGCGCGTAGGTGAGGAACGTCACGCGCGGAATGGAGATGCCCGAGAGGCGCGCGGTGGCTGGGCTCGACCCCGTGGCGACCACGTGGCGCCCGAACCTCGAGAACGCGAGCAAGACCGCCCCGGCCACCGCCGCCGCGAGCGCGATGAACACGCCCGGGGGGACCGGCAGCACGCTCGCCTCGTCGCTCATCATGAGCCCGTCGAGGCCGCGCGCGTCGGCGTCGATCTTCTGCTCGTCGGCCAGCCCCTTCGCGAGGCCTCTCAGGCCGCTCATGGTGCCCAGGGTGACGATGAACGGCGTGATCTTGAGCGTCGCCACGAGGGCGCCGTTGAGCGCGCCGCACAGAGCGCCTGCCGCCATCCCGGCGAGCGCCGCGACGAGGGGGCCATGGCCTGCCCGCGCCGCGCTGGCCGTGACCACCGTCACCAGCGCGACGACCGAGCCGACCGAGAGGTCGATGCCCCCCTGCACGATGACCAGGGTCATGCCCACCGCGCACAGCGCCACGACGACCGTGTGACGCGCCATGGTCTCCAGCGCGATGCCTCGCAGGAAGGTCTCCGGCGTGAGGACCGCGAACAGGACGTACACCGAGACGAGCGCGACGAGCGGCCCGACCCAGGGCTGCGCCAGAAAGCTGCGCGCACGCGCCTCCAGGCCTTGCGGCGCGCTCACGAGGCGGCCTCGGCGAGCAGCGCGCGCTCGTCGAGCTCGCGCGCGGGACGCGGCGCGCCCAGCACCCCACGGCGCATGACCGCGACGCGATCGCAGACCCCGAGCAGCTCGGCCGGCTGGCTCGATATCCAGAGGATCGACTTGCCCCGCGCCGCGAGCTCGACGGCAAGATCATAGATCAGCTCGCGGCTGCCGATGTCGATGCCGCGCGTCGGCTCGTCGAGCAGGAGCACGTCTACGTCGTGGTGCAGCAGGCGCGCGAGCGCGACCTTCTGCTGGTTGCCCCCGGACAGCGACGAGGCGGGCGCCTCCGGACCGCTGCAGCGGATGGAGAGCTGCTCGATCAAGCGCTGCGTCGCGGCGGCCTGCGCCGCCGTGGACACGAACCCAAAGCGCGAGACCGGCTCGAGCCGCGAGAGCGTCACGTTGTCCGCGACGGACATGGCGAGCGCGAGCCCCTCGGACTTGCGATCCTCGCTGAGCATCCCCACGCGCTCGGAGAGCCGCCTCGCGGGGGTCGCGGCCGTGGGCGGCGCGCCGCCGATCCGCACCTCGCCTCGCAGCGCGCGATCGAGGCCGAACAGGGCGCGCACAAGCTCCGTGCGACCGGAGCCCATCAGCCCGAAGACCCCGAGGATCTCCCCCTTCGACAGCTCGAAGGAGACGCCCGCGGGCAGCCTGGCGCCCGCGACGTCCTTGGCCGACAGGACCGTCGGCCCGAGCGCGCGCTCAGCGCGCGCTCGGGCCTCCACGGAGTGCCCGAGCAAGAGCTCGGTCAGCTCGCTGACCCCGACGCCCGACATCGAGCCTGACTTCACGGTCTCGCCATTGCGCAGCACGGTGAACGTGCTCGCGACGCGCACGACCTCGCCGAGCGTGTGAGACACGTACAGGACACACACGCCCGAGGCCGCGAGGGTGCGCACCGCCTCGAGGACGGGATCTGCCTCTGCGTGGGTGAGGCTGCTCGTCGGCTCGTCGAGGATGAGGACCTTCACGATCGACTGCGCGAGCGCCCTCGCGATGCACACCACCTGACGCTCTGCGGGCGCCAGCGCCGCGCCGAGGCGTGTGAGGTCGACGTCGACGCCGAGAGGCGCGAGCGCCCGCTTCGCGACCGCGCGCGCCTCCTGAGCGCGGACGAAGCCTGCCCTCGTCGGCTCGACGCCGAGCGTGATGTTCTCGACGACGGTCAGGTGGTCGCACAGCGCAGGCTCCTGGGGAACGATCGCGATGCCCGCCGCGCGCGCGTCGGCCGCGCTGCGCGGCGCGAACGGGCGCCCCTCGAGCTCGATCACCCCAGCGTCGGCGCGGTGCAGGCCCGCCAGCACGCCGAGCAGCGTGCTCTTGCCCGCGCCGTTCTCGCCCATCAACGCGTGGACCTCCCCAGCGCGCACGCAGAACGTGCCGTCGCGCAGGGCGGCCGTGGCGCCGAACGACTTCGCCACGCCGCGCGCGACGAGCAGCGGCGGCCCGACCTGCGTGGCCTCGGCGTCGCCGCTCACTGGCCCAGGTAGGGCGTGAGGTCCGGTTTGAGCAGCTCCTTCAGCTCCGCGCTGTCCATGTTCTCTTTGTCGGCTACGCGCGCCCCGGTGTCGATCAGCTTGTCGATCGACTCCTTCTTCAGGTGCTGGACCATCGTCTTGACTGCGAGGTAGCCCATGTTCAGCGGATTTTGCAGGACGAGCCCGTCGATCTTGCCGTCCTTCAGACCGGCGACGAGCTTGTCGGACGCGTCGAAGCCAACGAGCTTCACCTTGCCGGCGAGGCCGAGCTTCTCGAGGGCGAGCAGCATGCCGAAGGTCGTCGACTCGTTCGGACAGAACACGCCGGCGACCTGGCCCTTGTCGGCCCCCTGCGCGACGAGCAGCGTCTCTGCGGCCGTGGAAGCGCTCTCCGTCGTCGCGCCCCCATATTGGTTATCGCTGACGACCTTGAGGTCGGCGTTGGCCTTCATCGCCTCCAAGAAGCCCTGCTCGCGCTGGGCGGTGCTCGCCGACCCCTCGAGGTAGCGCAGGAGGATCACGCTGCCCTTCGCGCCGAGGGTCTTCGCGAGGCGCTCACCGCCGAGCCTGCCCGCCGCGACGTTGTCGGTCGCGACGTAGCTGACGTGCTCCTCGCCCTGCAGCGAAGAGTCGAAGATCACCGTGGGGATCTTGGCGTTCTTCGCCCCTTTCACGGGCTGCACCAGCGCCTTGTCGTTGAGCGGCGCGAGCACGATGCCGCTCACCCCCTGCGACACGAAGCTCTCGACGATCCCGATCTGCTCCTTGAGGTCGTCCTCTTTGAGCGGGCCTTTCCACAGGATCTCCACGTCGAGCTCGCGCGACGCCTTGATGGCCCCCGCGTGCACGCTCTTCCAGAACTCGTGCGTCGTCCCCTTGGGGATGACGGCGATCCGGGTCTTGTTGCTCTTGCCTCCGCACGCGGCAGCGCCCGCGAGCCCCACGCCACCTACGAGCAGCTCTCTCCGCCTCATCGCGCCCTCCCACTGGTCCCGCGGCTACCGCGGGAACGCCTCCGGGATCCCACCGTCGACCGGCAGCGTAGCGCCCGTCGTCGGCGTCCGCTCGCTCGCGAAGAAGACCACCGCGTTGCCTACGTGGATCGCCTCGACCTTGGTCCGCAGCAGGTTCCGATCTCGATAGAACGCTTCGAGCTCCTCCATCGACAGCCCCCGGCTCTTGGCTCGCGCAGGGCCGATATCTTGCCAGAGCCCGCTCCTCGTCCCGTCGTGGGCGAACACGGCGTCGGCGTTGATCTGGTTCACGCGCACGCCGATGGCCGCGAGCTCGAGCGCCGCGACCTTCGCGAGCTGATGAGCCGCCGCCTTGCTCGCGCTGTAAGCGCCGAAGTCCTTCCCCGGCGCGAACACGTTCTTCGAGGCGTTGACCACGATGTTGCCGCCGGTGCCTTGGGCGCGCAGCACGCGCGCGCCCTCGCGCAGCGCGGCCAACACGCCGAGGTAGTTGACGTCGGACACCCGGCGCGCGTCGGCGGTCGTGAGCGCCTCCACCGGGCACACGAAGGCGATCCCGGCGTTCGGGACCACCACGTCGACGCCGCCGTACGCGACGCACGCGGCGTCGAACGCGCCTCGCATCGCGGCGTCGTCGGTGACGTCGGCGACGGCCCAGGTCGCGGCCCCGGCGCCGTGCTTCGCCTCGAGGCCGCTGGCGGCGGCGCGCGCGGCCTGCTCGTCCCGGTCGACGAGGACGACGTGCGCGCCCTCCTTGCAGCAGGCGTCCGCGACCCCGAGCCCGATCGCGCCGGCCCCCCCGGTCACGAGCACGACCTGCCCCTCGAGGGCGCGCGCCGAGCCCTTGCCCAGCTTGGCCTGCTCGAGGCTCCAGTACTCCATGTCGAAGAGGTCCGCGTCCGACAGCGAGCGGTACCCCCCGATCGCCGCGGCGGTCGCCTTCGTGCGCAGCGTATGCTCCGCGAGGTCGGCGGCGATGCGAGCGTCCTTCTTGGTCGCGCCCCACGCGAGCACCCCGACGCCCGGCGCGAGCACGACGCGCGGCGCGCTGTCGAGCTTGGTGAGCCGGGCGCGCTTGGACGCCATGTTCGACGCGAAGTAGGCGTCGTAGCGCGCGCGGTACCCCTCGACCCCGTCGCGCAGGCGCGCCGTGAGCGCGCGGCGTCGTCCCCGAAGGGCAGCTCGCCCACGAACAGCGGCCAGGCCTTGGTGCGGATGACGTGGTCCGGCGTGATCGGTCCGCTGGCGGCAAGCTCGGCGCACGCGGGCGAGGCCAGGTGCTCGAGGACCTCCTCGCCTCCCCGCCACTCGAGCACGAAGCGCCGCGAGACCGCGCCGCCCGCGCGCTCGGCCAGGAAACCTCGGAGCAGCGGCGCGATCTTCGCCGCTCGCGCGCGGGCCTCCGCGTGGGACACCCCGGCCGAGACGACGCGCCGCTGAGCGCGGCCCCTGGCGAACGCCTCCAGGCGATCGACGAGCTCGATGTGCCGCTCGTAGCTCTGCTTCGCGGTCTCACCGAACGTGAACAGACCGTGGTGCAGCAGCACGACGCCGATCACGCGGGGCGAGCGCTCGAAGACGTCGGCGACGGCCTTGGCGAGCGGGAAGCCGGGCATGATGTACGGCAGCAGCGCGACCTCGTCGCCGAGCGCCTCACGCACGAGCTTCGCGCCGTCGGGCTGGTTGGTGACGGCCAGCACCGCGTCGGCGTGGGAGTGGTCGACGAATTTGTGCGGCAAGAGCGCGTGGAGGAGCGCCTCGACGCTCGGGTTGGGCGACGAGGCGTCGAACAGGTGGGTGCGGAGCTGGTTGACCATCTCCTCGTCCGACAAGGCCTCGAGCCCGCGCAGCCGCCGCAGGTACGCGAGATCGAGCGCCGGGAAATCGCGCGGCTCGACCTTGTCGAGGCTCGCGCCCGAGCCCTTGACCCACAGGCACTCCACCTCGTCCCCGAGCAGCGTGCGCCGCACGCCCTTCACGCTCGTGTTGCCCCCGCCGTGCAGCACCAGATCGGGCTCCGCCCCGATCAGCCGCGACGTGTAGACGCGCAGCGCCAGGTCCTCGCCGTGCGCGGCCCCGTAGCGGTCGAGCGCCTGCGCCGCGCCCTCGCTCGTGTACAGGCTCTTCACGCGCGAGCCTCCTCGAAGAGCACGCGGTGCAGCACCGCCACCGTGCGTGAGACGTCGGCATCGCGCACGACCAGCGACAGGTTGATGGCGCCGAAGGCGTGGCTGATCATCTCGACGTTGACGCCGGCCTCTGCGATGGCGCCGAACACCTCGGCGCCGAGGCCGGGGCGCTCGGCCAGGTGCTGGCCCACGATCACGAGGATGCTGCGGCCCTCGTCGATGCGGACGCTGCCGAGAGCGGCGAGCTCGTCGGCGGCGCGCTCGAGGCTCGGGCGATCGTTCGCGGTGAGCGAGACGGTGACCTCCGACGTCGTCACCATGTCGACCTCGACGCCGTGCCGCGCGCACGTCTCGAACACCCGCCCGAGGAACCCGACCTCGCCGAACATCCGGGTCGAACAGAGCGTGAGGACGAGCTGGCGCTCCTTGTAGGCGATGCTCGTGACGGGGCTCGGGTTGGGCGCGGCCTCGCCTCGGATGACGGTGCCGGCGTGCTCGGGGCGGTTGGTGTTGAGCACGCGCACGGGGATCTTGGCTGCCATCGCAGGCAAGAGGGTCGCGGGGTGGAGCATGCGGCTCCCGAAGTAGGCGAGCTCCGCGGCCTCGTCGAAGCGCATGTCGGGGATGTTACGGGCCGAGCGGACGAGGCGCGGGTCGGCGGTCATCACCCCGTCGGTGTCGCTCCAGATCTGCACCTCGGCGGCGCCGAGTGCCGCGCCCACGAGCGTCGCGGTGAGGTCGCTGCCGTTGCGCCCGACCGTGGTGATCTCGCCGTCTGCGGTCTTGCCGATGAAGCCGGTGACGATCGGGACGCGCCCCGCGGGGAGCCGGGCGACCGCGTCGCGCATCTGCTGTTCGTAGCCGGGCACCGGCCTCGCCTGGCCGAAGCTCGCGTCGGTGACGAAGCCTAGGTCCCAGACGTCGTGCGCGTCGGCCGGCAGACCGGAGCGGCTGAAGAGGTCCGCGATGACGCGGGTCGACCAGCGCTCCCCGAAGCTCGAGACGTAGTCGAGGCTCCGCGCGGACAGCTCTCGGACGAGCTGCACGCCGCGCAGCAGGGAGCGCAGATCGTCGAACAGCGGAGCGAGCAGCGCGTCGTCGCAGCCGAGCTCGCGGGCGACGCCGAGCTGCTTGGCGATGACGGTCTCCACCTCGAGCCGCCCCTTGGCGGCCTCTCTCGCCGCCTTCACGAGCCCGTCGGTCACGCCCTTGTGGGCGGAGCAGACGACGAGCGGCGCGTGGTTCGCGTGAGCTCGTACGATCCCGAGGACCTTCTCGATCTGCGCGCGATCGGCGACCGAGCTCCCACCGAACTTCATCACGATCATGGTGCGATGGCGGCTCTTACCATCGCTCCTCGGAGGACGCCTCAGGGATCGGCGCGGACCGTGCGCAGCGGCTGCGTCCACGCGCGCGCGCCGCTCGGGTCGACCACCCGCGCGCGGACCCACTCGACGTCGCTCGTGAGCTCGAACGTCGCACCATCGGGCGCGCCGTCCTGTGCGGCGAGCACCACGCCACCGGGGCCGAGCAGCTCGACGCGGGCGCCCGGCTCCTTGGGCCACACGGTGACGGCCCGCTCCTCGACGACCAGGCGCTCGAGCTCCGCGCCGCTCGAGGCGTAGAAGCGACCGGCGCGGATCGCCGCGCAGATTCCCTTCGCGGTGAGCGGCTCTGAGGCCGCCCCGTAGGTCGCGATCCACGCGCGCCCGGGGCGCGCCGCCTTACCCTCGGGCTGCGTGGCGAAGTGGTGGGCGTCGTCGACCGCGGCGCCGAAGAAGGCAGCGCCGCGCGCCAGCGACTGGTCCCACAGGGCCTCGTGTGAAGGACGGTTGTCCACGCCGTCGCTGTAGACGTAGGGGTGCCCGCTGTAGATCTCGAGCAGCGTCGCGCCCCGCGCCGACCACAGCTCCTCGGGGCCGAGCGCTCCGGCGAAATTGGGGTGGTTGACGAGCGCGATCGCGCCTTGCTGGTCGATCTTCTCGAGCGCGAAGGAGAGCGCGAGGGATTTCGATCCGAACGTGCCGCCGCCGATCTTCTTGTCGTGGCAGATCGCGTTCACGTGGACCGGCTTGTCCTCGGCGGTCATCGTCAGCTCCTCCCCGGGGAGCAGGACGAAGCCGGGGCGCTCCAGGTGCGCGTACGTCCGCGGATCGATGCGGTGGTTGTGGTCGGTGATGGCGACGAAGGCGTAGCCGTGCTCGCGATACCAGCGCACCACTTCGGCGGGCGGGGCGTCGCCGTCGCTCTCGGCCGAGTGCGTGTGGAGGTTGCCCTTGTGGAAGGTGTCGACGTCGACGCGCTCCGCGAAGACCCTCGGCGCGGGAGGCGCGCAGCGGCGCAGCTGGAGCTGCCGGGGGCTCTGTCCCGAGCGAGAGGGCCCCCCAGGCGGTCGCGGCGCACGACGCGGAGGCGACGGCCGCCGCGGCCACGCGCCACCGAACCGCCACACCCCGGAGCCGCGCCAGCGCCATGACTCTGCAAAGCGTAGAGGCGCGGGCAGATCCGGCAAATTTTCCGGCCGGGGCCGGGCGAACCCCGAGCCGAGCTAGGGACACCCCCTACGCGGAGGACGGCGGGACGCTCTCGCCCGGGGACGAGGCGGGCGCCGAGGGCGGCCCGCCGCCCTGCCGCGAGCGCCTGAGCTTGAGGCGCAGCCAGAGGTCGCGGAAGACCACGAGCAGGTAGAAGCCGACGCCCAGCACGCCGAGCCCCTGCCCCACCGACATCGCGAAGATGACGACGAGCGGCGCGGGGTGGACCACCGCCCACACGGTCGTCGACAGGGACAAGAGGACGAGCACGCACGCGATGCGGATCGCGATCTTGTCGGTGAGCTTGGCGATCACGGCGCCACCTGCTGCACCCACGCAGGATGCGGAGGCCCGTGGCACCCGGACGCGGAGCACGAGATCTCGAGCTTCTCGATCTTCTCGGCGTGGACGCGGTGCTCGAGCGGCGCGCCCGCCCTCAGCGGCGCGTGGCACGACAGGCAGCGGCGAGGATCGTAGGGCTTGTACAAGGCGGGGGCGCGGTGCCCGGGCTTGGACCAGTCGTCGCTGTAGAAGTCGATGACGTGGTGCAGCCCGCCGATCTTCGTGGTGACGCCGCCGAACATCCCGTAGTCGGCGTGGCAGGTGTAGCAGGCCTCCTCCTTGAACATGTCCAGCCGCCCGTGCAGCGAGGCGAGCGACGCGCTGTCGGGGCTGCGCACGTCCTCCACGTACGACGTCATCACGTGGCAGCTGCCGCAGAACTCGACCGACTTCGTGGTCTCGATGTTGTGCGCGTTGCCGCTCATCGCCGCCATCGTCGGCAGCACGAAGAGCGCGAGGGCGAGCAAGAGCTTGCGCCCCGGGGTCATCTCCGGGGCGCGAATCAAAGCCGAGCACGAGGGCGGCCGCGACGAGGCTGAGCACGATCGCGAGCGCACCGACCGGCGCCTCGAGGTAGCGGGCGAGGTTCATCCTGGCGCCGCCACTTTCGCCTCCCCCATCCGAAACATCAAAGCCGTTTCCAGATGCCGCAGCGTTACCCTCAATTTACGCAGTAAAATGCAGCCTTTTCGCTTGAGCCGGCTGTGCAGGCCTCGTAGACGTGGGGACCATGCAGAGTCGTTTTCTGTCCTCGCTTCGCTCGAAGGTTCTGTGGATCGCGCTCGCCTCCGTCGCCGTCGTGGCGGCCTGCGAGGGCCCCACCGGCCCGCAGGGCCCTGATGGCGACCCTGGCGACCCTGGCGACCCCGGCGACCCCGGCGACCCCGGCGACCCCGGCGACCCCGGCGACCCCGGCGACCCCGGCGACCCCGGCACCGGCCCCTACCTGACCGACAGCGGGCTCGACTTCGAGATCGTCTCCGCCGAGATCACCGGCGAGGTGGCGCGCGTGCAGTTCAAGCTCGCCGACGCCGACGGGCTGCCGCTCGACATCGACGGCTTGCTCACCGAGGGCCTGGTCGAGACGCGCTTCGTCCTGTCGCATCTGGTGCCGCAAGCAGGCACTCCTGGGTATTACGAGCCGTACACGACGATCGTGCAGAACAGCCCGACCACCGGCATGTCGGCCACGCAGCCGTCGCCCGATGCCGGCGGCGTGTACACGGTGATCGACGCGGCAGAGGGCCTGTACGAGTACGAGCTCGGCGCCACCGTGAGCGACCTGGTCGCGACCGACACGCACACCATCGCGGCGTGGGCCTGGCGCGACTTCGAGGATCAGCGCTACATCGCGAACGAGGTCTTCCACTTCCGCCCCGACGGCGAGGCGGTGACCGAGACGCGCGAGATCATCGAGACCCAGGCCTGCAACTCCTGCCATGGTCGGCTCGAGGCGCACGGCGGCTTCCGTCGCGAGGTCGGCCTGTGCGTCACGTGCCACTCGAAGGGCGTCGTCGACCCCGACACCGGCAACGCCGTCGACTTCAGCGTGATGCTGCACAAGCTCCACCGCGGCCACGATCTGCCGAGCGTGGAGGCGGGCACGCCCTACAAGATCGTGGGCTTCGCGGGTGAGAAGGACTTCTCCGAGAACCACTTCCCGCAGCCGATCCAGAACTGCCAGAAGTGCCACACCGGCCCCGACGCAGACGTCTGGAAGGAGGTCCCGTCGATGTGGGCGTGCGGCTCTTGCCACGACGACGTGGCCTTCGTCGAGCCGACCCCCGCGGGGATGATCGCGCACGGCGGCGGCCCCCAGGCGGACGACTCGGACTGCACCGTCTGCCACACCTCGGCAGCGAGCGGGCTCGAGAGCATCGTCACGAACCACCTCACCAAGTTCTCCGACCCCGCGGCGCCGGTGTACGTGGCGACGCTGCACTCGATCGAGAACACCGGCCCGGGGGAGATCCCCCAGCTGGTCTTCTCGATCACCGAGAACGGGGCGCCGCGCAACATCCTCACCTCGCCGATGACCCGCCTGGCGGTGACCATCGCCGGGCCGACGACCGACTTCGCAACCTTCTGGCAGCACAATATCCAGGGCACTGGCTCCGTGGGCACCCTGGTCGCCGACCCGATGGGCTTCCGCTACACCTTCCCGGCGGCGATGCCGATCACCGCGAACGGCTCGTACGCCGTCGCGATGGAGGGCTACACGCAGATCACCGGCGGCGAGCGCTACGCCATGCGAAACCCGATGCTCGCCTTCGCGGTGACCGACGCCGTCGCCGTGCCGCGGCGCGACATCATCACGTCGGAGCAATGCAACAGCTGCCACGGCGAGCTCGAGGGGCACGGTGGCACGAGGCGCGACGCCGAGTATTGCTCGTTCTGCCACAACCCGAACAACGTCGGGGATGAGCGCGTCTCGAGGTTCGAGACTGGGATCGCGAGGGCCGAGAGCGTGGACCTTCGCGTGATGCTGCACAAGATCCACATGGGCGAAAACCTCTGGCAGGACCCCTACATCCTGGGTGGCTTCCCGGCTCCCTCCGCGGCCAATCCCGCCGGCACGCCGCTCGACTTCGGCCACGTGAAGTTCCCCGGCGTCATCAACTCGTGCGGCACGTGCCACGTCGCGGGCAGCTTCGACCTGCCGTTGCCGCAGGGTCTCATCCCGACCCACGTGCACGAGCTGACCTGCATCGAGGATCCGGCGGCCGACGGCGACCAGCTGTGCGCCACAGCGAACCGCATCGTCTCCAACGATATCGTCACGGGCCCGACCTCGTCGGCTTGCCTCTCCTGCCACGACGCGCCGGAGACCCGAGCGCACGCGATGACCAACACGGCGAGCGATGGCTCGGAGGCGTGCGCGACCTGCCACGGCCCCGGCGACGCGTACGACGCCGCGGTGGGCCACGCGCTCGCTCCGTGACGTTGCGACGCCTGCCAGGATGGCTCCTCCTCGCCGCGTGCGGCGCAGGGGGAGCCTACGGCTGTCGCGTCGAGCGTGATCCCGACCCGGGGGACACCGTTCACCCGGTCGGGTACGCAGAGGTCGGCGCCGACACGTTCCATGGCACCCAGCTCGTGCAGTTCGGCTACGCCATGGACGAGTGCCGAGAGTGCCACGGCGACGACTACGCCGGCGGTCGCGTCGGCGTCTCGTGCAACGACTCGGGCTGCCACAGCGAAGGGGTCGAGTCGTGCGACACCTGTCACCTGCAGGCGCCGGTCACCGGCGCGCACGAGGCGCACGCCGCGCTGGGCTTCGGCTGCTGGGATTGCCACGCCGAGGTGAAGGACGCGCGAACGCCCGCGCACCCCAGCGGAGCGGTGGAGGTCGCGATCTCCAGCGCCCTCGCGAAGGCTGGAGACAGCCACCCGGTATTCGAAGCTGCCGCCTTCAGCTGCGGCGACGTCTACTGCCACGGCGGCCGAGAGATCGGCTGGGATGACGGCGGACCCCTCGCCTGCGACAGCTGTCACGACGCCCTGCCCGAGTCCCATGGGCGGTTCGCGACGAGCGTTGGCAGCTGCGAGGGCTGCCACGCCGACGGCTCGCTGCACCTCGACGGGCGCTTCGATCTCCAGGAGCTGCCGTGCAGCGGTTGTCACGGCGAAGGCGCGCTCGGCGCGCCTCCCGCCGGGCTGCTGCTCGAGCCCGACGGGCCTGGCGTCGGCGCGCACGCGCGCCACCTCGATCCAACGCTGTTCGACCGCATCGGCAAGGTGGCGAGCTGCCGCGACTGCCACGACGTGCCCGACGACCTCGGCGACGACGGGCACATCGACGGCGCCGCGCCCGCCGACGTCGTGCTGCGGACGGGCGAGACCTACGATCCCAGCGCGCGCACCTGCACGGTCGGCTGCCACTGGGACACCGAGCCCGGCCCAGCGTGGGGCGACGACTCGGGCGCCGCGCGAGCGTGCGACGCCTGTCACGCGATGCCGCCGGTGACGACACGCACGGGCGCACCGCACCCCCCGTCGCCCGGCGGGGTGACGACCTGCATGGCCTGCCACCCGATCGATCCCGCGATCCACGTGAACGGTACGGTGGACTTCGCATGGTGAGCGCGCGCGCGAGGCTGGTCGGGGCCGCGACGGCGGCTGCGCTGTGGGCAGCCGCCGAGACGGGGTCCGCCGAGCCTTATCGGCTGCGCGCCGACGTCTTCGCTCAGGCGCCCGATCCGTCGGCGTTCGTGATGCTCCAGGCCGCCGCGCACGAGCGTGGGCTGCTCCTCGTCGACGCAGAGGCGATGGTGTGGACCGGCGCCGCGGTCGATCCGCAGGGAGATCCCGAGGCACAAGGAGAGGCCATCCTCGCCTCGGTGCGTATCCGCGATCCGGAGCGAGGGCTCGGGCTGCGCTTCGGGCGGCTGATCTACGCGGCCGGGGCGGTGCGTCCGCTGCGGCTCGACGGCGCGGTGGCCTCGGTCAGCACGCCCATCGGCATGAAGGCCGACGTCTTCGCTGGCATCCCGGTCCAGCCTCGCTTCCAGGGGCGCAGCTTCGACTGGCTTGCCGGCGCTCGCCTCAGCCAGGAGATCGGCGGCGTCGCCACGATCGGCGCGTCGTACTGGCAGGAGCGAGACGAGGGGCGCCTGGCGCGCTCCGAGCTCGGCCTCGAGGCCTCGGCCACGCCGCACAAACACTTCGCGATCTCGAGCACGGGCGCGGTGGACCTCGACCGCCTCGGGCTCGTGCAGGCGCGCTTCAGCGCGATGCTCCACGACGGGATGAACCGGCTCGAGCTGTTCGGCGCGCGGCGAACGCCGTCGCTGCTGCTCCCGGCGACCTCCCTGTTCGCGGCGCTCGGCAGCTACGACGCCGGCGAGATCGGCCTCACCGGGTTCTATCGCGTCGCGCCGCGGCTCGATCTCGGCGCGACCGCGACGGTCGACCTCGCCTCGGACCGACCGGGCGCCACGCAGACCGCCCGCGCCGAGCTGCGCCTCGACGACGAAGGCCGCGGCGCCCTGGGGGCCGAGGCGCGGCGCGTCTCGATGCCCGGCCACTCGTGGACCGGCGCGCGCGCGTGGCTTCGGCTGCCGCTCGCGTACGGCCTGGGCGCGGTCACCGAGGCCGAGGTCGCGATCCCCGACGACCCCGGAGATCGCGGTCCAGCGTGGCCATGGGTGCTCGCGGGCCTTCGCTACCTCCCGGTCGAGCTGCTCGAGATCGCCGCCGCGGTCGAGGTCTCGTCGACCCCCGCGTACAGCTCGAGCGTCGGCGGCCTGCTGCGCGTCTCTGGCACGTGGAGCTCCCGATGAGCCGGCGTCGCTGGTTGCTCCCTGTCGCGCTGGTGGCGACGACCGCCTGCGCGGCGATCCTCGGCATCAAGCCGGAGGCGTCGCAGGAGCGCGCCTTCGAGCACCACGAGCACGCCGTCGCCGGGGTGCACTGCCTCAACTGCCACGACGGGATCCGCAAGACCGGCGAGACGGGCGAGCTCAACATCCCCAGCAAGGCGGCGTGCGTTAAGTGCCACGAGAAGCCGCACGATCAGCGCGAGTGCGGAGACTGCCACGGCCTGCCGTTCGCGCGCGGGGGCGCCATGCGGGCGCGCGAGGTGCTCCGCTTCGACCACGCGAAGCACCGCACCGAGACGAAGACGGACTGCGTGCGCTGCCACGCCGACGCCGGGAGCGGGGCGGCCATCTTGCGACCGAAGATGGCCGAGTGCCTGTCGTGCCACGGGCACGACGAC
The DNA here is from genome assembly GCA_016719945.1 of Polyangiaceae bacterium. Classification (GTDB taxonomy): domain Bacteria; phylum Myxococcota_A; class Polyangia; order Polyangiales; family Polyangiaceae; genus Xiheicaenibacterium. Next base: position 503,471 of record JADJYE010000030.1, on the reverse strand, counting down.
GAGTTCATGGCGAAGGACTGCCAAGCCTGTCACGTCGACCTGCAGACGGAGGGCACGGTCCCCGAGGATCATTTCGTGCACAGCCCCACGTTCGGCAGCGACCACGCGAGCGTGGCGGCGCACGCCGACTCGATGTGCGCGACCTGCCACTCGGAGCGCACCTGCGCGGCCTGCCACGCGGGCGACATGATGCCGGCCGCCCCCGAGCGGCTCGCGTTCGACACGCCGGGCATGGGTGGCCTGCACGCGGCCGGGTTCCTCGCGCGCCACGCGGACGAGAGCGCGAACGCGGGCGGCTTGTGCACGTCGTGCCACGCCCCCGAGAGCTGCTCGAGCTGTCACGAGCGCGAGCAGCGCCTGTCGAAGCAGGCCGCCGCCGCGACCCCCCCGTCGATCAACCCGCACCCCGCCGGCTGGATCGGCCCACCGGGCGCGCCGAACCTGCACGGGCCCGCGGTGTGGCGGGACCCCGCGGGCTGCGAGGCCTGCCATGGCGGCGCTGGGGAGCAGCTGTGCGTCAGCTGCCACGCGGTCGGCGCCGCCGGGGGCAACCCGCACGCGCCGGGCTCGCGTCCGCGCGGCGACCTCGCGGCCAGGCCGTGCGTCGCTTGCCACCTCGGAGGCCGCTGAGGTGGCAGCGCGCGGCGCCAGCTCAGCGGGGCTGCTCCACCTCGCGCCCCTCCTCGCCGCGGTCGCGATCGCGACCGCGTGTGGGCTGATGGGCGGCGGCGACGACGCCGAGGAGGCGGCCCCGCCTCCGAAGGACCCCCACGCGGGCCTCGACGCGAAGGCGGCGCACGCGGGCGACGCGAAGGCGGCGCACGCGGGCCGCGGCGCGTACCGCTGCTCGGCTTGCCACGACATGAAGAGCCCCGACGAGGCGTGGCGCTCGCGCGCGATGCAGATGGGGCACGACGTCTCGGAGCACACCGGCGCGGGCACCCACTGCACCTGCTGCCACCTGGGCGAGGATCGAGGGCTTCGGCGAGCCGGCGGGCGAGCGCTGCGCCGAGTGCCACGAGGACGTCGACGTCACCATCCCGCGGATGGCCGAGGAGCACTGCCTCGCCTGCCACGACCTCGAAGGGTCGGGCGACGTGCGCACGACCGCCTGGGAGTGCCAGAAGTGCCACGGCGACGAGGACGCCGCGGTGCCGCTGATCGACGTGCACGGCACGCAGGCGTGCGAGAGCTGCCACCAGCCCCACGACGAGCCGTGGGTGAAGGAGCGCAAGTGCAGCGACTGCCACGAGGGCAAGGACCACGTGCTGCACGGCGCGCAGGGTCGCGAGCAGCAGCTGGTGTGCAGCGACTGCCACGAGCCGCACGAGGCGGCGGGTGAGGCCTCCGGCCGCTGCGTCCCCTGCCACGAGGAGGAGCAGCCGAAGGTGTTCACCGCGGCGACGCTGTTCGACGGCCACGACACCTGCACCAGCTGCCACGAGCCGCACGGGTTCGAGAAGGCCAGCGCGGCAAGCTGCACCAGCTGCCACGCCGATCACGTGATGACCGACGTACCGGCCGCGCACCAAGCCTGCGGCAGCTGCCACCAGACGCACGCGCCACGCTCGGTCAGCGCCGCGACCTGCAAGGGCTGCCACGACACGGTCAGCGTCGAGCACGCCGACGGCGCGACGGAGGTGTGCACGACCTGCCACGATCCGCACGGCGGCTCCCAGGGCCACGCAGCGGGCGCCGCGGCGTGCACCAGCTGCCACGACGACGTCGCCGACAGCGACCTCGCGCACGGCATGAACGCCTCCTGCGAGACCTGCCACACGCCGCACCAGTTCGTCGCCGCGAAGGCGCCTGGCTGCGAGGGCTGTCACCAGCAGCAGCACAAGGCGTCGTCCAAGCACGCCGCGTGTGGCAGCTGCCACGGGGACGCGCACGACCCACACGCCGGCTCCGGCTCATGCTCCAGCTGCCACGCCGAGCAACACAAGTCGATGACCAAGGGCCACGGGCCGTGCACGCAGTGCCACGACGGCCACGACAAGTCGCTGCTCGCGAAGGCCACCAGCTGCGAGGGCTGCCACGCCGGGAAGTCGGCGGGGCCGCACGACGGCGTGAAGGGCAGCTGCGCCTCGTGCCACCGCCCCCACGGCCCCTCGGGGGTCGCGAGCCCGCCTGGCTGCGGTACGTGCCACACGGCCACGCCGAGCGCCGGCGGGATGCACGCCGTGAAGGACCATAAAACCTGCGGCAGCTGCCACACGTCCCACGCCGCGCCGAAGGCCGACCGCGCGAAGTGCCTCGGCTGCCACACTGACAAGACCGAGCACGAGCCGACCGCGAAGGTGTGCAACGGCTGCCACACCTTCAAGGGCTACTGAGCCAGAGGTCCCTGCCTCTCAGGCTCCCCCTCGCCGAAGGAGAGGGGGGCCGGGGGGTGAAATGGCGGCGCCCACCTCGTCGAGCACAATGACCGTGCCGACTCGTCCACCCTGCTAAGCTTCAGGATGACCGCGTCCGCCGCCTCCCGTCCTGACCGTCACCGCGACGCCGACGTGCGTGCGTGTCCCCCCCGGCGACGCCGCGCTCTCCGTCGTCCTCGAGCTCGTGGCCGGAGACGTCCCGCTCGAGCGACGGCGCAGGCTGCTCGCGCTGTGCCTCGTGCTCGACGTGTCCGGCTCGATGGCCGGGCCGGCGCTCGAGCAGGTCCAGCGCTCGGTGGAGCGTATCCTCGCGCTGCTTCGCGACGATGATCAGGTCGGCGTGGTCGCCTTCTCGACGCGCGCGACCGTGGTGTCGGCCGTGAGCGCGCTCGAAGGTACCGCGCGCCGCGCGATCTCCGGCCGGGTCGCGCGGCTCGCCGCGGACGACCGCACCAACATCGAGGCGGGCCTGAGGCTCGGGGCGGAGCAGCTGCCCAGGGAGGTCCCCGAGGGGACGAAGACCGCGCTCGTGCTGCTCTCGGACGGTGAGCCCAACGAGGGCGCGACGAGCCAAGACGAGCTCGCCGCGCTCGCGTCGACCCTGCGCTCTCGCGCCTCGATCTCGACGCTCGGGTACGGCGTTCGCCACGACGAACGCGTCTTGAACGCGATCGCCGAGTCGGGCGGCGGCGCGTACCGCTTCATCGCGGACCCCGGGACGTGCCAGCTCGAGCTCGCGCAGGCCGTCGGCACCCAGGGCGACATCGCGGTCGACTCGATCGAGGTGCTGCTGATCCCTGAGCCGGGCGTCGAGATCGAGCGCGTGCTCGGCGCGAGCGAGCCGCGGTTTACCCGCGATGGCCTCGTGGTGTCGGTCCCGGATCTGGCGGCGCTCACCGCGCGCACCCTGGTGGTCCAGCTGCGAGCCATGCTCGACCCGGCGCGCGCGCTCGGCGCGCTGCTCACCGCGCGCGTCAGCTTCACCCAGGCGGGGTACAAGCAGCCGAGCCTGGAGACCGCCGTCGCTCACGTCGACATCGGCGGCGACGCCTTCGTCCCGCGGGCAGCGGCGCTCGCGAAGGCGCTCATGGTTCGGGCCGACCTCGTCCGCGCCGAGGCGCGCGCGCTCGCGGATCGCCAGCAGTTCGATGGCGCCGCGGCGATCTTGCGCGGCTTCATGCGGGAGATCGAGGCGGTGCCGGGCTATGTCGCGGCGGACGGGTCGGACCTCTCCGAGGCCTGGGAGCAGCTGCTCGACGAGGCCATGGCGATGGAGCGACGTCCGTCGCGTGAGGCCCTCGCGGCGCTGAAGGCCGCGGGCGTGACGCGGACGTTCTCCAAGTCCGACGGGCTCTGCGCCTCGTCCAAGCGCATGGGGGCGGCCGCGTCGCGGCTCACCATGAACCTCGCCGGCCCGATCACGCGGCCCGGCGTGCTCGTCGTCGAGAAGGGCCCGAAGGAGGGCGAGCGGTTCGAGCTGGGGCCTCGCAACACCCTCGGCCGCACCCCGAGCGCCGACATCACCCTGCCGAGCGCCCAGATCTCGCGCCTGCACGCGGACATCTTCTTCCTGGGCGGCGACTACTACGTCTCCGACCTCGGCAGCACGAACCCCACCGCCGTCAACGGCAAGCGCCTCGCGCAGGGCCCCCACAAGCTCACAGGCGGCGACCTGATCACCATCGGCGACGTGGAGCTGCGCTTCAAGCAATCGTAACCTCGCGCGCATGCGCATCCACGCTGACGTCGAGCTCCCGTTCGACCGCGCCCTCGTGTTCGAGACCTATCGAGATCGGCTCGCCGATCTGGTCCCGTACCTCCCCAACATCCAGGCGATCCGGGTCGTGTCCCGAGAGGACCGCGAGGCCCAGACCGACTTCGTCAACGAGTGGGTCGGCGGGGGCGACATCCCGAAGGTCGTCCGGGGCGTGCTCAAGGAGTCGATGCTGCGCTGGACCGACTACGCCACCTGGCACGCCACGGACTTCACGGTGACCTGGCGCACCGACGTCCACGCCTTCCCGGGCGCGGTCGCCAGCGCGGGCAAGAACGCGTACGTGCCGCTGGCCGCGGGGACGCGCCTGGAGATCCGCGGGGAGCTGACGATCGACGCGGGGAAGGTCCCGGGAGTCCCCCGCCTGCTGCAGAGGACCGTCGCCGAGACGGCCGAAAAGATCATCGTCGGCTCGGTCCAGACGAACCTGGTGGAGATCGCCAAGGGCGTGCGGCAGCTCCTCGAGAAGGAGCGTGGTACGCTGCGCCAGTGAGCCGTCCCAAGCGCTACTCGCTCGCGATCGAGCTGACCGCCTTCTGCAACCAGAAGTGCGGCTACTGCTACAACGACTGGCGCGATGAGCCAGCGAACATAGGCTCGCTGCCGCGGGAGCAGCTGCTCGGCCTGGTCGATCGCGCGCTCACCGAGGTCGACTTCGATCACCTCACGCTGACGGGCGGCGAGCCCTTCGCGAGGCCCGAGCTGTTCGACGTGCTCGGCATCATCCAGAAGCACGGCAAGCGCGCGCTCATCATCTCGAACGGCGGCGTCATCAGCGAAAGCCACGCGGAGCGTCTGGCGGCCTTCGATCCGCTGTTCGTCCAGATCACGCTGAACGGACCGACCAAGGAGCTGCACGAAGAGCACGTCGGTGAGGGCTGCTACGAGCCCACGCTCGCCGGCATCCGCGCCCTGAAGAAGTTCGGCGTGACGATCGCCGGCTGCATCGTCATCACCCGCAAGAACGCGCGCTTCGTCGGGCAGATCCTAGAGCAGTGGCGAGAGCTCGGCGCGCGCGACGTCGCGCTCGCGCGGTACTCGCCAGCCGGGTACGCGTCAGAGCAGGTCGCCGAGCTGTTGCCGACGCGGTCGGAGCTGCTCGAAGCGCTGCGCCAGGCGAGCCCGTTCGGCGAGGCCGGCATGCGCCTACAGGTAACGATGCCGGTCCCCCAGTGCGTCGTCGATCACGCCGAGTTCCCCCACATCAACTTCGGCGGCTGCCCCATCGGCACCGAGATGCAAGAGCTCGCGCTCGGCCCGCGCGGAGAGCTCAAGAACTGCACGCTGCACACCGAGGTCATCGGCGACGCCAGGTCGAGCTCGTTCGCAGAGCTGGTCGAGTCCAAGAAGGTGATGGGCTACCGCGACGTCACGCCGGAGTTCTGCGCGCCTTGTCCGTACAGGTCGAGCTGTCTCGGCGGCTGCGGCGCCGCGGCGCACTCGGTGCTGGGAGAGGTCGGCCTCGACCCGTTCGTCGCCCAGCACGTCGACGAGACCTTCGGCGACAAGCTGCGGGCTGCGCGCAAGGGCGGCGAGAAGTTCATACCCGCGTCCCGCCTGGCGCGCCGAGCGGCCGCGGGGGCCGCAGAATGAGCCCGCCGGCAGGAGACGGAGAGGACGATCGCGCGGCGATCCTGGCGCGGCGCCGGGTGCTCGTGGCCGCCGCGGTCGCGGGGCTCGTCGGGTGTGGCTCCGATCCGGCGGACGGCGCGTCCAGCCAGACGGCGCCTCTAGCGTCAGGCTCCACCATCGCCAGCGCGATGAGCGCAGCGCCGAGCGTCTGCCTGACCGCGTCGGTCGCGGAGCCGCCGCCCAGCGCCGCGCCGAGCGCGTCCGCCAGCGCGTCCTCCAGCGCCTCCGCCAGCGCGGCACCGGAGCCGGCGCCGTGCCTGTCCGTCGAGCGCGCGCCCCCCCCGAGCGCGACGGCGCCCCAGCCGCGGCCCTGCCTCAAGGTCGCCCGACCCAAGCCTTGCCTCAGCAAGGCCCCCCCGCCGAGCCAATGACGCCGCGGGTCTTGCTCGTGTGGCCGGGCACCGACGGCGCAGCGGCCGGGAATTTCGGCTGTCCGCAGCTCGTCACCATGGGCACGTACGTGCGCGAGAAGACGGGTGCGAAGGTCGAGATCGTCGACCTCCACGCCGAGCGCGCGTTCGGCCCCGTCGATCTGCCGCGCTTGTTCGCCGGCCCCGACGGCAAGGGCTACGACGTGATCGGCTTCTCCTGCTACGCGTCGTACGACTTTCTCAAGATCGAGGCCGTCGCGGCCGTCGCCCGCGCGACCTGCCCGGACGCCGTCCTGTGCGCCGGCGGGTACCACACCAGCGCGCGCCCGACCGATTTCGTCTACGACGGCTCGCCGTTCGACGTCGCGGTGATCGGTGAGGGCGAGAAGCCGCTCGCGAAGATCGTCGAGTCGGTGAAGGGCGGCGCGCCGATGCGCGGTCAGATCCTCGGCTCCGACCCGGTCGAAGACCTCGACGAGCTGCCGCCGACCGACTGGTCGCTCCTCGATCGCTACAAGCCCATCGCCAAGAAGATCGCCTCCCAGGTGCAGGTGTACCTGTCTCGCGGGTGCCCCTTCGACTGCGCGTTCTGCATGGAGCGCGCGAAGCGCGAGGTGAGCTGGCGGCCCTACAGCGTGGAGCGCGCGCTCGACGAGGTGCGGCGCGCGCACGCGTTCTTCGATCTCGCGGGCATGACCGTCTATTTCGCCGACGCCCTGTTCGGCATGCGCAAGAAGTGGCGCCGCGAGTTCCTGCAGAAGCTCGCGGCCGAGGCGGTCCCCGCGCGCAAGTTCTGGCTGCTCGTGCGCATCGACATGATCGACGACGAAGATCTCGACCTGTTCGGCGCCGCGAACTGCTCGCTCGGCTTCGGCCTCGAGTCCGGCGACCCCAAGCACCTCGCGACGATCCGCAAGGCAGGCCGGCTGGAGGACTACCTCGACAGGATGAAATACGTCGCGGCGCGCGCGAGGGAGAAGGACGTTCCCTGGGGCGCGAACGTGATCATGGGCCACCCGGGGGAGACCGAGCAGACCCTGCGAACGAGCGCGGCCTACCTGAAGGAGCTGTTCCTCGATCCGCGCGGCACGACCGGCTTCCTCTCGGTCGATCCGTTCCGGCTCTACCCCGGCTCGCCGATCGACGACGAACGCGAGGCCTGGGAGGAGCGCTTCGGGACGCGCTTCCACCGTCCCGAGTGGTGGAGGGACGGCGACCAAGAGTTCCTCTCCGAGTGGATCGACCCCTCGGCGGACCTCGACTACCGGCGGCGAAACGCGCTGACGCACGAGCTGTTGTCGCCCGTGTTGCGAGGCATCGGAGGCAACTTCGTCCTCAAGGGCGGCGCAGGCGACTACTTCAAGCGCGCGATCGACGAGCAGGTGGAGAACCTGAAGCCCTCGTACCGCCTGCATTTCGCGGGTCGGTACTACGCGTGGAACCGGTACCTCGGGCGCGGGCGGCGAGCGAAGGACGAGCTGACCAAGGACAGCGACCTCCATGCCACGTGCCGTGATCAGCGGGCGATCGTGCTGGGGCGCGTCGCCGAGCGCGCGTTCCACGACGCCGAGAGCCGAGCGGCGTTCGCAGGCTCGCAGCTCGCCGCCGCGATCGTCGAGGTCCCTCGAGAGCGCTTCGTCCGCCTCGATGACGTGGGTGACAGCGCCTACGACGTCGCGCTCGCGCTCGACAGCTCGGGCCTCGCGACCGTGAGCGCCATGCACGCGTACGTCCGCACCTTCACCCTGGCGGGCATCGGGGAAGGCCAGCGTGTCCTCGACCTCGGCGGGGGGCAGCGGCTACGGCGCCGCGCTCCTGCGTCGCCTGGTCGGGGAACAGGGCAAGGTGGTGACGGTCGAGGTCGATCCCGCGCACGCGGCGACCGCCGCCTCGTTGCTCTCGAGCGACGTGACCGTGCTGACCGGAGACGGGCTGGCGGCGGAGACGCTCGCGCGAGCAGCCGAGGCCGCGGGGGGCCCGTTCGACGCCGTCGTCGCAGGCTTCGCGCTTCCGGGGCAGGTCCCCGCGTCGCTCGGCGCGGTGCTCCGCGTCGGGGTCGTCGTCGCGCCCGTCGACGCCGAGGGCTCGCAGCGCCTCGTTCGGGCGACGTGGGACGGCGCGCGCCTCGAGTCCACGCCTCACGAGCAGGTGATCTACGTCCCGTTCCGGGCGTCGGTGGCCCGAGAGGCCGCCCCGACGCCGCCGGCGAGCGACCCGGAGCCGGCCCGCAAGAAGAAGCTGAAGGTGCTCGGCGCCGACGCGTGAGCGGCCCCGAGCGCCGTCGGCTCAGCGCCGTTGGCTCAGCGCCGTTGGGTCAAGGAGAGACCAGGTAGATCAACGTGAGGAAGCTTCCGAGCGTGACGACGCCGATCAGGATGAGCTTCTCCAACGTCCACGCCTCGCCCGGATCGATGGGGCGGCCGGGGGTCTTGCCGGTGTTCTCGTAGTCGCTCATGACCCAGCTGTTTTGTCGCGCGGGCGCGCCGCGTCAAGCTCTCGGGCGAGCGCGTCGGAGACCTCCTCGAGCCCCGAGGCCGCCAGATCGCTGACCCCGGTCAGGTCGAGAGAGTCGAGCCAGGCGCTGTGGGCGCGCTCGATGGGGGTGCCCGCCACGAGCCGCCGCTCCACGTGCAGGGCGATCGCCTCGACGTCCTCCCAGGGGCTCGGTCTCCCCCGGCCGCGTAGCGCCCCGGAGGCAAGCTGCACCACGCGCTCGTGCACCGCGAGGGCGAGCGTCGGCATCGGCTCCGGCGCCGAGCCGGGCAGCGCCCCCGTCCCCACGACGATCCGGCTCGAAAAGCCCCGCCCCCGCAGCCCGAGGGTCGCGGAGAGCTCCACGGAAGAGAGGTCGAGGGCCGAGAGCCGAGGGCCAGCGTCGCGCATCACCCCCTCGACCTGCTCCAGCAATCGGCAGGCGTGAGGCGCCAGCACCGCTCGGTGGAGCTCGGCGAACGCGGGCGCCGAAAGCGCGAGATCGGCGCGCAAGAGCTCGACCGGCTCCCGCGGGAGTCGGAGCAGCGCGTCGAGCACGGCCCGTGACGCCACCTCGGCGCTGCCGAGCTCGGCGAGCTCGCGCGGGGCGTGACGCTGCAGCTCGGCGACCGACGCGTGCAGCTCGGCGAGCAGCGCGATGGCGTGGGCGACCGGGGTGGGCGCGAGCATGGCGGACAGGACCGGCGCGTCCTCGGCGATGAACGACCACGAAGGTGCGGGCAGCGCGGCTCGGGCCCAGTCCACGTACGCAGGCCAATGCAGCGAGGCAGCCCGAGACGCGGGCGGCGCAGCCGCCGCGCAGGCGACGAACGCGAGCGCGTGAAAGACCAGGTCGTCGAGATCCGACGCCCGGCGCACTCAGCCCTGGTCTGGCTTGCTGGCGCCGCCTGGCTTGCGGAAGGGGGCCTCGAGGCACACCGTCGGCGCCGGCGGCGGAGGGGGCGGCGGGGGCCGCATCTTGAGGCAAACGCCCGGCGGCGGCCCGCTCGAGGGCATGGGCATGTCGAGGCACGCGGTCGGGGCCGCGACCTCGAGGCACACGGTCGGCTCCGCCGTCGTCTTCCGCGGCGGAGCGCCCGCATCCGCCGAGGGCGCGGCGGTCACGCTGCCGACGGGGGGCTCGGGGATGGCGACATCGAGGCAGGCGCCCGGTGGCGCGTCGGCGCAGGCGGTCGGGACCGACAAGCTGGCGATGGCGGACGCGACGAACAACGCGCGCCGCCTCAGGATCGCGGCGCGCTCCTCGAGCTCCTTGACGTCGTCGTCGTCGCCTTTGCCCATCCCCGACAGGACACGTCGGCCCGGCTGGCGCGTCAAGAACGCGCGCGAACACCGCCCGACGAGCGAGCACCGCCGCTCATGGCGACTGACGCGCGCGGTGGGGCCCTGTAGACTCTCGCGTCGAGGTCGTCCATGTCGAAGCGCTTCAGTCTTGGATCCAGCTTGCTCGCGCTCGTGCTCAGCACCGCCCCCTCGGTCGCGAGCGCCCACACCGTGCTCGTGAACCCTGAGCCCCTGACCACGAACGACGACGCGAAGACGCCGTCGTGCGGCTGCACCTTCGACGGCACCGGGCTCGAGTGCCCGCCCGACTTCCAGATCACCAACTACGAGCCCGGCGAGACGATCACCGTCACCTGGAACGAGACGATCAACCACAGCGGCGACTTCCGCATCACGTTCATCGACAAGCCGCCGTCCGAGGTGACCGAGGCCGACGTCGAGGCCTCGACGATCACGATGACGATCCCCGACGACCAAGCGGGCGGCCTCGGCGACGTGCAGCTCACCTTGCCGCTGACCCCGTGCGACGAGTGCACGATTCAGGTCCGCCAGTTCATGGAGGGCGCGGCCGACCCCTACTACTACACGTGCTCCGCGATCAGCATCGGCGGCGGCGGGGGCGGGCAAGGCGGCGCCGCAGGCACGGGCGGCAGCAACCCTGTCGGGAGCGGCGGCGGAGGTCCCACGGGCAGCGGCGGCAGCACCGGCTCGGGGACCGACGGCGAGGGCGGCGAGCCGGTCTGGGCAGGCCCGCAGGACGACGGCGGTTGCACCGTCGCCGGCGCCGGCAGCGCTCGAGGCTTCTTCGCGCTCGCGCTCGGGCTCGCCGCGCTCGGCTTCGCGAGGGGCCGGCGTCGCTCGCGCGGATGACCCTGTACGACCTCGCGCTGCGCGGCTTCACCCTGATGCCGCCGGAGACGGCCCACGAGGTCGTGTTCGGCGGGCTGCGCGGGCTGATGGCCATGCCCGGCGCACAGGCGCTCAGCCGGCGCGTGCTCGGGCCGAGCGCTGCGTCGCTCTCGGTCCGCGCCTTCGGCATCGATTTCCCCGGGCCGCTCGGGCTCGCGGCCGGCTTCGACAAGAACGCGCTCGGCCCTGACGCGCTGACGGCGCTCGGCTTCGCGTTCGTCGAGGTCGGCACCGTCACGGCAATCGCGCAGCCCGGCAACCCTCGCCCTCGCCTGTTCAGGCTGATGAACGACCGCTCGCTGGTGAACCGCATGGGGTTCAACAACGACGGCTCGGCGCGCGTCGCCGAGCGCCTGCGCGCGCGGCCGCCTCGCTCCATCGTCGCGGTCAACATCGGCAAGACGAAGGTCACCGAGGAGGCCCACGCCGCGGAGGACTACGCTCGCTCCGCGCGCGCCCTGGGCCCCTCGGCCGCGTTCGTCGTCGTGAACGTCAGCTCACCCAACACGCCGGGCCTGCGCGACCTGCAGCGGGCGGAGGCCCTCGGTCCGATCCTCGAGCGCGTCCGCGCCGCGCTCGACGACGCCGTCCGAGATCGCTACGTCCCGCTGCTCGTCAAGATCGCCCCCGACCTCGCCGACGAGGACGTCGACGCGATCGCGGATCTCGCCGTCTCTCGGCGGCTCGAGGGCATCGTCGCGACCAACACCACGATCCGCCGCGACGGGCTCGTGAGCCCCGGGGCCGAGATCGAGCGCTGTGGGGCGGGCGGGCTCAGCGGCCCGCCGCTCAAGGCGCGGAGCCTCGCGCTGCTCGCGCGCCTTTACCGCCGGGTCGGCAGCTCACTCTCGATCGTCAGCGCCGGAGGCATCGCCACGGAGGCCGACGCGTGGGACCGCATCACCCACGGCGCGACGCTCCTCGAGCTCTATACGGCGTTCATCTACGAGGGGCCGCTCGTCGCCTACCGCATCCACGAGGGGCTCGCGCGGCGGCTCGCGGCGCGGGGCCTCTCGCGGCTCGAGGACGCGATCGGCTCGGCGGTGCGAGACGCCCAGCCGCAGCTCTCCCCGCTCGCGTGATCGCCCTCGCCGGCGGGGCGCTCGCCCTCTGCGCGGCCGTCCTCGCGCGCGCCCTCGGCCTCCGTCGCGCGGCCGAGCTGGTCGTGGGCACGTGGCTGCTGGGCTCGGCCGCGGTCGTCGCGCTGATGCACGCGCTCACGCTGGCCGGCGCCGCTCGCCTGGTACCGGTCGCCCTTGGCACCTCGGCGGCGGCGGCCGGGCTGCTCGGTTGTGCGGCGGCGCTCGCGGGGCCTCGAGGCGCGCTCTCACACGCTCGCGCGCTCGTACCGTCGCTCGCCGCAGCGGTCGCTGCTCGCGCGAGGCGCTCGCGCCTCGCGGCCATCGCGCTGGCGATCACGGCGGCCGTGCTCGGGCACGCGCTCGCCGCGACCTGGCTCCTGCCGTCTCAGTCGTGGGACGGCATCTGGTACCACGACACCATCGTCGGCTGGGTGGCGCAGACGGGCTCCGCCGCGCCGATGCCGCTGCCTGACAACCTGCTGCAGCAGGTCAACGGGTTTCCGCGCGGCGCCGAGCTCACCTCCGCGTGGCTCGCGATCCTGGGCGGTCGCGCGCTGATCGAGCTCCCCAACGCGATGGCGCTCGCCCCGCTCGCGGCCGGCGCCTACCTGCTGGCGAAGAGGCTCACGCGCGAGCGCCCCGTCGCGCTCGCGCTCGCGCTGGTCGCGGCGCTCACCCCGGGCGCGCTCCTCCAGCTGTCCTCGACGTACGTCGACGTGTACGCCGCCGCGGCAGCCGTGGCGGGCCTGTGGCTCGCGACCCGATCACCCCTCGCACCTCGCGACGTCGTGCTCGGCGGGCTCGCCGTGGCGCTCCACGTCGGCGCCAAGTCGACCGCGCCGCTGCTCGCGCCGTTCACCTTCGGCGCGTTGGTGTCGCGCGCGGCGTGGGGCAAGAGGTCGAGCCGCGCTGCGAAGGCTCCGCGCGCGGCGGCCATCGCCTTCGCGACAGCCGTGACCACCGCCTCCGCCGCGCTGGTCTACGCGAAGAACGCGCTCGTCTACCAGAACCCGCTGTTCCCGATCGACGTCAGGCTCGCGCGCCTCGGGGTCGCGTGGCCAGGGGTGCACTCCGCGACCGACGTCGACGTCAACGCGACGGCCGCGCAGACGCTCTCGACGATCTTCCTGCCGACCCCGCCGGGCCGTGACTTCGCCGACATCCGGAGCGGCGGGTACGGGCTCGCGGTGGCCTGGGTCGTCATCCCGCTCGCGGCGCTCGGCGTCGCTCGCGCCGTCGCCGAGGCCCGGACGCGCGGGCCCATCGCCCGCGGCCGCGCCCTCACCGCGCTGCTCCCGCTCGCCCTCTGCATCCCTTCGCTCGCGCTCTCCCCTGCCCTGTGGTCCGCGCGCTACAACCTGCATGGGGTGGCCGTGCTCGCGGCGCTCGCCGCGTACGCGCTCGCGGCCCCGCGCTGGGTCCGCGCCAGCCTCCCCGCGGCGGTCGCCGCCCTGGCGCTCTCGGCCCTCGCGATCGCCCGCTTCGATCCTCCGCTCGGGGACGCGCCGCTCCCGCGGCTGCTCTCGGCCGTGGCCATGTCCCCCGAGGAGCGGGCGTGCGCGGCGACCGCCGAGTGGACGATCGAGCCCGACGTCGCGCGAGCGCGCGAGCGCGAGCTGGGCCCTGGTACGCTGGCGGTCTTCGGGCCTGGGATCAGCTTCCCCTCGCTGCTCTACAACGAGCGCTTCGACAACCGCGTCGCGTTCGTGGGCGAACAGGACGTCCGAGCCCTGAGCGCGCGGCTGCTGGCGCTCGACCCCACCTGGCTCGCCGCGAGCGAGGGCGAGGCGCTCTACCGGTTCGCGGCGCAGCGCCCCGAGCAGTGGGAGCGAGTGGGCCTGTTGAGCCGCGGGCACCCCACGATCGCGTTCCGCCGCCTCGCGCGGCGGCCCGACCGGTGACAAGCTGCCGTCCGCGCGCATGTACACGAACCTCGACGGGAGCCGCAACGACAAGACGCTCGTGGACGTCCTCAAGTGGAAGCTCGATCTGAGCGACGAGAAGCGTCCCCCTCGCGACCCCTCGCGGGACACCCCTGCGCCGCGGATCGCGAACGACGGCGCGCTCTTGCGCCGCGCCGACCGGCCGGCGCTCACCTGGATCGGGCACGCGACGTACCTCATCCAGCTCGGTGGCCGCTCGATCCTCGTGGACCCCATGTTCTCCGAGCGCCTGTTCGCGCTCCGGCGCCTCGTCGACCCTGGGCTCGCCGTCGAGGCCCTGCCGAAGATCGACGCCGTGCTCGTGACCCACAACCACCGCGATCACATGGACGCCCCCAGCCTTCGACGGCTCGGCCCACGGACCCGCTTCATCGTCCCGAAGGGGCTCGCTGCGTGGTTCCGACGCGAGCACCTCGACGACGTGGTGGAGCTCGGCTGGTGGGAGCACCACGACCTCGCGGGCGCTCGCATCACGTTCGTCCCCTCTCACCACTGGTCCCAGCGCGGCCCGTTCGACCGGAACACGAGCTTGTGGGGTGGCTTCGTCGTCGAGGACGGGACCCACCGCGTCTACCACTCTGGAGACACCGCGTACTTCGAGGGCTTCCGCGACATCGGGCGGCGCCTGGGCCCGATCGACGCGGCGATGTTGCCGATCGGCGCCTACGAGCCTCGCTGGTTCATGAAGGCCCAGCACATGAACCCGGACGACGCGGTGCGCGCGTTCATCGACCTCGGCGCGCGCCGCTTCGCCGCGATGCACTGGGGCACGTTCCGCCTGACCGACGAGCAGCTCTCCGATCCTCCGCTCCACACGCGCGAGCGCTGGAGCGCCGAGCGCCTCGACGAGGCGCGCCTGGCGATCCCTGCGATCGGCGAGACGCTCCTCCTCGAATAGGCGAGCGCGACCGCCTCACGGGCGCCGATCGAGCTGCTCGGCGCCGCGATCGCGGTGGATGCCGAGGGCGGCCAGAGCGCGCTCGAGGCGGCGAAAGGCCCGCGTGCGGTCGAGCAGCGGGTTGAGCCACCCCGTCGTGATGCAGTAGTGGGTCGCGTGCGGAGAGACATGGTGCCGCGCGTGGTGCTCGGGCGTCAGCACGAGGCCGGCGCGCTGGAGGGCGCGCGCGACGAGCGGCGGCCGCTCCGCGTGGGCCCAGCCATGGATGACGCTCGTCATCACGACGCTCGCGGCGAGCACGAGCACGAACCCTGCGAGCGCCGCCGGCGCGCCACCGCGCTGCGCCGGGACGAGGGCCCACGTGGGCAAGAGCACGAGCTGCGTGATGAGGCAGTTGTCGCCGTTGGCCTCGAGCCAGCCGTGGCGGCAGATCCCCTGCGGGTCTTGGTGATGCTCGCGGAATGGGGTGACCAGCTTCGCGCCGAGCAGCGGAGTGCTCGGAGAGCCGTAGGTGTCTGCGAGCCAGTGCACGACGCCCGACGCGAGGTCCGCGGCGACGTAGCCGGCGAGCCCGACCAGCGGCCCCAGCCACAGCATGGACGGACGAGCCATCGCCCCGGCGACGACGTCCCTCGCGATCACCGCGGAGACCAGCACGAAGGCCGCGCAGGAGGCGATGTCCAGCGCGCGGTATCGAGCCCCGCTGTCGGGCTCGCGGAGGGAAACGCCAGGCTGCACGGGAGCGCTACGTTGTTCGCCGAGCACCGGTTTCGTTCTTCCCGAGGTCAGCCAGGGAGGATCGCCTCGACCTGGGCGAGCATGGCCATGCGCCGCTGGATCACGGGGCTGGTGCCGTCGAGCAGGCGCGCCGTCTCCGCGAGGACCTCGTCGAGCGGGACGAGCCGGACGCTCGGGTCGAGCGTCTCGCGGCCGACGCCGAACGGAGGCTCCCACCCGAGCATGATGTCCGTCAGCCCCGCCTCGAGGGCCAGGATGGCGCCGAAGCTCAGCCGCTGCGCGATCGTCCGATCGAGCGCGCTCGGATCTCCGCCCCTCACCACGTGGCCGAGCACGGTCTCGCGCACGTCGATGCCCTTGACGATCTCGTTGAGCGCCTCCTGTACCCGCTGCCGGAGCCGGGCGACCGGGAAGCTCAGCCCCTCGCTCTTCACGATGAGCACACGCTTCTTGTGGCGCCCCGGTGCGAAGCAGCGCTCCAGCATCTTGCGGAGCCGCTCGACGATCTGGTCCTCGGTCTCGTTCGCCTCGCCATAGAGGATCGCGTCCGCCTCGGCGGCGATCCCGGCGCGCATCGCCAGAAAGCCGCAGTTTCGGCCCATGACCTCGACGATGAAGCAGCGCTTGTGCGCGCGGGCCGTGTCGCTGATGCGGTCGCAGGCGTCGACGATGGTGTTGACCGCGGTGTCGACGCCGATCGACAGCCCGGCGTGCCCGACGTCGTTGTCGATCGAGGCAGGCAGACCCACGACCTTGAGCGGGCTGCCGTGGTCACGCGCGAGCCCCGCGAGGATGTGCCCTCCGGTCAGCGAGCCGTTGCCGCCGATCACGACCAGCCCCTCGATCTTCGCGGCGTCGAGGCGCTCGAGGGCGGCGCGCTGGCCGGGCGGCTGCATCATCTCCAGGCAGCGTGACGAGCCCAGGATCGTGCCGCCCTGGCGGGTGATCCCCTCGATGGAGTCGGCCTCGAGCTCGGCGTGCTCGCCCGCGAGCAGCCCAGCGTAACCGTGCTGGATCCCGATCATCTGGTGACCCCGGGCCCTGCCCACCACCGCGAGCGCGCGGATCGCCGCGTTCATGCCCGGAGCGTCCCCACCCGACGTCAGAATCCCGATACGCATGCGCCGATGGTCCGCGGGGCGGTGAGGACCCGTCAAGTCCCCCTCAGCGCCGCCTCGATTCGGGTCAGCGCCTCGAGGGCGCCGAGCGAGAGGCCCAGGTTTCCTGGCGGCACCTGGGGCTCGCGGACGTTGATGCGGACGAGCCGCGCCCCGCCTCGGGCCAGCGACTCGCTCATGGAGCGCACCGTCGACACCGCGGTGCCCGCGCCACACTCGACCACGACCAGCCTGGCTCCCTCGCGCTGAAGCGCCCCCACGAACTCGTCGAAGCGCCGCTCTTGCGCGTCCGTGCGGGCAGAGTCCCACTCGCCGTCCCCGAACATCAGCACGTTGGGGCGCGCGAGCGACCCGCACTCGGGGCAGCGAGGCAGCGGCTCGCTCGCTCGGAAGGTCTTGGGGTCCACCGCTGGCTGCCAGTCGCTCGCAGGGGAAGATCCCCGCTCCGCAGTCGCGCAGGCACTGGTGCACCGCGAGCGAGCCGTGGGGCTCGCAGATGGAGTCTTCGTCGAAGCCAGCCTTCTGAAACGCGCCATCGACGTTGCTGGTGAACACGAAGGCGCCCTTCGGCGCCTGCTCGGCGAAGCGCCGGAGCACCTGGAACCCCTCGTGGGGCGGGGTGCGCCGATAGAGCGCCGTGCGGTGCCCATAGAACCCCCACGCGAGGGTCGGGTCTTGCACGAACCAGCGCGGGTTCGCCATCTGGGAGAAGGAGAGGCCGAGCTCCTTCATCGGCGGATACGCCCGCCAGAAGCCCTCATTGCCACGAAAATCGGGGAGCCCAGAGTCGACGCCCATGCCGGCGCCGGCGCACAGCACGAGCGCGTCGGCGTCGCGGAACCACTCGGCGGCCTGCCTGATGTCTTGCTCGACGCTCACGCGGCCATCGTACCTCGGCCAGGTCAGCTCGGCAGGCGCCCCACCGTCAGCAACGTCGGGCGCACGACGCGCGCGCCCCTCTCCTAAGATGAGCGCCAACGTGACCCAACCCACGACCCTCCCCGAGGCGCAGCTCGGGCCCGCCGAGCGCCTGCTCGATCTCGTCCTCAACGCGTCCGCGCACCTGTGGCACAACCGGCCCGGCCTCGACGTCGGCGGCGTGTGGCACCCGCGCAAGGGCGCGAAGAAGAAGCTCGGCGGCGCCCCCGTCGAGCCGGGCCTGTTCGTGCCGTCGGCCGCCGTCCTCTACGGCAAGCTGCTCGACATCTACCTCTTGAACTCCACGCTGTTCGCGCACTTCGCGAGCTACGCGCTGAAGGAGACCGAGTGGCGTGATCTCAAGGTCGCTTGCGCGGCGCTGCTGCTCTGTCAGACCCGCGCCGGCCAGCCGATCAAGGACGAAGGCGGCGCGGTGGCCTTCCACGAGGACGACCTGCGAGCGGTCGGCGAGGCGATGTTGCTGTTCTACGATCGCAAGTCGACGCGCATGATGACGCCCAAGGGCGTGCTGCGCGTCGCCGAGCTGCTCGAGACGCCTGAGATCGCGGCGCTCAACCGCGCGGCCGGGTTCGGCGATCCGGCCGCGAAGGGCGCGCCGCTCGGCCGCTGGCCGAAGGCGGCGACCCAGTGGCTGCGCCTGCGCGAGGCGAACCCGCAGATGCTCCTCGGCCTGGTGAAGGCCGGCTACAAGGAGACCATCAAGAACCTTGCGCGCAAGATCGGCTACAAGCCCGACACGCAGGCGTTCTTCGAGATCCTCGGCTGGAAGCAGAAGCAGTCGAAGGGAGGCCACCGCGGCGTCGGTCTCGACGATCTCAAGCTCGATAAACGCGGTCGCTTCGACGACCTGTCGGAGGCAGAGATCTGCGAGACGATCGTCACGCAGCGGCTCTCCTTCAAGGAGGTCGTCGGGCGGCTGCCCAAGGACGTCGGCCTGACCCCGGCCATCATGGCCGCCCTCTTGCCGTCCCTGTCGGATCGCGATCTGCGCGTCATGACCCCGACGCTCGAGGAGCTCGGGCTGATGGCCGATCCCGAGATCAGGGTCCGCTGGGAGGCGGCGATCGAGGCCTCGACCGACCAGCGCAGCCTCCACGTCGCGAAGAACGTGAAGAGCGCTGCGCTGCGCGACAAGCTCGAGGAGGCTGCCGACCACGCGGTCAAGAAGGCCGCCAGCGAGGCGAGCGCCGACGACGTGCACGTGATGTTCCTGATCGACAAGTCGGGCAGCATGGAGGGCGCGATCGAGCAGTCGAAGGAGGCGCTCGGGCGCATCCTGGCGGGCTTCGCGCTCGAGCGAGTCCACGTCGCGTGCTTCGACACGATGGGGACGGTGCTCCGGCCCAAGGCCGCGTCTCGCGCCGCGGTCCAGCACATGCTCGGGGGCATCAAGGCCGGCGGCGGGACGATCCACGGCGCGGCGGTGCGAGCGCTGTCGGCTTCGGGCGTCCGCATCCCGTCCGGACACCGGCTGCTCGTGGTCGTGGTCGGCGACGAAGCAGGCGAGGCAGGGACCGCGCTCGCCGCGGTGTTCACCGAGTGTGGCTACGCCCCGGGTGCCCTGGCCATGCTCGTCAACGTCTCCGCGGTGCGCGGCCAGACCATCCGCGACTGCGCTCGCGCGCTCGGCGTCGGGCTCGCGGAGATCTCCATCGAGCAGTTCGACGACCCGTACCAGGTGCCCCGGGTCATCCGCGCGCTGCTGGACACGCCCGCGGCGTGGGGTGGGGGGGGCCGAACGACCGCTTGGGTCGAGAAGGTGATGGCGGTGCCGATCCTGCAGTTGCCGGCGGGCGCGTGAGGGCCGGCCCGGGCGCGCGGGGTCACTCGCGGCACAGGCAGCCGCCGCCGGAGACGAACGCGTAGTTCGGCGCGCCGTTCTCCTTGCAGCAGATCTCACACGCCTCCGCCTTGTCCGAGCCCTTGCATTGCTCGGTCGCCGCCTTGTTCTCCTTGCAAGACGAGCCGGTCACGGCGACGAAGATCGCGAAGAGGAGCGAGGCCGGGGCAGCTCGCTTCATCGACACAGGGAGCATCAGCGACGACGATAGCAGCTGAGACGAGCCGAGGATGGTCGACTACCGCAAGTTCCTGAAGAGCGAGCCGGAAGAGGTGGCCGTTCTGTTTCTCGGGGGGCTCACGGCGCACGCCTTCGGCGGCCGCGCGCTGCGGCTGACCTCCAGCGTGGGCCTCGAGCCGGGCTGGTACAGGGTCCGCGTGCGCGGCCGCGGCGCCGAGCTCCTGGCGCAGGCCGAGCCCGAGAGCCTCGAGGGCTTGCCCGGCGAGACGGGACACTTCGCGTGCGGCTACGTGGGGATGTCGCGAGGGCGCCTCGAGCTGCTCGAGCGCCTCGGCGCCCCGGAGCCCGAGGCGCTCGCTCCTCTGCGCGCGCGGCGGCACCCGACAGGGGCGCTGCTGCTCGACGAAGCGCTGTTCGAGGGGGAGCCGGAGGTGCTCGCGCGAGAGGCCCTAGAGGCGGGCCGTGGCCTCTCGGGTGTGAAGGGCGTGACGCCGTCGCTGCGCGCAGCCTTCGCGCTGGCGACGGCCCGCGCGGTCGCCCGCGAGCGAGGGGTCAGCCTGTCGGCCGCCGAGCTCGACAAGGCCATCCCGAGGATCGCGGACGACGGCCGCGCCGCGGCGCACGCCTTGCTCGACGAGCTGACGCTTCGCCGCGAAGAGGAGCGCGCGAGGATCGCAGAGCGGGCTCGCGGCGAGGCGCTCGCCGCGATCTACGAGCGCGCGAGGGCGACGCCGCGCGCTCGCGCTCAGCCCCCGCGGCTGGGCCCGGAAGAGCTCGCCGAGCGAGCGCTGACCGCGGCGGGAGCCCTGCTGCTCGGCGCGCGCCGCCTCGGCCCCGATACGCTCGAGGTGCGCTACCAATTCCTCGGAGAGCGCTTCACGAGCGTCGTGCACCCGCAGACCCTTCACGTCTTCGACGCGGGGATCTGCCTCGCCGGCGCGGATGAAGAGGTCACGCTGGAGAGTCTGCCGAGCGTGATCCGAGAGGCGATCGAGGACGGGGTGCTCGTCATCACGCGACGGTGAGGGAGAGAGGGAGCGAAGTGTCGAGCTGCGAAGTGTTCTTCCTGTTGGGTGCTGACGGCGAGATCCTCTACCGGGACGAAGGGACGAGCCCGACCTACATCCCCGACTCTCGCGATCGCTGGGAGGCGATCTGGCGCGAACGCGAGCGCCTCACCGAGATCGCCCACTCGCACCCGATCGGCCCTCTCGCCTTCTCGACCGAGGACGAGACGACGATGGAGGCCGTGTCGAGCGCGCTTGGGCGTGCGGTGCGCTTCAGCGTCGTGACCGCCGAGGGCGCGCTACGGCGGGAGGTCTTCCCTGGCGCGGGCGGCCAAGGCGCCGATTCCGCAATCGATCCCGAGCCGGACTGGGTCTCTCGGCTGCGACGAGCGTCCGGAATGTGACGCCCTGAGCCGCGGTTGCGGCCCGAGCCTTGCTTTCCGATCGGCGAAGGCTTTCTTCACACAAGCAGCGGGGCAGGCACCGAAAGAAAGAAACCCCTCAAACGTTCTCCGAGTCGGAAAACAAACGCCTGCCCCGTACGTCCACAGACTGTCAGCTCCGAAGCTGTGCCCCGTCCGATGGGTCGCGTCGCCGAATCACGAGGCGACGAGAGCTCGGCGGCGACGCCGTCGCCTCGAGCGGAGGGAAGGAACATGGCCATCCTCAACATCACCTATGCCGGCCTCAGCGCCGACTTCCCGCTCGAGTCGGGTGTCAACCTGACCGACGGCGACGTCCGCCGCATCGCGGTGGAGGTGGTCCGCGCGGGCTGCGTCCGCGGCGCGGCCTTCCCGTCGGTCGCCGACAGCGCGTTCGACCACTATGTGGTCGATCGGTTCACCGGTCCGTCCGGCGAGCGCCGCATCTACCTGCGCCCGAAGGTCCCGTTCGGAGGTCGGAGGAGCGCTTGAGGCGCGTCGTGATCTGCGGCGTCGGAGCCCTCGGCTCCCACGCCGCGGTCGCGTGCCGCAACCTCGAGGCCTCCTTCGCCTTCATCGACTTCGACCGGGTCGAGGCGAAGAACCTCGCGTCTCAAGCCTTCGTGAAGGCCTCGATCGGGAAGAACAAGGCCGACGCGCTGAAGGCCCAGCTCCTCAATTTCTATGGGCTGAAGAGCGAAGCCTTCGGTGTTCGCCTGAGCGACGCGAACGTCTCGACCCTGCTCGCGACCGCGTCGCTGGCGGTCGACTGCTTCGACAACGCGGCGAGCCGCTCGATCGTGTCGCGCTTCGCGCGCGGCGTGGCGCTGCCGCTCTTGCACGCGGGAATCTCTCAGGACGGCGCGTTCGGGCTCGTCCGCTGGGACGCGCGCTTCACGCCCGACGCCGAGGACCACGAAGGGCAAGCGACCTGCGAAGGCGGCGCGCACCTGCCGATGCTCACGCTCGTGTCCGCGGTGATCGCCCGCACCGTGCAGGACTTTCTCGCGAGCGGCGATCAGCGTGACGCCATGGTGACGCTCGCTTCGGTCACCCCGACCTGGGGCGAGCCGCCTGCCGGCCCCCCGCCGTCTTCGCGGCGACCGTGACAGGGTCGACGCGGTAGTACCTCGACAGCACCTCGTACACGCCTGGGTGGGTCGAGCGCAGCTGCGCCGGCTTCTCGAAGAAGGCCTCGGTCGCCACCGCGAAGAACTCGGCCTCGTTGGTCGCTCCGTAGTCGCGGAGCACGCGCCGGCCCTTGCGCCCGACACGCCGGGTGAGCGACGCGAAGCCCTCGGCCATGTGCTTCGCCCAGGGCGCGTACGCTGCCATGGTGGGTAGCTCGGGCGTGCCGTCGAAGCCACCATCCGCCGCGTCGAGGGCGTGCGCGAACTCGTGGGTCGCGGTGTCGTGCCCGTCGTGCGGGTTCGAAAGGCCGTGCAAGACCGCGTCGTACGAGAGCACGACGACGCCAGGACCGAACGCCTCCCCGAAGATGACCGCGCCCTTCTTGTCCTCGTGTTTGTAGTGGGAGGGGTAGACCACGATCTCGTTGAGGCGCTGGTAGTGCTCCCCCGGGATGTTCATGACCAGCCTGGCCGCGGCCGCGGAGACCACGACCTTCACCTCCTCGTCGATCACCATCCCCCCCGCCCCGCAGAAGGGCTTCGTGCGAGCGAAGACCTTGAGCTTCAGCTCGAAGCGCTCGCGCTCGTCCCCCGACAGCCCCCGATAGAACGGCACGCGCTTGCGCAGGACGATCCGCCACGACTCGGGGAACACCTCCCGGGCCGCCAGCTTTCGGCGGACGAAGTCGACGACGAAGAACATCTCGTGCAGCGCATCGTACGGGACTTCTCGCCTCCGACCAGCCGTGGTCACGTGCGGCATGCGGTTCCTCCACACGATGCTCCGAGTCGGAGATCTCGACGCCTCGCTCCGCTTCTACTGCGAAGCCCTCGGCATGAAGCTCCTCAGGAAGAAGGACTTCCCCGAAGGGAAGTTCACGCTCGCGTTCGTCGGCTACGGCGAGGAGAGCGACAGCACGGTGATCGAGCTCACCCACAACTGGGACACCTCGAGCTACGAGATCGGCAACGGCTTCGGTCACCTCGCGCTCGGCTGCACGGACATCTACGCGACGGTCGAGGCGCTCCGCGCTCAAGGCGTCAAGGTGACGCGTGAGCCTGGGCCCATGAAGCACGGGACGACCGTGATCGCGTTCGTCGAGGACCCGAGCGGGTACAAGGTCGAGCTGATCCAGCGAAGCGCGGGCTGACGACGGGGTGTGGCAGGACGCGCTGCGGCGCCTCAAGGGCTTGCCGCCCGTGGTGTGGGGCCTGGGGCTCGTCTCGCTGCTCACCGACGCCGCGAGCGACATGGTCGTCCCGCTGCTGCCCGCGCTGATGGCCGGGCTCGGCGGAGGGGCGCTCGCGCTCGGAGTGATGGAGGGGCTCGCGGAGGCGACGAGCGCGGCGATCAAGGTGGGCACCGGGGCGGCGGTCGACCGCGGCGCCCGCCCAGCGCGGCTGGTCGTCATCGGCTATGGCCTGGCCGCGATCGTCAGGCCCCTGTACGCCCTCGCGGGCGCGCCGTGGCACGCGGCCGCGCTGAGGAGCGCCGATCGCGTCGGCAAGGGGCTGCGCTCCGCGCCGCGCGATGGGCTCATCGCCGCAGCGGTGGAGCGAGGACAGCGCGGCCTCGCGTTCGGGGTCCACCGGAGCATGGACAACCTCGGCGCGGTGCTGGGCGGAGGCCTCGCGTTCGTGCTCCTGGGTCTCGGGCTGTCGCTCGAGCAGGTGCTCTTGGCGTCGATCGTGCCGGGGGTCCTGTCGACGGTCGTCGCGATCGCCGTCACTCGGCGGGCCGCGGCGGACGCGCCACGGCAGGGTGGCCCCGCCGAGCCAGGCGGCGGGAGCGCGGAGGCCACGGCGGCAGAGGTGCGCCCCGCGCCGCTGCCGCCCGCGGCCAAGCGTCTGCTGATCGTCATCGGGGTCTTCTCGCTGAGCGCGTCGGCCGACACGTTCCTGCTCGCTCACCTCGCTCGCCAAGGCCTGGCGCTGCAATGGCTCCCGCTCGCTTGGGTGTGCCTGCAGCTGGCGAAGGCGGCGCTCAACGTGCCCGGCGGCGCGATCGCCGATCGCGTGGGCCCCAAGCGCGCGTTGGTCCTCGGCTGGGTGACCTACGCGCTCACCTACGCGGCGTTCGCGCTGAGCCCGAGCCCTTGGGTCATGTGGCTGCTCTTCCTCCTCTATGGCGTGTTCTATGAGCTCACCGAGGAGGCCGAGAAGGCCTTCATCGCGGGCGTCTGCCCGCCCGGCGCCCGCAGCAAGGGGTTCGGCGCCCTCGCCGCGATCACCGGCGCCGCGCTGCTCCCCGCGAACGTCCTCTTCGGCGCGGTGTACGACGTCTCGGCCGCCACCGCTTTCTGGCTCACGGCGGCGCTCGCGCTGGCGGCCGCGATGCTCGTCGCGACCCTGGTGCCGAGTCCCGCGTGTCAGGCGCGCGCGAGGGATGCATGGCGTGGCTGCTCGGGGTCGTCGGCTGCGCGGGCGCCGCCGCTGCGCCCGACGAGGTCGTGCTCTCGCCCAGCGCCGCTGCCTCGAGCGCCGCGAGCGCCACCACCGCCCCCGAGGCCCATATCTCGTTCGAGCGCGCCCTCGAGGTCGACCTGTGCGCCGAACGGAAGCCGTGCAAGATCGTGAAGACGACGCCGGCGACCTCGGATCCGGCGGTGCTCGTCGTGCTGGTGAAGCTCGGCGTCGAGCGCTATTTCAACGACGAAGCCGCGGTCGACGAGACGTTCACGTCCGAGAGCGGAACCGACCGCTTCGCGGCGAGCTACGGCGGGTGCGCGCGCTTCGAATATTGGCGCGTCACGCGCGCCGGCGCCTCGGTCGCCGAGCGACGCCTGCTCGCGGCCGTGTGCAACGACGGACACGGCGCCGCGCAGGTCGGAGAAGAGGCCGTCTTCTTCGACGGCGAGCGCTTCCAGCGCGACAAGTCGGGGGGCTCGGCTTGGCGCTGGGCCTACACGAAGTCGTACTCGATCGCCCCCCTCGCGCCGCTGGTAGACGAGTCGGTCGGCTTCTGGACCCTCCAGGAGAACCAAGGCAAGACCGACTGGGACTATCGCAGCTTCAGCGGCAGCTACGAGTGGACAGCGCCACGGTGCGACGCGTCGGGGGCCGCAGGCCCAGGCGTCGACACCTTCTCGGGCCCGCTCGTCCCGGACGTCGTCGTCGACCCCGCGTTCGCGGAGGGCGGGTGGAGGACCAGCCGGCTCGGCGCCTGCTCGCTGTCGCTGGACGACGGCGCTAGCGCGACGCTTCGCGCCGTCGCGTCGAGGGGGAAGGTGTTCGTGGAGGTGGTCGACGACGTCGTCACCAGCGTGACCGCCCCCGTGGGCGACGAGCTCACGCTCGTTCTCACCCTCTGCGCCCTCGTATTACGACCACTGCGCCCCAGCCGACCGCGTGGAGGCGCTCGCGGTGCGCGCCGCCGACGGCAAGTCGAAGGGGAGCGCCAGCGCGAGCGTGGAGGTCGTACCGGCGACCGCGCCAGGCGAGCCGCTGCGCGCCGTGTTCACGGTCCCGAAGGACACCGAGGCGATCACCCTCACCTACCGCGACAGCGACGACGACAAGCGACACGCGGGTCGCATCGAGAGCAGCGCGCTCTCCTCGAAGGACGCCGCGACGCTGGGACGCACCTTCCAGGTCTCGCTGGGGCACGCCAGGTGTGATCTGGTGGACGGGCGGCTGGCCCCGCGCGTCGAGGTCACGGCCCCGACAGGGATCGACCTCACCGAAGCCAACTGACGATTGTCGACCCAACGGCTCACCTGGCTTGCCAGGTCAGTCGGACGAGCCGAGCCGAGTGAATTTCTGTCCACGGCTCGCGCCCGGAGCCGACTCATGGTGCATGCACTATGCACCTCCGGGTCACGGCTCGAACGCGGGGCCAGCGTTTCCTTACGCGGTCGAGAAATATGGCCAGCTCTACCTGTCGGCCGGAACTCCCATCGCGCTGCACGCGTGCGCGAAATGTGGGGCGGCGAGCCCGTCGATCACCAGGACGTTCGCCATCCGGTACGCGCCCGATTGGATCATCTTCGCGCTATGGCTCTTCCCGTTCGTCACGAAGGTTCGCCGGATCGAGGTCGCCCTGTGCCCGCGGTGCGACAGCCGCGCGCGCAGCGCGCGCCTCCAGCTCCTGTTGAGCCCGCTTGTCCTCCTCGCGACGCTGGCCGGGGTGCTCGCGCTGTTTCATCGGCTCGCTGGCGCCCACCCGTCGACGATCGCAGGCAGCGTCCTGCCGCTCGGGCTGCTCGGTGGGGCGGGTTGTATGATCCTGCTGCACTACCGCCTGAAGGACGTGACCTTCCGCCTGAACGCGGTCGAAGAGCTGCTCGAGGTACCCGCTCCACGCGGCACCGAGGCGCACCGCATCTCGGGGCTCCACCCTTCGATCGTCTTCGCGACCTGCCACGCCGCTGCGGCCGCCTGGCACCATCGCGCGCAGGCCTTCACGCCGGCGCATGGCCAGACGCAGGGCTACGGCGCGAGGACGTTGTAGATCCCGCGCGTCGCCTCGAGCAGCCGATCCAGCTCGACCGGATCGAACTGCGTCACGTCGGCCCTGCGCACGACCATCCCCCCCGGCCTGAGCTCGAGGTTGCCGCGAAACCCCGCGTTCACGAGCAGCTGTCGCAAGGGGATCGGCAGCGCCATGTGGCCCTCTTGCTGCGTGGGGAAGCGAAGATCGAAGAAGCGCTCGAAGTGCATGTCGCCGAGCGTGGGCGGCGCGCTGAAGGCGTCGAACAGCTGACCGAGCCCGTCCGCGACGCCGCTGCCCTGCTTCGAGCGGAGGGCCGCGCGATAGTAGAAGCGGCTCGAGGTGACGAACGCGGCGATGAAGCGGTCTTCACCCGCGGCCCGCCGGACGGCGTCGTTCGTGAACACCTCCGCGATGTAGACCGTCGCGTCTCGCACGGGCAGCCGCGCGTCGCGCGACGCGTGGCTGATCGGCGGCAAGAACTGGAACGGGTTCCACCCCATGTAGAAGCGGACGTCGGCCGGAGCTTGCAGAGCTGCGCTGTGGTGCGCCGCCCACGCGAACAGGCGCGGGTCCGCGGGCCCCGACCCGCCCGGCGGCGGCGTGTGCGGCCAGGCGCGCGGCTGCTGAGAGGGGTCGTAGGCGGGCACGGGCGGTCGCCCATGAGGCAAGGGCTGGGCAGGGAGCGGCGCAGGCGCGCCGGCCGCCCCCACGGGGGCGGGCTGCGGCGCCGGGGCGTATGCGCCGTATTGCGGCGGTTGGGGCGGCGAGGGGCTCGCCGCGGCCGGCGGCGCGATGGAGGCCGGCCGCCGCGCGGCGACCCCCGGCGCGGACGCGAGCGCGCGGAGCGCGGGCAAGATCGCGCCGACAGCGTCGCCAGCGGACTGGAAGCGCTTCGTCGCGTCGAGGTCGATGCAGCGCAGGAGCCAAGCGTCGAAGCCGGCAGGCAGGAGCCGGCCCGCTCGCCCGCGCGCTCCGATGCGATCGGCGGCAGCTCGAGCACGATCTTGACGGGCAGCTCGGCCAGGGTCGAGGCGTTCCACAGCGCCCCCGAGGGCGTCCCGATCAGCATCTCGTACGCGACGAGGCCGAGCGCCCAGATGTCGGTCGCCGCGGAGACCTGGGTCGCGATGACCTTGCCCTTCTGCTCTGCGATCTTCTGCCAGGCCGCGCCGAGCTGCTCGGGCGCCGAGTAGGCGGGCGTGCCGACGTGCGTCGACGACTGCGTCACGGTGTCGGCGAGCTTCGCGATCCCGAAGTCGAGCACCTTGAGCGAGACGCGCTGCTTCGCGTCCTTCGCGAGGAACAGGTTCTGAGGCTTGAGGTCGCGGTGAAAGACCCCCGCGGAGTGCGCCTGGTCGAGCGCGTCTGCGAGCTGCTCGAGCACGCTCGCGACGAGCGCGGCGCCGAGCGGCCCCTCGCGCTTGATGCGCGCGTCGAGCCCCTCGCCCGAGAGCAGCTCCATCGCGAGGAACGGCACGCCGAGCTGCTCGTCGACGTCGGCGTCGAGGAAGTCGACGATGTGCGCGTTCTTGCCGATGCGCGTGCCTACGCGCGCCTCGCGCACGAACATCTCCCGGACCTGCTCGTCCTTCACGAACTCGCGCCGCACGAGCTTCAGCGCGACCGGGCGGTCCATGTTCGTGTGGATCGCCCGCCACACGACCGCCATCCCGCCCTCCCCGAGGACGGACTCGAGGCGGTAGCGACCGCCCACGATCGTTCCGCGCTCAGGCTGCGCCGACATGATCCAAGCCTACCTCGCCCGCTCGCGCCGGTCTTCGCGCGCTCCTGCGCGTGAAGACCGTGGGGACCCGCGGCAGCGGGCGCGCGAGAAAGAAAACAGCTAGTCCCGCTTGATGCGGAACTCGACGCGGCGGTTGAGCTGCAAGCAGACCTCGTCGGGCGTCGCGCACATCGGCGCGGTCGCACCGTAGCCGGCGATCTGCATCGGGGTCTTCACGCCCCGGGCCGACAGCGCCATGACGACCGCGTTGGCGCGCTTCTCGGACAGGCCGCGGTTGTAGTCGAAGTTGCCCTGGCTGTCGGTGTGGCCCTCGACGTAGAGCATCTTGATCTCGGGGTGCGCGATCACGACGTTCGCGACCGCGTCGATGATCGAGAAGCTCTCCGGACGGATCGTGTCCTTGTCCGTGTCGTAATAGATGGGGCGGGCAATGATGATCCGGTCACCCTGGATCACAGCGTCCCCAGTCTGCGGCTGGGCCACGGTCTGGGTCGTGGTCGGCTGCGGGGTGACAGGCGTCTCCGGCGGCGGCTCGTCTTTCTTGCATCCAGCGGCCGCGAAGAGGCTGGCGCCGAGCCCGAGCGCCAGCATGATGGATCGTGCGTTGGTCATGAGCGCGGAAGGTAGCGGCTCGTCGCTTCTCCTACAATCGTCACGACGCGCCCCCCGGAATGTCACGACGCCGGGGGCATCTTGGTGTAACGCCTAGCTTCGGGAGCCCACACTATGAAGTCGAAAAACCTCGCTTTGGTCGCAGTCCTCTTTGGTTTCAGCACCCTCGCAGCCACGGGCTGTCGCGACGACGTCGACGACACCGGCGGCGGCGGGTCGGGAAACTCGACCAACGACGGCGGCAACGGCGCCGGCAACAACGGCGGTAACACCAGCGAGGGCGGAGGCGGCTCGAGCGGCAATGGCATGTGCACGCCGACCGGCACCGAGGACAGCGAGGCCAGCTGCACCGACGGCGTCGACAACGACTGCGACACCTTCGAGGACTGCGACGACTTCAACTGCGAGTCGGTGCCCACCTGCGTGAAGCCGGCCGAGACGTCGAACGCCGCGTGCTCCGACGGCGAGGACAACGACGAGAACGGCTTCATCGACTGCCTCGACAACGCGTGCGCCGAGCTCGCCGCCTGCAACCGCGAGCAGTCGAACGCCCGCTGCGCGGACGGCGACGACAACGACGGCGACGGCGACGCCGACTGCCAAGACCTCGACTGCCAGAGCGAAGGCATCGTGGTCTGCGACGGCACGACGCCCGTCGCGGTCGACCCGGCCGACTACGAGATGCTCGCCAACGCCCAGTGCACCAACGGCGTGAGCGACGACGCGAACGCCTTCATCGACTGCGGCGACTTCGCGTGCCAGATCGTCGCCGAGGCGACCGAGTGCAAGGGCCTGCCGACGGAGGCCACGAACGAGCTGTGCTCGAACGGAGACGACGACGACCTCGACGGCGCCATCGACTGCGACGACATCGGCTGCCAGAAGGAAGGCATCGCCGTGTGCGACGGTACGACCGAGGTCGCCGTCCCCATGGCCCAGTGGGACAGCGCGTCCGCCACCGAGTGCTCGAACGGCATCGACGAGGACGGCAACAACTTCGAGGACTGCGCGGACTTCGGCTGCCAGATCAACCCGAACGTCGACGTCTGCCCGGAGTCGAACGACGCCGACTGCTCGGACGGCGTCGACAACGCCGACACCGACGACTTCATCGACTGCGAGGACTTCTCTTGCAACCGCAACCCGTACGTCACGGTGTGCGGCGAGCTCGAGCTCGACTACACGACCTGCTCGGACGGCGTCGACAACGACGGCAACGGCTTCGCGGACTGCAACGACTTCTCCTGCGAGAACACCGCGGCTTGTCTGTGAGCTTGCTCGCGCGCTAGCGCGCGACTCGGCGTGAGGTTCGGGACGGGAGGCGCACGCCTGCCCGTCCCGATGCTTTTTTGTTCGACGCCGAGGCCACCGCCCGAGCATCAAACCTGACAGAAGGCTGTCACAGGCTGCGGGCATGCTCCTTCTGCGCGCTAGGTCGCGCCAACGAGGAGAGTCCGATGAGCCTGACGTTTTTTTACGCCCCGATGTCCACCGCTGGGACCGTGCACTGGAGCCTGGAGGAGCTCTCGATCCCCTACGAGGGGGTGCAGGTCGACCTGCAAGATCCCGCCGACAAGGAGCGCAAGCTGAGGGCGGTCAACCCGAACCTCAAGGTGCCCGTGCTCGTGCACGACGGGACCGTCATCTTCGAGTCGGCCGCCATCCAGGCGTATCTGGGCGAGACGTTCGGCGTGGACAAGGGCCTGTATCCGGCCCCCGGGAAGAAGCGGGGGGAGGCGCTCAAGTGGTTGGTCTGGGCGAACGTCAGCCTGGTGGAGGCGGTGGTCCGCTGGCAGCGCAACACCAGCGATCGCTCCCCGGCCGAGCTTCGTCACGCCCCCGCCGGGGCCGCAGCCCGAGAGGAGCTCGAAGCGCTGATCGGCGTCTTCGAGGCCGAGCTCGGCGGCAAGCCCACCGTGCTCGGCGAGGGCGCGACCCTGGTCGACTTCCACCTGGCGTCGATCTTCCAGTGGCTGAGCCACCTGGGCGTGGACCTCGCGCCGTTCCCGCGGACGAGAGCGTGGCTCTCGCGCTGCTCGGCTCGCCCGGCCAACCTCAAGCTGATGGCGGGTTGCGCAGCGGGCGTCGTCGCGGAGCACCTTGGCGCGGGTGATGCGGTCGAGCCGGAAGTGGCGGCGCTCTCCGCTCGCGAGGTCCTCCGCGTCGAGCCGCGTCTCGTGGCGCTCCATGAGCACGCCGCGGATGCGCACGTCGCGCTGGGTCTCGACCTTGCCGCCGTCGACATACGAGATGCGCAGCGGCTGGCCTTCGAACCACGCGCGCTCGACGGCCGCGCGGACCGGCGCGTCGCTCGGCAGACCGGGGACGCCGAGGAAGGAAAGCTCGTCGAGCCGCGAGAGCAGCTCGCGCTGCGCGGACGTCGAGAGCGCTGCGCGGATCTTGTCGAGGCCCGCGCCCAAGGTGTCGCCGAACGGCATCAGGCGCAGCTCGAGCGCGTGGCGCCCCATGGCGATGATCAGCGCGGCCTCGCGAGCGGTGAAGTTGACGGGCGGCAGGCTGTAGCTCTTGTCGAGCGCATAGCCACCGCCGCGCCCGCGCTCGGCGCCGAGCGGGAGGTCCGCGTCACGCAGGGCGTCGAGGTCCCGATAGATCGTGCGCACGGTGACGCCGAAGCGCGACGCGAGCGCCTCGGCCGTCACGCCGGTGCGCCGTCCGCGCAGGTACTCGGTGAGGGCGAAGAGCCGCTGGGTGCGCCGCATCGCCCACTGACATGAAGCTGACAGCGGGCGGCGGCAACCCTGAGGCTCGCTAGAGTCCCGTGGAAACGGAGTTTCCACGCAAACAATGACGGGTCCCCTCCGGGACAAGACCCACGAGTTGCCCAAGAACTCGGGCCGCCTTCGCCCCGTCAGGGGCGGCCCGAGTTCTTCAAGCATCGATGGTTCCAGGGGACTAGAGCGCGCAGCGGAAGCCGACCGTCTCCGCCCTTCGTGCGGGCATCTGCACCCCGCCGAGCGCCGCGCGCGCGTAGCCGTCGTCGATCGCGTACCACGACGCGCCGTACGCCCAGCGCGCGCCGGAGGCCGCGGCCTTTCCGCTCCGCGCGCGCGCAGGCGCGCTGACCCACTCGCTCAGGCCCCCGCCCATCGCGCGGACGTTCTGCGCCGTCAGGTCCTTCGGGTGGGCGCCGCGCGCGCACGTCCCGGCGCGCTTGTGCGGCTTGCCCCAGCAGATCTCGTCCGTGGCGACGGCGGTGCCCCATGGGGAGGCGCGTCGCGACAGGGCACTGCGCGAGGCCCACTCCCACTCGTCGCCGGTCGGCAGGCGCTTGCCTTGCGCCGCGCAATACCCGATCGCTTCCTCGAACGAGACGCAGTTCACGGGGTGCTCATCGGCCCCCTCTCGGCCGCCGTTGCAGAAGCGGGAGACCACGTCGTCCTCGCCGGGGATCCGCCAGTCGGTGCGGGCGGGGACCTCGGGGCAGCGCGCGCCCGGAGCGCACGCGCGATCGCAGCGGCCGTCGCGCACGCACGCCCGAAATTCGGCGACCGAGACCTCGTCGAGATCGAGGCAGAACGGCTCGATGCGCACGGCCGGGCCGCGCTCGAGCGTCGTCAGCGCGCCACCCTCGAGGAGGGCCGTCCCTTCGGGACAGGTGCGCGTCGCGGGCAGCTCGTGCTGCGCGGGGACGACGTCCCGGGCTGGGCTCTCACGCGGCTCGGCCGCGACCGCCGGCGGAGCCACTTCGCGCGCGCCGACCTCGACCGCCGCGACCTCGACCTCGGACGGCGCGCCCGGCGCCGCCGGCTCGGCCCGACCCTCGTCGCAGCCGTGGGCGAGCGCGCCGAGCGCGGCGACGAACAGGAGCCAGCCGCGGTCAGCGAGAGGCGACGGCATGGCCGGTCTCCTCGACGTCGAACGCGCAGCGAGCGCCGACCATATGGCTCACGACGTCGGGCTTGTCTCGGCGCACGTTCTCCGTGCTCTTGGCGACCTCGACGCGCCGATCGAGCCCGCCGATGTAGCAGAACCCCCCGCCTCGGTTCACTGTCTGCTCGGACCCTCCGGCGTCGAGCGTCCACTCGAACATCGAGCCTGCGAGGTCGAGGTGCCCCCAGCGGCCAGCGCCTTTCGGGCGTGAGCCGACGGGGAGGATGTCGGCGAGCGAGCAGCTCTGATCGCCATCGCCCATGCAGTTGTAGACGGCGCGCTCGGGTGTCTGCGGCTCCGCGCCCCATGGAAACTTTCGAGCTTCATCGCCGCCGAGCGCGACGTAGCGCCACTCGGCGTCGGTCGGCAGGCGTCCGCCTGCGTGCGCGCACACCGCGGCAGCCGTGTACCAGTCGAGAAAGTTCTTCGGGAGCTCGGCCTTGCCGACGCGCCACGTGTCGTAGCGCTCCCAGCCGCGCAGCCGGTCCTCGTCCTGCACCTTGAACGAAGCGCTCCAGCGGATGGGCTTGCCGCCCGAGTCGTCGCCGAGGAGCACACCGTCTGCGGGCACCGGGCTCCCCGCCTCGACCCAGCGCCTCACGCGGCCGACGGTGAGCTCGTACTTGTCGAGATAGAACGCCTCGACGCCGACCTCTCCAGCGCGCGGGTCGGCGTACGAGCCAGCAGGCACGAGGATCTTCGTGCAGCACGACTCACCCTGACACGCAGGCGTCGCGTCGCAGGTGGGGTCGGCCTTCGTCGGATCGAAGGCGGCGGAGACCCGCGCGGGGGACTCGATCGGCGCAGGCGCGTGCGTCTCGACGACGTCGGGGTCGAAGGCGATGCGCGGCGGGCTCGGTGTCCGCTCGGAAGGGCGCGCGCACCCGGCGAGCACGATGATGAGAAGGAAGGGGCGTTGGAGGCGCATGGGCCGCGAATGATGCCGCCCGCCGCGCAGGCACGAGCAACTTCGCGGCCGAGCTGTGCCGCGCGGCCGCCCTCCACCGTCGTCAGGCCGCCTTCTTCGCCGGCGCGACACGGCGGGCGCGCGGCGCGCCCATCATCAGCGCCGCGCCGAGCCCCTGCATCGTCAACCGGACACGCTCGCCGAAGACGAGGCCTGCGCGATCGAGCGCGGCGAGCGAGGACTCCACCTCGTCGCGCGAGAGGCCCGACGAGCGGGCGACGCGCAGGACGGTCGCGTGCTGATCGGTCTGCGCGAGCGTGAAGAGGGCGTAGAGGACCGCGTGGTGGTTTGCGTTCATGCCTGCAGGTTTAATCAGTACCTGCAGGTCCGTCCAGTTTCCGGCGAACAGCACGTTCACTTCGATAACTGCTTCGCGAGCGGCTCAAAGGTGCTGCGGATCTCCCGGCGAACGCGCGCTCGACGAGGGTGCGGGCGGTGCGCTCGAGGACGGCGCGGGCGCCACACTTCCAGGCGGCTTCGCCGTCTCTTCGTCGTGCTTCCGCTCCTTCATCGCGGTGAAGTAGGAGACCAGGTCGTCGAGATCTTGGTCGGTCATCTTCGGGTGCGGCGGCATCGTCGAGTACCTGAACGTGAGAGGGTCCCTGATGTACGCCTTGATCTGATCGATCGGTCGATACTCCACGATGCTCTTCGGCACGTTGAGCTCTGGCCCGACGCGACCGCCTTGTCGGTTGATCGCGTGACAGTGGACGCACTGCTCGCGAAACGTCCCGAAGCCTCGACGCTCGGGCGTGCCCTCGGCGAGCCCTCGCGGGACGGTCCAGGGGAAGACGACCTCGAAGTCGGCGATCTCGATGGAAGCGAGCTGATACGGCCGTGGGTGCGTCTCGAGGTTGGTCTGCTCCCTCTTCGCCCACACCAGGTAGAAGGGCCCCGGGTTCGCCTTCTGCTGGCCGATCGGCTCCCAGCCAGGCACCTCCAGATCTTCGAACGCGATGTAGGCGCCGTCCTCGAAGACCTTTCCGCCTCTGAGCGGCACCGTGTAGCCGTCGAGCGCGCGCAGCACGAACTCCTTCGTCGGCAGCCCCTCCTCACCCGGGAACGCGAGGGTCACCACGTGCGAGAGCGGCACCGCGCGGTAGGTCTTCTCTCGGTTGTAGTAGGGGTCGTGCTGCTTCACCGTCTCGGCGGGCACCGCCTTCAAGATCGCGTCCAGGTCCAGGCTCTTCACCTCGCGGTCGAGCTTCTTGAACACGAGCCGCTTCGCGCCGGACTGCGCCGGAGCGGCCGGGGTCGTGGAGCTCGTCGGACCGGCGGCCGCCGTGCTGCACGGCGGGCAGTCTGCGGGCGGACCGCAGGCCACCGACAGGAGCAGCGCCGCGACGAGGGAGCCCAGGGCCACGGATCTCACGGTCTCTTCATAGCAGCACCCCACGTCCCCCGTTGACTCCGGCGCCTGGCGCACTAAAGGTTCGCACGCTAAATATTAGACCCCGACAGATTCGCCGGGGCGCGTGGAGGAGGAACGATCATGAGCGAGCTCCGCTTCGATGGCCGCGTCGCTATCGTCACGGGCGCCGGCGGCGGCCTGGGCCGTTCGCACGCCCTGCTTCTCGGCAGCCGAGGCTGCAAGGTCGTGGTGAACGACCTCGGCGGCTCCATGCATGGCGGCGGCAGCGGCGACAAGACGCCGGCCGAGCGCGTCGTCGCGGAGATCAAGGCGGCGGGTGGTGAGGCGGTCGCGAACTACGACTCGGTCGAGAACGGCGACAAGATCGTGCAAGCCGCGATGGATGCGTACAAGCGCATCGACATCATCGTCAACAACGCCGGCATCCTGCGCGACACCAGCTTCCAGAAGATGACCGACGAGGACTGGGACCTCATCTACCGGGTGCACGTGCTCGGCAGCTACAAGGTCACCAAGGCCGCGTGGCCGCACATGCGCGACGCGAAGTACGGCCGCATCATCATGACGGCGTCCGCAGCCGGCATCTACGGCAACTTCGGCCAGGCGAACTACGCGATGGCGAAGATGGGCATCATCGGCTTTGCCCAAACGCTCGCGCTGGAGGGCAAGAAGAACAACGTGTTCGCGAACACGATCGCCCCGATCGCCGGCTCACGCCTCACCGAGACGGTGCTCCCCAAGGAGGTCGTCGACGCGCTCAAGCCCGAGGTCGTATCGCCGCTCGTCGCGTACCTCGCGCACGAGAGCTGCCAGGAGAACGGCGGCACGTTCGAGGTGGGCGGCGGCTTCATGGCGAAGCTTCGCTGGGAGCGCAGCCAGGGCAAGACCTTCGGCAACGGCAAGCCGATCTCGATCGAGCAGGTGCAGAAGGCGTTCGGCGACATCACCGGCTTCGCCAAGACCACGCACCCGACGAACATCAACGAGTCGATGCAGCCGATCCTCGACAACATCAACAAGAAGAGCCACGGCGGCAACGAGCTCATCGATGTCGACGCGGCCCTCGGCTACGAGTTCCCGGCCGTCACGACCAGCTACGACGAGCGAGATCTCTCCCTCTACGCGCTGTCGATCGGCGCCGCTTCGAACCCCCTCGACGAGAAGGAGGTCGCCTACGCGTACGAGATGAGCCCGCGGGGCTTCCAGCCCTTCCCGACGTACGGGGTGACCCCGGCGATCAAGGCGCTGCTCGACGCCGCGCGCCGCGGCGAGATGGCGCCTGGCCTCAACTATGGCTTCGAGCGCGTGCTGCACGGCGAGCAATACATCTCGGTGACGCGACCCCTGCCGCCGCACGCGAAGCTCACCCACAAGGCGAAGATCAAGGAGATCTGGGACAAGGGAAAGAACGCTGTCGTCGTGATGGAGATGAAGAGCTTCGACGAGGCGGGCGAGCTCTTGATCGCCAACGAGCTGTCGATGGTCGTGCGCGGGGCGGGCGGCTGGGGCGGCGAGCGCGGCCCTGCCAGCGACGCGAACAGCCCGCCGGAGCGCGCCGCCGACAAGGTCGTCGAGCAGAAGATCGACGAGCACCAAGCGCTGCTCTACCGCTTGAACGGCGACTGGAACCCGCTGCACGCGGATCCGACGTTCGCGAAGAACTTCGGCTTCGATAAGCCGATCCTCCACGGCCTGTGCACGTTCGGCTACGCCGCACGCCACGCGGTGGGCGCGTTCTGCGACGGCGACGCGCGCCTGTTCAAGAGCATCCGCGCCCGCTTCGCCGACAGCGTCTTCCCCGGCGAGACGCTGATCACCGAGCTGTGGCGAGACGGCGACAAGGTCACCGTGCGCTGCAAGGTGAAGGAGCGCGACAAGGTCGTGCTTTCGAACGGCGTCGTCGAGCTCTACCAAGAGGTACCGAAGCCTCAGGCGAAGCCGGCCGCCGCGCCTGCCGCGCAGGCGAGCGCCGCACCCGCCGCGGCGAGCGCCGACGCCGTCACGAGCAAGCTGCTCTTCGACGTGATCGGCTTCTACGTCGAGAAGAACCCGGAGATGGCCGGGCAGATCAAGACGAGCTTCCAGTTCAAGCTGAAGGGCCCCGACAGCGCGTACTACATCGATTTCAAGGCGCCGCCCGGCAAGGTCGCGGCGGGAGAGCTCGCTGGCGCCGACGTCACCCTCGAGCTGTCGGACGCTGACTTCATCGGCATGGCGACCGGCAAGCTCAACCCGCAGAAGCTGTACTTCGGCGGGCAACTCAAGATCTCGGGCAACGTGATGGCCTCACAGAAGCTCGAGTTCTTGAAGAAGATGGACGGCCAGAAGCTCATGCAGCAGATGGCCGCGGAGGGTCGGCTCGCAGCAGCCGCGCCCGCCCCGGCGGCTGCGGCCGCTGCGGCGCCCGCCGAGCCCGGCAAGCTGACCTCGGCTGACATCTTCGTGGCCATCCGCGACTACGTCGAGAAGAACCCTGACCTCGCGACCACCATCAAGACGAGCTTCCAGTTCAAGCTCAAGAGCCCCGAGAGCGGGTACTACCTCGATCTCAAATCGTCGCCGGCCAAGGTCGAGGCGGGCGACATCGCCTCGCCCGACGTCACGCTCGAGCTCACCGACGAGGACTTCCTCGCGATGACGACGGGCGGCGCCGACGCGCAGAAGCTCTACTTCGCCGGCAAGCTGAAGATCGGCGGGAACGTGATGGCGTCGCAGAAGCTCATGTTCCTGAAGAAGGTCGATCCGAAGGCGGCCGAGGCCGCGATCGCCAAGGCCCGCGCGGCGAGCGGCGGCGCTGCGGCCGCGGCTGCGCCGGCGGCGGCGAAGGCGAACAACGCTCCGACCCTCATGAAGGCGCTCGGCGAGCGCCTCGCGAAGGAGCCGGCGCTCGGCAAGGGGCTCGGCGCGGTCGTCGCGTTCAAGGTCGACGGATCGACGTGGGTCGTCGACGGCACGAAGAGCCCGGCGACGGTGGCGGAGGGCGACGCGAAGGGCGCGGCGGCGGTGATGACCATCTCCGACGACGACCTGGCAGAGCTCGCAAAGAGCGGCAACGCTCGCGCGCTGTTCCAACACGGCAAGCTGAAGGTCGAGGGCGACGTGCGGCTCGCCCACCGCGTCGGCTTCATCAAGGGCCTGGCCTGAGAGCGCTTCGTCACCGCTTTTGCTAGAGATCACCGAAGGAGAGCACCATGGGTCGTCGAGTGAACGTGATTGGCGTCGGGATGACGAAGTTCGCGAAGCCTGGCGCGAGCGAGGACTACCACGTGATGGCCACCGCGGCCGGTCGCGCGGCCTTGAAGGACGCCGGCGTCGACTACAAGAGCATCGAGCAGGTCTTCGCGGGCTACGTCTACGGGGACAGCACCTGCGGCCAGCGCGCGGTGTACGACCTCGGGCTCACCGGCGTCCCGGTCTTCAACGTGAACAACAACTGCAGCACCGGCTCGTCCGCGCTGATGCTCGGGCGTCAGGCGATCGAGGCGGGCGCGGAGTGCGTGTTCGTGGTCGGCTTCGAGAAGATGGAGAAGGGCGCGCTCGGCTCCAAGTTCAACGACCGCACGAACCCGCTCGAGATGCACGTCAACGTGATGAACAAGGTGCAGGGCTTCACGTCGGCTCCGCCCGCCGCGCAGATGTTCGGCGGCGCCGGGCGCGAGTACCGCTGGAAGTACGGCACGAAGAAGGAGACCTTCGCGAAGATCAGCGAGAAGGCCCGCGCCCACGCGGCCAACAACCCGCTCGCCATCTTCAACCAGCGCCTCAGCGTCGAGGAGATCATGGCCTCCGAGGAGGTCTTCGATCCGTTCACCCGCTACCAGTGCTGCCCGCCGACCTGCGGCGCCGCCGCGGCGATCCTGTGCAGCGACGAGTTCGCCAAGAAGCACGGCATCAGCGCGCCGATCTACATCGCCGCCCAAGCGATGGCGACCGACCTGCCCTCCTCCTTCGCGGAGGAGAGCATGATCAAGATGTGCGGCTACGATATGGCGAAGAAGGCCGCTGACCTCGTGTACGAGAGGTCGGGGCTCGGTCCGAAGGACGTGCAGGTCGTCGAGCTGCACGACTGCTTCACGGCCAACGAGCTGCTCACCTACGAGGCGCTC
This sequence comes from Polyangiaceae bacterium, assembly GCA_016719945.1. Classification (GTDB taxonomy): domain Bacteria; phylum Myxococcota_A; class Polyangia; order Polyangiales; family Polyangiaceae; genus Xiheicaenibacterium. Next base: position 464,209 of record JADJYE010000030.1, on the reverse strand, counting down.
GGGCTGTGCGGCGAGGGCGACGCCGAGCGCTTCATCTGGGACGGGGACAACACCTACGGCGGCAAGGTCGTCACCAACCCGTCGGGCGGCCTGCTCTCCAAGGGCCACCCGCTCGGCGCGACCGGCGTCGCGCAGTGCGCGGAGCTCGTGTGGCAGCTGCGCGGCCAGGCGGACAAGCGCCAGGTGCCGAACGCGAAGGTCGCCCTGCAGCACAATATCGGGCTCGGCGGCGCGGCCGTCGTGACGATGTACCGCAGCGCGTAGTTTCTTCTCGCGCGCCCGCTGGCGCGGGGCTCTTCGGTTTGCTCGCGCCCGAGCGCGCGAGCAAACCGGCGCGAGTTTTTTCGCGCCCGCGGGGCCCGGCGCGACGGCTTAGTCCGGGGAGAACTGCAGCGGGTACGTGACCGAGCCCTTGCCGTCTGCGGGGGGCGAGAACGTGAGCTTCTTCACCTCCGCCAGCAAGCAGTCCTGGAAGTCGGGGTCGGGCGCGCTGGAGCCGGCGATCGAGCTTTTTTGCACGACGCCGTTGCTATCGAGCGAAAACGAGAGGCTGACGTCGCCCTTGAGCTTGGGCGTCTTCTTGAGGGCGGTCTCGTAGCAGACGACGAGCTTGGGGAAGGCCGCCCTCATCTTGGCGCGCACCTCGTCTTTGAGCTCGACGGTGGCGGGCTTGCACCCATTGTCGATCTGCTCGCGGCTCGTGACGCCTCCCGGCGGGCAGGTGCAGCGGCCCTCTGGCGTCGAGACGAGCCCCGGCGCGCAGCAGCCCAGGCGCTTGCCCGCGAGGTCGCACCAAGCGTCGTTGCCCTTCGCGCAGCCCGTCGAGTCCTCACAGCGCAAGACGGGCGTCAAAGACGCAGGGGCCCCCGACGTCGACGCGGAGGCCGCCGACGCGGGCGCCGACGGGACGAGGCTCATGAGCTCGGCCTCGGCGCGCTTCGTCGCCTCGTCGTCGAGGCCGAGGATGGGACCTCGCGACGAGCCCGTGGTCGCCGTACCCGGCGGGGGCTTCACGATGTCGCGGATCAGCAGCGTGCCCCCGATCGCGACGGCGATGGCTGGGGCGATGACCGACCACGGGACGGCGCGACGCGCCGGCTCTCGGGGCGCAGCTGGGTCGGCGCCGGAGCGGGTGCTGGGCACGTGCGTCGTCACCCCCGCGGCCGCGATGCTGGGGGCGACCGCCTCACCCTTGGCGGGGGTGACGCCGGCGTCCGTCAGCTCGTCGAGCACCTCACGCATCGACGCGTAGCGAGAAGCTCGGTCCTTCGACATCGCCTTGTCGACGAGCGCGGCGAGCCGCGGGGGGACCTCGGGCGCGACATCGGCGAGCCTCAACGCTTGCTCGTGCAAGATGCTGCCGACCAGATCGTAGACGGAGGTCGCGCTCTTCCAAGGCAGTCGACCCGACAGCAGCTCGAACGCGGTCACGCCCCAGCTGAACTGATCGGCGCGACCATCGACGGGCTCCCCGCGCAGCTGCTCGGGTGCCATGTACGCAGGCGACCCCACGCTCGTGCCGGTCTTCGTGAGCGAAGCAGCGAGGGCTGGCTCCGTCGGCGAGCTCGGATCGAGCCCCGCGACGTCGATCTTCGCGACGCCAAAGTCGAGCAGCTTCGCGTTCCCCTCCGTCGAGACGACGACGTTGTCGGGCTTCACGTCGCGATGCACCAGGCCCCGCTCGTGCGCTGCAGCGAGCGCCTCGGCGACCTGGCGCAGGACCTTCACCTTGGGCTCGACGGCGCCGCGTCGCCCGACCAGGGCGCGCGCGCTGTCTCCCTCGCACAGCTCCATCACGATGAACGGCTTGCCGGCGTGCTCACCGACGTCGAAGACGGTCGCTGCGTTCGGATGGGACAGCGCGCTGGCCGCCCGCGCCTCGCGGCGCATCCGCGCAGCCAGGTCGCCGTCGGCGTCCGGCGCGAGCAGCTTGATCGCCACCGCGCGGCCGAGCTCCTCGTCCACAGCCCTGTAGACCTGGCCCATCCCGCCTCTGCCGAGCAGCGCCTCGACGCGATATCGACCGATTTTCTCGCCGATCATCGACCTATCGCGACCTGTCTCGAGCGCACCGCGGGCATGATAACCGGCCTCGCCTGGAGGTGGTGGCACGGTTGTGCTAACGACGTGCTACCGACTTTGGCCCTCCTGACCGGCGTCCTTCCGTTCGTCTCTCTCGGCTTCGCGCTGGGCCTCACCCACGCCGCCGACGCCGACCACGTCGTGGCCGTCTCGACGATGGTGGGAGAGCGCCGCGCTCGGCCGGTCGCTGCGGGCGCGCGGATCGGCATGTTCTGGGGGCTCGGTCACACGCTCACGGTGCTGTCGGTCGGGGGCGCGATGGTGCTCACCCGCGCCGTCGTCCCCGAGCGGGTCTCGCAGGTGCTCGAGCTCGGCGTCGCGGTGATGCTGGTCGTGCTCGGCGCGCTGACGCTTCGAGCTTGGAGGCTCGAGCACCCCGCGCCCGCGGCCGCCCCCCACGGCGTCGGCCCACGAAGCCCGCTGCGGAGCCTCGGCGTCGGGGCGGTCCACGGCCTGGCAGGGAGCGCGGCGGTAGCCCTCGGCGTGCTCGCGCAGACCACCAGCGCAGCGGCGGGTCTGGGCTACCTCGTCTGCTTCGGCGCAGGGACCCTCGTGGGGATGATGGCGCTGACGACGGCGATGGCGGTGCCGCTCGCCGCCGCGGGGGCGAAGTGGGGCGGCGTGCTGCGCGCTGGCGCGGGCGTCTTGTCGATCGCGCTCGGCGTCGTGCTGTTCGGTGAGCTCACCCACGCCCTCGCGTCCGGCGCCTCGTCGCCGTAACCTCACGGCCCATGTCCACTCGCCCCATCCTCGACGTCGCCGACGAGCTCGGCGTCGCTCGCGAGCACGTCATCGTGTGCGGCCGCGACAAGGCGAAGATCGACCCGAGCGCACTGGCTGACGGTCGCGCCGCTGGCGCCGGTCGCCTCATCCTCGTCTCGGCCATCAACCCCACGCCAGGTGGCGAGGGCAAGACGACGATGTCGATCGGCCTCGCGATGGGCATGCGCCGCCTCGGCAAGAAGGTCGCGCTCTGCCTGCGAGAGCCCTCGCTCGGCCCGGTGTTCGGCGTGAAAGGGGGTGGCACCGGGGGCGGGCGCGCGAGCCTCCACCCGGCGGACGACATCAACCTGCACTTCACGGGTGACATCCACGCGATCACGTCGGCCAACAACCTGCTCTCCGCGATGATCGACAACGCCCTGCATTTCGGGGGCACCTTCGGGGACGCCGGCCGCCTCGACGCCCGCCGGATCACCTGGGCTCGCGCGCTCGACATGAACGACCGCGCGCTGCGCAACGTCGTCGTGGGGCTCGGAGAGCGCACCGACGGCGTCCCGCGCCAAGAGCGCTTCGACATCACCGCGGCGAGCGAGGTCATGGCCATCCTCGCGCTCGCGAAGGACCAAGCCGATCTCGAGGCGCGCCTCGCGCGCGTGGTCGTCGGCGCGACCGAGAGCAGCCGCCCGGTCACCGCCGAGGACCTCGGCGCCTCGTCGGCGATGGCGGCGCTGCTGCGCGACGCGATCTACCCGAACCTGGTCCAGACGAACGAGGGCGGCCCAGCCCTCGTTCACGCGGGTCCCTTCGCCAACATCGCGCACGGCTGCTCCTCGATCCTCGCGACGCGCCTCGCCTCGCACTTCTCCGACTACGTGATCACGGAGGCGGGCTTCGGCTTCGATCTCGGCGGCGAGAAGTTCCTCGACATCAAGTGCCGCGCGCTCGGCGCGTGGCCGCGCATGCTCGTCTTGGTCGCGACGCTGCGCGCGCTGAAGTTTCATGGAGGTGTGCCCGCCAAGGAGACGGCCAAGCCTGCGCCCGCCGCGCTCGAGGCCGGCCTCGAGCACCTCGAGCACCACGTGAGCTCGGCGCGCGCCCGCGGCCTGCCCGTCGTCGTGGTACTCAACCGCTTCCCGACCGACACCGACGAGGAGATCGCGAGCGTCCAGCGCGCGCTCGATCGCAGCGGGGTGCGCGCCGTCGCGTGCGACGCCTTCGCGCGCGGCGGCGAGGGTGCGCTCGATCTCGCGCGCGCCGTCGCCGAGGAGGTCGAGCGCACCGACGCAAGCCCGCCGGCGCCGCGCTTCACGTACGAGCTCGACGACCCGCTGCCAACCAAGATCGAGAAGGTCGCGAAGGCGTTCTACGGCGCGGACGGCGTGGTGCTCACCAACAAGGCTCAGAAGGATATCGAGCGCATCGGCGCCCGGGGTGCGTCGCTCCCCGTGTGCATGGCCAAGACGCAGCTTTCGCTCACGGACGACCCCGAGCGGCAAGGCCGACCGAAGGGCTTCACGGTGACGGTACGCGAGGCACGCCTAGCGGCGGGCGCAGGCTTCGTCGTCGCGCTGACCGGCGACCTGATGACGATGCCCGGGCTGCCCAAGGAGCCGGCCGCCAAGAACGTCCGCGTCGACGCGGGTGGTCGCATCCGCGGCCTGATGCAGGGCGATTAGACGCCGGAGCGGCTACGTCAGATCGGCTGCGTCCGCTCTTTGCCAGCCCAGCCATGGGCGAGGCTCACGACGGGCTGCGTGTCCTGGCTCATCCAGCTGCTGGAGATGCCGATCCGCATCGGCCGCAGCTTCGCCTCGCGCTGACCAAAGCCACCCATCGCGGGCGAGGAGCGGGGCAGCGCGGAGATGAACCCCTCGCCTGCCGACTCCTTCTCGGGCTCGGTGATCTCGAGCAGCGCCTCGACCTGAATCACGGCGCTCGTCGCGATGTTCTTCCCAGTCTTCACGGTGAACACCACCGGACAGGCCTCCGAGGAGCTCATCACGTGCATGCCGTTCGTGGTCACCGTGATCGGCTGGTGGAAGAAGCGCTCCTTTTCGTGCTTCTCGCGCCGCACCAGGAAGATGGCCTCACCATCCGACTTCGCGCCCCACACCTTCACCTTGCCTGGCAGCTCTCGCAGGAGCGTAAAATCGAGCGTCTGCTTGCTGTGCTGCCGCACGCCCATCGTCTCAGCGTCGGCGAACACGACCTTCACCTCGTAGGTGAGCTTGTCCTTCTCTTCCTTCAAGACGCGGTCGCTGCGGACGAGGTTGACGCTGCCGTAGTTGGGAGCCCCCGGGTAGCTCGCGTTCGAGTAGTTCTGGATGTTCGTCGTGGTCGCGAGGTTCGACGACCAGTTCACGTCCGACGAATAGCTCGGGTACGCCGACATGAAGCAAGGCGCCGTGGGATCGTCGGGGCGGTTGCCCGAGCGAAAGCCCTGAGCCGCGTCCGACGACGCATGCACAGTGGCGTAGCTGGGGCCGTGCATGCCTTTGCTGTGATAGGGCGGAAGCTCGACGAAGAAGCCTTCCACCTTCTCGGTGGCGCCGATGCTCTTCGGCATGGTGATCGACTTCGGCATCTCGAGCTTGCCCGACGGGAGCTTCGCGAACACGTCGTTCGCCGAGGGGGCGGCCGCCTTCTCGGCGGTCGCCGGGGTGTCGGCGGCGGCGAGCGAGGTGAACGCGACGAGCGAGGCGAGGCCGAGCGTTCCGATCTTCCAGTTGCCCATGGGTGCTCTCGGGAAGGTTCAGAGGGTGTTGAGGTAGGCCTCGAGCGCGCTCAGGTCGTCGGCGTTGAGGTGCTTGGTGTGGCCCATCATGCCGTCGCTCTGCACGAGCAGCTCGCGCATCGTCTCGAAGCGGCCGTCGTGGAAGAACGGTCCCCGACCCGACAGATAGGTGAGCGCGGGCGTGTTGAACGCCGGCTTGCGATCGGCGCGCGCCCGCGACCCGAGATCGTGGTTCTTGGTGTCGGTGCCGCCCGCTGCGTGACACGTCGCGCACGCCGCCTCGCTGGAGTTGAAGAGGGCCTCCCCCTTCTTGACGAGCTGCACGTCGGCGGCGTGCTCGCGCGGGGGCGCGGGCATCGTCTCGATGAAGGTCAACAGCGCCTCCAGCTCGACGTTTCGAAGCCCCTGCCCGTTGAGGCGATCGAAGGTGTGCGTGAGGTGCTCGCGCACGTCCTTGTTGGTCCCGTTCCACGAGAAGGGGGCGGTGTCGTCGAGGCGGCCGGCGAGCATGATGGTCCGCCGCGGGCCTTCGGGCGTCGCCCACGTGATCGCGTCATCGCGGCCGTCCGGGTGGCAGCTCGCGCAGGCGCGGCCGTCGGCCGAGATGCGGGCGTCGCCCGTGGCGTGGAAGATCTGGCGACCGAGGACGTACGCGAGCGGCAGCGGCTCGGCCATGTTCGACAGCGCGATCTTGTCGTGCTTGCCGACCTTCGGCGACTCCATCGTGTCGAGGGCCTTGAGGTCGATCACCTCCAGGCTGCGCTCGAACTGCGAGAAGACGACCGCGCGCTTGTTCGCGCCGTCGACCGCGACGCCGGTCGGTCCGGAGCCGACGTCCCAGCGCGCCAGCTCGACGCTGGAAGGGTTCGCCGAGGCTGCGTCGTAGGCGACCACGGCGTCGATGCCGAGGCAGGTCACCAGCAGCGTCGAGGTCCCGTCGTCGACCGCGGCGCCGCGCGGCAGGATGCACTCGCCCTCCGAGGCCGCCATCGGATCGCCCCGGAAGAAGTGCTGCTGAGTGGGCGCGAAGGACGCCTGCACGAACTTACGCGTCCCGGCGTCGATGACCGCCACCGCAGGGACCTCGGTCGGCACACCGCCTTCGCCGTAGCCCTGCGCGCGGTTCTCGGGATCGCCCGGATCGACGAGGATTTGCGGCGCGAGGATACGGCCCTTCGGCGCCGTGGACTTCACCATCGGGAAGCCTTGGCAACCCATCTTGGTGCCGAACCGCCCAGGGATCGGCTTCTCACCGTTGGAGTCGCCGACCGCGCCGGCCACCGCGGAGGCGAGCGAGAACGTCTTGTCTCCCGCTTCCTGCGCGACGAGGTTCGGGTTGACGAGCACGTCGAGCTTTCGTTGCGGCTTCATCGTCGCAACCTCGACGACGCTCACCTTCGCGCCGACCGCGTGCGAGACGTACGCGTGCTTTCCGTCGTCGTCGACGACGACGCTGCGCGGCTCGCGCGGCAGCACGGCGCGGCCCTTGCGCGCGAGCGTGGCCGTGTCGAAGGAGTCGAGCGTGCGGCCCCAGCCCGCGGTGAGCAGGAGCGTCGAGCCGTCGGGGGTGGTGGCCATCGCGATCGGCTCGGCCGCGGTGTCGACCCTGCAGCCCGGCGTGAGCGAGCCGTCTGCCTGAGCGTGAAAGATCGCCAGCTTGTTGCTGTCGCGCAGCGTCACGAGGACCCGGCCATCGCTCAGGATCATGACCTGCCCCGGCTGGGCCTCCAGCTTGGTCGTCGACAGCTCCTTGCGGCTGTCGACGTCGACGACGGCGAGCGACTTGTTGTCCTCGTCGGCGACGAACGCGAGGGTCTTGCCTGCGTGCGGGCCTTCGCCGAGCGAGCCCAGCGCGACGGTCGCCGACTGCCCCGGCGCGCTGACCGGCTTGAGCGGGCTCGGCGCGGCCTCACACGTGCCGGCGGCTGGCTGAGCGACCGCCTTCGACGGGGTCGAGTCCCCCGCCGGACCGACCGAGCCACAGCCGGCAGCGGCCGCCAGGCCCAATGTCACGGTCGCGATCAGGCTGGTGGGGACGACGAACCTCTTGTGCATGGCGCTCCTTCTACGCAACGTGATGGGCGAGCATTCCCCGCGGCCTTCTGGCTCGAGCCGTGGATGGTTGGCTCGAGCCGTGCATAACCCCGGCTGGGGCTGCCCCGCCCTCCCATGTCGCCTTGGACAACCGCGTTGTGACGAACGTTGGCGGAAAAAGTTCCAGCTCGCGTTCGAGGCCAGCAAGAAGAACCTCGCGCCGGTTTCGTGGGTCGCTCGGACCCTCGAAACCGAAGGGCCCCGCGCGAGCGGGCGCGCGAGAAATAGAGCTCAGAGACTCCCGAGAGCCTGGGCCGCAGGGACCGCGAGCTCGACCTCACCGTCAGGGGTGAGCGGCTCGAAGACGACCCCCCGCCGATCGGAGACCCCGAGGCGCAAGGTGCCATCGGGCAGCGCGAGCGCGAACGGCGCGCGGGGGACAGGCCCAGCCGCCCCCTCCGGGACCACGAAGACCGTGAGAGGCAGCGTTCGACTGGAGGCGACGCCCGACTCGCCGCTCTCGCATTGGCGAGCGACCCGGAAGGTCGGCTCCTCCGAGATGCAGCGGTCGAGGGCCTTTCGCGCGGCGAGGACGGGATCGAGCGCGACCGCGGGCTTGAGAGGCGCGTCTTTGGCCGCGGGTGCCTTCGGATCCGCGTTCGGTGCAGGCGCCGGCGCCGGGGGTGGCGCGACGGGTGGCGGGGGCGCAGCGGGGGCTGACGCGATGTCATGGAGCAAGGAGGCCGCGGCGATCCGGACGCGCTCCGACGGATCCGTGCTCAGCAGGCTCGCGAGCACCGGGACGTCACATCGACCTCCAGCGAGCCGGAGCCCCGACAGCGCGTTGGCGCGGACATAGGGGCGGGTGTCGGAGAGTGCGGCACACGCGGTCGGCTCGACCAGCGCGACGTTCTTCTCTCTGGCCGCGAGGCGGCCCAGCGCCGCCAGCGCGTTGCCGGCCACGTCGACGTCCGGGTCGGTGGCGAGCTTCGCGAGCGACGCTGCGGATGCGGCGTCGCCGACCGCACCGAGCGACCACGCGGCGTTCGCGCGGACGCCCGGGTCTGGATCGGCCGCCAGGGACGCGACGAGGCTCGCCGCTTTGCTACCTTGGGCCGCCGCGACCTCGGCGACCTTGCGCCGATCATCGACGCTGCCACCGGAGACCTTCTTCAGCTCGTCGATGCTCGCGTCGCTGGTGAGCCGCCCCAGCCCTTCGATCAAGGCGTCGCGGGCCGACGTGGGCGCGGAGGAGACAGCCGCCGAGACGGCCTGCGCGAGCGCGGGCTCGCTGCTGCGAGACATGACTCCGGCCAGGGCGATCCCGAGCGCTGCGCGGTCTTGCTCGGCGCTCTTGAGCAGGCGCTCGAGGAGCTTGGGGGCGAGCTCCTTCGTGCCGACCCGAGAGATCGCGATGGCAGCGTCCATCCGCACGGTGCCGAGCTCGTCGTCGAGCGCGGCCGCGAGCTTTTCATCGACGCTCGCCGAGCCCGCCGAGAGCGAGCCGAGCCCTCGCAGCGACGCTCTGCGAAGCGACGGTGATTTCGAGCCCACGTACGTGAGCAGCTGCTCCGAGGCGCGGGGAGAGCCGGTGCGCCCGAGCAGCTCGACGAGCGCGACGCGATCCTCGGGGTCGAGCGACGGGTCGTCGAGCGCGTCGCTCACCGGCTCGACCGCGCGACCATCCGGCTTGGCGGGATCGATCATGACGAGCGCCGCGCGGATCGCCGCCCGCCGCACCTGGGGCGACGGATCGCCGATCAGCTCGAGCACGGAGGGCAGCGCGGGCTCCGCCTCGAGCTTCGCGAGGGCCGAGAGCGCCGCGGGGGCGGGCACGGTCCCCCGCTGCATCGCGCGGACGATCGCTGGCGCCGTCGAGGCGTCACCGATGGCGGCCAAGGCGTCCACGAGCCCGGTGGCCGTTCGCGCCGACGGCCCCGTCGACAGCGACGCGACGATCGCCTTCGTGGCCTTCTTGCCGACGGTGACGAGCGCCTCTCGCGCCGGGACGCGGCCCGCGTCGGGGCGGTCGGTCTCGAGCGCGCCGATCAGGAGATCGATCGCGCGTGTCGAGCCGATGCGACCGAGCGCGCGCAGCGCTGCTTGACGCAGGGCGAGCGAGGTCTCGGTGGAGGGCGCCGCCCCCTGCGCAGCGCCCGTCGAAGGCTGCACGTGCGGCGCGAGCGAGACCGTGGCCTCGTCCGAGCCGATGCGGCCGAGCGCGAGCGCAGACTCGACGCGCACGTCCGAGTTTGCGTCGGACAGCGACCTGACCAGCGCGGACAGGGCGCGCGAGTCGCGCAGGTCGCCCAGCGCGCGAGCGACACGGCGCCGAACCTCCGGGGCCGTGTCTTGAGCTCGGCCGACGAGCGGCAGCACGGCTCGCGCGTCGCCGAGGCGGCCGAGCGAGGTCGCCACCTCGGCGCGCACCTCCGGAGAGTTGTCGTCGAGGTGACCGAGCAGCAGCGAGACGGCGTCGCTCGACCCGGAGCGACCCATCGCCTGCGCCGCGGCCACGCGCACGTCTTGCGATGGGTCGGACAAGACGCGACCGAGGGCCGTGACGCTGCGGTCGGTGGGGCTCGAGCGGATCACCTCGCAGGCCGCGAGCCGCAGCCGCGCATCGGAGTCGGAGAGCCAGGCGGACACGATGTCGCTCGCGCCCGGGATCCGCAGCTTGGCGCTCACCTTCGCCGCGGCGATTCGAACCTCGCTGTCTTCGTCCCCGAGCGCCTTCACGGCCAGAGGCTTGGCGAGCGCCTGCGGGAGCGTCGCGATCTCCTGGGCAGAGTTTCGCCGCTCGGCTGGGTCGTTCGACTCGAGCCCTTTCGCGATCCGCTCGGGCACGTTCGGCCACACGAACGCGCTGGCGGGCTCCGGAGCGGCGAACGCCCCCGCCAGGCAGACGATCAGCAGCGCGAGGGGCCCGCGGCGGCGCCCGGGGCGACCTACGAACATGCTGGGAGCCTACCACGTGACAAAGCTCGGAACAGCGAGCCGTGCCGGGGGCGTTTCATGGCAAGAAGGAGGCGTGATGAGCAGAGCCGGGTCCGATATCGCGTGGGCAGGACGACGTGGGGTCAGCCGCGGGGGCGCGCTGAGCCGCCTCGCGAGGGGCGTCTTGCCGCTCCTGGGGCTCGTCACCCTCGTCTCCGCGGCCACGATCTCCTGCGCGACCTCATCGTCGATGCAGGACGGAGCGTCGGGCTCGGCTGGCACGAGCGCGCCGGCCGGCCCCTCGCTGATCGCGACCGCGCCGGACTCGGCGACGCCAAGCTCGAGCGCCCTGCCCTCGGCCTCCGCAGCCCGCGCCGCCGAGGTCCAGGCCATCCGGTACGCCGACTTGGTCAACGACCTCTCCGAGCCCGACACGTACTTCTTCTCCGACAACCTCATCTCGAACGAGACCAGCTACCTGCAGACCGCCGAGGCGCTCGCTGCGCGCAGCGAGCCGCCGTCGGTCTACGTCGGCGTCGGCCCCGAGCAGAACTTCAGCTACATCGCGCTGACCAAGCCCTCGCTCGCGTTCGTCGTCGATATCCGCCGCGCGAACATGCTCATCCACCTCTTGTACCGGGCGAGCTTCGAGGAGGCCGCCGATCGCGCGGAGTTCCTTGCGCTCCTGGCGGGCCGCCCCACCCCGGAGGCCGGCTCGCTCGCGAAGGACGCCGGCATCGACGCGGTGTTCGCTGCCGCGACCAAGGCGCCGGCGACCGAGGCGAGCTACCAAGCCGCGCACTCGAGGCTCATGAAGCGGATCGAGGGCTATGGGGTGAAGCTCTCGGCGGACGACAAGAAGACGCTGTCCAAGGACCACGCCACGTTCCACAAGGAAGGGCTGGAGCTGCGGTTCGAGCTGCACTCGACGAACGGCCGGCGTTATCCGACGCTCCGCGAGCTGCTCGAGACCAAGAGCCCCTCCGGCAAGACCGGCGGGTACTTGGCGACCGACGAGGCGTTTCGGGTCGTGCAGAAGATGCAGAAAGAGGGCCGGATCGTGCCGCTCGTCGGAGACTTCGCGGGCGACCACGCCTTGCCCCAGCTCGCTCAATACCTGACCCGCGAGAAGCTGGAGGTGGGGGTGTTCTACGTCAGCAACGTCGAGCAGTACCTGCTCGAGCCCAAGACCTGGGCCAAGTGGCTGCGCAACGTGAAGGCGCTGCCGAAGACGTCGGACGCGGTGTTCGTGCGCGCCTACCTCGACCAAGGCAAGCCCCACCCGAAGGCGATGAAGGGACACCGCACGACGACGGTGCTCTCCAAGATCGGCGACTTCGAGGCGAGCTACGGCAACAAGCCCACGGCGAGCTTCTTCGCCTTGTGCACCGAGAACACGCTCTAGCCGGCTAGAGCGAGCGCGCTACCCCCGCGGCGGGGCGTAGAAGTCGACCACCGGGACGGGGTCGGTGAGGCGCGCGCGCACCTTCGAGCGGGCGCCGATGATGTCCCCGCCGATCTGAAAGTTCGTCGGGGGATCGAGCTCGAGCTCGACGTCGTCGACGAAGAAGTCGAACAAGACCTGGGGGTTGTAGTACTCCCCGCGCCAAATCGCCGGGAAGTTGCGGGTGAAGATGACGCTCGAGATGGTGGAGACCCTGAGGGCCATCTTGTCGGAGCGCTCGTCCGCGTGTGGGAACATGCGGAAGCCGAACCCGTAGTACGGGATGGTCGAGATTGACGCGAGCGTCGCTGGCCCCTCGTAGATCACGCTGCCAGCGCGGATCGGCGCACCGACCGGCCCGCCGTTCGGACCGACGCGCAGCGCGTCGCCGCCGCGGTTGATGACCCTGCAGTGGGGCGTCGCCTTGAACAGGTACCCGGGGATGGTCCGCGTCACGGCCGCGAAGGCGTAGGTCCCGACTCCGCCCGCTTTCATGAAGGGCACCTTGGAGAACAGGCTCTTCGTCTCGGCGTAGTCATTCAGGACGTTCGCGTCGATGCCGAAGCCGCAGAACGGCGACATCATCCCCTCGGCCTCGACCAGGCGAAGCGGCCGGCTGCCGGCGTCGGCTCTCAGCCGCGCGATGTCCGCCGACAGCGCCTTCGCGACGCGCGGCCCGCTGCCGGTGTTGCTCGCCCCCACGACCCAGGCGAGCGAGTTGCCGGTCCCGAGACGCAACAGCCCGAACCTCGGAGGGCTCACCCCGCGCGCCCGCGCCGCCTTGACCACGGCGGTCACCACCACGGTGAACGTCCCGTCGCCGCCCCCCATGAGCAGCGTGTCGTACCCCCGGTCGAGCAGGCTCTTGGCGATGGCCTCGCTGTCTTCGACACGGCGAGACACATATAGATCGCCGCCGTCGAGGATCTGGTCCAGGGTGTGGATGACCTCCTGGGTCACGCTCTTCGCGTTGCCGTTGACCACGACGGCGATGCGTCCTCCCGCCCCGCCCGCGCTCGGCCGCGGGGGCTCGCTTTGGCCGCGATCGTCCGGTCCTGTCATCGTGAGCCTCCTTATAGCGCGCTCCAGGCGATTAACCTGGACATTCGCGGGGGAAATTTGGTAAGCGCAGCTCACACTCATGTCCAAGGCGAAGACCGGTAAGGACGCGAAAAAGGCGAGCGCGAGCTCGTCGAAGGGCTCTGCCCCGAAGGCCCCGGCGGGCTCCGCGAAGTCCGCGGGGAAGAAGGCCGCGGGCTCCAAAGAGGGCAAAGGCTCCTCCGCGGACGACGCGAAGTCGGGAGCGTCGAACCCCAAGCGCAAGCTCGGGCTCCGCGGCGCTGCGCCGTGGGCGGCGAGGCACGCGGCCAAGCACGCGGCCGAGGCGCGTGCCCGGGCGGCCGAGCCGGCCCCCCCCGGCAGCGCGCGGGCGACCATCCGCACGCCGAGCGGCGCCGAGGAGATCAAGCAGAAGATCGCGGATCTCCACACGCAGACGCAGAAGATCCGGACGCTCCGGAAGCGCCTCGACAAGGGCTTCTACGACATCGGCCAGCTGCTCGGCGAGATCCAGCTCCGGGAGCTGTACCAGGCGAAGGGGTTCGGCTCCTTCGAAGCCTTCCTCGAGCGCGAGATCGACCTCGGCAAGCTCACCTGTCTCAAGCTCATGAAGGTGCCGGCCGTGTTCCAGCGCGAGGCTGCCCTCGATTTCGGGATGGAGCGCGTGTTTTCGGCGCTCTCTGCGCTCGAAGGCGAGCTCATCCCGAAGGCGATCCCCTCGGCGCCGGGCTCCAAGCCCGGCCTGCCGATGAAGCCGCCCTCGCGACTCGTCGGCTGACGGGCGAACAGCTCAGAAGAGAGGGGGCGGCGACTTCGAGGTCGGCCGCCCGTCCTCTGTCGCCCGGGGGATGGCGACGGCGACCGTGGTGCCCCCGCCCGGCGTGGGCGACAGCTCGACGCGGCCTCCGTGCTGCTCGACGAGCTTGCGGACGATCGCCAGGCCCAGCCCTGTCCCTGCGGGCTTGGTGGTGAAGAACGGGTCGAACACCTCGGCGAGGTGGTGCGGGTCGATGCCGCCGCCGCTGTCGGTGAGGGTCAACACGACGTCCTCGCCTCGACGCTCGACCCGCGCCGAGAGCACTCCTCCCTCCGGCATCGCGTCGACCGCGTTGACGACGAGGTTGAGGACGACCTGCTTGAGCTTCTCGACGTCCCCCAGGATCGCCGAGCGCGGCGCGAGCTCGCGCTGAACCTCGACGCCCGAGCGGATCGCCGCCTCGAGCTCGAGGTCCAGCACATCGGAGACGACGCGGTCGAGCTCGACGCGCTCGCGCTGAGGCGGCCGCGGCCTCGCGAGCTCCAAGAACTCGGTCACGAGCCGCTCGAGCCGCCGCACCTCGCCGACCACGACCTCGACGCGGCGACGCATCGGCTCCTTGTGCTTGGGATCGTCGATGCGATCGATGGAGCGACCGAGCAGGTGCAGCTCGAGCACGGCCGCGTTGAGCGGGTTGCGGATCTCGTGCGCGAGGCCGAGCGCGAGCGGAGCCATCGCGTTCATGGCCTCGGCGTTGGCCACGCGACGCTCGAGCGCGCGCCGCTCCGTGGCGTCGACGCCGATGCCATAGACGTGGTCCGGCGCGCGCGGATCGTCCTCGGTCACGCCCGAGAGCCGCCACAGCACTCGGCGCACGGCGCCCGCCCGGTCCCGCATCCCGACCTCGAACTCTTTCGCCGGATGACCATGAAGCGCGTCCCCGAGCGCGGCGACGAAGCGTTTGCGATCCGGCTCGTCGATCCAAACCTCGACGAAGCTCTCGCCGCGGGCCTCGGTGCCTTCGGCGCCGAGCAGCTGGGACAGCTTCGCGTTGAAGAACGCGACCTCGCCCTCGCGATCGAGCCCGAGGATCAGCACCTCGGCGGCGTTCATGAGCGCGTCGTAGCGTCGCTCGTACTTCTCGCGCTCCCGCCTCAAGCGGACCTTCTGCAGCGCCTGCTGCACCGCGCCGACGAGCTCATCGGGGCGGAACGACTTGAGCACGAACCCCGAGGCACCGGCCCGCAGAGCGTTGATCGCGCTCTCGACCGTCGCGTTGCCGGTGAGCAAGACGACCTCGCCGAACGGCATCGCTTGCTTGAGAGGCGCGATCAGGTCGACACCGTAGGCGTCGGGGAGACGGACATCGACGATGGCCACGTCGAACGTGCGCTCAGCCGCGACCGACAGGCCACTCTTCGCGTCGTGGGCCACGACGACCTCGACGCTCCCCTCTGCGCCTGCGATCTCGGCCGAGCGCTCGAGGACGTCCTTGACGTTCTCGGCGAGGTCCAGGTTGTCGTCCAGCAGCAGGACGCGAGCCGCCACGGCGTGCTTGCTTACCACGGCCGCTCGCGCGCGTGATAAGACCCGAGGCCCCATGCGCTTCGTGGACCACTGCGAGATTCGCGTCATCGCCGGCGACGGAGGCAACGGCTCGATGGCGTTCCGCCGCGAAAAGTTCGTCCCCTTCGGCGGCCCCTCCGGGGGTGACGGCGGGAAGGGCGGCGACGTCGTGCTCGAGGCGGCCGAGGGCCTGTCGTCCCTGCAAGACGTCGTCTATCAGCGGACGATCACCGCGGAGCGCGGAGAGCACGGCCAGGGCAGCGACTGCTACGGCAGAGGTGGCGCCGATCGCGTCGTCAAGGTCCCCGCGGGCACGCAGGTGTTCGACAACGACAGCGGCGCGCTCCTCGCGGACCTCACCGACCAGGGCCAGCGCGTCATCGTGGCGCGCGGAGGGAGAGGCGGCCGAGGGAACAAGCACTTTGCGACCGCCCAAGATCGCGCGCCGAGGAGGGCCGAGAAGGGCGAGCAGGGCGAGACCAAGAACCTGCGCCTCGAGCTGAAGGTGATGGCCGACGTCGGGCTGCTCGGGTTCCCCAACGTCGGAAAGAGCACCACCGTCGCCGCGGTGAGCAAGGCTCGCCCGCGCGTCGCGGACTACCCGTTCACGACCCTGGTGCCCACGCTGGGCGTGGTCGACGTCTTCGGGGGAGCGCGCCAGGGCGGCTCCAGCTTCGTCATCGCGGACATCCCGGGGCTCATCCCGGGCGCGAGCGAGGGAGTCGGGCTCGGCATCGAGTTCTTGAAGCACGTCGAGCGAACTCGTGTGCTGCTGCACCTGGTGACGCTCGACCACGATCCGGCGAGGGAGCCGCTCGCCGACTACGACGCGCTGCGCTCCGAGCTCTTCACGTTCAGCCCCGAGCTCGCGGCTCGCCCCGAGGTCGTCGCGCTCTCCAAGGCCGATCTAACTGAGGTTCGCGAGAGGTACCCCGCGCTCGTGCGCGCGTTCGCTCGACGCGGCATCCCCCTGCGCCTCCTCAGCGCCGCGACCGGTGAAGGCCTCGAGCCTCTCGTGCTCGAGCTCTACCGGCGAGTCCGAGGCCTCGACGAAGCAGAGGACGGCGACAGCGGCGCGAAGACCGTCCTCTTGCCGCCCCCAGCGACGGCCGATGAGGTGAACGAGCTGGCCGCGTTCTTGAGCAGCACAGCGAAGGAAAGGCGGAAGGCCGCGCCCAAGAAGAAGGCCGCGCCCAAGAAGGCCGCGCCCAAGAAGAAGGCCGCTCCCAAGAAGGCTGCGCCCAAGAAGAAACCTGCGCCCAAGAAGAAACCTGCGCCCAAGAAGAAACCTGCGCCCAAGAAGAAACCTGCGCCCAAGAAGAAACCTGCGCCCAAGAAGAAACCTGCGCCCAAGAAGAAACCTGCGCCCAAACGCGCTCCGGCAGCGCGCCCCATGGCGCGCGCTGCCGAAGGGACCCGCGATAGCGGGCGAGCGCGAAAAATAAGGCCGCTCCCAAGAAGAAGGCCGCGGCTCCCAATCGCGCTCCGGCGGCGCGCGCGAAGCCGCGCGACGCCGAAGGGCCCCGCGGCAGCGGGCGAGCGCGAAAAGTAGAGCGAGCTGGGCGGTGACGCTCGCGGACGTCCTCGGGCAAGACGAGGCGATCGCGGTCCTTCACCGCGCGCTGAGCAGTGGCCGCGCGCACCACGCCTATCGCTTCGAGGGTCCCGACGGCACCGGCAAGGAGCTCGCCGCCTTTGGCTTCGCCCAGGCCCTCGTCTGCGAGCGGGGTACGGGGTGCGGCGCGTGCGACGCGTGTCGCCGGGCGGTGACGTTCTCGACGAGTGAGCCTCAGGTTCCCCTCCACCCTGACGTCGTCCTCGTGCAGCGGGGGCTCTACGTCGACGTCTTGAAGAACGACGCCGGGAAGAAGCTCGACGAGAAGATGGGCATCAGCGTCGAGCAGGTGCGCAGGATCGTGCTCGCGCAGGTAGGGTTTTCGCCCGCGGAGGGGCAGGCCCGCGTCTTCATCGTGCGCGACGCGCACGACATGACCCCCAACGCGGGGAACGCGCTGCTCAAGACCCTGGAGGAGCCCCGCCCGCGAACTCACTTCGTGCTCCTGACGTCGCGCCCCGACAAGCTCTTGCCGACGATCCGCTCGCGCACGATGCCGGTCCGCTTCGCACCCCTGTCCGCCGCTGTGCTTCGCCGCCTGCTCATCGCTCGCGGGGTCGCCTCGGACGCGCTCGACGAGGCCATCGCGCTCGGAGAGGGCAGCGTCACCGCGGCCCTCTACGCAGCCGACCTGGAGCACGTGCGGGCGCGCAAGGCCTTCATCGAGAAGGTCCTGCGCGCCGCTGCCGACAAGAACCCCGCCCGCTCGGTCGAGGTCGCGGAGAAGGCAGAGCTGGATCGCGCTTCGGCGCGGGTCGAGCTGTTGAGCCTCGCGGCTTACCTCAACCGCGCCGCGAGGCGCATGGTGACGGACGATCCTCTCGGCGCCGCGGCCGTCTCACGGGCGTTCACGGCGGTCCTCGCGACGGCGACCGACTTCGAGGTGGCGAACGCCGCTCCGACGCCTGGCGCTCACGCGGCTGATGCTCCAGCTCGGCCGCTCCGGGGCGGCGCGCGCCGCCCTCCGGGACCTCGAGCGCAGCTAGAGGTCCCAGAGCCCGACGACGATGAAGCCGTCGTCGACCTCCAGGCGCAGGGCGATCCACCCGCGCGTCCGCGCGACCCAGCCGGCGAGCGCCCACGCGGTCGGCTCGTCGGTGGCGAACCCGGGCGTGGACACCTCCCACGCGGAGCGGTCAGGCATGGCGTCGAGCGCCTGGCTGCAGCTTCGTCGCGCAGCCACGGGGAGCGTCGGGTTGTGCGCCGCCCAGACCCACGAGCGGTGAGGCCGCGAGAAGGAGCCGATCAGGGTCAGCGCCGAAGACGCAACGGTCTGTCCGCCGCGCTGGATCTCGCAGCGGCCCGCCTCGACGTCGGCGGCCACCGCGGCGTCGCGCCCCACGCCGAAGCGCTCCGACAGCTCGACGGCGCGCGCCTTGAGCTCGGCGACGACGGCGGCGCGCTGCGAGGCGAAGGCAGGGCTCGGCGCGGTCACGAGCCCCGGCAGGAACGTGACCGCGACCGGAGCGCCCGCCGCGTCGTCGACGCGGATGAACGTGCCGCCGTGAGTCGCCTCGACGTCGACCCCCTCGAGCGCCGCGAGCGCCTCGATCGCCTTGCCGAGCACGTTCGCGAGCTGGGCCGCCGCCGGCGAGCCGAAGGTCCGCTCGATCACGGCCTCGTCGCCGATGATCCCCTCCACCTGCACGTCGGCCACCCGCAGGTCGCCGTCCGGGTGACGGGCGATCTCGATCTGCAAGCGCCCCCACGCCTCGAGCGCGAAGTGCTCGCGGAGCAGCTCGAAGACGTCGGCGAGGATGGACGCCGCGTCGACCTCAGCGGCGACGTCGTGTGCCCCACTCACGACCCGCGCCCCCAGTGGTCGTACTCCGCGGGCTCGTATCGCGCCCCGTGCCACGCGTGGACCGCGCTCGCGCCGAGCACGAGGACGATGCCCATCGCCCTGCCAGTCGCCTCGTACTCCGCGAACACCGCGCCCCCGCGGACGACAGGCGCGCCCCGGCCAAGGCGCTCGATCTCGACGAAGAGCCTACGCTTGCGCTGCATCACGATCCCTCCGAGCTCGAGCGACGTTGGCGGCTCCCCCGTGACCTCGAGCGCCACGGGGGTGAGCCAGCCGATGTCCCTGCGGGGCGCAGCGAACGCCACGACGGCCTCGTGACGAATACCCTCGGGCGCCACGAACACCGCGCCGACGACCTCGGCGCCCTCCTTGAGCACGAGCGCCCCCTCCAGCCAGCGCTCACTGTGCGCGCGGCCGATCCCGCCTGCTCGCGCCGGGTCGTCCACCTCGACCGACACGACGTCTCCGACTGCGAGCGGCAGGCCCGCGATGGCAGGGGGCTCGACGACTGGCGGAGGCGGACGCGGGGCAGCGGTCTGCTCGTCGTCCTCGGGCTCGCGGCGCGCTCGACGCGCGGCGACCAGGCCGGCCCCGGCGGCGACCGCCGCCGCGCACGTGGCGAAGAGGATGAAGCTCAAGCGAACACCCCCGAGAGGGCGACCGTGAGCCGTCTCACACGCTCGGCCGCGGACGAGACCGGGGCGCCTGGCTCGGGCATCACGGCTCCGATCACGGCGACCAGCTCGACGTGCCCTGCGAGCGCGCGCGCGACAGAGAGATCGATCCCCCCAATCGCGACGACCGGCAGCGCCGGCCGGCGCGCCTTCGCCTGGGCGGCGAGCGCGCGGGCGCGCTCCACGCCGAGCACGGGGTCGTGGCGCTCTTTGCTGCGGGTGGGGGACACGGGGCCGATCGCCAGGTAGTCGATCGGCTGCTCCAACGCGGCCTCGAGCTGCGACTCGTCGTGCGTCGACAGGCCAATGGCCAGCGTGGCGCCCGCGCGATCCGCGAGCGCCCGAACGTTGCGAACGCTGAGGTCGTCCTGCCCGACGTGGACCCCCGTCGCCCCCGCGACCAACGCGAGATCCGCTCGATCATTGACGAAGAAAGGCACCGAGCGCGCCGCGGACAGCTCGGCGAGCCGACCGGCGAGCCCCTCCAGCACGCGCATCGGTGCGTGCTTCGCCCGCAGCTGGAGCGCGGCCGCGCCGCCATCGAGGACCGCCTTCGCGAGCTCGAGCGGATCGACCTGGGCCCGTTCGAGGGTGTCGAGGTCGACGATCGTGTAGACGCCGCGCACGTGCGACAGGGTAGAGCCGCGGCCCCACCTGAGCTACACCATCTTGGTCATGACAGGCCGCTCCTACGCCCTCGCGGTGGCCCTCATCGCGGCGCTCGCGCCGGCGGCGACGAGCCACGCTGAAGAGCCCCCGAAGGTGCCCGCGCCCCCGCCCGCGCCGCCCGCGCCGCCGAAGATGAGCGGGAAGGCGAAGCAGCCGGCAAAGAAGCCGCTGCCGGTGACGATCACGGTGACAGCGACCTCGCCTGATCCCCGTGGGTGCTGCGGATCGAGAACACCTCGGACGTCCCCGTGCGGATCCCGGCCGATGGGCGGCTGCTTCGCTTCGAGATGACGGCGAGCCAAGGCGGCGCGAAGAAGTGCGCGCCGCCGGCCGGCCTGGTCCCGAGCGGCTTCGACGCCAAGCGCGAGCTCTTCCTGCGCCCCGGCGAGGTCTACGAAGAGCAGATCGATCCCCGCATGTACTGCTTCGGTGAGACGACCGATCTCCTACGACCGGGGACGAAGCTGACGCCCACGTTCGGCTTTTCGTCCTCGTGGGGAGCACCGCAAGAGCCCTTCGCGGCCGAGCCCGCCGATCCACACGAGCCTTACGCGTCGCTGAAGCTCGTGAAGGGTCCGAGCTTCGTGCTGCCCGCGGTGCCGGCGCCGCCTCCCCCCGCGCCGCCGGCCTCATCCGCGCCCCCTTCGCTCAGCGAAGCAGGCAGCGGCATCACCCCCGCGCAGCCCGCTGCACCCGCGCAGCCCGCTGCACCCGCGCAGCCCGCTGCGCCCGCCGCCGGCCCGAGCGACGACGACACCACAGCGGCCGCCGCGCCCATCGCACCCCCCGTGATCGACAAGGCCGCGGGCCAGCTCGACATCTACGTGAGCCGCTTCGTCGACGCGCCGGCGCCGCGTGACATCGTGGTCACCATCCGCGCCAAGAACGAGGGACACCGCAAGCTCGCGGCCGTCCTGCGCAGCCGGATGCTCCACTTCCGCGTGGAAGAGGTCGGCCCCGACAACCGCACGCTGCGCTCGACCAGCTGCCTGCACCAGAACGGCGCCCACGGCGTAGCGACCGAGATGGTCTCCGTCGTGAAGCCGGGCAAAGAAGAGAAGATCACCGTCTCCATCCCGGAGATCTGCCCCCTCGGCACGTTCACCAAGCCCGGCCTCTACCGCATCACCCCCGAGCTCGACACCACGCAAGAGGGCGAGGTGCTCAAGCACACGCCGTGGCTCGGCAAGGCGCTCGCTCGACAGAGCTCGCTCGTGCGCGTCGCGACGGCGAAGGGTAGCTACTACTACGCGTCACCGCGCACGGGCCCGATCACCCTGCCCCCCAACACGGCGCTCGTCGCGGCAGACCCGCCGAAGAAGTAGCGAGGCGCGCTCGACAGGGCCGAGCGCGGCGACAAAAGAAAGAACCCCGCTCGCGGCGTCCGGTCGCGACCTCGATCCTCCCGTGCCTTTGGTGCTGCGACGCCAGCCGCAACCCATCGCCACCTTCAGAGCCGAGGCCACGCTCGAACGAGGAGCGGGGGCTCTCGATCGCGCACGCTCAGCGCGGCGACATATCGATCATGTCGTAGAGGGCTTGAACGTCCTCTTTGCCGGGCGCGATACCCTGCTGCATCTTGTTCCACATGCGGTAGGCGGTCTCTTTCGCCTCGGTGACCCGCGAGTTCTTCAGGGGAACGTAGAAGTCAGGCACCTTGAGGTTCGCGGCCCAGTCGAGATCGACCTTGAGCTGCTTCATCGCCGTGTCGACCTTGACGGTGTTCACGTGCGAGCGGTTCTCGAAGAGCAGCTGAAATTTGTCGTGGAACTCTTCAAGATTCGCGGGAATGTAGGTAGCCCATCCCATAGGTGCCTCTTCTCGTTAGGGGGGGCGCCCTTCGCCCCCCAGTGAAGGACTAGAGTCGTCCTCACGACCTGGCTCGTCAACCCGCACCCGTGAGGCACGACGAGGAAAGGTACGACACGCGCCGCCAAGTCCTTCCTCGAGCGCGTTGGCCGATCAATTGCAGGGCCCCACCCGAGCACGATTCGGGCAACAGGCTAGTCCGACCGGAGGTCGGACTAGCAAGATCAAGGGGGTTGGAACATAGGTCAGGGTGAGGCTCGGGGATTGCCCGGCCATCACTTGCGAGCGTGAGCGAGGGCCGGGCGAACCCCGAGCCGAACTAGGGACACCCCCTAGACCGGCAGGATCCCTCGCTTCTTCGCAGGCCGCTCGAGGTGCTTGTGGCGAGACAGCTCGAGCCCCCACGCGATCGCCCGGCGCGTGTCGCGCGGATCGATCACGTCGTCGACGAGGCCCCAGCCGCCGACCTTGTAGATGTCGATGTTGGCCTGGATCTGCGCGACGATCGCCGCCTTCACCTCGGGCGGGGGCGTCTGCCCGCCGAACAGCTTGCGAGCGGCGATGCCCACCATCCCCTCGGGGCCCATGACGCTGATCTCCCCCGTGGGCCACGAGACGATGAGGTCGGGCTCGAAGGCGCGCCCGCACATCACGTAGTAGCCCGCGCCGTAGGCCTTTCGAACGACGACGCTGATCTTGGGCACGGTGGCCGCTGCCATCACGTGCAGCATCTTCGCGCCGTGCCGGATGATGCCTTGGTGCTCGACCTTCGAGCCGATCATGAAGCCAGGCACGTCCTGCAAGAAGACGAGCGGGATGTTGAACGCGTCGCAGATCTGGATGAAGCGGGCGGCCTTGTCGGACGAGTCCACGTCGAGGATGCCGCCCGTCTGGTTGGGTTGGCTCGCGACGATGCCCACCGGCGCGCCCCCGATGCGGGCGAGGCAGGTGATGATCGATCGGGCCCACCTCGGCTTCAGGTCGAGCCACTCACCGTGATCGACCACGGCGGCGATGAGCTTGTACATGTCGTAGGCGCGCCGCGGGTTCTCCGGGAGCAGATCGAGCAGCGACTCCTCGCGCCGCTCGATCGGATCGGTCACGGGCAGCCGCGGCGGCGGCTCGTCGCAGCTCGACGGGAAGAACGACAGGTATCGCTTCACGACCGCGATGCACTCGGCGTCGGTCGCGACCTCGAGGTCGCCGACCCCGCTCTTCGTCGTGTGCACCTTCGAGCCACCAAGCTCCTGCTCGGAGATGTCCTCGCCGGTCATCGCGCGCACGAGCGCCGGCCCCCCGAGCGCCATCGAGCCGATGTCCTTCACCATCGGCACGAAGTCCGCGAGGGCCGGGATGTACGCGGTGCCGGCGGCGCCGGGTCCGACCATCGCCGCGACCTGCGGGACGACGCCGCTCATGTGGACCTGCTCGCGGAACAGGTGCCCGCTCCCGGCGAACAAGCTGATCGCGTCGGGGTGCGTCGAGCCGGGGTCGATGCGCGCGCCCCCCGAGTCGATGAACCAGACCATCGGCCACCGGCCGCGCAGGGACATCTGCCGCATGCGGGTGACCTTCTCCTCGCCGGTCTGCCCGATGCTCCCGCCCTTCACGGTGAAGTCGTACGAGGCCGCGCAAACCATGCGGCCGTCGACCTTGCCGAAGCCGCACACCACGGCGTCCGCCGGGGGGCGGTCCTTGCCTTCGCTCCCTGCCGACAGCCCCATCTGGGTGCCGTGCAGGCCGACTTCGAAGAACACTCCCTCGTCGAAGAAGGCTGCGAAGCGCTCACGAGCGGTGAGCTTGCCTCGCTCGTGCTGCTTGGCGATCTTCTCCTCGCCGCCCATCCGACGGATCTCCGCCTGCCGGGCCTCGAGGTCCTTCACGAGCTGTCGCATGTCCATCGAGATCTCCCTCAGCGGCCCTTCCAGACCGGCGTTCGCTTCTCCAAAAACGCCATCAGCCCCTCGCGCGCGTCCTCCGTGCCGAGGCACGCGCCCAGCCGGTCGCGGAGCACGGGCAGCGCGGCGCCGAGCTCCATCGGCTCCTGGTCGGCGTAGGCCTCGAGGCCGAGGCGCAGCGTCAGCGGGCTCTTCGACGCCAGCTTGTCGGTGATCGACGACACCGCAGCGTCGAGCTCCGCGGCCGGCACCACGCGCCCCACGATGCCCGCCTCCTTCGCCTCGCCCGCGGTCATCCGCTCGCCGAGGAGCATCATCTCGGTCAGCTTGCGGCGGGGCACGACGCGCGCCAGCACCGGCATGATCATCATCGGGAAGAGCCCGACGTTGATCTCGGGCGTCCCGAACTTGGCGGTGTCGGCCGCGATCGCGAAATGGCACGCGGCGACGAGCCCGATGCCGCCGCCCATCGCGACGCCGTTCACGCGCGCGACGAACGGCTTTTTGGCGCGCACGATCGCGAGCAGGAGATCGACGAAGTCCCCCTTGCGCAAGAGCTCCTCCTCCCCTGCCCCCGCGGAGATCTCTGCGAAGTCGCCCCCGGCGCAGAAGGCGTCCCCGGCGCCGGTGAGCACGATCGAGCGGACCGCCTCGTCGGCGTGCGCGTCCTCGATCGCGTAGAGCAGCTCGTTCATCATCCGCGGCCCGATCGCGTTCTTGCGGCCGGGGTTCTGCAGCGTGAGGACGGCGCGGTCCTTGTCGAAGGCCGCGCTGATCGACTTGTACGGGCGCGCGTGCATCATCCGCCCCGCTTGGGCAGGCCGAGGATGGCGCGCGCCTGCTCGACCGTCGCCGGCGTGCGGCCGGTGTCCCTGACCATGCGCGTCAGGACCTCGACCATCGCCCCGTTGGAGGAGGCCATCTCGCCGCTCGGGAGGTAGAGGTGATCTTCCAGACCGGTCCGCACGTTGCCTCCGAGCGCGAGCGCCGCGGCCATCATGCGCCAGTGGCCGTGGCTGATGCCGATGACCTCCCACTCCGAGCCCGGCGGGATGAGGCGCTGCTGGAGCTGGAGCGACTCGACGTGTCCGGGGATGCCTCCGAGGACGTTCACGATGAAGGAGAACTGCAGCGGCGGCTTCAGCACGCCCATGTCGAGCAGCGGCCAGACCCCGTGCGTGTGGCCGGTGTCGAAGCACTCGAGCTCGGGCTTCACGCCCGCCTCGTTCATCGCGGTGAGCAGCTTGAGGATCTTCCCGTAGGTGTTCGAGAACACCATGTCGAAGTCGAAGGACTTCCGCTTCGCGGAGTACTTCGAATAGTTCATCGTGCCCATGTTCAGGGCGGCGATCTCGGGCTTCACCTCGCGGATGGTCGTCGCCTGCTCGGAGACGTCGTCGAGGATCGTGCCGGTCGAAAAGTTGAGGATGAGGGGGCAGCGCGCCTCGATCTCGGCGCGGATCTGCCTGAACACCTCGGTCGAGAAGGTCGGAGAGCCGTCGTCGTTGCGGGCGTGGATGTGCACCACGCTGGCGCCCGCGTCGTAGGCGCGCTTCGCCTCGTCGGCGATCTCGGCGGGCGTATAGGGGATGCCCGGGCACTGCTTGCGGTTCGCGAGCACGCCCGTCAGCGCGCACGTCACGACGCAGAGGTCTGGGTCGCGCGCGTCCTGGTTCCTGCGCGCACCCGTGAACGTCGGCTTTTCCATGGTCATCGCTCGCTCCTTCTGTCCGCCTTGGCCTTTAGCGCCCCTCGGTCTCGCGATCCTTCACGAGGCCACGGACGCGCTTCTGAAGCTTGGAGAGGATCCTCAAGAGGTCCTTCGTGTCGTCGCGCGAGAGCGTGGCGAGCACGTCGCGGAAGATCTCCATCGGCTGGACCTCGACGTCCTTCGAGAGCTGCCGCCCCTTGGGCGTGAGCCGGATGTAGACGACCCGGCGGTCGGAGGTGGACCGCTCCCGCAGGACCAGGCCCTCGCGCTCCATGCGATCGATGATGCCGGTCACCGTGCTGTTCTGGGCACGGATACGCTCCGAGAGGGTCGACAGCGACAGATCGCCGAAGGTGTCGAGGAGCTTGATGACCGTGAGCTGGGGGCCGGTGAGGCCCACCTCGCGAGCGGCCTGCTTCGTGAGCCGCCGCGACTCCGTGTAGAGGTAGACGATCGTCTCGACGATGGCGTCGAGCTCGGCTTTGGCGTCGGAGTCTTGGAGCATGGGCTCGGGCACGGCGGCAGGGGTTTCCTGAGCGGCTGGAGGCCGCGCTGAATACTTCGCGTACGAAGTATTCGCGTACGAGTCAATCCCGAGCTGAGGCTTTTAGTCCTCAGGCGACATCGACCGCCCGGGTGCGGGCGCCTCTTACGGAACTGCATCGTGAAGCTGCGCCGGATTGGAAGATCCACGCGGCCGTCCGGTAGATTGGACGGTGATGTTCCCTGTCGAGGCCGTGCCCGAGCGGATCGGGGCGTACGAGGTGTTGAAGCACGTGGGCCGGAGCGGCGCCGCGGACGTGTACACCGCGCGCATGGACGGCCCGCTCGGGTTTAGCCGTGACGTCACGCTGAAGCTGGTCAGCTCGGGGCTCGACGACGACGCGCGCTTCGCGGACGAGCTCGCCCGCGAGGCGGCCATCTGCGCGCGGCTCAACCACCCCGTCGTCGTGCGGATGTTCGACTTCTTCGAATACGACCGGCGCTTCGTGCTGGTGCTCGAGCAGGTGGAGGGCGCGAGCCTCGATCGCCTCCTGACCCACGTCGCGCGCCGCAAGCAGAAGCTCGGCGACGCGGCGATCTTCTTCCTCGCAGCCCAGATCGGCTCCGCCCTCGCGCACGCCCACGCCTCCACCGACGAGGACGGCAACCTGTCCCCGGTCATCCACCGCGACATCAAGCCGGAGAACGTGCTGGTGAGCTGGGACGGAAACGTGCGGCTCGCCGGCTTCGGCCTCGGCAAGATCCTCGGGCGCACCCCCGACTCGGTCGCGGGCACCGTCCGTGGGACCCCCGGCTTCATGTCGCCCGAGCAGGCGCGCGGTGAGCGCGCGACGGTCCGCAGCGACGTGTACGGCTTCGGCGTGCTGGTGTGGTCGCTGCTCACCGGGCTCGAGCCCCCGCGGGACGGCGCGCGCCCCGATCCCATCTCGACCCTGCGCCCCGACCTCCCGCGTGAGCTGCACGCAGCGATCGACGCCGCGCTCGAGCCGGGCCCTGACCGTCGTCGCATCACCTGCGCCGACATCGTGCAGTGGCTCTCGAAGCTGACGAAGCCCGAGGCCGGCCGCGAGGAGCTGCGCCAGAAGGTCCTGTTCCTGCGCGCGACGCGGGGGCCCGCGAGCAAGGTCGACCCGACGAACAAGGCCGCTCGAGCCGCCAAGCGCCGGGCCGCGATCCAGGCCACGCGACCGAGCGTTCGGCGCCCTGGGGGTCCGTCGTCGTCGCGGCCTCCGTCGGAGGGCCCGCCGTCCTCACGCGCGCCTGGCTCCTCGCGCTCCCCGGGCTCTCGCTCCCCAGGCTCCATCCGGCTGCCGCCGTCATCGCGCTCGCCGAGCTCCGCCAGCCCGTCGGCCTCGCCCGAGGCGGGCTCGCCCCAGACCTCGCGATCGCACATGCCGACGGCGCGCCCCGTGGAGGGGGGCGGAGACTCGATCATCCTGAAGCTCCCTCCGCCGCCCGCGTTGCCGAACCACGCGCGCTCGAGCGTGCCCGTGGCGCCGACCTTCGGCGCGCCTCCGCGACCGGGCCCGCACGGAACGGGCGCGCCTCCGCAAGGCAACCCGTCGAGCGCGCGCCCGGCGAACGTCAGCGTCCGCACCGTGACGATGCCGCCTGGCAGCCGGACGGGGCCGCCGAACCGCCACGCGGTCGGCGCCGACGACCTCTACGCGGCTCCGGCGCCGCCGCCTGCGGCGTGGTCGCCCGAGCTGGCGCCCGCGTCCGTCGCCGCCCCGCCGCAAGGCCCCGACACCCACCGCCCGGGACGGCCCGCGCCGATCACGTTCAGCCTGGCGACGCAGCTCCTGCTCGCGGGCCTCACGGCGGCGCTGGTCGTGACGGTCGGCATCCTGCTGTCGGATCGGCGCAACCAGCAGAGCGCGAGCCCTCAGCAGCAGCCGCCTCAGATCGTGACCGTCGAGGTGAACCGCGGCGGGCCCGAAGGGCAGAAGCTGGCCGAGGCGACCCCGCCCCCCGGGCCGCTGCCGACGCTCCCGCCTCCGGTCGCGGCGACGAGCGCGACCCCCGCTACCGATGCCGCAGCGCTGCCTCCCATGCCCGATCCCTCGACCCTCGGTGAGAACTTCGGGTACCTCGTGGTGAAGGGACCGTCGACGGCGGACGTGTACCTGAACGGGGTCAAGCGTGGCCCGACGAACGAGGCGCTGCTCATCCCGTGTGGTCAGTTCTTCTTGAGGCTCGCGCCGAAGGGCGCAGAGGGCCCGTGGAAGCAGTGGTCGAGCCCAGGGCAGACGGTCGTCGTCGCCTGCAAGGCCTCCACCATCGTCACCTCCAAGGAGAACCCGCCCGAGGTGGCGCCGTACCGCACCGCTCAAGAGCCTCCGAAGGGCGTCGGGCTGTAGGGCCTACTTCTTCTTCGAGCTCTTCTCGAGCTCGTCGAGGTCCGCGAGGGCGCTCTTGACGCGCGGGTCGCTGGGGTCGACGGCCTTCGCCTTGTCGAACAAGGCGCGCGCCTCCGCGAGCTTGCCGCGCTGCGCCTGCAGGTTGCCGAGGTTGATGAGGGCCGAGACGAGCTTCGGATCGAGCTTGATCGCCTCCTCGTACAGCCCCTGCGCCTTGTCGAGCTGGCCCTTCTGGTGGTGCGCGTAGGCGAGGTTCTGCACCAGGGTCGCCCGCTTCGGCGCGAGCTTCACGGCCTTCTCGAGGTACCCCAGCGCGAGGTCGGGCTGGCTCTGGGCGAGGTGCGCCGTGCCCAGATCGTTCAGCGTGCCGGGGTCGTTCGGCGCGAGCTTCAGCGCCTTCTCGTAGGCCGCGATCGCCTCTGGCACCTTCCCCGAAGCGAGCAGCGCCGTCCCGAGGTTCGATTGGCGGGGCGCCGCGCCGGGGTCGAGATCGGCCGCCTTCTTCAGCGCGACCGTGGCGCCCGCCAGATCGCCCTTGGCGAGCAGCGCGACACCGAACGACGAGTGCGCCTCCGGATCGCTCGCGTCGAGCTCCAGCGCGCGCTTGATCGACGTCATCGCGACGTCGGCCTTACCCTGCACCAGCAGCGCGCGGCCGAGCTCGAGGTGCGCGGGCGCGTACTTGTCGTCGAGCTTGATGGCCCGCTTGAGCTCTTCGATCACGCCCTTGAGGCTCGGGCTCGAGGGCGCCGAGTTGAAATCGACGGGGACGGAGTCCTTGGCGAGCCGCGCGCGTGAGAAGCCGACGATCGGCGCAGGGTCCTTGGGGGCGAGCTGCATCGCCTTGCGGTAGGCCTCCTCGGCGGCGGCGTAGTCGGTCTTGTCGTAGAGCGCGTCTCCGCT
This sequence comes from Polyangiaceae bacterium, assembly GCA_016719945.1. Classification (GTDB taxonomy): domain Bacteria; phylum Myxococcota_A; class Polyangia; order Polyangiales; family Polyangiaceae; genus Xiheicaenibacterium. Next base: position 434,926 of record JADJYE010000030.1, on the reverse strand, counting down.
CGCGAGGTGCGCGTCCTGAGGGGCGCCGTCGCCTCGGGCGACCCCGCGCGGCTTGAGCGGCGGCGGAGGCTCGGGCACCGGCGGCGGCGCGCTCGCCGACGGGGCGACCGTGACGCCAGCGCTGGGCATGGCGGTGACGACCGGCGCAGACTGGTAGGCCCACGCGTTCACGGGACCGCCCGAGCTCGGCTCCGACGGCTCGCAGCCGACGAGCAGCGCGAGGAGCAGGACCCCGCCGACCTCTCGAACGGGTCAGGCGCGATACGGCGTGACCGAGTGCTCGCTGCCGTCATACCTCACCATCACCGTCTTCTGCTCGAGCTTGGTCGTGAGCGCGACCGGCCGCTTCCACACGCGCACCAGCGCTTGCAGGGTCTCCTTCGCGTAGTCTTGGCGCAGGTCGGCTCCCATGTGCTCGTGCGCGAGGAGCAGCTCGCCGCGGTTCGCGTAGTTCGCGTCGATCACGCGGGATGTAGGGGGTCGCCGAAGTTCGTCAGCTGGAAGAGGAGCTTGTCCTTCACCTCCTTGAACTGGCGGCTCTCGACCTCGAAGCGGTCGTTCCGGCCGGAGTAGCCGAACGTGTAGAGCTTCTGCTTGATGACGAACTCGGGAGTGAGAAACTCGTCGATGAACGTGACGTCGTTGTAGAGCGACCGCACTTCGAAGATTTTCTTGCGGCCGAGGCCGAGCTTCATGTCCCAGTTACGGCGCTCGTCGAGATCGTCGCACTCCTCCTACTCCTTGCCGAACTGGCCGCGGTTCCAGCGCTCCTCCACGTAGCGGTAGAGCTCGACGCCGACCTTGTAGGGGTTGAAGCGCCCCGGCGCCGTCGCCATGACCCCCGCGTTGGCGTCCGCGTAGTCGATGATCTCTGAGGCCTCGAGCAGCTTCTCCGTCATGATGCGGGAGTGCCAGTAGCTGGCCCAACCCTCGTTCATGATCTTGGTCTGCTTCTGGGGCACGAAGTAATACGCCTCGTCGCGCACGACCTCGAGGACGTCCCGCTCCCAGCGCTCGAGCGGAGCGTTGTCGAGCAAGAATTTGAGCACGTCACGCTCGGGCCGCGCGGGGTACTTGCGCTCGGTCTTCTGCGTCTCGAGCTTCTTCTTCTGCGACTCCATGTACTCGCGCGGGTTGATGAAGTCTTCCATGTACTCCTTGGCCTTCATCCGCGGGACCGCGACCGGCTCGTCGTCCTCGGTCTCGTCCTCCTTCGGTGCGCGCCCGCTGAAGGGCGACCAAGGGTCGATCAGGTTCTCGAGCGACAAGCACTGATCGATGAACGCCTCTACCTTGTTGATGCCGTGGCGCTCCACGTGGCGGCCGACGCGGCTGCCGTGGTTGGCGAGCTTGTCGATCCAGCGGCGATCGGGGTCGTACCGGTCGCGGCGCTTCATCGGGTCCAAGATGGGCTTCGGCGCGTCGAGATCCGTCGCGCGGAAGCAGAAGTTGTTCTTGAAGAAGTCGACGTGGCCGAGCACGTGGCTCATCACGAGCTTCTGCTCGGTGAGCGAGTTTCCCTCGAGCAGGTAGGCGTACGAGGGGTTGTTGTTGATGACCATCTCGTAGATCTTCGAGAGGCCGTACTCGTAGCTCTTCGCGAGCTGCTCGTACTCCATCCCGAAGCGCCAGTGCGGGTACCGGCTCGGGAAGCCCCCGTACGCCGCGATCTCGTTCATCTGGTCGTACTTGAGGATCTCGAAGACCGTGGGGAAGAAGTCGAGGCCGTAGCCCTTGGCCATCTGCTCCACCTCGGACTGCAGCGTGCGGAGGTAGCGAGGCAGCGCCGTGTTGAGCGCGAACTTGCTCATTTGCCCTTCCCGAGAAAATCGCGAATGGAGCCGACGATCGCGTCCTTGTCGCGGATCTCGCTGGTGACGACCCGCTCGTCGGCCTTGAACTGCTCGCGCAGGTCCTTGATGAACTGGCCCGAGCCGTAGGGGCTCTCGACCTGGCCGTAGGCGAACATGTTCGCGGCCGGGAGGATCTCCTTCTTCAGGAGCTCGACGCAGGAGAGGGTGTCGTCCATCGACCAGTTGTCGCCGTCGGAGAAGTGGAAGGGGTAGATGTTCCACTCGCTGGCGGGGTAGTCGTCCTTGATCATCTGCGCGCAGAGCTTGTACGCGCTCGAGATCATCGTGCCGCCCGACTCGCGCGTGTGGAAGAAGGTGTCGCGGTCGACCTCGCGCGCCACCGCGTCGTGGATGATGAAGCGCGACTCGAGCCCGCGGTATTGCTTCGTCAGCCACATGTCGATCCAGAAGGACTCGATGCGGACGATCTCCTTCTGCTCGTCGCCCATCGAGCCGGAGACGTCCATCATGTAGATGATGACGGCGTTTGTGACGGGCTCCGTGATGGTCTTCCACGAGCGGTAACGCTTGTCGTCGGGGACGGGCACGACCACCGGGTTGTCCGGCGCGAAGGTGCCGCTCGCGATCATGCGCTTGAGCGCCTCGCGGTAGGTGCGCTTGAAGTGGCGCAGCGACTCGGGGCCCACGCGACGGATCCCGGAGTATTTGTCGTGCGCGTTCGAGATCTTGCTCTTGCCGCGATCCTCGATGCGAGGCAGCTCGAGCTCCTCGGCGAGGATCTCGGCCAGCTCGTCCATCGTGACGTCGACCTCGAGGGCGTGCTCTGCCGCGTCCTTGCCGGCTTGGCCCTGGCCGGGGGCCTCCTCGCCTTGCCCGAGCGGGTCGCCTGGCTGCCCGTCGCCCTGCCCCACCCCGCCCGTTTGTTTGTCCCCGAAGCGGAAGCGCGGGATGTCGATCTGCGGGATCGGGATCGAGACCACGTCCTTGCCCTTGCGGCCGACGAGCTCGCCGGTGGAGATGTACTTGCGGAGGTTCTCTCGCACCTTGCCGCGCACGATCTGTCGAAACCGGCCGTGGTCCTGGTCGATTTTCACGGTGGTCCCACGATAGCAGGTCGAGCTACCTTAGGGGCCGGGTACACGAGGGCGATCGGTGTCGGTCAGATCGAAGCTCGCGCGCGTCTTGGACGGTCTCGGCGTGGTCCAAGCGGCGCTCCAGATCCGGAGCTACGTCGCCACCCCGTGGCTCACGACGCTCTGCTACCACCGCACCGCGGACGCGGCGGCCGCGGGAGACGAGCTCGATCGAGGCATCATCGACGCGACGCCCGCGCAGTTCGACCAGCAGATCGCGTTCCTGTCGCGGCACTTCGAGTTCGTCGACATCGACCAGGTGGTCGCGTTCGCCCAAGGGCGCGGCCGGCTCCCGCCGAACCCGGTGCTCATCACCTTCGACGACGGCTACAAAGAGTGCTTCACCCTGACCTTGCCCATCCTCGAGCGGTATGGCGCGAGGGGCACGTTCTTCATCTCGACCCGACAGATGAACGAGCGACGCCTGTTCTGGTGGGACCGCTTCAACTGGATCCTCCGTCGCGCGACCCGGGACGAGCTCGTGCTCTCGTACCCGCACGATCTCGTCCTCGACGTCGTCGACGAGAAGACCAAGGCGCAAGCGCACCACGCGCTCACCACGCTGGTGAAGCGCACCAAGGGCCTCGATCTCGATCGCTTCACCGACCAGCTCGAGCGCGCGGCAGGCTGCGCGCTCTCCAGGGAAGAGGAGCGGCGCATGGTCGATCGAACCCTGATGACGTGGGACGAGGTGGCGGCGATGTCCCGCGCGGGCATGAGCCTCGGCTCCCACTCGCACGGCCACCGCGTCCTGCAGACGCTCGAGCCGGAGGACTTCGACCTCGAGCTCGGGCAGTCGAGGCGGCAGCTCGAGGAGCGGCTCGACCGGCCGATTCGGACGATCGCGTACCCGGTCGGCTATCCCCTGGGGGACAACGAGGAGCTGCGCCGGGCCGTGTCGGACGCCGGCTACGCGGTCGGGTTCACCGTTCGGGCGGGCGTCTTCGGCGGGCGCCGGCTCGACCCGCTCGACGTCCCGCGCGTGCTGATGGACACGTCCTACGATCTCCAGCACTTCTCGGCCATGACGACGCTGCCCCCGCTCGCGCCCAAATCCCAGGCCGGCATGGCGCCGCCCGACTCCTCCGGGAGGCGGCTTTGATGCACGGGCGCCTCCGGAGCGCCGCCCTCGCGACGCTGGCGCTGGCGGCCTGCTCGGCGTCGACGAACGTCGAGTTCGGCGGCGGAGGCGCGGGGGGTGGCGGCGCGCCGCCCGCCCAGGGGGGCGAAGGCCCCGAGTGCCTCGCAGAAGGCGCGTGCTCCGCGCCGGAGGCGTGCTGCTCTGGCGCTTGCGAGGGCGGGGCCTGCGTGCCCAGCTGCCTCGCGACAGGTGCGCTCTGCGACTTCGGCGCGACCTGCTGCAGCGGAGAGTGCGAGGCCTCGCGCTGCGTGACACCGACGTGCGTCGCGGACGGCAGCTCGTGCTCGTCCCCGGGGGAGTGCTGCTCGGGGCAATGCAACGGCGGAGCATGCGGTCCGTCGACCTGCGAGGCCGACGGCTCCCCCTGCGCTTCGCCTGGCGAATGTTGCTCGGGCAGCTGCTCTGCCGGCACGTGCGGGGGCACCTGCGTCACCAACGGCCAGCCGTGCGCACAGCCCGCTCAGTGCTGCATCGCCGCCTGCGACCACGGCCTGTGTGGCGCGAGCAACTGCGCTCACGACGCGTGCGTCCAAGGCGCGCCGCTGGGCAGCGGGTGCAGCCCGTGCGTGATGGCCGTCTGCGGCGTCGACCCCTACTGCTGCACGATGGGCTGGGATCAGAAGTGCATCAATGCCGTCGGCCCCACCTGCGGCCAGGCTTGCAACTAGGGGGGGGCCCTAGCGCGCGCGGCTCGCTGACCCCACCTTCCACGGCTCGCCGAGGTGCCCCGGCTTCATGTACTCTCCGGCCGTGAAGAGCCTCTACGCGCTGGCCTGCGTCTCGCTGGTGTCGACCTTGGTCGTGGGCTGCGGGGCCCGCGACAGCCTCACCGCCCCGAGCGAGGGCGGCTCGGCAGCGGGCGGCTCCGGGAGCGGCGGCGCCGAATGCTCGGACGACGGGGTGCCGTGCACGAGCGACACGAGCTGTTGCAGCGGCTCCTGTGAAGAGGGCGTGTGCCGGCCCGAGACCTGCGGCGACGTCGGCGCGCCGTGCCAGTCGGGGGCGACCTGCTGCTCGGGCGCGTGCGGCCCCGACGCGACGTGTCTGGGCGGCTGCGTCGAGACCGGCGAGACCTGCTCGGCCGCGGCGCAGTGCTGCTCGCTCCAGTGCGCCGGGAACAAGTGCGTCGAGGAGTGCGTGCCTGTCGGCGAGCAGTGCAACGTCGGCACCGAGTGCTGCACGGGCAATTGCCAGGGCGGCATCTGCCTCGAGGGGTGCACGCCCAACGGCTTCGAGTGCTTCGCGCCCGGAGAGTGCTGCAGCGGCCTGTGCGCAGACGGGATTTGCGCCGGGTGCTTGCCGAACGGCGCGCTCTGCTCGAGCCCCGGCGACTGCTGCTCTCAGGAGTGCGACGGCGGCGTGTGCGGAGGCATGTGCAACCCGAACGGGGCGCCGTGCAACGGGCCCTTCGATTGCTGCTCGGGCTCGTGCAACCCGGAGGGCATCTGCGGGCCCTCGTGCACGCCCGACGGGTTCGCGTGCCAGGGCGACGACCAATGTTGCACCGGGCTCTGCGACGGCGGCTTCTGCGGCCTCGCGACCTGCGAGCACGGCGAGTGCGAGACCGGTGAGCCGCTCTCTCCGGCGTGCAACGACTGCGCGCAGACGATCTGCCAGCCCGACTTCGACCCTTATTGCTGCGACGTCGCGTGGGACCAGATCTGCGTCGACGAGGCCCTGCAGTTCTGCGGCTGCGGGATGTGCACCCCCAACGGGCAGCTGTGCAACGCCGGCGCCGAGTGCTGCAGCAACGAGTGTGACAACGGGGTGTGCGTGCCCCCGCCCGAGTGCAGCCACGGCCCCTGCGAGGTCGGCGCGCCGCTCGACCCCGACTGCAGCGGCTGCGCGAGCTCGGTGTGCGAGCAGGAGCCGACCTGCTGCACGAGCGCGTGGACCGACGAGTGTGTCGTGCTCGCGGAGGTCACCTGCGGGGCCGACTGCGGGGTGTGCACGCCCGAGGGGCTGCCGTGCATGACCGGTGCGGAGTGCTGCACCGGCACCTGCGAGGGTGGCGCCTGCGTGGAGGCCTGCTTCCCCGAGGGGAGCATGTGCGGCTCGTTCGACGAGTGCTGCTCCAACGCGTGCGTCGACAACGTGTGCGTGTCGCAGTGCAGCCCTGACGGCTCGTTCTGCGGCGCGCCCGACGAGTGCTGCAGCGGGGTCTGCATCGCCGGCTTCTGTGGGCCTTCGGAGTGCCCGTCGGACGGCTCGGAGTGCGGCGACTGCGTCGCGGGCAACTGCTGCGACGAGATCCTCGGGTGCTTCAGCGACCCGGGGTGCGTCGAGGACGTCACCTGCTTCTTCGGGTGCATCGGGGGCGGCGGACCGCTCCAGTGCCTGCTCCAGTGCGTGAACAACCCGCAGGCCTTCCAGTCGCTGCTCTGCATCGGCCAGAGCTGCGGTCCGGGGGTGTGCTTCTAGCCCGAGGGGCGGAGGGGCGCGCGCCGCTCAGCGGACCGACAAGCCGAAGAACGCGGCGAGGCGCCCCCCGACGAAGGTGGCGCCGAGCGCCATCCCCGGGCCGATCGTGCGCAGCTCGTCGCGCAGCGCGCGGACCGGCCAAGGGCTCTTGTCGTACGTGAGGACCAGCGCCGCGCGACCATCCAAGAGCGAGGGGGCGTGCTCGGCGCGGAAGCGCATCATCGAGCGGCCGAGCACTCGGTTTTCGCCCGAGTTTCCGCCGTGATCGAACATGATGCCGTGCCAGACGGGCTCGGCTGCTCGCGACAGCGACCTCACCAGCGGCCGCAGGGCGAGGTGCACCGACTCGATGCCCACCACCCCCAGCAAGAGGCCGCGCGGCGCGTCGCCGAGCTCGCCCGGGTCGCTGGGCGGCGCGCTCTCGAAGATGGCACGTAGCCCGCCGGCGTGAGCGCCGACGAGCTCCGCGATGTCGTCGAACTTGGTGACGATGCGAGCCTGCCCGTGGGGCTTGCCACCCTGCTGCTTCTCGGTCTCCACGCGCCGACTATCGTTTCGAGGCGCACCGACGTCAACCGGCGGGGGCACGGAACACCTCGTCGAACTCGGCGCGCACCGCCTCGGTGACCTGACGGTAGCGCGCCAGCAGCTCATCGACGGCGGAGCGGTTGGGGCGGTCTCGCGTGCCCATCCGCCGGGCTAGCGAGACCATCGCCGGGCTCCTCGCGTCGAGCACGTGCGAGGCGTCTGCGCGGACCACCCTGACGCGCAGCTCGAGCCGGCGAAGGAACGCGTAGGCGTCGGCGAGCACGCGGCCGCGCGCGGGCTCGAGCACGCCTGCGGCGGTGAGCGCCTCGATCGCGAGGGGGGTCTCGGGCGTGCGCGCGGGCTCCGGCAGCGTGGGGCCGTTCACGATCTGGCAGAACTGCACGATGAACTCGACGTCGAGCAGGGCGCCGCGGCCGAGCTTGAGGTCGTAGACCCCGTCTCGCTCCTGGCTGGCCTCTCGCTCGACGCGCGCTCGGATGCGAGACATCTCGCGGGCAGCGACGGCGACGTCGGGCGGCGTCGAGTACGCCGCCGCCCGCGCGAGCTCGATCAGGCGCGCTCCGAGCTCGGCGTCCCCTGCGGCGTGGCGCGCGCGGACCAGGGCCATGCGCTCCCAGACCGCGGCGCGCCCGCCGCCGCCTCCTCCGCGCTCATGCCCGTGGTAGCGCGCGAAGGCGTCCAGGCTCGTCACGAGCAAGCCTTGGTTGCCGCTCGGCCGGAGGCGTGTGTCGAGCTCGTAGCCTGGGCCGGCCCCGTGAAAGGTCGAGATGTAGCGGATGATCTTGCGGGCGATGCGGGTGAAATACCCGGCCGCTTCGATCGGGTCCGGCGCGGCGTCAGGGTCGTACACGAACAGGACGTCGAGGTCGGAGCCGTAGCTGATCTCGCGCCCGCCCAGCTTGCCCATGGCGACGACCGCGAGGCCAACGGGAGCTTCGGCGCCGAGCGCGCGGCGCGTCGCGACCTCGAGCGAGGCGTCCGCGATCGCCGACAGGGCGTGGTTCACCTCACGCACCGAGATGGCGCCCGACGCGTCGGCGAGGGCGACCTCGAGGGTGAGCCGGGTCTTCGCCAGGCGCAGCGAGCCGACGAGCGCCTCGTCCGGGTCTTCCTCGGGCCCCGGCCGCTGCTCGAGGCACGCGAGCACCTCCCGCCGCGCCGCGTCGGGATCCGAGGCGCCGCGCGAGAAGAGGATCATGTCGCCCAGCTCGGGGTTGTTGCAGAGCGCGTCGCCGATGAAGGCGCTCGCGCCGAGGACGCCGATCAGCCGCCGGAGCGCCGCGGGGTCAGCAAACACGAGGCGGACGTAGACGGCGGGCTGGCGGACGCGACCGAAGAACACGCGCAGGTAGCGGGCGGCCTGGTGAGGATCGGCCGCTTCGAACAGCGCGTCGAGCAACGTCTCGGCGAGGCCCGGGAACGACTCGCGCGTGCGCACGCCGAGCACCGAGTCGGGGTGCGCGCCGAGAGCGAACAGGCTGCCCGAGAGCGAGAGCAGGCGGTCGTCCGCGACGTCGGCGGGTCCGCCGGAGGGCTGCGGGCTCGCGGCGCCGAGCTCGGGCCGGCGGCGCAGCGCCTCGCTGAGCGCCGCGGCGTCGCCGTCCTCGAGCGGCCCAAGGACGTCCGCCCAGCGCGGCGTGGGGTCTTCGCCCTCCGGCAAGAGCGAGCTCAGGCGCCGCTCGATCGCGGCCCGGTGGGCGTCGAGCGAGGAGACCAGCCCCTCGGCCGTCGTGAAGCCGAGGAGCCTCGCGATGCGCGTGAGGTCGGAGCCCTCCGGCAGATCGTGGGTCTGCACGCCGCTCGACGACTGCACCGCGTGCTCGGCGCGCCGGAGCGCGAGGTACCCGTCGGCGATGTCCGCCGCCTCACGCTGCGTGCACAGGCCTTTGCTCTCGAGGACAGCGAGCGCCATCAGCGTCGGCCGCAGGCGCAGGCTCGCGTCTCGCCCTCCCCAGATCAGCTGCAGGGCCTGGACGAAGAACTCCGCCGCGCGGATCCCGCCGTGACCGAGCTTCAGGTCGCGCGCGGGGTCTCTGGAGAGCTCCGCGCGCGCGCGGAGCACGAGGTGTACGAGCTCCGTCGCGACGTGCGGGTCGATGCGCTTTCGCCACACGAACGGCGCGAGGGCTTCGAGCAGCCGGTCGCCGAGCGCCAGATCGCCGGCGACCGGTCGCGCCCGGAGCATTGCCGCGCGCTCCCACAGCCGCCCGAAGCTCTCGTAGTAGCGTTCGGCCGCGGCCATCGAGCTCACGAGCGGCCCCGACGCGCCCTCGGGTCGCAGGCGAAGATCGACCCGCCAGACCTGCCCGTCCTCGGTCACCTCCTCGAGGGTCGCGGTGAGCCTGCGCGCGACGCGCTGCCAATACTCGTGGAGCGTCATCGACACCGGCGCGCGGTCGGGGGCACGAGGCGCGACGTGGCCGTCGTCGGTGTCGTAGAAGTAGATGAGATCGACGTCGCTCCCTGCGTTGAGCTCGTCGCCGCCGAGCTTGCCCATCCCCAGCACGACGAAGCTCGAGAGGGCGCCCGCCGCGGTCACCGGCAGCCCGAACCGCTCCGTCGCCCATCGCGCCGCCTCCTCCAGGGCGACCGTGATCGTGGCGTCTGCCAGGGCGGCGAGCTCGCGCGCGGTCACGTCGACGTCGGCGCCGCCGAGCGGTCGAGGCAACAGCTCCCGTAGCGCGATGCGGAAGCGCTCGCGCCGCGCGAAGAGGCGGAGGGTGGTGCGCACCGCCCCCTCGTGGCGATAGCCAGCGAGCGCCTCGTCGAGGGCCGCGAGGTACGCCTCCCTCGTCCGCTGCGCGCCGAGGTCGGGGCCGACCACCCGGGCGACCTCCGTCGGCGACCGCCTCGCCAGCGGCGCCATCGCCGGGTGGCACACGCTCACCAACACGCCAGCGGCGCACGCGATCTGCGCGGCGGGCCCACAGGCCTCGTCGTAGATGGGTGTGAGCTCGCGAACGAGGGCGACGGCGCCACGCTCGTCGACCAGCCGTGCGAGGCCGAGCAGATCGTCCGCGCTCGGCCCCGAGCGCGCGCGGGAGCGGCGCATCTCGTCCTTATGTCATAGCTCGCGGGCGGCGACCGACTACTATTGTCCGGCATGCGCTGGCTCTGCATCTCGGACATCCACGGAGACGCCTCCGCGCTCGGCGCCGTCCTGGCGACCGCGGAGCGGCATGGCTACGACAAGCTGCTCGTGGCTGGAGACCTGTGCTTCCCGGGGCCCGAGCCGCTCGAGGTGTGGCGTCGCCTCACCCAAGCGCGCGCCACCTGCGTCCAAGGGGTCACCGATCGCGCCATCGCGACCCTCGACCCTTCCAAGCTTCGACCCGAGCACGCCCAGGACCAGCAGCGCGTCGACGATCTCGCGCGCGTGCGAAGGGAGCTGGGCGATCTCATCCTCGCCCGGCTCCTCAAGCTGGACACCAGCGTGCGCCTGCCCCTGCCGGATGGCGGCGAGCTGTTGCTCGTCCACGGGTCGCCCGCCGATCCGACCGAGCCCATCACGCACGACATGACCGACGACGAGGTCGGCGCCCTGTTGGGCGATGATCCTGCCGATATCGTCGTCTGCGGCGGCTCGCACGTCCCGTTCGACCGGGAGGTGATGGGCGTTCGGGTGATCAACGTGGGCTCGGTGGGTGAGGCCCCCTCGGCCGGCGGACCCCGCCACGCAGACGCGGTGATGCTGGAGATCGGACCGACCGGTCAGCTCGAGGTCACACCCCTGCTGGTCCCCTTGGACGATCCGGCACCCTGTTTCCCGGGCGAGAACAGCCCACGAACCGGCGAGCTGACGTAAGGTCCGCTCGGGCCTTGACGGACGCCTCCAACACAATGTTTTCTTGTGGCTGATGCCGGGCTCCCCCCTCGATGACGATCCCGACGCGACGATGGTCGCGAGCATGGGGGAGCTCGAGAACGAGCTGAAGAAGCGGATCCCCCGGGATCGCGCGAACGTCGTCGTGCTCGCGGGCACCAACGTCGGCGAGATGTATCGGCTCGAGGGCGTCGAGGTCATCGTCGGGCGCGCCTCGAACGCGCAGATCCGGCTCAACGACGACGGCATCTCACGGCGACACGCGCGCATCACCTCGGACCGCGGCTCGTTCTTCATCGAGGACCTCGGCAGCGCCAACGGCACCATGGTGAACGGCGTTCGCTCGGCGGCCCGGCAGCTGCTGCAAGACGGCGACAAGATCCGCCTCGGCCCGGCGACGATCCTCAAGTTCGGCTACCACGACGACATCGAGGAGAGCTTCCAGCAGCGGATGTACGACGCCGCGCTCAGAGACGGCCTCACCGGCGCGTTCAACAAGAAGTTCTTCCTGGACAGGCTCGACAGCGAGCTCGCCTACGCGCGCCGTCATCACATCGACCTGAGCTTGCTCATGTTCGACGTCGACTTCTTCAAGCGCATCAACGACACGTACGGCCACCTGGCCGGCGACCTGGTGCTGCAGAAGCTCGGCAAGCTCGCGGCCGGCGCGCTTCGAACGGAAGACATCTTCTCCCGCTACGGCGGCGAAGAGTTCGCCATCCTCTGCCGCGGCGTGAAGATCCAGCACGCCGGCGTGCTCGGCGAGCGCCTGCGCGGCAACGTCGAGTCGTGCATGTTCGAGCACGATGGGCGCCGCCTCGCCGTCACCATCAGCGTCGGCGTCGCCGCCTACCCGACCTCCCCGGTGGAGACCCCGTTCCAGCTGATCGCCGCCGCCGACGAGGCCCTCTACGAGGCCAAGCGCTGCGGCCGCAACCGCGTCCTGCTCAAGCAGGGATAGAGAGTCTCCCCGGAGACGTGAGGCGTGGCCGTAGCAGTGAACCGACGGTGCGACCCTCTGCACGGCCGAGGAGCGTAAGCCCCGGAGGCCGGAGTTGGGGGTGAGGGACCGCGCGAAGCGCGGAGCCCGAGGGGGTCTGCACCAGACCCCCTGACTAAAATCGCGCTGCGGGGCCCGGCGAGAGCAGCGACGGCCCGTCTGCAAGGCCACCCCTCGCTCTCCGTCCGAATCTGCCGGACACGTGCCGAAGGCGATGTGTCCGGAGCTCCGCGGCGGCTACTCGATCTTCAGGAGCTCTTTGACCTTCGCGATCACCTGAGGCGCCTGGATCGGCTTGGTGATGTACGCGTTGGCGCTGAGCTGGAGGGCGCGTTGACGATCTTCTTGGGAGCCCTCGGTGGTGATGATGATGATCGGGGTGTCTTTGTGCACCGGATCACTGCGCACCCGCTTCACCAGCTTCAACCCATCCATGATGGGCATGTTGATGTCGGTGATGATGATGTCGAACTTCTGCTGCGCGAGCTTGCGCAGGCCGTCGACGCCGTCATCGGCCTCGGTCACTTTGAGGCCCTTTACGCGCGCCAGCGCGAACACGAGCAGCTGGCGCATCATGGGCGAGTCTTCGACGATGAGACAGGAGTACTCGGCCATCGCTCAGTCCTCTTGGTCGATGAACACGTGGACGCTGGGTGCCCGGCGACCCGCCTGGGCGAACAGGTAGGCGTGCACGATGGCAGGCGCCGCCTGGGTGCTGAGCAGCCGGAACAGCTCGAAGTCGACTGCGTCGAACTCGGTCTTCTGGGAGAGCGTCCGGAAGATGACGATCGCCCCGAGGCGCTGACCCGACATCGACATCGGGATCACCGCGGCCGGGCTGCGGTGGCTGCCGTGCGAGGGGTCCCGTGAGGTGTCGGTCCACAGCTCCCCTGCTTGATACGCCTTGCCCGCGGGGTGCTCGTCGAGGGCGAACTCTCGAGCCTCCTTGAGGCCGATGCCGTCGACGGAGATCGGCACCATGGCGGTGTGATCGTCGGTCTCCCAGAAGACCGCGAACTGCGACGCGCCGAGGAACTGCGCGAGCAGGTCGCGGAGCGCGCGGAAGGCGCGCCGGACCGTGGTGCTCGAATGGAGCTGCAGGTTCGCGACGTGGACAGTGCCGAGGTTCGCGAGCTCCGCCTCGAGCTCGGCGAAGCGCCCGGCGAACACCTCCGAGCTGCCTCCCGACTCTCGACCCGACACCGCGATCAGGCGGCGCTTCTCGTCCTCGAGCTCCTCGATCTTCTTGAGCAGATCGCGGATGGCCGCGTCGCTCGCCAGCTGCGCGCGGAGCTTCGCGTTCTCGGCCTCCAGGTCGCGCACCTGCTCGCGCAGGCGCTCGATGTCGCCGAGCAGCTCCTCCGAGAGCTGGGCACCCCTCCTGAAGAACTGCTGGATGAAGGTGTCCCGCTCGCGCTTCAGGTCTTCAGGCGGGGGATCGCTTCGCATGACCGGCTTGTGCTCCGGCCCCCTCGTCGACTCTGCCATGGGTGGTCTTCCTGTGGGGTGCGCGGCGCCCGAAGACGCGCGCCGACGCACGCAGACGGCACGCTATCACCCTTGTCGGAGGGAGCGGAAGGCCTGCCCTCGCGCCGCGCGCTCAGCCCTTCTTGCGGCGCTTCTTCCGCCACGCCGCGCCGTCCTCCGCGAGCCTTCGCCAGCGCTCGAGCCGCTCCCCCAGGAGGATGGGCGCGCGCTGCAGCTCGGAGACATTCCTCGCGCCAACGAGCAGCATACACGCCCGGATCTCGCGGTGGACACGCGCCAGAAACGCCCGCGCGCCCGCCGGACCGCCGTCGGTGAGGGCCTGCAGAACGGGGCGGGCGATGCCGCCCGCGTCCGCGCCGAGCGCGATCGCCTTGGCGATATCGACGCCCCCGGTGACGCCGCCCGTCGCGATGATGGTGCTGAAGCGCGGCCGCGTCGCCGCGCTGACCAGCACGCTCGCCGCCGTCGGCACGCCCCAGTCCCGGAGGACCGTCCCGAGGTGCTTCTCGTCGCCCTTGGCGCGCATCATCTCGACCGCCACCCAGCTCGTGCCGCCCGCACCCGAGACGTCGATGTGCCGGACGCCGGCCGCGGCGATCTTCTTCGCGGCGAGCGGCCCGATGCCGCAGCCCGTCTCCTTGGCGATGACCGGGACCGACAGCGATTTCGCCGCCTCCCCGAGCAGATCGACGATGCCCCCGAAGTCCTTGTCGCCGCCGGGCTGCACGATCTCCATCGCGGGGTTGAGGTGCACGCAGAGCGCGTCGGCGCGGACGCGCGCGACGAGGTCCTCCAGCGCGGCGAGGCCGCTCTGCCGCGCCTGGACCGCGCCGATGTTCCCGAGCAGAAGGACGTTGGGCGCGATCTTGCGGACGTCGTACGTGGGGTCGCGCCCCGCCGACGCGTCGAGCATGGCCCGCTGGCTGCCGAGCCCGAAGCCGTAGCCTTCTTCGTCGGCGATCTTCGCCAGCTCGAGGTTGATCTCGCGGGCGCGCTCGGTGCCGCCGGTCATCGCCGCGATGACGATGGGCGCGGAGAGCCGCTTACCGAACAACGTCACCGACGTGTCGATCTCGTCCACGTGCAGCTCGGGCACCGCGTCGTGCACCAGATCCACCTCCTCCAGGAGGGTCGTCTTCGCGTGGAACCCGACGTCGCCCTTCGCGCACAGATCGATGTGGTCTTGCTTGCGCTGCTGGATGTCGAGGCTGGGGTCTTGGGCGGCTTCCGGAGACGCGGCGGTCATGGGCGGCGACATGGGCGGCGGAGCATGCTGCGTCTTGATCCGCCCGGCAAGCCGAGCGAGCCGGGCGGGGCCGGCTGCTGCTAAGCTCTCCACCATGGAGCAGCCTTGGTCGGAGGAGCAGGCGCGCTGGATCGTCAAGCGCGCGGCCACGTTGAGCCAGCTCGGCGCCGAGCCGGTGGGTCCCCTCGTCTTGCCGGACGCGCGGTTCTTCCCAGATCGCTTCGATCGCTCACCCGAGAGCGTCGGCAAGCTGTTCGACCGCCTGCGAGCGCACGTGGGGCTCGACGAGGTCGAGGCCGACGTGGTCATCGTCGACCCAGAGGAGGGCCGCGTCGTGTCGTCGTGCTCGAGCGGTGGCTGCGGCTCCGGCGTGAAGACGATGAGCGGGGAGCGCGTGCAAGAGACCCGCGGCGGCTACGCCGTGGCGGTCCTCACCACCGAGGTCGGTCACCCGACGGTGCTCACCAGCGCGCTCAGCCGCGCCGTCGGGCAGATCTTCCTGCGGGAGACCGAGGGCCTCGCTCGCTTCGCGAAGCCCGAGCGCGGCCCCGCCGCCGACCTCGCGGCGAGCATGCTGGGCCTGGCCCCGCTGATCGCGAACGGGTCGGCCATCGAGGTGAAGGGCTGTGGCGGCGTGAAGATCCACTCGACGACCGCGTTCGGCGCGGCCGAAGCGGCCCTCGCGCTCGCGCTGGTCGTCGAGCGTCAGGCGCTGCGCAAGACGGGCGAGCTCACCCCGGGCTTCGAACGAGGGCTCGATCCGGTGATCCGCGGCCTCTACCCGCTGGCCAAGGCCTTCATGGAGGAGAACCGAGACGTGATCCGTCGCGTCGACGACGCGCCAGGGCCTGTCGAGCGCGGGGACTTCTCGCTCCGCGCCGCGGGCTCGTCGTTCTCCGCGAAGCTGCGCAAGCTGTTCGGCGGCGGCAAGCGCGCCGACGAGGATCCGCTCGAGGCGCTCGAGCGCGAGGCCTCGATCGCGGCGGCGACCGGCGGCCCTCGCCGACTTCCCGGCGCGAAGAGCGCGAAGGGCGCGGCCAATCTGGACGAGATCCGCGCGCTCGTCGACGAGAGCTTCGACTCACGATGAGGCTCTGGGACAAGGGCGGCGCGACCGACGCCGACATCCTCGCGTACACCGCGCGCGACGATCACCGCCTCGACCAGGCGCTGCTCCCGTACGACATCCTCGCGTCGAAGGCCCACGTCCGCGGGTTGTGCCGGGTCGGCGCGCTCGAGCCGGTCGAGCGAGATCGCATCGTCGAGGCGCTCGACAAGCTCGCGGCAGACGTGGACGCGGGCCGCTTCGTCATCCCCGACGACTGCGAGGACGGCCACACCGCGATCGAGGCGGTGCTCGTGCGTGAGCTCGGCGACACCGGCAAGCGCGTGCACCTCGGCCGCAGCCGTAACGACCAGGTGCTGGTCGCGACGCGCCTGCTGCTGCGCGACGCGGTGACCGACCTCGCCGACCGCTGCGCCTCCGGGGCGCGCGCCTTCGTCGCGCTCGCCGCAGCCCATGAGGACACGGTCTTGCCCGGGTACACCCACCTGCAGCGCGCCGTCCCTCAGACGCTCGCGCACTGGGCGCTCGCGTTCGCCGAAGGGTTCGCAGACGCCGGGCGCGCTCTCTTGTCGGCGCGCGATCTCGCCGACAAGTGCCCGCTGGGCGCCGCGGCCGGGTATGGCGTCAACCTCCCGCTCGACCGCGAGGGCGTCGCCCATGAGCTCGGCTTCCTGCAGGTCGACGTGAACCCACTGTACTCGCAGACGAGCCGCGGCCACGTCGAGGTCCTCGCGCTGACGGCGGTGTGGAGCGCGATGGCCCTCGCTCGTCGCCTCGCCTGGGATCTCAGCCTGTTCTCGACCAGCGAGTTTGGCTTCGTCACCCTCCCCGACGCCTTCACCACCGGCTCGTCGATCATGCCGAACAAGCGCAACCCAGACGTCGTCGAGCTGATGCGCGCCGCCTGCTCGGTCGTGCAGGGCGCGCTCGCCGAGCTGATGTCGATCGTTTCGCTGCCGTCGGGGTACCACCGCGATCTGCAGCTGACCAAGGCGCCGACGCTGCGCGCGCTGGCGGAGGCGCGGGCGACCTTGTCGCTCGTCCCGAAGCTCGCCGCCAACCTTCGCTTCGACGAGGGCCGCATGGCGAAGGCGGTGACGCGCGATCTGCTCGCGACCGACACGGCCGTCGAGCTCGCGCGCGCCGGGCTCCCCTTCCGGGACGCGTACAAGCGCGTCGCGGCAGATCTCGGCTCGGCCGACGAGCCCGCGGGCGGCGCCGCGCTGGCGAGCGTGCGCGCGCGCACCTCGCTCGGGGGGTCGGGCAACCTCGGCGCCGACCGCATCGAGGCGCGCGTCGCGGAGCTCGAAGAGGCCGTCAGCCGAACGGCGCGGTCGGCGATGTCACGCGGGGTTTGAGCCGGGTATGGGGGAGGCCGTCCAGCGATGAAGCTTCGAGACCTCGTGCGTTCTTTGGAGACCAGCCCGAACGCGACGCTCGAGCTCGCGAGCGGGCGCAGGCCGCGCCTCATGAAGGGCGGCGAGGTCAAGAACCTCGCCGACGAGATCCTCACGGACGAGGACGTGCTCGATCTCTGCAAGCAGTCCGGCGCGGGGCGGCGGCTCGAGGAAGTCGGCGAGCGCCCGGTCGCCTGGCACTACGTCACCACCTTCGGGCCCGTCGCGGTGAGCGTCGCGCTGCGCGGACGTGAGGTCGTGGCGACGTTCCAGGGGGCGAACCGCGACGCCCGAGAGGTCGCCGAGCGAAAGCTCAGCAAGCGAGAGATGCGCGCCGTGGGTCGTAAGCCGTCGCGCGAGCTCGAGCGCACCCGCGGCGACGGCCACGACAAGCCGCGCCGCCCGCCTTCGGTGGAGATGCGCAGGGTCGCCACGCCCGCGCGGCCCGCGCCGGCGCAGGAGGCGCGTAGCCGCGAGACCGAGCGGCCACCGCGCAAGCCAGAGCCTGCTCCCGAGCGCCGCCGCACCACGCCCCCCCAGCGGCGCCCCATCACGCAGCCACCCCCGCAGCGCGCCCCCGAGCCGCGCGCCCCCGAGCCGCCGCGCGCCCCCGAGCCGCCGCGCGCCCCCGAGCCGCAGCGCGCCCCCGAGCCGCAGCGCGCCCCCGACCCTCCTCCGCAGCGCGCTCCCGAGCCGCGCGCCGCTGCACCAGCCACCGCGGTGCGTGCGCCCGAGGCGCTGCTCAACCTGCTGCGCCAGGCGAAGAACCTGGGCGCGTCCGACGTCCACCTCTGGGTCGGGAGCGCGCCGCACGCTCGCTCGGCGAAGGGGCTCGCTCCTTTGCCGGCGAGCCAACCCCTCGAGCGCTCCCACGTCGAGCGCTCGATCGACGCGCTCGTGCCGCCCGCGCTGGCGGGGAGGCTGAAGGAGCAGGGCGGCGTCAGCTTCGCGGTCACGGTGGAGAAGGGCCTGCGCGTGCGCGGCAACGCGACGGTCACGCTCGAGGGGCCGAAGCTCGCGCTGCGCTTGTTGCACGCGACCGCGCCTTCGTTCGAGGAGCTGGGCCTACCCGAGGAGCTCGCGCAAGCGACCGAGCACCCGCAGGGGCTGGTCGTCGTCACGGGCCCGAGCGGATCGGGCAAGACCACCACGGTCGCCGCGCTCGTCGAGCGCATCAACGCCACGCGCGCGTCGCACGTGATCACGGTCGAAGATCCGCTCGAGATCCCTATCGACTCGAAGAGGTCGATCATCAGCCAGCGAGAGGTGGGCACGCACGCGCAGAGCTTCCAGCGAGCGCTCAAGGGCGCGCTCCGCCAGGACCCCGACGTGATCGTCATCGGAGAGCTCAGGGACGTCGAGACCGTCCGCATCGCGCTCGCCGCGAGCGAGACCGGCCACCTGGTGCTCGGCACCATGAACACGCCGAACACCCGCGCGGTGATCGACCGCCTCATCGATCTCTTCCCCCCGGGGGACCAGCCTCAGGTCCGCCACACCCTCGCGGGCGGCCTGCGCCTGATCGCGAACCAGCGACTCGTGCCCCGCGCGGACGGCCGCGGCCGCATCGCGGCGTTCGAGATCTTGCCGGGCTCCACCGCGCTGTGGAACCTCATCCGCGAGGACAAGACCTTCCAGATGGGCAGCCTGCTGCAGCGCGGGCGCGGCGCCGGCATCGTGCGGCTCGTCGACAGCCTCGCCGATCTGGTCAAGCGCGGCGACGTGACCAGGGAGGCCGCGGACGAGGCCGCGCCGGACGACGCCGATCTCGGTCAGACCCTCGACGGCCCCCCGAAGGGAGCCGACGGCGGGCCGCCGCCCGGCCCGATGAAGCCGTTCGCCGAGGAGCTCGGCATCACCAACCTGCTCAACAAGGCCGGCGCCATCTTCGGTCGCAAGGGAGGCTCGTGATGCCGGCGATCGACCCGTTCTTCGACCTGCTCCTGCAGCGCAAGGCGAGCGATCTGCACCTGAGCGTCGGCAAGCCGCCGATGCTCCGCGTCCGCGGCGAGCTCATCCCCGCGCGCAACGCGCCGTCCACGACCGAGGAGATCTCCGCGCTGCTGTTCCCGCTCATCTCGGCCGATCAGAGGCAGCGGCTCGAGGCGGAGCTCGACCTCGACTTCGCCCACGCCTTCGGCGACAAAGCGCGCTTTCGCGCGAGCTACTTCAAGAAGTCGACCGGCTTCGGCGCGGTCTTCCGCGTCATCCCCAGCAAGGTCGCCACCCTCCAAGACCTGAGCTGTCCGGACGCGATCCGCGCCGTGTCGGAGCGCAAGGCCGGCCTGATCCTCGTGACTGGCCCGACCGGCAGCGGCAAGAGCACGACGCTCGCCGCGATGCTCGACCATATCAACGACAAGCGCTCGTGCCACATCCTCACCATCGAGGATCCGATCGAGTTCGTGCACAAGCCGAAGCTCGCGCGCTTCACCCAGCGGGAGGTCGGACGCCACGTCCCCGACTTCGCGACCGCCATGAAGAGCGCCGGCCGCGAGGACGCCGACGTCATCCTCGTCGGCGAGCTGCGGGGTGCCGAGACGATGGCCCTCGCCCTGCGCCTGTCGAGCTTCGGCGTGCTGGTCTTCGCCACCGTTCATACCAACAGCGCGCCGGCCACCGTCGACCGCTTCGTCAACGCCTTCCCGGCCGACGAGCAGCCGATGATCCGCGGCCTGCTCGCCGACTCACTGGTCTCCGTCATCGCGCAGGAGCTCATGCCCTCGGCCGACGGCGCGGGCCGCGTCGCCGCTCAAGAGATCCTGCTCGGCTCGAGCGCCCTCTCCACCCTGATCCGCGACGGCAAGACCTACCAGATCCCCTCCCTCATGCAGGCCGGCAAGGCCCAGGGCATGCAGACCCTCGACATGGCCCTCGCCGAGCTCGTCGCCAAGGGCCGCATCTCGGCGGAGACCGCCCTGTCTCGCGCGCGGGATCGTGAGGCGTTCCTCAGAGCGATGCGAGGCGGGGGGTAAGTCGGCGGGGCACAGACTCGCTGGCTCGGGCAGTTCAGGCTACCTTTCGGCCGGTGGCCCCTGTGCTCGCGCCCGGCCTGGTGGTCGGGGAACGCTACGTGCTGGAAGCCCCGCTCGGAAAGGACGGGATGGAGATCGTGTTTCGCGCGAAGAACCGCGACCTCGGGCAGCTGGTCGCCATCAAGTTCCTCGACGGTGTGCTGTCGGGCACCGAGCTCGGCCGGCGCCGCTTCGAGCGCGAGACCCGGATCGCGGCGCTGATCGAGAGCCCCTACGTGGTGAGGGTCTTCGATCAGGGGGAGCACGAGGGCGTGCCCTACCTGGTCATGGAGCTGCTCCAAGGGGAAGACTTCAACGCGCTGCTGAAGCGCGAAGGCCGCCTCTCCGCCGCGCGGCTCAGCCCGCTGGTGACCCAGATCGCGCGGGGCCTGCGAAAGGCGCACGAGGCGGGGGTAGTCCATCGCGATCTCAAGCCGGCCAACATCTTCCTGGTGCGTGACGAGGACGAGCTGCGCGTGAAGGTCCTCGACTTCGGGGTCGCCCGCGCCGAGCGGGAGGTCGCCGGGGAGACGCTGACCGAGGCAGGCTCGACGCTCGGCTCGCCCCACTACATGAGCCCCGAGCAGGTGCGCGGGCTCCCGAACGTGGATCTGCGCAGCGACCTTTGGTCGCTCGGGGTCATCGTCTTTCGCGCGCTGACCGGCGCCTTGCCGTTCCGCGGCACCGCGATGGGCGACATCGTCGTCAACGTGCACCGCCCCGATCCCCTCGGTACGGCAGGTCGCGCCGATCTCGACCCGTCCTGGGACACCTTCTTCGCGCGCGCGCTGGCCCGGGATCCGGCGCTGCGCTTCCAGTCGGCGCGAGAGCTCGCGGGTCAGCTCGCGGCGCTCGCGGGCTCGGGCGTCGGCTCGTCCTTCGCGGAGGCGGTGCAGAGCTCGTCCGGGCTGGTGGCCGTGCCTCAGCCGCTGGCCTCGCCGCAAGACGGACAGCGGGTCGAGCCCGTCGACGCGACGACCAAGATCGGCACCGCGAGCGACGTCAGGCCGCGCGACGGCAAGGGGCGCCTGAAGTTCGCCGGAGCCGTCGCCGCGCTGACCCTCGCCGGCGCGACCGCGCTCGTGTGGCGATCGTCGAACGGAGGCGCCGACACGCAGCGAGCGGCGAGCGCGGCCTCCCTCGCCACGGCCCCCGAGACCAGCTCCGAGCCGCGGGTCGCGCCCGCCGCCGGCCTCTCCACCTCCGCGACGGTCGCTGCGCTCCCGGTCGAGGCCTCGGCCGCGGTCACCTCGGCGAGCGCCTCCGCGAAGCCCCGCGCGAGCGCGAAGGGGCCGGTCCAACGGGCGCCCAAGACCTTCGACTTCGGCCTGGAATGAGCGACTCTGCGTGCGTGCTTCGATGGGTCCTGGTGGCCGCGCTGGTCGCGATCGCGCCGCCCGCCTCCGCCCAGGAGCCGACGGCGAAAGAGCTCGCGCAGCGCGCCTACGAGCACTTCGTCGACGGCCAGTTCCAGAAGGCGATCGATCTGCTGCAGGACGCTCGCAAGAAGGCCCCCATCCCGACCATCAACCTGATCGAGGCCCGCGCCAACGTGAAGCTCGGCCGCTTCGTCGAGGCGGCGCGCCGCTACCGCGAGGCGGCCAGCTGGACGCCCAGCCCTGACGATCCGAAGCCCTTCCGACAGGCGATCGAGGACGCCAAGCGCGAGCTGCCCGAGGTGGAGGCGAAGATCGGGCGCCTGAGGGTGACGATCACCGGAGACGCCACCAGCGCGGCGGCCGCGAACGTGCTCGTGGACGGCGTGGAGCGAGCCGCCCTCGAGGCGGACATCGAGCTCAACCCAGGGAAACACCAGATCGAGGTGCGCGGGCTGCGCTCCGGCGAGCAACGGCGATCGATCACCCTCGCGGAGGGCGAGTCCATCGCGCTCTCCTTCGACGCCGGCGCGCCGCCGCCCCCAGGCCGAGACTACGTGCCCGCGGCGGTGACGTTCGGCGCGAGCGGGGCCGCCTTGCTGGTCGGCGCGATCATGGGCGGGCTCGCGATCGCCGAGAAGGGGACGCTCGACGAGCGCTGTGAAGGGCAGCGCTGCGACGCGTCGCTCGAGCCGATCCACGCGCGCGCGGTCACCTACTCGTGGGTCTCCACCCTCTCGTTCGTGCTCGGTGGGGCTGGGCTCGTGGGGGGGACGTTCGCGGCGATCTACGCGCCCGACAAGGCGAGCCCTGCCGGGACGACCGGCCTGCGCGCCCAGCTCGGACCGACGGGCGGCGGCGCGAGCTGGTTCGTCACGTTCTGAGCGCGCTCAAGGCAGCTCGGTCACGGGGCCCCTGACGCAGCGGGCCCGCGCGGCCTCTCCTGTCAGGATGCTCGAGTAGCCGCCGACACCGAACGTGACAGCGAAGGCCTCGTTGCCGTCTCCGTCGGTCTGGTTGCGCGGCGTCGACGTCCAGGTCCGCTCGTTCAAGCTCGTCAGGTGGAGCAGCGGCTCCCCCGTCGGATCGAGCAGGGAGGTCAGCTCCTTCACGCTCGGCAGGCGCCAGTCGTCGTGGCCGGCCAGCGTGAGCGCCTCGCAGGTCTGCAGCGCCTGCAGCCACGTCTGGTTGGTTAGCGCGGCGTCGACCTGCCACTCCAGCAAGGATCGATCGTCGATCACGGTGGCCGCGCTCGAGCCAGGGACGAACGCGCGCGGCGGCGTCGTCCCTGTCATGCACAGGGCCGTGGCGGTCACCCCGGTCGCGGCGCACGCCGAGGCGCCGGGCTCGCTCGGCGGGTCGCACGAGAAGGAGCCGTCCCCCACGGCGAAGGTCCCTCCGCCATCCGCCGGGCTCTGCGTCCACACCAGGTCACGCGGGAGGGTGAAGACCTCCAGATCGAGGAAAGGGGTCGTCAGCCCCACGTCGAGCAGGGTCGTCAGCTCGTACAGCGTGGGGACGCGCCACGACCCCGGCGAGAGCCCACCCGTCGTCTCGTCCGCGCAGTGCCCCGCGGCCAGCGCTCCGTCCATCGTGGTGCCCACGAGCTGCCACGACAGGCCGGTGACGTCGTCCGAGAGGACCTCCGCCCCCACCGTGAGCATGTGTGGCGGGGAGTCCGGGTAGCTGCAGTCTTGGCCGAACGAGGCCGCGCCCACGACCGGTGGGGGCGACACCATCTGGCCGTCGATGCAGTGCTCGGTGGCCGAGTCGGGGATGGGCTGGGGCGGCGTGAGGGGCGCCGCACCGCCGCCGCCCAGGGCCCCGCCGCCACCAGACGGCGCGCCGCCCGCGCCCCCCGCCGACGGCTCACCCCCCACGCCACCCGCGCCCTCTGCCGCGCCGCCTTCGAAGACGTAGTCGTCGAGCCCGATGGCCAGGTTGCAGGCCGCCGCGAGCACCAGCACACAGAGGCGAGCCGCGCGGAACATCCGGGGCAGAGCGTAGCCTGTGAGGGCGGAGCGCGACAGCTCGCGCTCGTCAGCGCGGCGCGGCGCCCGCGGCCGCCGCATCGAAGGTGATCACGCAATCGTAGGCCGAGACCTTGAAGGCGGGCAGGCCCGCGTCATCCGTCGTCTCGCTGACCTCCAGCGTGGCCTCGGCGACGAGCGGGGAAAACTCGGCCTGGGAGCCGGGCTTCGACGCATCGTCCTTGAGGGCGCAGGCGAGGCGGCTGTCGCTCTTGTCCTTCTCTTCCACCAAGTGGACGGTCACGATCTCGACGCCATTGGCGGCGTTCAACGACGTCGTCTGGCGCAGCTGAGCCGCGATCTTGATGCGCTTGTCGTGCCACTTCGACCGGCCCTTGATCGCCATCTGGAGCACCGTCGCCAGGGGAACGGTGGATCCATCGCTCGGCGGTCCCGCCGCGCTCGGATCTTCAGGCGGGAGCTGACCCTTGCCAGCTGCCCGGACGCAATCGCGCCACTCCGCCTGGTCCTTGTTGACCTGATTGGTGCCGATCGAGATGACGACGTCCCCGGGTCGGCTCGGCTGCATGAGCGACCCGTCACCCCTGAAGGCCTGCAGGCTGACGCATTGGGGCCCATCGATCACCGCCCAGCCATGGTCTTCACCGTCGACCCGCGTGGGCTTGCCCAGGAAGCGCTCGAGCTTGGCCAAGGCAGCACCCCAAGCGTCGCCCGTCTTGACCAGGTCCTTCGCCTCGAGGATGCGCGCGCCGGTGAGCGCCCCCTGCAGCGCCTCCACCTGCGGCTCCGACGAGGCAGCAGCAGAGGCAGAGCCCGTCGGATTGGACTGGCCGCCAAAGCAAGCCGTGAGGACCAGTGAGCTGAGGATGGATAGACGGCGCATGGTGCGTCGCGCTAGCCCGCAGCCGGCTGCGCGTCCAGCCCGGGGGCGATGCCTCGGTGGCGGGCGCGCCGCCCGCCGTCACCCCCTCCGCTCGCGACGCAAGCGCTCCTTCACGGCGCGGCCGCGCGCCTCGAGCAACGGCTTGAGCCGGCGCCGCAGCCCGGGCATCAGGTAGCCGAGCGTCGCGAGCCGCCCGCCGCTCTCGGGGTACTGCCGCTCGATCTGCCCGTCCTCGGCGCAGTCCAGCACCATGCGGGCGACGTCGTCCGCGGTGCACATCGCCTGACTGAACACGATGTCCTCGACCCGGTCGAGCTCGTCCATGATGAAGCCGGTGTCGATCGGCCCCGGGCTCACGAGGCACGCCCTCACGCCGCGCTCGCTCACCTCCTGCGCCAGCGCGATGCTGAAGGCGCGGAGCCCGAACTTGGTCGCCGAGTAGGTCGCGGCGCCCTCCAGCGGCACCTTCCCCGCGAGGCTGGCCACCTGCACCACGAAGCCCCTGCGCGCGAGCAGCTGCGGCAAGGCCAGCCGCGTGAGGACGATCGGGGCGCGCAAGTTCACGTCGACCATCGCCGCGAGGTCCTCGGCGGCGTTCCGCTCGACCGGCCCGCGGGAGTGCAGGCCCGCGTTGTTCACCAATCCGTCGAGACCGCCGAACCGCGCCACGCACGCGTCCACGAGCCCGCCGAGCGCCCCCACGTCGGCGACGTCCGCGGCGATGCAGGCGGCGCGCTCGAGGCCCTTCGCCGCCTCCTCCAGCGGCCCCAGCCGCCGCGCCACCATCACCACGTTGGCGCCCTCCGCGTGGAATGCGTGGGCCACCGCGCGGCCCACGCCGAGCGATGCGCCGGTGACGAGCACGGTCTGACCCACGAAGCGACGCTGGGAGGAGCTCATCCGCGCGACGCTACCGGCACGGCCGGGTCGGGGGAAGCGTGGACCCCTGGAAGGTGGTGGCGCGCGATGTCCCGCACCTCGCCTCGAGCCCGATCCACCGGAGTGACGATTCCGCGGAATCGTCCCCGCCGGCTGATCGTCACGCGCGCAGCGGCCGTCGCCCTGGCTGAACGGCAGCCTGCTCGCTCTCGGTCGCAAGAGCCGCCTCGTCTCCCCTGCCCTCGCTCGGGCCCTGCGCCGGCGCGATCGACGGTGCCGCTTCCCCGGGTGCGATCACCGCGCGGCCCCGGAGGAGGTCGGGGTCGACGTGGACGCGACGCTGGTGCAGAGGCCGTTCTGGGGGATCGATGTGGACGGGTGTGTCAGGACGCACCTGAGACCGGCGGTCGCCATTTCGGCGCCGGCGGCCGCCAGGAGCGCACCGCGCCCGCGCGACCTCATCCCTCGCGTAGGCCGGCCCCTGCGAGCCGGCATCGCGATTGCTAAGTGTCCCCGTGTGGCCATCAGCACCCTCTTCCACGAGGCGCCGCTCGACGTGCTTCGGGAGCATCCGGAGGTGCTGCTCGAGCTGCTCGCGCTCGGGGGAGTTCAGCTCGACCTCGCGTCGCCCCAGACGGTGACTGTCCTCGAGTCCACGACGATCGAGGTCGTGCCGGCTCATCGCCACGCTGACTTCGTCGCCGAGCTGCGCGACGAGGCGGGCGGTCCCGTGCGTGCGATCGTGGTGCTCGAGGTGCAGCGGCGCCCCGACCCCGACAAGCCGCGCGCCTGGATCCAGATGGTCGCCAGCGTCCTCGGCCGTCACGGCGCGCGGGTGGTGCTCGTCGTGCTGGCGTTCGATGAGGCCACCGCGCGCTGGGCCCGGCGGTCGCACGATGAGGGCGCGCTTTTGCTGCGACCCGTCGTGCTCGGCCCGCGCGATCTCCCGCACCTCGCCTCGGTCCAGGCTGCGCGCGAGCACCTGCTGCTCGCGGTGCTGGTCGCGCTCGCGCGCTCGGCGGAGGCCGCAGCACGCGGGTCCCGCACCCTATCGCCCGAGGCCGAGGCCGACGTGTTCCACGCCGCCGAGGCTGTCACGGAGTTGGCGGACACCCAGCTGCGCCAGCGCCTCGCCTCGCTCATCGAGGGAGCCGCGCCCGCGGAGATTCGCGCTAGAATTCTCGAGCTGTTGGAGGAACGTGGCATGCGCTCACTAGAGATCATCCGGGAAGAGGGCCGTGCTCAGGGCCGCGCCGAGGGGGAGGCAAGCACGCTGCTCAAGCTGCTCCGTCTTCGAGGCATCGTGGTCGACGAAGCCACGGCAGGGCGCATCCTCAGCACCAAGGACGTGGCAACGCTCGACCGCTGGGTCGAGCGGGCGCTCTCGGCGCGCTCGGTGGCTGACGTGCTCGCCGATTGAGGGACGGATCACCGTGGTGACAGAGCCCCACCACATTCACCGGCGTGACGATTCCGCGGAATCGTGCCACACGTGGTGCGACCGTGGTGCGGAGACCCACGGCGCTCGTCGGGAGGTAGTAGATGCACAACGCGCGCACCGCGACCGCTGTCGTGGTTGAGTGAGACTGGGCGGTGAGGCTTCAGCGCTGCGGCTGACCGGGATGGTCTACGGCCACCCCGCGCGCAGTCTCATCGATTCGGATCGCGACGTTCTCCCGCGCCGCGGCGGCGAACCGGATCTCGGCGTCGTCGTCACCCCCGCACAGCGCTCCGCCGTTCGGGAGCCTGATCCCGCCTGTCCAGGTTCCATCAGGCCTCCTCCAAAGACGGGGAGTGACCTCCACCCAGACACCGCGATAGGAGAGGGTGCAGATCTGATCCTGACGCCGTCCGTCGGAGTTTTCGGCCACGCGGGAATTTGTGGCGAACCACTGATGTTTCCAGCGCATGACACAGACCGCGACCAAGCCCGCCCTGTTCCCAGGCACCAGCGTG
This sequence comes from Polyangiaceae bacterium, assembly GCA_016719945.1. GTDB lineage: Bacteria > Myxococcota_A > Polyangia > Polyangiales > Polyangiaceae > Xiheicaenibacterium. Next base: position 407,749 of record JADJYE010000030.1, on the reverse strand, counting down.
AGGCCGGGCCAAAGTCGTTGCGGCTGATCTGGCGCATCCTCGACGATGCCGGAGTGCGAGCCGGGGCCCCAAGGAGACGTCTGAAGCGTTCGAGGCGCGCCTTCACCAAAGCCTGCAGGAAGTCGAGCGCGAGCTGCTCGCCGAAGACCCGGGCGCGCCGACGTCGACGCGGAGGCCATCTTCGTGCACGGAAGCACGTTGCGTCGCGTCGTTCGCTCGGAGCAGACGTACATGACTGCTGCGGGACCCGTGTCGGTGATGCGCACGCTGTACAGGACCGGTCCGACCCTGCTGAGCGGTCGGTCGTGCCGATGGATCTCGGGGTCGGCATCGTCGGCGGATTCTGGACGCCTCACGCAGCCAGCCAGGCCGCCTGGGTCGGCGGCAGATGACGCCCAAGACGGGCGAGGACCTGTTTCGACGGATGGGTAACATGGCCCCGTCGAAGTCGACGCTCGACCGGCTCCCGAAGGAGCTGGCTGAGCGCGTGAACGATGACCGGGCGAGCTTCGAGGCCGAGCTGCGCGACGCGATGATCGTGCCGGAGCACGCCACGACGGTGATGGTGAGCCTCGACGGTGTCTTGGCGCCCATGAACGATGGCGGCGCGGTTGAGAAGAAGGCGAAGACCGCCGCGCGCGGCCAGATCACCAAGGGCCCGGCTGGCTACCGCGAGGTGGGGCTGCGCGACGCTGTCCTTCTACGACCAAGACGGCGATTGCCTCGCCGCCGTGCGAATGGCCCGCATGCCGGAGCCGCACAAGGCAAGCCTGAAGAAGTCGCTGCTCGCGGAACTGAAGTGCGCGCTCGACCAGCGTCCGACCTGCGGGTCGTCAAAGCCGCCGACGGTGCCATCGATAACTGGACGTTCTTGCACAACGAAGTTCCCGATGGAGTCGAGGTCGTGGACTTCTTCCACGCGGCCGAGCATCTGAACGACGCCATTGCAGCCGCCCTACGGCGTCGGCACGGTGGAGAGCCGGCGCAAGTTCGCGGACCTGCGCCACGTGCTGCTCGAAGACCCGGAGGGAGTGACGAAGGTCATTCGCGCGCTGACCTATTGCGGAACAAGCACCCCGGCAAGACGGACGTCGCCAAGAACTGGCCTACTTCCGCAAGCGCCGCGACCGCATGCGATACGCCGAGTTGCGCGAGCAGGGTTTGCCGATCGGCACCGGCGTCACGGAGGCTGCATGCAAGACGCTCGTCACCCAGCGGATGAAGCAGAGCGGAATGCGCTGGGGCAAGGAGGGCGGCCAGGCCATCCTCAACCTGAGGGGCTGGGCAGAGCGAACGCTTCGATCATGCCTGGGCGATGCTCGCTGCAGCGTACCGAACGGAGGTCACGCTCCTGAATAACGTCGTCCCGCTACGAGCGGCGCCGCTATGAAAAGTGCCGAGCATCGACGTCACGATGAGACCCGCACCGATAGGAGAGAAAGCCCTTGCGGATGTGAATCTCGCTCGGCGGTACCAACGCCAACTCAAGGAGGATGGGCTGTCGGAAGCCCGTTCTTACCGTGATGAGGTTGTCTTTCCATTCCACGTCATAGTTGTCGGCGCGGAAGGACAATTGGTTCTCATCGATGTGAAGAACGCGCCGCCTCAGCTTGTTGTAGAGCTCCAGCGTCAAGACCGGCCTACCGTTCCGGAAGGTCAATGCCAGCACCGGTTTGCCAGCAAGCTCAAACACCGTCATTCCACCTCGAGCCTCTTCAGCCACGAACGAGAACGACCCGAAGCGCATGCGAAACTCGTCACCCCCGAAGCGACACGCCTCCGGCTTCGTGGCCCCCTCGCGCTGGCACCACGGGTTCGCGTTCCATTCCAAGACCTCTTCGCGTGTTAGCAGCGGCGGCGTGGTCCCAGCGCGCCGATGGTGCTTGTCGCATAAGCAAATGAGGTCCTCTTCTCGGTGACCGCGCTCCTCGTTGTAGGGAGGCTCGTGGTGGAGGTCGAACAGAGCATCCCCGCAGACCACGCAGCCGAATCCACACCGCTGCCGGACTCTCCGCGCAAGCTCTGGGCCTATCGGCGGACGCCTCTCCCTCGACGCAGCCCTCGCCTTCTTCTTGTCCGACCGGCTGGCCACGATCCCGATCGTACCGACGCCCGGAAGTAGGCCCAAGCCAAGCTTCGCCCCAAGCCAAGGTGAGGCCTCCAGCCCTCACTCGCCCAACCGCTCACCCCTCCTGTTAGCCTCCGCCCGGCCATGCTCACGACCGAGTCGGTCCTGTCCGTCCTGACGGAGGCGCGCCTCACCGATCTGTGCCGCGTCTTCGGCTGCGAGGTGCGCGAGGGCAGCGCCGGCAAGGACAAGCTCGCGCGCCGCGTGGCGAGCCACGTGAAGACGCAGCTGCCCGCGGTGCTGCGCGAGCTGGGCCGGGACGAGCTGCGCGCGGTGTGCAAGAAGCACACGCTGGAGGCGAGCTCGCGGTCGCGCCTGGACCTCATCGCCCAGCTACTGACCGCCGCCGGGCTCGACGCGGGGCCTGCGTCGCTGCGCCTCCCCGCGCCGGCTGCCGACGGGCTCCCCCAGCAGGGCCAGGTCGTCGCGGCCCGGCACCGGCAGTGGCTGGTGGAGGATGTGACGCTCGGCGAGCCCGGCGAGTCGCCCCTCGTGAAGCTGGTGTGCCTCGACGACGACGACCCCGGCCGCTCCCTGCACGTGGTGTGGGATCTCGAGCTGGGCGCGCGCGTCATCGCGCCCGAGACCCACGGCCTCGGGGAGGCGTCGCGCCTCGATCCACCCGCGCATTTCGGCGCGTACTTGCACGCCCTGAAATGGAGCGCCGTCTCCGCCGCCGACGCGACGCGCTTCCAGGCGCCGTTCCGCGCCGGCATCAAGCTCATGGCCCACCAGCTCACGCCGCTGATGAAGGCGCTCGAGCTGCCGCGGGCGAACCTGTTCATCGCCGACGACGTCGGCCTGGGCAAGACGATCGAGGCCGGGCTCGTGCTGCAGGAGCTGATCTTGCGCCAGCAGGCGAGCTTCGTGCTGGTGGTGTGCCCCTCACCCCTGTGCCTGCAATGGCAGGGCGAGATGCAGCGCCGCTTCGGGCTGCGCTTCGAGGTGATGACGCGCCAGTTCGTCTCGTACCGGCGGCAAGAGCGTGGCTTCGGCACCAACCCGTGGAGCACCTTCCCGCGCTTCATCGTCTCCCACGCCCTCTTGCGCCGGCCCGAGTACCGCGACCCTTTGTTGCAGCACCTCGGAGATCGCGCGCGCAAGGGCCTGCTCATCCTCGACGAGGCGCACGTCGCCGCGCCCGCCTCGGCCAGCAAGTACGCGACCGACACCGACATCACGCGCGCGATCCGCGACCTGGCGCCGCGCTTCGACAACCGCCTGTTCCTGAGCGCCACGCCGCACAACGGCCATTCGAACAGCTTCAGCGCGCTGCTCGAGATCCTCGACCCCGCGCGATTTTCCCGCGGCATCGAGGTCGACGGCAAGAAGGACCTCGCACCCATCATGGTGCGCCGCCTGAAGCGCGATCTGCGCAAGCTCGGGGTCGAGCGCTTCCCGCGGCGCTTGCTGGTGGAGATCGCCCTGCACCACGAGGGAGGCCGCTGGCGCGCCGAGGAGACCGCGAGCGACGCGGAGACCGGCGAGCTTCAGGCCCCCGTCGCGCGCGCGCTCGGCGAGGGGCCGCCGCTCGAGCTCTTGCTGGCCGAAAAGCTCGCCCGCTACACCGAGCTGTGCGCGCCGGCGTCCCCCGCTGCGTGCCCTCGGCGAGCGGGCGCGCCGCGCCCCGGACGCCAAGGCCCTCGCGCTCTTCGCCTGGCTGCGCGAGCACCTGTGCCCTGGCGTCGGCCGCCCGGGCCCGAAAGACGCGGCCTCGCGCGCGTGGTCCGAGCGGCGCGTCATCCTGTTCACCGAATACGCCGACACCAAGCGCTACCTCGTCTCGCTGCTCAGCGCCGCGCTCGAGGGCACCGATCGCGCCGAGGAGCGCGTCCTCCAGTTCCACGGCGGCATGGGGGACGACCGCCGCGAGGAGGTGCAGCGCGCCTTCAACAGCGACCCCAGGGAGCACCCGGCCCGCATCCTGGTCGCCACCGACGCCGCGCGCGAGGGCGTGAACCTTCAGGCCCACTGCGCCGATCTGTTCCACGTCGATATCCCCTGGAACCCCTCTCGGCTCGAGCAGCGCAATGGCCGCATCGATCGCACCCTGCAGCCGGAGGAGGAGGTCCGCTGCCATTACTTCGTCGTCCCCGCGCGCGTGGAAGATCAGGTCCTATCCACGGTCGTGCGCAAGGTCGGCGTCATCGAGCGGCAGCTCGGCTCGCTGGGCGCGGTGGTGCTCGCGCAGCTCGACGCGGCCCTCGCGGGCGGCATCACGCAGAAGACCGCCGCCGCCGTCGACAAGCTCGGCGAGGACGATCGCGCCGCCGCCGTCGAGCGAGAGCTCGAGGCCCAGCGCCGCGATCTCGAGGCGGTGCGCGCGGAGGTCGAGCGCGCAGGCCGCCGGCTCGAGGCCTCCAGAAAGACCTTGGAGGTCGCGCCCGAGAGCCTGCGCGGGGTGGTCGAGATCGGCCTCTCCCTCGCGGGCGCCGGCCCGCTCGAGCCCGCCGGCACCACCAGCGACGGCCGCCCCACCTTCACCCTGCCCAAGCTCGACCCCAGCTGGGCGGCGACCCTCGACACCCTGCGCCCCCCGCGCGGGCGAGACGAGGCGTTCTATGCCTGGCGCGAGCGCCCGCCGAAGCCGGTCACCTTCCACCCCCTCACCCGCCTCAGCGAGGACGCCGAGCAGCTGCACCTCGCGCACCCGGTGGTGAAGCGCGTCCTCGATCGCTTCCTGGCGCAGGGCTTCGGCGCCCACGATCTGTCGCGCTTCACGGCGCTCGTCGCGCCCGACGAGAGCGTCACGCGCGTGGTCGCCTTCGCCCGCTTGACGCTGTTCGGCGCCGGCGCTGCGCGCCTGCACGATCAGATCGTCCCGCTCGCCGGCGCGTGGTCCGGCGAGGCGAGCGCCGTCGCCCCCTACAAAGACCGCGTCACCGCCGCGGGCGCGGTCGCCCTCGCCGAGCGCCTGCTCGCCGCCGGCGCGCCCGCGCCAAACGAGACGCACCAGGCCCGCGTGCGCGCGCACGCCCCCACCCTGTTCGCCGCGCTCTGGCCGCAGCTCGAGGCCGAGGCCGACGCGCTGATCGCCGACGCCAAGCGCGGCCTGTCCGAGCGAGCCCGCAAGGAGAGCCAGGAGCTGCGAGCCCTGCTCGAGCACCAGCGCGAGGCCATCGGCGCCGCCGACGCCCGCCTGCGCCAGCCTGGCCTCTTCGATCTGAAAGACAAGGACCAGCGCCGCCAGCTCGATCTCGATCTCAAGCACCTCGCGCACCGCCGTGAGGCGCTGGCGAGCGAGCTCGTCTCCGAGCCGGCCGCGATCGAGGCCCTGTATGACGTGCGCATGCACCGGCTCACGCCGATCGGCCTGGTGGTCATGATCCCGGAGGCGCTCACGTGAACGACCGCCAGCGGCGCTTCCACGAGGAGTGGCTCGGCCTGGTGCAGCCGATCCACGGCCTGGTCCTCAGCGTGCCGGTGCTCGCCGACGCGCAGATCGCCCCCGACGTGCGCGCCGAGCTCTCCTCGGCGCTCGAGGCCGAGCTGTGTGACCGCCACGGCGCCCGCGTCTTCTCCAGCCTGCAGGGCTTCTTTCAGCGCTTCCTCGGCTATGGCGTTCCCGGCATGCTCGTCCCGCGCGCCGAGCTGCCCGCGGAGGACGCGAGCGGCCCCTGGCGCTACCCGCCGACCGCCAAGCTCGAGCGCCTGCTGCGCCACACCGGCGTGTCGATCGGCCTGCTGTGCAATGGCGAGGAGCTGCGCCTGGTCTACGCCCCGCCGGGCGAGACGACGGGCCACCTCACCTTTCGCCTGAAGGAGCTGCGCGAGCCCTCGGGCCGCCCCATCCTCGCCGCCCTCGATCTGTTGCTCTCGGCCCGCCGCGCGCACAGCGCCTCCGCCGAGCACACCCTCGAGGGCCTGCTGGCCGAGAGCCGGCGCCGCCAGGCCGACGTCACCGACGCCCTCGCCAAGCAGGTGTTCGAGGCGGTCGAGCTGCTGGTGGCCGGCTTCGAGGCCGCCGCCCAGCGCGACGCCGCGGGCGATCAGCTCGACTGGCTCCGCCCCGCGCTCGAGCAAGAGCACGACCATTTCTATCAGGGCGTGCTCTCGGTCGTGCTGCGCCTCGTCTTCCTGCTGTACGCGGAGGACAACAGCCTGCTCCCGGTCGAGCACCCGACGTACGCCGAGCACCTCGGCCTGTTCGGCCTGTACGCCCGCCTGTCGGAGGACGCCGGCGCCCACCCCGAGAGCATGCACCACCGCTTCGGCGCGTACGGCCAGCTGCTCTCGCTGTTCCGCGCCGTCTACTACGGCGCGCGGCACGGCAGCCTTCACCTGCCGCCGCGCAAAGGGCGGCTCTTCGATCCCAACGCCTACCCCTTCCTCGAAGGCGGCCAGCCGGGGTGGACCGCCGCGGTCGCCGACGCCAGCGCCCGCTCCGCCGCGCGCCCGCCGAGCCTCGACGACGGCACGGTGCACCGCGTCTTGCACCGCCTGGTCGTGTTCCAGGGGCAGCGCCTCAGCTATCGCGCCCTCGACGTGGAGCAGATCGGCAGCGTGTACGAGTCGCTCATGGGCTACCAGGCCCTGCGCCTCGAGAGCCCCGCGGCGCGCATCGGCCCCTATGGCGTGTGGCTCGAGGCGGCGCGCGCCGCCTCCCTCTCGGCGACCGATCGCGCCAAGCTGCTCAAGGAGGAGTGTGGCCTCAACCCGGGCCCTGCCCAGGCCCTCGAGCGGGCGCTCAAAGAGGCCGGAAAAGACCTGACCGCGGTCCACGAGGCGCTGGCCGCGCACGCGCAAGGTCCCAAGGCCGACAGGGCCCGCCACAAGGCCGACGCCGGTCGTGTCGTGCTGCAGCCGAGCGAGGCGCGCCGCCGCACCGGCAGCCCCTACACCCCGCGCTCGCTGACCGAGAAGGTCGTGCGCCGCACCCTCGAGCCGTTGCTCGCCTGCCTCGGCCCCGAGCGCACGCCCGAGCAGATCCTCCAGCTCAAGATCTGCGACCCCGCCATGGGCTCCGGCGCCTTCCTGGTCGCCACCTGCCGCGAGCTGGCAAACGAGATCGTGGCCGCCTGGACGCGCAGCGGCGAGCTGGCCCACGTCGTCGAGCTCTATGGCGACGCGCACCTGCACGCCCGCCGCCTCGTCGCCGAGACCTGCCTCTATGGGGTCGACAAGAACCCCGCCGCGGTCGAGCTGGCCAAGCTCTCGCTGTGGCTGGTCACCATGGACCGCGAGCGCCCCTTCTCCTTCGTGGACCACGCCCTGCGCCACGGCGACAGCCTGGTCGGCCTCGACTTCAAGCAGATCGCCGCCTTTCATTGGGCGCCGGAGCGGCAAGTGGAGACCTTCGAGGCGCTGCTGCAGGACGCGCTGGACCAGGCCGTCGAGCTGCGTCAGGAGCTGCAGCGCCAGGCCGACCACGACGACGCCGCGGGGCAGGCCGAGAAGCGCCGCCTGTTCGAGTTCAGCCAGCAGGCCATCGACAAGGTGCGCGTCGTGGCCGACCTGTGCGTCGGCGCCTTCTTCGCGAAGGACAAGGACGCCGCTCGCGAGCGCGTGCGCGAGCGCCGCAAGGACCTCGCCGAGCTGTGGCTCTCCGGGGGCAAAGGCGCGGAGGCCGCCCACCAGGAGATCCTGGCCCTGGTCGACGCGGCCCGCGAGCAGCTCGCCCCCTTTCATTGGTGGATCGAGCTGCCCGAGGTGTTCTTCCTGGAGCGCCCCGATCCCCTGCAGGGCGGCGTGGTCAATGGCGCCGCGCTGATGGAAGGCGTGGTCGGCAACCCGCCGTTCGGCGGCAAGAACACCATCGGCGAGTCGACGCCCGCCGGCTTCCTCGACTGGCTCAAGGTGTGCTCCCCCGGCGCCCACGGCAACAGCGATCTGTCCGCCCACTTCTTCCGCCGCGCCGCGACGCTGCTCGGCGAGCACGGCGCGATGGGCCTGGTCGCCACCAACACCATCGCCCAGGGCGACACGCGTGCCACCGGCCTGCAGGCGCTGGTGAACAGCGGCTGGCAGCTGTACGACGCCACGCCGACCCTGCCCTGGCCTGGCGCGGCCGCGGTCACCGTCTCGCTCGTCCACCTCGCCCGCGGTCGCGTCCGCGAGGGGCTCGTGCCGGCGCTCGACGGGCACTCGGTGCCAAGCATCAACTCGCGGCTCAAGGCGGGAGAGGAGCGCGCCGACGCGGTGCCCCTCGCGCCCCATGCATCGGCAGCGTTCATCGGCAGCTACGTGCTCGGCATGGGCTTCACGCCTGACCCGACGAGCGCGCCGCCCTGGTGAAGAAGAGCCCGCGCAACGCCGAGCGGACCTTCCCCTACCTCGGCGGCGAGGAGGTCAACTCCAGCCCCACGCAGAGCTTCGACCGCTACGTGATCAGCTTCGGCACTTTGCCGCTCGAGGAGGCCGAGCGCTGGCCGGACCTGATCACCATCGTGCTGGAGAAGGTGAAGCCGGAGCGGGATAAGCTCAAGGACAACACCGATGGGCTCCACCGAAAGAAGCATTGGTGGCAGTTCGGTCGCTGGACCCCTGCGCTCTACGCCGCCATCGCCCCCCTCGAGCGCTGCCTGGTCACCGCGCGCGTCAGCAAGCACCTCCTCATCTCCTTCCAGCCGACCGACCGCGTCTTCTCCGAGCAGCTCTACGTCTTCCCCCTCCACCGCTTCACCGCCTTCGCCGTGCTCCAGTCCCGCGTGCACGAGCCCTGGGCGCGCCTGCTTTCGTCGTCGATGAAGACCGACCTGCGCTACTCCGCGTCCGACTGCTTCGAGACCTTCCCCTTCCCGAAGCCCGATCCGCGCGCGGTGCTGCCTGCGCTCGAGGCCGCGGGCGAGGCGCTGTACACCGCGCGCGCCCGCTTCATGGTCGAGACCCAGCAGGGCCTGACCAAGACGACCAACGCGCTCAAGGACCCCGCGAGCAGCGAGCCGCGCGTGCTCGAGCTGCGCCGCCTGCACGAGGCCATGGATCGCGCCGTGCTCGACGCCTACGGCTGGGCCGACCTCGCCGTGCCGCCGTATTGCCCGCGCGACCCCGCCGAGCGCGCCCAGCTGCAGCGCTTCGAGGACACCGTCATCGACCGCCTGTACGTGCTCAACGCCGAGCGCGCCAAGGAAGAGGAGCTCGCGGGCAAGGGCGCTGCGAAGGCGAAGAAGCCCGCCGCGAAGAAGGGGGCGGCGAAGAAGGCCGCGAAGGGTGGGACGGGGAGCTTGTTTTGAGGGGGGGTTGCTACGATGCACGCGAGGACCGCGCGATGATGGAGACGCTCCGGCTCAAGAACTACAAGAGCCACACCAACACCGAGATCCAAGGCCTCGGCCCGCTGTGCGCCTTCGTCGGGCCCAACGGCGTGGGGAAGTCGTCCGCGTTGGATGCGGCGTATGTGCTGCACCGGCTGGGGGCGGAGGCTCCTCGCGACCTCCTGGCAGAGCCCACGGGGCGTGCCCCCGACAATGTCGCCAGGAAGGGTAGCGACGGCTTCGTCCTCGACGCATCGGGGCGTTTCGACGGCCACCGCTATCGCGCAAAGATCGTCGGGGCGTTGCCGCTTACGGGGTGGAAGCTGACCAACTCCAGCGAGCAGGACGGACGCACGCTCGCGCTTGATTCCCCCGAAGCGGCACCGCTCAGGGCTGCGTTGACGATCGCGCACTTCTTTCGATTCGAGCCGTCCCAGCTGCGACGGGCGAGCTACTCCGAGGCATTGGCGCCGAGCCTCGAGACCAACGGTCTCGGGCTCGCGTCGGTCGTGGCGTACCTCATGTGTACCGCGCCGGAAGGCCACCGCGAGCTGGTGCACCATATGCAGAACGTGATCCCTTCCGTGCGTGGGGTGCGCGCTCGCCCCGCCTACGTACCGAACCCGGCCAGCAAGGTCAGCTGGACGGGCCACGAGATCCTGTTCGACACCGTCGATGGCGAGGGGATTCCCGCAACCGGCGCGAGCGAGGGCACCCTCACCGTGCTCGCGATCCTCACCGTCGCCACCGTGGCGGGTGGCGATGCACTCATCCTCCTCGACGATGTCGAGACCGGCCTGCACCCCAAGGCGCAGCGCGACCTCATCGCCGCGCTGCGGAAGCTCACCGAGGACAACCCCGGCCTGCAGATCCTGATGAGCACCCACTCGCCGTACATCGTCGACGAGCTCAAGCCCGAGGAGGTCTGGGTCTTCGACCGCGACGAGCACAAGAAGGTCGGCGTAAGGCGCCTCTCCGAGCTGCCCAACGCCGACGAGGCCCTCAAGGTGCTCACGACCGGCGAGCTGTGGAGCATGGCCACCGAGGGCAAGCTCCCGTGAGCGCCGAGCCGATCGCGATCGTCATGGTCGTCGAGGCCTCGGCCGACGCACGAACGGTCGCGGCGATCGTGGACGTCGTGCTGCGTGACGGCAAGACGAAGCTGGAGCCCGGGGAGATCGCGGAGGTCCGGAGTTTCGCGGCGCCGGACACCGCGTCCGCGGGGCCGGACGTTCCGCACATCACCTGGAAGGAGTGCGCCCAGCGTGGGCCACGCGTGCTTGGCCACAACCGGGGGCGGCCGTTCGGTCATCCGTTCGCGAAGGGTGCGGCCCGCGCGCTGAAGCACGTCGCGCTCCGCGTGAAGCCCCAGGTCGTGCTGCTCGTGCACGACGAGGACAACGACCGGCTCCGTCGCGATGGCCTGGAGGAGGGGAGAAACTCCGGCGATTGGCCCTTCGAGGTCGCGGTCGGCTGCCCCGTCCCTGAGCGTGAGGTCTGGATCTTGAACGTGCTGGATCCCGAGTCCAAGGCCGTCATCGAGAAGCGGAAAGAGCTGCAGCTCGATCCGGTCCGCCGCGCCCACCAGCTCCGCGGTAAGCCCGGCGAACCGAGAGACATCAAGGGTGTCCTCGAAGAGCTCTGCGGAAAGACCGACGAGCAGATCCACCATCTTGAGGAGACCCCGTTGGGCACGTTGAAGGAGCGGGGTGGCGAGTCCGGCCTCACGCACTTCGTCGCACAGCTCGAGGACTTGCTCCCCAACCTGGTTGTCGGCCGCGACCTCGAAGGCTGACGTCTCGTCGCCGCCCCGCCGACCGCCGCGCCAGAGCGGAGCCGCCCGCCGCGGCCAATCGGTCGTCGCGCCGAGATTATTCTTGACGAGATCTCGACCCCGCCAGGCGTCGCAATGGCGCCATTGCAGCGCCCCTCCGCCTCAAAACCTCTCGCGCGCCCATAACTGCGCCACGAGGCCCCCGAGGCGCCCTGGCGTCGACGCCCCAGCCGAGGTCTCCCCGCAGCCCAGCCGAGCACCCCGGAGCCCGGGTGTAGAGTCTCGCGATGAACACCGAGGCCCAGCTCGCCCGCGCCCGGATCGACGACCTGGCCGACCAGATCGCCCTCTGCGCCGCGCGCATCGACGCCGCCCTGCACCAGCTGCTCACCTACATCCGCCGCTTCGACGAGCTGAAGGGCTGGGCGAAGCAGGGCACCAAGAGCTGCGCCCATTGGCTCTCTTGGCGCATCGGCCTCGGCCTCGTCGCCGCGCGAGAGAAGGTCCGCGTCGCCCACGCCCTGGCCGGGTTGCCTCAGACCGACGCCGCCCTGTCCCGTGGGGAGCTGAGCTACGCCAAGGTCCGCGCCATCACCCGGGTCGCCACCCCCAAGAACGAAGACCTCCTGCTCCACCAGGCCCGCGGGACCACCGGCGCGGAGCTCGAGCGCGTGTGCGCCGGGTACCGGAGGCTCGCGCCGCGCCAGGTCGTCGCCACCGAGCGGAGGACCGTGCGGCGCCGCAACCTCGACGACGGCCTCGTCCAGATCGAGCTGCGCCTGCTGCCCGACGAGGCGGAGCGGGTCTGGCAGGCGATCGCCGAGGTGCGGCGGGAGCTGCAGGCAGAGCGGGACGATTCCGCGGAATCGTCCCAACACGAGGACGAGGCCCTCGGGCCGACGAGCAGCGACCGCCCCTGCGAGGATGGCCCGTCGATGGCGGACGCGGCCGTGGCTTTCGCCGAGCGGCAGCTCGCCAATCAGCTGACCGAGCGCGGTACCGCCGCCGCTGACCGCCGCACGCTGGTCGTCCACCTCAGCGAGACGCGACTCGGCTCGACACCGGCGCCGACCCCCGCGCCCTCCGCCGAGCCCACCTCGCCCTGGACCGCTGAGCTCCCCGACGGTACCGGCCTCGCGGGCGCCACGTTGCTGCGTCTCGCCTGCGACGCCGGCCTCCACATCGCCAAGACCGACCACCGCGGCGAGCTGCTCGATCTCGGTCGCAAGAGCCGCGTCGTCTCCCCGGCCCTCGCCCGCGCCCTACGGCTGCGCGATCGACGCTGCCGCTTCCCCGGGTGCGATCACCGCGCCTTCGTCGACGCCCACCACATCGAGCACTGGGCCCACGGCGGGCAGACCTCGATCGACAACCTCGTCCTCGTCTGCCACGCCCACCACGTCGCCCTCCACGAGGGAGGCTTCAGCGTGGAGCGCGGCGCGGAAGGGTTGGTGTTTCGAGATCCGGACGGGGTGGTCATCGTGGCGACGCCGCGTCCGCCGGCGGTGGGGCCAGCGGACGGGTGCGAGGTTGCGGTCGACGTGGGCGCGACCTTGGTGCGGAGGCCGTTCTGGGGGATTGATGTCGACGGGTGTGTCAGGGCGCTGGTGGGGAGGGAGGGCTCGCCAGAACGGCGGGCCCCCAATGCTCATCCGGGATCACCTGACGACGACAACACCCGGGTGGTGGTCTGGCCATAGGTATCGGAGCAAGAGAGCACCATCGTGGTGCCCGATGGCGTCCCGGCGCTGAAGGTCGCACGGATGACGAGCACCTGTCCGCAGCCCTCCTCGTCGATGGCCGTCGGCGTGCCTGACAGGGGGGCGTCCTCACCGGGCAGCGTCAGCACCGCGCTCCCAGACACCGGAAGGTCGGCGGAACAGGACGCGAATCGCCCGCGGGTCCGCACGAACAGCGGGACGTTGACGCCGTTGCTCACGGCCTTTGGCTCGGCGTCGAACAGCGGCGGTCCAGCGATGATGATCGGGCGTGCGGCGAAGCTTCGAGTTCCCGCGGTCGCGGTCACGCTGACCGCCGCGTCGAGCTTGCCGGTGGAGATGAGGCTCGAGGAGTCGCTCGCGCCCCCGGTGTCCAGGTAGGTTGTCGTCCCCGGGATGACCTGGGTCCCGTCGGGAGCCGCCAGGGTGACCCTCGCGCCTGCGAAGCTCTCTCCCGCAGCAAGCTCGATGATCGCGGCGCCCGCCCCATTGGCGCCGATGTAGCAAGCGTCCTGGTCGCCGGTCAGGGTCACCGCGAGGTCTGGGACCGACACGAAGACGTCCTGGGTATCGATCAGCGTCGGAGCTTCGCCGCAGGTGGAGACCTTGGTCTCGAGCTTCCAGATCCCCTGGACCCCATCGAAGCGCACCGAGGGGATCTTCACCTCCCACGTTTCGAAGTTCGCGCTCGTCCCTTTGGCGCTGGTGCCCCCAATGAGCAGCTGCTCGATGCGCGCCTCGGAGTGCAGCGTGCCGGTGAGGACGAGCTCGGTGCCTGGCTTCACCTCGATGGGCACCTGGTCGATCGAGAAGGTGAGGTCAGCCGGGCCGTCCTCGCAGACCGACTCGGGGAGGCAAGCGCTGGTGCCGAAAGCAGCCAGCAGGGCAGAGACTCGGAGCAAGGTTGCGTGGTGCATCAGGTCGACCCCGGCTTGGAGAACACGTACGGCGACAGGTTGATCATGAGCCCGAACGTCGGCGTGACCGAGAAGACGGTGGGCACGTTGTCTACGCCGGCGGGCAGCGCGCTCCCGTCCTTCAGGTCTCCCTCCAGCACCTCCGTTCGTCGCACGCCCGCGATCAGCGCGAAGGAGAAGTCCTTGCCCAGGGAGAGCTCCGGTCCTGCGACCAGGCTGGTGAAGGCGTCGACGCCGGTCTTTCCCGCGCTGAAGACGCCCAGACCAGCGAACATGCTGAAGACGGGCCGGTACTCATTGCTGTCGACGTCCTCCGAGAACCAGGAGACGCCCAGCATCAGCTCGGCATTGCCGATTCCCGCACCATCGCCCGCCGCGACCACCACCTCTTTGCCAGGGTTGTTCGGGTTGCCGGAGGCGCGCGCCTCGTACTTACGATCGAGCGGCGAATAGGTCGCGCCGATCCCCGTGCGGAGCGCGACCCGGAAGGCTCGCTTCACGCGCAGCGGCTTGGTGATGGTGATCTCGGTGGGCTTCTCCGCCTTCTCCTCTAGCTTGATCTTCAGCTCGAGAAACTCATTCGGTCGCGGATGAAACTCGAACCTCTGGGCCGGAAAATCGCCCCTGCAGTCAGGGGGCCCGCCCAGCGTCTTGTCTTTGTCGGACTTCTCGGCGCGCGGCGTCCCGCCGCCCCAGATGACGCTGACGCTCCCAGCCGGGCCGCCCGGGTCGACCTCGGGGACCCAGCCCTCGCGGTGGATCACGAAGACGTCGAGGGGCTGGTTCGGAGGGATCTCGGTCGGATCGGCACACGCTTCGCCAAAGGGCGTCTTCTCAGCCTCCCTGAGCTTGTCGAGCTTGGGCGCGCAATACCTCGGCAGCTGCGGGTCCGTCGCGTCGACACACACCCGCACGCGCCCGTCGGTCTGTTCATGCGCGCCAATAAGCTTGAAGCACTGGACCATGTGCTGCTGCGGGTCGAGCGGCTTTCGGTTGTCGACGCAGGCCCCGACAGGCTTCGGCTGCTCCGGCTTCGCCGGGACCTTCAACGCGACGAAGCCGGTTCCAGCCTTGACGAGCGCCGTACCGCCCTTCTTCGAGAGCGCCTCGAGCGCGTCCGATGGCGCGGACTCCCACAGGCCGCCGTCGGCGACCATCGCAGGGCTCGACACCGCCGTGGCCGCCAACTCGGGAGCGGCTGCCACGACGAGATCGGCGCCTCGCTTGCCGTCGCTGCTGCGAATCTCGAGCCGGGCACCCGCGGTCGACCGCAGAACCCTGGCAGCGTCGGCGCACGCGCCCTCTTTGGCCAGCACGATGGAGTCCGACGCCGGAGGCTGACACTTCGCTCGCGCGACCCACGCACCTGAGCTGTCCGGCGACCTCACCGTCACCGTCGGCGACTGCTGCTCCTTCGCTGTCAGCTTCAGCGTGACGCTGCCGCCGAGCACCCTCGATAGAGGAAGATCGAGCGGCGACAAGCCTCCGCTCTCCAGCTTGACGAGTTGCACGGGCACGTCCGCCGCCGCTTGCGCGCGTGCGGTGGGCGCCGCGAGCAGCATGGCCACGGCTCCGATCCCCCCGGCCACGACCCTGGCCACCCAGCCCGATGAAGCTCGATCCCGATCCCGTTCGATGTTGTTCAATCGCCCCTCCTGCAAAGCTGCATTGGGGCACGCGGGGCGAGACCTGTGAATGAGGCAAAGAGTCCTCACATTTCTCCATATTACTGCGGCCTACAGTCCTCACCCTCGCCCCCGCCGCCACGATGTACCCTCCCCGGCACGATGACCCGCACCGCGCCCACTGAGCTCGATATCCGCGCGCGCCTGGTCGAGGCGCTGCAGGCCGATCTGGTGGGGCCGTTCGTGCCCGACGGTCATCCTGCCGGGCAAGAGGTGCTGCCGATCGCGCCGTCGCGCTGGTACCTGACTGGGTTCTTGGCGCCGGAGGGTGGGCGGCAGCCGGAGACCGATGACGACGACTCGACCGGCGAGCTCGGGGCCGGCGACGACAAGCAAGCGGACGACTCGGCGACCGCGGACCCCGAGCCCAAGCGGCCGGTGCGTTTTCCGGCGTCCATGGGGCTCAGCGTGTTCCTGCCGCCAGGCGGCGGAGACACGCTCGAGGTCGAGGTTTCGTACGCCGACTACGACAAGGTGCAGGTGCCGATCGACCGGGACGACAACCTGCGCACCGGGTGGAAGCGGGTGCCGCACGGGCCGGTGCGCGTCACCGTGCCCCTCGACGCGGACAAGCTCGCGCGAGGCTTGCGCGTCCCCGGCTCACGCGGGCTGGAGCTGAGCGGCGAGCTGCGCACCACCTCGATGAAGGGCCTCGAGGGCACGCGCGTGCTCTCGCTGTTCCTCGTCAATCGCCGAGACGTCCACGAGCAGGACAAGGACACGCAGTTCGTCTTCCAGGTGAAGCTCGCGCTCTCGTTCGCCGCAGGCTTTCGCTCGCGCCCAAACCGGCGCGGCGAGGACGCCACCGACGACGATCAGCGCGTCCTCGCGCTGATGTTCCGTGACAAGCTGGAGTGGGCGGTGGGCCACAACACGAGCCTGGTTCGCCCCTCTCACGCGGACGGCGCAGTGACGCGCCTCGAGACGACGCAGATCCCCACCTTCGAGGTCCCCGCCACAGGACACCGCGAGGTCGAGGACGTGACCCTCGTGATGGGCGAGCTCGCTGGCCTCAAGGCGGGGAGCATGGGTCGCGCGCTCGAACCGCTCGTCGAGGCCTACCGCGCCTGGCTCGACGAGCAGCGCCACGTCCCGCTCGATTGGGACGCGCTCGAGCCAACCCGCGCCGACTTGATGGCGAAGATCGATCGAGCGGCGGGGCGGATCTCCGAGGGGATCGCGCTCCTGGCCGACACCTCGAGCACCGCGGACAGGAACGTCCAGCGCGCGTTCTCGCTGATGAACCAGGCGATGCACGTGGCGGCGATGCAGACCGACGGGTCGCGCGAGGACCGGCGCTACAAGGGCGGCAAACAACCGAGCTGGAGGCCGTTTCAGCTGGCGTTCATCTTGATGTGCCTGCCCTCTCTGGTCGACGGTCGCCACCCGGACCGACAGCTCGCGGAGCTGATCTTCTTCCCGACCGGCGGCGGCAAGACCGAGGCCTACCTCGGCCTCATCGCGTTCACCCTCGCGCTCAGGCGCCTGCGCGGGCGCGGCACGCCGCACGAGGGGCGCGGCGTCGCGGTGTTGCTCCGCTACACCCTGCGCCTGCTCACCCTCGATCAGCTCGGGCGCGCCTCGACGCTGATCTGCGCCCTCGAGGAGCTGCGGCGAAAGCACCCGGCGGAGCTTGGAAATCGCGCTTCACCATCGGACTGTGAAGGACGTGCACCGGGTGCTTCACGACTTCACCGCCGGTCGGACCGACTCGCCGTTTCCCCTCGCGAGCTGCCCGTGGTGCGGCGAGAAGATCCGCATCGAGAACGTGAAGCTCGTCGACGAGAACGGCAAGCCGTCGAAGAAGACCTTCGACCGCTGCGTCGTCTACTGTGCCAAGCCGACGTGCCTCTACAACGAGGCGACGGCGCCGGGGCTCGGTCTGCCCGTGTTGTTCGTGGACGAGCAGATCTATCGGGAGGTGCCGGCGTTCTTGGTCGCCACGGTCGACAAGTTCGCGATGATGCCGTGGCTCGGCGCGTCCGGGATGTTGCTCGGTCGCGCGACCCACGCCGATGAGAAGCGGGCGTACGGGGTGATGGACGATCCCCCGCCCAACGCCAAGGCGCTGCCCGAGGGGCTGCTGCCGCCGGAGTTGATCGTCCAGGACGAGCTTCACCTCATCAGCGGTCCGCTCGGGACGATGGTCGGGCTCTACGAGGCGGCGGTCGATTTCCTGTGCGAGGGAGGCGGCCAGGAGGCGCGGCGCCCCAAGATCGTCTGCTCGACCGCGACAGTGCGGCGGGCGCGCGACCAGATCCAGGCCCTCTTCGGGTGGGAGATGAGCCTGTTTCCTCCGCGGGGTGTGAACGACGGCGAGAACTTCTTCGCGCGGGTGGAGACCGAGAGGCCTGGGCGCCTCTACGTGGGCGTGGGGGCACCGGGCCGCGCGCTCCGTGCTCTGTCCGTCCGCACCTACGCCACCCTGCTCGCTTCCGCGCAGAAGCACTTCGATCCGAAGGGCGATCCCAAACAGCCAGCCGATCCGTACATGACGTTGATCGGCTACTTCAACAGCCTCCGTGAGCTCGGCGGTATGCGCCGCCTGGTGGAGGACGAGATCAAGAACCGCGTCGCCCACATCGTCGACGAGAAGCGGCCGCTCCTGTTCATCGGCCCGCATCCTTGGGCCGGGGACCGGCGGCTCGAGCTGCCCGCAGAGCTAACGAGCCGAGAGTCCACCGACCGGGTGAAGGACACCAAGGCGAGGCTGCAGGCGCGACGGACGTCCAAGGACCTTGAGCCCCTCGACGTCGTGCTGGCTTCGAACATGATTTCGGTCGGGCTCGACATCGACAGGCTGGGGCTGATGGTGGTGACGGGGCAGCCGAAGACCAGCAGCGAATACATCCAGGCGACGAGCCGCGTCGGGCGCGCGTACCCGGGTCTGGTGGTGACCTGCTTGAACGTCATGCGACCCCGCGATCGCTCCCACTTCGAGCGGTTCGTCGCCTACCACGACAGCTTCTACCGCGACGTGGAGGCCACGAGCGTCACCCCCTTTAGCGGCCAGGCGCTCGACCGAGGGCTCTCGGGCACCTTGCTCACGATGATCCGGCATGGCGTCCGCGGGATGGAGGCTCCGGCCGGCCTCATGAAGCTGCACGGCCAGCGCGCCGCAGCCGAGCAGGCCGTCGCGTGGCTGGTCGCCCGCGCCCGTAAGCACCGGCACCTCCCGGACGATGCCGCGGAGAGCCGCATCGCGGAGCTGGTGCGCGCCCGCGGTAAACATTTCCTGGACGCGTGGGAGCGGGTCGCCGACCGCGCGCGGGAGGGCGGCGCCGAGCGCATCTACAGCCGCTTCGATCGCGCCGGAGAGGACGGCAAGCCGGTCATGTTCCTCGCCACAGACGGCCCGCCGGACGATCGAGACGAGCGGGCCTTTCAGGCAGCGACCTCGATGCGCGACGTCGAGCCCAACGCGCACTTGTGGGTCCGGTACAAGTCGTTGGACGAGAGGGGCTGATGGCCGTCGCTAAGAAGAGACAACAAGCCAAGGCGTACCGACCCGACGGCCAGATCCGCCAGAGCCAGATGATCACGACCTTCGGCCCTGGGGCGATGGTCGATCTCGTCGATCGCGCGGTCGTCATCGGTGGGCTCGAGCACTGGGCGTATGGCAAGAAGGGCTTCGAAGCGCTCGACGACGCGCGCCTGCGGCGCTCGCTCGTCCCTCGCCTCAAGGCGCTCGACCCGGATCTCGACCTTGCGCAGGAGGGCTATTTCCGCAAGGCCCCTGAGGGGGACGGGCGCGATCCCTTCCCAAGCGTGGGCGTGCGGGTGCTCGAGTTTCCCCGCTGGTTCGTCTGCCAGTCGTGCCGCCGCCTCGCGCGGGCCGCCGAACAGTTCGAGAACAAGTCGGGGCGGTACCGGCACGAGTGTAAGCGCAACCAGTTCTCGCACGCGGTCCCGGTGCGGTTCGTCGCGGCGTGCAAGCGCGGGCATCTGTCGGACTTCCCTTGGATCGCCTTCGCGCATCTGAAGCGGGAAGAGCGGACCTGTGACGCGCCCGAGCTGTACCTGCACGAGAACGCGATCGGGGACATCTCGCGGATCCAGGTCGAGTGCCGAGGTTGCGGGCACAGCAACCCCCTGAGCGGCGGTGCCGTCCTGCCCTTCACCTGCAATGGGGACCGGCCGTGGCTCGGTGGGCGAGCGGCGAGCGAGACCTGCAAGGAAGACAGCAAGCTGCTCGTGCGCACCGCCTCCGACGCCTACTTCGCCCAGGTCGTGAGCGCGCTCCGCCTGCCCGAGCCCGAGCCCGACCCACTGCGCGCGCGGCTGCGCGAGCGAGACGTCTGGAAGGCCGTGCAGAAGGTGACGACGGTCGAGCAGCTCAGCATGCTGGCGGACCTCCAGGAGCTCGTGGCGAGCGCGATCAGCGGCTTTGCACCCGACAAGGTCGTGGCGGCCATCCTCGCTGAGCGTTCCTCGGCCGGCGCGCTCGCGGAGCGTCCGCTGCGAGCGGCCGAGCACGATCGCTTGCACAGCGCACCGATCGAACAACCTGGTCTCATCCCCGAGCCGGGCGCGGAGTTCGCGGCGTATCGTGTGCCGCCTTCACGGCTCGACGTTCCGCAGGGGATCAGCGGCCTCGTCGTGGTCCCGGCGCTCCGGGAGATCCGCGTGCAGATGAGCTTCAGCCGCTTCGACTCGGTGAGCGCGAACCTGCAGGGCGAGTTCGATCTCGAGGGGCGCAGCGTGAAGCCCGCGGTGCTCACTCTCCCCACCGGCAATGAGAAGTGGCTGCCAGCGGCGGAGGTCCGCGGCGAGGGGATCTTCGTCGAGCTGGACGAGGCGGCGCTCGCCGAGTGGGAGCAGCGCCCCGCCGTCCGAGATCGCGCGAACAAGCTGCTCGCCGGGTTCTCGGCCGAGGCGACGGGGCCCTTCCCTGGCGCGCGGTTCTACCTGCTGCACTCGCTGTCGCACCTGCTGCTGACCGCGATCAGCCTGGAGTGCGGGTACGCGGCGAGCGCGATCCGCGAGCGCATCTATTGCGGTCAGGCCGAGGAGAATGGCCCGAACATGGCCGCGATCCTGCTGCTCACGGGGACGACTGGCAGCGAGGGTACGCTCGGGGGCCTCGTCGAGGAGGGGCGGCGGCTGCGCCACCACCTTCGCGAGGCGTGGGACATCGGCCGGCTGTGCTCGAACGACCCGGTCTGCGCGGCGCACGATCCGAGCTCGCCGTCGAGCGACCGAAGGACCGAGGCGGCGGCCTGTCACGGTTGCCTCTACATCGCAGAGTGCTCCTGCGAGTGGTTCAACCGGTTCCTCGATCGCGCATTGGTGGTGCCGACGGTGGGCAACGACCCTGACCTCGCCTTCTTCCGAGAGCGGCCCTAGTGGCTGAGCGCGCGAGCCTGCGTGAGGTGAGCACCGCGACGCTCGAGCAGCTGCGCGAGGGGCTGTTCAGCGGCCGGCTCAAGCCTCCGCTCGACCGCGCGGCGCTCGTCGGCTTCGGCCTCCGTCACCAGCTCGATGCGCTCGAGGGCGCTCTCGCCGGCCACAAGACTCCTGCGTGCCTCACGGCCCTCGACGTGGCCCTCTCCGAGCGCGCGCTCCGCGCCCCGACCCCCGAGCTGGTGTGGACGGGCCCGGAGGCCACGTCGGCGACCGCGCGCGACACGGCCGTGGTCTTGCGCGAGCTGTTCGAGGGTGCGCGCGAGTCTGTCATCCTCGCTGGGTATCGCTTCGATCACGCCGAAAGCGTGCTCGCACCGCTCCACGGCAGGATGCGTGACAAGGCGGTCGAGGCCCGCTTCTTTGTGGACGTCCCGCAGATCGAGCGAGGGGTCGACGTGAGCGCCCACCTCGCGCGCCACCTGGGGGCGTTCCACGCGAACAGCTGGCCCTTCGGGGAGCCCCGCCCGCGGCTGTTCTACGACAAGCGCGCGCTCACCCCCGGCCCGCCGTATTGCAGCTTGCACGCGAAGTGCGTCGTGGTGGACGGCGCGCGCGCCTTCGTCTCCAGCGCCAACTTCACGCAACGCGGACAGGAGCGGAACATCGAGGTCGGCGTGCTGATCGACGACCCCACGTTCGCGGGGTTCCTCGCGGGCCAATGGCTGGGACTGGTCGAGAGCGGCCTGTGCCTCGAGCACCGCGCGCCCTGAGCGGCCCCGCGGCCCGAGACGATTCCGCGGAGTCGTCGCGGTGCACGCTCCGCTCGGTCGAGCCTGAAGGGGTCGAAGCGATCGGCGGTCGCCACCGCTCCGCCGGCGGCCGCCAGCGGCGCCCTGGGCCATTGCAGCGCGCATTCCCTTAGAAAACCGCCCTCGCGACCCGGCACCGCGATTGCTCCCCGCCCCGGCGTGGCCATCAGCACCCTCTTCCACGAGGCGCCGCTCGACGTGCTTCGGGAGCATCCGGAGGTGCTGCTCGAGCTGCTCGCGATCGGGGGGGTTCAGCTCGACCTCGCGTCGCCCCAGACGGTGACTGTCCTCGAGTCCACGACGATCGAGGTCGTGCCGGCTCATCGCCACGCCGACTTCGTCGCCGAGCTGCGCGACGAGGCGGGCGGTCCCGTGCGTGCGATCGTCGTGCTCGAGGTGCAGCGGCGCCGCGATCCCGACAAGCCCCGCGCCTGGATCCAGATGGCTGCCAGCGTGCTCGGGCGTCACGCCGCGCGAGTGGTGCTGGTGGTGCTGGCGTTCGATGAGGCGACAGCGCGCTGGGCCCGGCGGCCGCACGATGAGGGCGCGCTCTTGCTGCGACCCGTCGTGCTCGGCCCGCGCGATCTCCCGCACCTCGCCTCGGTCCAGGCTGCGCGCGAGCACCTGCTGCTCGCGGTGTTGGTCGCTCTCGCGCGCTCGGCAGAGGCCGCCGCACGGGGACGCCTCAGCCTCTCGCCGGAGGCCGAGGCTGACGTGCTCTATGCCGCCGAGGCCGTCACGGAGCTGGCCGACACCCAGCTGCGCCAACGCCTCGCCTCGCTCATCGAGGGGGCCGCGCCCGCGGAGATTCGCGGTAGAATTCTCGAACTGTTGGAGGAACGAGGCATGCGCTCGCTAGAGATCATCCGGGAAGAGGGCCGCGCCGAGGGCGAGGCTCGCGGTCGTGCTCAAGGCCGTGCCGAGGGGGAGGCTCGCACGCTGCTCAAGCTGCTGCGCCTTCGAGGCTTCGCGGTCGACGAGGCCTCCGCTGCGCGCATCCTGGCCACCACCGACCTAGCCACGCTCGACCGATGGGTCGAGCGGGCGCTGTCGGCGCGCTCGGTCGACGAGGTCCTCGCCGACTGACGAGCCCCACTACCCCCGCATGACCCGCGTCCCCTCGGCGCCGCCCACGATCACCAGGCTCGCCATTCGGAAGAAGAACCCGGTGTCGACGACGCCGGGCACGCGGCGCACGTCGGCGTCGAGCGCCTCGGGGTCCTCCCAGCCGCCGGGACCGGAGTAGAGGTCGACCACGAGGTTGCCGTTGTCGGTGACGAAGGGGGCGCCGCCGTCTGGCTTCTTGCGGAGCACGGCGCGCTCGCCCAGCTGCTCGAGCCTGCGGCTGGCGGGAGCGAGCGCGAAGGGCACGACCTCGACGGGCAGCGGCGAGCGGGCGCCGAGCCGGTCGACGACCTTCTCGGCGGTGACGAGCACCACGAAGCGCGACGCCTCGGCGGCGACCACGCGCTCGCGCAGCATCGCGCCGCCGAGGCCCTTGGTCAGCCGCAGACGCGCGTCGACCTCGTCCGCCCCGTCGAAGGCGACGTCGAGCGGCCCCTCGTCGAGCGACCCCAGGCGAATGCCCTCCGCGCGCGCGAGCTTGTCGGAGCGCTCCGAGGTGGGGACCCCGACGACGTCGAGCCCCTCGCGCACGGCGCGCGCGAGGCGCACGATGAACGCTTCGGCGGCGCGGCCCGTGCCGAGGCCCACGCGACACGCGGTCTTGGGGAGCTCGGCGAGGGCGCGCTCGGCGACGCCCGCGAGCATGTTCGGATCAGCGGCGAGGCTCATCGCCCGCCCGCGTATCAGGCTCGAGGTGCGACGAGAAGATCTCCCGCACGTCCGAGGGCATTTCGATCGAGCGCATCTCCAGCAGGTTCGAGGTGACCACGGTGTGGCGCACCTCGGCGAGGCGCTCGCCGCTCGCGCGATGGCTCATCCGGTAGCGCAGGGTCGCGCTGCGGTTGCCGAGGCGCGCGGTCGTCGTCTCGATGCGCAGGGTGTCGCCGTACCTCGCGGGCGCGAAGAACTGCATCGCCACGTCCACCGCGGGCAGCCCGACGTTGCGCTCCATGATCAGGCGCGAGTATCCGCCGTCGAGCCCGGCGAAGAAGTGCTCCATCGCCTCGTGCGCGAAGTTCAGGAAGCGGGCAAAGAAGACGATGCGCGCGGCGTCGACCTCTTCGAACCGGATCGGCCGCTCGAGCTCGATCACGGCTCGTCGAAGTCGCCCGCCACGCCGCGCGCCACGGCCGGCGGCAGCTCGGCACGCAATGGGCATTTCGGGTGGTCCACCACGAGGAAGGCCGGCTTGCCTGCCTTCATCGCGGCCTGCCCCGCGTCGTCGACGTCGACCTTCATGTAGTGGACCGCCGTCGTGCGCGCGAGGCCCTCGACCGAGCGGTCCTCGCCCTGCGCGCGGTACGAGCGCCCGTCGACCTCGAGCGCCACATGCCGCTCGAGGCCGGCGAGCTCGATGAGCTTCGCCTCGCGCTCGGACTTGTCGGCGATCTCGACGAACAGCGTCATCGACAGCTGGCCCTTCCCCGGGACGAGCTCGTTGTACGTCTCGAGCTCATGCAGGACCGCCGGCTCCGAGGTGATGCGCTCGGCGCGCAACATCTCCTGGATCTGGAGCAGCACCGTGTCGCGGTTCTCGAACACGACGCTCATGAAGTCGCCCACGGCCACGCGGCGCAGCTTCTTCTGCTCGATGACGCGAGCCCTGAACCGCGGGCGGATGGGCTCGTACTCTCCGATCGGCAGGATCTCGGTGCGGTCGACGGGACGCATGGCTCACCTCCTCCGTGCTCGGGTCAGCTCGCGGGCGCGACGCCTGCGACCCCCTTGGCCTCGATCAGGCCGTACGCCTCGGCGACGGCCTCCACCGGGTGGACGACGCGAACAGGCTCGCGGCCGCCCGACTTCACCTCGTGCTCGATCCTCAGGGCGCTCAGCGTGCAGTCGGTCACGATCAGATCGGGCTCGGCCTCGACGACCCCGCGGACGAGCTTCTGCGCATACTTCTTACCGGTCGCGTAGTGCGCCGACTTCATGCCCCAGGTGCCGTCCACCGCGCTGCACTCCTCGATCACGCGCACGTCGGTGTCGGGCACCTTCGACAGCACCCGCTGCCCAGGCACGCCGATCTTCTGGGCGCGCAGGTGACAGGCGACGTGGTACGCGACGTTGCCGAGCGGGGTCTTGAACTCCAGCTTGAGCTTCTTCTGCTTGCCCAGGTCGACCAGGAACTCCATGAGGTCCATCGTCGCGGCCGCCACGGCCTTCACCTCGGGGGTGGGCACGTATTCGGGCCACTCGCGCTTCATCGTGAAGCCGCAGGTCGGGCCAGGGACGACGATCTTCATCCCGCGCTGAACGAGCGGGAGCAGCAGCTCCACGTTGGTGAGCACCTTCTTCTCGAAGGCCGCCAGGTCACCGCCGTCGAGGTTCGGCATGCCGCAGCACGTCGCGACGCCTGCGGCGCGCACGATCTTCCCTGCGGGGTCGAGATCTTCGCCCGGCATCAGCACCCGGTAGCCGTTGTGCTCGAGGACCTTCACCGCGGCGATCGGCGCGCCCGGCGTGTTGTACTCGCCGTAGCAGGTCGAGAAGAGCACCACGTCGCCCGCCTCCCCCGCGCGATCGACCTTGCGGTGATCGGCGAACCACGACGAGAACGTCTCGGCGGCCATCGGCGGCAGCGGGAACTCGCTGGAGATGCCGGCGACCTTCTCCTGCACCTTGCGGACGAGCCTGTTCGCGTGGATGAGGTTGGTCGGCCCCGAGGCGATGCCGCTGCCCATCGCGCCGACGAGCTGCGGCTCGCCCAGGATCTGATCGACCAGCGGCACGCCGTCGCGGCGCGCGGTCACCGCGCGCGTGCGCGCCATCAGCCGCGGGAAGTCGAGCAGCTCGTAGGCGCCGTCGTCCTTCGTGTACGGGCACTTCACGAAGCAGAGCTTGCACTGCCAGCACTCGTCCACGACGACCGCGAAGTCCTTGTCGTCGAGCAGCTCGGCGCCCTCGGCGCGGCCGCTCTCGATGTCGCGATCGACGCGCCTGAACAGCTCGGGGAACGAGCCGCAGTAGCCGACGCACATCCGGCACTCGTGGCAGATCTGGAAGGTCCGCCGGAGCTCGCTCTCCAGATCGCGCTCGTCGAAGTAGCGCGGATCGTGGGGGGTCTCGGCGGGAGGTGAGGCCGGGGCGCGCGGGATCTTGCTCATGCGGTGCGGTCTCGTCGGGGGGTTGGGCCGCGAAGTCAACGACCTCGCGACCCGACCTTCCGTTGCCTGAATCAGAAGTCGAGCGAGTCGAGCGCCTTCTTGAAGCGCCCCGCGTGCGACTTCTCGGCCTTGGCGAGGGTCTCGAACCAGTCGGCGACGTCGTCGAAGCCGTCGGCCCGGGCCTCCTTCGCCATGTTCGGGTACATGGTCTCGTACTCGTGCGTCTCGCCGGCGACGGCGGCCTTGAGGTTCTTCTCCGAGTTGCCGATCGGCAGGCCCGTCGCCGGGTCACCCGCCTGGCGCAGGTAGTCGAGGTGGCCGTGTGCGTGGCCGGTCTCGCCGTCGGCGGTGTCGCGGAACAGGCCCGCGACGTCGGGTCGGCCTTCGACGTCCGCCTGCTTTGCGAAGTAGAGGTAGCGGCGGTTCGCCTGGCTCTCGCCGGCGAACGCGTCCTTCAGGTTCTGGTGGGTCTTGGTTCCTTCGAGCTTGGCCATCTCAGTCTCCTTCTATGAACAGTTCCTGAATCTGTGGGCAGCCGGGGGGGGCAGATTAGCTCGGCCTCGCCCCGGGATCGACCGCGGCGCACGCCCCACAGACGCCGCGAAAGACGCGCTCGACAGCGTGCACCGTGAAGCCCCGAGGCAGGTCGGAGCCGAGCTCGGGCGTCGCCTCGCCGTCCGCCTGGACGGCAACGTCGGCCACCGCGCCGCAGCGATCGCACACCGCGTGCCCGTGCGGCCTCACGTTGGGATCGAAGCGCGTGGCGCCCGGGCTCAGCGCGCGCGGGGCGATGAGCCGCGCGCGCGCCAGGGCGTCGAGGGTGTTGTAGACGGTGGCGAAGCTCATCGTCGGCATCGACGGACGCAGCCGCTCGAAGAGCTCTTGGGCGGTGGGGTGGGTCAGATCGCCGGCGAGCTCGCGGACGATCGCGACCCGCTGCGGCGTGCGCTTGAGGCCCGCGTCCCCGAGGCGCGCGAGCATCTCTCTCGCACGCGCCTCGTTGGAGGAGGCCCTCTGCGCTCGACCCGGCGGCATGGGGGAGTTCTAATTAGAAGAGTTATTAGATGCAAGCTCTTCCAAATAGAATCTCCACGGAAGGCGACGGCCAGCCGACCAGGCTGATAGCCTCTTCTAAGGGAGCCTATGCGCGCTGCACACCTGACCCTCACCACGCTCGCGACGACCTGGCTGTTCCTCCAAGGGTGCACCGTCGAGATCCGCTGCTTCGACGCCGAGTGCGATCCGAACGGCAACGGCGGGACGGCCGCGACCGGCGGCGCGGGCGCAGGCGGTGACGCCGAGGGCGGCTCGGGCGGCGAAGGCGCCGGCGAGACGTGTGGGGACGGCCTGCGCGAGGGCGACGAGCTGTGCGACGGCACCGACTTCGGCCAGGCGACCTGCCAGGCGCTCGGGCTCGGCCCCGGGCAGCTCACCTGCACCGGCAGCTGCACCCTGTACGCCGGCGGCTGCAACTCGCAGTGCGGCAACGGCATGCTCGATCCGGGCGAGGTCTGCGACGGCGACCTCTTGAGCGACGCGACCTGCACGTCGATCATCCCTGCGTCGCCGGGCGGCACGCTCAGCTGCCGCATCGACTGCTCGGACTACGACACGACCGCGTGTGAGATCCCGGTCACCTGCGGCAACAGCGCGCTCGATCCGGGGGAGCTGTGCGACGGCACGCTCCTCAACGACCAGACCTGTCAGTCGCAAGGCTTCGGCAGCGGCAGCCTGGTGTGCCTGCCCAACTGCTCGCTCGACACCAGCGGGTGCTCGAACTGCGGCAACGGCGTGCTCAACGGGGGCGAGGTCTGCGACGGCGCTCAGCTCGGCGGTCAGACCTGCGCGACGCAGGGCTTCGCGGGCGGCGACCTCGCCTGCTCGAGCTCGTGTGGCTTCGACTACGCGGGCTGCACCTCGTGCGGCAACGGCGTGAAGAACGCTGGCGAAGAGTGTGACGGCGCGGACTTCGGCGGGCAGACCTGCGGGACCAACGGGTACTCGATGGGCTCGCTCAACTGCACCGCCGAGTGCGACATCTCGGCGGCGAACTGCACCAACTGCGGCGACGGCGCGATCAACTCCGGCGAGCAGTGCGATGGGGGCAACCTCAACGGCCAGAGCTGCACGGGGCTCGGCTACGCGGGGGGCGGCTCGCTCGCTTGCCACCCGAGCTGTCAGTTCAACGTCAACGACTGCAAGAGCCAGTCGTGCGGCAACAACTCGATCGAGAACCCCGAGCAGTGCGACGGCAGCGACCTCGGCGGGCAGAGCTGCGCCTCTCTGGGCTACGCGGGCGGCAACCTCAGCTGCTCGAGCTGCGCGTTCAACACCGGCGGCTGCACCTACTGCGGCAACGGGCAGATCAACGGCGGCGAGCAGTGTGACGGCGGCAACCTCAACGGCTACAGCTGCCAGGCCCTCGGCTACAACGCCGGCTCGCTCGGCTGCAACGGCAGCTGCGGCTTCGACGTGGGCGGCTGCTCGACCTGCGGCGACGGCGCGGTCGGCGCCGGCGAAGACTGCGACGGCGGCAACCTCAACGGCGCTGATTGCTCGACGCTCGGCTACGTCGGCGGCTCGCTCTCCTGCAACGGCAACTGCACCTTCAACGCGGGCGGGTGCCACCTGTGCGGCAACGGCGCGGTCGACGGCGGCGAGGAGTGCGACGGCAACTCGATCGAGTGCTGGGAGCTCGGCTGGGACTACGGCACCGCGTACTGCTCGCCGTGGTGCACGTGGGACTACGGCAGCTGCGGCTTCATCGGCTGCGACCCGTTCTGCTGGTGAGGTCGCCGAACGACGTTGTCCTGACCCCCGCGGCCTGGTAAACGCACGAGTGGGTGTCGCGGCTGCGCCGTGACAGGTCAGCCGAGGCGGTCGGGCCGCCGCCTCTCGAGCCAGGTGACGCGCGTGCGTGTCACCGCCCCCCGGTGCCCCATGACCTCCAGTGAGCCCCGGCGGGCCGCCTCGCCCGAGACCTGGGCGCCGGCGCGCCGCGCCGTCCAACGAGTCCTCCGCCCCATCGAGCACTTCCTCCACGTCGAGGCCTCGAGCGGCATCGCCCTGTTGATCTCCGCCATCGTCGCCCTGGTCTGGGCGAACTCGGCCTCGGCGAGCTCGTACGACGCGCTCTGGCACGCGCCGGTCGTCCTCGGCCTCGGCCCGTGGACGGCCACGACCACGGTGCATTTCTGGATCAACGACGGCCTGATGGTGATCTTCTTCTTCGTCGTCGGCCTGGAGATCCGCCGCGAGATCCACGAGGGAGAGCTGGCCGACGTGAGGCGCGCGGCGCTGCCCATCGCCGCCGCGATCGGGGGCATGATCGTCCCGGCGCTGATCTACTTCGCCTTCAATCGAGGCCTGCCCACGCAAGGCGGCTGGGGCGTGCCGATGGCGACCGACATCGCCTTCGCCGTGGGCGTGCTCGCGCTGCTCGGCAAGCGGGTGCCGGCGGCGCTGCGCGTGCTGCTCCTGGCGCTCGCCATCATCGACGACATCGGGGCGATCCTGGTGATCGCGATCTTCTACTCCTCGGGGGTGTCGCCGATGGGCTTCGCCGTCGTCGCCGGCGGGATCGCGCTGGTGCTCTTCTTCCAGAAGATCGGCGTCCGGCACGCCCTGCTCTACGTCGTGCCCGGCGTCGTGATCTGGGCGGGCTGTCTGCTCGCGGGCATCCACCCCCACGATCGCCGGCGTCATCGTCGGGATGCTGACGCCGGCTCGGCCCTGGTATGGCGAGGGTGGGTTCGTGACGGCGGCGCGCGAGGCGATCGAAGAGTTCACCGCGCGGACCGAGAACGGGATCACCGCGCCGAAGACCTGCTCGGCGCGCTGCGCCACGTGCGGACCGCGCAGCGCGAGGCGGTGGCGCCCACGGTGCGGCTCCAGGCGATGCTCCACCCCTACGTCGCGTTCGGGATCATGCCGCTGTTCGCCCTGGCGAACGCGGGAGTCGCGATCGACGGCTCGAGCTTCGCGAGCCCGGAGCTGTTCCCGGTCTTCGCAGGCGTGACGCTGGGGCTGGTGCTCGGCAAGCCGCTCGGGGTCGTGCTCATGTGCCTGCTCACGGCGAAGCTCAAGCTCGCGACGATCCCGAAGGGGGTGACGTTCGGAGGCCTCGCGCTGGTGGGCGGCGTCGCGGGAATCGGCTTCACGATGGCCATCTTCATCGCGGGGCTCGCCTTCTCCGCGCCCGCCCCCCTGGCAGCGGCGAAGCTCGGCGTGCTGGTCGCCTCGTTCGTCGCGGGCGTCGCAGCCCTGATCGCGGGGCGGCTGTTGCTCAGCCCGCCCCCGGCCGACGCCGCCCAGACCCCGTCGGAGGCCGAAGCCTCCCACGAGCACTGAGCCCGAGGAACCTTCGTCGCGCTCGGCGGTCTGCTCTGGCCACATGCCCCGGCTGGCCCACCTCTGCCTCATCGCGCTGCTCACCGCCTGCGCCGGCGCCCCACCCCCCTGCGTCGAAGAGGCGGCGCCGAGCGTCGTCGTGGCCTCGCCACCCGCCCCGCCGCCCACCCCGTCCCAAACGGTCATCGTGACCCGGAAGGAGAGCCTCTGCTTCTCACGTGGAGCGCCGAAGGCGCTGGCCCAAGCGAAGAGCGCTTCGACGTTCTGCGACGGCCTCGACCCGAAGGAGCTCGCGAAGGTCGAGTCCCGCCTCAAGAAGGAGCTGGTCCCCGACTACAAGCCGAGCAAGCTCGTGATCGATTTCGGGTGCGACGAGGCTTACGGCGAAATGAAGGACGTGATCCTCGAGGACGGCTCGGGCCACGGGGGCACGCTGCGCATCGCGCGCTTCGCGCGCGAGGGCGAGACCTACCGCGTCCGCGTCATCGACTCGTCCCACTACTACGACGCGAAGACCGTCGTGCTCGCGGGCCGCATCGAGGCGGCGAGGCCCGACCAGCTGCTCGCGTCTTCGCGCGTCGCGATGCTCGCTCGCCCACACTTCGTGCGCCTCCACGATCCGAAGGACGCCTTCGGCTCGATGTCTGCGAGCTTCTCCTCGAACGACTTCCACCTCCGGCTGACGCTGATCGACGAAGCCGGCAGCGCGACGGACCAGGGCTTCACCGGCTACGAGTCGTCCGACGAGCAGCCGCGCATCGTACCGATGCAGCTGGCGACCGAGCCTCTGTTCAAGCTGCTCGAGGGCGTGAAGCTCTCCGAAGAGCCTGCCACCGACGACGATCGCGCCTTCTTCACCGAGCGTCTGCTGGCGACCTTCGACGGAGCCCCTTATTGGTGGGTGAAGGAGCGCTACCTCAAGCTCGCCGCGCAGCTCGGCACGGTCGATGCCCTGCCCTCTCTCGCGCGAATCGCGGCCGCCCCCGTCACCAAGGTCGGCGGCTCGGAGGAGCGAGCGCGGCAGCAGGCCTTCGCCGCCATCGCCTCGATCTCGGGCTGGGACCCGAGGGTGGACGATCACGGCAAGGACGTCGACCTCGCCGCCGCGGGCGCGGCGGCGGCGCGGGAGTGCCTCCCAGGCCCGTCAAAATAGCTCTCAAGGTGGCCAACGGAGGTGATCGCCAGCGTGGCAGGCCGCATCGCGCGTGTGGTCCCCCCTCTGCCAACGATCATGAGAACCCGGCCTCCTCTCGAACTACTGTAGGGGCGGTGAGGTCGTGACCACATGGAAACGCAAGCCGCAGTCAGCCAGCCGAACGGCAGCGCGCCGGACACCGAGGTGCTCCCGCGTCCTCGACGACGTTCGTTCAATGCCAAGTACAAGATGCGCATCCTCGACGAGACGGACCGCGCCGGCGAGAAGGGCGTCGACATCGGTGCGATCCTTCGTCGTGAAGCCCTGTACTCGTCGCACCTGGCCCAGTGGCGCAAGGAGCGCGAGGGAGGGACACTCGCAGCGTTGTCCAAGAAGCGCGGGCCGAAGCCGAAGAAGAACCCGCTCGCCGACGAGGTCGAGCGGCTGCGCAAAGAGCTCGCCAGCGTGAAGCGGCAGCTCGCGCAGGCCGAGGTCATCATCGACGTCCAAAAAAAAGTGGCTTCGCTCCTGGGCATCCCGCTGAAGACGCCCGACGACGACGAGAGCGCCTCGTGAACGCCGCGCGCGAAGTTATGCCGACCACGGGCGTCGTCGCGATCCTGGCAGCACTCGGGCTCTCGGTGGCCACGTTCTACCGAGCGTGCAAGCCGAAGGAGCCGTCGCCGCCGCGGCCCACGCCGGCGAGAGCGCTGTCGCCGGCAGAGCGACAGGCCATCATCGACGTCGTCCACGAGTGTTGCCGTGCACGCAGGATGATGGGCGACGGACCCGGCTGCATGATGGGCATCACGGAGTACGCCCGGGCCGAGCCGCCGCGTGATGGCCATCACGGACGTTGCCCCGGCCCGAGCGCCCGGGCGGGTCAGGGGCGCGCTGAGGCCTTGAGGACGCGGGAGACGACGTCGCGATCGACGACCTTTCGCTTCTTCCTCGCGGCGTGACGGAGGCAGGTCGAGGCGACGCGGTCGAGCTCGCGGAGGGCGCCGTGTGCGGCCTCGTGGAGCATGGCAACGGCGTCCTCGGCGAAGAGATCGCGCTCGACGCCAGCGAGGCGGACACGGACGCGGAGATAGTCGAGAGTGTCCTCGGGGGTGGTCGGGTCGATCTCGAGCCGGCGATGGAGGCGGGAGAAGAGGGAGCGATTGCGCTTCAGCTGGAGACGTTCATCGAGCTCGGAGAGGCCGACAAGCACGAGCGAGAGCAGAGCCCTGGAGTCCCACGCGTAGTTGAGCAGGATGTGGAGGTGATCGAGCGTGTCCTGGTGGAGCAGGTGCGCCTCGTCGAGGACGAAGACGGGATGCACACGGGTCTCGGCCAGCTCCTCGACGTGGGCGCTGACCGCGTAGAAGACAGCGGCGGCGGTGGCCGATGGGCGGAGGCCGAGCGCGAGACACAGCTGCCTGTAGAAGTCGCGGCGTCCGAGGGTCGCATTGTGGCAGTAGGTGAGGCGAAAGCGATCGGTCGGGATGCGGGCACGTGTCGCGCGCAAGACGCAGGTCTTGCCGACGCCAGACTCGCCGGTGATCGCCACGCTCTCGCGAGCCTCGATGGCCTCGACGAGCTCGTCGACGACGTGCTGCTTCGAGGGTGGCAGCCAGAGGTCCTTATCGGCGAGCTCCTTGGAGAATGGCTCCGCGCTCAGTCCGAAGTGATCGAGGTGCATGCTCATGGTGCCCTCCGATGTCGGCGGCCGACGGCGTGGTCGAGGAGCACGCCAGGAGGGTCGAAGTCGGTGATCGGGCGAGCCGTCGTGGCGAGCGGTGGCCTGGTGCGGCGCGCGTTTGCGACGGGGTCCACCGGTTGGAGCGGATAGGGGCGATCCTCATGCTCGATCCAAGGTGGCAGGTTGGGCTCCGCGAGCGTGCGGGCGACGGTGACCAGGCGGGTCGCGAGGAAGCCGAGGTCCGTCTGCCAGTCGACGCCGTCGACCGAGACGGTGTTGTCACGTCGGACGCGGCGCCGGGCGCGGACCGTGAGAGCGTCGCGCAGCCGAGCGTCGTCGACAGGCGCCCTCTCGACGGCGCCCGCCTCGAAAGCGACGGCCGGAGTGTCCCCGAGCAGGCCCGCGTGGGGCGCCGCATGGTAGTGCTCGTCGAGCCAGGCGAAGAGCCGCACGTTGAGGTCGTGCAGAGACGTGGCCGCGCCGCAGAAGTCGAGGCAGCCCTCTCTGAGGGTGCGCCAGAAGCGCTCCATCTTGCCCCGCGCCGGTGCGTCGTACGGCTTGGCGTGCAGCAGGGTCACGCCGAGACGCTCAGATCCGAGCCGCAGGCCCTCACCCCGGTAGGTGGCGCCGTTGTCGAGGTAGAGCGCGTCGGGGGCGCCATAGAGGCGCAGCGCCCGCAGTAGGACGGCGATCATGTCGCCCTCGCACTCGTGGTGCCGAGCTTCGATGGCCACGACGAAGCGGGAGACGTCGTCGAGGATGGCGTGGATGCGCACGGGGCGCCTCGCGCCGTCGACTACGATCGGTGCGCCGTGGCAGACGTCGGCATGCCATAGCGCGTTGGGCCGCTCGGCCTGCCATCGCAAGCGGAGCTTGCCGTCGCCTGCCTGTCGGAGCGCGACACGGTCGAGGCCGCGCTCGGCTAAGAGCCGTCGCACGGTCGCCGCGCTGACCGCCCCCTCGTCGAGCCGCCCGCTCTTCACGAGCGTGCGCAGGATGAGCGCCGCTGAGATCTGCGGGTGCTCCTGGCGCACGGCGAGGAGCAGGTCGCGCTGGGCATCGGTCAGCTCACGGGCCCGGCCCTTATTGGTGCGAGGTCGCGGCCTGAGCGCATCGAGCCCGCCGGAGCGATACGCGTAGAACCACCGCTCCAGCGTGGCGACGGAGAATCGCCGAGGGCCGTGGCCGTGTGCGCGGAGGTCTGAACGACCTTTGACTGAGCTGCGCGAGCTCGGCGGCGAGGTCGCCGCGATCGAGCTCACGGCGGACGAGCGAGCCGACGATCTCGGCCCGAAAGAGTGCGACGGCCTCGGCGTGGTCGCGAGGCGAGATGGGTGCATCCATGGGTCCTCCTGCGCCGAACGGCGCGCCGAGCAGACCACCAGCGCACAGGTCCGCCCGCAGCGGACGAGGCAGGTGGGGCTCGTGATCGCCTCCGATGTGTCCCGTCGCCCCTCACCGAAGCTGCTCGCTGCCGGCGAACACCCGCTCGAGATCGCCGCCCGCAGATGCGGCGGCGAGCGCTTGAACGGACCGACCCACCAAGGCCGCGACTTGGAGCCGAGCGAGCCCGTCGAGGGCGGCCCGTGGGGCCCGCAGCAAAGCGCGGCTCCTAGCGGCCTCGATCCAGCGAGCCAGCGTCCGCCAGCAGGAGGCGCCCAGACCCCAGCCGGAGATCGCTCGCTGAACCCCGCGTGCGCTCCGCTCCAGCACGCCGAAGAGGAATAGCGCCAGCCCGATCGCGGCGGCGCCGAAGTGGCGCCGTCGAACGACTCCACGCGGCGCCACGGTGACGACCGCGGCACACTCGACGCAGAGAAAGCGGCGCGTCGGGATGACGACCGTGATCGGTGGCCCCGACGGCGCGCGTGGTCCTCGCACCTGCCGATCGCGAAGGCCGTGCCCGACGAGGCCGAGACGCATCCCGGGCCGCCGGCTCGCGACATTGCATCGCGGGCACCGCGCCGGGCGGGCGGCTTCGACGCTGGGCGTCTTCGCCGCCCAGAAGTTGACGTCGAACGTCGAATGAACGACGAAGTGGTTGCTCCGATCCACCGATGCAGGAGCACGACGGGGAGCGCCGGCAAAACGATCTCCCCCGTCGCCTTTTTGTGGGCCAGCGCCGCGCCGATGCTCCCTCCCAGCAGGGGCTGTTACGACGCCTTCGCCGATCGGGCCCAGTCCGCGACGCTGATGGGCTTGCCCACGCCGGCCCCAGCTACGCCATCATCCTGCGGGATCGCGGGGAGGCCCGAACGACGCATCAGGGCTGCGCGCCAACACCGAGGAGCGCTTCCTCGATCTGCCGCCCGCCGAGATCAGCGCGAAGCTCCTCAGCGAGGGCACGTACGTCGGCTCGGAGCGAACGATCTATCGCGTCATGGCCTCGCAGAACGAGGTGAGGGAACGCCGCAACCAGCTCGCCCATCCGCCACCGGTGAAGCCCGAGCTCATCGCGACCGGACCGAACGAAGTCTGGTCGTGGGACATCACGAA
Organism: Polyangiaceae bacterium; assembly: GCA_016719945.1. Lineage (GTDB taxonomy): Bacteria > Myxococcota_A > Polyangia > Polyangiales > Polyangiaceae > Xiheicaenibacterium. The sequence goes on along the minus strand of JADJYE010000030.1, from coordinate 372,282 downwards.
GCTGCTCACGTTCGAGAAGTTCGTCTACCTGTACCTCTAGCTAGAGGTCATCATGGACATCTTCAGCCGCTACATCGTGGGCTGGATGCTCGCCGACCGCGAGAATGCGACCCTCGCCACGCAGTTCATCGACGAGACCATCGCGAAGTACGACGTGCCTCCAGGCCAGCTCACGCTCCACGCCGACCGTGGCGCGCCCATGCGCAGCAAGCTGCTCATCGAGCTCCTCGCGAAGCTCGACACCGCGAAGAGCTACAGCAGGCCGCACACGTCGAACGACAACCCGTTCTCGGAGAGCGCGTTCAAGACGCTCAAGTACCACCCGACGTTCCCACGAAACTTCCACGGCGACGTTGACGGGCGCGCGGCCTGCTCGCCGTACTTTGACTGGTACAACGAGCACCACCACCACAGCGGCATCGCGCTGCTCACGCCGGCCGACGTGCACTTCGTCCCGGCGACGGGCCACGGTGAGCGCCAGCCGCCGTCAGGCGGGCCGCTACCCGGCACCATCAACATCCCCTTCTCGTCGACGACAACCTTCACGACCACAGGAGGGCTTGCTCACTAAATGTACGCGCGCCGATTCTCAAACTCGTTGACAGGTTCCGTCCAGCCTCCGTCCGTTCTTCACCGCTCCATCACCGAAGGCGCGCAAGCGCGGAGTGGAGCGTCGTGATCCCGCAGATCGAGGCCCCCTGGACGCAGGAGATCATATGGAAGAGCAGCTGAAGACCCTCCTATTCGATCCGCTGACTGGGAAGCTCGCGAGCGCAGCGATCGCGCTCTTGGTCGTGTTCGCGATTGGCCGGATCTTGCTCCGCTCTGTCGAGCGCTACGTCAAGGACAGCGATGCGCGTTACCGCGCGCGGAAGGTGGTTTCGTTCGTCCGCTACACCATCGCCGCGATCGTCCTGGCGATCATTTTCAGCGAACGGCTCGCTGGGCTCACCGTCGTGTTCGGCGTCGCCGGTGCCGGCATCGCGTTCGCGCTTCAAGAGGTGATCGCGAGCATCGCGGGCTGGATGGCGATCTCTTCGGGTGGGTTCTACTCGACCGGCGATCGCGTGCAGGTCGGCGGGATCAAAGGCGACGTCATCGACATCGGCGTGCTGCGCACGACGGTCATGGAGGTCGGGCAGTGGGTGAACGGCGATCTCTACAACGGCCGCATCGTGAGGATCGCGAACAGCTTCGTCTTCAAGGAGCCAGTGTTCAACTACTCAGCCGACTTTCCCTTCCTCTGGGACGAGATCACCTTGCCCGTTCGCTACGGGTCTGACTGGAAAGCGGCGAAGACGATGCTCGTCGGTGTCGGGCAAGAGGTCTGCGCCGACTTCGCGCTTCGCTCGAAGGACGCGTGGAGCGCCGCGGTCGTGAAGTATCGACTCGAGGACGCTCCAGTCGAGCCGATGGTCACGATGGTGGCCAACGACAACTGGCTCGAGCTCACGCTCCGGTATGTCGTGGACTATCGGAAGCGACGCGTCGTGAAGGATCAACTCTTCACGCGCATCCTGGAGGAGATCGACAAGTCGGAGAACCGCATCCGCCTCGCCTCCGCAACATTCGAGCTCGTCAACATGCCCCGGTTGGATGTCGACATGGCCGAGCGCCAGGTCACGGTGGCGCCGAAGTACGTCCCGTGATGGCGGACCCGGTCCGTCGAAAGGTCACCGCATGGCACACGTTTCTCATCGACTAAAAGGAGCCTTCGAGGGCGCGCTCGCTGGTGGCGGAGATCCCGCCACATCGCCGCTCTATGTCTTCGGCCCCTTCCTGCGGCTCCTCGTGGCGAGCGGTGCGGGCGCCGTCGCGTTCGGCACTCCGATCTGGATGGTCGTCGCCACGGTCGTCGTCGTCAGCCTCATGTACCGGCACGTCATGGCGTGGATCCCGGATGGCAGCGGCGGCAGCGGTCTGTGCGAGGAGGAGTTCGGCGGCTGGGCGGTGAAGGTCAACGCGGCGATCACGGCCATTGAATACACGCTGACCTTCCTGGTGAGCCTGGCGGCGCTCGTCACGTTCGTGGCGGACCGTGTTGGAGGGCTGGGGCATTGGGCTCGAATCGGCTTGGCTGTGGGACTCACCGTGCTCGTGGGCGTCGTCGTGAACCGCGGGCCTCGGCTCGCCGCACGAGTCTTCGGCCCCGCGACGGCCGCTGTTCTCGCGCTCCTGTGGCTACTGGTGTTCGCGACCGTCGCGCAGCGCGGCCTCCACGTGCCCTCGTTCACGCTCGAGGCCTTTACGGCCTCGAACCTGCACGTGACGTTCGGTGGTTACGTGCGGCTCTTGGCGCTGATGACGGGCATCGAAGTGTTCGCGAATCTCGTCGCGGCCTACGACGGGCCTCCTGCCGAGCGAGCACGCAAGGCGTTCGGCAGCCTGCTCATCGTCATGGTGACCACGCTCGTGACGATGGTCGTCGTTGGTCCTGCCATCTTCGAGCTCGCAGACCCGATGCGCCAAGACGTGTCCGTCTTCACCCAGACGATGGACCGCTTGCTGCCCGCTCCGGTCGCATACGCGGGGACGCTGGTCGGCATCGTCGTCCTGCTTTCTGCGGCGGCGGCGAGCGCCCAGGGTTTGCAGAACTTGTCGCTCGGTCTTCGGCACCGCCACTACGTTCCAGCGCACTTCGGGCAACGGAACCGCTTCGACGTGGCCGACCGCCCCGTGCTCATCCAGGTGCTGGTCGTATCGGCGTGCTTCATGGCCTTCGGGACCCACGAAGAAACCTATCTCGCGCTCTACGCGGCGGGGGTCTTTGTCCTCCTCGGGCTGACGGGCTGGGCCTCGGTGAAGCGACTCGTTCGGGAACGCAGGAACGGCAAGGCGTCTTGGCCAACGATCATCGGCACGGTGCTCGCCGCGATCGTCACTTCAGGGGCAGCCGCGTTGATCTTCTTCGAGAGATTCCTCGATGGCGCGTGGGCCTACCTTGTTCTCGTACCGCTCGTCTACGCGGGCTTCTCTCATTTCAGGCGAAGGCTCGGTGCACCAACGCCCATCGAGGAGCGGCTCGGTCGCATGCTCTCCGAGCAGAAGTCGTTCGTGCCGATCGCTTCGACCGCGTGGCCACGCGCGGCGCTGGCGGTGCTCGATGGCTCACAGGCGAGCGAGTCCGCTGCGCTGGCAGGAGCGCACGTCGCGGGAGCCTTCTCGATCCCCTGGGGCATCGCACTGCTCGGGCGTCCTGCTGACCGCGCCGACGCGTACCAGAGCGTGCTCCAGGGAGCGCTGCAGCCAGAGCGCGGCGTCCGGGCCTGCGCCGATCAGGTTGAGCTGGCCTCGCTCGCCGACGCGGGTGGGTTCGACCTCCTCATCGCAGCTCGCCGATTGCCTGAAGCGCGGGTCCTTGCGCGCACGAGCAACAAGCCAATCTTGATCGTGCACGGCGAGGCCGAGGCGGGAAACCGCTACCCAGAGTTTGCGCGTGTCATCGTCGGCCTGGATGGGTCGATCGACGCGGAGGCAGTACTCCCGGTCGTGACGCGCTTCATGAAGTCGGGAGCCAAGGCGATCGTGGTTTCGGTCCCCGACGGCGACATCAGCGAGAGCACGCTCCGCGCATACGCCGAGCGGGTAGCGGACGCCTTGAAGCCTCACGGTGACGTCGAGGTGCAGGTAGGTGGCTCCGGCCCAGCGCGGACGCTGGTGGAGAAGGCAAAGGACGACCCTGCGGACTTGGTGATCGTCGCGAGCCACGGGCGCGGCGGGCGAGACCGCGCCTCTCACGTCCCGCTCGGCAGCGTGCCCGAGCGCTTGTTCTCCGAGCTCAACTGCTCGATGCTCGTGATCCCCGTGCCCGCGATGGAGGCAGCCGCTCCCGAGGTTGCGGCGTGAACTGGCTCAACTCCCATCATCTGACCGTGGGCGGCGCGAGCGTCAGCTATGCCGCGCTGCTGGTCGCGCTGCTCGTGGTGATGGCCGGCTTTTTGATGGCCTCGAAGGTGAGCTCGAGGATCCGCAACTTCGGCGGCGATGCGGGCGCGGGGTTGCGCTGGCGAGCAGTGGCCGCGCAGGTCGTCGGGTACGCGCTGCGCTTCGCCGCGGTCGCGGTCGGGCTGCAAGTCACAGGCATCGACATCGCGAGCGTCGTCGCCGCCGGTGCGGTGTTGGCAGTCGGCATCGGCATCGCGATGCAGAAGGTCGCCGAGAACTTCGTCTCGGGCATCATCCTCTTCGCGGAGCGTTCCATTCGGGAGGGCGACGTCATCGAGTTCGATGGGCGCATTGCCAAGGTGAGGCACATGGGAGTTCGCGCCACCATCGCTCTCACGCTCGACGACGAGGAGATCATCGTACCGAACAGCATCCTCGCGCAGTCGGCCGTGAAGAACCTGACGCTCACGGAGCCGCTCTACCGTTTGCGCGTTCGCAGGTCGGTGTCGCCTACGCGACCGACGTCGATCGAGCGACCGAGGTACTGCAGCAGGCGGCTGAGGCAGTTGCCTGGCGAGAGGCCGACCGCGCGCCGGTCGTGCTCCTGCTCGAATTCGCTCGTCCTCGATCGACTTCGAGGTGAGCGTCTGGACCCGCGACGTGTGGGGCGTCCGGGGCGGCCAATCGGACCTGCGCAAGCGCTTGTGGCGCGCGCTTCGTGACGCCGCGATTGCGATCCCCTTCCCGCAGCTCGACGTTCACTTCGATACGGCAGCACCTCTGAAGCCAACAACGCCTGACCAACCTCCAGGAGGAAACTCGTGATGGACCGCTTCGACCCTGAATCAATCGATCTTGCAGCCCTCGCCGCTCACCTCGAAAGAGCCGTCGGCATAGCCACAGCCGGAGCGGTCGTGGGCCGCACCCGACTCCGGGATGAGGTTGTGCGACACCTCGGCTGTTCCCAACTCGAGGGCGAGCGGCTCGTCGACACGATGGTGGGCCGCGGCTTCCTACTTCGAAGAACGAGGGAGGACGGCATGGAGTACTGGACCATCAAGTCGAGCTGATGGGGAAAGGACGGGGCGTGTGCAGCTGAGTTTGCTTGTTCCCTCGCTCCGCCGCGTGCTCGCCTTGCTGCGCAAGTTCGCGCCCTTGTCCGCCAGCGGCGCTCTGACCTGGCACGGCCCGTACTTCATCGAACGCGGTGCTTGGTGGCCCACGCGATTCGTCCTGTATCAGGACGAGCTGTACTGCACCGCCCAGATCGGATGGTCCACGCCGATGCTGGTGTGGGACCGGGCGAAGGGCACGGTCTCGTTCCGCGGCCAGATGTCGTTCAGCACGGGCTTCCGTGACGGCCCTGAGCTCTGGTCACTGATCCTCGAACAGGTCGAGCGCCGGCTCCGCAGCGCTGCGACGAACGTCGCGGCGTACAACGCGAGGGTGAAGCGCTACGTTCCGGCCGCGAGCAGGGTCGGAAAAATTCGACGACGCCTCACCTGGCTGTTGGCGAGCGTCTGAAAGCGCGGAAATGTGAACAGCCCGGGCAACGGAGGTCGCGTCGGGCTGCGTGAAGGTGAGTTGGGGAGGTTCAGGTCTCTGTGTGCACCTCGGACTTCTTCTTCTTGGCTCGGCGGTCCTTGGCGGACTGCTCGGCCTCGCGAGCCCTCCAGCTCTCGCCCTCGATTGGGATGACGTCGGCGTGGTGGACGACGCGGTCGATGAGGGCGGTGGCGCAGGTCGCGTTCGGAAAGATGGTGGGCCAGTCGCGGAACGCGAGATTGGTCGTGAGTACGAGGCTCTTCTTCTCGTAGCGTCGGCTGACGACCTGGAAGAGGAGGTCTGCGTTTCGGTTGTCGAAGGCGAGAAAGCCGATCTCGTCGATGATGAGCAGGCCGATCTTCGCGTAGTAGCGAAGACGGCGATCGAGGGCGCGCGCCGACTCTTGTGCGGCGAGGTCGAGCAAGAGCTGCGCGGCCGACAGGAAGAGCACGCCGTGTCCCGCGAGGATGGCCTGGTGCGCGATGTTCTGGGCGATCATGGTCTTGCCGAGCCCCTGCGGCGCGACGAGCACGACGTTGCGAGCAGACTCGAGGAAGTCGAGGCGCACGACGGACTCGACGAGCGGTCGCTCGATCTTCGTGGGCCAGTTCCAGTCGAAGTCGGCCATGGGCTTGAATCGCTCGAGGCGGCTGCGTGCGCGACGCCGATCAAGCCCGCGTCGGGCGCGGTCCTTCTCCTCGACGTCGACCATGTGCTGAAGGAGTTGCTGCGGGCCCCATCGCTTCTTGGTCGCCAGCGCGACCAGATCATCGAGCTCGGCTGCGGTGGCAAGCAGGCCGAGGGCGTGGAGCCGCGCCTTCAGGCTGCTCATTGGTCGTCCTCCGGCGCTGAATCGAGGATTCGGCGGCGAGGTGATCGTAGCGATGGAGCGCGTGCGGAGTGACGACGAGATCGCGGACGCGTGGGTCGTCGGGGAGCACGACCTCGATGGGAGCCGGGGCGCCGCGAGCGCGTGCGCGCTGATCGAGGATGTGGGCGACGGATTGCGCCGCGAACGCGTCGCGGCGATGGGCCTCGGCGATCGCGGCATCGAGATCGGTGGCGCCATAGGTGTCGAGCAGGTGGAGAAGCCGGGTGGTGGTGCCGCCGAGATGACCGCCGTGTGGTGCGATCTGTCCGAGGAAGGCGTGGGCGCTGGGGCAGCCCGCGACGAGGCGGTTGCGACCGCGGTGGTCGCGCGCCTTGCGCTTCTCGCGGGCAAGCGCGGAGGAGGTGAGCCTGATCTTCGATCTGGCGCCGGGTGTCCCAGGAGCGCTGGTGCCGCGCAATCTCCTTGTCACCATCGAGCACGCGGACGGTCGTTTCCGAGGCCACGAGCGTGGTGGTTTCCTGACGAGCGTGTGCGGGATGGAGTAATCGTTGCGGTCGAAGCGAACGTAGGGCGTCTTGCCCGAGGCGACGGACTGCACGTGGCACGGGTCGAACGCATGCTCGGGCAGCGGCAGGAGGCTCTGCTGCTCGTCGGCGAGGGACTCGGCGACGGTGCGGGCGGCGTCTCCGGGAACGCGACGACCGTGGACGACGCGATCGATCCAGGCGTCGAGCTGCTGATTGAGATCCGCAAGGGACGAGAACGAGCGCGCCGCGAAGAAGGCCTCGCGGAGGTCGCGGATCCGTCGCTCGACGCGGCCCTTTTCGTTGCCGCGCGCGATGCCGACGGGGGTGGGAGCGAAGTGATAGTGGCCCGCGAGATCGAGGATGCGTGGATGGAAGCGGATGAGGTCGCCCTGTCGCTCGATGACGACGCTCTTCAGGTTGTCGTAGAGCACGGCCCTGGGAACGCCGCCGAACCGCTGGAACGCCTCCACGTGGCAGCGAACGAAGCTCTCGAGGGTCTGGTCGAGCGTAAAGCGCGCGAACGTAGCGCGCGACGAGGCGAGCACCATCACGAAGCACGACAGCGCGCGCTCGCCCTGCCCGACACGAATCTTCCCGAACGAGCCCCAGTCGACCTGGGCCTGCTCTCCGGGCAGCACGGTCAGGCGGAAAAACGCCTCATGATGGGCGGGTCGGACTCGCCGCACATGACGACGGACGGCGTAGACGCTGCCCTTTGTAGCCGCGGTCCCGGATCATCTCGAACAGGCGGGTTGCGCGCAGGCGCGGATACTGCTCCAGGGTCTGGGCGACGGCCGGGAGGTACGCGTCGAGCAAAGTGGCGCTGCTGCAGAGCCCGCGATTGACGAACCTGCGGGGCTCGATGGCGAGCTCCACCGTGTCGTGATGAACGCCGAGCTCGGTGGCGATCGTGCCCACCTTCCAGTGCTCCGCGAAGAAGAGTCGCCGAATGCGGCCACGCTGCTCGTCCGGGATCATCGGGCCACCTCCGAGATGACGAGTCGCTCGAGATCGCGAAAGCTACCGAGGCCGTCGAGGCGAGGCCGTCGGCGGCGGTGCGCGCCGGCGTGGACCCAGGCGACGCTGTAGAGAGCGCCGCCGTGGTCCAGGAACGCCTCGCGACAGAGGTTGGAGTCGCACGAAAGTCCCCACGCGTCGGCACAGAGCGCAGCGCGGACCGGCTGCCCCTGCCAAAGCGCAATCGCCTCGAGCAGCGTCGCGAGCGCGCGGGGGTGCTTGGGCTCCGTCGCAAGCTGGGCCTTCAGTATCGTTTCGCCCGGTCCCGCCATCGCGACGACGCGCGTCGTCAGCGAGCCCGGCGCGATTCCCATCCAGATCGAATCCATTGGTGATCTCCTCGCGTGGCGACTCGACCGTCACGGCGACGGCGGAGCGCTCCGCGGCGGAGACGATCGACGCGAGGGCAACTTCTCGGCGACGTATGTCCGTTTCTATTTGTCGTCGACGCGCCCGCCATCTGCTCGTGCGCTTCGAGGTCTTCACCTTCGCCCCTGGCTTCGCCAGTGGACGCGCTTGAGCGCGCGGCGACGGGCGAGGCGCTCGTCGTCATGGCGACCATCGACGCAGTAGATGTGTCCCCGGTCGCAGTCTCGGCAGAGGTGAAAGAGGCGCCGGCAAGCGTCGACGACGCACTGGATCTGTCGGAGATCGTCCACTGGCGAGTGCCCGCCGGGAATTCGGCCACCGCGAGGAACTCGTGCGACAACGCTCACGTCGAACGCGTCCACTCGCGGCGACCCGGGGCTCGGAGGTAGTGACTCCGGGCCCTACTTTTTTGGTGGGCTTGCCGCGATCGTCGGCCCCGCCCGTCAGCGGGGCCAACTACGCCGTCAGCTCGGCCGGCTCAGATTCCCGCGCTTCTCGATGCCCGCTGACACCTGGCCGAAGGGCACCCGCGCCCCGCTGAGTCGGTCAGCAGTCACCAGCGTAGAGCGCGCCCTCGGGCAGTCGAGCGCGCGGCCCGCATTGACGACGCTCAGCGCCAACCGCTACCTCGCTCTCGCCGACGTTGCGTACGACGCGGTCTTCCCTGAGCTTCGCGAACTCGCACCGCGCGAGAAGTACGCGCGGAACGCTGATGGGTGCAGATCCCACTGTGCATCCAATGGTTTCATGATCACTACGCGGCTTTCTTGAGCACGGCGTCATGCGTCCGGGTCGGTACAGGTTGAGCCGCGAGACGCACCCGACGGGCACCGAGGAATTGCTCGAAGTCACCCCAGAGGCCATTGATGAGGACGCAGCGGAGCTGGAGGACGGCCTCGGCGCGATCGCGACTCCACCGCATGCCGGGGCCGTCGAGCCGGACACCGACGAGGTGACGTACCGCCCCCTCGATGATTCCGCTGGAGATGTCGAGGTCCTGTCGGCGCAAGCGCGAGTACTCCAGCCGAGCGGCGTTCTTGCGGAGGTGCGCCGCGACCTCGGCGAGCACTTCTCGCCGGTACTTGTTGCCGGGGCCGGTGACGGGGGTCGCTTCGAGCGCTGCCTCGATGACCGCGGCGACCTCGGCGTGCTTGCCATGCCGAAGGCTGCGCTTCTGCTCGGCGACCCACGCCTCAAGGTGCTGGCGCTCGCGCCGAGTGCCGCGGCAGATCGCCTTGCCGGCTTTCCAGAGCTTCTCGACGACGTGGAACCAATCGAGACAGACGTCGGCGTCGGGGAAGAACTCCTGCTGCAGCGACCAGAGAACCTCGGCGCCGTCCGCGATGAACAACACCTTCTTGAACTTCTTGGTCCCGTAGCCTCGCCGCCGCGCCTCGGCGTGGATCCATTCGAAGAGCGCGCGATAGCTCACGAACGTCGCGTACGTCCGCTTGTTCGCCGGGCCCTCCAAGCGACCGTCGGCCGCTCGTCGCAGCGTGTAGAGCACGCCGACGGCAGCCATCTTGGCGTTCTTCGACTTCTTCCCCGGTCCGCGCCGCTTGCGGGGATGCTCCTGCCGCTTCTTGCGTCGCGCATGCCGACGGTTCACGTCGCGAGTCCCGTGCGGAACGGCGCGACGCGCGTACTCGCGGCTGGAGATCGCCGGCGCACCCTTGCCGTCGACCGTGATCACGAGGACCTCACCGTCTTCGTCGGGCGGGGGCGCTTGCTCCAGGAACGGCCGCGCCTGCGCGCCGACGGCGTCCACGATCCTCAGCACCGATCGCGAGCTGGGCGCCCACGCGAGCAGGCTCTTCATCAACTCCCGGGACGCCGCGAACGCCATCAGGGCGGTGAGCCGCGCCACCAGCGTCACCACGGGCAACGTGAAGCCGCCTGCCAGCCCGACCTCACGATCGAAGGGTAGGTCTCGCGACGCCCGCGGTGCGCCGACCAGCCGACCGACCGGACGCGCCACCGCGACCTTCCCGAAACGCGTTCCAATCTCGACGCCCTCCGCCCCCACGATCTCGTAGCGGCGGTCCGCGTGCGAGTACCGCTTGCCCGTCATCCACGCCGACGCACGCTGGTCGAAGTACGCCCCCATCAGAAGCTGCCCCAGCGCCAGCAGACCGGCCCACGCCGCCCCCTCCGCCTCCTCTGCGCTGGTCGCGCGCTCGACGGTACGTCGGACCTCACGGACTCGACGGTCGACTTCGTCCCACGATTGCTGGATACTCGCCATTGGGGTCGCTCCCTGGTGATGGTTGTCGCTTCGCAACCGCGATTATCATCAGGACGAGCGTCCCCGCCTATCCGCTTCACCCCCGAATCAGGCCAATTCTGCGACCAACATGCGTGCACACTGGGACCTGCACCCAACGCTGATGGTCGCCACGGCGGAATGCTCGACCTGCCCGGGACCGACCCGTGCGCGTTCGAGAAGTGGTTCGACTCCCGCACCTGGCAGGGCTGCCATCCATGGGAGATCGTGTTTGCGCACCCCCACCACCCCCACGGCATCATGTTCTCCCCTGTCCACTCTGACCGAGGGTCGCGTTTCTTCCTGAGCGTCGACACGCTCGGCCTCTACGCGGCCGCGGTCAAGATGGCGTTGGCGCTGGTTGGCGAGAATGCGCCGCTGGAGCTCGCCCGGAGCGAGGAGATCCTCCGCGCGCTTCGAAGCGACGATCTCGTGGACATCGGGCCGTTCTACGATCAGCTGCGCCTCGATGAGCTCGAGGAGCGGAGGCCCGGCGCTGGCGCATGGGTGGCATGGGAGCCGCTGCCCGTGTTGCGGCTCGCGAGCGCGATGACATCAATGGGGGAGCATGCATGAAGCGGCGAACGAGGGGTGCTGTCACGCTGGGCGTCGACGACCTGCTGGAGCGCGATCCCTTCCGCTTCACGCGCAGCGATGCGGACCTGCGGCGCCTCGAGGCGGAGGCCCGTCGCACGGCAGCGAGCCCTTATTGGTACCTGCTCCGCGCTCTCGTAGGGGTTGGAGAGCCTATGACCGAGCGCGATGCGCGTGCCCTCTGGCGAGAGATCCTCTCGCACCGGAAGAAGCTCAGCGCGAGCGTGGGTCGGCCCTTGCCCCTCCGCGCAACAGCCATCGACTGGCTCTACCTGCTGGACGAGAAGGATCGACCGATTCGGCCAGTGGTCGTCTCCCGCGCCGCCCTCGCCCGCGTTGCCGACGAGGGAAAGCGCGACGCCCTCACGGGGCTTCCCAGAAAGGCATACTTCGAAGTCGCGCTCGCTCGCGAGCTCAACGCTTCGCCGTTCGTCAGCGGCAGCCTCGTGTTCATCGATCTCGATGGCTTCAAGCAGGCGAACGATCGTCTTGGGCACGCAGCAGGTGACGCGACGCTGCGTCGATTCGCGCGCGCGGCCGACGCCGCTCTCCGCAAGGGCGACCTGGTGGGCCGACTCGGTGGTGACGAATTCGCGCTGGCGCTGCTGGGCGTCGAGCCGCGTACTGCTCGGCAGATTGTGCTCAGGCTTCGGACTGCCTTCGAACGAGACTGCGCTCGGGAGGGCGTCTCGTTCTCGTTCGGCGTGACAGAACTGAGCCGGGACGACACTGCCGGGGCAGCGCTCGCCCGAGCTGATGCTGCCATGTATCGACAGAAGCGACGGCGCAAGAAGGCGCGCATCACGGGCGCTTCCGGCCCTTCCGGCCCGAAGCATTCAGACCGGCGCGGGCGGCGTCGATGATGGCCGCGACGCCGGGGTGCCGCACGCGCCGCTCGGTCGTCACCGCGTAGTACGACTCGCGAACGCCCTCGCAAGGGCCCAATTCCTGAAGGTCCCGGAGATCCTCTACTTCGGACCGGAGCGCTGACCGAACCGGGAAGGCGCCGGGCCCGGCCGCACCAAGGGCGCGGAGAAGGCCGGAGTCGTCGACCTCCGCTTTGACCACGGGGGCGATCTTGTGCTTCGCGAACCAGGCGTCGAGCTTCCGCCGGAGCGGAGCCCCCGGCGGTGGGAGCACGAGCGGCACGGTCGACAGACTCGCCGGGAAGTCGGACCGTCCTCGGCGCACGAGCGCAGCTCGGGCAAAGAGCAGGATGTCCGTCTCCCCGAGGGTGTGTACGTGCAGCTTCGCGCCGACCGGCGGCGTCGGGACGTCGTTCATGAGGACCAGGTGCAGACGACCTCCGGCCAGGCCTTCGAGCAGCGAGGCGGAACTGTCCTGGCGGAGGTGGACCGCTTCGCCCTCGCGATCGAGCGCGGGTCCAAGCAAGGTGTGGGCAAGCGTCTTCGGGATGCCGGGCACCACGCCAACGCGGGCCGCGTTGCGGCTGCTCCCGCCACGGCCGCGTGCAACATCGTTCAGCTCCTGCCCGAGCCGGAAGATGTCGGCGGCGTAGCCAGCGGCATCGGCGCCGAAGGAGGTGAGCACGAGGCGTTTGCCACGCCTCTCGAAGAGGGGAGCGCCGAAGTGGTCTTCGAGGGCGCGTAGCTGGGCTCAACGTCGAGTGCGTGAGGCGGAGCTTTCGAGCCGCCGGGGCGACGCCACCTTCCTGCGCGATCACCGAGAAGTAGTAGAGGTGGTGGTAGTTGAGCCACTCCATCGAGTGCTTGTCGCTCCAAGCGACCGATGATGTCAACCTTTCGCTCTTCCGCACAACGCGAGTGTCGGCGATACTCAAGAAAGAAAGGAGAACAACAATGCAGATTGAAACCAGAAACCTTGGCCTCACCAACGCAGAGCAGCTCGATCTCGAGGTCGCCCGCGCCTTCGGAGCGGCGCTCGATCGCTTCGACGCGCGTGTCCGCCGGGTTCGAGTTCGCCTTCTTCCCGCCGGGACGCACGAGGCCGCCTGCCGCGTGCGCGTGTGGTGCGGGAATGGGCCCACCGTTGTCATGGAGGCGCATGCCGCCTCGGGCAATGAAGCGATCCACGCCGTCGCAGACAGCCTGAACCGCGCTTTGCGTCGCCGCTGGAGCACGCGGCGTTCGCGCCGCCGCCGCGCCGACGACCGGCGCTCGTCATCAACCTCTACCTCCCGAAAGGAGCTGTCATGAAGAACTTCGCTACCAACCTTGCCGTCGCTCGATCGAGCGACTTCCCTCGAACGCCCCGAGCCGCTGCACTGGTCGCTCCCACTGCCGTGCGCCCGGCCGTCCTCTTCGCACTCTTCGAAGAGGGACGCCCGACGGCGAGCCTGCTTCGCGCGCTCGCCCTCTCTCGGGTGCTGGACGCCGAACTTCACGTCATGCGCGTGTTGCCCGAGCTCGCCCGCGTGAACGCGCTCTTCCCGCAGAACAACGTCAGGGACGCGGTCCGAACGGTCGAGCGTACGCTCCAGGCGAATCGCTCCACCAGAGAGTGGCTCGCGTCCTGCCTAACCTTAGGAGATGACGAAGCGGCGGTCGAGCGGTTCTCGATCGCGCATGGGAACTTCGTCGAGCATGTTGCGGGCCAGGCCGCGGAGCTCGATGCGGTCCTGATCATCGTGCCGCCACGCGAAGGGCGAATGGGGCGCACCGTGACATCCCTCGCCTCCACGTCCGGAGTCCCCGTTCTGGTGGCGCGCGAAGCGACGCACGATGAAACCATCGTTGCGGCGACGGACCTCGAGAGCGAGGGCTACCCGGTGCTTCGTCGTGCCGCGCAGCTCGGCCAGCAGCTCGATGCGCCCGTGATCGCGCTCCACAACGTCAATCCTGTGTCGTTCGTCGGTGGCATCGGCGACGCGTGGCCCATGATGGTTCTGCCCGGTGGCCCTGTCCGCGAAGCGCGGTCGGCGCGTCTCTCGCAGATCTCGGAGAGCCTGCCCGTCGACGCGAGCGCGGTCATCCGCAACGAAGTGAACCCCGTCGACGCCATCCTTGGGGAGGCACGCAGGCACGACGCGGACCTGGTCGTCGTCGGCACACGACGGCGCAGCTGGTTTGATCGGCTCGTGACGGGCAGCGTCGCGGCGCAGGTCGTCAACCGTGCGAAGCGTTCGGTACTCGTGACACCCCTGGACGACGTCGGGCCGCTCGCGGTCGCCCCGCTTGCTCGCGCGTGAGCCGTCAGCCCCCGAGGCCAAGGTCCGTGGTCGCAACCGGATCCGGGCGCCGACTCTCAACCGGCTTGGCCGCAACGGGAGGTGGATCCGGGGTTCGGGGCACTTCGGGGGTCTCAAACTCCGGCACAGGCATCCGCAACGCAAACCCTGGAAAGAGCGTGTTCACAATCGTGAATACGATGAGGGCGCCGAACAGCTCGGGACTCAGATTGAAGCGCTCCTGGAGGATCTCGGCGATGACGATCGTGAATACAAGCGTCGGGATGACAGCAGTGCCGATGCGCGCGCCGACCTTCCAAGGCTCGTTGAGGGCGATCTTGCGATGCCACGCGACGCGCAGGATGCGGATGGGCAGTACGACGACGAGCAGCGCAGCGGCGATCGCGAGTGCCGTCCAAGTGAAGTGCTCCGCGCGAAGATGAAGTCCGGCCTTGAGGAAATAGAACGGGATGAAGAAGGACGCGAAGAGTTCCACGGCGCCGAGGAGCTTCTCCGAGCTCAGCTCCGGGAGGTCCTTGCGCAGGCGCACGGCGGTGAGCCCTACGACGAAGGCCCCGACGAGATAGTAGACGCCGAGCTCCCGCGTGATTAAGGCGCACAGGAGCCGGTCCGCATCTGCTATGGTTCGGACCGCGCGCGCACGCGCGCTGTTTATCTCTGCCGCTAGAGGAGCTCACCGGGGACAATGTCGAGACGGCGCGCCGCGAGGCGGCAGGGTGTAGTTCTCATCGTGACGCCCGCAGGCGCCCCTCCCGAGCGGCCGCGCCGCGCACGGCCGTGGGGCCTGCTCAGCGGCCCGCTGCGTCCAGAATCCCTCGACGATTCCGAGGCGCAGGTCCAGCGCCGCGAGCGCATGCGCCGTCGGATCGGCCCGGTCCTTGTAGAGCCACCGCTCCACGACGACCTCCCCGCTCGCCGTCATATAGGTCTGCCGGCTCCGCAGCACGCGTCGGCAAACCCGTCCCTCGACTTCGATGGCGTCAGCGTCGACGTCCGACGCCGCCATCACGTCGCCCACGATCTCCCGCTCCGCCTCTCGCAGACGCTCGTGCAGCGCCTTCTCGAACTCGTAGAACTCGCGGGCTCCCGTCTTGCCAGCCATCGCGTGATCCTCGAGGAACTTTCGGATCCCGTCGAGCACGCGGTCGTGGAATGCACGGCGTCCTTCCGTGGCTCCGAACAGGCGCAGCTCGGGGCGACGGGACACGGCGTGTACGCTGGCGGTGCTGTTCATGCCCGCCTCAACACGCCAATTCTCCGCAAATTCCCGCCCGAATGCGCGTCACGATCAGATCTACACCGAGGCGGCAGACCATGACCTTCGTCGTGCACGGCCTGTTCGGCGAGCGCGGCTCAAAGTACCGGATCGAGAACATGCGGGTCGAGCGACTGATCACGCTGATGGCGAAGGACAACTGGCTCGGGTACACGGTGCGCTACGTGGTGCCCTTCACGCAGCGAAGCACCACAAGGCACAGGCTGTTCGAGCGCATGCTCGATCGAGGCGACGCGAGCGGCGGCCGGGGCTCGCTCGCGTCGGCCACCTTCGATCTGGTCGGTGCGCCACCGCTCGAGGTGCGCATCGCGCCCGCGCCGCCCCCGGAGCGCTCTCCGTGACGAGGCGACGGGGGACGTGGACGTGGGTCGGCGGGATCTTGCTCGGCCTTGGCTCGAGCGCGCTAGCCGTAGCGCTCGCGTTCGGCCAACCCTCCGCGCATCCCGGGCCACCCTCGGCCAGCGTGAGCGCCCCGGACAGCCTGCCCGCCCCCGACGCGGCCAGCCCCGCCGCGAGCGCGCCGCCTCCTCCGCTTCCCCCGGTGATCGTCGACGCGCTGGTCGACGATCTGCGCAAGAAGGCCGCGGACATCGAGGCGCTGCTGAAGGGGCAGCTCGACACGTCGATCGAGCCGGCTTCGCTCTTCGACGTCCGCCTCGACGACGAGCCTGCCATCGAGCTCGAGTCGCGCCGGTTGGCCGCCATGCTCGACGCGCTCGATCGAGCGGCGGCGGAGACCGCCCTGCACGCGCTGGAAGACCAGCAGGGGCCGCCGGACGACGAAGCGGACGCTGGCGATGCAGCGGACGCTGCGGCGCCCGAAGACGCGGAGCGCCGCTCTGATGCCGGGCCGCCCAAGGGACCACCCGCCGACGCAGAGCCGGCGGATGCCGCCGGGGACGACGCAGGGGACGGCGCGGGGACACCCTCGCCCACGCCGCCGCCTTCCGCCGACCCCGTGGCGGAGGCGCGGCTCGCTGCCCGGCTCGCGCTCGACCGAGCGCGGCTCATGTTCTACCGGCTGCCGAAGGAGACGCGGGATCGGCTGCTCGCCGAGCACGCCACGAACGTCGAGGCGACGAAGCCGGCGCAAGAGGCCGAGGCCGCGATCGGGGACGCCGAGCGGCGCGCCAACGAGGCCGAGCAGGAGCGCCAGCGCGCGCTCGAGACGGCGGCGCGCGCGCGTACGGATGCCCTTCGTCTGGCTGGCGAGGAGTACGCGCGGCTGCTGGGCGTCGCGAAGGATCAGGCGGACTTCGAAGCCAGGCTGCAGCGGACCAAGCTCGCCACGACCACGCGGAACGACGAGCTTGCGTTCTGGACCCGCCGCGTGACCGCGACCTTGGAGGCGCAAAAAGCGGGCGCGAGCGCCTCGGAAGCGGACCGCACCTACGACGAGCTGCGCGCCACCCTGAGGGGCGCGCGTGACGCGCTCGACGTCACGCTGGACGAGATGCGCTCCCCCTCCGGTGTGCCGACCCCCGGGGAAGACAGGCTTGCGACGCTAGGCGAGGAGATCGAAGCGGCCCAAGCGCGACGCGAGCGCGAGACGCTGCTGGAAGAGGTGGACCGGCTTCATGCGCTGGAGGAGGACGCGCGCGCTGGCGCGGCGAAGGCGCTGTACCGCGAGATCGTCGCCCTCAACCACGAGCGGCTCCGGCTGTACGAAGCCCTGTCGAGCGCCAAGCGTGACGCCATCACCGGCTTCGGCCCGACGGGGCGCGACCAAGCCCTCGCCGAGTTGCGGCAGGTGTGGCTGATCGCGCGCTATCACTGGGCCGCGACGGGCCGCTTCACCGCAGCGTTCCGCTCGCAGAACGGTGCCCGCGCGAAGTCTGCACAGTCCGCGGCTTGGCTGCTGATCAAATGGGCGTTCCCGCTGGCCCTCTTCGTGCTCTGGCGGCGGCGTGCGAAGGGCCTGCTCGATCGCGCCAGCGAGCTGCTGCGAGCGCGCGGCGCAGCGACGGCCTCGATGGTCCAGACGCGCGGGGAGAAGTGGGTCTCGGTGCTGGCGCGAGCGCGGGGGCCAATCGAATGGTTGGTGCTCACCCAGGCCCTGCTCGCCCTGTTGTCGAAGGAGGCGTCGGAGCTGCTCGAGGTGCAGCTGGTGTCCACGGTGGTCACCTGGAGCGTCGCCGGGGCCTGCGTCGTGCTCGTGATCGACGCGCTCGCTGGCGAGGGCGCGACGCGCCCCCGCGCGAGCCGCATGATCACCTCGCACATCCGGCTGCGATCGCTGAAGCTGATCGGCCGCGTGGTGGTCGCGGTGGCGGTGCTGCTGTCGGTGACGGAGACGCTGGTCGGGGACGGCACCATCTACCACTGGGTGCTCTCCACCTGCTGGTGGGCCATCGTCCCGCTCGCGATCGTTCTGGTCCGCTGGTGGCGCGAGGCAATCTTCGAGCGCGTCGAGCTGAAGCGCAAGAAGAGCCTGTTCGACAGCTGGGTCCTCGAGCGCAGGTCGGGGTGGGCCAGCCCGTTCGTGGCCATCGCCGCCGGAGCGACCTTGTTCGCGGTCGGCGCGTGGCAGGCGGGGCGCATCTGGATCACCTCCTTCGAGCTGACGCGGCGCGCGCTCGCGTACCTCTTCCGCCGCGGCATGTCGAAGCGAGCCGAGGAAGCCGCGGGCGTCGGCTTGTCGCCGCTTCAGGTCGAGCGCGGGGCGCTGCTGGCGCCGACGCATCGCCCGGACAACCTCGTCACCAGCGTCGCCGACGCCCAGGTCCAGAGCGTCGTCGATCACGCCACCTCACCGAGCGGGGGGCTGTTCGCGGTCGTGGGCGAGCGGGGGTCCGGCAAGACGACGATGCTCGATCGCGCGGAGCGCGCTGCCGACGGGGTCATCCGAGTGAGCTGCGAGGGGTCTGATCCCGCGGCGCTCGCACGCGCGCTGGCCAGCGCCGCGAACGTCGACGGCGGCACGATCTTCGAGGTCACGCGTCGCGTCGGAGCCAACGCCGAGGTGCGCTGCGTCCTCGTCGACGACGCGCACCGTCTGATCGTGGCGACCATCGGGGGCCTCGAGACGCTCGACATCGTGCTCGACGCGGCCGGCGGCAGCAGCGACCGGGTGACCTGGATCTTCGCCTTCGACGACGTAGTCTGGCGGTTCGTCGAGCGGGCGCGCGGCGCACAGCCGCTGTTCGACGACCTCGTCCGGCTCAGCCGTTGGCGGGAGGACGGCATCGGACGATTGCTGGCGTCGCGCACCAAGGAGGCAGGGCTTCATCCCTCGTTCGAAGGACTCTTGGAAGAGCTACCGCCCAACGCTGACGACGTCGACCGCGCGGAGGCGATTGAGCGCGTCGAGACCGGATACTATCGCCTGATCTGGGACTACGCGCGCGGCAACCCCGGCATCGCGCTGCACACCTGGACGGGCTGCCTGGGCCTGGACCCGGACGGGCACGTGGCGGTGCGCCTGTTCCAGGCGCCCGATACCACCGCCCTGGAGGCGCTGCCCGATTCTGCGCTCTTCGTGCTGCGCGCCGTGCTCCAGCTGGACCTCGCCGACCCGGTCGACGTCGCGCGCGCAACGATGTTGGCCCCGACCGAGATCGCCGACGCGCTGCGCTTCGCGCTCGCGCGCGGCTACCTCGAGCAGATCGGGGGCCGCTACCGCATCACCTGGACCTGGCTGCGCCCCATCACGGGCCTGCTCGACCGACGTCACCTTTTGTTCTAGCGCACAGGAGAAGGCCCAATGCGACGAACGCGACCCCTGCTTGCTGCGAGCGTGGCGCTCGCGACGACCCTCTCCACCGAGCGTCCCGCGCTGGCGCAGGACGCGCCGGATGTCGGCGAGCTGGCGGGCTTCGTCCGCTGGGGCGGGGTGCTGCTCTCGCTGTTCGTGATCGGCGGGATCATCGTCTTCCTGCGCGTCACCGGCACCCTGGCGAACAGCCTCAGCGGGCAGTTCGCGTCGCGTCGGCTCTTGATTCAGAAGCTCGAATCGATCATCCGCTTCTTGACCTACGTGGTCGGCGCCGTCGTCTGCCTCGGGCTCAGCATCCGCCTTGACCCGACGGCCCTGACCGTCATCGGGGGCGCGCTGGCCTTCGCCATCGGCTTCGCGATGCGCGACCTGGTCGCCGCTTTCATCGCCGGAATCACGATCATGTTCGATCGCCCTTTCCAGGTCGGAGATCGCGTCGAGTACGCGGGGCAGTACGGCGACATCATCCAGATCGGGCTGCGCAGCGTGCGGATGAACACGCTCGACCACAACGTGATCACGATCCCCAACAACAAGGTCTTGACCGACGTCACCTCGAGCGGGAACTATGGCGCGCTCGAGATGCAGGTCCCGATGGACTTCTACATCGGAGTCGATCAGGACGTGCGCGTCGCGCAGAGCGTCATTCAGGAGGCGTGCCTGACGAGCCGCTACGTGTTCCTGGGGCGGCCGGTGCCGGTGCTGGTCAAGCAGGTGCTCTTGAGCAACGTCGTGGCCGTCCACCTCAAGGCTCGACCCTACGTCCTGGACACCAAGTACGAGAAGGCGTTCGAGACCGACGTGCACATCCGCGTGATGGAAGCCTTCACGCGGCGTGGGGTGCGGCCGCCCGCGGTCCTCTACCGCCCGGTCGATGCGCCCGCGGAGCTGCCACCGCGCGCCCGCCCCAGCCTCCCCGCGTCGTAGCGCAGAAGCGAAAGGCGAGGGAATTTGGGCGGCGCGCTCAGGCGTCGAACGCCAACCGCGCGGCCACGATCTCCATCATCTCGGCGGTGATCTGGTCCTGGCGCGCAGCGCGCCAGACCTTCGTCAGCTCTTCTAGCCGCCGATCGCACGCAGTCCGCGCTGCCTCCACCATCGTGAGGCGCGCCCGCACCTCCGCACGCAAAGTGATGGCGAGCGCGTTCGCGAGCCGCGCGGTGAGCAGCTCACGCAGCAGCGCATCACTGATCGTCTCGAGAGGAGACAGCATGTCAGGCAGCTCGTCGCGCGCGCGCCGGCGCTCGGTCAGCAGCGTGCTCTGGGCGAGATCCGCCTTCGCGCCGGCGTGGAGCAGCAGGGCGCCCTCCCTGGCGCGTGCTCGAGGATCGCCGCCGCGACGCCGGCGGCACACGACTCGGTCTCTCTGGGTGAGCTGATCCCTGACAAGTGGAAGCGGACTCGCCGCTCGACGTCGGGGCGATCGACGACCGCCTCCCACAAGCGGCGACCGACGATCCCGAGCGCGCCCTCCGCAGCGAGCTCCTGCTCGTAGCGCCGAGGCAGCGACCCCGCGAACGCCCGCTCGGGACCGATCAACACGCGCAGCGGCGTGGTGGCCGTCGAGCTCTCCTCAACGAAGACGCGCCGCGCCGCCTCCTCCGCCCACGTCGCGTAGACCAGGGCCGCTTGTGCCGCATCTTCCACGACCGGGAGCTCGGCGCGCGCGAGGCCCCACACCGACTGCAACACCTGCCGCACGGAGCGGACGGCCCCCATCCTTCGCTCGATCGCGGCCAGATCCAGCGACGCCTCGGAGGTCATGCGGCCCAGCTCGCGCTCACCACGCGCTCAAGGGTTTGTTCCAAGGCCTCGCGCGCCGTCTGGTGGATCACCCCGTCGCGCCGGATCTGGTCGCACAACGCGCCATGTTGCACACGAGCCGCCTCGTCGCAGGCTTGCGCGGCAGCGCCCACTTCGTCCTCCGGGACGCGCAGCAACGCGTCCGACGCCGCGAGGAGCAGCCGGACCACCTCACCCACCAGGTCGAGAGACTGCCCTCGCTGCGCGCGCAGCAGGCGGCGGATCCGCCGACCTCGCTCGATCGTGCGCTCGGTCGAGGCGTCGAGCCGCGTGCCCAAGCGCGAGAAGGCCTCCAGCTCCAAGAAGGAGGCGTAGTCCAGCTTGAGCTTGGCGCCGAGCGCACGGATCGCCTGGGGCTGCGCCCTGGCGCCAACGCGGCTGACCGACAGGGTGCCGTCGATCGCGGGCTTCTGCCCCGCCGTGAAGAGCGTATCGGAAAAGACGAGCTGGCCGTCAGTGATGGAAATGAGGTTCGTCGGGATGTACGCGGTCAGCCTGCCGCCATCGAGCACGGCCACCGGCAGCGCGGTCACCGAGCCGCCCCCCAGCTCGGGGGCGAGCTGAGCCGCGCGCTCCAGCAGCCTCGCGTGGAGGTAGAACACGTCGCCGGGGTAGGCCTCGCGCCCTGGAGGGCGCCGCAGTAGCAACGCGAGCTCTCGCCAGGCGACGGCGTGCGCAGACAGATCGTCGAACACCACGAGCGCATGCTCGCCGCGCAGAGCGAAGTGCTCGGCGACCGCCACGCCCGAGTAGGGCGCCAGGTAGCGCAGGCCGGGGCCGATATCCTCTGGCGCGGACACCACCACGTAGCGTCCGCCGCCGCGCCGCAGCTCCTCGACGACCGCCACCGTCTCTCCCGCGCCGCCGACCGATCGCGACATAGACGCAGACCACGTCGGTGTCGCGCTGGCGTAGCATGACGTCCAGCACGAACGAGGTCTTGCCCGTACCGACGTCGCCGATGATGAGCTCTCGCGCTGCCCCCGCCCGATCGGAAACAGCGCGTCGACCGCGAGCACGCCGGTGGCCAGCGGGCTGTGCACCGGTCCGCGTTCGTGGATGCCGGGGGCCGGTCGCTGCAGGGGGACCTCCGACAACGAGCCGGCGAGCGGCGCTCCGTCGAGCGCCCGGCCCAGCGGGTCGACGACCCGCCCGAACAGGCCCTCCCCTACCCGGATCGACGCGACCGCCCCACGCGACCGCACCGTCGAGCCCTCACCGATGCCGCCGGGCTCGTCGAGCAGGATCGCCCGCACCTCTCGGCGGTCCAGCGACAGGACCAGGGCTCGCTTGCTGCCAACCTCGACGATCTCATCGACCGCGGCCTCCCGCAGCCCGCGGATCCTCAGCACGTCGTCCTGGATGGCGACGACGTGTCCGAGCTCGAGCACCCTCACGCTCGGCTCGAACCGATCGGCCGCGCGGTCGATCGCTTCTGCAACGGCGCGGATGGTGGCCTGGATCGGCCCGTCAGCCATGGGCCTCCTCGTTCAGCAACGCGCGCGCTCTTTCCCTCAGCACCTCCAACTGTCCCGCGATCGATGCGTCGAGCACACGGTCGCCGATGCGCACGACGATGCCTGCGACGAGCGCGTCGTCCTCGCGCACGGTCAGCTGCGGCGCGCGGCCGAGCGCGGCAGCGAGGGCCGCGCGCAGCGTCTCCATGCCTGCGTCGTCCGGCATCCGCGCGCAGCGGAGCTCGACCTCTTCGCCTTCCGTGCGTCGCCCCCCGTGGCCCACGACGCTTCGCGCGATCTCTTCCAGCAGACGGGAGCGAAGCGCCTGCTCGACCGCCTCGAGCGCTAGCACGAGCAGCATCTTTCCCGCGACAGACGTCGCTCGCTCGATGGTCACCTCGCGCACCCAAGCCTCGGCCGCTTCCCGCTCGGACTCGAGGAGCCGCGCTGCGCGCGCGCGCTCGGCCGCCGCGTCCTCGCGAGCCTGGGCGAGGATAACAGCAGCACCAGGAAGTTTACGATCTCGAACAGGAAGGTGAGCGGGTTGAGCTGCATGGCTCAGGGCAGCAGGGGGTTTGCGAACAGCAGGACCAGCGCGATCACCAGGCAGTAGATGGCCGTCGACTCGACCATCGCGAGGCCGACGAACAGCGTCCGCGTGATCTTGTCGGAGGCCTCGGGCTGCCGCGCGATCGCGTCGAGAGCTCGCTCCAGGGCGCGCGCCTCCCCGATGGCGGGGGCGATCGACCCGATCGCGATGGTCACGCCCGCGGTGATGATGCTGGCAAGCGCCAGCCAGTCACGAGGGTTCATGGTTTCGCCTTCCTCGGGCGGCCCGCGATCTCGAGCGAGCTCGCCGCAAACACCAGCGTCAAGACGCCGAAGATGTAGGCCTGTACGACGCCCGTCAGCACCGAGAGCAGCATCAGAGGGACGGGGACCAGCAGCCCCGCCACGTATAGGACGATGGCGGAGATCAGGCTGCCAGACATCATGTTACCGAACAGCCTCAACGCGAGCGCCACCGTGCGGCTGAGTTCCCCGATCACGTTGAGCGGCAGCAGGATCGGCGTCGGCTCGATGTACTGGCGCAGGTACCGCAGACCGTGGCGCTTCAGCGCGAAGACGTGCCCCGCGAGGAACGCGATCACGGCGAGCGCGGCCGTCAGCGCCAGGTCGCGGGTGGGGCTCGCCAAGCGCGGCACGACGCCCGCCAGGTTCGCGCAGCCGATGAAGATCCATTGGGTGACGATCAGCGGTACGAGGGGCGCGACGTCCGCCGTCACCATCTTGCGGATCGAGCCCTCCAGCGCCTCGTACCCGATCTCCATCGTGGCCCGCGCGGCCGGCAGAGCCATGGCAATCCGCGCCGCCAGCACGATGGCAATCGACAGCCCTAGGCTCGTGACCACCGTGTCGGTGACCACGAGCCCGCCGAAGCGGGTGATCTCGACCGGGAAGGGCTGGCTCACGGTGACCTCCGATGCAAGCGGAAGACCACCAGGCGTGCGGCCAAGAGGCCGACCGGAACTCCGAGCACAGCGACGCGGTCGAAGCGGGCGGCGAGCAGCACGGCCGCGGCGACGGCGAGGAGGCCGAGCGGGAGCAGGGCCAGCGCCGCGCGGCCTCGCCCTGCGACGAACAGCGCCGCGCGGCGCTGCGTGAGCCACAGGTGAGCGAGCGCGGCGCCCACCCCGAGCGCGCAGCCGATCGCCACGGCGAGCGCGCTCACGGCACGCCACCGCCTGGGTCGTCGTCGAGGCTGTGCCGGACCTGGCGGAAGGCCGCGTAGACGCCGGCGGCGAGGCCAGCGACCAGCCCGAGAACTCGCGCAGCGGGGAAGCCGGTCGCAGCCGCGATCAGCCGCCCCAGCACCAAGCCGCCGAGCAGCGGCAGCACGAACGTCCAGGCGAGGACGCCCACCTGGGCCAGGTGTCGCCAGCCGGTCGCCTGCGACCTCGCGCGGCGCAGTCGTTCGACCCGCCGGCGCACCTCGACGGCGTACACGTCGTCTGGCTTCGGATCCGACGGGCTCAAGTTCGCACCTCCAACGCCAGGCGGCGCATCGCCTCCTTCGCCAGGTCGTCGACGACGCTGCGTCTGCGCGCGCCCGCCTGGCGACGCAGCGTGAGCAGCGTCTCGACCCTGCCCGCGACCTCGTCGAGACTGCGCTCCACGAGCGCGTCGCGGGCCAGAACCCGGCAGCGCTCGCGGCGCAGATCCAGCAGCCCCCCGGCCAGAGCCACGAAGGCCTCGCCCTGCTCGTCGCGGAACATGAGCAGCCCCGGCGGCAGCACCGCGATCAGATCCTCGCGACCGGGCAGCACGCCGAACCACCCGGACTGGTCCTCGGCCGAGATCGCCTCGACCGGGCCGTCGAACAACAGGCCGCTGGAGGACCGGAGGGCGAGCCGCAGCGCGCTCATGCGGTCGCCCCCTCGAAGTCTGCGAGGCCGCCGCGCATGTACAAGGCTTGCTCATCGACGTGATCCGCTGCGCCGTCGAGGATCCGCTGGCACACGTCGACCGTCTCGACGATGGGCACGCGCGCGCCCCGGCGCCCGGTGAACACCTCGGACACCACGAAGGGCTGGGTCAGGAAGCGCTGCAGGCGGCGCGCGCGCTTGACCAGCGCGCGGTCGTCGGGCGCGAGCTCGTCCATCCCGAGCATCGCGATCACGTCCTGCAGCTCGTGATAGCGAGCTAGCACCGCCCGCGCGCGCTCGGCGACCGCGTACTGTCGCTCGCCGACCACGGTCGGATCCAGCAGGCGCGAGCGGGACTGCAGCGGATCCACGGCCGGGTACAGACCCCCGGCGGCCATCGGCCGCGACAGGATGACCCGGCCGTCCAGGTGTTCCATGACCGCCGCGGCGCCGGGATCGGTGAGATCGTCCGCTGGCACGTAGACGGCTTGGACGCTCGTGATCGCGCCGTCGAGGGTCGAGGCGATGCGCTCCTGGACCTCCGCCAGCTCGGTCGCGAGGGTCGGCTGGTACCCCACCCGCGAGGGGATACGCCCCATCAGCGCGGAGACCTCCATGCCGGCCTGGACGAAGCGGAAGATGTTGTCGATCAGCAACAAGACATCGGTGCGCTCTTCATCTCTGAAGTGCTCCGCGATGGCGAGCGCGGCGTGGGGGACGCGCAGCCGCGTGGCAGGCGGCGCGTCCATCTGCCCGAAGACCATCGCCGTCCGTGGCAAGAGCCCGGCGTCACGAAAAGAGGTCCACAGCTCGTGTCCCTCGCGGATCCGCTCCCCCACTCCGGCGAACACCGCGACGCCGGCGTGGCTCGCGATCACCGCGCTCACGAGCTCCATCAACAGGACCGTCTTGCCCACGCCTGCGCCGCCGAACAGTCCGGACTTGCCGCCGCGCGCCAGCGGGCAAAACAGGTCGATCACCTTGATGCCCGACCACAGCGGCTCCCTCACTGAGCGGTGGCGGTGCAGCGGTGGCGCAGCCTGGTGCAACGGTCGCCGGTGCGTTGTCACCGGCGGCGCCAAGCCGTCGAGCGGGTGCCCCTGGCAGTCGATGACCCGCCCCAGCAAGCCCTCTCCAACGCCCATCTCGAGCGCGCGGCCCGTGGCGACGACGCTCGTTCCGCGGCGTAGGCCCGCCGACCCTTCCAGCGCCAGCGCCCGCACCAGCCCCGGACCGATCTGTCCGCAGACCTCGAGCGTACGGGGAGGATCGACCTCGACGGTCAGCGCCTCGCGCACGGCCGGCGTGCGGCCCGAGGAGAACCGAACCTCGACGACCGCGCCCTCGATGGCCTCGATGGTGCCAGGGTCCACAGCGGCAACGTAATGGCGAACTGCGCACGGGGAACCAGCATTATCTGCGGAGCACGCGCAACAACTGCGCGTCCAGGTGAGGTGGTCAGCCCCGCGGCGGCGGCTCACGACCTGTTAGCTCGCGCCCTCGCTCACCGGAAAAGCTCGCCGGCGCGCCGGACGGCGCCGAGGGTTCCGCTCGATCAGGTGCGGCCCTTGCGCTCGAGCATCCTGCGCACGGCGCGCTCATGGGCGTCGAGCGCGACGTCGAACGCCGCATGGACGTCGGCCTCGCGCACGTCCACGACCACGCTCTCCCCGCTCGGCACCGTGGTCTTGATGCGGCACGCGAAGCACCGCTTGCCCTTGGGCCCCGCGAGGTCCTCAAGGCGGACGCTCACCCGCGTGAGGTGCACGGCGAACTTGCCGAGCTTGAAGCCGACGCGCTTGCGGATGATGGTGTCGAACGCTTCGTCCGGCTCGAGCCCGTGGCGGCGGATCGACAGCGGCGTCTCGGGGGCCAGCGTGCGCCCGGCCGTCTTCTTCGTCGGTTGCGAGGTCTTGGTTGCGAACCCGGCGCGGCGGGTCTGGGCGGCGGACTTCGGCATGGCGCGGACCATGGCACAGACCGTCCCCGGAAGGGAGGGGCATGTTGGTCGAAGCCATGCCGGTGCATCTCGCGATGGCGTGCTCGTTCACCCCCGCCGAGGGGAGCTTTGGCGTGAACCTTGAGCGCAGACCTCGATGAACACCCCGCCGCCTCCGCATCGAGCGCGGTGGTCTTCAGCGCCCCGCTCAAGCTCCGGTGACGCGCCACCCGCTGCGACCATCCGCGAGCTGCTCCCGACGGACGAATCCCCGCCCGATCATGGTGTCGACGAGCTGCTCCGCCTGCAACGCAGAGCAGCCGAGGTAGGACGCCGTCTCGTCGCGAAGGACCGACCGGCCGACGACCTCCCCCTCGACGAACTCTCCGCACCGCGACGCGAGCCGCCTCCGCAGCTCGGCCAAATCGATGGTCTCCGGATCGAACCTGCCGCCCATAGGAGCGCGAGGGTAGCGGAGACCTCCGCGGCTGCGTAGCCCCTGGGCGGACACCCTGCCTCCGCCGAGCCCGACCGACTCGGTACGCAGATCTGGGCTACGTTGGTCGCGTGGAGCGACCAGCTGCCCCGATCGGAGACGCCGCCGCGCCCATCAGGTCCTCTCGCGCGCGGGCCGTCGCCTCGGAGCTGATCGCCGGGCTTTCCGTCGCGCTCGTGCTCGTGCCGCAATCGCTCGCCTACGCGGAGCTCGCCGGGGTGCCGGCGCATCTCGGACTCTACGCCTCCGCGCTGGCGCCGATCGTCGCGGCTCCCTTCGCCGCGTCCCGCTACCTACAGACCGGACCGACAGCGATGACCAGCCTCCTCACGCTGGGGGCGCTGAGCGCGCTCGCGACGGCCGGCAGCGTGGCGTACGTGCAACTAGCGGCGCTCCTGGCGCTGCTCGTCGGGATCATCCGCGTCGTCCTCGGACTCCTGCGCGGCGGGGCGGTCGCGAACTTCCTATCGCAGCCTGTGATCCTGGGTTTCACCGTCGCCGCCGCCACGCTGATCTTCGCCAGCCAGCTCCCCGCGGCGCTCGGAGCTCCGCGCGCGGGGGACGGGGTGCTGGGCGCCGCGTGGACCGCGCTCGTGAACCCTCGCGCATGGGATGGGCGGAGCGTGGCGATCGCGGCCGGAACGCTGACTGTCGTGCTCGGCGCACAGCGCGTCCACCGGCTGTTCCCAGGGGTATTGGCCGCTGCGGTGGGATCGCTCACCTACAGCATGACGGTCGGCTTCGATGGACCCACCGTAGGGCAGGTGCCGGCCCCGACGCTGCCGACGCTGGAGCTCCCGCTTGCGTCCGCGCCGTACCTGCTGCTTCCCGCTGCGCTCATCGCGCTCGTCGGGTTTGCGGAGCCGGCCGCCATCGGCCGGACCTTCGCGTCGATGGACCGCAGACGTTGGGACGCCGATGGGGCCATGATCAGCCAGGGCGTCGCGAACCTCGCCTCGGGGCTCAGCGGAGGCTTCCCTGTCGGCGCGTCCTTCTCACGCAGCGCTCTCGCCCGGATGGCGGGGGCCAAGACGCGGCTCACCGGGGTGGTGACCGGCGTGGCGGTCCTGCTCTTCCTACCTGCGGCGCGGATCCTGGCGCCGCTGCCGAAGGCGACGCTCGCGGCCATCGTCATCGCGAGCATCGTTGGGCTGCTGTCCAGGGCGCGGGATCTGCCCGACGTGGCGCGCGCCTCAGGGCCCCAGGCGCTGGTCGCGAGCGGGACGTTCGCGCTGACGCTCGCCCTGGCGCCGCACGTCGAATATGCGGTGCTGCTGGGGTTGGCCTGTCGCTCGCGGTCCACGTGTGGCGGGGAGCTGACCGTCGGCGTCGAGCACGCCTTCGAAGCTGGCAAGCTGACCCTGCGGCTCCAGGGCGTGCTCTGGTTCGCATCGGCGCCGTTCGTCGGAGCGCAGCTCAATGGCGCCCTCGCCGCCCACCCGGAAGCCAAAGAGCTGGTGCTGCAGCTCGGTGGGCTCGGGCGGGTCGACTACACGGGAGCGCTCGCCCTCAAGAGCCTCCTGGAGGAGGCTCGCGCGGCCGGGCTCTCAGTGCGCCTGCTCGATGTCCCGCCACAAAGCGTCCAGCTCGTAGAACGCGTCTGCGGCGATGCCGCGGCACCGTAGACCGGCTGACCGATCCTCAGTCGGCGACGAGCACTCGTCGCTTCGGCCCCGTGATCATCGGCCCCCCCGCGGCGCGCTACCCTTTCGGCAACCCCACGGTCTGCGACAACAGCACCTGCTGGTCGTGGGTCAACGACAGCGCCTCCGCAATGGCGCTGCGGTCGATCCAGGCGCGGATCACGGTCGCGAGGCCGGCGCTCGCGGCGAAGAGGTAGACGTTCTGGCTGATCGCCCCGGCCGCGACGAGGGCGTAGCGCTCCCGCTCGGCCGCGGGGACGAGCTGCATCCTGGCGTGGTCCGCGACGAAGACGAGATCCAGGGGAGCCTCGTCGACGAAGTCCTGATAGCCGGTGACACGGCGGACGTCGGAGGGCGCGGCCAAATGTAGGGCGTGGCCCGCAGCGTCGTAGAGGTACGCCCCCGACGGCAGCGCGACGTAGAGATCGATCTCCTGGCAGTCTATGGCGGACGGGGCGGTGCGGTTGCCGTCGGGGCGGTTGATGCCCCACGCTGCCCACAGCAGCGTCGAGAGCAGCGGCAATGGCAGCGGATCGTGCAGGAATGCGCGGTCCGAGCGCCGCTTGGCGATGGCCTCGAGCAGCGGCAGCCCGCCAGCCTTGTCGGGGGCCGGCAGGGTGATGCTTTGCTCGCTCGGGCCGACGGCGGCCCTCGGCCGCAGCTTGCCCATCAGGCCGAGGGCGATCTTCGTCAAGCTGGCCATGTGCACCTCCTGGCGAGCAGCTTACCTGTGGGGCGGCGGTCGCGGTGCCCCGGCAGCCATCCGGTCGCTCAGTCGAACGCCTTCGCCTCCCAGGCCGTCTTGCGCGCCTCGGAGACGAGCTCGTCGGACAGCGCCTTGAGCTGGGACTTGCGCTCCTCGATCTGCGCGTCGCTCAAGCCCTCGGTGTCCGCGATCACGACCAGCACCAGCGCGTCCTGGCGCTGCATGTATTGGAGCCAGTCGCCGTCCTGGGTCTGCACGTTGAGCGAGGTGGGGTGCTTCGAGATCATCATCCCGCGGGAGGCCGCCACGGCCTCCATCGCGGCGTAGAACTTCGGCGTCGAGGAGGCGGGGATCCCGAGCGGGTACTCGGCCATACCCGCGCAAGCGGACAGCGCGAGGGCGAGCAGGAGCGCGCGGAGCAAGCGAGTGAGCGAGGGCATGTCGCTCGCTACGCCCTCGGCGCCGATGCTTCAAGCGGCGGGCAGTCCTCCGCCGCCGAGGAGGCGGCGTCGATGCGCACGAGCCGCTCACCAGTTGGACATCGCCCCCAGGTCGTGGACCCTCGTGAAGCCAGCCTTCTGCAGAGCGCGCGTCGCCGACGCGCTGCGGCTTCCGCTCCTGCAATAGAGGACGAGGGCCTGATCCTTCGACCCGAGCTCCGACAGGCGCTGCTCGAGCTCGTCGACGGGCACGTTGATCGCACCGTCGAGGTGTCCGGCCGCAAACTCCTCGGGGGTCCGGACGTCGATGAGGCGAGCGCCGCCCTGGACGAGCTGGTGCGCGTCCTGCGGGCTGGTGCTCCCGCCGCCACGGGTGGTGACGAGGTAGCCGACCATCAGCAGCGCGGCGACAGCGAGCAGGATCTTCAGGGTCATGACGCGTAGGGCAATCTTCCTATGAATCTCGTCGATGTCGAGCGCGGCGTCCGACTTGACCGTCACCCAGCGTTGCGTCATGCCTCGGGGCTGGCCCGCGCCCTCCTCGACACAGCGATCGTCGAGCCGACGCCGGCGGCGTCGCTGGAGCCGTCGTCGTTCGCGCCGTGCGAGCCGGTCTCCGCAAAGAGGGAGCTCTCCGTTCTGAGGCAGCGCCTGGTTCGCGAGTGTTCGAGGAGCGGTCCAGACAGTGAGCTGCAGGAGGCCCGCTGCCGCAAGGAGGCGTTCGACGCGTTCGCTTCGGGAAGCGGTCTCCCGAAGGTCCCCGATGGGAGCCTGCCACAGAAGCGGCTCGTCTGGGGGTTTGCCCGGTCGGGCAGCCGAAGCAAGACCGGCGACCTGGTCACCGTGTTCGCGGGCAAGTCAGAGGAGGCCTACGGCAACGCCGGCAAGGACGCTATCGCGAAGGTGGCCGCGCAGCTCGGAGCGAAGTAAGCGGAGCTCCAAATGGGAAAGAGGGTCGCGTTTGGGCTCGCGAGCACGGTGCTCACCGCCGGGGGGGCCTTGCTCGTGCTGCAGCTCCTCGTCGGCTACGACGCGGTGCGCTCGTTCTACCCGGTGGTGCTCTTCGTTGGAGGGCTCGTCGGGTTCCTCGTGTGGTACTTCATGGAACAGCGCACGACGGCGGGCGAGCTCAGCCCAGGTCGCGTGATCCGCAGCGCGATCATCAGCGCTGGCATGGGTGTCTGGGCGATCGTCGTCTACCTCCGGTCGAACGATCGCGGGTTCGATTGGCCCCTCCTGGCGTTCGCCGCGGCGGCGTTCGCGTGGTCGGCAGGGTGGTTGGTTTGGATGACGAGACGCAGCGCTCGGTGAGCGGGCCCCCGTCGGCGCTCAAGCCTGCCACTCGAGTACGGCCGTCATCCTGGGTCGACTCGAGCCGGCCGCGCATCAGCACCGTCCGCGGCTGCGCAATGGTGGCCGTGGGCGGTCGGATGTTCGTGCCACGAACCGAGCTTCCCCTTCAAGGACCGTCGGGAGAGGATGGGTCGTGGAGATCCTGATCGTAGGGCTCGCGTTTCTGCTCACGGGCGTCCCGTTCGTCGGGCTCGCCATGCGGGTGTTCGCGCGCGATCGCGCGATCGCGCGGTGGCCGCGCGTCGACGGTGTCGTGACGAGCGCGAGGCTCCAGAGCTCGACGAGGCGGGTCACCGACAAGAACACCGGCCTCCACTCTTCCAGCACGTATTACACGCCCGTGGTTCGCTATACGTACGCGGTCGGCGGCGAGACCTTCGAGGGCACCAGCATCGCGCGCTCGCTGGACAAACTCTCGACCACCCACGACGCCGCGGGGCGGATCATCGCGCAGTACCCACCCCAGGCGCGGGTCGCAGTTCTTCACGATCCCGCCGAGCCCAAGACCGCGTACCTCGAGGTCCGCCGCTCCGTCGGAGGGATCATCCTGCTCGCGTTCGGCCTGCTCTGGCTGGCGCTGCGGACGCTGGTCACGACGATCTCGCTCACCTAGAGGACGCCCATCAGCGGCGAGCCGCCGGCGCAATCCGTCGACCCACGCTCGGAGTAGTCGACGCCCTCGTGGGCGACGAGCTCCGACGTGGGGGCATCCGCACCTCATCTTCGGTCGACCCGACCGGGCGAGCATAGGAGGAGGGGGAGACCACGCCAGGTCGGCGAACATGCCCTCGGCGAGGCTCAGGAGCCCGGTCAAGGCGAATTGAGCGTCGAGGATGACCTGCGTGCCGCCATTCCGTGGAGCGAGGGAGATCGTCGATTCGATGGTCTTGAACGGGAACGCGATCTCGAGGGACCTGTAGCCGTAGCGGTGGGGCGGATCCCATTGGGTGATCTCGAAGAGCCCCTTCTTCTTTCCGCCGGGCATCTTCGCCAGCACCTTGTAGGTCGAGCCGACACCGGCAGCCCTCACGTTCGGCGCGCTGAGCGAAGAGCGGCCCGCCTTCGCCCGCGGCATGCCCATGTTCATCGCCAGCGGGGTCTCGGGCGTCGTCGGCATGAAGCCGCTCATCGTTGGGGCCGACGCCATGAGCCCCGACGAGCGAGCCCAGGGAGCAGGAGCGAACGGAGCGACGGGAGCGAAAGACGCGCAAGCGGCGCGGGGGCGACGAGGCAAGCCCGCGCATCGGCGCGCGGTCGAGGACACCCACCCCGCCCCCCAAGGTCTCGTTTGGGATAGGCTCGATCTCGATGTCGATGGCGTTCTGACGAGCGCCTCGGGGGTTGGGGAAGAAAGGGCGGTGGGCGGCCCCCTTGCGCGACCCCGGTTCCTCAAGTAGGGTGCGCGCCCCTCTAGACAACGAGCCAGAAGAAGGAGCCTGTCGTTCCCCATGCCGAGCCAAGCGATTCAATGTAACCCCCTCGAGGTCACGGTCGGTGACAAGGGCATCGAGCGCGCCATCAAGCACCTCAAGCGGAAGATGGCTGCCGAAGGGATCCTTCGCGAGCTGAAGCGACGCCGGCACTACATGAAGCCGTCGGTGAAGCGCCGCAAGAAGGCCTCCGAGGCCGCGCGCCGCCGCCGCAAGCGCTCCAAGATCGAGATGATTTGAGCGAGCGGTCGCCGCGCGACATCGCGCTGCTGACGACGTCGTATCCGCGCTTCGACGACGACCCTTCCGGGCATTTCGTCGAGGCGCACGCGCATGAGCTCTCCCGTGCCGGGCACCGCGTGACGGTGCTCGCGATGGGGAGCCCTGCGTCCGAGCGCGGGTCTGGGGACCCTGCGCTCGAGGTGAGGTGGCTCGGAGGTGAGGGGGTCTTCGGCTGGCCGGGCGCGAGCGCGCGCCTGGCCGAGGCTCCGTGGCGCGCTGCCTTCGCGCTCGGCCCCGCGGCGCGGGCGGCGCTCGCCGCGACCTCGTTCGACGAGGTCGTCGCTCATTGGATCGTGCCGTCTGCGTTCCCCATCGCCTGGCTCGCGGGGAGGACCGGCGTCGAGGTCTGGGCGCACGGCGCGGACGTGCGGCTGTTGGGTCGCGCACCTCGGCTCGCGC
The DNA here is from genome assembly GCA_016719945.1 of Polyangiaceae bacterium. Taxonomy (GTDB): domain Bacteria; phylum Myxococcota_A; class Polyangia; order Polyangiales; family Polyangiaceae; genus Xiheicaenibacterium. Next base: position 338,716 of record JADJYE010000030.1, on the reverse strand, counting down.
GGACCGTCGTGGCCCGACTGCTCGCGACGCGGGCGCGGTTCGTGTTCGTCGCACGGCCGCTCCTCGAGGCGCTCGGCGAGGTGGTGGGGCCTTCGCTGCGCGCGGCCCTCGAGGCGGCGAGCACGGTGAGGCCGGCCCCGATCGAGGTCCCCGAGCGGGCCTCGCTCGTCGATCCACGCCCGGCCTCGGAGCGTGCCAGCCCCTACGTCGTGTGGGTCGGCAGGATGGTCCGAGACAAGCGCCCCGCCGTGGCCGCGCGCGCCGCGACCGCCGCGGGTGTGCGGCTGGTGATGATCGGGGACGGCCCCGAGGCTCCCTCCGCGCGCGGGCCGGTCGCCGTGAAGGGCCGCCTGCCCAGGCGCGACGCGCTCGCCTGGATCGCCCACGCGAGCGCGCTCGTCTGCACGTCCGAGGTGGAGGGGGCGCCCACCGTCGTACGCGAGGCGCGCGCCCTCGGCGTGCCCGTGGTGACGACGCCTTGCGGCGACGTCGACGCGACGGCTGCCGCAGATCCCGGCGTCATCGTGGTGCGCTCGGAGGCGGCGCTGGCAGCGTGGTTGGGGCAGCTCGCGACGACCTCGGGTTGACGACGTCTATTTGACGAACATCCCGACGATGAAGCTCGCGAAGAACGGGATCACGCCCGCGCACAGCACGAACATCAGGAAGCGCCCCGCCTTGTCCGGCACGAAATAGAACGCGCTCGGCGGGCGGAAATAGCTCGAGAGCGAATACGGGGGCTCGATGAACGTGAACACGAGCCACATGAGGCCGTACAGGCCCGACACGGCCGAGAGCAGATAGACGAACATCATCGGCGCACCCTCCTCGAGCCGCAGCCCGGCGTCCCTTACGCACAGACACGGTATCGTTCATCGCTCGAGAGTCCAACAGGTCCGAAGATGCTCGGCGCCCTCATCGTCCTCGCGGTCGTGGTCGTGCTGCTCGTCGCGCTGGCGCACAGCGCCCGCGCGCCGCGCCAGCCGCTGTCGGAGGCCGAGCCAGAGGCGCCGCCCGAAGGGCCCGCCCGGCTCCCGATCGAGGCCTCGATCGACCTGCACTTCTTCGCCCCGAGAGACGTCCCCTCGGTGGTCGACGAGTACCTCTCGGCGGCGAGGAGGGCCGGGTTCGAAGAGGTGCGGGTGATCCACGGCAGAGGCAAGGGCGTCCAGAGGGCGCGCATCCAGAAGCAGCTCGCCAAGCACCCGCTCGTGCTCTCGTACCGCTCCGACGGCCTCGGCTCGACCCTCGTGGTCCTCTCGCCGCGCCGCCCCGCGCGGTAGCATCCCTGCCGATGCGCCACGCCGGCCCCGCGCTCGCCGTGTTGAAGGACGCGTGGCGCGCGTTCGCCTCGCAGGGGGGGCGCCTGCTGGCCGGAGCGATCGCCTACAGCGCGCTGATCTCCATCCTCCCGCTGTTCGTGCTGATCGTGCGCGTGGCGGCGCTCTTCACGGGCGAGGCCAAAGCGCGCGCCACGCTGCTCAAGGACGTCGCGCGCTGGGTGGGCCCGCAAGGCGCAGAGACGCTTGGTGACATGCTCGCGCGCGCCGAGCGCGGCGGGGCTCACACGACCATCGTCGGCGCTTGCGTTCTGGTGTGGGGCGCGACCCGCCTCTTCGGAGCCGTGAGGCGCTCGCTCGACGTGCTGTGGGGGACGTCGCCCTCGCTCGACGACACGATGAAGAACAAGGCCGAGCGCTTCCTCGAGCATCGGCTGCGCGGCTTCGCCTTCGCGCTGGTGATCGGCGTCGGCCTGGTGGGGCTCTCCTTCGCCCACGCCGCGCTCGGGATGATCCGCGAGATGTCGCCCAACGAGACCCTGGGGCACGTGGGCGGCACGGCCGGTGAGGTCGCGCTCTCGTTGGTCGCCACATCGCTCATGTTCGCGGGGGTCTTCCGGGTGCTCCCGAGCAAGGCGATCCCGCTGGTCGATGCGGCGATCGGGGGTGTCCTCACGTCGGCGCTGTTCACGACCGGCGGCCTGCTCGCAGGCGCATACATCGGTTACCAAGCGTCACGCTCGCCGTTCGGCGCCGCGACCTCGATCGTCCTGCTCCTGGTTTGGGTACACTACTCGGCGCACGCGTTCCTGTTCGGGGCGGCCGTCACCGCCGCGCGCGCCAAACGAAAGGGCGTCCTGTGATGCGAGCGAGCCGTCCCAACCACCGCACCCAGGCACACGCCGGCACAGCCGCCGAGCGCGCAGCACCTTGTTTTCAGGCCCAAGAGGCGCGACTCGCTTGGCGCGCAGCTTGCTCGCGCGGAGGCGTGCTCCGAACCCCCGTGATTTTCCTGTCGCTGCTCGCGCTGCTCGCGTGCGGCTCCGAAGTGACCGGCGCAGGTGACGACGTCGCCGAAGGCGGCGACGCCGCGGAAGGCGGCCAGACCAGCGGCGGCGGGGCGAGCCAGGGCGGCGCCGGTGAGGGCGGCGCCGGCGGCAGCGTGACGACGGGCGGCGAGGGCGGCGTGGGCGGGATGCCCGGCTGCTCCGCGCCGCCCAACCCCACCGAGTTCGAGATCGGGACCGGCGAGCACTGCTTCGCTCGGCTCGAAGAGGGCGAGGTCGTGCCGCTCATGCAGGGGCCGCAAGGCGGCTACCACGTGTGGCTCGCCTTCGGCTGTCAGGGGTGTGACCCGCAGCTGCACGTGAAGTGGGGCGTGAGAGATCCGTCGACCGGCGAGATGATCCCGCAGACCTACGAGAGCGAGGCGGTCATCGACCTCGTGGGAGGCCCCTTCCGCCAGCTCGCTGGGGTCACCGTCGGGATGCCTGGCATCACGTGGGACCCCGAGGCGTATCCGCCCCTGCCCGAGGGGACGATGTTCGAGCTGTGGGCCCAGCTGATCGGCCCGTCGGGTGAGGTCTTGCTGGAGGACGCGCACGAGCTCGAGCTCGGGCCGACCGTCGTGTGGGACCCGTGCGCCGAGAACCCGAAGGCGCCGGAGTGCCAGACGGGCTGATCTTGCGCGAACAAAAGACCGACGGCTTCGGCGGTTTCGCCGAAGCCAGTCGGGGCGAGAGGATTCGAACCTCCGACCCCTTGACCCCCAGTCAAGTGCGCTAACCAGGCTGCGCTACGCCCCGGCCGCTACGAACACGCCTTGCGGCGCGCCGAGCCAGGCGCACCCTACTCGACGCGCACGACTTTGCAAGCGCTTCTTGAGCGCGACGTTTGATCGACGATTCTCGAGGTCTTCTGGTAAGGTCGGGCCCTCGTGCGAGCCCTAGCCTTTCTCCTCGCAGCGACGGCGATCTCTCTGGTGGGCTGCGCCGAGGTGCGCGCTCCCGGTGGCGCCGTGGCTCCCACGGCGGGTAGCTTCTCGGCTCCCGAGAGCCTCGACGCGTCCCTCGCGGCCGAGGCGTCCAGCCCGTCCGACGATCTCGAGCCCGTCGCGTATGACGGCGACGAGGAAGAGGCGGACGAAGAAGAGGGCGACGACGAGCACGAGCACGACGACATCGAGAGCGAGGAGCTCGACATCCTCGCCTGCCTCGATCGGGGTCCTGGCCTGCAGCCGAGCTGCCCGCAGTACACCTGGAAGCCGTCACCGCTCCAGGGCCTGAGCCAGTCCGAGATCGAGCAGAAGGTGAAGACCGACCTCGCCTCGCTCGGCCCGATCTCGCTCGGCTACCCGAACCGCGGGCGCCTGTTCAACGCCGTGCAGATGCACGAGAGCGACAAGTGGGTGTTCACCGAGCGCACCGCGGCCTACGGCACGCAGGAGACCGTCGACTCGATCGCGCGCGCGATCGAGAAGGTGCACGCGAAGCACCCGAACAGCGACAAAGTCATCATCGGCCACCTCTCGACCAAGAGCGGCGGTCGGCTCAAGCCCCACAAGAGCCACCAAGCCGGGCGCGACGTCGATCTCTCGTATTTCTACACGGAGAAGGTCGGCTGGTACGCCTACGCGACCGACAAGAACCTCGACCGCGCGCGCACGTGGACCTTCGTGAAGGCGTTCCTCGAGGATCCGAACACCGAGATGGTCCTGGTCGACACGTCGATCCAGAAGATGCTGTACGACTTCGCCCTCAAGGCCGGCGAAGACAAAGAGTTCCTCGACAAGGCGTTCCAGATCGCTGGCAAGAACCCCCGCGCGATCGTTCGCCACGTCGCCGGACACGCCACGCACATCCACGCTCGCTTCTTCAGCCCGTCCGCGCAGGCGACGGGCCGCCTCGCCGAGGCTTACCTGCCCAAGCCGCCGCCTCCTCCCCCGAAGAAGCGCGGCAAGGGCAAGCACGTCGCCAAGGGCGACGACACCGAAGACACGAAGCACGCGAAGAAGGCGAAGAGCGGCGGCGACAAGAAGCCCAAGGACGAGGACGCGTTCGTCTATCACCGCGCTCGAAGCGGCGACACGCTCGACTCCCTCGCGCGCCACTACGGGGTCTCGATTCAGGCGATCCGTCAAGCGAACGGGCTCAAGGGCAACGCCCTCAAGCAGAAGCAGACGTACCGCATCCCGAAGCCGGAAAAGACCGCGAGCGCCTCCGCGCCCGGTGGCCAGAGCAAGAGCGGGCGCCCCCGCAAGTAGCCGGCAGATGCGACGGCTCGAGGCCGACGTCTGTGTCGTGGGCGCAGGCTTCTCCGGCCTGATGGCCGCCAGGAGGCTCTCGGAGGCTGGCAAGCACGTCATCGTGCTCGAGGCCCGCGATCGCGTCGGCGGCCGGGTCCACACGGTGACCGAGGCAGGCGCGGTGCTCGATCTCGGCGGGCAGTGGGTCGGTCCCACGCAGGACCGCATCAACGGCTTCGCGGCCGAGATCGGCGCCCGCACCTTCGTCACGTACGGCGAAGGCTCGCATCTCTATGCGTCGCGCTCACCCGCTGGCGCGAGCGGCAAACCGAAGCGCTTCAAGGGCACGATCCCGCCGCTCGATCCGTGGTCGCTCGCGTGGCTCGGATACGGCTGGGCGGAGCTCGACCGCCGCGCGAAGAAGGTGCCGCTCGACGCGCCGTGGACGGCGCCGCGAGCGCGGGAGTGGGACGGCCAGACGGTGGCGAGCTTCCTGGACCGCCACGTGCGCGCCGAGCCAGCGAGGCGCATGTTCCGCATCGCGATCGAGGCGGTGTTCGCCTGCGATCCCGAGGACCTCTCCTTGTTGCACGCCCTGTTCTACATCCACTCGGCGGGCAAGCTCGACCTCCTGCTCTCGACCGACGCGGGTGCGCAGCGCGATCGCTTCGTGAACGGGATGCAGCCTGTCGCGGAGGAGCTAGCCAAGCGCGTGAAGGGGGAGATCGTGCAGGGCGCCGCCGTCCGCTCGATCTCCCAGGACGCATCGAGCGTGGTCGTCGTTGCCTCGACCGTCTCGGTCCGCGCGAAGCGCGCGGTCGTGGCCATCCCGCCGACGCTCGCGGGGCGCATCGACTACTCCCCTGCCCTGCCCGCCGATCGCGATCAGCTCACGCAGCGCGTCCCGCAAGGGTCCGTCATCAAGTGCCTCGCGGTGTACGACGAGCCCTTCTGGCGCAAGCAGTGGCTCACAGGCCAGTCGATCTCCGAGGTCGGGCCTTGCCACCTCACGTTCGACGCGTCCCCCGCGTCGGGCTCTCCCGGTGTGCTGCTCGGCTTCGTCGAGGGCGGCGCAGCGCGCGCTCTCGCCCGCCAGCCGCTCGCCGAGCGGCGCACCTCCGTGCTCGAGTGCTTCGCGCGTGCGTTCGGCGGGCGCGCGCGGAGGCCCGAGCACTACGTCGACAAATCGTGGGCGGACGAGCCCTTCTCCCGGGGTTGTTACGCGGGCTATCTGCCTCCCGGCGTGTGGACGAGCCACGGCAGCGCGCTGCGCGCCCCGATTGGACGCCTGCACTGGGCCGGCACAGAGACCGCGACGCGCTGGAACGGCTACATCGATGGCGCGCTCGAGTCCGGCGTCAGGGCCGCGACCGAGATCCTGAAGGAAGAGCGCTGACGTGTGCGACACGCTGGTCGCGGTGCGCGAGGGCTCGGTGCTCTTCGCGAAGAACTCGGATCGAGATCCGAACGAGGGGCAAGGGCTGACCTGGGTCCCACGAGAGGAGCACGCGGCCGGCGCCAGCGTGCGCTGCACGGAGCTCACGATCCCACAGGCGTCCAAGACCCACGCCGCGCTCCTATCGCGCCCATTCTGGAGCTGGGGCGCAGAGATGGGCGTCAACGAGCACGGCGTCGCGATCGGCAACGAGGCGGTGTTCAACCTGCGGCCCGTCGCGGCGCGCGGGCTCACCGGGCTCGACCTCGTACGCCTGGCGCTCGAGCGCGGGGAGACGGCGCGCCAGGCGGTCGACGTCCTGCGAGAGCTGGTCGCGCGCCACGGACAAGGCGGGCGCTCGGGCCACGAAGACCCGGGCTTTTCTTACCACAACAGCTTCCTGGTCGCCGACGCGCGCGAGGCGTGGGTGGTCGAGACCTGCGGCCGAGAGAGCGAGGCGGAGCACGTCCCGAGCGGCGCGCGGTCGATCTCGAACGGCCTGACGATCGCGCCGTTCGCGCGCACCCGGAGGGATCCGGTGCGCTCGTGGTTCGTGGCCTGCGACGCGCGACGCGAGGCGACGGAGCGCTCCGCGCGGGAGGCGCGCGCGCCGAAGGATCTCGCGCGGGCGCTGCGCGATCACGGCGGCCCCGTGCCGCGTTACCGCGCCCACCACGGCGCGATGGCGTCGCCGTGCATGCACGCGGGCGGCCGCATCGCGTCGGGGCAGACGACGGCCTCGCTCATCGCGGAGCTCTCGCAGGCGGGGCCACGGGTCTGGGTCACCGCGACCGCCGCGCCATGCACGTCGATCTTCAAGCCGGTGAGCGTGAGCGAGCCGCTCGAGCTCGGGCCGTTCCCGAACGACTTCGCGGACGGCTCGCTCTTCTTCCGGCACGAGCTCGTCCACCGCACGGCCGTGAAGGACGCCGCGCGCTGGCTGCCGTACCTCGAAGAGACGCGCGCGCGGCACGAGGCGCGCCACTTCGAGGAGCGGATCGAGCCAGGCGAGGCCTTCGAGCAAGGCGAGCGTTTGCTCGCGGTGTGGGCCGCGAAGGCGCGCTGCGAAGGCATCGTCGACCACCGCCCCGACTACGTGCAGCGCTACTGGCGAGTCCGCGACCAGCGCGCCAACCTGTCGCTGCTCTGAGGCCCCGGCGTCACTCCGGCGGGGGCTCGGGGATCCCGGGCGGGACCTCGTCGTCGGGCACCTGCCGCGCGACCAGCGTGCCGGAGGCCGCGCCGCTCTCGGTCTCCCCGATGAACACCTTCTCGGCCGTGACGGGTCCGGTACCACGCAAGACGCCGCCGTCATCCTTGAAGGAGGCGACGAGCTGGATGCCTTGGACGAACACGTCGGGCTGCTGGATGTCGACGTCCGCCGGGAGGTTCACGAACGCGACGCTGTCGCCGGTGTCGACCACGCAGCCGCCGACGGTGAACGAGTAGCCCACGGGCGGCACCTCGTTCGGGATGTAGTCAGGGTACTCGTCCTCGGTGCCGGCCTCTTCGGAGGGCGTCACGCACTCCTCGCTCGGGAGCAGGCGGCAGGCCTGCGTAGCGTCGCAGGGAGGGTCACAGCGGTTCGGGTCGGGGTTGCGATCGGCGTTCGTGAACTGACCGCGGAACTGGCCCGTCGCCGGGTCGACGTAGACCTTCCCCCAGAGCTGGATCTGCGTCTGGATGGGCTTGGCGACGTTGGCGACGAAGAAGTACGTCCCGCTCGGGAACTTGTCGGTCCCGCCGGTCGTGCCGTCGCACTCGAGCTTGTAGGCGAACACGAGCCGCTGCCTCACCGCCCACGCCTTGCCCGCGTCGTCGGCGAGCCCCGCCTCGATCAGGATCGCCAGGCTCGGCCCGAGCGGCAGGGTTACGGTCGGCGTGATGCGAAAGCGGGTGTTGCCGCCGAGCAGCTCGCTCTCGCCGCCGAAGATGTTGTTCGTCTCCGGGTCGTAGCCGAAGAACTCGTTGAGCACCGTCGCCTCGTCGGCGTCCTCGTCGGCGAGGTTGCCTTCGACGTCGACCTCGAGCTCGACGATCTTCACCTTGAGCGTAGCGGGGTCGATGGGCTCGCTGAACGTGATGACGATGGGCGCGTCGCGATCGGCGAGCAAGCCGTCGACGAGCCCCTCGATCTCGGGACGCGGCGGCGAGTCGTACGTCTCGCAGGCGGCGACTGGCGCGAGCGCGAACAGCGCGGCGGCGGCGACCCATCGACGCAAGGACCGAGCGACATTCTTTCGGGGAGCCATGACCATTCGATCTCCTCAGAAGAAGAAAGTCGTGCGCCCCTGGACCAGGACGGACCGGACGGCGTCGCCGTTCTCGTCCTCGAACGCGTCGCCGGGGACGAAGATGGCGCCCTCGAGATCGGCGATGAAGTGCTCGAGGAAGCGCCATTGGGCGCGCAGATCGACCTCGGTCCCGTAGAACTGCCCGGGCTTACCGCCGGCGAAATTGACGAGATCGTCGTCGATGGACTCGCCGTCACGGGCGAGCAGCGAGGTGACGGGGTCGACGACCGGATCGGGAGCCCAGGCGACGAGCACGCCGGTGCGGAACAGGATGTCCGGGTGCGGGCGGAAGTCCATCTGCGGGAAGAGGGCGAAGCCGTTCGTGAACGAGCCCCGAGTGTCGATCGAGTCGACCGGGAAGGACTTCGCCCCGAGGCGCGCGAGCGTCTCGGTGGCCGCCGCCGCCGCGCGCGCGCTCTGGAAGTGCAGGATGTGCTCGAACATCAAGAGGCCCACGTTCATGTCCTGGGCCCAGGTGAACTGCGACAGATCGGTTCGCGCCTGAGGGTCGCCGTCGCCGGAGGCGTAGTTCACCTCGAGGTACGCCGAGAGCCCGGGCTCGCGAGGCTCGCCCGCGCGCACGACCGGGTAGTCGTAGCGGACCACGGCGCGGGCGCCCACCTGGAGGATGCGCTGATCGACGATCGGATCGTTGGTGATCGCCTTGTACGCGGCCGCGACCTCCTTCGTGGAGCCCACGTTCGCCGCGGCCTCGAGCCCGACGTAGACCGGCCCGAAGCGGCCGATGGCGCGGCCGCCGAAGATGTTCACGTTGGTCGAGTACTCGTCGCTGAAGCGGTGCACGTAGTACGTGAGAAGCTCCAGATCCTTGATGATCGACAGCTCCTTCGACTTGTAGAAGACGGCGCCGCCGACCTGGTGCTCGTCGTCGGTGAACAGCTGCAGGTTGTCGCTGACCAGGTGGTCGTACAGGGCGGCCACGAAGAAGCCCTCGTCGAGCGAGAGGCTGCGCTCTTCGGCGGGCTTCAGCGCCTCGAGCGGCTTGGTGCCGAACAGGATGCGGTCGACGTAGTTGCCTTGTCGCCCGATGCCGAAGCGGTTGAAGCGGCCGTCGCCCGGGACGCCTTGCAGGGTGTTGCCCATGTTGAAGGGCTGGCGACCGATGCGGATGAGCCCGATCGGCGTGACGACGTCGCCGTACAGGCGACGCACGTTGAACAGCTTCGACTCGCACAGCGAGTACCCGTAGCCCTCCGAGCTGAGCGGATCGCCCTCGGCGCCGCCCTTGTACCCGATGCACGGGACCCCTTGGTTGGGGTTGCGCGCGTTGACGGTGGTTCCGGCCTCGGTCACCGGCGGCTCGAGCGGAGAGCCGTTATCGCCCCACAGCACGCCATCGAGCACGTCGATGCTGGTGACGATGCGAACCTTCTCGTCGTAGTCGATCGAGCCATCGAGTCGAGGCGGTGCTCGAGCCAGCCGATGCGGCGCTGGGAGATGGTGTTGACGGCGATGGGGTTGATGTGCGTCCCTGCCGCGCGGTACTCCGCGGCCCCGGTGACGCCGAAGTCACCGATCGGGATGCGGATCGCCGGCGCGGCGGGATCCGGGTCGCTCCAGGGCCCTCTGCGTGCGCGGCCCCAGCGGCGAAGAGCGCCGAGGCAGCGAGGACGAGCGACAGGGCGGCACGAGCTTGGTCGCCTAGCACGGGGAGACTACCGATTTTTCTGTTTTGCGCGCTCGCCCTTCAGACCTTGGCGCGCCGTTCTGGCCCAGCGGTCGTCGCCCTTGCGCAGGCTCGTGCCCTCCCGATCGAACAGCTCCAAGAGCGGGATCGCCTGCTTGCGACCGAGGCCGCTGAGGTCCTTGAACTGCGCGATCGTGAGGACCTCGGCCTTCGCGAAGTGGGCGAGCACGTCGGCGCGCAGCTTCTCCACGGCCGCGGCGGCGAACCACTGTCCCCCGGTCGCGATCGCCAGGCCGTCTCGCACGAGCTTCGCGAGGACGGCGCGCACCTCCTTCACCGGCACCCCGAGCAGCTCCAGCACGGCGTGCTCGCCCATCCCCTTGAGCGCCGCCTCCTCGAGGGCGCGCTGGGCCTTGCCGACAGGCCCACCGGCCGCCGGCCGCGCCGTCGACGAAGCCCTCGATGCGCGCGATGTCCCCCCTCGACCACGAGCGGATCGCCCTCGAGGCTCTTGCGCCCGCCTGACGGATCGCCTCGAGCGCGGCGGGCAAGCCGGCGCGCTCGGCGAGCCGCTGGCGCAGGGTCTCCAGCTTGATGCCACGATCGAGCGGGTGGCCGGCGTGGTGTGCGCGCGTCAGCTCGCGCGCGCGACGCGCGAGCGCGAGGAGCGCGTCCTTGTCGACGAAGCCTTCGTCCTTGATCCTCACGATCTCGCCCTTGTCCGCGGCCTTGTCGGCGGCGCGGGCGATGGCGGGCCCCGACACTGGAAAGCGCCCCTCGAGGTCGGCGGGCCCGAGGGGGCGCGGGGCGCGCTCGGCGACGAGCGTCCGCGCCGTCGCCGCCACGTCCCCCGCGAGCAGCGCGGCCAAGACCTTGCGGCGGCGCCGCTTGTCTCGCATCGCCGGCGGGCGCGCGTCCAGCACGACCCCGCCGCCGACGACCGCGCCGAACGTGCCGCGCCCGGTGCCACCGCGCAGCACGAAGCGGTCGCCACCCGTGACGACGAGCGGCTGCTCGAGGCGGACGCGACCGAGCGCCTGCACCACGGTGCCGTCCTCGAGCTCCTCCGCTGGCGAGACGATCTGGAGGCGGCCCGGCGCCCGCGCCGTGCCCACGTAGACCTCGAGCGCCGCCGAGGCGCGCACCTCACGCAGCATCGTGAGCTTCGCGTCGAAGCGGTGGCTGGGCCGCACGCTCGCGTCGCTCGTCACCACGTCCCCTCGCGACACGTCCTCGACGCTCAACCCGGCGAGGTTCAGCGCCAGGCGCGCGTGGGGCCTCCGCGCGATCGGTCGCTGTCGGCTGGACGTGAAGCCCGCGAGCGGCCGTCGTGCGAGGCCCGCTCGCGCCGACCAGGAACAGCGCGTCTCCCGCCGAGATCGCGCCACGGACGAGGGTGCCGGTGACGACGGTGCCCGCGCCCTTCACGCTGAAGGCGCGATCGACCGAAAGGTGCGCTGGCCCCCGACGACACCGGCCCGGGCTCGCGGCGAGCTCGGACAGCGCGTGCTTCACCTTGGCGCGGAGCGCATCGAGCCCTCGCCGGTCTTCGCCGAGCAGACGACGACGTCGTGCTGGATGCGCCCGCGGAGCAGCTCGGAGACCTCCTCACCGGCGAGCTCTGCCAGCTCGCGCTCGACGCGATCGGCCTTGGTGATGGCGACCACCGCCCTGCGGACGCCGAGCAGCTCGCAGGCCGCGATGTGCTCGCGGGTCTGCGGCATGACGCCCTCGTCGGCCGCGACCACGAGCAGCACGAGCTCGATCCCCGTCGCGCCCGCGATCATCGTGTGCACGAGGCGGCGATGCCCTGGGACGTCGATGATGCTGACGGCGGTCTCGGGGTCGATCTGCCACGGCGCGAAGCCGAGCTCGATCGTGATGCCGCGCGCCTTCTCCTCCGGCAGGCGATCGGTGTCGACCCCCGTGAGCGCGTGCACGAGGGTCGTCTTGCCGTGATCGACGTGCCCGGCGGTTCCGATGACGAAGCGGCGCATCACTGAGGGACGGGCGGGGGCACGCAGATCGATTGACCGGCGCCGACCACGGTGAACCCGACGTTCTGATCGCGGACCATCTCGCTGTTGGTCTGAGGGTCGTAGACCGTACACGTCGAGCCGAAGCCGATGCCATCGGACGTGAACATGTAGAACTTGCCGGCGTAGCGAGAGAACGCCCAGGCCTGAGTGCCCTGCAGCCCGTTGAACGTGTGCAGGAAGCTCGTCGTGAGGCTGTCCGTGTCGACCTGGCTCAGCGTCGCGCTCGACGCCGCGAAGTGGAACAGCAGCGCGTCGGGCCCGCCCGTGAGCTCGGCCGCCCCGACGAGCCCGCCGAGCTGCGTGACGGCGAACGAGGGGAACGCGACGGTCGCCAGGCCAAAGTCGGGGCTGACCACGTAGAGCACATCGTCGAAGACCCCCGGGCTGGTCGCCGTGAAGCCCATCCCCAGCTGATTGAACCCGTTCTGCACGGGGTGCACGTAGGTCGTCGGCGTGCAGCTCGCGTCGAGCGTGCTGACGCGGAACAGCTCGCCGGTGTCGTAGAAGACCCACGCGACGCCGCTCTTGTCGACGCTCATCGACTGCGGAAACCCAGTCGAGCTGCAGCCGAGCGTCCCGATCAGGGTGTAGGCGTCGGTGCCCGGGACGTTCGGGACGAATGAGTAGAGCTGCCGCTCGTACGACACCAGGTAGACCAGCTCGGCCTCCGCCACGCAGTCGCTGCCCGCGCCGCCGGTGCCTGCCCCGCCCGTCGAGAAGCCGCCGCCCTCGTTCCCGGCGCCGACGCTCGAGTCGCCCCCCTGCCCCGCGCCCCCGCCGTCGTCGTCATCGTCGGGCTGGTTCCCCGCGGAGCACGAGCACCCCGCGCCGAGGACGGCCACCAGGAGCCACGGGAGCAGGCGCTTGACCATGAGGGCATCGTACTCGACCGAGCGCAGACCAGGGCAGCGGTGTCAGGGGCCACGGCCCGCGTCCCCCAGGATCTGCGGGAATTTGACGTGGCACGCTGCCTGCTCAAAGCGAGAGCGCTTATGTGGAACCGCGCGCTTCCTTATCTGCTTACCGCTTCGACCCTGCTGCTCTCCACGCCCGCCCTCGCGGCGCCTCCGGAGGAGGAGGGTGGCTGGTTCGAGGTCCACGTCGAGACCGAGGGCGAGGACGAAGCGGAGGCCGTCGACGCCGCCGCCGACCCCGACGACCCGGCCAAGGCCGACCCCGAAGAACCGTCCGCAGACGCGCCTGAAAAGCTGCCCGAGGCCGCGGCCCCCTCCAAGCCGGAGGCGAAGGTCGCTCGAGACGAGCCCGCCGCGCCGTCCTTCCCGCTTCCCGCGGGGTACTACTCGGGTCGGAAGAAGTACCTGAAGCCGATCGAGGGCCAAGACCCCCCTGCGGGGTACGTGAGCGCGAAGCGCAACTATCGCGGCTTGTGGGCGGGCGGCGTCGCCATCGCCGCGGGCACCTACGCGATCAACCTCGCCTTCGCCGCGATCGCCTCCGCCGACTATGGCGACCCGGACATCGTGCGCTTCGGCAGCTTCCCGATCGTGGGACCCTTCATCGCGGCGGGCGACGACCGCGTCGGCGACGGCTACCGCGGCGCGTTCCTCGGCATGGGGATCGGGCACCTGATCGGCTTCGGGATGATCATCGGCGGGGTGAGCGCTCGCATCCCCACCTGGAAGCGCGAGGCGACCACGGGCGCGCGATCGGCCGCGGTCGACCTCGACGTGTCACCCGGCGGCGCGGCGCTCAACGTCTCGTTCTGAGCCGTCGAACGACAGGTCGTCGGCGCGCGGCCAGCGCGTCCGGTACCAATACTCGGCCACGAAACCCGGCCAGTTGTTGGTGTTCCTGCCGGCGTCGGTCTTGTACCAGCTCGAGCAGCCGGCCTCCCAGATCGAGCCGGCGAAGCGGCGGCCCATCTCCCCCGAGAAGGCCTGCATCGCGCGCTCCCTCGGCTCGACGGTGCGCGCGCCGCGGCGCGCGAGCGCCGAGAGGCAGCGCGTGACGTAGTGGGCCTGCGCCCTCGAGCATCAGCACGATCGAGTTGTGCGCCAGGTTCGTGTTGGGGCCATACAGCACGAAGAGGTTCGGGAACCCGCCGACCATCATCCCGAGGTACGCCTCGGCGCCAGCCCGCCACGCCGCCTCGAGCTCTCGACCCTCGCGGCCGAAGACCCGCATCGGCGCGAGGAAGCGGGTCGTCTCGAAGCCGGTCGCGAGGACCACCGCGTCGAGCGCGTGCACCCGGCCGTCGGCCGTGACGAGGCCCGCCTCGCGCGCCCGCGCGATCGGGCTCACGACGAGCTCGACGTTCGGGCGGTTGAACGCCGGGTAGTAGTCGTTCGAGATGAGGATGCGGTTGCACCCGAGCGGGTAGTCCGGCGTGAGGCGCGCCCTCAACACGGGGTCGGAGATGACGTGCTCGAGGTTCCAGGTCGCGACGGCGCGGACGAGGCGGTTGTAGCGGCCCTCACCATTGAACGCGATCAGCCGCGACTCCCCCCACAGGTACTTCGCCGCGCGGCTCGCGGCGAGCAGCGCGGGCGCCTTCGCATACACCCGCTTCTCGACCTCGCGGTACGGCCGATCGAGCTTGGGGAGGATCCACGGTGGGCTCTGCTGAAACACCGAGAGGTGCGCCGCGCGCTCGGCGAGCCGCGGGACGATCTGAATGGCGCTCGCGCCGGTGCCGACGACGCCCACCCGCTTGCCCGCTGGGTCGAAGCCGCGGTCCCAGCGAGCCGAGTGGAACGCGCGGGCGCCGAGCTGCTCGAGCCCCTCGATCCGAGGGAGCTTCGGGCGGTGGAGCTGCCCCGTCGCGGCGACGACGGCGTCGAAGCGCCAGCTGCGCCCGTCGGCGGCGCTGAGCCGCCACTCGGCCGACGGCTCGTCGAAGCGCGCCTCGACGATCTCGGCGCCGAACACGATGCGTGGCCGGACGCCGTACTTGTCCGCGCAGCGCTCCAGGTACGCGAGGATCTCGGGCTGCTCGGCGTAGGCGCGGGTCCAATCGGGCTTCGGCTCGAACGAGAACGAGTACAGGTGCGACTGGATGTCGCAGGCCGCGCCCGGGTACGCGTTGTCGCGCCACGTGCCCCCGAGCGACGTGCAGCGCTCGAAGACAGTGTATTCGACCCCGCGCCGGCCCAGCGCGATCGCCATCGCGAGGCCGCCGAACCCGGAGCCGATGATCGCGACCTTGGTAGACATGCCGAGCTAGAGGACCGCCGCGCGCGTCGCTGGTCAAGCGGGCGACGAGGCGCCATCATGCGCCCGATGCTCGGACGTTCGATGCTCCCCATGGTCGTGCTCCTCGCGGCGGCGTGCGGCGCCCGCGACGCGCTCCTCACCGGGGACGACCCTTCGTCGGCCGGCGGCTCCGGGGAGGGCGGCTCGGGCGAGGGCGGCTCCGGCGCGGGGGGCGGCGTGACGCTCGGCCAGCTCCTGGTGGCAGGTGCGTACCACACCTGCGCGAACGACTTCGGGACCTCGGAGCTGTATTGCTGGGGGCGGAACAGCGAGGGCCAGCTCGGCACCGGCGACACCGAGGGATCGTCGGAGCCGCGGCGCGTCGACGTCGAGCTCTCCGGCGCGATCCTGGCCATGGCCGCGGGGTACCGCCACACCTGCGTCGCGGCCCGCACGCTCGAGAATGACGAGGTCTGGTGCTGGGGCGAGAACGGCGTCGGGCAGGTGGGGGTGACCACCGCCTCGCCGCGCGTCGAGACCCCCACGCTGGTGCCGATCCCCGATCTCGGGCAGTTCACCGTCACGACCCTGACCGCGGGCGAGTACCACACCTGCGCGGGGCTCTCCGATGGCCGCGTCTACTGCTGGGGGGACAACGCCAACAGCCAGATCGGGGCGCCCACGCCGCAGTCGTACCCGAACCCGCCGACCCTGGTCGGGGTGCTGGGCAGCGCCGTCGGGTCTGGCGATTTCCACACCTGCGTCGCCAACCCCTCTGAGCTCTCCTATTGCTGGGGCTCGAACTTCAATGGTCAGCTCGGCAACGGGAGCACCGCCGAGAGCTCGGCGCCCAGCCCCATCTTGGCCGACAACCTCAGGCGCATCGAGAGCAAGGGCTTCACGACGATCGCCATGCAGGAGGGCGGCGCGCTCTTCGGGTGGGGAGACAACACGAATGGGCTCATCGCTGGCAGGGGCTTCTCGTTCTACCCGACCCCAGCGCCTCTCTTTGCGGACCGCGTCTTCTCCGACCTCTCCGTCGGCCTCGCCCACGCCTGCGCCACGACGTACGACCCGGAGGCAGACACCAGCCGCTTGTTCTGCTGGGGCGACAACTTCTATGGCCAGCTCGGGGACGGCAGCGGCGAGCCCTCATCGGACCTCGTGAAGGTGCTCGAGGAGCAGGACCAGCTCGGCACCGTGGCAGCGGGCGCGCTGCACACCTGCGCGGCGGGTTTGAACGGCGGCATCTATTGTTGGGGCCAGAACGACGACGGCCGCTGTGGCCAGCCTCCCAGCCCGGCGCCGCTGTTGGTGCCCGCGCGGGTCCCGGGGACTTGATCGTGTCGGTCGTGGTCGCGCGGCGGGCGCTGCCGGCCTGGGCCGCCGTCGTCGCGCTCGTGGCGGCGTTCGTGATCAGCCAGATCGCCTCGGCCCTCGCCCTCGCCGGCGGCGCCTTCCTGCTGGCGGCGACGGGGCACCTCAAGCTCGACGACCTCGCGCGCGGCGACGCCGCGCAGGCGCTGCTCGCGCACCCGCTGATGCTCTCGGCGGCCATCGCGGCCACAGGCCTCGGCCTGGTGCTGACCACCATCGCCGCGCTCAAGATCGCCAAGCTCCCCATCGCCCGCAGCGTCGGCCTCTCTGCGCCCAAGGCGGTCCACGTCCCCCTCGCGATCCTGCTCGTCATGGCCGCGGGCCCGTTCGCTGACGCCGCGATCATCGGCGTCACGCGGGCGCTGCCCGGCGCGACCCTCGGCGTCCTCGACACCATCTCCACGGCCGTCCGGGGCGCTCCGCTGTCAGCGCTGCTCGTCGGGCTCACGATCGCCCTCGCCCCCGCGTTCGCGGAGGAGCTGTTCTTCCGGGGTGTCCTTCAGCCGTCGCTCACCGCCCGGCTGGGCCCGCTCGCGGGCGTCGCGCTGGCGTCGATCCTGTTTGGGGCGTTCCACCTCGATCCGCCCCAAGCCGCCGGCGCCGCCGTGCTCGGGCTCGCCCTCGGCTTCGTCACCTGGAGGACCGGCTCGCTCTGGCCCGCCATCGCCGCGCACGCGGCCAACAACGGGGTGGCGGTCGCCTACGCACGCTTTGGTCCGCGCGAGGAGATCGCGAGCGCCGAGCTCGAGCCGCTCCCCCTCGTCGCCAGCGCCGCCCTCGTGTCGGCCCTGCTCTTCGCGATCCTGCGAACGACCCGGGAGCGCCCGAGGGGCTGACCTCACTTCGAGAGGATCAACACCTTGGCCTGGCTGGGCACCACCCGCACCCCGGGGCAGTTGGTGCTGTTCTGTATCGTCGGGTTCGTCATCCGGGTGGCTGGCATCCCCCCGATGATGGTCGTCACCGCGCCGAGCACGACGCGCGCCGGGCCCATCACCATCCCCGAGGCGACGCCGAGGTTGATCCCAGGGTTGTCGCCATTCGATATCGGAATGGTGGTCGCCATGTTGTGCGCCGGCGCCATCCCGATGAGGACGTTGTAGACGGCCGGAACGCCCATCGGCCCCATGGCGATGTTCGGGTACGGGATCGGGACGGGGGCGGGCGTGGGCGTCAGGCACACGTCGGGGAAGCCCATATCGATCCCCATCATCTGCGTGTTGGCGAACATGCTCTCCTCACCCGATGTGGATCTGCTCGCCGTCGACCTTGACCAGCTGGTCGGCGGTCAAGACCGCGCACTTTGCGTGGATACGCGCCGCGTTGCCAGCGATCAGGTCGAGGGTCTCGGCGCGCACCTGATCGATCGTCTCCACCACACGCCGAGAGCGCTTCAGCCGCTGGGAGAGGGTGTCGAACACCGACTCGACGAGCCCCGCAACCACCGTGATTCGGTCGAGCCGCGCCGTCGCGCGGTCAGCCTCGAGGTCGAGGGTGCCGGTTCGAAGCTCGGTGTCGCCCGAGCTCAGGGTCATCGCGACCGAGGTGAGGGCGAGCGCGCCCGCCGTGGTCAGGCACACTGCCGCCTCCGCGGCGACGTCGACGCGCCCGCGTGAGCTCTTGATCAGGATCGAGCGCTCCGACTCGAGCGACAGCGGCGCCTCCGCGTCGCGCTCGAGCACCGACAGCACGTACGCGCGGCCGTCGGAGAGCCGCGCGACCAGCACCAGATCCCCCTCGAGCGGCGCGACGAGGCAGCCCACCGCGCGCCGCGCCACGAGCTCCCCCGCCCCGCTGTCGACGACGTAGCGCCCCTCGGGCGGCTCGGCCGCGCTGCCCACGAGCGCCGGCGCCCGGACCTCGACCCGCCGCACGACCCCCTCGAGCTGCGCTGCTTCCGCGATCGGTTGCCTGATGGCTGGCTTGAGCATGGTGCCTCGGTCTCCTTCGTACGCCTTCATCCGTGGGGCGAGCGGAACCGCTCCGCCTTCGCGAGCGCTTCGTCGTCGCCGAGCGCCAGGGAGCGGTCCGCGAAGAGCGCGCCGGCCTCCAGGGTCGCGTGGAACCTCGCGCGAAACAGGCTCGCCTCCCGAAAGTCGCACGCGGAGAGGTCGGCGTACGAGAGGACGGCGTAGGTCAGCTCCGCCCCCTTGAAGCTCGCCCCCGTACAGCGCGCGCGCTCGAGGTTCGCCTGATAGAGGTTCGCGCCCGAGAGGTCGGCGGCGGTCAGGTCGGCGTCGACGAAGAGCGCCATCCTCAGGTCGGCGCCGCGGAGCGAGGCCTTGCCGAGCTTCGCCTCCACGAACAGCGCGGACGGGCCCACGGCGCGATCGAGCTTCGCGCCGGCGAGCGAAGCGCCCTTGAACCCGGTGCCAGCCAGCCGCGCCCCCTCCAGCGACGCCCCGTCGAGCAGCGCGTCAGTGAGCTGGCAGTGGTCGAGCGTCAGGCCTGACAGATCGAGGCCCGACAGATCACAGCCGAAGAGGATGGACCGCTCGAAGCTCGCGCCCTTCACCAGGCAAGACGACAAGCTCGCCTTTACGAGGGTCGACTCGCGGAGGGTCGCCCCTGTCAGATCGGCGTCGTAGAGGGCGCAGGCGACGAGCTGCGCGCCGTCGAGCGTGGTGCCCGCGAAGCTCGCGTGAGACAGATCGGTCCCCGAGACGATGAGCCATTTCGTCGACGCGCCAGCGAAGCGCGCGGAGCTCGCGTTGCAGTCGATGATCTTGGCGTGCGCGAGGCTCGCCCCCCCCAGCTGCGCGCCGAGCAGCTCGCACTTCTGGAGCGCGGCGCGCCGGAGATCGGCGCCCTCGAGGGTGGCCTCGGTCAGATCGCACTCGACGAGCACGGCCTCGGTGAGCTTCGCGTCCCTCAGGTCGGCGCCGTGGAAGCTGACCTCCTGGAAGATGCCACCCGAGAGGTCCGCTCCCGCGAGCTCGCCCTTCCCGAAATACTCGCGGGAGAGGACCTCTCCCGCGCGGACGCGCTCCTCCAGCGCCGCGCGGCTCACGAGCGCCTCCGAATGCGACGCACCTGGACCACGTGGGCGTCGGTCATGTCGGTGTCGTCGTCTCCGCGAGCCTTGGACAGGTCCGCGCGGAACAGGTTCGCGCCGCGCAGATCGGCGCCCGAGAGCACGACCTTCTGCGCGATGGCGCCCGAGAGGTTCGCGGAGACGAGCTTCGCCCTGGACAGATCCGCGCGGACGAGCAGGGCGCCCTTCACGCTCGCGCGGCGCAGCTCGGCTCCCTCGAAGGAGGCCTCGGACAGATCGGCACCGTCGAGCTTGGCATCGGTCAAGTCCGCCCCCTTGAGCGAGGTTCCACGCAGGCAGGCGCGCGTTAGATCGGCGCGCGAGAGGTCTGCGCCGTCGAGACGGCTCTCCTGGAGGAAGCGCGCGCCGGCGAGGCTGGCGCCGGTGAAGCGCGCCCCGATAGCAGACGACTGGACGAACGCCGTGCGCTCGAGGCCCGCCCCGGAGAGGTCCGCCCCATCCAGCTGGCAGCTCACGAGCACGGCGTCCCGCAGGTCGCCCTTCGCGAACGTCACACCTCGCAGGTCGAGCTCGAGCCACGTCGAGCGCGGCGCGACGAGCCCGCTGAGGTCCGCCCCCTGGAGCTTGGCCTGGTAGAGGCCGGCGCCGGCGACCTCTCGGCTCGGCTTGTCGCCGAACGCGGGGAGCACCGCTTCTTCGTGCAACCTCGCCCCGCGCAGCTTCGCGCCGGAAAGGTCTGTCTTCCAGAGCACTGCAAGGAGAAGCTTCGCGCCGTCGAGCACGGCGTCCTTGAGCACGGCCTCGCCCAGGTTCACCTCGCTGAGATCGGCCCCCGTGAGATCGGCCCCGTGAGATCGGCGCGCGCGAGGGTCGCGCCTCGCAGGCTCGCGCCTCGCAGGCTCGCGCCCTGAAGGCGCGCTCCCTCGAGCAGCGCCTCGCTCAGGTCGAGCCCCGACAGGTCTGCGCCCGCGAGCTCGACTCCCGTCAGATCCGCCGCCGCGAGCGACGCGCCGCTCGCCTTCGCCGCCAGCACCCGCTCGCGGCTCGCCGCGGCGACGTCGGCCGCCCGAGGTTGAGCCTCCGGCAGGACGTGGGTCATCCGTCGATACATGGACAAGAGCGCGCGCTCGGTCTGCTCGAGCCGCGCCTTCAGCTCGGGCGTGTCGAGCCGGGCCGCCCCGACCGCGTCGCCCCCGGCGTTCTCCACCAACTGCGCGAGCTCGCGGAGCCGCTCGAGCTCGGCGGCGGCACGGAAGGTCGGCGGCCCTCCCCCCTCACGGCGCCCGCGTGCGAGCGCCTCGTCGAAATCAACGCCCGCGCGCGCGAACGCCGCGCGGGCGCGAGCGCGCGCCTCGTCTTCCTGGGTCCTCGCGTCCTGCTCGGCCTTCGCCGCCTGGGCTCGGGTCTCGTCGACGACGACCTGGATGGGCCTATCGTCTGCGGTTGGCTCCGCGAGCGCGGCGTCGAAGGGCGCCGGATCGAGGCCCGCCGCGACCGCCTTCGCGCGCGCCTCCTTGAGCGCGGCGTCGCGCCGGCTGCGCTGGTTGCGCATCACCAGGCGCTCGCTCTCGAAGTCTCGGCCGAGGTCTCGCGTAGCCTCCGAGTCCAGCAGGGTCTCGGCGGGGACGCGCCGCGGCAGCAGGCCCGCCTCATTGAGCGCGTCGACGGCGCCCTGCTTCGGATCGAGCCGCCGCGCGAGGATGGCGTGGTAATGGTCCGGCGCGCGGGGCTCGGACTGGTCCTCGAGGCCGCCGAGCAGCACCTCGAAGTCGCTGCCGTCATCCTCCTCGGCGGCCGTCACGCCCCGGAAGACCAGCGCCGCCCGCTCCCGGTCCGGAAAGAACCAGAGCGTCTCGAGGCGCATCGCCACCTCTCGCGGGGAGGGGTCGCTGCGATGAACGACGAAGACCCGCGCAGTGACGTCCGGGAGCTTGCCCGAAAGGACCGGCCGCGTCGGGTGCATCCCGCGCAGGGTGAACGCCTCGTCGCCGCGGAAGAAGCCCTCGATCCGCTGGTCTTCCGGCGCCACATTGAAGAACGCCCAGTCGAGGTCGTCCGGGAGCCTCGCGGGGTCGTCGTCAGCCTTGAAGCCCGCGTACGTTCCCCTGAGCTTGGCCCGCGCCGGCCACATCGGGTCGAGCGGCAGGAAGCTCATGGGCCGGGGGCGATCCGACTCGGCCCGGATCAGCCGCCGCGAGTCCTCGACGTTGGGCAGCACCTTGCCGCCCACCCCGCGGCCGAGCGGGTTGGCCTCGAACCCCGGCCCACCGAAGGCCCGCTCCCAGGTGATCGGCATCGACTCGAAGGGCGCGGGCTCCGATGGCCCAGCGAGTCCCCAGGTGCGATCCCCCAACACGGCCAGCTCCTTGTCGACAGCGCCGACCTGCACGTGCGCCGAGGCGACCGCGCCGCGGCCCCCAGCAGGGTATGCCGACGCGCCCACCAGGACCTCCCCGCGAACCTTCGGCATCAGCTCGTCGAGCACGCCCGACGGGCCGAGCGCCTCGGCGGCGACCTTCCAGAGCGACGGCTCGCTTCGAAGCCCTCCGGTCGAGAGATCGAGGCAAGCGATCGCGGTGATGGAGAGCTTCGGCTCGTCCCGGTGCAAGAAGGCCCTCGGCATGACGCCGAGCGCGAGCGGTCGGAGGGTCTTCATGGACGATCAGAGCACCGTGAGGACGGAGCTCGTGATGTTCAGGTTGTGCGTCTTTAGCCAGGCGGAGATGGTGTCGACCTTCACGCTGCAGAACTCCATGTCGATCGATTTGGTGCCGAACGAGGGCCCTGCGAAGAGGTCCACCTTCATGCCGGTAGCAAGGCTGAGGCTCACGCTCGCCGACATCGAAAACGAGCCCGAGATCGCGAACTCAGCCTTGGCGCCGAGAGCGAACGCGTAGGTCGCGCCGCAGGTGAACTCTTGCTTGTTTCCACGATTTTTTATGTCGCTATCGTTGCAGCTCACCAAGAAGTCGCCGCGAGACCACAGATCGATCGCCCCGAGCGTCCGCGCTCGAAGCCCCGTCCCCGTGTCGATATCCAGGGCACCAGCCGGAGCCTTGAGCGCGATGTCGCCCCCGGTGACCTTGAGGTTGAAGCCGGTCTCGTACTCGTGGAGACCGCCTCCGCTCGTGACCTTGACGACGTCCTCGCCGATCAGCGTCGCGTCTCGCCCCGCGAGCCGGATCTCCTCACGCCACACCTCCCCGACGGTGTCGATCCGCTGCCCGTCGGCGTGCAGGGTCAGGTCCGTCTTCGCCTTCGCGTTCAGCGACCCCTGCTGGACGTCGATGTCGAGGTTCTGCGAGGTCACCGTCGTCGATTGGCCGCTATGGAAGACCTCCGTGACGTCTCCCTGGACGGAGAGATCCCAGAACTGGTGGATGTGCTCGGTGACCGAGCCCCGCAGCTCGATCTCGCTGAAGCCGCCGACTTCGGTCCGCGCGTTGCCCTTCGTGTAGAGCTTGAGGTTGAACTTGTCGTTGGGAGCGCCGAGCCGGATCATCGTCTCCTCGGTCGGCGAGTACATCGTGAACCGCTGCGAGCCGTCGCGGTCCTCCAGCTCGAGGCGGTTGCGCCCGCCGGTCTGGATGATGTTCGTCGTGTTGTTGTGCGCGGTGACCGGGCTCGGCGTGTGCGCGTTGGGCACGACGCCGGAGATGACCGGGCGGTCGGGGTCCCCGCCGAGGAACTGGATGATGACCTCGGTGCCCTTGCGCAGCGGGAAATGCCAGCCCTCTACGCCGCCGCCGTGGGGCTGCATCATGCGCACCCAGGTCGACGCCTTGCCGTCCTTCAGGTCGCTCTCGTCGAACTTCAGCTTCACGAGGTAGCGGCCCTGGTCGTCGATCTGCGCGTACTCCGAGTCGGAGGACCCGTCGATGACGCCGGCCTCGAACCCATACACGCGCGGCCATTGGGTCGCACGCCGAGGGCGAAACTGCACTGAGGACGATATGGCGTCGACGCTCGAGCGGAACGTCTCCTCGTGCTGCAGCCCGAGCAGCCGCCGCATCTCGCCGGTCGCCGCCGACAGGGTGCCCTCGAACGAGACGCGCGTCGCGAGGTACTCACCATTGAGCGACGACATCGGGTGCTCTTCGAGGGTGAAGGTCAGCCCCGCGCCGACGTGGGTCACCGTGCCCGAGGCGACGAAGGAGACCTCGGAGGCCGACAGCTCCTCGGCGCGCACGCGCGCGAGGCGCCTGCCCTTGTCGATGGTGAAGAAGCGACCATTGTGGATGTTGACCTCGCCGTACCCCGTCGGAGACACGCTGGCCGAGCCCACCATCTCCAGGGTCGGCCGGGCGTAGTCGTAGTCCCGCACGGTCACGCTGGCGGGCAGGGCGACGCGCTGGCAGGTGAACGAGGAGAACGAGGCGCCCGCGCTGGCGTCGTGGGCGGCGACGGGGTGATAGCGAACCGGGGCCTGCGACGCGGGGCGGTGAGCCGATTTGTCGTCGGTGACGATCATGCGCTCCTCGTCGTCGCCGTGCTCGAAGAAGTAGTAGAGCCCCTCGACCTCCATCCAGCGATGGAGGAACGCGAGATCGCTCTCCGCGTATTGGCAGACGTGCTCCTCCGGGTCGTAGGTCCCGCGCAGGCGCAGGTCGTAGTCGGCGGCGGTGAAGCCCGCCTCCTCGAAGACGTCCTCGAACACCTGGGGGACGCTCCGCTTCGTGAACAGGCGGCTGCGCTGCGACATCGCGAGCTGAGCGACGCGCGGGCCGAGCACCGCCTGCACCAGCGCGCCATCGGGCCGCGCGAGGAGCAGCTTGACCGACAGGAAGACGCCGTGGCGCTTGAAGGGGGCCGAGCCATCGCCGAGGTCGCCGATGAGGGTCCCTCGGGCGCCGATCATGTCGGCCATATCGAACGACTGGGGATCGGGGACGACGAAGTGGACCTCGATCTCGTAGGGCCGGCAGAGCGCCTCGACACCTCGAAACGACACCAGGCGTGCGCCGTCGGGGAGAGAGCTCGACTCGAGCGTGAAGCGATCGGACATCAGGCCGCCTTTTTCGGTCGGGGTTGTACGGCGAGGGAGGAGGGAGTCAGTCGACGACGTCTCGGAGCTTCGCGCCTCCGAGCTTCGTCCCGTTGCGCGAGGCGCGCGTCAGCGTGGCGCCCTCGAGGTTGGCGTCGCGGAGATCCGCCGCGTCGAGGTTGGCGCCCGAGAGGTTCGCGCGCTCGAGGTGGGCCGGACGAAAGCTGGCACGCTCGAGGCTCGCGCCCTCGAGGTTCGCGCCGCAGAGGTCGGCCCTCCCCGCCTGCGCGAGGCGCAGGGTCGCGCGTTCGAAGGACGCGTCCCGCGCGTGGAGCTGCCGCAGGTCTGCCCCTTCGAGGTCGGCGAACTCGAAGCTCGCACCCTTCGCGGTCGCGCCCTGGAGCGAGACGTCCTTCGCCATCGCGTGGCCGAGCTTCGCGCCGTCGAGGTGAGCTCGCACGAACCGGGCCTTCGTCAGGTCTGCGTTCTCCAGGCTCGCCCCGGTGAGCGCTGCGCGCTCCCACGACGACTGGGACGCGCGGACGCTGCGCAGGCTCGCGCCTTCGAGGGTCGCGCCGTCGAGATGACAGCGCTCGAGCGTCGCGTTGTCGAAGCTCGCGCCGGCCGCGCGGACGTCCTCGAGGTTCGCGTCCGTCAGGTCGGCCTCCTTGAGGTTGGCGGACGCGAGCGAAGCACCCCCGAGGTCCGCCTCGCGCAGGATGGCGCGCTCGAGCACGGCGCCGTCGAGCCGCGCCCGCGCGAAGCTCGCGCGCTCGGCGCGCGCGCCGCGGAGCACGGCGCCAGAGGCCCTCGCGTGAGTGAACGTGGCGTCGGAGAGCTGCGCGCCCTCGAGGCTCGCCCCCTCGAGGCACGCGCGCACGAGGGACGCGCTCGAGAGGTCCGCGCCGTCGAGCGCGGCGCGGGAGAGATCGGCGTCTTCGAGCTTCGCCTCCGAGAGGCGCGCGCCGCTGAGGTTCGCGCCGGCGAGGCGCGCGCCCTTCAGGTTCGAGCGGCTGAAGGCGACGCCGCGCAGGTCCCAGCCGCTGAGCTCGACGTTCGCGAGCTCGGCGCCATAGAAGACCTTCTCGCCGCGCTCGAGCGCCGCGTAGAGCTCGGCGAACGCAGGGGAGCGCGCCGGCGCGCCAGGCGCTGCAAGCGGCGACGGCGCCGCGGGCGCGGCCATAGGGGCCGGAGCCACGATGGGGGACGGCTCCGCAATGGGGGACGGTGGCGGGACTTGCGGTGGCGGTAGCGCGGGAGACGTGACGACAGGAGGAGGAGGGACTGGGAGCGGCGGGGGCGGCGCGGGCAGCGGGACTCGAGCGGGGGCCGCCGGGTGCGCCCCGTCTGGCAGCATCGACGCGGGGATATCGAGCGCCACCGTGCCCGTCGAGACGGGAGCCGACATCGGCGTGAGGGGCTTGCCGTCGAGCACCAACATCGTGCCGGTGACCGCGGGCCGGGGCGGCGCGACGTCGACCGGCTTGGGGGGCCCCACGGGCGCGCCGCGCAGCTGCTCGGCGGCAGCGGCGAAGGGAAGGATCGCCTTGGCGAGCTCCTCGGGGTCGAGCGCCGACGTCCCCGCCGGCTCGGCGGCCTTCGGCGCCGGCAGACCGCTCGCCACCTTCGCCGCGGCCTCCTGCAGCTTCGCGAACGGCAACGCGACCGCGGCCTTCAGCGCCTCCTCGGGGAACACGACGGTCTGCGACGCCCCGCCAGCTGCGGCCGCCGGAGCTGACGAGGGCGGGTTTGGCGCCGGTGGGCGTACGATCGGCGGCAGCTCGGTGCGACCGAGCGCGACCTCGGAGGCGGCGTTGCCGGGCGGGGGTCGCTCCGACAGCTCGCCGCCCCCGGACCGCAGCACCTGCACGAGGAGGCCCTCGGCCGCGTCGGAGGGGACAGCGAAGCTGCCCCGCCAGTAGAGCTCCAAGATGCCGCTGTCGCAGTCGACCGTGAGCATGTCGAACGCCCCGTCGATCGCGACAGGGGCCTGCCCGGGCACACACCAGCGCGCGGTCAACGTCGCGCACGGCAAGCGATGCTCGACGCGCGCCGAGCCCATAAAGCCGGTGAGCAGCAGCCACTCGTCGCCGACGAGGCGCGGCACGATCTGGTCGGCGGGCGCCACGACCAGCGCGTGGAAGTCGAACGTGTCGGGGAGCTCGTGCAGCGAGTCTTGCAGCGTTGGGCGCGCAGCGCGGTCGAGCGTCTCGGCGCCGAACCGGCTGCGCGCTGCGGGGCCGACGGGATCGACCGGGCCCAGATCCGGAGGGCCGGCGGCGGGGCGCTCGGCGCGCTTGTCGAGCACGGGGACCTCGCGCACGAGGGTGGCGCGGACCAGGGGCCCCACCGGCGAGGAGCAGCTGAGCGTGAGCGACGCAGCCGGCAGGTACGGAGCGCAAGCGCCGAACAGCCCCCGCTCGACGTCGAACCCGCTCGAGGGCACGAGCCTCGCCTGGTCGCCGGGCGCGAGTCGGGCCGAGAGCTTGATGACCGTCGTGATCCTGCGCGCCCCGCGGTGCGACCAGGTCAAGGTCGTCCCCGTCGCACCTTCGGGCAGTGTCAGAGATATCTGCGGAGTCATCCCATCCCGTCGAGCTGCGCCCCCACGACGCGCGCCGCCTCGCCGGCAATGTTTCACGCCTTCCCGGGACGCGGAAGGCCCGTGCCGTCGATGGCAACCATCGGCGCTCGTGATGGCCTGGGTTTTGTAGAGCTTTTGGCGGGTGGCGCGATCGCGCAACGCAGGAGCGCGGCCTGCGCACCTGGTGCAAGGCCCTGCACACGTCCGCCGCGGCCAAGGCCGAGATCGCGCGGAAGCGCCGCGCTCGGGGCGCCGGTCGCTCACGCCGAGCCGCCGAAGGCGACGATCGCCCAGCCGCCCGAACCGATGCTCGACGGGGCGCCGCCTGCTTCGCCGCCGGCGTACCTCGACCTCTTCTTGAACATCAGGCCCTCATTGGCTTGGCCGATCTGGCAGGGCAACACGAGCTTCGCGGGGAGCGGGCTGCCCGCCTTCCGCGGGCCGGACGCACCTCACCCGACCTTCATGCTCGCGATCGAGGCCGGAGTCCTGTTCGGCGGGGGCGCGAGATGACGCGACGATCTCTTTGATCCGGGCGCGGCCGCGGCTAGCCTTCTCCTTGTGTTCCGTTGGTTGTTGGCGGCCCTGCCCGTCCTTGGCGCCGCCCAAGGTTGCTCGGTCGTGCTCGACCCTGCCGAGGCGCAGTGCGAGACTAGTGCCGACTGCGCGGCGCGCGGCTTCACCGACGCCCTGTGCGAGGACGCGATCTGCGTCGAGCAGGAGATCGTGGACCCTGTGTGGGGTTGCCTCGGCAACGTCGAGGAGCCCGAGCCCGACACCAGCCAGTTCGTGACCCTCTCGGTGCGGCTCGCGTTCGCCACCGACAACATGCCGCTGGCCAGCGACGCGGTCATCGATGTCTGCGACAAGCTCGACATCGGCTGCACGGTGATGAGCCCCGACTACCCGAAGGGGCTCGCCCCCGGCGCCGACGGCGTGCTCGAGGTCGCCGTCCGGCAGGGCTTCGACGGCTTCGTGCGCATCACACACCCGGACGTCATGGACTCGCGCGTCTACGTCGGGCGCCCTTTGCTCGCGCCGCCCAAGGTCGAAGAGATTCAGCTGCTGCGTCCGAACGAATACGCCGCGCTCGCCGCCCTCGCCTCGGACGTCCCCGACCCCACGCGGGGCACCGCCATCCTGCTGTCCGGCGACTGCCAGGGCGAAGCGGTCGGCGGTGTTCGCTTCACGGTCGAGACCGCCGACGCCGACAGCACCGAGTTCTACTTGATCAACCAAGGGCCGGTGATCCCGCCCGGCGCGACCGAGACCGACGCGGACGGCTTCGGCGGCTACTTCAACCTGCCGACCGGGCCCACGGTGGTCGAGGCGCTGCGAGCCGCCGATGACGTCTACATCGGCGAGTCGAGCTTTCAGGTCCTCGAAGAGACGATCTCGTACGTGCTCGTGTTGCCGACCCCCGTGTGAGCGCGACCATGGAAGGCAGCCTCGGGAAATACAGGATCATCGCGAAGCTCGGCCAAGGCGGCATGGCGACGGTGTTCCTGTCGGTCGTCCCGGGCCCGATGGGGGTCAACAAGCTGCTGGTCATCAAGGTGCTGCGAGACGAGCTGTCGTCGGACGCCGACTTCCTGTCGATGTTCCTCAACGAGGCGCGGCTCGCGGCGCGGCTGAATCACGCCAACGTGGTGCACACGTACGAGGTCGGCGTAGCCGGCCAGCACCACTTCCTGGCGATGGACTACCTCGACGGGCAGCCGCTCCACGCGCTGCTGCGCAAGGCCTCGCGCGCGCGCATGCCCCTCGACGTCCACGTGCGGATCCTCGCCGACATGCTCGCCGGCCTCGACTACGCGCACACGCTGAAGGACTTCGACGGCACCCCGCTGCACGTGGTGCACCGCGACGTGAGCCCCCAGAACGCGTTCGTCACCTACGACGGGCAGGTGAAGCTGGTCGACTTCGGCATCGCGAAGGCCGCGGGCGCCGCGAGCACGACGCAGAGCGGGGTGTTCAAGGGCAAGCTCGCGTACGTCGCGCCGGAGCAGGCCGCGGGCGATCCGGTCGATGCTCGCGCCGATCTCTTCAGCGTCGGCGTGATGTTGTGGGAGGCGATCGCTGCGCGGCGCTTCGCGCACGGCGAGAGCCAGACCGCGCTGCTCGCGAAGCGGCTCTCCGGCACCGAGCCGCGGATCCGCGACGTCGTCCCCGACGCCGATCTCGAGCTCGCCGACATCTGCGACCGCGCGATGGCGCACGACCCCGCCGACCGCTTCGCCTCGGCGCGGCAGTTCCAGGACGCGCTCGAGTCCTTCTTGGATCGGTTCAGCCGCCGGGTCGGGAGGCGCGAGGTCGGAGAGCTCATCTCGAGCCTGTTCGTCGAGGAGCGGGAGCGCATCCGGGCGGTCATCGACGAGCAGATGAAGCGCCTGCACCGCGAGACGTCGACGACCCTGCCGCTGCCGTCGCTCGACGCGCTGCAAGCCTCCGCCGAGCCGCCTCCCGTCACGACGATCGAGCCCGCCACGGGGCGCCGCCTGGGCGGGCCGCCGTCGGCGCCGCCGAGCGACACCAGCGCGGGCCTATCGGCGTCTCACGGGACGCTCGTGGCCGCGAACATCCCGCCGCGTGGCGCGGGGGACGCCGCCCGCGGACGGACGATCCTGATCGCCCTGACGGCCGTCGCGATCGCGTCGCTCGCCGGCATCGTCGTGATCGTCGTGCTGAAGCGCCCGGCCGAGCAGGCCGCGCCTGCCGCGCCGGCCGAGGCCACCGCCAGCACCCCGGACACGTCGAAGCTACGGATGTCCATCACCTTCGGCCCGCCTGGTGCCGTGGCCAAGCTCGACGGCTTCCCGCTGCCCGAGAGCCCGTTCATCGCGCAGGTCCCGCGGGACGGCAGCATGCACACCCTCGAGGTCGAGGGGCCGGGCCTCGCCAAAAAGACGTCGATGCTCAGCTACGACAAGGACGTCGACCTCACCATCTCGCTCGAGCCCGCGCCTGAGCCCTCCGCGGCGACGTCGACCTCGGCGTCGGCTGCGCCCATCGAGCCTTCGGTCCGCCCGACCGGTCGCCTGCCGACCACGGTGAGCACAGGCACCAAGCAGCCTCGCGAGATCGACGAGGACAACCCCTACAAGAAGAAGAAGTAGCGCGACGTGTCGATGCGCCACGCCCTCCCAATCGCCCTGATCCTCGGCCTCGCGAGCGCGGCCTCCCCGGCGCGCGCTGACGACAAGGCTGCGCCCGCGGACAACAGCGCCAAGGCGGGCGAGCATTTCGGAGCCGGCGTCGAGTTCTACAAGAACCGCGACTACGCCGCGGCGCTGGTCGAGTTCAAGCGCGCGTATGAGCTCGACCCCCACCACCGGGTGCTCTTCAACCTCGGGCAGACCTCCCAAGAGCTCAACGACTACGCGAGCGCGCTCTCCGCGTTCGAGCGCTACCTCGCCGAGGGCGGGAAGTCGATCGACAAGGCTCGCAAGAAGAAGGTCGAAGAGTCGATCGAGGCGCTCAAGAAGAAGGTCGGGCGCGTCACGATCGAGACCAACGTGGAGGGCGCGGAGATCCTGGTCGACGATCTCCCGGTCGGGGAGACGCCGCTCGCCTCGCCGGTGATCGTCAACGCCGGTCGCCACAAGCTCGCCGCCAGCGCGAAGGGCTACATCCCGGTGTCGCGGGTGATCGAGGTCACGGCCCTCGAGGAGCCGAGCGTGACGCTCGAGCTCGTGAAGCTCGGCGACGACCGTACTCCGCCTCCCCCGCCCCCTCCGCCTCCTCCGCCCCCCGAGCCGAAGACCAACATCCCCGCGTGGATCGCGCTCGCTGGCACGGGCGCAGCCGCCGTCGTAGCGGGGATCACGGGCGGTCTTGCGGTCAGCGCGCGCGGCGATCTCGACGAGCAGCTGGCCACGTTCCCCGGCAACGGCGCGGGCATCACGAGCGCGCAAGACAAGGTGGAGACCCTCGCGCTCGTCACCGACATCATGATCGGCGTCGCGGCGGCAGGCGCGGCCACGACGGTGGTGCTCTTCATCGTCGACCCGCTCAATCGGGGCTCGAAGCCCGAGGGTGAGCCCAGCCCCGCCGCCGAGGCGAGGCTCGAGCTCGGCCCCGGGACCCTGTGGCTTCGCGGGAAGTTCTAGCGCGGCTCGTCGCTTGGAGGTGTCAGAGCTCGCTCGTCAGCGGCGTCCTGTGAGCGCCGCACACGAGACGAGCCCATCATGAACACCCCTCGAGCCGCCGCCTATCGATGCTCCGCCCGCGAGAGAACCGGGACCTGCGAGGCCTGCAGCCAAGCGGTCGCCGTGCGCGAGATCGTCTACTCGACCGAGGGCGACCGGGTCTGCCGGCGATGCGCAGCAGCCACCTCGTCGGCTCACGCCAGCGAGGTCCTGAGCGCAGCGCCGAGCGGCGCGCTGCACTATGCCCTGATCGTCGCGGCCCCCTTCGCTGCCCTCGCGGGCTGTGGACGCTGGCCGCCGCGTCCCGGCTCGTGTTCCTGTGCGCCGTCGTGACGCTGTGGATCGTGCGCGCTCTCTTCGCGAGGGCCTGACTGCGGATCTCCCCGGGGAGGTTGTGCGAGCCGATCCGGCATAGTAGGTTCCCCGGCGGAAGCGCTTGGTAAGCACTCCGATCGCGAGCGCCGCGAACCTTCACGCCTGGATGCCGCGAAGAGGGGAGCGCTGCTATCGCTTCTTCGCACCATCGCGATGGAGCTTCAGTTCCGCTGGCGACGACGGGCGGTTAGGGGCGTACGAGCACCAGTGACGGTCGAAGCCCTAAGAAACGATCTCGCGGCAGCGACCGCGTCGATCTCGCGGTGGCGTTCACTGCCCGACGGCCGGGTCGCATTCGACAAGGAGAGCCCGGGGACTGCATTCTTCGTCACGAACGGCGGGCTCTTCATGACCGCGAAGCACGTCGTAGCAAATGGAGATGCAGTCCTGGAAGATCTGGCGCTGTCGCGGTTCTCCGGCGTGTGCGTCAACCGCTATGAACTCCATCCGCGAATGATTGCGCTTCATCCTGAGTACGACTTCGCGATCGGATTCGCGCAGATGGAGGTGGAGTGCTGCTTCGCTCTCGGCGAGGGGCGACTCGCGTCGGAAGAGCCGGTGTTCACCTACGGATTCGGGGATACCGACGTCGTGGAGACCGCCCCGGAAAAGCGCCTCGAAGTCGACATCGCCTTCTGGCCGCGGGCCTATCACGGGAAGGTAGAAGAGTTCTACGCGCGGGCGCCGTTCGCCAAGGGGCACGGGAGCCCTGTCTACACGCACACGGTCAACACACCGCGCGGGATTAGCGGCGGTCCGCTCGCTCGCATTGCTGACTCCGCCGTCTACGCGGTCAATTGCGCGAGCTTCGCAGGCGAGGACAATTACGGCTGGGCCGTATCGGTGGCGGAGGTCTTCGATTGGCCGATCGAATTTCTAGGAGGCAAGACCCTGCGCGACCTTTCGTGCTTCCCGCACTCGCCCGTGAAGATTCTCTGAAGCGGAAAACGGAATCGACATAAGAACTCGTCGGGCAAGGACTTCGCGCGCGCGCATCTCCACGACGTGAGCTTCCTCGGCGACACGTCCTACCCGACGGGCGGCTCGGCCTTCCTCGAGCCGTTCCGCACGGCGAAGGACGCGACCCCCACGATCATCGCGCTCGTCCCCATCGAGTACGGCGGCTACCTGCCTCAGAACGACGCCTCCACCGGGAAGCTGAAGGTGTACCGCGGGGACAACGACGGCGGCGCGGACGGCCCCCTCGTTGAGGTCCCCAACGCCACGAACCTCTCGGGCGTGACCTTCAAGGTCCTGGTGATCTCTCGCTGAAGACCCGCTCAAGCTCTCCCATGTACACCTCAAGTTGGTGGCCGGTCACGAGGCTTCGCAGCTTCGCGCGGAGCTCGTCCGCCCGCTTCGCGTCATCGTCCCAGCCAGAACCTCGGCGAACGCGACGGAGCAGAGCATGGAGGCCGCTCCACCCGCGATCTCCACCTCGGTATCCTCGAGATCACAGGGGGCGTCCTCACTCATGACGGACCCCCCGGCGCTCCCCAGCATCGACCATTGCGTCGAGGTGATCCAGGTAGGACATCAATTGGTGGCCCTCAAGGAACGATCGGAGCGTCTCCCGGTACTGCTCGTGCCTCGTCGGGGTCATCGCGCCATAAGCCGCCAGGCGGTACGCCTCGCTGCAGACGTTGCCAGCGCGGACGCCCGCGAATTCCACCTCACTGTCCTCCATGTCCCCGAGGGGCGCGCTCTCAGCCACGGGCGTAAGCCTAGCTTGAGGCTCCGACAAGTCGCTCGGACAGACGCTCGATCGTGGTCGTGAAGCGCGTGACGAGGTCCTAACGCTCGGCCGCGATGGCCTTCTGAAGGAACCACGAGACCACCGCGATCGACCCCTCGAGCGGATGGACGGGCGCCGCTGCTGGCCCACGGGTGGCCCATGGGCCACCCTCGGGAGCTAGCTCGTCGGGCGGAACCGTAGTAGTTTCGCCTTGGAAGCGCTTGGTAGGCTGGCGCCGCCCCCGGTCTTCAAAGTCGCCCAGGGGGTATTTGACGTGTCGGAAACAGCGGCTTTTCGTGCTCTTTCTGAAAGTCAACAGGCACCGAAAGTGACGCTACAGGGGGGTTTTGCCCAAGGTTCGGGCGATTCAACCCGGGCCCTCGAGGGGGCTCTCGCGGACATGACGCGGGCCCTCGCGAACCTCACCAGCGGACCCGATCGTGTTGGGCTCGACGTGGTCCGTCCGCTGCTCCTCGCAATCGAGCGGGTGACGGCCGAAACCGACAGGCGACACGGCGAGGGGCGGGCAACGTGGTCGCTCCGGCGGCGGTAGGTGGCGACCATGGCGAAGTTGACGAGGCGGAATTCCGAAGCGGTCGAAGCGGTCGAAGCGCTCGCGGCGCCCCGAGTCGCCAAGCTCCAACCGGAAGCCCTCGTCGTCGTCGCGAACCGCGTCACGCTCCAACTGTGCGAGCCGTGGGCGAGGTGGACGAAGCGGTCGAGGATGACGTGAGGACCGTTGTCGTCGCCGCGCTGTTCGCCCTTCACGGGCAGGATCGGGATGCTGCGGCGCGCAGCCAACGCCGCCCTGGATCACAACCGCTCGGGGATGTGGGCGGATCTCGACCTCGCGGCTCGGGAGCTGCTCAGAGCGGCGAAGAACCTCGAGGGCTCCGCCCAAGCGGCGGAGGTGCTCGCCGCCTTCGCGATCGGGTGGCTCCGTCCCTTGCGAGACGAAGCGGGGCGTCCGCTCGCGATCGAGGCAGGGGACGTGGCCCGCGAGGTTCTGAACGCGTTCACGCGTCGACAGGGCCCGCGGATGCTCGCGACGAAGATCGCGAAGCTCGCCGGTATCCACGCGACGACGCGAGCCGTGAAGGCCGCGAAGAGTCGCACGCGAAAACGCGCCGGCTAATTTCCAGGCTAGAGGGGGACACACACGTGGTCCCTCCCGGCTAATCGCGCCGGGGCCCAAGGTCGTGCTCAGCATAAAGCACGACGAAGACGAGACCACGATCGATCCGCGGCAGGCGCTTCTCCTCGCCGCGCACGTTGGGTGTGACGTCCGCACGGCGCGCCGCTGGCTCGCTGGCAAGAGCATCCGGGGACACGTCCTCGGGGTGCGGCTCGTCCACTACGCGGCCCGGCTCAACCTCGCGCGTCCCCCCCAAGCGGAGGGCCGCGTGAACGCCGCGGAGCTTGTCGAGGCGCTCGCCGACCTCCTCGCCGATCGCATCGCGGCGAAGCTCGGGGCGACCGCGACCCCTCGACTACTTCGATCGCGACCATCTACCGCCCGGTGCCGCTTCCTGGCGCGCCGTCCTCGAGGCCGGTCGCCGTGGCGACCTCGAGGTTACCCGCGTCGGTCGCAAGGCCGTCGTCTCGTCCGATGCGTGGACGCGCTACCTCGAGGCGCGTCGCGGGCGGAGCAGCTGTAGCCCGAAGGCGCGGCCCGAGATCGCGGACGCGGACGCCCGCGCCCTCGCGGAGCTCGGCGTCGTCGTTCCGATGCGGGCCGCGGGGGGTCGCCGATGACCGCCCGGACGTGCGCCCGCTGTGCTGCGCCGATGGGCGGTCGCCACCGGAGCGCCCGGTACTGCGGTCGCCGGTGCGCGCGTGCCGCCGAGAAGGCCCGTGCCCGCCGGCGCGCGGGCGTCCCGCTGCGCATGGGGATCGATCGCGCCGCGCTGCGCGCCATGGTGGCCGAGCTCGTCGCGGAGCTGCTCGCCGCCCGGCGAGGGGTGGCTTCGTGATCACGACCGTGATCGACGTGATCGCCGCCGCCCATCGCGCGCTCGGCGAAGCCCTGCGGGCGCAAGGCGTCACCGCGATCGTGCGTCCGCTGGTCGGGGTGATCGTCGAGACCGTCGACGGTCCGCGAACCATCGTCGTCATGCGCTACGCGCAAGTGTGGCGCCTTCGGCTCGACGGCGACGTCATCCGCCGCCCGCGCGCGATGACCTTGGTCGAGTCGCCTCATCCTCCGCTTGAGGTGACGTGCTCAGCGGCCGAGCTTCTCGCGCTCGTCGGGTGGGCCGCCGGGTACATCGTCGACGCCCGCGCCGTGTTCCCCGTCGCGCTCGAGGGACCGCTCGATACCTGCGTGTGGACGCGGCGTGCGGTGGCCGAGTACGAGCCGACCGCCGCCAATCGGCGCGCCGCGGTGGACGCGTGAGCCCGCGCAACCCCGCCGGCCGGCTCCTCCGCATGACCTCGAGGCGGAGAAGGCGGTCCTGTCGACGCTGCTCCTAGACGCGACCCGCCGGCTTCCTGTCGTCCTCGGAGCCGTTCGCCCGGGTGACTTCTACAGCGAGGCCCATCGGCTCATCCCCGAGGCGATCGTGTCGCTCGCGTCGGACGAGCGGCCGGTGGACACGGTCGAGGTTGCTGGCTGGCTGCGCGACCGGGAGCGGCTCGCCCGCATCGGGGGCGCGGCCTACCTCGCGCAGATCGTCGACGCGACCCCGGCGGTCCATCACGTCGAGGCGCACGCAACGCGGATCGCGAACCTGGCACGTCGACGCCGTGTGATCGATCGCGCGCATCGCATCGCGGCCGAAGGCTACGGCGACGTGGCCGAGACATGGGAAAGCGACTCGGCGCGAGCGCTGGCGGAGATCGCGGACGAGCGCGGGCCCGGCGGGTTGGAGCTGTTGAGCGGGCGCGAGCTCGCGCCCCGCTTCCTCCGCTGGCTCCGATCGTCGGGCGGTTCGACATGGTCCCGGGCGCGCCGGTGCTCGTCGCCGGCTTCGGCTTCAGCGGCAAGACGGTGGCGATGCAAAGCCTTCTGCTCGCGGTCGCAGCGGGGCGCCCGATCTGGGGAAACGTCATGCTCGGCCGGCCGGGGCCCGTCGTTCACGTCGACCTCGAGCAGGGCCGGCGCCTCACGTGCGAGCGCTACCAGCGCTTGGCCCGCGCGATGGACGTCGACCTGGCGGAGCTCGGGGACCGCGTGCGCGTGGCGTGCATGCCCGATCTGCGCCTCACCGACTCGAACGCGAAGACCGCCCTCCTGAGGCTCGCCGCGAGCTCGGCGTTCCTCCTGATCGACAGCTTCCGAGCGGCCGCGCCCGACGTCGACGAAAACGCGAGCGACGCCCGACGCGTGCTCGACTTGCTCGGCACCGTGTCCGACAAAACCGGCTGCGTCGTCGCCGTGATTCACCACGCGCGCAAGCCGTCGCGCGAGGACACCGGCGGGGCCCGCATGGCCATCCGCGGGAGCGGCGCCCTGTACGACGCGTGCGGCTCCGTTCTCGTCCTCGGCGGCGGGCAAGGCGAGCCGGTCCGCATCAGGCACGTCAAGGCCCGAAGCTCGGGGACGACGGCCGACCCGTTGCACTTGCAGATCGAAGACGTCGCCGGCGAGGACGATCCGCGCTGGGGCCTCGAGGTGCGGGCCGTCGGCGTTCCTCCGGTCGAAGAGGTCCGCGCGCGGGTCAAGCTGGCGCAACGGTCCGAGCTGGACGAGCGCGTCCTCGCCTTCGTTGTCAGTCATCCGGGGGCCAACGTCCGCAGCGTGGTAGCGAACGTCGAGGGCCGAG
Organism: Polyangiaceae bacterium; assembly: GCA_016719945.1. Classification (GTDB taxonomy): domain Bacteria; phylum Myxococcota_A; class Polyangia; order Polyangiales; family Polyangiaceae; genus Xiheicaenibacterium. The sequence continues at coordinate 301,661 of JADJYE010000030.1, read as the reverse complement.
CCGAGGAGAAGCTTCAAGCCCTCGAACGGCTCAAGACCTCGGGGAGCATCGTCGAGACCGTCGGAGCGTCCCGCTCCCGCATCTTTCATTCGGTCATCCAAGGGGGCCCGGATGCTTGACCGGCGACCGTTTCCCGGTGTTTCCCGAGTGTTTCCCAAGTTTCCGGGAAACGGGGGCCGCGAGTGTTTCCCGTTTCCCCGCACTCTTAGTGCGGGAAACGGGAAACGCGCGGACGTTCCCCCGGCGGTAGTGAAGGACGATCGACCCGGGAAACGGGAAACGCTCGAAGCCATCCCGGACGGCGAGGGTTGTGGACGCCCCGGGCGTCGAAGGGGCGTCGAGGGGCGTCGGGGCGTCCATGCACTGGATCGAGCAGGTGGACCCGTGACGCCGACCATCATCCCGACCCTGTCCAGGCTGACCCGTGACGAGCTCGCCGCCGAGCTGGGGTCGAAGGTCCGGGGCGTGAGGGACGAGGACGAAGGGGGGCCCCGTTACAGTGTGGGGACTTCTGAGGCCGGGGGGCGTCGACCTTGAGCCGGGGCCGCAGTTTTCCAAGGGGTTTTGTCCACCGAAAGGGAGCGGCCGATGAAGGGTCGAAGTGAGGGTTCGCGACTTCTGGGGCGAGCGTGCGAGGCGTTCACGCAAGCGGGGGTCGCTGCGCGGCTCGGCTGTTCGCGGCAGTTCGTCTGCTCGCTCGTCGCCGGTCAGAAGCGACCATCGGCGGAGCGACGCGAGCGGGCACGGGCCGAGCTGGGGATCGATCCCGCGGCATGGGACCGGCCGCCCGCGACCTCGGCGTCGACCTCGGCGCCCGCCGCCGCGACCCCGCCGCCGTCCCACGCGACCAGGGCGAGGGCTGGCGACCGCGACCCCGCCGCGGCACCCCTACGCGTTCGGGAGCCCGACGCGCTACGCGGTCACGTAGGCGCCGTCGCGGCGGCCCGGGCTCACCTCGAGGCGTGTACCGAAGCGCTGGAACGCTTCGGGCCCGGTGCCTCACCTCGCGAGGTCGGCGCGCTACTCGCAGCCCGAGCTGGCGCTGTTCGAGCACTCGCGGCCGCGGAGCCGGTGTGGTCGAAGATCTTCAAGTCGCCCGAGTGGCGAGCCATCGAAGGCGCCATCCGCGACGCGCTGACGGGCCCGAGGATGACCGGCTCGAACGGCTGGCCCGCTTCTCGAGGCGCGACGTCGAAGCCTCGAGGGCCGGCTCGAAGGGCGGCGGGTTCGTGAGCTTCGCGCGTTGCGCTCGATGGTCTCTACCAAGCGCCGGCCGAGCTCGCCGGTGGCCAGGAAGCCGACTCGGTAGCGGATGCGGGCGCATGCCCGAAGGGCTCGTTCGGCCTCTTGCGATGCGACCTCGGCGGGTGTCGGCGGCGGACGGCGGGGACGTCGCATCCGCTGCAGCCTGCCGCACCCGCTTCGGCGGCCGGTTGCTTTGGATTGCGGCGGGCGGAAGACGCATCCGCGGCGGTCCGCGTGCGTGATTCAACACGTTGTGAGGTGTTCAACATGAACAACAGACCCTTCAAGCGATCGATGCTGTGCCTTCCCGCCGACGTGGTCGACCGCGTCGACCGGCTCCGCCGGCTCGCGGGAGTCGACGCCGCGCGTCCCAGCGAATCCGCGACGCTGCTCGCCCTCGTTCGTCGCGGGCTCGAGTCGGTCGAGCGCGAGCACGGGCTTGGCCCGCTCGCGGCGGCCGAGCTGCCGAGGGCCGCATGAGGACTCGGCAAGAGCTGGAACAACTTCTCGCCCGGCACGGCTTCGATCTGGACGAGCTCGTCGGCGGCCCCGACCGGCCCGACCTCGAGGCGCTCGCCGCGAAGTGGATCCCGCGGCTCCGGCTCGGGGACTGGCAGATCGCGGTCTCCTACGTCGAGGGCCTCACGATGGACGGCGCGCCGGTTCACGGGCTGTGCTCGCCGTTCCTGGAACGACGCCGAGCCAAGATCGAGATCAACGATCCTCGGACCCCTCACGACTGCGACTACCCCCCGACCGTCGAAGAGGTCCTCGTCCACGAGCTTCTCCACGTCGCGGCGGCGGAGCTCGCCAGAACCGGCGGCGTCGTCGCCGAGGAGCAGCTCGTCGACGTCCTCACCTCCAACCTCGTTCACGGCGAGCGCGAGACAGTGATCCGCGCGATGGCCGTTCGTTCCCCGACTCAGAAGACCAGAAAGGCATCCGTCATCATGAACAACAACCTCGACGCGCTCGTCGCGCGCGTCGCCCGCATCGAAGCTCAGATCGAAGACCTTTCCGCGCGCGTCGACGCGCTCGGGGACGAGCCGGCTCCGGCCGCGAAGAAGGCGCCCTCGCGTGCGTCCTCGCTCGGCCCGCGTCGCGATCGGAGTGCCCCCGACGTCGTCGCGCGGCTGAACGAGCGGATGGGCTTCGCCTCGAGTCAGGCGCGTGTCGAGCGCCGCGGGCGCGAGCTCGTGCTCCGTCCGATGACCCCCGAGCAGGCGCGCCGCGTCAGCAGCAAGGGGGCGGCGTGATGCTGTTCGCAAAACGTGAACCCCTGCCGCGGCCGGCCGCCGCATCCGCCGCCGCCGCCATCCCCGACTCTCACGCGGAGCGCGAGGACGCGGTCCAGCGCGCGATCGATGCGGCGACGGTGGAACACGAGCGCGCGGTCGCTGCGGCGACGGACGCAATCGCGCAAGCGCACGCCGCGAAAGCCCGCGCCATCCGTGAGGCTCGCGCGAGCGCCGACGCGCACCGCGCGAAGCTGGACCGGACGCTCGCGGGCGAGATCGCGGCGAGGCTGGTCGAGCTGGTCGACCTCGCGGACGAGAACCCGCGCGAGTCCGCGATCGGACTGATCGATGCGTGGCAAGACTTCGACGCCCGCGCGCGTCGCGAGCTCGGCGAGGGGGTCTCTCCGGCGCACGTGATGTACGCGGTTCGACGCGAGGCGGGGGTCGGCGACCTCTACCGCAACGCCGCGCCGAGGGGCGCGCCGGTCGACTTCTCGCACGCGTCCTACGAGCCGCTCCGCGAGCTCGTCGCCGCGTTGGAACAGGGCGACCGCGTGCTCGTCGCCGACCGGCTACAGCGGCTCCGCGTCGCGGTGCGCAAGCCGACGGATCTCTCGTTCGTCGACAGTGAGAAGACGGCGACGATCCTCGCTCGCACGACGGAGCGCGACCAGCGGGCCGCCCTCGCGGAGCTGGACGAACAGCGCGAGCGCGAGCGTCAGCAACGCCACGCGAACGGGGCGGCGGCGGCCCGGGACGAGAGCCCGAAGCGGGAGCGCGAGCCCGAAGACCTCGGCGCGCCGGTGAACGCCGATCGCGGATGGTTCCCGCCCGCCGCGTGAGACTTGGCCCGGCGCCGCACCGCCGGGGCTGCCGAACACCTGGCAGCGGCGCCGGCCGGTCCGCTCACCTCCGACCGGCCGGCGTCCAAACAGGGATCCTCCGGCGCGTCCCCCTAAAAATCGACCGCTGGAAAGAGATATCGATTCAAGGGCCTGCAAGCATTTCGACGGGCCGGGGGCTTGTCGCGCGCGAGCAGGTGGATATCGATTGAGGACCAACGAAGTGAGCCCGCGCCGCTGGTACGGCCGGGCTCGTGACCCACGGAAGGAAGGACCTCCCATGAGCCAGAAGACCGTCGCACGTCCCCACACGTCCGCCAAGACCGCCGCCGCTCCGAAGCGCGCCCGATCGATCGTCCTCGGGGATCCCGACCTCGAGGTGCTGAACGTCGACCTCGTCCGCCCCGATGGCCGCGTGCTCCGCGTCCGCCTGGACGCGGTCGCTGAGACCGTCAACCTCGAGGTCGACCGCGCCGAGGGCGAGGAGCACTTCCGCGCGTACGACGTGGTGGCGGAGTGGAGCGGACCGCCGAGGCCGACCATCGAGGAAGCCGAGCGGGACGCCGAGGAGCACAACGAAGGGTGCGCCCGCCAAGGGGGGCTACGGCTCCGCCATCGTCGCCGAACGCGACGAAGGCGACCGACTCTGGAACGCCTACACCGGCGAGACGATCCTGGCCCCCTCACGGGCGCAGCAACGGCGCGGCGAGGTGGCGGTAATGAGCACCGTTCGCCTGGCATGCATCGATGGGCCCGATGGGTGCGCCGGGACGGTTGAGCCACGCTGGCCTGGCTACGGGAGCAAGAGCTACCCCCGGTGCGAGCGGCACGGGGAGGCCCGTCTCGAGCGCGAGCGCGAGACGAGGCGCCGCTACGGCTCATGGGATGACGAGCGGCCGGAGCCGGAGCCGGTCGACTTCGACCCATCCGACGCGGGCGAGCGCTGGGAGGCCGTGTAGCTCGGGCCCCGACCGTCGAGCCTCACCCTTCGCGGTGGGGCTCCTCGGCCGGCGCACGACCGCCGAGAGGAGATCCGCACCATGCCCGATCAACATCGCTTTCGAGGTGTGAGCGTCCGCACCGATGACGCTCTAGAGCTCCGCCTCGATCGGCTCGCCCTCGCCTTGTCGACCGCGACCGGCCCGCGGGCGTCTCGCGCCTACGCCGCCCGCTGCGCGCTTCTCGCCGGGCTCGCCGCCCTCGAGGCGCAGGGGCCCGCGGCGGAGCGCCCCGAGGGCATGCCCGCGCCGGGCCGCCGTCGTCGTCGCCAGCTGCGCCCCGAGAAGGCGGCCTGACCATGCCGCGCCCGAAGACTGGCACCGTCGAGCGGCACGGCGATCACTTCGATCTTCGCATCAGCCTCCCCGACGGGTCCCGCTCGCGGCGGAAGTGTCTCGCGCCGACCGTGACGGAGATCCAGGCGCGTGCCGAAGCGGAGCGGCTAACGAAGCTCGCCGCGACCCTCGGCGCCGTCCGGGCTGATGCCGCAGACTCGGCTCCGCGTGCTCGCCCGGTGACGATGGCCCAGGTAGCGGACCGATGGGTCGAGCTGGTGAAGGGGAGCGCGCTCGCTCCGTCGACGAAGGCGCAGCACGGGATGAACGCCCGCGCGATCAAGGACCGCTTCGGGAAGCTGCTCCCCGAGCAGGTGACAACGCCACTGCTCCGCGCGTGGCTCCGCGACATGAAGGGCCGCGTGTCAGCATCGCGGACGCGTTCGGTATTTTTCACCTGCTCCAAGCTGTTCGACGATGCGGCGGCGGAGGACTGGATCGCGGACGCGAACCCGTGTCGACACGCGAAGGTCCGGGAGGAAGTTCCGCCCCTCGAGGCGCCCGACGACGAAGACAAGGCGCACCACACCGAGGCCGAGGTGGAGCGGCTCTTGGCCGCGACGAAGGCGCCTGAGCGCGTCGTGCGGTACGTCCTCGCCTTCACCTCCGGCATGAGGGACGGCGAGCTCGCCGGGCTCCGCTGGGATGACGTGTCCGAGGAGAAGGGGGTGCCGATCCTGCGGGTCCGCGGAGCCGTCGCGCGATATGGCGATGACGGCTGGGCCACGCGCCGCACCACCAAGACGAAGGCGTCCAGGCGCACGATTCCGATCCACCCCTTCGCGGCGGAGGTCCTCGCGACCTGGCGCGCGACCGGCTGGGCCGCCTTCGTCGGTCGGTTGCCGGAGAACACGGACCCCGTCTTGCCGAGCGCCGAGGGCCTCCCGTGGCGCCCCCGATCGTCGGAGTTCCTCCGCGTCGACCTCGATGCCGCGGGGCTTCCTACGCGGTTCGCCGGGGCGCTGTTCGAGTTCCGCTCAACCCGGCGATCCTTCGCGACCTGGCTCGAATCCCACGGGGTCTCTGGCGAGACGATCGATCGGCTCCTCGGGCACTCGGGACGTCGGTCCGTCGCCGTCACTACAGCGCGACCGACCTCGAGGTGCTCGCCCGGGCCGTCGCCACGATCCAGCTCGGCAAGGGGACCGACGACACCGACCCGAACGACCGCGGCCCCGGGCCCGGACCCAGACCCCGGACAGAGTCAGCAAGCCCCCCCTCCCCGGTCGCGGCGGCCCCCGTGGCCCTCCCCTCGGCGGCCCTCGAGGTGGCCGGGGCGGGGGGTTTTGCCCGCGGGAATTGCCCAAGACCCCTACGGCGAGTGTGGACGTAGCGTCCAACTCCCGGTAATCCTTGGGGCGGAAGCGCTTGGTAGGCTGGCGCCGCCCCCGGTCTTCAAAACCGGTGTGGGGCAACCCACGGTGTCCTGGGCAGGTTCGATTCCTGTGCGCTTCCGCCAAGTTACGAGACGCGCCCCGAAGGCCGGCCTGCGAGCCACTTACGAAGAGCTCGAGCCCGCGCTCACGCGATGGGGACGGGCGGCGAGCTCGTGAGCGCCAGCAAGGTCACGGTGGATTCCGCGGACCGGTACCAGACCCAAAGGTTCTCACCGCCCACGCGACGAACCCACGCCCGAGCAACCGGCGGGATCATGGCTTCGGTGTCGGCAGCTTCCGGGAGAGCCTCCGCCCGGGTGAGGGCGCGGAGCGTCGCAGCCACGCTCGCCCCCTTGGGGGTTCCCCCGCTCGCCTGCAAAGCATCGAGCGCACGCAAGAATCTGCGTGTCAGAACGATCGTGCGGGCGGCCAAGGCTCACCCTCGCCGGTCTCGAGCCAGCGCAGGAAGGCTTCCGTCTCCGCGGCATCAAGCGGGCGCTCGTCCTCGCCGTCGGTCGATTCGAAGGACGTCTGGTCGTCAGGGTGAGGTCCGAAGGTGGCTTCGTGAAGCGGCGCCGCGCGCGAGGTCATGACGATCGTGAGGCTAGCACGGCACCGTCGCTTCTGAACGTGCCCCCGGTCGACCCCATGCCCCGAGCCCTCACACGGTTCGGCCTTCCCGGATTCAGCGTCCGCGGCCCAAGGCCGCGACGAAGGCCTCGGGATCGTCGGGCGTGACCATGAGCGGCCGCTGACCGCGAAGCCACACGAGCACGAAGCGGTCAGAGCGCGAGACGTACATCGCGAACGTCACGCTCCGAAAGGCGAGCAACCCCGAAGCCGCCCCACAGACCGCCCGCGCCGATCCGCATGCCGAGCCCATAGCGGTCGCGCAGCTCACCCGCCGAGACGATCTCGGCGCGCTCGACCTCATCGAGCCCGAGCGACCGCGTGCGGAGCGGCCAGATGATCTGAAAGCGCCCCCCTTCAACCTCGAGCCACGTGGGCCGCGACCAGAACCAGATGCTCGCGTAGATCAGCACGATCAGCGCGGACACGCCGACGAACAGGGGGCGCATCGGCGCGGGCGCCATGACCGCCGCCCCCACGAACACGAGCGGCAGCGGCATGAGCACCCAGGTGATGACGCGGAGATCGGTCGTCATGGGTGCGAGCGCGAATCGGGACATTTCGCCAGTGTAACCGCCCCCCTCGACGCTCGCGTCACGCAGCGCCGCTCAGGCGCACCACCCCCCTACCGCCGTCGACGGTGATCCGCTGACCATCGACGATGCGCGCGGTCCCATCTCCGGTGCCGACGACCGCGGGGATGCCGTGCTCGCGGGCCACGATGCTCGCGTGGGAGGCGACGCTACCGGTGTCGGTGACGATGGCGCTCGCTCGACCAAACGCGAGCGTCCACGCTGGGGTCGTGACGGGCGCGACCAGGATCTCCCCTGGCCGCAGCCTGTCGAGCTCGTCGACGCTGCGCACGACGCGCGCCACACCGGTGACGCGCCCCGCGCTGCCAGGCATGCCGCCGAGCGCGTCTGGCTCGGCGTGCTCGGGGTGGTTCAGCCGCTCGAGCTCCCCCATGATCACCTTCAAGAGGCCCGTGGGCTCACCCACGACGAGCGGCGGAGCGAGGCGCCGTTGCCGCTCCCACGTCGCCCGCCGCTCAGCGATCGGGAGCGACGCTCGTTCGCCCGCCAGCGCGCGGTCGAGCTCCGCGCGCTTCACGAAGAACACGTCGCCCGCCGCGCCGATCACCCCCTGCGTCTCGAGCGCCTCCCCGAGCCGCAGGAGCGCGCGACGCATCACCGGCCAGCCCAGGGTGAACACCCCTGTCTGCTCGAGGCGCGCTGCGTGCGCGCGCCGCGCCTCGGCGAGCAGCGCGCGGAGGCGCGCGCGCTGCCCGTCGGGCACCGCCGCCAGCGCGAGGGCCTCCGCCTCGTCTCGGCGCGCGAGCACCCGCGCGCGCTGGGCGCCGGTGGGCGCGGGAGGCAACCCGCCGCGCTCTCCGAGCGTCGGGAAGATGGGGTCGAGCCCCTCGACGTCGTGCGCAGCGGGAGAGACCTCCGCTCCGGCGACGAGGTCGATGACAGAGCCGCCGAACGTGGGCGCCCTCTCCTTCAAGAGCCGAAGCAGCTTGAGCTCCACCTTCGCCGCGTACCCCGCCACCCCGACGATCGACGTCAGCTGCTCGGCCGTCTCGTCCACGATCCCCTGGACCCACTCGACGAGCTCGGCCGGGGACGCAGCATCGATCGCGCCCTCCGCGCGCTCGACCGTGTGGCGCAGCGCGGGGAGCAGCTCGTCCCTCCACCGCCTGAGCTCCACGTCGAAGCCGAGGTGCGCGAGCGGAGGATTGCCCGCGAACATCATGGCCCGCTTTCTACGATCGAACAGCGCGACCAGCATCCGCGGCAGGGCGCGCAACATGGCGCCGGCCCCGAGCTCGTAGCGCATGCCGCCGTAGAAGTACCAGCCGTGGACCACGACGTGGAGCGGTCGGGGCGTCACGAGGCCGGTGAGACGCTCGAAATGGCCGTGCAGCCCCTCTTCGAGATCGATGAGGATCCAGCTCTCGAACAGCGGGGTCACGGGCGCTCCGATCCACTCCCCGAGCCTGAAGTTGCGCACGTATCCGCCGGGCGCTCCGGGCTCCCACGTGGTCGCGTCCGGCAGCGCGGTCATCGGGCGAGCCTGGAGCAGGCAGAGCCGTCCCGCGCCCTCTCCCTCCTCGATCGCCCACTCGATATCGACAGGCACCCCGTCCTCCACCGCGCGCGCGAGGTCCCCGACCTCGCGCGCCTCGCGCTCCGAGAGCACCGGCAGGACGAAGCGCCGACGCACCGGCTCGGCGCGGATCTCCCATTCCTCCGCGTCCGCCTGGCCGGAGACGAGCGCCTCGCCGAGCCCCCGCACGGCGCTCACGACCGTGACGCCGCGCTCGCCGGTCACCGGGTGAGCCGTGAACGCGACGCCCGCCGCGCGCGCCTTCACCATCCGCTGCACCAGCACGGCCATCGGCGCCGCGTCGATGCCGCGCTCCTGGCGATACTCACGCACCCGCTCGGACCGCGCCGACGCGACGCACCTCGCGATCGCCGCCTCGACGGCGGCCACGCCCTCGACGTCGAGCACCGTCTCGTATTGGCCCGCGAAGGACGCGCCTGCGAGGTCCTCGGCGATCCCCGAGGAGCGGACGGCCACGGGGCCAGCCAAGGCCTCGAGCGCGCGCCCCAGCTCTTGTTGGGCGCGCGCGGACAACACCGACACCTGCTCGGCGGCGTCGAAGGCGCCTGGGGTCACCACGAACCCCGGCGGGACCGGGTGCCCCTCGGCCGCGAGCGCCGCGAGCGCCGCCGCCTTGCCGCCCGCGATGGAGCGCACCCTCGCGCGGGGGTCCGACAGGGGGATCACGAGCTCCCGCGACAGCGCCTCGTTCATCGCTTCTTCTCCTTCTTCGACAGGGCCTTGCCATGGGCCACCAGCGCCTCCAGCGCGAAGAGCACGCGATCCGCCGTCTCCGCGCCGCTGCGCTCGAGGTACCCGCGGAACGCCTCGCCCATCGCGGACGAGAACAGGACGACGAGCGTCTCGATCAGCCAGCTGCGCTCCGGCTCGCGCAGACCAGGACACTCGACGTCGACGCGCGCCTCGATCATGGCGCGCCGCCTCGGCACCGTCCCCAGCCGGCTGATCTCCCACATCTGGCTGAGGCGCCCCGCGCCGATGAGATCGTCGGGGTCGTCGAAGCGCCCAAAGAACCGCCGGACCCCGTCTTCGACCGAAATCGACTCGAAGCCGCTGCTCGGCGTCAGGCCCGCCTCTTGGCGCGCGATGAACGCGCGAACGAGCTCACCGTGGGTCGGAAAGTGCCGGTACACGGTCGGCACCGAGACGCGCGCCTGCTTCGCGAGCGCCGCGTACGACAGCTCCCGATCTCCGATGCGCACCCGCTCGAGCAGCGCGTCCAGGATGCGCTCGGCCGTCTTCTCGGCGTGCTCTTTGCGCAGCTCACTGTTGTAGGTGCGCTTCGCTCGCCGCTTGGGCGCCCTCTTCGTCTTCGCGTAAGTCACCTTTTATTCATGTAACAACAGCTGCACACGAATTTCAACGGCGGCCGGGTCGGCGCCTCGTCAGCGGCAGCGCCGCGCTTCGTGGACGAGCTTCTGTGAGGCAGGGCAAGCGAGCGCCGGGGGCAAGGGCTGCTCGAACAGGCTCGGCGCGGCCAGGTGCGTGCGGAGCGACTTCAGCTCACCGGCTGCGCTGGAGAGGCACGACAGCCGCTCGTGCTCGTGAGAGGCCCGCGCGGAGGCGATCGCGCGGCTGATGTGAGCGCGAGAGCGATCGATCTCCTCGATGCACGCGACGCGCTGATGCTCCCCCTCGGGATCGCCGCCGCGGATCGGCCAGCCCTCCGAGATGGGAGGGGGGATGTGAGCCCCGGCGTTGTCCTCCCAAGCGCCGTCGGCGTCGGCGCGCTCGAGCGGCTCGGCCTCGTAGAAGGTGGCCGGCCCGCACCCGAGCGAGAGCCCCACGACCCAGATCCACGCGCGGCGCCTCACCCCTCCACGATACCTCCCGCGAACAGACCTCGTAAACGGGCGACGCCTCGCTCAGGCCGGCAGGCGCTTCACGCGCTCGAGCCCCTCGAAGAACTCGTCGACGAGGACGTGGTCGGGGCGCGCCGTGCGCGCGGCCTCCCCCAGCGCCTCGAAGCGCTCGATCTGCTGGTCTTTGCCGCGCTTGAACATCGTCCACGGGTTGCCGTGCAAGGCGTGGCACACGAGGATCGACGCGAAGTTGTCGATCTTGTCGGCCAGGGTGATGGCCTGCGCCTCCCACGGCTTCTTCGGGAAGGCCTCGACGTACGCGCGCTTGCGCTCCTCCCAGGTGCCGGACTTGTCGGCCTCCGAGCAGTGCCGCACCAGGGTCGCGACGCGGTGGCCGTACCCGCGCTCGAGCTCCTCGAACGAGACGTTGCAGTCCTCGATCACGTCGTGCAATGCGCCCGCGGCCTGCACCTCGACGTCGAAGCCATGCCTGGCGAGGGTCGCGACGACCCCGGCGATGTGGCTCACGTACGGCACCGTGACGTCGGGGTACTTGCGGGCCTGATCCTTGTGCCAGACCGCCGCGTCATCGAGGGCGCGCTTGAGCAGCAGGAAGCCCGAGAGCTCGGCCCCCGCCATCTTCGGCTCGTTCACAGGAGAGTCAGTCACCGGTGTCGTTCTTGGCGCCGATCCCGTGCCTGCGCAAGTAGGCCCTGACGTGGGCGCGCTCCATCCCGGCGCGGCGGGCCATCTCGGAGACGTTGCCCTTGGCGTCGTCGGCGAGCGCGGCGAAGTAGTCGCGCTCGAAGCGGGCGAGGACGTCGCGCTTCGCCTCCTGGAAGGGTCGCCCGCGGAACGCGACGGCGATGGTGCCCGCGCCGGCGGACGTTGCGGCGGGGCTCTCCGAGAGCGCACCGAGGTGGGCCGCGATATCGAGCTCCTCCTCCTCGGAGGCGAGGGCGAAGGCGACCGCGACGGCGTTGCGTAGCTCGCGGACGTTGCCGGGCCAGTCGTGGCGCATGAGGCGCTCGAACGTGATCGTGGTGATGCGTTCAATTGCGCTCTCGTCGCCCAGGTCTTTGAGCATCTTGCGCACCAGCACAGGGATGTCCTCGAGGCGCTGGCGCAGGGCCATCATCTCGATCTTCACCTGCGCGACGCGGAAGTAGAGGTCGCTCCGGAACGTGCCGGCGTTCACGGCGCGCACCAGATCGCGCCGCGTGGCGGCGAGCACGCGCACGTCGACCTCGCGATAGTTGGAGCCGCCGACGCTCTTGATGCGCCGCTCGGCGAGCGCGCGCAGGAGCTTGGGCTGCACCTCCAGCGGCAGCTCCCCGAGCTCGTCGAGGAAGATGGTTCCGCCGTGCGCCTCCTCGAACGGCGAGAGGCGCTTGTCGACCGCGCCGGTGTACGCGCCTCGCTCGTGGCCGAAGAGGGTCGCCTCCGCCAGGGTGGGCGGGATCGAGCCGCAGTCCACGACGACGAACGGCTTCTTCGCGCGGTTCGAAGCGAGGTGGATCGCCTGCGCGACGAGCTCCTTGCCCGTGCCGGTCTCGCCTTGAATCAGCACCGTCAGGTCGGTCGGGGCGATCTTCGCGAGGCGGTCGAAGATCGCCCGCATCGGGGCGCCGGCGCCGACCAGGGGACCGAACGCGGGGATCGCGGCGATCGCGACCTTCTCGGGGCGGAGCGGCTCGAAGAAGAGCTCGCTCTCGCCGACGCGGACCTTCGTGTTGGCCGACAGGTAGACGTCGGCGACGCGCACGCCGCCCACCCAGGTCCCGTTGCGACTGCCCAGGTCTCGCAGCCGCACGCCGGTGGGCGTCGCGAGGAACTCGGCGTGCACAGCGCTCACCTTCGAGTCGTCGAGCACGATCTGACAGGCCGCGTTGCGCCCGACGATGACCGGCTCGGTCCCGACCTCCCGCCACTCCCCCTTGGCGACGCGGATGCGCCCACCGCGAACCTCGAGCCGTGTCTTCGAACCTGCGACGGTAGCGTCGAGCACCTAGCGGCCTCCTTGTTTGTTTCTTGGGCGGACGGGCCGCGCCCCGCGCGGCCCCTCCGTCCGCGGGGCGCGCGAGGCGCCCCGCTCGGTGACCCCCTCACCCGTCATCGTGGGCGGGTTGTCGTCCACCTCCGTCGGGTGGTCCTCCGCGAACCCCGCGACGGAGCCGGTGAACGTCAGCGCGCTCGCCTGCGGGGGCGCCTCCCGGATCGACGGTGGGCGCGAGGGCGGCAGCTTCACCTTCGTGATGTTCGACGGCTGGATGGAGCGCCACGCCTCGAGCGCCTCCTGCGCCGTGGAGAAACGCTTCTCGCGCTGGCGCGCCAGCGCGCGCGACAAGAACCGCTCGACCCCCGAGGGCCACTTCTCGCCCGTCGCCTCCTCCAACGAGGGCGCGCTTCGCTCGAGCTTCAGCGACACGAGGATCGCCGCGCTCGACCCTTCGAACGGCAGCCGGCCCGCGAGGGCGCGGAAGGCCACGGCGCCGACTGCGTAGATGTCCGCGCGCTCGTCCGCGCGCGCCGCGCCCCGGATCTGCTCGGGCGCCATGTACGCGAACGAGCCGAGGGTCGCGTCGAAGGCGGTGAGCGTCGGCTCCTCCTTCTTGTGGCTGGCGATCTTGGAGATGCCAAAGTCGAGGATCTTCGCGCGCTCCGGGCGCTTCGGGTCACCCGTGCGCTCGACGAAGATGTTGCCAGGCTTGAGGTCGCGGTGAATGACCCCGGCGGCGTGGGCGGCCACGAGCCCCGTGAGGACGTCGTCGATCAGCCCGCCGACCTCCGACATCGGGAGGTACTGCTCACGCTTCAGCCGATCGGAGAGCGACTCGCCGGTGAGGTGCTCGAAGATCAGCAGGTGCGTACCGTCGTCGTTCGTCGTGACGTCGAGCAGCTGGCAGACGAACGGGCTGTTGATGGCCCGGGTGATCTTGGCCTCGCGCTCGAAGCGGCGGACGAGGTCGGGCTTCATCGCGGCGCGCTGCAGCAGCACCTTGACCGCGACCTCTCGACCGCGGTCGTCGACGGCGGCCCAAACCTCGCCCATCCCCCCGCGGCCCAAGAGGCGCGTCACGCGGTAAGAAGCGAGCTTGTCTCCGGGGTGGATCGCCACGAATCCTGGATCGGCAACGTACCGGCTTTGTCCGCGTTCGCGAAGAAGAAAAAGCGGGCGCCAGGCCCTGGCAGGGGCCCGGTGGCGACAGACCTCGAAACCGCATAGTCTGACCGCCGCTGACATGGCCCGAAACGCAGACGACGTCGAAACCTACCTCCTCAACCTCGGCCGCTCCTTCGAGAAGCGAGAGGCGTCTGGCGGCGCAGCCACCTTCCTTCTCTCGGCGCCGAACACGGCGATGATCGCCGTCCGCGTGTCCGCGCCGATCGTCGCGGTCAACGTAGCGATCGGGCCTTGCCCGAAGGACGCGAAGCACGAGCTGCCGACCTACCGCCGCCTGCTCGAGCTCAACGCGACCGATCTCATGCACGCGTCGTACGGCATCGAGAACGGGACGATCGTCCTGTCGGCGGCGCTCGCGTTGGACAACCTCGACGCGAACGAGCTCGAGGCGACGTTGAGCGACATCGACGTCGCCCTCGTTCGCCACACCAAAGAGCTCTCGCACATTGCCAGGGACTGAGCGGCCAGCGACCGAAGGGCTCGACGCCGAAGGGCTCGAGACCCCTCGTCCGCGGCCCATCCACGCGACACCCGTACCCCGCCCTCGCCTACGATAGAGACCACGATGGGAATCTTCTCTCGCCTCGCCACCCTCATCAAAAGCAACCTCAATGACCTGATCAGCCGGGCCGAAGACCCGGAGAAGATGCTGCAGCAGGTCACGACCGAGATGGAGTCCCAGCTCGTCGAGGCGAAGAAGCAAGTCGCCGTGAGCATCGCGGACGAGAAGCGCCTCGCGAAGCAGGCCGAGCAAGAGATGGCGAACGCGGCGGAGTGGGAGCGCCGCGCGATGCTCGCGATCAAGGCCGGCGACGACGTGCTCGCGAAGGAGGCGCTCACGCGCAAGAAGGAGCACGACGGGCTCGCCGCTGGCTACAAGGAGCAGTGGCAGAAGCAGAAGCAGGCCGTCGATTCGCTCAAGACGGCCCTGCGCCTGCTCAACACGAAGATCGAGGAGGCGAAGCGCAAGAAGAACGTGCTCATCGCCCGGAAGAAGCGCGCCGAGGCGCAGCAGGCCATCTACAACACGATGAACAATCTGAACAACGTGTCGGCCTTCGACACGTTCGATCGGATGGCCCAGAAGATCGACAAGATGGAGGCCGAGGCCGAGGCCGGCGCCGAGCTCCACGAGCAGTACAGCGGCGACACGCTCAAGCACCGGTTCGATCAGCTCGAGGCGACCGCCGGAGCCGACGACGAGCTGCTCGCCCTCAAGCGAAAGATGGGCGTCGCGCCGCCCGAGGCGCCGAAGGCTCCTCCTCCGCAGATGCGCGTCGAAGGCCAGGGCGGCCCGCGCGCCGCAGCGCCTGAGCCCGAGATGTCCAAGGCCGAGCAAGACGAGCTCACCGCAGCCCTCGCCGAGCTAGAGGCCGAGGAGCAGCGCGAGCAAGCTCGGATGAAGCGCTGACGCGCCCGCGGGGGTGAGCCGCGGCTCAGCCCCCCGCGTCGAGTCGGCCCTTGACGACGGCCCGCGCGATGGGGTGATAGCTCGCGGCGGCGCGTTCGAAGACGCGGCGCGCGAGCGGGGCCGTCTGAGGCCGCGCGAGCAGCGCCGTATACAGCGGGAGCAGGTACTTCATGCGTCCGACCGTGGTGAGGACGCGCTCGGTCTCGTCGAGGACGACGTCGTACCCGGACGCGATCGCGACCCGAAGCCACGCCACCTTGACCTCCATGTTCCCGGTCTTGGTGAGGCCGAAGCGCTCGTCCACCGCGGCGCAGAAGTCCGCCGGCATGGGCCGAGACAAGCGCTCGAGCCACAGGTTGAGCTCGGTCGGCGTGAAGGTCGAGTCGGCGGGGGGCATCGCGTCGCCGAGCTCGAGGATCGCGTCGAGCCTCGCGGACCGCTGGGCGGGCGCGTGCGAAGGGATCCCCTCGCCGTCGATCCACAGCGGCGCCTCCACGCGCGCGAGCACGCCGGGCAGCTCGGCCTCGGTGAACGCGAGGAACTCCTCGGTGGTGACGGCGCCGAACCGGAAGCTCTCGAGGTACCTCCCGGCGAAGGCGTCGAAGCGCTCGCGCCCGCTCACGCCTTCGATCGCCCGCAGGAACAGGTTCCCCTTGTCGTAGGGCACGACGGAGAACGCGAGATCCGGATCGATGCCCTCGAGGTGTGTGCGCAGGCGAGTGAGCTGGCCGCGCCCTTCTTTCTGGAAGCGCGCGATGGCCTCGTCGAGGTCGCGCCGGCACAACGCGCCGAGCATCGACGCGATCTCGGGTCCGTCGAGGGCCTCCGCGATCCTCAGCTCGGCGTACCGCGTCCACCCCTCGTTGAGCCAAAAATGCTCGGCGGTCGCGTTGGTCACCAGGTTGCCGGTCCACGCGTGGGCGAGCTCGTGCCCAATGACGCGAGCCTGAGAGCGATCGCCCGCGATGAGCGTGGGCGTCACGAAGGTGAGCCGCGGGTTCTCCATCCCCCCGTAGGGGAACGAAGGCGGCATCACCAGCACGTCGAAGCGATCCCACGAGTAAGGCCCGAACAGGGCCTCTCCCGCCGTGAGCATCGCGTCGACCTCGGCGAACTCCCAGGCAGCCGCGTCGACCACGCTCGGCTCGGCCCACACCACCGAGCGCGCGCCGAGCTCTCGCGAGGCGAGGTCGCCCACTGCGAGCGCGAAGAGGTAAGGCGCGATCGGCTGAGGCATCGACCAGCGCTCGACCGCGACGCCAGCGTCGAGCTCACGCCCCTCGAACCCGGCGGCCATCAGGCCGCGGAGCGCGACAGGGACGCGGAGCCTCGCGGTGAACGTGATGCGGCGCCGCGGCGTGTCCTGGACGGGGATGATCGAGCGCGCGTGGATGGCCTGGCACTGCGAGAAGAGAAAGGGGTGCTCGCCGCCGGCGGTCTGCGGGGGCTCGAGCCACTGCAGCGCGCTCGCTTCGGGAGACGTCGTGTAGCGCACCGTGATCGCGCGCGCGCCCGCCGGCAGGGTCACCGTGAGGCAGGCCCCGAGGATCGGATCCTCGGCGCCCAACGAATACGCCAGGGCTCCTCCCCCTTCGCCCGTGATCTCCGTGATGGTCAGGCCCCGGGTGTCGAGGTGGAGTGGGCCCGCGGCGGCGGGCGCGTCGAGGCGCAGCGTCGCCGAGGCCTCGAGCACCCTCCTGCCGAAGTCGACCCGCGCCTCCCAGTCGAGAGCCACCACCTTCGCGTGAGCGTCGTCGGCGTACGAGTGCGGGTCGAGGCGCATGGTGGGCGGATCCTTACACCGTCCATGCAGCGGCCGGCCTCTTGTCGTTCGTCCGCGCTTGCCTTTTGGAACACCGGCGGCAGAACATCGTCCAACGCCTGCCATGACCAAGCCGCGGTCCTCTCTGGCCCTTCGCGTGTGGGCGCATGTCGCCTGCGCGAGCGTCCTCGCGCTGCCTTCGATGGCCTCCGCGGCGCCCCTGCGCGTCGACAAGGTCGACAAAGCCCCGAGCCTCGACGGGATCCCGAAGGAGTGGCCGCGCGAGCTCGTCAAGCTCGGGGCCGTGAAGGGTGCGCCTTCGGCGACGGACTTCGCGGTGAAGGGCGCCGTGACCTACGACGACAAGAACGTGTACGTCGCGGTCGATGTCGCCGACGACAAGCTCGTCGGCGGGGACGGCGATCGCGTCGATCTCGTCCTCGCGATCGGCTCTTCGGTCCAGACCGTCCAGATCTTCCCTGGACAGCCAGGCAAGAGCGCGGGGCGGGCGACCAGCAAGGGCAGCGCGGTGACGGGCGCGAAGGTCGTCGAGGCACCGACCAAGTCCGGCTGGACCCTCGAGGCGAGCATCCCCTGGGCGGCCCTCGACGGAACGAGCTCGCGTCGGGTCGACCTCAAGGGGGGCCTGTTCGCGCACGACGTCGACGGGACGGGCATCGAGGCGACGGTGGGGACCTCGTCGAGCGCCGACGCGAGCGCGCTGGGCCAGCTGTGGACGACGCCCGAGCAGGCGCTGATGGACGGCATCGTGAGGGACAAGAAGCTCGGCACGCCGAGCTTCGCGGGCCTCGCCAACGTGGTCGGCGACTCGATGAAGGAGCGCGTGCTCGTCTTCGGCAGCCACCTCGTGGTGCTCGGGCCGACCTTCCGGAGCGGCAAGGAGTATTGGTTCTCGGACATGGCCGTGTCGGGCTCGTCGATGACGATCCTCAGCACGGAGCTGCGCGACCTCGACGGTGACTCGAAGGACGACATCGTCTTCAAGAAGCGCTTCACGAAGTCCGGCTCGAAGACGTCGCGCGATGTCCTGCAGGTGTACTCGTTCGGCGCGTCCGACGTCCCAGAGCTCATCTTCCGCCACGAGATCGGCCTGTCGAACGCGAAGGGGAGCGTCACGAACGACTTGAGCTTCTCGAGCGACGGGGGCAAGCCCACCATCGTCATCAAGCCCGGCACGGCGAAAGGGCTCGACGACAAGACCTACGACGAGCCGACCGAGTCATCGTACGATCCCCTGCTCTTGCCCTGGGGCGCCGTCGAGTCGCAGACCTACAAGGCGAGCGGCAAGTCGTTCACGCGCTCCCAGAAGAGCCGCCCCCAGGCGGCCGCGGCCCCTGCCTCGAGCGCGGCGCCGAAGAGCGCTCCCCCTCCCCCCGCTGCGCCCCCGAAGCCCGACGCAGGGAAGATCTACACGGCCTATAAGAGGGACCGCGGCATCCAGGGGACGGCGAGGTTCGATCTGAGCGGCGACGTGGCCGACGACGCGCAGGTGGAGCGCGTGGTGCTGCACGATCGGGAGATCGCGGTGTTCGGGCCCGGGTTCAAGGGCGGCTCGGCGTACGTCTTCACCGGGCTGTCGTTCGCGAGCGGCGCAGACATCAAGGCCGTGAGCCTTCGCGACGTGACCGGCGACAAGAAGGCCGAGGTCGTCGTACGCGGCGTCCTCAAGAGCAAGGGCCCCAAGAAAGAGGACGTCGAGCGCGAGGTCGAGCTCGTCTACAGGGTGACGGCCGACGGGCTGAAGCGGGTGTTCGCTGCCGAGGTGTCGAGGGCCGTCGGCGAGAAGAAGGTGCACGGGACGATCAGCTACGAGGCCGGCAAGGTCACGCTCTCTTCTGGCAAGGCGGTCGGCTTCACGCAGGCTACCTACCCGTTCGCCCAAGACGCCGGGCCCGTCGGCGGCTTCGAGCCCCTGCTGCTGCCCTGGGGCGACCCGAAGCCGCTGAAGTACAAGTGGACCGGCTCGTCGTTCGACAAGCAGTAGCGTTGCGCCAGGTGCGAAGCGACTTACGCACCGCGAAGCAAACTGACTAGGTTTCGACGCAGGCGCCCCGCCTCCCGGGCTCGCGGGGCCACAAACGCCGCGAGAATGCTTTTTTGTTGGTCCTGGCCCGCGTTTCGCTTACACGCGTCGGTGTCGAACCTTCGACACACTATGCGAACTTTCGTCCAGGTACTCCAGGAGAACGCGGTCCACGCAGACCGAGCCGTGACCTTCATGCGAGCCGACGGAGAGGAGCGCAGGGTGTCGTTCCCAGCGCTCTGGAAGACCGCCTGCCAGCGTGCCCAGGCTCTGCTCGCCCTCGGCTTGAAGAAGGGCGATCGCGTCGCCCTCGTCTTGCCGGAGCCTGACGAGTTCGTCCTGACCTTCATGGCCTGCCTCACGGCAGGGCTCGTGGCCGTCCCGATGTACCCGCCGCAGACCCTCGCCAAGCTCGAGGCGTACGGAGACACCGTGCGGCACATCCTCTCGGCGAGCGGCGCGCGCGTGCTGATCACGAGCGCCTCGCTCCGGGAGATGCTCGCGTCGAACGTCGCGTCCGACGCCAAGGTCCTCGTCGAGGCGGACGTGCACGGAGATCCGGAGCGCGCCGACCCGCCGCCGCCCGTCAGCCTCGACGACCTCGCGTTCCTCCAGTTCACGAGCGGCAGCACCTCGAAGCCCAAGGGCGTGATGGTGACGTTCGGCAACCTCGCGGCCAACGCCCACGCGATCATGGTCGACGGGCTCAAGTCCACCCCAGAGGACCGGGGCGTGAGCTGGCTGCCGCTGTACCACGACATGGGCCTCATCGGCTTCGTCGTGGCGCCGCTGTACACGCTCGTGCAGGTGATGTTCCTGCCGACGATGGCCTTCATCCGCCGCCCGTCGATCTGGCTCGACGCCATCCACCGCTTCCGCGGCACCATCACCTTCGCCCCCAACTTCGCGTACGCGCTGGCGGCTCGGGCGATCACCGACGGGCAGTCGAAGGGCTGGGACCTGTCCTGCATGCGCGCCCTCGGCTGCGGCGCAGAGCCCATCCAGGCCGACGTCCTGCGCGCCTTCCTCTCGCGCTTCGCCCCGAACGGTCTCGCGCCGACGAGCGTGCTGCCGAGCTACGGCATGGCCGAGGCGACGCTCGCCATCACCTTCTGGGACATGGCGAAGTCGCTCAAGACCGACGTGCTGGACGTCGAGGCGATGCGCGCCGGCGTCGCGCGGCCGCCCGCCGAGGACGCTCGCGAGCCGAAGACGATGGAGCTGGTCGCGTGCGGGCGCCCCTTCCCGGGCCACGATCTGAAGATCGCCGGCTCGCGCGGCGAGGCCCTCCCGGAGCGCCACGTCGGCGAGATCTGGGTGACGGGCCCGAGCGTGACGCGCGGGTACTACGGCGACGCAGACGCGACCGAAGAGACGTTCGGCGGCGGCTGGCTGAGGACAGGCGATCTCGGCTACGTGGCCGACGGCGAGGTCTTCATCTGCGGCCGCGCCAAGGACCTCATCATCATCAACGGAAAGAACTACTACCCGCAGGACATCGAGGCCGTCGTCTCCCGCGCGCCCGGCGTCCGGGACGGCCAGTGCGTCGCGTTCGCCGACCTCGATGACTCCGGCGCCGAGCGCTGCGTGATCGTCGCCGAGGCGAAGCTGGGCCCGCGGGCGGGCACCATGGCCGAGGTCATCACGCAGATCGTCCAGCTCGTGCGCGCCGAGGTCGGCATCGTGCCGAGCGAGGTCCACCTCATCAGGCGCGGCACGTTGCCGAAGACCTCGAGCGGCAAGGTTCGGCGCCGAGAGGCGAAGCGCCGCCTGACCCTCGGCGATCTGGAGTTTTTGACCGACGCGGATTCGAAGGCGGACTCCCTGCCCCCGTCTGCCCTGGCGCGAGAGCCCGCGATGAACCGAGAGAGCGCCTATCAAAGGCCGGAGGCGAGCGATGGGATCCAGTAAGGCGGACGTCGAAGTCAGCTACGACGTCTCGAACGAGTTCTTCCGGTTGTGGCTCGACGAGCGCATGAACTACACGTGCGCCGTCTACGAGTCGCCCACGCAGTCGCTCGAGGCGGCGCAGCTCAACAAGCTGAAGATCCTCTCCGACTTCGCGAAGGTCACGCCGGAAAAACGTGTGCTCGACATCGGCTGCGGGTGGGGCGCTTGCCTCGAGTACGTTGCGACGACGCGCAAGGCCAAGGAGGCGGTGGGGATCACGCTGTCGACCGCGATGGCCAACGAGGTCAACGCTCGCAAGATCCCTGGGGTGAACGTCGTCGCCAACGACTTTCGAACCTGGCAGCCGGAGAAGAAGTTCGACGCCGTGATCTCGATCTGCATGATGGACCACCTCTGCTCGCCAGCCGAGGCGCGCGAGGGCAAGGCGATCGACATCTATCGTCAGTTCTTCAAGAAGGTCTGGGAGATGACGACCCCGGGCTCATGGTTCGGCCTGCAGACCATCCTGCGCAACCGGACGCCCCGCCGAGGCAAGGACCTCGAGGACATCTTCTGGGTCACGCACAACATCTTCCCGGGCGGCCTCAACCCGCGCATGGAAGACATCATCGCCGCGGTGAACCCTTACTACGAGGTCATGCAGGTAAACTCGCGCCGCGAGCACTACGGCAAGACCACGGGCGAGTGGCTCCGGCGACTGCGGCTGAACGAAAAGACCATCCGGGAGAAGTGGAGCGACAAGCTGTTCCTCGATTACGAGCGCTACCTCGAGACGTGCGTGATGGCGTTCGACAAGCACTACAGCTCCCTGGCGCAGTACGAGCTCCGCCGCATCGACGGCTGATCCAAAGAGACCATTCATGAGCACGAACCAAGATCTCCTGGTGATGTTCAAGACCGTCGCGGCGCGCGTCGACAAGCGCGCGTTCGACCACGTGACGAGGGAGTCGGTCATCACCGAGCTCGGCATCGACTCGCTGTCGATGATGCAAATCGTCGGTGAGATGGAGAGCGAGCTGGGCGTGATGATCCCCGACGAAGATCTCGTCGAGATCCGCACGGTCGGGGACCTGGTCCGCAAAGTCGAGGCGCGCGCGAACGCCTGAAGGCCCGAGCCCGCGCGCCGCTGGCGCCGCGGGCACGACCAGCCCAACGCCGAGGGACCGGACAGTGAGCGATCTGAACTCGCGCCTGCACGAGCTCTATCGGAGCGCGTTCGAGAAAGCCGAGCGGGAGCGCCGCTGGAGCGTGTTCGAAGACGTTCCCTGGGAGCGTGGGCGAGCCGCGGTGCCGGCGAACGTGGTCAGCTCGGCCGAGACCTTCTTCTGCATGCACGCCGCGCTGCCGGAGTTCGTCGCGACGGCCCTGATGGCAGCGAGATCTGCGCCGATGCCGACCGGGTACATCGCGGCGTGGGCGTACGAGAAGTCACGCCACCAGCTGGCGCTCTCCGAGTGGCTCGTCCGGGCTGGGCACCGCACGCAGGAGCAGCTGTCCTTGCTGGAGCTGCGCACGCGAGCGGCGCCGGCTGAGGTCCCGTTCACGACAGGGCGTCAGCTGATCTTCTATGGGGCGATCCAGGAGATGGCGAGCTTCGTGACGTACGCGAAGCACCGAGAGCTCGCGCGCGCGGCGGGCGACGAGTGCTTGCGGACGATCTACGATTTTGCGGCGCGCGACGAGATCGCCCACGCGCGCTTCTTCGAGGCCGCGACCCGGCTCTACCTCGACGCCGATCGCGAAGGCACGATCGCCGACATGACGGCCGTGGTCGAGCGGTTCGTGACCCCTGGGGAGCTGCTCTTGTCCGACTACGAGGAGCGGATGACGGCCGTCCGCGAGGCGGGGATCGATCGCGGGGTGTTCATTCAGCGGGTGTACGCGCCGCTGCTGCGCAAGCTCGGGGTCACGCGTCGTGAGCTGACGCTCGCGCGCGCCGTATGTGAGCGGACGCGCTCGACGCGACCCGAGCTGACCCCGGAGGCGTCGGTCGCGTGAGCGCGGCCGACGGGCAGGAGCGAAGATGAGACGGCGCGTGGTGGTGACGGGCGTGGGCATGGTGACGCCGCTCGGGCACGACGCGGAGTCGACCTGGGCGGCGCTTCGCGCCGGACGCTCCGGCGTCGGCTTCATCGAGGACTTCCCGACCGACAAGTTGCGGTCGGACGTCGCCGCCATGGTGAAGGGCTATGACCCCCGGGCCTTCCTCTCGAACAAGGAGGCCGAGATCTACGGGCGCGTGGTCCCCTTCGCCCTCGGCGCGGCGATCGAGGCCCTGAGGATGGCCGGGCTCGACCACCCAAAGCCCGAGGACGAGGTCCCCGGCCCCGGCGGCTCCAGGCTCCCCGTCGATCCGTCGCAGATCGGCTGCCTGATGTCGACCGGCCAGGGCGCGGTGGACATCTTCGAGCAGCAGATCATGAAGAGC
The DNA here is from genome assembly GCA_016719945.1 of Polyangiaceae bacterium. Classification (GTDB taxonomy): domain Bacteria; phylum Myxococcota_A; class Polyangia; order Polyangiales; family Polyangiaceae; genus Xiheicaenibacterium. The sequence goes on along the minus strand of JADJYE010000030.1, from coordinate 278,324 downwards.
GCAGAGCGCGGGCCGCGCGCGGTGTCGCCGTTCTTCATCCCCGCGGTGATGCTCAACATCGTCTCGGCGCTCGTGTCGATGCGCTACGGCTTCATGGGGCCGAGCTACAACATCGCGAGCGCGTGCGCGACCGGGACCCACTCCGTGGCGACCGGCGCGCTGATGATCGAGGCGGGCGAGGCCGACGTGATGGTCGTCGGGGGCAGCGAGGCGGCGACTCGCCTCAACACCGTCGCAGGCTTCGGCAACGCCCGCGCGCTCGGCCGCAGCGTGGACGGAGACCCGACCAAGACCAGCCGCCCGTTCGACAAGAAGCGGACCGGGTTCGTCATGGGCGAGGGCGCCGGAGCGCTCGTGCTCGAGGCCGAGGAGAGCGCGAACAGGCGGGGCGCCAAGCCGATCGCGGTCGTCGCCGGCTTCGGGATGACGACCGACGGCGAGCACCTGACTCGGCCGCACTCCGGGGGCGTGGGGCTCCGTCTCGCGATCGAGCGAGCGCTGGCGCGCGCAGGGATCGGGCCGGGAGACGTTGGCTACATCAACCCGCACGCGACGAGCACGACCCAGGGCGACGTGGCCGAATACCTGGCGCTCAAGGAGGTGTTCCGAGAGCGCCTCGCGACGATCCCGATGAGCGCGACCAAGTCGATGCTCGGACACCTGCTAGGAGGCGCCGGCGGCGTCGAGGCTGCGGTCACGGCGCTCACCCTGCGCGACCAGGTGATGCACCCCTCGATCAACGTCGACGAGCTGGGCGACGAGCTCGAGCTAGACCTCGTCCGAACCGCGCGTCCGGCGGATCTCCGCTACGCGCTGAAGGTCTCGGCCGGGTTCGGCGGACACAACTGCGCGCTCGTCCTTTCGCGCGTGACGTAGTTCCGCGGAAGCGGAAGACGCCACGGGAAGGCAACCCTCAGCGCGGCCGCGGAGGCTCGCTCGCAGGCCCCGAGCCCGGGACGATGGTCACGATGACCTCGCTGGCGACGTAGCCGCCGAGCAGGTGCGCGAGCTCCATCGCGGTGTACATGCGCTGACCGACGCGAAAAAATGGCTGATTCGGCGCGTTGGGGTAGGACTCGACGGTGCCGTGCAAGGTGCCGTCGTCGGACAGCAGCGCGCGCATGTCTCGGCGCGAGCGCGTCACGTCGTCGATCGCCGTCGCGAGCCCGGCGTTCCAAAGCGCGAGGATATCTTCGTCGGTCATGCGCGTGAGCCGATCGGACCCGACACGGTACTGCGTCGTCTCGATCGTCTCGTCGTGGTAGGCGATGATGGCGAAGTCGCCGTCGCGCGAGATTCGCACTTCGTCGGGGGTCGCGACGTGGGGGCGCTTCTTTCGAGCCACGACTATGGTTTATCGAATGTGGATCGGGGCGTCTGTACGGATCGTGTGGGCAGGATGTCGATGAAGGCGCGGCTGAGGTCGCAGCTCGTGGCGCGGCTCTGTGCGGATCTCCTGGTGGCCGAGCGTTCACAGGAGGCGACGCACGAGGGCGCGACCCACGAGGAGAACCGCCCAGAGAACGACAAGGACACCCGGGCGCTGGAGCAGTCGTACCTCGCGCGAGGGCAGGCTCGGCGGGTCGCGGAGCTGCGCAGCGAGGTCGCTCTCGTCAAGGGGATGCCTGTGCGTGACCTGACCGACGACGACCCGATCGCGCTCGGCGCGCTGGTGCTCGTCGAGGAGAACGAGCGCGGGCGAACCTTGCTCGTCGCGCCAGGCGGCGGCGGGGCGGCGCTCGAGGGCGACGTGTTGGTCGTGACGCCGAGCTCCCCCCTCGGGCGGGCCCTGCTCGGCAAGCGGGCGGGAGACGACGTCGAGCTGCGCGCGGCTGGGCGAACCCGGAGCTTGACGGTGACCGGCGTTCGCTGACACATCGCCGTCATGCAGAGCCTGTTCGAGCCGCTCACCTTCCGGTCGGGCGTGACGACGAAGAACCGCGTCGCCCTGGCCCCGCTCACGAACCAACAGAGCCACGACGACGGCACCTCTCCGACGAGGAGCTCGCCTGGCTTGCGCGGCGCGCTCGAGGCGGGTTCGGTCTGGTCTCGACGTGCGCGGCCCACGTCGCTCGAGACGGCCAAGGGTTCGCTGGCCAGCTCGGCGCGTTCGATGAGCGCCACGTCCCCGGCCTCGCGCGGGTCGCCGCCGCCATCTCGGCCGCGGGCGCGCTGGCCGTCGCGCAGCTGTACCACGGCGGGGCCCGGAGCCCCTCCCGCCTCACCGGCGTGCAGCCGGTCTCAGCGACGGCGTTCAGCGAGGAGCGCGACGGCTTCGAGCCGCCGCGCGCGGCGACCAGCGACGAGCTCCCCAGCTTCGTGGACGCGTTCGGGCAGGCGGCGGCGCGCGTGGGTCGCGCCGGCTTCCACGGCGTCGAGATCCACGGCGCCCACGGCTACCTGCTGAGCCAGTTCTTGAGCGCCACGATGAACACGCGCGCCGACGGTTGGGGGGGCGATCTCGAGGGGCGCGCGCGGCTCATCCGGGCCGTGGCGAGACGCGTGCGCGAGGAGCTGCCTCGGCCGGCGATCGTCGGGGTCCGCTTGTCTCCCGAGGACTACGGGCTCGCGAAGGGCCTCGATGTCGACGAGACGATCGAGGTCGCCGCGCGCCTGGCCGACGACGGGGTGGACTACGTTCACCTCTCGCTGTGGGACGGCTCGAGAAACACGGCGAAGCACCCGGCCGAGCACGCCGTGTCGATGCTCAGGCGCGCGCTGCCGAGCGAGGTCAGGATCGTCGCGGCGGGCGGCGTATGGACCCCCGAGGACGCGGCGAGCTTGCTCGCGCGCGGCGCCGATATCGTCGCCGTCGGGCGAGCCGCGATCCTCGACCGCGACTGGCCCGAGCACGCGCGTGAGCCGGGCTTCACCCCGATCCGCGGACCGCTCAGCCCCGAGGAGCTCGGCGCGCGCGCGGTCAGCCCGCGCTTCGTCGAGTACCTGCGGCGCTTCAAGGGGATCGTCGCCTGAGCGCTTGCTAGCGAGCGTCTCGCGCGGCGGCCTGCTCACACTTGGGGCCGTCGCACGGCTCGGCCACCTCGGGGCAGGTGCACCTGCCGACCTGCCCGACGCCGAGGTCGGTGGCGCACTCTGCGGCGATCGGCTTGGGGTCCTCACCCTCGGCCGCGCACACACGCACGTCTTGAACGCCGGGCACGTCGGTGTCGGTCGTGTACTCGCAGCGACACTCGTAGCTCTGCGTCGCGGGCTTGGCGCAGCCCGAGGCGACGAGCGCCGCGAGCGCACCGAAGGCGGCGGCGCTCGCGAAGCGCTTCACTGGCCGGGGACGGGGCCGGTCGGCGACGTGCCGCTCTCGACCCCAGGGATGGCCTGGTCGCGGATGTGGAACTCGGTGCGGCGGTTCTTTGCCCGCCCTTCGGCGGTGTCGTTGGTCTCGATCGGCTTGCCCTCGCCAAACCCTTCGCTGCTGAGCCGGCTCGACGCGACGCCCTTCTTGATCAGGTAGTCGAGGCACGATTTCGCGCGGTTCTTCGAGAGCAAGAGGTTGCCTTGGTCGGAGCCGACGTTGTCGGTGTGGCCCTCGATGCTCAAGAGCTTGATCTCCGGGTTCGCCACCAACAGCTTGTAGACCTCGTCGAGGATCGGGAAGCTGTCGGGGCGGAGCGTGGCCTTACCGAACTCGAACTCGACCTTCTTGAGGACCTGGATCTCGGTCGACCCTTCGATGCGGCGAATGAACTTGGGGCACCCGTTCTTGCCCTTCTCGGTGCTCGGCTCGCCGGGCTCCTTCGGGCAGTCGTCTTTGGCGTCCCCGATGCCGTCCTTGTCGGCGTCGTCCTCCGGGCAGCCGTCCTTGTCGTCGACGCCGTCGAAGTCCTCCTTCTCGTCGGGGCACTTGTCGCGATAATCGGGGATGCCGTCCCCGTCGCGATCCGACTCCGCCGGACACCCGTCGGTCGGGAAGGGCGGCTTGCCGTCCTCCGGCTCGGTCGGGCATAGGTCCATGTGGTCGGGGTAGCCGTCCTTGTCGGTGTCGAGCTTGTCGTTGAAGGTGTCGAACTTCTTCTCCTTCTTGGGGGACGGCGGCTCCTTGTCGATGAGGTTCACCCAGCCACCGAAGGCGATGCCCGTGCGAAAATCGGGCGCGTAGCCCGGAGTCATGCGTGAGCCGCCGAAGCCGTTGAGCCAGAGCTGCTTCTTCTTCTCGAGCGCGAAGCGCGCCTCGGCCATCCACTCGATGGGGGAGGTCTCGACCTTCGCCGCGTCGTCGCCGGTCATTTGCACGGAGCCGAAGACCGACAGGCCGAGGCGGATCATGTCGTCGCGGAAAGGCAGGAAGCCGGCCACGCCGTAGTTCCACTCGTGGCCGACGACGAAGTCGTTCACCCCCGACTCGGGCCGCAGGTGGAAGCCCGTGTCGAAGGTGAGGATGAAGTCCTTCCAGTCGAGCTCCGTCGCCAGGCCGAGATCGCCCGAGACGCCCTTGTCGCCGGTGAACGACTTGTCATTGCCGCTCGGCGCCCAGATCGCCGCGTTGGCGCCGAGCTTGAAGAACCCGTTCGTGGTGCGGACGATGACGCCGCGCGCTTCGAAGCGCATGTCGCCGGGCGCGACGGGGGCGACGTCGACGGCGTCGGAGGCAGCGGGGACGCCCGCGACGTTCGTCGGGTTGCCCGTCTGCACCAGCGTCAGCGGGAACATGACGTTGACGCCCAGGCGCTTCCAGACCTCGAAGCCGAGCCCCATGTACGCGGTGAGCTGCTGCCGCACCGGCGCGCCGCTGACGGCAGCGACCGCCTGGCGCTGGTTCTCGTCCTCGATGTGGTGCTCGATGCGGAACGGGTTCCACGAGAGCCCGAGCGCGAGCTGACCGTAGATGCGAGGCTCGTCTGCCATCTCGGGTCGCCAGACGCCGATGCCGTCGTCCGGCGCGCCGCCGATCCTCAGCCGATCGAGGCTGAAGGTCGTGTCCTGCGCGTGGGCCTCGGAGGCGGCGCCGAGCGCGCAAGCGCCCGCCACCGTCGCCGCGAACCACCGCCCGAAGAGCCCATGCCGGAAGCCTCGCGACAGAACCATAGGAGGCCGAGACGCTACTACAAGACGAGCCCCGAAGGCCAAGGGGGTTGACCGCCCGAATCGTCTGTGTCAACTCTGCGCGCCCTTCGCGGCCCCTCTTCGAGGCCGCGCCCGCGAAACCAGGACTCGACACCGATGAAGCGCACGTACCAGCCCCACAAAACGTCCCGTCTTCGGACGCATGGCTTCCGCACCCGCATGGCGACCAAGGGCGGCCGCAAGGTCATCAACGCCCGCCGCCGCAAGGGCCGCGCGCGCCTCGCCCCGGGCGTCTTCAAGAAGTAAGGCGCCCGCTCGCCCAGGACCGAGAGGCGCTCGCCCCTCTCTTGCTTCGAGGCCCGAGACGGCTCTTCGAGGCGCGAGAGGGGCTCGCTGGCTCGCCGCGAGCGCCGAAGCTTCATGGGCGCCACTCTCGCACGTCACGAGCGCGTGCGGCGTCGCGCCGAATACGTCCGCTTGCAGGCGCGGCCGGCGATCCGCCTGCGCGGGCCCGGCTTCTTGATCTTGGCGGCCGCTCGCGTCGACGTTGGGCCCCCCGGGCCACGCTTCGGCGTGATCGCCTCGCGCAAGGTCGGCAACGCGGTCGCGCGAAACCGCTGCAAGCGCCTGCTTCGAGAGCTCTTCCGCCGCAACAAGGCGGCGCTGCCGCCTGGCCTCGACATCGTGTTCGTGGCCTTCGCCGAGCTCGCGTCGATGGGCTTCCCGGCCCTGGAGACGTCCGCCGAGAGCGCCCTGTCGGAGCTGCGCCGGCGCGCCGCGCGGTTACCTCCACCTGCGCCGAGCGAAGGCGACCTTGCCCCGAGCGACGCGAAGATCCAAGCTGCGCCCACCGGCCCGGGCTCGCGCGGCGCGCGCCGCGGAAGGGAGAGCCGCGGATGAAGACGCTCCTGGTCGCGCTGATTCGGGTCTACCAGCTGACGCTGTCGAAGCTGCTGGTCCTGCTGTTCGGCCCGGTCTGCCGCTTCGAGCCCTCGTGCTCCCGCTACGCGCTCCTGTGCATCGAAGGGCACGGCGTGCTTCGGGGGAGCTTGCTTTCGGTGAAGCGCCTGTGTAGGTGTCACCCATTCCATCCGGGGGGGTTCGACCCTCCACCGCCCGCCCCCTCGCGCTCGCGAGGACGGCGCGTTGAACACGACGACGGGTTGGCCCGCCGGCAAGGCTCCACGCCTCTGGAGCTCGCCGGCGGGGAGGCGGTACGCGGAGCCAGCTCTGCGCACGGTGCGGCGAGCACCGCGACCGGCTCAGCCGGAGATCGTCACGAAGGGACGCATGGACGAGAAGGGTAGCGGCAGCAACATCACGAGGTGGCTCTTCATCGGCCTCGCGATCTTCCTCGTGGTCTATTTCGGCTGGCCGCTCGTGGCCGGAAAGAGCGACGCGCCCACCTCCCAGCCGCTCACCACCGAAGACTGGGGAACGATCCCGAGCGGAGAGCGACCTGCCGAGGAGACCTGCGCCCTCACCGGCCCCCGGTCGACCTTCGTCTTGAGCGCGCGCGGCGGCGCCGTGAAGAGCGCGCGGATGGTCGACCTCCAGTACGCCGAGAGCGTCGACAAGCCGGACACCCGCATCGAGCTCGTGACGCCGTCGAAGGAGCAGCGCATGCCGCTGCGCACCTCGCTGCGGGTGCCCGGCGAGGGACCCCAGCAGGTCGAGCTCGACAACCTCGATTTCAAGCTCGCCGAGCAGACGGCCACGAGCTGCACGTTCGTCCACAAGAGCGACAGCGCCGAGGTGACCAAGGTCGTCTCCCTCTCGGAGCGCCCCTTCGAGCTCGACGTGAAGGTGACGGTCACGAACCGGGCCGCCGAGGCGAAGAAGCACCGGTACGCGATCGAGCAGACGTCGTGGCGCTCGATGCGCGAGACCGAGTCGAGCTTCTGGGATCTCGGTCGGCGCCCCGAGTGGCTCACCGACGTGATCACCCACACGACGGAGGGCACGACGCGGCATCTGCCCACCGAGTTCGAGCCCGGCGACTTCGTCGCCGAGGACGGCTACACCTCCGAGCACTTCCTGCGCGCCAAGGGGACCGGCGTGTGGGCGGGCATCTCCAGCAACTACTTCGTCGCGAGCATCGGGCACCGGGCGGCGAGCGCGGGCGAGCCCAGCGCCGAGGCCCTGATCGAGGACGGCGCCTACTACCAGCTCCCCGAAGGCGACCCGAGCTTCGGGCACATGTACCGCGCGCGCCTCGCGTACCCCGAGAAGGAGCTCGCGAGCGGCGAGTCGGCGACCTACGAGAGCGTCGCTTACTTCGGCCCGAAGGAGCGCGCCGTGTTGGCCGCGGCCGGCGGGGCCGACGCCGCCAAGCTCAAGCTGACCGAGGCGATCGACCTCGGCATGTTCGGGTTCTTGGGGAAGTATCTCGTCCTGTACGTCGGCTGGCTGTTCAAGCTCGTCGGCAGCTGGGGCTGGGCGATCTGTCTGCTGACGATCACGGTGAAGCTCGCGGTGTTCCCGCTGATGCTCCCGAGCCTGAAGACGCAGATCGCGACGCGTCGCCTCAAGCCTCAGATCGACGAGATCACGAAGAAGTACGAGGGCGACATGATGCAGAAGAACCTCGCGATGCAAGAGCTGTATCGCAAGGAAGGCATCCGCCCGATGCTCGGCTGCTTCCCGCTGCTATTGCAGATGCCGGTGTGGATCGCGCTCTATCAGGCGCTCGGCACCGCGGTGGAGCTCTACCACACGCCGTTCTTGATGCCGCTCATCCCCGACCTGACGCACTCGGATCCGTATCACGTGATCCCGATCGTGCTCGGCGCGTCGAGCTTCCTGCAGCAGAAGATGATGCCGGCGCAGGGCATGGACCCCGCTCAGCAGAAGATGATGCTGTACATGATGCCGGCCATCTTCACGATCATGATGTTCTTCCTGCCCGCCGGCCTCGGCGTGTACATGCTGACGAACACCTGGCTCGGCATCGGCCAACAGTTTCTCGTGGAGCGGTGGATCGGGTCGAAGGTGAAGCAGCCCGAGGGCATCACGGTCCGCGAAATCAAGAAGAGCGACAGCAGCGCGCCTGGTCCGATTGAGAAGGCCGCTTTGGGAAAGGGAAAAGCACGTGCCCGTGGATGAGCCCACCGCAAAAGACACCTTTGTAGCCGCAGAGGCTGCAGCCCCCGCCGCAGCCCCGGAGCCGTTCGTCGAGGACGGCCGCGCCGACATGGTGCTGGACTTCGTGATCGACGTCCTCGCGGCGATGGGGATGGACTGCACCGTCGATCTCCTGGAGCCCGACGAGGACGATCCCCCGGAGGAGATCCGCCTCGAGATCGAGGGCAAGGACGCCGGACGCATCATCGGCAAGAAGGGCCAGACCCTGTCCGCGCTCCAGTTCGTCGCGAACCGCGTCGTGAACCGGCCCAGCAGGCAGCGACGCCACGTCATCATCGACGCCGAGGGCTACCGCGCGCGCCGCGAGGAGGCGCTGGCGTCGATGGCTCGGCGGCTCGGCAAGCAAGCCGTCGACGAAGGAAAGATCATCACCTTCGAGCCGATGAGCCCGCAGGACCGCCGCGTCGTGCACCTCGCCCTCGCGAAGTTCGCGGGCGTGGTGACGAAGAGCGACGGCGAGGGCGAGCAGCGGCGCGTCCAGATCATCCCCGTGCGGCGATGAGCCTGCGCTCTCGCTCACGTTGACACGCCCCCGTCCCCGTGCATAATGCCGCGCCTTCTCCGAGGATTTTCGACATGATCACGCAGCCTGTCATCGCCAAGCTCGAACAGTCCCAGCTCCGCTCCGATCTCCCGGAGTTCCGCGTCGGCGACACCGTCCGGGTCCACTACAAGATCGTCGAGGGCGAGAAGGAGCGCGTCCAGGTGTTCCAGGGCATCGTCCTCAAGCGCCACCGCGCGGGCGTGCGCAGCACGTTCACGGTCCGCAAGGTGAGCTTCGGGATCGGCGTCGAGCGCATCTTCCTGCAGCACAGCCCGCGCATCGACAAGGTCGAGGTCGTCTCCAAGGGCGTCGTCCGCCGCGGTCGCCTCTTCTATCTCCGCGAGCTCGCTGGCAAGGCCGCGCGCGTTCGCGACGAGAAGGACCAGTAGGTCACCGCCGAGCCCGCTCCGCCTCCGCCGTTTCGCGGACGAAGGCGAAGACCCTCGCTCAACGACCACCCGGCGCTGCCGGGTGGTCGTGTTTCGAAGCTCGGGGCCGCCAGGCAGACGCGCCGAGCCCAGCGCGTCACGGCCTGCGCGGCGGTCGCTCTCCACGTCGCGCGGGAACGGCCAGAAAAGAAAACACAACCAAGGTCTTGATCCCGACAGAGCGGAGCAAGCTATCCTGCGCCGAGTGGCTCGTGCGGATGCTCATGAGCGCCGCACGCCGCCCTCATCCAAGGACCCTCCATGATCTGCCCCCGTTGCGGCGCCCCAAACGCTCCGACTGACAAGTTCTGTGCTGTGTGTGCATCGCCTCTCCAGGCTGGGATGGGGCAAGGGCAACCTCCGCCTGGCGGTGGCTTCGGTCCTCCGCCGGGATACGGCGGGCCGCCCCCGGGAATGGGGGGCCCCCCCCCGGGCTTCCCGCCGCCGGGTGGTGGGTATGGTCCGCCTGGCTTCGATCAGGGCGGTGGCTACGGCCCGCCCGGCATGGGGGGTCCGCCCGGCATGGGGGGTCCGCCCGGCATGGGGGGTCCGCCCGGCATGGGGGGTCCGCCCGGCATGGGAGGTCCCGGTATGGGAGGCCCGCCCGGCATGGGAGGTCCCGGCATGGGAGGCCCGCCCGGCATGGGAGGTCCCGGCATGGGAGGCCCGCCCGGCATGGGAGGTCCCGGTATGGGAGGCCCGCCCGGCATGGGTCCGCCGGGAATGGGTCCGCCTCCGGGGATGGGTCCGCCCCCAGGGATGGGGGGTCCGCCGGGGATGGGTCCGCCTCCAGGGATGGGTCCGCCCGGGATGGGTCCGCCGCAGGGTTTTGGCAATTCGGCCCGCCCGAGGGCCAATATCCCGGCCCCCCTCCTCCCCCGTTCCCTCCCCCCGGCGGAGACCCTGGCCAGCACGATCAGTTCGGGGCCACCGCGTTTGCGCCCAGCGGACAACAAGGCCAGATGGGCGGCCCGCCCTCGCCGATGGGGGGTCCGCCCCCGCTCGGTGGCCCGGGAGGTTTTCCTCCCCCCGGAGCGCCCATGCCGCCGACCAACGCGATGAGCGGGTTCGACGCCCAGCCTCGCCCGACCGGCACCACCGGTCAGGGGAGCGCGAAGTCGCGCCGTCCGCTCGCGGGGTTCCTCGTCAGCTTCCAGGACGACGCGCTCGGCAAGTTCTGGCCGTTGTATCAAGGCCGGAACCTGGTCGGCCGCGCCGAGACGGGCCAAGAGGTCGACGTCCCGATCGGCCACGGGACCACATCCACGAACCACGCCACGATCGACGCCGAGAACGGTCGCCTCACCTTGAGCGATCTCGGGTCGACCAACGGAACCTTCCACAACGAGGAAGCGATTGGCTTCCAGGGGAGGCGCGAGCTGCGCGACGGCGACAAGATTCGCTTCGGCGGCTTCAGCGTCATCGTCATCAACGTTGCGGCTCGCGCCTAGCCGCAGGATGCACCCGCGAGGACGACGGGGCCCCCTCGGGCCCCCGGGCGTGGTACGTCCGAGCGGTGAACGATTCGCAGCGTGCGCGGTGCAATGCCGCGCGCGAGTGGGCAGCGGAGACGAAGGTCACCGCGTCGCCTGAACGAGCTGGAGGAGCCATGGAACGCGCGCAACGCCGCCGGGCCGCGAGTCACTTCGCGCTGATCGCTGTCATCGTCGGACTCGTCTTGGCGCAGGCCGGCACCGCCCGGGCCGAGGGCAAGGGGAACATCCTGCGGATCGATCCGCGGGCGAGCCAGACCGAGGGCGCGCCCGTGCTGACGACGGTCCTCGAGATCGTGCAGCACTACCCGCTGTCTCGGTCCACCGGGCCCTGCAACGCGATGACGAAGCCCGAGGACGTCTTCGACTGCATCGCCAACGAGGTCGAGAAGCCCAAGGCGCTGTGGGACGCGATCAAGTGGGAAGAGGGCAAGACCTTCCTCGCCATCAACGTCCAAGGCAAAGACCAACAGCTCAAGCTCATCAGCAAGCAGAAGTGGGGCGACGCTTCGAAGGAGAAGGTCGCCGGCGTCGGGACGGCGTGGCTCATCCTCCTCGACTCGGGCAACAGCATCGGCGGCCGCTTCGACGAGGCGAAGGGCATCGGCGCGGCGTTCGTCGCGTCCAAGCGCGAGAACGACATCTTCAAGGTGATGTACTTCAACGACGCGGGCGTCGTGTACACCCTCGACTGGACGAGCGACAAAGCCAAGGCGACGGCCTTCATCGAGTCGACGGTCACCAAGCCGTTCCCGGTGTCCGGGCGCGGCGTGCGCGAGCTCGGCGACATCATCAAGCAAGCGGCGATCGACGGCTTCCGTGAGCTCGGCAACGTCGGCCAGACGGTCAAGGCGCCGATGCATCAGGCGATGGTCGTCCTGTCGAGCGGCGATGGCGGCTCCGGCAGCTTCGTCCTCGGTCGGGCAAGCAGGCGCGCTCATCTCGCAGTACATGACGAAGGGCCGCTTCCCCGAGGACAACCTCGCCCTGCCCAAGATGCCCGTCCCGGTCATCTCCATCTGGTTCCCGGCGGGCGGCATGGAAGAGCGCTTCGAGCAGGCGCGAGCGTTCATGCAGAACCTCGCGAACACCGAGATCGGCGGCTTCTTCTCCGTCATCCGCGACAAGAGCCTGCCGCGCGGCGATCGCATCGTGAACGCGGTCCGCGGCCGGTTCGACGCGATGTGGATCGCGAAGTGGCAAGCGTCGTGCGTCGCTCCCACCATCCAGCAGACGTTCAACTTCGGCTTCGACCCGTCCCTCGGGCTCGCCGGCGATGGGTCCTACAAGGACGTGCCGGTCGGCATCGACCCGAAGTCGTGGCCGCTCGACATCGACGTCGACACCACGGTCGCAGAGGCCGACAAGACGCCGCTCTACCCGGGCGGCAAGGTCACGGTCTACGGCAACTTCTGCTGGGAGGGGAACAAGGAGCGCGCCGAGCTCTTCTTGCTCCCGAAAAACCAGGAGGTCCCGACGACCCTCGACGGCGTCACCGTCGAAGACGCGGAGAAGGCCCGCAAGACGCTGATCAGCCAGGGCCTCAAGGCGACCATCATCGACGCGGGACGAGACTCGGCCACGTTCGAGCTGCCCGACAGCGAGAAGTTCCTGAGCGGCAAGGGCGAGAGCTTCACCGCGCGCCTCGTGCTCCACGACAACGAGACCCTGCGAACGAGCGCGATCACGAAGGACAAGATCATCACCGTCAAGGCGGTGAAGGCGCCGCTGTCGTCTTGGCTCAAGCAAAACGTCGCCTACCTCGTGATCGGCGGCGTCGTGTTCGCGGGCGTGGTGGTGATCCTCCTGCTCGTCACGGTCTTCCGCAGCGGCGGACGCCGGCGTGGCGGCGCGGTCGTCGCCGCTCCGCCTCCACGCCCAGGCTCCGGAGGCATGTCGATGGCGATGGCGCCCGCACCGATGAAGTTCGACGGCGGAATGGGCGCCTCCATGGGCGCGCCGCCAGCGCCGCCTCCCCCGCCCCCCATGGCCGCTCCAGGGCCCGCGTTCGTGCAGCGCGCAACGCTCACGGGCCAGAGCGGGATCTTCACCGTGTTGCCGGGCGTCGAGATGAAGGCAGGTCGCGACGGCGCCCTGTGTCAGATCCTGTTGCAAGAGCCGCGCGTCTCCGGCACCCACGCGAGCCTCAAGGTCGAGAGCGGCCAGCTGCTGGTGCGAGACGACAACTCGAACAACGGAACCACCCTCAACGGTCAACGGTTGCCGGCCGGTGTCTGGACGCCCGTCGCGAACGGGGCCCAGATCAAGTTCGGTCCGATCGAGTTCACGGTCGGGCTGGAATAGCAGCGAGCACCCCGAATGGACGCCACGCCCTCGGTCGACCTGAAGATCGAGGTCGCTCAGCTGAGCGACCCAGGGCGAGATCCGAACAAACAGATCAACGAGGACTCCTGCGGCTACGCACAGACCCGCTTCGGGCACCTGTGCGTGCTGTGCGACGGGATGGGGGGCCACTACGGCGGCCAAGAGGCGAGCCGCAGAGCGATCACCACGATCTTCGAGCAGATCGATCAGGCTCCCCCCGGCTCGACCCCCGCCCAGGCCCTCAAGTACTCGATCGAGGTGGCGGCCAGGCGGGTCTACGAGCTCGGCGGCCCGCCCGACAACAAGGTGCGCCCTGGGTCGACCGTGGTGGCGATGCTGCTCCACGACGACGGGGTGGACGTCGCGCACGTCGGCGACAGCCGCGGCTACATCATCCGCGCGAACCAGATCTACCCGCTCACCCGCGATCACTCGATGGTGCAGGCGATGATCGACGCTGGCTTCATCACGGAGGAGCAGGCGATCGGCCACCCCGACGCGAACAAGATCACGCGCGCGCTCGGGATGAAGCCCGACGTCGACGTCGAGGTCCGTCCGGACCCCATGGAGCTGTTCGCGGGCGATCTGTTGCTGACCGCCAGCGACGGCCTCACCGACCTGGCCCTCGCGCGCGATATCCTCGGAGCGACGCGCCAGGCCATGGCCTCGGGCACCATCGAGACAGCCTGCCAGCAGCTCGTGAGGATGGCGAACGAGCGCGGTGGGCACGACAACATCACGGTGCAGATCGCGATGGTGGTCGGCACTGCGCAGCGTAAGACCCGCACCGGCGCCACGCTCGCTGGCGACGTCGTCTCGCCGGCAGCTGGCGCGCCCGTGGCGACCGGCTCGACCCCCGGCGTCGGACACCCGCTCTCGAGGACCCAGGGGATGGAGGGCGGTCAGAACGCCGGCCCGACCACCATCGACTCCCCGCGTGAAGGTCGCAAAGACACCGTCAACATGATGGCCGCGCCGACCGCCCACGACGGCACCTCACGAACGTCCCACGCGGCGATCGCGGGAGCCGCTGCGCACGGTCACGGCGCCCTCCCCCTTCCGCCGACGGCAGCGGCGATGAGCGCAGGGCTCTCGGCCTCGCTCGAGCCACCGCGCGGGCTGCCCGACTACCGTCTCGACGGCGTCGGCGGGCTGCAGCCACCGCCAGTCTCCGTGAGGTACGTCGGGCCCCAAGCCGTACAGCACCTCCAGACGGGCGCTCCCCCGCAGATGCCGGCGCCACCTTCCCCCCAGGCGATGGTCCCCCAAGGCATGGCCCAGCACAACATGGCGCAGCAGACCATGGTCTCCCCGCAGATGGGCGCCGCCCAGGGCATGGCGGCCCCCATGACCCCGGCGCCCGGCGCTACCGGCTCCGCGCCCGGCTTCGGAGCTCCCCCGCCCTCCCAAAGCTGGGGTCATGCTGCGCCGCAAGGCCACCAAGCGGGGTGGCAGGGCGGCGCCGCCCACGCGCCGCCACACGCCTACCCCCACGACGCGGCTCTGCGGCCGACACGTCCTTCGGACGTCGACTCGGCGAGTGGGCGTACGGGTGGCAACGTGCTCTTCTTGGCCCTCGCGATCAGCTTCGTCGTGGCGGTCGTGATGCTCGTGCTCGTTTGGGTTTTGTTTCTCCGCTGACGGCGGCTCTCGTTCTGAAGCAGGCCCCCGAGGGGCGACAACTGAAGGCGAATCGATGATCCCTGGCTTCGGTAAACAGAGCGTTACGATCGGAAGCGCTCCCAACTGTGACGTCGTGCTCGCGGCCCCGGGTGTGCTGCCCGAGCACGCCAGAATCGTCCACCAAGGCGGCGGGAAGCTGATCTTCATCCCGGCCGGGCCCAACACGGCGGTGCAGGTCCACGCGCCCGGCGGCGGTCGAGCCCAGTCACGCATGCTCAGCCCCGGCGAGCAGGTGCCGTTCGACTTCCGGACCGCCTTCGTCGTCGCGAACGTCCCCGTCCCACTGAGCCACCCGGCGATCTGCATGCAGGTGATGGCCCAGGGCCAGCAGCAAGCGCAACGGGGGCACCTCATCATCGGGCGCGACCCGGCGCGGGCCTCGCTGGTGATCCAACACCCGAGCGTCTCGAGCCAACACGCCACCGTGATGCTCGACCGCATGATGGTCGTCGACCACGGCTCGACGAGCGGCACGTTCGTCGGCACCAACCGCGCGAAGCTGCCGCCGAATCAGCCGAGCCCCCTCGACCCCAACGGCATCATCGCGTTCGGGCCCGTGCCCGTTCCCGTCTCGCTGCTCGCCCAGATCGCGCAAGGCGGCGTCGCGCAGCCCGGCGGCTACCCGTCGATGGGCGGCCAGCAGCAGATGCAGCAGCACCCGCACGCGCAGTCGATGGGCGGCGCGGTCGCGTCCCCAGGCACCATGATCGCGCCGCACGGCATGTCCGTCGCAGCGGCCGCGGCGTCGCTCGAGACGAACGCGTTCATGGCCTCGCAAGGCGCGGGCGCACGTCCGGCGGCGCCTGCGCCGGGGCCGGCGCCGGCGGGCGCCTCGCCCGCCAAGAAGAACAAGACGATCCTCGGCCAGCTCGACTTCGGCGCGGGCAACAAGCCAGTGCGCACGATCGGTCGCACGCCCGACAACGACATCGTCATCCAGCACCCCCAGGTGTCGAGCCGCCACGCGCTGTTGCATCAGGTCGGCGGCCAGCTGTTCATCGAAGACCGAGGCAGCGCCAACGGCTCGTACGTCCGCGGCCACCGCATCGCGCCGGGCCAGAAGATCAGCGTCCAGAGCGGCGAGAAGATCTACATCGGGCCGATGCCCCTGCAGATCGAGATCTCCGCCACGGGCGCGGCGGAGGTCGTGCAGGAGGACTACGCCGCCGACCGCTGGGCGGGTAAGCCGCTCTACGAGATCGAGGCGTGGAGCCTCCAGCTCCAGGTGCCCGATCGCGACAACCCGGGCGAGATGAAGACCCTGCTCGACAACGTGTCGTTCAAGGCCCTCCCCGGCGACATGATCGCGCTGATGGGCCCGTCGGGCGCCGGCAAGACCACGCTCTTGTTGACGCTGAACGGGTACCTGCCGCCGACCAGCGGCGTCGTGCGCATCAACGGCGAGGATCTGTACGCCATCTACGACACGCTGCGCGGCTCGATCGGCTACGTCCCGCAGGACGATCTCGTGCACCCCGAGCTCACGGTGTTCGAAGCGGTGCGCTACTCGGCGAAGTTCCGCCTGCCGCCCGACTACTCCAACGAAGAGATCGATCAGCGCGTCGAGCAGACCCTCAAGGACCTGGGCCTCGACGGCGTGAAGAACCTGCAGATCGGCCGGCCCGAGAAGAAGGTCCTCTCCGGCGGCCAGCGCAAGCGCGTGAACATCGCGCTCGAGCTGGTGACCGATCCGGTCATCCTCTTCCTCGACGAGCCGACCAGCGGCCTCGCCGCTGACGACACGACCGCGCTGATCGAGCTGTTGGCGAACCTCACCAAGGAAACCGGCAAGACGATCGTCATGACGATCCATCAGCCGGCGAAGGACGAGTTCGAGAAGTTCACGCACTGCCTGATCATGGGCTACGGCGGCATCCCGACCTTCTTCGGCCCGACGCAGCCCGACGCGTACCGCTTCTTCGGCTCGTTCAAGGAGCGCCAGGGCAAGCCGAACGACGTCGACAACCCTCGCGACATGTTCGAGATGCTCGCGGCCCGCGAGCGGCCCATCTACGAGCGCCTGCGCCAGCAGAACCCGAACGCGTCGCGGCAGCAGGCCCGAAGCATCGCCGCGACCGAGTGGCGCGGGGAGTTCTTCCAAGACGGCAACGCGACCTACCGGCGCATGTACTCGGGCCGCCGCGAGATAGGCAGCGGCCAGAGCACCCACGGCTTGCCACCCGGGCGGGCGCAAACCCGCGGGCAGCTTGGGCTCCTCCTGTCGCGCTACTTCAAGTGCAAGGTGCGCGACGTCAGCGGGCTCATCATCATGCTCTCGCAGGCGCCGATCATCGGCGGTCTGTTGACGCTGGTCTTCGGCGGCCAAGAGGACACGATCCCGCAGTGGTGCCTCGCCGCGCTGCAGCAGCTCTCGAAGGACGGCAAGGGCGGCATGGAGTCGGCCACCGTCCTCGCGGGGATGGAGTCGACGCGCGACGACACCCCGGCGATCTTCTTCCTCGTCGTCGCCGCCTGTTGGTTCGGCACCTCCAACGCCGCGCGCGAGATCGTGTCCGAGCGAGCGATCTACCTCCGCGAGCGGATGGTCAACCTCGGCCTCTTCAACTACGTCTTCTCCAAATACATCCTGCTCGCGTTCTTCTGCATCGTGCAGTGCACGATCTTGCTGGGCATCGTCTTCTTCGGTCTGGGGTTACCGGGAGGAGGTGAGGGCTTCGGGCAAATGCTCGGGGCCTGCGTCGCGACGGCCCTCGTCTCGACGGCCCTCGGCCTGTTGCTCTCGACGATGGTGACCTCGAGCGAGGCTGCGATGGCGCTCACGCCGATCGCGCTCATCCCCCAGATCATCTTGGGGGGTCTGCTGGTGCCCATCACGAGCGTCCCGCACCTCAAGTACCTCTACTACGCCATCCCCTCGCGCTGGGGCTTCGAGGCCGCCATCGTCCCCAACCGGATCGCGCTCGAAGAGGACAAATCCTGGAGCATCGACCTGCAGATGCCGGAGCCCATCTCCAGCTCCGACGACTTCATAGAGAACGGCGACTTCAAGTGCGCCACAGCGCAGGTCGCCGCCGAGAAGCTCAAGGGCTCATGGGGCTTCTTCACCTACGAGACGCAGTGGGTCCCGTACGCCGTCCTGATCGGGTTCACGCTGACCCTGCTGGTGATCCTCTGCTTCATCCTCAAGCGACGCGACCCCGTCTGAGGAGGTGACGTTCAGCCGAGGAGCGCGCTCGCGTGGTGACGCAGGTGCTCCTCGATGAACGTCGCGATGAAGTAGTAGCTGTGATCGTAGCCCTGCCGCAGCCGCAGCTCGAGCGGCTGGCCCGCGGCGGCGCACGCGTCCTGGAGGAGGCTGGGCTTGAGCTCACGCTCGAGGAACTTGTCGTCGGTCCCTTGGTCGACCCGCGCGGGGCCGGGAAACCGCCGTCCCGCCGCCAGCAGCTCGACGGCGTCGTGC
Source organism: Polyangiaceae bacterium (assembly GCA_016719945.1). GTDB lineage: Bacteria > Myxococcota_A > Polyangia > Polyangiales > Polyangiaceae > Xiheicaenibacterium. The sequence goes on along the minus strand of JADJYE010000030.1, from coordinate 260,267 downwards.
TCGCGCCAGGCGCCCGGGTCGGCGCCCAGGTAGCGCGACAGCGCCTTCTCTCCCCACGGCACCCGGCTCGGCGCGACGATGGGGGCGAACGCCGAGACGCTGCGATAGAGCTCGGGGTGTCGCAGCGCGAGGGTGAGCGCGCCGTGGCCCCCCATCGAGTGGCCGAAAATCCCCCGCGCGCTCGCGTCGATCGGGAAGCTCTGCTCGACCACCTCCACGAGCTCACGCGTGACGTACGACTCCATGCGATAGGCCCCGCTCCACGGTGACTCGGTCGCGTCGACGTAGAAGCCGGCGCCGAGGCCGAAGTCCCAGTGCTCGTCGTCCCCCGGGAAACGGGCGTGGCGCGGGCTGGTGTCGCAGCTGACGAGGGCGAGGCCGAGCGCGGCCGCCACGCGCTGGGCGCCCGCCTTGACCATGAACGTCTCCTCCGTGCAGGAGAGGCCGGCGAGGAAGTAGACGGCGGGCACGCTTGCGCCGGCGAGCGCGCGCGGCGGCAAGAAGACCGACAGGCGCATGGGCCCGCCGATCACGGCGCTCGCGTGCTCGTAGAAGCCCTGCCTCCCGTCGAACGCGCGCTGCTCGCTCCGCGTCGCGAGCTGCGTCATGTGTACTCGACGACGGCGCGAATCGACTCGCCGGAGTGCATCAGATCGAACGACTCGTTGATGCGCTCGAGCGGGAGCTTGTGCGTGATCAAGCTGTCGATGTCGAGCTTGCCTTCCATGTACCAGTCGACGAGCTTCGGCACGTCGGTGCGCCCCCGCGCACCGCCGAACGCAGAGCCCTTCCACACGCGCCCGGTGACGAGCTGGAACGGCCGCGTGGCGATCTCCTGGCCCGCGCCGGCGACGCCGATGATCACGCTCTCGCCCCACCCGCGGTGGCAGCACTCGAGCGCCTGCCGCATGAGCTGCACGTTGCCGACGCATTCGAAGGAGTAGTCGGCGCCCCCCTTGGTGAGCTCGACGAGGTGCGCGACGAGATCCCCTCCGATCTGCTTCGGGTTGACGAAGTGGGTCATCCCGAACTTGCGTCCGATGGCCTCGCGCGCCGGGTTGATGTCGACGCCGACGATCATGTCGGCCCCGACCATCCGCGCCCCTTGGATGACGTTCAGGCCGATCCCCCCGAGCCCGAAGACGACCACGTTCGAGCCCGCCTCGACCTTCGCGGTGTAGAGCACCGCGCCGACCCCCGTCGTCACGCCACAGCCGATGTAGCAGACCTTGTCGAACGGGGCGTCCTCCCGGATCTTGGCGAGGGCGATCTCCGGCAACACCGTGTGGTTGGAGAAGGTCGAGCAGCCCATGTAATGGTGGATCTTCGTCTTGCCGATCGAGAAGCGGCTGGTGCCGTCGGGCATCAGCCCTTTGCCTTGCGTGGCGCGGATGGCCGTGCACAAGTTGGTCTTGCGGCTGAGGCATGATTTGCAGGCACGACACTCCGGCGTGTACAGGGGAATGACGTGGTCGCCGCGCTTCAGACTGGTGACGCCCGGCCCCACGTCGACGACCACGCCGGCGCCCTCGTGCCCGAAGATCACGGGAAACAGCCCCTCCGGGTCGGCGCCCGAGCGCGTGAACTCGTCCGTGTGACAGATGCCGGTGGCGCGCAGCTCGACGAGCACCTCGCCGTGCTTCGGCCCCTCGAGCTCCACCTCTTCGACGACCAGCGGCTTGCCTGCCTCGTATGCGACTGCAGCACGTGTCCTCATGCGGGACACGCTACACGATCCGGTGTAGTGTTCGCTCGCGCGAGCATGAGGGTCCCCGACACGTCGTCATCGAGGCACCGTGCCTGGGGCAGGTCCGTGGTCTCGCTCCTGGTTGCGGCGGCCGGCGTGCTCGTCCCCGCCGTGTTCCCGGCAGGCGTCGCGTCGGCGCAAGACGGCCTCCCGCGAGGCGAGTCTGGCGCCGTCAAGAAGGACGCGCCGGCCGAGCCCCCCGCGGCCGATCTGTCGGCCCCGCCGCGCGTCGTGAAGTTCGTCGCCCCTGTCCACCCGCCAGCGGCGAAGGAGAAGGGCCTCGAGGCCCAGGTCGTCGTCGAGCTCGACGTCGACGCGCAGGGGAAGGTCACCGGCGTGAAGGTCGTCGAGCCGGCCGGCAATGGGTTCGACGAGGCGGCGGTCGCCGCGGGCAAGCTGCTCGAGCTCAGCCCGGCGCGAGACGCGAAGGGCACGGCCATCGCGTCGAAGGTCCTGTTCCGCTTCACCTTCGACCTGAAGGACGACCCCGCCTCGCCGGACCCCATCGACGAGCCGTCCGATGCGCCCGGTCTCTCCGGCGTCGTGCTGGGAGACTCGAAGGAGAAGGCCGCCGGCTCCGCGACCGAAGAGGTGCCGATCATCGGCGCGAAGATCACGCTCACGCCGCGCGCTGGGGGTCCGGCTCAGGTCGTCACGTCGGACGCGAGCGGGAGCTTCGACTTCGGTGAGCTCGCCCCCGGCACCTACGACGTGAAGGTCGAGGCGGCCGGCTTCAGCCCGACCGAGCTGGTCGAGGTGATCGCGCCGGACGCGTCGAGCCAGGTCAAATACCGCGTGTTCGTGGCGGCGGGCGGCATCGAGGTCACGGTCCGCGGTGAGCGCCCGCCCCGTGAGGTCGTCAAACGCACCCTGTCGAAGCGGGAGATCAACCGCATCCCCGGCACCAACGGCGACGCGCTGCGCTCGATCCAGAACCTGCCCGGCGTCGCGCGCCCGCCGGCGATCCTCGGGCTGCTCCTGGTGCGCGGGTCAGGGCCCGCCGACACGCAGACGTTCATCGACGGCACCCCCGTGCCGCTCATCTACCACTTCGGCGGTCTGTCGAGCGTCGTGCCGACCGAGATGCTCGACAAGATCGACTTCTACCCCGGCAACTTCGGCGCCGAGTACGGCCGCGTGACGGGCGGCATCGTCGACGTCGGCCTGCGCAAGCCGAAGGAAGACGGCTACCACGGCCTCGTCCAGACCGACCTGATCGACACGCGCGCGATGGTGCAAGGGCCCATCGCCGATGGCTGGAGCTTCGCCGTCGCAGGCCGACGCTCGTACCTCGACGCGTGGCTCGGCCCGACGCTCGAGGCCGCAGGGGCCGGCGTCACCCAGGCGCCCGTGTATTGGGACTATCAAGCCCTGCTCGAGCACAACTCGGCGAAGGCCGGACGCTTCCGCTTCGGCTTCTTCGGCTCCGACGACTCGCTCGAGCTGCTGTTGTCCGACCCGGGGCCCAACGAGCCCGCGCTCTCGGGCAGCGTCGGGCTCAAGACGGCCTTTCAGCGCCTGCAGCTGCTCTACGAACGAGAGATCGGGCCCCGCGACAAGGTGCGGACGGTCGCCGCGTTCGGCCACGACGAGCTCGGGTTCAGCCTCGGCTCGCTGTACTTCTTCCTCGACGTGTTGAGCTTCAACACGAGGGCCGAGTGGTCGCACGAGTTCTCGAAGGCCGTGCGCCTGAACACCGGCTTCGACATCTTCTCGGGCTACGGCGACGTTCGGCTCCGCCTCCCCGAGCAGACGCAGCGGCCGGGCGAGCCGCCGGGCCAGCCGTTCTCGACGCGCCCCTTCCGTGAGCTCGAGCAGAGCTCGTTCGCGGTCCAGTCTGCGCTGTTCACCGAGCTGGAGCTCGAGCCCGCGCCGGGCGTGCGCATCGTCCCCGGCGTGCGCCTCGACTACACGAGCTTCGCCTCCGAGTTCGCCTTCAGCCCGCGCCTGTCAGGGCGGTTCGGCCTGCGTCGGGAGTTCCCGAAGACGACGCTGAAGACGGGCGTCGGCGTCTACCACCAGCCTCCCCAGTTCCAGCAGGCGATCCCGCCGCTGGGCACCGAGGGCGTCGAGTCGAACCGGGCGATCCACTACGCGCTCGGCCTCGAGCAGGAGGTCACGACGCAGCTCGACGCGTCCGTCGAGGGCTTCGTGAAGCAGCTCGACAACCAGGTCGTCGGCAGGGCGTCGGCCGAGGCGACCGCGCTCGAGTACGACAACCAGGGCGTCGGCTACGCGGCCGGCGGGGAGTTTTTGCTGCGCTACAAGCCAGACGATCGCTTCTTCGGCTGGGTCGCGTACACCCTGTCGCGCAGCGTGAGGCAGAACGCCCCGGGCGAGGAGGAGTTCCTGGTCAACTTCGATCAGACGCACATCCTCACCATGATCGGCAGCGTGCAGCTCGGCCACGGCTGGGAGCTCGGCGCCCGCTTCCGCCTGGTGTCAGGCAACATCATCGACCCGGTCGTCTGCGACCCGCAGGTGCCGGGCTGCAACCCGCTCAGGACCAACGCGCTCTTTCACGGCGCGACCGGCGCGTACACGCCGATCCCGATCGGCAACAACAGCGAGCGGCTGCCGGTCTTCCACTCCCTCGATCTGCGCGTCGACAAGAAGTGGAAGTTCAAATATTGGGCGTTCTCCGTCTATCTCGACATCCAGAACGTCTACAACAACCAGAACCCCGAGGCGGTCGGCTACAACTTCAACTACACCGCGCGCCAATACGTCAACGGCCTGCCGATCCTGCCGAGCATCGGCATCCGCGGCGACTTCGGGGAGGACGAATGAGCACCCGACCGCAGAAGAAGGCGCGACGCGCCGCGCTCGGCGGCCTGTGCGCGACGCTGCTGGCGGCCGTGTTCGCTGGCGGGCCCGGCGCGAGCGGCTGCGCCGCGCCGTTCGATCCCCCGGGTCTCGTCAACACCGTGCGCATCCTTGCGGTCGGCGCCGACGAGCCGTTCGGCAAGCCTGGCGAGGCGGTCACCTTCAAGATGACGTACGTCGACGGCCGCCGCCTCGACAACTTCGTCCCGGTCAACATCGTGTGGCTGGGCGGCTGCTTCAACCCGCCCGGGCAGGCGTATTACGGCTGCTACGAGCCGCTCGCCGAGATCTTCGCCAAGCTCGAGGCCGGGGAGATCGACCCCAACGGCTACATCGCCGGCGGCCCGGGCGTCGACAGCTTCGAGCTCACCCTGCCCGACGACATCGTCTCGTCGGCGCCCGAGCCCGAGTACGGGCCCAAATACGGCCTCGCGTTCGTCTTCTTCCTGGCGTGTGCAGGTGAGGTCCGACCGGTGATCCAGGAGGGAGACACCGAGGCTGGCTTTTTCCCGCTCGGCTGCTTCGACTCCGACGGCAGGGAGCTCGGCCCCGACGCCTTCATCCCGGGGTACACGCAGATCTATGCGTTCGAGGACGGGCGCGAGAACGACAACCCCGAGGTCGTCGGCATGATCTTCGACGGCGAGACGCGCGCCGAGGGCGATACGCTCGAGGTCGGCGCTTGCCCGGTGACGCTCGAGGAGCGGCGCAAGACCGGCTGCTCCGCGACCGACGAGTTCACCGAGTGCGAGGTCTACGACGTCGACGTCGAGGTGCCGGACTCGATCGCCGAGGAAGACCCCGAGGCGAAGGACGCGGAGGGCAACGTCCTCAACGAGGTCGTGTGGGTGAGCTACTTCGCGACGGGAGGCAGCTTCGACGGGGAGACCAAGCTGATCGCCGATGCGACGACCGGGCTGATCGAGGATCGCGGGGTGCAGTGGGTCCCCCCGGAGGAGCCCGGCAGCTACCAGATCTGGGCCGTGATCCGCGATAACCGCGGTGGCTCGGACGTGGTCACGCATTTCGTCACCGTCACCGAGTGATCCGCGGCTGACCCGCGTCGAGCCCCCCTGCTAAGCTGCGCCGCCGAGGGGGACCGGGTTGAGCATGGGGAACGCTGACGCTGACACGCGAGGCGCGAGCAAGCGGGACTTTCCCGTGCTCGACGGCGCGCTGCCCGTCCTCGGTCACATGGCCGAGATGTACAGGCGCTTCCCTGCGCTGTGCGCCCGCGGCAGGGCCAAACACGGGCCGCTCTTCTGGATCCACGGCGGGCCGGGGGCGCGCCAGCTCATGTACGCCGACCCCGCGGCGCTGAGCCTGCTCAAGAGCCCCTCCGTCTCGACGTCGTTCTACGCGGAGGGCTTCGGCGCGCTGCTCGGGAACACACTGTTTTCGTTCGACGGCGACGAGCACCGCAGGGTGCGACAAGCCGTCACGCCACCGTTCACGCCGCAGCGCGTCCGCCAATCGGACGTGCTCGAGATCATCACCTCCGCGGTCGATGCTCGGATCGACAAGTGGGAGCGCACGCCGAGCTTCGACGTCGCCTCCGAGGTCGGGGAGATCGCGCTCGAGATCATCTTCCGCATCATGGGCGTACCGGTCGAGCGCCTCGCTGCCTGGCGTACCCAATACAAACGCTTCCTCCTGGCGGGCCTCCCGTCGACCGGCAAGCTTCCGAACCCGCTGCAGTGGGTCGCGATCCGCGCGAGGGACTGGCTCGACGCCCAGCTCGGCGAGATGGTCGACGAACGCCGTCGCTCGGGCGACTACAAATCCCTCGTCGGGGAGATCGCGAACGGCCGCGCCGACGACGGCGCGCTGATCGATCGCGGCCTCGCCGTCTCCAACCTTCGGCTGCTCACCTTCGCCGGGCACGAGACGACCGCCTCATCCATCTCGTGGAGCTTGATTCACCTCGCCGCATCGACAGACCTGCAGCGCCGCCTCGCGACCGAGGCGGACGACGACGCGGATCTCGCCGCGCTGGCGATGGACGGGTCCCGCTTCACGCTCGCCGAGAGGACCTTCCGTGAAGCGCTGCGGCTCTATCCGCCCATCCACTCGGTGATCCGCCGCGTCACCGCGCCCATCGAGCTCGAGGGCGGCACCATCCCGAAGGGCGCGCTGATCAACGTGCCCTTCGTCCACATCCTGCGTGACGCGCTGCGCTTCCCCGACCCCGATCGCTTCGACCCCGACCGCTGGAAGGAGCGCCCGCGCCCGGGCACCCTCGAGACGGCGATGTTCGGCGCCGGCCCCCACTTCTGCCTCGGCTACCACATCGCGATCGCAGAGGGCACGCTCTTCAACCTGCTCGTCGGCCGCTTGTTGCGCCGGCGTGGGCTGGCGCTCGCGCTCGCGGGCGGCGCCCCCGTTCCGGCGCCGATCTTCCTGCCCCTCACCCACCCGCCCAAGGCGACGAGGCTCTGCCTCGTGCCTGCCAGCAAGGGAGCCTATCTGTGACCACGAACAGGATCGTCATCGTCGGAGCCGGCGCCGCGGGCGTCTTCACCGCCTATCGCATCCGCGAGATGTACGGCGACGCCTACGAGGTGCTGCTGTTCGAGGCGAACGACCGCGTCGGCGGCAACACGATGAGCGCCACGGTCGAATACGGCGGCAAGCCCTACAACATCGACTGCGGCGCGCAGTTTTTCTACAAGAACCCCCAGCCGAGCTACACGGCGCTCGTCGATCAGCTCGGCCTGATGGACTCAGCCTCCGAGGTGATCAGCGCGCCCGCCGGCTTCTTGGTGTGGGACAAGCAGGCCAACGACCAGCGCCTGTGGCTGCCTTCGCGCGTGATCGAGTTCCTGCAGTACGACGCGGCCGACTGGGGCCGCCTGAGCGAGTTCCTGATCTACCTCGCGTACTCGGCGGAGCTCGACCGCTCCAACCCCAGCTGGACGCTGTCGATCGACGACTGGTTCAAGACCCTTCATCTTCTCAGCGACGACTTCAAAGAGAAGGTGATCAAGCCCTTCGTCTACCAGTTCGTCTCGCTGCCCTACTCGCGGATCGGGGAGTCGTCGGCCCTCTACGCGACGACGTATTTCGTGCGGAACTTGTTCGGCGAGCCGGGGACGCCGGACGTCGACACCGACCCGCCCGACCTGCCGGGGCTGCCCACGTTCCAGACGTACCAGAGCATGATCGGCCTCGACGGGATCTTGAAGCGCGCCCTCGAGGCCGCTGGGGTCACCCCCAAGCTGAAGACGCCGGTGCTGGCGGTCAGGCCCGACAGCAGCGGCGCGGGCGGCGCGCTCCACGTGACGACGAAGGACGGCGTGCTGCAAGCGGATCACGTGGTCTTCGCGTGCGACCCGCACAAGGCGGCCGACATCATCGAGGCCGGCACGAGCGTCGGCGGCGTCAGCACGCTGCTCCCGCTCGTGACCAACCTGCGCGGCCTCGAGTACATCCCGCTGACGATCCGCATGCAGAAGGACGGCTCCTGTTGGATGCCGCCGGACAGCGACGACTGGGAGCCGGCGAACACGATCGTCGACGGCGACGACCTGACGTTCAGCGTGTGGTTCGGCCGCCTGCGCCCGACCTACGGCTTGGGCAAGCGCATCCCGGTCTTCAAGTCGTGGGGCGCGCCCAACCTCGGACCCTGTCGGCACCAGCTCCTCGAGCACAGCCACTTCATCCCGCTGCCGACGACCACCTTCATGGCCCTTCGCGAGGGGTTGAAGGCCTGGCAAGGCACGAACGGGATGTGGTTCGCGGGCGGGTGGACGAACTGGTTCGACAGCCAGGAGGCGGCGCTCGACTCGGCCACGGCGATCGCCGAGGCGCTGCCGCTCCCGGCGAAGCCGGCGACGGGCGCCGCGCGCATGATCAAGGTCCAGCCCGAGGCGATCGAGCGTAACCTTCGCCGCTTCGCAGAGCGGGTCGCGCGCAAGGCGCCGAAGGACCTGCAGCAGGGGCTCACGGACGTGCTCGAACGGGTCAAGGGCGAAGGCTGACGGCCGCGAGGAGGATGCGACGTGTTCACGCTGATCAACGAAGAGCCCGATCAAACTCTGTATCGCTATCGGTCGCTGCTGCTCAACGTCCACTGGGATGAGCTCAAGCTGGCGCACCTGACGTCGATCACGCGCGCCTGCGAGCAGATCTGCGGCGAGCACAAGCAGATGACCAGCATCGTCATGCTGCGCGGCGCTGTGAACGTGGATCTGTCAAACGAGGCCCGTCTCGCCGGCGCGAACCTGACCAACCGCTTCGAGAGGTTCAACACCGGCCAGGCCGTGGTGGTGGAGGCGAGCGGGTTCATGGCGAGCCTGGCCCGCAGCGTGATCACGGGGATCAACCTGGTCGCGCGCAGCAAGGCTCCGCAGCGCGTCTTCCAGGACGCCAAGGAGGCCACCGAGTGGCTGTGCTCGATCCCCGGTCAGCCCGAGTGGGTCCGCGGGGCGGACCCGCGACTTTGGCCTGAGATCCAGCGAATCCTCGACGAGCGCTCGCGCAACGCGGCGGGCGCCCCCAAGATCGCGAGCTTGTGACGGCTACGGGTCGAGCCTGATCACGTAGCTGTCGCGCCCAGCGGTGCTGGTGAGGCTGAGCCCGCTGCCCGCGTCGAGGGTCCCATCGAAGGAGCCGATCACGAACGGCTCGCCGGCGGCGCCGACACCGGCGACGTTGCCGAACTGGGTGGCACCGTCGCCGAAGCGGCGACTGAAGAGGGGTGTGCCGTCGGGCGCGAGCTTCGCCACGAACGCGTCCCGCCCGCCGCCGGAGGTGAGCACGCCAGCGCCGAAGTCGAGCGTGCTGTCCATGTCGCCGACCAGCAGCAGGTTTCCGTTCTGATCGAAGCGGGCTCCCCACGCCTCCTGATACGCGCCGTCACCAAAGCGCCGGGCCCAGCGTCGAGAAAAATTCGCGTTGTAGACCGCGGCGAACACGTCGACGTCTCCCGCGGACATCAGCTGCGAAGGCCCAAACATCGCCGTCCCTCGCAGACCGCCGACCAGGGCGAACTCGTCGGCGGGCCCGACGGCCACGAAGCGCGCGAGCTGGTCCTCGAAGCCTCCGACCAGGTCCGCGAAGAGCGGATCGCCGCTGGCACTGAGCACGGCGACGAAGGCGCCTTCGCCTCCTGGATCGTTCAGCATCGCGGCGCCGATCGTCATCGGGCCTCCTGCCGCGCCACCGATCACGATCGAGCCGTCCGAGCGCACCGCGACGTCCCGCGGGCGATCGTTGAACACACCTCCGAAGCGGCGTGACCAGAGGGGTTGCCCGGTCGGGTCGAGCTTGAGCACGAAGATATCGCTGCCCCCCGCGCTGGACATCAGGCCATCGCCGAGGTCGAGGTTGATATCGAACAGGCCCACGACGATGGCGTTGCCGTCGCCGTCGACGGCGATGCCGCTCGTGTATTCGTTGCCCACCGAAGCGATCGAGCGGCTCCACAGGGGCGCTCCGGTGTCGGGGTCGAGGCGCGCGACGAAGCCGTCTGGGCCGCCGTTCACCGTGAGGACGTTGGCGCCGATCGTGACGCCCGCGCTGTGCCAGCCCGACACGTAGGGCGTGCCGCCCGCGAGGCCGATCCCCGTGATGTCCTCGCTCCCGGGGCCGCCGAAGTGCGCCCCCCAAGAGGCGAGGCCTGCCTCGTTGTAGCGGGCCACCCACGCGTCGAAGTTGGTCGCGGTGTACATCGTGCCATCGAAGGTCACGGTGCCGTCGAAGCTGCCGCCGATGATGGCGCGGTTCGCCGCGTCGACGGCGCCGGTCCACGCGTCGATGCCGGAGGTCGACGAGATCGAGAACGCGCCGGCGGTGGGGCCGATCGCGCAGGTGCTCGCCGCGTCGCAGACGCCGGGCGCGCACGCGGGGTCGACCGTCCCTGCCGGGAGCGGCTCGCACGCGCCCGTGACCCCGCAGGCCTGGCACGGGCCGTCGCAGGCGACGTCACAGCACACGTCGTCGGCGCACTCGCCGAAGGCGCACTCGTCGCCCTGCTCACACGCGGCCCCGAGATCGAGCAGGCACGCTCCCTGACCATCGCAGACCTTCCCCGAGGTCCCCTCGCAGCTGGCGCCGAGCTGGGCGCGATCTTCCGTGCAGCTGCCGCCATCGCACGCGAACGTGACGCAGTCGTTGGAGGTGCCGCAGTCCGCCGCCTCGCTGCACGTCGGGGCGCCGCCGCCTCCGCCTGCGCCGGCGCCCCCGGAAGCAGCGATCGACCCGCCAGCGCCGCCTGTGGACGGGCCGTCCGCGGGCGCGGAGATCGAGTCGATGAAGCACCCGGCTGAAGCGAGGACGAGGACAAGAAAGGGAGCTCTGCGAAGCGAGTTCACTGCCGCAGCGTAGACGGGCCGGCCTCGGACGCCAAACGCGCGCTCGTCAGAAGGTGAGCTCGAAGCCGCGGGCCGTCACCCGCACCGGAGCGCGAGGCTCGGGCTCGCCGCGGACGGCGTCGACGATCAGCCAAATCGCCCCTGCGCCGAGGGCCGCGAGCCCGACACCGCCGACGACGTCCCCGGCCAGCGCCAGGTCGAGCGCCGTCGAGGCGTCTTCACCCTCCGAGGACGGCGCGCCCGACGCCTCGACGATCCCCGCCACGCCTACGCCGAGCCCGATCGCGAACAGCCCGCCGCCGCCGCCGACCAGCGCCCACTGGATGGCTCGCGCTGGCCCCGCCTGCTGGGGAGCCGCGATGAGCGGGGGTGGCGTCGCGCTCTTGGGCGGAGCGACCACCGCGGGCGGCGTCGGGCTGGGAGCAGGGTCGGTGGGCTGTTCGATGGGAGCGAGCGTGAGCTCGACCTCCAGCTGTTGCCCGGACGCGACGTCGAGCTCGCGGCTCGCCTCGGCGTACCCTGGCGCCCGCGCTACCACCGCATGTTTTCCGGGATCGACGGGGCGTCGCTCCCCGACCGACGCGGCGGGGAGCTCGACGCCGTCGATGGAGACCCGAGCGTCGGGAGCGCCCGACACGCGTACGAGCACGTAGCCGAGCTTCAGCTCGAGCTCCGCGATGGCCTCGCGCGCCGGCTTCTCGTAGGGCTTCGTCGCGTCGACGAGCGGCTCCGCGAGGAACGCGCGCAGCGACTCGATCGCGATGACGTAGCGACCGAGCTCCTTGTTCGCGATGCCGAGGCTGTAGAGCGTGATGGGCGCGCGCTTGATCTCGAGGGACTTCTGGTAACGGACGACCGCCTCGGCCCACTTGCCCTCCTCCGCGAGCTTCGCGCCGGCCTTGAAATGCTCACGCGCGACCGCGACGTCGGCTGGGTTGGGCTCGTCGGCTCGAGCCGAGGGCGCGGCGCTCAGCGCAGCCAACGCGAACGCGAACATGAGCATCGACCTCACGGCAGGCCTCCGAGCGGGCAGCAGTACGTGACGGGCTCGGTGGCGAGCACGGCGCCCGAGGGTGCACCCCCGGAGGCGGCGCACGTCGCGTCGAGGACCATCGCGAGCCGCTCTCCGGCGCCGGTGTTGCCATCCATCAGGCTCGACACGTCGACGCACGACGCAGCGCTGACGGCGAGCGGCGGAGCGTCGTTCGTGCAGTCGTCGTTGTCGTGGAACAGCACCCCACCTCCGGAGCAGGACGCGATCACCTCGCAGGTGCACGGCGTGCAGGCTCGCTGGTCGTCGCCGGCGCCATAGGCGACGAGGCGCTCCGGGCGACTCGTCGGGCAGTCGACCGCCCCGGGGAGCGCGAGGCAGCTGTCGCTCGAGACGCACGACTCTCCGTCTGCACAGCCGGCGGACACCACGGCGGCGCACGCGTGGATCTGGTCCTGGAACGCCGGCGGAGAGAGCGCGGGGGAGCTGGGAGCGCAGCCGCCGTCGTCAGCGACCGACACGGCGCCCGCGAGCCGACACGAGAGCGTGTCGTATTGGTTGGGCACGGCGACGCACCCCACCGAGGCGAACGAGAGGCCGACCGGGATCACCGCGCCGGTGCACGACGCGGTCTGGAAACACTCGATCGGCGGTGGCGCGCAGGCGCCGCCGGTGTGCGGCCCGCACGAGCACCCGCACTCGGCGGTGGCGGCAGGACCAAACAGTGACACCGTGGCCGGCTCACCGTCGCCGCACAGGCCCGCGCTCGAAGGGTACGGCTCACGGGTCAAGAGCACGAACTCGCCCTGCGCGAGCTCGCCTACGCACTCGCGCGGAGGCTCGCAGATCGCCGACTGCCCGCCCTCCCCTCCTCCGCCGTGGGGCGCGCCGCCAGCACCGCCGACCGCCGGCGCGCCGCCCGGCTCCGCCCCGCCGCCGCCCACCGCGCCGCCGCCCCCTGACGCGCCCGAGCCGCCCGCCCCGCCGAAGCCGCCGCCGCCATCTTCGGGCAGGAGCGACGACGCGATCAGCGAGCAAGCACAGAGCATCGGGGCGGCGAGCGAAAGCAGCGCCGACGAACGTCGCTCGAGCAGCGCGGCCGCGATCATCTAGAAGTTGGGCTCCTTGGGCATCGCGGGCACGCTCGTGCCCTTCGGCGCGGGCTTCACTTTGGGCTTGGGCTTGGCGCGCGTCGATGGTGTCGAGTCGGGGCGCGGAGCCTCGACGGCGGAAGCGGTGCCCGGGTCGGGCTCGCTCGGCTTGAGCTCAACGGCGAGCGCGCTCACCGGGGCGACGACGACGCCCGACGACGGCGCGACGGTCGCGACGGGCGGCGCGTCGCTGGCTGCGACGAGCGCCCCGCTGCTCGAGGCGGGCGCCTCGCCCCGCGAGGAGAAGATCGCGACCGCGCCCACGATCGCAGCGAGACCGACGAGGCCGATGACCGCGAGCGGGGCTCGCCGCGTCGGCGGACGCGCGATCACGGCCTCGTGCTGCGTGATGCTGTGCGGGGGCGTCGTCTGCCGCTCGCCGGAGCCGGCCCCGGACGGGCTCCGAGGGGGCGGCAGCGTCGCGATCGCGCGCTCGGGCTCGGCGCGCGACGCCTCGCGGAGCCAGGTCGTCGCGATGGAAGCCCCGGTGCAGTCGGTGCTCACGCCGCGCGCGTCCGCCCAGGAGGCGAGCTCCTTGCCAAGCTCGCGCATCGAGACGAAGCGGGCTGCGCGCTCCTTCTCGAGGCCGCGGCTCACGATGGTCCACAGCCAGCTGTCCCCCGCCCCAAGGTCGGTGATCGGCGGCGGCTCGTCGCGGATGATGGCCTGCATGAGCGCGTTGTAGTTCGCCGCCTTGAACGGCAGGCGCCCGGTGACGAGCTCATACAGGGTGACGCAAGCGGACCAGACATCGGCGCGCTCGTCGACGTCGTCGGCGCCGAGCGCTTGCTCCGGGGACATGTAGTCGGGGCTCCCGACCACCGCGCCGTCGGCCGTGATGCGGCCCGTTTGGGCCTCATCGCGCAGGCGCGCGATCCCGAAGTCGACCACCTTCGGCACGATCGCCCCGTCGATGTCGACGAGCAGCACGTTGTCGGGCTTCACGTCTCGGTGCACGACCGCGCGCTCGTGCGCGAAGACGATCGCGCCGATCACGGGCAGCATCACGCGCACGGCGGCCACGTCGGAGAGCCGCCCACTCGCGTCGAGGACGTCCGCGAGGGACGCGCCGTGCAGCATCTCCATCACGATGAACGGGTGCCCCTGCTCGGTCTTGCCGAAGTCGAAGGCGCGAACGATGCCCGGATGCTGGAGCTTGGCGGAGGCGCGGGCCTCCTTGAGGAGCCTCTCGGTGACCGGCGCCAGCGCCGCGAGGTGCGGGCGGATCAGCTTCAGCGCGACCTCCGCCTCGAGCACCTCGTTGCGCGCGAGCCACACCGCCCCATGCCGCCGACCCCGAGGCAGCGATCGAGCCGATATTTGCCGACGATGAGCTGTCCCGCGCGGTAGGGGCCGTCCGGCGCCTGGGTCGCTGCGTCCGCGCGCTTCGCCACCAACGCGCGCAAGATGCCGACGAGGTGGGCGGCCGTCGTGCTCTCGGGGCCGAAGCTGTCACGGCCCGAAGGCGCCTCGTCAGCGGGCGCAGGCGACGACGGGGCCCCAGCGGGGTCGTCGACCCCACCGATCCGTTCGTCGCTGGGCGGACGTGACATGGCCACCGTGATCCACGCATAGGCCCAAGCCGATGTGGTTACAAGTGGGCCCGCCCGACCCGCTCCCCTTGCCAGCGCTTCAGGACGCGACGCGCAGCGTCGACGCGGCGCCACGCGGGCGCAGTGCGCGCGAGGGCGCCGAGCGTCGCACGCCCGAGCGCGGAGCGCTCGGCACGACCCTCAGGCCATCGGTGAGAGTCAAGAAGTGCAAGAAGGCGAGCAGCCGGTACCGGGGGACACGCGCGACCGTCGCGAGCTCGCCGAGGGTACGCGGTCGTGCGAGCGCCGCGACGAGGCGCCGCTCCGCGGGGTCGAGCTGCGCCGGATCCGGTGCGCGCGTGGGGTCGAGGGCGAGGTCGCGCTCTTGGAGCGTGCACGCGAGCCGGTTCGAGGCGTCGAGGTCGAGGTCGCGCTCGAGCCATTGCCGCGCCCAACGAGCGAGCGGCACCGCGCGCTCGGGACCCGAGACCGCGCCAGGGTGGAACGACAGCCGCGCGCTCTCCAGGGTCGCGAGGCGACCGAGGCGGGCGGTGGCTTGGCGGCCCATCGGGTCAGCGTCGCTCGTGATCGCCTCCCCGACGCGCACGAGCACGAGCTCGGGGAAGGCGCCGCGAGGCTCGATCGTGAGCACGCCGGTCGCGCGGGAGACCCCGAGCTCGTACGCCAAAAGCACGAGCTCGCGAGGCCCCGCGCGCGGCGCCCAGCTCGCGCTCGGTTGTGTTGTCCGCTCCACTTCGCGACGCCTAGCGGACGTCGCGCGCCCTTGCCAAATTTTCCACCGCGCGGTTCGCGCGGACGACGATCCGCGGCTCGGATCAGCCGCGCGAGCCGGTCTTCTCCGCCGTGAACGCGCCGATCAGATCGAAGCGGGTCGAGGCGTCGCGATCGACGGCGCCGACGAAGCGGCGCGCTTGATCGCGCGCGGTGAAGACGCCGCCGTGCCTCGGGGCGTCGGCCGAGACGAGGCGCTTCGCCTGCATGGCCTGGACGGCGTCGGACACGAGCACCGCGATCGGCTGCGCGGTGCTCTCGAACGCGCGCAGCACGCGCCCGTACTCGGCTTCGACGTCGGGCGCGACCGCGCCGGTGGCGCGCCGCAGGTCGAGGACGAGCCCGCTCACGTTCGCGGCCAGCGCGAGCTCGGCGCAACGCGCCGCGAGCCGCTTCGCGCTGGCGACCACGTCGCTGGGGCCGAGCTCGGGGCGACGGAAGACACGGACGATCGCCGTCGCCTCTTCGAGGTCGATGGTGAAATTGTCGCCGCTGTGTCCCGACATCGCGGAGCCGACCATGCCACGACGCGAGCACCGACGAAACACCTACGTCAGACGGTCGAGGCCTGGGCCGGACGTCCCTCGACGCTGGGCCCTCAGCCACCGCCGCGCCGGGACGCCGCGGCGCGCGCCCGCACGGTCGCGAGCGTGTCTCGCTCGATCGACATCCCCCGCAGCACGGCCTTCACGAGGTCGAAATGGTCGTCGGCGACGTCGTCGATCTCACTTTGGTCGATCGCGAGCAGCGCGGTATTGGCGCCGGCGACGCTCGCGTACCCCGGGAGCGCCCCGGCGAACGTCGCCGAGCCGAGGACGAGCTCGCCCGGATAGAACGTCGCGGCGAGCTCCGGCGCGACGCGGCGCTCGACGTGCACCGAGCCTCGCATCACGACGAAGATGCGCTCGTTCCCGCTGCCCGGCCGCATGAGCATCTCGCCGGCCTCGAGCTCCAGGACCTCCGCGCGGGAGGCGAGCTCGGCCAGGGCCTGGACGCTGCATCGCTCGAAGCTCCGGACCCTGCGCAGCGCGATGATCCTCGAGACGACGTCCGTGTCGGGCAGGGGGTCGGCGCGACGCCGGATGTGTTCGAAGCCGCCCGTCGGCGCCATCGTGAGCATGATCTCGTGCAGCCCCCTCGCCACGGCGCGGCGCGCGCTCGACGTGAAGTCGGGGAAGTCTTCGAGCACCTCCATCCAGCCGTCGTAAGGCATCTCGAGCACGTGCGCCGGCTTGGTCACCACCGCCGTGCGGATGCGGGGGCGGCCGATGTTCAAGTCGAGGATCCCGATGATGGCGCCCGGCCCGAACTCGATGTCATCCCCCTCGAGGCCCTCCAGCGTGACCTGCCCGGAGACCACGTAATACGACTTCACCGGCTCGTCCCCGCGGCGGAAGATCACGGCGCCGGCGGGCAGGTGGACGTCGCGGAGGATCTGGGCGAGCTGACGCGCCGCCTCGGGCGGCGGCTTCGCCGGGGACATCGCGCGGAGGAAGAGCTCGCGCTCGACGAGCTTGCGCTGCTCGCTGGGCAGGACGACGTCGGGCTCAAGCATGGGACAAGGTCAACCTCGCGGGGAGCAGCTCGGGCGGACCGAGCCGGAGCAGCTCGGGGCGGCGCTTGGCCTCTTGCCGAGCGAGGCGCACGAGCTCGAGCAGGCCGGCCTCTGCCGCATGGGCGACGGAGAGCGCGGCGAGCAGCGGATCTTCGTCGCGGATCAGGCGGGTCAACGCCTCGTCGTGTCCGAGCGCGTCGGCCCCAGGCGCGAGGATCTCTCGGGCGCGCCGCGCGCGCTCCTTCGGCGGTAGGTCGTCGACCACCAGCCGCAGCAGCGTGCGGAGCGCGTCGTCACCCATGGTGAGCACGTCGAGGAACTCGAGCGCGGTCGAGCGCGCGCGCTTGTCTCCTCGCACCACCGCGTAGTGAACGCTCTCGAGGTCCTCGTTGCGGTGCGCGAGCTGAATGAAGCGGAACGCGCGCTCGAGCGACTTCGTCATCCGGTCGCGGAGCAGCTCGCTGAGCAGGTCGATCACGAGATCCGGCCGGGGGAGCCCTCGGGCGGCGCGCTCGGCCGCTCCGCTGCAGGCTCCTGAGCTGCGAGCGCGACGACGAGCTCTCCTAGGGCCAGGTGCTCCTTCAGCGCGTCCTCGGCGAGGCGCTCGAAGCGCGCGCGATCGAACTTCAGCCGGCCCACCAGCCCGGTCTTCGCGTCGGTGGACAGTCGCCCCAGCGCCTTGACGATGCGGTGCCTCACCGAGGGGCTCGGCTCGGAGCCGAGCCGGCCGAGCAGCAGGTCGACGGCCACCTGAGAGCCGAAGCTCGCGATGGCGCGGGGAACCTGGCGCTTGATGACCTCGGGGACGGCGGGGTCCAAGAGCGCTCGCTCGAGCGCCTCGAAGCCGGGGTCGCCCAGCGCGAGGAGCGCGTCGCGGAACGCGCCGCGGCTCTCGCGGATCTTGAGCTCCTCCACGAGGTAGCCGGCGAGCGACGCCTCTCGGGTGCGGCGCACGGCCGCCGCACCCGCTGCGCCCAGCGACCGCCGTGCGGCCTCCGCGCGCACGACGGCGCGGACCACGGGAGCCCACCGCTCGTCGCCGTGCGCGCCGATCGCGGCGAGCAGCCCGCGCCGCTCCTGCGAACCGTCGTCGCCCTCCGCAGACAGCACCGCCTCGACCCGTCGATCCCGCTCTGGAGCCTCCGCGCCCCAGGCCAGGAAGAACACGGCCACCGCGCGGACGTTGGGGTCGGCGTCGGAGAGCGCCATCTCCGCTGCGCCGCGGTTGCCCGACGCCGCGAGCGCGCGCACGGCGGCCCCGCGCACGGCGGGGTCCGCGTGCCCGAGCAGACGCTCCGCGAGCGGCACGAAATCTCGCCTGGGCTCGGCAGAGAACACGCCCAGGGCACGCTCCAGCACGGCCGGCGACTCGTGGTACAGGATGAGCGCTGGCAAGAGCCTCCGCCGCCGCGAGCTCGCGAGGACGTCGATGGCGGCGAGGACCTGGTTCTCGTCGTCGCTCGCGAGCGACTCGAGGATCGTCTCCACCGCCGACAGGTCGAGGTCCTGCTCGCCGTCGGGGAGCTCTCCTCGCGCGAGCGCGCGCCGGAAGACGTCCAGATAGGGCGCGCGCAGCGCGAGCGCCGCCCCCACCCACAGCAGCGAGAGCCCAACGACGATCGCGCCGAGCGTGCGCGGGTCGGCCGCGCCGAACGCCGAGAGCCCCACGATGGCACCGGCCGCGACGGCCTGCGAGCCGCGCCCGAGCATGGTGTCGATCAGCCGCTTCGCGCGGTCTCGGATCTCGCTCGGCAGCGGCAGCAGCAACAGCTCCGTGCTCACGCGGTGCAGGCTGTGCCGGAGCGAGCCGTCGGCGCCCTTGACCGCGAGCGCCGCGCCGAACGCCCCCGTCGCGATCACGCCGACGCCGCCGGCGCCCACCAGCAGCGGGAACAGCAGCAAGGTGGTCGTCACGCCGAGCCGCCGGATGAGCGGGCCGGTCACGAACAGCTGCACCACGAGCGCCAGCGCGTTCTGGACGGCGTAGTAAGCGCCCAGGAAGGGCCCGAGCTTCGCTGGACCGAGGGTCGCGACGGCCGTGGACTTGAAGAGGTAGTCGGCCACCAGGACCGTCGCGGTCGAGACCGCGACGAGCCCCCCGATCAGCGCGACGTAGCGGTCGCTCTTGAGCAGCGACGCGTCGCGGAGCCAGGAGAACGCCTGCACTGGGGACAGATCCTCGTCGTCGATGCCCTCCACCGTCGGCACGAACGTGACGATCAGCCCAGCCCCGATGAACAGGGCGGCGCCCGAGAACAAGAGCGAGCTGACAGAGGTCCAGCGGAGCATCACCGCTGCGAGGGTGGCGCCCAGCGTCGCGCCGAGCACGCCTCCGGCGGCGAGGGGCCCGAACAGGCGCTTGCCCTGAGAGACCGTGAAGAGCTGCCCCGCGAACAGCCAGAACTGCAGCGTGAGGATCGTCCCGATGACACCGCTCGCGACGTAGAGGATGAACACCGTCGCGGGCGTGGGCTCGCGGAGGTAGAGCAGGACGATCGCGTAGGCGCAGATCCCGAGGGTGACGACGAAGCCCGCCCGCCGCCCGAAGCGCTTGGAGATCGCGGACGAGACGGCGCCCGCGACCAGCGACAGCGCCGCGAGCAGGACGTAGACCCAGGCGAGCCGCGAGGGGGGCAGCTTCGACAAGAACAAGGTGTCGCGGGCGGTCTCGAGGATCGTATGCGCGCCCGTGACGAGCGCAAGGATCGCGCTCGTCGCCGCGAGCGTGCGCCCTTCTCCCTCCCTCAGATCGACGATCCGCCGCAGCATGCCTCGGTCTATCGCTGGGCCGTTGTTGCACGACGCCGAGCGTCTGCCCAGCGCCCATGCTACTTCTTAACGCGGCCGATGATCTCCGCGTCCCCCAACATCGACGATCGCGGCGTCGTGCAGCGCCTGCGGCGCAGCCTGTACGCGTTCGGCGCGGCGCTCGTCATCGTCGCCATCCTACAGTGGACCGGCGCCGCCTTGCCGTTCTACCTGCTGCCCGCGTTGCCGTTCTTCGGGGCGTTCAACCTCGCCTTTCAAGGGCTCTACAAGACGTGAACCTACATGGCCGCGCACGGGCTGCGCGACATGGGTGAGGGTTCCGAGAAGGTCGCGAACCCCGAGGAGATCGAGGCCCTCCGGCGGAAGGCCCGGCAAATGAACAGGCTGACCTTCGTCGCCACCGCGCTCGCCACGGCGCTGATCGTCATCGCAACGCGGTGACAGAACGGCGCTGTCGGGCGATGATGCGCCCCTATGCCGAAGGTCATGCTGAGGCTCCGCGACCTCGAAGACGGCGAGGGGCGCGCCGTGGAGCACGAGTCCGTCGACGCCGCCGTGGGTTGGCTCACGAACAGGCCGCGCTTCGTCGAGGTCCTGGGGGTCGTCTTCGAAGGGATCTCCAGGGAAGACAACGATCGAATGAAGGCCGCGATGCGGCCCCTCGACGACGAGGAGAAGGCCCGCGTCGCCCAGCTCGACGAGAAGGAGCACGCGGAGAAGGCCGCGCGCGCCGAGCAGCGCCGCAAGGAGGCGGAAGAGGCCGCCCAGAAGCTGCGCGACGAGGCGAAGAAGGCCTCCCCCACCCGCCCGATGGAGCTGTGCTATCGCTTCGACGAGCCCGAGCTCGCCAAGACCGATCAGCTCGACGAGCGGCCCATCAGCGAGGAGGCGAAGGCCGCCGTGCTCGAGTGGGTGAAGGAGCGCGAGGAGTGGGTCGCGCCGCGCGGCCAGTCGATCGGCGAGGCCAAGGTCACGGTCTACCCGGGCGAGGTCCCCGCGAAGAAGGAGCGGGTCGTGCAGGGCACGTTCGTGCCCATCGCGGCCCCCGAGAAGAAGACGTAGGTCGACCGCGGGCGGGCGTCGGGCTGAGCGTCCGCGCGCGGTGAAGCGCGCTCAGAGACGAGCGAGCGCGCGCGCCGCCGCGACCGACACCCTCCCCGAGGTGAGGGTGACCTCCAGCTCGGGAGACGCCGCCAGCGCGCGGCGGACCCGGAGCATGGCCGGGAGATAGGCGGCCTCGCGACCGAGGCCGCCGCCTCGGAACGCGCGGCAGACGCTCCTCGCGACCAGCTCGCTGTCGCCGTGCTCCAGGCGCAGCGCCTCCAGCGTCTCGACGAAGGTCCAGCCGTCGTGGGCGCACCGCGAGGCCACGTGGCGCAGGCCGATCTCGGCGCGGCGCCCGGCGCGCATGAGGCCAGCGCGCTCCTCGACGATCAGGGCCCAACCCTCCTGGTCGTCCGACCCACGAGCGGTCCCGACCCGCAAGAGCCCCATCGGCGAGCCGAGCGCTCGCGTCGCTGGCAAGGCGTGGCCCTCGATCTCGTGAGCCACGGTCCGCTCCACGTCGACGTCGCTGAGCGCGCGTCCGGGCGCGATCTGGATGACGCCGTCGCCGACCGCAGCGAGCGGCGCGAGCGAGCGGACCACCACCACCCGAAAGGGCAGCCGGTGCCTCCCGACCTCCGCTCGCATGCGTCGAACGAGCGAGCGAGGGTCCCGCTCGTCATCCGACGTGACGACGCCACCGACCGTCTCCAGCGCGTCAGCGACGTCGTGGATCCACGCGCGCGCGAGCACGTCTGCCTCGGCGGCGAGCTCGGGCTCCGTCGAGAAGCGCTGCTTGGCGAGCGGCGCGAGGCCCCGCTCGCGCGCGTCGCACAGGCGCGCCTCGAGCGCGACCTCGTCCGCCTTGTCGGCGTACAGCTCCGCGACCGCTCCCTCTGCCCTCCACCGCCGCGCGAACGACTCGAGCTCTCGCGCGAGCGGCTCGAGGTCGGACGGCGGGCGAGCGTACTCGAACGCCGGCGGGCCGCAGCGGCCCTGCCTGAGCCCCGCAGCGACCCTCGCGACCTCGGACTCCAAGCCGGCCGGCGTCAGGTGGGCGAGCAGCGCGACCCTGGCGATAGCGACCTTGAGGATCGCCTCTCGCTCCTCGCCGCTCCCCTCCGCAGCCACCGTCGAGCCGCGCCCGGTCAGAGCAGGTTCGCCGCGAGCTCCGCGAGCTCGCTCCGCTCGCCCTTGGACAGGACCACGTGCGCCGCGATGCGCTCGCGCTTGAAGCGCTCGGCGACGACCGAGAGGCCGTTGGACGCGTGGTCGACGTAGGGGTTGTCGATCTGATGAGGATCGCCCGTGAGCACGATCTTGGTGCCCTCTCCGCAGCGGGTGATGATGGTCTTTACCTCGTGCGGCGTCAGGTTTTGAGCCTCGTCGACGATGAGGTACTGGTTCGGCAGGCTCCGGCCGCGGATGTAGGTGAGCGGCTCGACCTGAATGGTGCCGCTCTCGAGCAGCTCGAGGAAGCCCCGCGAGCCGCGGCCGTTGCTCTTCGCGCCACCGCTCGAATACAGAAACTCGAGGTTGTCGAAGATCGGCTGCATCCAGGGGTTGAGCTTCTCGTCGACGTCGCCAGGCAAGAAGCCGATGTCCCGGCCGAGCGGCATGATGGGCCGCGACACCACGAGCCTCGAGTACGTCTGCTCCTCGGTGGTGCGCTTGAGCCCCGCGGCGATGGCGAGCAGCGTCTTGCCGGTGCCGGCCTTGCCGAGCAGCGTCACCAGGCGGATCGAGTCGTCGAGCAGGACGTCGAGCGCGAAGCTCTGCTCGCGGTTGCGCGGGCGGATGCCGAGCACCCCCTCGCGCGAGACGCGCAGGCTCACGACCTGCCCCTTCGCCCCGTCGAAGCGGCCGAGCGCGGTGTGCCCCGCCGACGCGGCGTCCCGCAGCATGACGGCCGCGTTCGGGTAGAGCGCGGGCGAGGGGGGCGGCGTCACCTGGCCGTCCTGGAAGAAGGCGTCGATCGCTGCGCCGTCGAGCGCGATGTCGAAGAACGGCTGCTCGAGGGCCTCGTCCTCGACGCGCTGGTTCTCGTACGTCTCGGAGGAGATCCCGAGCGCGTCCGCGCGGATGCGGAGGTTGGTGTCCATGGTGACGAAGATCGTCGGCTTGGACTTGTCGGTGTCCCGCACGTCGATGGCCGTCTGGAGCAGGGCCTGATCGACGGAGTGTTTGTCGAAGCCGACCGCGAGCTGGGGCCGCTTCTCCGGGATCCAGATGCGGAGGTATCCGCCGCCCTCGAGGTCGACCCCGCGCGCGAGCGAGTTGTCGCTCTGGCGCAGATCGTCCAAGAGTCGGGAGATGGTGCGGGCGTTACGGCCCCGCTCGGTGCCTTCTCTCTTGAACTGATCGATCTCTTCGATGACGAAGATGGGGATGATGACGTCGTTGTCCTCGAACTTGAAAATGGCTCGGGGATCGTGGAGGAGGACGTTCGTGTCGAGGACGTAGTTCTTCTTCATGGCCAGCGGGAGAGCGCGTCGCGTGCAGCGTGCTTGAAGCACTCGGAGAGCGTTGGGTAGTTGAAGACCATCCCGCTCATCGCCTCGACCGTGCCGCCGAGGGCGATGCACACCTGGCCGATGTGGATGATCTCGGTCGCCCGATCGCCGATGGCGTGGGCGCCGATGCAGGCGCGCGTGCTCTTGTCGAAGACGAGCTTCACGAACCCTTGGGAGAGGCCGTTGATCTTGGCGCGTGCGTTGTGCTCGAAGTCGCCCTTGCCCGCCACGACCTGGCGCCCTTCGGCGAGCGCGTCCTCCTCCGAGAGCCCGACACACGACACCTCCGGGATGGTGTAGATGCCGTAGGGCAGAGCGCGTTTGTGGCCGTGCGACAGGGCGCCCTCGTCGGACTCGCCGAACGCGTACAGGGCCGCGAGCCGCCCCTGCTCCATCGACGTCGAGGCGAGCGCCGGGAAGCCGATCACGTCGCCGGCGGCGAGGATGCTCGGGACGTTGGAGCGGTACTGGTCGTCGACCTGGATGCTGCCGCGTATGCCCATCTTCACGCCCGCGGTCTCGAGGCCGAGCCCGGTCGTCGCGCCGCTGCGCCCGCCGCAGAACAGGAGCTTGTCGCAGCGGAGGGTGCCGCCGCGCTTGAGCTCGACGACGATGTGGTCCTTCTCGCGGCGGACGCCGGTCTGCTCGTCCTCGAGGCGCACGTCGATGCCCATGGACAAGAACGAGACGCGCAGCGCCTCGCTCATGTCTCGGTCGAGGAACGGCAACAGCTCGTTCCGCTTGTCGACGAGGGTCACCTTCACACCCAGCGCCGCGAACATCGCGGCGTACTCGCAGCCGATCACGCCGCCGCCGATGACGACGAGGCTGCCCGGCATCACGTCGAGCTCGAGGATCGAGTCGCTGTCCTCGACGGCGTGGTCGGACCACGGCAGCTCGCCGGGGCGGTGGGGAACCGAGCCGGTCGCCACCAGGATGAAATGCGAGGTGATCTCGCGAGTGAGAGCGTCCGACGGGCTCTTTCCGGCGACCTCGATGTGGACCTGGTGCGGCCCGACCAGGTGACCGACACCGCGGATGACCTCGACGCCCGAGTCCTTGAAGGCGCGGCGGATGCGGTCGACCTCGAGGCGCTTCACGGTCGCCTTGCGGGAGAGCAGCTTCGGGACGAACAGGCTGTCGTCGATGGTGACGCCCACGCCGTACACCTCGCGCTGATCGCGCCCCGACAAGAAGAGCGCGGTCTCACGCAGCGTCTTCGAAGGGAGCGTGCCGGTGTGGACGGCGGCGCCGCCGGGGTCCACGGCCTTCTCGATGACGAGCACCCGCTTGCCGAGGTTGGCGGCGGTGACGGCGCCGCGCTCCCCCGCGGGGCCGGAGCCGATGACGACGAGATCGTAGTCGTATGTCACGCGGCGCCGAGGGTAGTATCCGCTCGTCTTGGAGAGCAACACCGAGCGCACGAGATGACGCGAATCCGCGAGGCGAGGGACGAAGACGCGCTGGACCTGATCGAGCTGATCGGCTCGTGTTTCGGCGAATACGTGGGGTGTGTGCTCGACGTGGACGGCGAGCTGCCCGAGCTGCGGGCCCTCGCCTCCTGGGCCGCAGCGCGAGGCGGGACGTTCTGGGTCGCCGAGCAGGGCGAGAGCGGCCGGGTGGTGGCGATGGGGGGCTTCACCCGCGCGGAGCGCTCATCGGGGCCCGAGGGGTTCGCGCCGCGTGGCGCGGGCGTGGAGCTGCGCAAGCTGTACGTCCATAGGCGCGCGCGAGCGGGCGGGCTTGGGGGCAAGATCCTCGATCTCGTCGAGGCGGCGGCGCAGGAGCGCGAGGCGGCGTTCGTCGAGATGTGGAGCGACACACGCTTCACCACCGCGCACCGCTTCTACGAGCGCCGCGGGTATCTGCGCGGCCCGTCGACGCGGGACCTCCACGATCTCAGCCACAGCGTCGAGCACTACTTCAAGAAGGAGCTCGGCGTGCCCGCGCCGACCGGAGGGGCGTGATGCGACGCACGACCAAGAACCTGGCGACCTTCGCGCGGACGTTCCCGACGCGCCTGCGCGGGGCGCTCGACGTGATGCTCCAAGACCCGGTGTCCGAGGCGACGGTGCCGGCCGCGCTGCGAGCGTGGGCCCACAAGGACCCCGACCGCACCTTCCTCCTGTTCGAGGGCAGGCGGCTGAGCTTCGGGGAGCTCGAGGCGAAGATCGCGCGGCGCGCCCGCACGCTCGCCGCCCACGGCGCAGGGCGCCCCGCCGTCCGCCGCGGCGACTCGGTCGCGCTGATGATGGGCAACCACCCCCAGTTCCTGGTGAACGCCTGGGCGATCTCGCGGCTCGGGGCGGTGGTCAGCCTGATCAACACGAACCTGTCGGGCCGAGGTCTCGCCCACGCGGTGCGCCAGACCCGGCCGCGCGCGATGATCGTCGGGCGCGAGCACCTCCCGACCCTCGTCGAGGCGCTCGCCGAGAGCCCCGAAGAGGTGGAGCCGCCCCTGTTTTGGGAGGAGACGCGCCCAGGCCACGGCACCGAGGAGCTCTCGCGGGCCATCGAGCTGCCGCTGCTCGACGCAGAGCCCGCGCCGGAGGTCCCCCCCGCGGTCGCGCTGGGCGACGACCTCTACGCGTACATCTTCACGAGCGGGACGACGGGGCTACCGAAGGCGGGGAAGATCACCCACGCCCGCGCGATGACGGGCGCGACCGGCTTTGGCCGCTTCACCCTCGGGCTCGGCGAGCGCGACGTGCTGTACGTGTGCCTGCCGCTGTTCCACTCCTCAGGGCTGCTGATCGGCGCGGGCAGCGCGGCCCTCACGGGGGCTAGCCTCGCGCTGTCGCGCAAGCTGAGCGTCAGCCGCTTTTGGGACGAGATCGCCGACTCGGGCGCCACGGCGTTCGTGTACATCGGCGAGATCTGCCGATACTTGCTCAACGCCCCGCCCCACCCGCGGGAGCGCGCGCACCGGCTGACGCGCATCGTCGGCAATGGGATGCGACCCGACGTGTGGAAGGGCTTCGTCGAGCGCTTCCGGCCCGGCATCGTCCACGAGTTCTACGGGGCGACCGAGGGCAACGTGAACATGACGAACCTGTTCGGGATCGAGGGCTCGGTCGGGCGCATGCCGCCGATCCCGTGGCTCAACAACGCGTTCCTCGCGAGGTTCGACCCGACGACGGAGACTCACGTGCGCGACGCGAAGGGGCTGTGCGTCGAGTGCGGCAAGGATGAGGTCGGGGAGCTGCTCGGCCGCATCGACCCGGCTCGGGTCACGATGCGCTTCGAGGGCTACCTGGGGGACGCCTCGACCGACGCGAAGATCGTGCGCAGCGTGAAGGAGCGGGGCGACGCGTATTTCCGCTCGGGCGACCTGCTCAAGCGCGACTGGCTCGGCTTCTACTACTTCGTCGATCGCATCGGCGACACCTTCCGTTGGAAGGGAGAGAACGTCTCGACGAACGAGGTCGGCGACGCGTGCGGGCGCCACGAGGGCGTGGAGATGGCGAACGTCTATGGCGTCGCCGTCCCGCACGCGGACGGGCGCGCTGGCATGGTCGCGCTCTCGCTCGCCCCCGGGTCTCATTTCTCACCCGAGCGCTTCTACGAGCACGTCATGCGGGAGCTGCCAGCGTACGCGGCGCCGCTCTTCGTGCGCCTGCTCCCCGAGCAGAACATCACCGCGACCTTCAAGCTCAAGAAGAACGAGCTGCAGGCGCAGGGCTTCGACCCGAGCGCGACCGAGGACATGCTGTTCGTCCGCAACGACATGCTCCGCACCTTCGAGCCGCTCGACGACGCCGCGTACGCCCAGATCTCGAGCGGCGCGCTGCGGCTGTAGGTCAGAGGTCGATCTCGTAGTCCTTGATCTTGTACAGCAGCGCGCGGTGGCTGATCTCGAGCACGTTCGCGGTCTGCGTGCGGTTGCCCTTGGTCTTCTCCAGGGCGCGCCGGATGAGGATGGCCTCGATCGCGCGCGTCGTCTTCTTGATCGACAGCTCCCCGCTCGCGAGCTGCACCTGCACCGGGTCGTGGGCCTCTTTGATGCGATCCGGCAGGTCGTCGACCATGATCAGGTCGGTCTCGCACAGGACGAGCGCGCGCTCGATGGTGTTCTCGAGCTCGCGCACGTTCCCTGGCCAGCTGTACTCCATCAGCAGCTTGCGCGCGTCCGGCGACAGCCCGCGGATCTGCGTCGACAGGCGGATGTTGTTGCGCGCGATGAAGTGGTCGATGAGCAGGGGGATGTCCTCCCTGCGCTCGCGCAGCGGGGGGATGCGGATCGTCAGCACGTTGATCCGGTAGAAGAGGTCCTCGCGGAAGCGCCCTGCCGCGGTCTCGGCGGCGAGGTCGCGGTGGGTCGCGGCGAGGATGCGCACGTCGACCTTGATGTCCTTGACGTCGCCGAGGCGCCGGATCGTCTCCTCTTGCAGGACTCGCAGCAGCTTCACCTGCAGGGAGAGCGGCAGCTCGCCCACCTCGTCGAGCAGCAGGGTCCCCCCGTGCGCCTGCTCGAACAGCCCCGTCCGATCCGTCGTCGCGTCGGTGAACGCGCCGCGCCGGTAGCCGAACAGCTCGCTCTCGAGCAGCGCCTCGGGGATGGCCCCGCAGTTGACCGCGACGAACGGGGCCTTCTTGCGGCCCGATCGGAAGTGCAGCGCCCGCGCGACCAGCTCCTTGCCAACGCCGCTCTCGCCCGTGATGAGCGCGGTCGTCTTGAAGTCGGCCACCTTCGCGACGGTCTTGAAGACGGCCTGCATCTCGGGGCTCTTGGCGAGCAGGTCCTCGAAGCGCGCCTTGTCCCTGATCTCCTGCTTGAGGGCGCGGTTCTCCCTGCGCAGGCTCTCCCGCTCCTCGGCCTTGCGCAGGGTGAGCAGCAGCTCCTCGGGCTTGAAGGGCTTCGGGATGTAGTCGTAGGCGCCGGCCTTGATCGCCTCGATCGCTAGATCGAGGCTGCCGTAGGCGCTCATGAGGATGACCGTGATCTCGCTCCCCTTCGCCTTGAGCGTGGAGAGCAGGTCCATCCCGCCCATCTTGGGCATGCGCACGTCGGTCAGGATGAAGTCCGGACCGAAGCTCTCGATCAGGCGCAGCGCCTCTTCCCCGCTCGCCGCCGTCTCGACCTCGTACCCATCGCGGCGAAGGAACGAGCGGACGACGAGCCGCAGGTTCTCCTCATCGTCGACGACCAATACGCGGCGCATCCTCGCAATTTTTTCTACACCCTGAACCACGACTCTGCAATTTGTTCCGCCGGTCACCTGCGCGGGAGGGCAGCGACTGGGCGGCGCGCCGCGTAGGCGGGTTCGCGTCGAGACCGGTTTTCCGCCGCAAAATCCGCGGATTTTAGGCTGGCCTTCCCCTTGCTGACGGCCTACGAGCTTGCCCGCGAGGGATGTGATGAGCCTGCTCGAACGAATCGGTAGTAACAAGACCATGCTGCGGTTGCTCAGCGACGACCGCTTCATGAATTTCACGAACGGCGTGATGGACGCGAAGAACCGCTTCTCGGCGGCGCGCCAGCTCGCGCAGCAGGCGCTGGTCGTCCTCCGCGACGGGCAGGCCCTGCCCAACATCGACCCCGCGCTCGACGGGGGAGACGCTGACGTCGTCGACGGCTCGCGCCCGCGACCGGCGCCCCAAGCGGGCGCGACCAACGGCGCTGCCGCGAAGTCCGTGAACGGCGCGAACGGCCATGCAGAGGCCGAGGCCGAGGCCGACAAGCCGGCCCCGAAGCCGGTCGGCCCGCGCAACACCTCCGAGGCCGATCTCGCCCAGTCGATGGCGGAGCGCGCGAGCCTCGCCAAGGTCGGCGGCAAGGACGTCTTCGACAAGTGCTACAAATTCATGACGGCCGACAACGCCCGCGCGATGGGCGTCTACCCGTTCTTCCGGCCGCTCGACTTCAACAACGGGCCGATCGCCCAGCTCGAGGGCCGAGAGGTCATCATGCTGGGGTCGAACAACTACCTCGGCCTGACGACGCACCCCAAGGTCCGCGAGGCGGCGAAGCAGGCGATCGACAAGTACGGCACGAGCATGACCGGGTCCCGGCTCGTGAACGGCTCGATGCGCCTGCACGAGGAGCTCGAGACCAAGCTCGCCGCGTACCACGGCAAGGAGGCGGGCCTCGTCTTCACCACCGGCTATCAGGTGAACCTCGCGACCATCTCGGCGCTGCTCTCGAACCGCACCAGCGTCGGCGTCGTCGACAAGGACGTGCACGCCTCGATCTACGACGGCATGCGGCTCGCGCAGGCGAACAAGGCGCGGATGGTCCGCTACAAGCACAACGATCCTGCGTCGCTCGACCAGGCGCTCGCCGAGCTCGAGGACGCCGAGGGCGCGCTCGTCATCACCGACGGCGTCTTCAGCGCCCAGGGCGAGATCGCCAACCTCCCCGGCCTCGTCGAGGTCACCAAGAAGCACAAGGCGCGCATCTTCGTCGACGACGCGCACGGCCTCGGCGTGCTCGGCCCCGCGGGCCGCGGCTCCCCGGCCCACTTCGGCGTCGCGGACCAGGTCGACCTCATCGGCGGTACGTTCTCGAAGTCGCTCGCGTCGATCGGCGGCTGGCTGGTGGGCGACCGCAAGGTCCTCGACTACATCCGGCACTTCGCCTTCTCCTTCCTCTTCGCGGCGAGCGCCGCTCCCCCCTGCGTCGCGGCGGCCATGGCCGCCCTCGACGTCATGCAGGAGGAGCCGTGGCGACAAGAGAAGCTGCGCGAGAACTTCACGTACATGCGCACCGAGCTGCGCCGCATGGGCTTCGAGCTCGGCACCACCGACACGGCGGTCATCCCCATCTACATCCGTCAGGATCTGCGCACGGTGATGATGTGGAAGAGCCTGCTCGACGACTACAGCATCTACGTGAACCCCTTCATCACGCCCGGCGTCCCCCCGAAGCAGCAGGTCCTGCGAACGAGCTACATGGCCACGCACGAGCGAGCCCACCTCGACCGCGCGCTCGAGGCGTTCGAGAAGGTCGGCAAGAAGTTCGGCGTCATCGGCTGACACGCCGCTACCGGTCGGAAGGGCGCTGGAACTTTCGGCCGGCCGTGCTTTCATGCCTGGGACGATGAAGAGAGCCGCGCCCATCCCCGCCATCGCGCTGCTGATCGCCTTCGCGGTGGTGCCGCACGCGTCGGCGGACGGGGCGATGCTGCACGTCTTCGTCGCCCCCGATCCGGACGAGGACGTCTCGCTCGCCGCGACCACGCTCGACGGCAACCTACCGGCCGCCATCAACACGCCGAGCGGCATCGCGACCGCGCCCGATCCGCAGCGCCCGCCGGACCCCGACAAGATGTACGTCGGGGGGTCGACCGACGACAGCCCCGACAGCACCTACGAGCCCGACCGCGACACGAGCCAACCGAACATCGAGAGCTACGAGGATCCCTTCTCGCCCTCGACCGCACCCTTCAAGCGCCTGCGCGCGTTCGACTCCCTCACCGCCGACTACACGCTGAAGGTCTCGGACAAGGCAACCAGCCTCATCTCGATCGGCGGGGAGGTCGGCCCCGAGGACGAGCCGTTCTACGGAGACTTCTCGGTCGAGCTCCTGCCCGACGACCTCGTGCGCATCCCCAGCGTCGGGCCCGGCGCGCGCGTCATCAAGATGCACGTATCGCCGGCCGCCCAGGTCTCGCTCCTCAGGGACGGCGCGGAGAACTGGTTCATCCGGGGCGGGGAGCGCAAGCGGGTCAGGGTCGTCATGCAGCTCGCGATCGCGCGAGCGACCTTCGGCTCGGACTTCCGCGACGCGACCTGGGACCAGCTCGCGCCCAAGCTCCCGGTCGACTTCGCGCGCCACGACGCGCAGGCCGAGCAGGTCTTCAACGCCATCGGCATCCACCGGGGCCTGCGGCCCAAGGAGGTGCTCACCAAGATGGTCGAGTACTACCGAGCCTTCCAGCCTTCGGAGGAGCCGCCGAAGGGGCACGGCGACATGTTCCTCGACCTCGCCCTGTCCAAGAAGGGGGTGTGCCGGCACCGCTCGTTCGCCTTCCTGGTGACGGCGCTGCAGATCGGCCTCCCCACGCGGATGGTCACGAACGAGGCGCACGCGTGGGTCGAGGTCTACGACTCGCAGCTCTGGCATCGCGTCGACCTCGGCGGCGCCGCCCTCGATCTGAGCCAGGACCTCGACCCCACTCGCCCCCAGCATCAGCCCCCCCAAGATCCGTTCTCGTGGCCGGCCGATTCACAGAACGGCTCGGGTCAGGATCTCGCGAACCGCACGAACAACGGGCAGCCTAGCGCTGACCCCAACGGCACGCCCGACCCGAACGGCTCCTCGGCGCTCGACCCCAGCAACACGAGCCCGACCCCCGCCAGCCCCGACGCCCCCCCGTCGAACCTCGAGCTCGAGGTCACCGACAAGGCCGTCTTGCGCGGAAAATCGTTGAAGGTCAAAGGTCGCGTCTTCACCGAGAAGGACGCGTGCAAGAGCGTGCGCGTCGACGTCGCGATGAAGCACGACGACCTGCCCGCGCCGCGCGTGATCGGCTCGCTGTCGACGGACGACGAAGGCCGGTTCGAGGGGTCCATCATCGTCCCGCGGGACGTGAACGCCGGGGACTACGACGTGTTCGTCATGACCCGTGGCGACAAGCGCTGCGGCGCCGGCAAGTCTAATTGATTTTCTCGCGCGCCCGCTGCCGCGGGGCCCTTCGGTTTTCACGCGCGTGAGCGCGGGAAAACCGGCGCGAGGGAATCGCGTGGGGCCCTCCCCACGCGAAGAACCTCCTGCAGTGCTGGTTTCAGCTCGCCCTGCCCCGCGCTAGCGGGCGCGCGAGATCCTACTTGCCGAGCAGCGCCTTGACCTCGTCGGCGATCTTCGCCTCTTCGCCGGCCTCGTACTTGGCGTGCATCTTCGAGATGTTGCCGTCCTTGTCGATGATGAACGAGGTCGGCATGTTGGGCGGCTTGTATGCGTCCGCGGTCTTGTGGTCCTTGTCCCACAGGATCGTGAATTTTACGCCGGTCTCCTTGGCGAACTCCTTCAGCTTGTCCTCGCTGACGTCGCCGGGCTCGTCGACGCTGATCGCGATGACCGCGAGATCGCCGCCGAACTGATCGACGAGCTCCTGGTACTTCGGGAACGACTTCTTGCACGGGTCGCAATACGTCGCCCAGAAGTCGACGATGACGACCTTCCCCTTCGCCTCCGCGAGCGTCTTCGGGCCTTCGCCGGTGACGTACGTGGCGGTCAGCTCGGAGGCGGCGTTGCCGGTCCCCGCGGCGGGCGAGGCCGCGCCGTCGGAGGTGGACGAGGAAGAGGCGCAACCGGCCCCAATCCCCATCAGGATCGCGAGCGTCGCGCACGGGAGGAGCTTTCGGGCAATCATGGTCATGGGGAATCGGTCTCCTTGGTCGTTGGGGGCGCAGTCTACCGTACCCTCGGCGCCGTTTTCCAACCGCTCACGTCATGGACGCCCGGACACGCCAGAACGGCTCCAGATCGGGGCGCGTCTCTCGGGTTGTCGAACCGCTCGAAGCCGTGCAGGATCGTGGAGATGAATTTCGTGGGTCTCCCGCGTCGCGGCCGGCCGTCGTACGGCCTCGCTGCCGGGGTCGTGTTGGCCTGTGGGGCTTCGTTCTTGGCCGCGCCTGCGTGCTCGGTCGGTGACGCCATCTGCACTGACCAGACCGTCGAAGAAGACCGTGACGACAGCTGTCCGTACGGGCCGCCGGGTGGTCCGCAGCGCACGAAGGCCGAGGGCTGCGTTTACGAGCTCGACTCCGCGGGCTGCACGGTGACCTTCCGAGACGACGTCTACCCGATCCTGCGCGCGCCGAACTTCGGCGCCGAGAGCGGCGGCGGGTGCGCCCTCGCGCCTTGCCACGGCCCGAGCGGGACCGGCGCGAGCGCGCTCGTCGTGGCGGAGGACGCGACCGCCGACGAGCTGTACGCGGCGATGGCGGCGGTCGTGGGCGACAACGGCGCCCCCTACATCGAGGAGGACGCGGACAACGCCTACTTCCTCTGCAACGTGTTCGGCACGCTCGGCGGCGGCAGCGCCATGCCCCCCACGGCCGGCCTGACCGACGACCCGGCGACCGACGCCGACGACGGACACGCCGCGATCATCGAGGAGTGGGTTCGCTGCGGGATGAAGCTCGACGGTGCGGGGACCGGCGGCGGCGGCACGGGCGGGATGGGCGCCGGCGGCGGCGGCGGCGGCGGCGGGGTGGGTGGCGCAGGTGGCGGGTGACTCGATCCGAGCGCGCTTCCACGATATACTCTCCGCCCTATGACGCCCCGAACGTTCGCTCCGAAGGATGGCTCGCGCCGGCTTCGCAACGTGGCCCAGGTGGCCTTGCGTGCGGCCTGTGTCGCAGCGCTCGCAGCGATCGCCGCCGCCACCACCGGCTGCACGGCTGTCGCCCCGTACGAGCGCGGCAAGCTCGCGCACCCCACGATGGCCGCGGGCTCGCTGGGCACGATGGGCGAAGAGCACCTCCACGCCATCTCCGAGGGCGCGACGGGCGGCAGCGGCGGAACGGGCAGCGGCTGCGGGTGCAACTGACCGCGGCCGGGGCACCGGCTTCCGCGTCCTGTCGATCCAATCCTTTGAGCGCCATCGTTCCCAAAGCCACCCCCCTGCCCCGGCGCGTGCCGAATGCGCGCCGCGCGGCGTGCAGCCGACCCTTCGCCGCGAAGCTGAGCTCCTGGCTCATGGCCGCGGGGCTCGGGCTCGCCATCGTGTCCGCGCCGAGCGAGCCCGCGTACGCGGGCCCTGACACGAGCGGCAACAATGCCGAGGTCGAGGTCCTCATCCAGAGCGTCTTCGAGGCCGAATATCCGAAGAAGCAATACGTCGAGGCGCTCGAGAAGCTGCAGCTCGCGAGCGAGGTCTGCCAGCAAGGCAGCTGCAGCGCGAAGGTCCGCGCGAAGGTCCTGGTCGCCGTCGCGACGGTGCTCGCGGGCGGCCTCGATCAAAAGAAAGACGCGATCGAGGTCTTCCGGATCGCCCTCAAGGAGGACGCGAAGGTCGACCTGCTCAAGGGCTTCGACAAGGGACCCATCCTCGACGCGTGGAACTCTGCGCACGGGGGAAAGCCGATCGGCCCCAGCGAAGAGCCCCGCAAGAAATACCCGGGAGGAATGAAGGCGCCGAAGGGCTGGAAGAGCGCCGAGGCCTTCTTCTACTCGGAGGAGGCGACGAAGGCGAAGGCCGACAAGAAGTGGGCGCTCTGCGCGGGCTACGCCGACGACTCGCTCGCCGTCGAGACTCGCAGCTCGACCCGCTACTTGAAGGCGCAGTGCCTCGACGGCGGCAACAAGTGGCTCGAGGCGAAGGTCGAGTACGACGCGCTGTCGAAGGACTCGGGCGACATCGGCAAGAAGTCGCAAGACCGCGCAGCAGAGATCTCCGAGAAGGCCCCGAAGATCAGCTTCCGGAAGCCGACGAACGCCGAAGAGCTGGTCGTGTCGATCGACGACGTGCAGGTCGCCGACGATCAGCTGGGCAACGACACGGTCGTGAACCCCGGCCCGCGCCGCATCCGCGCGTCGGGCAAGGTGAACGGTCAGAAGCTGGTCTTCGATCGCGAGTTCACCCTCCAGCCCGGCGAGAGCAAGCAGATCGACATCCAGCTCGTCCCGCAGACCGACGTCGCCAAGGACAACCGCGTCCTCAAGTGCCTCGAGGAGTCGAAGTCGAGGGAAGAGCTCGCGGAGTGTATCGGCCAAGGCCAGGGTCGCCCCGTCAACGTGAAGATCGGGGTCGAGCTCTCCGGCTACCACGACGACGACAACACCGACGTCATCAGCCCGGCCATCTCGCTCGTCGTCGACAGCCCTACTGGCGGCTGGACGCTCGGAGGCAGCTTCCTGGTCGACGTCGTCACGACCGCGTCGACCGACATCATCGCGACCGCGTCCCCGCGCTGGACCGAGACGCGCTACGTCCCGGCCATCTTCGGTCGAAAGAAGTTCGGTGACTTCGCTGTCGGCCTCTCCGCCGGCGCCTCGATCGAGCCCGACTACCTCTCCCTCGCGGCAGGCGCGAACGCCTCCGCCGATCTGCTCGACAAGCGCGTCACGCCCAGCTTGGCCTATGGGTTCGGCTACGACATCCAAGGCCGCAGCGGGACGAGCTTCGACGCCTTCTCGACCGTGATCCTTCAGAACAGCGTCGACGCCGGCGTGAGCATCGTGGCCGACAAGTCCACGGTGGTGACGGTGAGCTCGACCGCGGTCTTCCAGACCGGCGACACCTCCAAGCCCTACCGCTACGTGCCGCTGTTCTCGGAGGACGTCGTCGCGCAGATCCCGCCCGGGCTCGTCCGCGAGGAGGTCGATCGCGTGCGAAGCCAGGTGCGCGCGCTCGAGCAGCTGCCGACGGAGCGCTACCGCTTCGCGATCGCGGGCAGGGTCGCGCACCGCCTCGAGTCGCAGACGCTGAGGATCGACGAGCGCCTGTACATCGACAACTGGGGCCTCAAGGCGTCGACGACCGACGCGATGTTCCTGATCGACGTCGACCGCGTCAGGTTCTGGCCGCACGTCCGGTTCCACGCGCAGACGGGCACTGATTTTTGGCAGATCGCCTACCCCGTCGTGCAAGACGCCGGAGAGATCGTGCTGCCCAACTACCGCACCGGGGACCGCGAGCTCGGCCCGTTCATCGCGGCGTACGGCGGTGGCGGCGTGAAGGTCCACCTCGGCGCGGAGCGCAACTTCGCCCTCGCGTTCGTGGGGGACGTCGTCTACACGCGCTACCTGAATCACCTCTTCATCCTCGAGCGCCTGGGCTTCTTCGGCGCCCTCGGGGCGGAGGTCGAGATCGAATGACGCCTCACCGCTTCGCGCTCGCCGCGTCCGCCGCGCTCGCCTTCGGCTGCGGCAACCCGATCGCGGACAACCAAATCGAGGCCTGGGGCGACGAGCTCCCCGAGGTGCCCCCGGGCGAGCATCACCGCCCCGGACAGCCGTGCGTCCTGTGCCACAGCGTGGCGGGCGGAGCTTCGCCGGAGCTGGTGCTCGGAGGGACGGTCTTCGCCGACCAGCGCAGCTTCTTGCCGGTGGAGGGCGCTGAGGTCGTCGTCTACGACGCCGTGGGTGACGTCTACACGATGACCTCGAACTGCATCGGCAACTTCTACCTGCCGAACGAGGGGCTGGCCCCCCAGTTCCCGCTCGCCGTCGAGGTCCGCTGCCCGAAGTACGACGCCGCCGGCAACCTGATGGAGACGAAGAAGATTCGCTCGATGAACAGCTGGATCAGCCGCGACGGCTCGTGCGCGACGTGCCACTCGCTGCGCGGCACGCAGAACGACTCGACGGGCTGGATCTTCTGCAACGACGAGACGGAGATCACCTCGAACCCCTACCCCGAGGTGGCTGAGAGCTGCCCTGGCGTACCGCCCGCGGAGGCCGAGTGAGCGCCGCCCCCAGACCGCGCGTGCAGCGCGCAGGCGCGCTGGCCATCGCGGCCGGCCTCGCGACGCTGGCGATCGCCCAGGGCTGCATCGACGGCCTGACCGCGGCGCCGACGGTGAGCTGCCCGCCGTTCGAAGACTTCCAAGGCGGTCTCGCCACTGCTCGAGCAGCGCTGCGGCACGCTCGACTGCCACGGAAACACGGCGCGTCCGCTGAGGCTCTACAGCCAGTACGGCCTGCGGTACAACCCCGACGACGACCCGGCGATCTACAGCGGCAACCTGGGCGCGCCGACCACCGACGAGGAGATCGAGCGCAACTACTACTCGGTGTGTGGGCTCGAGCCCGAGAAGATGAAGGCCGTCACCGATGGCCTGGAGACGGCCGACACCCTCACGCTCGTGCGCAAGCCGCGCCTCACCGAGAAGCACAAGGGCGGGCGCATCTGGAACGAGGGCAAGCCCGAGGATCGCTGCATGGTGAACTGGATCGAGGCCGACTACGAAGAGGGCTCGATGGACCCGACCGACTGCGCCGAGGCGCTGTCGGATTAGGGGGGTGTCCCCAGTTCGGCTCGGGGTTCGCCCGGCCCTCGCTCACGCTCGCCGAGACCGACCTCCCGATCGCCGAGGCCGAGGTCGAGGTCGAGGTCGACGACCGATTCTCGACTTGCGGCATTGGGGTCGTGGGGTCGGCATCGACCCTCGAGCCTGGTGAATCGGGGCTCGGGCTCGGAAGCTCGGCTTCGGCCTCGGCTGCGGCTTCGACCTCGGTGAGCTCGCTGTGGGTCATCGGCCGGTCTCGCCGTCTTGCCTTCGTGTCAGCCCCGTCGCGCACGCTCCGCGCCCGAGCGGTGGCGCGGGGAGCGGATCGAATTTCAGGGCGGAGATCGGCGCCACCCGTCGGTCACGGATCCTGCGCGTTGTTGGGCATGACCCAAGGGCAAGACGACAAGGCCTCGTTTCTCCGCTTTCCCCATCACGGTCTCGACGCGTACGCGGTAGCGCTCGACGCGCTCGAGAAGGCTGACGCGCTCGCCAAGAAGCTGCCGCGGGGCTACGGGCCGCTCAGCGATCAGCTTCGCAGAGCAAGCCAGTCAGCGTTTCTGCAGCTGGCCGAGGGGCTGCGCGCAGCGGTGCAGATCGCGCGCAACGGCTGCGTGGGGCACGCGCAGAGGCCTGTGAGGCCGCCGCCTGTGTGGAGGCGCTCGGGCGGTTGGGGCTTTCGACACAGAGCGAGGTCGCAGAGCTGCTCAGCCTGTTGGGGCGGCTGGCCGCCATGCTCACCAAGCTGGCCGGCCGCTGAGGGCGCGACAACGTCGGCGCCACGCTTGCCTATGCCTCGAGCCACAGGCGGGCACATGCGAGGTGGACGAGCGCGAGGTAGCTGCATGCGGTCTTTTCGTAGCGGGTTGCGATCGCGCGACAGCACTTCAGCTCGTGGAAGAATCGCTCGACCAGGTAGCGCTTCGCGTAGAGGTCTCGCGACTTGGGCAGCTTGCGAGGACGCTCGGGTTTCGAGCCGATGACCGCCTTCATTCCCCGGCTCTGCACGGCGGCGCGAAATCGGTTCGAGTCGTAACCCGCATCCGCGATCACGGCCTTGCCGTGCGCCTGCGCGAGCAGCTCGTCGACCATCATCATTTCGTGGCGCTGGCCCGCCGAGGCGTGACGTGGAGCGGGCGGCCTTGGGTGTCGACGACGGCGTGGAGCTTGGTCGAAACGCCTCCTCGAGAGCGTCCCAAAGCATTGCTTTCGATCCCCCCCTTCCGCCCGACGCATCCTGGTGAGCGCGAACAACGGAGCCATCGAGAATCGAGCCGGTCTCGTCGACCTCGACGCGTAGCTCTCGAAATATCGTGGCCCAGTGGCCTCGCTTCGCCCAGTTTGCGAACCGGTTGTAGACCGACTTCCAGGGGCCGAACCGCTCAGGAAGATCACGCCAGGGCAAGCCGCTCCTGGCGCGGGACAAGACCGCCTCGATGAAGGGTCGGTCACCCCGCGTCGCTTCGGGCCCGGCCTTCTGCTTCGGCAGGACTCGTTGTAGGCGGCGCCACTGAGCATCGGTGAGTGCGTGTCGCTGCACTCCCATTTTTGATCATGCTCGCGACGGCAACACAATCCATCCGCGACACCGATCGAAATGATCCAGCTTCTGGCGGCAGATCTAGGGACGCCCCCTAGTCCGACCGGAGGTCGGACCAGCAAGATCAAGGGCTGGGGACACCCCCGCTAGTCCTTCGTCTCGACGGCCGAGGCCAGCAGCTCGGCCTCCGCGCAGCGCTCACCGTCGACGCTGGCCTCCCCGCGGAAGCGGAAGACGGAGCTCCTCGCTTGCAGGATCGTCACGTGGAGGTCGAGGCGATCCCCGGGCTCCACCGGGCGCCGAAACTTCGCCTTGTCGATGCCGAGGAAGAACATGACGCGTTCGCCCACGAGCGGCTGGGTCTGGCTCTGGTGAGCGAGCACTCCGCCGATCTGCGCGAGCGCCTCGAGGATGAGCACGCCCGGCATGATCGGCCTGCCCGGAAAATGCCCAGGGAACCACGGCTCATTGAAGCTCACGCACTTGTGACCTCGCACGTGGCTTCCGGGGACGAGCTCGGTGACCCGATCGACCATCACGAACGGAAACCGGTGAGGTAGGACGCCGAGAATGGCCTGGATATCGAGGCGGATCGGCTCCGCGGCCTCGCTCATGCTCAGCCCGTCTCGCCGGCGTTGTACATCTGGACGATGCGATCCGTGATGTCGAGGTCGGGTCGGGTGTACGGCACGACCTGCTTGTCGATGACGATGTCGTACCCGTTCTGCCGAGCCAGCTTGGTGATCAGCGCGACCATCCGCGCGAGGATGGGCCCCGTGAGCTCGGCCTGCTTCTTCTCGAGCTCCTTGTTGTAGTCGACGAACACCGACTGCAGCCCGATCATCTCCTTTTGCCACATCTCCATGCGCCGGGTGAGCGCCTCGCGGCTCAGGAAGCGGGACTGCCGCTCGATATCGCTGCGGAGCCTGGCGAGCGCCGTCTGCTTGCCGTCGAGCTCGTGCTGGCGACGGTCGAGGAGCTTCTTGAGCTGGGCCTGCGCGCGGATGCCGTCCTCCGTCTGGGCGACCGCTCCGCGCAGATCGATCACCGCGAACGACTCGGCCCGGGCCCGTGGCGCCGACAGCAGCACCACGAGGGCGACGACGAGCGACGCGAGCCGCGACGAGCCCTTCACAGGGAAGGACCCGTAGCGGCGCGCAGTCGCGCCGTCAAACCGGGCCGGCGCACTGGTTCGACACGCAGGGGCTGCCGTTTGCGCACGGCAGCTCGAACGAGCACGCGGGGGACAGCTCCTCCGCGGTCTTGCAGACCCCCTCGTCGCAGGCGTCGAACCGGGCGTCGATCAGCTTGCAGTCCTCGACCACGACGCAGCCGTAGTGGCAGTACCCGTCGTCGAAGCAGGACTGCGCATCTCCCGCGCAAGGGGTGACCTCGTCGCACGCGGGCGTCGGGGTCGGGTCGGCGAAGCACGAGCCAGAGGCGGCATCGCAGAGCTCGCCCTCGGGACAGCCAGCGTTCGAGGCGCAGAGCGTCGTGCAGAGCCCAGCGACGCAGGCGCCGCCCGCGCAGTCGGAAGCCGACGCGCACTCGACGTACGCGTCGTCGACGAGGCAACCGCCGCCTTGGCAAAACGTGCCTGGGCCGCAGGGGCTCTCTTCATCACAAGCTGCGACGCACCGACCGTCGGCGCAGACCTGCCCGTCGGCACACTCATAGTCGAAGGTGCAGGCCTCGAGGCACTGCCCATCGAGACAGGCGAGGCCCAGGGCGCACTCGCTCGAGTCGCCGCAGGCGCAGACGAACAGCGCAGGGTCGCACGCCGCAGGGGCACCGCCCTGGGCGGCGCCGCCGGACCCAAACCCGCCCGTGCCGTCGCTGCCCCCTTGTCCGTCGTCGTCGATCGGGTAGCAGCCCCACTCGTCGCAGCACTTCTCTTCGTCACATTGGTAGCCGTCGCTTCCGTCGTTGCAGCTGATCACACAACCGGACGCGAAGAGGGCGGTGGGGAGCAGCAACAGCATGCGCGCGGCGGGGGTCATGAAGCGCCTCTATGCAGAGCCCGGACCAACGAAGAGAGCACGAACATTGCGGGAATAGCGCGGCCTACGTCAACACGCGTTCACAGCCGCCAGGACAGCGGCTGAGCCGGCCCAGCTCGCTCACCTCGAGAAGAGCTGCCCGGCTGTCGCCGGATCGCGTGGTTGAGGTCAGTGCCGAGGGGTCGGGCGCGAGCGCCCGTGGGACGAGGCCCGGTGACCGCGCCCGGTCGACGCCGCCGCGCGGGCGGGCTCGTCCTTCGCGGCGCTGGCCCGTCCCCCCGTCTCACGCGGCGCAGCCTCTCGGGGCGCTGAGCGGAGGGCCTTGATGGCGTCCGTGGAGAGCCCACGAGCGTAGAGATCGGCCTCGGCGACCTCGAGCGCGAGCTCGAAGATCTCGGTGCGCGCGAAGCGACCGGCCTTGCCGGAGAGAATGCGCGGCAGCACCGAGAGGATGCGGCGCATCCCGTCGGCGAACCGGCGAGGGATCGCGAGGCGCTCGAGCAGAGGATCGAGGAACTCGCTGACGGCTTGGCTGCGATCCCGTGCGCCCTCTGTCGCCTCCTTGAGGGGCTCGAGGAGCAGGAGGGTCCACAGGACGGTGTCGTCGCGCGAGCCGAGCTCGAGCGTGCGCCGATCGATGAACTCGAGGAGGCGGAACACGCGGTGACCGGGCGACGAAGGGGACTCGCTCGCGAACGAGTCGTAGAGCAGCGCAGCGAGCTCCGGCATGAGCACGTCGAGCACGCCGGTCTCCCATGCGAGGAACATGGTGCGGCGGGCTCCGCCACCCCGGAGCAGACGCAGGACCTCCTCGGCGACGCGCGGGCGGGCCGCGAGCTCCAGGGCGTCGCGGCACGTCACGATCGAGTCGTAGACGTCGGGGTGGATGCCGAGGTCGAGCCGGCCCGCGAACTTGAGCGCGCGCAGGATGCGGACAGGGTCTTCGCGGAACCTGACCTCGGGCTCGCCAATCGTGTTGACCATGCGTCCGCGCACGTCCTCTAGACCACCGACCCAATCGAGGATCTGACACGCCTCGACGTCGTAGAACAGCGCGTTGATGGTGAAGTCGCGCCGCGTCGCGTCCTCGTGGGCCTCGCCGAAGACGTTGTCGGACCTGATGAGCAGCTGGGCTCCGTCGTGGCCGGGTGACTTGGCCGCGTCGGTCTCGTCGAGGTCGTCGTTCGGGTTGCGCCTGAACGTCGCGACCTCGATGACCTTGCCGGCGTGAAAGAGGACGTGGACGAGCCGGAATCGCCGCCCGATGACCCGGGAGTTGCGGAACAGCTCGCGGACCTGCTCGGGGCGGGCGCTGGTGGCGACGTCGAAGTCCTTCGGCTTGCCGCCGAGGAGCAGGTCGCGGACACAACCACCGACGAGGTAGGCCTCGTAGCCGTGACGCACGAGCCGCCGCACGACCTTCTGCACATCCGGATCGATGCGCTCCTCGTCGAGCGTCACCGCGAAGCGCGGCCAGACGGGCTCGACGACAGGCCGGGGCCCGCGGTCGTCATCACTGGAGGCCAACGGCGCGTCGGGGGCCGGGCCGACCTGGTACCCCACTTCGAGATCGTCGCCGGAGCGTTGGCGACGACCCCCGCGCTCACGGCGCGCCCCTTCGACGGCAGCAGGGGCGCCATTGGAGCCTCGTGAGGTGGAGGCTCGGGTGGGAGTCGGCTCGCTCGCAGCGGTCTCCGCGAGCTGGCTCTCGTCGGGGCGGGTGCTGCGGGTCGCGCGGCTCTTGCGCCGAGGCGGCCGGGCGTCCGACGGGACCGCTTCGGACGACGAGCCTGCAGGCGACGACGACAGGTCGGAGGGGCTAGGCTCCGAAGTCGGAGCCTCGGGACTCGTGGGGGGACGCGCCGAGGGGGCACGCCGAGGGCGATCGCTCATGCTCTAAGGTCGCACACTCATCTCACACGGAGTGCGACCTGATCAGACTAGCAGAGGACCTGAGCACGAGCAACGGGGCCGACGGCTGGCGGCCAACGCCTTGGGGGTAGCTAGCTGGGGACACCCGCTAGCCGGCCCACTCCGGCAGGCTGCGGAGGGCGCGAACGACCTCCTCCATGGTGGCGATGCGGTCCTCTTGGCGCTTCACGAGCATGGAACGCAAGACCGCCGACAGCTGAGGTGAAAGCCACTCGGGCAGCAAGAGCTCGGCGCGGGCGTGTTGGATCAACAGCTCCGCCCAGGACCCGCCGGCGAACGGCGGCCGCCCCGCGACCAGCTCGAACAGCACCACCCCGAGGCTGTAGACATCTGCGGGCGGCGCGCCAGGCATTCCCTCCGCTTGCTCGGGCGCGACGTATCCAGGCGTGCCGACGAACCCGGTCGTCATGGTGATGCGCGCGTTGGGCGATGGGCCGGGATCTTCCGACAACGACGCAGAGCCGAAGTCGACGACCTTGGGGATCTCGCGACCGTCGGCGGAGTGGACGAGGAAGATGTTCTCGGGCTTCACGTCGCGGTGAACCACCCCGGCAGCGTGGGCGGCGCCGAGCCCTGCCGCGACGCCCGCGCACACCCGCAGGGCGCGCGCCGGCTGCAGCGAGCCGCGGGTGCCG
The DNA here is from genome assembly GCA_016719945.1 of Polyangiaceae bacterium. Taxonomy (GTDB): domain Bacteria; phylum Myxococcota_A; class Polyangia; order Polyangiales; family Polyangiaceae; genus Xiheicaenibacterium. The sequence continues at coordinate 217,027 of JADJYE010000030.1, read as the reverse complement.
ATCAGGTCGGCCAGATCGACGCCGTCGAGGTGCTCAGCGCTGAAGAACGAGAAAGGCCCAGCGTGCTTCACGGTCTCATGGACCGCGAGGACGTTGTCGTGGCGGATGCGAGAGGCCGCTAGCGCCTCTCGCTCGAAGCGGGCGAGCACCTCGCGCTTACCCTGGTGCTCGGGCCGAAGCAGCTTCACGGTGAGCGTCGAGCCGTCGTCGTCCTGCGCGAGGTAGACGTGCGCCAGCCCTCCGCTCGCGAGGAGGCGGACGAGCCGCAGCCTGCGCTGCCCCACGAGCGTGGAGCCCACGATCGAGTCGGCGGAGAAGCGCGGGCTCACGCCGAGAGCTCCGCGAGCCCGAAGGTCACAGGAGAGGGAGGAAAGACGCGCGGGTCGAAGCGGGCCGCGACCGCGCCGACGACGTCGCCCGCCTCGTCGCTCGCGGCGTGGCCGTAGGCGCGCGCGAGTGCGGCCAGGATCGCGCGCGCGCCGAGCCCGCGCTGGCGCAGCTCGTCCACGGTGAAGCTCCCGCGCCGCTTCGCCAGGCGCTCGCCGGTCGCGGCCTCGACCAGCAGGGGCACGTGGACATAGCGGGGCGCGACGCCGCCGAGCAGCTCGAACAGCAGCGCCTGGCGTCCGGCGCTGGGCGCGAGATCCGCGCCGCGCACCACCTCGGTGACGCCCATCGTGAGGTCATCGACCACGACCGCGAGCTGGTAGGCGAACACACCGTCCCCGCGCCGAAGCACGAAGTCGCCAACCTCGTCGGAGGGGCAGCTCACGCGCTCGCCGAGGGCGGCGTCCTGGTAGGTGACCTCACGTCCCTCCGGCACCGCGAGCCGCACCGCAGGCGGACGCTTGAAGGCGCGCGGCGAGAGCCCAGCGCCGCGACAGGTGCCCGGGTAGCGGGGCCCCTCCTCGCCTTCGTGCGGAGCCGACGCGGCGCGAGAGATCTCCGCCCGCGAGCAGTCGCACAGGTACGTGAGGCCGGCGCGGCCGAGCACGTCGAGCGCGGCCTCGTACAGCTCGAGCCGCTCGGACTGACGATACGGCCCCGTCGGTCCCCCGATCCCCGGCCCTTCGTCGAGCTCGAGCCCGAGCCACGCGAGGTCCGCCAGCTGCGAGGCCTCGCTGCCCACGACGACGCGCGGAGGATCGAGGTCCTCGACGCGGAGCGCGATGACGCCGCCGGCACCTCGCGCCGCCGCGACGGCGAAGAGCGCAGTCGCGACGCTGCCGAGGTGGAGCTTGCCCGTTGGGGAAGGCGCGAAGCGCCCCTTGTAGCGCACGTGGCTCAACGAGGTTATCGCACGAAGTCGCGCCGCGATCGACGCGGGCTGCCCCCGGTATGGTACAGCGACGAAATGAGTGAGCACCCCGGCGGCGCGACGGCGAGCGCCGAGCGAGAAGTCGACCCGCCCGACGGCCGCTGGAGGTTGAACCTCGCGCTGTTCGTCGTGACGGTCGTCTCGGTCTTCTTCGCCGGGGCCGGGTACGCGGGCGCGTACCCCGACGGGCTCTCCCTCGTGAGCGCGCTCCGCGGCCTGCCGCGGGGCGCGGCCTTCGCCCTCCCGCTGCTCGCGATCCTGGTGTGTCACGAGCTCGGCCACTACGTCGCCGCGCGCATCCATCGCGTGAGAGCGTCGCTGCCCTATTTCATCCCCGCGCCGCTGCTCAACCCGTTCGGGACGATGGGGGCCATCATCGCCATGCCCGAGCGGATCCGCTCGCGGAACGCGCTCTTGGACATCGGCGCGGCCGGTCCGCTCGCGGGGCTGATCGTGGCGCTCCCCGTGCTGTTGATCGGTCTCTCGCATTCGCCGGTCGACGCGCTCGACGGTCCCTACACCCAGGAGGGCCAGAGCCTGCTCTACGCCGGGATGAAGCGCTTGGTGCTCGGCCCCATCCCCCCGGGGCACGACGTCTTCATGAGCCCCATGGCCTTCGCCGGCTGGACGGGCCTGTTCGTCACGGCGCTCAACCTCATCCCCGTGGGGCAGCTCGACGGAGGGCACATCGCGTACGCGCTGTTCGGGCGCACCCAGGACAAGATCGCCACCTTCCTCCACTTCGGGCTGCTGGCGGTGGCCGGGTGGAACCTCGCGAGGTTCCTCGGCCCCGCGCTGTCGAGCGGGGGCGACGTCGGGCAAGCGATCGGCAACTCGAGCTTCTACGTCGTCTGGTTCTTGTTGCTCGGGTGGATGAGGCGTCGCGCAGGGATCAACCATCCGCCGACCGACGACAGCTCGCTGAGCCCGGCGCGCAAGGGCGTCGCGTGGCTCTGCCTCGCGCTCTTCGTCGGCCTGTTCATGCCGACGCCGTGGGCCAGCTACGGCGGCTGAGGTCAGGGCGGGGGCGCGGGGAACTTCTTGCGCAGCGCGCGGCACACGTTGTCGGGCGCGTAGTGGCTGACGTTGCCGCCGTGGCTCGCGATCTCTCGGACCAGGGACGCCGAGATGAAGCCGTAGTTCGCGCGCGTGGGGAGGAAGACCGTATCGACGGTCGGGTCCATGTCGGCGTTCGCGTGGGCGATCTGCAGCTCGTATTCGAAGTCGGTGGCGGCCCGCAGGCCACGGACGATGACGCGGGCGCCGATCTTGTTGCAGTAGTGGATCAGCAGCCCGTCGAAGCGATCGATCCTCACGTTGGGGAGCGGCCGGATCACCTCCTCGAGCAGCGCCAGGCGCTCGTCGAACGTGAACAGCGGGTGGCGCGTCGGGTGGACGCCGATCGCGACCACCACCTCTTCGAAGAGCTTCGCCGCGCGCTCGACGAGGTCGAGGTGGCCGAGCGTGACGGGATCGAAGCTCCCCGCGTAGACGGCGACGCTGCTCATTTCGTTGGCCCCGGGAGGAGCGACGGCCCGGGCAGCTGGGGCAGCGGCATCGGCGGCTGGCCCTCGTTGACGGGACCCGGGAGCGGACCGGGCCCAGCGCCCGGCTGCGGCGGCGCAGACATGATTTGCTCGAGCTCGGAGTCGTCCTCGAGGTACACGACGCGACCGCCGTCCGCGAAGGTGATGCGGTACATCGCGAGGACCGGCGCGCCCAGGACGCCGTCGATGTCGAAGCGCAGACCGCGCTCGATGTCGGCGACGTCCGGGCCAAACACGCCGGGGATCTGATCGAGGCGGAAGGCGCCGAGGCGCAGCGTGGGGACCGTGCCGCCTCGGAGCTTCTGCGTGGGATCGCCGGGGAACGGCGCGAGATCGCCGGGGACGAGCCCGGCCTTGACCCAGCCCCGCTCGTCGAGAGCCAACGGGAAGCGCAGCGAGCTGTCGACGTACAGGGCGGCGCGCGCGTCGTCGGCGGCGCCGAGCGACGCGTTGGCCACCATGCCCCCGCCCTTGCCATAGAACACGTCGACCTTGGTCGCGTTCGGCGGCGGCTGCGGCGCGTCGCGCCGAACGACGAACTGATGCCCCCCGTAGTCGAGGGTCGCGTTGAGCTGGCGCAACACGTTCACGCCGATGAGCGCGCTGATCGGGGCGTTGACCTCCTTCGAGATCCCGCTGAGGTCCTTCGTCAGCGCGGGGACGTCCGTCACCTCGAGGCCGGGGGACGGCTCGATCTCGGTTCCGATTCTGCGCGTCCGGAAGCGAAGGGAGATCCAGGTGGGCTCGGCGAACGCCGCGCTGTCCACGACCACCTCGGCGATGCCGGTCGCGATCAGCGCGAGCTTCTCGTCGCCGTCGATCTCGACAGGGATGACGAGGTACGGGGCGACGTCGCTGACGTGAGCCATCTCGACGACGGCCCGCGGCTCACCCGAGACGGTGAGCGGCGCTCTGCCGCCGCCGCTGCGCGCCAGCGTCATGACGCCCTTCGCCCAGTCGTCACGCACCTCCGGATCGCCGAGCAAGATCTCTAGCTCGTCGGCCGCCGAAGACAGCTCGCCGAGGTACCAGTGCGCGCGGCCTCGCATCGAGGCCGCCTCGGAGCCTGGCAGCTGATCGAGCAGCCGCAGCGACTCGCCGTACTCGAGCCGTACGAGGGCGATGCGGCCACCCAACATGCGGATCTCGGGGTCGGCGGGGGCGATGGCGAGCGCCTTCTGGACGGCGTCGTGGGCGTCCGAGATGCGGGCGTCGTTGTAGTCCTGCTCGGCGCGGCGAAACCATCGCTCGGCGTTCTCCGGGCGGCTCGCGACCGGGGTCTTCGGGTCGTCGCACCCCGTCGACGCGAGTCCGAGGGAGGCCCCGGCGAGCAGCGCGGCGAGAGCGGTGGAGCGGAGCGAGGGCACGGGCACTTCCTTGGTTGAGGGCGCGGTCAGGGGGGGCCAACGGTGAGGATGCGGTCAGCGCGAAGGCTGCGCCGCCCTCGGCCGGGGAGCAAATAGCCAAGAACTTGCGGGGGGTCGAGTTCCCGCTGCACGGCGGTGACCATGAGCACGAGGTCGACCGGAGCTTTTCCGCTCGGGCGGTACCGGACCCGCACGGGGCTCGCCGCGACCTTCGCAGCCTCGAGCGCGTCGAGCACCGAGGGGCGGGCGATCTTCTTGCCGATCTTGACGTGCCACAGGTCGCGCAGGCTCGCCGGCTTGAGCTCCTTCACGACGGCCTCGAACACGCGACGGAGCGTCCGCACATCGTCTGCGGCGCGGTGCGAGCGCCCCGCCTCGATGCCGAGCTCCTTCGCGAGGGCCGCGAGGGCGTGGCTCTTGAAGCCGTAGACGCGCCTGGTGAGCGTGAGCGTGTCGAGGTGGAAGCCGAGCCCGAGCAGCGGGGGCTTCGCTTCGCGCGAACCGCGGTGCAGGCGCGCGAGCTCGGCCTCGAGGAACGCGACGTCGTATTTCGCGCCGTGCGCGACGAGCACCGCACCCGAGAGCAGCCTCGACAGCTCCCCCTCGATGGCTCCGAAGGTCGGCGCCTCCGCGAGGTCGGCCGCGCTGATGCCGTGAATGTGCTCGTTGCCGAAGCGGCCGTCGTCTGGCCGAACGAGGCTGCACAGCTGCTCCTCGAGCACCCCCCCGCGGACCCGCTCGACGCAGACCTCGATGACCCGGTCGGTCGAGGAGTCCAGACCGGTCATCTCCAGATCGACGAACGCGATGGGGGCGGCGTCGATGGGGCCGTCCCACGGCGGGCCAGGGGGGGGAGACTTCACCGCAGCCCCTGCGTGTTGACGAGCTGCCCACCTTCGTCGCAGTACCCGACCGACTGCCAGCCTTCGCGCAAGCACAGGAAGAAATCGACGCACTCGGTGAGGCACGGATCGCCGCACACCTCCGCGGCCTCGACGGGGCAGTCCGGCGGCTGGAGATCGGGCGAGCACCCGAAGGTCTGTCCGGTGTGGTCGAACTCGGGCACGTCGCAGCCTCCGCTGCCGCCTCCGCCTCCCCCGCCCCCGACGCCCGCGCCGCCTTGACCGCCGCCCCCCTTGCAGGCGACGAGCGCCAGCGCAGTGAGGCCGAGCTTGACGGTGGAACCCACGGGGCCGATGTACTTGTGCAGCCCGCCGACGGGTAGGGCCAGTGTGCGGCGACGACGCTCACGGCCGCTCCGCCCCTCGAACGGTGTACGATGCCCCCCGCGATGCGCCCCCTCGCCCACGTCTTCGCGTTCTTTTCGACCCTCGCCCTAGCGTCGAGCCTCTTCGCCGCGGCCTGCTCCACCGGCAGCAGCCCCCCCGAGGACGCGAGCGGAGCTCCAGCACAGGGCACGAGCGCGGCCGTGGCCGATGCCCCGCGAGGCGACGCGCCGCCGAGCGCGAGCGAGGCGGCGGGCGGGCCGCACACGGGCGAGCCGCTCACCGAGGTCGCGAACCCCGCCCCCTCGGGCGGCGTCGTGATGAACAACGGCACGGCTCCCGGTGACGCCGGCACCAGCGACCGCACCCAGGGGATCATCGACGCCGTCACCGCCGCGCGCGACCGCTATCGCGCGTGCTTCGACGCCTGGGCGAAGAAGGCCGCCCCGGCGGACGAGACGCAGATCACCCTCACCATCAAGGTCAAGGAGGGCGGCGAGACCGACAGCGCTGGCTTCAAGGCCGACGAGACCGACATCACCGACAAGGGCGTCGAAGGGTGCATGCTCGACGTGACCAAGAGCCTGAAGTTTCCGCCTTCGCCCAAGGGGATGGTCACGACCTACAACCATCGCTTCAAGTTCAAGAAGCGAAAGTAGCAAGCCATGATCGCCGCGGCCCGGACGGCCACCGGTCGTAACGCCTACGCCGAGCTCCTGCGCGACACGCGCGGGATGAAGCGCGAGCAGCAGCAGGCGCGGGACGCCTGGTTCGCCGCGCTCTCGGTCGACCGGAAGGACGAGATCCTCTTCGAGCTGGAGGTCTTGCTCAAGGGCCTCGCGTGCTTCGCGAACCCGCGCAACCACCCGGGATCCGCTGCGCGCCGCACGTTCGTATCGCTCGATTTTCGCGATCATCTCCAGCAAGCGCGCGACGGCGTGCTCCGGATCGTGCAGCTGTCACGATCCCTGCTCGGAGAGCGCGATCGAGCCTTCGTGTTCCATCGGTACCTCGAGACCGTGCTCCCGGAAGACGGCGCGCGGTCGAGGCTGCTCCGATCTTCGCTCTCGGATCAGGAGACGCCGGAGGAGAGCCTGATCGTGATGCGCCACGGGCTCACGAACCTGGTCGAGGTGATGAACGGCCTGCTCAAGCTGCAGCGCGTCCCGTTCCGGCTCTTTTATTCGATGGCCGCGACGGCGATGCGCGAGTCGGCCCAGTCGACGTTCTTCAACCCGCTCGCGGCGCTCGAGTTCCGGCCGGAGTTCGATCGCATCCCGTCGCCGCAGGTGCTCGAGCTCATCCAGAGGGTCACCGGCGAGCAGGCGCACCGGCTCGTCGCGCTCTCGTTCCTCTCGCTGTTCCGGATGCTGAAGTACCTGCGGCTCCTCGAGTCGATCTCGCACGACCTGGCCGACCGGCGCGTCGGCGGGCGGGCGTATCTCGTGCTGTCGGTGCTTCGCTCGGACGCGCGCGCGTTGTCTGGGTACCTGCGAAGAAAGTCTGGGGCGCTCCTGGCGGAGGGCTTCGAGCACGACCTGTTGAAGGTCCCGGCGCGGGAGATCGCCGAACGCTTCGAGGAGCTGCGCGGCGAGGGGAGCCGCCTGATCGCGATGAAGGGGGCGCTCACCGGCGTCGCGTCGAACCTGCGCCTCGAGATGCGCCGCACGTTCGAGCACGACCTGCCCACGGTCGAGAGCAACGCCAACGAAGCCGACCTGCGGGCCCGACTGCGCGAGGTCACCAAGAACCTCCGCCCCTCGATCCAGAACGCGATCCTGTTCCTCGGCAAGTCGCTGCGCCACACGCTCGACGACGGGCAGGTCTTCGACGATCTCGCCGCGCGCCGCGCGTCGAGCGAGCGGCTACGCCGAGACATCTGGATGTTCGCCCAAATCGTGCGCGCCTTCGCGAGCAAGGCCCGGCACGCCGATCTGACGGTCGATCAGTGGAGCAAGGTGCAGAGCTTCGCGTTCGTGCGCGAGTTCCTCGGGTACTTTCGCGCGATGGGCTACCCGCTGCTGCGGGTGGGCGACTACCCGCGGTTCGACGCCTTCATGGGCGCGATGAGCGGTCTGACGGAGACCGACATGTTCGACCCACAGCGGCTCGCGATGGCCATCGAAGAGGCAGACGCGTTCCACGCGTTCTTGGTGGAGCTGCTCAGCCGCATCTCGGAGCGCGTCGAGCTGCGCGAGGTCCCGTTCGACAAGGCCGCCGCCGCCCGCGCGCTGAGGCTGTACCTCGGGGACTGAGGCGTCCTGGGTCGGCTCGGGAGCTCGAAGCTCGGGGCGCCCCCAAGAGCGCTCCGCCTGCAGAGCGCCGCGTGATGAGGCCTGGCGACAAAACGCCAAGAGCGGGCCTCCCGAGCTCCGCTTCGCGCTGCGCTCGGTCGAGCGCATGCGGGCGGTTCTCGTTCGAGAACCCGCTCGATCTCGAAGGCACCGGCAGGAAGGGCCTGTCGGGACTTCAGAGATCATCCACCAGCCGCGGCGAACCAATGCCGCATCGACAAGCTCGGCGCTCGCAGCAGCCGCGAACCGAGCTTCACCGCGACCAGTAGGGCATCGCCCATCGAAGAACGAGAGCTTCGTGGCCACTCCCTCTCGGGTTGGCCTCGGATCTACTCGACGACTTCGAGTGGCGAGGATGAGCCGCGCGGGGACATCACCGACGAGCGGTGAGGACGCCCACGCGACGCTTCATTCAGACTCGTCGTGCGAGGTCGGCTCCGCAGCCGGTGCAGCTGGTGCGGGCGCGGCCTTCGCCTTGCGCGGCGCGGCCTTGCGGGCGGCCTTCTTGGCAGCCTTCTTCGGAGCGGCCTTCTTGGCAGCCTTCTTCGGAGCGGCCTTCTTCGCGGCGCCCTTCTTCGCAGCGCCCTTCTTGGCGGCGCGCTTCGGAGCAGCCTTCTTCGCAGCCGCCTTCTTCGGGGCGGCCTTCTTCGCCTTGGCAACCTTGGCAGCCTTGCCGGCAGCCGGCTTCTTCGCCGTCTTGGTCACCTTCTTCGGAGCCTTCTTCGCGGTCTTCTTAGCAGCCATCTGCGTCCTCCTCGTGGCGCTGCACACGGACTTCAGAGCGTTCACTTCTGGGACGAGCAGTCGCCCCCATCGAGAATGCCCTCACCGAGCATCGCTCCGTACAAGCCCCGACCCGGCCTTCGAACCCGCCGACGACAGGGTGACTCTCGTACGCTCCAACTGGAATGAATTCCCATGCAGCAACAGATGTTGCACGACGTATATTGCCACGCATGGGCATGGTCAAGGAAAAATTTTCGGGGCGTTTTTTTCCACATGCCTCGCTGCGCCGAGGATCGCTCCGCAACGGTTGCGATGATGAACGCTATCGCAGACAGCAGCAGGTGTGCAGCCGCGATCGAGAATCACACCTTTTTGATTGACGCCGTGTCCGCTTTCATGTCAGCCGGCGCGCACCTCTTGTGCCGCGGGGGCCGGCCCGGTACGGTCCCGCCAACGTCCGCTCCCGCGATAAGCGCGGCGACTGGGCGGGGAGGAAGAGATGCTGACAGGTCGACGCGCACGTGGGCTCCTCGCGAGCACCGTGCTGCTGCTATTGGCCGGCTCGCTCGGGTGTGGCCCGAGCCAAGAGGAGTTCGACGCCAAGGGTCGCGAGATCGAGGGCCTCAAGGACAAGCTCTCGCAAGAGCAGACCGCCCGGAAGAACGCGGAGCGAGATCTGGCCGACGCGAAGACGCAGATCGAGGAGCTGAAGGAGAAGCTCCGGACTGCAGGCGTCGACATCTCCAACCTCACGGCGGACGTGCAAGAGAAGGCCCGCGCCCTCGAGGACTACAAGAAGCGCGCGGAGCAGCTCGAGCTCATCCGTCAGCGGTTCGAGCTCCTGAAGAAGAAGCTCGACGAGCTCACGAAGTTCGGGCTCAAGGTCCAGATCCGCAAGAACCGCATCGTCATCCAGCTCCCTGGCGACGTGCTGTTCGACTCCGGCAAGGAGACCCTCAAGAAGGAGGGCTTGGACATCCTGCAGAAGGTCGCCAACGTCATCCGGAACGACAAGGGCCTGATGGAGCGCACCTACCAGGTGGCCGGCCACACCGACAACAAGCCCTTCACGGGCACGTTCAAGGACAACTGGGGCCTGTCCGCGATGCGCGCGCGTGAGGTGCTCGTGTTCCTCACGGACGCGACGCCCAAAGGCGGGGGGCTCAAGTCTCAGTACTGGGCCGCCGTCGGCTACGGCGACACGGACCCCGTCGCCGACAACTCGAATGACGACGGCCGCAAGCTGAACCGCCGGGTCGAGCTCGTCGTGATGCCGAACGTCGAAGAGATGATCGACCTCAAGACGCTGACGGCGAAGTGAGCGAGAGGGCCTCACGCGAGGCCGAGCGCGGCGCGCCTCAGGGAGGCGCGCCGCGTTTCGTCGCGGCCATCGACATCGGCACCAACTCGGTCCTGCTCCTCGTCGCGCGAGTCGACGCAGCAGGCCGCCTCACGCCGATCGAGGAGCACGCGACCATCACGCGCCTCGGCGAGGGCGTCGACAAGACGCGCGAGCTCGCCCCGGCAGCGATCGACCGCACGCTGAAATGCCTCGAGCGGTACAGCGAGATCATCGCCAGCCACGGCGTCGTCAAGGTCGACGCCGTCGGGACGAGCGCGATGCGCGATGCGCGGGGCGGCGAGGAGCTACGCGCGAAGGCGGCCGCGCTGCTGGGGATCGAGCCGCGCACGATCTCCGGAGACGAGGAGGCGCGGCTGACGTTCCGTGGGGGCGTCTCGGGCCTGAAGCTCGGAAGCGGCCCCGTCGTCGTGTTCGACATCGGCGGCGGCAGCACCGAGCTCATTCGAGGCGACGCGAGCACGCTCACCGCCGAGGCGGGCGTGAGCATCGACGTGGGGAGCGTGCGCCTCACCGAACGCCACGTGCGATCCGATCCACCCACCCCTGCGGAGCTCGACGCGATCCGCGCAGACGTCGAGCGCCTGCTGGCCACAGCGCCGCCGCTGACAGGTGCCACGCTGGTCGGGGTCGCCGGCACGGTGACGACGATCGCCGCCATCGCTCGGGGCGTCGACCCCTACGACGCCGCGCTCATCCACGGCGCTGCCCTCTCCCGCGCCGAGATTGAAGCCACGGCCTTGAGGCTCGCGTCTCTGCCGCTCGCCCAGCGACAGCGCCTCCCTGGTCTGTCACCGAAGAGAGCCGACGTCATCGTCGCCGGGACCGAGCTCTGCGCCGCGATCGTCCGGCGCGCGGGCGCCGACCAGCTCATCGTGTCCGACCGCGGCGTTCGCTGGGGGCTCGCCGAAGCCCTCGCCGCGGGCCTCGACGCGGCGAGTTGACATTCTATGACGCACTAGGTACAGTGCGCGCGCTTGGCGCAAAGTATTTCCCTTGCGCGGGCGTTCACCTGGTCGGAGTGCTAAAAACCGAAGGCCAGGTGAATCGTCGTTTGTCGGCTCGTTGCGGACTCTTCCGGGCGAGCACAGAAGGACCGGGCCAGGAGGCGCAAAAACTGTACTGAGGAGCCGGCGCCGCGGGCGAGAGCCCAGAGCGAGCGGCTTGACTACGAAGGCCCGAAGCCGGGCCGACCCCAGCGCCCAAGCGGCAGGTCCGTTGCCCGCTCTTCGTGGTGCCGGGGGCTCAAACCAACGACCGGCGGAATAAGCCGGGTCGGAGAGTGTTGTGCCCGACATCGTCAGGATCGCCACCATCAAGCCCTCGAACCGCGCCACCCTCGGCCGAACCACGGCCACCTCGGTCGCGTCCGCGGCACGCGCCGGCAAGGCTGCGCCCGCGGCCGGCCGTGCCACCAAGCCCAAGGTGTCCGCTGCGGCTCCCGCGCCGAAAAAGACGGCCTCGGCGAAGGCCGCGATGCCGGCCCGCGTGGTCAAGCCCGCTCCCCCGCCGAAGGCACCGCCCGCGCCGCCCCCGCCTGCCGAGAAGGCTCGCGCTGTGCCGAAGATGCCGCCGCCGGTCAAGAGCGCGCCGATGATCGAGGTCGAGGCCCCGAAGGTCGTCGTCGAGGCTCGCCCCGAGCCGGTCGCAGACCCCGCGACGTTGGCGCCCGCCCAGGCCGTGGTCGATCTCGTCGTGTTCAAGGTCGGCGACAAGGCGGTGTACCCTCGCGGCGGCGTCGCCGAGGTGATCGGCATCGAGGAGCTCGACATCGCCGGGAATCGGCAGCGCTTCTACGTGCTGCGCCTGCTCCAGAACAACAGCAAGATCCGCGTTCCCGTGGGCAACGCCAACGCCGTCGGTCTCCGCCAGCTCATCAGCGAGCAGGAGATTCAGGAGGTCTTCGATATCCTGCGCGAGCGCACCATCGCGTTCGACAAGCAGACGTGGAACCGCCGGTACCGCGGGTTCATGGACAAGATCAAGACGGGGTCGATCTACGACGTCGCCGAGGTCCTCCGAGACCTGTACCGCCTCAAGACCGACAAGCAGCTCTCCTTCGGCGAGAAGCGCATGCTCGATGAGGCCCGCTCGCTGATCGTGAAAGAGATCGCGATCGCCCGCGGCCAGACCGAGGACGACGTCAAGAACGAGATCGAAGCCATCTTCCTCTCGAACTGAGAACCTCGAAGGGCGACCGTGCCCGCTCCGCGCCCGACGCTGGCTCGCCCAGCGCCGGGCGCGCTTCGTCAGGGCCTCGCGGTCGAGCCGAACGATCGTGATATAGGATGCCTCAGCCGCAGCTGTCCTCGCGGTCGGATGCTCCCTGATGAAGCGCGCCCGGCTCCCCTCGTTGCTGCGCCCACCGCCGAGTTGGCTCGCGGCGCTGGTCGTCGTGCTCGCGCTCGTCCTGGGGACGCGGCTGGGCCTCGCCGGGCCTGACGCCGGCACGCCCTCGTCGGCCCCAGCCCCGAGCGCCGCGCCGAGCGTCGTCGAGCCCGCGCCTCCACCCCCCACCGCCACCACCACCTCCGCCTCCCGAGGAGCCTCCGCCGAAGCCCGCCAAGAGCGCGGTACCCTCCGCCTCGGTGGCCCCGGCCCCGCCGGTCATCGAGGCGCCCCCCCCTGCTCCGCCCCCGCCGCCCCCGCCGGTCGTGGCGCCGCCCCCTGCGCCCGTGGCGGACGAGCCGGGGGACGTGCGGCTCGGCGAGACGCTCGCCTTCCAGATCCGCGCGCGGCACGCAGACCAGAGCGCCAAGGACCGCGCGAAGGCGGCCTCGAAGGCGCTGAAGGAGTCGTTCGAGTACGAGAGCCCCGACGACGTCCGGGTCGAGAAGACCCAAGACGCCGCCACCGTCTACGTGGGGTCGACGCCCATCGTTCAGCTCACGATGGACGACGTCAATGTCGCGGGCGACGCCTCGCTCGAGGTGCACGCCGACGCGGTCGCCGCGAAGGTCCGCGAGGCGATCCGCGCCGAGAAGGAGCGCACGGCGCTCGCCAGCCGAATCTTCTCGATCAGCCTGGTCATCTTCTTCGGCCTGTTCGTGGTCTACCTGATCGGCAAGATCGGCGATCTCGCCGAGCGCGCCAACGCCTGGGTCGACGACAACCCCGATCGCATCCCCGCGATCCGAGTGCGGACGCTGACGCTGCTCAACCCGGGCGCCTTTCGTAGCGCGATCGGCGGGACCATCGGCGTCGGCAAGTGGTTCACGCAGTTCGCGATCGCCTACCTGTGGCTGCTCGCCGCGCTGAGCTTGTTCGAGCGGACGCGAGGCTACACCGACAAGCTCAACGGCATGCTGCTCCAGCCGTTCGTCTCGCTGACGACTCGGGTCGCGAGCAGCCTGCCGATCACCATCGTGGTCCTGATCGCCGCGCTCGTCGTCGCGGTGCTCTTCCGCGTCATCGGCCTGTTCTTCGAAAGCGTTCGGGACGGGTCGACGACCGTGGAGTGGATCCCGCCGGAGCTGGCGCGGCCCACGAGCACGCTCGTCCGGGTCGGGCTCGTGTTGACCACCCTGGTGTTCGCGGGGCCCGTGCTCACGGGCAACCCCGACGGCGCCCTCGCGAGGGCGGGGTTCATTGGCATCATGACGCTCGGTCTGGCGAGCGTGCCGGTCGTCTCAAGCTCGACGGTGGGCATGTGGGTCGTCTTCGGCCAGCGCTATCGCATCGGGGAGCACGTGCGGGTCGGCGGCGCGCGCGGAAAGATCGTCGACATCGGCCTCGCCGACGTGACGATCGAGGACTCCGACGGGAACGAGACGAGGATCCCTCACCTCGTGACGCTGTTCCGCCCGATCGAGCTGCTCGGGGTCGCTCCGCGCGTCAGCGTGCGCTTCAGTCTGCCTCGCGCGGAGGTCACCCCCGCTGCGCTCCGTCGCATCTCGGAGGCGCTCCTCATCGTCGGCGCCGAGCCGCGCGCCGAGGTCGACGAGGTGACCCGCGAAGAGGCGCGGCTCACGCTGAGCGTGCTCTCGGAGGATCTCGACGCCAAGAACCGCCTGCTGCTCGCTGCGCTCGAGGCGGCCGCCCAGGCTCGGGAGCCCGTCGCGAGAGGGGGCGACGCGCCGGAAACGGAAGCGTGAGCCCGTTCGTCCTGCTCACGGCGCTGCTCGCGCTGGCCTTCATCGGCAGCATGTTGGTGAGCGGCCACTCGATCCGCGGCTTCGGCCTGCCGTCGGGCAGCGAGTTCCTCGTGCTGGGCGTCCTCGTCGGGCCGCGCTTCTTGGGCGTCGTCACGCGCGAGTCGCTCGAAGGCTTCGAGGCCCTCACGCTGGCGGCCCTCGCGTGGCTCACGTTCGCGTTCGGCTCCGACTACGGCTACGTCGGCCGCAAGCGGGTGTCGCTCGATCGGATGCTGACCGGGCTGGGCCTCTCGGCCCTGACCGGGCTGTGCACGGCGGGGCCTGCGGTCGTCCTCGCGTTCGCGCTCACCGACCTCGCCGCGCGCGACGTGCTGGTCCTTGGCCTTGGGGTGGCGGCCGTCAGCGCGGAGACGACACGTCACGCGATGCGCTGGGTGGCTCAACGTTACAGCGCGGACGGGCCTCTGACGAAGCTGCTCGCGGACCTCTCGGAGGCCGACGACGCGCTGCCCATCCTGATGCTCGCGGTCGTCGCGGCCATCCTCCCGCAGGAGGCGGCGCTGGCGCTCCCAGGTCTGCCCTGGTCGGGCTTGGCAGCGACCGTCGGCATCGGCGGGGCCCTCGGCGCCACCTGCGCGGCGCTGTTCGACATCGAGCCTCGCTACAGCCAGAGGTGGGGCATCCTGCTCGGGACCGGCCTCTTGTGCATCGGCGTCAGCCTGCGCCTGGGGCTCTCCGCGCCGTCCGCGACGTTCATCATGGGCATCGTCGCGACGGCGCTCGCCAAGGAGCGTGGCGCCCTGCAGTCGCTGCTCGGCTCGACCGAGCGCGCGAGCATGCTCCCGGCGCTCGTGCTGGCGGGTGTGCACATCGTCATCCCCCCGCTCATGCCGTTCGCGCTGATCGCGGTGAGCGTGCTCGGCGCGCGCGTGCTCGCGAAGCTCCTCTCGGGGCGGGTCGTGAGCGGGATGCTCGAGCCGAAGACGCGGCGCTCGCCCTCGCTCGGGCTCGGCCTCTTGCCAGCCGGCGTGCTCTCGATCGTCGTCGGCCTCGCGTTCGTGATCCGCTTCCCCGGCCAAGCCAGTGAGTGGATCCTGGCGCTCGCGGCGCTCAACGCCCTCGCCGGGGAGCTGCTCGGCACGGTCTTCTTGCGCCGCGAGCTGCGCGCGGCGGGGGAGATCTCCCCGCTGTCGGTCGCGCCGTCGTCGCGGCCGCCGCCGCGGCCCACCGCGGAGGAGGAGCGCGCGGCGGCGCGGCTCATCCGCACCACGACGGGCCGGAGCGTGAGCACGAGGCCTCCCCCCAGCCTCATCCGCACGACGACGGGCCGCCTGAGGCCCGCCCCCGCCAAGAGGAAGCCGTGAGCGAGGCGAGCGCCGCACCCAAGAGCGCGACGGCTCGCGCCGTGCAGGCGGCGGCGCTCATCGTCGTCTTCGCCGTCGTGTTCATCGCGTCGCGCCTGGTCCACCAGGCGGCGAGCGTCGTCGGGACCATCGTCGGCCTCGGCTTCCTGCTGCTCGCTGGCACCCTCACGAGCGAGCTGATGGAGGTGTTTGGGCTGCCCCACCTCTCTGGCTACCTGCTCGCGGGCCTCATCGCCGGGCCCTCTGTCCTCGGCCTGATCGACGCCGGGACGCTCACGCGCCTCGCGCCGGTCAATGCCCTCGCGCTGTCGCTCATCGCCCTCGCCGGCGGCGCGGAGCTCGAGATCGGAATGCTGAAAGCTTCGGCCAAGAGCATCGCTTGGGCGACCTTGCTCCAGCACACGATCGTTCTCGTCATTACGGCCGTGGTCTTCGCCGCGCTCGTCCCGTTCACGGCCCTCTCCACCCTCGGGACGGGTGCGATCGTCGGCGCCGCGCTCCTCTGGGGGCTCATCTCGGTGACCCGGTCCCCCGCCGCGCTGCTCGGCATCATCGCCCAGGTGCGGCCCGCGGGACCGCTGACCACGTTCTCGATCGCCTTCGTGATGCTCTCGAACCTCGTGTGCGTGTTGCTCACGGCGCTGATGATTCCGCTGGTCCGACCGCTCTTCGACTCGGGTGAAGCGCTCTCGTTCTCGGATCTCACGCAGCTCGGCTACGACATGGTCGGGAGCGTCTCGGTCGGGGTGTGCGTCGGGCTCGCGCTCATCGTCTACCTCCGTCTCATCGGGAAGAATCGCCTCCTGATGCTCCTGGGTCTGGGCGTCGGGCTCTCGGAGCTGCTCCGCTACATCAGGTTCGATGCGCTGCTGGCGTTCCTGGTCGCGGGCTTCTTCGTGCGCAACTTCAGCCAGCAGGGTCCACGACTGCTCGAAGCTGTTCAGCGGACGGGGGCCCTCGTCTTCGTGGTCTTCTTCGCGCTAGCGGGCGCGAAGGTCGACCTCTCTTTGCTCCGCTCCGTTGGGCTGGTCGCCCTCGCCCTGTGCCTCGTTCGGTTCTTGGCAACCTACGGGGCCGCCCGATTGTCGAGCCGCGCGGCCCATGATCGCCCGGTCATTCATGCTTGGGGGTGGAGCCCGCTCGTCTCCCAAGCTGGGCTCTCTTTGGGGATCATCGTCGTGGTCATGAGGGCGTTCCCGGGTCTGGGCGCCGAGTTCACGACGTTGAGCATCGCCTGCGTCACCATCAACGAGATCGTCGGGCCCATCCTCTTCAAGCTCGGGCTCGATCGGGCAGGCGAGAGCGGGAAGGCTGCAGAAGAGGGCTCGGGCGCGACATCGACGCCGACGCCGACGAGCGACGCTTGAGCCGGAGGCTTTCGTCGCGGGCCCGCCTCGGGCAAGGGCCTCAGCGGCGAGGCGGCGGCGCCTCTTCGCGGGGCCGAACGACGACCGGAGCGAGCGGGGGCAGCTCGATGTCGACACGCCAACCGCCGTCTTCGAACACGCAGTGCACCTCGGCGACCTCGCCCTCGGCGACGCCGTGCACGCGCACGACCGCGAACCCAGGACCGCTGGGCACGGTCTCGTAGGACCGGACGTCGAACCGCTGAACGAAGCTCTGTGGCGCGATCATCATCTCGGGGTCGATTCGCTTGCCGCTCGCCGCGGTGTAGCGCTTCGCGCGGTCCTCGAGGTTCTCCCGCGTGCGCTGGGACAAGAGCTCGAAGGCTGCCTTCGCGTCTTGCTCGCCCCCGTTGAGGCGCTGCAGGCGCTCGACGAGCTCACGCACGACCCCCTCCGGCGTCGCGTCAGGCCCCTCGGTCTTGCAGCCGACGAAGAGCAGCGCTGCGAGCACCGCCACTCGCAGGGCGCGGGTCACGGGGCGCTCCGCGCGCCACGGACGCCTGCCGCCTCCTTCACCGCCGCCATCGTCTGGGCGGCGCGCGCGCGGCAGGTCGACGCGCCGTCGCCGAGAACCTCGAGGACGCGCTTCGGCTGGGCGCGCAGCTCAGCCGCGCGCTCTCGCACCGGCGCGAGCTCCCGGTCCAGCGACTCTGCGAGGAGCTTCTTGCAGTCGCCGCAGCCGATGTTCGCCGTGGTGCAGCCCGCGTGGATCGTCTCCGTGAGCGCGGGCTCCGGCGTCACCACGGTGTGCATCGTGTAGATGTTGCAGATCTCGGGCCGGCCCGGGATCTCGCGGGTGACGCGCTGAGGGTCGGTGAAGGCGCCCTTCAGCTTCTTCCAGATCCCTTGCGGCGGCTCCAGCATCGCGATCGTGTTGTTGCGACTCTTGGACATCTTCTCGCCGCCGTCGGTGCCCCGGATGCGCAGGGTGAGGTGGTGAGGCTTCGGCTCGGGGAACAGCTCGGTCTTGAAGCGGTGGTTGAAGTGTCGCGCGAGATCGCGCGCGAACTCGAGGTGCTGGAGCTGGTCGTGGCCGACGGGGACGAGCGTCGCCTTGTAGAGCAAGATGTCGGCTGCCATGAGGATGGGGTACGTGAAGAGCCCCGTCCCGACGCTGCTCTTGTGCTGCTCGCTCTTCTCCTTGAACTGAGTCATGCGCCCGAGCTCACCCATCGGCGCGACGCAGCCGAGGTACCAAGCGAGCTCCGTGTGCTCGGGTACGTCGGATTGAACGAAGACCGTCGCGCGCTCGTCGAGGCCGACCGCGAGCACGGCGACCGCCGTCTCGAACACCCCCTTGGGGAACGCCTTGGCGTCATAGGGCACCGTGAAGGCGTGGCAGTCGACGATCGAGAAGAACGCCTCGTGCTCGGGCCGCTTCGAGAGCGACACCCAGTGGCGCAGAGCGCCCATGTAGTTGCCGAGGTGGACTTCGCCCGTAGGTTGGATCCCGCTGAAGATCGTCGCCATCGTCCGCTCGCCCGCTCTACTCCCCCAGCGTGACGGCGTCGAGCGCTCCCACCTGACGGAGCGCCTCGTACAGGACGATCGCGACCGCGTTGGAGAGGTTCAGTGAGCGGACGGCGCCCAGCGTCGGGATGCCGAAGACGCGCTCCTTCTCGCGTTCGAGCAGCTCCGGGTCGAGCCCAGTGCTCTCCTTTCCGAACACCAGCGCGTCGCCGGGTTGAAAGCCAGCCTCGAGGTAGGACCGGGGCGTCTTCGCGGAGAAGTACAGCGAGCGTGCAGGACGCTCGCTGGCGACGAAGTGCGCGAGGCTCGCGTGCTGCCTCATGTCGACCAGGTGCCAGTAGTCGAGGCCCGCGCGGCGCACCGCGTGCTCGTCCACCCGGAAGCCGAGCCGGCCCACCAGGTGGAGCGTGCTCTGGGTGGCCGCGGCGAGGCGCCCGATGTTGCCGGTGTTCTGGGGGATCTCGGGCTCGACGAGCACGACGCGGAAGGGCGCAGGGAGGGGCGCCGCGCGCAGCCTGAGCGTCATGCCGCGCTCGGGAGCGGGTGGCCGAGCTCCTTCAGGGCGGAGCGGAAGATGGTCTCCTCGGTCTTCGCCGACTCCAGGTGCTCGAGCACCGAGACGAAGTTGCCGTCGAGCGCAGAGGTCGCTGCGCGCTCCACCCTGGTGAGCGCGAGCAGCAAGTGGGGGTGCGCCTTGGCGACCACCGCGGGGACGTCCATCTTGGAGGCCGCCGTCTGACGCGCCTCGGAGACGATCTTGACGACGCGAGCCAGCTCCTTGTCCGTCATCCGCTTGCGCAGGGCCTCCGCGTCCTTGCGGGAGCTGGTGAGCAGGAGCGCTGCGCGGTCGAGATAGCTGCCGGCCCAGGCCTGCGTGGCCCTCAGCGCGACGGGGAGCGCCAGGAGACCGCTCAGGAGCGCGCGTCGCTTCACGTCTCCCTCTTACTCCGAAGGCTCGAGCGCCTGAAGCCCCGCTCGCGCGGCGTCTTGCTCCGCGGCCTTCTTCGAGCGCCCGGCACCGCGGCCGAGGACCCTGCCCAGGCCGTCGACCTCGACGGAGAACTGTCGCGAGTGGTCGGGGCCCGTCGTGCCGACGAGCCGGTACCTATGGGCCGCGCCTCCGAGCGCCTGGACCTTCTCCTGAAGCTCGCTCTTCGCGTCACGCAGCGGCTTCTGCCCGCGGGCCTCCAGGCCGAGCTCGATGACGTTCGTCACCAGCGCGCGAGCGACGTCGAGGCCCCGGTCGAGGTAGACGGCCCCGACCACGGCCTCGATCGCGTCGGCCAGCACGGTCGATTGGGCTCGTTCGCCGGCCGCGTCGGCCCCACGTCCGAGCAAGAGCGACGCGCCGAGATCGACCGAACGCGCGTAGTCGGCGAGGGCCTCGGTGCTCACGATCGAGGAGCGCAAGAAGCTGAGCTCCCCCTCTCGCGCTTCGGGGAACCTCGCCATCAGCGCCTCGCTCACGCACAGCTGGATGACTGCATCGCCGAGGAACTCGAGCCGCTGATAGTCGAGGCGGGGCCCCTTCTTGCGCTCGTTCGCGTGACTCGGGTGAGTGAGAGCCTGCTCCAGGTGATCGAGGTCGGCGTGGTCATCGAGGACCGCGGCGAGCAGCGCAGGGAGCTTCACCCCTGCGCGCCGTGGCGGGCGGACAGCTCGTCGGTCGCGCGCGCGAGCTCGATATCGAGCCCGGTGATCCCGCCGGCGTCGTGGGTGCTCCAGCGGACCGACACCTTGCCGTACCCGAGGCCGAGGTCGGGGTGGTGGTCGCGTTGGTCAGCGAGCATGGCGACGGCGACAGCGAACGCGACGCCGTCCCGGTATGCGGAGAAGGGGATGTCCTTGGAGAGCGCGCCCCCGTCACAGCGCCAGCCGGCGGGGCCGGCGAACGCGTCGATCTCGTGCTGCTGCAGCTTGCTGCGAGGACCTGCCATGTCGCCGCGGACCCTACCACGCCCCGCCGCCCGAGGAGATGATCACCTCCCCGGGAACCCGGGCGCCAGGCGGGCTGTCGAAGGCTCCGTGGGCTATTCTCTCGCGAGGCCTATGGGAACGATCGTCGCCTGCCCCTTCTGCCGGGAGATGTTCGAGCACACCGAGGCCAAGACCTGCCCCGAGTGCGGCCTCGCGCTGAGGCGGCTCGAGGAGCTGCCGAAGGCCAAGGCCATCGGGGGAGAGGCCGTCGAGGAGACCCCACCCGACGAGGAGATCCTCCCGTGGACGTACGCAGGGCGGGGACGGGGGGCGCTCGTCGTCGTGGCGCTCGCTGGAGTGCTCGCGTTCTTCCTGCCGTGGGTGAAGGAGACCGCGCCGGAGCGGATCGACATGACGGGCCCGCAGATCGCGGGCCACCTCGGGTGGATGTGGGCCCCGCTCGTCGCGTGGATGGTGATGTTGCCGCTGGTGCTGTCGAGGCGATGCGTCTTCAAGATGCGGGGGGCGCGCGTCGCGGTGGGGTTCCTCGCCGGGATGAGCCTGATGACGGTCGTGGTGCGCATGGCCTTCAAGCCTCCCTACAACCCGATCGACCCCCACATCATCGACTGGGGCGTCGGCATGTACGTCAACGCGGCGCTGAGCGTGGTGGCGATCGGCCTCAGCTTCATGTTCGGGGGGCGCATCGATGACCTGTCGAGCGCCAAGCCTCACCACCGATCGGGCGCCGAGACCCTGCACTAGCTGGGGGGGTGTCCCTAGTTCGGCTCGGGGTTCGCCCGGCCCTCGCTCACGCTCGCAAGTGAAGGCCGGGCAATCCCCGAGCCTCACCCCGAGCTATGTTCCAACCCCTTTGATCTCGCTGATCCGACCTCCGGTCGGACTAGCTGGGGGGGTGTCCCTAGCTCGGCTCGGGGTTCGCCCGGCCCTCGCTCACGCTCGCAAGTGAAGGCCGGGCAATCCCCGAGCCTCACCCCGAGCTATGTTCCAACCCCTTTGATCTCGCTGATCCGACCTCCGGTCGGACTAGGTACGGTGGGGACGGAGGGCTAAGCTTCGCCGCCGTGAGGCTCTCGGCTGCGCTGTTCACCTTGGCCATCGCGTGCAACGACGGCTCCGAGCCGTCGGCCCCCGCCCAGCGGGCGAGCGCCGAGGCGCAGGCGAGCTCCGCGCCCAGGCCCGACGTCACCGCCTCGAGCGAGCCGACTGCGGCCCTCAGGGGCGGCGCGCCGGAGCGAGCCAGCGCCGCGCCCGAAGAGGGTGACGCCCGCGGCGTGGAGACGCCCGACCCGGCCTGCGTCGATCTCACGGCGGGCAAGGTGCCCCCGCGAGGCGACGCCGACGCCGCCACGAAGTACCGGCCGCCCGCGCGCCTCCAGGGCCGCGCACGGGGGTTCGACACCTCGACGCCAGCGCCGTTCAAGTCGCTCCGCGAGGCGGGGTTCGACTTCGGGTTCGTTCAGGCGGGGATCGGGCTGAAGAAGAACGACGACTTCGAGAAGAACTGGGCTGCCGCCCGCGCGTGCAAGATCCCCCGAGGCGCCTATCAGTTCATCTCCGCCACCGACGGCGCCGCGCAGGGGCGGGTCATGGTCGACGCCCTCGGCGGAGACATCGGCGAGCTGCCTCCGACGCTCGATCTGGAGAAGCCCCCGAAGTGCGAGGACGAGTGCTGCGGGGACCCGTGCGGCGTGTGGACCGCACGCGTCGACGCCTGGCTCGAGACGGTCGAGCGCGCGACGCGCCGCCCGTCCATGATCTACATGGTCGAGCCGTTCTTCGCGCAATGCCTGTGCGCCACGCCGAAGTACAAGGATCGCGCCCTGTGGCTCGCCGCCTGGCCTCGCTTCGACTTCCCCGAGAAGCCTCGCCTCGGCGGCTTCGGCGCGTGGACGTTCTATCAATACGAGGGCAACGTCCGGCGCTACGGCGGCGTCATCGACCTCAACCTCTTCTCGGGCGACGAGGCCGCCTTCAAGGAGTGGCTCGCGCGGCAGAGCCGCTAGCGGGCGGGCGGGCGAGTCAACGCAGGCCGCCGGGCTGATTCTCGTCCGGGCTCGCCGTCGCGGCGCGCTTCGAGCGCGGCAACACGCCCGGCCGCTGCGCGCGCTGCAGCTCACCTGCAGCCGTCACCGTGACCATGTCGCACAGCTCGACGTTGAGCTCCTTGATGAGCTCGGGCCGGAGCTTTTCGAGCAACGCCTGCACCGCAGTGCGCTTCCGTTCGTCCGCGATCGCGGCGCGGATCGTGGGCGCCTCGAGCTCGAGCGAGCGAGAGCTCTGGCTCATGCTCTGGCGCTTCCAGACCACGGCCCATCGATCACCCTCCTTGACCGGTTGAGGGACCATGGTGCCGTCCTTCACGGCGAGAGCGGCTTTGTAGAGGGCGGGGTCGACGCGGTTCTCTGCCTGCCCGGTCGAGCCGTCCTCGGCGACCAGGCCGAGGTTGCCGCCGCGGAGGTGGTTCGACTTGTCGAGCGACTTGTCCCGCGCGAGATCGTTCCACTTCTTCGGGTCGGGCGAGCCCCCGAGCTCCGCGAGGATCGACTTCGCCTCGGCCTCCGAGCCGACGAGGATGCGGAAGATCCCGATGCGCTGGGGGACGGCGAACTTCCCCTTGTTGGCTTCGAAGTGCGCGCGCACCTCCTCGTCCGTGATGTCTTCTGGCTTCGCGCCCGCGCCAGCGTCATGGAGGATCATCGCGCGGAGCGCGCCCCGCACCCGATCGCGGACGTCGCGCTGCTGGTCGAGGCCGCGGGCCCGCGCCTCTTCGGCGAGGATCGCGTCGCGGACCACGACCTGCTCCAGGAAATTCTTGCGGATCTCGTCCGGCGTGGAGCCGAGCTTCGCGAGGAAGGAGCGCGGAGCCTCGGACATCCGCTTCTCGAGCTCCGCGACGGTGATGGTCGACTCCCCCACGCGCGCCACGACCTTGTCAGCGGCAGCGGCATTGTCGGCGAGCGCGGGCGGCACGAGGTCGGGCAGCCTCTCGAAGCGGCGGGCGAGCGGCGCCTCAAGCAGCGAGGGACCGACGACACACGTCATGACCGCCGCCGACAAGGCGAGCAGCAACGACGCGACCCTCGTGAGCCTCATGGGCGGAGCGATGACGCAGCCGCGCCGGTGGGTCAAGGGCCGGGAGATCAAAGGCCGGGAGATCAAAGGCCGGGAGATCAAAGTTCGCATCAAGCGGCGCGCCCGACCCCGGCCGCCCCCGAGGCTCGCGACCGCGCGAGCGACGGGCGCCCACCTCGATCTCCGGCACGCGGCGCGAGGCCGGCTTTTGCGATGGCGCGCTCATCGAGGCCCACGAAGAGATAGACTTGGGGTCGGAAGCCGTACGCCGCGTGGAGCCGCCTCAGCGACTCGATCACGTCGGGGCTCGCCGGGACCGGGCGCGGAGGCTTCGACGCCTTGCGGATCGACGCGATCGGCTCGCCGAGCTCGAGCAGGTCGTTCACGCGGACGAGGACGTCGATCGGCTTGAGCGAGCGGCCCGCTCCGCGGGTCTTTCCGGCGCGCAGCTCCTCGAGCATGCGCTTGCGCCGCTTCTCGGTGCGACCGTCGAGCTTTGCGCCACCCGCGCCCACCTCGGCCAGCACCTCGTTGAACTGACGTGCCGCTCGGCGCTTGTCGACGACGTCGGGGCTGCCGCGGCGGTTCGCGGCCTTCGCAGTTCGAGAAGGCATCGTTTACCAACAATTGCAGGAACAGGGTTCGATCTCAAGGGATAGATCGCTGAATTCACCTAGCTTCCCGGCCACGCCTCGCCCAGCCGGCGCGCCCCTCAACCGCGGCAGAATTGGATCACGGTGAGGACCCCGAGGAGGACGAGGAGCGGCAAGAGCGCACGTACGGCCGTCGCGCCGCCCTTCAGCTCGCGACGCACCAGCTCGCTCCTGCCGACGACGCGCGCCCGCTCGCGCGCGATGACGGCGCGCTCGTCGGCGTCCATCGGGTCGTGTCCGCTCAAATTGAACAGGTGATGCTCCACCTCATGGTCGATGGTCTCGCGGATCTCCGCGGCGACATCAAACGTCTCGTCGGCGCGAAACTGCGATTGAAAGGTCCGGTAGTAGAGCCTGATCTCCGGGAGCCCCTCGCCGAGGCCGTCCGCGAGCGAGGTGGCCGGCAGGTAGCTGCCGAGCAGCGGCTCACCGCCGTCGTCGCAGGCGGGCACGCCGTCGTCGACGATCAGCGGGACGTTGCGGACCCCGCGGGCCGCGTACACGATCCGCCGCGCCCGCTCGACCTGCTCTTCGAACTGCTCGATGGTCGGAAAACCTTCGCCCGATCGAGCCTCGGGCGCCGCCGTCGAGGGACCGGCGACAGCGTCGAACGCGCGCTGCCCGGGCGCGAAGACGGGGCAGCGCGCCCCACACTCGCAGAACACGTCCGCGACGAGACGCGCTGGGAGGTGCGCCTCCTCCCAGTGCTGGCCGATCGCCGTCCAGGCCTCGTCGCTCGCGCGCTCGAGCGCGCGGGCGATGGCGACGGCCCGGCGCTCACGGCCGATGGCGACGATGCCCAGGGCCATGACGGTCCCGCGAGAGAGCGGTAGCAAGCGCCCTCCCGCGTCGAACAGGGCGCTCGCTTGCTCGACCGTGCGCGGCGCGAGCCGGATCCACCGCGCGCGGCCCGACGGCGTGAAGATCGGCGGGACGTCGAGGTTTCTGTCGAAGTCGAACGGGACGTCGAGCTCGGGATCCGACAGCTCGTCATCGACGAAAGGACCCGGCTCGACCGCGCTCGACGGCTGGACGGAGAACGCGCGGTCGCAGTTGTCGCAGCGGACGTCGACCCGAGGCTCTTCGACGAGCCCGGCCCGAAACACGAGCGCGGCCAGGACGTGGGCGTCCGACAGCGGGAGGTCGCCGACCGTGACGGGTCCGGTGTCATCCACCAAGGCCGCCGGCGCCGCCAGAGCGCTCCACGCCGCGGACAGTGCGGACTCAACCAGCCTCGACGAGCGCGCCGCAGCGTCTGTGATCGCCCGCTCGGAGAGCTTGACCCGACGCCCAGATGGAAGGGTGAGCTGGCGAGGCAACGGCGGGCGGCTCGGGGCTGGGGCCCCCTGCTCCCTGGCCGGCCCGCGACGCTCCTCCGTCACCGACGAAGCAGGCGCTTCAAGAAGCCACTCTCGCCGCGCTTCACGCCGGCGGTCTCGACGGCGCGGAGCTCTCGGCGCGCCCCCTCGTGGCCGGGCTCGAGCTCGAGGACGCGGCGGAAGTCGCTCTCGGCGCTGGCCTCGTTGCCGAGCCGCATGCGGAGCAGCCCGCGCACGAAGCGCGAGGTCGCGACGTCGTCGCGCTGGCGAACCAGGTCGTCGAGCTCGACCGCGAGCGACTTCAGCTCGGGGTGCGAGTCCAGCGAACGCGCCCACACGTGGAGGGCTCGGACCTCGAGCCCCTCGAGCTCCTCGAGCTGCCCGGCCTCGGTGACCTTCTTGAGCGCGGTCTCGCACACCGCAGCTGCCATGGTGGCTTCTTTCTCGTGGATCTTCTCCCGAGCGAGCTTCATGAGCGCGGGCACGGGCAGCGCGCGGATCGTGTCCGAGACCAGGCGTCGCGACGACTCCTCGCCGGGCTCGCTCGAGGCCGCCTCGGCCGCTGCGGCCGGGGACACCTCGGGACGAGGCGCGGAGGGCGGCTTGGGTCCCTTCGCCGCTTGGGGCTCCGCGGGCTTCGTCGGCCCGCCGGGCTTGGAGGGCGCCGCAGACTTCGCAGGCTCGGCGGGCTTCGACCCCTCGGCCGCGGCGGCAGGCGCTTCAGCGGCGACCGGGGGTGTGGCGTCGGTCGCAGGTTGAGCGGCCGGCTCGGCTGCAGCGGGCTTTTCGACCGTCGCAGGCGGCGGGACGCTCTCGTCGTTGCGCGGGATGACCGTCCGACCCTTGAGCTTGACCGATCGCACCGAACGCTCGCCATCGCCGGGAGCGTCGACCGCGGCGCCGACGCGGTGCACGCGCGACTCGAGGCGCACCTTCGCGAGGTTCGCGAGGCTCGAGGACGACTTCGGCTCGGCTCCGACCGGGAGCGCGCCGCGGCCGAGATCCAGCTGCCGCGTGATGGCGAGCAGGTAGACGAACTTGTTGATGATATCGGGGCTGATGCCCTCGACCTCATACAAGCCGGAGATCGGGAGCGGCTCGAGGCTGATGACCTCGGCGATGAGCAGCGCGTCCTCCTCGAGGTTGAACCGCTCGATGCACGCCTGGGGGTGCAGCTTCAAGTCGGTGCCGGAGAGGCGCTCGATCGTGGGCTCGAAGAACGCGGACTTCTCACCGTTCTCGCGGATGCCCTGCCACAGCAGCTCGAGAGGGTCGATGCTCGCGGGGTCGCCGCCGTAGTCCTTCAGGGTGTCGGACCCATCGAAGTACTTGAACGTCGTCTCGACGGGCAGCTCGAACATCCGCGCCATGCGCAGACGAAACTGCCGGTCGAGCACCTCCTCGAGCTGCGCGGACTCGACCTTTCCGGACAACACGAGGACATCTCCGAGCAGGCCCCCCGTGAGGACCGCCCCCTCGACGACGTCGGCGGTGACGAGCTCCTCCTCGACGAGCAGCTCTCCCAGGCGGGCGTAGCCGTCGCCCATGCGGACCTTCACGGGCATGCCGCGCTCGAACCTGAGCGCGTGGGTGACCTCGGTCTCAGGCTCCACGACGAACAGCTCCCCCGTCAGCCTGCGATCGAGCAGGTAGACCGCCAGGTGGGCGAACGGCGTTTGCGCGAGATCCCCCTCCGCCATCGGGGGGGTTTGGGGCAGCATGGAAAGAGACGCTATCACAGCTTTTCGGGGGCCCGCCCAGTCCGTTGCGCGGGCCTGCCGGGCGCGCCGGGAACGCGGCGAACCGCGTGGTAGGCTCTGCCACATCATGCCGCGTGGCCACGTCCTCGTCGTGGACGACGAGCGCTCCATCCTCACCACCCTCCAGAAGACGCTGAGCCTCGAGGGGTACTCGGTCGACGTCGCCGGAGGCGTGAAGGTCGCCGAGGAGAAGCTCGCCAAGAACTCGTACGACATCGCCTTGTTCGACGTGGCCTTGCCGGACGGCGATGGGGTGACCCTGCTCCAGAGGCTGCGGGCGCAGGCCGGCGACTTTCCGGTCGTGATGATGAGCGGGCACGCCACGGTCGACGCGGCGGTGCGAGCCACGCGGCTCGGCGCCTTCGATTTCCTCGAGAAGCCTGTGTCGACCGACCGCTTGCTGTTGGTGTTCGAGAACGCCCTGCGCCTCGCGCGAGCCGAGGCGGAGGCGAGAGTCCTCCGCACCCAGGCCGGGCTCGGCGAGCTGGTCGGGCAGAGCCGCGCGATGCTGCTGTTGAGGGAGCAGATCGAGCGCGCCGCCAAGGCCTCCGCCAACGTCCTCGTGATCGGCGAGCGCGGGACCGGCAAGGAGCTCGTCGCCCGAGCCATCCACATGGCGAGCAAGCGCGCCAAGGGCCCGCTCGAGAAGATGAACTGCGCCGCGATCCCGTCCGAGCTGTTCGAGAGCGAGCTCTTCGGGCACGAGGCAGGGGCGTTCACAGGGGCCACCAAGCAGCGCCGCGGCAAGTTCGAGCGCGCGAGCGGGGGACGCTGTTCCTCGACGAGATCGGCGACATGCCGCTGCCGATGCAGGCCAAGCTGCTGCGCGTCCTGCAGGAGCGAGAGATCGAGCGGGTGGGTGGCAACGAGGTCATCAGGGTCGACGTGCGCGTAGTCGCCGCGACGAACCGCGAGCTCGAGCAGATGTCGGCGGAGGGGAAATTCCGCGCAGATCTCTACGATCGTCTCAACGTGTTGCCGCTCGTCTTGCCGCCGCTCCGCGCGCGCCGGGAGGACATCCCCCAGCTGGCCCGACACTTTCTGCAGATCACCGCGTCGGCCAACGACCGCCCCGGCATGAGCATTACCGAGCAAGCGATGACGGCCCTGTCGGCCCACAGCTTCCCCGGGAACGTCCGCGAGCTGCGGAACGTGATCGAGCGGCTGGTCATCCTCACCCCGGACGACACCATCGACGCCGACGACGTCCGCACCTGCCTCGGCGGGGGCGCCGCGCCCGTGGGCGCGCTCTTTCGCCCCGGCGTGCCCTTCCGCGTCCTCGCCGAGGAGGCCGAGCGGGCCATCCTCGAGCAGGCGCTCGCCCACCACGGCGGGCAGATGGCCGCGAGCGCGCGCGCGCTCGGCCTCGAGCGGAGCCACCTCTACAAGAAATGCAAGGCGCTCGGGCTGCGCAGGGGCGAGTCCGAGTCGGACGACGACGGCTGAGCGGCCGGGTCAGTCGCCCTTCTTACCCTTGGTCTTGTCGGCCTTCTTCTCCATCTTGGCCTGCAGCTCGCGGGCCTTCTCGGCGTGCTTCGGCTGGCCGAGCTTGTCGTAGCCCTTGGCGAGCTCGCGGTAGATCTCGACGGCCATCGCCGGCGGCGCGCCCGCGATGATGGCGCTGTTGTACTCGTAGATGGCCGAGACGTGGCGGCCGGTCTTCGCGAGCGCCCGCGCGTACAGACGGTGGACCTCGGGATCACCGACGTCGACGTAGACGGCCCCCTCGCCGACCTTCACTGCGTCGTCCCAGTAGTTGCGCTCGACGAGCAGCTCGAGGAGGCGCCGCCACGCGCCGCGGTCGTGCTGCTCGAGCAGGACGTACTTGCGGAGCGCGTCCATCTCGCTGCGATCGTCGTGGACCGAGCGGTGGAGCTTCACGAGGCCCGCGACAGCCTCTGCCTGGGACGGGTCGGCGTTGTTGGCGGCCTCGAGCGCCGCCTTGGCGGCGTCGAAGTCGTCCGCCGCGAGCGCGATGCTCGCCATCTTCATCCGCACCCTGTAGCCGTCGTGCTTCGCGGTGAGCTTCGTCAAGATGGCCTGAGCCTCCGCGGCGCGCGCCTTCTCGTCCTTCTTCTCATCGTCGAGCGTGATGTCGGCGAGGATGTACAGCGCGTCAGGGTGGCCCGGGTCGATCTTCAGACCGGCGTCGAGCGCCGCGCGCCCCGCCTTTTCGTCCCCCGCGCGGAGCTTCGCGATGGCGAGCTCCACCTGCTTGCGCGCGTCCCCCGGCGCCTTCTTCGCCGCGTCCTCCGCGTCGGCGAGCGGCGGCGCGTGCAGGTCGGGGACGTATTGCTTGCCGTAGCGCTTGTAGCGCTCGTCGAGCCAGGCGCGGTACTGCTTGTCGACCTCCTCCGCGCTGACGCCGAGCGAAGCCTTGATGACCTCGGGCGTGCGCTCGCCCTTTCCCCAGCGGGGCATCATAGAGACGACCTTGTCGAAGCCGTACTTGTCGACCATGAAGACGACCGCCTGGCTCGCGGCGTAGTAGGCCATCGTGACGTCCTCGACGCTGTCCA
Organism: Polyangiaceae bacterium; assembly: GCA_016719945.1. Taxonomy (GTDB): domain Bacteria; phylum Myxococcota_A; class Polyangia; order Polyangiales; family Polyangiaceae; genus Xiheicaenibacterium. Next base: position 187,591 of record JADJYE010000030.1, on the reverse strand, counting down.
CGTGGGTGAACGCGCGGTTGAACCCGACGAGCGAAGGGACGCGCCCCTTCTTGAGCGCCGCGTAGAGCGCGGGGTCTTCCTCGCGCTGCCACTCGGGCCGCCGGATGATCGTCTCGTACTCGGAGAGCCCTTCCGTGTACCAGCGCGGGACGTGGTTCTTCGACATCTGGATGGCGAACACGTGGCCGAGCTCGTGCCACAGCACGTTGCCCCAGTTGAAGGGCGCGGCCTGCGGGCTCAGCAGGGCGAGCGACTGCCCGAAGCAGACGCCCTGGATCCCCACGGCGGGGAGGCCGCTGGTGCGAATGCTGAAGTGCTCGTCCTCTGCGTACAGCTCGATGGACACAGGGGTCTTCGGCGTGAAGCCGTACCGCTGCACCATCGACGCCCACGCTTCGTCCAGCAGCTGTGGCACGTAGCGCTCAAGGATCGCCTTCTCCTCCTTCAGGTAGCGGACGCGGAACGTCTGCCCGTCGACCGAGGTGTAGTCGTTGGCGATCGTCTTTTCGTAGAGGTTGAGCGTGTTGAAGACCCGAACGTTGAAGGGGTCCTTGTCCCACGCCTGGGTGAGCGCCTTGAGGCCCTCCCCTTCGCGCCCCGCGCGGATCAGGTTCAGCCCGAGCTGCGCGTAGGCCTTTTCGTCCTTGGGGTCGACCTTGATCGCCTTCTCGTTGAACGCGATGATGTCGTCGTAGCGGTGCTCCCACTCCGCGAACTCGCTGATGACGGCGTACAGGCGGGAGAACTGAGGGTTCTGCGCGAGCGCACGCTTCTCGGCCTTCTCGAACCCGGCAGGGTCGTCCGCCAAGAAGCGGATCGCTGCCTTCATCGCGAGCAGCATCAGGTCGCTGGGGTTGACCGCGAGCCCGGCGTCGGCGGCCTTGTCGGCCGCCTCGATGTCGAGGTCCCTCAGGGCGTTGCCCGCGCGCACGAAGTGCGCCTCGGCCAGCCCCGGGTTCACCTCGAGCGCGCGCCGGATCTCCGCCTCCGCGGCGGCGAAGTCCATCGCGTCCTCGAGCAGCACGCGCGCCTTCATGACGCGGACGCGCGGGTCGTTCGGCGCGATGGCCTCGGCGGCCTTGACCATCGCGCCGCCGTCCCGGGTGTTGTACTTGTCGAGGAACAGGTCGGACTGCCAAAGCAACGTCTCGACCCGCTTCTTGGCGCCGGCGCGCTCGGCCTCCGCGTACGCCTGCTTGCTCTCTCTGTGGCTGCGCAAGAGGTGAGCCGCCCGGCCGACGTAGCTCAGGCCCTCGGGGTCCTTCGAGTTGATGGCGTCCGAGTTGTAGTCGTCGATGATCGTCATCAGCGGCGCGCGCGCGTCGGCGCGCTTGCCGGTCTGGATGAGGTACTCCCCGAGCAGCAGGCGGGCTCGGCGGGCGAGCGGCACACCCTCGACCTCCTTGAGCGCGGCGATGGCGTCGACGGTCTTGCCCTGCGCCCACAGCGCCTCGCCGCGCAGCGCGGCGGCCTGGGGCTTGGTCGCCTCGCTCTTCAGCGCGCGCTCGGCCTCCTTCTGCGCCGCAGCGAGCTTGCCGGTGCGCAGGTACAGCTCGGCCTTGAGCAGCGCCGCCGCGTTCGCGTCGGTCTTCGGGTCGAGCTTGTCGATGAGCTGCGTCGCCTCGTCGTAGTCGGACGCGGCGAGCGCCTTCGCCGCCTCTTGTACGGCGGGCTCGTCGGCGAAGGCCGGCGCCGCACAGAGCGCCAGCGCGGCCGACAGGAAGATGGACGAGAGCGCCCGCGCGGAGCGCGCGCGGAGGGAGCGCCGAGTTCGCGTCGACATGCGTGCGTAGCTTAGCCGCTGAGCGCGTGCGCGGTAGGGCCTCGCGTCAGCCGCCTCCGAGCGCGGCCCGCGCGACGGCCTCGAGCGCGTCGATGAGCCTCGCTCGCTCGGACACCGTGGGCGCGCGGCCGAAACGCGAGAGGCCACGCTCCTTGGCGAGGCGGGCGGCCTCGACGTCGAGATCGAACAGCGTCTCGACGTGCTCCGCGAGGAAGCCGATCGGCGCCACGAAGACAGCGTCGTAGCCGGCGGCCGCGAGCGTCCCGAACAGCTCGGGGAGGTCGGGGCCGAGCCAGCGCTCGCTGGAGGCGCCCTGACTCTGGAAGGCGACCTCGACCCGGTGCCCTCGAGCCGTGAGGCGCGAGGAGACGACGGCGGCCATCGCCCGGAAGTCGGCCTCGTACGCGTCGCCAGCCGCGATCACCCGGACAGGCAGCGAGTGCGCGGACAGGACGATGGGCACCGCGGAGGGAGCGAGCGGCTCGCCCCACGACGCCGCGCAGGCGCGGAGCCCGTCGTCGATGGCCCCGACGAAGGCGTCGATCAGCGCTGGCTCGAGGCACCACGCGGGCGCCTCCACGATCGTGACGCCGGGCACCTCCCGCGCCGCCTCCGCGACCGCGGCGTTGTAGACCGCGACCGACTGAGGGGCGAGGGGCAGGCTGAGCACGCGGGTCGCGCCGAGCGAGGCGAGCTCGCGCAGGATCTCGGCGGGATACGGGTGCCAGAGCCGGCCCGCGACACGCACAGGGATCGCCAAGCGCGCCTCGAGCGCCGCCGCCTGAGCGCGCGAGATCGCCATCAGCGGAGAGCCGCCGATCAGCTCGTAGCGGCGGCGGACCTCGTGAACGAGCTCCTCGGGCGCGGGCCGGCCGCGGCGGATGTTCGCGAGGAAGGCGGGGAGATCGGACAGGTCCGAGATGGTTCCATGGCAGGAGAGCAGCACTGCGTCGGGCACGCGCGGAGCATAGTGGACGCCCGCGCTACCTCCCAACGCTGACCCTTCGGTCACGTGTGCCAGCGCGCTTGCGCGGCGCCCTGGAACCTGAAAAGAAAGGGCCGACCCCGCGCGGGTCGGCCTCCCCCATGTCCTGCAGAACGCTCGTCCTCGGTGATCTCCACCTCGTGCGCGACACCCCTCAGGGCGTCGTCGACGATCTGGTGCAGCTCCTGGCGGCGCACCGGGGCGCGCGCCTCGTCTTCGCAGGAGACCTGTTCGATCTCTCGGCGGACCACCCGGGGCAAGACCGGCGCAGCGCCCTGCGGGGGGCGCTCGACGCCCAGCCCCGCGTGGTCGCGGCGCTCCGTGAGCACGTCGAGCTCGGCGGGGAGCTGTGGCTGCTGGGCGGGAACCACGACGCCGCGCTGGGGGATCCGTCGCACGACGTCGACCTCGCCGCGCACCTGCAGCTCCGCGCCGACGCGCGGCCCCGCGTGCGAACGAGCCCTTGGTTCGTGCGCGAGGGCAGCGTCCACTTCGAGCATGGGCACCTCTACGACCCGGACAACGCCACGGCCCACCCGCTGGTGGCGAACGTGCGCAGCCTCGGCGTGCACTTCGTGGAGGAGTTCATCGCGCCCACGGGCGCGTTCCGCTACCTGAACGCCAACGACGGCACACCGCTCAAGCTGCTCGCGAGCGCCTTTGCCTGGTACGGCGTGAGGGGCCCTTACGTCGTCTACAAGTACTTCGACGCCGCGTTCCGCGCGGCCCTCGCGAGCGGGCCGTTCTACGACGGCTCGCCGGACGCGCGCGAGGGCGCGGCGCGCGAGGCCGAGTTCATGAGGGCCCACGCGGTGCCCGATGAGCTGATGCGCTCGATGCTCGAGCTGTCGGCCCGCCCCACGATGCAGAGCCTCGGCGCGACGCTCCAGCGCCTGTACCTCGACCGGGTCGCCGCGACCTTCGCGCTGCTCGGCGGCGCGGCGCTGCTCGCCTCGGGCCGCAGGCGCGAGGGCGTGTGGGCGCTGTCGGCTGGGGCGCTCACCATGGGGGTCTCTTGGGCCCTCGGCCATGACCGCTACGGCGGCACCGTGCCGCAGCGGCTCGAGGACGGGGCCCGGCGCATCTCGGAGCACACCGGGGCGTCGCTGGTGGTCATGGGCCACGCGCACCGCGAGCTCGTCACCGACAGCTACGCGAACACGGGCAGCTTCTCGTTCCCGCGGAACGACGCGGGGCGACCCTACCTCGAGCTCGACACCGCCGCCGAAAGGCCGCGGGCGGTCTTGCGTCACGTGCCGCGCGCGCCACGTTGACGGTCTCTGCCGTGCGCGCGGACGGTGAGCTCGACGACGCGCGTCGCGAGCGCGACGTCCCCAGCGTCGAGCGCGCCAGCGCGCGTGGAGAGCCAGGCCGCGACGCGGGCACGCCGCGCGCCGGCGAGCAGCAGCGGCCCCCCCCCACAGGCGCGGCACACGAGGCCGCCGGCCTCGGGATCGAACAGCGCCGCCGCGCCGTCTGGGCAGGCGGTGCCGCAGCGCGCACGCGCCGAGCTCGAGCGCGTAGCCCGCCGCCGCGAGCAGCGACCCGCCCGACCACGCGACGAGGGCGCCGATCTCCTCGCTCTCCGCCGTGACGAGCGCATCGAGCCCCCGCTCGACCGCGTCGAAGCTCGCGACCTCGAACGGACCCTCCCCCACGATCGCCCGCGCGTAGCCGAGCAACACCGACGCACCTTCGAGGCGCCGCTCCTCTTCCAACAGCCGGAGCCGCGGCCGCTCGAGGCTCGCCTCCTTGAGCTTGGCCACCTCTTCGCCAGCCCCCACCTCCAGCGCCACCCGCAACGTGTGGAGCGGCTCGAGGGCGGCGAGCCGCGACGAGGGGCGCCGCGCCGAACGGGCGGCGACCGAGACGATGCCCCGCTCTCGGGTGAAGAGCGTCACCATCAGATCGGCCTCGCCGATGGGCACGCGCCTGAGCACGAGCGCGAGCGTCTCGATGCGCTCGCGCAGCTTGCGCGCCGACCTGGACGACCCAGCCCCGCCGGAGGACCCTGCTCCTCTGGAAGACCCTGCTCCTCTGGGAGAGGATCCTCGGGTCAAACGCCCGAGCGCGGCGAGGACACGCTGGGCTGGAGCTCGACGCTGGGCGTGGGCGCGCTGGACAGCTCGCGCGGCACGCCCTGACCGCGCGGTCGCAGCACGATGCTGATCGCGACGGTGAAGAGGATCAGCAGCAAGACGAAAGCGATGGCGACGCCGACTCGGCGGCCCGAGGAGCGGCGCCCCTCGGGGGCCGCGAGGGGGAGCGGTGTGACGGTCGCGACGCGCCGGCTCGCGGTGTAACGGGCGAGCACGTCGTCGGCAGGCACCTGGACCGCGCGCGCATACGCGCGGAGGAACCCGCGCACGAACACCTCGGCGGGCAGGTCATCGAAGTGGTCGGACTCGATGTTCTCGATCGAGACCATGGGGATGCGTGTGGCTCGAGCGATCTCTTCGACGCTCATGCCCTGCGTTTCCCGCATGCTCTTCAGGTATCGGCCGATCGACTCCATGAGCTCCTTCGAGCGGTGCCTCACCGAGCCCTGCTCAGGTCCCCTGACAGAGGGACGCCGACCAAGGCCGAACGGTGGTAGCGGATCTTGGAGTCGATTTGAACCCTTTACATTTTCGAAAGCTTTCGGGCAGGGGTCGATGCGTTCAGGGCAGGAGGGAGGGACCCATCAATTCGTTGCAGCGCCAACCACCGCAGGCGACACCGCCGACGTGTGGGCGGCCTCGGTCGGCGGAGCGGCCTCGAGCGCCTTCAGCGCGCCCTCGCAGCGCGACGCGAGCTGGGTGCCCGGCGCGACCTTCGCGCAGGTGGCGAGGGACTCACGCGCGTCGTTCGTCATCCCGAGCTTCGCCTCGACGCGGCCTCGCGCCTCCCACGCCTCCTGGATCTTCTGGCAGCCCGGGCGCTCCGTCTCGACCGCGCGGCGGAAGGCCTCTCGGGCCGCCTTCTTGTCGCCCTTCTTCTCATAGGCGAGCCCGAGGCGGTAGTTGCCGACGCAGAAGGCGGGCTGCGCCGCCACCGAGCGGCGGAGCGCGTCGATGGCCTCGTCGTGAGCGCCCTTCTCGAGGTAGGCCAGGCCGAGGTTGCCCCACGAGGTCTGGGGCGAGGGATAGAGGATGTCGGTGGTGAGCGGCTTGAGCACCTCGATCGCGTCGTCGTACTTCTTCTGGTGGATGAGGATGACGCCGAGGGTGTTCGTCGCGTCACGCAGCTCGCTGTTCGCCCGCACCGCCCGGCGCGCCATGCGCTCGGCCTCCTCGAACCGACAGTCGGCAGACTCGACCCCGCGGGCACAGAACGCCACGTAAATTAGGGCGCCGAGGTGCTGTGCGTCCGCGTTGTCGGAGTCGACCTCGAGCGCCTCGTTCACCTTCTGCAGCGCCTCGCGGTACCGACCCTTGCGAAACTCGTCGTTCGCGACGTCGTAGATGGCGACGCTCTGCGGGTCGGCGACGGCGTCGGAGGAGCCGACGCACCCGCTCGCGACGCACAGGACGGACGCGGACAAGACCCAGGTGCGGGGATCGAAGCTCATGGCCCGTCCCGCGTACGGCAAGGCCTGCGGGTGGGCCAAATTTTCCGCGGAGCCCCCGGCTCAGCCAGGGTCCTCCGGCGCGCCGCGGATCTCGTCCTTCACGCCGAGCAGCGCGAACAGGCGCCGCAAGGCGTCGATATCTGGGATCTCGAGGCGCTCCTCGGAGACTCGGATGTACTGCCCCTCGCGAAGCTCCTGGACGACTCGCTTGACGGTGTCGACGTCGAGGCCGACCCGGGTCGACAGCTCCATCGGGGAGATCGAGAACGACAGGGCCCCGTTGAGCGTCGACTCCATGTGGTTCTGCGCGAGCTTGAGCAGCGCGCTGACGACCTTGGACTGGGTGTCCGAGAGCATCATGATCTCGATCTGGTCCTCGGCGTCCCGCAGACGACGGACGAGCTGCTTGACGAGCCGAGAGGCGACGACGGGGTTTCGCTCGAGCAAGTTCTGCAGGGTCGCCTGATCGAGCGACAGCGCGAGGCCGCCGGACAGGGCGATCGCGGTCGACGAGCGCGGCGCGCCGTTCAGCAGCGCGGACTCCCCGAACAAGTCTCCCGGCTTGAGCACCATCAGCGACCGCTCGACGCCCCGGACGCGCTTGATGAGCCGGACGCGCCCCTCCTCGAGGAGGAACGCGCACGAGCCCTCCTCCCCTTCACGGAAGATGACGTCGCCTGGCGCAAAGCGGCGGCCGAACCGGGCGCGCAGGCGCTCGCCTTGGGAAGCAGGCCCGTCCGGGCCGCCGTCTTCGTGCGTCGCTTCCTCGCTTGCCAGCGCGGCGGAGACCTCCGACATGTTCGACGAATCCTACACTGAAGGTCCCGTCGGGCGATGAGCAACGGGACCCGACAGGGTGATGTCTGGAGGCCTCACATACACCGGCGCGAGCGACCCGTGGCGCAGGGCCGCGCTCGCCCGCAGCACGCCGAGGTGGGCGACGAAGGCGGCGTCGGGCAGCGTGACCGCTTCGGTGGATATCGACGCCTCGACACCGGCGAGCGCGGTACCTGCGCCGACCACGAGGTGACCCAGCTGCATTGCGCGCGCGAGGTGAGGAGCGGCCGCCGAGCGCGTCATCGCGACGATCGACGTCACCTCGCGCAGCGCGCCGCTGGGGTCGAGCTGGTAGTCGCCGATGAAGAGCTCGTCTTTCTGGGCGTCGAGCGCGGCGAGCGCCCGCGCCCCGACCGGCGCGCCTGCGAGCGCGGCCGCCGCCATCGCCTCGACCGAAGCGACGCCCACGGCGGGGACGTCGAGCGAGATCGAGATGCCCATCGCGGCGGCCACCGCGACGCGCACTCCGGTGAACGAGCCCGGCCCCACGTCACAGGCGACCAGCTCGATCTGGCGGCGCAGGACCCCCGCCCGCGCGCAGACCTCGTCGATCCCCGCGAACAGCCGCTCGGCGTGGGCGCGAAGCTCCGAATGGACCGCGCGCCCGAGGACCTCGCCGTCCCGCACGAGGGCGACGCTGCCGCGCGGCGTCGACGTCGACAGTGCGAGCACGAGCATCGGCCGGACCCTACCGCCGGCCGGCGCCGGACGGAACTCCATGACGCTCGAGCCGGGAACCGCGGGGCCCCGCGAAGTGTCAGTCATCGAGTTCGGTGGTAGGAGATCAAGCATGACCGGGACCCGCGCTGCGACGGTCGGCCTCGCGCCGGCGCGGGTCTACGGGGCTTTGCTAGAGCAACGCTCGGCGGGGCTCGCCGCGCTCGCGTGCCTCGGGTCAGGCGTCGCGCACGCCCTGATCGCGGCCGCCTTCGCCGCCCTGTGGATCGCGCCATGGCAGCTCGAGGAGGAGCGAAGGGGGCACGCTCCGCCGCCACCTGTCGACGCGATGACCTGGGTGGAGTCGGAGCCGGGCAGCGACGTCCCGGTGGCCGACGTGAGCGATGCGCCCGTCCAGGCGGTCCACGCGCCCATCGCGGCGCCGGCTGCCGTGACGCCTGAGGCCGCGCCGCCGCCACCGGAGGCCGCCGGCAGAAAGCCGCAGCCGGCCTTGGTGAACGAGCTCGTGGCGGTGCGGGTTCGCCCGCCGATGCCCAAGCCGGAAGCGCCCACAGCGGTCGAGAACGCGATCCTCGAAGCCGGAAGCGGGACGACCCCGGCCTCGAGCATGACGCCCAGCGGCTCGGGCTCGGGCGACGCGCCGAGCGCGGCCGCGGCCCCGGCAGAGGCGCGCGAGAAGGCGCCGGATCTGGCCGCGCGCTTCACCAAGGAGCTGCCGCGATACGCGGCTGACCTCGAGAGCTGGGCCGACGCCGAGACGGGAGAGTCCCAGGAGCTGGCCTTCGAGATCACGCTGAGCGAGGCGGGGCGGGTGGTCAAGCCCGAGAGCGAGCCGCCCTTGCCCGCTGGCCCCCGGGAGTCCGCGCTGACCGCGTCGCTGCGCCGAGCGGCGAGCGCGCTCGTGACGAAGCTGGCGCTCCCCGGCGAGCCGGTGGGCGCGGGCGTCTTGCGCTTGAAGGTGAAGGCGAAGATCACGGACGGTCCCCAGCGCCCGGCCGGTGACGAGATCGAGCTGGCGTTCTCCTATGACGGCGCCACGCGCCGCGGCCTCGGGACGTTCACGCTTCGCAGCGGGCGCTCGGTCACCTTCGTGGTGGTCGTCGCGGCTGTACAGCCTGTTTCGACGGCGACCGCGCGCGCGGCGACGGCGGAGCCGACCGCGAGCGCGCGACCGGGTGCACCACCGACGACGGCGCCTCCACCTGCTTCGCCCCCTCCCCTGCCGTAAACCCGGCGCCCGGCGCCTGGCCACGGTGCTAGCCTGATCAGCATGCGCGCATCGCGTGTGCTTGCGTTCCTTCTCGCTTCATGGCCGCTCGGCGCGATGGCTCAGCAGCCGGCGGACCCCATCCCGCCGGCCCCGGTCGATCCGCTGCCGCCTCAGCCCCCCCCGGGCGCGACCCAACCGGCCGATCCGCCTCCCCCGACGCCGCAAGATCCGCCCCCCGCGCCGACGCCCCCCGTCGACCCGTGGCCCGGGATGGAGGCGGGCGGCGTGAAGCCTCCGCCGCCGCTGCCCACGACGACCGCGCCCTCGACGGCCGCGGCGAGCACCACGCTCGAGCCACCGCAAGAAGACGTGAACGCCGAGCTCGACGCCGCGAAGGAGAAGGACTCGGGCAGAGGCCTCGACTGGTTCTGGTTCGAGGTCCAAGGCGGCTACGAGCACATCGGCCTGCAGACCTTCAACATCGACGAGCAGAACTTCTCGGTCGGCCTCGTGGAGACCGAGTCGAACGGCGGCGTGATGAGCGCAGGAATCGGCGCGCAGATCGTCTTTCTCACCCTGGGCGCGCGCGCGCGGCTCAGCTTCTTCGAGGAGTGGCAGATGGGTCGCGTGGGCGGCGAGCTCGGCTTCCGTATCCCGATCGGCATCGTCGAGCCGCGCTTCGATCTCGGCGCGGGGTATGCCGCCGTCGCAAACTTCGACAGCTTGATCCCCGAGGACATCTCCATCCACGGCTTCTACGTCCGCGCCGGCGCCGGCGTCGATTTCTACCCGCACCACATCATCTCGCTCGGCGCGCACGCGTCCTTCGATTTCATGGGCCTCACCCGACCTGGGCTCGATCCTGCGCAGATCCAGGAGATCCAGCAGGACCCGGACATCGGCGATCTGCCCGCCGCGCGCGAGCAGCTGCTCGCGCTCGAGGGCTCCGGGTACGGCGCCTCCTTCGCCCTCCAGGGGTCGGTGGGCCTACACTTCTGACGAGCGCGTGCGAGGTCCGAACGTCGCCATTGTCATCGCGGTCGTCGTCGCGGCGTTCTTGCTCGCCGCGCCGCTGTGGGAGCGCACGAGGCGCGGCTTCAGCGTGTTCTTGCCGGGCGCGCTCGCGACGCTGCTCGGCGTGATCGCGTTCGGCGTCTCGTTCGCGGTGCGCGGCCTCGCGAGCGCCGAGCTGGGGGTGCGCGAGGCCACGGAGGGCTCGACCGACATCGTGTCTATCGCGTTCGCGCTGTTCGTCCTTTCGCCGCTCGACGAGAGCCTTCGGCTCGCAGCCATCGTCTACCCGCTGCGTTCGCGTGGGCTGAAGCGACCGTACGACGGGATGCGGATCGCGATGGGAGCGGCGATCGGGTTCGCGGCCGCGGAGACGGCGCGACGCCTGACGACGCGGCCCTTCGACGCGCTGCTGGGTGTTCGTCTGGCGCTCGACGCGATCGCCCACGTGTCGCTGTCCGCGCTGTGGGGCTTCGCGATCGCGCGTCAGCGGCGGCGCACCATCGGCGGGGCAGGCTTCGGGCGGACCTTCGTGGCGGCCGTGGTCTTCGGCGGCGTCGCGAGCCACCTCCTCTTTTCGCGAGGGCCGATCGCGACCTGGGCCGCGGTGCCGCTGGTCGGCTCGGGGGCCCTGACCGCGCTGGTCGCGCGCCGCGATCTGCTGCGGATGTCCGAGTCCCCCAGCAAGAGGCGCCTGTCGCAGCTGCTGCGCGTGAACGCCCCATCCATCGAGGAGCTCGAGAGGGCGCTGCTGCGAAGACCGGACCGACCGGTGGCGCTGCGCTGGATCGTGCTCGGTGCGTTCGTGACCGTCGGCGTCCTGCTGTCGATGGTGGCAGGCACGGTCCTCTTGGGTCACCGCACCGGCGTCGACTTCGCGGCGGTCGACGAGGCCTCGTCGTTCGATCAGAGCGCGGCGCCGCTCGTCTTGTTGGGCACGGGTGTGCTGGGCGCGTTCCCCTTCTCCGGGTACCTCGTCGCGCGCGCGTCGGCCGCGCAGAGCGTGCTCGAGCCGGCGCTCGGTGCCTCGGTGGCGATCGTCGGCCTGGTCGTGCTCCTGGGGCTGGCGGCGCCCATCGCGGTCGTGTTTGGGCTCGCGCTGGCGCCGGTCGCCTTCGCCCTCGCTTGCACCGGCGCGTGGGTCGGCCTCGAGCGGTGAGCACGAGCGGGCGGGTCAGGCGGTCTGGGCCTTCGGCTCCTCGATGACCTCGGCCGCCAGCTCGACCTCGAGCTCACGCAACAGCTCCTGGGCGCGCGGCGAGATATCTTTCGGGATGGCGACCTGGACGACCGCGTGGAGCGCGCCGCGACCGCGCCCGTCGATGCGCGGGACGCCGCGACCTCGCGTGGTCACCACCTCTCCCGGCTGAGTACCGGCAGGCACGTCCACCGATACGGTGGTCTCGTCGGGGAGCGTGAGCTCGCGCGTCGTCCCGAGGGCGGCCTCGACGACCGAGACCTTGAGGCGCGTGATGAGGTCGAGCCCGTCGCGCTCGAAGCTCGGGTCTTGGGCCACCTCGACGTCCACGAACAGATCGCCCGCAGGCCCGTTCTGATGGCCGGGCATGCCTTGTCCGGGCACGCGCAGCCGCTGGCCCGAGTCGATCCCAGCGGGAAACGTGACGAGCACCTTGCGCGACTTCTCGACCTGGCCGGCGCCTTGGCAGACGTCGCACGGTGTCTTCACGACAGAGCCCTCGCCGCCGCACTCGTGGCACGTCTGCGTGAACATGACGAAACCGCGCGCGGTCGAGACCTGGCCGGCGCCGCCGCAGGCCGTGCAGGTGCGACGCTTGGTCCCGGCCTTGGCGCCGGAGCCCTCACAGGTCTCGCACGGGACCGGCGTTCGCAGGCCGACCTCGCGCTTGCACCCCGTGAACGACTCCTTGAGCGAGAGGCGCTGCTGCACGCGCAGGTCCGAGCCTCGCGAGGCGCCCCGCGGCCGGCCGCCCCTGCGACCGCCCGGGGCTCCGCCGAAGAACTCGGAGAAGATGTCCTGGAAGTGGCTGAAGATGTCAGCGCCGAAGTCTGGCGCGCCGCTGCCATCGACGCCCGCGTGGCCGAAGCGATCGTACCGCGCTCGCTTGTCGTCGTCGGACAAGACCTGGAACGCGCCGGTGGCCTCCTTGAAGCGGCTCTCCGCCTCCGCGTCACCTGGGTTGCGATCCGGGTGGTTCTTGAGGGCGGCTTGGCGGTACGCCTTGCGAATCTCGTCCTGCGAGGCGGTCTTGGTGACGCCCAGGACTTCGTAGTAGCAGCGCTTGTCAGACATAAAGGGGACCGCGAGGCCGAGCCCCCCAGGGGGCGCGCATGGGCGACCATAATTCGCGCGTTGGTCATGTCAACGGTCCAGGTCGCGGCGAACAAAGCGAGCCAGGCCGCGACGGGAGCGTCGCAGCCTGGGATTTCGCGGGGAGCGAGAGGCGCGCTCAGCTCCCTCGGCGCTGGAACGCGGGCGTGTCCCAGTCCGAGTCGAGCGGCGGGACGAAGCTCGCGCGGTCGCGCGGCGCGCTCGCTGTCGAGAGCTCGCGCGCGGGGGCGCGCCGGGTCTGCGCCGGGACGAGCTCCTCGGCGGGGATCGACGGTCGCATGCCCTGCCGCGCCGCGGGCGCCGAGGCCGGACCGTGCGCGTGCAGCGCCTGCGCCTGCGCCTGCTGCGCGAGCGATGCGTGGCTCGGCTGGCCGAACGACATGGTGGTCGGCGCCGTGCGGATCGACTGCGCTTGCGGGTGGTGCATCTCGTCGTTGGCGCGATCGAAGCCGGTCGCGATCACGGTCACCTTCATCAGATCGCCCATGCTCTCGTCGACGGCCGCGCCGAAGATGATGTTGGCGTCCTCGTGCGCCTGCTCCTGGATGTAGCTCGCGGCCTCCTCGATCTCCTTCATCTTCATGTCGGGCCCGCCGACGATGTTGATGAGCACGCCCATCGCGCCCTCGACCGACAGGTCGTCGAGCAAGGGCGAGTTAACGGCGGTCTCCGCGGCGAGTCGCGCGCGGCCCTGACCCTTGGCGCAGCCGGTACCCATGAGCGCGCGGCCCATGTTCGCCATGACCGTCTTCACGTCGGCGAAGTCGACGTTGAGGAGCCCGCTCTGCGTGATGAGGTCGCTGATGCCCTTGATCGCTTGGTACAGGACCTCGTCCGCCTTGCGGAACCCCTCGACGAAGCTGAGCTCCTCGTCGCCGAGGCTCAAGAGCTTCTGGTTCGGGATGGTGACCAGCGTGTCGACGTGCTCAGCGAGCATGGCGAGGCCGATCTCGGCGCGACGCGAGCGCTGCTTGCCCTCGAACAGGAAGGGCTTGGTGACGACACCGACCGTCAGGCAACCCTCCTCGCGCGCCAGCTGAGCGATGACCGGCGCGGCGCCGGTGCCCGTCCCGCCGCCCATGCCGGCGGTCACGAAGACCATGTCGGCGCCGGAGATCATCTCCTTCAGGCGCGTCACGTCCTCGAGCGCAGCCTTCCGGCCCTTCTCCGGGTCCGCGCCGGCGCCGAGGCCTCGCGTGACGTTCGCGCCGATGTGGGTCTTGTTGGGCGCGAGGCTGGAGGAGAGGGCTTGCGCGTCGGTGTTGACGACGATGAACTCCACGCCTTCGAGGCCGAAGTTGATCATCGTGTTGACGGCGTTACCGCCGGATCCGCCGCACCCGATCACCTTGATGCGCGCGTCGTACGCGCTCTGATCATCGGCGAACTCAATGGAGAAACTCATCGCAATCCTCCCGGGGAAACTCGCGTGTGGCCGCCGCCTTCGTTGCGCTTCCAGCCGCGTCGGAGGGCGCCTCTTCCCTCCGACTCGGCGCTCATTTTCAATCGAACAACCTACCCAACTCAATCGAGGTAGTTTGCTCGCTCACGGTCTCAACAATCCCCCTAGTTGGGGCGCATCTTCTCTAAAAAGCTGCTCTAAGCCAATTCCAAAAGCGACCAGGCTTCCTCTTCATCGCCTCGGTCGACACATCGTCTTCCTGGAGCCCCTTGTCGCCGTGGCTCCCCACCCGGAGCATGACCCCCGAGCGATCGCGCGCGCGCCGCGGGTCGTCTCCGTCGCGGTCCCGCGCTGACGCGAGCGCCTTTGCGCCGTATTGGACCAGGCCGACGCCGGTCGCGAACTGCGGCCCCTGAACCAGCTGCGAGATGCCGCGGACACCGACCGGAACGCCGAGGCGAACCGGCATCCCCAGGATCTCTTCGGCGAAGTCGGTCATGCCTTCCAGCAGGACCCCTCCGCCGGTGAGGACGACGCCCGCCGAGAGCTGCTCGAGCAGGCCGGTGTCCTCGATCCGCTTGCGGACCACCGCGAAGATCTCCTCGACGCGCGGCTCGACGATGTCCGAGAGCAGACGGCGAGCGACCTTCCGGGGCATGTGGCCGCCCACCCCGGGGACCTCGATCTCCTCGTCTTCGGCGACCATCCGCGCGAGGGCGCAGCCGAAGTTGCGCTTCAGCCGCTCGGCCTCGCCCATGGGGGTGCGCAGGCCGGCCGCGATATCGGCGGTCACGTTCATGCCGCCGGCCGGGATCACGCTGGTGTGGGCGATGCCGCCGTCGACGTACAGCAGAAGGTCGGTGGTGCCGCCGCCCATGTCGATGACCGCGACGCCGATCTCCTTCTCGTCCTCCGACAGCACCGCCTCGGCGCTCGCGAGCGAGCCGAGCACCACGTCCGCGACCGTCAGGTTCTCGCGCTCGGCGCAGCGGATCACGTTCTGCACGCAGCTGGTGGCGGCGGTGATGAGGTTGACCTTCACCCCGAGCCGTACGCCGCTCATGCCCACCGGGTCGCGGATGCCGTCCTGGACGTCGACGGTGAACTCGCGCGGCAAGACGTGCAAAATTTGCCGGTCGGCGTCGACCGGGATCGCCCGCGCGCCCTCGAGCACGCGCTCGACGTCCTGGCGCGCGACCTCGCCGCCGCTCACGGCGGCGACGCCGTCGGAGGCGATGCCGCGCACGTGGCTGCCGCCTACCGACGCGTAGACCGTGCGGATCTCGACGCCGGCCATGGTCTGCGCGCTCTCGATCGCGTCGGCGATCGAGCGGACCGTCCACTCGATGTTCGAGACGACTCCCTTGCGCAGGCCGCGACAGGGGACGTTGCCTACGCCAAGGATGGTGACGCCGTCAGAGTCGACCTCGCCCACCACGGCGCAAACCTTGGTGGTCCCGATGTCCAGTCCGACGACGATCTCCGGTTCGTCCACGCGGTTCTTCACGGTCTGTCCCTAATCGCGCGGGTCCTCGATGACTCGGGGGCGCGAGTGGGTCGGACGCTGCCAGAGGCGGCGCGACCGGTACAAGTTTGCGTCAACGATCGGTCGTACATGGTCGCTCAGCGCATGCGCACGACGACGCGGTCGGGGCTCGCCTCGTTGTCCAGGAAGACGATCGAAGGCTCGGTCTTGCGCTTCGCGAGCTCGTCGAACACGCGCTCCGCCTGCTCGAGCTTTCCGCGGTACGGCGGGGCGCCGAGATGGACTGCGATGCCGTCCGAGCCGACGACGAGCTCGACGGTGCCGTCCTCGACGAGGTGGATTTCCTGCAGCGAGTACCTCTTCGCGAGCGCGGTCTTGTCGAGCTCGGCGGCGACGTCGAGCGCGCGCTGGACGTCCTTCTTCACGCCCTCGCGGTCCTTCGCGACGTCCGCCCCCTCGATGCCCGTGATGACCGGCAGGTCGACCGGGTCGTCCGCAGACAGCTCCTTGAACACCTCGCCCGCGCTGGACGCCAAGAACATCTTGTCGTCGATCGCCACGAGCGCCGCCGGCTCGTGCTCCACCACCGTCACGAAGACGCTCCCCGGCAGCTTGCGCGTCACCGTGGCCGAGTCGACCCAAGGGTCGGCCTCGATCCTTCGGCGCGCGGCGTCGAGATCGAGGCTGAAGACGTTCTCACCGAGGCGCAGCCCCGCGAGGTCGGCGATCTCCTGGGGGCTCTTGCGAGCCGCACCGTCCACCTGGACGTTCTTGATGGCGAACCGCGGGCTCGTCGTCATGTATTGCTTCGCGCCCCACGCGACGCCACCGGCCGAGCCGA
This sequence comes from Polyangiaceae bacterium, assembly GCA_016719945.1. Lineage (GTDB taxonomy): Bacteria > Myxococcota_A > Polyangia > Polyangiales > Polyangiaceae > Xiheicaenibacterium. The sequence goes on along the minus strand of JADJYE010000030.1, from coordinate 171,497 downwards.
CCACGATCGCCAGCCCGACGAGCACCTTCGCGCCCGTGACCGCCTTGAGCAGGCGCGGGAAGCGCTCCGACAACGGGACCTTGGGCGCGGCGGGGCTCGGCGGAGGGCGGCTCGTCTTGCCGGCGGCGGCCTTGCCCACGAGCGGCGGCTCGGGGCTCTCCGCCTCGGCGGACGGCTCCTTGCGAACGTTGCGCGGCGGGACGGACTTCACGGGGTCCCCCCGTCCTTGTCGAGGCGGGCCTTGAGCGCGGCCAAACACGCGTTGATGTCGCCCGCGCCGAGCGCGATCACGATGTCTCCTTCGCGCGTCAGCTGCTCGAGGGTGGCAGGGAGCTCCGCCTTGTCGTGGACGTAGTGCGCGCCGTGGTGCCCGTGCTCTCGGATCGATTGCACCAGACGCTCTGCGGACACACCGGGGATCGGCGCCTCGCCGGCGGCGTAGATGTCCGTCACCAACAGCACATCGGCCTCGTTGAAGGCTCGCGAGAAGTCGTCGAACAGATCGCGTGTCCGGCTGTGGCGGTGCGGCTGGAACGCGACGACGACCCGGTGCTCCTCCGAGGAGAACGCGCGCCGCGCCGCCTCCAGCGTCGCGCGGATCTCGGCGGGGTGGTGGCCGTAGTCGTCGACCAAGATCCTGCCCTTCGAACGCCCGACCACCGAGAAGCGCCGCGCGACGCCGTCGAAGGTCGCGAGCGCCTGCTTCGTGACGTCGAGCGGGACCTCGAGCTCGTCGGCGACGGCGATCGTCGCGAGGCAGTTGAGGACGTTGTGCGCGCCGGGCATCTTCACCGTGAAGCCGCCGAGCGAGACGCCACGACGGTACGCGTTGAAGCTGGTCTCGAGCCCACGGAACTGGATCGCGCGGGCCGAGTAGTCGGCCTGAGGATTGAGGCCGTAGGTGACGTGCCGCCGCTGGATGCGCGGCAGGATGTCCTGCACGTCCGGGTGGTCGAGGCACAGCACGGCGAGCCCATAGAACGGCACGCGCGCCGCGAACTCGACGAACGCCTCCTTCAGCTGCTCATGGCTGCCGTAGTGGTCGAGGTGCTCGGGGTCGATGTTGGTGACGATCGCGATGGTCGGCGTGAGCCTCAGGAAGCTGCCGTCGCTCTCGTCCGCCTCCGCGACGAGGAGATCGCCTGCGCCCAGGCGCGCGTTCGAGCCGAGCGCGGCCATCTTGCCGCCGACGACCACGGTCGGGTCGAGCCCCGCTGACCTCAGGACCGTCGCGACCAACGAGGTCGTGGTGGTCTTTCCGTGGGAGCCCGCGACCGCGACCCCGTATTTTACGCGCATCAGCTCGGCGAGCATCTCTGCGCGGCTGATCACCGGCGTCCCGAGGGCGCGCGCCTCCACCAGCTCGGGGTTCTCCCGCTGGATCGCGCTCGAGTAGACGACGACGTCGGCCCCGGCGACGTTCTCACTCCTGTGACCGACGTCGATGCGGACGCCGATGCCGACCAGCCGGTCGGTGGTCGCCGACGGCTTGAGATCGGAGCCCGAGACGTCGAAGTCGAGGCTCCTCAGGATCTCCGCGAGACCGCTCATGCCGACGCCCCCGACGCCGACGAAATGGATGTGACGCACGCGCCCTCGAAACACGGTCAGGCTCCTTTCGTGACTCCGCCCGCGAGCGAGAGCAGGTCGCGCGCGATGTCGTCTGCAGCGGCGGGCGCGCCGAGGCGCGCCGCGCTCGCGGCCATCTTCGCGCGGCGCGCGGGGTCGCCCGCCAGCGCCTTGAGCTCCGACGCGAGGCGGCCCGGCGTCGCCTCTTGCTGCGGGAGGGCGACGGCTGCGCCAGCCGCCTCGAGGCTACGCGCGTTGGCCAGCTGGTGTTGGTCGGCCGCGAAGGGAAACGGTACGAGGACGCTCGCGCGGCCGACCAGGCACAGCTCCGCGAGGGAGCTCGCGCCGCAGCGCTGCACGACGACGTCGGCTCGCGCGAGCTCGTCGGCGACCCCTTCGATGAACTCCGTCACGCGCGCGTGGCTCTCGGGCACACCCAGCGCGCGGTATCGCTCGCGCGTCGGGTCGACCTGCCCGCGGCCGGTCTGATGCACGATCGTCGCGTGCGGCGCGACCGCCAGCAGCGCGGCGAACGCCTCGGGCACGCGCTCGTTGAGCGCCTTGGCGCCGAGGCTTCCGCCGAGCACGAGCAGGTCGAACCGCTCCTCGCGAGGCTCGTAGGGACGGTGTGCGAACGCGTTGCGCAGCGGCACGCCGAAGCGCGCCGCGACGCCGGTCTCGAAGCGCTTGTCGAGGTCGCCGAACGCGAAGTAGGCGCGCTGAGCGAAGCGAGCGAGCCAGCGGTTCGTGAGGCCGAACACGCTGTTCGGCTCGAGGATCGCCAGCGGGACCCCCATCGCGCGTGCGGCCAGCGCGATCGGTCCGCCCGCGTAGCCGCCGACCGAGAGCACGACGTCGGGGCGCCGGCGGCGGACGAGGTCGCGCGACGCCTTCAGGCTGAGCAGCGCCTTGTACGCGCCACGGGCGAAGCCCCCGAAGCCTCCCCCGCGCAGCGGCGCGACGTCGAGCACCTCGAGGTCTTCGCCGGCCTGGGGCATCACGCGAGCCTCGAGGCCGCGCTCGGTCCCGACGTAGAACACGCGCGCGTCCTCGGACTGGCGCTTGAGCGCCTGCCCGACGGCGAGCATGGGGAACACGTGACCTCCGGTCCCTCCGCCTGCAATCAGGACCGTCACCACCCAACCTCCCCCTCGTCGGCCTTCGTGAGCACGACCGCGGACGCGCTCGGCGCCGGCTGCTTCGGCGCCGGCGGCGCGACCTCGAGCTTCTTCGCAGAGGGGGGCGGCGCCTTCTTGCGCCGCGGGCGCGAGATGCCGCAGAGCACGCCGATGGCGGCGGCGTTCACGAGCAGCGACGAGCCGCCGTAGCTGACGAAGGGCAGCGTGAGCCCCTTCGTCGGCAGGATCGCCATCGCGACGCAGAGGTTGGTCAGCGCCTGCACGCCGAACAGGGTCGAGATGCCGAAGGCGAGGAAGCTGCCGTAGTCGTCGGCCGCCTCGAGCGCGACCTTCACGCCGCGCGCGACGACCGTCAGGTACGCCGCGCAGAGCACCAAGATCCCGACGAACCCGAGCTCCTCGCCGATGATCGCGCTGATGAAGTCGGTGTGAGCTTCGGGCAGGTAGAGCACCTGGAGACCGCGGCCGAGGCCGAGCCCCCAGGTCTCACCTGACCCGAAGCTCATCACCGACTGGAAAGGCTGATAAGCCAAGCCGTCGCGGTGCGACTCCATGTCGACCCACGACACGTACCGGGCGTACCGATAGTTGCTGAACCGGATGGCGGCTGCTGCCCCCAGCCCGAGCAACATCGTGAACGCTGCGATGTACGGGACGCGAGCTCCCGCGACGAAGAGCATCGTGAAGGTAAGAAAGAGGAGGACGACAGAGCTGCCGAAGTCTGGCTGCTTCAGACACAGCAGCATGAAGATGCCACACACAAACAGGTGGGGGAGGAACCCGACCGCGAAACTCTTGATCTGATCGGCCTTCTTGGAGAGCGAGTAGGCGAGCCACATCACGATCGCGAGCTTCGCGAGCTCTGCCGGCTGGATGTGGACGGGGCCGACCGTGAGCCACCTGTCGGCGTTACCCGCGCGGTGGCCGTACCCGCTGATGGTGAGCACTAGCATCCCGGCGACCGTGAAGAGCACCGGGTAAGTGAGCGCCTTGAGGCGCCGGTAGTCGATGCGGCTCGCGATCCACATCGCGATGAGCGCGAGGAGCGCATAGACCGCCTGACGCTTGAGGTAGTACTGGCCGTCCCCGAAGCGCGTCGTCGCTTCGACGGCGCTCGCCGAGTACACCATCACGACGCCAAAGCCGATCAGCGCGATGATGACCGCCGCGAGCACGGAGTCGACCGGGCCGTCGGGGCTCGAGTGGAGCAGCTCGGAGATCGGCTGGGTGAGCGCGGGCTTCGCCGGGGCGGGCGGCTCAGCCTTGGCGACCGCGCGGTTCTTGGGGAGGGGGCTGCTTTGCTCACGCCATCACCTGAGCTTCATGGAGGCGAGTGAGACGAGCGCCAGGAGGATCGAGATGATCCAGAAGCGCACGATGATCTTGGGCTCCGCCCACCCCTTCTTCTCGTAGTGGTGGTGGATCGGCGCCATGAGGAACACCCGGCGACCCGTCAGCTTGAAGCTGAGGACCTGCGTGATGACGCTGAGGGTCTCGATGAAGAAGATTCCCCCGAGCAGGATCGAGAGCACCTCGTTCTTCGTGAACACAGCGAGCATCCCGAGCCCGCCGCCGAGGGCGAGCGCCCCGACGTCGCCCATGAAGAGCTGCGCTGGGTAGGTGTTGTACCAAAGGAAGCCTATGCCCGCCCCGATGACCGACCCGCAGTACACGCTGAGCTCGCCCGCGGAGGCGATCTTCGGGATGTCGAGGTAGTCGGCGAGGGGCAGCTTCGCGATCGTCGCGCCTGCGACGTACGCCCAGATCAGGTAGGTGCCCGCGTTGATCATCACGGGGCCGATGGCGAGCCCGTCGAGGCCGTCGGTGAGGTTCACGGCGTTCGAGGTGGCGACCACGACGAAGACCGCGAACGCGACGTAGACCCAGAGAGGCAGCACGAGCGAGTGCTTGCTGAACGCCGCGAACGGGAACGCGACGTGGGTCCTGATCGCGTTCCAGTCGGCGGGCATGCGGTCCGGCAGGAGGAACGTGTAGCCCACCGCCGCTCCACCGATCAGAGTCTGACCGATGAGCTTGTAGCGCCCCGCGAGACCGCCGGTGTTCTTGCGCTTGATCTTGAGGTAGTCGTCCAGGTAACCGATGAGGCCGTAGCCCGCCGTGACCGCGGTGGTCGCCAGCACGAAGGGGTTGCGCAGGTCGGCCCAGAGCACCGTCGGGACGAGCAGGGAGAGCAAGATGAGCGCGCCACCCATGGTGGGCGTGCCCGCCTTCACGAGGTGCGACTCGGGGCCGTCGCGCCGGATGACCTGCCCGATCTGCTTTCGCTTCAGCTCGCGGATGAACCACGGCGCGAGCACGAAGGTGATCAGCATGGCCGTGATGGTGGCCATGATGGTCCTGAAAGGGACGTACCTCAGGACGTTGAGCCACGACAGCCACGAGTAGTGGTGCTTGAGCGGGTAGAAGAGCTCGTAGATCACGCGCCCCCCCGAGCGGCGCGTCGCCGCGCCTCGAGCGCCTCGCGCGCCACCTCGCGGTCGTCGAAGCGCGCCGTCGTGTCGCCGATGATCTGGTAGGTCTCGTGGCCCTTTCCGGCGACGAGCACGACGTCTCCCGGGCTGGCCTCCCGCACGGCGCGCCCGATGGCCTCGCGTCGGTCGAGCACGACCTCGAACGCGGCGCCAGCCTGCGCGAGGCCCGGGACGATCTGCGCCGCGATAGCGCTCGGGTCCTCGCTGCGCGGGTTGTCGTTCGTGACGATGGAGCGATCTGCGAGCGCGCCCGCCGCGCGGCCCATCAGGGGGCGCTTCTTCGCGTCGCGGTCTCCGCCGCAGCCGAACACGCAGGTGACGCGGCCGCTGGTGAACGGCCTGACGCTCGTGAGGACGCGCTCGAGCGCGTCCGGGGTGTGCGCGTAGTCGACCAGGACAGTGACGTCATCCCGCGCCGGATCGTCGCAGCGCTCGAGCCGCCCCGGGACCCGGACGTCGCTCGAGAGCCCGCGCCCGATGACCTCGGGCGCGAGGCCGAGGCAGCAGCCGATGGCGACCGCGCACAGCAGGTTCTCCACGTTGTGAGCACCGACGAGCGGGGAGGCGATCTCGACCGCGCCCGAGGGGGTCGCGACGCGCACCCGAATGCCGCGCCCGTCCATCGCTAGCGCCTCCGGGAAGACGTCCGGGTCCCCGACGTCTGCTGCGCTGGAGAAGCGGACCAGCTGAGGGTCGGCGCCGAGCCTGCGCGCGAGCTCACGACCGAACGGGTCCTTCACGTTGATGGCAGCGCTGGAGGGCACGAGCTCCGTGAAGAGCCTCGCCTTCGCCTCCGCGTAGGCCTCCATCGACCCGTGGTAGTCGAGGTGATCTTGCGTCAGGTTGCTGAAGGCCGCGACGCGGAACCTCACGGCGTCCGCACGCTTGGCGACGAGCGCGATGCTGCTCACCTCCATGGCGATGTGCGTCGCGCCGCGGTCGCGCATCCCGCGGGCGATTCGGGCGAGCTCATCGGCCTCTGGGCTCGTGTGGGGGCTCGGCTGGTGCACGCCGTCGAGCTCGGCCCCGAGGGTGCCGATCACCCCGCACCTCGCGCCGGCCGCGGCGAGCATCGCGCGAACGAGCAGGGTGGTGGTCGTCTTACCGTTGGTGCCGGTGATGCCGATCACCTCGACCCCGAACGTCGGGTGCCCGTAGACGGCGGCGCTGGCCACCGCGAGCGCGAGCGGGACATCGTCGACCTCGAGCACCGGGACGGGCAGCTCGCGAGCGATCCCGCCCCGCCTGGTCACCACCGCTACCGCGCCGCGCGCGAGCGCTTGGTCGACGAACATGGCGCCCGATACGCGGCCACCCTCGCGGGCGACGAAGAGATCTCCGGGGGCGACCTCGCGAGAGTCGTGGTGCACACCCGTGATCGCCAGCTCTTGCCACCCCGACGGGCCGCGCACGTCGGCGCCGAGCTCGCGCGACACGTCGAGCAGCCGGCACCTCGGAGGAGGTGTCGACACCGGCGGCGGGTCGAAAGATCGCTGTTCGGTCATCACGTGGGTGGCTCGAGGACGATCTTGATGATCGTGCCCTTGGTGACGACGGCGCCCGCGGCAGGCTCTTGTCGGAGCACTCGCCCCGTTCCCTCGATCTGAGGGAAGAGACCTGCGCTCGAGGCCTTGAGGATGGCCGTGCGCGCTGGGTATCCGGTGAGATCGGGGACCTCCGCCTCGCCCTGCTTGGGCGGCCGGCCCTTCTTCGTCGGCTCGGAGGCGACGACCTCGTCTCCCTCCCGCGCGGCGACGATCTTGTAGGCCTCGTCCGCCGGGTCGCCCTGGCGCGCCGCCGCGGCTGCCTGCGTGATCGCCGAGGCAGGCGCCTTGCCTTGTCCTCCTTGGACTCGGGCGTCACGCCCAGGTACCCGAGCGCCATCTCGGCGACTCGGCGGAACACGGGCGCGGCGACGGAGCCGCCGGCGTAGGTTCCGGCCATCGGCTCGTCGATGGCCACCGCGATCGCGAGCCGCGGCTTGTCGGCGGGGACGAAGCCGATGAACGAGGCGACGTAGTGCGTCTCGTTGTAGCGACCCGTCTCGGGGTCGATCTTCTGCCCCGTCGCCGTCTTGCCGGCGACCTTGAAGCCGGAGACGCTCGCCTCGACGCCGGTGCCGCCGCCCTCGGTGACGCTGACCAGCATCTCGCTCATCAGCTTCGCGACCGCGGGCGATATCGCGGCGCGGCGCACGCGCGCCTTGGGCTCGTCGAGGACGACCCCGGTCGAGTCGGCGATGCGCTTCACCAGCACCGGCTCGAGCAGCTTGCCCTTGTTGGCGACGGCGCTCACGGCGGCCGCGAGCTGGATGGTCGTCACGCTGATGCCCTGGCCGAAGCTGGCGCTGGCGGTCTCGACCGGCACCCACGGCGCCTGGCGAGGCCGGAGCACGCCGATCGACTGCCCCGGCACGGGCAGCCCCGGCGACTCTCCGAAGCCGAAGCGCCGAAGGCCCTCGTACAGCCGCTGCTGACCCAGCCCGAGCCCGATCTTCGCGCTCCCGATGTTCGAGGAGAACTGGAGGATCTGCGTCGGGGTCAGCCACTTGTGCACGTGGGTGTCGTGGATGACGATGTTGTCGATCGGCATGTTGCCGTCTTCGCAGTAGATCGGCTCGGTCGCGCTGATCGAGCGCTGGGCCAAGGCGGTCGCGACGGTGAAGATCTTCATGGTCGACCCCGGCTCGTAGCGGTCGACGACCGCGCGGTTTCGGCGCGAGTCGGGCTCGGCCGAGCCGTAGTCGTTGGGGTCGTACCCGGGGCCGCTCGCCATCGCGAGGATCTCGCCGGTGGTCGGGTCCATCACGACGATCGAGCCGCCGTGGGCCTCGTAGGTGCGGATCGCCGCCTCGAGCTCACGCTCAGCGGTGTGCTGGATGGCGCGATCGATCGTGAGGTACACGTTGTGGCCAGCCAGCGCCTGCTCGGTGTCGAGGCCCTCGGAGAAGATGAGGCGGCCCGATCGGTCGCGCAGGCCGTGCACCTCGGAGGGCTTGCCCTTGAGCTCCTCGTTGAGGCTCAGCTCGATGCCTTCCTTGCCGTTGCCGTCGGGGGAGACGAAGCCGAGGAGGGGTCCGGCGAGCCCCTTGTTCGGGTAGAAGCGTCGCCCTTCGCCCTCGATCGCGAGGCCCTTGATGGGGTGGCGCTGCTTCTTGTCGGACAGCGCTTGAACGGCGCGCGCCTCGTCCTCGGAGATGCGGCGCTTCAGCCACGCGAACCTGCGGCGCCGAGTGATCTTCTCTTTGACCTCCTCGAGCTCCATGTTGAGCGCCGTGGCGATGCGCTCGGAGTACTGCTCGATGACCATCGGGACGTACGCCTCTTCGATGCCGCGGAGCATCTCGACGGCGTCGAGCGAGACGCTAGGGACCTCGACGCTCTCCGCCAGCGGGACGCCGTTGCGGTCGTAGATCGTGCCTCGCTTGGGCTCGATGTGGAGGCGGCGCTGGCGCTGCCTCTCGGCCATCGAGAGCCACTCGGCGCCGTCCCGGTTCTGGATGCGGTCGGCGCCTGAGACGACGAAGCCGAGGCCGAGGCCCATCATGCCGCAGAGCAAGCCCATGCGGATCTTGATCCACTTGGCGCGGGCAGGAGGCAGGTTCTTCACTGGGCCTCTCCCTTCGGCGCCGGCGCCTCGCCGCCCTCCGCGGCGTTCGCGTCCGTGGTCCGCAGCCTGGAGGCCGGCACGGTCGCGTCCTTGAGGACGATGATCCGCTCCGGCGGGGGCGGGGTCATGCCGAGCAGGGTGCGCGACAGGTGCTCGACGCGATCAGGCGTCCGGTAGCTGGCGGCCTCGAGCGAGAGCACCCGCTTCATCTCGCGCAGGCGCGCCTGCTCCTTGCGGGCCTTGCCGAGCTTGTAGCCGTAGTCGACCGTCTTGCCGCGCAGCCCGAGGTGCAGGACGAACGCGATGACAGTGGCCGCGACCGCGACGGTCCACAGCAGGAGGAACGGGCGCTGCTTCACGCGTCCACCTCGCTGGAGTCGAAGCCCTCCTGGCCGGCCGCCAGCCTCGCCGCGCGCAGCTTCGCGCTCCGCGCCCGAGGGTTCTTCGCGGTCTCGCGGTCGCTAGCGACCACGGGCTTCTTGGTGAGCGGCGACCACACCTCGCGATCGGAGAACGCTCGCTTCACGATGCGGTCTTCCAGCGAGTGGAACGAGATCACCGCCAGCACACCGCCGTGGGCGAGCACCGAGGGCGCGCCCGCCAGCAGCGCGCCGAGCTCCTCGAGCTCGCGGTTCACTGCGATGCGCAGGGCCTGGAAGGTGCGCGTCGAAGGGTCGACGCCGCCCACTCGCGACGGGCCCACCGCGCGCACGACCGCTCGCCGCAAATCGAGCGTCGTCGCCAGCTCCCCAGCGGCGAGCGCCTGCTTGATGCATTTGGCGACCCGGCGGCTCCTGCGCTCCTCTCCGAGCTTGTAGATGACGTCTGCCAGCTCGTCGTCGTCGAGGCGCTCGATCAGCTCGAGCGCGGTCTCGCCGCTCGAGCGGTCCATCCTCATGTCGAGGGGACCCTCTTGGCGGAAGCTCATGCCGCGCGCGGGCTCGTCGAGCTGCATCGAGCTGACGCCCACGTCGGCGAGGATGCCGTCCACAGTGCGGACGCCGATCCCGTCCAGCGCCTCGCACAACGTCGAGAAGGCGGCGCGCACGGGGGTGAAGCGATCGCCAAAGCGCTCGAGCCGCGCGGCGGCGATCGCGAGCGCGACGTCGTCGCGATCGAGGCCGATGACGCGGGCGCCCGCCTCGAGCATCGCCTCGGAGTGCCCTCCTGCACCGAGGGTTGCGTCCACGATCAACGCCCCCTCGCGAGGCGCGAGCGCGGCGAGGGTCTCGTCGAGCAAGACAGGGACGTGCGGCGCTTCGGCTTGGGGCGGAGGGGGGGGCAGCATGGGGACGATGTTGACGACGTTCACGCCACGGCCCCCCGCGTCACAGGCCCAACCTGCCCATCGCGGCGCGTAGGTCGCGCAGCTCGGCCGAGTTCTTCTGCTTCGAGAGCTCGACCCATTGCTCCTTCGACCAGAGCTCGGCCTTCTGGCCGTGGCCGAGCCACATGACGGTCTTCTGCAGCGAGGCGTGCTCGCGCAGCGACGTCGGAACGAGGATGCGGCCCTGCTTGTCGAGCTCGCACTCGACCGCGGCCGACACGTAGAACCGGCGAAACTCGATGACCTGCGGGTCGAACGCGTTGAGCGTCGCGAGCTTCGCCTCCAGCTCCTCCCACGCCTTCATCGGGTAGACGTCGAGGCAGGGGTCGCCGAGCGCAGGGGTCACCACCAGGCGGAAGTCGCTGGCCGGGCCGAGCACGTCGCGAAACCGGACCGGAAGGCTGGTCCGGCCCTTGTCGTCGATGGCGTGCTCGAAGTGCCCTCGGAACATTCGAATTGGTCGATGGGCTTGGTTGCCACTTCTTCCCACCGACGAGGGCCACGCTATGGAACACCCCCCCAGGTGTCAACTCTACGGGTCGATTTCTGGAGGTTCCGCGCGCCATGTGCTAGCGGCGGTCGTTACAAGATACCGAGAATAACTGCAAAATTTCGTGCAGTACGCTCCCCGCCCCCGGTCGGTGGTGGAAAGTGGGAACAGATCGTCCACGAGCTGGCTTGACAGGCCGATCTCGTTGGGGCCTGGAGGGCTGGGATTCCAGCCTGCTCACGGCTCTCGCGCGCGAGCCGCTCGGCAAGGCCCTGCAGAGGGCCCCCGAGACGCAAGCCGCCCGGAGGCCGGAGTTGGGGGTGAGGGACCGCGCGCAGCGCGGATCCCGAGGGGGTCTGCACCAGACCCCCTGACTCAAATCGCGCTGCGGGGCCCGGCGCCAGCGGCGGTTCACGTTCAGGCGTGGCCAGCTGCTCGGAACCCGCGACAGCGGCGGTTCACGTTCCAACGAGAGTGCAGCCTCCGGGGCTTACGCTCCTCGGCCGTGCAGAGGGCGAGCTGGAACACTCTCGAAGGCGGCTCGAACGAATCGAGCGACAGCCTTACGCAACCGCTTCAGTAAGCGTTGAACGAGAAGGGCACGTTGACGGTGCCGCCCTCACCGGAGGCTGGGAACCGCCAGCCCTTCACCGAGCTCTGCACGCAGCTGACGAGACCGGGGTAGTGCTTCTCGTTGCCGCCACCGACGCTCGCGCTCTTCACGCTGCCGTCCGGCGCGACCGAGAGGCTCGCTGTCACCTTGACGCTCTTGGGCGCATCCGAAGAAGCCGAGGCGACCTGAGGATCCCAGCAGGTGCGTCGGACGCGTGGGGTGTTCTTGGCGACGACGCCCTGCGCCTCACCTGCCGAGAGCGGGCCTGAGCCTCCGCCCGCGGTCCCGGTGTCCGCGGTCTTCGGACCGCCCGGTCCTGGCCCGAAGCCAGAGGTGTCGATCGGCGCTGCGGTCTCGGTCGACTTCGCGGAGCCGGTCGCCAGAGGGCCCTTCGGACCCCCGACTCCGCCGCCCGGGGTCGCGGTCGGCCCGGCGGTCTCGGTGCTGGTCGCCTCGGCGGTCGCGTCGCCCTTCGAGGTGGAGGTCGGCGGCCCAGGAGGCGCAGGGCCGTTGGCGTTCGCGTTCTCGGCTGCCGTCGCGGTGCCGCCCTGCGGGACGTACACGACCTCCGGCTTGCGCAGAAAGACGGCCCAGGCTGCCACACCACCGAACGCGGCCGCCATCGCGATGAACGCCCACACCATCGGGTGCAGGCCCTTCTTCTTTGCGGGCGTCGGCCCGTCTGGCATGACCGAAGGCCGAGCCGCGTCGAGCGAAGAGCGCTCGTTCGTGAAGCCAGCGGTCGTCGTCAGACCAAAGCCCGCAGCCGCTGACGCCCCGCTCGCCGTGGCCGTCGGCCCGGGCGGCGCCGCGAAGGGATCTCGGACCTGCAGCGCCGACGCGTCGGTGAGGCCACTCGGGCCTGCGGCGTTCGGGCCCACGGCACCGAGCGCCCCGGCCGAGTCCCCCAGGAGCACCGCGGCAGGACGGTCGCCGGTGAGCGACTCCGTTGGAGCTGGCGCGCCTGCCGGCCGAACGAGGTTGAACGGCAAGCTCTGCGCGGCGTCGGGCACGCCGCCCGAGAAGCTCGCGCGAGGTTCGCCGGCGGGGGCGGTGATCGCGGGCAGCGGAGCGGGCGTCGCCCGGCTGCCGCGCCCGTTCTTCGCCTCCTCGACGAGCTCGAGCAGCCCCGGCACTTTGCGCAGCGGCTGCCACTCCTCGAAGCCTTCGCGCCAGACCAACGAGCTGCCGTCGACCTGCCCCTGCGCGGCCTTGTCGCGGAGGATGGAGAGACGGACCGGGCCCAGCGGAACCCCCGAGATTCCGACGTACCAATCTTCGGTGGGCAGCTGAGCGGCGTGAGGCGCGTGCGGGGCGGCCACGGCCGCGGCGAACCCACCGACGAGCGCAGGGCTCGAGTGCGAGTGAGCAGGGATCGCCACCGGGCCCGGGACCGAAGGGCGAATCGGGATCGCGTCCTTGACCCTCGCCGCGGCCGCGGCGCCGGCTCCGCCAGGCCGCGCGGGCACCCGAACGCCGGGGCTCGACATGGCGGCCGTGGACATGCCCGTGGCAGGCATGCCCGCGCCAGGCAACCCTGCGCTGGGTGGCGAGGACCGCAGCGAGGCTCGGGCTGGGGGCACGATGCGCGGCGGGCTCGAGGGTCGCGAGAACGAGGCCGCGCTGGGCTTCGGTGGCGGGGGCGGGGGCGGCTTCTGCTGCGACTCGAAGAGGAACAAGGGCGAAGCCTTGACCACCGTCGCTCCCCCCTCGTCCGCCTCGGACCCCGTCTCGAGGGCGCGCAGGCCAGATCGCGGGGCAGGCGGAAGATGGGACAGCTCGCTCCCCGTGGCCTCGTGCGCCGAGCTCGCGTCCATCGGGGACCGCGCGTCGGACGACGAACCATCTGGCGACGACCCCTCCACCGGCAACCGGGTGGACACCGACGTCTCGGTCACGCTCGCTGCGACCTGGATCATGTGGCCGCACCGGCGGCACTTCATCCGCAGGGTCTTGCCCGCGACCTTCTCGTCGCCGATCTGGTACTTGGCCTTGCAGCTGTCGCAGACGAACTTCACGAATGGCGATCCTTCGCTCGGTTTAGATTAGACGATCGCCGGGCCCATTCACAGCCGGGGAAGTATTTTCTTCTCAGAGGAGCGACACGATGTGCTCTTTGATGGCTCGCTTGGTGTCCTCGTCGGGGCGGCGCCCAGGGCGCGCTCCCATGCCTCGAGGGCTTTGTTCCTGAACCCAGCTTGTTGGTAGAGGATCGCGAGGTTTTTGAGGCTCGGGAAGTGGGTGGCCTGGATCTGCACGGCCCGCTCCAGCTGCTCGATCGCGTCGTACAGGAGCCCCCGCTTGCCGAGCAGCAGACCCAGGTGGAAGCGGAGCCGGTACGCGAAGGGGTCGAGCGCCACCCCCTTCTGGAGCAGGTCGGTCGCGCGCTCGACATCCCCGGCGCGGTAGGCCGTGACTCCGTCGTTGAGCAGCTGCTCCGCCTCGGCGTTGATGCTCTCCGGATCGGCCGGCGCGCGCCCATCTTTCAAGGCCGTCTCGACGATGGTCAGCAGCTCCTGAACCCGGAAGGGCTTCTCGAGGTACGCGTCGACCCCGTAGCTCTGCTTCGCGTCCTGGGCGAAGCGCCAACCTCGATAGACCGCCGAGACCATCACGATGGGGATGTGGCCGTAGCGCGAGGAGCTCCGGATGCGCTTCGCGATGTCGAAGCCGTGGACCTCGGGCAGCATCGCGTCGAGCACCACGAGGTCAGGGTTCTCCAGCTTGAGCATCTGCAGCCCCAGCCGCCCTCGATCGGCCTCGACCACGACGTGGCCCCGCTCCTCCAGCAGGCGTCGAATGAGCACGCGGATCTCGCGCTCGTCGTCGACGACGAGCACCTTCTTCTTCCCCGGCGGTACGGGGACCGCCTCCTTCGGCAGCATCTGACCTGCGACCGAGACCTCCTCGTTGAGCTCGCCGAAGTCAGCCTCGTTGATCTCAGCGCTCGAGGCCCTGCCCATCTTCTCGTCGACCACCACGGCCTTCATCGCGGGCATCGCGGGGCTCGAGGGGCGGAAGCGGTTCTCGGTGTTGGCAGGCGAGGCGCGGAACGACGCCCCCGCGCCGAGCGTCGCCGTTCGCCCGGGAGGGGGGGGCGGCGCCGACTGAATGTCGACCCGCGGCATCGGCGCGACCGGCTTCGGCGCCTCAGCGCCCGGTGCGACAGGGGAACGGAACGGCGCCGGCGAGAGCTTCCGAGCGGGTGGGGGCATGGCCGGCGCGGGAGGCACCTGCGGAGGCGCGTCCTGTCGACCGAAGGCCGCGGGGTCGAGCCCAGCCTTGCGCAACACCTCCGCGGGGCAGGTCGGCCCGACGTAGTGGCCATCGCCCCGATCGCGGGCGTCGTACGCCTCCCGGATGGTCCTGAGCAGCGTCGACTCGAGCGCGATGTACGCGAAGACCCGCTTGCCGGTGACGAACTCGATCTCCTCGATGACCTTCTTGTCCTCGGGGTTCGCCATCGCGATGAAGATGCGATCGGGCCGATCGAGGACGGGCAGGAGCTTGTGGACGAGCGCGATCTCCCGCGGAATCGTCGCCAGATCGACGAGCTTGATGCAGATCTGGTGCAGATCGATGCCGGGTACGCCACGCTGCGTCGACAGCGCCTTGAGCGCGTCGAGCTCGGACACGACGCCGGCCTCGATCAAACGCGATGCCAGAGGCGGACCGCCGGGCTGGCCCTGGGCGGCGACACGCTCGAGGTCCTGTTGGCGCACAGCCTGCTGCTCGAGCAGGATTTTTCCGAGGACCTTTTTGGGCTCCTGGCTCATCGCCTACCGTCGAGGTTACACCGTTTGGCGGGCTCCGGCACCCTCACGTCCCTCTTGGCACTGGCTCAGTCGGGATCGCCGGTGCCGGCGCGAGACCAGGCATCCGCGAACGTTGGCCATAGCCCCGCCACGATCGCGGCCCGGGCCTCGCGGACGAGCTGCCCATAGACGTGCAGGTTGTGCTGCGTGAACAGGCGTAAGACCAGGATCTCTCCGGCGATGAACAGGTGACGGAGGTACGCTCGCGAGAACCCCGCGGCGCAGCACGGACACGCGCAGCTCGGGTCGAGCGGCGACGGGTCGTCCTTGTACCGAGCCTGCTTGATGACGACGCGCCCCCGACGCAACAGCGCCTGCCCATTGCGAGCGTTGCGGGTCGGGAGCACGCAGTCGAACATGTCGACCCCAGCGGCGATCGCCACCACGAGATCTCGCGGCGTGCCCACGCCCATCAGGTAACGAGGCCGCGCGGGATCGAGGTGTGGCGCCACCTCGGGGAGCGCCTGGTGCATCGACTCGATCGGCTCGCCGACGCTGAAGCCTCCCAGGGCGAGCCCGTCGAAGTCGAGCTCTGCCAGCTCGGCGGCGTGGGCCTTGCGGAGCTCGACGTCACACCCGCCCTGAACGATCCCAAACACGGCTTGAGCCGGGCGACGCGCCGCCAGGCAGCGCTTTGCCCAGCGCGTCGTACGCTCGCACGCCCTCGCGATCTCGTCGCGCGGCGCCCCCCCGGGTGGGCACACGTCGAGCTGCATCGCGATGTCCGCGCCGATCAGGCCCTGCACCCGCATCGCCTCTTCCGGCGACAGGTGCTTCGAGGCGCCGTCGAGGTGGCTCTTGAAGCTGAAGCCGTCCTCGGTGGTCTTGCGCAGGTCGGAGAGCGAGAACGCCTGAAAACCGCCCGAATCGGTGAGCATCGCGTGCGGCCAGCGCGAGAAGCCGTGCAGCCCGCCGAGCCGGTCGATCGCCTCTGCGCCAGGTCTCAGCCACAGGTGGTACGTGTTGCCGAGCACGATGCGTGCGCCCGTCGCCTCGACCTCGGCGGGCGTGAGCGTCTTGACGCACCCCTGCGTGCCGACCGGCATGAACGTGGGCGTCTCGACGACCGCGTGCGGGGTCGCGAGGAGCCCGGCGCGCGCAGCGCCGCACGTCGCGTCGACGCGGAAGCGCGCTCGCTCGCTGGTGGGCGTCATCGGGTCGCTCTCGGCTCGATCAACATGGCGTCTCCGTACGAGAAGAAGCGGTACCGGCGCGCGACCGCGGCCCTGTAGGCCTCCATCGTGCGTTCGTGCCCCGCCATCGCGCTGACGAGCGCGAGCAGGGTGGACCGCGGCAGGTGGAAGTTCGTGAGCAGGCCATCTACCACGGACAGCCGGAACCCAGGCTGAATCAGCAGGCGAGTCTCGCCGACGCTCGGCACGACGTGGCCCCGACGCCCGGGGTCGGCCGCGCTCTCGAGCGCTCGAACGGAGGTCGTGCCGATCGCGAAGACCGGGGCGCCTCGCGCGCGCGCCCGCGTGACCGCAGCCGCCGCGGCCTCGCCGACCTCGAAGCGCTCGGCGTGCATCGGGTGATCGTCGAGGTCGGCGACCTTCACAGGCTGGAACGTCCCCAGCGAGACGTGGAGGGTCACGCTCGCCACCTCGACGCCGCGCTCCGTGAGGGCCGCGAGCAGGCTCGGGGACAAGTGCAGCCCCGCGGTGGGGGCCGCCACGGCGCCGGGGCGCTTCGCGTACACCGTCTGGTAGCGCTCTCGGTCCTCGGCGTCGTCGGGGCGCGCGACGTAAGGAGGAAGCGGCATGTGGCCGACCACCTCGAGGGCCGCGGCGACGCCCGCGGGCGCGACGAGCGACAGCTCGGCCGTGCCGGCGACGGCGTCCTTGGAGGTCACCTCGATCGTCAGCTCGCAGGCCCCCTCGGCGACGAGCCGCGTGCCCACCGACAGACTCTTCGAGCCGCGGACCAGCGCGCGCCATCGCTCGACGGTCGTGCCGGGCTCACCGACAGGCTCGAGCAACAGCACCTCGACGCGACCGCCCGTCGGCTTGCGCGCGAAGACGCGCGCCGGCAGGACGCGCGTATCGTTGACGACCACGAGCGCTCCGGCAGGGAGGAGGCTCGGGAGGTCGGTGATGACGCGATCGTGTAGCTCCCCTCCCCGCGCGACCACCATGAGGCGACCGCCGTCTCGCTCGGCTGGGGGGCGCGCCGCGATCAGCTCCTCCGGTAGCTCGTAGTCGAGCTCTCCGAGCCTCAAATGCCGCCGCTGGACGGATACGAGATCCCGAGCCGGGTCATCTTCCGCCACAAGGTCGTCGGGCTGATGCCGAGGACCTCGGCGGCTCGCTCGCGGCTGCCGTCGCTGTCGCGCAGCGCGACATCGATCGCCTGGCGCTCCGCGCCGTCGACCACGTCCGCGAGCGTGCGGCCGGACGCCGGTCGCTGGCCGGGCGAGCCCGTCGTGGGCAGCACGTCGTCGACGGTGATCGTCCCCCCGCCGGAGAGCGCCACGGCCTGCTCGACCATGTTCTCGAGCTCGCGCACGTTGCCTGGAAAATCGTAGCCCATGAGCGCCTCGACCACGCCGTCGGCCGCCTTGGCCCGGACGTGCATCTTCTTGTTGTACTTGTCGAGGAAGTGGGAAAACAGGATGCCGACGTCTTCGCGGCGCTCGCGCAGCGGCGGCAGGACGAAGCGGGCGACGTTCAGGCGGTAGTAGAGATCCTGACGAAAGCGCTTCTCGGCGACGGCCGCCATGAGGTCGAGGTTCGTGGCGGCGATGATGCGCACGTTGACGCGGATCGGCTTGTTCTCGCCGACGCGCCGGACCTCGTTCTCTTGGATCGCGCGGAGGAGCTTCGCCTGGAAGGACAGCGGCGTCTCCGTGATCTCGTCGAAGAAGAACGTCCCCCCGTCGGCCTCTTCGAACAGACCTTTGCGGGCGGCGATGGCGCCCGTGAACGACCCGCGCGCGTGACCGAAGAGCTCGCTCTCGAGCAGCGTCTCGCTGATGGCCGCGCAGTTCACCGGGACGTAGGGGTGATTCACCCGGCGGCTGTTCGCGTGGATCGCCTTCGCGACGAGCTCCTTGCCGGTGCCGCTCTCGCCCATGATGAGCACCGTCGCGTCGGTGGGGGCGACCTTCACGATCCTGCCGAGGACGTCTCTTATCGCCTGCGAGCGACCGACGATGTTCTCGAATTTGTACTTCCTTGAACTCCGTCGTCAGCAGCTGCACCTGCCCCGAGAGCTGCCGCTTCTCGAGCGCGCGCTGCACCTTCACCAGGAGCTCCTGCTCGGTGAACGGCTTCTGGATGTAGTCGAAGGCGCCGAGGCGCATGGCCTCGACCGCGCTCTCGATGGTGCCGTAGGCGGTCATCACGATGACCTCGGTGTTCGTCTGAGCCTCCTTCACCGCGCGCAGCACGCCGATGCCGTCCTGGGAGCCCATGCGCAGGTCCGTCAGGACGACGTCGTAGGCGCCCTTCGCGCCGAGCTCGGCGCCCTGAGCGCCGTCGCCCGCTTCGTCCACTTCGTAGCTGGCGCCGCGCAGCATGAGCGCCAGCGTCGTCCGCATGTTCCGTTGATCGTCGACGACCAGGACCTTCGACATCACTTATCTCGGTCTGAGCGCGCGCGCCGCTTCGACTCCGCCCCTTCGACTGTCACTCATAGCCCAGCCTCGCGGGCGGCAAAAGCTGCCCCTACGGACCACGCTCGTTGCGCAGCCGGTCGGGCTCACGCCCCCGCGAGCTGTTGCGACAGGTAGTGCTTCTCGCCGATGGTCTCGATCAGGCCCAGCTGGGTCTCGATCCAATCGACGTGCTTCTCCTCGGCGGCGAGGATGTCCGCGAGCAGCTGCTCGCTCGTTCGGTCGTTGTTGTTGCGGCAAATCGTGATCCCGTCGCGCAGGCGCTTCAGCGCGGTGTGCTCGAGGGCGAGGTCGCTCTTCAGCAGCTCGGGCACGTTCTCCCCGATGTGGAGCTTGTCGAGGCGCTGGAGGTTGGGCAGCCCCTCGAGGAAGAGGATCCGCGCGACGAGGGAGTCGGCGTGCCTCATCTCATCGATCGACTCCGCTCGGATCGCCTTGGACAGGCCCAAGAAGCCCCAGTTTTCGCACATCTTTGCGTGCAGGAAGTACTGGTTGATGGCGACGAGCTCCCCGGCGAGGACCTCGTTCAGGACGTCGATGACCTCTTTGTGGCCTTTCATGGCGCGCAGGGTCGGTCAGGCGGGCACCCCGGTCAAGCTCGCGCTCGAGGGCCCCGGTCGTCGGCGTCAGGCGGCGCGATCGTCCTCGCGGGGCTCGGCCGCCAGCGGCAGTCGACGCGCGGGGACGCGCTCCGCTCTCGGGCGCTGCTCCTCCGCGATCATCTGCGCGATCTCGGCGCGACAAGACCCACATTTCGAGCCCGCGCGCGTGCACTCGACCACCTCTTCGACGGACGCCGCCCCCCCCTCGATGGCAAGCCGGATCGTCTTGTCCGTTACGCCCATGCAGCAGCAGACGTACATGCGAAGTTGAATGTAGCTTTCAACTTCGAGACGATCAAGCGCCACGTTCGCGCCCCGGAGGGCTCCTTCCGTCACATCGCCAGGCCGCCGTCGACGTCGATGGTGCGGCCGTTGAAGTACTCACACTCGAGCACGAACCGGACCGCGAGCCAGATGTCTTCGGGGGCGCCGATGCGCCCGACAGGGATGGCCGCGACGAGGTTGTCCCTCGCCTTCTGGTTCATGCCCTGGGTCATCGGGGTCTCGACCATCCCGGGCGCGACGGCGCCGACACGAATCCCGAGCTTGGCGAACTCGAGGGACCAGGTCTTGGTGTTGGTGGCGAGCGCGGCTTTCGCTGCGGCGTAGTTGGACTGGCCGCGGTTTCCGTGCCGGGCGATCGAGCTCATGTTCACGATCGCGCCCTTCTGGCCGTTTTCGGCCATCTTCGCGGCTGTGTCGCGCACCATCCAGGTCGCGCCGGTCAGGTTGACGTCGATCACCTGCTGCCACTGCTCGCGCGAGAGCTTCGAGACCTTGCCGGTCTCGCGGTCGACCTTCACCAGCAGGCCGTCGCGCAAGATCCCAGCGTTGTTGACGAGCCCATTGAGGCCGCCCATCTGCTCGAAGGCGAAGTCCACGAACGCGCCGGTGTCAGCCTCGCTCGCGACGTCGAGGCGGCGCGTGAACACCCTGCCCTTCGCGCCCGCGCACTCGGTCTGGAGGCGCGCCAGGCCCTCCTCGTTGACGTCGCCGGCAGCGACGCTCGCGCCCTCCTCGGCGAGCCGCTTGGCGAAGTGAAAACCGAGCCCCTGGGCCGCGCCCGTGACGATGATCTTGGCGTCGTTCAGCTTCATGGTGCGCGCACTATCGGTGATCGCGCAGGGCCTTGGCTAGGGCCTCCATGGCCATCGCGTGGAGGCGGCTCGCCCAGCTCTTGGAGATGCCCAGGCTCTCGGCGATGTGGTCGAAGCGCTCCTCGCCCCAGTAGTGCCGCTCGATCAGCTCCCGCTGGCGCTCGGGCAGCCCCGCGACCGCGCGCTCGAGGGCGGCCCGGGCCCGCGCGCGCGCGAAGGCGATCTCGGCGTCCTCCGCGGAGGGCGCCGCGGCGCTGGGCCCAGGGCGCGGAGCGGAGATACCCACGGCCATCGCCGCGGCCTGGGCGGAGAGGACCGCGCCGAGGCGGCGCGCGTGAGCCGCCTCGGGCTGGTGAGGGTCCGGCGGATCGACGGCGAGCGCGTCGCCGACGCGCTCCGCCGCGCGCAGGGCGAGGGCGCGAGCGTGCGCGGTGCGCCCGTAGGTCTCGCGCCTCACGCTGTCGAGCATCGACCACCGGAGCCGCTTGCGCGCGTAGGTCGAGAACGAGGAGCGCGATGCGTCGAAGGTCCGCGCGGCTTCCACGAGCGTCGCGCGCCCGACGCTCTCGAGCTCAGCGGCGTCCGCGAGGCGACCGAGCTGGCGGGCGACGAACCGCGAGGTCGGCCCGACGAACGGCAGCCCCTCTTGCACCAGCGCGCGGATCTCCTCCTCCGTCCGCGGCGGCGGTGACGGATCGCTGGCGAAGACCGGCTCGCGCTCGGGCGAATCGACCTCGGTCGGCGGATCGGCAAGCAGGTCGTCGTTGGGTGCGCTCGGCACGGGGGGCCTCGTCAGCGGTCGCGGGGCTTGCCGGCGCGAACGACCTCGCCGCTCTGGTCGACGTCGCGTGGGGCGGCCGCACGCACGATGGCGTGCAGCGAAGCATCTTCACGGACCCCCTCGAGCAAGCGCTCGCGCATCCACGCGAGGTCTTGCGGCGCCAGGGTCGCGCGATACGGCGCGAGGGCCTCTGCGATCGCGGCCTCGACCAGCGACTCCTCGACGGCGTCGAGCTCGGCGCCTGCCTCGGCCTCACCTGCGCGCTCAGCCGGCTGGGACATGGGCGCGATCGTATGGGGAGGCCTCGAGGCGGGCAACGCCCGTCGCGCGGCCGGCGCGGGCGCTACTGCCCCGGCCCGTTGATGCAGGTGTCGAAGGCCGCCACCGACTTCGACGCCATCGCGCATTTCAGGGCCTTCTCGCTCGCCATCTTGCCGGTCAGATCGCGGACGCAGCCGCCCTCCCACTTCTCGGCGATCTTGTTCGCGTACTCGTCGATGGCGCCGATGGCCGTCTTGCGCTGCGCGTCGGTCAGCTTGGGGCTCAGCTTCGCGGCCTCGTCGGCCCGGGTGACGTCGCCGTATTTCTGCGCGAGCACCTTGCACTCGGTGGCGGACATCTCGCGGGCATCGTCGCTGCCCGTCGAGGTCGCCGTCGGCGCGGCGCTCGGCGTAGGCGCCGTGTCGGTAGGCTCCGGGGCGGCGGTCTTGTCTGGCGGGCTGTCGACCGTCGGCTCGGCGGTCGGGGTCTGAGGGGGGCTCGAGGCGCAGGCGGCGAGCCCCGTCAGCATCAAGGTCACGAAGAGCGCTCGGCGCAGCATGATGACCGAGCGTAGTCCATCCGCGGGGATCACGGCAGCATCGCGGCGGTGAGCGCGTCGTCCATGGCCGACAGAGGAGCGTCGACCCCCGTGTAGAGCTCGAGCTGGCGCGCCGCCTGGTGTAGCAGCATCCGCCCCCCGTGGATCACCCGCGCACCTCGAGCCCGCGCCGCAGCGAGGAGGGCCGTCTCGATCGGCTTGTAGACGATGTCCATGACCACGGCCCCGGGAGGGATCGCCCCCGGGTCGAGCGGCAGGCGCGCGCTGTGCTCGCCCTGATCCATCCCCCCGCTCGTCGCGTTGACCACCACGTCGAACGGCCCGGGAGACGTCGTGGCGGACTCGAAGTCCACGGCGGTCGCGCCCGCGGCCTGCGCGAGCGAAACCGCCTTGCTCGCGCTGCGATTGGCGACGCTCACGCGCGCCCCTCGCGCCGCGAGCCCGAACACGACGGCGCGCGCCGCCCCGCCCGCGCCGAGCACCAGGCAGCGCGCTCCCGTGAGGGCCCCCACGACCTCCTCGAGGGCGCGCGCTGCCCCATCCGCGTCGGTGTTGTGTCCGTGCAGCACCCCGTCGTCGTTGACGATCGTGTTGCACGCGCCGATCTGGCGGACGAGGTCGCTCTGCCGATCGAGCAGCGGGATCACCTCGAGCTTGAACGGCATCGACACGCCGAGACCGCGGATGCCGAGGGCTCGCATCCCCGTGAGAGCGCCGGCGAGGCGCTCGCTCGTCATCGAAAACGGCATGTAGACCCACGGCAAGCCGAGCGCACGGTAGCCGGCGGTGTGCATCGCCGCTCCGAGAGAGACCGGGTGAAGGGACAGGGAGCCGCACAGGGTGAGGGGCATCGTCGGCCTCGTTCTTTGCACTGTTGGCCGACCACGAAAACAATGTCCGGCGGATTGGACCTACGACCGCTCGCCGTCACCGCCCTCCTGGCCGGGCTCGCCGCTTGTGACGCAGGCGAGCGGGCCACTCCGCCCGCCGCCGAGGCGAGCTCCCCACCCGCCGAGGCCAGCCTGGCCGCAGGGACGACCGGCGCCGCCGTGCCCGCGGTGGCGAGCGGCGCCCCGGCGGCCGAGGCGGCCCCCGCGGCGAGCGGCCCCCCCGAGGGCATGGTCGAGATCCCCGAGGGTGTGTTCAAGATGGGCGGCTCAGGGCTGGAGAACTCGCCCGCGCACGACGTCGCGGTCGCGCGCTTCTACCTGGACAAGACGGAGGTCACGATGGACGCCTACGCGGGGTGCGTGAAGGCGGGGGCCTGCCAGCCGCCGAAGGAGGACAACCCCTTCTGCAACGTCCGCTTCCCCGACCGCGGCGCCCACCCCGCGAACTGCGTCGACTGGCGTGACGCGGAGGCGTTCTGCAAGCACGTCGGCAAGCGGCTGCCGAGCGAGCGCGAGTGGGAGTACGCCGCGCGCGCCGGGGCCCAGCAGCGGATGTACGCCTGGGGCAACGAGGAGCCCGACACCACGCGCTCCTGCTACATGCACCAGGGCGGCAGCTGCCCGGTCGCGTCCTATCCCGCCGGCGGCTTTGGCCTGTTCGACATGACCGGCAACGTCTGGGAGTGGACCAGCTCCTGGTTCGCGCTCTACCCGCACGAGCCAGCCGATGGGCAGCTCAAGGTGTACCGAGGGGGCAGCTGGAGCCGGCGCTTCGCGAAGTGGATGCGCAACGACTTGCGTAACCGGTACGCGGTGCACGAACAGAGCGCGAGCGTGGGCATCCGCTGCGCGAAGGACTACCCCCTGCTCAGCTGCCCCGCGGGCTCCGTGGCCTCGGGCGGCCGTTGCGCCTTGCCCACCGATCCCGCCCCGCCTCCGATCGCGTCCGCCGCGCGGCCCCTCGGCTCCGGCCCCCTGCCCCCCGGCGCGTTCAGCGGCGCGCCCGGGTCGGCCAAACCCGCGCTCGACGACGCTCCGCCCAAGCGCGTGCGCGCGGCAGGC
Source organism: Polyangiaceae bacterium (assembly GCA_016719945.1). GTDB lineage: Bacteria > Myxococcota_A > Polyangia > Polyangiales > Polyangiaceae > Xiheicaenibacterium. The sequence continues at coordinate 147,578 of JADJYE010000030.1, read as the reverse complement.
TTCGACGCGGACTGTCAGAAGCACTACCCCGGGCTGCCGGTCGCGTACCAATGGGTCGGGGGCAACTGGGGCGCTCGGGAGCCGCTGATCAGCGCGGCCGGGTGCAAGAAGCGCGACATCGGCGTGGGCTGGTCCAGCGCTTGCTGCCCAAACTAGAGACACAAACCGCTAAGCGGCCAGCCTAATTCGCGCCAGGGCGTGGCGCCTCGCGAGCTTAGGCGGCTCCGTCGGTCGCCCTGGTCGGTGGCGTCGGGACGGCTCGCGACACAGGTGGGGGTTCGTCCGAGACGAACCCGAGGTTGTGTCGCTTGGATCCTGGCTAATCCCTGGGTTGTGTCGGTTTCGCGGGAGGGACCCCTCGTTTTCTGCACGATCCAGTGCAGAGGCTCATCGCCCCGGCGACACAGGTGGGGGCTCGTCCGGGACGAGCCCCGGGTTTTGTCGCCAGCTGCCCTCGCCGCGGGCGCTGCGTGGGAGCTCCGCCGGACCGCAGGTCGCCGAAGCGGGCACGCTCGTCGTGGCGCTCGGCGACGCGATCAAGGGTCAGCAGCGCGCGTCGAGGAGGGGGCCATGGAAGAGCCCGCTCCATCACCAGCATCGCCCGCAGGCAGGCAAGAGCCTGACGACGGGGTTGGTGCGCAGCGGTCAGCTACCCATCGCGGGCTTCCACCGCATCCCAAGTGTTGATCATGGAAGCCACTCGGATGTCGATCCCCCGCGCACACTTTTGCGGATCGGCGCTCTAGGGGGTGTCCCGAGCTCGGCTCGGGGCTCGCTCACGCTCGTAAGTGAAGGCCGGGCAATCCCCGAGCCTCACCCCGACCTATGTTCCATCGCCGTTGATCGTTGTTGGTCCGACCTCCGGTCGGACTCGTCGAATCGCGCGCCTGAGAGGCCGGAGCCGCCCGCGTCGACGCGCGCTCGGAGGTGGACTAGGGTCCCCCCCGATGGCTCGCTTCGAAATCCGCGCGCTGCTGCCGGGAGACGAGGAGCAGCTCCACCGGGTCGCGCGCCACCTCAACTCGGTCAACCTCCCGAACGATCGGGAGCGCATCGAGGAGATCGTCGACACCAGCTACAAGAGCTTCGCCGGCATCATCTCGGCCAAGGCCGAGCGCGAGTACGTGTTCGTGCTGTTCGACCGGCAGGAGGAGAAGATCATCGGCACCTCGATGATCCTCGCCCAGCTCGGCCGGCGAGGCGCCCCGTACATCTACTTCGACGTCATCGACGAGGAGCGGTACTCGGGCACGATCGACAAGCACTTTCATCACACGATCTTGAAGATCGGCTACTCGTACCAGGGGCCAACCGAGATCGGCGGCCTGGTGATGGACCCTGCGTACCGCAAGTCCAGCGAGCGGCTGGGGACCATGATCTCGTACGTGCGCTTCCTCTACATCGGGGCGCACCGCGAGCTGTTCCGCGACGAGATCGTCGCCGAGCTGCTGCCGCCGCTGGAGCCCGACGGCACGAGCCACCTGTGGGAGGCGCTCGGTCGCAAATTCACCGACATGAGCTACGCCGAGGCCGACCTGCTCTCGAAGAAGAACAAGGAGTTCATCAAGGGGCTCTTCCCCGAGGGCGTGATCCACGCGTCGCTCTTGCCGAGGGACGCTCAAGACGTCATCGGCAAGGTCGGCGCCCAGACCAAGGGCGTCGAGAAGCTCCTGCGACGCATCGGCTTCCGATATGCCCACCGGGTCGACCCCTTCGACGGTGGCCCCCACTTCTCTGCGGCGCCCGACGAGATCGCCCCTGTGCGAGACACGCGACGCACGACCGAGACGCGCGAGCTGACGGCGAGCGACACGAGGCAGCGGAGCCTGGTGGCGGTCGAGCTCGACGTGCCCCCGTTCTTCCGCGCCATCCCCAGCGAGATGTCCGTGCCTCCGCGCGCAGACGACGCGATCGCGCTCTCCTCCGAGGCGATCCAGGCGCTCGAGCTGCGCCCTGGGCGCGAGGTGATCGTGCTGCCATTTTCATGAGCAAGCGGGCAACGTCATGACCAGGCGGGCTGCCATGAAGGAGCGAGCGTCCCCATGAAAGAGCGAGCGCGCTTCGTGCTCAGCGGCGCGAGCGGCCTGGTGGGCACCGCCCTGGCCGCCCTGCTCGAAGCGACGGGCCACGACGTCGTGCGCCTCGTCCGCCGCGCCCCACGCGGCGCGGGCGAGTCCCAGTGGGACCCCGAGGCCGACGTGCTCGAGCCCAGCGCGCTCGCGGGAGCCGACGCGATCATCCACCTGTCGGGCGAGAACGTCGGCGACGGTCGCTGGACCCACGAACGAAAGCGCTCGATCCTGCAGAGCCGCACGCGCACGACGAGCCTGCTCGCGAGGACGATCGCCCGCCTCGACCCCAAGCCCGCCGCGTTCGTGTCGGCGTCGGCCGTGGGGTTCTATGGCTTCGACCGCGACGCCGCGATCGACGAACGCGCGCCGCGCGGCGCCGGCTTCCTCGCCGAGGTGTGTGAGGCGTGGGAGGCGGCCACGGCGCCCGCGCAGAGCGCCGGCGTGCGCACCGTGCTCGCGCGCCTGGGCGTCGTGCTCTCCAAGGACAGCGGCGCCCTCGCGAAGATGCTCCCGGTCTTCAAGATGGGCGGCGGCGGGCCGCTCGGCAGCGGCAAGCAGATGATGAGCTGGGTCTCCCTCGGAGACGCCGTCCGCGCCCTCGTCTACTGCGCCGAGACGCCCGCGCTCGACGGGCCCGTCAACGTCGTCGCTCGAGCCCGGTCGACAACCGAACCTTCGTGAAGACGCTCGGCGCCGTGCTCCACCGGCCAGCGGTCGTGCCGGTGCCCGCGTTCGCCCTCGAGCTGATGTTCGGCCAGATGGGCCGAGAGACCGTCCTCGCCAGTCAGAACGTCGTGCCGCGCAAGCTGCTCGACGCGGGCTTCGACTTCGAGCACCCCACCCTGGAGGATGCGCTCAGGTCGGAGCTCGGCAGGTGGAGCCGGCCGCCGGGCTAACTGGGCACCCCCTGAGCCCCCGCCCGAAAGCTTTGCGCCGACCGCGAACGACCTGCGCCCTAAGTCACATTCTCGCAACGGGATTTCCGGACTTTCGGGCCTGGCGCGGTTCCTGCTCCAGGTGGCGCAACGGAAGTGGGCGACCCCTACGCTGAGCTCGGTAATCGCTGGAGACACGCCCGACGGGCCGCCCTCCGGGCCTCTGTGCCCGGAGCGACGGACGGCGACCCAGACGAGAAGATCCTCGCGGAGGCCCTGGCGGCGGACCCCGAAGCCGCCGCCAAGCAGTCGTTCGAGAACAGCCTCGCGCTGGGCAAGGGCTTCGTCCGCCATCACAGCATGGTGCTCGAGGCCTCGGACCTGCCTGAGGTCGCGCGGGCTCTCGACTACCCGTGCCTGCAAGGGCGGTGGAGCGAGCTGCCCGACGGCGACGGCCTGCGCCTCGAGCGGGCAGGTTGTCCCCTCGCGTCGCTCGGTCCCCACGCCTGCAGGGTCGCGTACGAGTCGGTGCTCGGGCTCGTGCTCGGCGTCACCGAGACGCTCGGGGTGTCGCGTCACGAGGCCGTGACCGGCGGCTCGGCGTCCTGCGTCGACGTCTTCCACGAGCGGCTCGACAGCGCCGTCCGCTTCGCGCCCATCCCCCCCGAGATGGGCCAGATCTTGGCGCGCATCCAGCGCTCCACGCAGCGCTTCGACAGCTCGGTCCAGGTGAGCTTCCTCGGCCTCTCGGAGGGCGTCCTGCTCTACCGGGTGACCGGGGGTATGGGTCACCTGAGCGTCAGCGGAATGGTCGAGCGCAGCCTGGCGCGGCACCTCCCCGGCCTGCGCATCAAAGAGCACTCCCCACGGGCCGTGATCACCACGTAGGCCCGATTTCGCGAACCCCAGCACGGTGAAACCCATGACCACGTCCAAGTCTCGTCGCGCCTTCCTCAAGGGCCTGCTCGGAGCCACCGCAACGGCAGCCGCGTCCACCTTGGAGGCCGCGCCACTGCACTACCTCAAGCCGACCGTGGTCGAGAACCCTCTCGCCAGCTACCCCAACCGAGAATGGGAGTCGGTCTACCGCAACATCTTCAAGACCGACTCGTCGTACACCTTCCTGTGCGCGCCGAACGATACGCACAACTGCCTGCTCAAGGCCCACGTCAAGAACGACGTGCTGGTGCGCATCGGGCCCACCTTTGGCTATGGCAAAGCCAAGGACCTGTACGGCAACACCGCCTCGCACCGCTGGGACCCCCGCCTGTGCCAGAAGGGCCTCGCGCTGGTCCGCCGCATCTATGGCGACCGCCGCGTCAAATCCCCGATGATTCGCAAGGGCTTCAAGGACTGGGCCGACGCCGGGTTCCCCCGAGACGAAGAGACGGGCAAGCCGGATCCGAAATACTTCCAGCGCGGAAAAGACAGCTGGCTGCGCGCGTCGTGGGACGAGGCGTACGAATACTCCGCCAAGGCCCTCGACAATATCGCGCGGACCTACTCCGGAGAGCCGGGCCACGCGCGGCTCACCAAGCAGGGCTACGACGAGGCCATGGTCGAGGCGACCCACGGGTCGGGCATGCAGACCTTCAAGCTGCGCGGCGGCATGGCCTTCCTCGGCGCGACCCGCATCTTCGGCCTCTATCGCTTCGCCAACATGATGGCCCTGGCCGACGCAAAGATCCGCGGAGTCGGTCGAGAACAAGGCGGTCGGCGCGCGCGGCTGGGACAGCTACTCGTGGCACACCGACCTGCCGCCCGGCCACCCGATGGTCACCGGGGCCCAGACCAACGACTTCGAGCTGTTCGCCGTCGAACAGTCCAAGCTGCTGCTCGTCTGGGGCATGAACTGGATCACGACCAAGATGCCCGACAGCCACTGGATGACCGAGGCGCGCCTCAAGGGCACCAAGGTCGTCGGCATCACCGTCGAGTACAGCGCGACGGCGAGCAAGTGCGACGAGGTCTTCGTCATCCGGCCGGGCACCGACCCGGCGTTCGCGCTCGGCATCGCCCAGGACTCATCGCTCGCGAGCTCTATGATCGCGAATGGGTCCTCAAGAACACCGACCTGCCGTTCCTCATCCGCCTCGACACTCTCGAGCCCCTGCGGCCCTCGGACCTCTCCGCCGACTACACCAACCAGACGCCCGCCAATGTCGACGTCCTGGCCAAGGGCGAAAAGGCACCCTCGGGCCTTAAACACAAGCGACAAATGGTCGATGACGGGGTGGCGGCTCAGCTTGTCCCAGGGATGATCTGGGACTCGTCCGCGGGCCGCCCCGTCGCAATGACACGTGACGGCGTCGGCACCTCCCCCAATGGTATCGCGCTGCGCGCTGCCAAGAAGGTCACACTGGCGTCTGGCCAGGAGGTCGAGGTGCGGACGCACTTCGAGCTGCTCGAGCAATACCTCAACGACAACCTCACTCCTGAGCAGACCAGCAAGATCACCGGCGCCCCAGCCAAGACGCTGGTCGCGCTGGCCGAGCAGATCGGCAAGAACCCCGAGAAGACCATGTTCGCCACCGGAATGGGGCCGAACCAGTTCTTCAACGCCGATCTGAAGGACCGGGCCATCCTGCTCGTGGCGGCGCTCTCACGCAACCTCGGCTTCCCGGGCGGCAACGTGGGCAGCTACTCCGGCAACTACCGCGCGGCGCTGTTCGGCGGCATGCCCCTGTTCTCCATGGAGGACCCCTTCCACCTCCAGCTCGACGAGGCCGGCCCGGCCAAGACCCGCAAGTACACGTATTACGAGTCGATCCATTACTACAACTACGGCGACCGACCCCTGCGGCAGGGCAACACGATGTTCACGGGGAAGGGTCACATGCCCGCGCCGACCAAGGCGATGTGGCTCAACAACAGCAACTCGGTCATCGGCAACGTGAAGTGGCACTACGACGTGGTCGTCAACACGCTGCCCAAGATCGAGTTCATCGCCTTCTCCGACTGGTGGTGGACCGCCTCGTGCGAGTACTCCGACATCGTCTTCGCCTGCGACTCGTGGGCGGAGTTCAAGCAGCCCGACATGACCGCGAGCAGCACCAACCCGTTCGTCCAGGTCTACCCGAAGACGCCGCTCACCCGCGTCTTCGACACCAAGGCGGACATCGAGATCATCGCAGGCGTCTCCAAGGCTTTGGGCACCCTGTACAGTGACCCGCGGTTCGGTGACATGTGGAAGTTCGTCGACAGCGATCAGGTCGACGTCTACCTGCAGCGCATCATCGACGGGTCACCCGCCCTCAAGGGCTACAAGTTCGCCGACATGCACGACCTGGCGAAGCAGGGCATCCCGGCGCTGATGAACAACCGCACCTACCCACGCTCTTCGTCGTACGAGCAATCCAAGGGCGAGCAGCCGTGGCACACGCGCTCGGGCCGCCTCGAGTTCTACCGCCACGAGAAGGAGTTCATCGACAGCGGCGAGAACATCATCGTTCACCGCGAGCCGATCGACTCCACCCGCTATGAGCCCAACGTCATCGTGGCCAAGCCGCACCCCGCGCTCCGCCCCAAGCAGCCGGAGGACTATGGGCTCCAGCGCTCGGACGTGTCGACCGAGGCTCGCCAGGTGCGGCACGTCATGAAGACCGTCGACGAGCTCATGGTGAGCGCCCACCCGCTCCACAAGCTCGGCTACACGTACGTCTATCACACGCCCAAGTATCGCCACGGCGCGCACACGACGCCGGTCGACACCGACTTCACCGGCGTGCTCTTCGGCCCCTTCGGCGACATCTATCGCCACGATAAGCGCCTGCCCTCGATCACCGAGGGGTACGTCGACATCAACCCGGTGGACGCGAAGGATCTGGGGGTCGACGACGGAGACTACGTCTTCATCGACGCCGACCCCAACGACCGGCCGTATCGCGGCGTCAAGCCGGGGACCGAGGAGCACAAGCTCGCGCGCCTGCTGCTTCGCGTCCGCTACTACCCGGGCACGCCGCGTGGCATCACCCGCACCTGGCACAACATGTACGGCGCCACGTTCGGCAGCGTGAAGGGCCACGAGACCCGCGAAGACGGCTTGGCGAGGAACCCCGAGACCAACTACCAGGCGATGTACCGCTACGGCTCCCACCAGAGCGCGACCCGCGCCTGGCTCAAGCCCACGCTGATGACCGACACGCTCGTCCACAAGGACCTGTTCGGACACCAGATCACCCAAGGCTTCCTCGCCGACGTGCACTGCCCGGTGGGCGCGCCCCGAGAGGCGTGCGTGAGGCTGACGCGTTATGAGCCCGGCGGCACCGACGGGCAGACGTTGTGGCGCCCTGCCGCGCTCGGCCTGCGGCCCACGTACGAGTCCGAGGCGATGAAGCAGTACCTCAAGGGCCAATTCGTCGGAAAGAAGTAGGCGAGGAACACCATGCCCAAAGTGAAGAATTGGCAGCTCGCGCGAGACATCGAGTACCCGTACGACGAGAGTCGTCCCAAGAAGCAATGGGCGATCGTCTTCGACCTGAACAAGTGCATCGCCTGCCAGACCTGCACCCTGGCCTGCAAGACCACCTGGACCAGCGGCAAGGGCCAGGAGTACATGTTCTGGAACAACGTCGAGACCAAGCCCTGGGGCGGCTACCCGCTGGCCTGGGACCTGCGCATCCTCGAGAAGCTCGGGCGCCAGGACTGGTCGGCGAACGGGGAGTACCTGGGCAAGACGCTCATTGAGGCGGCGCCGCCCACCGAGCGGGTCCTGCACTTCGCCCCCACCGACGAGGACTGGATGTACCCCAACGTCGGCGAGGACGACTCAGGAGGGTTGCCGTCGCTCGACGGCGGCGCGCACATGGCCAGCCTGCCGCATGACCAGTGGTTCTTCTATCTGCCGCGCACCTGCGCGCACTGCACCTACCCCGCCTGCCTCGCGGCGTGCCCGCGCAAGGCCATCTACAAGCGCGAGGAAGACGGCGTCGTGCTCATCGACCAGGAGCGCTGCAAGGGCTATGGCGAGTGCGTCCGCGCCTGCCCCTACAAGAAGTCGATGTACAACCCCTACACCCGCACCAGCGAGAAGTGCATTGGTTGCTACCCAGCCGTCGAGGAGGGCATCCAGCCGCAGTGTGTCGTCAACTGCATCGGCAAGATTCGCGTCATGGGGTTCATCAACCCGCCGTGGAAGGCCCGCAAGGACAACCCTGTCGACTACCTCGTCCACGAGAAGCAGATCGCCCTGCCGTATTACCCGCAGCTCGGCCTCGAGCCGAACATCTACTACATCCCGCCGCTGAACGCGGATCGCGAGTACCTCAAGCAGATGTTCGGGCCCAACGTCGAGGGAGCTCTCCAGCGTTACCGCGAGCTCTCCAGCGACCCGGTGGCGCAGGGGCTGCTCTGCCTGATGGGCAGCAGCGACAAGATCATCAACCGCTTCGAGGTCAAAGAGGGCCGGGCAACCGGCTTCGACCGCGACGACAAGGAGATCGTGACCGTCCCGGTCACCGAGGAGATCTTCGTGCGCGACGCGTTCGACGAGAAGCTCGAGGTCGTGCGCCACAACACCCCGTGAGCTCTCCTCCGCACCGAGCCAAAGGATCGGACATGAACCGCACTCACCAGACATTGTTGGGCCTCCTCTTCGTCGGCTGCTTCGGGTGCCGCAATGGTGGAGAAGAGGCCGCCGGCCCGCTGCCCGTGGAGCCACTCACGGACTTGGTCGTCGAGAAGGTGGCCGAAGATCTGTCCAAGCCAGACCCTGACGCCGCTTTCTGGGGCAAGGTCCGCGCGGGCTGGGTCACGCTCGCCGCGCAGCCGTTCATCACCCCGCGGCCCGAGGCGACGACCACCGACCGGGTGACCGTCCAGGCCGCCCACGACGGCAAGCACATCGCGCTTCGACTCCGCTGGAAGGACTCGGAGATCTCCCATGCCGGTCGGCTCGGCGAGTTCTCCGACGCGGTCGCCATGCAGTTTCCGCTGAAGGGGGGCGCAGAGCCGCCGTCGGTGATGATGGGCGCGGCGGGCAACCCTGTGCACATCTTCCACTGGCGGGCGCAGTACCAGCGCGATGCCATCGAGGGGAAGCCGGAGATGACTGCGCTCTACCCCAACGCGCAGGTCGACATGTACCCGATGGACTTCAAGGACGCGAAGGGCGGCACGCAGGAGCAGAAGGAGAAGTTCTCTCCCGGTATGGCGGTCGGCAATCCTCAGAGCTATCCGAAGAACGGCGTCGACGAGATCGTCGCCGAGGGCTTCTCGACCTCGGCGGTTCAGGAGGGCCACGGCAGCGCGGGGCTCGGGGTCTGGCGCGACGGGGAGTGGACGGTCGTGCTCGTGCGCAGCCTGACCCCCGAGGGCGGGTCGAACCTCGCGCCGGGCACCAAGAGTCACGTGGGGTTCGCGGTGTGGCAAGGCGGCAAGGCCGAGGTCGGCTCCCGCAAGTCGGTAACCATGCAATGGACGCCGGTGACGGTCCAATGAGCACCCTCGACTCGGTCCGCGACTTTTCGCTGGCGTCCCTCTTCACCTCCTACCCGGATCGAGAGGTCGAGGCGACCCTCACGGACCTCCGAGAGGAGCTCTCGGATCACCCGGCCGGCGGGCCGCTGCTGCGCGCTGGCTCGGCGGGCTTCGACGAGGTCCGCTCCCTGTTCCTCGAGCTCTTCGACCGCGGAGGGCAGCGCGCCTCGCTGTACGAGACCGAGCACGGCCGAATGCGCGGGATGAGCAAGGGCAATGACCTCGCCGACATCTCTGGCTTTTACGCTGCGTTCGGCTTTGCCCGCGACGAGACCGAGCTGGTCGACAACGTCGCGGTCGAGCTCGAGTTCTACTCGCTGCTGCTCATGAAGCGCGCGCTGCTCGTCGAGCGCGGCGACAGCGAGGGCATCAGCATCGTCGACGCCGCTCGCCGGAAGTTCCTGGAGGATCACCTCGGTCGATTCATCGGCGCCATCGCGCGGCGCCCCGAGGTCAGCTCGGGTCACTGCTATGGCCCCGTCTTCGATTGGGTCCACGGGCTCGTCGCGGCGGAGTGCGCCGCGCTCGAGGTGGCCCCCGCGCCGCTCGACTTCTTCAGCGACGCCGAGCTCAAAGAGGAGATGAAGTGTGGCGCCGTCCACCTGCCCACCGTCCAATGACGGACGCCTGGCGCCGTGGAAACGAAGTTTCCACGCAAACAATGAGGAGTCCGCGTCGGAACAAACCAACGTGTGGCCAGAGAGCTCGGGCCGCCATCGCCCCGGCAGGGGCGGCCCGAACTCTTCAAGCATCGTTGGCTCCACGGGACTAGCGAGTGGCTACACGTTGCGGGTCAGCCTCACGGATCGGTGCCAGTATCGCTGCCTCTATTGCAAGCCCGGCTCGGTGACGCCCTACCTCAACGGTAGCGAGCGGCTCGCGGTCGGCGACTACCGCCGGCTGGCGACCGCCTTCGCGCAGCTCGGGGTGCGCAAGGTGCGGTTCACGGGGGGCGAGCCCCTGCTGCGAGACGATCTTCCCGAGGTGGTGGCGGCCTTCCGGGATGCGCTCGATTGCACCCTCTCGCTCACGACCAACGGGGTGCTGTTACCGCCAAGGCTCCCCGCGCTCCGCGCCGCGGGTCTACACGGAGCCACGATCCACGTCGACTCACTGCAGCCGGATCGCTACCGGGCGTTGATGGGCGAAGGGAGCGTCGAGCAGGCGCTCCTCGCGGTGAATGACGCCAAGCGGAGCCTGGCCGAGGTGAAGATCAACTGCGTCGTCCAGCGAGGCCGCAACGACGACGAGATTTCTGATTTTCTCGCGCTGTCCCGTCGACTCGGCGTCGAGGTGCGCTTCATCGAGCTGATGAACACAGGGAGCGCGGTGGCCTATACGCGGGCTGCGTTCCTGTCCGGCCGGGAGATCGTGGCGCGCGTCCGGGCGGAGCGTGGCGCCTCACCGCTGCCGCGGCGGGCGGCCGCCGATCCAGCGGCGCTGTGGCGCACGGACGATGGCCTGACCTTTGGCGTCATCGCGTCGGACACGGAGTCCTTCTGCGGCGCTTGTGATCGCCTCCGGCTCTCCGCGAACGGCGTCCTACGAGGCTGCCTCTATGAGAGCGGCGGCGTCGACCTGGGCGAGCCCCTGCGACGGGCAGACCCTGGGCTGTTGTTGGCGGCCGTGGCGCGCGCGGCGGCCAGCAAGCAGAGCTTTCACCCGGGCGTGCCCGGCAAGCGACGGCTGCCGTTCAGCATGGCGGAGGCGGGCGGTTAGGCCCCCCGGCGACTCGACGCTCAGCCGCCGCCGCTCTTGAACGCGTCGAGCAGGCCACGGATCGCGCCGCGGAAGCGCGCCGCCGCGCTCTCTGGCGCCTGGCGACCGCGGTCCGCCGCCTCGGCCAGCTCGTGCTCGCGCGCGCCGTCGATCGCCAGCACGCTGCGCAGCTCGTTCAATCGTCGCCGCTCCTCGACGCTGCACTCCCCGTCGACGAAGGCGAGCTGGTACGCCGATCGGAAGGCCTCCTCTCGCGCCACCTTCGTCCGCAACAGGGCGACCTGGTCGGCGATCTCGAACTCGTCGTCGAACAGCTCCCGAGCGGACACCAGGTCGTCGAGCCCGACCTCGCGCAGCGCGTCCTGGATCATCGCGCGCTCCGACGCGTGCAGCGCCCGATCCGCCTTGGCGATCCAGACCAGCAGGTGCAGGCTCGCCACCGCCTCGATCCGCGCGTCGCTCACGCCCTACCCCTCCACCGCGCGTGCCGGTACGGTGTCACCACGCGACGACGGGCTCGGCGGCGCCTCGTCTGCCTTGTCGGCAGAGGCCTCGCGGCCCGGCATGCGCTCGTCGGAGTCCACCAGGCCGTCCTTCATGGTGACCACCCGCGGCATGCTGCGCGCGAAGCTGAGATCGTGGGTGACGACGACGATCGTGGTCCCGTGCCGCTTGTTCATCTCGAAGAACTGGTTCTGGATCTGCTGCCCCGTCTTGGAGTCGAGGTTGCCGGTCGGCTCGTCGGCGAGCAGCAGCTTGGGCGACAGGACGAGCGCGCGCGCGAGCGCGACGCGCTGCTGCTCACCCCCCGATAGCTCCCCCGGGCGGTGGGTCGCGCGCGACTTGAGGCCGACCTCCTCGAGCAGGCTCATCGCGGGCTTCTCCATCTCGCGCTGGCTCTTGCCCTGGATGAGGCCAGGCATCATCACGTTCTCGAGCGCGGAGAACTCGGGCAACAGGTGGTGGAACTGGAACACGAACCCGATGGTGCGGTTGCGGATCGCGGCCAGCTTGCCGCTCGACAGGCCCGTCACGTCCTCCCGGCCCAGACGGATTCGACCTTTGCTGGGCACGTCGAGCGTGCCGATGATGTGAAGCAGCGTGCTCTTGCCCGCGCCGCTCTGCCCGACGATCGCGACGACCTCGCCCTGGTCGATGCGCAGGTCGATCCCTCGCAGCACCTCGAGCGGTCGCCCCATGTGCACGAACGTTTTCTGGAGGCCTTCGCAGACGACGATGGGATCGGGCATGGTCACTCGTACCTGAGGCCGTCGACGGGGGAGATCCGCGACGCAGCGTAGGCGGGGTAGAGGGTGGACACGGTGCAGATGAGCATCGCGCTGAGCGCCACGAGGCCGTAGTCCGCCAGATCGACGTTCACCGGGAGTCGGTCGATGTAATAGACCTCGGGGGGCAGCCGAGCGCCGAACCACTTGAGCCCGGTGGACGCGGCGAGCGCGATGCCCACGCCGAACAGCGTGCCGATCGCGCCGATGATCATCCCCTCCAGGATGAAGATGCGCTGGACCGCTCCGTCGCTCGCGCCGAGCGCCTTCATGATGGCGATCTGCCGGGTCTTCTCGGTGACCATCAGCAGCAACGTGCAGACGATGCAGAAGCTCGCGACGATGATCGCCACCGACAGGATCATGAAGGTCGCGATCCGCTCCAGCTTGAGCGCGCTGAACAGGTTCTTGTTCATCTGCTTCCAGTCGCGCACGCGCAGCTCGGGCGGAGGCGGCGCGTTGTCGGGGCGCTTGCCCGGCTCGTACGCGGCCGCGAGCGCGCCGTCGATGCGCCCGGCGAACGACTCGACGCCCTCGGGCGACGAAACGCGCACGTCGATCTGGGAGATCTTGTCGTCGAGGCTGAAGAAGTTCTGCGCCTGATCGATCAGGATGTACGCGTGGCTCGCGTCGTACTCGTACATCGCGCTGTAGAAGATGGCGGCGACCCGGAACTTGCGCGTCCTCGGCATCACGGCGGAGCCCAACAGCTCGCCCATCGGCGACAGCAGCGTCACCTCGTCGCCGACGCACACGTGCAGGCTCTTCGCCAGCTCGCGTCCCAGGATGACGCCGGGGCGGGACGGAGGCGGCTTGCGGAACTCGCGCAAAGCAGGGTCGAGCTTGGGGTCGATCGGCTCCTCGTCGAAGAACGACGCGATCTTCCGCCTGGGGGTGCCGTCTGCGTTCTTGCAGATCACCTCCCCCGCCGGGATGTTGGCGAGCGCCTCGGGGTTCGAGAGGTAAGAGAAGCGACCCACGTCGATGTTCTTCTCGAGATCGATGACCTTGCCGATCGACTCGGGGTCGATGCCCTTCACCAGCACGCCGGCCGTGTTCGACGCGCTCTGGCTCATCGCGTCGCCCGCGACGACCGGGGTCGCGGCGCCGTCGGGGCCGAGCGCTGCGCGGACCTGCTCGAGCGCCGGCTCCCACTCGTCGAAGCCCCCGGGCCGCTTGCCGTCGATCACGACGTGCGGGTTGTTGCCCAAGATCTTCTGCTTGAGGTCGTTCGCGAAGCCGCCCATCACGCTCGTCACGGAGCACAGGGCGCACGAGGAGACGCAGACCCCCAGGATCGACAGCACGCTGATGACCGTCAAGAAGCCGCTCTTCGTGGCCCTCACGTGGCGGGCGGCGACGAACGGCGTGAACGCGGACCGCTCGAGCAGGTCGAGCGCGAGCGGCAAGAGCGTCGCCACCAGGAAGACCAGGAAGACGACGCCCGCTCCCAGCGAGCTGTAGCGGACGACCTCATCGCGCACGCTGAACGGCAGGCTCGACGACGGGATGGCCTCGAGCGCAACGTCGCCGAGGATCTCCTGGGCGCGAAGGCGCGCGTGCCGCTCGAGGATGCGGGCGATCGTGTACGTGACGAGGAACCCGAGGCCCACGAGCCCGCCGAAGATGCTGAGCGCGGCGCGGGTCGGGTGGACGCGCTTGAGCGAGGTGTTGCCCCACGCGACCGGGATGAGCCCACGCCACACGACGAACGCGACCGCAACCAGGCCGATCACCCAGACGGGCCAGCCCTCCACGCCGCGGAGCGCGAGGCCGATATCGCTCCAACTCATCAGCCCGCGGTCTCCGGGCGGAGCAGCGGGAAGAGGATCACGTCGCGGATCGACGCGCTCTGGGTGAGCAGCATCGTCACGCGATCGACGCCCATGCCGAAGCCGGCGGTCGGCGGCATGCCGTGCTCGAGCGCGCGGATGTAGTCCTCGTCGAAGTCCATCGTCTCCTCGGCGCCGCGGGCCTTCTTCTCGACCTGCGCGCGGAAGCGATCGGCCTGATCGTCGGGGTCGTTGAGCTCGCTGAAGGCGTTGCAGATCTCGCGGCCCTCGACGAAGAGCTCGAAGCGATCGACGAGCGCCGGGTCTGCGTCCTTCTTGCGGGCGAGCGGCGACACCTCGAACGGGTAGTCGATGACGAACACGGGGACGCTCTTGTGGCCGTCCTCGGTGCGGTAGTCCTTCGCGAGGAACGGCTCGGCGAGGTACTCGTACGCGGCGAACGTGAGCTCCCCGTCGCCCTCGCACTTGAGCGCGCCCTTCCGGAAGTTCGCCCAGTCGATCTCGCGGCCGCGTGCCTTCGAGGTCTTCGCCCACTCCTTGATGGGCGCGTCCTTGTCGCGGACCGCGGAGGGCACGTCGAGCGGCAAGCCCGAGCGCTCGAGCGCGGCGCCGATCAGCTGCTTCATGGGCACGCGCGCGAACCGCTCGAGCGAGAACGGTCGCGCAGCGGCCCAGCCTTGCCACGCGAGCGGCAGCTGCTCCTCGAGCCGGCGATCGACGAAGCGGAGCATCTCCTCCGTCTGGTCCATCAGCGTCTCGTACGAGGCGTACGCCTGGTAGTACTCGAGCATCGTGAACTCGGGGTTGTGGCGCGTCGAGATGCCCTCGTTGCGATAGCAACGAGCGACCTCGTAGACCCGTTCGAAGCCGCCGACGACCAGGCGCTTGAGGTAGAGCTCGGGCGCGATGCGCATGAACAGCTTCAGGTCGAGCGCGTTGTGGTGCGTCTCGAACGGCTTCGCGAGCGCTCCGCCGACGATGGTTCCCATCGTCGGCGTCTCGACCTCGAGGAAGCCGCGCCCGTCGAGGAACGCGCGGAGGCTCGCGACGATGGAGGCGCGGGCCTGGAAGACCGCGGCGACGTCGCGGTTCGCGACCAGGTCGACGTAGCGCTGCCGGTAGCGCTGCTCGACGTCCTTGAAGGTCGTCTTGGTGGGCAGTGGACGGTGCGCCTTGGTCAGCAGGCGCAGCTCGGTCGGGTCGATCGACAGCTCCCCCTTGTCGGTCGCCATCAGCGACCCGTAGGCCTCGACGAAGTCGCCGAGGTCGAGGTCGTCGAGTCGTGCGTACGCGGCGCCCAGGGTCGCCTCTTGGCAGTACAGCTGCAGCTCGCCGGTTCGGTCGCGCAGGCGGACGAACGCGCCAGCTCCGAAGGAGCGCAGGAACAGCACGCGGCCGGCGATGCGGAAGCGGGCCGACGCCGCGGCGACCGCCTCCTTGTCGTAGCGGCCGTCGGGGCGACGCGCGCTCGCGAGGTGCTCGCGGACGGCGGCCAGAGAGGTGAGCGGGGTGCCTCGCTCGCGCTCGGTCACGTCGTTCGCGAAGGGGTTCTCCCCGCGGGCGCGGACGCGCTCGGTCTTTGAGCGGCGCGCAGCGATCAGGGCCGCCTCCGCCGAGTGAGCGCCATCGCCGCTTCGTTCTACCGTCACGCGTCGTCCTCCTGCGAGGCTGCGCCGCGGCGCAGCGTTCCGCCGGCCGCAGCCATCAAATACGCTTGGATGAACGGGTCGAGGTCGCCGTCGAGCACCGCGTCCACGTTGCCCATCTCGGTGCTGGTTCGTACGTCCTTCACCAGCTTGTACGGCGCGAGCACGTAGTTTCGGATCTGGCTACCGAAGTTGATCGCGCTCTTCTGCGAGTTGTGTTTGTCGACCTCGTCGGCGCGCTTCTGCAGCTCGATCTCATACAGCTTCGCCTTGAGGATGCGCATCGCCATGGCGCGGTTCTGGTGCTGGCTGCGCTCGGCGCGGCACACGATCATGATGCCGGTCGGCAGGTGGCGCAGACGGACGGCCGTCTCGACCTTGTTCACGTTCTGACCGCCCTTGCCGCCGGCGCGCATCGTCGTGATCTCGACGTCTTTGTCGGGGATGACGATGTCGATGTCTTCGTCGGCGTCGGGGGTCACGTCGACGGCGGCGAAGGCCGTCTGACGGGTGTGGTCCGCGTTGAACGGGCTCATCCGCACGAGGCGGTGCACGCCCGCTTCGCTGCGCAGGTAGCCGTACGCGTTGTCCCCCTCGAACGCGATGGACACCGCGTCGATGCCTGCCTCGTCGCCTTCTTGGTAGTCGAGGACCTCGGCCTTGATGCCGCGCTTCTCCGCCCAGCGGAGGTACATGCGCATCAACATCGACGCCCAGTCCTTCGCGTCGGTGCCGCCCGCGCCGGGGTGAATGGTGAGGATCGCGTTCGATCGATCGGCGGGACCGGAGAGCATACGCTCGAGCTCGGCGCGGCCGAGCCGCGCGTCGATCGCGGACGCTTGTTTGGCCGCGTCTTCGATCACCGTTGGGTCACCTTCGGCGACCCCGAGCTCGAAGTACTCCTCGAGATCGGCGATATCTCGGCCCATCTTCGTGGCGAGCTCGAGCTTCGCCTCGGCCTGCGCGCGCTTGCGCAGCGTCTTCTGCGCTGCCTCGTTGTCGTTCCAGAAGCCCGGGCGGAGGGTCGCCTGGTTCAGGTCTTCGAGCATCCTCTCGAGTCGAGGGACGTCAAAGATGCCCCCTTAGCGCATCATGGCGCCTCTTGAGGTCTTGGATCTTCTCGCGGGTCTCGGACGACATGGCTTCGGCGTCTTAGCGGCGCGGGGGGCGGTGCGCAAGCACTGCCCCGCCGCGAGCCGGGCGCGAGGCGAGAGCGCTCGCCAAGCGCCTAGGGCGCTGACCTTCTCGACGGGCCGTCAGGGTCAGGGCTTGTAGGGGTTGGTCAGGTCCTCGCCGGTCGAGGGCGGAGGCGGAGGCGGAGGCGGAGGCGGCGTGGACGTGGGCCCCGTCGTCGGCGACGCGGTCGGCTTGACGCGACGTCCGCCGGTGCGCGGACCTTCCGGCGCGGCCGTATGGGTCGGCGTCGCGCTCGAGGTCGACCCGCTCGCGACGAGCGTCCCGGTGGGGCTCGCCGACGACTGCGGGGAGATGGTGCCTGAGGCCGTGTTGGGCGTGGCGGCCGTCGCCGTGGCCGCCGCGGTGGCGGTGGCAGTGGCGGTGGGGCGCTTCGCGTTCTTGCTGTCGTCCTCCGAGGCTTGCTGGCGCGAGCGCACGATGAACAGCCCCGTCGCGAAGACGACCAGGAACGCCGCGACGACGACGATGTATTTGCCATAGCCACGCTTGGGCACCGTGTGGATGACGGTGGGGTCGAGCGCGTCGTGGTTGAGCGCGGCCTGGGCCGAGAGGGTCATCGAGCCAGGCGTGAACCCACCGGTGGAGACCTCACCCAGGCCGGCCATACCGGTCGAGGAGACGAGGGTGCGCGGGTTGCGGCCTCCCGACGCGGCGACGGGGACGCTCTCGACGATCGCGGCGCCGCGATCGGCGGGGGCCTCGACCGCGGCTGGATCGACCGCGGCTGCGTGCTCGGCGATCGTGCCTGGCATACGCGGCGTGGGGGACGGGCCGGCGGACATCGGCTTGTCGGTGAAGACCTGACCGCTCGCCTCGAGCTTCGCGCGGGCCTCGGCGAGGAGCGGCTCCGCGAACAGGCCGCGCGCCGTCTTCACCGCTGGCTGCATCGCCGAGGCCGGTGGAGAGGAGTTCGGCCGCGCGATGGTCACCGCGTCCTCCGGGTCGTCGATGACGGGAGGGGTGAACGGGTTGGACGAGCCCTCGCGGATCGTGACGCTGTCGCGCGGCAGCAGCGGCGAGACGCCCGGTGCGAGGTCCTCCACCCGGATGGGAGGCCCTTGCCCGAGGAGGGTCGGCGAGCTCTGCTTGGGAACCGGCACGGCGCGCGGCGCGTCGGGGCGCGGCGGCGGTGACGAGGGCGCGGGGGGAGGGTCGTGCTTCGGCTGCTCGAGCGCGAAGCGCATGGTCACGTCGGCAGCGACCTCGAACTGCGGAACGATCGGGGTACCCCCGCGCGGCGCGCCCTCAGGGTTCGCCCGGAGCAGGCTCGGGTCGATCTGCGTCGCCGGTAGCTCGGCGCCCGCGTCTGGGCTCTTCCGGGCGCGCGCCATGGCGTCGCCCCCGAGGCGCCCGGCCTGGGGACCGGACGCGCCGCCGATGACCAGCGGCTGCCCCGAGTCGCTCTGCGCCAACCACGCGCGGACGCTCTCTCGCTGTGCGCCGATCTCCTGACCCAGGACCGTCTGCACGAAGCTCGCGACCTCGCGCGGCGACGCGACCCCGATGTCCGTGACGTTGGCCTTCGCAGACTCGCGCGCCGCCGCCTCGAGCGCGTCGGCGAAATCGGCCGCGGTCTGGTAGCGCCGCTCTTGATCGCGATCGAGGGCGCGCATGAGGACCGCGTCGAAGCACTTCGGGATCGTCGGGTTGATCTCGCTCGGTGGGCGGATGGGCTCGACCAGGATGCGCTGCAGCGTGGCCGCCTCGCTGTCGGCCTTGAACAGGCGCTTTCCGCACAGCACCTCCCACAAGATGATGCCCATCGCGAACAAGTCGGTGCGGCGGTCGAGCTCGTCGCCGCGGGTCTGCTCGGGCGCCATGTAGGCGAGCTTGCCCTTCAGCTTGCCGTGCGCGGTCGATGTGAGGCGGCTCGAGGCGCGCGCCACGCCGAAGTCGGTGATGCGCGCGGTGCCGTCGACGCCGACGAGGACGTTCTGCGGGGAACAGTCGCGGTGGACGAGGCCGAGGAGCTGGCCCCGATCGTCGCGCAGCTCGTGAGCCGCGTGGAGGCCGGCCAGCGCGTCGAGCACCATGCGCAGCACGACGTGGCGGGGCGGCATTTGGCCGAGAGACATCGTGCGCGCGACGATCCGCGAGAGCGTGTCGCCCTCGACGTATTCCATCACCAGGTAGTAGCCCGCCTCGGACTCCCCGACCTCGAGGATGGGGACCACGTTCGGGTGATGGATCAGCGCGGCGAGGCGGGCCTCGTCGAGGAACATCTCGACGAACTCGGGCTCGTTCGCGAGGTGCGGGTGCAGGCGCTTGATGGCGTTGAAGCGCTGAAAGCCGCCCACGCCGCTGCGCCGGGCGAGGAAGACCGTGGCCATGCCGCCCGTCGCGATCTCGCCGATGAGCTCGTAGCGATCGAGCTTTCGTCGAGGGTCGGAGGGGTCGAGCAGCTTTACCTTGGCCACGTCGACGTCCCCGGTCTCTGCCTGTCCGTGCCGACTACCACTAGAACCGGCCCCCCAACTCGAGATGGACGCCGATGCCTCGCTGCGCCTCCTCGCCCTTAGCATCACCGACGTCTACCCACAACCGAGGCGCGTCGAGCTGGATGGCGGTCTTCTCGGCTTCGGGCTCGCCGCTAGACCACTTGCTGACGATGCCCAGCACCATCGTCACCGCGGCGGCGCCGGCGGTGGCGCCGATGAGAGCGTTGGTGCGGACCTCTTTGGCCTGGGCGTCTTGGTAGAGCTGGCACGCTTCGCCCTGCCCGGCGCACTCGACCCGCACCCTGTCGGTGCCGGGATCGTTGATGGTGTCGATGCCCGACCAGATCGTGGCGCCGCCGACGCCCGCCGTGACGCCCAGCCCGACGAAGAAGAAGGCTGGGTGGATTCGCCAGTCGCTCTTGGCCGGCGCATCGCCGCCGCCTTCGCCGCCGCCCCCCTCGCTGGAGGAGCCGCCTTCTCCGCCCGAGCCGCCGGACCCGGAGACGCCTCCACCGCCCGCGCCCCCGCCGCCCGTCGCGAGGCCTCCGCCCGCACCACCCCCCCCAGCGGACTCGGTCGGAGGGGCGAAGCGCAGGTGCTCGACCCGCCCGCCGTGGCGTCGACGGTCTGGTCCCTTTGCGGTCAGGTTGCCGAGGAAGCTCGCGCCGACGCGAGCCTTGCCGGGGTCGAGGTAGAGCGTCCAGCGGGTGGCGGCCTCGCCGTGGACGATCTTGTCTGCAGCCGAGAGGAGGCAGGGCGAGACGCAGCTCACCCCGACGCGGTGGAGCTTGCCGGAGAGCTCGGCGAGCGTCTCGTCCGTTATTTTCTTGGTCTTGTCGTCGTCCGGGTACCGCTCGAGGGCGAGCGCTGCGAGCGACGCCGCGCGCGCGTGCTGCCCAGCGCTCTTGCGCGACTGGATGGCGAGCCTCAGCGCCTTCGAGCTCGGCGCGGCGGCGTCCGCGGCCTCGAAGAAGGCGGCCGCCTCGTCGAAGCGGCTGGCCTGAAACGCCTTGGCGCCGGCCTCGAAGGACTCCGAAGCGGCCTTCAGCTTGGCCGGATCGGGCCCGGCCTCAGCCTCCACGGTCGGGAGCGAGGCGAGGCAGAGGGCGAGGCAAATGAAGGCAATACCGCGCGGTCGGCGCATGGCGTCGTGCTGGAGCATACCGGCTCGCGCCCGCGGGCGCGAGCCTCGCTTCTCAGCTCCCGCTCAGGCCATCTCGAGGAACAGCCGGTCCGGGTCTTCCAGCATGGCGATGATCTCGTAGGCGAACGCGGCGCCGACGTGCCCGTCGATGATGCGGTGGTCGAACGAGAGCGAGAGGAGCATGACCTGCCCGATCACGATCTGGCCCGACCTCACGACCGGGCGCTCCTTGATGCGGTGGACGCCCAGGATCCCGACCTCGGGGAAGTTGAGGATGGGCGTGGCGAACAACCCCCCTGGGCGCCGAGCGAGGTGATCGTGAAGGTCGAGCCGCCGAGGTCCTCGGAGCGGACCTTGCCCGCCTTCGCGTCCTCGCCGAGGCGCGCGATCTCCCGCGCGACGTCGAGCAGGCTCTTGCGATCGGCGTCGCGGATCACCGGGACCATGAGCCCCGCGTCGGTCGAGGTCGCGACGCCGATGTTGTAGCGGCCGCGCTCGACGATCTCGCTCGTCGCCTCGTCGAAGGCGGCGTTGAGCTGCGGGTGCTTCTTCAGCGCCGCGACGACCGCCTTGGTGATGAAGGGCAGGAACGTGAGCTTGACCCCTGCCTTGTCGGCGGTGGGCCGCAGGCGGTCACGGAGCGCGATGAGGGCGGACGCGTCGCACTCCTCAACGAACGTGAAGTGCGCCGCCGTGTGCTTCGAGCGGCTCATTCCCTCGAAGATGCGCTTGCGCACGCCGCGCAGCGGCGAGCGGCGATCGGCCGCGTCGGCCGCGACCGCCGACGGCGCCCGCGCGGGCTCGGGGCGGACGGCCGCGGGTGCGGGTGCGGGCGCAGCGACGGGAGCGGACACCGGAGCAGCGCCGCCGTGCACCGAGCCCCAGTGGCCCGCGTCGTCCTTGAGCTTCCGAACGTCGTCCTTCGTCACGCGCCCCTGGGCGCCGGAGGGGGGGACGGTCCTCAGGTCGACCTCCAGATCGCGCGCGAGCTTACGGGTCGCGGGGGTCGCCAGGGGCTTCGCGTTGAAGTACCCAGCCGCGGCGGGCGCGTGGCCGTTCGCGCCGACCGCGGGCTTCGCGGGTCCGCCCAGCAAGGACATCCCGGGGAGATCCTCGCGGATGTCGCCGACGGCGGTCGCCGCGGGACCCTCGTCTTTCTTCACGGCCTGGGCTGGCGCCGGCGCTTGCGCCGCGCCAGCCGCACCGCCGAGGTCGAACACGACGAGCACGGCGTGCACCGGGATGACCTGCCCGACGCCGCCGCGCAGCTCCTGGATCACGCCCGCCTTCGGCGACGTGATCACCACGGTCGCCTTGTCGGTCATCACCTCGACCATCGGCTGGTCTTCCTTCACGCGCTCGCCAGGCTGCACGAGCCACTTGACGATCTCGCCCTCGGTCACGCCTTCGCCGATATCGGGGAGCTTGAACTCGTAGGTGCTCATAGCGTTTCTCGGTCCGGTCAGTACTGGGCCGTCTCGACGACCGCGGGGAGGATCCGGTGGGACAGCGGCAGGTACTCGTTCTCGAGCGTGTACGGGAACGGGGTGTCGAAGCCGGTCACGCGCTTCGGCGGCGCCTCGAGGTGGAGGAACGCCTTCTCGTTGATGAGCGCGACGATCTCCGAGCCGAGGCCGCAGCTCTTCGGCGCCTCGTGCACCACGACGACGCGGCCGGTCTTCTTGACCGACTGGACGATCGTGTCGATGTCGAGCGGCCACAGGGTCCGCAGGTCGACGACCTCGCAGTCGATGCCCTTTTCAGCGGCCTTCTGCGCCGCGTCGAGCGCCTCGTAGAGCATCGCGCCCCACGCGACGAGCGTGACGTCCCCGCCCTGCTTCACGACGTTCGCCTTGCCCAGCGGCACCACGAAGTCGCCCTCGGGGACCTCGCCCTTGGCGGCACGATAGACCCGCTTGGGCTCGAAGAAGAGCACCGGATCGGGGTCGCGGATCGACGCGAGGAGCAGGCCCTTCGCGTCGGCCGGCGTCGCGGGGCACACCACCTTCAGGCCCGCCACGTGGATGAACTGCGCCTCGGGAGACTGCGAGTGGTAGTGGCCTCCGCGGATGCCCCCGCCGACGGGGGTCCGGATGACGAGCTTCGCGGAGAACTCGCCGCCCGAGCGGTAGCGGTACTTCGCCAGCTCGCTGACGATCTGGTCGTACGCCGGGAAGATGAAGTCGCCGAACTGGATCTCGGGCACCGGGACCAGGCCGTAGAGGGCCATCCCGATGGCGGTGCCGATGATCCCACCCTCCGACAGCGGCGTGTCGATCACGCGATCGTCGCCGAACTCGTCGAACAGCCCCTGCGTGACGCGGAAGACGCCGCCGACCTTGCCCACGTCTTCACCCATCAGGACGACGCGCGGGTCTTTGCGCATCTCGAAGCGGAGCGCGTCGTTGATCGCCTGGACCATGTTCATCTGCGGCATGTGGATTCCTCGTGGCTCGATCGCAGTTCGGTGGCGGGGGACGGCTAGCCTTGCTGGCGAGGGCTCAAGGGTGGCCCTTGGCGCGCGGGCCTCGGACGAGCTCGTCTCGCTGCTCGGCGAGGTGCCAGGGGACCTCGGCGAAGACGTCTTCGAACATCGACTCGAGCGACGGGCCGGCGGTCGCCTCGGCGGCCTTGATGGCCTCGCGCAGGTCCGCATCGAGGCTCGCCTCGAGCTCCTTGTCGCGGGCGTCGGTCCAGCCGTGGTGCTTGTGGAGGTAGCGCCGCAGGCGCGCCATCGGGTCTTGGGCGCGCCAAGGGTCGACCGTGCCGTCGGGGCGGTACGCCTTCGGATCGTCGCTCGTCGAGTGGCCGCTGAGCCGATACGTCATCGCCTCGATCAGCGTGGAGCCCTCGCCGCGCGCCGCGCGCTCGACGGCGTCTCGCGTGACCTTGATGACGGCGAAGATGTCGTTTCCGTCGACGCGCACGCCAGGCATCCCGTAGGCGACCGCCTTCTCCGCGAACGTGCGGCTCGCCGTCTGGCGCTCCGTCGGGACGCTGATCGCCCAGCCGTTGTTGCGGCAGAAGAAGATCGTCGGCGTCTTGAACACGCCCGCGAAGTTGAGGCCGTTGTGGAACTCGTTGGAGCTCGTCGCGCCCTCGCCGAAGTACACGATCGCGGCCAGATCGTCCTTCTTGAGCTTCGCCGCCCACGCGAACCCGACCGCCTGCGTGATCTGCGTGCCGATCGGCGAGCTGATGCTCGTGACCTTGGCCTGGCGGAAGCAGTAGTGGTCGGGCATCTGGCGGCCCTTCGCCGGGTCGTTGGCGTTGCCGAACATGTTGTCGACGTAGCGCTGCAGCGGCATCCCTCGCCAGAGCGCCCCGCCGAACTCGCGGTAGCAGGGGAAGAGCCAGTCCTGAGGGCGGAGCGCGAAGGCGCTGCCGATGATCGAGGCCTCTTCGCCCAGCGAGCCGATGTGGAAGCCGATACGACCTTGCCGCTGCAGCGCGACGAGGCGGTCGTCGAGCACCCGCGTGCGGAGCATCGCCTCGTACAGCGCGATGACCTCGGCGGAGCTGAGGCCCGGATCGGTGCGGGGATCGAGCGTGCTGTCGTCGCGGAGGCACTTGACGACGTCCGCGGCCTTCGTGTCGCCGGGGTGACGAGCGACGGCCGGCCCCACCGCGAGCGACTCGACGCGGCTCGCCGGGCCCACGTGGGACGCGCCATTCGAACCGTCGAGCGCGTCGGCGGCGGGGGCTTCGGTCGCGGCGGGCTTCGGTGCGGACATGGAGCTCATGGCGCGCGAACCCTAGTCAAACCGGCCGTGGGTTGCCAGCGCTCCTAGCGACGCTCCAGAACCGGTGCTGACGCAGCGTGTCGCTCGCGCGACGTCACGCGGAAATGTCCGCCGTCGAGCGCCGTCGAGCGCTCAGCCGTCGAGCAGCGCGCGCGCCTCGCCGATGACGGCCTCGACGATGCTCGCCTCGAGGCCAAAGCTGGTCGCGAGCCGATCCATCGTGGCGCGCTCGACCTCGCTGATGCCACCCGAGATGTGCGCGACCAGCGCTGCGACGCGCAGCACCTCGCGTTGGGCCTCCGGTCGCGCCACCGTCTTGCCGACCACCTGGACGCGCTGGTCGTGGCCATCCGCGGCGAGCTGGTCCTTGAGATCGGCGAGCAGCGCGGTGAGCTGGTCGCCGGAGACGCGCCCGTCGGTCGCCGTGAGCACGACGTGCGCGAAGGCCGCCCGCTCCTCTCGGTCGAACTCGCCGTCCGCGTTGGCGACGAGGTACGCGCCCTCGACGAGCGCCTCGAACAGCGCAGCGGCCGCCGGGTCGAAGCCCGTCGGCGGGGTGTCTTCGCTTCCGCGCTTCGAGCCGTACAGCTCCGCGGCCCGAGCCAGGATCGAGTCCTTCGCGGTCGACCGGGCCTCGCCGCGGGCCTCGATGCTCCCCTCGGCCGGGGACTCGTTGGGCAAGAGCGAAGAGCGGGCTGTTCGCAGCGATTGGGAGATGCGCTCGAGGAGTCTCGGGTCGAGGACCATGACTGGTTGGTTCTTCTCGGAAAAGCGCGCATCCGTCAAGCGCGCGCCCCCATCAAGCTACCTGAAACCCGATCCCCGTGAAGGACGGATCGTCTAGGCTCGGCACCGATGTCGAGAAAGGCGCCCGGCGGCCACGGCCCTCCCATGGACGCGCCGTACCCCTATCATCCGGGCGGCGCGCCGGGGGACCTGCCGACCCACGGGGGCCTCAGGCCGGGTTCGGGCTCCGGTTCGAGACGCTCGCGATGATCGCCACCGGCTCGACGGCGCGAGTGGACCTGTGCCGGAGCCTGGGTCCGAGGCAGGCGGGCCAGCTGATCGCGGTCAAGCGGCTCTTGCCGGACCTCTTGAGCGACGAGGGGATCGGCAAGCGCTTCCTCGACGAGGTCTGGATGACGGCGGCCTTGCGCGACTCGAACGTCGTCACGGTGGTGGGCTGGGGGCAGGACGAGCACGGCCCCTACCTCGCCTCGGAGCTCGTGCAGGGCGTGTCGCTCGCGCGGCTGTCGAAGAGCGTGATCGACACGGGCGAGGAGTTCCCGGAGCGGCTGGTCGTCTACATCTGCCTGTCGGTCGCGCGCGGCCTGGCCGCCGCCCACGAGCTGCGCTCCGATCGGGGCGAGCTGCTCAGCTTGGTCCACCGCGACATCTCGGCGCAGAACGTGCTCGTCGGGTTCCAGGGCGAGGTGAAGGTCACTGACTTTGGCCTCGCCAAGGCGAAGGACCGGCTGACCGTGACGACCAGCGAGCTGCCCGCGCGCTCGATGGGCCACGTCTCCCCCGAGGAGCTGTCGCAGAAGCCGGTCGACCACCGCTCGGACATCTTCGGCTTCGGAGTCATGATGTTCGAGCTGGCGACCAACAAGGCGCCCTTCTCTGGGAAGGACGAGATCGCGGTGCTCGAGGCCGTGCTCAAGCACCCCGCGCCCGATCCGCAACGGCTGCGCCCCAAGATCGACCGCGCGCTCGCGGCGCTGATGCTCCGTTGCCTCGAGAAGGACCCTGCCCGCAGGCCGCAGTCCGCGCGGGAGATCGCCCACGCGCTCGAGGAGTGGCTCTACGTGCACGGGTACCTGAAGGACTCTCAGGAGTCCCTCGCGCGCTTCGTGCGGCGCAACTCGATGCGCCAGATGCGGTGGTTCGAGAACGTCATCGCGCAGCGCGCGCTCGCGGCGCCGGTGCCGGCGCCGCCCGTTCCGCCGCAGCCGTCGCTCTACCTCGGCCACGAGGGCGGCGAGCCGATGCCAGCCGCGACCGGCGCGAGCGGCGCGACGGGCGGGAGCCGCACGGTGCGGCGAGACAACGAGCCCACGGCTGTCGTTGGCCGACGGCTCATCGCGCAGAACGACCCCGTGCGGAAGGGGCGCCCCGAGGCTCCGGGGAGCAACCGATTGCGCAGGCGCGAATCGACCTCGGGCTTGCCGCGCACCTTCGCCTCGGACTCAGGGGAGACGCACAAGCCGTATCCAGCGGAGCCCAGCACGGACGGTGACGACGAGTTCGAGGACGTACCCACGGTCGCGCTGAAGTTCGACCCGAAGTATCGCGCCGAGCTGCGCGACCTCGCCGCGCAGAAGCGGCAAGCCGCGCAGGACGCAGCGCGCGCCCCGCTCGAGACCGTCCGCATCGAGGACCCGGAGACGAACCGCGAGTCGACCTTGAGCGAGCTCGCCGGCGGGTTCGGTGCGCTGGCTCACCCATCTCCTCGCGACGCGGCGATGCGGATCGACGCGGAGCTCGCGAGCCTGCGCAAGCTGGCGGCGGAGCGCCACGAGCGCGCGCGCGTCGCGCGCGAGGCGGCGCGTCGCGCCGCGCTCGAGGCCGACGAGGCGGAGTCGAGCGCCCGCGCAGCCGAGCGCGCGATCGGGGGCGCGCGCTCCGCGCTCGAGCTCGTGAGCCGCGGCGATCCGAGCGGCGCGTTGAAGCGGCTCGAGGAGGTCCTCGCCACCTCCGGCCTCAAGCGCTGAAGATTCGCGCGACTGCCGGGTTGCGCGGATTTTGCGCGGAGATTTTCGCGCTGCGGGGCTACCGAGCCGCGAGCGCGAGACACATGTTGTGGCTGGACCATGAGCCACATAACTCGTCTCCAGGGCCTGAAGTCGATCACCCTCGCCCTCGCGCTGGGCGCGTTCGCGTGCGGCGGCGCCGCGCAGGGAATGGAGGCGCTCATGGTCGAATCCGAGCCTCCGCCCGAGGCGGTCGCGTCCGACGGCGCCACGCCGGCGGCCTCCACCCCCGCGGCCGAGCCCGCCCCCCCGCCTGCCGAGCTCGCGGGTCCGCCACCCGCCGCGGAGTCGCCGGTGAAGCCCTTCCTCGGGAGCTACCGGTACGTCGGCGGCGTCGATGAGCAGCGCAAGCTGTGGGGCAAGATCGAGGGCATGGCGAACACCTTCAACTTCGTCGCGAAGGGCATCGTGCGCGACAAGCTCGCGGCCGGTAACCAGATCCCGAAGGAGATCGTCATCAGCGCGGACGCCGACACGCTGTCCATCCTCACCGCGAAGACGCCGAACGTCGCGCCGATGAATGGGTCGAGCGTGAAGGTCCGGTCCATCACCGGCGAGATGATGGACATGAGCTACAAGGTCGGCTCGGAGATCGAGCAGTCGTTCAAGGGCAACGCGAAGGGTCGCGTGAACCGCTACGAGGTCCAGGGAGACAAGCTCGTGCTGCACGTGCGCGTGTTCGCAGCGCAGCTGCCCTACGAGCTGGTCTACGATCTCACCTACGAGCGCGTCCCGCCGCCGGCTGCTCCCAAGGAGTGACGCGCCGGATAGCGATTGAAAGGGCGCGCGGGAGCGAGCAAGATCCCGCGTCGACCCCATGGGCCTCCGGAAGATCGCGTCCGCGCTGTTGGTCGACGACGACACCGCCTTTCGCTGCGCGCTCCAGGGTGCGCTGCGCAGGCGCGGCGTCCGCGCCGTCACCGCTGCCAGCGTGGAGGAGGGCGCCCACCTCCTGGAGGACGAGCCCGTCGACCTCATCGCGGTCGACTACCGAATGCCAGGGACCGACGGCTTGACGGCGATCACGCGCTACCGGCGCATCTGCCCGGACGCGGTGATCGTGATGCTCACCGGCTTCGGCGACATCCCGCTCACGGTGGCTGCCATGCGTGAGGGCGCCGACACGCTGCTCACGAAGCCAGTCGACGTCGATCGCCTGCTGCGCGAGGTGGGGAGCATCCCCGCTGAGCGCGACGGGACGCGGGCGCCGGCGTCGACGCGGACCTACCGCCTCGAAGAGGTCGAGCGCGAGACGATCGAGGCCGCGCTGAACGACGCCGGCGGCGTCGTCGCCACCGCCGCCAAGATGCTCGGCATCGACCGCCGCACCCTGCAGCGCAAGCTCAAGCGCATCAGTTGACCTCGGGCGTCTCGCCCGGGCGGGGGACGGTCGTCTGCACTGCGCCGACGAAGCCGATCCCGATCGGCAGCGGATCGGCCTCCGGCCAGCTGAAGTCGAACCCGAGCTGGAGGACGTCGACGGCAGGGAGATCGGGCGTCCGCCCTGCCTTGCCTCGGAGACGATTCGCGAAGCCGAGGGCCTCGGCGCGGTCGACGTGGGCGAACGTGGAGGCGGCGCCGCCCTTCTTCATGGGGACGATGAGACGCGTGAACAGGCCGACGTGCGGGGCCGTCTGGAGCTTGAGCCAGGGGGCCGTGGCCCCGACCCAGCGCGCCTTCGGGGTGACGAGCACGAGCAGCTCCTCCCCCGACCCCGGGACAGGCTCCGACGTGCACACCGGGACGCAGGTGCGGAATGCGTACGCGACCCCGGGGATGACCGCGGGCGCCCTCACCCTGGCGACGCGCGCCGGCTTCGCTACACAGGTCAGCTCGTCGAAGTCTCCCTCATAGCGCACGTAGTCGATGAACTCGTCGGTCCACGTCGTCCGCGAGAAGCCCTCCCACGAGACGCTCGCGACGCCCTTGCGCCCGACGCAGATCGGCGCAGGCTGCGCCGTCGAGCCTCGCCCCGGCCAGCGGCTCCGCGGTGAACGCCCGCAGGCCGCCCGCCTCGATCTCCACGATGAGATCATGAGACACGCGCGCGTCTCCCAGGCTCGAGACCGAGGCGAACCCGACGCGAGCCTTCTCGTCGTCCGGCGACAGCGGCTGCGCGACGAGGTGCGGGATGGCCGCGTAGTCCATCGGGAACGAGCGCACGACGTCGGGTCGTTGGACCGACTCGAGCGGTCTTCGTTCGGTCGCGCCCGGGTCGCCGACCGGGACGGGCGCCGACAAGGGCTTCGGCTCGGCGCCACACCCGACGGCGAGCAGCGTCGCGAAGAGCCAGCGCCTCACAGCGACTCGAGGTAGATCTTGAGCGCGTTGCGGTCGCCCTCGGACAGCTTCGCCGTCGAGCCCATCTTGCTCGAAGGGTCGCGCAAGAGCTCATCCATCGTGCGGTATCGGCCGTCGTGGAAGTAGGGAGCCGTCAGCCCGATCCGCGTCAGGGAGGGTGTGTCGAACTCGTCGTCGTAGCTGGTGCCCCCGTCGGGCGTGACCTTGTGCGACTTCGCGTCGGTCCCGGGGCCGCCGAGGTGGCAGCTCCCGCAGCCCTCCGCGAAGAAGACGTCGCGGCCTCGGTCGAACAGCTCGTGAGACTCGAGCTTCTGCGTCACGGCCGCGCTCTTCGGCGGGGTCGGCAGGTTCTTCGCGTACTTCGCGAGCGCCTTGAGGCTCTCGGGGTCGAGCCCGGTGCCGCCGAGGCGGGTCGACGTGTCGGCGATGTACTCCTCGAGGGTCCCCTGCTTGCGCGTCCACCCGTAGGGGGCGGTCCCGTGCAGGCGGCCCGCGAGCATCGGGGTCTGGCGCATCCCCTCGGGCGTCGACCACGTGACGCCGTCCTCTCCGCCGTCCGGGTGACAGCTCGAGCAGGCGACGCCGTCGAAGGTGATGCGGGCGTCTTCGCTGCGATAGAAGAGGTCGCGCCCCAGCGCCGTCTGCGCGTCGATGGATTGGTTGCCCTGGTAGGCGTCGATCGTCTTGGTGTTGCCGCCCCCGAGCGGGATGACGGCGACCTGCTCGTCGAACTGACCCCACACGACCGCTACGGCGCGCTCGTCGGAGACCGCCACGCCGGTGGGCCCCCTCGGGATCTGGAAGCGGCGGGTGATCGCGCGCATCGGATCCACCGCGCGCGCGTCGAGCTCGAGCATGAGGTCGACGCCCATGCAGGTCACGTAGAGCTTCTGGGTGCTCTGCCGGTAAGCCATCGCGCGGGGCATCAAGCACTCCCCCGACCGCTGGCCGCTGGTCGGCGCGAGGACGTGGGTGGAGAGCGATTTTTCGCCGTTGGGGTCGACCAGGATGGCGACGGGTGCGTGCTTGGCCACGCCCGCCGTCGGGGGCGGACCGTAGTACAGGCGCGTCGGTCGCGCTGGGTCACCCGGGTCGACGCTGACCATCGGGATGATGATGCGCTGGCTGCTCTCCTTCGGAGCGGCGGGCCCAAGCGCCGCGGGAGGCCCGTCGGGCGTGCGGCCGAGCATGGGGGTTCGAGCGGCTCCTTCGTGGGCGGCTTGGGGAGCTCGGGGGGCTTCGGCGGTGGGCTCTTGGGCTTCGCCGGTCCCGGCAGCGGACCGCCAGACACGGGCGACTTCTCCCCGCCGCCCCCGCCGCCTCGCGGGATCTCCACGCTGGCGAGGGCGTAGCCCTGGGTGCCGCTGCGCAGCAGCGCCAGATCGAGGTTCTCCGCGTCTTGTGAGCCCGCGCGCACCCGCGTGTCGATGAGGCGTGTCTTGGGTGCGCCGCCCGTGATGGATCCGAGCGGCACCACCGAGACATTCGCGCCGACGACGTGCGACACAAAGGCCTTGTCTTGGTCGTCGATGAGCACGCCGCGAGGTGAGCGAGGAAGCGAGGCCGACCCCTTGAGCGCGAGCTCTTCACCCTCGAACAGCGTCAACGCCGCCTCGAAGGCGCTGGTAACGGCGAGGCGCTCGCCGTCGACCGACGCGGCGAGCCCGAAGCCGCCCGCTGGCACCGCGCGGGTGCAGAGCCGCTCGAGGGGAGCGTCGGCCTTGCCGGTCGGCTCGAGCACCTCGATGTGGCTCGCGTCGGCGATCGTCGCGACGACGCGGCCGTCGCCGAGCAGGAGCACTTGCTCGGGGGCGCCACCCACCTCGACCGAGCCCGTGACGGAGCCGGCGTCGAGATCGACCACGCTGAGCCGCTTCGCGTCCTTGTCCGCGACGATCGCCACCAGCTTGCCGGCGTCGCGAGCGAGCGCGACCGCAGAGCCCTGGCGCACAGGGCCCTCCTTCACGAGCCCGACGCCCTTCGACCTCCGCGCGCACGACGCGCGGCTGAGATCGGCCGCGGTCGTGGCCGAGTCGCTCGGAGCGACAGCCGTGTCTGCCGGAGGGCTGGTGCTGCAGCCTGCAGACATCACCCAGCACATCCCCGCTGCCCACATCGCCGTCGTTCTCATCACGTACCTACCTCCCCGCGTCCGGCGATCGCCTTGCAGGCGACGGGCCACGACAACGTCCAAGTTTCACCGAAGGAGCGCGCGACCCGCCGCAGCGCGACAGACAACCGCGGGCGAGCGACCTTGGGTCGCCGCGTGAGGGTCATGGGACCTCCACCCCGTGAGAGGCCAGAAAGTGCCGCACGTGTTGGCCTTCGCCCATCCAATAGGCGCGCCCACTCGGGGCTGCGTCGCTGGACATCCACACGACGTCGAGCTGGATCTGCGCGTAGCGCGAGGCCGCGAGCAGGCGCTGCCCATCATCTTCCCAGTCCGGTACCTGCCGATGGCGCCCGATGAACTCGTGGAGGCTCGCGTAGTCGACGGTGATCGCCGCCGAAGCGCTCTCGGCCCGCCCGAACGGGAGGGTCGCGTGGGAGAAAGAGCCAGTGTGCACGCGGGTCTGGGCTGCGACCTCGGGCGCGCTGTGCGTCAGCCACCGCGCACCGGGCCCCAGCAGATGGAGCAGCTGACGCGAGCGCGGGTCCGAGCACGGGCCCGAGCAGGTCCGGAACGCATAGAGCACACCAGGCACGAGGGCGCGGGCCCGTACGCGCGAAGCGCGCTTCGCGCTGGCCGAGCACCCGGCGGAGCTGCCCTCGTACGTCTCGAAGGCGAGCTCGGCCGCGGTCCACCCGACGTCGGAGACACCCTCCCAGCGGAGGTGCCGCGAGCCCACCGAGCGGGCGCAGCCGTGGAGGGACGACAAGGCCCGATCGCCGGAGGCGACCTCCTGGCCGTCCTCGAGGCGCAACGCGTATCCCTTCACCTTCGGCCTCCCTCCGTCGAGGTGCAACGCGCGCAGAGGGGCGGAGCTTACAGGGACCTGTTCGAGGATCGGCAGATCGGCGACCGGCACCGCGAGGCTGCCGAGGACCCCGGGCCGGGCGAGCGCAGGCAGAGGATCGCGCACATGGCGCAGCGCGGCGGGGCGCACGCCGCCGGGCATCGCGTCCCGAAGTGGGATGGCCTCCACTCCCCGGCCGCGCGAGGTCGCGCCAACCTTCGACGCACAGCCTCCGGCGGCGGCGCACAGGGCCCACGCGCCCAACATGGCCGGCCGAGGAAGCCATGTCAGCCCAGGAAGCCACGTCATCCGAGCCAATGACAAGCACAGCTGCCCTCAGGTTCCGCGCCTTCCTCTTACGGCGCGTCGGAGCTCGGCCTCCCCGCTTCCTCGACGGGCTCCTGGCCCTCCTCCTCCTCCTCAGGGGCAGCGTCGAGCGGGATGCGCACCCGCACCCTGGCGCCTCCTCCCTGGAGCGACTCGACCGCGAGCTCTGCGCCCATCTGCTTGGCGAGCATCGCGCTCACGTACAGCCCGAGGCCCATGCCGCCACGGTCCTCCTTCGTCGTCTGGAAGGGCTCTCCCAGACGCCCGAGGATCCCCGGATCGAACCCGGGCCCCCGATCCTCGATCGCCACCTCAGCGCGGCCGTCACGCGCGGCGACCCCGACGATGATCCGCTTCTTGCGGCCGATCACCGGCGCCTCGCACGCGTTTCGCAGCAGGTTCACCAGGATCTGCACCAGCGCCCGCGGGATGACGGTGGCGACCACGGGCCCCTCGACCTGGAACCGCTGCTCGCCTTGGAAGCCGAGCCGATCGAGCTCGGCGCGCGCGTGCGACTCGACGAACGCCCCGAGCTCGATCTCCTCGGGGGCTTGGTCCGGGGATACGTGGCCTCGCACCAGCCCGACGATGTCATTGGCTCGCTCGGCCTCCCGCGCGATCGACGCGACCATCTGCGCGACCTCCTCCTCCCCCATCGTCGCGCGAAACTGCTCCAGCTCCCGTGATACGAGCAAGATGGTCGCGAGCGGCGTGTTGAGCTCGTGGGACATCGAGCCCACCAGGCGCCCGAGCACCGCGAGCTTCTCGTTCCTCGCGCTCTCTGCGCGCAGCCTCGAGAGCCGGCGCGCATAGATCGCGACGAACGCCGCGAGGATCGCCGAGAGCGACGTGATCGACACGACGGTCGCCACGCTCGCGACGGTCCCCGAGAGGGGCGGCAGCGGCGGCGCCGCCGTGAGCACCGCCGCCGTCGCGATGGTCAGCCCGGCGATGAAGAGCGTGGCGCGCGGAGTACACAGCAGGCCGGCGATCGCGATCTGAAACGTCAGGAACGCGGCGAAGGGGTTGATGACGCCCCCAGCGAACCACAACATGGCGCCGAGCCCGAGCACGTCGGCCGCGAGCTGCGCCTCCACGTACCGCCGACCCGAGCGCGCCGTGAGCGCGAGCCAGATGAGGTTCGTCGCCGCGATGCCGAGCAGGACGCTCATCAGCGCGGTGATCGGCAGCCCCTCGGCGAAGCGGTCGGCGGCCAGGATCGTCGCAGCCATGCCGCCCACTGCGACCCAACGCAACAAGACCAGCCAGCGGTCGGACGGATCGTCCGGGCTGGTGGTCTCGAGCGCGACGATCGCGGTGGAGGCCGTCGCGGGGCGCCCCGGATCCGAGGGGCGGGAGACGGGAGCGCCGCCCTTGGTCACGCTCCCCGTCGGCCCAACCTCAGGGCTTCGCGCCGGCCTTCGTCGCGCCCGCGGGCGCCGCGGCGGCCGCCGGAGCCGCGCTCGGCGCAGCGGTCGCCTTCGCGAACGGGTCGGTCATCTGCGCCGGGCGGTTCTTCTTCTGGGCGTCGAACTGACCACGCGCCGACGTGTCGAACATCGTGAAGGCCACGAAGATCCCGAGGAAGACGATGCTCGAAGCGAACACCGCCGTGTGGAACTTGTGGTCCGACGCGAGGTGCATGAAGAACGCGGCGACCACGCAGGCCTTCGTCGTCGCGATGATGAGCGCGAGCGCGAGGTTCACGCTCGTGCCGAGGTTGATGTAGCTCGCGCCCACCGTGATGACGGTCAGCACGACGAGCGTGGCGAACGTCTTCAAGTAGATCGGCAGCGGGGTCACGTGCGGGACGTGATCCGGACCGTGCGAGTGATGGCCGTGATCGTGAGGGTCGGCGTGCGCCATGGTGTTCAGCCCACGAGGTAGAGGAGCGGGAAGAGGTAGATCCAGATGAGGTCGACGAGGTGCCAGTACAGCCCGACACCTTCGACGGGGGCGTAGTACCGGCTCGAGAAGTCGCCTCGGTGCGCGCGGATGAGGATCCAGAGGATGAGGCCCATGCCGATCACGACGTGGAGCCCGTGGATACCGGTCATCACGAAGTAGATCGCGAAGAACACGCCCGCGTGTTGGGTCGCGAAGCCCTGCGCGGAGAACATCGCCCCGGGCAACAGGCCGTCGTGGATCTTGTGGGTGTACTCGAAGTACTTCACCACCAAGAAGCAGCCCGCGAGCAGGAAGGTCACGAACAGCATGTTGACGGTCTCGCTGCGCTTGGTGCGCTGCGCGGCCCGTACGGCGAGCGCCATCGTGAGGCTCGACGTGATGAGGAACACCGTGTTGAGCGCCCCCATCTGCTTGTCGAGGTGGTGATGCGCCTCGACGAAGCTGTCGAAGTACCAGTTGCGGTAGATGAAGAACGCGCAGAAGAGACCGCCGAAGAACAGGACCTCGGTGACCAAGAACAGCCAGATGCCGAGGCGTCCGGCGTCGAACTGCGTGTCCGCTGAGTCGAAGTGGTGGGCGACGACGAAGTCGGGCGAGCCCTTCTCGTGCGCTTCAGTGCTCGCGCTCATCATTTCCCCGTGGTGGCGAAATCGTACGGCCCGTGAGTCACGACGGGCGTGCGGTGAAAGTTCTCGGTCGGCGGCGGCGACGAGGTTTCCCACTCGAGCGACTTCCCGCCCCAGGGGTTCTTCGGCGCCCGCTCACCCTTGAGCAGCGAGTGGATGAAAGTGAACAGCACCAGGAACAGGCCAGCGCCGAGCACCCAGCTGCCGAACGTCGAGAACGCATGCAGCGGCTGGAACTGGTCGAGGTACGTGTGGTACCGGCGCGGCATGCCGCGGGTGCCGAGGAAGAACTGGGTGAAGAACGTCATGTTGAAGCCCACGAAGATCAGGGCGCAGGCGATCTTCGCCGGGGTCTCGTGGTACATGCGACCGGTCATCTTGGGCCACCAGTGGTGAAGCCCGCCGATGAACGCGATGACCGCCCCGCCCATCATGACGTAGTGGAAGTGGGCGACGACGAAGTACGTGTCGTGCAGGTGGAGATCGAGCCCGACCATCGCCAGCGGTAGTCCCGTTAGACCGCCGATGGTGAACAGGAACAGGAAGCTCATCGCGTAGAGCATCGGCGTGCTCCAGGCGATGCTCCCACCCCACATCGTGCTGGTCCAGTTGAAGACCTTCACGCCGGACGGCACGGCCACGAAGAAGGTGATGAACGAGAAGATGGTCGAGGCGAGCTCGCTCTGCCCCGACGTGAACATGTGGTGGCCCCAGACGAGGAAGCCGACGAGCGCGATCGCGACGCTGGAGAACGCGATGGCCTTGTAGCCGAAGATGCGCCGGTGGCTGTGGACCGCGATGATATCGCTGATGATCCCCATGCCCGGCAGGATCATGATGTAGACGGCCGGGTGGCTGTAGAACCAGAAGAAATGCTGGTACAGGACCGGGTCGCCGCCGAGCTTCGGATCGAAGATGCCGACCTGAAACGCGCGCTCGAGGATGAGCAGCAGCAGCGTGATCGCCAGCACCGGCGTCGCCAGGATCTGCACGATGCTGGTCGCGTAGATCGCCCACAGCATGAGCGGCAGGCGGTACCAGGTGACGCCGGGCGCGCGCAGCTTGTGGATCGTGACGATGAAGTTGAGGCCGGTGAGGATCGAGCTGAACCCGAGGATGAACGCGCCGAAGGTGACCGCGATGACCGAGGTCTGGCTGACCGTCGTCGAGTACGGGACGTAGAACGTCCAGCCAGTATCGAGGCCCGTGGAGACGATCGACGACGCGGTGAAGATCGAGCCGGTCCAGTAGAGGTAGAGGCTGAGCAGGTTCAGCTTGGGGAACGCGACGTCCTTGGCGCCGATCATGATCGGCAGGATGAAATTGCCGAGGCCACCGGGGATCGCGGGGATGATGAAGAGGAAGACCATCATCGCCCCGTGGAGCGTGAAGGCCTGGTTGTACATGGCGGGGGTGAGGAAATCCTCGCCCGCCTTCATCAGCTCGATTCGGAGGATCAGCGCGAAGATGCCTGCGATCATGAACATCGTCAGCGTGCTGACGAGGTACATGAGGCCGATACGCTTGTGGTCTACCGTCGTGAGCCAGGAGACGACGCCCTTCTCGGCGTTGATGTAGTTCTTGCCGCCCGACTCGTCGTAGACGGCGTCCGCGGTCGCTGCTCGGGACATGACTACTTCTGCTCCTTGATGAACGTGATGATCCCTTCGATGTCCTTGTCCTTGAGGTAGGCCATCGAGGGCATCTGGTTCTGGTACCCCTGCACGATCTTGGCGCCGGGGTTGACGATGCTCTCCTTGATGTAGTTCTCGTCGACGGTCACCGTAGAGCCATCGGCGAGCGACTCGGTCTTGCCAAAGAGGCCCTTGAAGCTCGGCCCGACGCTCTTGGAGCCGTCGAGCGTGTGGCAGCTCTTGCAGAGCTGTCCGTACTTCTTGGTCCCCAACGCGAGGGGCGACAGGGAGGACTTCTCGCCGCCGTTGGCGAGCCAGTTTTCGAAAGTGCCCTCCGCCCCAGCGTCGCCTGAGGGCATCACGAGCACGCGGGAGTACATCGTCGAGTGGCCGTTGCCGCAGTACTCCGCGCACTGCACCGCGGTGTCGGTCTCCTTGGTGGGGTGGAACCACATCGTCGTGTACAGGTTCGGCACGACGTCGGCCTTGAGTCGGAACTCCGGCACGAAGAACGAGTGGATGGTGTCGACCGACGAGAGCACGAGCTTGACCGGCCGGTCCTTGGGGAGCTCCAACTCCTGGGTGACGGTGCCGTCGGGGTACTGGAACTTCCAGTTGTACATCGCGCCCGTGACCTGCACGGTCATCGCGTCGTTGGGCGCGATCTGGGTGTCGGCGTACAGCTTGAAGCCGACCCAGAACATGTACATGAGCAGCGCCGTGGGGATCGCCGTCCACACGATCTCGAGCTGCAGGTGGTGATCGATCGGGCTCGTCTTCTCGGTCTCGCTCTTCCGCTTGTACTTGAAGGCGAAGTACGTCATCGGACCGATGACGATCACGAAGAAGATGACGCAGACCCAGATGTAGAAGCTCCACGCCCAGTCGAACTGCTCGCTGTACGCGCCGTTCTGCCGGGGCAGCCAGTAGCCTTCGTCCGGCTGGATCGTGTACTGCGCCTCTTGCGGAGCTGCCGTGCCGGCAGGCTGCGCGGTGGTCGCGGTCGGTGTTTTCGTCGTAGCGCCCTGACTCATGATGGCCCCGGTTGCGCCTCCGCCTTCTTGCGGCGATCGGCGCGGAACATTCGAACCACGAAGAACAAGAGACCCATCACCGTGACGCCCGCGGCGACCCGCAGGGCGCGCCCTGCGACGAGCGAGTACTTCCCGGTGTGAGGGTTGAACTGGAAGCAGTAGAGGAGCACGCTCTTGAGCGGCGAGTGCCACTCCTCGCGCGTTGCCTCTTTGAGCGCTGTGGAGAGCTCCTGCGGGGGGTACTCGATCCCCGTGAGAGTCTGCGACAGCACCCCTTTGGGTGTGATGATGAAGATGCCGGCCGCGTGCGCGTATTGGTCTTGCGCGGCGTCCCAGCGATACCTGAAGCCGACCGTCGTCGCGAGCCGCTCGACCTCGGCCTCGTCGCCGATCGCGAACTCGAAAGCAGCGAGCTCCGAGCCGTCGATCGGCGTGAGCGGGCGCCCGAAGGACTCGACGTAGTTCTTTCGCTTCTCGCGGGCGATCTCGAGCTGGTCGCGCGGGTCGAAGCTGACCACGAGCACGCGGTAGTCCTTGCCCGCGACCTCCTCGAGGCCCTTCACGACCGACATCGTGCCGTTGAGCACGAGCGAGCACAGCATGGGGCAGCCGTAGTACGCGAGCACCAGGATCAGCGGGCGCTCGCCATCCATGTACTCACCGAGCACGAACGAGCGACCGTCGGTCCCGGTGAGTCGGACATCTCGCGGCAGCGTGGCGCCGTGTTTGTCCTCGATGCCGATGCCGTCCAGCTCCTTCGGGACCTCGCCGGCCTTGACGGCAGGCGCTCCCTCGAGCGGACGCCCCCCCGGCGTGCTCTGAGCGAGCGCGGGGGCCGCCGCGAGCGCGAACGCCGCCACGAGCAGGAGGAGCCCTGCTCGAGCAAGCTTCGCGATGGCGGCCGATCGGTTCATCAGATTCCTTCGGGGTCGGTGGGCGGCGGCGGAGCAGGGGCCTTCGGCGCATCGGGGGCCTTCGGCGGCGCGGGGGCCTTCGGAGGCTTGGGCGCGTCGGGGGCCTTCGGAGGCTTGGGCGCGTCGGGGGCTTTCGGCGGCTCGGGCGCCTTCGGCGGCTCGGGCGCAGCCGAGGTCGGCGCGGTCGCCGACGGAGCCGGCGCGGAGCCCTCCGGCGTCGCGGAGCCTCCGGGCGCAGGCTCTTTCGGCGGAGGCGGAGGCGGAGGCGGAGGCGGCGGAGGAGGCTCGACGACCTTGGCCGTCTGCGTCATCGAGGTCGCCTTGTAGACCGACACCACGGAGGTGGAAGACTTCTTCTTCGCGTCGGGCGTCAGCTTCGAAGCCTCGAGCGCGCGCAGCTTGTCGAGTTTCTCCGAGGGCAGCGCCTCGACCTTGCTCTTGTGCTCCTTGTTCATGACCGAGATGAACAGCTCGCGCGTCCCGATCACGACGCCGATGACGGTCACCGCGATCACCAAGAAGGCGACGGTGATGATGCCCATCTTGATGTTGTCGCGCTCGGGGGGCGGCTCGGGCTCGTCGTGCCCGTGCCCCCCGTGCGGCGCGTCGTCGTGGCCCGCTTCGGGCTCGGCGCCGTGGTCGGCCAGGTCGGACTCCTCCGACGAGGTCGAGGCGTCAACCGAGTCGTCCTCGGCTTCGTCCTCGTCCTCGTCGTCGTCCTCCTCGCCCTCCGAGGCCTTCGCCTCGTCGTCGCTGGGCTCGCCGGCGCTCGACGCCTTCGACTCCGACCCTTCGTCGGAGCCCGCCTCGTCGGTCTCTTCCTCGTCGTCTCGTTCTTTGGCCACGGCGTCCTCGTCCTCGGCCTGCTTCTTGTCGTCGTCCGCGCTCATCTCACAGGTTCTCCGCCTTGAGGGCCTCGGGGATGTACGGATCCTTCAGGGGGTAGACCGGATCCGCGAGCACGCGCTTCGACAGCCACGCCGCCGTGACGCCGACGGGCGCGAGCAGCCCCGCGATGTCGACCCACTGGAAGTGGAAGTGCTCATCGAAGTTGGGCATCACGAGCCAGTAGAGGTCGACCCAGTGCATGAACAGCAGCAGGCCGGCCCCTGCCGCCAGCAGGCGCGGGTCGCGCTTCGCCGTTCGTGAGAGCAGCATCAAGAACGGCGCGATGAAGTGCAGCAGGAACAGCCCCATGCTGACGACGTGCCAGCCGTGGTTCCAGCGGTGGAGGTACCAGACGGTCTCCTCCGGGATGTTGGCGTAGAAGATCAGCATGAACTGCGAGAAGCCGATGTACGCCCAGAACACGACGAACCCGAACAGGAACTTGCCGACGTCGTGCTGGTGCTCGACCGTGAGCAGGTTGCCGCCGATGTTGTCCTTGCGCAGACGCACGATGCAGAGCGCCAGCATCGCGTGCGAGGACAGCAGGCACCCCGCGAAGATGTAGACGCCGAAGATCGTGGAGTACCAGTGCGGGTCGAGGCTCATCACCCAGTCGAACCCGGCGAAGCTGATGGTGAGGCCGAGCGCAGCGATGGAGGGCGCGGCGGCGACCTGGAGCTTGTCGGAGAGCTTGCGATCTCCCGTCGAGTCCTGCTCGCGGCTCAGCTTGTAGAACCAGGTCGCGAGCAGCGCCCACACGACCAGGAAGACGATGGCGCGCGCGTAGAAGAAGGGCTGGTTGAGGTACCCCTGCTTCTGCACCAGGACCTGGTCGTGAGCGGCGTGCTCGCCCATCCAGTGGTGCCAGATCTTGGGCGCCATCACGACCAGCGGCACGAACAGCACCGCGCTCGCGATCAGGCCCTGGCTCAGCCACTCCATGATGCGGCGCGGGGCCACCGACCAGCCCGCCTTGGTCAGGTGCTGGATGACGACGAAGAACAGCGCGCCCACCGCGATCGTCGTCGTGAACATGAAGCCCACGAGGTACGCCGCGCCGAACCGCGCCTGATCGGCGCCGAGCATTCCCGCCGCGAACGCCGCGACGCCGAGCGCGCCGAGCCCGTAGCCGATCTTGCTCCAGCTCTCCACGAGCTCCTTGGGGAGCAGGCCGTCGCCCTTGGGCGGTTTCTTTGCAGCGCTCACTGCGAACCTCCACCGGGGCTAGCCGGCGTTTTCGTGGCGGGAGTTGCGGTGGGGGCTGCGGTCGCAGACGCGCCGCCCGCGGGTGCAGCGGCGGTCGCTTCGGGCGCCTGAGTGCCCGGCTTCGGCTTCCGACCGCCGAGGTCCTGGAGGACACGAACCCACGCGATGATGGCCCAGCGGTCGTCCGCCGGGACCTGCGCGGCGTACCCGGGCATCCGGCCCTTGCCGTGGGTGATGGTCTGGAAGAGCTCGCCGTCGTACGCGTCCGCCAACCGCCCGAGCGTGAGGCTCGGGATGCCGGAGAACGCCGACTGATCGGCGGTGCCCTCGAGGCGACGGGGGACGGCGCCCAGTCCGCTGCCCATCTTGTCGTGGCAAGGCGCGCAGAAGATGTTGTACCGCTCCTCGCCGCGCGAGAGCGTGGCCTCGGTGACGTCGAACGGGATGCGCGGAATGAGCTGACCGCTCTCGTCCTTCCCCTCGAACCGCGCCGTGTCGGTCCGCAGGTGACCGCGCGCCACGGTGTGCTCGACCGGCCGCCGTGCGGCGCGCCCGTCGGCGAACACCGGGCTCATCGACTGGGCCCGCTTGTGCGCCTGGTTATCCATGTCCGGCACCAGGTGCAGCGGGGGGTCTTCGCTGACCCCGCCCCGGCAGCCGCCGAAGACGGCGGCCGTTGCACAGACGAGGCTGAGCGCGAGGCCGCCCCGAGCGGATCGAGACAAGGGCGAGAAGCTCACGAGTGCACCTCCTCGACCTCTTTCGCGCCGAGCTTCTCGAGGAGCTTGCGCGTCGAGGCCGAGTCGTATTTCGGGTCGGTGGCGTCGACGGTCAGGAAGAAGCCGTCGTCGGTCGTTCGGGGGAACGACTTGTGCCGCATGGTGGGGTGGAAGAACGTCGGCAGCTTGCACAGGGCCCACGTCG
This sequence comes from Polyangiaceae bacterium, assembly GCA_016719945.1. Lineage (GTDB taxonomy): Bacteria > Myxococcota_A > Polyangia > Polyangiales > Polyangiaceae > Xiheicaenibacterium. Next base: position 105,716 of record JADJYE010000030.1, on the reverse strand, counting down.
CGAAGAAGCACGTGAGCGCGCTCAAGAGGACCGTCAGCTCAAAGTAGACCGGGATGTAGATGTGCCAGCTGAAGGGCACCTTGCCGCTGATGTTCAGGGCGTAGTCGTAGTTGACGTACCAGGTGAGCGCGATGCCGGAGGCGAGGCCTGCCGCGCCGCCGCCGAGCACCAGGAACGGCAGCGGGGTCGGCTTGAGCCCGAGCGCCCTCTCCAGCCCGTGGACGGGGAACGGCGTCATCGCGTCGAGCCCCTTGTAGCCCGCGTCGCGGAGCTCTTCCGCGGCGTGGTACAGGTCGGCAGGCGTATCGAACAGCCCCATCATCCCCCAGAGCTCGCCCTTGTCGGGCTCCGGGAGGACGACCTCGGATTCGTGCGTGTCGTGGGCGTCAGCCATGGGCGTGCGCCTCCTCGTCTTTCCCGTGGTGGTCGTCGCCGTGCGGGTCGGCCTGGGGCATGACGCCCTTGACCTCGCTCGCGGCGATCACCGGCAAGAACTTGCAGAACAAGAGGAACATCGTGAGGAACAGACCGAAGGTCCCCACGAACAGCGAGATGTCCCAGATGCTAGGCGTGAAGTACGTCCAGCTCGAGGGGATGTAGTCGCGGTGAAGGCTCGTCACGATGATCACGAAGCGCTCGAACCACATGCCGATGTTCACGACGATGCTGATCGCGAACAGCGCGGGGATGCTTGTGCGGACCTTCTTGAACCAGAAGAGCTGCGGGAAGATGACGTTGCAGCTCACCATGCTCCAGTACGCCCACCAGTAGGGGCCGAACATGCGGTTCAGGAACGCGTAGCGCTCGTACTCGACGGCGCCGTACCACGCGATGAAGAACTCGATGGCGTACGCGTACCCGACCATCGAGCCTGTCGCGAGGATGATCTTCGACATGTTCTCGAGGTGGCGGATCGTGATCATGTGCTCGAGGCCGAGCACCTTGCGGGCGACGATCATCAGGGTGATGACCATCGCGAACCCGCTGAAGATCGCGCCCGCGACGAAGTACGGCGGGAAGATCGTGGTGTGCCAGCCGGGGACGACGCTGGTGGCGAAGTCGAAGGAGACGACCGTGTGCACCGACAGCACGAGCGGCGTCGAGAGGCCGGCCAGGATGAGGTACGCCTTCTCGTACGACAGCCAGCCCCGGTGTGAGCCGCGCCAGCCGAGCGAGAGGATGCCGTAGATGAGGTAGCGGAGCTTGGTCTTCGCGCGGTCGCGGATGGTCGCGAGGTCAGGGACCAGGCCGAGGTACCAGAAGAGGATGGAGACGGTCGCGTAGGTCGAGACGGCGAACACGTCCCAGAGCAGCGGGCTCTTGAAGTTCGGCCACATGCTCATCTGGTTCGGCACCGGGAACACCCAGTACAGGAGCCAGACACGGCCGACGTGGAACGCTGGGTAGATGCCCGCGGCCATGACGGCGAAGATCGTCATCGCCTCTGCCGCGCGGTTGATGCTGGTTCGCCACTTCTGCCGGAACAAGAAGAGGATGGCGCTGATCAGCGTGCCCGCGTGGCCGATGCCGATCCAGAAGACGAACCCGGTGATGTCCCAGGCCCAGAAGACCGTGTTGTCGAGGCCCCACACGCCGACGCCGCTGTAGACCAGCTTGACGAGAGAGCCGACCATCACGAGCAGGATGCTCGCGGCGAACATGAGCCCGAGGAGGTACTTCGGGGTGGGCTTCGACTCGACGATCGAGGCGATGTCCTCGTTGACCGTCTTGAAGGTCGGCTGACCAAGGACGAGCTTGGCGCGGGTGCCGGGCGTGTCCCCGGGGGTGACCGGAGCGGAGGTAGCCATCAGTGTTCCCCCTTCGAGGCGGGAGCGGCGTGAGCGGCCGCGGGCTGCGCGCCGATCGGAGGCGCGGCCTGGGGCAGCTCGGGGTTCGGGTTCGTGATGCGCGCCAGATACGTGACGCGCGGGCGGGTGTTGATCTCAGTGAGGATGCCGTACGCGCGGCCGAGGCTCGCGAGCTCGGACACCGGGCGCCGCTCCTCGGGGCCGCGCTGGTCGGGCGCCCGGCCGGGGTCGTTCAGATCCCCGAAGGTGATCGCGTTGGTCGGGCAGGCCTGCTGGCAGGCGGTCTGCACGCCGCGCATGACCTCGCGCGCGGCCGACGGATCTTTCTGCTTCTTGGCGGCGATCTTCCCCTCGTTGACTCGCTGCACGCAGAAGGAGCACTTCTCCATGACGCCGCGGTAGCGGACCGTCACGTCGGGGTTGAGCACGAGCTTGTGCTCCTCCGGGTGGTCCTTGTTCCAGTTGAAGTAGTTGAAGCGGCGGACCTTGTAGGGGCAGTTGTTGCCGCAGTACTTCGTCCCGATGCACCGGTTGTAGGTCATCTCGTTGATGCCCTCCGGGCTGTGGGACGTCGCGTTGACCGGGCAGACCTGCTCGCACGGCGCCATCTCGCAGTGCTGGCAGGGCAGCGGCATCAGCGCGGCCTGGGCGTCGTCGAGGCCGTCGACTTGCCCCGCCTTGCCGGCGAAGTAGCGGTCGATGCGCAGCCAGTGCATCTCACGCGACTTGAGCACCCCCGCGGCGCCGACGACGGGGATGTTGTTCTCCGCCTGGCACGCGGTGACGCAGGTCATGCAGCCGGTGCACAGGGAGAGGTCGAAGGTCATCCCCCACTTGTGACCGTGGTACTGCCAGTCTTCCCAGGAGTTCACGAGCGGCGGGTGGATGGCAAAGCCGCCCGGCTTCTCGGAGACGTAGTCGCGGCCCCAGGTCGGGTTGGCCTTGTGCTGCTCGACGGTCTGCTGCCGAATGAGCGGGCGGCCTTCCATGACGAAGTGGCCCTGGGTGACCGCGAGCTTCTCGCCCGCAGCGGCCTTCTTGACGGCGCCCCCGGCGATGAACCACCCCTTGGACGCGCGGACCGCGTTGACGTCGACGCCGACGCCTTCACAGATGCGGCCCTTGAGCCTTCGCCCGAGGCCGACCGGGAGGGTGATCGAGTCATCGGCGTGGCCGAAGGCGATGCCGATAGGGACGTTCACCTTGGTCTCGCCGATCGAGACCTCGACCAGGTCGCCGTCCACGACGCCGAGCTTCTTGGCCGTCGCGTGAGAGATCGCCGCGACGGTGCCCCACGTGGCGCGGAAGATCGGGTCGGGCAGCTCCATGAGCCAGCCGTTGTTGGCGAAGCGGCCGTCGTAAGCGTGCGGATCGGGAGCGAACAGCACCTCGGTCTCGCCTGCGACTGCGGTCACGCTGCCCAACCCCTGCGAGACCATCGCAGCGTTGAGCGCCAGGGTCTCGATTTCAGGAGCGATCTGCTCACGGGGCGGGACGAGGTAGCCGTCGTGCACGACCGCCGCGAACCCTTTGCTGTCGAGCTTCTGGACCTTGCTCCACGTGGAGAGGACCAGATCGTACGCGGACCGCTTGCCGCCGAGCACCCGCTCGAGGACCTCAGCGTCCGTCTTGCCGCCGTACATCGGCGCGATGAGCGGCTGGATGACGCTGTGCACGCCGCTGTCGGAGACCGCGTCGCTCCAGCTCTCGAGGAAGTGCGCGCGGTTGATGTGCAGCGTGCACAGCTCGCTCGTCTCGTCGTAGTGCGACGAGACATGGATCGACGTCTTGGCCTTCTTGAGCGCCTCGCCGAACTTGAGATCGACGGGGGCGTTGAAGACAGGGTTTCCACCCAGGATGAGCAGGGTGTCGACCGCGCCGGAGTTCAGCTCCTCCACGAGCTGGGCGAGCCCCGAGACGCCTTCCGCCGCGACGTTCGTGAACACGCCGTCGGGCGGCAAGCTCGGCAGGACGGTGGTGCCGATCGAGCCGAGACCGTGATTCAGGGCGGCGGCGAGCGCATGAAGGCCAGGCGGTTGGCGGTTGCCGAGCGCGACGAGGCCCTTCTTCCCGGCCTTGGCCAGGTCCTTGGCGGCGGCCGTGACCCACTTCTTCTCGGCGTCCGACAGGGTCGGGGTGCCCCCGAGGCCGTCTGCGATGGGCGCACCCGCAGCGACCAGCGCCGAAGCGAGCGCCTTCAAGAGGTCTCCGACCCGGCGCGCCTGGACGCGCAGCCGATGATCGGCCGCGTGGCCTGTCACCGTGGGACAGGGCTCCGCGACGTAGATGCGGCTCATGTTGCCCTTGTCCACGTTGCGACGAGCGGCGAACCCCTTGGAGTTGCGGACCGGATTCGACTCGCTGCCCAGGATGTCGGCGTCGAGGATCACGACGACGTCGGCCGCGGACAGGTCGAACGAGATGTCGAGCGGCTGGCCGATGAACACGTTGTGCCAGGCCGTGCGCTGGTTCTCGCGTCCGAACGCCTCGAAGCGCCGCACCTTGGAGAAGTTGAGCGACGTGGCGACCCGGTCGAGGTGGCGGGCCGTGGTCGGGGAGCGGTGCTCTTCGGCGAGAACGGCGAGGCCATGGCCCTGCTTCGCGACCATCGCCTTCGCGACCGCGGCGAGCTGCTTCTCGGCCTCCTCGTGGGGGATGTCCTTGCCTCCGCTCTTGGGCGACTTGCTGCGGTTCGGGTCGTACAGGTCGAGGATCGAGGCCTGGATGAGGGAGGTCGTTCCGCCCTTCGAGTCGGGGTGGTCGGGGTTGCCCTCGATCTTGATGGGGCGGCCATCGACGCTCTCGACGAGCAGGCCGACCGCGGTGCCGTAGATCGGGATCGCCGTCGCGTAGTACTCGCTCTTGCCGGGGATGAACCCCTCCGGCTGCTTCGAGAACGGGACGATCAGCTCTTCCGGCTTGCGGCAGCCCGAGACCCCAGCGGCGAGCGCCATCGACGCCCCCATCAGGGTCATGAAGGTGCGGCGGTCTACGCCATCGGGCGGAGCGTAAGGCTCGTCCTCCGGGAACTCGCGCGCCCGCTGCTCGGCGACCTTGGGGTCGTCGTGGAGCTCGGCCACGGTCTGAAACCAGATCGTTCCGTCGGTTGGCTCGCTGGGGGCGGCGTGACCGTTCTGCTTGATTTGATCGGCGATGGGTAGGCGCTTCATCGGTGGCACCCCGAGCAGTGCAGCGGGGGAACGGGTTGGTGCGCGTCGGCTGGCCGCGACATGGGCTGGTTCTTCTCGCGCGACTCCTCGAGCATCCCCATCGTGGTGACCATCTTCGGATCCCGCAGGTGCGGCTCCGGGTTTCGGTGACACTCGAGGCACCAGCCCATCGAGAGCGGCTCCTGCTGGGTGACCACGTGCATCTGGTCCACCCGGCCGTGGCAGCTTTCGCAGCCGACGCCCGCGTTGAGGTGGGCGCTGTGGTCGAAGTAGACGTAGTCCGGCAGCAGGTGGACCTTCTTCCAGTGGACAGGCTCATCCTTTGCCCAGCTGTCACGGATGGGCTGCAGGGTGGCCCTGTCAGTTCCCACGGTGGCGTGACAGTTCATGCACGTCTGAGTGGGGGGAATCGCGGCGTAAGCGGACTCTTCGACCGTGGTGTGGCAATAGCGACAGTCCATCCCCATGTCGCCGGCGTGCAGCTTGTGGCTGTAGGGCACCGGCTGCTCCGGGGCGTACCCAACGGACAGGTGCTTGTCGGTGCCGTAGTACCAGAAGCCCGCGACCACGGCCGTGCCCAGGGGGCCGAGGCCGAAGAGCACACCGACGGGCAAGGCCTTGTTCGCCCACTTCGGGAAGAAAAATCGCGGGGAGAGTGTTCGGCTCATCGCGCTAGGGTCTCCACGTCGGCCCGCTCGTGGAGCGTGGACGCGACGATACGAGGGGCCTTTTGGGGCAAAAGCTGCACCCGCGGCAAGATGGCAACTTGCCCTCCTGTGCGGCACTTTGCCGCGCCGGGGGGAGCTCACGGCTGCGAGGGCGGGCAAAGAGCGGCTTCGCGCGGCAGGTAGCCACGGCGAAACACCTTCATCGAAGCGGCAGCGGCTCGCTCAGCGCGCCCAGTCCATCGGCTGCACCGGCGGGAAGGTCGAGCGCAGCTTCATGTGGACGCCTTGGGCGCGGGCGTGGTGGATGGCCAGCGTCAGCTCGTTGACGTGGAGGACGAACCGCGGCGACAGATAGCAGGGCCTGCGGGCTTGGACGGCGCGGACCAGGTCGACCGGACCGAGGCAGTAGTCGACCTTCTTCAGGCCCTTGGGGGTCCGCCGAAAGATCTCCGGGTCGTAGCGAAACTCGAGGCGCTGCTCGAAGGGGAGCATCGTCGAGCGCCCGGCCAGGGACACACGACGGCGGAGCAAGACGGGGGAGCGCGGCGCCCAGCAGTCCTCGGTCGACAGCACGCCCGCGTCGCCGAAGATGCGGATGGAGTGATCCGCCGTCGCGACGATCGAGTTCGTGATGCGCGCCGTGACGCCCGACGCGAAGTGGACGAGGCCAACGGAGAAGTCGGCGGCGTCGACCTCGAGCGGCTCGTCGGTCTCCTTGTCCGGGACGAGCACGTTCGAATACGCCGTCACGCTCTCGGCGGGCCCGAAGAAGGCCGCGAGCCAGGTCAGCGCGTACCCGGCGTGCTCCACGGTGCACCCCGTCTCGAACTCGTCCTTCGCGGGCCAGGGGGCGCCGGTGGGGCTCTTCCAGCGGCGATAGTTCATCTTGTGGAGCAGGCCGTCGTCCATCTCGCAGTACGCGAGCCGCACCTTGCCGATGACCCCGCCGCGCAGCGCCTTCCACAGGGTCTGCGCGGTGTCGCCCAGGAGCCGAGACGGGGCTCCCGACAGGTACAGCCCCTTGTCCTCGGCGAGCCGGACGAGCGCCTCGGCCTCCTCGTAGGTCACGCCGAGAGGCTTCTCCGAGTAGACGTGTTTGCCAGCTCGCAGGCACGCCGACGAGACCTCGAAGTGGCTGGTCGGGTTCGTGAGGTTGATCACCAGCTCGACGCGGTCGTCGTCGAGCAGCTCCTCGAGCGTGCGATACGCCGGGACGCGGTAGTACGTGGAGAACGCCTTGGCCCTCGCCGAGTCGCGGTCCAACACACCGACGAGCTCGAGCTCCGGGTGGACCGGCAAGGTCCGCATGTAGAGCGCTGCAACGAACCCGCAGCCTACGATGGCGACGCGCATGATCGACGGCAGCCGTATCCCCGGGCGCCCGGAGGTGTCAACGCCGCGGGCTCGGCTCGCCCGCGGCGCAGCTCACCCTCGCGGTGGGCGCTTCGTGGTCCGCCCCTTCGGCTCTTCGGGCTCCTCACGCGGCAGCGGCGGCGGCAGCGCGCGCTTCTTCGCCGCCTCGGGAGGGAGCGCCGGCGGGCCCTTCCGCGCGGCGGCGTTGCCGGCCGACGACGCGCGCCGCTTGGGCGGATCTTCGGGCTGGGTAGGCAGCGCGGGGGGGGTGCCGCGGACGGAGGGCATCTCCTTCGTCGAGCGACGCCTCGCGTCCTTCACACGCTCTTCGGCCTCCTCGAGCCACTCGAGGCGCACGTCGATCGTGTCACGGCGCACGGGCGGGGGCCGCTTGAGGACGCCCTGCGACGTCGGCGGCCGCGAGGGCCCCTTCTTGGCGTCCGGCTCGGTCGACTCCGGCTCGAGCCACCGCATGTCGACCTCCATGGTCTCGCGGCGCACCGGGGGCTTGACGGAAGGCGTCCGCTTCTGGGCTACGGCGGGCACCTTGGCGGACGAGGCGCGCTTCGGGGCCGCGGGGACGGCCGAGGGGCGCTTCGTCGCGGGCTTGTTGGGCGGAGGTCGCGTGGTGGCCATGAGCCCTTCCACGATACCGAAACGGACGGCTCGTGGAAGGCCTGAGGCTTCTAGACCGCGCGGTTGGCCTCAGAGGGCGAGGCCATTGAGCGGCCCCTGGCTGTGCTCTGCGACGCCGAAGGTGTCGACGGGCACGTCCATCGCGTGCGTCAGCGAGACGAGCAGCCGGCCGTGGGCCTCGCCGCCGTAGTCGATCACGCGGCCGGTGTCGAAGTACCCCTGGCAACCGCCCGCGAGGATGAAGGGGATGTCGCTCCGCGTGTGGCTGTTGCCCTGACCGAGCTCGTTGACCCAGACGACCACGCTGTTGTCGAGCAGGTTGGAGTCGCCCTCGGGGATCTCCCTCATGCGCTGCAGCAGGTAGGCGAACTGCTCGCTGTACCAGCGGTTGATGGTCGTGATGTCGGCCTGGGCGTCGCCGGCCGCGTCGTCGTAGTGCGACAGATCGTGGTGCCCCTCCCCGAGGATGAGCGGCAGCCAGTCGAAGCGAACGTTGGAGACCGAGGTCGACCACTGCAGCGACGCCACGCGCGTCATGTCGCAGGCGAGGGCCATGGTGAGCAGGTCCATCTGGGCCTTGCCCGTGACCGGGTAGAGCGCGTTCTGCTGATAGTCGGGGCCGGGGAGCTCGACCGTCGGGACCTCGCACGCCTCGCCGACCTGCCCGGTCGCGTCGAGGCGCATCTCGACGGCGCGGATGGCGTCGAGGTGCTGCTCGAGCCGGACGCGATCGTCCTTGCCCAGCCGCGCGTTGAAGCTCGTGTAGTCGTCCTTGATCGCGTCGAGCACGCTCTTGCGCTTCTTGCGGAGGACCTCGAGCGCGAACGGATCCGTGCCGAGATCCGCGAAGAAATCGTTGAAGTTCTGGTTCGGGTCCTCGCGCGGCGGGACCGGGAGGTCGGGGCCCGCGTACGACAGCCGCGACCACACCGTCGCGCTCTTCACCTGAACGCCGAGCTCGAGCGAACGAAACTTCGTGGTCACGCCCTTGGCGATCTCGCCGGCGATGAACTGATCCACCGAGACGCCCCCACCCCAGCCGACGTATTGCTCCATGCCGGCCTCACAGGAGCCCTCGCAGAACAGCGTCCCCGGGAGGATCGCCGCGTTGGTCAGCAGGCAGGCCATGCCGGTCTGGTGGCCATCGCCGATCGACTCGTAGGCGATCTTCTGGTCGACGCCGTCGAGGAACAGGAGCTTGTCCTTGTGCGGCGCCAGGGGCGCGTGGATGGGGTGGCTCTCGATCGAGAGATCGGACGGCGGCGTCCAGATCGCGGGCAGCGAGCCGTTCGCCGTGAACCAGAAGATGATCCGCTTCGGCGCAGCCGGCGCAGCGGAGGCGCGGCGCGCTGGGCTCATGATCTCGAGCCAGGGCAGGCCGACGGCGACGGCGCCGCCGGCGATCGCCCCGCGCAGCAGGGTTCGACGATGGACGCGACGGCTCACGGAGCACCTCCTTCGACCACGACCTGATGCCGGTAGAGGAACGTCTCGGCCTGCGTGAGGGCGACGACCAGCTCGCGCAAATCGTAGCCCGAGTCAGCGAAGACCTCGTTCACCTCGTCCAGCGTGCACGCGTCGTCTTGGGTGACGGTGCGGTTATACGAGAAGCGGAACCACTGGCTCGACACGCACTCGGCGACCTCGGAGCTCGCGGCGAGCTTGCCGGCGAGGTCGACCGGGCCGGCGAACGTCCCGTCGAGCGAGTCGGTCGCCGTGATCTCACCGGTCGAGTCGATCGGCTTGCCGTTCTGCGTGTCGCGCCACAGCCCGATGCCGTCGAAGTTCTCGAAGCCGAAGCCGATCGGGTTCATGAGCGAGTGGCAGCCCGAGCAGTCCGGGTTGTTGCCGATCTCCTCGAACTGCTCGCGCGTCGTCTTCGACGGGTCGAGCGGGGGCGGCTCGATCACGAGGTTCGCCGGGGGCAGCGGGAGGGACTGGCAGAGCAGCTGCTCGCGGACGAATTTGCCTCGGAACACCGGGGAGGACTGGTTGCCCTCGGCGTGCACGGCCATCAGCGCCCCCTGCGTGATGAGGCCGGCGCGACGCGTCGGATCCATCGACACCTTCACCAGCTCCTCGCCCTCGGGCGCGGGGCCGACGGCGTCGGCGCCGTAGAACGTTGCCAGCTCGGCGTTCAAGAAGCTGTACGGCGCGGAGAGCAGCGTTCCGAGCTTGGCGTCGTCGTCGATGATGACGTGCTCGATGAACGCCTCGATCTCCTGCCTCCAGAGGTCGCGCAGCCCGTCGTCGTAGGCCGGGTATACCGTCGTGTCTTTGCTGACGGTGTCGAGGTAGACGAGCCGGAGCCACTGGCGGTGGAAGTTCTTGATGCCGTCCCTGGCGCGATCGTCTTGGAGCATGCGCCTGGCCTGCGCCGCGACCTGCTCCTTCGTGCTCAGCTCCTTCGCCTCTGCGGCCGCGAAGAGCTGCTCGTCGGGCATCGTGTTCCAGATCATGTACGACAGCTTCGAGGCGACCTCCCAGTCGCTGAGCTTCACCACGTCCCCGTCGACCGGGTCGGCCCCGCCAAACTCGGGGCGATACAGGAAATGCGGCGACTGGAGCATCGCTTGAAGGACGAGGGCGAGGCCCTCTTCGAACGTGCCCATGTCGGGGTCGTCGATCGCGACGTCGAACAGCGCCTTGAAGCGATCGACCTCGCTCCCGTCGAGCGGCCGGCGGAACGCGCGCCGCCCGAAGGTCTCGATGAAGTGGAGCGCGCACGTGTCTTCGCCGCTGGTGGCCACGTCGCAGTCCGGCAGCAGCGCGGGCAAGTCCGCCACGGCGCGCTCGCTGATCCCTTCGGCGGCCTTCATGTACTGCTCGGCGAGCAGATCGCTCACCGTGAGCGCCGCCGCCTGGTTGTCGAAGCCTTGCACCTCCTCCTCGGGGGGGAAGATGCTCGCGGGCTCGGTGAGGTCACCGAGCAGGTCGCGGACCGTGTTGTTGTACTCGAACCGGGTCAGGCGCCGGATCGGCGTGTCGACGACGCACATGGAGCTCTCGGACGTCCCATCGTCGGGCGGGTCGCCGCCGATCTGACCGGTGCACCCGGCGAGGGAGGTCGTGGCGAGCGCCAACGCGAGCAGCGGCGTGGCTCGGAGCATGTCTCGACGGTACCGGAGGCGCGCGGCGCCTGACCATGCGCCGCGCGGGAAATGAAATCGATTTTCACTCGGGCTGTCGCGCGGTGGCGTCGCTGTGAGGCGACGTGGGGAGGGTGCCGCGTGAGCTCACCTGGCCTGCCAGGTGAATCAGGAGCCCTTTCGCTCGGACGAGCCGAGCGACTTTCGGGACCGAGTAAGCTGTCGCCTCGATGACGAAGGAGCCGCCGCGCAGCGCCCACACGGCCACCAGGGCCTTGGCCGCTGCGGTCCTGCTTGCCGTCACCGGCTGTCAGAGGCCGGTCGACCCGGCTTACCTACGTGAGGTCGAGGCTGCGGCGTCCGCCGAGTGCGCCTGCAGCAAAGACCCGGCCCAGATAGACGCCTGCAAGTCGGAGCACGAGCTCTACCCGAAGCCCCCGGCCGGCGAGCCGTCCGACTACGAGGCGACGCTCGACGAGCCCTCCCGGAAGCAGCTCGCCGACGCTCGTCAGCGCTTCGAGGTCTGCGCGGAGACGCGCAAGCGCGCCGCTGCGTTCAAGGGAATGTTCGACGACCGTCAGCAGCAGATCATGAACCCCGAGCGGGACTGACCGCCTGCCTGGCGCGGCGCCTCTCGGCGTGTACACTTTGTCCTCGTGACGACGAGAGAGCACACCCTGCTCCTCAACAGCTGGATGCTGCCTCACCGGGTCATCCGGTGGGAAGAGGCGATCACGCTCTGGTACCTCGGCAAGGTCGACGTCCTCGAGGAGTATGACGTCCTGATCTCGTCGCCGACGATCACGGTCCCGTTGCCCGCGGTCGTGCGCCTGAGGCGGCACGTCTCGGGGGTGCGACGCGGCGTGAAGTTCTCCAGGTCGAACGTGTTCAGCCGCGACGGCTACCAGTGCCAATACTGCGGCTCCAAGAAGCCGCGCTGCGAGCTGTCGTTCGATCACGTCCTGCCGCGAACGCACGGCGGCCGAACGGGCTGGGAGAACATCGTGACCGCGTGCCGGCCCTGCAACCTCAAGAAGCGCAACCGGACGCCGGAGCAGGCGGGCATGCGCCTGATGCGACCCCCCGCGAGGCCGGTGAGCCTGCCGATCGAGCCGATGAGCTTCGGGGGCCGCGACATCCCGACCGAGTGGCGCTGCTACTGTGTGAGCGAGTCGAACGCCGCCTGAGTCACAGGTACCGAAGCAGGCTCGGCAGCTCGTCGAGCGGCGCGACGTCCTCGATGGCGCCCGCGTCGATGGCCGACCTCGGCATGCCGAAGATCACGCTGGACGCCTCGTCTTGCGCGAGCGTTCGACCCTCGGCGGCGCGGATGGCGAGGGCGCCGGCGGTCCCGTCACGCCCCATGCCCGTCATCACGACGCCGATCGTCCGGCGGCCATAGACCCTCGCCGCGGAGAGCATCGTGACATCCGCGGCGGGGCGGCAGCCGTGGACCGGGACGCCCTCCGAGAGCACGACCCCGCCTCGCGCGTCGAACTCGAGGTGCCGGTCGCCGGGCGCGATCAACGCCAGGCCCGCGCGGGGTCGGTCGCCGACCACGGCCTCGCGGACAGAGATGGCGCACTCCGAGTCGAGCCGATCGGCGAGCGCCGCCGTGAACATGGCGGGCATGTGCTGCACGACCACGATCGCGAAGCGTGTGTCGGCCGGGAGCGCTGGCAGCAGCCGGGAGAGCGCCACCGGTCCCCCCGTGGAGATCGCGATCACGCACAGCTTCGGCAGCGCCATGGACACCGACGGCGGCGGCGTGCGCCCAGACGGCGGGCTCGGCTTGATGACCGGCTGGGCCGGAGGAGGAGGGGCGGCGCGCGGGCGGCTCGTGGCGGCGCTCGTGAGCTTGCGCGCGAGCTCCTCTTGCACCGTCGACAGATCCGCGGAGACCTCTCCCGCTGGCTTGGTGACGAAGTCGACCGCTCCGGCCGACAGGGCGTCGAGCGTCTCCTTGGCCCCCTGCCGCGTGTGGGCCGAGAACATCACGACCGGCGTGGGCCGCCGCTGCATGATGGCGCGAACTGCGTCGGCGCCGTTCATCGTCGGCATGTTGAAGTCCATCGTCACGACGTCGGGCCCCAGCTCGACGACCCGCCGCACGGCCTCTTCGCCGTCCTTCGCCTGCCCGATCACCTCGAAGCGGCCGGTCGCGGTGAGCGTCTTGGAGATGGCGCCGCGCATGAACATCGAGTCGTCGACGACCAGCACACGGATCACGCTTCACCCCCCTCTTCCTGCCGCGCGGGCGCGACCGCGCTGACGACGTAGGCCGTCACCGGCGCGCTCACGCCCTTGAGCTCGAGCCCGGCGACCGGCTCGGCGGTCACCAGCTCGCCGAGCGCGGCCCTCGTCGACTCGCTGATGAGCACGCCGCCGATGGGGCACTTCGCCTCGTATCGGTTCGCGCGGTTCACGGTCTCGCCGATGACGGTGTAGTCGCGCCGCACGACGCGTGACCCGAGATCGCCGCGCACGAGCGGGCCGGTGTTGATGCCGATGCGCATCCGCAGCTGGATGGCCGAGCCGAGGTTGAACGTCGTGAGCGCCGACTGCATGGCGAGCGCCGCCCTCACCGCACGCTCGGGCGCGGGCGCCTGGCCTCGGGCCTCGTCGAACACGGCCATGATGGCGTCGCCGATGAACTTGTCGATGTCGCCGCCATGGCCGACCACGATCGGGCACATGGCGTCGAAGTAGCCATTGAGCAGCTCGATCAGCGCTCGCGGGGACAGCTTCTCGGACATCGGGGTGAAGCCCGCGAGGTCCGAGAAGAGGACGCTCATCACGCGCTCGTCGGCCCGCTGGGAGTCCATCTCGCCGGCCGCGGCGCGCTGCTCGGCCGCGCGCCTGGCGCCGTCCGAGATGTAGACCCTCGAGGCCTCCTTGTAGGCCACGAGCCGCCGCTCGGCGAGCGTGCGCTCGACCAGCGCTACGCACTTGTCTTGCGCGAACGGCTTCACCAGGTACGCCGACGCGCCCGCCGCGCGCAGCTGCGCCATGTCGCGCTTCGAGTCGCGCGCGGTGAGCATGATCACCGGGATCGCGCGCAGCTCTGGGTCCTTGCGCAGCGCGTGCACCAGCTCGAAGCCGGTCATGACCGGCATCTCGTAGTCGGAGACGATGAGGGCCGGCCGGCTCGCGCGAGCCTTCTCGAGCGCGACGCTGCCGTCCTGCGCGGTGATCACCTCGAAGCCCTGGCGAGAGAGGCAGTCGGCGACGTAGTGGCGCTGCGCGGGGGAGTCGTCGACGACCAGGATCCGCTCGCGCGAGGCCGGGAGCGAGCCGGCGAGCAGCCCGCGTACGCGCGTCGACAGCTCCTCCGGGATCACGGGCTTGACCAGGTAGTCGTCGGCGCCCGCGTCGAACCCGCGCTCGAGATCGGCGGACTCGCCGAGCGTCGAGCAGATCAGGACCGGCAGGTGGGCGGTGTCGGGGTCGCCCTTGAGCGCCTTGCACAGGCCGTAGCCGTCGAGCCGCGGCATCTCGACGTCGGTGATGACCAGGTCGGGGCGGCGGCTGCGGATGACCTCGAGCGCCTCGGCGCCGTCGTGGCACGAGATGACCTCGTAGCCGTCGTCCTCGAGGATCGGCACGGTGTGACGGTGGATGAGCGGCGAGTCGTCGACGAGCAGGATGACCTTCGCGTCCGACGCGCTCATGCCGACCGCCTCGAGCACGTCGGCGTCGGTGAAGGGGGCGAGCAGGAAGCCATCGGCGCGCGCCGCTCGCGCGACGTCGCGGTCCCTCGGCGTCACGCCCACGACGACCACCCTCACCCCTGCGGCGGAGAGCTCGCGCGCGGCGGCGGGCACGTCGGCGTCAGGGAGCCTCCGCGCGAGGACGCGACCTCGGGCGAGAGCTCGCCGAGGCCCTGGCGGGCCTCGGCCATCGTCGCGACGTGGCTGACGCGGTGACCGAGCGGAGAGAGGGGTCGCGCGAGCAGCTCGGCGAGCAGCGGGGCGTCGGTGACGCACAGGACGTTCACGGGCTCTCCTGCCCTCGCTTCTGCCCGAGGAGCTTCTCGACCGCCTGCAGCAGCAGCCTGCGATCGTGGGGTTTGGTGATGTACTCGTCGACCCCGGCGTCGAAGCCGCGCACCCGATCGATGAGCTCGCCGCGGCTGGTCACCATGACGATCGGCACCTCGCGGTAGGCCGGCAGCGCGCGCAGCGCCCGCGTCAGCTCGTAGCCGTCCATGTGGGGCATCATCACGTCGGTGGAGACGAGGTCGAAGCGACGGCTCGCGGCCAGCGCGAGCCCGGCGCGGCCGTCCTCCGCCGTGGTGACCGCGAACCCCGCCTCGACGAGCAGGCGACGCAGCGACTCGCGCACGGTGTCGGAGTCGTCGACCAGCAAGATGTCTCCCCTCGAGCGCGCGGAGCTGGGCAGGGAGGCGCGGGCGCGGCGCGCCGGCGCCGCCGCCGAGAGCGCGCGCTGGACGATCGCGGGGACGTCGAGGATGAGCGCGCAGCGGTCTCCCAGGATCGTGGCGCCCACCGCGCACGGGACGCCCGAGAGGACCTCGCCGAGCGACTTCACGACGATCTCCTTTTTGCCGATCAGCTGATCGCACGCGAGCCCGAACAGCGCCCCGTGCTGGGCCGTGAGCACGACGTGCAGCGGGTCGTCGGGCCCAGGCTCGGGCCCCTCGAGCGCCAGGACGTGCGCGAGCCGCACGATCGGCACGGTCATGCCGTCGACCTCGATCACCTCGCGATCCGCGACCAAGCGGACCTCGTCGGCGGGGATGACGACGGTCCGCTCCGCGGCGTCGAGTGGGATGGCGAACGTCTCGCCCGACGCGCGCGCGAGCATCACCTGGATGATCGCGAGCGTGAGCGGGAGCTTGAGCACGAAGGCCGTGCCGCGGCCCAGCGAGGACTCGATATCGATCGTGCCCTTCAGCCGAGCGACGATCGTCTGGCGCACGATGTCCATGCCGACGCCGCGGCCGGACACGTCCGTGACCGCGCCCGCCGTCGAGAAGCCCGCACGGAAGACCAGCTCGAGGGCGGCTCGGTCGTCCATCGTGTCCAGCTCGGCGGAGCTCGCGATGCTCTTCTCGAGCGCCTTGCTCTTCAGCCGCTTCGGATCGATGCCCTTGCCGTCGTCCGCCACGCGGATCACGACCTGGTTGCCTCGATGCATCGCCTCCAGGCGGATGGTGGCGTCGACCGGCTTGCCGGCCGCCGCACGCTCGGCGGGCACCTCGATCCCGTGATCGACCGCGTTTCGCACGAGGTGCATGAGCGGCTCGTCGAGGGCCTCCACGAGGAGCTTGTCGAGCTCGGTGTCCTCGCCGACGAGCTCGATCCGGACCTTCTTGCCGAGCGACTGGGCGAGGTCGCGCACCGTCCGCTGGTGCTTTCGCAAGACCCCGCCGACCGGGACCATACGCAGGCGCATCACCTGATCGCGCAGCAGGCTGGAGACGGACTCGAGGTTCGACGTCGACGCGTCGAGGCTGCCCGCGATCGACGACAGGACGCGCTCGACGCGGCCGAGCTCCTCGGTGAGGTCCTGCAGCCCGACGCGAGGGTCGGGGCCCTTGCCCGGCCGCCCCGAGGCGTCGGCGCGACCGTGGAGGGTCGCGATTCGACGGGCGAGCGCCCGGTCGGTGGAGAGCTCCCCGGTCACCGACGCCCGCGCGGCGCCGGCGCCACGCAGGCTCGCCGGCCGAGGACCAGCTCGCCCACGAGGTTGAGAAGGCGATCGAGCTTGTCGAAGTCGACGCGGATCGTCTGCTTCGCCGCGGGCGCCGCCGTCGCTGCTGCCTTGGCACCCGCCGCAGGCGCCGCCTCGTGGGCCGCGGCCTGTGCCGCTGAAGCCGACGTCGCGGAGGCGGGTGCAGGCGCGTCGGCCGCAGGTGACGCTGCCGCGTAGGGGTCTCGCAAGGCGCGGACGACGCGAGGCGCGCTGGCCGGCAAGGGCTTTCGATCGCGGGCCGTGGCGAGCAGCGCGCGCAGCCCATCGAGCGCGGCGAGCAGGGCGTTGACGACGGGCGCGTCGGCTCGGCGCGCCCCCTCGCGCAGCTGTCCAACCAGATCCTCTGCGGCGTGCGCGAGCTCGTTCACCGGCGCGAGGCCGACCATCGCGGAGCTTCCCTTGACCGTGTGCAGATCGCGAAAGAGATCTCGCAGCAGCTCCAGATCGTCTGGGCGCTCCTCGATCGAGAGCAGCTTGCCGGCGATGCCCTCGACGCGCTCCTGCGCCTCCTCGAAGAAGAGCTCGATCATGTCGTCGTCGACGGGCGGAGCCCAATGGAACACCATGGCGCGCGCGTCGTCCGGCGCGACCGGGGGCGCGCTCGCCGCGCGCGCGCTCGCTGGCGGCGAGCTGTCCTGGGGCGGAGAGATAGGTGGCGCTGCGATGGCAGCAGGCGACCGCCCCTCCTCCAGCGAGCGCAGGAGCTGGGCGAGCGGAAGCCCTTCAACGCGCGCGCCCGACTTGTCCGGCGCGGCGAGCTGCGCGAGCGCGGCGGCGAGCGCGCTGGCGGGCGCCTCGAGCAGGGCCCGCACCTCGGCCGCGGGGGATGAGGCCGTTCGCGCCGCGTCACAGGCGCGCTCGACGCCCAGCGCGAGCCGACCCACGTCCTCCGCGCCGACCAGGACGCTCGAGAGGCCGAGGCGGAACGCGAGCGCCGCGAGGCCTGCGAGCGCGTCTCGGCCCCCCTCGGCGGGGAGCGCGCGCACCCCGTCGGCGAGCTGGTCCGCGTCGCGCTTCGCGGCGGCCACGTAGCGCGACCAGGTCTCGACGGCGGAGTCCGCGCTCACGGCGCCCCTCCGCCGAGGCCGTGGCGGCGGAGCCAGCGCAGCGTGACCTCTCGCCCGGCGACCAACCGCAGGTCGACGCCGGACGCGCGCGCCGCCGCGCCGGCGCGACGCAGCACGACGGCCGCGTCGTCATCGAGGAGCTCGGCGGCGTCGAGCTCGACGGTGAGGACCTCGAGGCCCTCGGACTTGAGCGCTTCGGAGAGCTCGCGTGACAACGCGCTGGCGGCGCTCGCGCGCACCGTCCGTGAGGTGCGCGGCGCGGCGACCGGAGCCGAGGGACGAGCCAAGGACCTGGGCACAGACGCGGGAGCGTCGCGGGGGACGTCTCGCGAGCTCGGCGGCTCCCCGCCGGACCGCAACCACAGCGTGTGCGCACCGACCTGGACCGGCGCCAGGCCCGCCACATCGCGCAGCGTCTCGGAGTATCCGAGGAACAGGGCCCCGCCCGGCGCGAGCGCGTCGACGATGCGCTCGAGGGCGCGGCGCCGCTCCTCCGGCTCGAAGTAGATGAGCACGTTGCGGCAAAAGACGAGGTGGAAGCCGCGGCCCGGAGGCGCGCTCGCGAGGTTGTGGCGCTCGAACCTGACGGCGCCAGCGATCTCCCTCCGCACCTCGGCCTCACCCTCGCTCACCACGAACGAGTCGAGGAAGGGCGGGGGGACGTGCGCGAGCGCCTCGGCGGGGTACCGCCGCCGGCTCGCCGTCGCGAGCGCCTCCTCGCTCACATCGGTCGCCAGGATGCTGGCCCGGTAGGCGGGCGCCGGCAGCGCCCGCGCGAGCACCATCGCGAGGGTGTAGGGCTCCTCTCCGGTCGCGCAGCCGGCGCTCCACACCTTGGGCCGCTGCGTGCCTGCCTCTCGCCAGCGGGGCGCGACGACCTCGAGCACCGCGTCGAGCTGACCCTTGTGCCTGAAGAACCGCGTCTCACCGACGCGCAGCGCCTCGACGAGTCGACCGAGCTCCGAGGCACCGCGGCCGGACTCGACGAGGGAGAGGTACCCCGGGCCGTCGAGGGAGAGAGCGGTCATGCGCGCGCCGGCCTTGGACTCGACGACCCAGGCAGGCAGCTCGAGCCCGGCGAACCCGCGCACGAGGCGCGCGAGCCCGGACAAGACCTCGGGGGAGACCAAGGCCAACGGCTACCCTCGACGTGGCTGCGCGCGCGTGAGCGCGCGCGGGCGGTCGGGCGTGGGAGGCAGCGGCTTCGGCAGAGCGGGAGGCGGCGCCCCGTGGTCGGCCGGGCGGTGCTCGCCCGACCCGTCGATGTTGAACCCGCGGATCGACTCTTCGAGCTGGAAGGCCAGCTCGTGGAGTCGCTCAGCCTGCAGCACCGACTCCTCCGAGCCGGTGAGGACCTCGCCCGCGATCTTCTGGACGGCGTCCATGTTGCGCGCGATCTCGTCGGACACGATGGCCTGCTCCTGTACCGCCCCGGCGGTGTCGCGCACGACCACGATGAGCTTGCCCAGGTCACCGAGCGTCGTCGAGACGAGCTGGGTGCCCGTGTCCACCTCCAGGGTGCCCTTCTCCATCGAGGCGACGGCGGCCGAGGTCTGCTCCTTGATGGTCTGGATCAGCGCCTCGATGTCCTTCGCCGACTGGCCGGCACGGCGCGCGAGCGAAGAGACCTCGTCGGCGACCACCGCGAAGCCCCGGCCGTGCTCTCCCGCTTGAGCCGCCTGGATCGCGGCGTTGAGCGCGAGCAGCGAGGTCTGCTCGCTGATCTGGCGGATCACCTCGACGATGTTCCCGATGCGCTTCGAGCTCTCGCCGAGCTCGCGCATCTTGTCGGCGGCGTCGTCGACGGCCGAGCGGATTTGCTCCATGCGCTGGACGGCCGACGTGACCGCGATGTTCGACTTCTCGGCGACGGAGGTCGCCTGCGCGGCGTTCTCGGCGACCTGCTGGATCGACGCGGACAGCTCCGTGATCGCGGCGGTAGAGCTCTCGATCTTGACGCTCTGGTCCTTGATACCCCCGAGCATCTGCTTGGACGCAGCGCTGATCTCTGCGCTGGAGGCGCCGACCTGAAACGCCGCGGTCTGGACGTCACTCGCCAGGCCGTGCAGCCGCACGAAGACGTGGTTGATGTTCTCGGCGAGGTCGGCGGTCTCGTCGCGTGAGCGGACGACGATGCGCTGCGTGAGGTCGGTGTCGCCCTGGAGCAGCTTCTGAGACTGGCTCACGAACTGCTTGATGGGCCGCGTGATCCAGAACGCCATCGCCAGCGCGATGGCGACCGAGAGCGCCACGCCCACGAAGATCTCGAGCCAAGGGATCTTGCTCCCCGTGTCGGCCGCCGAGCGCTGGCGCGTCATGAAGACCTTACCCACGGAGACCTTCTCGGGCCCTTTGTAGGCGTCGATGTTCTCCCCGTAGAAGTCCTGGTCCGAGCCGGCGAACGTGATGACCTCGCGCTCGACGTCGTTGACGATGATCTTCTGGACCTTGTCGAGCTGCATCGCCTTGCTCGCGGCCGGCCATTGGTCCTCCGCCAGCGCAGAGGCGAGCACCTCTTGCCCGCGCACGATCGTCGGCCGAACGCGCCGCTCGACCACCTCGTCGCTCTGCTCGGCGAACTCGTCGAAGTACCGCTGGACCTTCACCGCCGCCAGCACCCCGCCCACGACGGCGCCCTCGGGCCCATCACGCACCGGCACGGCGGAGAGCTGGTAAGGGACCCCATCGAGGACGGTCAGCCGGTGGGCGAACACGCTGCCGTCACGCACGCGCTCGAACGCCGCGAGGTCGGACAGGTCGTCCTTCTTGAGCGGCGACCCCTGCGTCGCGAACGCGATCTCGCCCTTGCCCGTGAACACCACGAACAGATCGGGCTGCACGTTGTTCTTCGAGCCGAGGCGAGCCGCGACGGCCTCTCCGATGGCGGCCGCCGAGGGCGCGCCGCCGGTGTCGGGCGCAGGCCCCGCCGCCCGCAAGGCCAGCGCCTTCCTGAGGCCGGAGTCCTCCGAGATGAGCTCCAGCGCGCCGGTCATGCCGCGCCCGGCGCGGTCCTCGTAGCCTTGGTAGCGGCGCAGCGCCTTCTGCAGATAGTTCCCCTGCGAAGGTGGCTTGGCGCTCTGCTTCACGACGAACGTCCCGCCCCCGATGAGCAGCGCCGCGAGGGTGAGGCAGCCCATCAGGAATTTCGCGAACATCGGGATGCGGTAGGACTTCATCCGATCGGGCCTCTGGTCTTTCACTGAAATCGTGCGATGTCCGCCGACGCCTTGTCCGCCGGCGCCGCGTCGGGTGGCGCCGCCTCGGAGAGCGCCGCGCCGGACAGCGCGGCGAGTCGCTCTCCACCCATGATCGCGGCCGGCGCGAGGACCCGCACCGTCCCCGTGGGCGTCGCCGCGACAGCGGACAGCAAGGAGAGCTGCTCGATCGACAGCGTCGAAGGCGGCGGCGCGAGGTCGCGCTCGGGGACCGTGCGCAGCTGCGCCATGCCGTCGACCAGGATCGCGACGGCCCGCGCGGGGTGTCGGAGCACGACCAGGCGCGTCTCGTCACTGACCGTCGTCGCCGGTAGGCCGAGCCACTGCGCGAGATCGAGGACAGGGACGATCTCTCCGCGGAGGCTGAAGATCCCCGAGAGCCACGGCGGGGTGAGGAAGACGCGCGTGATGGGTAGCAGCGGGATCGTCTCGCGCACGGCCTCGATCGGGAGCGCGAGCTCTTGGCCCGCGATCCAGAAGCACACCAGGCGCACCTCGGCCTCGTCCTGCTCCTCGTCGACCTGGGCGTCCCCCATCACGAGCGCAGATTACCCAAAGTGCGGCGGCTTGGGCGCCGGCATGGCGAGTGGGTCAGGTGGCGATCAGCTCGGCGTAGGCGGCGGTGAGGCGCGCGAGCCGCAGCTCGAGCTCCCGCCGCCGCTCCTCGCCGACCCCAGGGTGCCGATCCGGGTGAAACGCCCGCGCGAGGCTCCGGAAGGTCTGCTTGACCCGCACCGCGTCGGCGTCGCCCGGCAAGCCGAGCACCCCGAGCGCCGCGACCTTGGGCGGCGGGGGCGAGGCGGCCGCGAACGCTCGGGCGGGGGGCGACGACGGGCGCGCCGGGCGCGACGAAGCGGAGCCGCGCACCTCGAGCGCCCCGGTCTCGCGCAGGAAATGCAGGAACGCGAGCACCTTGTAGCGCGCGATCCGCGCCACCGTGCACAGCTCGGGCAGGCGCCTGGGCCGGGCGAGCGCCGCGACGAGCCGTCGCTCCGTCGGGTCGAGGTGCGCCGGATCGGGCGCGCGCCTAGGGATCAGCGCGAGCTCGACGTCGCCGAGCTCATGGGCGAGGCGCTGCGAGGCGTCGAGGTCGACCTCCCGCTCGAGGGTCTGACGCGCCCACTGCGCGAGCGGGAGCGTCCTCAGTGCGCCCGACACGACGGCAGGCTCGAAGCAGAGGCGGGCCCCGGGGAGCGACGCGAGCCTCGCGAGCCGGGATGACGCCTGCCGTCCCAGAGCATCCGCTTCGGTCGTGAGCGCCTCGCCGACCAGCACCTCGACGCTCTCTCGACTGGCACCGCGCGGCTCGATGACCAGCGCGCCGGTCGCGCGCGCCACGCCGAGCTCGTAGGCGAAGAGCACGAGCTCGCGGGGACGCTCGGTCGCCGCGTAGCGCGGCGACCAGGTCGAAGGCGGCCTCGAGAGACGCTCCACGACGCGACGCCTAGCGGAGACGTCGCGCGAGTGCCAAGTTCTCAGTCGGCTGCGGTGACGCGACGCGCACGGCGGATCATCAGCCTGTTCGCGCTCGCGACGAAGCCGAGCCGCTCGTAGAGGGCCCTCGCCCTGGCGTTGTCGGCGGTCACCTGCAGGCACAAGGCGGCGGCCGGTCGCCCCCACAGGTCGCCGCCCTGCGCGAGCGCCTCGAGCAGCAGCGTCGCGTGTCCGCGGCCTCGCTCCTCGGGCACCACGTACAGCTCATCGATCTCGCACGTCTCGCCGCCCAGCTCGTTCGACCAATAGGCGACGAGCAGGCTGTACCCGAGCAGGCCACTCACCTCCGCGAGGACCACGACGCGACCGCGCCAAGGCTCGGCGCGCAGGGTCGCGAGCGTGCGCCGGGTGCTCGCGTCGGGGACCGGCTCGGGGCTCGGGTCTTCGTCATAGAGGCGCCGCACGAGCGCGACGATGGAGTCGTCCTCGTCGGGCTGCGCGGCGCGCCACGTAGGGGACATCGCGCGGAGCCTACACCGGCGAGGCGGCAAGGGCCGCGACACTTGACTGCGCGCGCAGGAGAAGCGAGTGACGCCCCCTCTCAAGGAGGCTCAGCGTGTCCAACGGTACGGTCTTGCGATTCTGCGGAGTGGTCGTGGCGGGTGCTTGGCTCGGGGCGTGCGGTCCGGACGCGGGGACGGAGGCGTCCTCCGGCAGCGCCAAGGCGCGGAGCTCTGGATCCGCCAGGTCGTCGGCGGCGACGACCGCCTCCGCGGCGAGCACGGCGACCGCCGCCGCGACCGCGACCGCGACCGCTGCGCCCAAGGACGAAGGCACCGCGATCACCAAGCACTACCCCGCGGTCGGCGACAAGGGCACGACGGCGGAGACCCAGGTCGCCGAGATGAAGGTCGACATCAAGGGACCCAAGGGCGAGTTCAAGGAGGAGGCGACCGAGGCCGAGCAGACCGAGAAGGCCGAGGAGTGCCTCGCCGTCACCGACAAGAGCTGCTCCAAGATGAAGGTCACCTACACCAAGGCAGAGAAGAAGGTCACCACGAAGGACGGCAAGACGAAGGACTCGAAGGTGGCGCACGCCGGCAAGACCTACGTCCTCGAGCTGAAGGACGGCGCGGTCGCCGTCACGACCGAGGACGGCAAGGAGCCCCCGAAGGAGGAGCTCGCCGCCGTCAAGAAGGACTACAAGAGCTTCGGCAAGGACGGCGAGATCCTCGACGCGATCCCCGAGAAGGTGAAGGTCGGCGACTCGCTCGACAAGCTCGCGCAGGCCCTCGCGTCGCGCGCGATGGACAGCGAGAACAAGCCGTCCAAGATGGACGCCAAGGTCACGGTCAAGGAGTTCAAGACCGTCGACGGCAAGACCATCATCGTCCTCGACATCTCGATGGACGCCGAGGGCGAGGAGGACAACGGCGGCGCCATCAAGGTCTCGATGAAGGGCACCATCGACTTGCGCGCCGACATCGGCCTCCCTCTCAAGCGCGAGATGAAGGGTCCCGTGTCGGTCGTCTTCGGCGAGAAGGCCAAGGGCGGCGTCACGGGCAAGGCCGAAGGTCAGATGAGCCTGACGTCGGCCAACACGTATTCGTTCTGATCACCACACGCGCCCCCGATGTCGACGAGTGACGGGACCTGTCACTCTCCCCCCTCACGACGTGAGGGGGGGATGGGGGGGGTGAAATGGCGGCACCTCCCAACCCACCGCCGTGACGTTGGCGCTTCCAGCACCCGTCAGAGCGCGGCGAAGATCGCGAGCGGCCGGAACACCCTCGCGGCCCAGGCCGCCTCGTTGTGCGCGGCGCCGGGCTCGTGCCAGTGGTGCAGGTTGTCGTCGAAGACGTACCCGTTCGCCGCGAGCACGTCCCGCATTTGGATGTTCTCGCAGTAGTTGTCGCCCGAGTCGACGTCGTCCTCGATGCCGTCGGCGTCCAGATCGGCGCACGCGCCAGCGTCGCCGCCCGAGTCGAGGTAGATGACGAAGGGCTGCACCGGCGCGGCGTCGTAGCGCTCGATCAGCGTCTCGCCGGTGTGCGGGCCGATGCTGCCCCAACCGAGCGTGCCCGAGAGCGAGCCGACGAAATCGTATTGGTCGGGGTACGAGAGGCCGATGTGCAGGCTGATGAGCCCGCCCAAAGATGACCCCATCGTGCCGACGATCGCCGGCTCACCGAGCTCGGCCTCGACGAGCGGGCGGACGACCTCCTGGACGAACGCCGCGTATTCGTCGCCCGAGCCGCCGATCAGCTGACCGATATCGTCTGCGACGTGGGTGTACTCGTCCATGCGGGCCGAGGTGTTGTCGATGCCGACGAGCATGACGCCTGGCGGGGCCGACTCGTCGAGGTGCCACCCGCCCCAGATCGCGTTCGGGTCGAACAGGTTCTGCCCGTCGTGCACGTAGAGGACGTGCGTGGCCGGCTCGCCTGGGACGAACACGCGAACGGTGCGCGGCTCGAGGCTCGACTCCCCGGCGCCGACCTCGAAGAACCGCTCGAGGTGCGCGTCGGGTCCGGGCACCAGGCTCAGCTCCCCGAACGGGTCGTAGGCGTAGCCGCGTGACCAAGGGTCGGGCAGATAGGTATCGACGCCGTTCGCGAGCTTGTACCGCTCCCCCGGCGCGGCGGGCACGACCGCCCAATAGAAGCCGTCGTCCTCGGTGAGCGGGGCCGGTGTCCAGTCGTTGAAGTCACCGGCGACGTGGTCGAGCGACCCCGAGGTCGAGACGACGACGTGCCCCTCGGCGAGCGCCACCGGCCACCCCCTCGCGGTCGACTCCTCGAGCAGCGTGCCCTCGAGGTCCGCGCGCAGCCGCGCGAGCAGCTGGTCGAGCTCGCTCGGCGCGCCTCCCCCGCTCCCGCCGCCGCCCGTAGGCGCTCCCCCCGCGCCGCCGCCGCCCAGCGCGTCAGCGCCGCCGAGCCCACCTGCGCCGCCCGTCCACGGGGCCTGACCGCCGCCGCCGGCCGAGGCGTCGGCGTCGTCGCCGCAGGCGACGGGCGCGACGAGCAGGGCGAGCGTGAAGAGCGCGCGCCTCACGACCTGGACCTCACGAGAGAGGAGGCGGCGATCAGCTCACCCTCGCCAGGGCCGCGCGCCACGCGCGCCGCCTCCTCGCGGGCGCGCTGCATCCGCGCCTCGAGCTTGGCCTCGACCTCGCCGGCCTCCCCCGCCCCGCCCGGGCCGAGCAGCGACCGGAGGAAGACCTCCGCGGCCTTGTAGCTCGAGCGCACGAGCGGGCCGCTCGCCGCGTACGAGAACCCCATCGCCTTCGCCTCACGCTCGTAGTCGGCGAACACCTCCGGGGGCACGAAGCGCAGCACCTCGTGGTGCTTGGCGGAGGGCCGCAGGTACTGGCCGATGGTGACGATGTCGACGTTCGCGGCGCGCAGATCGCGCATCGCCGCGACGACCTCCTGGTCGGTCTCGCCGAGCCCGACCATGATCGAGCTCTTCGTGAGCATCGGCCGGCGCTCCGGGTCGGAGGCGAAAGACGCCGCCTTTTGCTTCGCGCGCTCGAGCACCCTGAGCGACTGCGCGTAGCTCGAGCGCACGTCCCGGACGGTGCGCGTCAGCCGCTCGATGGTCTCGATGTTGTGGGCGAAGACATCTGGGTTGGCGTCGCACGCGGCGTCGACCGCGTCGGCGCGGCCACAGAAATCACCGACCAGCGTCTCGATTAGGAGGTCGCTCCTCAGCTCGCGGAGCCTCCGCACCGTGCGGCCGACGTGCTCGGCGCCGCCGTCGAGGAGATCGTCCCGGTTGACCATCGTGAGCACGACGTATTGCAGCTCGAGCTTCGCGATCGCGCGCGCGACGTGCTCCGGCTCGCGCGAGTCGACGGCCCCGCGGGGGTCGCCGGTCGTCACGGCGCAGAACCGGCAGCCCCGGGTGCAGACGTCCCCGAGAAGCATCACCGTCGCGGTGCCCTCGCGCCAGCACTCGCCGACGTTCGGGCACCTCGCCTCCTCGCAGACGGTGTGCAGATCGAGCGTGCGCAGCGTCTCCTTGAGCCCGTGGTACACGTCGCCGCCCGGCGCGCGGACCTTGAGCCAAGGGGGCTTGGGGGCGAACCTCGGCGGGGTGATCACGGCGTTTCTTTAGGCTCGAACCACCTCGCGCGCCAGTGCGGAAAGAGCGGCGCACGGGCGCGCCGGCCCTCGAGCCTGGAAGCACAAGAGCCGGTGGTGTAAGGCCGTCCCATGCCCAAGGGCGTCGTCCTCATCACCGGGTCCAACGGAGAGATCGGCCACAGCCTCATCGATCGCATCGCGGCGGAGGGTCGGTACAACGTGGTCAGCCTCGACCTCACGCCGCCGCCGGACTCGCTGCGGGCCAAGTGCCTGGCCAGCTACACCGGCAACATCATGGACCGCTACCTGATGGACCAGATCGCGGCGCACCACGAGATCGAGGTCGTCTTCCACCTGGCTGCGCTCCTCTCGACGCGCGGCGAGCGCGACCCCGAGCTCGCGCACCAGGTCAACGTCGAGGGCACGCTGAACCTCCTGCGGGTCGCTCAGCAGCAGTCGGCCCGCCTCGGGCGGCCGGTGCGCTTCCTCTTCCCGAGCTCGATCGCCGTCTACGGCCTGCCCGACGTGGCGACGAAGCGCGCCGCCGGCAAGATCGGCGAAGAAGCCTGGAACGTGCCGGTCACGATGTACGGCTGCAACAAGCTCTACTGCGAGCACCTCGGTCGCTACTTCACGCGCTACCACCGCCAGCTCGGCGCGATGTCGAGCGTCGCCCGCTTGGATTTCCGCTCGCTGCGCTTCCCCGGGCTCATCTCCGCCGACACCGTCCCGACCGGCGGCACGAGCGACTTCGGCCCCGAGATGCTGCACGCCGCGGCGAAGGGCGAGCCGTACGCGTGCTTCGTGGGCCCCGAGGCGGCCATCCCGTTCATGGCGATGCCCGACGCGGTCACCGCCTTGACCGGGCTGCTCGACGCAGACCGCGAGCGCCTCACGCGCGTCGTCTACAACGTCGGCGCCTTCAGCTTGTCGGCGGCCCAGATCGCCGAGCGCGTCCGCGCGGCGTTCCCCAGCTCCACCGTGACGTACGAGCCGGACGCCGTCCGCGCCAAGATCGTCGACTCGTGGCCGGAAGACGTCGACGACGCCGCAGCCCGCGCCGACTGGGGGTGGAGCCCGAAGTACGACGCCGCGCGCGCCTTCGACGAGTACCTCGTGCCGCGCATCCGTGCGCGTTACCTCGAGGCCTAATCCGACCGGCGTAAATGATCAACACTTGGGATGCGGTGGAAGTCGGCGATGGGTAGCTGACCGCCGCGCACCAACCCCGTCGTCAGGCTCCTTGCCTGCCGGCGATGCTGGCGCTGGTGATGGAGCGGGCTCTTCCATGGCCTCCTCCTCGACGGGAGCTGCCGGCCTTTAATCGCGTCGTCGAGCGCCACGACGAGGGTGCCCGCTTCGGCGACCTGCGGTCCGGCGGAGCTCCCACGCAGCGCCCGCGCAGGGCAGCTGGCGACAAACCCGGGCTCGTCCGGACAAGCCCCCTGTGGCCGGGCGTGAGACTCTGCACTGAATCGTGCAGAAAACGAGGGGTCCCTCCGCGAAACCGACAACCCAGGGGTTAGGCGGATCCCAGCGACCAACCTCGGGTCCCCCCCCCCCCCCCCCCGCCCCCCCCCCCCCCCCGACCCCCACCAAGGAGCCACCTCAGCTCGCGAGCCGCCACGCCCTGGCGCGAATGAGGCTGGCCGCTTAGCGGTTTGTGTCTCTAGCGCTCGAGGCGTGCCGCGCGCGCCAGCGCCCAGACCGGGAAGTAGTACCGGTAGTTGTCGTAGTTGATCATGCAGTTCTTGTTGAACACGCCGTAGACCATGTCGGCGCGCCAGCCGTCGTCGGTCTGCGTTTCGTGCAGGAACGCGACGCCGCTCGCGAGCGCGCCGCGCAAGGTGACCCGCTTCGTCGCGCTGAGGCGCGGGTGGAGGTGCTCATAGGCCGCCGCCAGCCCGAGCAGCGCCCAGGCGGTCTGCACCGGCTGGGAGCGCTCGTGCTCGACCCAGCGTTTGTCGACGCAGGAGCGGTAGCTCTCGCCCCACCCGCCGTCCGCGCGCTGGTGCGACAGCAGGAAGTCTGCCGCGCGCTCGATGCGGCGATCGTCCTCGGCGCCGGAAGTGGCGGCCCGCAGGCCCTCGATGCCGAACCAGGTCGCGTACGTGAAGCAGATCGCCCACACGCCATAGAAGCTGCCGTCCTCGCGCTGCGCCGCGCGCAGCCACTCGACCCCGCGCCGGACCGCGGCGCGCAGCTCGGCGCGGCGGTACGTCGGGTAGCGCTCCGAGAACGCCAGCAGCCCCTGGACGCACGCGCTCGTGCACTCGACGTGGGAGTAGCCGATCATGATGTCGCCGAAGACCTCGGCGGCGTTGAACAGCTCGAGCCAGCGGGGCCCGCGGGCGCGCTCGTATTCGGACCAGCCGCCGTCGTCGTTCTGCTCGTAGAGCAGCACGTCCACCGCCTTGGCGAGCCGCGCCTCGCCCAGGGGGCGCGCGACGCGCCCTTGCATCGCCAGCGCGACCTTGAGGCCCTCCGCGGTGCAGTCGGTCACCGGCCACGCCTGCTCGGCCGTCGAGAACGGGAAGCAGCCGGCGGTCGCGTTGCGGTAGTACCGCTCGCGATCGGGCACGTCGTGTTTGACCTGGTTGTCGTCGAGCCACCCGTGGGCGCGCTCGAGCATGGCCTTGGCGGTGGCATCGGTGTCCCAGGGCTCGTGCTCGAGCACGGCCTGCATCGCGAACGCGAGGTCCCAGAACTGCGAGCCGTTGTAGCCCTGCATCTTCATCCCGTCGCGGCCGTCCCACAGGTAGTCGGGCACGCGCTCGAGGTGACGCTGCACGGCGGGCTGCGTCGGATCCTCGAACCACACGCAGGCGAGGTGCAGCGCCTTGGAGACCGGGCCGATGTCGAGGTAGCTGGTCGAGGTGTCCTCGTGGTGGATGTGGTCCATCACGAAGGACAGGGCGCGCTCTCGCAGGGCCTTCGGCCGCCGCCGCTCGTATCGATCCAGCGCGACGTTCAGCGCGTCGAACAGCTTCGTGTGCGGCGAGTACACGTCGAGCGGGTGGACGTCGTTCCGGGCGGCCTCCCAGTCGACGCGGTCGTACGGCGTGACGTAGAGCTCCTCGCGCAGCGCGCGGACGAGCGGAGTCTCGGGCCCGCGCGCGCGGCGCCCATAGAGGTACGACATCGGCAAGAACACCGCGCGCGTGTGGCACCAGAAGTTCGAGGGGTGCATCGGCAGCGCGCGCGGCAGCAGCCACAGCTCCGGCGGCAGGGGGTTCACGCCCTCCCACTCGTAGACGCCGAGCACGCTGAGCCACGCCTTGCCCCAGGTCGGCACGCGCTGGGCCCCGCCCTCGGCTCGCACCCAGGCCCGGGCGCGCGCCGCCGATTCGTCGTCTGCCGGGACGCCGAGCAGCCGCAGGGCGACGTAGTTGAAGGCCGTCCCGAACATGGTCGAGCGGTCCTCGACGTGCAGCCCCCAGCCGCCGTCGGCGCGCTGCACGTGCTTCAGGTACTCGACCATCCGCGCGCGCTGCTGCTCGCTCGGCGGAGCGCCCACGAGCTCGAGGGCGATCACCAGGCCCGGCATGAGGAACAGCGGGCCGCCGTAGTCCCCGGCCCAGTGGCCGTCCGCGAGCTGGAGCGCGGCGAGGGTCGACAGCCCCTTCGAGAGCGCGGGCGATGCCGCAGGCTCGTGGTCTTCGTGCTCGATCGTCGTCATACTTCGGCCGACGCGGATACCACGGCGCTGCTTCCGCGGCGTCACCCTCGCGGCTCATCCTTGGCCCCTTGACACGCTCGCCGGTCCGAACGGAGATCCCCTCATGAAGCATCTTCGCCGCAGCTTCCTCGGGAAGGCTGCCATCCTTGGCTCTTCGGGGGCCCTCGGCCTCGCCGGCTGTGGGGACGACGAGACCACGCCGGAGCCCGAGCAGGACCCGATCTTCCAGCACGGCGTGGCGAGCGGCGACGCGCTGGTCGACGCCGTCATCCTGTGGACGCGCGTCACCGCGGAGCTCGAGCAGGTGACGGTCACCTGGGAGATCGCCGAGGACGAAGCGTTCTCGACGCTCGTCGCGTCGGGCGAGGTCACCACCAACGCCGACGTCGACTTCACGGTGAAGGTCGACGTGACCGGGCTCACGCCTGCCACCAGCTACTACTACCGCTTCGCCGCCGAGGGCGAGGAGTCGGTCGTCGGGCGCACGCGCACCCTGCCCGAGGGCAGCCCGGAGCGCGGGCGCATCGTGGTCGTCTCGTGCTCGAGCTATGCGCACGGGTACTTCCACGCTTACCGTCGCCTCGCCGAGCTCGACGACGTCGACGCGGTCGTCCACCTCGGCGACTACATCTACGAGTACGGCACCGCCGAGTACGGCGACATTCGTTCGTACGATCCCCCCCACGAGATCGTGACCCTCGAGGACTACCGGCGCCGCTACGCCCACTATCGCAAGGACGAGCACCTCCAGGCCGCACACCAGCGCCACGTGTTCTACACGGTGTGGGACGATCACGAGTTCGCGAACAACGCCTGGAAGGACGGCGCCGAGAACCACGACGAGGCCACCGAGGGACCGTTCGCCGAGCGGCGCACCGCGGCCGCGCGGGCGTACTCCGAGTGGATGCCGATCCGCACCGACGACCCGCTCAAGATCTTCCGGAAGTTCCAGTACGGCGATCTGTTCGAGCTGTTCATGTGCGACACCCGCATGTGGGGCCGCGACGAGCAGGCCGCCGACAAAGACGATCCTGCCATCCTCGATCCCGAGCGCACGCTGCTAGGCGACGACCAAGAGACCTGGCTGTTCGACGGGCTGGTCGGGTCGACCGCTCGCTGGAAGCTGGTGGGCCAGCAGGTGATGATGGCCGTGCTGCCGCTGCAGGCGCTCGTGAACACCGACCAGTGGGACGGCTACACGCCCGCGCGCGAGCGCTTCTACACGGTGCTCACCGCGACCCCGGTGAACGACGTCATCGTCCTCACGGGAGACATCCACACCTCGTGGGCCTCCGACCTCACCCCCGACGGCGTCGCGTACGACCCGGCCACCGGCGACGGCTCGGTCGCCGTCGAGCTGGTCGTCCCGGCGATATCGTCGCCGGGGCTGGGGGAGCTGTTCGCCGAGGTCGGGAGCGAGATCGAGCTCGACCACCCGCGCTTCAAGCTCGTCGACCTGGTCAAGCGCGGCTACGTCGTGCTCGACCTCACGCCGCAGCGCGCGGAGGCTTCGTACGTCTTCTTCGATCAGGTCGAGGCCGAAGAGGCGGAAGAGCTGCCTCCGCGCAAGGTGGTGGTCCTCGCGGGCGAGAACCGTATGACGGCGGGGTGAGGTCGCTCAGGCCGAGGGGGGGTCGTCGCCGAAGTGGAGGCGGCCCTCGATCTCCTCGGCGACCGTGCTCAGATCGTCAGCGGCCTGCTGCTTGTCGCCCCTGAGGTACGCGGCGAGCCCGTCGACCGCGAGCAGCGCGAGGCTCGCGTTGATGCCGCGGGACGTCAGCGCGCCGACCACGTCCGGGTTCTTCAGGAGCGAGACCAGCTCGTCCATCAGGGACTCGATCTCCTTCGAGGGATCCACCCGCAGGGGCGAGCCGAGCTCGTCGTCGTCGTCGCTCATTTCGGCTGCTCTATAGCGCATCGGGAGATCGGAGGCGCGGGACAAGGAGCGCCCTCGGCGGGTGGCTTCGCTGTGATAACGTTCGGTCGTGTCGGCCTCGGCGCCGATCGCCACACGCGAGAGGGGACGAACGTTGAACGCGAGCTCTGCGCAAGAGGCTGCCGCTCCGCCCAAAGAGGGCGGAGGCTTCCTCAGGTTCTTGGCCGTCCTTCTGTCCGCGGGCGCGGGAGTGGGGGTCGGGTTCGCAGCGCACCAGCTCGCGCCACCGTTTCCTCCGATGGAGCAGGCGGCTCCCGCGCCGAGCGCCTCGGCGAGCGCGGAGACGTCGGCGAGCGCCGCGACCTCTGCAGACTCGGCGCCGACGGCGAGCGCGGCTGTCCCTGCCGAGCCCGCCGAGAAGCCGAGCCTGTGCATGAAGCGGGCGTTCCCCGACAAGACCTTCACCGACGAGCCCGCGCTCGAGTTCGTGTGCGACGAGGCCAACGCCGTGAAGGGCGCGTCGCGGCTGAAGGAGGCGGTCGTGAACGCCGGCAACGGCAAGACCACCCCTGGGATGAAGGAGTGGGCGATGCTCGGCTTCTACGAGCTCTCGACCTACGCGGCGCTGCGGGGCAGGTGTTGCCCGGCTGAGCCTGCCTTCGACGTCCCCGACCCTCCGGACAAGTGCGAGGCCATGAAGGCCGTGCTCGGCTCGATCGCCAAGGCGGCGAAGGCCGGCGCCTCCGACGCGGACGCCACCGCGGCGACGAAGGCCTTCACCGAGTCCGTCAAATGCCACGTCCGGGCGAAGATGACGAAGAGCCTGGGCGGATACCCCACGCCGACCGGCGGGGAGGGGACGGCGTTCGAGAAGATCTACGGGCGCCTGCGCGGCGTGGCCCCCGCCGAGGGCGGCGGCGAGAAGCCGGCGCCCGAAAAGCCGGCGCCCGAGAAGCCGGCGCCCGAGAAGCCGGCGCCCGAGAAGAAGCCGGGCTAGTAGCTCACGGGTAGACGATCTTCGCCACCACGGTGGAGAACGCGACGGGGCCGCTGAAGCGGCAGTCCTGCGCGTCGTGGCGGTTGTCGCCGAGCAAGAACAGCTCCGAGTCGCCGAGCTTCTTCGGCGTCATGTTCGCCTTGGTCCAGTCGTTGACGGGCTCGGGCAAGGCGACGCTCCAGCTCTTGCCTCTGAACTCCTCCTGGTAGATCACCTTCGCGCCGTCCTTGCGCAGGCGCGTGCGCGCGAAGCGCTCGCCGTCGATCGTGACGACGTCGTCGATCAGGCCGACCTCCTCGCCGGGCAGGCCGATGACCCGCCAGATGAAGTCCACGTCCTTGCCGCCCTGCTTGACGGTGAAGACGACGATGTCGCCGCGCTGGACGTCGTTGACGCTTCCGTACGGCTTTCGCTGCCCGACCAGGGTCTCCCCCGCGTCGATGGTGGGGAACATCCCGTTCTGGGGCACCTTGTACAGCTTGAAGGACAGGACCAGGTAGGCGAGCCCCCCGATCAGCGCGCCGGCGAGCACGAGCCCGCTGAGCAGCGGCCACAGGCGAAAGCCCGACTTCTTCTTCGCGGGCGCCGGGGCAGAGGCTTCGGTCACGAGCGCTAGGCTAACGCCCGCGGCTGCGCTTGCGGGTGCCCTTGACGATCCGGCTCGGATCCCGAGGGGGCTTCGCGCTGCCCTCGTGCTCGAGGCGCAGGCGGTCGGCCTCGGCCTCGCCCACGATCTTGCGCAGCGCGCGGATGGTCTCGGCGATCACCTCGCGGGTCTCCGGCCGCGGATAGGCGAGGCGCTCCTTGAGCCAGTCGAGCGTCTCCGAGAAGCGGACGGCGGCGCGGACGATCTGCAGGGGCAGGCCGAGGCGCAGCACACGCAGCCCCTGGGAGCGATCGGCGGAGCGCGGCGAGTCGTCGGCGCGCGTGAAGGCGTCGGTCATCAGGTCGAGCACCGAGCCGGGCTCGGAGAGCTTCTCGAGCACGCGCGGGCTGGTGAGCGCCTCGAGGGCGACGAACGCGTGGAGGAACCCATCGGCGAGGGGCAGCACGGCGCGCGCGCCCTCGTCGCCGCGCGCGGCGAGCACGTGGGTCAGCGCGTCGAGCACCGCGTCGCGCCGCTCCTTCTTCTCCTCGTCCGCGCGCTCCATCAGCTCCTCGAGGGCCTGCCGCTCGCCCTTTCGTGAGGCTCGCTCGCAGAGCACCATCACGCCGACGTAGTAGAGGCTCGTCTTCTTCTGCTCGAGCAGCGCGCTGGCCAGGTCTTCCCCGCGGCCACGCTCGGCGGCGATGCGCGCGCCGAAGGCGCGCAGCACGTCGGTGTGGGGCCTCGGCCCGGGCATCCCGCTCGCGCGATCGAGCAGATCGAACAGGGGCTCGGTCGGTCCACCGTCGAGCGCCGCGCTGAGGGCCGCCTCGATGCGATCGCTCTTGAGTCGCTCGGGCTCCATCAGAAGCCGACCCCCACGCCGAGCTCGGGCGAGAGCACCGGCACCACGTACGGGAAGGTCACCGAGAAGCGCAGGCCGACGTTGATCTCGAACAGGTCGACCGGCACGAACGACACGCCCGCGCCGCCGCCGGCGAAGCCGAGCCCGCCTTGCTTGATGGCGCGCAGGGTCTGGATGCGCTCCTCCGCGACGGTGCCGTCCGACATCGAGGCGGTGCAGGGCGACGCTGGATCGCCCGGGTCTGCGGCGCCGCAGGCCTCACCGTCCTCCAGCACGTCGACCTCGACCGGAACGTCGACCTGCGCGAGCCCGCCTGCGATGAACAGCCAGGGCCGCACGACCTGTCCGGAGAAGGGTTCGGCGCCGAAGGTGTACCGCAGGCGCCCTTCGGCGTGGAACGGGATGAAGGAGGCGAACTCCTCGTTCGTGCCGTTGAAGGCCCAGCCGAGGCGCAGGCCGGCCGACAGCCCCTTGATGATGACCCCCTCGTACCCGAGCATCAGGCGCATCGTCGCGACGCCGAAGCCGAAGTTGACGTTGTTGCCCTGCCCTGGCGTTGGCTGGCCGAGGTACTGCGACTTGTTCTCGCCGTTGGGGTTACGCACGCAGACGAAGGTGGGCTCGTTCGCCTGGTCGGGCGCGCCGCCGTCGTACGCGTCGGCGTAGCCGCACACGTCCGATCCCGAGATCATCGCGAAGTCGGGGACGAAGGTGAGGCTGATCCAGTGCCGCCTCACGTTGCTCTCCTCCTCCGGCTTCTTCTCCTCGCCACCGCCGCCGCCGTCCTTCGGCTTGAGCAGGCACTCGTTCACCGAGCAGGCCTCGCCCTCGGGGCAGTCCTTGTCGTCGACGCACTGCCGGTGTGAGGAGGCGGGGCCGTCGGGCTTCGGCGTCTCGCCGCCCGCGCACGGCTCCGGCGGGGCGAAGCCGGGCCAGCTCGGCGCCTTGCCGTCGAGGTCGGCCTTGATGCTGGTGGTGAGCGGGCTGCCGCTGGAGCCGACCGCGCCGACCTCCTTGCCCTTCTTGTCCTTGGCGACGATCCAGTACTTGAGCGTGCCCTTCTTCTCGACGGCCGTGCAAGGCACGTTGCCGCGCCAGCCCTTGCCGCTCTTCTCGAGCTCGAGCGACGTCTCGTCCCCGCCGCTCGTCGGCAGGTAGCTGAGCGTCACGCTGGTCACCTTCTTGGCGGTGTCCTCGTCGAGCGAGACGTACACCGGCACCGGCGTGTTGGCCTTCTGCTCGGGCACCGGCAGCACGCTGATGGGGCCGTCGCTCGACGGCTTGCTCGGGCCCGACGACCCCGCGACCTTCTTCGCGTCGTCGAAGGCCGACTTGATGTCGCTGGTGACGTAGTCGGGATCGGGCTCGGCCTTCGGGTCGAGCTTGAGGCCGTCGATGAACGCCTGCTTGCCGTCGTCCTTCTTGGACTTGCCGTTGATGAGGACGATGCCGAGGGCCATGTAGAGCTTGGCCTTCACGTCCTTGCTGCACCCCGACTCGCCGCACGCGTCGAGCGCGCCGCGCACCTTCTTCTCGGCGTCGTCGAAGCGGCTCTCGAGGTAGTCCTCCTCCATCGCCGCCTTGTGGGCCTTCGTGGCCTGGGCGTCCTTGGGCGCGGCGAGGGCCTGCGAGGGGGCGAGGACCGAGAGCAGAGCAGCGGCGCCCACGACGAGGGCGAGCGGGCGAGCGCGAAAAAGTCCCGCGCTCCGGTTTGCGTGCGACCGAAGGGAGCGGAAGCAAACCGAAGGGCCCCGCGAGAGCGGGCGAGCGCGAAAAAAGCATCGCCCGACACTCTACTTCTTCTTCGCCCGGGCGCCGAAGAACGAAGTTCCGCCGCGCGAGGCGCGGTGCTACCCCCCGAGCGTCCCGTGCTGTTCCCCCGCCCCCCCGGCGCGCGCCGCGGCCTCCCGGCCCGCGACGTCGCCCTGCTCTCTGCGCTGCCCGCGACCGAGCTGTCCGATCTGCTCGTCCGTTCGGGGGGCTCGCCGACGCAGGCGCACGCGACGACCGCGAAGGTCGTCCGCTACGTGCTGGGCGGAGACGTCGGCTTCGGCGCCCTCGACCCCCGCTGGGACGAGCTGACGCTGCAGGCCCTCGGCATCGGCGCCTGGGCGCACGGCGCGCTCCTCGGCCTGTCTGCGCGGGCCTCCCTCGAGCTCGCCGAGCGGGCGCCGGCGAGCGACGGCTCCGAGCGCCTCTTGCTGCGCGCAGGCGACGGCGCCCTGGTCGAGACCGTCATCATCCCGGGCCCGGGCCGCACCACGGTCTGCATCTCCAGCCAGGTCGGCTGCGCGCGGGCTTGCAGCTTCTGCGAGACCGGCGCGCTCGGCCTCGAGCGCCAGCTCGACGCGGCCGAGATCGTCGACCAGATCCGCGTCGCCCGCGCGCTGTGGGGCAGCAAGTCGCCGCCCATCCAGAACGTGGTGTTCATGGGGATGGGCGAGCCGTTCGACAACCTCGCCGAGGTCGCGCGCGCGACGCACATCCTCACCGACGACCGCGGGCTCAAGCTCTCGCCGTCCCGCGTGACCGTCTCGACCGTCGGCGTGGCCGACAAGCTCGAGGCGTTCTTCCGCACCTGCCGGGCCGAGCTCGCCGTCAGCCTGAACGCCCCCGACGACGCGCGAAGGAGCGCGATCATGCCGGTGAACGAGCGCTTTCCCCTGGCCACCCTGATCGACGCGCTGAGGACGCACACGCCCCGCGGGCACAAGGTGCTGTTCGAATACGTGCTCATCGGCGGCTTCAACGACGCCCGCGCCGACGCCGACCTGGTGGCCGACCTCGTCGCCCCGGTGCGCTGCCGCGTGAACGTGATCCCCGTGAACCCTGGCCCCGACCCCGCTCACCGAGCGCCGACGCCCGAGGCGATGAACCAGTTCGTCGCGCGCCTCGCCGAGCGCGGCGTCACGACCCTGGTCCGCCGCCCGCGCGGCAGGGACGTCGGCGGCGCGTGCGGGCAGCTCGCCGGCGCCGCGCGGGCTCGCGGCAGCCTGCCCCTGGCCTGACTCGCTTCAGCGAGGGTCGGTTGCCTTGACCGACCCTCGCCATTGAAGATCGAGCGGCGGGTGCAGAAGAAGGGCTTGTGTGCCGCGGAAAGGGCTCTCACCCAAAGGAGCCATTTCCGCGGCAAACTCGATCACGGCAACCGGACACCGCTGTAGCGGGCGAGCGCGAACACGATGTAGCCTCGGCTCCCCGCAATGTCCGAGGGTGAAAAGGGCAAGCTCGAGTTCTTGAGCGAGGCCGAGGAGCTCCTCGAGGCCCTCGGGCGCGACCTGGTGCTGCTCGACGAGTCGCTGCGCGCAGGGCCCGCAGACCCCGACACCGTCAACGACATCTTCCGCGGGGTGCACACGCTCAAGGGACTCGCCGGGCTGTTCGGCGCCACCGGGCTGTCGCAGCTCTCCCACGAGCTCGAGGCCAAGCTCGACGCCGTGCGGCTCGGGCGTGAGGCGCTGGTCGCCGAGACGCTCGATCTCCTGTTCCGCTCGGTCGACGTCATGCACCGCC
Organism: Polyangiaceae bacterium; assembly: GCA_016719945.1. Classification (GTDB taxonomy): domain Bacteria; phylum Myxococcota_A; class Polyangia; order Polyangiales; family Polyangiaceae; genus Xiheicaenibacterium. The sequence continues at coordinate 67,954 of JADJYE010000030.1, read as the reverse complement.
TGCTCGTCGCCGAAGAGGCGGGGACGCCTCCCCGCAAGACCAGCTCGACGCGCTGCTCACCCGGCTCAGGGGCACGAAGCGCCCGGGCGCCGCGGCCGAGCCCGCGGAGGAGCTCGACCTCGACGCCTCCATCTTCGCGGTGCTGACCGAATACGAAGAGCACCGGCTCCGGCTCAACGTCGACGGTGGCTTTCGCATCTATCGGCTGCGCGTGCAGTTCTCTCTGCTCACCATCGACGCGTCGCTCGAGCAGCTGAAGGCCACCGCCAAGCCGCACGGCGAGATCATCACCTACCTGCCCACGGGCGAGGGCGCGGGCGCCGACTCGATCGAGCTCGACATCTTGATGGCGTCGAAGCGAACGCTCAGCGAGCTGGAGGGTCTGCTCGGGGGGATGGGCGGGGTCATCCTCGAGGTACCTCGCAAGCGCAGGGCGTCCGAGGCCAGCGCGAGCCCCTCCGACCTGCCCGTGGTCGAAGGACACCTGCCGGTGTACGAGCCCCGCGGCAGCTCCACCTCGGTGCACGCCGAGGAAGACCGCAAGCCCCGAGCCCCCTCGAGCGTCCCCCCGCCCGAGGGGAAGCTGGGGACCGTGCGCAGCGTGACGCAGACGGTCCGCGTCGACATCCAGAAGCTCGACCGCCTGATGAACGCCGTCAGCGAGCTGGCGATCGTGAAGTCTTCCCTCGATCGCCTGTTCGACCGCATCCGCCCGCAGTCGTCCGACCGACGCAGCGTCGCCGAGCTCGTCCGCCTCAGCCGCACCTTCGACCGCCAGCTCGAGTCCATGCAGCAAGGCATCCTCGAGGTGCGCATGGTGCCGCTGGGTCAGCTCTTCGAGCGGCTCACGCGCGTCGCCCGGCAGGTCGGTCGCAACGCGAACAAGCAGTTCAACCTGGTCGTCACCGGCGCCGAGACCGAGGTCGACAAGCTGATCGTGGAAGAGCTCAGCGATCCGCTGATGCACATGATGCGCAACGCGATCGATCACGGCATCGAGCCGCCGGCGGTCCGCGCCGCCGCCGGCAAGCCCGAGGCAGGCACGATCGCGCTCAACGCGTTCCAGAAGGGCAGCCACGTGCTGATCGAGCTCGAGGACGACGGCGGCGGCATCGACACCGAGCGCGTCCTCGAGGTCGCGCTCGCGCGTAACCTGATCAACCCGGCCGAGGTCCGCTCGACGAGCCGCCGCGACATCCTCAACCTGATCTTCATGCCGGGCCTGTCGACGCGCGCCGAGGCGGGCGAGATCTCCGGGCGAGGCGTGGGGATGGACGTGGTGAAGACCAACATCTCGAAGCTGGGCGGGGTCATCGACGTCCAGAGCGAGGTGGGGATCGGGACCAAGCTCGCCATCACGCTGCCGATCACGCTCGCGATCATGCGCGTGCTGGTCGCCGAGGTCGAGGGGCACACCTTCGCGATCCCCCTCGCGAACGTGAGAGAGGCCGTCCAGCTCTCGGAGAGCGACGTCTTCACGGTCGACGGCCACGAGGCGATGAGCCTGCGGGGCTCGACGCTGCGCCTGGCGCGCCTGTCGTCGGTGTTCGAGCTCGAGGCGGCGAGGCGCCCCACGCGCACCGCCAAGAGGTTCGTGGTGGTCACCATGGCCGGGGCCGCCCGCATCGGCCTCGTCGTCGATCAGCTCGTCGGCGGGCGCGACGTCGTCATGAAGGCGCTCGGCGGGTCGCTGCGAGCGGTTCGAGGCTTCGCGGGCGCGGCCGACCTGGGCGACGAACAGCTCGGCCTGGTGCTCGACACCCCCTCGCTGTACGAGGAGATCGTGGCGGGCGACCGGCGTCGAGTGGCGGCAGCCGCAGGGAGGTCCGCGTGAGGGCGCTCGCGAAGCGGGGTCGCGCGACGCGCCAGGTCGAGCGCCGCCAAGAAGACGGCGGCCTCACCGAATACCTCGCGTTCCGCGTGGGCTCGTCGACCTACGCCCTGCCCGTCTCGATCGTCCGCGAGATCGTCCGCAGCGGCACCCTCACGCCCGTGCCGCGGGCGCCCAACGGGGTCCTGGGGATCTCGAGCTTCCGAGGGCGGGTCGTCACGGTCATCGACCTGGGGGGGTTGCTCGGCGTAGCGTGCTCCGTGGTGCAGCCCACCTCCGGGCCCATCCGCATCCCGAGGCTCCGAATCCTCATGATCGACGTCGGCCAAGAGACGCTCGGGTACCTCGTGGACGACGTCGTGCAGGTCTATCGCCTGGCGCCGCGCGACGTCGAGAGCGCGACCACGGTCGGCTCCGACGTGGGCGCCCACGTGACGGGCATCGCGCGACCCCAAGAGAGCGGCGAGGTGGTCTTGCTGCTCGATCCGAAGGCGCTGTTGCCATGAGGCGCCAAGCCGCACGGCTCGCGAGGCGAGCGAACACGGCCCGGGGGGAGCTGCGAAACCTCGTCCGCTTCCAGCTCGACGACACCCACTACGCGTTCGACGTGAGCAACGTCGAGGAGGTCGTGCAACCTCAAGGCGTGACCAGCTTGCCGTACATGGCCGCGAGCGTCGCGGGGGTGTTCGACCACCGCGGCCGCGTGACCCCGATCGTCGATTTGCGGCCCCATTTCGGCCTGCCTCGGGCCGGGCTCGAGCGGCACGCGAAATGGATCCTGATGCGCACCGAGAGCGGGCTCGTCGGCTTCGCCGTCGATCGGGTGCTCGACGTCATCGGCACCTCCGACGCGCTCGGCCCGGCGCCGGCGGTCGGCGCGGACGCCGACGGCCGCGCGATCGCCGGCGTGGTCCACATCGACGGCGACCTCGTGTTCGTCCTCGACGAGCGGCGGCTCTCGGCGATCGTCGCGGGCCTGAGCCTGCCCGAGCAGCTCCCGTAGCCCCGAGAGGCCCCCCGGGGTACGTTGCCGGGGCTCATGCTCCACGCCCTCACCCGATCCCTCTGGGCGGCCCTCGCGCTCCTCGTTTGCTTCGCGCTCACGGGCTGCGAGAAGCCGAAGCCGCCGACGCTCGAGCCCGAGAGCGCCGTCGTGAAGTCGGTGACCCCGGCGGGGCTCGAGCTCGAGCTGACCGTCGACGCCTACAACCCGAACTCCATCCCGCTCATCGCGCGCAAGCTGAAGGCCCGCGTGAAGATCGACGGCAGGGTCGATCTGGGGGAGGTCGAGGTGCCGACGAAGGTGAACATCAAGGCGAAGAGCCACGAGAAGATCGTGGCCCCCGTCTCGCTCGCCTGGGGCGACGCGGCGTCGATCGCGATGATGGCGCTGTCGAAGGAGACCGTCCCCTTCACGGTGGAGGGCACCGCATCGGTCGGCACCGACGACATCAACTTCGACATCCCGTTCGAGACGAGCGGGAGCCTGACGCGCAAGCAGCTGATGGAGCTCGGCGCGAAGAACCTGCCCCAGCTCCCGCAGCTGCCGCCGCTGCCCTTCTGAGCGAGGGCCGCTCACGCGCGGGCCACAGACGTCAGCTCGGGCGGCGGGCTCCCTTGGGAGGCCCGGAGCGCGCGGGCCCAGGGCGCTTGGGCACGGGGGCGCCCGCCATGCGCCGCATGTGGATCGGGAGCGAGCCCTTGCCGCTCGCCGGCGGGACGAGGCAGCGCGGGCCCGAGCCGATCAGATCCCGGCGACCTGCCTTGACGAGCGCCTCTCGCACCTCGTCGTGGTGGGCGGGGTCCCAATAGAACAAGAGCGCCTTCTGCAGCCGCTTGTCGGCGGGGTCCTTCACCGTCTGGACGGGCTGGCGCGTCAGCGGGTCGACGCCCGTGTAGTACATGCACGCGGCCATCGACATCGGCGTCGGGATGAACTCCTGCACCTGGCGCGGCCGCATGTCGCTCTTCTTCAGCCACAGCGCGAGGTCGACCATGTCCTCGAGGGTCGACCCTGGGTGGCCCGAGATGAAATACGGCACCAGGTACTGGTTCTTGCCGGCCTCCTCGCTGGCGCACGAGAACTGGCGCGCGAAGCGCTCGTAGCTCTCGATGCCCGGCTTCTTCATCTTGTCGAGCACCTCCTTCTTGCTGTGCTCGGGCGCGACCGAGAGCTGCCCGCCGGTGTGGTGACGGGCGAGGGCCTCGATGAACGCGGGGCTCTTCTCGGCGAGGTCGTAGCGGACGCCGGAAGCGAGGAAGACCTTCTTCACCCCAGGCTCGCGGCGGACGCGGCTCATGAGGTCGAGCAGCGGCCCGTGGTCGGCGTTCAAGTTCTCGCAGACCTCGGGGTGCACGCAGGAGAGGCGCCGACAGCTTCTCTCGATCGCCTCGCTCTTGCACTTCATCTGGTACATGTTCGCGGTCGGCCCGCCGAGATCCGTGACGACCCCGAGAAGTCGCCCATGCGGCGCAGGGCGCGCACCTCGCGCAAGACGCTCTCGGCCGAGCGCGACTGGATGACCCGCCCCTCGTGCTCGGTGATGGAGCAGAAGGTGCACCCGCCGAAGCAGCCGCGCATCGTGACGATCGAGTGCTTCACGGTCTCGAACGCGGGGATGACCTCCTCGTACGACCAGTGCGCGCTGCGCGCGAAGGGCAGGTCGTAGAGCTCGTCCATCAGCGCCGTCTCGAGCGGAATCGCAGGCGGGTTGAAGTACACCGCCTGCTCGCCGTGCGGCTGCACGAGCGGGCGACCGTTGCCTGGGCTCGTCTCGTACTGGAACGCGCGGCTCATCTCGGCGAAGGCCACCTTGTCTGCGCGCGCCTCCTCGTACGACGGCAGGAAGACGACCTTGCCGTCGCCCACGAACCGCGACCGCGGCAGGCCCTCCCAGCGGCCCTTGTTGAGCACGTGCGCGGTCCCGCGGACGTCCCGCAGCTCGTCGATCGTGTCGCCGGCCCGGAGCCGATCGGCGACCTCCCACACGGGGCGCTCGCCCATCCCGAAGATGAGCAGATCCGCCTTGGCGTCGAGCAGCACGCTGCGCCGGACCTGATCCGACCAGTAGTCGTAGTGCGCGAGCCTGCGCAGCGAAGCCTCGATGCCGCCGAGCACGAGCGGCACGCTCGGGCCGAACGCCTGCCGGCAGAGGTTCGAATACACGATCGTCGCTCGGTTGGGCCGCAGGCCCGAGCGACCGCCCGGAGAGTACTGATCGTCCGCCCGCACCTTCTTCTGTGCGGTGAGCTTGTTGAGCATCGAGTCGAGGTTGCCCGCGGTGATGCCGACGAAGAGGCGAGGCGCGCCCATGCGCGAGACGTCGTCGGGGGTGCGCCAATCGGGCTGCGAGACGATGCCGACCTTGAACCCTCGCTTCTCCAGGAAGCGCCCGATCAGCGCGGCGCCGAAGGCCGGGTGATCGACGTAAGCGTCACCGTTGACGATCAGCACGTCGAGCGCGTCCCAGCCGCGAGCCTCCATCTCCGCGCGCGTCGTGGGCAAGAAGCGCCGCAGATCTCGCGGGGCCGAGCGGGCGTTCTTGCGGAGCGCGACGAGGGACACGTGCGTGTCATAGCAGGGGGCTTTCTTGCCGTCTTATTGACCCTTCGCGTCATGCGTGCGAAACCCCCGGCATGCGTCGGCCCCGGCTGAGGTTGCTTTCGGCGCTCGTCGCCGGGGTGTGGGGAGCATCCTTGTTGTTCTCCGGCGTCGCCCTGGCCGAGCCCGCCTCGAAGACGCCCAGCGCGAGCCGCGCCGCAGGCAAGGGCAAACACCAGGCGCAGAAGGCGCCGAAGGGCGCCGCTCCCAAGAAGGCCGCTCCCAAGAAGGCCGCGCCCAAGCCCGCGAAGAAGCCCAACGAGAGCAAGAAGGCTGCGAAGGCGAAGAGCTCCGCGCCGAAGCCCGCCGATCCCCAGGCGCGCACCTCGATCGCAGGCCAACCGATCACCGAGGGCAACGACCCGCCCGAGCTCAAGGAGCTGCGCGAGGTCGAAGACGTCCTGTTCTGGGATCAGAAGCCCGAGGCCTCCGCGGCCAAGACCCCCGAGGTCGTGTCGACGGGCCTGCCGCCGGCCGACGCGCCGGCGGCGATCGCCACCGACCCGTCGACCGCCGATCTCGACCTGCGCTGGATGACCCAGCTGCAGAAGCCCGATCTCCCGTTCAGATGGGACGACCGGCTCATCCGCTACCTCGACTATTTCAAGAACAACCCTCGCGGCAAGGGCTTCGTCTCCGCGCTGCTGAAGAAATCGGGCCGCTACGACAGCAAGATCCGTGAGGCGCTCAAGGGCAAGGGCCTGCCCGAAGATCTCGTCTACCTCGCCCTCGCAGAGAGCGCGATGAACCCGCGCATCGTCTCGCACGCGGGCGCGGCCGGGCTCTGGCAGTTCATGCCCAAGGCGGGCGAGGCGTACGGGCTGCGCGTCGACAAACACGTCGACGAGCGCCTCGATCCGCACCGCAGCACCGAGGCCGCCGTCAGGTTCCTGAAGGACCTGCACAGCCGGTTCGGCCGCTGGGAGCTCGCGATGGCCGCCTACAACATGGGCCACGGGGGTCTGCTCACGTCGATCCGAAAATACAACACGAACGACTTCTGGGAGCTGTCCAGGCTCGAGGCGGGCATCCCCTACGAGACGGCGCTCTACGTCCCCAAGATCGTGGCCCTCGCGTTCGTCGCCCGCAACAAGGAGGCGTTCGGCCTCCAGGAGCTCCAGCTGGACCCGGCCGAGCCGTTCGACATGGCCACCGCGCCCGGCACCGGCCCGAGCGCGGGCGTCGCCGCGGCCCCGAACGGCGCGAAGGCCAAGCCGACCGCCAGGCCCGTTGCCGCGAAATCCGCGGAGCCAGCGCGAGAGGAGCCCACGGTCGAGACCTCGACGTACACGCTGCGCTGGGGCGAGTCCCTCGAGGTCGTCGCGGCGAGCTTCGGGCTCACCGAGTCGAAGCTCCGCGCGCTGAACAACCTCAAGGACCCCGTCCCGCCTCGGCCCGGCACGAAGGTGCTCGTGCCGAAGGCCAAGGGGCCCAACGCGCAGACCGACGCGCTCGTCGCGGTCGTCCCCGCCGCCGTGTCCGCCGCGCCCGGCTCGGGCAAGAAGCAGGTGTTCTACGAGGTCGTCTGGGGCGACAAGCTCGACGAGGTCGCCCGCGTGCTCGGGGTGACAGCCGACGATCTGGCTCAGTGGAACAACATCGATCGCAGCGCGAACCTGCACGGCAAGATGGTGCTGCAGGCGTTCGTCGCGAGCGTCCCGTCCAGCGCCGACGTGCGCGTGACGTCAGCCGCCGACGCGAAGGTCCTGGTCGCGGGCACGCCCGCGTTCTTCGAGCACTTCGAGTCGAAGAACGGCCGCTCGCGGGCGCTGGTCACCGTCGCGGCCGGCGACACCATGAAGTCGCTCGCCAAGAAGCACGGCCTGACCCTCGGCATGATGGAGCGCATCAACCACCGCTCCCGCGACGCCGATCTCAAGCCTGGCGAGCAGCTCGTCGTGTACACCCGCAAGGCTGGCCCGCTCTTGGGGCAGGCTCCCGCGGCGACGCAGCCGGCGCTGACGCCTTCCGCGCCCGCGCCGATCCCAGGGGCCGACGACATCTACGCGATCGACGACCGCCCGAGCGACGTCGACGGCGGGTGACGCCGCGGCAAGGGCCGCGCAGCGTCCCCATCCCCCGACGGACGTAGTAAGGCCGCGCCTGCGCCATGGCACGGATCCCCCACGCTCTCGCCGCTCGCTCGCTCATCGCCCTGTCGACCGCCCTCGCCGCTTGTGGCGACGACACGGCGCCCGCGGGGGGCGCCGGCGGCGCCGGCGGCGAAGGTGGAGCGGGCGGAGCGCCCGAGGTGCTCGAGCCGCTCCCCGACGTGCTCGGCGCCCTTGCCTTCGAGGACCTGAACGACGACCCTCGCGTGGTCGAGGTCGAGCTCGTGGCTCGGCAGAGCTCGTGGGCCATCGTCGACGGCGAGCAGACGACGGTGCTGGCCTACAACGATCAGCTCCCCGGGCCGCTGCTCCACGCGCGGGTGGGCGACCAGGTCATCGTCCATTTCACGAACGAGCTCGACGAGCCGACGGTCATCCACTGGCACGGGCTGCGGATCAGCGACCAAATGGACGGCTCGCCGATGATCCAAGACCCGGTCCAGCCGGGCGAGACGTTCACCTATGACTTCGTCGTCCCCGACGCCGGCACGTTTTGGTACCACACCCACTTCGAGCAGATCGAGCAGCTCGAGCGTGGCCTGTACGGAGCGATCGTCGTCCACGAGGACGCGTTCCCCCATTTCAGCGCCGAGCGCATCTTCGTCGCCGACGACATCCGCCTCACCGAGGACAACCAGGTCGCCGCCTTCAACAACAGCGGCCCGGACGTGGGGATGGGGCGCGTCGGCAACACCCTGCTCGTGAACGGCCGCGGCGAGCCGAACGAGCTGGCGATCCCGAGCGGCGCCATCGAGCGCTGGCGCGTCGTCTCCTCCCACAACTCGCTCGCCTATGGCCTCCAGGTCGAGGGGGCCGACGTCCGCGTCATCTCCACCGACGGCGGCCTGCTGCCCGAGCCCTTCGAGCTCTAGCGCGTCGAGATCGCTCCGGGCCAGCGCTATGACCTCGAGGTCCGCCCGCGCGCCGAGGCCAGCGAGGTCCGCCTGCAGGCTCTCATCCTCGTGCTCGACGAGAACAACGAGGTGGTCGAGGCGCCGTTCGACCTGGTCGTCGCCGCCGTCGAAGGAGAGGTCGTCACCGAGGAGCCGGTCTACCCCGAGGTCGTCCACCCCGACGCGACGGTCACGCCCGCCGAGGAGCACACCTGGGAGCTATCGGGGGGCGTCACGCTCGGCATCGTGCGCTTCACCATCGACGGCAAGGCGCTGATCGTCGGCGAGGGCGGGCCGATGGACCACGCCATGATCGGCGAGTTCACCCAGGGCGTGCCGGTCGCCATCACCCTGAGCAGCGACGTCAGCCCGGCCCACCCGTTCCATGTGCACGGGCAGTTCTTTCAGATCATCGCCCGCGACGGGCGCCCCGTCTTCGAGCCTGGCCTGCGCGACACCGTGCACGTGCGCGGCACCGAGACGGCGACCATCCTCGCGTACTTCGAGAACCCTGGCATGTGGATGGTCCACTGCCACATCGCCGAGCACGGTGAGCGCGGGATGATGGCGGACCTCATGGTCCACGAGGCCGAGGCGGCCAGCCACGACCACCCCTGAGCGGGCAGGGTCAGGGGCAGGCCGCCGAGGGCGCGGCGTAGCCGAAGTCCAGGAAGCCGATCGGGTGGCCTCCGGCGAACTCGCTCGCCGTCTGCCAGCTGACGCCGTCGGCGCTGTGCACGAAGCCCTGCTCCTCGTAGTACCCGTCCCAGGTCTGGTCGACGGCCACGAACACGCCACCCGCGGTGAGCGCCACCGGGCCGTCGAGCGAGACCCCTGCGGGCGAGCCCGCCTGGCTCGTCCACGCGGCCCCGTCGCTGCTCCGGAAAAGCGTGGAGCCGGCCCAGACGAAGAACTCGCTGCCGGTCCACACGCCGTGCGACGTGAGGAAGTCGTTGACGAGGTGCAGCTCCCAGGTGTCGCCGCCGTCGCTCGACGTGCACACGTGGCCTGCCCCGCTGAAGAGCGCGACGACGCCACCGCCATATTGGAGGTTTCTCACGTATTGGCCGCACTCGGCCGGCCGGACGCTCGCGTGGCGCCACTCGACGCCGTCCTCCGAGAGGACGATGTCCCGCTGGTCGCCGCTCTCGCCGGTGACGATGAACACCCCCTCGCCGTGCGGCACGTACGCGATGGCGCGCGTGTTGATCGACAGATCGAGCGAGCCGCCGTCGGTCCAGGTCAGGCCGTCGGTCGACAGGCGCGTCGGTGAGCCATTGGCGACGAAGACGCCCTTGCCGAAGGCGACGTCCGCGTAGGTCGGCGTGTCGGCTTGCACGACCTCCCAGTCGACACCATTGGTCGACCGCCGCAGCGTCCCGGGCGCACCCCAGCCGAAGGTCGCGACCCACACCCCGTTGCCGTACGCGAGCCCTCGACCCGCGTACGGGTTGTGGTCACAGTCGGTGTCCGGGCTGGACCAGCAGCGGTACGCGTCGTCTTGCGATTGATCGGCGACGAAGGTCTCGCCTCCGTCGCACGATATCGCCGTCCGCCCCATGTGCCCTTGCGCGATGACGACCGGCACGAGCCCCTCGGGCGCGCCGCCGCCCCCCGAGCCGCCGGTCCCCTGCGAGGCGCCGCCGCCGCCCGCCGGGTCCCCGGCGCCGCTGCCTTCGCCGCCAGCGCCGGGGCCTCCGCCGTCGCTCGAGCCGGCGCCGGACCCCGTGCCAGAGCTGTCGCCGCACGCGGTGAGCGAGACGAGCAGCGAGGCGGCAAGAGCGCGCGTGGGCGAGATCACGAACGGACGCTCAGACACCTTTGACGAGCTCCGGAAGGAGGTCGCTGGCGCCGTCGCGCAGGTGATCGGGCCACAGCTGGTACGGGTCGACGCCGCTCCACAGGTCGAACACCTCGTACTCACCATAGCCGCGCTTGTCGTTCCGCTCGAACTCCTCGGGCTGAACGTTGTTCGCCCGCAGGGCGTTCGCGAGCCATTGGTTGTACAGCACGCCCGGACGGTACGAGTCGCTGGCCGGCTCGGCGCTGGAGCCGAACAGGGTGTTCTGGCGGTTTCGGAAGTCGAGGTAGCGACCGGTGTTGAAGAAGCCCGCCGCGCTGCCGGCCGTGATGACCGGGGTCGAGACGTTGTCGTGCGTGCGGTTGCCCGACTCTTGCGACCACATGACCAGGGAGTTGTCGAGGAAGGTGATGCCGTCGCTCTCCTCGACCTGCTCGAGCTTGTTGCAGAGGTCGAGGAACACGTTGGCGAAGAACTCTCGCTGCGTCCCAACGAGGATGTCCTGCCAGGCCGGGCGATTCGCGGCCCCGTCCGGGTCATTGATGGGCACGCCGCCGCCGCCGACGTGCGCGATCTGCTGGTGCCAATCACCCGCGAAGGGCGCCGCCTTCCACAGCTCGTCGCTGGCGCCGATCACCGCGATGCGCGAGGTCCCGCACATGAACGCGGCGACGATCACGTCGTTGTAGATCTGGAACCACTGCGCCGCGCTCTGGATGCTGTCGACGGGGTCCCAGATGTGGGCGTCGTCGGTGGGCGGCTGCACGTCGCCGCAGCTCGCCGTGACGTTGAGCTTCCGGTCGAGCTCGTACAGTCGCTCCATGTGCGCCTCGAGCAGCTGCTTGTCCTTCGAGGACAGGCGCTTGGCGTCGCCGAACTGGCCGGCGTGCAGGCGGCGGTAGTGCTCGTGGACCTTGTCGACGATCAGGGGCCGCGGGTTCTCCTCGGCCTCGGGCGGCGGCACGAAGATCTGCTGGAACAGCAGCAGCGCGCTCTCGACCGCGGGGATCTGGTTCACCGGGCCCGTCTTGTCGACGGGGTTGGCGTACGTCGAGCTGAGGCCGTCGTACCCGCGTGAGACGTGCATCGAGCGCAGCTTGATGTTGGCGATATCGGGGTAGAAGCTCGGCGACCACGCCATCACCTGGTCGATGGTCGGCACGCGTTCGAAGCGCGGCGCCTCGTCGTTGTTGTTGCCGACGTCCCCCAGGATGCCGCCGCGGTGGTGTCCGAGGTAGAACGAGTAGTCGAGGCCGCGGATCACGTTCATCTTCGAGATCAGCGACGCCGTGAGGCTGGTGGACGGCGCGGAGAGGCACGCCGAGAGCGAGGTCGTCCCCCCGGAGGTGGCGGGGGCGAGCTCACCCCAGTGCATCTGGTGGCCCGGGTAGACCTGACGCGCCTGTGCGGCCGTCGCCTCGTCGGGCCACATGTGCTGGTTCCACACGCCGCCGTGGGGCGTGGCCATGCACACGAAGCGAGGGTTCTGCGCGTAGGGTGGCGCGCCCGCGAAGGCCTTCTTCTCCTCGAGCGAGGAGAGGAAGGGGATGGCGAGGGTGACCCCGCCCGCGCCCACCAGGAAATGCCGACGGTTGATTCGACGCACCTTGGTCATGGGTCAGGCTCCCTGCTTTCGGAGGCGGAACTCGGGGCGGGCCGCGATCTGCACGAGCATCTCGCGGAGCGAGCCGCCCTCCACGATGCCGCGGCGCAGCTCCTCGAGGACGCAGCCGTCCGCCGCGAAGTCCTCGCGGCGCCCGGTGGTGAAGCGGAAGTAATGGCGGGCGAAGCAGGCGTGGGCCTTGCCGCTGTCGACCAAGAGCTCGGACAGCTCGAGCGCGTCTGCGACTGGCTGCTCGTCTCCAGACAGGATCTCTGGCACCGCCGAGGTGTCTACAGGCACCTCGGCGAGGAGGTTGCCCTGGGCGTCATACAGCTTCTCGGCCGTGCGATACCGGCCGAGGCCGTCATAGCTCTCCGTGGTGTAGCCGAGCGGGTTCAGCTGCGCGTGACACGAGGAGCAGGCCGCGCCAGATTGCTCGGTGAGCGCCTCGACCCGCTGCCGCGTCGACAGCTCGCTGTCGACCTCGAGGTTCGAGCTCATGTTGTTCATGTTCTCGGGGAGCTCGAGCGGGTCGCACAGCAGGCGCTTGCGGATGAAGGCTCCCTTCATGATGGGCCGCGTCGTCTTCTTGTTGTTCGCGACCAGGGCGACGCGCGTCAGCAGGCCCGCGCGCTGGCCCTCGGGCAGCGCCGGCGGCTCGCCCTCGCCGCTCCACACCGGCACGCCGTAAATGGCGGCGAGATCGGGCGTCGTGGCGAACGAGAGGTTCGACAGGAAGACCTCGTCGAAGCCGCCGTCGGTGGCCCAGGTGTAATAGCGGAGCAGGTTCTGCGCGTCGGCGGCCATGTTCGCCCGGAAGTCGGGGCCGGGCAGGTCGTCGCCCGCGAAGGCCTGGTAGTCGGGCAGGCCGCTCGCCTCGAGCATGTTGGGGAGATCGTCGAGCTTCAGCCATTGCCGATAGAAGTCGTCGACCGCGAGCTGGGTGCGGGGGTCCTCGAAGACGCGCGCGAGCTCGGAGGCAAACCCCTCCTCGGTCTCGAGGGCGCCGTTCGCCGCCGCCTCCATCAGCTGGGCGTCGGGCATGGTCTGCCAGAAGTGGTAGGAGAGCCGCGCGGCGATCTCGTAGCCGGTGAGCTGGTAGAGGTCTTCGCGCCCCTCGACGGGGGCGCTGCCGTTCTCGATGTGGAAAGAGAACTGGGGCGACATCAAGAGGGCGGTCACGACGTCGACCACGCCCCGTGGGTCGAGCGGCCCTTCGACGGCGTAGATCTCGTCTCGAAAGAACGCGACCTCGTCGGCCGTCAGCGGCCGCCGCATCGCCAGCGCTCCGAAGCGCTCGATGAAGGCGTCGACGCAGGCGGCGTCGTTGCCGATGTCGGCGTCGACCGCGCAGGCGCCGACGAACGCGCCGAGGCGCGCCGAGGTCTCGGTCACCCCAGCGCCGAAGGTGCGCCCCACGGCGTAATAGCCGTCCACGTGGGACTGGCTCACGCTCTCGTCCATCTGCACGTAGTCGCGATCCTTGTCGCGCACGTCCGCGGGGACGAGCCCGAGCGGCGCGTCGAGGCTCGCCATGATCGCCTCCCTGTCGGCCTCGGGCAGCGCCGCGAGCAGGTCGCGCAGGGTGTTCTCGTATTGCCGCGTCGTCAGGCGCTTGATGTCCGTCGCGCTCGGATCGGCGCCGGGCGTGCACTCGAAGGTCAGCGGGTTCGAGGGATCGTCGGGACCGGTCGCAGGCCCGTCGAGGGGGTCGCCGATCGACCCCTGACAGCCCGATGCGAGGAGGGCCGCGAGCAGGCCCGCTCGAGAGAAGAGGCGCATGGCGGCCCTGCGAAGCAACCGGCGCGCCAAGCAGAATCAGCGCACATTCTGCGGGTTTGAGGGCTGCGATGGCCCACCCGTGGGGCACTCGCAGGCCGAGGTGCCCCCTCGGTGTCGCACGTCACGACGAGCTCAACCTCCGCAGGGGGGTGGCACGTTGAGGCAGTCGAACACCGCGAGCCCAGGGTCCGGCACGTTGTTCCAGTTGCCGGCGCCGACCATCACGCTGACCTGATCGAGCGGGAAACCTGGCTCGGCCGAGCCCTTCGGGTTCCACATGACGCCGTCGGGCGAGGTCTCGAAGTACACCGTCGTCTCGTCGGCACGAAGGCGCCACCACGCGTCGTCCGTGAGGCTGAACGAGGGATCTTCGTAGACGAAGTCTCCGCCGAAGCCGCCGCCCTCTTGCAGCACGTTGATCGTCGCGCCGCCGGGGATCGGCTCGAGATAGATGAAGCGCTGCACGCCCACCGCCTGGTTGCCGACCTCGAGCACGCGGAAGGAGATCGAGTCGCAGGCGAGGCGGTGGCTGCCTGTGGTGTAAAACCAGCAGTATTCGCCAGGGAACGCTTCCATGTGCACCTCGCCGTCGACGAGCACCGCGCAGTCCCACAGGCCGACGTCGTCGCCGAGGCCGGCGTCGAAGTCGCTGGCGATCGCGGACAGCGGCGGCTCCGGTCCACCGTCACACTCGGGCGGGCTGCCGCCGCCTCCTTCACCCATGCCGCCCCCACCTGCCGAGCCACCGCCATTCCCTGCGGCGCCCGAGCCCTCGTCGTACCCGTCGAGCGGGAAGGTGAGGGTGCAGCCGCACAGCAGCGCGAGCAGGAAGGCGGCGCGCATCAGAACGTCCCCTCGAGGGTCAGCGCGGTGGGCGCGAGCCCGAGGGAGAGCCCGCCTCGCGCGTCCCCCCCTCTCACCGGGCTCGTGAAGTAGAAGATCGGGGCGACCGCGAGGCCCGCGAGGCCGACGCCGAGAGCAATGTCTGCGCCGAGGAACAGGCCGCGCACCTCGTCGACGTCGGCGCTGTCGCAGTCGGGGCGGCAAGCGCGCTCGTCGAGCTCGCCCTTCTTGGCGAGCCCCGCGCCGCCGAGGCCAGCGAACAGCGCGAGCCCGGCGAGGCCCACCGCCCCGCTCACCCAGAAGCCTGGGGAGATGGCGCGCTCGCCGCTCGAGGCAGGGCCGACCGCCTTCGCTGGACCGCCGAAGGTCACGCTGATCGCGCGGTTCTTGTCGCCGGCCAGCACGATCACGGTCACCGCCTGCTCGGCGCCTCCGCGCGTGAACCGGAAGGTGTGCTCGCCCGGATCGACCTCGAGCGCCTTGCCGTCGAGGCGCGAAGCCATGACCCGCTCCCCCTCGCGCACCTCGACGTCGCCGACGTCAGCGCCGTCGGCTGTCTTGGCGCTCAACACCACGGTGGGGATCGAGCCCTCGATCTCGACGAGCATCGTGGAGCACTCGGTGACGAGCACCGCGGGGCACTCCGGCTTCGCGCAGGTCACGAGCGCGTCTCTCGCCGCGCGCGCCTTGCCAGCCTTCTCGAGCCGTTGGGCTTCGACGTGAGCGCTGATGCACGCGGCGTCGTCGGCGCGCGCGAACGACGGCCCCCAGGCGAGCACCGCCAGCCCCAACGCAGAAGAGAGAACGAGACGTCGACCCACTCCACCGACGTTTCTACCGCAAACACTCCGGCTTGTACTGCTTGACACCATCGGCCGTGATCACGAACGGCGGGCTGCAGCGCGCGCTCGGCGGCCGCGGCGCGGCGATCGACCTGGCCGTCGCCGTCGGAACGGGCGGCGCGCTGGCGCTCGGCGCGCTGGCGCTCGGCGCGCCCGTCGCCGCCGAGCTGTCGGGGAAGGCGCTCGCCGACGGAGAAGCGGGCGAGAGCGGGCCCGCGGCGGACGCGACGCCGCTCGGCGAGGGGACCGTTGCGCTGCCCGTCGCGCCGACCGCGTCCGCCGAGACGTGCTCGCTCCCCTCCCCGGCGGGCACCAGGCGGGAGCCGAAGAAGCCCAAGCCCCCGGCGAGCACGACGGCGATCCCGACCCACAGGCCCGTTCGGGCGGGCGGGCGTGGGCGCGAGTCGGGAGCAGGCTCGAGGGTGGGCGCGACCAGGGCCGGCGCCGTGAGCACGCGATTGAGCACGGCGGCAGACGCGCGGCCCGGCAGCTCGGTCGCGACGGAGGCGTCGAGCTCGTGCAGGCGCTGCTCGCGCTGCTCGGCGCTCTCACCGAGCACCTTCTCGAGCCACGCCGCGACGTCGCGGGAGGCGGCCGGTGGGACGGCTCGCTCGAGCGCCTGCGCCATCTCCCGCGCGGTGGCGAAGCGCCGCTCCCGGTCGCGCTCGAGGCCTCTCAGGACGATGGCGTCGACCTCCTTGGGGATGTGGCTGCGCTCCTCGCTCGGCGGGGAGACCTGCGCCTCGAGGGCGCGGAGCACGAGCGCGGCCTCCGAGTCGGCGCTGCCGAAGAAGCGCCTGCCGGTGAGCATCTCCCACAGCACCACGCTCGCCGCGTAGATGTCGGCGCGGCGATCGACGGCCTCTCCCTTGATCTGCTCAGGGGCCATGTAGGCCACCTTGCCCTTGATCTGCCCGTCGCGGGTCAGCGTGGCGTTGCCGACCGCCTTCGCGACGCCGAAGTCGATCAAGCGCGCGACGCCGTCGGTGGCGACCAGCACGTTCTGGGGAGAGACGTCGCGGTGGACGATGCAGAGCGGCTCTCCTTCGTCGCCCACGGCCTCGTGCGCGGCGTGCAGCCCGTCGAGCATGCCCACCGCGAGCGCCGAGGCGATGGGCAGCGGCAGCCCCTCGGGGCACGCCCTCACCAGCTTGGAGAGCGACTCGCCGGGGACGAACTCCATGACCAGGAACAGCTCGCCGCCCTCGGCGACGACGTCGATCGTGGGGACCACGTTCGGGTGCTGGATGCGCGACGCGAGGCGCGCCTCGTCCAGGAACATCGTCACGAAGTCGGGGGTCTTGGCGTATTGAGGGTGCAGGCGCTTGATCGCCACCGGCCGGCTGAAGCCCGCGGGCCCCTGCAGGCGGCCGTAATAGACCGTGGCCATGCCGCCGGTGGCGACCTCGCCTTGCAGCGCGTACCGCCCCACGCGCTCGTCTCGGCGCTTGTCGCGGACGCCGCTCACCTCCGCAGCATATCCGCGACGGCGCGCGGCCTGCTCACTCCTCGTCATCGTCTGCGCGGAGGCCGAAGCGGCGCACCGCCCGCTGGATGA
Organism: Polyangiaceae bacterium; assembly: GCA_016719945.1. Taxonomy (GTDB): domain Bacteria; phylum Myxococcota_A; class Polyangia; order Polyangiales; family Polyangiaceae; genus Xiheicaenibacterium. Next base: position 51,089 of record JADJYE010000030.1, on the reverse strand, counting down.
ACTTGCGGTTGACCCCCGCGAGGCGCGCCGCCTGCGAGACGTTGCCGCCGGTCTCGGTCAGGGCGAGGCGCAGGTACTGCTCCTCGAACAGGTCACACATCCGATCGCGCGCCTCCTTGAGCGGCACGCTGAGATCGATGCGCCCGCTCACCGCCGCCGAGGCGGGCACGCTCGCCGGCCCCGCCGACTCGGCGCCAGCGCCGATCGAGATCGCCCGCGCGACCGCGTTCTTGAGCTCGCGCACGTTCCCCGGCCAGGCCTGGCCCATGAGCCCGCGGACCACCCTGTCGCCGAAGGGCACCACGGGCCGGCCCTGCTGCGCCCGCTGGCGGCAGAAGTGCTCCACGAGCAGGGGGATGTCCTCTGGGCGCTCTCTCAGCGGCGGCAGCGCGACCCGCACGACGGCGAGCCGATAGTACAGATCCTCTCGGAAGGCCCGGCGCGCGACCTCCTCGGCGAGGTTGCGGTTGGTGGCCGCCACGACGCGCACGTCGACCCGCACCGGCGCGTTGGAGCCCACGCGCCGCACCTCGAGGCGCTCGAGCGCGCGCAGCAGCTTGGGCTGCAGGTCGACCGGCAGCTCGCCGATCTCGTCGAGGAACAAGGTGCCGCCGTCCGCCGCCTCGAGGGCTCCCTCGCGGTCGGCGACCGCGCCCGAGAACGCGCCGCGCACGTGCCCGAAGAGCTCGCTCTCCATCAACGTCGGCGCCACCGCCGAGCAGTCGAACACCACGAAGGGCCCGCCGCTGCGCGCGCTCTCCTCGTGCAGCGCCTCGGCCGCGAGCTCCTTGCCGGTGCCCGTCTCGCCCTCGAGCAGGACCGTGTCGTCGACCGCCGCGGCGCGCTCGAGCAGCGTGAAGACGACCCGCATCGCGGGGCTCGTGCCCACCAGCGCGCCGAAGCGCTCGCGCGACGAGAGCGGGACCAGCACCTCGTCGTGGAGCAGGTTGATCCGCAGCTGCGTGTTGCCTGCGGTCACGCTCGAGTCGGCGCGCGCGTAGGCGTCGCGGATCGAGACGCCGTCGAGCAGCGTGCCGTTGCGGCTGCCCGCGTCGATCACGCGCACGCGCCCGCGCTCGACGCGCAGCGTGAGGTGGTGGCGGCTCACGGCGCCGTCGAGCAAGAGCAGCTCGGCGCCGCGAGCAGAGCCGACGCGCACCTCGGGACCGGCGAGATCGAACGACTGCCCCGACTGAGGGCCAGCGACGACGTCGACGCGGATCTTCCGCGAGCGAAGCTTCAGCCCCGATGCATCGCGAGAGATGATCTCGGTGATCGCCTCGTGGGCCGCGTCGACCGGCATGAGCCCGAGACTTTGCCTGGCTTCGTCTCCCCCCGCCAAGGATCTTTTTTGCTCCCCGCGCGCCCGCTACCGCGGGGCCCTTCGGTTTTCACACGCCAGGGCGCGCGTGAAAACCGGCGCGGGGGGGGGCCGCGCGCCGGTGCCCCACGGAGGGGGCGCCCGGCCGCCCACGTGACCCAAGCGCGTCGCGCTGCCCAGCGACCCGCCCCACAAAGCAGCCGAGAATGAGGTTTCGAGCTCGGGCACGAGAGTTGCCGAGGGGCGCACATGCCCCAGCTGAGACTCCCTCGGGCCGCGCTCGCGATCGTCATCGCGAGCCTCACCGCAAGCTGCACGGACGACCCTGACCCGGGCCCCGGACCGGGCCCCGACACCGAGGCGCTGTGCGCCACGGGAGAGCTGCCGGGCCCTCAGCCGCGCCTCGTGCGGCTGACGCACGCGCAATACGACAACACCGTCCGCGATCTGCTCGGCCTGCCCGATCTCGCGCCGAGCGCCGACTTCCTGGACGATCCGACGTTCGCGGGGTTCGACAACAACGCCGCCGCGCTCGTGGTGCAGCCTCGGCTCGCGCGGGACTACCAGCGCGCGGCCGAGGCGCTCTCCGCGCGCGTCGCCGACCCCGCGACGATGGGCAACCTCGTGCCGTGCGAGGTGGCGGCCGGAGACGACGTCTGCGCGCGCGAGTTCGTCGAGTCCTTCGGGCGGCGAGCGTTCCGCCGGCCGCTCACCGCGCCGGAGGTCGACGCCTACGTCGCCCTCTATGGGCGAGGCGCCGGCAAGTTCAGCGCCGGAACGCCCTTCGAGCAAGGCATCCGCCACCTGGTCGAGGCGTTCCTCCAGTCCCCCCACTTCCTGTACCGGGTGGAGCTGTCCGAAGAGCTCGACTCCGACCAGCTCATCCCGCTCACCGGCTTCGAGGTCGCGACGCGCCTCTCGTACCTGATCTGGAACAGCGCCCCCGACGACGACCTGCTCGCCGCGGCCGAGAGCGGTGAGCTCGACACCGAGGCCGGCATCGAGGCTCAAGCGCGACGCCTCATCGAAGACGCCCGAGCCGCCGGGCCGGTCGACGACTTCCACGCGCAATGGCTCCAGCTCGACAAATACGCGAACGTCCAGAAGGACCCCACCCTGTACCCGAGCTTCGGACCGTCCACCGCGGCCGCGATGCGAGAGGAGACCGAGCGCTTCATCCGTCACGTCGTCTTCGAGCTCTCGGGCGGCGTCCGCGACCTGCTCCTCTCCCGCACCACGTTCGTCAACGACGAGCTCGCCGCCATCTATGGGCTGGAGGGCGCGTTCGGGCCCGAGCTGACCCAGGTCGAGCTCGACCCCACCCGGCGCGCGGGCCTGCTGACCCAGCCCGGCTTCCTCGCCTCACACGCCTACACCACCGGCTCCTCGCCGATCCACCGCGGGGTGTTCGTCCAGCGCCGCGTCCTGTGCAACGAGGTCCCCGACCCACCCGGCGACATCGACACGACGCTCCCGCCATTGTCGGACGACATCAAGACCACCAAGCAGCAGGTCGAGGCCCACACCTCGGGCGAGGCCTGCGTCGGGTGCCACTCGCTGGTCAACGCCCCCGGCTACGCGCTCGAGAACTTCGACGGCCTGGGGGCCTGGCGCGACACCGAGAACGGCGAGCCGATCGACCCGACGGGCGATTTTCGCATGGAGGGCGACACGACCCAGGTCGACGGCCCGATCGATCTGGTGAACCAGATCGCAGGGAGCGAGTCGGCGGGCGCCTGCTACCTGACGCAATGGTACCGCTACGGCTTCGCGCGGGAGGAGTCCGAGGCCGACCAATGCACCATCGATCTGTTGAACCAGCGGTTCATGGAGGCCGGCTACGACGTCAAGGAGATGCTCGTCGCCTTCACGCTGACCAAGACCTTCCGCTACCGCATCGAAGAGGAGATCGAGCAATGAGCCGTCGCAACTTCCTGAGGGGCGCGCTCGGCGTCACCCTCGGCCTGCCATTCCTCGAGTCCCTCTCGCGCCCCGAGGCCCACGCCGGAGGCTCCAGCGCGAACAAGCGGCTGATCGTCTTCTTCTGCTGCAACGGCGTGAACATGGACCGCTTCTGGCCCAGCGTCGGCTACGGCGCGCTCTCCCAGGCCTCGTTCGCGGCCGACTGCGGCATGGCCCCGCTGGCGCCGTTCGCCGAGCGCCTGCTCATCCCGCGGGGGATGCACATGTCCCCGCGCGGCTTCGGCTGGGACGCGAGCGCCGGCGACGATCACGCCAAGGGCATGGGCTGCAAGCTCACGGCGCGTCGCCTGATCGAGGGCAGCGTCTACGCGGATGGCATCTCGGTCGACCAGCACATCGCGAACGCCGTGAACCCAGCGGGGACCCCCTCGCTCACCCTCATGGCTGGCTGGCGCGCCGACGGCGTGCTCGGCAACATCTCGTACTCCGGCTCGAACGCCCCCGTGCTCGCCGAGAACAACCCGCGGCTCGCCTACCTCGACCTCGTCGGCCTCGGCAACCTCGACGACGAAGAGCTCGCCATGTTCACCGCGCGGCGCCAGAGCGTGCTCGACCTCGTGCAGGACGAATACAGCTCGTTGCTCTCGAGGAGGCTCTCCAAGGCCGACCGCGACAAGCTGCAATCGCACTTCGACACGGTGCGTGACCTGGAGAACACCATCAACGGCTCGATCGCCTGCGAGCTCGACCCGGCCCGCGCGGCGGAGCTCGAGCTGATCGACCCGAACACCGTCGCGAACGACTCCGAGTACAAGAAGATCGGCCAGCTGCAGCTCGACGTGCTGGCCCTCGCCATCGCCTGCGGCGCGACCAAGGTCGGCACCATGCTCTGGGGCTCCGGCGCCGGCGGGCCGATCTTCAACTGGGACGGCCTCAACCACCAATACAACCACCACAAGCTGTCCCACGGAAACACGATGGACGACAACTCGGGCGGCGAGGTCGCTGGCTACGAGGACATGCTCGCCGGGATCGACCAGTGGTACACGACCCAGCTCGCGTACCTCCTCACCCGCCTCGACAGCTACCAGGAGGGAGACGGCCAGAGCGTGCTCGACAACACGGCAGTGGTGTACATGAACGAGCTCTCCCACGGCAAAGACCACGACTTTCGCGACCTGCCCGTCATCATCGCCGGCGGCTGCGGCGGGTACTTCAAGCAGGGCGAATACGTCAAGGTCACCGCCCAGGAAGACACCCGCAACGACGCAGACGCCTCGCACAACAAGCTGCTGACGACCCTGTGCAACGCCATGGGCGTCCCCGAGAGCCACTTCGGCGCGCCCGATCTGGGCGAGGACGGAGAGTTCGAACAGCTGAAGGCGTAGCTATCATTCCCCCACGCGCCTGATGATGCCCCCACGCGCCGGATGATGCCCCGACGCACCTGATGATGCCCCCACACGCCGGTGCTCGGGGCGTTGCCCCTGCGCGCCGGACGAGCTCCCCCCGATTCGTCCTCGGCGCTATCGCGCCTGCGGGCGAATGGGGGAGCTCTGCGTAGGTGCTGCGCTGGCGTTGCTGGGAGGTGGGCTGGCGCCCGCTGCGCTTGCTGTGCTGAGGCGTGGATCCTGCCTCGGGATGGGGCAACCAAGCCGCCAGACCGAAGGCAGACACGATCGTACTCGGCGCTATCGCGCCTGCGGGCGAATGGGGGAGCTCTGGGTAGGTGCTGCGCTGGCTGCGCTGGGAGGTGGGCTGGCGCCCGCTGCGATTACCATCGTACAGCGAGGACCCTGCCTCGGGATGGGACAACCGAGCCGTCAGGCCGAGGGCAGAGGCGCTCGCGGTGGTCGGGATGCTCGCTGAGCGAGGCGCGGCGCTTTCCCAGGGACCGGTGGTCGCGCGCAGCGCAAGCCGGGTGCGCTTGGCCCGTCGCCCGGCCCCCTGGCCGGGCTGCGGCTGAGCGGCGCACGTGGCGCGCCGCGCTCGGTGCCGGGGGGCGACCTCGAGCGGGGAGCACGCTCGACGGCGACGAAGGGATCGGGCGAGCGCGTCACGCCCCCTGCGCCATGGGACGCCGAAGCCCGGCCAGGGGGCCGGGCTCGGGAGGTCGTCATGCGCACACCGCACGCTGTCATCGTCGCTCGGGCCGCCGCCTTCCGGGCGGCGCCCACCACCACCGAGGCGCTGCTCTGGGAGGCGCTCCGGGCCGAGAAGCTCGGGGGGCGCTTTCGCCGGCAGGTCGTGCTGGGCCGCTACATCGCTGACTTCCTCTCGCCGCGCGCCAAGCTCGTGGTCGAGGTCGACGGCGAGGTGCACGCGGGGCGCACCGGGGCGGATGCGCGGCGGGATCGAGACCTTGGGCGCATGGGCTACCGCGCGCTGCGCTTGTCGCGCGAGCTGGTGCAGGAGCGGCTCGAGGAGGCTGTGGCGTTGGTGGTCGCGGCGCTCGGGGAGATTCCTCGGTAGCGCGGTGCCGACTCCGGCCCGACGCGCACGGTCGCACTCGAGCAGATGGTGGCCAGACGCCTCGAGGCGCGGCAACACGACCCCTGGTCGAGGCTGATGCCGCGACGAAGTCGTGTTGTCTGATTTCGAGGAGAAGATCGTCACCATGGGCTCGGGATTACGACAAGTGTGGCGCCACCTTGGTCGTGTGTAATTGGCAACCCGCCAGAACACCTGCTGGACCGGGGCGGGCGCTACGAGGGCGGGGCTGCAACGAACTGAACAATGTCGTCCAGCGCACCGGTGACATAGTCGGCTACGCGCGGATCTTCAGCCGCCCTCGCAAGGCTCGATTTGACGAGTTCGAGATCAATAGCTCTGTGAATACGCGCGATGTGGCCAATGCAGGTCGCAGCAATCGCTCGAACGGTCCACGATGGGTGCTCTAGACATTCCAGACAGCGAGCCTGGACCCAGCGCCAGTCTGAATCCGTGAATGCCACGTCCACAAGAGCCTCGTGAATCCGGTCAATGTCGCCAGCTGAGACCGCTTCCCAATAGCTGTCTCGTCGCGCCTGAGTGTATTCCGTGCTCATCTGCTGCCTCGTTGTACCTTCCCCTTCCGGTTTGCCATTTCGGCGTCGATCAACGCATTCTGCATCTTTGAATCAAGCTCATTCCAGTTTCGAGTGTGCCCATGAAAGACTCGCTGTTCGCTAGAAATGCCAGTTCGGCCGGGGTGTGTTTCGTCGAAGACGACGAACTCTTCGGTCCCGTAGTCGATGCCGACGCGACGCTTCCCGACCTCGACGGACACATCAAGAGCCGCCTGACCATCCGCCGGCCCTGGACTGACGCCGGGTCGAGGCGAACGTCCAACCGGATGCTTAGGAGATGCCTCAAACTCCAGGCGCCGCAACGCGCCAACGGAAGAGCCGATTGAGGCGTCGCTCGAGACTGATCCGCTGAGCAGACCTTGCCGTGTCCCGGGCATCACAAAGTCGGGGTCGGTGCCCAAGTCGATCTTGATGTCATCAGCGACGCCGAGCGGGTCGCTGCTGGACCCCTTCCCTGTCTTGCCGCCCTTCACGAACGGCGCGACCGTCAGGGCGAGCTCGACGAGGTTGACCAAGAGCTTTCCGAACTGCCTCTGCGATTCGTCGCCCGACGCCACGGTGGCGGAAGCCATCGCGGTCTCGATGATGCGCGTCGACGAGGAGATGGCTCCTGTGACGAGCGCGGCTCCGGCGCCAAGCGGCGTGGCGCTTTGAAGCGCCTGGAGCGGATGGTCGATCACTCCCTTCGCCAGGGAGCTGGCCTTGTGGCCAACCTCTTCGGCAGCACCGCTGAGCACGTTCCCGAGCACGCTGGTCTCGCCACCGCTCGAGGCGGTCGCGCTGGCCGTTGGCGGGGGGGATCCGCCGGCCGAGGCTGAGGACGCTTGGCGTAGGTCGCGGGCGATGCTTCGCGTGGCCGCTGAGACCCGTTGACCAAACGAGGGCGGCTTGCCTGGCGGAGGTGGAGGAGGAGGCGGCGACACGCCCGCCGCGGGAGGGGGCATCGGCTCACCGCCCGTCGGGTCCACCAACACGACCGGCGAGCCCCGCGTGTAGTTGTACAACCCCGGCCCATCGGCCCCGATGCCCAGCGGGTCGGCGCTAGTCCACCGTCCGAGCCACGCGGCGTAGTACCTGGCGCCGTAATAGTAGAGCCCCGTCTCGTCGTCCCGCTCCTTCCCTGTGTAGCGATAGCGACGCGGGGAGACGTCGACATCTGACCTCGCCGACCGATAAGCGCTCGCGCCGTACGGCAGGAGCTCTTCGTACGACACCACCCTCCCAGCCTCATCGACCTCGAGCAGGGCGCTGTCGAGGTGGTTGCCGAGCTGGAAGCGCTGATGGGTGACGGGAGTGGTGACGGGGTCGCCGTCTTCGATGGTGAGGGTCTCGAGCAGGGCGACGCGGCGGGTGCCGTCCATGACGTGCAGGCTCTGGCGCTCGAGGTCGATGTCTCCGGAGATGTGCTCGCGGTAGATTTCGTAGGCGCCGAGGTAGATGCGCTCTTTGATGAGGTTGGCGCCGGTGTCGATCAGCTTGCGGACGCGTTGGCCCGAGGCGTCGTATTGGTAGTAGGCGTCGCCTCCGCCGCCGAGGTCGGCGTTGGCCATCTGGTCGAAGGGGCCGTAGGTGATCGACGCGAGGTGGGGCATCGAGGTGATGCTGCCGTGGGCGTCGTGGGTGTAGGTGGCGCTGCCTCCTGGAATGGTATTGTTGGCGAGGCGGTTGGTGCCGGTGGTGTAGCTGTAGGTCCGCGTCCAGGTGTTGGCGCCGCCTCCTGCGCTGTGGAAGAGCTCGAGGAGGTTGCCGACACGATCGTTGATGATGCCCCCACACGCCGGTGCTCGGGGCGTTGCCCCTGCGCGCCGGACGAGCTCCCCCCGATTCGTCCTCGGCGCTATCGCGCCTGCGGGCGAATGGGGGAGCTCTGGGTAGGTGCTGCGCTGGCTTCGCTGGGAGGTGGGCTGGCGCCTCCTGCTGTTGCTGTGCTCGTGGGCCGAGCCTGCTTTGACTCTTGGCACGGCAGTGGTGATGCCGAGCGTGGAGACGCTTACGATGGTCGCCGAGCGTGATGTCGCTGTCCTCCAGGGGGCGGTGGCGCTGTGCAGCGCGAGCCGCGTGCCATCGGCCCTTCGCCCGACCCCCTGGCCGGGCTGCGGCTGAGAGGCGCACGTGGCGCGCCGCGCTCGGTGACGGGTGGGCTGCTCGACGGGGGAGCACGCTCGACGCCGCCGTGAGGATCCAGCGAGCGCGTCACGCCCCCTGCGCCAGGGGACGCCGAAGCCCGGCCAGGGGGCCGGGCTCGGGAGGTCCTCATGCGCACACCGCACGCTGTCATCGTCGCACGGGCCGCTGCCTTTCGGGCGGCGCCCACCACCACCGAGGCGCTGCTCTGGGAGGCGCTCCGAGCTGAGAGGCTCGGCGTGCGCTTCCGGCGGCAGGTGGTGTTGGGCAGGTACATCGCTGACTTCGTCGCGCCGCGCGCGAAGCTCGTGGTCGAGGTCGACGGCGAGGTGCACGAGGGGCGCGCGGCGACTGACGCGCGCCGGGACCGGGACCTCGGTCGCATGGGCTACCGGGTGCTGAGGCTGCCGCGCAAGCTGGTGCAGGAGAGGCTCGAGGAGGCCGTGGGGCTCGTGGTGGCGGCGCTCGCGGAACGCCGGTGAGCTGCCGCGTCCGTCCGGCGCGCGGAGGGGCTGGGTGGCTTGACGCCGCGCGAGCGATTGCGCGGTGGCGTCCCCGCGCGAAAGCGGCGACGCCGCGAGCCCCGACCCAACTACCCGCTCGCGCGGGGCAGCCCGGGGGGCCTGCCACGACGAGCGGACCGCGGCCTCGAGCTGGTGTGCCACCTCGTCGAGGGCCGCGAGCACCTGCCGATCGTGAAGCTCCGCGTCGCCGCGTGAGCCCTCGACGGCGAGCAAGCCTTGGCTGCCCGCCCGAGGCCGCGCCGCACCAGTTCGCGTCTTCTGCGCTGGCCAGCACCCTCGGACCCTCGCGCGGGCGAGGCAGAGGCCCCGACTCGGCGCAGACCTCTCCCCGCATGCGCCGTCGCGCGCGCGATGTGGGTCCAAAAAAGAGTCGGAGCGTGCCATTGGTCAGTGAAGTTCACGCCGCAAAGGTCGCTGGACTACTACAGCGGCCGCAGCGCCTCATTTGGTCGTTGGCGGCGTGCACGCGAGCAGCTCAGCCAAGAGTGACATGGCCCTCGTCTTCATTGCCGGATATGAGAGTCCGCTTGCGTCCTCGAACCGTACAAATTCGTCTTGCCCATTGATCGAAGCGCAGGCCGAAAGCGTCCATCGCTCATCGGATGGTCGTAACTCCATCCACCAAACGATGGCGTAGCCCACCCTGAACTCGGCTTCGAGCCAGGCCTCGACCATAGGACCCGTTTCGTAGTCTCTACATTCGACGGCGCTACGCACCGCAGAGGCCGGCAATGCTCTGAGCAGCTCTTCGCGACGCCTTGCTAGCGTCCGGTCGAGTCTTCCGAGGAACGAGATCAAATCCGATTCTCTACTTTGGGAATTTTCCACGACCCACCACCAGCTTTCTGAGGGTTTCGGCATCCACACCCTTGATACCGACATGGCCGGGAGGCTTGTTGTCCGGCACAAGTGATCCCGGCGGCAAGCTTGACGTGTCGATCTCGAACCAATCCTTCCCCGGCCGAAAAACCGGACGCTCCGCCGAACCAATGGGATTGGAGAGAGAATCACGGAAGGAAAGGGCCTCCTCGTCGGGCCGAAGCTTGAGGTTGGACGGGCTTGGCGTGCCCTCGCGGAATAGGCGGCTCGGAATCGGGAGACGCTCGGGGCCACCAGTCGCGGGCAGGTCAGAGAGATCGAACCTCGGCTTCAACCCAAAGTCGGGGTCGGAGCCGAAGTCGAGCTTGATGTCATCGGCGATGTCGAGCGGGTCGGTGCTGGACCCCTTCCCTGTCTTACCGCCCTTCACGAACGGCGCGACCGTCAGGGCGAGCTCGACGAGGTTGACCAAGAGCTTTCCGAAATGCTTCTGCGATTCGTCGCCGGACGCGACGGTGGCGGAGGCCATCGCGGTCTCGATGATGCGCGTCGACGAGGAGACGGCTCCTGTGACGAGCGCGGCTCCGGCGCCAAGCGGCGTGGCGCTTTGAAGCGTGTGGAGCGGATGGTCGATCACTCCCTTCGCCAGGGAGCTGGCCTTGTGGCCAACCTCTTCGGCAGCACCGCTGAGCACGTTCCCGAGCACGCTGCTCTCGCCACCGCTCGAGGCGGTCGCGCTGGCCGTTGGCGGGGGGGATCCGCCGGCCGAGGCTGAGGACGCCTGGCGCAGGCCGCGGGCGATGCTTCGCGTGGCCGCTGAGACCCGTTGACCAAGCGAGGCCGGCTTGCCTGGCGGAGGTGGCGGCGGCGGCGGCGACACGCCCGCCGCGGGAGGGGGCATTGGCTCACCGCCGGTCGGGTCGACCAACACCACCGGCGAGCCCCGCGTGTAGTTGTACAACCCGGGCCCATCGGCCCCGATCCCGAGCGGGTCGGCGCTGGTCCATCTTCCAAGCCAGCACGCGTAGTACCTGGCCCCGTGGTAGTAGAGCCCCGTCTCGTCGTCCCGCTCCTTCCCCGTGTAGCGATAGCGACGCGGGGAGACGTCGACGTCTGACCTCGCCGACCGATAAGCGCTCGCGCCGTAGGGCAGGAGCTCTTCGTACGACACCACCATCCCAGCCTCGTCGACCTCGAGCAGGGCGCTGTCGAGGTGGTTGCCGAGCTGGAAGCGCTGATGCGTCGTGGGGGTGGGGACGGGGTCGCCGTCTTCGATGGTGAGGGTCTCGAGCAGGGCGACGCGGCGGGTGCCGTCCATGACGTGCAGGCTCTGGCGCTCGAGGTCGATGTCTCCGGAGATGTGCTCGCGGTAGATTTCGTAGGCGCCGAGGTAGATGCGCTCTTTGATGAGGTTGGCGCCGGTGTCGATCAGCTTGCGGACGCGTTGGCCTGAGGCGTCGTATTGGTAGTAGGCGTCGCCTCCGCCGCCGAGGTCGGCGCTCTGCATTTGGTCGAAGGGGCCGTAGGTGATCGACGCGAGGTGGGGCATCGAGGTGATGCTGCCGTGGGCGTCGTGGGTGTAGGTGGCGCTTCCCCCGGGGATGGTGTTGCTCGCGAGGCGGTTGGTGCCGGTGGTGTAGCTGTAGGTCCGCGTCCAGGTGTTGGCGCCGCCTCCGGCGCTGTGGAAGAGCTCGAGGAGGTTGCCGACACGATCGTAGGTGTATTGCTCCTGGTAGGAGCGGACGGCGCTGGGATCCGTAGGGAGCGGGAGATTCCGGATCGGTTGGTCTTGGTGGTCGAGCTGGGTATTGCCGATGGAGGCGTGCTCGCGGCCGGTGGCTTGGACCAAGCGGTAGAGGGGGTCGTAGGTGTAGAGGTTTTCGGGCGCAACGAAGGCGTCGTCGTAGAAGAGGCTCTGTTGGGCGTCGTCTTGGATGCGGATGATGTTGCCGACGGGGTCGAATTCGTAGCGCAGGTCTTGGAGGGTGTTGCTCGGGGACACTCGGGTCGTGGTGAGGCGCTTCAGGCGGAAGGTAAGCTTGTCGTAGTGGTACTCGGTGGCGAAGGGGGCGGTGCCCTCGTCGTCGCTGTATTCGATCCGCGTCCTCTGGCCTTTGGCGTTGTAGTCGAGGTCTTTGATGATCGGCGTCGCGGTGGTGGCGCCGCGCAGGTAGACGCTGAGGGCCTCGAGGAGGCTGGCCTCGTTGTAGAGGGGCTCGAGGAGGGAGTCGTCGGGGGTGGTGATGGAGGTAACCCGGTTGAGGGCGTCGATAGTGATGCCCCCACACGCCGGTGCTCGGGGCGTTGCCCCTGCGCGCCGTCGAGCTCCCCCCGATTCGTCCTCGGCGCTGCGCGCCTGGCGGCACCGGTGCGGGTTGGGGCGCGGCTGCGCGGCCAGGCGCTTCGCGCCTGCGGGCGAATGGGGGAGCTCTGCGTAGGTGCTGCGCTGGCTGCGCTGGGAGGTGGGCTGGCGCCCCCTGCGCTTGCTGTGTTGAGGCGTGGACCCTGCCTCGGGATGGGGCAACCGAGCCGTCAGTCCGAGGGCGGAGACGCTTGTGATGGTCGGGGTGGTCGCCGAGCCAGGTGTCGGCGTGCTCCACGTGGCACCGAGCAGAGCGAAGGGGCCGCGCTCAGCCCTTCGCCCGACCCCCTGGCCGGGCTCCGGCTGAGAGGCGCACGTGGCGAGCCGCGCTCGGTGACGGGTGGCGAGATCGATCGGGGAGCACGCTCGACGGCGCCGTGCGGACCGAGCGAGCGCGTCACGCCCCCTGCGCCAGGGGGCGCCGAAGCCCGGCCAGGGGGCCGAGCTCGGGAGCTCGTCATGCGCACACCGCACGCTGTCATCGTCGCTCGGGCCGCCGCCTTCCGTGCGGCGCCCACCACCACCGAGGCGCTGCTCTGGGAGGCGCTCCGGGCTGGGAAGCTCGGGGTGCGCTTCCGGCGGCAGGTGGTGCTGGGCCGCTACATCGCTGACTTCGTGGCGCCGCGGGCGAAGCTCGTGGTCGAGGTCGACGGCGAGGTGCATGGGGGGCGCGCAGCGGCTGACGCGCGGAGGGACCGGGACCTCGGTCGCATGGGCTACCGGGTGCTGCGGCTGCCGCGCGAGCTGGTGCAGGAGCGGCTCGAGGAGGCCGTGGCGTTGGTAGTGGCCGCGCTCGGAGAGATCCCTCGGTAGCGCGGTGCCAATCGCGGTCGCGAAGCCGTCAGGGGCCCCGATGTGGCGGCCGGGTGCCTCGGCCCGCGACAATGTGACCCCACAGCGTGGCTGACGCCGGGACGGGGTCTTGTTGTCTGGGCTCGTGCTCACGTAAGTCAGTTGGGGCCTGGAGGGAATGGTAAGCGGTTGCTGTGGTGCTTCCATCTCGGGATCACACTATTCAGATGCGAAGGTCCACCAGTCGTCGACGACGTCGGCGAGAACGTTCTGTGGTGCACCGGGATTCACTATCTGTCCTTCCGCATCCACGACTGCCACCTCGAAGCCGAACTCGACGTCGTCAAAGTAGAGCACCTTGTTGCCTCGTTGCGCGACCACGAAGACTGGTTCGGGGCCCGTGGCGGATGAGCGGACGAGGACCGCGCTCCACGGCTTGACGCGATACGCAGCGAACCGGTCTTGCTGCAGTCGTGACAACTGCTGCTCTTGTTCCTGGACAAGAGCTTGAAGTTCCGTCGCCGTAATCGGTTGCCAAAGCATGGGATACTCCTCGCGGCTAACGGAACCAATGCGGCATGAGCGCACGCCAATCGGGCATCGGGCCCTGGGGGCCGAAATTGCCTGGCCGGGTCGGATCGGACGGAACATGTCGCGTGGCCTCGAATGGATGCCAGTGCGGATTGGGGTGGTCGCCTCGACCGTGCGACGTGATGTCGACCTTGCCCAGCGGTTGTCCTGACTCGGAGTATGTAATGGCCGTCCGGTAGGGTTCCGGCGAACGCCTTGGTTCCGTTCTGGTGCCCACGACGCTGTGTGGGCCTTGTGCCGAGGGATCTGCCTGGAACGGGTCGGCCTCCGAGACCTTTGTCACTCGCGGCCGCAGCGGGTCCATCAATGTCGGCTTCTGGGCGTTCGTCTCCGCAAGCACCGATGGCCGAGCCACGGGCTCAAACTGCGGCTTGAGCCCGAAGTCGGGGTCAGAACCGAGGTCGATCTTGATGTCATCGGAGGTGCCGAGCGGGTCGCTGCTGGACCCCTTCCCTGTCTTGCCGCCCTTCACGAACGGCGCGACCGTCAGGGCGAGCTCGACGAGGTTGACCAAGAGCTTTCCGAACTGCCTCTGCGATTCGTCGCCAGAAGCGACGGTGGCGGAGGCCATCGCGGTCTCGATGATGCGCGTCGACGAGGAGATGGCTCCTATAACGAGCGCGGCTCCGGCGCCAAGCGGCGTGGCGCTTTGAAGCGCCTGGAGCGGATGGTCGATCACTCCCTTCGCCAGGGGAGCTGGCCTTGTGGCCAACCTCTTCGGCAGCACCGCTGAGCACGTTCCCGAGCACGCTGCTCTCGCCACCGCTCGAGGCGGTCGCGCTGGCCGTTGGCGGGGGGGATCCGCCGGCCGAGGCTGAGGACGCCTGGCGCAGGCCGCGGGCGATGCTTCGCGTGGCAGCCGAGACCCGTTGACCAAACGAGGGCGGCTTGCCTGGCGGAGGTGGAGGCGGCGGCGGCGACACGCCCGCAGCGGGAGGGGGCATCGGCTCTCCGCCGGTCGGGTCGACCAACACCACCGGCGAGCCCCGCGTGTAGTTGTACAACCCTGGCCCATCGGCCCCTATGCCCAAGGGATCTGCGCTGGTCCACCTCCCCAGCCAGCACGCGTAGTACCTGGCCCCGTGGTAGTAGAGCCCCGTCTCGTCGTCCCTCTCTTTCCCCGTGTAGCGATAGCGACGCGGGGAGACGTCGACGTCTGACCTCGCCGACCGATAAGCGCTCGCGCCGTAGGGCAGGAGCTCTTCGTACGACACCACCATCCCAGCCTCGTCGACCTCGAGCAGGGCGCTGTCGAGGTGGTTGCCGAGCTGGAAGCGCTGATGGGTGACGGGAGTGGTGACGGGGTTGCCGTCTTCGATGGTGAGGGTCTCGAGGACGGCGACGCGGCGGGTGCCGTCCATGACGTGGAGGCTCTGGCGCTCGAGGTCGATGTCTCCGGAGATGTGCTCGCGGTAGATTTCGTAGGCGCCGAGGTAGATGCGCTCTTTGATGAGGTTGGCGCCGGTGTCGATCAGCTTGCGGACGCGTTGGCCTGAGGCCTCGTATTGGTAGTAGGCGTCGCCTCCGCCGCCGAGGTCGGCGCTCTGCATTTGGTCGAAGGGGCCGTAGGTGATCGACGCGAGGTGGGGCATCGAGGTGATGCTGCCGTGGGCGTCGTGGGTGTAGGTGGCGCTTCCCCCGGGGATGGTGTTGCTCGCGAGTTGGTTGGTGCCTGAGACGTACGCGTAGGTCCGCGTCCAGGTGTTGGCGCCGCCTCCGGCGCTGTGGAAGAGCTCGAGGAGGTTGCCGATGGGGTCGTAGATGTAGGTCTCGAGGTAGCTGCGGACGGCGCTGGGGTCGGTGGGCAGGGGGAGGTTGCGGATCGGTTGGTCTTGGTGGTCGAGCTGGGTGGTGCCGATGGAGGCGTGCTCGCGGCCGGTGGCTTCGATCAGTCGATAGACGGCGTCGTAGGTGTAGAGGTTTTCGGGCGCAACGAAGGCGTCGTCGTAGAAGAGGCTCTGTTGGGCGTCGTCTTGGATGCGGATGATGTTGCCGACGGGGTCGAATTCGTAGCGCAGGTCTTGGAGGGTGTTGCTCGGGGACACTCGGGTCGTGATGAGGCGCTTCAGGCGGAAGGTAAGCTCGTCGTAGTGGTACTCGGTGGCGAAGGGGGCGGTGCCCTCGTCGTCGCTGTATTCGATCCGCGTCCTTTGGCCTTTGGCGTTGTAGTCGAGGTCTTTGATGATTGGCGTCGCGGTGGTGGCGCCGCGCAGGTAGACGCTGAGGGCCTCGAGGAGGCTGGCTTCGTTGTAGAGGGGCTCGAGGAGGGAGTCGTCGG
Source organism: Polyangiaceae bacterium (assembly GCA_016719945.1). Classification (GTDB taxonomy): domain Bacteria; phylum Myxococcota_A; class Polyangia; order Polyangiales; family Polyangiaceae; genus Xiheicaenibacterium. The sequence goes on along the minus strand of JADJYE010000030.1, from coordinate 35,287 downwards.
GGGTGGTGATGGAGGTAACCCGGTTGAGGGCGTCAAAGGTGCGGAGCTCTTCGAACGTTTCGGTCTGGATCGCGGCAGCCACCGTGATCTTGGCGGCGTCGACGTCGTCCTCGCTGGCGATGGGGCTCCAGTCGGGCGTGCTGGTGTAGGCGGTCGTCAGCTGGCGCCGGGTGGCGAGGAGGTTGGCCTTGAAGTCGTAAGGGCCCAGCTCGAGCAGGCCGGCGCCGTCGTACAGGGCGATGAGCTTGCCGCGGAGGTGGTGGTCCTGGGGTCGGTGAGGCCGGCGGCGTCGCCGTAGTAGCGGCGCTCGAGCAGGGTCTCGCTGGCGCTGCCGACCTTGAGGAACAGGTGGGTGGGGCGGCGGAGGTCGTCGTATTGGGGGCGGAAGCGCTGGTCTCTCGCGTCCCAGCGGCGGCAGGCTTCGCCGAGGACGGTGGCCAGGTGGTGGCGAATGCCGCTGTCGATGTTGTCGCTGCGCAGGAGGCGGCCGGCGATGGAGTAGGCGTGGGTCTGGCAGAGGCGCTCGAGGGGGTCCGTGATGCTGAGGGGGTGGCCTTCGAGGTCGAGGTTGGTGCGGGTGGCGAGGTGTTGGGCCGCGGCGCCGTCGAGGTGGTGGGCGACGCTGAGGACGGGGCGGCCGAGGGGGTCGAGGTATTGGGCGCTGGGGGTGGCGGCGTGGGCGCTGGCTTTGTCGTAGGCGATGCGCCTGGGGTCCGTGGTGGGGAGGGTCTCGCGGGCCTGTCGCCAGAGGTTTTCTTCGTCGTCGAGGGTGTCGTTGCGGTCCCAGGTTTGGGTCTTCCAGGTCCCTTGGGTGGTCTTTTCGTAGGATCCGTCGGGGTGGTCGACTCTGACGAGTCGGCCGGTGGGGTCGTTGATGATGCCCCCACACGCCGGTGCTCGGGGCGTTGCCCCTGCGCGCCGGACGAGCTCCCCCCGATTCGTCCTCGGCGCTATCGCGCCTGCGGGCGAATGGGGGAGCTCTGCGTAGGTGCTGCGCTGGCTTCGCTGGGAGGTGGGCTGGCGCCTCCTGCTATGGCGTTGCTGGGCGGCGGAACCTGTCGTGGCGAGATCGATCGGGGAGGACGCTCGACGGCACCGTGAGGATCCAGCGAGCGCGTCACGCCCTCTGCGCCAAGGGACGCCGAAGCCCAGCCAGGGGGCCGGGCTCGGGAGGTCGTCATGCGCACACCGCACGCTGTCATCGTCGCTCGGGCCGTCGCCTTCCGCGCGGCGCCCACCACCACCGAGGCGCTGCTCTGGGAGGCGCTCCGGGCTGAGAAGCTCGGCGTGCGCTTCCGGCGGCAGGTGGTGTTGGGCCGCTACATCGCTGATTTCGTCGCGCCGCGGGCGAAGCTTGTGGTGGAGGTCGACGGTGAAGTGCACGAGGGGCGCGCGGCGGCTGACGCGCGGAGGGACCGGGACCTTGGTCGCATGGGCTACCGGGTGCTGAGGCTGCCGCGCCAGCTGGTGCAGCAGCGGCTCGAGGAGGCCGTGGCGTTGGTGGTCGCGGCGCTCGCGGAACGCGGGTGAGCCTCGGTGCGCGTCCGGCGCGCGGGGGGGCTGGCTGGCATAACGCCGCGCGAGCGATCGCTCGGTGGCAGCCCCGCGCGAAAGCGTCGACGCTGCGAGCTTCGGGCGCACTACCCGCTCGCCCGCGGCCATCCGGGGGGAGTGCCCGGCCGGGCCACCCACCTCGAGCTCGTCTGCGGCACCGTGGAGGGCCGACCACACCTCGCGATCGTGAAGCTGCGCGCGGCGGCTTGAGCCCGCGACGGCGAGGCGAGCATGGCGGCCCACGCGTGGCCGCAGTGGAGGGCTCTGTCCGGAGAGCCGTCGGCAGCCGCGCGACCAGTCCGTGCCGCGGGGCCCGCAGCTTCGACCCAATGCAGAACTCAGCATGCGAGCGCTGCCGCGCCCGCGTGGCAGGTCTACGATGCAGTCGGAGTGGGCCATTGGATCAGTGGTTTGTCGGCGGAAAAGGTCGCTGGACTACTTCAGCAGTACAGGCCGGGGGACGCTGCGCCGGTCGGTTGCGGTGGCATACAGTCGCTCGACTATCTCAGCGGTGGTGAACGGGTACGAAGCGTCACCCAGTCGTTTTCATAGACCTTGACCAGGGGAAATCTGGCCCGGAGCGCGCCTGCCGTTCTTAACCTCCTCGGACAATCTACGAGACGCGCGTGTTGTGGGATCAGGCAGCTCGCCTCCAACGCAGTGCCAACGGGCTTTGGTAACCACCAGACCGCAGCGCCGAATATTCCACGCCCGGATCCTACCCGGTCTACGACCAAGCAGCCCTCGCCGCGGTCAAGATGCGTGGCCACGTCGTTCCAACCAATGCCGTACCGGCAGCGCTCAATGCGCTCAGCCGCTAGGCGAACGCCGAGGTGAAAGGCAATAAGAGCGCCGACCATGCCAGAGACCACGATGAGGACGAGAACGCTCTCTTTCATACGTCACCGACTACTCCCGAAGCGCCCAGTACGCGGCGGCACCGATGGCCGCGGTGTAGCCAATGTCAGCGATCAGGTACCGGAGCCGTCCGTTTGCAGCAACGGACGAGAGGACTCCCGCGGAACCCTGGAGACCTTCGGTCGCGAAGTACGCCCGGGCTTCAAGAACAGCGTTGGCGTAGCCCGCCCCGGGCGCCTTGGAGAATGCCCCTAGGAACGTGAGTTGTGGATGCCGAATTGCGTCGCCTACGTGAACCATCTCGTGTGCCTCCGCGAGCGCACGAGCCTGACCGCTTAGTCGGCGATCAAACACAAGAGCGTCAACGCGAATGTTCGGCCTGTAATACCGTGTCCACCCTGGAAAGCCCTCCGCGCGAAGCACAGTCTGGGCCTCAAGCCTGCTGCTGACGCCGGCAGCCGTCGTCGTTCCCCCGGTCGCAACAGTGGGGGCGGCCGTTCTGAATCTCCCCAACGCTCCGAGTGCGGAGTTAATGCCCGCCCCAAGCAGCCGCCCGGCGCCGCTCATCGCCAGCCCCACCTCGACATCGCTGGTGCCGACCGGCAACTCGAGGCACCTGTCCGGCGTCAGCTCCATCTTGCCGGTCTGAGCGTTCTGGGTCCAGAGCTTGTGACCGCGGATGTTCTTCTCGGAGTAGTCCTTGCGTTCGAGGGCCTCCTGGCGCCAGGCGTTCTCAGCGTCGAGCTGCGCCTGTTCGTAGAGCTCGGCGGGCGCGACGAGGTTTGTCCCGAAGCCCATGTTCCCCGGCTCCGTGAACTCGGTCCGCTCCGAGGGCGACGGCGGCTCGGCCATCGCGGCAGCAGCCTGCCCTGGCTCGTATTCCGTCGTCGGTCGGGGCGTGTCCTCGTGGAGGACGTCCGATGAGTCAGGCGCCCAGCTTCGCGCCTCCGCGTCGGCCGCCGAGAATGCCGCGTTCGTGGCTGCGGTCTGGCCGAGGTTCGCCATGGCCATGACGTCGAACATGCCGCTCGGGTCGACGTAGACAACCGGGCTGGCCCGGCCATAGAGGTAGAGGTTCAGCCCAGCTTGCAAGCCCAGCGGATCCGCGCTCGTCCACCGTCCGAGCCACGCGGCGTAATACCGTGCGCCGTAATAGTAGAGCCCCGTCTCGTCGTCCCTTTCCTTCCCCGTGTAGCGATAGCGACGCGGGGAGACCTCGACGCCTGACCTCGCCGACCGATAAGCGCTCGCGCCGTAGGGCAGGAGCTCTTCGTACGACACCACCATCCCAGCCTCGTCGACCTCGAGCAGGGCGCTGTCGAGGTGGTTGCCGAGCTGGAAGCGCTGATGCGTCGTGGGGGTGGTGACGGGGTCGCCGTCTTCGATGGTGAGGGTCTCGAGGACGGCGACGCGGCGGGTGCCGTCCATGACGTGGAGGCTCTGGCGCTCGAGGTCGACGCCGCCGGAGATGTGCTCGCGGTAGACTTCGTAGGCGCCGAGGTAGATGCGCTCTTTGATGAGGTTGGCGCCGGTGTCGATCAGCTTGCGGACGCGTTGGCCCGAGGCGTCGTATTGGTAGTAGGCGTCGCCTCCGCCGCCGAGGTCGGCGCTCTGCATTTGGTCGAAGGGGCCGTAGGTGATCGACGCGAGGTGGGGCATCGAGGTGATGCTGCCGTGGGCGTCGTGGGTGTAGGTGGCGCTGCCTCCTGGGATGGTGTTGTTGGCGAGTTGGTTGGTGCCTGAGACGTACGCGTAGGTCCGCGTCCAGGTGTTGGCGCCTCCTCCGGCGCTGTGGAAGAGCTCGAGGAGGTTGCCGATGTGGTCGTAGGTGTAGGTCTCGAGGTAGCTACGGACGGCGCTGGGGTCGGTGGGCAGGGGGAGGTTGCGGATCGGCTGGTCATTATGGTCGAGCTGGGTGGTGCCGATGGAGGCGTGCTCGCGGCCGGTGGCTTCGATCAGTCGATAAACGGCGTCGTAGGTGTAGAGGTTTTCGGGCGCAACGAAGGCGTCGTCGTAGAAGAGGCTCTGTTGGGCGTCGTCTTGGATGCGGATGATGTTGCCGACGGGGTCGAATTCGTAGCGCAGGTCTTGGAGGGTGTTGCTCGGGGACACCCGGGTCGTGGTGAGGCGCTTCAGGCGGAAGGTGAGCTCGTCGTAGTGGTACTCGGTGGCGAAGGGGGCGGTGCCGCTCCCTGGGGTCTGTGCGTATTGGATGCGGGTGCGCTGGCCTTTGGCGTTGTAGTCGAGGTCTTTGATGATTGGCGTCGCGGTGGTGGCGCCGCGCAGGTAGACGCTGAGGGCCTCGAGAAGGCTGGCCTCGTTGTAGAGGGGCTCGAGGAGGGAGTCGTCGGGGGTGGTGATGGAGGTAACCCGGTTGAGGGCGTCGAAGGTGCGGAGCTCTTCGAACGTTTCGGTCTGGATCGCGGCAGCCACCGTGATCTTGGCGGTGTCGAGGTCGTCCTCGCTGGCGATGGGGCTCCAGTCGGGCGTGCTGGTGTAGGCGGTCGTCAGCTGCCGCCGCGTGGCGAGGAGGTTGCCCTTGAAGTCGTAAGGGCCCAGCTCGAGCAGGCCGGCGCCGTCGTACAGGGCGATGAGCTTGCCGCGGAGGTGGTGGTCCTGGGGGTCGGTGAGGCCGGCGGCGTCGCCGTAGTAGCGGCGCTCGAGCAGGGTCTCGCTGGCGCTGCCGACCTTGAGGAACAGGTGGGTGGGGCGGCGGAGGTCGTCGTATTGGGGGCGGAAGCGCTGGTCTCTCGCGTCCCAGCGGCGGCAGGCTTCGCCGAGGACGGTGGCCAGGTGGGTCCGGGCCCCGGCATCGATGTTGTCGCTGCGCAGGAGCTGGCCGGCGATGGAGTAGGCGTGGGTCTGGCAGAGGCGCTCGAGGGGGTCCGTGATGCTGAGGGGGTGGCCTTCGAGGTCGAGCTTGGTGCGGGTGGCGATGTATTGGGCCGCGGCGCCGTCGAGGTGGTGGGCGACGCTGAGGATGGGGCGGCCTAGGGGGTCGAGGTATTGGGCGCTGGGGGTGGCGGCGTGGGCGCTGGCTTTGTCGTAGGCGATGCGCTTGGGGTCGCTGGTGGGGAGAGTTTGTCGGGCTTGGCGCCAGAGGTTTTCTTCGTCGTCGAGGGTGTCGTTGCGGTCCCAGGTTTGGGTCTTCCAGACCCGGTGGGTGGTCTTTTCGTAGGATCCGTCGGGGTGGTCGGTTCTGATGAGTCGGCCGATGGGGTCGTTGATGATGCCCCCACACGCCGGTGCTCGGGGCGTTGCCCCTGCGCGCCGGACGAGCTCCCCCCGATTCGTCCTCGGCGCTATCGCGCCTGCGGGCGAATGGGGGAGCTCTGCGTAGGTGCTGCACTGGCTGCGCTGGGAGGTGGGCTGACGTCCCCTGCTGTTGCTGTGCTCGTGGGCCGAGCCTGCTTTGACTCTTGGCAGGGCAGTGGTGATGCCGAGCGTGGAGACGCTTACGATGGTCGCCGAGCGTGATGTCGCTGTCCTCCAGGGGGCGGTGGCGCTGTGCAGCGCGAGCCGCGTGCGCTCAGCCCTTCGCCCGACCCCCTGGCCGGGCTCCGGCTGAGAGGCGCACGTGGCGCGCCGCGCTCGGTGCCGGGTCGCGAGCTCGACGGGGGAGCACGCTCGACGGCGCCGTGAGGATCGAGCGAGCGCGTCACGCCCCCTGCGCCAAGGGACGCCGAAGCCCGGCCAGGGGGCTGGGCTCGGGAGGTCGTCATGCGCACACCGCACGCTGTCATCGTCGCTCGGGCCGCCGCGTTCCGGGCGGCGCCCACCACCACGGAGGCGCTGCTCTGGGAGGCGCTCCGGGCCGAGAAGCTCGGCGTGCGCTTTCGCCGGCAGGCGGTGCTGGGCAGGTACATCGCTGACTTCGTCGCGCCGCGGGCGAAGCTCGTGGTGGAGGTCGACGGCGAGGTGCACGGGGGGCGAGCAGCGGCTGACGCGCGGCGGGACCGGGACCTCGGTCGCATGGGCTACCGGGTGCTGCGGCTGCCGCGCGCGCTGGTGCAGGAGCGGCTCGAGGAGGCGGTGGCGCGGGTGGTGGCGGCGCTCGGGGAGGGCGGTCGGGAGCGCTGAGCGAAGTCCGGCTGGACGGCCACCGGGCCCACCGACGTGGTGTCCGGGTGGCTCGGTCCGCGACAATAACACCCCACCTCGCGGCTGACGCCGCGACGGGGTCATGTTGTCTGGGATCGAGGTGAGAATGGTCATCTGTCCTTGGGATTACGATGATGCCGGCGGTTCGATTGCGGTGTCATTGAAGGATCGCCTGCCTCGCGGCGTGGGTTCCGTTCGACGACGGTCTGGTCATCTCGAACGACCATATTCTCCAGTCCCGTCACGCGATACAAGTGGCGACCCAGAAGCAACGCAACGACCCGGCCGAGTTCGTCACGCAATTCTGAGTCGTCTTGTGCGCCACTACGTGCGAACTCGACGGACGCCGGGAACTGAGAGAACGCTATTCCCATGTCGTCGGCGATGTCGTGCGCAGGGTCAAACGTTATCGCCATTCCGAACACTTCGCCGTGAAGGACTCTTCCGGTCGCAAGGCCCTCGGGCGGAAGCAGTGCGAGGCCGAGAAACTTCTCGACGACGCTCTGAACCGCCAGCGGATCGCCCTTACTGTATACCGTGTAGCTCGTGGACATGCCTTTGCCGCAAGCCCGCTCTAGGGCCCCCCAATGAAGTACTTGTCACCAATGACCGTAATCCGATCGATGTGCTCCTGATATGCTCCCGCCGCACGTCCGATCCCGCGACGTGCTTCCGCCTCGGAAAGGCCGGACCCCCTGGCGTCAATGACCCAGTTGCGTGCCTTTCCGCCACGCTTCTTGCTCTTGTTGATGATGTTTCGAATCGTGTTCGAACCGGCGCCTGGTTCAAGCGTCTTAAACTCGTGCTTCAGCCCATCGATGAGCGCGTCGCCTTGCCGTCCGGCACCCGCGACGCCCTCGAGTGGATTGGGCTCGACTTTGCGACCGAACTGACGGAGATACTGCGCTATTGCCTCCTCTTGCGGTGTGAATCGGATACTGAACGTCGATGCCTCAGGTGCACTCGCGCTTGTGATCGCGCTCGCTTTCGCGAACTGAGCGGCCCACTGCCCGAGCCTCGCGGCGACGCCGCCGAGCAGAGCGCCGCCGCCGACGTGCTCGAGTGCCTCGCTGCGCGTTGGGTCTCTGCCCTCGTAAGCCGTCGCCGCACCGAGTTCGACAGACCCGGAAGCAGCACCGGCGAAGGCGCCGGCTGCCGTGGTCGAGAGCCCAGCACCCAGGGCGACCTCGGCCGCGATGCCGCCCGTTGCGCCTGCCGCGCCGACAATCGCGACGACGGCAGCCACGTCCTGTGCAGTTTTCAGCTTTCGGTCGTCAGTCAGGGCCTCCTGGAAGGCCCTTCCGAGGAACGTGTGCTCACTGGGATGGAGCATGAGTGCCGCGAAGCTGAAGGGATCGCGCGCGACGGTCGCTTCGGCGGTTGCGGTCGCCGCGGGTGCAGGAGAAGAGCTTGACGGCCGAGGTCCGGTGGTCCGCGCAGGCTTCGCAGGCGCAGCCTTGTCCGGTTCTGCCTTCGGAGGCGGCGGCGAAGGCAAGCCAACCCGTGGTGCAAGCGGCGGAGTTGCTCCCTCCAATCCAGATGGATCCACAAGCACGACGGGCGACCCGCGCGTGTAGTTGTACAACCCGGGCCCATCGGCCCCGATCCCGAGCGGGTCGGCGCTGGTCCACCTCCCCAGCCAGCACGCGTAGTACCGTGCGCCGTGGTAGTAGAGCCCCGTCTCGTCGTCCCTTTCCTTCCCCGTGTAGCGGTAGCGACGCGCGCTGACCTCGACGCCTGACTTCGCGCTGCGATAGGCGCTCGTGCCGTAGGGCGCGTACTCCTCATAAAGTGTTTGCTGCTGCGCGTTTCGCCCCTGAATTCCTCGCTTCCGCGCGCGAGACCCGTGGAGGCGAGCCAACGTAACGTCGGCGCATGCGTGCAGGCTGCGCGCGCTGGCACGCGCAGGTCGCGCGGTGCGGGCTCGAAGCGCGAGGCGTGTGCCGGACAGTGGCGGAGCGCCTCGGCGGCGTCCGTGGCGGCGACCGGGGATGAGGGGCGCCGCGAGTCGGAGCTCGGTGCGCGATGGGGTGCGTTGAGGGGGGCGATCGGCTCGCGCGACGAAGGGCGACGCCGGACGGCGTCGCCCTCGTGGCTGCAGCTCGTGGATCCCCTCCAGCACAGAGCCGAAGGGTAACAAGCGCGGACTAGGAAAGCGTCGACTTCTTCCCAAACCGCGGCGCGTGCTCGCGTTCGGCACCGCAGACGCGGAGAACGATCAAGATCTCATCGATGGGCGCGAAGTAGAGGTGGCGACGCGTGGTCGGCAGGTAGGTGCGGCGGACCGTTCGGTTCCTCCATGTGCCGTACGGCGGCGCACTCTCGGGTGCGCGCAGAGCTGCTCGAGCGCAGCAGCCAGTTCGTCGACCAAGGCCGTGGGAGCTTCGGGCGGTTCTCCAACCACCACCGCGCAGCCCGGTCGACGTCGCGGCGCGCAGAGGCCGTGAACTTGTACCTCACCGTGCCTGCGCGCGGAGCTGCGCCAGAACGCAGGGCCGTCGACCAAATCTCCGGCTTCGGCCTCGGCGATCGAGGCCTCGAGTGAGCGATGCAGCTCTTCGCGCTCGTCGTCGTCGAGATCATCGACGGGCATGAGCTCGATCTCGGCGCCTTCGGGCAGATCGGTGGGCTCGTCAAGGACGAGACGGCCGTTGCGGACGCGAGCGCGCAGCACCTGCATCAGCCCAGAGTAGCACGCGTCGATGGGGGGCTTCATGAAGCGAGATCCTCCTCGGCAGCTTCGGCGGCTAAGCAGGAGAGCAGCTCGGAGCAGGAGACAGGCCCGCGGCTCGGCGGCAGAGCCTCACCTGGCCCCATTGGGCGCCCGCGGTGCTCGAGCCGCGCTGCGGGGTGCGTGGCGGCATAGACTTGCTTGAGGTGTCGGATCGACACGCGTGTGTAGAGCGCGGTGGTGCTGGTCTCCGAGTGGCCCAAGATCTCCTGGATGAAGCGGATGTCGGCACCGCCCTCGAGCATGAGGGTGGCCATGGAGTGGCGGAAGATGTGGCAGGCGCCGGCTTTGCCGAGCTGAGCGCGCTCGAGGTAGCGGCGCATGTGGACGGTCAGGTAGTTGAGGTCGAGGCGCTCGCCGCGCTCACTCAAGAAGAGCGCCGCCGTCTCCGGCGGGGCCACCAGGTCGGGCCGGGCCTCGTCGAGGTAGCGCGCGATCCACCCGAGTGCCCGCTCTCCGATCGGCACCGTCCGACCCTTGCGCCCCTTGCCCTTGTGGATCGTCACGGTGCCGAGCACGGCGTCGACGTCGAAGAGGTCGAGCGCCGCGAGCTCGTGGCGGCGCATGCCGGTCGCGTAGAGCACTTCCATCATGGCGCGGTCGCGTAGGCCGAGCGCATCGGTGAGGTCGGCGAGCGCAAGGACCTTCTCGATCTCGCGCTCGCTCAAGATGGCGCGCGGCAGCTTCTTCTCGACGCGCGGCAGCTCGAGGTCGCTCGCCGGGTTGGAGAGCAGGACGCTCTGCTTGGTGAGCCAGCGGAAGAAGTTCTTGAGCTTCTGCAAGATCTGACGCTGCGACGAGTACGCGAGGGGCCGGCCTTCGGTGGTGCGGTAGTAGAAGAGCCAGCGCTGATAGGTCTCGAGGACGGGCTTGGAGATCTGGGAGGCGTGCTCGAGGTCGCGGTCGACTGCCCACTGGACGAAGGCGCGCAGGGCGCTCTCGCTGCCGATGACGGTGCGCTCGGAGTAAGCGCACGCGCATCGACTCGAGGAAACGCCGGACCCAATGGAAGAGGGCGTCCGGATCTCGCTCGTCACCCACGAAGCCTTTGCGCTCACCCTTCTTCGCCATCGACTCGCCTCCCGCTACGTATGCCGCCACGTCTACGAAGTCGGCCGCCCCGGTACCGCGATCGCGCTCAAGCCGACCGAGCCGCGAGCGGAGCCCCATTCGGCTTCAGATCTCGCGGAGTTGGATCCGGTCGGGGGGTGGGCCGACCGAGCCCCGACCGGTCGGCCTCAGACCCCGACCAGTCGTGGTCGTACGCATGGGTCGTGGGGCCGACGAGCAGGCCCCTCGGCCTCACCTCCAGCGTGAGCGAGCTCGTAGATCACCAGGGGCCCGCGGCTGCGATGGCTGAGCAGGTACTCGTGCTCCTCGAGGCGCTTCATGTGGACCTTGATCTGGGTCTGGCCCCAGCGCGTCCACTCGCGGACGTCGCGCTGCGTGAAGCGCACGGCGCGCGGCTCGATGCGCTCGTGGGCCGCGTGGCGCGCGACCATCGCGGAGATCTCTCCGAGCAGGCGGCGCGTCTGGGGCGGGAGCTCGTCGAGGCTGCGGCCGAGCACGGCCCGGGCGAGGCGGGTTGCGATCTCGACGTCCTCGCGGGACGCCTCGATGTAGTCGACGCGGCGTCCTCGGTGGGTCGTGGTCTTGAGCGGGCGCTGGTGCTGATGGAGCAGCGTGACCGCGCGGATCAGCGTGAGGTACTTCATGTGATCGCGACGCGTGCGCGTGACGTGGCTGGCGAAGTCGAGGTCGGGTGCGAAGGGGTTGACCACGAACACGGGCTGGAGGAGGCGCTGGGCGTTGCGGTGGAGGGCGGCGGAGGTGCTGGCGGTCGTCGCGCTCGAGGAGACCCGCCAGCGTCTGCGCGCGGCGCTGGCGGTCGTGGATGAGCCGTGTCTGCTCGCGCCCCTCGTCGACCGTCAGCACCAGACAGCGGTTGAGCAGCTCCTCGTCCACCTCGCTCGCAGTGGTGGTCAGCACGATCATCACCGGGCCTTCGACCCGGTACGTCTGGGTGACGTGGCGGCCCGTCGACGGGTCCTTGCCCGTCGACGCAATGGTCAGCTCCCCCTCGCTCTGGAGCAGCTTGAGGGCGTAGCTGGCGCGCTCGGCACCCTCCTCCTCCACGATGGCCAAGATCTTGTGCTTGAGGTTTTTGCCGCTCATGTAGAAGAGGCTCTGTCCGGTCATCGCCGAGTACTGGACGCGCTCCTCCTCCGGGATCAGCGCGAGCACCGCCTCCATCAGGCTCGACTTGCCTGCCGCGCTCGAGCTTTGGATCACGACCGCGAGGGGCTCCTCGAGCTTGCGGCTGGTGGCGGCGAGGTAGCAGACGAGCTTGTTCGTCTCTTCGCCCACGATGCCGGCACGGCCGAGGTCCTCGACGATGCGCTCGCAGAGCTTTGGATCGCGCAAGAGCTCGAGCGCCTCGACGCGCTCGTCCTCCGTCATCGCAGCGACCGGGTCGAGCGGCGTCGAGGCCTGCGCCACCGCGGCGCGCCGCTCGGCCACGACCTCGAGGCGAACACCAGGAACAGATCTTCGCCGTTGCGCTCCACCGTGGGCGCCGGCGTCGGCGTTGCTGCGTCGTGCGAGGTCGTCGCCGGCGCCGGAAGCGCGGAGGCCGGCACTTCGTTCTGGACCTCGCTCGGCTCCAGCACTGGAGGGGCGACGGCCGGCGGCTCGGAAGAAGAGGCGACTAAGGAAGGAAAGGGGGCCACGCTCGGCGAGCTCGGCGTCTGCTTCGCCTTGCTCCGGCCTCCTCGCATCCACTCGGCTTGCCGCAGCACGAGCCCAAGGCTCTGCGCAGCAGGGCCGAGCTTCTGCGCGTAGGCGTTCGCGTCCATCCCTCGCGGAAACACCACCCGGTAGCTCTCGATCCCTCGCGCGCTCAGCCGCTCCGACACCTTGGACGCGCCCCGATCTCCAGCCTCGTCTCGGTCGAACGCGATCTTCACCCGCACCACGCCCGCCGCTTCGAGCGCATCCAAGATCTCCTCCGTCACGCCCTCGACGCCGTAGCCGCTCGTTACCGCGTGATAGCCGGCGCACCAGAAGGTCAGCGCGTCGATCAAGGCCTCGCACAAGATCGCCTCTTCGGCGCCCGCGAGGCCCGCGCGGTTGAAGACGCCGCGCTGCGCGCCCGGCAGGTAGAGGTGTCGCGGCACGTCAGGCGCGATGTGGTCGTCGATCTTCCGCCCGTAGAGCTGCACCACCTCGCCCTCGGTGCCCAAGAGCGGCACCACCAGCGAACCGCGCAGGTGCTCGTGCCCCGTGGCGCGCAAGACGCCGAGCCGCGCCAGCCGGGTACGCAAGAGCTGCCCCGCCTTGAGCTGACTCGCCGGCAGCCGGTACCCGAGCGTGCGGTTCGCGAACCCCAGCCGAAATGTCGCGGCGAGGTCGGCGTGCTCGAGGCCACGCCCGCGCAGGTAGCGCTGCGCGTCGTCGCTCTCGAGCAGGCTCGCGTGGTAGTGATCCGCGACCTGGCCGAGCAGCTCGGCGTCGCTCGCCTCTTGGCCCGCGAGCGGCTCGAGCTTGCGGCGATGCAGGCCCTTCACGACCGGCTTCGGCTGCCCGCTCTCTGCCAGATCGGCCCCGCGGCGCAGCAGCTCCACCGCGTGCCGGAAGCTCACGCCCTCGGCCTTCATCACGAAGTCGATCACGCTCCCGCCCGCCTGGCACGCCCCGAGGCAGTGCCACAGGTTGCTGTCGGGCGTGATCACCAGCGAGGGCTCGTGGTCGTCGTGGAAGGGGCAGAGGCCGAGGAGGTTGGCACCGGTGCGGCGGAGGTCGATGCCGCGCGAGCGCACGAGCTGTTCGAGCGAGATGTCGCGCTTGAGCCGCTGAATGTCCTCGTCGGGGATCCGTCCCATCGCGCTTCTCCCAGCAAAAGGCCGTCAAGCGAGAAGTTCGACTCGACGACGAATGTTGACCTGAGAAGCATTACGAGTTAACTCGTACTTATGCAAGCGCCGACTGGCCCGCCGTGCTCGCTCGCCAAGAGCCGCCCTTACACTTCCGACGTGCCTCGTCGCCCCGCGTCTTCAAGAGGACCTAGGCCTGCTCAGGGAGCCCATCTGCTCGCTCTCCGGACGGCTGCTGGCCTCACCCAGGTCGAGCTCGCGGCTCTTCTCGGAGTCCACCAGGGCAACATCGCTTTCTGGGAATGGGCTGAGAAGCCGCCTCGTGGCGAAGTGCTCCCCAAGATGGCCAAGGCTTTTGGCGTCAGAGTCGACGATCTCCTTGTCGATGCAGAGGCGCCTCGACCTCGCCGTTCTGGCCCCGTCGGGCGTCTCCAGCGCGTCTTCGAGGAGGCAGCTTCCCTCCCGCGCACCAAGCAAGACCTCGTCGTCCAGTTCGTCGCCACTCTCCTTGATCAGCACAAGAAGGCCAGCTGATCCCCTCGGTGCTACCCTCGTCCCTATGACTGCTCGCGAGATCCTCCAGGCCGCCCTCGCTCTGCCGCCCGACGAGCGCGCCCGCCTCATCGACGAGGCTCGAGGCCAGTCTCCCCTCGAGGATGACGACGCGTTCATCGACATGATCAACGAGCGCATCGCCAGGGCCGAGGCAGGCGAGCCTGGCATCCCTGCCGAGCGGGTCTTCGCCGAGCTCCGTCGCAGGTGACGCTCGAGCTCTCTCCCGCTTGCCCGCCTCGAGCTTCGCGACGCTCGCGACTTCTACGACCGCGAGCGCGACGGACTCGGCCAAGAGTTCCTCGACGAGATCGAAGCGCTCCTGGCTCGCGCTGCCGAGAGCCCGACCCAGTTCCCTCATGTCCGCCGCTCTCGTGCCCGTCGCGCCCTCGCCGAGCGCTTCCCCCTACCAGATCGTCTTCTTCGTCTTCCCCGATCGCGTGCGCGTGATCGCCGTCGCTCATCAGCACCGCCGCCCGAGCTACTGGCGCGACCGCTCGTGATCACGTTGCGCTCGCCGCAGGCGGCGCGCTTTGCCGCGCTGCCGAGGAGAGCAAACAGGGGGTTTGGGGGCTGTAGGCCCCCAGCGAGGCGCGGCGGCGCCTTGGCTCTTCACCATCGGACACGCCTCTTCACCATCGGACACGCCGCGCGCGAGCTCGAGTGGGTGGCTCGCGCACTCTCCCTGCTCACGCTTCGCCGGTGCCCTCACGTCCCCCCAACGACAGCGGGGCGTGGTCGCGCACGCCCCGCTGCTCGTCCGTCCGACCGCCACCTCTCCCAGCCCTTCCCGGCGTCCTCGGCGTGGGCCAACCATGCGCTGCTCGGCGCGAGCCCGAAACGCCTTGCTCAGCCGCAGCCCTGCGCTCCTCTGCCCAATCTCAGGCGTTCACCCGCGGCCCGAGGAGGAAGGCTCGTCAGAGCCGACCGACGACGGGCCGTCGGGTGCAACGCGCGGATTGGGCAGGGTTCCCACTCGCTCGTCGGTCCGGCGACCACGGCCGACTTCGGTCGGCGCAGCGAGCGGGGTTAGTCTTCGAGCCAACTCGGACTTCCTGGCTGATGCCAGGGCTGGCGACCTAGCCACCGCTCGTACTCTCGGAATATTCGCCTGAGTCCGCGAGGTCCGGAGCAGATGACCTCGAAGTCCAGTAGCAAGGAGAACATGGTGTCAAGCGCGTGAAGGTGCGCCGCGGCGTCGACCAGTTTCGCGTCCGGGGCGTCGGTCGCGGGAAAAGCCTGCCGCAGGACAAGAGCTGGCCAGGCGAGGTTGTTTCCGTCATCGATGCGAGGGATGAGCCACTCGCGAAAGCCACGGAGCGCCCCACCGCTGCACGCGAGATCGTAGCCGACGACCAATGCGGCTCCGGCATCAAACGTTGTCCGCGGCAGGTACATACCTGGTCTTGCGCGTACGGATTCGAGCATGAGGCGAAAGGACTGCATTAGAACCCGAAGTTGATGAAGTCCGAGTATTCCCAGAGGGCCTTGTACTCTTCTATCGGCAATCCCTGGCCGCCTGTGAAGGCATCGTAGACGCGGTCGTTCTTTACGACGACGTCGTGGTGAGCCCAACCCCAGGCCTTCCCCCGATATGAACCGAGGCTCGGCGCATCACCTTGGGGAACGATGCGGAGGACCGTCCCTCCAATCTGCTTCTGGATCTGAAGCGCAGCACTCTCGCAGCCGGTCGCGCATGCGGGGTTGCCTATGTCTCGAGGTCGCCAGTTCGGATTGCGGATCCGCCCATACCGTCCCGAACTGCCCGTTCCTCCCACGCTCGTGAACACAAACGCCGACTGGTAGGCGAGGTCAGCGGCCGCGCCGGTGGCGCGGTCGAGCGCCTGGGAGACGGCGGGCATGCCTGGCAAGACGGCCATGGTGCCGAGCACGAAGCTCGGGTCGTCGTGGGACTCGGCGCTCGCCAGGGTGAGCGCCCCGACCGCGTGAGCCGGGCCTGCAGGGATGCGCACCCCGAGGTACGCACCACCCAGGGTCTGCCAGAAGCCGAGCTCGGCGTCGGTCATCGGGCCGATCTCGTTCGGCTGCGCCGAGTTGCCGCTGGCACCGGCGAAGGGGTCCCGTGCTTCGAGCTCGGCGAGGCCCGCGGATGCGCCACCTTCGCCGGTCAGCGGCGGCGGCGCTCGGCGGCGAGGAGGGCACCGATGTTGGCGCGGATCTCGTTTGCGAAGGCGAGCTCGGGAGGTACGGCGTCCGGGACGCCAACGTCGATCCTCGGGTCGATCGTCTGGCCGGTTGTTAGGTCGTCCGGCACCTCGGGCTCGGCCTTGGGCTCCTGGGCCGGCCGAGGTGGTGGCCGACGATCGGCATGCCGCTGGACCGTCTCCTCGCTCCAGCTCTCCATGCCGCTTGGGTCGCTGTACACCACCGGCGACCCGCGCACGTAGTTGTACACCCCCGGTCCATCCGCTCCGATCCCCAGCGGGTCCGCGCTCGTCCACCTCCCGAGCCACGCGGCGTAGTACCTGGCCCCGTAGTAGTAGAGGCCCGTTTCGTCATCCCGCTCCTTCCCCGTGTAGCGGTAGCGACGCGCGCTGACCTCGACGCCTGACTTCGCGCTGCGATAGGCGCTCGTGCCGTAGGGCGCGTACTCCTCATAAAGTGTTTGCTGCTGCGCGTTTCGCCCCTGAATTCCTCGCTTCCGCGCGCGAGACCCGTGGAGGCGAGCCAACGTAACGTCGGCGCATGCGTGCAGGCTGCGCGCGCTGGCACGCGCAGGTCGCGCGGTGCGGGCTCGAAGCGCGAGGCGTGTGCCGGACAGTGGCGGAGCGCCTCGGCGGCGTCCGTGGCGGCGACCGGGGATGAGGGGCGCCGCGAGTCGGAGCTCGGTGCGCGATGGGGTGCGTTGAGGGGGGCGATCGGCTCGCGCGACGAAGGGCGACGCCGGACGGCGTCGCCCTCGTGGCTGCAGCTCGTGGATCCCCTCCAGCACAGAGCCGAAGGGTAACAAGCGCGGACTAGGAAAGCGTCGACTTCTTCCCAAACCGCGGCGCGTGCTCGCGTTCGGCACCGCAGACGCGGAGAACGATCAAGATCTCATCGATGGGCGCGAAGTAGAGGTGGCGACGCGTGGTCGGCAGGTAGGTGCGGCGGACCGTTCGGTTCCTCCATGTGCCGTACGGCGGCGCACTCTCGGGGTGCGCGCAGAGCTGCTCGAGCGCAGCAGCCAGTTCGTCGACCAAGGCCGTGGGAGCTTCGGGGCGGTTCTCCAACCACCACCGCGCAGCCCGGTCGACGTCGCGGCGCGCAGAGGCCGTGAACTTGTACCTCACCGTGCCTGCGCGCGGAGCTGCGCCAAGAACGCAGGGCCGTCGACCAAATCTCCGGCTTCGGCCTCGGCGATCGAGGCCTCGAGTGAGCGATGCAGCTCTTCGCGCTCGTCGTCGTCGAGATCATCGACGGGCATGAGCTCGATCTCGGCGCCTTCGGGCAGATCGGTGGGCTCGTCAAGGACGAGACGGCCGTTGCGGACGCGAGCGCGCAGCACCTGCATCAGCCCAGAGTAGCACGCGTCGATGGGGGGCTTCATGAAGCGAGATCCTCCTCGGCAGCTTCGGCGGCTAAGCAGGAGAGCAGCTCGGAGCAGGGAGACAGGCCCGCGGCTCGGCGGCAGAGCCTCACCTGGCCCCATTGGGCGCCCGCGGTGCTCGAGCCGCGCTGCGGGGTGCGTGGCGGCATAGACTTGCTTGAGGTGTCGGATCGACACGCGTGTGTAGAGCGCGGTGGTGCTGGTCTCCGAGTGGCCCAAGATCTCCTGGATGAAGCGGATGTCGGCACCGCCCTCGAGCATGAGGGTGGCCATGGAGTGGCGGAAGATGTGGCAGGCGCCGGCTTTGCCGAGCTGAGCGCGCTCGAGGTAGCGGCGCATGTGGACGGTCAGGTAGTTGAGGTCGAGGCGCTCGCCGCGCTCACTCAAGAAGAGCGCCGCCGTCTCCGGCGGGGCCACCAGGTCGGGCCGGGCCTCGTCGAGGTAGCGCGCGATCCACCCGAGTGCCCGCTCTCCGATCGGCACCGTCCGACCCTTGCGCCCCTTGCCCTTGTGGATCGTCACGGTGCCGAGCACGGCGTCGACGTCGAAGAGGTCGAGCGCCGCGAGCTCGTGGCGGCGCATGCCGGTCGCGTAGAGCACTTCCATCATGGCGCGGTCGCGTAGGCCGAGCGCATCGGTGAGGTCGGCGAGCGCAAGGACCTTCTCGATCTCGCGCTCGCTCAAGATGGCGCGCGGCAGCTTCTTCTCGACGCGCGGCAGCTCGAGGTCGCTCGCCGGGTTGGAGAGCAGGACGCTCTGCTTGGTGAGCCAGCGGAAGAAGTTCTTGAGCTTCTGCAAGATCTGACGCTGCGACGAGTACGCGAGGGGCCGGCCTTCGGTGGTGCGGTAGTAGAAGAGCCAGCGCTGATAGGTCTCGAGGACGGGCTTGGAGATCTGGGAGGCGTGCTCGAGGTCGCGGTCGACTGCCCACTGGACGAAGGCGCGCAGGGCGCTCTCGCTGCCGATGACGGTGCGCTCGGAGTAAGCGCGCACGCGCATCGACTCGAGGAAACGCCGGACCCAATGGAAGAGGGCGTCCGGATCTCGCTCGTCACCCACGAAGCCTTTGCGCTCACCCTTCTTCGCCATCGACTCGCCTCCCGCTACGTATGCCGCCACGTCTACGAAGTCGGCCGCCCCGGTACCGCGATCGCGCTCAAGCCGACCGAGCCGCGAGCGGAGCCCCATTCGGCTTCAGATCTCGCGGAGTTGGATCCGGTCGGGGGGTGGGCCGACCGAGCCCCGACCGGTCGGCCTCAGACCCCGACCAGTCGTGGTCGTACGCATGGGTCGTGGGGCCGACGAGCAGGCCCTCGGCCTCACCTCCAGCGTGAGCGAGCTCGTAGATCACCAGGGGCCCGCGGCTGCGATGGCTGAGCAGGTACTCGTGCTCCTCGAGGCGCTTCATGTGGACCTTGATCTGGGTCTGGCCCCAGCGCGTCCACTCGCGGACGTCGCGCTGCGTGAAGCGCACGGCGCGCGGCTCGATGCGCTCGTGGGCCGCGTGGCGCGCGACCATCGCGGAGATCTCTCCGAGCAGGCGGCGCGTCTGGGGCGGGAGCTCGTCGAGGCTGCGGCCGAGCACGGCCCGGGCGAGGCGGGTTGCGATCTCGACGTCCTCGCGGGACGCCTCGATGTAGTCGACGCGGCGTCCTCGGTGGGTCGTGGTCTTGAGCGGGCGCTGGTGCTGATGGAGCAGCGTGACCGCGCGGATCAGCGTGAGGTACTTCATGTGATCGCGACGCGTGCGCGTGACGTGGCTGGCGAAGTCGAGGTCGGGTGCGAAGGGGTTGACCACGAACACGGGCTGGAGGAGGCGCTGGGCGTTGCGGTGGAGGCGGCGGAGGTGCTGGCGGTCGTCGCGCTCGAGGAGACCCGCCAGCGTCTGCGCGCGGCGCTGGCGGTCGTGGATGAGCCGTGTCTGCTCGCGCCCCTCGTCGACCGTCAGCACCAGACAGCGGTTGAGCAGCTCCTCGTCCACCTCGCTCGCAGTGGTGGTCAGCACGATCATCACCGGGCCTTCGACCCGGTACGTCTGGGTGACGTGGCGGCCCGTCGACGGGTCCTTGCCCGTCGACGCAATGGTCAGCTCTCCCTCGCTCTGGAGCAGCTTGAGGGCGTAGCTGGCGCGCTCGGCACCCTCCTCCTCCACGATGGCCAAGATCTTGTGCTTGAGGTTTTTGCCGCTCATGTAGAAGAGGCTCTGTCCGGTCATCGCCGAGTACTGGACGCGCTCCTCCTCCGGGATCAGCGCGAGCACCGCCTCCATCAGGCTCGACTTGCCTGCCGCGCTCGAGCTTTGGATCACGACCGCGAGGGCTCCTCGAGCTTGCGGCTGGTGGCGGCGAGGTAGCAGACGAGCTTGTTCGTCTCTTCGCCCACGATGCCGGCACGGCCGAGGTCCTCGACGATGCGCTCGCAGAGCTTTGGGATCGCGCAAGAGCTCGAGCGCCTCGACGCGCTCGTCCTCCGTCATCGCAGCGACCGGGTCGAGCGGCGTCGAGGCCTGCGCCACCGCGGCGCGCCGCTCGGCCTCGACCTCGAGCACCACCGCGCCGACCTCGCGCCGCAGCTCGAGCTCGTCCGCGCCCAGCTCGGCCGTGGCGCTCTTGACGTAGTGCACGCGCTGGCGTGCGGCGTAGAGATCCACCGTGTCGACGTAGAACCCGCCACCGTGGCGCTCGTCCGACACCAAGAGGTTGACCTTCAGCTCGCTCCCGCTCGACTTGCCCGCCGCGCGCACGCGCCACTTGCGGTCCCCGAACACCAGGAACAGATCTTCGCCGTTGCGCTCCACCGTGGGCGCCGGCGTCGGCGTTGCTGCGTCGTGCGAGGTCGTCGCCGGCGCCGGAAGCGCGGAGGCCGGCACTTCGTTCTGGACCTCGCTCGGCTCCAGCACTGGAGGGCGACGGCCGGCGGCTCGGAAGAAGAGGCGACTAAGGAAGGAAAGGGGGCCACGCTCGGCGAGCTCGGCGTCTGCTTCGCCTTGCTCCGGCCTCCTCGCATCCACTCGGCTTGCCGCAGCACGAGCCCAAGGCTCTGCGCAGCAGGGCCGAGCTTCTGCGCGTAGGCGTTCGCGTCCATCCCTCGCGGAAACACCACCCGGTAGCTCTCGATCCCTCGCGCGCTCAGCCGCTCCGACACCTTGGACGCGCCCCGATCCTCCAGCCTCGTCTCGGTCGAACGCGATCTTCACCCGCACCACGCCCGCCGCTTCGAGCGCATCCAAGATCTCCTCCGTCACGCCCTCGACGCCGTAGCCGCTCGTTACCGCGTGATAGCCGGCGCACCAGAAGGTCAGCGCGTCGATCAAGGCCTCGCACAAGATCGCCTCTTCGGCGCCCGCGAGGCCCGCGCGGTTGAAGACGCCGCGCTGCGCGCCCGGCAGGTAGAGGTGTCGCGGCACGTCAGGCGCGATGTGGTCGTCGATCTTCCGCCCGTAGAGCTGCACCACCTCGCCCTCGGTGCCCAAGAGCGGCACCACCAGCGAACCGCGCAGGTGCTCGTGCCCCGTGGCGCGCAAGACGCCGAGCCGCGCCAGCCGGGTACGCAAGAGCTGCCCCGCCTTGAGCTGACTCGCCGGCAGCCGGTACCCGAGCGTGCGGTTCGCGAACCCCAGCCGAAATGTCGCGGCGAGGTCGGCGTGCTCGAGGCCACGCCCGCGCAGGTAGCGCTGCGCGTCGTCGCTCTCGAGCAGGCTCGCGTGGTAGTGATCCGCGACCTGGCCGAGCAGCTCGGCGTCGCTCGCCTCTTGGCCCGCGAGCGGCTCGAGCTTGCGGCGATGCAGGCCCTTCACGACCGGCTTCGGCTGCCCGCTCTCTGCCAGATCGGCCCCGCGGCGCAGCAGCTCCACCGCGTGCCGGAAGCTCACGCCCTCGGCCTTCATCACGAAGTCGATCACGCTCCCGCCCGCCTGGCACGCCCCGGAGGCAGTGCCACAGGTTGCTGTCGGGCGTGATCACCAGCGAGGGCTCGTGGTCGTCGTGGAAGGGCAGAGGCCGAGGAGGTTGGCACCGGTGCGGCGGAGGTCGATGCCGCGCGAGCGCACGAGCTGTTCGAGCGAGATGTCGCGCTTGAGCCGCTGAATGTCCTCGTCGGGGATCCGTCCCATCGCGCTTCTCCCAGCAAAAGGCCGTCAAGCGAGAAGTTCGACTCGACGACGAATGTTGACCTGAGAAGCATTACGAGTTAACTCGTACTTATGCAAGCGCCGACTGGCCCGCCGTGCTCGCTCGCCAAGAGCCGCCCTTACACTTCCGACGTGCCTCGTCGCCCCGCGTCTTCAAGAGGACCTAGGCCTGCTCAGGGAGCCCATCTGCTCGCTCTCCGGACGGCTGCTGGCCTCACCCAGGTCGAGCTCGCGGCTCTTCTCGGAGTCCACCAGGGCAACATCGCTTTCTGGGAATGGGCTGAGAAGCCGCCTCGTGGCGAAGTGCTCCCCAAGATGGCCAAGGCTTTTGGCGTCAGAGTCGACGATCTCCTTGTCGATGCAGAGGCGCCTCGACCTCGCCGTTCTGGCCCCGTCGGGCGTCTCCAGCGCGTCTTCGAGGAGGCAGCTTCCCTCCCGCGCACCAAGCAAGACCTCGTCGTCCAGTTCGTCGCCACTCTCCTTGATCAGCACAAGAAGGCCAGCTGATCCCCTCGGTGCTACCCTCGTCCCTATGACTGCTCGCGAGATCCTCCAGGCCGCCCTCGCTCTGCCGCCCGACGAGCGCGCCCGCCTCATCGACGAGCTCGAGGCCAGTCTCCCCCTCGAGGATGACGACGCGTTCATCGACATGATCAACGAGCGCATCGCCAGGGCCGAGGCAGGCGAGCCTGGCATCCCTGCCGAGCGGGTCTTCGCCGAGCTCCGTCGCAGGTGACGCTCGAGCTCTCTCCGCTTGCCCGCCTCGAGCTTCGCGACGCTCGCGACTTCTACGACCGCGAGCGCGACGGACTCGGCCAAGAGTTCCTCGACGAGATCGAAGCGCTCCTGGCTCGCGCTGCCGAGAGCCCGACCCAGTTCCCTCATGTCCGCCGCTCTCGTGCCCGTCGCGCCCTCGCCGAGCGCTTCCCCTACCAGATCGTCTTCTTCGTCTTCCCCGATCGCGTGCGCGTGATCGCCGTCGCTCATCAGCACCGCCGCCCGAGCTACTGGCGCGACCGCTCGTGATCACGTTGCGCTCGCCGCAGGCGGCGCGCTTGCCGCGCTGCCGAGGAGAGCAAACAGGGGGTTTGGGGCTGTAGGCCCCAGCGAGGCGCGGCGGCGCCTTGGCTCTTCACCATCGGACACGCCTCTTCACCATCGGACACGCCGCGCGCGAGCTCGAGTGGGTGGCTCGCGCACTCTCCCTGCTCACGCTTCGCCGGTGCCCTCACGTCCCCCCAACGACAGCGGGGCGTGGTCGCGCACGCCCCGCTGCTCGTCCGTCCGACCGCCACCTCTCCCAGCCCTTCCCGGCGTCCTCGGCGTGGGCCAACCATGCGCTGCTCGGCGCGAGCCCGAAACGCCTTGCTCAGCCGCAGCCCTGCGCTCCTCTGCCCAATCTCAGGCGTTCACCCGCGGCCCGAGGAGGAAGGCTCGTCAGAGCCGACCGACGACGGGCCGTCGGGTGCAACGCGCTCATTGGGCAGGGTTCCCCCCGCTCGTCGGTCCGGCGACCACGGCCGACTTCGGTCGGCGCAGCGAGCGGGGTTAGTCTTCGAGCCAACTCGGACTTCCTGGCTGATGCCAGGGCTGGCGACCTAGCCACCGCTCGTACTCTCGGAATATTCGCCTGAGTCCGCGAGGTCCGGAGCAGATGACCTCGAAGTCCAGTAGCAAGGAGAACATGGTGTCAAGCGCGTGAAGGTGCGCCGCGGCGTCGACCAGTTTCGCGTCCGGGGCGTCGGTCGCGGGAAAAGCCTGCCGCAGGACAAGAGCTGGCCAGGCGAGGTTGTTTCCGTCATCGATGCGAGGGATGAGCCACTCGCGAAAGCCACGGAGCGCCCCACCGCTGCACGCGAGATCGTAGCCGACGACCAATGCGGCTCCGGCATCAAACGTTGTCCGCGGCAGGTACATACCTGGTCTTGCGCGTACGGATTCGAGCATGAGGCGAAAGGACTGCATTAGAACCCGAAGTTGATGAAGTCCGAGTATTCCCAGAGGGCCTTGTACTCTTCTATCGGCAATCCCTGGCCGCCTGTGAAGGCATCGTAGACGCGGTCGTTCTTTACGACGACGTCGTGGTGAGCCCAACCCCAGGCCTTCCCCCGATATGAACCGAGGCTCGGCGCATCACCTTGGGGAACGATGCGGAGGACCGTCCCTCCAATCTGCTTCTGGATCTGAAGCGCAGCACTCTCGCAGCCGGTCGCGCATGCGGGGTTGCCTATGTCTCGAGGTCGCCAGTTCGGATTGCGGATCCGCCCATACCGTCCCGAACTGCCCGTTCCTCCCACGCTCGTGAACACAAACGCCGACTGGTAGGCGAGGTCAGCGGCCGCGCCGGTGGCGCGGTCGAGCGCCTGGGAGACGGCGGGCATGCCTGGCAAGACGGCCATGGTGCCGAGCACGAAGCTCGGGTCGTCGTGGGACTCGGCGCTCGCCAGGGTGAGCGCCCCGACCGCGTGAGCCGGGCCTGCAGGGATGCGCACCCCGAGGTACGCACCACCCAGGGTCTGCCAGAAGCCGAGCTCGGCGTCGGTCATCGGGCCGATCTCGTTCGGCTGCGCCGAGTTGCCGCTGGCACCGGCGAAGGGGTCCCGTGCTTCGAGCTCGGCGAGGCCCGCGGATGCGCCACCTTCGCCGGTCAGCGCGGCGGCGCGCTCGGCGGCGAGGAGGGCACCGATGTTGGCGCGGATCTCGTTTGCGAAGGCGAGCTCGGGAGGTACGGCGTCCGGGACGCCAACGTCGATCCTCGGGTCGATCGTCTGGCCGGTTGTTAGGTCGTCCGGCACCTCGGGCTCGGCCTTGGGCTCCTGGGCCGGCCGAGGTGGTGGCCGACGATCGGCATGCCGCTGGACCGTCTCCTCGCTCCAGCTCTCCATGCCGCTTGGGTCGCTGTACACCACCGGCGACCCGCGCACGTAGTTGTACACCCCCGGTCCATCCGCTCCGATCCCCAGCGGGTCCGCGCTCGTCCACCTCCCGAGCCACGCGGCGTAGTACCTGGCCCCGTAGTAGTAGAGGCCCGTTTCGTCATCCCGCTCCTTCCCCGTGTAGCGGTAGCGACGCGCGCTGACCTCGACGCCTGACTTCGCGCTGCGATAGGCGCTCGTGCCGTAGGGCGCGTACTCCTCATAGGAGATGATGAGGCCGGTCTCGTCGACCTCGAGCAGGGCGCTGTCGAGGTGGTTGCCGAGCTGGAAGCGCGGATGCGTCGTGGGGGTGGTGACGGGGTCGCCGTCTTCGATGGTGAGGGTCTCGAGGAGAGCGACGCGGCGAGTGCCATCCATGACGTGGAGGCTCTGGCGCTCGAGGTCGATGTCTCCGGAGATGTGCTCGCGGTAGAGTTCGTAGGCGCCGAGGTAGATGCGCTCTTTGATGAGGTTGGCGCCGGTGTCGATCAGCTTGCGGACGCGTTGGCCTGAGGCGTCGTATTGGTAGTAGGCGTCGCCTCCGCCGCCGAGGTCGGCGTTGGCCATCTGGTCGAAGGGGCCGTAGGTGATCGACGCGAGGTGGGGCATCGAGGTGATGCTGCCGTGGGCGTCGTGGGTGTAGGTGGCGCTGCCTCCTGGAATGGTATTGTTGGCGAGGCGGTTGGTGCCGGTGGTGTAGCTGTAGGTCCGCGTCCAGGTGTTGGCGCCGCCTCCTGCGCTGTGGAAGAGCTCGAGGAGGTTGCCGATGCGGTCGTTGATGATGCCCCCACACGCCGGTGCTCGGGGCGTTGCCCCTGCGCGCCGGACGAGCTCCCCCCGATTCGTCCTCGGCGCTATCGCGCCTGCGGGCGAATGGGGGAGCTCTGGGTAGGTGCTGCGCTGGCTGCGCTGGGAGGTGGGCTGGCGCCTCCTGCTGTTGCTGTGCTCGTGGGCCGAGCCTGCTTTGACTCTTGGCACGGCAGTGGTGATGCCGAGCGTGGAGACGCTTACGATGGTCGCCGAGCGTGATGTCGCTGTCCTCCAGGGGGCGGTGGCGCTGTGCAGCGCGAGCCGCGTGCCATCGGCCGTTCGCCCGGCCCCCTGGCCGGGCTGCGGCTGGGAGGCGCACGTGGCGCGCCGCGCTCGGTGGCGGGTGGCGAGCTCGATCGGGGAGCACGCTCGACGGCGCCGTGAGGACCGAGCGAGCGCGTCACGCCCCCTGCGCCAAGGGACGCCGAAGCCCGGCCAGGGGGCCGGGCTCGGGAGGTCGTCATGCGCACACCGCACGCTGTCATCGTCGCTCGGGCCGCCGCCTTCCGGGCGGCGCCCACCACCACCGAGGCGCTGCTCTGGGAGGCGCTCCGCGCTGAGAAGCTCGGCGTGCGGTTCCGGCGGCAGGTCGCGCTGGGTAGGTACATCGCCGACTTCTGCGCGCCGCAGGCGAAGCTCGTGGTCGAGGTCGACGGTGAAGTGCACGCGGGGCGTACCGGGGCGGATGCGCGGCGGGACCGTGACCTCGGTCGCATGGGCTACCGCGTGCTGAGGCTGCCGCGCGCGCTGGTGCAGGAACGGCTCGAGGAGGCCGTCGCGTTGGTGGTGGCGGCGCTCGCTGAGGGCGGCTGAGATTCCGCGTGTGTGCCGCGCGCAGAGGGGCTGGGTGGCTTGACGCCGCGCGAGCGATCGCTCGGTGGCGTCCCTGCACGAAAGCGTCGGCGCCGCGAGACTCGACCCGATTACCCGCTCGCGCGGGGAAGCCCAGGGGGCCTGCCGCGACGAGCCGCTCGCGCTCTCGAGCTGGTCTGCGACCACGTAGAGGGACGTGAGCACCTGCCCATCGTGAAGCTCCGCGTCGCCGCGTGAGCCCTCGACGGCGAGCAACCCATGGCGGCCCGTCCGAGGCCGCGGCGCAGCGGTCCGGTCCGCCGACGCCGACCAGCATGCTGGGAGGCCGTCGAGGCCGAACCAGAGGCATCGACTCGGCCCAGACCTCTTCTTGCGAGCGCTGTCGCGCTCGAGAGGTAGTCCTACGATGGAGTCGAAGCGCGGCATTGGATCAGTGAAGTTCGAACCGAAAAGGTCGCTGGACTACTACACCCGTCGCACTGTCGATATTTCCTATTCGTCCTCGACCGTGGGTACGCAAGGCGAAAGGAGAGCGTCGGTACTCTCCGACAGCTCACCTCGGGCGAGTCGAAGCACACGAAAACAATTATTCAGGGAGCCGTCCTCGTCATCCCGAAAGAAAAGAAGGCCGTAGGAGCCCGGAAATCGCCCAGCCAGCTTGCCAAAGAACCCCAGAACCTCGTCAAATTCGGAGCCGCGGTGATTTGGCATCCCAGCGCACCACAGAAAGGCCTCGCCATTTATCACCTTCCAGCCCAGAGTCCCCGCGCCCATCCTGTCGTTCGGGAGCATTCGTTCGAGGGCCTCCAGTTCATCCGCCGCAAGCGGATCGACCGTGTTCGCTCTAACTGTCGCCCAACCGTGAAATTCGACCATGAGATTGTCCCCTCAAGGGAGTGGAATGAAGTCGAATGCCGCGGGCAGTCCATACCGATCTTCGTACTCGCGGAGCTTTCGAAGGACCGTCGGATGCGGCGTCGACTGAAAGTGAAAATATGGCATGCGACCGCTCGCCAAAGACGCCTCAAAAGTGGCCTTCGCCTGGTTGCGGAATCGCCTTCCCATCGCGGCGCCCGCGTCCCGTGTCTGGCCGATGTAGACGTTGCTGATGGCGTCGAACTCGTGACCAAGGGGGTCGGCAGCAAACTTGAACCGCGACTCCCCCCCGAGCCGCTTGGCTAACGCATCGGCCGCAGGATCGGGGTTCGGGACGCGGATGCGCTCTCCCCAGTATGCGTTGCGAAGCGCCCCGCCGGATGATGTTGAGGCAGTCCAGGCGTCTTGGAAAGACGTTGTGGAGACATCCGGCGCAACAATCGGTGATGCTCGAGTGGCCACCCCAGTGGGTAGCCACGGCACTCCGGCCATGGATTCATCATCGCTGTCGCTCTTGGTCGTTCCAAGCGTGCCGACGTCGAACGTGGCGCCGATTGCGGCACCGTAGGATGCGGCCGCGACGGCCGCTCCTGCGACACCTGCTGCAATGACATAGCCGATGGGGTCTGCCTCGGTGCGCGCGCCGAGCGCGAGGGTCTCGTCCATTGTGCTGCCGGCCCCCTCCTGGCCGCTGAGGAGTGAGACGGGACCTGCCCCGCCTTCGCCGACGTTAATTGCTGGAAATGTTCCTGTGACCTCGCTCGTCGCAGCCGCAGCGGCCTCCTTGAGGGCAGCCTCGATAGCCTGCTCGCCCTCCACGGCGGCCTCATGCCGCACATACTGCTCAGCGAGGTAGCGGTGGTACTCCTGCCCGGCGAGTTGCTGGTGGGCGGCGCTTAGGGCGGCCTGCTCATCGACCGAGTCGGTGCCGCTGGGGTCGACCAACACCACGGGCGAGCCCCGCGTGTAGTTGTACAGCCCCGGCCCATCGGCCCCTATGCCCAACGGATCTGCGCTGGTCCACCTCCCCAGCCAGCACGCGTAATACCGTGCGCCGAAATAGTAGAGCCCCGTCTCGTCGTCCCTTTCCTTCCCCGTGTAGCGGTAGCGACGTGGGGAGACGTCGACATCTGACCTCGCCGACCGATAAGCGCTCGCGCCGTAGGGCAGGAGCTCTTCGTACGACACCACCATCCCAGCCTCGTCGACCTCCAGGAGGGCGCTGTCGAGGTGGTTGCCGAGCTGGAAGCGCTGATGGGTGACGGGAGTGGTGACGGGGTCGCCGTCTTCGATGGTGAGGGTCTCGAGGAGAGCGACGCGGCGGGTGCCGTCCATGACGTGGAGGCTCTGGCGCTCGAGGTCGACGCCGCCGGAGATGTGCTCGCGGTAGACTTCGTAGGCGCCGAGGTAGATGCGCTCTTTGATGAGGTTGGCGCCGGTGTCGATCAGCTTGCGGACGCGTTGGCCTGAGGCCTCGTATTGGTAGTAGGCGTCGCCTCCGCCGCCGAGGTCGGCGCTCTGCATTTGGTCGAAGGGGCCGTAGGTGATCGACGCGAGGTGGGGCATCGAGGTGATGCTGCCGTGGGCGTCGTGGGTGTGGGTGGCGCTGCCTCCTGGGATGGTGTTGTTGGCGAGTTGGTTGGTGCCTGAGACGTACGCGTAGGTCCGCGTCCAGGTGTTGGCGCCTCCTCCGGCGCTGTGGAAGAGCTCGAGGAGGTTGCCGATGTGGTCGTAGGTGTAGGTCTCGAGGTAGCTACGGACGGCGCTGGGGTCGGTGGGCAGGGGGAGGTTGCGGATCGGCTGGTCATTATGGTCGAGCTGGGTGGTGCCGATGGAGGCGTGCTCGCGGCCGGTGGCTTGGACCAAGCGGTAGAGGGGGTCGTAGGTGTAGAGGTTTTCGGGCGCAACGAAGGCGTCGTCGTAGAAGAGGCTCTGTTGGGCGTCGTCTTGGATGCGGATGATGTTGCCGACGGGGTCGAATTCGTAGCGCAGGTCCTGGAGGGTGTTGCTCGGGGACACCCGGGTCGTGGTGAGGCGCTTCAGGCGGAAGGTGAGCTCGTCGTATTGGTACTCGGTGGCGAAGGGGGCGGTGCCCTCGTCGTCGCTGTATTCGATCCGCGTCCTTTGGCCTTTGGCGTTGTAGTCGAGGTCTTTGATGATTGGCGTCGCGGTGGTGGCGCCGCGCAGGTAGACGCTGAGGGCCTCGAGGAGGCTGGCCTCGTTGTAGAGGGGCTCGAGGAGGGAGTCTTCGGGGGTGGTGATGGAGGTCACCCGGTTGAGGGCGTCAAAGGTGCGGAGCTCTTCGAACGTTTCGGTCCCCAGCAGGGAGGCCACCGTGATCTTGGCGGCGTCGACGTCGTCCTCGCTGGCGATGGGGCTCCAGTCGGGCGTGCTGGTGTAGGCGGTCGTCAGCTGGCGCCGGGTGGCGAGGAGGTTGGCCTTGAAGTCGTAAGGGCCCAGCTCGAGCAGGCCGGCGCCGTCGTACAGGGCGATGAGCTTGCCGCGGAGGTGGTGGTCCTGGGGGTCGGTGAGGCCGGCGGCGTCGCCGTAGTAGCGGCGCTCGAGCAGGGTCTCGCTGGCGCTGCCGACCTGGAGGAAGAGGTGGGTGGGCCGGCGGAGGTCGTCGTATTGGGGGCGAAAGCGCTGGTCTCTCGCGTCCCAGCGACGGCAGGTTTCGCCCAGGACGGTGGCGAGGTGGGTCCGGGCCCCGGCATCGATGTTGGTCTCGGTCAGGAGCTGGCCGGCGATGGAGTAGGCGTGGGTCTGGCAGAGGCGCTCGAGGGGGTCCGTGATGCTGAGGGGGTGGCCTTCGAGGTCCAGCTTGGTGCGGGTGGCGAGGTGTTGGGACGTGGCGCCGTCGAGGTGGTGGGCGACGCCGAGGATCGGGCGGCCTAGGGGTCGAGGTAGTGGGCGCTGGGGTGGCGGCGTGGGCGCTGGCTTTGTCGTAGGCGATGCGCCTGGGGTCCGTGGTGGGGAGGGTCTCGCGGGCCTGTCGCCAGAGGTTTTCTTCGTCGTCGAGGGTGTCGTTGCGGTCCCAGGTTTGGGTCTTCCAGGTCCCTTGGGTGGTCTTTTCGTAGGATCCGTCGGGGTGGTCGGTTCTGATGAGTCGGCCGATGGGGTCGTTGATGATGCCCCCACACGCCGGTGCTCGGGGCGTTGCCCCTGCGCGCCGGACGAGCTCCCCCCGATTCGTCCTCGGCGCTATCGCGCCTGCGGGCGAATGGGGGAGCTCTGGGTAGGTGCTGCGCTGGCTGCGCTGGGAGGTGGGCTGACGCCGCCTGCTATGGCGTTGCTGGGCGGCGGAACCTGTCGTGGATGTGGGCAGCGGAGCCTCGAGGCCGAAGGCACACACCCTGGTGAGGGTCGCGGGGCTCGCTGTGCGAGGGGTCGGCCTGCTCCGGGCACCCGTCGCGCCGCGCAAAGCGAATGGGGTGCACCTGGCCCCTCGCCCGACCCCCTGGCCGGGCTCCGGCTGGGAGGCGCACGTGGCGCGCCGCGCTCTGTGACGGGTAGCGAGCTCGAGCCGGGGGAGCACGCTCGACGGCGCCGCTCGCATCCGGCGAGCGCGTCACGCCCCCTGCGCCAGGGAGCGCCGAAGCCCGGCCAGGGGGCTGGGCTCGGGAGGTCGTCATGCGCACACCGCACGCTGTCATCGTCGCACGGGCCGCTGCCTTTCGGGCGGCGCTCACCACCACCGAGGCGCTGCTCTGGGAGGAGCTCCGGGCCGAGAAGCTCGGCGTGCGGTTTCGGCGGCAGGTGGTGTTGGGCAGGTACATCGCTGACTTCGTGGCGCCGCGGGCGAAGCTCGTGGTCGAGGTCGACGGTGAGGTGCATGAGGGTCGCGCAGCGGCCGACGCGCGGAGGGACCGGGACCTCGGTCGCATGGGCTACCGCGTGCTGCGGCTCCCGCGCCAGCTGGTGCAGGAGCGGCTCGCGGAAGCAGTGGCGTTGATGGTCGCGGCGCTCGGGGAGAGCGGTCGGTAGCGCCGCCCCGACCCCGGCCCGGCGCGCACGGTCGCACTCGAGCAGCTCGTGACCAGAGGGTGCGGGTCTCATCGTGACGTCGATGCTCGGCACTTTTCATAGCGGCGCCGCTCGTAGCGGGACGACGTTATTCAGGAGCGTGACCTCCGTTCGGTACGCTGCAGCGAGCATCGCCCAGGCATGATCGAAGCGTTCGCTCTGCACCCAGCCCCTCAGGTTGAGGATGGCCTGGCCGCCCTCCTTGCCCCAGCGCATTCCGCTCTGCTTCATCCGCTGGGTGACGAGCGTCTTGCATGCAGCCTCCGTGACGCCGGTGCCGATCGGCAAACCCTGCTCGCGCAACTCGGCGTATCGCATGCGGTCGCGGCGCTTGCGGAAGTAGGCCAGTTCCTTGGCGACGTCCGTCTTGCCGGGGTGCTTGTTCCGCAAATAGGTCAGCGCGCGAATGACCTTCGTCACTCCCTCCGGGTCTTCGAGCAGCACGTGGCGCAGGTCCGCGAACTTGCGCCGGCTCTCCACCGTGCCGACGCCGTAGGCGGCTGCAATGGCGTCGTTCAGATGCTCGGCCGCGTGGAAGAAGTCCACGACCTCGACTCCATCGGGAACTTCGTTGTGCAAGAACGTCCAGTTATCGATGGCACCGTCGGCGGCTTTGACGACCCGCAGGTCCGGACGCTGGTCGAGCGCGCACTTCAGTTCCGCGAGCAGCGACTTCTTCAGGCTTGCCTTGTGCGGCTCCGGCATGCGGGCCATTCGCACGGCGGCGAGGCAATCGCCGTCTTGGTCGTAGAAGGACAGCGTCGCGCAGCCCACCTCGCGGTAGCCAGCCGGGCCCTTGGTGATCTGGCCGCGCGGCGGTCTTCGCCTTCTTCTCAACCGCGCCGCCATCGTTCATGGGCGCCAAGACACCGTCGAGGCTCACCATCACCGTCGTGGCGTGCTCCGGCACGATCATCGCGTCGCGCAGCTCGGCCTCGAAGCTCGCCCGGTCATCGTTCACGCGCTCAGCCAGCTCCTTCGGGAGCCGGTCGAGCGTCGACTTCGACGGGGCCATGTTACCCATCCGTCGAAACAGGTCCTCGCCCGTCTTGGGCGTCATCTGCGCCACGACCCAGGCGGCCTGGCTGGCTGCGTGAGGCGTCCAGAATCCGCCGACGATGCCGACCTTGAGATCCATCGGCACGACCGACCGCTCAGCAGGGTCGGACCGGTCCTTGTACAGCGTGCGCATCACCGACACGGGTCCCGCAGCAGTCATGTACGTCTGCTCCGAGCGAACGACGCGACGCAACGTGCTTCCGTGCACGAAGATGGCCTCCGCGTCGACGTCGGCGCGCCCGAGGTCTTCGGCGAGCAGCTCGCGCTCGACTTCCTGCAGGCTTTGGTGAAGGCGCGCCTCGAACGCTCTGAACGTCTCCTTGGGGCCCCGGCGTCGCACTCCGGCATCGTCGAGGATGCGCCGAATCAGCCGCAACGACTTTGGCCCGGCCTCACGCTGGTGCCTGGGGAACGGGGCGGGCTTGGTCGCGGTCTGTGTCATGCGCTGGAAACATCAGTGGTTCGCCACAAATTCCCGCGTGGCCGAAAACTCCGACGGACGGCGTCAGGATCAGATCTGCACCCTGACCAGACGCCTCGAAGCGCGGCAACACGACCCCTGGTCGAGGCTGATGCCGCGACGGGGTCGTGTTGCCTGAGTTTGAGGTGAGGGTCGTCATCCTGTACTCAGGGGCGCGAACTGTGCCCCGAGCTGCGCCATTGCGGTCCGCCGAGCTACATCAACCGTCGAAACTGTTGTGGAATGCGAATGAGGCTGCTGAAGTCCGTCTTCCACACGTCAAGCTCGAACGGTTCTCCGCCATTGCGTGCATTGAGCGAAGCTATCACCTCAATGCCATCAGCATCCGTAAACTGGACCGCGGCCCGACATACGATCGAATCGCATGCAACCACGGTTGGTGCGGCTGTCTCAAACTGGAGCGAACCCATGCCCCCATCCTCCATACTGCGAACTCGCAGGGTCTGGACCCAATCGCTCGGCGTCCTGATTCCTGCTATCGCAGCGAGTTCCGTGAGTAGACGAGCCTCGTCGGGAGTAACCTTACGGGACTCCATGAATTCTCCCCACATTGATGGTGCCGTCCGGCAGACGGAAGGCGGTGTATTGGACTCGCTGCCCAGCGACCTCTATGACCTGGTTCAGCGGGCGGCCACTCGCGATTTGGTCGATGACCGTCAGCAAGTGCCGCTCGATTGCGGACTGTACTTCCGCTCGCGCTAGACCCATCTCGTCTACGTGTCGAAATGAGTGGTAGATCTGATTTGCATCTCGTCCAAATCTTATGGTCGTACCTTGGTACCCGTTCACGGGGTCCGCGACCTGATGGCCATACGTGATCATATGTCGAGGGGGATCGACAGGGGGATCGCGGCATGATCGATTCGCGGTGTGGCGACGGCGGACGAGCGCATCAGCAGGCTGGAGGCCCAGGTGGCTCACCTGCTGGAGGTCCTTGCGGCTCGGGACGCCGAGATCGCGCGCTTGAAGGGTCGAGTCGCAGAGCTGGAGCGTCAGCTCGGGCAGAACTCGACCAATTCGCACAAGCCGCCGTCGAGCGATCCGCCTGGAACGCGGCCGTCGAAAGAGGCATCGGGCCGCAAGCGCGGTGGGCAGGCCGGTCACAAGGGTCACAAGCGAGTCCTGCTGCCGGCCGAGAAGGTGACGAAGCGGACGGAGGTGCGGCCGAGGGCGTGCCATGGGTGTGGAGGCCACGACCTCACGCCGAGCGAGCTGGCGCCGCGCATCCACCAGGTCGTCGACATCCCCGAGATCCGGCCGGACGTGCACGAGGTTCGAATGCACGCCGCGAGCTGCAGAGGCTGCGGCAGGACGACGTGGGCGAGGCTGCCAGGGAAGGTGCCCGCCCACATGTTCGGGCCGAGACTGCAGGCCTTCATCGGCTACCTGATCGGCTCGCGCATGAGTCGTCGCCAGGTGCGCGAGCTTCTCGGAGAAGTATTCGGCATCCCTGTCTCGTTGGGCGCGCTCAGCGAGGCGGAGGCGCGGACGAGCGCGGCGCTTGCGGAGCCGGTCGCAGAAGCCGAGGCCTTCGTGCGAGCCCAGCCGGTCAAGCACGTGGACGCGAGCACCTGGCGATTGCACGGCAAGTACGCTGCGCTGTGGACCATCACGACCCGGTTCGTCGCGGCGTTCTTCGTGGCTCGGACGCCACCCGGGAAACCATCGCGGCCCTGATTGGCACGCTCTCCGGCGTCCTCGTGACCGATCGCGGGTCCCAGTTCGGCTTCTGGGCCATGCCGGCGCGGCAGGTCTGCTGGGCGCACCTGATCCGCAAGTTCGTCTCGTTCTCCCAGCGCAAGGACGAGGGCGCACAGATCGGCGACAACCTGCTCTTGCTGGCCCACGCGATGCTCTGCGGCTGGCACCGCGTCCGCGACGGAACCCTCTCGCGGCGCCGCTATCAGCGCATGGTGCGCGAAGTGCTGCCCGCCCTCGAGCTGCACCTCGATCGCGGCGTTGCGCTCGACGTGAGCGAGATCTCCGGCGCCTGCCGCAATATCCTCGAGCACAAGGCCGCCCTCTTCACCTTCGCCTTCGTCGACGGCGTCGACCCCACCAACAACGCGGCGGAGCGTGCGCTCCGGCCCTTCGTGCTCTGGCGCAAGGTCTCCTACGGCTCTCAGAGTCTCCGCGGGGTGTCTCTTCGCCCAGCGCATCATGACCGTCGTTCACAGCCTCCGCCTCCAGAAGCGGTCGGTCTGGACCTTTCTGCGACAGGCCTGTTCGGGAACCAAGGCCGGCTCGCCGTCGCTCCTTCCCGTCCATTGAACAAGTCATCATGCAATGGTGGGGGTGGTGAACGGGTACGTACCTTGAACGGTGCGCCCAGCGGCAACGGCTCCCGTCTCCGGCAGATCAAATCTCGGCTTCAGGCCAAAATCGGGGTCGGTGCCGAGGTCGATGGCAATATCGTCCGCGAACGACGAGCGACCCAGGAGACGGCCGACCCAACTATCAACTCTTACCGCTGCGCCCCCGAGAATCGCGCCGCCACCGACGTGGGCGGTCGCTTCCTCGACTGTCGGATCTCTGCGCTCGTACGTCGTCGTGGCCCCGAGCTCTACGGACCCCGACGCCGCACCGGCAAGAGCCCCGGCCGCTGTCGTCGAGAGTCCGGCGCCCAGGGCGATCTCAGCCGCGATGCCTCCCGTCGCGCCTGCGGCGCCAGCAATGGCGATCACAGCCGCAACATCCTGCGCAGCTTGTAGGTTGCGGTCGCTCGTCAGGGCCTCCTGGAAACCCTTTCCCAAGAACGTGTGCTCACTGGGATGGAGCATGAGTGCCGCGAAGCTGAAGGGATCGCGCGCGACCGTGGCCTCAGCGGTTGCGGTCGCTGTGGGTGCAGGAGAAGAGTGTGACGGCCGAGGCCCGGTCGTCCGCGCTGACTGTGCCGGCGCAGCTTTCTCCAGCTCTGCCTTCGGGGGCGGGGGTGAAGGCACAGCCACCCGCGACGCGAGGGG
>JADJYE010000029.1 GCA_016719945.1 Polyangiaceae bacterium | reverse complement strand
TGTTAACAACTCGCTCTTGCTACTGCTGATCCCCTGATCTTCGCGCCGGCTGTCTGATGGTTCGCGCCGGTCGGCTTGGTGCTCTCCCCGCGGAGTCGTCCCGCGGTAGGTGCGTCGGCCGGAGCGGAGCATCGGCGAAGGGTCGGCCAGAAATAGGTGACGCGGGAGTCAAGCGGCGGCAACTCCCGCGTCGTGCTCTGGACGGATTGAAGAGCAGAGCGAAACGAGGATCGGGCGAGCGGACGTTGAGCGCAAGGGGCGGCGGGGACGGCGTGCCGCTGCCGAGGTGGATCGGTGTCGGCCGGCATTCTGTCGCTGCTGCGGGGTGGCGAGCTGCCCGTTGGGACGGCGAGTCCAGGTTCGCGGCCACGGACCTCGGTCGCGGACCCAGAAGGGCCCGCTACGGCCCGGCGGTGCACCTCGAACCGTCCTGGTCGAGGTTCGACGGTTCCTGTGCGTCGTATGCGGGAGGTCGTTCACCGTCTCGCCGTCCGGGGTGCTTCGACGACGGCTGTATCGCGCGACGGCGATCGGCTTGGCGCTGTTCGCCTTCGGCGTCGAGAAGGCGAGCCACGAGGTGGTCCGTGCATCGATCGCGGGCGTCGAAGTCGGACGCGAGTCGGCCACCGGTCGGCGCTGGGGCGCGCTGGTCGCCTGGGCTTCTGCGGCGATGGCTGGGACCCTACTCGACGGAATCGGCGCGCTCGCCGGCACGCTGCGGTCTGCGGCGGCCCGCGTCGCGCTGGTGCTCGAGGCACACGGTCGGCGCGTCGAGGAGCGGGTGGGCCGTGTCTTCGACGGCGCGCTCGTCGCTGGTTGGCGAGGGACATCGTGAGCGTTTCGGCAGGCCGCGCATTGCCCACCCACGAGCGGCGCTGCCAGGAAATCATGGGTGGTCCGAGGCTGCCGCGTGCAGGGCCCGACAGTCCGTCGAGGCTCCGCAGGAAGGCACTCTCCAATGGAATCCCTCTCTCCCCGTGATCACCGCGAGCGCGTGGCCATGTTTCGCCAGAGCGTGGTCGGTCCCCTTTTGGTGCGCAGCTTCGCGCACGGCGAGCTCCGCGCCGAGCTCGAGAAGCTCGCCCGACAACGCTATCGCTTGCCCGACTCCGACTCGACGCGCTGCTTCAGCGTCGCGACGTTCGAGCGGTGGCTGTACGCCTGCAAGGCGGGTGGCATCGACGCGCTGTGCCCCAAGCCGCGCACCGACAAGGGCCGTGGTCGGAGCTTCGACGACGAGACACGGGAGCTTCTCTGCGACATTCGTCGCGAGCACCCGAGCGCGTCCGTGCGGCTCATCTTGCAGACGCTCATCGAGGAAGGCCGCCTCGATGCCGACGCGCAGCGGCACCAACCCGTCGTGCGCAAGCTCTTCGCCGAGCGGGGACTGCTCCGCTGCTCGGCGCGGGTGCAGGACTCGCAAGGCGCGAGCGCAGCAGGCAAGACCCGCCTGCGCTGGGAGGCCGAGCGGCCGGGCGCACTCTTTCACGGCGACGTCTGCCACTTCGCGATGACCGACGGCGGCTTGCGCTCGTAGCGCTCGGACAGGAAGGTGAAGAGCACCTCCATCTCTTCGCGGCTCTGCTGGACGTAGCCGATGTCGTCGAGGATCACCGCGTCGAAGGCGTCGAGCGCGGCGAGCTCCTTTTCGAGCCGGAGGTCGCGCTTTGCGGCGAGCAGTCGCTGCACCAGGGCGTAGGTCGGCGTGAACAGCACCCGATAGCCGCGCTGGATCAGCTCGTGGCCGATGGCGCAGACGACATGCGTCTTTCCGCGGCCGGGCAGGCCGAAGGCGAGCAGATTCTCGCCTCGCTCGACGAAGCCGCCCTCGCAGAGAGTGGGCAGTTGCTTCTGTACCTTCGCCGGCAGCTTGGCGCGGCTGAGGGTGGCGAGCGCCTTCTCGCTCGGCAGCTCGGAGCTCTTCTGGTAGCGCTCGATGCGGCGGCGGCGGCGCTCCTGCACCTCGAGCTCGGCGAGATGGTGCAAGTAGTGGCCGAACGTCCACCCCTCGCGCTCGGCCTTCTGCGCGACCTCGGCGGTGTGGCGCGCGAACGACGGGAGCTTGAGCGCACGCAGGAGCATCGCCAGCGATTGGGCAGGGGTCGTCGGGGTCGGCGCGGGCTCGCGGCAGTCATGTGCCCACCTGCGCGCACCGCATGCTGTCGGTCAGCAGCGCGTCGTAGCCGAGCAGATCGATCGGCGGCGCCTGGAGCACGGGGAGCTCCGCGCGGGCGGGCGTCGCGACGATCGCCTTCACGGCATCGGCGGAGATCGCCTTGCCTTCGGCGAGCAGCCGCGCGAGCGCGGCCTCGACATCGGCCTCGAGCGTGCTGGCCGCGAGATGGAGAATTCGCAGATACTCCACATCTCCCTTGACTCCATGGTGGGGAGTCTGAATAGAGTCATAGGCGCGACGGAACACCACCGAGGGGAACATCTCCTCGCGGTAGACGTAGCGCGCGAAGCCCCCGGGCTTTCGCACGAGCGACCAGATCACATGGCGGTAATCGATTCGCCGCAGGTTTCGCCCGCGCAGTCGGTCACAGCAGAGCTGGAGGTGACCCGCATAGTCCGCTTCGATTCGGTCTTCGTAGATGCGCACCCGCAAGGTCTCGCCGATGAGGCGCGAGGGGACCGAATAAGCGCAGTGCTTCACCCGAATGGTGCTCCACTCGCTCACGCAGATGTGCTCCTCGGTGAACTCGGGCAGTCTCGACACATCGAGCGGACGCATCGCCGCGAGGTCCTCCTCGACGCGGCGCCCCCGAACACCGTTGGCCTTGCGGAGCACCTGCTGGAGGGACGACTCCCACGCTTCGACGCTCTCGAAATCGCGGCTCCCTCGAAGCAATAGCGCCTGCTCGAGCCGGCGTTTGAGCGCGCCGTTGCTCGCCTCGACGTCGCCGTTTTGCTCCTTGGCGCCGATCTCGGTCGTACGCGGCTTCATCCGGAAGTGCCGCATCAGCGCCAGGTACTCCTCGTTGAACGGCCTCTTGCCGCCGCCGGCGGCGAGCGCGAGCTTGCCATCACCGATCCGGTGCGTGGCCGCCGTCGAGTTGTCCGTCTGATGGTATTCCGGCACGCGACCGAGCTGGAACAGCGCCGCCTGCACGCCTCGCCGAAGCGCGGCCATCGACTCCGACAGGCACACGGTCGCCCACTGCCAGTTGGAGAACGGCAGGACCACCACGCAGAGCATGTGCGCGAACACCTGGCCGGCGATGGTGACCCCGAGCTCCGTGGCCCACGTGAAATCCGTCTGGGCCGCCTCGCCCGCGCGATGCACCTGCCCGAGCACGACCTCCTGGTCGGGCCCGTGCTCCGCCCGCCACCGCTTCACGTGCCGTTGCAGCGTGCGGAGCTGCCCCGGCTCGTAGCGGCCCGGATACTTCTCCATCAGCACCCCGAAAATCGTCTTCGCCTCCAATTCCGGCGTGCTCGCCAGCAGCGCCTCGACCTCCTCCCAGTCCTTCGCGAACGGGTCCTCTCGCGTACACCACGCCCGCTCCGTCACCATCTCCGACGGCAACCGCCCAGCCCGGACGTACTTGCGGGCCGTCGTCCGGTCCATGGCAGCCACCATGGCTGCACGCCCGATCTCGCCGTGTTTGCTCAGCTCTTCCATCAGCTTCCTCACCTGCGCGTCGCTCACCGCTCGCACGCCGCCTGCCTCTCCACCTCGTGGAGGCCGGCGCCAAGCCGACGAGTCACGCCTCCGAAGGATGGGGAGATGTAGTTGTCGTCAGCGGGGAGATGTAATTGTCGCTCAGCAAGGAGAGCGACATGCTCGCCATCTTCATCGACGCGCTCAAGCGTCATGGGCCGTCCGACGCCCTGTTTCTCGACAACGGCCCGACGTACGTCGGCGACACCCTCGCGACCGCCTGCAAGCGACTCGGGATCGTGCTCGTACACGCCAAGCCGCACGACCCTCGCGCCCGAGGCAAGATGGAGCGGTTTTGGCGCACGCTCCGCGAGGGACTGCTCGACCACTGCACCGGCGAGATGACCCTCGACATGCTCAACGAGCGCCTCGCGGCCTTCCTCGAGCGCTATCACGACACGCCGCACGCGGGGCTCTTCGGTCGCACTCCGCGCTCGGTCTTCCGCGCGCACGTGCGCAACGACGACCTGACCGACGACAAGCTCCGCGAGGCGTTGACCGTGCGCGAGAATCGCCGCGTCAGCCCGACAACGTGCTCTCGATCGACGGCACCGACTGGGAGCTCGGCCAAGGCTTCCTCGCGGGCAAGCGCGTCACCATCGTGCGCTCCTGGTACGAGCCGAAGGCGCCGCCCGCAGTCGAAATCGAGGGACGGAGGCTGCCCCTCCTGCCCGTCGACGCGAAGCGAAACGGCAAGCGAAGGCGCCCACCCCGCGGCGAGGCCCCGCCGCTCACCCGACCCAAGACGGACTTCGACCCTGCGGCGACGCTCGTACGCACCGCGAAGAAGAACGGCGGTGCATCGTGAGCGCCGCCAACTACGTCGCCCACTTCGGGCTCGGCGCGGCGCCCTTCGTCAAGGAGATCGGTGACATCGATCTGTGGCTTCCTCCGTCGAAGAGCGGATCGATCGTCGAGGACTCGTCGGGAGCCGCCGACGAACGCGAAAACGGTCTGCTCGTCGGCGAGCCGGGCGCCCGGCAAGACGTGCGTGCTGCGCGCACTTCGCCAAAGGCTCCAGGACCGCGCTACCGATTGACCTACAACCACAACTCGACGCTCGGAAAGCGCGACTTCTACCGGCAGCTCTGCGTCGCACTCGGCCTCACCCCGTCGGCGACCGCGGCGGCAGTCTTCTACGCCGTCAGCACCCACGTCCAGCAGCTTGGGCAAGAGCGCGTCCATCCCGTCTTCCTTCTCGACGAGGCGCACCTGCTCCACCCCGACACCCTCGACCACTTGCACATCCTGCTGAATTACGAGTGGGATAGCCGAGCGCTCCTCTCGCTCTTCCTCGTCGGACTCACCGATCTCGTCGACCGACTCACCCTTCGACGACATCGCTCCCTCTACTCCCGCATCTCTCGCCGATTCGTCATCACCCCGCTCACCGCCGACGACACCGCGGACTACCTCCGATTCCGCCTCAAGCTCGCCGGATGTGAGCGCGACCTCTTCGCCGACGATGCCAAGGGCCTGCTCCACGAGCACGCCCAAGGCACCCTACGCGATCTCGATCGGCTTGCGACCGCCGGTCTGCGCGAGGCCGCCAAGCGCAAGAGGAAGGCCGTCGCGGCCGAGGACATCGACCGCGTCAGCCTGCTCGTCGGAAGCGTCGGTGGTGGTGCATCATGAACGACCGACTCCACATCGACCTCATCGGCGCAGTGCCGGAACTCGCGGCGCTGAGGATGCTCGGCCACGTCATCGAGACCACCCTCGACATGCTCGCCGCGCTCCACCCGCCCCCTGAGCCCTTCCCCGCGAGCCTCGACGACCTGGTCGCGGCCCTGCTCGACGCACACAGCCTCGCGGACGACTACGCCCTCGCACTCTGCAGGGACATGACCCGACCGGACACGCCGGCCGACCAGGCCGACGCCGACGACATCTTCTGATCGCCGTCTCTTCGACGATGCCCATCGTGACGGTGCGTGAGCCGCACCGCCGCGATGGGCATCGCGATCCCGCGCCCGCCGCACATCGTCGTGATGACCATCGTCCGGAACGAACCTCC
>JADJYE010000028.1 GCA_016719945.1 Polyangiaceae bacterium | reverse complement strand
GGCCCTTGATTCCCGGTCCGGATGGGCTTCAAGGGACCTGACGCCTGCCGGTCTCGACGGCGCGGAGGAGGCCGTGGCGCTTTCGGTTCGGGTCTTTTGCCTCGTGCAGAAGGAGCCGAGTGACGTCCCGTAGGTCCGGGCGCGCATGGGGCGAGCGTCGGGTGACCGCGAGAAGTAGATCGTGCGCGATGGAGATGAATATGGCGGCCCAGCGCATTGCGGGGAGCGCGGTCCGCCCCTTCCCGAAGCCGCTTGCGGACAATATCGAGGACGCGTCGGCTGGCCACGAGTGTGAGGAGCGCAGCGTAGAGCAGAGCCTCGACGACGACTGGCTTTCTGCTGGGCAGATCTTCGAGACGGAAATGGGTCTTGAGCTCCTTGAAGAGGAGTTCGATTTGCCATCGCAGGCTGTAGATGATGCCGATGTCCTCAGCCGGAAGGCGGTCGACGGGCAGGTTCGTGATGTAGAGGTGATACTCACCGGCGGCCACGTCGCGCAGGCCCACGATCCGAAGGCGCTGCCGCGCGTGGCGGCTCTTACCGGCGTACGTGCGTCGCGGGAACTCAACCTCGACCTCGATGTCGAGCACCTCTCGGTCGAGTCCACCGATGACGTCTCGAAGACGCTGCCCTACGAGCTCGACCGCGCGCCCGCGGTGCAGGCGATTGACGGCGACTATCCGCGGATTCGCGTTCTTCTTCAGGCGCGTCAGGAAGAAGCCGCCGTTGCGTCGAATGCAGTCGAAGAGCTGGTAGCGGAAGTAGCCGAGATCGAAGAGAAGGAGCCGGTCTTTCACCCACGGCCCGACCTTGAACACCGGGCCGTCGTGATCGCGCTCGGGAGTGATCTTGACCGAGGAGCCACCCTCTCCACTGACGCTGAGAACGACATGGGCCTTCAGTGCGGCCTTGGTGTGGTTGGTTCGACATGCCGGGAATTTCTTCGCGAGGAGGTCGTGCAGCCGGACGACCGTCGAGTCGGTCAGCATGACGTCCTTGAATTGGGCGAGATGGCCACCAAGAGCGCGGCTGGACCCGACGAGGCCACTGAAGGCGTAGGTGAGCAGGCGCTTGAGCAGCACCGTTAGTTCGGGAGAGAACCGCTTGTAGAAGGCGCTCTCCTCGATCGTATGGCGGGCTGCACGCTCGTAGCTGCGGCGGAGCGCGGCCAAGGTTCGCTTGTCACCGCATGCGAAGCCGAGGACGAGGTTCCAGACGAAGGTGTAGATCTTCACCTTGCCCTGACGCTTCACGGCGCCCGCCTCGCGGGCCATCGAGTTGACGATTCCGGTGAGCGTGCGTGAAGGTCGAGGTGGCTCCGCGTACGGTCCTGCGTCAGGGAGGCAACGATGCAGGATGTGGATCAGCGTGCGCTCGAGGACCTGCGGGTCCGCGTGGCTCAGTGGCGGTCGCGGTATGGTGGGCGGGGTCGGCGGCTGCCGGACTGGGTGTGGTCGGAGGCGGGCA
Organism: Polyangiaceae bacterium; assembly: GCA_016719945.1. Classification (GTDB taxonomy): domain Bacteria; phylum Myxococcota_A; class Polyangia; order Polyangiales; family Polyangiaceae; genus Xiheicaenibacterium. The sequence continues at coordinate 4,081 of JADJYE010000028.1, read as the reverse complement.
TGCTCGCCGGGCGTGTTGGGGTCGGCGAAGTCTCGCAGGTTCTGAAGCTCCGAGGGGAGCGCCTCGAGCGCTTCGCCGAGGCGACTCGCCCTGGCGAGCTCGCGGTGGCTGCGCGCCCGCCGACGTTCGTGGAGCTCGGGTCGCGCGAGGTGGTGGCGGCCGGGGTCGTCGCCGAGATCGAGCTGCGCGGGGCGGTTCGAGCGCGGGTGCGGGGTTCGGACGCGGAGTCGGTGGCGCGGGTCTTGTGCCGACTCATCGACGAGGATCGTCGATGCTCCAGCTGACGGCGCAGACGCGCATCTTCGTGGCGCTCGAGCCGACGGACTTTCGACGGGGGATCGACGGACTCTGCCGCGTGTGCCGCGTGGAGCTCTCGTCGGATCCGTTCTGCGGCGCGCTCTTCGTCTTCCGCAATCGGGGCGCGACCGCGATCAGAGTTCTCGCGTATGACGGCCAGGGCTTCTGGCTCTGCACGAAGCGCATGTCGAAGGGCCGCTTTCAGCACTGGCCGACGGCCACCTCGGACGGCGCGACGCAGCGACGCCTCCTCGCCCACGAGCTCCAGGTCCTGCTGATCGGCGGTGATCCCCAGACGGTCCGCGCCGCCCCCGACTGGCGACCGCTCGCGGACTGAGCGCCCCGCACGATTCTCGAAAATTCGAGCTTGCGTTCTATCTCCCGTTGCGGCATCACCGCGGCGTGGACGAGGTTCTGCGCTACCGCGGACGCGGCGTGACGTCCGATGAGATCGCGTCGATCAGCGAGCTCATCGAATCATCCCCGGGCGCGAGCCGTCGCGCGATCTCGCTGAAGCTCTGCGACCTGTGGGACTGGCGCCAAGAAAATGGTGCCCCCCGCGACATGGTGTGCCGTGGACTCCTTCTCGCGCTCGACCGCGCGGGCCACATCACCTTGCCGCCGGTGCGGTGGCGTCCTGCGAAGCCGCCTCGACGTCGCGTCGAGAAGCAGCGGGTGCTCGTCGCGCAGGAACCCATCGAAGGCTCGCTGGCGTCGCTCGGCCCGCTGTCGATCACTCAGGTGCGACGAACGCCGGACGAGGCGCTCGTCGAGCAGCTCGTCACCGACCATCACTACCTCGGCTACGCGCGACCGGTCGGCGAGCACCTCAAGTATCTCGTGCGCGCAGGGGACAGGCCGATCGCGTGCTTCTGCTGGTCCTCGGCGGCGCGCCACCTCGGGCTCCGCGATCGCTACGTCGGCTGGAGCCCCGCGGCTCGACGCGCGAACGTCCGCTTCATCGCGTATCAGACGAGGTTTCTGATCCTCCCTTGGGTGCGCGTGCCGCACCTCGCTTCGCACCTCCTCGGCAGGATGTCGCGACAGCTCTCGTCCGATTGGGAGAAGGTCTACGCGCACCCGATCTACTTCACCGAGACCTTCGTCGAGCCCGAGCGGTTTCGCGGCACGTGTTATCGCGCCGCGAACTGGGTCGAGCTCGGAGCGACGAACGGCCGCGGCAACAACGCGCGCACCCACGCCGCGACGCGTCCCGTGAAGACGCTCTACGTGTGGCCTCTCGTGAAGAACTTCCGCGAGCTGTTGTCGGCCGAGTGACGAGGTGCTGAGCATGAGCGATCAAGCGAAGAGCACGAAGGACACGACGGCGCCCGCGGTCACCATCGACCTCGTCGCGCTCCGCGCGCTCGTGGCTCGCGCGCAACCGCTGCTCTCGGTCGAGGATGCAGCGCTCCTCGCTGGCACCGTCGAGCAGGTCGCTCAACTCTACGACCTCCTTCATCAGCGGACCGCGACGCTGGCTCGGCTTCGCCGCCTCTTTCATCTCTCCACCAGCGAGAAACTCGCGGCCGTGTTCCCAGGCGACGCGACGAGCTCACAAACCTCGAACTCCCCCGAGACAACACAGACTGATCCGAGCTCGGAGGGAGCGGCCGCAGCCGAACGCGAAGCGGCTCCCGCGGCCGAGGTGGAGCCGCCGCCACGCAAAGGGAAGAACAAGGGCCGCGTCCCCGCGTCGAAGTACCCAGGCGCGAAGAAGATCAAAGTGCCGCACGAGAACCTCCGCGCGGGCGGGCTCTGCCCCGGCTGCGTGGACGGCAAGCTGTGCGCGCGCAAGGAGCCGCGGCGGATCATCGGCATCGACGGCTCGCCCTCGCTCGTCGCGACGTGCTGGGAGCTCGAGCGCCTCCGCTGCTGCAGTTGCGGCGAGACGTACACGGCGGGTGCGCCGCCCGAGGCCGTCGAGGCCGAGTCCGAGAAGTACTCGCCCTCGGCGGCCGCGATGATCGCGTTCCAGCACTACTCTGCCGGGATGGCGTTTCATCGCCTGGCGAAGATGCAAGACAACTTGCAGACGCCGGTGCCGTCGTCGACGCAATGGGACGTGGTGCGCAAGCAGGCCGCGGCCCTGCTGCCCGTGCACGAGGTCTTCCTCGACTACGCGGGACAGACGCGCCTTCTGCACGCCGACGACACGCACGTGCGGATCACGAGCCTGATGGGCAAGCGACGCGCGAAAGCCGTCGCGAGCAATACGCTGGAGTCGCCGGAGCGCACCGGGCTCTTCACGACGAACGTGATCGCGACGTACGAGTCTCATCAGATCGCGCTGTTCTTCAGCGGTCGACAACACGCGGGCGAGAACCTCGAAGACTTGCTGGAGCACCGGCCCAAGGTCCTCGAGCACCCGGTGCTCATGTCCGACGCGCTCTCGCGCAACGTGCCCAAGGTGGGCCCTGTCATCGAGGCCAACTGCCTCGCGCACGGGCGCCGCAACATCGTCGACGAAGCCGAGAACTTCCCGAAGGAGTGCAAGCACCTCCTCGACCAGCTCGCCATCGTCTTCGGGCATGACGCCGAGGCGCGGCGACAGAAGATGTCGGATCAGAAGCGGCTGGTCCACTTGCAGCGCAGCGCAGGTCCGGTGCTCGGGAAGCTCCGACAGTGGATGGTCCGGCAATTCCGCGAACGGCGCATCGAAGAAAACTCCGGCCTCGGGGTCGCCATCCGCTACCTCCTCAAGCACTGGAAGAAGCTGACGCTCTTTCTCAGGAGGCCCGGCGTCCCGCTCACCAATAACATCAGCGAACGCGCTCTCAAGATGATCATCCTCCATCGGAAGAACTCGTACTTCTTCCGCAGCCTCGAGGGCGCGCGCGTCGCCGACATCTACACGTCGTTGATTCACACCGCGCAGCTCGCGGGCATCAACCCCGTCGAGTACCTCACCGAGCTGCTCCGTCATGCGCTCGAGGTCGCAGAGTCGCCCGCCGACTGGGTGCCGTGGCGCTTCGCCGACACGCTCGCCGCGCTGCGCGCACCCGGCGCGGCAGCCTGAGATCACGCGCGCGTCGAACCATCACGTGAGCCCCAGCCCGATCTGCGGCGCGCGCCGCGGAGTCCGCGACGCTCGACCCCGTCGCGACGCGGACGCGCGCGTCTTCGTCGTGCCGCAGACGCGGACGCGCGCGTCTTCATCGTGACGCGGACGTCGTTACGCTGCTCTCGCTCGCGCAGTGTGCACCTCGCGCGCTCGCGCTTGCACCATCGGCGCTGATGCGTGATCGTCCGGCGCGTGACCGACGAAGATCGACTCCTCGAGAAACTCCGCGCCATCGAGGCGCTCTTCGCCGGGGCGACGACGCCCGGTGAACGCGTCGCCGCGGACAACGCTCGCAATCGCATCCGCGCTCGAATCGACGCACTGCGTGCGGAGACGACCGTCGAATTTCGCTTCACAGTCGACCCATGGTCCCGCGCTCTCCTGCTCACGCTCGCGCAGCGCTACGGATTGAAGCCGTATCGATACCGAGGCCAGCGCCACACCACGGTGATGCTCCGAGGACCGGAACAGTTCATCCGAGAGGTCTTCGCGCCTGAATATCGACAGATGCTCGAGCTCCTCCAGGATCACCTCGCCGCGGTCACCGAGCGCGTCGTCGCGGAGGCCCTCGAAGGAACGGCGAGAGAGCCGACCGTCGTCGACGCCGAGCCCCCGCGCGCACTCCCCGCCGGCGGGTTATCCCCAGACTGACGCCCCGACAGACCCGGACGCCGCCGAATTTGAAGAAATCGGAGACCGCCGCACGCTCACCGGAAGGAC
>JADJYE010000027.1 GCA_016719945.1 Polyangiaceae bacterium | reverse complement strand
GTGACCTCCGTCGACACGAGGACCTGCACGCGCCCCGAGTCGCCGAGCGACCACCCCTTCACCGCCGCCTTGCGCACCTGCACCTCGTCCGGGGCGAGCGTGACGGTGGTGCTCACGTCGATCTTCAGATCGAGCGGGTTGCCCTCGCGGTAGTGCGCGAGCTCCGCCGCCGAGAGCTTCTTCAGCGCGCCGAACACCTTCTGCGCGTCCTTGCCGAAGCGCGGCCCGATCTTCTTCGCGTTGGCCGTCACCCCGAGCTCCAGCAGGCTCGTGACGTCGTCCCTGTATTCGATCGACTTGATGTTCAGCTCGTCGAGGATCTGCGGCTCGACCTCGGCGAGATCCGCCGCGCTCGCGCCCTCGGGCAGCCGCGTCACCATCGTCTGGAGGGGCTGCCGGATCTTGATCCGCGCCTCCTCGCGCGCCTGGCGGCCGCGCTCCACGATCTCGAGGAGCAGCTCCATCTTCTTCGCGAGCGCCTCGTCGATCCGGTCGATCTTCGCCGCGGGGAACGTGCGGTGGTGGACGCTCTCCTCGGCCCCCGGGACCACGCCCCGCACGAGGTTCTGGTACATCTCCTCGGTGACGAACGGCAGGATCGGCGCGAGGATCTCGGCCAGCGTGACGAGCACCTCGTACAGGGTCTGATAGGCCGCCATCTTGTCCGCGCCGACCTCGCTCTTCCAGAAGCGGCGGCGGCTGCGGCGCACGTACCAGTTCGACAGCTCGTCCACGAACCGCTCCACTTGCCGCATGAGCGTGTGGACGTGGTAGTTGGAATACGCGTCGTGTGCGTGGACCACCAGCTTCTGCAGGTTGCCCAGGATCCAGCGGTCGAGGACGTTGCGCTCGGCGAGGGGGACCTGCGGGGCCGAGGGATCGAAGTCGTCGACGTTCGCGTACGTGACGAAGAAGCTGTACACGTTCCAGAGGGTGAGCAGCTTCTTCCGGGCCTCGCCGATGGCCTTGACCCCGAACAGCAGGTTCTGATCGGGGATGTGACCGGCGTAGAGCCAGCGCATCGCGTCGACGCCCTCCTTGTCGGCCGCCGAGTTGAACTCGATGGCGTTGCCCCAGCTCTTGTGCATCTCGCGGCCGTCCTCGGCCTTCATGAGGGCGTAGCCGAACAGGGTCTTGAAGGGCGCCCTGCCGGCGAGCACCGTGCTCATCGCGAGGATCGAGTAGAACCAGTTGCGGAACTGGCCGGGGAAGCTCTCGGTGATCAGATCCGCCGGGAACCACTTCTCCCAGTATGCGCGGTCGGTCGAGTAGCCCATCGTCGAGAAGCCGACGATGCCGGCGTCGAGCCACGGATTGCCCACGTCCTTGATGCGGCTCGCGGTGCCGCCGCACTTCTTGCAGGCGATCTTGACCTGGTCGACCCACGGGCGATGGGGGGAGTTGCCCTCGAAGGCGTCCCAGCCCGAGACGGCGCGCTCCTTCAGCTCCTCGCGGCCGCCGACGACGTCGAACTCGCCGCAGCCCTCGCACACGAAGATCGGCAGGGCGAGGCCCCAGTACCGCTTCTTCGAGATCATCCAGTCGTCCATGTTGTGGAGCCAGTCGAGCTCGCGGTCCTCGCCGTAGCCCGGGATCCACCGCGCGGTCTTCGCGGAGTCGATGATCTGGTAGCGGAGGTTCCCGGCCTTCTCCTCGGGGGTGACCTCGGCGTCGGGCTTGTCGAGCTTGTCGCCCATGTCGATGAACCACTCGTCCACGAGGCGGAAGACGACCTCGCTGCTGCACCGCCAGCACACCGGGTAGGAATGCTTGTAGTGCTCCTGCTTGTAGAGGGCGCCGCGCTCCTTGAGCATCGCGACGACCTCCTGCGCGACGTCGCCCGCCGCCTTGCCCGTGAAGGGGCCGAAGTTGGGGAGGAACTGGCCGAGCTCGTCGAGCGGCGCCACCACCGCGAGGCCGCGCTCCTTGCCGAGCTGGAAGTCCTCTTTGCCGCAGCCGGGCGCGATGTGGACCACGCCGGTGCCGTCGGTCTCGAGGACCTCGGTCCAGGCGACCACCTTGTGGACGACGCCGGCCTGCGCGGGCAGATCCGCGAACGGAGACTCGTATTCGAGCCCCACGAGGGAGCTGCCGGGCACCTTGTCCAGGCTCTCGTGGGGGTTTTTCTCCTTGAGGATCGCCTCGCGGGCGGCCATCACGTACACGATCTCGTTGCCCTGCTTGATTTTCAGATAGGTTTTGTCGGGGTGGACGGCGGCGGCCACGTTGGAGGTGAGCGTCCAGGGCGTCGTCGTCCAGGCCAGGAGCGACTCGCCGGGGCGGCTCTTCAGCTTGAACCGCACGTACGGCGACAGGTGTGTGATCTCCCTGTATCCTTCGGTCGCGATCTCGTGTTGCGAGAGGCCGGTGCCGCAGCGCCCGCACCAGGGCATGACGTCCGTGCCCTTGTACACCCACCCGTGCTCGTGACACTTCTTGAGGAAGGTCCAGATGGTGTAGTTGTTCTCGTCGCTCATCGTGTAATATGAATTCGACCAGTCCATCCAGTAGCCGAGCCGGATGGACTGCTGCGTCTGCACGGCGGCGAAGCGGCGAGCGCGCTCCTTGCACTTCTCGACGAACTCGGCGATTCCGTACGCCTCGATGTCGCGTTTGCTCTTGAACCCGAGCTCTTTCTCGACCTCGACCTCGACCCAGAGTCCCTGGCAGTCGAAGCCGTTCTGATACCGCAGCTCCCGGCCGAGCATGGCGTTGTACCGGCAGAACATGTCCTTGTAGGACCGGCCCCACGCGTGGTGGACGCCCATGGGGTTGTTCGCGGTGATCGGCCCGTCCAGGAACGACCAGGGCGGCTTTCCGCGGTTCTTTTCGACCAGCTTCTGGAACGAGCGGTCGTCCTCCCAGAGCTTGAGGATGCGGTGCTCGAGCGCGGGCAGATCGAGCTTGGCGGCGACGTCACGGTAGCGCATGGGCGTTTCCTCGGTGGGCCTAGCCCCTTGAAATGATTCAACTTTGTGGGAGCTTGGCCGCGGAACGGGGGCAGGGTAGCACGGCGGCTGGCCGGGGCGTAACCGCTGCGTCGCCAGGCCCGGGGCCGCCGGGGCGACCTCTGGCGCCCTGGAAACGCGAGTGTAGGATGCGCGCCACGATGAAGAGACGCAGCGCTTTTCGAGCCGCCGCCGCCCTGGGCCTCCTGCTCGTCGCCCTCGGTCCGAACGCGGCTGCCCAGGCTCCTGCGCGGCCGCCGGCGGTCCTCGCGACCATGCGCTGGACCGCCGAGACACCTGACGAGATGGTGGACCCTCGCGCTTTCGCGCGCGCGGGCCGGCGGCGAGGACGCGCTCTCGGCGCTCGTGGTCGCGTCCTTCCTCGATGATCGGGCCGCCTTCGGCAAGGCGCGGGCGGGCCTCGATGCGATCGCGGCCTCGGGATCGGCGCTCGCGGACGACGCCCGCTGGCTCTCGGCGCGCCTGCAGCCGGATCCAAGGCCCGCGGCGTGGCCCGGCGCCCGCGTGTTCTCGTACGACGTACCACCGAGCGCCAGCGGGCTCGTGACCGGGCTCGCCGTCCTGGGTCCGTTCCGCGACACCGGCGGAGGCCTCGATCGCAAGGAGAGGCCGGAGGCGCCGGGCGAGAGCTTCACCGACATAAGAGCGCAGTACTCGTGGGGCGTGTACGAGGTGGCCTGGCGCAAGGCGCTGCCCGCGTCGGTCACCGCGCGAGGCGTTCCGCTCGATCTCTACATCCACCCGCGATCCGAGAGCTGCACGTACGTCGCGTCGAAGGTGACGTTCCCCGCCGGGACGAAGAAGGCGCTGCTGTTCGGCGCCGCGTCGGGCACGGTGCGGCTGATCTGGGACAACAGGACGATCACGAAGAGCGACGACGTCCACACGAAGCTGGTGCTCGATCGGATCGGCGCCGAGATCGACGTGACGCCCGGCCCCCACCTCGTCGCGGCGAAGGTGTGCAGCACCGCCGTGAACGACGACGGCCGCGTGCGCCTCCGCTTCACCGACGAGAACCGGAAGCCTTTCACCGTCACCACGTCGTCCGATCTGCGCGGCCTCGCGCTCCCAGCGAACGAAGATCCGAAGCCGGCCTTCGAGCCCGCGAAGGCGTCCCCCGCGAAGGGCGGCGCGCCTGCGAAGGGCGGCGGCAAGCCGGTGACACCGCCAGGTGGCCCCGGGTCGAAGCTCACCGATAAACCGAAGGCCCAGTTCGCTGGAGGGGGGAAGCCGGTCGACAAGGCGCCGATCACGCCGCCCACCGGCAAGGGTGGCAAGCCCGCGGCGACCGGATCGAAGGAGCCCCCTCCGCCGGCCGCGCGCCCGATCAAGACGTCGCTGGAGAAGGCGCTCGAGCTCCCCGACGACGACGCGAGCTCGATGCGGACGCTCGCGGCGGCGGTGCTGCGGGTGATCGCCTACGCCGACAACGCGACGTCGCCGCGCGCGCCGGGCCTGCTGGATCGCGTGACCCGCGACGACCGCATCACCGCGGACGCGCTCGCGATGGCGGGCTGGGTCGCGACGAGCGGCGCCAACAGAGCGGGTGGCTCAACCTCGCGTACGCGCGCGGCCTCGCCGAGAAGGACCGCGCCACCGCCGCCTTCGCGCAGCGGCGCCTCGCGGCCGGGCACATCACCGGATCGTCGCCCGAGTGGGGCTTCACCTCGATCGAGGACGAGCCGATGAAGAGCGCGAAGGACACCGAGGCGCGCATGATGCGATCGCTCGCGAAGCGCCGCATGGGCGGCTCCGGCGTCGCGAAGGTCGCGCTCGAGGAGATGACCGCGCTCGCGAAGGAGCTCGGTGACAAGGCGCCGATCAGCGTCTGGCAAGAGATCGCCGACGCCGGGTACGCGGAGCCCGAGGTGCGCCGCGCCGCCCTCGCGACGCTGGCCGCGATGCGCCCCGACGCGCGGGGCCCCTCGTACGTGCGGTCCTTCCGTCCCCTCGGCGGCGGCGCGCTCGAGGCCGCCGCGGCCGAGGCGGTGACGCGCCTCACGCACGCCTCGGATCTCGTCACCGTCGGGCGCGAGCTGTTCGAGGCGGGCCGCTACGCGTGGGCGCGCGAGCTCTACTACATGGCCACCGTGCTCGGGCCGAACCGCACGTCGGGCTTCACCGGGCTCGCCGAGGCGCGCCGCGCGCTCGTCGCCCTCGATCCGAAGGCGAAGACGGCCGAGGACGAGCGCCGCAAGGCGAACGAGGCGCTGCTCGCGCCCGCGATCTCGATCCCGGCGACCCCGATGGTGAAGGCCTGTTCTCAGCCCGCGCCGGCAACACGAAGGAGGCGGCCGCGCAGCGCGAGAAGATGCGCGACGAGGGACTACCTGCCGAAGGCCGAGG
>JADJYE010000026.1 GCA_016719945.1 Polyangiaceae bacterium | reverse complement strand
GTTCACGACGCAGTGTGCCGCCGTGAGCACGAGGCGACGTCCGAACAGGGCCCCGCTGCAGGCGCCAGGCGAAAGATCGCCGATGCGGCTTAAGGCACTGTGGGTGTCTGTCCAGTTGCTGCCAGTGCCGAGATACAGCCTGTTATCTGTACTGTTCGACAGACCCTTCTCAGCGAAATCGTCATCCTCCGCAGGGAGCCCGCTTGCAGGTGCGGTCACGGGCGGCGCACCGTACGCGAGCGCGCTGTCGACAAAATCCGCCCAGATGCGCCCCTCGGCGTCAACCATCATCACCGACGCCACCAGTCCGAGATCTGCCGCTTTCGCTTCGGCCCTGAGGGAGGCATTGAGTATTTCTGCGGCGTTCTCCCCAACAATCGCGGTTAGATCATACGGTGGCTCGACGACGGGTGCAGCCCCATCCGGGCCTGCTTCGGTTAGATCGAGTTGACCCATTTGCTCGCGGTAGACGAGGCCCGTTATCACCGCTGGCTGCTGCGTGATGAGAAGCTCCTCTTGCGAAGTCAACCCGTTCGACTCGTCGGAAGCACCGGACGAGCAGGCCACGGCTGCCCCCGTGACAAGAAGGCTGTTTCGCAACCGAGCGCGGAGCATGTTTTAGGGTGTCACGAGCCACCCAACTGGTCACGCTCTTAGTGTGGCGCGCAAAAGGTGGGCGTCCGTCGCTCTCCCTCGCACACCTGCGGCCAACGGCGGCCCCCGGTTGTACCGCTTTCTGCCTGCGGCAATGGTACCCGCTATGAGCCGCGCCCCGCGGCGTCCTCTGCCTGAGTCGGCAGCCCCTGCCTGAGCTGGCAGGGTGCCTCATCCCGCCGGCGATTGCGGATGAGGCCGGTCCCCCTCTGTTATTGAATCGTTGACTCAGCGGGCGCGCTGCGAGGCCCGCGCTGGCTCCAGCGTGAGCCATCGGTGGTGCACGAGCTTGACGACCAGCTCGAGCGTCTGGAGCCGGTCAGGGCCTGCGCGATGGACGAGCGTGTCGATCGAAGGGTGGTCGGCCGCGAGCGCGAGGATGCGCGCGTACGAGGCCTCGAAGGGCGAGTTGCCCGGCCCTGGGGTCGCGAGCTGCATGAGGTCGCCGAGGCGCTGTTCCAGCGCGGAGATCGCGATGCCGCGCAAAGCCTGCAGCAAGGCCGACGAATGATGTCCGCTATCGTCAGAGATCTCTCGGCCCAGCAGATCGAGGCAGGCGTGGAAGGCGCCCCGCCGGAACATGGACTCGACGGATTCTCGACAGGCTGGGGTGACGTGGCTCCCGTATCTCGAGAACGCGTCCATCATCCGGTGCACCACAGTGGGTGGCGGGCTGAGCGTTATCGGGGCGTTGGGGATGGGCTTGGCGAGGGATGGATACTCCCCCGTCTGCGGGGACGGCGTGGCTCGTTGCATGCCCTTCGCGAAGTGGGGGTTGTGCATAGTCGAAAGCTGAAGCAAGCACCGCGCCGCGCGCGCTGGCGCACCTTCCTGGGCATCGCCCCGCCCGCTCGAGCGTTGACGCTCACGAGAGGGCCCTTTTGACGCTCCTGCAGCGAGCGGCTAAACACCCGACGAGCCATGAACCAAAGGTCCGCGATCCCCGGGGCGATCGGGGTCGCCGCGAGCGTGCTCGGCGGCGCCGCCGCGATCATCTCGACGCGCGACTATGCGCGGCACCTCGACCGACAGCTCCACGGGACGCAGTGCTCCTTCATCCCTGGGCTCGGCGAGGCGACGGCCGACAACGCCTGCACCGCGGCGCTGCAGAGCCCGTATTCGGCCCTCTTGAAGGACCGCTACTGGGGCGGCATCCCCATCAGCCTCTTCGCGCTCGGCGCGTTCTCGTTCACCTGCGCCCTCGCGCTGTACCTGCTCGTCGGGCGCGCGAGCGCGTCGAAGCGCACGCGCCTCGCGTATTTCCTGGTCGCGCTCGGGCCGCTCGTCGCCAGCCTGGTGATGCTGGGGATCTCGGCGACCAAGCTCGGCCAGTTCTGCAAGACGTGCGTCGCGATCTACGTCGCGTCAGCGGGCCTGTTCGTGTCGGGCATCCTGGCGCTGGTGACCACGCGCACACCCTTCGGTGCGGTGCCGAGGCCCGCGCCGTTGCCCCAGCCACCGCGCTCCGCCGACCCCGACGTTACGCAGCTCGATCCCGAGCCGTGGCACCAGAAGACCGGTCCGTCGAACCGCCCCTACCCCATCCCGAAGACGGTGGTCGACACGCCGGCGCCCAGCGGCCTGCCCGTCGGGAGCTGGGCTGCGCCCGTCGGCATCCTCGCCGCGATGGCGACCGCGACGGCGGTCCCGGCGGTGGTCTACGCGGGGACGATGCCCGACTTCCGCGGGAAGATCACCGGCTGCGGCGAGCTCAAGAAGCCGGAGACGGTCAGCGACGTGCTGGTGAAGATCAAGACCACCGGCGCGGTGCAGCCCGCGCTCTCGGTCGAAGACCCGCTGTGCCCCAACTGCAAGGTGTTCCACGAGCGGCTGGTGAGCGAGGGCGTCTACGAGCGGCTCGATCTGCACGTCGTCATCTTCCCGCTCGACTCCGAGTGCAACTGGATGCTCAAAAAGTCGATGCACCGGGCGCGTGCCAGCTGGCGAAGGCCTTCCTGTGCGCCGAGAAGGACGGCAACCCGCGCGAGGTGCTCGAGTGGTCCTACGACAACCAGGAGGAGCTCGCCGCCGCCGGCAAGAGCGACCCCAGGGAGCTGCGCAAGAAGATCAAGGGCCGCTTCCCGTCGCTCGACATGTGCATCGACGCGAAGGAGACCGACAAAAGGCTGGAGAGCGTGCTGCGCTTCGCGATCGACAACGATCTGCGGGTGTCCACGCCGCAGCTCTTCCTCGGCAAGAGCTACTCGCGCGTCTGCCCCGAGGACACCGACATCGGCCTGGCCTACGCTGTCCGTCACCTCGCGCCCGCTGCGGCCGCAAAGGATTGACCATGAAGCCTCCCTTCATCGTCGCGACGCTCTCGGGGCTGGCCTTCGTCGGGGCCTCTTCGCTCTACGTCGAGCGCGAGGTCTCCGCCGCGAAGCACCGCCTCGCCCACCCCGAGGCCGTGCCCGAGGAGGCGAAGGCGGCGGTCGCCGATCACGCCGACGCCGAGTATTGCACCCCGCAGTTCAAGGAGGTCCTCGCCCGCGTCGTGCAGGCTTGTGGCCTCGGCGGCCAAGACGCTCGGCGCGGCTGCGAGCCCGTCGACGTGCGCAGCTTCGCGGCGATCTCCGACGACGACTTCAACGCGCTCTTCGATCCGCTGGTCAAGCGCGGCGCGATCGTGCTGTTCGACGACAACTCGGACAAGCTCGACGACCCCGCGAAGAAGCTCATCTCGGAGCGCTGGGACGAGCGCAAAGGGGCCCGCTACTTCTTCATCGTCGCCCGCGCTTCGAAGCGCGGGGCGGCGAACTACAACGAGCAGCTGTCGCAGCGGCGCGCCAACAGCGTCTTCTTCCACCTCGAGGAGACCTCGGCCGACAAGGAGCTCGACAAGAAGGTGGGCATGCTGTGGCTGGGCAGCCAATACGCGCAGCTCAAGCAAGACTACTGCGGCACCTGGACGCACTCGCGCCCCGGCAAGAAGTGCAACGACGAGGCGATCAACAGGAGCGCGTTCGTCTCGTGGGTCGACTGCCGCCTCTGAGCCCGGCGCTCGCCGTCACGGACCCTCGCACATGACCTCCCGTCGAGGCTTCCTGGTGGCGACGGCCGGCGGGTTCGTGCTGGGGCAGCTGTCGCCCGGGCACCGCGAGGCGGCGGGGCGCATCGTCGCCGCGAGCCACGCGCGCGGGCACCTGCTGCGAGACGGCGGCGACCTCGGCGCGCCGCGCGACGCGGGCAAGGCAGACGTCGTCGTCGTGGGCGCAGGGGTGAGCGGGCTATCGAGCGCGTGGCGCCTCGCCGCGCTCGGCCTCGACGTGGTGCTCCTCGAGCTGGAGAGCTTCCTCGGGGGGACCAGCGCGTGGGGGGACGAAGGGGGCCTGCCCCACCCGTTCGGCGCGCACTACCTCCCCGCCCCCAACCTCGAGGCGCGTCCCGCGCTTCGCCTGCTCGAGCAGATGGGCGTGCTCGTCTCCTGGGACGCGGCGGGCCGGCCTCGGTTCGATCCCCGCGCGCTCTGTCACGCCCCGGAGGACCGCCTCTTCTACCGCGGCGCCTGGCACCTCGGGCTCGTCCCTCACGACGCGCTCGACCCGGTCGAGGACGAGCAGCTCAAGCGCTTCCTCGAGCGGGTCGAGTCGCTCACCGAGCAGCGCGGCGCGGACGGCCGCTACGTCTTTCACATCCCGCTCGCCGAGTCGTCCCGCGACCCTGAGTGGCTCGCGCTCGACGAGCTGACGATGTCCGAGTGGCTCGACCGCGAGGGCTTCGACTCGGCCTTCGTGCGCTGGTACGTGCGCTACGCCACGCTCGACGACTTCGGGGCCGACCCCGACGACGTGTCGGCGTGGGCGGGCCTCCACTACTTCGCCGCGCGCAAGCTGCGGACGCCCGAGCTCGAGGGCAGCCACTTCCTCGTCTGGCCCGAGGGGAACGGGCGGCTGGTGAAGGCGCTGCGCGAGCGCAGCGCGGCGCGCGTCATCCAGGACGCGCTCGCCCTCGACGTGGCGCCAGAGGGCTCGGGGGTCCGGGTGACGTACCTCGACGCCACGCGGGGGGAGACCGCGCGGCTGACCGCGAAGGCGGCGGTGCTGGCGGTGCCGGGGTTCATCGCCGCGCGCCTCGCCCAAGGAACGCGCCGCGCGCCGTGGGTCCGCAAGAGCTCGCCGTGGCTGGTCGCGAACCTCCACGTCGACCGAGGGCTCGAGCCGGACCACGCGTGGGACTCGGTCCTCTATGACGCAGAAGGCCTGGGCTACGTCGACGCCTCCCACCAGCTCACGCCGCCGCGGGACAAGACGGTGCTCACCTACTTCCGCGCGTACGGCGAGCGCGACGTCGCGGCGCGACGCCGCACGCTGATGGAGCGCTCCTGGGAGTCGCTCGCGCGCGACGTGTTCTCGGACCTGGCGCCGGCTCACCCCGATCTCGCGAAGCGCACCTCGCGCGTCGACGTCGCGGTGTGGGGCCACGCGATGCCCCGCCCGGCCCGTGGCTTTCTGGGTGACGAGCCGTTCCGCGCGCCGGTGATGCTCGACGAGCGGGTGGCGTGGGCGAGCGTCGATCAGCCGGGGATGGCGCTGTTCGAAGAGGCGCAGCGGGCGGGGGTGGTGGCCGCGGAGCACGTGGCGCGCGCGATCGGCGTGGAGCCGGGGGAGAGCTGGACTTAGCCAGGCAGAGCGACGGGTCCAAGCTGCCACCGACCGGTCGCCGCGTTTCGTCGACACGTCGCGACCCCAGGCTGCGACGCCAGGCTGGCCCCCGAGGAGCGGCTACGAGTCGTCGACGAGCTGCGCGAGGGTGACGGTGACGTTGTCGCGCCCACCCGCCGCGTTGGCGCGCGAGATCAGCGCCTCGGCGCAGGCGTCGAGGCGCTCTTGTGAGCCGTCGAGGCCGGCCTGCGCGATGAGGTCGACGACCTCTCGGTCGGAGACCTGCCCGGTGAGGCCGTCGGTGCACAGCAAGATGACGTCGCCCGCCTTGGTCGCCTGGCGATGGAGGTCGATCTGCACCTCCTCGCGGATGCCGAGGGCGCGCGTGATGACGTTCTGGGGCAGCTGCGCGATCTCTTCCTGGGTCATCCACGGGGCGGCGTGGATCGCGTCGCTGACCAGGGAGTGATCGCGCGTGAGCGTGGTGAGCACGCCGTCACGCAGCAGCGAGCCGCGGCTGTCGCCGACGTGCGCGACCGCGAAGTGCTGCAGGTCGGGCGAGAACATGCCGGCCACGCAGGTGGTGCCCATGCCGAAGTCGACCAGCGTCTTCAGCGCGCGATCGAAGATGCGCCGGTTGGCGAGGCGAATGCCGGTGTAGAGGTAGTTCTCCTCGTCGGAGAGGCGCTCGTCATACGGGAAGGGCCACGTCGCGTCGGGACGGACCGTGACCACGAAGAAGTCGTGGAGCGTGCTCACCGCGAGCTGGCTCGCGACGCGCCCCGAGCGGTGGCCGCCGAGCCCATCGGCCACCGCCATGAGGCTGAACTCGAGTAACAGCAGGAGCGCGTCTTCATTCAGATCGCGCTGCCTTCCGATGTCGGTCTTGCCGGATAAGACGACCCGCACGAACGCTCCTCTTGCACGTCGCGCGCCTCTCGGTCGCGACCGTGCCGACAACGTATCACCCCCGTCCGAGAGAGCACCCCTGACTTTCGGTCAACGCCCAAGGCCGAGCAGGGCCTCGGCCATCAGCCGCACGGCGCGCCTGAGCCGCGGCTCGGCCTCGGCCGCGAAGCCGAGGCGCACGGCGGGGACCCGCTCGCCCGTGAACGAGAAGCGACTGCCCGGCTGGAGCACGACCCCCCGCGCCTCGCACGCCGAGGCCCAGCGGTCGACGTCGACCCGGGGCGCGCGGGCCCACAGCGCCATCCCCCCGCGAGGGACGTCGAACGAGACCACGTCGCCGAGCTGCTCCTCGAGCGCGCGGGCGAGGGCGGCGCGCCGCCCCTGGTAGACCCGCCGCATACGCCGAGCGTGGCGCTCGAGCTCGCCGTCGGTCATCAGCTCACGCAGCGCTCGCTCCACCAGCCGGTCGCCCTGGCGATCGATGACGGCCCGCAGCGCGGCGAGGCGCGACAAGAGGGGCCGAGGCGCGACGACGAACCCCACGCGCAGGGCGGGCGCGAGGATCTTCGACAGCGTGCCGAGGTAGATGACCTGCCCGCTGGGGTCGGCGCTCGCGAGCGGCGCGACCGGGCGGCCCTCGTAGTGGAACTCGTGATCGTAGTCGTCCTCGAACAGCGCGAGCCGCCGCTGCCGCGCGAGCGCGAGCAGCGCGAGCCGCCTCGGCTGACCCAGCACCGCCGTCGTCGGGTACTGGTGGTGGGGCGTGAGGTAGACGGCGCGAAAGGGTGACCCCTGTCGCGCCGCGCGCTCGACGCGCTCGGTCAGCCGCTCGACGTCGAGCCCCCCGGCGTCGACGGGGATCGGCTCGAGCACCGCCCCTGCCGCCTGGAGGGCCGACCACGCGGGTCTGTACCCGAGCGCTTCGACGGCCACGCGGTCGCCGGGCCTCAGCACGCTGAGCGCCGTCAGGTAGAGCGCCATCTGGCTGCCGCGAGTGACGACGAGGTCGTCCGCTTCGAGGGCGAGGGCGCGCGACCGCGCGAGCATCGCCGCGAGCTCCGCGCGCAGCAGCTCGTCTCCCCGCGGGTCCGCGTAGCCGAACAGCTCGTGCGCCCGTCTGCTGGTCGCGACCCGCCGGTAGGCGCGCGCGAGCGCTGTGGCAGGCACCATCCGCAGGTCGGGCAAGCCTCCGAGCAGCTTGATCGCGCCGCCAGGCGGCGCGGGCGACACGTGCGCCGGCGGCTCGGGGCCGAGCTCGAAGCCCACGCTCTCGGCGCGGGTCGCGGCGGCGGCAGGCCGCGCGCGCGGGGGCGACTCCGGCAGGGTCGCGCACACGCGCGTCGTGCCTCCGGGGGTCGCCTCGATCCAGCCCTCGAGGGCGAGCTCGCGCTCGGCGGCGAGGACGGTGTTGCGGTGGACGCCGAGCGCGGCCGCCAGGGTCCGCGAGCCGGGCAGCGTGTCCCCGGGCCGCAGCCGCCCGCGGCGGATGTCGGCCACGACCGCGCCCGCGATGCGGGCGAAGATCGGGGCGTCGCCCTCGGGCACCACGAGCACGAAGCCGCCCGCCTTCACGAACGAGCCTCGGAGGGCGCCCCAGCTGGTCTAGCCGACATCTCGATTCTGGATCTTTTCCTCAGACCATCGGCGGCGCAAGACTCGTCTGCATGCGACGCCCCATCTTCGCGACCCCTCGCGCGCGCGCCCTCGACCTGTTGGCGCGCGCGCACCACGTCCACCTGGCCTCGACCCGGCCCGACGGCGCCCCGGTGCTGCGCGCCGTCCACGGCGTCGTGATCGGCGACCTGGTGGCGTTCCACGCGGCGCCGGTGGGAGAGAAGCTCGACATCCTGGGTCGCGCGGCGGTGCTGCAGGCGGCCCGCGTCGTGGCGCAGATCCCGAGCCACTTCCTCGATCCAGAGCGGGCCTGCCCCGCCACCACGCTGTACGAGAGCGCCCAGGCGCACGGCGTCGTCGTCGAGGTGAGCGAGCCGGAGGTCAAGGCGGCCGTGCTCAGCGGGTTGATGGAGCGCCACCAGCCCGAGGGCGGCTACGCCCCCATCGAGGCCACCTCCGGGCTGTACAAGAAGGCGCTCGCCGGTCTGTTCGTCGGCGCCCTGAGGATCGAGTCGCTCGACGGGAAGGCGAAGCTGATGCAGCACCGGTCCGAGAGCGATCGCCTGCGGGTGCTCGAGCGCCTGTGGGAGCGTGGAGCCGACGGAGACCAGGAGGCGATCGAGGATATCCGCGCCGCCAACCCGGGCGACCGCCCGCCGCCGTTGCTCCGTGGACCTGCCGGTACGACCCTCGCGGTGGCGCTGCGCCCGGCAGACGCCGAGGCGTCGGCGACGCTCGTCGGGTCGGCCTATTGGAACGAGGGGTTTTGCGCAGAGCGGATCGCGCGCGCGACCTCGGGATCGTCGGCGTGGGTCGGCGCCCGCGACGAGGCCGGGGAGCTGGTCGCGACGGCGCGCGCCGTGAGCGACGGCGCGAAGCACGCGTGGATCTACGACGTCCTCGTGGAGCCCCGCCTGCGGGGCGCAGGCGTCGGAGAGGCGGTGGTGCGCCTGCTGCTCGCGCACCCGCGCGTGCGCGGCGCGGCGTTCGTGCACCTCGG
This sequence comes from Polyangiaceae bacterium, assembly GCA_016719945.1. Lineage (GTDB taxonomy): Bacteria > Myxococcota_A > Polyangia > Polyangiales > Polyangiaceae > Xiheicaenibacterium. Next base: position 5,832 of record JADJYE010000026.1, on the reverse strand, counting down.
CACGCGCGACGCGCAGGCGTTCTACGAGCGGCTCGGCTTCGTCGATCGAGCGCGCGTCGTTCGCCCATACACCTCGACCACCATGACGCTGACGCGCAGCGAGCTCGTCACCGTCGCTTGAGCGAGCGCGCCTCGGCGCGATCGCGCTCGCGGGCGCGCTCCTGCTTGCGATGCCCGGCGTGGCGCGCGCGGCGAGCGCCCTCCTCGTCGCCCTTGATCGAGCCGAGCGGCCAGAGGCTGTATTTCACCTCGGCGAGCTTCGCGTCGACCACGACGGCCACGACGTCGGCCGCCCGCTTGTAGCAGGGCCCCGCCTCGTCGAGCGGCACGTCGCCGCCCGTGTTAACCAGGATCCCGTCGCGGCGGTACTGCTCGTTGATCTTCTGCTGGTCGAGCGTGCGCACGGCTTCGCCGCGAGACATGCGGCGTCCCGCGCCGTGGTTGACGCTGTATCCGCTGCGCACGGCCCCCGCGAGCGGCGTGAGCACGTAGGAGTGATCACGGTTCGAGCCGGGGATCAGCACGGGGTGGCCCGTCGCGAACCAGGGCGTCCCCGCGAGCGCGGGGTGCTCTGCGGGGAAGGCGCGCGTCGCGCCCTTGCGGTGGACCCACACCTCGCCGAAATCCGGGTGGGTCTCGGCCTGGACCAGGTTGTGGCTGATCTCGTAGACGAGCTCGAGCGGCGCCTTGAACACCTTCTCGAACGCCTCCGCCACCGCCTCGAAGATGACGAGCCTGTTCACGATCGCGAAGTTGCCGCCGGCGGCGACGGCGCTCTGGTACTCGGCGTAGTGAGGCGAACCCGGCTCGAAGTAGCCGAGATCGATGTCGGCCCCGCGCTCGGGGTGCTCGCTCTGGGCCATGCGGAAGTAGTTCGTCGCGAGCCCGTGCCCGAACCCGCGGCTGCCCGTGTGCAGCTGCACGAAGAGGGACTGCGTCTCTTCGCAGCGCTGCAGCTCGATGAAGTGGTTGCCCCCGCCGAGCGTCCCGAGCTGGTCGAGCCCGCGCTCGGGGTTTCCGGGGCCACCCCACGGGATGTCCCAGTCGTCCGACACGGGGATGCGCTGCCGCTCGGCGCGGGACCGGTCGAACGAGGCGCCGTATTTTGCGACGTAGTGCTCGCCGCCGCCGCGCACGATGTCCTGGAAGTCCGTCTTCGAGAGCGAGCCGAAGCGGACGCTCTCGCCTTTGGGGCCGAGGCTCACCCGCCTCATCACCTCGCGGTGGAACGCGAGCTTGCGCTCGTGCGTCGCGAGGCCCGCGTCGACCTGGCTCTTCGCGCTGACCATGCCGCAGCCGATGTCGAAGCCCACCGGGCCCATCGCGATCGCGCCCGTCGCGCGGTCGGTGAGGATGACGCAGCCGACCGGGACGCCATAGCCGTAGTGCACGTCGGGGGTGATGACGACGAGCTTCGCCCCGGGAAAGCGGGTGGCGTTGACGATCTGGCGGTACAGCGTCGCCTCCGCCTCCGCGAACAGCGCGGGGCTGAGGAACAGCCGCACGGGGACGGCGCCCGTGTCGCGGGTCGCGAGGTGGTAGAAGCTGCCGGCTTCGTCCCAGGTCGCGAGGCGCTTCCAGCTCGATTCGTCGAGGATCGGTGCCCATGGTGTTGGTCGTGCCACGGACGCGTGGCCCACGGCAACGCTGACGAGGAGACCGCCGCCCCGCGTCAGGACGCTAACGCCCCCGCGCGAGGTTGCGGCCGATGGGCCCTAATTACGGCCAAAACTGGGCGTTGTCCGAAAATTAGCCCGATGGCACGAGCGGTGCTTTCGTCGGTTCACCATGAAGCTCTGCGTCGCCTGCCTCGCCCGCACGGACATGACCCCTCGCCCCGTCGAGGTCGTGGCCGCCCCGAGATCGGGCGTGCGACCGAGCCTCGACTCGATGTTCGACGTCGAGGAGGAGATCCCGACGACCCTGTACGCGCCCCGCAAGGCTGCGCGGGGCCGTGGCCGGGCTGCCGCGACCGTCGCCGCCGGCTGACGTTCGAGCGATGCTCGCCGCGTGGCGAACTGGTTCATCGCGGTCGTGGTCGATCCAACAGGCTGGTACCCCGACCGGGTGCCGCCGCCGCCCGAGGGGCTGACGGCCTTCGATCCGAGCGATCTGCACATGACGATCGCCTTCTTGGGCAACGTCGCAGAGCCGCTGGCGAGGAGGGCGTGGGCGGCGCTGTCGTGGCCGCTCGGGCCTTTCGACGTCGAGCTCGGCGAGGTCGTCCCGATGGGCTCACCCCGGCGAACCAGCGCCCTGTCGTGCCTGCTCGGCGAAGGCCGAGGGCAGGTCGAGCAGGCCATCGAGGGCGCTCGCGGGGCCGTGCTTGCGGCGGCGGAGGTCCCGCTCGACGCCCGGCCCGCCAAGGCGCACGTCACACTCGCGAGGCCCTCACGCACCGCCTCGAACGAAGCTCGAAGGAAGGGGCTCGAGTGGGCGAAGACCGTCCCGACCGCGGGGACCCGCCTCTCGCTCCGAGAGCTCGCCCTGTACACGTGGTCGGCCGATCGGCGTCGCTCGCTGTTCCAGAAGGTCGAGGTGACGAGCAGCATTCCCACGGCCCTCGCGGGCGGCGCTTGAAAGAAAAGCCAGACGGAGGCTCCATTCGAGCGGCATGAAGAGGCTGAACCTGGTCTGGGTGTGCGGCGCGGCGCTGGTGGCTTGCTCGGAGGAGGTACCTGTCGGGGGCTTCGAGGGCGGCGGCGGCCAAGGGGGCGGGCTCGAGGGCGGCGGCCCCCAGGGCGGCGGCGACGGCGCTGAGGGAGGAGGCGGCGCCGGGGCCGGAGGCGGCGCCCAGGGCGCGAGCGTACGCATTCATCTGCGCTCGACGACCGAGACCTTCGATCACCAGGACGGGCTGTCTGGCCAGACGCCCCTCGAGCACGCGAGCGGCGTGCGCTCACTGACGCTGTATCGGCAGGAGGGCGACCCCTCCCCGCTCGTGGTGTTCGACCTCGGACAGGACTCAGCCGAGGTCGACTACGCCGACGGCGCGGACACCATCGCCTTCACGGCGAAGACGGCGGACCTCGCAGACGGAGTGTTCACGCTCGCGCGCGTGGTGCACTCGTGGGTCCGCTACCGGGTCGCCGCGACCATGCACAACGGCGTCATGGTCCCTGGGCAGTTCGACAACTTCCAGGTCCTGTCGGACGGCACCCTGTACGAGGGCGAGCTCTACGACGCGGGCGCGTACACGTACGTGTTCGGGGCTCTCGGCATGGAGTTCCCCCAGAGCGGCGCCGACGCGCCGGTGCCCGAGTGGGAGGCCGCCGGCGGATTCAGCGTGCGCTTCGAGGACGGCGAGTGGGCCTACTATTTCCCGGTCAACCTCGCGATCGACACGGACTGGGGCACGGACACCGACGTCTACCTGGACGTGAACATGCACGACAGCTTCCGCTGGCAAGACCAGTCGACGGCAGGCTTCACCAGCGGCGTCTTCGACGTCACCCCGACGACCTTCGAGCCGGTGCTGCGCTTCGGCGCGAACAGCTTCTCCGTGAGCGTGAGCGGGAGCTGAGGGCGAAGGCGAGCGTTCGAGGTTGCGCGCCGCCGGACACGAGCGAATGCTTCGGCGCATGCGGACGACGACGCTCTTCTTCGCTCTGGCCCTCGGGCTGGGTGCTTGCTCCGACGACAGCTCCACGGCCGGTGGCGGGGGCGGCGCAGGCGGCGCAGCGGACGGTGGAGGTGGCAGCGAAGAGGTCGAAGGCTGCGACGGCGCGCAGCTGCTCGCGAGCCCCGCGGACACGTCGCAGCGGGGTCCCTGGCAGGTCGGGGCGCGCGCCGTCACGATCGACGGGCTGCCCGCCGAGGTGTGGTACCCGGCCGCCGAGCTCGGCGCTGCTCCCGCGACGAGGGTCTACGATCTGCGCGACTTCCTGCCCCCCGCCGAGGCCGCGAAGATCGCCGACGCCGACGCGCCTCGCCAGCTGTGCGACTGCTACGAGGACGTGCCACTCGACGAGGCTCACGGTCCCTACCCGCTGGTGATCTTCGTGCACGGCACCGCAGGCTACCGCGCGCAGTCGCTCGAGCTGGTCACCCACTGGGCGAGCCGCGGCTTCATCGTCGTCGCCGCCGACCACCCGGGGCTGTACCTCGGCGATCTGCTCACCTCGCTCCCGCTGTGCGAGGGGGAGGCCCCCGAGCAAGATCTGGCGGGAGATCTTGCGACGATCGTCGCGGCGTTCGAAAGCCCCTCGGGAGACCTGGCGGGCTTCGCGGGCCGCGTGGACGCCACGCGCGTCGGTCTCGTCGGGCACAGCGCCGGCGGTGGGGCGGTCGGCGCAGCGCCCGACCTCGGGCACGTGATCGTGCCCATGGCCGCCGGCGGGGTCGACGCCGGCTCGGCGGTCACCAGCGCCCTCATCCTCGGCGGCCTGGAGGACCAGGTCGTGCCCTACACCAACCAGCAGGAGGGGTTCGACACGACGCAAGCCGCGACCAAGCGCCTCGTCGGCCTCAGCCCCGCGGGGCACCTGGTCTTCTCCAGCCTGTGCGCCATCACCAATGACGCCGGGGAGGACATCGTCACCGTCGGAACCAACGCCGACGTGTGCGGCCTGGCCCTCGCCGGCGCGCTGTTCGACTGCGATCCTTCGTACGTCGAGGCGACCCGCGGCTGGACCATCGTGAACGACGCCATCAGCGCAGCGCTCGAGGAGACCCTGCACTGCATACCCGAGAGAGCCGACCGCCTCGCGACGCTCGCGGAGCGCTACGACGAGGTCGCCGAGCTGCGCTAGCGAGCCGGACTCGGCCCCTTCGTCCGCACCCGGCTACAGCTCCGGCGCGGCTCGCGCCTCGGCGGGGGGCTCCTCTTTCACCCTGCCGTCGAGGATGCACGCGACGTTCACGTCCCCGAGCACGTTGATGGTCGTGCGGCAGCGGTCGAGGAACCAGTCGACCGTCAGCAACAGGGCGATGTATTCGGTCGGCAGCCTCACGGCGGTGAAGACGAGCGTCATCGTCACCAGGCCTGCCTCGGGGATGCCGGCCGCCCCCACCGACGCGACGACGCTGGTGAGCACGATGAGCACCTGATCGACGAGCGACAGGTCGTGACCGATGAGCTGCGCGATGAACAGGGCGCTCATCGCCTCGTACAGCGCCGTGCCGTCGTTGTTGAAATTGGCCCCGACGAGCGCGCCGAGGCTGGCCGAGCGCTCGCGCACCCCGAGGCGCTTGAGCCGGTCGTAGGTGACCGGCATGGTCGCCGTCGAGCTCGCGGTCGAGAACGCCATCACCAGCGCGTCGCGCATGCCCGCGAGCAGGGCGCGCGGGCGGACCCAGCTGAAGAGGCGGATCCGCACCAGATAGTAGATGGACTGGATCGTGAGGGCGAGCAGCACCGCCACGACGAAGGCCGCGAGCGCCTTGAACGGTTCGAAGCCGCTCTTGCCGACGATGCTCGCGATCTTGCCGAAGACAGCGAGCGGCACCAGCGCGATGACCCAGTGCAGGACGCGGATCACGAGCTCGAACGCGATGGAGACGCCGTCTTCGAGCAGGCGGCGGCGCTCGCCGACCAGGCCAGGCCGGCGACCCCGACCGCCACCGCGACCAGCACGACGCCGATCACCTGGTTGTCGACGAGCGGCTTGAGCAGGCTGCCGGGCACGTTGTCGAGGATCTGCTGGACGACATCGCCCTTGGGCAGGCTCGGCGGCTTGTCGGGTCGGGAGAGCTGCGCCCGCAGCCCCGGCGCCACGACGTTGGCGACGCCGAGCCCGACGACGATCGCGACGAGCGTGTTGAGAGACAAGAGGCCCGCCATCCTCAGCGCGAGCCCCCCCTTCACGTCGGCCTTCAACAGGGCGTTGACGA
>JADJYE010000025.1 GCA_016719945.1 Polyangiaceae bacterium | reverse complement strand
GGGTACCGCGTCTTCGCTACAGCGCCCACAACCCGGCGAGGTCGAGCGGCACCGCGTCGAAGGGCTCCGCGCGCACGACCGCGTCACCCTCGAAGGTCGCGAGCAACAGCCACCCGATGTCCGCGCGGCGGTACACCTCCACGGAGTGCAGCGTCGGCGACACCAGCCAGACGTGGCCGACGCCCTCCCGGTAGTAGATCGCCAGCTTGCGCCCGCGGTCGACCTTCTCCGTCGAGGGCGAGAGCACCTCGCAACACCAGTCCGGCGCGACGGCCGCAAACGCGCCCGTGATGAACCCTTCCGGCAATCGCTCGCGACGCCACCCGGCGAGGTCGGGGACCACGACGTCAGGGAGCGGCCCCAGGCGCAGCTCCGGCTCAGGGAGGATCACCCACCCGCCCGGACCTCCGCGGCCGCGGTCGAAGGGGCCGTCCAGGTCAGCGCCCAACCGCCCGGCCGACCGTGCGTGCTCCAACCGCGGGCGCGGCATGAGCGACAGCTCCCCGTCGATGATCTCCGCGACCATCGTCTCCGGCGCGTTGCGGTAGCCGTCCACGACGTCGGGCGCGAGGTTGGGAAACTCCGGGTCGAAGGTGCGTGCGGCGTCGCCTGACATCCCCGGAGCGTAGCCCACCCGTCGAGGACTCGGGGGGTCACCCGGCAACGCAGATGCCCCGCGCGCCGCCCTCCGTTCGGGCGCTGCACGTGGAGCGCTACGCCGCCGGGCCGATCGTCACGCCGTAGAGCCCGAGGTGCCCTCCGAGCGCCCTCGCGAGCAGCGGCGCGGCGCCGTCTCCGGCCGCCGACAGGTCGAGCTCCGCGGCCGCGCTCGCCAGCGCCTCGGCGAGGCGGAGCGAGGCGAGCCCGTCGGGTCCGACGTCGGGAGCGGGCTGCGTCATCGGCCGCGGTCCGGTGATGACGATGATCCCCGCGATGCCGCAGACCCACCACAACAGGAGCAGAAGGTCCTTTGCACTGGGTCCCTGAGGCCTGCCCATCGGACCCTCACGAGAACATCAGGGTGATCGGGGAATCAACGCCCCACCGCTACTGCGGGGATGGGCTCCGGGCTGGAGCGGAGCGCTCGAGGAGCGCCTTCAGCCGCGCGAGGTCGGCGCGGTTGGCACGCTCCATCGCGGCCATGAAGGGCGCGACGAGCTTCGAGAAGCCGCTCGGCTCGCCGCGGTTGCGGAGGGTCATGCGCGTGGCCCCCTCCCCCACCGCCTCCCAAGCGTAGGTGGTCTCCATCGGGAAGGGGCCCTCGGCCGTGCGCATGACGAAGCGCGCCGCCGGGATGTGCTCGACGACCTCGTAGGTGTACGCGAGCCGCCGCCCCAGGAACTGCGCCACGAACGCGAGCCGCGAGCCTACCCGCAGCGGCGCCGGGGTAACCCACTCCACCGACTTGATGTTGACGTACCAGCGCGGCGCGTTGTCGGGGTCCGCGGCGTACGCGGCGACCTCGGCGCAGGGGCGCTCGATCACGATCTCGGTCTTCACGTCGACGGCCACTGCTTCAACGACCTCCTGCCGTGCGTCGTATCGCGCCTCGGAGGCAGCGGACAATGGCGCAGTGGCCGGAGCGATCGTCCCTTGAGCGAGACGGTCGGTAGCCTCGCTCCGCAGGTCAGCGGAGCGCGCCGGAGCAGCTCGACCCAGCGCCCGCCGTGCAGCCGAAGCAGTGGCTGTCCGTCGCGATTGGCGCGCCGTCGAGGTCGTCGAAGGAGTTGATCTCCCAGATCGAGCGAGCGCCCGCTCCGAGGGGCAATTCGAGCATCTGGTTGAAGTCGCAGTCGTAGAGCCGCCCGTCCCAGCCGACGCTGACGAGCGAGCGGCACATCAGCCCAGGAACCGTGGCGACGTTGATGTGGTTCACCAGCAGGCTCATGTACTCGTCGAGCCGTCCGTCCCGCTCGAGCGCGTGGGCGAAGCGCTTGATGGGCATGTTCGTGATGGTCAGCAGCTCGTGGAACTCGATGCCGAAGAGCCGTGACAGCTCTTCCTTGTATCGGAGCTCGAGCCCCCGCTGCGCCGGTGGCAGAGACGCGCCCACGGGGTTGTAGACCAGGCTCAACTTCAAGGCCGAGCCCGCCAGGCCGTAGCCCAGGCGGTTGAGCATCGTCAGCGCCTCGATGCTCTTCTCGAAAGCGCCCCGCCCGCGTTGCTTCTCGACGTTCTCGGGGCCGTAGCAGGGAAGGCTCGCGACGACCTCGACCTGGTGCTCTGCGAGGAAGGCCGGGAGGTCGGACATCCCCGGCTCGAGGAGCACGGTCAGGTTGCAGCGGTCGATCACCCGGCGACCGAGCCGACGGCTCTCCCCCACGAGCCACCGGAAGTGGGGGTTGAGCTCGGGCGCGCCGCCGGTGAGGTCCACGACCTCCACATCGGGGTGGCGGGCGAGCAGCTCGATGATCCGCTCGGCCACCTCGCGCGGCATGACCTCGGTGCGCTTCGGGCCGGCGTCCACGTGGCAGTGGTGGCAGGCCATGTTGCAGAGCTTGCCGACGTTGACCTGCAGCGTGCGCAGGCGCTCCCGGAGGAGCGGGGCGGCGCCGTGATCTTGAAGGGCCTGCTCGAAGGACGGTCGGTCGGCGAAGAGGGGGAGGCTTCTGAGGGCGGCAACGGGACGGGACATCTCTGATCTCCAGACCAGGGGTTCTATCCTGGTCGAGGAGATATCGCTGCCGAACGCATTTCGTTACAAAGCGCAGATCTCCTGGGATGACGGGCCCAGAGACCTTTCGACAATTCCCGCTACCTCGGGGCCTCGCCGGGCTGCCCCCCACAACCCCGCCCGCCGGCCCCCCCCAACCCCCTCCAACCAAGCCCACCCCCCCCCTTCCGCTACTCCGATGGCCGCGGGACTGGGACACCGCGCCCCCCCGGGCGCGGGGGGGGGGCGAGGCTGAGGGAACTTCGCGTGGGCCAACGAAGGCCGGGCGGTGTTTCGCAAGGAGGGGTCGGGAGGTCCCACCGAGCGTCTGGGGGCTCTCCGGGGTGGCCGGCGGGTAGCGGGGCCTCGTGCGAGACCGTCCCTGGCCGTGCGCGCGGTGCTGGTGGGTTCGCTGCGGGGGTGACTACCCGGTCCGTTGCCCCGCGGCGGGGTCGTCGGAAACCAGCTGCTGGAGCCGCTCGTGGCGGAAGGCCCCCCAGAGCGCGGCGCCGATCGCGCCCGCGTGCACCCCGTCGGGGTGGGGGCGGATGACGACCTTGCCGCCCTCGGGTGCGGGCGCCTCGTCGGTCTCGCCGCAGCACGTCGCGACCTTCGCGACCTTCGCGACCTTCTTCTTCGGCGCCTTGTCGAGGGCGTCGACGAGGCACTGCACGAGGCCGACGTCGGCCGCGAGGCCGCCGGTGACCAGCACCACGCCCTCGGCGCGCGCGTTGCGTAGGAGCTTCGCGAAGCCCGTGGCCATGGACTCGTGGATGCCGCGGAGGATGTTCGTGGTCTTGATGCCGCGCGAGACCATGTTGATGACGTCGGTCTCGGCGAGCACGGCGCAGATGCCGGAGACCTTCTCGGGGCTGTCGCCGCGCAGCGAGAGGGTGCCCACCTCGTCGAGGGTGACGCCGAGGTAGCGCGCGATGTTCTCGAGGAACTGACCCGTCCCCGAGGCGCACTGGCTGGTCATGCGATAGTCGAGCACGCGGGCGCGGTCGTCGAAGCGAATGGCGCGGGCGTGGAGCGATCCCACGTCGATGGCGGCGCGCGCCTCGGGGTCGAGGAAGAGGGCCCCGCGTGCGTGGGCCGTCATGCCGTAGAAGTGCCCCGTGCGGATCTCGATGGCCTCTCCCTCGCCGGTGCTGGCCACGTAGGCGAGGTCGCCCGCGCTGACGCTGGCCTGCTCCAGCGCCTGCGCGTAGGCCATCTCGATGATCTGTCGCTGGTCGCGGCGCCGCGTGCGCTCGACGACCTTGGCGAGCACCCGCGCCCCGCGCCGCTCGCGCCCGCTGCCCGCGGGGCTCGCGACGATGGCGACCTTGACCGTGCTCGAGCCCACGTCGATGCCCGCGGTGAGGAGGGTGTCGGCGCTCATGACGGGTGCTCCTCCGAGGCGCCTGCCCTCACGGCGAAGAGCGCCGCGCCGAGGGCGCCCGTGTAGATCGAGTCGGCTGAGATGTTGATCGTGCGGCTGCCGTAGTTCTCCTTCACCAGCTGGCGCAGCGCGCGCACGGCGGCCTCGTTGTTGGCGACGCCGCCGGTGAAGGTGAACTCGTCGGCGATGCCGCCCGAGCGGGCGAGCAGCGCCATCGCGCGGAGGATGATGGCGCGGTGTAGCCCGGCGAGGATGTCCTCGCGCTTCTGGCCCATGGTCAGCCGGTCGCGCAGCTCGGCGCCGGCGAAGACCGTGCATGTGGAGTTGATCTTCACGGTGCGCGTCGATTGCATCGCGAGGGGACCCAGCTCGTGCACGCCCATGTTCATCTCGTCGGCGATGTAGCCGAGGTAGCGACCGCACCCGGCGGCGCAGCGGTCGTTCATCTGGAAGCTGGTGACGATGCCGTCGCCGTCGACCTGGATGGCCTTGGTGTCCTGGCCGCCGATGTCGAGCACCGTCGCGGTGCCCGGAAACATCACGTGCGCTCCGAGCCCATGGCACAGGATCTCGGACCGGATGCTCTCCTTGGGGAAGGGCAGGGTCTGTCGGCCGTAGCCCGTTCCGATGGCGCGCGCGACGTCGATGGGCGTGTCGGCGACGGAGAGCACGGCGGCCTCGTAGCGCGCGTGGCGCTCGGGCGCCTCGCCGCGGAGGCAGCGCGTCAGCGCCGTGCGGATGTTGCCCTCGAAGGTGAGGTCGATCCGCGCGTTCTCGACCTGGATGATCACCTTGTCGAAGACGCTCATGAGCACGTCGAACTTGAGGTCGCGGTCGGCCACGCGCTCGGCGCAGCGGCTGAAGTCGCTGGCGGCCTGGTCGCGGAAGAAGTCCGAGCCCTTCACCCCGGTGAGCCGCGGCTTCTTCCAGTCGGCCTCGATGACGTCGAAGATGTGCTCGAGGCGGGCGACGAGGTCGCCGTGGTGCCCCAGGCGAGCGCCGACGGCCTCCTCCAGGGCGCGGGCGCGCAGCGACGCGAGCTGCGCCATCTGCTGCACCTTGCGGAGCTGGTAGAGCAGCCGCTTGCGGAAGGCCACGGCCTCGTCGCCGGTCTCGCCGGCGGCCGCGAGGGCGCGGTCGAGCAGGGTGAAGCGCGCCTCGACGAAGGCCTCGTCGCGGGCGATGTCCGCCGCGAGGTGGTAGTTGGAGCGGCTGTTGGTGATGCCGCGACCGAGCACCGCGCCGTCCTCGTCGAGCATCACGGCCTTGGTGGTGGTCGAGCCCAGGTCGATGCCGACAAAGGTCTTCACCGCAGCACCTCGAGCTTCTTCGCCGGGCGCGGCGGCGCCACGGTGGGCGTCGCCGCGTGCGCCCGCGTCGAGGCGTTGCGGCGCTTCTGCTCGATCATCTGGAGGTAGCTCTCGATGCGGTTCTTGATGTTGGCCGCGGAGAAGTAGCGAGGGTCGACGAGGTCGGTCTCGATGAAGCCCCCGGGCACGCCAGTGCGCGCCTCGACCTCGCGGAGAATGAGCAGCTGCCCCGCCGAGAAGGAGTTGCAGCTCTTCACCGAGTTGATGAGGAGCCCGTCGGCCTCGTACTCGCGTACGTACCGCGAGAGCATGTCGATGCGCGTCGGGAGGTTGAGGTTCGTGTAGCAACCCGCGCAGTACTCGGCGAGCGTCTCGAGGGGGCGCTCGGGGTCGTGGCGGAAGCCGTTGTCGTAGACGCCGCCGACCTTCGTGTACGAGCTCGCCACCACGACGGCGCCCTCGCTCGAGAACATCTTCCAGAACTCCTGGAAGTTGGTCCAGTTGGGGGGCCCCTCGATGACGAGGCGGTACTTCTCGTGGGTGATCGCCCCGTCGGGGGTGAGGGGCCCGAGGCCGAGGCGCACCCGCTCGTCGACCTCAGCGCGCAGCGTTCGGTAGTAATCGACCGCGGCCTCGGTGCCGCGAAACGACGTGAAGATCGGGCCGATGTAGTAGACGCCGCCGAAGTACGCGTCGATGGGCGATGGGCGTCGCTTCGCGGACTCGAGCACGGCGACCAGGTCGTCTTCGGCGACGCGCGATCGGGCGAGCGCCTCGGAGAGCTTCGCCTCGTCGAGCTTCTTGCCAGTGAGGGCTTCGAGCGCGGGCACCACCTCGGTGCGCAGCTGCGCCACCACGTAGTCGCGCATCTCGGGCGTGAAGACCCCGTCGCCCTGATAGGGCACGTGCATCATCGCCACGGGGCAGTCGTACTCGCGCTTGAGCAGCTCGAACCACTTCATGAACGTGAAGCAGCCCGTGTACGAGAGCAGCAGGAGGTCGGGCTCGGGGAGCTTCTCCCCGGTGGGTCCGAAGTTGCCGCTCTTGAGCATCCCGATGTCGCACTTCACGTACGTGCACACGTCCTCGGAGTGGCCGAGGCGCTCGGCTTCCGCGATGTACGCGCCTGACTTCTTGCGCATCCCCGACTGGAGGGCGTTGATCTCGGGGTAGACCGGGAGCACGTCGAAGGCGAGCAGGAGCTCGGTGATGTTGCCGGGCACGAAGGTGTAGACGACCTTCTTGCCCTCGGCCTTCGCGCGCGTGAGGGCGCTGAAGTGACCGGCGATCATCTCCTTCTGCTTGATCATCGAGCCGTCCTTGGCGGACGCGGCCTCTTGCGGGGTGCTCATGCTTCACTCCAGAGCTTGATCGAGTCGGCGAAGGTGCCGGCCTGCTCTCGGATGACCTGGAATTGTCCTAGGTTTTCCGAGTACTTGAAGGCGGTCCACGGGAGGCGCTCCTTGTCGAGCGAGTCCTGCAGGATGGGCTGCTCCAGCAGCGCGGGGTCGCAGAAGCTCGGCGCCGCGAGCACAACGCCCTCGGCGTGGCTCTTGCGCACCAGCTGCACCAGCGGCGCGCCGCGGTCGCCGTGCGGCTCGTAGCGCGCGGCGGTGGCGGGGCTCCGGGTGATGAACGCCTCGGCGATCGCGGCGATCGGGTCGCCGGTGACCTCGATGTCCCCTTCGGGCCAGCGGCGCCCGAGCGCCATGTCGTCGGCCACCACGTAGCAGCCGGCCAGCTCCAGGGTCCGGATCAGCTCGAGCGGCGGCTGCTCGCAGAAGGCCCCGGAGAGCACGACGCGGGCGTTGTCGCGGCGAGGCCTCGACGCGGCGCGCGCGGCGGCGATGTACGCGTCGACCAGGGCAGTGTGCTCCTCGACGGGGAGGAGGTTGCCCGCGTAGAGCGCGAGGTAGACCTCCCACGCAGGTACGCTCCACGGCTCGGTCGCGCGAAGCTCCATCAGCCGACCGATGGACCTGCGGTTGTCGTTGTACAGGGCGATGCTCGCCCTCAGGCGCTCGTCGGAGGGCGCCTCGCCGGAGAGCGCGCAGAGGTCGGCGTAGAGGCTGCGCAGCTCGGACCCGAAGAAGCGCCCGCCCACGTCGGGGTCGTAGTTCTGCGGCACGTCGAGGTAGCGCACGTACTTCTCGGGGAAGAGCACCTTCCACATACCCGACAGGTTGCGGATCACGTCGCAGATCGACGGGAAGAGGAAGCCGTCGAGCAGCGCGTAGCGACCCGTGAGCGCGAGCTCGATGGTGCTCCGCGGGATCTGGCAGATGTACGACTGGAACCACGCGTCGCCGCGGATGATCTCCACCTGCCCGCGGCCCCCCATGAGCCCGACAGGCAGCATGCCCGCGGCGTGGATGAGCTCGCGCGGAACATAGATGGGCATGTATCCCACCGCCTTCGCGCCGCCGTGCGCGTCGCGCCACCGCTGCACGCTCGACAGCTCCACGTCGTGGTAGAGCGCCTCGGCGCGGGCCACCACCTCGTCGACGGCGCTCGGCGCGGCCCCGCCGCTCTCTGCTTCATTGGTCATCGCGTCTGCTCCCTCTCCGTGTGCTCGCCTGCCTCGGCGACCCGGTCGGCCTCCCAGCGGGCGGGGCGCCGCTCGATGAACGCCGCGATGCCCTCGTTGGCGTCGTGCGTCTCCATCAGGTCTTCGAGGTAGTCGCGCTCCAGGCCCGGGAGCGCGTGCTCGACGAGGCGGGCGAGCTCACCGCGCGCCGCACGCTCGGCGCGCCGCAGCGAGCTGGCGCTCTTCGGCAGGATCTCCTCGGCGAGGAAGCGCGCGCACGCCGCGGAGGGGTCGTCGACGACGGCGTGAGCGAGGCCCCACGCGAGGGCGGTCTGCGCGTCGATCGACCGGCCCGACACGCAGAGGTCGAGGGCTCGCCCGCCGCCGAGGCGCCACGGCAGCAGCACCGAAGCGAACGGCGGATACACCGCCAGCCTGATCTCGGGCTGGCCGAAGGCCGCCGTCGGGGAGGCGAAGACCCACGAGCAGAACCCAGCGAGCTCGAGGCCGCCGCCGAGGCACTGCCCTCGCACCACCGCCGCCGTGGGAACGCCCAGCGCGAGGAGCCGACGCATCAGCCCGTGGAGCTGCGCGAGCATCGCCCCGGCGCGCTCCCGCGTGTGCTCCGGGACGCTGGCGCCGAAGGAGAAGTGGACGCCCGCGCCCTCGAACACGATGGCCTTCAGGCGCGCGCTCTCGCCGTGGCGGTCGAGCGCCGCGGAGATGCCCGCGAGCATGCGCCCGTCGAGCACGTTGGCCTTCGGGGCGTCGAGGAGGAGGTGCAGCACCTGCCCCCCCTCGCGGGCGTCGACCGTGAGGGGGTGCTCGCCCATCGGTCCCCCTTTCCTTCTTCCTGGGCCCCCCCCCCGGGCCCCGCCCCCCCGCCGCCCCCCCCCCCGCCGATCCGCGCCCCGCGCGCGCGCGCCGGAGGGTACGGGCTACTTCCCCGCGCGATCGCCGCGGCCCTTTGGGAGGATCGCCTCGATGAGCTCGTCGCTCCACGCCTCGCCCTTCGCGATGCGCTGGCGGAGGAGCACGAAGTCGGCCTCGCGGTCGTCCTTGGGGCCCTCGTTGAAGGCGCGGAAGCCCGCGTTGGCCTCGCTCAGCATGTTGAGGGCGAGCCAGGCGCGGTTCGACTCCTTGTTGGCGTCCCAGTGCGCGAGCTTGTGCTTGCGGATCTCGGAGACGGTCTTCTCGACGCACCCCGGGAAGGTCATGAGGAGCGACGAGACGAGGCGCTCGACCGCGGCGTCGAGGGGGCGCAGGTCCGTGACGCCCCGCTTGAGGAGGTCCTTCCCGGCGGCGGCCTCGGCGCCGGTCTTGAAGTCGCCGTAGACCACGCGCCCGCGTTCGAGCCAGCGGTCGCTCACGACCAGCGGGTTGGGGATGACCTCGTCGTCGACCGTGAGCACCGGGACGGCCTCGGTGATGAGCCCGTAGTTGAGCGCGCGATAGGCGCTCCACGGCTGGCAGAGCGTGACGCTGAACATCGCGCGCTCGACGCCTACGTAGAGCGGGAGGAAGTCCGTCGATCCGCCGACGGGCGCCGAGCCGTGGCGCGGCCCCGCCTGGCCGAAGTTGGCGAGGTCGCTGGCGACGGAGAAGTCGCACGCCATGCCGATCTCCTGCCCGCCGCCCACGCGCATGCCGTTGACGCGGCAGATCACGGGCTTGTCGCAGAGCAGGATCGCGCTGACCATGTCGTTGAAGAGCCGCATGTACGCCGCGTACTCGGCGGGGCGGCCGGCGTAGTACTCGGCGTACTCCTTGGTGTTGCCGCCGGTGCAGAAGGCGCGGTCGCCGGCGCCGGTGAAGACCACCGCCACGACGTCCCTCGCGTTGGAGGCGCGGCGAAACGAGAGGACCACCTCCTTCGCCATCTCCGTCGTGTACGAGTTGTACTGCGCGGGGTTGTCGAGGGTGATCCACGCGGCGTAGAGGCCCTCGGCGACGCGGCCGTCGGGCCTGCGCGCGGGCTTCAGCTCATAGCGCACCGCGGGCCCGGAGCTGGGCTGCGTGGCCCCCTGGGCGACGTCGTGGTCGACGAGGTGGGACGGGAGTCGGTCTGGTTGGCTCATGGAATCTCCTCAGACGAAATCGGGGATGAGCACCGGGCGCTTCTTGAGCTCGCCGCGGTGCAGCGCTTCGAAGGTGTGGTTGATGGACGACATCGGGCGCCGCTCGATGAAGGGCCCGAGGCGCACGCGACCGTCGAGCACCAGCGAGAGGGCGGCGGGGAAGTGCTCGGGCAGGCAGCCCCAGTTGCCCTGCGCCACGGCGTCGAAGGCCATGAGGTTGCTCAGTCGGACGCTGACCTTCTCGAGCGTGTAGCCCACGACCGAGAGCGTCGCGCCGAAGGTGAGCAGCGCGAACGCGAGGAGCTGCCCCTGCGGGTGCCCCGAGGTCTCGAAGATCTTCCACTGGAAGGGGTTCCAGCCCTGGGCCTTCACGTGGGCGGCGACGGCCTTGCGCAGGTCGCCCGCCTCGACGCCCTTCGACGAGAAGACCGCCTCGGCGCCGAACTCGCGCATGGCCGCGAGGCGCTCGTCGCTCACGTCGATGGCGATGGGGTGGGCGCCGAGCGCCCGCGCGATCTGCACGCCGAAGCCGCCCACACCCCCGACGCCGACGAAGACCGCGACGTCGCCCGCGGAGAGCCCCGCTCGAACGATCGCCTGGTAGGCCGTCGAGACCGCGTCGGCGAGCACCGA
>JADJYE010000024.1 GCA_016719945.1 Polyangiaceae bacterium | reverse complement strand
CGGCGTTGGCGAGCGAGAACGCCGCGCCCACTGTGGCGGCGCCAGCCGTGAAGACCGCGAGGCCGACGCCGAGCTGCTGGAACGCGCTCTGGATGTTCTCGGTGCCGAGCCCGACGCGACGGTCGAGGCTCGTGAAGTTTCGCTCGAGGTTGGAGATGGCCCCGGAGGCCAGGTCACGCGCGGTGAAGACGAAGCCGAGGCCGAGGTTGTTGAGCGCCATCGGTCACCTCCGCTTCGCGGCCTTCTCGAGTTCCTTCGCCTCCCGGGCGCGCTGCTGACCGATGCGCTCGATCAGCCAGTCGCGATCCGTCGTCGGCAGCTCGAGGGCGTCGTCGAGCGTCACTGCGAGGCCTGAGCCTCCGTGCTGCTGCCAGCAGAGCTGGAAGATGCCCTCGCGCCAGCTCTCCATGGTCACGTCGGGGAAGAGGTGCTCCGGGCTTTCCGCCTCGCAGTCCTGTCCCGGCCCGGCAGGAAGAACCCCTTGTCGAAAGGGAGGTCGACGTCCTGCGTGCCGAAGCACTCGGGGCACTCGATCTCGATGGTCGTGTCCACGCCGCAGTCGACGCGGTCGAACTCGTCGACCAGGAAGTCCGCGTCGCGGAGCGTGAGGTCCTCGAGGAACTGGCGCTTCGCCTTGGCGTCGACGCCGTCGATGTCGAGCACGCGGTACGCGAGCACCGCCGAGAGGAGCTTGTCGGGCGCGGAGCGCTGGAGCGCCGGGAGCTTCCGCTCGTCCTCGCCCGTGAGGAGCCGGAAGCGGACGCGCTTGCCGGCGTCGGGCAGCGTCGTCTCGAAGCGGTTCCCGCCGACGAACGCGGCGCGGCTCTCCTCGGAGAGCGGGCGCACCGGGAGCTTGGTCAGCTCGACCTCCCAGTCGATGCGCGCGCGGCAGGCGTCGTTCCGGCAGCTGACACCGAAGGCGTACTCCGGCCCGTAGGTCAGCGCGCGGACCATGAGCAGGGCGAAGAACCGGTCGCCCTGGAGCACCTTGCCCCAGTCGACCTTGCCGCCCTCGCCGAAGACGTAGGGCCCCGGGTCGAGGGTCTCCTCCCAGCACGAGCCGAGCAGCTCGTCGATCTGCCCGCCGCTCTTGGCGAGCTTGCGGTCAGCGAGGACGCGCTCCTCGCGAACCTTCATGCCGCGAACGCGGCCCGAGAGCCCCGAAGGGCACGTGATGACGTCTGCCATGCGCTGCCTCCTCGGGGGCAAAGCCGCCGAGGAGGGGCGCCGGGGACACGGGCGTGGCTCAACGTGGACGAGGCGCTGCGACACGAGGACCCTCGCAGTTCACGTACTCGTCCCCGGCACTTCCTTCGCCCAGTGGTCCATCCTCAAGCTCTTCTTGAACGGGCCGTGGAGCCAGTACTGAAGTCCGGTGGGTCGTCCCGGCACGCGTGATGAAGTAGTGGTCCTTGTTGAAGATGTAGGGCGCATCGCCTCGACGGATCGTGCCGCCAGACATCGACGCCGGCGACGACCTCGCCGGTGACGCCGGACCTACCTTGGTCTCGGTGCGCGGTGAAGCCGGCGTCCTTCCGACATCGTGCGTGGTGCAGCTTCCTCGTCGGGAACGTGGCTTCCATCTCCTTGGGCATCGCGTCTTGCAGGCCCTGGAACCGCGCCACCGATCTCCCAGCAGGAGCGCAGGCAGTTGGCTCACGTCGATGCGCTTCGGCTTTCCCATGGGCTACCGGTGCGGCCGCTGCCGGTCACTGCACCAGCTCGAAGAAGTCGTACGTGAGCGTGACCGACTCGATGACGTTCTCGTCGCTCTCGTTGTCCCACTCGCCGGCGACGAACTTGATCGGCCAGGCGCGCGAGAGCGACCAGCGGCGCAGGGTCACGCCGTCGCGGTCCTGCTGCACGACGTCGAGGTTGCGCTTGTAGTTCACGTCGGTGAGCCCGAGGCCGCTCGACGTGATGGCGACGTCCTGGAACCAGTCGAAGAGGTCGCGGTCCTCGGTGGCGCCGCGCTCGAGGGTCACGTCGGAGAACGTGAGGCGGCCGGGGCTCTTGTTCGGGATGAGCGAGCCGCCCTCGAAGTACTGGACGTTCGCGACCTCGACGGACAGCTCGCTGCACTTCTGGAAGCCAGCGTGGCCGACGTCGTCGATCTCGACGATGAACTTGAACTTCTTGTGGAAGCTGCGCGGGTTGCCGATGACGGTCATGGGTTAGCTCCTCCTCACACGCCCGCCGCAGCCAGCTCGGCCTCGAGGGCCCGCGTGTCCTGGCTGATGCGGAGGATGATGAACTCGGCCGGCTTGTTCGTGGCGAGGCCCACCCGAGCGATGAGCTGGCCGGCGAAGATGACGGTGGGGGTGTTGAGCTGGTCGGAGACGTCGACGAAGAAGGCCTTCGCCGGCTCTCGCGAGCGGAACGCCCCGTTGTTCATCTGCGCGAGGAGGAACGCCGTGATGGTGCGCCGCACCTGCGCGCGGAGCCCCTCGGTGTTGTTCTTGTGCCGCGCGAACTCGAGCCCCTGCTTGAGACTTCGCTCGATGAAGATGACGCCTCGACGCTCGGCGATGTACGGGAAGTTGCCGTCGCCCTTGAGCGTGCGCGAGCCGTCGATGTAGCGCGGCAGCCCCGGCCCCGTGGTGAGCGGGTTGATGCGGTGCGGGTACACGAGGTCGCGCTTGCGCTCCTCGAGCACCTCGTCCGTCTCGAAGCCGAGCACGCCGAACATGCGCCCGGCGTCGATGCCCGCGGGCGGGTCGTAGACGCCGCCAGGGCGCGCGGAGTCGGTGCGCGAGTAGACGCCGGCGACGATGCCCGAGGGCGGGACGACGAGCTGCTCGGACGACCCGAAGACGCTCTTGGCCGGGTTGAGCACCTTCACGCGGGGCCAGTAGACGGCCGCGAACTCCGAGAGGTTCTCGAGCGACGCCGTCGTCGCGACGTACGTCACGATGTCCGTCGCGCTCTGGTTCGCCGGAGGGTCCAGCACCGCGAAGACGGCGCCGTCGCGGTCCACCTCGGCGTAGCGGACCATCGCGTTGTGGACGGCCGGCGTGGCCCGACCCGGCACGAGCAGCAGCGTCAGCTCCTGCACCTGGTCGAGCGCGTGGAGCCCGGTCTTGCCCACGTCGGAGCCGATGAAGTCGTTGTCATCGAGCCCGACGAGACCGTCACCGCCGCCCGCCAGCGAGACGGTCTGCGGAGGCGGCACCGGCATGCCGACGAGCAGCTGGTCGATCGCGCGCACGTAGAGCGAGCCCGTGCGCGGGTCGTTCATGACGCGGTCCACGTAGCGGGCGTCGTCGGGGTTCATCGAGACGTTCGGGAAAGCCTCGCGGTAGACGCCGTCCTCGACGACGAGGAGGTCGAACGCGGTGGGCGAGCCGTTGGTCGCGGCTCGGACCTCGGCGTCGATCCGGTTCGCGTACGCGCCGGGGTCCTTGCCCTCGACGCGCACCGCGTTGGCGGTGCCGGAGGCCGCGCCCGTGTGAAGCGTCGTGTCGAGCCCGAACGCGGCAGCCGTCGCGGCGCGCGCCTGCACGCTCGCAGCCGGGCCGGTGGCGACGGTACGGACGTCGAGCACGCCGCCGATGCCGGGCGCGACCACGACGGTCGGCATCGCAGCCTCGACGACGGTCTTCACCTCGAAGACGTCCACGGCGCGGAGGTTCGCGACGTTGCCGCCGCCCACCGACGCGGCGCCGGGGAACGCCAGGACGGCGTTCGCGGTGCCGCCCGTGACCTGCACTCGGCTCGAGGTGCCCTCAGTGTCGCTCGCGAGCCGGACGATGCCGCCCGGCGTCGTGGCGCGCCCGCCGACGATGACGGCGTTGATCGCCGCCGCGACCTCGGTCGCCGTGGCGTTGGTGATGTCGGCGAAGTCCGCCGACGAGAAGACGACCGCCTGCTCGAGGCCGTTGTCGACCCGAAGGAGCAGCGTCAGGCCGTCGGCCAGCGCGTACGGGCCTGCGCCGCCTGCGGCCATGGCGGCCGCCGAGCCGTTGAAGACGGCGTCCACGTCGGCGCCGCCATCCAAGGCGAGACGGATCAGGTCGCCGTCGACGAGCACGAAGGGACCCGCGGCGGCGCCGAGCAGCACGCCCGGCGTGGGGCCACCACCAGCGACGAGGAAGCCGGCAGCGCGCACGGCGGTGACCGAGGCGGGCGTGGCGACGTTGGTGTAGTGCGCCGTGCGGACCACCCAGAGCTGGCTGCCGCCGTTCTCGAAGAAGCCCATCGCGGCCAGCGCGAGGTCCGAGTCGGGCGTGAAGCCGCCGAACTTCGTCTGGAACTCGTCGAACGACGAGCAGAGCACGGCCTGCCCGATGGGCCCGCGCTCGGTGAGCCCGACCGCACCCGCGACGGACGTGGGAGCCGAGGGGATGCCGCGAACCTTCGGCTCCTCCTCGACGATGACGACCTTGGACGACAGGAGCTGTCCGCTCACGGTGCACCTCGCTTCTTCTTGGCCCTGCTGACGTCAGGGGGACGGCTGGCCTCGGGAGCCGAGGTCGGCGTGGGAGTCGTGGAGGGCGCGGGCCGCGTGGGCTCCGCGACGTGGCGCTTCACGGCGAGCTCGCCGCGCCGGACGGCGCGCACCACGTCGGGAACGGCGAGCACGGCGTCGTCGAGCGCGGGGCTCGTCACGCCCGTGGCGAGCGTGAGCGAGCGCGGGGTGCGCCGGGGAGCGCGGCCCTGCTCGACGTCGCAGGCGCACTCGCCGAGCGCCTTGCAGTACGTCTCGTGGGCCAGGACGAAGACCTGGCAGCGGTTGCTCGTGTTGGTGAGCGAGACGGTCACGGGGCACCTCCTGCGAACGGCTGCGTCTGCAGCTGCGGGTCGGTGACGGCCTTGCCGAGGTCGAGCGGGAGCCCCTCGTCGACGTCGAAGCCGCGCACGACGAAGCCGCAGGTGAAGGCGCGGACGTCGTCCTTGCCCCCGAGCTGCGTGCGGAACTCGCCGTCGGCGTCCAGCTCCCAGCGTGCGACGCCGCGGGCTGCATCGTTCGGATCGCGTGGAAGCTCGAGCCAGCGGTTCCGATTCAGGAACGTCGCCACCGCGGCCATGAGGTTGAACAGCTCGGCGGTGCGCTCCGAAGCGGCGGTCAGCGTGAAGACGAGGTCCACCGTGTACGGCGGCTTGCGGCGCACCAGCTCGGGCCCCGAGGAGCCGGCGACCACGTCTTCGTGCGGAACGTTGGCCGAGTAGAAGCGATTCGGACGCAGCGTCGGGCCGGAGAGCACGAGCGAGGGCACCTTCGCCATCGCGATGACGTTGAGCCCGTCGATGACGGTGTCGTCGTAGTCGACCGAGACGGTGGCGCTCACGTTGGCGAGCACCTGCCGCTTCAGCTCGCGAAGCAGCTGGCGGACGATGCGGGTGAGGTCTGCTTCCCGGGCGACGGTGGCGCGCGCGAAGCGGTAGGCCCCGGCGAGCAGCACGGACTCGCCCGCGACGGGTACGTCGTTCGCGTCGAGGTTCTGCAGCTCGACGTCGACGACGCCCGCTTCGTGGGCGGGCGTTCGCACGTCCACGAGGCTGACGCCGGCCTCGTCACGAACGGCAACGATGGTCGCGGCTCGCTCGCCGAAGCGGACGGCCACGCTCGGAGTGAAGCCGGTGCCGACGAGCCGCACGAGGTCGCCGCCGCTGGCAGGACCGGCGCTGGGAGTCACCGAGGCGAGCGTCGGGATGGCCATCAGACGGGCCCTCCGAAGCCGAGCTGCTGCGCGACCCGCTCGAGGAACCGACGGCTCGCGCCCTCGCGGAACTTCTCGAACGCAGGTCGCAGGAAGGGCCGCGCGGGTACCTGCACGACGACCACGCCGCGCCCGCTGCCTCCGGTCGGCTCCTTGCCGGCCTGCCGCAGCAGCGCGAACAGGAAGCGCCGCATCTTCGGTGTGATGGGGATGACGACGGGTGGGCCGCCGTACTCGTGGAGCTGTGCGAGATCGACGAGGCTCTCGCCGCCACTCGAGCGTGCCGAACGCGAGACGCCGATGAAGGCCTCGTCGCCCTGCACGATCACGGTGATGGAGTTGCGGAGGTCGCCGCGGACGATGAGCGCCTTGCTCCCGCCGAAGCCCTCGAGCTGACGCGCCGCGAGCGTGAGCGGAGCCGGCGGCTTGATGGGCTCGCCGCCCGGCGCTTGGCTCGTGAGCCCCTGGACGATCTCGTTCCGGAGCCCCTGCGCCTCCTGGCGAATGGCCACACCGATGGCCGAGCGCAGGCGCTGCGGTCCAGCTGCAAGCAGCTGCCGCGCGCGAGCCCAGTCACCGGTGCGCGTCACCGCCATGGCTCAGACCACTCCCTTCGCGCGCAGGCGCGGCACGTGCTCGTCGAGCCAGCCGAGCGCGACGTGCGTCGCCTCGTTGATGACCGCGCCCTTGCGGATGGACACCGCGGAGAGCGCAAGCGACTTCGCCGCGACGTCCACGTCCTCCGGTCGGCAGCCGTAGTCGCCGAGGACCTCGGCGATGCGGCGCGCGGACGGCGTCGTGCCGTAGCGCCAGAAGTGCAGCTCGAGGTTCGAGCGGTAGGCCTCGGCCTCCCAGCGGGCACGCGCGGCGCGGTCCGCGAGGTACGAGACCTCGAACGAGAGCCCCTCGCGGTCGTGCTGCACGACGTGCTGGTGCTCGTGCACGCAGATGACGACCTGACTCCAGAGGTCCCAGCCGCCTCGCGGCGAGCCGACCTCGAAGGGCGTGTAGATGCGCCGCCCGAGGGTCGTCGTGAAGTTCCGAAGGAAGCGGTCGCGGCTCTGGATGCCGAGGGCGTCGAGCGCCTGCGCGACGAGCTGCATCTCGAGCGCGTCGCGCTTGTTCACGACCGTCGTCCGGTAGTGGTCCTGCATGAAGCGCCAGAACGCCCAGACCTCCTCGGGCTGGATGTCGACGAACACCTTGCCCACCACGGGCAGTGACTGGAGGAAGCCCTTCATCGGTCGCTCCCGCCGGCTGCGGCGGCGTCGGCCGCGGGCACGCAGGTGTGGCCGGTGACGCGCCCGTCCTCGGTCGTCTCATCGACGAACGCGCACACGAACGGTGCGCCGCTCTGCTCGCTTACGAGGTCGCAGTCGGCGAGCTCGTGGTACGAGCCGTCCGCGTCGCAGATCTCCGCGACGTTGCCCGAGCACCGCGTCGCGCCCAGCACGCAGTCGTCGATCGGACGGCAGTGCGCGAAGAAGCACGCGGCGAAGACCGAGGCGATGGCACAGCTCTTCATGCGACGCTCCGTGCAGCAGGTCGGTCCTGGAAGGACACGAGGAGGAGGTTTCGGCTCGGGCGCCGGCGGTGGAGTCCGAACCCGATGGACCGCGCCTCGGTCACGTAGAGACCGGGCGGCGTGCGCACGGCCTGCACGAGCGCTCCGTCGAGCGCGTACAGCGCGCCAAGGCGGTCGCTCGGGCGAATGAGGGCATCGCCCGAGGCGGCGTCGACGAGGCCGAGCCGCTCGAGGTCCCTGAAGTGAAAGACCAGATCGAAGCTCGACCTGGGCGTGTTTCCTGAGGTCGCCATACGCAGAGCTTCAAAAGCCTCCGGCTCCACCTGGCAGGGGACGCGGACCGGTGGGTGCTCGCGACGAAAGGGCTCCGCGACGCCATCGTCATCGGCGTCGACCAAGACCGGCTCCTTGAAGTCGGGGTCGTAGCCGCCCGTGAGCGCGCCGGCGCCGTCCGGATCGACCGTCGCCATCGCGGCGGTGTCGAGCCGATGCAGCTCGGCCAGGAACGGGAAGATGAGGCGGCCGCGCATCACGCCGCTCCGAGCGACGACGGCTTCACGTAGGGCGCCAGCAGCACGTCGACCTCGGGATCGCCGGTGAGCGCGCGCGCCGCCTGCTTGGCAGCGTCGAGGCGGTAGCTCTGGTCGCGGGTGCGCTCCTCGAGGAGCCGCCAGCGGCTGCGCGCCTCAAAGGAGGCTTCGTCTGCCAGCGGCGCGAGGTTGCGCAGAACGAGGAGCAGACACGCACGACGAACTGCGAGAGGCGTTCGTCCCTCCGGAGAGCCGTCGTCCTCCGTGAAGCCCCAGCGCCCCTCGACGACGACGTTGCCTCGCCCTCGCGGGAACACGCGACAGCGTCGCAGCGTGAGGCGCGGAGCGTCGAAGCCGGGCTGGATGGGAGCGCCGACGACCACGAGGTCCTCGAACGCCAGCGACAGCTCGCTGTCGCCGAGGGCGAGGCGATCGACGCGGATGGGCGGCGCGGGTGGCTCGATCGACGGAGCCCCGCGGCCATCGAGCCGGTACGTGGCGGTGCGCGGCTCGAAGAACCAGCCCGTCACGCGGTCGATGAGTCGCGTGGCCTCGTCGAGCAGCAGCTCGAGGCGTGCATCGCTCGC
>JADJYE010000023.1 GCA_016719945.1 Polyangiaceae bacterium | reverse complement strand
GGTGCGTGGCTCGAAGAACCAGCCTGTCACGCGGTCGATGAGTCGGTGCGCTCGTCGAGCAGCAGCTCGAGGCGTGCATCGCTCGCCGCGGCCGCCGCCACGCCCTCGGCGCGCAGGTCGGCGACCGAGGCGTACACGTCACTCCCGCTCCCGCTTGCCGCGGCGCGCGTCCTTCTCGTCGTCCTTGGCGGCCGGAGCCGCCGCGGTCTTCGGGAGGTCGTCTGTGGTGAGGGCGCCTGCCGTGCGCGCGGGCACCACCTTGAGGTCGTCGGTCGCGCTGCGCTTGGAGAACCTTCGCAGCGTCCGACTCCCTTGCTTCGAGCGCCTTCGCTTCGGCCTCGGTGCACGCGTCGAAGGCGAGCGGCGCGTGCTCGCGGTCGGAACCTGGCGCACCGCGCGCAGATGATCGGCGACGATCTTCTCCGACGCGGTACCACGCGCGCTCCTCCTGGAACTTGATGCCGGCGTAGGTGTAGCGCCGGAGCACGTGGCCCCGCCGCGGGTCGAAGGGCTTGAGGCGAACGAGTATCGTTTCCATGGGTTCTCCTCAGCTCAGAGCTGGACGTTGATGGCCTTGGCCACGCCCGGCTCCTCGGCGAACTTCACGTCGAAGCGCAGGGTCGCGACGATCTTCAGCGTCCCCTCGGAGATGTCGCGGTCGGACTCGACTCGGATCTGGCGCCAGATGCCGACGTGGATGTTCTTCGGGTTGCAGAGCAGGATGACGGTCTGGTCACCGCCCACGCCGAGGTTCTCGGGGAAGAGCGGAATGGGCTGCAACGGCACGCCCGAGTAGAGCACCGGCGTGTCGTCCTCGAGGAAGCGGTCGCCCGCGACGGTGGCGCGATCGGCCAGCGTGTTGCGATAGCCGAGGTCCGCGTCGACGCTCGACAGGAAGCGCATCGCCTTCTTGTCGCGCAGGTACTCGCTCGGCAGCGTCTTCAGCATGTCGCGGAGCAGGTCCTTCGTGATCGGCGTGCCCGCCGCGTCGACGACGTTGCTCGTCGCCTGCTTGAGGATGCCGTCCATCGTCGCGAGGAACGGGTCGACGGAGGCCGTGTCGCCGTTGATGGCGACGTCCTCCATGTCGCGCGCGATGGCGTCGGCCAGCATCTCCATGATCGTCTGGCGCAGCTCGCCGCGCTCGATGCTGTCCTCGAGCACCTCGTCGGACAGGCGCACCTCGGCCTTGAACAGCTTGGCGTCGAGCTCGACCTGCGTGAGATCGGGCCTCGCTCGATCGGCAACGCCGAGGGCGGTCCCCTCCTGGCCGGGCCGCAGGATGCGGTTGCCGAACTTGATCTTCGAGATCTGCTGCTTCGGCGAGGCCATCGGAACGACGGTCGCGAGCTGCAGGAGGACGGACTGCTTGATGAGCAGGCGCATGAACTTCTGCGCCTGCGCGGGCTTGAGAATGCCGCCTCCCGCCGTCAGATCGGCGAGCGCGAGGTCGGCCTTCTCCAGGATGGTGCGGTTGTCGAGATAGCTCATGTCGCGGCTCCTTGAGACGGGGGAATCAGAGGTCGTGGAAGGAGACCGCCTTGTCGACGTTCTCCCGGTCCTTCGGCTTGTTGAGATCGAGCGGCCATCCCACGTCCTCGACGCTGGCCTTCGACACGTGCTCGGCTGGCGCGGCGCTGTTCGGCAGCCCGAACTGCTTCTCCACGCGGCCGAGCCGCTGCTGCTGTTCCTTCACGGTGTCCGAGAGCGCGCGGAACGAGTCGGCGAGCTTCGCGAGGCTCTCGGCTACAGGCGCGCCGGGCTCGGTGGGTACGGTGGCGGTGGGGGCCTCGCGCTTCTCCGTCTTCGCCGGGGCGGTCTTGCCGGCGAGCTCGGCGAGACGCGAGAGCGCCTGCTTCGCGGCGAGGTCGGCCGCGAAGGTGCGTGTGCCGCCAGGGCTTGGCGATCGGCTTCGGTCTTCGCGCGCCCTGCACGTCGGCCGGCGCGACCGCGTCGGCCCCGTCGCCGGGCCGCCGAAGCCGGACCGCTCGAGGATCTGCTCGGCGGTCGCGCGCAGCTGCTCGGCAAGAGCCGCGAGGCGCACGTCGTTGCTGTCCGCTCCCAGGGAGCCGAGCAGGTCGACGATGGCCGTGAGGCTCTCGAGTGCAGCGAGCGCGGCTCCGAGTGGCGAGCCGTCCGCGACGGTCCAGGTGGCGTCCTCGGAGGGCGTCATCGTGGCGTCGGCGCCGTCCGCGGTGGCCTTCTCGGCGCTGTCCTTGCTTGGCGTGTTGTCGTCCATGGCTTCGTCCCTCTTCACGATGAGAAAGCGGTGCTTGTTGGCGGCGCGGTCGACGAGGGAGACCTCCTCGACGACCATGTCGATGAGCCGGTGCACGCCGTCGGCGCCCTCGGCCTTGGTGATCGGGTTCGTCATGCGGCCTCCGTCTGCGGCTGGGCGTCAGGCTCGGCGGGCGGCGGTGCCGGCGCCGGTGCGGGCTCGGGGACCCGGCGCGCGGAGCCACCGATCGAGAAGCCCGTGAGGTCGCCGCTCTTCACGCGGTCCCACAGCTCGTCGGACAGCACGCGCACCGCGAGCATCCAGGTGCCCTTGCGGACGGTCAGCTCGCCGACCGTGAAATCGGTGGGCGCGAGGTAGCTCTCGAGCACCTTCACTTGGTCGTTCACCCGCAGGCGGTGCATGAGGCCGAGCCCGCCGAACTCCTCCATGAAGCGGTGAGCCGCGGCGCGGATCTCGTCGGCCGAGTAGATGTCGCCCTGCGCGTCGACCACCTCGGGCTCGAGCACGATGCCGAGCACGTAGCGCTCGTCGTTCGGATCGAGGCCCTTCACGAGCTGGGTGGTCTTGTCGAAGACCAGCGCGTCGAGGCTCGGGTCGAGCGGCAGGTGCTCGCACTTGGCGACGAGCTCGAAGTCCTCGGCCTTGCGCACCGGGTAGTTGGCGACGAAGAGGCGCATCGCCTGCTTCACGCCGCCGCGGCCCGAGGCCTCGCGGACCTTGAGTCGGAAGACGTGCCCGACCCGCTTGAAGGCCGCGACGTTCTCCGGCGTCGGGTTCAGGACCGCGATGAACTTGCCGCGCACCTTGGCGAGCGCGTCGACGAACTCCTCGAGGTCGATGACGTTGTCCTTGTCGAACCACTCGCCGGGGTACGGCGGGTCGATGAAGAAGAACGTGTCGGGCGAGTCGTAGGCCTTGAGCGTCTTTCGGTAGTCCTGCCGAAGCACCGTGACGTCCTTCAGCCGCTCGGCGGCCTTCAGGTACTTCTCCGGGTTCGTTGTGGAGCCGAGGTGCTGCTGCGCCGGGTGCGTGCCGTCGGGGCGGCAGTCGCGGGCGTGCGTGCGGACGAAGACGAGCTTGTAGAAGCGCGCGACGTCGTCCTTCGGCGCCATGTCGCGCGCCTTCTGGAAGCTCTCCTCGGTGACGGTCCACTCGAAGCGCCGGCCCAACTCCGCGACGCGCTCGGGCGTCATCGCCTTGATGCTCCGATGGAGGAACACGACGTCGTCGTCGAGGTCCGCGAGCACCTCCTTCTCGCTCGGCTCCTTCGCGTGCAGCACCGCCGCCGCGCCCGCGAAGGGCTCGACGTAGGTCTTGTGCGCCGGGATGAGCGGCACGATGCGCTTGGCGTAGTGGAACGAGCCGCCGAAGGTGCCGAAGGGCTGGGCCTTCTCGAGCTCGCCCGCGTCGGTCTCGACGACGCCGTCCCAGTCCTCGATGACGACGCTCTCGTCGAGCCCCTTGAGCGTGGGCTCGTAGTTCGCGACGAGCAGCTGCGTGAGCACCGACGAGCCGCCAACGCCGCGCATGGCGGCGATGGTGCGCGGCGTGCGGATCCGCTTCACCCAGAAGCCGGAGTCCTTCACCATCGCGGGGAACTTCCCGCGAATGCCGTAGGTGATGAGGAACTTGCCCTTGAGCGACTTGAGCAGCTTGAAGAAGCGCTCCTCGTCGAAGTCCGACTCGCCGACGTCGACGTTGTAGCCGGGGTACGGCGGGTCGAGGAAGAAGACGGTGTCCTTCGAGTCGTACTTGCGGACGACCTTCTCGTAGTCGCCGCCGTACACCTTCACGCGCTTCAGGCGCGGCGCGAACTGCTCGATGCGCTTGATGGTCTTGGCTTCGACTCCGACGACCGACGGGCTGAAGCTGCGCCCGCGCATCTTCCCGTAGGAGAAGTGCGTCAGGTACAGGAAGCGGTGCAGGCGCTCGACGTCGTCCTCGGGCTCGACATCGAGCAGCCCCTTGAACGTCTTCTCGTCGCCGGTCCACGGCAGCTTCTTCAACCGCTCGAGGTCGGCGGTCGTGAGCTTCTTGAGGAGCCGGTAGGCGTCGGCGATCTCCGGGTCAGCGTCGTTGATGACCTCGACGTCGGAGGGCTCCTTCGCGAACAGCACCGCGGCGCTGCCGGCGAAGGGCTCGACGTAGGTCTTGTGGGCGGGAGCATCGCGGCGAGCCGCTCCGACAGGCGCTTCTTGCCCGCGGGCGAGCCCCAGATGGTCTTCTCGACCGCCGTCTCGCCCTGGCTCGCCGCGAGGACGCGACGGGCGTAGGCGATGGCCGCCTCGCGCCGGTCACGCATCGCGCAGCGCCTCCGGGTCGGAGCCCCAGAGCGGGTCCTTCGTGGTGGGTGCGTTCAGGTCCCGCGGCCAGACCACGGGCTCGTCGCGCTTCTGCTCCCGCGACGGCGCGGACGGAGCCTTGCCGTTCCCCTGGTCCGGGGCGGGGCTCTCTGGCTCGCGCGGCTTCGCAGTCTCGGGCATGCGTCGACCTCCGCTGGGGGCAAAGCAGCCGCCCGGAGGAAGCGGGGACACGTGCTCACACGACCGCGAGCGTCGTGGTGCGGCAGAGGCCGTGGTACGGCGGGAAGCCGATGCCGACCTCGCGAAGGGCGCCATCGGAAGCCAGCGCCCGGAAGTCGCCCCGATCGTCGCGGGTACCGAAGGCCGACCGGGTCACCTCGGCGAGCGGGGTCCGGCCGGCGCCGCCGTCGACGTAGAGCCGCGTCCGTCCGGTCTCGGGGTCGAGGCTCTCGCGCACCCACGGCAGCTCACGCTTGATGTCCTCAGGCTGCTCCAGCCGCTCGACCCGCTCGAAGCGCTGGAGGGCGTCGGCCACGGCGAAGCTCTTGCCGTGCAGGTAGCGGCAGATGTGCGTCGTGCGCTCGTCCAGCACCGCCTCGATGACGTAGCGCTGGATGCCGGCCTCGGCGTAGCTGCTCATCTGGGCGAACGAGCGCCCCTGGCCCATGAACGAGCTCGCGACCACCTCCCAGTAGAACGGCGCCCTTTCGACGAGCGCCGCCCGAGCCGCGCGCTCGAGGTCGGCCGCGATGTCGTCCCGTCCGAGCCCCTGCTCGAGCCCGGCCGCGACGATCCTGCGTGCCTCCTCGCCGAGTCCCTCGACGCGGCGACCGTACTCGTCGCGCACGAAGTTGCCCTGAGAGCTGACGACGTGGGTCACGACGCGCCGGTCGAGGGCGTTGAAGTTGGCGGCGATGGCCAGCCCCTGCTGTCGCCGGGCCTGCGTTCGAGTCGCCGCCACCACCGACTCGGCCGCGTCGCCGAGCGGCACCTGGATGCGCGCGGGGATGATGGCCGTCGCCCGGCCCGCGGCTGCCATCGCCTCGGAGACCACCCGGCGCCTCTCGGCTGCGGTCGTGCGCGGCCAGTCGATGTCGAGGACAGCCATCGCGTCACGAACCGCGTCCACATCGGCGCGCCCGGTGGCCCGCCGCAGACGGGCGGCGAGGAGCGCGACGGCGCGATTGAACCCGCCCGGTGTCCCGAGGTTGATCGCCTTTCCGAGCGGCAGCCGCAGGTAGTCGCCGAGCAGCTCGTCGGCGGCGATCCGGGCCTCATGCACGACCAGGAGGCGGTCAGCGGTAGCGGACGTTCCGCACATCGGCGTCCTCCTCGAGCCGCAGCTCGCCGTGGCTCAGGTGCAGGAGCACCCGGCAGAAGGTGCAGCGCACCGCCCGGGAGAACGTGAGGTCGCCCGGGTCCGGCTCCTCGTCGATGTCGAGCCCCGCGTCACCGTTGAGCGCCGGGGTGACGAAGCCGCAGCGGGGACAACACACGTGGTAGCCGACAAGCAGACCGCCGCGGTCCTGCGGCACGCGCCGCACCTCGCCGCGCTCGAGCCGGCATGGGCGCTTGGTGGACGGCACGATCCTCACGGCCCGCCTCCAACCACCAGCGGGCCTCGTCGGCGAGCGCGCACCTCGACCCCAGCCTCGCTCGGCGAGAACACGACCTCGTGGCTCGACGCGCAGCGGTCGCAGAGCGCGAAGACGAGGAGGCCGTTCCGCCAGAGCGTCGTCGTCTCGTCGAGCCCGGCGTGCCTCCGGCACATGCGGCACTCGATGACGCCGCGCTCGGCGTCGAGCTGCGCTTGCTGCACCCACGCCCGTTGCAGCTCAGGTCGCATCGCGCGCCTCGCCGAACCAGGCGTCGAACTCCTCGCGGGGAACCTTCACGTGCTCGACGTCGAGGTAACGCCGCGCAAGGTCGAGGCGACCGTGGGCGAGGCGCTCCTCCTCTGCGCGGAGGTCTTCGCGGAGCGCGAGCAGCTGCTTCGCGCTCGGGAGCAGCGCGTCGGGCCCCGAGGCCTTCGGCTTGAGGTCCTCGACGCCCGTCTGGATGCCGGCGAGCGTCAGCGTGATCGGCCGCTTGGTCCAGTCGTCGCCGATCTTGCGGAACTCCCGGTTGAAGATGTCGCCGGCGAGCAGGCGCCCTTCCTCGGGCGTGAGCACACCAACGCGCACGAGCCGCTCGACCATCTCCGTCATGCGCTCGGGGTCGCGCGTGACCGGGGTCTGCGAGCGGAACCGCCAGAAGCGCAGGCCCATGTCGGCGAGCACCTTGCGGTTCATCAGGAAGTCGAACTCGTCGCGCTCGGGCTGAAAGACCTGGTCCTCGGCGAAGCGCAGCGCGCTCTCGGCCGTCGCGCGGTTGAAGTCCTTGCTCTCGCCGCGCAAGAGGCGCGGGAGGCGGAACGAGCTGCCGACCTTGTCGATGTTCCGCTCGTCGTAGAGCTGAAAGAGCGCGTCGTGCTGCTGGGCGTCCGTCAGCGGGCGCAGTTCGATTTTCGCGCGGCCCCCATCGCCGGTGCCGCCGCCGTCCGCCTCGAGGATCAGGATCTTGTGGAAGTTCGCCTTGCCCTTGAGGTTCTCGTCGATGAACCGCTCGATGCGTGGCACCGAGGCGTCCGAGAGCCGGCCGCCGGAGACGAGCAGCGCGAGCGGCGGCACGCTCTTGTTCTCGAAGTAGAGGTAGTTGACCTCCTCCATCTGGCGCGAGCCGAGCACCGACAGGAGCGTGCCCACCCAGCGCGGCACTCCATAGGGCGAGCGCGGCGAGTGGATCGCGAAGTGGAGCAGCTCGGTCGCGGGCCCGTCGTCGGCCTGCGCCGCCTTGAGCGCGGCGATGTCCGGGAAGACGCGGCCCGTGGAGCGGGAGACGACGCGCGGGTCACCGAAGGACTTGAAGTACACCCGCTCGGCGCCCTGGATCTGCACGTAGCGACGGAGCCGGCGCCGGGCGCTGACCGTGTCGAAGCTGATCGTGGAGACGCGGACGCGCTCGCGGACCTCGACAGCCTCTCGATCGAGCGGCAGCAGGCGCACCGTGTACGACGGCACGTAGACGAAGCGCGCGAGGTCGCCCTTGCCGTCGCGCAGCACCTCCCAGAACGCGTTGCCCGTCACCTCGAGGTCCTGGCGCGTGCGACGCCGGAGATCGACGAAGGAGTGGTCGAAGCAGCAGAAGTCGAAGAACGAGTCGAGCCGCGCCCGCTCGACCCGGGCGGCCTGGCGCAGCTCTGTGAAGCGCGCGGCCACCTCCTCTGCCGGCGGCGTGAGCGGCGTCCCCTCGGGCAGCGTGCCGGCGTCGCGCGCGGCGATGCGTTCGAGCATCAGCGCGTCGGACACCTTCTGCCGCGCGTCCTCGGCGTCGAAGTCGATGGCCGGCTCGAAGCGGTAGCCGAAGCCGTCGATGTTGGTCGCGTACGAGTCGACGTTCTGACGGAGCGAGTTCGAGTGCTCGACGAGGAGGCACAGCGCCTCGGGGTCGTAGGGCGGCTGCAGCGCGCCGGCCGCGACGAAGGCGGTCGACACCTCTTCGCCGCCTGGACGGCTCGCCGGGTCCTGCACCCGGGCGCCGACCACCACGGCCTTTAGGATGGTCTGGAGGTTGCGATCGGCCTCGTGGATCGCGTCGGGGCTCGTCACCGGCCCGCCTCCGCGTAGGCGACGAGCCCGGTCGGCGTGAACGACACGGCGCGCGCCCGCTGGCCACGCTTCGCGAGGTGGTCATGCGCGGCGGCGAGCAGCCCGTCCTCGGTGCGCGCCTCGAGCTCGACCTCGGGGCCGGGCTCGGGCGGCGTGCCCGGGGGCTTGCCTGCTGGGATGACGAAGATCTTGAGGGTGCGCCGCATGGTGGACTCCGCAAAACAGCGGAGGCGAGGCGCTTGGCCAGCCTGCGAGGAGGCAGTCCACCTGGGCA
>JADJYE010000022.1 GCA_016719945.1 Polyangiaceae bacterium | reverse complement strand
GGAAGGTCCATCGGGGCGGGAAATGACGCAGCTGACGCCCGCTCAGCGGGCCCGCGTCCTCGAGGCGATGCCGATGGTGGAGGCCCGCGCGGCCCGCATGCACCGAGCGTGGCCCAAGGCCGCCTATGAAGATCTGTGCGCCGCCGGCCACCACGCCCTGTGCGAGGTCGCGCCCCGGCACGACCCCGCGCGCGGTGACCTGCGCGCCTTCGCGGCCAAGCGCGTCGAGGGCGCGATGCTCGACCTCGCGTTCCAGGCGAGCTTCGGGGGCAACCGGCGCATCCGAGCCGTCACCAGCGCGCGCGAGCGGGACGAGCAGGAGCCTCGCAAGGCCGACCTGAGCGACCTCTCGAGCGCGGCTGCCACGCCGGGGGAGGCCCGCGCGCAGCTCACCCGCGACCTCGAGCTCGAGCTCACCTCGATGATCACCGCGTCGACGTGGGCGATGGAGGAGGCCGTCATCCAGCAGGTCGACGCCTCGGCCGTCAGCGCCGCCCTCAAGAGCGGAGTCTCGCGCCTCGAGCCCGACGAGCAGACCTTCGTGCGCCTCTTCTACGAGGAGGACAAGACGCTCGACGAGATCGCGGCCGTCGTCGGCTGCTCCAAGAAGACCGCCCAGCGCATGCACGTTCGAATCAAAGAGGTGCTCCGCAAGCGCCTCTATCGCCTCGGCATCTCCGAGGCGGCCGTGGGCTGAGCGCGCCGGGGCGCGGGAGGGTGAATGGCGACGAGATCGTTGTCGGCGCTGCCTTGGCTCGTAGCACTCTGCGCGTCTTCGTCCGCGACCCGGGACGCCGACTCCGCGATAGTGCCTCCAGTCTCCGCGCCGAAAGCCACGACCGCGAATAGGGGCCTCCCAGTTGGCTGTGAGCCCACCTTCCGTGGGAGCAAAGTCGTCCGCGGGAGTCCGTGAACCACATGCGTCCGGACAGGGACGAAGCGCGCGCGGCGGGGAACGCGGCGATGGGTCCGTTTCGCATGGGCGCCCCGCGCCTGACGGAACCACCGAGCCCGCGTGCCAGCATCGACGTGACGGTGTCGACGTTCGTCGGACCCTGGCTCGCGACCGTCGTCGGTGCGGTCGCCGGGCTGACCATGGTGCTCCTACACCGCGGCGCTTTTCTGGCGCTGCCTGTGGTGGTTCCGCTCGTCACCGCCGCCGTCGCGGTTGCGACATCTTTTCCGGTGGGCGAACGAACAATGGCCGTCGATACGGAAGACATCATCGGTTTCGTTCGTCTCGATTCGCGTACGACGGTGGTCATGGCAAGGCGCGGGAGCAAGGCGCTCTTCGGAGTCGTTCCGACGTCGTTGAAGGCCCTCTCGGACCCGTCGCTCCGCGAACGCGAAGACGCGGGGGAGCTTGCGATCTCGCGGCACCACAGCGCCGAGGACAGCGTCGGAACTATCGCGCTCCATGGTTGCCTGCTCCTGGTTTGCGTGACGGCGATCGGTGCCGCACGTGTGCTCGAGCCGGGATTCTACTTCGCGCTCAGCGCTGCCGCTCTCGTCGTCAGAGACACACTCTCACGTCTCGTCTTTCGCAGACCTCCTGCCGTTCGGATGGACGCGAGCGGGATCGACGGTATGCAATGGCGAGACGTACAACACGTAGAGGACCGCGGTGCGACGATCGCGCTCTCGCTCCAGGATGGAACGCTCCGAACGTACCGCGCGCTCGGCCGCGATGACCTCGCGTTCCGTGCGCTCAAAGTCGCGTTGCAGCGGCGCCTCACGAAGAGACACCTCACGGAATTCGCGGAGAATGCCAAGACGGAGGTCGATACGCCTCGATGATGAGGACTACAGACGACCATCGAAGCCGAGACCGCCTTCGAGGCGGGCGCCGCCTTCTTCCAACACCCTGGGCTCGGGAGCGGTAGAGGGGCCTGAACCTCTCCCTCATCCCGATTGCCTCCGACGCCGGTTTCTGCTGAAGAGGGCGCCACCCATGCGAAGCCTCGCGCTCCTGCTCATCCTCACCGCCGCCTGCTCCTCGCAGTCCGGCTCCGAAGGTCCCTCTCAGCCCGACGCCACCGACACCGGCACGGCCACCGCGGCGGCCACGGCCGTCCCCGTTCCCACCACGACCGCCGACGTGACGCCCACAGCGACGGCGACGCAGGCGCCGACCGCGACGGCGAGCGCGACCGCAGCTGCGAGCGCGGCGCCCGTCGAGACCAAGAAGCTGACCCTCATCAAGAAGGAGCTGCGCGTCGACGGCAACTCGATCGTCTTCGAGCCGAACCGCGGCGTGCAGAAGGCGAAGTACGACACGTATTCGTTCGACAAGGCCGCGTTCGAGGCGAAGGTCGGCAAGCTCCCGCTGGCCGCCGACGTGGAGGTCGAGGTCGAGATCGTGAGCTCGGGCATGAAGTCCAACAAGCCGAGCGATCCGAAGCTGCCGACCCCGATGGGCGGCATCTCGATCATGACGTACGAGTGCAAGATCCTCAGCGTGAAGAAGTAGGCTTCGGTCGCTTCACCTTCGCCGCGAGGTACGCCCTGCCCCGCGGCGACAGCTCGTAGCCCACCTCGAAGCTCTGCGTGAGCCCGAGCTTCTTGAGCTTGCGCACGTCGGCCTTGAAGTCGAGCGTCTCGCGACCGAGCTTGGCGGCGAGCTTGGAGGCCGCGACGCGAGGGCTCTTGTCGATCAGCGCCAGCGTCTTCTTCGTCCACGGCGCCTCCGCGTCCATGCGCGCGAGCTTGTCGCGGATGACGGCGACGTCTTGCTTCGTGAGCGCGTCGTCGAGCGCGACGGACACGCGGTCGCCGTCGCCGCCGTGGTGGAGCGCGACGCGATAGACGAGGGTCGAGCCGAGGAGCGGCTCGTCGCTCGCCCCACGCATGTACTCGAGCAGCCCCTCGCGCGCCTCGAAGCCCGACGCACGCGCGTCGGCCTCGGTGATGCTCTCGACCGCGACCTGCGTGACGCCGTCCACCTCGAGCACGCCGATGGGGTGGCAGCGGTAGCGCCCGCCGACCTTCACGTGGGGCTTCTGCCAGCGCCGAAAGGTGAGGGTCACCCCACCGCTCGTCAGCCCGGCGTGGAAGCGCTTCTGGAAGAGAAGCATGTGCGGCCAGAGCTTACTGCACCCAGCGCGCGCGGCGGATTGGGTTGTCCTTCCCCGCGCGGGCGGGGTAGGGGTCCCCACTTCATCGCATGCTCAACCAACGCACCGCCCTGCGGCTGGCCGAGGCCGCCGCGAAGTGGCTCGCCACCCGTGACCTCCGCCAGTGGCTGAACCAAGCGATCGTCGTCACCACCGAGGCGGGCAAACACTTCGTCTGTCCGCGCGACCAGGCGCTCACGCTGCTCGACAAGGCCCGAGAGAAGGCGGTCGCCAAGGGCCTGCCGGAGCTCGAGCGGGACATCGCGGCCGGCATCGACATCGTCAAGGGCACCGCGCCGATCGACGTCCCCGTCGTCGTGTTCCTCGAGCGCGAAGGCGGAGAGGTCGAGATGGGGGTCTTCACCCTCGCGCTGCCGATGAAGGCCAAGGCCCAGGCGTAGCCAGCTCGTCAGCGGGGCAGCTACGCCGCCGGCTCCCGGGGTTCTTTCGCCGCGGCCGGCGCGGCCGGCGCGGGCTCGGCCTTCTTGGGGAGCATCTTCTTCACCATCGTGAAGACGAGCACGCAGAGCCCGCCCACGACCACGCCGAGCGCGCCCTCGAACAGCGTCGACGCGAGCCACCCGAGCGCGCCGTTCACCCCGGAGGCCGCGTGCGCGATGCTCTCCCCGAGGTGATGCACCGGCGGGACGCCGTGCCCGACGATGGCGCCGCCCACGAGGAACATCGCGACGGTGCCGGCGATCGACAGGCCCTTCATCAGGTAGGGAGCGCCGGCGAGGATCGCCTTGCCCAGCGCCGCCGAGCTGCCGCCCTTCTTGTTGAGCGCGAGCCCTGCGTCGTCGAGCTTCACGATGCCGGCGACGAGCCCGTACACGCCGACCGTCATGATCAGGCTGATGGCCACGAGCACCGACAGCTTCTGCGAGAACGCCTGCGTCGCCACCGTGCCGAGGGTGATCACGATGATCTCCGCGGAGAGCACGAAGTCGGTGCGGACCGCGCCCTTGATCTTCTGCTTCTCGAGCGCGACGAGATCGACGTTCGGGTCGGATAGCGCCGCGACGAGCTGCTTGTGGTGCGCGGCGTCCTCCTCCTTCGAGTGGAGCAGCTTGTGGAACACCTTCTCGAAGCCCTCGAAGCAGAGGAACGCGCCGCCGATCATCAGCAAGATCGTGACCAACACCGACGATATCGCGCTGATCAGGAGCGCGGCCGGGATCAAGATCGCCTTGTTGATCAGCGAGCCCTTCGCGACGGCCCAGACCACCGGCAGCTCGCGATCGGCCTTCACCCCGGTGACCTGCTCGGCGTTCAGGGCGAGGTCGTCGCCCAGCACGCCCGCCGTCTTCTTGGTGGCGACCTTGGTCATCACCGCGACGTCGTCGAGGATCGTCGCGATGTCGTCGATCAGTGCAAAAAGGCTGCTTCCGGCCACAGGTCGGGTCCTTCCGTTGCTTCCGGTGCGGAAGGTACACGAGGTTGGTCCCCGAGGGACACCTCGTCGGCGGCTCAGGCCCTCTGCGACCGCGAGAGCGCGAGGCCCGCGAGGCCGCCCGCGAGCATGCCCGCGCCGTGGCCGACGAGCAGGTGCGTGAAGCCGCCGCCCGCGCACTCGAGCGCGAGCGTGGACGCGGCGAGCGCCCCGCACGCGACCCCCAGCGCAGCGCTGCGCGCCGGGGCTCCCGTCGCGAACGCCCCGCGGAACGCGAACAGCCCGAGCGCGAGCGGCCCAGCGCCGAGGAGCAGCGTCATCAGCACACAAGGCCAGACGCTCGCCGCGTGGCCGGCGTGGCCAGAGCCCTCGGCGATCACCGCGCCCGCGGCGAAGATCGAGGCGGCGAGCGCCGTCCACCCCGCGACCCGAGCGGGGACGCTCGCACCCGACGACGTGCGCGAGGCGGCGTAGAGCGCGAGCCCTCCCGCGATCAGCGGAGACACGACGAGCAGGGCGAGGGCGGCGCGCGGAGCGGCGCCCAGATCGGACCGCAACCCCGTGATCGCGAGCAGCAGCCCTTCGTAGGAGATCGCAGCGAGGAGCGCCGCGAGGCGCAGCCGGCCGACCGCGTCGCGCGTCTTCGCCGGAGGGAGCGCCGCCGCCGCGGGTGGCGCCGGGAGCGGCCGCGCGAGAGCCTCGGCGAACGGATCGGGCAGGTCGTTCAAGAGATCTTCTTCGGGGCGGCTCATCCGGCCTCCTCACTACGCTTGGCGAGCGCCTCGCGGATCGCCTCGGCGGCGCGGAACTTTCGCAGCTTCACCGCGGTCGCGGTCGTCCCCAAAACCTCGGCCGCTTCCTCGACGCTGAGGTGCTCGAAGCGCAGGAGCACGAACGCCTCGCGCTGGGAGACCGGCAGCGCGGCCAGCGCTCGGC
Organism: Polyangiaceae bacterium; assembly: GCA_016719945.1. GTDB lineage: Bacteria > Myxococcota_A > Polyangia > Polyangiales > Polyangiaceae > Xiheicaenibacterium. The sequence goes on along the minus strand of JADJYE010000022.1, from coordinate 27,301 downwards.
GCACGATATCCGCCGCTTCACGAGCGACCGCGAGCTCTTCGGGGTGGCCTGCGGTGGAGGGCAGGCGCTCCTCCGGCGAGTCGTCGTCGTCCTCGTAGCGAGGCGCGATCGCGGGGTCCCGGAGCTTCTTGCGCCGCAGGTGATCGCGGTAGACGTTGCGCGCGATCGACAGCGCCCACGGGACCACCGGCGCGCCGGCTGAGAAAGCGCCGCGCGCTCGATGGATCCGCAAGAAGGACTCCTGGAGGAGATCGTCGGCGGTCGCTGGGTTGCCCGAGACGCGCATGAGAAACCCCCTGAGCCGCGGGCCCAGGCGCTCGTACAAGACCGAGAAGGCTGCTGCCTCGCCGCGCGCGTAGCGGTCCATCGCGTCGTTGAGCGCGGCGTACTCCCTTGGCCCTGGGTCGGCGACCGCGGCGCGGGGCGCTCGGGTGGGGGCTTTCGCGTCGTCGGCCATGGCGGTGCCCGGCCAGCGCCGCGCGAGCGCACACTCCCACCCGTAGGCCAACCCTGTCAACGCAGGCACCCGCCCGGGTACGCGCGGAGGTCCGGGAGGTTTCCGGGCTCCTCCTTCAGGCCGATGCGATGGTGGGCTGTAACGCAGGCGGCGCGTGGATAGCCTGGGACGCCCGTGGTCGACGCGCCCTCACCGTTCGCCGCGCGGTTCCTCGGAGCCGCGCGCACCTTCGACGCTCGGTCGACCGTGGGGCCGATCGATCTCGAGGTCGCCCGGGGAAAGACCACGGTCCTCCTCGGGCCGAGCGGGTGCGGGAAGACGACGCTCTTGCGCATGTTGATCGGCCTCGCGAAGCCGGACAGCGGGCGCGTGGAGGTCCTCGGAGAGTCGCTCGACGAGGAGCGGCTGCCGAGCGTCCGGCGGCGCATGGGCTACCTCATCCAGGAGGGCGGGCTGTTCCCCCACCTCAGCGCGCGCCAGAACGTGTGCCTGCTCGCCCAGCACGTGGGGCGCGACCCGGCCTTCATCGACGCGCAGGTCGAGCGGCTCTCCGCGCTCGCGCGGCTCGACCCCCAGCTGCTCCAGAAGCTGCCGAGCGAGCTGTCGGGAGGCCAGCGCCAGCGCGTGGCGCTGGTCCGGGCGCTGATGCTCGAGCCCGAGCTGCTGCTCCTCGACGAGCCGCTCGGCGCGCTGGATCCGATGGTGCGCGTCGAGCTCCAAGAGGATCTGCGCGCGGCGTTTCGTACCCTCGAGACCTCGGTAGTGATGGTGACCCACGACCTCGCGGAGGCGGCGTTCTTCGCCGACACGCTCGTCCTCTTGCACGAGGGGAAGATCGCGCAGCGAGGCTCGCTCGACGACCTCGAGCGAACCCCCGCGAGCCCGTTCGTGGAGCGGTTCCTCTCCGCGCACCGCCCGGCGCGGCGGCGGGAGGTGACGCCATGAGCCAGGCTCTTCGCGCCGGGGCCATCGTCGCCGCCTGCGCGTGCGCGTCGCTGCCGCTCGCGGCCGAGGCGGAGCCGCCGAAGGTCAAGGTGGGCTCCAAGGCGTTCACCGAGGGAGTGGTGCTCGGCGAGCTGGCGACCAGGATGTGCGCCGCAGGTGGGGCCGAGGTCGACCACCGGCGGCAGCTCGGCGGGAGCGTCATCCTGTTCAAGGCGCTCGAGGCGGGCGAGATCGACGTGTACGTCGAATACACGGGCACGCTCGCGGCGGAGCTCTTGCACCTGCCCGACGCGCGCGATCTCGGGGCGATACGGCGCGCCTTGTCCGACCGAGGGCTGGTGATGAGCGAGCCGCTCGGCTTCGACAACACCTACGCGCTCGGCGTGTCCGGGGACCTCGCCGCGAAGAAGGGGCTCGCGACGGTGACCCAGCTCGCGACGCACCGCGACCTGGTGTTCGGGATCTCCCACGAGCTCATGGAACGAGCCGACGGCTGGCCGGGCCTGCAGCGCAGGTACGGCCTCGCGCCCTCGGAGCTGCGCCCGATGGACCACGACGTCGCCTACAAGGCCCTCGCCGCGCGGCAGATCGATGTAATGGATCTCTACACGACCGACGCGGAGATCGCCTCGCTGGGGCTCACGGTGCTGGAGGACGATCGGGGCTACTTCCCTTCGTACCGAGCCGTGATCGTCCACCGCGCCGAGCTCGCGACCGAGGCCCCCGAATGCGTCACGCAGCTGCGCCGGCTCGAGGGGGCGATCTCCGCCGAGGCGATGCGCGCGATGAACGCGCGCGTGAAGCTCGAGGGCCAGTCGGAGGACGTGGCCGCGGCAGAGTTCCTCGCGAGCCGGCTCGACGTCGAGAGCAAGGTGTCCGCGCCGACCCGCTTCGATCGGATCGCGGCGCGCACGGGGGAGCACCTGCTGCTCACGTTCGCGAGCCTGCTCGCTGCCACGGCGCTCGGTGTCCCTCTGGGCGTCTTGTGCGCTCGGTTCGCGCGGCTGCGCCACGCCGTCCTTGGCGTCGCGGGGGTGATGCAGACCGTCCCTTCGCTCGCGCTGCTCGTCCTGCTCATTCCGTTCCTCGGCATCGGCACGACGCCGGCGATCGCGGCGTTGATCCTCTACTCCTTGTTCCCCGTCGTCGAAGGGACGGTGACCGGCCTCTCGGGGATCCCCGCGGCGCTGCGCGAGAGCGCCGAGGCCCTCGGGCTCAGCCGCGGCTTTCGCCTCCGCTCGATCGAGCTACCCCTCGCCTCGCCGTCGATTGTTTCGGGCGTGCGGACGGCGGCGGTGCTGGCGGTCGGCACAGCGACCATCGGCGCGATGGTCGGCGCTGGCGGGTATGGTCAGCCCATCTTGACCGGGGTAAGGCTCGACTCGGTCCCGATGATCCTGGAGGGCGCACTTCCGGCCGCCGCGCTCGCGATCGCGGTCCAGGCGCTGTTCCGGGGGGTCGAAAGGCTCGTGGTGCCACGAGGCGTCAGCGGAGGAGGTTCGCGGTGAAGAGTCAGCTCGACCGAGAGGCGCTCGTCGCGCGGTTCCATTCGGTGAGGGGCGCGACCGAGGCCCTCGCGGCGCCGCTGTCGCCCGAGGACCAGCTCCTTCAATCGATGCCGAGCGCGAGCCCGACGAAGTGGCACCGCGCACACACGACCTGGTTCTTCGAGGAGTTCTTCCTCGCGCCGCGGGGCGTCCAGGCCTTCGACCCGTCGTACAGGTTCCTCTTCAACTCGTACTACGAGGCAGTGGGCCCCCGTCACCCGCGCCCCGCTCGGGGGATGTTGTCGCGACCGAGCTGCGACGAGGTCGCCGCGTACCGTCGCGCGATCGACGGCCGAATGCACGAGCTCTTGGGGTCGCTCGCGCCGCCCGAGCTCGAGGCGCTCGCGCCGCTGGTCGAGCTCGGGCTCGCCCACGAGGAGCAGCACCAGGAGCTCTTGCTGACCGACATTCAGCACGCGCTGTACCAGAACCCGACGCGTCCAGCGTACCGGCGAGCCGCCGCCGAGGCTCCTCGCCCCAGCCCGACCTCCGAGCTCGCGTTCGAGGCGTTCGAAGGCGGCCTTGGCTCGATGGGCAGCGACGGATCGGAGGGCTTCGTCTTCGACAATGAGGGCCCGCGACACCAGGTATTCCTCGAGCCCTTCGAGCTGGCGCGACGCCCCATCAGCTTCGGCGAGGTCCTCGCCTTCATCGAGGCGGGCGGCTATCGGGAGCCCTCGCTGTGGCTCGCCGAGGGCTACGACTTCGTCCGCGCGAACGGCCTGTCGGCGCCGCTCTACCTCGAGGTCGACGCTGGCGCGGCGCGGGTCTTCACGCTCGGCGGCCTGGTCGACGTCGACGAGAGCGCGCCCGCGTCGTGCCTCAGCTACTACGAGGCGGACGCCGTCGCGCGGTTCCTCGGCGGACGTCTCCCGACCGAAGCAGAGTGGGAGCGCTGCGCGATGGGGAGCCCCGCGACCGAGGGGAACTTCCGGGAGTCGGGGCACCTGAGGACGAAACCGAGCAGCGCCCCGGACGTACGGGTCGTGCAGCTGTACGGTGACGTCTGGGAGTGGACCTGCTCCGCGTATTCGGCCTACCCAGGCTTCCGGGCGGCGAGCGGAGCGGTGGGCGAATACAACGGCAAGTTCATGGTCAACCAGCTCGTGCTCCGGGGAGGTTCGTGTTTTACGCCGCGCGGTCACGTGCGGGCGAGCTATCGAAACTTCTGGCACCCAGACACGCGCTTTCAAATGGCCGGGGCGCGTGTCGCTCGCAGCCTGGGGCGCGCCGACCAGGAAGGGAGACCCACGCGATGAAGGCCGAAGAGTCGCTGTCGACGCTCGCGAGCGACGTGGCGCGGGGCCTCTCGTCGACGCCCAAGCAGCTGCCCCCGTACCTCTTCTACGACGAGGAGGGCTCGCGCCTGTACGAGCAGATCACCGAGCTACCCGAGTACTACCCGACCCGCACCGAGCGGGCGATCCTCGAGCGGCACGCGACCGACATCGTGAGCCGCGTCGCGTCCGGGAGTGAGGCGCCGCTGCGCGTGGTGGAGCTCGGCGCCGGCACGGCCACCAAGACTCGCCTCGTGCTCGAGGCCGTGGTGCAGCGGCAAGGCCGCTGCTTGTTCATGCCCATCGACGTCTCGCGGGCGGCCCTCGAAGAGGCGGAAGAGCACCTCGCGCGCGATCTGCCGTCGGTCGACGTGCGGCCCTTCGTCGGCCTGCACAGCGAGGCGCTTCAGACCATTCGAGCGCTCGGTCCCCGCAGGCTGGTGCTGTTCATCGGCAGCTCGATCGGGAACTTCGAGGACGACGAGGCGCTCGAGCTGCTCCGCGGCGTGCGGGCGGCGCTGGCCGCGGGCGGCGCGCTGCTGCTCGGGACGGATCTGCGCAAAGACCCCGAGCGGCTGGTGCCGGCGTACGACGACGCGGCCGGCGTCACGGCCGCGTTCAACCGGAACGTGCTGACGCGCATCAACCGCGAGCTCGGGGGCAGCTTCGACCCGAGCGCGTTCGAGCACGTCGCCCTGTGGAACGAGCAGGCCTCACGCATCGAGATGCACCTCGAGAGCAAGGAAGACCAGTCGGTGCTCATCGAGCGGCTGGGGCTGGTCGTCCACCTCAAGCAGGAGAGCGGATCCACACCGAGTCGAGCATCAAGTACGACCTCGCGCGCGTCGACGCGCTGCTCAGCGCGGCCGGCTTCGAGCGTGAGACGACCTACACCGACGACGAGGACCTGTTCGCGGTCCACCTCGCGCGCGCGGCGGGCTGAGTCGTCAGCCCGCCGCTGCAGCAGCCTCCGGGGGCGGCGCTCAGCCGCCGGTGAGGAACGCCACGATGTCGGCGAGGTCCGACGCGGGCAGCTCGCTCGGCTCGAAGAACGGCATGGGCCCAGGGGTCGAGTCCGTGGCGTCGTTCATCCCGGACGGCGGCGGACCACTGGTGCGAACCTGCTGCGCGATCCGCCCGATCGACAGCGCGCCGAGGGTCGCCGTGTCTGGAGCCGCCATGGGCCCCACGACCAGGCCGCCGCCGTGGCAGCGCGCGCAGTAGGTCGCGTACTTGGCCTCACCGGCCACCGCGTCGCCGCCATCGTAGGCGGCACCATACGCGGCCTCGTCGGCGAGCACCTCCGGGGCGATCGGGTTCGAGGTGGTGGCGCCCGGATCGGAGATGCCCTCCATGAAGGTGCGTAGCGCGATGAAGGCTTCGTCGTCCGAGGTGAGCGCCGCGCCGCCCATCCACCCCGTGACGCACGCGTTCACGGCCCCGAGGAGATCGGCCTCGCCGCCCTTGAAGCTGTCATGGAAGGCTAGATCCATGAAGGTGTTGCCCGAGTAGCCTTCGGCGCCATCGTCGCTGTGGCAGGTGGAGCAACGCGCCTCATTGCCCGCGGCGCCGAGGGCCGCCGACTCGGGCCCCTCGTAGTAAGCGGCCGGAGCGATGGTGCCTCCTCCGCCCTCTCCTCCCCCTCCGCCCTGGCCAGCGGCGTTGCCGGTGCCGCTGTCGTCCCCGCAACCGGCGAGCGCGAGCGCGAGGAGCGCCGCTGCCGTGTCCCATCCTTGACGAGCCATCTTCGTAACCTCGTGAGCTGGTCGGTTTCGTCCGACGTGCACTGGGCTCCACCCAGCGCACGCGGTCGCCGCTACGCCTACCTGCCGGCGAGGTTTCGAAGCCGAGCACGATAGCGCGCGCGGCCGAGGCGGAGAGGGCTCGGCCAAGCACCGGGCGCGAAGAGGTTTCTATGGCTGCGCGCGTCCTGCCTTCTTGTCGAGGGGCAGGCTCATGAGCTTCTCGGCGAGCTTGAGCCGCTTCTTTCCCTCTTCGCGGCCATAGCCGCAGCGCCCCGACGCATAGACATCCATCCGCGCGTCCGGGCCGTCCTTCGTGCACGCTCGGAACGAGCGGCGCAGCATGAACCTGGCGATCGCGAGGCACTTCTTTCGCTCCTTGAACAGGTCGGCCAAGGTGAGCCCCGCGATCCCGTGCGTGTGCTCGCTGGTGTACCCGTCGCGGATGCGGATCTGCGCGATGCACGCGGCCCGCCCCTCGTCGCAGCGTTTGTCGTTGGCGTTCGGGCGATAACAAGGCCCGACGTCCACGTCCTTCTGGAAGCCGCTCTCCAGATAGGTGACGGCTACCAAGAGCGCCGCGTCGGCCTCGCGTTTCTTGTGGATCGCGTCCCCCTTCTCGACGGTCGAGGCGATATCGGCCGCAATGGCCTCGTAGCGGGCGCGGCGCTCCGCCTTCGTCTCCTCGTGACCGGGCAGCGACTTCCACCTCTCTTCCGGGGAGAGGTGGAGCATGAGAGCTAGGATCCATGCCTCCATGCCTCGACCCTAGCCGCGCGCGGCCTGAGGAAGAGGCTTCCTATTGCGCGCGAATCGTGGTCGCATTCGCGCCGCCTAGGGCCGGTGGCGGGGGCCACTCCGATGGCTCACACGGCGGACGCGGTCGCGGTCGCCGGGGGCGCTGGCTCAGCGCCCGGGGAGGCGTCGGCTCGCGGCGAGCCTCGGCAGTGCACGAGAGGAGGAAGACCGTCGCCAAGGCCAGCAACTCGGTGCGCATCGACATCTGGCGACAATACGCACGAGCCACGAAAGGTTTCGGTCCGCCCTCAGCGGCGCGGGACCGCGAGCACGCCGACCAGCGCGATCCCGGCCAGCGCTGCGCTGAGCGCGAGCATCCCATCCATTTGCCACCTCGCGACCACCGGCGCCCCCACCAAACCTCCGATGAGCTGTCCCAGGCCCAAGAGCAGCGAATAGACCCCCATCGCCGCGCCACGCTCGCCTCCCTCGCGGGTCACCTCGGCCAGGTGCGACAGGGCGACCGGGGTGAAGCCGCTCTCCACGACGACGCAGGCGCCGGCCAGGAAGAGCACCCACGGGCCGGCGCCGCGGTTCGCGGCGAAGAGGCAGCCGAGCACGCCCAGCATGGCGAGCAGCGACGCCGACAGCGCGGCCCTGCGCGGCACACGTCCACCGAGCGCCGACCACGCCAGGGCCCCTACGAGGAACGTCCCGCCCCAGACCGCGAACACTGCGCCCACCTCCGAACCGGAGAAGCCCCCCACGAGCGCCTGAGTGGCCGAGCGTTCGGGCAGCTTCATCAGGTAGGGCGTGTGCTGCATCCACAGACCCACGACCGCGTTGACCGTCAGCCACGCGACGGCAAAGCCGAGGAAGCGCCGCTGTCGAGCCAGCTCTGCGAGCACCCGCAGCGTGCCCCTCGGCGACGGGGTGGGCCCTCGCGGTGGAACGGGCTCGACAGGTACCACCGCGCGAGCCGCAAGATACAGGGCGAGCAGCGTGAGGAAGCTCGCCCACCCGAGGGTGTCCCACGTCACACCCGCCAGTACGTAGCCGACGATCATGGCGAGCAGCGACGTGACCTCGAAGAGCCCCATGAGGCGTGTCCGCCTCGCGGGATCTCCGTCGCTGCTCCTCGCCACCAGCGAGAGCGTCGCTGGGACGGTCAAGGCAGCGGCGAGCCCCTCGATCACGCGGGCAGCGGCGAGCGCGAGGAGCAGCGCCGCGAAGGGGAGCGGGAGCGCACCGCTCGCGGCGCCGACGATCCCCACCATCGCGCCGAGGGACGCACCGACCCGCAGGACGTGAGCGTGCCCAACGATATCGCCACGCCGCCCGGCGAGAGGCGCCGCGAGCAGCTCGCTGCCGAAGTAGGCCGCAGCCAAGGCGCCGACCGCGATCGAGCCTGTGTGCTCGCCGCCATGACGCTCGGCGAGCAAGAAGGCGAAGAGCTGTCCGGAGGCCGCGGCGCCGACGCGAACGAGCGCGTTCGCAGTGAAGATTCGCGCCAGGCTCACCGGCGGGCGGTACGCGCGCCGAGGGCGATGGTTCCGCATACACTGGCCAACCCCCCGAAACCTCACGCCGAGGGCCGCGTACCGGGCCGAACCGAGGACGCCTTTGAAGACGACCATCAGCACCTGCCCGACCTGCCTGGAGAAGATCCCTGCGCGGCTCTTCGAGCGGGAGGGTCGCGTCTACCTCTCCAAGACCTGCGCCTCCCACGGAGAGACCGAGGCGCTCGTCGCCGACGACGCGTCCCTCCACTGGAACGCTGGGCCGGAGGGGTCGAAGGGGTGCTGCTCCCTCAACCACAGCTGCACGTTGATCTTCGAGATCACCGAGAGGTGCAACCTCACCTGCCCCACCTGCTTCACGGCCTCGAGCCCCGAGCAGAGCTGGATGATGCCGCTCGCCGAGCTCGAGGCGAAGCTCGACCGACTGATCGCCGCCGGCAAGGGCGCCGCCGACATGATCCAGCTCTCGGGAGGTGAGCCGACGGTTCACCCCGAGCTGGTCGACATGGTCGAGCTCGCGTTCGCGAAGGGGATCCGCAAGGTCTACGTGAACACGAACGGGATCCGGCTCGCCAGGGACGTCGAGCTGGTGCGACGCCTCGCCGCGGTCGATGGGGGTCGCGATCGGCTCCAGTTCTACCTCCAGCTCGATGGCTTCGAGGAGCGCACCCACCAGCTGATCCGAGGCGCGAAGGGGCTCTCGCCGGTCAAGCGCCAGGCCATCCACAACCTCGGGGAGCATGGGCTCTTCGCGCTGCCGGTGATGACCGTGACGCGAGGCGTGAACCTCGAAGAGATCGGCGCCGTCGTGAGGATGGTCGTCGAGCATCACCCTCGCATGAACACCGTCATCCTTCAGCCGGCGTTCTATGCCGGACGCTACGACAACGACCGCAGCGCGCAGCGGCTGACCCTCTCGGAGGTCGCGCGCGAGGTGGCGCGTCAGACGAACGGGATGTTCTCCCCAGAGGACTTCGGCCCCATACCCTGCTCGCACCCGAGCTGCTTCGCGCTCGCCGTCGGGCTCGTCCGCGATGGCAAGGTGATCCCGGTCTCGCGGTATTTTCCGAAGTTCTCCACGTGGAAGGATCCCGCGGTCGCCCCCACGATCGAGCGCTTCACCGATCGAATGCCGCAGCACATGCTCGAGGCGCTGGCGGAGGACAACCTGCTCGACGAGCTGCTCGACCTGCTCTCTCAAGGGGACGACACGGCGAGCTGGGCGGACTACCGCAGCTTCGTGCTCGTCGGGATCAAGCCGTTCATGGATGCCCACACCTATGATCAAGATCGCGTCGACCGCTGCTGCGTCCACGTGGTCGACCGCTCTGGCGCACCCGTGTCCCTGTGCGAGTACAACACGCTCCGGCGTCCACGAGGCCTCTTGTGATCGACGTCCACGTCATCGGCGGCTTCCTCGGCGCAGGCAAGACCACGCTCGTCCGCGCGCTCGCGGGCCTGCTGACGGACCGCGGCGAGCGCGTCGCGCTGGTCACCAACGACCAAGGGCGCTCGCTCGTGGACACCTCCCTGTGCCGCTGCAGCTCGGGCTTCGTCCACGAGATCGCCGGCGGCTGCTTCTGCTGCCGGTACGACGATCTCGAGCAGGCCCTCCTGGCCGCGGAGCGCGAAGGTGCGACCGTCGTCCTCGCCGAGGCCGTGGGGAGCTGCACCGATCTGGTGGCGACCGTGCTCTCCCCGTTGGCCGATCACCACCCTACCCGCTTCAAGCTGGCGCCACTCGCTGTCGTGGTCGATCCGTGGCGGCTCCAGGAGGTCGCTGAGGGGCGCGTACATGAGGACGTCGCCTATCTGTTCGCGAAGCAACTGGAGGAGGCCGACGTCGTGCTGCTGTCGCGCGCCGATCTCGACCCGCCCGACGTCCGCGGCCAGCTGACCGCGCTCCGCCCGGGAGTCCGCTCGTCTCGGTCTCCGGCGTCCGAGGCGACGGCCTCGACGCGTGGCTGTCCGCTCGTCCGGCGGAGCCCTCCGCGCCGCTCATCATCGACTACGATCGCTATGCGGCGGCCGAAGCGATGCTCGGCTGGTTGAACGCGAGGGTGCACCTGTCGAGCGATGCGCCATTGGACGGTGAGGCCATCGCGCGCCGATTCCTCGAGATCGTGGCCGAGCTGCCGGTGGCCCACGTCAAGCTGACGAGCCTCGAGCCGCCAGGCGGACACGCCGCGCTGGTGCGCAGACACGACGCGCCGTCGGTGCGCTTCGAGCCGAGCGCCGGTGTCCGCGAGGCGAGCTGGCTGGTGAACGCGCGCGTCGCCATGGATCCCGCACAGCTCGCGCCCTGGCTGGAGCGGGCGCTCGCCAGCGCCGCTGCGCCGGCCACCGTCGAGTGGCGCGAGGTCGAGGCGTTCCGGCCCTCGCGGCCCGTGCCGCGGCATCGCTACACGTTCCGCTGCGGCTCGGAGAGCGATTCCTCGTGCTGCGCGGCGTTCTACGATCGCGCCGACGTGCGGGCGCTGCTCGGGGACTCGTGGCACCCGGGCGGGCTCGAGCTCACCCTCGCGGTCGGAGAGAGGCTTGGCCTCGCGAGCGGCGCCCGCGTGCTCGATGTGGCGTGTGGCAAGGGGACGAGCCTGCTCGCGCTCGAGGCGCGCTTCGGCGTCCAGGGGGTCGGCATGGACGCGCGCGCGCGCCCCACCGACGCCGCTACGCCGCGGATGGTGAGGGGCGACGCCCACCAGATCCCCTTCGAGGGCGGGTCCTTCGACGCGGTCGTCTGCGAGTGCGCGCTGTCGACCTTTCACGACCAGCTCGGCGCCTTGCGGGAGATGGAGCGCGTGCTCAAGCCAGGCGGGAGGCTGGCGGTGACCGACATGTCGGTCGAGGGGACGGTGCCCGAGACGCTCTCCGAATGGGTGCATACGGGGACCTGCCTCTCGGGGGCCTTGACGGCGGAAGCCTATGGGCGCGCGCTCGAGGAGGCGGGGCTCACGGTCCTCGAGCGCTGGGACGCGTCGGACGCGCTCTTCGAGCTCCTGCGGCGCATCAAGCGCAACCTCGTCGGCGCGGCCCTGGGAGCGGCGAGCGGCGCGCTCGGTGACGGCGTCAGGATCGACGTCCGCGCCGCGCGGGACGCGCTCCGTGAGGCGACGCGCGCAGTCGAGGCGGGCGCGATTCGCTACGTCGGCATCATCGCGGAGAAATCATTGGCGCCCGCACGGCCATGAGCGGCTCCGGCGAGCGCCCTGAGCCGTACGACCTGGTCATCCTCGGCGGGGGCTCGGCCGGCCTGACCGGCGCAACGTTCGCGGCCAAGCTCGGCGCGCGCGTGGCCCTGGTCGAGGCACACCGGATCGGCGGTGACTGCACGTGGACCGGCTGCGTCCCGAGCAAGGCGCTCATCAAGGTGGCCAGAGTCCTCCACGAGGCCCGGCGCGCAGCCGTGTTCGGGGTCGAGCTGGCGCAGCCGGCGTGCGACATGGCGCGCGTCCGCGCCTACGTGCGCGCCGCTGTCGAGGCGGTCTACGCGCGTGAGACGCCTGAGCGCCTCACCGAGCGTGGCGTCATCGTCGTCCAGGGTCGCGCGGCCTTCGTCGACGCGCGCACGGTCCGCGTCGACGGTCGCGCGCTGACCTCGAGTCGCTTCGTCATCGCGACCGGCGCGACGCCCCGCGTGCCCGACCTAGCGGGGCTCTGCGATGGCCCTTTCCATACGCACGAGTCGATCTTCGACAACGATCGCTTGCCGAGGCACCTCTTGGTCCTCGGCGGCGGACCCATCGGCCTCGAGCTGGCACAGGCCTATCGCCGCCTCGGCGCCGAGGTGACGGTGGTCGCCGAGGCCCTCTTGCCCAAAGAGGTCCCCGCGGCCCGCGAGGTCTTGGTGGAAGCGCTCTTGGCCGAGGGAGTCCGGTGCATCGTCGGGACGGTTCGCTCGGTCGCGCGCGCCGCAGCCGACGTGACGCTCCACACCAGCGAGGGCACGGTGACCGGAGACATGCTGCTCGTCGCGACGGGGCGGGCGCCCCGCGTCGCCGCGCTCGCCCTCGAGCGCGCCGGGGTCGCCTACGACGCGTCCGGCGTGAAGGTCGACACATGCCTGCGCACCACGTCCCCGGGCATCTACGCCGTCGGAGACGTCATCGGGCGCGAGCAGCTGACGCACCTGGCGGGCTGGCAGTGCTTTCAGGCGGTGCGGAACGCGCTCTTGCCTGGCAACGCGAGCGGACAACCTGCGGTGCTCCCGCGCGTCACCTTCACCGACCCGGAGATCGCGCATGTGGGCGTGCGCCCGATCGACGCGCCGAACGACCAGCTCGTCGTGCATCGCCGAGAGCTTGCGCTGGCGGATCGTGCCGTCTGCGACGGCGAGACGAGAGGTTTCCTGGAGATCGTGGTGACCCCTGGCGGCAAGATCGTCGGGGCCACCATCGTCGCGCCGCGGGCAGGAGAGATGCTCGCGGAGCTCGCGCTCGCGGTGCGCATGGGGCTCTCCCTCACGGAGCTCGCGTCGACGGTCCACGCCTACCCGACGTATTCGATGCTCGTGCAAGAGCTCGCCTCCGAGCTCGCCGTGGATGAGTTCGTCGAGGGCAGGGCGGGCAAGCTCGCGACGACGCTCGGCCGGTGGCTCCGATGAGCCACGCCGTTGCCGCGTCTCGGTCCCGCTATTCGCTGATCTCGACGCCGCGCCAGAACGCGATGTAGCCCTCGATGGGCTTCGCCTTGGGCTTGGTGTCCGGGTAGTACCAGGCCGCGTTCTGGTTCGTCTGACCGTCGACCACGACGTGGTAATAGCTCGCGACGCCCTTCCAGAAGCATGTGGTGTGGTGCTCGCTCGGCGCGAGGTGTCGCCGGTCGACCGAGTCTGCGGGGAAGTAGTGGTTGCCCTCGACGACGCGCGTCGAGGTGCTCTCGGCGATCACGGCTCCGTTCCACTTGGCTTTCACGATGGGGTTCTCCTACGAGGCGCGCGCCGGGGCGAGCGGGGCGTCGAGCAGCTGGGGCGCGCCGGCTGAGGCGGACGAGGCCGAGCTCGGCGCGCGCTCGTCCTCGACCTCCACGGCCGCCATGTCCCGCTCGATGCGGCGCTGGGCCCGATAGGTGAGGATCTTGCTGGCGCACCACATGACGCCCCACGCGGTCCCGGCGAGCAAACACCCAGGGCACATGGGGCAAGATACGCCCCGACGTGGGGGAGGTTTCGGTCGGCGCGGGCGCCGCCAGCCGCGCGCGCCTCGTCGGAGCGGTCGGCTGTGTCACCCACGATCCATTCGCTTTCGCCCGCCCGCTGGGCGTGGTCGCATGCGCGCCATGAGTCGCCGAAGGGGCCTCGGGTTCGTGCTCGCGGCGTGCGCCGCGTGCTCGGCCCCCGCGTCGAACGGCGCGACGCCGACCGCGACCGCACCGAGCGCCGAGCTGACCATCGAGACGGTCGCCGAGGAGTGCGAGCGGTTGATCGCGACCATCAACGGGGGCCGCGCGCTGGTGGAGGAGACCAGCAAACAGGCGGAGGCCGCCGGCGCAGACGAGCTCGAGGCTCGGGCGCGCGCCCACGAGTCGGTGGCGCGCGGGGCGGGAGAGGTGCCCTTCCGCACCCCCGATCTCCAGCGCCTCGCAGGCTTCTACATCGGGGTCTCGGTCGGGCAAGCGGCCGTGCTGCGCGACATGAACGCTTCGCTGAAGAAGGGCGACGAGGCCGCGCTCGACAAGGCGACGAAGCGGTTCGAGCAGCTGGGGCAGCAGGAGGACGTCGTGGTCGACGAGCTGAACCTCCAGTGCCGCGGGGTCACGTCGACGAAGCGCCGTCCGCGGCGCCGCCTCGCTCGGGCGGCCTGCCCCCTCCCCCTCCGCCCTCTGCTCCCCCGACGGGCTCTGCTCCAACCGGCTCTGGCCCGACACCCTGACGCGCGCCGCGCTGGCCGTGGTAAGCGGCCGCGCATGAGCCGCATCTACCGTCAGCTTCCGCCCAAGGGCACCCGCATCGGCATCGCCTTCTCCGGCGGCCTCGACACGCGCTGCGCGGTCGCGTGGCTCACCGAGCAAGGCATGGACGTCCACGGGTACACGGCAGATCTCGCTCAGCCCGATGAGGCGAGCCCGGCCGACATCCCCCCGATCGCGCTCGAGCACGGCGCCTCCGCGGCGAAGCTCCTCGACTGCCGAGAGGCGATCGCCAAGGAGGGCATCGTCGCGATCCAGACCGGGGCGTTCCACCTCTCGACCGGCGGCAAGAAGTACTTCAACACGACCCCGCTCGGCCGCGCCGTGACGGCCACCGCGATCGTGCGCGCGATGCGCGAGGACGGCGTGCACGTCTTCGGTGACGGCAGCACCCACAAGGGCAACGACATCCAGCGCTTCTTTCGCTACGGCGTGCTCGTCGACCCGGCCCTCAAGATCTACAAGCCCTGGCTCGACTCCGCGTTCGTCGACGCGTTCGGCGGCCGCAAGGAGATGAGCGAGTACCTCGAGCGGCGCAAGCTGCCCTACAAGATGGGCACCGAGAAGGCTTACAGCACCGACTCGAACCTGCTCGGCGCGACGCACGAGGCCAAGCACCTCGAGGAGCTGCACGAGAGCATGCGCATCGTGGAGCCCATCATGGGCGTCGCGTTCTGGAAGCGGGACGTCGCGATCGAGCCGGAGACGGTGACGGTGACGTTCGACCGAGGCTTCCCGATCAAGGTCGGCGGCAAGGCCTGCGGCACCGCCTTCGAGGCCGTGAGCGAGGCGAACCGCATCGGCGGACGCCACGGCCTGGGGATGAGCGATCAGATCGAGAACCGCGTGATCGAGGCGAAGAGCCGCGGCATCTACGAGGCGCCCGGCATGGCGCTGCTGCACCTCGCGTACGAGCGACTGCTCTCGTCGATCGCCAACGAGTCGACGATCGACCTCTACGCCACGCTCGGCCGCAAGCTCGGCCGCCTGCTGTACGAGGGCAAGTGGTTCGACCCCGAGGCGTGGATCCTCAAGGATGCGCTCGTTCAGTGGGTCGCGCCGACGGTCACCGGCTCGGTCACGCTCGAGCTGCGCCGCGGCGACGACTACACGCTGCTCGACACCGTCGCCCCGAGGATGGCCTACGCGCCCCAGAAGCTGTCGATGGAGCGCGTCGAGGACGCGCCTTTCACGCCGGAAGACCGCATCGGCGCCCTCGAGATGCAGGCCCTCAGCGTGCTCGACAACCGCGAGCACCTGCTCGGGCACCTCGCGGCGACGCGTGGGCTCGGCCGGCCGGAGGCCCCCATGGGCTTGCTGCTCGGCGGTGTCCCCGAGCCCGACGATGACGCCGCCAAGAGGTAGGCGGCTGTCGCCCTGAGGCCCCGGTTCGGATAGTCTCCGAGGCCTTGGAGGCCCGGATGCCGTCCCCCGACCCTTGGCTCGTCGCGCGCCGCTCCGCGCTGGCGTTGTCGCTCGCGCTCGCCACCGCCTGCACCGGCGAGATCGGTGACCCCTCCGAGACGACCAGCGAGGTCGAAGAGCCCGTCTGCACGGGCGAGATCTCGCCTGGCCGCTCGCCGATCCGGCGCCTCACCAAGTTCGAGTACAACAACACCGTCCGCGATCTGCTCGGCGACCTTACGGCGCCCGCGAGCATCCTGCCTGCCGAGGAGGAGCCGCTCGGCTTCTCCAACGACGCCACGTCCCTCAACGTGACGCCGGTCCTCGCGGAGAAGTACATGCTGGTGGCCGAGAGCGTCGCCGCTCGCGCCACCGAAGACGTCACCGGGCTGACCGGCTGCGCGCCGGACGGCGAGCCCGCCGATCTCGCTGCCTGCGCGACGACGTTCATCGAGACCTTCGGGCGGCGCGCGCTGCGCCGCCCCGTGAACGAGGAGGAGATCGCCGAGCTCCAGGCGCTGTACGAGTCCGCGTGGACCCTCTACGCCGACGCGCCGGATCCGGGCCCCACGAGCTACCGGATGGGGATCCAGATGATCATCGAGTCGGTGCTCCAGCAGCCCGCGTTCCTCTATCGCGTCGAGCTCGGCGAGGGCCTCTCGCCGGTCGACGCGGACGGCGACATCATGCCGCTCAGCTCGCTCGAGATGGCCTCGCGCCTGTCGTACTTCCTCTGGGGCTCGATGCCCGACGAGGCGCTGCTCGCCGAGGCCGAGGCCGGTCGCCTCACCACCAAGCAGGAGATCGCCGCGCAGGCTCGCCGCATGCTCGACGACGACAAGGCGCGCGAGGCGGTGTCGATGTTCCACGCCCAGTGGCTCGACTTCGATCGCGTGACCAACGTCACCAAAGACCCTGCGCTCTACCCCGAGTGGTCGAGCGCCCTCGCGGAGCTGATGAAGGAGGAGATGCGGGTGTTCGTCGAGCAGGTCGTCTTCAACGGCGACGGAGACCTCGGCACCCTGCTGACGGCCCCCTACACGTACGCCGACGGCGCGCTGGCCGAGCACTACGGCGCCTCGCCCGCCGGCGACGGCGAGGCCTTCGCCAAGGTCGACTTCCCGCCGGACCAGCGCGCGGGCCTGCTGTCGATGGGCGCGCTGCTCTCGTACTACTCGCACACGAACCAGACCTCGCCGGTGCACCGCGGCAAGCTGGTGCGTGAGGCCTTCCTGTGCGACGTGCTCGCGCCGCCCCCGGCCGACGTGATGTTCGAGCTCCCCGAGCCGAGCGCCAACTCCACGGCGCGCGAGCGCTTCGCGGAGCACTCCTCGAACCCGTCGTGCAGCGGCTGCCACGAGCTGATGGATCCGATCGGCTTCGGGTTCGAGAGCTTCGACACGCTCGGTCGCTTTCGCACGACCGACAACGGCCAGCCGATCGACGACAGCGGGTCGATCATCGACAGCGACGTCGACGGCACGTTCGACGGCCTGAGCCAGCTGGCGAACAAGCTCGCGTCGAGCGACGAGGTGAAGGCCTGCTACGCGAAGATGTGGTTCCGCTTCGCCTACGGCCGCGGCGAGACGCAAGCCGACGCGTGCACGCTCGAGCAGCTGCACGTCTCGTTCGACGCCGCCGGCGGGAACGTGAAGGAGCTGCTGGTGGCCCTCACCCAATCGGACGCCTTCCTGTACCGGGTCGCCGGCGACACCGGCGAAGGGGGTGAGTGACATGCCCCGTAAGATCATCCTCCCGCGGCGAGCGATCCTGCGCGGCCTCGGCGGCGCGGCGCTGGCCATGCCGCTGATGAGCAGCTTCGGCTGCACCCCGGAGGAGCAGCGCCGACTCGAGAAGGTCGGCTCGGCTCAGCAGCGCGCCGGGGAGTTCCCGAAGCGCTTCTTGTTCGTCTACACGCCGAACGGCAACTACACCCCGCCGACCGCCGACTTCAGCGGGTACTGGTCGACGCTCCTGCCGCTGGCGGACAAGATCAACATCATCAAGGGGCTCGATCTGTCGGTGCACGATATCGCGCCCGGCGAGCCGCACCAGCAGGGCATGGCTCTGCTCACCGGCCGCAGCCTCAACCCCGGCCAGCAGGTCGGCGGCGACGGCTCGCTCGCGGGCTGGGCGAGCGGCATCTCGCTCGACCAGGAGATCGCGAAGACCGCCGGGGTGATGACGAAGCGCGCGACGCTCAACCTCGGCGTGCAGTCGACGAACTACGGCGGCACCGAGGTGCGCACGGTCCTCAGCTACCTGGGGTCCGACCTCCCGGTGCCCAACGAGACGAACCCGTGGGCCGTGTTCGACGCGCTGTTCGCCGATCTCGGCAGCGATCCCGTCGGCGCAGAGAAGCTCTTGCAGCGCCGCAAGAGCGTGCTCGACCTCGTCGATCGCAAGTACGACGCGCTGTCGAAGAAGGTGAGCGCCGAAGACCGCCAGAAGATCGAGCAGCACCTGACGGCTGTGCGTGAGGTCGAGTCGCGGCTCGACAACCCCGGCGGCGTGATCGGCGGCTCGTGCCAGATCCCCGAGCTGGGTGAGCAGCCGGGCGCGCTCGAGGCGTACCTGGGTGATCCGAGCAACTTCGCCGATATCGGCCGCACCCAGATGGACCTGCTGGCGATGGCCTTCGCGTGTGACCTCACGCGCGTGGCGACCCTGCAGTGGTCGGCCTCGACCAACAACCGCCCCTACCCGTGGCTCAGCTACATGGGCGCGCCGATCCTCGACGACGAGCACGGCCTCGGCCACCAGCCGGACTCGTCGACCGACGCCTGGGGCAAGCTCGCCGTCATCCGCGAGTGGTACCTGCAGCAGCTCATGTACCTGCTGGGCAAGCTCGACGCGATCCCCGAGGGCGACGGCACGATGCTCGACAACACCGTGGTGGTCCTCTCGAGCGAGATCACCCGCGGCAACACGCACAGCCACCTCGACCAATACTTCATCACCGCGGGCAGCTGCGGCGGGGCCCTGAAGACGGGTCAGTTCCTTCAGCTGACCGGCGAGCGGCCGCACAACGACCTGCTGGTCGCGCTGCTGAACGCGATGGGGATCGAGGCGACGACGTTCGGCGACCCCGCATATTGCAACGGGCCGCTGTCCGAGATCCTCGTCTGAGATGACGCGCCGAGAGCAGGGCCCCGCGGGGGCCGCCGTGGTTCAGTCGGTGCTCGAGGAGATCGAGCGCCGCTGCGGCGCGGGCGTCGTCTCGACCGACCCCGCGGACCTGAGCGAGCTCGGTCGCGACTGGACGAAGGTGTTCGCCCCGGCCCCGTGCGCCATCGCCTCGCCGCGGACCGCCGACGACGTCAGCGCGATCTTGAAGGTGTGCGACGCCGCGGGCGTCGCGGTCGTGCCTTCGGGTGGGCGCACCGGCCTCGCTGGCGGCGCCGTCGCGAAGGACGGCGAGCTGGTGCTGTCGATGTCGCGGATGAGCGCGATCGGTGAGATCGACGTCGTCGGCAGGACCGTGCGCGTGGAGGCGGGCGCCGTGACCCAGGCCGTCCACGAGCGCTGCGCCGAGCTCGGCCTGACCTGGCCCGTCGACTTCGCTTCGAAGGGCTCGAGCCACGTGGGCGGCAACATCGCCACCAACGCCGGCGGCATCCGCGTGATCCGCTACGGGCTCACGCGCAACTGGGTGCTCGGCCTCGAGGTGGCGCTCGCGAGCGGGGAGCGGCTCGCGATGGGCCAGGCCCTGGAGAAGAACAACACCGGCGTCGACCTGAAGCAGCTCTTCATCGGCAGCGAGGGCACCCTCGGCGTCATCACCGCGGCGACGTTGAAGCTCACGCGCCTCCCGGCGGACCACGACGTCATGCTCTTTTCGCTCGCCGATCTGAGCGCCGTGATCCGGCTCTTTCGGGCGGCGCAAGAGGCGCCCTTCCAGCTCGGCGCGTTCGAGTTCTTCACCGATCGCTGCCTCGCGCGGGTCGAGCGTCACCGCAAGCGCACGAGCCCGCTCTCGACGAACGGCACCTGCTTCGTCGTCTTGGAGGCGGAGCGCGGCCCGGCCAACGAGGCCTGGCTCGCCGACCTCTTCGAAAAGGGCCTCGTGCTCGACGGCACGATGGCGCAGCACGCCTCCCAGGCGGCCTCACTCTGGGAGCTGCGCGAGGGGATCAGCGAGAGCCTGAGCGCCACCGGCCTTCCCCACAAGAACGACATCGCCCTGCCGATCGCCAAGCTCGAGGCGTTCTGCGCCGACCTCGAGCGCACCCTCGCCGAGCGGTACCCCGGCTGGGAGGTCTGCCTGTTCGGCCACATCGGCGACGGCAACCTGCACGTCAACGTGATGAAGCCCGACGACCTGGAGAAGGAAGCCTTCCTCGCGCGCACCCACGACGTGGACCGGCACATGTTCGAGCTCGTGAAGAGCTACGGCGGGAGCATCTCGGCCGAGCACGGCATCGGCCTGCTCAAGAAAGACTGGCTCGGCTTCTCGCGCAGCCCCGCGGAGATCGCGGCGATGCGCGCGATCAAGCGCGCCCTCGACCCGAACAACACGCTCAACCCCGGCAAGATCTTCGACGCCTAGCGACCCTCGCGCCGGATTTCACGCGCGTCCGCGCGGAAAATCCGAAGGGCCCCGCGCTAGCGGGCGCGCGAGAACAATCACCGCTCTTCGAGGCGGCGGGTGCGGATGCTGGTGGGGAGCGCGGCGATCTGATCGCAGACCTCCTGCGAGAGATCTTGCTCGAGATCCATGATGAGGTAGCCGATGTGCGGGTCGGTCACCAGGACCTGCCCCAGGATGTTCGCCTTCTGATCGGAGACGATGCGGTTGATGTCGCCGAGGACGCCCGGGACGTTCTTGTGGACGTTGAGGATGCGGTGTTTACCGGCCAGGAGCGGCTGCTCGACGCGGGGGAAGTTGACCGCTGAGGTCGTCGTACCGCTCGTCAGGAACTTCGCGAGCGCGGTCGCGACCTCCTTGCCGATCGCCTCCTGCGCCTCCTCGGTGCTGCCGCCGATGTGCGGCGTGAGGATCACGTTGGGGAGGTTCTGCAGATCGGTGGCGAAGCCGGCGCCGTTGGCCTCCGGCTCCTCGGGGTAGACGTCGACCGCCGCGCCGGAGAGGTGGCCCGACGACAGCGCGCTCGCGAGCTGATCGATGACGACGACGTCGCCGCGGCTCGCGTTGAGCAGGAACGAGCCCCGCCGCATCTTGGCGATCTCGCTGCCGCCCATCATGTGGCGGGTCTGCGCCGTCGCGGGGACGTGGAGGGTGACGAAGTCCGACTCCGCGAGCAGCTCGTCGAGGCTCGCGGCGGGTCGGTTGTTGCCCATCGGGAGCTTCGTCGCGACGTCGTAGAAGACGACGCGCATGCCCATCGCCTCGGCGAGCACACCGACCTGCGAGCCGATGTGTCCGTACCCGACGATGCCCAGCGTCTTGCCGCGGATCTCCCGACAGCCGGTCGCCCGCTTGTTCCACTGGCCCAGGTGCACCTCGCGGCTGCGATCGCCGAGCTGCCGGGACAGCATGATGATCTCGCCGATCATCAGCTCCGCGACGCTGCGCGTGTTCGACAGCGGCGCGTTGAAGACGGGCACGCCGCGGGCGTTCGCGCGGACGAGGTTGATCTGGTTGGTGCCGATGCAGAAGGCGCCGACCACCAGCAGGTTCTTCGCGGCGTCGAGCACCTCGGCGGTGACCTGGGTCTTCGAGCGGATGCCGAGGATGTCGTATTCGCTCACCATGCTCGGCAGGTCGGCCTTGGGGGGGGACTTGTCGAGCAAGGTGACGGCGATGCCCTCGGAGGCGAGGACGTCCCGCGCGCCGGGGTGGATGCCTTCGAGGAGGAGCGCGCGCAGAGGCCTTTGGTGAGTCATCGGAGCCCGCGACTTAGCAAACCGCGGCCGGGAGATCCACGAAGAGCGCGCCCGGCCCGCCCGACCCGCGTAGCGAACGCCCGACAAAAGCAGTAAGCATGCGCCGGTGAACAAATGGAGGCTGCTAGCCGCCATGGTGGCCGTGGGCCTCCTCGTCGGCTCTTGGCAGCTGGGCCTGTTCTCCATCCTCTCCGAGCCCGAGCGTGTGCGCGCCGATCTGCTGGCCCTCGGGGCGTGGGGCTACGTGATCTTCTTGCTCGCGTTCGCGATCCTGCAGCCCGTCGGGCTGCCCGGCATCGCGTTCGTGATCGCCGCCGCGTACGTGTGGCCTCGGCCGATCGCCTATGGCCTCTCGCTCACCGGCTCGATGGCGGCGAGCGCGCTCGGGTTCGCGTTCTCGCGCTTCGTGGCGAAGGACTGGGTGAGCGCCCGCCTGCCCCCGCGCCTGCGCCAGTATGACCACTGGATCGAGCGGCGCGGGCTGTTCGCCACGGCGGTCCTGCGGGCGGTGTTCCTGATGCACCCGGTCTTGCACGGGGTGTTCGGCGTGTCGCGGATCCGGTTCTCGACGTACATGCTGGGCTGCTTGCTCGGCTACATCCCCGCGCTGGCGGTGGTGACGTGGGCGTCCGGGTCGCTGGTCGACGCCCTCAAGGGCGTCCCGAAGGAGTACGTCTTGATCGGGGTGGGGGCGCTCGCGGCGCTGTTCACGGCGCGCAAGCTCGTGATGTGGCAGCTCAAGCGCCGCAAGAGGGCGCAAGGGGTGGAGGCAGGACCGTGATCGGAGCGAGTCGAGCGAAGGAGCTGTCGGCGTTCCCGCCGTTCGTGCGACGGGAGGTCCCGTGGCAGCGGCGGGTCGTCGAGACGAGCCACGGGGAGATCTCGGCCATCGTGCACGGCGCGGGCGAGCGGGACGTGGTGCTGTTCCACGGCAACCCCACCTGGAGCTACCTCTGGCGAAAGGTCATCCGCGCGCTCGACGGCCGAGGCCTGCGCATCATCGCGCCCGATCTGCTGGGCTTCGGCGCGAGCGCGAAGCCGCGCCGGCCGGGCGACCACCAGCTCGGCATGCACATCGCCGCGCTGGTCGAGGTCATGGGCGCGCTCGGCGCGGAGCGGCCCATCTTGGTCGGCCAGGACTGGGGCGGCCCGATCGCCGCTGGGGTCGGGATGCGGCTCGCGGCGAGCGGAGCGCCTCCCGGCGGGTTCGTGCTCGCGAACACGGCGGTGCTCGAGCCTGCGAGGCCGTTCCGTTCGAAGGCCTTCCACCGCTTCTCACACCTACCCATCTTGAGCGACGTGGCGTTCCGGGGGCTGCTGTTCCCGATCCCCACGCTCGGCCTCGTGCAGGGCGATCGGCTCACCATGGGCCCGACCGAGCTCGCGGCGTACGCGTGGCCGCTGCTCTCGCTCGTCGACCGCGCCGGGCCGCTCGGGCTCGCGCGGATGGTGCCCGACTCGGAGGCCCACCCGTCGACGGCGGTGATGGACGACATCGGCGCCTACATGCGGCGCGCGGCCGAGAGCGCGCCGATCGCGCTGGTCTGGGGCAACCGGGACCCGATCCTCGGGCGGGCCCTCGAGCGACACCGGCGCGCCTTCGCGCGCGCGACGGTGCGAGAGACCGAGGCGGGGCACTTCCTGCAAGAGGAGGTGCCGTTCGCGCTCGCCGACGCGATCGTCGAGGTCGCCGGCAAGGTCTCGGGCTGACCGCCGAAGACGCTTCTCCGAGCGCGCCGCCTCTGCTTTCCTTGGGCGCCATGAGCGAAGAAGGCGCCTCCGACACAGCCACGAAGGACGACGAGAAGACCGGGGTCGATCGAGTCGCGCCGACGCACGTCGAGACAGCGGAGGCCGAGCCCACGCAAGACGGCGCGGCGCTCCCCGCGGACGAAACGACCGAGGGAGGGAGCGACGCCACGGTGGACACGACCGAGGGCGCCCTCGCGCCGCCCTCGAGCGACCTCGACACGCCCGATCCCGAAGCGCTCGCCGATCCGCCGGACGACGTCGCCGCCCAGCGCGGAGGCGGTGGGTACGCGCCCTCGGCCCCGGTGATCACCGACGTGAAGCCCGTGCGCGTCGACGGCGGCGGCGGCGCGCAGATCACGGTGTTCGGGGCCGGCTTCGTGCCGGGCTGCCGAGTGTACGTCGGCAGCGAGGAGCTGATCGGCGAGGTCGTCGACGCGTTCACCCTCCGCTTCGTCGCGCCCGCGCTGGTGGGGGTGCAGGAGCTGGCGATCGAGTCGCCGAGCGGCAAGCGCTCGCCCGCCGTCCAGCTCCACTTCGTCGAGGGCCCGGTGGTCACGCGCGCCGTGCCGGCCGAGGGGCCCACCGAGGGCGGCGTCGAGGTCATCCTCGAGGGGCGCAACTTCACCGAGGGGTGCACGGTCAGCCTCTTCGGCACCCACGCGCCCGAGGTCGTGTTCGACAGCTCGCAGCGCATTCGCTTCACGCTCCCCCCCGCCGGCAGCGGCCCGCTCGAGGGCACGTTGACGGTGGTGACGTTCGAGGGGCTGATCGGGCGAGCCGACGAGGTGTTCCGCTATCGCCCGCTGATGCCCGAGATCGCCGAGGTGGAGCCGAGGTCGGGCTGGGTGTCGGGCGGGAAGCTCGTCAGCCTGCGCGGCAAAGACTTCCACCCCAAGGCGCGGGTGACGCTCGGCGGCCAGGCCGCGGTCGTGCTCTTTCGCGACGCGAAGCAGGTCGACGTCGAGGTCCCCGCCACCGAGACGCTCGGCCCAGTGGACGTCGTGCTCACGAACCCGGACGGCCGGGTGGCCCAGGTCCCCGCTGGATTCAGCTACGAGGCGGTCCCGGCGCCGCCGAAGATCATCGACGTGTTCCCCAAGAGCGGCCTCACGACCGGAGGCCTCACGGTCCGCATCGTCGGCGACAACTTCACCGAAGCCGTGCGCGTGCTCATCGGAGACGTGACCGCGATGCGCCGCGTGGTGAGCGCGAAGCTCATCGACGCAGATGTCCCGCCGCGCCAGATCCCAGGCCTCGTCGCAATCGAGCTGAGGCTCGACGATCTCCAGATCCGCTCGGAGGATGCCTTCACCTACGAGTCGCCGAGCGCGCCCAAGATCACCGGGCTCGAGCCTCGCAGCGGCCCGACGGGCGGCGGAACGAAGGTGGTGATCGAGGGGGAGAGCTTCCCGAAGGCGGCGACGGTGCGCTTCGGTGGCGAGGCGTGCAAGTCGGTCGCCGTGAAGGGGCCGAACCGCATCGAGGTGGTGACACCTCCGCTGCGCTCCGCGGGGATGGTCGACGTCGAGGTCACCTCGACCGAGACGGGGCCTGGTGTCGCGCCGAAGGCGTTCCGGTACGAGGCCATGGCAGCGCCGGTCATCACGAGCGTGTCGCCCGCGCGGGGCACGGTCGACGGCGGCACGGAGCTCACGGTCGAGGGCAAGAACTTCGTCGAGGGCTGCGTCGTGCTCGTCGGAGGCGCGCAGGTGAAGACCAAGAGGATCAGCGGGAGCGTGCTCGAGGCCTACACGCCCGAGGGAGCGGACGGGAAGCTCGTCGACGTCGCGGTGAGGAACCCGGACGGGCAGGCTGGCTTCCAGAAGCGCGCCTTCCAATACGACGCCCGCTACCGGAGTTGACAGAGCACCCCTCGGGGCCAAGACTGTTCGGGTGAGCGAGGCATGGTCGCCCGCTCATTTTGTCTGGTCACGAGCGTCGGGCGCGACGAGCCCCGGCCGAACAGGAGAGAGCAGCCATGAACCCAGGGTTCTTTGGGTGGTGGAAGGGTCACGCGTGCGGTCCGCCGGGGTGCGGGCCTCGCGAGGGAGCGCACATGGGCGGATGGGGACCGAGAGGCTTTGGCAGGGGCGGTCCTCCCGGGGGGGGCGAGCACCACGGCGGTCCCCCGTGGGAGGGCGGCGGTGACGGCGGGGGCTTTGGCGTGCGGAGGCCGCTGCGCTTCCTGGCGTGGAAGCTCGAGCTCGAGGAGGAGCAGGTCGCGAAGCTGGCGGTCATCCTCGACGAGCTCAAGACCGAGCGCGCGCAGGCGGCGGTCGACCAGCGCCGCTCGATCTCGGCGTTCGCTGACGCGATCGAGGGTGAGTCGCTCGACGAGACCAAGGCCAAGGAGGCCGGCGACCTGCGGGTGAAGAGCGCGGAGCGCCTGCGCGAGGCCGTGCTCGCTGCCCTCGGCAAGCTGCACGCGCTGCTCGACGGCGAGCAGCGCAAGAAGCTGTCGTACCTGCTGAGGACAGGGACGCTCGTGATCTAGGGGGGTGTCCCTCTAGTCGTTCGTCTTGATCGCCTGCGCCGCGGTCTGCCCGGCCTGTGCCTGGCGGACCGCGGCGTATTCGCGCACCCAGCTCGACTGGTACTCGCGCACGACCGTCGCGTTCTTCACGTTCGTGTCGTTCTTCTCGACGCGGCCGAGCTCCTCCATCTGGCGGCGGATCTCGTCGAGCTTGTCGATGAGGCTCGCGAGCTGCTCGAGGCTGACCGTGGTGCGGTCCTGGCCGGCGAAGTCCTTTCGGTACTCCTCGAACAGCGTGTTCGCCGCGGTGCCGAGCACACCCATGATGTCGACGAGCTTCACCGTGCTGCGGGTCTTTCGGATCTCCGACAGCTCGTCCTCGTAGGCCTTGAGGCGGCCGTCGACGATGCCGATGTTGCCGTCGTTGGAGGCGCTCTTCAGGCCCTTGTTCTTCAGGTCGAACATCGCGGTCCGGTAGCGCCGCAGATTGTCGACCAAGCGGACGAGCAGCTGAGGCCGGCGCGTCACGCGCGACTGGCCTGCGAAGAACGCCTGGTAGATCGCGAACTGCTGGTTCGCGAGGAAGGCCCAGCGGTTGGCCTGCTCCTCCTGGGTGCCGGCCGACTGCGCCTTCGGGATCTCGCGCTCCTCCACCTGGTAACGATCGATGTTCGACGCGACGAGGTCGAGGGTCCTTCTGCATCGGCTCCGGGAGCTTCTTGCCGCCGATCGCGGTCATGCGCTTGCGGATCTGCTTCAGCTCCTCGACGAGCTCCCGCAAGAGGCCGAGGTCCCGGGTGTCCCGCGACTGGCCCGCGAAGTGCCGGTTGTAGCGATCGAAGACGAAGTTCGCGGCGGCGCCCTCGACGCTGAAGCGTTCGAAGGCCGGCCCCATCTCCTGGGCGGCCTTCACGAGGACCAGCTCGCGCTCGTACAGCGCCACGCGGTTCGTGAGGGACTCGGACAAGGTCGCGGCGTTCGCACCGGCGGTGAGGGCGCCGAGCTTGTCGAGGTCGCCTTGCAGGTCCTGCGCGCGGGCGAGCAGCTTCTCGAGCCCAACCGACTGCACCGAGCTTCGATCTTTGCCCGAGTAGCCCTCCTCGTAACTTTGGTCGAACGAAGCGAGCTCTTTTTCGATGTCTTCGAGGGTCTTGTCGGCCATGGGGGTCCGGATTCTTAGCGCGAACGTCCACGCGCGCCTAGGTCGTACGGCTCGGGTAGTGGCCGGGCCGAGTTCGTGCAAGAAGGCCCCCGTGGCGAGCCAGGAAAGCCCAGCTTCAGGGGGGAAACAGGCGGCGGTGCGGCCGATGCAGGTGAAGCCGCTGCCCGGCCCGGGTGAGCGGAAGCCCCCGTTCTCGATGATCCGCACGTTCGCGCTCGCGGACATCATCACGCTCTGCAACGCCTTCTGCGGCACGGGCGCGATCCTCGCGAGCATGCTCTACGTCGCCGAGGGAGATCGCGGCGCCGCGGTCACCGCGTTCGTGCTCTTGCCGCTCGCTCTGATCTGCGACGCCCTCGACGGGCACGTCGCCCGCTGGCGGCGCAAGGCGTCTCCGCTCGGGGGTGATCTCGACTCGCTCGCCGACGTCGTGTCGTTCGGGGTCGCGCCGGCCGCGCTCGGCTTCGCGCTCGGCCTGCGTGGCGGCTGGGACGCCGCCGCGCTCTGCTTCTTCGTGGCGTGCGGCATCTCAC
>JADJYE010000021.1 GCA_016719945.1 Polyangiaceae bacterium | reverse complement strand
CGCCGAGGTGAGCCGCGCGCAGGTGCTGCGGCTGGCCATCATCCGCGGCATCGCAGCGTTGGAGCGCGAGACGACGAAGTAGAGACCATTGCGCCTGCTCGTCGGAGCAGGTAGACAACGAAAAGCCCTCGGCGTGGTGAGACACCCGAGGGCATGACTCACGAGGAACTAGCTCATGAGCGACTCGAAGATCGCACGCCCGGGCGCATCGGGCAACACCGAGATCAACGCCCGCGACATCTTGTGCGAACGCGGCGGACGTCGGCGAACCGGTAGCCTCACGCTCCGCCGGCGCGCGGGCAAGATGACGTGGTGCGCCCAAGTCACCGTCGACACCAACGACGGCGCGACGAAGCGCGTCCTCTACAGCCTCGACACCGACGACAGGACGATCGCCAAGCGCAAGCTGCGCAAGCTCGTGTCGAGGCTCGACAACGAGCGCGAGGTCAGGCGCGACGATGCCGGCGCCGCTGAGACCGTGTCCGACTACTTCGCGGCCTGGCTCGAACGCCGACGCGCCGAGGGTTACGACGTGCGCGACGACGAGCGATCGATCCGCGCTTGGGCCATCCCCGACCTTGGCCACCTCCCCCTCGTTGACGTGCGAGCTCACCACCTGCGCCCGGTGCTCGTCGCCGTGGTCGAAGCGGGCAAGGCGCGCAACACGGTCAAGAACGTACGCGGTGCCCTGCAGCGGCTCTTCAAGGCCGCATGGCGTGAAGAGCTCATCCGCGAGAACCCGATGGACCGCGTCGAGACGCCCCGCATGCCCGACGCGCCCGTTGTGAAGCCGAGGGCCCTCCCCACCGACGCCGAGTTTGCGGCGTTCCTCTCGTTCGACGGCGCGAGCCTCGAAGGCAAGTTGACGGCGCTTGTCGCGCGAACCCTCGGCGGGATGCGCGCGTCGGACGTGAACGCGCTCACGTGGTCTGACTTCACCGACGACTTCTCGAGCGTCATCGTGCCGAGGACGAAAACGAAGCGTCCCCAGCGTCTCACCGTACCTGCAGCAGTGCGGGCGCATCTTCGCGCGTGGCACGAGCACGAGGGCTCGCCGTCGGTCGGTCCGGTGTTTCCAGTGCGCCGAGGAGAGAGAGCAGGCGAACACAAGTCGCGACGTGGGACGTCCTACGCTGCGCGGTTCCGCCGTGACCTTCGCCTCGCGCTTGAGGCTGCAGGCCTCCCCATCCGCGAGGAGCTGTTCGTCGAGACAGACACGAGCCTCCCCACCGACTTCCACAATATGCGGCGCATGTTCGCCGGGGGTCTCGCCGCGGCTGGCGTAGGGCTGCAACAGGCCGCAGCACTCACCGGTCACAGCTCAGAGCAGGTGCACAACCTGTACGCGTCTCACGACCCGCGCCTACGTGAAGTCCCGCTTGCGGCGCTCCCGAGCATCCCAGCGCCAAACGCAACGGATGGGTTCGTTTCGGTCGGGGCCCGTCTTGCGAAACTCGCGCAAGTAGCGGAGGAGAAAGGATTCGAACCTTCGGACGGCTTGCGCCGTCGGCGGTTTTCAAAACCGCTGCCTTAGACCACTCGGCCACTCCTCCGGACCGATGTTCTCTAGACCGTTTTTCGCTGCGTCGCACGTCCGATGAGCAACCGCTGCGCGGGGGGACGACCGCTAACGCGACGTGCCGCCCGTGGCCGGGTCGATCGTGAGCGCGATGTCCCACTTCTTGCCGGCCTTCTCTTCGACGACGGTGATCGTGCCGGCCTTCGCGTCGAGGCTGAGGGCCGGATCGCCGCCGCCCTCCTGCTCGCTGGTGGTTCCGTCCGTGACCGTCGCGACGCGATCGCCTTCGATCGTACACGCGGAGGCGCCGAGTCCCTCGCCGCCGTAGAGGACGCGGCCCTTGCACTCGACGATGGTGACGCACTTGTCCTCCCGCGCGGGGGCGCTCTTCACGCGGCAGCTGTCCCCCTTTCTCACCGGCGCGGGGCCGTTCACCTTCGCGACGGTCGCGGTCGCGAGCAGGGTCTGCTTCGTGGTCGGCAGGAGGGGCTCGCCTCCCACGACGCCGCTCCACGTGTCGGCGGCGAGCTCGACGCGGAACGCGGGCGCGCTCTCGGTCCACAGGGCGACCGAGCGCTTCTCGGTGTTCACCGAGAGCTGCGGCTTGCCGGTGCGCGCGCCGACGTCGTCGAACACCATCGCGTAACGCTGGCCAACGCCGTTCGGGGCGAGCTCTTCGGCGGCCGCGCCGCCCCGCTGGGACATGCCGTTGAACTTGCCGGCCAGGTCGTAGAGCACCGCGTCGCCGCACTGGAGCACGACGCCGCGCACCTTCGCCTGCGAGCCGTCGGCGCCGAGCTTGCCCTTCACCGCGCACGTGGCGCCGACCTTGACCGGAGCTTCGCCCGTCACCTTCGTGACCTTCGCGCTCCACGTCGCATCGAGGGTTCGCGACGGTGGCTTCGGCGGCTCCGGACGCGCCGGCTCGGGCGCGGGGAGCGGAGCCACGGTCGGCGGAGGCGCGAACGTCACGACCGGCTGCGGAACGGGCATCGGCGGGGGAGGCTCGGCGCTCGAGCGGATCAGGAAGACCGCTGCCAGCACCGCCAGGAGGGCGACGCCGCCGCCCACGGCGACGGCGACGAGGCCGCGGCTGCGTGCGGGCTTCTGGGCGCGCACCTGCGCGAGCTCGTGCTCGACGTCGGAGAGCATCGCGCGAAGAGCGCCGACGCGCTCCTCGAGCTGGAGCACGCGCCGCTGCTGCTCGTGGTCGTCCTTCGCCTCGAGCTCCTTGCGCGCGACGGCGAGGTCTTGCTCGAGGTTGTCGACGCGGTGCCGCAGGGCATCTCGCTCATCGCGATAACGCATGCGGCGCATCGTACCGCTCGTGGCGCACGATCGTCTCGCGGTAGGTCACGCACCCTCGGCGACCGTGTCACGCGCTCGTCATGAGCGGGCTCGGCGTGGCCGACCCTTCCGCTCGTCGGTGAGGTTACTGGCTATCGCGCGCTGCTGAATTCGTTACGTTCAGACGCGTTTACGGTCCGCAGCATGGGCATCCTGGGGCCGCGGGGGGTCCGCGGCCGAACCAGGAGCTCGAGCTCGTGGTACCCGTCAACGTCTCGGGGCTCGCGTTCCTCGCCGGGTACGTGGGGTTCGCGTCCTTCCTGTGTCTGCCAGCGCCTCTCGCCTTGCTGCTAGGGATCGTCGCGCTTCGGGATCTCGAGAAGCATCCGGCCAAGACCGGGAAGGGTCGCGCATGGTTCGCTGTCGTCACGGGCGCGATCGGCAGCGTGCTGCTCGTCGTCGGCGTGTTCGTCCGTGCGACCCAATAGGTCTGCGGCGATGGCGACCGTGCAAGATCCCGTTCAGCTCGTTCGCGATCTGCTCGCTCTGTGGCGACTGACACGGCACCCGGATGTCGCCGCGCTGCTCGAGGGCGCCTCGAGCGCCGTCGTTCGGGCGCGGGGTCGGGTGCTCCAGCGCAACACCGCGAAGGTCGACCCCACCTTTCAACAGATCGCCCAAGGTTGCCGCGCGGAGGACCTGGGCCTGCTCGTGCCGCGCGCGCTCGCGACCGTGAGCGCATCCGAGTCGCTCGCACACCTCAGGCTCCTTCGACCCTGGGCGCCCGATCCGCGCCTCGCGACGTTCGCGCACGAGTGGCTCACCCGACCGGTGGCCCGTGGAGACAGCTGGCGCTCCTTCAACGGCATGCTCTTCGAGCTCCTCGAGGAAGTGAGCGACCCGCGGTCGATCCCGGTCCTCGACGATTTCGCGAAGGCCCCGCTCATCGATTACGGCGAAGCGCTCAGGAAGACGTCTCAGACCCGCGCGAGGAAGCTCGGCGCGAGCATTCGTCCCGCGTCGGACCTCGATCCCACCACGCGGCAGATCGTCGTTCGGCTCGCGTCCGAGCTCGGCGTGAAGCTGCGCGCGCCCACGGGAGCACGCCCCGAGCACATCGATGAGCTCGTGAGCTTGGCGCTCGCTGATCTCCAGGACGACGAGACGCTCCAGGTCCTTGCCGACGCGCTGCTCAGCGTCGGCGATCCTCGAGGCGAGCTCATCATGCTGCAGCTCGCCCGCGGCGACGGCCCCCCCTCACCCGGCGAGAACGCGCTCCTACGCAAGCACCACAAGACGCTCGCAGGAGCGCTCGGCCGCGTCGCGCGCGACGTCGAGTTTTCGCGAGGCTTCCCGTCCAAGGTCACCCTCACGGGTCTGCAATTCGTCAGCAAGACCTTCGGAGCGCCGGATTGGCGGTGGGTCCGTGAGATCGACGCGACCGCGCTGGACACCTACGACGCCGACTGGCTCGCTGGCTTGCTGGAAGATCCCGCCGCGCGTGGGCTTCCGCACCTCGAGCGGATCCGCGATCGCGCGGGCCTGCTGGAACGCGTCGAGGGGCGTTGGCGACGCGTCCCTCGTTGAGAGCGCGCGCCGAGGCTTGAAACGAAGCTCGGCTTCGCGCCTACGCCGCGTGCTGCCAGAGCGCCCGGCGCAAGGCGTCCACGGCTGCAGTGGCGTGAACCGGGCGTGGCACACCGACGACCGCGTGAAGCTCGGCGGCGACCTCCCTGCAAGCCTGGCGCGCGAGCTTGAGGGCGGCAGCCTCCGCGGCGTCGGCGGCAGGACCTCCCACCCGGCACGTCCGAGCTTGCTCGCGGGTCCGACGCCGGGCTCAGGATCAGAAGCGACCTTCGACGCCCACTCCCGTGGGGCCGACGACGGGACGAATCTCGGGGGTGAGGCGCTCGATGTGCTCGGTGTAGCTGTCGGCGCGGGCAGAGGCGAAGAGATCGAAGGTGAGCATCGCGCCGGCCTGGCTGGCGAGGCCGACGCCTGCACCGACGAAGCCGTCGCGGTGGTCGACCACGCCGAAGGCGATGCTGGCGCCGCCCAGCGCGATGAGCCCGATCTCGACGCCCATATAGACGTCGAACCAGAGCTTGACTCTCCGCATTCGCGGGAGCTCCTCGGCGCGGTATTCGGCGGGGCTCTTGCGGTGCAGGGCGACGAGGTCGGCGAGCTGGCCATCGGTGCGAGCGAGCAAGACGATCGCCGCTCCGATCTCGATCGCGCTCACGGGAAAGATCGCCGAAGCGGCGCCAACGCCGAATTCGCCCTGGGTGGCGAGGGCGCCGCCGATGAACGCCGTGCCGGCGCCGACGCCCAGGAACGACGCGGACTCCCGCAGCTCACCTCGAAAGTACCTGCGCATGGCGTCCTCCATGGCGCCATGGCGCGTGGGTCCGGTGGGAGGCAGGGGCTCGGCGCGAGCGACGGACGACGCGACGAGCACACACGCTGCGGCGAGGACGGGCGCGACCTTCACGCCGGCACGATCGCACGAGGCGCGGGCGATCCGCGAGCGGCCCCGTCGAGAGCGTGTCGTCGCGCGCCGCGTCTCCACCTGGTAAGCAGTCGACATGTCCTTCTGGTCGGAGCACGTGCTGTCCCGCGCGATCGACGCCGTCTGCTCCGGCCGCGGTCCCTCGAAGCACCGTAGCGAGCTCATCCCCCTCGCCGAAGGACGTGTGCTCGACGTTGGGGTCGGCTCGGGGTTGAACCTGCCCCACGCCGACCGCGCCCGGGTCGAGCGGTGGGTCGGGCTCGATCCGTCTCCAGCGCTGCTCGCCAAGGCTCGCGTCCGGGCCGCCGAGGTCGGCTTCGACGTCGAGCTCCTCGAGGGCGTCGCCGAGAGGCTCCCCTTCCCCGACGAGAGCTTCGACACGCTCGTCATCACCTACACGTTTTGCAGCGTCGACGACCCGGCCGTCGTCGCACAGGAGCTGGCGCGAGTCGTGCGCCGTGGCGGCAAGCTGCTCTTCGCCGAGCACGGCGTCGCACAGACAGAGAGCTCTCGCACCCTCCAGCGCTCGCTCGAGCCCACGTGGAAGAAGGTCGCTGGCGGCTGCACCCTCCAGCGCGACATCGTCCGCAGCCTGACCGACACGGGGCGCTTCGTCATCGAGAGGACGAAGCTCCGCGAAGACTTTCCGAAGTGGATGTCCACGGTGCGCAGCGGCGTGGCGGTGGCTGAGTAGGGCGCTGAGCAGCGTCGGCGCAGCCCTGAAGCTCTGCAAACGACACTTCGATCAAACCGAAGCGATGCTCCAATATTTGCTCATGGCCGAAGCAACGCGGCGCTCGCAAGCTGAGGCCAGGAGGTCACGATGCGCATCCGTGTTGCACAGAAGGGGATCAAGCTCGACGACGAGCAGACGGCGTTCATCAAGGGCAAGGTCGACACCGCCCTGGGTCGTTTGTCCGCGCACGTCCGGTGGGTCCACATCCAGCTCGAGGACACGAACGGCCCGAAGGGCGGGCTCGACAAGCGCTGCGTCGTATCCGTCGGAGGGGACCGCCTCGAGACCCGGGTGGTGGAGGTCCGCGACGTCGGCGTGCACGCGGCTGTGGCGCACGCGCTGGACATCGTCGCGCGGGCGGTCATTCGCTGGCTCGGCCGGGAGCGGGACGTGGTGAACGCGTCGAGGCCGACAGCCCGGGCTCGACGGGGGCTGGCGCGGCAGACGGCGTGATCTCGGGCCACGGGCCGGGCCGCGCACGAGGTCCGCGGCCGGTGCCGCACCCAATGAACGAAGGGGCCGACACTTGCCCAGTGCGGCCCCTTCGCCATGCCTCGACCTAGCTGTGGGTTTGGCGCCGCCGTGGCGCGAAACTGCTGCTGGCCTGTCATGTCACCGGGAGTCAGGTGCCCGCTGTCGTTTGCCGGTCGGCACGGTGGCCTGTTGGCGGCGAGCGCTCCCTCACGTCGATCGAACTCAGCTGCCACCACACCCGCGGTGTGATGCCCAAGCTTCCGCGCCCCACGTCGCAGCGAGGCGGGTAAGCCCAGAAAATTGTGAGCTGCCATCAGTGCGTAAGGCGGGCACCGATTGCGTCAAGGGCGTGCCAAGAATTTTTCGCGCCTGATGCGCTACCGCCCACGGCCGAAGCCGAGTACATCGCCGCCCCATGTTGCAGGCTGCGACCTCGGTTCGCCCAACGATCGACGCCGAGGCGTTCGCGAGAGACATCCGCGCGCTTCGCTCCGAGATCTTCGCGTCCCTCGGCGCCGAGGACCTCGAGCACCTCGGGCGGCTCGAGCGCTGGGGTCGCGCGGCCCGAGCCGTGGGCCTGCTCACGGCGTGGGCCGGTCCCAACCCGGTGAGCGTGCTGGGCCTCGCGCTCGGACAGAGCACGCGGTGGCTCTTGCTGCACCACGTGGGGCACAAGGGGTACGACCGCGTGCCGGGCGCGCCGCCCGAGAAGACGAGCGCGCGGTTCGCCCGCGGCGGCCGCCGGTTCGCCGACTTCTTCGATTGGATCGAGCCCGAGGCGTGGATCCACGAGCACAACGTGCTCCACCACGCGTTCACCAGCGAAGACACGGACCCCGACCTCATCGAGCGCAACGTCGACTGGGTCCACGAGCTCCCGAAGCCGGCGCGCTACCTGATGCTCGCGCTGCTCGCGGGGACGTGGCGCGCGACGTATTACGCCCCGGCGACGCTGAAGACGCTGCTCGAGCGCGACGGCAAGCCCACCAGCACCGCGGACGTGTATCGAGAGGTGGCGCTCCGCTCATGGCTGCCGTTCGGCGCCTGGACCTTCGGCGCGCTCCCTCTGCTCTATGCGCCGCTCGGTCCGCTCGCCATGCTGAGCGCGCTTGCCAACTCCGCGCTCGCCGACGTCGTCGCGAACGTGCACACCTTCGTCGTCGTCGGTCCGAACCACGCGGGCGTCGACCTCTACCGCTGGGACGATCGCGCCGCTTCGCCGGCGGAGCACCTCGTGCGCCAGGTCGTCTCCTCGACCAACTACGCGACGGGGGGCGACCTCAACGACTACGCCCACCTCTTCCTGAACTACCAGATCGAGCACCACCTCTTTCCGGACCTGCCGATGCGCCAATACCAGCGCGTCGCGCCCAAGGTGAAGGCGATCTGCGAGAAGCACGGCGTGCCCTACCTTCAAGAGGGCGTCTTCTCCCGCCTGAAGAAAATGGCGGACATCTTCGTCGGCAACACGAAGATGCGCCGGCCAGGTCCCGGCGGACGCGCCGAGCCGTCCCGCTGAGCGCGATGGCAACGGGCCCCCGTGGCGCCCCGTTCGTGAGAGCATGACGAGCGGATGGGCGCGCCGCGCTGGCTCCTCTCGGTGCTGCTGTTGGCCGCTGGCTGTGGGGAGCACCCGCAGGCACCGCTCGGGGCCTCGTCGCTCGTCGCCGCACCGTCCGCGCCGAGCGCGCCGCCGAGCATGCCGGCGTCCGCTCCATTGACGGCGGCGGCTCCTGCCAAGCCTCCCGTGATCGCGGGCGAGCGGTTCGTGCGCCTCGCGGTGCCCGGCTTCGGAGACGCCGTGGTCGCGGTGCCGGTGGGCGCGCGCGGTCCGCGACCGATCGTGCTCGCGACCCACGGCAACTACGACCGCCCCGAGTGGCAGTGCGAGGTCTGGGGCGAGATCGTCGAGACGAGGGCGTTCGTCCTGTGTCCGCGCGGCGACGCTCGCCCAGACTCACCGAGCAAGGACGACGTTCGCTTCACCTATCGCTCCAACCAAGACCTGGAGAAGGAGGTCGACGCCGCGCTCGCCGCCCTGCGCGGCTCCACGTACTCCCCTCACCTCGCCGCCGGTCCTCCGGTCTGGAGTGGCTTCTCCCTCGGTGCGATCATGGGCGTGGCGATCGCCGCGCGTCGCCCGGCAGATTTTCCGATCCTCGTTCTGGTGGAGGGTGGGATCGATCGCTTCACCGAGGAGGTCGCGACGAAGTTCGCGCGCGGCGGAGGTCGAGCCGTCTTGTTCGCGTGCGCGCAGGGCGGCTGCAAGGCGCCCGCGTCCAAGCGGGCCGCGCGCCTCGAGGCCCTCGGCGTCCGCGCCATGGTCGTCGACGCCGGCAACATCGGGCACGCCTACGACGGCCCGGTCGCGGCCGCGGTGAAGGGCGCGCTCGCTGACCTGCTTCGGAGCGACGCCCGCTTCGCAGAGCCCCAAGAGCCGCCTCCGTAGCGGGCATGCGCTAGGCTCCGGCCCATGCCGCCGTACGACTCGAACGACCCCGACTCCGCGCTGAGCACGGCTCAGACGATCCCGCTGCACACGCGGGACACCCAGCGCGACACCGCGGCGTCGAACAGCTCGCCGTGGGCAAACGCGCGCTCGGTCCCTGCGCCCGTCAACCTTGCCCCAGCGTCGGTGTCGGGCCAACGCTACCTCTCGCGGCGCATCCTTGGCGAAGGCGGCATGGGCGAGGTCCATCTGTCGTCCGACGTGTGGCTCGGACGGGACGTCGCCATGAAGGTCCTTCGCCCGAGCGGCTCCGGCAGCGACGGGACGGCGCGCTTCTTTCGCGAAGCGAGGCTCCAGGGGCAGCTCGAGCACCCGAGCGTGGTGCCGGTCTACGACCTCGGCAAGGACGACGGCGGCCCGCCCCATTTCACGATGAAGCGCGTCCAGGGACTCACGCTCCGCGAGATCTTGGATCGGCTGATCGCCGGCGATCCGAAGGTGGAGGCGACGTTCCCGATCCGCAAGCTCCTGTCGGCCTTCACGCAGGTCTGTCTCTGCGTGGCGTACGCCCACGCCCGTGGCGTCATTCACCGCGATCTCAAGCCCGAGAACGTGATGCTCGGCGAGTTCGGCGAGGTCTACGTCCTCGACTGGGGTGTCGCCCGCCTCTCGTCCGCGGACGACCCCGGGGCCGAGACCGTGGGCTCGGTGATCGTGGCCGATCCGCCAAGCTCGGACGTGGTGGCGACGGTCGCCGGGTCGCTCGTCGGCACGCCCGGTTACATGTCGCCCGAGCAGGCCCGCGGGGACAACGACAAGGTCGCGCAGCCGAGTGACGTCTACGCGCTCGGGGCGATCCTGTTCGAGCTCTTGACGCGCGATCCGCTCCACCGCGGGCGCACCGTGCCCGAGCTGCTCGTCTCGGCGCTGGCGAACCCCTCCGTGCGGCCCTCCTCGCGCGCGCCCGACGCGGATATCGCGCCCGAGCTCGACGATCTCGTGCTGCGCGCGACCGCCGAGACGCCCGAGGCGAGGCTCTCCGCGCGCGAGCTAGGCCTCGCGCTCGAGCGATGGCTCGACGGCGCGCGTGACGTCGAGCGCCGTCGTGAGCTCGCGAATGAGCACCTCGCGAAGGCGAGGGAGGCCCTGACGGACGCAGCGCGCGGGGACCACGTGCGGCGTGGTGACGCGCTGCGGGAGCTCGGGCGCGCGCTCGCCCTCGAGCCGAACGACCAGGCGCTCGCCCTGCTGTCGGAGGCGCTGATCCTCCGGTCGGACGAGCTGCCTGCCGAGGCCGAGCGAGAGCTCAAGGCGGTCGAGCTGAAGGACCGCGCCCTGGGCGCGCGCCGCGCTGGCTATATCTACGCGTCGTGGGTGGGCTTCATCCCGATCATGCTCTGGGTCGGCGTCCACGACTGGACGGCTTGGCTGATCTCGGACGTCATGGTCGGCCTCGTCGGGATCCATGCCCTGTGGATCGGGTCGACCGGCAGGGGCGCCCCCCAATACATGCGGCGGCAGATCCTCCTCAATTTCCTGATGGTCGGCGCGACGTCCACGTTGGTCGGCCCGCTGCTCTTCTTGCCCGGGATGGCGGCGACCCTGGCGGCCATCTTCATCGTCACCCTGCGAGCCAATCGCTGGACGCAGTGGCTGCTCGCGGGCTCGGCGATCTTGAGCTTCCTCGTCCCTCTGGGGCTCGAGTGGTGGGGGTTGGTGCCGAGGTCGTACGGGCTCGAGGGCGGAAAGCTCGTCTTCTATCCGCGAATGCTGGAGATGACTCCCTTTCGGATCGAGGCGTTCCTGGTCCTCGCGGGCATCCTCCAGGTCATGATCACGCTGTTCTCGGTAGGCCGCGCCTCCGACGGCCTCGTCAAGGCAGAGCGACGCAACTTCGCGCAAGCCTACCGGCTCCGGCAGCTCCTTCCGGAGGGCACGGGCGGGCTCGCCGAGCCGCCGCCGAGCTCGCAGGTCTGCGAGCCGCTGCTCTCCGCGCGGCGGAGCTGAGACCCTTACGGCTCGGAGTGCAGCTTCATGGTCGTGCGGCGACCGGTCGACTCGTTGAGGAGCTCTCTCCAAACGAGGCCCTGGCCAGCCGTTGCGCACCAGCTCTCGGTGCTGTCGTCGAAGGGCCCGAGCATCTCGACTTGCTCCTGCACGCAGTAAGCCTCGCCGACACCCTTGAGCTGCTTCTTCGAGCCCGTGACGCGGTAGGACTCGAGATCTCCGGCGACCTCCGGCGTGGCGTCGTGGTCATAGCTGGTCAGCGCCGCGGGGATGAGGGGCGGCTTCGCCAGCGTGTCGGCAAGCTGCTCCAGCTCGTCGATCGGGCCGAACGTCCTCCACATCCCCAGCTCGTTCGCTGCGAAGCACAGGCCCGAGGTCCCGGGCGGGTTCTTGGCGTAGTCGCCGCAGTCGAGGCAGGCGGCGGCGGCCTTGGGATCCGAGAGCGAACGCCGGACGGTGCAGCTGATTTTGCTGACCGTCGCGCGCATGTTCCGAGGTTGGTCGGTGACTTGGTACGTCACGCGTGTCCCGTCGGCGAACAACGCCGAAAATGGCGCCGGAACGACCCAGGCCGGTAGCGGAGGTCCCGCCTCCACGGTCGGGGCAGTGGCGGCGCTCGTCTCCGGAGGTGCAACCGTGACCCTGGCCAGCGATGGCGACGCGCTCGCGCTGACTGGATCTGGAGCCAGGATCCGCGCCTCTTCCGCACGACCACAAGCCGACAGGAGCCAGAGGAGAGGCAAGGCGAAACACTGACCGGGACGCGAGGAGAGCGCGGCGTTCAAGCAATGATGGGGCGTCATGCCACCGCGCTCCAACGCGCCTCGCGGTCTCACCTATTCCTGCGTAGGCGAGACGAGCTCGCCGGCTCAACCTCCGAGGATGTCGCTTACGCGCGCAGCGACGACGGCGCGGGCGTGAGCGAACTCGGGCAGAGCGCGCAGCGGCGCGACCGGCGCGCAGCGGTCGAGCCACAGCAGGTTCACGAACCCCGGCCCCTCGGCCGCCTGCGCGAGCAGATCGATGGCGGCGCGCTCGTCTCCGGTCGCGCAGAAATACTCGACGAAGACCTGCTGGATGATGGCGCGCGTGCGCGGCGCCGCCTTGTTCACGCCCTCGAGCACGCCTCGCACCATCGGCGCCGGCACCTGCTCGCCGGTCGCGAACGCGTCGAGCAGCAGCGCTGCGCCCTCCCACGCCGCACCTTTGGGCGGCGCCGCGCGAAACACCGCCGCGGTCTCGCGCGCGAAGTCGCGATCCCTGAAGATGAAGGCGAGGCGAGAGCGCATGTTGAGCATGGGCCTGCCCTCGATCGCCTCGGCCCGCGCGAGGGACGCCTCGGCGGCGTCGCGCTCACCCGTAATGGCGCTGATCATCGCGAGCTCCGCGTGCGCGAGCGCCAGCCGCTCATTGAGCCGAATGGCCAGGTGGATCCGCGTGAGCCCTTCGTTCGTGCGGCCGAGCTGGCTGAGGATGACACCCACCATGAAATGGGCCTCCGCGAGGCGCGGCGCGCGCTTGAGCGCCTCGAGCTCGGAGAGCAACATCTCTCGATAGCTCGCCTGTGCCGCGCGGATGAGCGCGATGGCGTGGTACGCGAGCGCTGGCGGACGCGGGCTCGCGAGCGCCCGGAGGGCGAGATCTTCCGCTCGCGCGAACGCGGTGGGGTCGGTGGCCCCGGTGGTTCGCTGGAGCTTGCTCAAGCCGATCGACAGCTGGCTGAGCACGGCTGGGTCCTCCGGCGCGGCGGCGTGCAGCCGATCGAGCAGCTCGACGCCGCGTTGCTGCGCGCCGAGGTCCACGCGATCGACGAGCGCCAGCGCCTCCTCGAAGCGCGGGAGCAAGGAGGGATCGGCTGGAGCGCTCGCCGCCTCTTTGTGTGCGCGCAGGGCCCCGATCACCCGCGCGACCACCTGGTCCTCGAGGTCGAGCTGGGCGCGGGCTTGGCCGTCGACGCTGGTGGCCCAGGCGATCTCCCCGCTCCGCGCGAGCAGCCGTACCCTCACGCGGACCCGCCCGTCTTCCTGGGTCCTCACGGAGCCGTCGCACGTGAGCGTGGCGGCGCCGGAGCCCGCCGCTGCGAGCCGGACGCCGGCCTCTCGCGAGATCCCGTCTTTCAAGGCGAGCGTCAGATCGCGGGCCATGACGTCGGCTTGCCCGGCGCCGTCGAGATCGCCGACGAGAACGACGGAGCCGGCCTCGAACAGGGGCGTGGCGAGGTCCAGCTCGCCGCTCCCGCGGTCGCGCACAGCTCCCTGCGACAGCTCGACCGAGCGAGCCGTGGGCGCGCGCCCGAGCATGCGGTCCATGCGCTCGAGCACCGTGTGCGCGTCGGGTCGAGCGGCGCGCTCTCGGCCGAGCATCGCGAGCACGAGCTCGGCGATGTTCCCAGGGATGGTCGAGTCCACGGAGCGCGGATCCGGCGGGGCGCTCGTGAGCCGAGCGACCGCGATGGCGAGCGCGCTGGTCCCCGAGAACGGGAGAGCTCCAGTGAGCAGCTCGAACAACACCACCCCGAGCGCGTAGACGTCAGCGCGCCCGTCGAGCGCGGCACCCTCGACCTGCTCGGGCGCCATATACGCGGGCGTCCCGAGGATGGCGTCCACCGTGACCAGAGGAGCGCGCGGCCCTTCGTGGTGCTCCGCGATGCGGGCGATCCCGAAGTCGGTGATGGCCACACGCGACCCGACCAGCATCACGTTCGCGGGCTTGAGGTCCCGGTGCACGACCCCGGCCACGTGCGCGGCGGCGAGCCCGCGGGCGATCTCCGCCCCGACACGCAGCACCTCGCCGAGCGGGAGCGCGGCGCTCGCGCGGAACGAGAGAGGGGCGCCCTCGACCAGCTCCATGGTCGCGAAGCGCAGCTCTCCGTCGTTGCCGAGGTCGTAGGTCCGCACCACGTTGGGGTGCGTCACGCGGCGGGCGAGCTGCACCTCCCTGCGGAACCTGGCGACAGTGGCGTCGCTCGCGGCGAGCTCGGGCCGCAGCGTCTTGAGCGCGACGTCCTCCTCCAGCTCGCGGTCCCGCGCGCGATAGACCGCCCCCATTCCCCCGGCGCCCAAGAGCGCGCGGATCTCGAAGCGCCCCGCAAGCACCCGCCCCGGCTCCAGCGCCGCGAGGCTGACGGTCTGGGCGTGTGAGAGATCGGTCAACGGCGCCGATCATACGGGACGACGCCGGGGGGCGCGTCGGCATAAGCTACCGCTGCCAACCCTCACCCTCGATCCGAAGCGTGACCGAGCCCCCGAAGAACGAGCCTTGGCGGCCTAACCATCCCCTCATCGGGCAGGTGCTGGCAGCCAAGTACCAGGTCGCGGCGTTCATCCGCGAGGGCGGGATGGCGCAGGTGTTCTGCGGCATCCAAGACGAGGAGCCACAGCACGTCGCGATCAAGGTCGTTCACCCGGACCTCGCCGAAGACGAGGCGATCGCCCGCCGCTTCTCTCGCGAGGCCGGGATCGCCGCGCGACTCGTGCACCCCAACATCGTCCGCGTGCTCGAGGCCGGCGAAGAGGACGACGTCCTCTATATGGTCATGGAGCTCTTGTTCGGCGAGGACCTCTCCGCGCCCATCAAGCAGCGCGGCTCGTTCTCCGAGGCTCGCGCTGCGCAGGTGATGATCGGCGTGTGCGACGCGCTGCAGTTTGCCCACGACCGCGGCGTCGTCCACCGTGACATCAAGCCCGAGAACATCATGCTCTGCCGCCAACCCTCTGCGCCGGAACGGGAGGTGGTGAAGGTCCTTGATTTCGGCATCGCCAAGGTGCTGGATCAGCGCGGCGACGCGGTCCCGACGGACGCGCCGACGGCGATCCGTTCGGTGTTGACGCGCGTCGGGGCGCTCGTGGGAACCCCGGCCTACGTCTCGCCCGAGCAGGGGCGCGCCGAGACGCTCGATCACCGCGCCGATCTCTACTCGGCCGGCGTGGTCCTCTATGAAATGATCTGCGGAGCGCCGCCGTTCGAAGGGCAGACGGCGCTCCAGATCGTGGCGAAGCACGTGCACGAGGCCCCGCCTCTGCCGAGCACCCACTGCGAGGTCAACCCTTCGCTCGAGGCCTTGGTGCTGCAGATCCTCCAGAAGGATCCTGGCGCCCGTCCCCAGAGCGCTCGCGAGATCGCCGATCGGCTCCGAGCGCTCCTGCCCTCGCTCTCCGCGGCGCCCATCGAGCGTTGGCTCTCGAGCCGGGCGGGCGGCGGGAGCGCTCCTCCCCCGTCGAACGTCGCGCCTTCACTCCCCGCGGCGTCGGTCGGCGTGAGCTCGCGCAGCCTGACGCTGGGCGAGGAGCAGCGCTCTGCGTCGAGCGCGCTCACTCCAGCGTTTCCATCGCCCCGGCGACCCCAGGTCGACTTTCGCCCTGATCATCCGCTGATTGGGCGCGTGCTGGAGGGCCGCTTTCGCGTCGCGTCGTTCGTCCGCGAGGGTGGGATGGCGCAGGTGTTCTGCGGGCGCGACGAGGTGAAGGGGGAGCACGTGGCGATCAAGGTCGTGCACCCGGAGCTCGCGGTCGATCCGTCCGTCGTCGCGCGGTTCCTGAGGGAGGCGAACCTGGCCGCGCGCCTCGATCACCCGTCGGTCGTTCGGATCGTTCATGTGGGTCAAGACCACGACCTCCTGTACATGGCGATGGAGCTGCTGTTCGGCGACGATCTTTCGGCGC
Organism: Polyangiaceae bacterium; assembly: GCA_016719945.1. Taxonomy (GTDB): domain Bacteria; phylum Myxococcota_A; class Polyangia; order Polyangiales; family Polyangiaceae; genus Xiheicaenibacterium. The sequence continues at coordinate 68,527 of JADJYE010000021.1, read as the reverse complement.
CCATCAAGCAGCGCGGCTCGATCTCGGAGGTGAGAGCCGTGGAGATCGTCGCGCACGTCTGCGACGCGCTCCAGGCCGCCCATTCCCTGGGCATCGTCCACCGCGACATCAAGCCCGAGAACATCATGCTCTGCCGCCAACCCTCGGCGCCGCTGGTCGAGGTCGTGAAGGTGCTCGACTTCGGGATCGCGAAGATCCTCGATCCCAAGCTGGACGCGCCGCTCCCGGAGTGGGCGCCGACTGGCGTGCGCTCGATGCTCACGCGGATCGGTACGATCGTGGGGACGCCCGTGTACATGGCGCCGGAGCAGGGCCTGTCGCAGCCGGTCGACCACAGGACCGACCTGTATGCGGTCGGAGTCCTGCTCTACGAGCTGATCTGTGGGCAGCCCCCCTTCGACGGGGAGACCCCGCTGCAGATCATCGCGCGCCACGTCCGCGACTCGCCGCGGCCTCCGAGCGAGATTGCTCGCATCCACCCGACGCTCGAGGCGCTCATCCTCCGACTGCTGGCCAAGGAGCCCGACGGACGCCCTGGGAGCGCCGCGGAGGTCGCACGCGCTCTGCGCGCGCTCGAGCCCGAGCTCACCTCAAGGGCCGAGATCGAGGCTGGGCCCATCCAGCGGTGGCAGCGGCGCACGGGCCGGAGGACCGGCGCAGGCGTGGGACGAGCTGGCCCGCCGCCGCCCGCCGCGAAGACGCTCGCCAGCCCGGTGTCGATGCCGCGCGTGCTTCCCCCCGCCGTCGAGCCGAGCCCGAGCTCGAGCCCAGGGTCGGCGCCCGCCGTCAGCCAGAGGCCTTCGCGGGAGGCGCTCAAGGCGCTGAAGATGACGGTGCCGATGTCGCGCGGGGCGCGCTCGGCGTCGACCCCGAGCGCGGCGCAGGCAGAGGGTCCCCTGAGCGCGGCTCCCCTGAGCTCAGCTCCGGCGAACGCAGCTCCCCTGAGCGCGCCCCCCTTGAGCGCGGCTCCGAGGAGCTCCCAACCGCTGGCCGTTGGCCCCGCGAGTGACGGCGTCCCCCCGACTCGAGCCGTGAGCGAGAAGATCGGCGCGACGACCACGAAGATGCCGTCGATGACCAGCGGGCTGCGCCCGCCCCCGCGCGTGCCGGCCGCGCGGGAGAGCGGCGTGGAGCTCGAGCTCCAGGCGAAGGTCGAGAACCTCGTTCGGCTGCAGCGCTACCTCGTCGTCGGGATCCTCGTGGCGCTCGGTCTCATCGTCGTGCTGCTCGCGGTCATCGCGATCATGTAGCGGAGGGACCATTGTCCGCGCCGCGGCGCGGGCCTAAGACGCGACGCTGGGAGGTCCGCATGAGCCCAACTCCTTGGACGACGATCATCGACGGCGCGCTCTGGGAGAGCTCGAAGCCAGGCCCTGGGGGCTTTCCGCTACGCAGCGTCGCGCTGGAGCTCCCCGGCGGGGGAGTGGCGGTCTACAGCCCGACCCGGGGGCTCGATATCGACGCCCTCGAACGGCACGCCGGTCCGGTGCGGACCCTGGTGGCCCCGAACCATTACCACCACATCGGCGTCAAGCCGTGGGCCGATAGCTGCCCCAGGGCGGCGGCGGTGTGCAGCGACCTCGCGCGCCCGCGGCTCACACGTCAGGTCGACGTGCCCTGGGAAGACCTCGAAGGCCTCGCGGCTTCGCTCCCCGACGGCGCCGAGCTGCTCGTCCCCGAAGGCACGCGCACCGGCGAGGTCTGGCTCTGGCTGGAGCGCGGAGACGCCCGCGCCCTGGTGGTCGGCGACGCCTTCTTCAACCTGCAGGACGTCTCGCGCGGCTTCCTCGGGCTTCTGCTGCGCGCATCGAGCACCGGCCCTGGGCTGAAGCTCGGCTCCACCTTCAAGCTCCTCGGCCTCCGGGACCGAGCCGCGTACAAGCGCTGGACGCTCGCTCTCCTCGAGCGCAAGCGGCCGAACGTCCTGGTCCCCTGCCACGGCGAGGTGCTGCGCGACGCGAACCTCGGGGCGCGCCTGGTCGAGCTCACCCGAGCGCGGCTGTAGCCGCCGAGCGCCCCCACACCCTGCCGCTCTTCGCGGTCGCGGCGGCGCGCTCGCCTGCGTGCTATCTGCTGCGCGGCATGATCACCATCTCGGGCCTGGAGAAGTCGTTCGGCGATCGCGTGCTCTTCGAGCAGGTGGATCTCCAGCTCAACGCGGGCTCGCGGTATGGGGTCGTCGGGGCGAACGGGGGCGGAAAATCGACCTTCCTCCGCATCCTCATGGGCGAGGAGCACGAGACCGCCGGGGCGGTCGCGATCCCCAAGAGCGCGCGCGTCGGCATGCTCCGGCAGGATCGCTTCCTGAACGATGAAGAGGCCGTCGTGCGGGTCGCGATGCGCGGGGACGAGGCCGCGTTCGCTGCGCTCGATGAGCTCGAGCGGCTGGCGCAGCAAGACGACCCCGACCCGGAGCGCCTCGGCGCCTGCGACGAGGTGCTGCACGCGACGGGAGGCTACGGGCTCGAGGCGCGGGCCTCGCAGATCTTGGTCGGCCTCGGCGTCGACGAGTCGTCCCTGCGCGAGCCGCTCGGCCGCCTGTCCGGGGGGTACAAGCTGCGGGTGCTGCTCGCGCAAGCGCTCGTGGGCCGCCCCGACGCGCTCTTCCTCGACGAGCCCACCAACCACCTCGACATCGTCAGCATCCGCTGGCTCGAGAAGTTCTTGCTCGGCTTCAAGGGGTGCGCCGTCGTGGTCAGCCACGACCACCGCTTCTTGAACGACGTCGCGACCCACATCCTCGACGTCGACTACGGCACCATCCAGCAGTACCCCGGCAACTACGACGCGTTCCTCGCGTCGAAGGTCGAGACCCGAGACCGCAAGGAGGCGGAGGTCGCCCGCGTCGAGCGCGCCATCGAGGAGAAGAAGGCCTCGCTCGAGCGCTTCAAGGCGAAGGCGACCAAGGCTCGCCAGGCGAACAGCCGCTTGAAGCAGCTCGAGCGAATCGAGATCGTGCGCCTCCAGCCCTCGTCGCGACGCTACCCCACCTTCGGCTTCCCGATCGAGCGCCCGAGCGGCAAGGACGTGCTCGAGCTGAAGGGCCTGTGCAAGGCGTTCCGCGAGCCGGTCCTGCGGGACGTGTCGCTCACGATCCGCCGCGAGGAGCGCGTCGCGATCATCGGCGCGAACGGCCTCGGCAAGTCGACGCTGCTGAAGATCGCGACCGGCCGCCTGAAGGCGGACGCCGGCGAGGTGCGGTGGGGGCACGAGACCAAGGTGGGCTACTTCGCGCAGGACCACAGGGAGCTGCTCTCCCACCCTGAGCAGTCCGCGCACGACTATCTCTGGGGCTTCTGCCCCGAGCAGCCGACGAACTACGTCCGTGGGGTGTTGGGCAGGTTGCTGTTCACGAAGGACGAGGTCGACAAGAAGGTGGGCCGCCTCAGCGGCGGCGAGGCCGCGCGCCTGGTCTTCGGCCAGCTGGCCGTCGAGCGGCCCAACGTGCTCATCCTCGACGAGCCGACGAACCACCTCGATCTCGAGGCGATCGAGGCCCTGGTGGAGGCCCTGTCCCAATACGAAGGAACGCTCATCTTCGTGTCCCACGATCGCTGGTTCGTCTCGAAGCTCGCGAACCGCATCGTCGAGCTGACGAAGGACGGGGTCCGCGACTTCAAGGGCACCTACGACGAGCACCTGGAGCGGTTCGGCCAAGATCACCTGTCGACGCAGCGCCCGGAGCCGCGCCCCAAGGACTCGCGGCCGCCCAAGCGGAGCCCAGAGGCGCCGGCGCCCCGCGCTGCGCCCGCGCCGCGGCCCGCCCCAGCAGACCCTGAGCCCCAGGAGCAGCGGCGCCGCACCGTGCGGCGGAGCGCGTCGACCCGCTAGCGCTCACTCCGCCGGGTCGATGCGCACCCAGTTCAGCATCGTGTACTCGTTGTCCTGACCGACCTCGAGGGTCACGTTCCCGTCCGCCACGTCGACCGTCACGGTCGCGACTCTATAGGGCTCGGCGGGGTTGGTCTCGACGTCGTCGAACAGGACCTGCCCCTCCACCACGACCCGGTTCATGAGGTACGTGCGGTCGTACCAGCCGACCGAGACCGTCACCGCGTAGCGGCCGTTCTCGATGTCCCAGTTGAACGTGTCGGTGCGCCCATAGTCGTTGTAGATGATCGACCGCTGCAGATCGTCGACGGGGGCGTCAATGTATTGGGTGAGCATGATCGCAGGGTCTCCGATGTAAGGCCCCGACCAGCCATAACCCTCGGTCTGATCGTAGGTCTCCCAGCCGACCTTGAGCCAATCGACGCCGTCGACCGTGAGGGGGTCGGCCGAAGGCTCTCCCGCGGGATCTTGGAAGTTGATAGCGTAGGTCCCGCGGGGGTGTGCGCCGGGCAGCGTGGAGTCGAGGAGCGGGCAGCCGTCGCGCTCCCCTCCGAGGTACGCGCCGAGCTCGTCCCTCAGGTGCTTCAGCGCGGCGGCGTCTCGCGTGAACGAGGTCGTCGAGGAGACCGCGCTGTCGACCGTGGCGTCACACCCGACGGACGCGCCTGGAGCGTCGGGCACACCCCCGGCCGCGAGCTTGAGGTACTCCCAGTCTTCCACGCCCTCACGGAGCAGCGCCCAGCGGATGCTGCGCGCGATCCGCCCGTTCTGCGGCGGATAGAGCAGGAAGCCGTCGCCGTTCTGGTTCGTACCCTGCGGGCGCGGGTCGTTGTACGGGTCGGCGCCCCAGCCGGTGACGGAGTAATAGGCGAAGCCCTTCACGCGGTACTTCCAGGCAGCCCAATGGCCGATCCGTGACTCGATCCCGGGGTGGTCGATGGTGATGGGGTTGAAATGGGGGGGGAGATCGCCATAGAGGAAGTACCACCACACCGTCTCCCCCAGCTCCTGCCTCGTGCGCGCGTACTCGGGGTCGAACTCGGAGAGGTTCGCCCACCACAGGTCGTACGACTGCCCCGCCGCCGACGGGTGCTGCGCGATCTCGGGCTTCGGCTCCTCGCTGATGGCGATCCGCAGGTTGGGTGCAGCCTGCTTCGTCAGCGCCGCAAGGAACGCCGCGACGTCGTAGTCCTCGGGCCCCTGGGGCTCGTTCTGGACGTAGTAGTAGCCCTTGCCCTCCCAGCCACGCGCGACGAGGTAGTCGTCGATGGCCGAGAGCAGCCGCGACCACTCGTCGTTGTACGCCGCGGTCCCGAAAGGGTCGGGCCCTCGATCGACGCCGCAGAACGACTGCGGGCGCGGCGTCGAGTTGTCGACGAACTGCATGATCTGGAAGCTCGGGAAGCCGACGCCGTTCCACCCCTCGCCGTCGATGTACTTGGGGCCGAGCTGGGAGAAGTCGTAGGGGTTGTCCTCCTCGAGGAAGGTGCCGCTCGCGCAGTCGAACTCGATGCCCCCCGTGTAGTTCAGGCCCGCGGGCCAGGCGACCGACGAGGGCACCAGCCGGTGCTCGTAGAAGAAGTCCTTGATCGACTGCACTGCCTCCAGGCTCTCCCCACCGCCGAGGGCCTCCATGCTGGCGTTCCAGTTGCCGTCGAAGCCGATCTCCGCAGGCAGCGCGAAGTCGAAGACGTGCAGCCGCACCGGTATCTCGCTCGTGCTCCCGCCGACGTCGACCGTGAGCGTGGCGGTGTAGTCGCCGGCCGGCGCGCTCGGCGGGACGGTCACGGTGATCCAGAACGGCTGGTTCTCACCCGGAGGCAAGGGCTCCGCCGTTCCGAAGCTCGTCGGCACCAGCGCGTCAGGGATACGCCCGCTCGGGATCCCTCCTGGATCGGAGGGCTCGGCGATCGACACGTATTCGACGCGCTCGATCTCCACGCGATCGATCACGCCGGGGCCGGCGAGCTCGGAGAGCGCTAGGGTCGCGGTGCCCCCGCCCGGCGCGTGCACGACGATCTGGAACGGCTCGTGCTCATTCTTCGCAGCGAATACCTCGATTTCGGCGCCCTCGGTCGTCGGCGGCTGGGCCTCGCGCAGGACCTTGTCCATCGTCGTGGTCGTCCACACCGTCGCGCCGGCCGGCGAGGGCAGGGCGTAGGTCGTGTCCCCGACCGGCGTGCAGTCGGTGCAGACAGGGCCGCTCCCGCCGGTCGGGCCACCCCCTTCGCTGCCTGCGCCCGAGGCGCCGGTGCCGCTGTCGTCGCAACCGCCGCAGCCAGCCGTCAACACGAGCGCAGCGACCCACGGGAGCCAAGCCAAGGTCCGCATGAGCCGATCTTACCGCCGACGCGGCGCTCGCGGTCCGGCCGTCGGTTGACACCTGGTGCGGCTTGGATCTTGTTGGGGGAATGAAAGACGACGAGGGCTCCGATCCGAGGCTCGACCCCGATCTCGCGGCGATCCGCAGGCGAAGGGCCTCGTTCACCGTATCGACGGTCGCTGGGCTCGCGCTGCCTCTGGCGGTCGTGGGGTGCCCCGAGCCGCGGCCGTGCCTGAACGTCGTCCAGGTCGAGCCGCACCAGGTCGGCACGGAGACGACGACCCCATCGGCGTCGGCCCCCGTCGTCGAGGCCACGAGCGCCCCCGCGCCAGCCACGGATTTCGCCGTCACCCCCGAAGAGGCAGGGCGCTTCGGGTTGCCGGCGATCGGCGTCGCCCTCTCGTATCGGAAGGCGGGGGGATGGTCGGTCCATGGCCCCTCCGCGACGGAGTATTTCGGGTCGAGCGGTCCCCCGGGTGGCCCCCAACGCTTCCTGATCCGGCCGTATGAGGACAAGCCGGGCGCGAAGGACCTGCAGCCTCTGTTCGTCGAGGCGCTGAAGGACCACAGCGGCCTCGAGCCGATCGTCGTGGGCGCCGTCGAGTCCGTCACGGTCGGCGGCATGAAGCTCGTGGCGCAGTCCTTCCGAACCGGAAAGTCCCTCGCGACCACGGTCTACTGCGTGGCCAAGCTCCCCTCGACGAAGGACCCGAAGCGCGGCGCGCTGCTGATCTTCGGGGTGGGGAGCAACCAGCAGACCCCCCCAGACTGCAAGGCCGCGCTCGAGCGCGACGTCTTCACGGAGATCCTCGCGACGATCCGGCTTTCGCCGTGAGACCCTGGCTCAGCCGGGGGTGCCGTCGCACACGAGCTCGCCGCACGTGAGCTTGTTGCAGGGGCCCGTGAGGACCGCGTTCTCGTAGTGGCAGCCGTCGGGCGGCGCCGCGCACTTGAGCGCGCAGATCGGCTTGTTGCCGCCCTTGACCTCTTGCTCGGTCTCCCCGACCTGCTCCGTCTCTTCGCTCTCGACGTCCGGCGCGGACTCGGTCTCCCCGGCACAGCCAAAGATCCCGACCACCAACGCCGTCATCGCCCCCGCCAGCAGCTTCTTCATCGAGCCCTCCAAAGCAAGCGGGGTACATGCCTGCTACATCGTCGTCAATGGTGGGCGCGCACGAGGGCGGCTACGCTCGTTGGGCCCATGGCGGTGGAGACGGTCCGGGTCAGCGAGCACCTCTGGCAGAGGGCGCCCTCGTCCAAGCGGGACGAGTGGAGCGCGCTCGCCGCCGAGGTCCGGGGCAGCGCGCTCTTTCCGTCGCGCACGCTGCGCCGCTTGGTCATCGACGCAGGGGAGCGGGCCGTCACCCTCGCGTTGTTCGAGGGGGCTCGGGCGCCCGAGGTCATCGAGATTCAACGGTCGGCGCTCCAGGTGGTGCTCGACGAATACGCGTCGATCATTCACCGCCTGGAGGACGAGGGCCCGCACACGACCCGCGCGGAGGCCCTCGATCACGCCAAGAAGACCGTCCACGACGCCGGTGCGCGCAAGCTCGCTGCGCTGGAGCCTGCGCTCGGCGCCTCGCTCGACGTGTATCGAAAGGTCTTCTCGCTGCTCGTGGCCATCGTGCTCGGTGGTGTCGAGATCGACTGGGCCGCGGCGCAGTGAGCTTCAGGCCTGAGGGCGTGGGGGCAGGGGCTCACTCCGCGAGCAGCGGGAGCTGGTCGACGGCGGCCGTGAACGTGGTCGTTCCACTCGCGGATTCGACGGTCGCGCCGACGCCTTCTTCCGAGAAGCTCACCGTGAAGTCGCCCGAGGCGGCGGCGATGGTGACGCCAGCGGCCCCGCTCGCCGTCGCGCTGGCGACCTCACCATCGATCGACAGCACGGTGAGGAAGAGCGCCTCCTCTTGCCCCGAGGTCGCGACCTCGATCCGATAGCCCCCGTTCATGTCGCCGTCCGTGGCGTCCCAGTCGACGACGCTCGGCGTGACAGCCGCGGGGCGGACCACGAAGAGGTCGAGCGAGCTCGCTGCGCCGTCGATCGAGGCTCGGCCCGAGGACACGCTCGGCTGCAGCGGCGTGTTGAGCTGGAAGACGCGCTGGGCGCTGGGCGCGCTCGTCCCGACGCGATCGCGGACGACGAAGAAGCTCGGCTTCACGAACACGACCTCGCGGCGCACCGACGTGACCAGGGCGGCGCCGCCGTACGCGCTCGTCAGGTCGGCGGCGAAGAACGTCGCGCTCGGCTCGTCTTGGAGCGCGAGCAGCGTCGACGGCGGCGCGCCCTCGACCATGCGCGCGACCGACCCTTGAGACTCGATGCGCACCAGGTTGTGCAGCTTTTCTTCGAGCCGAATTCCTGACTGCGAGTCGATGTTGGCGTCGTACGCGAGCCACTCGTCCTTGAAGATGGTGAGCGAGCCCTGGTCGTGATGGGCGTGGCTCTGATCGTAGGGGCCGGCGATGAACGACGCCCACGTCGCGTCCTGCTCCCACGAGGAGCGCACGAAGACGTGCCCGACGCCCTCGGCGTGATAGGCGGGGTAGAGCGACGACAGCGGCGCGGTCTCGAGGCCGGCGGGCTCGTAGAGGAAGTCGGAGAAGCGCATGAAGCCCTGCGACGCCTCGGGCACGCTCGAGGCCGAGAGGGCGGTGCGAGCGACGAGCGACGCGGGATCGCTGGGGTAGAGCGCGCCGAGCACGAGCAGGTAGTCGCGGTGGTAGTCGAAGAGGGCCGCGGTGCTGTCTCGCGCGTGGTCGCCGATCGGCGCGATGCGGTCGAGCGTCGGCGCCATCGAGTGGAGCATGTGCGCGATCGAGCCTCGCGCGTGGTCGGTGAGCCCGGCGAGGTCTTCTCCGGTCGACTTCTCCCACACGTCGTAGATGCGGAAGAGGTTCGCCATGGCGACACCGTAGCCGGTGCCCTCGCGCGAGCCGCCGCCCCCGAGCGCCGCGTAGACCTCGAGCAGCTGACCGTCGATCTTGGTCTGGCGGAAGAAGTCGAGGTGCAGAGGTGCCTCGGGGTTCTCCGCGTAGGTGGCGAGGCCGAGCAGCATGGTCGCGCGGAGGAACGAGAAGTAATAGTTGTTCACGGGGTCATCGACGGCCCAGCCGCTCCACGGCATGGGCTGCCCGCTCCAGCTCGCCTCTTCGTGATGCCAGACGTTGAACACGGCCTGGTTGCCCCAGGCGATCCAGCGCGTCCGCTGCTCGTCGGTCACTCGGTCGAAGCACCAGTCGAAGACCATGGCCATGTCCCCGACGCGCGGCCCCACCTCGAGGTAGCTGTCGGCGGCGACGAGCGGCGAGGAGCCGGCGGCCACGAGCGCCTCGTCCTCGGCGACCATCGCGTCGACGTGCGCGATGGCGAGGTCGGCGTAGGCATCGTCCCCCGTCAGCGCGTACACGAGCGCGGCGTGCCAGCCCTGAAAATCGTAGGGCGTGTTCCCTTCGAGGGCCGCGTCCACGTACGCCTTGTAGCGATCGGCGGCGGCCGTCGGCGCCGCGAGCGCCGTCGAGAGCCGGGCTCGCTCGGCGTCGTTGAGGTAGATGCGAGGGTGCTCCCCGGGGATGACCGGGTCTCCCGCGCCTTGCCCACCCTCCGCGCCACCGCCTTGGCTCGCGCCTCCCTCGTCGCCGCCGCCGGCGCTCGCGCCTCCGCCCGCCCCGGCGCCGCCGGACGCGGTGGTGTCGTCAGCGCAGCCGAGAGCGGCGACCGCGAAGAGCGTCACGCCGAACACCGTCAGACAATCACGGAGCGTGTTGGGGCGGGCCATGGGGGCGCCACTTCACGGTCCGTGCCATCCGCTGCCGCGCCCGTCGGCGCGCCCGCGGCGCGGCCCCACACCGTCGCGGACCCCGCACGGGCAGGGTGGCGCAACGTTGCTGCCGCGTTGCGGCAGCGTTGACAGATGAGGGCCCAAGCAGCCACGATCGAGCGATGCCGCCCTTCATCACTTGCCCTTCCTGTGGCTGCGCCGCGAAGCTCAAAGAGTCCACGTGCCCGCACTGCGGGTCGAAGCTGCGCGACACCGAGGGCAGCGTCCCGATGACCGCGGCGGCCCTCATCCTCGGGCTGGTGTCGGTGACGGCGTGTGGCGACGACACGGGCAGCGGGGGCTTCGCTGCCGAGTACGGCGTCGCCGGCGCGCCAGGCACGGGCGGCGCGGGCGGCCAGGTCGTCGATGGCGGCGGTGGAATGGGCGACGGTGGGTTCGCCGCCGAATACGGCGTCGCGGGCTCTCCGGCGACCGGCGGCGCCGGCGGCAGCATGGGCGATGGTGGCTTCGCCGCCGAGTACGGCGTCGCGGGCGCTCCGGGCACCGGCGGCGCGGGCGGCAACTGAGGCTCCCTCCTGGCCCGCCGGAGCGCTCCGGCGGGACGGCCAGCTCGCTGCGGTATGCGGCGGCCTTCTTCTTCGACCCGTTCTCGTTCGTCGGCGATCGGTTCGCTCGCTATGGCGACGTGTACTACGCCCCGGCGCGAGGGGTGCCGCTCTACGTCATCAAGCACCCGGATCACATCCGCGAGGTGCTGATCACGCAGGCCGACGCGTTCGAGAAGACGCACACGGCCCTCGAGTCCCTCGCGCGCGTCCTCGGGCAAGGCCTGCTGACGACCGACGGCGAGGTCTGGAGACGTCACCGGCGGCTGCTCGGTCCGGCGTTCACCAAGAAGGCCATCGAGTCGTGCGTCGGCGCGATGGCCGACGAGACGCGGGTCACCGTGTCCAAGATCAAGGAGGGGCGGGCGTGGGACGTGGGCCACGCGATGACCGACCTCACGCTGCGGATCGTCGGGCGGACGCTGCTGGGGATCGATCTCGCGAAGGAGGTCGAGATCGTCGGCCGCTCGATGAGCAGGCTGCAGCTGTCGTTGGCGATGCCGCGCGCTGCGCCCGCCGCGCTGCGCTGGCCGGTCGATCGCGTGACGGCGCGCGCCGCCGAGCAGCTCGACGGGGTCATCGAGCGCGTCGTCGCCTCGCGGCGTGCAGGGTCGACCCGCCGGAGCGATCTGCTCCAGATGCTGCTCGACGCCGTGGATCCCGAGGAGGGCTCGGTGCAGCTGTCGCCGCGCGAGATCCGCGATGAGCTCGTGACGTTCTTGCTGGCCGGCCACGAGACGACGTCGAACACGCTAACCTGGGCGCTCACCCTGCTCGCCCGCGCGCCCGAGGTCGAGCGCGCGCTCGTGAGGGAGGTCGACGAGGTCCTCGGCGGGCGCGAGGTGACGAGCGCAGACGTCGAGCACCTGGCCCTCACCGACCGCGTGGTGCGTGAGGCGATGCGCCTCTATCCGCCCGCGTTCGTCGTGGCGCGGCGCGCGGCGCGCGAGGCGACGATCGGCGAGTTTTCGATCCCCCGAGGGAGCGAGGTCGTGATCTGGATCTACTTCACCCACCGAGATCCGCGCTTCTTCCCCGATCCTCTCGCGTTCAAGCCCGAGCGCTTTGCGCCCGAAGAGGAGGAGCGGCGGCCGAAGCAGGCGTATGTTCCGTTCGGCGCGGGACCGCGCGCGTGCATCGGCCGCGCCTTCGCGCAGGTCGAGGCGACGGTCGCGCTCGCCTCGCTCTATCAACGCTTCACGTTCCGCCACGAGGGCCCGCCGCCAAAGGCGCGGCCGCGCATCACCTTGTCTCCGTCGCGCGATCTCCGGCTCACGCCGGTCGCGCGCCGCTGAGCCGCTCCGTCAGAGGTGGACGACGACGACCGTGGTGGGCTCACCCGCCAGGGTGTTCTTGGCGTGCCAGCCGTCGAACATGCGCGGCTCCGACCATTCGAACAGCCACCTGGCGTCGATCGGCGCGAGGTTCACGCACCCAGCGCTGCGTCGCTCGCCGAAGTCTTCGTGCCAATACGCACCGTGGAGCGCGTAGTCGCCCTCGAAGACCTGCGTGTACATCACCTCCGCGAACGAGCGGTTCGGGCGCCGATCCGAGCGCATCGTCGTCGTGCGCAGCTTGCTCTTGATCGTGTACGTGCCGAGCGGCGTCGACGACGAGGGGATCATCGTGCCGTCGTCCTTGAGGCCGGCGCGCCCCGCGGAGATCGCGGTCGCATAGACCGGGCGCGCGCCCTCATAGGCCACGAGCCAGCCGCCCACCGTGCTCACCTCGAGCCAGGTCCTGCGGCCGAGCGAAGAGACCTCCTTGGGGACGGCGGAGGTCGGGTTCACGTACACGACGTCGCGCTCGGAGACCCACTCCCCTGGCGTCGTGGTCTCGAACAGCTTGCGCCCGTCGACCTGGACCACACCGTCCGTGAGGTCGACCATCGTGTGTGGGTCGAACGTCTCGGTCGTGATGACCGGCGCGCCTTCGGCGCTTCTCTTGTAGCGGTAGGCTCCCTGGCGCCGCACGAAGGCGATCGGCAGCTCGATGTCAGCGTCGAGCTCGACGCCCGCGAAGCGGGAGCGCGGAAACTTCTTCACCCGGACCTGGGGGACGATCGAGTGGTCCCAGCCGAGCAGCCAGGCGCGCCCGTCGTGATCGAACTCGCCCACGTACGCGATGGTCGAGCCGTGCGAGAGGTCCTCGTCGGACTCCATCACCGTCGGGGCTGGCTCGAACATCGGAGGGATGGGGGCGCCGGTGAGGTCGAGCTCGACGCCCACGAGCCGTCGGTCGATCGCCGCGAGCTCGACGTCGCCCTTCGTGGAACGAGCCTTCCCGATCTTGCCGAGCAGCGCGGCGATGTCTCCCTCACGCGCGCGCTGATCGCGCTCGCTGGGTAGCACGCGATACCGCGGAGCGCCGAGCGAGCGAGCGTAGTCGAAGGGGTAAGGCGAGGAGATGTCGGCGGTGCGAGAGCGCATGATCTGGAACGTCGGGTCGTCCTCGTCGAGGGTCGCGTCTCGACCGAGGCACACCCACCCCTTGGGCTCGACGGGGGCCCACTTGCTGCAGATCGAGCCGCCGCCGTCGACCATACCCCGGGGGTCACGGCGCAGCGCCAACGACTGACCAAGGGTCATGTACCCCATCCACTCGGCGTCAGGGTCGGGCCGCTTGCGGATCCAGACGAAGCGAGCCTTCGCGTGGACGAAGCCCGGAGGCGGCTCGGGGAGGGCCTCGACGTCGGCCTCGAGCGGCGCGCCAGCGCGCCGACGCGGAGTCGGATCCTGGAGCGAGATCGCGCGGACCTCCTCACGAGGGGCGCGCTTGCGCACGGGGCGGCAGGCGCTCACGACCGCGGTCAGCGCGAGCGCCGCGGTCGCGAGGCAGACGGCCCGGGTCGAGGTGCGCCCCATGAGGGGCGCATCCTAAGGGAGGGGGTCGGGTCGGGCCGAGTTCTCGGCCGAGGGCGCAGCTGTCGCAGCCGCAGCGTCAGAGGTCGCGACCGGTAGCGGCTCTTCGAGGATCTCGTAGCGACCGAAATCGTAGGGCTGCTGCGGGGCCTCTTCCTTCTTCTGGAGGCGCTCGCGGATGCCCTGCTTCTCGAGCTGCTTCGCGCGGTGATAGCAGAACGGGTTGTTGCCTCGGCGCCCCAGGGTGCAGTGCGCCGTCCACGAGCAGCCCGCCATACAGGTCTCGGCGTAGTAGCAGGTCTTGCAGAACCCCCAGAGCTCGTCGGTCGTGCGGTCACGCGTGAACCTGACCTCGGGCGAGGTCTCCCAGATCTCGCGCACCGCCTGGTCGCGGACGTTGCCGCCGACGTAAGGCTCGGTCGGCAGAGACGGGCAGCCCTTCACCTTGCCGTCCGACTCGATGCCGATCACGTATTGGCCGGCTCGCACCCCTGCCAGAAGGACTCTCGGCCGCCCGGCCGCGAGCGGAGCGTCGTCTCGTGCGGGCCGTAGTACCCGATGTTGTTGCCCACGAAGATGTTGAAGGGCTCGCCCTTGCCCGTGTAGCGCCTGATGCCCTCCAGCTGGATCGCCGCGAGCGTGTCGACGACGTCGACGATCATGTACGGCTCGAGCAGCCAGTCGGGCCGGTCTGCGGCGCGCCCCATCGGCACGGTGAGCGCCACCTGCCAGGCGATGGCGTCCTTCTTCCAGAGCGCCTCCACCAGCTCCCAAAGGTGCTGGTAGTTGAGGCGGTTGATCTGCGCGTTCGAGGTCACGACCATGCCGGCCTCTCGCGCGTTGTCGAGCGCCTTCATCGCGGCGGCGTAGCTACCCAGGTTGCCTCGGAGCCGGTCGTGGATCTTCGGCGGGCCGTCGATCGAGACGCCGACGCCATAGAGACCCGCCGCCTTGAGGGTCTTCGCGCGCTCGGCGTGGAAGGCTCGTCCCCCGGTCTGGAGGCTGACGCGCATGCCCTTCTTGGCGAGGTGCTCGACGATCTTTGGCAGGTCGGGGCGCAGGTACGCCTCGCCGCCGATGAGCGCCACCTCACGCGTGCCGAGCTCCTCGAGGGAGTCGGCGACCTTGAGGATCTCCTCGGTCGACAGCTCCTGGATGCGCGCGGCCCCCGCCCGCGAGCCGCAGTGCTCGCAGGGCTGGTCGCACTTCATGGTGAGCTCCCACACCGCGTAGAGCGGGCGCGGGCCAGGCGCCTCTCCCGCGCGGGGGACACGCGGCGGCGACACGGCCTTGCGGATCTTCACGAGCGGGCTGGGTGCTTCATCCTGCGACATGGCAAGGGCGAGGATAGGTGGGCCGGTCGCCGGTTGACAGCCAACTCTCTCGGTCGGCACTATGGTCGGTCCATGACCGGCGCAGGGAGCGTCCCGCAGTCGTTCGCAGCGAGCTGGAGCGAAGGCAGATCGTGAGCGAGCAGGACCCCCCCAAGCCCAAGAGCGGCCCGAGACCGACGAGCGCGCCCCCCTCGACCCGAGAGGTGACGAGCAACACGATCTCGTACGTCGACGCCATGCTCAGCGGCCGCATGACGGACGCCGAGCTGTTGAGCGTGCGACACGAGATCCTGGGGGACGCCGCGCCCCCGCCCGACGAGGTCACCGCGCCGCCGCCGAGCTCCGGGCCGACCGCGCTGGGCGAGGGCTGGCACGTGCCGAGGTTGGTCGCTCCGCTCGGCAGCGAGGGGGAAGGCATCGACCCCAGGCTCGCGTACGTCGCGTCGCGCATCGACGGCCAGAGCTCGATCGACGAGCTCGTCGATGTCGTCGGCCTCCCGTGCGACGAGACGCGGCGCGTCCTTTCCGAGCTGGCGCGGCGAGGTCACGTCGTCGTCGAGGCGCGAGAGGCGCCCCGCCGCGGCCCGTGGCCCTCGCCCGGATCCGGCTCAAGCGAGGGCGCTGAAGCTCAGGTCTGCTCGTTCATCGGCCGCATCACGACGGCGACGATGCGGCTCCGATCGCGGGGAAGCGCGGCGAGCACGACCGCCTCGGCGACGTCCTCGGCGGTCGAGAACCCCTTCATGTGCTCGCTCCCGGCGGTGCGCCCGTCACCGAGCGCGAAGTGAGTCTCCACGCCGCCAGGACAGATGGCGCTGACCTTGATGTTCTTCTGCCAAAACTCGCGATCGAGCGCCTGGGTGAGGCCGACCTGGGCGAACTTGGAGGAGCAGTAGATCGCCTCGTTGGCGTACCCTTGGAGGCCGGCGACGCTGGCGACGTTGATGATGTTTCCGCCACCGTTCGACAACATGTGGGGGATGACCTCCTTGCAGAAGAGCCAGGTGCTCTTCGCGTTGGTCGCCATGATTCGGTCGTAGTCGGCCTCGGACCACTCGAGGAACGGGCGGTAGCCGCCCATTCCAACGTTGTTGACCAGGATGTCGATCCGGCCGTGCTTCGCGACGCAGTCGCCGACCGCGGCCGCGACGTCGGCGGCCTTGGTGACGTCGGCGACGAAGGAGCTCGCCGAGCCGCCCGACGCGGAGATGGCCCGGCACAGCTCGTCGAGCTCGGCCTTGGTGCGCGCGACGCCCACGATCGTGGCGCCTTCGTGCGCGAGCGCGAGCGCGCTGGCCCTGCCGATGCCCCTGCTCGCGCCGGTGACGAGCGCGATCTTGCCCTTGAGTCTCATGGTTCCTCCACTCTCCCGAGAAGGCCGGCATCGTAGTAGCGTTGCGTCGAGCGCCCTAGCTTCGAATCCGGCGCAGAGTGGAAGGAAGCGATGATCCTACGTTCCAGCTTGCTGTGCCTGCTGATGCTGAGTGTGGCGGCGACCGGTTGCGACAAGAAGGAAGACAAGAAGTCGGCGAAGGACGACGACGACGACGACGACGAGCCGAAGAAGAAGAAGAAGGACGACGACAAGGGCTCGTCCTCAGCGTCGGCGAGCGCCTCGAAGCCCGACGACAAGGGCGCGCCGACGGCGACCGCTGCGGCCACGGCGACCGCGACGGCTGAAGCCACCGCCACGGCCGCGACCACCGCCGCGGCGGCTCCTGGCGGCTGCGACGCGTACTACGCCGCGCTCGACTGCATGACGTCGAAGATGCCGGCGGGCAGCCAGGCCGAGATGAAGAAGAGCTTCGATGACGTCAAGAAGATGATGAAGGAGCTGCCGCCCGACATCGCCAAGCAGTCGTGCACCGAGGCGCTGAAGGGGATGGACGCGTCGTTGAAGTCGTTGGGCTGCGCGACCTCCGGCGGCACCGAGACCGCGGCGCCGATGACCGGCGCGCCTCCGACGCCTCCGCCTTCGACGGCGTGGCCGCCTCCCATCCCCTCGGGCAAGTCTGCCGTGCCGACCTCCGAGGAGTGGAGCGCGCAGACCCGCGAGGTCACGGTGCTCGGCTCCGGGAAGCTCGGCTGCGAGACGAAGCAGGTCCGCGAGTGGATCCGCGTCTCCTGCAAGGGCAAGAACGACACGGGCGGAGAGCCCAACGGCGTGAAGGTCACGCGGGGCGGCGGGCGCGGCGACGACTTCGTCTTCGCCTCCGGCGGCGTGGCCAGCCTCGTCTACCGGTTCTTCGAGGGCCAGCTCCTCGGGCCGAGTTCTCCTGGACGGACAAGAAGAAGACGCTCGTGGTCGCGTGGCCCAACGGCGCGCCCGAGCCGCCCGCCCGCGGCGCTTTCAAATGACAGACCCGTTCGAGGTCGACCCGGACATCCGGGTCGCCTCGACGCTGCCCGCCGATTTCTATCGAGACAGCGCCGCGTACCGAGCGCAGATCGAGCGGGTCTTCGCGGCGAGCTGGCAGCTCGCCGCCTGGGAAGACCTGACGCCGGAGCCTTCCTCGGCGGCGCCGCTGACGCTGCTCGAGGGCTGCCTCGACGAGCCGCTCGTGCTCACGCGGGACGCCGCGGGCGAGCGGCGCTGTTTGTCGAACGTGTGCACCCACCGCGGCGCGCTGCTCGTCAGCGAGCGCGCGCCGTGCTCCTCGCTGCGCTGCCGGTACCACGGCCGCCGCTTCCACCTCGACGGCCGCTTCGCGCACATGCCGGAGTTCGAGGGAGCGCAGGGCTTCCCCCGCGCTTCGGACGATCTGCCGCGCGTCGCGACGGGCCGGCTGGGGCCGCTCACGTTTGCGTCGATCCGCCCGCGGCAGAGCTTCGAAGAGTGGCTCGGCCCGCTCGCCGAGCGGCTCTCCTTCGTGCCGTGGGACACCCTCTCGGCCACCGACAGCAAGAGCTACGAGGTCGGCGCGCACTGGGCGCTCTACTGCGACAACTACCTCGAGGGCTTCCACATCCCGTTCGTGCACCCGGCGCTGGCGCAGGGTCTCGACTACGGCGCGTACACGACCGAGACCCTGAGGTGGGCGAGCTTGCAGATCGGGGTCGGCAAGGAGGGCGAGGAGCGGCTCGCGCTCCCGACCGATCATCCCGACCACGGCCGCGGCGTGTCCGCCTTCTACGCGTTCCTGTTCCCCAGCACGATGATCAACGTGTACGCGTGGGGCGTCTCCATCAACGCGGTCCAGCCGCTCGGCCCCGACAAGACGCGCGTACGGTACGTCTCGCTGGTCCACGACGCGCAGCGTCGGTCGAGCGGCCCGGGCGCAGATCTCCACCAGGTCGAGCTGGAGGATGAGGCCGTGGTCGAGAGCGTGCAGCGGGGGGTACGCTCGCGCCTCTACCAGCGCGGCCGCTTCAGCCCCTCACGGGAGGTCGGCGTGCATCATTTCCATAGGTTGCTCGCGGAGGCGCTCGCTGGGCCCACCTGAAGCAAGCCAGGTGCCACGACGACTTTTGCTCGTTCGCGTGAAATAAAATGCCCTTTCGAACCGAACAGCCCTTGAGCGCGTCTCAATCACGCG
The DNA here is from genome assembly GCA_016719945.1 of Polyangiaceae bacterium. GTDB lineage: Bacteria > Myxococcota_A > Polyangia > Polyangiales > Polyangiaceae > Xiheicaenibacterium. Next base: position 50,258 of record JADJYE010000021.1, on the reverse strand, counting down.
CATGGTATGCCGACCGAGGAGAGGACCAAGTCGATGACCGCTAGGCAGAAGATCGAGTGGATCACGAACAACTGGTACGGCTTCGCCGTCGTCAGCGCGCTCGTGTCCGTGTTCACCGGTGGGCTCGGCATCATCCGCACCCCCTTCACGATCGCCGGCCTCGCGATGAGCCTTGGCCTCACGTGGATGTTCGGCAAGCTGCTGCTCGGCAAGTCATCGATGACGCGGTTCGTCCTCGTCGTCGTCAGCGTGCTCGGCGTGCTCTTCCACGGCCTCGCCATCGCCTGGCACGCGTGGAGCTTCTTCGGCAGGTGGGAGCTGGCGCTGCTGTTCAAGGCCGGCTTCAGCGTCCTGTGCGTGATGATGCACGGCCGCTCCTTCGCCGTGCTCACCGACCGCGAGGTCAAGGGCTACATCGCGCAGGGCTGAGCCACCGGGGCTCCCCCCTCACCGAAGTGAGGGGGGCCGGGGGGGGTGAAATCGCCGCGCGGCGCTCGCCGGACGCGGCAACGGTGCCTCGTTCAGCGAACGGTCAGGTGCCGTCGAAGAGGCTCTTCAGGTGCTCCTCGGCGTTCTCCGCGATGTTGCCGAGCACCCACGGGAACGAGGGCTTGGGGAACATCACGCTCTGGAAGTATTCGAAGAAGAAGTACGCCTCCGAGACCATGTCGAACGGGTAGACGAACTCCTTGAAGAGCTTGTTGGCGATGATCATCGCCGAGACGAGCGCGCCCTCCTCGGAGTCGACGGTGGTGTTGTTGCCGGCGAACCAGATGTGCCCGACGCCCTGCACGCGGTGCAGCTCCTTTTTCGCCTTGTCGAAGAAGCTCGCGACCCAGCGACCGTGCCGCCAGGTCTTCATGTAGATGACCTTCGAGGGGTCGGGCAGCTTGGCGCCGGCGCTGTCTGCGTACATCGACACGTGACAGTCGTGGGGCGTCCCGAGGATGTTCTTCATCAGGTACGTCTGGAACGACGTCGCGAGGTTGTAGGGCAGGCCGTAGTAGTTCGGCGGTGACAGATCGCCGAAGGCGTACGAGCCGACGAACTGACCGTCCTCGAGCTTGTCTTGCAGGTGCGGCGACAAGCAGTCGTCGTCCTGGTGGATGTAACAAACCCCGGGGATGAGCGCGAACTTGTCCTCGGCGATGTAGTCCTTCTGGACGCCGTAGAGCGGGTTCTGCGGGTTGTCCAAGATCATGCGGTTGGTCGTCATGTCGGTCGTGAGCACGACCTCGTCGAACTCACGCGCGACCCTGGGGACGACGTGCGCGGGGTTGGTCTTGGCGAGCTCGAGATCGGCCGTGGGCGAGAACTCGACCATGACCTTGCCGCTGGCCGTGGGGTACACCGCGACGACCGACTGACCGAGCTCGAGCGTGGTCGTGCCCATCGTCGTCGCGTAGCTCGCCATCGCGACGACCCACTCGGTCGCGCCCTTCTTGAAGCGGTCCCACCCCTTGCCCGACTCGGTGAAGGAGCCGTACGGCCCGAGCTTCTGCAGCCCCGGGATCTTGGTGAAGATCGGGAACAGGTCCTCGAACGTCGTCTCGAGCAGATCGCCGGTGCCGTACCCGTTGATGATCGAGAGGTACGGGATCAGCAGGTACCTGAAGAAGTTGGTCGACCAGGGGACGTTCTCGACCTGGAGGTAGCGCTCCATCGTCGTCGAGAAGGTGATCCCGTCGAGCGGCGTGAAGGGCGCGTACTTGATGTCGTCTTGGAACTCCTTCGCCAGCCGCCGCGTCGACCAGTCGTAGCACTGCGAGAAGCGCGGGCCGGACTGGTACGCGGGGAAGTTTCCCCAGTTGAGCGTGGGTGAGAACGAGCCCGACAGCTTGAGCTCGGCCTGGGGCGCGAGCTCGACGGTGCCGGCGAGCTCGGGCAGCGCGAGCTGCTTGTAGAGGTTGGGATACAGCGTCGGACAGACGAACTGGACGCCGATATCGACTGGGTAGACGGGCTCACCAGCCGGCGGCGGCGTCGCGTGCCCCTTGCCAGTCGCGTCGAACCAGACGTTGATGGTCTTCGAATGGCCACCCACCTCGGTCTCGTCGTGGAAGAGGGTGAGCTCGACTAACTCCTTCGTCTGCTCGCGCGACAGCGCCCACAGGAGTGAACAACCCGAAGCCCCACCACCGACCACCGCAATGCGCTTCTTCGCCATCGTCGAACCTCCTCACGGCTACGAACGACCGCCGGGCCGGGGATGGTACAGAGCGCGCTCGCTCCCGCAACAACGTAGTAGGCTACGGCGCCATGAGCGACCAAGCCGAGACGACCGTCATCGTCGACACCAACCACGGCGCGTTCAAGATCGCGCTCGACGCGACGCGCGCGCCCAAGACCGTCGAGAACTTCCTGCGCTACGTGGACGACAAACACTACGAGGGGACCGTGTTCCATCGGGTGATCGACGGCTTCATGGTGCAAGGCGGCGGGTACGACGAGCGGTACGAGCGGCGCCCCACGCGTGAGCCCGTCGAGAACGAGGCGCACAACGGGGTGAAGAACACGCGCGGCACCGTGGCGATGGCGCGCACCGGCGAGCCGCACTCGGCGACGGCTCAGTTCTTCGTGAACGTTTCGGACAACGCGTTCCTCGACCACAAGAGCAAGGAGCCCCGCGACTACGGGTACACGGTGTTCGGCCGCGTCACCGAGGGGATGGACGTGGTCGACAAGATCAAGGGGCTCAAGACGGGCGCCGTGGCCTCGTTCTCGAAGGACGCGCCGCTCGAGCCCGTGGTCATCCGCTCCGTTCGCCGCGCTTGATCAGCGCCGGCCGCGAGCGGGGCGGCAACGCCTCGAGCCAGGCGTGCCGCTTGGCCACGTGGGTGAGGTCGATCTCGCCCAGGAACGACGTGAACGCGAAGTGGGCCAAGAGGTCGTCCCACCGCCGCAGCCAGCTGGGGATGTAGCGCGGCGGCGCGAGCAGCCCGTCGTGCCGAAGCTCGACGAGCGCCTCCATCTCGTCGAGGGAGAGGCGGCCGCTCACCAGGGTCTCCGCCACCAGGGCGCCCTCGTGGCTCACCGCGAGCCGTAGGAAGTCGTAGACCTCGACGAGGCCCGCGAGGTAGCTCGCGTCCTTGGTGAACGGCGCCCCGCCGCCGCACACCCCGCCGCGGCATACGCGCATCACGTCGAGGTACGCGGCGCGCTCGTCGACCCCGCGCTCGCGGAGGTAGCGGAACAGCTCGACGAACGACGCGCCGTCCTCCGCCATGGCCACGAGCCGAACGCGCTCGACGAGGCGGCGCAGGCGTCCGATCGTGAGCGCCTGCGCGTACAGCTCGGCGAAGACGGCGAGCCCCTCTTGCGTGCGCGTGGTCATCGGGCCGCCCGTGTCGAGGAAGCCCAGGTGAGGCTGCGCCGCGCCGTTCTGCGCGGTAAAGACGTGGGTCTCGACCTCGTGGAGGTAGAGAGAGCGCGCCTCCTCCGCGTCGAACCGGGCGTCGCTCCGGATGCGCAGCCGCGTCTTGCCGGCGATCGCCTTCGCGCCGAGCTGGTCGTCGACGATGACGTCGAGCTTGGGCCGCACGCGCCGCCTGGAGAGCTTGTCGGTGACGTACGAGGCCAGCCCGTCAGCGTCGAGCTGCTCGTCCTCGTCTCCACGCGAGGCGACCTCGGTCGCGCCGATGCGCTGCAGCAGGTGCTCGGCGAAGTCGAGGTTGGTCGAGTCGGCGTCGAACCAGGTCGTGCGGGCGCCCCCGTACACCTCGACGCTGACCTCGTAGAAGGCGCGGGTCCCGAGGGCGAGCATCATCCGCGCGCCCGCGCGCTGGCTCGCCACCCGGCTCCTCAACAGGCGAACGAGCGCGTCGTCTCCCTCGAGCTCCGCCTCGAACGCGTCGAGGCGGCCGAGCCGCGCCTCGAGGGCCTCGCGGTCGACGTCGTAGCGCGGGCGCGGGTCGCTCTCGCCACCCCCCGACAGGAACGCATCCTCCAGCGAGCGAGACCACGCGAGCGCGTCGAGCAGCCCTCCCCCACCGGAGAGGACCGCCTCGGCGCGCTCGAGCAGCCTGTGCGTGGCGGCGTCGGGTGAGGCCGTCACGCTGGGACCCTCAGCCGCCGTTTTGCACGCACTCCATGAAGGCAGCGCACTCGGGATCGCTCTGGCACTCGTCGCCGAAGACCGCGTCGTAGACGCACTGCTCGCCTTGCTCGGCGGCGATGCCCACGCACTCCTCGCATTGGAAGGTCGGCCCCATGCCGTCGCAGACCTGGGTGCCGGCGCACTCGGCCTGGCAGGTCGAGTTGTCCAAGCAGCCGCAGTACTGGAAGATCTGGAAGACCGCGGTCTGATACCCCTCGGGGTACATGTCGTAGCAAGCGTCGCCGTTGCAATAGGTCTCGCAGCTCCAGCCGAAGTCGGTGCAGACGGGCTCCGACCAGCAGTTGGGGTCCCCCGGCTGGGGGCAGGAGGGGGGCGGCCCGCCGCAGGGCTCGTCGCAGATGAGCTCACCGCAGGTCCACTCGCCGTTCACGCAGTACGGCCCTTCGTAGAAGCAGCCATCCGGGGGCGCCGGGCAAGGCGGAGGCTCATCGTTGCACTCTTCGCACTCGATCGAGCACTGCCACGAGACGCCGTCACAGTACGGCTGCGCCGTGCAGCCGGGCTCGACGGGGCAGTCCGGCGGGGTGCCTGGACAGCTGCACTCGAGCGCCGTGCAAGAGACGCTCTCGGGCGCGTCGCAGGTGCAGGTGTTGCAGCCATCGGACGCCACGAAGGTCTCCCCGACCTCGCGGAAGACCCCATCGACGACGCAGCCCGAGCCGCAGTCGAGCTCGGTGCAGGAGACCGAGCCGCCGGACTCGCAGGTGCAGGTGTTGCAACCATCGGAGAACGTGTCGCCGACCTCGTAGGCCTGACCGTCGACGGTGCACTCGCCGAAGGCGACGACGGTGGCGCTGCAGCCGGGCAACGCTGCCCAGGCGAACAGCAGGGGGGCGGCGATGATGACCGAGCGGCGGACGAAGGAAGGCGTGAGCATGGGCTCCTCCAAAAGAAGACTGAAGAAATGATACCCGGGGACGAGGCGCAGGCTGCGTCGAAGTTGCCTTGCGCGAGACAAGCCGTGATCCTCTAGCCCGTTCGTATGCCCGCCGCCGCCTGGATTGATCGCACAATCTTCATCGCCGCGGCGTGCCTCGTGGCGTCGTGCGCCCCCCATGAGCCCGCGCCCCCGGTGCAGGGCCCCATCGAGGACGTCTCGCAAGGCACCCGCGTGTCGCCCGCGGCGGTCGAGGCCCCGCCGGTCGAGAAGATGTGCGAGCCGCTGACGATCGACGTGCCGGCGCTCGACGACAGCAAGCACGCGGCGGCCGAGGTCCCCCTGTTCGACCCGACCAAGGGCGGCATGCGCTCGTTCTACGAGCGGTTCGCGAGGGTGCTCAGGGGCCGCGCGAAAGATCACGTGCGGATCGGCATCTACGGCGATTCGAACATGACCTTCGACTACATCGCCGGGCCCATGCGCCGCGACCTGCAGACGCGGTTCGGCGACGGGGGCCACGGGTTCATCGCGCTCGCGCGGCCGTGGACCCACTACCAACACATGGACGTCGTGCACGAGGTCGGCCCCGCCTTCACGTCGTACGCGGTGACCACCAAGCCGACCAAGGACGGCATGTACGGCTACGCCGGGATCGTCGGCGAGAGCCCCGCCGTCGGCTCGAAGGTCCGCGTGGGGACCGCGAAGGAGGGCGCGCCGATCGGCCGCAGCGCGAGCCGCTTCGACGTGTTCTACCTGATGGGGCCGCGCCGGGGCGCGTTCGACGTCGCCGTCGATGGCAAGACGTTGGCCAGCCTGGACAGCGAGGCGCCCGCGCGCGGCGTCGGCATCCACCGGGTCGAGGTCGAGGACGGGCCTCACATGTTCGACAGCATCGTCCGCACCCCGAAGTACGTGCGCTTCCTCGGCGGCGTGCTCGAGCGCAAGGAGCCAGGGCTGGTGGTGGACCAGCTCGGCGTGGGCGCAATGAGCACGCGCTGCATCCCGATGGAGGACCCGGCCATCTCCTCGCCCATGATCGAGTTCCGCCGCTACGACCTGGTGATCTTGATGACCGGCATGGCGGACATCTACGAGCTCGACAAGGCGCCGGGCTACGCCAAGTACGTCGTCGATCTGCACCGGGCGGCGAACAAGGACGTGAGCTTCCTGCTCGTGTCCCCGCCGGACCGCGGCGTGTCACACGCGACCGACGAGCTGGTGACGCTCGGCCAGCAGCGCAAGGCGCTCGCCTCGGAGATCGGCGTCGCCTACTGGGATTGGCTCGAGGCGATGGGCGGCAAGACGAGCATGATGCAGTTCATCAAGAAGCAGCTCGCGCTGCCCGATCAGCTGCACTTCACCGAGGCTGGCGGGGCGTGGGTGAGCCGCCGCCTGACGCGCGCCATCCTCGCGGACTTCGCGAAGTACCTGCGGGAGAACCCGAGCGCGGGCTGCGGGGACGACGTCACGCCCGAGCGCGAGCCGTGGCCGGCCGGCTCTCACTCGCGAACGGACGTACCAGCCCGGCCGCCCGGCGCGGTACGATGAGGGGATGTCGCCCCGGCTGATCTCGCTGCTCGCCGTCGCGCTCGCCTCGGCCTGCGCAGACGGCAGCGGGCTCGACGACCCGAGCGGTGGGGCGGGCGGCGGTGACGGGGGCTCGACGGGGCCTGGCCCTTCGGTGACGGGCGCAGGAGGTCACGGCTGCTTCGACACGGAGACCCTGTGCGCGGGCGCCTGCGTCGACGTCTCGAGCCACCCGGACCACTGCGGACAGTGCGACAACCCCTGCGCGGGCGACGGCACGTCGCTCGGCGAGTGCGTCGAGGGCGCGTGCATCAATGGCTGCGCCGCGGGCTTCGTCGACGACAACGGCACCTGCAAGAACTTCCTCGGCGCGTACGAGGCCTGGCCGGCGGAGTGCGCGGGGTGTGCCAACGCGAACCCCTACTCGAGCGCGTGTGGCTGCCCGGCGTCGACCTCGCCGCTGCCGCTGCACGTGCAGAGCGACTGCCCCGGCGTCCCCATGCGCTTCAAGACCACCCTCGATCTGTGCGTGACCAGCGGCGTCGCGGAGTCGTCGGACTTCGGCGGCGCGTACGAGGTGGACGACTTCGACGGCTGGTGCGGCGCGACGGCGCAGTGCCGCGTCGGTAACCCCATGGCCGGCAACACCTGCGCGTGCCCCGCCGGGTTCGACGACGTCATCGCGCTGCGCTCGATCATCCGCCTGCCGTGCGACAACGCCGAGGCGGGCAACACCATCTTCCTGTGCGGCAACATGGACGCGCCCTTCACCTCGTTCGCGGGCGCGTACCAATTCGACGACTTCGCCCCCAACTGCCGCGTCGCGAACCCGTGGACGGGAGACTGCAGCTGCCCGGCGGGGTCTACGGATCGGGTCTATCGCGTGATGGTCGATGGTGGCGCGGGGCTGTACGGCTCCACGATTCACCTGTGCACGCCCTGATCGCTCAGCGGCTCGCGCGGTCGAGCTCCTCGCGAGCCTTGGGATCGGCCGCTTTCCACGCGCGGTCGACCTCGGCGCGGAGCTTGGCTGCCTCTTCGGGGCGCTTGAGCTTGTCGTACAGGTGCGCGAGGCGCAGGCGCGCGATCAGCTTGTCGATGGCGGTGACGTCGAGGGCGAGCGGGATCATGGCCAGCTTGAGCTGCGCCTCGATCTCGGCGTCCGGCGCGCGCACGGCGACCAGCAGGTCGGCGTAGTCGAGGGCGGCCACGATGCTCGTGCGAGTCGGCGCCTTGCGCTCCTCGAGGAGCTTGCGGGTCTTCGCGTCGCCGTGGACGGCGCGCAGCAGCGGGATCGCATAGAACACGTCGCCCCAGGCGGGCGACGCGATCACGGCCGCGGCGACGTCTTGGCGCGGCGTCGTGGTGTCCCCGCTGACCGCGAGGATGGCCTCGACGCGGGTCCTCAGCGAGGCCGGTGCGGCGGCGTCCTCCGAGAGCATCTGCCTGATGAACTTCACGAGCTTGGGATCTTGGGGGCGCCCCAGCGCCCGGATGAGCCTCAGCTTCGCGATCGCCCGCTGCATCGCCAGCCTGGGGCTCTGCTGGTCGCGCTGCTTCTCCATCTCGGTCGTCAGCGCGGCCAGGGCCTCCTCGACGCGGCCGGCGATCACGTGGGACGCGATGATCTGGTGCATCGCGTGCGTGCGGATGCCCTCGCGCTCGTCCGAGAGCCCGCGCTGCGCGATGGCCCGCGCCTTGTCGGGCTCGAGCGAGGCGAGCTCGAGCTCGGCCTCGAGGACCAACGAGACGAAGGTGGGGTCGCTCTTGCCGTACAGCGCGTTGCAGGTCGCGAGGCGCGCGCGGGCCTGCTCGAGCTTGACGTCGATCAAGAGCTCGTGGAACGCGACGTCGTCACACGCCTTCTCCGGGAGGATCTCGGCGAGGCGCGCGAGGTAAGTGGCGTTGCGCTGAGCGTCGCGGATCGGGTTCGCGGTGATGGCGTTCGAGAGCGGCAACAGCGCGTAGCTCGGGAAGCGCTCCGCGACGCCGTCGATCACGCCGAAGCCCTCGTCGGCGGACGTGTCGAGGATGATGGCGCCGTACAGCCCGCCTACGTCGGGATCGTCGGGGGCGTCTCGAAAGCTCTGGCGGAAGAGGCGGATCGCCTCCTCGCTGCGGTCGCTCTGCCCGAGCAGCAGCGCCAGGGCGCGCAGCGTCTTTTCCCGGCTCGGCGGGAGCTTGTCGACGCGCGCGAGCGTCGCCTTGCAGGCCTCGACCATTTGCACGCTGCCTCGCGGCTCGGCGATGCAGCTCATCGCGTGCGGCCACGGCGACGCGCCGTCGCTGGCGACCAGCGCGCGCATCTCGGTGACGGGATCGACGACGTCCCCGAGGAACAACCTGCGCCAGGCCCGCTCGATGCGGCGCGCCGACGCGTCGTCCGCTGCGCCCCAGGCCTTGCGGTCCGCTTCGCTGAGAGCGCGCGGCGCGACCTTCTGCGCGAGCGCATCGGAGGCGACGACCATCGCGGACATCGGCGTGCCGCCCGTCCCCTCGGCCTCGACGTCTCCGACCCGTACGGTCACCGCGACCGTCGCGCCGAGCTTCGCGCTGACCACGACGGGGGTCAGCGCGTCGAGCTGCGTTTTCGGCCCTCTCGCCCCCTCGTGCGCCCACAGATGCCCGGTCGCCGTGGCCACTCGCGCGCACGCGCCGACGCCGAGCGCGAGGCCGATCTCGGGCGTCGCCCCAGGACCCTCGACGGCCGCCGGCGCGCAGCGCAGGCCAACGACGGCGAGCGGCGGGGGCGGGGCTGCTGAAGAAGAGGCGCTCGCCGACGACTTGCCGCTGTCGATGTGGAGCTTGCCCATGAACGCGCCGACGACGATGGCCCCGATGATGAGGGTGCCCAGCGCCGCGGCGATGACGAAGAACACCCACGCCACGCCCTTCGCCGTCTTCACCACCGCCCGCGAGGTCCGCGTGCCGGTCGGGGGCGCGATGACCGTGCGCCCGGCGTCGGTCGTCGCCGCGCTTTCCGCCAGCGGCTCGAGGCGCTCCTGGATCTCCTCGAACGACGCGAAGCGATCGGCCGGGGCCTTGGAGAGCGCTTTGTGGATCACCGCGTCGAGCGCGGCGGGGATCCCTTCGACGAGGGTGGAGAGCGGCGCCGCCTCGGTGGAGAGGATGCGAGAGAGCAGCGCGACGCCGTCGGGCGCGTCGAAGGGCGCCTTGCCCGAGACGAGCTCGTAGGCCATCACCGCCCACGCGTATTGGTCCGAGCGCCCGTCGAGCGGCTCGCCGCGCAGCTGCTCGGGCGAGGCGTAGCGGGGCGTCCCCACGAAGCCGCCGCGGCCCGTGAGCGAGGGGTCCGACTGCGAGGGGACCTCGGTCGGCGCGCTCGCGTCGACGCTCGCGTCCTGTCGCTTCGCGACGCCGAAGTCGAGGACCTTGATCCTGCCGTCTTCCTTCAGCATCACGTTGTCGGGCTTCACGTCGCGGTGGACGAGGCCGGCCTTGTGCGCCGCGCCCAGCGCGCTCGCCGCGTCGACCAGCCAGCGGACCCTGCGCGCGAGCGGGACCGACAGGTCTCCGACCCGGGCGCGCAGCGTCGTCCCGCGGACGAGCTCCATCGCGATGTACGTCTGCTCCTCGGGGGTGCCCTCCCCGACGATCCCGGCGTCGAACAGGGTCACGACGTTGGGGTGCTCGAAGGCCGCCGCGGAGCGCGCCTCGCGCATCATCCGCACGCGCGCCTCGTGGTCGCCGCCCGCGGGCAGGAGCTTGAGGGCCACGCGGCGCTTGAGGAGCGTGTCCTCTGCCTCGTACACCTCGCCCATGCCGCCGCGCCCGAGCAGGGCGACGACGGTGTAGCGGGCGACCGTGTCCCCCGGCGAGCGCATCGAGCCAGGGCCTTACTCCAGCCCCCTGGCGCCGTCGAATCCGGGAGGCGAATTGACGTCATGTCACGCGATCCAGCGTGAATGCGGGGCCCGGAGCTGCTAGGGGAGCGCCAGTGCTCGTATCAGAACTCGCCCGCGTGATCGGACCCGCGCTCACCGGGGCCCTCGAGAAGCGCGGTTTTTCGACGCTCACCCCGGTCCAACAAAGCATCCTCGACCCGGCGCTCGCCGGCCGAGACCTGCGCATCAGCTCCAAGACCGGCTCCGGCAAGACGGTCGCGATCGGCCTCGTCCTTCGCGACGTCGTCCAGGCCCGGCCTGCGGCGCCGCACGCCCTCGTCATCACGCCGACGCGCGAGCTCGCGAAGCAGGTCGCCGAGGAGCTCGCCTGGCTCTACGAGCCGCTCGGCGCGACCGTCGCGTCGTTGACCGGCGGCGCCAGCTTCCGCGCCGAGCGCCGCGCGCTCGACGACAAACCCGGGATCGTGGTCGGCACGCCCGGCCGTCTGCTCGACTACCTCAACCGCCGCACGCTCGACGCGAGCCAGGTCGGCGCGGTGGTCCTCGACGAGGCCGATCGCATGCTCGACCTCGGCTTCCGCGAGGACATCGAGGCGATCTTCGCGTTCCTCCCGATGGAGCACCAGACCCACCTCATGTCCGCGACGTTCTCGCGCGAGGTGCAGAACCTCGCCGATCGCCTGCAGAGGGAGCCGGCGCGCGTCGAGGGCACGCCGCTCGGCGCCGCGAACGAGGACATCTCCCACGTCATCCACGTCGTGGCGCCGGGGCAGCGCGTCGACGCGATCGTGAACCTCCTGCTCGCCACCCCGGGGACGCAGACCGTGATCTTCGCGAAGACGCGCGCCGACGTCTCCGACCTGCACGGCGCGCTGCGCGACGCCGGCTTCGTGATCGGCATGCTCTCGGGCGAAATGGATCAGCCCGAGCGCAACCGCGCCCTCGCAGACTTCCGCCGCGGTCACGTCGACGCCCTCGTCGCGACCGACGTCGCGGCGCGTGGCATCGACGTGCAAGACATCGGGAGGGTCATCCACGCCGAGCCCCCGAACGACGTCGACGCCTACACCCACCGCAGCGGGCGCACCGGGCGCGCAGGTCGCAAGGGCACCAGCTCGGTGCTCGCCACGCCCGCGTCGCTCTCGAAGACCGAGCGCCTGCTCGCGCGAGCGAAGGTCTCGTACGAGATCCAGCCCATCCCGACGCCAGACCAGATCCGCGAGGTGCGCGACGAGCGGGTCATCGAGCGCCTCACGACCGAGCCCGATCCCGACCCCGGCATCCGGGCCCTCGAGGAGCCCGACGAGCACCAGATGGCGCTCGCCGAGCGCATCTTGTCGATGGAGTCCGCGAAGCTCGCGATCGCCCGGCTGCTCGTGCGAGCCCGCGCAGGCGGCCCCGTTCGCCCGCGCGAGGTCGCGCAGATCGTCGTCCCGCCGAAGCGCCCGCGGCACGAGCCGCGCGAGCTCGCCCCCCGCGATCGCGTCGGCGCGCGCGGCGACGAGGCTGGCGGCTACGTCCTGTTCCGCATCTCCTGGGGCCAGGCCCACGGCGCAGACGCGCGACGCCTGCTGGCCATGGCCTGCCGCCGCGGAGGCATCGAGAGCCGGGACATCGGCGCCATCCGCGTCGCGCGCACCTACTCCACCATCGAGGTCTCGAACGCCGCCGCGGCGAGCTTCGAAGCCTCCACCCGCGAGCCCGACCCGCGCGACCCGCGCGCAGCGATCCGCCGCGCCCCAGAAGACCGCCCCGCCCCCTCGCCGGAGCCCAAGGCTGCGCCTGCACCGGAGCGCCCGCGCGGCCCGGGTCGGCCCCCGCCTCGCGGCGATGCGCCGGGGGGCAGGCCGCCGCTGCGCACCGACGACGCGCCGCCTCGCGCGTACGCGCCGGGCAGGCCGCCGCGCGCAGACGACGCGCCGCCTCGCGCGTACCCGCCCGCAAGACAGCCGCGTGCAGACGCTCCGAATCGACCCCCGCCGCGCGCAGATGCGCCGCCTCGTGGAGACGCGCCGGTGAGGCCGCCGCGCGCGGACGCGCCGGGGAGGCCGCCGCGCGCGGACGCACCGGGTAGTAAGCCGCAGTCTCTGGGGGACGCGCGCCCCAAGCGCCCCCACGCCCCGCGTGCCGACGGCGCGGAGCACCCGGATTTCGGCTCCCGCAAGGGTCCCAAGCCGCGCGTGCGTCGACCGTGAGTTAGCGGCGGGCGTTCGGCGACGGCGAGGGCGCGGCGAGCGTTCGGCGACAGGGCGGCGGCGTTTGGCGACGGCGCGGGCGTTTGGCGACGGGGCGGGCGTTTGGCGGCGAGGGTGAGCGTTCGGCGACAGCGACGGCATCCCTCGCCGCCAGGTCCCGCCTAGCTGTCGCCGGCTCGAGCCGTTCACCCCCCACAGCCACCCGTCGGACCCGCGAATCGGGCGCTTTCCTGGTGCCTTGGTCTTTTCGCCGCAGCTTTTCGCGACAGCGAGGGCACCCCTTGCCGCCAGGTCCCGCCTAGCTGTCGCCGGCTCGGGCGGCACCTCGTCACGCGGGGGGCGGCATCACACGGAATGGGGGCTCCGCCTTGCGCGCTGCCATGACGAAGACGGCGCTCGTCGGGCCCAGGTAGGCGCCGATGTGAAGGCTCCAGCAGAGCAGGTATCGGGTGGCACGATCCGGATCGAGGACCCCGGAGGCGTCCAGCCGCACCTGGAATGGGTCGAGCGACAGCAACACGATGGCGGCGAGCAGCGATGACGGGACGGTCGCCAACGTGGCAAGCCCGAAGAACCATGGCCAGCGCACACGGCGTCCGGAGGCGCGAAGCCACACGAATACGCCAGCGCAGAGCGCCCCAACCGGCAGCCCGCCATAGAAGCCCACCAGCGCGGCGGACCCGCGGAGGGAGGCGCCCTCTGACACTCCTTTGCCCAGCACGAAGTACTCGGGCGAGACGCTGACGGTGATCTGATCGAACCCAGCGCCGAGCAGACCGAAACAAGCCGCACCAAGCAGCATGGTCGAATAGCTGCGGAGCCGAGAGTCGGGCGGCACGTTCGTCAACACCTTGCCAGGCAGTCGGCTTCCCGCACCAGGCGTCCTGCGGCCTCGCGATGCCCCGTCGCTCAGGCCTTCTTCTTACGGGTGAGCCCCACCGCGACCAATAGGCCCCCGAGCACGACGCCGCCGATCCCGGCCCCGAGCACGGGCTTCTCGTATTCGGCGTATCCGTCCCGAATCAACTTGTGCGAGTTCAGGTCGGAGGCGGCCTGCTTGCAATCGTATGGCGCGTCTGGGGCGTCTCTCACCTTCTCGGGCTCCAGCCCGAGCATGTCTCGCGGGCAGGACTTAAGGAAGGCTTCGTGGGCCTTCTCGACTGCCGATCGCTCCTCTTCCAGGTGGGACACGATCCGCGTGTAGCGGTACCCCATGAAGCCGCCGCCACCCAAGAACAGCACGCCGAGCACCAGCAACAGCACCTTCATCACGGCCTCCCCTTGGAACCTCGCGGGGACGGACGCGAGACGGCGCCCCCCGGCGAGATCCGACCAAGTTATTCCAGCGCTCCACGCGGGCACAATCGAGAAGCGCCGACGGCGACCGCCGAGGCCGCTCAGCTGCCGCGAGGCGCCGCGAGCGCCGCGAGGCGCGCCGCGCCCGTCGGCTCCTCGGCCAGCCAGGGGACCACCGCCAGGTGGGGGCAGAGCTCACGCTGGACGCGCTCGATCTGGGCGCGCTCCGCGAGCCCGCGGCGCTGCAGCACGGGGTCGCGGGTCCCGCTGGCGGCCAGGCTGGCGTTGACCACCCAGGCGAAGGGCTGGATGCCGGCTCGGCGCAGATCCGCCTGAAGCTGCGCTGCCTCGCTCACGGGCGTGGGCTCGGCGAGCGTGACGATGATGATCTTCGTGTACGCCGGATCTTGCAGGCGCATCAGCGGCGTCACGAGCCGCGGCCCGCCAGCTTGCGGGAGGCCTCGCAGGACATCGCGGTGATAGGCGCCCGTGGCGTCGAGCAGGAGCAGGGTGTGGCCGGTCGGCGCAGTGTCGAGGATGATGAGCCCCCGCTTCGCCTCCGAGACGATGCGAGAGAACGCGTGGAACACCGCGACCTCCTCGGTGCAGGGGGACCGCAGGTCCTCTTCGAGGAGCGCGCGCCCCTCGGCGTCGAGGTCCTTGCCCTTCCTCGCCATTACACGCTCGGTGTACGCGCGAGTCTCGGCGGCAGGGTCGATGCGGCTGAGGGTCAGGTGGTCCACCTCGCCTGCGACGGCGGCGGCCACGTGCGCCGCGGGATCCGTGGTGCTCAGGTGGGTCGCGCGGCCGCGTCGAGCGAGCTCGACCGCAATGGCGGCGGCGATCGTGGTCTTCCCGACGCCCCCCTTCCCCATCACCATGACCAGCCCGTGATCGGACTTGGCGATCTCGTCCACCAGGCTCGCGAGATCCGGCAATGGAGGGGCGGACCCGGGGCTGGCTGCGAGCGCCGTGGCCGGGACGGGCGGACGTTCATCGGCCAGGAGCGCGCGGAGCGCCGCGACGCCGACCATATCGAACGCGAGCAGAGGGACGGACCGCATCGGCAGGGCCCTCAGGCGCTGGGGCAGCGCGGCGATCGCGGCCTCGCCGCGCCGCTGATAGGCGATCGCCGTCGCGTCGCTCGGATCGCTCGCTCGAAACACCGCGTTCAGCACGAGCTCTTGGTTGTGGAGGCCCAGCTGCTCGAGCTCCGCGGAGGTCCGCTCGGCCTCGCGCAGCGCCGCGGGCTGAGGACGCGCGGCGAGGACGAGGGTCGTCTGGGCGGGGTCGCCCAGGGCTCGCATCGCGGCCGCGAAGCGATCGTGCTGCATCGTCAGGCCGGAGTGCGGGCCCAGACACGAGGCACCGTGCGCGTTGGACTCGAGGAACGTGGTCCACGCCTTCGGAAGCTGGAGCAGGCGGAGCGTGTGGCCGGTCGGCGCGGTGTCGAAGACCACGTGGTCGAAGCTGCCCAGCCGCGTATCGCCGGCCAGCAGCCCCGCGAACGCGTCGAACGCCGCGATCTCGGTGGTGCACGCGCCGGAGAGCTGCTCGCGCAGCTGGGCGAGCTCCGCGTCGCTCTTGCTGCCCACGTAGGGCCCGATCACCCGCTGGCGATAGTCCTCCGCGGCCCCCGTGGGATCGATGTTCATGGCCGAGAGGCCCGAGACACCGGGCACCGCGCGCGGCTCTCCGCCGAGCTCGACGCCGAGCATCCCGTCCAGGTTCGAGGCAGGATCGCTGCTCCCGAGCCGCACCCGCTGCCCCGCGTCCGCGAGCCCGATCGCCGTCGCGCACGCGAGCGCGGTCTTGCCGACGCCGCCCTTGCCGGTGAAAAACAGGTTCCGTGTGGCGGGCCCCGAGTAGCTCATGGCACCTCACCCTCCTAGCACCGTTGGCGCGGTGTATCCTGCGGCGTCATGAGCTTCCCTCGCATCTCTGCGGCTGCGCTGTGCTTGCTCGTCCCCCTCGCCGGCTGTGCCGGGTCCATCAAGTGGGACGACCCCGGTGAGGTCGACGTGCTGCCGGGGAGCACGGTCCAGACCACCGTGACCCTCGTGGTCGAGGGCTCCTACGAGGACACGTACACCTTCAGCGTGACGCCCGACACCGACGGCGTCACCGCGACGATCAACCCGAGCTCGGGCGAGGTGCTCGACGGGGAGCCGTTCGAGGCCACCGTCACGATCGAGGTCGCCGACACCGTGACGACCGAGCAAGCGGGCGTCTACCTCGAGGCCCTCCCGGAGGGAGGCTCCGCGCTCGCCGGGACGACCCTCATCGTGAACATCGAGCAGCCGGCGCCTTGAGCGCCGGCCGGGCGGGTCCTCCAACCGTGCGAGCGCGACACCAGCTCCGGCTGCTCATCGGTTTCTGCGTCGGCGCGTGCGGTGGGGATGGAGATCCCGGACCGCGAGCGGGGGGGCAGATCGCCGAGCCCCCGTCGGAGACGCCCCCCACTTCGAGCGCCCAGCCCGAGCTTCGGCCCGGGCGCGGCAGCTGCAAGACCGACGACGACTGCGTCGCGGCGCACTCGATCGACCCCGGTCACTATGGCGCGTACGCCTGCTGCATCCGCTTCTGCCCTCCTGCCCCGGCACTGAGCAGAGCGCTCTTCGAGCAAGAGTCGAGGTGGAAAGAGAAGAGCTGCAGCGCCGCCCAATGCGGGATCGCCCCTCCCGCCCCCTGTCGCAAGCAGGACTTCGACCTCATCCCGCGGTGCGTCGCGGGAGCCTGTGCCAGCGAGGTTCGCAAGCGGGCTCCAAGGCCGGCGCCCGACCTCTGAGCGCCAACGCGCGGCCTCAGGTGGCCGAAGCTGACGACGACGCTCGCTACTTCTTCGACGGGTCCACGACGCGGCCCATGAACAGCACGAGGCCGCTCGCGTTGTCGCGGATGACGAAGAGGAACGGTCGGTCCGCCTTGAACTCGATCGGCTTCGAGGGCGCCGCGCCGGCCCTGGGCATGACCACGGCGGTCGCGGCGGCGGCCTCGGTGCCCTTCTCGTCGACCTTGACGAAGCCCTTGTGGAAGACGTTGCCGATGAAGAGCCGATCGGCTGGCGACGGCGGGTTGGCGATGAGCGTGAAGTCTGCCTTCCCGCTGTCGAACGCGCTCTTCATGCCCATCGCCTTCAGGTGGTCGCCGAGCGAGAGCGACGCAGGCGGCGCGATCTCGAACTTGGGGATCGACGCCCAGACCTTCGCGCCCTTCATCGAGTTCACCAGCTCATCGAGCTTCTTCGCGTCGAGGCTCTTCTCCACCGCGCCCAGCCCATCGACCGCGTCGGGGACGATGATGACCATCGACATGTCGCCGCCCTTGTAGGGCAGCTCGATGGCCTGGACGCCGTCCTGCTTGGCGTGCTTGTAGTGCGCGGTCTGGTTCATCGTCGGCACGTCGATCTTGGTCGTCTTCGTCGTCGAGAAGGCGGCGGGCGTCGTGCGCTCCTTCTCGAACGGGTCCTGCCAATCGCCGAGGAAGTAGATCGCGTTCACCAGGACGAGCCGCGTGTCGGTGTCCACGCCGTTCTTGGGGATCAGATCGGTGATCCGCTTCTCGGTCTTCTGCGCGACCCAGCCGTTGATCTTGCCGCGCGCGTCCTCGGCGCTCGCCTTGAAGTCGAGCAGCTCGAGAGGGGCGCCGTACGCGGACTTCGTCTTGTCCAGGAACGGCTGCTCGAGCTTGAAGGTCTTCTCGCCGAAGAGCTGGTTCGCGATGCGGAAGGTGATCGGCCGGTTGGGGCTCTCGAGGGAGAGCGCCAGCTTGCCCGAGGTGGCCATCACCTCGTCCGCCGAGCCAGCGAAGTGGAGCACCTTCTTCATCTCCGCGGCGGTCTCGCCCTTGGCCCCACCCCAGGTCATCGCCAGCGCGGTGGTGATGCTGGCGGGCGAGATGATCAGATTGCCGGGTTCCTTCTGGAGTCGCTGGTAGAGGTCGAAGCCGAAGGCGTTGCTGCCCTGCGCCAGCTTCGTGACGGCGTCGGTCGCGGAGGGGTCGACGGCTGGAGCGCTCGCGGTCGGGGTCGCGGTCGAGGTCGGCGCGGAGCTCGCCGCGGCCGAGCCGAGGGCGGATGCCGTCGACGAGGAGGTGGAGCTGGGCTGCGCCGTCTGGGTCGTGGTCCCGGTCGAGGGGGACTGCGGATCCGGTCGCACCGAGTCATCACACGCCAGGAGCGAGAGCGAGAGCGAGAGGAGGGTGGGCAGGATCGATGAGCGCATGGGGCAGGGGCTCCTGGTCTTGGCTCTCGAGGACGGTGACCCTGAAGCCACCGCCCTTACCGGAGAGCTCCGCGGCATCTTAGCTCGCTGGAGGAACGAGACGCTGGGCTTCGCAGCTGCTCGTTGATCGAGGTCGTCCCATGGGCGCGCACCTCGTCGTCATGTATCAGGAGGGTGACCCTCTGTGCTTGCCTGTCCTGCTTGCGGTTCCGCCTCTCTCTTCGAGCATTCCGCGCTCATGCGCAGATCCGACCTGGCGATGGCAGCCCAAGCGCCACTCTATTCGCGATGTTGGAGCTGTTCGACGCCCTTCTGGCGCCCCGGCGCGAACGAGGTCGGCCCCGAGGCGACCATTGCCCTCGACGGGGGAGACGATCTCTGGGTGATCCCCAGGTGGGTCGAGCGTACGCTCGCCGCGGAGTTTCGGTTCTCCTGATTTCACCCAGCACTTCTTTCTCCGCCCGCGCGCCGGGCCTGGACGCGAATCCATCTCTGCGCTCATTCGACAGGTTCGTGCGGCAGCACTGACCCACAGCTTCGCGCCGGGCAATCGTATGAATCGCTCGGCCTGAGCCGTCAGGTGGAGTACGGCCTTCGGCCGCTCCAGGATCATGCGTCTTTCTCACGCCTCGGCTAGATGGTTGGCTCGCGGTCACCGGGCTCCTCGACGGGCAGCCCCTCGCGCTCGAGCGAACACCGCCTGCGTTCGAGGGAGAGCTGCGCCGGTTGATCGAGCGGCTCGCCACCGCTGGCGTTGACTGAACCCGGTCGCCCTCTCGGTCGAGGGGCTCGAGAGGTGGCCGGCTCCTTGACAAGCGTGGATGATCCTCCTCCCATCGCTCGCGTCGAGCCGCGCGAGCGGGAGGCGGTCTCTTGTCTATTGGAACGCGAGCAGAAGTAGCGGCCTCAGAGCCCACCCGCTTGCAGCTCGAGCTGGGGGGCGGCGCGCGCGTGGAGTCGCGGCAATGGTCGTGTGACGCCCCGCGCGCCTCGATCCTGGTGCTGCCTGCGCTGGGCATCCGTGCCTCGTATTACCAGACGCTCGCGGCCAGCCTCGCGGCGCGCAGGCTCTCCGTGACCACCGCCGACCTGCGAGGGCACGGCGAGCACAGCGTGCGCGTCGCGCGCGGCGTGAGCTTCGGCTACGCCGCGCTGGTCGACGACGTGCTGGCCGTCGCTCGGCAGCTGAAGGACAAACAGCCGTCGCCGCTGTTCCTGCTGGGCCACAGCCTCGGCGGGCAGCTCGGCCTGCTGGCGTCGGGGGCCGCGCCGGAGCTGTTCGCGGGGGTGGTGTTGGTCGCCTCGGGCACGCCGTATCACCGCGGCTACCCGCCGCGCGACGCGCGACGCATTCGCCTGCTCGCCCGGCTCATCCCGCTCCTCACCGGCGTCGTCGGCTACTACCCAGGAGAGCGCGTCGGCTTCGGTGGTCGTGAGTCCGCGGGCCTGATGCGAGATTGGGCGCGGCTAGCGCTCGAAGGGCGCTTCTCGGTGCAAGGCCGCGACCCACCCGCCTGGCTTCGCGCGGGTCGAGCACCCAGTGCTCGCGGTGTCGCTGGCTGGCGACTCGATGGCGCCCGTCGCCGCGCTCGAGCAGATGCTGGCGCTGGTCCCCCGGGCCCAGGTTCGCCGCGAGCATCTGACGGCGGAGCGCTGCGAGCCGAGCGCGTTGGATCACCTGCGCTGGGCGCGAGACCCTGCCGCGGTGGTGGACCTGATCGACGGCTGGCTCGAGCCGCACCCGCCGTGATTCGTGGGTGTCCGTAGGAGGCGGGTGTAAGGTGAAGGGCATGGGACCTGGTCGCCTCCTCACCGCTGCCGCGCTCGGCCTCGCGAGCGTGCTCGTGTCGTCGTCTGCCCTCGCGGCGGACGACGATCCGTTTCCCATCCCGCTGTTCAGGGTCAACATGGGCCCCGCGATCCACCTCGCCCCCGAGCGGGTCGTCACCTTCGCGCTGGACGTGACCACCGGCCTCGACGTGACGGTCGGCGAGCTCGACAGCACCTTCGCGCTCTTTGGCGGTGAGCTCGGCTACACGTACGACGCGTACGGGCTCCATCACTTCAACGCCGGCCCCACCGTCGGGGTCGGCAATGTCATCGCGGCCGTCAGCTATCGGCCCAAGCTGATGGCGGGCTCGGACGAGGCGGGCGTCTCGGCGATCGGCATGCGCAACGCCATCGCCGGACACTTCATCGCCGACATCTTCATGCTCGAGCTCGGTCACCAGTTCAGCAGCTACGCAGGCGAGCTGCACCACGACGTGCGCGTGCTGATCGGCGTCAACGTGGCGGCGCCGCCTTACTACCTGGCGCTCGCCATCGCCGGCCTCAACCGCATCTTCCGCTGACGCGAACCGTTGAGAAGACTGGGTCGCGCGCGGCTGACCTGCCGGTCGGCCTTGGTTGCGCAGTCGATGTAGCTGTATGAGCCGCTACACATGGCCACGAATCTCGCGATCGACGATCGGCTGCTGAACGAGGCGCTGAAGGTCGGCGGCCATCGGACGAAGAAGGCCACGGTGACCGAGGCGCTGGAAGAGTACGTGCGGCGGCGACGCCAACGTAAGATCGTCGAGCTGTTCGGCACGATCGAGTTCGACCCGACCTACGACGCGAAGGTACAAGGGCGGCGTCGGTGAGCGTGATCGTCGACACGTCCGTGTGGTCCTTGGCGCTGCGGCGGCGTCTCGACAAGCGAGACAAGCCCAAGCAGGAACTGATTGCGCTCATCGACGAGGACCGCGTGGTCATGCTGGGCGTCATCCGGCAGGAGTTGCTGTCGGGCGTTCGTTCGTCACAGCAGTTCCGGACGCTGAGGGGATCGGCTGCGCGCGTTCCCGGACGTCGAGGTGGACCACATCGACTACGAGAACGCTGCGTCCTGCTTCAACGAGTGCCGCGCCAAGGGTGTCCAGGGGAGCAATACAGATTTTCCTGCTGTGCGCCTTGGCGCTACGTCGCGACTTGGCGATCTTCACCACCGGCGGCGACTTCCCACACTATGGCAGAGTGCTCGGCATCAAGCTCCACGAGGTGCGAAGCGAGATCGGGTGAGCTCTGCGGTCGGTGCGACGCCTCGTCAGCGCGCCGGTCCCAGCTTCTGAACGTCCTCGACTTTGGCTACTGTAATGGATCGTGGCGGCGTTCTGCGGCCATCGCCGGAGGGAGGCCGCCTGCCTTGCCGCTCGCCCCTCAGCGGCCGCGGTCATGGCATGCTGCTCCGCCATGAGCACGCCCGCGCTCTCCCGCACCCTCGCGATCGCCTCCGCTCTCGCCGCGCTCGCCGCTTGCGCAGAGCCGCGGCCGCAGCCCACCGCGACCTCGAGCGCGCCGACCTCGAGCGTGCCGACCTCGAGCGCGCCGCCTACCCTCTCCGCGGCGGCGGAGCCGGTGGCGCAGCCGTCGGTGTCTCCGCCGGATCCGGGCAGCGTCGAGCTGTCGTTCACGGGACCGCTCACGCTGGAGGTCCGCGGGGAGGGCGTGGGCTGCGACAGCGGCTTCTGGATCGCCTCGAACGACGTGCTGGGACCCGGCACGCAGCCGAGCTGGGCGCTGATCGACTCGAGCAGCGATCTGCGGCTGCAGCTCGGCCCCTTCAGCAAAGCGCGCGTGTTCTCCGCCCCGAACGGACCCGGCTCGGGGGTCACCCGCGGCGCAGGCGAGATCAAGCTCGACGTCGAGCTGGTCGAGAAGTCGAGCGGCGCCAAGGTCGGCGTGAAGGGACGGGTGCTTTGCCCGAAGCCAGTGACCGGCGCCGTGCCCGAGGCGATCACGAAGCTCGTCGCGCAGGTCTCTGGGAGCCCGGTGCGCGCGTTCTCGACCCGGGATTTCGGCCGGGAACAATACGCGGGGGCCGTCTCGGTGCTCGCGCCCGCGGCGAGCGCCCGCGAGCTCGTGACGAAGCTGCGCGCCCAGCTGCCCTCGGGTGGGTCGCGTTCCTCGGCACCTCGCGCTGGTACGGCGACGAGAAGCATGAAGGGGAGGTCGAGGTCGTCGTGGGGCCGGCGCGCTACGGTCTCGACATCGTACGAATCGCGCAGACCGACGCCGTCAACTTCGGCATGCACACCGAGGCCCTGGTCAAGAAGCTGCGCGCCTACCACGCGCTCGTGCCGATCGACATCTGGCACGCAGAGACGGACACGATCGAGCTCGACCTCGCGAAGGTGCCCGCCGACGTCGCCGCGTTCGCGAAGGACGTCTACGCCTTTTGCCCTGACATCGTGGACCAGGGCGTCGGGACGGTCTCCGCGCTGCAACGCCAGATCGGGGCCACCCGCGCCCTCTACCTCTGGTGGCACTGAGCTCCGCTCAGGGCGCGGGGTAGTCGCACGTGCCGAGGCTCTCGAAGCAACCTCCAGCCAGGCAGAAGCCGCCGCCCGAGCAGTCGTCGTCGCTCGCGCAGGGTGCGGGCACACACTCGTGAGCGGCGTCGCAGATCTCCTGGCTGGACGAGCAATCCCCGTCCTCACGACAGCCCGTGCGGCATTCGCTGTCGATGCATGCGTGCCCGGCGGGACAGTCGGCGTCGCTGGCGCACACCTCCACGTCGGGCAGGCAGACCGTACAGGGCGTCCCGCCGCAGTCCGCGTCGCCGCAGGTGCTGCCCTCCGGACACTCGGGCGCAGCCAGGTCACAGGCTTGTGGCACGCAGGTCTCGAACTCCGCGTACTCGCCGGCGAGGCAGTGGGTCGGCCCCGCGCACGGCCCAGCGCCCTGGTTGCACTGGCCGGGCAGGAAGCACAAGAGCTCCTGCCCGCCGCACGCGCTGCCGTCACGGCACGGATCCCCCGGCTGCGGCTCGCCTCCGCCCTCGTCGCCGCCGCCAGAGTCGTCGCCGCCTCCGCCGCCAGCGCCGGACCCGCCCGACGCGGAGTCGTCTCCGCACGCCGCGGTCGCGATCGCGAGGCCCATCGCCAGCACCCACAAGCTCGCTCGCATCATGCCCGCGCCCTAGCAACGCTCGGACCAAGCGCCAGCGCTGGCACGGCGCTTGGTAAGGCGCCGGGGGCCGGCGCTTTCCGCGTTCCAGCACGACCCGCTGGTCGTGCGTTGACCCTCTTTGGCACAGGAGACGACTGAGAGGCGGCGATCGAGCACGCGGCGCGGGCGGCCTCCGCCCAAGGCCGCCCCCCTCGAGTCTCGACAGCGTCGCCTACTCCGACTCGGGGGACCCACGCAGGCCCCAGAGGAGGAGCCCCGCGGTCGCGATGAGACACGGCGCAGCCGACAAGAGGAGGAGCTTGATGACGCCCTCCTGCAGCGCGGTGCCTCGAACCCCGCCCGCAGCCAGCGGCACCATCGTGCTCCCCGCGCCCCACAAAGCACCAGCCAGGTTGGCGACCCACGCCGCGACACAGCCAACCACGGCCGCGACGTGCCCAACGCGCGACAGCGCTGCGGAGAGCCGCAGACGCGGCCACAACCCGCCCGCCACCAGCAGGAATAGCCCCTGCATCAGCCCGAGGAGATGCGTCGAAAGGGCGAGCCGCGGAAGCGCGAACCTCGGCACGGCCAGCCCGACCAGCAACCCCAAGAGAAACAGCCCCGCCCCAACCTGCTGCAAGCGGCGCCCATACCGCCGAGTCACACCGCGCTCGTCAGCACCCATCGCGCTCCCCCTCCCCTCAGGCTGGCTGAATGACTACGCGCGCGTCGGCGGTTGGCTGTGGCCGCTTGCTGGAGGGCGGTGTTGAACGAGACCGCGGCAGGGCGCGCGGCTGCGCGCGCCCAGTCGGCCCCACCGCCCCCCATGTCTCGGCAATGGTAACACGAATGGAACCGACGCAGGGATCGTCGTCCTCTCCAATATCACGCCCGGACCCTCGGTCCTGCCGACGGTTTCGGGTTGTGAGGCAAACCTCGGGGCCGTGCCTCTCGTCGCGGGACTGGTCTCTTACGCCAATGTCTCGAGCAGGGACCGTGGTGACGAAGGAGGCCTCCTCCTACAGTCTTCGTCGCCGAGGGTCGCGAGTCGCCGCCCCATGAGACGACGCTACAGAAGAGCCCCGACGGCTTTCTCACCAAGTCCAGAGGCCGGGAGTCTCGGGCCACGCTCGGGGGGCTACATCACGACGGGCGGCTCGGTTCCGGGCTTCGCGCGCAGCGAAGGTACGCGACGCCATGCGCGACGCCGGAGGCGAAAGCTCCGTTGAGGATCCACGCGAAGATGTGGAGCGCCGGATGGATCCCTTGCTGGCCATTGTAGCCCAGCAGAGCGATCATGGGCACGGGCACGCCGACCCATTGAACGGTGTGCCCCGGCGAACCGTCGTCGAAGACCACAGGCCAGGGGACATAGGACAGCGGTGCGCCCAGGAGCGCAGCCGCGAGCAACCAGCAGCCCCCGCGGAGCTGCCCCGACGTGCCCGTGCGGAGCCACGCGCGTTGACAGAGGACGACGACGACGGCGCCAGAGATGGCGACCCCGACGCCGAGCACAAGCGAGATCGTGGGCCAATTCATCGTTGTAGTGTCGAGCGGAACAGCTTCTGGCTGACTCTGACTCTGCTTCTCGTCTCTTCTCGGGTTCGGGCAACGTATTGCTGTCCGGCTGCAGCGTCCAGAGGGAGCGAAAAGCGCGACCGACAGCGCTGACAGCTGCAACGTGACCGATCGGCCAAGCCGGGATGCGGCCCATGCGAATAATTGGTAACCGCTGCACGGACCGCACAGCGTGCCCAGCGTGGGCGGGGCCGACGGGACTCAGGCGTTCGCGGGAGGCGGGACGGTGATGTCGCCGAGCGGGAGCTGGAGCTCGGCGTCATCGAGCAGCGCACGAGTGGCGGCCCAGCTTTTCGGTGCGAGCTCGATATAGCGGTCGTCGGGCCAATACGGCAGGACGCGGAGCACGGCGGTGAGGCAGTCGAGCGGGTCGAGGCGGTGGAGGCGGCACGAGGCGACGAGGGTGAAGATCGCGGCCGCTGCCTGCGCGTGGACTGCTCGCCGACCTGCGGCGGCTCTTGCCGGGGGCCCACGCGGCGTCGTGAGCGCAGCCGCCAGGACCGCGACACCAGGCCTCAATGCGACGCCCACCCCGCAAAGATCTAGGCACGACAGCCGCGAACATTCTCCGCGGATCTCGCGCAGCGGCCCGACCGTCGGCGACCGGCAGGTGCAACGCGCAGTTCGCCAGAGCCGCCGCCGCGCCGCTTGACCTATGTCAGGACGGACATATACTTGGTCCGTGAAGCCCAGGGCACGGCCTGCGCCAACGCCGCCCGTGGAGACGCAGGCGGACAAGCCGCTCGCCTGGCTCCATGGAGAGGTGAAGAGCCCGCCGCTGAGCGCGGCAGCCAGAATCGAGATGGGAACGCTGCTGCGGCGGCTGCAGCGACGAGAGAAGCTTGCGATGCCGGCATCGAGGCCGATGCCTTCGATCGGCCCGCGCTGCCATGAGCTGCGGGTGAACGATGAGACTGTCACGTGGCGGCTCGTCTACCGGCTCGATCCGGACGCCATCGTGATCGTGGACGTGTTCAGCAAGAAGACGGCGGCGACGCCGCAGACCGTGATCGACGGCTCGAAGCAGCGGTTGAAGAAGTACGACGCCGCGGCGAAGGAGGAAGCCGGTGGACAAGGCGAAGAAGACTAGGCTCGAGAAGCAGGGATGGCGGATCGGGAGCGCGGAGGAATTTCTCGGTCTCAGCGCGGCCGAGGCGGCGCTGATCGAGCTCAAGCTGGCACTGAGCGATTCGCTTCGTCGACGACGGCTCGCCAGCGGAATGACTCAGGGGGAGCTCGCAAAGCGACTGCGCTCGAGCCAGTCGCGAATTGCCAAGATGGAGGCATCCGATCCGTCCGTGACGATGGACCTGCTGGTGCGAGCGCATCTTGCGCTCGGCGCGACACCCCGGGACCTGGCCAAGACGATCGAGAAGGCATCCAGGGCGGCATAGGCGCGCCACTTGTGGCTAACGTACATGACGACTACCTCCCAATCCCCACAGCGGGACCCAGCGTCGCCAGCTTCACCGCGCCCGGCGCCTGCCTCTTCTTCTTGAAGCCCGTGTTCGCCCCCAGCGCGGCGAGGGCGTCCGAGGGGTCGATGCGTTCGAAGTTGAGGCGCATGACGGGCTCGCGTTCGAGGCATGCCGAGACCATCCACTGCGGCTCCTCGTGGCCGGTCGCGGGGTTCACGCCTTGGGCACCGACGTGGACGAGGACGTGCCTCAGGGGGAGCGCGGCGAAGAGCTCGCGTGCGACGCGGATGGCGGCGCCGCAGACGTGATCTTCGTACCAGCCCCAGTACTGGGCCGCGGGGACGGCCTTCGAGGAGAGCTTCCCTCGGGCGACGCTGGGCATTTCCTTCGGGATGACGTTCGCCCCCCGGACTACGACCTCGGCCTCGACGTAGGAGGCGTCCTCGCTCTTCGTCTTGACCCAGACGCCGAGCTGCTCGAGCTCGGCGAACGGGGTCAGGTGCTCAAGGACGACCGCATACGCCTCCGGGTCGCCGCCGAGCACGCCCTGCGCCACTGTGCGGTACCACTCCCAGGACTCGACGGCCTGCCGGTGCGCGACCTCGTCGTGTTGTCGCGCGGTGTACACTGCGGCCTCGAGCTCAGCGTGGAGCTTCGCGCTGCTGCCGAGGGCTCTCTGGGCCAGCGTCGGCTGAAAGGTCCGCAGCGCGTGGACGGCGGCCTGCTCGTGCTGGTTCCAGCGCTGCGGCGGCGCCGCGTGGGCGAGCGCGTTCCAGTCGCGCGTCTCGTACGCGTCGACATGCACCGACAGGATGAACTGGATGTACGCCTCGAACGCCGCGATCTGGTACTGCGCCCAGGCCTGCTCGGCCTGGGCCTGCATCGCGGTGTTGTGCTGCGCCATCGCCTGCCTGTACGCGCGCTCCATCTGCGCGCGCTGGAGCTGGACCTCGCGGTGTCGGCGCGCAGCGGCTCGCTCTTGGCGGCGCTGCTCTGCCTGAATCGCGCGGAGCGCTCCCCTCCAGCCCATCTCAGGTCTCCTCCGGCGGCGGCGCCGCCAGCTGCCGTTGATGCTCGCTCGCCCACCACTCCTCGGCGGGCGGCAGCTCGACGAAGTCGAGGAGCTCGCCACGCAGCTCCATGAGCACCTCGCAGACCTCCGCGGGCGTCACCCGGAAGAACTCGCGGCGCAGGTTGACGAGGTTCAGCCGGCGATCCGCGAAGCGCCGGTGTAGCTCGCCCTCGAGCCGAACCGCGTCATCGCTGTAGATCGCGGCGTGCACGTCGAACCGGAACGGCACAGAGGCGTCGCCCAGCTCGTCGACACGATCCTGCCAGTGCTCTCGCCGGGTCATGCCGATCTTGATCACGGTCTCACCGAACGAGCCGAGGTTCGAGATCACGTAGACGAAGCCAGCGCGGACGTTCGCAGCACGCCTCTCGGTGTCGGCGATCGCGGCGTCGACCTCCCGGAGCTTCTCGAGGAGGCGCTCCACCCCCTTCGCGTCGGCCTTCGCCTCGAGCGCGGCGCGTGCGTTCTCGAGCTTCGCGCGCTCCGTCTGGAGCAGCGCCTTTTTCTGCTGGAGCTCACGCTGGACACGCTCCTCCTCCTTCAGCCGCGCCCGCCGTTCCCGCTCGGCCTCGCGCTCCTCCGCCACCTTCATCAGGTAGTCGGCCGTGAGCTCGAGCTCCTGGACCCGGAGCCCGTGGAATGCGTCGTCGATCCGGAGCTCCATCCGGGCGCCGAGCTTCGCGATGATCGCGCGGGACTGGTCGAGCCGGCGGAGCGCAGCCTGAAGGTTGCTCGGCTTCAGCGAGCGCAGGATGTTTTCCGCGTCCGTGTTGTAGGTGCGCAGCACGAGCTTCTTCCATTCGCCCAGCATCTTGCGACCCTCGGTGAGCGACCCATTCAGCGTGTAGTTCGCGGCGGCGTGCACGGCGGTGCCCTCCTTCGCCGCGCGGTCGATCTGCTGGGACAGGACCTGAAGCCGCCCCCTGTACTGCGGCGAGTGGTCGAGGGGATGGCGGTAATGATAGATACCGACCTCCTGAAGGAGGGCTGTCTCTCGCAGCTCGATCACGCGACTGAGCAGCTCGTCATGCTCGGCCTCGAGGTCCCCCGTTGCCGCGCCCACGGCTGGCGCGGTCGACGGAGCGAAGGTCGCGACAGGCGGGGGGCTCACGTCGGGGCGAGCCACGCTCGCGGGGTGCGGGGCGTGGGCCAGCCCGGGACTGAACGCCATCTGGTGCCGTGCCGGCGCAGGACGAACGTGCTCAGTCCATCGCGCGCCGTCCCACCAGCGCTGCATCGCCGCGTTCTGCGAGTCGGCGTACCAACCTTGTTGCGCCATGTCCCTCGGCTCCGGCTCGTTCAATGGCTCGGCCCAATCCCTCCCCAATGCGCGTCACGATCAGGTCTGCACCGAATCGTCAGGTGCAACGCACTAGCCGACGGGTTTCTCGAATTCTGAAGAGTGTGCCGGAGACAGCGACCTATGCGCGCACAAGGAGAACTATGCTAGAACTTCTGCGGCTCGGAAGTACCGCCGCTCGCCTTGCCCCAAACGGTGAAGGCGATATTCTGTTGTCCGTAGCCTCGTCGGTTCGACCCCGAGCCACTCGCCATCAGGGATACAACGTCGCCACCCATCGCGCAGGCGCGTGGCCGGACGATCTGCCGAATTTCCTCGGACATGGCATCGGTCCCTTTGGACGCTCCAATCGTGATCGAGCCGATCATCTGGAGCTCGCCTCCTGGACCAAATTTCGCTCCAGGGGCCATGTCTGCTGGGGTGACTTCCACGATCTGAAGCTCGCAGGTTTCTGGTTTGGCGGGTCGAACCAGCATGCGAACCTCGCCAACGGCAGGGCCGCATCCAACGGCAACCAGAAGAAGAAGTAGAAGAAGCGGAGCAACGCGCATAGAATGACTCTCTGGTCGAGATAGTGTGAGTGGTTGGGAGTGAACAGTCGAGGATAGACAGCACGCGAAATTGTTGGGAGCGTGACGTCAGTTCGGCTAGCGACCACGCATTCAGTGGCGGCCGTCTGCGGCCGTCTGCGGCCGTCCGCTGCAATGCGCTGTTAGCCGGACCCGCCGCTGGACCAAGCCGTGGTGCTGCGAGTCGCGCCCTCTGGACTGCGAACATCACTTCATTCCCGCGACGAGCTTTCTCATGCGAGAGAGCAAGACGGCACCTGGTTGGACATTGGCGAGTCTGGCGTTGACGCTGTCGACGATGGTTCCGACCGACGCACGCTCACCCACCACCTCCTCGTTGATGAGAGTCAGTGCCGCTGGCAGCGCCGCGCCCACGACGGCCGAGATTGAGACGAGGTCTGGTGCCCCCACAAACTTGCTTACGGCTCCGAGCGCGAATCCGATAAGGGACATACTCTTCAGCCGATCCGGACGGCGCTCGTATGCACTGATCTGGCGGTTCCACATCGAGACGATCTCCTCGCTTTCCTCCGCAGTTCTGGACGGTCTGGCAACGCCTCGTACCAGATCTCGAAAGCGCGCAAGATCGCCCGCCTGCAGCTCGTGGATGAAGTCGAAGACGTCAACGTCGCTGTCGACGACGAGCAGATCCCTGGCGACCGAAAACTCGGTGGCGCGGGCCAGCGACGTCGGTGCCCGCTCCACGCCCGAGTGAATCGCCAGAAGCAGCTCTGCGTGTGCCATCTCGCTGTAGGACTCAGAGTCGAACGGCGCGAAGGACGCGCCAAGCGCGGACGCCCACTCGATTGACGTCGCCGCCGCGCCGAGTTCGATGAAATAGTCCTTGCCCCAGATGTCCTGGGCCAGCGCGCTCGCGACGCGTGCGAGCGGTCCGCCGGCGGAAGCCATCGCGCCCCGAAGATGGACGAAGTGCTCGTAGTAGGGCCAGGCCTCCGAGAGGCCCAAGCGCATCGCACGGGCCAGGCCCCCGCTATCGCCCAGCGATTCCTCGAGGCGCGCGAGACAACGAAGCACCACTCGGCGGTCGAGGGCGTTGCCCGGAAACGCCAGGAGAGGGTTCCGGCTGACTTGGTCTGCGAACGCCGCGGCCGCCAAGCGGCGGGACCAGGTCACCGAACGGGGGTTCGCCTCTACTAGCTCCGCCAGAAATTCGGGATCGTATCGGTCGACTGATTGCGGCGCGATGAAGGAAACGTCACCGCGCGAGACGAGTTCGGCGAGAGTCCGACGGGTAATGCCCAATGCACCGAGGACGGCGTCCGTCTTGGCGGCCAGGGGCATGACCAGGACTACCTTGGAGTACATCGAGAAGTAGGCGCGAACATTTTCGGGCAGGAAGGTCGTTCCGACGACGCAAGCCTCCCCCGCCGAATGCTGTGGCGTCGCCAGCGCGTCGGCAGCGGTGAGTCGGCCGTCGAATGTTGGTGAGCGTCTGAAAGCGCGGAAATGTGAACAGCCCGGGCAACGGAGGTCGCGTCGGGCTGCGTGAAGGTGAGTTGGGGAGGTTCAGGTCTCTGTGTGCACCTCGGACTTCTTCTTCTTGGCTCGGCGGTCCTTGGCGGACTGCTCGGCCTCGCGAGCCCTCCAGCTCTCGCCCTCGATTGGGATGACGTCGGCGTGGTGGACGACGCGGTCGATGAGGGCGGTGGCGCAGGTCGCGTTCGGAAAGATGGTGGGCCAGTCGCGGAACGCGAGATTGGTCGTGAGGACGAGGCTCTTCTTCTCGTAGCGTCGGCTGACGACCTGGAAGAGGAGGTCTGCGTTTCGGTTGTCGAAGGCGAGAAAGCCGATCCTGTCGATGATGAGCAGGCCGATCTTCGCGTAGTAGCGAAGACGGCGATCGAGGGCGCGCGCCGACTCTTGTGCGGCGAGGTCGAGCAAGAGCTGCGCGGCCGACAGGAAGAGCACGCCGTGTCCCGCGAGGATGGCCTGGTGCGCGATGTTCTGGGCGATCATGGTCTTGCCGAGCCCCTGCGGCGCGACGAGCACGACGTTGCGAGCAGACTCGAGGAAGTCGAGGCGCACGACGGACTCGACGAGCGGTCGCTCGATCTTCGTGGGCCAGTTCCAGTCGAAGTCGGCCATGGGCTTGAATCGCTCGAGGCGGCTGCGTGCGCGACGCCGATCGAGCCCGCGTCGGGCGCGGTCCTTCCTCGACGTCGACCATGTGCTGAAGGAGTTGCTGCGGGCCCCATCGCTTCTTGGTCGCCAGCGCGACCAGATCATCGAGCTCGGCTGCGGTGGCAAGCAGGCCGAGGGCGTGGAGCCGCGCCTTCAGGCTGCTCATTGGTCGTCCTCCGGCGCTGAATCGAGGGATTCGGCGGCGAGGTGATCGTAGCGATGGAGCGCGTGCGGAGTGACGACGAGATCGCGGACGCGTGGGTCGTCGGGGAGCACGACCTCGATGGGAGCCGGGGCGCCGCGAGCGCGTGCGCGCTGATCGAGGATGTGGGCGACGGATTGCGCCGCGAACGCGTCGCGGCGATGGGCCTCGGCGATCGCGGCATCGAGATCGGTGGCGCCATAGGTGTCGAGCAGGTGGAGAAGCCGGGTGGTGGTGCCGCCGAGATGACCGCCGTGTGGTGCGATCTGTCCGAGGAAGGCGTGGGCGCTGGGGCAGCCCGCGACGAGGCGGTTGCGACCGCGGTGGTCGCGCGCCTTGCGCTTCTCGCGGGCAAGCGCGGAGAGGTGAGCCTGATCTTCGATCTGGCGCCGGGTGTCCCAGGAGCGCTGGTGCCGCGCAATCTCCTTGTCACCATCGAGCACGCGGACGGTCGTTTCCGAGGCCACGAGCGTGAGTGGTTTCCTGACGAGCGTGTGCGGGATGGAGTAATCGTTGCGGTCGAAGCGAACGTAGGGCGTCTTGCCCGAGGCGACGGACTGCACGTGGCACGGGTCGAACGCATGCTCGGGCAGCGGCAGGAGGCTCTGCTGCTCGTCGGCGAGGGACTCGGCGACGGTGCGGGCGGCGTCTCCGGGAACGCGACGACCGTGGACGACGCGATCGATCCAGGCGTCGAGCTGCTGATTGAGATCCGCAAGGGACGAGAACGAGCGCGCCGCGAAGAAGGCCTCGCGGAGGTCGCGGATCCGTCGCTCGACGCGGCCCTTTTCGTTGCCGCGCGCGATGCCGACGGGGGTGGGAGCGAAGTGATAGTGGCCCGCGAGCTCGAGGATGCGTGGATGGAAGCGGATGAGGTCGCCCTGTCGCTCGATGACGACGCTCTTCAGGTTGTCGTAGAGCACGGCCCTGGGAACGCCGCCGAACCGCTGGAACGCCTCCACGTGGCAGCGAACGAAGCTCTCGAGGGTCTGGTCGAGCGTAAAGCGCGCGAACGTAGCGCGCGACGAGGCGAGCACCATCACGAAGCACGACAGCGCGCGCTCGCCCTGCCCGACACGAATCTTCCCGAACGGGCCCCAGTCGACCTGGGCCTGCTCTCCGGGCAGCACGGTCAGGCGGAAAAACGCCTCATGATGGGCGGGTCGGACTCGCCGCACATGACGACGGACGGCGTAGACGCTGCCCCTGTAGCCGCGGTCCCGGATCATCTCGAACAGGCGGGTTGCGCGCAGGCGCGGATACTGCTCCAGGGTCTGGGCGACGAACGGGAGGTACGCGTCGAGCAAAGTGGCGCTGCTGCAGAGCCCGCGATTGACGAACCTGCGGGGCTCGATGGCGAGCTCCACCGTGTCGTGATGAACGCCGAGCTCGGTGGCGATCGTGCCCACCTTCCAGTGCTCCGCGAAGAAGAGTCGCCGAATGCGGCCACGCTGCTCGTCCGGGATCATCGGGCCACCTCCGAGATGACGAGTCGCTCGGAGGATCGCGAAAGCTACCGAGGCCGTCGAGGCGAGGCCGTCGGCGGCGGTGCGCGCCGGCGTGGACCCAGGCGACGCTGTAGAGAGCGCCGCCGTGGTCCAGGAACGCCTCGCGACAGAGGTTGGAGTCGCACGAAAGTCCCCACGCGTCGGCACAGAGCGCAGCGCGGACCGGCTGCCCCTGCCAAAGCGCAATCGCCTCGAGCAGCGTCGCGAGCGCGCGGGGGTGCTTGGGCTCCGTCGCAAGCTGGGCCTTCAGTATCGTTTCGCCCGGTCCCGCCATCGCGACGACGCGCGTCGTCAGCGAGCCCGGCGCGATTCCCATCCAGATCGAATCCATTGGTGATCTCCTCGCGTGGCGACTCGACCGTCACGGCGACGGCGGAACGCTCCGCGGCGGAGACGATCGACGCGAGGGCAACTTCTCGGCGACGTATGTCCGTTTCTATTTGTCGTCGACGCGCCCGCCATCTGCTCGTGCGCTTCGAGGTCTTCACCTTCGCCCCTGGCTTCGCCAGTGGACGCGCTTGAGCGCGCGGCGACGGGCGAGGCGCTCGTCGTCATGGCGACCATCGACGCAGTAGATGTGTCCCCGGTCGCAGTCTCGGCAGAGGTGAAAGAGGCGCCGGCAAGCGTCGACGACGCACTGGATCTGTCGGAGATCGTCCACTGGCGAGTGCCCGCCGGGAATTCGGCCACCGCGAGGAACTCGTGCGACAACGCTCACGTCGAACGCGTCCACTCGCGGCGACCCGGGGCTCGGAGGTAGTGACTCCGGGCCCTACTTTTTTGGTGGGCTTGCCGCGATCGTCGGCCCCGCCCGTCAGCGGGGCCAACTACGCCGTCAGCTCGGCCGGCTCAGATTCCCGCGCTTCTCGATGCCCGCTGACAAGCCCTGGGCCTACCTCCGCGACATCCTCTGCCTACTCTCGATCGGATGGCCCGCCCACCGCCTGCTCGACCTCGCTCCGGTCTGTTGGCCGAAGACGAGCGCCGACCCAGACGTCCAGAACCTCCTCGCCGCCAATCCCTACCGCAGGCTCACGCTGCTCGCCGAGTAGTGGTCGCCGAGCCCGGCTCGAAAACCGGCGACGTGAACGACGCGGTTCGTCGAACGGATACGGGCAACGTCCGTGATGGCCATCACGCGGCGGCTCGGCCCGGGCGTACTCCGTGATGCCCATCATGCAGCCGGGTCCGTCGCCCATCATCCTGCGTGCACGGCAACAATCACGAGCTCGTCGAGGCTCGCCTCGAGCTCCGCCGAGAGCGCCTTGAACTCCGGCCACAGGGTGCGGTCGTGGAACGTGCGCGGCGCACGAACGAGGACCGTCGTGTACCGCTGGCCATGCTCCCGGTACGGCGTCAGCCCATAGCGACGGCACAACGCGACGAACAGCTTCCGCGACCATGGGTCGTGCAGCCGGTAGGCGAGCACGACCTCCTGTTCGCGACCGCGCAGCTCCTCGAGCCTCTCGCGGATCCGCTCCGCGGCACGCCGCGCCGCTTCTCGCTCTCCCTCGACCGCGGTGCCCGCGTACAGCGCCTCGAGCTTCCGGAGCTTCTCGATCAGGGTCCCCTCGAGGAGCATCCGCCAACGTTATCCGAGCCGGCACCCGGCCGCGATCGGCCGGCGTCAAGCCGCGTCACGCCGCGCCAAGAACGGCCTCCCTGGAGGGGTTACGATGGACCTCCACGAAGACGGGCGCCGCCGCGACGCGATCCTCGCCCAGCCTCTGCCGCCACGTGTGGAGCCGTTGCGGGGGGATGCCCGCGCCACGGGCGAACGCAGCGACCGTGAGCCCCGAGCTCTTCAGCTCTGACAACGCGGCACGAGCCTCCTCCCGTGTCCAACGCCGAGCTCGCTTCCTTGCAGCTACCGATCCCTTCGCCATGGCTCGATGCTGTCGAACCAGCGCGACTGTGGTCCAGCCGGATCAGGCGGCCTCCCTGGAGGGGTTACGTTACGGTTACATAGCTGGCGCCGGTCAAGAGCCTGCGGCTACGTCCAAACGGGGACGGTTACGCTGACATGCGCTGTTAGACGGCCGGGTAGACTCGCCGGAGCGTCGCTTCGGCCCCACAGAAAAGGCCTCGAAGGAGGTGTTTTCCGCAATCCAAGCTCGAAGCCGCGCCAGGGTCACGTACGCAGCCCCAGTCCCACGCAGTAAGCCGATAAATGAATCCCACTCACGCCGCACCTCACGAACGAACCGATGCCCGTCGGAGCGCGAGAAGAATTCGATACTAAACAGGCAGTCCGATAGTTGTACCGGCGAGTCGCTGTGCATGAGCGAGACACGGAATTCACGCGGAAAGCTTCCGACCCGCGGAACTAGCACGAAGTAGCCCGCGGTCTGGCCGCTGCCAACCGAGCGGACTCTCCTCGACGCCACAATGGCACCAGCCGTGAGAGTCGGGATGAGATCAGTTGTATGGAGCAGCGGCACGCGACCAGGCTGTGCGCGGAACATCTGCAGCGATCCACGCCGCACAGCAAGTGCACGCCGCGCGCCAGGCTGCGTGCCCTCTCGCGCGCTCCTAGGGACCTGCGGCCTCGCGGCGCGCTCGAGCCGGATAAGGTGGGTTCGCGCGCGTGCACCGCCAAATGCATCCGGGTCGAGTTCTGCAAGAACGGTCAGTTCGTAGGTATTCTGGAGCCAGCGTCGAGCGGCTCCGTCGAGTTCTGAGTACAGCAGCGACTCCGGCAACACGGCAATCGCGTGCGCAGGCTCAAATTCGCAGCATGCTACGATCAGATGCTGCATCGCTTGACTGCTCGAGAGCTCGCCGTCGTCAGTCACGGTCACGACCCGCCTTTGGCGGTTCATCGAGAACGGCGGATTGATGACCATGGCATCACAGGCACCAAGGAGTCTCGCTACTCGCGTCCTAGAGAGCGATTTGCTCGAGGTTGCGTCCCCACGTGAGACAATCCATTCTGGGAACCTCGTCCTGACACTGCGGACAGCGCTTTCATCAGCGTCGACACCGAAGACTCTCGGGAGTCGAAAACGGTCGGCCACCGCACGGAGTAGTTCGCCCCCTCCGCAGCTGGGATCCAAGACGTTGGCTGGCGCCACCGTTAGGGCGCCGGCAACGGCCTCGGCAATACTGGGCGGCGAGTAGTATGCGTCCACTTGGGGTCACCAAGCGTCGACGAAGTCCGACACATTGTAAAGGTGCGTGGTGCCGATCCCTTCCGTCCTGTTGGCTCGACGAATCGGGTGGTCGTAGACAATCTCGGCAATGTCTTCGCGGCGAAGCGCGAAGAGAAACGCTCCCAGTGCCTGCGGCTTCGTACCGAGGGGCGCGACCTGCAGGTGGTCGGCATCAAGGTCTCGCGTGATCTGAGCCAGCGTCGAGTACACGTCGAAAGGGCACGAGCTCCGGGCATACCGGAGCTGTCCGTAGCCGTTCACCTCGTCGAGGTAGGATTGGTTGCAGGCGACCGCGACTGCCGGGAACTCCATGCGGAATCCCGGCAGGCCAACGATTGGAGCAACGAGTGACGCATCGAGCTCGCTGTGCACGAGCCGCGGCCGCGAGCCTTCAAAGCCAAGCAGCGGCACGAACACCCTCCTGCGCGACGAAACACGTCGGGCCAACCTGGCATAGCCGGGGATTGGTCGAATCCCGGAGAAGCCGACTGACAGGTCGAAACTACCGAATGTTGCTGGCGACGTGTGCGAACGGTACCGTGATGGCTCTACGTACAGGACCTGCAATCGCCGCCTAGGTGACGTTCGTATTGCTGCGCGCAGGACGCTGGCCCACGCCTGATGTGTCAGCCCCGAGATATCCAGCACCCACTCCTGTCGGCCGTGGAGCGCCGCAAGGATGCCCTCATTGTCGCGCAGCGAGCATTCCGCATATGCGCCCAAGTGCGACACCCCTAGCGTGTAGGGCAGATCTACACTGCCTGAGTTAGGCGCGATCTCGAAGCAGTCGGCCCTGCGCGCTACGAGTGCTGCAGACCACACTGGATGCCGCCCGCGATCCTCCGAGCTCGAGGCCGCAAATACCAGGGCAGCCGAAGCTGAGAGGCCATCGAGGTCAAGCGCCTCGTGCTCATTTGCATTCTGTGGGCCCGAAAGCTCGTAAAGAGTTGTCACGCGAGTTCCTATCTAGGTGTCTCGGACGGGGGGTTCTCTCTGAAGAACGCGGCGAACAACCCAAGCTGCTCGGGAAGCTCGTCATCACCGCTCGTGCGGTTGTCGAGGAGCTTCGAGATCCCCGCAGCCGGGGACTCGATGAGCTCGAGCAGCACACTGGCGTCAAAAGCTATTCGGCGCTTGCGTCTGTGCGAGATCTCGAAGAGGGCGGAATAGATCGGATGGATCCGGTACTCGAGATCCCCAGGCTCTGTGCCACTAGTTCGCTTTGAGCGCGCGAACGACTCAAAGGCGAGGTGGCCGACTCCATCCGCAAGGAGGTCGAGAACCTTGTTCACATCGGGTGGTGACCCACCAACGGTGAAGGCGTTTTGCTCCGGAGCCATGCCGGGGGTCCGCGTGCGCTCGAAGAAGACACGTCCAATGCCAAGAACGAGTCGCTTAAGTCTTACTCCGTTTCCGCTAACGCCTTCCAGCTGTTCGAGGCGCTTCTGACCGACGGTCTTCGCCGCCATGGTCTGCGCTCGTGACGATAGCGCAAACGAATTGAGCTCGAATTCGCTGTTTGCAAGCTGATAGGCTATGCTCCGGTCGAGGAGTTCCATAAAATAGCGGATGTTGCCCGAGGCCATGGCTAGGAACGTGGCGCATCCCGTGTAGTATTTCTTGATATGAGCGCCCTTTCGGCCTCTGGAGAGCCAGAATAGAACGCTATGGTTGTAGTTACCGAACCGCGTGGCCCAGGTGTCAGGGTGGGCTTGCCAGTCGGCAGCAAGGCTGGAAAGGCTTTGGCCGGGATGCGCCTCGCACCAATAGGCGAGCAGGGCGATGCGCAGCGGTGTCTGTGACGAAACAAACGCACGAAGGTTCGCAAATTTGTCGTTATCGAGCTGAGCCAGAACGTCTTCGGTAATGCGAGCCACGCCCAGGAGCTGCGCCTCTTCCTCGACCGGTAACGCGGGAAGAAAGTCGCCTATCGACCTGGGAACGCGTGGTTCAAAGTCGGCGACTCGGGCGAGGCGAACCTCCGCCACCCGCTCCGCGAACAGTTCGAAGCCCTCCTCAGTGATGTAAATCTCGATGTAGTCATCTGGGGTTTGCAGTTGATCTGCATTATCAATGGTAGCGCGTGAATAGAGCCCATTACTGCGCACTCCCAGCTTGTAGGAAAGGGGTGTCGTCGAGTGCTTGACGTAGGTGTTAAGGGCGGACTGTTGTCCCTTTAGCAGATTCTCGTATTCGTCAATGCAGCAGAAGATTGGGCGGTCGGATGCCCATGGCAGCTTAGCGATCAGTTCCGCGAATGCACGAACCGCACTGTGAGGCGCGGAAAGCAGTGGCGGGTCAAGGCGTCTTGGGTTGTTGGCGTATAGTTCAAGCGCCACGATCGCGTCGTCGAGGGACGCGCGGAAGCCGGAAGGCGTTGGCGTTGATGCATTTACTGCGGCCGCCTTCGCGATCAGGCCGAGTTCGTGGGTTGTGGGAACAGGTAAGTCGGGTCGAATATTCGCGACCCATATCAGAAGGAGACAGAATTCCCGACAGACGAGGAGATTGAAGTAGTGAACGAAGAGCTTGCCCCACTCACGATCGCTGAGCTCTGGCCCCTCGAAGGTTAGAACCTGGTTCTTGTCCATCCGAAGGTACACCCCGATGTACGGCAGACCCTCGACTGCAGGAGTTGAGGCGTCTCCTGTCAGTGTGCGGGTGTGAGCCGCGTCGAAGCGCAGGGACCGGAGTGCCGTCGTCTTGCCCGTTCCGCGACCACCAAAGAGCAGGCACGGGCGCGCTTTCTAGCTTTGCGAAGTAGGCGGGGCGGACGAAGTGGTTCGCGAAGTGCTCTGGCGGCCACTCCGCCCGATAGTCGCCGAACAGGTCCCGGATGACGTCGACGAAGTTCACCTGCGCCTCGCAAAGTGGGATCCACGAGTCCGACGGCCCGTCGGCCCAAAAGATCGGCAAGGTTCCGTCAGGAACGTTGCTTCCATTCCGGGAATAGGAGGCCGCGTTCCTTGAGCCCAGCCGTTTCCACATCGGATCCTTGTTCATGTATGAGTCGTCGTCACGGAACCGTAGGGTTGGTGTATGGCGATCAAGGAGAGCCTCCACCATCTGGAGGGCATCCGGGACCAGCGGCGGCGGTTGACGCCTTGGAAGTGAGTCGTATCGGTTGGAGTCGTCCAGGCAGTGCGTCGCGTAGAGCCGAACCGGTGAAGCTTCCTTCTCAATCCGCTGCCTCGCAGACGCTGTGGCTACGAGGTAGATGCATGCAACCTCCAAGGTGGCGTTCGCTGCTACCGACTTGAAGCTGTCGGAGCCCCGGGCTGGGGCACTCCACGTCGTCATGAACTGGTCACCCGTGATTGTGACATCGTCGACAAACACGACGGGGATACCCCGTTCGGCGCGTTCAAGAGCGTCGTGAAGGCTGAGAAACCGGTCCTCTGGAACCGACAGGTGCTGCCGCACCATTCGGGTGATGGCGAATGCTGAGTCGGTAGGGTTTGGCTTCTCGCCGAGCACCCCCGTGAACACGGCATCGCGAAGGAACCCAGGCCTGAGAGAACGCGCACTTCGGGGAGGTGTTCGCGCGGCGGCCTCAAATGCTCCTACGAGCAAACGTGGCTTCGTTGCCTCCGAGAAGAAGACGAAGCTGTCGAGCAGAATTGCTGCGGCGGTCTTGTCGTCGGGGGGAAAGTTGCTCAGCCAGCCGAGGGGCCGAATGATGGGCTCGGGCGCCCAGAGGCGCGCCGACTTCAGGGCAGCACACTTGGCGATCACGGCGTCGATGTAGGCTTGGTTCGCGATGGTCATGGCGAGAGCGTTGCTCAGCGGCGCGAGGAGACGCCTGCGCTGTCACAGAGTCAATGTCTGACATCGGAAGGGCCGCCGTGGTGAGAGTCGATGCTTGGCGAATCTGCTGACCGTCTAACGTATCGGCCTTCAGCTGCGAGGCTCAGCCTCGTCAGCCGCAACGCCTTGTTGGGCAGTCGGATCCGAGGCTCGGGATTGCGACGTGCGCAAAGCGATTAGCTCGCGCTCAACAAAGGCTGCGACGACCTCGGCACCGGGCATTGCCCCTACACGCCCGAGGCGCCGGCCTTCGGATATGCTGTAACCTGCAACTGGACCGAGAATGCTATACCCGTCTGCTTTGAGCCGCTCGAGATTTCTGGCGGTTGCAGGCTTGGTGAGCGTGTTCGGATGAATTGCCGGCACAAGGACTACTGGAGCAGTGAATACCGACAACGCAATTGTTATCGCGTCATCAACGATGCCGTTTGCCAACTTCCCCACCAGATCAGCCGTTGTTGGCGCTACGACCGCAAGACTACACCGCCGCGCGAGTTCCACGTGAACGGGTCTCCCGCAAGCAGCCTCTTCAAACAGGTCAACGATGCAAGGTGCACCGGAGAGTATGGCCAACAAGGACTCGCCGACGAAGCCTCGCGCCCGCTTCGAGAGGATGACGTGGATGCGCTCAACCGCTCCTCGCTCCAGCAGATACTGCATGATAAGAGGGCACGAGGCAGCGGCGACCGACGCTCCAATACATAGGAGCAGTTCCTTGCTGCGAGGAGCGACATCACTGGTCACCGCTGCCTCCGTTGCCTAGCAGACGTTGCAGTCGCCGTTGCCCGCCCCCGCAACCACAGCCTCGTTTACTAGACGATCAATCTCCTCGCGGCTCAGGTCCTTTCCAGCGCGAAATTTGGCAGCAAGGTCCCTAATCTCTGAGGTGATGCCGACCGGCGGCTGGCGACCGTCCTCAAGTTCGAGTTCGACCTCTTTGGCGCGAATTATCTTGGGAGCTTTCATTCTTGGACCCTCCTTAGGTGGATACTTGTGTTGGGTGGTGCAAAGCAATACGATAATGACACATAAGAATTCTGGCGCACTCCTCACTCGGACAGGAGAGGAAGCCACCGGGCGCCGTGATTCTTCGCCGGTGGGCACGGCCTTCGTTTGTTCTCAATCCGCTCCAAAGGACACGCGTTGCCTTGGCACGAGGGCGCCATCTGGCATGACTGGCACGTCTGGGCCTCTTGTAGCCCGGATCCGGTCCAAAGGGTGACGCGGTCGAGATCTAGGCGGACGCCCCCGCCGTCGAGAAGTTCGCCGACATTGTTGTAGTCCGAGTCGAGTGCTACAGTGCACTTGTTAAGCCGCCCGTCGGATCTAACAACGAGCGAGTTAGCCTTTGCCGCGTAGCAGACATATCCGCCGGGAGTGAAGGCATCCAGCGCTTGCGCGACACGGAGCCCAAGCTTCCGCGCAGTTTCGAAGAACGCAATTTGCGTAAGCTGGCGCTCTTTGCCCATGCATGCGCTAACAGCT
Source organism: Polyangiaceae bacterium (assembly GCA_016719945.1). Lineage (GTDB taxonomy): Bacteria > Myxococcota_A > Polyangia > Polyangiales > Polyangiaceae > Xiheicaenibacterium. The sequence goes on along the minus strand of JADJYE010000021.1, from coordinate 8,992 downwards.
GTCTCGCCGGGCTCCACCCAGATGGGCTGAAAATCCACCCGAACGCGAAGATCTTCGCCGAAGTTCGCAGCCAGCCAAGAAATGAAGTCTGGGATCGCCGAGAGCGAGTCCCGATCATAGTTGACACGAATTGTGACTGCAAAGATCTCGCGGATCGCGAGTAATCCTCTCAGGTTCTCGACGATGCGGTCGAACGTGCCCTGGGTGGCTGATGCCAGGATGCGCCGAGTGTTGTGGGTCTCTGGTGGGCCGTCAAGTGTAATTTGGAAGCTGGTCACACCAAGTTGAACCAACTCAGCGGCGACTGTCGGAGTGAGCAAGTAACCGTTGGTAGTAACGTGTGAGGTAAAGCGACATCCGGCGGCCTCCACGAGATCCTTGGCCAGTCGCCCAATTCGACGAACAACTGGCAACCCTAGCAGGGGCTCGCCTCCGAACCAATCAAGCGCGAGGTGTCGGAGACGAGGCACTCTTGCGCGCAGGAGGTCTTCCAGTCGGGCTTGGATATGCTCCGACATCAAGCCCTTTTCGAAGCTCTCATAACAGTATGGGCAGCGAAAATTGCATTGCTCGGTGGGAAGCACGATGAGGTGTAGATTGTCGTGCCTCGTGGTCTTGGTAAGGGCAACATGTCGGAGGATCCTGTCCTCGTTGCGTGACGCGGGAACGAGAAAGCCTTGTTCGGCTAAGTAGTGAAGGTGTTCCGGGATGGTCGCAAGTGTTCGTGGGACAGTCGCCTCCAGCAGAGCCCTAACTTCAGCCACCTGGACGTCGGGCACTTGAATTATTGCTCCCGAAAGAGTGTTCAGTATGATGGCGGACCCGTCCGATCGCACTCTTGCGGTCAGTGTGAAGCGGGAGGGTTTGAACTGCGGCTCAATGACCAGGGGGAGTGTGTTGAGGGTGTCCATATGCTTCGGGGCTAGCGATGGGTATTCATCGGGTAAACGGAGTGGGCGCGACGCCGTCTGCCCAGCAACGGAAAGTCCGTCAGCCCCGCAGCCTATCCAGCGAACCCACTCACGCCAACCCTGAGGCCTGCAGCCCTCACCTACCTATCGACGGCGTCCCCCCGCCCCGTCCATTACACAACATTACTCCCCAGCCTCCTCGCGAGCGGGCTCCCGATCTCCCCGAAGCCCTAGTCGGTATCGAGCGCGACACCCCGACGCCGCGCCCACCTCGCGCCCCGCTCCACGCTCCCACCCAGCCACCGTCCGTCCGCCTCGACCGAAGCCACGACCTCGGGCACGACCTCGAGCCGCTCCAACACGGCGCCGGATCATCCCCCTGCGCCAACCCCGTCGGCCGCGACCCTCACGGGAGCCTCCAGCATATGGTCACGACCCTCCCGACCCTCACGGGAGCCTCCAGCATATGGTCACGACCCTCCTGAGCCTCACGGGAGCCTCCAGCATATGGTCACGACCCTCCGGAGCCTCACGGGAGCCTCCAGCATATGGTCACGACCTCCTGAGAGCTTACGGGAGCCCCTCAGATCGGTGCCTCGCACCGTCCTGAGGCTTACGGGAGCCTCAAACGTGTGGTCACGACCTTCCGAGGCTTCCGTAAGCCCTCGACCGGATGGCGCACACCTCGATCAGGGCTCCCGTAAGCCTCGGACCGATAGCTTCGACCCCGATCGGGGCTCCCGGAAGCCCGGATCGAGTCACGCCGCCCCCTCCGAGGCCTCCCGGAAGCCTTCAGGTGGTCGTGACCATACGTTTGAGGCTTACGGGAGCCTTGGAGGGGTCATGACCATATATCCGGCCTCCCGGGAGGCCCTCGGTCGATCCTGATGTGGGCGGGCGGAGCAGCGAAATCGACGGACGCGCCCAAGCTCCCACCCGCCGCCCGACCTTGCAAAGCATCGACGGCCCCGTCGGCATCGGCATCGGCGTCGGCATCGGCATCGGCATCGGCATCGGCATCGGCATCGCCTCCATCACGACCCTCGCGCCCGCCCTCGCCACCACGCAGCCCGGCGGTGACGGGTCTTCCGCGCGGAGGGCGGCGCTGGGGCGAGCCGGAGGCGCGTCGAGACCCAGGGCTGGCTCGCGCGGGCTGTCACCCGCGCAGCGGGTGACTGGGGAGCGCGCGGCGAGCTCCCCACGCGCCGCAGGCGAGGGGTCCCCAGCCGACCGAGCACGGGAGACCCGCTCCGTCGGGCGGCCACACGCGCCGCAGGCGAGGGGTCCCCAGCCGACCGAGCACGGGAGACCCGCTCCGTCGGGCGGCCACCACGACACGCGCAGCGAGGCTCCCCGCGCCGCAGGCGAGGGAACCCAGCCGGCCGAGCACGGAGACCCGCTCCGCCGGGCGGCCAACGCGCGAGCATCCCCGCCGCGGTTCTGCTAACTCGGCGCCGTCATGTCGTCGTCGATCCAGGTTCAGGGCGTCTCGAAGGGCTACGGCACCAAGCGACTCTTCGAGGACGTGATCGTCAGCTTCAGCAGCGGCCGGCGCTACGGCTCACCGGCCCCAACGGCGCCGGCAAATCGACCTTCATGAAGGTCCTCGCCGGCGACCTCGAGCCCGACAGCGGCGCCGTGGTTCGCCCCGAGAAGACCAGCGTCCTGCGCCAGGACCAGTACGCCTTCGAGGAGCACCGCGTGCTCGACGCCGTCGTCGTGGGCAACCACAAGCTGGGCGCGCCATGACCGAGAAGGACGAGCTGCTCGCCCTCCCCGGAGCCTCACCGACGAGCAAGGGCACCCGGCTCGGCGAGCTCGAGGGCACCATCGCCGAGGAGGACGGCTACACCGCGGAGAGCGAGGCCGGGACCCTGCCGAGGGCCTCGGCATCCCCGTGGAGGAGCACACCCGCCTGATGAAGGAGGTCGCCGGCGGCTTCGCTGCGCGTCTTGCTCGCCCAGGCCCTGTTCGGCAAGCCCGACGCCCTGCTGCTCGACGAGCCTACCAACAACCTCGATCTCGACACCATCCGCTGGCTCGAGCGCTTCCTGTGCGGCTACGAGGGCGTGCTCGTCACCATCTCCCACGACCGCCACTTCTGGACGAGATCTGCACCCACATCGCGGACATCGACTACGAGACGATCATCGTCTACTCCGGGCGGCTACGACGAGATGATCGCGGCCAAGAGCCGATCCGCTCGCGCGCTCGAGCAGGAGAACGACGAGCGCAACAAGAAGATCGAGCAGCTCCAAGGAGTTCGTCGCCAACTTTGGCGCCGGCACCCGCGCCAGCCCAGGTGCAGAGCCGCAAGAAGCAGATCGAGAAGCTCGCCCTCACCGACCTGAAGAAGAGCAACATCCAGCGCCCGTTCATCCAGCTGCAGGTCAAGAAGCCCTCGGGCAAGCAGACCCTCACCGTCGAGGGCCTCTCCAAGACCTGGCCCGCCAAGACCATCTGCAAGGGCTTCGACGCCCTCGTCACCAAGGGCGAGAAGATCGCCATCGTCGGCCGCAACGGCGTCGGCAAGACCACCCTCTGTCGCATGCTCGTCGGTGAGCTCGAGCCCGACGCTGGTAAGGTGATCTGGGGCCACCAGGCGACCATCGGGTACATCGCCCAGGACCACCGCGGGGGGATCCCCGGCGGCATGACCGTCGCCGAGTGGCTGCACTCGATCGAGCCGAGCGCCTACGCCCAGGACATCCGCGGCCCGCTTCGGGAAGATGCTGTTCAGCGGCGACGAAGGACAAGCCGACCCACGCCCTCTCCGGCGGCGAGGCCGTGCGCCTGCTGTTCGCCGCTTCATGCTCACTAAAGACAGCGTGCTCGTGCTCGACGAGCCCACCAACCACCTCGACCTCGAGTCGATCGTCGCGCTCAGCGGAGGCCCTGGTCCGCTACGAGGACCTGCTTCGTCGGCCCACGACCGCGACCCATCACCCAGTTCGCCACCCGTCTGTGGCCTTCACCCCGAACAGCCTGATCGACTCCAAGGGCTCGTACGACCAGTTCTTGCAGGAGCAGGAGCAGCCCGCGGCCGAGACCGGCGGCAAGAAGAAGAAGAAGTAGCGCCGGGGGCCGCGCGGCTTCTGCCATCATTTGCGCCCATGCGGCACGTGACCACGAGCTCCGTGGGGCCCGACATGGCGATGACCGGTTCGAGCGGCGCGCGTGCTCGACCACGGCGTGCACCCCGAAGGGCCTGATCTCGAGCGCGGCTGCGCTTCCCCGAAGCGGCGACCGTTGCTCGCGACCGACGCCGGCCACGTCGTCAGCGTCGTCAACGGCGAGGCTCACCTGTCGACGCGCCCATGGCCAGCGCGCCGCTGCGGCTCGAAGCCGGCGTGCGCGCCTATGTCCTCCCCACGCGAGCGCGTCGCCGAGCTGCGCCCCCGGGCAGCTTCCGTTGTGGGCGCGGAGCCCTAACGCTTGGCAGGCCCGAGGCGCGCGCCTGCTGGAGTGGGACGAGCAGTTCGTCGCGGCGTGCGCAGCTGGCTCGCACTGCTGCGCTGGATCCTGACGCCCCAGATACCCGGAGCCGCCGCATCTTCCTGCACCACGACGAGACGCTCGTGTCGCGGCGCGGCGATCCCGTCTCCTGGTTTCACACCACGATGTTCGACGTCGCGGCCTGCTCCCAACGAGGACGGCGAGAGCGTCTTCAAGATGGCCTACAACTCCCGGACCGAGATCAACGTCTGCTACGACGTCACCGGCGACGCGCGCGTGCGCGTGGCTCGACACCCCCACGTGCCGACCAAGCAGGCGTGGGGCCCGTGGTCAGCGCTCACCAGCGAGACCAACTACCACCTCCACGAGGCGGTCGACGGCGACCAGGTCGAGTGGATCGAGGAGGCGGCGCGGCGCAGCCTGCAACAAACACGAGGTGCTCGGGCGAGACGGTACGTGTCGCTGTTCTGCATGTTCGATCCCGCGCCGACCGGGGTGAGCGCCACAGGCCCGGCGAGTACAGCGACTACGAGCCCCTCGCCGACGTGATCGAGCGGCCCGAGTACGCGGCGCACCGCGAGGCGCTCGGCCGTTTCGACGAGATGGTGGACACCCTCTCGCTCGCCAAGGCCTCGGGCACGCTCTCATCGTTCGCAGGCACCCCCATCTTTGCGCTCTACGAGGCCGGCGCGCGCGCGCAGGCGGCGATCGAGCGCACGCTCGCCACGCAGCTCGCCGAGGCAGGCGGCGGGCGCGAGAAGATCCTCGCCCGCTGGATGCGCTAAACAGCCTGAGTAGACGCGCTCCGAGAGCTGGAATCCTCCCGCCTCCCGGGGAGGTGTCCGATGCTCGTAGCTGGTGACGACGCGCCTGATTTCGAAGTCGACGACCCTGCGCGGCAACCGGAGTCCGCCTGGCGGATCTGCGGGGCAAGACGGTCCTCTGGTTTACCCAAAGGCCGACACCCCTGGCTGAATGCGCGTGAGGGTTGCGGGTTCCGCGACCTCACAAGGCCGAGTTCGAGAAGAAGAACGCGGTGATCTACGGGGTGAGCTTCCACACGAAGGAAGAGAACAAAGCGTTCGCGGAGAAGTTCAGCTTCAACTTCCCGCTGCCAAAGCGACACCACGCGGGAGATGGGCCCCGGCATGGCGCGGCCGACAGCAAGACCGAGGGCTTCGCGAAGCGGGCCGGTGTGGTCATCGGCCCTGACGGGAAGATCAGGGGAGTACCTCGCGAAGGTCGACGCCTCCGCGTATCCGTCCGGAGGTGCTCGAGCGCATCTAACGCGCGCGCTCTCCGCAACCGCTGCGCGCAGCCGGTTTGGCGTAGCGCGCGGCGGGCCTCGCGCGGTCGCGCCCCACGCTTGGCGGCGGGACTTTGTCGCCCACACCCGGCCCGGATGGGGCATGAGTGTTAACCCCATGTTGTCTTCAGCAAGTGGTTGGGGTGGGCGGCGGCGGGCTCCTTCTGGCCTCGAGCGTGCTTCGCTTCGCTTGCGGCGGCGGCAGCGACGGGACGGGTGCGGTAGGCTGAGCCGACTCGCCCGGATGGCGGCGGCGGCTCGGGCGCGACGGCCCGGGGCGGCGGCGGCAACGGTCCCTGGGCGGCGGCGGCAACGGTCCGCAAGGCGGCGGGGTCCCGCTGGCGGCGGTGGGCAGGGGGCCGGAGGCGACCGGCGGCGGCGGTGGCGTCATCCCCGGCTGCGAGGGCTTCCCTGAGGGTGGCGAAGACGCGCCCGACGTCGCGATCCCCATCAACGGGGTGACTGTGACCACGCTCGCGGGCCTGGCACGCCCGGGCTCGTCAACAGCATCGGCACGAGCGCTCGCTTCGACAATCCTCCCGTCAACCTGGCGCTCCAAGTGAACGACCAGGGGCACCGGGCATATCTACATCACCGATTTCGAGAACGGCGCCATCCGCGAGTCGACCTCGCGGGCACGGTCAGCACGCTGATCGACGCCCCAGCTCGGGCGACCGTTCGGCATCCTCGCCCTCGACGACGATGAGCTGCTCGTCCCTGCCGACAACGACGTCAATGGCATGCTGACCGATCTCGGAGAGAACGGGACGTTGTGGCGGGTGAACACCACCGACGCCGCGACCTCACCTCGAGCGGGCCAACATCGGCAATTCCCGCGCGGCATGGCCTCGCTGCCCGATGGGCGGGTGGTCCTGTCGGACCTGCACCGCAGCGACGTCCGCCTCTACGATCCGGTCCGACGGGACGATCCCCGCGCTTGGGCAGCAACGGCTGCCCCGCCTTCGAGGACGGCCAGGGCGATGACGCCTGAAACCACTACCTGCATGGCGTCGTGGATCGACGGCGACGGCAACATCATCCTGGCGGACCAGAAGAACCACCGCATTCGCAAGATCCCTGAGCGGGTCGGGACGACGCTCGCCGGCGACGGCACCCCGATATGGTCGACGGCCCGATCGCGAGCGCCCGCTTCTAACATGCTGCAAGATCTAACATCGACGCCGAGGCAACCTCTACGTGTCCGACTAGCGTCAAGCGTATCCTGGCGCATCTCGGCCTCCGGCATGGTGCGGACCGTCGCGGGTCGGGAGCGGCGGGCTTCGCCGACGGCGCGGGCAACGCCGCGCAGTTCTTCGGCCAAGAGGGGCTCATCCTCAGCGAGGATTTGCCGACCTCTACCTCGCGGACGGAACGCACGGCGAGACGGAGCTGCCGTACCACCGCGTCCGGAAGATCACTTCGCCATAGCGGCGACGCCTGGGGCCCGCGAACGCGCCGAGCGTCAACGACGGCTCGGCTGGTCGCGGCTCGCCCTGCCGTGCTTCACGTATTGCATCTTCAACGCGTGCTCGGCGGGGTACGGCAGCGCGACGCCCTTCTGCAGGAACGGCGCTTCGCGCGGTCGGCCGAACAGGCGCTTCTCGAGGTCCTCGAAGCCAGGCTCCTTGCCGCGTGGGCACGCGTCGATGCCCTTGGCCGTCGCGACGAGCTTCACGTTGCCCTGGGCGAAGCGGTGTCGATCCCCCGCGGATCCAGTCGCCCTCGAAGGTGGCGACTCCCGACACGACCTGGTCCCGCTTGCCGAGCAGCAGCACGGGGCGGTTCGGGTGCGGCGCGTCGCTCATGTACACGTTGTTGCGCGAGTCGAGGTTCTCGTCATTGGTGGAGATCTCGAAGATCGCGGTCGCCTCCCACTCCTTATGGTGAGAGTTCTCGACCACCACCGTGTTGTTGAAGAAGTGCAGCGTGCTCCTTGCGGTAGGTGTCGAGCACGCCCGGAGTCGCCGCCATATAGTGGATCATCGAGCCTTCGAGGCGGTGGGGCTCCTCGGAGGATCACGTTGCTGCAGACCCAGCTCTCCTTGGAAGGTCGGCGACGCGGAGGTTGGGATCGCGAGCCTCCTGCGAGTCGACGATCGATCCCAAGCGCGCCGTCCTCGATCCAGCGGTAACGGATGACGACGCCCGCAGAGCGCTCCTGATGTTGGCGCCCAAGATCCCCTGCGGCCCGCCCTTTCGGCGGACCGAAGTGGTTGAACTGGTACACCACGCCCGACGCCTCGTTGTAGACGTTGTGGTGGTAGAAATTCTGGTCGCTGCCGTTGTTGTAGACGTAGTTGCCCTCGATCAACACGCGCTCGGTCAGCTCTTTCGCCGCCTGCCGAGCCGACGAACAGGCCGCTGCCACTGTCGTGCACGATGTTGCTGCGGATGGTGACGGGCTTGCCTCGCTGGACGCAGAAGACGCCAGCCGCCGGGGCCGAATACCCCGCCTCGTTGCCGGCCTTTGTCGGTGAACTTGTAGGGAGCGAGGCGTTCGATCTCGAGGCCCTCGATCACGATGTGCCGGGCCCGACCTGCCACGGGTCGCTGCGCCGCCAGCCGACGATGAAGAGCCTGCGCACCTGGTGACCGTCGAACGGAAACTGCAGCTCCTTGCGCCTACCGCTCGCCTTCCGGCCGTCGAGGATCGGCAGCCTGCCGCCCGCCCCTTGATGCCGCACATTGACGCGGATGGGCAGATACCGGCGGCGGCCTCGACGCCGCCGGCGCCTGATCTCTCGCGGTACGGCTCGGGCCTGTAGGGGATGCGCGGGGTGTCACCGGCCTTGAAGGTCTCCATCGGCACCTGGCCGATCGACTCGTACTTGCCTGGGCCGTGACCTCGTAGTCGGTCCCCGCCCTTGTGCACGCACTCGCCGGTCGTGAAGGCGGTCTTCATGGGGGCGTGGAGTCGACGAAGGCGCGGGCTGGAGCGTCGCCGTCGCGTCGTTCGACTGGGGCCCCAGGGAGACTTGCACCTGCACAGCGAGAGCGTCACACACAGGGCGGCGGTCAGGTTCGGGCGGGTGACTCTCATCATGGTCTTCCGAGGCCCGTGGCGGCGGGTATGCTTACCACGCATCGGCGGCTGGGGCGCCGGTGCCCAGGATCTCGGAGACCCATGACGTCAGGAACCGATCAATCCCACCCGTCGAGCGCGGCGAGGCTCCGCCATGAACGAACCGCTCGTCGTGAATAGCTCCGTCGTCATCCCAGCGAGAGAGATATGCGGTGGACTGCCGTGTGCGCCTCTGCCCGGGGGGGCCAGAACGTGAACAAGGTCAGCTCCGTCGAGCTCTGGTTCGACCTCGCGTCC
>JADJYE010000020.1 GCA_016719945.1 Polyangiaceae bacterium | reverse complement strand
CCGCGTCGCATCGTCCCCGCTGCGCGGAGGCGACCGAGGATGCGTCGGCGCTCGCGCGCTCCGACGAGAGCACCCAGCGCTGACAGGCGCCTTCGTCTCCGCCTTCACACTCGGTCTTGCATGCGGGCGCAGCGTCCTTCGCCGTCGCGAAATCGGCGAAGGCCTTGGCGCAAGCGCTCACAGCGTCCTTCTTCTCGGCCTCGGCGCTGGCGACGGTCGCGTCCTTCTTCTTCTTCTTCGAGGGCTTCGTCCCGAACACTCCGCTCGCGAAGAGCACGAGCCCCACGAGCCCGAGCCCGAGCACCCCCGCGAGGACGCCGACGATCGGAAACCCCCGCGAGGACTTGCCCGGCGCGCGTGGCACGGTCCGCGCCCCGACGCCCGTCGCGGCGGGGGGCGGCGGGATGCCGACCGACTGCTGAGGCGGGGCGCCGAAGTCCCGGGCGCCCAGCGGCAGGCTGGCCACGGTGTTGTGGCCGATGGATGATCCCATCGACGTCGCCGCGTAGCCCGTCACCGCCTGAGCGCCCGCCTGGTAGGTCGCGGGGTGCAGGTTGGGATCGGGCCACGACCCGCGCCCGGCTTGCCCGCCTCCGGTCAGCGAGGTTTGAAGCGGCTCGGCGAACGAGGTGCGCCCGACCTGAGGCGGCGCGGGAGCGGAGAGCACCGGCTCGAGCCCTGCCAGGCACGCGCTCGCGTTGGGGTAGCGCTGGGAGGGCTCGCGGTTCACGCAGCGGGCGAACCAGGCGTCGAAGCCGGGGGGCAGGGGGCCCACCCCGAGCTGCTGCGCGCGCAGCGAAGCAGGTACGAGGGGCTCGAACACCACCTCTCGAAGGACCGCCGCCGTGCCGCCGTCGGCGTTGCCGCTGATCCAATACGAGCGCCGCGTCAGCATGTAGAACGCGATCAGGCCGAGCGCCCAGACGTCGGTCGCCGGCGTCACCGCGTCGCTCGCTTTGGTCTGCTCGGGCGACATCCACAGCGGGGAGCCCATCGCGCCGGTCATCTTGCTGCGCGCCATGTCGAGGATCTTGGCGATCCCGAAGTCGAGCACCTTCACCATGAAGGACTGTCCCTGGCGACGCGACCTCGCGAGGAAGATGTTCTCGGGCTTCAGGTCGCGGTGCACGATGCCGGCGGCGTGGGCCGCGCCGACGGCGTGACAGAGCTGGGCGAAGACGTCACGGACCTGGGCCGGCGTGTAGGGGCCCGAGGTCTCGATGGCCTTCGCGAGCTCGACCCCGTCGAGCAGCTCCATCGCCATCCACGGCATGCCGCTCGGCCCATCGACGCCCGCCGCGACGACCTGCACGATGTGGTCGCTGTCGATGCGGGCGCCGACGCGCGCCTCCTGGGCGAACCGCTCCTTGAGCGTCGGCTCGCCGACCACGCTCGGGTGCACGATCTTGAGCGCGCGAGTGGCGCCGGTGCTGAGCTGCTCGGCGACGAACACGGCGCCCATCCCGCCCTCGCCCAGCAGCCGGACGACGCGAAATCTCCTCCGATGATCTGACCTTCACGCAGCATCTAGGCTCCCCACACGGCGTCACAGCGCGCCCTGACGTCGGCGAACACAGCTCGAAACGCCTCCGTCTTTCGGAGATCGATGAACAGGTGGCACGACTCGAGCCAAGGCACGTCGTAGAGGAGCATACCCTGCGCCTCCCGGAGCCAGTCGAGCGCCCCCTCCAGGTCGCCGGCGGCCGCGTGCACCTCGACCAGGATCTGGCGGAAGAGCGCGCTGAACCGGGCGTTGACGTGCGGCATGAGCCCCGCGAGCGCGGCGACGGCGCGCTGCGGATCGAGGTCCCCCAGGAAGGTCTTGGCGACGACGTCGAACACCCCGTCGAACGGGGGGCCCAACGAGGGCGCCTCGGCCGTGATGGCCTCGAGCCGCTGGCGATCTGCCCACCAGGCGGCGTGGCGCAGCTCGAGGTGCAGCGCGATCAGCGGGGCCTGGTGCTTGCGGACGATCGCCATCTGCTTGTCGAAGTCCGCGTGGTCCCCGCGCAGGGCGGCGAGGCGGGCGGCCTCGTAGGGATACACCCCGGAGGGCTCCAGCTGGTGCGCGAGCGCGAGCCGGGCCAGGCCCTCGTCCGAGCGCCCCGTCTCGCACTCGAGCTGACCGAGCAGCGTGTGCGCATCGACCGACGTGGGCGCGATGTCGACGGCGCGGCGAAGCGAGAGGATGGCGTCGCGCAGGCGGCCCTCGTGAGAGGCGACGCGGGCCGCCGCGACGTGCGTCTCCACGAGCTCGGGGGCCTCGGCGAGGGCCCGGGCCACGGCAGCGCGCGACGCCTCGCCCCAGTCGCGCGAGCGATCGCCTTGGGGGTAGAACCAGACGGACACCGTGGCGATCGCGAGCGTGGCGATGGCCGGCGTGAACCCCGGGGCGAGCTCGAGCACGCGCTCGAGCAGAGCGACCGCGTGCGGGGCCTCGAGCACCAGCTGCGCCCGCAAGATACGCCGAGCCTGGAGGAACGCGCGCATGGCCTCCTCGGGCACCTCGACGTCGACCGAGCGCGTGGAGAGCTCGAGCCGCAGGGCCTCCGCGATGCGGCGCCCCGCCTCGTCCTGCATGTCGAACAGGTCCTTCAGCCCGAGATCGAAGCGCTCACTGAACAGCTGCGATGCGGAGGCGTCGACGAGCCTCACGGTGATCCGCAGCTTCGCGCCAGAGAACTGCACGGTCCCGTCGACGACGTAGTCGACGTCGAGGTCGGCGGTGAGCTTGCGCGGGTCGCGCTCTTGCGTCTTCGCTACGGCGCCGCTCGACAGCACCCTGAGGCCCTTCGTTCGGCTGAGGACGTCGGTCAGCTCGCCGCTCACCGCCTCGCCCAGGTAGTCGTGGTCGGCAGGCCCGCGGTACGCGAAAGGCAGGCACGCGAGCGACGCGCGCCCGCTGCCGAAGGGGAGGGCGAGGGCGCGCGACGGGCGTCCCCCGCGCAGGCTGCGCGGCCGCTGCGTCACCGAGGCCGAGCGCACGAGCGGAACCTCGGCAGGTGCGACCTCGTCGAGGTAGGCCGACAGCTCGGCGACCACGACCGACGTGCCCGCCGGCCGCCTCTCGGGCGTACGTTCGAGGCAATCCATGGTGAGGGCCGCGAGCACCTCCGGGATCGGCTCGCTGCCCGCCGCGCCGAGCGCGCGGATGTCGGGGGCCGGCTCTCCCACGCGCGCGACGGCCACGGCGATCGGGTTGTCGCCGATGAACGGCGTGCGGCCGGCGAGCATCTCGAACAGCACCACGCCGAGGGCGTACACATCCGCGAGCGGGCCGATGTCCCCGCCGACCACCTGCTCGGGCGCCATGTACGCGGGCGTCCCCACGACGCGCGTCGTGCGCGCTTCGCCGGGGTGGTCGAAGATGCGGGCGATGCCGAAGTCCGACAAGATCGCGCGACCCGCGCGATCGACGAGCACGTTCTCGGGCTTCAGATCGCGGTGCACGACGCCCATCGCGTGCGCGGCCTCGAGGCCCTGCGCCACCTCGAGCGCGACCCGCGCGGCGCGCGGCGCCGAGAGCCGGCCGCCCTTGTCGTCGAGCTCGCGCCTCAGATCGCTGCCCTCGATGTACTGCATCGTGATGAAATGCTGCCCGCGGTGCTCGTCGAGGCCGTGGATGCGCACGACGCTGGGGTGGGTCACGCGACGCGCGATCCTCACCTCGCGCTTGAACATCTCGAGCGCCTCCTCCCCGAGCTGCGCGCCGACGTCGAGCAGCTTGAGCGCGACCTGCTCGTCGAGCAGGCGATCTCGCGCGCGGTAGACGACGCCCATCCCCCCGCGCCCGAGCAGGCACTCGACCGCGTAGCGACCCGCGAACAACGATCCCGCTGCCAGCTCGACGGGGCCCCTCACGTCGCTCGGCGCCACCGCCTGGGCCTCGCCCAGCAGGATGGTACTGTCGCCGCCGCCGACGTCGGGCTCGCCCACGGGCGCGAGCATACACCCGTTCAATTCGGGCTCGCGTGCGTACAACGCGCGCGGCGAACCGTGTAAGACGCTCGGGTGATCCACCTCTACCAGCTGCCGGGTGCTTGGGGCGTGAGCAGCGTCAGCCCGTTCTGCGTGAAGCTCGAGGCGTACCTACGTTTCGCTGGCCTCCCGTTCGAGACGCGCTTCGGCGATCCGCGCAAGGCTCCGCGGGGGAAGGTCCCTTGGCTCGAGGACGACGGCGTCGTCGTCGCGGACTCGCAGCGCGCCATCTCTCACCTCGTCGCGAAGCACTCGGTCGCCCTCGACGAGCGCCTCAGCGCGAGCGAGCGCACCCTCGGCCACGCCCTTCGTCGCATGCTGGAGGAAGGGACGTACTTCGGGATGGTCTGGCTGCGCTGGGGGGACCCGAAGGGGTGGGCCGCGTACCGGCCCATCCTGGTGGGGATGGCGCCCCCCGTGATCGGCGGCGCGGTCATCGGGCTCATTCGAAGGCAGCTCCTCGGTCAGCTCAGGGTGCAGGGCGTCGGGCGGTTCGAAGAGCAGGAGAAGCAGGAGCTGGTAATCCGCGATTTCGCCGCGCTCGCGCAGGCCCTCGGCGACAAGCCGTTCCTCTTCGGCGACCAGCCGACGAGCTTCGACGCCACGGCCTACGCGTTCGTCGCGAGCCTGTTGGCCTTCCCGGTGAGCTCGCCCGCGCGCGACTTCGCGGAGAAGTGCGAAAACCTGGTCGCCTACAAGAACCGCGTCACCGCCCGCTACTTCGCGTGATAGACGCTCGGGCATGACAGCGCGCATCCTCGACGGCAAGGCGATCGCCAAGAAGGTTCGTGACGAGATCGCCGAGCGGGTGCGCGGGCTGCTCGCCACTCACGCGCGGCCGCCCGGGCTCGAGGTGATCCTCGTCGGAGACGACCCAGCGAGCACCGTCTACACGCGCAACAAGGAGAAGGCAGCCCTCGAGGTGGGCGTGCGCGGCAAGCTGCACAAGCTGCCCGCCGAGACGTCCGAGGCCGACCTGCTCGCGCTGGTCCGCCGGCTGAACGACGACCCCTCGGTCGACGGCATCCTGGTGCAGCTCCCGCTGCCCAAGCACATCCGCGAGCAGAGCGTGCTCGACGCGATCGACCCGGCGAAGGACGTCGACGGCTTCCACCCGCTGAACGCGGGGCTGCTCTCGTCGGGGCGGCCGAGCCTGGTGCCGTGCACGCCCGTCGGGTGCATGCGCATCCTCAAGGAGGCGGGGGTAGAGCTCGCGGGCGCGCGGGCCGTGGTCGTCGGTCGCAGCAACATCGTCGGCAAGCCGATGGCCCAGCTGCTGCTGGCCGCGCACGCGACGGTGACCATCGCGCACTCGAAGACCCGCGATCTGCCCGCGCTGTGCCGCGAGGCCGACGTGCTGGTGGCCGCGATCGGCCGCGCGAAGGTGATCGGCGGCGAGTTCGTCAAGCCGGGCGCGGTGGTGATCGACGTCGGCATCAACCGCGGCGAAGACGGCAAGCTCTGCGGCGACGTCGACTTCGACGCCGCCAGCCAGCGCGCCTCTGCCATCACCCCCGTCCCCGGCGGGGTCGGGCCGATGACGATCGCCTGCTTGCTCGAGAACACCTTGAACGCGTTCGAAAGGCGCGAAGGCGCCGCCGCCGCGAGGTAACATCTCGGGTCGTGCCGCCGGTTGCCTCCCCGTCGCTCGCGACCGATCTCTACCAGCTCACCATGGCCGCGGGGTACTTCCACCGCGGCTTCGCCGGCCACATCGCGACCTGCGAGCTGTTCGTCCGGCGGCTGCCTTCGGCGCGGCGCTTCCTCGTCGCCCTCGGCATCGACGCCGCCCTCGACTACCTCGAGGGCCTGCGGTTCTCCGAGGACGACCTGCGCTTCCTCGCGACCGTCCCTGCGCTCGCGGGCGCGATGACCCCCGACTTCCTCCGCTACCTCCGGGACTTTCGCTTCACCGGAGACGTGTGGGCCGCCGACGAGGGGACGCTCGCGTTCGCCAACGAGCCGCTGTTGCGCGTGCGCGCGCCGATCATCGAGGCGCAGATCCTCGAGACGTTCCTGCTGTCCACGATCAACCACGCGACCATGGTCGGCTCCAAGGCCGCGCGCGTCGTGATGGCCGCCGCGGGCAGATCGGTGGTCGAGTTCGGGACCCGACGCACCCACCCCGAGGCCGCCATCGACGCCGCGCGCGCGGCGTACGCGGTGGGGTTCGCTGGCACGAGCAACGTGGAGGCCTCTCGCCGCTTCGGCATCCCGGTGCTCGGCACGGCCGCGCACATGTGGACGATGGCCCACGCCTCCGAAGAGGAGGCATTCCAGGCCTACTTCGCGGTCTTTCCGGGAAACTCCATCCTGCTCATCGACACCTACGACACCGTCCGCGGCGCGCTGCGCGCTGCGCGTGTCGCGCGCGAGAAGCTCGCGGGGGTGCGCCTCGACTCGGGGGACCTCGGCGCGCTCGCGCGCGAGGTGCGGGTCGTGCTCGATCGAGAGGGCGCGCAGGGCGCGAAGATCGTCGCCTCGGGCGACCTCAACGAGCACAGCATCGCTCGGCTCGTCGAGTCGGGCGCGCCGATCGACACCTTCGGTGTCGGCACCGAGCTCGTCTGCTCCGTCGACGCACCGAGCCTCGGAGGCGTCTACAAGCTGGTCGAGATCGCCGAGCGGCGGGGCGCCCCGGCGCGCCCGATCGCCAAGTTCTCGACGGGCAAACCCACCTTCCCGGGGCCTCACCAGGTGCTGCGCATCATGGACGGGTCGACGCTCGTGCGGGACATCGTCGTGCTCGACCACGAAGACGCGCCCACGGTCGCGTCGGCCGATCAGAGCATCGTGCCGCTGCTCTCCCCCGCGTTTCGAGCGGGGGCTCGTGTTCGACCGGCGTCGCCGCTCGCCGACGTGAGGGCGCGGGTCCAGGCCGGGCTCGCGTCGCTGCCAGCCGAGGTGAGGTCGCTCGAGCCGCGCGGCCCCGACGAAGCGGGCTTCTCGGTGAAGCCCTCCGCAGCGCTCGTTGGCCTGATGGAGCGGCTGCGCGAGGAGCTGGTCGAGCGCTAGCGGCCGGTAGTAGGGAGGTTGTCCCATGAGGGTCTTCGTCGACGTCGACGTCCAGCACGACTTCTGTGAGCCCCGAGGCGCGCTCTACGTCCCGGGGTCCCCGAACGATCTCTACCGCGCGCTCGTCCGCCACGCGGTGGCGCGCGGCGCCCCCATCGTCGGCAGCGTCGACTCGCACGCGTTCGACGCGTGGGAGTTCGCGTCGAGCGGTCGCGAAGGCCCAGGGGGTGAACGGCCAGGCTTCCCCGATCACTGCGTGAAGGGGACGCCCGGGTGGCTGAAGGTGAGCGGCACGCTCCCGCCGCGGTTTCGCTTCGTCCCGAACGTCCCGGGGGCGAGCGCCGAGGACCTCTCGGCCGAGCTCGCGAGCGGCGCTGCGAACGGCCTGTACTTCGAGAAGGAGGTGTACAGCCTGTTCGTGAACCCCAACGCCGAGGCGATCCTCGCCGCGCTCGCCGCTCGCGCAGGCGGGCCGCTCGACGTCATCGTCTTCGGGGTCGCGACCGACTACTGCGTGAAGGCCGCCGCGCTGGGGCTCCGCGCGCGGGGCTACGCCACGACGGTGCTCACCGACGCCGTGCGAGGGATCAGCGAGCAAGGCACGCGCGCCGCGCTCACGGCGATGGCCGACGCGGGCTGCGCGCTGCGCGCCTGCGCCGAGCTCGGCGTCGAAGGGGCGTGATGCGCGTCTTCGGGCTGACGGGCGGCATCGCGTCAGGCAAGACGACCGTGGCCAAGCGCCTCGAGCAGCTCGGCATCCCCGTCGTCTACGCCGACAAGCTCGCGCGCGACGCGGTCGCGAAGGGCTCGGAGGGGCTCGCCGAGGTCGCCGCTGCGTTCGGCGCCGACGTGCTGTCGCCGAACGGGCAGCTCGATCGCCGGGCGCTCGGCGCGCGCACGTTCGGCGACAAGGCCGCGCTCGCGCGGCTCAACGCGATCGTCCACCCGCGGGTCGCGAGCCTCGCGCTCGAGGCGTTCGCGGGCCTCGCGCGCGAGGGCTACGGGCTGGTCTGCTACGAGGTCCCGCTGCTCGTCGAGAACGGGCTCACCGAGGCGTTCCGTCCCGTGGTGGTCGTGGCCGCGCGACCCGAGACGCAGCTCGAGCGCATCGCCCAGCGGGACGGGCTGAGCCAGGCAGAGGCCGAGGCTCGCGTCGCGTCACAGCTGCCTCTCGAGCAGAAGATCGCCGCCGCAGACTTCGTGATCCACAACGAAGGCGACCTCCCAGCGCTGCTCGCCGAGGTCGATCGGGTCGCGGCCGAGGTGCGGCGGCGGTGCCGCGAGGCTTGACCGGAGCCTGAACATGGCATCAGTCTACGCTGGACGTGGGTTCCTCCTTCTCGTCCAAGCTCGGGCGGTTGCCGCCGCTGACGCGCGAGCCGAGCGCGAGCATCCCGGAGCGACGCAGCTCGGAGCTGGCCACCGCTGAGCTGGCCACCGCTGAGCTGGCCACCGCTGAGCTGGCCACCGCTGAGCTGGCCACCGCTGAGCTGGCAACCCCCGACGTCGGCCTCTCGACGCCGGGGTCCTCCCGCCCGACGCTCGACGAGCTGCGCGATCGGATCGCCTCGATCCTCTCGCGCGGCGCGCCCGGCAGCGCCCGCGCTCCACGCGAACGCTACGAGACCGACGCCGCCTCGTGGATCGAGCACGCGTTCGTCGAGACGGAGGTCGAGGGCGGCGTCGTCTACCGCTGCGCGAAGCCGACCCCGCTGGGCCATCGGGTCGGCAGAGTCGCCGTCGCCCCCGCCGCGAGCGGCGACCCCGAGCTGCTCGCGCTGCTGTCGCTCGATCCGAGCCTCGCGGGCGTCGACCTGGCGAGGGCGCTCTATGTCGACACCGAGACGACCGGGCTCGCGGGCGGGACGGGCACCGTCCCGTTCCTGGTCGGGCTCGGCGCGTGGGACGCGCGCGCCGGCGCCTTCGTGGTCGAGCAGCTGCTGCTGCGGACGTTCGCGGAAGAGGCCGCGATGATCGAGCACGTGCGGCGCCGCGCCGAGCAGGCGAGCGCCATCGTCACCTACAACGGCAAGGCGTTCGACTGGCCGCTGTTGCGGACGCGCGCGGTGATGAACCGAGTGGGCGCGCTGCCTTCGAGGCCGCACCTCGATCTGCTTCACGTCGTTCGTCGGCTCCACAAACACCGCCTCGGCTCCTGCTCGCTCGCGCGCGTCGAGGAGCGCGTCCTCGGGCAGGGGCGAGTCGACGACGTCGCGGGCGCCGACATCGCGGCCATCTACTTCCACTACGCTCGCACCGGAGACCTCGCGGCGCTCGAGCCGGTGGTGCATCACAACAGCCTCGACGTCGTGAGCATGTTCGCGCTCGTGAGCCTCTACTCCGAGCCCCTCGACGCCTGGGGAGAGTCGCTCGACGCGGCCGATCTCTCGGCGGCCTCGTCGGTCCTGCGCAGGGCGAAGGATCTCGATCGGGCGCTCGCGTTCGCGGAGGTCGGCGTCGAGCGCGGCGCTGGCGCCGCGGGGCGCCGCGCGCTCGCCGAGGTGAAGAAGGCGCGCGGCGACAAGGCAGCGGCCCTGCTCGACTACGAGCGCGCCCTCGAAGAGCTCGGCGACGCGGGGGACGAGGCGGGCCTGGGTCACGCCGTCAGGCTCGAGCTCGCCAAGCTGTACGAGCACCACGCGCGCGCCTTCGACAAGGCCTTGGCGGCCCTCGCGCTCGGCACCACCGAGGCTCCCGAGCGGCACGACGCGAGGGTCACGCGCGTGTCGCGCAAGCTCGAGGGCGAGCGAACGGCGGCGAACCGCGCGGCCGCTCCGCGCAGGCGCGCTCCCGTGCGCGCGCGGCCCAGCGCGGACGCGCTCGCGCGCTCACCGAAAAAGAAGGGCATTGGATGACGGGGCGTCGAAGCTGAAGTAAGGTGCGCTCGATGATCACCGTCGGGTGCGCGGGGTTTCCCGTCCCAGCCACGCGCTACTTCAAGGAGTTCATGTTCGTGGAGGTGCAGGAGACGCACGTCTCCACCCCCGGCCCCGGCACCGTCCGGCGCTGGAAGCGCGAGGCTCCGGCGGAGTTCAAGTTCGCCATGCTCGGGCCCCGCGAGATCGGCCAAGAGGGCTTCCGCGACGGCAAGGTCATCGAGACCGCCCTCAAGACCCTCGAGGGCATCGGCGTCGAGCTCGACGCCCAGACAGCCGTCTTCGTGGGGCCGCCCGAGTTCGCCAACAACCGAACGAACAAGAGCATCCTCCAAGAGTTCCTGGCGGCGGTGAGGAAGCGCTTCGGTCGCGTGGTGTTCGAGCCTGGGCCCGGCTGGGACTCGGACGAGTCCGACGCGCTCGCCAAGGAAGTGGGAGCGCTGGCCGCCCGAGACCCTCTGGTGCAGGGCGTCTCCAAGCTGTCCGAGGCGTACTACCGCCTGCACGGCCCCGCGGGGCACAAGTCGCGCTACGAAGACCCCGCGATCGAGCGCCTCGCGGAGCTCGCCAAGGTCGCCAAGCACGAGGCCGCAACCTACGTGTTCACGAACGTGGACATGTTCGCGGACGCGAAGCGCTTCAAGAAGGCCCTGAAGATCTAGCGCCGGCTTCGGCCTCAGCCACGCGGAAGGCGTGAGCCGAGCTGGGTCCCCCGCGCAGGTCCCCCGAGCCGATGCGCTCGGGTCGCGACCGCAGCGAGCACGACGAGCACGAGCGCGAGCGGCGCCGCGCCCCACCGCGCGTAGATCGTCTCTTCGTCGAGCAAGGGCACCGTCACGGTCAACGTCCCCGGGGAGCGCCCGGGCAACCTGGCTAGCTCCCGGCCCGCCGGATCGATCGCGGCCGTGACGCCGTCGTTGGCGGCCCTGAGCACGGCGCGCCGGGTCTCGATGGCGCGCAGCCGCGACGACAGCAGGTGCAGCTCGGGCTCGGTCGCGCCGCGGAACCAACCGTCGTTCGCGAGGTTGACGATCGCGCGGCCGCGCGTGCGGGTGACCAGCTCTGTCACGTAGGAGGAGACGAGCACCTCGTAGCAGATCGTGACGCTGAGCCGCACGTGGCCGACCTCGATCGGCGGCTGTTCGCTGCCTTCTCGGTGGCCGGGCACGCCGAGCCAGGGGCCGATCGCGGAGCTTGCACGCGGCTCGGCGAGGGGCACGAGCTCGCGCTTCTCGTAGCGCCCTGCGACCGCGCCGCCCGGCTCGAACAGCAGCGCCACGTTGGACAGCGCCCCTGCTCGCGACTCCAGCGCGCCCGCGAGGACAGGGCCATCGGGGACGCGAAGAGCGCCGAGGCGAGGCCCGCCGCGTCCTCGGCGGCCAGCGGGCGCGGCAGCGCGCTCTCTGGCCAGATCGTCACGTCGGCTCCGTCGGCCGCGGCCCCCTCGAGGCCCACGCCGTTGAGCGCCCGGGCGCCGTCGCGCTGATGGGCAGGTTGCACGAGGCGCGCGGTCAGCGCCTCGGCGCCCGCCACGTCCCGATCGACCCGGGCGATCCTCCACGACCCGTAGCCGAACGCCGCGACCAGGCCGAACGTCGCCGCGGCCAGCGTCGCCCGGTCGCGGCCAGCTGCGACCTCGGCGAGCGCCGCGGCGCACAGGACCGCGAGCAGCGTCGTCCCGCATGGCCCGAGGACGTCTGCGAGCTGGAGCAGCTCGAGCTGGGAGCTCAGCGACGCCCCGAAGGGGAAGGGCAAGAGCGCAGGCCAGACGAGCTCGAGCGCCGTGAACACCACCGCTGCAGCGAGTGGACCTCGCCCGCCGCGTCGCGCGATCGTCGCCCCCGACCACGAGGCGAGTCCCCACGGCAGCCCTCGGTAGATGGCGAACAGCGCGAGGGCCCCCCACGCCCTTACCTCTCCCAGGTTCATCGGGCCCGCGACCGCGCTCGGCAGGAAGCGGTGGCTCGCGAACGCGAACACGGCGCCCGCCGCCCAGCCTGCGAACAGCGCAGCGCGGGGCGCGCTGCGGCCGACCACGAAGAGCAGCGGTGAGAAGGCGGCCAACCCGAGCACGGCGGGCGCCCCGGGCTCGACCGCGAGCGCGGCGATCGAGCCCGTCGCCGCGGCGAGGATCGAAGCCGACGTGCTTCGCAGTTCCCCGCCGCGCGCCGCGTGCTTAAAGTGGCGATCGAGCCAGGCCCGGACGGGACCGACGCTCACGCCGCCGCCGGGCGAAGACGACATGTCCCGCATCCTGCACATCGAGGACGACGCTGCCAACCGCTTGCTGGTCCGCAAGCTCCTCACGGCCGCTGGGCACGAGGTCGTCGACGCGACCGACGGGCTGGAGGGGGTGCGCCTCGCGTGCGCGTCCACGCCGGATCTGGTCCTCGTGGATCTCAACATCCCCGGGCTCAACGGCTTCGAGGTGACGCTTCGCCTGCGCGGCGAGCCGCCGCTGCGCGGGGTGCCGATCGTCGCCATCACCGCCGAGGGCGATCGCGACACCAGCCTCGCGGTCGGCTGCACCGGGTTCATCCAGAAGCCGATCGAGGCTCGCTCGTTCGCCTCGTTGATCGGGCGCTATCTGCGTGGCGCCCGGGAGATGCCCTCGAGCGCCGATCTCGAGGAGCGCATGCTCCGCGAGCAGAGCCAGCGGATCGTCGGTCACCTCGAGGAGAAGATCGCGGAGCTGATGGGGGCGAACGCCCGGCTCCGCGAGCTCGGCGCCGCGCGCACCGAGTTCTACCGCAACATCTCGCACGAGCTCGCGACTCCGCTCACCCCGGTCGTCGGGTACATCAAGCTCCTGATCGACGAGGACCTCGGGCCGCTCACCAAGGGACAGAACAAGGCGCTCGTCGCGATGGATGGCTGCGTGAAGCGGCTCCGGGCCATCCTCGACAACTTGCTCGACGTGACCGGCCTCGAGACCGGGCGCATGCGCTTCGCGCACCGGGACTACGATTTCCTCGACACCACCCGCCGCGCGATCGCCGCGGTCGCCGATCGCATCGACGAGCGCAAGCAGACGCTCGTCGAGGATCTCGCGCGCGGCCCCCTGCCTGCGCACGGGGATCCCGAGCGCCTCCAGCGCGCGATGATCCACCTGCTCGAGAACGCGTCGAAGTTCACGCCGACGGGCGGCACGATCGGCGTGCGAGTGTCGAAGACCCCCAGCGGCTACGAGCTGTGCGTCGCCGACTCGGGCCCGGGCATCCCGAGCAACAAGCTCGAGCGTATCTTCGAGCCGTTCTACCAGGTCGACGGCTCCGTCACCCGCGAGCACGGCGGCGTCGGCGTCGGTCTCGCGATCGCGCGGCGCACGAGCCGCGGGCTCGGCGGAGACGTCCGCGTCGCGAGCCCTGCCTCCGAGGTGATCGAGCGCGCCACGCTCCGCGGCGCCGCCTTTTACCTCGCCGTCGCGCGGCGCGCGCCCGAGGAGCTCGAGGGGTGAGGGCGCTCTCGTGCGTGCTCGCTGGGGCGCTCGGGCTGCTGTTCACGGCGCCTTGCGCGGCCCAGCCTGCGCCCGCCGAGCCACCTGCCGCGCCCGCCGAGCCGGCGGCGACCGATCCCGCGGCCGCCGAGGCGCTCTTCCAGAAGGCGCGGCCCCTGATGGAGAAGGGCGAGCTCGAGGCGGCCTGCCCGCTCTTCCAGGAGAGCTACCGGCTCGATCCTGCGCCAGGCACGCTCCTCAACATCGCCGCGTGCAGCCGCCTCGCGGGCAAGACCGCGACCGCGTGGGGCCAGTTCCTCGAGGCTTCGCGGGCGTTTCTGCGCAAGGGGGACGAGCGGCGCGCCAAGTTCGCCGAAGAGCAGGCCGCAGAGATCGTGCCGATGCTCGCCCACGTGGTCGTCCGCGTCGACGCGCCAACGCCCGGCCTCGTCGTGCGGCGAGACGGCGTCGAGCTGACCGCTGCGTCGCTCGGCACGAAGCTGCCGGTCGACCCGGGAGAGCATGCGGTCGTCGCGGAGGCTCCTGGCTTCCAGAGGCTCGAGCTGACCCTGCGCGCCGAGGCGCGCGCGACGACCGAGTGGGTGATCCCCCCGCTGTCGGCGGCCGCCGCGACGCCTGTCGATGATCCCGGCAGCGTGCAGCGAATCGCCGGCATCACCGTCGGCGCCGTCGGCGCGGCTGCGCTCGCCGCTGGCTTGGTGTTCGTGGGGTTGACCGCCGACGCCTCGTCCGACCTCGAGCAGCTGTGCCCCGATCAGGTGTGCCTCTCGGCCGAAGCGGCCGACCAGCTCGCGAGCGCGCGCAGCTACGCGCTCGCCGCCGACGTGCTGCTCATCGCGGGGGGAGCCCTCGCGGCCACGGGGCTGGTGGTGGCGCTCACCGCACCGAGCGCCGAGCCGGCGACCGTCTCGCTGCGGCTCGCCCCGTCGCCGGCGGGCGTCTCGCTCCTCGGCCGCTTCTAGAGACACAAACCGCTAAGCGGCCAGCCTCATTCGCGCCAGGGCGTGGCGCCTCGCGAGCTTAGGCGGCTCCTTCGGCCGACCCGGTCGGTGGCGTCGGGACGGCTCGCGACACAGATGGGGGTTCGTCCGAGACGAACCCCAGGTTGTGTCGCTTGGCTCCTGCCTAACCCCTGGGTTGTTTCGGTTCCGCGGGACGGACCCCTCGTTTTCTGCACGATCCAGTGCAGAGGCTCATCGCCCCGGCGACACAGGTGGGGGCTCGTCCGGGACGAGCCCGGGGTTTTGTCGCCAGCTGCCCTCGCCGCGGGCGCTGCGTGGGAGCTCCGCCGGACCGCAGCTTGCCGAAGCGGGCACCCTCGTCGTGACGCTCGACGACGCGATCAAGGGTCGGCAGCGCGCGTCGAGGAGGAGGCCATGGAAGAGCCCGCTCCATCACCAGCGCCAGCATCGCCGGCAGGCAAGGAGCCTGACGACGGCGGTCAGCTACCCATCGCGGGCTTCCACCGCATCCCAAGTGTTGATCATGGAAGCCACTCGGATGTCGATCCCCCGCGCACACTCTTGCGGATCGGCGCTCTAGTTGGGAGGGCTGGGGTTGAGCCCCGCGATTGGCTCGCGGCAACACGCGGTCTGCTGCGAGGTCACCTCGAACGTGCCCTCGAAGGGGGTCGCGGGCAGCGCGTCGCAAGCCGCGCTCACCTCCCGCCTCGCCTGAAACAGCAGATACCCTGGGCTCTCGCAGCCGATCGAGTCGACCTCGATCGCGTCGCAGACGAGGGCGCCGGCGGTGTAGGCCGGCCCTTGGCAGAACGGTGAGCACTCGCAGGTCTGGCAGGTGGGCACCCCCTCCGCGGCCAGCGCGTAGCGCACGTCGAACCCTCGAGGACACTCCGCCGCGGGCAGCCCTTCCGCGACCACGCACTGCGCGCGCGCGTCTGCGCAGCCCTCGCCGCAGCCACCGCTCGCGCAGAACGCGAGCAGCTCCTCCCAGGGCGGGGAGGGGTCGAGCGGCTCGCCCCCCGCTGCCGTGCAGGTGGCCTCGCCGACCTCACCCGCGAGGGCCATCGAGGCGCAGCTCCCCCCGGGCAGCGAGCTGCACGAGCCCACGGTCGTCGCGTCCGGTGTGCCCTGGCAGCTGCCCTCGTGGAAGCAGAGCAGCGCGGGGGGCTCACAGCCGTCGGGGGTGCAGGAGCACGAGGCGCACTCGACCGGCGGGGCACCGACGAACAACAAGGTCGGCGCTGAGCCGTCGTCACACTGGTCAGGCGCCGGCTGGCTGCCGGCCTGTCGGACCGCGAGGCGCATCGGCCTCCAGATGGGCGCGAGGTCGCATTCGCACGAGCCATCGTCGCGCCCTCCGGCTCCGCCCTCCGGCGCGCCACCCTGCGCGGGCTCACCGCCAGCGCCGCCCACGCCACCGCTCCCCGTCGCGTTGGTCTCATACGCGTCGAGGCCGAAGACGAGCTCGCACCCGGCTACGCACAGCACCAGCGCTGCGAGCGCGGCCGTGCTCAGAGTCGGGGGAGGTGAGGGGACCACTCGGGTCAGCATGGTACAACGTCCGGCACCTTGCTGTACCTCGACTGGAACGCGACGGCCCCGCTCGCCCCGGAGGTCCGTGAGGCGATGACCTCGGCCATGGGGTCGGGCTGGGCCAACCCTGCGAGCGTCCACGCGGCGGGGCGGCGCGCGCGCAGCTTCGTCGAGGATGCCCGACAGGCGATCGCCGAGCTCGCCGCCGTCGATGTCCGCGACGTCGTGTTGACCTCAGGGGGAACCGAGGCGAACAACCTGGCTCTGCGCGCCCCTTTCCACGGGTCCGGGGTCCTGGTGATCGGCGCCACCGAGCACCCGTCGGCTCTCAAGACGGCCCGCGCCCTCGCGACCGAGGGCGTCACCGTCGTCGAGGTTCAGCCGAGCGAGCGCGGGGTCATCGAGGTCGCCGCGATCGCGGCCGCGCTCGAGGCGCACGCGGGCCAGGTACGGCTCGTCTCGGTCCAGGCGGTCAACCACGAGACCGGCGTCATCCAGCCGTCGCGAGCGATCGCTCAGCTCGCCCGCGACGCTGGCGCCCTGGTTCACTGCGACGCAGTCCAGGCGGCGGGCCGCCTCCCCGAGGAGCTGTGGCGAGGGGCCGACCTCGTCACCCTCGCCGCCCACAAGCTCCGCGGGCCCAAGGGGGTCGGCGCCGTCGCCTCCCTGTGTGGCGTGAAGCTGCAGCCCCTGCTGCGAGGCGGCGATCAGGAGCGCGGCGTGCGCCCCGGCACCCAGGACCCGATCGCCTGCGCAGGGTTCGCCGTCGCGGCCCGGCGGGCCCTCGGCGGCGCTGCGCGGTACGCCCCGATCGAGGCCCTGAGGGACCGCCTCGAGGCGGGGCTGCTCCGTGAGCGGTCCCCAGGCGGTCCTCCCATCGTGAACGGCACCGCGCCGCGCGCGCCCCACGTCAGCAACCTCTCGTTCCCGGGGTGGCTCGGTCCGGAGCTCTGCGCCGCGCTCGATCTGGAGGGCGTGTGCGTGTCGAGCGGGTCGGCGTGCAGCGCGGGTACGGCCGATCCCTCGCCGGTGCTGTCGGCGATGGTCGGGCTCGAACGCGCGCGGAGCGCCGTTCGCCTCTCGCTCGGCGAGGACACGACGGAGCTCGAAGTGGTCGAGGCGCTGGCGGCGTTTCATCGCGTATTTGCGCGCGCCCTCTGAAACCCTGCGACGCCACTTGAAGCGAAGGGTGCACGCCTCGTAGACCCCCTCGCGAGCGCGTTCGAAGTGCTCGCGATGATGGAGAATTTTCGCGTGGCTCCGAGCCGAAAGGCCGTTCCATTGAATGGAATCAGCCGGCCCGATGGCTCCTCATGCGTTCAGCGAAATGCAAGCCCAAAACTCGAGCTCATCTGCCTCTGGAGGTATAGTGCTCAAGTGCTTGAATTTGAAGTAGATCTCTGTCGGAGCGCCTCGTGGAGCGCGAGCGCCCCAGCCACGGAGGCGTTGAGCGAGTCGATCGTCCCCGACATGGGCAGCTTCGCGCGGTGGGTGACCGCGCGCCGCACGGCTGGCTTCGCTCCGCGGTCCTCGGCGCCCACGACGATCGCGAGCGGACCCGTGAGATCCAGGTCACCCAGCACACCCTCGCTCGAGCCCTCGAGCAACACAGAGGTGAAGCCCAGCCCGGACAAGGCCTCGAGCACCGTGGGCAGGGAGGGGACGCGGGCCAGCCGCGCGTGCTCGATCGCTCCGGCCGAGGCGCGGAAGGTCGCCGGCGTGAGCGGCGCAGAGCCGTGCTCCGCCCAGACGACGAACGAGGCACCCAGCGCGACCGCGGAGCGCACCACCGCACCGAAGTTCTGCGGGTCCATGATGCCGTCGAGGATGAGGATGAGCGGGCGCTCGATCTGTCCGAGCGCGGCGAGCAACTCCTCCTCGGAGAGGACCTGGAGGCGTGGGGCGAACGCGGCGGCCCCTGGTGCATGGCGCCCTTGGCGAGGCGGTCGAGCGCTGCCCGCGACACGCGCTCGATCGGCACGCCGCGCCCGGTCGCGAGGCGCGCGAGCCCCTCGAGCTTGGGGCTGTCCCCGCCCTCGAGCAGCACCCGGACGGTGCGCTCGCCGTGGGCGCGAAGCACCTCGCGCACGGGCTGGACCCCGAGCACCAACCGCCCCGTCGCCTCGATCTCGTCCTCGGGGGGGAAGGGTCGAGGTCTCCTCGGGGGTCCGAAACGAGGCTTCATGATGGGGTGGCCCACGCGCGCTCGATTTCCCGCTCGATCTGGGCGGCCGCCTCGCGCGGATCGGCTGCGTCTCGGATCGGCCGGCCGACCACCAGGAGATCGGCCCCGCGCCGGATCGCTTCGGCCGGGGTCGCGACGCGCGCCTGGTCCTGGGAAGACGCTCCGCTCGGGCGGATCCCGGGGGTGACCAGGAGCATGTCCCCGACCTCCTGGCGCAGGGCCTCGACCTCGAGGGCCGAGGTGATCAACCCGCCGATCCCTGCGTCCCGGCACGAGCGGGCGAGCGCCCTGGCGTGCTCCTCGAGCGGCGCCGGGACCCCGAGCCCCGCCAGCTCGGCCGGCGTGATCGAGGTGAGCACCGTGACGCCGAGCAGCGTGAGCCCGTCGCCGGCGGCGTCGGCCGCGGCGCGGAGCATCTTGGGGCCACCGGAGGCGTGGACGGTGAGGTAGCTCACGCCCAGCTCGCGCGCGCTGGCGACGCTGCGGCCGACCGTCTCCGGGATGTCGTGGAGCTTGAGATCGAGGAAGATGGGAAGCCCCACGGGCGCCAAGGCTCGCACCGCGTCGATGCCGAAGCGGACGAACAGCTCGAGGCCGACCTTGAGCACGCCGACGTGAGGGGAGACGCGCTCCGCGAGGGCTCGCGCCTCCTCCAGGTTCGAAACGTCGAGCGCGACCGCGATGCGGTCGCGCGCCCTCGACGGCGTCTTGGAAGACGACTTATCCGAAACTGGCAATCACGCCTCAGAGACAATCACAGAGCGGGTCGGTGCTCTTGCAGGTGCAGATGGTCTTGGCCTTGGGCGTGTCATCGCCGGCCTTGGTGGGGAGCCGCCCGGGCGTGCCCTTGACTCCGGCCTTCTCGTTCGCCGCGTCGGCCTCGGCCTTCGCGGTGTCGAGCTGGTTCTGCAGCTCGGCCTTCTTGCGCTGGTCCTTCTCGTTGGCGACCGCGCTCTCGAGGTTCGCCACCAGCGAGTTGGCCTCTTCGGCCTTCTTCTTGAGCTGGGAGAGCTCCTCTTCCTTCTTGCGGTTCTCCTGCTGGAGCGCCTCTTCGCGGGCCTTCGCCTTGTTGCTCGAGTCGATGACCAGGTAGGTCACCACGCCGCCGATGGCCATGACCGCGGCGATCGTGCCGATGAGGATGTTGCGGAGCTGCTTCTTGCCCTTGTCGCGCTTGAGCGCCTCGATCTGCAGGGCGTGCTGCTGCTGGGCGTTCATCGCCTCCATGCGCGCCTGCTGCTCGGCCCCCATGCGTGCCTTCTCGACCTCCGCGACGCGGATGGCCTCGAGGCGGGCGGCCTCCTCGCGGGCGCGCTGCTCTTCGGCGCGGCGCCGCTCTTCCTCTGAGCGGATGCGAGCCTCCTCGGCGTCGCGGGCGGCGCGCTCGGCGGCGCGTCGGGCCTCGTCTTCGGCCGCGACCTTCGCCTGCTTGGCGTCCTCTTCGCCGCGAATGCGGTCCTCCTCGAGGTTCATCAGCTCCTTGAGGGAGAACAGAACCGAGCTTTCCTTCTGCTCCGACATCGCGCTTGGCTCCTTCTTGCTCCGTGCGAAGCGATCGTCCGCTGCGAGCGACGCTTCACTAGAATATTCCAACAAACGGGGCATCAGTGCAAACGTTCTCTAAGAACATTCGCACGACTTCTTCTTGGGTGTCTTCGTCCGCGCGCCCCGGGAGCTCCGGGTCTTGCAGCTTCAGCCGAGGGTGCAGATCGGGTCGCCCTCTTTGATGGGCTGACCCTCGGCGATGTGGATCTCGGCGACGGTCCCGGTGTCCTCGGACTCGACCGGCATCTCCATCTTCATCGACTCGAGGATCGCGACGACGGTGCCTTCATCCACCGCGTCGCCGACCTTGACCTCGATCTTCCAGACCGTGCCCGTGATGTGGGCCTTGATGACCTTCGCCATGCCGGCGCGAGGCTACCTGCACCGGTTCTACTCGCGCCAGAAGAACTTCCACGGGTTGTGCTTCAGGTCGCGGACCATCTCCTGCAAGTCGTCGAACAGTTGCTCATTCATCAGTAGGGCTCCCACCGTCCCACGGCCCTTGCGCATCTGGGTGACCATGTACTGTGCGTCGTTGGCCATGGTGTTGGCCTTGTCGACGAGGACCACCGCTCCATCGACGGCCTTCTTGATCTTCGTCGTCTGCTCCTCGCTGGCGACGGCCTCCGTGAAGCGCTTCGTGTTGGCGGCCGCGACCTTCGCGTCGCCGAGCGTGACCCGCGCGTCGGCGAGCAGCGCGGGGGTGTCCCGCTTCAGGTTCGTCGTGATCGAGTCGACGTTGTCGATGATGTTCTCGACCTTCGGGTTCTCGACGTACTTCTCGTTCACGCCCTTGAGCAGCTTGGTGCCTTCCTCGGAGGCCTCCTCGGCGTTGTCGAGGATGACCTTGATCTTGTCCCCGTTCTCACCGAAGAAGCTGCCGGTCGCCTTGAGCGTGATGCGCAGCGCGTCGAAGGTCTCGCCGATCTCTTTCTTGTTGGTCCTCAGGGCGGTGACCGTCGAGTGGAGCAGCTCGTAGCCTTCCGACAGCAAGAGGTCGAGCCGGGGCGGGTCGAGGCCGCGCACGGCCTCGGACCTCTCGTCGAGGATGGGGCTGTCGGAGGTGCCCGGCTCGATGGCCAAGAACTGCTCGCCCAGCACGCCCTGAGTCGTCACGTAGAACAAGGAGTTCTCGCGGACCGACTCCTGGTATCGCTTCTCGATGTCGACCTTGATCCGAACCAGCGGATCGCGCCGGCCGGTAGCCTCGTCGACCTTCCCGCCACGGAACTGGATCTCGTCGATCTTGCCGACCTTGACCCCGGCGATCTTCACCGGGGCTCCCGTCTGGAGGCCGCCCGGGTTATCGAAGTTCACGAAGACCGAATACGTCGGCTGGAAGTTGATGCCGCCCATGACAAGGATGAACGCCGCGAGCAGGCCCACCGCCGTCAGCATGAGGATGCCGACCTTGACCTCGATCGACCGCGAGTTCGCCATACGGCTGCCGAAGGTAGCATCCTAGGACTGCTTTTGTGATTTCCTTCAGCGGCATCAAGAAGTCGTTCGGGCCCAAGCAGGTCCTCAAAGGCGTCAGCTTCGACGTCCGTGACGGAGAGGTCTTCTTCATCATCGGCGGGTCCGGCGTCGGCAAGAGCGTGCTCATCAAGCACCTCGTCGGTCTGCTCTATCCGGACGAAGGCGAGATCTGGCTCGACGGCGAGGAGATCAGCCGCTTCAGCGAGGAGCAGATGTACCCCGTGCGCGAGAAGTGCGCGATGGTCTTCCAGCACTCGACCCTGTTCGACTCGATGACCTGCGTCGAGAACGTCGCGCTGCCGCTGCGCAAGCACAAGAAGCTCAGCATGAAAGAGGCGATCAGCGAGGCGCGAAAGCGCCTCGAGCAGGTCCACATGCAAGACTTCGCGGATCGCTTCCCGCCCGAGCTCGGCGACGGGATGCGCAAGCGCGTGGCGATCGCCCGGGCGCTCACGCTGGAGCCGAAATACGTCCTGTTCGACGAGCCCACCACCAGCCTCGACCCCGTGAGCGCGCGCCGCGTCGACAAGCTGATCCGCGAGCTGTCCGACACGCTCGGGGTGACGAGCATCGTCGTGAGCCACGACCTCGTGAGCATCTTCACCATCGCCCACCGCGTCGTCATGCTCTACCAGGGCTACGTGAGGCTGCTCGGCAGCCCTGACGACTTCAAGGCGTCGACCGACCCGGTGATCGATCAGTTCATCCACGGGCGGGCGGAGGGGCCGTTCGAGTGACCGCGCCGAAGGTGAAGGCTGGCCGCCGCCCCAAGGCGCACAAGCCCGCCCCGCCGCCCCCCCGCACGCGCCGCAAGCCCGAGGAGGCGCGCGCGCTCATCCTCTCCGCGTGCCAGCGCCTGCTCGCGAAGGACGGCCCAGACGCCGTCGGCCTGAAGGACGTGGCGGCGGCGGCCGGCGTCAGCCACGCCCTGGTCACCCACTATTTCGGCAGCATCGACGCGCTGCTGCACGCGGCGCTCGAGGATTACTCCGTGCAGCAGCGGCGCGCGGCCCTCGCGCAGATCATGGGGGAGGCCGATCTCTCTCCGCGGCAGTGGATGCGACAGTTCTTCGACTGGGCGTCGCGCCCCGAGACCGCGAGGATGCTCGCCTTCGGGTTCTTGAAGGGCCTGGTGTCGTCGAAGGACTTCTTCTCGCGCAAGCACAGGGGCGCGGCCCGGGTCGTCGACGCCGTCCTCGCGCGTTCGGAGGCGAGCGGCGGCCCGCGCCTCGCGCGCGCCGACATCGAGCTGATGGTGCTCGTCGTGTTGTCGGCGACGCACGGCTACGCCCTCGGACGTGAGGGCTACTGGCCGAGCCTCGGCGTCGACGCGGCCGGCTCGCCGGAGGACGATCGCTTCTTCGAAGGCCTCGCCGACATGGTCGAGCTCTACTTGCTCGCCCGCGCCCGCCCGCGCTGAGCCGCGCCGCTTGTGGCGGGGGAGGGACAAAGCCCCTACCATGCGGCACCCATGTCGGCGCCCGCCGCGAACGCCCCCGAGTCCGCGTCCTTCTTCCACGGGATCGGCGCCGCGATGATGGACATCACCCGCACCGCGGGGGGCATGACCGTCCTCGGCTTCAAGGTCTTGCACCGCATCGTGACCTTCAAGTTCGACGGGCTCGAGCTGCTCCGGAACCTCGAGCGCATGGGCGTGCGCTCGATCCCCATCGTGATCGTCACCGCGCTCTTCACCGGCGCCATCATGGTGCTGCAGGCCGCTCCGCTGGTGCTGCGCTTCGGAGCCCACGGCCTGCTCGGCTGGGGCGCCGGCTTCGGGACCCTCCGCGAGATCGCCCCGCTGCTGACCGCGCTGATGATCAACGGCAGGGTCGGCGCGAACAACACCGCCGAGCTCGGGACCATGGTGGTGACCGAGCAGATCGACGCCCTGCGCGTGCTGGCGATCGATCCCATCGCCTTCTTGGTCGCCCCGCGCACGATCGCGATCGTGATCACGCTCTTCCTGTCGACGGTCTTCGCGGACGTCCTCGCGCTGCTCGGCGCGGCGTACGCCGGCTGGGGCCTGCTCGGCGTCGCCCCTTCGGTCTTCTACAACGGCCTCACCAGCGGCCTGTTGGGCATCGGTGACGTCTTCAACGGGCTGGTGAAGAGCGTGGTGTTCGGCATCATCATGGCGCTCGCGAGCTGCCACTTCGGGCTGGCCGTGACGGGCGGCGCGCCGGGCGTCGGGCGCGCGGTCAACGCCACGGTCGTGGCCTCGGCGGCGGGCATCTTCGTGCTCGACTACTTCGTCTCGTTCACGCTGCCGTGAGGGTCATGCCTTGAGCCGCGTCACTCACCCCCCCCACAGCGGCGCCACGCCGCGTCGCCACGAGGAGGACGCGCCCGTCTCCGAGGGGTTCCTCATCCCGCGCCGCGAGCGATCGTTCTTCGGGCAGGTCGGCTCGGGGACGATCCAGCTCGCCCGGACGTTCGCCGAGCTCTACTCGATCTTCGTGCGAACGCTCTATTACATCGGCTTCGGCAAGACCGAGCCGGGGGCGATCTCCAAGCAGATGTACGAGATCGGCAACAAGAGCGTCTTCTTCATGACCGTGGTGATGGGGTTCATCGGCATGATCCTCGTCTACCAAGCCGGCCTTCAGACCCTGCGCATCCTGCCCGACCTGCAGATGCTCGGCGCCACCTTCCTCGAGCTGCTGGTGCGTGATCTGGCGGCGTCGATCGGCGCGCTCATGCTCGCGACGCGCATCGGCGCGGGCATCGCCGCCGAGGTCGGCTCGATGGTCGTCACCGAGCAGGTCGACGCGCTCAAGATGAGCGCCGCGGACCCCATCGACTACCTCGTGAAGCCGCGCTTCATCGCCAGCGTGATCATGACCACCGTGCTCATCATCTGGGCGGCAGGCGTGGCGATGCTCTCGGGGCTGCTCACCGGGTACGTCATGTTCGACCTGCGGCCGCAGACGTTCTTCGACCTCAGCCTGGTCGACGTGGGGGATCTCACGGTCGGTCTCGCGAAGTGCGTCGTCTACGGCGCGGCGATCCCGATCGTGTCGGCGCACTCCGGCCTCACGACCCACGGCGGGTCCGAGGGCGTCGGTTGGGCGACGACGCGGGCCGTCGTGAACTCGTCGCTCGCGGTCATCATGCTGAACCTCTTCGTCTCGGCGGTCGGCTTCGTCGTCTTTCCGTAGGTCGTCGGCGAGACCCCGGGGCAAGGCGCCCTCCTGGAGGGTGACGCTGCCCTTTCACGACGCGGCTCTGTTGTCACTGTTGACAATAGCGCGAGGCGGCCCCATGGTCTCGGGCAGGAGGCGAGATGACGACGTCGGAGATCGGCAGTGTGGTCGAGGGCTACCCGGGGGAGCGCGAAGCCATCGAGAAGGCGCAGGGAGACGTGCTGTCGCGGGTGCGGTTCGGCCTCGGCGCGCTGCACCGGCTGCTGAAGGACCCGAACGACACGAAGCAGGTGTTCGTCGCCGGCATCGCGCTCAACGCTGGCGCGTTCCCCAAGCTCCTCGCGAAGATCGTGGCGGACGACGCGGGGTTCGAGCTCGCGGCAGAGGCGCCGACGATCGACTCGCGCTCGGTCGACTACGACAAGCTCCGCGCGCTGCCGGAGACCACGCTCGGCGGCGCGTACGTGCGCTACCTCGATCGAAACCAGCTCGACCCTGACCTGTTCAAGCCGCCGCCGGGGCTCTCCAAGGTGCCTCAGTGGGTGGTCACGCGCATCCGGCAGACGCACGACGTCTGGCACGCGCTCACCGGCTACGGCCCCGACGTGGAGGGCGAGGTCGCGCTGCAGGCCTTTAGCTACGCGCAGCTGCGGGTGCCGAGCGCGCTCTTGATCGCCCTCGTGGGCACGGTGGTTAAGGTGCCTCGCGCGGCGCCGAAGGTGTGGCGCGCCTACGTGAGGGGCAAGAAGGCCGCCTTTCTGCCCGTGGTTCGCTTCGAGGACCACTGGGAGCGGCCGCTCGCCGACGTCCAGACAGAGCTGGGGATCGACGCGGCCGCTTGAGGTTGGCGGGGCGCTTTACGAGCCCGCGCTCCGGGCCGACACTGGGGGTCGATGTCGCGCTCGCGGGGCTCGTCCAGGCGGTGGCTGGTGGTGGCGCTCGCCTCGGCCGGCCTCCACGCGGCGCCGGCGCTGGGCAAAGCGGCGTACGTTCGGCTCTCCACGCTCGACGCACCCGTCGAGGCGCGGCTGGGGGCGCGCGGGGTCGAGGCGGCGCTGCGCGCGAGAGACGTCGCCCGTTACCTCGGGATCCAGTCGGTCGACGACGTGCCCGCGGCCCGGGCAGCGCTCGTCGAGAGCGCGCGCGCGCCGCCCGGCGCAGCGATCGCTTGGAGCTCGGGCGCTTCCTGATCCACGCCGCCACGCTCGACGCGTTCGAACGGGGCATCGTTGCGGAGCCGCTGCGCGCGGAGCGAGCCTACGAGGAGCGCGCCGCGCGTCTCGAGCGCGAGCTCGCGTCGGGGCGTGGCGGTAGCATCGTGCCGATCGTCTCGGCGGTCTTCGGCGATCTCGACTACCACGGCACCGGCGGCTCCATCTCGGACGTGCTCTTGACCGGGGGAGGGTCGTGTGAAGGGCTGACGCACCTGCTCGCGGCGGCCCTGCATGACTCGGTGCTCGCTCCGTACGCCTTCGTGCGGACCTGGGGCGGTGGGCCGGTCGGCCACCTCGCGCCCGTGTACCGCGTCGGCGGGGAGGGGACGGACCTGCTCAGCGGCTCGACGCCGATCGGCGGCGTCGAGCTGCGCGCGGATGAGCTCGTGGAGGTGTACGCGCGCCACCACGGCCTCGCGCCGGCGCTCGACGGACCGAGCTCGGCCGGCGTCGGCACGAGCGGCGAGCGACCGACGCTAGCCCGCGGGTACCCACCGAACGCGGACGCCTATGGCGGCAGCGTGCCTCTGTTCGCCGAGCGCGCGATCGCCTCGGTCCGCGTCGATCGAGGCGAGGAGCTGCCCGCCGAGGACCGCGCACGGATCGCGGCTGCGTCGCTCGACCGCGTCGTCGGTCTCTCGGACGACGCGCAGCGCGACCTCTCGACGTGTGGTGTTCGCTCGATCGTCGCGAGGCCATCGCGCTTTCACGCCTGGCTTGACGCGGAGCCCATCGAGATCGACGTCGAGCCCGCGCTGCCGCTGTCGACGATCTCGGCGCTGCTGCGAGACGCCGCGCGGCTCGAGCGGCGGCCGGCTGCCGCGGGCGTTCGAGGCGTCGCCGAGGCCGCGTGCCTCCACGAGACGTACCGCATCGCGGCCCGGCACCTCGCCTTCGCGCGAAGGCCGCAGCTGTCGCTCGAGGCGAGCCGACGCGCGCGCGCCTCGCGCGAGCTCGCGGAGCAGCGGACCGCGGACCTCGCATGGACCGACGCGCTGCGCGAGGAGCTGTTCGGGCTCGTGTACGCCGATTCGATCACGGCGATCCCGGCCGTGGCCGATCGCCTGCTCGAAGGGGCGGCCTTGACGAAGCCAGAGGCCCCATGGCCCTTCGAGCGCCCCTGGTCGGAGGTCGTCGTCGCCTTGCTCGACGAACCGCACACGCAGGCTCGCGCCCTCACGCTCGTCGAGGCCACCCCGATCAGGACGAGGCTCAGCCTCGCAGTGACGGTCGCCTCGCTCCCCGCCGCTCCGAGCCGATCGGTCCAGCTGCCCCCGGAGTCGAACCTGGCGCGAGCGGCTCGTGCGCTCGCCCAGATGGCGAAGCAGCCGCCCCGCGACCTCGAGGACTCGCTGCGGAGCGCGGCCGAGCACGGCATGCCGCCGTCGTGGATCGAGGAGCTGCGGGGCCTGAGAGACTGAGTCGCTACCCTCCCGGACGCGGCGCGTGCAGCAGCCGGACCACCTCTCCCGACTTTCCATCGATCACGTCGAGGATGAAGATCTCGCCGCCGACGTCGAGGACGTCGTAGACGCGCTTCGAGCCTGCCAAGCTGTACGTCCAGGCGTTCGCGGGGTCGATGCAGCGCAGCTCGACGCCGCCGCCCGCAGTGTTGACCCCGGCCACGATCGGGGCGCCGGGGGCCTCGGCGGCGTCGACGGCATCGAACGAGGGGAGCGTTTCGCGCACGGTCGGCGCCACGGAGAGGTCCAAGACCGTCGCGCCAGGGCGGGTTCTGAGCAGCACCCGCCCATCGCCGAGCTCGCGCGCCGCGATGTCGTTGCCGCTGAAGGTCGTGTCCGAGCAGTTGTCGATGGGGACGAAGGGCAGCCCGAAGACCTGATAGGCGGAGCCGGCGGCCTCGCAGTCCACCGTCGCGACGGCGTGGGTCAGCTCGGTCGTGAGCAGCACGAAGCTGTCGTTGAACGCGTCGGTGGGCTCGGCGTCCGCCAGCAGCGCGCCGAACTCTGCGCCGGTGTTCGGGTCGAGCTGCAGGTAGACCGCCTCCGCGGAGGCAGCGGTCCCCAGGAAGCTGCCGCTCAGCGGGAACGCGCCATCGCTCCCGCCGACCGAGACGTCGAGCGTGGGGCTCGTTCCGGTCCGAAACAGGTTGCCCGCGAGGTACACCTTCCCGGCGTGCTCATGCACGTGCTCGAACGCGACCTGGGAGACTCCGGCGTCGGCGGAGACGGAGATCACGGGACCCTCTGCGGTCAGGTCGGCCTGGAGGCGCTCCACGGTGGTGACGCCCCCCGGGGTGCGGCGCATCAAGACCAGCCCGCCTCCGGGACGAGCGGCCGCCTGCAGCCGGGCGGTGGTCTCGGAGATGGGTGGGCTCGGTACGCAGCCGGTCGCGAGGTGAAAGGGCGCGATCAGGGTGTCTCCTTGCGCGATCGACTCGATGCAACCAAAGCTAGCCTGCGCGAGCGTGCCCTTCACCGTCCCGACCACCGCGAACATGTCCGTGTCCAGGTGGTGCAGCGAGAAGCTCGAGCTCCCAACGCCCTCTTGAGAGAAGCGGAGCTCGGCGAGCACCTCGGGCTCGCTCGGCTGAGGCCCGCAGCCGACGAGCGGATGACCCTGGCCGCCCTCACCGCCACCGCCGGCCGTCCCGCCGCCGCCCGAGACCTCTCCGCCAGCGCCGCCCGCGGCGGCGCCGCTGCCGCCGCCGCCCGCGTCGTCGAGATCGAAGCTGACGAACGTGAAGCACCCTGCGGCGCCGCAGAGTGCGGCGCACAGTGCGGCGCCGAGCGCAAAATGCCGCGAGAGGTGCCTCATGCCCACCGCATGTTAGCGCGCTTGTCGACGTTCGCGCTCGAACCCTCGTGAAGATCCCCTCCTGTTCGTGCGCTCCACCAAGTAAAAAGGAGGTCATGTCGAGTGGGCTGGGGCTCGTGCCGGGGGCGGTGTTCGCCGGCGACTACCGCATCGTCCGGCCCCTATCGTCCGGCGGGATGGGCGCGGTCTACGTCGCGCTGCAGCTGTCGACGGAGCGCGAGCGCGCGCTGAAGGTCATGCTCGGCGACCTCGTGGGTAACGACGATCTCAAGCGTCGCTTCGCGCAAGAGGCGAAGATCGGGGCGCAGATCCAGAGCGAGCACGTCGTCGAGGTCGTCGGCGCAGGGATCGACGGCGCGACCGGCGCGCCGTGGCTGGCGATGGAGCTGCTGCAGGGGCGCGACCTCGCGAGCTACATGATGTCGTCGGGGCCGCTCCCCGTGCCGGTCGTGCTCGAGATCTTCGAGCAGATGACGCACGCGGTCGGCGCGGCGCACGACAAGCAGATCGTCCACCGCGATCTGAAGCCGGAGAACCTCTTTCTCGCGCAGACGCGGCGCAAGGGGGACCCGTTCATCCTCAAGGTGCTCGATTTCGGGATCGCCAAGCTCCTCGGTCACGCGCGCACCTCCGCCACCGGCGCGATGGGGACGCCGCTGTGGATGGCGTCCGAGCAGACCCAGGCCGGGGCGCAGATCACCCCCGCGACCGACGTGTGGGCCATGGCGCTGATCGCGTTCCGGGCGCTGTCGGGCCGACCCTTCTGGCGGAGCGCGGGCGATCCCGACGCCACCTCGATCACCGTGCTGCGAGAGATCGCGATCGAGCCCATCCCGCCCGCGAGCCAGCGTGCCCACGAGCTCGGCGGACCTGCGCTGCCCGAAGGCTTCGATGCGTGGTTCGCGCGCTGCGTGAACCGCGAGCCCAGCGCCCGCTTCCCGGACGCCAGGGTGATGTTCGAAGATCTGCGCCGCGTGCTCGGCGACGAGCCGCGGACCTCCGGCTCGCCCCCTCGCATCTCGGCGGGCTCGTTCGATCTCGGGGTCGCGAGCGACCGCGGCGTGACCGAGCGCGTCCCCACCCCCTCCGAGTCGGCGCAGACCCTCGCCGCCGCGCCCTTGGTCGCGAGGGAGTCGGAGCTGCCCGCGTCACCGGCCTCGACGGATGATCCGAGGTCGCTGGCGCCGGCGATCGCGACGCCCGGCTCCGACCTCGACGCGAGGCCGATCGAGCCTGACCTGTCGCTGCCGAAGCAGAAGCTCCCGGTGGGCCTGCTGGGCGCGGTGGCGCTGGTGCTGGCGGCGGGCGCGGGCATCGCTTGGGTCGTCACGCGCGACGCAGGACCCGGGAAGGTGCCCTCGGGCGACGGCTCGGCCGCGGCGAGTGCCGAGGCGTCGCTGATCCCCGCGTCGTACGAAGAGCTCGCCGGGGAGAGCAAGCGCCACCTACGGGACGGCAAGCTGGGGCCCGCGCTCGACGCGGCGCAGAGCGCGAAGCTGCTCGACCCGAAGCGCCCCGACGGCTACTTCCTCGCGGCGCTCGCCCACGAGCAGCGCTGCGTCAAAGGGGCGAGCGCTCTGCCGCTGCCGTGCGCCGACTGCGACGCCGTGTCGTGCGAGAGCTGCGCTCGCGAGGCAGGCAAGGCCT
This sequence comes from Polyangiaceae bacterium, assembly GCA_016719945.1. GTDB lineage: Bacteria > Myxococcota_A > Polyangia > Polyangiales > Polyangiaceae > Xiheicaenibacterium. The sequence goes on along the minus strand of JADJYE010000020.1, from coordinate 79,495 downwards.
CCGAGCGAGGAGGCACCTCCCAGGCGCTGTACCGCCGAGGGCGCTGCGTCGCGGTCCTCGGCCGGCACGAGGAGTCGCTCAAGGATCTCGACGCGGCCGTCTCGCACAGCCCCAAGAGCGCGGACTATCGCGTCGATCGCGCGGCGGTCTTGCTGGCGATGGGCCGGCGCAGCGACGCCTGCACAGACCTCGCGGTGGCGGTCGAGTTCGGCGCCGAGGCCCCGCCCAAGCTCACCAAAGCCTGCGAAGGCGCGGGCAGCGAGTCGGTCGCGGCGCCGAGGTAGGTCCCGGTCTCAGGCGCCGAAGAGCTCGACCAGCTTGTCTTGGGTGGCCTGGTCCGGTTCGCCGGTCACCGAGAGGTCGTTCTTTCGCTGGAAGTGCTCGAGCGCCTCGCGGGTACGCGGACCGAGCTCTCCGTCTACCGGCCCGACGTTGAAGCCGAGGCTCCTGAGGCGAGACTGCACCCCGCTCACCTCCGTCGCCGGGTCGAGGCCGCCGAAATCGAGGCGGAACGTCTCGTCGAACGTGTGCCCGTGCTTCTCTTCGTGAATCGTCAGCGTCCCGTAGCGTGTCGAGGCGCGGATCCGAAGCTCGAGGATCCCCTGCGCGTTCGTCGTCGTCTCGCTCGTCACCCCGTCGATGACCAGCGTGCAGCGCTTGTTTCGCCTCGGCTCGCTCCCGTCCTTCAGCTCGAGCTTGATCTCGTGGCTGGGGATCGTCGCCTTGAAGGTGTGGGTGCCGCCTGGGGAGATGGAGAACGACGTCCGCTCTCTTGGCTCGGGCAGGGCGAGGCGATCGCCCGGCAGGAGCATGCTCGGATCGCCTCGCCGCTCGCGTAGCTCGGCGTTGTCGGCGTGGTCCCAGACCTGCTTCGGATCGAGCCCGCGCTGATGGGCGATCGACGAGACACACTCGCCCTGTCGGACGACGTGCCTACCCTGGCCAACAGGCCCGCGAGCCGAGCTGGAGGGGGTGGCGTCGCTCGCCGGTTGCGTGGACGGACGCCGGCTCTGGCCGATTCGTTGAGTCATGGCAGGGTCTCCGTCAGTCCCGGAACATCGCCGGATCGGGTTCGTCGAGGTTGCCGAGCCCGTGGATGGCAGGCTGCTGCGGCGTCTGGGCGCGCGCGGGCAGTGGCGGCAGCGGCAGCACGCTCGTCGAGGCCTCCGGCAACCACACGGTCATCAAGGGGTTGCGGTCGAGCAAGCCGTGCTTCAAGTCGGAGATGTTCTGCGCGAAGACCGCCCCATCCCCATGGTAGTGCGCGGCGCGGGCGACGCCGCCGAGGCGCGTGTGCATGTCCCACGCGTTCGTGTCCCACAGGTGGTGGTCGGCGCGCTGCTTCATCGGCTCCACCTTGGCGTGCATCGCCTCGTGGAACGCGACGTTCGCGATCGAGACGCCGAGGTTGTGGTCGACGTCCGCCACGGTGGGGCTCGTGAGCTCGCGCGGCCTGCCGTTCGCGAACTGGACGGTCATCGCCACCCTCGAGCAATAGACCTCCACGCAGTGGTAGTTCACGGTCGGGTGGCCCGATCTCGAGACGTGCTGGATCAGCGTCTGCCCGCAGGGCCTCGCGTTCGTCCCGGTGTCGAGCGCGGTGTTGTTGCTGATCAGGGTCTCATAGAACGTCACGTCGTCTTGGCTCAGCGTCGAGCGCCGGCCCAACATCGACGTGCAGTACTGCTGGATGAGCCCACCCGTGAACGCGGGGAAGAACCAGATCACGAGCTCGTGCGGCTGGGGGCCGAGGGTGAGCAGCTCACTGACGGTCGACACCCAGAACAGGTCGATGCGCTGAGGCGCGCCAGCCCCGGAGCTCGCGACCCTCGAGAGCACCGCCTCCAGCTGGCCTGTGAGCGCGGCCTGCACCCGCGCCTCTTCTCCGCCGCCGGCCGCCGTGGGCCACTGCGGCACCCTCTTCACCGCGAAGACGCGGTAGTCGGGGGTGGTGTGGGTGATGGTTCGACCGCGCTGGGTTCGGGGAATGTGGATCGGGGGCGGCATCGGCGGTCCTCTGGTCGTGTGAGCTACGCTTGCTCGACTTCCGACAGCTCGGGGAAGCTCACTTGCCCGGCTTCGGAGAGCTCGAGCTTCGCGCGTCCGTGATCGTCGAGGAAGCCCATGATCTCCCCACCGCTGTCGAGGCGCACCCTGTAGCGCTGGTAGGGTACCGGGTTTCCGTCGTCGTCGACGAGCTCGAGGGTCGTGAGCTCCGGAGCGCTCACCTGGATGTCGTCGCTCGCCTGCTCCGGAGAGTTCAACAGCACCCTCGAGCCGTCGAGCTTCGCTTCGCTCTTCAGCCCCAGGCTAGCGCCGCACGACTTGAGGATGATCGCGTCGTCGGAGACGACCTGCCAGGTGGAGGTGACCTTCACCTTGCCGATCCCCTCGGCGAGCTCGAGCCTCGCGTCCTCCCCGCGGACCGACACCTTGCCGGCCGCGATCTCGATCTCTCCGTCGGCGATGCGGATGAAGCTTCCACCGACACGGAGCAGGATCTCCTTGTCGGACGCGAGGTCGATGACCTCTCGGGACGACAGCTGCGTCTCCCCCTCGACGCGGGCCGTGAGCGAGCGCTTGGCCTCATTCGCGCCGACGAGCAGGGTCGCGTTGCCGGTGACGCGCGTCACCAGGTCGCCGCCGACGGTCGTGTCGTGGTCTTTTTCGACGACGAGGAGGTCACGCTCGGCGACCACGACCGAGCGCGTCTGGAGCCGCTCCTCGAGCGCCTGGTCGACGCGCACATGGCGCGCGCCGACGACGTGGAGGGCGTCGTTCGCGCGCACCGTCACGTCCCGGTCGTGGCCGACGACGACGCGCTGATCGTGCCCCACGTCACGGGTCTGGTCGTGGCCTACGCTGCCCCAGTCGTCGCGCTTCACCGACGCCCGACGGTCGTTGAGCACCAGCTCGTCGTAGTCTCGTTGCGCGCGCAGGTGGACCCGCTCGCTGCCGTTCGCGTCTTCGAAGGACAGCTCGTTGAACCCGGTTCCGCGCGGGGTGCTGCGCGTGCGGATCCCGCTCTGCGATTTGTTCACGGGCAGCGTGAACGAGGGCGGGTGCGTCCGGTTGTAGAGCGAACCAAGGATCATCGGCTTGTCCGGGTCGCCGCCTTCGAACACCACGACGACCTCCATCCCGATGCGAGGGATGAACTGATGACCCCAGCCAGCGCCGGCCCAGGGCTGCATGACGCGGATCCAGCACGAGCTCTTCTCGTCGCGCTTGCCGCTGCGATCCCAGTGAAACTGGACCTTGATCTGTCCCTTTTCGTCGACGTGGATCTCTTCGTCCTCGGGGCCCACCACGGTCGCGGTCAGCGCGACCTGCACGCTCCGACGCTTGGGACGCTTCGGCGGGTACGGCATCTGCGCGGGCACGCACTCGAACGTGTTGCTGTAGACCCTGCGCTCGCTGCCCGCGGCGTCGACGTCGCCGCGGTGGCGGACCTTCGTGACGACATACTCGCCGTCGAGCTGGGGCGCCGGGTGCCCCTGCAGAGCGAAACGGTGCGCCGGGGAGAGATCGAGGCAGCCGCTCTCTGCGCGCGCCACCGAAGCGCGGCGCCGCTCTTGCCGCATGATGAGCGGCGCCTCGCCGGCGGCGACGGCCCACTTGGGGAACAGGAACGGGCTGTGGTGCTCGTAGATCTCGGTCGGCACCCGCGCCGCGGACTCGACCACACCGGCGATGCCCTCGGCCGTCGCGACGCTCGCCGCGGTCGCCGTCGGGTCGCTGGAGGTCTCGACCGCCGTCGCCGAGATCGCGTTCATCGCGTTCTCCGCCGTCGCCGCTGCCGCGGCGGTGATCTCGAGCGGCGACGGGGGGAACGGCGCCGTGGAGACGGCGACGCTCCGCAGCAGCACGAGCGGACGCTCCGGGTCGTAGTCCCGGAACGCGGCGCCCGCTGGGCGCACGGAGTTGCGGAGGCCAAAATGGAAGACCTTGTCGTAGCTCGACGCGGGCGAGTCGAGGTTCACCGCGTAGTGCATCGGCATCGCCCCGCCTTGCGTCCCGGCGGCGAGCGCGGCGCCGGTCAGCGCGCTGGCTCCGTCGACGATGGGCGAGACCTCCGGCGACGCGCCGAGCGCGCTCGCTGCCGTCGAGGCCATCGCGGCCGCGGTCGACGCCGCCAGCGCGGCTGCGTCATCGCCAGCGACGGGCGGGTAGCAGAGGGCCTCGTCGGCGCAGACGACGCTGTCTCCCGGCACGAGGGTCTCTGCCGTCTGCAGCGCGGCCCCGACCAGGCCCCCGGTCGTGGAGCCCGCCGCGAAGCCCGCGAGGCCGGACGCGACGCTTGCTCCGATACCCGCCGCGGTGTTGAAATCGAGCGCCGCGCCGTCCACCGGGGGGCCGCCGAAGAAATAGAAGTAGATCCCGACCTCGGCGAGGATGCGGCGGAGGAAGTCGTAGTCGCTCTCCTCGTATTGGGTGCAGTACTCGCGCCGCGGATACGGTCGCACCAAGGACCAGCGCACCGAAATCCCCGCCTCGACGAGCACGTCGGTCACGATGTCCGGCACTCGCTTGTTCTGGAACACTCGCGTGCGCTTGTTGCGCCGGAGCAGCCACAGGCGCGGCGAGACGCGGATCACGTACTTGGTCTCCCGATCGATCGCGTGGACCTGCTCCAGCTCGATGGCCGAGACGACCCCGTAGAATGCGCGACGCTTGTCGCCGAACGCCATGACGAGGGTGGCGCGCCGTCCGACCGCCACCCGCTCCGCGTCCTCCGACCGGGCCCCGCTCACGATCACATCGAGCTGCCAGCAGGCCGAAATGCGCTCCTCACCTCGCACCGAGTGGACGCGCAGCGCGCTCAGACCTTCGACCGTGAGCTCGTAGGGCGTTCGATCCATCGGCGACGGATGATCGGACCCCGCCGGCCTCGAGACAAGAGTGCCCGTTCGCGCCCGCGCCTCCCCTGGCGATGAGCGCGCCCGCCCCCGCTCATCGGAGCCGGGCCAGGTCCCCGACTGTGCGAGACTCGGGGTGACGAGCGGCGAGATGCAAAACGACGCGACCTTCAGCAAGGCCTCGGTCGAGGTCAGCGCGCACGGCAGCTACGTGCACGTGACCGCGGCCGGAGTCCTCGCCTCGCCGACGGAGGTGCGCGCGTTCTACCAGCTCGTCGAGGAGCACCTGTCGCGAGCGGGGGTGCGGCGCCTGCTGATCGACGCCCGCACGGCCGAGGGCGAGCCGACCGAGGAGGTGCGTGAAGCCTCGTGGCGGGGCCTGTCGCGCCTCCAGCTCGAGCGCGTGGCGTACGTGGTGTCCGAGCTGCAGCAGCTCAAGGCGACGCGCCTCAACATGACCGCCATCTCCACGTCGGTCCCGATCCGCGCGTTCGGCTCCATCCTCGAGGCGCACCGCTGGCTGTCGAGCGCGGAGCGCCGCGGGGGCTGAGCCCCACGCGGATCTTCCTGGCGCCGATGCCCGGCGTGGGCCCGCTTGGGCCGACGCCGCGGGGCCCGCACGGCTGGACCTACGCGTCGCTCGGCGGAGGCTCGCCCGAGGCGGGCGGAGCGCTCTCGGTCGCGGCGCCGTTGCTGCCGCTGTCGGGCGGGCTCGAGGGCGGCGGGTTGCTCGCCGTGCCGCCCGGATCTTGGGTGGCGTCGAGCACGTCGATCGCCACGATGCGCTCGTGGTCGTCCACCGTCATCAGGCGCACGCCCTGGGCGTTGCGGCCCGTCTCGCGGATGTCGGCGACGCGAATGCGCAGCATCTGACCCTGATCCGTGACCAGGAGCACCTCGTGGTCAGGGCCGACGATCGCCACGCCGACGACGGGGCCGTTGCGGTCGCTGGCGTCGATCAGGATGACGCCCTTGCCGCCGCGGCTCTGCAGGCGAAAATCTCCGAGCGGGGTCTGCTTGCCGTAGCCGCGCTCGCACACCGCGAGCACGCGGTCCTCCTCGCTCGAGGCGACGCACAGGCCCACGACCTGATCGCCCTCCTCGACCTCGACGCCCTTCACGCCGACCGTCGAGCGACCCATCGAGCGGACCTGGTCCTCGCGGAAGCGGATCGACATCCCCTTCTTGGTCGCGATGAGCAGCTCCTTCTTGCCGTCGGTGATCGCGGCGTACAAGAGCTCGTCGCCGTCCTCGATCTTGACGCCGATGATGCCCTTCTCGCGGTAGTTCTCGTACTCCTCGATGGCGGTCTTCTTGATCTGCCCCTTCTTCGTCAGCGTGACGACGAAGTGGCCCGGCTCGAAGCCCGGGACCGGGGTGATGGCGGCGATCTTCTCGCCCGGCTCGACGCCGACGAAGTTCACGATGGCGCGGCCCTTCGCGTTCCTCGGGGCCTGCGGGATCTCGTAGACCTTCTTGACGTAGACCTTGCCGCGCTCGCTGAAGAAGAAGACGAACGTGTGGGTGCTCGCGACGAAGAGCTGCGAGACCCAGTCCTCGTCTCGGGCCTCCATCCCGACCTTGCCCTTGCCGCCTCGCTTCTGGGAGCGGTACTCGCTGACGGGGGTCCGCTTGAGGTACCCGCCGTGCGAGATCGTCACGACCATGTCCTCTTCCTGGATCAGGTCCTCGACGTCGATCTCGGCCTCGGTCGGCACGATCTCCGTGCGGCGGGCGTCGCCGAAACGAGCCTTGATGTCCTCGAGCTCCATCACGATCACGTTCATGAGCAGGGACGGGTCGGCGAGGATCGCGCGCAGGCGCTCGATCTCCTTCAGCAGCTCGGCGTATTCCGCGGCGAGCTTGTCGCGCTCGAGGCCGGTGAGCCGGGCGAGGCGCATATCGAGGATGGCCTTGGCCTGGCGCTCGGAGAGGAAGTAGTCCCCCTTCGCCTCGGCGTCGGCGACCTCGGTGTCGGGGCGGCCGGCGCGACGCAACAGCTCGCCGAGGCCGCGCAGCGGCAGCCTCATGAGCGCGGTTCGGGCCTCTTCAGGGTCCTTCGATTTGCGGATCGTCTCGACCACGCGATCGATGTCGCCCGTGGCGACGCCGAGCCCCTCGACCAGCTCGAGCTGCGCCTCTGCCTGACGCAGCTCGTACCGGGTCCTGCGGGTGACGACCTCTCGCCGGTGCTCGACGAAGTGCTCGAGCGTCTCCTTCAGGTTGAGCACGGCCGGTCGCCCGCCCGCGATGCTCAGGTTGATGACGCCGAACGTCGTCTGCAGATCCGTCAGCCGATACAGCTGGTTCAGGATCACCTGCGGGAAGACGTCCTTCTTGAGCTCGACGACCACGCGCAGGCCCTCGCGGTCGCTCTCGTCACGGACCTCGCTGATCCCCTCGATGCGCTTGTCGCGGATGCACTCGGCGATCTTCTGGACGAGGCGCGCCTTGTTGACCTGATAGGGGATCTCGGTGACGACGATCTGCTCGCGCTCGCTCTTCTGCTGCTTCTCGACGTGCGACTTGCCGCGCATCACGATCGAGCCGCGGCCGGTCCGGTACGCCTGGTCGATCCCGCTCTTGCCGTAGATCAGGCCGCCCGTCGGGAAGTCGGGGCCGGGGACCAGGAACATCAGGTCGTCGATCGAGATCTCGGGCTTTTTGATGATCGCGATCGTCGCGTCGATGATCTCGTTGAGGTTGTGCGGCGGGATGTTCGTCGCCATGCCGACGGCGATGCCGCCCGATCCGTTGACGAGCAGCTGCGGGAACTTCGCCGGCAGGACGGTCGGCTCGAGCTCGGTGTCGTCGTAGTTCGGCGCGAAATCGACCGTCTCCTTGTCGATGTCTTGGAGCAGCTCGACCGCGATACGCGAGAGGCGGCTCTCGGTGTAACGCATGGCCGCGGGCGAGTCGCCGTCGAGGCTGCCGAAGTTGCCTTGGCCGTCGATGAGCGGGTACCGCAGGCTGAAGACCTGCGCCATGCGGACGAGCGCGTCGTAGACGGACGCGTCGCCGTGCGGGTGGTACTTGCCGAGCACGTCGCCGACCACGCGCGCGCACTTCTTGTGCGCCCCGCTCGGGCCGATCTTCTGCTCGCTCATCGAGAACAGGACGCGGCGGTGCACCGGCTTGAGCCCATCTCGGACGTCCGGGATGGCGCGCCCGATGATGACGCTCATCGCGTAGTCCAGGTAGCTCGTGCGAAGCTCGTCCTGGATGCTGACGGGGATCTTGTCTCGGAGCGGCGCCTCTTCCATCTTGGCCCTCCCGAGTTAGTCGAACGACGGCGCTGCGCAAAGCGCTTAGCGCGCTCGGACCGTCAGTCTTCGACGACGCAGACCAGCGGCGTAGACGCCGCGGGTTCGACGGTTCCCGAGCACGAGAAGGCGGCGACCACGTCGGCGCCGTCGAGCAGCTCGAGCGAGCCGAGGTAGCTGCCCGCCGGCAGACCGTCGATCGTCGCGTCGTCGTCGCAGCCGACGAGGGTGGGGGAGAGCGTCTCGGGGCCGGCGACGAGCGCGACTCGCGCGCGGGTCAGCGACTCACCGCAGGTCTCGGTGGCCTCCTCGACCAGCTCGGCGATGGGGAAGACGGCGGCCCCCAGGCTCGTCATCAGCCCGCAGCTGGCCTGGACCCCGAAGCCCTCGATCGCGGTGGCCTCGCAGGTCGTGGCCCAGCGCTGCTCGAGCGCGCTGTCCGACGCCTCGAGCCGGAACGTGTAGGTGACCCCGGGCTCGACGAAGTCGCCCGCGTAGCGCATGGGCCCTTGCCCGCACGCGCGGGTCACCTCGGGGAGCGTGGTGTCCTCGGGGCCGGTGGGGGTGATGGTGATGTCCCCGAGGACCCCTTCGTCGTCGGCGCAGCCCAGCGCACCCGCGGCCGCTGTGGCGTCGATCAGGAGCGCCGTCTCGCCGCCGCTCGGCCCCGTCAGGGCGTCGCAGCCGCGGATGGTCACCTGCTGGAGCGTGCGGGCCTCGGCCGCTCCGTCGCCGTCGAGCGCGCAGGAGGTGGTCCACTGGGGGGCGCCCGCGGGCTCGCCCGCCGGCGTGTCGAAGACCTCGATCGTCGCCGCGTAGCGCTCGCCGGTCTCGACGTTGGTGAAGGCGAGCGGGACAGCGCAGCTCACGCGACCCGATTGGCCGACGATCTCGGGCTCGGTGACGGTGTCGTCCTCGTTGGGCAGGCGCAGCACCGTGGCCAGGTAGGACCTCGGGCCGCCCTCGAGGGCCCCGCACTCGAGCGCGCCGAGGAACAGCTCCGGATCGACGACGACCGACGTCGTGATGGTGTCGGTGTCGTCGGTCTCCGTCTCGTCATCGCACGACGCCGCCGCGCCGAGGGCGATCAGGCCGAGCAGGGCGACGAAGTGCGCGCGCTTCACCGGGTCGGCTTACCACCGCGCGCGCCGACCACCAAGGTTTTTGGCCCCCCTTGGGGGGGCATGCTAGGCGGCGGGCATGCGGGAAAAGTGCGCACGTTCGGAAAAAGCTCGGCCCCGCGCCCTCGGCGCGGCGCTCCTCGCGCTCGGCCTCGGCGCGGCGGCGCTCGTGCCGGCGTGCGACACGGGGGCCGTCGGCATCGACGCTTGCCGCGCGATCGAGACCGCCCGTTGTGACGCCGCGCCGACCTGCGAGGGCGACGACCCGAGCTTCGGGATCGCGACCGAGGCGCAGATCCGCAACTGCAAGACCTTCTACAACGACCAGTGCCTCGTAGGCCTCGAGAACACCGAGGCCGAGCCCTCCCAGGACGCGGTCGACGACTGCGTCGCGGCCATCGTCGCCATCGCCGCCTGCCAGGTCGCGGGGGTGGGGGTGATGAGCGAGTGCGAGGGGGTCGTCATGAAGGAGACCTTCGAGCAGCTCTCCCCGTGCGAGGCGCTCGAGAGGCCAGAGCGCGTCGCCGACTGCTTCTTCATCCAGAAGGTCGATGACGACTGACGCGCGGCCTCTGCCGGCCGCGATGGTGCTCGCGGCCGGCCTCAACACCCGCCTGCGCCCGCTCACCGACGAGCTCCCGAAGCCCCTCGCGTGGCTGGGAGACCGGCCGCTCATCGACGCCATCCTCGCGTCGCTCGCGCGCGCCGGCTTCATCCGCGCGGTCGCCAACACCCACCACCTCGCCTCGGCCTACGACGGCGCGTGGCGCGGTCGCCAGCCGCTCGAGGTGGCCCTCGTCCACGAGCCGTCGATCCTCGGCACTGGGGGTGGGCTGGCGAACGCCGCGTCGCTGCTGGGACCCGGCGACGTGCTGGTGTGGAACGCTGACATCTGGGCAGAGCTCGACGTGCCCGCGCTGCTCGAGGCGCACGCTCTCGGCGCCAGCGTGGCGACGCTGGTGACCGGCCCGCGGCGCGGCCCCAAGCTCGGGACGCTCGGGCTCGACGCCTCGGGGCGCGTCGCGCGGGTGCGCGCCTTCGATCGCGGCGGCGAGGTCGAGAGCGCCGACTACGCCGGGATCGCTGTGCTCGGCGAGCCGCTGCGAGCGCGGCTGCCGGCCCCCGGGTGCCTCGTCGGCGACGGGCTCATCCCCGCGCTCGAGGACGGAGACGCCGTCGCCACCTTCGCGCTCCCGTCCGCGTTCCACGATCTCGGCACGCTCGAGCTCTACCTCGAGGCCAACCTCGCGTGGCTCTCCAAGCGACGGCTCGACGCGTACGTCGCGCCGACCGCTGAGGTCGCTCCCGGTGTCACCCTGCGCCGCGCGATCGTCGCGTCCTCGGCGCGCGTCGTCGGGGCCGGGGCCCTGTCCGACGTGGTGGTGTCGATCTTGAGGCGCATCTTGACCTCGCTCGCCTTCGACACGACGACCGCGTAGAAGCCGGGCTCCATGAAGGGGATGTGCGGCTTGATGACGAAGGTCGTCACCTCGCCCTCGGCCGTCGCGATCTTGACGCCGTTCTTCGACGCGACCGACCTCATGTTGTCGAGCACGAGGCTGTTCATGTCGACCTTGTCGGCCTGGAAGCTGTCGACGGTCTTGTCTTTCTTCTCCGAGAGGTACTCCTCCTCGGTCTTCGAACCGACCATCAGCCCCGAGTAGTCGACCGGCATGACGACGAACTCCTTCTTGCCGATGAAGGGGTTCGGCTCGGCCTGCTGGATCACCTTCCACGGCTTGCCGCAGCCCGTGAGGAAGAGCCCCAGGCACAGCAGCGTCAATATGAAGAATCGTCGCATCATCACGTAGTCCTCCCGTTTCGTTCGTTAGTCAGGAAAGTACAGCTCGACCGAGCGCGCGGCCGATCCAGTCGGGGTGAGGCCGCCCATGATCGCGAGCGTGCCGTTCGGCGCGGGGATGGGCGTGGCGCCGCGCCTGCGCTCCTTGAAGGGCAGGGGCGTGACGGTCTCGGCGGCGAGGTCGACCCGGAACGCGAGCGTCTCGCCGGGGCCGTCTTCTTCGGGCTCGGCCTCGCCCACGACCAGCACGCCGCTCGGGATGTTGTAGGCCTGCCCGCGGGCGGCTAGATCTTCGACCGGGAGCTCGTCGAGCACCTGCACGTCGCCCTCGCAGTCGGAGACGCAGCGCAAGTCGAGGACCCGCGTCGATGCGGGCATGCCCGCGAGCCGGCCTCCGAACAGGGTGATCTGCTGCTCGTTGGTGACGACCGCGGCGGCGCTCGTCGTCGCGTCCGAGGGGAAGGGGATGGTGCTGACCGTCGCGCCGTCGGTGTGCACGACCTCGACTCCGGCGCCCTCTGCCGCCCCCCCGGCGATGACGAGGCCGACCCCCGGGACGTAGACGGCCGCCGCGCCGCTGCGCGCCGTCGCGAGGCGCACCGCGCGCAGCTCCCCGCTGGAGGTGACGACCAGCACGCTGTCGGAGGCCTCGTCGTCGCGCGTGGGGCCCACGACGTACGTCTGACCGTCCTCGCCCTCGAGGCTGATGCCCCCGCTCACGTCGGCGAACGCGAAACCGCTCGGCCCCTCGAGGTCCGAGGTCGTGCCCGCGTCGAGATCGGCGAGCGACGCGCCGTCGTCGTCGATCAACAGCAGGCCGGAGCCTCGCACGACCATCGAGCGCGCCGCGCGCGGAAGCGGCCCGCCGCTCTCGTTGGCGGCGAGCCCTAACAGGTCGTAGAAGTCGCCGATCGCCGGATCGACGGCGCCGTCCTCGCCGATCGCGGCGTCGCCCCCCGTCGCGATCAGGTAGCGCTCCCCCAGCACACCTCCAGGCGCGCGCACGTGAGCGCGCACCAGGCCATCGGGCGGCCGCGCGAACTCTCCGAGCCGCTGGATGAACAGCGGCAGGGTCGTCGCCGAGAGCGCGCCGATCGCGATCGAGACGCTGCGGCCGCGCGCGACGACCTCCCCCTCGCTCGTCTTGCCCGTGATCTCGAAGCGAAGAATCTCGGTCTCCGGAAACTCGCCGAGGTCGAACTCCCCCCCGGGGGCCGCGTTCGCGCGGGCGGCGACCGACTCGTCGGGGAGCAGCACGACGATCTCGACGTCCGCGACCGCGGGCTCTTGGGAGAGCGCGTCTGCTTCACGACCCGGCGCGACCTCGAGCGCGATCTCGCCGGCGCCCTCGCAGGCCGGCGCGAGCAGGAGGAGCGCGAGCGCCCCGACGAGGGGGCTCCTCATCCTCGAGGCGCGAGGTCGGCGAAGTCGTCGGGATCTCAAACGCTCCGGGGATACCCTAACGGAGCGCGCTTTTCCATAGGGGCCGCCGCTTCGAGGCTCGCGTCCTGAAGGGCGGGCACAAACCCGGCGCGGGCGCGGTCCACGGGGCGCAGCGCTGCGCACGATCTCGCGCAGTTTTCGCCTCCGCCGCCGATGCGCTATCAGAGCGCCATCGTCCGCCGCCCGCTCGCACTTGCTCCGCGCCCCTTCGAGATCGCTCGTCGCCTAGCGTCGCGACCTGGGCTCGCGCTGCTCGTCTCCGCGGACTCTGCCGCGCCGCACGGGCGGTTCTCCTACGCCGCGAGCGACCCGGTCGAGCTCGCGTCGGGCCTCGATCCTGCGCCAGGGCGCCCGGCGCCGGACGGCGCGGCCGGCTCGCGCGCGCCGTGGTGGATCGGGATCCTCCCTTACGAAGCCCAGCGCGCGCGCCTCGAGCGCCGCTCGTGGTCGAGGCCCGAGGCGCGCCCGGCGCCGCTGTGCGCCGACAGCGAGTGGCGGCGCTACGACGCCGTGATCGAGGTCGACCACGCCGCGCACGAGGTCCACGTCGTGGCCGACGACGAGGCAGCCGCCGCTCGCCTCGAGCTGCGAATGGCTGAAGCTGCAGCCGAAGCCAGCGACTACCGGCTCGAGGTCCGTGAGGACGAGCCGCCCGAGCTCCACGTCGCGCGCGTCCGCGAGCTCATCGAGCGCATCTACGACGGCGAGCTCTATCAAGCCAACCTCGCGCGGCGGCTGCGCGTGGAGCTCGAGCCCTGCGCTCCCCTTCAGGTGCTCGCCGCCGCCGAGGCGCTGACGACGGCCTTTCCGACGGCGTTCGGGGCCGTGCTCCGCACGTCGTCGGGGTGGGTGATCTCGATGAGCCCCGAGCTGCTGCTCGACGCGGAGCCCAGCGCTGACGCGCGCGCGTTCTCGCGCCTCGCGACTGAGCCGATCAAGGGCACCCGCCGGCGCGCCACGGACCCTCGGCTCGACGAGCAGCTCGTGCGCGAGCTCGACGCCGACGAGAAGGAGCGGGCGGAGCTCGCGATGATCCTCGACGTGGAGCGCAACGATCTGTGCCGCGTGTGCGAGCCCGGGTCGACCGTCGTGTCCATCCCGCCGCACGTCGTCACGCACTCGACGCTGCACCACCGCGTCGCCCGCGTCGAAGGCCGTGTGCGCTCCGGCGCGTCGCGGCGGGAGGTGCTCGAGGCGATCGTCCCGAGCGGCAGCGTCACGGGCGCGCCGAAGGTCCGCGCGATGGAGGTGATCGCCGAGCTCGAGCCGATGCGGCGAGGCCTCTACACCGGAGGGCTCGGCCTGCTCGCGCGAGACGGCTCGCTGCGCCTGTCGATGGCGATCCGCACGGTGGTGCTCGATCAGCGCGGGCGAGGGGAGTACCTGGTCGGCGGGGGCATCGTCGCGGACAGCGACCCCGAGCGTGAGCTCGAGGAGACGCGCGTGAAGGCGGCGCAATTTTTTTCCCCGCGCGCCCGCTAGCGCGGGGCCCTTCGGATTTCCCGCGCCCGAGCGCGCGAGAAATCCGGCGCGGGATTTTTTGGCCGGCATGACGCCCGAGTTGGCCTCGCTGCGCTCGGCGTGATCGCGGGCTATGCCGGACCTGCGCGAGGACGCCGGGGCTGTGTGCTCGGTTATCCTACATCGTTCCCATTTTCTTGGAGTGGGGGGCTGTCTCGCGCTATCCGAGGGACATGCAGCGCAACGCCGGTTCGAACGCGAAGATTCGGAACCTCGACGAGCTCCAAGAGGCGGACCCCACGCAGCGGCCGTCGCGCCTCGGCGCCTTCGTGCTCGCGTCGCTCGGCGGAGCGTGCGTGGTGCTCGCGGCGGTGATGGTGATGAAGCGTCCGAGCAAGCCGGCGAGCGGCAACGAGGATCCGCTGGGAGCGCTCGTCGATCAGTCTCGCGCACAGGGCCCCGGCGAGAACGTCGAGGTCACGTTTCCCAAGATGCTCGCGGGGAACGAGGGGCCGACCACGGCGCTCGAGTCGTACCGTGCCCAGCGGGCCGCCGAGAAGGACCCCGAGTTCCAGCTCCCGCCGGGCAGCCCCACCGAGCCGCCCCCTGCCGCCGACCGCCTCCCGGTCATGCCGCTCCCCGCTCAGCACTTGCTCGCGGACGCCGGCAAGGAGACCTCTTCGGCCGACGTGCTCTCGAGCTACGCGAAGATCGCGACGCGCGACGAGGGCGCGGAAGTGTCGGCCGGCAAGTCTGGCGGCTTTCAGCTGCAGGTGAGCTCGTTCAAGACCGACGTGGAGGCTCAAGGCTTCGCCGCGGCGCTGCGCCGCCGCGGGCACCACGCGTACGTGGAGTCGGCCGACGTGAAGGGCCGCGGGGTCTGGCACCGCGTGCGGATCGGGCCCTTCAAGTACAAGCGCTCGGCAGAGACCTACCGCCAGGAGTTCGAGGCCAAGGAGCGGATGGTCACCTTCATCGTCAGCCCGCCCAAGACGAAGGTGCGTGTGGCCGACTCCGGCCACGCCGAGGATTGAGCCCCGCGCGAGCGGGCGCGCGAATGCCCCGCGCCGGATTTCACGCGCCCAGGGCGCGGGAAATCCGAAGGGTCCCGCGCGAGCGGACGCGCGGGATAAGAAATTCCCTCACCTGAAGTAGACCGTCGTCTTGCCCTTCGCCACGATCTTGGTGACGTGCTTCGGCTCGAGCTGGTACGTGCGGCTCTTGTGCTCGACCTCCGGGGTGCTCTTGATGATGAGCTCCTTCACGTTGATCTCCGCCCCGTAGAACGTCACCGCGTCGCCCGGCTCGAGCACCACGCCGCTCGGCCAGTCCTCGAACACCGCCGTCGCCGTGTCGTCCGATTTTACGAGCTTGGCGCCGACCTTGTCCTCGCGCTTGACGAGGCTCGTCACGATCGCCTTCTTGCCGTCGCGAGCGAACGACTCGATCTTTCCGAGGGTCATCTCCCGCACGCCCGGGGGCAGCTGAGGGTTCGGCACCTTCACTTTCGTGAACTTCGTCTTCACGACGTCGGTTAGCTCGTCTTGACGTCGCTCGAGCGCGGAGGCGCGCTCCTCGGGCACGAAGCGCCGCACCATCGCCCGGACGCCCGCGTCCCACGAGGACGTGTCGGGCAGGGCGGGGACGCCCGCCACCTTGCCCGTGGCGGCCGCGAGGCAGAACGCGTCGAGCTCCTGGTCCTTGGGCAGCCTGGGGTGAATGACGCCGAGCAGCGTGTCGCTCGGCGGGTAGCCGTCGAACGCATACAGGAAGGTGCGCTTCGTATCCTCGAAGGCCTCGAATACCGCGACCTCCCACTTGTAGCGGACGGGGTCGGCCCCCTCCGCGAGGTCATGCATCCGCGACTTGTCGGGCTTGGGCGGCTCGAGCTTCAGCAGCGCACCGAGGCGATCGTAGGGGTTCGGCTCGCGGTTCGCCGCGGCGACCTCTTTTTCGAGCTTGTCGAGCCGCGCCGTGAGGTCCTTCGCGTAGCCGTCGTACGCCTTTTCGCACTCGGCCCGGTAGCTCCGGTGCACCGCCGCGAGCGTCAGCGCCTCGTAGGCGTAGTGGGCGCCCGCGTCGCCCGTCGGCAGGCGGCTCCACTCGGGCAGCCAGAGAGGGTCGGGGTTCGACAGGCTGGCCCGCGGGTTCGGGACCTTGTTCGCGCCCTTGTCGCCGATGTCGGCGCCGGCGCGGATCGAGAATGTCCGCGCGCAGTTGTCGCCCGCGCGACAGGACGCGAACCCGAACGACTTGTAGATGGCCTCGACGTCACCCAACGCGGACGCGGTCGCGGTCGCCGTCGCGGTCGGTTGAGGCGGCGTCGCGGGCGGCTCGGGCGTGCAGCCCGCCAGCGCCACCACGACCGCCGCGATCCATCCCGTGCGCTCCACCTTCCGATGCCCCATAGCTCTCCCGTTACCTCACCTGGCGTCCAACAGCGCAAGTAGCACGTGCACGACCTCGGCCGGCGCCCCAAAGCGCCCGAGCGGTGACCTGGCGGCCGGGGGGTGGCTTGCTCGAGCGGTCGCTCACGCGTGGCGCCTCGCAGAGGCGCAGGCGATCGTGAGCTCGCACCCGAGGACGCCCCGCAGGCCCGCGACCCTGCCGGCCGTGCGCTCGAGCTCGCCCGCGGGCCCTCGGACGACGAGCAGCAGGAGCGCGCGCTCCTCGTCGAGGCCCAGCTCGAGCTGAGCTACGACCACCCCGGGCTCGAGCTCGCCGAGCACCCTCGTGAGCTCGGCGCGCTGCCTGCGCGCGAGCACGATCGACGCGGTCGCCGTGACCTGCCCGCCGGCCTGCTGCGCCGCTCGCGTGAGGTCGGCCCGCACCAGATCGCGCAAGGCCTCGGACCGGTTCTCGTAGCCTCGCTGCGCGATCCGCTCGTCGAACTCCGACAAGAGGGCACGGTCCATCGCGACCCCGAAGCGGACCAGGTCGCTCAACGTTTCTTCCTCTCGAGGTGGTTCTTGATGAGCTGGCGCGTCGCGCCCCCGACGTTCCGGTCTCCCGCCATACGCTCGAGCTCGTGTGCCTGGAAGTGGTTGATGAGCTTGAGGGCGAGCGACGGCGGCGTCTTCGGGTTCTTCATCAGGTCGCGCTTGGTCGAGAGCCTGCGGAGCAGCTCGGGGCGCTGCCCGATCGACGTGAGCACATCGGCCATGATGTTGCGGCGCTTGGCGACCTGCTCGACCACGGCCTCGTTGATGTTCGGAGACTTGGCGGCGGCGCTCGCCACCAGGGGGCTGGCGTCGCTGATCAGGATCATGATCGCCTCGGGGGTCCCCACGGACGCCAGGCGGATCTTCTGGGTCGTCGTCATCATGGCGATCTCGCGGAAGAGCGGGACGTACTTGTCCTTGACCTTCTCTTCTTCGTCACCGACGAGCTCGTGGGTGTCCTCGATCTCCTCCCCTTGCGCGCGCATCGCCTCGGCGAGGGCGAGGTTCTGGGCGAACAGCACGTCGTCGGGGCTCAGCTCGCCGGTCGGCTCGGGGATGAGCTCGTTCTGGATCGCGGCCGCCGCCTCCTTCCACGCCGGGAGGCCGACCTCGACGTTGTTGCGCACCGCGAGCTCGATCATGCGATCGGCCGTCGACATGCGCGTCCGCTTGTTGAGGTAGAGGACCTCGATCAGCTTCGGGTTCGAGAGCAGGCGCTCCTCGTTCGTCGCGAGCAGCTCGCTCGCGTCCTCGCTGCAGACCTTGCCGACCTCGAGCAGGGTGTCGATGTCGATGGCCGGCATCGCGATGAGCCGCCCCAGGACGTCGATTCGGTCGTGGTTGCGCGTCGCGATCTCGTGGATCGCGGCCGCCTGGAGGTTCGCGCCGAGGGCGCCCGAGAGGACCTGCGCCGGGAGGTTGTCGAGGGTACGCCGCGCCGTGTCGGCGACGCCCGGCTCGGCGCTCTGCGTCAGGGCGGCGAGGACGACGATCAGGTCCCCGGGGGGGACGCCGATGGCGACGCCCTTCGCCGCCATTTCCTGGAGCTTGGGCGGACCGCTCAGGATCTTCTGGGCGGGTACGGAGAGGGAGCTGGTGTCGATGGCGACGGTCATGGGGTCGGCGTCATTCTGCCGGGGCTGCGGCTGCGCGCGGGCGGGCAGGGGGTCGGCGGCGTTGCCGACCCCCCTCGGGGGCATTATTCTCCCCGCACCCGTTCGCGAGCAAGCTCGGCTCGAGCCTGCGGGACGGGCCAGGCACGGAAAGAGGAGAGGAACGAGAAGATGGGGATCATGGACTTCGTGAAGGGCGGCGTGCGCGAGATGATGATCGCCCGCCCGGACCACCTGAAGCACCTCATCGTCTACAAGCATCCCGACCAGAACATCCCGTTCTGGTCGCAGCTGACGGTCGACAGCGACGAGTGCGCCCTCTTCTTCAAGGACGGCACCTATCAGGGGTGGCTGCCGGCGGGCCGCCACACGCTGCAGACCCAGAACATCCCGTTCCTCAACAACCTCATCAACAAGTTCACGGGGGGGGACGTGTTCATCGCGGAGATCTTCTTCGTGAAGACCCAGCCGGTGAGGAGCATCCCGTTCGGCGGCAAGCTCGAGTCGATGGAGGACCCGACCCTGTTCGAGTTCGTCACGCCTCGCATCCACGGCGAGTTCTCGATGGTCATCACCGACCCGGTGCGCTTCGTCATCGGCTACCACGGCCAAGCGGCCGGCTCGAACGACAACGACGTCACGTCGGACTGGATCAAGCGCCTCTTCTTCATGAGCGTGAAGACCGTCATCGGTCAGATGTGCGCCCAGTCCGGGCGCTCGCTGCTGAACCTGGGCGGCATGACCAGCGAGCTCGCAGGTCGCATCATCCAGAGCGCCCCGAACCTCGCCGACATCGGCGTGAAGATCCTGCAGATCGCGGACTTCAACATCAACTTCAGCGCCGAAGACGAGCGCATGCTGCGCGAGGCGAACAAGAAGCGCGCCGAGGCGCGCCGCAACATCTCGATCGCCTCCGACACGGCGCAGGCCAAGCAGTTCGAGCTCGACCAGAAGTTCGGCCAGGACGCTCGCTACGTGCAGCAGCTCGCGGGCAACTACTCCAACTACGCGGCGGGCGAGGCGATGCGCGGCGCGGGTGAGGGCATGGCGAAGGGCGGCGCGAACGCGGGCGTGGCGGGCCTCGGCGCGCAGATGGCCATGGGCGTGGGCATGGCGAACAACATGATGGCCGGGCAGATGGGGATGATGCAGCCCCAGTTCCCGGTCGGGGGCCCGGCCGCCCCGGCAGCGGCGGCCGCTCCGGCCGCATCGGTCGAGGACCGGCTCGTGAAGCTCAAGTCCCTCAAGGACAAGGGCCTCATTTCGGACGACGACTTCGCCAAGAAGCGCGACGCGATCCTGGCCGAGATCTGAGCGCTTCGGCGCGGCAGGCCGGCCTTGCGGGGTCGAGCTTGCCGCGCTTGACCACAGCGCGAAGGCTCGCCACGATGCGAGGCCGCACGTGGCCAAACGTCAGCTCCTCCTCGTCGACGGCGACCCGCGGTCGATCCGCGTGCTCGACGTCAGCCTTCGCAAGGCTGGCTTCAGCGTCACGACGGCGAACGACGCGCAGGACGCGCTGCAGAAGCTCGAGGTCTCGCCGCCCGATCTGCTGGTGACCGAGACGCGCCTGCCGGGGCTCGACGGCTATGGCCTCGTCCGAAAGCTGAAGGACCGCTCCGAGTGGGCGCACATCCCGGTGCTCTTCCTGGCGAGCCAGCGCTCGATCGAGGACAAAATCCGCGGCCTGGAGCTGGGCGTCGAGGACTACCTCACGAAGCCGATCTTCGTGCGCGAGCTCATCACGCGCATCAACCTCATCTTCGCGCGGCGCACCCAGGAGGGCATCGCGACGACGCGGACGACCGGGGGCGGCGGCCGCACTCGCTTCGCCGGCGCGCTCGCCGACATGGGCGTCGTCGATCTCTTGCAGACCTTCGAGGTGAGCCGCAAGAGCGGCATCGTCCACCTGCAGAACAACGAGACGAACAACCAGGCGAAGATCTACTTCCGCGACGGCAAGATCGTCGACGCGGCGACGTGGCCGCGGGGCGAACGCCAGCCGACCGCCGCGCAGCCGCGGGTCGGGTGCCTCACCGGCGAAGAGGCCGTCTACCGGACGTTCATCTGGGGCGACGGAGCGTTCGAGGTCGAGTTCTGCAAGGTCGACGTCGACGACGCGATCGAGTCCTCGACGCAGGGGCTGCTGATGGAGGGGATGCGTCGCCTCGACGAGTGGCAGCGCCTGCTCGAGGTCCTGCCGCCGCTCGACTCGGTGTTCGAGGTCGACTCCGACGAGCTGCTCAATCGCCTGAGCGAGATCCCCGACGAGCTCAACGGGATCTTGCGGCTCTTCGATGGCAAGCGCTCGCTGATGCAGGTCGTGGACCTGTCGCCCTTCGAGGACCTCTCCACGCTCTCCACGATATCGAAGCTCTATTTCGAGGGGCTGTTGGTGGAGCGCACGGGCGGTCCGGAGGAAGATGTCGTCCCGAGCACCGACTCGGTCATGCCTGCCCCCGTTGCGCCGCGCCCGGCGATGGAGAGCATCGTCCCTGCGGCGGACAACGAGCCGTCTGAGCCGCCGGTCGCACCCCGTCCGCCCCTGGCCCCCCGGATCATCATGCCGCAGGTCTCGAGCGACGCCCCCCTACCACTCGTCGATCGAGCGGCCTCCGGTCTGATGGACGCGACGCCGGTCCCCGTCGCGGCTGCCTCGGTGGCGTTCCCGGAGGACGACGACGCCGCGGAGCCCGAGGCGCGCACGCTCCCGGCGGGGACCCCTGCGGCCACGCAGCCGAGCGAGGACGAGGACGAGGACGACGACGACGACGACGAGGACGAGGACGAGGACGAGGACGAGGACGAGGAGGCCGAGGGCGGCGAAGAGGATGAGGACGACGAGGAGGAGGACGCGGCGCAGGAAGACCCACGAGCATCGCCCCCCGCGCCGCCCCCCCCCGCGACCCTGGCCGCCACCCTGCCGACCGCGCCGCTCACGGATCGAAACCGCCTCGACGAGGCCTTCTCGCCGGGTCGCGCAGAACACGCAGCTGCGCACGATCACGACGAGCACGATGAGCTCGACGAGGCCCCGCCTCCCCCGGACCCGGCCGCCGAGGAGCGACGCCGCAGGTTCATCCGTGTCGTCGCGATCGTGGTCGCCATCGCGGCCGCGGTCGGGGTCATCGCGATTGCCTCGAAGGACCGCCCGGAGACGACCACCATCGGCACCGGCAGCCCTCGCACGCCTCCGCCTCCTCCGTTGAGCGGGGCCACCCTCGAGCCCTTGGCCACGGGGGAGGCGACCGCCACCGCGTCGGTCGCTAGCGCGGAGCCGGCAGCTTCAGCCACGCCCTCGGCGGAGCCTTCGGCATCGGTCTCGGTCTCGGCCTCCGCGTCAGCTTCGCCCTCTGCGTCCGTCGCCGCCGCGCCGTCGGCGACCGGCCCGTCCACGCTCCCTCCAGGGACCGTCCCCGTGCCCACGGGCCCGGCGCCCCAGCCCGATAACCCGACCGAGCCCTACCCCACGCGCATCACCAAGGCGATGGAGGCCGGGAACAAGGTCGGCGCGCTGTCACTCGCCCAACAGTGGACCAACGGCTCCCCGGGCAACGCCTCCGCCTGGTATTACCTCGGCGCCGCACAGCAAGCTGCGGGCCAGAGCGGCCGGTCGTCGTTCCAGAAGTGTGCCGAGCTCTCTCCGGACTCGGATCTCGGCGTCCAGTGCGCCAACCTCGGCCAATAGTCTGTCGGCCTCCGGGCCTCTCGGTTTCGACGACCCCCTTGTCAGGTCTGGCCGAGCCGGTCCGTAGGTACGCGGGGCATGGGCTCGCTCCCGACCTTCGCTGGATGCTACCGTCGGTGCCCCGATGAGCGACACGACGCAGCCGGAGGAGCTGGATGACGACGCCCTGTTCGCGGCCGTCCTGTCGCGGAAGGCGTCCGGCGAGCGGATCGACCGCCCGTTCGCGGTCCTGTTGTCGCGCTGGCGCCGGCCCGCGCTGTACGTCATCCGCAGGATCCAGCAGAGCTACCGCCGCGGCGGCGAGGACGACCAAGAGGAGCTGCTCCAGGACGCCGCGATCAAGCTCCTCGAGCGGGGCCTCACCCAATACCGAGGGACCGCAGTCGACGACGCAGGCGCCGCCCGAAGCACCTCGGCGCGGACGTTCTTCCTGCGCATCGTCAAGCACACGGCCATCGACCGCTATCGCCGGCACCACGAGGAGCTCGCGGCCGGAGGTGGGGACGAAGACGAGCCCGAGACGCCCGGGTACGAGGTCGCAGCGTCGGTCGAGCGTGCCAGGAGCGAGGCCGAGCGAGACGAGGCCGCCGAGCTCTATTGGCGCGCCTTCGAGCGCCTCACCGCCGAGCACCCGAAGGAGGCCGAGGCCTGGGCCCTGTACCACCACCGCGATCTCGACGACCACGTCGCGGTCGCGAAGGAGCTCGGTATCACCGTCGTCAACTCGTACAAGCGCATCAGCCGCGCGCAGGCTCACCTGCGCCTCTTCCTGCTGGAGCTCAAGTCCTAGGGCTCGGGCGGCTCGGTCGCGCGCGCGGGTCACGCCCGCCCCCCTGAGCCGAGCCCGAACCCGCCCCGACGCCCCACGCGTCAGCCTCTGAAGGAGCCATAGCCATGCCCCCCGTCACCCTGCGCAAGCCCGTCCTCGACCAGAAGATCAGCGAGGCAGGCGGCCCCGCCCCGAAGAACGTCCTCGCCGTGTGTGGCGACATGATCCGGCGGTCGAGCCACCCCGACAGCGCGCGCACCGAAGAGACGGAGCGCGCGCTTCGCGCTTTGTCTCCCGCGCACGTGGCCCTGGCCCTCGGCGCGCTCGACGTGGCGCAGATTCAACGTGAGACGGCCCGCGCCATCGAAGAGTCCTTCGAGGCCGCCTTCGCCGACACCCCGGAGGAGCGAGGGATGTTCGCGGCGAGCGCGATGTCTGCCCTGAAGGGGCGCGATCAGCTCGAGTCGGTGCTCGCGGCGGCGCGGGCCCACGTGTCGATGTCGGAGGTCCTCGACGGCGCCTCCGTCGACGCCGTCCGCGGCGCCCTCGACGCGCTCGAGCAGGCGGCGGCGAGCCTCGATCGGCAGCTCTCGGTGCGCGTCCGCTCGCTCACCGCCGTCAACCCCGAGCGTCGCGCCGAGCTCGCGAAGCTCGACGAGTCGGCGCGCTCGCGCGCGTGGTGGTACTCCGCGAGGGCGGACGAGGGCGACGACGACCTGCTCGTGGCGCTCGCCGATCTCCCCGGAGGCGACGCGTCCGTCACGCACCTCGGGCCCGCGGCGCAGGCTGACATCGGCGGCAGCGCGCTGTTGACCTTGGATCGCGCGGCCCAGGACGCCACGCTGCGCCGCGCCGCGCAGGGCACGACCACCGCGACCGAACGCGTGTGGCTCTCGGCGCGCGCCGCCGGTGACGCGTCGCTCGCGGCGGACGTGGCGCTCGCCGTCGATCGCTCGATCGACGAGGGCGAATAAGTCGGCGCAGCCCGCGAGCCTCTACCTCTGCCGCGGGTCGAGCCACATCGCGAGCACGTCCGCGATCGCCGTGGCCACGACCATCGCGACGCTCGCGACCAGCGTGACGCCGACCAGCGCCTGAGCGTCTCGGTTCTGGATCGCCGCCACCGACAGGTCCCCGAGCCCGGGCCAGCGGAACAGCCGCTCGGTCACGATCGCTCCGCCCACCAGGGCGCCGAGCTCGAGGACGACCAGCTGAGAGAGCGGCGCGAGCGCCGTGCGCGTCGCGTGCACCACGGCCGCGCGGACGCGCCCGGCGCCTTTGGCGCGCGCGGCCCGCACGAACGGCTCGTCGAGCGCGGTCGCGACCTCGGCGCGCACGAACCGCGTGAGCAGCGCCGCCCCGTAGCAACCCAGGGTCAGCGCCGGGAGCACCATCGCGCGCGCCTCGTCCGCCGACGACACGCCCAGCCCGTCGAGCGGGACCCAGCCGAGGCGGTGAGCGAGGACGTATTGAAGGACCAACCCGACGACGAACGTCGGCGCCGCGGACAGCGTCGTCGTGACCCCGACGATGGCCTCGTCGACCCGGCTCCCCCGGCGTGCCGCCGCCAGGACGCCGAGCGAGAGCCCGATGAGCAGCTGCAGCGAGACCGCGGCCAGCGCGAGCTTCAACGAATAGGGCAGCTTCTTCTTGATCAGCTCCGCGACCGGCGCGTTGTAGATGTGGCTCTTGCCGAGATCGGCGTGCAGAGGGCCGAGCTCGGCGCACGTCGTGTGATCCTTCGACGCGCGCCCGACGAACACGTCGCTCACGTGAACGAGCCGGCCCATGAAGCGGACGTACCTCGACCCGAACGACTGCTCGAGACCGAACAGAGAGCGCGCGCGCTCGACGTCCGCCGGGGAGGCGTTCGGCCCGAGGGCCGCGCGCACCGGATCGCCCGGGAGCAGCGTGGCCAGGAGCCAGGTGACGCTCACGACCCCCCACACGATCAGCGCCGCGATCGCCATCCGCCTCAGCGCCGCCGCGACGAGCCGCCTCACCTCGCGCCCTCCGGTGCGCGGCCCGCTCCCGGCGCGAGGTACGTGGTCGTGAAATCGAGCGCGGTGAGCGCCGTCGGATCGTAGCCGAAGAGCCACGGCTGCCGGACCTCGAGCGTCGCCGGGCTGAAGGTGGGCACCCACGGCGCTTGCTCCGCCACGACCCGCTCGGCCTCCGCGAACAGGGCTCTTCGCCGCTCTCGATCGGTCTCGCGCCGCGCCTCCACCAGGATGCCGTCGAGCTCGGCGCTCGAGAAGAACGCGTAGTTCTGGCTCACCTCCCCGATCGCGGAGCTCTCGAGGTTCGGAGAGAAGAACGTCAACGGGTCGGCGTAGTCGGCCTGCCAGCCCGCCCACCCCATGGTCGTCTTGCCGCGCTGCTGCGTCAGCGCGTAGTAGGCGGTGCTCCCGACCAGCCGGATCGAGAGCCGGATCCCGATCTTCGCGAGCTGCTGTTGGTAGACCTCCGCAGCCCCCTGCTCGAACGACGAAGGGACGACGACGTATTCGATCGTCGCCGGGTAGCCGCCCTCGCCCGTCTTTGGATCGTAGGGGTAGCCCGCCTCACGCATCGCCTCGAGCGCGGCGTCGAGGTCGAACCGCCGGCCCACCGCGCCCCTCGGGCGCCCCGGAACCCCGGGCGGGACCACGTGCTCGATCGGCGTGATATCGGGCCTCAAGCGCGCGAGGACCGTGGGGTCGACCGCGAGCGAGACGGCTCGGCGCAGCGCCGGGTTGTCGAACGGAGGCCGCTCGGTGTTCATGAAGATCGCGCTCGTGCGCAGGTTCTTAACGACGAACAGGCGGTCGTCATAGCGTCGATCGGCGCGCAGCAGCGCTGCGTCGCTCGACGACAGCTCGCGGACGAGATCGAGCTCGCCGCGTTCGAAGCGGTAGCGCTGCACCTGCGGCCTCACCCGGAACAGGATCTCGATGAAGTCGAGGTAGGGCCGCCCCTCGGCGAAGTACCCAGCGTGCCGCGCGAGCAGCACGCGCTCTTCGCCGTCGAGCTCGGTCACGCGGAAGGGCCCGGCTCCGCACACCGCCGTCTCGGCCCCGGCGCCCGGCGGGGGGCTCGAAGGGCAAACCGGCGCGACGAACGGCATGGTCAGCACGCTGGGCAGGGTCGCGTCCGGCTCCCGCAGCCGGATCGTGACCTCGAGCGGGGCGCTCACCTCCACGCCGCTGAGCTCCGTCGCGGAGCCCGCCCGGTACGCGTCGAAGCCGACCACGCCCGAGAGCAGCGCGGCGGATGGCGACGGGACGTTCGGGCCGAGCGCGCGCTCGATGGAGCGCTTGACGTCAGCCGCCTCGAGCTGGGCGCCGTCTTGGAACCGCACCCCAGCCTCGAGCTCTAGCCGCAGCGCGCGACCACCGTCCGCCCAGGTCGCGCGGCGGGTGAGGCCCGGCACGATCTCCCCGTCGTCGTCGAGCGAGACCAGCCGGTCGCAGACCATCCGCGCGATCGCGACGCCCATCTCGTCGCTGGCGAGCGCTGGGTCGACCGTGCGCGCGCCGTACGAGCTCGCGAGGCGCAGCGTCCCGCCTCGCTTCGGCGCGTCGGGAGTCGCGACCGCCGGGGCCGGCGGCGCGAGGTCGGCTCTGGGCAGCGCGATCACGACGCCGAGCCCGAGCGCGACCAGCATCAGATCGAGCGGGAAGGGGAGCCTCGTGACGAGCGCCGGTCGCTGGTCGCCGTCACCGCTGGCGAGCCGCAGGCCCTCGCCGAGCCGGTGGAAGCCGAGCATCGCGACGAGGATGAAGGCCGCCGGCAGCGCGACGAGCATCGGGCGGAGGACGATGAACGACTCCGCCTCCTGCAGCATGCGCCCCCACGACGCATCGGGAGGGCCCAGCCCCACGGTGAGGTACCCGAGGACGGCCTCGGCGAGGATCATCGAGCCGGCGAGGCTCGCGCCGAGCGCGGCCGCCGTCGCGAGCACGTTGGGCAGCACGTGGCGGACGCCGATCCAGAGCGGCCCAGCCCCCATCGCGCGCGCAGCCAGCACGAAGTCTTGCTCGAGCACCACGGCGGCGCGCGCGCGCACCACCCGCGCGACACCTGTCCATCCGGTGAGGCCGAGCACGAGCACGAGCGTCCCGAGCCCGCTCCGCGGGACGAGGACGCCGACGAGGGTCACCAGCAGCAGGAACGGGAACGCGAGCAGCACGTCCACGCCACGCATCAAGAGACCATCGGCCCAGCGCGCGCCGCCCTTCTTCAGCCCCGCGGCGGCGACGCCGACGGCGACGCCGATCGCGCAGGCGACCAGCGTCGCGATCGACGCGACGAGCAGCGAGATGCGTCCACCCGACAGCAGCCGCGCGAGCTCGTCCCGGTACAGGGGATCGACGCCGAGCCAGTGCCGCGCCGAGCTCCCCGGTGGTCCGCCGTCCGCGGCTGGCGCGAGCGAGAAGTCGCTCGCGTTGGGGTCGGCGAGCAGCGGCGCCACCGCGAACGCCGCCACCGCGAGCAGCGCGACGACCGAGAGCCCGACCTTCGCCTCTCGGCCGCGCATCGCCGCGACCAGGCTCACCGCCGGCCTTCGAGGAACTCGGTGACGATCGACAGGAACTGCTCGGGGCGCTCCTCGGCCGGCGAGTGGCCGCATTCCATCACCTCGAGGCGCGCGTCCGTCAGCTCGCGCGCGAGCCGCGACGCGTTGGCGCACGGGAACAGCTTGTCGTCTCGTCCCCAGACGACGAGCGTCGGCGCGCGCACGCGGCCGAGGCGGGCGACCAGGGTTCGCGTATCGAGCACGGCGCGCAGCGTGGCGTAGGCGCTCTCTCTCGCCGCCGGCGAGTTGAACTTGTCGTAGAAGCTGTCGATCCGCGGGAGATTGATCGGCGCGCCGCGCGGGAACACCTCGTCCCGGAAGTACGAGCGGAACATCGTCCGCCCGTACAGCTGCTTGAAGATGAACGGCCCGATCACGGGATAAAACGGCAGCTTCGCGCGGAAGCTCATGGGGACCGCGTACGACAGCGGATCGACGACGACGAGCCGCTGCACGAGCTCCGGGTGCTGAGCGGCGAGCGTGAGCGCCACCGCGCCGCCCATCGAGTGACCGACGACGTGGACCCGCCCCACACCGAAGGCGGCGACCAGGTCTGCCATCGACTCCGCGAACGCCTCGATGCTGTACGCGTACTTTGAAGGGCTCGGCTTGGAGCTATCGCCGAAGCCCGGGAGATCCGGCGCGATCACGTGGAAGCGCTCCGCGAGCTCGTCGATCACGTCGTCCCACTCGGCGTGGGTGACGATGAACCCGTGGATGAGCAGGATGGCCGGGCCCTTTCCGCGCCCTGCCTCCACCGCTCGTATCCGCACGTCGCGGACCGTCACGTCCCGGCTCTCTCGCATGCCCGTCATCTTCGTCGCCGCGCCAGAGCTTACCGCTGGAGGGCGCGG
Source organism: Polyangiaceae bacterium (assembly GCA_016719945.1). Lineage (GTDB taxonomy): Bacteria > Myxococcota_A > Polyangia > Polyangiales > Polyangiaceae > Xiheicaenibacterium. Next base: position 51,624 of record JADJYE010000020.1, on the reverse strand, counting down.
AGGCCGGTTTTCTAGCAGAAATGGCGGGATGTCGGACATCCGCCGATGCGCGGGTATCCATGTGGGGCCTAGTGCGCAAATCCCCGCAACCCTTGAGGTTTTGCAACGCGCTGCGTTTGCGTGCTGCAGCCCTCACCCTAGGACAATCAATGTCCAGGCCGAGCGCAGGTCGGGGGGCTCCTACCGCAATTTTGCGACGTTTGGCAATAAAAGGCCTGAGAGAAATTGACTGTATTCCATTCAGTGGAATATGGTCCGATGCGTCGATTGACACAGCACGGCACTGTCTCCCGCCGTGAGGGGGGAGGAGACCTTGAGCCGCGGAATACCCGACGACGTCCTGGAGCGAATTGAGAAGGAAAACGCTCGAGGGCTCACGTCAGCGGACATCCTCACGTTGTTTGAGCAGCACGGTCAGAAATTCAGCGAGGCCACGCTTCGGAAGTACGTGCAGCTCGGCCTGTTGCCTCGCAGCGTCCGGGTAGGGCGCAAGGGAAAACACACCGGGTCCCAGGGGTTGTACCCCGTGACCATCGTCCGACAGGTCCTCGCCATCAAACAAATGATGGCGGAGAACCTGACCATCGAGGAAATCCAAGCAGAGTTCTTGTTCGTCCGAGGTGACATCGAAGAGCTCGAACGAAGGCTCTCGAAGATCTTCAAGACGCTCCGCGATTCGATGAAGAAACAGCGGAGCGAGCCTTCAGTTCGGATCCTCTCGACCGAGATCGGCGCCGCGGAGTCGCTGGCAAAAGATCTGCTCGAGCGGCTCAACCAGCTGGAAAACCGGTTCACCTCCCAGGCTCGGCTCGCCCGTCGCGCGACCGGCTCCTAGCCAAAAAAAGCTTCTCTCTTCGCGGGCAAGGCTCGCGGAGAGCTCCCGGGCGCACCGCTTGCGGCCGCCACGGACCTCAGCAGCAACGATTGAAAAGTACGCGCCCACAGAGGGCGCCCAACGCCGCGTTTTCTCGCGGCGAACGGTCAACGTGTGGGCACTAGCCGCCGACGGGCTTCGGCTGCGCCGCGCCCCCATGCGCCACATCGTCCACTCGCATGTCCCGGAGGCAGCGCATGAACAACGAGAACGAGTTCGATTCCCACGAATTGCCGCACGGCGGCCACGAGCACGGCGACAGCGCCGAGGGGATCGAGCCCATCGTCGAAGGATCTCTGGCCCGCGCTGCGCGACCCACCTCCGACTCCGCCATCACGCGGGAGCAGCGCCGTTCGCGCCGTAAGCGGGAGGTGCGTGCCCGGACGATCAGCGTGAAGCGCATGACCAAGCGCGAGCTCGAGATCGGTCGGATGCTCTATCCCGAGACCGACTACTTCAAGCCGCGCACCCGTGAGGAGTGCCTCGAAGGCGCGCGACCTTGCCCGTATGTGTCCTGCAAGCACCACCTGTTCCTCGACGTGTCCGCGCGCACCGGCGCCATCAAGCTCAACTTCCCGGACCTCGAGGTGTGGGACATGAACGAGAGCTGCGCGCTCGACGTCGCAGACCGAGGGGGCACCACGCTCGAGGACGTCGGCGCCATCATGAACCTCACCCGTGAGCGCATCCGCCAGGTCGAGGTGAAGGCGCTCGCCAAGCTCCAGGCCCTGCGGGACATGGAGGCGCTGCGTGACTACGTCGACGAGGGCCCGGTCGGCAAGCGCCGCCTCCCTGTCATCCAGGTCGTCGACGACGAGGACGAGGACGAAGAGGTCGAGGCCTCGGCGGACGACGAGGACGAGATCGAGACCCCTGCGCCCGCGCCGCGAGCGCGACCGCTCGTGCTCGAGGACGCCGCCGAGTTCGACGGCATGGGTTGATTTTCTCCGGCGCGCCCGCTGGCGCGGGGCCCTTCGGAGCTCACGCGCCCGAGCGCGCGTGACCTCCGGCGCCGGGTTTTCTCCGGCGCGCCCTCGGCAGCCGCGAATCGCTAGATCCCGGAAGGGATGTCGCCGCCGGACTTCGGGGGCGGAGGCTTCGCGGTCGCGCGCGGCACCGTCGCGGTGACGGGCGGCCGGGCGAACGTGCTCGTGGGACGCAGCCCGGTCCGCGGAACACCCGCGAGCGGCTGAGTGGCCGACGGCGCCGCCGTCGTGGCGTCGGTCGGCGCGGCCGTGGCGCTCATCGCGTCGGCGCTCGCGGTCGAGCCCTGGCTGGTGGCGGCCGCCCCGGTGCCGATCGCGGTGCTGGCGGCGGTCGCGGTCACGGAAGGGGTCGGGGGCGGAGGGCTGGCGGCTTGTTGCTCGCTGGAAGACGAGCCCTTCTGCGTGACGAAGATCGCCCCGGCGACGCCGCCGCCGATCAAGAGCACCCCGAGGAAGATCCACGGCGCGCGTGACCGCTCGGTCTTCGGTGATGAGCCGACGGGCATCGACGTGGGCGGCGGCTCGAGCGCGCGAGCCCCAAAGCTGCCAACGGCAGCCCCGTCACCACGCGCCCCCGCAGCGCGCGCAGCCACGCCGCTGGAAGGCGGCGGGCGGCTCGATGCCGGAGCCACGCGTGGTGCTTCTGCGATGGGCTTCGCCGGCTCGATGTAGCCGTTCGCCCGCTTCGCCGTGTCGCCGTCCTCGAGATCGTCCAGCGTGACGTCGATCTGAAAGGCTGGCTGATCGGGCAGCGTCGGCTCGATGCCGCGAGTCTTCATCTTCGCGAGGTCGACCTCGGCTCGCGAGAGCTTCACGGTCGGAGCGCGTCTGCGCGCTCGCTCGCCCGCGACGTTGTCGCCCCGCTTCTCGGGGACGTTGATGACGATCTTCGCGCCCTCTTGGTCCTTCAACGGGACCCGCGCCGCCGGGATCTCACAAGGCGCGACGTATTGCTTGTCCTTGTTCTCCGGCTCGGGCGGGGGCGCGGCCGACTTGGTTCGAGCGGGCATCACCTCCGTCGGCTCTTCGCCGTCGAAGGCGCTCGCGCCACTCGGGGTGCTCGAGCCCGACTTCGCCATGCTCGCGAGTAGCGTACACCCTGCAGATCGGTCGCGGTAGCCGATTCTCCGCGGGCCGCTGGCGAGCGCGCACTTGTCCTCGGCCCCTCCGCGGGCGATAAGCTCACGCGACGACGATGCCCCGCAGACTCCGGTCGACCCTCGCGCTTCTCACCGCGGCCTTCGCGCTCTACGCGAGCGCCGCGGGCGCGGCCCCCGGCGCCTCCGTGGACGAGGCGACGGCTGCGCAGAAGAAAGAGGCGCAGAGCTTCTATGAGAAGGGCGCCGCCGCGTTCGAGCAGAAGAGGTTCGACGAGGCCGTGCTCGCCTTCCAAGGCTCGTACGACGTCGTGCGCAGCCCCAATGCGCACATGATGCTCGCCCGCGCGCTGGTCGAGACCGGTCAGCTCGAGCGCGCGTACGAGGCGCTCGCGATCGCCGAAGAGGAGGCCAAGTCCAACGCGCGATACGCTTCGACGCTCGAGCGCATCCGCACGCTGCGCGCCGAGCTGCGCTCGAAGGTCGCGCTCGTGCGGGTCACCGTGCTCGGCTCCAGCGGCGCCGCGCTCACCGCTCGTGTCGGGGCGCTCTCGCTGCCACTCGGCGAAGAGCGCGCCGTGCCTGTCGGCAGGGTGAAGGTCGAGGTCTTGGACGGAGCGGTCGTCAAGGCGACCCGCGAGGTCGAGCTCAGCGCGGGGCAGAGCGCCGCGGTCGAGATCGATCTCTCGCCGCCGCCACCCCCACCGCCGCCACCGCCCCCGCCACCCCCGCCACCCCCGCCATCGGGAGGGCGAACCGGGTATTGGATCGCGGGCGGCGTCATCGGCGCCGTGGGCCTCGGCCTCGTCGGCGCTGGCACCGGGCTCTACCTGTCCGCGAAGAGCGACTACGCCGACCTGGAGACGGCCTGTGGCCCCGAGCGGACGTGTCCGCCCGGCAGCGAGGACCAGATCGACGGCGGCCGGAACAAGCAGACCTGGAGCATCATCACCTGGGTCTCGGGCGGCGCAGCAGCGAGCCTGGGGATCGGCCTCGTGATCGCTGGCTTCGCCTTGCCTGCGCCGGCCACGAGCGGCGTCGAGGTCAGCGTCGGCCCTGCCTGGGTCGGGCTCACTCGTCGCTTCTAGGCGTCAGCTCGAGGGGGCGTCTGTCCCCCAAGATCACGTCCCACCACGAGAACGTCTGCGCGAGGACGTGATCGAGCTGCCATGTCCCCGCGTGGATCGCGTCGCTCGTTCGCGTCCGAGCGATGGGCTTGAGCGTGCCGTCCGGCAAGCAGAACGCCGCCAGCGGGGAAGCCTTCAGCAGGTGGAGCACCCCGTCCGAGAAGCCAGAGCCGGCGTAGACGATCGTCGCCGGCATTCGCAAACTCTCCAGGTCGCGCAGAGCGTAGGGGATCTTCTCGTCGACGGTGCCCGCGGTGTCTTGGTATTTGCACTCCACGGCCAGCGCTCGCCGCGGCCGCTCGGCGGGGTGCTCGCGTTCGAGCACGAGCAGATCGATGCGGCGCGGCTTGCCGATGATCGTCGTGCCGACGGTGACCTCGTCGTAGAGGTCGATCCCCCGCGGGCCATAGACCGCCGCGATGTAGCGCGCGACCTTGAGCTTGTACTCGTGCCCTGTCACGTCCCCTCGCGCTGGGTCGTCTGGGCGAGGCGCTCGAGCGTTGTCTCCACGGCCTCTTCACACAGGTCGCCGCCGAGGAACCGACGCCCGCGCGAGAGCGCCGCGACGCCCACCGAGCCCGAGCCGCAGAACGGGTCGACCACCAGCTCGCTCGGCTCGCTCGACTGACGAATGAGGGTCTCCGACAGGCTCGAAGGCTTCTCGCTGGGGTACCCCCCGCGGATGCGCGGCGCCTCGAGGATGTCGGGGACGCTCAGGTCTTTGAGCTTCCGCTTGCCCTTCTCGAAGAACAAGATGAACTCGTAGCGGGCACGATAGTGGTAGCCCATCCCAATCCGGACCTTGTCCCAGACGATGGGCTTCCAGAACTTGAAGCCGGCCGCCTCCGCGATGGGCTTCGCCACGAACATCGTCTCGGCGTCGCAGAACAAGTAGAGGTGCGCGTGCCGCTTCAGCACGCGCGCGGCTTGCTCGAACAGCTCCCCGAAGCGGGCGTTCGGGAAGATAGTGAACCAGTCGTTGCTCGACGCCTTGGAGTGTTTGAGGCGGGTGGTGGTGCCGATGGCGCGGTGCTTCTCGAGCGACTCGTACGCCGGGTCGGTCACGATCAGATCGACGCTCGCGCTCGGAAGCCGCTCGAGCAGGGCGACCGCGTCCGTGCGCTCCACGCGATAGGAGCGGATCGACGCAGGGTCGATGCGGCCGGCCGGCTCTGTGTGTGCTCTCGGGCTCGTCACGCTCGCGGACCTACGATCGCACGGCGCCGCCGCGGAGGGATCGGGCAGCTGGCGCGGCTGCGGCGTACACAGGAAAGGGAGCTCGAGCGCGTCGGAGGGCGACATGACGTGAGCGGTCATATCACCGGGCGCTCGGCTCGGTCTCGCGCCCGGCGCGCCAGCTAGGTCATTGTTCGACCCGCGTTGGGAGGTCGCCGCGCAGGTGGGCGATGCGGAAGACCTCGTCGGCGCCGAGCTCGAGCAGCGCGCGCGCCGTCGGCTCCGCGTCCTCGACGACGACCTGTACCCCGACCGAGCGCCAAGGCCTGTCGACGTCGTCGAGCGGCTGCGCTCGCGACGAGAAGGTGCGGAGCACCGCCAGGGCGGCGTCGGGGCGCGTCGCGCGGAGCGGGTAAACGCCAGGAAACGTCGGGTCGAAGCTGCCGAACGCGCTGGGCTCGTCACCGTCCCAGGCGGCGGCGAGGACCTTCCCCTCGCTCTTCGTGACGAGGCCCGCGGGGAGGTCGAACGCCCGCTCGAGCAGGGGGAGCTGCTCGGGCGTGGGCGCCCACGCCGAGATCGCGCTCTCGGCGGCCTCGAGCGCGCGCCACCGGAGCCTCAGCACCCACGTCTCGAACGCTCGACGGAGGCCGAGGCCCTGGTAGAAGCGGATCGCCGTCTCGTTCGTCACCTTCACGTTCAGCCGCCACGCGCTGGCTCCTTGCGCGCGGGCCCGCTGCGCGACCGCCGCCATCAGGGCGCGCCCGACGCCCCCGCCGCGCGCGGCGCCGTCACCAGGTGGCGGACATAGGCGTCCCGGCCGTAGATCTGGAAGAACACATAGCCGAGCGCCTCCATGCGCTCGTCTCGCGCGAAGAGCGCTGTGGGCGCGATCTCCCGCGCGAAGCGGGCCGCGTCCGGGACCGCTTCACCCGTCTCCAGCTCGGGGAAGAGCGCGGCGAACGAGGGGTGATCGTCGGGTCGTGCGGGCTCGATTCGGGTCATGAGCGGTAGGACGGCGCGTGGCTCGGCGGGCTGACGCGCCCGGCGGCTGCGGGCGACCGTTCGCACAAAGCTTTCATACGGCTCGCCAATTTTTCTACTCTGCTGGACGAAAGCCTCGATGACCTTCGACGCGAGACGGACCCAGGTAGCGCAGAGCGCCCACGACTTCAGCGTATATTTCGCTCAAGCGTTCGGCGGCGTCCGCGTTCGCGGCGCGGTGACGCGCAGGCCCGATCTCTCCGCGCCGGAGGGGATGAGCACCGGCGCAGGCCGCCGCGCGCGTCAGGCGATCACGCTGCGCGACGACAGCGGCGCGACGCCGGCCCTCACGGTCGGCTGGCTCGACATCCCGCAGCGCAAGGCCGCGCTGCGCACGCACCGCTGCCTGTCGTCGATGCACTACGCGCGCTTCGGGGATCGGCCGTTCGACGTCGACACCGGCTCGTACAACGCCTTCTTCGATCAAGCGAAGGGCCTCTTGGCGGCGTGCGGCCTGCAGGTCGCCGAGGAGGACGACGCGCCCGCGGCGATCTCGAGCCCGCCGGGCCGGGTCATCCGCGAGGCCGGCGCCTCGGCGCCCCAGTTCTGGACGCTGGCGGCGGTCGCCTTCATCGCGTTCGTCGTCGGCACCTTCGCCGGCGGCCTCGCGGTGTACGCGAGGTTCGTCGGCTTCTGAAGGCGGCGTGACGCTGCCATTGTCAGCACACTGCTAGTCCCGTGGAAACGAAGTTTCCACGCAAACAGTGAGGAGTCCGCGTCGGAACAAACCAACGCGTGGCCAAGAGAATTCGGGCCGCCATCGCCCCGTCAGGGGCGGCCCGAATTCTTCAAGCATCCTTGGTTCCAAGGGACTAGGGCTCGATCAGGATCCGGCCTCGGATCGAGTCATTGATGTCGTGCGGGTAGTAGTTGTAGAGGCCCGGGCTGTTCACCTCGCGCACGAGGGGGTCGAGGCTCATCGGCGGGATGCCCTGGTTGCCGTGAGGGAAGCCTTGGTCGGGGTAGTCGGCGTGGATCTCGTGGGACACCGAGTCGGCGTTGAAGAAGTTCACCGTGACCGGGTTCGCGGCGGACATGCCGGGCGGGGCCTTGATCACCGTGGGGTAGTCGCCGAAGGCGGTCTCGTCGGGCGGGTCGGAGGAGTAGCTCGCGAGGTTCTGCGGGATGGTGATCGTGATGATGGGCAGCACGGTGACCGCCGCGCCGGCGGATTGCGTGCCGCCCTCGACGGTGCCGGTGACGTCGTACGGGTGGTCCCCCGTGACGGTGTTGGAGAACGACGTGATCGTGAGGGTCAGGGTCTCGGTCGAGGTCCCGTCGAGGGTGACGGTGGTCGTGTCGAGGCCAGCGTCGAGATCTGCGGGCAGGCCGTCCAAGAGGAAATTGACCGCCCCGACGTAGCCGTTCGGGGTCACGGTGACGTCGATCTCGACGCTGTCGCGCAGCTCGATGGCCGGGGAAGGATCGCCGATGCTGATCTCGAAGGTCGCCGGCTGCGGACCGGCGCCACCGTCGCCCCCAGAGCCCGTCGCGTCGCCGCCCGACCCAGAGCCGCCGGCGCCTTGCGCGTCGCCACCCGAGCCGCTCGCTGAGCCGCCCGCGCCGTCGCTCCCCCCGTCGCCGTCGAGCAAGCTCGTGGGGCGCTCACTGCACGCGAGCAGGGACACCGTGGTCGTCAACAAGAAGGCGAGCGCATGGCGGGTGTGAAGCATGGGTGACTCAACGGTACCCTGCCTCTGGGGACGACGTCCGCACCGGCGGCTCGAGCCCTCGATGTTTGGTGTGAGGGTGTCGCTCGGGTGAGTGGATAACCCCGTACCCAGCGGCAGATTGCGGCCGTCGTTCGCGTAGGATGCGGCGGCCCGATGAGAAGAGCTCGACTCCTGCCCGCGTTGTCGTTGGTCCTGGTTGCCTGTCCCAGCGAGGTGCAGCCACCTCCCACGATCGAGCCCCCCGCCAGCACCGCCGCTCCTGCCGACACGTGTGCGCCGGTCGAGGCCGCGCGATCGCGTGCCGCGCAGCTGTCCAACGAGGGCTTCCTCGACCGGGCTCTGCGCACCCTCGACGCCGCCGGCGCGGGGTGCCCGAAGCTCGGACCGTCCGTCGCGGCCCAGCGCGCGGAGATCTTCACCCAGCTCGGGCGCTGCGCCGAGGCGAAGAAGGCCGGTGCGGCCGAGCAAGATCTCACGACCTGCGCGAAGCTCGCCGCGGACAGCTCCGACTCGCTGCTCGCGGCGGCGCGCGCAGCCAAGGGCGCGCGGCCAGCCGACGCGCAGCGGCTGTTCGAGCGCGCGACGAGCGCGCTCGAGCGCGAGCTCGCGGTGTCGGCCGAGCTGCTCGACGCGCCGCTCGACGACGGCGGTGTCCTCACCTCCGAGGACGGCACGGTCGCGCTCACCTTCGCTGGGGGTCTCTACCTGACCTCGCAGGGTGCGCCGCCGGATCGCTGGCGCTCCGTCAAATCAGGCTTCGACGGGGTCCACGCGCTGTCTGCCGATGGCAAGACGATGGTCGTCCGCGAGCCCGGAGTGTCGAAGGTCGTCGACGTCGCCACGCTCAAGGCGCGCTCCACGCTCAGCAAGGACGTGGACACCTCGCAGTGGGTCGAGCTCACCCCCGACGGCAGCCGCATGCTTGCGACCATCGGGTACGAGGCGTACGTGTTCGACACCTCCACGGGAGCCCCGATGCACGTGGTGGCCGAGGAGTTCGACTCTTCGGGGTCGGGCTTCTACCGGGTCGAGCTCGTCGACGGCGGGCGGTTCGCGCTGATCCAGATGATGAACACCGGGACCCGCATCGTCGATCTCGACGCGGGCGCGACCCTCGTCTCGCGGACTCGCAACGGCCCCTGGTCCTTCAGCGAGGACGGGCGCTTCGCGCTGACGTGCGAGGGGCTCAGCGAAGACGACGACTTCAAGTACGTCGTGTTCGACCTGCACAACAAGGGCAAGGTCAAGGCGCCCCATGGCACGCTCTGCTACGCGCCCGAGCTCGCCGATCCGCGCGGCTATTTGCTCTTGCTCGGCAAGGACAACAAGGAGTCTTATCTCGACGTCCGCACGGGGAAGAAGGTCGCCGAGCTCCCCCCCGAGCCGCCAAAGGTCGCGGCGCCCAAGCCGGCTCTCCACCCGCTCGCCGCGGCCAGCCAGGCGCTGCGCAAGGGCAAGGGCATCGTCGGGGGGATCTCCCATGACGCTCGCTTCTTCCTGGTCGACCCCGACCTCGTCGTCGACCTCACGACGGGGCAGCCCGCTCCGAGGGAGGACACGTCCGCGGCGTGCGACACGCGCTTCGGCTCCTGCGAGACGTTCAAGGTCGTGCCGGGCGGCGTCAGCCTGTGTCCGACCGGGAAGGAGCCGTGCACGTTCGTCGAGCTCAAGCACGAGGCGAAGTGGCAGGCCCGCTCACGCTCGGGTGAGCGGCTGGTCCTGTGGGACGACAAGAAGCTCTCGATCCTCGACGTGCCGGGGCTGAAGGTGGTTGGGCACAAGGTGTTCCCGGACAAGATCTTCGACGCCGACTTCGTCGGCCCAGGAGATCGCGTCGAGTCGGTGCTGGAGGTCATCGCCGGCAAGTCGCTCGTGCGGTTCGACAGCCAGTCGGGCAAGGAGCTCGATACCCGCGCGTTTTCGGAGCGCTACGATTCAGCGTCGATCGTCCGCGGAGGGATGGGCACCATCATCGACGTCTTCGACCAGAAGACCATCAAGCTCGTGAGCCCCAGCGGCGTGACCCTGTGGGAGCAGGCGTTCGGTCAGAGTGACAACCCGTGGTGGTACTGGCCCGACGGCTCCGTGCTGCTCGTCGCCGGGACTACGGAGCAGGCGTCCGCGTTCAAGCTACCTGGCGGCGAGCCGCTCGGCGTGTACACGCGCAAGAAGAACACGAAGCTCTTCGGTCACTACGTCGTGTCTGCGACGCTAGGCGCGGGCGCCGAGCTCTATGCCGTGCTCGCAGGGGGCCAGCGAACCAGCCTCCGCAACTACGGCAAAGGCGACTACTTTCTCGCGCGCGGGGCCGCGACGTTCGACGCGGCGGGCGGGGGAGCGGGCGCCCGTGTGGTCGTGCACGGCGCGATGGCGGAGCAGGTGCTCACCTGTCGCTTCGGCTCGCTGATGATGCCGTTCGAGGTCTGCCGCGGGCGATTCCAGGTCGACTCGCTCGCCGAGCCTTGAGCCCGACGCGGGCGGCTACGGCCTGCGCAGGGCGCGGCCGCCGCGGCCCTTCACGGGCTGTGCGCCGTCCCACTCGAGCACGCCGTTCACGAGCACCGTCGACATGCCCGTCGCCTTGCGCTGCGGACGCTCGTAGCTCGCCTGGTCCTTGAAGGTCTTGGGATCGAACACGATCACGTCGGCGAAGCGCCCCACGGCCAGCGAGCCGCGATCCTTCAGACCGAGCGTCTCCGCGGCCACCAGGCTGGCCTTGTTCACTGCGCCCTCCAGCGTGAGCGGCCCCTTCTCTCCGACGTAGCTCGCGAACACGCGCGCGAACGAGCCATACCCGCGCGGGTGGGAGCTCGTCGCGCTGCCGTCGGTGCCGAAGCTCACGAACGGCGCCGCGAGGAACGTCTTCAAGACCTCCTCATCCATCACGAAGTAGGCGGCGCTTCCGCCCCCGGGGCCGAGGTCGGCGAGCACCGCTTCGAAGGGCTTGCCGAGCGCGTCGGAGACCTGCTTGAGCGTCTTGCCGGCGTGCTTTCCTGTCCCGAAGAGCGTCGCCTCGGGCCCGTTGCGCGCGGTCACGCGCTCTCTCAGGTGCGTGGTGAGGTCTTCGTAGCGGCTCTTCTTGGCCTTCTTGTAGCCGTTCGGCGGGCGCGCGAACTCGGGGAACAGGATCGCGAGCGTGGTGTAGCTCGCCGTGTACGGGTACACGTCGCCGGTCACCGACAGGCCGCGCGCGCGGGCGGCGTCCATCTTCGCGAGGATCTGTTTGCCTCGCGCCTCGCCCTTGCCGAGCACGATCTTCATGTGTCCGAAGTGGGCTCGCGCCTTGTGCGCCTCGCACTGGGCGAACAGCTCGTCGAGGGCGTCCTCGATCTTGTCGTCGTCCTCGCTCCGCAGGTGGCTCATCACGAGGCCGTTGACCTCTCCGACGGGCTCCGCCACGGCCGCCAACTCCTCGGGGGTAGCGAAGCCGCCTGGATCGTACTCGAGGCCGGTGCTCAGGCCGAACGCGCCGTCGTTCATGGCGCGGCGCACGAGCTTCGCCATCGCGGTGAGGTCCTTCTTGGACGGCTTCTTCTTCGAGCCCACCCCCGCGTCCTTGCGCACGCTGGCGTGGCCGACCAGCGCCCCGACGTTGACGCGCGGGTCCTTGTCGTCGACCCCGTTCAAGTAGGACGCGATGCGGGCCTCCGGGCTCTTGCCGTCTTGGCCGACGATGATCGTGGTCACGCCCTGCGCGAGGAGATGATCGACGTTGCCCAGCGGGTCGCTGTGGGCGTGCATGTCGATGAAGCCCGGCGCGACGATCTTGCCGGTCGCGTCGATCGTGCGCTCGGCGCGCACGGCTGGGTCGACGGGGCCGACGTGGACGACCTTGTCGCCCTGCACGATCACGTCCGCGCGCCGCCCCGGCGCGCCCGTGCCGTCGACGACCGTGCCTCCCTTGATCCAGACGGAGACGGCGCCCGCGGACGTGAAGGGGGGGGCCTCGGCGGAAGCTGCCGCGCTCGGGGCGCCCGCGTCGACGTCGCTGCTCCCCGCGGCGCTCGCCGTCGCTGTGCTGCCCGCGCCCAACGGGCTCGACGGATCACCGCCGCAGGCCACGGTGAGCGCCACGGCGAGCAGAGGGGAGAGACAGGCCGTCCAGGTCATGAGCGCCGGCGCATCCTACTCCTCCCCCGAGACGGCCTTCATCCCGATGAGCAGCCGGGAGATGAACAGGTCGTAGGCCCGCGTCGTCGCCGAGCGGGTGCCCCGAGATCAGCGACTGAGCTCGGCGGCCCGCGCGCGCCAGGCGATCTGTGCTAGACCCGCGCTCGATCGCTAGGGGAGCCCCATCGGGCTGAGAGGCGCGCCTCGCTCCATGAGGCGCGCGACCCTTCGCACCTGATCCGGTTCGCACCGGCGGAGGAAAGCGCATGAGCTCGAGCAAGATCACCGAAAAGAAGAGCCTCGTCGTCGTCGAAGACCCCGTGCAGGGGCTCGAGCCGCTCGGGCCGTTCGCCAAGTCTCGGCGCGTCTACGTGGAGGACGGCGACGTGCGCGTGCCCTTCAGGGAGATCGAGCTCTCCCAGGGCGAGCCGTCGTTCCGCGTGTACGAGACGAGCGGCCCTCACTTCGAGGGGCGCTCGCTCGATCAGCTCCGCGAGGGCCTGCCGAAGCTGCGGCAGGCGTGGGTCGATCGCCGCGCCTCGAAGGACGGCAGCGACAAGACGCAGCTCTTCTACGCGCGCCGCGGCGAGATCACCGAGGAGATGCGCTTCATCGCGATCCGCGAGAGCGTCACCCCCGAATCGGCCGCCGCTTCCTGGTGAAGGTGAACGCCAACATCGGCAACTCGGCCGTCTCGTCGTCGATCGCCGACGAGGTCGACAAGCTGCGCTGGGCCGTGAAATGGGGCGCCGACACGATCATGGATCTGTCGACCGGCAAGAACATCCACGAGACGCGCGAGTGGATCCTCCGCAACTCGCCGGTGCCGGTGGGCACCGTTCCGATCTACCAGGCGCTCGAGAAGGTGAAGGGCAAGCCCGAGGACCTCACCATCGACGTCTTCCTCGAGACGCTCGAGGAGCAGGCCGAGCAAGGGGTCGACTACTTCACGATCCACGCCGGCGTGCTCCTGCGCCACGTGCCGCTCACCCGCGGCCGCAAGACCGGCATCGTGTCGCGCGGCGGCTCGATCATGGCCAAGTGGTGCCTGCACCAGCACAAGGAGAACTTCCTCTACACGGAGTTCGAGCGCATCTGCGAGCTCATGAAGCGCTACGACGTGAGCTTCAGCCTGGGCGACGGCCTGCGCCCGGGAAGCATCGCGGACGCCAACGACGCGGCCCAGTTCGCAGAGCTCGAGACGCTCGGCGAGCTGACCAAGATCGCCTGGAAGCACGACGTGCAGGTCATGATCGAGGGCCCAGGCCACGTGCCGATGCACAAGATCAAGGAGAACGTCGAGCTGCAGGACAAGCTGTGCGACGGCGCGCCCTTCTACACGCTCGGGCCGCTGGTGACCGACATCGCTCCCGGCTACGACCACATCACGAGCGCCATCGGCGCGGCGATGATCGGGTGGTTCGGCACGGCGATGCTCTGCTACGTCACGCCGAAAGAGCACCTCGGCCTGCCCAACAAGCAGGACGTTCGCGACGGCGTCATCGCCTACAAGATCGCTGCGCACGCGGCCGATCTCGCGAAGGGCCACCCGGGCGCGCAGACACGGGACGACGCTTTGTCGAAGGCGCGCTTCGAGTTCCGCTGGGAAGATCAGTTCAACCTGTCCCTCGATCCGGAGAAGGCCCGAGAGTTCCACGACGAGACGCTCCCGGCTCCCGCGGCGAAGGGCGCGCACTTCTGCTCGATGTGCGGCCCGCAGTTCTGCTCGATGAAGATCACCCAGGACCTCGAGCAATACGCCGCCGCCGAGCACGTGAGCGCGGAGGAGGCCCGCGCGCGGGGTCTGGCCGAGCGCGCCGAGGCCTTCCGCAAGGGCGGCGGCGATCTGTACGTCGGCGACGCGTCCGCCGAGGAGGAGTGACGCGGGGCCTCGTCAGGGCGGCTCGTGCTTGACGAGGGTCATCGACATCACCAGCGCGCCGTCGAGCTCCACCGTGAGCTCGACCGGCGGGCCTGGTAGGTCGTTCGCGAAGCACGCGATCGTGCGCTTCGTCTTCCCGTCGGGCTGCGCCTCGACCACCGTGTAGCGCTTGCACTTGAAGGAGTCGTCGGGCGTCACGGTGACGGTCTGTGCGATGGTGGTCGCCTCGCGCGGGTAGCTCGCGTGGCGGCGGAGATCGTCCCAGCTGGAGATCTTCACCTCGGGGTCCCCCATCACCTTGCCGTCGTCTCCCAGGATCTCGGTCGCGACCGTCGCGTGCTCGTCGTCGACGGCGACGAAGCGGAAGCGCTGCTTCGTCGGCAGCTTCCCTGGCGACTCGATCAGGTAGGTCATCGTCCGGCCTGCGGGGGTCGCCGCGCGGATCTGCTCCGCGGTGTAGGGCGTGGGCGCGCGCCCCGCGTCGGGGTCGGGCTTGGACGCGAGGGGAGCCGGGGTCGGCGCGGGCGACGACGGCGCGGCGACCGGCCTCGCGGCTGGGGTGCAGCTCGCGCTGGCGAGCAGGAGCAGGACGACCGCTGTGCAACGGCGCATGGGTGTGTCTTCTAACCCACCCGGGTGCGGTGCGCTTGGATCAGTCGTAGGGGTTATCGGGCAACGGCGCCATCGGCTTGGGCGCGGGCGCCGGTGCGGGCTCGACCAGTCCTCCCCCGGGAGCGGGCGCCGTGGTGGACGGGCTCACGAAGAAGTTGCCGTACCCCGCGGGCTGCGGCTTGCCGTTCGCCCAGAGGATGTGGAGGTCGGCGGTCTTGTCGGACCATTCGGAACTTCACGGTCGCGTTGGTGCCCTCGACGAAGCGAACGATCAAGGTCGTCGCGCCAGGCTCGGTGGAGACGAAGCCGTCTCCCGCTGGGACCCCGCGCGTGATCGACACCTTGGTCGGCCTGCCCCCGGTGTCGTTCTCCTTGCTGCAGCGCACGCTGAGCCACTCGCGAACAGCCTTCGTCACGCAGCCGAGCTTAGAAGAGCCGTACACGGCGACCTCCTTCGGCACCGCGTCGATCTCGGCCAGCGTGGGAGCAGGGGAGCGCCCCCCGGCGCTCGCGGACGGCTCCGCGCTCGGCGGCGCGCTCGCCACGGCCGACGCGCTGACCACGGGCAGGCTCGCGCTCGGCTCGGCTGAGGCCTCGGCGCTGGCGAGCGCCTTCTTGCGCTTGCCCTTCTTCGTCGTGTCTTCGTCGTCCTCGTCGTCGCTCGTGGGGGCGCTTTGCGAATAGGTCTTTCCGCCGAGCTGGGTGGCAGCGAACGCGATGCCGCCCACCAGCAGCAGCCCGCCGACGCCGATCAGCGCCCACGGCGGCCCCTTCGCTCGCGGCTTGCTAGGGGAGGGCGCCGACGGGACCACGGCGCGCGGCCCGGCGAGCGCGATCTGCGTCGAGCCTTGGGCCGTCGCCGCGTCGATCGGGGCGCCGAGCACCGTCCCGCTGGCCGAGGGCAGGGGACCGGGGCTCGCGGGGATCTCGGTGCCGACCGGCAGCTCGGTGCGCTGCAGCGACGCCGCGGAGCGCGCGCCGCTCGCGGGCGCTGGGCCGAGCAGGTCCATCGCCAGCGTCTTGAGGTCGGCGCTCGTGGCGGGGCCCAGGGCGGCGAACGCCTTCGCGGCCTCGCCAGCGGTCGCAAAGCGGGCGGCCGGATCGAAGCACACGCAGCGCGAGAAGAACCCGTCGAAGCCCGCAGGCAGCGAGATCTTCGAGCGGCTCGACGCCGGCGGATAGTTGGGGACGAGGATCTCGCCGATCAGCTCGCCGATGGTGTCGGCCTCCCAGAACTGGCGGCCGGACAGGGCGCGGAAGGCGATCAGGCCGAAGGCCCAGATGTCGACCGCGCTCGTGAGGTTGCCCTTCTTGGTCTGCTCGGGCGCCATGTACGTCGGCGTCCCGCCGGCGACCGTCGTGTTCGACGTGCCCTGGAGCAGCTTGGCGATCCCGAAGTCGAGCACCTTCACGACGAGCTCGTCCTCCTCGTCGCGCGTGAGGAAGACGTTCTCGGGCTTCAGATCGCGGTGGACGACGCCCGCCGCGTGGGCCTTGTCGAGGCCCTTCGCGAGCTGGTTGAGGATCGGGGCCACCTGCTCGAACGGGAGCGCCCCGCGCTGGTTGAGCACGTCGCCGAGCTCCGCGCCGGACAACAGCTCCATGACCAAGAAGGGCAGCCCTTGCTCCACGCCCGCGTCGGTGACGCCGACGACGTACCGGCTGTTGATGATCGTGGAGACCTTGGCCTCTTGCGCGAAGCGAGCCTGGAGCACATCGCTCGCCACGATCTCGGGGCGCATCGTCTTGAGCGCGACGCGCTGCAGGGTCGTGATGTGCTCGGCGACGTACACCGAGCCCATGCCCCCGGACTTGAGCGGTCGGGTGATTCGATAGCGACCCGCGAAGACCGCACCCGGGGTGAGGATGTGTTGGCTCATGGCGCGAACGGCGCCAAGTGTAGCTCAGCCGGCCTTGCGGCGGAGCACCACCTTCACCGGGAGGTGGTCGCTCTTGCCGCGCTCCACGACCGCGGCCGAGACGAGCTCGAAGGCGCGGTTGTCGAACGCCACGTGATCGAGGCGGAGCTGCAGCGGGACCCCCTCCCACCGCCACGTCCTCGCGTCCGGCTCATGCTCCGCGAGCGCGCTCGTGAACCCCAGGTCGAGCAGGCCGCGCAGTCCCTCGTTGTGCACGTCCTCGTTGAAATCTCCCGCGACCACGGTCGGCAGCGAACGGTCGAGCCTGGGGAGATAGGTGGAGAGCTCGCGGGCCCGGAAGTGATCGGTGCTGAAGTAGCCCGAGACCCAGCTGCCCCCCTCGCTGATCATCGGCCTCAGGTGCACGTTGAGCACCTGCAGCGGTCCGTCGGGGGTGCGCAGCACGAGGCGCTGAGCGGGGAACCACCCGACAGGGGAGTCGAGCACCTCGGCCTCCTCGATGGGGTAGCGCGACATCACGCCCATCCCCCCGGGGGCGAGCTTCTGGGGGGCCTGGAAAGATTTGTACGGCAGCTCGCCGCCGAGCTCCGAGGCGAGCGCGCGCTCCCAACCCTCGTTCGTCTCCTGGAGCAACACGAGGTCTGCCTCGAGCCCGTCGAGCGCGCCGAGCGTGTCCGGATCGGCGGAGCACACGCCCGGGCCGTCGCACCCCGCGAGCCCATAGTTCACGTTGAACGTGACGACCGTGAGCGCCGCGCCGAGCGCCGGAGCGACCGGCGCGGGCTCGAGGGAGAGCGGCCCCGGCGTCGCGGGCTCGCGCGCCCACTCCGCCTCGTGGCTGAGGGGCTCACATGCGAAGAGAGGCACCGAGAGCAGGAGCAGGCCGAGCTTCATGCCCGCATATCGCGCGACGCGGGCGAGGTGTGACAGCGCTCAGCAGGCTCGCCTGGCCCACGGCGGGCGAACGGTTGTCTCAGCCCGGCCTCAGCCCGTTCGTCTACGGCCGGCAGGCGCACTACACTTGAGGCGTGCGCATGCTCCTCGCGCTCCTGCTGGTCGCTTGCAGCGCCAGCCCGGCCCCAGGCCAATCCGACCCCGTCGCCAGCGCGACGGCGCCGCCGGCGTCGTCGCCGTCCGCGAGTGAGCCGCCCGCGCCGACGACGAGCGCGTTCGCCTCCGCGTCGGCAGCGCCCGCCGGCCCGAGCGCGTGCCCCGAGGGCATGCTCCTCGTCGACGGCTCGTATTGCCCGGAGCTCGAGGTGAAGTGCCTCGAGCAGTTCTACGCCGAGAGCAATCACCTTTGGGTGTGCCTCAAGGTACAGGAGCCCACGCAGTGCCTCTCTCCAACGGAGAAGGAGGTGCCCATGCGCTACTGCGTCGACAAGTACGAGTTCCCCAACCGCGTGGGTGAGCGGCCGATGGTGATGCAGAACTTCTATCAGGCGCAGGTTCACTGCGCGAAGGCCGGCAAGCGCGTCTGCACCGAGCACGAGTGGACGCTCGCGTGTGAGGGCCCCTCGCGTAAGCCATTTCCTTATGGCTACGTGCGCGACCCGAGCAAGTGCAACGGCGACAAGCCGTGGGACCGGCCGGACAAGGACAAGGTGCTCAACCGTGACGCGAAGGAGCTCGAGCGCCTATGGCACGGCAAGGTCTCCGGCTCGCAGCCCGAGTGCGTCACCGAATACGGGGTGCACGACATGCCCGGCAACGCCGACGAGCTCGCGGCGAGCGTGACGACCTTCCAGGGCAACCCGAAGCGCAACTTCGACAACGTCACGACGGGCGGGCCTTGGTACTACGGCGTGCGCAACATGTGCCGGCCCAAGATCTACACGCACGACGAGAGCTTCGCGTACTACTACCTCTCCTGGCGCTGCTGCGCGGAGCCCGACGGCAAGCCCACCGATCCGCGCACGCCCAAGCAGATCGAGCGCGGATGGACCTTCGAGAAGGTGCGGCACATCGCCGAGCACAGCTGGAAGCTCCCCCTGAACCCCAAGTGGCCCGGCGACCCGGGTTACGTGTCGGGAGGGCCGAAGTAGCGGCTGGTTCTTTGCGCGAGCGCCGGGTTGGCCGACAATAGGCGAACCATGCGCCTTCGCCGCTTCGCTTGCGCAGCCGTCCTCGTCGCCTCCGTCTTCAGCTCCACCTCCGCGCTCGCCGCCGAGACCGCGGAGTACTGCTCCGAGACCGACATGACCTGCGAGACGGCGCCGATCGCCTTCTCCAAGGAGATCGTGCTCCCGGTGCAGGGAGGCTTCGATACCGGGTGGGTGCCCCAGGGCTCGCCGCTGCAGGTCCACCTCTGGGCGCAGCTCTGGGCGAACAGCTACGTCGACCTCGCCGGCCGCCTGGAGACGACGTGGCCCGACGCCCTCACGCTCGACGCCATCCCCGACCCGGGCGGCGGGGAGCTCGGCATCCACTACGGGGTCGACATCGGCGCGCAGGCCCACGTCGAGGTCACCGTCCTCGGGCAGACCTTCGACTGGACCGGTGACATCCCGTACGTCCCCCAGTTCGACTTCCAGGTGGAGGCATCGAACACCTTCGACCCCTGGGGCTTCGAAGGGATCAGCGTGGAGGGCTCGACGATGGAGGCGACGATCGCGCAGATCAGCGCGACCGACTTCATCGGCGTCAACATCCCGGGGCTCGACGGCGGCTTCGAGCTCAACACGTACATCGAGCTCACCGCCACGTACCGCACGACCAAGATCGACGTGGTGCGCATGCCGAATGAAGACGCGGTCACGGGGGGTGCCATCGACGCGGAGGGCGAGACGACCTCGGACGACTACGCGGGCGAGCACGGGATCGACTACGGCGTTCGCCCGGTCGGCGAGGTCATTTACGACGGCGTGCTCCACCTCATCCCCGCGTTCTACATCGAGACGATCGGCCCGGATTTCTCGATCCCGATCGCCGACATCCCGATCCCGTTCGAGTTCATCCAGAAGGACTGGGAGTTCGACTTCGCCGAGGTCCACGTGCCGCTCCCCGACGTCGAGCTGAACCAAGAGGGCGAAGGCGCCGACGTCGAGGCCGCCCTCGTGCTCGACCTCGGCGAGCTCGAGGTGGGGGAGTCTGCCTCGGGCAACGTGGCGATCGGGAACGTCGGTGAGGCGGCCCTCGCCGGCGTGGCGACGCTCGCCTCGGACAGCGGCTCGACGGCTGGGTTCAGCCTGTCGGCGCCGACGTTTTCGGTGGGGCAGGGAGGCGAGGCCCCGCTGGCCATCACCTTCGACGCGACCGCGCCGGGGACGTTCACGGCGACCGTCATCCTCGCGAGCAACGACCCGGACGAGCCGTCGCGCACCCTCGAGGTGCGCGCCCTCGTGCTGGAGCCCGAGGATCTCGACGATGACGACGGCGATGACGGCGTCGATCCGCTGGATGACGTCTCGGCGCGTGGCGGCGGCTGCGCGTGCGAGCTCGGCGCGGCGCACGGGCCTTCGCGCTCGGCCGGCTGGGGCACGCTAGGCCTCGCCGTCGTCGTGGGCGCCGCGACGCGGCGGCGACGCGCTCGCTGAGCGCTGCTACGTCGTCCGCGCCAGGGGGCCACGGCCGATGTTGCCGAAGCCCGCCGCGCACATCGCCGCGTAGGCCTCGTCGACCGCGGGGCCGACGGGCACCCGGCGCCCGGCCATCGTGCTCTCGCACACGACGCCTTCGGACACGCCGACCAGCAGGCGCCCGAGATCCAGCGCGACGAGATCGTCGTGGGCGGTCGCGGCGTCGGCGTAGAGGGCGAGCGTGACGCAGCCCGAAGCGTGCACGAGCTTGGCGCGAGCGAGCCCCGCGCCGAGCTGCTCGGCGTCCTTGGGGGTGGCCGAGCGGACCGCGACGGCTGCCCCCTCGTACGTCGTCATCGCCGAGATGAAGCCTGTCGCGGGGACGAGCTCGCGGAGCACGGGGTACTCCACGAGCAGCCGGCCGAGCGACACCACCTTGCGCGGCGGCTCGAGCCGCTCGAGCACCGCGACGATCTCGCGGCTCGTCCCGTTCAGCACCCGGATCGACCGGGGCTCGGACCGAACGTGCGCGAGCTGCGGCTGGATCGAGCCGAGCACCGTGAAGATCGCTTCGGTCCGTTGCTCGACGTCGCGCACATCGAGCAGCGCGGGGGGGCCGACGGCCGGCAAGGTGCGAAGCTGGTAGGTGCCCGGCTCGAGAGGGGTCGCCAGGTTCGCCTCGCCGCCGGGCGGGACCGCGTCTTGCGCCGCGACGTGCGGGGTCCGGTGGGGGCTGCCGAGGCACTCGGTCTTCACCCGCAGCGCGCGGATCTTGGGCGACGTGAAGAAGTGGACCGCGAGGCTGTCGGGGTAGGTCGCGTCGAGCGGCACGCCGCAGGTGTCGCAGTGCGTCTCGGGGAGGTTGCCGTGCTCGTCGACGAACGCCTTCGGGACCAGGCACGAGGGGCAGAGCAGATCGATGCGCACGCCCAGCATGCCGATCTTCGCGCAGGCGATGAGCAGCAGCGTGACGTCCTCGAGCGTGGCCATCCACGCCTCGGCGAGGGTGATGGGGCTCATGCCGCTCTGCTCTCGCTCGGGCGCGGCGCGGATGAACGAGAGCAGGCGGCCGCGGATGTGCGTGGGCTCGAGCAGATCGGCGAGCTCTTGGAGCCGCCTCGCCTCGTCCGCCTTGAGCGCGGGAGGCGGCCCGGCGACGCTGTGCTCGGGGTCGGCGTCGGCGTCGGAGTCGAGCTGGGCCACGACCGCCTCGAGCGCGGCGCGCAGCTTCGGCTCGAGCGTACGCTTCAAATCGAAATTCACGACGGGGCGGAAGATCGCGCCGCGAGCGAGGACCTCTAGCTGGTAGTGGATGAGGGTGCCGCCGGCCGGTGACGGCTGCAGCCGCGCGCGCGCGGTCATCCGCGACGCGGGGCCGTTCTCGAAGTCACGGCGGGTCGTGAACCAGTGAGGCGCCCGAAAGCTGAAGGGGCGCTCTTGCCAGCGAACGGTCATGCCGAGCTTGCTGACCGAGCCCATCGCGCGAGGGGTGCCGTCGGGGCCGACCTCGGTCGTGAAGGTCATGTTCGCGCTCGCGGCGCGGTTGAAGGCGTCCGTGTCGCTCAGCGCCCGGAAGGCGCGCGCGATCGGGGCGCGCGTCTCGTAGCGAAACTCGAAGACGATCGGCTCGGCCATCGGCGGACATGGTGGCTTCCGACCGGCGCTCAAGGCAACCGCCCTTCCGGAACCGCCCGGCCGAAACGACTCGACCCCCACGCTCCGGGGAGGGTGGGGGTCTCGGGGGGCGCGGCTCGCGCCCCGGGCCTGGGGTGGGGGCGCTCAGCTCGCGGTGGCCTCGTCGGCCATGATCGAAGCGCGGCGCTTCTTGGTCGGGCGGGGCTTGGGCGCCTGGGCAGAGGCCGCGACGGGCGCCGCGTGGCGCTCCGGGGCGCGCGGCGCCGGGTCGAGAGCGAGAGGCGCGAGGCCCTTGGGGGGCTCACGCATCTCCGTCCACAGCATGAAGACTCCGAGTTTCATAACGGCTGCTGGGTCGTAGAGCACAAGTCGGGCCAACCCCTAGCGGAGAGACCGTGGCTCCACAGCCCGTCGCGGCTGTCCAATTTTCAGCAGCGATTTTCAGGGGGTCGTCCGCGTAGGGGGCGCGCTCCTGGATCTCGGTGGTCTCGTACTTGGATCACGGTGGACCATCCGCTCTTGCGGAAATGAAACCCGACGGGCAGCTCTGAAACACCGGGGCCGGCCGCTGGGGAGCCGGTGCGGCGGCCGCCGGGTCGGGCTACCGTTCGGCCCCGATGAGCCGCGCCGAACGCATCCGGGACGCCCTCCGAGCCCTCACGCTGGTCCACCTCGACGTGATCGACGAGTCACACATGCACTCGGTGCCCGAGGGGGCCGAGAGCCACTTCAAGCTGGTGGTCGTGTCCGAGGCGTTCCGCGGACAGGGCCGCGTCCAGCGCCAGCGCGCGATCAACGGGCTGCTCAAGGACGAGCTCGCGCACGGCCTCCACGCCCTCAGCTTCACCACGTTCACCCCGGAGGAGTGGTCCGAGGCGCCGTCCGTCGCGGCATCGCCCAAGTGCCTCGGCGGCAGCAAGGCGGACGGCTAGCGTGAGCCTCACGATCGCTGTCGTCACCGACATCCATTTCGGACCGGCCGCGACCTTCGAGGGGAAGCTGCGCAAGCTCACCGACCGCGCCCCCGAGCTGTTGTCCGCCTTCGTCGACCGGATGAACACCGAGGTGAGGCCCGACCTCGTGGTCAACCTCGGCGACGACATCGAGGACGAGTCGCTCGAGCTCGATCGCGAGCGCTACGGGCGCGTCGTTCGCATCCTCTCGGGCTGCGCCGCGCCCGTGCTGCACGTCGCGGGCAACCACGACACCGTGTCGCTGAGCGACGACGACCTCGCCGCCGCCTGGGGCGAGTCGGCGCAGGACCACGCGCCCGTGAAGCTCTATCGCTCGCGCGACGTCGCGGGGGTGCACGTCGTGGCGTTGCACACGCACGAGGTGAAGGACCACACCGTCTTCATCGAGGACGAGCAGCTCACCTGGCTCGAGCGGGATCTCGCGGCCACCTCGCTGCCCGTCGTGGTCTTCATGCACCACAGCGCCGCCGATCAGGTCCTCACCGGCAACCGGTGGTTCGAAGGCCACGCGAACATCTGCCTGGTGCGCGAGCGCAAGGCGCTCCGCGAGATCCTCGAGGCGAGCGGCAAGGTCCTGCTCGTGGTGAACGGCCACCTGCACTGGAACCACCTCGACCTGCACCGCGGCGTCCCCTACGTGACGCTGCAGAGCTTGATCGAGAACCTGGACGACGACGCCCCCGGCCGGCCTGCCCGAGCGCACGCGGTCATCCGCGTCGAGAGGAGCCGCGTCCTCGTCGAGATCGAGGGCGAGGAGCGAGCCCGGTACCAGCTGGCCCGCGGCTAGTCCGGCCGGAGGTCGGACCCGCAAGGACACCCCCCTAGTTCCCTGGGCGGTTGAGCACCACGATGGAAAGGTTGAGCGCGGTCGCGACGCTCACCCACGCGGCGTAGGGAAAGAACAGCAGGGCCGAGGTCCGATCGGTGCGCCACTCCCGTGCGATGAACGCCACGATCGTCCCGAGCATCCCGACGATGATCGCGAGCGCCCAAACCGGCGCCCGCAGGCCGAAGAACACCGGCGTCCAGGCGAGGTTCAGCACCATCTGCGCGAGCCAAAGCGCGCGCGCTCCCCCTCGCTCGAGCTTGCGCGCCCCGACCCAACCGATCAGCAGGTACAGCACCGTCCAGACCGGGCCGAACGCCCAGCTCGGGGGCGTGAAGAACGGCTTCTCGAGCGTGGCGTACCAGTCGCGCGAGTCGGTGAAGGAGCCGGAGAGCACGCCGAGGCCGAGCACCGCGAGCGGGAGGAGGACGTACGGGAGCTTCTTCATCGACCTCTCGGTACGGTGAACCGGCCAGCGCGGCCATCGAAGTCGTCGCCCGCGGCGCGACGAGGGCCGAAGGCGACGCGGAACAGCTCCGTCCCTCGCGCCGGTTTCGAGGGTCGCTGGGGACCCGCGAAACCGAAGGGCCCCGCGCCAGCGGGCGCGCGAGAAAAAATAAATGTCCACGGGGGGCGCCTCGCACCGACTTCCTTCCACGGAGGTCGAACAGGATGCCCGCTCTCGACGTCGAAGCCCTCGCCCGAACCCTCGCCCACGTCGCACATTTTCCGCCCGAGCAGCGAGCGGAGGTGCTCTCCCGCCTCGGCTGCACCAAGGCCGAGCTCGACGAGGCCCTCGCCACCCACCCTTCGGCGATCGCCAAGGCAGCGGCGCGCGGCGACCACGCCGGCGCGCGGCGGTTCGACGACGCGTTCCTCTCCGAAAAGACCCGCCTCGCGGCGGAGGCCCCGCAGGTCGATGGGGTGCAGCCCCTGCCCGGGCGCTCGCTCGCGCCGGCGCCGGCCGCGCCGGCTGCCGCCTCGATCGGGGACGATATCACCCTCGACCCTCGGAGCGGCGCGGCGCTGGCGGCCGCCGTCCCGTTCAAGCCCGGGGTCGCGGTCCAGGCGCCCGCCGCGATCGCGATCCTTCGCGCGCCGGAGACGGCGCTCGCGGGCCGGGCGGGACGCTGGACGTAGGCGCCCCGCGCGGCCCGGCAGAAGAGCAGCTCGCCGCGTGGACGGTCGAGCGCTACGCGCGGTTCACGGCCGAGCGGAGGTACGGCGACCCCGAGGCGGTGCGCGCTGAATACGGGGTCGTCGACGCGAGCCACGAGCACGCGCTCATCATCCACATGAACCGGCGGCTGGCGGCCACCCCCCGCGCCCACGAGCGCTGGGCCGCGCTCGTCGCGGCTCGGCTCGCGGAGCTGGCCGACAAGGGAGGGCGCTGACGTGGAGCTCGTCAACGCGACCCCGCTCGCCGCGCGCATCGACGTCGGCGCGCCGCTCGAGAACGGCCTGCGCCGCGGGATGATCGTCGCCAAGGCGACCTTCAGCTTCGACTCCCGAGGCAGCGTCCAGCTCGACGACCAGGACCCGCTGCCGATCTTCCTCGAAGACGTCCTCACTCCTCAGGGGCTCTTGCCCCGGGACGACATGCCTCGGGTCGACAGCGTGTTCGAAGTGAGCCTGCTCGGCTGTGCCCATGCCCCGGGCGGCCGCCCCGCGCAGCACATGCAGGTGTCCATGTCGGTCGGCGAGGTGCGCCGCTCGATCGAGGTCTTCGGCGATCGCTTCATGGTCGGCGAGGGCGCGAACGCGGGCGCGACGCCGGCCGAGCCCTTCACCAAGATGCCCCTGACCTGGTCGCGCGCCTTCGGTGGTCGGGCCGACGTCGAGGTCGACGAGGGCAGCCCGGTCCGGGTGCAGCACGCCAAGAACGCCTACGGGAAGGGCTTCGACGTCGTCGCCGAGGCGAACAAGCTCGACGAGTTTCTCACGTGCCCGCCCGGCTTCCCGCGCTTCGATCGGCGGCGCGCGCTGCCGAACCTGGAGCGACCGGACCAGATCATCCGCACGGCTTTCGACGATCCCGAGCCGGTCGCCTGGTGCCCGCCGCCGATCGACTCCGGCGTGCACAACCTGCGCTGCTTCAAGATCATCGAGGAGGCAGGCAAGCCGGTCCGCGCCGAGGAGACCGCGGGCTTGACCCACCGCGCCGCCCCCGAGTGGGTGCTCGACGCGGCGCCGCCCGCGGGCACGCCGATCGTGCTCGAAGGTGTCACTCCCGAGGGGAGGGTCGAGCTCGCGCTGCCCGGGTTGGAGGTGGGCTTCGACTACGTGATAGGCGGGCGCGCCGGCTCCAGGCAGCTAGCGCTGCAGGCGATGGTGATGCTTCCGGAGGAGCGGCGGTTCTACCTGGTCTATCGGCTGCCCTTTCAGATCGAGGCGCCGACAGGGGAGGAGCGGATGGGGAGATTGACGATCAAGAAGGGAGGGGCGTGATGGCGACGGTTCCGGTGAGCATCGAGACCGATGTGACGTATGGCGGGACCTTTCACAACATTGTCTTTGCGTTCATTGATCTGTGGGATGGGACCGCCCCCATGAACCATCCCCCTGGTGCCGCATATGGCAAGCATAAGCTGACACCCAAGGTGCTGCACAAGGCGAAGATGCTCGTCCAAGACGGACACGACGAAGGACCCAATCTTCCCCACAGCCCCGTCTCGTACTTCCTGCATCTGCTTAGATCGAGTCGCAAGAACATCTACTCGGCGAGCACGGTTCGGGCCCAGAACAGAGCGCTCGCGTGCGTTGATGACTTTCATCAGATGATGGTGTGCGGCGACCCGATTAGCCTGCCAAGTGGGTTTAATGCCTCGAATTCTTTGCATACCGTACAAATCGGCATGACCGCTGCGGACGAGCTCGCTGGCGACGTGTCGAAGTGGGGGTCGGTTGCTATCGACGTTGTCGGGTTCATGACTAGCGGCGGGGCGGAAGCCTTCGCAGGCGTTGCGATGGGTCTCGTGGGTCTCGACTTTCAGAAGGCCGGACGGTTGGCGGCTCTCTCGGTCGTTACGTCGACGATTACTTCGGCCTCGAACGATTGGAAGACACCAATCACTGTGAAGGGTGAGCTCGGTCCCCCTCAGCTGACGCAGGAGGTCGAGATATCGTGGGTACCCGACAGTGGGAAGGTGCACGCAAAGGCAGAGGGAACCCCCCTCGGGATGAGGGGCGAACAGGAATGGGGCAAGCCGCTATGAACTCCCCCATCTCCCTGGTCCTCGACCCCGATCACGGTCGCCAGCTCTCCATTCGCTTCCGCCTGCGCTGGCGCGCTGGGCAGGAGCCGGTCTTGGAGGAGCTCGACACCTTCCAGCCATTGAAGCTGCCCATGGGCGACCTGGCGCCGCTGAAGGCCGAGACTGACGTCTTCGTCGAGGGCCACGCGTATCCGCGAGCGCAGGGCGGCACCCGCGGCCAGGTCGCGCTTCGCTTCGGCGCCATCCGCCGGGTGGTGCAGGTCATCGGTCGCCGCACGACGGTGTGGCAGCAAGGGCGCCTGCGCTTCTCGGAGGCCGAGCCCTTCGACAGGATCCCGCTCGCGGCCTGCGAGGCCTACGGCGGCGTCGCTGGCGAGGCTCCTTATCTGCGCAACGGCGCGGGCAAGGGCTTCATCACCGAGCCCGAACAGGCCGAGGGCGTCGAGCTCCCGCGTCTCGAGGAGGCCGACGACCTGCTCACGCCCGAGCGGCTCGTAGCGGGCGCGTGGTGGGAGCGCCCCCGGCCTGCGCTCTTCGCGCCGGCCATTCCCATGCTCTTCCCCCGGATGGCGCTGTTCGGGCTCGCCACCTTCGACGCTCCGCTCGACGCCCGCCTGCGAGAGGTCCGAGACGGCGACCTCCCGGCCGATCTCGACGCTCGGCTGGGCCGCGCCCACCCGCTCGCCTTCCAGGAGGCGCCGGCGCGGTCTCGCCTTGGCTCGCTCGTCGCGGAGACCGAGGTCATCCTCGAGGGGTGCCGCCCCGGTGGGGCCACCTGGCGGGCCGAGGCGCCGCGCGCCCCGCGCGTCGTGGTGACGGTCGACGGGCAAGCGACCGAGTTGGTGGCGCGGCCTCAGGCCATCCGGCTCCGTCCGGAGGCCGACGAGCTCTGCGTGACCTACGCGGTCGAGCACAAAATGCATCGGGCCTTCATTCCGGGTGTCCACGCTCGCATCCCGATCACGACTCAAGTGGAGAGCTTCGTCGCTCGCTACGACGCCCCCGAGGCCATCCTGCCGCGGGTGATCGCTCACGAGCGCACGTTGCTGCAAGGAGGAGAGCCGTGACCCGAAGCGCCGCCCCGGATGGAGACAGTCCCTTGGCCCTCGAGCCGTTGCTCGAGCTCATCGAGCCCGCCGCGCAGCGGCCGGCGGCCGAGGTGGCTCGCTGCGTCGCCGACGAGCACCCGGTCCTGGCGGGGCGGGTTCGGTGCGCGTTCGATGGCGCGGGCGAGGCCTGGGTCCCGTGCCTCGCGGGCGTCCGTCCGCGGGTGGGGGACAGGGTGCTCGTGCTCGCAGCGTCGGGCGCACCCGGAGGCATCGTGGCCGGAGTCGTCGACGGCTTTCGCCGGCGCCTCGACCCGGACCCGCGGGACACGAACGTGCGACGGCTCAAGGCCGACGAGGTCATTCGGATCGAGAGCGACGAGGGCGTCCCCCTCGTGGAGGTGCGGGCGACCGAGGCCGGCCCTGCGGTCCGGCTGATGTCGAAGGACGTGACGATGGAGTCGGCGGGGGCGCTGCGCCTCTCGGGCGATTCGGTCGAGATCGTCGCGCGCCAAGGGGGCGTCGACGTGCGCGCGACCGACGACGTGAAGCTCAACGGCGAGCAGATCCACCTGAACTGAGGGGATGGGAGAGAGCA
Source organism: Polyangiaceae bacterium (assembly GCA_016719945.1). Classification (GTDB taxonomy): domain Bacteria; phylum Myxococcota_A; class Polyangia; order Polyangiales; family Polyangiaceae; genus Xiheicaenibacterium. The sequence goes on along the minus strand of JADJYE010000020.1, from coordinate 23,351 downwards.
CATGGAACGTTCAGACAGGTTCTTCTTTGCATTCGAAGGGGCCGAGAGCCCCGAGGGGCCGTGGGGCCAGCTCATCGTCCTGGAGGCCAGAGGCCGCGAGGAGATCAGCGCGCCCTATGAGTACGTGATTGATCTGGCGCTCGCCGACGGCGCGTCGGAGGTCGACCACGAGGCCCTTCTGGGCGCCAAGGCGACCCTGCGGATCATGACCGACGCCGAGCCAGCGGTGCGCCTCGTCCACGGCTTGGTGGTCGAGGTCGAGGAGCTCAGCGTCGAGAAAGGCAGCCGCCTGCGCGTCAAGCTCGCGCCCCCTTACGCGCGCGCCCGGCTCTACCGCAAGTGTGTCATCCACGTCGATCAGACGATCAAGGACGTGCTCGTCGAGACCCTCGAGCGTGGCTCCACCGGGATGGAGCTCACCGCTTCGAGCGGCGATCGCGCCGAGCCTGCCGACGGGGACTGGGGGAGCTACTCGGGCTTCAAGGCGACGTACGCGCTCCGCGTCACTGACGTCGCCCGCCTCGAGGACGTCGAGGCGCGCCCTTACTCGGTCCAATACGAAGAGTCCGACGTGGACTTCGTCTCGCGCATCCTGGAAGAGGAGGGGATCGCGTACCACTTCGAGCACACCGCCGAGGAGTGTGTGCTCGTGCTCGCCGACGCCGACGCGGGCCGCCGCGACGTCACGGGCCCGGTGGCCCTCAGCCAGGACAAGCTGCACCAAGAATCGAGGAACGTGCGCGCCGGGGGCCGCCTGCGCCCGAAGGCGGTCGCCCTGCTCGATTACGACCACCGCAAGCCCGACCTCGCGCTGGTCGGAGGCTCACCCTCCGCCGGGAGCGAGCCGATGACGATCGAGAGCCCAGGGCGCTTCGCCTTCTCGAACGCGCTCGGCGAGCACCTCGCGCGCTCGCGGGAGGAGCAGCTCGACAGCGAGCGCCGCTTCGTCTCGCTCGACACCAACGCACGCGGCCTCTCCGCGGGCAGCCTCTTCGCCCTCGAGCACCCGAAGTTCGGCGGCACGTACCTCGCGCACCGGCTCGAGGTGCAGCTGAGGCAGCGCATGAGCTTCGCCGCCGCCGATGGCGAGCCGACGTACACCGCCCGCGTCGAGGGGCTCTTCTCCTGCGAGGCCCAGGCGTCGCCGGCCTCCAAGTTTCGCCCTGCGCGGCGCACTGCCCGCCCGCGCATCGTCGGCAGCCAGACCGCCGTCGTCACCGCCGAGGTCGGACAGGACCAGGAGATCAACGTCGGCGGCGAGGGGGACTTCGGCTCGGTGCGCGTGCGCTTCCACTGGGACCGGGACAGCGCGAGGCACGAGCAGGAGCCGACGTCCTGCTGGGTCCGCGTGAGTCAGATGTTCGCGGGCGGCCGCGGCCACGGGGCGATGTTCCACCCGCGCGTGGGCGACGAGGTCATCGTCGACCACCTCGACGGCGACCCCGACAGGCCGATCATCACGGGCCGCGTCTACAACGGGAAGAACCTCTCCCCCGAGAACGCGACCCAGCGCCCGACGTACTCGTGCATCAAGAGCATGACGAGCCCGTACGACGGCAATTTCAACATGATGGCCTTCGACGACCTGCAGGGGGAGGAGAAGTACATCGTGCACGTCGCCCGCGACTTCATCATGAACGTGCGCCACAACTCGGCGCGGTTCGTCGCCAACTTCGACAAGGTCCACGTGAAGGGCGACCAAGAGACCCTGATCGAGGGCCAGCAAGACTTCGTCATCCAGGGCAACCAAAACTTCGAGGTTCAGTCGAACCAGGTCGTCCACATCGGCGCCACGCAGACGACGTCGATCGACGCCAACCAAAATTTCTCCGTCGCGTCGTCTCGCTTCACCAACATCGGCTCGATGGACGCGTTGGCCGTCGGGGCGCTGATCATGCGGAGCGCCGGTGGCGCCATCCGCGACTCCGCGCCGACCATCACCGTCGAAGGCGACGAGATCACCATCTCCGGCAGCGCATCCGTGACGGTCAAGAGCGCCGCCCACGTCACGGTCGAGGCCCCCACGATCGACGTCTCCGGCGGCACCGTGAACATCCACGGTTCCGGTACGGTCAACGTCGTGGGCAAGGGCACCGTCAACATCACCGGGGGCCTCATCAACCTGAACTGCTAGGCCCGACCGCGGCTTGTTGCGGGCCCCCACCGTCGCGGGCTTCCAGGCGACCTCTCCTCGGCATCCAGCGAACGCGCTCACCGCCATCCTCGGCCAGCGCGCCGCTCCATCCTCACCCCCGACGGGCAAACCGATGGCTGACACAGTCCGCCCCCATCTGCTCCTCGCGGCGCTCGGGCTCTCAGCCGTCGTCGCCGGAGCCTCTCGCACGCTGTTGGGTTGGGTCACCAAGGCCGACATGTTGAGCGTCGGAGCGACTGCGCGCGATGCCAACCCGACCGGCGCCGCTGCCTTCGTGCTCGCCAGCGGGCTGGGCTGTCTGGTCTTGTTGCGGGCGCGCGGAAGCAGGGCGTCCGATCTGCTCGTCGCGGGTGCGGCCGTGCCGTCTCTGCTCGCCTTCGCCGCGACGGTGTGGCCTTGGCCTGGGCTGTTGGCCACGCTCTGGCTCAGCTGGATCTTGCCAGTCCTGGTCGGTGCCGTCGCCATTGCAAGGGTACGTCCCGACGAGGAGCGGTGGCTCCCTGGGCTGCCGTTCCTCTACCTCTGCGGCCGTCTGCTGGCAGAGCCCCTCGTCGGACGACTCGTCGCGCGGATGTCACCGGACTCGACGCGGATGGTCGTCAGCGCAGCCCTGGGCTTGGTCGTGGTAGGGGGATGCGTGTTGCGCGCTCGCGCTGGCAAGCTGACCCGCTCGGCTGCCCAGCGGGCGCCGACGGCGGCAGCGGCGCTAGCGGCTCTGGTTGGCCTGGGGCTCGCGCAGGTGATCGCCGGTTCGCTTGGCCGAGACTGGGCCGGCACGCCGCGACTCTCGCCATCGGTCGTCGCGCTCGTCGTGGTCGGAGTGTCGGGAGCAATCACGATCAGCCTCTGTCGGATCGATGGGCGGCGGGGCCTGCTCCTGATCGCAGCGCTCGGCGCCGCCGCGCCCCTCATCGTGGCCCTCCTCGAACGGGTGGGCGCGCTGCCGTCATTCGCGGGAGCCTTGATCCAAGGGGCCATGGTGCCCGTCTTTCAGGGGGCGATGCTGCGCCTCTTCTGGACCCGCCCCAACGGGGCCGCGGAGTACGGGGTGCTCGCGATCGTGGCGCCCCTCATGGGCTCGCTCCTCCTCGGCTGAAGACCGTCGCAGGGCGCGCGCGTTCGGCGACCGACGCACGATCTGCGTCGAGCCGTCGTGGGCGCGGTCATCTCGGACACCCCCGACCGCGCCTTGTGCAGGGCCCCCACCGTCGCGGTTTCCCACAGGCGGTTCTCTTGCTAGCATCCGAAAAAATGCGGGCAATCGCTGCGGGTCTCACCGACATCGGACGAGAGCGCAACCACAACGAAGACAGGTTCATCCTCCTCCCGGAGTTCAACGTCTTCGTCGTGGCCGACGGGATGGGTGGGCATCAGTCGGGCGAGGTCGCGAGCCGCATGGCGGCCGCCACGATCGCGAGCTTCTTCCGCGCCCAGCCGCCGCCGGGGGGCGTGGGCGAGCAGCTGCGCGCCGCGGTGTGTGACGCCAACGCGAAGATCTTCGCGCGCGCCGACGACTCGCGCGCCCACCGGGGCATGGGCACCACGGTGGTCGCGGCGGCGTACAGCCCGAGCGACGGGTTCATGCACGTGTGCCACGCCGGCGACAGCCGGGCGTACCACCTGCGCGGCCCGAAGCTGAAGCAGCTCACCATCGAGGACGAGGACCTCGTGAAGATCGTGCACGAGACGAGCGTCCTCACCGAGGCGTGCGCGCGGCTCGTCGAGGCCGCCAACCGGAACGGCGGCCGCGACAACATCACCGCCGTGCTCGTCCGCATCGAGGGTGAGGCCGAGCCGTGGAGCCGACGCAGCCCAGGGGCGCGCGCCTCGACGCCGCCGAAGTCCGACGACGGCGCCGGCTCGACCGAAGGCTAGACCAGGCCGGCTGCGGCGCGATCGAGGAACTCGTCGATCGCAGCGAGGATGTCTCGGTTGCCGTTCTGCGCGTACTTGGCGAGGTTCGACTCGTATTCGGGGAGGCGCTCGACGAACGCGGCCACGGTCGCCGGGTTCGACAGATCGTCGGCCGCGGCTCCGAACCCGACCTTCGTGAGGTAGCGGGCGTTCAAGACCTGCTCGAACTGCCCCCCGAGCGGGACGCTGAGCATCGGCTTGTGCAGGTACACGGCCTCGCCCATCAACGTGAAGCCGCCGCCGGCGACGACGGCGCGTGACGACGCGAGGTCGTCGATGAAGCCAGCCTCGCTGAAGGGGCGGTACGTGAGGTTGCCCTCGACGTGGTCGCCCTGGAGGTCTCGCTTCATGCCGTAGATGCGGCACGGCAGCCCGGTCTTCTGCAGGGTGGTCGCGAGCCCCTCGTTGCCCTCGGCCGTCTGGTACACGAGCAGGTGGTCGCCGGGGCGGGCCTTCGCGTCGAGGATCTCGGGGCGCAAGATCGGGGGGAACAGGCGCGTCCGCGGCTTGCGGATCTCGGGTCGGAAGAAGGTCGTGACGAAGTACTCGTCGCAGTAGGGCAGCTTGCCTTTGACGAACGCCTTCGCGATCTGAAAGTCGGTCTCGTGGCCCGCGTACACGTCCTCCGGGATCACGCAGCGGTTGATGATCTGCATGTTGTCGACCGACAGGATCGGGAGGCGGTGGGCCTTCGCGTAGAGGTAGGTCCACGACTCGAAGTCGCTGATCACCACCTCCGGCCGGAACGACGAGAGCAGCTCGAAGTACGCGGCGATGTTCTTGGGGACGCCGGTGGCGCCCGTGAGCACGTTGCTCCACAGCGTCTTGCCGCGGCGCACCCGGTTCTCTTCGTAGATCATGTGCAGGCCGTGGATCGACGTGACCCCGGCGGCCGAGCCCTCGGTCTCGAAGCGCTTCTTGAGGAAGTCGACCGCGCGGCCCGACGCCATGATCTCGAGCTGGTGCCCCTCCTTGAGGAGGTGCTCGAGGATCACGCGCGAGCGCATCGCGTGGCCCATGCCTTCGCCCACCACGCCGTAGAGGATCTTCACGCGGCTCTTCTCCTTGGGCGGCAGTCTATCGTGATAGGCTCCGCTTGTGCTGCCGCCGCGCCGCTGGACGATCTCGGCCCTCGCGCTCCTCGCCGCCGTCGCGCTCCCCTCTGTGGCGGCGCCTCGCCTGGCGGAGGCCCAGCCGGCGCCCGACCCGAAGGGCCAAGAAGACTCCCCCGAGGTGCTGAAGGCGCGCGAGCAGTTCCGGGACGGCGTGGCGCTGATGGCCGCGCAAGACTGGGCCGCGGCGCTCGCGAAGTTCAAGGCCGTCGGCCAGGTGAGGATGAACGCTCAGGTCGCGTTCAACATCGCCGAGTGCGAGCGAGAGCTCGGCAAGCTCGTCTCGGCGCTTGGAAACTACCGGCTCGCGCTGGCCAAGGCGGAGGAGTCGGGCGCCACCAAGGTGGCCGAGGCCGTCCCTGGGCGCATCGCCGCCCTCGAGCCGCGCATCGCCAAGCTGAAGGTGATCCGAAGCGAGCCCAAGCCCAACCCGAAGGCGACCATCGACCTCGACGGCGCCGAGCTCGGGTCCAGCCAGATCGGCGCCGACGTCCGCGTCGACCCGGGCGAGCGCATGCTGCGGGTGATGGTCGACGGCAAGGTCGTCAAGCAGCACAAGGTGAAGCTCGCGGACGGCGAGTCGAAGGAGATCACCCTCGAGATCCCCGCGCCCGACGAGAAGCGCGGGCCCACCGGGGACGGCGGCGGCGCGGGCCCGGACAAGGTCGAGCCAGGCGGGCCGAGCGTCCCGGGGATCGTGCTCACGGCGATCGGCGGCGCGAGCCTCGTCGCGGGCGCGGTGTTCATCGGCCTGCGACAGCAGGCCATCTCCGAGCTCGACGACCTGTGCGGCGGCGACACGTCGTGCCCGCCTTCCGCCCAAGACACCTACGATCAGGGCCGGCTGATGACCGGGCTGGCGGAGGTCTTCTTCCCGGTCGGCGCTGCCGCGACCGTCACGGGGATCGTCCTGATCGTCACGATGAGCGGCAAGAGCGCCAGCGCCGACGCCCCGAGCGACACGGCCCCAAAAGTCTCGTTCTTCGCGCCCGATGGGCAGGGGCCCGGGCTCGTCGTCTCCGGCCGCTTCTGAGCGCGTGAAGACGCTGCTCTAGGGACGGGCCTTTCTTGACGGGGTGGGGGGCCGCCGGTAAGTGCTTCGGCATGTCCGCAGTCGCTCGCCTCGCCGCCTCGGTCTTCGCCCTGTCGACCCTCGTGCTCGCCACCGAGGTCGCCGCTCAGCCGGCCCCGGCGCAGCCTGCGCCGGCGGCTCAGCCCGCGCCCGCCGCGCTGCGCATCGCCGTGCTCGACACGCAGAAGGTGCTGCGCGAGACGGAGGAGGGGATGCGCATCGAGTCGAACCTGCGCAAGCTGTTCGACAACAAGCAGGCCGACCTGCTGAACAAGCAGAAGCAGCTCCAGCAGGAGTACGAAGACGTCCTCAAGGAAGAGAAGAAGAAGGGCAAGAGCGACGCCGCGCTCGACAAGAAGAAGGCCGAGCTCGAGCAGAAGTTCGTGGCGTACCAGCAGGCGGCCAGCGAGTTTCAGCGCGAGTTCGCGCGCAAGCAGAACGAGATGTACAACCCGATGCTGCAGAAGCTCGGCAACATCGTGAAGGCCCTCGCCCAGACGGATGGCTTCGATCTCGTGATCGACAAGCAGGCGGCGATCCACTTCCGCCGCGACCTCGACGTCACCGAGCGGGTGATCCAGGCGTACAACGCCGGCGAAGGCGGCACCGCGAAGACGAAGAAGCCGGAGCCCGAGAAGAAGCCGGCCGCTCCCGCGGCGCCCAAGAAGCCCTAGCCTCCTGGAGCCACGGGCCGCCCCTACTTCTTCGGCGGGGGCTTCAGCGTCGGCGGTGGGACCGAAGACATCGCGCCCGGCCGCGTCGTGGCGTTGCCAGGCGGTGGCCTCAGCGGGAGGGCCGCGAAGAACGGCAGGCTCTTGCCGAGTCGCTCCTTCGCCAGCTCGACGATGCGGCACACCTCGGGGATGCGCTCGAGGTAGGCGTTTCGGTGCTCGGTCCGCGTGATCTTGCGCGCGCGCTCGCACACCAACGAAAACGCCTCCTCGATGGCGTGGTTCGCGGCGGCGTCGTCCTCGAGGGCGAGCTGGGTCTCGATCAGCGTGAGGTGCGTCAGCTCCTCCCACTCCTCGACGGGCTGATCCTTAAGGAGCTTCACCGCCTCCATCGCCAGCTCCAGCGCCTCCTCGGTCGCGCCTCGCGAGTACGTGACCGCGGCGGAGACGAACTTCGAGGTGGGCAGCAGCACGGGCACGCTCCTCACCTCGGCCTCGACGTAGGCCGCGAGGAACTGGGCGGCGGCCAGATCCCCCGCGTCTTGGATGTCGGAGCCGTCGGCGTGGGCCTGGGCCACCCGCCACAACAACAGCAGCGCCTCATAGACGCGCGCGTGGATCCTGAGGCGCGCGGCGCCCGTCTCGTCCGCGATCTTTCCGGCCTCGCGCTGCATCTCGATGCCCCGGTCGACGAGGCCGAGCCGGGCCTCGGTCATGCCGCCGTTGTGCAGCGCGAACGCCTCGAGGATGCGCATCCGCCGGTCTCGCGCGTCGCCGAGGGCGCGATCCAAGAGCCAGCGGGCCTCCTCGAATAGCCCGAGCAGGTTCATCGACGACGCCGTGTTCAGCCGCGCGCGCGTGGCTTGCACGACGTCGCCCGCGGCGTCCGCGATGTCGATCACAGACGGGCCGGAGCTCACGACCTCCGAAGGATCGGCCAGCTGCATCAGCGCGAACAGGCGCGCGTCGAGCACGCGGATCAGCGCCTCGGTGGAGGTCGTGTCCCGCGCGAGGATGAGCGCGTCGTCCGCGAGCTTGAGCGCCTCCCTGGGCCGCCCCAGATCGACCCACCCGCGCACGCGCGCGGCCATGAGCTTCACCCGGGTCGCGACGCTGACGCCGGCGCCGTCGGGGCCCAGCGCGCGCGCGGCTCGCTCGTCGCCCTCTTGTGCGCGGCCGCTCTCGATCAGCGCCGTGGCGGCGAGGCACTGGGCCTCGGCCCACGTGTCGCTGTCCGGCGCGGACAGCTCGGTCGCCTGCTCGGCGGCCCGCACGCCGTCCTCGAGGCGCCCGAGCGGGATGCGCGCCTTCGCTGCGGCGAGCAGCAGCTCGGCGCGGACGCTGTCGGGGGGGCCACAGTCGAGGCCGCGCTCGGCCAGCTCGAGGGCCGTCTCCAGGTGCGCCCCCGCGGAGAGGGCCTGGCGCGTGGCCTTGGCGTACAGCTTCGCGGCGCGCTCGAAGTCTTCGCCCGCGTCGGCGTGCTGCGCGATGAGCCCGACGTCGGCGTCTCCCTTCGACTCGAGCCAGGTCGCGACGAAGCGGTGCATCTCCGTGCGATCTTCGTCGAGGATCGACGCGTACGCGGCGTCACGCAGGAGGGGGTGCCGGAAGGTCCACTCGGTCTCGCCGGAGATGCGGCTCTGCTGCTGGCGCGTGAAGATCTCCTCCTGCTCGAGGGCCTCGAGCTCGCCCTTGGCGTCGCGCTCCAGGAGGCCCGAGACGGCGCCCGTCCAGAAGATGGGTCCGAGGACGCTCGCCGAGCGCACGACCTCCTTCAGGTTGCGCGGCATGCGATCGAGCCGCATCTGCAGCATGGCCTGCACGGTGAGCGGCAGCTCGTCTTGGCCGGCGGCCGCCGCGCGAACCAGCTCCTCCAGGAACAGCGCGTTGCCGCCAGCGCGCTCGATGATCGTGGCGCGCACCCGGGGCTCTGCGCCCGGCAGGGCGACGCGGACGAGCTTGTCCGACGCGCTCGGCGACAGCGTGGCGAGCGAGAGCCGCGTCACGTTCTTGGTGCCCCACAGCTGTGAGAAGCGGGCCTCGATCTCGGGGCGCCCGAAGGCGAACACCGCGAACTTGAGGTCCGGGCAGCCGAGCAGCCAGTCCAGGAGATCGACGGTGGTCTCGTCGAGCCACTGCGCGTCGTCGATGAACACCAGCTGCGGCATGAGATCGGCTTGCGATCGGACCAGCGCCTCGAGGGCCATGCGCGTGCGCGACTGCATCAGCTGCGAGCTGCGCCGAGCGGCGCGCAGCGGCTCGTCGTGGTCGTCGGGGAAGGGCACGCCGAGCAGCTCCGCGAGGAAGCCGGTCAAGAAGCGCAGCGCCTTCGGGAGCCGGAAGTGCATGTGCTGCTGCACCTTGCGGATCTGCTCGTCGGGGCTCTCACCGTCGTGGACGCCCATCCCCGCGCGGAGCGCGCGGCCGAGGCACGAGAGGCTCGAGCCTTGGCTCATCGGATCGCCCCGCACGACCAGCACCTCCGGCGGCAAGCCGCTCGTCTCGAGGCGCGAGAGCAGCTCGTGGCGGACGCGGCTCTTGCCGATCCCGGGGGGACCCGTGACGATCGCGGCGCGCGGCGTGCCCTCGTCGAGCAGCTCTTGGTAGACGCTGACGAGCAGCGCGAGCTCCTTGTCGCGGCCCACGGTGGGCGTGGGCCGTCCGAGCAGGACGCGGCTGCCGAACCCGCTCGGGTCCTCGCGCACGAGGACGGCGCCGAAGGCGTCTTCCTGGAGCACGAAGCGCCCCGCGAGCGCGCCGAGCACACCAGGATCGATGCGGGCGGTGCCAGCCTGGCTCGCTTCGAGCTGCTCGGCGGCGCGCTCGAGCGCCTGCGCCGCGAGGCTGGCGGGGCGGGTCTTGGAGCTGCCACCGGCGGCGATGGCGTGACCGACCGCGACCACCGCCTTCGCCTGCGGCAGCGCCTTCGTCACCAGCAGCGCGGCGCGCGCCGCGCGGATCGGCTCGTCGCCGATGGAGCGCGTCAGGCCGAGCATCGTCACGATGCGCCCGCCGAGCAGCGCCTCGACCCGCGCGTCTTCGCCGAGGATCTCCCAGAGCTTCTCGTGCAGCGCCGGATCGAGCCGCGCCGAGCCGAGATCGAAGAGGGCGGCCGCGACGACCCGACGCTCGGCCTCGCGCTTCGGCCGCTCGGTCTCGGGCGCCGCCGGCTCGGGCTGCGGCTTGCTCGGCGGCGGCGCGCGCCTCACCGCGGACGCCGAGCGGTCGGTCGCGGGCGGATCGTTCGAGAGATCTCCGACGCGCGCGAGGGCGCGGGCAAACTCCCCCGCGTTCTCGAAGCGATCTTGCTGGCGACGCTGGAGCGCCTGCAACACAGCGCGATCGAGCAGCTCGGGGATATCGAAGCGGACGCTGGCTGGGCTCGGTGGGTCCTCGATCACCAGGCGCCCCAGGAGCGCGACGATGTGATCGGTCTCGAACACGTTGCGGCCGGTGAGCAGCTTGAACAGCGCCGCGCCGAGCGAGTAGACATCGGCGCGCGCGTCGACCTCTTCGCCGCGCGCCTGCTCGGGGGCCATGAAATGGGGCGTGCCCAGGATCGCGCCCCGGTCTTCGACGAGGTTCTCGCCCGGCATGCGCACGACGCCAAAGTCGATCAGCTTGACGTTGGTGCCCTTGCCCCGGATGAGGAAGATGTTTCCGAGCTTCAGATCGCGGTGGACGATGCCCCGCGCGTGCACCGCGGCCATCGCCTGCGCCGAGCGCCGCACGACCTCGACGGCGTCCTTCATGCCGAGCGGGGCGTGACGCTGACGCTGGACCAGATCCTCTCCGTCGAGCCACTCCATCGCGTAGAACGGCCGGCCATCGGGGAGCGACCCGTGCGCGATGTACTCGACGATGTTGGGGTGCCTCAGGTCCGCGATGACCGAGATCTCGCGCTGGAAGCGCGCGCGCTCCACCACGCTCGCGCTCGAGCGCAGGACCTTGACCGCGACCATCGTGCCGGTCTGACGGTCGGTCGCACGATACACGTCGCCCATGCCCCCGCCGCCTGCGCGGCCCTCGAGCACGAAACGATCCGACTCTTGATCGAGCTCAGGAAGAGCCACGAGGAGCGCTTAGCCTACCGGAAAACACTCTCCGCGTCGCTGTCGTGAAAGGGCGGTCCCAAGCATGGATCGTTCGGCGCCCCCGGCAACGGCCCCGAGGGGGTCAGTCTGCGGGCGTCACCACGTACCGACCGTCCTTCTCGATGCGGACGTCGGGCAGGCGGTGGGTCTTGTCGAACGCGGTGAGGCCAGGCTCGATCTCCCGCCAGAAGTCATGATGCGCTGCGTAGTTGGGGTCGGCGTACAGCGGCTTGAAATCTCGCGCGGGGAACATGTGGATGTTCGTGGGGCGGCCCTTCATGAAGGCGCCCCACCCGATCAGGTAGATCTCCTCGATGCGCTCGTCGGTCATCGAGACGCAGCCGATCGACGCGCACCGGCCGTGGATGAGGATGTCGCTGCCCGGTGACGGCCCGCCCCGGACCTTGTCGGACGCGTTGGGGTAGTTGACCTGCGCCGAGAGGTAATAGGCGCTCATCGGGTGGTAGTAGCCGACTTTGTAGTAGCCCTCGGGGACCTGCAGATCGCCCTCGTTGCGCTTGGGCCCGAGCACGCCGCTCGCGGCGCAGACGCCGTACGTCGAGATCAGCTTCATCGGCTTGCCGTCGTCGCCGGCCCACACTTCGAATTCGCGCTCCTTCTTGAACACGCGGAACAACAGCTCGTGCGGCGGGAAGGTCACCCCCGCGTCGTCGAAGAGCTTCTGAACGACCTCTCCCTTGTGGGTCTTGGCGTGCCCCAGGCGCTGCTGGCCGTTCCAGCTGAGATCGGCGAGCCACTCGGTCGGCATGCGCACGTCGCGAGCGGGGGGAGGGGGGTCCACGGAGGCGCTCGCCATCAGGGCCACGTGAGGCGACGCGCTCTCGGCAGCCGAGCCTGTGAGCGAGGGCGCTGCGCTCGCCGAGCTCGGCGCGGGCGGCGAGCTGGTCGACCGGGCGACGGTCGAGCCTTGGCCGGTCCCGCGGCTGGTGTCGCAGGCGCTCGCGCACAGCGTCGCGCAGAGGAGGAGGGCTCGGAGGGCAAGAGAGGTCTTGGTCATGGGGCGGTCGCTGGGTCCATCGGGACGACGTCGACAACTGTGACGGACCCTCTCAACAAGGCCAGGCCCCGACGTCGAGGCGCATGCCCCTCGCGCGCAGGCGCGCCACCAGGTGCTCGCCGAGGGCCGTCGCCGGCGTCAACACGCCCCCTTCGAACCCGGGGTTGCGAGGGTCGACCGCCAGGGAGAGCGCCGACTCGGCGAGCATCGTGGCGGTCTCCCCGTAGCCCGGCTCTCCGCCCTCGATGTACGCCGCGACGCTCGGCCGCTCGTCCCCTCGCGCCGTCCCCAGCAAGGTCACCTTGAAGTATCCGCGCGCGATCCGCGCCTCGGAGGGCCCTTGTCCCGGCTTGGGCAAGCGGCGCTCGACCCACGCTCGCGTCGGTCCGAGCGAGGCGGCGAGCCCGAACGCCGCCATGCCGGCGGTTGCGGCGATCGCGCCAGGCAGCCCATACAAAGGCCCCTTGATGATCATCGTCTCGCGGTACCCCAGGCCTTCACCGTAGGCGAAGCCTGCGAGCGCGTTCGAGCGGTGGACCACGCGCACGTTGACCGCCGCCATCGGGAACGGAGCGACGAAGGACCTGAGGTCGGCGTCCCAGGTCACCGGCCCTCGCCTCTGTCGGGGGCCGCGTGGGGTCGCCTTGGGGTCGGGGTCGAGCGCGTGAGCCTGAGCGAGCAGCCTCCGCGTCGCGGGGTCTCGACGCGCCTGGTCGATCAGGTCGAGCATCGTGGCTGCGGTACCGCCGCTGATGTTCCCGCGGCTGTCGGTGAGGATGAACCTGACCTCGGAGAGCGGGCGGCCGGCGTGCCGGGCGACGAGGTAGACGCCGAGGTCGGAGGGGATCGAGTCGAAGCCGCAGGTGTGGACGATGCGGCTCTGCGTCGCGCGGGCGCGCTCGTGGCACTCGTCGATCACGCGCCGCATGAAGGGCACCTCGCCGGTGATGTCGCAGTAGTCGGTGCCGAGCTCGGCGCACGCGCGAGCGAGCGGGAGCCCGTACCGCCCGTACGGTCCGACGGTCGTGCACACGACTCGCGTCGAGCCTGCGAGCTCGCGCATCGATCCCTCGGAGGTGGCGTCGTGGGTCACGATCGGCACCCGCGAGGCCTCGCCGGGGAGCCCGCGGCGCACCTCCTCGAGCTTGCCGCGATCCCGGCCGCCGAGCCCCCAGCGGAGCCCCGCGGGCGCGTTTCGGGCGAAGTAGGCCGCGATCCGCTGGCCGGTGAAGCCGGTCGCCCCCCACAGGACGATGTCGTGGGCTCGGTCAGACATGAGGACCTCGGTTCGGCATCGGCCCAGCATAGCCGGCCTCTCGGGTAGGAGGTTCTCCTCCCTATTTTTGACGGGGACGGAACGCGAGCGTGGCGCGCGTGTCCCTCCCCGAACCCATGGTCGAGCTAGACGAAGCCATCGCACGCGCGCGGCAGAACCTCGCCGCTTCCAAGTCAGACCTCGAGTGGCTCCGCGACCGCCCCAAGCGCTCGACGCCACCCCCCGCTGGCGCGGTGGTCGTCTCGCCCTCGCTCATGGGCATGTCCTTGACCGGCCTCTTCGTGGTCGGCGCGTTCGTGGCGTTCTCCGCCGGCTTCCTGCACCTCGCCCTGATGTCGACCGCGCTCGTGCCCTGAGCGTTGTATCGTGCGGCCGGTCCCGTGACCGACCCCGCGCCGCGCACCGAGACGAGGCTCCTCTTCGGGCTGTTCTTCCTCTCGGGGATGACCGCGCTCACGGCGGAGGTCGTCCTCGGCAAGCTGCTCAGCTACGTCTTCGGCTCGAGCCACCTGGCGACCTCCACCGTGCTGGCCGCGTACATGGGCGGCCTGTCGGCAGGCTCGCTCGCGTTCGGCAGGTGGGTCGGTCGCGCTCGCAGCCCCATCGCGATCTACGCGTGGCTCGAGCTCGCGGTGGGCGTCTTCTACGGCGCGCTGCCCCTGGCCTTCGGTGCCTTCCGAGCGATCGCGCTCGCGGCGACCTCCTCGTTCCGCGAGAGCCCCGGCACGCTCACGCTGGTCCGCTTCTCGTTGTCGTTCGCGCTGGTCTTCGCGCCCACGTTCCTGATGGGCGGCACGTTGCCGACGCTGGTGGCGGCGTTCCGCAGCTCGGCGGGCTTCGAGCGGCGGCTCTCCGCGCTCTATGCCGTCAACACCCTGGGCGCAGCCGCGGGCGCGCTCTTGGCGAGCTACGCCGCCATCCCGCTCGCGGGGCTCGATGGAACGCTGTTCCTCGCGTCGGGGATCAACGTGCTGGTCGCGGTCGTCGCGCTCCGGCTCCCCCGCGGCCGAACGCCGGACGCGCAGCCGGGCGAGGTGGAGGCGCGGGAGGTCAAGGACGAGGGGGGCCCGCGGCTCGGGCGCGCGACGGCGCTCGGGTTCGCGGCGACCCAGGGTGTGTTGAGCTTCTCGCTCCAGGTCGTGTGGTTCCACCTCATCGGCTGCGTGATCGGCGTCACCGTCTACGCGTTCTCCATCATGCTGTCGGTGATCCTGCTGGGCATCGGCGCCGGCAGCCTGTTCTTGCCGCGGCTGCGCGGCCGGTTGCGCGCCTCGAGCGCGGTCGTCTTCGGCGGCTCGGCGATCGTGATGGGGGTCGGCGTGGCGCTGTCGCTGCTCTTGTGGGATCGCTTCCCGGACCTGGTCGACACCTTCCCGCGGCTGCGAGGGATCGGCGGGTTCTTCGGTCGCGAGCTGCTCAGGCTCGGCTACTGCATCGTCCTGCTGGGGCCGACCACGATGGCGATGGGCGTGGCCCTCCCCGCGCTGGCCGCCGCGGCGCGTCGGCCCAAGGACCACGACGCGGCAGGGGTCGGCGCGATCTTCTCCGCGAACACGGTGGGGACCATCCTCGGGTCGCTGGGGACCGGGTTCTTCCTGGTGGGTCGGGTGTCGAGCGAGTCCCTGCTCCGAGGCTTCGCGGTCGCGCTGATCGCCGTCGGGGCGCTGGCGCTCGTGCTCGCCCGTCGGTCACCGGACGCGAAGGCGGAAGACGGCCGCGTGGCGCGCGGCGCGCTCGCGCTCGGCGTATTCGCCGTCGCGCTCGCGCTCCTCGTGCCAGGCTTCGACATCGAGCGGCTCACCCGCGGAAACCACTACTACTGGAGGCCGTCGAGCGCCCTCGACGACAGCCCGGTGGTCGCGCACATCGAGGACGCGCAGTCGGGCTACGTGACGGTCACCAAGAGCGCGAAGGGGCGTCGCGTCCTCAAGACGAACGGCAAATACGAGGGCTCGAGCGATCGAGGAGAGTTCCAAGACCTGTTCGCGCTGATCGGCGCGCTCTACATCGACAAGAGCGAGCGCGCAGGGCTCGTGGGCATCGGCCCCGCGCGCACGCTCCGCGTGCTGCACGAGATGCCGTTCGCGAAGATCGACGCGGTCGAGTTCAGCCCCGCGATCCTCGAGCTGGCGAGGCGCGAGTTTCCCGAGTTCGCCAGCGGACCGTTCAACGACGCGGCGCGGGTTCGCATCGTCGAGGACGACGGGCGCAACTTCCTCCAGCTCAGCCGCGACAGCTACGATCTGATCGCGGTCGCCATCACCGGCGCCGCGTTCGCCGGCGCAGGCAACGTCTACAGCCGCGAGTTCTTCGAGGTCGTCCGAGCGCGGCTCGGTGAGCGCGGAGTCTTCCTGACGTGGATCCAGATCCACGACGTCGACCCCGCGGACGTTCGCTCCCCCGCCCGCACGGTGCGTGCGGTCTTTCCGCACGTCCATTTCTACGCCGACCGCATCGCCTCGCAGGGCTTCATCGTCGCCTCCGCGCGCCCGCTGTCGATCGACCGCGCCGTCGTCGCGTCGCTCGAGAAGAGCCGGGGCATGAGGGCGATCCTCAAGCAGCACCGGATGCAGTCGATGCTCGAGCTCGTCGAGCTCAGCCTGTACACGTCCGACGACGAGCTCGACCGCTACTTCGAGAGCGCGGAGATCCGCGGCCGTCCGCAGGTGTACTCCGACCTCAAGCCCGACTTCGAGTACTCCACGCCGTACGGGCTCGCGAGGCGTTACCCGCCGTTCGACTACCAGAAGAGCTCATCGCTCGCGCTGCCG
The DNA here is from genome assembly GCA_016719945.1 of Polyangiaceae bacterium. GTDB lineage: Bacteria > Myxococcota_A > Polyangia > Polyangiales > Polyangiaceae > Xiheicaenibacterium. The sequence continues at coordinate 7,268 of JADJYE010000020.1, read as the reverse complement.
GTCTTCTCGCCGCCTCTGCCCGAGGGCGAGCGCGCCGGCCTCGAGGGGCTGCGCTTCATGATGGCGAAGAACCCGCCTGCCGCGCTCGAGTCGCTGAGGAAGGCGAAGAAGCTGACGCGCAGCTCGAAGTTCGACGAGATCATCCGCACGCTCGAAGATCCACCCTGAGCGAGCGCGGGCTCGCCGGGAGGTGTATCGTCGCAGGGCATGCAGCGTGACATCGCCGCCGTCATCACCGCCCTGACCGCCGTGTTCATCGGCGGGTGCGCCGCCTCCGACACCTCCGAGCGGCGGTGCCAGTCGTCGCCGCCGCGGGAGGTCCGCTCGCGGGCCGAGATGCACCCGAGCTTCTGCGTCGCGCCCGCGGGCTCGGCGACGAGCACGGCCGCGGTGGCTGCGCCCAGAGAGGGCGCAGCGAGCGCCGCGGTCTCCGGGAGCGCCGCGGTCTCCGGGAGCGCCGCACCGAGCGCCTCGCCCCCGAAGGCGGTCGCCGCGGAGCCGGCAGCCGTCGCGCCGGCGGTCGACCCCGCGACCTGCGAGCTCGACTGCGAGCGCATCTGCGGAGGGATGTGCCGGCGGGTGTCGGACACCACCGTCGAGTGCACGCGCATCGAGGGCGGGCACCCGTGCGGGCGCTCGCTGGAGGGCGCGTCCCCGACGCCAGCGGGCAGGGGTGAGGTCGCGCAGCTCGAGGCGATGTTCGGGCTCGAGGCGATCAGCGCCGTCGCGTTCGACTCCCTCGCGGAGGAGCTGGAGGCGCTCGACGCGCCGCGGAGCCTCGTCGCGCGCGCGCGCCAGAGCGCAGTGGAGGAGCGCCGCCACGCCGAGCTGGTCCGCCGGCTGCTCGCCCAGAGAGGCGTCTCGGCGCGACGGCCACACGCCCCGGCGGCGCGTCACCGCACGCTGTTTGCCATTGCGGCGGAGAACGCCGTCGAGGGCTGCGCGCGTGAGACGGTGGGGGCAGCGGTCGCGCTCGTCCTGGCCGAGCGCGCGACGTCTCACGAGCTGCGCCGCTTCTATCGCGCGATCTCGGTGGACGAGCTGCGTCACGCGCAGTGGTCGTGGGATCTCCACGCGTGGGCGACCTCGGCGCTGGACGCGGAGTCCGCGCGTGCGCTCGAGGCCCGGCGCCGAGCCGCCCTCTCGGTGTTCGCGCGGGATCCCGCGGTCGCCCGCGAGCTTCCCGGCGTCGACGCGGCGACGAGCACCGATGTCTCGGCGCTCGTCGCGGCGTTGGTCTCCGAGCTCGAGCCGCCCCTCGCGGCTTGAGTCGCCAGGCCTCGCGAGAGGCTGCTACTCCGTCGGCTCGGCGTCCACGCCGTCGGTGGACTTCTTCTCGTCGTGGGCGATCCCCTTCTTCACCTCCTCGATCGCCGACGCCGTGAGCTTCTTGGCCGCGACGCGGTGACCGCCCTTGTCGGACGACGCCTTGTCGAGCTGATCGTGCGCCGCCACGAGCGACGCGAGGGCCGCCTTCATGTGCGGCTGCGGCTCCGCCTCGGCCTCCTTCACCGGGTTCCAGAGCGTGAAGGCGAGGGCGCCGGCGAGGGTCAGGGTCGAGGCCTTCCAGAGCGTGAGTGCGTTCATCGAGATCGTACCTCCTGTGCGGCGTGAGCGCCGCGGTCGCGACCCAACTTCACGTCGCGTGCCAGGAGGACACGTTACCTGGGACCGCGGGAAAAACGGATATCACCGGGTGCGGGCCGTGCTCCCTGCGGCGGCGCGTCCGCACCCGGCGCGCCTCGGCTGCGCAGGGCGCCCCAACGCTGGCGTTGGAGGAGTTTTGAGGTTCGTGCTCGTGGTCGGGATGCCCGTACGGATAGACTTCGCGCTCCGAAAAGGAGCCACCCATGCGGTCCATTCGCTCGCTGTCGTTTCTCTCCGCCTCGCTCGTCGCCCTCACCCTCGGCGGCGCCGCATCCGCGGCTCCTGGTCTCATCACCAAGCGCGGGCCGTTTCCAGCAGAGGGCGCGGCTGAGGCCTCGAGCCACCCGCTGCTCGAGCGCGCCGCCCGGAAGGTCGTGGGCGACCAGCTGGAGCTGAGCCGCGGCCTGTCGTTCGGGCAAGCGAAGGTCGTCGAGCTCTCGCGCGGGGATCGCGTCGTGAAGCTCCGGCAGCTCCACAAAGGCCTGCCCGTCGTCCACCGAGGCGTGGCGGTGACGTTCAGCGGCGGAGTCGCTCGGCTCGTCTCGGCGCGCCTCGAGTCCGAGCTGCCCGACGACGTGACGCCCGACGTCTCGTCAGAGCTCGCCGCCGCCGTCGCAGAGGAGCGCACGGGCTTGCCGGTCGTCTCCGATCAGATCGCGCTGGCGCTGTGGCCGACGCCCGACGGAGTGCGGCTCGTGTGGGCGCTGGGCGCGGCCATCCCGGGGATGCCGTATCAGCCGGTCACGGTGGTCGACGCGAAGACCGGGGAGATCATCTACGTCTACAACGCCGTCGTGTCGCTGAACCAGGCCGAGGTGTTCCCCTCGAACCCCGAGAAGTCACCTGTCGTCGAGGCGGTGACGCTGCCCGTCGGGGCGGGGGAGACGACGCTGCAGAACGAGCTGATCCAGTCGCTCAACTGCATCGATCAGCAGACCGTGCGGCCCGTCGACTTCATGGGCTTCGAGCTCGACGTGCACACCTGCGATCTGCTCCAGACGGCGCTCCCGGACGTGAACGGAGACTTCCTCATCCCGCCCGCCGAGGACGACGACCCCGAGGACGCGTTCGCGGAGGTGTCGATGTTCCACCACGCGAACCGCGCGTACGAGCTGTTCCGCAGCTGGAGCCCGACCCTCGAGCTCAACGGCGGGCAGCCCCTGCCCACGGTCTCGAACCTGCGCATCCCGCAAGGGTTCGACACGTTCGATCTCGCGGACATCGCGAACCCCGACTTGCCGCTCGTCCCGTTCCAGAACGCGTTCTTCGCGCCGGCGAACCCGATCTTCTCCACCGTGTTCGGGCTCAACGGCGCGGCGATGTGGTTCGGCCAGGGGCCGGTCAACGACTACTCGTACGACGGAGACGTCGTCTACCACGAGCTCGTGCACGCGGTCGTGAACGCGACGATCCAGCTCGTGGGGACGCCGCACATGGACGAGTTCGGCGCGAGCCCAGCGCCGGGCGGCATGAACGAGGGGCTCGCCGACTACTTCTCGTCGGCGCTCACCGGCGACGGGGACGTGGGCGAATACGCGTCGAAGGATTTGCGCCCGGCTCGGTCGCGATCCGGCAGCTCACGAACGACGACTCGTGCCCGTCGGCGATCGGCGGAGAGGTGCACCAAGACGCGACGCTGTTTTCGGGAGCGATCTGGGACGTGCGCGTCGGGCTCGACGCGGCCGACCAGGCCTCGCTCGACGAGGCGGTGTTCGCTGCCATGAACGCGGCGCCCACTGGCGACCTTTCCTACGAGGACCTGGCGGACCTCATCATCGAGCAGGCGGGGACGCTCGTCGACGCCGCCACGGCGGACGCGCTGACCGCCGCCTTCACGACCCGCGGCGTCCTGCCGAGGTGCTCGCGTATCCTCGAGTACGAAGACGGTGGCCTCTCGGGCCCGGCCGCGCTGCAGGGGCTGTGGTTCGCGCTCGGCACGCAGACCACCGGGGCGACGAACCCGGCCGGCGACTGGACCCCGGGCGTCGTCCAGGTGCACGCGTCGCTCCCGCCTGGCTCGACGCAGCTCGATATCGCGATCACCAACGTGCCCCTCGGGTCGACCGGGCTCGGCGGACAGGGGACGCCCTTCGCGCCCAAGTTCCTCGTGCGTTTCGGCGCCGACCCGATCACGTTCACGTACGGTCCGACCGAGACGAACGCGGACGTCGCCGTCGTCGAGGCCGCAGAGGATGGCTCGCTGTTCGTCGGCTCGGTCGCGGTGCCCGAGGGGGCGACGGAGTTGCACGTGATGGTCGTCAGCATCGGGCAGCTCGACGGGGCGTACACGGACCTGACGCTCACCGCGACCACCGGCCCGACCGGGGAGGGTGGGGCCGGCGGTGGGGGCACGGGCGGCTCGAGCGAAGGCGGCTCGGGCGCGGGAGGCAACCCGCTGGAGGACGGCGACGATGACGGCTGTGACTGCCGAGCGTCGGCGGGCTCCACGTCCGGCGGCGGCGCGGCCATCGCCGCGCTCGCGCTCGTCGGGCTCGTGGCGTCGCGCAGGCGGCGCCGGCCGTAGCGGCGCGTTCGGTGAGCTGTGCGGGCGGGCTTCAGCGCGCGAGGTAGTAGAGCCAGAAGGCGGCCACCTCGCGCGCCACGAACGCCGGCAGCTTCACGAGCGGGCGGGTCTGCTTGGCGGGGACGGTGAGGGCGGTGACCCCGACGTCGTCGAGGGCGAGGCGGCTGCGCGCGAGGTGGTAGTCGTGGCTCACGAGCAGCACGCGTGGCCGGCGGCGGCCGACGCCTTCGCCGAGCAGGGCGGCCACGTTGCGAGCGCTGTCGGCGGTCGACAGGCCGCCGCGGTCGCGCACGATCGCCCCGTCGGCGACGCCCTGCTCGCGCGCGATGCGGCGCATCGCGTCGGTCTCGTGGAACACGCCGTCGCCAGGCCCTCCGCTCACGATCAGGGTGGGCGCGTAGCCCGCCTCCACCAGCGCCGCCCCTGTACGCACGCGGTCAGAGAGCGCGAGCGACGCCGAGCCGTCCGCGTAGACGCGCGCGCCGAGCACCACCACGGCGTCGGCGTGGCGCGTGTAGTCGGCCCGCGCCGAGCCCGCGATCTGGGCGAGCGGTAGACCGGCGAGTGCGAGCGCCGCGCCAGCCAGCAGCGGCGCGAGGCGTCGCGCTCGGCCGGACGCGCTCTCGTCGGTGCGCGTGAGGGTGGCCAGCGCGACCCCCGTGAGGCCCATGGCCAGCACGGTCGAGCACGACAGCCACCCCGTGAGCGGCGCGACGCGCAGCGCGTCGCGCGTCGCGTGCAGCGCGACCCCCGCGGCGGCGAGCGCCCCGAACCGGCGCCAACGGGGAGCGAATGCCGAGGCCGCGAGCGCTGCGCCGAGGAGCGCAAGCAAGAGCCCCGCCGCCGCGCCTGGCAGCCAGCGCGTGTCGAGCCACAGCGCGCCCGGGTGGCGTCCGTGCGCGAGCCCGCGCGCCACATCGAACAGCAGGACCGCGCCGACCACTAGCCCAACGCCGCGCGCCGTCGAGGCCGCGAGATCGGCGAGGGCGCGCGTATTGGGCGGGGAGGGCTGAGAGCGCTGCACGCGCGTGAAACGCCTCGCAGGCGAGGGCGATTCCGGGGCCGAACGAGGCCAAGCTGGGGCGTCCCCAGCGGGACGGTCGTCATAGGGAACCGTGGCGGGGTCGCGGGGCTGGCGGCGATCCCCGTCTCGCTGGCGGCGTGAGGGCTCGTGGCCTCAAATGTTGCGGAGTACCTGCGGTGTCCGCCGTGCCATCCTGCTCGTCTCGGACGCGACCGAGGTCTGCCGCAGCGAGGTGTTGCCGCACGCCTCTGCAAGGTCATCGACCAACGCTCGCAGAAACCTCATCTCTCCTGGGGGGCGGGCGAGAATCGCTTGCCAATCGAGATCGCGGAGAGCGTCCGCTCCACCGTGGGTTTCGCGATACGCAGAGCACTTCCGAGGCACTTCCTCGCGACAGAGCCAGCTCAGAAACGCCTTGGGATGCCGCTCTCGCGCATCGATGAGCCACTGAGGCCGGCTGCTCTTGGTCTGCTTCGGCAGAGGCAGCTTGAGCCACTCCGCGCACGCGGGGGCGCTCGCGTAGTTATGATCCAGCGTGAGAAAGTCCTCCGGACACTGGTGTGCGGCCCATTGGGGCGGGAGACGTTGCGTAGGGACTCCGGCGTTGGCTGGCCCCTGGGGATCGGCGAACAGCCACGCCTCGATCATCGGCACCGCGAGATGAAACGATGCTCGTTCAAGAAGCGCCTGTTGAACCCGGGTGACGACGCCGGCTCGAAGCCCCGCGAGTTTCCGCATGTGACGGCCGACCGCGTCGCGAAACACCTGCACCACAACCCCGGGTTGGTCGGCGTTGCACAGCTCCAGATCGTCTACGACCAACACAAGATCGAACTCGCGCCGGGCCGCCGGGTGAGACGACGGACGCCACTATCTCGACGATCTTGTCGACGTTCGTGGGGTTGCTGACGATGGGCCCGGAAGACGTGACGACGTGAAGCTGTCGAACGGTTCTTCGTCCCTCCGAGCTAGGCACACGAACCGTGGCCAGGAAAGAGCCGGGCTAAGCGACGCAGCAAGCCCAACGAGTTCCGCTTGCCGGTGGGCAGAACGGCGATGCGCAAGGCTCACTTCTCTCGGTGGTGGCACCCGAATCCTGGCGCGCGGGCGCCGCAAACTCCTCCTATCGTAGAGGTCCCCGAGGAGAAGTGCGCCAGCCAGTCGGGGATCCCTTGCATCGGTCAAGCGTACGGGTTGCTCCTGCCGACCCGGTTCCATGATGAAGAAGTTCTTCGTGGCCCTTGAACTCGTTCATGAGCACAGGCGAGTGCGTGGTCAGATCACGGTTAGATGCCGCTCGTCGGCCAACGCTCGCACGGAGCGAAGAACCGATCGAATGGCGTGGGGGTGCAGGAAGTTCTCCATCTCATCGATCGCGAGAACAGCCCGATCCTGTGCCCCCGCCACCGCGACAAGAACCAGGATGGCCTGGAGCAGGCCATCCGGCCCGAGCCACATCGGCAGAGCCACCTCAGACCCAGGAGCGCAACGCATCGGCAACGTGGGCTGGTCGCCTCGGCGTCGACCTCAATCGTGTGGACTCAGGTCGGGGAAGGCCTCGCTGAGCGCCTTCTCAACCCAACGAAACTGATCTCGGTACTTTCGCGGGCTGCCTTCCAGCTCCTCAGAACGCTCCAGACGTTCGTCCCGTGCGCGTTGGGGAACGAATCGGAGTTGGCAGGCTGCGGCCGAACGACCTTGTTGAACCAGAAGTCGGAGTAGACCCGCGTGCTGTTCGTCCAGTCGACGAGCGGTCTGAGCCTTTCGTCGCGATCGAAGTCCCAGAGCGCCTTGAGCACGGTACGTTCGTCGGCTGCGCGCTCAGTGGCGCCGAAGAACATCTGGTCCGAAAAGGTCGCCCGCCGCCCCAACACTTGCCCTCCGAGTTTGATCGCCTCACCCCACCGGAGGTCGACCCCGCGGTCGGAAACGGGGATCCGAAGCTCCCACGTCAGGTCACCGATCGCGAGACTGAGGAAAACGGGGTCGTTTCCGACGGCGCCGACACGGCGCAGGAACGCCGTGCCGTTGATGGAGTTAACCGCCTCAGCGATACCTCGCCGGGCGGCTGCA
>JADJYE010000019.1 GCA_016719945.1 Polyangiaceae bacterium | reverse complement strand
CGTGACCTCGTCGCCGATGACGGAGGCGACGCGCGAGCCGAGCCCGAGGGCGCTGATCGCCGGCCGGTAGTCTGACACCCTGTTATGGTCGGTCGCGACGCCGACCTCGACCCCTGCGGCAGCGAGCGCGAGGACGCGGTCCTCGAGGGACTGGGGGGCGTCGGGCGACGGGTCGGCGTGCAGGTGGAGATCCGCCGAGATCCAGCCGGCGGTGTCGACGGCGCGCTTCAGCTCGAGCGCGACGTAGGCGTTGTGCCCTGACCGGACCTCGATGGTCGCCTCGGGAGCGTCGTATTCGAAGCCTCGATCGGCGACGACCTTGTACCGCCCCGGCGGCACCGGACGATTCAAGACGCCCGCCTTCACGTGCGCGGTGTTCACGGCAGACCCGTCCTCGGGATCTTCGCCCCAGTCGGGGCTCGCGGTCCCATCGACCCCGCGGACCTGGACCCGCGCCACGGTGGCCTTTCCGCCCTCGACGATCGAGACGATCAGGCTCCCCGACGGCGCGAGCGCGAGGCCCTTCAGCTCTTCCAGCTTGGTCCACTCGGTCGACTTGTGCCCGGGCGCCCAGAGGCGCGCCTCGAAGCAGCCGGACGCCGGGAACACGAGCGGCTCCCCCGGGCGAAAGCGCGCGTAGGGGCGGCGAGGCTTGTCCTTCTCTTCGTCGGGGCACTCCGCCACCTCGACGCGGGCGCCGCGCACGGGGCTGGAGACGCCCTCGTGGGTGCGCATCGAGCTCGGCGCATACAGCTTCGAGGCCGCGTGGCCGATCGACGACTCGGAGGCCGCGAGCAGCACCGTTCGTCGCGGGCTGCGATCACCGGCGGCGGCGACGCTGAGCTCGCTGGCGCGGCCCACCGCGAAGAACCCGGCGAGCCCGACGCTGGAGATCCGCACCATCGTCTCCTCTCCTTCGTGTCCGATCGCGTACGAGAGCCCGCGGGACTCGCGCCCGACGAAGGCGGCGGTCTCTTGCACCGCGTCCTTGCGGGCGAGCCCGACGCCCTGGACCCAGGTCGGGTGGTTGCCCCAGCCGATCCGCTCCCCGAGCCCGACGACCATTCCGCTGTCCTTGATGGACTCGGGCTCGAGGGTCGACTCCATCACCAGCGTCTCGCCGCGGAACGTCACGAACGTGTGCAGCCGAGCCGGGACGGAAGGAGGCCGGCGGACGATGTGGAGGACCGACGGCGCCTCGGGCTCCACCCCGATGAAGACCACGGGCGAGCGCGCCTGAGAGAGAGGGTCGAAGACCGCCGCCGTGATCGCGACGACCCCGTCGATGGCGCCCTCGGGACCGAAGTCGACGATCTCGCCATACTCGCGCGACACCACGGCGACCATCTGCCCGCTCTGGAGCATGAAGTCGCCCTTGTCGCCGTCGACGCGGCTCCCCGAGAGGGGCACCTGATCGCGGCCCTCGAGCTGCCGTATCGTGCCTTGTCCTCCCGCCGGCGGCGTGATGGTGAGGCCGACGCGCTGGTGCACGACGCGCGCTGGGAACAGGTCGCAAGCGGATGAGGCGAGCGCCAGGAGGACGAGGGCGAGAGACGACCGCACCGTGGGGTTCTACCACGCCGTCGTGGTCAGGCTGCCGGCCGAGGCGACGCCGCCTCCACCGTGGGCGCGAGCGCGGCCTCGGTCGCGGGGCCCGCTGCCAGCGGGTGCGCGTCCCAGAAGGCGCGCGCGTCGTCCTGCGACCACGGGCAGGCAGCGGCGATCACGAGCAGCCTGCGCTCGATCTCCTCCACGCTCGTGGGGCGCTTGACGGGATCCTTCGCGAGGCAGTCGAGGATGAGCTGCTCGAGGGCCGGAGGTAGCTCGTGGTCGCACAGCTCGGAGGGCGGGCGCGGCGCGTCGTGCAGGTGCTGGACCGCGAGCTTGACCAGCGAGTCGCCCTCGAACACCAAGGGCCGTCGGCTGTCTGACCATTACTTTCGGGGGATGGTGCCGCCCGGAACCGCTCGCACGAGTGCGTCGCGGCGGGTTTACCCCGAGGTTCTGGTGGAACCAGGCTGGGCCCCCCCTGGAATGTTTTGTTCCATTTCGATGGGGTGGAGGTCCGGAGCGCCGCAGCCGCCCCGGGCGTGGCGTTGTGCCCCAGCTCGGGTGTGGGTTCCCCGGGCCCTCTGCCTCCACCACCGCCCGATGGCTCCAACCCTACCGACATTCACCCAACCCCGTTCTTCGCGATGTCGTACACCGCCTTGCAGAGCGTCGCCGGGAAAGTCGTGGCCCGCTTGTAGAAGTCTCCGACCAGTTCCTTCTTCTTGGTGTCGACCGAGATGACGGGCGCGCCGCGCACCTGAAACGCCTCAACTCGATCGTTGATGAACTCGAATTGGTCGTTGCGATCCGGGTGGTCGGTGCCCTCGGTCGTCTTCTGCGTCCCCTGCGCGTGAGCCGACCCTCCGCGACCTTCGCGGGCTGATCGGGCTGTCCGCCAACTTTCGCGTGCTCTTCGATGTCCACCGCAGCGGCGACTCCGGGTCTCCGCGCGTTACCGGATCCACCAATCGCTCGAGCGCCGCCGGCAGCTCCGGGTCAATTTCCTCGAGACGAGGACGCCCTCCTCCGGGGCGTGGACGTGTATTTCGTGGCCTCGCCGAAGCTCGTCGCGACCAGCGCGGATCGTCGTTCGCGAAAGCCCTGTCGCACGCTCCACCATCGCGATCTGACCGCTGGCCTCCCCTCAGCTCCAGCCCAGAGTCTCGCAGTCGTCCCATCAGCGGCGACAACACCGCCCACTTCGCTCTGATCTCCGCCTCGGTGCTCACAAGTTCCATAGATCATCCGGCGGCCATCTTGTCGATCGCCTTCATGCGCATTGTTCTGAACCGCCCGGTCAGCAGCCAATACGCCACGCAGCCGAGCGAATACAGGTCGGCCCGATGATCCACCTCGCCCGAGAGCACCATCTCGGGGGCCATGTACGCGGGCGTGCCGACGATCGCGTTGGCCGCGGTCACCGTCGCGCCGAAGCCTTGCTTGTCCTTGTCGTGGGCCGGCTTCACCAGGCCGAAATCGAGGACCTTCGCAAAATCGAGCTCCCGACCATAACGACAGAGGAGCACGTTGGCCGGCTTCACGTCGCGGTGCACGAGGCCGTGCGCGTGCGCCTCGCCGAGCGACTTGCAGACCTGCACCAGCACGTGGACCGCGCGGGCCGGTGGCAAGGGCCCCGTCTCGCGCACGAGCTGCTCGAGATCGACGCCGTCGAGCAGCTCCATCACGTAGTAGAAGGTCCCGTCGTCCGAAGAGCCGAAGTCGTAGAGCTGCACGGTGTGCGGAGACTGCAACAGCGCCGTCGCCTGGGCCTCGCGCTCGAACCTCGAGAGATCGGACGTCTTGCCGTCGCCGTCGCCCTTCGGCTGGATGAGCTTCACCGCCGCCGGACGCGCCAAGAGGTCGTGCTCGGCGCGCCACACCTCACCCATCCCCCCGGCCCCGAGCTTGGACACGAGGCGATAGCTGCCGAGCCTGCGCGCCGCCTCGACGTCCTGCGCGAGGCCATACACGACCTGGCTGATGATGGTCGCCGCGCCGACCGCGGCGAGCGGTCCGATGCAGATGGCGAAGATCTGCGCGGGCGACGGCGTGGGGTTGCCCATGGCCAGGGAGATGCCGAGCCCGACGGGCTCCATCGCGGCGGCGCACAGCGAGGCGAAGAAGGTCCGGCGCGGGACGTTGGGGATGAGCGCGGCGAACAGCACGATGAGGATGGCGACGGGCGACACCTCACGAAACCCGTCGCCAGGAGCCCAGGGGACGATGTGGCGCATCGTCGCGACGCCGAGCGCGCCCATCACCTGGTAGCCGAAGCCGATATCGAGCCGCCGAGCGAGCGGGATGTCTTGTCGGCCGAGGACGTGGTTGACCGCGATCGACAGCGCGACGATGCCGACGATGGAGGCGAGGTAGAGCTCTCGCGAGGCGCGGATCGGCGAGCCCTCGGGCGTGAAGATGATCATCAGGACCATCCCGATGAGCGGCGCGACCGACGAGAACGTGCACAGGATGCGCAGGCGGCGCACGGCCTCGCGCTTCGGGTCCCCGCCGACCACCATCGCGCCCGCCGGCCTGAGGAGCGACCTCTTCGCGGAGCTGAGCGCAGAGCTGAATCGTGAGGGCGCGGGCACGAGCCGTCGATGATAGACCGCTCGCGCCGCGCCCAGATATGAACCGCGCTTACTTCCCGATGCCGCCGGCCTTCATCACCAGGCCCACGAACTCGCGTCGGTGCCCGTCGGCGTCGTCGCCGGTCGCGCCGTTCGCGATGTCGACCACCTTGCTGAAGGTCAGGTCGCCTTTGTGGGGCGAGCCCCGGAGCAGCATGCCGAAGCCGGCGACGCTCGCCGCGAACCTCAGGTCGGTCGACGCGCTCGAGAAGACCTTCGTCTCGACCAGCCTGCTCGTCGCGCCGTCGGGCATCTTGTAGCGGAGGGCGACGTCCGCGACGTGGGTGGGGCCCGCGCCCGCGCCCTTCGGCACGATCTCGTACAGGGCGGTCACCGTGTGCCCGGCGCCGATCTCGCCGGCGTCCTTGGTGTCGTCCTCGAAGTCCTTGTGCGCAAGGACGCGGTTCTCGTAGCCGATCAGCCTGAACGACTGCACGCTCTTCGGATCGAAGGTGACCTGGATCTTCACGTCCTTCGCGATCGTGTTGAGCGTCCCCGCGGCTTGGTCGACCAGCACCTTGCGAGCCTCGCGCACGTTGTCCACGTAGGCGTAGTTGCCGTTGCCCTTGTCGGCGAGCTGCTCCATCGTGTGGTCCTTCAGGTTCCCGAGGCCGAAGCCCAGGACCGTGAGGAACGTGCCCGACTTGGCCTGGTCTTCCACCAGCTTGACGAGGTCGGCGTGGCTCGTGATGCCCACGTTGAAGTCGCCGTCGGTCGCGAGGATCACCCTGTTGGACCCGCCATCGACGAAGTTCTCCTTCGCCGTCTTGTATGCGAGCTGGATGCCGCTGCCGCCGTTCGTGGACCCGCCGGCGTTCAGCCCGTCGAGCGCGGCGAGGATCGTCTTCTTCTCGGTGCCCTTGGTCGGCGGCAGGACGAGGCCCGACGCGCCGGCGTACGCCACGATGGAGACGGTGTCGCGCGCGTCGAGCTGCTCGACCAACAGCTCGAAGCCCTTCTTCAAGAGGTCCATCCGATCCGGGCCGCCCATCGAGCCCGACGCGTCGATCAGGAACACGAGGTTGGAGGCGGGGCGCTTCGCCATGTCGATCGTCCGACCCTTGAGGCCGATGCGGACGATCCGGTGCTCGGGCGCCCACGGCGCCGCGGTGGTGTCGGTGTACACGCCGAACGCGGAGTCGTTGGGCTCCGGGTACGAGTAGGTGAAGTAGTTGACCATCTCCTCGATGCGGACCGCGCTCGCGTCGGGCTTGCCGCCCGACTCGATCAGGCGGCGCACCAGCGAGTAGCTCGCGGTGTCGACGTCGATCGAGAACGTGGACTGCGGGTCCTTCGTCGCCTCGACGAAAGGGTTCTCCGGCAGGCCGACGGACCCCGTGTGGGTCGGAGGCAGGCCGTCGTCGCCGTCCGCGTCCTGCTTCATCCGGCCGGGCATCGGCGTCTTGGCCCACGCCGACGCCATCGGCTGGTCGACGGCGGCCGTGGCGGTCGCGGCGGCCATGCCGAAGTGACGGCTCGTGGCCATCGCGCTCGCTCGGCTGGCCCCCTTGTCTTCAGGGGCGCTGGCCGGCGCCGAGTCAGACTTCATCGAGCTGTTCGCGATCACGAAGGCCACGCCCGCGGCGACCGCCAGAGGAGCGGCGATGGTGAGGGCGCGCCTGCCGAACGAGGGACGAAGCGGGACGACCGGCGCGAGCCTCTCGGCTCGCAGGTCGGGAGGCGCGGCGCCCTCGGCCCGCGGCGCGACGGCGGCGGCGCGCTCGACCTTCTCGCGATGCGGGGCCTCGAGCTTCGGCGGCGGCTCCTTGGCCAGCTCGGCGCGCACGAGATCGGCCGCGCCCGCGAGCTCGGACACGAGACGCTGGGACTCATCGGACGCGGTCAGCTCGGCCTCGAACGCTCGACGCTCGTCGTCGGTCATCTCGCCGAGGGTGTAGGCGGTGAGCCTGGGGTCAGACTGGGGGATCATGAGCGCCTCCCGGCGTTGAGGACCTGGGCCCGTTCGCGCTTCGTCACCCGCTCGCGCACCTTCGACAGCGCCTCGTGCAGGATGACGCCGACGTGGCTCACGGTGAGCCCGGTCACCTCGGCGATCTCCTTGTAGCTGAGGCCTCCGGCGAACTTCAGCGCCACGACCTCACGGCTCCGCTCGGGGAGCTGGGCGAGCAAGGCGGCGACGGTCTCGCCGTCCTCCTTGCGCTCCAACTCTCCGTGTGGGCCAGCTTCCACGCTCGCGATCCCCATGACTTCCTCCTCGTTGGCACGCCGCTTGGTGCCCCGACGGAGGGTCAGGGCCTTGTTGCGGCAGACGGTGAAGAGCCACGGCACCAGGTGCCCCTCGACGTCGGCCTGCTTCACCCGGCAGAGCTCGAGGAACGTGTCTTGGACCACGTCTCGAGCGTCGTCAGGGCCGACGATGGTCGCGGCGAACCGGAGCAAGGACGCCTCGTGGCGTTCGAGCGCGGAGAGGACCCAGCCCTTCTCCGGGTTGGCAAGCACCATCATCAACATGAGCGAGCGTCGTGGGGAGGCTACTGCCGTGTCCCTCTGCTCGTCGACGCGGAGCCCGGGCGTTTCTTAGAAAGAAAATCGCTGGGCGCCTGCGGACCGAGCCGGCGGCACATTTTCGAGCGCTGCCGGCTGGCGACTTGGTAGGTTGCTGCCAGGCATTGTCGATGGCGCTGGCACTGGAAGTCCTGCCGTTCGGTCCCGTGGCGGTGGCTGCGCGTGCCTGGCGGCACCGCCAGCGCCGCCTGTTCACGGTGGTCGTGAAGGCGACCCTGCGCATCCAGCCCGACGCGCCGATGGCGGTGGTGCAGCCGGCCCCGATCGTCGTCGAGGAGCGGCACTACCGGGGCAACCCTGTGGCCAGCCTCGTCAGGGGGAGCGACCTGGCGCTGACGGTGCCGAGGCCGGAGGTCGTCGTGGTGGGCTCAGCCTACGCAGGCGCCGGGCAGACGACGACGCAGACCACCGTTCGGCTCGCGGTGCAGCGGGCGTCCACCATCCTGATCAACAAGCGGCTCGAGATCATGGGAGATCGGCGAGCCCGCCCAGGGGCGACAGCGCCGCTCGCGAAGCCCTTCGAGTCGATGCCGATCATCTACGAGCGCGCGCTCGGTGGCATGTCCTCGCGCGAGAACCCCGTCGGAATCGGCATGGACGTCGACGCCGAGGGCATGCTGATGCTCCCCAACGTGATGCACTCCACGCAGGGCGGCGCTGGCCCGGCTGGGATGGGCCCCATCCCCAGCGTCTGGCCGATGAGGCAATCGAAGCGCGGGAGCATGACGCGGAGCCACGCGAACCAAGGCTCCGACGTCGAGGTCCCCGACGACTTCGACGACGCGTATTACCAGACCGCGCCGAGCGATCAGCAGACGCAGGAGCTGCTCCCGGGCGACGTCATCGCGATCGTGAACATGCACCCGGAGCTCGGCCTCCTGCGCACGTCGTTGCCCGCTGCGCGCGGGGTCGCGATCGCCCAGACGTCGCGGGGCGATCGCATCCCGCTCAGCCTCCGCATCGACACCGTGCACCTCGAGCCCGACACGCTCCGGGCGGACATCGTCTTCCGCGGCGCGTCGCTGATCGACGAGCGTGATCTCGCCGGGCTGCGGATCGCCGGCGCCCTCGAGGCGCCCGAGGTCCCTTTCTCCTTCCCTGATCTGAGCACCGTGGCCGGCTTTCAGGCGCAGCGCGCCAAGTCGACGGCGCAGCCTTCGTTCGGCACGACCGCGGTGATCAGCGAGCCGGAGGCCGCGCGTGGCGGGGGCTCCTTGCCGTTCGAGGGGTCGGTGGCGGGTGGGGACCGCGCAGGCCGCGCAGGCACGATGGTGCTCGAGCCAGAGCCGATCCCAGAGCCGGTGCGGCGCCAACCTCCCCCTCCGGCCACCGTCGCGGCCGCCCCACAGGGCATCCTCGAGGCTGCCCCGCGCCGCGCGTCGACGATGCTCATCGAGGTCGAGTCGGATCGTCGCACATCGACGATGGTGCTCGAGCCCGAGCCTGCCCCGCGCCATTCGACGATGGTGATCGAGCCGGACGACCCCCCCAAGTCGCTGCCGTTCGATCGCTCGCGTCAGGCACCTCGCGCCACCTCCCCCACGACGAAGGAGGGCACGCCGTGGGCCGACCGCTCCGCGGCGCAGCTGGCCCCAGCCTCGATGCCAGGCCCGGACACCCGCCCCATCTTCAACGAGGATACCGCGCCGATCTCCGACATGGCAGACGAGGAGACGACGGTGGCGCCGGCGCGGCTCGAGGCGCCGATGTCGGTCCCGCCACCGCCACCGCCGCCGCCGCGGGCCGTCGAGCCCCCGCCCGTCGAGGCGAGACCCGCAGCGCCGCCGCCCAGCCCACCGGCGAAGAACGCCGACCCGTGGGCGAAGGAGCTCGACACCCCCGCCCCGGTGATGCCCCCGAAGCCCAAGCCGGCAGCTCGGGCGAGCCTGAAGCAGGACCTCTACAAGAAGCTCAAGCGATGAGCGACCGCGCGGCGTGAGCCCGGCCGACCTCGCACGCGACACGGCGGTGGTCGCCGTTCCGAAGGTGCCAGGGACCTACGTCTGTGCGCTGCCCGACCACTGGAATTACTTCAATCCGTGCGGCGGCGTGCTGATGACGATCGCGCTGAGGGCGATGGTGGCCGAGCTCTCGGACCCGGGGCTGTTCCTGCTCTCCGCGACGACCATCTTCTGCCAAGCCGTGCAGCCCGGGGACGTGACCGTCGAGGTGAAGGTGCTGCGCCGGGGCGACAGCGCGGCCCAGCTCCGCGCCTGCCTCACCGGGCGCAACCAGCCGGGCCCGGGCCTCGAGGTCACTGCCACCTTCGTGCGAGAGCGGCCTGGCCCCGACGTGCTCGGGGTCGAGATGCCGAGCGTCCCCGGGCCCGACGAGGCCGTGAAGACGACCACCAGGCGCGGTGAGCAGCACGACTCGCCGTTCAACATCTACAAGCACCTCGAGCTCGCGCTCGCGATCGGCGAGCCCATGTGGAAGCCCGGCTGGAGCGCGGGGCCCGCGCACGCGGGCTTCTGGTATCGCTACAAGGTCCCGCAACGCGACGCGCACGGCCATTTCGATCCGCTCGCGCTGCCGCCCATCGCGGACACCATGCCCCCCGCGCTCGCGCGCAAGCTGGGGCCGGACCACGAGCGCCTGCTCATGCCCAGCCTCGACCTCACCGTCTATTTCCTCGCCCCGGCCCACGGCGAGTGGATCCTCGTCGAGTCCTTCGCCGAGCGCGCGCGCGCCGGCTTCGCGGTCGCCTCGGCCAACCTATGGGACGAGCGCGGCGAGCTGGTCGCCCGGGCGGCGCAGACGATGACGCTCAGGAAACGCAAGCCACGAGCATAGAGCGTCGCAGCGGAGCGTCCGCCCCAGGACGCCTCCCTTTTTCCTCTTTTTTCTCCTGGGCCCCTTTCCTTTTTCTTGGGGTGACCTGTTGCCCGCCTCTTTGTGAATTTGTGGCCCCTTTTTTTTTTTGTTTGTTGTGTGCGGCTTTTTTTCTTTTTTGTTTTTCCCCCTCCTTTGTTTTTGCGGGGGGGTTTTCCGTCGGTGTTTGGTTTTTTTTTGCGTGCGGTGTTTGTGTTTGTGCTTTGGGGTGGTGGGGGGGGGGGGGGTGGTTTGGGGGGTGATATGTGGGTGATGTTTGGGTGTTTTGGGTGTTGGGTGTGTGTGGGGGGGGGTGGGGGTGTGTGTTTGGGTGGGGTTGGGGTGTGTGGTTGTGGTGTGTGTTGTGGGGTGTGTGGGGGGGGGTGGGTGGGGTGGGGGGTGCCGTTCCTCCCCCCGCCCCCCGCCCCGGCCCGCCGCCCGAGCGCGCGAGGAAGTGCGTTGTGGGGCGGCGCGGCTCCGCCGTTTCCCTCCCCTCCGCCCCCTTCTGCCCCCGCCCGCCGCCCGCTTGCGGACCCCTCCCTCCCCCCCTCCGCCCCCCCCCCCCCCCCCCCCCCGCCCTTGACGGGGCCCCCCCCCCCCGCCCTCCGCCGGCGTGCCCCCGCCCGGGGCCCCCCCCCTCCCGCCCCCCTCCCCCCCCGGGGGGGGCGCGCCTCTGGCTCAGCGCCGTGCCACGCCCTGCTCCGCCTCGACCTCGCCGAGCGCCTCGGCGATCGCGGCGGTCTCGGCCTCGTCGTCGAGCGAGCGCTCGATGGCGACCCGAAGCTTCGGTGACGCCGTGGTCGAGGCGGCGACGCGGATGCGGGCCCGCGCCTCGGGCCCGGCTCCACGGGCGGCGGCGATCGCTGCGCCCGCGCGGGTGAGCGCGGGCTGGCTGGTGTCCTCGAGCACGTGCAGGAGGTGGTCGACCGGGACGAAGGCGCGGCGCAGGTCGACCTTGGCGCCCTCGCCGAGCCCTCGGAGGTGATCGACCCAAGAGCTGAGGTCTCGCCCGCCGCGGTCGAGCGCCGATACGTCCGCTCCGGTGACGCCCCCGCGGTGCGCCTCCCAGGCTTCGAGCACGCGCTCCTCGAGCTGCTTCGCGACGTGCTCGTTCCAGCCGTGCTGCCCACCTGCGATGAAGGTCTTGTGGCCGTGTGTGTCTTCGACCTGGATGCCCTCGTAGGTCTTGCCGCCCGACGTGCGCATCCAAGGGGCGACGCTCGTCACGTCCGCGAAGCGGATGAACTGGCGCCGCCAGAGCCAGCTCAGCGCGAGGCCGTCGGCGCCGATGCGCACCTTCGTCGGCGCGAGGATGATGAGGAACAGGTACGCCATGACCAGACCGACGGCCGGGAGCGTCATCGCCGCGCCCTGCGGTCCGAAGGCGGCCACGCCGAGCGCCATGGTGCCGAAGATGGTCGCGAGGACGGGGGCGAGCGTGAGCAGCAGCTGCTTCCAGATCGGAAGGGTCACCACGGGGGACATGCAGCGCACCTCCGCCGTCGCCTGGGTCGCGTCGAAGCCGAGCGCGCGCAACATCGCCCGCCCCTCTTCGACGTCTTGCACCCGAAAGTGGTGGGCGAGCTGCCTGCCCTTGCGGTCGAGCCGGACCCAGATCTCGTCCTTTCGGGGCACGATGAGCCCCTGGCTCAGCTCGTCCCGCGAGGTCACCCGCGCTCCGTCCACCGACAGCACTCCGTCGGCGATCGTGACGCGTCCTCCCTTGAGGCGCCGCCACGGGTGGCGCGACAGGACGTACGAAGTGCCGAGCGTGCCAAAGATCGTCAGGTGCAAAAGGCCGACGAGGATGGACGGGTTGCCCAGCGTGATCGCCAGCGTCGCGAGGACGGGGATCATCGCGAACGGGAGCGCCCCCCCGGCGAGCGCCGCCGGGTTGTGGTGGACCCGGGTGGCGGTGACGCTGTCGAACGGCGGGAGCACGCCGCCATCGTAGGCAGCGGTGACCTGCGACGTCGACGGTGGATGGCCTCGACACCCGTGCCCTCGCGGCGCGATGATCGCCGCCCATGCGCGCCCTCATCGCCGACGCCTTCCCCGAGCACTACCTCGCCGACCTCCGCGCCCTCGGGCTGGACGTCGCCTACGAGCCCTCCGCCACCGCGGAGCAACTGCCGGAGCGTGCGAAGGGCGCGAACATCCTCGTCGTGCGCAGCACCAAGGTCACGCGCGAGGTGATCGTGGGCGGCAAAGCGCTCGGCCTCGTGCTGCGCGCAGGCGCGGGCTACGACACGATCGACGTCGCGGCCGCGAGCGAGCGGGGCATCTTCGTCGCGAACTGCCCCGGCAAGAACGCCGTCGCGGTCGCCGAGCTCGCCTTCGGGCTGATGATCGCGCTCGACCGGCGCGTCGCGGACAACACCGCCGATCTGCGCGCCGGCGTGTGGAACAAGAAGGAGTACAGCAAGGCCGACGGGCTCAAGGGAAAGACCCTCGGCGTGATCGGGCTGGGCTCGATCGGGTGCGCGGTCGTCGAGCGCGCCAGAGCCTTCGAGATGAACGTGCTCGCCTGGTCGCGCTCGCTGACAGGCACGCGGGCCGACGAGCTCGGGGTCGGCTACTGCCGCACGCCCGATGAGGTCGCCGAGCGGGCGGACATTGTTACCGTGCACCTCGCGCAGACCAAGGAGACCAAGGGGATGTTCGGCGCCACCTTCTTCTCGAAGATGAAGCGGCGCTCGATGTTCATCAACACCAGCCGCGGAGGCTTGCACGACGAGGCCGCGCTCGTCGCGGCGATGCGCGATCGAGGCCTGCGCGCGGGGCTCGACGTGTTCGAGTCCGAGCCGGCTGCGCCGACCGCGACCGACGTGAACAACGAGATCTTCAAGATGCCTGGCTTCGTCGGCACCCACCACATCGGCGCGAGCACCGAGCAAGCCCAAGACGCGATCGCCGCCGAGGCGGTCCGCATCTGCCGGGAGTACCTCGCGACCGGCAAGCCCCCGAACGTCGTCAACGTCGAGGTCAAGGCTCCGGCGAAGAGCGAGCTCGTCGTGCGGCACTACGACAAGGTCGGCGTCCTCGCGCAGGTGCTCGGCATCATCCGCAACCACGGCATCAACGTCGCCGACATGACGAACACGATCTTCCAAGGCAGCAAGGCCGCGGTCGCGTCCATCCGCATCACCTCCGAGCCTGCGAGCGACCTGATCCGCGAGATCTCCCAGCTCGAGGACATGGTCATCCAGGTCGAGGCGAAACGGCTCTAGCCCTCGCGGACGGGCAGCGCGCGGGTGGTTGACGCTGCGCGGGCGGGAGGTGACGATGATCACCTCATGGCCGAGCTGATCACCTGCCCTGCTTGCGCATGCCCCGCCAAGTCCTCGGAGACTCGCTGTCCGCACTGCGATTTCGCGCTGGCCGGAGACCCTTCGCGGTTGCCGCGCACGGCGGCCGCCGTGCTGCTGGGTCTGGTGGCGGCCGCCGCCGCGTGCGGCGATGACACGGGCCAGGGCGGCGACGCTTCCTTCTACGGGGTGGCTGGCTCGCCCGGCGTGGGCGGAATGGTGGCCGACGGTGGCGGCGGCGCCGCTCAAGGTGGCGCACCGCAAGGCGGGGCAGAGCAAGGCGGCGGGGGCGCCGGCGGAGATGGCATCGGCGGCATGGCCTCCTTCTATGGGGTGCCGGGCACCGGCGGCGCCGGGGGCGCCGGGGGCGCCGGCGGCGGTAACTAGGGCTCCCTCCCTCCCCAGCCTCACCTCGTCGAGGACCTGTCGCCATGATGGCCCTCAAGCCCGGCACGCTGTTCGCCAAGCACTACGAGGTGGTGCGCGTGATCAGCACGGGCGGCATGGGCGTCGTGTACGAGGTCACCGATCGAAACATCAAGCGCCGGCGCGCGCTGAAGGTGATGCTCCCGCACGTCGTCACCGATGCGCTCATGCGGGACCGCTTCGCGCTCGAGGCCATCGTCACGGCGGATATCGAGAGCGAGCACCTCGTCGAGGTCTTCGACGCAGGGATCGAAGAGGAGACCGAGGCGCCGTACCTGGTCATGGAGCTGCTTCGCGGCGAGGACCTGGGCGCGCGCCTCAAGAGCGGCGAGCGGTTCTCGGCCGAGGAGACCCTCACGTACCTCGAGCAGGTGGCGCGGGCCCTGCAAAAGACGCACGAGCGCGGCATCGTGCACCGCGACCTCAAGCCCGAGAACCTGTTCCTCACCCGGCGGGACGACGGCTCGCCTCGCGTGAAGATCCTCGACTTCGGCATCGCGAAGATCGTGCACTCGACCACCGGCCAAGGCGCCTCGACCACGAAGTCCCTCGGAACGCCCTATTACATGGCCCGCGAGCAGATCACGGGAGAGGCGCCGCTGATCGGGCCTGCCTCCGATCTCTATGCGATCGCGCAGATCAGCTACTCGATGCTGGTCGGGTCGCCTTACTTCGAAGAGGAGGCGAGCAAGGCGGGAGGCAATGTCTTGTCGCTCCTGCTCGCGGTCGGCAAGGGCCCGAGCGAGCCTGCCACGGAGCGCGCCTCGAGGAAGGGGGTGCTGCTCCCCCCCGCGTTCGACGGGTGGTTCGAGCAGGGCACGCGATCCGTCCCTGCCGAGCGCTTCCAGGCGGCACGTCCGATGATCGACGCGCTGAAGCGCGCGCTCGAGGAGCCCATCAAATACGTCTCGGTGCCGCCGCCTCCTCCTGGGTCCGAGCAGAGGCCGAGCGTCGCGGCCACTCCTCACTCTTCAGGCTCGAGCCCGTCGGGGCCGACCGCGGTGGGCCGAACCGTCCCCATATCGGAGGCACCTCACGCGGCGACCCCGAGCGCCGACGTCGCCTCGGAGACGGGCTCACCTCAGTCGATTCCACGCCTCGTGGCTCGCGGCTCGCAAGCGCCCGGGTCGGCCCTGAAGACGGGCCTGATCGCCGGCGGCCTCGCCGCTGTCGCCGGCGTCGGCCTGTGGGTCGTGCTCAGAGGCTCGACGGCGGGGCCGGCCAGCCTCGAGGGTTCGTCGGCGCTGCCCATCGCGAGCTCCGGCGCGCCAACCGCTGCGAGCCAGTCGGCGAACGCGAGCGCCGCGCAGCACACCCCGAACGTGACCGCCGTGGCGGACCCAACCTCGGTCGCTGGCGCCACCGCCTCCGTCGAGGTGTCGGGCTCCGCCGCGGTCGAGGGCTCGGCGAAGGCCGCGAGCGCCACGTCCCCACGCGTGCGCAACCCGCCGCCGCGACCGTCGACGACGACCGCGCCGCCGGTCTGGGAGACGCGATGAAGCCCCGCTGGTTTGGCGCCACGCTCGCGGCAGCCCTTTCGCTGTTGCCGACCTCGGCGCCCGCGCAGGAGCGCGACCCTGCGGCGGCGCAGGCGCTCTTCGACAAAGGGGTCGAGCTGCTCAAGCAGGAGAAGTGGGCGGAGGCGTGCCCCCAGTTCGACGCGAGCATGAAGCTCGATCCTTCGGTCGGCGCGCAGGTGAACATCGCGCGCTGCCTCGAGCACGACGGCTACATCGCGCGCGCGTGGGCCGAGCTCAAGCGTGCGAAGGCGCTGAACCAAGAGACCCCAGGCGCCAAGCGCAAGAAGGACGTGGACGCCTTCGTCGACGCCTCGATCGCGCGCCTCGAGCCACGCCTGCCGTGGATCACGGTGCGCATCGTCGCGCCACCGCCCGGCACCCGCGTCGAGCGGGACGGCGCCGAGATCCCCATCGAAGGGCTCGGGCAGAAGGTCCCGATCGACCCGGGGTCGCACACGTTCACGGTCAGCGCGCCCTCCCACCGGACCGAGACGAAGCAGATCGACGCCAAGGAGGGGGCGAGCCTCGAGCTGACCATCGAGCTCACGCGGCTCCCGGACGTGCCCCCCGAGAAGACCCCACCCGACGTGCCTCGCGTCGACCCTCCGAAGGTGCCTCCCCCGCCGCCCCCCGCGGCTGGAGGTACAGACTCGCTCGTGATCGCAGGAGGTGTGCTCTCGGGTGTCGGCGCGCTGACCCTGGCGGTGTCGGCGATCACCGGCGGGCTCGCCGCGTCGGACCGCGGCACGCTCGACGAGCTGGTGGCGGAGGGAGCATGCGCCGAGTCGGGCGACGTGATCACGTGCGGCTCGGCGGAGGCGCGCGCGGCCTCGCAAGCAGCGATCGATCGAGGCCAGCCGCTCGCCGTCACCAGCACCGTGACCCTGTTCGCGGGCGCTGCCATTGCGGCGACGGGGCTCACGCTCGTCATCGTCGGCGTCACCCGCGGGGGCGGCGCGAAGCCGGAGGCCGCGCTCGCGCCGCTCGTGCTCGATCGCGGGGCGGGGATCAAGGTCGGAGGTCGGTTTTGAAGCGACTCCTCGCGCTCGTCGCCGCGTCGCTGCCCAGCGTCGCGGCCTGCTCGTTCGTCCTCGATTTCCCCGAAGACGTCGCGGGGGGCGGAGCGGCGGAGGGCGGCGCAGGGGCTGGAGGCGGAGCCGGGGGAGGCCCCGCCGAGTGCTCGCCCGCGCCGCCGGAGCTCACGGCGTTGCTCGAGCCCACCGACAGCGGCGCGAGCAACTACGTGACGGTCACGGGGTTGGTCCGCCGTGACGCCCCGACCGGAGGGTGGGTCGATCTCTATGGCGAGAGCGGCGCGGCGATGGCCGGGTTCAACTTCCCGTCGTTCTCGTCGAACCTGCTGTTCGCCCTGCGCGCCCCCGACGAGGGCATCACCTTCCCGCTCGGGTCGGTCGTGGCGTGCGATCTGGTGCCAGGGTATTCGCTCGGCGGCCGCGTCTCCCTGACCAGCGAGGACCTGCTCTTCGTCTCGGGCTCGATCCCCGCACAGGCCCAGACTCCTTATGGGTTCTCGCCGGGTGAAGGAGACGTCTGCGCCTCGAGCCCGCTCCAGATCGCCTCGAATGACGCGGGCGGCGCCAGCGTGCCGTTCTTCGCGCTCTACCAGGACGGAGAGCAGGTCTTCGCCGATCCATCGTACAGCGCAGGCGGCACGACGCTGGGGACCGCCGTCGGCGGAGGCGTCACCGCAGGGCTCGGGGTCGGCAATGGGTCCCTCTTCGGCACCGAGGCGCCCGGGGCGGAGCCGCTCTATTTCATCTCCCGCTCACCCGAGAACCAGGTCGTCCAGGCCGAGGTCGCGTTCCTCGAGCTCGCGAGCGTCGACGATGTCCCGGCCGAGCTCGAGGGCGGCATCGCCGCCGACGTCGACGGCACGATGTGGGTGACCGGTCGGGGCTGCGCGGCCGCTGGTCCGTGCGCGAGCCTGGGAGAGGTCTTCGTCTACGCGTGGGAAGCCGGCGTGACCGACCCGGTGGCGGTCGAGGTCGCGGGCGACGATCTGTCGTTCGGGACGGCCGCGCGCACGGGCGGCGGCCTCGCGTACATCGGCGGCGGGTACCGCGGTCAGCTGATGATCGGCGGCGGCTCGTTCGAGCCGAGCCCGGACTCGGGCGCGTTCGTGGCCGCGATCGATCCCGAGACCCGACAAGCGACGTGGACCTATCCCGCGCTGGGGGTGACGCCGGGCTTCGACACGACGGGGGACGAGTCGGTGGTCGACCTCGCGTACGTCGACTCGTCGGCTTGCGGGCGCGGCGTCGTCATCGTCGCCGGTTGCATCGCGGCAGACAGCGCGAGCCTGCGGAGGTGCGGCGCGCACCGCGCCGACCAGAACGGCCGCTACACCTTCCTCGTCATGCTCGACGCCGCGACGGGCGAGGAGCTGTGGGCGACGGAGCTCTTGCCGAACGACACCGAGAACGACCTGCTGCTGCCAACGGCGCTCGCGTCAGACGACTCTGGCTTCTGGCTCGCCACGAGCTTCCGCGGGCGCGTCGAGATCCCGAGCCCCGAAGCGCCGACCGACAGCGGCGGCCCTGCGACGGCGCTGGTGCTCTACTTCGGCCTGTAGGCTGGAGGTTGCCTGTTGCCTGCGCGCGGGGTTGCGCTGTAAGCGAAGGAGATGGGGGCTCCGCTGACGCTCGTTCCGGGCATGGTGTTCGCCGGGGACTACAGGGTGGAGAGGCCGCTCTCGGCCGGTGGAATGGGAGCGGTCTTCGTGGCGACCCAGCTCTCGACGGGGCGGGAGCGCGCGCTCAAGATCATGCTCGGCGAGCTCGTCGGCAACGCGGATCTGAAGCGCCGCTTCGAGCAGGAGGCGAAGATCGGCGCGCAGATCGACAGCGAGCACGTCGTCGAGGTGGTGGGCGCGGGGGTCGACGCTGACAGCGGCGTCCCGTGGCTGGCGATGGAGCTGCTTCAGGGCGAAGACCTCGCTTCGTTCATGCAGCGGAGGGGTGCGCTTGCGCCCGCGGTCGTCGCTGATCTCTTCGAGCAGCTCACGCACGCGCTCGGCGCCGCGCACGACAAGCAGATCATTCACCGCGATCTGAAGCCCGAGAACCTGTTCCTCGCGAACGCGCGGCGGGCGGGCGTCTCCTTCATCCTCAAGGTGCTGGACTTCGGTATTGCGAAGCTGGTGAACCAAGCCCGCACGTCCGCCACGGGCGCCATGGGCACCCCGCTGTGGATGGCCCCCGAGCAGGCCCAGGCCGGCGCCGCCGTGACTCCGGCGGCCGACGTGTGGGCGATGGGCCTGATCGCCTTCGCCGCGCTGACCGGGAAGACCTTCTGGCTGAGCGCACACGCGCCGAACTCGTCGGCCATCATGGTGCTACGAGAGATCGTAATGGAGCCCATCCCGCCTGCCAGCGCGCGAGCCCGCGAGCTGGGCGCGCCGACGCTGCCGCCAGGCTTCGACGCCTGGTTCGCGCGCTGCGTGGACCGCGATCCGCGCACGCGATTTCCGCACGCGAGCGCCATGCAGGTGGCTCTTCGTCAGATGCTCTCCGGCGGCTCGGCGAGCGCGACCGTCGCGGGCTCCCCCGTGCTCGACGCGATGCGCTCGATCGGCGTCGTCGCGCCGCCCGCGGTCTCGCGCCTCCATGCCTCCTCGAGCGGGCCGGTCGCTGCTCAGACCGCAGGAACGCACAAGCCCGTCGGGGTACCGATCGCCCCCGTCTCCAAGGGCGCACCTCCGAGGCGCACACCCGTAGGGCTGTACGCGGGCCTCGCCGTCGGGGCCTGCGCGCTCACGGGCGCGCTTGTGTTCGCGTTCGGCGGCGACACGAAGAAGCCCCGTCACACGAGCGACAGTGACGCGGACGATTCGCCTCCGGCGCGCGCCAACAAGGGGTCGGGCTCGGGCGCGCCGTCCGCGGCCACCGTGCCAACGAGCGAGCCGTCGACCCCGAGCGCCCCGACCACCCCGACCCCGAGCGCCGCGCCCCCTGCGCTGAAGAGCTGCGAAGACGCGAAGGCCGACCTCATCGCGGAAGGCCGGGTTGCCGACACGACCGACGATCCAGATCTCACCTCCACGCTCAACCGCGGCGCCTTCCTCGACGCGTGCGAGGTCCCATCCAGCGTGGCCGTGAGCCTCTGCGTAGTCTACGCGGGCGCAGGGCCGCTCAAAGGGGTCACGGTGAAGCTGGTGCCCCACGACGAGGAGCTCACCAAGTGCGTCGACGCGAAGGTCCGCCTCATCGAGTCGAAGGCGACCTCCTATGGCGTCGCGACGACGACCTTCGCGCCCCAGCCAGCCGGCGCGGCAAAGCCCCAGCCGCCCCCGCCATCGAAGCAGCCGTGCGCTTGCCCTCCGGGTGACCTCAACTGTGCCATGAGGTGCTCGGCGAAGTCGCCTCCGCCTGCGAAACCGCAGCCCAAATGCAACTGCAGGCCTGACGACCCGCTCTGCGACTGCTTGTGAGCCCTCACGGCCACCCCGTGAGCCACGACGACAACAGGCCAACCCCGGCGCTCGCGCCATTGACGAGCAGCGAGGCCCGCGCGCTCGGCTGCCACGCGAGCCGCGCGAAGCGCACCAGATACGCGGCCTCGACGCCGATCGCGAACGTCTCGGCGACGACGCCATAGACCACGAATACGCAGTGTCGCCGAGCCAAAACCCTGGCCAAGCTCGGGCCAGCGCGCCGTGCGCCGCGCCCCACAGCGGCCAGATCGCGAACACCACGATCGGGTGGGTGATCGCGCTGGCCCCGAAGGCGATGGGGAGCCGAACGCCATAGCAGCGCGTGTACAGCGCGCACTCGACGAGCTGGGTCAGGAGGAAGGCCACCGTCCAGCGGGCCAAGAGCTCCGGGGTCGTCACGTCGCGTCGCGCGACGCGACGCCGGCGAGCAGCAGCCCGCCGGCGATGAGCTCGAGGTGCGCATGAAAGAACGCGACGCCGAGGTAGACGTCTCGGGCCCAGGCCAAGCTCACGAACGCGAGGCCGCCGACCAGCAGCGCGGCGGCCGCCGCGAGCCACAGCAGCGGGGCGCCCACGTCGCGAACCAGGCCACGGTAGCCCTGAGAGAACGTGAGCGGGGCGCCGCGGCGGGCGGCGTCCTGCGGGAGCAAGTGCAGCCAGACCACGTAGTGGGCGGTCTGCGCGAAGGCGAAGAACATCGCGAACCGCAGCGACCACGTCGGGTCGTCGACTGGGCTCAGGGCCCAGGCGAGGTCGCGCATGGCGAGCCCCGACCACTCGGCGTCGAGCGTGCCGGCGGCCGACGCAATGGCGAGGCCCGGGCCCACCAGCAGCCACGCCGACCCAGCGGCGAACGCGCCGACCACCAGCCAATGGAGCCGCGTCGAGCGCTTGCGCCAGGCGAGCCAGTAGGCGAAGGCCACCAGGTTGTGGGCGTGCAGGAAGATGGCGTCCGCGAGCCAGGGCGATTGGCTCGCCGCGAACAGCAGACCGCCCGCGCCGGCCGCGACCGCCGCCCGGCGCGCTCGCACCCCGCCTCCCAGGGTGACGGCGACGATCGTCCCCGCCAGGCTCGCGCGCACGCCGAGCCCGAGGATCGAGCCCCCGATCGTCACGGCCGCTGCCGCGTAGAGCGGGAGGCTCTTGTGGAGGTTCGGGCGTGCGACCAGGTAGCGCAGATCGCTGATCAGGTGCGGAACGCCCCAGATGATGGGGCCGAACGCGAGCAGCAACAGGGGCAGGGCGCTCGCCGCGATGAGCGCCGAGGTCAGCAGGGCCGTGCCCGCGAGGGCGATGCGACGCTCGCGCTGCGTGAGCACGCTCCTCGCGATGGGCCTCAGCGCCGAATAGAAGCGCCCTCGAGCCGCGTCGAGGACGCTCAGCGCTGGCTGCAGGGGCGGCGCGAGCACGTCAGGGAGGGGGTTGAGCGCTCGAGTCCGGCTGCGCCGTCGTGGTCGACGAGGACTCGGGCTCCGGAGGCGGGCCGGGGCGCTGCCTCGCGCCGCCGCAGATGCAGGCGTCCCTCGCGAGGCCCATGCCCGCGAGCAGGGCCAAGACGAACATCGATCGCTGAGAGCTGCGCGGTCGTTCCATGGCTGCCATTCTGGCTCAGTGCGCGAGAGCCGTGCAGCCATGAACTGAGCAGCTTGCCCCCACGCAACACCTACACTGTAGGCAAGAAACTGAGACCGTAGGTTCCATCTTCCTGCGGTCCCCAAAGTCGCTGCACGCTATGAGTGCGGTGGCGCTCGCCGCGCAGGCTCGTGAGCCCGAGGTCCATGCAACGACGCACCCTTCACCCACTCCTCCCCGCGCTCGCGCTGTTTGCGCTCGGCTGTGAAGCCCCTCGTGAGCCCGAGCCTCCCGAGCAGCCCGCTACTGCGGAGGTCCGCGAGGCTCGAGGGGCCGCGGTCCCCGGAGCGCGCGCGGTCGAGGAGCTGCATGTGGTGTGGCCCGCCGAGGCTTCCGTCGATCGGCGCGTGAAGGCCGCGCTGGCAGCGGAGGCGCGCGCCGCGGTCGACGCCGCGACGGTGCCGGTGCTGGTGCCGACGCGCCAAAGCCTCGTCGCGCGCGCGAAGGTGATCAGCAAGCCGGCGTTCACGGCGGTCGCGCTCCAGGGCGAAGGCGAGGACGCCGGCCTGACGATCTCGATCAGCGCGACCAAGATCGTGCACCGGCACCCGGACATCGACGCGGTGTCGCCCAGGGACCACGTGCGCGGCGGCAAGCCCGCGTGGGTGCTCATGAACGAGCAGGTCTGGAGCGTGACGTGGGAGGAGCACGGCGTGTCGTACGTCGTGGATCTCGAGTGCGCGCGGCCGAGCGAGGACGCTCGCTGCGCCTCGCCCAACGCGGTGCTCGCGCTCGTCGAAGACCTCCGCCTCGCCGGCGGTGCGGGCCTCACGAAGGGAGCCGCGCGATGAGGCCCCTCCTCGTGACGTCGACGCTGCTCGCGTCCCTCGTGTGCGCGAAGGCCGCGCTCGCGCAGGAGTTCGACTACAACCCGCCCGGCACGCTCACCGCGGGCTCGGGCCAGGGGCGCTTCGACGAGACCGTCTACGCCCCCAACATGCGGTTCCCGATCGAGGAGACGCCCGCCTTCCTCAACTCGCAGGTGTGGGGCGTCGGCGGGAGCCAAGGCCCGGGCGGCTCGCAGTGCGACGTCGCCAATTTCAGCTACCCGTGGTGGGACAACTACTGCGAGACGCGCTCTTGGGACATGCCGCTGTGCCCTGCGGGCGTGGGCCACCAGGGCCAAGACATGCGCGCCTCCGACTGCGAAAAGGACGTGCACTGGGTGGTCGCCTCGGAGGCGGGCTCGGTCACGAACGTCGGCAGCTACAGCGTCTACGTCACCGCCGCGGACGGCACCCGCTACGACTACCTGCACATGGGCTCGGTCCAGGTCCAGGTCGGCGACGAGGTCGCGAAGGGTCAGCATATTGGCAAGGTCTCGAACGAGTTCGGGGGCACGCCGACGTCGGTTCACCTGCACTTCAACTTGCGCCAGAACGTCGCGGGCGTCGGCAACGTGTACGTGCCGCCGTACATGTCGCTCGTGACGTCGTACGAGGCGCTCATCGGCCCGCCGCCCAACCCGCCCGCCGGCGCCCTCGACGAGGTGACGTGCGACGCGATGCGCGGCTGGGTCCAGTCGCCGAATGACCCCAGCGCCCCGATCGACGTGCGGTTCCACTTCGACGGGGGCGCCGACTCGACCGTCGGTCACCCGTTCCTCGCGGACCTCTCGCGCGACGATCTGTGCGCGGCGCTCGGCTCCTGCGAGCACGCCTTCCAGATCCCGCCTCCGCTGTCGCTCTTCGACGGAGGCTCCCACGAGGTGCGCGCCTACGCCTCCGACGGCACGGCCGCGCTGCCAGAGCTCAGCGGCAGCCCGCTCTCGATGAGCTGCACCTTCGAGCTGCCGAGCGGCGTGCGCAGGCGCGTCGCAGATCTCGACGCCGCGAACGCCTGGCGATTCTCGCCGTTCTGGGACGAGATCTCGGTGTCCGACGGCGTCGTCGCGGCCCTCGACGAGGGCCTCGAGCTCGATCCCGCGCCGCGGCTCGTGGCCTCCACCGCGAGCCCCGAGGAGCTCTTCGTGATCGACGCCGGGTTCCGGCGCCCCGTCGGCGACGAGGTGACCGCCGCCGCCTGGCAGCTCCACCCGCTCACGGCGGAGCTGCTCTCGGAGGAGGAGCTGAAGGCGTTCCCCGAAGGCAAGCCGTTGCGCTCCCGGCCCATCGTCCTGGTCACCGCGAGCGGCGAGCTGTGGCTGGTCGACGACACACCGGGCCCCAACGTGCCCGGCGTCGGAGGCAACGGGGCGGGCGGAGGCGACGACGGCGCGAAGCTCGAGGACGAGGGCGGCGCAGACTGCAACTGCCGCGCCCCCGCCTCCCGCTCGGGGTCGGGCGGTCTGGCCGCGGCGCTCGTTGCGCTGGGTCTGGCTACCCTGCGCGTTCGCAGGTCGGTCGTGCGCTGGCGCAGGCCCAAAGCGTCCTAGTTCGGTTTGACGCAACGCGGTGCCGTGGTACCAACCTAGTCGTTTCTATACGAAACAGTCGTAAAGAACGGCGCTCCGGACGCGGTGGACCCACTGGCCGCCAGCGCGGGACGCCCCCAGGAGGTCCCCCGTGTCGAGCACCCCTCAGAACCGCTACAAGGCCGACCTACGCGAGCTGAAGTTCCTGCTCTTCGAGCAGTTCCCGCTGCAGACCCTGCTCGGCGCGCCTCCGTTCGAGGCCTGGGGCAAGGACGAGTGCACGATGGTGCTCGAGGAGGCCTACAAGTTCGTGTGCGAGGTCACCGGCCCGCTCAACGCGATCGGCGATCGCGAGGGCTGTCGCCTCGAGGACGGAAAGGTCATCACGCCCACCGGCTTCAAGGAGGCGTGGAAGCGGCTGTATGAGGGCGGGTGGAAGGCGCTCGCCTCGGACGCGGAGTACGACGGGCAGGGCGCTCCCTCCACGCTCACGCTCGCGGTCGAGGAGCTGCTGTGCGGCTCGAACCCGGCCTTCAACATGTACGGCGGCCTCGCGCACGGCGCGGCCGAGGTCATCGCGCACTTCGGCACCAAGCAGCAGCGCGGCGTCTTCGTCCGCAACATGCTGCACGGCGTGTGGGGCGGCACGATGTGCCTCACCGAGCCCCACGCGGGCAGCGACGTCGGCTCGGCGCGCACGACCGCGAAGCGCCTCGGCGACGGCAAGTACGCCATCGCGGGGACGAAGATCTACATCTCCGCCGGTGACCAGGACTTTACCGACAACGTCGTGCACCTCGTGCTCGCGCGCGTCGACGGCGCGCCGCCCGGCACCAAGGGACTGAGCCTCTTCATCGTCCCCAAGGTCCGGATCAACGAGGACGGCACGCTCGGCGAGCCCAACGACGTGCACGTCGGGTCGCTCGAGCACAAGATGGGCATCAACGGCAACGCGACGTGCGTCCTCAACTTCGGCGAGGACGGCAAATGTATCGGCGAGCTCGTGGGCGAGGCCGAAAACGTGGGCATGCAGCAGATGTTCATGATGATGAACACCGCGCGCATCGGCGTCGGCGTCCAGGGAGTGTCGGTCGGCGCGGCCGCCTACCTCAGCGCGCTCGAGTACGCCAAGGACCGCAAGCAGGGCGCGTCGATCACGAACTGGAAGGACGCCACCGCCCCGCGCGTGCCCATCATCGAGCACCCCGACGTGCGGCGTATGCTGCTCGAGATGAAGGCGCGCGTGGAGGGTCCGCGGGCGCTGCTCACCAAGCTAGCGTTCCACAACGACAACGTGGAGGCGCTGAAGGGCAAGGACGACCAAGCCGCGGCGTACCACCAAGGGCAGGTCGATCTGCTCGTCCCCCTGGTGAAGGCGTATTCGACCGACCAGGCATACCGCGTGGCCGAGCTGGCCATCCAGACCTACGGCGGCGCCGGCTACATCAAGGACTACCCCGTCGAGCAGTGCGCGCGAGACTCGAAGATCCTCAGCATCTACGAGGGCACGAACCACATCCAGGCGATGGACCTCGTGGGCCGCAAGCTGCCGCAGAACGGCGGGGCCAACCTGCAAGCCTTCCTCGGTGACGTCGCCAAGTTCATCGCGGACAACGAGAAGCACGCGTTCGTCGGCGGGCTCGTGAAGGACCTGGCGCAGGCCCACGAGGCGGTGGCCGGCACGGCCATGCGGCTGCTCTCGTGGTTCCAGAGCGGACGGATGAACATCGTCCCGCTCGCCGCGAACCGCGTGCTCGAGATGATGAGCGAGCTGTGCTGCGCGTGGCTGCTGTGCGACGCCGCGCGCATCGCGCACGACCAGCTCGAGAAGTTGCCGCCGGGCGAAGAGAGCGCGGCGGACCGCGCCTTCTACGAGGGCAAGAAGTACGTCGCGACGTTCTTCGTCCGCAACATCCTGCCGCACGCCAAGCTGACCGCGGAGATCCTCGGCCGCGAGGACACCTCGGCCCTCGATATCCCGACCGCCGCGTTCGCGACCATCTGACGGCGCCCACCCCGACTCCCCTCCGCTGCCCTATCGTGGAGGCATGTCAGCTCGAGGGCTCCTGACCCTGCTCCTCGCCTCGTCAGCGGCGTGCTCCCCCACGCCGCCGGCGCCCCCGCCCGATGCTTCGGCGGTGAGCGTCCTCGTCACGGGGTCGGCGGTCGCGACAGCGGTGGCCCCGCCCAGGCCGGCCGTCCCCGAAGACCCGGTCCTGAAGCCCGAGGCGATCTTCGTGGCCGAGCCAGCGAAGACCTTCACGCGACGAGCGGCGTTCGCGCGGGCGCCCAACTTTCGTTTCAAGAAGGGGGCGAAGGAGGCGAGCGGCCAGGTGCCCGAGGACCTCGAGCCCTTCCCGTACGAGGAGATCGTCCTCGAGAACGGCCCCGACGCCATTCGCTTGCTGCTCGACGCGCTCAGCGTCCGGCTCGCGGTGTACGTCGACGCCAAGGACGCCCTCGAGCTCCCGACGCGCGAGATCGAGCTCAGGATCGAGGGCGTGACGGGCGCCAAGGACGGCCTCGTCGTGCTCCGCCCCGGCGCCCCGATCACGGCGTCGGCCTCGGCGGCGTCCGAGCGGAGAGTGAAGCTCATGACCTCCGGGGTGGAGCTGTCGGGGTGGCTGCCGGCGGACGCGCTCGGCCGGGTCTTCACGCCCGCAGATGGCAAAGAGAGCACCCCGACGCACGCGATCGAGCGGCGCGTCGAGGTGTTGACCGCCCCGAAGGGAACCGCGCTGGCCGTGGTCCGGGGCGAGGAGGACGATCCTCAGCCCGTGCAGGTCGCGGGAGAGGTGCGCGACGGGTTCCAGCGGATCGTGATCGATGAGCCTCGCTTCAAGATCGAGGGGTGGGTCCCGACCAGCTCCCTCAGCGAGTGGCGCGGGCTCGGCGGCTTCGGCACGGGGCACGGCGGCGGCTGGGGAGGCACGTCGATGCTGAGGTTGAAGGCCGGCACGAAGCTCCACGCCTCTGCGGACGGGGAACAGGTCGGCGTCCTCACGGCTGACGTGACGGTGTCGGGGGGCAGCTTCGGCGGCCCGTGGAACGAGGTCGGGGTGCACTTTCCTCCCTGGGACTTCGTGCGGGTCTGGGTCGACGCGGCGGCCACCCAAGCGGCCCGCGACGAGAAGAAAGCCCAGGAGCGTAGGCGCGCCCGCGTCACCGTGACGAAGGCTCAAGCGTCCGCTGGCTATGAGGACCCGAGGCGGCACTTCGAGCTGACCCGCGAGGAGGTGGCGGCGTGCATCGAGGCGGCCGAGGCCCAAGGGAAGACCCTGGCGGGGGAGATCACGGTGATCGTGACGCTCACGGGGGCCAAGGTCGACAAGAGCGTGGCCAGCGGCCCGCTCGTCACCAAGAACAAAGCCCTGAAGGAGTGCCTCGAGAAGGAGGTGCGCCCCCCGGGCCGGCACGTCCCAGGTGGCCCCGCGCCGAAGGCGGGCAAGCTCGAGGTGACCTACAAGATCGACGCTCCGAAATAGGTCCGACGGCGGTGCGGCGATGATCGTTTGCATGCAAACGATCCGCACGTTATTCCTCGTGGCGATGGCAGGAGCGCGAGCGAACCGTGGGCCACATCCCCCTGATCGACGAGCTCGCGCTCATCGCGGGGCTGGGCGTCATCGTCACGCTCCTACTGGGTCGCTTGCGCCTGCCGACGGTCGCCGGTCTGCTCTTCGCGGGAGCGCTGCTCGGCCCTAACGGCTTCGCCATCGCGAAGAGCATGGAGGCGATCGAGGTGCTCGCCGAGCTCGGCGTGGTCTTCCTCCTGTTCACCATCGGCCTCGAGTTCTCGCTGAGCCGGCTGAGAGAGGTCATGCGCCAGGCCGCGCTCGGCGGGCTGGTCCAGGTCGGGTTGACGGCGGGGGTCGCGATCGGCATCGCGATCGCGCTCGGGCAATCGACCTCTCGCGCGGTGTTCTACGGCTTCGTGTTCGCGCTCTCGAGCACGGCCATCGTCCTGCGCGCGCTGGCCGAGCGGCGGGAGATGGAGGCCCCCCACGGCCGGTTCATCGTCGGGACGCTGATCTTCCAGGACCTGTGCGTCGTGCCGATGGTGCTGATCGTGTCGCTGCTCGGCTCGCAGGGCACGCCGGCCGACGCCGCCCGCGGGATCTCGTTCGCGCTCGGGAAGGCGACGCTCACGGTCGTCGTGACGATCGTGGTCGCCCGCTGGGTCGTGCCGCGCGCGCTCGCGTGGGTGGACGCAGCGCGCAGCCGCGAGATCTTCCTGCTCGCGATCCTCGCGATCTGCATCGGGACCGCCTGGCTGACCTCGCTGGCCGGGCTCTCGCTCGCGCTCGGCGCCTTCCTCGGGGGCATGGTCGTCGCGGACACCGACTTCGGCCACCGCGCCCTCGGCGATGTCACGCCGCTGCGCGACGCCTTCGTGAGCCTGTTCTTCGTCTCGCTCGGGATGCTCTTCGACTACCGCATCGTGTTCGACAAGCCGGTGCTGGTGACGCTGCTGACCTTCGGCTTCCTGTTCGGAAAGGGCGCGCTCGCGACGATCGCCGCGTTCGCGATGAGGTTCCCCGCACGCGTCGCGTGGCTCGCGGGCGTCGGCCTCGCGCAGTTCGGAGAGTTCGGCTTCGTCCTCACCCGGCTCGCCCAAGGCACGGGCCTGGTCGGGGACGCCGAGACCAGGCCGCTGCTCGCGGCCGGCGTCATCAGCATGTTCCTCACCCCCGTGCTGGTGCGCATCGCGCCGCACGTGAGCGCAGGAGAGCGGCTGCTCGCCCCGCTCGAGCGGATGATCGGCGTCCGCAGCATCGACGCCGCCGACCAGAACGACCCTCACTATTTGAAGGGTCACGTGGTGCTGGTGGGCTTCGGCGTCGCGGGCAGGCTCGTCACCAGGCGCTCGCCTGCCTCTGGCGTCCAGTTCGTCGTCATCGAGCACCAACGCGGCGACCGTGCGCGCTGCCGCGAAGGAGGGTCTGCCGGTCTACTACGGCGACGCCACCAGCGAGGAGGCGCTCGGCCACGCGCACCTGGCGGCAGCGCGCGCGCTCGTGATCGTGATGAACGACCCGCAGGCGCAGCAGCGCGTGCTCGACACCGCGCGGCGAGTCGCACCCAAGATCCCGATCTTCGCGCGCGCCCGGTACCTGGCCGAGGGGCCTCGGCTGCGGGAGCTCGGCGCCAATGACGTCATCGCGGACGAGGTCGAGGGTGGGGTCGAGATGGTCGCGCGGGTGCTGCGCGAGCTCGAGGTGCCGGGCAACGTCATCCACGAGCACATCGAGACCGCCCGAGCCAAGACCCAGGCGTCGGCGCGCGCGACGGTGGTCCCGCGGCGGACGCTCGGCTCGCACCGCGCGCTCGCGGACCTGAAGATCGAGAGCGTCCTCGTGCGAGAGGGCAGCCCGGCGGCCGGGCGCACCGCGCGTGAGCTCGACCTGCGTCACCGCACCGGCGCGCTGCTCGTCGCCATTCAGCGCGACGGCGTGTTGGTCGAGAACCCCGATCCGAGCGACCCCCTGGGCGTGGGGGACGTCGTGTACCTCGTCGGCTCGAAGGACGCCGTCGCGTCGGCGACCCGGGAGCTGTCGGTGCCCCCGGCCGCCTGACGCGACGAACGCCCGCTCACTCAGCTCTTGCCGCGTTCGCTGGTCGCCTCGCCATTGACCCGACGTCGGAGCTCTGCGCGGAGCTGAGTCGCGAGCTCGCCCGGCGGTCGCGCCACGAAATGCCCCGCCTCGCCGCCGACCTTCTCGGAGAGCAGGAGCGCGAGCAGAGAATCGAGCACCGTCCCCGTACCTTCCTTTCCCTGTCCGCCCCCGACCACGACCCGCGGGACGACGTCCACCCCGCTCTTCTCGATGGCCTCCGAGAAGCGCGTCAGGACCCGCTGCGTCAGCTGGAGCTTGGGTCCGCCATAGGCGCGGACCTGCTCCTCGATCGCGAGCGCCTCGGCGACGCCGACCCGCGCGGCTCGCTCGGCCTCTGCGTCGGCCATCAGCCGGACCCGCTGGGCCTCGGCCTCGGCGAGCGCCCGGATCTGCTCGGCCTTCTGCTTGGCCAGCTCGGACTGGGCGCGGCCTTCGTTGGCCTGGACGACGATACCGAGCTCGCTCTGCGTGAGGCGCGGCTGCTCGCTCGCCCGCGACTCCGCCTCCCGCAGCTCGCGCTCCTTGACGGCTGCCCGCTGCTGCTGGCCGTACGTCTCGATCTGCTCGGCCGCGATCTGGCGCGCCCTGAGCTGCGTCAGGATCTCGTCGATGTGCGTGTCGGCGTTCGAGCTGGCCGGGGTGCCGATCAAGACCTCCTCGAGCTCCAGGTTGTAATGGCCGAACTTGTCGCGCATCTCCTGGCCCGCCATCCGCTGGATCTCGGAGCGATCCTGCAGGAGCTGGATGAGCGTCTTCGTCTGGCCGATGTTCTTGAAGTACGCGGCGACCATGGGATCGAGGGTCTGCTCGACGAGCTTCTTGACGTCCCCGAAGCGCTGCACGACGAGCGGCGCCTTGCGATAATCGATATGGACGACGACGCTCAGCGGGAGCGACGGCTCGAACGCGTCCTTGGTGATGAGGGAGACCTCGGTCAGGTTCTCGTCGAACCGATGAGAGCCCACCTCACGCTTGTTCCATTTGAGGATGAAGTTGGTGGTCGGCACCATGACGACCTTGCCGGCGTACGTGTTGAACGCGTATTTCCCGGGCAACAGCGGCGCGCTCCACACTCCGCGGCGCCCCGGCTCGACCAGCTCGCCGTGTTTGTACTCCTTGCCGGAGAGGTCATCACCCGTCAGGCCGGTGTAAGCTGACGACGACCCCGACGTAGCCGACGTCGACGACGGTCTTCTTCACCGGCTCGACCGTCGCGAACAGGCGATTGAGGTAGTAGGTGCCCTCGATCAGCACCTGGAGCTGGCGCCCCCTCCTGCCGCCGGCCGCCAAGAAGCGCTCGGCGTCCTGGAACGAGCTGTGGTGGACCGCTCCTTCGTGCACCTCGTCGCCGACGATGGGCGCGATCAGCTCGCCCTGTGGCAGCGGCGGGCCGTCGTGCACGGTGACGACGCCCATGAGATCGTCTTCGCCCTCGAGCACCAGGGGCACGAAGCCGCCGCGCTGCGCGATGACCTGCTGCATCCGCTGGAAGAGCGCGTAGTCGTCAGCGTCGAGCGAGAGCATGTGCAGCTTCTCGGCCGTGATGACGACGAACTGGGCGACGTTGATGGCGTACGTGCCCTCGCGCAAGATGTTGCGCTGTGGGCCCTTCTGTCCCCCTGCGGCGAGGAAGGCCTCCACGTCCTGAAACTGATCGCAGCCGACGGTCTTGCCGAGCGTCTGGTGGGCGCCGAGGCCGACGCCGTCGCGCGCGAAGACGTAGCCGATGCGGCCTTGGGGCACGGTCACCAGGGAGGCCCGGTGGACCCTGTACACGAACGGCGCGAGCCAGTGGACGCCGCCGCGGAGGAGCTTGGGCTGAAACCCCGCCTCTCCGTCGCGAGCGATCAGCCCACGGCTAACGGAGCCGCGGAGGCTGAGGCGCTTCTCGACGATACCCACGCGATCGTTGCCGATGCGGCGAACGCCGAGGAGCAGGTACGACACGATGATGCCGCCGAGGGCGGCGGCGAGCTGAGCGATGATCGACATGACGATCCTCACCCCGGGGGAAGACCGGACGCACGGCGTCCGCGAGCTCGCCATCACGATCTCCCGGGACTTCGGCGTGGTGGCCGGGGGCGATCGCGGTCGCGATCGCGCGGCCGTGCAGCTTCTACGGAGTCCCGGCGCGAGGCATAGAGAGACTTTGGGGCCACGCCGCCGGGGCGCAAGCGGAGGGCGGCCGAAATCGATTCGCCGCTGCAACGATTCAGACACGCCGCGTCAGAAGAGGCGCGCTACTCCGCGGCGGCTCGCAATGGCTCGTCTCCCGCGAGGCCGAAGCTGCGCTCGAGGAGCTGGGTCGCGGCCTCGGCGGTGAGGGGCTGGGCGATGAAGTAGCCTTGAATCTGGTCGCAGCCGAGCGCCTTGAGCTCGGTGAGCTGCTCTTGCGTCTCGACGCCCTCGGCCACCGTCTCCAGACCGAGCGCCTGCGCGAGGGTGATGATGAGCTCGACGATGGGGCTGTCTTCGCGGCTGGCGCCGAGCCCGCTGACGAACGCGCGATCGACCTTGAGCACGTCGACCGGGAATTTTCGCAGGTACGAGAGCGAGGAGTAGCCGGTCCCGAAATCGTCGATCGCGAGCTTCATGCCGATCTTCTTGAGCTTCTGGAGCCGCTCGACGGCCTTCGCCGCGTTGGTCATGAGGACGCTCTCGGTGATCTCCAGCTCGACCGTCCACGGCAAGACCGAGCGCGCCGCGAGCAGCTCGGCCACGCGCTCCGCGAAGTCCTCCTGGCCGAGCAGCTGCCGGCCGGAGAGGTTCACCGCCATCTTGAGGCCTGCGAGCCGCGGGGAGCGCGACTGCCACACATGCAGCTGGCTCGCGGCCTGCTCGAGGACCCACATCCCGATCGGGATGATGAGCCCGGTCTCCTCCGCGACCGGGATGAACTCGACGGGGCCGATCCGTCCCAGCTTTCCGCAGTTCCAGCGGAGCAGCGCCTCGAAGCCGGTGATCCGACCGTCGGCGGCCGAGACCTTCGGCTGGTAGGCGAGCGACAGCTCGCGGGTCTCGAGCGCTGCCCGCAGCGCCTGCTCGAGCGCGTGCCTTCGCTCCACGCGCTCGCGCATCAGATCGTCGAAGCGCTCGCAGCGATTCCTTCCGCGCTCCTTGGCGCGGTACATGGCGAGGTCCGCGTCCTTCATCACCGCCTCGGGGCGGTCGTGGTCTTGGCGTAGGCCGGCGACGCCAACACTCGCCGTGACGAAGACGTCGCGATCGCCCAGCTTGAAGGGCCGCTGCATCGAGCCCACCAGGCCCTCGGCCGCCTCGGCGGCGTCGGTCAGGGGCGACCGCAGCAGCACCACGAGCTCGTCGCCGCCGAACCGGAAGATCCGGGCGCTTGCGGGAAGCGCTTGGCCGAAGCGCTCTGCGACCGCCGCGACCAGGCGATCTCCGAAGTCGTGGCCGAGGCTGTCGTTGACGACCTTGAAGCCGTCGACGTCGACGAACAAGAGCGACCACGCGCCACCCTGCTTCGTGTCCTCGAGCGCATGGCTCAGCTCTTCGTTGAGCTTGCGCCGGTTGGGCAGGCCCGAGGCGTCGTCGTGCGTCGCCTGGTGCTCCAAGCGCTCTTCCATCCGCTCGCGCTCCTCGACCAGGGGAGTGACGTCGACGAAGGTCGACAGCACGCCTCCGACGTGAGGGTTGTGCAGCAGGTTCGTGCCGCGGGCGACCATCCAGCGATAGGAGCCGTCCTTGTGGCGCATCCTGAACTGGCCGGTCCCGCTCATGCCGGGCCCTGAGCGGATCTCGGCGGAGATCTTGGCGATGACGCCGACGTCGTCGGGGTGCAGCACCTGTTGCCAGGACATGTTGTTCGGCTCGTCGTCCGAGTACCCGAGCACGCGGGTGACCGACGGGCTGACGTAGCTCATCCGCGCCTCGGCCCCGGATTTCCCGGGCCCGCTGATGGTCATGAACTCGTTCGTCTCGCGCGCGAACACGTCGAACAACGCGGCGCTCTTCGCGGCGTCGTTGAGCGCGAGGTTGAGGGTGGTGCGCGTCGCGAAGAGGATGGCGACGACCACCGCGTACATCGCGAAGTACGGGACGTGCAGGTACGGCGACCCCACGCCCCCCCGCGCTGCCATGAGCCCGATCGGGATGATCCCCATGGCCAGCACGGTGCGGTGACCCGTGAGGAAGGTCGCCATGGTGACGGGGCAGAGGATCGCGAGGGCCGTGCGCTCGGTGACGAACGGCTCTCGCATCAGGAGCGGGATCACGAGGCCGAGGTACCAGACGAGCGCGTGGCGCGAGTACACCTTGGCGCGCTGCACGAGCCAGGCGAGCGCGACGGTCGGGACGAAGGCCGCGACCAGCCAGGCGATCGACGGCACCCCGAAGCGCTCGGGGCGCCACAGCGCCGCGGCGATCAGCCAGCTGTGCCCGGCAACAGCGATCCACGCGGCCCATTTGGCCGCATGTTCCTGAGCCCGATGGAGCGACGCGGGCCTCATGCCGAGTCTCGAGCGTATCGGGCTGACACGCGCGTCAAAAGCCCCGTATCGGCACCGCGGAAAAGAGCTCGTGGCGCTGAACGTCTGGCTCACGCCTGGGGCTGGCCTTCGCCAAGAACGGGCGCCGTGAAGAGGGCGAGCTGTGGTAAGGTGTAGGCTTCGCGATGGCCGCACCCGCTTCAGCTTCAAAGACCGACCCGGCCCGCGATATCCCGGTCGCGATCGGCGATGTCATCGCTGACAAGTACCGGCTGCAGCGCATCGTCGGGGCCGGCGGCGTCGGGGTGGTGTTCGCTGCCGAGCACCTGACGCTCGGCGAGCCGGTCGCGATCAAGCTGCTCCAGCGCGCGGCCGCCGAGTCTTCAGAGAACCTCGCGCGCTTCGATCGAGAGGCGAGGGCGCTGGCGCGCGTGAAGAGCGAGCACGTCGCCCGGATCATGGACTTCGGCGCGCTGCCCACGGGCGAGCCGTACATGGTCATCGAGCTGCTCGAGGGCTCCGACTTCTCCGCCGTCCTGCGCGAGCGGCAGCGGCTCCCGATCGAGGAGGCGGTCGACTTCGTGGTGCAGGCCTGTGAGGCCGTCGCGCTCTCGCACGGAGTCGGCATCGTCCACCGGGACCTGAAGCCGGCGAACCTCTTCCTCACGAAGTCCGCCGACGGAACGCCCATCGTGAAGGTGCTCGATTTCGGCATCTCCAAGCTGCGTACGCCCGAGGCCGGCAGAGACCAGGCCGTCACGCAGACGATGAGCGTCGTGGGCTCGCCGCTCTACATGTCCCCCGAGCAGATGGAGACTCCGAAGGACGCGGACGAGCGCGCGGACATGTGGTCGATAGGGGTCATCCTCTACGAGCTCATCACCGGCAAGCCCCCCTTCGAGGCGTCGACGCTGCCCCTGTTGTTGGCGCGCATCTGCACGTCGCCGCCGACGCCGATGGCCGAGCACGGCGTCGTCGTACCTGAGGGGCTCGAGCGCGTCATCGTTCGCTGCCTCGCCAAGGACCCCGCCCAACGCTTTCAGAGCGTGGCCGCCCTCGCGCGCGACCTCGCGCCTTTCGGCGTCGCCGCGACGATGGTGCGGGCGCACCGCATCGTGCGCGCGTCCACGCTGTCGAACCCTGCGCTCGACTTCCCCGCGGACGTCGACGCGGCGTCCCCGGACGACCTCGGCCAGGCGTCGCCCGACAGCTCGGGTGCGCGACGGCTGGCGTGGGACAGCTCTCCTCCGCCGCCCCTCGAAGCGCGCAGGCCGGTGGCCCGCGCCTCGCGCCTGCCGTGGGCCCTCGCGTTCGGTGTCCTCCTGCTCGGCGCCGGTGGGATGGCGCGGCGCGCCTCGGCGCCCGAGCCTCGGGCGCTCGCTGGCGGGTGGGTCGACGAGCTCGTGCTCGAGGTCCAGCTGCGCCGCGAGGTCGAGCTTCGCGAGCGACTGCTCGAGCGTTCGTCGAGCTCGGCCTCGGAGCCGACCGTGTCGCCGGCCCTTCCCGCCGCAGCCGACCCTTCGACGGCGGCCGTCGATGCGAAGGGCGACGCGACCCCGAGCGGCTCGATCGGGACCGCCGCCAGCGCGAAGGGCCGCCCGAAGAAGCCGCGGGAGAAGAGCCCGGCAGCCGCGCGACCCGACGACGTCCTCTCCGAACGCTGAGATGCGGCTGATCTCGAGGCCCTGGATGATCGGCGTCCTCGTCGCGCTCGCGAGCGCGATCGGTTGGGCGGCCTCGGCGCAGAGCCCCGAGCCTTCGAGCGGCGCGGTCGCGCAGTCCTTGTTCGAGGCTGGCCGCGCCCTGATGGACGAGCAGAAGTACGAAGAGGCGTGCGCCAAGTTCGAGGCGTCGCAGCGCATCGACCCCTCCGCGGGCACGCTGCTGAACCTCGGACGCTGCCTCGAGATGCGCGGCAAGACCGCGAGCGCCTGGGCCATCTACAAGCAGACGATCGCGCTCGGCAACGCGACCAACAAACCGAGGCAGGTCTCCGCGGCGGAGCAGTACCTCGCGGATCTGACGCCCAAGCTGTGCAAGCTCGAGATCGTCGTCGCGTCGGCCGTCCCGGGCCTCACGATCAAGGCGGGCAGCCTCGAGCTCGACGAGGCCGCGCGAGGCGAGCCCGTTCCGATGGATCCAGGGACGTACGCGATCGTCGCCGAGGCCCCCGGCCACCAGCCTTGGACGGGCGAGGTCACGCTGACCGAGGGAGCCTCCGAGCAGGTGCTCGTGCCGGTCCTCACGCGGGCCCTCGAGCCTCCCCCGCCCCCCCCTCCACCGACGCGCGAGCGTGAGCTCGGACCGCTCTTCATCTCCGGCGTCACCGTGGGCGGCGCAGGGGTGATCACCCTGGCGATCGGTGCCGCGTTCGGAGCCATCACGCTGAGCGACGCGAGCGAGCTGGAGGACGACCCTGCGTTGTGTCCTGACAGGCGCTGCTCGGCGGCGGGCCTCGCGGCGCTCGAGCAGGCCGAGGCGAACGCCGAGATCGCGACGGGGACGATCATCGCAGGCGGCATCGCCATCGCTGGGGGCGGCGCGCTCGCGGCGATCGGCCTGTTGACGGGCGAGCCGCCGCCGAGGGTGGGTGTCGTGCCGCTGGTCGGAGAGACGAAGGGCTTCGCCGTGGTGGGGAACTGGTGAGGCGCGGCCTCGCGCTCTTCGCGGCGGTCACGTTCTCGTGGGGCTGCGCTGCGATCGCGGGCCTCGAGGATTTCGTCCCCGCGGACGGCGGAGCGTCCTCCACGGGCGGGCAGCCCCCGATCGGCGGCGGCGGCGACGGGGGCGCGGCGGCCGGCGGGATGAGCGCGGGTGGCGCAGGCGGCGACGACGGCTGCGCCGTCGATCTGATCGTCAGCGAGATCCGCACGTACGGCACGGGCGCCGGAGACGACGACTTCGTGGAGCTGTACAACCCGACGTCGGCGACGATCTCGCTCGATGACGTCGCGCTCGCCGCGCGGCCCCCCGGGGGCGGGACGCTCGACGAGCGCTGGCGCGGGGGCTCCGGAGATGAGCTGGGGCCGCTCCAGCGCATCGTGATCGCCGGGGCTGGGTTCGACGACCCGGCCGCGCCCGCGGCGTTCGGGACGCTCGAGCCGTCGCTGGGCAACGACACGATCCTCGTGCTCACGCGCGGGGCGCCCGGTGTGGGCGACACGCTCGACGTGGTGTGCGTGTGCACGCAGGGCTGCGGCTCCTCCGACTGGAACGGCTGCCAAGGCGTCCTCGCCAACCCGGCCTACCAGGCCGAGGACATCGTCGATGTCGACGACTCGCTCCAGCGCTTTCCAGACTGCCTCGACACCAACTCGGCCACCGACTTCCAGGCGGGGCTGCCCACGGCCGGCGACGCCAACGCTCCATGAGCAACCTCAAGGCTCCGAAGCGCACGGGCCCCTGCCCCTGCCAATCCGGCGTCGAATACGGTGCGTGCTGTCAGCCGTACCACCGGGGTGAGCGTGAGGCGCCCGACCCCGTCTCGCTCATGCGGTCGCGCTACAGCGCCTACGCCGCTGGCGACGTCGACTACCTCGTCCGGACGCTGCACCCCGACCACAGCGAGCGCTCGCTGCCGGACGAGCTGTTGCGCTCGAGCCTGCGGGCCGCTTGCCGCGACCACCGCTATACGGGCCTCAAGATCCTCGGCTCGGCCGTCGACCAAGAGCGCGCCACGGTGCATTTCGCCGCCAAGGTGTTCCAGAAGGGAAAGGACCTCTCCTTCTCCGAGCGCTCGATCTTCGCGAAAATCGACGGC
This sequence comes from Polyangiaceae bacterium, assembly GCA_016719945.1. Lineage (GTDB taxonomy): Bacteria > Myxococcota_A > Polyangia > Polyangiales > Polyangiaceae > Xiheicaenibacterium. Next base: position 70,539 of record JADJYE010000019.1, on the reverse strand, counting down.
GCGTGGCGCTACCTCGAGGGGTCGACCGACTAACCTTACGTTGCGTCCTTTTTTCGGGGCCTCCTCGCTGCTATGAACCCCGGGTAGGAGACGGCGATGCAGCTCGAAGAAGGCGTCAAGACTCAGATCGAAAAACTCATCCACGACCACCGCGTGATGCTCTTCATGAAGGGCAACAAGAGCTTCCCCCAGTGTGGCTTCTCGGCGACGGTCGTCGGCATCCTGAAGGAGCTCGGAGCCGAGTTTCAAACGGCGAACGTGCTCGCGGATCCGGCCCTGAGGGACGGCATCAAGGCCTTCAGCGACTGGCCGACGATCCCGCAGCTGTACGTGAACGGGGAGTTCATCGGCGGCTGCGACATCGTGCGGGAGATGCACGCCTCGGGAGAGCTCGCGGGTGTCCTCGGCGTGAAGGTGGAGGCGCCGAAGGCCCCCACCATCACCCTCTCGGACGCCGCGGCGAAGGCCTTCAAGGAGGCCGCCGAGCCGGGCGACGACGTGCTCCGCGTCGAGATCGACGCGCGGTTCGCGGTCGACCTCTACTTTGGGCCGAGGAAGCCGAACGACCTCGAGATCGTGTCGAACGGCATCACCCTGTGTGTCGACGCCGTCACCGCCAAGCGCGCCGACGGGGTGACGATCGACTACGTCGATGGCCCGAACGGGGCAGGGTTTCGCATCGAGAACCCGAACGCGCCGCCCGCGGTCCGTCAGCTCAGCGTGAAGGAGCTGGAGCAGATGATGAAGGCCGGACCTCGCCCGCTGCTCGTGGACGTCCGCACCGAGGGCGAGCGCAAGACGGCGAACATCGAGGGCTCGCTCCACTTCGACGGGGAAGGTCGCGCGGCGCTGGAGAAGCTCGACAAGAGCGAGCCCGTCGTCTTCATGTGCCACCACGGCACGCGTAGCCAGGCGGCCGCCGAGCACTACCTGAAGCAGGGCTTCAAGCGCGTGTACAACCTGGCCGGCGGGATCGACGCGTGGTCGACCACGGTCGACAAGAGCGTCCCCCGCTACTGACCGACGAGCAGCTCGAGGATCGCGAGCGACGTGTGCAGCCGGTTCTCGGCCTGATCGAAGATCACCGAGGCCCGGCTGTCCGCGACCTCGTCGGTCACCTCCTCGCCGCGGTGGGCGGGCAGGCAGTGCATGAACACCGCAGTCGGCTTGGCGAGCGCCATCAGCGCGCTCGTCACGCGGTAGGCGTCGAGCACGCGTAGCCGCTCTTCGCGCTCCTCGGGCGGGTCGCCCATCGACAGCCACGTGTCGGTGTAGACGCAGTCGCTGCCGGCGACGGCGGCGCGCACGTCGTTCGTGACGACGATCTCGCCGCTGCCGCCGAGGCCCTTCGCCTGCGCGATGACCTCGGCAGAGGCGGGCAGCGAGGAGGGCGTCGCGACGCGGACGTTCATGCCCGCGAGCGCGCACGCCTCGACCAGGCTGTGCGTCACGTTGTTGCCGGCGCCGACATACGTGAGCGTGCGGCCCTCCAGGCTGCCGAACCGCTCGCGCAGCGTCATCAGGTCGGCGACGGCCTGACAGGGGTGGTGACCGTCGGTGAGGGCGTTGATGACGGGGATGGTCGCCGCGCGCGCGAACGCCTCCACGTCCGAGTCGGCGAACGTGCGGATGACGAACGCGCGGCTCATGCGGCTGATGACCCTGGCCGAGTCCTCGATGGTCTCCCCGCGCCCCAGCTGCAGCTCGTTCGGCCCGCACAAGATCGGCAGCCCCCCGAGGCGGTGGACGGCGGTCTGGAAGGAGATGCGCGTCCGCGTCGACGGCTTGGAGAAGTACATCGTGACGCTGCTCCCGCGGAGCAGCTCGCTCGCACGCCCGGGCGCGGCCTTGAAGGCGATCGAGGCTTCGACGAGGCGCGAGAGCTCGGCGGCCGAGAGGTCCGAGACGCGCAGCAAGTGCTTGGGCATGCCCCCCTCTACTTCGGCGTGGACCTCGGCCCAAGCGCGCTCTTCGTGACGCCGTCGGGGAGCGCCCCCGCCTGGACCACGGAGTCGTCCCCGAAGCGCGAGCGCACACCGAGCAGGGTCCGCTCGAGCCTGCGGCGCCGCTCGCTCTCGCGGTCCGCGAAGAGCGGCCGCTGCTCCTCGGACTCTCGTACGAGCCCCGAGGCCTGGACGCCAGTGAGCCGCACGCCGCGCCCGCCGGGGGCGGCGCGCTCGAGCAGCTCACACGCCGCGCGGTGGAGCGTGACGGTGTCCTGCGCTGGCGCGAGCAGGGTCGTGCGGCGGGTGATGAGGGTGTGGTCGTGGAGCTTCAGCTTGAGCGTGACGACGCGGCAGACCAGCTTCTTGAATGCCAGGCGGGCGGCGACCCGCGCCGCCTGCCGGAGGATCGCTCGCTCGAGGTCCTCGACGCGCGTGAGGTCGCGCTCGAACGTGTCCTCGGCGCCGAGCGAGACAGCCTCACGGCTGGGGACGACGGGGCGCGGATCGATCCCGCGCGCGAGCTCGACGACGGTTTGGCCCCATGAGGAGCCCATGGCGCGCGACAGGGCCTCGGGCGACGCCCTCGCGAGATCGGCGATCGTGGTCACGCCGACCCGGCGCAGGCTCGCGGCGGTCTTCGGCCCGACGCCCCACATCCGCTCGATGGGCAAGGGCGCGAGGAAGCGCTCCTCGGCGCCGCGCTCGACGACGGTGAGCCCATCGGGCTTTTGGATATCGCTCGCGACCTTCGCGACGAACTTGCTGCTGGCGACGCCGGCCGACGCGCTGAGCCCGGTGGCGTCCCGGATGTCGTCGCGCATGCGGCGGGCGATCTCCGGCCCGTCGCCGAAGAGCGCGCGGCTCGCGGTGACGTCGATGAACGCCTCGTCGAGGCTCAGCGCCTCGACGAGCGGTGAGTACCCGCGCAACACGTCCATCACCTGCTCGCTCACCTCGGCGTAGCGGCTCATGCGCGGAGGGATGACCACGCCCGCCGGGCACCGCCGCACCGCCTCGCCCATCGGCATCGCGCTCTTCACGCCGAACGGCCTCGCCTCGTACGACGCGGTGCACACGACCGCGCGCGGGGATCTCCCGCCCACGATCACGGGCCGCCCCCGCAGCGACGGGTCGTCGTGCTGCTCGATGGACGCATAGAAGGCGTCCATGTCGACGTGGAGGATCTGCCGGGCCTCGGTCATGGCTGCACCAACGTACCGGTGCGCCGCGCCTGAAGTCTGAGGGTTCTTGAATGGCGCGGTGGACAGCGGCCACGTATCCGTTAGCTTGGTGGTGCGCCGTTAGGGTTTCGGTCACGTTGTGCCGTTAGCAGATTGACCGACCCCCTCGAACCGGGACGCACTCACGAGATTTCCGACAGTTACCGGTGGCCCGCTTCCTGCAAACGATCGCTACGAATCGTCGTCGCCGCTACCTCTGAAGATCAGAAGGAGACTGCTCATGCGAAACGGACTCTTCCTCGGCGCCCTGTTGGCCACCATGTTCGTCGGGGGCTCCGCGCTTGCCGAACGCAACGAGTCGGATGCGAAGTCGAGCCGCGGCCGCGCCATCAAGGAGCAGGTGCTCGAGAAGCAGAAGGAGGGCACCAAGGCCTCCTCCAAGGCTCAGCAGTCCTCGAGCCGCAGCGGCATCAAGCAGGACATGCTGAAGGACGGCCGCACCCGCGCCAAGGGTGAGGTCTTCGGCGACCAGGCGACCGCGAGCTCGACCAAGAGCCGCATGTCGCAGGCCGCCGGCAAGAACATGAGCGCCTCGGGCCGCGTCAACACGCCCGCCGAGGTCCGCGCCATGATGAAGATGGTCAACCCGATGGCGGGCGCGTACCGCACGTCTCAGGCGGCCGAGGGCACCGACTCGTACAAGGGCAACGAGATGTCCCGCATCTCGGCCGGCAGCGGCGGGTCGAGCGGCGCCAAGAACCACAGCGCCACCGGCAAGGTCAACACGCCCGCCGAGATCAAGGCGTTCATGAAGATGATCAACCCGCTGTTCAGCGCCAGCTCGAGCTGCATGACGGCCGAGGGCGCGGACTCGTACTCGAAGACCGAGATGAGCTTCACCAGGCTCATGAACAGCGGCAAGGGCGCGCAGCGCAACGTTCACTTCAAGAACGAGCGCGGCGAGGTCGTCGGCGTCGGCAAGGCAGACACCGACCACGCGTCGAAGAGCAAGGCCTCGCGCGAGAAGCTCACCAACATGGTGAAGGAGAAGCTCGCGAAGTCGAAGGAGAGCAAGTAGCCCTTCGTCGCCGCTTCGCCGTACCGAAGCGGCGAGCCACCTCGAGCCAGGGTCGCCCCTCCGAGCGACCCTGGCTTTTCTTTGTCCGAGGGGGGCGAGGGGCAGCGCCCTCGGATAGACTGCACCCGTGCCGCGAGCCCGGCTGCCGAAGCGCATGTCGCGCCTGTTTTGGAACGTCGACGTCGAGGAGCTCGATCTCGAGCGCGACGCCGACGCGGTCATCGCGCGCGTCGTCGAGCACGGCAGGCACGTGGACGTTCTGTGGATGCTGCGCCGATACGGCCTCGAGCGCGTGCACGCGTTCTTCCGAGAGGTCGGCAGCCCTGAGGTGAGCGAGCGCACGGTGAAGTTCTGGCGCGCGGTGTTTCGAGCTCAAGAGGAAGCATGGCCCACCGCTCCCGCCTGGCGAAAGAGCTCCTGCGCGCCCTGGATCGAGTAAGCGAGCTCCCCGGCATCGAGGGGTTCCACCTCTTCTTCACCTGCGAAGGCCCCCAGCTCCTGCTGTCGGGCCGCTGAGCGCGGGCGCCGTCAGCTCACCACGCGCAGCTTGCGCTTCGGCGCGGCGAGGGCCGGTCGCGCGAAGCCGCGCTCGCTGCGCGCGGGCTCGACGGTCACGTCCCAGCGGCCGTGATCGAAGGGCTCGCCCGGGCCGGGCTCGGCGAGGGTGAGCACCTCGCGCTCGCCGCGCTCGTCGTGGACGAGCGCGCGGTGGTGGCAGTAGGGGTTGTTGCCGCGCTTGCCGAAGAAGACGTGCGCCGTCCACGAGCAGCCCGCCTTGCACACGCTCGCGTAGTAGCAGCCCTTGCAGAAGCCCCAGAGCTCCTCGTCACGCGGGCGCCGAGCGAAGGCGAGCTCGGTCGAGTGGTCCCAGATCTCGCGCAGGGGCGCGCTGCGGACGTTTCCGCCGGTGTACGCGCCGGTCGGCAGCGACGGGCAACCCTTCACGGCGCCGTCCGCCTCGAGGCCGAGGCTCGAGACCCCCGCGTGGCACCCTTGGTAGTACGAGCCCTCGGCCTCGGGGCTGAGGTGCCCGCGCAGCGCGTCCTCGTGCGGCCCGAAGTAGCCGACGTTGTTGCCGGGAAACAGCCTGAGGCCGCCCTGCCTGCCGCGCTCGGCGAGCTGGGCGAGCTTGGGGAAGACGAGCAGCAGGTCGTCGGGTTGAAGGAGCCAGTCGGCGCGCTCGGCGGCTCGCCCCATCGGCACCGTCATCGCGATCTGCCAGCCGTGGCAGCCCAGCTCGAGGAACAGCTCGAGCATCGCGTCGAGGTCCGCGAAGCTGAGCCGGTTGATCTGCGAGTTGGCGGAGAACGGGACGCCGGCCTGCTTGAGGTTTCGCATCGCCTGGAGCGCGGCGTCGAAGCTGCCGCGGACGCCCCGCTGAACGTCATGGACCTCGTCGAGGCCGTCGATCGAGAGGCTGACGCTCCCGACGCCCGCGCGCGCCGCGAGCTCGGCGCGCTCCTTCGTGATGCCGCGCCCGCCGCTCACCATGCTCGGCAGCATCCCGCGCTCGCGGATGGCCTGGGCGATGACGTGCCAGTCCTCCCGCAGGTAGGCCTCGCCGCCGATCAGCGCGACCTCCTTCGCGCCCATCTCCGCGAGCTGGTCGACGACGCCGAGCGCCTCCTCGGTGGAGAGCTCGGCCTCTCGTCGCGGGCCCGCGCGGGAGCCGCAGTGCTCGCACGCCAGATCGCACGCGAGCGTCAGCTCCCAGACGACGAGCCGAAGCGGGGTCGACATCGCTCAGCTCGCCGAGGCGGAGCTCAGTTGCAGGAGACCTCGCAGATGTCCTTGGCCGTGTCCACGCAGACCTGGTCCCACTCGTTGTTGCAGCAGAACGCGTCGGCGTCGCAGATGAGGTCGGTGCAGGTGTCGCACGAGGCCTGGCGAGCGGGACCCGCCACGCAGATGTCCGCGCAGGTGCCCTCTTTCACGAGCGCGTCGGTGACGAACGCGGCGGGCGGCAGCACCATCGACGTGAGCCCGGGAGCCTGCGTCTTGATGCCGCACTTGTCGCCGTTCGACTCGGTGCACTTGGTGAGCGGGCCGTTCAGGTACTTCGTGTACAGGTCGTGGAAGCCACGGAACTCCTCGGCGGCGCCGCTCGGCGCGAGGCTCGTGCCCCACGAGTTCTTGATGCGGATGAAGTCGATCGTGGCGGAGGACGACAAGGCGGCCTCGAGCGCCTTGGGATCGGTCACGACCGTCCCCGCTTCGAGCGTGCCGAAGCCCGGCACGTTGCTGATCTGGTAGTCCTCGACGACGGTCATGTGCCCGCCTTGGCGGCCGGGCGTGGCCGGCGGCTCCATGAAGCGGTTCTGACTGTCCATCGCGGCAAAATCGACGAACCAGACGAGGATGACCGGCATGCCGGAGTGCATCGCGCCCTGCATCTTCTTGAAGAAGTCGCGGCGCGCGGTGTCGCCGGTCGGGAAGTTGACCTCGTTCCAGGCGTACTTGCCCTTGCGCTGCAGGAAGCTGAAGCTCGAGGCCGGCGTGCCGATCGCGTCGGCGAGGGTGATGCCCTTCGAGCCGACGATGATGTCCTTCGGGAAGCGGATGCCCGACTCTCCGAGGCTGATGTTGGTCGACAGCAGGGTCTTGGAGACGTCCGCGCCGAACACGGCGTCGAGCTTCGCGCTGACCTCGGGGGTCAGGCCCCACGCCTTGTCGAGCTCCTGGCGGACGAGCTTGCGGTCGCGGCGGGCCGCCGGATCTTTGAGGGCGCCGCTCTTGAGCGAGGTGTTGATGGCGCTGAGCGCGGCCGACTGGCGCGACGAGCGGGCCGCCTCGGCCTCCTCCGGGATGAAGGCGCCCTCGTCCATCACGCCGTAGCGGCGCATGATCTCGGCGGCGAGGCCGAACCAGCCGCCGGTCGAGATCTGATCCTTGTCGAGGTTGGCGAGGCGCGTCTGCCCGGCGGGCGCGCCGGCGATCTCTTCGTACCAGTGGAAGTAGCTGACGTACGACTCGGAGAGGTTGAGCTGCTCGCCCGAGTGCGTGAGCCTGAGCGACTCGGCCCAGCCCACCGTCGCGTAGACCCAGCAGTTGCCGATCGACTGGTTCTTGACGGTGCTGTTCGCGATGTTCGTGATGTCGTCCGTCTGGCTCTCGGCGCCGTCGTCGCAAGCTACGACGAAGGGGGTGGTCGAGAGGGCGAGGGCGGCGGCGAAGAGGCGAGCGCGGTTCAGCATCGTGTCCCTTCGATAGCACGGGTGGTGCCAGGCGCGGTCAGCCCAGAAACCCCGAGAGTCCTACGATGTAGGGACCGTGGAGGCGCTAGACCTGGATCGTCGGTGCACCATGCGCCCGATCCAGGGTGGAGCGCTTATGCTCACGGCCGGTGGCGACCCGAAAGAAAGACAAGGCGTCCAAAGACAAGCGGCTGCTCACGGTGGGCGACTACGAGCGGGCGGCTCGCAAGGCGCTCTCCTCGATGGCCTACGACTACTACCGCTCCGGGGCCGACGCGGAGCGAGCGCTGCGCCGCAACGAGCGGGCCTTCCGGCGCTTGGTGATCTGGTACCGCGTGCTGTGCGACGTGGCGGAGCGCGACCTGTCGACGACCGTGCTCGGCTTCCCGGTCAGCTCTCCGATCCTGATCGCGCCGACCGCCTACCACCGGCTCGCCCACCCGGACGGGGAGATCGCGACCGCCCGCGCCGCAGCCGAGGTGGGCACGATCTACTGCGCGTCGACCCTGGCGACGACGACCCTCGAGGAGGTCGCGGAGGCGACCAGCGCCCCGAAGTGGTTCCAGCTCTACGTCCACAAGGACCGCGCCTTCACCGAGTCTCTGGTCCATCGCGCCGAGAGCGCGGGCTACGAGGCGCTGGTCGTCACCGTCGACACGCCCCTGCTCGGCCGCAGAGTCCGGGACGAGCGAAACCGCTTCGATCTGCCGCCCGGGCTGGTGATGGCGAACCTCGTCAGCGCGCTCGCCGAGCGGCCGAGCGACGAGGGCGGGCCCCACGAAGCGCGTGAGGCTTCGTCGCCTTCGGCTCCCCCGCACGCTCGGGCGTCGGGCGCGGCGCCGGCGAGCCTGCTCTCGAGCTATGTCGCGCAGCGCCATGACGCGTCCTTCTCATGGGAAGGATCTCGACTGGCTGCGCTCGCTGTCTCACCTGCCGATCCTCTTGAAGGGCATCGTGCGGGCGGACGACGCGACCCGCGCGGTCGAGGCCGGCGTCAGCGGGATCATCGTCTCGAACCACGGCGGGCGGCAGCTCGATGGCGCGCCGGCCACGCTCGAGGCCCTCCCCGGCGTGGTGCAGGCCGCCGCGGGGCGCTGCGAGGTCTTCATGGACGGGGGCGTGCGCTGGGGCGACGACGTGTTCAAGGCGCTCGCGCTCGGCGCGCGCGCGGTGCTCGTGGGCAGGCCCGTGCTGTGGGGCCTCGCGGCTGCAGGGCAGGCAGGGGTCGCGGACGTCTTGCGGCTGCTCTCGGGCGAGCTGTCGCGCACGATGGCGCTCGCCGGGTGCGCCACGATCGCCGATATCGATCGGACGATGGTCGCGCCCGGATAAGCGGCGCGCGCTATAAATCGAGACGATGACCGAAAGCGATCAGGTCGTTCGCGTGATGACCAACGATCACTCGTTCCGGGTGATCGTCGCCTGCATGACCGGCAGCGCCCGCGAGGTGCTCGCGCGGCAGGGCGTTCGCGGGCTCGCCGCGAAGGCGCTCGCCGAGCTCGTCACCGGCACTACCCTGGTCCGCGAGACGATGTCCCCAGACCTGCGGGTGCAGGGCCTCATCCGGGGCGCCGGGGGAAAAGGGACGCTGGTCGGCGACTCCTTCCCGGACGGCAGCGTGCGCGGCCTCGCCCAGCTGCGCGCCGACCCTTCGGCGTTCTCGCTCGGCAAGGGCTCGCACCTGCAGGTGATGCGCAGCCTCATCAACGGCGGGCTCCAGCAGGGGATCGTCGACGTCGGCGAGGCAGGCGGCATCGGCGAGGCGATCACGCAGGTGTTCGCGGAGTCCGAGCAGATCGCGGCGGTCGCGAAGATCGGCGCGCGGTTCGAGCAGGGCGAGCTCGTCGCCTGCGGAGGGTTCGTCGTGCAGCTGCTGCCGGAGGCCGAGCGCGCGACCCACGCGATCATGACGCAGCGCCTCGAGGACTTCCCGCCGATCGACGCCTTCCTCGAGCAAGACACCTTCGGCGCGCAGCTGTTGATCGACGAGCTCGTCTTCGGGATGCCGTTCACCGAGCTCGGGCGGTCCTCTTTGCGCTTCCACTGTCGTTGCGACGAGTCCCTCGTGTTGTCGGCGCTCTCGTCCCTCGGCCGGGACGACATCCAGTCGATGATCGACGAGGGCGAGGGCCTCGATATCCACTGCGACTACTGCGGCAAGGACTACCTCATCGCCGTCGAGCGCCTCAGGGCCTTGCTCGAGGCGAGCTGAGCCGGTTGCCCCTCCCCTTCCCCGGACCAAAGAGAGTAAGGTGCACCTCGTGAAGGCGGCTCTCGGCATCGTCCTGGGTCTGTGCGCGGTCGGATGCGGCGCGAACGTGGTCTTGGGTGAAGACGGCGACGGGGGGGGCGGCGGCGGCTCGAGCCAGCAGTCGCGCTACGACCGCGCCTGCAACACGTTCTGCGAGGACCTCTCGGTGTGCTCGCCCGTGGGCGAGTGCTCGACGTTCTGCGACGAGCAGGCCGCCAACAACGTGACGCTCGGATGCCTCGAGCAGTTCACGGCGTTCATCGAGTGCGCGTCGACCGACCTCGACATCTGCAACCCGGACCAGCTCGGCTGCACGTCGGAGCTCACGTCGTACGGCATCTGCATCTCCAGCGCGTGCCTCGACGACCCGTCGAACCCGGCGTGCACCGGCGGCTTCTAGCGGTGCGCGTGCTAAGCCCATCGCAGTGACCCCCATGAAGCCCGAGGCCGCGGCGGAGACGCTGCAGAAGGCGCTCGACCCGAGCGGCCGGGACTTCACGGTCGCAGACGCCGCCGCGGCCAGCGGGCTCTCGCTGCGCGACGCCGAGGCGGGCTTGCATGCGCTCACGAGCGAATACCGGGGCCACCTCAAGGCCACGGAGGAGGGCGAGATCCTCTTCCGCTTCCCACACGGCTTCACGAAACCGTGGGAGACCACCACGGCGCTTCGCGCAGCCCTGCACAAGGTCGGCGCTTGGCTCTCGGGCGCGGCGCGCTTCGTCGTGCGCGCGTGGGTGTCGATCGTGCTCGTCGGGTACGTCGTGATCTTCGTGGCGATCTTGATCGCCCTGATGTTCAGCAAATCGGAGGACCGCGACGGCGGCCGCCTCGGGTGGCTCGCGTACGCGCTGTTCCGGCTCGTCGGCGAGGCGCTGTTCTGGACGTTCCATCCGTTTTCGCCTTTCGCGGTCGGCGGGTACGACGAGCTCCGCCCGCGCTCGCGCTCGCGCTCGGGCGGCTGGAAGCAGGGGTGGGTCGAGCAAGATCAGCCGCAGGCGCCCTTCTACCAGCGGGTCGACCAGTTCTTCTTCGGGCCCAAGCCGGCGCCCGAGGATCCGAATGCGCCGATGCGCGCCGTCCTCGCGGAGATCCGTGCCGGCAAGGGCCGCATCGGGCTCGCGGACGTGATGCGTGTCACCGGCCAGCCTCGCGACGTGGTGGACCCGATGATGTCGCGGCTGATGCTCGACTACGGCGGGTCGGTGGAGGTCTCCGAAGAGGGCGGCATCGCCTATCGCTTCCCGGACCTGCGCAAGACCGTGGAGGAGCGCGGCGTGCGCCGGGCGCCGCCGATCTGGGCGAGGCGCGAGGAGGTCCCCCCGATCACCGGCAACCCGTCGTCGTCCGATCTGCTCATCGGGGCGCTCAACGGGTTCAACCTGGTCATGTCGGGCTGGGTGCTCGCGACGGGGCTGACGATCGAGCGCATGATCGCGCTTTTCACGCAGACGAAGCCCGAGCTCATCCCGCCGCCGGGCCTGCCGATCGTCCTCGGGGTCATCCCGTTCGTGTTCTCCTTCTTGCTGTTCCTGATCCCGCTCGCGCGCCTCGCGCTTCGCGGGCGCAAGGTCCGCGCCGTGCAGCGCGAAAATGGCCGACGAGCGCTGCTCCAGGGCGTGCTCGAGTCGACCCAGCGCGGCGGGGTCAGCGACGACGAGCTCAAGCAGCGCTATCGCGTCGCGACGGGCGTCGAGCCGTCGGACAAGGAGATCACCGCCGCGGTCGTGGCGCTCGGAGGCGACGTCGACCTCGACCAGGCGGCGCAGGGGATCCGCTACCGGTTCAAGGACCTCGAGCTCGAGGCCAAAGCCGTGCAGGCGGAGCGCGACGCCGCGAGCGAAGAAGAGGCGAAGGTCGGGAAGGTCGTGTTCTCCTCGGAGGACTGAGCCCGCGTGCGGCCTCCCCCCGCGGAGCTCATCGACGAGACGGGATGCGCTCGGTCTGCGGGGCCTGATCGCCTTGGTTCTTGCGCAGGCTCGTGTCGGGAGGTGGGAAGCCGGAGGGGCTGCGGGAGCTCGTGGTTCGGCCCTCGATGATGCCGCCGTCCGCGGTCATCCCCACCACCACGCCGGGCTCGGTGAAGAGCGCGACGATCGGCGCGGTCCACGAGTCGTCTTGCCACATGACGTCCCACTGACCGAGCGGCGGCTCGACGCGGCCCGTCGCGTGGGCGGTGCGGTGGTGCATCCAGATGCGGCCAGCGCTCGCCGCCCAGCCGCGGCCCGAGGCGTCGATGGCAGCGGCGGAGAGGTCGGGCTTTCCCTCGACGAACTCGTGGCGCACGCCGTTGGGGTAGACCCAGACGACGGCGCCGCTCGCCCCGACCGCCAGGCCCGAGTTGGCGCTCGCCTCGCCATAACACGCGAGGAACGCCCGAACGAACGGCGTCTCGACGCGCTCGAGGCTCCACTCGAGCGGCCGCACGACCGCGGCGTAGCCGCCCCCGTCCGTGGCGCGCCCGACCAGCAGCCATTTCGCGTCGCCGATGCGCGCGAGCCGGGTGATCGCAGCGACACCTTCGATCGGCAGGGGCTTGAGCCAGCGGCGCGAGGTGAGGCAGCACAGCTGAGGAGGACCCTCGTTGGCGGTCCCGATCATGACAGCGATGTCATCGATGTCCCCGGAGAGCAGCTCGTACCGCAGGCCAGCGTCCGCGAAGCGCCGCACCTCGCGCGGGCCCTCGGACGAGTACATCGCGAACGTGGCCTCGTCACCGCCGACGAGCCACTGCCCAGGACCGACCCTGCGCACGAAGCGGATCGACGCGGGATCCGAGATGCCCTCGTGCGAGACGTCCTTCCACTGCGAGCCGTTCCAGAAGGCGAGGCCCTCGTTGGTCGCGGCCATGCAGCGGCCGTCGCCGTCCCACGCGACGTCGCGGATGACCTTGCCGAAGGTCCCGGGAAACCGGAGGGGGGTCCACTGCCACGCGACGAGCTGCGTGGTCTCGTCGGACTCCTCGAGGTGCGCGCGACGCTTGTTGACGAGGCTGAACCTCGGCGCCTCGGACCGCAGCCAGGGGGCGATCATCATCGCGAGCGCGTCGGCCCGCTGGGGGCGCACCTCGGTCTTGCCGGCCGTCCCCACCGCGAGGGCAAAGTCGATCGCCTTGCACGCCTCGGCGTTGGCGCGGAGCGCGGGGTCGAGCCACGGGGCCTCGCGGATCGAGCGGCGCGTGTTCGCGAGGGCCGCCATCAGCGCGTCGGAGGGGGACTTCACGTCGAAGTACTCTTGTCCCGTGAGCACGAAGTAGACGACCGACGCCATGCTGAAGACGTCGCTCCAGCTGCCGACCGCCTTGGTGTCCATCGTCGCGAGCTCGGGCGCCGCGTAGCCGAGGGTCCCCACGATGAAGCCGCCGAAGGTCGCCGCCACACCCGTGGGTCGGGCCACGCCGAAGTCTGCGATCTTGAAGATCTCGTCGTCGCCGAAGCCGCAGCACAGCACGTTGTCGGGCTTGATGTCGCGGTGGATGACCCCGACCTCGTGCACTGCCGAGAGCCCCTGGCCGATGGCGTCGACGAGGTTCGCGGCGCGCTGGGCGTCGAAGGCGTGGCCCGTCGTGCGGATGGCGTGCATGACACGCTGGCTCAACGTGGTGCCCTCGACGCCGCCGTGGACGTACTCGACCACGAGCCAGGGGGTCCGCACTCTGACGCCTCGACAGCGGACGTCGACCGAGCCGGTGTCGATGAGACGGACGACGAAGGGCGTCGGGGGGACGCGCTCGTTGAGGCGACCGAGCGCGACCGCCTCCTTCTGGACGATGAGCTCGGCGGTCTTGCCCCACTGCTGCACGAACCAGGGGCGGAGGATCTTCACGACGACGCCACACTCGCCTTCGGGCGCGATCCGCATCGCGTAGAAGGCGACCCCCATCGCGCCCTCCCCCACCCGCGACAAGATGCGGTACACGCACTTGGCAGTCGTCTCGGACGCGAGCTCGCTCCCGATCAAGACCTCGAGGTCCTCGTCACCTGAGGCAGGCCCGGCCGACGTCACGGCAGGATGGTAGCTTACTCTCGCCCGCGGAGGTCACGGCCTTGCTCCTCGTTCACGCATCCGACATCCACCTCGACAGCCCGCTCGTGGGCCTCGAGGCGTACGACGGCTGCCCAAAGGTCGCGTTGCGGACGGCGACGCGCGCGGCGCTCGCGCGGCTCTTCGACGTCGCGATCTCGGAGCGCGCGAGCTTGGTCCTGATCTCGGGGGACCTCTACGACGGCGCGTGGAAGGACTACTCGACCGGCCTGTATTTCGTCGCGCAGGCGAGGCGGCTGCGCGAGGCCGACATCCCGATCGTCATCGTGCGCGGCAACCACGACGCCGAGAGCCAGATCGCGAAGCACCTGAAGCTGCCCGACAACGTGCGCGAGCTGTCGACGCACGCCCCCGAGAGCGTGCGCTACGAGGGCATCGACGTGGTCGTGCACGGACAAGGCTTCGCGGTGCGGGACGTGCGGGAAGACCTCGCGCGCCGCTACCCGCCCGCGGAGAGCGGCGCGTTCAACGTCGGGATGTTGCACACCGCCCTGGGCGGCCGCGAGGGGCACGAGCCCTACGCGCCGACGTCTCTCGCGGTCCTCTCGGACAAGGGCTACGACTACTGGGCGCTCGGCCACGTCCACGCGAGGGAGATCGTCAGCCGCTCACCTTACGTCGTGTACCCGGGGAACCTGCAAGGCCGTCATGTCCGCGAGCAGGGCGCGAAGGGCGCGACGCTGATCGAGGTCCAGGGTGGGCGCGTCGCGGGGGTCGAGCACCGCGACCTCGATCAGGTGCGCTGGCTCGACTGCGTGATCGACGCGTCCGAGCTGACCGGCCTCGCCGACGTGGTCGAGCGCGTGCGCGAGGAGCTCGACGATGGGGTGCGCGCCGCGGAGGGGCGCATGCTGGCGGCCCGGGTGACGATCGCTGGCGCGAGCCGGGCACACGGGGACCTCGTCAAAAGGGGCGAGCGGCTCGCGGCGGAGGTCCGCGCCGCGGCGGTCGACGTGGGGGGCGAAGGGCTGTGGGTCGGCGAGATCCGCGCCCGGACGCGCTCGCTGCTGGACACCGCCGCGCTCGCGAAGAGCCGCGACCCCATCGCGCTCCTCATGCGAGCCGCAGACGAGGCCGCGACCGACGAGGCGGTCGCGCGAAGCCTCATGGCCTGCCTGGCGGACCTCGCCGCGAAGCTCCCCGAAGAGATCCGCAAGGACCCAGCGTTCGCGTTCCTCGACGATCCGGGGAGCCTGCCCGAGGTGCTCCGTGACGTGCAGGAGATGCTCGTGGCGCACCTGGTCGACCGGAGCGACCTGGAGCCACCTTGAGGATCCTGTCGCTCCGGCTGCTCGCCTTCGGCCCGTTCGACGACCGCGAGCTCGACTTCTCGGGGCGCCCAGAGGCGCTCACCGTCGTGTACGGGCGCAACGAAGCCGGTAAGAGCACGAGCCTGCGCGCGCTCGAGGGGCTGCTGTTCGGCATCGAGTCGACGCAGGACGCCCATAAGCACGCGCCGGCGAACCTGCGCGTCGGCGGGACCGTCCTCACGAGCGCGGGGGAGACGCTACGCTTCGTCCGGCGGCGAGGCCGCAAGCAGACGCTGCGGGACGACGACGATCGAGCGCTCCCTGACAGCCTCCTCTCGCCGCTGCTCCGGGGGGTCGACCGGGAGCTGTTCCGATCCCTGTACGGGCTCGACCAGGCTCGCCTCGCTGCCGGCGCCCGCGCCCTGATGGACGAGCGTGGCGCGCTCGGTGAGAGCCTGTTCGACGCGGGCTCGTCGGGGGCCGGGGTCGCGAGGCTGCTTCAGCGCCTGCGCGACGAGGCCGACGCGCTCTTCCTGCCGACCGGCCGCAAGCCCCCGCTCAACCACGCCCTGAAGGAGCTCGCAGACGCGCGACGACAGGCCCGCGAGCTGGCGACCCATCACTCGGTCTACCAGGACCACGTCGCGCAGCTGGCGAGGACCGCACACGAGCGTGACGAGGCCGAGGCCGAGCTGCGCGCGCTCGAGCTCTTGCAGCGGCGGCTCGAGCGGGTGGTCAGGGCCGCGCCGCTGCTGACTGCCAGGCGCGCCGCGCTCTCGCAGCGAGCTGCGCTCGGCCCGGTCGTGCTCTTGCCCGAGGGCGCGAGCGCGGAGCGAGAGCGCGCGGCGATCGATCGGGTGACCGCGCTTGGCGCGCTGGCGTCCCTCGAGGCGCAGCGCGCGGAGAAGCTCGCGGAGCTGGAGGACAGCGCCGGGGCGCTGCTCGAGATCGACGCGGAGGACGCGCTGCGGACGCTCGCGTCCAGGATCGCCGCGTGCGGCGACGAGCGGCGCCGGCGCGAGGTCGCGGACGAGCGCGCGCGCGACGAGCGGCGGCTCGAGGAGCTCGACGAGCGCGCGCCGGCGCTCACGCCCGAGCGCGAGCGCGAGGTGCTCACGGCGCTCGCCGCGCGGGACGACGCGGAGACGAAGCGCGCCGAGGCGATGGCTCGCGTGGCCGAGCTCGAGGCCGAGCTGGCGGCTCGCTCGGCGGAGGCGCCCGCGGGTGAGCCGGCCCCTGCTGCGCTGGGGCGCATGAGGATCGCCCTCGCAGCCGCCGAACGCGCGGCCGTTCGCGAGCCCGACCGGCGCGAGCTCGCGCGGCGGGGGAGGGACCTCGACCTCGCGGCGGAGCGAGGGTGCGTGGCGGTCGG
This sequence comes from Polyangiaceae bacterium, assembly GCA_016719945.1. Taxonomy (GTDB): domain Bacteria; phylum Myxococcota_A; class Polyangia; order Polyangiales; family Polyangiaceae; genus Xiheicaenibacterium. The sequence goes on along the minus strand of JADJYE010000019.1, from coordinate 54,226 downwards.
GTCGTCGCTCGCGCGCGCTGAGCTCGCGACGGTCTCCCCGCCGCCACTGGAGGAGGGCGACGAGTGGACGCTCGAGCACGCGGCGCACCGCCTGTCTCGAGAGCGCCTCGGCCGTGAAGCGGATGAGCTCGCCGCCGCCCGAGCGCGGCTCGCGAAGGAGCGCGCGGAGATCCTCGACCAAGGTGCGGTCGTGACCGAGGCCGAGCTCGCGGCCGCGAGGGAGGTCCGCGACGACGCGCTCCTGTCGCTGGCTGAGCTCGGCGCGGGAGCCGCTGAGCGGCGCTCGACCGCGGCCTCCCTGCTGGCGCTCGTCCACCAGGCGGACCGCCTCGCCGATCGACTCCGGGCGGACGCGGAGAGGGCCTCGGCGCTGCGGCGCGTCGAGGCCGAGCTCGCGCGGGCGAGCGCCGAGGAGGCGCCGATCCGCGCGGGGCTCGAGGCCGCGCGAGCGGCCGAGCAGGCCATCGCGCGCGGCGCCGCCGAGCGGATGGCTCGGGTGGGCGCACCAGCGCTGGCCGCACCGGATGGCTATCGCTCGTACTCCGAGCGGCTGCGGCGATTCCTGGACGCGGAGGCAGAGCGCGCGCGGGCGCACGCTCAGCTCGTCTCCCTGGAGACCGAGGCGCGAGAGGCCGGGGCCGAGCTGGCGGCGGCGCTCGGTCACGCTGCGGGTCAGGCGCTCGCGGAGCTGCTGGGCGAGGGTCGAGCGCTGCTCGCAGCGGCGGAGCGGCGCGCCGCCGAGGCCACGCGCGAGGCGGCGAAGCGCGAGGACCTCGTCGTCGCCCTCGCTCAAGCCCGGGCGCGCCTAGCGCTCGCGGCAGGACAAAGGGACGAGGCCGCCGCGAGCGCGGACGCGCGCGCGGCGTGGCTCGGGCTGAGCGGAGGCGCGCCTCTCGTGAGGGCGCAGGAGGTGATGGAGCGCCGGCGAGCGGCAGCCTCCGTACGCGAGCGGCTCGCCAAGGCGGCGGAGGAGCTCGCGAGCTTCGCCGCGAGCGAACAGAGCTTGTCGGCATATTGCGGCGTCGTAGCCCGCGCCCTCGGCCGTGAAGACGCTACCGGTGAGCCGATCGCGCGGGCGCAGCTGTTGATGGCCGCGCTCGGCAGGGCGCGTGACGTTGCGTCGAAGCGGCGCGAAGCGGAGGGCCAGCTGGCGGTGATCGTCCAGGGCATCGAGCGCGAGCGAACGAGGCTCGCGGCGGCCGACGCGGTCCTCACGACGTGCGCCGAGCGCGCGGCGGTGCGCGAGGTCGCCGAGCTGCCGGCAGCCGAGGAGCAGAGCGCCAGAGCGCGCGCGCTCGACGCCAACATCGAGCAGCTCCAAGCTCAGCTAGGGGTGCTGTCGGAGGGTCGCGCCCTGGAGGACTTGGAGCGTGAGCTCGCAGGGCTGGACGCGACCTCGCTCGAGGAGGAGGAGCTGCGCCTGATCGACGAGAGAGCCAGGCTGCAAGGCGAGCGGGACCGGGCGGTGTCGCGGCGAGGCGGGATCGAGCGGGCGTTGCCGATGTTCGAGGAGTCGAAGGCCGTGGGCCCCACGGAGCGGGCTGAGCTCTTGCTCACGAAGGCTCGCGGGCTCGCGCGCCGGTACGCGATGTTGAGGCTCGCGGCCGCCGTGCTCGAGCGGGAGATCGACGCCTATCGCCAGCTCCACCAGGGCCCGGTGCTGACCCGCGCCGAGGAGCTCGTCCGTCGCCTCACGGGAGGGAGCATCGAGCGCCTCCGCGTCGTCATGTCGGACAAGGACCAGCCCGAGCTGGTCTGCGTGCGGGGCGGGCACGAGGTCGCCCTCGACGGCCTCTCGGAGGGGGCGCGCGACCAGCTGTTCCTCGCGCTTCGGCTCGCGACGATCGAGCGCCACTGCGAGGGCGTCGAGCCGCTCCCCCTGGTCCTCGACGACGTGCTCGCGAGCTTCGACGACGCGCGAACCCAAGCGACGCTCGACGTCCTGGCGAGCCTCGCCCCGAAGATCCAGGTGCTGCTCTTCACGCACCACGAACATGTCGTCGAGCTCGCGCGGCGGGCCGCTGCGGAGGTCCAGGTGGTCATCCTGTGACCGGCACGGAGGGGGCCCCGCAACCGCCGTGTGGTGCGGCGGCTCGCTGGGTTGTGGTAATAAGCCCGGCCAATGAAGACCCTGTACCTTTCCAGTGCGTTGATCGTCGGCTTTTTCGTGGCGGCGGCCTGTGGACCGAGCCAGCCCGCGAACACCGCGGATGATGGCAGCACCGCCTCGGCGAGCGCCACCGCGACGGCTGACATGACCGGCGGCAGCGACGCGGGCGGCGCGGGCGCCGGCGGCGGCGCGACCACCGCGACCGCCACCGCGACCGCCACCGCGACCGCCACCGCGACCGCCAGCGCGCCGCCCCCCACCCGCGCGCAGATGGTCGCCGCGGGCGACACCGCCGCCGGGCAGAAGGTGTTCGAGACGAACAACTGCACCGGCTGCCACGGGACCCCCAAGGCCCCCGGTAAGAAGGCGCCGAACCTCTACAAGCTCACCTGGGACGACAAGCACATCGACGAGGCCTTCGAGATCGTCATGAAGGGCAAGAAGCCGATGCCGGCCTACGCCGACAAGGTGAAGGACAAGGACATCGCCGACGTGGTCGCGTACCTCAAGGCGAACGCGCAGAAGTAGCTCGGGCGCGCGCGAAGAACTGGGCCGGGGCGACCTTCGCGTGCGAGGGTCGCCAGCCATGACGAGCGATCGCCGCACGAGACGCGCGCATGCACCGCTGCTCGCGCTCGAATACTTTCTAGACGCCGAGCGTGAGCGCTCCGGCGCCTCCGCGTTGGGGGTCTTCTTGGACAGCGAGCCGCTCGTGGTGAGCGCCGAGGAGAGCGCCTCGGGCCTGCTGCTCACGGAGCTGCTCGCCGACGGCTCGACCTGCCAGCGCGATCTCTATGTGCACGCGTTGCCGTTCGGTGAGAGTTCCATGAAGCTCGCGTCGCTCGATCGGCGCGTCGGCAGCGCCCGCAGCGTGGCGGCGACGGTCGAGCGGATCCTGGGCGAAAACATCGGGTGAACCGCCTCGGCCACGGGGTCGTGGAGGGGTTTTACGGCCGGCCGTGGTCCCTCGAGGCGCGCCTGCGCATGGTGCGTACGATCGGCGAGCTCGGGCTCGACACCTACGCCTACGCCCCCAAGGGTGATCCGCTTCACAGGCAGCGTTGGTGGGAGCCGCTGCCCGTGGAGGAGCTGCGCGCGTTCGGCCAGCTCGGCGACGTCGCGGCGGCTTATGGGGCGCGGCTCGTCTATGGCGTCGCGCCGCAGCGGCTGTTCGGTGGCAAGCAGAACCTGCGCGCGCGCGGCGACCTCGCAGGCGACGAGCGGTTCGACGCCTTGGTGGGCCGCTGCGCCTCGCTGCTCGCGCGCGGGGTCCGCGCCTTCATGCTGCTCTTCGACGACACGTGGACGACGGTGCTCCCGTTCCTCGCGTCGTTCGACGCCGGACAGGCGCACGCGCGCGTCGCCGCGCTCGCGCTCGAGCGCCTGCGAGAGCATGATCCGGGGGTGTCCCTCGCGGTGGTCCCGGCGATCTACTCGGGGCGCGCCGCCGAGCTGAGCCGAGGGGCCCTCGCGTACCTCCGAGGGCTGGCCTCGCTCACGCCGATCCCCATCGCGTGGACCGGCCCCAAGATCTTCAGCAGCTACGTGTCGGGCGCAGACCTCGAGGCCTTCCGCGAGCACGTCGGGGTCACCCCCTGGATCTGGAACAACGCGATCGCGAACGACTGGCTGCCCGTGGCGACGGGCGAGCCCCTCGGGCGCGCGACCCGCCAGCGGCTCTGCTTCGGCCCGGCGACGAACATCTCGCCCGAGGTCCACGCGCGCGCCGCCGGCGTGCTCCTCAATGGGGCGCGTGAGCCTAGGGTCACCGAGGCCGCCCTGGCCGCGATGGCGGAGGAAATTCGCGCCCCCACCTCGTACGAGCCCGCGGCGGCGCTCGAGCGAGGCCTCGCGCGCGCATATGGCGCAGGCGCAGGCGCCGTGGCCAGGCTCGCCTCGGTCGTCGGCGGTCACCCGCTCGCTGCGCCGCGGCCAGGGGTCCCGTCGAGCCTGGAAGAGGCCCTGCGCGCGGCCCGCAGTGGAGCCCACGGGGCGCGAGCGGTGCTCGAGGCCGCGCTCGCGCCCCTGGCGCGAATCGACGAAGATCTCGCGCACGACCTCGGCGAAAGTGCGGGGCTGGCTGAGCTCGCGCCGACCGCCAGGAAGGTCTCGCTCGGCGCGCGAGCGCTCCTCGCGGCGGTTCGCAGTGAGGAGCGAGCCAGCGCGCTCGCGCGCGAGGCGATGACCGTCGGCTGGAGCACGGGGCTAGACGAGCACCTCGCCGACGTCGCGCGCGGGCGGTTCCTCGCCCGCCGGGCGTGAGGCGCAGGCTTCGTCGACGACCGCGAAGAGGTTACGGCTGCTTCGCCTTCTCGGCGTCGGCGCGCCTCTTCGCTTCCTTCGAGAGCCTCACGTAGACCTTGTCGGGCGCGACGCCCTTGAGCTTTGCGGCCTTGAGCAGCTCCTCGTCGATGACCTTCGCGAAGGCCTCCGCCTTCTGCGCACCGCGCAGCAAGGACCCGTTGACGTAGGTCGCGGGCGTCCCGGTGACGCCCACCTTCTTTCCCTCCGCGAGGTCGGCATCGACCTTCTTCTCGGCCAGCGCGACCTCGGCCTTGGTGACCTTCGTCAGGTCGACGCCGACCTGCTTCGCCCAGGCGTTGAAATGGGCTGCCGTGAGGTTCTTCTGGTCGCCGAACGCGAGCTGCAAGAACTGGAAGAACGCGGCGCTGCCGCCGAGGCGGTGCACGGTCGCGGCGGCGACGGCCGCAGGCTTGGCCCCCTTGTGGAAGTCGAGCGGGTGGTGCTTGAAGATGACGCGGAGCTTGGACGGCCCGTACTGCTTCTTCAGCTCTTCGATGGTGGAGTCGAGGCCGGCGCAGAAGCGGCACTCGACGTCCGAGAACACGACGAGGGTCACCGGGGCCACGCGGCTACCCCACATCGGGTCGGCAGAGCTGACCGCCGGGAAGCCCTCTGCGTCGCTCCACGACTTGCCGCTGGCAGCGGCGCTCGCTGTCGCCGACGCGGAGGGCGCAGCCTTCGTCGAGCCGGTCGGTGCCGCGCTCGGGCTGTCGGCGCGCGCGTCCTTGGCAGCTAGCCTCGCGACGCCGAGCGGCAGGAGCACGGACAGAGCGAGGGTGGCCCAGGCGGCGGCGCGCATGCCTGTGGGCTAGCGCTATCTAACCTCGCGGGCAAACGATCCGGCTCAGTCGCACATGTCCCCCGCCGGATCGACCTCGGGAAAGCAGAGGCGCGTCGTGTCGACCGGAACGATCGATGGCGCGTCCCCGATCTGCTCCGCGGAGAACGACATCCCGAAGGAGACCGCGTCACAGGGCGCGGGCAGGGAGACCGTGCTCTCGTCTCTGTGGGCGCAGAGGGGATCTTTGTAGAGCGAAGCGTAGTCGAGCGTGTCCGTGCACACGACGGGGAAGCCCTGGAAGCGCGTGCCACCGAGCGCCGCCAGGGCGTCGGTGATGCGCACACGTCCCCCGAGCACGCCCTCGACGAGCTCGAAGTCGTCTTGAGCGTCCTTCGCGATGCGTGCCTGAAGCGTCACGTCCTCGAGCGGGAGGACGAAGTTCAACGGGAGCGCGAGCGAGACGGTGGCGGGGAACGTCACCACGAGCACCCCGTCGCTGACGTACGCGCCGTCCTGCACGAAGAGCGCGTCGTCGAGCGTCCCCAATGCCCCGAACGAGTCGGAGCGCAGCTGCCAGGCGTCGTTGCCGTCCCACAGCGGCTCGGCGGGCGAGCCGACCGCGTTGTGGAGGGCGACGGTGACCTCTCCGTCGTCGGGGTCGCCGTTGTACTGCGAGACCCTCAAGACGACGCCCCACAACCCTCGGTCGGCGAGCTGGCTCATGCCGCTCGAGCGCAGATCTGCGAGCGCGCTGCCGCCGAGCCCGGCGGCGTATTTGGCGAAGTTGTTGTCGCGCCCGCCGTTCGGCTGACCCGACACTGCGTCGCACGCCTCCAGCGTGGCGGCGGCGGGCGCCACGCACAGGCTCCCGGTGCAGCCCGAGCAACACGCGCAGACGCCGTCGAGGTCGTAGCCGGGGCGCGAGGGGAGATGTGCATCGCCGACGTCGATGACGCGCATCGCGACGAAGAACTCCACCTCGCCGCCCGGAGGTGGCGTGCTCGGCGCGGCGGGAGGGTTGGCGAGGGCGCAGACGTCCTCGCCACCGGCGCCGCCGGCGCCGCCGCCTCCGCCCCCTTCGACCTTCTCGTACGAGGGAAGGAAGCACCCCGCGAGGGCGGCCGACAAGAGCGCGCAGCGCTTCATGGCACCGCCACCGTCAGCGTGATCGACGACCAGCCGACCTCGGCCTTGACCTCGGCGCCGAAGATCCCCTGCTCGGGCGCGAGCAGGAAGGACGTCACCCCTGCGCCTGCGATGACCAGACCGGCGATCAGGGTCGCTCCGGCGGTCCAGCGCAGGGCATCGTAGGTGTCCACGGTGTCGAACTCGCTCGCTGGGCAGCGGCCGTTCGGGCACGCGACGTCGAGCTCGGAGCTCATCGTGATGGCGGGGATCCCCGTCGCGGCCGACGCGACGAGGCTCGCGCCGCCGACGCCCATGCCGACATAACCGAGGATGGTCCAGACGGAAGGGCCCTTTTGGCCTTTGAGCTTCGGCTCCTCGGCGGGAGCGAGGGTGAGCTCGACGGTGAGCGCGTCGGACGCGTTGATGGTGATCGTGCGGCGTCCGACGAGGCCACCGAGCCCACGCGCCTCGATGACGTGCTCCCCCGGATCGACGAGGTAGGCGTAGGTGCCGGCCTCGCCCAGCCGGCGACCGTCGATATAGACCTCCGCAGGCTCACCCTTGGCGACCGTCACCGCGAGCCTCGGCACCTTCGGCGCCAGCTGTTCGGCGGCCTTCTGCGCGTCGCGCTTGGCGAGCTGGTGCGGCATCGGCACGTCCTTGGGGAGCTCGGAAGCGCCGACCTTCTGGTACAGCTGCAAGGCCTCGTTCCAGCGGCCTAGCCGCTCGAGCGCACGCGCTCGCTGGAAGGAGAACGGCGGGATCGCGACGATCGCCTCGGCCTGCTCGAACTTCTCTCGAGCGCCGTTGAAGTCACCCTGGTCGAACAGCCGTGCGCCCTCGTCCGCGAGCGTCAGCGCGCGCGCCCGCTCCTCGGTCGAGAGCTGGGGCGACGCGGGCTGGGCGCGGCCCGTCGTGGTGACCGATCCCAAGAGCAGGGCGCAGCCCAGCGCAACCCAACGCATCGATGATGACAAGAGTAGGGGGGGCGCACAGGACGTTCCAGTCAACTTTGCGCGCAGCAACGAATTCACTAGAATTATCGGGACGTGGGTGGCGCTTGAGCGCGACCGCGGGGGAAGGTGCAGCATGTCGGAGACCAAACGTGACCGAGCCGCTCCGAGCGATCCGGCCGCCGCGGCCCGAGCGTTCGCCGATCGAGGCACGACGACGTCGAACCGCATCGCCGCCTTGGTGGCGGACGCGGGGCTGTCGTGCCGGTTCCAGAGCATCCTCTCGGCGAGCGGCGAGCCGTACGCCGAGCTCGCGTTCCTCTCGGCCGACATCGGCGACCGCGTCCATGGCGAGGCCGCCATCCTCCGTACGGCGCGCTGGGCAGAGCTCCTGCGCGCCGCCGCGACCTTCCGCGCGCGGGCCGTCACCGAGTTCTCGGCGGCGATGGGCTCCTCATCCAAGACGCTCCTGTACCTGCCGTACTATTGCGCGCTGTCGGAGGTCGAGGCGATCGGGCCACCGCTCGGGGACCTCCTCCAACAGCATCGGCTGCCCCCCACAAGGGTGATCTGCGAGGTCGAGACGCCAGACGACCCGTCGGTCGCGACCTCGGTCGCCAAACGACTCTTGTGGCTCCACGCCGTGGGCGTGCGCGTCGCGGTGCGCGTGTCGTCGTCACTCGAGGCCGCGGCCGCCAGCTTGCGGACGCTGTCGCCTGACCTCGTGCACATCTTGTGTCCCCCTGAGTCGCTCGATGATCGCGAGCGCTACAAGGCCTTGCTCGCGCAGGCGCGCGCAGCCGGCGCGAGCGCGGTGATGGGTGGGCTCGACACCCCCGAGGCCGCGCTCGCCGCGGAGGGCCTCGAGGTGCCGCTGCTCTACGGGGCCAGCGTCGCGCCGCCGCGCTTTCTCTGCTGAGCCGGGGTCGGTCCGCTCGCTCGATGGCCAGCGCGCCCCGGAGAGCTAAGCGCTCTCGGCGAGCGAGGGAGAAAGCTGCGCGTCGAGTCGCTCTGCCGCGGCGACGAGCTGCGCAACGCGCGGTTCGTCCGCTGAGGCACCGAGGCGCAGGACCGCGTCGATGGCCTCGTACACGAGGGCGAGCTGCCCCCACGCGGCTTCGATATCGCCCTTGGCAATCAGCTCGCGGCAGCGGAACGAGACCACGACCCCCTGGAGGAGCTGCGCCGCGATCGGGTCGAGACCCGGGGTCGCCGGGAAGACGCCGGACACGATGCGCTTGGTGCTCGGGGTAGGGTCTGCACCGCTCATGAGGGCGGTCCTACCACAGCTCGCAGGGCGCTCAACCGGTGAAACCTGCTGCGCGTGGACGCGAGCCCCGTTCAGTCCCCAGTCAGCAGGGCGAGCAGATCTTCCCGGGAGATCGAGGCGGCCGCCGCGCCACCGCCGACCGCGACGTCCGCGATCCGCCGCTTGCGCTCCTGAAGGGAGAGGATGCGCTCCTCGACCGTGTCCTTCGCGACCAGCCGGTACACCATCACCGGACGGTCCTGGCCGATGCGGTGAGCGCGATCGGCGGCCTGCTCCTCGACGGCCGGGTTCCACCAGGGGTCGAGCAAGAACACGTGATCGGCCGCCGTCAGATTGAGCCCGACACCGCCCGCCTTGAGAGAGAGGAGCATCACCGGGGGGCCGGAGGGCGCTTGGAAGCGGGCTACCACCCCTTCGCGGTCACGGGTCGAGCCGTCGAGGCGCGTGAAGCCGAGCGCCCGCGACGTCAGGTGCGGCTCGACGCGATCGAGGAGGCTGGTCCACTGGGAGAACACCAGCGCCTTGTGCCCTTCGGCGGTGAGCTCCTCGAGCGCCTCGACCAGGCGCTCGACCTTGGACGAGGTCGGCGCCTCGCGCCCAGGCAGCAGACCGCTGTGGCAGGCGGCCTGGCGCAGGCGCAGCAGCGCCTCCAGCACCGCGAGCACGCTCACGCCCTCGCCGAGCCGCTCGACGACCTCCTTGCGCGTGGCAGCGAGCACCGCCGCGTAGCTCGCTCGCTCGTCCTCCGTGAGGTCGCAGAACATCACGGACTCGGTGCGCGGAGGGAGATCGGGGAGCACCTCGGCCTTCGCGCGACGCAACAGGAACGGCCTCGTGCGGCGGCGGAGGCGCGCCGACGCGTCCTCGGAGCCGGCCGCGATCGGCGCGGCGTAGCGCTCCAGGAAGTCGCGACGAGAGCCGAGCAGCCCTGGGTTCGAGAACCGCATCAGGCTCCACAGATCCTCGAGCCTGTTCTCGACCGGCGTACCGGTGAGGCAGAAGCGAGCCTCTGCGCGCAGACGATAGGCCGCCCGCGCCGTCTGGCTGTCCGGGTTCTTGATGTTCTGGGCCTCGTCGATCACGACCATCGACCAATCGACGGACGCGAGCGCGTCGGCGTCGTTGCGCAGCACCGCGAACGTCGTGAGCGTCACGTCTACGCCCTGATCGATCGCGCGCGCCGCGCCCTCATAGGCGGTGACGCGCAGATCGGGGCGGAAGCGCGCGAGCTCGCTCGCCCAGTTGTGCATTACGCTGCGCGGGCAGACGACGAGCGCGGGGCCCTTGAGCGCGGCGATGATCTGGAGCGTCTTGCCGAGGCCCATGTCGTCGGCGAGCAGGCCGCCGAGCCCGCGGTCACGCAGGAAGCAGAGCCAGTCGACGCCGAGGCGCTGGTACGGGCGCAGCAGCTCGGCGCACGAACGCGGCACCTCGGCCCGCGGGATGCCCTCGAAATCCCGGGCCAGGGGGCCGATGACGTCGGCGAGCGAGGGAATGTCCACGCCGAGCGCCTCGGCGACCTCGCCGAGCACCGGGTACGCGGTGCGCTCGAGCTTGCCACCTTCGTCGCGCGCACCGACCAGATCGAGGATCGCCTGACCATGACGCGCCAAGAACTCGGCCGGCAGGTAGGCGAACCCTCCCCCTTCGAGCGCGACCACCGGCAAGCCTTCCCGGAACGCCGCCGCGACGTCGGACGTCTTCGCGCGGCGCGGCGTGGTGCCCTCGCCTTCTTGCAGCTCGAAGACGACGTCGAGCTGGGCCCCGTCGACGACCACCCGCGGGACGAGCTGTCGCCGGGTGGCTGCCTCGCCGGTCGAGCTGGTGGTCGGGCTGCGCTCGCGAAACGCCTCGAGCTTGGCGACGAACTTCGCCGCCTCTCGGCCATCGAACCGGACCCGCCGCCCCGGCACCATCTCCAGCTCGTCGCGCAGTCGCACGGTCAACGTCCGCTCCGCGTCCTCGTTGCGCACCGGCGCCGGAGGCGCGAGGAGCACCATCTTTCCGGCGTCGACTCGCGCCCTCGGCGGATCGCCGTAGACGAGGATCGGCAGCACATGGAGCGCACCGAGATCCTGGGAGAGCTCGAACTCGACGCGCGGCGGCACGCGCCGCTCGTGAGCGGGGACGCGGCTCGTCAGCACGCTGACCGCCATCGTGCGCTCGAGATCGGGCAGCACCTCCGTCGCGAGCGTGCCGAGCTCGCCCGCCGCGACCTCCTTCAGCACCGGCAGCCGCTCGTAGCGCCACCCGAAGCGCGCCGTCTCCGCGAGCGGGCGAAGGACCCCAGCGGCTCGGCCGACCCCGAGCGCGACCACCTCGACGTTCTTCGGGGTCGTGATGAGCAACATCGCGCCACCGCGAGGGCCGTCCTCGACGCGCGCGTCGGGGTAGATCCAATCGCCGTTGGCCCGCGCTGGCGCCCCCCCCAGCCGGACGTCCGGGTGATGCGCGAGCGCCTGGAGCACCGTGCGCAGGTGCTCGAGGGGCACGTCGCCGTGCAGACGCTTGGGGAAGATGCGATCGATCGCGATGTCGTCGTGCGAAGGATCGAAGGCGGGCTCGAGCCTGCGAGCCAGACGATCGACGAGGCTCACGTCGAGCTTCTTCGCGATGCCATCGGGCGAGACGAGCGAACGCTCGAGCGCGAGCGCGCCGTGCTCCACGCGGAGGTCGTAGCGCAACGTCCACGCGGGCAGCGCTCCGCCAGGGGCCGGCGCGACGCCGCCCGCCGCGCTCGCTGCCTCGGCCTCGACGGGCGCGCCCCCGAACGTGCGCTGCGCCAGGGCGATCGCCGCGGCGGCCACGTGGTGACAGATCGCGGCCTTGCCGCCACAATCGCAGTCCCACTCGTCGTCGCCCGCGTAGAGGATGACCGTGGGCGCCACCGCTCGACCGCGCTCGCGAACCCGGAGCGAGGCTTCGCCTTCGCCCTCCGCCGAGAGCGTCACCGCGCCCTCACGCGCGAGCTTCACGCCGAGCGACCAGACGCCGGGCGGGCTCGCCTTGCGAACGGCGGCGAGGAGGGGCTCGTAGTCGGGGTGGCTCGGTTGGCTCATGAGCGGCGGCGCCCGCGCGGAGCGAGTAAGTGTGTGCGCTGGCGGGGGCGCCACACTATCATTCCGAGCCCCATGTCCGAGGAGCAGAGCGTCACGTTCGCCATCATCTCCAACGCGCCCGCCGCGGCAGCCTTGCTCGAGACGGTGTGCGAGGAGCTCAACCGCAAGACCTCCGTCGCGTTCAAGCCGCTCGTGGTCCGCTCGTACGACAAGCTCGTGGGCAGCATGCGCGACGGGGAGGTTCACGTCGCGTGGGCGCCGCCCCTCGTCGCGATCGATCTCGAGCGCGCAGACGCGGCGAAGATCAGGCTGTGCTCACGGCGCGCCGGGAAGGCCGACTACTCGAGCGCGCTGTTCGTGAAGGGCGACAGCGACATAAAGACCGTCGCCGATCTGAAGGGCAAACGCGCGGCCTGGGTGGCGAAGGAGAGCTCGGCCGGCTACGTCGTGCCGCGCTTGAAGCTGCTGGCGGAGGGCTTCGACCCGGATCAGCTCGCCGAGCAGACCTTCCGCAGGACGCACGAGGCTGTCGTCCGCGCCGTGATGACCGGCGACTCGGACGTGGGCGCCACGTTCGCGTCGTTCTCGGGCGAGGAGAAGGTGCCGGTCTCGTCCGGCTGGCTCGACGCAGGCTTCAAGAGCTCCGACGTGCGGATCCTCGCCGTCGCGGGGCCCATCCCCTCCGACGTCATCGCGGTGTCCACCAAGCTCGAGGGCGCGCAAGCCGATTTGATCACGAGCGCGATGCGGGACCTCGGCGATCCGATCCGCAAGCTGCTCAACGCCGACTCGTTCGACATGCCCGAGCAGTCCCACTTCGACGAGCTCCGCCGCCTCGTCGCGAGCGCGACGGCGCCGAGGTCGTGATGCGCGGCGCCCTGATCACGGCCGCCCTCGTCGCGGCCCAGCTCTTCGGCTGCGGGGAGAAGCCGTCCCCCGCGGCGACGTCGTCGATGCCCGCCAGCGCTCAGCCCCCCGCGGCGACGCAGGCCTCCGCGGCCGCGAGCGGCGCCGCCGTCGCGACCTCCGCACCTGCCGCCGCAGAGTCGCCCCCATCGGCGACCGATCCGCCGAGGGCGATCGACATGCACGTCGACACGCCGTGGCAAGTGAAGTTCAAGGGCAGGCCTGCCACCGTCCCCGAGGGGCACGCGACCATGGGCGCGCTCAAGAAGGGCAACTACGCCGGCATCGTCTACCCCATCTACATCCCCGACTACCTCCACGATTCGAACCCGACCATCCAGGACGCCGACGAGATCTTCGACACGATCGACGCGATCGTCGCGGCCAACACCGACATCCTGCACCCCCACGCGAAGGGGCCGACGCCCAAGGGCAAGGTGACGGCCTACGCGGCGATCGAGGGCGCGGGGTGCTTCGCGAAGGACATCACCCAGATCGATCGCTTCATCGATCGCGGGGTCGTCTTCGTGGGCCCCGTGCACTGGCACGACAGCGCGCTGTCGACCAGCGCGACCGGGCAAGACAAGAAGAAGCGCGGCCTCACCGACGCCGGCAAGAAGTTCGCCGCCCGCGTCTACGAGCGCGGCGGGATCGTCGACGTCAGCCACATGTCGGACCGCGGCTTCGAGGACCTCGTCCCGATCGCCGAGAAGTACGGCGCCCCGATCGTCGCGACCCACTCCAACGCGCGCAAGGTGACGAAGCACGCCCGGAACTTGAGCGACGAGCAGCTCGAGATCATCGCGAAGACGGGCGGCGTCGTCGGGCTCAACTTCTACGGGAAGTTCGTCAGCTCGAAGGGCGACCCCGACATCGACGACCTCGTGAAGCACGCCAAGCACATCATCAAGGTCGCGGGGATCGACCACGTCGGCATCGGGAGCGACTACGACGGCGGCGATCCCATCAAGGGCCTGGAGGACGCGAGCAAGATCGGCGCGCTGGCGAAGGCCCTGCGCGAGGCGGGCCTCTCCGCCGAGGACGTCCACAAGCTGTTCAGCGAGAACGTGAAGCGGGTCGTTCGTTGGTCGGACGACAAGCGCGCCGCCTTGTCCAGCGACGGACCGGGACGATGACGAAGAGCGCCGCGTAGACGATGACGTTGAGGCGGCGGCGGGGCCGCTTGCCGGCTGCCGGCTTGGTGCGGACCGCGCACTCGAAGTCGCAGCCTTCGCTCCCCTCGCCGCCCGTGTCGCCGCCGCAGCTGTCGCTCGAGCTGTCCCCGCCGCTGCAAGCGTCCTCCGAGGTGTCGTAGCTGCCGGTGTCTTCGCACGAGCAGTCGTCGAACGCAGAGTCGCTCCCCGACTCGGTCGTGCTGCTGCAGTCGTCCCCCTCGTACGAGCCCGAGGTGTCGCCGCTGCACTCGTCGACGTAATACGCGTCAGGGGCCTCGCTCTCGGTCTCTTCCACGTAGCCGACCACCGCCGGGGCGCCGTCGCACGTGCAGCCGTCCGACGAGTAGATCGGCACCTCGACCACGGTGCCGCCGGTGCCGCTCGAGGTCGGCCCGTTCACCGCCCCACCCCCCGCGCCCGCGCCGCCGGCGCCGCCAGAGCCATCGGGGCAACCGCTCAGATCGACCGCGCCTGCCTCGAGGACCGGGTCTAGCCGGGGGCCGGCGGCGAACGTGAGCGTGCGCTGCGTCGCGACCGCCGCGGGTGCGAGCATGATCGTCGAGCGGGTCAGCCAGACCTCGTCGGGCTCGACGTCGGAGAGGATCACCGCGAGGTCGTCGAGGGCAGCTCCGCAGCGCAGCAGCGCGGGATCGACCTGCCCCGGCTGGAAGGCGTCGCTGGTGCAAGCTGCGGCCCCGACGATGGCGACCTCGCTGCGCGGGCAGGCCGTCCCCACGGGCGCGCTCTGGCCGAGGATCGCGGCGGCGCTCTGGATGCACGTGGACGGGGTCTCGATCGCCTCGCCGTACTCGGCCGCGCGCGAGAAGTAGGACGACGAGAACGCGGGCGCGACCGGGCCTGGGTCGCCGAGCGCGACCGCCTCCGCGAGCGAAGGGTGGCTCGACATGTCGATGAGGTAGGGGTCGCTCAGCTCGGCGCCGAACGCTGCCTCGAGCAGCGACGGGTAGTTGGAGGTCTTCTCGGCCGCGCCGAGCGTCAACCGAGAGGCGTCGAGGAAGAGCTCGCTCCCCGCAGGGATGGCGCGCCCGGCGCCGAAGGTCCACGTCACGATCCTGAGCGGCGTCGTGCCCGCCGCGGTCAGCTCGAGCGGGAGGCTCGAGCTCGCGCCCGGCGCCACGACGCGCAGCGCGCGCGTGAGGGAGTCGCCCTCGGGCGCCTCGAAGCGCGCGATCAGGAAGCGCTGCGCGGGGGCGGCCTCGCCGAGGGCGCTGGTGAGCGCAGGCGTGAGGAGCAAGCCCCGCTCGGCCGCCCACGGCGCCACGTCCGCCGGGCTCTGGACGATCGCGATCTCGGTGGCGTCGAGGGGGGCCAGCGGCTCGGCGTCGGAGAAGACGAAGGACGCCGGCTCGTCACCGCACATCCCGTCGATGGAGTCGGGCGCGACGACGCGCGGCGCGGTCGCGTCCTCGAGGCCTTCGAAGAAGGCGCGGGAGCTCCACGCCGCCATGGCCCCCTCGTCCACGGGGATGAGGACGGCTACGGGTCCACCGGCCGAGGTGAACCGAACCTGCACGACCAGGGTGGTGCGCTCCAAGCTGGACGCGATCGCGATCCGCTCCTCGGTCGGCGAAGACCCCGGCCCCCCGAGCCAGCCGACCGCGTACGCCTCCCGGCTCGCCGCCAAGAGCGTGCAGGCGCCCCAGAGCGCGGCGTGTCGAGCGGCCCTTCCCATCGGCAAAGATGGTAGCCGGTCGCGATCGGGTGTTCCCAGGTAGCAACATTCCGCCGCGCGGTCGCACCGTGGTACAACCCTGGGACGCGTGGACCAGGCAGGGGAGTGGCCCATTCCGATCATCGCGACGCAGGACGTGGCCTGCGGCGTGAAGCTGTGGTCAACCGCTGGCCGAAGCCGGGCGACGGTCGTCGTGAAGGCGACGTTCTTCTTGGTGCGAGGCGGGCCGATGCGGCTCGTCGCGCCGGCGCCCATCCTGCTGGGTGACCAGCACCACGAGGGGAGCGTCGATCGCAGCGTGCTCGCGGCGTCCGACGTCTCGCCCTATCTCCCGCGCGGCGAGGTCCTGTTCGCGGGCCACGCGTACGCGCCGACGCCGAGCCCGTTCGTGCCGGTGCGCCTCGCGATCGTGGGCTCACGCCCGCTGATCGACAAGACGCTCCATGTCTACGGGGAGCGCATGTGGATCGAGGGCGATCAGACGACCGCGCCGGTGCCGTTCACGCGCATCCCGATCCGCTACGAGCGCGCATACCGCGGGGCCGCCGGCTTCGAGGAGAACCCGCTGGGGATGGCGAAGGCCCCCGGTCAGCCCGTCCACAACATCATCGACCCGGCTGACCCCGAGGCCCCCGCGGGGTTCGGCCCGATCGCGCCGTATTGGCCGCCTCGCCGCCGCCTGCTGCGAAACCTCGATCCCAGCGCCGTCTTGGCCCCACGCCCCGATCTGCCCGACACCTTCGCGTGGAGCTTCTACCACGCGGCCCCACCCGATCAGCGGTGCAGCTTCTTCGAAGGCAACGAGTGGGTGGTGCTCGAGGGCCTCCACCCGGAGCACCCTCGGTTCGAGTCGCAGCTCCCGGGGGCGCGCGCCCGGGCGCGCCTCTATTCGCAGGAGAACACCAGCTTCCGAGAGGTCGGGCTCGCCGCCGACACCCTGTGGATCGACGGGGATCACTCGCTGTGTTGCGTGCTCTACCGGGGGAATTTCGAGGTCGACAGCAGCGCCTCGCTCGACGCGACCCAGCTCTTCGCGGGGCTCGAGATGCCGGGCCGAACCATCCCCTGGCCAGATGCCCCCAGCGCAGGGGCGCCAGAAATTGCGCAGGCGGCAGGGCCGCCAGACATCACGATGCACTCTCCGAGCCCGGTCGCACGCGCCGGCAGCGGAAGCTACGCGGCGGTCAACCCGAACGCCCTCGGCCAGGGCGCGCCGATCCGCCCACCCAGCGGGCAGTACGCAGCCGTCGCGGGCCCGAATGTGGCCAGCGCCTCACCGCCGGTCGCCGCGCCGGGCGCGGGCGCCGGCTCGCGGCTCGCGGCCCTGGCCCAAGACGCCGCGCCCGCGCGAGCCCAGGGCTTCAACGCCGCCGCGACCCTCGCGAATCCGGGGGCCGTCGCCGCCGCGATGGGGGACGCTCGCCGGGCGAACGTGCAGATCTCCGACCAACCGTCGGATGGCTACATGCGCGTCGACGCTGCTTGGTTGGAGGACTCGGGCCAGCGCGCGTCTCCCGCGCCGGCACAGAGCCCGACGACGAACATCGGCAACACCCTCACGCAGCCCCCGAGCGAGCTGCGGAACCTGCTGCGCCAGCAAGCCCATGACGAAGAGGCGCGCTCGAAGGTGCCCACGGCGAGGCACGTCGACTTCGAAGACATGCCCACCGTCGCGCCGGACACGGGCGACCTCGAGAGGATCCTCGCCGAAGCGGAGCTGGCGGCCGAGGTGCCACTCGAAGACAAGCGCCCCGACCCGATCGGTGCGCGTCCCAGCCCCCCGCGGCCCGCGCCCAGAAGACCACCATCCGAGGGCTGGGCCTGGGGGTGAGCCGCGAGCCAGAGCCCCCTCCGCCGACGGCTCGGGTGACGACCGCGAACCTCCTCGGCTCCCAGGAGAGCCCGACGGCGCAGCTCCCGATCCCGGAGATCCTGCTCAAGCTCGCGGCTCAGCCGGCGAGCTCGCGCGCCATGGAGGCGTCGGCCGACGCGCTCCCGACACCCTCTCCGGCGGCGCCGAGCGAGCCGCCGCCCACCACGGCGGTCCCCGCGATGCTCATCCCGGTCGGGATCTCGCCGGCGTTCGAGCCGCAGATCGCCGACCTCGATCTGGACGAGGACGACACGGGACGGCCGACGCTCTCCGGCATGGAGGCCCCCCCGGTGACCCTCGCGCACCCCCTGCAGGTGCACAAGGGGGAGGCGCGGATGGAGCTCGAGCGACGCATCCGTGAGGGCGAGCCGCTCGATGGCCTCGATCTCTCCGATCTCGACCTCTCGGGCTTCGATCTCGCGGCGAAGCGCCTCACGGGGTGCCGCTTCGATCGAGCGATCCTCAAGCGCGCGCGGTTCTGCAGCGCCGATCTGACCTCGGCGTCGTTCGAAGGCGCCGACGTCGGCGAGGGCGACTTCGAGGACGCCGTGCTCGAGCGCGCCAACTTCGTGAGCGCGAAGCTCTCTGGCGCCAACCTGCGCCGCACGCTGCTGACGGACGCAAACTTCACGACGTGTGACGGGCGGCGAGCGAGCTTCGACGGCGCGTCGGGCCAACGCACGCTGCTGTCGCGGGCCAGGCTCGACGGCGCGAGCGCGGTGGGGGTCAAGCTCGACGGGGCGGATCTGACCGAGGCACAGGTCGATGGAGCCTCGTTCGACGACGCGCTGATGCCCGACCTCAAGGCGTACGAGGTGAGCGCCGAGGACACCAGCTTCCTGCGCGCGTCGATGGGCAACGCGCGCTTCGACGGCGCGGTCTTGAGCCGCGCGCGCTTCGACGGCGCGCAGGTCGAAGACTCGATGTGGGACCGGGCGGTGCTCGACGGCGCGAGCTTCGAGGCGGCGCGGCTCACAGGAGCGAGCTTCACGAAGGCCTCTCTGCGCGGCGTGAACCTCAGCGGGGCGGATCTCGCCGAGGCGCGGTTCAACCGAGCGAACTTGACCGGCGCGCGCTTCGTCGGGGTCGACCTCGGGGCGTTGACGCTCGACGGCGCGGATCTCACCGGGATCGTCACCGGGGACTGACGCCCCGTGCGCGGCCGCGCAGGTCTTCTTGAGCGCTGCTCGTGCGCGCACGCCGGCGGGCGACTGCTTCGACGCCACCACGTGCCGGTGCATCGAGGACACGACGACGCCTGAACGCACGCATACCTGCGCGCGATCTGCCTCGGATGCAGCGACCTGTTACACTCGGCTCGTGTCGCAGACCTCGCTCGTGGGGCGAAGCGGCCTCCTCATAGGGGGGCGCTACCTCCTTGAGGCGTTCCTCGGCAGGGGCGCGATGGGAGAGGTGTGGCGCGCGCGGCACACCTCTCTGGGGACGCCCTGCGCCGTGAAGCTCGTGGCGGTCTCGGGGGACGCCGAGACCGTCCGGCGACTGCTCATGGAGGCCCGCGCCGCGGCGTCGATCGTGAGCCCGAACGTCGTGCGTATCTTCGATCACGGGCACGACGCCGGGCTCGCCTACATCGCGATGGAGCTATTGCTCGGCGAGACGCTCGCGGAGCGGCTGAAGCGCGAGCGAAAGCTGTCGGCACACGCCACGGTGCTCGTCGCGCGGGGAATCGCTCAAGGGATCACCGTCGCCCACGCGGCCGGGGTCGTGCACCGCGATCTCAAGCCGGAGAACGTCTTCCTCGCGAAGACCGACCACGGCGAGGTCGCCAAGGTGCTCGACTTCGGGATCGCCAAGAGCCTGTCGCAGCCGGGCATGACGCAGTCCAACGTCGTCATCGGGACGCCCGCGTACCTGAGCCGCGAGCAGGTGATGGGCACGCATGCGGTCGATCACCAAGCCGATCTCTGGGCGCTCGCGATCCTGACGTACGAGTGTCTCACGGGGCGCCTGCCGTACGCGGCCGCGACGATGGCCGAGCTCTTCGGCCAGATCGTCGGCGGAAGCGCCCGTGAGATGGCCGCGCGGACGTCGGACCTCCCGCACGGCTTCGGCGCGTGGTTCCTGCGAGCCACCCACCCGGACCCGACCCAGCGCTTCACCGACGCCCGCGATCTCGTGGAGACCCTCGCCCGAGTGCTCGCGCCCGATCTCTCGATCGTCCCGTGGGAGGTGCAGTCGATCGCCCGCGTGCCGCTCACCGCCAAGAAGCGGACCGGGCTCTACATCGCGGCGGCGATGAGCTTGCTCGCCGTCGGCCTGACGGTGCTCGCGGTGCGCGAGGGCATGAGGATGCGCGCCGAGGCTGCGCCAGCCAGCGCGGAGCCCCGCGTCGCCGAGGGTCCGCCCGCGAGCGCGACGACGTCGTCGTCTCCCGCCCCTACAGCCTCGGCCGCGGCCTCCGCCGCGGAGGCGCCAGCGACCTCGGCGACGGCCGGGTCAGCGACCAGCTCCGCCGCGCCGAGCGCTTCAGCGTCGGTGCGCAGGCCGACCGGCAAGTACAACCGCTGGGGTCTCTGAGCGACTAGTCGGCACAGTAGGGGTCGAGCGGGTGGGGGCAGACGAACGACCCGCCGCAGTCGCGCAGGATCGGGACGTCGATGCACGTCCCGGAGAGGTCATCGCAGATCAGCCCGAGGTCGCACGAGGCAGGCGCGAAGCGACAGTCTCCCCCGATCCCGAGCGGCGCTTGGCAGAAGAGCGCTTGGTCACCGCCGCCGCACACGTACGACTCGGGGCAGCTGTCATTGTCGACGCACGACTCACCGACCGCCACCTTCGCACCACATGCAGGCTCGGCGCCTGCTTCGCGGACCGCGCACCCCTGGCCGTCGCCGCAGACCCCATAGCGACCACCGCCGAGCTCGCCGCAAGCTCCACCGTCGGCGACGGGGACGAGCCAGGTGCACGTCGCCGGCTGATACAGCTCGGTCGAGCGGCAGGAACGCTCGCCTTCGCCCTCGGCCGGCGACGCGCACTGGTGGAGCGCGCTGCAGATATCTCCTGGCGGTCGCGTGCCCTCGGCGACCTCACCGAAGAGCTGGGGGCAAACGTGTCGGATGTGCACCGGGTGAGGCAGCTCCTCGCAGCTGGGCGCCTCCACCATCGCGGCCCGATATGCCTCGATACACGCCTCGCCATGGGCGATGAGCACCTCGCGCTTCTGCTCGTCCGCGCGGAGGAACTCGACGAAGACGTCGTTGCGCAGCACGGTGACGCACGAGCGCCCTGGCTCGTCGAGGCCGTTGGCCGCGCAGCACTCGGTCGCGCCCCCACACAGGACCTCCGCGATGCCGTACGCGACCTCGTCGCGCGGGGTCTCGGTGGCCTCGAGCTCCGAGTCGCTCTCGGACTCGCACGCTCCCCCCGCGACCCCCACGACGACGGCGAAGCCCACAAGCGCGAAGGCTCGTCGCATCCCTGCATCGTACGCTCAAGCGCGCGCGGCGAGGATCACGATCGTGGCGACCACGATCGCCACCCCCACGACGAGCCACACCCAGCTCCGCGAGCGCGCCAAGGGCTGCTCGAACGGACCGGACGTCTCTTCGTTCGGACGTGGGGTCGTCCCTCGGACCTCCGGCGTCGGCCCGACAAGCAGAGGCTCGACGAGCACGGGAGCATCAGGAGCGGGCGGAGGGTCGGTCGCGACCGCGGAGCGACGATCAGAGTCCGCGATCAGCCCCTCCAAGGCCGCGGCCAGCTCGACCGCCGACGCATAACGGTCGCGTGGAGAGCGGGCGATCGCCTTGAGCAAGACGGCCTCAGCGTCGCGAGAGAGGTGAGGAGCGAGCGACCGCGGGGTCGGCGGCGCCTCGGTGAGCAGCGCCGCCAGGACCTTCCCCGGAACGTCTCCCAGGTGAGGCGGCCGCCCGAGCAACATGTCGTAGAGGATCGCGCCCACGCCGTAGACGTCCACCTGGGGCGAGGACTCGCCGTGCGCCTGCTCGGGAGCCATGTACGAGGGCGTCCCGAGGATGACCCCTGTCTTGGTGAACGAGAGGTTTTCGTCCTTCGACACGCTGAAGTCGAGCAGCTTCACGGCCGGTCGATCCGGCAGGCCCGAGACGACGACGTTCTCGGGCTTCAGGTCGCGGTGCACGATGCCGGCCGCGTGCGCCGCCTTCAACGCCGCGCAGATCTGGAGGGCGATCTCGAGGGCTTGGCCATAGGGGACGGTGCCGCGGTCGGAGAGCACCTCGTGCAGCGACTCGCCATGAACGAGCTCGAGGACCTGAAAGAACCGGCCGGTCTCGTCTCTGCCGCGGCCGAGAACCTTCGGCACGTGCGGGCTGTCGATCGCCTCGAGCAGCTCGGCCTCGCGCCGAAACCGGAACGCGACGTCGGCCTGTTTCAGCAGCGCGCGGTGGAGGAGCTTCACGGCGACTGCGGTGCCGTCCGCGCCGCGGCCTTCGTAGACCCGGGCCATCGCGCCTTCGCCGATGAAGCCGACGATGCGCCAGCCCCCAGGGAGCGTCGCGCCGACGAGCTCGACCTCTTCATCACCTCCGCTCACGACGGACAGAATAGCCCCTTCGCCCGGCGGAGCTCCTCGAGCGCTCGGCCGCGGTCACCGGACGCCAGCGCCGCATAGGCGATCTCGCGCCGGATCTCGGCCGAAGCGACGCGCGCAGCCGGCTCGCGCAGCCGGGTCGCCTCTTCGAGGACCGCGTGCGCGGCGTCGCCGTCTCCGGCCTTCGCGAGCCGACCCGCCAGCGCCGTGAGCGGAGGCGGTGGCAGGCTCGTGGTGCGCGCGAGAGCAGCCCGAATCAGCCCCGCCCCAGCCCGCCTCGCCTCCACGTCGCGGGCGTCGAGCGCGGCGCTCGCGGCTAGCCAGGCAGACGTCGGGACGGGGACGTCGGGCGACAAGAGCGCGGTCGCCGCGTCGAGCAGGCCGACGGCCGCGGCCGCGCGCCCACCCTCGAGGCACGCCAGCGCGTCGATCGACGTCGCGACGATCCGATCGTACGCGCCCGCCCCGGCGAGCAGAGACGGGAGCGGCTCGCTGGCGGTTGCGGCAGCCGCTCGCCGCGCCGACGCCGCCGCGGCGAGCGGTGATGCGCGCGCTACGCGCGACGCCGCGGCCTCGATCGAGGCGTCGTCTTCACGAGCCGCGTACGCCGAGGCGAGCGCCGCCATGGCGTCGATGCCCTCGAACAGGCGCGTCTTGTCGGCGCCGTCGGGCAGCCGCTTCAGGGCCGCCCTCACGCGATCGACCTCGATCGAGTGCAGATGGAACGGCATCTCGTCGAAGTGCCTGCACAGCATCGCGAGCGCGGCGCCGCCGAGCCCTGCCGTGTCACGCCGCGCGATCTCCTCGAGCGACGAGCTCGCGCTGGCCCGCTGGAACGCGCTCGCCGAGAGCAGCCTCCCGCGGAGGATGACGAGCCGCTCCTCAGCGAGCACCTCGGCGAGCTGCGCGCGCTCCGCGTGGGCCACGAGCGCGGCGCGCGGAAGGACGGCGCCGGCGTCGCGTCGAGCCCTCGTGATCCACGCGCCGATCCACCTGGCGACCGCGTGCGCGTGGACCCGGTGATCGCCGCGCGCGCCGGCGTGCTCGACGACTTGACCCCAGAGGGCGCAGCTGTCGAGGCCGGCGTCCAGGCCGGCCTCGACGGCGCGCGCGCGCACGTACGCCGCGGTCGACGACCCGGTGCGCGAGAGCTCGGCGGCGCACAACCGGGCCGCGAGCTGGGTTCGCCCCGAGTCGAGCAGGCGGACCGCGTAGGTGACGGCGCTGATCGTGTCCCCGTCGAGCGCTTCGAAGGCCGCGACGGCGCGCTCGATCTCGCCCTCCTCGTCGAGCGCCATGGCGCAGCGCAGGGCGCCGATGACGGCCCTGCCACGCGTCGGCTGCTCGGCAGCGAGCAGGCGCTTGAACGACGCGAGCGCGATGAAGGGCCCGACCGAGGTCTCGAGCTGCTCGGCAGCGCGCAGTCCGAGCTCGTCGAAGAACGTCACGCGCGGCCGCCCGGTCCCCCGCGCTCCGTGACGAGCCCCAGCGAGGGCAGCCGCTCGGCCGCCGCCTCCACGCGCTCGATCTCCGTGAAGACCTGCTCGATGGCGCGCCGGACCTCGTTGGGCTCCTTGAGCTCTTGGGACTCGACCTTCCCGAGCGGGCCGTCCACCTTGGAGCGCAGCACCTCGAGCAAGCGATCTCGCTCCTTGGTCTGGATGGCCCCGAGCTCCGCCGCCGCGGCGGCGGTGAAATCGAGCAACGAGCGCTCGACACGGGTCTTGTAGCGGAGGGCGCTCGCGAGCCGCATCTGAAGGTAGGCCGGGTCGTCGGTTCGCCGGGCGGCGAACTCCTCCTGCACGGCGGTCTCGTACAGCGCCTGCACCTCGTTGAACGTGCGGCGCCACATCGTCGCGTCGATCGCCGCGTGCGCCTCCATGGCGCGCTCCTCGATCCCGCGGATACGCTCGTCCCACGCGTCGCGGTCCAGGCCGACGAGCAGCCCGGGGGCGCGGTAGACGACGCGCCGCAGGGAGTCGAGCTCCTGCTCGAACAGGGCGAGCGGCGGGTGGAGCGGGTCGGCCGCGTCGCCTGCGATCTCGTCGAGCAGCCGGCGAAGCCGGCCGCACTGCGCGGAGAGCTTCGCCGGATCGGTCTGGAGCGTCTCTCGGATCGACGCCGAGAGCTGGTCGACCTCACGACGAAAGGCCTCGCCCGCGTGGCCCCACAGCGCGCCGCGAGCGCGCTCAGCCTCCCCGAGCAGGTCGTCGACCACCCCGGCGTTGTCGTATTGCAGCTGCTCCGCCGGCGAGACCGTCGCCCACAGCTCTTGGCTTGCCACGTTGGCCCGCGCCTCCACGCGCATGGCCTCGTCACAGCGCACCGTGAGCTCCACCGGGGTGCCGAGCGGCAACTCGCGGCCGACCGGGATGGCCAAGGTCTTGATCGGCATTCGCCCCTGGAGCAAGCGCACCACGACGGCGCCGCTCTGGTCCGCCGTGTAGAAGGTGTGCTTCGTCTCGACCGGCAGCCCCGTCCCCTTCGCGAGCAGGATGCGTCGCTCGCGCCTGCCGGCCCGGACGACCTCTACGCCGATCTCCTTCGCGACGACGCTCGCTCGAGACAGCGCGCTGGCGCGCGGCCTCGCCTCGCCGCGGTAAAGGACGAACGGCACCCTGCCCATCACCGCGCCCTCCGAGTCGAGCACCGCGAGCGCGAGCTCGGCGTCACCCTCCCCCGACGGCGCGACCTCGAGCCGGGTCGGGCGCCCGTCGGAG
The DNA here is from genome assembly GCA_016719945.1 of Polyangiaceae bacterium. Taxonomy (GTDB): domain Bacteria; phylum Myxococcota_A; class Polyangia; order Polyangiales; family Polyangiaceae; genus Xiheicaenibacterium. Next base: position 29,723 of record JADJYE010000019.1, on the reverse strand, counting down.
GTCACGGGCCCCTCCGCCAGCGACGCGCCGTCCTGCTCGATGCGGACCGACGCGGCCGGCTTGGGCGAACGCTCCGCCCGCGCCGCGAGCTTCGCGCGACCGGTCGTGGTGACCAGCGGCCCGCTGAAAGAGGCGCGGACCCCACCCTCCGTGTCCTCGATGGCGAGGCCGGCGACGTGAGCTGCGTGGACCGCCGCCCCGAGCGCGACGATCGTGTCGACCTCGTCGGCGAGGGGCTCCTTCCCTTTGGTGTGGGCGCAGATCGCCTCGCTGACGCGCCGCCTGACCAGCGGGACTCGGGTGGACCCCCCCACCAGGATCACGTGATCGATCTCCTCGGCGCCCACCGCCGCGCCCTTCTTGCTCTCCTCGATCGCGCGCAGCGAGCACTCGATCGTCCGCTCGACGAGATCCGCGATCGACGTCTCGTATTCGGCTCGTGAGACCTCGATCTCGACCGACACCGGCTCGCCTGCCTTGTCGACGATCAGTGCGTCGCGCGAGATGCTCACCGACTCCGCCGAGGACAGCCCCTCCTTGATCTCCTGCGCGAGGTGCACGAGCGCCTGGAAGCGCGCGCGATCGGCGGCGTCGTGGAGCACGTCGAGCTCGAGCGCGTAGCCGCGCGTGCACAGCCTCTTGCGCAGGTCCTCGGCGAAGCGTCGATCGAAGTCGTCGCCGCCGAGCAGGTTGTCGCCGTCGATCGCGAGCACCTGATATTCACCGGCGATACAGCGGAGGATGGAGACGTCGAAGGTGCCACCTCCCAGGTCGTAGACGAGGAAGTTTCCGCCCGCGGTGCGGCGCTTGTGGGTGTGGTAGATGGCGGCCGCCGTCGGCTCCTGGATGATGCCGACCACCGACAACCCCGCGAGCTCGCCCGCGCGACGCGTCGCCTCGATCTGCGGGGCGTCGAAGTACGCGGGCACCGTGATGACCGCTCGGTCGACGCGCATCTCGACGCCCTCACTCGCCTTGGCCGCGAGGAACGTCGCCATCACGGCGCGCAGCTCGGCGAGGATCTTCGCGGACACCTCCTCCGGGGTCAGCTGGTGCGCTCCCACCGGCACGCGGACGTCTTGCCCCATCCTGCGCTTGATGGACTCGACCGGCGCCGGCTCCTTCCCGCGGCGCGCGCGCGCTGCGCGGCCGACGAGGAACACGCCCTTGTCCTGGTCCCACGCCACCGCCGACGGGACCGTCTTGCGACCGAAGCGGTCCTCGTAGACGAGGACCTCACGCTCCGAAGGGACGAGCACGGCGATCTCTGAGTTGGTGGTGCCGAGGTCGATTCCCACGGCGCGGTCGAGCAAGATCATGATCGGTGGTCCTTGAGGATCGGGTCGAGGGCGAGGGACACGTAGCCAGTTGGCTCGCTGGGCGCGAGCCCCAGCCGAGTGAGCGAGGCAAACAGGTCCGAGACCGGCGCGGCGAGCAGGCGCGCGCCCTCTCGCTCGCTGACGCCGGCGAGGGCGGCGCGCGGTCCCGGAGCCGACACGGTCAGCGGCTCGAGATCCACGAACGTCGCGAGCGCGAGCTCGACGCGCCGGGTCGGGTGACGGGTGAGGTCCTCCCAGGCGGCTCGCAGCCGGGCCCGCTCTGGATCGCTCGCCTCCTCGATCAGCTCCCTGAGCCGCTCGGTGATCTGGTCGGGGCTCGCGAGCGGATCCAGCCCGAGCGCGTCGAAGGGGTTGTCGCTCACGCGCCGATCCCCCACCGGCGCTTGGTGTCATCGAGCCGGCCCTGAGCCTCCTTCGTGCGCGCCCGACCGGCGAACGCCGCCTCGGCGCGCGCGAGCAGCTCCGTCGCCTCGGCGACGTCCCGCCTGGCGGTGGGCGCCGTCGTCCTCGACAAGAGCGCGAGCGCCCGGGCCGAGAGGAGGTCGGCCATGACCAGCCGACCATTGCGGTGGGTGGGGCACAGGCGGAGCGCGCGCTCCGCGAAGGCCCACTCGCGCTCGCGATCCGTCTCGAGCTCGGACCGGAACACGAGCGTCTGCGCGCAGGACGCGGCGTACGCGAGCTCGCTGGGCCGCGCGAGGATGCGCGCCTCCATGCTCTCGTACAGCGGCTCGCAAGGCGCGAGCAACGCGCGCAGCTCGGGCCAGGCGACGCGCCGATAGATCTCCCAGGCCGGGTCGGTCACCTGATCGAGGGCGAAGCGCTCGACCGCCTCGTCGTGGCCCGACCACTCCCAGACCGCGCGCACACGCGACATCGACGCGACCAGCTCGGCCGCCGGGGCCCCGCGAGCCTGAGCCTCACGCAGCTCGTCTGCGAGGGGGGCCAGGGCCTCGTCGACGGCGCGGGCGGCGGCTCGCTCGGCGAGAGCGACGACCCGCTTCGTGGTCGCCCCGGACGCGCCCGCGAGCTTGCAAGCCTCGCGGATCCTGCCCAGGGCGTGCAGCGCAGCCGCGCCGCGCGCGCCCAGATCGGTGACGGCCCCGCGCGCGCGCCCGCCGAGCTCGGTGAGCGCGCGATCCACCGCGGCCTCCGCGAGCCCGTCGAGCACCGCGGCGGGGACCGCGCCGCCGGCGACGCGGCTGGCGAGCTCGCGCACGAAGGTGCCGTCGTCCGCGAGCGCGATCCACGCCGCCACGCGGCGCAGGGTCGCGTCGTGCGCGGCGGCGGCGAGCGCGGACGCGCTGAGCTGGCCGCTCTTCGGCAGCGCGCGCTCGCGCTCGAGCGCGAGGCGCTCGAAGTAGATGGCGGCGGCGTGCTTGAGGGCGGCCGTCCACGAGGCCATGCTCGAGCGGAGCTGCTCGGCGAGCGAGCTGGCGTCGCCCGCCGCCGCGCGCTCCACCGCGTCGGCGCCGCCCGGGAGCCGGCGCACCTCCCGCGCCAGCACGGCCGCGCGCGCCGGCAGCGCCGCCGCCGCGGGCGGGGCCTCGAGGCGCCACAGGCGCTCGACGGCCCGCTCGTCGGTGAGGCGAAGGAGCAGCGCCTCGTCCGCGTCGCGCCACGCGGCCGCGCGCCCCGTCTGCGCTCAGCGCAGGACCCATTCGAGCTGGGTCACGAAGCGTCCGCTGTCGACGCAGTCGTGGATGCGCGTGGGCGTGTCGAGGGTGCTCCCGTCGGCGTCGGTGATCTCGACGTGCGAGCACTGCCCCTCGTTATCCCAGCGGAGGAACGCGACCTTGTTACCGTCGGGGGACCAGCGCGCGGTGCCGACCTCGCCCTCGGCGATCAGGGTCTTGTCGAGCGTCTGCAGGTCGACGACCAACAGAGCGCCGGCTTGGCCATAGTCGTTGTAGAGCATCTTGGTGCCATCTGCGGAGAGCCGCGGCGCCCCCGCGGCATCGAGGAACGACTCCTCCGGGGTCGCGTTGGGCAGGGGCGCGCGCGCGACGAAGCGGGTTTCGCCGAGCGGGATGCGCGTGAAGTAGAGCTGCGTCTCGTCGAGGCTGGGCTCAGGGTTCAGCGCGAACGACTCCGGGTCGAGCCCCGTCAGCCACGCGAACTCACGTGTCTCGAGATCGACGCGCCCGACGCGGTACCCCTGCTCGGGTGGCTCGACGCCGGCGAAGCCGGCCCGCCGACACAAGTAGAGGAACTTGTCGCCCGGGCCGAAGCGGAGGCACTCGTCGTTGATGTTGCCGTAGGTGAGGTTCTCGGCCGCCTCGAGCGTGGCGTCGTAGATGAACGTCGGCTGGATGGCGTCCCCCAGAGTGACGCCGTAGTGCGCCTCTTGCTCGGGGTCTCCGGCCGAGAACGCGATGCGGTTCTGATCGCGGGAGGTGGCCAGGGACCAGACGCGGTACGCGCGAAAGACCGTGACCTCATCGGTCCCGTCGGGGCGCATGACGAGGACCTCGTTGGGCGCCGGGTTCCAGTCGTTGAACACGAGCCACTCGCCGAGCGGCATCGGGTTCACGCTCTGGAACTGCACGTCCTCGGGCGTCGGGATGAAGGGCTCCTGACCGCCCGCGCCGCCGCCGCCGCTCGTGGCGCCGCCGCCGCCCGTCGCAGGGGAGCCTCCACCTCCTGCCGCTGGCTCACCGCCGGTGCCCCCACCTGTCCCCGTGTCGTCTCCACACGCCCCCAGCGAGAGCCCGAGGGAAAAGAGCGCGGCGAGGACGCCGCGGCTGCGAGAGTCGTAGCCGATCGAGCCGCTGCCGAGAGAGCCATCGCGCATGATGCGCGCAGGGTAACAGGAGTCAGCGCTTGCGACGCGGGCGGAGCGCGATCGCGCCGGCGGGTACGGGGTCGGGGTCTTGCGGCGGAAGCGCGAGCACCAGCCGCTCGATGCGCGGCAGGGCGTCGCGCAGCGACCGCTCGACGCGGATCTCGTCGGGCGCCGCTTCGAACAGCAGCACGAGCACGTAGATGCCGGCGAAACCCCTGGCCACATAGGCCAGATCACCCTCGCTCTCGGTGTGCGCGAGGTGGCCGCCGCGGTGCAGCGTCGCGACCTGGGGGAGCGCCCGGACCTTCGCCAGCACGCGAGCGGCGAGCGCGACCGTCGTCTCGTTCGCGGCGGGCCCGGGATCCCAGGGCCCGTCGAGATCCGGCACGACGACCGAGAACGTCTCGGCGTCGACCCGCCCCAGGGCGGTGAGCGCGCCGCGGTGGCTCTCGCGGACGATCCGCAACATGTTCCGAGCCTCGTCGGGGATGGTCGCCTCCGCGTGGAGATCGGCCGTCGTTCCCTGCGTGGCGCTCGCCCAGAGCACGGGGGAGTGCGCGTCGATGACCAGCGCGTCGACCGCGCCGCAGCGCATCGCCACGGCGCGCAGCTCGTCGTGCAGCGACACCGCGACCGGCGCGCGCTTCTTCGGGACCGGCGCCTGCTCGACCAAGACCGACTCGAAGGCTCGGACCAGGATCTCGAGCCTGCGCGTGACGGCCTCGACGTCCTCGAGCCCGGCGTCGAAGCGCGCCTCGACTCGCCCGCCGTCGGACAGGGGCACGACCACGGCGCCGGGCTGCGGCGGGTCGTCGCCCCTCGCGACGAGGACCTGCGACGCGCCAAGCTCGCGGCGCACGAGCTCCGAGAACCGGGTCGTTAGTTCATCGCTCACGCCGACCCCGTTTCGCACAGTTCACCGCTTGCGTCAGCGAAAACAAGGCCGCCACAGACTGCAGCCTTTTGGGCCCGCCGGCGCCGTGCGTGGTCAGATCGCGCGACGATGCAGCTCTTCGCTACGACGCTCCCTGGCGAGGTCGGCGTCGGATACCGCCTGCTCTCCTTCGCCGGCATCTTCGTCATGCTCGGGCTGTGTTGGCTCATCAGCTTCGACCGCAGGTCGATCAAGCTGCGGCCGGTGCTGTGGGGCGTCGGGCTGCAGATCCTGTTCGCGGCCATCGTCCTGCTGCCGACCGTGCAGGCCTTGTTCTTCGACAAGATCGACGCCGGCGTCCGGCGGCTCCTGTCGTTCTCCGAGGCCGGCGCCGACTTCGTGTTCCAGTCGATCGAGCCGCACCAGGTGCTCACCCCCAACGGCGACCCGAGCGGCGTGATCGTCGGTCGGGTGTCCCCTCCCGTCCGCACCTTCGCCTTCTGGGTGCTGCCGACGATCATCTTCTTCTCGAGCTTGATGACCGTGCTCTACCACCTCGGCGTCATGCAGCGCATCGTCTGGGTCCTCGCCTGGATCATGCAGCGAACGGCGAAGATCAGCGGCGCCGAGTCGCTCAGCACCTCGGCGAACATCTTCCTCGGCCAGACCGAGGCGCCGCTCACCGTGAAGCCGTACATCTCGCAGATGACGCGCAGCGAGCTGTTCCTGGTGATGGTCGGCGGCTTCGCGACGGTGGCCGGCGGCGTCATGGCGGCGTACGTGAGCTTCCTGCGGGACATCCCCGGGATCGCGGGTCACCTGGTGACCGCCTCCATCATCGGAGCGCCGGCCTCGATCGCCGTCGCGAAGATCATCCTGCCCGAGACCGAGAAGCCGCTCACCGAGGGCTCCGTCGGGCTCGAGGTGAAGCGCGTCCACGGCAACGTGCTCGAAGCGGCGGCGGACGGCGCGACCGAAGGGATGAAGCTGTTCCTCAACGTCATCGCCATGCTGCTGGCGTTCGTCGGGCTCGTCGCGATGTGCAACTACATGTTGAACTGGATCCCCTTCATGGGGGCTCCGCTCAGCATCGAGCGCATCCTCGGCTGGCTGTTTTCGCCGATCGCCTTCGTGATGGGGATCCCCTGGGGTGAGGCGCAGGTCGTCGGGCGCTTCCTCGGCGAGAAGCTCGTGCTCACGGAGTTCGTCGCCTACATCAACCTCGGCAAAGCCGTGGCGTCGGAGACGCCCGTGCTGAGCCAGCGCTCGGCGATCATGGCGAGCTACGCCTTGTGTGGCTTCGCGAACTTCGCCTCGATCGGCATCCAGCTCGGCGGCATCGGGGCGATGGCGCCCGAGCGCATGCGAGATCTCTCGGGCATCGCCCTGAGATCGATGATCGCTGGGGCCATCGCGAACTGCCTGATGGGCAACGTGGTCGGCATCTTCGTCTGAGGAGCCGCTGAGGCCTGCCGCGCAGGGGGAGGCTCACGCCCCGGTCAGCTTGGCGTAGAGCGCCGCGGTCGTCGCGTGCTCCGGGATCCTCGACAAGAAGCTCTCGCGCTGGGCCTCGACGGAGATCCGCTCCGCGCGGAGCTCCAGCTCGTGTTTGGCCTCGGTCAGCGCGCGCGCCGCGTCCGCGCGATCGTTGGCCTGCCACAAGACGTCCGCGATGCTCCACCGGACGTACCCGCGCCAGCCGTCGATCTCCATGATGTCGTTGATCGACGCCTCGGCGTCGCCGATCGCGCGGAGCGCCTCGGGGGGGACGGCGCGGCCGCCCTCGCGTGCTCCCCGCGTGAGGCACTGACCGAGCGTCGCCCACAGCAGCGCTCGAACGGCGGCCCGACCCTCGAAGATGGCGAGCGCCTCGCGCGCGACCGCCTCGGCCTCGGCAGGGCGGCGAAGCTCGATCAGGATGCGGGCGAGGTGGGCTCCGGCGACGGCCGCGAGGCGCTCGTCGCGCTGCTCGGTGAACGCGGCGCGGGCGTCCCGCGCGTCAGCTTCGGCCTCGTCGAAGCACCCCAGGCCCGCCCTCGCGATCGCGACGTTCAGCTTCGCGCTCGCGACGACCCCGGCCAGCCCGAGGCCGTCCGCGACCTCCAAGACCGAGAGCAGCGCCTCGAGCGCATCCTCGAACTGCCCCACCGCGAGCGACGCGTGAGCGACGTTCACCCGCTGCACGCACGCGTTTCTGACGTCTCCCGCGCGGTCGAAGCTCGCGGCAGACCGCTTCGTCAACATCCCGAAGCCACACGGGTCGCCGTTGGCGAGCGCGCGAAGGCCGCGCGCTCTGAAGAACCACCCAGCGCAGAGGTCGTCCCGTTGGGCGTCGGCTTGCGAGATCTCGGACAGCGCTTTGTCCGCCAGCTCAGCGCTCCCCAGCGAGACGAGCTCGATCGCCGCGCGCGCGAGCATCACGATGCGCTCGCTGCCGGCCGGCTCGCGCGCTGGCGCCGAAAGCGCGCGCTCGGCGAGCGAGCCGAGGGCCTCGACGTCACCGAGCCGCCCCGCCGCGGAGCTCGCGATCGCCGCCGCGGCGCACCACGAAGGCTCGCCCTCTGCGAGCCGCGCCATCGCGTCCCGCGCGTGGGCGAGGGCCTCGGGAGCGCGCCCGAGCCACAACATCGCCTCGGCGCACGTGACGTGCAGGCGGCCCCGCTCCTCACCGAACGCTCCACAGGCGAGGCCGCGATCACAGAGCGCGACCGCCTGGGCCAGATCGCTCGACTCGAGCGCTAGATCCGCTGCCACCGCGAACAACCCGACCGCAGGCTGGCCCTCACCGCCGCGCTCGTAGTGCTCGGCGAGCACGATCGGGTCGCGCTCTCCCGCGCTCTCGAGCCAGCGGGCGACCAGGCGGTGGGCCTTCTTGCGGTCGACCTCCGGGATCTGCGCGTACGCCGCTTCGACGAGCAGCTCGTGACGGAACGCGTGCTCGGCGTGGCCCTTCAGGCGTGTCCGCCGCGCCCTCGCGATCAGGCCCTCGCGCTCGAGGGCCGCGAGCTCGGCCCCCACGTCCGCCTTGGGGACGAGCGCCTTCACGCCACCCTCCCAGAAGGTCCCGCCGAACACGGACGCCGCGCGCAAGATCCGCCGACTCGCCGGCGCGAGCGATTCGAAGCGGGCCTCGAGCAGCGCGAGGATCGAGTCCGGCAACGACGCGCCCCGGCCCGCGAGCGTCGCCCGGGTCAGCTCCTCGACGAAGAACGGGTTCCCGCCCGCCCGCGCCACGATGCGCTCGATCGCGACGCGATCGCCCTCGGTACCGAGGAGCTCGGCCGCCAGGCGCCCCACGGACTGGGCCGAGAGCGGATCGAGGTGCAGCGTCTGGAGGCGACAGCGCGACAGCAAGCTCGGGTAGGTCGTCTTCACCTCGGGGCGAGCGAGAGCCAGCACGAACACGGGCCGGCTCGCGGCCCCCACGACCGCCGACTCGAGGAACGCCACGGTCGCGGCGTCGACGCGCTCGACGTCCTCCACCGCGATGAAGAGCGGGCGGGCGCTGGCGACCGCGGCGACGAAATCGGAGAGGCCGCGGCGCAGCAGCTCCCCCATCAGGGCGGGGTCGCGCCGCGCGGCCTCGAGCGCCTTGGGCGGCCTCCCTTCGGGCCTGGAGATCCCGCACAGCTCCGCCAGCACATCGAGCATCGCGCGGGACCCCGCCCCGGGCGCCGACGCGTCGACGAGCGACGCGAGCTTCTTCCAGCGCGTCGTCCCTGCGTCGGACTCCTCGAAGCCGGCGCGCGCGGCGAGCAGCGGGGCGAGGGCGCCGAACGGGACCTGCGAGCGCGACCGATCTCCGCGCAGCAGCCAGACCTCCACGGCGAAGCGGTCTAGACCCGCGACCAGATCGTGGCACAGGCGAGACTTGCCCGCGCCCGGCTCGCCGATGACGAGCGCGGCTCGCGCCGTCCCCTCCTCGACGGTGCGATCGAACAAGCCACGCACGAACGCGAGGTCTCGCTCTCGCCCGACCGACGCGGAGCGCCTGCCGAAGACCGAGCGCAGGCCGCTGTCCGCCCGCTCGCCGAGCAGGCGGGCGGCGCTGCCCGAGAGGTCGAGCTCGTAGAGCGAGTCGACGAAGCTCGCGACGGTCGCGTCGACCGCGACGTCGCCTGGCTCGCCGTGCAGCATGAGGTGCGTCAAGAGATCGCTCGCGCGATCGACGGTCTCGCCGATCTTCACTGCGCCTCCGCTCGCGGCGCGGCCCGCGACCACCGCGACGAAGAGCGAGGGGACGGCGGCGCGGAGGGCGCACGCCGCGCGGGCCGCCGAGCGCGCGACGTCCGGGATGGGCCCCCCTGCGCCGGTCGCGACCACGACCACGGTCCCGTCAGCGAAGATATCGGCGGTCAGCCCCAGGGGGCAGACCGCGCGCTCGACGGCGACGCGGTCGGGTCGCGGGGGCGGCGGCGCCCCGCGGCTCTTGAGCCGATCCGTGCGCGCGAGGACGAGGATCGCGAGGCGCTGCTCGGCGCCGGTGATGACGCCCTCGTCGATGCTTGGGGGCGCCTCATCGTCGAGATCGACGGGGATCTGAGACAAGAGCGACGCGACCTGGGCCGCGTCTCTGGGTCGATCGTCGCGGTCGCGGGCCAGCATGCGCGCGACCAGGTCGTCAAGCTCGCGCGGCGTGGTCGGTACGACGTCGCGCAGGCGCGGCGCGTCCTCGAGCGTGAGCTTGAGCAGGGCGCCCAAGGGTCGTCGCTGCGAAAAGGGACCCGCCCGGTGACGCACTTGAACAGCAGGCACCCCAGCGCGAACACGTCGGCGCGGGCGTCGATATCCTTCTTGCCCGTCGCTTGCTCCGGGGAGAGGTAGCCCGCGGTACCGACCACGAGCCCCGAGCCCGTGAGCTCGCCGCCTGCGTCGCCTTGAACGCGCGCGACGCCGAAATCGAGGAGCTTGGGCCGTCGATGATCTCCGCGCTCGAGCACGACGTTGCTCGGCTTGATGTCCCGATGGACGATCCCGCGCTTGTGGACCCGCGACACGATCGTCGCGAGCGCCGTCACGAGCTCCACCGACTCGCGCACGCGGAAGCTCCGGCGCTTCATCTCGTCGGACACGGTCGGCCCGTCGACCCACTCCATGGCCAAGAAGCGCGTCCCCCCCTCGGTCGAGCCGTGGGCGACGTACCTGACGATCCCCGGCTCGTCGAGCGACGCGAGGAAGGCGCACTCGCGCGAGAACCGCTCGCCGTCGCCGGGCGCGAGCCCGTGCAGCTCCTTCACGGCGACGAGCTGGCCGGTCGACTGGTCGATCGCGCGATAGACCGCGCCCATCCCTCCGACGCCTACGCGCCCGAGGATGCCGAATCGTCCGGCGACGACCCGCTCCCGCGCCACACGGCGATGCTACACGGCCGAAGGGCGCGGGGCGCTGCGCTCAGGTCGCCGCGAGCAGGCGCTCGGGACGTTGGCCTCGACGCACGCTCAGCGGCCGAGACAAAAATCCATCGGATCGCGCGGATCGCAGGGCCGGGAGTTGGCGGTCGCGGTCGGCGGGGCCGAGGGCAGGGGCCGCACGACCGTGGGCTGGGGCGTCGCGGTCGCGGCGGTCGGCGGGACGGTCGGCGCGGCAGGAGCCGACGCGATCGACTCGAGGTCGTCACGCAGGCGCGCGCTGCGCGCGCCCAGCTGGTCGAGGCCGTCGGCTTGAGCCCGCACCTCCGCCTCGAGCTGCGCGTTGCGGTCGATCAGCTCGCGCTGCTCCGCCGCGACGCGCGGTCGAACGACGCCGACGTAGTAGCCGAGCGCCGCAGCGCCGCAGGTCATCGCGACCGCGAGCAGCCCCAGCGTCGTCCGCTTCAACATCACGCGGTCACGCTCGGCCTTGAGCCTCAGCATCGCCTCTTCGTGGCGGTGCTCGAGCGCGACCTGCTCCAGGCGACCGCGCTCGATGGCCTCGAGTCGCGCCCTCTCGACAGCGGCGAGCTGCATCGCCTCGAGGCGCGCGTCCTCTTCCTTTCGCGCCATCTCCTCGGCGCGCCTGCGCTCGGCGTCGGCTCGCCGCCGGGCCTCATCGGCCGCGGCGATCCGCAGCTCGGCCTCCATCTTCGCGCGGTTCGCCTCGACCCGCGCTCGCTCCTCGCGCGCTCGCTCGTCGTCGATCCGGTCGTGCTCGAGGTCCATCAGCTCGCGCAGCGAGAAGAGGACGGAGCTCTCGTTCGACGTACGAGGCTCGGGGGCGGCGGACGCTTGGGCGGGAGGGTTGCGGCGGTCGCGAGCGGTCATGGTCCGTTAAACGGACCACCCGCCCAAACGATTGGGTGACAGAAGAATTTTCCGCTCAGATTGGACGCACCCGCACGCCAGATCGGCGGCGATGTCGTACTTTCTTCGGGCTACTTCTTGTCCTTGGCCTCGGACTTCAGCACCTTGCGCGGCTCCATCTGCGGCAGGTTCGCGAGCTCGGGTGCGGGCTGGAGGATCTTGATGACGTAGTCGCTGGTGCAGCCAAGGATGCCGTACTTCGGCTCGGAGGCGGTGCTGCCCATCGCCTTGGTGCTCGCCCCGTAGGTGCACGTGACCGACACCTTCGCGCCGACCGCGGGGAGCGGGTTCGGCAGGGTGCGGCCCGGCTGATCCATGAACTTCACCTCGGCCGCCTGCTCGAGGCTCTTCGCCTTGTCCATCTCCTCGATGGCACCCTTGATGCCCGCGAAGTTCGAGGCCCAGCCGATGACCCGGATCATCTCCTTCTTCTCTTCGAGGGAGTCGGCGATCCAGAACGAGGGGACGGGGGCCCGGCAGTCTGCGGGGGTGCCGTCCTTCAGGTCCTTCGGCACCGCGCAGTCAGGCACGCACTCCTCTTCGACCGCCTTGGACTGGTCGGTGCACTTCACCAGGTTCGTCTTCACGATGTACCCGGTGATGGTGAGCTTCTTGTTCTTCACCTCGTGCACGTGCACTTTGCTGTGAAGGTCGTGCACCGCGCCGTAGACGGTGTACGCGTCGTCGACCTTCTTCGGCTTCTGCGGGAGCGTCGGCGGCGCCGGAAGAGCCGCGGCCTTGCCGGTGGCGGCGCCCTTCTTCTCGTACGCCTTGACCTCACCACCGCAGCCCGACGCCGCGAGGGCGAGGCCGACGGCGGCTGCACAGAGCCCACGGATGGCGAGCGAGTCGACGGCGGTCGTGAAGAGGCGGGCTTTCATGCGATCTCCTGGGCGGTCCGGCGCAAAGTGCTACCAGGGGGCGGCGGGCACGTAAAGATCCTCGCTCGCTGCGCCGACGCCGAATCGTCACGTCAGGAACTTCCATTCAGCCCCCCCTCCAGGGGTACGCTCTGGCCCACATGCAAGAGAGCCTGATGCATGCCCCCTTCGAGGTGCACCGGATCCTGACGATGATCCTGGCCGGCGGCGAGGGCCGCCGCCTGTGGCCGCTCACGGCGGATCGCGCGAAACCCGCGGTTCCCTTCGGCGGACGCTACCGCATCATCGATATCGTGCTGTCGAACATGGTCAACTCCGGGCTGACCCGGATCAAGATCATCACGCAGTACAAGAGCGCCTCGCTCGAGGAGCACATCGCGCGCTCCTGGCGCCTGTCGCCCATGCTCGACAGCTACATCGAGACGATCCCGGCGCAGCAACGCACAGGACTCTCCTGGTTCAAGGGCTCGGCCGACGCCGTGTACCAGACCATGCACGTGATCGAGGACGAGAACCCGGACCTCGTCGTCGTGTTCGGCGGCGACCACGTCTACAAGATGGACGTCCGGCAGATGCTCGCGGCCCACACCAAGACCGGCGCCGACCTCACCGTCGCCGCGATCCCCGTGTCGAAGGCCGACGCCAGGCAGTTCGGCGTGATCGAGGTCGACACCGAGGGGCGCATCATCGCGTTCCACGAGAAGGTGCAAGAACCCCCCGAGATGCCCGGTAACCCTGGCAAACACCTGGCTTCGATGGGCAACTACATCTTCGGGACGTCGACCCTCCTGCAGGTGCTCCACGATGACGCGAAGGACGAGGCGAGCGCGCACGACTTCGGCCGCAACATCGTCCCCCGCCTGGTCGCCGAGGGGAAGCGCTGCTTCGTCTACGACTTCAACCAGAACGTGGTCCCCGGCGACGACCCCGAGCCCGGGCAGTTCGCGTACTGGCGCGACATCGGCACGGTCGACGCGTACTTCGAGGCCCAGATGGACCTCGTCAGCGTGAAGCCGGCGTTCAACCTCTACAACCGCCGCTGGCCGATCCGCACGGGGACGAACCACGACGCGCCGGCGAAGTTCGTCTTCCGAGACGAGGCCAACGCGCGGGTCGGCGTCGCCACCGAGAGCCTGGTCTCGCACGGCTGCATCATCTCCGGCGGTCGCATCAACCGGTCGGTGCTCTCGAACCGCTGCCGCATCAACTCGTTCAGCTCGGTCGACGAGTGCGTGCTGTTCGAAGACGTCGTCATCGGGCGCCACGCTCGCATCCGGCGGGCGATCATCGACAAGGGCGTCGAGATCCCGGCAGGTACGGAGATCGGCTACGACCTCGAGGCCGACCGCAAGCGATGGAGCGTGAGCGAGGGCGGGGTGGTCGTCATCCCGAAACGTGCCAAGCTTCCGGAGAGCGGGAGCATCCCGCCCCCGCCCGGATGACCTAGCCGCGCGAGCGTCTCTCGACCCGTCGGCCACGTTCCGCTGGGTGAGTTTCTCCCTCGTCCAGCGGCGCCCTTTGCGATACACCTGTCCAGGGACGTGAGCCGCACCATCATCGTCGGAGACGTGCACGGATGCATCCGTGAGCTCGAGGATCTCCTCTCGTACGTGGGGTACGAGAGTAAAGATCGCCTCGTCTTCGTGGGCGACCTGGTCGTCCGTGGGCCGAAGCCGCGCGAGGTGATCGCGCTCGCCCGCTCTCTGAACGCGCGCGCCGTCCGCGGAAACCACGAGGACCGGCTGCTGAGGTGGCGCGCGGAGAAGCGAGCGGGCGGCTCGCTCAAGATCGGCAACCTCACGCGCAGGGCTGCAGAGGCCCTCAAGCCGCGCGATTGGGAGTACCTCGAGTCGATGCCGCTCTGGCTCGACCTGCCGGAGCACGGCGTTCGCGTCGTGCACGCGGGCCTGCTGCCGCACATCCCCATCGAAGACCAATCGGCCCGCACGCTGCTCTACATCCGCAGCCTCGGCGGCGGCGGCGTCCCGATGGAGCTGCGCGGCGAACAGAGCTGGGCGCAGTCCTATCATGGGCACCTGCACGTGGTGTTCGGGCACAACGCTCAGCTCGAGCCAGAGATCGCCCCTCGCGCCACCGGCATCGACACCGGCGTCGTCTACGGCGGGCGCCTCACCGCGATGGTTCTGCGCGAGGGAGAGCGGCCGCCGCCAGCCGACGAGCGCAGGAGCGTGCTCGTCAGCGTCCCCGCCAGGCGCGTCTACTACGAAAAGCTCCCCAGGCCCGCGGGAGCCGACGTCGAGCTCTCGGCGCGCCCTTCACCTTTCCTGCGCCGAGCGTCGTGAGCTAGCCTGCCTGCGATGGCTGCTCGGTCGTGGCGTTCTTCGGTCGTGGTGGCGGCGTGTCTCGCGAGCGTCGCGACCGCCGTGGTCCTGCCGGTCGAGGCGGCGCCGCGCAAGCCCGTGAAGATCGCGCAGGCCAGCCCTCCGGCGCCGAAGCGCTCGACGGTCGCGTCGGTCCTCGAGAAGGGCCGCGAGATGTACGACGACGCCCGCTACGAGGAGTCGATCCAGACGCTCTCCGGCGTGGTCGTCCGCTCCGACGCGACGAAAGACGAGCGCATGGAGGCCTTCAAGCTCCTCGCGTTCAACAACATCGCGCTCGGCAAGAACGAGGAGGCCGACGCGTTCGTGCGCGCGCTCTACGCGCTCGACGAGACGTTCGAGCTGCCGAAGGGCGAATCGCCTCGCTTCCGCGACTTCTTCGAGAAGGCCAAGAAGTCCTGGGAGGCCGACGGCAAGCCGGGCAAGGCAGGAGACGGCGCGAGCCCCGAGGCGAAGAACGTCGCGGTGAAGCACGCGCCTGCCGCTCAGGTCGAGAGCGGCGCTGTGCTCAAGATCGAGGGCACGATCGAGGACCCCGACGTCGTCGTCGAGAAGGTCCAGCTGTTCTACCGCAGCGGGACCACCGGGAAGTTCTCCTCCAAATCGCTCGCCTACTCGATGGGCGCGTTCCGCGGCGAGATCCCGTCGTCGGCGGTCACGCCGCCGCTGGTCGAGTACTACGTCCTCGCGCTCGACAAGGCGGGCCTGCCCCTCTCCAGCCGTGGCGACGCCGACAACCCGCTGCGCGTCCCCGTACCGGAGGAGAGCAAGAGCGTGATCGAGAGCCCGTGGTTCTGGATCCCGATCGGCGCGGTCGTCGTCACTGGCGTCGTGCTCGGCGCGGTGCTCGGCACGCAGCTCGGCGGCAGCGAGTCGACCGTACGGGTCAACGTCATCGAGTGAATGTCATCGAATGAATGTCATCGAATGAGCGAGCCGCGGTACCCGTTCGTCCACGTCACCACGGACGCTGAGAATGCCGACGCCCTGAGCGGAGCGTTGTTCGATCTCGGAGCGACCGGCGTCGAGGAGCGCGACGAGACGACCTACGTGAAGGGCCCCGCGGACGGCGGCGTGCTGCTGGTCGCGAGCTTCGAGGAGCGCGCGGCCGCGGATCTGGCCGTGAGCGAGCTCGCAGACGTCGAGGGCGTGCTGGCGGTCTCGGTGCAAGAGGTCGTCGGCGACGCATGGCGAGACGCGTGGAAGGAGTTCTACGAGCCCTTCGCGCTGACGCCGTCGATCGTCGTGAGGCCACCTTGGCGCGAGGTCACCGGCCCCGTGCCCGGGGCGACGGAGGGCGCGACCGTGCTCGTGCTCGAGCCGGGTCGCGCCTTCGGGACCGGGCTGCACGCGACGACGTCCTTGGTCGCGAACATCCTCGACGAGCGCCGCGCGGAGCTGGCCGGCCAGCCGATGCTCGACGCCGGATGCGGCAGCGGAATCCTCTCGTTCGTCGGGCTCGCGCTCGGCGCGGCCAACGCGACGGCCTTCGACATCGACGCGGAGGTGATCGACACCGTGCGAGAGAACGCCGAACGCAACTCGATGTCCGAGCGGCTCGAGCTGTTCGCGGGCACCATCGCCGACGTCTCGGGGACGTTCCCTTGGGTCGTGGCCAACATCGAGACGCAGATCCTCGACCCGATGGCGGAGCAGCTCGTCGCGCACGTGGCCCAGGGTGGCAACCTGGTGCTCTCGGGCATCCTCACCGCGGAGGAGCAGCGGATGACGGCGCGATTCACCGGCCTCTCGCGCAAGCTGAGGGTCGTCGCGACGCGCCACATGACCACGGGCGGAGAGCGGGCGTACGACAAAGACGGCTGGGTCGCGATCCACCTCGCCCTGGACTGAAGCGGTGCGCGTCCCCGTGCTCGGGCTCGCCGCCGGCCTCGTCGTCCTCGATCGCGACGCGAGCCGGTACGTCCGGGACGTCCGCAGGCTCGCGCTGGGGGACCGGTTCGTCGCGTTCGACCCCGACGCCCGCGTCGAGGCCGACGCCGAGATCGTCGGGCTCGAGCTGCGCGGCGCCGTGACCGCCAGGCTCGATCCGCCTCGACCGGCGCCGCTGCTGCCCTCGCGGCCGGTGACGCTCGTGCAGTGCGTGGGCAAGTCCGACAAGCTCGACGCGGTCGTCCGTGACGCGACCGAGCTCGGCGCAACCGAGATCCTCACGGCTCGCTCGGAGCGCACGGTCGCCAGCCGGGACAGCGACGCAGCGCTCGCTCGCTACCGGCGCATCGCGCTCGAGGCCGCGCGGCAGTGTGGTCGCGGCGACCTCCCGCGGATCGCCGCGCCTCAGGCCCTCGTCGACGTGCTGCGAACGATCGCCGCACCGATCCGGGTGCTGCTCCACCCGACGGCGCAGCTCGAGCTGCGCGACGTGGTCGATGCCTTGCCCCGGTCGACCGCCGCCGCCATCGCGATCGGTCCAGAAGGGGGGTTCTCGGAGCGGGAGCGCGCCTGGGCCGAGGGTGCAGGCTTCGTCCCCGTCCGCCTTGGCTGCACGATTCTCCGAACCGAGACCGCCGCGACCGCGGCCTTGGGCGCGCTCCTCGTCCTCGGTCAGCCGGTGCGCACGACGCCGATGTAGCGCGACCGAGTGGGTGATAACCTCCATCCCCAGATGACCAACCCCGGCCAAACGGCGGGCGAGGACGTGTCGCAAAGTGGCGGCCGCGTCTTCGGGCGGTATTTGATCCTCGACGAGATCGCGTCGGGGGTATGGCCACGGTCCACCTGGCGCACGCGAGCGGTCAAGACGACCGGTTCGTGGCGGTCAAATGCATGCACGCGCACTACGCGCGCGACCCCGACTTCGTCTCGATGTTCCTCGACGAGGCGATGCTGTGCACGCAGATCCGCCACGAGAACGTGGTCGCGACGATCGACGTCTCCCAGGAGAGAGACGAGCTGTTGCTGGTGCTCGAGCTCGTCGACGGAGAGAGCCTCTCGAAGCTCGTCAAGTCGTTGACCACCCGCCGCGCCAAGGTGCCTCAGGCGATCGCGAGCGCGATCGTCTGCGACATGCTCCGCGGCTTGCATGCAGCGCACGAGGCGAAGAACGAGGCTGGCGAGCCGCTGATGATCGTCCACCGCGACGTCTCCCCGCACAACGTGCTCGTCGGCACCGACGGCATCGCCCGCGTCCTCGACTTCGGCGTCGCCAAGGCGAGGGGCCGCGTGCAGACGACGCAGAAGGGCCAGCTGAAGGGCAAGCTCGCGTACATGTCGCCAGAGCAAGCTCGTGGTCGCTCCGTCGACCGTCGAAGCGACGTCTTCTCCGCGGGGATCGTCCTGTGGGAGCTGCTCACCGGCGCGCGCCTGTTCGAAGGCGAGAACGAGGCTGCGCTGCTGGTCGCCCTGCTCTCGGAGGTGCCGTCTGCCCCGAGCAAGAAGGACCCCAGCCTCGAGAAGCTCGACTCGTTGGTGCTCAAAGCATTGTCCGTCGATCCCAACGCTCGCTTCCCGACGGCCCTGGCGATGGCCGCCGCCGTCGAGGCCGAGATCCGACCTGCGTCGCGGGCGGAGGTCGCCTCCTGGGTGAAGTCGGAGGCGCGCGCGGCTCTCACGCGGCGCCGCGAGCTGATCGAGCGAGCCCGGCGACACGTCGCGGGCCTCGCGGCCAGCGCGCCTGCTGCTGCGACCGCGCCCTCGCCCGCCGCCGCGCCTGTGCCCGCCGCCGCGACCCTGCCCGCCGCCGCGACCCTGCCCGCGGCGGACGAAAACGACGGAGACCGCGACTCCTCGCCCACCGCCATCGCCCCGGACGTGGCGGCGCCCAGGCCCAGCGATCGAGGCGCGGGCAGCGCGCCGAGGATGTTGGGCGGCCCTGCGCCTCCGCGCACCGGTGTGGGGCCCACGACCAAGGCCCACGGTCCGCTCCCGCCTGTTCGGCCTCCCTCCCCTTCGAACCGCGGCGCGACTTTTCAGGCCGCAGCTCCGCCTCCGCCTGCGATGGCGCCCCCGGCGACGAGCCCAGCGGTCCACGCGCCCGGCCTGTGGGAGTCCGCGACCACGACGCAAGACTCGCCGCAGACGTTGGCGCTGCCCGCCGAGGCGAACCCTTTCCGCACGCCGGACCCCACGCCTGCTCAAGCTCCACCGCTCGCGCCCGCGCACGCCACCTCGACGCCGCTCGCCGCGGGCGCGGCCCTGGTCGGCGCGCAGCCGCCGGCCGCCCACCACGATCTGACCGTGCCGCTGTTCCAGGCCCCGTTCGTGCGCGACGGAGAGCTGCACGTCCCCGGCCTCGCGCCCCCGCCGCAGCGCCAGCCCCCGCCTCAGCCCCCCGCCCCAGCCCCCGCCTCAGCCCCCGCCTCAGCCCCCGCCTCAGCCCCCACAGACCGCAGAGGGCATCCCCTCTCAGGTGACGTCGGTGACGCTGACGACCACCGATCTCCCGCCGCCCCTGCCGAAGGAGCATGTACGACGCCTGACGTTCCTCGCGGCGGCGAGCGCGGCCGCCGGCGCGATCGCCGCGATCGCGTTCCTGATCATCGTGACTCGCAAGCCCGAAGGTGCCGCGCAGGCGAGCGCGCGCGACGCGGTCGAAGAGCGCGCAGACAGGCCCGCCCCCGCG
This sequence comes from Polyangiaceae bacterium, assembly GCA_016719945.1. Lineage (GTDB taxonomy): Bacteria > Myxococcota_A > Polyangia > Polyangiales > Polyangiaceae > Xiheicaenibacterium. The sequence goes on along the minus strand of JADJYE010000019.1, from coordinate 10,644 downwards.
ATCTCTGCGCCCTCGGCGGCCTTCGTCGCTGCGACGGCGACCGTCACCCCGACCGAGACGTCCGCCCCGGCCACGACCGCGAGCGCCACCGCGTCCGCCTCGTCGACCGCGGTGGCGGTGGCGTCGTCGTCGACCCCCAAGCCAGCCGGGCCACGCCCGCACGGGTTCTTGAACCGCCCCACGTACCCAACCACGAAGACGACCGCAAAGCCGAAGCCCACGACGACGGCGACGACGAAGCCCAAGCGCTGAGCTGCCAAAGTGGCAACACCGTCGGAGCGGCCGGGCGGTCCTCTGTCAACCTGTCCTCGGGCGCCTGACTTCGAGCCCGTGAAGCCTTGTTTCTCCGAGCTTTTCGGCTGAGCTGCGCCGGCACGAGCCGTGCATCGTCGAGGCCGTGGCCGGACCGTCCTTGTTGTCGAAGTGGCGCCGCAAGCGCGACGGAGCGTCCCCCGAGGGGAGCCTCACCCTCGAGCGCTTTCGCCGCGCGAGCTTGCTGACACGCACCCTCGTGACCATCGCGTCCCTGCTCGCGTTGTTCACCGTCGCGGTGGGCGCGCTCGGCTTCGCGGCCGTCGCCGCGACCAAGGCAGCCTTTCCGCCCGCGGGCGAACAACCCCTTGCTTCTCCGTCAGGGGCAGGCGAAGCCGAGGGGGTGGCGCCGACCCCGAAGCGCCGCGCCAAGGGAGAACCGTCGGAATGAGAAGAAGCCTCGTCGCAGCCGCGTGCGGCGTCGTCTTGGCGCTGTGGCCCCTCGCCGCCGAAGCGCAGATGAACCCCCGCGGCAAGCCGGTGGTCAAGAAGCCCGGTCAGGCCGATCCGCCCGACGCGAAGCCCGCCGATCCCAGCGGCAAGGCCGACCCGAACGCCAAGCCCGATCCTACGGGCGCGCCGGCCAAGAAGGACCCGCTGTCCAACTTGGCGACGCCGCCCGACATCGAATACAAGCCGCCGCCTCCTGGCCAGAAGTTCAAGTTCAACCTCGAGGACACCGACCTGCCCGCCCTGGTCAAGGCGGTCAGCCAGATCACGGGGCGCCGCTTCATCTACGGCAGCAAGCTCCACCAGCTCAAGGTCACCGTGTTCTCCCCCGACGAGGTGACGGCGGGCGAGGCGTACGCCGCCTTCCTCTCGATCCTCAACTCGAACGGCATGACCGTGATCCCTCACGGCGCGTTCCTCGAGATCGTCGAGTCGCAGGGGGCCTCGCACGCCACGACCCCGATCTTCGGCACCGCGACGCCGGTGCCCGCAGAAGACCGCTTCGTCACGCGCCTCTACCGCGTGAACAACATCGACGCCGGCGAGGTCGCGGGCCTGCTCTCGCAGAACTTCAAGTCGCCCGACGCCTCCATCGCGACGTACGCGCCCGGCAACTTGCTGATCGTCACGGACACCGGCTCGAACATCCGCCGCATGCTGCGCATCGTCGAGGAGCTCGACGTCGGCTCGTCCGGCGACCAGATCTGGGTGCAGCCGGTCTACAACACCTCCGCGACCGAGGCCGCGCAGAAGCTCAACGAGATCCTCGGCAAGAGCGGCAAAGACGGCGGCGTCATCGCCGACGATCGCACCAACTCGCTGATCATCACGGCGACCAAGGGCGACTACGACAAGATCCTCGAGCTCATCAAGCGCGTGGTGGACGCGCCGGTGACCGAAGGTGACAACCAGATCCACGTGCTGCCGCTGCAGCACGCACAGTGCGACGAGCTGTCGCAGACGCTCAGCCAGATCCTCGGCGGCGGCGGCGGGGCACGCCCCGCCGCGAAGCCCGCCGCGGGCAAGGCCCCTGCCGCGGGCGCCGCGGCAGGCGTGGCCGGCACCAACGAGGAGATCTTCGAGGGCAGCGTGCGGGTGAGCTGCGACGCGGCGACCAACACGCTGCTCACCACCTCCTCGCTCCGCGACTACGCGCAGCTGCGCGCCGTCGTCGATCGGCTCGATCAGCCGCGCCGCCAGGTGTTCATCGAGGCCGTCATCATGGACCTCAACGTGAACAACACGCTCGACCTCGGCATCGCCTACCACGGCGGCAGCACCTTCGACGTCGGCGGCGATCAAGGCGCGGTGTACGGCGGCAACAACCTCGGGCAGAGCATCACCGGCCTCCCCGCCGAGCTCGGCGCGCTGGCGCTCGGCGTTCGCGGCCCCGAGCTCGAGGGCACAGAGAACATCTTCGGCACGGGCATCAGCATCCCCGCCCTCGGCGTCGTGCTCCACGCGCTCGGCACCGACGGTAACTCGAACGTGCTCGCGACCCCGCACATCCTCGCGACGGACAACGTGCAGGCCGATATCTCGGTCGGGCAGAGCGTCCCGCTGCAGACGAACGTCGGCGGCGCGGCGGGGCTGCTCTCGCAGGTGGCGGGCGCGCAGGGCGCCGCCGCGGGCGCGCTCGGCGGCCTCGGCGGGCTCGGTGGCCTGCTCGGCGGCGGCTTCCAGGCGCCGTACAAAGACGTCGGCATCAAGCTGTCGATCAAGCCTCACGTCAACGACTCGGACCAGGTCAGGCTCGAGATCAAGGAAGAGATCTCGGAGGTCGGCTCCTCGCCGCAGGGCACCCTGGGCGCGGTCGCGATCAACCAGCGCACCGCGAGCACCACGCTCATCGTGCGCGACCAGCAGACCGTCGTCATCGGCGGCCTGATGCGCGATAGCTTCTCCACCTCGCGGACCAAGGTGCCGATCCTGGGCGACATCCCGCTCCTCGGCGCCCTCTTCCGGCAGCACAAGACGACCAAGGCGAAGACCAACCTGCTGCTCATCCTCACCCCGTACGTGGTGCGCGATCAGGACGATCTTCGCGCGATCTTCGAGCGCAAGATGCAGGAGCGGCAAGAGTTCCTCGACCGTTACTTCGTGTTCAACGAGGACTCGGCGTGGGAGCCGCCGCGCGATTTCAGCCGGGCCAACGGCCTGGTCGAGACGATCCGCCAGACCATGATGGACGAGCTCGAGCGCGAGCGGCTGATCCAGGAGAGCTCCCCGCGGGCGCCCAAGCTGCACGTGCCCGTCGAGCCGATCAGCATGCCGACGGTCTCGAGCTCGGGCGGCAGCTCGTCGTCGTCGTCCTCGAGCACGACGACCACCAACCCCTCCACCACGGCCAAGCCCGCGACGACGACCTCGAAGGCGCCGCGCGGCACCATCAAGCCGGGCACGATCCCGAGCCCGCTGCCCAAGACCGATCGCGTGGAGTAGCCGAGGTCCCGGATGGCAGCTCTCCACGCCCACAGCGAATTTCTCGGCGAGATCCTCGTCAAGCGAGGCGTGTTGGCGGCCGACCGCCTCGCGCCGCTCGTGCAGTCGGTGCGCGAGAAGGGCCAGGGCCTGGTCGAGCTGCTGGTCACCAACAAGGTGACCGACGAGCGCGCGATCGCGCTCGCGCTCGCGGAGGAGTACGGCCTGCACTTCCTGCAGAAGATCGACGTCGACGCGATCCCCGACGAGATCGCCGGCAAGATCCCGATCACGTACGCGAAGCAGCACAAGATCCTGCCGCTCGCCGAGCAGAACGGCGTCGTCTACTGCGTGACGGCGGACCCGCTCGAGGTGACGGCGATCGACGACGTGCGCGCGATCTTCGGCAAGCCGGTCGAGCTCGCGGTGGCGACGGGCGAGGTCGTGCTCGACGCGATCAACCGCGTCTGGGAGCGCAAGGAGACCGGCGGAAACCTCGAGGGCGATCAGGCCAACGAGGAGGACAACGTCGTCGACATCATCGACTCCGACGACGAGGCGCCGATCATCGCCTGGGTCAACGGCCTGTTCGCGCAGGCGGTCCGCGAGCGCGCGAGCGACATCCACATCGAGCCGGAGGAGCGCGAGGTCGTCGTGCGCTACCGCATCGACGGCGAGCTCTACATCGTGCGCCGGGCCAGCAAGCAGTTCATGGCGAACATCGTGGCGCGCGTGAAGATCATGGCGTCGCTGAACATCGCCGAGAAGCGGCTCCCGCAGGACGGCCGCATCACCCTCAAGATCGCCGGCAAGAGCGTCGACATCCGCGTCTCGACCGTGCCGACCTCGCGCGGCTTCGAGCGGATCGTGATGCGTATCCTGCAGAAGACGAGCGTCCTGCTCAGCCTCGAGGAGCTCGGCTTCGCGTACCGCGAGTTCCGGATGATGGACGACCTCATCAACCGGCCCGACGGCATCGTGCTGGTCACCGGCCCGACGGGCAGCGGCAAGACCACCACGCTGTACGGCTGCCTCAACCGCATCAACAAGCCGAACGTCAACATCCTCACCGCCGAGGACCCGGTCGAGTACGAGATCGGGGGGCTGCACCAGGTGCACGTGCAGCCGTCGATCGGGCTCACGTTCGCGAGCGCGCTGCGCGCCTTCCTCCGCCAAGACCCCGACGTGGTCATGGTCGGCGAGATCCGCGACAAGGAGACGGCCGATATCGCGATCCACGCGTCGCTGACGGGTCACCTCGTGCTCTCGACCCTGCACACGAACGACGCCGCGAGCGCCGTCACGCGCCTGGTCGAGATGGAGATCGAGCCCTTCCTCGTTCGCTCCAGCGTCATCGGCGTGCTCGCCCAGCGGCTGGTCCGCATGCTGTGTCCCCACTGCAAGATCCCGTACACGCCGACGGCGTACGAGCTCACCCAGCTGGGCCTCGACCGCGAACGCCTCGGCAAGAAGCAGCGCCGCGCCCTCAAGGGCAAATACGCCGTACACGAGCACGAGTACCGGTACGTCGGCCAAGAGATGCCCGACCCCATCGTGTTCCACAAGCCCGGCGGGTGCGAGGCGTGCGCCAACAAGGGCTTCCTCGGCCGGCGCGGCATCTATGAGCTCATGTTGGTCGACGACGCCGTCGGCTCGCTCATCCTCAAGAACGCCGACGCGGTGTCGATCAAGCGCGCAGCACTGCAGGCCGGCATGGACACGCTCCGCGACGACGGAGCGCGCAAGGTCATCAACGGCATGACGACGGTCGAGGAGGTCCTCGCGGCGACCCAAGAGGACGTCCTGGTGGACGAGTAGAGGGACCGACGTGGCCGTCTTCGAATACCGCGGGATCCTGATCGGCTCGGGCAAGCCGACGAAGGGCGTCCGGGACGCGGACAACCCGAAGACGCTGCGCGCCTCGCTCCGCAAAGACGGCATCTTGCTGACGAGCGCGACGGAGGAGCGCGCGGCCAAGGAGCGCGAGAAGCGCGACATCAAGATCTTCGAGTTCTTCTCGAGCCCCAGCACCGGCGACATCGCGGTGATGACGCGGCAGCTCGCCACGCTGCTGCGCGCCGGCATCCCGCTGTTCGAGTCGCTCAACGCGCTGATCGAGCAGGTCGAGAAGCCGATGCTCAAGCGCGCGCTCACGAACATCCGCGAGCAGGTGAAGGAAGGCACGAGCTTCGCCAAGGCGCTCGAGAGCCACCCGAAGATCTTCCGCCCGCTGTACGTGAACATGGTGCGCGCGGGCGAGGCCTCCGGCACGCTCGAGTCGGTCCTCGAGCGCGTGACGCTGTTCATGGAGAACCAGGCCAAGCTGAAGGGCAAGGTCTCCGCCGCGATGGCGTACCCGGCGCTGATGGCGGTGATCGGCACGCTGCTCATCAGCGTGCTGATGATCGCCGTCGTGCCGAACCTGATCACGACGTTCGAGTCGATGGATCAGGTGCTGCCCTGGTACACCCGCCTGCTCATCTTCACGAGCGAGACGATGGGCAGCTACTGGTGGCTGCTGGCGATGGTCCTCGGCGGCACCATCTACGGCTTCGTGCGCTGGAAGAAGACCGAGCAGGGTCGGCTAAACTGGCACGGGTTTTTGCTCAGGGTGCCGGTCTTCGGCTCGCTCTTCTCGATGCTCGCCATCGCGCGCTTCTCGCGCACCCTGGCGACGCTGCTCGCCGCGGGCGTGAACCTGCTGTCGGCGATGGACATCGTGAAGAACGTCCTCGACAACGCGGTCCTCGAGAAGGTCGTCGCCGACGCGATCTCCAACATCCGCGAGGGGCAGACCATCGCCGATCCGCTCAAGCGCTCGAAGCGCTTCCCGCCCATCGTGACCCACATGATCGCGATCGGCGAGAAGAGCGGCCAGCTCGAGAACATGCTCGAGAACGTGGCGATCGCCTACGACTCCGCCGTCGAGACCCGCGTTCAGGTGCTGACCAGCCTGCTCGAGCCGCTCATGATCGTGGTCATGGGCGGCGCGGTCGCGTTCATCGCGTTCTCCATCCTCATGCCGCTCATCTCGATGAGCAACTTCGCGGGCTGACGCATGAGGAGGAAGGCGCGCGAGCAGACCATCTTCTTCCCCTGGGAGCGCCCCGGCTCGTTCGTGCGGCGTCTCGGCCTCAGCCGCGCCCGCATCTTCTTCGCGTTCGCGTTCTTCGTCGGCCTGTTCGTGGTCCTCGGGGTGCGCGAGCGCCGCACGATCGGCGTCCGCCTCACGCGCGCGACGATCGGGGTCGTCGCCAAGGGCGTCGACAAGTACCGCGCAGATCACCAGGGCAAGTGCCCGGCCGACTTGGCCGCCTTGAAGGCCGAGGGGTACATCGCGTTCGACCCGAAGGACGCGTGGGGACGCGAGCTGCGCTTGCTGTGCCCCGGGTTCACCAACACGCAGGGCTACGACCTGATGAGCGACGGCCCGGACGGCGCGTTCGGCGGATTGGATCGAGTGGAGTAAAGGTTATGGGGATGGAGAGGGACGCTATGTCTGAACAATTCTTGCTGAGGCTCAGGGCGCGAGCGGAGAAGAGGCGAGCGCGCCGCGGCGTGACGCTCGTCGAGGTGCTGATCGTCGTCGCGATCATGGCCGTCATCGCGGGCGGCGCCACGCTGCTGGTCTTCCCCCAGTTCAAGAAGGCACGCATCGAGTCCGCAAAGGTCGGCGCCGAGGCCGTGCGCCAGGCGGCCGAGCTCTACCAGGCCGAGGCCGACGCCGGCGAGTGCCCGCAGGTGAAGGAGCTGGCGGACGCCAAGAAGCTCGACGCGAAGAAGACCGACGACCCGTGGGGCAAGCCCTACAAGGTGCTGTGCGACGAGGGCGACGTCCATGCGGTGTCGTTCGGCCCCGACGGCCAAGAGGGCACCGGGGACGACGTGCGAGACGACACGAGCAAGGCGCAGATCAAGAAGATCGCCGAGATGTGACGGCCGAGACCCCATGACCACCCGAGCCCCCCTCCCCCTCGCCGCCAGCGCCTACCCGCGCAGGCGTCCGCGCGGGAGCTCGAGGGGAAGCGTCGGTCGGCGGGGCGTCACGCTGATCGAGATCCTGGTCGTCGTCGCCCTGGTCGCCGTGGTGATGGGCATCGCCATCTCTTCGTTGAGCGGCTCTGGCTCGGCGCAGCTCCGGCAGGCGTCGACGCGCGTGGCGGCCGCCGTGCGCGTCGCCTACGCGCGGGCGACCGCGGCCGGGCGCGTCGTGCGGCTGGTCTTCGACTTCGGCGGGTCGACCATCGCCATGGAGGAGACCCCCGATCGGCACATGATCAAGAAGGGCTCCCTGAGCGGAGACGCCGCCGACACCGCCGAGGATCTCGCGCGGGACGCAGCGGGGGCCTCCGCTGTCAGAGCGCCGCCAGCGACCTTCGAGCCGGTGGATCTCCGCCGCGGGGCGGGCGTGAGGACCCGTGACGAGGAGGAGGCGCAGGACGACGACGACAAGCCGACCCCGGTCGCCCTCCCCAGCAAGATCCAGTTCTGGCAGATCGACGTCGAGCACCAGCCGGTGCCCGTGCGCGACGGCAAGGCGTTCCTCTACTTCTTTCCGGGGGGCCAGACCGAGAACGCGTCCATCCAGCTGCGGATCGCCGGCGTGACGGAGGAGGACAAGACCGGGTTCATGACGATCCTGGTCTCACCGCTCACGGGCAAGGCGAAGATCCTGGGCGGGCGCGCCGACGCGCCGAAGCCGCTCGACGAGAGCGACGCGTCCGAGGTGGAGGATCCGGGCCGATGAGCGCGCGCAGAGGCTTCACGCTGATCGAGGTGTTGGTCGCGGTCGCGATCCTGGGTATCGGCGTGATCGCGATCTTCTTGTCGCAGTGGGTGAGTTTCGCCAGCATTAAGCACGTGCGCCACCAGAACGAGGCAACCAGCCTCGCGCGCTGTAAGATGAGCGAGGTCGAGTGGGACGTCGAGCAGAACGGCCTGCCGCCCACCGACCAAGAGGAGAGCGGCCCCTGCTGCGAGGGCCTGACCGACACCGAGATGACCTGCACGTGGACGGTCGCCAAGGTCGAGTTTCCCCAGCCGAACTTCGGCGAGCTCGACCTCGAGGCCGAGCTCGACTTCGGCAGCGGTCCGAGCCTGTTCGGCGGTGGAATCGGCGGCCCGGGAGCCGGCGCGGCCCCAGGCGCGGCCGCGCTCGGCTTCATGAAGACCGGCGCGACGGCGATGGAGAAGAACGGCGACCTCGGGGGCATCGCCGAGGCTTACCTGGGCGGCGCCGACGGCATGTCCGACGGCATCGCGGCGCTCGCGATGCGGGTCGTGTACCCGGATCTGAAGGCGATCTTCGAGGCCGGCACCCGCAAGATCACCGTGCGCGTCAGCTGGTTCGAGGGTCGCAAGGAGTACAAGACGGAGCTCGAGCAGTGGGTGGTCTCGTCCCAAGAGGCCGGCATCGGCGCCAACATGGGCGGCCTGATCGAGACGGAGGAGGAGGAGTGAAGCCCCCGCGCCGCGCGCGTCGAGGCATCACCCTGATCGAGGTGCTGGTCGCGCTCGCCATCCTCGGGCTCGTCGCGAGCCTGGTGTACGGGTCGTTCGACGCCATGCGCCGCACCCGCGCGGGCGTCGACGGCGCGAGCGAGCGCTTCTTCCAAGGCCGCTCCGCGATCAGCCGCATGGCGCGTGAGGTCCAGTCGTCGTTCCTGTCGATGCATCGGCCGCTGCTCAACCCGGGGCTCCAGGTCAGCCAGACGATCTTCCGAGGGACCGACGGGGGCGCGACCGGCGACCGCCTCGACTTCACCTCGTTCTCCCACCGGCGGCTCGGCTTCGGGTCGCACGAGTCCGATCAGAACGAGCTGTCGTACTTCGTGACGACCGGGTCGAAGGCGAGGCAGGCCGAGGGCGATCGCAGCACGCGCGATCTGGCGCGGCGCGAGTCCGCCGTCATCGACATGGAGCCGACCACGGGCGGCGTCTCGCAGGTGCTGGCCGAGGACATCGTCGAGTTCGATCTCTCGTACCTCGACGGCGCGACCGGCGATTGGCTCGACCACTGGGACAGCTCGGCGGAGCAGTTCGAGCGGCTCCCCCGCTACGTGAGGATCGAGCTCGCGATCGCGCGCAGCCTGCCCGGCCCCCCGTACCGCTTCGTCACGAAGGTCCCGATCGCGCTTCGCGGGCCGCTCGTCTTCGGCCTGCCCGAGGGCCTCGGCCTCACCCCCCCGGAGCCCTGAGCATGACGCCCTACGAGCAGATCAAGGTGAAGCTGCGCAGGCGCCGCGCTCGGGGGCGCAGAGGCGTCGCCCTGGTGCTGGTGCTCGGCGCGCTGGTCATCTTGACCGTCTTCGCGACCGAGCTCCAGGAGCGCACCGCCTCCACCATGGCCGCGACCATGGCCGACCGCGACGGTCTCAAGGCCGAGTACTACGCGCGCAGCTCGATCAACCTCACGCGCCTGCTGATCTCCACCGAGCCGATCGTGCGCAAGGCGATCGATCCGCTCGCGCAGGCCGCCCTCAAGAGGCCGCTCTCCCAGATCGCGGTGTGGGAGTACACCGAGCTCGTGCTGGCGCCGTTCAACGACGCCGCGGAGAGCGGGAAATTCCGCGAGGTGACGGGAGTTTCGCTCGACTCGGGCAAGAACCTCGGCCTGTCCGGTGGCTCGTTCAAATACCCGTACGTCGTCGCCGAGGAGGGGCTCATCAACATCAACGCCTCCGCCGCCGGCGACCCCAAGAGCGCGCGCGACGTCGGTCAGCGGCTGCTCGGTTTGTTCGGGCAGTCGGTCTACAACGAGTTCTTCGAGAACGAGGACGCCGACGGGCAGCACTCCGATCAGCCCACGATCTGCTCCGCGATCATCGACTGGTCGGACTTCGACGAGGTCTCCGCGCGCTGCGATCTCACGGACAGCTCGAGCAAGACGACCGAGGGCCCGGAGGACAACTACTACCAGACGCTCGGCCTCCCCTACCTGCGCAAGAACGCGCCTTACGACTCGGTCGAGGAGCTGCGGCTCGTGCGCGGCGTGTCGGACGACTTCTGGGCAAACTTCGTCGACCCCGACCCGACCGACCCTTCGAAGCGCACCCTCACCGTGTGGGGCGGCGGCAAGCTGAACGTCAACTCCGCGAACGAGCAGACGCTGCTCGCGCTCGTCTGCTCGCACGCCCCCGACGCGCTGATGTGCAACGACGTCGAGCAGATGTCGACGTTCCTCACCGCGCTCTCGCTCGGCAAACAGATCTCCCAGGGCTTGCCCATGTTCCCGACGCCGAGGTCCTTCGTGCGGGCGATGCAGGGAAAGGGCAAGGGCATCGGCCCGCTGTTCACGGCGCTCGGCCTCGAGCCGGTCCAGTTCGCGAACACCAAAGCGGTGCAGCGGGCGATCACGACCGAGTCGCGCGTCTTCAGCATCTACGCCGAGGGGATCGTGAAGGGCAACCACCGCGTCACCAGCGCGCGCATCCACACCGTGATCGACTTTCGCTCGGCCAG
>JADJYE010000018.1 GCA_016719945.1 Polyangiaceae bacterium | reverse complement strand
GACGTCGAGCACCGACCCGAAGGTCAGGGACCCGAAGCCGGAGCACGGCGCTACAGCCGCGCTCGACACCTCGCGCGAGCAAACACGGGCTCCCGTGTGCCCCCGTCGCGAGCACGCCACCGCGCCTCGTGCACGTGCCTCACGTCGCGCTCACTCCCGCACAGGTCGCAGCGTGGCACCACCACGGCGCGGCACCTGGCGACGAAGACAGGATCGATCGTGGGACGCCGCCCGTACCAGGGTCGCGCTCTCACGGCTCACCCCCGAACAGCGGCAGGGTCGCGTTGCGTTCGATGGCACGGTCGGCCGCGAGTAGGCGTTGCTCCGCGGCCTCCCAGCGATCGATCGGGCGCTTGCAAGTCCGGCTCGTGCGCAGCTCATCGGACGCCCGGCGCATGTCAGCGAGTGCCTCTTCACGCGCGGCTTGACCGGTCGCGAGCAGCTCAGGCCTCAACCGACGCGCGCATGCCCTACACGCGAGGCACCGCTTCCACTCGCTTGCGCCCCGGTCGCGCTGCAGCAGCTCCGTCTCGAGCGCCGCGCCGAGGGACCCGCACCACCAACACGGGGCGCTCACGAGGACACCTCGGCGTCATCGGCGAGGGCAATGAAGAACGGCGTCCGCGGGGGGTCCGCTTCGATCGTCGCTATCAGTTGCGCAAGTTGCGCTTGGGTTCGACGCAATGGTGAAGCGTCGCGATCTGCTGACTGGACGGGTGCGCCTGGATCGGCGTTTTCTGTAATGGTCTCATCGATCGAAGGCCGTTTTGAAAACCGCCGACGGTGCAAGCCGTCCAGGAGTTCGAATCTCCTCTCCTCCGCTAAATTTGGCTCGATCTCGCGCATCTCGTGATGCGGCGGCGAGGACGAGAAAGGACACGACGGGACGGGGCGGGACACGAATCCTGGTAACGGGGTGGTAACAGACCCGGCACTGGAAACGGCCGGGCGTCCAGGGAAGAGCGTCAGGTCCGTAGGCGTTCGTTCGTGATCGAGTCATGCGACGTCTTCGGGTCAGTCCGATGCCGAAGCGGGGCTGGGACCAACTCGCTTCGGACCACCCTGAATTCGGCGAAGCCGTGGCGTTCTTCCGCGAGCGCCTGGGCGACGGCTGCATCCGAAAGGGGAACTCCTTCGCCAGCACCTTTGCTACGACCTTCCAGGACGGCGTTCCGGAGGGCGTGCGGATTCGCAGGCTTGTACGAACTTTGGAGTCCGCGCCCGGTATCGACGAGCTCGTGAGGGCGCTTGGTGGCGAAGCCGAGCACGAGGTGCGCGGCGCCGAGATGACCCTCCGGATGGCTGCCGCGTGGACAATCCGCGGTCGCGCGGTTCGCTTCGTTCCCAGGACCCGGGATCGGACCGCGGACCTCACGGTCGATCTCGCGGGCCGCGAGATAACGGTCGAGTGCACATGCCTCAACGAGAACGAGGACGACGAAGCCGTCGCGGAATTCGTCCGCTACACGATGAATTGGGCGGAGCAACAGCCCGGACGGCTCGAGGGTGAATTCCTCGCCGGTGCAACCGTTGAGGATCTCGAGACGGTACGTGCCCTCCTCGAAGAGCTTCGGCGCGCGCCGGAATCCTTGGATCGCGTCGTCAACGGCGTCGTCCGGGTCGCCTATGACCCCGAGGGCGAGCAGAACTTCTTCCCCTTCGCGACGGCCCCCGTCGCGCGCCAACGATCTGGCGCGAGTTCTCGGCAAGCTGAAGAAGAAGGTGACCCAGTTCGTTGCGGGCGAGCCCAACGTGCTCGCGATCGATGTGGGCGATGTTTTCGACCTCCACGAGGACTTCGAGATCCGGGGTCGAACCTGCGACGCGCTGCGACGCTACAAGCGCATCAGCGCCGTCCTGCTCGTGCAGACGGACCTTCGAGCGTGCCACGCGGCGCGCCGATGGTCGCTCGGACATTTCGAGGGACCGACCGATGCAGGCCTCCTCCGCCGGGGCTTGCTGGTTCACAATCCCGAAGGAACGACCCGGCTCACCTGGCCGGAGATCCGTGCGTTCGAGGACGCGGTCTTCGCCTGACCGTGCGTCATGCCTCCGCCGGCAGCGAGGCTCCGCGTGCTAGCCTCTCGAGCGTGAGGTACGGCTTCGCGGATCAGGATTGGGCTGCGGCGAAGGCGGAGATGAAGGCGATCCTCGCGGCCCGCGCGAAGCTCAGGGGCATGATCCCCTACAGCGATCTTGTTGGCCGAGTGAAGGCCATCCAGCTCGCCCCGGACTCGTTCGCGCTGGCGGCGATGTTGGGGGAGATCTCCGAGGAAGAGGACGCCGAGGGCCGCGGCATGCTCACGGTGATCGTCGTGCACAAACATGGCGACATGCAGCCTGGACCTGGGTTCTTCGACCTCGCGAAGCGCCTGGGTCGGAACACCTCGGACATCATGAGGTGCTGGGTCGAGGAGCTGAAGCGCGTGCACGCCGTCTGGAGCAAGTAGCCGCTGGTCGCCGGTAGGGGCTCCCAGCGCTCACGTGATGGCGAAGCCGTTGGTCTTCGCAGCATGGTCGATCACGATCTCCCAGAAGACTGGTAGCTGCCGGCTCGCGAGGACGAGCAGCTCTTCAACGCCGGAGGCGTCATCAACGACGACGCCGGGATGCGAGGCCTTGTTTCGCTCGGTTCGGATGGACTCAGCGGCGGCGATCGCCTTCGTCAGCCGATGCTGCTCGTCGTTCGCGTTGGGCCATGACGCGACGGCCTTTTGGATCTCTTCGAGGACGTCCTTGGCGTTCTTCGTCGCTGGGGCGCTCTTGGTGATGTAGGCCAAGTTGACCATCGCGTTGTGCGTCGTACGCAAGGTCTCTTCCGCGGCAAGCCCAACCATTACGAGGGCTGCTCGGAGGAGCGACTTCTCGGCGCAGGACACGGCGTCTTCCATGCGCGCAACGACCTCGTCCGAAATCCTGGGTGCACGACCCTGGAATCGTTTGATGAACCCGGGGTGAAGTGGGTGCTCATCGCCGCCGATCAGCACGCGCTCGCCGCGGGCAGTGACGCTGAGGCGATCGATGAGAAGAGGGTGTCCGTCCACCGAGTAGCTCTTCAGCCGCGGGAAGACGACCCCTTCGCCGATGAGGGTCCACATGACCGAGAGCAGCTTTCGGTTGTCTCGGTACTCGTCCTTCTTGTTCCCAGGATCGGTGTTGTAGCCGGGTGACCGATCGACGACGGCGGGATGCGGCGTGAACGGATTCATGCCCGGGGCGCGCAAGCGCGCCGCTCAGCCGAGCGTCTTCTTGAACGCTGCGGGCGTCATCGCTTCGAGCTCGAGCCCGAAGGCGTCGCGGTGGGTGCCGAGCCTGTCGAACGCCCAGGCGAGGTAGGCCTGCACCGGGACGCGGAGGGCGCGACAAGTTGCGACGATTCCGAGCAGGACGCACGCTCGGTGCGCGCCCTCGGTACTGCCCGCGAAGAGCATGTTGAGGCGAAGCTTGGCGACGTTCTGGAATTCTCGCTCGGTCGCCGAGTTGTCGATAGGGACTTGTGGGTCGTCGATGAAGCGGAAGAGCGCTTCGCGGTGCCGCTCGTAGTATTGAACGGCCGCCATCAGCGGCTCAGATGGCAGAAGCGTCGGTTTCACGGACGCGAGCCATTTCTCGAACTGGTTCACGATCGGGCGGATGCGTTGGCGGCGGTGGCGCTGAAGAGCCTTGCCCTCAAGCCCGAGGAGCCGAGCCTTCTCCTCCTGCCCGTAGATCGCCCCGATGAAGGCGCCGCCTTCCGCCGCAAGCAGCGGCTGGGTTTGCTCGGCGTCGCGGAACTTGCGCCGGCCGTGAGCGTTGCATCCGGCCTCGACGACGTCGCCCGACTCGTAGACACGGTTGAATCGGTGCTCGGCATCGGCGGTGATCGTGCCACGGAACGAGCGGAGCTTCGCGACGACGTCGTCGCCGGTCCTGTCGGCCGCGTATTCGAAGACGGCGCACTCACGATTCCGATAGATCTCGATGTACCCGTTGTGCGCTGCCGGGAGCTGCGGAACGAGGACCTTCAGCCCGGTGCCGTCGGTCGCCATCCACGACCCAGCGAGGAGCTGCTTCCAGTGCAGCCCGTCGATCGGCGCGAGCAGATCTGCGGCGCGCTCGACGAAACCGACGAGCGTGCCCATCGCGAGAGGGACACCGCGCTCCGCGAGATCACGCCGAATGCGGTCGAGCGGCGTGAGCAGCCCGAACTTGTTGTGCACGAACCAGGCGAGCCACTCGCTCGTGATCTTGGAGCGCTCGTAGGGCGCCGGCAGCGACCGAGGCGTTGTGCGCCCGCCGCACTCGCGACATCGGCACGTCGTGCGACGAACGACGCGGCGGCGCTGGTGCTCCTTGACGACATGCAGCTTCTCCTCGGTCACCTCATCGGCGACGTCCAGCGCGGCGCTACCGCAGTGGTCGCACCGATCGGGACGAAGGGCGTGCTCCTCGGCTTCGAGATGCTGCGGCAGCGGCTTTCGCCCGGTCGGACGCCGCGGCTTCTTCTCGCGCTCCGGAGGCACCGGCTTCTCGGGCGCCTTCGGTCGCGCCTCGAACGCCCGCTTCGCGCCACCGGCTATGACGGGCGGTGGCGCTGCGGGCTTGTCGGGCGAGGGCTTACGCTGGCGGCGCTGCGCGACCGCGAGCAACTCCGCGATGCGGTCCGTCAGCTTCGCCAGTTGGTCGGTGAGCTTCTCGACCTGGGCGCGAAGCTCCGCATTCTCGCGAAGCAGTCTCTCGCCCTCGGCCTCGGTCACCTGGTCACGAGATCATGTGAGGAGATCCGTGTCGATCCCCTTTCGATCGAGGTCGCGTCGATACCAGCCGCGGCGCGCGGCGGTGAAGTCGATGCCCGCCAAGAGCGAGGCGAAGGTCGCACCGTCGATCTGCACCCGGGTGTCCGTGGCCTCGAACGCCGGGAGTTGGTAGCTGCCGGTCTCGAGCCGCTTCGCGAGGACGCACCAGCCCGAGCCATCGAACCAGAGTGCCTTCGCGATCCGACGCCGCTTGTTGAGGAAGAGATACAGATGGCCGTCCGTCGGGTCGAGCCCAAGCTGGCGCGTGGCGCCGGCCAGCGCGTCGAACGAGCCGCGCATGTCGAGCGGCGCCACCACGACGAACACGCGGACTGCGGGCGAGAACGTCAACATGACCGAAGGACCTCGACGATGCGTCGAAGGGTGCCGGGCTCGAAGTCGTCGCCCACCTCGACCGAACCGACCCCGACCCGAACCGTGTACCGCCGCGTGATCGCCAGCGTCGGCGCGGGCACCAACTCGACGAGCTGCGCGGTCGACCGCTTCGCCAGCGCCGTCGTCGACCGGGACAAATTGATCTTCCACGCGCGCAGAGACCGCCCGTCGATGCCCCTCCGGCGCGCCCATACCCGCAGCGGCTCGGCCGACCTCGCGAGCGCCGACAAGCATGCTCGTGCGTCTCTCTCATCTACGATCTTCCGCAGTTCCGACATCGGTCACCTCCGCGTCGGAGGCTCGGAGCGCGGGAGCTACGCGTCATCCCGGTGTCGCTGATGGGTCACGTTTCAACGCTTCGAGCTCGTTGGGCGTTTCTTATGGAGCGCCGCCGCCGCCGCTTGGAGCCCCTGCGCGGAGGATCGGTCGAGAGGGTGGTTCTACTTTCGCGTGAAGTACCACTTCTGGTTCGGCGACCCGTTGCACTCCTTGATCTGCACCTTCCCTCCGGGATCGGGGTGCTCGTTCTTCCAGTCGAGGCATGCGTCGAGGTAGTAGGACTTGATCTCACCGGACGGGAACCCGAACCAGTTCGCGTTCCGGTGAGAGCATCGGAACGCGAACTCATCTGAGCCCATCGGCATAGGGCCGATCATGAGGCACGCACTCGCCGGCCCCAGCTCGTTCGACGCCTGCACGTTCGCGAGATTCCGGCACCCCTGCTCGACCGGAATGCGCCAGCGCTGGTTGGTCGAACCGTTGCATTCCTTTTGCTGAAGCGTTTTCCAATCGTCGTGCATGCTGTTCTGGTCGAGGTCGAGGCAACGCCTCTGGCCGTTGACCAGGGTGTGGATCTCGTACTCGGGCGCGGGATCGAGTCCAGGGTCTGCGCAGGCGGCTGCCGGCTCGGCGCTGTTGGTCGAGCGTGGGTTGGCTTCGCTCCCACCACCCGCGCACGACGTTGTCGCGACAAGCGCGAGCGCAGCGATCAGTGCTTGCGGGTTCCCGGCTCGCGGGCGGCTCTTCGCCGAGGCCGCAACCTCCTCGTCAGCCACCTGCGAAGGCCTTCTCGATCTCGGCGAGGATCGCTCGGGCACGCGCGAGGCCAAGCTCGGCGATCGCGTGCCGAAGTTGCGCCTCCAAGTTGCTGGGCCGCGTGGTGGTAGCGGGCGCCCTTGCCGGCGCGACCGACGGCGGCGGAGTCGCAGTCTTTGCCGACCCCCTCTGCTTCTTCCGCATCTCGGCCCTGACGGCGTACACGTGGTTCGCGCTCATCGACAGGCCTTGCTTCGCCCCCTCCTCGACCACCTGATTCGCGGGCATACCAAGCGGCTTCGACCGGATGAACTCGGCCTTGGCTCCGAACTCGCTCTTGCCCGCCTTCGTGGACTTCGACTTCTTGGTCTTCTTCTTCGCAGCGGTCGCCATCGTGTCCTCCGTTCGGAGAGCACGACGCTACCCGCGCGGGCCAGTTCTGGCCAAGCGTCCGGCGCAGCGACCTCAGAGAGCTTCGGACGGCCACTCCCCGAAGCCGGCATCCCTCACGTGGACCTCGCCGGTGGCCATCACCAGAGAGGCGACGATCTTCTTCGGCCCCTGGAGGTAGGCCTGCAAGTAGCGGGACGACGGATCGTCGAGACGCAGCGCACGCTCACCGCGATCATTCGAGAGCGCGAGCAACCCAAACTGGAACGCCCCAGGCTGTGGCATCTGGCTCGAGACATGGATCCCACGGGCCGCGAGCGCCTGCCATAGCCGGTGCCAAGCCGGGTGCTCGAGGAGCTGAGCGTGGACGCCACGCAGAGCGCGTTCCTCGGCGGCCATGCCTTCGGAGTATTCGCTGGCGGCCCGCCACCGGCTGTGAACGCGCCAGGCGATGAAGGCGACGAGAGCGACACCGAGGAGGACGCGAAGCCAGAGGGGAAGGTGATTCATGGCGATCCCTTGCGAAGGTTGAGGTTTCCGGGCCCTACTCTCAGATGCGGACCAGAGCGTCGGGCTGCTCAACTATTTCGCCGATGCCGCTCGGTCGGCCGGGTAGTCATCGCCGGCTCCAACGTGGCCGGCGACACCTTCGAAACTAGGGCGATCTTCCCGCGGCCCTCGGATCGGCGCGGCTAGAACCAGAGCGAGGGCCTCGGTAGCATCCGAGCATGGCGGAAGAGGAGCCGCGCTGCCCAATCCATCCCGAGGTTCGCCTCCGACGGCGTCATGGGCTGGTGGAGCTTGGCGAGGGCGACCGCTGGGTCGCACGCGAGTACGGCTGCCCCGTCCGCGGCTGCACGCACCGCAGACCCCGCTTGTTCATCGAGCCTACCGCTTGGCAGCGCAAGAACTGGGAGGCGCTCATGGCCGATCCCAGACCCCTGTACAAGGAGAGATGGCCGGACATCATTGATCGGCAGGAAGCCTCACCCCCGCGCCCGCGGCCCGTCGTCGAGCCTCGGCCGTTGGAGGAGCTGCCATGGAGACGATGGGTGGAGCTCGCTCCAACGGACATCGTCTTTCCTCGCTGGGGTCGCTTCCACCGTGCGACCTGTCGATCCCTTCTTGGTGGACGACATCCGGGCCTGACCTTGGAGGACGCCGCAGTCCAACAGCGGCTGGTGCCGTGCCACAAGTGCTTCACGCTCCGCGACCCCAATCCGCGACCCGATGCGGAGGAGCCGGAGGAGCCGGAGGACGAATTGGACGAGTACGGGTTCTCGACCGGGAAACCTTGGAGCCGGAATCGATAATTGAGGCTTGATTGCAAAGATCTGCGGCGCTCTGCCTCGCGTCATGGAGCGAGCCGAAGTGGAACGAACGTCCTCGGAAAGGGCGAGTGACCTGGAAAGATCGTCTTGATGGCGTCCGATGTCACCATCGCCACGAACTCTTCCAGCCTTCGACCTGCCCGCCACACACCGAGCGTCTTGCTTCCTACCAGATAGATCTGAAGCTCGCCGCTCGCGTCCCGATCATCGGGGTCCCAAACCAAGGTCTCACCGTTCTCGCCGATCCCGAAAGGCACGCATCGCTGTAGTAGCCCGGGGGCGCCATGAGGCTCGAACTCCACCAGCTCCAACTCGAGGCTCTCGAGAAGCATCGCTCGGAGATCGTTGCTCCGAGACTTCAGCGAGTCGCATCCCTCCGCCACAGCCGGGAAGATCAAGAAGAGCCACGCAGTGCGGCCGTACCCAAAGCGCTCGATGAAGCGAAGGTAGGAGGGAGGCAAGGTGTCTAGGTCTAGGCCCGCGGGCAACGACTTGGGCTCTGCCGGCATCCCTCTCGCCGTGCCCTCGACCAACATCTCGTCCCACCTGATGCAGTCGTCGCTCAACGGTTCTTGACGCATCGTCAGAAGTCGAGTTCCTCCGCGAGCCCGCCGAGGAAGTCTTCCAACGTCGTCGCCACAAGCCGCGGACTGCTTCCGGGAGGATCCATGGGGACGAAGAGGATGCTCGAGTCCTTCAGGTCCACGCAGTAGAAGTCACCACCGCTTCCCGTTGCGAAAGGCAGTAGCCCGACCGGTATCAGGTGTCGGCGTCGCACCACGTCGTCGTAGACGGTCGCGACGTTACGGGGGCTGCCACTCGATGCCGGGATCAAAGCGTTGATCTCGTACTCGTACTTGTCGTTCGCGAAGAACCGTCGCCGAAACGTCCCTGCCCTCACGAGCGAGTAGAGGCGGCGCAAGTCGAAGGGAAGATCGAAACCGAGGCTCAGAGCGACGCGGCTTGCCTCGTCGTTCGAGATTGGCTCGTGCGGTCGCGAGATGCTCCTCCCGACCAGTCTCTTCAGGGACGTCTGCACCTTCCGTTCCGCCATCCTGGATTGTTGAGCCGGCCTGCTCCCACGCGGCTCGAGGCCGCTCCTGCGTGTGAAATGGCAGCCGCAAGGGATTCGTCGCTCCTTCTCCTAGCACCGGCGGGAGATCGCGATGTTGTCCGGCTCAGCCAGTGTAGGCGATCGGCACCGGGACCCGGAGGCGCCCCTGCACGTGTTCCTCACCACTCGCGCCACGCTGCTGTTGGATCTTCGCCGGGCTTGAGAGCTAGCCCCGCGCGCTTCGCTTCCTCGAGCAGAAAAGGAACCAGGTCCTCTCGCTCATCCGTCTCGATGAAGTTCCCTAGGCGCCCGTGGAGTCCGCCCGATTCGTTGAGCGCGTTCACGGTCTCGTGAAGCACTTGGAGAATCTGTGCCCTGTCCCTGCTGCCTTCGAGCCGCGAGACGAATTGATCGAGGATGGCATCAACTGCCGCGATCTGCTCCTCGGTAAGCGACGATCCTCCCTCCGCAAGATCCTCGCGCCAGGTTGCCGTCGGTCGTTCTTGGTCGGCCTTACGTGATTTCGTCATGGTTCCCTACTTGCACCCGATGCCGGCCTTCTTCTCAAGCTTGTTCGCGAGGTCTCGCGCCTTTCGGCGCTCCGCGGCCGATGCTGCGGCAAGGAGCGCTTCACCGGGCGAGGTGATTGCGTTGATCAGTTTGGTGTCCGGCAACCCGAACCCATGGCGTCGCATCAACTCAGCTTCGACCATCAGTCCCATCTTGTCCGAGCCAAAATCCAGATGGGCCTTCTTCGCGATCGTCGAGTCCGGTAGCGGGCGCGAGCGCTTTCGCTGTGAGGTCTGGAATCGGTTCTCTGGCCCCTTGCCGACGTAGACCTCGCCGGTGTCGAACTCGAAGATGTACGCGCCCGTGAGCCCATGGGGATCGATCCAGAGGATCGAGTTCGTGACGTAGCCAAAGAGAGCCTGCCCCCCGCGCAAACCGATCGGATCCTCACTCAGATACCGCCCAAGCTCCGGATCGTAGTACCGGAACCTGTTGTAGTAGAGGCCCGTCTCCGGATCCTCGTACTGTCCCGGGAACCTCCAAGGGTTCTGGGTGCGCTCTTCCCCGGCGACACTCTCCTCGCGCGGCACGCCGTACACGTCGAGCTGCGCGCGCCATGCGATTTCGCCCGCCTCGGTCGCGAGCATGGTCGGCGACCCCAAGTGATCGCTGACGATGCCGAAGCGCTTGCGGCCCTCGATCTTCGCGAGCGGAGTGAACGTATCCGGCTCGAAGACCCAGGTCGTGAGTGGCGACACGACCTGCCCGGCAGCGTCCTTGACGCGCTCGTGGACGAGATCGTCACCGTCCCATACGTACTCGGTGATCCTGCCGTCGAACGTCTTCGTGGTCCGCCTGCCGAAGGCATCGTAGGTGAACTCGACCTTCTTCTTGTCGGGCCGCACGACCTCGGTGAGCTGCCCGTGAGCGTCCCAGACGTACCTCCACACGGCGCCGTCGCTCAACGTCTTCTTGATGAGGAACCCGTCGGCATCGACCTCGTAGTCGGTGCCATTCGCGCGCTGGATCACGCCACCGGGCGCGTACGCTCTGTCCGATCGATCCTTGGTCCGGAAGAGGTTGCCG
This sequence comes from Polyangiaceae bacterium, assembly GCA_016719945.1. Lineage (GTDB taxonomy): Bacteria > Myxococcota_A > Polyangia > Polyangiales > Polyangiaceae > Xiheicaenibacterium. The sequence goes on along the minus strand of JADJYE010000018.1, from coordinate 107,963 downwards.
ACTCGATCACTTTGCCGCTCGAGCACCTCACCGTCCGAGAAGAGCTGCCTGATCAGGTGACCGCGGGGATCGTACTCGTACTGGCTCTGCCGCTTGACTGAGCCGGACGCGGCGTCCAGCGTGGTGATGGAAGCGATCTCTTCGGCCGAGGCCCAAGCGTAGGTTCTGCGCGTGACGTCGCGTCCAGCCGTCTGGGTCGAGGCTCCTGTCAGAACGCGCTGTTCGGTCGCTCGTCCCCAAGTATCGCGCGTCCACGTGGAGACGACCCCACCGGGGAGCCGTCGAGCCAGCTCCTGGCCAAGGGCATCGCGTGCGATCTTGATGTCGAACGAGCCCATCGCTGCCTGCGGCAACGCGCGCTTGATTGGAAGAGCGAAGCGGTCGAGGTCGAGCCCGGCTCGGACGGCAACCAGCTCCCCGGCGTCGTTCCAGGTGTACTCGGCCTTGTGCGCGAAGTTGGTGGTGCGCTCGACGCGGAGCCCGGCGGCATCGTAGCGGGACTCGACCGACGCATCGAGGGCGGTGGCCTTCACGATCTCGTGCTCACGGAGGACGCGTCCGAGGAGATCGCGTTCGAGGTAGAGATCCACGTCGGGCGTACGCGCGGCGACCAGCACGCCGAGCTCGTCGTACGCGAACGTCTCCTCCGTCGGCCTGGCGAGGACGCTAGGGTTCCCACCTTGGGAGGTCTGCTTGATGATCCGGCCCAGAGCGTCGCGATCGAATTTGGTGAGGCGGTAGGCGCCGCTCAACACCTGGATGGTTCGCCCAGCCTTGTCGTGCGTGAACATGCGCTTCGTACCCGAGAACGTCCTCTCGTGCGTCACGCGCCCACAGCGATCGAGCGCGAAGGTGTAGAGGTCGCCGGCCTGGTTCTCGACGGCCACGAGGTCGAGCTCTTCGTCGTAGCGAAGGCGAACGCGGTGACCCATGGGATCGATGTGCTCGACGAGCTCGCCCATGCCGGCGTAGCGCATCCGGGTCTTCCGGCCTCGCGCGTCCACCTGCTCGACGACGTTGCCCTCGGCGTCGTAGCGAAGGGACAGCTCTTCACCATCGGGGAGCTTGACCAATGTGGGTTGTCCAGCAGCATCGCGGACGATTTGAAGGGTTCGGCCCAACGGGTCCTTCGCGGCCGTGAGACGCCCGTACACGTCGTAGTCGAACGATGTCGTCCGTCCCTCCGGATCCGTCGCTTCGGTCAGCGTGTGGAAGGCGCTCCACAGGAATCGGGTGCTGCGGCCCATGGGGTCGTCTGCGCGGAGGAGACGACCGAAGTTGTCGCGGGTGTAGAGCGTCGCCGTTCCATCCGGTCGCTTCACCACCGCCGGCTGCGAGGTGTGGTCGTACTCGACCTCGAAGACTCCACCCTTTGGGGTCGTGACGGAGCGGACGCGGTCGAGATCGTCGTAGGTCCAACGGGTCACCTGGCCCAGGGGATCCAGTTCCAGGGTCCGGTTTCCCCGCGCGTCATACGTCCACTCGAAGCGCTCGCCCGCGTGGTTTTCCTCCGCCGTCTTCCAGGCGTGCTCGTCCCACTCGTACTTGGTGGTGCGGCCCGTGGCGTCGATCTCCTTCTCGACGAGATCGAGCGCGTTGCCTTCGTAGTACGAGATGCCGCCGCGTCCGTCGTGAACCATCGTGCGACGCCGGTGCTTGTCGTACGTGAGCCGTCGGTCGTAGATCGCCTTCGGCGCCCTACCGCCGGGAGCCAGGTCCATGCAGGAGCCGTCGCTGTCCCCGGCGTCTCCCCATGTTCGGATGCACCAGCCTTCCGTGTGCTCCCAGTCCCACTCGAAATGGAAGGTGAGCCCGCCCTTGTGGACCTCGCGCACCATGAGCCCACCGGTGTAGGCGTACCGCATCGAGTGATCCAAGGGATCGCTCACTTCGGCGAGGTGGCCGTCGGCGCCGTAGGCATATCGGGCCAGGAGCAGCTCGGCCTTGTCGTGCACGAGCACGAGCCTTTCGAGCTTGCCCTCCCTGGTGTAACGGCAGGCGATCTCGCGGCCCGCCGTGTCGATGATGGTCGAGACGTAGCGGCCCTTCCAGGTCAGGGTGATGACGTTGCGAGCCCGATCGCGGATCTCGACGAGGCGGTGTCTGACGGCGCCGCCGTTCGCGGGCTCCGTGGGCTTGAAGACGTAGGTGAGCCCATCGGGGACGCTCAACCGAAACGAGTCGTGCTCTCGACTGATCGTGTAGCGGTCGGGCGCGTGGAAGTAGCTCTCGCCGATCTTCAGCGGCGGGTGCTCGGCGGGCCGACCATCCGGGAGACGGACCCTCGTCGAGGTCTTCGTGGGCTCCACGTAGGCGTCGAAGAAGTGGTACCAGCCGGGACCCAAAAGAAGCGACTCGGTCTCGCGGCTCCGGTAGTTGCGCTCGAAGATGAGGGGAATCGTCCCGGGGAGCTCGGCATCGATCGCTTCGGCGATGAGCTCGCCGGTCATCACGTCCACCGGATGGCCGGTGAGGAAGCAGATGACCTTGCTGCGTTTCGATCCCTTGGTCGCCTTCGTCAGCTTGTGGAGCTTCCCGCTCGCCCACTTCGTGCGGATGCCTTGGGTTGCCGCTGCCGCGAAGTCCACGGCCTCGGGACCGCCGATGAGGACGGGGGCGCCCATCGGCACCGCTTCACAGATGCTGGTCGGCAGATTCAGCGGGAAGTTGCAGCTCATGACCATGCTGAGCGTGCGGCTTTGGCTCGAGCCGGCGAAGTCCACGGTCTTCGAGCCCGTGACGAGCGTCCCCTCGTTTCCCGGCGGCGCGTCGTTCGGCGCGGGGGAGATACCTGGAGGCGTCGGGATGTGGGGGATGTTCTTCACCTCGGTGCCGGTGTTGCCGGTGGGCATGCCGTTGACGATCACGGGGCCGCCGCCACCGAACACCGCGCCCATCGCCGCGCCGACCGCAGCACCGATCGGATCGAAGACCACGCCTACGAACGGGTGCGGTAGCGGCGTCGGAACCGGACCGGCCGGGCTCGGCACCATGACCATGTGGCAGTCGATCCCTACGACCGGGTCCCCAAACTTCGCGGCGATCACGGCGCCACCTCGCTCGTGCCGTAGGAGAAGTCTCCGCGCTTCGCGGCTTCCACCAAGCGGAGCGCTTCCCTCTTGAGGGGCGAGTCGTCGGGCACGCTGGACGCGATCGCTTGGTAGATTGCTCCAGCTTCTCGGTACCGCTTCTCGAGCATGTAGACGAACCCGAGCCCGAACAGCGCCTGCGCCTCCAGATCGGGGCGCTCGATGTCTGCGGCCTGGCGACGTGCACGCTCGAAGGACGCTTGTGCCCCCCGATAGTTCTGAAGGGTGGCGTAGGCCGTACCCAACGCCATCGTCGTGGCGAGCCGTTCCTTCTTCAGCCCGGTCGCTTCGGTGAGTGACCGTGCGGCTCGATACTTTCGGACGGCCTCCTTGGGACGGCCATCGTGAAGAGCCTTTCCACCATCCATCAGGAGACGCTTCAGCGTTCGTCCGGCGTCGAGTGAGACGATGGGTTGCCCCAGCTCGGCTTCGATTTGTTTGCGCTGCTCCGCGGAAAGCGACGGCCCGTCGTCCTTGGGCCCCGCCGACGACTTCGCGCCCATGTCCCGCAGGTACCGAAATAGCTCACCTTCATCGACGTCGAAACGAGCCTCGGCGGAAGGCACCTCATCGAGCCCGGGGCAATTGCACGCGAGCACGTCGAGTCGCAGGGCGGCGGTCCCGGTTCGGGCTGCAACGACGCCTTCGACGAACGAAGCGAACGACGTGGGCGAAGCGACGGTGCGAGGCGCGAGGACGACGACCAGGCCGTCGAGCACCCTGGCCACGGCCGCCGCGAGCGACTCGAGCTCCGCAACGAAGGGGCCGATCCCTCGCTCATGCAGGGGTGGCGGGACCTGCCCGAGCGTGAGGTCCTCCTCGCGCAGTCCACCTTCGACCTTGGAGACGTCATCCCGGACGGCCGACAGCACGATTCGCGCGTACGTCGTCGGGTCGGAGAACGGCACCTCGACGATGGCGATCGGCCGGCGGCACTCCGGCTGCCACTCCAGAAGACGGAGCGATTTGAGAATATCCCCTCGATGCGCCTCCCCAGCCTTGAGGCGCAACACTTTGGGGACGAGCACCTCGGGAGGGGGTGACCATGCGGTCTCGTGCTCACGAAGAAAACGGTTCGCGGCGAGCGTGAGAGGATCCATTAGTTCACCTTCACCACGCCGCCGGTGATGTCCGTCGTGCCACCGGCGATCTTCACCGACCCGCCCTCGATCGATACGCTGTCGCCCTTGATCGAGACGCTCGGTCCGGAGATCGTGACCTCGCCTGAGCCGCTGACCGCGACCGTCGCTCCCTGAAGCGTCAGGGCGCCGCTCGCCATCAGCTCGATGAGAGCGGACTGCACGGCCGCCTTGGCGGCGGCGTTGATCGCCGTGGTCACCGAGTTGATCGCGTGCGTCGGCGCGTTCGTCGTATCGACCGGCGCGTTGAGGGTGTGAGGTGCTCCGGCGGTGACGGTCATCGCGGCTGCGACGGTGAGATCGTACGCCGCACCGATCACCTCCGTCTTTGCCGCGCCGACCGTGACATCTTGCGCGGCGCCCACGGTGTAGGTCTCGGCGGCTCCGACGTTCACGCTGTTGGAGGCGCTCACGGAGATCGTTTGGGAGGCGCCCACAGAAAGCGAACGGTCCGCCCCGACCCCGATGGTCTGGTTCGCCCCGACGCTCTCCTTTTGATCGCCTCCGACCGACACTTCCTGATTGCCGCCGACGGTCACCTTCTCGTCGCCGCTCACGGTCTCCGAGTTGTTGCCGCCGACGGTCGTCGTGCGGTCCGAGGTGGTGTCCTCGTTGCGGTTCGCCATGACCGAGGACTTCGAGTCGTTCTGGATCGTCTCGGTTCGGTTGTTCCCGACCGTGGAGTTCCAGTCCTTACCGGCGTTGAGGCTCACCTTCTCTTCGCCCGCGGTGTCGTCGAACGACAGCTCGTTCGAAACCTTCCCGCCTGGCGACGACATGCTCTTCAGGGTGGTGATCGTCGCCGCACCCTTGGCTTTCGCAGGGGCGGGCTGCTGGCCGTTGTAGACGCGGCCGACGACGATCGGTCGATCGGGATCGCCGTCGATGTACTCCACGATGACCTCGGTTCCAACGCGCGGATGCGCGAGCGCGCCACCTCCCGCACCGGCGAAGGCCTGGGAGACGCGGACCCAACACGAGGTGGGCTCCTTGTCGTGCCGCTCCGTTTCGAGATCCCAGTGGAACCTGAGACGCACACAACCGTTCTCGTTCCCCTCTGGTCCGCCGACGTGGATCTCGACGTCCTTGTTGGAAGGCTCCGCCGTGACGATCGCGGTCTGCGAGCCGAGCACGCGCGGCTTGGGCTGGAGCGGCGGCCTGTATTTCGACTCGTCCGGGCTGTCGGCGGTTCCGCGACGGACACATTCGAGCTTGGCGACGAACGGGCGGTCGTCGGTCCGGCGTAGCACTGGCAGGAGCTCGCCGCCTGCAAGCTCGCCGGGGACGTGCCCGATCAGCTCGGCCTTGGCGACCAGGTACTCGCCCTCGTAGCGGGACGTCCCGTGCGTCATCGCGAAGATCGATCCAGCGCCAACGAGCCGACAGGTGGTGACGACCTCGGCGAACCGGGCTTCCGTCTGGAGCCGCTCGAGCCGAGCCTTGGCGAGCAGCTCTCCTTGCTTCGGCTCGTCGGGGTAGAGACCGGGATAGGCGTCGATCCCAAGGTTGTCGTCGCCATCGACCTTAGCCTCGACCTTCATGTCGAGCGCAGGCTTCTGCCAGTTGAAGTCCACGAGCCGAAAGCGAGAGGCGCGAAGCCGCCTGCCGAGACGCACGTGATCGAGCTGGCGTCCGGGCTGCCCGGGGCCGATCGGATCGAAGGGGTCGAGCTTGGTTCGTCCCGAGTCCGAATCCGAGAGGACCATCACGACGGCTTCGGCGTGGTGCTCGAAGTGGACTGCGATCCCTTCTTCCGCGAGGAGACGCAGAACGAACGCGAGGTCGCTCTCGTTGTACTGCACACAGTAGGGGCGCGTCGCCGTGTCCTCAACGCGAGACGGATCCTGGAGCCGGAAGGCTAGACACTCCTTGGGAGGCTTGAACGCATCCGTGAGAGAGCCCGGTACCTTGAGCTCCGGATCCTCGACCTTCATTTTGGGGTCGCCGGTCAGGACCGATTCGAGGATCTCCTTGGTGGTCTTCTGCAGGAAGACGCGGCTGCGGGCCCGGTGCATGGCACGCATCACGGGCGGTACGAGCAGAACCTCGTAGAGCATCCCGAAGCGAGTCGAGCCAATCTCGGCAGCCTCGGCGATGAGGCCGTGCACGCACCGGATAGCTGGATCGGCCAGCGTCGCGATCCGAAGGGTCGCGAGCGCTCCGACCAAGGTCTCCGGATCCACCTCCTGATCCTGCCCGTGCGCGTGAACCACGAGCTTCGCTTCGTAGGGCTCGCTGATCGCGTCCCGAACGTGAAAGGAGACGACGCGGAGGTGAGACCACTCGGGCCCGCCGCCCTCCCAGTGGAACACGTACTCGTACGGCGCAGCTTCAGCGGACATGCTTCGAGGCCTCTTCAAGGAGTTGGTCGTATCGTGCTCGGAGATCCGGGGCGGCGTTGCAGGCGGCTGCCACCTCGCGAGAGGCCAAGCTCCAAGTCTCCGGAGTGAACCCGTGCTCGCGTAGGACCTGGTCTTGGTCTTGAGACCTGTTCATCGACGCCACGACCAGGGCGCAGCGCTCGAGGAGGATGGGGAGGGCGCCCTGCGCCGTTCCCGGGATGGTGTCATCCGTTTGGTCGGCGACGCTGAACCCTTTCTTCTGTCCCGCAGACTTCGAGTCGAATGGGATCGGCGGCAGGTGAAGCGAACGACGATCGACCTCGGCGGTCCCAGTATCGGTTCGCTCCTTGGGGTCCACCTCGATCCGAGGAAGGGACTCGTCTGAAGCCGCAGTAGCAGCTGCGTCCCTTGGCGGCGCGAAGGGAACGCCACCCAAGCCCAACTTCGACGCAAGCACGCGCACGTCGATCTCCGCGGTCTGGTCGGTCTCTTCAGGGGCGTCCGTTGCTGCGAAGGGAATCGCACGCGCCGCGCCTTCACGAATCGCTCGCACGTCGGCCATGACCGTCTCCCCGCTCGGCTCAGGCGTCAGGGAAGCTGCCGCTGGTGGTTGGGCATTCGGAGCGCTGTCGTGGAAGGGAAGTCCTCGATCGCGAAGCGCTCGAAGGACGCTGGCAACGTCTACCTGGGCGGTCGCGTCCGGATCGAGCGAAGTGGGGGACGCGAGCTGAAACGTAGCGAGTTGGACGGCAGGCGCGGTCTGGTCGAGCGGATTCTCGTCAGGGGGGGACTCGGGAGGCGAGAGCAGATCGGGGACCTCTGGGATCCCAACTCGCTGCGACTCCTTCGCGGCCCGGCGTGCGTCGTAGATTTCCTTGTAGCGATCGATGCGCTCGGTCCGGCCGGTGTCGGTGTCCTCGGCAAAGCTCGCCATGAGGATCTCCTCCATCCCGTCGAACTCCTCGCGCGCGATTCCGAGGACGTCGAAGATCGCCAACGGATCGGTACCAGCGTCGAGCTCGGCGCGTACCGATGCGAGTGCTTCAAGTTCGAGTGCCGGATCAGGACGTGACATACCCTCAACCTCGTCATCGCGACGCGGCCTCCAATCGAGAAAAGTTGCGCGAGAAACCGAAACTAGCGCTCGAGGCACATACCGGTCGCGCTTCCATCGAAGACGAGCTCATCGCAGCTCTGGCCGGCGCCCCCGTCGGGTCCGGGAGTTCCCTGCCCGAGGTTGTCTGCACCGATCCCAGGCGTGCCAGCCGTGCCCGGAGTCATGTCGGAACCGTCATCGACCGTGAGTGACCCACCAAACCGTGCGACGGCTGCTGAGGGCCCCCCAACGCCGCCGCCTCCGGCACCTCCACGACCACCTTGTCCACCCAACCCTCCTGGGCAGCCAGCTGCGCCGTTAGGGTTGCTCCCCATGAGTGCGCCCCCGGCACCCCCAGGACCACCCGAACCACCCGGCTGTCCGTTGCCGCCATCACCACCACTGCCGCCAGCCGCAGCACTGAGCTGCGTCGCAGCAACAGCCACGTTGGCGTTCACGACTGCCAGGGCGAAGCTTGCACCGCCACCGCCTCCACCGCGTCCACCAGCTCCGCCGCAGCCGCCAGCTCCACCCCCGCCGCCACCCGGGCCAGCGGAGCCGGGCGCGCACTGGTAGGCACCGCCACCCCCACCACCACCCTTGCCGGCCGTGCCGACCGATCCATCAGTTGGGGCGGGCGCCGACGAGTAGCCGGACGCCCCGAGAACCCCCAATCCACTTCCGGCCGGCCCAGGGTTCCCTGTGGACCCATTGTCGCCCGGGCCGCCCGCGCACGTACCGGCAACGCCTTGTCCAACCCCCGCGACTCCGCCGGTACCCGAAGGATCTCCGGGACTGCCCGCTCCTCCTGTGCCGGCGTTACTGCCGTTCCCCCCCAGACCACCGCTCTGCATGGTGCACACGAGGTTCGCACCGCCATCACCACCAACATTGACAGCCGCATCCTCGCAGCCTTGCGTCCCCTGAACGCCGATGCTGCCCGCCTGCGCGGGCATGGCGAAAGCGTCACCCGGTGCGCCTTTGGCGCCAGAGCCGACCGACACCGAGCACCGTGCGAGACCGACGCTGGTCTCGTTCACGAGCACGCCGATGCTCGAAGCACCAGGTGCACTCGCGTCCGGGTTCTCCGCGAGCAGGTCTTCGATTCTTGTGTCTCCAAGTCCTGAAACCGTAAGCGTCGGGGAGTCAGCAACCCCCATGAGCTTCGGTCTCGACGCAGCGTCGTACGTCCACCCCCCGCATGCGAGCCCCCCAAAGATCGAGCGCCCACCCTGAGCGGTGAACGTTCCCGTGAAGGTGTCGGTCCCGCAAATGTAGACCGCCTTGTTGGCGGGAACGGAGGCGAGCGCGGCGGCAAGATCGCTCGTCGGATCGTCCTTCGCGCCCGCACCGGTGGCGCCCGCCGCAACGAACACCCCGCATTCACCAGGGATCGACTCGCCAGTGGGCAACATGCTCGGGATGCAGCCCGGATCGATCGTGCCGCCTCCTCCGTCACCGCCTTGGCCACCACCCCCAAGACCTCCCTCCCCACCGTCTCCGTCGCCGCCCGCGCCGCCGCCTCCCAAGGTTCCGCTGTAGGGAGTGCATGCGCCGATGCGCTCGCATCGTTCACCGCATCCGGTCGCAACCAGGACGGTCGATGAACCAAGAAGCATCAGGGTCGGCAAGATGAGGGAAGTACGCATGGTGATCTCGAAAGGTCAGAATGCACCGCCGACGAGGATGCCGGCGGTGTCCTTGGTTACGACTGGCAAAACAAAGGCCCTAGCTTGGTCGTCGCTCTTGCCGCTGGGGACGAGGCCGTAGGTCAGTGTCGCGATGCCGAGAGCGACGCCTACACCGAGGGAAACGCCGCCGCCGATAGAGAAAGCAACGTAGTCGTCGTCGAGGCTGGTGATCTCGGCGCACGCCGAGGTGTGGGGCGTTCCCTCACCGCAGGGGGACGGTCCTCCGAGGGACGCGACCATGTCGTCACGTTCGCTCGCACGCGATGCTCCGAGGCCCAACAACGTTGCCCCGACCACGACGCCGGCACCTGCGAGGATCCCCCCGGTCACGAGAAGGGGAACGCTCTTTCCGCTACTCGGGGGAGGCACCGGATCCGGGTCCGGGTTCTTGCCCCCGTTGTCCTTCTTGGGGTCCTGGGGTCCGATCTTCTTGGGGTCGGGAAGCGGCAGGGCACCACCGGTGTTCTCGGCCTCGAGCGTTACGTCGATCCGCTCGGCTTTGCCCGCTCCGGACACGACCGCTTGAGACTTCGAGACGAAGCCCACCTTCTTCACCTCGATGTTGTGGGATCCGGGGTCGAGGTAGATGGGGTCGCGCAAGGGGGTCTTGCCGATCACGGTTCCGTTCACCGAGACGTCGGCACCCTGGACGTTCGAGGCGAGCGTCACCGTGCCGATCTTCGCCTTCGCCTTCTCGAGCATCGCCTTCGCGTCGCTCAGCGTCTGCTTGTCCTCGTCGGGCGGGTACATCGCGATCATCGCGGTGAGGTGCTCTGCGGCGTCGCGGTGGAGCCCGAGCCGCAGCTCCGTGTCCCCCAAGCTCGCCGCGATCTGCCAGTGCTTCTTGAGGGCCCACGCAGCGAGGTAGGCGGCCCTTGCCTTGTCGAACTGGCGCTTCGAGAACAGCTCGTCCGCTTGCTTGTGAAGCTCTCGCGCACGATCGGTCTGAACGTCACCCTTGGGTGCAGGCTGAGCGAACAACGACGTCGCTGTTGAGGAGGTCCCGAGCAGCATCGCGAGCGCGATGACGAGGCGAGCGTTTCTCATGATCAATAACGGACCTTCTTCTTGCCGCCGAGTGGCCGCGGCTCGTCTTCGGGCGTCTTCCGAATCTGCGGCGTCTTGGGGAGGTCGCCTTTGGGGTTGGACGTCTCGATCGCGGAGCTGCTCGGCGGAGGGCTCGGGACCGGGAGGATCGATTCGCTCACCGTCGAAGTCGGCGCCTCCGTGGCAGACGCACCGCTCGTGGTCGTCGCAGCGACGGCGGGGACGGCAGATGTGGTCGTCGAAGTGCTGACCGTTGGGTCTCGTGCGTCGTCTCCGCGGAGGAACAGGAACGCCACGACGAGCCCACCGATCACGAGGGCCGCGATGATGAGCGCGATGGGAGCAGGCGACCGCCGCCGCTCGCTCGGCTCGGCCGGCGAGACGTAGGCAGAAGGCACCGGCGCAGCGGCGATCCGCTGCGTGCTTCCGACACCGGGAACCTCGACAGGGCGCGGCGTCATGGCATCGCCGCCGTTCGTCTCGGCCGGTGCAGGAGCCTGAGCGATCGGCGCGGCGATCTCGCGTTGGATCGTGTCCCGCTCGGAGGCGACCTCGATGGTCTTGGGGGTCTCTGCCGGCGCCGGCTCGCCGGGCGGGCTCGGAGCCGGCGCTTGAGTTTCCTCGGACTTCAGCGGGACGACGTTTCCAATTCCTGGTTGGGTGGGCCGGATGCCTTTGGCCGTGGGCCGCCGGTTGATCCGGTAGAACAGCATGTCGCGAGACCCTTGCTCGAGCTCCTCGAACCGATCGGCCAGGCGCACGTCGTCCTGGAGCTTGCGGACCGCCCGCTCGTGCGCAGCATCGGCCTGCTCGACGAGGAGATCCCTCGACGTAGAACCAGGCTCGGGCGGATCGTCGTCCGTCGTCATCAGCTCGTACTCCCAGATGCGGAGCAGAACGGCGGGTTGCTCAACTTTTTCGAGGTGACCTGTCCATCACCCAAGTGGGCGATCCCGAGCAAGAAAACGGCCAGCCCGAGCTTCCGCAAAATCCGGGAGAAAATGCCAGGTCTGGCGGGTGCTCGTAGCTCGAACGACACCACGCCCGGGATGGTCAGCCGGTCGCCGTCTCGAAGGACGGTCTTCTTGACCCGCTCGCCCCGAACCTCGAGCCGGCCCGCCCCGAGATCCTCCACCTCGACCGCCCCGTCGGGGAGAGGCTGAAGGAACAGGTGACGGCCGCGCACGCGGGGATGGTGAACCACCACGTCCACGCGTGGGTCCCGCCCGAGGACGAGGGCCGTTCCATCGAGGTCGATCGCGGCGGGTGTCGGGGCCGTGAACCCGCTCTCGGCCATCGCGACGAGCACGAGCCTCGACTTGTCCCGCGGCATCTTCGCGGGCGTAACGGGCAGCAGCACCGGCTCCTCGTTCGGGACGACCAGAGTCTGAGGCTGGGGTGCGCTCACCACGACGGGCAGTCTTGGACGCAAAACAGGCCTAGGGGCGGGAGAAGCTTCGGGGGGCGCCTTCGCCTCGACGCTCGACAGTTCGGGAGGATCGCCGACGACAACTTCGCTCTTCGCGCCGACCTTCACGACGTCCCCGTGCTTCAGGAGGCGGCATGCCGCGATCGGCTGCCCGTAGGGCAGGACGCTGACATCGATCTCCACGAGCTCGAGCTCGCCATCCCCACGGATCCAGATGCCGAACGCAATCGATGGAGCGTCGTCGATGATGAAGTCGCAGGCGGGTGACGAGCCGGCGAGGCAGAGCGGGAGGGTGAGCGGAAACGGCGCTCGCTGGAGGTTGGTTGATGACGAGCCACCCCTAAGAGCGATGGTCGGAGGCTTCGTTCGCTTTCGGATGCGAGCCAGCTCGCCCGAAGGGTCGCTGACCGTGAGATCGATGACCTTGAACACCACGTCACCGAAGCTCAGGGTCGCCCCGTGCACGAGCATGGCCTGCGCGCACGGCTTGGCGTCCACCGTCAGACTGCGTGGCCCGGAGAGCGCGGCCTCCGCGAGCTCGACCTCGAGCTGACGATCGCGTCGAAGACGGAGCGTCGCGTGCCGAGGAAGAACGTCTGTTCCGACGATCTGGATTGCAACGTTCGACCCTGTGCCGACCACGTTGTCGGCGTGCCGCAGCTCGTACATCGCTGTGGGACGCTTCGAGACCGGATCGAGCTCGAGCAGAGCCGGCCTCCGGAAGTAGCGCGGCGCGCGCAAGAGCTCGCGCACGCGCCGGAGCTGTCGCTCCTCCCACTCATCGATCACGGGAGCGCTCTCGCCGCTACGGATCCTCGCGGTGCCTCGATCGACGGAGCCCGTTGGCTTCCCCGGGAGCGAGCCAGTGACGAGTGCCGGTGCGACAGACTTCGGCTCGATCGCGGCTTGGCTTCGAGCCGGTGGTGAGGACGATGCCGGCGGGACCTGTGCCTCCGGGCTCTGAAGACCGAGCATGGTGTGGCGCGAACGCAACGCTTGCTCGGTCGGCGGCGCGGGGCGAGCCGCCGGTCCGGGTGGAGTCGCCGGAATGTTGATCGGGATCGTGCCGCGGTTCGGAAGGCGGGGAACCGTCCCACCGGGCGCGGGGCCGCCAGCCTTGCCTGCGCTCTCGGTAGCGGGCGTGGAGGAAGCGGCAGAAACGGGAGCCGTGGTAGGCGCCGCCGAGAGGACCTCGAGCAGCGCTGGCGTACCCAGGAGAGGGGTTCGCTTGATAGCCGCTGGATTCGGCGTGGTCTCCAGTGCGGGGTCTGCGGTACTTGGGCTCTCGTCGTTTGCGCTTTGCGCTCCAGTCTCCTCCGTGGTGGCGAAGGCGTTCGACATTGATGGGTCCGTCGCCATCGGGTTCGTTACGGGCCTTCGAGGGGCCGCATCCCCCCAGCCCTCGGCTTTCAGGCTTTCCATGGCTTCGACGACGTCGTCCACCTCGTCGCGAAAGAGCTTCGTCGTGTCGCGGTACTGTTTGCGAAGCGTCCTGGCGACTGCGAGCGCTGCTTCGGCGGAGGCGTACCGTTCGTCGCGGTCCTTCGCGAGAAGCACGCTGATGAACTCCCAAACATCATCGGGAAGGTCCGGCAGCTTGACGCGGAGATCGGGAACGGGCTCCGACAGCGTCTTCACGAGCAGCTCGGGTAGGCTCGGGACGTTCTTGGGGTCGGGCACGTAGGGCGGATGCCCGCACAGCATCTCGTAGAGAACGACGCCCACCGCGAAGAGATCGCTCCGCCCATCGAGGCGATCGCTTCGAAGCTGCTCCGGGCTCATGTAGCCGTTGGTCCCGACGATCGTCTGCTCCCGCGTGACGCCGCCCTGTTTCAGGTTCACCTGTGCGATGCCGAAGTCGAGCAGCGTCACGCGGTTCTTCTCGAGCTTGCCTTCGGAGTCGAACCGGGGTCGCCGCCGGATGAAGACGTTCGAGGGCTTGATGTCTCGGTGAACGCTCTTTGCGTGGACGACTTGCAGCGGCCGCAGGATCTCGGTCGTGATGAAGAGCGCGTCACCGAGCGGGAGGCGCCCCAAGAACTTGAGGGTGTCCGCGAGGATCGCGACCATCCAGGTACTCGAGCATCAGCACCGCGGTGCCGTCGGGCAGCAGCTCCGCGTCGTAGAAGTCGGGCAGGTTTGGCAGGCGGAGCGAGACGTGGATTTCGACCTCGGTGTAGAACCTTGCCATCGCCTTCTGGTCGGCGATCGCTCCGGGACGAGGCGAAATCACCTTCACCGCGGCAGGTCGGCCGACGAGCCGATGACGGGCGAAGTACACGGCGCCCATCCCACCCGTCGCGATCAGGTGCTGGATGTCGTAGTTGTGGAAGCGGGACCCGGGGCCCAAGCGCGCTGGTAGGGAGATCACGTTCGTCACGGCCGCTTTCCGGTCATGAAGGTCTCGCGTGGTGGGCCCCACGTCAACGCAGCAAGAGGTAGAGAAGCAGGAGAATCGCGGCGACGCCGATGGCTGCGGCCAGGACGCCTGAGGCGGGCAGTCCGCGGCGGCGCGGAGTCGTAGGTATCACTGGTGGGGCGGCCGGCTGGGTCGCGAGGAGATGCTCGACCCTCGCAGGAGTCGGTAGGGGGACCGTGTCACGAAGCGGGACCGTATTTCGAGACACCGCTGGAGCAGGCGGTGAGACCACAGGAGCGGCCTGCTTGGCGACGCTCAGCTGCGGGGGCGCCACGGGTGGTGGCGCATCGAAGCGCGCCGGAGTGCCGGCCGTGAACGTCGGATCGTCGGCTGCTGACGTCGGCCGTTGGGCAGGTTCCACGGTCTCGACGACTGGCGCGGGCTCGGCGTCACGCTCGGTGTCGTCGTTGTCCTGCGCGGGTGGTCGCTCGGGCACTTCTGCCGAACGGACCTCGGCAGGGGACTCCTTCGTCACGGCTTGGAGCGCCGTGATGAACTCGGCTGCGCTCGCGTAGCGCGCGTCGGGAGACTTCTCGAGCGCCTTCAGCACGACCGCGTCGAGCGTGGCGGGGACATGAGCTGCGAACGTCGAAGGCGCGGCCGGCTTCTCGATCGCCTGCGCGAGGAGGAGATCGGCCATCGTTCGCTTGCCGTCGAACGGCCCCCGACCCGTGAGCATCGAGTAGAGGACGAGGCTCGCCGAGTAGAGATCGGAGCGATGATCCACCGGCCTCGCGAGCGCTTGTTCGGCGCTGCAAAACCGAGGGGTCCCGACCATGACGCCTTCTGCGGTGGGGAAGAGGTTCGGCGCCGGGGCGTCGTCGGTTCGTTGTGCCAGGACCTTCGCGATCCCAAAATCGAGAATCTTGAGGACGCGGCCGGCTTCGGTCGTCGCCACGAAGAGGTTCGACGGCTTCACGTCACGGTGAACGATCCCCGCCTTGTGCGCGACGGCCAGGCCCTTGAGCAGCTCGATCGTGAACGTGACGGCTTCGTTCACCGGCAGAGCGCCACGGGCGTCGATCTCGTCCTTCAAGGTGCGCCCATCGAGGTACTCGGTGACGAGATAAGGAGCACCCTGGCTGTTCACGCCGAAGTCGCTGCACGTGAGGATGTGCGGGCTTCGAAGCTTGGCCTGCGCCTGCGCCTCGATCCGCACGCGCTCCACGATGTCCTTCTGCCCTGCAAGATCCGCGTGCAGGACCTTCACGACGACCTTGGTTCCCAGCGCCCGATGCTCGCAGAGGTAGACGGCGCCCATCGAGCCGCGGCCGAGAAGCCTCTTCGCCACGTACGGACTGCCGTCGAGCGGTCCTTGTGGCGCCGGGGCGGGCGGCGAGTCGTTGTCGGGCGCCATCATGAGAAGGAGATGCGAACCAGATTTGGGGGTTGCTCAAAATTCGCCATCGACCCGGAATTTTCTCCTCATCACGAAGAAACCTGAGCAACCTGGGACCGCCCGGGCGCATCTGTCATCAGAACGCCGACGAGGAGCCCACCATGGCGGATACCCCCGTACCTCCGAAGATCCCACCCGATGAAGTCGAGGCGATTGTAGACGAAGTCGTCGAAGGCTTCGCCGACCTTCTGCCTCCCGAACTGGTCGCTGACGCGAGGACCTTCGTTCTCGACGCCCTCGCCGCGCATCCTGTCGGCGCCCAGCTTGCAGAACGGGTCCGACCACGCGCCGTCGATCGCAGCGGCGAGCGAGGCGTCGATGGAGAGCCAATCGACGAGACCCCCGGTAAGACGGGAGGAGGTTTGGGATGAGCGCTTCCGGGGAGGAGGAACGTCTCACGCCCGAACAGGAACGACTCGTCGCCGCCTCGACGGTGATTCCGCGGCTCGTCCCGAAGGTGGCGCGCAGGACGACGCTTTACGAGGCGCCCGAGCTGACCTCACTTGCCTACCTTTCGCTCCGGCGCGCCGCCCGGAACTTCAAGCGAGAGAAGGGCGTGCCTTTCGACGGATACGCCTACCGCTTCGTGCACAAGGATCTCATGCGGGCGATCGAAGAAGAACACGAACATCATAAGCGCGAGCAGGTCTCGTCCTTCGATGCGGCCTACGATCACCTGGAGCGCGCCACCGACCCCGGCGACATCTGGAAGGACACGCCTGGCGACTCGAGACGACACGTCGCAGAGTTCGCGGGAGGAATCCTCGTGACGATCGCGGCCCGGGTCCTCTCGGATGCCTCTCGCGCGCCGAGCGAAGAGGACATCGAGCGCTACCTCGACTGGGACCGCCGTCGGCGGAGGCTCTGGAACGCCGTCGCCGAGCTCGGCGACAGGGGCCGCGTCCTCGTGCTGCGGTACATGGAGGGGCTCGAGTGGGACAGGGTCGCGGAAGCGCTCGGCATCTCGAGCGCCACCGTTCGACGTGAGCACGATGAAGTCGTCGCCTTGCTCGCAGCGCGTCTGATCGCACTGCGCGTCAAGAAGGACTGACTTCAACGAAGGGCATGGGGGTGGGTCCGAGCACCCGTGCTTTCGGCGCGGGAACGACGCTGTCCGCCTGAAGGACAGCTTCCTATGGGCCGTTGTGCCTTGGAACAGGGGATCGCGTGGACCAGGAAGAAGCGGCGCTGTTCGAGAGGGTGATCTGGGTCGAGGCGACGTTACGTCACTTCGATCCCGTACCCGCGGATGTCATCCTGAACGCCTTGAACACTCACGAACCGGCGCTCATCGAGGGCCGCTCCAAGCTCGATCGCGCCCTTCGGAAAGCTGAGGAACGGTACGATCCCGAGCTCTCGAATCGCTGCGCATGGGAGATGGCTCGGGCGACCGCAGCCGTCCATGCCACGAGCCCGACGCTCGACTCCCTCCGCGCCGCCTTCGCAACGGGCTCGATCAAGGACGTGCTGCCTGATCTCGCCGGCTGGTTCGGGGCGTGGAAGAACCAGTGAGGAACAGCGCCCGCATCCTCATCGTGGATGACGATGACCTGTTCCGTCGGGCGCTCGCGCGGAGGTTGCGAAGCAAGGTCACGCTATTCGTTGCAGCCTCCGCCGACGAGGCGCGCGCCATGATCGCGGCCGAGGAGCTCGACGCCGTCGTCACGGACTACGATCTCGGAACTGCTGAAACAGGGCTCGATCTGTTGCGCGGCCTGCTTCGGAGCCAACCCCAAGTACGTCGGATCCTGATGACTGGTGGCCTCCCGCAGGGCCTGCACCCTGAAGAAGGGCTCTGCGAAGCAATGCTCGAGAAGCCCTTCGACGCCCGGGTGCTGATCGACCTGCTCGACTCCGAAGCGTGAGCCTCGCCGACGTCGTGCCGTTGCCTCTCGCTACCCTCGCCGCCGGGCGCGACCGGAGCTGCCGTTCGCCTCTGGGCCCAAAGACACGAGAACTCAGTCGCTGGACGGGCCACCGGGATCGCCACCGAGTGCGTGCCGAGCATCCGCCACCCAGCGACGCACGTTCTCCGCTGACTTCGCCCGTTGCTCAGGCGTCCACGATGCGACCCAGGCTTCGAGCCCGACGTCGTTGCCCTCGGCATCGACGTTCTCGGCCATCGCCTTGGCCAGCTCTTCATCGCTGATCCGCGTCACGCCGGACATTCTACCACGCGAGTGAGGGGCCGGGCCGACGAGCCGCGAAGGTTTGGTCTCGGCCTTGGTCTCGGTTCCCCTTCCTACCCTTTCCTGCCGCTCGTGTGGTCGCGCTTCCTTCGGATCCTCCCACAATAGCAACCATCAACCGCTGCTGAGCGGCTCACGGCGACTTTGAAAACCGCCGTAGCGCAAGCTACCGGGAGCTCGAATCTCTCATCCTCCGCCGATTGACGAAAGCTCACGAGGTCGCCGATCGACAAGCGCGGCCGAACGCCAGCCTCGAGAGCTGCGAGGCGATTGATCGTCGTCCTCGAACCTGGTTCACGCTCTCCCCGTGCCGCTCCGCGGCGGTGTGGAATCGGGCGAAGAGGTAACAATTTCCAGCTCCAAGGCGGAGGAGGGGCGCCGCCCCTTCCGCTCTGGCGCGCGCGGTGGAGCGGGTGACGCCGAACGCGATAGGATCGAGCAATGGATTCGGCTGCGTTGTTGGAGCTAGCTCGCTCGCTTCACGACGCCTCCACGCTCGCTGAGGCGATGGACCGGGTGGTGGACGCGATCAGCGCCGCCACCCGCTATTGCCGCGCCTGGTTGGCGCTGCCGATCGCCAGCGGAGGCCTCGAGATCGTCGGCTATGCGCTGGCGGACAAGAAGCAGGTCGCGGCGCGGATGGCCGCGGTAGACGTCGCGAGGGACGCGTACCTGACGTACGCGCTGAGCGCACGCGATCCGTTCGTCATCCCGGACCTGCGGCTCGAGCCGCGCGCAGATCAGGAGCAAGTGGAGTTCTTCGGCAACCGCACGATGATCACCGTGCCGATGCTGCGGCTCGGCGGGGAGCGCATCGGGGCGTTCTCCGTCGGGACGTTCGTCGCGGAGGGGGTGATGGTGCCGACCAACGCCGAGTACGAGTTCGTCGTGCAGGTCGCGGCGGTCGTGTCGTCGGCGGCGGCTCGCATACGCGCCGAGGAGGCGCAGCGCCGACTCAGCGAGGAGATGCAAGCAGCCCAGCGGCTCGAGGCGCTGGGCCGGCTGGCCGGCGAGGTCGCGCACGACTTCAACAACCTGCTGACGGTGATCTCGGTCAACGCCGAGGTACTCAAGGGGACCAAGGATCCCGAGGAGCTCGGTCATGGCCTCGACGAGATCCTCGCCGCTTCGGGACGCGCCGCAGCCCTCACGCGCCAGTTGCTGGCGTTCTCGCGCGGCCAACCCCGCCAGATGAGGCCGCTCGCGCTCGACGAGCTAGAGCGGCTTCGTGCCCTTGCTGTCGCGCCTGCTGCCCGCGAACGTGACCCTGGACGTCACGCTGGAGGCCGGCGCCAACGTGATGGGGGACGCCGGGCAGCTCGAGCAGGTGATCATGAACCTGGTCACCAATGCGCGCGACGCAGTGGCCGGGGGTGGGCGGATCACGCTGTCAACGCGCGTCGTCCAGAGCTTGTCCGGCGTGGATGCGGAGCGACAGGTGGTGCTCGCCGTCTCCGACTCGGGGCCGGGGATGAGCGAAGACATTCGCGCGCGGGTGTTCGAGCCCTTCTTCAGCACCAAGCGGCCTGGCGCCGGAACCGGCTTGGGCCTTGCCGTGGTCGACAGCGTCGTCCGGCAGCACGGGGGCACGGTCGAGGTCGGGGGCGCAGCAGGCGCAGGTACCACGTTCGAGGTGCGCCTGCCGCTCTACGGCGGGGCCGACGTCGTCGCCCTACGCTCACCCGTTGTGCCAGTGTCGCAGCGGTCTGCGGCGGCCCACGTGCTCGTCGTCGACGACGACCTCCAGGTGCGCGGGCTGGTCGAGCGAGTGCTGTCGAGCGCCGGCCATCGGGTGACCGCGGTCAGCGATGCCGAGTCCGCGCTCGAAGCGCTCGAGCACCTGGGATCGGTCGCGCTCGTCGTCAGCGACATCGTGCTGCGCGGGCTCGACGGGGTGTCGTTCGCGCGGCGGCTGGCCGATAGCGCCGCCGGTCCTGTTGATCTCCGGCTACGCGCCCGAGGAGCTCGTGCTCGAGCGACACGAGGTCCTGAAGAAGCCGTTCTCGCGCGGAGAGCTGCTCTCGCGCGTCGAGGCGCTGCTCGCCGCCCGCGCGGCCTGAGGTGGCGCGGCCGGGCGCGAATCTTGAGCCACTTTGGGTTCCCGCCGGCGGGCTCGCGAGCAACACGGAGCGCGTGAGACACGCATCCCTCCTTGCGCTCGTGCTCGTCGCTTCCTTCGTCGCCGCCTGCGGAGACTCCTCGGTCGACCCCGGAGGGGGCCCTGAGGGGGGCTCGGGCCAGGGTGGAGAGGCCGCGGGAGGCGGGGGCGCGAGCCCGTGCCCGATCGGCTCGCACGACGACGGCGACGGCGCCTGCATCGCCTCGCTCGGGGCGTTCGAGGTCGGTCCCCAGATCGCCGACGAGCGCGATCACCACATGACCTGGGCGGCGAAGCGGGCGTCCGGCACCTACCTCTACGTGGCCGGCGGCTACGCCGACATGACGACGCCCGTCGACTCGATCGAGCGCGCCGTCATCGCGCAGGACGGAACGCTCGGCCCGTGGGAGACGCTGCCGTCCACGAGCAACGTCTCTGGAGCCGCCGTCGTCGCGACCGACGAGGTGGTCGTCTTCGCGGGCGGCTTCCGCGCGACGTCCTCTTCGACGCGGAACGTGGACATCTTCACCATTGGAGACGACGGCACGCTGTCCGAGCCAATCGCCGGGCCGCTCATGGCCGACCCCCGGTTCCATGGCGCGGGCGTCCTCACCGGCGGCTTCTTCTACGCCGTAGGCGGCCTGGACGCGTCCGGGTCGAGCTTGGCGAGCGTCGAGCGCGCCTCGCTCGACGGCACCACCCTCGGAGCCTGGTCGACCGAGGCGGCCCTACCGGTCGAGGTGAGCCATCACGGCCTGGCGACCGACGGCGAGGCCCTGTACGTGACGGGTGGGCTCAAGCGCGTCGACAACGACTTCGGGAACGACGTGCCCTACGACGCGGTGCTCCGCGCCCGCCTCGCCGAGGACGGTTCGCTCGAGAGCTGGGAGGAGATCGGGACCCTGCCCGTCCCGCTCGCGGTGCACGCCTCGTTCGTCCACGCAGGCGAGCTCTATGTGGTCGGCGGGCTCGATATGCAGGAGGAGAGGTTCGTCGGCACCCTTCAGCGGGCCAAGGTGTCCGCGGATGGTCCGCTCGGCGAATGGGAGGAGCTCGACGTGACGCTGCCGCGGCCGCGTGGCCACACCCATCAGACGCCGATCGTCGACGGCGTCTTGTACTCGGTGGCTGGGCATCAGAACGGAGCGTCGCAGCGAGACACCTACTTCGCGCGCTTCGAGTGAGCCCCCACGGCGTGTGCCGGGTCGAGACGCCTCGGATCGAGGCCTCGGGGCAGCTGTCGCCGAGACGCCGGGGTCAGCCGCTCACCACCAACGCGATGGCGGCGACGTGGAGCGCGCTACCAATCAGCACGAAGAGGTGCCAGATCGAGTGCGACCAGCGGCGGCTGGCGAGGTAGAACGGGACGCCCGCGGTGTAGGCCACGCCCCCGAGCCCGAGCAGCGTCAACGAGCCAGTCGTGAGCGAGTCCCAAAGAAGGGGCAGCGTGCCGGCACCGGCCCAACCCGAGCCCACGTAAAGGGCCATCGAGAGGCGCGTGAAGCGCCGCAATGGCGTCGTCTCGACCACCACACCGATGGCCGCCAATGTCCAGGCTACGCCGAAGACCGCCCAGCCGCGCGCGCCGCCGATGGCGCAAAGCGCGAAGGGCGTCACCGTTCCGGCGATCAGGAGATGAATCGCAGCGTGATCGACGATCTGCAGCACCTGCTTGAGGCGACGGAGCCGCGCAGGGACGGCGTGGTACACCGTCGACGAAAGGTACAGGCCGATCAGCGTGGCGCCGAAGGTGCTGACCGCAGAGACGGTGGTCGCGTCCCGATGGACGACCGCCTGCACGACGAGCAGGACGACGGCGCCCACGGCCAAGAGCGCCCCAAGCCCATGGCTGAGCGCATGGGCGATCTCCTCCCCCAGCGTGGGAGTGCGGTCTGGCAGCGCGGCGGAAGCGTGCATGGGCTCGAGTCTGCGAAACCTGCCTCGGTCGTGGTGTCACGAGTTGGTTGTGGATCGTCACGCCCCCGCCACGCTCTCGGTGGAGAGCGGGGCGCTAGTGAGCGGGCGACGCGCGCGTCCCCGGTGACCGGCGCAGCATCGCCCACGAGCGGAGCGGCTCGAGGTTGCCGTCCGAGACCTCCGAGAGCTCTACGCGATGGATCGACACGCACTTGTGGCACGCCTCCCCGGCCTCGTTCGCGAGGGCGCGGAGTCGCGGGCTCGCGAGCAGCTCCTGGAATGGCGTGTCCCTCACG
The DNA here is from genome assembly GCA_016719945.1 of Polyangiaceae bacterium. Lineage (GTDB taxonomy): Bacteria > Myxococcota_A > Polyangia > Polyangiales > Polyangiaceae > Xiheicaenibacterium. The sequence continues at coordinate 85,812 of JADJYE010000018.1, read as the reverse complement.
TTGCCGATCGGCCGTGTGCCCCAGTGCATGCAGTCGACCACGTCGCCGTTGGCCTCGATTGGCAACATGAACTTGGGCCAATGGCATCGGTAGACCGGTGAACCAGCCCGCATCATGTCGAGGTGCGTGAGCGAGTTGAGGACCGGCGCGCCGCCCAGCTTGAGGTCCCGCAGGGTGGAGAACGCCGCGGAGAGCTCCGCATCGCTCGGCGCGTATCGATCGATCGGCGCGTCTCCACCTGCGGCCGCCGCCTCGTGACGGAGGCCGTTGAAGATGCCGAGCACCCCGAGATCGTCCATCAGCGCGCAAAGGCTGCGCAGCGTCTCGGGCTGCACGTTCGCCTTCTGCAGCGTGCACACGAAGATGATCGGCTTGCTCGGCGCGCGCGCCCTGAGCGCGCGCGTCGCGGACACGATCCGCTCGAAGAGCCCCCGGATCCCGCGGAGCTCGTCGTGCACGGCCGAAGGGTGATCGAGCGAGACGCACACCCGGTCGACCCAGCGAACCACCGCGTCGAGCCGCTGCTCGAGCAAGAAGCCGTTGGTCACCATGTGGGTCGCGAGGCCGATCTCATGAGCGTGCCGCACGACCTCGTCGAAGTCTCGGTAGACGAGCGGCTCGCCGCCCCAGATCGAGACGCCGACGAACCCGGCGGCGCGCGCGTCCGAGTAGAGGCGCTTGATCGCCGGCGTCGAGAGCTGATCCTTCGGGTCGTAGAACTCCGGGTTCCACGCGCAGAAGCCGCAGCGCGCGTTGCAGCGCGCGGTGAGCGCGTGCACGAGATAGAGGGGGTGGCCGCGCCCGAGGCGCGCGAGCGCGAAGGCCTTGCTGATTTCGAAGACGGTGGAGAGGTTCATGATCGTGGCAGCTCCTCGAGTAGGTTGGCGAGGCGGACGACATGGCGGCGGCGCCGCGCGAGCGCCGCCGGCGACAGCGGCTCGGCCCCCAAGAACGCGCCGAGCACCGGCTCGTACAGGAAGTAGCCGGCAACGGCGCCGAACACGCTGATGGCGAGGTGCTTGGACTCCTCGTCTGCGCCGAAATGCTTTCGAAAGAGCGCGCGCAGCGGCTCGACGTAGGTGGCGGCGAGCTCACTGACCCCCTCACCCCGGTCGAGCACCTCGCGCATCAGCAAGCGCTGCAGCTCCCGGTCCTCCGCGAGAAAGTCGAAGTACGCGCCAGCCAGGCGCGCCGCGAGCCCCCCGCGCCCGGGGGCGAGGGCCGGCGCGAGGTGCGCGCGCAAGCGCTCCTGCGCGTCGGCGACGACCGCGTCGTATAGCCCTCGCTTGCCGCCGAAGTAGTAGTTGATCATCGCGGCGGTCACGCCCGCCTGCTGGGCGATGACGCGCACCGACCCGGCCGCCAAACCGCGGCGCGCGAACTCCGAGCGGCCGGCGGCGAGGATGCGGACCTTGACGCTGCCGGCGTCGTCGGGTGGTGCAGGGGTGTGCGCGTTAAACATCCGTTCTAAAAAGTTGTTTAATAGCGAATGGTCTGTCAGTCAAGGGGAGTGACCACCTCCAAGAGCCTCCGGCGCGCCAGCCTCGATGACCTGGAACGCATCTATCGGGAGGCGCCGCTCGGCCCCGCGCCCACCCGCCGACTGCGCGGCCACGCGCTCGCCCGTGTCGGCACCCGCTTCGCCCGCTCCGCCGCGGTGACCGCGACGCTCCTGCCGTTCGAGCGACTCGCCTTCTGGGTCGACTTCGAGAGGGCAGCATGGGCGTTCGTCCACCCGAGGATTCGCCTCGGCCGCTTCCGCGTCGATCCGGGGCGCTCGAGGTGGCGTGATACGGACACCCTGCGCCTGCGCTATGACGTCTCGCGCCTGCCCTTGCGCGGCGTCCTCTACGACGAGGTCAAGCCGCTCGACGCGACGCTGTGCCTCGGGCTCGGCGGGATCAACCTCGACGAGGGCCGCGGCGACCTCTTCTTCTTCCTCCTCGAGGAGCCCTGAGCTCGCGCCCTGTGCTCGTTACCTCTCGGCGCCGTGGGTCGATGATCGCGACCGCGAGCTCTTACTCGCGCGCCCAGCCGCCGCCGCGCACCGTGGCGAAGCCGCTCACGGAGCACCCCGACGCTGGCGCAAAGAAGCCGGGCGAGCTGTGGGCAGCCGTGGGGGAGGCGTGGGTCCTGCCCTGACGCAGGTCGCGAGCCGCGAAGCGCCAGCATAGCGCGCGCCGCTCGCCGGTCATGCCGTGCCGCTGCTATCCTCGCTCGTCGTGGGGGATCGAACCGAGATAGACTCCGCGGACCTGCTCGAGCAGTTCCTGCGCGGCCTCCCCCTGGCCGTGGCGATCTTCGACGCCGAGCGGTGCCTCGCGCGCAACGAAGCGTGGGTCTCGCTGTGCGGCGCAACCCCCAACGGCTCGCTCGTCGGGCCGTTCCCGCGGGTCGGCGAGCGCCTCGAGTCTGCGGTGCGCCGCTGCCTGGAGGGTGCCCCGCAGGAGTCGGGCCGCGAGCGGGTCACGCGCCCCGATGGTCAAGCGGACCACATGAAGTGGCAGGTGACGCCCTGGCGCCTCGCGGACGGGCGCGGGTGGGGCATCGTCGTCTCCATCGGCGCCATCACCGCGCAGGTGGAGGCGGAGGAGCGGCTGGCGGAGCGAGAGGCCTTGATCCGCGAGCTGTTCGAGCAGTCGCCGATCGGCCTCAACCTCTGCCGAATGGACGGCCTCTGGCTCGAGTCGAACCCTGCGTTCTTGGACATCATCGGCTACACGCGCGCCGAGGCGGACGTTGGGCTCACCTATTGGCAGCTGACTCCCCGCAAATACGACGCCGACGAGGCGACCCAGCTCGAGCTGCTCCGCGCGCGACGCAGATATGGGCCCTACGAGAAGGAGTTCATCCGCAAGGACGGCCGCTTGGTGCCTGTTCGCCTCAACGGGTTCATCGTGAGCCGCGACGGCGAGGACTACATATGGTCGTTGATCGAGGACCTCTCCACGCAGCGTGAGCTCGAGCGGCGCATCGAGGAGGAGCGGGCGAAGGCCGTGCAAGCGGCCAAGCTGGCGGCGATGGGTGAAATGGCTGCCAGCTTCGCCCACGAGATCAACAACCCGCTCGGGATCATCGACGGCTACGCGTACCTGCTGGCCGACGCCATCGAAGAGGGCGACCGCGCGGTCATCGACGAGGGGCTGTCGGCGATCCGGGAAGCCGTGCAGCGCGCCGCGAAGATCGTGCAAGGGCTGCGAAAGATCTCGCGACGCACCGACGACCAGCCCGACGAGAAGGTCTCGCTGGGCACCATCGTCGCGGAGTCGATCAACCTGTGCAAGGCGCGCATCCTGACCCATGGGGTCGGCCTCGAGGTCGAGGTCGAGTCCGACGTGACGGTGCTCGGCAACTCGATCGAGCTGTCGCAGGTCGTGATCAACCTGCTCAACAACGCGTTCGACGCCGTCCGCGGCTGCGACCAGCGCTGGATCCGCGTCAAGCTGCGGGCGGGGCCAGAGGGCGCGGCGGAGCTCTCCGTCCAAGACTCGGGCCCGGGAGTCCCCGCCGAGCTTCAATCAAAGATCTTCGAGCCGTTCGTCACGACCAAGCCAGCCGGTGAAGGAACCGGTCTGGGTCTCAGCATCTCGAAGAGCATCCTCGAGCGGCACGGCGGTGACCTGCGGCTGGACGCCGCCGCGAAGCACACCCGGTTCATCGTATCGTTGCCGCGGTCAGGCTGATGGTCCAGGTCGTATACATCGATGACGAGCCCGTCCTGTGCCGCGTGTTCGCTCGGCTGCTGACGCGATCGGGGCTCACGGTGGTCACGTTCAGCGACCCCGTCGAGGCGATGGCGTACCTGCGAACGCACGAGGTCCCGGTGGTCGTGTGCGACTACCGCATGCCCGAGCTGTCGGGGTTGCAGGTCATCGACGGCCTCGAGCGCGCCGGCGCCTTCTTCATCGTCTCCGGCGATCTGGACGCAGAGGCGCTCGTCAGCGGGCACCCACGCGTGACCGGCCTGCTCACCAAGCCGTCTCGACCCGAAGTGCTGGTCGGCGCGATTCGAGCCGTGCTCGCTGAGGGTCCGGTTTCATAGGCGCCGCCGATGGCAGCCATAGGGCGGCCGTTGGTTCTCAAGGGCGTGGGTCGTGGCGACCCTTCCAAGTCATGAAGATCCTCTTGGTGCAGCCGGCCCCTTTCGAGCCCGGCCGGATCGGGCTCGAGAACACGATCTGGTTCTGTGAGCCGGTGGCGCTCACGTCCCTCGCCGCGATGGTCCCCGAGCACGAAGTGAAGATCCTCGATCTGCGCCTGGAGGACGACGTCGAGCTGGTGCGGGTGCTCAACGACTTCGAGCCGGACCTGGTGGGCGTCACCAGCATGACGACCGACTGCTACCAAGCGAAGGCCACGCTGCAGACCGCGAAGGACGTGCTCGGCGACCGCGTCTTCACCATCGTCGGCGGTCACCACCCGACGCTCGCCCCGGAGGACTTCGAAGACCCGGTCGTCGACGCGCTGTGCCTGGGCGAAGGCGAAGACACGTTCCGCGAGCTGGTCACGCACCTCGCGACGGGCGGCGACCCGCGCGCGCTCGGCGGCATCGCCGGCCTGCGCTTCCGCGACGCCCATGGGTCCTACACCACCAGCGACAAGCGCGCGCAGAGCCGCTCGCTCGACAGCTTCCCGGCGCCGGCGCGCCACTTGATCAAGAAGTACGTCAAAGACTACTTCTTCACCGTCGCCGGGCCCCTCGCTTCGATGGTGACGAGCCGCGGGTGCAGCTTCGACTGCAACTTCTGCGCGATCTGGGAGTTCTACGAGCGCAAGACGCGCTTCATGAGCGCCAAGCTGATCGTCGACCGGATGGAGGCGCTCGAGGAGAGGATGGTCTTCTTCCTCGACGACAACTTCCTCACCAACCGCCGCCGTCTGGAGGAGCTGTGCGACGAGATCGAGCGTCGCGGGGTGAAGAAATGGTGGGGCACGCAGGGCAGGACCGACTTCATCGCCGATCACCCCGACCTCATGCGGCGGCTGCGCGATGCGGGGCTCGTCATGGTCCTCTCGGGCTACGAGTCGAACGAGGAGGACGGGCTGGCGGCGCTGCTGAAGCGCAACACGGTCGAGAAAAACAAGAAGGCGGCCGCCACCCTGATGGACCTGGGCATCTTCTCGACGGGCATCTTCATGGTGCGTCCGGACTACACGGACGAAGACTTCGACGCGCTGTACGCGCACATCAACGAGCTCGGCATCGCGCTGCCGATGATCAGCATCCTCACGCCGCTGCCAGGCACCCAGCTGTACAAGGCGCGCGAGCACGAGCTGCTCACCAAGGATCGGCGCTTCTTCGATCTGCTCCACTCCGTGCTGCCTACGGCGCTGCCGCGCGAACGCTTTTACGCGCGCTTCGCGGAGGCGAACCGCGTGACCTGGGCCGGCTGGGAGAAGGCCAACCTCGCCGTGCTGAAGAACCGGCCCCGGTTCGTGCTCGAGGCGCTGCCAGGAATCGCGCGGTTCATCGCGCGCGCTCGTCACTATCGCCCCATCCTCGAGAGCGCCGAGACGCACCTGCGCGACGAGGTCGGGATCATCGACCCCAACGCGCGGCTCGCCGCGGCGCCCAGAAAGCGTCGCCTCCCGTTGGTCGAGGTCCGCAAGGAGGTCGCGTGATGAGCCGCGAGAGCCCCCTGCGCGCTGCGTGGGAGACGGTCAGTGACGTCGCTGCGGCCCACCGCGCCGTCGCCGGTGTGACCCGCGCGCTCGCCAAGCGCGCCCCGCTCGTCCTGGGACGACGGCCAGCGTACGAGCCAGAGCGCGAGGGTCGGGGAGCCCAAGGGGGGCGCGCCTTCCTCGCGGACCTGCGCTGCGAAATAGAGCGTCACGCGGGCGTCAACCACCCGCTGCTGGCGCGCTTGCGCCACGTGCCCTTCACGCGGCAGGACTATCGGGTCTTCGGGCTACAGCACTACTCCTTGGTCGGGACGTTCACGACCTACCTCGAGCACCTGCTGGTGAAGGCGCCATCCTCCCAGGCAAAGTCGTGGATCGCGAAGGTCTTGGTCGACGAATACGGTGAGGGCTCCGAGGGCAAAGATCACGCAGAGCTGTACCGCGAGTTTCTGCGCTCCACCGGCAGTCCGGAGGGGGAAGAGTACGAGACGCCCCTGCACCGGGACGTGACCGGCTTCGTCGCCGAGCACCTCCGCATCTGCCGAGATGAGCCCTTCCTCGTAGGGCTGGGCGCGGTCGGGCCGGGCCACGAGTGGAGCATCCCGCGGATGTTCCCGCCGATCATCGCTGGCCTGGGCGCAGCCGGCTTCCAGCCGGACGAGATCCGCTACTTCACCCTGCACGTGCTCCAGGACGAAGATCACGGCTCGTGGCTCGAGGAGGCCCTGGCGACGTTCGCCGAGGCTCCCGAGGCGCAGGCGCAGATCCGCCGCGGCGCCCTCTTGTCCCTCGCGGCGCGCGCCCGCTTCTGGTCTGCGGTGCAGGATCAGATCGTCCGCTATCGGCAGCCCGAGAACGTGCACCTGCGAGCGCCCGCGCGCGCAGGGTCCTCGGCGGGGCTGCTGACGCTCCGCGAGTGGAAGCGCAAGGTGCAGGGAGCAGGCATCACCGCAGCCAGCCACACATGATCGCGCGGGCCCTCGAAGCCATCATCGGGCGGGAGCTCGCAGGCAGCCCTGCCCCCACGGAGGTCCTCTGGGTGCGCGCTCGAGACGGGTGGTCGCTCCCATTGCGTCGCTACGCCCCGAGCAGCTCGAGACCCGCCCGCCCCCTCGTGCTCGCGCCCGGGCTCGGCGGCAATCACGCCGCCTTCGATCTCGACCCGACCCGCTCTCTGGCCCACGTGCTCGTGGCGCGCGGGTACGACGTCTTCATCCCGGCGTTTCGAGGTGCGGAGGCGACGGAGCCTCCGCCTCGCGGAGCGGCCGCCACCCGATGGGACATCCGATTGCGCGCGATGATCGCCGATGACGCCGAGGCGATCGTCGACGGCGTGTTGGCGGCGACCGGGGCCTCTGAGGTCGGCTGGGTCGGGCATTCGCTCGGGGCGCTCATCGGCCTCCAGCTCGCGGCCGGCCCGCGCGCCAGCGCGCTGTCCGGCTTGGTGGCGATCGGGGCGCCGCTCGATCTCGGCGCACCGGCCCTTCGACGTTGGCTCACCATCGCCATCCGCATCGCGCATGCGACCACGGGCGGCGACCGCGTGCCTCTCCGTCGGCTCGCCCGGCTCGAGGCTCCTCTCATGGGACGCCTCTCGATCCCCCACGAGCTTGCCTTCGTCTCCCCGCCCGGGATCGATCCCGACCTGACGAGGCGCCTGCATGCACACGGCGTCGAGGACCTTCCCGGTAGTCTGTTGCGCGATCTCTCGTGCCTCGGCGACGACCCCGGCTGGAGCGAGAGCGCGTTGGCGAAGCTGCGTCTCCCCGTGACGTTCATCGCCGGCGAGCGCGACCCTTGGGCTCCCCCGGCCCTCACCGCCGGCGCGCTGCGGCGGGCCGGGCTCAGCGAGAGCGATCTCGTCGCTGTCGGGCCCAGCAACGGACACCGCGGCGACTACGCCCACGTCGCGCTGATCGCGGGCTCCCACGCGCCGGCCGAGGTGTTCCCGCTCGTGCTCCGCGCGCTCGAGCGGTCCTGAGCGCTCGGAACACGCAAGCCTTGCGCCTCTATGGCAGCGCCTTCGCGCCCGCGCGCGCCACGGTGCAGGTCCTGCGGCGCCTTTGCGTTGGTCCCGATCGTGCAGCCGCTCGAGGCATGACCGCGCTCGATCGGGTGCTCCCCGCCCCGCAGCTCGTCGAAGTGGACCACGTGGAGGTCGCGGCCTCCCCTGAGGAGGCCTGGAAGCTCCTGCGGCATGCAGACTTCGGTCAGCGCTCGCCGTGGGTGCGGGCGCTGTTCGCGATTCGCACGCTGACGAGCGACGAGAAGGTGGAGCTTCGCATCGACGACCTGCGCTCCAGCACCGAAGAGCCTGGCTTCCAGGTGCTCTCCGACGATCCTCCGCACGAGGTCGTGGTCGGGGCCATCGGCAAGGTCTGGCAGACGGACATCCCGTTCGTGCACGTGAACGACGCTCAGGCCTTCGCGGGTTTCTCCGAGGAGGGCTTCGTGAAGGTGGCGTGGGCGCTGAGGGTGCTTCCTCGAGGCGACTGCGACGCGCGCGTGGAGCTCGAGGTCCGGGTGGACGCGACCGACGCGGAGTCGTGGAAGAAGTTCAAGGCGTACTTCGCGGTGATCGGCATCGGCTCGCGGTTCATCCGCCATACGCTGCTCTCGGGCCTCGCGCGCGAGCTGGGGACGCCCGAGTCCCGAGAGCGCGAGCGCCCCCTCCCGGGAGACGCGCTGCTCTTGGACGCGCGAGCCTCGCTGACCCACGGCATCACCATCGACCGAACCCCGCAGGAGATCTGGCCCTGGCTCCTTCAGATGGGCTGCGACCGCGCGGGCTACTACAGCATCGACCTGCTCGACAACGAGGGTCACCGCAGCGCTCGCGAGGTCCATCCGGACCTCCAGAGCGTTCGCGTCGGCGACGTGCTGCCCGCCAGGCCGGGCAGGAAGGACGGCTTCGAGGTGCTCGCGGTCGAGCCGCCTTACGCCCTCATCCTCGGCGGCCTGTGGGACGCCGACCAGGAGCGGCAGCTGCCCTTCGCGTCCGAGCGACCGAGCAAGTTCTGGCAGATCACGTGGGTCTTCGTGCTCGAGCCGCTCGACGACCGGAGCACGCGCCTCCACGTCCGGGCGCGGGCGGCGTTCCCCCAGAGCGGGGCGCTCCACGCGTCGTGGATCCGCTCGATCCATGGGCTGATGGAGAACGCGCAGCTCCGCGGGCTGAAGGCGCGCGCAGAGGGCACGCTGGCTCGCGACGACGCGCGCGACGTGCTGGCCGGAGTCGGCGGCGCGGCGCGGATGCTGTTCGCCTTCATGACTCCATTCCTCCGGAGCTCGCGCTCCCATTGGGGGGTCGCTCCAGAGGTCGCGGCGCGCCCTTATCCAGGGGACGACCTGGTCCCTTCTCCCCGCTGGAGCTGGACCCATGGCGTCGAGATCGAGGCTGCCACCACCGAGGTGTGGCCCTGGATCGCCCAGGTCGGCGCGAACAAGGCCGGGTTTTACAGCTATCAATGGTTGGAGAACCTCGCGGGCTGCGACCTCCGCAACGCCGAGACGATCCACCCCGAGTGGGAGGTCGCCGCGGGGCAACCCTTCATGCTTCACCCCAAGGCGTCGCTGGTCGTCACCGCCGTGGAGCGAGGCCGTTGGTTCGTGGTCTACGGCGCGCCCGACGAGGCGGCGAAGAAGGCCGGCAAGCCGTGGGTGGGCGCGACGTGGCTGTTTCACCTGGAGCCGCTGGGAGCCGACCGGTCTCTCTTGATCAGCCGGTACCGCGCGACCTCTTCGGATGACCTGGCGACCCGCCTTCTGGCCGGCGAGGCGTTGATGGAGCCCGTCGGGTTCGCCATGGATCGCCGCATGCTCCTCGGGGTGAAGCAGCTGGCGGAGCGCCCGCGAGACGCACGCTGAGCGCAGCAGCCCAGCGGAGTGACGTCCTGCTAGCTTGAGGGCGCATGAACACCTCGTGGCGCGCGCGATGGTCAGCGCTCGGCCTGACGTCGGTGACCTTGGCCGCGGCGTGCGGCTCGTCGGCGGCGCCCGCCCTGCCCGGCGCTCCGACGACGCTCGTCGCGCTCCCGCCGGTCCCGAGCCAGTCGGCCCGGCCCGAGCCGGCCTCGACGCCCGTAGCTGCGCCCGACTACCTCGCCGACGGCGTCGCGGCGACGACGAGCCGACGCGCGATGCTGCTGCGCCGAAGCCCGCTCAGGTACGTGAAGGGCGGCGAGACGCTCGGCGACACGGAGCCGCCGACCTCGCTCGGTGGGCCGAAGGAGGTCGTCGTGCTCTCGGAGGACACGAGCTCCGTCCACATCCTCGTCGAATGGCCCGATCTGCGCTTGCTGCTCCACGCCGAACGCGGCGCGTTCGCCCAGGTACCGCTCAAGGCGATCGGGTTGGCGTCGGCGCCCGACCTCGCCGTTGACGAGGGTGTCGGGGTGCGCGTGGCGCCCGGCTCATTCTTGGTCGAGAAGGAGAGGCGAGGCTCTTCGGTGCGGGTCGAAGGCCAAGCGGGCAAGGTCACGTTCGAAGGGTGGATCGCAGCCGAGGTGCTCGGAGTGGTGTTCGAGCCAGCGCCCTTCGAGCCGACCTCCGGAGCTGGACACGTGAGAGAGGGGACCGCCGTGCTCGCCTCGCCGAAGGGTCCGACCCTCGCCACCTTCGGAGGTTATGGTGGCGGCCAGGCCAAGCGACCCTTCTCGTTCATCGTGGAGCCCGAGGCGGGAGCGCCGGCCGGCTATCAACGGATCCGGTTCCGAACGAGGCAGCTCGAGCTCCGCGGTCTCGTCGCGTCCGTCGACTACCGCGCCAACCCCAAAGGGGGACGGCTGGGTGGCGAGCACAAGAGTCGTCCTCCCAAGGGGATCATGAGCGACTCCCAGCGGGGCGTGCTCCCGGTGGGGTCATCGCTCTATGCGCCCGAAGATCGCTCGCGCGTGGGTCGGGTGCTGGAGCCCCTGCCCGTGTATTACGGGCTCGGGCCGCCAGAGCCCGGCGGGTTCGTGCGGGTGGAGCTCTTCGCAGGGGAGCTCGGGCCGATCTCAGCCTTGGCGAGGGCCGCCGACCTCAAGCCTGAAGCCACGCCGTGAGGGTGACCGCACGGTCGTCGCCGACGTGCGGCCGGGTCGGTTGCGCGTCCTCCGCGCCCGAGGTACGCCCGGCGCATGTCGAGCGATAGCCTTGCGACGTTGGTGGGGACGCAATGGAAGGGGACCGGCGAGCTCTGGCTCGATCCTCTGGGGGACGAGGCCGTCCGGTCCGAATGCACCATCGAGCTCGCTGACGGCGTCGTCCGCTACACCTGGTCGTACGAGGGCAAGGCGCAGCAGGGCTCGTACAAGCTCGTCGAAGCCGGCGCAGAATGGACGGACAGCTGGCACCAGCCGGCCATCATGAAGTGTCGTGCGGTCGCCGGCGGCTGGGGCCTGCTCTCGGTGGCGGGCACGTACTCCGCACCGTCTGGCCCCGACTGGGGTTGGCGCTCGCAGCTCTCACTGCGGCCCACGGGGGAGCTCGTCCTCCAGATGACCAACGTGGCGCCTTGGGGCGAAGACGCGCGGGCCGTGCGAATGGTGTGCACCAAGGTCTGAAGGACTCCATGAGCTCACGCCCGACCCTCGTCACGATCTCGTTCAGTCACTACTGCGAAAAAGCCCGTTGGGCGCTCGATCGCGCCGGCATCGCCTACCGAGAGGAGGCGTACGTGCCAGGGGTCCACCTGCTCGGCACCGTGCGGCGAGGTGGACGCTCGACGCCGCTCCTCGAGCTGGGTGACGGCACCCCGAGCCTGAAGGACTCGACCGATATCCTCGCGTACGTCGAGCGCGCGAAGCCCGGGCTGCTCTACCCAGAGGACCCCTCGGAGCGGCGCGAGGTGTCCGAGCTCGAGGAGCTGTTCGATGCCGAGCTCGGCCCGCACGCCCGGCGCCTCGTGTACCACCTGCTCCTCGACAGCGGATCCTCGATGGCGCCGGTGATCCGGCAGACGACCCAGGGCGCGCAACGCGCGCTCGCGCCCGTGCTAGCGCCGATCGTGGGCCGAATGGTGAAGCGTGGTCTCAAGGTCGACGCGGAGGGGGCCGCGCGCTCGCGTCCTCGGGTCGAGGCCGTGTGTGCTCGCGTCGAGGCGCTGCTCGCCGACGGCCGAGGCTTCCTGGTCGGCGGTCGGTTCACCGCCGCAGACCTGACCTTCGCCGCCCTCTATTCGCCGCTCGTGAGCCCGCCCGAGCACCCCGTCACCTCGCGGGTCGACGAGGCGCCCAGCTACAGAGCCATGTGCGCGGAGAACCGCCGCCGTCCCGCGGGGCAGTTCGCAATGGCCATCTACGAGCGGGAGCGCGCCCGCGTCATCGCGTGATCGCCGCGCAGGCGGCCTCACGGGCTGGCGTCAGGCGGATCGGTTTGTTATCTTCCTCACGCGCCGGAACGACCGGCGCCATCATGCGCTGACCCTTCGTCTTCGATCCTGGCTGCGAGCCGACCCGACCCCTCGAGGGCCGTCGGTCTCGTCGAAATGGCCGCGAGAGCGAAGGGGTGTGTTCATGACCGTGCTGGAAGCGCGGGGCGTGGGCGTCGAGTGGTCGGCGTCCAAGCCCGTATTGAGAGACGCATCGTTCGTCCTGACTCCGGGGTTCTACGGATTGGTGGGGGCGAACGGGGCCGGCAAGACGACGCTGCTTCGTGTGCTCGCCGGCGAGCTCGCGCCCCACGAGGGGCTCGTTCACGTGCGGCCCGCGGGAGCGCGCGTCGTCTACTGTCCCCAGGCGGTCGACGCCCCAGGCCCCGACGTGCTCGAGCTCGCCTCGACGTACCAAGGGCTCGCCGCGGAGCTGCGAGGGAGGCTCGCGCTCGAAGAGGGATCGCTCGACCGCTGGCCCACGCTCTCCCCCGGGGAGCGCAAGCGCTGGCAGATCGGCGCGGCCCTGGCGCGAGAGCCCGACGTGCTCTTGCTCGACGAGCCGACCAACCACCTCGATGGCACCGCGAGAGACCGGCTCCTGGACGCGCTCGGACGGTTCCGCGGGATCGCGGTGATCGTGTCCCACGATCGCGCTGTCCTGGAGCGCCTGCCTCGCGCGATCCTCCGAGTCCACGAGGGCGAGGTGGCGATGTACGCCGGGAGCTGGTCCGAGGCGCGCGCGGCGTGGGAGGCCGCGCGCGGGGAGCGAGAGCGAGCCCACGCCGAGGCCAGAGCGGTCGTTCGAGACGCCGAGCGGCGGCTCGACCTTGCACGCAGGACGCAGGAGGCCGCCGCCCGCTCGCTGAGCGCGCGCTCCAGGATGAAGGACAAGAACGACCACGACGCCCGCAGCGTCGGGCGGAAGGTCGCCGCGGGCTGGGCCGAGTCGCGCGCCGGCCGCGCCGTGCAGGTCGTGCGCGCCGAGCTCGGCCGCGCCCAGTCGTGCGTGCCCAGGGTCACGCGGGACCCGACGGTCGGCGGGGCCATCTTCGCGAGCTACGAGCGGTCCCCTCAGTCGATCGTGTTCCACCTCGACGCGCCAGAGCTCTGCGCCGGGAAGCACGTGGTGCTGCGCGACGTGCGCGTGACCGTCGCGCGCGAGGACCGCCTGCGGATCACCGGGGACAACGGCGCCGGAAAGACGACGCTCCTGACCGCATTGATCGGGTCGAGGCGGCGCGATGATCGCGTCCTCTATCTGCCCCAGGAGCTGAGCGCCGAGGCGGTCACGCGCCTCGTCGCTCAGCTTCGGTCATCGAGCGCGGAGGAGCGCGGCCGGGTGCTCAGTGTATTTGGCGCGCTGGGGAGCGACCCCGAGCGCGTCCTCTTCCGCCGCGACGAGGACGGCGCGAACCTGTCGCCCGGCGAGGCTCGCAAGCTCGCGCTCGCGTCGGGGCTCGGCCGGCACGCGTGGGCCCTCGTGCTCGACGAACCGACGAACCACCTCGACCTCCCGACCATCGAGCGGCTCGAGCGCGCCCTCCAGGCCTATCCGGGGTGCATCTTGCTCGTCACCCACGATGACGCGTTCGCGCGCGCCGTGGCCACGCGGACGCTCCGCGTCGATCAGGCGGGCAGAGCGCCATCATGAGGTCGACGGGTCGGAACGTGCCCGAGCCCGAAGCCCTCGTGCAAATGAACGGGCGAGGCGCTCAGTGCTCGAGCACGAGCTGATCGAACTCCTTACCGGTCCCGTCGATCGCGTGCATGCGCAGGGTCGTGTCGTCGACCGTCACGTGGGTGAGCTGGACGACCTCCGTCGCGAAGGCAGTGAACTCGGACTCCGAGACCGGGTTCGTCCCTGCGCCGCCGCCACCGGTGATGACGTAGTGCACGCCATTGATCTGCTTGGTGCGCTCGTAGTGGTGGTCGTGACCCGAGAACACGAGCTCGACCCCGAACTGTTCGAACAGCGGCTGGAACCGCTCCTGGACGTCGCTGTTCGACCCATGGCCGCCCGAGGAGTACGGGCCCTTGTGCATGAAGGCGACCCTCCACTCGGCCGTGCTGTTCTTCAGGTCGTTCGCGAGCCAGGCCTCCTGCTCGTCTCCGAGTTGCTCGGTGTCGAGGCCGATGAAGTGGACGTTGCCCCAGTCGAAGGAGTACCAGCGCTCGTTGTTCGGGAGGTCGAACAGCGCGCGGAACGGCTTGGCGTCGTCGGAGCCGTACTCGTGGTTCCCGGTGACCGGAAACATGGGGACGTGGCTGAGCAGCGAGCCGTAGATGGAGAAGTATTTCTCGTCGAACTCGCTGATCGTCCCCGACCCGTAGGCCATGTCGCCGACGTGAAGCATGAGGTCGGCCGGGTACTTCGCGAGCTGCTTGGCGAGCTCGATCTGATCGGGGCTCGCGTCCCCCGTGTCGCCGAGCACCGTGAAGCTGACCGGGCCGCCCCTCGTCGGCGCCGTCTTGAAGCCCACCCGGCCGATGAGCGTGCCGCCGGCGGGGTCGAGCACCGAGTAGCAGTAGACCTGGTTCGGCTGGAGGCCGTCGAAGCGCGCCACCATGCGATCCATCCCCCCGCTGATCCACGCGGTGTCGAGGTCTGCCTCGACCGAGGTGACGATGTCGCCGTCGGGCGTGGTGATCTCGAGCGAGCTGCCGCGGGTCGAGTACCCCGCCCACAGGACGGAGCCGCCCGTGGCCCCGACGTTCTGCAGGTAAGGCTTTCGGCGGATCAGGTCGGCAGACACGGCGTGGGCGACGTCGCCACACGCCGCGGTCAGCTCAGCGACCCGATCTCCGCGCACCGCGAGCGGGTTCGAGAGGTCTCCAGTCTCTTCGGCCTCGATCAGGCCCTGGTTCTCCGGAACGCAGCCGAAGCAGAGCAGAGCCAACACCGATCCGACGGCCAGGAGGGACTTGGTCATGACACGACTGTAAGCCAGCAAACTCATCCGTAAAGCTCACGATACGGAGCCTTGGATGATTTTATGACGGTCGTGTCATGGTTCGCTGGCGCGGGTCAGCCCTCAGCGGACGAGCTTGACGCTGAACATCGGCGTCTTCAACGAGCCGTACAGCCGCACCCACAGCGGCAGATACATCTCGGTGCCGCGCGCGGTCGTGATGTCCCCGAGGTCGACGACGTCCTTCCAGCCGAAGCTCTCCTTCAGGAAGCCGCTGACCATGGCCTTCGCGTCGGCGTCGTCACCGCTCATGAACATCGTGTGGTCGCCGCCGGCGAGCTGGCCGGGGTCGACCATCAAGAGGGCGTTCACCGTGTTGAGCGTCTTGACTACCTTGGTGCGCGGCAGCGCTCGCTGGATCTGTTCGCCGAGCGAGTCGGTGTTCGAGACGGAGAGCGAAGGCGGCATCCCCTTCGAGAAGTCGAGCGGGTTCGCGACGTCGATCAGGACCTTGCCGGCGAGGGCGTCTGCGGCGCCCCGCAGGGCCTCGACCGACGCCTGACCCGCGAGCACGTTGAACGCGAGCTCCGCGTGAGCGCACGCCGCGGCCATCGCCTCGAGCTTCACCTTCGGGTTCGCCGCGTGCCATTCACGAAACGGTGGGCTCCCGAAGGGTCCCTTCTCGCTCCGCGCGAGCGTCGCGGCGGGATCGCGCGTGCCGATCACCACGTCGTGGCCGAGGGCCACGAGCTTGGCCGCGAGGGTTTGTCCGACGACACCAGTCCCGAGCACACCGATCTTCATGTCCGTCCTCCTTCTTCGTTTCGCCCCCTGAACGTAGCTCGCCAGGTGGCGAAGAGAATGTGACAATAAAGAACCAGACTGGTGAGCCAAGATTGACAATGGAAGCGCACGATCTCAGGGCCATCCAGGTGCTGCTCGCGGTGCACGACGAGGGCGGCTTCGCTGCAGCTGCGCGGCGCCTCGGCGTGACCCGCGCCGCGGTGAGCCGCTCGATCGCGCAGCTGGAGGCCAGGCTGGGCGCGAGCCTCGCGCGACGCACGACGCGAAGGGTGGTCCTCACGGACGCCGCCCTCGCCCTCGTCGGCCGCTGCGCGGGGCCGATCAGGGCAATGGGCGATGCGCTCGACGCGGCGAGCGAGCAGGACAGCGGGCTCGCTGGCGCGGTGCGGATCTCGGGCTCCGCCGCGTTCGGTCGTGACGTGCTCGTCCCCACCCTCATGGCCTTTCGGACGCAGAACCCCGAGGTGACCGTCGAGCTCACGCTGGGCGACCGCGTCGAAGATCTCGTCGCGAGACCGATCGACGTCGCCGTGCGCATCGGCCCGCTCCCAGACACGTCGGTCGTCGCGCGCTCGGTTGGCCAGCTCCCGCTGGTCGCGGTGGCCGCGCCAGCGCTGGTCGAGCAACACGGCCCACCTCGCGCGGTCGATCAGCTGGCCGCGTGGCCCGCCGTCGTGTTTCGCGTCGCAGAGACAGGTCAACGCTACCCATGGCCGTTCGAGCACCGCGGGAGCACCGTCCTCTTCGCGCCGTCCAGCGTGGCCTTCGAGAGCGACTCGATCGACGCGGTCGCGGAGCTCGTTCGTCGGGGCGCGGGGGTGTCGGTCGTCCCGCGCCACGTCGTCGAGGCCGACCTGGCGAGCGGGCACCTGGTAGCGCTGCTACAGAATCACGTCGCGGCGGGTCCTCGGGTGAGCGTCTGCTACCCGCAGCGGAAGCTCATGCCGCGCAGGGTGAGGGCGCTCGTCGACCACCTCGTCCGCGAGCTCCCCGCCTGGTGCGCGGCAGGCCGCGCTAGAACGACGCGCTCACGCTCACCGCGGTCGGGCCAGCCTTCACCGTGACCGGGACCGGCTGACCGGGCGCGGCCTTCCATAGCCGCTGCGGGCTGAAGCCGGCGGCGACATCCAGCGCGAGCCCGGTCGCCTGAGCGAGGCCGAGCAGCGCGTACAGCGGACGCGCGAACGTCTCGACCGGCTCGTAGGCGGTCAGCGCGAACGGGCCCGCGATCGGTAGAAACCCGAGGGCCATGATCTCGCTCGGGGCATTCGACTCCATGACGAGCGCAGCCGAGAGCGCGATCGAGCCGATCTGTCCTCCCAGAGTCGACAAGATGCCCCCAACCAGCAGCTTCTCGTTGGAGTACTTGTCTTCGACGAAGCCCGGGGGTGGGGCCATGCCAGGCACCGGGACGAGGATGATCGGCTCGGCCGGCGCGCCGGGAGCTGGAGGTGCCGATGGGCTCTCGCGCGGCGCGTCGCCCTCGACCGCCGGCGGCGACGGCCCCTCTTCGTCGGCTTCGAGCTCGCCCGGGGCCGCAGAGCCATCCCCGATCTCCCACCCCGAGTCGTCGTCGGCCGAATCGGGTGCGTCCTGCGCGAAGGCCGTCGTCCCCACGAGGCAGGTCGCGAACGCGAGCGCGGCGGCGCCCCGAGCGGTACGGCGAGAGGGCGCGGCTCGACGGGGCATGGCGCGCTGACAAGCAGGCGGTGTGCCACGCAGGATTCCGCACGGGAAATGGGCGGCTCGACGCGACGTGGCCTGACACCGAAGTCGCGCCCAGCGGAGCGCCGGGTTACGAGCCCCCGCCATGGAACACGGCGTCACCAACTTGCCCGCGAACCGGCGCGACCTTCTCGGCGAGGACTGACCGAGCGTGCACGCGCGCCCCGTCGTCGGCCCCCTCCTCCGCGTGCGCGGGCTCCTCGTTTCCAACGTGTTCCTGCTGGACGGTGGGTCAGGTGACCGCTGGATCATCGACTCGGGGCACGTGCTCGAGCGACCGCTGCTGCTCGCGGGGCTGAGGCGCAGCGGCTTTCTGCCGGGCGAGGTGAGCGGCGTGCTGTTGACCCACCGCCACTCCGACCACGCCGGGAACGCGGCGTTCTTGCGCCGTACCTTCGGGCTCCGGGTCTTCGCGCACCGCGCCGACGCGGAGGTGCTCGAGGGCCGACAGCGCGCACCCCGCCTCGAGCCGTCGAGCGGAGATCCGATCGCCTGGGCGTTCGCCCAGATCGAGAACCACACGCGCACGACGGTCCCGGTCGATGTGGCGCTCGCCGGAGGCGAGCAGATCGGCAGCCTCGAGGTTCACCACGCTCCGGGCCACACCGAGGGCTCGGTGCTGTACCGCCATGTGGGCACGCGCAGCTTGCTGTCGGGAGACGCCTTGCTCGCGGCGGTTCCCCCGCTCACCGTGGCTCAGCGCATGACGCTGCCTCACCCCGACTACGCCGTGGACCTCGATCAGGCGCTCGCGTCACTGCGTGCGCTGCACGCCGCGGCGCTCGACTACGACAACCTGCTCGCCGGCCACGGACGACCCATCCTGGGTGAGGCTCGTCGGCTGGCCGAGGACCTCCTCGCCTCGGCGAGCCGGTGACCGCACGTCGCGCGCCACGCGCGGCGTAGCCCGCGCACGTCGCGCGCTGTACCTTGGTGCGATGATCCAGCGAAGCGGTGACGCGTCTCGGCGAGCGATCTCTTATGGCGCCTTGGCCGCAGCCGCGTTGGCTCTCGCCGGCGTCGCAGGCTGCGGCGACGACGCCGCCCAAGGGGGCGCGGGCGCAGGAGGAAGCGCTACGAACGGCTCTGGGGCCAATGGGACCGGGGGCGTCGGTGAGGGGGCCGGCGCATCGGGCGGCAACGGCTCCGGGGGCGACTCGGCGGGGGGTGATGGCTCCGGCGCCGGGGCGACCGGTGGCAGCGGCGGGGGGACGAACCCCATCGAGGGGCCGCCTGCGGGCAACCCGAACCCCGAGGCCACGTGCGCGGTCCCCGCGGGAGCGGGGCTCGAGGACGTCTCCAATCCGACGACGGTCGTCGGTGACGGGACGCCGCAGAGCTGTTCGTCGGACGCCGTCGTGAGCGCTGTCGCCAACGGCGGCGTGATCACGTTCGACTGCGGCCCCGAGCCGATCACCATCGTGCTCGAGGAGACGGCGAAGATCTTCAACGACACAGGCCCCAACATCGTCATCGACGGCGGAGGCCTCGTGACGTTGAGCGGCGGCGGCCAGCGGCGCATCCTCTACATGAACACTTGTGACCAGGACCAGGTCTGGACGACCGCGAGCTGCGACAACCAAGATCATCCGCGGCTCACGCTCCAGAACCTCACCTTCGTCGACGGGGACTCGTCGGCGGAGAGCGAATACGACGGGGGTGGGGCGGTCTGGGCGCGCGGCGGACGGCTGAAGATCGTCCGCTCGCGCTTCTTCAACAATGTCTGCGCGAGCACCGGGCCCGACATTGGCGGCGCCGGCGTGCGAGCCTTCAGCCAATACAACGGGCTGCCCATCTACGTCGTCGACAGCACCTTCGGCGGGGCCGACGGGTATGGCAACACCTGCTCCAACGGCGGCGGAATCAGCAGCATCGGCGTGTCGTGGACCCTCATCAACAGCCTCTTTTCCCACAACCACGCCATTGGCAACGGCGGAAACCCCGCGCAGCCGGGCACCCCGGGCGGCGGCAGCGGGGGGGCCATCTACAACGACGGCAACACGATGACCCTCGAGCTCTGCGGCACCCGCATCGAGCACAACGACGTGATCCAACACGGCAGCGCGATCTTCTTCGTCACCAACGACCACACGGGGGACATCCAGATCGACAGCTCCAACATCACGAACAACACGGGCGGCACCTGGTACCCGACGTACCCGCAGATCAGCGGGCACGACGACACGCCGATCGTCGTGACGAGCTCGACGATCGGCGATCAGGTCATTCCGTAGGCGCTGCGTCGCGAGCCGAGCGGGCGACGCTGGTCGCCCCGGCCCGGAAGCGCCGCCTCAGAGCTCCACGTCGATCGACAGCGTCTTGGCGTCGACCTTGTGGACTCGGAGGGCCAGGTGGCGCCTTCGCGCCGGCTGCTGTGCCGCTCAGTTGAGCGTCTTGGGGTCGACGGCGGCGGCCAGGGCGGCCTCTTCGTCTGCCGAGATCTCTCCGTTGGCGAGCCTTCGGTTCTTGTCGGCGTACTGCTCGTACTCGTCGCGGCGCTTCCCAGGGCCTTCCCTCGTCGCTGCGCGCTCCCACTGGTGCGCGGCGTCGCGGTACGCGCGCATCTTCGTGGCGTCGTCCGGCGCGGTGGCGGCCTTCTGCTCGGCCTGCTGTGCCTTCGGCACGTAGGGGTTCTTCCCGATGCTCATCGAACGCAAGTACTACAGCGAGCGCCCACTGGCTCTAAGTTCCGTACGCAGCGCCAAGGCTCAGCCGTCGCGGCGGCCCGGTCAGTCGTCCCAGAAGAGACGACTCAGGTAGAGCCCGCCCTGCCGGATCCCCGCGGACGAGACGTACCAGCGCCCATCTACGTCCTGCACGACCTCGGCGGCGTGCACGGCGAGGTGGCCGACGAAGTCGGCGTCGGTGAAGCGATCGAAGGAGCGGCTCTTGAAGACGTCGCTCCCGACGTAGCCTGGATGCTCCCAGTTGGGTCGACCGGGGCCCGGCGCGTCGTAGGGGCGCGGGCCGATGAACAGGTAGTACCAGCCGTCGCGCGCGACCACGAACGGAGACTCCGTAGGGCCGTAGCCCTTCCCCACGTGCGGGTCGGTGAAGACGATCTTTCGCTCGCTCCAGCGCTCGAGATCCGAGCTCGTTCGGACCGCCACGACGTGGGGGCTGGCGCGGGTCGGGTCCTCTGTCGCTGTGTAGTAGATCGCCCACTCGTTGGTCGGCAGGCGAAGCACCATCGGGTCGCGCCCCTGCCACCCGTCCGTGAACACCTCTTGCGCCTTCGACCATTGCGAGAGGTCGGGCGACGTGCGGTGGGAGATCACGAACGCGCTGGGGTCGCCGCCCGACGTGTAGAACATGTGGTAGCGAGAGCCGTCCCACACGACGTGGGGCGCCCACAGCACCGAGCCTTCCTTGTGCTTCTCGTGGAAGGGGCGGTCCTCGCGGAAGCTCCACCCGGAGGTCAGCCTGTCGGACGCGGCGTGCCCGAACGAGGGGCCCTTGCGTGCCCCCTCTGCCGGCGTGGGCTTCGGGCGAGGTGGGTTGGCCGCTACGATGCCGAACATTCGCCACCGGCCTTCGCGATCCCGGACGAAGGTGTGATCGTTCACGTGCCAGTCCGGCGCGGGCGCCGGGAGGATGGGCGCTCCGAGTGGGTCCATCGTCACCCGGCCTCGCAACTTCGTCTGGGTCGAGCTGGGTCCGCTCGATGCGACGATAGGGACCGCGGTCGCCCAGCTCGACGTGGACCCCGAAGACCCGATCGCGTCGCCTCCGCCGCCGCAGGCAGTGAGCACGAGCGCGAGGGGAGCGAGCCTGAGGCTCATGCTCGCGGAGCGTATCGCGAGGTGGCCCGACCGCTGCTGTTGAGCCATGGTTCGGGGCCATGGCAGCACGATGGTCGGCGAGCCGTTCGCCCTCGCGGTGGACCGTCACACTCGCCCTCACGGGCTCGCTCGGTTGCAGCGCGACGCCTGCGGTCGTCGCCCCGAGCGCAGGCCCGCTTCCCGCGAGGCTCGTCGTCGAGGCGACCCAAGGGGCGGCGGTCCATGTCGACGGGATCGAGGTGGGCAAGGCTCCGCTCCCCAAGCCCGTGGAGGCCGAGCCCGGCGTCCACCACCTCGCCGTCACGCTGGACGGTCATCACGCTCATGAGCAGCAAGTGGTGCTCGAGCGTGGGCACCCCCGACAGATCTTGGTGGACCTCCGCGAGACCGCTCAGCGCAAGTGGGCCTGGGCGTCGATGGGCGTCGGGGGCGCGGGCGTCGCGACGGGCATCGTGTTCGGCGTGTTGTCGGTGGTCGAGCATCGCAGCGCCCAAGACCTCGAGGTAGCCGACGACGCGACCGACGAGGAGCGTCGAGCGTACGACGAGGCCATCGCGGCGCGCGACACCTACCGCGTGGTCTCCGGTGTCAGCGCAGGCGCTGGGATCGCGATCTTCCTCACCGGCGCAGTCCTGTTCGCGTTCGACGCTCCGGACGTGCCGCGCCCCCGCGAAGGACGTCCCGTGGGGGACGTCTCCTTCGCTCCCTGGCTCGGCCCTGGGGTCCTCGGCGGCGCGGCGCACATCGAGCTCTGATGTCCGCCCCTCGCCCCTCCCAATGGCTCCTCGCCGGGCTCTCGGCGGTTGCGCTCGCGGCTGTCGCCAAGGAGGCTCGCGCGGAGGAGCCTGACCTCATCCCAAGCGAGGAGTACCTCCCGGAGGAGAGCGACGAAGCGGACGGGTACGCGCCGAGCGACGCGCTTCGCCCGATCGAGGTCGAGGTGCGAGGCCTCAAACATCCGCCATCGGTCTCGTCCCTCACGCGCGCCGAGGTCAGGCAGCTCCCCGGCGCATTCGGGGACCCGTTCCGCGCGATCGAGATCCTCCCTGGCGTCACGCCGATCGTCTCGGGTTTGCCGTTCTTCTATGTCCGCGGTGCGCCTCCGGGCAACGTGGGCTACTTCCTGGACGGCGTCCGCGTCCCCTACCTATTCCACGCGGCGGCGGGGCCTTCGGTCGTACACCCGGCCATCGTCGAGCGCGTCGACCTATACGCCGGCGGATATCCAGCTCGCTTCGGCCGCTACGCCGGGGCGGTCGTCGTCGCCGAGGCGACCGAGCCTCGCTCCGACTGGCATGGCGAGGCCGTCCTTCGGATCGTCGACGCCGGCGCGCTCGTCGAGGGCGGCACCGAGGACGGCCGCTTCACGGCGCTCGCCGGCGGTCGGTACTCGTACACGGCCGGCCTGTTCTCGCTCATCTCCCCGGAGATCACGCTCGACTATCGGGACTACCAGGCACGCGTGGCCTACGACGTGACCCCGCGCGACAGGGTCAGCCTGTTCGCGTTCGGCGCGTACGACTTCCTCTCGCAGACGACGAACGAGATCGAGACCGTCCTGTTCGGCTCCGAGTTCTATCGCGTCGACGGGCGTTACGACGCGCGCCTGCCCGGGGGCGGGAAGCTGCGCGCGGCGGTCACGTTCGGGTACGACCAGACCCGCGTCGCCGATGGCAGAAACACGCGCGACGTCTCGGTCGCGTCGCGGGTCGAGCTGAGCCAGCCCCTCGGCGACGACCTCACGCTTCGAGCGGGGCTCGACGTCCAGCAGGATCTCTACTCCGCGGCCCCGCGTCCGTACGTCGATCCGGACGACCCCGGAAACGAGGCTTACGACTCGCTCTTCCCTCCGCGTAACGACGCCGCCGCGGGCTTCTGGGCCGACGTGGAGTGGCGGATGCACCCGCGGGTGCTGGTGACCCCCGGCGTGCGCGCGGACATGTTCTTCTCCAATGGCGCGAGCGCCATGTCCGCTGATCCTCGGCTCGCGGTCGTCGTTCAGGCCCACGAGCGCGTGAGGCTCCTGCACGCCCTCGGGATGGCGCACCAGACCCCGTCGTTCATCGTGCCGGTCCCGGGCCTCGCGGTGGCGAGCCTTCAAGGTGGGCTGCAGCGGTCGCTCCAGGCGTCGGCGGGCGTCGAGGTCGACCTGCCCCTGTCGATCACCGCGACCGCGACCGCGTTCGACGCGGTGTTCCTCAACATGACCGACTCGATCGGGGTTCGTCCGCCGGGAGACGACGCGACCCAGATCCCTCGCAGCACCGGCGGCTCGAAGGGCTTCGAGCTCTACCTGCGCAGATCGCTCGCCTCGCGCCTCGGGGGGTTCATCGCGTACACCTTCTCTCGCACGACGCGGGCCATCGACGGCTACAAGTTCCCGGCCGCGTTCGATCGCAGCCACGTGTTCCACTCGGCCGTCAGCGTCGACATGACGCGCGGCTGGCGCGGCGGGCTGCGCTTCTCGGTGTATTCGGGGGCGCCCCAGCTCAGCGCTCCCGCCGGTCTGCCCGACCTCTATCGGCCGAGCGCTCCCGAGCGTGACCCACCCTTTTATCGGCTCGACTTCAGGGTCGAGAAGAAGTGGCGCTTCGGCCCGACCGGCTGGGTGTCTGTCGTGCTCGAGATGGTCAACGCGACCTTGAACCTGGAGACGCTCAATGGAAACGAAGTGGGCCCAGTGACCATCCCGAGCTTCGGCGTCGAAGGAGGGTTCTAGCGATGAGGCGCGCCGCCTTCGTCGTGTCGTGGGTGCTCGCGCAGGCCGGCTGTCTCCCCGCCGACACGCGCCCCGAGCCTGGCTCGATCGTCGTCACCATCGAGCCGAGCGAGGGAACACGCGGCGGCTTCGAGTCGAGCGACGGGTGGACCGTGAAGATCGACCGCGCCCTCACCGCCATGGGGAGCGTCGATCTCGACGGGGACCCCGATGGCGACGAGGAGTCGTGCAACGCCTACTCCGACGCCCGCTACGACTGGACGCTCGACCTCCTCGCGGCCAAGGGCGACAAGCTCGGCCTCGTCTATGGGCTCGGCCGGTGCAGCGTCGAGTTCCGGCTGCGCGCGCCGTCGGACGATACGGTGCTCGGGGCAGGTGTCACGGCGGACGACGTCGCCCTGCTGCGCAGCGAAGGCTCCGACGCGTACGCCCAGGACCAGCGGGTCTCACTCCATGTGCGGGGCAGTGCGGAGCGCGGGGGTGAGCGCTTCACGTTCGAGTGGTCGTTCCGACGCAGCTACGAGCTCGACAGCTGCGCCGACGCCTCGGGGGACGGCTACTCGAGCGTCCTCGACCTCGAAGGCGGCGCCCAGCGTGAGCTGTCGGTGGTGGCGAGCGTCGAGGAGCTCTTCCGCGTCGCGCCCACGGACGACGCCCCAATCGAGCTCGATCTCTTCATGGCGGCCGACGCGGACGAGAGCGGCGACGTCACGCTGGAGGAGCTCGCGACGGTCGCGGCACCTCCGCAGCAAGAGTGGGTCGTCGTGGAGGAGGGGGAGGAAGACCCGTTCGAGGAGGAGGGGGTGCCCGAGACCCTCGCGGACCTCGTCTATGTCTACAACCTTCCCCGCATCCCCCGCGTGAAAGGCGGAGGCCCCTGCGAGGCCGACCTCCGCGATCGCCGGTGACTCACCCCGCGAGCAGTGAGCGGGCGATCTGCGAGATCTGAATCTCGTCCGTTCCGCCGTAGATCTGCAGCACCTTGGCGTCCCGGGCGAGCTGCTCGACCTGGAACTCGGCCATGTAGCCGTTGCCGCCGAACAGCTGCACGGCCTCGAGCGCGACCTCCATCGCGCTCTGCGCGCAGTAGAGCTTGCACCCGCTCGCCTCGGCCAGCGGCATGCGCTTGCCCTCGGTCGAGAGCTCGATGATCCGAAAGACGAGGTTCTGAACGTTCATCCGGGCGACCTCCATCTTCGCGAGCTTCAGCTGAATGAGCTGAAAGTCTCCGATGGGGCGCCCGAACTGCACCCGCGTCTTCGCGTACTCGACCGAGAGCTGGAGGCACTGCTCGATGATCCCCAGCGCCATCGCCACGACGCCCGTCCGCTCGGCCGTGAAGGTGTCCTTCGCGCCGGAGCGGTAGCTGATCTCCTCGGTCTCCCCGAGCAGCCGATCGTTGGGGACGAACACGTCCTCGAGGAAGAGCTCGCCGGTCGGTGACGAGTGCATGCCCATCTTCTTGAGGGGCTTGCTCTGCACGAGGCCCTTCTCTCCCCGCTCGAGCACGAAGCTCAAGACCTTGCGGTCCTTCGGGTCGTTGTCCTCGTCGAGCTTGCAGATGAAGACGATGGTGTCTGCGTAGGGTCCGTTGGTGATGAACGTCTTGTTACCGTTCAGGCGATAGCCGCCTTCGGCGCGCCGGGCCGTAGCCTTCATCGAGCCGAAGGCGTCGGAGCCGGAGCCTGGCTCGGTGATGGCCCACGCGCCGATCTTGTCGAGGGTGAGCAGATCCTTCGCCCAGCGCTCGATCTGGCGCGGCGTGCCCCGGCTCATGATGGTGTTCGCCGTGAGCCCCACGCTGACGCCCAGCGCCGTCACCATCCCCGGGCAGAAGCGCGAGAGCTCGATGATCGGCAGCATCTGCATGGCCACCTGGTCGCCCGACTCGGTCCGCTCCTCCTGCTGAAGATCCTCCCCGCGGGCCCGGGCGGCGGCGCGCTTCTCGGCGCGTGCTTGCGCCTTCGCCGCTCGTATCTCCCCCATGTCGCGCATCCCGAAGGTCGCGAACATCTTCCTCAAGATGTCGTACGGGGGCAGGTCGCCGTGCTCGAGCTCGGTCACCTTCGGCTTGATCTCCGCTTCCACGAAGCGGCGGACCATGTCGCGGATGGATCTGTGCGTGTCGCTCCACTCGATCATGCCGGCCACTATATCGTCGCGCCGTCACCCCGGGGGCGGCGACCGCCCGTCGGCCCCGGCCCGGCCGGTCCCCGTGAAGAAGGACCGCGCCCGATCGATCTGCTCCATCGCGCGGTGCGCCTTGGTGTCGCCGCGTACGGCGAGACCCACCCGCTTCATCCACGCGAGCTCCTCGACGTCCATCGGGCCGCGGTCGAGCGCCGCCATCGCCTCGTCGAGCTCGGCAGCGTCCTTGGGGCCAGCGAGGGAGGTGTGGACGCTCGGGTGGCTGAGGACGAAGCGATAACAATCGCTCGCCCGGGGGACGCGCTCCCCCTCGGGCACGAGCCTCGGGTCGAGGAGCGAGCCCCAGCGGGTGGCCGTGAAGGCGATCACGCCAGGGTCTGCGTCCCCGAGCAATGGAAAGACGTCGCGCTCTGCGCCCGGGTGAGCGGCGTTGTATCGGACCATGATGCCCTCCAGACCGGGCGTGCGAGCCATGACCTCGAACGACGGGCGGTGGTGGCACGAGATGACCAAATGGCGGACCTTGCCGCGGTCCTTCAGCCTTCGAGCGGCGTCGAGGATGCGCTCGGGCGGGAGCTCGTCCCACCAGCCGAGGCAGAGCATGTCGACGTAGTCGGTGCGCAGGGAGCGAAGGGCGCAGTCGAGGGAGGTGCCCATGAGCGCGCCGACCCGCGTGTAGCTTTGCACCGCGAGGACGAGGTCTTCGCGGCGCCGTGCCGCGATGTTGCGCAAGCCGGCGCCGAAGTCGCCCCGCCGCCGCAGGCCCCAGAACATGAAGTTGACGCCGCGCTCGAACGCTCGCTCGACGTCGGCGCTCCCGACGCCATAGCTCGAGCCGAGGCCAATGCGGCTGATCGACAGGCCGGTGGCGCCGAACGAGACCGGCTTCCACAGCTGGCTCACGACACGGCTCCCACGGCCGGGACCGCGCGCAGCCGCGGCGTCAATCGGTCGAGCACCCAGCGCGTCGTCCCGGGGAACCAGCGGCTGAGCACGCCCGAGCGCGGATAGATCACGCGATCGACGCGCCGCTCGATGGCGCGCAGCGTGAGCTCTGCGAGTCTCTCCTCCGTGCCTTGAGGGAACGCGGACACGATCGCGGAGGGCTCGTACTTCTCGAGCGCGGCCTTCGCCATGTCCGTGGAGCCGATGATGCCGGGGTAGACGGTGACGATGTGAACCCCGGTGCCGCGCAGCTCGCCGCGCAGCGACTCCGACGCAGCGGCCAGGCCGGCCTTGGCCGCGTTGTAGTAGGTCATCCCCGGCGTAGGCGCGAGCGCCGCCATCGAGGCGACGTCGACGATGGTGCCCGCGCCGCGAGCGATCATCGCAGGCAGCACGGCGCGCGTGAGCCGCAGCGGCGACAGCAGATCGATCGCGAACAGACGCTCCGCCTCGTCCGGGTCGACCTCGTGCGTCCGCCCGACGATCTGCACCCCTGCGTTGTTCACCAGCACGTCGATGGGGCCCAAGGCTGCCTCTGCCGCCGGGATCCAGGCGGCGGCCTGCTTCGGATCTGCGAGGTCGTGGATCGCGACGTGGACGTTCGCCTCGCCGAGCGCGCGCGCGAGCTTCTTCAGGTGCTCCTCGCGTCGAGCCACCAGCGTGAGCTTGTGCCCTTTGGCTGCGAAATGGCGCGCGTACGCGGCGCCGATACCCGATGAAGCCCCCGTAATGGCGATGTGCATGGCTACCCCGTGACTGAAATGGTTTTCTGGTCAATGATGAGCGAACAAGAGCCAGGCCGCGCGTCTGCCCGACAATGATCAGCGGGCCCGCAGACCGTTGAGCACGAGGTCGAGGCCCACGCGCGCGCGACGGGCGAGGTCCTCGCGGTCAGCGCGGTTGACCTGCGCTGCGAGGTGAAAATCCTGCAGAAGACCTGCGACGGTCTCCACCTCCAGGTCATCTCGGAAGGTCCCCTGGCGGATGCCCACACGCAGGACCTCGGCCACGTTCGTTCGGCCGACGCGCGCGAGCTCGCCGAAGCGCTCGGCCCAACCAGGCAGCGCGCGGCTCGTCTCTCCGAGCAGCAGCTCCCTCACGAGGGGCCGGGTTTCGAGGTACTTCATCGCGGTCTCCAGCAGGTCGGCGAGCAGCCGATCGGCGGGGACGCGCGGGTCGATCACGCGGGCACACTCGGCCTGCCAAGCCCGCGTCTCCCGGTAGAGCACCTGGTAGAACAGCTCCTCCTTGGACTCGGCGGCGAGGTACACGGTGCCCTTCGCCACGCCGGCGCCCCGGGCGATCTCGTCGATCGACGCCTTCTTGAACCCGAACCGCGCGAAGGCGCGGGCGGCCTCGACGAGGATGCACTCCTTCTTGGCGGCGTCCACTGGATGACCAGTTTGGTTCTTTGGTCAGTCCGTGTCAACCCCCGACCTTGGCGGGAGGATCAGAACCAGGCGCCCTCGAGGGTGTACGCCTCGATCGACGCCTCTTTGGCCTCGAGGTCGTGCCACCGCCGGCGCGCCCACGCCTCGACCTCAGCGAGGACCGCGTCGCGCTCCTCCGCGGGGAGATCGAGCCCCGCCAGCCCGCCCTTCGTGCGCCACGACTCGAGCCTCTCGCGCGCCGACCGCTCGACGACGATCGTCGCGACCTCGCGGCGCTCGATGCGGCGGCCGCGCGCGCCGAGGTCATCGAACAGCGGGCCGCCGCCGCGCTCGCCCCGCTTCGGCGAGAGCCCGCGGTCCTCCAGCGCTTCGAGCAGCTGCCTGCGCAGGCGCGCCCCGACGGAGGCGCGATCGCGCTGCGTGCGCCCCACGAGCACCGTCAGACCCCGAGACCCGCGGACACGCTCGAGCTCGCGCGCGACGTGCGCGGGGTCGAGCAAATGAAAGACCCGCGAGAAGAAGACGACGTCGACGCTGCCGTCCGGAACTGGCCAAGGCTCGTTGGCGTCCGCGACGAGCAAGGTCGGCGCCGCGGGCGCGGTGATGCCGCTGACCCGCCGCTCGAGCTCCTTCAGCATGGCGGCGGAGAGATCGATCCCGACGTAGCGACAGCTGCGGCAAAAATGCTCGCCGATCTCCCCGGTTCCTGCGCCCACCTCGAGCAGGCGCGGCTCGGTCACGCCTGCCACTTCGAGCACTGCAGACGCGATCTCTCGCGCGGCGCCTTCACCGAGCCGAGTCCGTGCGTCGAACCGCTCGGCCTGCGTGTCGAACTCGAAGCGAGAGACGTCGTCGCCCATCTTTGCTAGTCGCGGTACACGACGCTCCCGGGACGCTCGCCGCGGAGCGCGGCCTCGAGGTGCCCGGGGATCAGGCCGCTCACGATCTGGAAGCGATCGACGAGCCGGGCGCGCTGGAGAAGACCCAAGAGGGCGCGGTCGAACGGGAGGGTCTCGAGGTCGCGCCGGGCGAGCTCGCGCGCGCCGATCTCAGCGATGCGCGCGGCCCCCTGGTGCCTCTTCGGATCGCGCTCGTAGAGGCCGTCGACGTCCTTCACGAGGATCACCTGCTTGCACCCGAAGCACTCGCCGACCAGGTACGTGCCGGTGTCGGTGCGATGAGGCGGAATGCGGCCCTCCTCCGGGGGGTGCTCCCACAGCGAGTAGGGGGGCTCGCCGCTCCAGATGACCCCGGGGACGGCCCGCACGAAGAGCGGAAGCAGGTGCCCGAACATCTCGGGCGGGATGGCGACGACCCCGAAGGGCGCCAGCAGGGTGCCCAGAATGTGGGCGTTTCCGAGCGAGTCTGCCATTGCGAGCTGAGCGAGCACGCCCGTCGGCAGCCCTAGATCGATGCCGATCGACAAGACGTGCCGCGTGCGCGCGCCACCGCCGGTGCTGATGATGAGGCGATCGCGCGAGAGCGCGCGGCCGAGCGCCTCGACGACGGGCGACACCACGGCGGAGCCCTTGTCGATGATCGAGCTCGCGCCGATCTTCACGACGCTCACGTCGGGGAGCATCCGCACGGTCGCCCCGCCGTCGGTGCCGGCGACGACGCCCTTGTCGACGAGGCTCTCGCGCATGAGCAGCGAGCCGAGGTGGTGCCGAGCGTCCTTCATGTGGCGCTCCCCGTGATGAGCGTACCGACGTCTTCGCCCTCGAGGGCCCGAGTGATGTTGGAGGGCACGAGCCCGTTGATCACGCGGACGCTCTTGCAGTGCTTGGCGCGGTCGAGCAGATCGAGCACCGCCCGCTCGAGCACGACGTCGCCGAGGTCGAGCGCGCGCAGCTCCGCGGTGGTGATCGACCGGATGTGCTTCGCGCCCTTGTCCTTCTTGGGATCGGCGGTGAACAGGCCATCTTCGTCCTTCACGTAGATCATCGAGCGGGCCCCGAAGACCTCGGCGACCAGGTAGGAGCCGGTGTCGGTTCGGTGGGGCGGGATGCGACCGATCGGCGCGTTCTGTTGCCAGAAGGTGTACGGCGGCATCCCAAAGAAGATCGCCGCGTCTCGCTCTGCCAGGTAGAGCGGCAGCTGCGGAAACTGGGCGGGCTCGATGAACGGTACGCCGTGCTTCGCGAGCAAATAATGGAGCATGCGCGCGTTCTGCATGCTGACGAACGTACCGAGCACGCTGAGCACGCCCGTCGGCATCCCGAGATCGATGCCGACGCTGTATGCGTGGCGGGCGCGCGTCCCTGCGCCCGTCCCGAGGATCATCTTGTGGCGCCCGAGGTTCTTGACGATCTCGTCGACGATCGGGAAGAGCGCGGCGCGCCCTCGATCGATGATGCTCTGTCCGCCGATCTTGAGGACGTTCGCCTCCGGGAGGATCGAGACATGCGGGCCGGCGTCGGTCTCGGCGGCGAGGGCCCGGCTGGTGAGCGACTCCGACACGAGGCGCTGGCCGAGGTCCGTGAGCAGGTCGCTCTTCATCGCGGCCCGTACCCTAGCACGCGGCCTCGCCATACCGTTCGTCGGCGTTCGCCAGCACCCATAGCGCCGCCGCGAAGCAGGTGGTCGCCGCGGCGATATCGACCGGCGAGACGTTGTCGAAGACGTCGTTCACGGTGTGGTGAAAGTCGAAGTAGCGGGTGGCGTCCTGTCGAAGATCCACGAACGGCACCCCGAGCTGTCGAAGCGGCGAGATGTCGACCCCGCCCCGGGAGGGCCCAGCGTCGAGCTCGAGCCCGAGCGGGGCCAAGCTCTCGTGGAGGAGCCGGGTGAGCGCGCCGTCGCGCGCTCCCTCG
Source organism: Polyangiaceae bacterium (assembly GCA_016719945.1). Lineage (GTDB taxonomy): Bacteria > Myxococcota_A > Polyangia > Polyangiales > Polyangiaceae > Xiheicaenibacterium. The sequence continues at coordinate 54,599 of JADJYE010000018.1, read as the reverse complement.
GGCACGCGGAGCGCCCAGGGAGCGCCGTCGCCCTGATCGGCCTCCATCGCCGCGACGTGCCGTGCCGCTTCGTCCGCGTGGGCGCGGGCGTAGGCGAGGCCGCCGCCGATGCCCAGCTCCTCGTTGGCGAAGAGCACGACGCGAACCGTGCGCCGCGGTCTCGCCGGCAGCGCCGCCATCGCGCGGAGGGCGGCGACGGCGATCGCGCAGCCTGCGCCGTCGTCGAGCGCCCCGGTGCCAAGGTCCCACGAGTCGAGGTGTGCGCCGACGAGGACGATCTCGTCCGCCTTGTCGGTGCCCGGGAGCTCGGCGAGCACGTTCGCCGACTCCCCGACAGGCAGCGGCTTGCACTCGAGCACCAGCCTGGCGTGAGCGGTCCGCCCGGCGGCGAGGTGCCGGTGCAAGGTGTCGGCGTCCGGGATCGAGAGCGCCGCGGAGGGGATCTGCGCCACGCCCGGCTCATAGAACAGCGCGCCGGTGTGCGCCGCGCGCATCGAGTCTGTCCCCACCGAGCGAACGAGGCACGCCGCTGCGCCCTTCTTGCCCGCGAGCGACGGCCCGCGCGTCCTCACCAGCGACCCGGCGTTGTACCCGGTGCCGTCTCTTCTCCGCGGCATGACGTGGTGGAGGTAGACGATGCGGCCGGCCACTCGCTCTTGCGGCGCGGCCTCGAGCTCCTCGAGTGAGCCGAGCTCGATCACCTCGGCCTCGATCGCGCCGGTCGTCCCTACGCTCCCGCCGAGCGCCGTGAGCACGACCGGCTGCCTGCGTGGGAGCAACAGCTCGCACGACTCGGCGCCGCGCTCCCACAGCTGGGCCGGCGCGACCTCGGACCTGACGTTCGCGAGGCCTGCCTCTCGGAGCCGCTCCTTCGCCCACGCCACGGCGGCGACATCGCCGGGGGTGCAAGGGTAACGCGGTCCCACGTCGTCGCAGAGCGAGCGAACGAGGGACAACGCGCCCTCGCTGCCGCGCAGGGAGGCGAGGAGGGCGTCGAGGTGACGGATCGGCGAGTGCGGCGCGGCGGGGTTGCTCACAGCTTGCCAGCTAACAACAGCAGCAAGTCAGGAGGACAAAATAGACGAAGCGCCTGCTCGACGGTGGGGGGGGGGAAACCGTCACAGGCGCTTCGATAGACACCTATTACAAGTCCCGTGCCACCCTCGGACCCCCGCGAACCCGCGCGAAACAGGGGCCTGTGTCCCTGGTGCGACTTTCAGCCCTGCAACGCTGAAATGCAGACACGCAAGAGAGCTAGCCGGTGCGGTCGATCACGAGCAACGTCGCGTCGTCGTCGAGGGCCCGCGCTCCCCGGAAGATATCCACAGCTTTCTCCACGGCGCGGACAGCGAGCCCGAGCTCCACGCCGGTGAGCGCGTCGAGCAAACGCGACTCCCCGAAGGCTTCACCGCTGGGATCGAACGCCTCCGTGAGCCCGTCGGTGTACGCGACGAGCCGGTCTCGGGGCGCGAGCGGGTGCTCGACCTCAGGGAAGCTCATGCCTGGCAGCAGGCCGACGAACGGACCCCCCGAGGGAAGCTCGGCGCGCCCCGCTGCGCCGAGGAGCCACAGCGAGGGGTGCGCGGCGGTCGCCACGCGAAGCGACCCGCGCGCGCGATCGAGATCGACGCAGACCCCGGTGAACCGCACGCCCAGGTGGGCGTGGACGGACGTGAAGCGATCGTTGAGCGACGCGAGCACGGCGGCCGGGCCGGTCGCCTCTCGCGCCGACTCGTATTCGCTGAGGATCAGCATCATGGACAGCGACGCGCGGATGCCGTGCCCGGTCGCGTCGGCGAGGAAGACGCGCGTCACCGACTCTGACAGGGGAGAGACGTGGAACAGATCGCCGCCGACCCCATCGAGCGGACGGTAGAGCACGTCGATCGCCACGCCGTTCATGGCCGGCGGCCGGACGAGCGCGCGGCGCTGGAACTCCCCAGCAGCGACCAGCTCGTCGCGTAGCGTCTCGTCGCGCTCGGTGAGCTGCTTGAGGCGGGTCGCGAGCGCGTCCCGCCGAGACGCCTCGAACGCGGCGCGCATGGCGGCCTCCTCGCGATCGTCGACGAGGAAGAACCTGAGGGTGACCGTGTCGCCGAGGCGGACCCGATCGCCGTTCTCCAGCGCAGCGGCGAAGTCGACGCGTGCCTCGTTCACGAAGCAGCCGTTGCGCGATTTCAGGTCCTCGAGGAAGTATCCACCCTCGGTCCGGCGCACGCGGGCGTGGACCCGGGAGAGGCTGAGGTCGGGCAGGCACACGGAGCACTCCTCGGAGCGCCCGAGCGTGACGCCGCGGTCCTCGATCGAGATCACGCGGCCCGTCTCCGCTCCCGTCGTGAGCGTCAACACGCCGCGGGTCGGCTGCGCGTCGAGCTCGCGCTGCGACATGACCGTCTCGCTCGCGGAGGGAGGCTTCGTCGGAGGCATACGATCAGAGCTCCATGTCCGCGACGATCCGCAACGTGGCACCCTCGACCTCGGCGCGCAGCGTGCAGCCTGCCTCATACGACACTCGCAGCAGGCCGAGGCCGCTGGCCGCGCCGTCCGAGCTGTCGGCGCGCTCCGCGATCTTTGCCTGGTACGCCTCGAGGGCGGAGGGGTACGCGGAGATGAAGGAGAGCGTCTTCGAGAGCCCCTCGGGGACCTCGTCACCCGTCCCGACTGGGCTCTCGACCATCACATGAGCGTGCGGATAGTCGCCCCATACCCTCACCCGCAGGGTGCCGGCGTCCTCTCTCCAGGCGCCGTACTTGATCGCGTTCTCGGCGAGCTCGGCAGCGACGAGCGAGACGGTCTGGCCCGCGGCGGCGTCCCCGGCGATCAGCCGGATCATGCGATCGACCGACGAGCGCAGGTGCTCGACGTTCGGCCAATCGCTGGTGACCGGGACGTCGATGGCGAAGTCGAGCCGACCGGGCGTCACACCGACCGAACCTCCAGCAAGCCGTCGTTCTTGCCCAGCACGCGCAGCGCGTCGAAGCTCAGCCGCTGCCACTTCTGGCTCTTGTCGTAGACGAGCACCAGCGCGACGCCGAGCGTTCGAGCGCGCTGGACCAGGCCGATGATCGACGTGATCGTCGACGAGTTGAAGTGCTCGACCCGGTCGAATCGCATCTCGAGCCCACGCGCGGACGCCTTCGCGCTCTCGAGGAGGGACGCGAAGTAGGGGTCGAGGGTCTTGCCGGGTTGGCGATCGACGCTCTTGCCCTCCCACAGCACGATGAGGGGTCCCTCTGCGGAGGGTTGCACGCGGAGCTTCAGGTCGCCGAACGCCAGGTCTTCCATCGAGCGATACCTACCCTACCATGTGCTCATCGTGAGCCGACAGCCGAGCCCCTCCCTCCGCGACGCGCTGCCGCAACCCAGCGGTGAGCCGATTGGCGACCGGTTCGTGCTGGTCGGGACGCTGGGCGAGGGCGGGATGGGGAAGGTGCTCGCCTATGACGATCGCGCGCTCGAGCGACGGGTGGCGGTGAAGATCCTGCGCGACAAGGCCGAACGCGGGGGTGCAGAGGCGCTGATGCGCGAGGCCCAGGTGTTGGGAGGCCTCGCGCACCCGAACATCTTGCCGGTGTACGACATCGGCGAGGACCCTGAAGCGGGGCTCTTCTACGTGATGCCGCTCGTCGAGCAGCCCACGCTGGAGGAGGCCCTCACCGCCTTGCGCGAGGGGAAGACCTCGCACGGGCGCATGCTTCGGCTATTCATCCAGGTGTGCCAGGCCATCGCGTACGCCCACTCGCGCGGCGTATTTCACTGCGACCTCAAGCCCCCCAACGTGCTGCTCGGGTCGTTCGGTGAGGTCTTCGTCGCCGATTGGGGCTTCGCCCATCGCGAGGGTGACACGAAGCGGGTGCGGGGCGGCACGCCCGGGTACATGCCACCCGAACAGCTCCAGAAGGGGGGGCGGGTCGGCCCGTACACCGACGTCTTCGCGCTCGGCGTCATCCTCTACCAGCTGCTGACCGACAAGCTCCCCTTCCCGTTCATCTCGTTCGACGATTGGGACGACGCCGTCAAGGCTGGCGAGCCGGCCCTCGCGCCCGCGATCCAACCCTCGGAGCGCGCCAAGGATCGCAGCGTCCCGCCGGAGCTCGACGAGCTGTGCATGAGGGCGATCGAGCTCGACCCGACCCGTCGCCTCTCCACCGCGACCGAGCTGGCGACGGCGCTCGAGTCCTTCCTCGAGGGCACGAAGGAGAAGCGAAGGCGCCAGAAGCGGGCGGCGGATCTCACCGAGCAAGGCAGCTCGCTGCGCGCCAGCTACGAGGACCTGCTCGATGCCCAAGAGCAGCGGGAGCGAGAGCTCACGCGGCTCCGCGCGCAGGTCGCGCCGTGGGCGTCGACGGAGGAGAAGGAAGAGCTCTGGCACGCCGAGGACGGCCAGTTCGTGATCGCCTCGCTGTCCGCGCGCACCTTCCAGACCGCGGTCGCGTCGCTGGAGAGCGCGATCGAGGAGGTCCCCGATCACGCGTCGGCTCGAGCCGAGCTCGCCAATCTCTACGCGCTCGAGCACGAGCGCGCCACGGTTCGCCGCGCCGATCTTTCGCGCAAGCACTTCGAAGCCCTCGCGCTCGATCACGACGACGGGCAGTTCGCGGCGAAGCTGGATCGCGGCGGGAGCGCGTTGATCACAGCCGACGTCGAGGGCGCAGAGGTGTTCGTCCTCGCGCTCGAGGACGACGGCGCGCGGCTCGTCCCCGGCGCCGAGCTGGCCCGGGGGGCCGCTCCGCTCGCGCTCTCGGCGCTGCCGGTCGGGCGCTACCTCTTGCGGGGCGAGGTCGCCACCGGGGCGGCCGCGACCGTTCCCCTCTTCTGCATCGCGGGTCGAGCGAGCACCATCCACCTGTCGCTCACCCTGCCGAACGCGGACTGGGCTCACGTGCCAGGCGGCGCCGCGCTCCTTGGCGGGCACCCCACGAGCGTCCACGGGGCCGTCGTGCGCGAGGTCGAGGTCGAAGCGTTCGACATCCAGCGCCTCCCCGTAACGATGGGTGAGTACCTGACCTTCCTGGAGCACGCCTCCAAGCACGGGGATCTCGACGCTCTCTTGCCGCGCGACGAGGCAGGCGCGCCGCTCTGGGAGTGGAGGGGCGGACCGAAGCCAGCGACGATCCTTCGCTTCCAGCTCGGCCCGGCCGATCTGCGCTCGCTCCCCGTCTTCGGGGTCGACCTGGCGTGCGCTCGCAGCTATGCGGCGTGGCTATCGGAGCGCCGAGGCGAGCGAGTCCGTCTCCCGTCCGACGACGAGTGGGAGAAGGCCGCGAGGGGCGTCGACGGCCGCCCGTATCCCTGGGGGGATCGCTTCGACGCGGCGCTTTGCAAGACGCGCGTCTCCCGTGACAAGCGGCCTGCTCCCGAGCCGGTCGGTGCATTCTCGACCGACGCTTCTCCTTATGGGGTCCGCGATCTGGCCGGCGGAGGCGCCGCGTGGGTCGAGAGCTCCAATGGCGCGATCCCGGCTCTGCGAGGGGGCTCATGGGCCGATTGGCCCGAGGCGTGTCACGCCGCCTCGCGCAGACCTACGCTCGCCGTCGATCGAGCGACCTTCGTCGGCTTTCGGCTGGTGCGAGCCGGCGCCTGATGCGCGCGACGCCGCTGCGCCCGTGGTAGGGTGCCCGCGAAATGGGCCGTCACGACGTCCTCATCGTCGGCTTCGGGGTCGCGGGCGCTTGGGCCGCGATCGCAGCCCGCGACGCCGGGCTCGAGGACGTCGCGGTCGTCACCAAGGTCCACCCGCTGCGCTCCCACAGCGTGGCGGCTCAGGGCGGCATCGCCGCCGCGCTCGGCAACGTCGCAGGGCCCGGCGGGGTGGCTGACGACTGGCAGGCGCACGCGAAGGACACGATCGCCGCAGCCGCTGGGCTCGCCGACGAGGACGCCGTCGAGATCGTCTGCCGCGAGGCACGCGACCTCGTCCTCGCCTACGAGCGCATGGGTTGCTGCTTCAGCCGGCTGCCCGACGGTCGCATCGCGCAGCGTCCCTTCGGCGGGCACTCGGCGCCGCGCGCGGTCTACGCCGCCGACCGCACCGGGCAGGCGCTCCTGCACACGCTGTATGAGCAGGCGCTCGCCCGCGGGGTCCGCTTCTACGAGGAGCTGTTCGTCACTGCGCTCGCGATGGACGGCGGCGCGTGCAACGGGCTGGCGGGCATCGACCTCGCGACCGGCCGCGCCGTGGCGCTCGGCGCTCGCGCCGTCGTGCTCGCGACGGGCGGGCACGCGCGAGCGTGGTCGGTGCACACCAACACCCTGACCAACACCGGAGACGGAGTCGCCCTCGCGTACCGTGCGGGCGCAGCCATCCTCGACTTGGAGCTGCTCCAGTTCCACCCCACGGGGCTGTATCCACAGGGCATCTTGCTGAGCGAGGCGTGCCGCGGCGAAGGCGGCTGGCTCATCAACGCCGAGGGGGAGCGCTTCATGGGGCGCTATTCGCCCGCCAAGGAGCTCGCCTCTCGGGACGTCGTGACGCGGGCCGAGCAGACCGAGATCGAGGAGGGACGCGGGGTCGGCGACCAGAAAGAGGCGCTGCACCTGGACCTTCGCCACCTGGGCGCAGCCAAGATCCAGGAGAGGCTCCCGGAGGTTCGACGCCTCGTCGAGCGGCTCGCAGGGATCGACCTCGCACAGGACCTGGTGCCCATTCGGCCTACGGCCCACTATGCAATGGGCGGCATCGCGATCGACCTCGAAGGGCGCGTGCTATCGCCGAGCTCGGAGCCGATCGAGGGCCTCTTCGCCGCGGGTGAGTGCACCTGCGTCGGCGTGCACGGCGCGAACCGCCTCGGCGCGAACAGCCTGCTCGAGGCGAGCGTCATCGGCCGGCGCGCCGGTCGCGCCGTCGCCGCCGCGGCGATGAACAGAGCGAGGACCGGCGCGGACGAACGCGACGCGGCCCTCCAGAAGCTCGAGGCGACGATGGCCGCACGCAGGGGCGCGGCGGCTCGGGGTGAGCGCTCGGTCTTCGCCGTGCTGCGCTCGCTCGGCGAGGTGATGACTCGGCGCTGCGGGGTGACGCGCGACCGAGACGGGCTCGAGGCGGGGCTCGCCGAGGTCGCCGCGCTGTCGGAGGCGCTCCGCGCCGTGGGCTGCCGCGACGCGGCTCGCGCCTTCAACTACGAGCTGGCGGCCACGTTCGAGGCCGAGAGCTTGCTGCTGGTCGCGGGGCTCACCCTCCGCGGCGCGCTCGCGCGCGAGGAGTCTCGTGGGGCGCACGTGCGTCGGGATCACCCGCAGCGCGACGACTCCCGGTTCCGGCGCCACTCGACCGCGGCGCTCGGCCCCGACGGTGAGCCGAAGCTCGGTTGGCGCGACGTTCGGGGGCGAGGCGAGGTGCAGGCGTGACCCGGTACCTGCTGCGCGTCCTTCGCCAGGAGCCTCACGAGCGCGCTCGCTGGGTGTGGGGCGAGGTCGAGCTCGCGCCCTCGGCGACCGTGCTCGACGCCCTCGAGCGCCTCCGCGAGCGGGGGGGCGACTCTCTTGGGCTGGCGTACCGGGCCGCGTGCCGCCATGGCGCCTGCGGCGAGTGCTCTGTCCAGGTCAATGGTCGCGGCGTGCTCTCGTGTATGACGACCCTGGGGTCGGTGTGCAGCGGACACCAGCGCGTCGAAGTTCAGCCGCTCGCCGGCCTGCCGGTCCTGCGTGATCTCGTCGTCGACCGCTCCCGGTTCTTCACGGCTCTTCGTGAGGTGAGGCCTTGGCTCGCCCGCGCGGCAGATGTGACTCCCGAATCCACACCGGCGAGCGAGCTGCCGATGACCCCTGAGCAGCTGCACACGATGCAGGGCGCGGACGCCTGCATCCTGTGCGGGATCTGCGCGTCCGCGTGCCCCGTCACGACCGCGCGCGGCGCCTTCGCCGGGCCTGCAGCGATGCTGAAGCTGTACGGTCGCCTTCGGGACCCACGCGACGAAGACCCGCGCGGGCGCCTCGCGCTCGCCCACGGACCCCTGGGCGCGTATCGGTGTCGCGGCGCGCTGGAGTGCACCGCCTCCTGCCCTCGAGGACTCGACCCTGCCCAGGCGATCGCCTCCCTGCGCATCGCGAGAGGCGCGGGCGAGCGATGAGGCCGCCCCTTCGAATTGGGCGCGCAGACTTCTACCTGCGACGCGCGAGCGGGCTGGTGTTGGTCGCGTTCTTCGCCGCGTATCTCGTGCTGCTCGCCCGCGAGGGGCGCGGCATCTGGCTCGGGGACGTGGGCCGAAGCGCGGGCTGGGCGGGTCGGGCGCTCGAGCTCACGCTCGTCGCCCTCTTGACGTATCACGCGTGCAGCGGGCTCGCGCAGTGGGCGCTCGAGCGTCTGGCGCCGGCCAGGCACCACACCCTCGCCTTCGTGCTCTCTGTCGCGCTGTCAGCGGCGGCTGCCCTCGCGCACCTACCGTCCCTCTATGGGTGGCCATGAGGCTCGCCTGGGCGCAGCGGCTCAGCGCGATCGTGTTCATGGCGGCGTTCATCGTTCACGTCCATTGGGTCGATGGCGCCTCTCCCGCGAGCCACCACGTCACCCTGCTGCTCGCCATCGTCGTGTCGGGCGTGGTCCACGCGGCGACGGGGCTCTTCGTGGTCGTCACCGACTACGAGGCGCGGCCACGCTTCGTGCGGGCGCTCGCCCCCTTCCTCGCCGCCGCCGCTGGCGGCGCCATCGTCGCTGCAGGGCCGAGGGTCGCCGCGACCGACGCCAGCGGACCCACCCCCGGCCACCTCCCCGGCGCGCCGTGCGCTGCCTGCCACGAGGGCACGGAGGGTCGCCATGGAAGCGTCTCCCTCGAGGAGCACGCGGCGGCGAGCGTGGGCTGTGAGACCTGCCACGACGTCGTCGACGGACGACGCCCCCTCCTGGCGAGGAGCTGGCCGATCGAGACGAGCCCGTGCGTGCAGTGCCACGAGGACGCGTGGGGGGGCTTCATGCCGTCCGCGCCGGGCGCCGCCGCATCCGCGGGGCCGGCGGCGTCGGTCGGCGAAGGCGTGCGCCCGCTCGGCCTGGGCGCCGCCCAGCTGTGCGCGGCGAGGGTGATCACCGCGAAGGAGGCCGACGCGGCGCTCTCTCGCCTCGAGCCCGTGACCTTCGATCTCCGCTCCTCGGATCGCGAGCGCTTCCTCGACGGAAAGACCCGCATGCGCCTGGGTGCGGTCACCTACGAGGGGACGCTCGCGCTGGAGCTCGCGTGGGACGACCCGACCGACGACCCCGGCGATCGCGTCGACCTCATGACCCTCGCCGAGGTCGACGTTCCCCATTTCGCCCGGTTGGGTTGCGTCGACACCTGCCACCTCGGCGATGCCACACCGCACCGGATGTCGCCCGGCGAGGCGGCGTCCCTGTTCGTCGTCGACGTCGCGCGCGCGCGCGAGCTGCGGGTGACCGAGGCGGGGATCGCCGAGCTCAGCAGCGCCGCCGGGCGCGCCAGCGGCACCCTCACGCGGGAGCCCACTGGCTGGCGAGCGAAGCTGACCGTGCCGCTCCCCCCGGCTCGCGATCCGAGCGGTGGAGTCACCCTCGGCGTCTCGGTCTTCGACGGGCTTCCGAAGGCGCACGCGCTTCGCCCCGCGCCCATCTCGGTTCGGCTCGACTGCGCCGGTCCGTAGTCAGGGCGCGACGCCGAACAGGGCTTCGAAGTTCTCGCTGAGCCGCCCGAGCACCGCGGCCTCTGGCTCCTTCCACAGCTCTGCGGCGTACGCCAGCGTGCGGCCCACGTTCGCGGGCTCGTTGTCGACGCCGGGCTCGGGCCCAAGGTAAGGGCAGTCGGTCTCGAGGAGGATCTTGTCCCGGGGGAGCGTCTCGAGCATGCGCGTGAAGGCCTCGTGACGCCGCGCGTTCGCTGGAATGGAGAGGTAATGGCCGCGCTCCGCGATCTGGCGCGCGAGGTTGACCTTCCCCCCGAAGCAGTGCCAATCGACGCGCCGAGCGCCGAGCTCATCGAGGATCTCCAGGGCGCGCCGCTCTCGCTTGCGGGTGTGGATGATGATGGGCTTGTCGGCCTCCAGGGCGATCTCCACGAGCGCACGGAAGACTCGCTCTTGCTCGCCCCACAGGGCCTCCGGAACCCAATAGCCATCGAGGCCGATCTCGCCCACCGCGAAGGCGTCGCTCACGTGCTCGCGCACCCACGCGACGCCCTCGTCACCGGAGATCGGCGGCGAGTCTCGCGGGTAGTCGACGCCTAGCCTCTCCATCTCGACGAGGACGGCGTCGACGGGGTAGAGGCCGAAGCAAGGCTTCACGATCGGCGCGCGCGCGGCCAGCGCGCGGACCGCTTCGTTGTCGGAGGGGTTGAGGCCATTGCACAAGATCGACGTCACGCCCTTCGCGCGCGCTCTCTCGAGGAGCTCGTCGACGCGATCGGCGAGCTTTGGGTGCGTCAGGTGCGCGTGGACGTCGAACAGACCCATTGAGCTGTCGTGTAGCGCAGATCGCGGCTGGGCGGTCTGGGAAGTCGGGCAAACCCCTGGGTGGTCAGCGCGGGCCGAGCCAGTACAGCTCTTCGTCGGCGAAGAGCTGACCGAGCCGATCCCCTGCGTCGATGGCCCACGAGTAGTCGGTCGGGAAGTTGTTGCGGAGCGAGGTCCGCCCGCGCTCCGGGAACGTGAGGATCTGCTCCGAGGGCAGCCCGGTCCCCCCGTGCTGGTGGCACCCGATGCAGTTGGTCGCTGCGTTGCCGTGGCCCTCCTCGAGGTAAGGGTTCGAGCACCAAGTGGGCGCGCCCTGTCCCGAGTGGACCGCCGCGAGCGCGGCCGCGAGCGTCGGGTGGGTCTGCTCGAACCCGCCGCCGGGCTCTCGATCGCCCTCCTCGAACGCGGTCACCACGCACATCTTGTAGTGACCCCAGGGTCCGCCGAGCGCCGCGATCGACGCGGGGCGATCGGCGCCGAAGTCGTCGTCGGGCTCGGGCGACCACCAGAGGGTGATCCAGACCCAATGGTCGAGCTCCTTGGTCATCACGTGGAGGCCCGCCAGCCGGAAGTGGAGCCCATTCGGGAGCGTGAGGGTGTGGATCTGCGCGGGGCTCGGGTCGGCCATGGCGTCAGGAACCTCCCAGGAGGCGTCGCCCGCGAGGCGAGCGGTGAGGGCGCTCGCCGTCGTGGCATACGCCGGGAGCTGAAGCTCGAGATCGGCTCGCCGGTAGTCCGCCTTGACGATCGCCGCGTCGAGCGGGAACGGCGCGGCGAGGCACCCGGCCCACTTCGGATGGCGGCTCTCCACGGTGATCGCGACGACCGACGACAGCGGCTCGCCTCCCGCCTCCGCGGCGACCATCACCGTCGCCGGGCCCTCGATCTCGCAGACCTCTCCGGCCGCTGCCCGGCAACTTTGCTCACCGGCCACCGCCCGGAGGACGCCACCTTCGCCCTCCTCCAGGACGGCGCGGAGCGTCTCGTCGGCGAGCACGGCGAACGAGCCGACGGCCGTGGCCGAGCAGCTCTCGACGTCCACCGGGACCCGCGCCAGCTCGACCTCTTCGCTCGGGCCGATTTCTTGGGCGGGCGGGGGACCGCTGTCCCGGCAGGCGAGGACGTCTGGGTAGCTCGCGACCATGTGGCGGGCGGCCGCCGGGCTGTAGACGACCCGGGAGAGCCCGCCCAGACCGGCAACCTCGGACGCGTCCTCGATCGCGTCGACGTAGGCCAGGTAGCGCTCGCGAGGCCAGTTGGGGAGCTCATCGACCGAGGTGACGTTCCAGCCGAAGGCCTGGTCGAGCGCGGACGGCGAGATCGGCGTCCGCGCCTCCTTCTCTGCCGTGGTGAGCGCGCCATAGGCGCGGTGGAAGACCCGCCGGACGTCGTCGAGGTCGTACCACGTCGAAAAGCGCGGCAGCTCGGCGGCTCCGTGCAGGCTCGGCAACGGCTCGTCGAGGGGGATCCCGTCGAGCACCTTCGCGACCGTCGCCCACGCCACCTCTCGCCGCTCGCGCTGCGAGGTGGCGAGCTGGGCGTCTCGGGCGCGCAGCTCTCCGTCGGCGGGGTACGCGGCTGCGTCCCCGATGATCCTCCGATCGACCGGCGTCAGCGACGCGCTCTGGGACCCTTCGTCGCAGACCTCCGGCTCGGGCGGCGGATCGGCGGGCGATCCGCAGGCCACGAGCGCGAGGGCGGCCGCGACGGCGTGCCTCAAAGGTTCTCGGCGATGAGGGCGGCGTCGCTGGCCACGATGTGCTCCTGCCCGGTCCCGGGTGACCGGACCATGAAGTAGAACCAGCCGTCGGAGCGGAAGTGCGGGAACAGGGCGTATTGGCCCGGCTGCATGTGCGTGACTCGCGTGACCTGGCCGGTGAGGAGATCGAGCAGGTAGATGTTCGCCGCGCCCTCGCTCGCGTACTCCGCGAACGCGGGATCGTTGGGGCCCGTGAACCCGAGCTCGATGGCGTCGGCGCCGGTGACGTAGCGGTGCAGCACGGCCCAGCGCTCGTCGTACGAGAACCCTGGCTTGCCGCCGTCGATGCAGTAGCGACCGATCTCGAGCGCGGTCTTCGGCGTGAACCCGGAGCCGTCGTTGATCATCGGGGTGAGCGAGATCTGCGTGTTCTGCGCGAAGAACGCCTGCGGGTTGTCGAGCGTCGCGAAGTGACCGCCGTCGTCGCTCACGAACATGCCGTCGACGGCCCAGTAGTCACCGCCGCCGAGCGCGGCGCCGACGTGTTGATAGAGGCCAATCTGGCTGGCGCTGCTGCACTCGGGCTCGTTGAAGCTCACCAGCGAGGGGTCCGAGTTGAGCAGGCTCTGCATGCAGATCCCGGTGCCGTCGTTGGTGCCCTGGAAGATGAACGCCGAGTTGTCCGGGAAGAAGCCCGGGTCGTACGCCGCCGAGACGCCGATCTCGACGTCGGTCGCGAGGTCTACGATGGTGGAGCCGCCGACCGAGCCGCCACCGTGACCGACGAAGCGGCCGTCGGCCGAGCTGCGCGTCCAATACGACGAGGCGTAAGAGTTGGTGCGGAGCACGCGCAGCTTGGCGTTCTGCATGTACTCCCAGCCGGCGCCGTAGGGCTGCGTGCCGGCCTGAGGGTAGGTCGCGAGGCAGTCGAGCGTCGTGGGCGCGCCGGCGCAGCCGAGCATCAGCAGCCCGCCCTCGGAGTTCACCGCGCGCCAGCCGCTCACCTTCATCTCGTTGATGTGCGTGGCGACGGCCGCCGTGATGGTCGTCACGCAGGGGTCGACGGGCGGCTCCTCGGGGAGCAGATCTTCCATGAACGGGAGGCCGCGCGTGAACCACTCGGCGACGATGTCGAGCTCTTCTTGGACGAACGGGGTCTGCTGTTCCTTCGGCATACCGACCATCGCCTCGAAGTCTGCGTGCTCGGTCGAGCCGTCACCCTCGTACGCGCGGTCGAAGACGAACGTGAACCAGTCGAGGTGGGCGGCGGCCGCGTAGATGCCGAGCTTCGAGGTGGTGTACGGCGAGCCGGGGATCCCGGGCTCGAGCTTGAGGCACTGCAGGACCGTCTGCGCCGCGCCCTCGGACGGGACCGATGTGTCGGCGAAGCAAGACTCGCGCGCCGTGTCGGTGAGGTCTCGCCAGTGGTTCATCAGGCCACGGTTGAGGGAGTGGCACTGGGTGCACGTCTGAGCCGGCGGGTCGAGCAGCTCGTACCCCATCAACCAGAGCGAGGCGTACGCGAGGTCGATGTTGCTCATGTCGTCGATCGGGTTGGTGAGCGGCGGCGCGAGGAGTTGGTCGTCCTCGTTGTCGGCTCCACCGACCCCGCCGGTGGCGCCTTCGCCGCCGCCGCCGGTCACCTGACCGCCTGCTCCGTCCCCGCCGCTACCCCCGGAGCCACCACCTCCGGTCGGGTCGTCGTCTCCGCAGGCAGCGGAGAGCACGAGCGCGGCGAGCAGGGGCCAAGGGAGGGAGCGAAGCGAAGCGAGGGAGCGTCGGGAGTGCATGCGGTCTTTCCTGCTTGTGGCGACTATGATGCCCGCGGGCAACGGAAATGATCTGCGTCGATGAGGGTTTCGTTGCGACACCAACGACCGGGGCGAGCCGTTTGAGGACCTTTGAGGGCGACGTCGGGCCAGCCATCACGGTACCGCCAACGTCGAGACGGTTCGAGTAAGGAGCGAGACCCATGTGCCGCGTGCTCGCGTACCTCGGTGAGCCCATCTTGCTCGAGGACCTGCTCTACAAGCCCGACAGCTCCTTCGTGAACCAGATGCACCAGGCGGCCCTACTGAACCGCCTGAACCTCGCGGGCAGCGAACTGCTCGCGTGGGACGCGCGCTCCGAGTCGCCCGAGCTGCCGTTCATCTACCGCTCGACGCAGCTCGCCATCTACGACCGAAACCTGCGCGCCCTCGCGCGCAAGGTGAAGGCGACGTCGCTGCTCGCGCACCTCCGCGGGGTGGCGTACGACACCCGCGCGATCATCGGCGAGCAGAACCTGCACCCCTTCCTGTTCGAGTGCTCGCGGCTCGCGCTCGCGCACAACGGCCAGCTCGCGCGCTTCAACGACATGAAGTGGGAGCTCGTGCCCTTCATGAAGCCGGAGATCTTGAAGCAGATCCACGGCACCACCGACAGCGAGTGGATCTACGCGCTGCTGCTCTCCCAGCTCGAGGACCCCTGCGCCGACCTCGGCGCGCTCGACATCGGCCGCGCGCTCAGGGCGACGCTGCGCATCCTCCGCGACGTGCGGAGCAAGATGCAGATCGACACCTTCTCGCCGGTGAACCTGTTCTTGTGCGACGGCAACGACCTGGTCGCGGCGTGTTTCACCTTCGATCAGGACAATTTCGTGCCGAACAGCGTCACGTTCCACGCCCCCGACGAGCAGTCCCTCAGGATCTGGTACACGACCGGCCACGACTACGCGTTCCACGATGGCGAGTGGAAGATGCGTGAGGCGAGCGGCCCGGCGACCTCGTGCATCGTCGCCTCCGAGCCGCTCACCCGAGATCGCCACACGTGGGCGAGCGTGCCGCTCGGGCACATGGTCTATCTGCGGCGCACCGGCGTTGGGGCGCCGGCGGTGGAGATCACGCCCATCGACCTGGGGTGAGGTGCGCACGGCTGCGCTCCTCTGCGCATGCGCAGCTGCGCGAGCTCTCGCGCACCGACGCGAGCCCGAACAAGAAGCCGCAGGGTTTCGCGCCGATTTGGGCTGGCACGGCAGTTGATTCAGGCGCGGCATGTCGATCCGACGCCTGCCCTTCGCGCTCTGTTTTCCCCTGCTCGTCGCCGCGTGCTCCAACGGAGGAGAGACCTTCGAGAGCGAGGCGGGCGACGAGATCGAAGACGCTCCCGAGGTCGAAGCGAGCGACCCGCTGGAGAACCCCAGCCTCACGGACCTGATCCGCCGGACCCACTTCGCCTTCCGCGAGAATGCGCGTGGCATCTCGGCCTCCCACTCGTCGCACCTGGTCGAGGTCTACGGGACGCGCATCGAGCTCACGCCGTTCTTCCCGCGAATCCCCGACCCGTCCGGCGAGACGCCTGGCACCCCCGCGATCCCTGGCGCCGCGATCGGGCTCGAGACGGTCGACATCTCGCGGGGCGACGTCGACCTGCTCGACGACCCGGGCGCGCCCGAGCTCGAGCAAGACGGCTCGGTCACCATCCCGCGCGGCCCGACCGACGAGCACCTCGACAACACCGAGGTCGGCGTCGAGCAGAGCTGGACCCTGCACCAGGCGCCGGGCGGCGACGGCGACCTCGTCGTCCGCATCGAGGTCGACGGCACGCAGGGGTACGTGACCACGACCGATTCCGGTCTCCATTTCGAGGACCCCATCAGCGGCCTCGGCGTCAGCTACGGCGTCGCCACCTGGATCGACGCCGAGGGTGAGGAGACGACCGTGATGCCGAGCTTCGAGGACGGACACATCGTGATCCGCATCCCCGACGAGGTGGTCGACGCCTCGGCCTTCCCGGTGCTCTTGGATCCGGTGATCTCGGCGGAGAACGGGATCGACAACCCGGTGCTGGCGGGGGCGGCGGGCATTCAGCGCGACCCGGCGGTCGCCTACGGCGACAACCAATACCTCGTCGTGTGGATGGACGCGCGACTGGACGCGAACAGCTCTGCCATCTACGGGGCTCGTCTCTCCGCTAGCGGACAGATCCTGGATCCGAATGGGATCCTCATCTCTGCCTTTGGCGGGACGCTCGGCGCTCGGTCGGTCGACGTTACCTGGGACGGCGAGAACTATTTCGTCGGCTGGTCGCGCGGAAGCTCGGTCAATACGCAGCGGGTGGCTCCATCCGGCACGCTCGTCGGAGCCCCCGTCCTGGCCGGAACCTCCAGCTTCTTCTCCAGCGTCGAGGTCGCCGTCGCGTCGAACGGGGAGCGCAACTACGTGGCCTACTCCTCTGCGTGGACCACGATGGTCGCGGCGTTCGAGACCGACGGTGCCCTGGCATACAGCTCGTCGGGGGTGATGCTCGGCGACGAGACGCAGCGACCCGTGGACATCGCCTGCGGCTCCGATGGGTCTTGCCTGGTGGTCAGCGAGTACGGATCCTCCGTTCAATTTGCACGATTCAACGATGCCGCTGCCTCGAGCGTCGAGGGCTCGATCCCGGACTCCGGAAACCCCAGAGTCGCGCACGACGGCGATGATTTCGTAGTTGTGAGCGACGATTGGACGGCGGGGGACCCCACCCTCCGTGCCAGCGTCGTGACCCAGGCTGGCGTCGTGGAGGCCCCGGTTATCCGATCCAATGTCTATGGAGCGCGAGGGCTGTCGTGCGCGAGTGGTCAGTGTGTAGCGTTGGTCGGCAACGCCGCGTTGGGGTTTGAGCCGCATCAAGGCTGGACCTGGGTCGCGGGTCTCGATACCCCAGCGGGTCGGGAGGCAGATAGCATTGTCACGAATGGCACCGACTATCTCGTGGTGGGCTGGGGCTACAACTACGAGACTCGCGACGAGGTCTGGGCTCAGCGGGTAGCGTCGGAGGGGTCCACGTCGGGCGTTCGGATCGTGTCGACGACGACGACGAACTCTCAAGTGCAGCCCGACGTCAGCTGTGGGGCGACGAGCTGCCTCGTCGTGTGGCAAGACGACCGCGTCGACACGCTGCAGATCCGTGGTGCCCTCACCACCAAGACGGGCTCGCCGCTCACGGGCTCCACACTCGGGCTCGGGTGCGATGCGGGAGGCTGTGACGCGCGGCACCCCTCCGTCGCGTATGCAGCCGGTCGCTTCGTCACCGCCTACGAGTGCACTTTCGCCGGCTCCTACCAGACCGTGTGCGCGACGAGCGTCCAGGACAACGGAACGATCGTCTACCACGGCGCTCCGTCCGTTGGCACGGATCTGCGGCGACCGCGACTCGCCGCAGGCGCCGGTGGAGAGCTCCTCGCGGTCGCGCAGCGCGGGGTGGATTTCGGCTCCGGCGACATCGTCGGCGTGCTTGTCGACGCCGCAGCGGGTCCCGTCTCCGAGATCCTCATCACCGAAGCGGTCGACGATCAGCTCGCGCCCGCGGTGACCTTCGACGGCACCAACTACGTGGTCGCCTGGGAAGACTGGCGCCGCGGGCCCGCCTTCGGCCCGGACGTCATGGCGGCGCGCGTCAACGCGAGCGGCACCGTGCTCGACCCGCAGGGGTTCAATGTCTCGGTGCGCAACAGCGCCGAGGCCCGGCCAGCGATCGCTTCGGACGGCGCGGGCAGCGTCGTCGTCACCTGGGAGGACAACCGCGGCGGCAGCTGGGACATCTACGGCGCCCGCGTCTCAGCGGGCAGCGTGACAGACGCGAACGGCATCTCGTTCGGGACCCCCGGCACCAGCCAGCAGCGGCGCCCGGCGATGGCCTGGAACGGCACCAGCTACCAGGTCGTCTGGGAGGATGATCGCAATGGCAACGGGGAGATCTATGGCCGCCAGATCACGACCGGCGGCGCGATGAGCGGCGGCGCCTTCGGAGTGGTCACCTCGACCACGGCGGCGACGGCGCCCGAGCTCGCGGGGGACGGCGCGGGCGGCTCGCTCCTCGTCTACCAGCGCTATGTCCCTGCGCTCGCTCAGACCCGCGTGCGCGCCAAGGCGATCACGCCCTGACGCCTGGCCCACCCCTTACCGCCCGCCAGCTCGGACCTCCGAACGAGCTCGGCGGGCGGTGTTTCTTTCCGCGCTCAGGCGGTCTGTTGCTTCAGGAAGTCGACCGTCCGCTGCCAGGCGAGCTTGGCGCTGCCTTCGCCGTACACCTCCGGGCGGGTGTCGTTGAAGAAGGCGTGGTCCTCGTCGTAGACGAAGAGCTGCATGGCCTTCCCGGCGGCGTCGAGCTGCTGCTTGATCCCCTCGGCGGCCTCGGGCTTGGCCCAGCCGTCTTTCTTGGCGAAATGGGCGAGGATGGGGGCGGTGACCTTGGAGTAGTCGGCGATCTTCGCGTCGGGGACGCCATAGAAGGGGACCGCCGCACAGAGGCCGGGGACCGACAGGCCGTCGCGAAGGTGAGGGCGCCGCCCATGCAGAAGCCTGTCACCGCGACCTTGCCGGTGCAGCTGGCGTGCACGCGGAGGGCGTCGACCGCGCCCTCGATATCGGCGAGGGCCTGGGGCCAGTCGAGGGCGCCCATCAGCTTGCCCGCCTCGTCCGCGCTCTTGGTCACAGTGCCACGGTAGAGGTCGACCGCCAGGACGACGAAGCCCTCCTTGGCGTAGCGGCCTGCGATGTCGCGGATGTGGTCGTTGAGGCCCCACCACTCCTGGATGAGCACCACGCCGGGGCGCTTGCCCTCGCCGCCGAAGATCTCTCCGACGCCCTGCTTTCCGGTCTTCGTCGCGAACTCGATGCGCATGGTTGCCTCCGTGGGTAGGCCGGAGGGTCTAGCCGAGGAGCGCCGGGGCGGTCAACGCGCGTCGACCGCCGCCGCCGCCCGCTCGATCGCCGGTCGGAACGCCGCTTTTGCGCCGCCGATCACGTTGGAGCCGTGGGCCGGCAGGACATGCTCGAAGTCGAGCTCGAGGAGCCCCGAGAGCTCCGCCGCCTTCGGACGAGCTTGCTTGAGCCAGCCCGGACCGACGTTGTGCGGCTTGATGAAGCCCATCAGCTTCATCATCACCTTCCCGACGAAGCTGAAATACGCGTCGGCCTTGTCCCAGTTCTGCAGGGCGTCCCCGGTGACGAGGATGCCGCCTTCACGCTCGAGCAGGAGGATGCCCTCGGGGGGGCGCGTGGAGAAGAGGTAGAGCCGCGCGTCCCGGAGCGGGAG
The DNA here is from genome assembly GCA_016719945.1 of Polyangiaceae bacterium. Classification (GTDB taxonomy): domain Bacteria; phylum Myxococcota_A; class Polyangia; order Polyangiales; family Polyangiaceae; genus Xiheicaenibacterium. The sequence continues at coordinate 35,449 of JADJYE010000018.1, read as the reverse complement.
CTGCGTGCTGGCTTCGACCCAGACGTCGGGCTCGAAGTAGGGCTCGGCCTTCTGGTTGAAGCCCGAGGTGTAGCGCTGGCCCTTGAGCGCCCAGACCTTCGCGCCATAGCGATCTTTGTAGAAGGCGTCGTCGGCGCCGTGGAAGCCGGCGACGCGGAGGACGTCGCTGACCTTGCCCAGCGTGTCGAGGCGCGCGAGCCCCTCCTCCGTCAGGCGGACGCTGTTCACCAGGATCAGGCGCTCGCCCTCCTTGATGACGACCATGTTGCGGCTGAAGCGGACGGGGAGCGGGCCCGGCAGCCCGATGGTGCCCATGACCGTCCACACGCCAGGAAAGACCTCGAGCAGCTCGCCGTGCGGGAGGGCGGGAGGGAAGGGGCGCGGGGTGATGGAAGCCATCAGTAGGCATCCTCCGGGGGCTTGGGCGGCTTGGGCGCTGGGCGCGGCGGGACCTCCGCGGGATGGGGCGCCTTGGGGAGGGGCTTGGCCGGTCCCTTCGGAGCGACGCCGACGGGAGGGCTAGCGACGCCACCGGGAGGCGTGGCCGCGCTGTTGGACGCGCTCGCGGCGGGCTCCGCGGCGCCGCCCTCGATCGCGAAGGAGTCGAGGAACTCGGTCACCGACGCCTCGTCCGTCTTGGTTCCTGCGCCGACCTTGTAAAGGCGGTTGCCGACCACGAACATGCGCAAGAACAGCCGCAGGTTCTTGCTCGAGTTGACCATGAGACGGAGGTGACGACCCTTGTGCGACCCTGAGGTCACCTCGCGGTTCTCTTCGATGTCGGCCTTCATGCCGGTGACGAACTCGGAGATGTACGCGTTCGCCTCGGCGGGTGACGCGAAGTCTCGAAACTGGACCTCGCGCATCAGCCCCTCGCTCTTGGTGACCGTCCAGGCTCGCTTCTTCGGGTCTTCCCGCGTCTCGTCGATCGTCTTGCCCGGGGGGAAGACGGCCGAGTACCGGCCTTCGCTCGAGACGAAGCGCGGGTCGGCGCTGGGCGCGTCTGCGCTCGCCGTCGCGGTGGCCGCAGCGCTCGCCGTCGCCGCAGTGCTCGCGCTGGAGGCGCCGCTCGGAGCGCTGGAGGCGCTGCTGGAGGTCGCCTTGGGCTCCGCCTTCGCCGGCGCGCTCGAGGCCGACGCGTCTCCTTTGGAGTCACACGCAGACAGGCACAGCGCAGCCATCGCCAAGGCCACCCGGGCCCACCCCACCGAACGGTTCGCCATCGCCTGCGCGTAGCCAACGGCGACTCCTGGGTCAACGAGCCAGCGCGAGGCTGCGCCAAGTTTCGCGCACCTCGCTTGCGCGCTCAGCCGCGCAGCATGCGCGCTGTTGTGCGCAGAATCGCCCTCTCGTGCTCCAGGCGAGGTGCCCACGCACGACCAAGTCGGCACGATTCTTGGTAGAACAACGGATCCGCCCCCTGCCGGGGGCGATCGATGACCCGACCGGTTCTCTCCGCGCGCTCCCTTCGTGCGCTGGCGTTCGCGCTCGCGAGCCCCTGCGCCGCCGCTTGCGCGGACTTCGGGCCCCCAGAGGATCTCACGGGCGGGCTCGAGGCGCCGGAGTCGCGCGGGAGCCAGAAGGCCCAGGCGCTGATCCCGCGGCCGCCCAGAGCCCCCAGAGCGGACCGCCGCCGGGGTGCGAGTCTCGTCCATCGTCGACGACGAGACCATGGCGGAGAGCTCGGCGCCGGCTGCTGCGCACCCGCTCCATCGAGGCGTCGTCGTCGACGTGCACGAGGACGGCTCATCGTTCTCGATCGCGTCGCGCCGAGACGGGTTCCCCGTGAGGCTGACGCGACTGGGCGTGGAGGCGGACGCGCCGGTCTTGAATCGAGGTTCGGTCTCGATCGACGCAGGCCCCACCGCCAACGCGGCGCTGGTCTTCGCCAAGGACCACGCGGTGGAGGACCTGCTGGTGGTGCGCGATCTCAGCGTCGACTTGGGCTACGAGGTCGACCTTCCGGAGCGCTGGCGCCTCGATCACGACAGCCGCCGAGTGGTGGAGCTGGTCGATCCGCTCGGCACGCCGCGGCTGCGTCTGGTGGCGAAGGAGGCGTGGGACGCGCGCGGCCGAGCGGTGCGCGTCGGCCTGCGCCTCGAGGGAGCGCGGCGGGTGATCGTGGACATCGACGCTTCGGGCGCCGAGCTGCCGCTCTATGTGGACCCCGAGATCCAGGACACTGGCACGGTCGCCTTCGCACGCTCGCGGAACAACCTGATCCTGGGCCTCGACGCGCGGGCGTATGTCATTGGTGGGGATCCCGAGGAGCCGCTGCCCGTCGAGGTGTTCGATCCGCGGACGGGGCGCTTCGACGTGCTGGGCCCCGAGCTGCCGGCGCGCGAGCGGAGCGCGGCGGTCGTGCTGCGCGACGGGCGCATCGCGGTCGTGGGCGGGCGGCGCAAGGTCGCGGGGGAGTGGCAGGCGCTCGATACCCTCGATCTGCTCGATCCAAGGACGGGGACCATCAGCGACAGCGTCGAGCTCGCACAGGCGCGCAGCTACCACACCGTCACGCGCCTCGCCGACGGGCGGCTCTTGATCGTCGGAGGTGAGCAGTACGAGGGCGACGAGATCACCCCGCTCGCGTCGACCGAGATCTTCGATCCGGAGGCGGGGGCGCTCTCGATGGGGCCGGCGCTGAGCGAAGCACGGTCGGCCGCCACGGCGACGCTGCTGGAGGACAGCAGGGTGCTCGTGGCCGGGGGTGGGGCGAGCTCGGCGGCAGCAGCAGGGATCCCGTTGCGCTCTGCCGAGCTGTTCGATCCGACCCCCAACACCTGGGCGTCCACGCCTGGCGAGCTGGTGACGTCGCGCTGGCGGCACGCCGCCACGATGCTGCACGACGGCCGGGTGTTGTTATGGGGGGGCCAGTCCCTCTACCTGAGCTGGGTGCCAGCCGAGGTGTTCGACCCAGCGCTGGGCACGTTCTCCGAGCAGGACTGGCCCCTGTACTACGCCCCGGATCAGCCGCCCTCGCAGCTCATGGTCGACGGTGATCTGTTCGCCTCGGGCGCGACCGTGAGCCCGGAGACCGGCGTGGACCCGGCGACCGAGCTCTGGGGACACTACGAGGCTCCGTCCACGCTGCTCCACGACGGGAGGACGCTCTACGTCGTCGGGGCTACGGCCTATCTCGGGCTGCCCTCGACCCCCGTCGTGCGCCACTACAGCGGCTGGACCTCCATGCCGCGGCGCGGGGATCACGCCGCGACGCTCCTGCCCTCCGGGCGAGTCCTGTTGACCGGAGGCCACTACGCGGTCGCCACCGACGAGGGCATCCTCGCGATCCACGAGCAGCTGGACAGCGCCGAGATCGACCCGGTGAGCGGAAACATCGAGGTCACCGCGCCCTTGGCTCGCGCGCGCCTCTTTCACACTGCCACCCTGCTCGCCAATGGCCAGGTGCTCATCGTCGGCGGGCAGAGCCCTTCCGGCGCGGACAACCGGGTTTCCGAGCTCTACGACCCGGTCACCCAGACCCTCTCGTGGGGCCCGGCGATCCAGCTCGATCGAGTCGGCCACACGGCCACCCCCTTGCCGGGTGGCGACGTGCTCATCGTGGGCGGCAGCGAGGAGCGCCTCGTCGAGCGCTATGCGGGCTCGAAGGGGCAGTTCGTCGAGGCCGGTCAGCTCGGGGCCCCACGGGTTGGGCACACCGCCACGCTCCTCTCCGACGGGCAAGTCCTGATCGCTGGTGGGGGGACGCCTCAGCTCGAGATCTACGACCCCGCGACGTCGACGCTGTCGAGCGCCGGCACCCTGCTCCAGGAGCGGACCGGCCACGGCGCGGCGCTCCTGCCGGACGGCCGGGTGCTCTTCGCCGGTGACAACTCCTTCACGCGCAACGAGGTGCTCGCCGAGATCTGGGACCCCGCGACCGGTGTGTCGAGCGCCCTCGCGACCCCGCCCGACTGGCCCTGGATCGGGATGCGCGACCCGGCCTTGCTCTGGGACGGAAGCGTGCTCTTCGCGAACGGCGCCATCTTCCGCCCGGGGAGCGAGGTCATCGAGCGTGCCTGGCCCTACCAGAGCTTCGAGCTGACCGGCCGGTCGGTGACGCGGCTCCTGGATGGTGGTGTCCTCGTCGCCGGGGCCTACACGGGCGGCGACGAGATCTACGACAACACCTTCACTCGGCTGAGCCTGCTGCCCAGGGTCCAGCCGCGGGCGCCGGAGCTGTCCAGCTATCCACCCGAGGTCGCCTCCGGCAGCGCGCACGCAATCGAGGGCCTGCGGGTGCCGGGGCTGACCGAGGGCTCGAGCAGCCACACCCTCGCCTCGGCCGTGAACCACCCCGTCGCCGTCTGGGTCCCTCTGCCGGAGGGGACCCCGGTCCTGGGTACGATGGTGGACTTCACCGACCAGGCGGCCACCTGGCGGGTGCCGGTGACCCCCTTCGCAGGCCTGGGATCCTTGCTCGTCGTCAGCGCGGGCCTCAAGAGCGGCGGTGCGCCGGTGTTCGTCTCCCGGGCGCCGGTGGGGATCCCTTGCGACAGCAGCCAGGAGTGCGCGAGCGGCGTCTGCAGCGGAGGGATCTGCTGCGATCGAGCCTGTGGACCCTGTGAGGCCTGCACCGCGGCCGAGAAGGGCGAGGGGATCGACGGTACCTGTGGTCCCCTCGCGACAGGCAGCGCGCCTACGAGCCCAAGCGCCTGCCCAGCGGAGCCCCTGAGCACCTGCGGCCTCACGGGTGTCTGCGATGGGCTCGGCCGCTGCGCCACCTTCGACGAAGGGACGCCCTGCCTCGCCGGCGCGAGCTGTCGTGAGGGCGAGTGCGCCGTCGACCCGCCACGGTGCGATGGCTCGGACATCCTGGAAGGGGGGGTGACGGTGAAGAGCTGCTTCCCCTACGCGTGCAGCGAGGACCTCACCTGCCTCGAGGCATGTCGTTCCAACCTCGACTGCGCGGACGACGTCGTCTGCACGCCGGAGAGGACCTGCGAGCAGCGCACCGAGCCCACCCAGATGGCTCCGGGCTGCAGTGTGGGCGCCAGCCCGCCGTGCAGCTCTTGGCCGGCGGCAGGGGCGCTCGTCGCGCTGGCGCTCTTCGGCCTCGCCCGGCGCCGATCCCGCCGCTCGCAGCTCGCCCTCTCCGCGCTCGCGCTCGGCCTCGCCTCCTGCACGGCTCGCGTGATCGACGACCCTCCCGCGCAGGGGGGCGCGGGCGCGGCGCCGGCCGGCGGTGGAGGTGAAGGCGCGACAGGGGGCGCCCCCGTGGTCCAGCCCGCGGAGTGCGGCAATGGTGTGCGCGAGGTCGGCGAGGCCTGCGACGGGCTGGACCTCGGGCAGGCGGCCTGCGCCGACCTCGGTCTCGGGGGCGGGCCACCGCGCTGCACGTACGACTGCACCCTGGACCCGACGAGCTGCGCAGGCTGCGGCAATGGGTATGTGGACCCAGGCGAGGAGTGCGACGGTGGGCCGCCACCCTTCGAGACCTGCCTCTCCCAGGCGCCGCTCGACTGGGTGTACTACGTCGATGGCCTCTACAAGGGCAACCTCGACCATTACGACCTGGTGACCGGAACACTCGGGTGCAACGACGACTGCACCCTGGATCGTGGCGGCTGCGGCTATTGCTTCGACGGCGTCATCAACGGGGAGGAGGTCTGCGACGACCTCGATGGACCCTACGGTGACCAGTACGCCCCCGACTTCGGCGGGGAGACGTGCTCCAGCCAGAGCCCGGACCTCTCTGGCGACAACCTCGGCTGCCCCTACCATTGCCGCTGGTTGTTCCTGGGCGGGTGTGATCGCCCACCGCCGCCGACGTGTGCGGTCGGCGACAACTGCTCGCTGGTGCTCGGAGGGGGCAGCCTGAATATTCCGCAGGACTCGGCGGTGGGACTCACCCTGAGCGAGGGCCCGCTCACGATCGAGTACTGGGCGAGGATCGATGATCCTGGGACCTGTCCGATCGGCGTCGGCGCCGCGAGCTTCAACCCCAGCGATCTGACATCTGGGACCGGCTACGAGTGGGGCCTGGGTCAGGGCTATGTGTACGACACCGTCGTGCTCGTGGCGCGCGGCGTGTCGCTCGAGGAGCCTTTCCAGCCGGCCTACGCGTACAGCGCGGTCGAGGAGGACACCTGGTTCCACGTCGCCGGCGTCCTCGACACCGAGGAGGCTCGGCTGCGCCTGTTCGTCGATGGAGAGCTCGTCGCCGAGGAGCTCTTCCAGCCCCCGGCCCAGTCGGCGCCCCTCCAGAGTATTTGGATGGGCTCACCATGCTTCGGCTACGACAGCAACCTGTCGTACCGGACCTGGGGGCGCATGGACGAGCTCCGGCTGTCCCGCGGCGCGCGCTATGACGGTCCGTTCACCCCGGAGCCGGTCTTCTCACCCGACGGGGATACCCTCGCGCTCTACCACTTCGACGAGGGGAGCGGCGAGGTGGCACTGGACGCGTCGGGGAGCGGTCGTCACGCAATCCAGAGCCAGGCCCAAGGGAGCGAGCCGCTCCTCTGGGCCGGGGAGCATCCGTGACGCGCTCAGGGTGGTCGCTGCTCTTGCTGTGTCTCGGCTGTCCGCCCGAGATCGTCCAGCCGCCGGGCGGCGGTGGACAGGGTGGGGATGGCGGAGCGCCCGGCGGCGGAGGGGGCGAGGCGCCGCTCGACTGCGCCGCGCTGGAGGACGACTGCAACACCTTCGCCCTCGCCGACGGCGCGTGCGTCGCCACGCCGCGGGGCGATGGGCTGCCCTGCGACGACGGGCTCGGTTGCACCCTGCTGGACCACTGCCAGGCAGGCGCCTGTGTGCCCGGCGCTCCCGCCGAGTGTGCGTCACCCAAGGTGTGCCTCGTGGCCCAGTGCAATGAGGAGACGAACCAGTGCGAGCTCGCGCCCGCCAACGAGGGCATAGCCTGCGAGGACGGTGACCTGTGCACCACCGGGACGACCTGCTCCGGGGGCGTCTGTTCGGGCGGCGCTCCGGTCGAGTGCGGCGGCCTGGCGGAGTGCTCCGAGCAGCTCTGCGATCCAGCGATCGGGTGCTACGCCGCGCCTGCGAACATCGGGCTGCCCTGCGGCGGGGAGCCGCCCCAGTGCCAGGCCTACCATTGCGTGGCGAGCCTGGGGGGCTATTGCGCCTGGTATCCGGTCGACGACGGGCAGGCGTGCGAGGATCCCTATGCGTGCACCATCAACGACGCCTGCGTCGACGCAGAGTGTCGCGGGGAGTACCTCCCCGAGGGCACGCCCTGCACCCCGGCAGCCTCCTGCTTCGTCGGTGGCGCCTGCTCCGGGTCGGACTGCCTTCCGCTCGGAGACACCTGCGGCGACTCGACCGAGGTCTGCGTCAGCCGAGTGTGCGATGTCTCGCTCGATGTCTGCATCGGCTACACCTACGAGGGGGACGCGTGCGAGCACCCGAGCGTGTGCCGCGGCGCAGGAAACTGCTATGGAGGGAAGTGCTCGGCCAACTGGGTCCCTGAGAACGACGGCGCGCCCTGCGACGACGCCGGCGTGTGCATGACCGCGGGCACCTGCGCAGGCGGCGCGTGTGTGGGCCAGGCGGTGACGAGCTGCGCGGCAGGAGATGGGTGCTGTCCGGCCGGTTGCACCGAGCTGCAAGACAGCGACTGCGGGGTCCGCGTGTACATGGCGAGCACCCAGGGGCTCCCCGGGTTCTTCGCCTACGATCCCGAGTCCGGCGCGTGGGCGACCCTGCCCGAGCCGCCCTCCCCCATCCGGAGCCGGCTCGCCGCCGACGAGGGGATGGTCTACGCGATCGGCGAGGATCTGGTGCTGTATCGATATGAGCCCCAGGCGGGGAGCTGGACGGTGGACCAGCCGATCCCCGCGCCCGCGCTCTACCCGGCGACGCTCCCCGAGGGCTACTTCCTCGCGCGCTTCGCAGGGGGCGCGCTGCTCGCGCACCCGTCGAATGGGAATGTCATGCTGCGCGAGGTCGGCGAGGAGTGGGTGAGCCTCTCGAGCTTCCTGGAGGTGGGGACCGCCGGGACCTTCGATCGAGCCAGCGGGCGGTATTTCTTGAGGCACCCCTCGTGGGCCACGGTGCACGCCCTCGACGCCGAGACGGGGATATCGACCTTATGGAGCTGGGACGGCAGTGTCGCCCTCGCCAACGCGTCGCGCTTCGGCTCGTATCTCGACGGCGCGTTCTTCGTCGTGACCCAGCCCGCCGGGTCGCTCCTGAAGCTCACCGAGCAGTCGCCGGGAGTGGGCACCCCGCTGAGCCTCACGCCAGCCGATCCCAACCCATCGAGCGACGCCGATCCGGAGGCTGGGCTGATCTATGTCGGCCCGAGCGACGTCGTCGCGGTTTTCCAGGCGCTCGACCCGCTCTCGGAGACGTTCGTCGACCTGTCCTCCCCGTTGCCGATCCCGAACGGCTACCTGTCCTCGCTCGCGGTCGCGCGAGCCCCGAGCGCGCCATGAAGGACAGGCGCGTCGCCTCGCTGCTCCTTGCGCTCGTCCTCTCGGCGCCGTCCTCCGCGCTGGCCGAGGAGCCGTGGCAGACGGATCCAGAGAGCGTCGCGAAGGAGCTGTTCTTTCGGGGGGTGACGCTACTCGAGGCCGGCGACAGCGAGCGGGCGCTCGACGCGTTCCTGCGCTCCAGGGCCACCATCCCCCGTCGCGGGAACACCCTCAACGCCGCCATCTGCCTCGAAAAACTCGGCCGGTACGATGAGGCCCTCGAGCTCTACGAGGACGTGGTCGCCCGCTTCGCGGCCGACGTTTCGGCCGCCGACCGCGCCGCTCTGACGGCCACGATGGCGGATCTCCGCAAGCGCGTTGGGGGTCTCGAGGTCGTCGCCAATGTGACGGGAGCGTCGGTGCAGGTCGACGGGCGCCAGCGAGGTACCCTCCCACTCTCGTCGCCCATTCGAGTTACGGCAGGCCCCCACGTGGTCCGCGTCGTCAGGAACGGCTACGAGACGTTCGCCGCGAAGATCGAGGTGCGGGCCCAGGAGAGCGCTTCATTGGACGCGGTGCTCGAGCCGCTGACGAGCTCCGGGGAGCTGCGGATCGAGGTCGAGGATGGAGAGCCCGCCGAGGTGTTCGTCGACGGCGCGCTCGTGGGCTCGGCGCCTTGGGAGGGCCTCCTCGCTCCGGGGCGCCATGCGGTGTGGGTGCGTCGGGGAGATCTCGGCTCGGCCCCGGCGTCGCTCATCGTGGTCGCGGGGCAGGTCTCGCTGTCGAGGCTGGGCTTGGTGCCACTGGGCGGGGAGATAGCCGCTCGGGTCGAGCCGCGGACGGCAGAGATCAGCGTCGACGGCGTACCGGTCGGGACAGGCATCTTTGCGGCCCGCCTCCCGAAGGGCATGCACAAGATCGTGGCCAGCGAGGCGGGCTATATCAGCCGCAGCGCGACCCTCGACTCCGGCGATCCGGGCGCCCCCAGGTCCTTCGATTGGACGCTCTCCATCGACGCTGCCCATCCTCGCTGGCCGCGTCCGCCGGCTGGTCGGCTCTGGTTCGGTGCGCTGGTGTCCTACGCAGGGGCCGGCTCGCTCGGAAGCGGCGCGGAGGCGTCCTGCTCGCAGGACTGCGTCTACGATCTGCCCGCCAGCGGCGTCCACGTCGGAGGGCGGATCGGCTATCGATTTCCGGCCGGCGTCTCCCTGGGGCTGGGGGGCTCGTGGCTGGGCCTCACCAAGCAGCTCTACCGCGTCGAGCGGGACTCCTTCGAGGCCGGAGGGCGGCGCCACGCGGTTCGATACGACATCGAGGATCAGATCGATGTGAGCGGACCGATGCTCAGCTTCGGCGGCAGCTACGTCGCTCACCTCGGCTGGAAGCTCGATATCGTGTCCCGCCTGTCCGGAGGGGTGTTCTTCGCTCGGGCGGCCGACGAGGTGCAACGGGCGACGGCGCGCACCACCGGCGCGCAGGTCCCCGCGTTCGTGTTTGGCCCCGCGAGCGACGTGAGCACCATCGTCCCGGCCGTGCTGCCGGAGCTGGGGCTCGAGCTGGGCCTCGGGGACGTGCGGGTGGGCCTGGCTTTGGCGGCCATGTTCCTGCCGCTCGCGGGCCCGGACTACGTCGGCCGCCGGGTTGGCGTCGACCCGGACCCTGACCCGCTCCGGCCCGACGCCATTGGCAACGCGCCTCAGTCGGGGGTCATCGACCACGAGCGTTCGTTCGGCCTCACGGCCGTGTTCCTGCCTGGCCTCAGCTTTCGGTACGAGCTGTAGAAATGGCCTACCTCCCCTGCTCCACCAGACTCGTGCTCGCAGCGCTGCTGACGCTGGGGGTCGGCGCCTGCTCCGAGCCCCCGAACGGGGTCACGGGTCAGGCCTCGGGCGCGGGCGGCGGGGAGGGTGCACCCGAGGCTATCGCGTCCCTCATGCGGAGAGCCCCGAGCGAGGCTGTCGAGACCGAGACGGGGTTCCTGGTTCGCTCCGGCGCGGAGGCGGTCTCGCCTCGCGCGGCGATTCAGGTCGAGCTCGACAAGACCGACGCGAGCTTGGTCCTGCGTGGGTCCCTCGACGGCTTCCCATTGCGAGCACGGCGGATCGGCGGACGAGCGCCGGATCGCGCTCAGATCGAGCGTGGCGTGGTCGAGCTGGACGGCGTCGCGCCCGGGCTCGACGCGCGGGTGTTCTCCAGACCGACGGGGATCGAGGACCTCCTGGTGGTGCATGAGCCCGAGGCCCCGCTGGGCTACGAGCTCGAGCTGCCTGCCCGCTGGGCGATCGCGCAGGACGCGGCCCAGGTCGTGGAGGTGGTCGACCCCGAGGGCTCGCCTCGCTTCAAGGTGGTCGCGGCCGGCGCGTGGGACGCTCGGGGGCGGTCCCTCCCGGTGGCGCTGCACCTCGAGGGCGTCGCGCGGGTCGTCGTCGACGTGGACGCCGAGGGCGCGACGTATCCGCTCTACGTCGACCCCGAGCTGAAGGTCGGCGGCGCCCTGGCCTTCGACCGATGGCTGCACACGGTGACCTCGACCCTGGAAGGTCGGGCGCTCGTCATCGGCGGGCCCGCTTACACGCCCGAGTCCTTCCCGTACTGCGCCCCGACGCCGATCCCCGTCGAGGCGTTCGACGTCCGCACGATGCGCTTCGACGTCCTCAGCGACGCGCCCGCCCCGCGCTGCGAGCACTCGGCGACGCTGCTGCGCAGCGGCCAGGTCCTGCTGGTCGGTGGTCGCGTCTGGATCGACGGCGCGGTCGAGACGATGGAGCTGGTCGAGGTCCTCGATCCGAAGACGGCGGAGGTGCAGGCGACCGCGCAGCTCGCGACCGCGCGCGCGAACCACACCGCCACGCGGCTGCGCGACGGGCGCGTGTTGATCGTCGGCGGGGAGCAGCTCGCCGACGACGGGAGCCCGATCCCGCTCGACACGACCGAGCTCTGGGAGCCGGCGAGCGGAGGGCTCGTCGCGGGGCCGGCGCTCGGCGTCGCGCGCACCCAGCACACCGCGACGCTCCTCCCCGATGGCCGCGTGCTCGTCGCCGGAGGTCAGGAGAGCGACGACGTGTCGCGCTCCGCCGAGATCTTCGATCCCGAGACCGATACGTGGACCTTCGTCGCCGATCCAATGGCCACCGAGCGGAGGCTCCACTCGGCCACGGCGACCCACGCGGGCGAGGTCGTGCTGTGGGGCGGCTCCTCGGCCACGACTGGGAGCCTGGTCCAGGAGCGCTTCGATCCGCTGACCCTCCAGTTCACCTCGCAGGGCGATGTCGAGTACGTCGGGGCTCGTCCGCTGTTCTTCCCGCAGCCCCACAGCGAGGAGCTGGTCCGTGGCGCGACGGGGGCCTCGAAACCGACGGACGCTCGGGCCGTGCTCCTGCCCTTCGGGCGCGTGTTCACGCTGGAGCTCGGCAACGTCGGCGCGATCGCGGAGCTGAGCGACGCCAGCGAGGTGTTCGCGACCCAGCTCCGGGGGCTCGACCACGATCGGGGTGATCACACCGCCACCGTCCTCCCGAGCGGGCGTCTCCTCCTCGCGGGAGGGCGCTACGTCGTCGAGAACAACATCGTCGAGACCTTCCCCCAGGGGCTGGTCGAAGAGCTGGATCCCATCACTGGCGTGTCGACGGTGGTCGGCTCCATGGCTCGACTGCGGTACGACCACGCGGCGACCCTGCTGCGTGACGGTCGCGTGCTGATCGTGGGCGGCGGGAGCGACACGGGCGGCGATAACCGCGTCGCGGAGATCTACGACCCCGCCACCCAGACCTTCGAGGACACCGACCGCATCCAGATCGACCGCTCGCCTCCGACCGCGACGCTCCTCCCGAATGGCGACGTGCTCATCGCCGGGGGGACCGACGACCCGCTGCTCGAGCGCTACGTCACCGCGAGCGGGACCTTCGAGGCGGCGGGCGAGCTGGTGCAGGCGCGACGGTTCCACACCGCGACCCGGCTGCTCGACGGGCGTGTCTTGATCGCCGGGGGCGGCACGGCGCTCCTCGAGACCTACGACCCGAGGACCGGCGCCCTCGCCACGGCGGGCACGATGAAGCAGGTCCGAACCGGGCACGCGGCGGCCCTGCTGCCCGATGGATCCGTCCTGCTCGTGGGCGGCATCGCCAACCCCGCGTCGCCGTGGACCGGGGCCAACGCCGAGATCTGGGACCCCGCCACCGAGACCAGCCGCGAGCCGCTGGAGCCGCTGAATCCGTCGTTCCCCATCGGCCCAGGCGCCCAGGCGGTCGGGCTGCCGAGCGGCGAGGTCCTCGTGTGCGCCCCCGGGTACTCGACCGATGGCAGCGGCTGCGGCCTGTATCGGCTCACGCTGGACGCCTTCCGTCCAATTCCATATCCGGCTTCAAACTATGCGCTCTACTATCGCCCGGGGGGGAGCCTGACCCGCGCGCTCGATGGCAGCGTCGTGTATGCGGGGTTCTACGAAGGAGTCATAGCGATTCAGAACACGTATACGCGCCTCAGGCCGCGCCCGCCCGTCGCGGCCGCGCCGCGCCTCACCGCCTACCCTGCGCCGATCCCCGCCGGCTCGATGACCCCAGTGGTGGGGGAAGATCTCGTGGCACGGACCGAGGCCACCAATGGTACCCCCTTTGGCTCTGCGGCCGATCACCCCATCGCGGTGTGGATGCCCGCCGCGGAGGGGATCCCCTCGATCGGAACGGTCACCGAGTTTGCCCCCGAGAGCGCGACGTGGACCGTCCCCCAGACGCAGTTCCCCGGGCTCGGCTCCCTGTTCCTCTCCACCGTCGGGGCGGTCGGTGTTGGCGCCCCGGTGACCGTGCTGGGAGCGCGCGTGGGGACCCCGTGCGCGGCGCCGGAGGCCTGCGCGTCCGGCCATTGCGCGGACGGCGTCTGTTGCGACGAGGCTTGCGGCGGGTGTGACGCCTGCGCCGCGCAGAAGAAGGGCTCGGGGGAAGATGGGGTCTGTGGGCCGCTCCCGGCCGGCGCACCTCCCGCCAGCGCCGACGACTGCCCCGCGCAGCCGCTGAGCGAGTGTGGTCGCACCGGCGTGTGTGATGGCGCGGGCTCGTGCGCGGTCGTGGCCGACGGCACGCCCTGCGTCGACGGGGCCAGCTGCTCTGGCGGCAGCTGCTTGGCCACTCCGCTCAGCTGCGAGGGGGAGCACCTCGTCGCGGAGGGGGAGGTCGTCGTCGACTGCGAGCCCTACCGCTGCACCAGCGAGGGCCCCGCCTGCCTCCAGGACTGCAGGTCCACGCTCGACTGCGCGAGCGGGCACGTGTGCTCGGTCGAGGGTGTGTGCGAGCCGAGCCAGACCGCGCCGCCCAGCGCCGACTCGGGCTGCGCGGTCGGTGGCCCGGCCCCCTCCCATTGGCTCGCGGCCCTCGCATCCGCTGCGTTGCTCGCGCGGCGAAGGCGGCGGCGTGAGGTGGCAGCGGGCGCGCTCCTGGGGCTCGCCGTGCTGAGCGCCGGTTGCGACCCAGAGCCCCAGCCTCCCCCGCCGGAGGGTGGCGGCGGCCAGACCGCAGGGACCGGCGGCGCGCCCCTCGGGGGAGGGGGAGAGGGCGGTGTCCCCGCGGTCCCCTCGACCTGCGGCAATGGGGTGCGCGAGGGCGCCGAGGCCTGCGACGGCGCGGACCTCGGGGAGGCCACCTGCGAGGAGCTCGGCTTCGACAGCGGGACGCCCGACTGCCGCTACGACTGCACCCTCGACCCCACGACCTGCGTCGGCTGCGGCAATGGCTACCTCGACCCCGGCGAGGAGTGCGACAGCGACCAGCTCGCGGGCGAGACCTGCGTCACCCTCGCGCCCCCCTCGTGGTGGAGCTTCATCAGCCAATGGTTCGAGGAGTACGCGGAGCACGAGTCGCACGTCAGCGGCGCGCTGAGCTGCGACGCGCAGTGCCGGCTCGACACCAGCACCTGCGGCTACTGCTTCGACGGCGTGCTCAACGGCGACGAGCTGTGCGACGACGGGGACTTCGTGAACGGGCCCGCCCCTCCGATCCTGCAGGGCGCCACCTGCGAGACCGTGGCCCCCGGCGTGTACACCGGCGGTGAGCTGTTCTGCGGCTTCTGCTTCGGACCGACCGCGTACTGGACGGAGTATTGCGAGCGACCCCCCGTCCCTCCCTGCGTCGCCGGCGAGAACTGCTCCTTCGTGCTGGGCCGGACGGTGACCCCGGCGGAGCTCGCCGCAGAGGAGGGGCTGGGCCTCGCCAGCGGCTCCTTGACCGTCGAGGGCTGGTTCCGCGTCGACGCGTGGACGCAGTGCCGGCTCGGGATCAGCCGCTGGACCTTCGGAGAGCCCGAGAGCTCGGAGTGGGGCTTCCTGAGCGAGCTGGATCTGGTGTGGGTCCGCGCGCGCAACCAGGCCGAGCCGCCCGCCGCGCTCTGGAGCCAGGCGAACGCCTACAACGCCTTGCCGCTCGGCGAGTGGGTGCACCTCGCCGGCGTCTTCGACCTGGAGCAAGCCGAGCTCCGCCTCTACGCCGGCGGCGCTGCGAGATACGGCGCCGCTCGAGCTCGGCTCGGTCACGCCCAGCCTCCCCATGCTGCTCACCCAGCCGTGCTGGGACGCCTTCGAGCCCTGGGGCCGCATGGACGAGGTCCGGATCTCCTCGGTGGTGAGGTACTCGGGCGACTTCGTGCCCGAGCCCACCTTCACGCCGGACAGCGACACCCTCGCCCTCTACCATTTCGATGAGGGCGACGGCCTGGTCGCGCTCGACGCCTCCGGCCACGGGCGCCATGTCCCCCTCAGCCCGAACCAAACAGGCGACGGCGGACCGAGCTGGGCAGGGGAGCATCCATGAGGGCCGCCCCGCTCCTCGCGCTCGCGCTGGGCCTCACCGCCTGTCCGCCGGACGTGTTCCCTGCGGCGACCGGCGGGGCCAGCGCAGGCGGTGGCGGCGCGGCGCTGGGCGGTGGCGGCGCGCCCTCGATCGGCGGCGCTGGCGGCGCGGGGGGGCTCGAGCCGCTCGACTGCTCCGACCTCGACGACGAGTGCGGCGTGGGCCTCGTCGAGGACGGGGCGTGTGTGCGCGCGCCACGAGGAGACGGGACGCCCTGCGACGATGGTCTGGCCTGCACGACCGGAGATCGCTGCGAGGCGGGCGTGTGTCTCCCCATCGCTCCGTTCGAATGCGCCGTGCAGGTGCAGTGTCACGTCGCGACCTGCGACGGGAGCACCGGGCTGTGCGAGCTGGTGCCGAGCCACGAGGGAGAGCTCTGCGACGACGCAGACGCCTGCACCACCCAGGAGACCTGCTCCGCGGGGGTCTGTGGCGGAGGCACCCCCCTGCCGATCCCGGAGGATGAGTACTTCTGCCAGAAGATCGTGTGCGACCCGAGGCAGGGGTTCGTCGTCGAGCCGGACAACCTCGGCGAGATCTGTGCGGCGCCGGACGCGTGCGCCGAGTTTCGCTGTGCCGACAACGGTTACTATACCCAATGCCTCGGGTTCCCCAGAAACGAGGGGCTCGCGTGTGACGACGGCCGCCCGTGCACCGAGGGCGACGTCTGCGTGGAGAGCTCGTGTGTCGGGACGCCGGTCGTTGACGGCTCCCCGTGCGACGACGGCATCTCGTGCACGACCGGGGACTGGTGCTTGGAGGCTACTGCGAGATGGGGGCCGCCGCGTGCGCGCCGTCGACCGAGACCTGCGTCTACCGCGCCTGCGAAACGAACCCCTCGATCGGGACGTGCCTCGACTACCCCGACTGGGGCGTCCCCTGCGAGGATCCGAGCCCCTGCCGGGGCGAGGGGAGCTGCGAGGTCGGGCTCTGCAAGTACGGCCCCCCGACGAACGAGGGGGCAGCGTGCGACGATCGCAGGGCGTGCACGACCCAGGAGACCTGCGCCGCCGGAGCGTGCGAGGGCGTCGCGATCACCGCCTGCGTGGGTGGCGACGGCTGCTGTCCAGCGGGGTGCAGCGCCCCGGGCGACAGCGACTGCGGCGCGGTCCTGTATATGGCGAGCACGCAGGGGCTCGCAGGATTCTTCGCGTTCGATCTCGACACCGAGGTCTGGATCCCCCTGGCCGAGCCCCCGTCACCGCCCCGCAGCCGCCTGACCACCCGAGAAGGCCTTGTGTTCGTCCTTGGGGAGGACGGAGGCCTCTACCAATTCGATCCGAGCGCCGCCTCGTGGTCCCTCACGATGCCAGGTCCGACCTGGATGGTCGGGCCTCCCCATGAAGGGGGCGAGGGGCTGGCGGCGCTGCCGGAGGGCTTCCTGCTCCACCGGGGAGAGTACCTCTATCGCAGCAACGGCAGCGCGTGGATGGCGCTCACCAGCTTGGGGAGCGATTGGAGCAGCGCCTGGGCCGAGGATCCCGTGACCGGAGACGTGCTGATCCGCCACGGCTGGGGCTTCGTGGTGCTTCGCTTCGAGGTGTCCACCAATAGTCTGGGGAGCTGGGCCGATGGGCTCGGCTTTGGCGGGGCCATGTCGTCACGCTTCGGCTCCCTGTGGAATGGAGAGTTCTACACGGCGACCGCTGGCCCGGCCCCGGAGATCGTCGCGATCCCGCCGGGGGTGAACAGCGTCCCCACCCACACGGGCCTCTTCACCGCTGACGAAAACCCCTCGAGCGACCTCGACCCCGCGACGGACCTCATCTACCTCGGCCCGAGCGACTCGGCGGGCGCGTTCGAGGTGTTCGACCCGCTGCTGATGACGCTGTCCCCCCTGCCCTCGCCGCCGCCGATCCCGGATGGGTACCTGTCCTCGGTCGTCGTGGTGCGAGCGCCGAGCGCGCCATGAGGCAGAGACGAGACCTTCCAGCGGGCCGACGCCGCCTCCCAGCCTGCGCGCCGATGCTCGCGGTGCTGGGCGTCCTGGGCCCGGCGTGCGCGCCAGGGTCCCCGGAGCTGGACGCTGGGACCGGCGAGTCGGCGAGCTCGCGGGGGGAAGCGCGCGTTCAATCGCTCCTCGCGAGCGCCGCGGCCTCGCCTCCGGAGCAGCGCGAGCGTGCGGTGCGCGTCCGCTCGCGGGTCGACGAGGAGACCCCGGCGGCGAGCGGGCCGCCGGCCGGGGCGGTGTCGCTGCAGCGGGCGGTGCAGGTCGACGTGGCGGAGGACGGGGCGACGCTGGAGATCGCGTCGGCGCGGGACGGCTTCGCGATCCGGCTGACCCGCGTCGGGGTCGCCGCGGCGGGAGCGCAGCTCGAGGGAGCGGCGGTGCGGGTCGACGCCGGAGACACAGCCAATGCGGTGCTGGTCTTCGCCAAGGACCACGCGGTGGAGGACCTGCTGGTGGTGCGCGATCTGGGCGTCGAGCTCGGCTACGAGGTCGAGCTCCCCGAGAGGTGGCGCCTGGATCACGACAGCCGGCGGGTGGTGGAGCTCGTCGATCCGCTCGGCACGCCGCGGCTGCGCCTGGTGGCGAGGGAGGCGTGGGACGCGCAGGGCCGCGCCGTCCGGGTCGGGCTGCGCCTCGAGGGAGAGCGGCGGGTGATCGTAGACATCGACGCCTCGGGCGCCGAGCTGCCGCTCTATGTGGACCCCGAGATCCAGGACACTGGCACGGTCGCCTTCGCACGCTCGCGGAACAACCTGATCCTGGGCCTCGACGCGCGGGCGTATGTCATTGGTGGGGATCCCGAGGAGCCGCTGCCCGTCGAGGCATTCGATCCGCGCACGGGGCGCTTCGACGTGCTGGGCCCCGAGCTGCCCGCGCGCGAGCGGAGCGCGGCGGTGGTGCTGCGCGACGGGCGGATCGCGGTGGTGGGCGGGCGCCGCAAGGTCGCGGGGGAGTGGCAGGCGCTCGATACCCTCGATCTGCTCGATCCGAAGACAGGGGGCATCAGCGACAGCGTCGAGCTCGCACAGGCGCGCAGCTACCACACGGTCACGCGCCTCGCCGACGGGCGGCTCCTGATCGCGGGAGGTGAGCAATACGAGGGCGAGAAGATCAACGCGCTCGCGTCGACCGAGATCTTCGAGCCTGTCACGGGTGGGGTCAGCGCCGGGCCCGAGCTGGGGGTGGCGCGCTCGGCCCCCACGGCGACTCTGCTGGCCAACGGCCAGGTCCTCCTCGCCGGCGGGGGGGCGAGCTCCGAGCCGGCCCTCGAGCTGCCCACCCACCGCAGCGCCGAGCTGTTCTCTCCCGGAATGGATAACCTCGAGCCAGTGCCCGGCGAGCTCGTCACCGCCCGCCGCCTCCACGCCGCGACGGCCCTCCATGATGGCCGCGTGCTGCTGTGGGGCGGGCGCTCCCTCTATGGCGACGCCCTGCCTGCGGAGCTGTACGATCCGGCCTCTCAGACCTTCGCGAGCGCCGGGTGGTCCACGTCGGGCAAGAGCCAGCCCCCCTCCCAGCTGACGCCCAACGGGGAGCTGTTCGCGTCCGGCGCGACGATCGATCCGCAAGAGGGCATCGATCCGAGCACCGAGGGGCTGTCGACCTTCGAGGCTCCGGCGACGCTGCTGCCCGACGGGAGCGCGCTCCATGTCGAAGGGACGACCGCGTACGTCGGGCTCCCGGAGCCCCAAGTGGAGGTGTCCGAGTCGGGGCCACTGGGGATGCCGCGTCGCGGGGACCACGCGGGGACCCTGCTGCGCTCCGGTCGGGTGCTGTTGACCGGGGGTCGCTACCTGGACGAGCGCGGGGACGAGCACGATCAGCTCGAGTCGGTCGAGCTAGACACCGTCACCAACACTTTCGTCGTCACGGCTCCCTTGGCCCGCCCCCGCGTCGACCATACCGCCACCCTCCTCGGTGATGGCCGGGTCCTGATCGTCGGGGGGCGCAACCTGGCCGGCGGCGACAACCGCGTCGCCGAGGTCTACGACCCCGCGACCCAGACGATGGTCGATGGCGACGCCACGCAGGTCGACCGCGAGGGGCACACGGCCACCGTGCTGCCCGATGGCGACGTGCTGATCGTCGGCGGGAGCGACGAGACGCTCGTCGAGCGGTTCGTCGAGGCGACCGGGAAGCTGGTGAAGGCCGGCGATCTGGCCACCCCGCGCCGTGGCCACACCGCGACCCTGTTGTCCGACGGCCGAGTCCTCGTCGCCGGCGGAGGCACCGCGCAGCTCGAGCTCTACGATCCGGCGGGCGGGTCCTTCTCGAGCGCAGGCACGATGCTCCGCAAGCGAACGAACCACGGCGCCGCGCTGCTCCCGGATGGTCGGGTCCTGCTGACGGGTGGGGACGAGATGACCACGATCCCCGCGGAGGCCTGGGACCCCGCGACGGGCGGCGTGCAGGAGGTCGCCGTCAGCGGCCAGGTCCTCTACCAGTACGGCCTCAAGGACCCGATGGTCCTGTGGAGTGGGGACGTCCTGTTCTACTCCGGGGCGCTCTACCGTCACCTGACCGGTGACTTCGCGCCGGCGTGGCCGCCCAGCGCCTTCCGTCGCGAGCGCCCGAGCCTCACCCGGCTGCTCGACGGCACGTTCCTCGCCGCTGGGTTCTTCAGCGGCGCGCCGGAGGACGTCTCGGACTCGGTATCGACGTACGGCCCCGTTCGCGGCTTCCCCTCGAGGGCTCCCAGGATCCTCTCGTACCCTGCGTCGGCCGAGCTGGGGACGAGCGTCGCGATCGGTGGCGCGCGACTGACGAGCGAGACCGAGGGCACGAGCGGCCACACCCTCGCCTCCGCCGTCGATCATCCCGTGGCGGTGTGGGTGCCGGCGACGGAGGGGACGCCCTCCGCTGGAGCGCTCGTGGAGTTCGACCGCGTCTCCGGGCTCTGGCAGGTGCCGAGCACCTCCTTCGCGGGCTTCGGCTTCCTCCTGATCGCCACCGCCGGCTCGAGGAGCGTCGGGGTCCCCCTGGTCCTCTCGCGCGCTGCCCTCGGCGCCTCGTGCGCGCTGGGCGTCGAGTGCGGCAGCGGTGTTTGCACCGACGGAGTCTGCTGCGATCGCGCCTGCGGGCCATGTGAGGCGTGTACCGCCGCGGCCAAGGGGGGAGGCGACGACGGGAGCTGTGGTCCGCTGCCCGCCGGCCAGGCCCCGACTGTCGCGAGCGCCTGTCCAGCCGAGCCCATCAGCACCTGCGGTCGCACTGGGGTCTGTGACGGAGCAGGGGACTGCGCTGCCTTCGACGAGGGGACGCCGTGCCTGGACGGGGCCAGCTGTCGAGAGGGCGCCTGCACCGTCGATCCCCTCGTCTGCGAGGGCTCCTTGATCAAGCAGGGCGCGGAGACCTTCCGCGACTGCTCGCCCTATGCGTGCAATGGCGAGCCGGCGTGCCTGGAGGCGTGCGACTCCGCCCTCGACTGCGCCCCCGACAAGGTCTGCACCCCCTCGGGGGCGTGTGACGCTCCACCCAGCCAGCCGGCCCGACCCGAGGCCGGGTGTGACGTCGGCGGGCGCGCGGGCAGCCGGGCGGGCTGGGGCCCGATCCTGTGCCTGCTGGCTGGCGCGCTCGCGATGGTCGCGAGGCGCCGCCGCGCAGGTGTCGTTGCCCTCACCGCGCTGGGCATCGCGTCGGGGTGCTCCTCGCCGCGGATCGACGATCCCCCGCAACCGGAGGGTGGCAGCGCGGGTCAGTCCATGGGGGGCAGCGCTCCCGGCGGGGGAGGCAGCGTCTCCGCCGCTCCACTCCCCGTGTGCGGCAATGGGGTGCGCGAAGCGGGAGAGAGTTGCGACGGCGACGACGTCGGCGCAGCGACCTGCGCCGAGCTGGGGATGAGCGGGGGGCCGCCCCGGTGCACCTACGAGTGCACCCTCGACGCGACGAGCTGCTCCGGCTGCGGCAATGGCTACGTCGATCCGGGCGAGGCGTGCGACGGGGACAACCTGCCCGGAGAGGACTGCCTGGACTTCGCGGATCCGGCGTGGCTCGCGCACCTCCACGACATGTTCGAGGAGTACACCCAGCCGGAGGACTACGTCCGAGGGGAGCCCGGCTGCAACGCCGACTGCACCCTCGATCTGAGCAGCTGCGGCTATTGCTTCGACGGACTCATCTCGGGTCCGGAGGTCTGCGATGACTACGACTCACCGGGGGCGGACGGCAGCTTGCCCGTGCTCGGGGGCGAGACGTGCTCGTCGCAGAGCGCGCACTGGGTCGGGGAGGGGCTCGCGTGCGGGTGGGAGTGCACCTCCTTCGATGGGAGCCGCTGTGAGCGCCCCGCGCCGCCCGCGTGTGTGGCTGGGTCCAACTGCTCCCTCGCCATAGGAGTGGGCGGCTGGCCGCACCTCCCGGCGGACCCGGCGCTCACGCTGGATGGAACGGGTCTCACGGTCGAGTATTGGCTGCGCGTCGACGACCCTGGCTTCTGCGCTCTGGCGGTCCAGAGCGGTGTGGGCGGTGCCAACGAGTGGCGGGTCGCCTACGACGGAAGCACCGACGTGCTCGTCCTGGAGCCGAGGCGAGCCGACCCGGGCCAGCTCGATCAGTCGATCACCGCGTACAGCGACGTCGATCTCGGCGAGTGGTCCCACGTCGCCGGGGTGATCGATGAGCCGAACGCCGAGCTTCGCCTGTACGTGAACGGCGAGCTGGTCGCCGACGGATCCTTCGAGGGCCTCCCACCCCTCTCGGAGGTGCCCGCGGGGACCCTGGGGGTCACGTGTGACTGGCTGTCGGATAGCTACAAGCTCTGGGGGCGGCTCGACGAGGTCCGCATCTCTCGGGGCGCCCGCTACGCCGCGTCGTTCGTCCCCTCGCTGACCCACGTAGCCGACGCAGCGACCCTGGCGCTCTATCACCTCGACGGGGGAGACGACCTCGTCGCGGTCGACGGCTCGGGGAATGGTCGCCACGCGCCGGTCGGCGAAGGCGCCGGCTCGGCCGCCTTGCAGTGGGCGGGAGAGCATCCATGAGGCGCCTGGTCGCCATGCTCACGCTCGGGATCATCGGCTGCCCGCCCTCGGTGAGCCTCCCGGACACGTCGGAGGGCGGCTCCGGCGGCACCTCGCTCGGAGGGGCCGGCTCGGCCGCGGGCGGTGGCCAACCCGAGGACTGCGGCGCGCTGAGCGACGCCTGCAACACGGGAGAGCTCGTCGACGGAGCCTGCGTGGCGGTGCCGCGCGAGGACGGGCTACCGTGCGACGACGGGCTCGCCTGTACCGTCCTCGACCACTGTCAGGCTGGCGCGTGTGTGCCTGCCGGTCCGGCGCAGTGCGTGTCGGCGGAGCCGTGTCTGGTCCCCGCGTGTAATGGGGAGTCGGGTCTGTGCGAGCTGGTGCCTGGCAACGACGGGCTCGGCTGCGACGACGGCGACGCGTGCACCCAATCCACGGTCTGCGCCAGCGGCGAGTGTGTCGGCGGCAGCGAGACCCCGTGTGGCGAGGACGCCCCCTGCGCGCGCTGGGAGTGCGACCCGACCAGCGGCTGCTTCACGGTGCCCCAGAACGTGGGCGAAGCTTGCCTCGAGCCAGACCAGTGCATTCGCTTCGTCTGCTCGCTCGACGGCTACTGCACGTCACAGCCGGACAACACCGGGGAGCCCTGCGTCGACGAGGATCCGTGCACGGTCGACGAGCTCTGCATCCAGGGTGCGTGCGTGGGCGCGACCGCGCCCGACGGGACGGCCTGCGATGACGGGCTCGCCTGCACCGCGAATGACCAATGCACCGGCGGCTGGTGCAGCTCCGCGGAGACCACCTGCGGCGACTCGACCGACGCGTGCGTCGTCCGCGGCTGCTTCGACTGGGCCGAGTCCTGCATCGGGCTCCCGATCTACGCGGAGGCCTGCGATCATCCGAGCGCGTGCCTCGGGGCCGGGACCTGCTTCAACGGCCTCTGCGGCGTCCTCGACGCGGCGCCTCAGAACGACGGCGGCGCCTGCGAGGACGGCAACGTCTGCACCACCTTCGAGGTCTGCGACGCGGGCGTTTGCGTTGGGAGCCCCACCACGGCGTGCGCCAGTGGCGATGGGTGCTGCCCTGTGGGGTGCGCGAGCAGCCAGGACGCCGACTGCGGCGTGAAGGTGTACATGGCGAGCACCGAGGGGCTCCCAGGCTTCTTCGTCTTCGAGCCCGACAGCGGCACCTGGGCCACCCTCCCGGAGCCGCCAGTGCCCCTGCGAAGCCGCCTCACCCCGGACGGGGCCGGGGTCCTCGCGCTCGGTCAGGACTCGATGTTCTATCGCTTCGATCCCCCTACATCCGTATGGACTGCGACCCATGCAGCCCCTCTCGTAGACATGCTCGCGAGCCCCAGCCTGGGCGGTCCAAACCTGGTGTCCGCCGAAGGCCGCCCTCTGATCTGGGCCGGCGCCGACGCGTTCAGCCGCGTAGGCGCCGAGTGGGTGTGGCTACAGAGCGGCTGGTACGGCGCCCCCGCCGGGACGTTCGACCGGGCCTCCGGCAGCGCCTTCCTGCGCGCTACCTATGGCTCGTCGGTCCTGCGCTTCGACCCCTCGACGAACCTGTTCGAGGTCTGGGCGGAGGACGGCTCCGTGTCCATCGATCCGTCCTGCCGCTTTGGGTCCTATTTCGAAGGTCGGTTCTACGCGACGAGCGATCCGTCGGGGCCAGGCATCCACTGGATCGAGCAGAATGGCGCCGCGACCTTCCTGGGCCTCGTGCCTGCCGATCCGAACCCGTCGAGCGACATCGATCCGGAGACCGGCCTGCTCTACATCGGCCCGAGCGACTCGAGCGGGGCGTTCCAGGTGCTCGACACCGCGACCGAGACGCTCCTCGATCTGCCCTCTCCTCCCCGATCCCGGACGGCTACCTCTCCTCTCTGGCCGTCGTGCGCGCCCCGAGGACCCCGTGACGCCTCGACTCGTCCCCGCGCTCGTCCTCGCGGCGCTCTTCGCGGTGGGATCCGCCCACGCGGAGGAGCCCTGGCAGACCGACCCCGAGAGCGTCGCGAAGGAGCTGTTCTTCCGCGGGGTGAAGCTGCTCGAGGCGGGCGATGCCGAGCGCGCGCTCGACGCCTTCCAGCGCTCGCGGGCGACCATCCCCAGACGAGGCAACACCCTGAACGCGGCGATCTGCCTCGAGAAGCTCGGCCGCTTCGACGAGGCGCTCGAGCTGTACGAGGACGTCATCGCTCGCTTCGCGACCGACCTGCCGATCGCCGAGCGCGTCGCCCTCGCCAGCACGATGGCCGATCTGCGCAAGAAGGTGAGCAGCGTGACCATTTCGGCCAACGTGACCGGTGCGTCGGTGCAGATCGACGGTAGGCCACGGGGCACCCTGCCGCTCACGGCGCCGATTCGAGTCACGGCCGGGTCCCACGTCGTCCGGGTGGTCAAGAATGGCTACGAGACGTTTACCGCGAAGGTCGAGGTGCGCGCGTTGGAGAGCCTGACGGTCGACGCGAAGCTCGAGCCGCTGACCAACGCTGGCGAGCTTCGCATCGAGGTCGACGACGGCGAGCCGGCCGAGGTGTTCGTGGACGGCGCCTTGGTGGGGACAGCGCCCTGGGAGGGCCTGCTCTCTCCGGGGCGCCACGCTGTTTGGGTGGGGCGCGGAGAGCTCGGCTCCGCGCCGGCCTCGCTGGTGGTGGTCGAGGGGCAGGTGTCCCTCTCTCGGCTCGGGGTGGTGCCGCTGGGCGCCGAGACGAACGTCCGCGTGGAGCCTCGGACGGCGGAGCTCACCATCGACGGGATCCTGGTGGGGGCCGGGACCTTCTCGGCTCGCCTCCCCAAGGGGCAGCACAAGATCGTGGCGAGCGAGGCGGGCTACATCAGTCGCAGCGCGACGGTGGACTCGAGCGACCCCAACGCACCGCGCTCGTTCGACTGGACGTTGGCCATCGACGCGGCTCACCCGAGGTGGCCGCGCCCGCCCACGGGACACTTCTGGGTCGGCGCGACCCTCAGCTACGCAGGGGCGGGCTCGCTGGGCAGCGGCGCCGAGGCCGCGTGCCTCGAAGACTGCCTCTCGAGCCCGATCGCCAATGGGGTGTTCGTGGCCGGACGGCTCGGCTATCGCTTCCCTGCCGGGGCGTCGGTCGAGCTCGGTGGCGCCTGGATCGGCGCGTGGAAGGACGTGTTCCGAGTCGAGCGTGACAGCTTCGTCGCGGCAGGGCGGCGCTATGGTATCCGGTACGATGTGCAGGACCAGCTCGCCCTCTCGGGTCCGCTGATCCTCTTCGGCGCCAGCTATGTCGCCAAGCTCGGCTGGCAGCTCGAGCTGGTCTCGCGGGTCTCTGGCGGCGTCTTCTTCGCGCGGTCGGTCGACACCATCGCGGCGACGGCGCGCACCGATGGCCGGCCCGTCGCGGCGGCGGTCTATGGCCCGACGAGCGACGAGACCACGATCGTGCCGGCGGTCACCCCGGAGCTCGGCCTCGAGGTCGCGCTCGGCGACGCGCGGGTGGGCGTGAGCCTCGCCGCGCTTTTTCTGCCGCTGACAGGCCCGGAGTTTCAGGGGCGCAGCCTGGGGGTGAAGGACCCCGAGCCCGATCCCTCGCGCCCTGGCTCGGTCCAGAACCTCCCCTTGTCCGAGGTCATCTCGACCGAGCGGTCCTTCGGCCTGGTCCCGATCTTCCTCCCGGGATTGTCCTTTCGGTACGAGCTCTAGCGATGCGCGCGAACCTCCTCCCGCTGTTCGTCGGTCTGCCTGCGCTCCTGGGCGTTGGCTCGCTCGGCTGCGAGCGCCCGGAGGAGGCGCCGGGGGCCCCGCCGACGCAGGCCAACGCGCGCGAGCCGGCCGCGGTCGAGGCCCTCCTCGCCGAGGCTCGGGCCGAGCCAGTCCGGGCTTCGGGAGGCCGGTTCGAGGTCCGCTCGTCCCGCCGTGAGGGCAGCCCACGCGCGGCGATCCGCTCCGAGGTAGATCCAGTGACCGGCGATCTGTCCCTGCGAGGTGGGCTCGAGGACACTCCGATCGAGGTCCGACGGCTGAATGGGCGGCCGCCGCGCGACGCCCGCGTGATCGACGGCGCGCTCGCGCTGACGGGCGTCTCACAGGGGGTCGACGCGAGGGTCTTCTCTCGCCCCGATGGAGTCGAGGATCTGCTCGTCGTCCAGGAGGGCGGCGCCGAGCTCGGCTATGAGCTGGGCCTCCCGCCGCGCTGGGGACTCACGCGAGACGCCAAGCAGGTGGTGGAGCTCGTGGACCCCTATGGCTCCCCGCGGCTCAAGGTAGTGGCCGCCCGCGCGTGGGACGCGACGGGCGCCCGCGTCTCGGTCTCGCTCCGCGTGAGAAGCGGCTCCACCATCGTCGCGGACGTCGAGTCGAAGGGCGCCGTCTTCCCGCTGTACGTCGATCCGGAGCTCAGGGTCGGGGGTGCGCCTGCGTTCGAGCGAACCCGGCACACCCTCACCGCGACCGCCGACGGCCGCGTGGTCATGGCAGGCGGTGGGACGCCCGACTGTGACGAGGCGCTGCCGGTCGAGTCGTTCGACGTCCGCACGATGCGCTTCGACGTGCTCGGCGAGGCGGTCGCGGCGCGCTGCGAGCACACCGCGACCCTGCTGATGGACGGGGGCATCCTGCTCGCGGGAGGCACGGTCGACGCCGACGGCGGCGCCGAGCCGGTCGGCCTCGTCGAGGTGATCGACGCGGAGACGGGGGCGGTGGAGGCCTCCGCGGAGCTGGCGAGCCCTCGCTCACGCCACACGGCCACGCGGCTCCGGGACGGCCGGGTGCTGATCGTCGGCGGGGACCAGCTCCCCGCCGACGACGAGGCCCTCCCCACCGCGACCACGGAGGTGTGGGACCCGGTCGCAGGCGCGCTCGTCGCAGGGCCCCCTTTGAGCCACGCTCGCGCCGAGCACACCGCGACGCTGCTGCCCGACGGCCGGGTCCTCGTCGCAGGAGGCACCGAGGGCCCGGATCGCTACGACGCCCTGAAGGTCGCTGAGCTGTTCGATCCCGCGACCGAGACGTGGACGCTCGTCGAGGACGATATGGTCTCGAAGCGCACCCGCCACGCGGCGACCGCGCTGCACGACGGCCGCGTCCTGATCTGGGGCGGGCGCTCGGCGGTCCTGAGCGAGCTTCCCGCGGAGGTCTTCGATCCGGCGACGCAGACCTTCGACGCCCTGTCGTGGGACGCACAGGCGCCCAGCGAGCCAGGCTCCGTCCCCCTCCCGTCAGGGAAACTGCTGACAAGGGTCAATGCGAAGACCTTCGACCCGTACCTCCACACCGAGCTCACCTTCGGCGCAGGCCAGTCGGCGCACAGCCCCATGGTGATGCTGCCGTTCGGGCGGGTGTTCTCCACCGACCTCGGCGGTGGAGCGGTGGCCGAGACGCGGGAGTCGGACGAGCTGTTCACCCTCAGCAGCTTCGGCGGCTACGACGGCGTGGAGGGTGTGGCCCCGCGCGGCGACCACACCGCGACGCTCCTTCGGAATGGGCGCGTGCTCCTCGCGGGCGGGCACCACTCGGATCTCTACAATGCCCAGATCACCCTGCCGCAGGCTCAGGTCCAGGAGGTCGACCCGGTCACCGACAGCATCGTGAACGTCGGGCCGATGGGGCGCCTCCGCTTCCACCACACCGCCACCCTCCTCGCCGATGGCCGGGTGCTGGTCGTCGGCGGCGCGAGCCCGGCCGGAGGCGACAACCGGGTGGCGGAGCTCTACGATCCCGCCACCCAAAGCTTCACCGACAGCGACCGGGTCGACGTCGACCGCGCGCGGCACACCGCGACGCTGCTCCCGAGCGGAGATGTGCTCATCGTCGGCGGCGACGACGAGGGGCTGGTCGAGAGGTTCGCGGTGGCGAGCGAGGCGTTCGAGGCCGCCGGCGAGCTCGTCCAGCCGCGATCGTGGCACACTGCCACACGGCTCCTGGATGGTCGCGTCCTCATCGCCGGCGGCGGGAGCAGCCTCCTCGAGCTGTTCGATCCTGCCAGCGGCGCGTGGGACACCGCCGGCACCCTGGAGGTCGCGCGGAGCGGCCATGTCGCGTCGCTGCTGCCGGATGGCAGCGTCCTCTTCGTCGGAGGGCTGGAGGGTCCAGGCCCCGGGGCGGAGATCTGGGACCCCGCGACCGGAGCCAGCCGTGAGCCCTTGGGCGGGGTCCCCTGGTTCCTCCCGACCGGCCCTGGGGGACAGGCGGTCGCGCTCGCCAGCGGCGACGTCCTCGTATGCGTCCCCCTGTACGACGCGGGTGCCCAGGGGAACCGCGAGGGCTGTGCTCTGTTCCGGCCGACGCTGGACGCGTTCGCCGCGTTGCCAAGCAACGAGTATTATGGTCGCCCCGGCGGGACGATGACGCGCGCGCTCGACGGCAGCCTCGTGCGAGCGGGGTATTACGACGCGCTCCACGCTTGGGGGGTGGACCGAGCCATCTCCCGCTGGCGGCTGACCCCGTCGCTTGCGGCGACGCCGGAGCTGACTGCCTTTCCGGCCCCGTTGCCCGCCGGCGCCTCCGGGCTCTTGCTTGGCGAAGACCTGCTCGGCCGCACCGAGGCGACCAATGGGACGACCTTCAACGCGCCCGCGAATCACCCTGTGGCCATCTGGATGCCCGCCGGGGAAGGGATCGCTTCGTGGGGGGCCGTCACGGCCGTCGACGAAGAGAGCGCGGTCTGGCGCGTGCCCGAGACGCGGTTCCCCGGGCCTGGCTCGCTGATCCTGTCGACGGCGGGCGGCGAGGGGCGCGCGGTCGCGGTCACCGTGCTCGGCGCCGAGCTCGGCACGCCGTGCACCGCGCCCCACGCTTGCGCCTCGGGGTTCTGCGTCGATGGCGTGTGCTGCGACAGCGCGTGTGGCGGCTGTGAGGCCTGCTCGGCCGCGAACAAGGCCGAAGGGCCGGACGGGGAGTGCGGCCCGCTCCCCGCGGGGGCGACCCCCGCCGACGACGCGACCTGTCCTGCCCAGCCCCTCAGCGAGTGTGGACGGACGGGAGTGTGCGACGGCCTCGGCGCCTGCGCGTTCGTCGCCGAGGGGACGCCGTGCCTCGAGGGCGCCGTCTGCTCCGAGGGAGAGTGTGTCGTCCTGCCGCCGAGCTGCGAGGGTGACAAGCTCGTCTCGGGGGACGGGCAGGTCGTCGACTGCGCGCCCTATCGCTGCACCGACGAGGGGCCGACGTGTCTCACCACCTGCGAGTCTGCGCTCGACTGCGTCCAGGGCTCGATCTGCTCCGCGGACGGCACCTGCGCCACCGTCGAAGAGGCGCCGCCACCGAGCCCTGGCTGCGCGGTACGAGGCGCCCCTCGGCCGCCGTGGCTGGCCATCCTCGCTGTCCTCGGGCTCCTCGCGAGGCGCTCGGGTCAGCCGGGCGCGGCGCGCGCTGGCGGGCGCCGCGCTGGGCGCCACCCTGGTGGGCTGCGGCTCGGACCCGACCCCGCCAGTCGACGGCGGTGGCGGCGGGGGAGTCGAGGCCGGCGGCGCATCCAACGGCGGGAGCGGTGAGGGGGGGACGCTCGAGCCGCCCGCGACGTGCGGCAATGGGATCCGCGAGGGAGCCGAGGCGTGCGACGCGGCGGATCTGGGCGGGGCCACCTGCGAGGCCCTCGGCCTGGACGGAGGCACCCCCCATTGTCGCCACGACTGCACCCTCGACGTCACGGCCTGCCTCGGCTGCGGCAACGGCTACGTCGAGCCAGGGGAGGAGTGCGATGGGGACGCCACCGCCGGGGGAAGCTGCGTCGCCCTCGCCGATCCTGACTGGGTGACCTTCGTCCAGCAGCAGACGCAGAGCCTCTCGGCCCACTTCGCCCTGACGACCGGCACGCCCGCGTGCGCCGGCGACTGCACCCTCGAGCCCGCGAGCTGCGGCTACTGCCTCGACGGCGTGATCAACGGGACCGAGGCCTGCGACGCGGGCCCGCTCGGGTTCGTGTTCCAGGGCGACACCTGCGCGAGCGTGAATGATGAGTTCGTCGGCGGCTATCTCCTCTGCGCGTTGTGCGAGATCCGAACGGACTACTGCAGTCGCCCCACTCCGCCGCCCTGTGACTCGGCGACAACTGCTCCCTGGTGCTCGGCGGCACCGACATGGCCGTCGAGCTCCCGTTCGGCGACGCCTTTGCGCTCGAGGTGCAGACGTTGACCATCGAGGGCTGGTTTCGGCACGACGATCTCGCCTCGGGGCACCGGTTCGGCGTCTCCCGATATGCGCTCGACCCAGAGAGCCCGAGCTTCGGCGAGTGGGGCCTGATCCAGGAGCGTGGCTCGCCCGATGCCCTCAGCCTCTACGCGCGTCGGCCATCGCAGGGACCCTCGAACGATCCGCTCGATCACTGGACGATCGCGACGGCGTACAACGTGATCACCGAGGGCGCCTGGTTCCACGCCGCTGGCGTCTTCGATCTGCAGGAAGGTGAGCTGCGGCTCTACGTCGATGGTATGCTCGCCGTGTCCGAGCCATTCGAGCTCGGGGGCGACGTCTGGCCCCGGCTCTCTGCACGCATCCTGAGCGAGGGCGAGGTCGGTGGGGGCGGCCCCGCGAGCGACCAGGGGGTCTCGCGCGTCGACGAGGTCCGCATCTCGTCGGGCGCCCGCTACGACGCGGATTTCACGCCGGAGCTGGTCTTCTCGCCCGACGCCGACACGCTTGCGCTCTACCATTTCGACGAGGCCGCCGGCGACGTCGGCAGCCCCCTCGCTGTCGGTTGGATCGCGGACAGCTCCGGGAACGGCCGGGACGGTCAGATCTACAACGGGGCCTGGTCGGGGGAGCATCCATGAGGGACTGGACGGTCCTCGTCGCACTCGCGCTGGCGGGCTGCCCGCCGGACGTTTCGCTGCCCGACACGACCGGCGGCGCGGCGCTCGGCGGTGGTGGCGCCGAGGCAGGCGGGGGCGCGGGCGCG
Organism: Polyangiaceae bacterium; assembly: GCA_016719945.1. Taxonomy (GTDB): domain Bacteria; phylum Myxococcota_A; class Polyangia; order Polyangiales; family Polyangiaceae; genus Xiheicaenibacterium. The sequence continues at coordinate 4,463 of JADJYE010000018.1, read as the reverse complement.
CTGGGCGGAGCGGGTGGCGCGGCCCTGGAGGACTGCTCGGCGCTCGACGAGGCCTGCTCGAGGGGTGTGCTCGTCGAGGGAGAGTGCGTCCGGTCGGCGCTGCCGGAGGGCACGCCGTGCGACGATGGGCTGGCCTGCACGACCCGGGACCATTGCGATGCCGGCGCTGTGTCCCAGGCGGGCCGTACCAGTGCCTCCCCGACGCATGCGCACGTTGCGCAGTGCACCGTCGAGACGGGCCTCTGCGAGCTGGTGCAGGCGAACGACGGCGCGCCGTGCAACGACTCCAGTGCCTGCACCGCCTCCGACACCTGTGAGGGAGGGGTCTGCGTCGGCGAGGAGCTCGCGTGCTACGACCCGGATGACGGCAACCCCTGCGTGAGGGGCGAGTGCGACCCTTCCCTCGGGTGTGTCACCGTGCCCGAGAACCTCGGCGCCGCCTGTGGGCCAGCGACCTTCTGCTCGGAGCAGAGGTGCCAGTTGGATCCGGTGAACCCGTCCCAGGCAGGATGTTTCAACGTGCCGGTGAACGACGGCGTGCCGTGCGACGACGGCAATGGCTGCACCCAGTACGAGTACTGCCAGGCGGGGAGCTGCCTCGGCGCCATGATCGACAACGGCACGCCCTGCGATGACGGCATCTCCTGCAACGAAGGGGACGTCTGCGTCGACGGGCTGTGCCAGTGGGGAGCCTCGACGTGCCCACCGTCGGCCGACACCTGCGTCGCCACGTTCTGCTTCACGAACCCGCTCTGGGATGTCTGCATGGGGCTGCCAGACTGGGGGTCGCCCTGCGACGATCCCGCCCCGTGCCGAGGCTCGGGCAACTGCGAGAAGGGGCTCTGCAAGCAAGCCCCGCCCGCGGACGAGGGGCTCGCCTGCGACGACGACGACGCGTGCACGACCCAAGAGGTGTGCTCTGCCGGCGCGTGTGAGGGGGTCCCGGTCACCAGCTGCTCGTCGGGGGACGGTTGTTGCCCCGCCGGCTGCGACGGCACGGGCGACGCCGACTGCGGAGCCGCGCTCTACATGGCGAGCACCCAGGGGCTCCCGGGGTTCTATCGGCTCGATCTCGGGACCGAGCTGTGGACGACCCTCCCGGACCCGCCCGCGCCGCCTCGCAGCCGGCTCGTGAGCCGCGGCGGGGTCCTCTATGTCGAGGGGGAGGATCGGGCGATCCACGCCTTCGATCCGGGCGCCGGGAGCTGGGCCACCGTCCTTCAGACGCCGGCCACCGCGGTGTTGCCACCGTTCGGACCTGCCGGGGAGCTGATGCTCCCGATGCCCGGAGGGTTCTTCCTCTATCGGGACAACTACAACGCGTTTCGAAGCGTCGGGGCGTCCTGGATGCACCTCTGGACGACCACCTGGCTCGACGCTGGCGTGGTCGACGCGGCGACCGGCGACCTCTACCTCCGAACCAATGGGGGCGGGTCGATGCTGTCGGTCTTCCGACTCGAGGCGTCGACGAACAACGAGTCGCTGTGGGCCGAGGGCAACCTCCTCGAGGTCGGGCTGAGCTCTCGCTTCGCAAGCTTTTGGGGCCAGACCTTCTTCACCGTCACCAGCCCCAACACCCACGAGATCCTGGCGGTCACGGCCGGGTACGGGACCGCGACCCTCACCGGCCTCTTCACCGCCGAAAACCCCTCCAGCGACCTCGACCCCGCGACCGGCCTCATCTACCTCGGCCCCAGCGACTCCGCAGGCGCCTTCGAGGTGTTCGATCCGCTGCTGATGACGCTCTCGCCGCTGCCGTCGCCGCCGCCGATCCCGGATGGCTACCTGTCGTCGGTGGTGGTGGTGCGGGCGCCGAGCGCGCCGTAGCGCGCTCTTCCCTCCGGAAGAGCTCTTCGCACGAAGGGCTCAGCTCGCGAGCTTTGTCCGCACGGGGCTGTAAAGATCGAGCGCTGCGCGCGTCGACCCTTGGCCCGCGGGTTCCTCATGTCCAAGACTTCCGATTGTTGTAAGCCCCCGACCCGACGGCCGCTGTTCTGGGTCGCCCTGGCGGTCGCGCTCGTCGTGACCGCGGTCGTCACGCTGACCGGCCGACCAGCCAAGACCCCAGCCCGGCGGTGCCCGTGGTCGATCCCCTCGTCGCCGGAGCTAGGCGCCGCGTACCCGATCGACGTCATCGCGAGCGGGGTCGTCCACGAGCACGAGCTGGTCGCTGCGCCGGCGACGCTCTCGCTGCTCGATGGTCGATCTCTCGAGGTCTGGGCCTACAACGGACAGGTCCCCGGTCCGACGTTCCGCGCGCGCGTCGGGGACACGCTCCGCGTTCGCTTCAAGAACGAGCTCCCTCAGCCGACGACGGTCCATTGGCACGGTGTCCGGGTCCCGAACTCGATGGACGGCGTCCCCGTCAGGTCCAGCCGCCGGTCGAGCCCGGCGGAACGTTCACCTACGAGCTCGTCCTGAAGGACGCCGGGACGTTCTGGTTCCATCCCCACGTCCGGAGCAGTGAGCAGGTCGAGCGCGGCCTCTATGGCGTCCTGATCGTGGAGGACGTCGATCCGCCACCGTTCACGAGGGAGGTCCTCTGGGTCCTCGACGACTTCAAGCTCGACGACAGCGGGCAGATATCTGCAGCGTTCAACACCCGGCACGACCTCGCGCACGATGGGCGCTGGGGAACGTCGTCACCGTCAACGGCTCGCAGGACCCGACGTTCGAGGTCTCGAGGGGCGAGCGCCTTCGAATTCGGGTCGTCAACGTCGCGAATGGGCGCGTCTTTCGGCTGGATCTCGGGGGCCTCGACGCGCGGGGTATCGCGTTCGATGGCCTCTACGCACGGGAGCCCTTCGACCCGACTGCGCTGGACCTCGCGCCGGGTAACCGCATCGACCTGGACCTCACCATCTCCGCGGGGGCCGCCGTGGACACGCTGTTCGAGGTCTCGGATCGATACCTGCGTCGCGCAAGCCGCCTCGCGCGGCTGCGCGTCACCGGCGCGCCGGAGGTGGCGGCGCTGTCCTTCACCGCGCCTAGCGGTGCGGTTCCGCGCTGGGCAGCGGCCGACGCGGCCCCCGTGACGCGGGCGCTCGCGCTCAACGCGAGGCGCGGCGGACCCTACGGGATCTCATGGATGATCGCCGGGGTGGCGATGGATCACACGAGCCACGACCACCCGGCGCACGCTTCATTCACCCTGCCGAAGGGCGCCTTCTCCAGGCTGTCCTTCGAGAATGAGTCGGCGCGCATCCACCCGATGCACCTGCACGGGACCTTCTTCAAGGTGATCTCGCGCGACGGCGTCCCCACCGACGAGCCATTCTTCCGAGACACCGTCCTGGTGCGACCCAATGAGCGGGTCGACATCGGTCTCGTACCGGTCGACGAAGGCACGTGGATGACGCACTGCCACATCCTGGAGCACGCCGAGAGCGGCATGATGACGCTCTTTCGTGTCGAGTAGACCCCGGCAAACCACGTGGCGCGCGCGCACGAACGAGAGCAGGACCTGAGGCTTGCTCAGGGGCGCGCGACGCTGGCGCGCCGCGTCAGAGCGCTCGTGAGCTGGCGTGGCGGCGCCCGGCCAACGGCGTGCTAAGTGACGTAACGCCATGAAGCTTCCCGCCGTCCTGTCCTCGATGACCCTCGTGTCGATCCTGGCCTTCGCGTGCTCTTCGGAGCCTGATCCCGTCATCGATCCGGAGCCGGAGTGTGAGGTGAACGCGGACTGTGGCGGGGACACGCCGTTCTGCGAGCCGGAGGAGCTGGTCTGCGAGGCCGCTCCCGTCGGCGGGCTGATCGGCTGGGGGGATGGCTCGATCGGGTCGGTGAAGATGAGGGCCGTGATGGAGAACCTCATCCGAGCCCACCGACCTGGCGTTTCACCCGGATCGCCCCGAGCTGTGGTGATCGGACCGGGACGACGACAGCGTCGTCGTGGTGACCGACTTCGGCGGCGAAGGGCAGGCGGTCCAGCGCATGAAGGACCCGGCGGCGATGCATTTCATGGATCGTCCGCCCGCCATCGCGATGGGCGCCGACAACACCTGGGCGACCTGCGGCGACAGCGACAACGGCGGCGATGACTTCATGGGCCCCGCGCTCTTCAGCGCCGATCTCTCGATCTTCGCGGTGAGCACGCCGTTCGGGTTGGGCTCGCATCTCGACATGCTCCACTCGACGACGTTCTGCCGCGGTATCGCCCACGAGACCGCGAACATCTATTGGGTGTTCAACTCGAACAAGGGCTCGCTCGATCGCTACGACTTCAAGGTCGATCACGGCCCCGGCAACGACGATCACTCCGACGGCGAGATCTACCGCTACGTCGAAGGTCAAGTCGCCGGCGTCGACGGCACGTCGAGCCACCTCGCGTACCACGGGGGGATGCTCTACATCGCGGACACGGGGAACCAGCGCATCGCCCGCCTCGATCCGAGCGACGCGACGATGGGCAGCGCGTTCTTCGGGGACGAGCCGACCCTTCGCCGCAACATGGACGGCGCCGA
>JADJYE010000017.1 GCA_016719945.1 Polyangiaceae bacterium | reverse complement strand
TCGCAGAAAGCGAGGCAGCGGTTGGATCAGCGGATTCACCGTAGGGCACGTCATGCCAGGGGAGCGCGCCCCAGCCCCGCACGAAGACAGTTCCGTCGTAGCCGCTGAAGACATGCGTCACGCGGCTCTGATCCCGCCTCAGCTTCGCGACCGAATTGTCACGGATACCAAAGGCAGCGAACTGGTCACGTCGCACGAAGATGCCGTTGTACCTCGTCGCCGCGACCAGCTCGTATCCCTTCTCCTTGCCCAGGGAGACCAGGGAGTCCAGGCTCGCGCCGTGCATGACCTTCGGGTCCTTCGCCTGAATGAACTCCACCCCGTGCGGGATCGTCGGATTGTACTCGATGATCACGCACAGCGGCTGGTAGGCCGTCGTCGCCGCCCACACGTGATAGTCGTTGCCATCGATATCGATCGAAAGAAGGTCGAACGTCTTCGGAATGGGTGTGCGCTCGAGGATCGTGTCGAGGTTATCGGTCGGCGTGAAGCCAACGAAAGCACACACGGGGTGGACCCCTGGATTGTCGGCGTAGGTCCTTTGGAGCTCCTTTGAAGCGCTCCGCGGAGGCCTCGATCATCACGGCCTTGTACCCGCGCGACCGGATGAGATGCGCAGTATTGCTAAAATGTAGCCCATCCCAGGCACCGAACTCGACGCACCAGCCCGTTCTCTCGACCAGCGTATCGAGAACCTTCCCGAGGATGCCATCCTCACCGGCCTGTGAGTAGACGTTCGATGCATGCTGAGGAGCCAAGCGTCGTCGCTCATGGGGGAATCCTTCTCAGGCCTTGGCGCCAGTGAGGTTGAGGCTCATCTTGTGTTCTGAATGTCCCACTGCGTCTGTCCGAGGATCTCTTCACCGGAGAAGGCGCGAAGATCGACGAAACCAGCAGACGCCATGAGCGACCCGAGACGCGCCCGATTGTAGGCCGCGCGATGGGTGTTCGCCTCGTAGTCTTGTTCACCCATCAGAGGGCCCTCCACGTCGGCGATCTCTCGGCGCTCCAGGTATCTCTCGACGATCCGATCGAAGTCGGGCACCGCCACGAACAGCCTTCCCCCCGGCGCGAGAACTCGGGCCCACTCCGTCAGTGTCGCCAAGGCGACTCGATGGCCTACGTGCTCGAGTACGTGCGATGCGTAAAGGATCTCCGCGGACGCATCCGGAAGAACGGAAAGCCGCTCGACGCTGCCCACGTGGTGCACGTGGGGAAACCAGCGTTCGTCGACATTGAACCAGCCCGCAAGACGAATCCCTCCGCACCCGACGTGCACACGCAGCAGCCCCTTCTCGCCCGGAACCGCGGGCGGCGCGATGCTCGGACGGGGGTCCTCGCCGACGCCGTAGAGAACACGGACGACCGCCTCGCGGGCGCGCCTGGCGCTGGACCCCACAAGGGAACGAAGCTCCTTCTTCATCGATGACCTCTTCCCTGGGCGCAGTTGGCGCACGAGAGCCCGCCGGCCGAGCATAGCGAAGGGCTCACGCGTTCACCGCGTCGCGCACCGGCTCGCGCAGAGCCGGACCCGCCGAGACACTCCGAAACACCTTCCCAAGCTCTGAGGCCATGATCTCTGCAGACAAATGCTGCTCGATGGCCTCCCGCCCTGCGCGACGCAGCTGCTCGCGGAGCTGCGCGGATGAGATCATCCGCTCGACGGCCGCGACCATTGCCTCGTCCGAACCACAGCGCGGAGCGAGGCAGGTCTCCCCGTCGCGCATGACGGCCCGATCCCACATCCCCGTCGTGTCCGAGACGATTAGCGGGACCCCCGCCGCCATTGCCTGGAGCGCCGCGCTTTGACCCGACGGTTGGGCCGTCTGCCTGACGGGAATGACGGAGAAGAGCGCGTTCTGCACGTGCTCGCGCATCTGGACATCCGTGATGAGGACCTGGTTGTAGTGCCCCGCGACCACCTCGATCGGGCCCCGGCTGGGCGGCAATGCCAGACGGGTGACGACCCGCAGCCGGGGCCACTCGGGCCGCCAGATGCGCATGAGGAGCTCGAAGTCTCGGTGCCGGTCGTTTCCGACGCTGATGACATACGCGTTCGACGGAATCGGCGTCGGCTGCCAGAAATGGTGATCGACGCCGAAAGGCGCATAGCGGAGGTCGAGTTGCCCGCCGAGCTGCCCGCGCAAGAAGGCTTCCTCACCGCGAGAGATGGCGACTACGGTGGTCCTCCTTAGGATCCGCGCCAGCAGGGCTGCCCGAGCGGACGACGGGGGAGCTGCCGGGAGCAGGCCCATCACGAGGGTCACGAGCGGGGGACGGAGGAGCCCGGCTGCCTTGAGAACGCTCAGCTCGACACCGTGCTGCTGATTGGTGCAAAAAACGACGTCATATTGATTCAGCGTGCCGAGCCGCGACACGAATCCAGCGAGCCTGGGCAGGCTGATGTCGAGTGGCTCGGGGAGCACACGGGCGAGCGCGCGGTAGGAGAGCGCGCGACGGTACGGAACGACATCCGACTCCTCGATCAGATCGAGGTTCCACCCCTGCGCGACGAGCTCGACATAGCCATAGAAGAGCTCGCTCGGAACGGGCTCGCGTGAGGCAAGCCGCGCGCGCCTGCCGGAGGTAAAAATGAAGACGACACGCGGCTTCGTCGCCATCTCGCGTCACTGACTCGCGCGGTCGGCGCGCGCAACGAAGTAGAGCTTGAAGCCTCGCTTGCCGGGCCGCTCGAGCGCAAACGACAAGGGCGTGGTGAGCCGGCCCAGCACCCTTCCGAGGTTTGCTCTGCTCCAACGCGCAGCAGTCCCCTTGACGGCCGGCGCCCCGACCTGCGCTGCGTTTGAGCGGCCCCGGAGCCTCTTGACTGCCTTCACGACGTAGTCGACGGCGGTCATCGTCGAATAGTTGTACTGGAAGACGTCGATCCGCAGGGGCACCATTCCGCCCCGAACCAGCGTGGTCTCCAGCGATGGCCGGTCATAGCGGAAGAAATGGTGCGGGGGGAAAGTCGATCGGCATCTGGTTGACCAACAGCCGGTTGCGGTTGGGGAGCGTCCCCACGAGGACCCCGTTCGGTGCCAGAATCGAACGGAGCTCACGGAGGGTTCCGACCGGATCCGTCAGATGCTCGATGACGTCGAAAGCCGTGACGACGTCGAAGGTCAGCCCCTTGGCACGAGCATTCTCGATGAACCCGCCAATGTCTGCGGAGGCGACGTTACGGAGGCCCCGGGCGCGGGCGATCTGCAGCGCCTTCTGATCGATGTCGATTCCCCATACGTCGTTTCTCCGCTCGGCCATCTGAGCCAAGAACGCGCCGTCGCTGCAGCCAATGTCGAGGGCCTTCACGCCCTGGAGGTGCCCAAACTCAGCGAAGAAGCGCGCGAACCGGGGGTCGTTCGCGGACTTTCCACCCTCGTGGAGCTCGCGGTACATGAGGACCTTCTCCCCTTCGTAGAAGGCCGGACCGGGGTGGACGAGGGGGGACCAATGCTGAACCCCGCAGGAGTGACAGGCGTAGAGCGTGAAGGTGTAGGGGGGCTCCGCGACCTGGTGGGACTGCATCCGGCCCACGTCGCTACCGCGGCACACCGGGCACGTCACCTCCACCTGCGTCCCGCCATCGTTCTGACCCTTCACGAGAGAATCTTCCCGCGCATTGCGTTCTGCGCGGATGGTACTCGACCTTCGCCGCCGCCACGAGCCGAACGCGAGGAGGCAAGCGACCCGATCTCGCGCGCTCGTTCTGCCCTGCTCTCTGTTGCCCGTTCGGCCAGGAGCATTCATCGGTCAGCACGGAAAATTCGCAGGAAATTCGGAATGTGCGGCGTGGTAGACTCCCTCGGATGAAGCGGGCGCTCATCACCGGGATCACCGGGCAGGACGGCTCCTACCTCTCCGAGCTCTTGCTCGAGAAGGGCTACGAGGTACACGGGGTGGTTCGTCGCTCGAGCTCGTTCAACACCGAACGGATCGACCACCTGTACCTCGATCCCATGACGCTGCCGCGCGGCTGTTCTTGCACCACGGCGATCTCAACGACGCCTCGAGCTTGCAGTCGATTCTCGCGACCGTACAGCCGGACGAGGTCTACAACCTGGCCGCTCAGAGCCACGTCAGGGTCTCCTTCGACATCCCAGAGTATACCGGGGAGATCACGGGGCTCGGCACCGTTCGCCTGCTGGAGGCCATCAGGCGGCTCGACGTGAAGTGTCGCTTCTATCAGGCGAGCTCGAGCGAGCTATATGGCAAGGTCGCCGAGGTGCCGCAGAGAGAGACGACGCCCTTCCACCCGCGCAGCCCGTACGCTGCGGCGAAGGCCTATTCCTTCTACATCACGCAGAATTACCGCGAGGCATACGGCCTGTTCGCCGCCAATGGAATCCTCTTCAACCACGAGTCGGAGCGCCGGGGTGAGACCTTCGTCACACGGAAGATCACGAGGGCGGTGGGGCGTATCAAGGCCGGCATGCAGAAGGAGCTGTTCCTCGGCAACCTCGATGCCCGGCGGGACTGGGGGCACGCTGCGGACTACGTGAAGGCCATGTGGCTCATGCTTCAGCATGATGTTGCGGATGACTTCGTCATCGGGACGGGCGAGGCGCACACGGTCCGCGAGTTCGCTGAGCGGGCGTTCGCAATGGTCAACCTCGACAGCAACGACTTCATCCGCATCGACCCGAGGTACTTCCGCCCGGCGGAGGTCGATTTGCTGTTGTGTGATTCGTCGAAGGCGAATCGAACGCTTGGGTGGACCCCACGATCGGCTTCGAGGAGCTGGTCAAGCGAATGGTCGAGAGTGACCTGGAGCTCGCGGCGAGGGAGAAGCGCGCTCGTGGTTGAGCCTCAGTCGACGCCCATTCGGCTGACGAAGTTGTCGTAGGTCCTTTTCAGGCCCTCGAGGATCTGAATTTTCGGCTCAAAGCCGATCTGCCGTCTCGCCTTGGCAATATCGGGGCATCGACGCTTCGGATCGTCGGCGGGCAACGGTTTTCGCACCAGCTCGACCTTCTTTCCGGTGACCTTCATCACGCTCTCCGCGAGGTCGAGCATCGTGAATTCGTTCGGGTTGCCGAGGTTCATCGGCGAGTCGAACTGTGGGGCGAGCGCGGTCTCGATGATTCCATCGACCAGGTCGCTCACGTAGCAGAAAGATCGTGACTGCTCTCCGGAGCCGTAGATGGTGATCGGCTGATTCCGGATCGCCTGGATGAGGAAGTTGGAGACGACCCGGCCATCGTCGAGCGCCATCCTCGGACCATAGGTGTTGAAGATGCGGATGATGCGTGCGTCCGCCCCGTGGATGCGCACGGCATCGCGAAGGATCGTCTCCGCAGCACGCTTGCCCTCGTCGTAACAGGCGCGGTCTCCGATTGGGTTCACGTGGCCCCAGTACTCCTCGGTCTGCGGGTGTTCGAGGGGGTCGCCGTAGACTTCGGACGTGCTCGCGTGGACGATGCGGCACCTTCGCAGGCGCGCGTGCTCCACCAGGCGCAACGCGCCGAGCACGCTGGTCGTGAGGGTGGCGTAGGGGTCCGACTGATAGTGGATGGGCGAGGCTGGACACGCGAAGTTGAAGATGATCTCGGCGTAAACCTTCAGCGTCTCCCGGACGTCGCCGATCTCGAGGTGGAAGTGCGGGTCGCGCCCTGCCTGCTCGAGGTTGCCGAGATCCCCGGTCATCAGGTTGTCGAGACCTACGACCTCGAAGCCCTCCGCGAGGAGCCGATCGACGAGGTGAGAGCCCAGGAAGCCAGCTGCCCCCGTGACCAGAACGGTTTTTCGAATCGAGCCGAGTCCCACGTGACCTCCGAAGAACCGGGTTGGGTGCGCCCGGTTTGCGCACCGTTCAGGGGATGTTGAAGTCGTCGACGACGATCGAGTCGCCCTGGGTACCGCCGTAGGCCCCGAGCACGAAGGTGCCTGGAGACGAGAGCCACGCCGGGGCGCTCGTCGTCTCGTAGCGGACCGTCCACGGACCTGCTGGGCTCGGCGCCGTGTGGATGAAATACGTGCCCGCGTCCTCACCGATCCGAAGGACTCCCGTGGGCAAGGCTGAGTCGTCCTCGAGCGGGAGGCTCGGGTCGTCGGGCAACAGCTGCCCTGTGGGCACCCCGCTGTCGAGGTAGAGCCCGAACGTCTCGGTGTCCGGATTCTGCCCGCGGAACAGCATGTAAAGGGTCCCCGGATCGGCGTCGGTGATCTCGATCTGGAAGTAGCAGCTCGCGAGCACTCCAGGGCTCGTGAAGAGGCCCATGTAGGTGACACTCTGGTCAACGAACCGGAGCTCCGCGTGGTCGGAGGTGAAGGATACGTTCGAGATACCCCAGCTTAATTGTGAGCCACCGTCGAAATCATCGGACAGCGGCTGTCCGTCGAAGCAGGGTCCAAGCTCCACCGGGCCACCACCCGCACCACCCGCTCCGCCTGCCCCGGCGCTCTGCCCGCCCGCGGCGGTGCCACCAGCGTTGGCTCCCCCCGTCGCGGCCCCTCCCTCGCTCGCGCCGCCGTCCTCCACGGAGAAAACGTCGAAGTCCAAGCATCCTGCGAGGAACATGGCAAGGAGGGGTCTCGCCCAAAGGACCATGCGCGAGAGTCTACCCTGCCGAGAGCCGGAACGCGCGCTCACAGGCCGTACGAACCCGCTCCACCACCCCGCCCCCAGCCACGGGTGCACCGGCAGGCCAACCCCTCGCGGCAGGCCCGCTCGGCTTCCACGAGGCTCCCCCGAGACGCGCGCCCTCCCGGCCAACGCCGGCATGCGGTGGAGCGGCTCCGGGTAGTAGATCGCGGTCTCGACGCCGGCGTCGTGGAGCTTCGCTTTGAGCTCGTCTCGGCGGGGGCACTGGATCACGTACTGGTGGTAGACGTGCCCCGGCTCCGGCAGGGGGAGCGTGAGCAGCCCGCGCGCGGCGAGCTCGATGAGCCCGGCGTCGTAGGCGCGCGCGTTGTCGCGGCGCCGCTCGGTCAGCTCGGGGAGGTGCGGCAGCTTCTCGCGCAGGAATGCGGCCTGCAGGGCGTCGAGGCGGAAGTTCCCGCCGACGACGAGGTGGTGGTACTTCGGCCGCGCGCCTTGCACGCGCAGCAGGCGGAGGGGCTCCGCGAGCTTCGCGGCGTGGGTGGTGACCAGCGCCGCCGTCGCCGAGCGCGCCGAGGTTCTTGGTGGGGAAGAAGGAGAAGCAGCCGAGCGCGCCGAGGGCCCCGACGGCGCCGCGCGAGGTGGTCGCGCCGAAGGCCTGCGCGGCGTCCTCGATCACCGGTATGCCGCGCTCCGCCGCGAGGTCGAAGAGCGCGAGGTCGGCCGGCCGGCCGAACAGGTGGACCGGCAGGATGGCGCGCGTCCTGTCGGTGATGGCCGCGCGCACCGCGCTCGGGTCGAGGTTGTACGTGAGCGGGTCGATGTCCGCGAAGACCGGCGTGGCGCCGACGCGCAGGATCGCGCCGGCGGTCGCGAAGAAGGACAGCGGGGTGGTGATGACCTCGTCCCCTGCCCCGAGCTCGAGCGCCATGAGCGAGACCAGCAGCGCATCCGAGCCGGACGACACCCCGATCGCGTGCTCGACGCCGAGCGCGCGGGCCGCCTCGGCCTCGAGCTTCGCGACCTCGTCTCCCAGGATGAAGGACGCGCTCGCCAGCACGCGCTCGAACGCGGTGCGGAGCTTGGGCGCGAAGAACGCCGTCTCGGCCTTGAGGTCTTGGAGCACCACGGTCGGGATGGGCAGCGGGCTCGGGTCGGCAGGCGCGACCGGGCGGCAAGACTCGTCGTCGATCACGTAGCGCTCCTTGGTGACGGGGCACTCGACCTCGGCGCCGTCGGGCAGGCGGTGCCCCGCGCGGGACATCCAGCCGATGCGGCGCGCCGGGTTGCCGGCGACCAGCGCGTAGGCGGGCACATCGCGGGTGACGACGGCGCCGGCCGCGACGAAGGCGTAGGAGCCGATCGTATGACCACAAACGATGACCGCGCTGGCGCCGATCGTCGCGCCGCGCTCGACCTTCGTGGGCTGGACCTCCGCGGCGGTCGATGAACGCCCGGGGATTGTCGACGTTGGTGAAGACCGCGTGCGGACCGACGAACACCTCGTCCGCGAGCTCGACGCCGTCGTACAGGCTGACGCCGTTCTGGACCTTCACGCGCGCGCCCACGACGGCGCGGCCGCCCACGAACACGTCCTTGCCGAGGGAGGAGCCGGCGCCGACCTTCGCGCCCGACATGACGTGGGCGTGGTGCCAGATCTTGGCGCCGTCCCCGACGATGGCGCCTTCCTCCACGACGGCGCTCGGGTGGATGAACGCGCTCATCGCGCGTCCTCGAGCGTGTAGACGCACCACCAGCCGCGGCAGCTCAGCTTGGTGAGCCCGCCCGCCTCGACCCCGGAGGTCGCGACGACGTGCCGGATGCCTTCGCTGCGCGCGCGGCGAGGGCCTCGAGCTTTCCCGGAGGGCGACCTTGCCGGGCTGCACCTTGTCGGAGAGCACGAACGACCACGGCCGCGCGGGAGCCAGCCTCGATCGCGTAGAAGCCGTAGTCGATGACCTCCACCAGGACCCGCTCGTCTGCCGGCACGACGCGCGCGACCTCGGCCCCGATCGCGACCTCGTCGGCGCGCTTGGCGAAGGTCTCCTTGTACAGGAACCACGAGCGCAAGATGTAGAGGCCCGGGATGAGGACGGCCACGATCGGCAAGAGCACCAGCGGCCGGCCGAGGATCTGGTGACGGATGGCGTGCACGAGGAGCGCGCCGGTGGCGACCGCGATCGTGAGGTGGACGACCAGCAGCGCGCGCTCGGCGTGGTGCGTCGGCGCGCCGCCCTTCACGCTCGACGCGGTCAGCGTCACGAAGACGAACGCGAGCACCGCCGCCGGGGTAGCGAAGCGCGCAGCGGGACTGGTCCCCTTGGGACCGAGGCGCTCGCGGACGAAGAGGTACGCGGCCACGATCAACAGCTCGGGCTCGGCGCGGAAGACGGCGAACACGTAGTCGAAGGCGCGGCCGGCGAGCTCGCCCTGATCGACCGCCTGCCTGTAGGCGGCGACGCGGTCGAGGTAATGCAGGGCGTAGCCGTGGGCGTGGTGGTTCCACAGAGACCACGCGACCGGCCCGGCGAGCGCGACCAACACCGCCAGCGCGCGCAGGGGCGGGACGCGGCGCTCGCGCAGCGAGGTGAGGGCGAGCACGGCGGTGAAGCCGAGCGCCACGAACCACGGCTCGTAGCGGCTCAGCGTCGCCGAGAGCAGGGGCGACGCCGCCCCAGAGATGCTGCCGCCGGTGGCGCCGGGCGCGAGCGACGCCAGCGCGACGAACGCGCACGCCGCGGCCGGGGCTCGGGCACGGGCGACACCCCCAGCCACGCTCCACGGGATCACCGCACACAGGGCCGCCCCGGCGAACGCGCTCGCGCGGTCCCGCGTGAGCCACTCGGCGGCGACGCGGATCGCCAGCACCGAGGCGACGCCGAGCGCGACCGCGACCAGCTTCGCCACGGCGAGCGTCGCGCCGAGGACCGCCATCACGGCGCCGGTGACCCAGAACGGGAAGGGCAGCCAGCTCGTGCCGCTCGGATCGAGCTTCGGCGCGTGGACCAGCTCCTGCGCGATCACGACGCGCGCGAAGTCGTCGTCGCTGATGCCTTGGAAGCCGGTGGCCAGGAGGGCGCCGGAGGCAGCGAGCTTGAGTGCGGCGAGGAGGGCGAGCCTCCTGTCCGCGCGAGATCGACCGGGTCACCGCCCGACCGGGCTCAGGGTTCGGGAGCGAGGAGGCGGCTCGGCCGGAGGGGCGGCGCGTTCAGCTTCTCTTGCTCGGAGTAGTCGCGGATCGCGCGGTCACCGCCCGACGAGATGTAGGCGAGCACCATGCTCGTGACCATGAAGATCGCGGCGCAGACGGCGGTGAGCCGCGTCATGAAGTTACCCGCGCCGCGCCCGCCGAAGACCTGCGTCGCTCCACCGCCGAGCCCACCGAGCCCGCCGCCTTTGCCCTGCTGCAGGAGCACGACGAGGATGAGGAACAGGCACACAAAGACGTGGATGACGTTCAGGAACGATTGAAGCATCGGGTCACTCGGCCGGGGGACTTAGCCCGAAACCGGCGGGAGCGCTACTTGCTTCCCGGGGAGGCGGGATCGGTGGCGCGGTCGCGGCTGCAATGGCCACAACTCCTGCGCGCCGCGCTAGCTCCGCGTGGCGGCCGCGCGGCCACAACTCCCACGCCTCCGCGAAGGTTGCCACGTTGTGGCCGCCGGCGCCGCGCCGCGCGGTGGCCGCGCGGCCACAACTCCCCCGCCTCCGCGAAGGCTGCCCCGTTCTGGCCGCCGGCGCGCGCCGCGCCGCGGCCGCCCGCCCCTCGCGCGGCCACAACTACTGCGCCTCCGCGAAGGTTGCCCCGTTCTGGCCGCCAGCGCGCGCCGCGCCGCGGCCGCCCGCCCCTCGCGCGGCCACAACTCCCACGCCTCCGCGAAGGTTGCCCCGTTCTGGCCGCCGGCGCCGCGCCACGCGGTGGCCGCGCGGCCACAACTCCCACGCCTCCGCGAAGGTTGCCCCGTTCTGGCCGCCGGCGCCGCGCCACGCGGCCACAACTCCCACGCCTCCGCGAAGCCTGCCCCGTTCTGGCCGCCGGCGCCCCTTCGCGACCGCGCCCACGCGTGTCGCGCGGCCACAACCCCCGCACCTCCGCGGTGGCGCCCTCGTTGTGGCCGCCGGCGCCCCTTAGCGACCGCGCCCACGCGCGTCGCGCGGCCACAACTCCCACGCCTCCGCGAAGGTTGCCCCGTTCTGGCCGCCGGCGCTGCGGCCGCCCGCCCTTCGCGCGGCCACAACTCCCACGCCTCCGCGAAGGCTGCCCCGTTCTGGCCGCCCCGCGCTCAGTGGGCGGCGCTGTGCCGCGCCCCCCCGGCCCCGCCGCACCCCCGCCCCGGATCTACTTCGCCGCCGCCCGCTCCTTCGCGGCGGCGAACACGGCCTTCGAGCCGGGCGCGGCGCGCTCCATCTCTTCCTCGGAGCCGAAGCCGTACAGCTCGACCTTCTTGCCGCCGACGTCGTCGAGGGTGAGGCAGAGATCGAAGGGAGGGTGATCGTCGCACGCGCCGACAGTGAAGCGGGTGCTCAGCTTCTTCTGGTCGTGGAGGAACTTGCCGTCGAGCTTCGAGCCCTGTCGCTCGAACTCGAACCAGTCGTACGACCCGCGATAGGCGGAGCCCGACTCGTGCACGCCGATCCCTCCGCCGAAGAAGATCCAGATGTGGGCCTCGTCTCTTGGCTTGTTCGGGAGCTTGTCGAACCAGACGCGCCCCAACAGCAGGCGTGGGCTCCCCTCGGCCTCGACCCCGTCGGTCGCGGACCGCGCAGCGCGGTCGGCGCCCTCGACCGGGAGGCAGCGCTGGACGAGGAACGCGATCAGCGCCGCGACGATGGCGAAGAAGATCGAGCCACACCCGCACCCGAGGGATCGGGCGTTGACGCGGCTCGTGAGGGCGCGGGCCTGAGGCAGCATGAGCGCCGTTAGAGCGGGGACCGCGCCCCGCCGCAACGGTGCACGCGCTCAGACGTCGCGGTGATCGACGGCGTCGTCGAGGTCGGTCGCGGGATCGATGCCGGTAGCCGCGTTGGACGTGGGCGGCACCGACATCGACGTGGGCGCGTCGACGGGACCGTCGACCGCGATGAGCTGGCCGGCATCGCGGGCGTCGCTCGCGGCGTCGGCGTCGAGCGCCTCGAGCTCGCGCGCCTCCTCCTCCACCGCGGCCCGCTCTCGAGACGGCGGAGCCCCCTCTTCTTCGGCGAGCTTCTCGGCCACCGCCTGCGCGGCGTCGACGATCTTGGTGAAGCCGTCG
Organism: Polyangiaceae bacterium; assembly: GCA_016719945.1. Lineage (GTDB taxonomy): Bacteria > Myxococcota_A > Polyangia > Polyangiales > Polyangiaceae > Xiheicaenibacterium. The sequence goes on along the minus strand of JADJYE010000017.1, from coordinate 150,926 downwards.
GCGTCGAGCGAGGCGCCGCCGACCAGGGCGCCGTCGATGTCGACCTGCTCGAGCAGGCCGACGGCGTTGTCGCCCTTCACGCTGCCGCCGTAGAGGATGCGCGTCGCCTCGGCCACCTCTTCGCTGACCTCGGCGAGCAGCTCGCGGATGCGCGCGTGGACGATCTGGGCGTCTTCGGGGCTCGCGACCTTGCCGGTACCGATGGCCCACACGGGCTCGTACGCGACGACGCCGAAGCCGGGCGACTCCGCGAAGTGCGCCATGAAGGCGCGGACCTGGCGCTCGATGACCGCGAGCGTCTCGCCGCCCTCACGCTCGCCGAGCGTCTCGCCCACGCACACGATCGGCCGCAGCTCGGCCTCGAGCGCGGCCTTCGCCTTGAGTGCCACGCCGTGATCGGTCTCGTGAAAATGCTGGCGGCGCTCGCTGTGCCCGAGGATGACCCACGTCGCGCCGGCGTCGCGCAGCATCGGCGCGCTGATCTCGCCCGTGAAGGCGCCCGAGGCGAGGTGGTGCATGTTCTGAGCGGCCACGCCGACGCCGAAGCCCTCGTCGACGTCGATGCTGCCGCGGGTCTCCTCGATCTCGTGGGCGACCGCGGCGATCGCGGTGAAGGGCGGCGCGACGACGACGTCGACGCGGTCGGCGCGGCGCGTCTTTTCGGCCACCGCGTTGGCGAGCACACACGCCTCCTGGCCGCCGGCGTTCATCTTCCAGTTACCGGCGATCAGGGGCCTGCGGAAGGGGTTCACGCGCCCTCCAAGGCGGCGACGCCGGGCAGCTTCTTGCCCTCGATGAGCTCGAGCGACGCGCCTCCGCCGGTGGAGATGTGGTCGATGCCCTTGAGCACGTCTTCGCCTGCGACCTTCACCGCGGCCGCGCTGTCACCGCCGCCGACCACGGTGAAGCCGTCGATCTTGGCGAGCGCGCGCGCGACGTCGAGGGTGCCCGCGGAGAACGCCCGGGTCTCGAACAGGCCCATCGGCCCGTTCCAGAAGACGGTCTTCGCCTTGAACAGCTCGTTCTTGATGAGGTCGACCGTCTTCGGGCCGATGTCGAGGGCCATCTGCCCCTCGGGCACGGCGCCTGCCGCGACGACCGTGCCCGCCTGGGCGTCGATGCCCTCGGCGCAGATGACGTCGACCGGGAGCACGAGCTTCACGCCGCGGCTCTGCGCCTTCTCCATGATGGTGCGCGCGAGCGGCAGCTTGTCCTCCTCGACGAGGCTCTTCTGCATCTTCTTGCCCTGCGCGGCGAGGAAGGTGTTCGCCATCGCGCCGCCGATGCAGAGCGCGTCGACCACGCCGAGCAGCGCCTCGACGACGTCGATCTTGTCGCTCACCTTGGCGCCGCCGAGGATCGCCACGTAGGGCTTCTCGGGGTTGTGCACGACCTTGCCGAGCGCCTTGAGCTCGCGCTCGAGCAGCATGCCGGCCGCCCTATCGCGCACGAGCAGCGGCAGCGCGTGAACCGAGGCGTGCGCCCGGTGCACGCAGCCGAAGGCGTCGTCTACGTACACGTCGCACAGCTCGGCGAGCTGGCGCGCGAAGCCCTCGTCGTTGGCCTCCTCCTCGGGGTGGAAGCGGAGGTTCTCCAGCAGGCACACCTGGTTCGGGCGAAGGTCCATGATGACCTTCTTCGCCGCGTCTCCGATGCAGTCGTCGGGGACGTGGACCTCCCAGCCGGTGAGCTCGGCGAGCCGGTCGCCGCACACCTCGAGGCTCAGCCCTTCGTGTTTGCCGGGCTTGGGGCGGCCCATGTGCGACGCGAGGATGACCTTGGCGCCCTTCTCCATCGCGAAGCGGATCGTCGGCAGCGCCTCGCGGATGCGGGCGTCGTCGGTGATCTTGCCGGTCTTCTTGTCGAGGGGGACGTTGAAGTCGACGCGGATGAAGAGTCGCTTGTTGGCGAGGCCGCGGCCGTCGTCGGCCGCGGCGAGATCAGCGATGGTCTTCACGGGCTCTCAGCCCTTCTTCGCGATCATGAGGGCCAGATCGACCATGCGGTGCGAGAAGCCCCACTCGTTGTCGTACCAGGCGAAGACCTTCGCGAAGCGGTCACCGATGACCTGCGTCATCGTCGCGTCGAACGTGCTGGAGGCCGGGTTACCGATGTAGTCGTTCGAGACGAGCTGCTCCTCGGTGTAGTCGAGGACGCTCGCCATCGGGCCCTCGCTCGCGGCCTTCTTCATCGCCGCGTGGAGCGCGTCCTTCGTGACGGGCTTCTCGGTGCGGACGGCGAGATCGACGAGCGAGACGTCGACGGTCGGGACGCGGATCGCCTGGCCGTCGAACTTGCCCTTGAGCGCCGGGATGACCTCGGCGAGGGCCTTCGCCGCGCCGGTCGAGCTCGGGATCATGCTGACGGCGGCGGCGCGAGCGCGGCGCAGATCGCCTTTGCGGTGCGGGATGTCGAGGATGTGCTGATCGTTGGTGTACGAGTGAACCGTCGTCATCAGGCCGTATTCGACGCCGAAGCTGTCGAGCAGCACCTTGGCGACCGGTGCGAGGCAGTTGGTGGTGCACGAGCCGCAGGAGACGATCGTGTGCGACTTCGGATCGTACGACTCCTCGTTCACGCCCATCACGACGGTGACGTCGTGGTTCTTGGCGGGCGCGCTGATGATGACCTTCTTGGCGCCGGCGGTGAGGTGAGCGCTCGCCTTCTCCTTGTCGGTGAAGAGGCCGGTGCACTCGAGCACCACGTCGACCCCGAGCGCCTTCCAGGGCAGCTCCTTGGGGTCTTTCTGGGCGATGACCTTGATCTCTTTGCCGTTGACGCTGATGCCGCCGTCGGTCGCCTTCACGTCGGCGCCGCGGAACTCCCGGTGGATGGAGTCGTACTTGAGGAGGTGCGCGAGCGTCTTCGCGTCCGTCAGGTCGTTGATCGCGACGAGCTCTAGGTCCGTGACCTTGCGCTCGGTGAGCGCCCTCACGATGCAGCGACCGATGCGACCGAACCCGTTGATGGCAATCTTCGTGGCCATGGTGACGTCCTCCTCGTGACTCGTTGCGGGCCTCGGGGTAGTCCCGCGCAGGAGGGGGGGCAAGGGCCCCGACGTCTGTGCCGGCGAAACGGGCCGAAAAGTGTGCGGTTTGACGGGCAAGCAAGGGAACGTTGCGGGAGCCGCTGGCACTTGCCGGTGGGAGCTGGGGGACCAACTCGGCTGCGCGCTCCCGTCCGCGCCAGAACGGGGGACCGGGTGCTTGCCAACGACGACCGCCCTCCGCATCATGCGCGCGGCGCTTGGGGGTGTGGGCGCAGCAGTGGAAACCGTCACGACGAGGGATGCCTTCAATCCCCCCGGAGCGCGAATCGGAGGACACGGCACGACGCACGAGAGATCGCTCTGCTTGTTGGACTTTGCATGCTCGAGGTGGGTTGCCAACCGCCGAATCTCGCAGGCCGGGAACGCACAGAGACTGCCGAACAAGCCATCTCGGACCAAGAGGTCAGGGTCGAGAACTTCGACGACCACATCGACATCCAGGGCCTGTCGGACCCCGACTTCGGGCGGCTCGCGTTCGCCCTCGACGGTCGCGCGGGGCTATGGCTGCGAAACCAGAACAGCTCGGGCGCGGCCCCCCGGTGGGGGCAGGTGATGGCGAACTACGACATCTACAACGTGCGGGACTTTGGCGCCGATCCGACGGGAGGGAGCGACTCTTCGGCAGCCATTCAGCTCGCCATCGCCGCAGCGACGACCGATGGTGCGAAGGCTGGAATCATCTATTTCCCAGCGGGGGAATACCGCGTCGACGATCCCATCGTGTTGCCTCGCGACCCATTCCCACTGATTGAGGGCACCCACATCTGGCGACCGTTCGATGCCCCCATCACCCTCCTTGGAGCGGGGGTCGGGGCGACGACGATCGTCGAAGGCACGACGTCGAACTTCGACGTCGACGACGCGACCATCGATTTCGATCCGGTGAGCGGCTCGTCGGTTCGACCGACCACAGCCTATCGATTCGAGCGGATGACGATCGCCAGCAGGACGAACGGAACGCATGCCTTTCGCTTCGTTGCCAACGCCGAGTCCGACCGCGGACTCTATTTCTCCTTTCGCGACGTGCGCTTCGCGTCCAACAACACTGCGGATTTTCCGACGGTTTACATCAAGGGGGCATTCAACGGATCCATGGAGAACGTCCTGATCCACGGCGCTAGCAACGGTGGGGTCGGGCTCCACCTTCGCGACAGCGCGCAGTGGACACTGCGCGATGTGCAATTCGTCTTCCAAGATGGGGACCTCTGGAAAGGCCTGCTCATTGAAGGCGGCGGCGAACACGTCCTTCAGAACATTCGCATCAACGGCACCCATCCCTTCTGCCCCTCCGGCGGGAGCTGCGAGGGTGGGGTCGGGCTCCACGCCAAGGACACCGATTTTCTCGAGATCGAGATGCTCGTCGGCGAAGGCATTCAAGGCGAGCGATTCGGATTGCTGGAGAACGCCTCCAACGTGCACTTCCGAAGCCTCGTGACACCCTCTCCCAAGAACTACATCAACAGCACGCTGCCGTATTACGGCCTGTACATCGACGAGGGCTCGCACAACATTACTTGGCACGGTGGCTTCCTGGGCAGCGTAGAAACCGCGACCGGGCATGCTCCAGGCTCCGCCATGCGTGTGGAAGATGGTGCGACCGACATTCTGATTCAACACGTCACCTATGGTGGTTCGGCCATTGAGACCCTCGAGGAGCCGACGACTCTCGACCTGCCGACGGATCTGAGGTTCGAGGCGAAGCTCCACGATCTGGGAGGCGGGGTTTGGACGAAGGTCGTCGGGGCGTCACGAGCCGTAACCCTCGCCAACGCCGAACTTGACGCCCGCGGGTTGAAGGTGGCCACGATCCAGATGCCGGGCACAGGCGGAGGAACCCTCGTCCTCGACCGAATCGTCAACGGGTCTGGTGCGGGGGCCCGGTTGGACTGCACAGAAGGCGCAACGCTGACGCTGATCGTCGAGAATAATTCCGGAGGGCCGTCGAACGGCGTGCTGGTTCGCTCGGTCGTGGCCGGCAGCAACCTGAGGCTGAACGGCGTGTGGCAACCGACGCCGAGCGACGGTCGGGCAGCGACGATGCAGCTCGTTTGCGATGGCCAAACTTGGGTCGAGGTCTCGCGGGTCGCAGAGGTTACGGGGCCTTAGGCTCACGCACGAAGCCAGGCGGCGCGCGCTGGTACGCGCGCGCCGCGAAAACCTAGCTGGGCTTGTCCACCTTCTTTCCGGCGGCCTTCCAGCCTTTGATGCCCGCGGGCATGATGAACACCTTCTTGTAGCCGAGCTTTTGCGCCGCGACCGCGGCGGTATGGCAGGCCGTTCATTTCTCGTTGGAGCAGTAGAAGAGCAGCTCCGCGTTCTTGTCCGGCGCGAGGTCGGACTCCTTGATGTCGTCGATGGGCAGGTGCTTCGCGCCGGGCAGGTGCCCGTCGTCGAACATGGCCTTCTGGTTGTTGTCGTAGACGAAGAACTTGCCGTCGTTCTTGGCGATACGGGCCTCGACCTCGTCGACGGTGAGCTCGGCGAGCTTCTCCTCCGCGTGAGCGGAGGCGCTCCCCGAGGAGCTTGTGCCCTGCTTCTCCGAGCCGCACCCGACGAGCGCCAAGGCCATCGCCGCGGCGACGGACAGTGCGCTGATCATTCGCATGGCGCTGACCGTAGCGCAGATCAGACGTTACGGCAGGTGGCCGGGCCGGCAACGGTCACGTTGCCCCCACCCCCCCGAGAGGCCGCCGCGGTGCGCGGCGCGGGCAGAGGCGGGCGGGGCGGGGCACGATCCGAGCGGGGCCCTCGACCTCGCAGGCCTCTGCGGCGCACGCTACCCTGTGGCCATGCTTCAACCGTGGGCGAGGCTTTGCGTCGCGAGCTTGGCGATCGCTGCCGTGGGGGCGGAGTGCGGCGGCGAAGACCCGCCCGATCCGCCCGACCCGGAGGAGAAGGTCACGCTCACGGCGCCCGAGGTCGTGGTGTCGCTCGACGCTGCGCCCGCAGGGGTGCCGACGCAGACCTCCAACAACAACCTCGACGTCGCGCGGTTCCAGGGTCGAACGTTCCTGGCGTGGCGCACCGCGCCCTCGCACTTCGCGTCGAGCGAGACGGTCTTGTACGTCGCCAGCGAGGGGGACGACGGCTGGCGCCTCGAGGGGTCGTTCATGATGGGGACGGATCTGCGCGAGCCCCGCTTCCTGGTCCTGGGTGAGCGACTCTTCCTCTACTACGCGGTGCTCGGCACGGACCCGTTCGCGTTCGAGCCGCAGGGCATGATGGTCACCGAGTACCACGCGCCGGACGACTGGGACGAGCCCGAGTCCCTGTACGAGCCTGGGTTCATCCCGTGGCGCGCGAAGGTGCTGAACGGCACGGCGTACCTCATCGGCTACGTCGGCGGAGAGAACATCTACGAGGTCGACGGCGAGCCGATCCGCATCCACCTGCTCAAGACCGAGGACGGCCGCGCGCTCGAGCCGGTCGTGCCGGGCCAGCCCGTGGTTCAAGAGGGCGGCGGCTCGGAGACCGACTTCACGTTCCTCGAGGACGGCTCGCTGATCGCGGTCACGCGCAACGAGGCGGGCGACGAAGAGTTTGGCTGGGGCTCGAAGATCTGCCGCGCGCCTGCAGACGATCTCGGGGCGTGGACGTGCGCGTCGGACAAGAAGAAGTACGACTCGCCGCTGGTGTTCGATCGCGAGGGGGTGGTGTGGCTCGTCGGGCGCCGCAACCTGACCGAGACCGGCAACTACGACCTCGACTCCGACGAGCTCTCCCCCAAGGAGCAGACCGAGAAATACGAGATCGAGTACTCGTTCAACCCGAAGCGCTGCGCCCTGTGGCGCGTCGACCCCGAGACGCTGACGGTCCACCACGAGGTCGATCTGCCGTCGCGCGGGGACACGTGCTTCGCCTCACAGCTCCCCAACGACGACGGGACGGTCACCATCTACAACTACTCGAACGCCCTGGACGGCGCGGCGGACTGCGCCTCCTGGCCGAACGACTGCAACGACATCGACTGGTGGGTCGGCCAGGGGCAGGAGACGATCATCTACCGGGTCGACGCGACGTTCCCCGCCGCAGACTAGTCTGCGCGACCTTCCAAGACGGTCCCGTCCTCCGCCACCACGGAGACGAGGCGGTCATGGACGGTGACGGCGACGAGGTTCGCCTTGGTCTCGTCGAGCTGCACGCGGGTCCACACTGCGTTCTTGCGCTTGAGCAGCCGGGCGCTGTGCCCGACCGCCCAGGGCGTGCCGTCGCTCGCGAGCTTCACGGCCGTCAGATCTCGCGTCGTCTGTACGGCCTCGAGGGTCGCCACCAGGGCCGGCGCGACCTCGTGCCCGATGGCGGTCTTCAACGTGATGGCAAGCGCGTGCCCTCCGCTGCCCACCGCGAAGGCCCCGCCGGTGTTGTTCCGGCACACCGCGTACAGGTGACCGGTGCGTCCCCAGCCGATGAGCTCCTGGGTCGAGCCGGTGACCTGCGCGAGATCGCCGTGCATCCCGCAGCCGAGCAGCGCCCCCGACGCGAGGCGCGTGGCGGCGAGCAGCTTGCTGGTGCCAGGGATGGTGTGGAGGTGGCTCGCGTTCGCGCCGACCTCGGCGAGGACGCCCTGCGCGCGCGACCGTCGCTCGCCCGCTAGCACGCAGTCGCCGTCGTCCGTGAAGGCGCCGAGCCAGTTGAAGTCGCCGTCGACGCCAGGCAGCGCACGCACGGAGGCGTTGGCCCCGAGCACGAACGCGAGCCCCGAATCGCCGTACAGGACGATCTCCCCGTCGCGCCCGGTCGCGACGCCGCGCAGGGCGCGCACGTCGACGCCGGCGGGCAGGGTGATGCGCGCCCAAGAGCCGCCGTGGGAGCGATAGACGCCGGTGGTTCCGACCGCGTAGATGGAGCGATCTTCGTGGCAGAACGCCGCACAGCGCAGGCGCTCTCGAGCCAGAGCGCGCACGGCGACCCTGAAGCGCCCGCCTCCCGCCGCGTCGGCGACGGGCTGATCGGGCGCGCTCATCCGCTTCGGATGCTGCAGCGTCGGCGCGTCGTCGAGGTCGGGGGGCGCGCTCATCACGTTGCGCAGGATCGACTCGACCGAGCCCCACAGCTCGAGGATGCTGCCGTGACGAGCGGCCGGGTCGGGGGCGGTGGCGCGGGCGATCTCGGCGTCGAGCGCCGCGAGGGCGTCGGGGCGGGCGCGCAGCTCGGGGGGCGTGGTCGCGGCCTGCGCGCTGACCTGGGGCCGATCGCCGCTGAGCATGCGGGCGACGGTCCGCAGCGGGCTCTCTCCGGCGCGGTGGGGGAAGGCGACGTGACCGGTCAGCGTCTCGAACAGGATCGTCGCGAACGAGAAGATGTCGGTCTGAGCGACCACCCGGGTGTTGCCCATCTCGTACTGCTCGGGTGGGGCATACCCGAGCGTGGCGCCCGCGATCGTCGCGGTCGCCTTGGCCGACAGACCGGGCGCCTTCACCAGGCCGAAATCGGTGACCTTGGCCACCTCCTGGCCGTGCTGCGTGGCGAGCATGATGTTCGAGGGCTTGAGGTCGCGGTGCACGATGCGGTGCTCGTGCACGCTGTGCAGCGCGCGAGCGACCTGCTTCATGAGCCGCAGGGTTCGCGCGAGCGGCAGGCCTTGCCCCGCGTCGGCGTCGATCACGGTGGCGAGGGTCGGGCCGTCGACGTATTCGAGGGCGATGAACGGCACCACGACGGTGCTGCCGTACAGCTCCATCTTGTGGAAGCCGTGGTCGTAGAAGCGCACGATGTTGGGGTTGGGCGCCGAGACGCCGCCGAGCATCTGCAAGACGCGCGTCTCCTTTTCGAAGCGCTCCAGGGTCTCTCGGCTGAGCCCCTCCGGCCGGAGGATCTTCACCACGATCCAGAACCCGTCGGGATCGTCGTAGTTCGCCTTGAAGACCCAACCCTGGCCCCCTTCACCGAGCAGCGCGCGAAGGTGGAAGCGGGTGCCCCCTTCGCCGAGCAAGGTGGTCCCGATGAGCGAATCGCGGATGCGATGCGGGGCGTGGTTCGTCAACGTCGTCGGTCGGCCGAGGGGAAGATCGGCTTCAGGCTAGCTTAGCTCCAGGGCCTTTCGCACCCCGCTTCGCACCCGCGCGCATCCGCCAGACGCCGGCGATGGCCTCGAGGAAGATCTTGCGGCTCATCTTCGAACGGCCCACCTGGCGATCGCAGAACACGATCGGCACCTCGACCACGCGCAGCCCGCACGCGACGGCTCGGAACGTGGTCTCGATCTGGAACGCGTAGCCGTTCGACCGCAGCGACGCGGGCTCGATCGCCTCGAGCGCCGACCGCCTGAAGACCTTGAAGCCCGTCGTGAGGTCGCGCACTTGCACGCCGAGGATGAGCCGGGCGTAGAGCGAGCCACCCTTCGAAAGCAGGTGCCGACCGAGCCCCCAGCCGACGACCCCGCCCCCCGGCACGCCGCGAGAGCCCAGGGCGAGGTCCGCGCCGTCGTCGATCGCCGCGATCAGGCGGACGAGGTCGCCAGCGTCGTGGGAGAGGTCGGCGTCCATCTCGGCGACGAGGTCGTAGCCTCGGGCGAGCGCCCAGCGGAAGCCGTCGACGTACGCCGTTCCCAGCCCGAGCTTCGCCGGCCGGTGCAGGCAGTGAACGCGCGAGTCGCCCGCAGCGAGCCGATCCGCGAGCTCGCCCGTCCCGTCGGGGGAGGCGTCGTCGACCACGAGCACATCCGTCTGGGGCAAAATCCGGCGGATCCCGGACAAGAACGCCGCGGGGTTGTCGCGCTCATTGTAGGTGGGGGTGACGACGAGCAGGCCGGCGCCGCCGGGACGTCCGATGGGGGGGTCCACTTGCCGCAGGGTCACGCGGCGCTTACCTTAACCGCCTGTCGCGACAAGATGCGACGTCGTTCGGGCGTCGCGCAGATAGGAGCCATCTGACATGGGCAAGAATGTGCAGGCCTTCAACGACGTGAACTTCGATGCGGACGTGCTCAAGAGCGACGTGCCGGTCCTCGTCGACTTCACTGCGACTTGGTGCGGGCCGTGCAAAGCGCTCGCGCCGATCGTCGACAAGATCGCCGACGACTTCGCGGGCCAGGTCCGCGTGGGCAAGTGCGACATCGACGACTCGCCGAGCACCGCCGCGAAGTACGGCGTGCGGAGCGTCCCGACGGTGATGGTGTTCAAGGGCGGCCAGAAGGTGGCGCAGCACGTCGGTCTCACCAACCGCGACAAGCTCGTCCAGCTCCTCGGTCTCTGAGACCTCGCTCGCGCACCACCGGCCCGCGCCCTGCTCGACGGCGGCGCGGGCCCCGTCGCGAGCGCGCCCGCGCGGGTGCGGAACAGGCGTTGCCCTCGCGGCCACGTTTGGGGTACGGTCCGCGCAGGTTTGGTTCGGAGGCTAGAGCATGGCTCGAGACTTCACGGCCCGTGAGACGGGCGGATCGAAGTCGACATCACGGAACGCAGCTTCGTCCGCGTTGGCGGCTAGCGAGCCCAACGTCCTCGGCCAGGGGATGCGGGTGCGCGGTCGGCTGAGCGGCACGGGTGACCTCCGCGTCGATGGTGAGATCGAGGGCGACGTCCGCGTCGGCGGGTCGCTCGAGCTCGGGCAGACCGGCGTCATCAGCGGCAACATCGCCGCGCGCGCGGTCACCATCGACGGCGCCCTCACGGGCGACGTCGAGGCCGAAGGCGCCGTGCACATCCGCGCTGGCGCGCGGGTCTCGGGGAACATGAACGGCGCGGAGGTCGCCCTCGAAGAGGGGGCTGCCTTCACCGGCCGCATCGAGGCTGCCTTCGAGCTGCCCGATGGGCTCGGCGGCGTCGTTGCGCCGGCAGGCCGGCGAGGCGCGAACGCGCGCAGGTGATCGAGAGCCGAGCTCTCAAGGAGAACGCTTCCTGTGGCAACCGTGATCGGTCAAGACATCACCATCGAAGGCGAAATCACCTCCGATGAGGCGGTCATCGTCGCTGGCACCATCCGCGGGAAGCTGACCGTCGAGGGCCCCGTGACGATCGAGGCAGGGGCGGTCGTCGAGGCCGACGTCGGCGCCTCGACCCTGTCCGTCGGGGGCACGTTCACGGGCAACGTGACCGCCTCCGACCGCGTCGACCTGCTCTCGGGCGGCCGGCTCGTGGGAGACGTGAAGGCCGCGCGCCTCACGATCGCCGACGGCGCCGTCTTCAAGGGCAACGTCGACATGGACGTCTGACCATGGCGAGCCACTCCTCCGCCTCGGACAACTTCAGCCGCATCGGCTCGGGCACCGTCATCCGCGGCACGCTGCGCGGCAGCGGCGATGTCGAGATCGAGGGCCGCGTCGAAGGGGTCGTCGACGTGCAAGGCGACGTCACGCTCCAGACGACGGCGCGCGTCCGCATCGAGGACGGCGCCCTCGCTGGCAGCCGCGTCACGGTGCGCGGCGCCGTGCTCGGCAGCATCCGCGGCGAGACGAGCGTCGTCTTGGAGGACGGCGCGCGCGTCGTCGGTGACCTCGTGGCGCCGACGATCGGCATCCGACCCGGCGGCCTCCTGCGCGGACACGTGTCGACGGGCGACGCGCCCGATAGCCAGGCGCTGACCCGCGGTCGCGCCGAGCGCGCCCCGGCGCGTGCGACCCCTGCCCGCGCCCCGCGCGCCGTGGCGGCCCCCGCGCCGCGCCCCAAGGCTCCGAGCCCGAAGGCCACGGCGCGAGCCGCGACCCCGCGCGCCGTCGAAGAGCCCGTCTACGTCGAGCCGGTCGAGGCCCCGCGCGGCCGAAGCCGTCGCGACGCGGCCCCTGCCCCGGTCATGCCCTCGCTGCGCAAAGGCGCGAAGGGTCAGATGAAGCGCAAGGGCGCGAAGTAGCGAGCCCCGCGCGCGCGACCCTTCCAGCCGAGGAGTCTCTTCGATGCCGTGGCAGGGCGTGAACGAGCGTGACCGTCAGTGGCTCATCGAGCTGCTCAAGACGCGCTCGTACGAGAAGAAGAAGGTCACGCTCGCCTCGGGCAAGGAGAGCGACTTCTTCATCGACTGCAAGCAGACGGTGCTCACGGCGGAGGGCCACGTGCTCGTCGGCTCGCTCATGTTCGACGCGATCGAGCGGCTCTTCCCCAGCTGTGAGGCGGTCGCAGGCGTCGAGCTCGGCGGCTGCCCGCTGGCGAGCGCCGTGTCCGTCTTGAGCTTCGAGCGCGGCAAGCCGCTGGCGGCGCTCTACGTCCGCAAAGAGGCGAAGGACCACGGCTCGAAGCGGCTGGTCGAGAACGACAAGTCGCTGCGCGAAGGCATCCCGGTCGTCGTCCTCGAGGACGTGATCACCACCGGGGGCTCCACGCTCAAGTCGGTCGAGAAGCTGAAGGCCGTGGGCGCGACCGTGCTCGGCGTGATCGCGATCGTCGATCGCCAAGAAGGTGGCGCCGAGACGATCAAGGCAGCCGGCCTCCCCTTCGTGGCGATCACGACCAAGGCCGACATCGTCGACTGAGCGGCGCTAGCGCGGTACGCCGCACGCGCCGCTGGTTGCGGCCGAGGTGTTGTTGTCGGTTCGGCACTCGTGCAGGTTCGCCGGGGGCGCGCCGTCGACGACGACCGCGTAGACCGGGGTGGTGCCGTCGAGGATGCTGGCGTCGGGGTTGGCGATCGGCAGCAGGATGTTCTCCGCCTCGGCGGGGTAGAGGATCTTGGTCGTGACGTCGCTGCCGAGCAGCGTGCCGCTGCCGACGGCGCCTGCGTAGAAGCCCACCGCCAGGCCGGCGGGGAGCGCGGCGGAGCCGAGGTTGCGGACGGTGGCGACGAGGCCGTATTCACCGCTGCAGACGGGCGCGATCGAGACGACCGCGTCCGGCGCGGCGAACTCCGAGCCGGGCTGCCGGTTCTGCCGGTAGTTGTTGAGCCCGGGCGTGTTCCAGTTGTCCACCTCGTCGACGGGCACCGAGCCGTCTTCGTTGACGTTGGTCACGTGGTACGTGTGCTGGTTCCAGATGCGGCGCGTGCGCACCCACGAGTTGTTGGCGCTGCCGAAGACGCGAATGCCCGACTGCTTGCTGGCGTCGTCTGGGCAGGTGATGCCGTAGGCGTTCGAGGCGACCACGATGTCTGCCTGCCCATCGTTGTCGACGTCGGCGACCACGGGGTACTCCCACAGGGTGCCGGTCGTGTTGCACGTGCTCGGGATGAGGTTGTCCCCGGTCACGCCGTCGTACATCCACAGGTGGTACTCGTCCGAGTAGACGACCTCGGCCTTCCCGTCGCCGTTGAAGTCGAACACCGCCGAGCCGGTGACCGCTGACGAGCAGTCGTGCGTCTCCTTGAACCACGCGACGACCTCGGCGTTGCTGAACGCCGGATCGACCAGGCGCGCGCCGTCCATCACCACGTAGCCCACCGCGCCCGCCGCGCCGACGTCAGGGGTGCCGTCGCCGTCGAAGTCGGCGACGGTCGGCGGGCCGCCGCCGTATTCGCTCGCCGCGTTGCAGAAGACCGCGGTGCTGATGCCGTTGTTGATATCGACGCCGGTGCGGATCACCTCGGCGCCGCTCGCGCTGTTCGGGTCGTAGCGCACGACCGAGAGGGTGTGCGGGCCGCCGCTCGAGACGACGACGACCTCGGGCGCGCCGTCGAGATCGAAGTCCCCGACCGCGTGATACCCGGGGGGGATCGCGTCCGGCCCCGTGCGCAGATCCCAGAGCACCGTGCCGTCGGCGCGGAACGCGCGCTGCCCCGTGGTGACGTCGAGCGCGCCGTCGCCGTCGAGGTCGACGGCCCCCGAGAGCTTGATGCCCCAGCTGGTCGCGGGGTCGAGCTCCCCGGTCGATGCCGCCGGTCACCCCATCGAGGATCGTGAGCCCCACGATCACCTCGGGCGTCGCGTCGCCGTCGACGTTCGCGATCACGGGCGCCTCGTAGCCGCAGTGCACCTTGGTCGTATCGGTCTGCGTCCACATCACCGTGCCGTCGGCGCGGAAGGCGACGACGCCGGTGTTCTGCGCGAGCGCGTCGCAGCACGAGACCCCGGTTGGCCCGGGGTTCATGCAGGCGACGATCTCGGGGGTGCCGTCCCCGTCGAGGTCGGCCGAGGCGGGCGTGCTTCCAGGCTGCACCGAATCAGGGATCGTGAGCTTGTCGACGACCACGCCGTCGATGATCGATATCGCGTGCAGGGTGCCCATCTTGAAGTAGGCGCCGCCAGAGAACGTAGAGAAGACGATCTCGGGGATGTCGTTCTGATCGATCTTGCCGTTGCAGTCGTCGTCGTCGAGCTGCGTGACGATGGGCGTCATCATCACGTCGGTCGTGGAAGGGAGCACGACGTCCCCGCCCCACGCGTGCTTGAGCACAGGGGTGAAGTCCTGGAAGGGCGGGATGTATTCGCAGGCGGGCAGGCAAGTGATGGGGTCGCCAGGATCTTCGCCAGGCCCGCACTCGGGCGGCGCGGGCAGGCACTTGCCGGTCTGCGGCGAGAAGCCGCCGCCGCACATGCCACCCATGCCGCCGCCGGAGCCGCCCCCGCCGCCGGAGCCGCCGCCCCCCTCGCTCGGCTCTTCGCCGAGCGAGTAGTCGCAGATGTGGCCCTCCGGGCAGTCGGTCGAGTCGACGCACTCCGCGCCTGGGGTCACGCAGGCTTGGAACGAGCACACCTGCGCGGCGCCGCAGCACGCCTCGCTGACCCCCTGCTCGCCGCACGGCGACGCGCAGCACTCGCCGGCCCAACACGTCGTGCCGTCGGGGCACTCGACCCCGCACGAGCTGCTGCCGCCGCCGCCTTCGAAGCCGGCGCCCGTGCCGCCCGCGCCGCCGGTCGCTGCGCCGCCGGCGCCACCGGCGGGAGGCGACGCGCCGCTACCTCCGCCGCCGGTGGTGGTGTCGTCACCGCAGGCGATGAGCATGGCGACGGCGAGAGTGAGCCGAGGGAGGGCGCGCATACGCGCCATGATAGGCGGCCGCGACGCGGCGCCTACGGGGACGTTGCTGGAGCGGAGCGGGCGAGCAGCGCGACGGCGTAGTCCTGCAGCAGCGTGCCGGGCGTCGGACCGAGCCCGAGCTGCTGCGCGGCGTGGGGCCATCCACTGGTCGATCGAGCGGAGCGCGGCCTCCCGGCCGCCCACCACCAGGCCGCTCCCCCTACCGGACACTCGCGCCGAGATTTGCATCACGTCGATCTGCGCGAGGGGCCCCGACAGCGCGTAATACACGCTCGCCGCGGGGTGGGCGGCCAGCTCCGCGAGCACCATCCGATCCAACGCTTGGCGCTCATGGACGACCGCGAAGCGTTGCTTGCTCAGCACCTTGGCAGCGCCCTTCTTGCGCGCCTCCGCCGGAGAGTCGGTGAACACGTTGAGGCGATCCATGAGCGAGATCTCTCGCTCGGCCTGCTCGCTATCCCGCTGGGCGCCCAAGACCTGCTGGTGCGTCGCGCAAACCTGCGCGTACAGCGAGGCGAAGGACGTCCTCGCGAGGCGCTCGGCCAGCGCGCGGACGAGCGCGGCCATGGCTCGATCGCGAGGCAACACGCCGGTCGAGAGGGCGGTCGCCACACAGGTCGCGAGCTGCCACAGGTCCCCGTTGAGCCCAAGGAGCGAGCCGAGCGAGGCCTGAGCCATCGAGAGGGTCGCGCGAGCTGCCTCTCGGTCGCTGGTGAACGTGGCCACCGACACGCTCCACACCGCGGCCCACAGGCTGCCTGCGCACGATCTCGCGACCGCCGCCGGGTCGGCCGCGACGAGACGCGCGGACGCGTGCTCGGCGCGCTCGGCGATGCGCCGGATCGAGGTCACATGCCAGCTCCATTTGTCGCCCAGGCACGGGGCGCCGCACGCGCTCAGGGCGGCCAGCACCGCCGCGTGGGCGAGCGCCGCGTCGAGGTCTCGCTCGAGGCCGATCCCTCGAAGCCGCTCGACGCGCGGATCCATGGCCCGGGTTGCCTCGTCACCCTCGCCAGGCGCCCGGTATGCGCCCCCCGGGCGGCGCGCCTTGGGCGGCGACTCCTGGCGGTGAACGGGGACGATCATGCGACCCAGCATCGCGGTGCCGTACGCGAGCACCGCGCGCAGGAACGACGAACGCCGGAGGCAAAACGCTTGAGCCTGCGCCCAGTGGGGCTCGTGGAGCCCGATGGCCATTCGGCACCAGTGCCCGAGCGTCCGCGCGAGCAGGTAGACGCGGGCTGGGGGATAGACCTCGAGCGCTCCCCATAGGCGGCTGTGCCCGTCGAACACCGCGGCGAGCAGGGAGAGGTTGCCGTCTGGCGACTGCGCGATGCGATGCGCGTCTCGCCAAGCGCGGAGCGCGGAGAAGCTCTGGGCCGCCGCCTGCGGATGTCCGCCGTCCGATCGCTCGAACAGCGCCGCGCGGGTCGCCGACATCAGCTCGTCCCAAGGGAGCGGGTCGAGGCGGAGCCGCGCGTCACGGACCGGCGCGCGAGGGGGCTTCTTGCTGCCGGCCGCGCCCACGGTGAGCAGCTCTGCGAGCGCGGCCCCGCTCGCGCCGGGCAGCCACGTCTTCTGCACGAGCTCGGCGATGGCGTCGAACGCGGGCGCGAGCAGCTGCTCGTGCTTCTCGCTGAAGAGGTCCTGGGCGATCAACGCCTCCACGCGGCGCCCCAGCGACTGGACCCTCAGCGTGAGCTCGGCAAGGGGACCCGCGTTGGCTGCGCGGAGCTGCTGCTCGAGCGCGGAGACCTCCGCCTCGTCGCGCGCGGCGATCGCGCGCAGGGGGGCCTGTCTCCTCGCCATCGCGACTTCGAACTTCGCGACGTCGACGAGGATGTTGCCGGTCGGATCGACCGCCAGCTCGACCCCCTTCCACGGCTTCACGAGGTCGCTCTTTCTCGCGCGAGCAGCGCGACGGCGTAGCCTTGCAGCAGCTCCCCCGGCGACACGACGCGTCCGACGTTGGCGGCGACGTGGCCCATCCAGCGATCGATCGATGCCAACAGCTCGTCGCGCCCGACCAGCACCGGACGCCTGTAGGCGACTCCGCCGGGCCTCAGGCGCATCTCTACGCGTACGGCCTCGAGGTGCGCGAGCGGCCCTGTCAGGGCGTAGTAGACGTTCGGACCAGGGTGCGCGGCGAGCGCGGCGGTCAGCAGGTCACCCACGCGCTTCTCGTCCTCTCGGAGGGCTCGGTTGCTCCTCTTGAGGACCTTGTCTGCATTCTTTTTGCGCGCCTCGGCCTCCGTGTCGGAGAGCACGTTGAGGCGGTCGAGCAGCGAGATCTCAGCTCCCGCTTGATGGCTCACGCGCTGGGCATGGCGCTGCTCGTCGCGCGCGCGGTGGACCCGGGCGAACGCAGCTGCGTGGGGTGCGAGGCGCTCGGCCAAGGCACGAACCAGCGCCGCCATACCGCGATCGCTCGGCAGCACGCCAGTGGTGAGCGCAGTGCTCACGGCACGCTCGAGGTCGGCGAGATCGCCGTGGATGCCGAGCATCGCGCCCAGGGAGGCTCGGACCTGGTGGATCGCTTGACGCACGGGCTCGCGTCCGGCCACGGCCGGGAACTCCGCGATGTGGAGGAGTGAGGCGTGACCGTAGATCTGCGCGGCCCCCAAGGTCGCGATCGACGCGACCGCGTCCGTTCCACGAGGAAGGCAGGTCTCGTTCGCCTGCACGCTGAGTCGGAACAGCGTCCAGTAGTGCCAATTCCACTTGTCCGCGAGCGAGGGGCCGCCGACGCTGGCGAGCGCCGCGGCGACGGTGGCGTGGGCCAGCGCCGCGTCGAGCAGCCGCTCCACACCTGTGCCTCGCATCGCCTCGAGGTGAGCCTCGGCAGCGGGGGCGACGTGGTCACGCGTTCGAGCACTTCCCCGATAGTCACCGCGCGCGCGTGGCTCGGGGCGGGCCCGCCCGGTGACGCGACGCGCGGTGCCCGCCAACAGCACCGTTCCATAGGCGAGCACGGCGCGTAGAAACCCCGAACGCCGTTGACCGAAGCCCCTCTGCTCGGACCAGCGATGCTCCGAGATCGGGTGCAGCGAACGGCACCATTTCGCTAGCGTACGCGCGAGCACGAGCACCTGCACCGCCGGGTACGGGTCCATGACGGACCACAGGTGGCGGTGCGCCTCGACCACCGCGCCGAGCAGCGCGAGCGAGTCCACGCTTGCCGTCGGTGCCGCGAACCAAACACGCAGCGCCGCGAAGCTGGATGGCGCTCCGCCGCGCGCACCGCGCATCACGAGGGCGCGAATGCCCTCGAACGCCTCGTCCCAGGTGAGGGTCGAGCCGGCGCTCGGCGCTCCTCGTAGAGGCGCCGCGCGCCGGGGCCGGGCTCGGGTTGGAGAGCGTCAGTAAGGCCGCGACGGCGGTGTCGGGAGCCTGCGGCAACCAATGCTTACAAATGAGCGCGGCGATCGCGTCGTACTGGGGCGCGAGCCCCATCTCGTGCTGGTCGCTGAAGACGTCGCTCGCGACGGCCGCCTGCAGGCGCCCCAGGAGCAGATCGACCCGATGCGTGAGCTCTGAGTCCGGCTCGAGTCGTTTGGATTTCAGGGCCCGCTCGACTCTCTCGAGGTGCTTGAAGTCCACGCTCCAGTCCGCTCGCTCTCCTCCCCGCTCACTCACCGCGACACCTCCGCCCCGACCTCGACGAGCAGCCGCGCGTACCACTCGAACGCCTCGCTCGCGCGCCCCGCGAGCGCCTTCGTGCCCCAGATGACCGTGAGCGTGCGCGTGGTCTGGGCGCTGGTCTTGGTGCGCTGGGCGTCCTTCACGGCGTTGGCGCACGGGCCCTCCCCGTCGAACAGGCACAGTAGCCCGCCGACGTCGATCGTCTGTCCGGAGGCGTTGAAGACGTAGCTCGCGCCCGCCGGCGCGAGCCCGATCGAGAGCGGCGCCTTCGCGCGCTCGAGGTCGACCACGCTGATGGGCAGCCCGCTGTGCAGCGAGACGACGTTACAGGCGTCGACCGCGGCGTTGATGGAGCCGAGCGCGCCCTCTGCCGAGGCGCGCACGAGGTACTCCGAGGCAGGCTTCGAACGGCCCGTCGGCTTGAAGCCGCCGTGGCGCAGAAGATCGCGCACCGCCGCGCGCACGTCGTCGCTCGAGGCCAGCGGCGCGCCTGCGCCGCCGCCGAGCAGGGAGAGCCAGCTCGCCGGCGTCGAGACCTCCCCGAGCGAGCGCGGGAAGGTGGTCTCGAACAGGACCGCGTCGAGGAGCGGGTGCTCCTCGACGCGAACCGCGAGGCTCACTCCGCCGCCTTCGGGAGGCCCTTCATGAGCGGGTACCCGAAGGCCTCGCGCTGCGCGAGGTACGCCTCGGCCGTGGCCCGCGCCAGGGCGCGCACGCGGCCGATGAAGCGCTGGCGCTCGGTGACGCTGATCGCCCCGCGCGCGTCGAGCACGTTGAAGCGATGCGCCGCCTTCACCACGAAGTCGTACGCGGGGAGCACGAGCGCCTTCTTCGCGTCGAGCGACTTGGCGTCTCCCCCCCGAGTGAGCAGGCGCGTGACCTCGGCCTCGCAGTGGTCGAACGCCGCGAAGTGCTCCGCGACGTTCGCCTCTTCGAAGTTGTAGGTCGACCACTCCCACTCGGCGCGCTGGAAGACCTCGCCGTAGGTGACGTGATCGTCGTACGCGAGGTCGTACATGCTGTCCTTGTCTTGCAGGTACATCGCGATGCGCTCGAGCCCGTACGTCAGCTCGCCGCTCACCGGCTTGCAGTCGATGCCGCCGACCTGCTGGAAGTACGTGAACTGGGAGATCTCGAGGCCGTCGAGCCACACCTGCCAGCCGAGGCCCCAGGCGCCGAGCGTGGGGGACTCCCAGTCGTCCTCCACGAAGCGCACGTCGTGCTTGAGCGGCTCGGTGCCGAGCGCGCGCAGCGACTCCAGATAGAGGTCCTGGATGTCGATCGGGCTCGGCTTGAGGATGACCTGGAACTGGTGGAACTGCTGGGCGCGGTTGGGGTTGTCCCCGTAGCGGCCGTCCGCTGGGCGGCGAGACGGCTCGACGTACGCGACGTTCCACGGCTCGGGGCCGAGGGCCCGGAGGAAGGTGACGGGGTTATACGTGCCCGCGCCGACCTCCGAGTTGTACGGCTGCACGATCAGGCAGCCGCGCTCGGCCCAGAACTTCTGCAGCGTGAGGATGATGTCCTGGAAGTTCATGCGAAGGCGCTGATCAGTTGGCGACGATCTTGCGGATGTTGCCGCTGTACTCGACGACGTAGACCTCGCCGTTGCCGTCGATGCCGAACGCCCCGACGTTCTCGACGCCCACGCCGACGGGCGTGGGCCCCTCGACGACGGCGCCGTCGACCACGCGGACGCGGTTGAAGAGGCCGAACATGAAGTCGGCGTAGAAGTACCAGCCGCGCAGGCTCGGGCTGTCGGAGCCGCGGTACACGTAACCGCCGGTGACGGAGCCGTTGCCCTGCTGAGCGTAGTCGGTGATCGGCTCGACGATGTCGGTCGGCGGATCCACGCAGTCGTTGTTGTGCGCGATGGTCCCCTCGCGCATCGGCCAGCCGAAGTTGAGCGGGCCGTCGGCGGCCTGCGCGTGGTCGACCTCCTCGCGGGAGTTCTGGCCGACGTCGCCGATGTAGAGGTCGCCGGTGCACACGTCGAAGCTCATGCGCCAGGGGTTGCGGAAGCCCACGTGGTAGTACTTCTCGCCGTCGGGGTTGCCAGCGGCGGCGGGGTAGCCCTCGCCGTCCGGCGTGGCGTCGACGTCGACGCGGATGATCTTGCCGAGCAGGTTGCCGAGGTTCTGCGCGTCGCAGCCGGGGTCGTTCTGCGCGCCGCCGTCGCCGAGCGAGATGTAGAGGTACCCGTCGTTGCCGAACTCGACCGCGCCGCCGTTGTGGTTGCCCTCGTCGGTGAAATGCGAGAGCACGAGCTGCACCTGATCCGGGTCGGCCGTGGTCGCGCCGGGCGTCGCGTGGAACTCGCCCACCGTGGAGTCGCCGTCGCCGTTGGCCGAGTAGTGGATGAAGAAGCGCCCGTTGGTCGCGAAGTCAGGGTGGAAGGCGAGGCCGAGCAGGCCCTCTTCACCGCCGACGCCGCCGCGGATGAGATCCGACACGTCGAGGAAGGGCGTCGGGTTGAGCGTGCCGTCCTCGTAGATGAGGATCTGGCCGTCCTGCTTGACGATGTAGAGGCGCTCGGGGTCGCCAGGCGCAGACTTGAGCTGCACCGCGCCGGTGCCGACGCTGGCGACGTCCTCGAGGGTGATGGTGCCGACGGTGCCGACCGCCGCCTCGCAGCTGTACCCGGGGCCCATGCCGCCGGGGCCGTCGCCGCCCTGCGCCTGTCCACCACCGCCCTGCGCTTGTCCGCCGCCGCCCGTGGACGGGTTGCCGCCGCCGCCGGTCGACGGGTTGCCGCCGTCGCCGCCGCCGCTGCCGCCGCCGCCGGTCGCCGTCGTGTCGTCACCGCAGCCCAGGCCAGCGACAACGCCGGCGCCCAACAAGAGCAGGAAAAGGGGGTTCCGCATGGGCGAGACCCTAGATCGGGGCGGGCCACGGTGGAAGCTGCGTCGCCGCGAGATATTTCTCCGGCGCGCCCGCTACCGCGGGGCCCTTCGGTCTCGTCGCGTCCGAGCCCGCGACGAGACCGGCGCCGGGATTTCCTAACCTGACGCTGCATTCTTCCGTGCGGGCGCTTGTCGCTCGCGGAGCGCGCCATTACAAGCGGCGCACCATGATGCGTGGCGCGAAGAGCGACATCACCCAGGCCATCGGCAACACCCCCATCGTCAAGCTCAACAAGGTCACCGAAGGTGTCGCTGCCGACATCTACGTGAAGTGCGAGTACCTGAACCCGATGGGCAGCCACAAAGATCGCGTGGCCCGCAACATGATCAACGAGGCCGAGGCGCGCGGGCTCAAGCCGGGCGGCACGCTCGTCGAGGCGACCAGCGGCAACACCGGCGCGGCGCTGGCGATGATGGCCGCGATCCGCGGCTACAAGACGGTCTTCATCATGCCGGACAAGATGAGCCAGGAGAAGGTCTCGACCCTGCGCGCATTGGGCGCGCGCGTCGTGCTCTGCCCCACGGCCGTCGAGCCCGAAGACCCCCGCAGCTACTACCAGGTCGCGAAGCGCATCGCCGACGAGACGCCGAACTGCTTCTACGCGAACCAGTACCACAACCCCGACAACCCCGGCGCCCACTACAAGTCCACCGGCCCGGAGATCTGGGACCAGTGCGGGCCCGAGCTCGACGTGCTCGTGGCCGGCCTCGGCACCGGCGGCACCATCAGCGGCAGCGGCAAGTTCCTCAAGGAGCGCAAGCCGAGCATCAAGCTGGTCGGCGTCGACCCGGTCGGCTCGCTCTACTACGACTTCATCAAGGACAAGCGCATCACCAAGGCGTTCTCCTACAAGGTCGAGGGCATCGGCGAAGACTTCTTCCCCTCCACCATCAACCTCAACCTCATCGACGAGGTGGTGCGCGTCGACGACAAGGAGTGCTTCTCGATGACGCGCGACCTCGTGCGGCTCGAGGGCCTGTTCGTCGGCGGCTCGGGCGGCGCGGCCGTCGCGGGCGCCATCAAGTACGCGAAGGCCTCGGGCAAGAAGGAGAACATCCTGGTCATGCTCGCGGACGGCGCCTCCAAGTACATCTCGAAGATCTTCAACGACGACTGGATGCGAGAGAACGGCTTCCTCGGCGACGAGGGCCCGAGCCTCGGCACCGTGAAGGACGTGCTGGCCGCGAAGGGCGGCGCGACGCGCGTGGAGACCTCCCGCTCGACCGACACCATCCTGCAGGTGGTCACCAAGCTGAAGGAGTTCGGCATCAGCCAGCTCCCGGTCGTCGACGACGGCCGGCTCAAGGGCCTGATCCACGAGAGCGATCTGTTGAAGGCGCTGGTCTCCGGCAAGACGCAGGACGCGACGATCACCGACATGATCGAGAGCGACTACGCAACCGTCACGCAGGAGACGAAGGTCGAGCTGCTCAAGAACGTGATGAACGACGCGAAGATCGTGCTGGTGATGGACGGCCCGAACATCGTCGGCCTGATCTCGAAGATCGATCTGATCGATTTCCTCGCCAACCGCGTCGGCGCCCGCGCGAGCTGAGCGGCGTCGCTAGAACTCCCGTTTCGGAATCTGAAATCACCATTTCAGGTCCGAGACGCCCGTGGTACCTCGCCACGCATGGAGCTCCAGCCGCTCGTTCAGAAGGTCTTCCCGAAGAAAACCCCCACGCCGGCGGGGCTGCGCACGCCGCCGCGCCTCTCGGGTGGGCTGCCGGTGGTCGGCCATACGGTCGACTTCGTGCGCGACACGATCGGCCTCCTCACGCGGGTGAACAAGGAGCTCGGGGAGATCGGCGCGTTCGACATCCTCGGCAAGAAGATGGTCGCCATCTTCGGACCCGAGGCCAACGAGGCGGTGTTTCGCGCGCCCGACGAGCAGATGAACCCGTCCGAGGCCTACAAGATCATGACCCCCGTCTTCGGCAAGGGGATGGTCTACGACGCCCCGCCCGAGAAGATGAACGAGCAGATCAAGATGCTGCTGCCGGCGCTGAAGGACAAGCGCATGCGCACCTACGGCGAGATCGTCGTCAGCGAGGTGGAGGGCATGATCGCCGACTGGGGTGACCAGGGCGAGATCGACCTCGTCGACTTTTGCCGCGTGCTCACCAACTACACCTCGAGCCACTGCCTGCTCGGCAAGGAGTTCAGGACGGGGATGACGGAGGAGTTCGCGCGGGTCTACCACTCGCTCGAGCGCGGGGTGACCCCGATCGCGTACCTCAACGCGCAGCTGCCGCTGCCGTCGTTCCGCGAGCGCGATCGCGCGCGCGTGCGCCTCGAGGAGATGGTCTCGAAGATCATCGCCGACCGGCGCAAGAGCGGCCGCGAAGGGGAAGACTTCCTGCAGACGATGATGGACGCTCGCTACAAGGGCGGCGCCCCGCTCACCGACTACGAGATCACCGGCATGCTGATCGCGGCGATGTTCGCCGGCCACCACACCAGCTCGGTCACCACGGCGTGGGCGCTGATCGAGCTCGTGCGTAACCCCGAGCAGCTCTCCCGCGTGCGCGCCGAGCTCGACGGCCTCTTCGGCCAGGGCGAGACGGTGGGCTTCATGGCGCTGCGCAACGCCCCGCTCACCGAGTCGGTCGTGCTCGAGGCGCTGCGGCTGCACCCGCCGCTGTTCATGCTGGTGCGGGTCGTGATGCAAGACTTCGTCTACAAGGACTACTTCCTCGAGAAGGGCACCTGGGTCCTGATCTCCCCCACGGTCTCGCACCTCCTCGCGGAGCACTTCGCCGAGCCGCTGAAGTTCGACATCGACCGCTTCATGCCGCCACGCGAAGAGGATCGGAAGCGCGACTACGCGTATCTGCCGTTCGGCGGGGGCCGGCATAAGTGCATGGGCAACGCCTTCGCGATCCTCCAGGTGAAGGCGATCCTCTCGATCCTGCTGCGTCGGTACGATTTTTCTCTCGGCGACCCCAACGTCGGCAGCGACTTCCACGGCCTGGTCGTCGGCCCCAAGGAGCCGGTGCGCATGCGCTACAAGAAGCGCGCGCAGCCAGTCGCCGCCACCACCAAGCAGGCGGACGGCAGCTCCGCTCCCGCGGCGCAGGTCGAGCTGAAGCCCTTCAAGGTCAACGTGAACCTGGACGTCTGCCAGGGCCACGGGGTGTGCCAGACCGAGGCGAAGGAGGTCTTCAAGCAGTTCGGCGTCGGCAAGACCCGGCTGCTGGTCGCCCAGCCGGAGCCGTCGCTTCGCCCCAAGTGCGAAGCGGCCGCGCGCTACTGCCCGACCGGCGCGATCAAGATCGAAGACCTCTGATGCGCGCGGGTGCCTCCCAGCGGGCTCGCCCAGCCGTGAGGCCGGCGAGCCGAGCCGCGCGCCGCACGATGTACCGTGAGCTGGTCATCGACGCCGCCGAGCGCGTGTTCGCATCGCGGGGCTACGCCGGAACGCGCATGCAAGACGTCGCGGACGAGGCCGGCCTCGCGATCGCCACGGTGTACGCGACCATCGCGGGGAAAGAGGAGCTGTACGCGGCGATCCACGAGCGCAACGGCAGAGTGCTGCTCGCGCGCGCGGCCGAGGCGGCGCAGGGCGCGGGCTCGGCGTTCGAGGCGCTGCTCGGCGGGGTCGAGACGTACGTCCGCTTCCTCGCCGAGCACCCCGACTACCTGCGCATCCACCTGAACGAGGCTCAGCCGTGGGCCCTCGACCCGAAGTTTCTGTGCGCAGAGCAGCGGCGGCAGTGGGGTGAGGGGCTCGAGCTCACGGCCTCGGTGTTCCGCGCGGCTGTCAGCGAAGGGACGGTGATCGATGGTGATCCCGAGCTCATGGCCCGCCTCATGATCGCGGCTCATCAGGTGTACCTGGTGCAGTGGATCGAGGGCGGCAGGCGCGAGGAGGTGACGGTCCTCGTGGCACGCATGAACGATCACGTCCGCCGAGCCTTCACGAAAACCAAGTAAGAGCCGCCACGAAGCCGGCGCGGAAGAGCCGCCGCCGCAGCTGGCTCTTTTGAGGTGGCGGGTTCCGTGGTCTAGTGGCGACCATGGCTGAGAGTACCCATCGCACGCGCTTCACGAAGCGCGCCCTCCAAACCGCCGGCTTAGGTGCGTTCTTCGTCGCGAGCTACGGGGTCGCGACCCCCGCCTCGTTCACGTTCACCGCGCCGAACCCAGGCTGGGTGCCGATCACGCTCAACAACGTGGCCATCGGCGACGTCGAGGGCGACACGCCCGGCTCGCGCGACATCGTCGGCGACGCGGCGAACCCCATGCTGTACGTGGCGGCCGACGCGACGCACCTCTACTTCAGGCTGCGGGTCGACGGCGATCCGCTGCAGAACCCGACCAACTTTGGGCCCTTCGGCTGGGGCTGCTTCATCGACACCGATGGAGTGCTGTCGACGTACGAGTACTCGACCATCATCGACGGCGTGAACAACCCGGATCGCATCCGGTTCTTCCAGAACACGATCACCACCGATCCGGACGATCCGAATGACCCGCCCGAGATCACGGTCGAGACCGTGTCGTCGCCGCTGACCGCGGTGATTGGTCACGCCCAGGTCACGCCGGCCGGCTCCAACTTCGGCGGCACCGCCGACTTCTTCATCGAGTGGGCGATCGAGCGCGACGCCGCCGAGGCCGCCGGGTACCTCCCGGGCCAGCCGGCGAGCTTCTACTGCGGCTCCAGCAACAACGGCACGAACGTCGACGCCGACTGCTCCGGCGGGAACAACTGCATCCTTTCGAGCCAGTTCTCCGACCCTGTCACCTGCAACGAGACCGGCTGTGTGGTCTGCGGCAACGGCTCGCTGGAGCAGGGTGAGGGCTGCGACGACGGCAACACCAACAGCGGCGACGGCTGCAACAGCCAGTGCCTGATCGAGCTCACGTTCCCTTGCACCACGAGCCCGACCTGTGAGTCCGAGTTCTGCGACTCGAACAACACCTGCGCCTGCGACGACGACGGCGACTGCCTCGCGAGCCAGACCTGCGACCTCGCGTCGAACCCCAACCAGTGCATCTCGCCAGGGTGCGGTAACGGCGTGCTCGAGGCCGGCGAAGGGTGTGACGACAGCAACACGACCAGCGGCGACGGCTGCAACTCGGTGTGCCTGATCGAGCTCACGTTCCCCTGCATCACGAGCACCGCCTGCGCGAGCGAATTCTGTGATCCGGCCGGCAACCTCTGCGCCTGCGACGACTTCAGCGACTGCCCGGGGACCGAGCTGTGCAACACGCTCCCCGCGCCGAACGTGTGCGTCCTGCCCGGCTGCGGCAACGGGGTCTTCGAGCCCGCGACCGAGGCCTGCGAGGACGGCAACACCACGCCCGGCGACGGGTGCAACGGCGTGTGCCTCAAGGAGATCGGCCAGCCGTGCGCGCTCTCGGGCGAGTGCGCGAGCGCGTTCTGCGACCCGGCCGACGGCACCTGCGCCTGCGACACCGACGCGGACTGCGCCGCCGGCGAGCAGTGCAACACCGCGCTCGACCCGAACGAGTGCGTCCCGACCGGCTGCGGCAACGGCATCCTCGCGGCGAGCGAGGGATGCGACGACGGCAACACGACCAGCGGCGACGGCTGTAACAGCCAGTGCCTGATCGAGCTCACCTTCCCGTGCGCGGGCGTGAGCGAAGACTGCGCCAGCGCGTTCTGCGATCCGGCCAATAACACGTGCGCGTGCGACAACGACGCCGACTGCCCGAACGGGGAGCTGTGCGACGAGGCGCCGGCGCCGAACGACTGCGTGGTCTCGATCTGCGGTGACGGCCTCATCACCGGCGCCGAGGAGTGCGACGACGGCGACACCGACGCGGGCGACGGGTGCGACGACACGTGTGGGGTCGAGCCTGGCTGGACGTGCCTCAACGAGCCCAGCCAGTGCGAGCCAGCGCCGTGCGACGACGACAGCGACTGCTTCACCTGCAACGAGCATTTCGGGCTGTGCGTGTCGGGCTGCGACGACGACGCCGACTGCCCGATGAGCTTCTTCTGCGACGAGCAGTTCGGGCTCTGCGTGCCGGTGTGCGACGCGGACGACGATTGCCCTGGCGGCATGTGCAACCGCGGCACCGGCGTGTGCGTCGAGTGCATCGCGGACGACGACTGCCCGCGCGGCCTCACCTGCTCCGGCGCCGGCACCTGCGGCCCCGAGTGCAACGAGGACATCCCCTGCCCCGGCGCCCTGCTCTGCGACGCGCTGCTCGAGATCTGCGTCGAGTGCCTGGTCGACGACGACTGCGACGGCGGCCTGTCGTGCCTCGACGGGCAGTGCCTGCCCGAGTGCCAGGAGGAGGTCGACTGTGGCGGCGACCCGTGCAATGAGACGATCGGCGTCTGCGTCGAGTGCCTCGTCGACAACGACTGCGAGATGGGCGTGTGCGACGAGCCCGTCGGCCAGTGTGTGGAGTGCGTGGAAGACGTGGACTGCCCCACCGGCGTCTGCGACGAGCCGCTCAACATCTGCGTTGTCTGCGTGGTCGACGCCGACTGCCCCATGGGCGTCTGCGACACGACCGTCCCCGAGTGCGTCGAGTGCCTCGAGGACGCCGACTGCCCCGGTGACGAGGTGTGCGACGAGCAGGCCCAGGTCTGCGTGCAGTGCGTCGACGACGCGGACTGCCCGACCGGAGTCTGCGATGAGGCGGCGCAGACCTGCGTCGAGTGCGTCGACGACGCGGACTGCGAGGCCGGCGTCTGCGACGAAGCAGCGCAGGAGTGCGTCGAGTGCGTCGAGGACACCGACTGCCCCGAGGGCGAGACGTGTGACCCCGTCACGAACACGTGCAGCGAGACGCCGCCGCCCGGCTGCACGAGCGACGACGACTGCGACGACGCGCTGGTCTGCAACCTCGAGACGGGCGAGTGCGTGCAGCCGCCGGGCGACGACGACGGCGGCTCGTACTACGCGGAGGGCGGCGGATTCTGTACGGCGCAGCCGGGCAGCAGCTCGTCCTCGCCGGGCTGGCTCGTCGCGACCCTCGGACTGATCGGCCTCGGGGTGGCGCGGGCTCGGCGCCGCAGCCGGCGCTAAGCGCTGGGCGGCTTGGGGCGCTCGACGCCGAGCGCCCTCAGCCGCCGGTAGAAGGTCGCGCGCGGCATACCCAGGTCCCGCGCGGCTCGGACCGCGTTCCAGCCGGACTGCTCCAGCGCCGACAAAATGAAGGCGCGCTCCCCCTCCGGGGCAGCGCGGCTCCCAGGGCCCCGCGCAGCTGCGCGGGGCTTCTGCGTTTGCGAGGTCTCGACGTCCGAAGCGGTGAGCTCGAGGCCGTCTGCGAGCACGACCGCCTTCGTGAGGACGTTCTCCAGCTCGCGCACGTTGCCGGGCCAGTCGTGCTCGGCGAGCCTCTTGAGCGCGCCCGGCGTGAGCCGGGGCGCGGAGCGGCCGACCTGCTCGGCAGCCCGCTTCACGAAGAAGGCCGTGAGCTCCGGCAGATCGGTGAGCCGCTCGCGCAGCGGCGGCAGGCGCACGTCGACCACACCGACGCGGTAGTAGAGGTCCTCGCGGAAGCGACCGGCGGCGACCTCGCGGAGCAAATCCCGGTTGGTCGCGCAGACGAGCCGGAAGTCGACCGATATCGGGGCGGCGCCGCCGAGTGGCCGCACCTCTTTCTCCTGCAGCACGCGCAGCAGCTTGGCCTGGACCTCGAGGGGCATCTCGCCGAGCTCGTCGAGGAACAGCGTGCCGCCCGTCGCCGCGACCACGAGGCCCGTGCGCTCGCGCTCGGCGCCGGTGAAGGCGCCCTTGACGTGTCCGAACAGCTCGCTCTCGAGCAGCGACGCCGGCAGCGCGGCGCAGTTGATGCCAACGAAGGGCCCCGCCTTGCGCCCGCTGCCGTAGTGGATCGCCCTCGCGACGAGCTCCTTGCCGGTTCCGCTCTCTCCGCTCACCAGCACCGCGAGCGGGGAGTCGATCACCCGATCGAGGACGGCGAACACCTTCTGCAGAGCCGGGGCGCGGCCCACGATCGCCGAGTAGTCGTAGCGGTGCTCGAGGGCCGCCTGCCTCTTGTTGACCTCGTCCTGGAGGCGATCGATCTCGACGGCCTGGCCCCGAGCGAGCTCCATCACGCGGGCTCGCTCGGCAGCGAGCTCGTCCTTCTGGCGGCGCAGCACCTCGACGAGCCGCGCGTTGCGCAGCGCGATCGCCACCTGATCCGCGAAGGCGAGCAGGAGATCGGCGTCGCCGTCCTCGAAGCGCGCGGGCGCGTAGCGGTTGTCGAGGTAGAGGGCCCCGAGGACGCCGTCGGGGGAGCGGATGGGGACCGCGAGGACGGAGCGCAGGCGCATCGCGTGCACCGAGACGTTGGCTCGGAAGCGATCGTCGCTCTGCGCGTCGATCGTGATGACGGGGGCCGCCGTCGTGATGGCCTGCTCGGCGATCCCGCGGCTGAAGCGGAGGTGGCTGGTGTCGAGGCTCGCGCGATCGACGTTGCGCGCTACCGGCACGTCGAGCCTGCCGTCGCCCACGTCCAGCACGACGAAGCCACGCTCCGCTCCGGTCAGCTCGATGGCCTCGTCCATCGCCATCGCCAGGACGTCCGCGGCCTCGAGCGAGCTGTTGAGCTTGCGAAACGCGCCGAGCAGCCGCTCGAGCTTGGGCACCCTCGCCGGCGGGCCCGCCCCCGCGAGCTGAGCGTGCGACGCGGCAGGCTCACGCAGCCGCGCCCGCTCGGGCCGGCGCCAGAACGCGTCATGCCACGCGCTCGGCAGACCCGCGGCCATCGCCGACCAGATCGCGCGGACGCGGACGGCGAGCTCAGCCGACTCGCCGACGAGCCCCTGCGCCGAGGCGACGTCCGCGAGCTGCGCGAGAGCGCGGGCCTGCAGCTCCGGCATCTTCGCGCGCTCGGCGCGGGCGGCGGCCATCCCTAGCGCACGACGCGCGCGCACTGGCTCGCCCTCGGCCATGGCGATGCGCGCCGCGAGCATGGCGGCCCGAATCGAGAGATCGACGGCGGCCTCGAGCCCGGCGAAGGCCCGGACGGCGTCGAGGCAGCGCGTCGCGTCCTCGGTCGCGCCCAGCAGCAGGGCGACGTGGCCGAGCTCGATCTCCTCCTCCGCGACCTCCCGCTGCGCGGCGTCCTTCGCGAAGCCGTCTCGCGCCGAGGTGAAGCGGCGCCGAGCCTCGTCGATGTCCCCGCGGCACGCAGCCACCTCCGCGAGCACGGACTCCGCCGCGGCGACGAAGAAAGACGCGCCCGCCTCCGCGGCGGCGGTCTTCACGGAGCTCGCCTTGGCGAACGCGCGGTCGAGCGCCCCCGCGTCGGCGTAGAGCTTGGAGAGGTTGAAGCCGATGACGACGAGCAGGTCGGTCTGCTCGAGCGCCCGCGCCAGGCGCTCGCCGCGCTCGTAGGCGGCGAGCGCCTGCGCGAGCTCGCCCCGCTGGTGGCACGCGGTCGCGAGGTTGAGCGACGCGCGCGCGATCTGGTCGGCGATGGCGTGCTGCTCTGCCGCTTCGAGCGCGCGCTCGTACCCCTGCCGGGCCTCACCGAGATCCCCGCGGCGGAAGGCGAGGATCGCGTCGTAGGACAGCGCGCGCACGAGCCGGCGCGGGTCGTGCTCGGGCGTCGCGCCGCGGATCTGGGCGAGGTGCTCCGCCGCGACCTCGTAGTCCTCGGCGAACATCGCCGCTGCGCCGGCGCACTCGTGCAGATCGAGCGACACCTCGAGCTGCGGATCGTGAGCGAGCCCGCGCTTCGCGGCCGCGAGCGCCTCACGATGGGCCCCGAGGCGAAGGTGCGCGCGCGCCTCCGTCGCCAACGACGCCGCGAGCTGCAGCGGGTCGGCGGCGCTCGCCCCCGCGGCCCGCGCGGCCTCGAGCGCCTGCCGCGCGTGACCGAGCTCGAGCGAGCAGTCCGCCTCGAGCAGCTTGGCGTCATGTGCGTCCCCTGCGGCGACGGCGAGACCCAGCGCGCGCCTGGGCTCGCCGGCCCTCAGCACCGCGCGCGCCGCTGCCAGCCGAAGGTCGGGACGTTCGCTGGCCGAGGCGATCGCGGCGGCGGCGTCGAGCCAGGCCCGAGGAGCCGCGGCGCGCGAAGCGAGCTCAGCCTCGAACAGCGACTCGGCCTCCGTGATCTCGCCCGCGGAGATCAGGTGCCACACGCGTCGCGCCGCGCGCTCGTGGGCGGCGCGGGGCTCGGCCGGTGCTCGCGCGAGCTCTGCCGCGAGCTCGCGGTGAGCCCAGCGGACGACGTCCGCGGGCAGCGCCGACAGGATCGATCTCGACGCCGCTCGCTCGGCGAGCGCGATGCCGCCGCCGCGGAGGCTGACGTGCGGGAGCTCAGCGAGGCTGGCCCCGGAGCGCGCGACGACGACCGAGGGCTCGATCGGCTCTAGCGAAGCCGCGAGCAGCCCGAGCGCTCGCTGCACGGACGGCTCGCGGGGTAGCGCGGCTGCGCTCGCTGCCACGTCGGCGGACAGCGCTCGCTCCAGATCCGCGGCCGGGACCCCCTGCTGCAGACGCTGCACGGCGCGAGCGACCGCCGCTGGGTGACCCGAGGTCGCTGCCATGACGTGGTCGGCGTGAGCCTCGAGGTGGACCTGCGCCAGCCACGCGCCGACCTCCGCACCCGAGAGCGGAGCGAGCTCGTGCACGAGCGCGCCGCTCGCCGTCGAGAACCTCGGCTCGCGCTCGGTGAGCACGACCAGGGTCGGATCTCTCGGCTCCGTCGAGCGCAGGAACGCGTCGAGCATCGCGGCGTCAGCGCAGGCGTCCGCGTCGTCGATCAGGAGCACGACCGGGCTCCCGCGGGCGACGATCCGGTCCCTCGCTCGCAGCGCACCCACCGCAGACGCGGGCAGCGCGTCGTCTTCACAGGCTCGCGACAGCATCGATCGAACGGCGTCCGACCGGGGCGCGAAGCCCTCGACGACGACCACGTGTGGCTCGGCGCTCCACTTGAGCTCGCGGATGAAGCGAGACTTCCCGGCGCCGTCCGCGCCGCGGACGACGACCAAGCGAGGGCCTTCGTCGCCATCGAGGAGCCCGCGGAGCACCTCGTCGAACCTGGCGAGCTCCGCCACTCGCCCAAACATCGCGCCGGTCGAGCCGATGGCGGCGCCGTCCCGCCGATCCGCGATGCCCAGCACGTCGAGGACCTCACCGACCGACCCGGGCCGCTGCGCGGGGTCATCACGGGTGAGGCGATCGACCAGGCGCTCGACCTCGCGCGGAACGCCGCGCGCGACCTTCGCGAGGGCGGCCAGCGTCACGCCGACGGCGAACAGGTCCGCGCGCTCATCGGCCACCTCGCCCCGCAGCACCTCGGGGGCGATGAAGCCACGCGTCCCCGACACGAGGTCGGCGCGCGCGCCGAGCCTCGCTGCGCACGACAGATCGATGAGCGTGGAGGCGCCCGCCGGATCGACGAGCACGTTGTCGGGCTTGAAGTCGCCGTGGCAGAGCCCTCGCTCGTGGAGGAACCCCAGCGCACCGAGCGGCCCGGCCAGCGCCTGAGCGACCTCGGTCCAAGGCTTTCCCCAGGCGGTCGCGCCGAGCGCGCCGCCCGGCGCCAGCTCGCTGGTGAAGTACGCCGAGGCTCGCTCCGCGGCGCGCGCCACGCCGAAGTCGTGCACCCGAGCCAGGTGGGGGTGAACGAGGCCGCGGAGGGTCTCGAACTCGGCGCGGAGCAACCTCGCGTGTCCGGCCCCGGCCCGCTCCGAAGGCGGACCGTCGTGCCCGTCTTGGGCGAGCAGCTTGAGGCACACGTCGCGATCGAGCGCCTCGTCACGGACGCGATACGCGGCCCCGAGCCCGCCCTGACCGAGCTTCTTGAGCACTCGATAGCGGTGGGCGATGCGGGTCCCGATCATGGGCTATGTCTCACATGGGCCAAGAAGTGAGACATGATACATGATTGAGACAGTCTGGCTCGACCGGTCGCGGGCATTTTGTGCAGATCCATGGGTCGCTGCGTGTGGCACCTTGATTGCTTGGTCCGGGACATCATGCGCTCGTGGCTCACACAATCCTGGCGGCTGCTGAAGCAGGGGGGCCTGCTCCTCTCCCTCTCGCTCGCCTCGTGCGTCGTGAGCCCGCAGCCCAGCCCTCCCGGTGAAGACCCGGATCTCGACGGCGACGGCATCGACATCGTCGGCGCGGGCACCGAGGACCTGAACGAGCTGCTCACCTTCGACGCCGCCCCGGGCTCGGTCGATCCGGCCAAGGGCGTGGTCATCGTGACGAACCTCGAGCGCAGCGACGCCCCGAGCAGGGTCGTCGTGCGCGACGACGGGAGCTTCTCGGTCGCGCTCGCCGGCTTCCCCGGCGACACCGTCCGCTTCCAGGTCGACCAGGACGGCGCGCGCTCGCAGCCTGTCGACATCGCGGTGGACGCGACCGGCCAGGTCGTCGACGTCGTAGAGGACGCGCCCGCGTGTCTGGCGATCGACCCCGCGCGCTTCGTCGCGCTGTCGGGCGCCGGCGACGCGCAGAGCATCGTCGTGCGCAACGAGTGCGAGGTCGCGGTGTTGATCGACGCCCCGCGCCTGCGGCGCGGCCGCGGTCCCTTCACCTTCTCGCCCACCGGCGCCCTCTCGCTCGAGCCGGGCGAGGCCGGCTTCGTCACGGTGCGCGCCGTCGGCGCCGCCGACGAGCGTGAAGACGTCCTCTTCTTCGATGTGTCGGCCCCCGAGCCTGCTCGCCGGGCCATCACGCTCACCGTCCCCGAATAACGAGCCCAGTTTCTCCCGAGGCCTGCTCGCTCACGCGCGGAGCCGAGGGATCGCTTTGTCTTACGCCGACCTCATCCAACTAGGAGTCTTGCCATGCTCGCCCGAACCACCCACAAGTCCTTCCTGATCCTCGCTGTCCTCGCCCCGCTCTCGGTCGCCGCTTGCCAGGTCGAGATCAACAACGGAACCGACGACTACACGAAGGAAGAGGCGCGCGAGCTGCAGGGGATCACCCCGAACGGCGACGACATCTGCGCGCTCGAGGGTTGGTACGACGACGAGGCCTGCGACGACTTCTGCGTCGAGCCGGACCCGGACTGCCCCGTCAGCAGCTGCCCCGACCCGAACGACCCACGCGTCTCGTACCGCGGTGGGCCTGGCGACCTCTTGTGCAGCCAGGAGATCGACTTCTGCGGCCCCGACAAAGTGATGTTCAACTCGCCCGACTGCGGCTGCGGCTGCATCGAGCCCGAGCCCGGCGAGGCGTGCGGCGGCATCGCGGGCGTGCCGTGCGCCGAGGGGCAGTTCTGCAACTACCCCGTGGAGACGATCTGCGGCGCCGCCGACGACCTGGGGACCTGCGCCGACATCCCCGAGGCGTGCCCCGAGTACTACGCGCCGGTGTGCGGCTGCGACGGCCTCACCTACGGCAACGACTGCGACGCCAACGCGCACGGCGTCTCTGTCTTGCACGCTGGCGAGTGTGAGCCGATCGCGCAGCCCTGCGGCGGCTTCGCCGGCGAGGAGTGCGCGGCGGGGGAGTTCTGCAACATCGAAGGGCAGTGCCTGGTGGGCGACGCCGTCGGCGTATGCGAGCCGATGCCCGAGGCTTGCCCCGACGTGTGGATGCCGGTGTGCAGCTGCGACGGCGTGACGTATTCGAACGAGTGCGACGCGCACGCCGCGGGCGCGTCGATCCTGCACGAGGGCGAGTGCGGAAGCCCGGTCGTCCACTGCGGGTTCGCGGGAGACGGCGGCTGCGCCGAGGATCAGTTCTGCAACTACGCGCTCGACGACATGTGCGGCTGGGCCGACGCGCTGGGCACCTGTGAGCCCCTGCCGTTCGCCTGCCCCGACGTCTGGGCCCCGGTGTGCGGCTGCGACGGCCTCACCTACGGGAACGAGTGCGACGCGAACATGAACGGCGTCGCCATCGTCGCCGTCGGCGAGTGCGAGATCGCGGAGCAGTAGCCCCGGGGGCGCACGTTCCGGTTCGACGCAACCAGCGAGGTCCTGTACGAACCCTCCCTCGGAGGGAACCATGACCATGACCGATCGAGAGGCTCTCGCTGGCTTGCGGCTGCTGGTCGCCGTCGCGCGGGCGGACGGCGTCGTGCGGGACGAAGAGAAAGAGGCGATCAGCGCCGCCCTGGAGGGTCGAGCCGAGTCGCTCGACTCGATCCTCGAAGGCAAGTTCGATCTCGAGGAAGAGATCCGCGCCATCTCCACCGCCGACGCGCGCGTCGAGGCGTACCGCAGCGCCTACGCTCTCGCGAACGCCGACGGCTCCTGCTCCACGGAGGAGCGCGAGATCCTCGAGAAGATCCGCGCCGGCTTCAACCTGGACGTGAAGCACGCGTCCATGATGGATCGCTTGTTCAAGGAGACGAAGGAGACCGTGCTGCCGAGCGCGATCGACAAGATCGACGACCCGGCCCGGCGCTCGAAGGAGATCAAGCAGGACACGCTGAAGTACTCGGTCCTGTCCGGCGTGCTGGGCGCGTTCCCGGTGCCGGGCCTCGCCATCGCGACCGACCTCGCGGTCATCGCGCTGCAGGGCAAGCTGGTCCGTGACATCGGCCAGTACTACGGCCACAAGATGGACAAGCAGGCGGCGACGACGCTCCTCGCGGGGCTCGGCGTCGGCACCGCCGCGCGCATCGCGGTGACGAACCTCGTGAAGCTCGTGCCCGTGTGGGGCAGCGCCGTCGGCGCCGCCAGCAGCTTCGCGGCGACCTACGCGCTCGGCAAGGTCATCGAGAAGTACTTCGAGGGCGGCGCCAAGGGCGACATCGCCTCGCTCAAGGCCATGTTCAAGAGCGCCGAGAAGGAGGGCAAGAAGGAGTTCGAGGTGAACAAGGACGCCATCGCCGAGAAGAAGGAGGCCTCCAAGGCCGCGCTCGACGCGCTGAACAAGTCGCTCGAAAAGGGTGAGATCACCCAGAGCGAATACGAGAAGCGCGCCGCCGAGCTCGCCTGAGGCACGGAAGAGCAGAGGTCGGTCGTTCGGGCCGACCTTCGCCCACTCAGCGAGAGGGGCGCGGGACGATGGCGGACATGAGCCGCCCGGATCGCGCCCCGTCTCGTCGGAACGAGAAGAACGCCCCCGCGTCGCAGACCGTGCAGCCACGCACGTGCGAGACGCTGGCGGCTGCCAGCCCCGCGGACGTGAGCTGCGCTTCGAGGATCGACCGCAGATCGACGTGGGGACGTGCGCGGGAGCGATCGACCGCCGCGTCGCCGAGCGAGCTGCACGACGCGAGCTCGCCGGCCACGTCGTCGCCGACCTCGAAGCAGCACACCTCGATGTGCGGCCCGATCGCGGCCACCAGATCGGCGCCGGCCCCGACGAGGGCTCGCAGCGCGTCGAGCCCCGCGGCGACGACGCCCAGCGCGGTGCCCCGCCACCCCGCGTGGATCGCGAGGGCCGCGCCGCTCTTTCGATCGCCGACGAGCACGGTGCCGCAGTCGGCGCTGCGCACCCCGCACCCGACCCCGGCCTCCGTGGAGACCACCGCGTCGGCGCGCTGCTCGAGCACGCGCGCCCGCGGCTCGGAGGCCGACGCCCGGACCACGTCGACGCCGTGGACCTGGCTCGCGTAGTAGAGCCGCCCGGGCGGCAGCCCCAGGGCCGTCTCGATGCGGGCGACGTTCTCGCCGACCAGGGCTGGGTCGTCGCCGACCGAGGCGGCCGTGTTGAGGCTCCCGAACGGGCCCTCGCTCACGCCTCCGCGGCGCGTGAAGAAGCCGTGGGCAAAGCCCGACGCCGTGAGGAGCGGGCTGGACAATCGAGGGAGGGGGCTGACCACGGGCGCGGCATTCATGGCCCAAGGACGCCCGTTCGGCAAAAAACCACCGCTCGCGCGGGGTCGTCAGGTAGCCTTCTCGCTCGGCCCTCGCCCTTTTCTGGAGGTGCCGCGTGTGCTGTCGTGTTCCCTCGCCGCTCGGCTCATGTCGACCGCTCAGAAGCAGCCTGACCCGAACATCGGCCGGTCGATCCTGAACGGTCAGTTCCTCATCGAGCAGAAGATCGGCTCGGGTGGGATGGGCTCCGTCTATCGCGCGTCGCAGCCCGCGATGAACCGGCAGGTGGCGGTGAAGATCCTCCACCCGAAGCTCACGAACCGAAAGGACCTCGCGTCCAGGTTCCGCCGCGAAGCGCGCGCGATGAGCCACCTCACGCACCCCAACACCGCGAAGGTGCTCTTGTACGGCGAGCTCGAGGACGGCTCGCTCTACATCGTGATGGAATACCTCGAGGGTCGGAACCTCAACCAGACGGTCCGGCGTGAGGGGCCGCTGCCGGTCGAGCGAGCGATCCCCATCCTGATCCAGGTCTGCGGCGCCCTCCAAGAGGCCCACACGCAGGGCATCATCCACCGCGACCTCAAGCCCGAGAACATCTTCCTGTCGACCAACGGCGGGCTGAAGGACTACGCGAAGGTGCTCGATTTCGGGCTCGCGAAGGTCACCGAGCGCGAGCTCCGCCCCGGGAGCATCATGCTCACGCAGGAGGGCATGGTCTTCGGGACGCCCGAGTTCATGTCGCCCGAGCAGGCGCAGGGCAAGAAGCTCGACGCGCGCTCCGACCTCTACTCGGTCGCCACCATCCTCTATGAGGTGTTGACCGGGAAGCTGCCCTTCGACGCGAAGACGCCCATGGAGTACATCCAGCTCCACGTCACCAAGCCGCCGATCGTGCTGGACGAGCGCGTCCCCGGAAAGCGCTTCCCGCCCGGGCTGTCGGACGTCGTGATGAAGGCCCTCGCCAAGAAACCGGACGACCGCTACCCCTCGGCGCTCGACTTCGCCGAGGCGCTGCGGGCGTACGCGCCGGGAGGGCGCATCACCCACGTGATGCCTCCGCGCGCGGTCGACAAGACCCAGATCGACGTCGGGCAACCTCGGCTCGCGGGCGCTGCGGCGCAGCCAGGGCAAGGGCCTCAGCCCGGCCAAGGCCCACAGCACGGCCAAGGCCAGCAGCTGGGTCAAGGCCAGCAGAGGCCGATCCCGGCGCCAGCCGGCTCTCACCCCGGCCTGGCCCCCTCCATCGACCAGTCGCGGACGGTGAAGATGAACCCGAACGCGCCGATCGGAAACCCCCTGCCACCGAGCATGGCGGCGCCGGGGTCGAGCCAGCGGTACGGCCAACCCGTGTCGTCGGGCGCGATGGCTCCCCCGAAGAAGGGGGTCAACGTGCTGACCCTGGTGATCGTGGCGATCGCGTGTTTGCTCCTCGGCGTCGGCATCACGGCGGCCGTGATCGTGCTCACCAACTGAGCCTCAGAGCCGACGTCGGGAAAGGAAGACCGCGCGCGAGCGTTCGAAAGGCGTGTCAGTTTCTGGCGTCGAACCTCGGAGCGCGGCACAAAGTCCCATGGCCGACGGCCCGGCCGGAGCAAGGCGAAGAAAGATCATGAGGCGCGTCCTCGTCTGGGTGGGTCGGGTCACGATCACCCTGTTGATCTTGAGCGGCCTCGGGATGGTCGCCGTGGCGATGGCCATCCGGCACTACAGCGAGGGCCTGCCCGCGACGAGCGAGCTCAAGAACTACCAGCCGCCGCAGACGACCCGCATCCTCGCGCGCGACGGCTCGTTGCTCGGTGAGGAGTTCGTCGAGCGGCGCACGGTCGTCGACCTCGAGCAGATCCCGTCGCACGTGAAGCTCGCGTTCCTCGCCGCAGAGGACGCCTCGTTCTACGAGCACCCGGGCCTCGACTACCCGGGCATGGTGCGCGCGATCTGGATCAACCTCAGGGCGCAGAGCTCACGCCAGGGCGCGAGCACGATCACTCAGCAGGTCGTGAAGAACGTGCTGCTCACGCAGGACAAGACCTACGAGCGGAAGATCAAGGAGGTCATCCTCGCGCGGAAGATCGAGCAGGAGCTGTCGAAGGACGACATCCTCGAGCTCTACTTGAACCACATCTATTTCGGCCACGGTAGGTACGGCGTCGAGGAGGCGTCGCGGTACTACTTCGCGAAGGGGGTGCGTGACCTCACGCTGGGCGAGGCGGCGATCCTCGCCGGTGTGCCCAAGGGCCCCTCCAAGTATTCGCCTCGCGATCACCTCGACGCGGCGACCAAGCGACGCGAGTACGTCCTCGGTCAGATGGTCGACAAGGGCTTCGTCACCGCGGGCCTCGCCGAGGCCGCGAAGGGCGAGCAGGTCGTGATCGCGCCCGAGCCGGAGCACACGACCGAGCTCGCCCCGGAGGCCCTCGCCGAGGTGCGCCGGGTGCTGCGCGAGACGCTCGGCGAGCAGGCGCTGCGCGGCGGGTACATCGTGCACACCTCCATCGACCCGAAGCTCCAGGCGGAGGCGCGCAAGGCGCTGCGAGAAGGGCTCGACGGCTACGACAAGCGGCAGAAGGTCGTGGCGCCGCTCAAGAAGCCGAAGAAGATGCCCGTGCTGTACGAGGGCGATCCGACGAAGGACGACAAGGGGGGCACCTTCCTCGGAGAGGTGACCGGCGCCGACGACGCGAAGAACGAGCTGTTCGTCCGCGTGGGCACGCTCCGCGGCAGGGTGAGCCTGTCGGCGACCGAGCGCTACAACCCGCAGAAGCTGCCTGCCAGCAAGTTCGCCGAGCCGGGCGCGCCGGTGCGCGTGAGCATCCTCGCGCTCAACGACAAGCAGGGTCCCACGCTGAAGCTGGAGCTGGGCCCGCAGGGCGCGATCGTCGCGATCGACGTCAAGGCGCGCGAGATCCTCGCGATCGCTGGCAGCTACGAGGCGACCCGCGGAGGCTTCGATCGCGCGTCGCAAGCGAAGCGGCAGCCGGGCTCGGCGTTCAAGCCGTTCACGTTCGCGGCTGCGCTGCGGGATCGCAAGGTCACGCCGGCGTCGCTCTTGCCGACCGATTCGGCGGCGCTGAAGGACGGCAAGTACCAGCCCAAGAACTACGACGGCGCAGCCGGGGGCGAGCCGAAGCGGCTGCGTGAGGTGCTCGCGCGGAGCGTCAACGTCTCGGCGGCGTGGCTCGTGAAGCAGGTCGGCCCGGGCGAGGTCGCCGATCTCGCGACCGAGCTCGGGATCGAGACGACGCCCCTCGGGGTGATGAAGGACGACAAGCGGGAGACGTTCGAGTCGATCGCGCTCGGCGCGTACGAGGTGAAGGTGCGCGAGCTCGGCAACGCCTACGCGTCGCTCGCGGCGGGCGGGGTCTACGAGCAGGCTCACCTGGTCGTGAAGATCGTGGGGCCCGACGGCCGCGAGGTCCCCCTCGGGCGGCCCGAGCCCAAGCGCGTCCTCAGCGAGGCCGAGGCCTTCCTCATCACCGACGTGATGAAGAGCGTCATCACGGACGGGACCGGCAAGAGCGCCAAGGTGCTCAAGCGCCCGATCGCGGGCAAGACCGGGACCTCGAACAAGGCCAAGGACGCGTGGTTCGCTGGCTACTCGACCGACATCACCTGCGCGACGTGGGTCGGCAACGACGACGGCACGCCGCTCGGCGTGGGCGAGTCCGGCGGCGTGACGGCGCTGCCGATCTTCGTATCGTTCATGCGGGCGGCGCACCAGGGCAGGCCCGCGACCGACTTCCCGGTCCCGCCTGGCGTCGTGCGGGCGACGATCGATCCCAAGACGGGCATGCTCGCCGCGGCCGAGCAGGAGGACGGGCTCTCCGAGGTGTTCCTCTCCGGCACCGAGCCGACCGAGACGGTCAAGCCGGAGGAGCCGCCGACCGACGCGAGCCGTGAGCCCGACCCGCCCCCTGCCGATGCCCCGGCGGCGGCGGAGCCACCGAAGGAGGACGTCCCTGTCGAGGAGCCCCCGAAGGAGGGCGGCCCCGCAGCTCCGACGGGCTGACCCGCGGACCCGTGCGCCGGTCGAGCTGGTGAGGCGTCGCCGCCGCGCGGCCTGAGCTCCGCGTCCTTTTATCGGCCTGGCCGCGGTGCTAGGGAAAAACCCGCGTCCATGCGCTGGCTTCTTCGTGCTCGGCCCCCCCTCGACGCGCGGCTCTCGCGGGCCGTCGCGGCCACGCTGCTCGCCGTGATCGGCGCGGCCTCTTCCGGCTGCGTGATCGTCCCTCAGAGCCGCCGCGGAGCGCTCGCCGATCCGACGATGCTCCCCGTGGAGGACTCGCTCGAGGCGAAGGCGCGAGACAAGCTGCACACGACGCGTGAGGCCGCGAGCGGAGGGAACGGGCAGCCTGCGGGTGGCGGGTGCGCCTGTGGGAACTAGCCTCGGTCGTCTCGCGACCGCGCTCGCCGCAGCGGCATGGGCCACGCTCGGTCCGTCGCCCGCCAGCGCCGACGAGGCCGCAGCCGCGCTCGCCGCGAAGAAGGAGCTCGAGGCGCGCATCGCCGAGGAAGATCCGGGCTGGCGCTGGGAGGCGCTGAACCTCCAGACGTCGTTCCTCTACCAGGAGGGGCGCGGTCTGCAGTCGCAAGCGGGCCCGATCGGCGGGCGTGGCCGCGAGGACGCCTGGGTGTTGCAGCCGTGGGCCCAGTTTCGCGTGCGCCAGAACGATCAGGTCGTGCACGAGCTGACCGTGCCGGTCGACATCGTGAGCGCGGCCTCGACGGACGCGGTGGACGCCGTGTCGAAGGCCTCCGAGTACAACGAGGCCGTCACCCTCGATCTGACGAGCACGTACTCGCCGAGCGAGGTGGTCGACATGTCGTTCCGCTTCGGCTTCCACTACGAGGAGCCGATGCGCTCGTTCATCGGCGGGCCGTCGCTCACGTTCAAGCTGTTCGAAGAGAACACGGTCATCGGCCTCAACATGATCGTGATGTCGGACGGCTTCGATCCCCACAACTGGGAGGGGAAAGATCGCGGGTTCACCGCGCGGACCTCGTTCGGCTTCAACGCGTCTCTCGTACAGGTGCTCTCCGAGACGACCCTGCTCGACGCGTCGTTCGGCACGACCCAGCAGTGGGGCACCCTGGAGACGACGTGGAACTCGATGGTCGTGCACCGCGAGCCCACCGAGGAGGACCCGAGGACCGTCGTGCGCGACGGCGAGCGCTTCCCGCGGAGCCGCAACCGAGACGCCTTCTTCGTGCGCCTCTCCCAGCACGTCCCCGGCAGCGGAACGACGGGTAAGGTGGGCTACCGCTTCTACCTCGACGAGAACGCGACCTTCGCGCACACGCTCGAGGCACAGCTCTTCCAGTACATCGTGCCGTGGCTGTACGTGCGCGCGCACGGGCGCCTGCACACGCAGACGTCGCCAGACTTCTGGGTGCCCTTCATCGAGGAGGGCTTCGTCGAGTCGACCAAGCGCACGAGCGACAGCGACCTCGAGGCCTTCACCTCACGCGAGGCGGGGCTGCGCGTGGTCCTCTTGCGCGAGCGCGCGCCGCTCGCGATCCGCGGCAAGGACTCATTCAACCTCGAGTACCTGCGCTACCAGCGGGACAACGGGCTGCACGCCGACTTCGGCTCGCTCGGTTACCAGAAGACCTTCTAGCCATGGACAGACGCTCGCTCCTCGTCGCAGTCGTCGCCGCCGCCGCCGCACACGGCTGCGGGAAGAAGAAGCCAGCGCAGACGGCGGAGCACGCGCCGGTCGAGACCGCCGCGACCGCGCTCCCGGTCACGCCGCTCGCCGAGGGCGCGCGCGTCCCACTCGGCGAGGTGATCAAGGGCAAGGTGTCGGTGGTCGACCTGTGGGCGACCTGGTGTGAGGCGTGCCGCGACGTGAGCAAGAACGCCGAGCTGCTGGCCAAGGCCTACCGGAGGGACGGGCTCCTGGTCGTGGGGCTCTCGGTGGGTGAAGAGCGCGCGGACGTCGCGCGGTACCTCGAGGGCAAACCCCACGCCTACCCGATCTACCTCGATCCCGAGCTCCACGTCGCCGACGCCCTCGACGCGAAGGAGCTGCCGACGATCGCGGTGTTCGACAAGGCTGGCAGGCTCGTCGCGAAGAAGCGAAAGATCGACGCCGAGATCGTCCGCCTCGTCGAGCGGCTGCTCATCGCCTCCTGAGCGTCACGTCGAGGCGCGCGGGCGCGGACGCGCCTGGCGGCAACCGCGCCAGCTCGCCCTCGGGCCCCACGACGCGGCTGCCGCCCTGCCCTCGCACGCGAGGAGTCCCGGGACCCCAGTTGGCGTTGGCGATCACGACACCAAACCTGGTCGCGAGCGCTCCGAACAAGGGGCCGCGCAGATCGTTCGGCCCGCCGTCGACCCACGCGCTCGGGAACAAGAGGGCGTCGGCGCGCTGCAGCTCGCAGGCAGCCTCGACCTCGAGGAAGTGGACGTCGAAGCAGATGGCCAGCGAGAGCGTCAGCCCTCCGAGCTCGAACGTCCCGTG
This sequence comes from Polyangiaceae bacterium, assembly GCA_016719945.1. Classification (GTDB taxonomy): domain Bacteria; phylum Myxococcota_A; class Polyangia; order Polyangiales; family Polyangiaceae; genus Xiheicaenibacterium. The sequence goes on along the minus strand of JADJYE010000017.1, from coordinate 107,354 downwards.
GGGCTCCGTGCCCGGCGTGGCCCAGCGCTCGGGGAACCACGGGTGACGCTTGCGATACCGGCGCAGCAGCGCGCCGTGGCGATCGATCACGAGGTAGCTGTTGTAGTACCGGGCCTCGTCGCGCTCGACGAGCGGCGCACCGATCGCGGTGCCGTAGCGCTTCGCGAGGGAGGCGACGCGTCGTGCCGTGGGGCCGTCGAGCGCCTCGGCGAGGGGCGTGGGGTCGCAGCGCCCTTGGTCGTCGACGTACCCGGTGAGCGAACACTCGGGGAGCAAGGCCAGGTCGCAGGGCCCCTCCGTCAGCAGCGCCTCCAGGTCGCCGAACGCCGCGTCGACCGCGGCGTGCCGTGCGGGGAGCTCGAGCAGCGCAGCCTTGAGCACGAGCTACCCCGAGCGCGAGTCTTCGACGATCATCTTCGCGCCCCGAAGACCCACGAGCATGCTCGGCGCGTTCATCGCGGAGACCGGCGTCTCGGGGACCGCGGAGGCGTCGACGACGCGGAGTCCCGGCACCCCTCGCACCCTCAGCCGCCGATCGACCACGCTGTCGGGGTCGTCGCCCAAGCGGCAGGTGCCTGCGAAGTGGTACGTCGTCATCAAGTTCTGCCGCAGGAAGCGCGCGATGGCGTCGCTGTCGTCGGGCTCGCCGCCGAGCGGGCCGGGGATGAGCTCGCGCGCGCCGAGCGCCGCGAGGGGACCGCTCGCCGCGATCGCGCGCGCCTTCTTCACGGCGCTGACCATGGCGTCGAGATCGTCAGGGTGCGCGAGGTACTGAGGATCGATCCGCGTGTTGTCGCCGCTCGTCACCGCGCCGAGCCGAACGGTGCCTCGGCTCTTCGGCTTGCCGAGGATGACGACGATGCCCCACATACGCTCGATGAGCCCTTGTACAGGGCGCGGCGCGAGCGCCGCCGAGAGCGCGCCGCGCATCGCGCGTACCGCCGTCCCCTCGCGGTAGAGGCCCTCGGGCAGCGCCATGGCGGGGAGCATCCGCAGCAGCCCCTCGCGGAACGACGAACGCGCCGGGTAGAACACGAGGCAGCAGTCGCTCGCTCCGCGCCCGGGCCGGGTCCGGGTGAAGCCGTAGAGCTGTGGGTGAAAGCAGTCGACGGGGCGCCGCGCGAGGAAGAACAGCGTCGCGTTGGGGTGATCGTGCAGGTTGCGCCCGACCCCCGGGAGGTCTCGCACCACGCCCCTGCCGAGCGCGCGCAGCTCGAGCGCGGGGCCGATGCCGCTCCGGAGCAGCAGCGCGGGCGTCTCGAGCGCGCCCGCCGACAGCACGATCTCGCGGCGTGCGCGCGCGACGCGCGCCGCGCCCCCTTGGACGAAGTGCACGAGGCTCGCGCGGCCGTCGGCGCCGAGCTCGACGCGGGTCGCGCTCGCGCCGGCCTCGATGGTGAGCGTGCGCGGCGGGTCGTCCTTGATGAAGGCCACGTAGGCGTTGCGCCGTCGGTCGCCCTCGTAGTTCATCCACTCGTGGCCGAGGACGTCGCCCAGGTCGCCGTCGTTGAGATCGGCCTTCTCTCGGATGCCGTTTTCGCCGGCAGCGGCGATGCACGCCCGGGTGAACTCGGTGGCCTCTCGCCGGTTGGGCCGAAGTCGCGCCTCGAGCTCGGCGAAGTCGCCCGCCACGTCCTGCCAGCGCCAGCCGGGCCCCCAGGCGTCGAGGTCCTCGCGAGCCCCGCGGGTGTACACCATCGCGTTGATCGCGCCGCTGCCGCCCACGCCTCGCCCTGTGCCGGCGAAGAGGCTGCGGCCGTTGCAGCCAGGCTGCGCGATCGTGAAGCGCTCGTGCATCAGCGCATCGTTGACGAAGGCCTTCTTGTAGCCGTTCGCGCTGAGGGTCTCGGGGTGGTCCTCCGCGCGATCGCCCGCCTCGAGCAGGAGCACCTCGTGCCCTGCGCCCGCGAGCACGGCGGCCACGATGCAGCCGGCCGAGCCGCCGCCGACGACGACGAAGTCAGCCTCACGATCCGGCGAAGGCGATGAGGAGGGTGCCATCGCGCCCTTCTACCAGCGACGCGCTCAGGAGAGCGCGTCGATCGCGCCAGCGCCCTCGCGTACGATCTCGACCCGCCCTTGGCTCAGGTCCACCACCGTCGTCGGGATGAGCCCGCCGGCCCCGCCGTCGAGGATCAGGTCGAGCCCGGCGAAGCGGTCTCGGATCTCTCCGGGGTCGACCAGGGGCTCACCCTCCTCGTCGGTGGCCGTCGTGCTGATGATCGGCCGCCCGAGCTCGCGAGCCAGGGTCGTCACCACGGGGTGGTCGGGCACGCGGATGCCGACGGTCTTCTGCTTGGAGAGGACCATCTTGGGCACCTCACGCGTCGCGGGGAGGATGAACGCGTACGGCCCCGGCAGGTGATGCCGCAAGATCCGATAGGCCCAGTTGTCGACGACCGCGTACTTCGCGATGTCACCGAGATCGTGGCAGATGAACGCCAGGTTCTTCTGCTTGGTCATCCCCTTGACCTGGTAGAGCCGCTCGATGGCGCCCTTGTTCATCAGGTCGCACCCGAGGCCGTACACGGTGTCGGTCGGGTAGGCGATCAGCCCGCCGCGCTCGAGCACCTCGATCGCGCGCTGCACCTTCCGGGGCTCGGGGTGCTCCGGGTTGATTTCGAGGATGGAGGCCGACATGCGCTGCCTGGGTGTGGCGAGCCCGGTGATGTGGCGCTCGGCAGGTCGCCGAGCGCCGGGGGCGCGTCACTCCTTGATCGCCTCGCTGCCGCCGATGATCTCCATCAGCTCCTTGGTGATCGCCGCCTGACGCGCCTTGTTGTACTCGAGCGTCAGCTTGTCGATCATCTCGGTCGCGTTCTTCGTCGCCGAGTCCATCGCGGTCATGCGGGCGCCGAGCTCGCTGGCCATCGACTCGTACAGGGCGCGCAGGAGCGAGATCTCGACGTACAGCGGCGCGAGGTGCTCGAGCAGCGCCGCGCGGCTGGGCTCGAACGAGAACTCGCCGGCGTCGTGGCCGTCGCTGTCGGCGACCGGAGGCACCGGCAGCAGCTGCTCGACGGCGACTCGCTGGGTCATCGCGCTCTTGAACTCGTTGTAGACGAGGTAGATCGCGTCGACCTCGTCATCCAAGAACGGTCGCAGGATCGACTCGCCGACCCGGCGAGCCGAGTCGAGCCCGAGCTTTTCCCAGACGCCTTGAAGGTACGACAGCTCGATGTTGCGCCGCTGCAGGTAGTCGCGGCCCTTGCGGCCGATGACCATGACCTTCACGTCTTGCCCGCGCGCCGTGCGCTCCTTGTACTCACGCTCGGCGGTCTTGTTGATGTTCGCGTTGAACGCGCCACAGAGGCCACGATCGCTCGTGAGCACGACGAGCATGACCCGCCGCTCCTCGCGGCGGACCAAGAGCGGGTGGAGCAGGTCGTCGGGGTGGACCTTCTCGGCGCTCGAGTCTCCGGCCTCGACGGCCTGCTGCGTCCGCGTGACGACCTCGGAGAGCACCTCCTGGTGCTTGAGGGCGTACGGGCGCAGCTCGGTGATGCGCTGCTGGGCCCGGTTGAGCCTGGCGCCCGCGACCATCTTCATGGCGCGCGTGATCTTCTGCGTCGACTTGACGCTCGCGATGCGCTTGCGGATCGCCTTCAGGGAGGCCACGGATCACTTCCCCTTCTTCGTCTTTTCGACCTTTTCGACCTTCTCGGTCTTCGCGGCCTTCGACTCATCGAGCACGAACTTGTTCGACTTGAAGTCGCCGATGACCTTGATGATGGTCTTCTTCAGCTCGTCGTCGATGGTCTTCTTGTCCCGGATCGTCGAGAAGATCTCGGGGTTCTTCTGCTCGACGTGCTTGTACAGCTCGGCCTCGAAGCGGAGCAGCGCGCTCGTGGGCAGGTCGTCGAGCAGGCCGTTCGTGCCTGCGAAGATGAGGAGCACCTGCTTCTCGACGGGCAGCGGCACGTACTGGCCCTGCTTCAGGATCTCGACCATACGGGCACCGCGGTCGAGCTGAGCGCGGGTCTTCGCGTCGAGGTCGGAGGCGAACTGGGCGAAGGCGGCCATGGCGCGGTACTGCGCCAGGTCGAGGCGCAGCGTGCCGGCGACCGACTTCATCGCCTTGATCTGGGCGTTGCCGCCGACGCGGCTGACGCTGATGCCGACGTTGATGGCAGGGCGCACGCCGGAGAAGAACAGGTCCGACTCGAGGAAGATCTGCCCGTCGGTGATCGAGATGACGTTGGTCGGGATGTACGCCGAGACGTCACCGGCCTGCGTCTCGATGATCGGCAGCGCGGTGAGCGAGCCGCCCGAGTGCGGGTCGACCTTCACCTCGTAGTCCGAGCCGAGCTTCTTCTGGCTCTCGTGCGCCGCATGCTTGCCGAGGACACCGTAGTGAACCTGGCCATCGTCGCCGCGGAAGGCGTCGTCGCCCGAAGGGATGTCGGACCCCTTCTTCATCACGTAGTAGACGGACGCCATCTTCGCGGCGCGCTCGAGCAGGCGCGAGTGGAGGTAGAAGACGTCGCCCGGGTAGGCCTCACGCCCCGGCGGGCGGCGCAGCAGTAGGGACAGCTGGCGGTACGCGACGGCCTGCTTGGAGAGATCGTCGTAGATGCAGAGCGCGTGGCGGCCCGTGTCGCGGAAATACTCGCCGATGGTGACGCCGGTGTACGGCGAGATGAACTGCAGCGGAGCCGACTCGCTCGCGGTCGCGGCGACGACGATCGTGTACTCCATGGCGCCGAAGCTCTCGAGCCGGTCGACGACCTGGCGGATCGTCGACTGCTTCTGACCGATCGCCACGTAGACGCAGAACATGTTCTGCCCCTTTTGGTTGATGATCGTGTCGATCGCGACGGCGGTCTTACCGGTCTGACGGTCGCCGATGATGAGCTCGCGCTGGCCGCGGCCGATCGGGATCATGCCGTCGATGGCCTTGATGCCCGTCTGCATCGGCTCGGTGACCGGCTGGCGGCGGATGATGCCCGGCGCCTTGATCTCGACGCGGCGACGGTGCGGGGTGTCGATCGGGCCCTTGCCGTCGATCGGCTGACCGAGGGCGTTGAGGACGCGGCCGACGACGGCCTCGCCCACGGGCACGTCCATGATGCGGTTGGTGCGGCGGACGAGATCGCCCTCCTTGACCAGGCTGGTGTCGCCGAAGAACGCGCAGCCGACGTTGTCTTGCTCGAGGTTCAGCACGAGGCCGTAGAGCGAGCTCGAGTCCGCGCCGGTGACCTCGACCAGCTCGCCGGCCATGACGCCCGACAGGCCGTGGACGCGCGCGATGCCGTCGCCCACCGTGAGCACCGTCCCCGTCTCGGAGACGCTCGCGGCCTTGTCGATGTTCTGGATTTGCTTCTTGATGATCTGAGAGATCTCTTCGGCACGAAGCTGCATCGGGCTGATCCTGTTTCGATGGAGAAGGGGGCGTGGGGAGCTTGTTCGGAGCGCCGCGCGTCAGGCGGAGGGGCGCGTCGCGTCGCGGAACCGGAGCAGGCGGGTGCGCAAGCTGCCGTCCACGACGCGATCGCCGATGGCGGTGATGACGCCGCCGATGATGCTCGGGTCGAGCGAGTGCGTGAGCATGACCTTCTGGCCGGTCGACTGCTCGATCTGAGACTTGAGCCGGTCGAGGTACCCGGAGGGCGGCGCCGAGGCCGTGGTGACGTGCGCGCGGACGACGTTCGCGTCCTCGTCGACCTGCCGGCGCAGGTGGCGCGCGATGTCCGAGACGGCCCGCAGGCGGCGCTTCTTGGTGATCAAGCGCAGCGCGCGCTCCGCTGCCCCGGTGACGCCGACGCGAGCAGCGATCTCGGTGACGATGGCGTGCCTGGCGGCGTCGTCGACCAAGGGGTTCTCGAGGATCGTCCGCAGCTCTTCGCTGCCGGCGTACACCTCCGCGAAGGAGGCGATCTGGTCGGCGACCGCGGTGGCGCGGCCTTCTTCCTTGGCGAGCTCGAAGATGGCGCGGGCGTAGCGTCGCCCGATGGCGTCGTAGCTCACGTCGTCCTCCGTGCGGCGCCCGGGCCGCTGGTCTTCAGCGCGTCGCCGATGTTCGTCAGGTAGTCGTTCGCCAGGCGCTCGTGATCGGCAGCGCCGACGCGGGACTTGAGCAGCTCCTCGGCCGAGGCGACCGCGGCGTCGACAGATTCGCGCAGCAGATCGGCCTGCGCCTGCTTGAGCTCTTGGGCGACCCGGAACTCGGCGTCGCGACGCAGGCGGGAGGCCTTCTCCTCCGCCTCCTTGAGGATGCGCTGGCGCTCGGCCTCCCACTGCGAGGAGTACTCCTCCTGGAGCTCCTTGCGGCGGTCCGCGATGCGCGCGAGCTGCTTCTCGTAGCTCTTGAGGCGCTTCTCCGCGTCGGCGCGCAGGGCGGCCGCCGCGTCGATGTCCTGCATGATCGTCTTCTTGCGGTGCGCGAGCGCGTCCATGATCGGCTTCTTGCCGAACCGCATGAGGATGAACGCGACCACCGCGAGGTTGATGAGGGCCCCGAGCAGGGGCGGATCCTGGTTCTTGGGATCGCACTCGTCCTTCGGGTTGTTGTAGCGCCAGAGCAGCTTGTTGACGCCGCCCTGTTGGGACTTCTCGTTGTGGACGCCGAGCAGGCCCTGGTACCAGTTGACGTGGTGGGTCGGCGCGTTCGGCCCGTGGCAGTCGTGGTGCGCGTCGTGGCCACCGGCGTGCGGGTCGGTCTGGACCACGGCTGCCTTGGCCGGAAGGGGTTGCGCTCCGCCGACCGGGGGGTGACCCGGGATATCTTGGGGTCCGCGGGGGCGCCCCGGCGGCCGGGGCTGGCCCCTCGGGGGCTGTCCCGGTTGCATGCGCGGCGGCTGCGCCCCGCCGGGAGGCTGAGCCCCGGGAGGTTGCACCGCAGGAGGCTGCCCGGCCGGCGGCTGCCCAGCGGGCGGCTGCGCTGCCCGAGGCTGGCCAGCCGGAGGCTGCGCCGCAGGAGGCTGCGCCGCAGGAGGCTGCGCCGCAGGAGGCTGCGCCGCGGGAGGCTGCGCCGCAGGAGGCTGCCCGGCCGGCGGCGGCTGGGCTTGCGCCGTCACGTTGACGGACAGCAGGCTCGCGAGGAGCAGCCCTGAAGAGAGGAGAGCGATACGCTTTTTCACGAAGAGACCTCTCGTCCGAGGAGCTTCGAGGCGATCTGCTGGGCGAGGGCGGGCCGGGAGGCCACGAGATCGCTGCGCAACGCGCCGACCTCCTGGGCGATCTGCTCACGACCCGTGCTGAGGATGCGCGCCGCGTCGGCCTTCGCCTCCTCCATCATCTTGGCCTCGAGCTTCGCCGTCTCGGCGCGGAGGCGATCGCGCTCCAAGGCCGCCTCACGGCGAACCTTCTCGATCTCGCTCTCGAATTTCGAGAGCAGCTCGGCGGCGCGCTCGTCCATCGAGCGCGCGTTGGCGCGCGCGCCGTCGGTCAGCTTCTCGCGCTCTTCGAAGAGCTTGAGCAGCGGATCGAACAGGACGGGCTTCAACACCACGATGAAGAAGCCGAACAGCGCGATTTGCGCCAGGACGGACAGATCGACGTCGACGTTGACGTCGGCTGCGAAGAGGAAGGGCACTTGGCTCGTCACGGGCACCGGTTGGTGGGCACGCGGGTTTTACTGGCGGCCACCTACCACGCCTTCTTCAGGACCGGAAGGACCTAGCGGATCGACGGGCCGATCGGCCCTCTTGCGAGCCGATCAGGTGAGCCAGTCTTCGCACCGGAGGTGGGGGAAGATCGAGAACTCGCGCAGGCGGCGGGTGACGAGGGTGAAGCCCCCGGAGGACGCGATCGCCGCGATCATGAGGTCGTCGGCGTCGAGCTCGGTGACCAGGGTCGCCTTGAACTTGGCGAAGGTCTGGGCAGCGTTCACGTCGTAGGGGGCGACGCGGACGCTCGCCACGAGGTGGATGACGTCTTGCATCAGCCGGGCCTGTTGTGTGCGGCGAGCCGCGACCAGCAGCTGGCTCACCGAGACGACGCTGGTCCAGCGATCGCGGCTCGGGACCTGCGACAGGTTGCGGATGAGCGCGCGCGAGGGCGCCGCCCGGAGTGCCTCGGTGAGGGTGGGCGTGTCGAGGAGGTAGGGCACGCCTCAGCCCTTCGACCGGCGCGTGGTTCGCGACCACATCGAGGTCTGAGACAGATCGTCGGAGAGCGAGTCCACGAACTCGTCGTGCCGGCACTGCCCACAGATGGCCAGCAGCGGATCGGCGCCCCCGCCCGCGGGATCGGGCGGATCGATGCGATCGAGATCGACCATCGGGACGATCGCGGCGACGGCGTGGCCCTCGCGCACGATCAGCGTCCGGGACAGGGATCGCTCGGCGGCGTCGACGGCGTCGAGGCAGTGCGACGGCAGGTCGTGCAGCGGGATGCCGTACTTGTTCACGGTCTCGGACGAGAACCTACCACAAGGCCGCGGCGCGCGGCTCGGAGTAGCTCACTCGCTAGACGACCAGCTCGCGCAGCCTCGCGTCGAGCGCGGCGAGCCCGCTCTCCAGCGGGATGACCGCGCGAGCCGTGACGAGCTGGTGGTGCTCGTGGCGAAGCTCGAGGTGTGCGCGCGGGTTGTCGAACCAGTCTTCGTCGAAGCGCGCGCGCAGGCTGTCGCGCTCGGCCAGCGCCTCGAGCACGGCGCGGAGCCCGAGCCCGCCCGTGCGGCGCGGAGCCGGCAATACGCCGAGCAGCGCGCGCGGCAGGGGCCGGCCGAGCGCCTCCTCGGAGAGCTCCTCGAAGGTGGCGCGAGCCCGCTCGCGCGACAGGCGATGAGCGGCAGCGCCGAGCGCCGCCATGCGGAGCCACAGGACCGCCGCGCGCCCGATCGCGCGAGCCTGGAGGTTGGCGCGGTCGCGGCCGAGGCCGAGCTTCCGAGTGTGGAAGGTCGGCTCGACGACCAGGGACGCGAGGAGCGCCGCGCGGCGCGCGACGAGGGCGTCGTTGGGCGCCCGCACCAGACAGAGCGGCGTGTGCTCGGGCCGATCGGCCCAGGACCACGCGGCACCGAGCCGATGTAAGGCGAGCGCGAACGAGCTCGCGCCGAGCGGCAGGGGGGGTCGCGGGGCGTCGAGGCGCACGCCCTTGAAGAGGTCGCCTCGAGAGAGCTGCTCGTGGAGCCAGCGCACGCTCAGCTTCGCGGGCCAACCTTCGCTGGCGTCGGACGCGATGGCGCGCTGGACAGACTGCAGCCAGCTGCCAGGGGGGCCGATGACGTCGAAGGCGTCACGCGTCGCAGAGAGGACCTTCGCCGCGAGCTCCGGCTCGGGCTCGTCAGCGACCCCGAGCAGGCGCGCCGCCTCGGCCCGTCGCTCGGCGAGGCGCGCGTGCGCGTCCGACGCTCGCGCGCTGACCCGCTCGAGCTCGGCGGCGCTCGCGCGCGCGTCGCGCTCGGACCCCAGCAGCCTGCGGACGTGCTCGTCGACCGAAGCGGTCGCGTCGACGGCGCCGAGCTCGAGGCGCGCGGCTCGAACCGCCACCGCGTCGGGGCTCGTCACCCGCTCGAGCGTGAGGTGCGCGACCCAGGCGCAGACTCCGCGGACGAGCGGATCGTCCGCCAGCGACCCGAGCTCCTGGTACGTCGCACGCGAGCTCACCTCCCGATCGAACGCGACCTCCTCGAGCGGCGCCGACGACGGGGCCGCGCGACGCCGCTCGAGCGCGGCGGCCACCTTGTTCACGCGTCGATCGAGGTCGAGGAGGTCGAACAGCACGCGGTTACCCGTGGATCGTCGGCGCGCCGCCGAGCTCGCGCACCACGGACGCCTCGATGGCCGAGACCTCTACGAGGCGGGCCCGAACGCGGGGCGCGTCTCGCGCGATCTCGAGCGCGAGGTCGAAGAAGGTGCGGTGGTGACGGGCCTCGTCGACGAAGAGCTCGTCGTAGAAGGCCGCGAGGGTAGGCTCGCGCTCCGAGACGGCGGCGGCGAGCAGCTTGAAGCGCTCGCACGAGCGGGCCTCGATCAGCGCGCCGACGAGCAAGCGATCGATGACGACGTCGTCGGTCGACAGCCCGCGGCGTGAGCGGGCGACCCGCCGCCTGAGCTCGGCGGCGTACCAGTCCTCCTCCGGTGGCTCGAGCGCGATGCCTCGCCGCTCGAGCTCGTCGAGCACGCGACGGAAGTGGCGAAGCTCCTCCTCGGCGAGCTCGACCAGGGCGCGCGCGACGCGCGGGTGCGCCAGGCAGCGCGCCGACAGCGAGAGCGCGTTGCTGGCCGCCTTCATCTCGCAGTGAGCGTGGTCCATGAGGACCCGGTCGACGTGCGTCGACGCGGCCTCTACCCAACGCGGATCCGTGTCGACCTCGAGCCCGAGCACCGGGGGACTATACCCTCCCCCTCCCCGAGGGTCAGGGCTGTTCGGCGCCCTGCCCCGTGAGGCCGCTCGACTCGAGGAAGTAGCCGGCGCCGAAGATGATCTCCGTCATCTCCGGACCGACGAGGGTGCGTCGGACGCTCGCCTCGATCATGAACTCGCGCGCCAGGTAGCCGACGCCCGCCGAGATCTGGTGAGAGTCAGCCCCTGATCGAAGCGATAGCCGGCGCGCAGCGGGATGCGATCGACCAGCAGATACTCTCCGCCTGCCATCAGCCGCGCCGTGGGCGTCATGTACGAGTTGAAGTCGGCGACGCCGTCCACCTCGATGGTGAAGTCCTCGTGCGCGATGCCGATGCCGCCGCCGACCGTGGTCGGCAGGATGCCGTTGTCGTTGTAGGTGAGGTTCGAGCCCGACAGGCCGATGCGGACCAGATCGCCGGCCTTGATGGCGATGCCAGCGTCGAAGGTGGCGATGTTCACCATCGAGAGGCGGCCGTCGGAGTCCGGATCGCCGAGGCCGCCCGACACCTTGCTGGGCCCGAGCGGACCGGTCCCGCCCTGGGTCACCTTGATGTAGCGCCCGCCGAGCCCGACCGAGAACGCATCGACGATCGGGTAGGCGAGGGCGAGCCGGATATCGAGCCACGACCGATCGAGCGAGGTCGCGCGATCCTGGAACGAGTCGAGGAAGCCACCTGTCACCGCGACACCCCCCGCGAGCTTGTTGGTGATCGAGTCGACGATGACGCTGCCGAAGACGATGTGCCCGTACTCGGGCACGAGGTTGCCGATCGCCTCGATGTGATAGACGCGGGCCAGCGTCATCGCGGCTGGGTTCGTGAACACCGCCGTCGTGCCGTTGCCGGCGGCGCGCATGGCGCCGCTCATGGCGCCACCACGGGTCGTGTCCACCTCTCCGTAGTTGAAGCCGAAGGGCACCGGCGTGTCGGCCGTGATGAGGGGGCTGCGTTCGTCCTCCACCTCCTGAGCCGACGCCACGCGGGGAAAGACTGCGGCCGAGGCCATCAGAGCCAGCCCGACCGTGAAAGGCCAACGCACCATGGGTCAGGCCCGTATCGGAACGCGAGATCGAGGGCCAACTTCAGGTCGACGTCCGTTTCGTGCGCGCTCAACCGGCCTTGGGGACCCCACGAGACGGCACGTTCGCAGTCAACCCCATAGAATCGCTACAATTATTACTACTTGACGCGACCCCAGAGCCCAAACGCTGGGGGGCCGCTCAGAAATCCTTGCTGATCCTGGGTAGCGGCGTCGAGGGGGGGTGAGTCTCCCAGACCTCACTTTGTCTCCACGTCCCCCTCCGAGGCCCCTCGGAGACGGGGGTGAGGCGGTCGCCAATCACGAACGGCCGCCTCTGGGCAAGCCCCGCCGCAATCAAGAAAACAGCTTAATGATTTCATGTCTTTATCGGTATCCGCGAAGTTGGGGATTGTCGCCGGGCAAACGGCGGTGCTACCTCCTAGAAGGTGTCGACGCGGTGCGGAAATCGCTCCGCTCGGTGCCATCCACCCCGGCTCATTCCCCGGGGCATGGAGTCATGGGTTACTGGGGTTTGGGTTCGCCGCTGCCCCGGGGGGAGACCCAGACGTCAGACCCTTATTTTGGGCTCGATGCGCTCCTTGGCGTGCTCGGGCCTCGGTGGGAACTTGCCTGTGGAAAAGCTGTTTATGAGCACGTGGGAAGCGATGCTGATAGAGAGAAAACAGCAACAAATTCACACAAGTACCTCTGTCGCTTGGACGCCCCCCGCCTGGGGATAACTGGAACGAGCCGTCGCCTCTCCCCCATTCGACCTTGACGCGCCGCGTTGCGCTCGGGTCGGCGCCGACAGGGCGCTCCGCCTCGCGTGAGCCCAACACAACGTCTCCCGTCTCCACCCTCACTCGTGGGAAGCATGATCTCGAAGACCCAAACGCGACAGGCGTTCGAAGAGGCCGTCGCCTTCACGCGTGGCTTATCGCCCGCGACGTTCGACACCTGGTTCTCCGGGGTTCAGTTCGACGACCTCACCGACGGGGTGTTGTCGCTCCGCGCGGCCAACGAGTTCGTCCAGGAGTGGGTCGACAACAATTTCCTCCCGACGCTCACCGAGCGCCTGCGTGAGCTCACGGGTCACTCGATCCAAGTGGCGTGGGTGCTCGACGGCCAGCTCACCGCGCCGATCGCCTCCGGCATCCAGCGCACGCCCATCAGGCCGCGGTCGGTGATGCTTCGCCCTTCGGATGCGCCGCCCCCGACCGACGGAGACCAAGGGCGCGCGATGACCCCGAGGCCGTCGCTCGTCCGCTCGGCCCCGCACTGCGTCAGCATCGTCGATCTCAACCCGAAGCAGACGTTCGCGAGCTTCGTGGTCGGCCCGTCCAACCAGCTCGCCCATGCGGCCGCGGTGGCCGCGGCCGGCGGCGGCGGGCGCCGCTACAACCCGCTCTTCATCTGCGGCGGCACGGGCCTCGGCAAGACCCACCTCATGCAGGCGATCGCCCACCGCATGCTGTCGGAGAAGCCGACGGCGCGCATCGTCTACGTCTCGGCAGAGCGCTTCACCAACGAGTTCATCCACTCCATCCAGCACCAGAAGATGGATGAGTTTCGCGCGCGCTACCGATCGCAGTGCGATCTGCTCTTGGTCGACGACATCCAGTTCCTCGCCGGCCGCGAGCAGACCCAGGAAGAGTTCTTCCACACCTTCAACGCGCTGCACGGACAAGATCGCCAGATCATCGTGACGAGCGACAAGTACCCGCAGAACCTCGAGCGCATGGAAGAGCGGCTCGTCTCTCGCTTCTCGTGGGGCCTCGTCGCGGACATCCAGGTCCCCGAGCTCGAGACCCGGGTCGCCATCCTGCGTCACAAGGCCGGGCTCGAGGGCATCGACCTCGACGACGACGTCACCCTTTACCTCGCACAGGTCGTGCGCTCGAACGTGCGAGAGCTCGAGGGCACCCTGATCCGGCTGGCCGCCAAGTCTTCGCTCACCGGCCGTCGCGTCGACATGGCGTTCGCCAAAGCGGAGCTGTCGGCCACGACGTCGATCAAGCCTCAGCTGATGAGCGTCGAGGACGTGCAGCGGCTCGTCTGCCATCACTTCCACATCCGCTCGAGCGATCTGGTCTCGAAGGACCGCCACAAGACCGTGGCCTTCGCGCGCCATGTGGCGATGTACCTGTGCAAGCAGCGGCTGAAGTGCAGCTTCCCCGAGCTCGGGAGGGCGTTCGGCGGTCGAGATCACACGACCGTGATGAGCGCCGTACGCAAGATCGAGGCCCAGCGTGAGGCCGACCCCCAGGTCCGAGCGCACCTCGAGGCCCTCGAGCGAAAGCTCGCCGAAGGCAACTGAGGGGACAGATCTTCACCATGGCTGGCCCGTCATAGGGCGCCATGACGACGATCTCGCGGGCTCGGCTCTCCGTCCTCCTCCCCTTCGCGCTCGCCTGCACGGCGGCGCTCGGGGGCGTCGGCTGCGAGGGTGCCAAGCCGCCCCCGAGCGTCGAAGACGATGAGCCTCGCAGCGGTCGCTCCTCGATCTCCAGCAAGGATCGCCTCGTCGCGTTCGAGTCCGAGTCCGAGCTGTTCGACACGATCCGCGCGCTGAAGAGCGCGCAGAGGGGTGCGCTCACCTCCTCCGAGCCGACCGGCGCAGCGGAGGCGTCGCCCGCGCCCGCGGCCGCGAAGGCCGAGGACGGGATCACCAACAACCAGACCGCCGGTGTCGACGAGGGCGGCATCGTGAAGCTCCACGGCGAGCACCTCGTGATCCTGCGCCGCGGACGCCTGTTCACGGTGAAGGTCGGTGGCGGCTCGCTCGACCCGATTTCGTCCGTCGACGCGTTCGGGCCGGACGTCGACCCCGGGGGCGCTTGGTACGACGAGATGCTCGTCTCCGACGATACCGTCGCGGTCATCGGCTACAGCTACCAGCGCGGCGGCACCGAGATCGGCCTGTTCGATATCGATGACGGGGGTGGCCTCAAGTACCGCGCGACCTACCACCTGCGCAGCAACGACTACTACTCGTCCCGCAACTACGCGAGCCGGCTGATCGGCGACAAGCTGGTGTTCTACTCGCCGCTGTACATCAACCCGAGCGCGAGCCCCGAGGCGTCGCTCCCCGCGGTGCGGCGCTGGAAGAAGGGCGCGAAGCCGAGCGATTTTGCCACCATCCTCGAGCCGACGAAGGTCTACAAGCCGCTCGACGGCGGCGAGGGAGCGCAGGCCTTCCACACCGTGACGACGTGCGATCTTTCGAGCCGTGAGCTGTCGTGCGACGCGACGGCGGTCATGGGTCCGCCGGGTCGCACGTTCTACGTGTCGGCCGACTCCGTGTACGTGTGGATGACGCCGTGGAGCGCGCCGCGCAAGGGCGCCGAGAAGGCCTCGCCGCCGCGCTCGCTCCTGTACAGGCTTCCGCTCGACGGCGGCGACCCGGCGGTGATGCGCGTACGAGGCGCGCCGGTCGATCAGTTCTCCTTCATGCAGGGCGACGACGACATGCTCAACGTCGTCGTGCGGAGCGACGGGATGGGCGACGCGATGTGGGGGCCCGAGGTCGCAGCGGGCGACGTCGCGCTGCTCCGTGTCTCGCTGGACGACCTCGACAAGACGGCCTCCGAGGCGCCCAAGCGCGCGTACACCGAGCTCCCCAAGCCCAAAGGCTACGCCTTCCAGAACCGTTTCATCGGCGACTTCCTCGTCTACGGCGGCGGGACCTCTTGGGGCTATGCCTCCGAGGACGCGAAGGACGGGCGCGCCTTCGTGCTCGACACCAGCGACCCATCGGGCGGCCCCGTCACGCTCGCGCTGCCTCACGGCGTCGATCGCATCGAGGCGATGGGGAAGGACGCCGTGGTCGTCGGCACCGACGGCAAGGACCTCCACTTCTCTGCGATCGCGCTGGGGTCTCGGCCCCGCCTCGGCGGACGGTTCACGCAGCCGAGCGCCGCGCAGGGCGAGCTCCGCAGCCACGGCTTCTTCTACAAGCCCGCAGGGGACGACCGCGGCGTGTTCGGCTTGCCCATCCGCTCGAGCGGCAGCCCCGGACACTCCCACCTCGCGAACGGCTCGGCGTCGATCTTGTTCGTGCGAAACGACGCGCTTTCGTTCAGCGAGGTCGGCAAGCTCGGCGCGAGCGTTGCGACGGTGTCTGACGGGTGCAAGGCGTCGTGCGTCGACTGGTACGGGAACGCGCGCCCGATCTTCATCAAAGATCGCGTGTTCGCGCTGCTCGGGTACGAGATCGTCGAGGGCAAGCTGGACGGCTCGAGCCTGGCCGAGCAGCGCCGGGTGAGCTTCGCGCCGACCTCGCGCTGAGCGCTCGACGGAGGCGCTCAGCGGAGGCTGAGCGCCCACCCGAGCGCGATCAGCCCTCCGAGCAAGAACAGCCCCGCGAACAGCTTGAAGAGCGTCATCGCTCGCGAGATATCGGGCGCGGTTCGCTGCTGCTCGAGCGTGGCCACCGCGAGCATCGCGACCGCCCCGAGGCGCTGCCTCGCGTCGTCGGCGCGCTCCGACTGGGCTCGATACCCCTCGGTGCTCTGCGCTTCGTCGGCGACCTGGCGATACCGACGCGCGGCCTCTTCCAGCAGACCCATCTCGACGCAATACGAGAGGAAGGCCTTGTGGCGCTTGTCGTCTGCCCAGCCCTCGAGCACCTGGGCCCACAACGCGTCCGCGCTCTCTTGAGGCGGGTCCATCGCTGCTCTCGGCAAGGGCGGCTCAGCTCGCTGCTTGCCGCCTGAACGCCTTCATCTTCGCGTGATCGTCGACGGACACTCGGCCCGCGTCGCCATCGACGCGGACGTTGCGGCAGGTGCACATCCACGGTTCGTCGTACGTCGGCATCGAGGAGACGACGCCCCCGCACGCGGTGCACTCGTAGGCGATGTCGGGCGCCGCCGGGTAGCTCTTCTTCGGATCGAAGGTGATGTACTGCCTCATGGGACCTCCTTGATGTGACCCGAGGCCTTCAGCTCGTCGATCGACGCTGGGAGCTCGTGCTGTGTGCCGCCTCCGGGTTGGTCGAACCAGGGGGCCGCCGGGCCTGTCTTGACGGGGATCGGCTTGACGACCTCGTACTTCTTGTACGGCTTCTTGTCGGTGCCGTCGGGCAGGGCGCGCTGTTCGTAGGGTGTGCCCGTGTCGGCGACGAACGTCCCTCCGTCCTTGAACTGGCCGTCCTTCGTGTAGCCGCCGTAGCGATCGATCTGCGCGCCGGGCTGCAAGGTGTTGTCCTTCACGGAGGCGAAGCCCCGGTCAGGGGGCCAGTTGGTGGTCCCGTCGGGGTTCTTCCACTTGTCTCCGTGCGGGTTGCCACCCCCCGTCGAGAGGCCGAGCGGATCGACGTGCGTCGTGGGGGAGCCATCGAAGCCGTGCAGGTTGAGCCCGCCAGCGACGCCGAGCGGATCGGGCGTGAGCCACCGGCCCACCTCGGGATCGAACATGCGGTACCGGGTCGACGCGAGCCCAGTCTCGTCGTCGCGGTATTGGCCGAGCAGGCGGAACGGAGACTCGACCTTGTAGCCGCGGCTCTGCGCGCCGATGTCGTCCCACTGCTCGCCGACGATCTGGCCCCACGCGTCGGAGCGGCTGGCCCACGCGACCCGACCGGCCGCGTCGATCATCTCTCGAGGCACGCCGACGTGATCGGTGACCACGAGGAACGTCTCCCCCTTCTCGGTGTGCAGCAAGGGCGCGCCGCCCTTGGGGTGGCTGACGAACACACGGACGCCGCGGTCCGGCGAGAGCTCCGCGCAGATCTGGTCCCCGTCCCACACGAGCTCCACGGCGCGCGCGCGCGGCGCTCCGGGTGCCATGACCTCCTTCTTCACGCGCCGGCCGAACGCGTCGTATTCGAACGAGACCCGGGTTCCATCGGGGAGCCTGACCTCGCGCAGCAGGTCGCGGGCGTCCCACACGTATTCGGTCACCTCGCGAGTCTTCTTGTCGCGCTTGGCGACGCGGCGGGCTCGCTTGTCGAAGACGTAGGCGTGCGCCTCGGTCTCGACCAGGCGGTTGCCCGGCTGCACCTTCCATCGGGGGGTCGCCCCGGCGGGCGCCCCGAGCCGCTCGAGCACGGCGACGAGGGAGCTCGCGGGGTCGTAGGTGAACGCGCGTCGGTGATCGCCGGTCGCCTCGGACACCAGCCGCCCGACGGAGTCGTACGTGTACGAGGTCGAGCCCCAGCGCGCGTCGTCGACGCGCGTCACGCGGCCCGAGCGATCGAGCTCGAGCTGCCGCTGCGCCAGCACCTCGACGACCCCGTCCGGGCCGGTGGCGCCGTCGACCCGCTGCTCGAGCAGGCGATCCATCGGATCGAACCGGTGGCTCACGTTGAAGGTGCCTCGAGCGTCGAAGCGCCGGACCTCGCGTCCGCCGGCGTCGCGCTCGAAGCCGAAGCGCCGCCCGGCGTGCTCGAGCGCCGCGACGTCGCCTTCGCGATCGAGGTCGTAGCGGGTGGTCGTGCCCTCGAAGAGGGTGCGCTCGATCGCCCGGTGCTCGAGGTCGTACGCGTACTTGACCACGCGGTCGCCTTGACGCTCGACGAGGATGTCACCGAACTTGTCGCGCTCGAAGAGCGTCCTGTGGCTGCGCCCTTGCGACGAGAGGGTCGACTCGACGATGCGCCCAGCGAGATCGCGCCGATGCTCGACCTGCGAGCCGTCGCTCGCGGCGTCGCCGGTGAGCCGGCCCGCCTTGTCGTACGCGTAGCTGCGATGGGTGCCGTCGGGAAAGTCGATGCGAACGACGCGCCCCGCGCGGTCCCGCTGGTACTTGAGGACGCGATCGTCGAAGGTCTTCGTCTCCTTGACGAACCCCGCTTCGTCGTACGTGTACGCGTACGTCTCGCCGAGGGGGTTGGTGATCTTCGCGATGCGCTCCATCGCGGTGTAGTCGAAGCGCCAGGCGCGCCCGTCCGGCTCGACGAGGCGCCCGATCCGCCCGAAGCCCACCCACGAGACCTCGGTCACTCCGCCGCTCGGATCCACCTCACGGACGATGCGCCCGCTGGGATCGAAGGTGCGCTGAACGGTCGAGCCGTCGGCCCGTCGGACCAGGAGGGGTCGACCCAGGCGATCGCGCGTCAGCTGCGTGACGCGGCCGAGCGCGTCGGTCTCGGAGATGGCGCGGCCGAGCGCGTCGTATTGGTACGTGCAGCGGGCGCCGACCGCGTTGGTCTCGGCGACGACGTTGTGCTGCGCGTCGTACTCCCAACGTCGGAGCGTGCCTCGCTCGTCCTGGATGTGGACCATCCGGCCCTTGTCGTCGTACTCGAAGGACAGCTGCTTGCCGTTCGGGTGACGCGCGCCCGAGAGGGCGCCCTTCGCGTCCCACGTCAGCTCCGTGACGAGACCCTCGGGGTCGACGCGGCGCCGAGGCCTGTCGTGCTGGACCTCCCAGGCCGTCACGCGCCCGAGCGGGTCGACGCGACGAACCTCGTTGCCGCGCTCGTCGTACCAGTGCTTGGTGCCCTCGCTCTGCCCGTTGACGATCGCGATGCGGAAGCCGTCGCTGTCGTATGCAGCTTCCTCGAGCACCGTGCCGTCGAGGAGCGCCTCTCGCGCGGCGAGGCCGGGCCGGTCTGACCAGTCGATGACGCGGCTCTCCTCGCCGTAGACGCGGGTCTGGCGGGCCTCCGCGTCGTACTCGAGGTCGAGCGCGTACAGCCCCTTCGGTCCCCAGGTGCGCGCGCAGCGGCCGGTGTCTGCGTCGTAGGCGTACTGAAAGCGTGCCCCGCTGTGCGTGGACACCGCGGTCATGCGGCCGTAGCCGTCGTATTCGTACTCGCTGCCGTGCCCCATCGCGTCGATCGCGGCCACGAGCCTCCCTGCGTCGTCGTATTCGTAGTCGACCCACAGCTCACAGCTGCCTGCGACCGTCACCTCGAGGCGCACCAGCCGTCCGGCGCGCCATCGGGGGGTGATCTGGCGGCCCGCGGTGTCGAGGATCGCCGAGAGGATCCCCTCGTCGTAGGCGAAGGAGAGGGTGTTGCCCCAGCGGTCTTCGATCGAGCGGAGCATCGACGCTCCGTCGGCGACCGCTGGACGGAAGCGGGCGAGGTGATCGGTCTTGTGGTCGTGAATCGAGAAATCGAGCTCGCCCTCGCGGTGCAAGGTGAGGCGCTCGGCGCGGTGGAACGTGCGGCCCCCGACGGGCACGCGCTCGAACCAGATCGCGCGGCCCTCGCGGTCGTGCAGGGTGATGACCTTCTCGTCGACGACGACGCGCTGCTCGAGCGACGTCGTCCACCCGGGGCCCATGGCGCTCGCCTTGTCGCGGAAGCGCGTCGACGCGTATGAGCGCTTGAGCACGAAGGGGATCCGACCCGGGAGCTGCAGATCGATGGCCTCGTCGACGACGGCCCCGGTGACCAGATCGATGGGGTGACCACCTTGGCACTGGTGCTCGCCGGGCGGGCCGGACGAGCTGCCCGCGCCGCCCGGGCCGCCGCTTCCTCGACCGCCCGGGCCGCCCCCGGCGCCGCCCGCGCCGCTGTTCGAGCCGCCGCCGCCGCCGCCGCCGTTCGAAGGGCCCTGCGGACCCCCGGGCCCCCCGGGCCGCCGCCGCCGGCCCCGCCGCCGCCCCCGCCCCCGCCGGCGCCTCCGGCCCCGCTCGCGCTGCCGCCCGCTCCCACCGTGATCGCCTTGTTCGAGATGCACGGGCTGGTCGTGATGCCCATCATCCCCAGCTCACAGAGGACGATCGGCGCGCCCATGATGAGGAAGCAGGGACCCGCGGTGTTGAGGCTGAGGACCTCCTTGAGGGTGCCGGGCTCGTTGCCGTGGCAGGTCTTGATCACCGAGCCGACGGTCGCGACCTTCGAGCCGTTGATCTTCGTGCGCATCGCCGGATCGACGATGCCCTCCGCCGAGCTCCCGACCACGGGATACGGGATGGGCAGCGGGCTGGGCGCAGCGGGCGTGATGCACACGCTGACAGCCATGGGGGTGATGGTGTGACCGCTCTTCTCGGTGATCACATCCATCATGAGTGCCGTGACGTCGCCCATCGCAGACCTCCACGAGGCGCGCGCGGCCGAGCCGCAAGCGCCCCTTTCCAGGGGCAAAGCCTAGCTGGTTTGGACGGAGGCGGACACGGGCCCCGGCGCCGCTGTCGAGATCGTGCTCACGCGGCCTTCGAGCTCATGCGCGAGCGCGGCGAAAGCCGCGGCGTCGCGCAGGCGCCCGTCGGCCGCGGCTCGCTTCTGGCGCCTTCGAACGCGCTCGACGGCCGCGAGATCGCCCTCGAGCGCGTCGAGGAACGCCTCGGCCAGCTCGCCGGTCGATACGTCGCCTGCCTCGCGGGCAAAGTCCTGCGCCTCCCTCAGCAGGGCGTGGGCGCGCGGGGGCCCGACGAGCCCAGCGAGCAACCACGCCGCGCGCCCGGCGGTGCGCCCCTCGAGCTCGGCCCGGCCGAGCTCGAGGGCGCGCTCGAAGCGGCGCTCGGCGGCGGGGGCGTCTCTTTGCGCGAGTGCGATCTCCCCTCGAACGAGCTCTGCCCGGGCGGAGCGTGAGCCGTCGGGCTCGAGGCGCTCGAGCCAGCGTCCGGCGACCTCCGGTTCGCCGCACTCGCATGCCACGGCCGCCGCGTCGAGGAGGGCCTCCGCCGTGAGCCCGGCCGCGTCCTTCGCGAGCTCCTCCAGCTCCGCGAGCGCGGCTCTGCCGCGCTCGGGATCGGCAGACTCGAAGGCGATGGCGAGGCGCGCGACCGCGGAGGCCAGGCCGGGGTCGTCCGACGCAGCTTGATCGCACAGCACATCGGCGAGCTCGACCAGGCCCCGCGCCGCGAACGGACGGACGAGCCGCCGGCGAAGCTCGGCGCGGCGCGGCGCCGGCGCGGCTGCGTCGAGGACGGCGAGGGCGCCCGCCAGCGCCTCGGCGAGCTCGACGCGGCGAAGATCGACCGACGAGGCGACGCGAGCGAGCAGCTCGACGGCGCGCTCGGCGACCTCGGGCTCGGTCGTCGAGCCGAGCGACCGGCCGACCAGCTCGGCCGCCGCGTCGATCGCGCCGAGCCGCTCGAGCTGCTCAGCCGAGGCACACCACGACGAGGACGCGCCGGCGGCGTCCCCCGCCGCGAGCTGCAGCGTAGCCGCGGACGCCAGGTGCGCAGCGCGCGCCTCGTGGTCCACCTCCTCGGCGGCGGCCGCCACGAGCTCGCACGCAGCCGCGCGCGCCGACAGAGCGCGCGTGGAAGCGTCATCGAGGCGCGTGAGCGCGAGCTCGGAGACCGACCGCGCGACCGAGACGAACCCGCGCTCGTCGAGGCGTCCGAGGCCCTCCCGCAGGATGGCGTCGACGGCGCCCGCGACGACCGGTGCAACGAGCCCGGTCACGAGCGCCAGCTCCTCGACGCTCGCGGCTCGGCGGAGAGTGGCGAGCGCCCCCAGCACGGCGCGGACCTCTTCGGGCAACCTCGGGACGCGAGACGCGAGGCCGGTGCTCGCGCTCGCGAGCTCGCCGGCAGGCAGCTCGCCAGCGAGCTCCGCGACGCCGTCTTTGACGCTGACGAGCGCGGCCGATTGCAGGCGACGCACGACCTCCTCGAGCAGCTCGGGGTGCCCTCCGGCGGCCCCGACGATCAGCTCGAACAGATCCGGCGGGATCATCCGCGCACCGAGCCGCGTCGCGAGGAGCTGCGCGACCGCGTCGTCGTCGAGCTCGCCGAGCGGAAGCTCCTCCGCGTCGGAGAGCGGGCCTACGATGTCGAAGCGACGCGCGAGCAGGATCAGGACGGGGAGCGCGCGCGCGAACGGGGCGTCGCTCAGCGCAGAGAGCGCGCTCGCGGTCGCCGCGTCGAGGGCGTCGGCGTGATCGATGACCACGACCATGGGTCGCCCCGCCGCCGACGCCGCGAGCAGGTGCCCGACCGCCCCGTGGGCCGCAGACGGTCGGCTGACGCCCGACGCTGGAACGCCGAGCACGCGGCAGACGCTGGCGACGTCGGGGCCATCGAGGCCGGACGCGCGCAGCCGTCGCACGACGTCGAAGCCGTCGAGCCGCTCGTGCGGCGCCAGGCCGAGCGCGGCGCGCACGATCAGCGCGAGCGCGCCGAGGGACCGCTGGGACGCGGGCTCGACGCAGTCGACGTGAATGAACGCGACCCGGTCCTTCGGGACGCGCCGCGCCAGCTCCAGGAGCAGGCGTGTCTTGCCGATTCCCGCCGGGCCTCTCAGCGCGACGGCTCGCACGCCTCCGGCGACCGCCCGCCCGATCGCGGCGCCGAGCGCGCGCAGCTCGAGCGTACGGCCGACGAACCGCCCTCGCGCGCCGGCTGCGCCGCGATCTCCGACGACGAGGACGAGGTCCCCCGCCGCGGCCTCGAGCACGAAGCTGGCCTCGAGCGCGCCGACCAGGGCCCCTTCGACGACCACCCGACCGGCGAGATCTCCGCGGTCGCGGAGCGCCACGAAGCGCCGCGCCACGGCGTCGGTCGCCTCCGACCTCAGCGGCCGACGAGCCTCGTCGAACGAGACGACCGCCGAGGTGAGCAGGCACGGCGCCCCGACCGCCTTCCTCGCCTGCGAGAGGGCCAGGCGAGCCGCGCCGATCTCGCCTGCGCCTTCGGGAAGCTCGGGCCCGAGCGCGACGAGCTCGACGTCGATCTCGGAGGTCGGGACGACGGCGCCTTCGGGCGGCAAGGGGTCGGTGCGCGCGCCGAGCGGCTGAGCGAAGAGGAGCGCCGCGCGCTCGCTCCCCAGCAGCGAGGCGGGGGCGGCGGACGTCGCGGACATCGCCGCGTCGAGATCGAGCGCTGGCCTCGGCGCAGGCGCGGCGACGACGCGGGCGAGCGCCCCCGGCTCACGATCGTCGGGCCCGGCGCTCGCTGCGAACGCCAGCTCGAGCAGCGCTTCGTGGGCGGACGCGGCGTCAGGGACCTGCCGCCTGCGCAGGCGGTCGGCGAGGGCCGTCGCCAGAGCCGTATCCCCGTCGGCCAGCGGGAGCCACGCGGCCAAGAGCGCCCCGAGCGCCGCGAGATCTTCCTGCGCGCTGTCGGGGTCTCGCGACGGCGACAGGCACGCGTCGGCGACCTTGACCTGTCCCTCGGGCGTCACGAAGATCTGCCCCTCGTGCAGCGCGCCGTGGTGCAGCGGCCCCTCGTCGTCACGCCGGCGATGCACGTAGTCGAGGGCGCGCGCGACCTCGGCCAGCACCGACAGCACGGCCCCGGCTGACGCCTTCGTCGCGGCTGACTCGAGCGCCGCCCTCACTGCGGCGAGCGACGCTCCGCGGGCGATCTCCGTGACGAGGTAGGTGACGGGTGGAGCTTTGCCGTCGTCCTCGGCGCGCGCGACGTCGACGAGCTGGAGCAGGCTGGCGTGCGTCAGGCCGATCGCGCGGCGCGCGCCGCGCAGCAGCGCCTTGGCCGCGCGCTCGTCGGCGGCGATCTCCGCGCGCGGGATCTTCAGCGCGACGTCCTTCGCGAAGCCCTCGACCCCGTAGAGCCGGGCGCGATAGACCTTGAGCTTGGGGCCGACTCCGACGAGCTCGACGATCTCGTACCGGCCGAGGCGGGCCGGCGGGCTCTCAGCCACCTTCTCCGCCGTACATCGCCTCGGCGATCTTGAACGCCGCGGTCTCGAGGCGAGTATAGGCGTCACGAAGGCTGGTGAGGTCACCGCCGCCATCCAAGAGCAGGCGGAGGTTGTGCGCGTCGGTGCGGACCTCCGAGAGCAGGTTCGGGTCGAGCAGATCGGCGTAGCCGACGAGCGCCTGCTCCGTCGTGTACACCAGGGTCTCGGCTTGGTTGCGCAGCTGCGCGAGCTCGCGGCGCAGGCCGTCGGTCTCCTTGAATTTCTCGCCGTCGCGGACGAGGCGATCGACCTCGTCGCCCGAGAGCCCGCTCGTCGCGGTGATCTTGATCTCTTGAGCGCGGTTCGTGCCGAGGTCACGGGCCTCGACGCGGAGGATTCCGTTTTCGTCGATGCGGAAGGTGACCTGGATCTTGGGGACGCCGCGCGGCGCCGGCGGGATGCCCGCGAGCTCGAAGCGCGCGAGGCTGCGGCAGTCGGCGGCCATGTCGCGCTCGCCCTGCACGACGTGGATGGGCACGAAGCTCTGGTTGTCGACGCTCGTGGTGAAGATCTCGCTGCGCTCGGTCGGGACCGTCGTGTTGCGCGGGATGAGCTTGGTGGCGACGCCGCCGCCCGTCTCCACGCCGAGTGAGAGGGGGGTGACGTCGAGCAGGAGCACCTCGTCGATCTGACCGGTGAGCGCTGCACCCTGAAGGGCCGCGCCGACCGCGACGACCTCGTCCGGGTTGACCTCTTTGCTCGGGCCCTTCCCGAAGAACGCCTTCACGCTCTCGGCGACCGCCGGCATGCGCGTCATGCCGCCGACGAGCACGACCGTGTTGATGTGCTCCACGCCGAGCTTCGCGTCCACGAGCGTCCGCTTGCAGGCCTCGATCGTCCGCTCGAACAGCTCTTGGCAGAGCATCTCGAGCTCGTTGCGCTTCATGTTGCGCTCGAGGTGCAGCGGCCCGCCCTGACGGGGAGACGGCGATGAACGGGATGTTGATCGCCGTCTCGAGCGAGGAAGACAGCTCGTGCTTCGCCTTCTCTGCGGCCTCCTTCAGCCGCTGCAGAGCCATGCGGTCCTTTCGCAGGTCGATGCCGTTCTCCATCGCGAACTCGTCGGCGAGGAGGTTGATGACCTTCTGATCGAAGTCGACTCCGCCGAGGTGGGTGTCGCCGCCCGTCGCCTTGACGCTGAACACGCCGCCCGCGAGCTGGAGCACGGTGATATCGAACGTGCCCCCCCCGAGATCGTAGACCGCGATGATCTCGGCCTCACGCTTGTCGAGGCCGTACGCCAGCGCGGCGGCCGTCGGCTCGTTGATGATCCGCTTCACGTCGAGGCCGGCGATGCGGCCCGCGTCTTTCGTCGCCTGGCGCTGCGCGTCGTCGAAGTACGCCGGCACGGTGATCACCGCCTCGGTGACCGGCTCGCCGAGGTACGTCTCGGCGATTTCCTTCATGTTGGTGAGCACCATCGCGCTCACCTCGGGCGGCGAGAGCGCCCGGCCGCGGATGTTGACCCACGCGTCACCGTTGGGGGCCTCGACGATCCGGTAGGGGACCATCTGGCGCGCCTTCTCGACCTCCTGGTCCTTGAACTTGCGCCCCATCAGGCGCTTGATCTCGTAGACCGTCTGCTCGGGGTTGGTCACGGCCTGCCTGCGCGCGACCTGCCCGACGAGGCGTTCGCCGGTGGCGGGGAAGCCGATCACGGACGGCGTGGTCCGCGCGCCTTCAGCGTTAGGTACGACCTTCACGTCGCTCACCGTCGCGGCGGTGGTCCCTTCGAGCACGGCAACGCACGAGTTCGTGGTTCCGAGGTCGATCGATGACTTTTCCCATGTGCGCGCACAGCATAAACCAAGCCGGCGCGCGCGCGCGAGCATCGAGGAGACCACGGCGCTCAGGAGCTGGCGCGCCCTCAGGAGGGAGGCGCCGAGCCCGCGATCAGGGGCGGACCGACCTCCTCAGGGCCTCGGAGAAACCCTGATCGGTGGGGGAGCCTGCGAACAGGATCTTGCCGTCGGCGGCCACGACCAAGGTGGTGAAGCGGGTGATCCCGAGCGGCCGCACCACGCGATCGCCGGAGTCGAAGACGAGCCCTTCGGAGACCTTGTATTGCTTCGCCCACGCAGGGTCGGCCTGGCCGTAAGCGACGTTGACCACGGGCACGTCCGGGATCTCTCCGGCTGCCGAGAGATCGCGCCACGCCTCGAAGCTCGGCATGCAGTCCGCGCAGCGCTCGAGCCAGACGTTCATGATGAAGACCGTGTCGAGCGGGAGCGCCGTGGCCCCCCCAGGACCGTCGAGGCGCCCCGGCGCCACCCGGTCGCTGGTTGGGGCCCGCGTCGTCGAGGCCTGATCGGATGGCGAGCCGCCTACCCCGAGCAGCTCGTCGAGCCACGCGGCGATCGCGTCCCGATTGGCGAAGGCGAGCACGCCCGCGAACAGCAAGAACGCGCCCAGGATCAGGAGCCCGCTCGATCTCGCCCCTTCCACCGCAGCTCCGGCGCGGGCTCGGGGGCAGGCTTTGGCTCGAGGACCACGCTCGGACGAGCCGGCACCGCGACGGCTGCGCGCGCGACGGCCGCACGCGCAACGGCTGCGCCCGACGGTGGAAGCTTCGCGAGCGACTCGCGGAGCGCGGCGGCCGTGGGGGAAGCGCTCGACGGCGTCCTTGCGGAGGGCCCGTCGAAGAAGTCGTCCACCGACGGTGGAAGGGACGGTCGAGCGAGGTGGGGCTCGGAAACGAGCGCTGCGTGACCGCGACCACGAGGGTCTCGCGCTCTACGCCCGCGAAGGGCGGCGCGCCGAGCAGAGCCCGGTAGAGCACGGCCGCGAGGGGACCACAGGTCCGACCGCGAGTCGAGCGATCGGCCCAGGACGCGCTCGGGGCTCGCGTAGCTGGGGACTCGAGCTCGAGCGGAGGCGCCTCGCCGGCGCCCTCAGAGGTCGGCCCGGGGGCCGACGGCGCCGGCACGATGTCGACGACCTCGTCGCCCTGGGGTGACGCCGCGGCCCTCGCGAAGCGGATCGCTTCGGGCCGCAGCTCCCCGTGGATTTCGCCGCCGCCGTGGAGCGCCTCGAGCCGGGCCGCGGCGGCGATCCCGACGCGCACCACCTCGTCGAGCGGGAATCGACCACACCGCTCCAAGCGAGCTCCGAGATCCTCGCCGCCGGGGGGGACGGTGTCGAAGCGTGAGGTCGGCGGCACGCGCTCATCCTATTCGCGGCTCGGCGGCGGTGCATCGGCGACCGGCGCCAGGTAGGCTTCGCGTCGATCGCATGAGCGCGAGCCCCTGCCCGAGCGCTTCTCTCGAGGGGCAGATCGCCTCAGGGGGTATGGGTGTCGTCTACGCGGCGACCGACCGGGCGACCGGAGCGCGCGTCGCCGTCAAGGTGTTGCATCAGGGGCTGGTCGACGACGCGAGGTTCGAGCGCGAGTCAGCGTCGCTCGCCGCGCTCTGCCGACGATTGCATCGTGCGCTACGTCGCTCACGGGCGCGCCGCCGACGGGCGCCCGTTCCTCGCGATGGAGTGGCTCGAGGGAGAAGACCTCGCGAGCCGACTCGCGCGGCCCCTGAGCGGAGACGACGTTGGTGCTCGCGAAGCGCCTCGCGCGCGGCCTCGAGGTCGTCCACACGGCCGGCCTCGTCCACCGCGACGTGAAGCCCGAGAACGTGTTCTTGGTGAACGGCGAGCTCAGCCGCGCGAAGCTCCTCGATTTCGGGCTCGCGCGCAGGCCGAGGCTCGACGTCGTGACGGCCCTCGGACGCATCCGTCGGGGACGCCGGCGTACATGGCTCCCGAGCAGATCCGGGGCCAGGTCCCGGACCCCAGGGTGGACGTCTTCGCGCTCGGGTGTGTGCTCTACCATGCGCTGGCCGGCGCGCCGCCGTTCACGGGCGGCAACACGCTCCAGCTGCTGACCCGGATCTTGCTCGAGGAGCCGGCGCCGCTCGAGGCCGTCGCGCCGAGCGGCCTCGCGCCGCTGATCGGGAAGATGATGGGCCAAGGAGCGCTTCGCTCGGCCGCCCGATGGCCACGCCGTCCTGCAGGCGCTTCGACGCCGTGCAGCGCCAAGAGCCACGCAGGAGCGCCCCGCCCGAGGGGCCTGCTCCGCGTGGAGAGACGCTCTGTGCGCTGCTCGTGACCCTGTGGCTCGCCGGCGAATACGACAGCTACGCAGCGACCATCGACGCCGTCGCGCGGCAAGCCGGCGCGAGCGTCGCGGACACATCGGCCATGGCACGGTCCTGACCTTCGAGGCCAAAGGCTCATCGGAGGAGCAGGCCATCCTGGCGGTCCGCACCGGGATCGAGCTGGTGCAGCTGCCGGGGCTCCGCGCTTCACTTCGCGATGGTCCACCCGAGGCCACGCGGCCTCTCCGACGCGATCGAACGGGCGGTCGCCGCGCCGGGGCAGTGGCCGCGCGGCGCGGTCCTCGTCGACGACGTGGCGCTCGGCCTGTTGCCTAGCCGCTTCGCGCAGGTCGCGGTGCCAGGGGGCACCGCGATCAGCGCCGAGCGCGACGCCGACCTGCCCCGCTCGCTCCTCGGCCGCGTGACCCCGTTCATCGGGCGAGACGCCGAACGGGCGGCGCTGGCGCGAGCGACGACCGCGTCGTTCGATGCCAGAGACGCCGCGGTGATCGCGCTCACCGGTGACGCGGGGATCGGAAAGAGCCGCGTGAGGCAGGAGACGTTGCGCTCGCTCGCCGAGGTATACCCCGATCTCACGGTGCACGCCTGCCACGGCGATCCGGCTCGCCGCCTCGTCCCCCCTCAGCCTGCTCGGCGGACTGGTGCGGCGCCTCGCGGGGCTCCACGTCGACAGGGGCGAGCCGGCCAGCGAACGGCTGCTCGCGCGCGTCGAGGCCGTGGTCCCTGGGGTCGCGGCGCAGTCGATCGCGCGCGCGCTGGGGCACGTCGCGAACGTTTCCTTCCCGTCCAAGGACGCCTCGTTCGAAGCCGCCCTGGGCGATCCGGGGATGCTCCGAGATCGCATCCAGCTCGCGCTGGTCACGTTCTTCGCGGCAGAGGCGCTCGGGGGGACCGCTGCTGCTCGTCCTCGAGGACCTGCAGTTCGCGGACGAGGCCTCGCTCGCGCGCATCGCCCGGTCCTCACGGCGCTCCCAGGGACGCCGGTCGTCTGTTGGGCGATCTCCCGCGACCGAACGCGGCTCGAGCCCCACTTCGAACGGACGATCCGCCAAGAGATCCACCTGCGACCGCTGGACAACCGAACGACGGCGGCGCTCCTGCGTTCGGTGCTCGCCCAAGAGCCCGAGGGGACCCTCGAGGAGATCGCGCGCTGCGTGGCGGGCAACCCGCTCGTCGCGGAAGAGACCGCGCGGCTGTTCCGCGACAGAGGCGGTGGCATGACGGGACTCTCGACGCCCGTCGCCCGTACGAAGCGCGGCTCTCCGCGCTGCCCTCGGAGCTGCGAGAGGTGCTGCTCGTCGGGGGCGGTGATCGGCCAGCGCTGCTACGTGGACGCCATCGCCGAGGCCCTGCAGCTCGAGCGGACGATCGTCGATGGGCGCGCCGATGAGCTGGTGAGGTGCGAGTGGCTCGTCGACCACGCGGTCGGCCGCTACCCCGGCGTTCGGGAGCTGTCGTTCCGCGCAGGCCCGCTCCGCGACGCGGCGCTCGCGGCGATGTCTCCCGAGGCGACGGCGCGAACGCACGAGCTCGTCGCGCGCTGGCTCGAGCACGTCGGAGAGCCCGACCCGCTCGTCGTGGCGTCGCACTTCGACGCCGCCGGCCTCGGCGCTGCCGCCGCGCCCTATTTCGCCGAGGCGGCGAGGCGCGCGCTCGCCCTGTGCGAGCTGGCGACCGCCGTCGTGCTCGCCGAGCGCGGGCTCGCCGGCGCGCGCGAGCGAGCGACCCGCGGGCTCCTCTACGGGATGCTCGCCGAGGCGCGGAGGCAGCGGGGCGAGCACGACGGCGCGCTCGAGGCTGCGGTCCTCGCGATGCAGCACCTCGATCCCAAGTCGGCGTTGAGCGCCGATGGTTGGTTTCAGGCGATGGGCGAGGCCGTCACCGCCGCCGGCCGGCTGCGGCGGCTCGACGACCTCACACGCTTCGCGGACGAGCTCATCGCGATGCAGTCGGAGCGGCCCTCCGCCGAGCACGTCGTCGCCTGCGCGCGCGCCGCGACGGTGCTCGAGCAAGCGGGGGCGACCCACCGCGCAGACGCGCTCCAGGCGTGGCTCGACGTGGTGGCGAGCAGGTTCTCGGACGCCCCCATCGTGCGGGCGCGCGTGCAGCTCGCGCGCCGCGCGCGCCCAGACGCGAGGGCGGCTCGACGAGCATCGGGCTTGGCTGCGCGAGGCGGCGCGCGCGTTCGAGGCGGCGAACGACGCGCGCAACGTCGCCGTTCTGGAGGCGAGCCACGCGCACGCGTGCCTCGAGCTGGGGGACCACGAAGAAGCGATCGCGCTCAGCGAGGGCGCGATCGAGCGGGCGCGCGCCCTGAACTTGCTGTCGGTGGTCGCGCCCGCGCTCTCGATCTTGCGCTCGCGCTCGGTCGCGTCGGGCGCTACGAGGAGGCGATCGGGCACGCGCGCGAGGCAAAGCGCCTGTTCGAGCGGTCGGGGGACGATCGCCTGACGGGCGCGGCGCACGTCGGGCTCGCCCGGCTGCTGCTCGACGCGGGAAAGCTCGCCGAGGCCGAGGCCGAGGCCGAGGCCGCGAAGCGATGGCTCGAGCGGGTCCCCGTCGGCCTCTCACAGGCGCTCGCTGCCTCGTCGGCGGTGGCGCTCGCGCGGGGCCAGATCCCCGAGGCCGTGCTCGACGCCCAGCGGTCCGTCGAGACCCTCGACGGCGCGAAGGTCTGCGATGGGAGCGAGGTCGCGCTCCACCTCGCGCTCACCGCGGCGCTGCTCGCGTCGGGCGACGACGTCGCAGCGGGTGAGGCGGCGGCGCGCGGCGCGCGGACCCTCGACGCGCTCGCCTCGCGCATCACGGACCCCGCCGCGCGCGCCAGGTTCATCGAGCGCGTGCCGGAGCACGCGCGGATGCGGGACCTGGCGAAGGAGCTTCGTTAGCTCGGCTGCTCTTCGCCGGCCGGGGCATCTTCGGCGGCGGCCGGCCCGCCCTTCGACACCACAACCATCGCCGCGCGCAGCAGGTGCTCGCCGATCATGTACCCGGGCTGGACCTCTGCGGCGACCACGCCGGCCTCGTGCTCCGTCGACTCGACGTGCTGGATGGCCTCGTGCAGCGAAGGGTCGAACGCAGCGCCGACCGACTGGATCCGCTTGATGCCGATCTTCTCCAGGGTCGTCGAGAACTGCCGCACGACCATGCGCAGCCCGTCGGCCACGCTCTTCACGTCGGGCGCGCCGTCGGCGCTCGAGAGGGCCCGCTCGAGGTTGTCGAAGACGGGCAACAGCTCCTTCACGGTCGACTCTCGGCCCTTGCGGAGGGAGTCCTCGTTCTCGCGGCGCGAGCGCTTGCGGAAGTTGTCGAAATCGGCAGCGGTGCGCAGCAGCTGCTCGCGGTACTTCTGCGCCTCGGCCTTGGCGACCTCGAGGGGGTCGGGCGCCGCCACGACCTCGGGCTCGGCGATCGCGAGCTCGCCGTCGGCGGTCCCCGAGGAACCCGTTGCGTCGGCGGGCGTCTGTCCGGCGGTGTCGGTCTTGTCGGCGTCGTCGCTCATTTGGAGTCCGACTTAACCAATTCTTGTAGGGCTTTCAACCCACCAAGCGCGCCCTCGCTCACCGCGCGCCTCGCCGGTCAGTGGACGGCGGTCCGGCGCGCGCGTAGGGAAGAGACGCCATGCCGTCGTCCAACCGGCCGAGCCCGGCGCCCCAGCCCCAGCCCCAGCCCATTGAGGCGCTCGTGTCCGCCCCGAGCGCAGCGCTCGCCGAGGCCGATGACACGGCGGCGTCCGCGCCCGGGTTCGCCCCGACCCCGGACAGCGACGAGCTGCTCGCGATCGCGAAGGAGCGCCTGCTTGGCAACTACCGACCCGCTCCGGTCGTGTTCGTCCGGGGCCGCGGGTCCGTCCTCGAGGACTCGCGCGGTGAGCGCTACCTCGATTTCGCGGCCGGCGTCGCCGTCAACGCCCTTGGCCACGCTCACCCGAGGCTCGTCCGCACCATCGCCGACCAAGCGGCGAAGCTGATGCACGTGTCGAACTACTTCTACAACGAGGAGAACGTCCTGCTCGCGAAGGAGCTGTGCGAAAAGACCGGCTTCGATCGGGCCTTCTTCTGCAACTCGGGCGGCGAGGCCAACGAGGCCATGCTGAAGCTCGCGCGGCGGCATTTCTACGAACGTGGGCAGAAGGACAAGTACCGCTTCATCGCCTTCGACAACTCGTTCCACGGCCGCACGCTCGCGACCGTGAACCTGACCGGTAACCCGTCCTACAAGGAGGGGTTCGGCCCGCAGCTCGAGGGCATAACGCACGTGCCCTTCGGAGATATCGAGCGTGTGCGCGAGGTCATGGGCCCCGACGTCTGCGGCATCTTCGTCGAGCCGGTCCAAGGTGAGGGGGGCGTGTTGCCTGCCTCGACCGAGTTCCTCCGGGGCTTGCGCGCGCTCGCCGACGAGCACGGCGCCCTGCTGCTCGTCGACGAGATCCAGACCGGCATGGGTCGCACGGGCCGCCTCCTCGGCTCCGATCACGCGGGCGTCCGGGCCGACGTCATCACGCTCGCGAAGGGCCTGGCCGGCGGCTTCCCGATCGGGGCGATGCTCGTACGCGAAGAGCTCGCCGGGGCCCTCCCTCCGGGGACGCACGGCTCGACGTTCGGCGGCAACCCGCTCGCCAGCGCGGCGGCGCGCGCCGTCCTCTCGGTCTTGTACGAGGACGAGCTGATCGACGGCGCCGCCAAGAAGGGCGAGCTGCTCGGCGCGAGGCTCGCCGAGCTCGCGGCGAGGCACCCCGACATGTGCGAGGGCGAGCGCGGGCTGGGACTCTTGCGCGGGATCATCCTCAAGCCCGGCATCGACGCTCGCCAGGCGCTCGGGCGAGTGAGGGACAAGGGCGTGCTGCTCACCATCGCTGGCAGCCGGGTGCTGCGCTTCACGCCCCCGCTGGTCGTCACGGAGGTCGAGATCGACGAGGCCGTGCGGCGGGTCGACGAGGCGCTCGCGTCGCTCCGCCTCGAGTCGATCAGCGCGGGCTGAAGGGGCCACGTTGCAAGCAGCCGGGCCGGTCGTCGATCCTCTGCCCTGCTCGGGTTGCAGCCGCCTGCTCGACCCGCTGCGGGCGGGTCATGTCGCGATCTTCGACAACCGGCTCCACTACTTCTGCAACGCGTCGACGTGCCGAGCGGCGTTCCTCGCGCCCTGGGGTGGCGCGCTCGCGCCCTCGTCGAGCGAGCACCGGCCGGGCGAGGGCCGGGTCTCGGCGCGCGTCGACGAGGCCCGCGCCGCCGCGTCCGACAAGGCCTCCGCCATCACGAACGCCCACGCCGCCGT
This sequence comes from Polyangiaceae bacterium, assembly GCA_016719945.1. Classification (GTDB taxonomy): domain Bacteria; phylum Myxococcota_A; class Polyangia; order Polyangiales; family Polyangiaceae; genus Xiheicaenibacterium. Next base: position 74,111 of record JADJYE010000017.1, on the reverse strand, counting down.
CGTCCCCGAGGACGATCTGCCCGAGCCCCTCAGGCTCGACGACGATCGTGCGCTGATCGAGCCGATCGAGCGGAGCATCGCGACCCATGATCCGCCGCGGCCGGACGCGGCCGAGCCGCGCGACATCGGCGCGCTGCTGCTGCTGCTCGGCGCGGTCGCCGGCACCCTCGCCGTCCTCCTGGGGCTCACGTCGGGTGGCCGGGTCGTGCTGCTCGCGCGTGTGGTGCTCGCCGGCGTCAGCGCGAGCATGCTCGGCGCACGCGCGCTCACGACGCCGCGCAACCCCGCCGACCCTCACCCGCTCCCGATCCTGGCGGGGCCCGTGGGGGCGATCGGCGTCGCGCTGTGGACGATCTTCAGGGGCCCGGAGCCGCTCGGCGAGGAGGCCGTCACCCTCGCCGGCGCGATCGCTACGGTGGCCGCCGTCAGCGCCTGGCTGCTCGAAGGCGCTCGCCGCGGGGTCGAGGCGGAGCGCGCCTGGATCGAGGGCGCGATGATGGTCCCGGGTCGGCGCCTCACGCAGGACGGCACGACCGAGGAGGGCGTGCTCGATCTGCGCGCGGGCGAGCGCGTGTTGGTCGAGGAGGGTGAAGACGTCCCGGTGGACATGATCGTCTCCGAGGGCGAGGCCGAGGTCCTGCCCTGGCTCGGGGCGATCACGCCAGTTCGCCGCAGAGCAGGCGATCCGGTCGTCGCCGGCGCGCGCGTCCACAAGGGGCGCCTCGTCGGCAGCAGCACCTGGGCCGGCAACGATCGCGTCTTCGCTCGACTCGCGCTCGACGCGAGGCGTCGGGTAGACGCCCTCGCGCCCGTGGCTCGGGCAGCTCGCTCGCTGGTCGAGCGCTGGGCGCTGGTGACGGCCGCGGCCGCGGCCGCGCTGTCGTACGCGATCACCCGCAGCGGGTTCGACGCGGCGATGACCGGCGTCGCGGTGCAAGCCGGGCTCGCCAACAGCATCGTCGGCAGCTTGGGGAGCGTCTCGGTGGCGCGTGGCCTGATGGCCGCGCAGCGTCGCGGGGTCACGTACAAGAGCGCGGACGCGTGGAACCGCGCTGCGCACGCGTCGGTGGCGATCTTCTGCGCCCGGGGGACGCTGCTCCTCGGCGAGCCCGAGGTGGCGGAGATCGAGTCCCTGTCGAAGAACCTCGACGCCGCCGAGATCCTCAGCCTCGCGGCCGGCGCAGCGCGGGCCGACGGCAGCCCCACCTCGCAGGCGATCCTCCGCGCCGCGAAGGCGCGCGGCGCGAAGCCGAACGCCGTGCGTAACCCGACCGTCGCCGTCGGCCTCGGGGTGGTGGCCGTCACCAGCTCTGGAGAGGAGCTGTGCGTCGGGTCGCGCGGCCACCTCGTCGAGCAGCGGGTCAGCATCGCGTCGGCCGAGTGGCGCATGAGCGAGCTCGAGGCGCTCGGTCGGTCGGTCGTGCTCGTCGCGCTCGGCGGCCGGCTGGTCGGCGTGGTCGCCCTCCAAGATGGCATCCGGCCTGGCGCGCGCGCCGCCGTCCAGCACCTGCTCGACGCCCACGTCGAGCCCGTGCTGATGTCGGGCGACTCGCGAGAGACCTGCGACGCCATCGCTCGCTCGCTGGACATCGAGCACGTCCGCGCCGAAGTGCTCCCACAAGATCGCGCCGAGGAGGTCAAGCGGGTCGCAGAGTCGGGCGAGAGCGTCGCCGTCCTCGGACACGCTCCGGTCGACGGCGCCGCGCTCGGCGCCGCCGACGTCTCCGTCGCGCTGGCCGCGGCCGGCGTGGCCACCAACGAGCACGACATCGATCTCGCCTCCGACGACCTGCGCGACGCCGCGCTCGCCCTCGCGCTCGCCAAGCGGACGCGCGTCGAGGCGCGGGTGGGCTTCGGGCTGTGCGCGATCCCCCCCGTGCTCGGCGTGCTCGTCGTCGCGCTCGGGGTCTTGCCCCCGGTCTACGTGCCGATCGCCGCGTTCTTGGGCGGGGTCGTCGGCGTCGTCCACGGTCGGGGCTCAGAGCGCACCAAGCCGGCGGCGAGCTGAGCTCAGGCCGCCGGCTCGGCCGGCGGAGGACGGTCGGTCGTGGAGCCCCGCCGCCTCACCTGACGCTCGACGAGCGTCATCAACACCGGAACGAAGGCGACCAGCACGATCGACACGATGCCCGCCCGAGCGACGTGCAAGAGGCGATGGTCGGGGCCCTCCGAGAGCAGCTGCGCAGAAGCGAAGGCGGCGGCGGCGCTCGCGGCGTGCTGGACCGCGCTCTGAACGGACTGGAAGCGCGCGCGCTCGTGCGGCTCGGGCACCTTCGAGGTGAGCGTGTTGTAGGAGACGCCGCGCGCGCTCATCGCCAGGAAGAAGAGCGTCGAGACCACGAGGACCGGCACCGCCGAGACCTCCGCCACGAACCACATGTACACGATGACCACGACGAGCGCGGAGGCCGCGAACGCGACGCGCGTCGAGCCGAAGCGATCGACCTGCGGCCCGACGACCCGCGTGGTCGCGAAGCTCATGATGCCCCCGAGCAAATACAGCAAATCGAGGTGTTGGAAGCCGAGGTTGAACTGCACGAACGCGGGGATATTCGGGATGACGATGAACACGCTCGTCATCGTGAGGGCCGTCATCGCCAGCGACAGCGCGACCACGGGCTTCTTGACGATGGCCACCAGCGACGACACCGGGCTGGGGTCGGCCGTCGCTCGCTCGAGGGGAGCCCTCAGCGGTGGCAGCAGCCGCAGGGCGGCGATCGCGGCGATCGCGATCAGCGCCGCGACACCCCAGAAGGGGGTGCGCCAACCGCCGAGCTTGGCGAGGTTCAGCCCCGCCGGCACGCCCAACACGGAGGCCACCGCGAAGCCGCCCATCACGATGCCCATCCCCCAGCCTCGCCGCCGCGAAGGGATCGCGTCGCTCACGATCGCGAACGCGAGGCTCGTCGCGGGCCCCCCGAACAAACCAGCGACGACGCGCGCGACGATCAGGCTGGTCAGCCCTTGCGCGAGGCCGCCCATGGCGGTGCCGACGGCGAGACCCACCAGGGTCACCACGAGCGCGCTCCGGCGATCGAACCGCTCGAGGAAGAGCGAGCCGAGCACGCCGGTGACGCTGGCGGCGGCGGTGTAGCTGCCCATCACCAGCGGCAGCTGAGACGCCGGCACGCGCATCGACGGGTCCTCCGCGAGCTGGGGCCCGAGGGGGTTGACCATCATGAAGTCGAGCACGTTGACGAACTGCACCCCGGCCATCAGGTAGACGACGGCGCGCTCTTGCTTCGTCGAGCCGCTGTCGTCGGAGTGGATCGTCACGCGGTGCGCCCAACGTACACGACGCCCGCGCGTGGGGCGGGGCTCGCTGCGCGCTGGCGAGCAACACCTCGGTTGTCGAGGGAGGCCGGCTGGCTTGACGACCGCGCTCATGCGCGTAATCAGTGCCAGACCATGGCACGCATCCCGCCGCCTTCGCCCTCGGAGCGATCGATCACCTCCGTCGCGCGCCAGCGGCTGCGCGAGCGGCTCGACACGTACATGGCCAAGAAGAAGCTGCGTAGCACCGCGCAGCGCCGCCTGATCGTCGACACGTTCTTCGAGGGTGGCTCACACCTCACCATCGAGGACCTGCTGAGGGAGGTGCGAGCGCAGGATCGAGGGATCGGGTACGCGACCGTCTACCGCACGCTCAAGCTGCTCGCGGAGTGCGGCGTGGCCTCAGAGCGCCGCTTCGGCGACGGGCTGTCCAGGTACGAGCTCGCAGACGACGACGACGACCACCACGACCACCTGATCTGCACCACGTGCGGGACGATCACCGAGTTCGAGGAGCCGAAGATCGAGCGCCTGCAGGAGGCGGTCGCCGTGCGCTACGGCTTCCGGGTGACGTCGCACAAACACGAGATGTACGGCGTGTGCGACAAATGCCAGGCCGCCGAGAAGCGCGCCTCGAGCTAGAGCCGGCATAGCCCGCGATCAGGCCGAGAGAAGCGAGGCCAACGCGGGCGTGATGCCGGCTCCCAACTAGGGGGGGCTTGCTGGTCCGACCTCCGGTCGGACGAGTCAGCGCCGGGTCGCGTTGCTCACCGCGTCGGTCACGGCGGCCGCCGCGGCGTCCACGAGCGGCATCACCTTCGCGTAGTCCATCCGCGTCGGTCCAAGGACCCCGAGCGCCCCGGCGACCTGACCATTCTCGGCGTACGGCGCGACGATCAGGCTGAGCTGCCCGTCGCCGAGCTCGCCCGTCTCGCTGCCGACGAAGACGGTGACGGCTCCGGCGGCGAGGGTCTTGTCGAGCAACCCCACGATCTCTTCGCGCTCCTCCAGGGCGACGACGAGGCGCTTGAGCCTGTCGATGTCGCCGTACTCGGGCATGTCGAGCAGCTTGCGCTGCCCCTCGATGCGCACGGTGCTGCGGTCGGGGACGCCCGCGATGGCGCGGTGCGCGAGGTCGAAGGCCTTGCGCTTGAGCGCGTCGATGGCGAGCCGATCATCCGCCAAACGCCGGGCGAACAGCTCACGCACCTCACCGAGCGAGCGGCCCTCGATGACGTCGGAGAGGAGGTTGTGGATCCTCGTGAGCTCCGCCTCCTGGATGGGCCCGTCGACGGGCACGAAGCGGTTTTCGACCGACCCGTCTTGAAAGACGAGCACCGCGAGCATCTGCCCGGGGCGCGTCGGCATGAAGCGCAGCTGCTGCAGCGAACGGCCGCGGCTCTGGCGCGTCACGACCCCGACGTTTCCGCTCAGCTGCGACAGCAGCTTGCCGCTGTCGGCGAGAGGATCCTCGCTGTTCGCGTAGATGTCGGCGACGCGCGCGCGCAGGCTGGCGCGATCCTCCGTGGGCACGATCTTCATCTCCATCAGGGTGTCGACGAAGAGCCGGATCGCGCGATCGGTGGGGGATGCGGCCAGCGGACGTGTGCGGCTGAAAGAGGTACGCGGCGTCATCGCGATCGCTGAGCACATTGCGGATCGAGGCGGCGGACAGATCGAGCCCGCGGCGCTTGGAAAGGGTGCGGCTGCCGACCGGCGTCCCGGTCTCGATGTACTCGGTGACGACCGCGAAGAGGATCCTTCGAGCGCGGGGAGACAACATGGCTACGGCTACCCTGAAGTTTCCCTGCGGAAATCGCTCCGGTCAACGTCGTAGCCACGGAATTCACCTGCCCCGCGGGGTCGCTCCGCATCGGATCGGCTACGCTCTCGTCGAAAGAGCATGTTCGCGCCCCGACCCAGACGGTCCGCCCGTGCCCGCTTGGTCGCCCTGGTGTGCGCCTTGGCGGTCACCTGGGCCGCTGGCGGCCTGGCGAAGCCCGCGAAGCGTAAGCCCAAGAAGCCCCGCGTGACGGAGGAGGCCGGGTGGGCAGAGACGCCCGCCGCGAAGTACGCTGCGCTGACCGGCACGGCTTGCCTGCGGGAGCTCCGACAGCGCAAGGTCCAGTTCGCGGAGGTCGAGTCGGCCCGTGGCGTGGCGATCCCCGTGCGGCTGAAGGGTCCGCTCGGAGGCGTGCTGTACCGCACCGAGCTGCCTCCGGCGGAGCGCGCCGACACGCCGCACGAGATCATGGACTGTCGCCTCGTCCTCGCGCTCCACGATCTCTCGGCCCTGCTGGTGAAGCGCGACATCGAGGAGGCCCTCATCTTCTCGGCCTGGCGTCCCCCCGCGAAGTCCTGGCCGGCGGACAAACACGCGATTCGCCACCCTGGGGGCCTCGCCATCGACCTCCGGCGCCTGGTGAAGAAATCGAGCGGCGGCGCGAAGCCCAAGGACCTCGTGGTCCTTCGCGACTGGAAGCCGGCGCGCGGACAGGCGCCCTGCACGAAGGAAGCTCGCGCCGCCGGCAGCGCCGACGCTCAGGAGCTGCGCGCGATCTTCTGCGACGCGGACGATCTTCGGCTGTTCACGTCGATGCTGTCCCCCAACTACGACCAGGCCCACGAGAATCATTTCCACCTCGAGATCCGCCCCGAAGTGAGATGGCGGCTCGTGCTCTGACGGAGGCTTCCTTGCGAAACGACCTGCGCTCCCGCGTGGCGAGCGGCGCCGTGACGGCGCTCCTGTTGACGACGGCCGCGAGCACGACGAGCTGCGCGGCGATCATCAACCGAGACCCCAACCTCCGTTGGTGGGCCTTCAAGACCTACGGGTCCGAGCGGATCTGCCCCGAGGTGTTGAAGACGAGCGTGCCGCTGAAGCTGAACGGCGAGCGCTCGGCGACCATTGGCCGGTACTTCCCCGAGTCGTGCAGCTACTCGATCGACGAGCAGTCGCGCACCGTCATCGTGAACATCTCGGGCTCTGGCTACGCGTACCTGCCGACCGCGAAGCGCACGAGCTTCACGATGACGACCGCGGTGGAGTACGCCTTCGACTTCTTCCTGCACGACGACGGCAACTGGGTGTGGGGCAAGATGAAGCGCATCGCGGGCGGCCCCGAGTTCAAGCTCATCAACACCGACAACAAGATCCTCGACATCGCGGGGGTGATCACCCCCGCGGGGCCGGCGGCGAACGTCTTCGGCGGCCAGGTCGTGAGCGGCCTCATCGCGCGCGGGTTCACCGTCGTCGAGACCGACGAGGGCAAGGAGTTTTCGCTCGGGATCCTCCCGCCGGGAGTGCGTCCGTTCAAGCCCATCATGGTCGACGACGACGACGACGAGCTCACGTTCACCAACGAGACCGCGGAGGTGTACGCGAACCAGCAGGACTTCCTGGGGCCGTTCGAGGTCGCGAGCGACGGGCAGGCGATCGTCCTCAAGGGCAACCTCGTCGGCGCCGCGCCCGTCGACTTCGTCGTGATCGACGAGCCGCGCGGCGACATCTGGCGCAACGCCTACCAGCTGCAGGGCTCCACCGCACCTCCGGGTCCGCCGATCGCGTCCGTCACCGTCCAGCCGGGGCCCTTCACCCGGAAGTTTCCTCTGCGCCGCGGCCTCTACTACGTGGTCGTCGACAACTCGAGCGCCGTGGGCCAGGCGAGCCCGGCGTTCCAGCTGCCGAACCCGCTGTTCGACAACGTCGCGCGCCTCGGGTACGTCGCGCAGCTGATCGACGACTGACCCGCGGCCTTCGCGCTCAGCCTCCGGCTCGCGACTTCTGCTCGACGATCCGCCTGAGGCGCCCGACGAGGTCGTCGGCCTTGACGGGCTTCTTCACGAGGTCGTCGAACTGGAGGTCGAACGCCATCTGCTCGATCTGGGGGTCGCCGCGCTTGGTGACGAGGATCCACGTGGGACAGGCGCGGCCCCAGCTCGTTCCGAGCACCCGACCTCGCAGCTGCAGGCCGGCCTCGGGACCGTCGAGATCCGCCTCGCACACGACCGCTACGGGCGTCACCGCCTGAAGCTCCCTGAAGGCCTGCTCGGCGTCGGCGACCGTGCGCACATCGAAGCCTTGGTCGATGAGCGCGATCTCGACCAAAGCCGTCGCCGAGAAATCTGCGTCGAGCACGACGACCCGAGGTCGCTCCTTGAGGGCGGCGGGGTTCATCGCGCCGACGTCGGCGCGCAGCGCGGCGACGACACCGGGATCGAAGATCGAGCCGCTGTGCGCGCGCAAGTATGCGATCGCCGCGGCGGGCTCGAGCTTGCGACCCGCGGGGTTGTCCCAGTGGTTCACCAGGTCCGCGTAGCTGTCGCAGAGCGAGAGCATGCGCGCGCCGAGGTCGATCGCGTCGCCGGCGGTCCCCTTCGGCACGCCGCGACCATCCCATCGCTCGTACATCCCCCGCAGCGCGTTCTTCGTGTCGCGCGGGATCTTGGCGTCCGGGAAGAAAGCCCGCGGGACATCGACGGTCGACTTGGCCTCGGCGCGACACGCCTCGTGGCGCGCGACGTTGAGCGCCGTGATGTGGTGCGCGCCGTCCTTGCCGAGGTCGTGCAGGAGCGCCGCGAGCTCATAGTGCATCGAGCGCTGCTCCGGGATCTTCATCGCGAGGCAGAGCTTTCGCACGCTCCCGGCGACGAGGCTCGAGTGGCCCTCGAAGTGGCTCCGCTGCGCGTCGAGCGCGTCGACCAGCGCGCGCGCGACGTCGACGAGGGTGGCGAAGGGGACCATCGGATCGCGGATCGACGTCGTCCCCTCGTCGTCCGCCGCCGACGGTGCCGGCGGGCGCGCGGCCGGCGGGGGCATCTGCACCGCCGGCTGAGGGCTAGGCATCGCCTGCGGGATCGGCCTGGCGGGCGGCGCCAGCGGTATCGCAGGCCGAGCGGGCATCGCCTGCTGCATCGGCATCGCCTGCTGCATCGGCATCGCCTGCTGCATCGGCATCGCCTGGGGGGCGGGTGCGGCGCGCTGCATCGGAGCTTGCTGCATCACCGAAGGAGCGTGCGGCATCGGGGGGCTGGGCAGGTGAGGGTGCGGGGCGACCGCCTGGTGCTGGGGCGCCGTCCCCAGCTGTGGCTGAGACGGCATCACCGGGCGCGGCGCGGGCGCAGGCGCGGGCTCGTGCGCCCGCTGGAAGTGCGTGACGTTCGAATACGAGAAGGTCTCGGCCTGCGTCGCGAGCGGGATCGAGCCGTACCCGACGTCACGAGCCTGGGTCGGCGCGTCGTCCGGCTCGCTCGCGCCAAACGGAGCCGCCCCGGTCTGACCCCGGCTGGAGAAGGCCGACGACGCTGCCGCGTTCGCCGCCTGCGCCTTCTGGATCGCCACCATGAGCGGCTCGAAGGCCGCCGGATCGCCGAAATATGCCCGCCGGATCGCGGCGCGGATCGCAGCCGGACGCGCGAGCAACGGCTGCACGGCCTTCACGCTCGCGGCCATGCGCAGCTCCTTGAGCGCGTCGACGTCGTCCGGGTCGGCGGTCACGACGGAGAGCGAGTCCGTCTGCGCCGAGTACAGGACCGGCATGATGTTGTGGAGCTCGGCGAGCTTCGCGGGGACGATCCCCACGATCGTCGGATCGACGCTGGCCTTGAACAGCTTCTCGGTGGAGACGAACTTCGTCTTGTGACCCGCAGAGATGTACCGCAGCAGGTCGGCCTCCGACGCGAGCTCGAGCTCGAGGATCGCGTCCTCGAGGCGCTTGCGCGAGGCCATCGCGTGTTTGTGCGCCCGCTCGCGGAGCTCGGGCGCGACGCGCCGCTCCTGAAGGAACCGATCAGCGAGCCGCTGGCTGGCGTTCAATGGGTTCATCGAGTCGAGCGCGTCCACCGCTCAGAATACGTGAGGTTTCGCGGCAATTGCCAGGTGGCACGAAGGCGCGAGGCAGAGGCGCGTGTGGGCGCGTGGCTCACGCGCCCGTGCGAGAGGCGAGCCGCTGCATCACCCGCCGGAAGTCCTCCGGCGGCTCGACGCCGAAGCTCAGCTCCTCCCCCGAGACGGGGTGCTCGAAGGTGAGCTCCGCTGCGTGGAGCATGGTCCTCGGCGCGTCGAGCCTCGGACCACCGTAGCCCCGAATGTACACGGCCTCTCCCACGATCGGGTAGCCCGCCTCCGCGAGGTGGATGCGGATCTGGTGGGTGCGGCCCGTCTCCAGCTCGCACGAGACCAAGGTCGCGCCCGCGAGGGGCGTCACCGCGCGCACGTGAGTCACAGCGAGCTGGCCTTCCCGGCGTCCGGGGCGGGCCGAGCCGCGGAGGCCGTCCCCGCGGTCTTCGACGAGGTGCGAACGGAGCGTCCGCTTGCCCACGAACGTGCCGTGAACGAGCGCCACGTAGCGACGCCCGATCGAGTGCACGCGAAACTGCTGCGCCAGGTGCTTCTTCGCCTCGAGCGTCCGCGCGAACAGCATCACCCCGCTCGTGTCCTTGTCGAGGCGGTGCACCACGCCGAGCGGTGAGCGACCGCGGCCTCCGGGGAAGCGCCGCGCCAAGATCTCTCGCACGAGCGCGTCGAGGGTGTGCCGCGCCTGCTCGGGCGACTCGTCGCCGAACGGAACCGTGGTGACGCCGGCGGGCTTGTTCACTACGACGACCGCGTTGTCGACGTGCACGATGGCGCTCCGCTCGAGCTCGGCGCGATGGGCGACGTGGGGGCGGGGAGCGGACGCGACGAGCTCGATCTTCTCCGAGAGCCGCACGTGGGAGCGGGGATCGGTCACCGGCGCCCCGGGCTCGCCGACGAACACCTTACCGGTCCTGATCGCTTCTCGCGCGGCGTTCCAGGTGAGAGACAGGCGCTCCTTCACGACGCGATCGAGCGGGGCGAGGGGCTCCTTGGGACCAGAGGTGCGGGGCATGCGGCGCGCGTAGCTTACTCGCGTCGTGACCCGAGCGCCGCACGAGAGCGAAGCCCGAGCAGCGGGCGGCGCCGTCGCGCTCAGTCGCGCACCCACGCGCCGCCCCGGTCCTTGTGCATGACGAACAGGGGCTGAGGGTCGGCGCCCTCGGGCAGCTCGAGGGGCACCTCCCCCGCCGCGACCGGCGTCCCGTAGACGGTCACCGTGAGGCGATCTTGGGTAACCTCGACCAGCGTGAAGCCGAGCATCGCCTCCGCGAGCCAAGCGGCGCCGCGGCGCTCTTCGCGGCCGAGCGGGGTGGTCTTCGCCCCTGCTCCGCTGACGACGAGGGCGGTCCCACGCAGCTCGGGGGCCGAGAACACCTGCAGCGCATGGTCGTGCCCCGACAGCGTGAGGTCGGCCTTCCCTACCACGTGCCGCAGCGCGAGCTGGCGAAGGCCCATCCCCGACCAGATCCCTACGCAGGCCCACGGCGCGAGGCACTCTTCGAGCTCGCCAGCGTCGCCGTGCTCTCCGTTCGAGCGGATGGGGTGGTGTCCGAGCCAGACCTTGAACGGCGCGTCGGACCGCTCGATGGCGCGGAGCGCGGCGTCGCCGGAGTCGACGCACGACGGGCTCCCTCCGACCGCAGCGCCGCAGGCGTGGACGAGGTAGTTCGTGTCCCACGCGAACAGGTCGACGTGGTCGGCCGAGAGGTCGAAGAAGTGGGCGCGCCCGCGGATCACGCCCCCGTGTGCGTCGTGGAGCCTCGCGATCAGCTCGAGCTCCGCCCGCGCGCGCGTCGTCTGCGCGAAATAGGGATCGTAGTCGTGGTTGCCGAGCACGTAGACGAGGGGGAGGGTCCAGTCGTTCGAGTAGCGCCGCGACAGCTCGCTGAAGAACCGTGCTTGGGGCTCACCCTCGATCCCCTTCGGGTAGACGTTGTCGCCGAGCATGACGCCGAAGTCGCATCCCCCTCGGCGCGCGCACACCGCCTGCACGAGGGACGCGACGTGCGCAGCGCCAGCAGACAAGCCCAGCTTCGTCGCGTCGGGCTGGCCCATGTCCCCGACCGCGAAGAAGCGAGTGACGCCGTCGCCTTGCGCGTCCGCGATCGGGGTCTCTCGCCGAACGGCCCAGCACGGCGCGCTCGGGTCTTCACACGGCGCCAGCACCATCGGCTCCACGTGGCAAGCGAGGCCCAGCATCAGCACGGCGGCGCTCGAGGCGAGGCGACCTCTCATCGGCCGGACGCTAGCACGAGGCATGCGCCGCGCCCGCGCGGCCCAGCTCACGGCACCGCGACGAACCCAACGACCCGCTGCCCGATCACGAGCGGCCCAGGGTCCGACAGCTCGGCCACGACCTCGAGGATCTTCGAGTCGCTGCGCTCGACTGGGTCGTCCGAGCGCACGTTCTTGCGGCCCATCCGCCGGCCGATCTCGACCACCTTCCCCAGCAGCTCGGAGCCGGGCTGCGCGACGAGCCGCACCCTGACGAGCGCGCCGCTCGATCTTCGCGATGTCGCGCTCATCGATGTCGATGCGCACGCGGAGCGTCCGCGTGTCCCCGATCGTCACCAGGTGGTCGCTGCCTGGTTGGGTGAGCTCGCCGGCGCGCACCTTGATCTCGAGCACCTCGGCGTCGATCGGCGAGCGCACCACCCGCTGGTCGAGCCGCGCCCTGGCCTCCTCGGCCCTCGCCTTCGACGCCTCCACACGCGCCAGAGCGGCCGCGATGTCCTCGGACCGAGAGGACGAGAACCCCTTGGCGCGGGCGGCAGCGGCCTCGGCGCTCGCGACGTCCTGCGCGAGCTGCTTCGCTGCGCGATCGACCTCGTCCCCCGTGGCCCCTCCGCCTTGCTGCGCCTTCTCGAGCCGCGAGAGGATCCCCCGCGTCTGCTCCACCTTGGCGGCCGCGGCCTGCGAGTCCGCGGCGGCGGCAAGGCGGTCTTCCCAGCGGGGTCCGTTCTTGAGCCGATCGAGCTCGGCCCTATCGCGTTCGACGTCCGCGAGCGCAGCCGCGAGGGCCGCGCGCTCTACCGCGGACTCGAGCTCGACCAGCACCTCGTCTGCCTTCACGCGCTGGCCCTCCTTCACGTGGACCTTCGCGACGCGGCCCGACACAGCGGCCGCCACCTTCGTCTCGCGATCCGCGGGCTCGACCACTCCTTGTCCGCCGACGTGCGGGCCTTCGGGCACGAACAGCTTCGTCCTCAGGGCCCGAGAGCTGGCGCTCCGAGCTCCGCTCGTCGGACTCGCGAGGCTCGGTGGGCGAGCCGCTGGCGAGCGCCTCCTCCCGACGCTGGCTGCAGCGAGGCCGAGGATCGCGAAAGACAGCCACAAAGACCAGCGAACCTTGAGCTTTCGATGGGTCATGACGCTTGCTCCAGCAGCGGCTCCACGATGCGGCCATCCTCGATGTGGACCATCCGATCCGCGAGGTGAAAGATGCGGCTGTCGTGGGTGACGACGACGACCGTGCGACCATGCTCGCGGCACAGCTCGCGCAAGAGCTCCGTGACGCCGAGACCGCTCTGCGCGTCCAGCGCGGCGGTCGGCTCGTCGGCGAGCACGAGCGGCGGCTCCCCCGCGAGCGCGCGCGCGATCGCCACGCGCTGCCGCTGTCCACCCGAGAGCTGGGCCGGGAGGTTGTCGACCTTGTCGCCGAGCCCCACCCGGTCGAGCAGCGCCTCGGCTCGGCGACCCGCCTCCTGCTTGCCGAAGCCTTGCATCCTGGCGACGAGGGCCACGTTCTCTCGCGCCGACAGCGACGCGATGAGGTTGTGCCCCTGGAAGATGAAGCCGATCCGACGCAGGCGAAGGTCGGGCAACCGACTCGGCGCGAGCGCGGTGACGTCCTCGCCGAACAGGTGCACCGAGCCGCTGGTCGCCGCGAGCACGCAGCCCACGATTGACAGCAGCGTGGTCTTCCCGCTCCCCGAGGGGCCCGCAAGCATCAGAAACTCGCCACGAGCGACGTCGACGTCGATGCCCCGCAGCGCGTGGTACTCGAGGCCTCCAGCCCCAAAGACCTTCGTCACGCCACGCGCTCGGATCGCCTGCTCGGTCGTCATCGGAACACCATCCCGGGCTCGAGCTTGCGGATCCTCGACAGCGCGAGGGTCGACGCGACCACGCACACGACGAGCATGAGGGCCGGCACGATCGCCAGGAGCACGGGCGGGACGATGGGCACCAGCTTGGGCCCGCGGATCCCCTCCGCCATCTGACCCACCAGGCCGAGGCCGATCAGCGACCCAGCGAGCGCGTAGAGCGCGGCTTGGCAGAAGAGGAGCAGGGCGAGGTCGAGGTTCGTGCAGCCGATCGCCTTGAGCGTCCCGAACTCGCGGAGGTTGTCGAGCACGCTCGAGAACATGGAGAGCGCGACGATGACGAAGCCGATGATGAGCCCGAACGAGGTGGAGGTCGCGAACGAGGCGCCGAGCTGCTCCTTGAGGAGCGTGATGACGACGCTCCGGGAGTACTCGCTGCGGGTCACCACGGTCAGCTCCGGGATCCGCTCGGCGAGGCGCGCCTTCACGGCGTCGACGTCCTGCCCTGGCCGCACCTTGACGAGCACGAAGCTCATCTTGTCGGCGGGCACGCCCGTGAGATCGCGCGCGTGGCCCAGCTCGGTGAAGGCGTAGGCGGGCCCGAACGGCAACAGCCCCCAGGTGAACCCGCCCACCCTCACGCGCTGGCCGGCGAGCTCACGGACGCTGCCGACATCGAGGCCGCCATACTTCTCTCGCTCCGAGTCCTCGAACACGACCGTGTCGGGCTGCTCGAGCACCTCGGGGCCACCCGCCACGAAGTTCCAGGGCCCTCCGAGTCGGGCGGGCAGAGACGTGCCCACCAGCGTCACGGGCTCCGTCCCGCCGCTCGGCTTCTTGAGCGTCGCCGTCTGAAAGAGCAAGGGCTCGGCCAGGGCGACGCCCTCGGTCGAGCGGGCTCGCGCGAGCACCCCGTCGGACATCAGCCCGCCGGTCTGCAGCGTAGTCGTCCCAGGCGGGACGATCCAAAGGTCGGCCGCCGAGTTGTCGATGAACATGGTGTTCTTCTGCAGCAGCCCGAACAAGATCGAGAGCTGCTGCACACCGAGCACCACCGCGAAGATCACCCCCATGAGCGTCCCCACGAGCTTCGCCTTGTCGTGGAGCATCATGCGGAGCCCGAGCTCCGCGAGGACGCGCCAGCGAGCCAGGCGTGGCAGCGCGGGGCTCGCCGTCATGGCCCGCCCTCGGCTGGCTCGGAGACCAGGCGGAGGTTCGCGCGCGCGAGCTCGAGGTTCGCGTCGGCCTGGACCCTCGCGACCTCGGCCGAAAGCACGTCGCGGTCCGCGAGGATCACGTCGAGCTGCGAAGCCTTGTTCACCTCGTACAGGCTCTTCGCGACGGAGGCGGCCTTCTTCGCTGCGACCTCCTCGCTGCGGGCCGCCAAGGCAGCCTCGCGGCGCGCCGCGACCTCGAGCCAGGCGTCCTCGATCGCGTCCTTGGCGTCTTGGGTGAGCTTGGCGTAGCGAGCCTCGGCGAGCCGCGTCACCGCGGCGTCGGTGCGCGCGGCGCCGATCGCGGCAGGGTCGAGCCTCCACTCCGCCACGACTCCGACGGACCACGTCGCGACCTCACCCCCGAAGCCGGTCGCGTTCGAGAAGCGCTCCTGCGCGAAGGCCGAGACGCGGGGGACCAGCACGAGCCACGAGGAGGTCTGTTGGATCTCGGCGGCGCGTACGTCCTGCTTCGCGGACTTCACCAGGGGTTGGTTCGCCTCTTTGCCCTCGAGGGTGCTGAGCGGGACCCCCGGTCCGAGATCGGCGGCGAGAGGAGGTGCGGTGCCCGTCGCGTCCTTGCCCGAGAGGCTCTTGAGCTTGCGGGTCGCGAGCGACCGCTGGAGCCGCGCCTCCGCGAGGGTCTGCTTGGCTCGATCGACGGCGGCGCTGGCCCGCTCGAGGTCGAGGTCGGACGCGACCTCGGCCTCGCGCCGCGCCTGCACGACCTTCTTGTTCTCGTCGGCGACGGTCACGGCGCGCTCCGCGCTCCGCTCGACGGCCTCGGCCGCGACCCGCTGGTAGTAGGCGAGCGTGACCGCCCTCTCGACCTCGCGCTGGGTCGCCGACGACGTCAGCGCGGCCGAGTCGATCCGGGCGTCAGCCGCCCCGATGCGGTAGAACGCTCGCGCGTCGAGCAAGAAGACGTCGAGTCGCAGAGCGGCGTCGAGCTGGTCGTGGGGCGCCACCACGACGGTCTCCACCGCGCCCCCACCGGTCGGGATATCGACGGCCGACTCGTATTGGTTGCGCGTGTACGAGGCGGACGCGGTGAAGACCGGGAGCACGGAGAGGATGGCCTGCTCCTTCTCCGCCTTGCGCTGCTCGAGCACGGCCTCCGCCTCGAGGGTCGCGGGCGCCTTACTGCGGGCGGCCGCGACGAACTCTGCGAGCGGCGGGAGCGGGGCGGAGACCGTGGCGCCCGGGGGTGACGCCGACACCGCGCCTCCAGGAGCTGGCTCCTCGGCCGTCGCGACCGCCGCCCACGAGAGCATCCCAGACATCAACCACGCGCACGTGCCACGCCTCATGAGCTCACCTCTTCTCCGGTCGGAGCTCGGGCCGTATGGAGCGCGGGCCGCGGCCGCAAGGCCTCGCGGCCAAGGTGGGGCGGCGACCCCGAAAAGTGGCAGGTTGTAGGACGGTGGGGAGCAAGAGCGGAACTCTATGTCCGCTTACGTCGAGACGTCGTTCAGGTTTCGTCCATGGGTGAGCCTGCGGGCTCCGCGTCCGGGCGCATATGTTGACAGAAACGACCCCGGGACCGGATGATGCCAGGCCTCGTCGTACTCATTTCGTCGCGTGGCTCGATCCCGCGACGATCCTCTGCCGAAGGAGCCTCCCCACGTGGCCACGACCATCCTCGCCGTCGATGACAGCGCGACCATGCGAAAGATCTTGGAGATCACCTTCGCTGGCACCGACTTCCAACTGATGACGGTCGGCTCGGGAGAGGAAGCGCTCGGTCGGGTCCGCGGGGGTGGAGTCGGCGTCATCATCTGCGACAACTCGCTCGATGGGGACGGCTACAAGGTCGCCGAGCAGCTGAAGTCGGCGTCGCCGGGCACGCCCCTTCTGTTCCTGTCGTCGCGCCAGAACCCGTTCGACGCGGGCAAGGGCGCCGGAGCCCACGTCGACGACCACATCGACAAGCCCTTCGACACGCAGCAGCTCATCGACCGCGTGAACAAGCTCGCGTCCGGCGGCGCGTCCGCAGGTGCGGCGGCGCCTGCCCCGGCGCCTGCCGCGGCGGCTGCCCCCGCTTCGACGGCGGCGCCCGCCGCCAAGAGCCGCACGATCGGCTACGGCGCGGCCGCCCCCGCACCGGCCCCAGCGCCGGCGCCCGCGCCTGCGGCGAGACCGCCGGCTTCGGGTCGGGTGGCTTCGGGGGCGCCAAGCCTGCGGCGCCTGCCCCGACCCCCGCGGCTCCCGCGGCACAGGCCCGCCCCGCGAACGTCGCGACCCACCAGGGCGTCGCGCCCGGCGCCGCGCCCGCTCGGGCCCCGGCCGCGGCAGCGAGCGCCGCGATGAGCGCCGCGGCGGGTCAGGTCGCCGCCAAGGTCGGCGAGATGGGCCTCTCGAAGGAGCAGGCCGACGCGATCATGGCGCTGTCGCGCGATCTCATCGAGAGGGTCGTGTGGGAGGTCGTGCCCGTCCTCGCCGAGACGCTGATCAAGGAAGAGATCTCCCGCCTCACGAAGTAGGTCGGCGTCAGTAGCGTCGGGAAGCCTCGGCCAGGGCCGTCCGTGGTAAACGGGCACCATGACCGAGCTTGCCAAGGGCTACGAGCCGAAGCCGATCGAGGCTTATTGGGAGAAACGTTGGATCGAGCTCGGGGTCTTCGCCGCTAGCGACGAGCTGCCCGACCCCCGGCCTCGCTACGTCCTGCCCATGCCGCCCCCGAACGTGACGGGGTCGCTGCACATGGGCCACGCGCTGTTCTGCACGCTGGAAGACATCCTGACGCGCTACCACCGCATGGCGGGCTTCTGCACGCTCTGGCAGCCCGGCATCGATCACGCCGGCATCGCGACGCAGACGGTCGTCGAGCGCCAGCTCAAGCGCGAGGGTAAGACCCGCCACGACCTCGGCCGCGAGGCGTTCCTCGAGCGGGTCTGGCAGTGGAAGGCCGAGAGCGGCGGGCGCATCGCCGAGCAGCAGCGCGCCCTCGGCGTGAGCGCCGACTGGGATCGCTCCAAGTTCACGATGGACCCCGATCTGTCGCGCGGCGTTCGTGAGGCGTTCTGCCGCCTGCACGAGGAGGGCCTCATCTACCGAGACACGCGCCTCGTCCACTGGGACTGCGAGGCGCAGACGGTGCTCTCCAACCTCGAGGTCGACAACGAGCCCGCCAACGGCGAGCTGTTCATGTTCGCGTACCCCGTGGAGGGCTCGGCGGAACAGCTCGTCGTCGCGACCACGCGCCCCGAGACGATGCTCGGTGACACCGCGGTGGCCGTTCACCCCGACGACGCGCGCTACAAGCACCTGCACGGGAAGTTCCTCGTGCACCCGTTCGTCGACCGCAAGGTGCCGATCATCACCGACGCGGAGCTGGTCGACATGACCTTCGGCACCGGCGCGGTGAAGGTGACGCCGGCGCACGACTGGAACGACTTCGCGACCGGCAAGCGCCACAAGCTCGAGGAGCTCAACATCCTGAACCTCGACGGCAAGATGAACGAGCGCTGCGGCGCGTTCGCCGGCCTCGATCGCTTCGTCGCGCGCAAGGCCGTGAAGAAGGCGCTCGACGAGAAGGGCCTCGCGCGCGGCGCGAAGCCGCACGAGCTGATGCTCCCCCGGAGCGAGCGCTCGGGCTCGGTCGTCGAGCCGATGATCAGCACGCAGTGGTTCGTGAAGATGAAGCCGCTCGCCGACCCTGCCCTCGAGGCGGTGCGCACCGGCGAGACCGTGATCATCCCCGAGGAGTGGGCCAAGACGTACGACCACTTCCTCTCCAACATCCTCGACTGGTGCATCTCGCGGCAGCTCTGGTGGGGCCACCGCATCCCCGCCTACTACTGCGACGCGTGCGGCCAGGTGACCGTCACGCGCGACGAGAAGCTCGTGGCCTGTGGGGGCTGCGGCGCGGCGTCGATCCGGCAAGACGAGGACGTGCTCGACACCTGGTTCTCGTCCGCGCTGTGGCCGTTCTCGACGCTCGGCTGGCCCGACAAGACGGACCTCCTCGAGAAGTTCTACCCAGCGAGCGATCTCGAGACGGGCTACGACATCCTCTTCTTCTGGGTCGCCCGCATGATGATGATGGGCATCCACTTCATGGGGAAGCCGCCCTTCAAGCGCGTGCTGCTCCACGGGCTCGTCGTGGACGAGACCGGCGACAAGATGAGCAAGGTGAAGGGCAACGTCATCGATCCGCTCGACCTCATCTACGGCGCCGCCTTCGACGACGTCGTGCAGAAGGCCCTGCCGGGCGCGCCGATCGAGGAGGCGCTCAAGAAGTTCAAGAAGGCGTACCCATCGGCGGCTCAAATGGGCTCCGGCTTCCCCGCCTACGGGACCGACGCGCTCCGCTTCACCCTCGCGAGCTACTCGCCGCAGGCGAAGCGCATCCCGCTGTCGCCGAAGAAGATCGAGGGGTACCGCCACTTCTGCAACAAGCTCTGGAACGCGACGCGCTTCGCCCTGCCCTACCTCGAGGGCGCGACGGTGGGCTCCTCGCCGCCCGCGGCGACGCAGCTCGGCACGAGGTGGATCCTCTCGCGCCTCGCCTCGACCATCGAGACCGTGCAGCGCGGCATCGATGATTTCCGCCTCGACGACTCCACCCAAGCCGCTTACCGCTTCTTCTGGAACGAGCTGTGCGACTGGTACCTCGAGCTGTCGAAGCCGGTCTTCCAAGGCTCGAACGAGGCCGCCAAGACGGAGTGGCGCGACGTGCTCGCCTACGTGCTCGAGGCGAGCCTGCGCCTGTTGCACCCCTTCATCCCGTTCATCACCGAGGAGCTTTGGCACAAGGTCCCGCGGCCGGACGGCTCCGCCGTGTCGCTCGCCCTTGCCCCCTACCCGACCGCCGCCACCGGCCGCGCCGATCTCGAGGCCGAGCGTGAGATGGAGATCTTGATGGACGTGATCGGGCAGGCTCGCTCGATGCGGACCGAGCACCAGATCAAGCCTCAGCTGCAGATCGACCTGCGCCTGCGCAGCGCGCTGCCCGAGCGGCGCGCCCTGCTCGAGCGCGAGCGCGTGGCGATCGAGGTGCTGGTGAAGACCAGCCCCGGCTTCCCGCGCATCCTCGCCACGGCGCCCCAATCGGAGACGGCGGGGTCCGCGGATGGGTCGATCGTGAAGGGCGTCGACGAGGACGTGCGTTACCAGTCGCGCGACTATGTCCGCGACGTGGAGGTGCTGCTGCCGATCGAGGAGCTCGACAAGGAGATCGAGCGGCTCGAGCGCACGCTCAAGAGCGACGACAAGGACGTGGTCGCCCTCGAGAAGAAGCTCGCGCTGCCCTCGTTCGCCGACAAGGCCCCGAAGGAGGTCGTCGCGCAGACGCACGAGGAGCTCGGCCTGAAGAAGCGTCGCCTCGCGTCGAACCGCCAGTCGCTCGAGCTGTTGAAGAAAGCGAAGTGACCGCGGGCGCCGAGGGGGAGAGCGGGCCAGCCGCCCCCGAAGACGAGCCCCCGCTCATCCGACGGGGCAACCCGCCGAGGTGGGGGTCGGGCCTCGCGCTCACGCTCGGCGGCCTCTTGCTCGGCGTCGCCAACTTGCTCGGGACGTACGGTCCGCGCGCCGGCGTCGCGATCGGCTTCGCCGCGGCCGTCGTCACGGCGGTAGGCCTGCTCTGGCTGCTGGGGAGCTTCGACGACGACGACGGCTCGCAGGCGGTCCCCCTCCAGCGCCTCGCGCCCGGGCTCGCCGTCACCGCCGCGGGCGCGCTCGGGACGCTCCTCGGCCTTCGGCTCGCCGTCGCAGGCGCGCTCGGCCCCACCGCCGCGGGCGCGCTGATCCCGCTGGCCTTCCTGGGCGCGGTCGCGGGCGTGGGCCTCACGCTCGGCGCGCTGGGCGTCTTCACCGACGGCGCCCCTTTCTACCGGCGCGAGGGCTTCTGGCTCTTGTGCATCGCGACGCTGGTGCTGCTGCCGACGCTCGGCGCGCACTCTCTGTTCGACCCATGGGAGACGCACTATGGCGAGGTCTCCCGGGAGATCCTCGCGCGCCGCGACTGGATCTCGTTGTGGTGGGTCAACGAGGAGTGGTTCTGGTCGAAGCCGATCCTCGGCTTCTGGATGCAGGCCCTCGGCATGGCGACGCTCGGCGTGCGCTACGAGCCGGGGGGGATGCTCGCAGCGACCCAGGAGGGCTCGATCCCCTACCCCGAGTGGGCCGTCCGGTTCCCGTTCTTCCTGGTGACCATCGGCGCGACGTACGTGCTCTACAAGGCGATCGCGAGCGCGTTCGGTCGCCGCGCAGCCCTGTTCGCCGGGGTCTGTGTGACCACCATGCCGCAGTGGTTCCTGCTGTCGCGGCAGACGATGGCGGACATGCCGTTCGTCGCGGGCATGAGCGCCGCGCTGGGCTTCTTTCTGCTCGGCGCGCACGCTCAGGGCGACGCTCGGGTACGCAGCTTCGCGGTCGCGCTCGGGGGACGACGCCTCTCGCTCTCTGCGCATCAGCTCGTGCTCGGCGTCGTGTGCCTGATCGTCGTTCCGCAGGTGATCTACCTGCTGACGCGGAACCTCACGCTCAACGTCGACCCGCGCTTCGGGCTGCGCGTGCCGCCGATCCGCGCGGTGACCGACGCGTTCACGTTCGGCTCGGCGGGCAACTGCGGCGTGATGCCGGGCAACAAGGCCTGTGTCACCGCCGCGCCGGTCTACCCCAAGGTGCTCCCGGCGCTGCAGGCCTTGGTGTGGGCGGCCGCGCTAGGCGTCGTGCTCTTCCTCGAGTGGGGCGAGCGCCGCGCGCGGCGGCTCTATTTCCTGGCGGCCTTCGTGTGCGCCGGCGTCGCCACGATGGGGAAGGGCCCCGCTGGCCTCGTGCTGCCCGGCACCGCGGTGCTCGGGTACATCGTCTCGACCAAGCGCTACCGGCTCTTGCTCGATCTCGAGCTCTCCGCGGGGACCACCGCGTTCTGTGCGGTGGCGCTGCCCTGGTTCGTGGCGATGTGGACGCGGCACGGCTGGCCGTTCGTGGACCGCCTCATCTTCCACGACATGTACAAACGCGCTTTCGATCACGTCCACGACACGAACAAGTCGGAGGACGTGAGCTTCCGTTACTACGTCTGGCAGCTCGGGTACGCGACGTTCCCATGGGTCGCGTGGGTTCCGGCAGCGCTCGCGCGCGCGCAGCGCGACGACGATGGCGGCGACGAGCATCGCGCTCGGCGCGGGACGATCGCGCTGCTCGCGGTGTGGTTCATCGTCGGCTTCGCGTTGTTCTCGTACATGCAGACGAAGTTCCACCACTACATCTTCCCGGCGGTGCCGGCGCTCGGCCTCTTGGCCGGCCTCACGGCACACGCCACGCTCGACGTAGGGGCGAAGGCAGCCACCAGCGCGCGCTCGTCGACGACGGTGCTCGCGGTGTGCGGGGCGATGCTGGTGCTGCTCGTCGGGCGCGACCTCGCCCTCGCGCGTCCTGACCAGCCGTCGGACGCGCGCCTGCTCCACCTGTTCACCTACCTCTACGAGCGACCGTGGCCCCAGCACCTCAGCTTCTCGGCGTGGTTCTGGGCGTTCTCCGCGGCGGCCGCGGCGTGCCTGCTCGCAACGGCGTTCGAACGCGTTCGCCGCTTCGCCGTGACCGCGTTCGCCGTCGTCGCGATCGCGTTCGCCGGGTGGACGCTCGACGTCTACATGCCGCGCGCCGCGCCGCATTGGGGCCAGCGAGAGCTCGTGCTCAGCTACCTGCAAGCGTCCAAGGATGAGCCAGGGCCGCTGGTCGCGTACCAGATGAACTGGAAGGGCGAGAACTTCTACACCGGCAACCAGATCGCGAACTTCAAGGAGACCGGCGAGGCCTTCCGCGCGTGGCTCGCCGCGCGTCGGAGGGAGGGGAAGACCACGGTGTACGTCGTGCTGCTCCCGCGTCGCGTCGACGCCCTCGCGACGGAGCTCGGGGAGCCGAAGGAGCTCGTGAGGCTCACGACGCCCGAGCTCAACAACAAGTTCGCGCTCTACCGCGCGCGACTCTGAGCGCCGATTGCGCGCTCGACGGCGTCCACGAGGGCGGTCGTGGTGCTCTTGTCCGCGGTGACGTCGACCCGCAGGCCGCGCCGTGACGCGGTCTCGCTGGTAACGGCGCCGATGCTCGCGACGAGCAGCCCCTCGGTGAGCGCGCCTAGCCGCTCGCCGAGCGCGTCGCAGATCGCGTCGACCGCCGAGCTCGCGGTGAGCAGGAGCACGTCGGCGCCGCGCCGCTCGAGCAGCTCGACCAGCGCGTCGGGGCTCTTCTTCACCGTCTGGTAGACCGCGACCACGTCGACGTCGACGCCACGTGCGCGGAGCGTGTCGGGCAGCACCTCGCGCGCCACCAGCGCTCGAGGCAAGAGCGCCCGCGCCCCCGCTGCGCCGCCCGGCCGACGCTCCAGCGCGGCGCAGATCGCGTCCGCGAGCGCCTCGCCGCGGAAGGTCGCGGGCACGATGTCAGGCGTGATCCCTCGTCGCGCGAGCGCCTTCGCGGTGCCTTCGCCGACGCACGCTACGAGGGCGGCTCCGAAGGCGCGCGCGTCTCGCCCCACCCCGCGCAGCGCGTGGAAGAACCGCTCCGCGCCGTTCTCGCTGGTGAAGATCACCAGGTCGTACGAGCCGACCTCGCGCGCGGCGCGCTCGACCGGCGCCTCGTCGGGGGGCGCCTCGATCGCGAGCAGGGGTAGCTCGATGGGACGCGCGCCCCGGCGCAAGAGCAGCCGCGCGAGCCCCGCCGCCTGGTGCTCGGCGCGCGTCACGACGACGCGTTGGTCGAACAGCGGCCAGGCGTCGTACCACCGCAGCCGCTCGCGCAACGAGACGACGTCGCCGACGACGACCAGCGCCGGGGTCGGGAGGCGCGCGGCGACGACCCGCGCGGCGATGTCCTCGAGCGTTCCGACGACGACGCGCTGAGCGGGGCGCGTCCCGGCGGAGACGACCGCGGCAGGGGTCGACGGGGCGCGCCCGGCGTCGCGAACGAGCGCGTCGGCGATCGCGCCGAGCCTCCTCAGGCCCATGAGGACGCAGACGGTCCCCTTGTGGCCGGCGAGCTCCTTGAAATCGAAGGCCTGCCCCTCGCGGGTCGTGCCGCTCAGGAAGACGACGCTCGAGGCCAGGTCGCGGTGGGTCAGGCTGATGCCGGCGTAGGCCGCTGCGGCGATGGGCGAGGTGACGCCCGGGACGATCTCGTACGGAACGCCAGCGTCGGCAAGCGACTCGGCCTCCTCGGAGCCTCGCCCGAACAGGAAGGGGTCGCCACCCTTGAGCCGAACGACCGAGCGTCCGCCTCGCGCGAGCTCGAGGATGCGCGCGTCGATCTGAGACTGGCGCAGCTGCTTCTCGGCCGGCTCGTCGCCGCGCTTGCCGACGTACTCGAGCAGCGCGTCGGGTCGCGCCAGCTCGAGCAGCTCGGGTGAGCTCAGCTCGTCATGAAGCACCGCGTCAGCCGAGCTCAAGAGCTCGGCCCCGCGAAGGGTCAGCAGATCGGGATCCCCCGGCCCCGCCCCCACCAGATAGACCGTGCCCGGGCGAGCGGGAGAGGCTTGCACCAGGCCCTCGCTTCGCCGTGCGCCCGGGGTCGTTCGTCCGCTCATCGGTTCTCGTGATTGGCCCAGCGGCCTATGGTTGACAACCCCGCGATGGACCGCCATAAGCCCCGAGGCTCGGAGAAGGGGTTTGGGGGGTTCGTGTTATCCATGGCGGCCAAGCTGAAAGGGGACTCCCTGAACGTTCAAGGCCCGGATCGTTGGTACGTGACCGACGGGCTGAACGCCGTGGGGCCCGTTCGCCGAGATTTGCTGGTGCGCGGCGTCGAGGCCGGTCGCGTCCCGCTCGACACTTTCATCCGCCACGAGGGCTGGAAGGTCTGGCGGCCCCTCGCTGACTTCGCAGAGCCCTCGGGGCCCGGGAGCCCGCGCTCCCAGGCGGCGCCGCTGTCGGCGTTGCTCGACGAGCCCGACGACGCACCCGAGACCGCCGAAGCCGAGCCGCTCGACGCCGACGAGCTCGACGCCGTCTCGATCGTCGACGAAAAGTCGGGCGAGCTGGGCGATCGACCCACGATCGAGGTGCTCTCCGCGGCCGTCGCCTCGTTCGCGGCGCCGAGCTCCTCGGGCAGCGCGCCGCAGGCTTCGACGACGGAAGGCAATGAGGTCCCGACGCAGGTCTCGCGAGATCTCTTGGGCGGTGACCGCCCCACGCTCGCTTCGTACCTCGACGACGACGAAGACACGAAGGTGCCGAACAAGCCTCCAGTGTCGGCACCTCCGCGCGTCCCGAGCGTGCCGCCCCCTGCCGCGCTCAACCAAGGCAGCGCCCGCCCCCCTCAGCCTGCGAGCGTGCGCCCTCTTCCGCCCGGGAGCGTGCGTCCGCCAGCGGTCAGCAGCGTAAGGCCCGCCCCCCCTGGCAGCACGCGTGCTCCGTCGGTGCCCCCCGCCAGCTCGCTCCCGCGGCCGGTCTCCCACCGCCCCTCCGCGGTCGGGGCCGGCGCAGCGATTGGGCCCAGCGCCCCCACGAGCTCCTTTCCCTCCCCGGAGGAGGAGCTGCGCGGCGCGGCCGACGTCGCCGAGGCGTTCAACCTCCTCCTCGCGGCGCTCGTGCGACGCACCGGCGCCCAGGTCGGCCTCGTTCATCGCATGGCGGACGAAGGCGCGACGGTGGTCGTGGCGCACGGGCCCAACATGTTCGAGCTGCTCGGGACCCGCACCCGCCTGCTCGATCCCGCTGTCGTCGCGGCGGCGGGTGGCAACGTCGTCATCGCAGAGCCTGCTGCCGGGCCGGCGGGCGAGGCCACGCTGGTGCGAATGCGCAAGAGCGGCCTCGATCCCGAGGCCTCGGCGATGTTCCCGATCCGTCCTCGCGATCGCCTGCTCGGCATCGTCGAGATCGGCAAGGCCCGGCGCTTCACGATGCGTGAGCTCACGCGCGCCGAGGACCTCGTCGCGACGTTCGTGAAGCAAGCCGAGGCCGGCGGCTGGAGCTGACGCGGGTCCTTCCCCCCCCTCGCGCTGGGAGGGGGGCCGGGGGGGTGAAAGAGCGGCACCTACGTCATCGAGCGCAACGAGGTGCCTTGTTCGGCACACTGCTAAGCTGCGCCGCGATGTTTCCCACGATCCGCCCGCGTAGGCTCCGCCGCTCACCGGCCATCCGCCGCCTCGTTCGCGAGGCGCACGTCGAGCCGTCCGACTTCATCCTGCCGCTGTTCTTCAGCGACGTGCTCGACGAGCCTCGCCCGGTCGGCACGATGCCCGGCGTGTTCCAGCTGCCGGTGAAGGCCGCCGCCGAGCAGGCCCGACTCGCGCGCGATCTCGGCCTGGGCGGGGTGATCCTCTTCGGGCTCCCCAAGCAGAAAGATCCGTGCGGCGAGGCGGCCTGCGATCCCGACGGCCCGGTCCCCCGCGCCGTCCGCGCGATGAAGGACGCCGCGCCCGAGCTGTGCGTCATGACCGACACCTGTGTCGACGAGTACACCGACCACGGCCACTGCGGCATCCTGAAGCAGGACGCGCGTGGCGAGATGGTCGTCGACAATGACGCGACGCTGGACGTGCTCGCGCGCTCCGCCCTCGCGCAGGCGGCGGCGGGCGCCGACGTCATCGCGCCGAGCGACATGATGGACGGTCGAGTGGGCTTCATCCGCGCGGCGCTCGACGGCGCAGGCCACTCGGACATCGCCATCCTCTCGTACGCCGTGAAATACGCGTCGGCGTTCTACGGTCCCTTCCGCGAAGCCGCCGACTGCGCGCCGAAGTTCGGTGATCGCGCCGGCTACCAGATGGACCCTGGCAACGCGCGCGAGGCGCTGCGTGAGCTCGAGCTCGACGAGCACGAGGGGGCTGACATGGTGATGGTGAAGCCCGCGCTGCCGTACCTCGACATCATCGCCAAGGTGCGAGAGCACACGCACCTCCCGGTCGGCGCGTACAACGTCAGCGGCGAGTACGCGATGCTCAAGGCCGCCGCGCAGGCGGGGATGCTGGACGAGAAGCGCGCGACGCTCGAGGCGCTGCTGTCGATCCGGCGCGCGGGCGCCGACTTCATCCTCACCTACCACGCGGTGGAGGCGGCCCGGTGGCTCGGCGCGTGAGATCCCTCGCGCACAGGGTCGTCGCGGGCGCTTTCGCGCTCGCTGCGTCGGCCCTGTTCGCGTTCGCGACCGCCTGCGATCCGATCACCGGCGGCTGCGGCAAGGAGCTCGAGGACGAGCCCCCGGTCACCTACTCGGCCGGCACGGCCGAGGGGGGCATCTACCGCTCGACCTCGTGGGACTCTGACGACTGGATCGACTTCCCGCCCGGCCTGAGCGTCCGCTTCGAGCACAAGCTCGACGGCGAGCCGCGCGCCTGGCAGGCCTATGTCGCCACTGCGCGCGAGGGTGATGGCTCGAGCCTCGTGCTCGCGGCAGGGAGCGAGGTCGAGCTCGTCGACATCGACGAGCTCGCCGTCACCGTCCGCAACGCTACCTGCGTGGACTTCTTCGTCGTGATGGTCGCGATGACCAGCGTGGAGTGATCAGCCTCCCTGGCACTCGTCGCCGCAGCTGTTGAGCGCGCAGCTCAAGAAGTCGCTCGTCTCGGCGTCCGCGAGCGCGCACCCATTGCCGAGGCAGGCGGTCGGATCGGCCGCCGACTGGACGCAGGCGAGGCACTGGATGCACTCGGGATCTGCCGAGCAGGCCTCGAGCTCCGTGCAGCAGCCGCCGGCGTTGGAGGCGCCCTTGACGCAGGTGAGGCACGGCGTGTCTTGGTTGGAGGGTTCGCACAGCGACTGGCCGCCGAAGCAGTCGGCGTTACAGGAGCCGTTGGCGCACGCGATCATGTCCGCCACCACCACGTCGGAGAGGTCGCAGTCGGTGCCCAGGCACGTCGTGGGGTCAGCGGCCGTCTGCGTGCAGGTGATGCACTGGACACAGCCCGCATCGCCCTCGCACGCGGCGTACGCGTCACAACAGCTGTCCTTCGCGCACGCGACGCACGCGGTGTCGTTCACGTCGTCGACGCAGCTGGCGGCCGCGCCGCCGGTGCCGTTGCCGCCGGTTCCGGGATCGCCGCCGGTGCCGTTGCCGCCGGTGCTGGGCGTGCCGCCCAAGCCCGCGCCGCCGCCGCCCGTCGCGGGTGAGCCGCCAGCCGACTCGCCGCCGCCGCCACCTGACCCACCCGACCCACCCGTGGCGGTCGTATCGTCACCACAGCCCAGCGCCAGCCCAGCCACGACAAGCCCAAAAGAAAAAGCTCGGTTCATGCGATCCTCCGGGCGTGATTATAGCGCGAATCAGCCGCGCTGATTGTGCTCCTTCAGGCGGCAGGGGGGGGCGGCCGACGTCGGGCGGGGTCCGTGTCCCGCGCCGAGCTCCGCCAGGTGCTCTCGGGCGAACTGCAGCGCGTGGAGCCTCGCGTACACGCCCTGGGCCGCGAGCAGCTCTGCGTGGGTGCCCGACTCCACCACCTTGCCCTTGTGGAACACGATGATGCGATCGGCCGCCCGGATCGTGGAGAGTCGGTGTGCGATGACTAGCGCCGTGCGGCCCGTGAGGGCGCCCTCGACCGCGCGCTGCAGCCGCGCCTCGGTGTCGCTGTCCACGTTGGCCGTGGCCTCGTCGAGGACGAGCACGTCGGGGTCCTTGTAGAGCGCGCGCGCGAAGGCCATGAGCTGGCGCTCGCCGGCGGAGAAGTTCGAGCCCCGCTCGCGGACGGGCGCCTGGAGGCCCCCCTCGCGCCGTTCGAACAGCTCGAGCGCGTCGATGCGGGTGAGCGCGCGCCGGACCCGGTCTAGATCCGGCTGGGGGTCACCGGCCGCGACGTTGGTCGCCACTGTCCCAGGGAAGAGGAAGACGTCCTGCGGGACGACCGCGAAGTGCCTCCGCAGCTCGTCCTTGTCCCACAGGCGCACGTCCCGGCCGAACACCCGAACCGAGCCCGTTTGGACCTCATAGAGGCGCAGCACCAAGCTGAGCACGGTGCTCTTGCCGGCCCCCGTAGCGCCGACCAGCGCCACCCGCTCGCCTCGGGCGACCGAGAGCGACACGTCTCGCAGCGCCTGAGAGTTGGGTTTGTACCCGAAGGTGACCGCGTCGAGCTCGACGGCCGGGGCGCCCTCGTCGGTGGCGCCACGCTCGACGCGCTCAGCCGCCGGCGCGTCGGCCTCTTGGTTGTCGAGCAGCTCGAACACCCGCTCGGCGCCCGTCATGGCCGACTGCACGAGCGTGTACCTGGCCGACAGATCGCGGATCGGCAGGAAGAACATGTCGATGTACGCGACGAACGCGAACAGCGTCCCGAAGGAGACCCGCTCGCTCGCCGCGTGCACGCCCGCCGCCCACAGCGCAGAGGCGATGCACAGGCTCGAGATCAGCTCGATGGCGGCGTCGAGGGTCGCGTCCCAGACGATCGAGCGGTTGTTCGCCTGGCGGTAGGCGTCGTTGATGGCGTCGAACTCCCGGGCGCCGTCGTCCTCGCGGGCGTAGGCCTGCACGATCGACATGCCGCTGACCTGCTCGTTGAGGTACGCGTTCATGCGCGCCGTCTTCAGTCGCACCTCGCGGAACGCCTCGCGGATCCGCTTGCACGTGTAGTTCACGCCCAGCATCACCACGGGGAGGGTGGCGAACGCGATGATCGACATCTGCCAGTCGAGCGACGTCATGACCACGACGATCACGACGAGCCTGAGCAGATCGCCGATCGCGTTGAGGGCGCCCGACGCGAACATCTCACCGATCGCGTCCACGTCGTTCGTCACCCGGGTCACCAGGCGCCCGACCGGGGTGCGGTCGAAGAACGCGAGGCTGCGCGAGTGGAGGAACTGGAAGACGGCCCGCCGCAGATCCGACATCGCGTGCGCGCCGACCTTCTGAACGAGGTACATCTGGGGGAAGGCGATCGCCTGCTCGACGACGATCACGAACGTGAGCAGCAGCCCGGCCCGCGTGATGGCGCCCGGGTCGCGCCCGATGCCGTCGAGGCCGTCCCTCATGATGAGGGGGCGCGTGAGGGCGAAGCCCGAGGCGACGAGCAAGAGCCCGATCGACGCCAACAGCTGGAGGCGATACGGCCGCACGAAGGGCCAGAGCCGCGCCAGGTTGCGCAGGTCGTAGCTCTGGAGCGCCCCCTCCTCGTGGAAGCGCGCCAGGGCCTGCTCCGCGCGCTTCCCGGGCGCCTTCGCCTGCTGGGGCTCTTGGCCTGCGCTCACGCCGCGTCCTCGCCCAGATCGAGGGCGTCGAGATCGGCCTCGAGCTCCTGCTCGCTCGCGAACGCAGCATACAAGCCGCCGGCGGCGACCAGCTCGTCGTGCGTTCCGCGCTCGATGATCTCGCCCTCGTCCAGGACGACGATCTGATCGCAGCGCCGCGCGGCCGCGATGCGGTGCGTGATGAGCACCACCGTGCGGTCCTTCTTCTGCCGCTCGATCGCCTCCAAGATCGCGGCCTCGGTCTTGGCGTCGACGGCGGACAGCGGGTCGTCGAGCACCAGCACAGCGGGGTGCCGAAGCAGCGCGCGCGCGAGGGCGATGCGCTGCCGCTGCCCCCCGGAGAGCTGCACGCCGCGCTCTCCGACGACGGTGTCGAACCCCTCCGGGAGCGACTCGACCTCGGCCAGGACCTCCGCCTCGGCGGCCGCCGTGCGAATCGCACGGTCCGCGTCGGCCGAGTCCGGATCGTCGAGCGAGTAGCCGATGTTCTTCGCGACGGTGGTCGAGAACAGGAAGGCGTCTTGCTGCGCGTACCCGATGCTCCCGCGAACGCGCCCTAGCGGCAGCGTGCAGATGCAGTCGCCGTCGAGGAAGACGGCGCCCGCCGGGGTCGGCAACAGGCGCGGGAGCAGCGCGGCGATGGTGCTCTTTCCGCTGCCGGTCCGCCCGACGATCGCCAGCGAATGCCCAGCCGGGACGTCGAAGCTCACGTGCCGCAGGACGGGCTTGTCCCCGTAGGAATAGGACAGGCCCCGAACCGAGAGCTCGCCCCGCACCGGCGTCGAGCGCGCCAGCTCACCGCTCTCGATCTCGGGGACGGCCTGGAAGATGGTCGCGAGGCGCTCGTACCCCGCGCGTCCACGCTGGACGATCGCCGCCACGAACCCGAGCGCGAGCAGCGGCCACGTGAGCCGGAGCAGCGCCAGCCAGAACGAGACGAACTCGCCCGGGGAGATCTCGCCGCGCTCCATCAGCGTGCCGCCGTAATAAAAGACGACGAGGATGCCCGCCGCCGCGATGGCGCCCATCACCGGCCCCATCGAGCCGCGGATGCGCGCGAGCCCGAGGCTCTTCTCGAGGTAGTTCGCGTTGTGGTGCTCGAAGGCGTCGAGCTCGCTCTTCGCGAGCCCGAAGCTGCGGATGACGCGCGCCCCCGAGAGGCTGGCGAGCACGCGATCGCTCATCTGCCCGATCGCCTCTTGGTTCTCCTTGGTCCGCGAGAACATGCGGATCGAGAAGCTCCGGGTGACGACCCACAAGAGCGGCAGCGTGACGAAGCTCGCCAGGGTCAGCCGAACGGAGACTGTCGTCATGACGTAGACGGCGCTCACGACGGCGAAGGTGCTCGCGATGACGTTGAGGATGCCGAAGCCCAACAGCAGGCGAACCTGCGTGAGATCGTTGGTCGCCCGGCTCATGATCTCCCCGGTCGGCATCGTTCGAAAGAACGCAGGCCCGAGCCGCTGAAGCCGATCCAACAGCACCGCGCGCAGCTCGTACTCCACGTTGCGACCCGCCGAGAAGATCGCCACCCGCGACAGCACGCGCGCGACGGCGGCCACGATGCTCACGAGGATGATCGCCAGGGCCGCCGACTTCGCGTCGCCCGCGCGCAGCTGGTTCGCCGCGTCGACCGCGTCGCGGACGAAGAAGTCGCGCCGCGCCATGAGCAGCTGCTGCACGAACAGCAGCGCGCCGCCCCCCGCGTACCACCCGAGCTTGTCCCGCAGCTGCGCCTGCAGCGTGACCGGATACGTCGATGCGTGGCGGGTCATCGAGGGACGGACAGCTCTATCACGAACGACGACGCGGGGCTCATGGGCGGCGTCACGTCGATCGCGCGCGCGTCCTCGGACACCGCGCGCTCGAAGATGCGCTGCAAGGCGCCAAGCAGCCAGGCGCGCAACAGCGGTGGTACCGGATCGAGCTCTTCGATGCGCAGCGTCGCCTTACGGGGCACCTCGGCCGATATGGTCCAGGTTCCGAAGTCGAACAGGCACTTGACCACACCCACGGTGCGCCGAACGACGTCGCCGAAGTCGGCAGGCCTCACCAGCGTGGAGACGAACGACGCGAGCTCCTGGTCGACCGAGCGCCGGCCGAGCTCGAAGAAGTCTCCGACGTCGAGGTCGAGCACGCGCGACGCGACGTCGACGTAGCGGCGCACGACGTCGATGTCGTGCGCGTCGAGCGCGCTCGGCCGGCCGCGCCGCAGCTCCTCTGCGTGGGTGTCGGAGAGCAGCGCGACGATGCGCTCGCGCTCGTTGTCGCCGTACGTCTGCTCGATGACTCCGTCGACGGCGCGCAAGACGATCCCCCGAGCGCAGCGGCCGAGCGTGCGCGGCGCCGTGGGCGAGCGCTGCGCCGAGACGAGGCCGAGATCGAGGCCGATCGCGGGAGGCGTCGCGCCTCGGCTCGAGGGGGGAGGTGGGCGCGTGGTCTTTCGCTTGCGCTCATCCGCGTCGGCGAGGAGGCCGAGCAACGTCGCGTGGCGCGCTTCGGGGTCCGGCGCGAGCTGCTCGAGCACGCGCAGGACCTCCGTGGCCGAGCCCGGTCGCTCGGCCGGCTCCTTCGCCAGCAGGTGCCGTATCACCGCGCTGACCTCGGGCGACACGGTCACCCCGAGCGATTCGAAGGACGGCGGGCTCGCGTGCACGATGCGGAAGGCGGTCGCGACCGCCGTGCTCGCGGTGAACGGGCGGCGCCCCGTGAGCAGCTCGAACATGACGATACCGAGTGAGAACAGGTCGCTGCGCCCGTCGAGCACCCCCTCGCCCGTCGCCTGCTCCGGCGAGAGGTAGTCGGGCGTGCCGAACACGACGCCGGTGCGCGTGCGCGGGCCCTCCCGCGTGCTCTCGGCCTGCAGCTTGGCGATCCCGAAGTCGAGCAGGTGCACCGTCCCCCGCTCGTCGCGGGCGGTGCGCTCGCGGCACACGAACACGTTCTCGGGCTTGAGGTCGCGGTGCACGACGCCCATCGCGTGGGCCGCCTCGAGCGCGGCGAGCACCGGGATCGCGATGGCGATCATGGTCGCCTCGTCGAAGCGGCCCATGAGCGACAGCAGCACCCCCGCGGAGCTGCCCTCGAGGTGCTCCATCGCGATGAAGGGGCCGTGCTCGCTCGAGTCGGCGTCGAGGATCTCGACGATGTTGGGGTGCCGAATCGACGACAGGACCTGCGCCTCCTGGAACAGGCGCGCGGTGACGTCGGGGCTGTTCCACAGCTCGCGGTGCAGGAGCTTGATGGCGACGATGCGGCCGGTGTGCGTGTCGTCGGCCCGGAACACGTGGCCCATGCCGCCGCCGCCGATGCGCTCGATCAGCCGATAGCGACCGTGGACGAGGGCGCCCGTGGCGATCTGGTCCTTCATACCGGCTCCCGGTAGTAGACCACTAGAGCCGGCCCTGGTGCCACAGGCTCAAGAAGTCCATCGAGCAAGCCACGGCGGCGTGCACGCCCCAAGCCCCCCACACCGACCGCGACCTCAGGCTCAACGTGCCGAGCAAGAAGCCCGTGAACAGCGAGCCGAGCGCCTCGGGCAGCGGCTTGCCGAAGTGGATGGTCACGTAGGGCACGACCGGCGCGAACACCGCCGCGTAGCCGAGCTCTCGCCGCAGACCGTGGATGAAGAAGCCGCGAAAGAAGTACTCGATGCCGAGGAACTGGGTCGCGTAGAGCGCCTCCCATGTGATGAACCTCGGCCACAGCCCCTCCCCCTTCGCCAGGCGATAGTACGGGTACTTCGCCTGGAAGGCGGGCGAGAACGAGACCCAAATCACGAGCGGCGCCACGAGGGCGAGCAGCGTCGCGTAGATCTTCCACTGCGACGGCCCCTTGAGGCCGAGCCCGGTGTCGGAGAGCTTCGCGCGGAGCCCGAGCTTCACGATCAGGATCGGCAGCACGAGGTACGCGACGACCCGCGCGGTCGCCCACCAGATCCGCTGGTTGATGCGTTTGTCCGGCGACTTGGTGACCGCGTGCTCGAACGTGCCGGCGAGCTTGCCGAGGCCGATGGGCTGCAGGAGCTTGCGCACCCAGCTGGGGTCCTCGACGTTGCCGCAGAAGCGGACGAGCAGCATGCACACCGCGGCCCCGATGAAGACGATCGCGAGGTTCCGCGACACGACCGACGGCGACACCTTCGCGCGGTAGGCGGCGCTCTCCGCGTCGACCTCGTCGCGAAGATCGGTGACGTACGCCTTCCAGAGTCGACGTGGGAACCGCAGCACGGCTTCGCTATCGGCTCTTGAGGTAGGACTCGAG
This sequence comes from Polyangiaceae bacterium, assembly GCA_016719945.1. Lineage (GTDB taxonomy): Bacteria > Myxococcota_A > Polyangia > Polyangiales > Polyangiaceae > Xiheicaenibacterium. The sequence continues at coordinate 40,336 of JADJYE010000017.1, read as the reverse complement.
CCGCGGGCCGGAGCCCCGGAAGACGCGGCGCATCGTCGCCTCCAGGACCGGCTTGAGCAGCTTGCCCACCAGGCGCGGCCGCGCCGCGAGGACCCAGTCGACGCGCGTCGAGCGCCCGCCGTCGGCGTCAGCGAAGCGGAAGCTCTCGACGATCCCCGTCGCGAAGGGCGACGAGGAGGTGAGGATGGTGAAGGCCATGTGCTCGTCGGCGTCCCACACGATGAAGCGCTCGAGGAACGTCCCCATGGCGAGCAAGGAGACCTCCCGCTCGGCGCCCACGCGGCGCGTCTCCGCCGTGGTCCACCGGGAGCGTGTCATCAGCGGAAACCACCGATGCCACGAGCCAGCGTCCGCGAACGCCTCGAAGACGCGGCCCCTAGGCGCTCCGACGACGGCGCTGTCGGACACCCTGAGCGGGGCGTGGTCCGCGAACTCGATGGTCTGAGGCTCCAGCCTGAACATGGTCTCTCGCTCTTATCAGCGCCCGAGCGGCGACGCGACCGCCAGCCTCTGGTATCTTCGTGAGCGCGGAGGCACTCCCAATGCAGCATCGCTCCCTGCTTGTCTTCATGGCGCTCATCAGCGCCCTCATCCACTCGATCGGCTGCAGCGCCGGCTCGATAACTCCCGGCACGGGTGGCGGCGGCGACGGCCAAGGCGCCGACAACGCCGGAGGCACCGGCGCGGGCTTCGGCCAGGGCGGCGGCTCGAACGGGCAGGAGATCCAGATCGAGCCCGCGAGCTTCGAGCTCGTGATCGACAACGGAAACATCCCGACCCAGGCGCTCACCGCGACGCTCGGCGGCATCGACGTCACCGACGAGGTCACCTGGACCTTCGAGAAGCCGTTCATCGGCGACGTCGTCGGCAGCACCTTCACCCCGACCGGAGTGAACGGCGGCGTCGGGACGATCACCGCGACGATCGGCTCGAGCTCCGGGACCGCGACGGCGTCGGTCGTCATCATCAAGACCGTCGACGTCGGCGGCGTGACGCCCGAGCAGAAAGACCAGCTCGACAACCCGACCGGCGGCGCCGATCCGTCGATGCAGGTCCTCTACCCGTACGACCAGACGGTCTTCCCGCTCGACGTCCTCGCGCCGGAGATCCAGTGGAACGGCGGCGGCGCAGCGGACGCGTACAAGCTGACCGTCGACGAGGCGAACTACCAATACACGGCGTATTTCACGGCCGCTCCGCCGAGCCGCTTCCTCGTCGCCGAGGCCGACTGGGCCGCGATCGGCACGTCGGGAGGCGGTGCGCAGAGCGACCCGGTGACCGTGTCGCTGACTCGCTGGAGCGGCGGCCAGGCGTATTCGCCGGTCACCCGCACCTGGCGCATCGCGCAGGGCCGACTCAAGGGCGCGGTCTACTACTGGGAGCTGCCCGGCGTGTGCAACACCGGCAACTACAACGGCCGCATCCTGAAGATCAAGCCGAGCTCTCCGGTCGCCGAGGAGTTCTATCAGCCCAACGGCTGCTGGGGCTGTCACACCGTGAGCCGCGACGGCTCACGCATGATGGCGACCCTCGACACGACCGTTCCGTTCCCGCAGTTCACGCTCGACCTGACGACCGACCCGGCGACCCCGAGCACGATCACGCCCGGCGCGGGCCTGGGCGGAACGTTCAGCGCCTACAACGCGACGGGCGATCGCATCCTGGTGAGCAACGACGGCGGCGCCGTCGATCAGCTCCGCATCGTCGACTCGACCACCGGTCAGGTGCTCAACCCCAACGCCCTCGGTGACAACTGCGCCGAGCCGGCGTGGTCGCCCGACGGCACCAAGCTGTCGGCGATCTGCGGCATCAACAGCAACGGCTGGGCGTTCGACTCGAACACCGGCAACCTCATGCTGGCGGATGTCGCCGCCGACGGCACGACCGTCTCGAACATCAGCACGCTCGTCCCCCAGGCGGCCGGCGCCGGCCGCCCCGCGTACCCGTCGTTCACGCCGGGCTCCGAGTACATCGCGTACGGGCGCACCACCTATGGGTCGCGCTCGGTAGGGGACGGCACGATCTGGCTGACGGACCTCAGCGGCTCGCAGAACAAGCTGCTCGCCAACATCTCGGGCGACAACCGCAGCTTCAACCCGGTGTTCGCCCCGCTCCGCGCGGGCGGGTACTACTGGCTCGTCTTCATCTCACGCCGCGACTACGGTAACCGCATCGTCGGCGCCAACCGGCAGCAGCTGTGGATCGCCGCCATCAGCGATCCGCCGAGCCAGGCCGACCCTTCTCAGCCGCCGTTCTACCTGCGCGGCCAGGAAGACTGTGGCCTCAGCGAGAACGCTTACTTCGCGCTCGAGCCGTGCAAGGAGCTCGGTCAAGGCTGCCAGTCGGGCGTCGATTGCTGCTCGGGCACCTGCATCAAGGACCCCGAGACGAACACCTACGTGTGCGGCATCCCCGGCGAGTGCGCCGAGGACGGCAACGCCTGCGCGACCGCAGCCGACTGCTGCGACTACCCCGAGTCGGAGTGCGTGGACGGGTTCTGCCAGAAGCCCCCGCCGCAGTAGCGGCTCGCGTTCACCCGCGGCGACCCCCTGCTGGGGCGCCGCGGGTCCGGTGCGTCGCGCCGCAGTGTCCCACCTTGTAGGTGCGACGCTGGCTACCGGCGTACCGCTTTCGCCTCCCACGAACAGTTCCTATCGTGTTCCGACCCAAAGGTCGGGTGGGGAGGCGAGCCTGAGAGTCCTGAAGCCTTTTAGGGCTGCGTACGTGCATCGGTGCTTCGATCACCGGCGCAAACATTTCCTGGTTTCCTCGGTCGTGGTGGCCGTTCCGTTCGATCGGCCGCACGCCATCTGCACCGAGCCCGAGCTCTGGAAGATGGCGCAGGGCGAGCTCGGTCGCATGGGCGTCCTCGACTTCTGGATGCTCAAGCCGACGGGCGAGATCCTCGCGACAGGCGCGTGCTTCACCGGGGGCACACCGAAGCAGCAGAGCTACGTGCGCGTCGCCGTCTGGCCCGCCGACGCGCCTGACAGCCAGAAGCCGACCATCGACCGCCGGCTCATGGTCTTCGGCGATCGGCGCTGGGGCGCGACCGGGATGACGCCGCCCGAGCCGTTCACCGAGATGCCGGTCGACTACAGCCGCGCGTTCGGCGGCGAGAAGTACGACAAGAACCCGATCGGTCGCGGGCTCGGCCCCATCAAGGACGACGAAGGCAAGGAGGCTCACCCTCTGCCGAACGTCGAAGATCCACGCGAGCTCGTCGCCTCCCGAGGCGATCGGCCCAACCCGGGCAGCCCGAGCTCGATGGACCCGACCTGGCCCGCCGCCTTCAAGAAGGTGGGCACGTACGACTTCGACTACGCGAAGAAGCACGCGCCCGGCTTCGCAGACGACATCGACTTCGAGATGTTCAACGTGGCCGCGCCCGACCAGCGGCTGAAGGGCTTCTGGGCAGGCGACGAGCGCATCCGCGTCGAGAACATGCACCCGACCAAGCCCGTGCTCGAGGCGCGCCTGCCGGCCTTCGTCGCGCGGGTCTTCGTGCGCATCGCGGAGAAGTACGCGAAGAGCGACGCCGAGCGAGATCTCGTGGAGGTGCCCCTGCGCCTCGACACGGTCCACGTGTTCCCGAAGCACGAGCGCGCGCTCATGATCTACCGGGGGCTTCGTGAGATCGCGACCGCCGACGCGACCGACGTCGACACCGTGCTCGTCGGTCTGGAAGATCGCGACGCCGATCGCAGGCCGCTCTCGCACTACAAGTCTGCCCTCGAGCTGCGCAGCGACCGCCAGAAGCTCGCCGCGTACGCGCTGTTCGATCGAGATCTGATGCCCGACTCGATGGAGCCGAGCGGGCCGGGCGCGCGAACCGGCGACCGGCTCGACGCGGTCCTCCCGATCGAGAGCTTGATGCAGCAGAACCTCGAGCGAAAGCGAGTGCGCGAGATGCAGGCGTCCCGCGAGGCGCTGCTGTCGGCGGGCGCCGACCCGGCGCTCGTCCCCGACGTCACCCCCGCGTCCCCACCACCGAAGGAGATCTCGCTCGACGAGATCCCCGCCATCATCGAGGACGCCCAGAAGAAGGCCGACGAGGCGCGCGCCGACGCCGAGCGCCGTCGCGCGGACGCCGAAGAGCGCTTGCGCGCGATGTGCCTCGAGACCGGACAGGACTACGACGCCATCGTCGCCGAGGCGAAGAAGAACGCCGCCGGCCCGCCGAAGTTCACCGCCAAAGCGGAGCTGCAGCGCATGCGCGAGCTGCTCCAGCTCAGCATCAACGCCGGCATGGAGCTCGACGGCGTCGAGGAGCGCCTCAACAGCCCGGAGTTCATCGCGCGCCTCGAGGACACCGAGCGGCAGCTGGTCGACGCGTACCGCCTCAGCGCGCATGACCACGACCCCGCCCCCGAGCTGGACGAGGAGGCGTCGAAGGCCGCCCGCGAAGAGCTCGCGGTCTTCGTGCGAGGCGCGCCGCTCGAGCGGCGCGACTTCACCGGCGCCGATCTGCGCGGCGTCGATCTCTCGGGGGTCGACCTCAGCGGCGCCTTCTTCGAGAAGGCGAACCTCGCGGGCGCCAAGCTGATCGGCGCCACCCTCGAGAAGGCCGTCTTCGCGCACGCCAACCTCGAGGGCGCGGATCTCACCGGCGCCAAGCTCAAGGGCGCGAGCCTGGGCCGCGCGAACCTGAGGGGCGCGCTGCTGGCGTGCGCCGACCTCGCCGAGACCGTCCTCATCGGAGCGGACCTGCGCGGCGCGACCCTCACCGACATCGCCCTCGACTCCGCCACCTGGCGCGACCTCGACCTCGACGGCGCCAAGCTCGACGGCCTGCGCGGCTCGCAGCTCACCTTCATGCAGGTCCGCCTCAACGGCGTGAGCCTGCGCGGCGCCTCGCTCAAGCTCGCGACGTTCATCGACTGCGACCTCGACGGCGCCGACTTCGGCGCGAGCGAGCTGTCGGAGACGGCGTTCTTCATGTGCCGAGGCCGGGGCGCAAAATTCGAGGAAGCCAAGCTACCGAACCTGCGCATCGTGCACGAGTGCGACTTCGAGAAGGCGGTGTTCAAGAGCTCGGAGATGCCTCAGACGAACCTCCGCGGCACGCGGCTCGCCGGCGCCGATCTGTCGGGCTGCGACCTGTCCCAGAGCGACCTGTCCGCCGCCGATCTGACCGACGCCGATCTCACGCGCGCGAACCTCAAGGAGTCGCTGTTGTTCGACACGAACCTCACCAGGGCGAAGCTCCGCGGCGCCAACCTCATGCAGGTCATCGCCCACCGGGTCGTCGTCCGGGGCGCCGACGTCTCGAAGGCCAACCTGTTTGCCTCCGACCTCTCCCACGCCGTCGGCGACGACAAGACCTCGTTCTCCGGCAGCAACCTCAAGCGCGCCTTCGCGGCAGGGGGCTTCCTTGGATAAGGCCGCTCTCTCCGAGCTCGTCCGCGGCGGCGACGTCGCCTCCGCGCTCGATCTCTCCGGCGCCGACCTCGAGGGCGCCGACCTGCGCGGCGGCATCTTCGAGAAGTGCAACCTCGCCGGCGCGCGCCTCAAGGGCGCGAAGCTCAAGGAGGCGATCCTCTCGGAGTGTGATCTCGGCGGGGCGGATCTGTCCGAGTCCGATCTGCATCACACGACGTTCAACCAGTGCTCGCTGCGAGCCGCGCGGTTCGACGGCGCGTTCATGGCGATCGCGCGCTTCGTCCGCTGCGTGCTCGCCGCCGCCGCCTTCCCGAAGGCCGACGCGTTCGCGAGCGTCTACCACCAGTGCGACCTCGCCATGGCGAGCCTCTCGGGCGCCAACCTCGAGCGCTCTGCCTTCACCGACGCGAGCTTCGAAGGCACGCTCTTCGGCGGCGCGATCATCAAGATGGCCAGCTTCACCAAGGCCGACCTGCGGGGCGCCGACCTCAAGGACACCAAGCTGGACCACGTGATGCTGTTCGGCGCGAACCTGTCGGGCCAAGACCTGTCGAAGCGCCACATCGAGCTGAGCCAGTTCCCGTCCTGCGAGATGGTCGGCGTCGACCTGCGAGGGTCGAACATCGTGCAGTGCAACTTCAAGGGGGCGAACCTCACGGGGGCGCACCTCGACGGGGTCAACGGGTTCCGCGCGGCGTTCCCCGAGGCGAAGCTCGACAAGACGACCTTCACCGGCGCGAAGCTCAGAGAGTCGGTGTTCGCGGGAGCGCTGCTCCACGGCACCGACCTCACGAGGGCCGACCTCCAGCTCGCGGTGTTCCAGCGCGTGCACGCCATCGGCGCCAAGCTCGGCGGCGCCGACCTCACGTACGCCGATTTCTCCTATGCCAAGCTCGAAGGCTGCGACTTCGGCGGGGCGACCCTGCTGCGTACACGCCTGCACTCGATCGAAGATCCAGGGACGACGTGGGGGATCTCGAAGGCCACGGCCGTAGGAACGGACACGGAGCTCCGCGAGGCGGAGCAATGGAAGGCGTCGGTATGACAGCGCGCAGCGTTTCTCCGCCCAGCCCCGACTCGATCCACGACGAGCCGAGCGTCCTCGACGAGATCGGTCCGCCGCAGTTCTCCAAGCCGCTGCCCATCACCCAAGAAATCGCGCAGGTGGTCGTGGCCGGCCCGGAGCGGCTGACCGTCCAGCTGGGCGAGCGCGAGCTGGCGGCACAGAAGGCGGTGAGCTGCTTGGTCAGCCCCGAGGTCGGCGACCGCGTGCTGTGCGCGATGACGCCAGAGGGGGCCTTCATCTTGGCCGTGCTCTCCCGGGCCGCAGCCTCCCCGGTCGTCCTCAACGCCGGGCCGGGCGACCTCTTCGTCCACGTCCCTCAAGGGCGCCTCTCGCTCACCACGCGCGACGGCGTCGACGTCGCCACGAAGGGTGAGGTCAGGCTCGCGGCTTCGGAGCTCGGCGCGACGGTCGGGCGGGCGAAGCTCTACGCAGAGGAGGTCGTCGCCCTGGGCGCACGCGCCGTCGTGGAGATGGCGCAGACCAAGCTCAAGGGCTCGACGCTCGAGAGCGTGTTCGAACGCACCCTGTCGAGGGTGAAGCGCAGCTTCCGGAACGTCGAGGAGGTCGACAGCCTCCGCGCCGGAGACATCGACTACAAGGCCGAGCAGAGCCTCGGCCTGCGCAGCCAGAACACCGTGATGACGGCCGAAGAGCTGATCAAGGCCGACGCCGAGCAGATCCACTTCGGATGATTGGGAGGTAGCGATGTTCGCGAATTCGCAGCTCGGCGGGGTCAACATCGGCTTCCCCGATATTTGTAAGACCCCCCCCATGCTCCCGATCCCGTACCCGAACATCTCGTTCGGCCCGACGGGGGTGCCGTTCTCTCCGAAGATTTTTTGGATGCTGACGCCGGCCCACAACCTGCTGACCCGTCCTCTCATCTCGGTCGGCGACACGCCGGGCGTGCTGATGGGGCTGATCTCGCAGACGGTCATGGCGCCGACCCAGCCGGTCATCGGCGCGTTCACCATGTTGATCCACGGCATCCCTGCGACGCGCATGACGACCGTCAACGCCCAGAACTTGATCAACAGCCCTGGCATGACCCTCGTGCCAGCCCAAATCAAGGTCCTCATCCTCAAGCCCTGAGGCGCTGCTATGGCAACCTTCGAACTGACGTGCGGTGCCCTCCCCCAGAGCTCGGTCTGCATCGGCTTCGACGGCAGAGAGGAGCTGTCGCGGCCGCTGTGGTTCGACGTCTATCTGACGATCCCCGCGAGCGACGACCTCGACCTCAAGGAGGTCGTCGGCGCCAACGCCTCCCTCAAGATCCAGCTGGGAACGCCGACGGTCCTCGAGATCGCCGCGCCGCCCTTCGAGCTCCACGGGATGATCGCGGAGCTGGAGCTGATCCGCACCTCCGACGGGAACGCGCTCTACCGCGCCGCGCTCGTGTCCCGCGTCTGGCAGCTCCTGCTCTCCAGCCATAGCCGCATCTGGACCAAGCGCAGCATCAAGGAGATCGTCGCCGAGGTGCTCTCCGAGCACGGCCTGCTCGAGGGCGACGACGTCGAGTTCAGGCTCTCTGCCGAGCCCGCTGCCGAGGAGCACGTCTCCCAATACCGCGAGACGAACCTCGCCTTCATCACCCGCTGGATGGAGCGCGAGGGTTGGTACTACTTCTTCGAGCACGAGGACGGCAAAGACAAGCTCGTCGTCGCCGACGCGCCCTCTGCCCACAAGTCGCGCCGCCAGCAGCCGGTTCGCTACTCCCCCTCTGGCGAGCAAGATCGCAGCCTGTCCAACCTGCTCCTCGACTTCGCCGCCGACAAGCGCTTGGTCCCGTCGCGCCTCGAGGTCCGCGACTACGACTACATGAAGCCGACCCTCGCCGTGAAGGGCTCGGGGGAGGCGGGGCAACAGGGCATTGGCCAGCTCGTCGACTATGGCGCGCGCCTCTTCACCCCGGACGACGCCGCGCGCATCGCGACCATCCGCGCCGAGGAGCTGAAGGCGAGGGAGAGCACCTTCACCGGACGCGGGGCGGCCACCCTCATGTTGTCCGGCCACCTCTTCGACCTCGCGCACCACCCGCGGCCCGAGATGAACCGGAGCTACCTGCTTACCTCGGTGCGGCACCTCGGCTATCAGCCCTCGCTCGGCCCCGCCTGGGGCGAGCTGATCCCTATTCCCCCCCAGCCCGACGTGTATCGGATCGAGATCCGCGCGATCGAGAGCGAGCTGCAGTTCCGCGCAGCGAGGGTCACCCAGTGGCCTCGCATCGACGGCTTCGAGAACGGCGTCGTCGATGGCGCCGCGTCGAGCCCCTATGGGCAGATCGACGACCAAGGGCGCTACAACGTGAAGCTCAAGTACGACGAGGGCACCCTCCGCGACGGCAAGGCCTCCACGTGGGTTCGAATGGCCCAGCCGCACGGCGGCACCGTAGAGGGCTTCCATTTTCCGCTCCGCAAGGGCACCGAGGTCATCATTCAGTTCCTCGGCGGCGACCCGGACCGCCCCGTCATCACCTACGTGGCGCCCAACGCCGTGACCCCGAGCAAGGTGGTCGCGTCCAACCATTCGCAGAACGTCGTCCAGACCGGCAGCGAGAACTGGATCGTCGCCGAGGACAAGCAGAGCGCCGAGTGGTTCCACCTCTATTCACCGGCCGGCGGGCTGAACGCGAGCCTCTACCTCGGCGTCCCCCGAAAAGAGGGCGGGTACGCGCTCACCTGCCCCGACGCGCCCGCGGTCGCCGAGAAGGGCGCGAACGCCACCGAGAACGGTCCGTACGCCTTCCAGCTGCGCACCGACGGCAACCTCGAGGTCTACGCCGGCGGGAACATCAACGTGAACGCCGGCGCCAGCGTGCAGATGCGCTCCCAGGGCGGCGACTTTCGCACCTGGTCCTCCGGGGACTGGTACCTCGACGTGTGCGGGCCGGCGATCGAGAACTACGAGAACACGCTGCACTACCGCGTGAAGAAGAAGGCCGATCGCAAGTACGCCGCCGACTACAACCTCACGGTCGACAAGCCGGTGACCCGCACCTACGACCAGACGCTGACGACGTTCGTGAAGCAGAACGCGACCTACCTCTTCAAGTCGGACCACAAAGAGAAGATCGCGGCGAAGCACAAAGAGGACATCGACAACGGCCTGTACGAGCTGGTGGTCGGCGACCAGAAGACGACGACCACGACCACCCACAAGATCACCGTCAAATCCGGCGGGCAGGAGCTGAAGGTCGGCGGCGACCAGCTGCGCACGATCACCGGCGGCGCCAAGACGGAGACGACCGCCGCGGTGACCTGGGACGTCGGCGGGACCTTCAGCCTCAACGTCACGGGCGCGTACAACCTGAGCGCCCAGAAAGAGGTCGAGATCATCCACGGGGTCAAGTTCGAGGCCACGGCGCTCAAGCTCGACCTCTCCTTCGGGATGTTCCACGACAAATGGTGGGGAGCGAGGCTCGCCATCAACGCCACCGACATGCTCGACGTCGCCATCCTGCGCGCGAGCGCGACGATCATCGACATTGGCCTCACGGGCCTGTCGATGGTGCGCGCCGGCGCCGAGCTCACGGCTCAGCTCATCAAGGTGGAGGCCAAGCCGATGCACAACCAGGCCGACATCGTCGAGTTCAACACCGCGTTCACCATCGAGATCTGAGGGTTCCCATGGCTGTCTTCGAGCTTTCGTGGGGCGCGCTTCCGGTCAAGGGGAGCTGTGTCGGCTTCAAGCACAAGGAGGGCATCTCGGAGCTGTTCGAGCTCGACCTCTACGTCGTCCTCAAGGAGGAGACGGAGCTCGACGTCGAGGAGCTGCTCCTCACGCGCGCGAGCCTCGACGTGCGGTTCAGCGAGTCGCTGCTCGACGTCGTGATCCCGCCGATGCAGGTCGCCGGCACGGTGACCGCCATGGAGCTGTTGAGGATGGAGGCCGACCTGGCGCTCTATCGCGTGCGGCTGTCGCCCCAGCTGTGGCTGCTCACGCAGTCGGTCCACAGCCGGGTGTGGACCCAAAAGACGCTCGAGGAGATCGCGACCGCGGTGCTCGAGGAGTCTGGGCTCATCGCCGGAGAGGACTTCGAGCTGAAGATCTCGAGCCCCCTCCCCAAGGAGGAGCACGTCACCCAATACAAGGAGTCGAGCTTCGATTTTCTGAGCCGGTGGTTCGAGCGCGAGGGTTGGTACTACTACTTCGAGCACGAGGGCGGCAAAGACAAGCTCATCGTGACCGACGATCGCTCGGCGCACGAGTCGCTGCGCGCGTCGCCCATCCGCTATGTGCCGCAGAGCGGCGCGGACGGCTCGGCCAGCGACGCGTTCGACAACGTGACCCAGCGGCTGCGGCTGATGCCCGCGGGCGTGCGCCTCACCGACTACGACTACGCGAAGCCCGGGCTCGAGCTGTCGGGGCGGGCCGCCGTCTCCCCCCAGGGGATGGGCGACCTGGCGACGTACGGCTATCGCTTCTTCTCCAGCGCCGACGGCCAGCGCCTGGCGACGATCCGCGCGGAGGAGCTGAAGGCCAACGAGGACGTCCTCGGCGGCACGGGCGCCCCGATGAACGTACGAGCGGGTTACCTCTTCGACCTCACGAGCCACCCTCGCCCGGAGCTCAACCGTACGTTCCTGTGCACCGCGGCCACCCACTACGGGTACCAACCCTCGCTCTCCAAGTCCTGGGGCAAGGCGGTCCCTGCGTTGAAGGGTGATCAGGTCTACCGGCTCGAGATCTCGTTCATCTCGTCCGACCTCCAGTTCCGCGCGCGACGGCGCGCGAAGTGGCCGCAGGTCGATGGCTTCGAGAACGCGATCGTCGACGGCCCCGCGTCGAGCCCCTACGCGCAGATCGATGACGACGGTCGGTACAAGGCGAAGTTCAAGTTCGACGAGTCACCCGACAAGGACGGCAAGGCCAGCACCTGGCTGCGCATGGCGCAGCCCCACGGCGGAGCGCCCGAGGGCTTCCACCTGCCCCTGCGCAAGGGCACAGAGGTCATCTGCTCGTTCCTGGGGGGCGACCCAGATCGGCCCATCATCGTGGGCGCGCTGCCCAACGCCGTCACGCCCAGCCCGGTGGTCGCGTCGAACCACACCCAGAACGTCTTCCAATCGGGCAGCAAGAACTGGCTCGTCTGCGAAGACCAGCAGGGCGCCGAGTGGATCAGCATCTACACCCCGGCCGGCGCGCTCGAGTCGAACCTGTACCTCGGGCCGCCTCGCCCCGAAGGAGGCTTTGGCCTCACGGCGCAGTGCGCCCCCGCGTGCGCCGAGAGCGGGCCCAACGCGAAGGAGCTGGGGCCCTTCAGCGTGCAGCTGCGCACTCAGGGCTCGGGCGAGCTGTACGCCGGCGGGAACATCAACGAGAACGCTGGCGGCGACGTGCAGATCCGCTCGCACAGCGGGGAGTTCCACTGGTTCTGCGAGGGTGCCTGGTTCCGCGACGTCGGCGGCAACGCCTTCGAGACGTATACCAAGACGCTCACCCAGCGCGTCCACCTCGCGGCTGACTACCAATACGAGAACACCCTCGACGTCACCATCACGGGGCCGACGGTCATCAAGGAGAACGCGACGACCAAGATGACGGCCACCGGCGCGGCCACGCACGACTACAAGCAGAACCTCACCCAGGTGGTGCTCGGCGACTCGAAGGAGACGATGGGCGCGCTCCACAAGGAGACGATCAAGGCGGGCCACTACTCGTGGGTGCTCGGCGACGAGAAGATCACCATCGGCGGCGCCGCGACGCACACCATCACCGCGTCGCAGAAGATCGACGTCGGCGGCGACAAGAAGGAGAAGGTGGTGAACAACTACACCTGGAACGCCGACGACGTGACGCTCACCATCCAGGGCAACTTCGACAAGCAGGTCCAGTCGAGCTGGTTCGAGACGATCACGAACCACCGCTGCGAGACGGTCATCGGCGCCAAGATCGGGATGGTCGGCGCGTTCCACCTGGAGCTCGGCGCCTCCATCAAGACGGCGATCAGCAACACGATCATGCTCGAGCTCAACAAGGCCAAGCTGAGCTTCAGCGGCTTGATCGGCGCGGCGTCGGGGATGTCGATCGGCATCACCGGCTTCGAGGACAAGATCGTCGCGTTCGTGTTCGACGCCGGGGTCGCGTGGGTCAAAGTCGGCGGGATCGCCTCCGACGTTCAGGGTGGCAGCGTCAACTGAGGGCGAATCATGTCGATCTTCCAGCTCAAGTCAGGCGCGATCCCCGAGGCCGCAAAGACCATTGGCTTCGAGGCCAGAGAGCGGCTCGGCAGGCCCTTCACCGCGGACGTCTACCTCACCTGCGCCGACGCGGGGGCGCTCGAGCTCCTCGACGTCATCGGGGCGAAGGCGAGCCTGGTCGTCGAGCTTCCCGAGCAAGGGCCGATGGCGTTCCACGGTCACATCTCGGCATTCAGCCTCCTGCGGATGGAGGGCAAGCTCTCGCTGTACCGAGCGACGCTCACTCCGCGCCTCGCGGGGCTCGCCGAGTCGAGCCACTCGCGGGTGTTCACCAAGCTCGCGCTGCGCGACATCGTCGCTCAGGTCCTCTCCGAATATCAGCTCGCGGAGGGCACGGACTTCGAGCTGACGCTGGCCGATCCTCCCCCGACCGAGGAGCACGTCTCCCAATACAAGGAGAGCGACCTCGACTTCCTCCACCGCTGGATGGAGCGCGAGGGGTGGACGTATTATTTCGATCAAGAGGGCGACGTCGAGAGGGTCGTCATCGTCGACGCGAAGACCGCGCACACCTCGCTTCGCTCGAAGGCCGTGAGGTACTTCCCGCAGCACGAGGGGGACGGCACCGCCCGCGACTCGTTCCGCGAGCTGTCGAGGCGCAGCTCGGCGACGCCGGCTGGCATTCGAATCAAGGACTACGACTACATGAAGCCCGGCCTCGAGGTGGTCGGCACGGCGGCGATCTCAGCGCAAGGCCTGGGCGAGCTCGCCACCTATGGCGCGCGCGTCTTCACGCCCGACGCCGCGACCCGTCTCGCGCGTCTGCGCTCGGAGGAGGTGCTCGCGCGCGCCATCACCTACAAGGCCACGGGAGCGGCTGCCCACCTGCGCGCCGGCTACACGTTCGACCTGTACGACCACCCGCGCGGCTCGATGAACCGGGCCTACCTGATCACCGAGGCCCGGCACGTGGGCGTCGAGCCCTCGCTGGGCGAAGAGTGGGGCGCGCTGCTGCCGAAGGTCTCGCACCGCGACGTGTATTCGGTCGAGATCGACGCGATCGAGGCCGAGACGCAGTTTCGCGGCGCGTCGGTCACGCCGTGGCCGCAGATCGACGGCTTCGAGAACGCCACGATCGACGGCCCCAGCACGAGCCCCTATGCGCAGATCGACGACGAGGGGCGATACGTCCTGAAGCTCCACTATGACGAGAGCCCCAACAAGGACGGCAACGCCTCGACCCGAGTTCGAATGGCCCAGCCCCACGCGGGCTCGGTGGAGGGCTTCCACTTTCCGCTCAGGAAGGGCACCGAGGTCATCTGCGCGTTCCTCGGCGGCGACCCCGATCGGCCGGTCATCGTCGGGGTGGTGCCCAACGCGACGACCATGAGCAAGGTCGTCGACCAGAACCGCACCCAGAACATCGTCCAGACGGGCAGCGGCAACTTCTTCACCCTCGAGGATCAGAAGGGCAAGGAGTGGCTGAACGTCTTCAGCCCCGCGGGGGGCCTCAGCGCCAACCTCTACCTCGGCTGCGCGCGGCCTGACGGCGCCTTCGGCCTCACCGCGCAGAGCTCACCAGACACACCCGTGTCGGGCCCCAACGCGAAGGACCTGGGCGCCTACAGCGCGCAGCTGTGGACGAAGGGGAGCACCGAGATCTGCGCCGGAAAGAACCTGAACTTCATCGCTGGCGCCGACATGCAGATCCGCGCGCACGGCGGTGAGTACCGCACCTATTCGGCGGGCCCTTGGTTCCTCGACGTGGTCGGCGCCGCCAAGGAGACCTATTACGGCGAGCTCACCTACAAAGTGACGGGCTCCACCAAGATCCACCTGGAGAACACCGAGAACACGCACGTCCAGCTGCCGGCTTCCTACACCCACAACAACACGCTCTTCGAGCGGGTCGCAGGGGACGTCAAGGAGACCTACGGAGCGACCAAGACCCAGCACGTCTTCCAGACCGACCTCGAGGCGGTGCTCGGCGATCGCACGTTCGTCCGCAAGACCTATGAGTCCGAGATCTCAGGGGGCGATTTTCAGTTCGTGGCCGGCGACCAGATCGTCAAATCGAAGGCTGGAGAGACCATCACGGTCAATGGTCCCAAGACGGAGACCACGGCGGGCAACGTCGACCTGAAGGTCACCCAGGCGATGAACTGGAACCTCGGCGCGCACACCTTCTCCGCCGAGTATCACTCGATGTTCTCCTCCAGCGCGTCGGTCATCAAGGGCGAGCTGGTGTGGGGTGGCACGAAGGAGAGCACCGTGAACGGGGCTCACATCGAGATGTGGCGCGGAAACCGGGCGGCCATCGCGCTCGGCGTCGGCTACGAGCTGCACAACACGAAGATCGGCGTGACGCTCGCGGACGTCCACTTCTGGGGCGCCAAGGTCAACGTGGTCCCGCTCAACATCGGCTTCACCGGGAGCGCCGCGGATCACAAGTCGGGCCCCAACCACGAGTTCTTCGCGATCCGCTTGTTCGTCCACGTGCTGCGCTCCAAGACCTGACACGCTCGCACGGTCCCCGTGGCGCTCCAGCCTGGCACCCGCGTCGGCCCATACGAGGTGGGGGTCCGGCTGCGGTCGATGACCGTATCGGACCAATACTCGGGCTACGACACCGCGCGCGCGGCGCACGTCTGGCTCGACGTCTCGCGCAGCGACCCGGGCAGGGGCGAGCGCTATCGACACCTGCTCGCGGACCAATACCGCCTGGTCAGCACGCTCGAGCTCGAGATCCTCCCGCGCGCTCGGGACCTGATCGAGCTGCCGGAGGACCGCACCGCCGTCGTCAGCGACGCGCTCGTGGGCGAGACGCTGCTCGACCGCCTGAAGCAGCTCGGCCCGATGCGGCTCGCGACGCTACACCCCATCGGCGTCGCGATCCTCTCGGCGCTCGCCGAGCTCCACAGCCGGGGCTACCTGCACGGTGCCATCAGACCGGCGAGCATCTTCCTCGAGGATGGCCGCCACCCAGCCACCAAGCTGCGCCTGCTCGACTTGGTGCTCGCGCGTGCGCTGTCGGACGCAGGGCGCCCGCGCGACACCCTCGTCGTGGGCCTCGGCTCCTTCGGGTTCGCGCCGCCCGAGCTGATCGGCAAGGCGAAGACGGTCGACGCGCGGCTCGACATCTACGGCGCCGCGACGCTCCTCTTCCAGGCGCTCACCGGCGAGCTGCCGTTCATCGCCAAGAACATCTTGGCGATGGTCGACGCGAAGACCAAGGGCGAAGCGAGGCGGCTCTCGGAGGCGTTGCCGGGAGCGACGATCGCGATGGACGCGTTCTTCATGCGTGGCCTCGCGCGAGACCCGCGAGATCGCTTCGCGTCGGTGCTCGCGATGCTCGAAGCGTGGAGCGCCCTCGCGCCCGAGTCGGGCCCGGCCGACGGAGACCGAGAGGCCACGCTCGAGGCCGCGGTGCTGCGCGCGCCGAGTGACGTCGGCCCGCGGCTGGTGCTCGCGGATCTGCTCACCGAGCGCGGGGATCCCCGGGGCGAGCTGATCGTCGTGCAATGCGAGCTGCAGAGGCTGGGGTGTGACGGGCTAAGGCCGTTTCGGTCGTGGCTGCCGCCCGAGGCGCTCGCCGAGCCCAGCGCCCTCGAGGCAGGCCGCCTCCACGAGCTGCTCTCTCGGGAGGAGCTCCTGGTTCGCGAGCACGGGGAGGCTTGGACCGCAGAGGCCGCGGGGCTGACCCGGCGCGGCGGCGCGGTGGAGCTGCGGCGCGGCTTCATCGAGCACGTCGAGCTCCGCACCAACGCCGCCTCGACAGGCGCCTTGGTCGAGCTGTTCGCGCGCGCGCCCTGCACGCTCTCGCTTCAGGTGTTCGATCCGCCGGAGCTCGCCCAGCGGCGCGCCCTCTTGGGCGCGCTCTCCACCCCCCGCGCCAGGTTGCTCGAGGAGATCCATCCGTGGGGAGCGGACGAGGACGCGCTCGCCATCCTCGCCGGGCTCGAGGTCGAGCTCCGGCGGGTCTCGGCGGGCAACGGGGACCCCTCCCCGCTCGCGCGCGCGTCGTGGCTGCAGGGGCTCGAGGGGCTCGTCCTGGTTCGGTGTCGCGGGGACTGGGATGCGCTGCTCGAGGTCGCGTGTGGACCTCGCCGGCTACGAGAGCTCCAGCTGATCGACATCCCGCTCACGCGTGAGGGCCTCCCGCCGCTGCTCGGTCGCGCCGACCTGAGCGAGCTGCGAATCCTGTCGCTGCGGCGCGCGGGGCTCGCGAGCGGGGACCTCTGGCACCTGCTCGGCTCCGGCGCGCTCGAGGGCCTCGTGGCCATCGACCTGGCCGAGAACCCCCTCGGAGCGAGCGACGGCGCGGCGCTCGCTCGACACCTCGCCGCGCCTCGCGTGCTCGACCTCTCCAGGTGCCCCATCGGCGACCAGGGCCTCGAGGCGCTGCTCGACGCTCCGTGGCTCGGCGGGCTGCGCGCGCTCAACCTCGAGGGCTGCGGACTCGGCCCCGAAGCCGCGGCGGCGCTCGCTCGCCGCGCCGGCGAATTGCCCCGACCCTGCTATGTCGAGGTGGGCAACAACCCGATCGGAGAGCGGGGCCGGCGCGCGCTGTTCGAGGCCGGGCTCAGCCCTCGAACACCTCGTCCACGAGGGACAGTCCGCGGTCGATGATCTCGAACGACTCCTCGAGCTGCTTCTCGTTGATGCACAAGGGGGGGTTGCACATCACCGTGCCCCACTGCAGCACCGTGAACAGACCATTGTCGCGGAAGAACTTGCCGAGCTTGCCCATCACCGGGTGGCTGCCAGCGTAGGGGACGAGCCGCTCGTTCTTCGCGTTCTTGCGCAGCTCGATCAGGCCGAAGAGGCCGATGTTGCGGTGCTCGCGCACCGACCGGTGCTTCGCGGCGAGCCGCGCCATGTGGCCTCGCATCACCTCGCCCATTCGGGCGGAGTTCTCCACCAGCTTCTCCTCCTGGAGGACGTCGATGACCGCGTCGGCGGCCGCCAGGCACATCGGGTGAGCGTTGTAGGTGAGGCCACCCCAGAAGACGTTGTCGCGGAAATGGTTGGCGATGCGATCGCTGAGGCCCATGACGCCGAGGGGCATGTACGAGCTCGTGAGCCCCTTCGCCATGGTGACGATGTCCGGGACGATGTTGCCGTGCTCGAAGGCGAAGAGCTTGCCGGTGCGTCCCCAGCCGCACATTACCTCGTCGCACACCAGCAGGATGCCGTGCTTCTCGAGCAGCTTCTTGAGGCCCGCGAGGTAGCCCACCGGCGGCGGCAAGATGCCGTTGGTGCCGGTCACCGTCTCGATGAACATGGCGGCGATCGTGTGCGGGCCCTCGTAGTGGATGACCTCCTCCACGTATTGGAGGTTGTTCTTCACGACCTCCTCCTCGCTGGCGCCGAACGAGTAGTCGTACGGGTGCGGATCCATGACGCGCACGATGCCTGCCATGCCGGGCTCGTTGGGCCAGCGGCGCGGATCGCCGGTGAGCGACATCACCCCGTGGGTCGCGCCGTGGTAGCTGCGGTAGCGCGCGATGATCTTGTGGCGACCCGTGAAGAGGCGCGCCGCCTTGATGGCGTTCTCGTTCGCCTCGGCTCCGCCCAGCGTGTAGAAGAAGGTGTTGATGTCGCCGGGCACGAGCTCGGCCAGGCGCTTCGACAGCTTCGCGCGGATCTCGGTGGCCATACCCGGGTACGCGTAGGCGAGCGTCGCGGCCTGCTTCTGGATGGCGGCGATCACCTTCGGGTGCCCGTGCCCGATGTTCACGCTCATGAGCTGGCTGTTGAAGTCGATCCAGCGCTGACCCTCGGGTGAGTAGAGGTAGATGTTCTCTGCCCGCGCGATCGGCATGGGGTCGACCTTCCCCGTCGCCGACCACGAGAACAGGCTGTACTTGGTGCAGAGCTCGATCATTTCCTGCGAGTTCATGGGCCTCGCAGGGTGGTGCAACTCGGGCGCGGCGGAAAGGGGCTACCTCTCGCTCGACGTCACATGCCGGCGGCCTGGTCCTTCGGTGTCACGGTCGAGATGTACCTTCCCTCGGACTCGTCCCACCGCCAGGTGACCGTCTTGGCTCGGCCCCGGTACTTGCCCTTGATCGCCAGCTCCGTGAGGTCCGCATTGGAGACGGGCTTGGGCTCGGCGTCCCACGCCGGCACGCCGAGCACGTCGACGCCCTCGTCGGCGAGCTGTTCGAGCTGTCCGTTGGGCTTCACGGCGCACACCTGCCAGGAGGGGACCGCCGGCGCCGGCGAGCCGCGCCGGCCGCCACCACCGCTGCGGCGAGCCACGCGAGCCCCGGGCTGCGGCCCGGCTCGGTCGCGCCCGCCACACGGCAGCCGCAGCCGTCGTCGACCGCGTCGTCGGCGCCCGACCCGCCGCCGCCAGTGGCAGCCTCGCCGCCCTGGGGCGGCTCACCGCCTTGCGCCTCCCCTCCTTGTGAGGCGCCGCCCATCCCGGCGCCGCCGACGGCCGCGCCACCCATTCCCGCGCCGCCCATCGCGGCGCCGCCCATTCCCGCGCCGCCCATTCCCGCGCCGCCCATCCCGGCGCCACCCGCGCCGCCCCCCCCCCCACCCCCGCCTGCGCCGCCACAGCCGTCCATGGCCCCAGGCGTGCACCCCCCGGCGCCGTCACAGGTGTCGGGCGTCGTGCACAGGTCACCGTCTTCGCACGGCGTCCCCATCGGCTCGTCGTCGTTCGCGCAGCCCGTGATGGCATCGCAGGTGTCGGCGGTGCAGTCGTTCAGATCGTCACAGTCGAGCGGCATCCCCGCGAGGCAGGCTGCCGCGGCGTCGCAGACCTCGTCGCCATTGCACACGTCGGCGTCGGCGCAGCTCGTCCCGGAGGGCAGGGCGACGTTCATGCAGCCCATCGCCGGGGTGCAAGAGTCCGTGGTGCACGGGTTGTTGTCCTCACAGGGAGGGGCCATACCAGCGACACAAGCGCCATTTCCGTCGCACACCTCGTCCCCGTCGCAGGGGTTCGCGTTGGGGCACGCCGAGCCCATCGCCTTCGGCTGGCAGGTGTTGGACTCACATTCGAAGCACACGCCCCCGCACTGCGCGTCGGCGGTGCATGTCGCGCCGGTGTTGTCGAAGTCGACGCTGCAATCGTCGGTGTCGGCGGACGAGAGGTTGCGCGACAGGACCTCGCTGGTACCGGGCGCGGGGGTGAACGTCGTGATGCCGGTGTACGTGACGTTCCCGAACGTCGCGACGTCGACGAGGAGGTTCGAACGGTCGAGGACGAGCAGCTCGTCGCCAGCGTTCGCCAGCTGCACGCTACCGCCGGCCCAGGGGGCGTACACCGTCATGTCGGGCACGGCCATCGACGCCCCAGGGGGCATCTCGGCGTCGGGCGCGACGCCATAGAAGGTCTGATAGGCCGAGCCGCTCCGCGCGACGATGTACGTGGCGCCCGAGGCCACGCTCGCGGCCGCCGGGAAGGAGAGCATCCCCTCCGCGCCATCGGGCGTCTCTTCGTCGCCGAGCTTCACCGAGCCGAGCGGGAACGCGGCCGGCGAGACGTTGGTGATGGCGTACCACTCGTCCGGACCGCCGCCAGGCGAGTTGGGCAGGAAGCGCTGGACGACGAGGGGTGAATACACCTCGCCGGTGGGCCCGAAGTGCACATCGAACGAATAGTCGACGATGAGGTCCTGCACGTCCTGGAACGTGTTCGGGTGCATCGAGGCGCGCGGGTCGCCGTAGTCACTGACGACATCCAGCGCGTTGGAGAACATGGCGCCGCCGACGTCGATCGTGAGGTCGTTCACCTGCGCGCGGAACGTGGCGACCGTGAAGCGGATCGGAGAGGAGGGCGGCCCGTTCAGGCCGAGCGCGGTCCACGGGACGAAGATCTCGACGTCTCCGGCAGCCCCCTGCACCGCAGAGACCATGGCGACCGAGCTGAACGCCGTGTCGAGCACCGTCGCCGTGCCGCCCGAGCCGAACAGCGTCTGGACGAGGCGCTCCCAGCGCGCGCCGCTGCCGACCTGCGTGTCGGCGAACCCCGCCATGAACTGCTGCCCGCTGCCGTCGACGCGATCGAGATCGACCGCAATCTGCACCTGGATCGGGGCGCCTGCCAGGCTGACCCCGGGCGGCCGGCGGAGCAGGAACGCCACGCCGTTCGCGTCGCCGGTCACCTGGAAGGCCGCGATGTCGGCGACGACCTCGGGGGTCGAGATATCGGTGCGCGTGTCGGCGAGCGTGTCCCTCCAGATGACCTCGCCGCGCCCCTGCGCGTCGCGAACGACCATGCCGAGGTTGTCGCCGTTGGGCGATCGGCTCATCCAGTCGGTGGGGTCCCCATCGACGGTGATCGGGTGCGCGAGCGCGGGGGAGCTCGCGGACAGCGAGGCGAGCAGGATCAGGGAGAGCGCGGTTCGCGGGGCCTTGGAGCGCATCGTGCGAGCATGATCGCCGATCCTGCACTCGTCCTGCCAGCCGGATCGTCTCCCTCCGTGGTCATCCCAGGGCGCGAGCCGCTGTCCCGCTCGACCTGCCGCACCCACTCCCGCAGCGTCTCCGGCGTGCAGCCCATCTTCGAGGCGATCGATGCGATCGCGGCCCACTGCGACTCGTGCTTGTCCTGCTGCTCGAAGACCAGCCGCACGGCTCGCTCCCGCACCTCGGGGGCAAACTTGCTGGGTCGTCCCATGACTCCATCCTCTCAACTTCAGGAGTCTCCGGGAATCCCGGGGCGGTTCAGTCTCGGTCTGCTCGGTGATTCTGCCCAGGTCGTCGCGGAGGTAGGCGAGGTGGAGGACGGGGAGGCCGGCGCTCGTCGCGGTGGCCGTCTGACGTCTCCGTAGGGGTCTTAGGTCCAGGTGTCCACTCCTTGATCAGGCGGTAGGTCGCGCCCGGGGTGACGATCAGCGCCGGGCTGGTGCCATTCGTGTAGACGTACCTCTGGGTGACGGCGCCGCCGGGGCTCACCTGGGCGGCGGGTTGGAGGGCGCTGCGCCAGATCCACGCCTTGTCGGCGACGCCGTCGAGCAAGCGCTGGACGCGGCGGCCTTGGGCGTCGACCTTGTATTCGATGAGGCTGCCGTCACCCAGCTCGACGGCCTTGAGGTTGCCGAGGGCGTCGTACGCGTACGTGGTGGTGGCGCCGCTGTCTGTCTTGGTCTGCAGCTCGCCCGTCGGTGCCCACCCGAAGCTCGCGCTGCCGTGGGTCAGGAGGCGGTCTCGCGTGTCGTACGTCGCGTCGTAGTCGCCGTCGTCGTTCAACGAGGCCACGCGGTTGCCGTTGAGATCGAAGTCATAGGCTTCGATCAGGAGGCCATCTTCGTAGACGGTCCGCAGGCGGTCGAGATCGACGTATTCGTAGGAGAGGACGCGCGTGCCGCTCGGCGTGGTCTCGGTCTGCTCGGTGATGCGGCCGAGATCGTCGCGGAGGTAGGCGAGCTGGAGAACGGGGAGGCCGGCGGCCGTGGCGCTCGCGGTCGCGACGTCGCCGTAGGGGTCGTAGGTCCAGGTGTCCACCACGACGCCGGCCGTGGCTTGAATGGCGGACCCTGTGGTGGGGTCGCGCTGGAAGGTGAGGGCGCCGGCCTGGATCAGGAGGTCGTCGGCGTCGTAATCGAAGGTCACCGAGTGGGCGCCATTGATGCGCTCTTCGGTCAGCCGCAGGGCGCTGTCGTGCTCCCAGGAGATTTCGCCCGCCACGGCTCCGGTGGTGGTGATGCTCGTCAGCCGGGCGCCGTCGTTGATCATGCCCCCACACGCCGGTGCTCGGGGCTCCGCCCCTGCGCTCCGTCGAGCTCCCCCCGATTCGTCCTCGGCGCTTCGCGCCTGCGGGCGAATGGGGGAGCTCGGCGTGGGTGCTGCTATGGCTGCGCTGGGAGGTCGGTTGCCTGCTTGAGGGGAGGCGGAGTCAGCGGCGTCCACCATACCCACAACGTCCGCGGGATGGCCGTGGTCGTGGTGCCCGGCCCGGCGGAGAAGGAGCTCTCCGACGAGATCCTCCACGCCTATCCGCCCGGCTTGGGCGGGCGGCGGCCACACGACCGACAGCACGAGGGCCACGAGCGCGAGGGCGCGCGCCGTGACCCTGCAACTCAGGCGACCAGGTCGGCTCAAGCACAATGGCTGCGCTTGCGTCATCGCCGGGATACGGACTTCGAATCAACCATTGATCGGCGCCAGATCGCTGGCCCTGACGCGAAACCGAAAGCTCCATGGAATCGACTCAGCCCGTCTGATCGCTCGTGCGTTTCGCCGGACTGGACCTCGACTATCCCCAAAGAAGAACTGATATTCGACGTCCTCCCCCACTTGTTCGACTACGACTTGGCATGCCTCGGGCTCGTACCCATTTACGAGCGCGACTCCCGAGAGCTTGAGCGTTCCCTTTACTCGTTCGATATCGAAAACATCGAAATCATCAAGCCAATCTTGGATCGCCCACTCTGAGGTGCCGCAGAGAAGCCAATGCAGTACCGTCATCAGATACTGACCAAACTTGTGCACTTCGCCAGCGGCGTACGGAGGCTGGGCAGCGAACTCGCTATTCAGGAGGACTTTCAGCTTGTCCGAAGCCTCGAGCGCGCTGTCCCTTCCTCGCGACCGACTTCGGCGGCTCATTTGCGGACACTCTTCAACTTCATTTCAATACGTCGGAGCCAGCTCTCTTCACGGCGAATCCTCTCGCGATGTCCAGGCGCTCTGTCATTCTCTTCGCCGAACCGGCGCAACTCATCGCGCCGCGTCCTTATGCTCTCCTCCAGTGTCTCGCGAGCCTCCTCAAGGCGCTTGCGCCCTTTGGGCAGCTTCTTCGGGATCTCTTGGTAGTGGTACTTGCCATATTCATCAAGCTCCGGCTGCCGGTATCGCGAGCGCCCCCCCCGCGTCGCCGCCAGCATCCCGATCTCAACGACCGCCCCGACGCTCGCCGAGACCGCCGCCGCGGCGTGGCACTCGGCCTTGCCGATGTCCCCGTGCGAGACGGCCTCGATGGAGGCGTCGCGCTCGTTGATCATCGAGGCGGTCGAGCCGACGCCGAACAGCTCGGCGAGGAAGGTGAGCTCGGCGCGGCTGGGGGCAAGGCCGGTGGGGTCGTTGTACGCGACGGGGTTGCCCGCGGCGTAGGCGTAGAAGTTGTCCCCGGCGGCGAAGCCTAGGGGCTCGGGGGTGAGCCACGTCCCAGTCTCTGGGTCGTAGTCCCTGGCCCCAAACCTTACCAACCCGGTGTCCGCGTCGTAGAGGCCCCCCGCGTAGCCGAAGGGCTAGAAGCCGGGGTTGCTGTCGACGAGGACTCGTCCCCAGGCGTCGTAGTCGAGGGTCTGGACGACCGCGCCCGTGGCGGTGTCGACGACTCGGCGCACGCTGCCGAGGTGGTCCTTGATCAGGCGGTACGTCGCGCCTGGGGTGACGATCAACGCGGGGCTGGTGCCATTCGTGTAGACGTACCGCTGGATCACGGCGCCAGCAAGGCTCAGCTGGGCGGCGGGTTGGAGGGCGCTGCGCCAGATCCAGCCGCGCTCGGGCACGCCGTCGATGCGACGCTGGACGCGGCGGCCTTGGGCATCGACCTTGTATTCGACGACGGTGCCGTCCCCCAGCTCGACGGCCTTGAGGTTGCCCAGGGTGTCGTATGCGTACGAGGTGGTGGCGCCGCTCTCCGTCTTGGTCTGCAGCTCGCCGGTGGGCGCCCAGGTGAAGGTCGCGCTGCCCTGGGTGACGATGCGGTCCCGGGCGTCGTACGTGGCGTCGACGTCGCCGTCGTCGTTCAGGGCGGCGATGCGGTTGCCGTTCGCGTCGAAGTCGTACGCCTCGATCAGGAGGCCGTCTTCGTAGACGGTCCGTAGGCGGTCGAGCTCGTCGTACTCATAGAAGACTAAGCGGGTGCCGCTCGCGGTGGTCTCGGTCTGCTCGGTGATCCTGCCGAGGTCGTCGCGAAGTTAGGCGGTCTCGAAGATGGGCAGGCCCGCTGAGCTTGCCCCCGTCTCGTGGACAGTCGCGATGTGAGGGAAGATGGCACGGATGACGAAGCGAAGGTCCCGAAGGCACTTCACGGCGGAGTACAAGCGCGAGGCGGTTCGGCTCGCGAGGGCAAGCGGCAAGGGCGTCGCCGAGGTCGCGCAGGAGCTCGACCTCACTGAGACCTCGCTTCGAGCCTGGATCAAGCAGGCCGACGTTGACGAACGGCAGGCGTCCGATGGGCCGCTCACGAGCGCGGAGCGGGCCGAGATCGCGAGGCTGCGAAGAGAGCTTCGGAAGGTTACCCAGGAGCGGGACGTCCTAAAAAAAGCCACTGCCTTCTTCGCGAAGACATCGACGTGAGCTTCAACCTCGTCGCCGCGGAGAAGGCTGGGGTTGCGGTCGCGGTTCTCTGCCGCGCGCTGGGGGTGAGCCGCTCCGGGTTCTACGCGCGGCGCGGTCGTGGCGATCCTCCCAAGGTCGCGCGGGCGAGGAAGCGCGACGTGGCGGTCGCCGCCGTCTTCAAGGAGAAGCGAGAGCGGTACGGTGCTCCGAGGGTCCGGGCGGTCCTGCGCGCGCGGGGTGAAGCGATGAGCCGTAAGTCGGTCGCCGCGTCGATGCGGGCGCAAGGCCTTGTTGCGCGGCCCCGCCGTCGATTCGTCTCGACTACCGATTCGAGCCACGGCCGTCCGACGCCGCCGAACCTCGTGAACCGGAATTTCTGCGCCGCCAAACCGAACGAGGTCTGGGTCGCCGACACCACCTACCTGCCGACCCAGAGCGGCTTCGTCTACCTCGTCTGCGTGCTGGACCTCTTCGCTCGCCGTCTGGTGGGCTGGAGCGTTGCCGATGACCTCTCCGCGGACTTGGCGGCCTTGGCGCTGCGTCGAGCGACAGCTGAACGCCGCCCTCCCCGGGGGCTGGTCGTCCACACGGATCGCGGCGGAGAGTTCCTCTCTCGTTCCTGGACGGCGGTGCTGAAGGCCGCAGGTGCGCGTCCGAGTGCGAGCGCGACGGGGAACTGTTTCGACAACGCCGTCGCCGAGAGCTTCTTCTCGACCCTCGAATTCGAGGGGCCTGCGACACGCAGCTGGCGCGACGCCCACGACGCCGAGCTCTCCCTTCCGGGATTTCTTGACGATTGGTACAACGATGAGCGATTGCATTCCTACAATGGTCAAGCCAGCCCCTCCGCTAGAGAGGCACGCTGGCAATTGAATAGACTGGCTGCATAACTGCGGTGTCCACGGTTTGGGGGCAAGGCCAGGTCGAGCAGAGTCCCTCCCTCGACACGCCGCCAGCGCCGCCCTCGAATGCGTGCACGCCAACCGTGATGGAGCACGCTCGCGGTAGCGACCGCGGCGACGACGAGATGGAGTAGTACCGCGGCTTGAGCACGGGGCGCAGCGACAGCAACGTGGCCAGATCGATCCGGATGGACTGGAATCGCTCCAGCACGTCCACGATCGTCAATCGCGCGTCAGCGACGTCGTTCTTGAATCCGGCCTCGGTCGCGAGCCGATCGAGCGCCGTTCGTTCGGGAGGGCAGTCACATGACGAAGCGAGCGCGCGCAGCTCGCGGCGCGCCACGGGACCGCTCAGATCGACGTGGTGCGTGAGGAGATCGCGGACGAACAGTGGTACGCCGATGGGCACCGGCGAGGGCTCGTCCTTCGAAGCGACGCGATCGCGCACGATCACCACGTCCAGCAGGCGAACCTCGCAGCGGACGGCTGCGCGCTCGACCAGGTCGAATGGATTCTCGGGAAAGACGCCGAGGTGATCACCGGCCTCGTAGCTCACGCCCTCCGGAAGGCCGATCTCGATGTGGACCGTGGACCGCTCCGAAGTCGCTGTGAGCAGGTCGTCTTGACGCTGGACCGAGGCGGTCCGCGCGTCTGCGTGGACGGGATAGCAGCAGGGCTTCACCGCGTCGCGGTCCGCGCCCGCGTAGTTCGCCATCTCCACGGTGAAGCGCAGCCCCTCGTCTCCAGCAGAGCTTGCGGGGCCGATCTCTCTGGCAAGGACGGGCCATGCTGCGGCTCGCCATGCTTCGACTCCGGCGTCGAAGTCCCGATCGGCGTCACACTCGCCGAACGGCGCGAGCCTCTTCGCGCCGAGCTCCGCGAGCCGCTCGTCGATCAGGCGCGGGAACCTCTGATACGTGGCGTGCCATTGCGAATTTCCGCAGCCAATCACCGCATAGCGGACGCCCGATAGCGAGCCTCGTTTGCGATCGGGGCTCGCCAGCCAGCGCGCGAAGCGCTCGGCGTTATCCGGCGGCGCCCCATTGTACGTCGAGGCCACGAACACGATCGGGTGGGTCGTGGGCAGAGCGGGCACCGCAGAGTCGGCCGCAGGCCGATCAGTCACCGAGTCGAGCTCCGCGAGGTGCGTGGCATGCCCGGCCGCGCGCGCGTCGCTGGCGAGCCTGCTGGCGAGGTCCTGAGCCGTGCCCATCACGGATCCAAACAGGATCGTGAGGGCTGGAGCGCTGGTCGCGGCGTAGCGGCCAGCACCTCGCCCCATGCCGCCGCCCGCCTCGACCGTCTGCCGCGCCGGCCCTTCCTGCCGGCGCTCGAGCGTGAGGGCGAGGCCATCGGGCTTGATCGTCAGCGTCTCCTTGTCGCGCAGCACGTACTCCGGGTCGGCGAGGGCGAGCCGGTAGCGCTGAAAGAGGCGGGCGAGCACGAGCTTCGACTCGACGATCGCGAACTGGAAGCCGATGCAGCTCCGCATGCCCAACCCGAAGGGGTGATAGGCGTGCGGATGCCTCGCGCGGACAGCATCGGGCAGGAAGCGGTCCGGATCGAAGCGCTCCGCTCCTTCGCCCCAGAACCGCGGGTTCGTATGCAGCGCGGGCAGGACGACGAGCACCCGGCTGCCCTTCGGGACCGCGTAGCCACCGGCGACGACCTCGTCGCGGGTGGCGACCTTGAAGAAAGCAGGCGCGGTCGGCTTCAGGCGCAGCGCCTCCTTCAGCACGCGCGAGCACAGCTCGAGCCGCTCGAGGTCTTCCCACGCCGGCCGGTACGAAAAGTCGCGCCCGAGCACTGCATCCACCTCCTCGGCGACGGCGCTGGCTACGTGCGGGTGCTTGCACAGGAAGTAGAGGGCATAGGCGAGGGCGCCGCTCGTCGTCTCGTGCCCCGCCGCGAGGAAGGTGATGAGCTGGTTGCGGATGTTCTCGTCCGATAGACGCTGGCCCGTCTCGCGGTCCTTGCCCACGAGCATGACCTGGAGCAGGTCGTTGGGGACGGGGAGCGCTTGCTGCATCCGCACGCGCCGCTCGCCCACGATGGCATCGACGATCTCTCGCATCGTCGCGTGGCCTTGCCCCCAAACCGTGGACACCGCAGTTATGCAGCCAGTCTATTCAATTGCCAGCGTGCCTCTCTAGCGGAGGGGCTGGCTTGACCATTGTAGGAATGCAATCGCTCATCGTTGTACCAATCGTCAAGAAATCCCGGAAGGGAGAGCCGGCGTCGTGGGCGTCGCGCCAGCTGCGTGTCGCAGGCCCCTCGAATTCGAGGGTCGAGAAGAAGCTCGGCGACGGCGTTGTCGAAACAGTTCCCCGTCGCGCTCGCACTCGGACGCGCACCTGCGGCCTTCAGCACCGCCGTCCAGGAACGAGAGAGGAACTCTCCGCCGCGATCCGTGTGGACGACCAGCCCCCGGGGAGGGCGGCGTTCAGCTGTCGCTCGACGCAGCGCCAAGGCCGCCAAGTCCGCGGAGAGGTCATCGGCAACGCTCCAGCCCACCAGACGGCGAGCGAAGAGGTCCAGCACGCAGACGAGGTAGACGAAGCCGCTCTGGGTCGGCAGGTAGGTGGTGTCGGCGACCCAGACCCTGTTCGGTTTGGCGGCGCAGAAATTCCGGTTCACGAGGTTCGGCGGCGTCGGACGGCCGTGGCTCGAATCGGTAGTCGAGACGAATCGACGGCGGGGCCGCGCAACAAGGCCTTGCGCCCGCATCGACGCGGCGACCGACTTACGGCTCATCGCTTCACCCCGCGCGCGCAGGACCGCCCGGACCCTCGGAGCACCGTACCGCTCTCGCTTCTCCTTGAAGACGGCGGCGACCGCCACGTCGCGCTTCCTCGCCCGCGCGACCTTGGGAGGATCGCCACGACCGCGCCGCGCGTAGAACCCGGAGCGGCTCACCCCCAGCGCGCGGCAGAGAACCGCGACCGCAACCCCAGCCTTCTCCGCGGCGACGAGGTTGAAGCTCACGTCGATGTCTTCGCGAAGAAGGCAGTGGCTTTTTTTAGGACGTCCCGCTCCTGGGTAACCTTCCGAAGCTCTCTTCGCAGCCTCGCGATCTCGGCCCGCTCCGCGCTCGTGAGCGGCCCATCGGACGCCTGCCGTTCGTCAACGTCGGCCTGCTTGATCCAGGCTCGAAGCGAGGTCTCAGTGAGGTCGAGCTCCTGCGCGACCTCGGCGACGCCCTTGCCGCTTGCCCTCGCGAGCCGAACCGCCTCGCGCTTGTACTCCGCCGTGAAGTGCCTTCGGGACCTTCGCTTCGTCATCCGTGCCATCTTCCCTCACATCGCGACTGTCCACGAGACGGGGGCAAGCTCAGCGTCGGCGCGGTCACGCCGGCCACGCGCGATCGGGTGGAACGCTCGGGGCAGGATGCGGGAGGCCGAGCCCATGGCATCGGTGAGGACATCGAACATGGCCTGAACGAATGGCGGGGTTTCCTGGCTCGTCAGCGCGCCGAACTTCGTGTCGAAGCCCGTGTAGGAGATGGTCTCGAACGTCATCCGGGTCATCACGTCGGTGACGTCGACCCGCTCGCCAGCCGCGACCTGATCGAGCCCAGCGATGAGCCTCGTCGGAGGTCTCGAGCATCCCGCGGCAGCATCTGCTGCACCGCCCGGCTTCCCATGGCGGGTAGCAGGATCCGATGCGCGACGTGCCACGCCTCATCGGTGTCGTCGGCGGTGAAGAGCGCGTCCCCCACCGTGCGCTGGCGAAGGTCGTTCAGCGGGCTGTGCGTGAGGGAGACCAGCTTCTGAAAGGACTCCTGGCGCTCGGCCATGTCCCCCACGACGTCCGCATCGGCACACAAGAACACGTCGTTGCCTCGGATCTTCAACCGCACGAAATCGCCGTGCTCGCGTACCAGCCGCGCGAACGCTGCGTTCAGACCGTCCTCGTGCGCGAGGTCCGTGAGGTTGCCGATCACCGGGTACGGGCGCGGGCCGGGGGCGACGCGCACGGCAGGTGCCGGTGCCGGTGCCGGCGCCACGGCATCGGTCTCGACGCGGAGGCGCGAGCCCGAGGGCAGGGCGTCGGACAGCGCGACAACGTCTCCGTCCGCATCTCGCAACACGAGCTGCGCTTCCGGCGGCATGCCGAGGGCGGCGCGGATCGTCTGCTCCAGCTCGGCGCGCGAGGTGCCTTCGTAGAAGGCTATGTCCGTGGAGCGCTCACCGTGTTCGATCGCCAGGCGTTTCTTTTGGCCAACCACTTCAGACTCCCTCCATGTTTCCCGACGGGGCGTCGCCGCCCAGCGGTCACGGTCACTGGCGCAAGAGATGGTAAACGCGATGATTCAGCACCTCGACGAGATAGACGTGCTCACCCGTCTCGTCGGTGACGATGTCCTCGGGTTCCGATGGCTCGCCGAGGATGTCGGGCAGGTACCACCGCTCCAGCAACGCACCGTCGACATCGAAGCGGTAGACCGTCTCTGCGACGGAGTCGCAGACGTGGACGACATCGGTGGCGTCGACAAAGACGCCGGTAGGCTTCATGAACGCATCCTCGCCGGCCGTCTGCCATTGCGCGACGAATGCGCCGTTCGCATCGAGCTTCTGGATCCTCTGGTTGAACGTGTCGGCCACGTAGACGTTGCCGGCGCTGTCGGTCGACACCCCCCAGATGCCGTCGAACTGTCCCGGGCCGGTGCCCGTGCCCCCCAGCTCCTCGACCTGCTCGCCCGTCGCAGTGAAACGCTGCAGCACGTCGAGCTCGTAGTCGCCGATGAACAGGTCTCCGGTCGACGGGTCGATCCCGACATCGTGGATGTGCTGGAACTGCGGGTCGGTCCACAGGCGGACGAACGTCCCGTCGGGCGTGAAGACCTGAACGCGACCGTTCTCCTGGTCGCCGATGTATACGATGTCTCCGCGCGCTCGATCGATGGCCAGACCGTGTGGGTGATTGAATTGGCCGTCACCTGCCCCGCTCGTGCCCCAGATCGCGACCAGCTCGCCCTCACCGGTGAATTTCTGGACACGGTCCTCGTGCCCGGCGACATACACGAAGCCCGCCGTGTCGAGCTCGACGCTGCTTGGCTCGACGAACTGACCAGGCTCGGTGCCGAGACCACCCCACGCGCCGACGAGGACGAGCGGCGATGATTCTCCGCCTTCGCCCTGCCCGCCTCCGCCGTGGCCTCCGGATCCGGTCGCGGCGCCTCCTGACGCCAGCGTCGTGCTGGGGATGCCGGCCCCTGCACCAGCCCCTCCGCCGCCGACTTCAGCGCGGGTGTCCACCGCATCGCTGCAAGCGGCGATGGCTGCGACGCAGAGCCAGCTGGCCACGATCCCATCGGTCATCCAACGAGCCACAGCTGTACGATAGACGATCAGGCCCGATGCATGTCGTGCATGGCGCGTTCGCGGCGGCGCCGGGTCAGCGGGTAACCGTATCGGTCACCACGCCGTCCGAAACCCGTGGGAACGTCACGCCATCCCCCGACACAGAATCGGCGGCGACGCCGGCTGCCGCCGCGCAGACCGGCGACACGGGTGCGACGCCTCCGGCCCCGTCGGGTGGAGACGCGTGCGCCCCCATCATGAGCGCCTGTCATGCTCACGCGACCCACGGCGGAAAGATGACGGAGTGCCACGATCTGTCGAACGCAACGCCACCGCAGCCCGATCAGTGCGCGTCGCGCCTCGAGGAGTGCCTCAGCGTTTGCAAATAGGCTCCCAACGCATGGCATGATGCCGCAGGTGGAGAGCGGCAACACGGAGAACATGCCACCCGGCCTGCGCGAGCTGTCGTCACGGCAGCGTGACGGCGAGGCTCTCGAT
Source organism: Polyangiaceae bacterium (assembly GCA_016719945.1). Taxonomy (GTDB): domain Bacteria; phylum Myxococcota_A; class Polyangia; order Polyangiales; family Polyangiaceae; genus Xiheicaenibacterium. The sequence continues at coordinate 8,799 of JADJYE010000017.1, read as the reverse complement.
CGACACGATGTAGTCGCGCGCTTCCCATGCCCGCTCGCGGGCTTGCTCCAGCGGCAAGGGCCGATAGACGAGCGTCGCCGTGACCGAGGCGTCGAGGCACCCCGCAGGGATCTCGAAGCTGTGGTTCGTGGACGCCTCGCGCCCCGGGCCGATGCGGTTATCGCTGGCGATATCCACGCCGCGATAGTGGGGCACGTGGCGACGCCCGGCAGGGTCGACGATGATGCGGCCGAACGCGGCACCCGGCGCGCCGGCCAGCGCCCGCACGAGATCGCCGTCCGCGAAGCTCGGCGGAGTGGGCTCACCGAGGTAGACGACATCTCCCGCGGCGACCGTCAGCGTGTTGTCGAGCTCGATGGCCCCGGCGTTCACCGAGACGACCACGGCTTCGCCGACCGGATCCGAGATCGGCATTCCCTTCTCCGCCGGCGATAGCGTGGATCCCTCGAACAGACCGATCCCATCATAGTCCCAGAAGGCGGAGCTGGGACGCACCACGCGCACGACGAAGCCAGGCTGCGCCAGCGCCGCTCCGTCGGGCCAGGCGACGGTCGTACCGGCGATCGTGACGCCCGCACCGGCGATACCGGACGCCAGCGCGCCACCAAAGTCAGGAATGGTCATGCCATCGAGCGGCGTGAAGCGCTGCGCGCAGCCCTCCACCTCCACGACGAGCACGAGCGATCGCATCGGCTCTCCCGTCGGGATTGCGTGACCGCAGGCCACATTGGTGAGCAGGAGGTCGACCTGCAGCGAGCTTCCGATCGGCGTAGCCACGATGTCGATCTCGACAGCGTTGTCGATCAGGCGCGGCACGGCCGGCGGGTGGGTGAGCGGGCCGCGGAAGGTATGGGCCCGCATCTTCTCCGGAGCGCGAGCGAAGCCGCCCGCGATGCCGGAGTCTTCGGGCGTCGAGACATCGACCACGTTGAAGAGGTCGTCGATCTGCGGCATGTGGCAGGACTGGCAGTGGGTATCGGACGCGGCGAAAGGTCCCTCCTGCCATTCGGTGAAGGTCGAATGCGTGGGCAAGCCGCTGGCGAAGCGCGGGGCCAGGGTGGCCCCCGGCAGGAGCGCAGGCTGCAGCTGGAGGTGGCACCCGGCGCAGAACTCGGCCGTCGAGAACTTGGGCTGCCAGCTGCCGCCCATGAAGCCATTGGGCACGTCCGGGTACGGGCCGAACAGGGCCTGCCTCACGGGCGCATCGATCTCGTCGTTCAGCTTCTCGCGAGGGCGCTGCATGACGAGTCGGCCGGCATTGCCCGCAGGCGCGTCCAGATCGATGTCGCGGACGTGATGACATGCGTCGCAATGGTTGCCGTTGTCGTGAGCGAGAGCGTCGGCTTCGAGCAGATTACGGCCGCCAGCGGGTCCATCCATCGCCAGTGCGTGACAGTCCGCGCAGGCGCCGAACGCGTCCGGCGCCTCGAGCGGGGAGATTGCCGGATCGTCGCACGCATCCATGCCTGGACCGCCGCAGCCGTTGAGATCCGGCAAGACGCCGTCGCCGACATAGCAGCGGTCGGCGGTGTCGCCGGGAGCGCCAGGGACCGCGCCCTGCCGGAACAGGCCTCCCGCTGCCTCGCAGTCGCTCTGATCGGCGAGGGCGAACGCCGCGCCGGCGTACAGATCTTGCAATAACGGATTGCGGGTCGCGCGCGCGTGACCCGAGGTCTGGAACTGCGCAGTCAGAGTCGTGTGGCAATGGCCACAGAACAACGTGGAGTTGTCGATCTCGGGATCGCCGACGCCGGGCGGTCGAAAATCATAGCCGGTGTTGTCGGGCGGCTCGACGATGTACAGCATGAGCTCGATGGGCTCGCCGGGAAGCGACGTGAGCTCGAGCCCGGCGCTGCGGTAACCGGTCTTGGCTGCGACCGCCGTCGGCGTGCCGGGATCGGTGCTGGTGAGTTCGAGCTCGAACTCGCCGTTCGCGCCCGTCGTCATCTGGATCTCCTTGCCACCCTGCAGCGCGACGGCACCAGCCACCGGTGCGCCGTCCTGGTCGATGACGACGCCGGTTACACTGAACGCGGGTGGTAACCCCGTCGACGAGGTGCTGGTCAGGTTCACGCCGCTGCTGGAGCTCGGTGCCGTCCCGTCAGCTCCGCCGTCGCCCCCGGCTGCGCCGACGCCACCGGCACCACCAATCCCGCTGTCGTCGGCGCACGCGCTGGCGCCAGAAGCGAGCAGGGCGGCTCCGAGGAGAGCGGCGCCTGCATGAACCCGCATGGAATCGCGAGGGTTGGGGCTGTTCATGAGATCCTCCGAGGCCTACTCGACCACGATAGCGCCTCTGTACATGTCCATGCCGCAGCTGAACGTCACCTTTCCGGAGGCCGGCATGGTGATGTCCACGGTCACCGGCTCCTTGAGCGGAAGATCCTTGCGGATCTTCTGATCTGGAAAGACGAGCTGCTGGCCGCAGCCCTCGTCCGTGGTTCGAGTGAACACGAGCCGCACCGGCTCGCCCGCCGGCGCGCGCGCTTCGGAGGGCGTGTAGCCCTTGTCGTCGACGGAGATCTTCACCTCGGTGGCGCCGGGGGGGATCGGAGGCGCCTTCTGGGAGGCATCCGAGCACGACGAGGCGATGGGAAAAACGAGGGCGGCGAGAAGCTTTCGCATGGCTCGATTGGCTTTCTGGTCGGGAGACATCACGGGATGGTGGAAGGCTCAGCGGACGAGGGAAGAGAGGTAATGGGAACGAGCCGGAGCGCCCGGCGTCGCGCCCAGAAGTACGCGGTCGCGCCGAAGAACAGCGCAGCGATCCCCGTCACGAGCAGGGCCTCGAAGAGGCCTGCGACGGCGGGCGCATAGAGCTTGGCCGCCACCGCGCCGACGAGCATCACGCCGCCTGACTGGATGACCCATGTGAAGCGCTCGAGCTCACGCTCGAGCTTCGGCGCTCGAGCGGCGATGCGGCTGCGCACCAGCTGCTCGTAGCGCCAGTAGGTGTAGATGACCGGGATGATCTCGAGCGTCAGGAAGGCGCTGGTGATGAGCCCGCCGACCATCGGCGCCGCGATCCGCTTCATCACATCGGCGCCCGAGCCGTCGGCCCAGAGCAGCGGGACCAGGCCCAGCAACATGGTCCCGACCGTCATCAGCTTCGGCCGCACGCGCTGGATGGTGCCCTCCGCGTGCGCCTCGATGATGTCCTCCAGCGAGTTGATCCGGCCTTCTCGAAGCCTGCGTTCGTAAGCGTTGTCGATGTACACGATCATCACCACGCCGGTCTGCGCCGCGAGGCCGACGAGCGCGATCACGCCGACCCAGACCGCGGTCGAGACGTGGTAGTCGAGCAGGTAGAGCGCGAACACGCTTCCCACGAGGGCGAACGGGAGCGAGAGCAGCACGATCAGCACCTCGGTGAAGCTGCGGAACTGCAGATAGAGGAGCAGCACGACCGCGAGCAAGGTCAGCGGGATCAAGATTTTCATCCGCTCCCTCGTCTGCTCGAGCAGCTCGTACTGTCCCGTCCATCGCAGCCGTCCGCCCTCCGGAATGACGACCTCGCCTCGGCCCACCGCCGACTCGACGGCACGCCGGGCGTCCTCGACGAACGATCCCATGTCGCGATCATCGGTCACGTCGACGTAGACGTAGCCCACGAGCATGCCCGACTCGTCCTTGATCATCGCCGGGCCCGTCGTCACGCGCACGTCTGCGACGTCTCCGAGGCGCACGTGCTGCCCATCTTTACCGACCGGCACCAGCGCATCGGCGAGGGCGTCGGGGGAGGAGCGAAAGTCCTCGGCGTAGCGGACGTTCACGCTGTAGCGAGCGCGCCCTTCCACGGTGGTCGTGACGGGCTCACCGCCGATCGCGGATTCGACGATGGCATTCACGTCCTCGACCTGCAGCCCGTGGCGTGCGAGCCGCGCGCGGTCGGCGACGATGTCGACGTAAGTGCCGCCTGATTGCCGCTCGAACAGCACGCTCCGCGCGCCCGGCACACGCTTCACCACGGTCTCGATGCTCGCCCCCGCACGCTCGATCGCTGCGTTGTCGTGGCCGTACACCTTGATGCCGACGGGAGTCCGGATGCCGGTTGTCAGCATGTCGATGCGGTTGCGAATGGGCTGCGTGAACGCGTTCGTCCAGCCGACGAGCTTGAGCTTCTGGTTCATCTCCTCGACCAGCTCTTCGCGCGTCATCGTGCGGAACTCGGGCCAGATCCTGGTGAACACCGGCCTCAGAAAGGACGGGGACCAGTCGCTATGGTAAAAGCGCTTCTGGTAGCGCGTCCGCCATTGCGCCTTGGGCTTGAGCTGGACGACCGTTTCGACCATCGACAGCGGTGCCGGATCGGTCGGCGACTCCGCGCGTCCGATCTTGCCGAGCACGTTCTCGACCTCCGGAAACTCACGCAGCGCCGCATCCTGGATCTGGAGCTGACGCTTCGCTTCCTCGATCGAGATGCCGGGGAAGGTCGTGGGCATGTACAGGATGTCGCCCTCGTCGAGCGGCGGCATGAACTCGGAGCCGAGCCGCGGCACGAGCGGCACCGCGGAGAGCAGCGCGAAGACGCCGAGCAGCACGGTCGTCTTGGGGTTGCGCAGCGCGACGTGCACGAACGGCTCGTACACCTTGCGGATCACGCGCGAGACGGGGTGCTTGTGCTCCGCGTAGATCTTGCCGCGAAGCAGGAAGTCGCGAAGCGCAGGGGCGACGGTGATCGACAGCAGCGCCGCGGAGAGCATGACGGCGGTCTTCATGAAGGCGAGCGGTCGAAACAGCTTGCCCGCTTGCCCGCTCAGGCCGAACACCGGCAGGAACGACACGGCGATGATCAGCAGCGAGAAGAAGATCGCAGGCGTCACCTCGCGCGACGCCTCCGCCAGCAGCTTGCTGCGCTCCTCGTCCGAGATGTCCTTGGGCGCGTGCTCGAGCTTCTTGTGTGCCGCCTCCACCATGACGATCTCGGCGTCCACGGTCGCGCCGATCGCGATCGCAATCCCGCCGAGCGACATGATCGTGGCGGGCACATTGAACAGCCACATCGGGATGAAGGCGATCACCACCGCCAGCGGCAGCGAGATGATGGGCAACAGCGCAGAGCGGATATGCAGCAAGAACAAGAGAATGACGGCGGCGACGACGATCATCTCCTCCATGAGCGAGCTCCGCAGCGTCTCGATCGCGCGCTCGATCAGACCCGAGCGATCGTAGACGGGGACGATCTCGACCCCGTCCGGCAGGCTCGGTCTCAGCTCCTCGATCCGCTTCTCCACGCGTTCGATGACGTCGAGCGCGTTCTCGCCATAGCGCATGACGACGATCCCGGAGACGACTTCGCCGTCACCGTTCCATTCGGCCGCGCCTCGGCGGATCTCTCCGCCCATCTGCACCGTCCCGACGTCACGCACCAGGAGCGGCGCGCCGCGTTCGTCGGTGCGCACGACGATCGACTCGAGGTCCGCCTCGCTGCCGACGTAACCGCGGCCTCGCACGAAATATTCGCGCTCGGACATCTCGAGCAAGCGCCCGCCCACCTCGCTGTTCGAGCGGCGGACCGCGTCCGCGACCTCGGAGAGCGAGACGCCGCGCGCGCGTAGCCGCGCAGGATCAAGAAGGATCTGGTACTGCGGCTCGAAGCCGCCGACCGGTGCGACCTCGGATACGCCGGGCACGCTCGCGAGCGCGTAGCGGATCGAGAAATCGTGGAGCGCCCGCAGCTCACCGAGGTCGTGCTTGCCGGTGCGATCGACCAGTGCGTACTGGTATACCCATCCGATTCCGCTCGCGTCGGGACCGATGCGTGGCGCGACGTCAGCCGGCAGACGCTCCCTCGCGGAGCTCAGGTACTCGAGGACGCGCGACCGCGCCCAGTACGGATCGGTGCCATCCTCGAACACGACGTACACGAAGCTCATTCCGAACATCGACTGTGCGCGCACCTCGTGCACCTTGGGTGCGGACAGCAGGGCGGTCACCAGCGGGTAGGTCACCTGGTCCTCGATCAGCGTCGGAGACCGACCTGGCCACTCCGTGAAGACGATGACCTGGGCTTCCGAGAGGTCCGGGATCGCGTCGAGCTGCACGCGCTTCATCGACACGAAGCCCGCAACGCCGAGCGCGATGCCGAGCAGCAGCACCAGCGCCCTATAACGCGCGCATAGCTCGAGGAAGTGGCCCATCATGGCGCGCTCGGGCTCGAGGTGGCGGCGGGCGCGAGCGCACCCTGCAGCCGGCTCTCGGAGTCGAGCAGGAACGCGCCGCGCGTGACGATCACGGCCTCCGGTTCGAGCCCGCTCTCGATGACGCGTCCATTGCCCATCATCGGGCCAGCGACGACGGCGCGTGGGGAGAACAGGCCAGCGCTCTTCTCCACGAACACGTACTGGTGCATGCCGGTGTCGATCACTGCGTCGCGCGGGACGATCAAGCGCTCCGCCGCTGGAAGTGAGACGAGCACCTCGCCGATCTCACCTGGCCGGAGCGCGCCGGCATCGTTCGCGACCGAGAAGCGCACGGTCGCCGACCGCGTTTGTCCGCCGACGCTCGGCTCGACGAGCAGCACCTCGACGTCGAGCGGCGAACCTCCGCGAGGCGCGAACCGTCCGGGGGTCTTCGGCGGCAGCGCCTTCAGTTCCTCGGTCCCGACGGTCGCGCTGACCCACAGCTTGGAGAGGTCGGTGATCTGGAACAGCGTCGTCTCTGGCGTCACGTATCCGCCAGCCCAGATGTTGCGGGCGGTGACGATGCCGGCACGCGGCGCGGAGACTCCGATCGCGCGCGATGATTTGCCGTCCGCGAGGATGCGGTCCGACGTTCGGCGCCCGACGCCAAGGAGCTCGAGGCGCCGCCGCGCGGCTTCGACCATCTGCTGGTCTGCCCCGTGGTCCTCGCTCTTGCCGGCTTCTGCTGCCATCGCCTGCGCGGCGAGCAGCTCCTCTTGCGACCGCAGGATCTCCGGAGCGAAGATCGCTGCGAGCATCTCGCCCGCCTTCACCTTGGCGCCGATCTCGATGGGTGCGACGTACTCGACGTAACCGGCGCTACGGATGCGCACCTCCGCCACCGCCGACTGCGGGGCTTCGATCACGGCGGGCAGCCGTAGTTCGCGGGCGATCATCCGGCGCGCGACCTTCGTCGTCGCGATGCCGACGGCTTGGCGCCGCTCGAGCGTGAGCATGACGTCCGCGCCGGGCATCGAGCTCGGCTCCGAGGCCGAGGGCGCCGCGCTGGCCGCGTCGCCGGCGGGCACCGCGCCGCCGGCCGGGATCGGCTCGAGGTTCATGAAGCAGATCGGGCACGTCCCGGGATTCGGCGATTGGATCTGCGGGTGCATGGGGCAATAGAACTTGGCGATGCCGCCAGCGGACTCTTCCGTGCCTGGGCCGAGGCGCCACCAGGTGCCGAACGCCAGCCCGGCGAGCGCGATCAGCAGGATCCACCGGACGACCGCCATGAGGCGCATGCCGGGCACATCGTGGTGAGCCGGAGCCGGAGACGGAACCGGTACGGGAGCTTCGTCACTCATCGGTCGTTCTCCGTCACTCCTGAGCCCGTCGCACCCTGAAGCTCGAGCCACGCTCGAGCCACCGCACCGCGCATGAGCTCCCGCTCGATCCGCGCCTCGAGCGCCATGCGTGAAGCCAGAAGCCAGGCTGTGAGATCGAACCCGCCGCTCAACAGGCCGGCTCGCTCCGCCTTGGCTGCTCGCTCGGCCGCGGGCAACTCTCGCTCTTCGAGCGCGACCAGCGTGAGCTGCGCCGCACGGAGCTTCGAGGCCTGCTGCCGTACTTCGACGACAGCCGCGCGCTCGACCGCTGCCGTCTGCTGAACGCTCGCCTTGGCCTCCTCCTCCGCCGCGTCGCTCGCGTCCAGTAGACCGCCGCCGATCCACGGCATCGTCATCGACACCATCGCACCGAGACCTGGCCGTGCCCCAGGCATCTGCATGTACGTCGCTGCCACCTCGAACTTGGGCACGTCTGCCATGGCGCGAGCGCTCTCCGCACGCGCGTCAGCAGCAGCGGCGCGAAACCGCGCAGCGGCGACATCACCCCGCACGCTCAGTGCACCCGCGATCGTGGGTTCGAGGTCCAGCTCGCGAGGAGGCTCCGGTAGCGCAGGCGCCTCTTCCGGCAATGCGACGCCCTCGCCCGCGAGCGCCACCAGGCCATCGCGAGCAACGTGCGCCTGTTCCTCCAGCTCGATCGCGCGACGCTCGACCCGGGCGATGTCGGCGTCGACACGGGCGATCGAACCGAGCGAAGTCGTGCCCGAGCCTGCGCCATAGGCGGTCGCAGTGGCTTCGCGCACTTGGCTCAGGTGAGTCCCATATTCCCGCCAGCGCTTTGCGACCTCACCCGCGACGATCCAGTCGACACAGCCGCGCCCGGCCTCGAGGAAGAGCAAGCGCGACACGTCGCGACCCTCCGCTGACTCGGCGCGCGATAGCTCCGCTTCCGAGCGTCCCTCCGCGTCGAGCGCCGCGAGCACAGGGATCTCCTGACGAACGCCGACCATGTACATGCCCTCGCGCCCGGCGAGCGTCGGGTCTCCGATCGGAAAGTCCCAGACCTCGAGCCAGAACGTTGGCCCCGGTGCGGACGCAGCGGCGTGGGAGCGTCGCAGGCTCGCACGGGCCCGCGCGAGCGCCGCGAGCGGGGCAGGGTGCGCCTCTGCGATACGAGTCGCGATGTCCTCACAACCGTTCGCCGGAGGCGCGGACTGCGATGACATGCTGCCGCCACCATCTGGTTGGCGCAGGGCGATCTCGCGCTCGGCCGCGCTGCGCGCCGTCTCGGTCGCCGTGGAAACACAGCTCGCGGCGAACACCGCCAAGAG
>JADJYE010000016.1 GCA_016719945.1 Polyangiaceae bacterium | reverse complement strand
CGAGCGCCTCACGGACCAGTCGTTCTCGAAGCTGTGCCGCGCCTCGGACGAGGGGCGCGTCTTCGTGCTCACCGACACGCAGCTCTACGTCGACGACTCGATCGGGCTGCAGATGGTCCACCCCCACACCGAGGACATCTTCGAGCTCGACGCGAAGGTCGTGCGCTGCGTCCGCGACGGCGACCTCCACGGGGTGGAGGCCAAGCTCGCCGGCTTCGACCCGGACCGAGCCAGGCGGTTCGAAGAGTTCGTCTTCGACGCCATCGCGCCGTTCTTCGACGACGACGATCTCACGGAAGGGTGACGGGGGTCGCCAAGACGCCCGCTAGCTCCTCGTGGAACGCGCGGAACGCGGACTCGTTCGGCCAGCGCGGCGCGCCGTCGATCAGGGTGCGCGCCTTGTCGCGCTCGCCCTGATCGATGGCGACGATCGCCGCCGCGTAACGCATCGCCCAGTGGACCAGGGGGTTCTTCTCGCTCGCGGCCTCGAGGCGCACGAGGTCGCCTGGCTCTGGCTTGTGCTGGAAGGCGCGGACGAGCGCGGTCGCGGCCTGGCGCAGGGCACCGACACGGTCGCGCGCGTCGCCCCGGTTGGGCATCGGCAGCGCGTTGAGCCTCGAGACCTGCGCCGAAGCGTGGTCGGCGTCGCCCTCGAACGTGGAAAGGATGACGTCGAGGAAGAGGCGATGCTCGAGGGCGGCCTCCCACGCCGGGCCGCGTGCCGCCGCGGCCAGGGCGCGGCGCGCGTCTTCGACGCGGCCGTAGGCCGCGAACGCGGTCGCCGTCATCAGCGGCGCCATCGTCTCGGCGTGAGGGATGCGATCGAAGCTCTGCGCCCAATGCGCGATGATCTCGGTGACGTCGCCCCTGCGCAGCATCTTCACCAGGCGCCGGTGCGACCACCACCTCAGGCCGGCGTACCCGACCCCGAGGACCACGAGCGGCGCCGCGAGGTACGGGCGGTCCCACGCGAGGTGCAGGAAGCCCGCGAACAAGGCCGCCGACAGCACGAACACCACCACGCGGAGCACGCCGCTCCGGTCCGTCGGTCGGTCTTCGTCGCCTCGATCCTCGTACATGGCCACTAGCTTGCCAAGAATGGCCACGCGCTCCTCCCGCGTCGAGGGGCAGGCGGGAGGGAGGCTCGTCTCGGACGACAAAAAGGAAAAGGGCCTGCCACACTCGCTTTCCGCCACCGTTGCTACCTTCCGGTCCTGGCGGGGTTCACGGCGCGCTGTCGGCAGAGCCCATGACGGTACGACCCCAGTGCCTTACCACCCGGCCCTCCGCCTGTCGAGCCGATGTGTACTAACCTGCCGCGATGACGCTGGAGCTCGGCGTGCTCGTCTCCGGGTCCGGGACCAACCTCGGCGCGATCCTTGCCGCGGTCGCCGAGCGGCGGCTGGATGCCCGCGTCCGTCTCGTCGTCTCCAACAAGGCCGACGCGAAGGGCCTCGACCGGGCGCGAGCGGTCGGCGTTCCGACGGCGGTCGTTCCTCACGGAGCGTTCCCGACGAGGCAGGCCTTCGACGAGGAGCTGGTGAGGGTGCTGCGAGCGGCGAACGTCGAGTGGGTCGTGCTCGCCGGCTTCATGCGCGTGGTGACGCCGGTGCTGCTCGACGCGTTTCGCGATCGCGTCGTCAACATCCACCCCGCGCTGCTGCCCGCGTTCCCTGGCGTCGATGCCCAGGCGCAGGCGCTCGCCTACGGCGTCAAGATCACCGGATGCACGGTCCACTTCGTCGACGCCGGCGTCGACACGGGGCCCATCATCTTGCAGGAGGCGGTGCCTGTGCTCGACACCGATGATCGCGCCGCGCTCGCGGCGCGCGTGCTCGAGCGAGAGCACGAGCTGCTCGTCCGCGCGCTCGGCCTGATCGCGGCGGGTCGCGTCCAGATCGGCGCGCCCGACGAGCGCGGGCGGAGGCGCGTCTCCATCGGGGGACCACCCGCCGCGTGAAGAAGCACTACGACGTCATCGTCCTCGGGCGGTCGATCGGCGCGCTGGCAGCGGCCGCGCTCCTCGCGCGACGCGACTTCACCGTGCTCGTGCTCGGGCACGGCGACCCGGCGCCCTCGTACAGCATCGGCGAGCACACGCTGCACCGCCGCGCCTTCACCTTCCTGTCGGCGGCGAGCCCGGCCTGGAAGCGGGTCCTCGCCGAGCTCGCGCAGACCCAGACCTGGAAGCGCCGCACTCAGCCTGCGGAGCCGATGCTCCAGGCGATCGCGCCTGGCTTTCGCCTCGACGTACCGTCCGACCAGCGGCTCTTCGGGCGCGAGATCAACCGGGAGTTCCCGGAGCTGCACCACGTGGTGGAGCAGCTCTACGAGAAGCTCGGCCAAGCGAACGGGGTCGCCGACGAGGCCTTCGAGAGCGACGTGATGTGGCCCCCCGGCACGTTCTGGGAGCGCCGCGAGACAGGCAAGCTCGCGGCGATGTTGCCTTACGTCCACGCGGAGCCCGACGCCGACCTGTTGTCCGAGTTCCCGCGCGGCCACTTTTACCGTCACTTCGTCCGTAGCTCGGTCCTCTTCGGCACGCACCTGAGCGCGACGCCGCCTCCCTTCGCGGTCGCTCGCCTCCACGGCGCGTGGACGCGAGGCCTGACGAGGCTCGAGGGCGGCGAGGCCGATCTCGAGGCGTTCTTCGCCGAGCGCATCGGCGCGCACGGCGGGCAGTGTCACCTCTCGGACCGCGCGACGTCATTGTTCCTGCGACGAGGCGTCGCCGCCGGCGTCTTCCTCGAGGGCGACGACCAGCCGACCGGCTGCGAGTACGTGATCACGGATCTCGACGGCGAGTCGTTGGCTGGGCTGGCCCAAGGGCAGGGCATCCACAAGCGCGCGCTGCGCGAGTGGCCGCGCATCACCTCCACGGTCGGACGGCTCACCGTGTCCATCGTCGTGAGGACCGAAGGCCTCCCCGAGCCCCTCGGGCCCGAGTCGATCGTCTTCCTCCTCGAGAGCCCGTGGCCGAACCGCGCGAGGCCCCCCAGCATCCGGCTGAGCCGCTACGACAGGGCTCTCGGCACCAGCCTCCTGATCGCCGAGCTGCTCCTGCCCGAGCACGGTCCGCTGCGGCTCTCGGACACCCGCGCCTTCGTGCTACGGGCGCTCTGTCGGGAGCTGCCGTTCATCGAGCGCCACCTGGTGCTCGTCGACAGCCCGCACGACGGCCACCCTGCCTGGATGTACGAGCAGGGTCGGCGGGTGAAGGACCTCGAGCGCCACACCTTCGGCCTCGCCCCGATCGAGCCGATGTCACGCCAGCTCGAGGTCGACCCTCCCGGGTACCTCGGCCTCTCGGGAGAGCCCGTCCGCGGCCCCATCGAGCGCACGCTGCTCGTCGGCCGCAGCGTCATGCCTGGCCTCGGACAGGAGGGCGAGCTGCTCGCCGCTTGGGGGGCGGCGCGGCTCGTCACCCGAAACGATCGTCGCAAGGCCATCATGCGGCGGGACATGTGGACCAAGATGGAGTTCGGCTGAGCCTCTCGCTCACCAGGTTGGACTCGGCAGGACGTCGCGCGGTATCGTTGGGCCGATGCGAAGGCTCAAGCTCACGGCCGCGGTGACGGCGCTGTGCGCGGTCGGCGGTGTGACGATGTTCGGTGGCTCGGCGGAGGCGGCCGAGGAGCTGCCTGTCGCCGTGCTCACCATCCAGACGCTCGACGCCTTCGAGCAGGCCAACGCGCTCACGAGCGCCTTGCGCACCGCGGTCGAAGGCGCCGATGGCTGGTCCCACGCGCAGCTCGACAAGGAGCACGCCCTCCTGTTCTTGATCAGCAGCCTCGACTGCGCCGACCCGCCGGACGCCGCCTGCGAGCAGAAGATCGGCGACGAGCTGAAGGTCGACCGCTTCGTCTGGGGCACGATCAAGCGGGAGGGCGAGGAGATCTCTGGCGATCTTCACCTCTGGACCCGCGGCGCCGGCAGCCGAGGCACGACCTTCAAGGTCCCGGTCAACATCATCGTCCCGAGCGACCCCGACTTCGCGAAGTTCGTGGAGAGCAAGTTCCTCGAGGTGGCCGGTCCGCCCGAGCCGGCGAAGGTCCGCATCAAGGCGGGCTCGGTCAACGGCACCTTGTTCATCGACGGCAAAGACGCGGGCAAGGTCGTCGCAGGCGCCGCGACCGTGGAGCTGCCGCCGGGCGCTCATCGGATCCGGGTCGTGGCCGACGGCTACGAGGACATGGAGACGTCGATCGACCTCAAGGTCCGCGAAGACCGCGAGATCTCGCTGTTGCCGCTCAAGAAATCCGGGGGGCCCGACATCCAAAAGATCATGGGCTTCACGACGATCGGCCTCGGGGTCGCCGCCGCCGGCGTCGCGACCTACGCCGGCGTCCGCGTGATGCAGATCAACGACGAGCTGCAGCCCTTCCGTGAGGACACGAACGGCGAGTACCGGTTCATCCCGTCCTCCGCCGAGCAAGAGGTCGACGGCTGCGACGCGACCGGCGACTACGCCAACATCGAGCCGGTGGTGAGCGGCGCCGACAGCACCGAGCGCGGCCGCGCGATCGATCTGTGCAAGGAGGGGGAGACGATGCAGACCATGACGTTGGCCATGTGGCCCGTCGCCGGCGCCCTCGCGGGCACGGGCGTCATCCTGCTCGCCACCGCGAAGTGGGGCGGCGACTCCAAAGAGGTCGGCCAGCTCCCCTTCGTGCTCGTCCCGTCGTTCGGCCCGACCGGCGGCGGCGCGACCTTCTCGATGCGCTTCTGAGATGCGGGTCGTCGCGGGGCGCCTGCGCGGGCGGCGGCTCGTCGCGCCCCGCGGAGACAAGACGCGGCCGACCGCCGACCGCGTGAAGGAGGCGCTCTTCTCCGTGCTCGGCTCGCTCGACGGGGACGTCGTCTTGGACCTGTTCGCGGGCACCGGGGCGCTCGGGATCGAGGCGCTCTCACGCGGCGCTGCCCGCGCGGTGTTCGTCGAGGTGGCGGCGCCCGCCGTCGCGGCGCTGCGCGAGAACCTGCGCGCGCTCGCGCTGGACGCGGACGTCGCGCGGGTCGTGGCCAGCCGCGTCGAGCGCGCGGCCGCGGCGCTGCGCGAGCTCGGCCCCTTCGATCTGGCGCTCGTCGATCCGCCGTACGCTCAGGTGAGCCTCGCGGCGCGAGCACTCGACGAGCTGCAGCTGGCCGGAGCGTTCCGCGAGGGCGCTTGCGCGGTCTTGGAGCACGCCGCGACCGACGAGCCGTCGTTGGGCGAGGGCTGGGAGGCCGGCGACCGCCGCCGCTACGGCGACACCGGCCTGTCGTTCTTCACCGCGCGATCGGCCGCGCGCAACGGAAGCCCACGCTGACGGCGCGAGAGCTCGGCGCGAGGCCGTCGCGAAGCCGAACGTTGAAGGGCTTGCCGAGGTTCGGCTGAGGCTCGACGCAGCACCCTCCGAACCAGGCGCCGCGCACCGCGCGCAGCGAGCCCTGGGCTGGCCCGCGCGGGTTGACGACGTCTGCGCCAGGGTACGGAGCCAGCCAGTCCGCTTGCCACTCGGCGACGTTCCCGACCAGGTCGAGCACCCCCTCCGGAGACGCGCCGCCCGCGAGGGCGCCGACGGGCGCAGTGGCCTCGAAGGGCTCGCCAGGCAGGTTGGCGCGCTCGGCGAGCGGCCCCTCCGCGGCCCACGGCGTGGCGCCTGACTCGCCGCGCGTCGCCGCGACCTCCCACTCGGCCTCGGTCGGCAAGCGCTTCCCTGATTCTCGCAGTAGGTGAGCGCCTCCTCGAACGTCACGCAGTTGATGGGGTGGGCTTTGCGATCGTCCTTGCCGAACGTGCACGCCTCGGCGCGCTCCACTCCCTGGGTCGTCGGCCTGGCGCACACCCCGAGCTCGACGCACCTCGCGTATTCGGCAGCGGTCACCTCCGTGGTGTCCAGGCAGAAGGTGTCGATGAACACGTTGTGTCGAGGTCCGCTGCCCTTGAGCTCCTCCGAGCCCACCGGAAACCGCCCGCCGGAGATGAGGGCCGCGCCGGGAGGACACGCGCTCGGCGCGGCAGCAGAGCTCGCTGCCGACGTCGGTCCGCTCGGCAGCGTCGCGGCGGAGCTCGAGCTTGGGGTCGACGAGGAGCTCGCGCCCTCCGGCCCGGCGGTCGCCGAGCCAGCGGCGCCCTCCTGGCGCTTCGACGCGCGCAGCCCAGCCGACACCCCGGCCGCGACGATGAGCACCAGCGCGCCGGCCGCGGCGCCGAAGACCAGCGTGCGGGAGCCGCCGCGGCGCGGGCGTTCGGGCTCGGCGGGGGGCCTCGGGGGTGGCGCGCTCGAGCGGCGCACCGCAGCCGCGGCCGATGGGCCCGAGAGCGGAAACCCGGTCGCACGGGCGTCGGCCGCACCGAGCAGCGCGGCCCAGAAGGCGCCGACCGCGTCGTAGCGATGGAGCGGGCGCACCGCGAGCGCCCGCGCGAACACGGCCTCGACGTCGTCGCTCACCGTCAGCCCGAGGGCGCGCGGCGTCGGCCGCCTCTCTCGCTGCAGGCCAGCCCGGCGAGCTGCACGTAGTCGCCTTCCATCGCGCGCCGGCCCCCGCGCATGACCTCCAGCACGACGAGCGCGAGCGCGAACACGTCGGACCAGGTGCCTGTCTCCCCGTAGGTGCGGCTGAACTGCTCGGGCGCGCCGTAGTGAGGCGTGAACGCGGTCGCGAGCGTGCCGGTCTGGTGGACGCCCTGGGCCCGGCGCCGCATCACCTTCGCGATCCCGAAATCGAGGAGCTTGATGCGCGCCCCTGGCCCGGTGCCCGTGAGGATGAAGATGTTCTCGGGCTTCACGTCTCGGTGCGCGATGCCGCGCTCGTGGGCCAGGGCGAGGGCGCCCGCGATCGGCTCGAGCAACGAGACCGTCGCCGCGAGCGAGCGCGGCGGCTTGCCCGCGTTGGTCTCCGTCACGAGCAGCTCGTCGAGGGTTCGGCCATCGAGCCACTCGAGCACGAGGTACGGAAGCGGCGGCTCGCCGTCGCGGGTGAGCACCCCTACGTCGCGCGCCTGGACGATGGCGCTCGAGCGTGCCGACAGGGCGGCGATGAGCTTGCCCTCCCTCGAGAAGTCTTCGAGGGTGGCCGCGCGCTCGTCCTCGGGCACCTGGCCGATCGAGACCAGGAACTTCACGGCGACCTGCGTGCCCGTCGCGACGTGTCGGGCCCGGTAGACGACCGCGGCCCCCCCCTCGCCGATGGCGTGCTCCACCGAATATTTCCCTTCCAGGAGGGAGCCGGTCAGGCCGAGCGGGTCTCGTGTTGTGCCAGGAGACATCGAATCACCGGGGACCTTGGTGGCGCGCGGGCAAGCCCTCTATACTCGGCTGACCCCGCAGGCGACGAAAGAGAACCGAGCCCGTGTCAGAGAAAGAATCCGAAAAGCAGTCTGGCGTCGGCGTGTACGTGATCGGAGCTGTGGTCCTCTTGGCGGGGATCGGAGGCATCGTCTGGCTCTCCGGGGGCGACGACAAGAAGGCGCCTCCGGAGCCGGTGGCGACCGTCACCGAGGAGCCCGTCAACTACGCGCCACCGCCGCCGCCGCCTCCAAAAAAGAAGACGGCCGAGCCAGAAGACGCCGGCCCGGAGGACGCGGGCGACGACGGAGGTGACGCGGCCCCGGTCGCCAGCGGCACGGGCAAGCCCAGCGGGGTAGGTGGCGCCGGGCCTTGCTCCAAGTGTGGCGAAGGCGAGGGGAACTCGGCGCTCACCAGCGCCATCCAGGGCGCGGCCGGCTCCGCGCGCGGCTGCTACAACCGCGCGATCAACAAGGGCGGCAGCGCAGCCGAAGGCAAGATGAACGTCGCGGTCAACGTCGGCTCGAGCGGCGCCGTCTGCAGCGCGTCGATCACCAAGGACACCGTCGGGAGCCCCGACGTCTCGAGCTGCGTGCTCAAGCAGTTCCAGGGTAAATCGTTCCCCAAGCCCACCTCGGGCTGCGTCACGGTGAACGTCCCCCTGAGCTTCGCCGTCAAGAAGGACTGATCTGCCGAGCGGCGTCCTGCTCAGCGTCGCGTACGAGGGCGGCGGCTTCCACGGCTTCGCGCTCCAGCCGCACCACCGCACCGTCGCCGGCGAGCTGCTCGGCGCGCTGCGCGCGATCGATCCGCAGATCCGCGAGGTGCGCGGCGCGAGCCGAACCGACGCGGGCGTGCACGCCAGAGATCAGCGCGTCGCGTTCGATCCGACCCGGGACTACCCGCTCACGGCGTGGATGCAAGGCGCACAGAAGCACCTGCCCGACACCATCTCGATCCGCGCGGCGTGGTACGTCGATCAGGGCTTCTCGCCTCGGATGGCGTCGCGGCAGAAGACGTACCGCTACCTGCTGCTCGTCGACGGCACCCGGGATCCGTTCATGGTCGGCCGCGCGTGGCGTGTCCCCGAGCTGGCAGCGGCTGGCGCCCTCGAGCTCATGGCCGAGGAGGCGCGCGCGGCGATCGGTCACCACGATTTCGCCGCGTTCCGCGGCGCCGCGGATCAGCGGGTCGTGACCGTACGCACGCTCTCGGACGTGTCCGTCCGTCGCCTCGACGGTGATGCGCGCATGCTCGCGATCGACGTCACCGGCAACGGCTTCCTCTTCAACATGGTCCGCATCCTGGTCGGCGCGATCGTCGACGTCGGGCGCGGCCGCAAACAGCCCGGCGCCGTCGCTCGCGGGCTCGCCTCCAAGGACCGTCGCGACCTCGGGATCACGGCGCCACCCGAGGGGCTCTACCTCGAGCGCTATCGCCTCGACGGCGACGAGACGCGACAAGGCCCGTGACCCCAGGTGCGTGGGCTCAGCGCGCTCGGCGCTGGGCACGGCGCTCAGAGGCTGTCGTCGATCGGCCGGCCCCCCGGCGTCGTCGTCGGAGGGGGCGGGGCGTCGGGCTTCGCGCTCTTCGCGGGGCGTCCGGTGGTCGGCCGGCCTGGCGCCTGTGGCTTCGCGGTCGCCGGATCGGCCTCGCCCGGCTCAGCCGTGGCGACCGGCTCGACTGTCTCGACCGCGGAAGCGCTGGCGAAGGCCGTCGCGGTCGGAGCGGAGGCTTGGGCCGAGAGGGGGGGCGTCTGCGTCGCGGTCGCCGTCGTGCTGACCTCGGCGGTCGGGGCCGACGTCGCCGCCGTCGCCGTCCGCGAGGGCCCGCGCAGCCAAAGGAACACGCCCGCCGCGAGACCGACGAGCGCCACGACCCCGACGCCGATCGCGATCGAGGTGCCCTTCTTGGACGGGCCGGTGGTCACCGCGAGCGCGACCTGCGACTGCGCCATCGGCGGTGCGGCGACCATCGGTGACGACGGGTTCGCCCCTGGCGCGGCCGCGAACGACCCCGACCCGCCCATGCCCGGCGTCGAAGCGCCGCTCTGCCCCAACGGCGCGAAGCCGCCCGAGGCGCCCAGCGCCGCGCCTGGACCGGTCTGCGAGAAGCTCGGAGCAGACGAGAAGCCGCCAGATTGGGAGAGCCCCGCGGGGCCGTTCGCGCCCGGTCCCGAGGGGCTGGCCTGCGGCGCGTGCATGGGCACGTACGCGGCGCCCGAGGCGTTCGCCATCTGCCACTCGCCGAGCGCCCGAGCGAAATCTGCCGCGGACTGGAAGCGGTGGGCGGGGTCGCGCTCCATCGCGCGTCGCACGATCGCGCTGATGCCGGGATCGATGTTCGGCACGAGCGTCTCCAGCGGTTCGGGGACCTCGAGCGCGATCTTGAAGATGAGCTCGTTGAACGTCTCCGCCTGGAACGGCACACGCCCCGTGAGGCACTGGAACGCGACGACCCCCACGGAGTACAGGTCGCTCCGCTGATCGACCGTCATGCCGCGCGCCTGCTCGGGCGACATGTAATAGGGCGTGCCCATGACGGCGCCGGTCTTCGTCATGCTGAGCTCCTCGCCGACCGACGAGAACTTCGACACGCCGAAGTCGAGCAGCTTCACGAAGTCGTAGCCGTTCTTGCGGACGAGGAAGATGTTGTCCGGCTTGAGATCGCGGTGGACGATGCCGGCGGCGTGCGCGGCGCCGAGGCCGGACAACAGCTGCTGAAGGACCGGGGCCATGTCGTGTGGCTGCAGGCGGCCTCGGACCTTGATGCGCTTGGTGAGCGGATCGCCCTCGAGGTACTCCATGACCATGTACCGCTCCCCGCCGGGGAGGCTGCCGAGGTCGAGGACCTCGACGATGTGCTCCGAGCCGATGCGGCCGGCCGCTTGCGCCTCGCGCTCGAACCGCTGGACGATCTCCTCCTTGCCGGCGACCGCCGCGTGAAGGACCTTGATCGCGACCTTCCGGTGGATGCGCGTGTTCTCGCCCTCGTAGACGGAGCCCATGCCTCCCACGCCGAGCACGCGCAGGATCTGGTACTTCCCGTCGAGGATCTGTCCGGCAGTGACGCTCATCGGGCCCGACCGTCATCGTAGACGATCCACGGCCAGCGGCCACGCTACAGGTCCGGTTGGATATCGCGGCCGCCGGGCTTCGTGATTGGAGTGGGGGCCGTCGGGGCGGTCGCGACCCCGGTCGGGCGTGGGGTCGGACGCGGCCCAGGCGGCGGCCCCGTGGTCGCGCCCTTCGCGGAGGTCGTCGCCTCGGTCGTGGCCTCGGTCGTCGTCGCGGCAGCCGCGGATGCCGTGGCGTCTGCGGTCGGCTCCGGCGTGAGAGCTGCCGACGCGGTCGCGGCCGCCGGCGTCGTCGCGGTCGCCGTCGACGCCGCGGGGGTCGTGGAGGCGCCGGCCGTGTCGGCTGCGTTCGAGCCCGCTTGCGCGCCGCTCGAGCGCGTCGCGACGAAGAACACGCCCGCGGCCGCGGCCGCGAGGGCGAGGCCGCCGAGCAGGACGAAGGGCAGCGCAGACCGCCGGGCAGGCGCGGGAGCGGCGTGCGCGATCTGGGTCTGCCCAGGGCCTGGGCCCGGGCCGAAGGGCGCGGCGGGCGGCAGGCCTGGCGCGGCGAGCACCGTCGCCGCGGGGCCTGGCGGCCTGGCCTGCATCGCCGTCACCATCGGCAACAGCTGGGTGCCGAGGCGAGCGTTGGGCTGCTGATGGGCTTGTGCGGCCCCGCCCCGTGCGTCGAAGTCGCGCGCCCACGCCAGCATCGCCTCCTTCAGCTCGCCGGCGGTCTGGAACCGCTCCGCGGGATCGCGGGCCATCGCCTTGCGCATGAGCACGCCGAACGCTGGATCGAGGTTCGGCACGAACTGCTCTGGCGGCGGCGGCGACTCGAGGGCGATCTTGAAGATGAGCTCGTTGAAGGTCTGCGCGTTGAACGGGACCTGCCCGGTGATCGCCTCGTAGATGATGACGCCGATCGAGTAGAGGTCGCTCCGCGTATCGATCGCTCGCGCGCCCTTCGCCTGCTCTGGCGACATGTAATACGGCGTCCCCATCACGGCGCCCGTCCGCGTCATGCTCATCTCGTCGGAGCTCATGACGTTGAACTTCGAGACGCCAAAATCGAGGATCTTCACGAAGTCGGCGCGACCGGCCCGGCTGGACAGCAGGAAGACGTTCGCCGGCTTCAGATCGCGGTGGATGATCCCCGCGGCGTGCGCTGCGCCGAGGCCGTCGAGCAGCTGCGACAGGATGCCGACCAGATCGCGCGGGGGGATGCGCCCCTGCTTGACGATGCGCTCGCCGAGCGTCGAGCCCTCGAGGAACTCCATCACCATGAAGCGCGAACCGTCCGGCAAGTCGCCGAGGTCGAGCACCTCGACGATGTGCTCGGAGCCGATGCGCCCTGCCGCCTGAGCCTCCCGCTCGAAGCGCTCGAGGATGTCGCTCTTCCCCGCCACCTGAGAGTGCAGGGTCTTGATCGCGACCTTCCGGTGGATGCGTGCGTTCTCGCCCTCGTAGACCGAGCCCATCCCCCCTTGGCCGATCTGCTTCACGATGCGGTATTTGTCCGCGATGATCTGGCCTGGTTGGAGGTTCACGCCCGCCCTCGGACCCTCAACTTAGCACTCTTCTTTTCCGCGCTCGCCCGCCTTCGGTAGAGGCTCATGCGATGCACGTCGGCCTCGATCGTCTCCCCCACGCCGAAGGCCTGCTCAGCGAGCTGCGCGGGCGCCGCGTCGGCCTGCTCGCGCACCCTGCCAGCGTCGATCGCGACCTCGTCCACATCGCACGCAAGCTGCGCGCCGCCTCCGTGCACCCGTCGATCGTCCTGGGGCCCGAGCACGGGTATGGAGGCGAGGCGCAGGACATGATCGGGGTGGCAGACGCCGTCGACGAGGCGGGCACGCCGGTCTTCAGCCTGTACGGTGACGCGCTGTCGGATCTCGCGCCGAAGCCCGAGCACCTGGACAAGATGGATGTCCTGCTGATCGATCTCGCGGACGTCGGCAGCCGCTACTACACGTTCGTGGACGGCGTTGCTCGCGCTCCGGGCCGCCGCCAAAGCCGGCGTGCAGACGGTGGTCCTCGACCGGCCGAACCCGATCGGCGGCGCGGCCCAGCAGATCGAGGGTCGCGCGCAGTCGCCCGGGTACTGCTCCTTCGTCGGCTGGGAGCCGGTGCCGGTGCGGCACGCGATGACGGTAGGCGAGGTCCTCGCGCGCTTCGCCTCGCGCGACGGCCTCTCACTGGGCCCTGGCGGAGCGCTCCGCATCCTCGGGGTCGAGGGCTGGGAGCGCGGGAGGCTCGCCTCCGCGTTGGACAGGCCGTTCGTCATGACCTCCCCGAACATGCCCACGCTCGAGACCGCCCTCGTCTATCCGGGGGGGTGCCTGATCGAGGGCACCAACCTCTCCGAGGGCCGCGGGACCACCCGCCCGTTCGAGCTGGTGGGCGCGCCGTTCCTCGACGGCGTCGCCCTGTCTCGCGCGCTCGCCCGTGAAGCCCTGCCTGGCTTCGTCGCGCGCCCGGTCACCTTCCAGCCGACCTTCCACAAGCACGCCCGCGAGATGTGCGGGGGCGTCCAGATCCACGTGACCGACGAGGCGAGCTTCCGCCCGTACGCGACCTACCTCGCGCTCGTCGCCCACGCGGCTCGGCTGGCGCCGGCACAGTTCGCGTTCCGCACCGAGCGCTACGAGTTCGTGGACGACACCCCGGCCTTCGATCTGCTCACGGGGTCGGCGCGCGCTCGCCTCGCGATCGTCGACGGCGCGCCGCTCGCCGATTGGCTCTTCGACGTCGCGCGTCCCGAGCCGGGCTGGGCGGAGGTCGTCGACGAGGCCGCCGAGCTCGCGCGACGCGCCGCTGTCTGAGGCGCGTTCGTCGCCCTGACCCGCGAGGGCCCGTGTTAAGACCGAGCGCATGAGCGCCCCGTCCCACGGCGAAGCCCAGAAGGCCGAAGACATCCCTCGCGTCGACGTCAACGAGCGCGGCGCGAAGGGAGAGAACGGCGAGCCGCAGGTCATGAACCAGCGGCTCTTCGTGCAGCTGCTCGTGTTCGACTGCCAGGCCGGCAGCTCGCCGAACGCTCAGATCGAGCGCGTTGGCCAGGAGCTGTCCGAGCGCAAGGTCGCGTCGGTCCTGTACGAGGACACCAACGCCCCGCGCTCGATCGGCGTCGTCACCTACTCCACCGACTCCGCGGTGCTCGTCCGCCAGGTGCGCCCGGCCATCAACGCGGTCGACGGCCTGTCGCAGCGCATCGACTACGCGATGCTCGGCCGCACGTATTCGCAGGGCTACGAGAACGATCTGCAGTTCTGGCTCATCGATCGGCCGAAGAGCGTGATGGAGAACGAGGCGTGGCCGTGGGGGGTCTGGTACCCGCTCCGCCGCAGCGGCGCGTTCGCCAAGCTCGACGCCCGCGAGCAGGCGGGCATCATGCGCGAGCACGCGCAGATCGGCCGCGCGTACGGCCAGCAAGATCTAGCGCACGACGTTCGGCTCGCGTGCCACGGGATGGACGCCAAGGACAACGAGTTCATCGTCGGCGTCATCGGCAAGGATCTGCACCCGCTGTCCCATGTGGTCCAGGCGATGCGCAAGACGCGGCAGACGAGCGAGTTCATCGTGCAGATGGGGCCGTTCTTCGTCGGCTACGCCGCCCTTCGCACGAAGGCCGGCACATGACCGCGATCGTGATCGTCGGCGCGCAGTGGGGCGACGAGGGCAAGGGCAAGATCGTCGACCTCGCCTCGGAGCACGCTGAGGTCGTCGTCCGCTACGCAGGCGGGCCGAACGCCGGCCACACGCTCGTGGTCGGCACCGAGAAGCTCGTGGTCCGGCTGGTGCCGAGCGGCATCCTGCAGCCACGCTCGATGTGCCTCATGGGGCAGGGCATGGTCGTCGACCCAGGCGTCTTGCTCACCGAGATCGAGGCGCTCGAGAAGCGCGGGGTCACCGTGCGCAACAGGCTCTTCATCTCGGAGCACGCGCACCTCATCCTCCCCTATCACGTGCTGATCGACGGCCTGCGCGAGTCGGCTGCCACACAGAAGATCGGCACGACGAAGAAGGGCATCGGCCCCGGATACGAGGACAAGGTCGCGCGCCGAGGCATCCGCTTCACCGACCTCAGGGACCTCGATCGCACGCGCGGGCTGATCGACGCCGCGCTGCTCGCGTGGGCGCCGCTGGTGCACGCGTGGGGCGCCAGCCTGCCGTCCACCGACGCGATCCTCGACGACCTCGCGCCGCTCGCCAAGAAGCTGCTCCCGATGGTCGCCGACACCGGCAAGCTGCTCGACGTCGCCGTCCGCGCTGGCAAGCACGTCTTGCTCGAGGGCGCGCAAGGCACGCTGCTCGACGTCGACCACGGGACCTACCCCTTCGTCACCTCTTCCTCTGCGGTCGCCGGCGGCGCCTGCACCGGCGCGGGGATCGGCCCGAGCCGCATCGACCGCGTGGTGGGCATCACCAAGGCGTACGCGACGCGCGTCGGCGAGGGCCCCTTCCCCAGCGAGCTCACCGACGAGATCGGTGACCAGCTCCGCACGCGGGGCGGCGAGTTCGGCAGCGTGACGGGTAGGCCGCGGCGCACCGGCTGGCTCGATCTGCCTGCGCTTCGCTACGCCGCGCGCGTCAACGGCATCGACGGCTGGGCCATCACCAAGCTCGACGTGCTGACTGGCCTCGAGACCGTGCGCGTGTGCGTCGCGTACGACACCCCCGCGGGTCGAACGGAGGACTTTCCCGTCACCGAGCTCGGCGTCTCGAGGCCCGTGTTCGAGGACCTCCCGGGCTGGTCCGAGGCCATCGAGGACATACGCGAGCTCTCCCAGCTCCCGAGCAACGCCGCTCGGGTGGTGCGCGCGATCGAAGAGAAGACCGGCGTGGGCGCCGATATCGTCTCGGTGGGTCCGAGGCGTGACCAGACCATCGTCGTCAACGACCTGTTCCGATAACCACCCCGGGGGGGGCGCAGCCGCCTCCAGCGCGCCCTTCGGCACCTGCTAAGCTGCCGCCATGTTCTCGTGGGTCGTGGCGCTCAGCCTGTTCGCGTCGGCAGCACCGGGGCCGCTCGCGCAGCCCTCGCTCGAAGCGCTGGCGGCTGCGTCGGGTCGACCGCGCGAGTGCAGCGCGCCGTCCGCCAAGAAGGGGCGGAGCAAGAAGCCGACGGTGTGGCAGCGGGCGCGCCTCCCCGAGCTTGCGCCGTACTGCGATCTGCTCGCGAAGTCGCACGTGATGATGGAGCAAGACCCGAAGGTCGCGCTCGAGCTGGCCGACAAGGCCGATGCGGCGTGGCCCGGGCACGCCGGCGCGCAGGTGGCGCGCGGGCGCGCGCAGCTCGCGCTCGGCAAGCCGAAGGAGGCCCTCGCTGCCCTCGAGCAAGCGAGCGCCATCGACAAGCTCTCGGTCGACGAGCCGAAGGCCATGCGCGCGCACGCCCGCGCGCTCGTCCTCAACGGGCGCCTCAAGGAGGGGGCGGAGCTCTACCGGACCATGGTCCCGCGGGCGTCCCTGCTCTCCGACAAGCAGCGCGCGCTGCTGCTGCTGGAGGCGTCGCTCGCGTCCATGTCGGACGCGGCTCGGGCGGGCACCGAGCCCGGGGGCCGCCCGCTCGCGGACGGGCTCGTCGAGGCCTCCGCGTTCATCGGCGAGGCGCGGGCCATCGCGAGCGAGTCCACCGGAGACGTCCTCATGGTCGCGGCGCTCGTGCACGATCGCGCCGGCGAGCTGGAGAAGGCGGCCGTCGCGCTCGCCGAGGCCGCGAGAGTCGGCGCCAGGCCCTCGAACCCCGCCTCGTATATCGCCGATCCCGCGGATCTCAAGGCGATCGAGGCGCTCTCGCTCGAGCGCAGCGATCCGGCGGCCGCCCACACAGCGTGGACGAAATACCTCGAGACGACGAAGGTCGAGCCGTTCGCCGCGTCGGCCCGCGCGCGGCTCGCCGCGTTGAAGGGTGGCGGGGGCAAGCCCTCGAAGAAGCCCAAGAAGAGCGGTCCATGAGGCGCCTCGCGTCTCGCGCGGCGTTCGTGGTGACGACGCTCGCAGCGGCCTCCGCCTTCGCTACGCCCAGCCGATGGGCCATCGCGAGGAGCCCCGAGCTGCAGCGCGACGAGTCCGCGCGGGCCGCCGCGGAGGTCGAGCTTTTGGCACACCGCCACGAGAAGAAGTCGCCCTTCGAGGACCCGATCCTCAGGGTCGAGTCCCACGCGCCGCGCGCCGCGCAGATCCTCGAGCGGTCGGGCGCTTGGAGCTCCGACGACTGGTACCTGCGCGTGCTCTTGGCGCGAGTTCACCACGAATCGCAGCACTGGAAGGAGGCGGCCGCGGCGTTCGAATCGGTCATCGAAGATAAGCGCACTCCGGCCGTGTTTCGCGCTGACGCCCTCGCAGACGTCGCGATCGCGTACGCCCGCCTCGATCGGCAAGACGACGAAATCGAGGCGTACGAGACCTCGCTCGCGCTCGAGCCTCACCCCTCTTCACGCGCGACGATGCTCGCCAATCAGGCCGAGGCGTTCATGGTGAAGGGCGATGTTTCGCGCGCGATCTCGGGCTACCGCGCCTCGCTCGAGGCGCTGACCAGCTACGACGCCCCGTTCCTCGCGCCGACGACGCTGTGGAGCCTCGGCGTCGCGCTCGACCGCTCGGGGGATCTCGACGCTGGGCTCGAGTCGATCGGCCGCGCGCGCAGCTACGACCCCAATGACGTCCGCATCAAGGGGCCCGGCTGGTTCTTCGTGCCACCCTACGACGAGGCCTACTACGACGCGCTCGGCGAGTGGCACCGGGCGCGGCGCACGGTCGCGACGACCGAAGATCGGCTCGAGTCTTACGAGCGAGCCGTGATCGCCTGGAAGCAATACCTGGGTCGCGCCCCCGAGGCCGGCCCGTACGTCCCCGTCGCGCGCGCGCGCCTGAAGATGGCCGAGAAGGAGTTCATCGACCTTTCGAAGCGCGCCCAGACCCCCACCCCCGTCGACCCGCGCCTCCCCGCTGAAGGCAAGCCGTGACGACGGAGGCGGAGGCGCCTCCCCAAGGAACCTCGGGTCGTCCGTGTTTACTGGGGCGGAGCGGGCGGCGAGGTAGGACACTGTCGCTTCTATTTCGGCTGACACGGTTGCCTGACCGCCTCAGCGTCGGCATCGTTCCATGGAGCCCGCGAGGCGCATGAGCCGCGATTCCCTGTTTGGAGAGCAAGTCATCTGGAGCGGCCGGCCGAAGCTGGTCACCGTTCCGCCGCTCTTTAGGGTCGCCGCCTGGGTGTCCGCGGTCATCGCGCTGACCTCGACCATGAGCGCGGTGGCCGTCGCGACCGTGCTCCACGTCTCGGTCGGGGAGATGCTGCTCTTCTCGGCCTGGATGGCCACGCTGGCCGTCGGCTTCTGGCGCATCCCCTTGTGGTGGCGCTCCGAGCTCGAGTTCGCGATCACCGACCAGAACATCATCATCCGGCGTGGGCGCTATCGTCGCTTCATCGATCGCCGCTCGATCAGCTTCGCGCGCATCCACTGGCATCGCTCCCACATGGGCGTCGGCGACCTCGAGCTCGTGCGCGCCGTGCCGACGGGGGCCATGCGCAGGCGGCTCACGATCGTCCTCACCGGCCTCTCTGCCCCCGATCGCGTGTGGGCCTTCGTCCGTGGGCTCACCCCTGCCGCGCCCGCCGGCGATGGACATCGACTGCTCGCGCAGCGGCTCGACGAGGGTGAGCGGGTGCTCTGGTCGTCGCACCCGGCCAGCACCTGGAAGCGGTGGATCCCGACCCACGTGCGCGGCGTGCTCTCGCTGTTGCTCGGACTCTGCCTCGTCGCCTCCGCCTTCTTCGCCGCGAGCGACGCCATCCGCGGCCTGCGCTCCGTCCTCAGCGCCGGCCTCGCCCCGGGCAGCGTCTCGTTCATCGCGCTGGTGGCCTCGCTGACGCTGTCCGTCGCGCTGCTCGGCGCGGCCGCGGTCGGCGTCGTCTACTCGAGCTTGGTCAAGCCCGCACGCCTGGCCCGCGACACGCGCTACCTCATCACGGACCGCCGCGTGCTCATCCAGAAAAGCACCGAAGAGCTCCACCTCGAGCGCGAGCGCATCGTCGACGTGATCGACGCCCCCGGCCAAGGCGGCAAGAAGGATCTCTTCCTGGTGCTCGACGGCCCGAAGGCCAGGGCGTTTGCCCCAAGCGGAGCGTTCGGGCAGCAGCCCGACGGCGGCCTGCAGCCGGTGCTCAAGCTGGTCGAAGACCCCGACGTGGTGCAGCGGATCCTCAAGACCCCCACCCCGCCGAGCATCGGGCTCGCCGCCTGAGGAACAAACTAGACCTGGGCCGGATGGGCGACCATCCTCCCGGTCGATGGAGCCGATCGTCGATCTCGCCCCGGGCGCCGAGAGCTCGATCCTCGCCCCCTATTTCGCCGATCGCGTGCGCGAGGGGATCCGAACCCCTACCCGCCGAGCCGTCTTCTTCACGCTGAAGGCCACGGTGTTCATCGTCGATTTCGACTCGGGGCAGGCCGCGACGCTGCGCTTCGATCACGGCAGGCTCACCCTCCACGAGGGCACGATCGGCCGGCCGTCGGTGACGATCGGCGGCCCGCTGCGCGCGCTGCTCAGCCTCGATCGCGTGCGGCTCGGCGATTTGCCGGCGGCCCTCCTGGGTCGCGAGCAGGGGGTGGGGCTCGTCGAGCGATCCGAAGGGCGCGCTTCGTCGCCGCCTCCGCCTCCGAGCGGGCGGCGCGGCCGCGTGGGGCTGCGGGAGCTGCTGAGCCTGTTTGCCGAGGGAGAGCTAAAAATCTACGGCCTCTACGCGCACCCGCGCACGGTGGTCCGGTTCTTTCGGCTCATCCGCAGCGAGTGAAGCGCAGAAGACCCTTCAATTGTTGCTATCGTAAGACCATCCCGTGATTCGGCTCCGCTACCTGGGCCACAACCTCGAGGTCCCCGAGGGTCAATTCGTGATCGGCCGGAGCTCGAAGTGCCAGCTCAGCGTCGACGATCCGCTCATCTCGCGCCAGCACGCGGTGCTCATCGTCGCGGGGGGCTCGGCCACGGTCGAAGACCTCGGCAGCCGCAACGGCGTCCTGGTGAACGGAGAGAAGGTGTCCGGCGCGCACACCCTCGTCGACGGCGACACGATCACCGTGGGGTCGCAGGTGATGACGATCCACGGCCTGGCCAGCGGCTCTGCGCGGCCCCGCCGGCCCGAGATGCAGACCCTCCAGACCGCCAACCTGTTCGAGCTGTCGGACGATCCCACCCTCGAGACGGGGATCCGTCCCCTCAAGCCGGAGGGAGACCCGGATCGCCGTGTCAACGAGCTCAGCCTCATCGGCGTGGTCGCGGAGAAGGCCATGGCGATGGGCAAGCTCGACGACGCGGAGCGGCTCCTGGAGCGACCGCTGAAGGACGTGCTCGCCCGCGTGAAGAAGGGCGGGCCCAAGGTCGACCCCGCGGTCGCGCAGCGCGCCGCGGGCCTCGGCGTGAAGCTCGGGGCGGCGAAGCAGGGCGCCGCGTGGATCGACTACGCCATCGACCTCTACCTGGCGCTCGGCGAGCTCTTGCCCCAGCCGATCGTCGACGAGCTCTACACCGTGCTGCGCAAGACGCCCTGCGACGCCGAGCTGCTCCACGCGTACGTCGAGAGCCTGCGCGCCGTGGCGGACACCCTCGGCGCCAACGAGCGATTCTTGATGTCCCGCATCGAAGGTCTCGAACCTCTGGTCGGCCTCAAGTAACGTTGACGTGAGAGATGCAGCAGTTCCGGCTGCGCTACCGCGCGCATGACATCGAGCTGCCGCCGGGCGAGTTCGTCATCGGCCGCAGCGAGGAGTGCCAGCTGTCCATCGATGACGCGATGGTGTCGCGCCGTCACGCCTCCATCCGCGTCACCGACGCCGGCGCCTTCGTCGTCGACCTCGGCAGCCGTAACGGGGTGCTGGTGAACGGCGCTCGCATCAACGCCGAGCGCCCGCTGCACGACCGAGACCGCATCAGCATCGGAAAGCACGAGATGCTGATCAGCGTCGCGATGCCCGACTCGCAGCGCAGCCGAGGCTTCTTGGCGCGTACGCTGGGGCCGACCGAGCTGGCGGCGCTCGAGGCCAAGGCGGGCGGGGGACGCCCCCCCACCACCGGCACGGCGAAGGTCGTCGCGTCGTTCGCGACCCTGTCGCAGCTGGCCGACAAGATGTTCGCCCTCGGTCGGCCCGAGGAGGCCGAGCGCGTGCTCTCGGGGCCGTTCGCGGATCTGATGCGCGAGATGAAGGGAGGCGCGGCCGTCGATCCGATCGCGCTCGGCCGGTTCGCCGTGCAGGCGGTGAAGCTGGCGAGCGAGCTGCAGCGCGCGAGCTGGGTCGAGTGGATCTTCGACGCCTATGGCCTGATGAAATACGTGATGCCCGCGCCGATCATCGACGAGCTGTTGATCGTCGGCCCGAAGCTCAAGCACCTGCGCGAGCAGACGGTCCACGCCTACGTGAAGATCATCACCCACGCGACGACCATCACCGCCACCGAGCGCTTCTTGCTGACGCGCCTCGACGGTCTCGCCCAGCGGCTCGCCGCCGGTATCTAGCCGCTCCGCTCGCCAGCTACTCGGGGGCGAAGCCGAGGGCCTTCTTGGCGGCGGCCTCGATCGCGGCGCGCAGCTCGTCGTCCGGGACGTGGTCGAGCGAGCGGCGGAGCACTGGGCTCAGCGCCACGGCGCGAGGGGCGAGCTTGGCGGGGCGCCGCGGGGGCTTCGCGACGGGCTCGAGGGGCCCAACCCGGAAGCGCAGCTCGCGGACGTCGAGCCCTTGCGCGCGGAGCTTCTCGAGGATGGGCGCCGCGAGCAACGACAGCTCGTTCGACCACGCCGACGTCGCGGTCGCCACCAGCAAGACCCCCCGATCGAGGCGCTTCGGCTTCGCGCGAGCCGCGATACGCGTGCCGACCGCGGCCTCCCAGGCGGCGTCGGAGATCGGCGCCACGTCAGCGGCCACACCCTTGAAGGGCTTCTCGCGCCCCAGCACCACGCCGATCGTCTCGAAGTCGCGCCGGCGCTTCTTCCTCTTGCGAGGGACCACCGGCTAACCGATCTCGGGGCACGCGCCGCTCGACTCCGAGCGGTTGTTGTCCTCGATGCACTCGTTGTTGCCGCCCTTCGCCGGCGGCTGATCGCACTCGAAGCCGGCGTTGTCGACGCACGCGCGAATGTCGACGCTCTGAGGGTCGGTCGGGGGGTCGGCGAGCAGGCAGGTGAGGTTCTGGCACTGCCCGGGCCCGAGCGGCGAGCCGGTGACGACCGGCGCGTTCTCACACGTGACCTGCGTCATCGTCGCGATGTCCCAGAAGCTCACCGGGACACCGGCGCCGACCTGCAGCGCGCCCTCGTTGCACACCTGCGCGATGAGGCTCAGCGTCGCGGGGCAGGTGGCCTCGCTGATGGTGAGCTCCACGGTGAGGTCCGGCGCGGCGAAGACGTCGAACGCCGGGAGGTTCTGCCGGAAGTTGTTCATCACGCCGGCGGGCGTCGAGGTCGTCGGCTCGAGCCAGTTCGCCGCTTCGGGCGCGGGGATGCCGCCGAGCTCGTCGACGTTGGTCACGTGGTAGGCGTGTTGGTTCCAGATGCGGCGCGTCGGGACCCACGAGTCCGAGGCGTCGGCGTAGACGCGGATCCCTTGGGTGGTGCCGCCGGACGCGTTCTCGATGAAGACGATCTCGGCGTTCCCGTCGTTGTCGACGTCCGCGATGATCGGCATCTCGAGGCGGGTGTGAGAGTGGTTCGCGATCTCGGTGAGGACCGCGCCCGTCGTGCCGTCGAAGATCCGGAAGAAGTCCTCGTCGTTGTAGACGACCTCGGTCTTACCGTCGCCGTCGAAGTCGAACACGCTCGACCCCGTCACGCGCGACGAGCAATCGGCGTTGGGGACCTTCCAGCGGATGCCGGGATCCGAGCACTGCGCTGGGAGCGGGCTCGCCAGGCACTCGAGATCCATCACGATGTAGTAGTCGGACCCGGCCACTCCGATCTCCGGGACCATGTCGCCGTCGAAGTCCGCGACCGTGGGCGGCCCGCCCTCGTTCTTGCTGCAGTTGTCGACCGGGATGTCGACGACGACCGGCAGCGTGGTCGCCGGGTCGAGCATCGGCGTGCCGTCGTGGTTCACGAGGTAGATCTTGCCGGCGCGCACGATGACGACCTCACCCTCCGCGTCGGCGTCGAAGTTGCCGGTCGCGGTGAACCCGTCGCACGGGAAGCTCGAGCTCTGGCAGTTGGCCGCCGTGATCGCGTTGCCGAGGAAGTCGAACGTCCACAGCACCGAGCCGTCCGACGCGTACGCGGTCGAGCCGGCGAGGACCTCGAGCGTGCCTCCCGCGTCGTTGTCGAGGTTGCCGGAGGAGGACACCGGGCCCATGAAGCCGTTCGTGCCGACGCCCGCCGTGCCCACCCACTTCAGGGTGCCGTCCACGCCGTTGAGCACGACTCGACCCTGGATGATCTCGACCGCGCCGTCCGCGTCGATATCCGCGATCGACGGCGTGGTCCCGGCGAGGTGGTCGCCCGACGGACGCAGCGGATACTGCTGCTGGACCCATTTGACGGAGCCGTCGCGCTCGAACGCGATGGTCCCCCCGTTCTGGAGCGTGGCGACGAGATCGACCGAGCCGTCGTCGTCGAGATCGCCGGCCGCCAGGCCGCCGGAGTTGTCCATCCACAGGTTGGCGATCCCGGTGTCGGCCTGGATCTCCGTCGCGCCGATGGTGACGTGCTCCACCATCGTCCCGTCGGCGTTGCAGCCTCCCGACAAGATGCGGAGCACACCTTGGCTGTTGCAGCAGCTCTCCTCCTGGAGCCGGTAGGCGATGAACGCGATGTCGGGGATGTCGTCGAGCGTCACCATCGCGTCCGCGTTGTCGTCGGTGAGGTTCACGACGACCGGGGTCATGACCACGTCGTTGTAGTTCTGGTAGGGGCTCCCAGCGGCTGGGCCATTCCACGAGCAGTCGAGCCCGGGCGCGAAATCACCCGGCGGCGGCACGAAGAAGCAGCCCTCGTTCGCGCCGCCCTCCGAGATGGTTCCGCCCGTGCCGCCGCCCGTGCCACCGCCAGCGCCGCCGGTGAAGCCGTTGTTGGTGCTCCCACCGGCGCCGCCGACCACGCCGCCCCCGGTGTTGTTGGCGCCGGAGCCGCCGGAGCCGCCGCTCTCGTCGGAGTCCTCCCCGCCGTCGCAGCTACAGCTCGAGGCGAACAAGCTGCCCCCCAGGAGAAACAACGGCCAGACGGAGCGGAGCGAGCGACGGGCAACATCGACCATGAGCCGATGGTATCGCCAACCGCGCGGCCGCGATCCGGGGGATCGACGATCCATCACCCCGTGCTGCCTTCGACCCACTGCTCGCTCCCGCGGGGCCCAGATCGGGGGTGCGCGACGGTCATCCGGCGAGCCAGGTGAAAATGATACCGCTGCGCCGGACGCGGCGGTCAGGTGTGGTCCGGCATCAACCTTGCCAGACGAAGTTCGCCCGCCATGGCCACACAACCCTCCTCGCACG
Source organism: Polyangiaceae bacterium (assembly GCA_016719945.1). GTDB lineage: Bacteria > Myxococcota_A > Polyangia > Polyangiales > Polyangiaceae > Xiheicaenibacterium. The sequence goes on along the minus strand of JADJYE010000016.1, from coordinate 51,957 downwards.
CTCTGGTCGATGCCTCCGAGCCCGCCTCCGCCTCGCCTTCCGAGGCGCCCCGGTCGGGCGTTCGGGTCGCGCCCAAGGTTCCGCGGCCCATGGCCCTGCGGGTCATCCCGCCTCCCCCGGCGCCGCCTCCCTCCAGCCGCGCGGCGGTGAGGCCTCGCTCGTCGACACGTCCGGGGGCCGCGCTGCCGGCGACGCCGCCCGCACCGGTCAGCTCAAGAGCCCAATATTTCAGGTCGCTGACGCAGACGCGTGAAGACTGGCCGTTGGTCCCCGCGGGCTCGACGCCTCCACCCCCTCCGACCTTCGGTGCGCCTCCGGCCTCGGTGGTGAACAACCCGCGCCACTCCCTCCCCGCCTTCCTCCCGCCGTCGACGATGAGTGAGCGGCCGCCCGCGGCGCGCGCAGCCAACGACCAGGCTGCGCTGCTGCGCCCGGCCGCGCCTGTGTCCGAGGCCGCGCTGACCGAGGCCGGGGCCGCGCTCGACCCGATGGTGATCGACGAGGTCGTCCTGCCGCTGCAGAAGACCCGCCTGGGTGGGCCGTGGCTGTTCGGGCTGGGCGTCGTCGCGGGCGCCTTGCTCACGTGGATCGTGCAGAGCCTGTGACGCCCTACTTCGCCTTACGACAGGCCGTCTCGCCAACGCCCTTGTCCTCGGGCGTGCCGAAGTAGAGCTTGCAGGCCTTCGCGTAGAGCATCTTCGCCGTCACCTCGTTCTTGGGAACGCCGATCCCTTGCTCGTGTAGGCGCGCGAGCTCGGTGCAGCCCAGCACGGCAGAGTTCGAGAAGTTCGTCGTGTCATTACAGGCGAGTTGGTAGAGCTCGGCCGCACGAGACGCGTTCTTGAGCCCTCCATGGCCACGCTCGTACATGCCACCAGCGGTGGCGCACGCGCGATAGCTCAGCATCGCGCACGCCTCTTCGAACAGCTTCCGCGAGAGGGGTGGATCTTGAGCGTAGCGCAGGGAAGCGTAGTTCGCGCAGCCGAGGGACTCACCCATCTTGCACGCGCGATCGTAGTAGGTGGCGGCTCGACTCTCGTCCTTCGGCACCCCTGCCCCGTACTGATAGGCCCACCCGCTGTTGGCGCAGCCGTGTCCCGAGCCTTGGCCGCACGCCTCGGCCGCCATCGAGACACCGCGGGTCACGTCCTTCGGAAGGCCCTCCCCCGTCCTGTAGTAGACCGACTGGATCGAGCACGAGACGTCGTCGCCGAGCTCGCAGCCGCGCTGCACGAGGGAGATCCCAACCTGGACGTCGCGAGCAACTCCGGACCCTCGAAGGTGTGAGCGGGCTGCGCTCGTGCAAGCCAGCCACTCTCCCGCTCGACAGGCGTCCTCCATGTCCTTCAGAGCAGGCGTCACTTCACCTTTGACGGTCCGGTAGTGCGCGAGGGCGACGCAAGCGCGAGCGTTTCCCGTGGCACATCCGCGCCGCGCGAGGCTGAGGGCAGGCTCGAGGTCTCGCGCGAGACCTCCGAGGCCGTTCATATGGGCATTCGCGAGCTCGATGCAGCCATCGACGCTCCCGCTGTCACACGCGGACTGGTAGAGCGCGACGGCTTTGGCGTCGTCTTTTGGAGCGCCATGTCCGCGTAGATGTTGGGTACCAAAGCGAGCGCACCCGTCACCATCGCCGAGCTCACAGGCACTCTTCGACAGACTGGCGACCGCTCCGAGGTCCTGAGGGACGCCGACGCCCGTTAGATGGTGCCAAGCCAGCCCCACGCAGGCAGCTTGCTCCCCTGCGTCGCAGTGAGGCTTGAGCAACGACACCGCCTTCACCGGATCGCGGCCTGCGCGGGGCCCGCTCATCAGCGTCGTTGCCAAATCCACGCACGCGGCCCGCAGGCCACCGTCACACGCGCGCACGAGGAGCGCCGTCCCTTTGGCTCGATCCCGCGCGGTGGCGATGCCATCGACGTGGTGCCCCGCGAGCCGCCGACACCCATCGAGGTCGCCGCCGTCGCACGCCATCTGCGCGACCGCGAGGGCGCGCTTGGGATCCGGGGTTCCGCGCACGTCGCGGAGCATTTTTGCGAGGTCGGCGCACGCGCCGAAGTGCTTGGCGTTGCACGCGACGTCGAGGACCTTCACCCCGCGAGCCCAGTCTTCGTTGGTGAGGAGCCTCTTGCTGGCGAGCGCGTCGCCTTCGCGGGCGCACGCGGTCGTCGAGCCACCGTCGCACGCTGCGCGGCACTCGGCAGAGTCGGCCGCCTTGCACGCCGCGTCCGCCTTCGCCGCCTCGTCGCTCGCGCTGGCCGAGCTCTTGGTCTTCTTCGTGGTCTTCGAGCCGCCAGAGAAGAGGAAGAAGCCTCCGACGCCGAGGACGCCTGCGGCGACGGCGGCGCCCACGATGATGGGCGCCTTCGAGCGCGGCTTGCGCTTCGCTGGCGACGGTGCGAAGCGGCCGATCGTGCTCGAGACGCCGCGGTCCGCCGTGTGCTCGGCGAAAGGCGCCGACGTTCGCTGCTCCGGCGCAGGCGCCGAACCGCGCTGCTCGGTCAGCGGCGCGGCGCCGGGGATCGGCTCTGCTGGCATTGTCTTGTTGGCGGCGGCGGGGGGCGGCGCGTCGGCTCCGCTCTCGGCGGCGCACGCGAGGAGGGCGTCCTGCATCTCGGTCGCGTCGCGGAAGCGGTCCCTCGGCTGCGTGGCGGTCGCGCGCGCGCAGACGCGCTCGAGCGCGTCGGAGACGAAGACGCCGCGCGAGCGAGGGGTCGCCCGCTCGGGCGACGTGGACGCCACGAAGAAGTCGCCGTGGTCGTCCCCGTCGAAGACGGGGCGACCGGTCAACAGCTCGCACAGGAGCAGCCCGGCGCCGTGCACATCGGTCCATGGACCGGTGGGGCCGAACGCCTTGGGCCTGAACTGCTCGGGGGCGCCGTGAGGCGGAGAGAACGCGTGGAAGCCGCTCGAGGTGCGGGTCGCGAGCTGCGTGCAGGTCTCGCCCTCCTGCATCGCCTTGGCGATCCCGAAGTCGAGCACCTTGGGCACGATGCCCGCGGCGGTTCCGGCGAGGAAGATGTTGGCCGGCTTGATGTCTCGGTGCGCGATCCCGAGGCGGTGCGCGAAGGCGAGGGCGCCCACGACCGGCACCATGACGCGTAAGGCCTCACGAGGTGTCGCGGCTCCCCCTGCTGTTCGGCGACGCGCGATCATCGCCTCGAGCGTCTCGCCCTCCAGCCATTCGAGCACCAAGTACGGGATGGGATCGGCCTTGCCCTCCGCGACCCCGAAGTCGAGCGCCCGCACGATGTTGGGGTGCTCGCTCAGCTTCGAGAGGACCCTGCCCTCCTCCTTGAAGCGGTCGATCAAGATCTCACGCGCGGCCGCCGTGAAGTGGCCTGGCATCTTGAGGCACTTGAGCGCGACCTTCGTGCCGATGTCGCGGTGACGGCCGCGGTAAACGATCGCGAAGCCGCCTTCGCCGACGACGTCGTCGACCACGTAGCGGCCGCCGACGACCGTGCCGATCCACCCGAACGCGTCACGAGCCATACGAACAAGCCAGGAAACGGCCGAACGTGCTCCGACGCAAGGCGCGCCGGAGCACGTTTCTCTCCCGAGCTCGCGAAATTTTCGCGAGAAGATCCGCGCGCCCCTGCCGTACCCTGAGGCTTCTCGCCCGGCAGGAGGGACCATGAAGCTCGCATCGCTCGCGCTGCTCGCGCTCATCTCGATCGGCTCGTCTGGCTGCTACGTGCGCGGCTCCATGCGCGCCTCGGTGAAGGGGCCGCACATCAACATCCCGAAGCCCCACGCGCACGGCCATGTCCACCACCGAGGCGTGCCTTGGGTGGTCGTCCGCGGGCACGCCCACGACCACTCGTGCGGCCACTACCAGTACCGAAACGAGTGGTACTACGAGCAGAGCCACGTCCACCGCGAGGGCTGCGGCCACCACCTGCGCGCCGGCATCTGGGTCGTCGTCGACTGAAGCGCAGCGCTCGCGCGTCGCGTACGCGACGCTGCCTTTTGTGCCGAAGGTGGGAGTCGAACCCGCAAACCCTTTCGGATAGCGGATTTTGAATCCGCCGCGTCTGCCATTCCGCCACTTCGGCGTGGGGGGCACGGAACCTACCAGATGACGACGTGCCCTGCGAGGGGCTGACCGGGCCATGCCGTAACGCCAGCTCTCGAGCGCTCGCCCGCCGAGCCAACGTTCGGTGTTAGCGTGCCCATCGGGGAAATGGTTCGCGGCGGGCACCATCGCTGGACGCGGCTCGAGGCCTTGAGCGTGGGGCTGCTCGTGGCGACGGGCTGTCCGTCCTCCCAGCCGGCGGCCGAGGGACCTCCACCGCCGTCGGGCGCGTCGGCGTCCGCCGCGGGGCCGTGCGTGCCCTCGAGCACGAGCGACTGCGGCGCCGGGGCCCGCGACGCAGAGTCGAAGGCCGACTTCGTCGCGGCGTCCGCGGCCCTCCGCCGTGACTGCGAGGCGGGCGTCGCCGTAGCGTGTCGCGAGCTGTCGAGGCTCACGCTGCTCGGCCTCCCCGAGCCGCGCAGCCCCTCGAGCGCGCTCGAGCTCGAGGACAAGGCGTGTGAGCTCGGCGACGGCGTGGCCTGCGCGCTCGCCGCCGAGCGAAGGTGGACCGGCGACTTGCGATTTCCGGACCCCGATCGCGCGATCAAGGGCTACCTGCGCGCGGTGCCGCTGCTCGAGGCCGCGTGCAAGGGCGCGGAGGCCGACGCGTGCGCGAGGCTCGGGGTCGTGTTCACCAACGGGTGGGGCATCAAGGCCGATCTCTCGCGCGCCGAGGCGGCCAACCAGAGCGCCGCGAAGCTCTGGGCGAGCGCGTGCGACAAGCGCGACGGGCGCGCCTGCCTCAGCCTCGGCCGCGCCCAGGCGCGCGGGCGGGGTGTTCCCGCCGACCCGAGCGCGAGCGCCTCCGCGTTCGAGAGGGCCTGCGACGCCGGCCTCCCGGAGGGGTGTCGAGAGCTCGCCGAGGCGAAGAAGGGGGACGCGCGAGGAGCCCACGAGCGCCTCGCGAAGGTGCTCGAGGGTCGCTGCGACGCGAAGATCGCCGAGGGGTGCCACGAGGCGAGCGAGGTCTGGTCGGCGCAGCTCGGCGACGGGGGGCGCGCCTCCAAGCTGCGCGCGCGGGCCTGCGACCTGGGCCACGGCGCGGCGTGTCTGGCCCTGGCGATCGCGTCGAAGAGCGAGGCCGACAGGTCGCGAGCGGTCGAGCAGCTGGGAGCGGCCTGCGACCGAGGCGACGGGACCGCGTGCCTCGCGCTCGGCGGCGCGTCGCTGCGCAACACGCTCGGCAAGCCCGATGCGAAGCGCGCCAAGGACGCGCTCGAGCGCGGCTGTACACTCGCTCACGCGGCCGCGTGTATCGAGCTCGGGGTCGCGATGCGCGACGGCGTCGGGCTTCCCAAAGACCCCGACGCCGCGCTCGAGCCCTTCAGGAAAGCCTGTTCGCTCGGAAAGAAGGAGGGCTGCGAGAACGCAGCCCCCAAGAAGAAGAAGTGAGGGGCCCGAGGGCTACTTCTTCTTCTTCACCTTCTTCGTGGGCGCCTTCTTCGTGGCGGGGGCCGAGGCCGCCGGGCTCGACTTGCTCTTCGACGGCTGCGCTGCCGGCTTCATGGGCGACGGGGACGCCGACGCGCGGGTCGTGGGCTCGCTCTTCGACGGCTTGCTGGGCCCGTCGTCCTTCGACCGCTGGCCGATGTCCGCGTCGGTCTTGATCCGCATCTCCTTCGGATCGTTGTCGCTCCTCGCGGGCGTCGCATGGGACGGTTGAGGCGCCGACGAGACCTTGCCCGACGCGTGCGCGTCGCTCATGTTCGCCGACCGGGTGTTGTGCTCGGGCGCGGAGCTCCCGTGACTCGGGGAGGAGCCCTGGCGCGACGGCTGAGACGCCTGGTGACCTCCGCCTTGGCTCGGGTTGGCCGCGTGACGGCGGGGTCGCTCGTCCCGCATGACGTGGGCACCCGCGTGCCCGTGGTAGCGCACGTAGGTGCGATGGTCGCGGTGCACGACCACGCTGGGGACGACGTTGATGTTCACCGACACCCAGGGGTCGTTCCAGTGGGACGCGTGGTACCAGGAGCCCCCGCGATACGAGTAGTAGTAGCCGTCGATGTAGTAGACGGCGTGGTCGCAGTCGCGCACCACGTAGATGCCCGGCTCGACGAAGACGAGGTCAGGAGCATCGACGAAGACGACCGGCGCCGGCTCGACGTAGCGAACGTGGGCGTGGCCGTACACTCGAGCATGGCAGCCGGTGCTCAGACCACCCACGAGAGCGACGACCATGAAGAGCGACCGCGAGACGTTCATACGGGGATCCTCCTAAGCCAGCGGGGGCCGTTCCTACCAGGCTAGCACTCGAAGAGCGCGTCCCTGGGGTCGACCTCAACACCTACGGACGAGAGGGTGTGCTGGGTGCGCGTCGGCGGCGACTGCGCTCGGCAGTCCACGCACTGGTGGCTGATCGGCGCCTCCGCGTCGTCGTCCTCCTCGTCCAGCTCTTGCGGCTCCAGCTTCTTGAGCCCGTCGGTCCTCATGGCGCCCCTTCCCTCCCGCCTTTCCCATCCGAAAGACGAAAGCTCGCTTCGCAGAGGGCGATGCGATCTTCGGGCCAGCGCTCGTGCTCGATGTGCACCTGTCCAGCGCCCGCCGGAACCCCGAGGGATTCCAAAAATGTACGAAAGTGGGAAGCGCCGGGCTCGACGACGGCTCGGTCCGGGCTCCTTTCAATCCTGGAAGGCGCGCTTCACGGCTGACCTCGCTGGGAGGGTGCAGGCAGGAGATCCATATCTGGATCATATGATCCCCACCAAGAGAACCCACCCCGGGTGGAGAGCTTCCATAAGTATCGGGAAGCACTCATGACGGTGATGTGGGTGAAGTTGGTACATCGGTTGCTCTAGGCCCAACCAACCAACCAGGAGCCCCTCGAGGCTGTGAACGGCGAGTGGTACTTCAACATCGTGGCCGGCAACGGCGCGATCGTGGGCACGAGCGAGACCTACGATTCGAAGTCGAACGCGCAGCGCGGCGCCGACGCGGTCAAGAAGCTCGTCGTGAAGCAGCTCCGCGTCGAGGCTGCCGAGACCGGCGGCGCTCACTTCAGCGTCTTCCAAGGGCGAGACGGCGACGCGTATTTCAACCTGCGCGCCGCGAACGGGGAGATCGTCCTGCAGTCCGAGGGCTACGAGGACGCCTCCGGCGCCGAGGGCGCCACCGAGAGCGTCCGCGAGAACGGCCGCGATGAGGCCTCGTACGAGCTCTTCGAGCTCGACAACGGGCAGGCCTATTTCGTCCTGGCGGCGAAGAACGGCGAGACCATCGCTCGAAGCGAGATCTACGCCTCCGTCTCGAACGCGCAGCGCGGCCTCGAGACCGTCGCTGGGCTCATCGCCAGCGAGAAGGTCGCCGACGCCGAGTGACTCAGCTCGAGAACGGCGCGACCCACTCCTCGCTCCGCTCCCACAGCTCCTTCGCGAGCGCAGCGTCTTCGGACTCTGCGCTCGGCTTCTTGGCGCGGCATCGGTCGTAATAGAGGCCGTCTTGGGCTTCGACCTCCGGCGAGGTCGCACAGTAGAGCGTGGTCTTCGCGCCTTCGTCGCTGGTGATCATGAACAGCTTCATGATCGAGCGGACCGGCCAGGGGATGCGCCGCCAGGCGTCGCTCGCGACCGTCCCTGGGTGCAGCGCATAGCTCCTGGCCGCGCCCCCGGAGCGGCCGCGCGCGAGCTCCGTCGTGAACAGGTTGTTCGCGAGCTTGCTGACCTCATACTCGGGTAGCCCCGTCACCGAGCTCGTCGGCCGGCGGACGGCTTCGAAATCGATGCCCCGCGCCTGGTAGTGCGAGCCGCTCGACACGTTCACGATGCGCGCGCCCTTGGCCTCGGCGAGGCGCGGCAAGAGCAGCTTCGTGAACAGGAAGTGGCCGAGGTGGTTGGTCCCGAAGTGCAGCTCGAAGCCCTGCTTGGTTTCACCGCGCTGGCCGGCGACCCCCGCGTTGTTGATGAGCACATCGAGCGGGCGGCCACCCTCGAGCAGCCGCAGCGCCGCGTCCCGCACCGAGGCCAGGTCGCACAGGTCGAGGGCGAGGAAGGAGACGTCGCCCCCCGCCTTGGCGAGCTCGGCCAGCACGGGGCGCGTCTTGTCTTCCGAGCGAGCCGCGAGCACCACGTGCGCGCCTCGCCGAGCCAGCTCGGTCGCCGTAGCCCGGCCGATGCCGGTGTTCGCGCCGGTGACGAGGAGCGTCTTTCCTTCGAGGTCGCGCGGCGCCATGTGCGACCCGTCATACCACTCCTATCTTCGCCGCGAACGCCGGCTCGCCACGACGACGCCGAGCGCGAGCAGCGCGAGCGCGCCGGCGGCGCGCCCGCTGGAGCGCCCCCCAGCGCTGCAGTCGCAGCCATCCTCGCTGGTCTCACCGCCACCCGAGCCACCGCCACCCTGCGAGCCTCCGCCTGCTGGGGCGCCGCCAGGCCCTCCTCCACCCGCGCCGCCTCCACCCGCGCCGCTCGGCTCGACCTCCAGCGTCGTTTCGGCTGACGCCATCACGTGGCCGAAGCTCGGGGCCGCGACGTCTTCGAGGGGGGCACCGTGTCCGTCGGTCGTCCAGCCCTTGGCGTCGACCAGGGCGCGCCAAGACCGTCGATAGATGACGCGGGCACGCAGCTCGACGCTGCCCCCACTTGGTGGGAGCGCGAACACGTAGCTGGTGACGTCCGAGGCCAGCGCCGGGATGCGCGTGTCGAAGGTGATCCCAGCCGCGTCGGTGAAGAAGGTCGGCCCGGCGCCGCTCGCGTCGTGGTTGACCTTCGCGAAGAGCTTCCCGGGGAGCCCCGCGAAGTAGCCCTCGCTGGGGTCCCCCACGCCACCCAGCTCGTGCACCAGCTGATCGCCGAGGTGCTCGAGCGGGGCGCCGTCGGCCACGTTCACCGCCTCGACGAGCAAGATCGCGTTGCGGATGGTGACGCCCGTGGGTACGTGATGCCCGGTTCGATCGTTGGTCACCGTGACCGTGGCGTTCAGCTCGCCTCCGAGCTGCGCGGCGTCGACCTCGAGCGACAGCGCGTTCTCGAGGAAGTAGGCGTCGGTCCCGCGGAAGGTGTGCTCTCGCACGTCCCCCTCCGGCCGGCTGAGCTCTGGCTGCACGATGCACGCGGCGTTCGCAGAGGTCGGACGCATGTGACAGCTCGCGCAGGTCGCGTACTCGGGCGCCTCTGCGTCCGCGTAGGGGCTGTCGAGCCACTCGAGGTAGGTCGGCTCGGAGATGACCCCGTCGTCCTCCTCGAAGTCGCCATCCAGGTCGGGGTCGTTCTTGTCCTGGTGACAAGCGGCGCACACGGCGCTCGCGAGCTCGGGCTGATACGACGCACGCATGACGCCGGGGGCCTCGTAGCTCACGTCGCCCAGCGTTCCGTACATCACGACCTCACCCGGCGGGGTCCGCTGGAAGGTCACGATCCCCGGCCACATCCCGGGGAAGTTGGGCCGCGTCTCGTCGATGTCGGCCGTCTGGTGGCAGATGACACACGAGATCCCGTGGAGCGACTCCTGCGAGAGCGCGCCGAGAGGCTCGAGCGCCGAATACGGGTCGAGGATCCAGGGCTCCGGTTGGTGGCACGATCGGCACTCCGACGCAGGGTTTTCGGCGGCGAGCGCCGAGTCGTCGAGGTACACGAACCCGCCGGCGCCGCCCGGCGTCCCGGTTCCGTCGTAGGTGTCATAGACCCACGTGTTGTCCCCCGCGTGCGCCATCGGGGACGTCGCCCACTGCCCGTATTGAGTCGGGTGGCAGGTGGCGCACGCGCTCGGCGCCGGGAACGAATACGCCGGGTCATCGAACGCCGGCACCGCCTCGAGCTGAAAGGCGAGGCCCACCGCCGGCGCGGTGACAGGCTGTCCATGGTTGAACCACCCGGGCGCGGCGGCGACGACGACCACGTCGCCGCTCACCCCCGGGAGGGTGAACGCACCCGCCGCGTCGGTCGTCGTCTCGAGCTGGCTGGCTTGCACCGAGACGCGCGCGCCCTCGATGGGCTGGAGCGTCGCGCCGTCGCTGACCGTGCCGCTCACCTGTGCGAGCGAAGCGCTGCTCAAGGACACCCCGAGCAGCCCAGCCGACCACCCGAGCCAACGAGCAACGCGCATGGTGAGCGCGCGCGGCAAGTCCCACGCCATTGGCGGCATGCAGCGCAAATCTGCGCAATTTGACGAAAATTGACGAACGTTCCGGTCCGGCATCCGCCGCGATTGCGCGCGGTGCCGCAAAAGGCGCGGCATCCGACGCGCGCGGCTCAGGTCGGGTTCACCCATCCGAGGGCGCTGGTCCCGTCCTCGTAGATCCACACCCGCTGGTCGGCGTCGAACGGACCGAGCACCTCCAGCGGCGCGGCCGAGCCCGGAAAGACGACGCGGATCGCGTCGACGGTGTCCTCGTCGCCGAGCCCGAAGTGCAGGTACAGCGAGTCTTGCCCGCCCTTGCCTGTGCCTCCCTGCACGTGGCGCACGAGGGTGCGCGTCGGCGTGTCGACGAGCACCGTCGCCCCGATCGCGGCGCGGTTGGCGCTGAGGTTGCCGACGACCCGCACCTGCACGAAGTGGCCGAGGCCTTCCCCGTCGTTGCGGAACGGGCGCCCCGCGAACACGTCGACGTCCCCGTCGAGGTCGACGTCGGAGAGCGCGACGCCCCAGCCGTTTCGCGTGGTGATGCCCGCGTGGTACGCGTCGAGCGTGAACGTGCCGTCGCCGTCGCCCCAGTAGAAGTCGGTCGGTCGGCCGTCGTAGATGGCCGTGATCACGAGGTCGAGGTCTCCGTCCTGGTCGAAGTCGGCGAGCGCGGGGACCGAGTGGGTCTCTTGGTAACGCAGGCCCGCCGCTCCCTGCGGGACCGACCATTCCCCCTGCAGGTCCGCGAAGGTCCCGTCGCTGCCTTGCAGCAGCACCTGCGTCTTGTCGGAGAAATCGAAGAACCGAGGGTGCGCCAGGTTCGCCGCCACCAGATCGAGCCGGCCGTCTCCGTCGAGATCGCCCCACGCGCCGCCGATGGTGTGGCCGTAGTACCCCTGCGAGACCTCACCCCCGAGGCCCAGCTCGCCCGCGACCTCGGCCACCGTCCCGTCGCCGAGGTTCTCGTAGAAGAAGTTCTTCTGCAGGCGGTAGGTGTTCACGAAGAGGTCGACGTCGCCGTCGGCGTCGGCGTCGACCGGCGCCGCGCCGCGGCTCGCGCGCTCGAGCTGCGAGAACCCCCGCGTCGCCGTCCAGCTCTCGAAGGTGCCGTCGCCGCGGTTGCGCCAGACCTCATCGACGTAGGTGTTGCCCGAGTCCCAGCAGATGAAGTTCGCGAGGAACAGGTCGAGGAAGCCGTCCGCGTCGATGTCGAGCCACGCGGCGGCCGCGGTCGGCGACCGCACGTTGACCCCCGGGGCGCCGCACGCCTCGTAGCTCTGCACATCGCTGATCCCGGCGACCGCGGTCCGATCGGTGAACGTGCCGTCGCACTCGTTGTGCAACAGCACGTCGGGGGCGGTGTACGACTCGGCGTACAGAAACAGGTCGAGGCAGCCGTCGTTGTCGTAGTCCCCGAAGACGCCGCCGGTCGCCGAGACGCCGAGGGCCGCGATGCCGCTCGCCTGCGTGCCGTCCGTGAAGGCGCCAGCGCCGTCGTTGAGCCAGAGCGTCGGGCCGTCGGTGATCAGGTCGTCGTCGCCGTCCGCGTCGATGTCCCCGAACGACGCGTGCGCGCCCGCGACGGGCTCCAGCGGCTGGAAGATCTTCTCCTCGGGCGCGACCTGGTCGGTGTACTCGACGTGCAGCCGCACCATGAAGTCGTATTGGAACGGGAACGAGACGCCGTTGAAGTAGGTGAAGGGCAGCGCGTCGGGCATGTTGAGCGCGCTGTGGCAGTCGTCGAACAGGGCGCACGAGCCCTCCTCGTTCGCGGTCGTACCGTCGAAGTCGAACACCGGCTCGCCGGGCTGCGCGAGGTGCGCGACGTAGATCAGGCCAGGGTGGGCGACCTCGATCGGCTCGTCGAAGACGTAGGTGACGAAGCCGTCGTCGTCCGCGTCGCCCGCGCAGCGCGAGCCGCTGAACAGCGGCTCGGGCGCCCAGAAATCGAAGCCGTTGTAGCCGAAGTCGCCGTACAGACCGGCCACTAGCTCGGTCGTCGGGGGCGCGTCGTCGGCGAGGCCACCCCAGCGGATCGAGAAGCCGTGGACGCGCGCGGGGTGGTCGAGATCGAAGCGCACCGCCTCGTGGAGCGGCTCCTCGTTGAGCACGAAGTCGTCGCCGTCGACCGTGATCGCGAAGGACTGCTCGCGCAGGTTCGTGCTCGCGACCCCGTCGTCCCAGGCGAGGGTCGTGAGCCCGGCTGGGAGCTCGCCGTTCGCCGTCCCGCACACGGGGGCCTCTCCGCCGGCGCCCCCTGCGCCTGCGCGCCGCCGGCGGCCCCGGCGCCGCCGTGCCCGCCGCCGCCTGCCGAGGTCACGTCGTCGTCGTCGTCGCCGCACGCGAGCGCGACGACGGACAGCAGCAGGCCCAGGGACACGCGCGTCGCTCTCACCCGAGGATCGTATCGGCAGGCGCGCTCGATGGAGCGAAGATCGCCCCATGCGCAGCTTCGCCTTCCTCACCTTCGTCGCCGTCTCCTCTCAGCTGGCCGCGTGCGGCGACGACAGCTCGCAGGCGGGCGGCTCCGGTGGCTCGTCAGCGGGTGGCTCCGGCCAAGGCGGCTCGTCGAGCAACGCCGGTGGCGGCGGGACGGGCGGCTCACCTGGGAGCGGCGAGCCGGCCGCGCTGCAGGGGATCACCGCCCTCCACAACGCGGCCCGCGCGAACGTCGACCCGCCCGCTGCCACGGCCCTCCCGCCGCTCGAGTGGTCCGACGAGATCGCGGCGGTCGCGCAGGCCTATGCCGAGCTCTGTGTGTTCGAACACTCGGGGGGTTCGTACGGCGAGAACCTCTACGCCAACGCCGGCCAGCCGGGCACCGTGCAAGACGTCGTCGACGGTTGGGTCTCCGAGGTCGCCGACTACGACTACGAGTCCAACACGTGCAGCGGCGTATGCGGTCACTACACGCAGGTCGTTTGGGCGGGCTCGCTACGCCTCGGCTGCGGCGTCGCGAGCTGCACGACAGGCTCGCCGTTCCAGGGCTTCGACGAGTGGCAGCACTGGGTCTGCAACTACGACCCGCCCGGCAACTTCGTCGGCGAGCGCCCCTACTGACGCCGCTGTAGAGTTCCGCCGTGAGTGGCCGGGGTCGATCTTGGCCGGGTGAGATCGCACACTGTCGCCTCGGAGGTCTCCAGATGGCAGTTTCGCTCGAGCTTCAACGTCTCTCGTCGCGCTGGCTCGTCGCCGGCGCGCTCTTCGCGTCGCTCGGCACCATGGCGCCGACCTGCAGCAAGGAGAGCGACGAGAAGAAGGCGGTGAAGGAGGAGGACGAAGAAGACGCCGAGCGCTCGTCCGAGTCGAAGGCCACCGCGAGCGCAGCCATGACCGCTCAGGCGACCGCCGAGGCGACGGCCCAAGCGACGGCGGCGACGGCGGCGACGGCGGACGTGAAGTCCCTCGTCGGAGCCGATCCGCTGTTCACGAACGAGGAGGCCTTCGTCGAGCGCTACGACGACGGATCGGTCGTCTTCCTGGTCGATCCTTCCGGCTCGACGAAGGTCGCGGTCGCGGGGGCCGACGGCAAGCCGGCCGCCGATCGCAGCGTGAAGCTGTTCATCGAGGAGGCGCCCGAGAAGGAGACCGAGATCGCCCTCGAGCACCAGCCCGACAAGCGCCTCTATGTTGGCGCCGTCCCCGAGCTGACCGCGACGCTCACCCCCGTGCGCTACGAGATCAGCGGCGGCGCCTCACCGTGGAAGGGCATCCTCCACTTGCCGCCCGGCGGCACGAAGGAGCTCAAGCTCACCGCGAAGGTCGCGGCCGACGCCCACGCCGAGCCGCTCGAGGGGCCTCACGGCGGACGCATCGAGCGCATCGGTGAGGACGACGTCGAGATCCTGATCGACCCCGACTCGGGCGAGACGCGCGCATGGATCATCGTCGAGGGTCGGGTCGTGCCGCCTGGCGAGCGCACGATCTCGTTCTACTTCGATCGTCACCACATCGAGACCTACCCCGACCAGAACGACTCGTTCTACGCGAAGGCGACGTTCAGCGCCGACTTCAGCTTCAGCCTGACCCGCAAGGTGAGCGTGGTGCTGGGAAGCGGCGGGCGCGTGCACACGCACCTCTTCGGCTTTCGGCCGCACGTCTACTTCTACGCCGCGCGCCCGTGCATCGACGTGAGGGTCGTCGGGTGGACGAAAGAAAAGAAGGGCAAGTGGGACAAGAACCCGAACGAGCCCGGCATGGGGTGGGCGAAGGGCAAGGAGAAGCACGAGGGTGGCGGGTCCCACGGACACGTCAGCCACGGCGGCGGCGACAAGGGCAAGTCGCACGGCGGCGGTGGCGTGAAGGTCGTCGTCAAACCCTCGGGTGGCGGCTCGAAGGGTGGCGGCGGCGGCTCGAAGGGTGGCGGCGGTGGCTCGAAGGGTGGCGGCGGCGGCTCGAAGGGCGGCGGTAAGGGCAAGAAATAGCCTCGCCGCGCTCATCAGCGGGGCTTGCGGCCAGCTGATGGTTCGCACATAAACCTTCTCCGTTCGAAACATCAAAGGAGAAGGGCGACGATGATCGACTTCGAGCCGACCGAGGAGCAGGCCCTCATGGTCACGGCGGTCTCGCAGCTCGCGAGCAAGCTGCGCGAGCGCATCCGTCAGACGGAGCGCGACCACGGCCTACCTGCGGAGCTGCGCCTGGCCGCGTTCGAGATGGGCCTCGGCGGTGGCGTCGCTGTCCCCGAGTCGCACGGCGGCGCGGGGCTCGGCCTCGTGACCGCCGTCCTGCTCGACGAGACCCTCGCCGTCGGCGACCCCGCCGCGCCGTTCGCCCTCGGCGGGCCGGGCGCGCTTGCGGGCGCGCTCCACGAGCTGGGCACACCTGCGCAGGCCTCCGAGTGGCTCGGCAAGCTGTCCTCGGCCGATCGCTGTGGCGCCGTGGCGTGGAGCGAGCCGCGCGCGCACGCGACGCGCGCCGGGTTCTGCACCACCGCGACCCGCTCGGGGGACGACTGGGTCCTCAGCGGCGTGAAGGCCTTCGTGTTGAACGCCGATCGGGCGGACGCCTTCGTCGTGTTCGCTCAGGTCGACGAGGCCGCGGGCTGGGCCGGGATCGGGGCGTTCATCGTCGAGCGCGCCGCGACGGGCCTCACCGTGGGTGAGCGCAAGGTGACGCTCGGCCTCGACGCCGTGGGCGCGTTCGACCTGAAGCTCGACGGCGTGAAGGTCGGCCCCGCGGCGAGGCTCGCGGGGGGTGAAGACTTCTGCCGCTCGGCGCTCCGCTTCTTCGTGAAGGAGGCCCTCAAGGTCTCCGCGCGCGCGGTCGGGCTCAGCCAGGCCGCGTTCGACGCGTCGCTCGAATACGTCACCAACCGGCGCGCGTTCGGCAAGCCCATCGGCCACTTCCAGGCCGTCGCCTTCACCCTCGCCGATCGCGCCATGGACCTCGAGGCCGCGAGGCACATGGTCCGGCGCTCTGCGTCCCTGTGGGACGCGGCGGCGACCGGCGCGGCCTCCGAGCGCGACGCGCTCCTGGCCTCCGCGCAGGCGGTCTCGATGTCCCTGGAGGGCGCCATGCGCGCTGGCGACGACGCGGTGCAGCTGCACGGCGGCGCAGGCTTCATGCGCGACTACCCGGTGGAGAAGTACATGCGAGACGCCAAGCAGCTCGGGCTGTGCTCGATGACGAAGGAGCAGGCCGATCAGCTCGGCGCCGCGGTCGCCCTCGGCGTCGCCCTCGACCCCGCGGTGGTGCTGCCCACCCCCGACCTCCAAGCCGTCTTCACCTGAGGGATCCGAGATGACCATCGAGTTTACGCTCACCAAGCGACAGGAAGAGCTGAGGAGCGCGATCGGCTCGCTCGCGCGCAACGTGATCCGGCCGCAGAGCCTCGGCTGGGATCGCGCGCACGGCATCCCGGAGGAGTTCCTGCTGCGCTTCACGCAGATGGCCGCGTCCATGGGTGGCACCGCGGGCGCGTGGGGCGTGCAAGGCCTCGGCGCGACGGGCGAAGAGGCCTCCGAGTCCGCCGAGAAGAAGAAGAAGAGCGGCGGGGCGATGGTCTCCACCGTCGTCGCCGCCGAGGAGCTCGCGACCGGCGACCCGGCGCTGCTGTTGTGCCTCCCCGGGCCTGGCCTCGGCGGCCCGCCGGTCCGCGGCTCGGGAACCCCCGAGCAGAGAGAGCGCTTCTTCTCGGTGTTCAAGGACATGTCCGCGGGGCTCAAGTGGGGGGCGTACGCGCTCACCGAGCCAGGCGCAGGCAGCGACGTCGCGGGCATCCGCACCAGCTGTCGCAAGGAGGGCCGCGAGTGGGTCCTCAATGGTCGCAAGTGCTACATCACGAACGGGGCGCGAGCCTCGTGGAACGTGGTGTTCGCCACCATCGATCCGAGCCTCGGCCGCGCCGGTCACCGCGCGTTCGTGGTCGAGAAGGGCACGCCGGGCTTCAGCGTCGGCAAGATCGAGGACAAGATGGGCCTGCGCGCGAGCGAGACGGCCGAGCTGGTCCTGGAAGACTGCCGCGTCCCGGAGGAGAACCTGCTGGGCGGCGAGGAGAAGTACCAGACCAAGGAGGGCTTCCTCACCGCGATGAAGACCTTCGACAACACGCGGCCTCTCGTCGCCGCGATGGCGATCGGCATCGGGCGCGCCGCCTACGAGCACGCGGTCGACTTCGTGAAGGAGCGCTACGTGCTGTCGCGGCCGATCCCGCGGTACGCGGCGATCGCCGAGCGCCTCGCGCGGGTCGGTCGCGATCTCGCCGCCGCGCGCATCCTCACGCTGCGAGCCGCATGGCTCGCCGATCGCGAGATCGCCAACGCCAAGGAGGCGAGCATGGCCAAGGCCGCGGGCGGTCAGGCAGCCATCAAGGCCTGCATGGAGGCCATCGAGATCTGCGGCGCGCACGGCGCCGTCGCCGAGGACCAACAGCTGCTCGAGAAATGGTTCCGGGACATCAAGGTGTACGACATCTTCGAGGGCACCGGGCAGATCCAGCGCATCGTCATCTCGAAGCGCCTGATGCCCGACCTGAGAAGTTTTTAGTCACGAACCTGCTCCTCCTCGTCACCAGGGATCGAGCGGCTCGCTTGGGGGCGGTCTCGAGGAGGAACGGTTCATGCGCTGGTCGTCGCTGGTGAAGGTTGGGCTCTCTGGCACGTCGCTTGCTCTTGCGGTGGGTTGCACGGAACCCGCGATCGAAGAGGAGCCGGAGCTCGAGGTCGTGGCCACTGCCCCCAGCGACGACGAGGCGGAGTCCGCCGCCGCCGAGGAGGCCGCCCGGCGCGTCGATCGCGACCGCCGCCTCCGCCTCGCCGAGCTCGAGGAGCAGGAGCGAGTGCGCGCGTCGAACCCGAACGAGACGCCCTGGTTCTTGCGGCCGGCCGGTGAGGTGACGGCTGCCTCGGTCGAGCGCGCGAACGACGAGGGTGACAAGAAGATCGAGGACAACCCGCCGCCGAAGCCGGTCGTCGCGCAGCCGAAGCCCAAGCCTGTCGCGCAACCCGACAAGCCGAGCAACAATCAGAAGCCATGGGGTTGGCAGCGCGCGGCGTGCGGCAGGGGGTGAGCCACCCGAGCGGAGCCCCGCCTCGGGTGGGGCTCTCGCTGATGCCCGCGGACGACTGGTGGGCGGCGAACGAGCCGCTCTTTTTTCGTGGCCTGATCGACGCCGTCGAGTGGAGCGTCGACTTCGGCTGGGGTCCGGACGGCGTGCCCGAGTGGCTCGCCTCCCTGCTCGAGCGGTACGGCAGCCAGGACCGGCTCTACGCACACGGCGTCGAGCTGTCTGCGATGTCGGCCATATGGACCCCGGAGCAAGACGCCTGGCTCGCGGAGCTCGAGGCGACCTGCGCGCGCTCCAGGTTCCGCCACCTGACCGAGCACTACGGCTTCATCACGGCGGCCGACTTCGTGCGCGGTACACCGCTGCCGCTCCCGCCGAGCGCGGCGGCCCTCGGCCTCGCCGAACGCCGCCTTCAGACGCTGAGAGAGCGCGCGGGCGTTCCGGTCGGCATCGAGAACCTCGCGTTCGCGCTCTCGCGTCGCGACGTCGAGGCCCAAGCCAGCTTCGTCTCACAGCTGCTCGAGCGGACGGACGCCTTCCTCCTCCTCGACGTCCACAACCTGTACTGCCAAGCCCACAACTTCGGGATCGACCCGCTGGTGCTCGCGCGCTCCTATCCGCTGCACCGCGCGCGCGAGATTCACGTCTCGGGCGGGAGCTGGTCGACGCCGACCAGCGATCCGGAGCGGCGCCGCTTCCGGCGCGACAGCCACGACGATCGCACGCCCAACGAGGTGTTCAGCCTGCTCTCGAGCGTGCTCGAGCTGTGCCCCGCGCTCGAGGTCGTCATCCTCGAGCGCACCGATCGGTCGCTCTTCGGGCGTGACGAGGCGGAGCGCCACCGCGAAGACTTCGTGCGCCTGCGCAGCCTGGTGCACAGGCGCGGGCAGCGGGGCCAGGCCGAGCCTCCCTCGGGCTCACGCCTCCCGCGCGTCGAGCTCGCTCGCGACGACGAGGTCGCCCTCGAGGCGTTCCAGGGTGCGCTGGTCACCACGCTCGCGTCACAGGCCGACCCTCACGAGGTCAAGGCGGCCTTGCAAGCCGCGGCGCCCCTCGCACCCTACCGCGAGCACCTCGACTCCTACGAGCCGCGAGCGCTCGAGATCGGCGCCGCGCTGGTCAAGCAATGGGGCGCTCGCGCCGAGCCGGAGGACAGCATGCGCGCCGTCGTCTTCCGCGGCCCGGGCTCACCGCTCGAGCTCCGCAGCTTGCCGCGCGTCGCGCCCGGCCCCGGCCAGGTCCTGGTCCGTGTCGTCGCGGTCGGCCTGTGCGGCACCGACGCTCACGCGTACCGCGGGAGCTTCCCCGTCCCCACCCCGATCGTCCTCGGCCACGAGATCGCCGGCGTCGTCGAGGCGCTGGGCTCGGGCGTCACGGACCTCGAGGTCGGCGATCGGGTCGGGGTGAGCTGGGTCCAGGCTGGCTGCGGGGCCTGTGCGGCCTGCGACCGCGGGGCGTTCCAGCGCTGCGCGTCGCCGCGCACCTGGATCGAGAACGGAGGCGGGCTCTCGGAGCTCACGGTCGCCGAGGCGTCAGGGTGTACGCGCCTCCCCGACGGCCTCGACCCCGAGCTCGCCGCTCCCCTGTTCTGCGCCGGGCACGTCGCGTTCTCGGGCCTGCGCAAGGCGGCGGTCCGCGGGGCGGAGCGCGTCGCCGTCGTCGGGCTGGGAGGGCTCGGTCACCTGGCGCTGCAGATCGCGAGCGCCTTGGGTCACGAGACCCTCGCCGTCTCCTCCAGCCTCGACAAGCTCGAGGACGCTCGCGAGGGCTTCGGCGCCGATCACGTGGTCAGGGTGGACGACGGCGACGTCGGCGGCGCCTTGGAGCGCGCGGGGGGCGCGGACATCGTCCTCGCCACGACCAGCAACATGTCCGACGTCGCGCGGAGCGTGCGCGGGCTGCGGCTCGGCGGGCGGGTGGTGTTGATGGGCCTGGGAGAGGGGCTGCTGTCGATCGATCCCATCGAGCTCGTGCAGCGCGAGGCGTCGGTGATCGGCTCGGTGCAGGGGTCGCGGGCCGAGCTCGAGGAGCTGCTCACGCTCGCGGCCGAGGGGAAGGTGCGGCCGCGCGTCGAGGTGTTCCCGCTGCTGATGGCGCAGCGCGCGCTGGCCCGGCTGCTGGAGGGGCGAGTGCGCTATCGCGCGGTCGTGCGCGTGGGCTGACGCGCGCAAGGGAGTCGCGCGCCGGCGCGGTCAACCGCCCTGTGCGACCTGCTGCGGCCTGAGCAGCCGCGCGTACGAGTCCTGGACCGAGAGCTGCACGCCGGCGCCGCGAGCGAAGGGCAGCTCGACGACCTCTCGTCCGCCGGGCACGAACGAGCTCAGGCCCTTGCAGCGCAAGCCGGGGACGGTGCCCCCTGCGCCGGGCTTGGCGGCGCTCGCGTGGGGCGCGTCCAGCTCGAGCTCCTCGAGGCGACAAACGACCTCGACGGGACCTTCGACGCACGCGCCCTGGCAGGCCTTGAACGTGAGCGAAGCGCGCACCGTGTCGGCCGTGCGCTCGAGGATCTCGCCCGACAGCTCTGCGCTCCACTCGAGCGAGCTGCTCGTGGGAGGCGAGCCGTGCGAGCCGTACGACGAGTGCGACTGAGCCTTGTAAGCGACCGACATGGCGTGCCGATCGAGGGTGATCGAGGCGGAGGTCTCGACGCTCGACGTTCCCCACGAGCGAGAGCACCCGTGATGGGACACCTCGGAGATCGCCAGGGCGTATTCGCCCTCTGCGAGCAGGCTGCGAGGCCGCTGGATGAACGTGGCCCCGGGTGACGCTGCAGGCGGCACGGGCACCGCCACGGCCAGCGGCGAGCTCGAGGGCTCCCGGCTGGTCGCCGCACAGGACACGGTGAGGAGCGCAACGACGACGACAGGGGCGCGCATGGGACCATCGTAGCCGCGAGGGGCCGGCTTGTGACCGACGTCTCGCGAAGCGCGCGCCTCGCTTTTAATCGCCGATGACGACGGTCGGCTCCATCACGATCTTGGCGCTGATGCTGTTGCCGATGAAGCAGTACTTGTGGGCCTTTTGGAACGCGTCACGGACCTTCGCCTCATCGCTGCCTTCGGCGACGCGGATCGTCGGCGCCAGGCGAATCTGCGTCACCTTGGTGACGCCGTCGACCGTGTCGAGCACGACGGTCGAGTGGTCGTCGTAGGCGCGAACGTCGAGGCGAAACTTCCTCGCGAGGGCGAGGAAGGTGAGAAAGTGGCAGGTCGCGAGGCTGGCGCCGAGCAGGTCCTCGGGGTTCCAGCGGGAGGGGTCACCGCCGTACGTGGGGCCGCTGCTGACGGCCAGGTCGGGCTTGCCATCGACGCTCGCGGTGGCGTTTCGAGAGTAGTCGGCCGCGGTCGAGCCGCTCCACGACAAGCGCAGGGGGAACTCATGCATGGCGTGTCTTTGGAGCGGCGCCGCCGCGCTCGCAACCTGATCCGGCGGGCTTACGCAGCGTCATCGTGCGGAGCGAGGGCTCAAGCCGTCGCGGCCGCGGGCCGACCTTGCGCGGGGCTCGCCTCCGCGGGAGCGCTCAGCGGGCGGCCCGCCAAGAGGGGCGCGTAGAGCGAGCGGAAGCCCCACGCGGCGGCCAGGTGCGCGGCGAGCAAGACCAGCGGGACGATCATCCCCTGGGGCGCGAGGAAGGCGTGGAACAGCACGATGTTGAGGGTCACCGGGGCGGCGACGACGAGGGCGAGCGGCGCGAAGCGGTTCGTGAGGAGCGAGAGGCCGACGACGACCTCGACGCCCTTCGTGAGCGTCATGAGGTAGCCCGAGCCGACGAGCGCACCGAGGAGCTGCCCGGCCGGCCCCGGCATCGGCGGCATGGGGAGGAACTGGAGGAAGCCGTTGAGGCCGAACACGAAGA
The DNA here is from genome assembly GCA_016719945.1 of Polyangiaceae bacterium. Taxonomy (GTDB): domain Bacteria; phylum Myxococcota_A; class Polyangia; order Polyangiales; family Polyangiaceae; genus Xiheicaenibacterium. The sequence goes on along the minus strand of JADJYE010000016.1, from coordinate 30,462 downwards.
AGATGGCGCCCATGAGGTAGCGGGCGACGGTCGACCAACGCGGGATCTTGGTTTCGCTGTTCATGCCCCTCACCGTAGTGAGTTATCCTTTGAGCACTAGTCGATGAGCTCATCAAAGACCGTTGCCAAACAGAGAACAACCTCCGGCCACCCCGAGCGCGCTCCCAAGTCGGAGGCGCCCTCGTCGCAGCGCCGGCTCACGACCGGGCTCGGCGAGGTGGAGCTCACCGACGTCGTCGCCTTCGTCCGGGTGGTGGACGCGGGCAGCTTCACTCGCGCGGCGTCGGGCTCTCTGTGGCCCAAGTCTGCGCTGAGCCGACGCGTCGCCCGGCTCGAGCACGCGCTCGGCGTGCGCCTCCTGCAGCGCACGACCCGGAGCCTGGGGCTCACCGACGCGGGCGCGGCGTACCACGCGCGCGCCTCTGCCGCGCTCGCCCAGCTCGACGAGGCGCGCGAGTGCGCGACCCACACGACGCAAGACCCGAGCGGCGTGGTGCGCATCACCGCCCCGGTCGACATGGGCACCGGGCCGTTCAGCAAGGTCCTCGCGGACTTCGCGCGGCGGTACCCGAAGATCCACGTCGAGGTCGACTGCACCGGCCGCATGGTCGATCTGGTGGGTGAGGGCTTCGACCTCGCGGTGCGCGCGGGGCGCCTGCGCGACTCGAGCCTCGTCGCCAAGAAGCTCGGGCACGCCCCGCTCGTCGTGGTCGCGAGCCCCGAGTACCTCGAGCGGGCCGGTCGGCCCAAGAGGCCAGCCGACCTCGAGCAGCACGCGTGCGTCCTGTTCCGCGCGACCAAGGGTGAGGTCGTCTGGAAGCTCGAGAACCCTCGCGGAGAAGAGCAGTCGGTCCGCGTCCGCGGTCCCCTGTCGGGGACCGACTTCACCTTCGTGCGAGCCGCGGCCCTCCACGGCGCGGGCATCACGCTGCTGCCGGCGCTCGCGGCCAGTGCCGATCTCGAGGCCGGCAGGCTCGAGTGGCTGCTCCAGTCGTGGCTCGGGCCGTCATCGCCCGTTCACCTCGTGTACCCGTCGTCGCGCTTCATCCCGCAGCGGGTCGCCGTGCTGCGGGACTTCCTGGCCGAGCACCTTCGGTTCGGCTGCCCCCAAGCGAGCTGAGCTCGGGGGCTCGGCTGGCTGCCGCTCAGCCCCAGTCGGCGAGGATGGCGTCGGCCGCGTCGATGCCGCTCAGGCAAGCGCCTTCCATGAAGCCCTGCCACTCGTAGAACGAGTTGGTGTGCTCACCCGCGAAGTACAGGTTGTCGACGCTCTTGCCTTCGTTCCCCGCGATCGACGTGAACTGCCCGGGCAGATAGCAGGTGTAGCTGCCGAGGCTGTTGGGGTTGCTCGGCCAGTGCTCGAGGTGCGCACGGTACTTGTTGCCAGGGAGCTTCGTCGCGGCCGCCTTCGCGCCCGGAAAGACGACGTCGAGGTCGTTCAAGAAGGCGCTCACCTGCGACTGCACGGCGCTCGGGCTGAGCGACTCGCCGCGCAGGCCGCTGGCGTAGTCGGTGAGCACGCCGAGCGTCGCCGAACCGGCGGTCGGGTTCGTCTCCCAGGTCGTCTGGTGGTTCGCGAGGTCCGAGTAGGAGGTCCCGAGAGCGCCGAGCGCGCGCCACGGCCTGGAGTTGAAGCCGACCATGGTCTTCGCGTTCATGCCGTAGCCAAAGTCGTCGATCGCCTGGGTCTTCCAGGCCGGCAGCTCGAGCGAAGGGTCGAGGTCGACGCCGCGCAGCACGCTGAAGGGGATGGTGAGCACCACCGCGTCGTGCGTGCGCGTGATGGTCTGGCTCCCCTTCTTGAAGGTGAGCTGCACCTGGCCGGCCGCCGTGCGGCGGGCCGCGACGAGCCGGTGCCCGAGGTGCGTCGGCGCCTCGAGGCGCGCGTGGATGTTCGCCGGGATCTGCTCGTTGCCGCCGACGAGGTGCCAGCGCTCGTCGCTGAACACGCCGTACGGCGTGAACTTGGAGCGCCGATCGGCGTGGATGAAGAGCAGGAAGTTGAGCGCGCTCTGCTCGTCGATCTCGAGGCCGTATTCGGACTTGTACGCTTGCTCGATCGCGCCGTACGCGAGCGGCCCGGCGCCGCGCGACTCGAGGTACTCGGCGAGGGTGGTGAGGTCGAGGTCGACGTCCGCGTCGTTGTGGGAGTCGGCGGTCGGCGCGCCGGTCGACGCGCGGAGGTCGTCTTGCATCTCGTCGACGAACGCCCGGAACTCGTCCACGACGTCCTCCTCGGGGACGTGCTCACCGCCGAGGTAATAGAAGATCGCCCCCGGCTCCTTGTTCATGTCCTCCTTCGCGAGATCGAACTCGTTCGCGTACGCGAGCATGGTCTTGTGCAGGTTGTCGATCAGCTCACCGCCGCGCTCGACGACCTGCCCAGGGAACATCACCGGGCCGTTGAACCCGCCGCCCATGCTCCAGACCCGGCCGCCGACGCGGCTCGCCGCCTCGTACAGGGTGGGGACGACGCCGGCCGCCTCGAGCCGATCCGCGCACACGAGCCCCGCGAGCCCAGCGCCGACGATCGCGACGTCGACGTTCGGGGCCTGCCCGGCCCGGAGCAGGCGGGGGTGCCCGACCAGCAGCGCGCCACCGGCGCCGAGGGCGCCCTTGAACAGCGTGCGGCGGCGAAGCCGAGAGGTCTCGGACGCTCGCGCGAGCTCGACCGCCTCACGCGCGTCGACCTTGGCGGTCGCGGCGGCGTGGGCGATTCGGAGCGTCCGGGCGAGCTGAGCGAAGATGGGCGTTCGGGGCATGACCCGCCATGATGCCAGTTTCGGGCCGGCGCGAGCCACCGCGGAAGCGCGGGAAAGGGGCTGATGTCGGCGCGCGGAGGGCTGGTCGGCCGATCCACCACCCCCCCGACGTTGCGTCACCCCGAAACGCGTGACGGGTGGACGAGCGCTAGACCAGGCGAGACTCCCACTGATCTTCTCGCGCGGCCCTGCGAGCGCTACCTCGTGTGCCGTTCAATCTGTAAGCTTCTGCTTCAGTGAAAATCGACGGCGAAGATCTCCGCACGGTCGCTGATCACGCTCAAGGTGCTGGCCGCACCGTGGAGCCCATGCTCCGCGCAACGAGCAATGTCCTCGGTGAAGTCGGCCAGAGGCTGGCTCACCCGATGTCGCGCAAGGCGCGCATCGTCGAGTTCAAGGAGGCCGAGTACAAGAACGCGGAGGACTGGACCGTCGCAGAAGACGGCGCCGTCACCGTGAACGCGAGCGTCACGGGCGGCACGACGATCGACCTGCCCGAGCCGATCGAGTTCGTCCACTACGGCCACGTCTACCGCGACCGCTCGCAGCTGTTTCCGAGCCCCAAGCTCGACGACACGGCGGGCGCGCTCACCGCGCCTGCGGACTCACCCCTCGCCGGCACCGAGGTCCCGGCGCACGGCCTGATGATGCGCGCCGCGCTCCAGCGAGAGGGTGTCCTGCTCGGCGGCTTCATCCGCGCCCAGATGGACGCGCTGATCGCCGAAGAGAAGAGCAAGGGCGTCATCGGCGTGCTCGCGCAGGTCATCGCCGACCTCACCGGCTCCGCCGGAGGCACGCAAGACAAGCCCAACGCGGTCGACCTGAACCCGCACCTCAAGAAGGTCATCGACGCCGAGAAGAAGATCAACCGGCCGCGCGTCGACTACCCGGTGCTGCACGAGGCCGGGATCATGCTGCACACGGCGCGCAAGGCCTACCACGAGTACCTCGTCACCGAGCTCGAGAAGCGGCACGCTCCGGCGAAGTCTCCGGGCGGCGGCATCCTCAACGACCAGGTCGACGAGATCAACGAAGGCCTCAAGGGCGGCCACGACTGGCTCGGCGACAAAGACGCGCCGCACGACGCGATCCCCAAGCTCACGCGGCTGGTGCCGCCCGGCGTGCAAGACTTCCTCAGCGTCATCCAGAAGATCAGCTTCAAGGCGTGGGACGTGTGCGCGGCGCTCAACTACGAGTACGCCGTCCGCCTCGAGCCGATCGTCGAGGACGCCTGTCGCCGCATCTCGGCGCACTCGATCCGCTCGCGCGTGCTGCCGGTGTACCCGGTGTGGTTCCTCGAGCCGCAGCCCGAGTACACGCTCGACCCCAACGTCGAGCAGAAGATCTTCGACAAGGTCGACAACCCGTTCGGCAGCGGTAGCGGCATCAAGGGCAAAGCCCTCGCGATGCTCAACGGCCTCGCCGACGTCGTCACCAACCCCGTCAAAGACGCCCTGCAGGACTACGATCAGGAGGTCGGCATCGACAAGACGCTCGACTTCTTGAGCCGCCCCGATCGCTACACGCCGGGCCGGCCGTTCCTCGACGATATCTTCCTCATCCCTCAAGACCCCGACCCGCCCGACGTGCCGGACGCCGCGCGTCGTGCGCGCGTGGGCTGGTCCGGTGGCCTCGGGCAGATGGCCGTCGACGCGCTCAAGGGCGCGCTCGACATCAAGAGCCTGCCGAGCTGGCTCGAGTGGGTCATCTCCAAGGTCTCGTCGGTGTGCGCCGAGTTCATCCGGGCGGTGTACTGCCGCCTGCTGACGATGAAGGACACCGATCAGGTGACCGAGGCCGAGATGCACGAGGCCGCGAAGCGTCACCTCGTCGGAAACGTCATCGAGACCATCCTCGGCGGCCTGAAGTTCGTCGACGGCCTGCGCAAGATCACGCTCGACATCCCGATCGCCGAGGTCGCGATCTCGACCGACGCGCTGATCGGCCGCGCGAAGGAGTTCGCCGCGCTGAACCTCGAGAAGTTCATCGCGCCCGTCGTGAAGTTCGCGATGCGCGACCTCCACGGGATGATCTTCGCGTACCGCCGCACGGCCATCCAGAACCGCGCGCTCACGATGGAGGTGCACCTCGCGCAGCTCCCGACGGTGTTCTCGCGGCTCTTCCGCAACGTGTTCTTCCCGCTCTTCGACAAGGTGATCGAGCGGGCGATGGAAGCGGTGACCGCGTCGCTCGCGCCCCGCGTGATGGAGGCGGGCAAGGCCCTGCTCAAGGCGCGCGAGCAGGTCGAGCAGGTGCGCGGCAAGATCGTGCAAGGCCTGGCTGCGCTCGACACGCTCCCCGCGGCGCTACCCGACGTCGGCTTCGACTTCAAGGACCCCAAGGGCAGCGTCAAGAAGCTCAAGAGCGACTGGAACCCGATCATCAAGAACGCCAAGGACGCCTGGAACGAGGCCGAGGTCGACGTGACGCAGGACCTCGGCCCGATGGAGAGCGACCCGCTCGAGCAGGCGTTCCCGGTCCAGCAGCGCATCAAGGCGATCGAGGTGATGCCCGTCACGGCGCGGCACCTGACGCTGGTCGAGCCGAACCTCAAGTGGAAGAGCGACGCGCCGCGCGTCGGCGCCGGGACCGAGGCCGCAGGTGCGGGTCAGGGGCCGTCGAAGGTCGACAACACCACCCCCAAGTCGGAGGCGCTCCCGGAGCTCGGCGGCGACTACCAACCGCACTCCCCGAACGACGGGCCGCTGCCCTCGTTCCCGTTCGGCGACTACCCGCTCGCGCAGCAGCAGCAGTTCGCCCAGGCCGACTACGAGTACTCGCACGAGTATGCCGACTACGGCGCGTCCTCGAGCTCGTACGCCGGGTACGGTCCGCCGTCCCAGATGCTCGCGCAGGGCCCGTCGCAGAGCGAGTACGCGAGCCACTTCGCCGACACGCCGACGTCGGACCTCCCGGGGTACGCGACGCCCGGCGCGAAGGCGGTCCCGGCGGGTGGGTTTACGACCCCCGCCGAGCCCGCCGAGAACACCCAGGAGCTGGCGCTGCCCGATATGTCCCACCTCGCTCAGCTCGACGACATGGAACAGACGGTCGACATCGACCACGCGGCCCTCTCCGGGCTGCCCCCGTTCCTCGGCCCGAACAAGAAGGCCTGACCGATGACGATCAAAGCACTCGATTCGCTCGAGCTTGGCGGCAAGGTCCTCGCCACGAACAAGCTCGATTTGTACCACTTCCTGTCCAAGGGCCGCGTCGAGGCGCGCCTGCGCGTGGTCCGCTTCCGCGGTGAAGAGCGCGTCAACACCCCCTACGAGATGGAGGTCGAGGTCGCCGCCCCGAGCGACATCGATCCGCTCACCACGCTCGAAGAGATGCTGCTCGGTCACCCGGGCACGCTCATGATGATGGACTCCACGGACGTGCCGCGCGCCGTTCACGGCATCGTGACGTCGTACGAGGTGCTCCGCTCGCTCGCGGCGGACACGGTCCGCGTGAAGATGAGGCTCACGTCGAGGCTCAGCCTGCTCGGCATGCGCGAGCACAGCCGCATCTTCCAGGACGAGACGGTCCCCGGCGTGGTGGCGAAGCTGCTCCGCGAGTGGCGCATCCCCCACAAGTTCGAGCTCGTCGGCCGCTACACGCCCCGCACGTACCTCACCCAGTACCACGAGACCGATCTCGACTTCTTGCGGCGCATCCTCTCGCGCGAGGGCATCTTCTTCTACTTCCGCCAGGATCCCGACGCGAACGCCGAGGAGGTGATCTTCTCCGACGAGGCGCTGTATCGGGCCATCCCCGGGCGACACAAGAAGCTCACCGTTCGGTCCGGCCACTTCGAGATCGAGGAGGGTGACGTCACCGAGGTGGCCGTGCGCCGGAAGATCCTGCCCACCGCCGCCCGCATCGGCGACTTCGACTTCCGCCACCCGAAGCTGCCGCTCCGCTCGGTCGAGCTCACGCCCGACCCGAAGGGCGTGGCCGGCGATCTGGGCGCCGAGCGCATGGGCGTCTACCGCTTCGGCCACGAGACCGAGCACGAGGCCGACCAGACGTCCGCGAAGCGCGAGGAGCAGGCGACGCGCATGCTCGAGGCGCTCCGCGCCGAGGGGATCGGCATCGCGGGCACCAGCCGCTCACGCAAGCTCTTGCCAGGCCACGCGTTCGTGCTCGACGGTCACGTGCTCGACGCGCTCAACCGGGACTGGGTGGTGGTGGCAGTTCGCCACGAGGGCCACACGCCGGAGTTCGGCGGCGACCCCGAGGCCCCCGTCTACCGCAACGAGTTCGAAGCTGCCGCGATCGAGACCGCGCTGCGCATGCCGCCCGCCGTCGCGCGCAGGGTGCAGCACGGCAACCAGACGGCGGTCGTCGTCGGCGGGGGCGAGGGTGAGGCGTTCACCGACTCGAACGGTCGCGTGAAGGTGCAGTTCCACTGGGATCTCGAGGGCCGCAGCGACGAGCGATCGTCGTGCTGGATCCGCGTCGCCCAGGCCTGGGCCGGCGCCGGGTACGGCGCGCAGTTCTTGCCGCGCGTGGGCTCCGAGGTCGTGATCACCTTCCTCGACGGCGATCCCGATCGGCCGCTGGTGATCGGCACCGTCTACAACGGCACCAACCCGCAGCCCTTCGGCCTGCCGACGCAGCGACACAAGAGCGGCTTCCGCACCGCCAGCACGCCCGGCGGCGAAGGAGGCAGCGAGCTCAGCTTCGACGACGACAAGGGCAAGGAGGTCGTGCTGCTCAAGGCGCAGCGCAACTACGACCTCGAGGTCGGCAAAGATCACGACGTGACCGTCGGCGGCAACGCCAACGTGCGCGTCTCCGGTCAGCTCACGGAGAACGTCGCAGGCACGCACACCCTCACCGTGGTGGGCGGGCAGACGACGCTCATCACCCTGCAGAAGACGACGCAGGTGCTCGGCGACGAGATCGACGCCGTCCGAGGCAGCTCGGACCGCCGCGTGAGCGGCGACGAGAACGTGCGCGTCGAGGGCACGAAGCGCGACGACCTCGCGGCCCACGAGACGTTCGTGCACAACGACGCGATCCACAAGATCCGGGGTCACTCCGCGGTCATCGTCGGCGAGGACGCGAGCCCCACCAGCGCGTCGCTCCACGTCGAGGGCACGCTCGCCGGCTACGCCAGCAAGACCACCGAGCTCATCGCGGAGAAGGGCATCGTGCTCAGGTGCGGCGAGAGCTCGATTCGCCTCGGGCCGAAGGCGATCGAGATCTTCTCGCCGCGCATCACCTTGAGCGGCGACAAGATCGAGGCGGGCGCCGAGGAGCGCGTCACCGTCGTGTCGAAGGACGGCATCGTCATGAAGGGCGAGCGCTTCCACGCGATGGGCAAGAGCTCGAGCCTGCTGCTGTTCAACGACGCCGACCTCGGCGGTAACCGCGTGAAGCTCAACTGTGTGGTCGACGAGGCCGCCGTCGTCGCCAAGCCCAAGCCGCTCACGCGGATCCAGCTGGTCGACGAGAGCGGAGCCCCCGCGCGCCGCCGGCGCTTCGTCATCGTCGCGTCCGACGGCGAGCGAGCCGGTGTCCTCGACGACAACGGCGAGGCGGAGCTCGAGCTCGAGGGGTCAGCCCAGATCTACTTCCCCGACGTCGACAAGCCCAAGGAGGCCTGACCGATGCGCCCGTACGTCGTTCGACAAGGCGACTACCTGACGAAGCTCGCTCACATGATGGGCTTCCGAAGCAGACGCCGTCTGGAATCACCCCAAGAACAAGGCCCTCAAGGAGAAGCGCCCCGATCGGGACACGCTGCACCCGGGCGATCTCCTGTGGCTGCCGACCAACCCCGAGCACCGGCGCCTGTCCATCACGGCCGGGAGCACGAACCGCTACGCCGCGGTCATCCCGAAGAAGCCGCTCGAGGTGCGCCTCCAGGTGGGCGGCGAGCCGTTGCCGAAGGAGCCGTACGCCATCCTCGGGCTGGGCCCGGAGCCCATCCTCGGCGAGTCCGACGAGCAGGGCTGGATCAAGTCGCAGGTGGACGTGTACGTGCGCGAGGTGGAGATCATCCTGACGCGGAAGAACCGCACCCTGCGCGTGCGGGTGGGGGACCTCGACCCGCTCGACACGATCTCGGGCCTCAAGAAGCGGCTCATGCACCTCGGCTACTACCGCCCGGGGAAGATCGGCGGAGAGAACCAGGACGCGGTCGAGGGCGAGGCCCTGATCGCCGCGCTCAAGGCCTTCCAGTCGGAGCGCGGCCTGCCTGCGACCGGCAAGCTGGACGAGGACACGAAGAAGGCGCTCCGCGCCGCGCACGGTTCGTAGACAGCAAGGGCGCGTCCCTCGCCGGCGAGCCGCTCACCAGCGCAGCTCCACCGGCTCGGTCGACGCGCATTTCGTCCCGCTGACCCCGAGCTTCTTCAGCGCCGCCGCCGCGGTGCGGTACGCGGTGACGTCGCGTACAGCGGCGCGCTCGACGAACATCAAGAGCGCGAGCCGCGCGCGATCACGCTTGTCTTGCTCGACGTAGGACAGGCCCAGGTAGAGGTAGGCCTTGTCATGGGTCCCCACGGCGGGGTCCTTGGCGAGCGCCCGCTCGAGGACCTGGCTCGCTTGCGCGAAGCGGCCCCTGCGATGCAGCACCACGCCGGCTGCGAGCAGCTCGCGCGCGTCGTCGGAGCGAAACATCTCCGACAGCTGCTCGGCGGTCACGAAGGCCTCCGCGAGGATGAGGCCCCCGAACCGGCTCCGCGGCCAACAGCGGCCCGAACACGACACCGGTCGTCACGGCGACCGCGAGGTCGACGTTGTCGTCGTGCACCCGGTCCGTCGCGAGATCTTCGTGCAGCTCTCGCCACTCGACGACGTCCGCGCGGCAGCGCAGCTTGTTCCCCGTGAGCGGATCCCTGAGCAGCAGCACGGCGTCGTGCTCGGCGGGGTCGTCGCTGCCACCCTCCGGGGCCATGACGTAGCCCTGGAAGGCAGGGGAGAACCGCGCGCGCGTTCCATAGACCTCGGGCGCGCTGCTGCAGCCGGCGGTGGCGAGCAACGAGCCGAGCCCCAGCGCCGCTCCGAGGAATGAACGAACCCATCCGTCGCGGCGATCCGCCGCGGCCCACGCCTTGGTCATGATGACTCCTGTTCGGTTGAAAAAAGCGAACGATCAGAGCGCGCCGATCGCGCGACCCACATCGAGCTGCGCCATCACGCCGACGCTGGGGAGGCCTTCCGGCTGAAGCGACGGCGAGAGGCTCGCGCCGAACGCGCGTCGGGCCTCGGGAGACAGCGACCAGCTCGGGCCTCGGTCTGCCGCGCGGGCGAGCGACACCGCCGGCGCGTCCTGCCACGGCGCCTGGCTCGGCTCGGCGCCGATCAACGACGCCTCGCGTGGTCCAGCCGCGAGCGCGGCGAGCTCGAGCGGCTCGGGCGGGGTGGTCGCGAGCGCCTCGGACGCGTCTGCAGCGGGCGGGGACGCGCCGTCTTCGCGACGCGGCTCGGGGTTGGTCGAGCCGCGAGGCGTTTCGAGGCGGGCGATCGCGCGCGCCTCCGGGCGCGGGCGCGGCCTGGGCGCCGCGCGCATCAGCGCCGCGATCCCTGGCGCCGGCTCGCTCGGTGCGCTCGACGGCGCCGGCAGGCTGCTCGGGGAAGGGGCGTCCATCGGCGCACGCGGCGCCGGCGTCGATGGGGCCGGGGGGGAAGACGACGGCGGGGCCATCGCCGGAGGCGCCGGCACGAGCGACGCTGGCGCGCCGCTCTGCTCAACGATCGCGGAGCGGCCGAGCCCCGCGGCGCCCGCGGCCCACGAGGCGGCCACCGCCGCGGCGCACGCGAGCGCGACGAAAACGCCACGCGCGCCCGAGCGGCGAGCCGCAGGCCTGGCGAGCAGCTCGGGTTCGGCGTGCGAGTCGAAGCCAGCCCGCGCGGCGACGGCGCTCGCGCTCGAGGGGTCTGCGCCACTCTCCGGCCGCGCGAGCGCGACTCGCTGTCGTACCCGTGCGACAAAGTCTGCGGGCATCGGCTCGTCGCCGCGGCTCCAACCGATGCGATCACAGAACGAGGACCACTCGGCGGCCGAGTCATCGAGCCCCCCGCGCACGAGCACCAGGTGCCTCCGCAGACCCTGGCGCGAGCTCCGGCGCGAAGTCACGACGCCACCCGCCCGCGCACGCCGAGCAGCTCGAGCGCCTCCTGCCAGCGCGCGGAGACCTCGCTCAGCGCCAGGCCGCGCTCCTCTGCGACCCGCGAGCGCGACTTGCCGCTGAACCTGAGGGTCGCGGCGAGCTCCGCGAGCTCGAGCGGCAACAGCTCGTAGAAGCTCGCGAGCTCCTCGGCGGCTCGCCGCGCCTTGAACAAGCGCGCGGTGAAGGTGCCGGTGGTGAGCCCGAGCTCTCGCGCGACCGTCGCGTCGTCGTCGCGCCCCGCTGCCAAGCTCGCCTTGAGCGCGTCGGCCAGCCCCTCGGGCAGGTGAGCCAGGATCCACTCGAGGCGTTCGAAGGCGAAGAGGGACTCCTCCACCGATGCGCCCCAGGGGGATGGATCGTCGACGTGGACGAGGTGGGCGCGCTGCCGCTGCTCCTTGGCGACGTTGTCGATGACCGCCCGGCGGACGCACACGAACAGCTCGGCGCTCGACTCGGGGGGGGTCCAGCCGGGCTCCTCGGTCATCCTCCGCCACCAGCGGGTGTACAGGGTTTGAATGAGGTCGTCGGCGTCACGCTCGCGACCGAAGCCGCAAGCGATGCGGAATAGCTTGCGCGCGTGGCGCTCGAGGTGGGCCGCCAAGAGCGGGTGCAGGGGGGACGTCATCGTGAGCTCTGGAGTCCTTGGGGGAGGCTGCACCGATAAAACGTGCCCCCACGCCCTTCTTTCCACCGCGGCGCCCGCGGCGCGCGTCAAAGGCCAGGTTCCGCCCCGTCAGGATGGTGCTTCGAGCCCTCGCCCGCCGGGATCGGAGGCCCCCGTTCAGGGTGCGTCATACGCTGCTCGGCGATCGGGTCGTCCGCTGGACCTGTTGGATCGGAAAAGTTACGCTGCAAGAACCGTGGCGCGTCCATCGCTCCTTGCGTCGGCGGCCCTCGCCTGGGCCGCTCTCGCGATCTTCTCGATCGGCGGCTGCTCGCTCGCCTTCGATCTCGATCGCGAGCAGTGTGAGACGAACGAAGACTGCGCCGCGCTCGGCCTGACCGACGCGACGTGCAGCGCCGACAAGGTCTGCGTCGCGGGCGGCACCGGCGGCAACGGCCAAGGCGGGGAGGGCACGGGCGGCGCTGGGGGCGACCCACCGCTGCCGGAGAACTTCGCGTGCATCGAGGGCTACCAGGCCCCCGATCCCGGGGACATGATCGCGCACGAGTACCGCTTCGAGAAGGCGACGAACGGCGACCCGCCGACGAACGCCTCGCTCAAGGTGTGTCAGTCGCTCGACGCGGCGTGCGCGACGCCCGAGCTGACGCTGGTGCCCGACGTCGACGGCATCGTGCAGTTCGATCTGGCCTCCGACTTCCAGGGCTTCATGGAGTTCACGGCCGACGACGCGATGGGCACGCTCGTGTTCTTCCAGCGTCCGGTGGTGATCCCTCCTTCGCAGAAGGTGATCCGGTTCGTCGACCAGACCACGTTCCTGGCGCTCGCCAGCAGCGCAGGGGTCACGGTCGATCTGGCGCGAGGCGTCACGATCCTCCTCTCGCACGACTGCGCCGACGAGCGCGCCGCGGGCGTTCGCTTCACGACGAGCGAAGGCGACGATCAGATGATCCCGTTCCACTTCATCGGCTCGTTCCCCGATCCCGACGCGACCGAGACCGACGCTCAGGGCGCAGGTGGCTTCGTGAACATTCCGCTCGGCAACCTCACGGTGCAGGCGACCATCGCCGAGACCGGGCGGATCATCGGCGAGAGCACCTTCTTCGTCCGCGCGGCCCACATCAGCTACGTGCCCATGGGGCCGACCGAGCTATGAAGGGCGAGCGCATCGGCAAGTACCGCGTGCTCGCGAAGCTCGGCCAAGGCGGCATGGCGCGCGTGCTCCTCACGATGAGCCAGGGACCGCACGGCTTCAACAAGCTCCTCGTCGTGAAGGAGCTGCGCGAAGAGCTGGCGACCGATCCCGAGTTCTTGGCGATGTTCCTCGATGAGGCGCGCATCGCCGCGCGGCTCAATCACCCCAACATCGTGCAGACGTACGAGGTCGGCAGCGACGGCGACCGGACCTTCATCGCGATGGAGTACCTCGAGGGTCAGCCGCTCAACGCGATCTTCAGGCGCGTCGGCCGCAAGAACATCTCGCTCGAGCTCCACCTGCGCATGCTCGCCGACGTGCTCGGCGGGCTCGAGCACGCGCACAAGCTCGCCGACTTCGACGGCTCGCCGCTCAACGTGGTCCACCGCGACGTCAGCCCGCAGAACGTGTTCGTCACCTACGAGGGCCAGGTCAAGCTCGTCGACTTCGGCATCGCCAAGGCGGCGGGCGCGTCGTCGCGCACCCAAGAGGGCATGCTGAAGGGCAAGATCAGCTACATCGCGCCCGAGCAGGCCCGCTGCGAGCCGGTCGATCAGCGCGCCGACCTGTTCACGGTCGGCGTGATGTTGTGGGAGGCGCTCGCGGGCCGGCGCATGGTCACCAAGGAGGACGAGCTGAGCGTCCTCGCCCGCCGCATGGCCGGCCAAGATCCGCCGATCCGCGAGGTCGTGCCCGACCTGCCCGACGAGCTCGCGGCCATCTGCGACAAGGCGATGGCGCCCCGCCGCGAAGATCGCTTCCAGAGCGCGCGCGAGTTCCAGGATGTCCTCGAGCGCACGCTGCAGAACTCGGATTTTCGCGTGGGCCCGAAGGAGGTCGCCGCGATCGTGACCGGCGCCTTCGCCGAGGAACGGGCGCGAATCCGCGACACGATCGAGGAGCAGGTCCGCAACATCGATCAGGTCGCCGAGCCCATCAACCTCGAGCTGGTACCGGCGAGCCTCAAGGCCACGAGCGACTCGCTCGCCAGGGTGGTCCTGCCAGTGCGCCACAACAGCGAGGCGCCGCCGACCGGTCAGATGCACATCACCGCCGTCTCGCAGGCGGTCCCGCACCCTCAGCCCAAGAACCGCTCGCTGCTCTCTGCGCTGTTCATCGGCAGCATCCTCGCGCTCACCGCCCTCGGCATCGTCGTCTACGTGAACAAGGGCGGCGGGAAGCCCGCGAGCGCTGATGGCGCGGCCGCTGCGGAGGTCGGGCCCGCGCCGACGCAGCAGCTTGGCCACGCGACGCAGGCGGCCCCGGCCGGCTCGACCGCCTCGCCCGCGACCGACAAGATCAAGGTGTCGATCAGCTACCCCGAAGGCGCGAAGGCGAAGCTCGACGGGGGCACCGTCGATGGCAACCCGTTCACGGCGACGCTGCCGAAGGACGGCAGCCTGCACAAGCTCGACGTCGAGCTCGAGGGTCACAAGACCGAGCGTCGCACGCTCACCTTCGACAAGGACATCACCCTCACCGTCGAGCTCACGCCGCTCAGCGGTCGACCGTACGTGAGGCCCGCGAAGCCCACGCCGACCGAGACGGCCGCTCCCTCGAAGCCGCCGCCTCCGCCGGACGAGCCGACGGGCAAGAAGCCTCCGCAGCCGTCGGTCGAGATCGACGAACAGAACCCCTACAAGAAGAAGCCGTGAAGCGGACCCTCGCGACCGTCCTCGCCGTGATCCTCGCCGCCTCCGTCGCCGCGCCCCCGGCCGGCGCCCAAGAGGCCGAGGCGGGGGCAGACGCGTACGCCTCGTGGGAGCGCGGCAAGAAGTTCTTCAAGGAGGGCGACTACGTCGCGGCGATGGTGCAGTTCAAGCGCGCCTACGAGATCGCGCCGAACTACCAGGTGCTCTTCAACATCGGCCAGACGGCTCGCGAGCTGAAGAGCTACTCGGAGGCGCTGCGCGCGCTCGAGAAGTACCTCGCCGAGGGCGGCGCCGAGATCGACGCCGAGCGGCGCAAGAACGTCGAAGGCTGGGTGACCGATCTGAAGGAGAAGGTCGCCTCGGTCACCATCAAGACGAACGTCGACGGCGTCGAGATCGCGGTCGACGACGTCGTCGTCGGCAAGACCCCGCTCGCCGAGCCGATCGTGATGGACGCGGGGCGGCGCAAGGTCGGCGCGCTGAAGGAGGGCTACGCCCCGATCACGCGCTTCGTCGAGGTCGCGGGCGCCGAGAAGAAGGAGATCGATCTCGCGTTGGTCTCGCTCAGCGGCGGCGGCGGTGGCGGCGGTGGCGGCGGCGGCGCGGCCGGCCCGAAGGAGATCGAGCACACGCCTTGGCCTTGGGTCGGGCTCGGGGTGACGGGCGCCCTCGGCGTCGCGACCGGCGTGATGGGCGGCCTCGCCCTGTCGAAGAAGGCCGATTTCGAGGACGCGCTGGTCGCGTTCCCGACGACCGCCCAGTCGATCGAGGACGCCCGCTCCGACGCCAAGACGTTTGCGCTCACCGCCGACGTGCTCGGTGGGCTCACCGGCGCAGCAGCGGCGCTCACCATCGTCGCCTTCATCGTCGACTACGGTCGCTCACCGGAGGAGCCCGCGAAGGCCTCATCGATCGAGCCCATCATCACCCCCGGCTTCGTCGGCGCTCGCGGCGCGTTCTGAGGGGTCGTGGTCGAACGGCTCGGCTCCTTCGAGATCGAGGGGACGCTCGGAGAAGGAGGCAGCGCCGTCGTCTACGCGGCGCGCGACGGCGAGCGACAGATCGCGCTCAAGGTGCTCCGCGATGACGTAGGCCTCGACGCGCGCGAGGTCGATCGCTTCCTCGCCGAGGCCGACATCATGCGCAAGGTGCAGCACCGGGCCCTCGTCCCCGTGCTGCGAGCGGGCATGTTGCCAGGGGGAAGACCCTACATCGCGATGCCGCGGCTGCGCGGCAAGACGCTCGCGGAGCGCCTCGCCGCGGGGCCCATGCCGCTCGCGCGCGCGGTCGCGCTGTTCGAGGACGTCGCCGGGGCGCTGGCCATGCTGCACGACTCGGGGCTCGTGCACCGCGACGTGAAGCCAGAGAACGTGTTCTGGCTCGAACAGGAAGATCGCCTGGTCCTGCTCGACCTGGGGATCGCGCGGGACACGAGCGGGCTGCCGTCGACGACGACGCGCGCGGGGATGATGCGCGGAACGCCGGCGTACATGGCGCCGGAGCGCTTCTTCGGGAAGTCGGCGTCCATTCGATCCGACGTGTATGAGCTCGCGCTGCTGCTCTACGCGATGCTCACCGGCACGTTGCCTTGGGAGGAGGGCGACGCGAAGGGCCGCATCGAGCCGAAGCCTCCGAGCGCCCACGGCGTCCAGATCCCGGTGATGCTCACGCAGACCTTGCTCGACGCGCTCAGCCTCGACATCGAGCGAAGGCCGCCCTCCGTGGCGGCGCTCATGACCCGCGTGCGCGAGGCCTCGCTGATCGCCCACGCGCCCACGGTGTTGAGCCCGTTCACGCCGCCGCGGCCTCAAGAGACGCACGTGCGCTCGTACGCCCCGACCCCGAGCACCCCGCCATCCGCCGCGTACGCAGGCGTGCCGCAGCAGGCTCACCACGCGAGCGCGCCGCCGCCGGCGCTGTACCCGAGCGCCGCGCCCCCGATGCACTCGGCGAGCGCGCCGCCACCGGCGCTGTACCCGAGCGCCGCGCCCCCGATGCACTCGGCGAGCGCGCCGCCACCCGCGCCGTACCCGAGCGCCGCGCCGCCAGGGCACTACGCGCACACACCGGCCGGTGTGGTCATCGCCAGCCCCGTGAAGCAGCGCTCGGGCGGCATCTTGCTCGCGGTCGGCGCGGTCATCGCGCTCGCGGGCGCGGCCGGCGGGGCGCTCTTCGTCGGAGCGTTGGGCAAGAAGGAAGCGCCCGCCGACGCCGCTCGCGCCGCCGTCGCGAACGACGACCCGGCAGCGGCGACGGTGGCGACCGCGACCGCGGTCGCCACCGTTCGCGAGGCCCCGCTTGCGAGCGCGTCGGCCGAGGTGAGCACGCCCTCTGCTGACGCGAGCGCGTCCGCCGTCGCTGCCTCGTCCTCGTCCTCACCTCCGACCCCGTCGGCTGCCGGCGGCAAGCCGACCGTGACGCCGATCGGGCCGCCGAGCGGTCTCACACCGCTGCCCTCGGCGACCGGCGTGACGGTCCCGATCGCGCCCCCAGGCTCGCTGCCACCGTCGTGTCAGAGCTTCCTCGCGCTGATGTGCAACCCGGCGAGCGGCTCCACGCCCGCCGAGTGCTCGGCCTGGAAGAAGAACGTCCAAAACTGGCACACGACGATGCCCCCCGCCCAGGTGGAGTCGACCTGCGCGAGCGCCCATCAGTCGAGCAAAGAAGGCCTCGCGCTC
Organism: Polyangiaceae bacterium; assembly: GCA_016719945.1. Taxonomy (GTDB): domain Bacteria; phylum Myxococcota_A; class Polyangia; order Polyangiales; family Polyangiaceae; genus Xiheicaenibacterium. Next base: position 13,445 of record JADJYE010000016.1, on the reverse strand, counting down.
AGGCGCGCCTCTTCCCCCCCGACACCCCCTCCGCAGGCGCCTCCTCCATGACCTTTCGCGTCGCGACCTTCAACCTCAAAGACTTCTTCGATCCGAGGACTGACGACGAGCGACCCATCGTCGAGCGCAAGCTCGAGAGCGTCGCGTCGCTGCTGCGTGAGGCCGACGCCGACGTCATCGCGTTGCAGGAGGTGGGCTCACCCTCACTGCTCGACCGCCTGCTCGTCGATCACCTCGACGGCCTCGGGTACCACAAGCCCCACGTGGGCCCAGGCGATCGCCGCGGGATCGGCAACGCCATCGTGACCCGGCTGCGCGTCGAGTCGCGCGCGCTCATCTCGGCGGGCAAGCTCAAGTTTCCCCGCTTCTCGACGACCGACCCCGAGCCGTACGCGAACGTCCCGCTGCGCCGCGCGGTCGTGCAGCTGACCGTAGACGCGCCGGGGATCGGCCTGGTCAACGTCCTCACAGTCCATTTCAAGTCGCGACTCGCCACGCCCTTGAAGGACGAGGCGCAGGCGCCCGTCATCGATCGCTCCCCGCGCACCATCGCGGAGGCGCACCTGCGCTCGTTCGTGATGCGCTCCGCGGAGGCGCTGCACGTCCGGAGCGCGGTCGACGCGCTGCTCGATCGCGACCCCGAGCGCGGGGTCGTGGTGCTCGGTGATTTCAACGACGAGCTCGACTCGCTGCCGACGCGGGTGGTCCGGGGCAGCTTCACCTACGTGGAGCCGGAGCGCGTGCTCGAGAGCTGCGCCGAGCGTGTCCCCGCGGAGCTGCGCTTCAGCATTCTCCACGGGGGCAGCCGCCAGCTCATCGATCACATCCTCGCCCCCCCCCGGCTCGCCGCCCGCCTCGAGGGCGCGGCGATCTTGAACGAGACCCTCCGCGATCACGGCCCCTACGTTCCCGACGGACCGATCGCCTCCGACTCGGACCACGCGCCCGTCGTCGCGTCATTTCGCAGCAGCTAGGAGCCACCGTGGACTGGGACGCTCGAAAGGCGGAGCACCTCTCCGACGAACAGACCGAGGGCTGGTTATGGACGCCGGCGCCCGGCGTGATCGTCACGCGAGCACGCGGCGTCGGCTCCCTCAACGCGATCAAGTGGTACACCTCGCGCGCCGATCGCGTGATGTTGGGTGGCAGGCCGCTGCAGAGCGTCTTCCACGACTGGGCCGACATCACGAGCTTCGACCCCGAGGCGCGCTCCTTCCTGCGGACCTGGGCGGCCCAGCGGGGCACGATGCTCGGCGAGGCGCACTACCTCGTCAGCTCGAAGCTCCTCGCCATGGCGGTCTCCGCCGCGGCGCTCGCGCTGGGGCGCTCGCTCAAGGCGCACACCGACCCGGTGGCGTTCGAAGCCGCTCTGGATCAGCGCCTCGCCGCCGCGCGCTGATCGACAGCGCGCCGGCCGTCGCTTACTTCTTCGGTGCGGCCGAGCCCGCGGCCGGCGCGCTCTTCGCGGGGCCGGCGCTCTTGGCAGGGCCCGCGCTCTTGGCGGGACCGGCGCTCGCGCCGGGCGCCGCGCTCGACGCGGGCTCGGGGCCCTTCGACGGGTCACCGCCCGCCGTCGTGAGGCGAGCGGTCTTGACGTAGTCGAGGTGCTTGTACTGCGACCGCAGGAAGGTGTTGCCCTCCGACTCGATGCGAAACTGCTGGTCGCTCACGCGCCCGTCGTAGCCGGCGTACAGCTTGTCGACGACGTCCATGCCGTTGCCGGTGACCTGGCACACGGCCGCGAAGCCCATCTTGTCGAGGCGAGAGTTGTCCCCGAAGTTCACGAACACCTGCGTGGTGAAGGTCTTCGGGTTGCCACCCATGGCGAACGTCAGGGTGCCGCGCGTGTTCGACTGCTTTACCGGGTCGGGCTCCGACGCTTGCGTCTTCCAAGCCTTGGCGACCTCGGGATCGCCGTGGATGCCCCACTGCACGACGAACGGCGACGGCTTCTTCACGACGCGGAAGAACGCCGTGTCGTCGTAGAAGCCGATCTTCAGCAGGTTGTAGAAGCGGTCCGCGGCCTTGGGCGCCCACTCGCGCGTGCACTCGACCTCGAAGTCGCCCTGCGTCGTCTCGAACTTGGCTGCGTACTTCTCGGGCGCCTGCTCGGTCGCCTTCGTCGGGTCCTTCATGGCCTCGTGGGTCGAGGCGGGGAACGGGCCCTTCGCCTCGGCGGGCTCGGGATCGGCCGGCGCAGCGGTGCGCGGCGGACGCGCGGTGCGCGCGGGGCGGGCCGACGCGGTCTGGCTCGCGGCGGCGGCGGGGGACGACTTCACGGTGTCGCCCGAGGCGGGGGTCGGCTCGGGAGGTGCTTCGCAAGCAGCGCCGAACGCGACGAGGGCGCTGGCCGCGGCGAGGGGGACGAGGGTCGTGATCTTCACACCGGCTTCTTTGCATGCGGGTCTAGGGGGCGGCAAGCTGCCTTCGAATGGTGACGCTCAGGGCCATCATCCTGCTGCTGGTGACGTCGCTCGCCTGCGGGCCCGCCGAGGCGCCGGCTCCGTCCTCGGCGCCCGCGGGCCTCTCGCCGAGCGCACCCGCCAGCACGCCCGTCGCGCCCGAGCTCTCCTCGAGCGCGGCGGCGTCGCCCTTGGCCTCTGCGGTCGCCCCCTCCACCCCCGACAAGCGCGTCTACGTGGTCGCCGCGATGGGCGACTCTCTGACCGACCCCAAGTCGCACGGCGGCAAGTACCTCGACGTGTTGCGCGAGCGCTGCCCGAAGAGCACCTTCATGAGCTTCGGCAAGGGCGGCAACATGGTCAACATGATGCGCAAGCGCTTCTTTCGAGACGTCTACGGCGAGGGCCTCGACGTCGAGCGACCCAAGTTCACCCACGTGTTGATCCTGGGCGGGCTCGGCGACGTGCTCAGCAACGAGACGGCCTTCCGGACCGCCGAGAAGATCACGAAGGACATCTCCGAGATGGTCGAGATGTCTCGCCAGCGTGGGGCGAGGGCGATCGTGCTCACGCTGCCGCCGTGGGGGGGCATGGGAGCCTTCAACGGCGAGCGCTCGAAGATCACCGACGACGTCAACGCGTGGATCGCAGCCGCCGGAAAGAGCGGCGCCGTCGATGGCACGTTCGACACCCGCCCGCACCTCTCCTGCGGCGAGCCGCTCAAGCTCTGCAAGAAGCACTCGTGGGCCGATGGCATCCATTGGTCCGAGGAGGGGCACCGCGCGGTCGGCGCCGCGCTCCACGCCGCGCTCTTCGCCGACTGCCAGTGAAGCGCTCCTCAAAAAGAGCTCTTGAACGTTCGCGCGAGGTCGGAGAGCTTTGTTGGTTGGGCCAGCCCCTTGCGCCCGGCACGAAGTCTGCAAGGGGCCCGGTATTCTTGAAAGGAGCGGTCATGCGTAGATCGATCGTCGCGGCGAGCGTCTTCACCCTCGCGCTCGCGGGCTTTGCGGGGACGGCCTCGGCCGACGATGGGGAGTACGAGGACGAAGAAGAAGAGGTCGTCGTCAAAAAGAAGAAGCGCAAGAGCAGCGAGGAGGGCGAGGTCCGCGTCATCGTCGTCAACGAGAGCGAGCCGAAGCGGCGCAAGCCCCGCAAGATCCCTGCGGTCGAGGGCGAGGCGCCCCCGGAGGGGTACCACACCGAGACCCAGAGCATGCGCGGCCTGTGGATCGCCGGGATCAGCGTGTTTGCGGCTGGTTACGCGGTGCAGATCCTCTCGGGCGGCATCGCCGACGCGGTCCACGGCCACTACGAGGGCAAGTACACTTACTACTCCCTCATCCCTGTCGCGGGCCCGTTCATCGTCGCCGGCCACGAGGAGATCTCCGCGCCGGGCAAGGTCCCCTTCATCCTCTGGGGGATCATGCAGGCGGGCGGCATGGGCATGTTCATCGGCGGCCTCGCCGCTCGCAAGGAGGTCTGGGTCTCGAACGGCGCGTCGAACGAGCTCCCGGCGCCCGAGGTGTACGTCGGGCTGGGGAGCATCGGCGTCCGCCAGCAGTTCTGACCACGCGTTGCCTCGAAAGCACGACGGCCGTTGACGGTGCCACCGTCAACGGCCGTTTACACATCGGGGACGCGAGCTACTTGGTGCAGGTCCGGTGGGCGGTCGGGTTCGTGCGGAACTCGCTCGAGCTCACGTCCGGGCACTCCGCCGCGATCAGCGACTTGAGGTCGCGGACCTCCTGCCAGGAGAGCGACATCCCGGGGAAGACGATCGGGATCGTCGTCTCGTCCTCGATGGTCTTGGTCAGCCCTGCGAGCAGGCCGTCGCCCTGCACCCACAGGTCCTGGAACTTGTCCTCGTAGGCCTCGACGAGATCGGCGAACTCGGGGCCCGTGAAGAGGAACATGTTCTCGAACGTGTTGTGCTCCGCGTTGTCGCTGAGGTTGTAGCTGCCGGTGTAGAGGCTGTCGTCGATGATCAGGAACTTGTTGTGCATCTGCGCGGCGTACCCGGCGTCCCAGCGGTACGCGTAGTACTTGTAGCGGACGTTGGCGCCGGCCTTCTCGACCTCACGCCCATAGAGGAACGACTTGTCCTCGCAGGCGCGCTTCTTTGCGTCGGTCGTGGCGGTGGCGAGGCAGGTCTCTCGGCTCGCGATCTGCTGCGTGTTGCCGCTGTCCGAGATGTACTCCTGCCCGTCGAGGTAGACCTTGATCTCGACGCCGGGGTCCTCGGCGGCCTTGCGCATCAACGCCTCGGAGACCGGGCGCGAGCGGAGGTGACCCGACGCGATGTGGATGCGCTCCTCCGCGGCGTCGATCGCCCGCACGAGCTCGTCGCTCACCGTGTTCTTGGTCGTGACCTTGAACGACGTGCCTTCGACGGTGAAGTTGTCGCTCGTCAAGAACACGTGCATCCCGGGCGACAGCGGCATCGACTCCTCGGTGATCGCCAGCGTCGAAGCCTCGGACACGATCGCGGTGTTCGACACCAGGTCGGTCGAGTGATCCCAGAGGTGGTTGAACTCCGCGTTGCATGCGCAGCGCCAGCTCCGGGTACCCGGTCATGAACAGGGTGTTCTCGTCGTAGACGGTCGCGGCGCCGTTCGACCAGTTCCCGCTGCCGGTGACCAGGGTGGCCGTGCTCGCCGCCTCGGCGGCGTCGCGCGGGCCGTCCACGATCATGAGCTTGTGGTGCATGATCTTGTTCACCCAGCGCACGTCGACGCCCATGGCCTCGAGCTTTCCGCTCTTGGTGGCCGCGAGGGCGGCGCTCGTCGTCGCCTTTCGGTCTTCGCTCGCGGTCTCGAAGATGAAGCGCACCTTCACGCCGCGCTTCACCGCGTCGGCGAGGGCGGCGGCGATGCCGGCGTCGGAGTAGCTGTACATCGCGATATCGAGCGAGGACTTGGCGCTGGCGATGACGCGGGCGACCTCGGCGTTGTGGCTCTCTGCCGCGAGCTGCGGCGAGAAGATCACCTCGCGCTGCTTGGCCTTCTCGGCGGCCAGGTAGCCGCGCGTGTCGGCGAGCGTGACGAGGCGCTTGAGCGTCGCCGAGCCGACGCCCTTCACGTCGTCGACCTCCCTCACGGTGTCGAACAGGTTGTCGTCCGCCGTGCGGATCGTGGCGTCGGCGCCGTCGCGGTAGGCGAGCAGGGCCTTCGCGGCCGCAGAGGTCACCTTGCCCTGGACGAGCACGTCCCTCGTGGTCGCCGGGTCGTTGAGCAGCGCGCGCAGGGCTTGAGCCTCCGCCGTGTGCTCGGGGACGACCGAGGTCGCGTCCGACGAGTCGCTCTCGGTCGGCTCGCCGTCGCAGCCGGCGAGCAGGGAGAGAGAGGTGAGCGCGGCGAGCAGCGACGGGAGGAGGCGCATCGTGCCGAGCCGTTGAGCACGGCACGTGCCACGCCTACCGTGTCCTACATTCGCGGTGTTTCGCGCGGTTCGTGGATCCCCCAAGCCTCACACCGGAGGGGGGATGGATCGGGTGTGATCCAACAAACGAACGAAGCCCCCGGCAAGCGGGGGCCTCGGGGGACCTCGGAACCCTCGCGCCGGTTTCGGGGGTCGCTCGGGACCCTCGAAACCGAAGGGCCCCGCGCTAGCGGGCGCGCGAGAAGAAAACTAGTCCCGCTTCGCGCCGATGAAGATCCTCAGCACGTACCAGAAGAGCATCGCGACGGAGGCGAACAGCTCGAGCGAGGCTGCGACGTGCCGGTCCTCCGGGAAGTCGTGCAGCACGCGCGAGGTGTCGTAGAGGATGGCCGCGCCGGCGAAGGCGACCATCGCGACGCTGAAGAACAGGCCGAGCGTGAAGCCGAAGATGGCGCCCGCGACGATCAACAGCAGGGCCGCGATGCCGCCCCACTTGAGCAGGCCGCCGAGGAAGGAGAAGTCTTTCCGCGTCCAGAAGACGATGCCCGTCAGCGCGGCGAACCCGAGGATGGTCACCAGGCCGGCGCTCTGGATGGCGCCCGGGGCCGTGACGTCGGCGATCAGCAGCAGCGGCACGAAGATGATCGCCTCCATGATCACGAAGCCGATCAGCGCCGCGTATTGGGCCGCCTTCGACTCCGCCCGGTGCGCGACGTGGCTCGCGCCCCAGCTCACGACGACGAAGCCGCCCAGGACCAAGAGCCACGACGTCCCCATCAGCGCCTGGGCGATCGAGTACGCGAGGCCTGTCTTGAACAGGGCGACCTCGATCAGCGCGAACAGGACGATCGCCCCGAACAGGTGGTTGTACGTCCGGACCAGGAAGCGATCGCGCGTGTCGGGTGCGGCGACCGCGCCGTACCCGGAGACGCCGTACCCCTGGAAGGAGCCTCTTTGATACGGATCTCGCTGGTAGCTCATGGGCTGAGATTTAGGCTCGAACCCCCGGTGACGCAAGGGAACGACCGTTCGCGCCGCCGTGTAGCGCACGCTCCCGGCTCGCGGTAGGGTCGCCGGCCGCCATGACGACGCAGAACGCCCTCCCCCAGGCCGAAGGCCGAGCCCAGCGCACCGTCCCCTGCCACGACCCCGCGACGCTCGAGCCGCTCGGGTCGGTCGCGGCGATGGATGAAGCCGCCGTCCGCGCGGTCGTCCGGCGAGCCCGCGAGGTGCAACCGGCGTGGGGCAAGACCTCGTTCGCCGAGCGCCGCGCCGTCCTCCGGGCGTTCCTCGACTACATCGTGCAGAACCAGTCGAAGATCTGCGAGCTCGCCTCGCGAGACTCCGGCAAGACGATGGTCGACGCGGCCCTCGGCGAGGTCTTCCCGGTCTGCGAGAAGATCCGCTACGTGCTCGACAACGGCGAGCGAGACCTCGCCCCCGAGCCGCGCGGCTCGGGCTTCTTGATGCACAAGAAGGCGTGGGTCGAGTACCCGCCCCTCGGGGTGGTCGGCGTGATCGCGCCCTGGAACTTCCCCTTCCACAACATCTACTGCCCCGTCGTGCCGGCGCTGTTCGCCGGCAACGCCGTGGTCGTGAAGGTCTCGGAGCACACCTCGTGGTCGGCCGAGCCGCTCATCGCGATGCTGCGGGACGTGCTCGCCGCCCGCGGCCACGACCCGGACCTGCTGCAGGTGGTCACGGGCTTCGGGGACACGGGCGCCGCGCTGGTCCGCTCCGGGGTCGACAAGATCTTCTTCACCGGCTCGCCGCAAAACGGCGCGAAGGTGATGGCGACAGCCTCCGAAGGGCTCGTCCCCGTCGTGCTCGAGCTCGGCGGAAAAGACCCGATGATCATCTGCGACGACGCGGATCTCGAGCACGCCGCCGCGCAAGCGATGCTCGGCGTCTTCACGGCCTGCGGGCAGATGTGCGTCGGCGCGGAGCGCGTGTACGTCTTCGACGCCGTCTACGACCGCTTCCTCGACATCGTGAAGGAGCGCGTGTCCAAGCTCCGGCAGGGCCCGCCGCTGTCGGGAGAGATCGTCGACGTCGGCGCGATGACGATGCCGGGTCAGCTCGACATCCTCGAGCGGCTCGTGGCCGACGCGGTGAAGAAGGGCGCCAAGATCGTGACGGGCGGCAAGCGTCGCGCCGACGCGAAGGGCCAGTTCTTCGAGCCGACCCTGCTCGTCGACGTCGACCACTCGATGGACATCACGCAAAAAGAGCAGTTCGGCCCGATCATGGTCGTCGTCCGGGTGCGCGACGAAGATCACGCGATCCAGCTCGCGAACGACTGCCCCTACGCGCTCGGCTCGAGCGTGTTCTCCAAGGACACCGGCCGCGCCGAGCGCCTGGCGCGCCGCATCCGCGCGGGCATGACCGTGGTGAACGACTATGGCCTCGCCTACATGATCCAGTCGCTCCCCTTCGGGGGCGTGGGCCTCTCCGGCTTCGGTCGCATCAACGGAAAAGAGGGCCTGCGCGCCTGCTGCAACGAGAAGGCGATGGTCACCGACCGCGTGCGGCTCGGCGGCGGCGTCGCGGTGTACCCGATCCGCAAGTCGACGTTCGGGCTGACCGAGAGCGCGATCGGCCTCATCTATTCGCGCGGCGCGGGCGCGAAGGTGAAGGCCGCCGCCTCCCTCGTGAAGAACCTGATCGCCGTCGCTCGCGCGCGCTGAATCGTGGGAGGATGGTGACGGAGCGATGAACATCAACGCCGGCATCATCGACCAGCAGGTTCGAGGGTTGAGCCAGCGGCTCCGGGCTCGGTTCGAGGAGGCCCTCGAGACCAAGCTGGACGACCAGCGGGCGCGCTCGGTTGGCTTCGTCGTGCTGTGCATGAAGACCATGCTCGACCTCTCGGAGGACGAGGCGGTCGACGCCCTGACCGAGGGCGGGAATGACTTCGGCGTCGACGCCGCCCACATCGGCGACGTCATCGATGGTGAGTTCGTCGTCACGCTCGCGCAGGGCAAGTACCACCACGAGAACCTGGACGGGACGAGAGGGTTTCCGCAGAGCGGCGTGGAGAAGGCTGTTCAAGCTGTTGCCGCGCTCTTCGATCCCAGCAAGCGGCTCACCATCAACCCGCGTTTGTTGTCGCAAGTCGAGGAGGTGCGATCCCTCATCCTGGACGGGAACATCCCGAACGTGCGCTTCCTACTCTGCAGTAACGGGCAGCCCTGGAAGCACCCCGAGTCGCAAGACATCATCGACCGGGCGCGCTTTGGTAACCGCGCTCGCTTCGAGCACGTCGACCACGACAAGCTCGTTGCTATCTTGCAGTCGACCGCGCCCGTAAAGGACACCCTCCAGTTCTCGGGAAAAGCCATCGTCGAGGACTTCAACTACGCGCGCATCTTCGTCGGGAAGGTTGCGGTGACGGAGCTCGCGCGGCTGATGGACCAACACGGGGACCGCCTGCTCGAGCGGAACATCCGTCGATACCTCGGGCTGCAAGGTAACCGAGTCAACGAAGGCATTCATGCCACGCTCATGAACGAAGCCGAGCGGCCGAACTTCTACTTCTACAACAACGGCGTCACGCTCATCTGCGATCGCTTCGACTACAACGCCCTCCAATCAGAGAACCACAAGGTTCGGGTGGAGGGCCTTCAGATCATCAACGGCGGTCAGACCAGCAAGACCATCCACCGCACGCTGCACGCCCCACAGTTGACCCCCGGCCTGGACGCCAGCGGTTTGGAGTCCGCATTCGTCCTCGTCCGCCTGTATCAGGTGCCGCGCGACGCGCAGAGCTTCGTTCAGACGATCACCTACGCCACCAACAGCCAAAACCCTGTCGACCTCAAAGACCTCCGCTCCGGCGACGACCTGCAGAAGAACCTCGAGCTGTCGATCGAGCAGCTCGGGTTCGTCTACCGTCGCCAGCGCTCGGAGCGCACCCTGACGCCGACGGAGATCACGGTTGGTACGGCGGCCGAGGCTGTCCTCGCCGTGTGGCGAGGGCAGCCTCAACAAGCGAAGTTTCGAAGCGGGGATCGGTTCGGGAAGCTTTATGGCGACATTTTTACGACCGACCTCTCGGGTGCCCAGGTCGTCGTCGCCGTCCTGCTGTTCCGCATCGCCGAGAACAAGCGGAAGCGTCCGCCCGCAGGTGCCCCGGACTTCGTTCGGTACGCGTCCTACTTCGTCGCGATGCTCATGGGTCGATCGCTGCTCAGTGACCTGGGCATTGAGCTCCGGAAGCTCGACCATCGAGTCTTTCCGCAAGCCCAGCGGCTCATCGAGGAGCGGGGCGAGGCCTACTTCGAGGCAGCCGTAGCCTCGCTGAGTGAGGCGCTCCGCAAGGTGTACGGCGACCAGCAGGTGCCGCTCCTGCGGCTCTCGGCGACCTTCCGCCGAGGAGACCTCCTGCAATACCTTTGACGGTGGGGGTACCCGCCGACGCCGATTTGTCAGAGGATCGACTCATGCGAGTCCTTCGGCCGCGCTCTTCGCTGGCTTCAACCTTTGCCTTCCTCTTGGCCGCCGCCTGCGCGGAGGGCACCGCGATCACCGACGGGGCGGGCGGCGAGGGCGCAGGCGAGCCGCAAGGGGGCGAGGCCAGCGAGGGCGGGCAAGGCCAGGGCGGCGGCTGCAACCAGGCCGAGGTGTGCAACGGCGCCGACGACGACTGCGACGGTGACGTCGACGAGGGCTGCGACTGCGACGACGGTGAGACGCAGGCTTGTTACTCGGGGCCCGCGGGCACCGAGGGCGTCGGCGAGTGCGCCCCCGGCACGCAGACGTGCGCCGGCGGGGCTTGGGGCGACTGCCAGGCCGAGCTGCTGCCCGGCGACGAGCTCTGCGACGGCCTCGACAACGACTGCAACGACGCGGTCGATGACGGCTTCGACGTGCTCATGTGTGGGGTCGGCGAGTGCGCGGCGATGTCGGCCGAGTGCTTCGACGGCGTCCCCGGGACCTGCGTGCCGGGCACGCCGGTCGCGGAGATCTGCGACGGGCTCGACAACAACTGCGACGGTACGCCCGACGACGGCGACCCCGGCGCTGGGCTGACCTGCAGCACCGGGCTGCTCGGGGTCTGCGCCGCGGGAACCACCGCGTGCACGTATCTGTCCGCCCAAGCCCGGGTAGACCTGGCCAGCGGCTGAGGTCGACTTCCGCCGTGCGGCGCGAGTAACGCGCCGACCGGAGGTGTCGCGATGTCGAAGAAGAGGAGCGCGTGGTCGAGCCACGCGCGATGGAGTGAGACGACGGCGCGAAGCGCTGAACGCGCTGGCGTCGAGCGCGCTCGGGCCCGAGGCGTTCGCACGCCAACATGGCTTCAGCGGTCAGCGGTTGAGGCAATGGAGCAAGCGGCTCAGTGCCGTTGCCGCGCCGCCAACGGGAGGAGCGTTCAACTGCACTGCTGCCGGTCTTCGTGCGGCAGGCGGAGGCGGTGCCGGTATCGATCGGGGACAGCGGCGCGCTCACGGTGCGTGTCGGGCGCGCGGTCGTGCAGGTGCGTGAGCCGGAGCAGATCGACGCGGTGTGGCTCGCGCGCTTCGTGAGCCAGGTTGGAGGTGTCGCATGATCCCTCCTGCCCAGCAGCGTTCGCGTGTACGTGGCGACGGCCGCCGCGAACCTGCGCAAGTCGTTCGAGGGGCTCTCGAACGAGGTCCGCTGCGTGCTCGGTGACGACCCATGTCGGGTCACGTGTTCCTGTTCCTCAACCGTCGAGGGCTGCCAGGTGAAGATGCTGGTGTGGACCGCGGGGCTTCACCATCGTGCACAAGCGTCTCGAGCGAGGACGGTTCACCTTCCCAGAACGAGTCCGCGCTGACGCAGTGCGCGTCGAGATCGATGCTCACGAGCTGGCGATGCTGCTCGAGGGACTGGACCTGTCGTCGCCCCTCGGCGAGGCGCTGGGCCCCGCGGCGCAAGGCTTCCGAGATCGCGGCCTGACGCGCTTCGAAAAAGGAGACGAGAACATCGCGCGTGGTCTTGACGAGATCACGCGCGATGAGCTTGGTGTACGGCGCGATGGCGCGCCAAAGCAAGACGATGCGCGGGCGCCCCGGCGACGTGGCCCGCGAGCCTGCTCGACGGGGGCCACCATGCCGAGGTGCTCGCGTTGGTCGAGAAGCTCGCCGCGAAGAACGAGGAGCTCGAGCGCATCATCGCGTCCGCGCGCGTCCGGAATCGCTCGGAGGTCGTCCCTCGGAGCAGCTCGCGCTGATCCTGGAGGAGGCTGCGCACCACGGTGGTGGGTGCGAACGAGGCTGAGTCGGAGCAGAGCGCCGCGGACAAGAACCTCGACGCCGCCGCTGAGAAGAACGGCAAGCGGACCGAGACGACCAAGCCGCCGAAGCAGCCTGCGGTCCGCAGGCCTCCGCCGCCGGGACTGCGACGCGTCGACAACCCGATCGCTGTGCCCGACGACGAGCGCCAGTGCCCCAGTGCGGCGCAAACTGAAGATGCGTCGACCACGAGACGACCGAGGTGATCGACCTCGTCCCCGCAGAGGTCATCGTGCGTGTCGATCGGCGCGAGGTCCTGGCGTGCGAACGCTGCGACGACGCACGCGTGCAGGCCCCCCTCGGCGACAAGGTGGTTGCTGGCGGCGCGTACGGCTCGCGGCTCGTCGCCGATCTCGTGGTGAACAAGTATTGGTACGGGCTGCCCTCAACCGGCAGCGCGAGATGCTGACGCGCCTCGGGCTCGACATGCCGAGCTCGATCCCATGGGCGACCAGATCCACTGGGCAACCGGAGCTTCTCGAGCCCATTTACCGACACCTCATCGGCAAAGGCGCTCACGTCGACCGTGCTCCACGTCGACGCGACCTCGCTGCCCGTGAAGGACAAGGACTCCCCGACCGGGCTCACCATCGGCTCGCTGTGGGGCTACGTCGGCGACGAGCGCGGTCGTGTTCCTCTACACGCGCTCGGGGGCGCAAGGTGGGTCAGGTCGAGAGCGAGATCGGCCCGGAGACCTTTCTTGCGGCTCGCACAGGCTTCGTCGTTGCGGTTGCAGCGGCCGTTTTCGACGCGAGCTTCCAGCGCGAAGACCTCATCGAGGTCGGCTGCAACATGCATGGGCGCCGCTACTTCGTGAAGGCGCTCGACGCGGGCGACAAGCGAGCCGCGCACCCGATCGCAGCCTTTCAGGCCCTCTACGACGTCGAAGCGGACGCGCGAGCGCTCGATGACGACGCGCGGCTCGCCTGCGACAGAGCCGCTCGCGTCCCATCTATGACGAGCTCGTCCGCTGGTGTCGAACGTACGAGCCCACCGAGCCGCCAAGCCGCTCCTCGGCAAGGCGATCGGCTACCTCCTAAACCATCAGCTCGCGCTGACGCGCTTCCTCGACGATGGGCGTCTCCCATCGACAACGGCATCATCGAACGCCTCCATCGTCGCCCCGCCGTCGGTCGACGGAACTACCTCTTCGCCGGATCGCATGAGGGCGCGAAGCGAGCAGCCATTGCGTACTCGCTCTGCGCGACCTGCAACTTGCTCCGAGATCGACCCGTCGCCTGCTTCTGGCCGACGTGCTCCCTGCGCTCGCCCGAGGCGTTGCCATCGCCGAGATCCGGGCCTCACGCCCGCGTCGTGGAAGGACCGTAAACAAGCCTGACCAGGAGCGACCGGGCGACTACGTGACGCGGCGCCACGAATCTACCTGGGGCTTCGGAGGCGGACAGGTACC
>JADJYE010000015.1 GCA_016719945.1 Polyangiaceae bacterium | reverse complement strand
CGCGCAGTACGCCCAATATGCGCGTTGACCCAGCAGGACTCTCTCCTGGCGAGATGAATACAGTTCTGGGCTGGAGGCCGGCATTGACGCGCTCGAGGATATTCGCAGCGGAACTCTGGATGGCAACCGCAGTCCCGTTATCCCGGGAGACGAGTACGCGGGACTTATCTACGAGCTTCCCAATGGTAATTTTTCATACGCTCCACCGGATGCCAGGGGATTCATTTACAGCGATCCTTTGGATACGTTCTCATTGTGCCCTTCAGAGGGGCAGATTCGCTGGCGACTATCACCCCACCCGCTGAACCACCCAGCTCAATCACGGAAGAATTCTCGGGGCCCGGACCTGCGCACCTCGGCTCAGGATTCCCGCAACAACGGCGCACGCCGGCTGGCTTTAGCCTGATGTTGGGCTCCGGACGGACAGTTGGAGCCCACTTTCCCTACTACGATGTTACCTGGTTATTGGCGACCGTGGTCATGGTGACGCTCAGGTCGCCAGTGCTGGGCCGCGGTGGCTATCGTCGTGTGTGGTGGTTGTCTTTCCGCGCCATCTGCAGGAGTCGGCACGGTCCGGCGGACTCGAAGTGTGAGTGGGGAACGAGGCCGCTGATGTGCAGGACGTCGAGATTCGGACCTTGGTTTCCTGATCCTTCGAGATACGAAGGCCAAGTGGTGGGATTGTCGGTCACGCAGACCTGGGCGTTGGAACGCAACGCGCTCTATTACGTGTCTGAGGATGCCAGGGGAGCGCCGACTCTACTGAGCATGCCGCTCAAGTCTGGGATCGCTGGCGTGCGTGCAGATGCTCCCGCTCGAGCCAGGTTGTGCAATGGACGCGTCCTTCGCTGGTCGGCGCGCGTCAGCGTGGATAGCCAGGCGAACCCTATTTGGGGTGCGCGGCTGCGCCCCGCGTATCGCATCGAGGAGGTGGAAGCAGTTCGCTTGGGCAGGTGTTAGCGCGCACCCCGATGGTCGTTCGGGCCTCCCGGCGATCCCGCAGGATGATGGCGTAGCGGAGACCGACGAGGCAAACCCATCAGCGTCGCGGACTGGGCCCCGATCGGCGAGGGCGTCGTAACAGCCCTGCTGGGAGGGGAGCATCGGCGCGTAGCTGGCCCACAAAAGGCGACGGGGAGATCGTTTGCCGGCGCTCCCCCGTCGTGCTCCTGCATCGGTGGATCGGACAACCACTTCGTCGTTCATCCGACGTTCGACGTCATCTGGGCAGCGAGGACGCCTACCGTCGAAGCCGCCCGCCCAGCGCGGTGCCCCCCGATGCAGGTCGCGAGCCGGCGGCCCGGGATGCGTCTCGGCCTCGTCGGGCACGGCCTTCGCGAGTCGGCAGGTGCGAGGACCACGCGGCGGCGGGCGACCGATCACGGTCGTCGTCCGACGCGCCGCTTCCTCTGCGTCGATGCGCTGCGGTCGTCACCGTGGCGCCGTGGGGATCGTTCGACGGCGCCACTTCAGCGCCGGCTGCGATCGGGCTGGCGCTATTCCTCTTCGGCGTCCTGGGAGCGGAGCGCACGCGGGGTTCAGCGAGCGATCTCCGGCTGGGGTCTGGGCGCCTCCTGCTAGCGGACGCTGGCTCGCTGGATCGAGGCCGCCGGGGCCGCGCTCTGCTGCAGGGCGCCCACGGGCCTCCTCGACGGGCTCGCTCGGCGCCAAGTCGCGGCCTTGGTGGGTCAGGTCCGTTCAAGCGCTCGCCGCCGCTTCTGCGGGCGGCGATCTCGAGCGGGTGTTCGCCGGCGGCAAGCAGCTTCGGTGAGGACGATGGGAATACATCCCGGAGGCGATCACGAGCCCCACCTGCCTCGTCCGCTGCGGGCGGACCCTGTGCGCTGGTGGTCTGCTCGGCGCGCCGTTCGGCGCAGGAGGACCCATGGATGCACCCATCTCGCCTCGCGACCACGCCGAGGCCGTCGCCTCTTTCGCGCCGAGATCGTCGGCTCGCTCGTCCGCCGTGAAACCTGATCGCGGCGACCTCGCCGCCGAGCTCGCCCAGCTCAGTCAAAGGTTGTTCAGACCTCCACGCGCACACGGCCCTCGGCGATTCTCCGTCGCCACGCTGGAGCGGTGGTTCTACGCGTATCGCTCAGGCGGGCTCGACGCCCTCAGGCCTCGACCACGCACCAATAGGGGCCGGGCACGTGAGCTGACCGATGCCCAGCGCGCTCTGCTCCTCGCCGTACGCCAGGAGCACCCGCAGATCTCAGCGGCGCTCATCCTGCGCACGCTCGTAAAGAGCGGGCGACTCGACGAGGGGGCGGTCAGCGCGGCGACCCTAAGACGGCTCTTCGCCGAGCGCGGCCTCGACCGTGTCGCGCTCCGACAGGCAGGCGACGGCAAGCTCCGCTTGCGATGGCAGGCCGAGCGGCCCAACGCGCTATGGCATGCCGACGTCTGCCACGGCGCACCGATCGTGGTCGACGGCGCGAGTCGCCCCGTGCGCATCCACGCCATCCTCGACGACGCCTCCCGCTTCGTCGTGGCCATCGAAGCTCGGCACCACGAGTGCGAGGGCGACAGGATCGCCGTCCTGCTGCGGGCGCTCCGCCTCTATGGCGCCCCCGACGCGCTCTACCTCGACAACGGCGCCACCTACCGGGGTGAGGGCCTGCGGCTCGGATCTGAGCGTCTCGGCGTGACCCTGCTGCACGCCAAGCCGTACGACGCACCGGCGCGGGGCAAGATGGAGCGCTTCTGGCGCACCCTCAGAGAGGGCTGCCTCGACTTCTGGTGCCCGCGAGCCTCGGTTGCTGATCGGCTCGCGTGACCATTGACAGAGTGCAATCGCTCATCGTTGTACCACTCGTCAAGGAACGCCGACAGCACGCGCACCGCGTCTGACGCCCCGCGCGAGCAGCGGGTTCGGGGTCCCGCGAATTTCCGGGGTCGACCGCGATGAGGTCATCGCGTCGCTGCGTGCGATCGTCACGTCGCTCGAGGGCCAGACCAATGCGCTGCAGTCGGCGCTCGTGAGCCACGCGACCGAGCTCGAGCTGCTCCGGCGGAAGCTCTACGGCACCAAGTTCGAGCGCACGAATACGGACGAGTTCCAGCTTCTGCTCCAGGGAATCTTCGGCGAGAGCACGGCGCTGCAGAAGCACCTCGACGACGCTCAGCGCGAGCGCGAAGCTCAGGCGGGCGGGGACGAGCCCGAGGGGAAGGCGCCCAAGGATCGGCCCAAGCCGAAAGGCCGCCGCAATCTCTCCGCCTCGAGCCTGCCTCGCGTGACCGTCGACATCTCCGACGCCGACCTCGCGATCACGGGCCGCTTCATCGGCTGGGACGAGAGCTTTCAGCTCCTGTACGTCCGCGGCGGCATCCGTGTGCTGGTCAAGCGCGTCGCGCGCTTCGAGGTCGACAAGCACGGGGAGAAGTCGGCGCTCCGCGTTGAGCAGCCGCGCGCGCTGTTCCCGCGGGCGCTCTGCCACACGTCGGTGTTCGCCTGGCTCGCGGTGGAGAAGTTCGCGCTGGGCGTCCCATTCTACCGCCTCGAGAAGCACCTCGAGGCCGAGGAGGAGTCGCTCGACCGCGGCACCATGTGCCGTTACATGGAGGACCTCGGCGGCACGCTCGGCGCGACCGTCGTCGCCGCGATGTTCGAGGACGCGCGCGCCCACTGCCACGTGCTCTCGACGGACGCGACGGGCGCCGCGATTCAGCCCGAGCAGGGCGCGCCGGGCGGGCGCAAGCAGGCCTGCAAGAAGGGCCACTTCTTCACGATCGTCGCCGACTGCGACCACGTCCTCTACCACTACGCGTCGAGCCACTCGTCCAATGCCGTCAAGGAGCTGTTCGCCGGCTTCCTCGGGGTTCCTGCAGAGCGACGCGAGCGCCGTCTACGACATCCTCGAGCGCGGTCCGCCCAAGACCACCGACGACGGCCTCACGCTCGTCGGTTGCTGGGCGCACTGCCGGCGCTACTTTTTCGAGGCGGCGGTCACGAAGCACGCCGGCGCCGTCGAGGGGCTCCGTCGCATGCAGGAGATCTATCGAACGGCTGAGCCGTTCGCGAAGCTCCCTCCCATTCAGCGGAAGGACGCCCGCGCCAAGGCGCTCGGCCCGCTCATCGACGACTTCTTCGTGTGGGTCGCCGAGCGCCGCCGGAACGAGCCGGGACGCACGCTGTTCACGCGCGCGCTCGGCTACGCCACCAATCAAGAGGCCGAGCTACGCCGCGTCCTCAGCGACGGTCGCCTCGCCCTCGACAACACCCGCAGCGAGCGCGCTCTCCGCACGATCGTCGTCGGTCGCAAGAACTGGCTCTTCTACGGCAGTGACGTCCACGCGCAGGCGGCGGCCGCGATCTTCACGCTCGTCGCCTCGTGCCGCCTCCACCGCCTCGACCCGCTCGACTACCTCACCGCCCTGCTCCGCGTCCTGCCGTACTGGCCCGACGACCGCTACATCGAGCTCGCGCCGAAGAGCTGGGCCGCCACTCGTGCGCTGCTCGATGACGCCGAGCTCGAGCTCCCCCTCGGCGACATCACCGTCCCGCCTCCCGCGAACGCCTGATCCGCGCTGCTCGGCGCGATCCGGGGATCCGGTGCGGTTCGTGCAGCGGTTACCGCTCGCCCCCGACCCCTACAGCTTCATGTCGAGCAAGATCTGCGTGAGGATGTAGTTCGCGATCAAGATCGCGACGCAGCTCTCGACGACGGCGCGCGTCGTCGCCAGGCCGACGCCCTTGGCGCCGCCGGAGGCGAAGAAGCCGTGGCGGCACGAGATGCTGGTGAGGATGAAGCCGAAGAAGAAGGACTTGATGAGCCCCATCGTCAGGTCCTTCGGGACCGCGATGTCGCGGATGCTCTGCAGCCAGATGCCGTAGTCCCCGCCCAGCCAGCTCACCGCGACCAGGTACGAGCCCGCCATGCCGACGGACGAGTACAGCGCGCACAGCAGCGGGAGCATCACCAGCGAGGCGAACAGCCGCGGCGACAGCAGGTACTGCACGGGGCTCACGCCCATCGTCGTGATCGCGTCGATCTGCTCGGTGACCCGCATGTTGCCGAGCTCGGCGGCCATCGCGCTGCCCGCGCGGGCCGTGACCATGATGGCGGTGAAGACCGGCGCCAGCTCGCGCAGCAGCGAGACCGCGACGATCCCCCCGACGCGGCCCTCCGCGCTGAAGGCCCGCAGGGCGTACGAGGTCTGCAGCGTCACGACCATGCCGCTGAAGGTCCCGGTGAGCGCGACGATCCACACCGACTGGACGCCGATGAACTCCATCGCGTTCAGCATCTGCCCGAAGCGATACGGCGGGCGCACGAGCCAGAACAGCGTGCGCCACGTCAGCGACAGCAGCGTCCCCAGGTTGTCGAGCCAGTAGATGAGGGGCGACAAGAAGGCGAACAACCCTCGCTTCTGGCCGCTGTCTTCACCCTCCGCCACCGCGCGACGCTTCTACCACGTTCCCGAGGGTGGCACGCATGCGCTCGAGGGTCGCGGCGCTCGCCGCGCCCTTGGCCGACACGACCGCGCGCCTCACGGCGTCGAGCGGCCTCGGACCGGTCGTCGCCGCCGCGGGCGTGACGACGAGCTCGACCACGAGCGGGTCTCCTCCCAGCTCGGCCACGTACGGCTCGCCCCACTCCACGATCAGCGCCGCACCCTGAGCGCGCTCCTCGGCGAGCCCCAGCGGCGCCACCTCTTCGGGGCCGGCGATGCGATAGAGGTCGGCGTGGAGCAGCCTCGGCGTCGTGTCGTACTCGTGCACGAGCGAGAACGTCGGGCTGGTGACCGCCAGGCCTTCGGGGAAGCCGAGCTCTCGCAGCGCGGCGCGCACGAGGAAGGTCTTCCCGGCGCCGAGCGGCCCGCTGAGGATGACGAGATCACCCGGCCCGAGCGCGCGCGCGAGCGCCCGCGCCAGCGCCTTGGTCGCGCGGCGCGAGGAGAGCGGGAGCGTGATCGGGGTCATGGCTTCGTGGGGGAGGTAGAGGTGCGGACCGCACGCGGGCGAGCTGCAGCGCGCGGGCTCTGCTCCCGAGCGTAGTGCACAAGCCGGCCTCCGCCGACCTTGACGCGCTCGCGCCTCGCGCCAAGCGTCGCGCCATGAAGCTCTTGCGAGCGCTCACCGGCAAGACGCTCGGGCGCGGGGGGAGGCCGCTGCGCATCGCGTACGGGCGCATCTTCCACGAGGCGAACGCGTACTCCCCGATCCCCACCACGCTCGAGGACTTCGAGCGCATCCATCACCTCGAGGGCGAGCGGCTGGCGGAGGTCTGCCGCCTCGACGGCGCGGAGCTCCGCTCGTTCATGCCGCACGCGGAGCTCACCGGCTTCTGTCAGGCGGCGCGCCTCGCCGGCGGCGTGACGACGATCCCGCTGGCGTCGTCGCTGGCCGTGCCCGGCGGGCCGCTCACGCTCGCCTGCTACGAACAGCTGCGCGACGGGCTGCTCGCGAAGCTGTGCGCGGCGATGCCGGTCGACGGCGTCTACCTCGCGCTGCACGGCTCGATGCAGGTCCACCGGCTGGTCGAGGCGCCCGAGACCGATCTGTTGCGGCGCGTCCGCGGGATCGTCGGACCCACCGCCGCGGTCGCGGCCAGCTACGATCTGCACGCCAACCTCTCGGCCGGCCTGATCGAGCCCGCGGACGTCGTCGTCGCGTACCGCTCCAACCCCCACTGGGATCTCGCCCCCACCGGCTTCCGCGCCGGCAATCGCCTCATTCGCGTGCTGCGCGGGGAGCTTCGCCCGGTGCACGCGTGGCGCAAGCTCCCGATCGCGATCGGCGGCGGAATGACGATCGACTTCGTGCCGCCCATGCGCAAGGTGTTCCGCTTCATGAAGCGCCTCGAGGACGACGTCCGCGTCATCAGCGCGAGCCTCTTCATGGTGCACCCGTACACGACGGCCGAGCGCATCGGCTGGGCGGTCCACGTCTCGACGAACGGCGACGCCGCGCTCGCCGAACGCCTCGCCGACCAGCTCGCAGACCGCGCGTGGGAGGTGCGAAAGGTGCCGCCGCCGCGCATGCGTGGGGTGGACGAGGCGCTCGACGAGGTGAAGGGGGGCCTGTGGCGCAGGCTCGGGCCGGTCACGCTCGTCGACGTCGACGACATCGTCGGCGCCGGCGCGCCGGGCGGCAACACGCGCATCGTGCAGGCGCTTGCCCGCGATGACCGAGGCCTGAAGGCCTTCGTGCCGGTCCACGACCCCGAGCTCGTCGAGGCGCTCTGGGCCGCGCCGCTCGGCTCGCGCCAGCGGTGCACGCTGCGCGGCACGCCGGGCTACGGCTCCCCCGAGGTCGAGCTCGACGCTGTGCTCTCGGCGAAGGGCACGACCGACTCCGGCCGCGCGCTCCGCCTCGACGTGGGCTCGTTCCACGTCGCCGTCACCGAGCGCGGCCCGCTGCCCATCCACCCGAGCTTCTGGACGCCGCTCGGGCTCGACGCAAAGGACGCGGACCTGATCGTGCAGAAGAACTTCTTCCACTACCGCATGTTCTACGCGGCGATCTCGTTCAGGCACCTGCCCGTCGTGAGCGACGGCGCGACCAGCCTCACGCGCATCCGAGATCGCGCGTACGACGTGCCGATGCACCCGGCGAGGGTCGTCGACGACTGGCGACCGTACGATCCGATCCTGAAGCGCGCGCAGGCCGGAGAAGGGGCCGCCGCGGTCGCGACCTGAGCGCCTGTCGCTGGGGGCCGTTCGCCGGGGCGCCGTTCGCCGCAGGCTCCCGCCAGCCACGCGCGCGGCGCACGGGCTTCGGCTCGACGCAACGAGTGCGCCGCCCGCGATCGCTGCGCGCCCCGCCCTCCGCCAGCGGCCCGATCGTCCGGGGCTTTCGTCGCGGCACTGATGTTGCGTACGAAGAGCGTATGTCAGGGGCCGTCTATCGAGTCCGCCTCCACGGTCGAGGAGGGCAAGGGATCAAGACCGCCGGGCGGGTGCTCGGGACGGCGCTGTTCCTCGAAGGCTTCGAGGTGCAAGACGCGCCCCGCTACGGCGCCGAGCGTCGCGGCGCCCCCATCTTCGCGTTCGTGCGCGCCGCGCGAGGACCGATCCTCGAGCGAGGCGCGATCCAGCGCCCCGACCTCGTCCTCGTGGCCGACGACACCGTGGTCGTGGTGCCCGCGGCGGGGGTGCTCGCGGGGGTCACCTCGCGCACCGTCATGGTGCTCTGCTCCGAGCAGCCCGAGGACGTGTGGCGCGCGCGCCTCGCGCCCAAGGGACCGCTGCATGTGCTGCCGCTGCCTCTCGAAGATCGCGGCGCGACGTCGCTTCGGCACGTGGGCATGGCGTGCGCGGGGGCGGCCGCTCGCCTGCTCGGTGTCGTGTCGCTCGCGTCGCTCCGGAAGGCCATCGAGACGGAGCTCGCGGGCGTCGGACGCGCCGCGATCGACAGCAGCCTCGCCGCCGCAGAGCGATCGTTCGTCGCGTTGTCCGAGCACGCTGGAGCCGCCGCGCCCGGCGAGCCCATCGCCGCCAGCGGCTACGAGCGGCCGGTGTTCGTCGAGCTCCTTTGCGAGCCGGTGCTGGAGGCGACGGCCATGGTCCACGGGGCCCGCACCTCCGAGCTCGTCAAGACCGGGCTGTGGCGCACCGTCCGGCCCGAGGTGCACGCCGAGCTGTGCCACAAGTGCCATTGGATCTGCGCCTCGAGCTGCCCAGACGGCGCGATCAGCGCCTCGGAGAGCGGCGTCGCGCGCGTCGACTACGACCACTGCAAGGGGTGCGGCGTGTGCGTGGTGGCGTGCCCGCACCACGCGATCGCCGCCGTACCGGAGCGCTCCACGGAGGTGCCGAAATGAGCCGAGCACTGATGACGGGCAACGTCGCCGCCGCCTGGGGCGCGCGCCTCGCGAACGTCGACTACATCCCCGCGTTCCCCATCACTCCGCAGACCGAGATCATCGAGACGCTGGCGTCGTGGGTCGACGAGGGGCTGGTCGACGCGAAGCTCACCATGCTCGAGTCGGAGCACTCGATGGTCACGGCCGCGGGCGCCGCGGCGGCGACCGGCGCGCGCGTCTTCACGGCGACCTCCAGCCAGGGGCTCTTGTACGCGCTCGAGATGCTGTACGCCGTCGCCGGGTGGCGGGTGCCCTTCGTGATGGTCAACGTCTCACGCGGCGTCGCGTCGCCGATCACCCTCGAGCCGGACCACGAAGACATCCTCGCCGCGCGCGACTCCGGGTTCCTGCAGCTCCACGCGGCCACCTGCCAAGAGGTCGTCGATTTCGTCCTGCTCGGGTACGCGCTCGGCGAAGACCCCCGGGTGAGGTTGCCGGTCCTCGTGAACGAAGACGGCTTCCAGCTCTCGTTCACGCGCGAGCCGGTCGCGCTCCCCGCGGCGTCCGACATCGCCGAGCTGCTCGGGACGTTCGATCCCATGGGCAGCGCGCTGCGCGGAGGCAACCCCACGAGCCAAGGCATCGCCGTGCTCGACCCGAGCGCGTACTCGTATTTCCGCTACGAGATCCACCTCGCCTCCCGGGCTGCGCTCGCCGCGTGGGACGAGGTCGCGGTGAGCTTCGCCGAGATCACAGGCCGCCGATACGAGCCGGTCGAGGTGTACCGCGCGGACGACGCCGAGGTCGCGATCGTCGCCATCGGCTCGTTCTCCACCAAGCTCAAGGAGGCCGTCGATCGGCTGCGCGACGCGGGCCAGCGCGTCGGCCTGGTGCGCCCGCTGTTGCTCCGCCCGTTCCCCGACGCCCAGCTGCGCGAGGCCTTGGCAGGGAAGAAGGGCGTGCTGGTGTTCGATCAGAACCTGTCGATGGGCAAAGGCGGCGTCTTGCACACCGAGGTCTGCTCGGCGCTCTACGGCGCCCGCGGCGCCCCACCCATCGTCGCCAGCTTCATCGGAGGCCTCGGGGGGCGAGATCTGCCGTCGGAGGAGATCTACGCGATGGTGGACGAGACCCTCGCCGCCGTTCAGCGCGGCGAGGCCCCGCCTCCGCGCCTGTTGTTCACGCACCGCGAGCTCACGCAGCAGCGCCGACTCCAGGTCATCGCGGGGGTCGAGCGCGCGAAGGGAGGCGCCCCATGAAGGACACACGGTTCGCCCACCTGAAGGACATCCCCTCTGCGCACTTGCTCGGCGCCGGCACGGCGATGTGCGCCGGCTGCGGCGGCCTGCTCGCCGTGCGAGAGATCCACGAGGTGCTCGGGGACCGCACCGTCTTCGTCAACGCGGCGGGGTGCATGACCCTGCTCAGCACGTACCCCTTCACGCCCTTCTCGGGGTCCTTCCTGTACACCGCGATGGCGTCGGCTCCCGCGGGCGCCCAGGGGGTCCGCGACGCGCTGGACGTCCTCGCCAGGAAAGGGCGCCTCGCGCCGGAGGACGACCTCAGCGTGGTCGTGCTGACGGGCGACGGCTCGGCCTCGGGGATGGGCCTGTCTGCCACCAGCGCCGCGATCGATCGCGGGCTCGACTTCCTGTACGTCTGTTACGACAACGAAGGCTATGGCAACACGGGCCAGCAGGCGTCGGCGACGACCCCTCTCGGCGCCCGGACCGCCACGACCGAGCGCGGCAGCGTCGCCTCCAAGAAAGACCTCTTCGGGATCTGGGCCGCGAACCGACCCGCCTACGTCGCGACCGCGATCGGCAGCGAGCCAGTCGACCTCGCCCGCAAGGTGGAGAAGGCCTCGAAGATCCGCGGCCCGAAGCTGCTGCTCGTGCTGGCGCCTTGCCCGACGGGCTGGGGCTTCGAGTCGGACCAGCTGGTCGAGATCGGGCGCCTCGCCGTGAAGACCGGCGCTTGGCCCCTCAAGGAGGTCGAGGGCGGCAAGATCGTCCACACCAAGGTCCCGCCCAAGCGTGCCCCGGTCGAGGAGTACCTTCGGGCCCAAGGCCGCTTCGCGCACCTGTTCGAGCCCTCGCGTGACGAGGCCACCCTCGCCAGCATCCAGCAGTCGGTGGACGCATATTGGCGTACCGTGACGGTAGGCTAGCGTGGCTCCTCTCCCGTATGCTCTCCCCGTGGGTGGGGAGGTCGATGAAGGCGCCGTCTTCGTCACTGGACCGGTCGTGCTGTTCCGCTGGCGGAACGAGCCCGGCTGGCCGGTGGAGTACGTGTCGCCCAACGCAGTCGAGGTGTTCGGTCACACGGCCGACGACTTCTTGAGCCGGCGCGTCGTCTACGCGGAGCTGATCGCCCCTGAAGATCTCGAGCGGGTCGGTCGCGAGGTCGCGGGGGCGAGCGGCAGCGACGTCGAGTCGTTCGTCCATGAGCCTTACCGCATCGCCCGCAAGGACGGCGCCGTCCGCTGGCTGTACGACTCGACGCGGATCGTACGGACCGAGGACGGCCGGCCGACGCACTTCCTCGGCTACGTCATCGACATCACCGCGCGCGTCGAGGCCGAGGAGGAGAAGCGCGAGCTCGAGCGCAGGCTGCTGCACGCGCAGAAGCTCGAGAGCCTCGGCATCTTGGCGGGCGGAGTGGCCCACGATTTCAACAACCTGCTCACCGGGATCGTCGGGCACGCGTCGCTGGCGAAGCGGGCGCTCGAGGCCTCGCCCGACCGCGCGTCCGAGAGCCTCGAGCAGATCGATCGGCTCGCCCAGAAGGCGAGTGACCTCACCAGGCAGCTCCTCGCGTACGCCGGCAAGGGCCGCTTCGTCGTGGGGCCGACCGACGTCGGCGCGATCGTCCGCGACATGGCGAGCATGCTCGAGGTCGTGCTCTCGAAGAAGGCGACGCTCCGGGTGAGCGTCGACGGAGGCCTCCCTGGCGTGATGGCCGATCGCTCCCAGCTCCAGCAGGTCGTGATGAACCTGCTGACGAACGCCTCGGAGGCCCTGGGAGAAGGAGCCGGCGACATCGACGTCACCGTCGAGCGGGTCGCGCTCGACGGCGAGGGCCTCGCGCCGTACGACGGCTTCGGGCTCGTCCCTGGCGTGTACGTCCGGCTGGCCGTCCGAGACACCGGGTGCGGCATGCCGCCCGCCGTCTTCGACAAGCTGTTCGATCCGTTCTTCACCACCAAGGAGTCGGGCCGCGGCCTCGGGATGTCGGCGGTCCTCGGCATCGTCCGCGGACACCGCGGCGCGATCCGCGTCGTCACGGCGCCGAACAGCGGGACCCTCTTCGACATCGTGCTGCCGGCGACGACGGCGCTGCCGATCCCGCGGGCGCCGGAGCCGGTGGGTGAGGGCTGGCGCGGCGCGGGGGCGATCCTGGTCGTCGACGACGAGTCGACGATCCGCCGCCTGCTCGCGCGCACCGTCGCCGCCATGGGCTTCGACACGATCGAGGCCGCCAACGGCCAGCGCGCCCTCATGGCCTTCGATGAGCGACGCGACGAGATCGTCCTCGTGCTGCTCGACATGACGATGCCGGTCATGGGCGGCGCGGAGACGCTGCGAGAGCTCCGCCGGCGAAGCGCGAGCCTCCCGGTGGTGATGATGAGCGGCTACAGCGAGGAGCTGTCGCTCGAGAAGGTCGCCGAGCACCCGGTCTCCGGCTTCCTCGAGAAGCCGTACCGCGTCGAGGACGTCGAGGCGGTCATTCGGCGGGTGCTCTCCGAGCCGTGTGCCGTCGGGTGACCGGGCGTCCCTGTAGGATGGCAGATCGATGAGCAAGGAGACGGAGGCGTCCAGCGCAGCGATCTGGCTCTACGCCTTCGGGTACTTCGCGGCCTACGCCCCCTACGCGGCGCTGACCAAGGCGCTGACGAGCGGGATGCTCGGGATGGAGCCGCGCACGGGCCCCGAGATACTCCCGCTGTCCACGGCGGCGTCGCTCATAGGCATGATCGTGTTCCTCTCCGCCAAGGGCTGGTGGCGGTTCGCGACGCAGCGAAGCTTGTTCGGTCGCAGCGTGCCCTCGCCGACCCAGCTGACGTTGATCAGCGGCCTCGCGACCGCCGCCGTGATCGGCACGACGACGCTCTCCTACACGATCCGCGGCACCTCCATCTTGGTGATGATGCTGTTCATGCGCGGCGGCGTGCTGGTCTTGGCCCCGCTCGTGGATCTGCTCTCGAGGCGGAAGGTGCGCTGGCAGGCGTGGGCGGCGCTCGGGCTCAGCCTCATCGCGCTCATCATCGGGGCCGGCGACGGAGACACGCAGGTCGGCGGGCTCGGCCTGTTCGTGATCATCCTCTACCTCGCGTCCTATTTCGTGCGCCTCCGGCTCATGAGCACGCAGGCAAAGTCGAGCGATCCCGACCAAGGTCGGCGCTTCTTCGTCGAGGAGCAAATGGTGGCGACGCCTGCGATCGCGCTGTTCCTGGGGGTCGCCGCGCTGATCGGCGGCAGCGAGGCGTTCCTCCAGATCGGCCGGGGTTATCACGACGTCGGCGGCGCGACGAACGTCGCCCTCATCATCGCCATCGGCGTCTTCTCCCAGTTCACGGGGATCTTCGGCGCCCTGGTGCTCCTCGATGGGCGCGAGAACTCGTTCTGCGTGCCGGTGAACCGCGCCTCGAGCGTCCTCGCCGGGCTCGTCGGCTCGACCGCGCTGTGGCTGCTCGCCGACGCGAAGCAGATCCCCCCGCGCGAGCTGTTCGGGGCGCTGCTGCTCATCCTCGCGATCGTCCTCCTGGCCGTCTCGCCCAAGGCGCGACCGGCGAGCGCCCCGCCAGCGAAGGCGTGAGTCGGCCTCGCGCCGCGGGTCCTCGTTCGCGCGTACCATCCGCTCCATGAACCGGAGAGCCGCGCTGTGTTGGTGTGTTGTGGTCGCTGCTTGCGGCGGTGAGACCCGCGAGACCGAGTCGACGTCGACCCCTCCGAGCGCGAAGAAGGCGACGAGCGGGTCCGCGCCGTCAGCCGCCGGCACCGGGGCGCAGACGACGGCCCCCACAGCCGCTCCGTCAGAGATGGCGTCCGCCTCCGCGTCCGCCGCGGCACCTGCGCCGCCCGCGTTCCTCGCGACGATGTTCGCGGGGGCGCCCGACGCGGGCGTGAAGATGGGACAGAGCAGGCCCTTCGGCCGGCTGACCCTCGGCATCCCCGAGGGGTGGATGCTCAACAACAGCTGGGACTCGGTCGATCACGTCACCAAGAAGGACAGCTCGGCAGGCGTCGTCATCCTTCGCCTCGACCTCAGCGAGGGCCTGCTCGACGCCAACATCGCGACGTGGGTGAAGGTCCCGTTCTCGACGTCCGAGGTGAAATGGGAGCCGCGCGAGAGCGGCAAGGCCGGCGCCGCTCAGCTCGACGCCAAGGTCGCGAAGGGCGCCGGCAAGATCGGGAAGGACGACGCCGAGTTCTGGCAGGTCGCCACCGCCGTCGAGAAGAACAAGTACGGGCTCGTGCTGGTCGCAGGCCTGAAGAAGAGCGCAGACGACAAGACGCGCGCCGAGCTCATGGCTTGCGTGCGCTCGGCGGCCTGGAAGTGAGCGACGCCCCTTAGTCTGAGCGCACGTGGCGGCTCAGCCGCCGCCCGCACCGCCGCCGCCTGCCGTGGCTCCGCCGCCGCCCTGGGAGGCGCCACCGCCACCCGAGCTTGCGCCGCCGCCGCCCGCGGAGGCGCCGCCGCCGCCTTCGGGCGCGCCGCCGGGAGAGGAGCCGCCGGTGCCGCCGGTGCCGCCTTCCTGGCCACCACCCTCCGAGTAGCCGCCCGGCGCGCCGTAGGCCTCACCCGGCTCCTCGCAGGCGACGATCGCCGTGCCGAGGTCGAGCAGGATCGTTGCGGCGGTTCGGAGCGGAGCACCGGTCGTCGCGATGGACGCTCCGCAGTGAGGGCACTCGGTCGAGCCGGGCGCGACGTGGCACGAGCACGAGGAGCAAGCGACATAAGGCGGCATTGCCCAAGAAGATCGGAATTGCTTCCGAGGGTCAAGGCGCAGCTTCGAGGCTACGATCACCTCGATGAGCGCCGAGACCGAGCCCGCCGAGGCGCTGCGCCGCATCCGCCCCGAGGAGGCGGACCAAGACATCCCCATCTACGTGGTGTGGGAGATCACGATGAAGTGCGACCAGCCCTGCGCGCACTGCGGCTCGCGCGCTGGGCGAGCGCGCGACGAGGAGCTGTCGACCGAGCAGGCGCTCGAGGTCGTCCAAGCGCTCGCGCGGCTCGGCACGCGCGAGGTGGTCCTCATCGGCGGCGAGGCCTACCTTCGCAGCGACTGCGAGGAGCTGATCGGCGCGCTCGTCGCGTGCGGGATCCAGGCCGTGATGCAGACCGGCGGGCGGGCCCTCACGCCCGAGCGAGCCCGCCGTCTCGCGCAGGCCGGCCTCGCGGCGGTCGGGGTCTCGGTCGACGGCCCAGAGCTCGTGCACGACAAGCTCAGGGGCAACCTCGGCAGCCACCGCGCCGCGCTCCGCGCGATCGATGCCAGCCGCGAGGCGGGGATGGCGGTCACGGCCAACACCCAGATCAACAAGCTCAACGCCCACCTGCTCCGCGAGACCGCAGCCGAGCTACGCGCCCACGGGATCGGCGCCTGGCAGGTCCAGCTGACCGGCCCCCTCGGGCGCGCCGCCGATCGCCCCGAGTGGATCGTCGACCCATGGGACGTCGTGCCCATCATCGACACCCTCGCCGCCATCCAGCTGGAGGCCGTCGAGACCTGGCGCAGCTCCGGCGAGGTCGGCCGGCCGTTCGCGATCATGCCCAGCAACAACGTGGGCTACTTCGGGCCCCACGAGCAGGTCCTCAGGTCGCGCCCGCTCGCCCGCGAGAGCCATTTCGCCGGCTGCAAGGCGGGCAAACACACGCTCGGCATCGAGTCCGACGGCACGATCAAGGCGTGCCCCACCTTGCCGCTGCCGTATCGCGGCTCCAACGTGAAGAACCTCACGCTCGAGGAGATCTGGCGCACCGACCGCGTCGTCGGGTTCTCGAGGCACCGCACCCGAGACGAGCTCTGGGGCTTCTGCGCGAGCTGCTACTACGCCGACGTGTGCAAGGGCGGCTGCACGTGGATGGCGCACACGACCCTGGGTCGGCCCGGCAACAACCCGTTCTGCTACCACCGGGTCACTCAGCTCCGGCGCAGAGGTGTGCGGGAGCGTCTCGAGAAGGTCGAGGCCGCTCCCGGAGTCCCGTTCGACTTCGGCCGCTTCGCGATCGTCGAAGAGCCTTGGCCTTCGGACCCCTAGCGGCCGGTCCGCCCGCGCTACTTCGCCTCGAGCTCCTTCGTCACCACGTTGCCGGCCTGATCGTAGGCCCGCACGCCGACCAGCTTCGAGCCGGGCGGGATGAGCGCGCTGACGTCGGCGTCGAACTTCTCGCTCGCCTGATCGAAGATGCCGTCGGTCGGGAAGACCGGGCGCCAGTCGTCGGTGCCCGCGAGGGAGAGCTCGATCCGCAGGATCGGGCCCAGCCCGTCGGCCACCTCGCCCGAGAGCTTGCGGCCGTTCAGCGCGAGCGACTTGAAGAGCGGCGCCGTGTTGTCCACCAGGACCAGCCCGGACTCGAGCTCGTGCTTCGTGATCCGATCCGGCGGGTTCACCAGCTCGTCGGTCGCCTCCACGCGGATGCGATAGAGGCCTTCGGGCAGCGACGAGGTGTCCCAGTCGAGGTCGGACCGCGTGAAGACGTCAGCGGGCTTGAGGGCGTCTCGCCATTGAGTCTGACCCTCCTGGCGATAGAAGACGCGGTAGCGCAGCTCGTCCTTGTCGGGGTTGTCGACCTCCCACTTGAGGCTGACGTTGGACGACGGCTTCGGCGCCTTGCCTCCCGACGAAGAGAGGCCCTGCTGCAGCTTGCCGCTGCGCTGTGCGCGGCCCTCCGCGGACACGTTCGTGAGCACCGCTCGCACGTTGTCCGTCACGAAGTGGAAGCGGAGCTCCCCGAAGGCGGCGTCCTTGGACAGTCGCGCGCGAATCTGCGCGTAGCGACCCTTCGGGCTGCCGGGTTTGCCGGGCGTCGAGCGGCTTCGACCAGGCGCTCCACGTCGCGTCGGGCGTCTGGGTGTTGCCCGTGCGGGTCTCGAGCTCGACGGCGCCGGTGCCGTCCGAGCGCCACGAGAGCTGGCCGAACTCGGCCGGGAGCCCGGCGTCGAGCACCTTGCTCGTCCACACCGCGTCCTTGCCGCCCTCTCCGGTGACCTCGTGGATCACCACCGGGTCGGAGCCGATGAAGTAGCGCTTCTTTCCGCTCATCACGAGGCTGGTGATCTGGCGCTCCTCGGTGTCGGCGACGACACGCTCGAGGTGATCGGCGCTGACGGTCATGATGCGACCGTCTCCGCCGAGGCCGATGTACGGCAGGCCGTCGTCGGACAGCGAGAGCGCCATGATGTGGGCCTTGCGGTTCTCCATCATCGACTCCCCGACGCCGCCGACGAACCGGTAGAGCACGCCCTCGCCGGCCTTCGAAGGGCGCGAGTACGACGGCCCAGGCACGCCGGTGCCGCCGCCCTTGCCCGGCATCGAGAACCCGCCGTTGTATTTGTTCGCGGCGGCCCACACCGTGCCGTCCTTGGCGATCGCGATGGCGGACACGTCCTCGGCGTCGAAGTCGTGCACGACCGCGGCCCGGCCTGGCGCGTCGATGCGATAGAGCAGCGCCTTGCCTGCGGTGCCACAGTACACCTTGCCGTCCGGCCCGAGCGCGAGCGAGGTGATGTGCGCGTCCTCGGCGTCGAAATGCACCTGCGCCTTGCCGCTGTCGTCGATGCGCAGCACCTTCCCCTCGGGGCCCGTCGCGGCGTAGAGCGACTTGCTCTTGTCGTCGTACGCGAGCGCCCAGATGTACTCGACGCCCTCGAGCTTCGTCGGCATCTCCTTGGCGGCCTCACCCTTGCCCTGGCCCTTGGGGAGCCGGTAGAGCTTCCCGTTCGGGAAGGAGCCGGCGACGACGTCGCCGCCCCACGCGATGGCGAGGGAGGTCACCGCCATCTGCCCGGTCGTCGCGGCGACCTCGACCTGTCCGCCAGCGACGCGGATGATCTTCCCCTCGTTGCCGGTGCCGAGCA
The DNA here is from genome assembly GCA_016719945.1 of Polyangiaceae bacterium. Lineage (GTDB taxonomy): Bacteria > Myxococcota_A > Polyangia > Polyangiales > Polyangiaceae > Xiheicaenibacterium. The sequence goes on along the minus strand of JADJYE010000015.1, from coordinate 114,164 downwards.
GGATCGACCCGTCGGGCAAGAGCACGCTGCCCCACGCGGTCTGCGCGTCGCTGACCGCTGTCTTGCCGTAGGCGAGGCCTGGCCTCACCTGGCCGCGCGAGTCGACGGACACGTTGGTGAGGTCGCCTGCGCCGAGGTCGTCGATCGTCGCGAGATCGAACGTTCGGGTCCCGACCGCTGCGGCGTCGCGGGTCGTCGCTAGCGCGGACGCGAGGATGGTGACGACTGCGAGGGTACGTGTAAGGCCGAGAGCGCGGCTCGATCGCGATCGCATGGGTGCTGGTTTCACCTTCACTTGAGGTTGGGACGGACCTTCACGCGGACGCGATCGCGTCCGACGATGAAGCGCTTCATCGGGTGGCTGGTCTGCTGCACTGCGCCGAACGTGTCGGGGCCGATCGACGTGGCGCTCGTCTTGAGCTGATCGAGCGCGCCCGGGGGCAGCCGCGTGGCGACGTTGCCGCGGAACGAGGCGCCGCCTTGGCCCTTGATGCGCACGGTCGCCACCAGGCTCTCCTCCGGGTAGGTCGGGTCGCTGAGCGCGGCGATCAGATCGGTCACGCTCTCGGGCGCGGCGCGCGGCCGCTCGATCTCGTAGCCGGGGGCGATCTCGATCTCGACCTCTTCACCGTCGAGGTTGGACGGGATCGGCACCTCGATCACCTTCTTCTCGGCCTTGCCCATGAAGGGCATCAGCTCGAGCTGAATCTTCACCGGCTCGCCCGGATCGACCTCGAGGTCGAGCGCCTGCGTGCCGCGGATCATCGCCACCTCGCGCGCGAAGGTGACCTTGACCGTCGACTCGACGCCGTCGATGCGCACGTCTTCCCAGGGGTTGTTGAGCAGCGCGCCGAGCGCGCGTGTCACGCGGCTGCGGATGAACGCGTCCGCGCCGATCGGATCGCCGGAGGTGGCGCCGAAGTCTTTCAGGGTGATGTCGCCGTAGCCCGCGATCTTCAGCTTCGTGGTCGCGCGCCAGGTCATGTCGCCGTGCTCGGGCGTCGTGGTCTCGATCGGGTTGCCCAGCGCGAACGCCGCGAGGAAGGGCGCCATGAACGGGTCGTGGGCGCAGACCGAGTCCCACTTCGTCTTGGTCGCGCCCTCGACCCCCTCGATCAGCACCGACACCGGGAAGGTGCTCGGCATGCGCTTCGAATCGACCACGATCGAGGCCTGGCGATCGTTGACCAGCGTGCCTACGGGCCGCACGGCCTCTCCGATCTTGAAGCTGCGGTTGGTGCTCGCGAGGATCCAGTGCACCTTCGCCACGGCCGTCGGCAGATCGCTCGCGCCGCCGCCCTGCATCGGGTGACCGAACGCGATCAGCTTGTCACCCTCGACGCGGGTGACCGTGCCGAGGCCCATCATCGAGATGTCGCCTCGGATCAGCTGCACGCCGATGGCGCCGCCGTCGACGAACCCGGTCGGCGCGTCTGCCGCGACGGTGCTCCCGCTGCCGCCCGCCTGGACGGGCTCGAGGCCCATCGGCGACAGCAGCTGCTCGGCGACCTTCATCGCGCCGGGCGTCATCCCGCCCATCATCATCGGGGTCGCGGCGGCGGCGACCGTCGACGTCGTCCCCAGCCCGCGCTCCTTGGCGCTGCGCGCGCCGAGCTGCTTCGCGTGGACCTCGAGGTCGTATTGGGTGAGCGGCGCGGAGCTCGACGCGTCGAAGAGGCCGCTGAGCATGCGCGGCGACGGCGAGACGACCTTGCCCGTCTTGCCGGCGTCCTTCGACTTCGGGAAGAAATTCTCGCGCGGCTTGAACAGCGGCGGGATGGGCTTGTCGAGGTCGTCGATCATGCTCTGGATCGGCGTGACCCCGGCGATCGGCTCGGCGCCGAACGTCCAGCCGTAGGCGTAGGCGCCGATCATCTTGCCCTCGAGGTAGATCGGGCTGCCGCTCATGCCCGCGACGGTGCGGGCGGCGTCGAGCCGGGGTGGTTCGGGGTCTTGATCAGGATGAGGTCCTGATTGGGCCGGAAGCCCTTCAACACGCCGAGGATCTCGACGTCGAACTTCTCGGGCTTGGTGCCGGCGAAGACCGTGAGCCCGTAGCCCTTCATGCCCGCCTTCACGTCGGCGAGCGGCATGATGTCGCTGCGGTTCGGGCCAGCTTTGGCGGTGCTGAAGCCGACCGCCGCGCTGAGGAGAAGGCTCCGCCGACCAGGCCGAGCCACACGGGAGAGGAGGTGCTCTTGATCATGGAAGTCGACCGGCCGAGCTTAGCTGAAGGTTTTTGGGGTGCAGGCATTTGTGGTGGGAGCCGAGCCGCCCCCGGCGCTGGGGCGAGCGCCCGCCAAACCATGTAGATTACCGCCCCCATGGTGCAGGTCGCGCTGTTTGCGCTCGGGGTGCTCGCGTTCGCGACGCTCGTGACCGCCCACCTCGTGCTGCTCGCCGCCCTCACCTTCGCGCACCGACCCCGCTGGCGGGGCCTCGCCGCGCTGGCCCTGCCGCCGCTCGCGCCGATCTACGGCTGGCGAGCGGGGCGCCGCTGGACGGCGGGCCTGTGGGCGGCGGCCGTGGTGCTCTACGCGGTCACGCGGGGCGTTGCCTGGCTCGTCGTCGGGCGATGACATCATGGGATCGAGTGCGCGATCGACCAAAGTCCCCTGGAACCACGCATGCTTGAAGAATTCGGGCCGCCCCTGACGGGGCGAAGGCGGCCCGAATTCCCCTGCAAACGCGTTGGTTTGTTCCGAAGGGGACTCGTCATTGTCTTCGTGGAAACTCCGTTTCCACGGGACTAGGGTTCCCTCAGATCTTCACCTGGCGAAGCTTGATCTGGTTCTTGTCGAACACGCCGAGGCCGAGGTCGGCCGCCGACTTGATGTAGGACGGCTCGCGCCCGTCGGCCTTGAGGGTCGGCAGGCCGTTGTCCTTGCGGTGCTGCTCGATGATCTCCCAGCCGATGACGTCGAGCGCCACGGGATCGGTCGAGGCGTACACCGCCTCGTGGGGCACGCGGCGCTTCGCGTTCTTGTCGAGCGGCCCCTCGTCGTAGATGAGCTTGAAGCCGTCGGCGATGTGCAGCCGCACGCGGCTCTTCACGATGTCTTGCGCATAGAGCTGGGCGATCTGTGGGCTCGCGTTGTGCTCGTGGAAGTCGTGAGGGTTGATCAGCGCCCCGTGGGTGATGTTCTTCATCGTACCCGTGTAGCCGCAGATCGAGTGGTCCTTGATCTGGCTCACGTTGATGACACAGGTCGCCTCGGTGAAGGCGCGCACGAACTTGGTCTTCACGCCCGCGACGGTGATCTCGTCCATCGTCGCGTCCTTGTTCTCGTGGACGCTCGTGCTGATGCCGGCCGGGAACGCCTCGTCGAGCTTCGACTCCTTGGTCCACACCCGCGTCCCCTTGAGGAAGCTCGGGTACTGCTCGAAGATCGTGATGTTCTTCGCGGGCACACCGGCCGCGATGATGCCCTTCACGATCGCGAGCACGAGCTCCTTGTTGGACGCCATCGTCTGGCCGACGCGGCCGGCGATGCCGTTGGGCTTGATGGCGACCTTGTCGTCCTTGTGGACGAACTTGGCGAAGGCCTCGCCTAGATCGCTCTTGCCGGTCAGCTCGGCCATCACCCGCTCGAGCATCGCGGTCGCGGCCTCTTGCTTCGGCCACAGGCCGTTGGGCAACAGGGTGTTGGCCTTGTCGACGCGGACGACCTTGCCCGGGACGCTCATGGGCACGAAGCCTGCGGGCGGCTTGGCGACCAGCGACGAGCGCGGACCCGCGGCGGCATGGTCGATCCCCAGGAGGGCGGCAGATGCGGCGGCGGCCACGGCACCCCCGAGGACGGCGCGCCGCCCGAACGTCTGTCGATCCATGGGGGATGATGGTACACGCACGTCCGACGACCGGCCACCGACCGGCCGCCGAATGTCCGATGGTCCCCTCGAAGTCGAAGTCACGTCGCACGGGCGAGCCGCGCTCCGCAGCCCCGCACCCCGCCGACCCGCGCTCTGCCGATCCGCGCTCTGCCGATCCGCGCTCTGCCGACCCGCCGACGCCGGTGTCGGCCGCGCGCGCGCTCGCGCCCGCCGTGCCGCGCGAGGGGCGCGTCGGCGCGGCCTTCGACTTCGTCTCGTTCGTGTCGAAGACGATGCCGCTCACGGCGTTGCTCGACGGCTTCCCCCAGCGGGTCGCCGCGCTGCTCGAGGCGCCGGTGGTGTCCTTGTACCTGCTCGAGGGCCACGGAGACGGGCTCGTGCTCCGCGGCAACGTCGGCTTCGGTCCGCGCGCGCAGGGCCGCATCCGGCTGCGCGTCGGTGAGGGCCTCACGGGCCTCGCGGTGCAGCAGCTGTTGCCGGTCGCGGCGGTGCGCGCGTCGGGGCACGAACACTTCCGCCGGTTCGAGCAGCTCGACGAGGACCGCTTCCCGGTCTTCCTCGCGGTGCCGATCCTCGGTCCTGATCGGCGCCCGCTCGGCGCGCTCGTCGCGCAGCGCCAGAAGGGCGCGTTCACCGAGGAAGAGATCATCCTCGCGACGACCCTCACGGGTCCCATCGCCCACGCGGTGCGGCACGCCGCGCTGCTCGACGTCCTGCGCGACAAGCCCTTGCGCAAGACGGGCGGCGGGACGCGAAAGGTCACGCTCCCCGGCCGACCGCTGTTCGGTGGGCGGGCGCTCGGCGCGGTCGCCGCGCTCCGCCGCCCCGCCAAGGATCGCCGCATCCCCGCTCGTCACGACGAAGAGAAGCGCCTGCTCGGGGCCTTCGATACGGTCGAGAAGGCGGTCATCGCGCTCAGAAGCGCGCGCTCGCCCTGCACCTCGTGGGGGAGACGAGCTTCCTCGCGAACTACGCGCTGATGGCGAGCGACTCGCGCCTGCGCGAGCGCGCGGTCGAGCTGGTGATGAGCGGGCTCGGCGCCCCCGAGGCGCTCTCCAGCCTCGCGCGCGAGGTCACCCGCGCGGCGAACGGGATCGTCGGCGACCCGTTCCTCGCCGAACGCTCGCGTGACATCGAGGACCTGGTCGACGCCGTGCTGATGTTCGCCTCGCACGACGCGCGCGGCATGGTGCCTGCGAAGGCGGTGCTGCTCGCCGAGCAGATCACGGTGTTCGACCTGATCATCACCGCGAAGACGCAGCCCGCCGGGATCGCGCTCACCCAGCGCATGAACCCGCGCACCGAGGTGCTGCTCAAGCTGCTGAGCGTGCCCGCGATCGCCGAGGTCGAGGGGGGCTATCGCTGGGCCGCGCCGGGGGACGTCGCGCTCCTCGACGCAGACCACGGCTTCTTGATCATCAACCCGTCCCGGGCCGAGGTGGCCGCCCTCCGCGCGTGGCGCAAGGGCACCGGCCAGCCCGACGAGGCCTGAGGCCTCAGCGGTCGGGCCAGAACTCGGCGATCGTCTCGGCGGGGTGCAAGGTCTCAAAGACGCGCCCGCACGCGACCCGGACCCGGTCGTCCGCGAAGCGGGCGCGCGCAGTGTCGTGCAGCCACTCGGCGAGCCGCTCGCTCGTGGGCGTGAAGGGGAAGACCGCGAGCTTGATGCCGCCGGGGCGCTCGTTGCGCGCTCCCGCGAGCTCGCCCGACACGCAGTCGGGGGCGTCGCCTTCGTGGCCGAGCGTCTCGAGCCGCGATTGAACCAGCGCCACGCCGAGCGGGACGAGCAGCTCCTTCGTCTCCCGCCAGGTGGCCTCACCCAGCGCCAGGCTGTGGTCGAGCAGCTGGAAGCACGGCACCAGCAGCTCCGCGTGGACGCGGTCGAAGTCGACGACGAAGCCCTCCTTGTCGAGCTCGCGCGCCTCGAGCACCACCTCGAGCTTCCAGGTGTGGCCGTGCAGCGAGATGCACGGGCCCGAGTGGCCGCGCACGTGGTGAGCGAAGTGAGCGTGGATGGAGGCGGAGGCGCGGAACATGGTGCAGCGGCAGCGACGGCGACTAGCCGCGGTAGATGACGCGCGAGACGTCGTTCTCGCGCAAGACGAGCTTCACGAGCCCCGGGAGCTTGGGCTGGAGGTGATCCCACAGCCACGTCACCAGCACCTCGCTCGTCGGGTTCTCCAGGCCCTCGACGTCGTTCAGGTAGTGGTGATCGATGCGGTCGTAGAGCGGCTTCATCGCGCGCTCGATCTCGGCGAAATCGAACACCCAGCCCGTCGCCGGATCGACCCGCCCGACCACGTGGATGTCGAGGTAGAACGCGAGCCCATAGACGTTGTGGCAGGGGTGCGTCGGCGGCGTCTTCGGGAGGCGACGCGCGGACTCGAAGCGCACCGTGTGCACCAGCTTGTGGACGCCCTGCTCACGCATGGCTGACGCCTTAGCCCATGTTCCAGCGGCGGGCCGCTACAAAAAGCCACGAGGGCCGTCGCCGGCCCTCGTGGTGTGCTGCGCTATCGGACTTCGATCACTCGCCGGAGCAGGTGACGAACACGGTCGCGCCGGTCTTCGGGTCGCCCTGACCGACGAAGCGCACGAGGCGCTGCTCGTCTGCCGGGCAGCTCGCGACGAGCGCCGGGTCGCCGACGGGAGGAACCGAGGCCGCATCGATGTAGCACCAGCCGTCGCCTTGAGCCCCAGCGTCGGGGTCGGCGTTGTTGAGGCACTCGGTCTTCGCGTCGCCGGTCTGCAGCTGCTCGATCTCGCAGAAGCAGTCCCAGTCGGGGTTCGCGAACTCGGACTGCTGGGCCGCCAGCACCGCGTTGTAGGTCGGGTTGGCGGCGCCATCGACCTGCTCCGGGATCTCGGCGCGACCCTCGTCCGGGTTGCAGGCGCAGTTACCGTCGGTGACGCGCGCCTCGATGACGAGGCAGGGCACCGTGCCGGTGTTCGGGTCGACCGTGAGCTTACGCGGCAGGCACTGGCCGCCGAGCTGCTCCTTGAGGCGATCGACGATCGTGTTCACGGCGGGGCGGTAGCCGTAGATCGGCGACCCGGTGTTCGAGACCTCGGCCGGGCAGATCGAGGCGAAGATGCCCTGGGTCGCCATGCCGCGGAGCACCGAGAGGTAACGCAGGCCAGGGTACGCCTTCGCGTTGACCTGGGTCGTCGTCTGCCCCTGGCAGAGCGGGTTGTCGCACTCGGGGCCGGTGCAGTCGTCGCAGTCGAAGCCCGGGGTCACCGGGGTGTTCAGCGGGAAGATGCAGGCGTACTCGAGGTCGTCGGGTCCGTCGTTCGGATCGGTCGAGTCGTAGATGGTCCAGTCGTTGCCGTTGATCGGGTTGTTCGACGAGGGCGAGTACCCCAAGAGCTCGCTCATGCCCGAGCGCGGCGAGGTCGCCTGGACCATGAACGGGTCGGTCGGGTCGACGTTGCCGTCGGGGTCGCCGATCAGCGTGTCGAGCGCGTTGCCGTCGGCGGTCTCGGTCTCCGAGAGGTCGTCGTAGGTCTTGAAGCCGAGCGACAGGTCGGGGTTGCCCGAGCCGTCGGTCTTCGCGATGGCCTGCCAGGGCACGCCGACGATGCCGGCGACGAATACGAGGTCAGGGCTGCGGATCGAGCCGCCGGTGCCGCCGAGGTCGTCGAATAGCGGGTTCACGACCGAGTCGCCGTCGTAGTCGACCGCGTCGGGGTCGATCTTGTAGCGGGTGAACGCGTTGACGTAGCGCGCCGTCGGGTAGAGGAAGTTGACGCCGTAGCGCTCCTTCTGGCGGTAGCACTTCAGGTTCTGGTGGTCCTCGGTCGGGTCGTACTTCGAGCCGCCCGCGCCGGTGCAGTCTCCGCCGGCGTCGCAGCCGCTCGGGACGTTGAGGCCGCAGCTCGTGCAGCACTCGCTGTTCGGGTCGGTCTTGCACTCGCTGGTCGAGCGGTAGAACGGCCCGCCGAGCGCGAGGAAGCCCTGCTCCTTGACGTTGATCGAGCAGTCGTTCTCGTCCGACAGGATGAGGATCGCGAGCAGCGAGTCGGGGCGCAGGAAGTTGGCGCGCTGCTGCAGCACGACCTCGTCGGTGCCCTGCTCGACCAGGTTGTTGCTCTCCTCGACGAGCGAGTCGTACGGATCCGGGTCGACCAGGAAGCGCAGCACCGACTCGAGGCCCATCTCGTAGCCGCAACCGACCTGATCGACGCCGACGACCATGTCGGTCAGGTCGGCGATGAGCTCGGTCGGGTTCGCCTGACCGCCACGCTCGCTGTCGGGGTCCCAGCCGAGGAAGCCCTGGCCCTGGAAGTCCACGGGCGCGGCGCCGGAGCCGGTGCGCGTCAGCAAGCGGCCACGGTCGTCAGGGTTGATGATCGACGCCGAGCCGCAGGCGCCGCTGGTGAGGTCGCCCAGCGACGAGCTGATGACGCCGACGTTGATGTCGCGGATCGGCGGGAACTCGGGCTTCGAACCGTCGGGGCATTTGCCCGACGCGTCGACGATCTGGCCGGTCGCGACGCCCATGTCGTCGACGCAGTTCGGCGTGATCAGGCGGTTGACGAGGTCCGGGACCGCGGCCGCGAGGATCTGCTGCTTGTCGGCCATCGAGATCGAGTTGTCGATGGCGAGCAGCAGGTCGATCTTGTCGACGCCGCTCTGCTGGAGGCGCTCGACGACCGTCGACGTGGTTCGGGGATCGATGCGGTCGATCGGGCGATTGAGACACCCGACGGCCGTGCTGCCGAAGCCGACGGTCAGGACGCCAAAGGCGCCAGCCGCGCGCAGAAGCCGCTTTGTATTCATGGGTTTGGACCTCACGTGACCCTGAGGGAACGAAGACACCCAGCCTAACAGGGGGGAGCCTCACGCTTCAAGCACTCCCCGTGCCGCACAAATTACCAGGGTTTCGGGGTCGAGGCTGCACGCGGCAGGCAACTCGCGTTGCCACCCGTGTGCCTTGGAGGTGGCAACCTGCGAGGCCGCGACCTCAGGGGGTCAGCTTGTACCCGTACCCGTAGACGGTGAGGATCCGCTCGGGCTTGTCGGGGGTTTTCTCGATCTTCTTGCGCAGCTTGACGATGAAGTTGTCGACCGTGCGGTTGGACGGCGCGGCGTCGAGGCCCCAGATCTTCTGAAGGATCTCGTCGCGCGACACGGGCTGGCCTGTGCGTTCGTGCAGCAGCCGCAAGAGCTCGACCTCGTAGAACGAGATCTGGTGCAGCTGTCCTTCGCGCGACACGACGTGGGTGGTGAGGTTCACCTCGGCGTCGCCGATGGTGAAGGTCTCCGGTGTCGAGCCCGAGGGGCGCTGCGCGCGGCGCAGCAGCGCGCGCATGCGCGCCGTCAGCTCGCCGACGCTGAAGGGCTTGGTCATGTAGTCGTCGGCGCCGGCGTCGAGCCCGCGGATCTTGTCGACCTCCTGCGAGCGCGCCGTGAGCATGATGATCGGCACGAACGCGTCCCAGCGGCGCAGCTCCTCGCAGACCTTGAAGCCGTTGGTGTCGGGCAGCATCAGGTCGAGGAGGATGGCGTCGGGCTTCTCGAGCCGCGCGAGGTTCACGCCGTCTTTGCCGCGGCTCGCCGAGATGACCGCGAAGCCCTCGAACTCGAGCGCGTCCGTGAGGCCGAGCACGATGTGAGGCTCGTCCTCGATCACGAGGATCTTCCGCCGAGGCTGCGACACGCTCACGTCGATACCACAATCCGCGGCGTGCTCATCGCGTCGGCAGCACGTTGCGGGCGTCGGTCGGGATGCTGGTCGCCGCGTCGAGCAGGCGCTCGAGCGGCAGGCCCGTCAGCTCGATCTCCTCCCGAGCCAAGCGCGCCTCGAGGTAGAGGCTCACCACCCCCGGGTTGCCGCTGTCCCCGACGAAGTTAACGAGGTCGCCGGGTTGCAGCTTCGAGCCGGGCTTGGCGTCGGGGGCGATCGCGTCGAGGTGACCGTGCACGAGCAGGACGAGGCGCGGCCCGGCTGCCCCCATCACGCGGTGTTGGGTCACGACCGTCGTGCCGACGAGCCTCCCTGTCGCGAGCACCTCTGCGGCGCCGTCTTGGCCCTCGAGCGAGAGCGAGGTGATCGGCGCGCCGCGGACCGCCGAGAGCTCGAGCGAGACGGGGCTGTGCTCGCTCGGGAGATCGTCGAAGCCGCGGAGGAAGAGGGGCTCGTCGGCGATCGGGTAGACGAACACGGCTGGATCGGCGGGGCGATCGGGCCTGCGCGGGATCACCTCGAACAGCGCGCCGCGCGAGCGACGCTCGAGCTGGGCTCCTGCGGGCGCGCCGGTGAGATCGCCGAGCTCGGGCAGGGGCACGCAGGCGCGGCCCTCGGGGAGGTGCCGCTCGGGGCAGGGGAGCTCGGTGAGCGCGATGGGCGCGACCTCGCTCGACGCCGACGCCGCCTGCGCGCTGGGCGCGGGCCCGGTGGGCCGGGGTCGTGCGACCGCGAGGCCGGCCAGCGACAGCGCCGCCGCGACCAGGGCGCCTTTCACGAGCGGGTGCACCTCTCAGCCGTAGCACAGCGCCTCGGGACCATGAAGCGAGCCTGGTCTGCGCCCGCGGTCGAGCTACGCTGAGCGCCTCGTGAGCTGGTCCTCGGTCGCCGCGCTCGTCACCGCGCTGTCCCTCCTCGCCTGCGCGAGCGAGAGCGCGCGCGACGCCAATGAGCAGCCCAAGGCCGGGGTCGCCACCGCGAGCGCGACGGCCGTCACCAGCAGCCACGATGCGGCGGCCTCGGCTTCGGCGGCTGCCGCGAGCGCGGCTGCCTCGGCGAGCGTCAGCGCCGCTCCCGATCCGCTGACGGCCCCGGCCATCCTCGACGACGCGACGTTCCTCGCGTCGCCCGGGCTCAGAGGTCGCGGCTCGGCCTCGGAGGACGAAGAGGCGGCGGCCGCATGGCTCGCGGGTGAGCTCGAGGACGCCGGCATCCCTCCGTATGAGGGTCGCCGCATCGAGCCCTTCAAATTCGGCAAGAAGACCGAGCGCCAGAGCCGCAACGTCCTCGGCGTCATCGAGCCTCACGGCGCAGATCGCAAGGAGGTGGTCGTGCTCGGAGCGCACTACGATCACCTCGGCGAGCACAACAAGAAGCTCTACCCGGGCGCCGAGGACAACGCCTCGGGGACCGCCGTCGTGCTCGCCGTCGCGCGGGCCCTGCGAGCGCGGCGCGGCGAGCTCGGCCGCCGGGTCGTGATCGCGTTCTTCGGGGCCGAGGAGCCGGGCTGCACGGCAGCCGGGCGCTGGTGAAGGACTGGGACTTCACGCGGCGCCCCGTCACCGCGATGGTCAACGTCGACATGATCGGCCGGCCCCTGGTCGACATGCCCGCGTTTTGGCTCGGCGCGCGCCTGTTCGGGGTCATGAAGGACGTCGACCCGGAGCGCTCGGTCGGCGTGCTGATCTCCGACGCGCCGCCCGAAGGCTTCGAGCAGGCGGTGAGGACCGCGTGCGCCTCACAGGGCGTCCGGGCGGTGCTCCCCAAGGACCTGCCCAGCTCTCTCCGTGGGCAGGTCGAGGCGATGGCGAAGGGGCGGAGCGACCACGCGCCGTTCGAGGACAAGAAGGTGCCCTTCGTGTTCTTCAGCTCGGGCGAGTCGACCGACTACCACGAGCCAACCGACACGGCCGACCGGCTGCACCCCTCGTGCTCGAGCGCCGCGCTCGAGCCATCCTCGAGACGGTGATCGCCGTCTCGAAGTGATGGGTTGCCGCGACGGGCCGGGGTTGCTACGCGGGCGCCATGGCCAAGGCCGCGGATCTGGATCAAGCCCTCGGGAACCTGTTCGACGCCGAGCGCCGTGTGCGGCAGCTGCACGCGGACATCGCCGACTCGGATGAGGCGACCTTGCTCGCCGCCATCGGTCGCGCGCTCGACAAGGCCGTCAAGGAGCCGAGCGAAGACGAGGCGACCCTGAGGCTCGAGCGCCTCGCGGTGCTGCTCGGGGAGATGGAGGGGCCGAGGCCCGTCGACCTGCTGATCGACATCCTGGCGACCGAGCACCCCGACGCGCGCGCCGTCGCGGGCGAGCAGCTCGAGGTGCTCGCCTACGACCGCTTCAAGGAGCTGGCGAAGGGCGTCGAGCGCGCCCTCAAGCGGCTCCCGGTTCGCTCGCCGGCGCTGCCCGAGCTGCCCTACCTCCTCGCCGAGGTCCCCGAGCCCGGCGTGCTCAAGCTGCTCGAGCTCTTCCTCGTGCACGAGGATCCCGACGCGACCGCGGCGGCGATCGAGGTCGCGGTCGAGATCGGCGACCCCGCGATGGCGAAGCACATCGAGCGCCTGATCGGCGACAAGCGCGTCGTGGAGATGAGCGACGAGAACGACGAGTCCGCCGAGGTCACGATCGGTGAGCTCGCCGAGGACGCGCTCGACATCTTCGCCGGCGCCGAGGGTGACGACGACGGCGAGGCCGAGGGCGACGACGAGCCGCCGCCGAAGAAGAGCAAGTGACCGGGACGGGTAATGAGGACGGCGGGGCGCGGGCCCACATCCTCGGCCCCGCCTACACCCAGGAAGAGGTCGACGCGCTCACGAGCGACGTCGTCCCCCGGTACTTCTCGTTCTTCAACGCGATGGCCGTCGAGCGGCTCATCCTGGCGCCGCAGTCCGCCGTGCTGACCTGCGGGCCGCTCGCTTCGAGCGTCACCGACGCCATCGAAGAGCGCCTGCCGAACACCCGGCTGCACGGCTTCGAGGCGTCGGAGGCGGCCGTGCGCGCCGCGTCGGATCGCACCGCCACGGCCCCCGGCGCCCTCGACTTCGAGGTGCTCCGGTCGCTCCCGCTCGAGCTCGCCGACGCGTCCTTCACCCACGCCGTGGTCGTGCACCCGATCACCACGGCGACGACGCGGATGCAGCTGCTACGCGAGGTGTCACGCGTGCTCGTGCCGGGGGGTCAGCTGCTCTTCGCGCTGCCGCTGCGCGGCTCGTACCCCGAGCTCGTCGACATGCTCCGCGAGTTCTCGCTCAAGCACGATGATCCGAGGTTCGGCGAGGCGATCGAGGTCGGCGCCCAGAGCCGGCCCACCCCCGAGACGTTGACCGAAGATCTCGAGCGGCTGGGCTTCGTCGACGTCGCCGTCGACGTCGAGCTGCTCAGCGTTCCGTTCGAGACCGGCCGGGACTTCGCGCAGAGCTCGCTGTTCAGGCTCGTCGTCTTGCCGGAGCTCGGCTCCGTGATCGAGGGCCGCACCGAGGCGCTCGGCGCGGCCGTCGACTACGCGAAGCTGGCGATCGGGAAGTACTGGTCCGAAGGTCAGTTCGATCTGACGGTCAACCTGGGCTGCGCCTCCGCGCGCAAGCCCTGAGCGCCGAAGGGCGGGCGCCCCCGCGCCGGTTTTCGCGCCGGCTCGGAGGCGAGAAAACCGCAGGGCCCCGCGGAAGCGGGCGCGCGGGGTAAGAAAAATGCTAGAGGTCGGGCCATGCCGCAAAAGCCCATGGTCCGTCAGAAGCAGAAGAGGCGCCGAACGAAGCAGCTCGCCGAGTGGCGCGCGAAGAACGAGGCGGAGCAGACGCCCCAAGCGAAGGCGAAGAGCGAGCCGGCCAAGAAGTAGTTGTCCAAGACGCTCGTCTGCCGCTGCGAGGACGTGACGTTGCACGAGCTCGAGCAGGCGCTCGAGCGGGGCCACACGGACCTCGAGTCCGCGAAGCGCTACACGGGCTTCGGCACGGGGTGGTGTCAGGGGAAATACTGCCTCGCGCTCTGCGCGCGGCTCATCCGAGCGCGCGGCGGTGTGGCCGATCAGCCGATGACGCCGCGCCCCCCGTATCACCCGGTCCAGCTCGCCGTCCTCGCCGGGCTCGAGCCCGAGCCCAAGCCGCAGTGACCCGCCGGCCCTCGAGTCGGCGGGCCGCCGTTCGCGCGCTGGCCTAGGCTGACATTCTCTGTCCTAGGACATTGTCCGGCTCTTCGCGCCGCCGCTCCGTGCGCTCACATGGAGCGCATGACCAAGCCGAATCGGGCTCAGCTCCCTCTCCTCGAGCTCCCTGCTGCGACGTCGCGTCCGGCCGGCCGCGCGCGGCGCACGATGAGCGCCTCGATGACCGCGCGGCACTGCGCGGCCCTGCTCGCCGAGCTCGATCGCGTGGCGGAGCAACAGCGCCGCGCCCAATCCCTCGCCGACCTGTTCGACGCAGCCGAGCGCGCCCACGCTTGGGGCGACGACGACTCGGCGAGCGGGCGGCGCGCGACCGGGTAAGACTTTTCGGGGCCTCGCTGCTAGCTTCCGGGGCAAGGGGGGCCGCCGCCTCGGAGGCTCCACCGTACAGGTAGGTGCCAAGTGGCTGAACACTTCGACGTCATCATCGTCGGCGCGGGGCTCTCGGGGATCGGCGCGGCGTACCACCTCCAAGAGCGCCTCCCCCACAAGACGTACGCGATCTTCGAGAGCCGAGACGCGATCGGCGGGACGTGGGACCTGTTCCGGTACCCGGGCATCCGCTCCGACTCCGACATGTTCACGCTGGGCTATGCCTTCAAGCCTTGGCGCGATCAGAAAGCCATTGCCGACGGCCCCTCGATCCTGTCGTACGTCACGGAGACCGCCCGCGAGGCCGGAATCGATCGGCACATTCGCTTCGGCACGAAGGTGAAGAGCGCCTCGTGGTCGACGCCCGACGCCCGCTGGACCGTGGAGGTGGAGCAGGGCGCGACCGGCGAGACGAAGCTCTTCACCTGCTCGTTCCTCTACACCTGCACCGGGTACTACGACTACTCCGAGGGCTACACGCCGGTGTTCCCCGGGCGAGACCGCTTCCAAGGGCGCGTCGTGCACCCGCAGTTCTGGACCGACGATATCGACTACGAGAACAAGCGCGTGATCGTGATCGGCAGCGGCGCCACGGCCGTCACCCTCGTGCCGCAGCTCGCCAAGAAGGCCGCTCACGTCGTGATGTTGCAGCGCTCGCCGACGTACATGTTCTCGATGCCAGCAGAGGACGCGATCGCCAACTGGCTGCGCGATCACCTGCCCGAGCACCTCGCCTACGATCTCACCCGCTGGAAGAACGTGCTGCTCACGATGGCGCTCTACCAGTACTCGCGGCGCAAGCCCGAGGCGATGGCGGGTAAGCTCCTCCACCTGATCCAGAAGCAGCTGCCCGGCTTCGACGTCGAGAAGCACTTCAAGCCCTCGTACAAGCCGTGGGATCAGCGCATGTGCCTGGTGCCCGACAACGACATGTTCGCGGCGATCCGCGAGGGCAAGGTCGGCGTCGTCACCGACCACATCAAGACGTTCACCGAGAAGGGCGTCGAGCTCGAGAGCGGTCAGCTCCTCGACGCCGACCTGATCGTCACCGCCACCGGCCTCAAGCTAATGTTCATGGGCGACATCAAGCTCGTCGTCGACGGCAAGGCGATCGAGCCGCCCAGCATGATGAACTACAAGGGCACGATGTACAGCGACGTGCCGAACCTCGCCTCGACGTTCGGCTACACGAACGCGTCGTGGACGCTGAAGGCCGACCTGACGGCCGACTACGTGTGCCGGCTGCTCGCCTATATGGACAAGACCGGCGCTCGCTACTGCGTGCCTCGACGCAACGACCCCACGCTGCGCGAGGAGCCGTTCGTCGACTTCACGCCGGGCTACATCCTGCGCGCCATCGCCAGCATGCCCAAGCAAGGCTCGAAGCGGCCGTGGCGCATGTACCAGAACTACGTGCTCGACATCTTGACCCTGCGCCACGGAAACCTCGACGACGGCACGCTCGAGTTCGAGCCCAGCCGGCAGCGCCCGGCGACCACGCACAAGGCTCGACCGAGCTCGTCGTCGACCGTGAGCTCTCGCTAGCGCTCTTCGCCGAACCCGGTCGCGTGGCCGAGGGACTCGGGCAACACCGAGCGCTTCACGCGCTCGGCCTTCCTCCGCGCGACGAGGGAGGCGAGCTCCTCGAGGGTGACGCCGAGGCGCGCCGCGGTCTCGGCCGCCAGCGCGCTCTTCGCGACGCCGGGCGCGAACGCGTACGTGGGGCGGTTCTTCTCGTCGAGCGCGGCTTGGAGGAACTGCAGGCGCTCGACGTGAGGGTCTGCCTGCAGCTGAGCGGCGAAATCGAGAAAATGCGTGGTGACGAAGACCTGCGGGTTGAGCTCGCTCAAGAGCTCGAGCACGAGGCGGATGATGGCCTCGGCCTCCGACGGGTTGGTGCCCGAGCACAGCTCGTCGAAGACGACCAGGTCTCCCGGCCGGAGATCCTCGAACAGGCCGCGGATGCGGAGCAGCTCGGTGCCGAGCCGACCCTCCTTCTGGTCCGCGGTGATCTCGTGGTGCAGCGAGCAGAACAGCCCGCGCGTCCACGCGATGCGCGCCTGGCGCGCAGGGACGAAGAGGCCGCTCTGCGCGAGGATCTGGGTGATGGCGATCGCCTGCAGCAGCCGCGTCTTGCCGCCCGAGTTGGGCCCCGTGACGAGCACGATGGCGTCGTGCCGCTCCGAGGTGAGGTCGCACGGCTTGGGGGCGCCGCGGTCCGCAAGCAAGAGCGGGTTGAACAGGCCGAACAGCTCGCGACGCCCGTGATCGACGTCGCTGGGCGGCGGCGTCAGCTCGGGCAAACAGACCGCGAGGCCGCGCGAGAGCGCGAGATCCCGGAAGCTGAGCGCGCCCAGGTACAGCTCGAGGTCCTGCATCAGCTGGAGCATGAACAGCACGTCGGCCTCGAACGGCGTGAAGACCTGGTCGAGCAGGCGCGCCATGACCTCGAGCTCGGAGAACTTGAAGCCTCGGATGAACAGCACCACCCGCGACCAGAACCGCGCCGCTGGCGATCGGTAGTAGCGGCTCTTGTGCTCGCGGATCTTCGTGAGCTCGAAGCCACGGACGGAGCCGTCGGCCCCGACCCGCAGGCAGAGGTCGACGTCGGCGAGCCCCTCCTCGTGCGCGAGCAGCGCGGCGAGGTCCGCGAACGCTGGCCGCCCTGCCACCTCGGCCCCGAACGCGTGGACCCGCGCGAGCGCGCTCTTCGCGTGCTCGAACCGAGACGACAGCCCAACGATGGCGGTCTTCAGCGCGCGCAGGACCCCGATGCGATGCTCGTGCAGCTCCGGCGTCGAGCCACCCGCCTGGTGCGAGGTGCACAACAGGTGCCGGAAGTTGAACAGCTCCACGTAGGTCTTCTCGGCGTCTGCGCGCAGCGAGGGGCTCTCGCCCAGCTCGAGCAGCACCTCTCGACGCAGCGCGCACGACGCGGGGTCCTCCGGGGGCTGAGCCAAGATCCTCGCCAGGCTCGTCCGGTTCGGGGTGAAGCGACGCCCGCCGGCCTCGATGTTGAAACAGGTCCGCACGACCTCGTCCAGGAAGAGCTCGTGGCCGAAGTGCGACGGGTCGAAGCTCGAAGGCCCCAGCTCGACGTCGTCGAGCGCAGAGGAGAGCAGGTCTCCACCCTCGCCGACCGCGAACGCAAACGCTACGCCCTGCGTGACGCGGCTTGCGTCGAGTCGCGCGCTCGGCTCGGCGTACAACAGATCGGGGATCGGCATCGTCGTCCCGTGGACAGCGCGGGGTGACACATGTTCCCGCGCCGACCGGGGCACCGCAACCGCTCGGGCACCTGTACGGGTGTCAGCTCCCCTCTCCGGTGCAGAAGATATGCAGGGTCGCGCCGCTCTTGGGCTTGGGCTCACCGACCACCCGAACGACCCGCGGCTCGGTCTCACCGCAGCCGACCAGGTCGGGGTTGCCGACCGGGGAGGTCGGGCTGGCGTCGATGTAGCACCAGCCGTCGATCCCCACCGGGACCTGCTCGTCGTTCTGGCAAGCCTGGAGCTCGTCCGCCTCGAGCTGAGCCACCTCGCAGAAGCAGGTCTCCGCGTCGTCGTAGCCTTCGCTCGACTGGATGAACGCGAGCACGTTGTCGTGCGTGGCAGGGGGCGACGAGAGGCCGGGGCCGTCGCAAGTGCAGCTGTCCGCTCGGCTCGACTGGACGACGAGGCAGGTCACTTGCCCCGCGATCGCCTCGATCGAGAACGGCAGACACTCCTGGCCCGCGAGGTCGTCCTTCAGCGCGTCGACCAGGGCCCCGACGGCGGGGTTGTAGCCGTACTCGGGCGACGTCTTCTGCGCGTCGTCGGTGTTGGCGGGGCAGACGCTGGCCGCGATCCCTTGGTCTTTCATGGCGCGGATCAAGGCGAGCTGGCGCAAGCCCGGTACCGCCTTCGCGTGGGTCTGCACGGTGCCTTCGCAGACGGGGTTGTCGCACACGCCGTCCGCACACTCGCTGCACTCCGAGCCTTCGGGGTCGTCGTCGACGTCGAAGATGCACGCGTATTGCAGGCCTACGTCGTAGAGCTCGGTGTCGGGGTCGGCCGGGGTTCGGTCGCCTCCGTTGATCGCGTTGTCGCTGGTCGGAGCGAGCCCCAGGATCGCGCTCGTGCCCGAGCGCGGCTCGACCGACTCGATCATGAACGGATCGGTGGGCGGCACGAGGCGATCCGGGTCGCCGGCGAGCGCTTCGAACAGGCCGAGCGACTCGAGCTCGCCTGGCGTCATGTAGCCACGGGCGAGGTCGGGCTCACCCGCGTCGTTCTTGCGGGCGACGGCCTGCCAAGGGACCCCAACGATGCCCGCGAAATAGACGAGCCCGTTGGGACGACCCTCGAGCAGCGGGTTGGGCACCGACTCTCCACCCTCCTTCGGTTTGAGATCGACGCGAGCTGGGTCGATGTTCTCGAGCGTGAGGGCGTTCACGTAGCGCGACACCGGATAGAGGAGCGAGGTCCCGAAGCGCCGCTTTTGGTCCCAGCACCTGAGCCCAGGCGCGTCGACCGGGATCTCGGGGTTCCCGGCGCAAGCGGGATCGGCGGTGCAGCCCTGCGGGGGGTCGGTGTTGCAGCTGTAGCAGCAGGGGTCGTCGGGGCTCGACGCGCACGCCGACGAGCCCGGCTCGAGCCCTCCCGAGAACGCGAAGTACCCATAGCCCTCGGCCTGGACCGAGCAGTCGTTCTCGTCCGACAGCATCACGATGGCCACGAGCGAGTCGGGCCTGAGGAAGGCGGCGCGCTGGGTCAAGACGTCCTCGTCCACCCCGCGCTTCACGTTCCGGTCCGCCGAGCCTTCGACCGGCTCGCGCACGAGCTCCGCGTAGGGGGCCGGGTCGACCAGGAAGCGGACCACCGACTCGAGCTGCATCTCGTAGCCGCAGCCCGTCTGACCGACCCCGATCACCATCTCGGTCAGCGTCCCCTGGAACGCGCTCACGTCCGTGTTCGGGCCATATTTCCCGTCGGGATCCCACAGCAGGAAGTGATCGTCCCCGAAGGTCGGGACGGTCCCGCCGCCCAGACTCCGGTCGAGCAGCTTGCCGCCGTCGTCGTAGTGCTGCGCTCCGCCGCAGTCGCCGCCGCTGAGGTCGCCCAGGCTCGAGCTGATGATCCCGACGTGGATGTCTTTGACTGGCTCGAACTCCCGCTTCGTCTGCAGCGGCTCACCGGCCTTGTCGATCAGCGGGCAGGGGTCGAGGGGGCCGGCGGGCTGCGCGATGGTCTCCGGCGCGACCGGCGCCGTCTTCGACGGGTCGACGCAGCGCGGGTTCACCAGCCGATCCACCAGCTGGGGCACGGCCTCGCCGAGCAGCGTCTGCTTGTCCGCCATCGAGATCGAGTTGTCGATCGCGAGCAGCAGATCGATCTTGTCCACCCGGGAGCTCTTGAGGGTCTCGATGGCCCCCTTCGTCGTGCGCGGCTCGATGGGCTCGATCGGGCGGTCGAGGCAGCCGGTGTGAAGGAGCGCGGCGACCGAGGCGAGACACGACACGGCGCCGCCGGCCCGCCGACGGGGCTTTCGGAACATGACAACCTCCTCGACGGGCCGAGCGTGGTGGCGGCGACGTCCGGCGGTCGGTGGGGCGTCCTCGGCGCCGCCATCCATCTTTCTTTCGCGCTCCTGTCTGCGGGTGTAGTGCCGCACTCATGATCCGGGTCGCCGTCGCCATCGCTCCCGAGGTGCGCCAGCTCCTCGAAGAGGATCCGACCCAGCTCGGGGAGTTCATCGACGAGATCCACGACGAGGACCTCGCCGATCTCCTCGAGCTCTTGGGTCAAGACGAGGCGGTCAAGCTGCTCGGGGCCGTCCCGCCCGAGCAGGCGGCCAAGATCTTCCAGCGCCTCGACGAGGCGCACCAGGAGCAGCTCGTCCAGCAGATCGGCACCGAGAAGGTCGCGCCGATCGTGATCGAGATGGCGGCCGACGATCGCGCCGACCTCGTCTCGGCGCTACCCGACGACGTCGGCGAGTCGCTGCTCGAGAACATCGAGCGCGTCGACCCCGAGGCGGCCGCCGACGTCGAGCTGCTCACGAAGTGGCCCGACGACTGCGCTGGCGGCTTGATGACGACGGACTACGTCGCTGTCTCACCGAGCGCGACCGTGGCGGACGTCATCGAGAAGATCCGCCACGAAGGGACGGCGGCCGAGACCGTCTACTACGTGTACATCGTGGGCAAGCAAGGGCGGCTCCACGGCGTCGCGTCGCTGCGCGACATCCTGCTCGCCGACACCAAGGAGAAGATCGCGGACGTGATGACCGAGATGGTCCACGCGGTCAGCCCCACGGTCGATCAGGAAGACGTCGCGCGCACGATGGCGAAGTACGACTTCTCCGCGCTCCCGGTCGTCGGCGCAGGGCAGAAGCTGCTCGGCGTGATCACGGTCGACGACGTGATGGACGTCCTCACGCAGGAGGCCGGCGAAGACGTCCAGAGGATCGCGGCCATCGAGCCGACCGAGGAGACGTACTTCCGCGTCCCATTCTGGACGTTCATCAAGAAGCGCGTCGTGTGGCTGATGGTGCTGTTCATCGGCGGCTTCTTCACCGGGACCGCCTTGCGCAGCTACGACGACGTGATCGCGGCCGTCGCGACGCTGTCGTTCTACGTGCCCCTGTTGATCTCCACCGGCGGCAACTCGGGCTCGCAGTCGGCGGCGCTGGTCATCCGCGGGCTCGCGACCGGCGAGGTCCAGATCTCCGACTGGTCTCGCGTGTTCGTCCGCGAGCTCGGCCAGGGGCTGGTCATGGGCTTTCTGCTCGGCACCGTCGGCGCCGTGCGCGTGCTCATGTGGGGCGACGGCGGAATGTTCGCCGTGACGATCTTCTTCACGCTCGTCGCGATCGTGACGTCGGGCACGGTGGTCGGGTCGATGTTCCCGCTGCTGCTCCGCAAGGTCGGGCTCGACCCGGCGACCAGCTCGTCGCCGTTCATCGCGAGCCTGGTCGACGTCGTGGGGATCGTCGTCTACTTCTCGATGGCGCAGTACTTCCTCGCCGACGTCCTCGCGGGCGCCGGCAAGCCGCCCGGGGGCCCCCCCCCCCGCCCCCCCCCCCCCCCCGCGGGGGGGGGGCGCCCCCCCCCCCGCCCCCCTCCTGCAACCGGGTGCGCTGATCAGAACGGGATGTCGTCGTCGTTGCCGCCGCCGTAGCCGAAGTCGTCCGCCGGCTCGTTCGCGGGCGGGGGCCCGCCGCGCTCGTCTCGCCCACCGCCTCGACCGCCAGCGGGGGCGCCGCCCGGGCCACCAGCGCCGCGCCCGGCGTAGCCGCCGCCACCGCCGCCGCCGCCGCCGCCACCGCCGCCGCCGCCGCCGCCGCCGCCCTCGTCGACGATCGAGCGCCCGCCGCCGCGGCCACCCGTGAGGATGACGTTGTTGGCGACGATCTCGGTCTTGTACCGCTTGTTGCCCTCTTTATCGTCGTAGCTCGAGGTGCGCAGCGAGCCCTCGATGAAGATCGTCGAGCCTTTCGCGAGGATCTTCGCGAGCGCCTCGCCGCGCTTCCCCCAGATCACCACGTTGTGCCAGTCGGTCCGCTCTTTGCGGACCTTGTCCCGGTCGAGGTAGCTCTCGGTGGTCGCGAGGCGCAGGTTCAGCACAGCCTGCCCGCCTTGGGTGAACCGGAGCTCGGGATCGGCCCCGAGGTTGCCGAGCAACATCACACGATTGAGACCTTCAGCCATGGCACCTAGCCTCGACGAGGGAGGAGAAACGACGTTGTCTCGTCGTCCCTCGGTAGGGGGGTCGCGTCAAGCGAGCGGGCGCCCGCGCTGACGTTCTTCGTCCACCCCGCGCGCCCGCTCAGGGCCGCGGGCTCGGGCGGCGCCACAACACGAGCGCGACCACGGCGAGCAGCACGGCGCCGGCCGCGCCGAGCACCGGCGCCGGGTGCTCGGCGGCGTAGAAGAGCGCCCGCACCGCCACGTTCGGCGGCGGCGGCTCGGGCAGCTCGCCGCGGACGACCAGCGAGACCTCGCCGCAGCGCGGCCCGACGCACGCGGCCGAGCAGAGGACGAGATCGAGGTCTCGTCCATCGAACGCCAGGAGCTGTTCGAGCACGACCTCCCCGCGATCCGAGCGCCCGACCGTCCTGCGCTCGTACGATCGGGCGAGCGCCCCCTCTCGCTCGATGGCGACGTCGCGCGGCACGATCGCGAGCGATGACCACGCGAGCCCCGTCGCTCGATCGAACAACACGGCTTCGAGCCCGGGCGCGAAGCGGTCCGAGGGGCCCGCGGCGCAGCCCGCCACGATCGTCGCGCCCTCGTGCTCGAAGCGAGCGAGCGCGACGATTCGCGCACCGGGGAGGCGCGACACGTCGACCGTGTCGAAGGGTGGGCGCGAGCCCTCCCCGCGGGCCCCCTCGAGGGCGAGGTCCCACGACGCGCCGTCATACAGCAGGGTCTCCAGCGCTTCGTCGGAGGCGCCGCCGCTCACGGCGATGCTCCCCGCTCGCGCAGCGAGGGGGGTTGGGGGGGTGAAATCACAGCGATCACGTTGCCGAGCACCGCGACGAGACGGTTTGGAGCCCCGCTAAGACCCGCTGCGCCGGTCTGCGGGGCCGGTCGCGTCCGGGGACTCGAGGGTGCCCCATCCGTCGACCTCCGAGAGGTACGACGTCGCCTTGTCGCGCAGCGCTGCCAGGCGATCACGCAGAACACGAACCTCTGCCAGATCGCGAACCACGACCGCCACGGGCGCAGGAGCTTGCTCGGGTGCGGCCTCGACGGTCGCTTGGGCGATGGGCTCGACGCCGCCCTCGCGGAGCTTGCGTTTGGCCCCGGCGATCGTGAAGCGGTGCGAATACAGAAGCTCCTTCACCTTGAGGAGCGTGTCGACGTCGCGCCTGGAGTAGATGCGCTGGCCCCGCGCCGACTTCTGCGGTCGAACCGAGCGGAACTCGCTCTCCCAGTAGCGCAAGACGTGCGGCTCGACGCCGACGATGCCCGCGACCTCGCCGATCCTGAAGTAGAGCTTTTGAAGCCGATCCGTGCGGTTCGACAAGGACGCCTCGAGGTCGGTCTTCAGCTGCCCGCGGACGCGCCGCCTTCGGTCGCCTCACGGCCTCGTCGCGGGTTGAGACCCAGCTTGAGGATGTTGCTCGCCTTGAAGTTGAGCACACGCCGCTCGGTGATGACCATGGGGTCGCCGGTCTGCGGGTTGCGGCCTTGGCGCTGCCGCTTGTCGCGAAGCACGAAGTTGCCGAACCCGGAGATCTTGATCTTCTCCCCGCGCGCGAGCGTCTCTTTCATCGTGTCGAAGACGAGGTCCACCAGGTCGGCGGCCTCCTTCTTCGAGAAGCCGCCAAGGCGGTTATAGATGGCTTGAACGATCTCCGCCTTGGTCATATGAGAGGGCCCCCGAGGGGTTATTGAGTCGACATCAGGATAGTGGGCCGAGCGCGGAGCGTTCAAGCACCGTCTTTCAAATGTGAAAGGCCGGGCGGCCCCCAGGAAGGATGAAGCCCCCCGACCCCAGGGCCGGAGGGCTCCCTCCACATCATCGCGGTGACGGCCTCAGTTCGCGGCCGCGGCGGTCTCGTCGGAGGCGAGCGCGGGGGGCGCGTCGCTGACGGTCTCGCTGGACACGGGGGTGACGACCTTGCGGCCCTTCTGCTCCGTGGCGACCAGCACCGCGACGTACGCGTATCCGCTCATGAACAACATCGCGAACGGGGTCGCGAACCAGTGCCCCGAGGTGATGGAGGCGACGACCGAGCCGAACGACAGCAGCGCGAGCCCGATCTCGAGCCAGGGCATGTTCGCGTAGACCTTGTAGCGCGCCTTGTTCGTGCCTTGCTTGGGCGTGCGGACGAACTCGCCCGCCATGTTCTTCACGCCGTCGAAGACGGCCTTGGTGAGGTGAGGGGCGAGGCCGGTCCCGAGGGCGATCAACATGGGCAGCCGCATCGCCGCGCGCACGCTGCGGCGGCCTTGGGCGCGCTCGGCCTCCATGTAGAAGGCGGCGAGCGAGCCGGTCGTCGCGGTGAGCAGCGGCAGGTCGACCAGGAACATGGTCAGGCTACTGGCGGCCGGCATGAGGATCATCGCCGGCAGCAAGAGGACCGAGAGCATCACCATCAGCGGGTACGCGAAGTGCGGCGTGAGGTGGAAGAACGCCTCGACGCGCTGGCTCAGCGTCAGGTCGGAGCGCAGCACGCGCCCCATCAGCTTGCGGGCCGTCTGCACGGTGCCCTTCGCCCAGCGATACTGCTGCGCGCGGACCGCCGAGACCTCCTCGGGGAGCTCGGAGGGCGTGACGACGTCGGGCCTGTAGACGAACTTCCAGCCCTTGAGCTGCGCCCGGTACGAGAGGTCGAGGTCCTCGGTGAGGGTGTCGTGCTCCCAGCCGCCGGCGTCCTCGATCGCCTGGCGCCGCCACATGCCGCCGGTGCCCGAGAAGTTGAAGAGGAAGCCGGCGCCACAACGCGCGCGGTTCTCGACCAGGTGGTGACCGTCGAGCATCAGCGCCTGGATCTGCGTGAGGTTCGAGTGGTCGCGGTTCATGTGGCCCCAGCGCGTCTGCACCATCGCGACCTTCGGGTCGTCGAAGTGGCCGACGATGCTGCGCACGAAGTCGGGCTGGGGGACGAAGTCGGCGTCGAAGACGGCGACCAGGTCACCCTTCGCGACCTTCAGGCCGTTGTCGAGCGCGCCGGCCTTGTAGCCGGTGCGGTCGACGCGGTGGAGGTACACGGCGTCGACACCCTGGGCGCGGAGCCGCTCCACGTGGGCGTGGGCGATCGCTTGCGTCTCGTCGGTCGAGTCGTCGAGGACCTGGATCTCGAGGCGGCTCGCGGGGTAATCCATCTTCGCGATCGCATCGAGGAGTCGGTTCGTCACCGTCGACTCGTTGAAGAGCGGGAGCTGGATCGTCACCCGGGGGAGCTTCTCGTCGCTACGCTCTGCGACGTACGGCGCCGAGTCGACGATGGCCTGGAGCCGCTTGCGGTGGATCCGACAAAGGACGACCAAGTGAAGCCGGTGAAGCCCGTAGCCGGAGAGCAGCGCCAGCACCCCGAAATAGAGGACGCAAAGGGCGATATTCATTGGATCCACCCGGACTTAACATCCACCCCCTGGCTGATTGTCATGCACTTGTAAATCCTTGTAGGTCTCTGTCGTGCACGGACGAAACCTTGACCTCCGTTCCGTGCAACCTGTCGCGCGCGCGACATGCGCTGACGACACCTGAAGAATAGACTCCCCTGCCGAGCCCGATGCACCGCCCCCACCGACTCGCCTCCTTGGTCCTGACGCTCGGCGCCGGCGCGCTGGTCCTCTCTGCGTCGTCGTGTGACGACCGAGCGCCGCTCGACTTCGGGCGCACCCCCGAGGGCCCCGGCGCGCGCGTGCGCTTCGACCTCGCCCACGAGCCGCTGCCCGACGTCCCGCTGCCCAACGACTCCGCGACCTGGTCCGACCCCACGAGCCGCACGGGCCTGCGCATCAACGCGAGCCTGATCGCGCCGACCGCGATCGAGCGTGACGCGCGGGCGCGCTTCGACCGAATGGAGGGCTGGGGCACCTTCAGCCCGATCTCGATGGCCTTCGATCTGGCCGAGGTCGGCGGGCAGCCGCGCGCGCCTTGGCAGGCCGCGCTCGACCTCGCCAACATCGAGGAGCGCCACCAGGGCGACGACTACGATTTCGAGGACGACGCCATCTACCTGGTGAACCTCGACACCGGGCTCCCCGTGCCGATCGACCTGGGCAACGGCAACTACGAGGTCACGCTCAAGCGCCTCGACCGGTACTGGGCCAACGACACGCGGGCGACGGAGCGCAACCTGGCCTTCGAAACGTCCGACGAGTCGAAGCGCGGCTCGATCGGCTGGGACACGTTCGGGCCCGAGCACGACACCGACTTCGACGGCGTGCTCGACGTGCCGAACCTCGACGACCCGTTCGTCTGCCCCGACCCCGACCCCATCTGCGACGACGCCAAGAACCCTGCGTACGGCGACGCGAGCTGCCGGCTCACCCGCCAGACGCGCGACCGCTGCGTCGCCGATCACCTGCTCACCTACTACGAGCGAGAGACCGACACGCTCGTCTTCCGGCCGCTGCTGCCGCTCGACGAGATGACCAAATACGCGGTCGTCGTCACCGACCGGCTGCTCGACGCGAACGGTGACCCGGTCAAGTCGCCGTTCGATCACGTCTTCCACGCCACCCAGCGCGTCGTCGCGCAGCGCGTGGCCGAGGCGATCGACGAGCCGACGCGGGCGGCGTACTTCGGCGACCTCGCCGGCACCGGCCTGTCGCGCGTCGCCTTCACCTGGGGCTTCACCACGCAGCCGACGGTCGACGACATGAAGATCCTCCGGGACGGGCTGTTCGAGCAGGGGCTCTTCTCGAAGCTCGGGCGCGATTTCCCGGCAGAGCTGGAGCTTCAGCGCGCGGTCGGCACGGTGACCGGCTTCGAGCAGGGCGCGACGGATCCCGCCGGCTGGGAGGCGAAGGAGGCGTGCGTCGACAAGGTCGACAACCTCTACATCCTGCGCGTCGATCAGATCCGCGACACGCTCGAGCTGGCCGTCTCGGAGCTGTTGGGCGCCGGAGACGGCCCCGAGACCGCCCTGCTGCTCGAGACCTTCGAGGCGATCGACTACATCGCGGTCGCCACCTTCCGGTCCCCGTTCCTGCTCGAGGGCGGCCCCCAGAGCCCCGATCCGAAGGCGGCGTTCAACGTCGACTTCTTGACCGGCGCGGGCGAGGTCCACAGCGACGAGGTGCAGGTCTTCATCGTCGTGCCGAAGGAGACCGCGCAGTTCCAGCAGCCGTTCGACGTGAACATCTACGGGCACGGCTACACGGGCGCGTTCATCGAGCACATCCTCTACGCGGGGAACCTCGCGCAGCACGGGCTCGCCACGGTCGGCATCAACGCGATGGGGCATGGGCTCGATCTCGGAGACGACGTGACCGAGACCCTCGCGAAGAGCATCTTCTCGGGCGCGTGCGGTGGCCCCGCGTTCGAGGCCCTGCTGCGGACGCGCGCGCGCGACCTGGACGGCGACGGGCGCGGCGACTCGGGGGGCGACTTCTGGTCGAGCTACCTGTTTCACACGCGCGACGGCGTGCGGCAGTCGGTCCTCGATCACCTGCAGCTCGTGCGCATCTTGAGGACGTTCGGCGAGCCGGAGGGCCGCGCCTTCTGCCGCACCGAGCAGACCGGCTGGGCGACGCCGGCGAGCACGCTCTGCGACACCAACGGCGACGGCGCGGCCGAGGTCGCGGGCGACTTCGACGGCAACGGTGTCCCCGACTTCGGCGGCCCGGACGCGAAGTACGGCACCTGGGGCGAGTCGCTCGGCGGCATCCTGAGCGGCATCCATGGCGCGATCGACGCCTACGTGACCGCGGCTTCACCAGGCTCGGGCGGCGGCGGGCTGACGGACATCGGCGTACGCTCGTTCCAGGGCGGCGTCATCGAGGCGGTGCTGCTGCGGATGTGGGGCCCGCTGCTGGTGACCGTGCCGTCGGAGGAGCGCCAGGCGTGCGCGGGCGCCCTCGACGACCGAAAAGACTGCACCGTGTGCGCGGCAGGAGAGCTGTCGCTCCGCTGGGTCATGCCCGACGTGAACTCGACCGGCGAGCTCGAGATCTCGTGCGTCGACCCGAACGTCGTCAAGGACACGACGGTGCTGGTCTACAACAACGACAACGGCGAGCTGCGGTGCGCGCGCGTCGGCGATGACGCGCGCATGCGAATCGGCCTGCCGACGACCGTCGACGACAGCGTGCAGGTGACGTTCTACGAAGGCCGCGACCTGGTCACCGACTATGGCTCGTGCCGGCCGACGTTCGACGGCGCGAACGAGACGCCCGTCCTTACGGTGGCCACCTACGGCAAGGGCCGCATCGCGCAGGGCGCCCCCAACGGCGCGGGCACCGCGACGTGTGAGGGGGCCAGCTGCGGCGTCTTCCAGGGCCGCTTCTACCCAGAGGGAGGGACGCTCGTCGCGCCCGCCGAAGGGTACGGGCAGATCCGCCAGACCCCGTCGCTGAGGCGCTTCTTGCAGCTCGCGCAGATGGCGCTCGAGCCGGGTGACCCGGTGAGCTTCGCGCCCTACTACGCGATCCGCCAGATGACCGATCCGTTCGGCGAGCCCATCGCCTCGCACGCCGTCCTGACGGTCAACACCATCGGCGACATGAACGTGCCGCTCAACTCCGGCATCGCCTTCGCGCGCGCCACCGGGGCGCTCCCGTTCTTCGCGCCGGACGCCGCGTCGAAGTACCCCGAGTACGTCGACTACGTCACGCCGGCCGCGCTCTACGAGGCCCTCGGCGGCGTCACGCCGAACCAAGATCTCATCAACCGCCACGTCATCGAGGGCGTCACGGCCCTCGCGCGTCACCCGGCCCAGCCACAGTGCGTGACGAGCGCGAACGCGGATCTCGACGGGATGTTCACCCGCTCGGACGGCTCCGAGGCAGCGTGTTATCCAGCCGGCTGCGCGACAGCCGGGGAGGACTGCCAAGGCGGCTTCTGCGACGAGGCCCTCGACCGCTGCGTGCCCAACCCGCTCGGGGAGCTCAAGTGCGAAGAGGCGCTGTTCGACGCGGATGACCTGGACGAGGGCGCGCAGCTCTACTTCGAGCAGGCCGCGCCGGTGCCGCACCGGCTGGTGAGGTACACCGCCTCCGCGCTCGACTCGTCGATCGAGGCGGTGTGGGAGCCGCGCCTCTCGGGGGTGCCCTATGGGCCCGACGGCGCTTGGACCCCGGACGCGTCGCGGCGGGTGACGGGCCTGCTCGACGCGTATGTCGTCCCCGAGGGCACCCACACCTTCGTCAACGGCAACCCGTGCGAGGCGTTCGACGCGGGCACGTACCTCACGAACGCCGTCGCGCGCTTCTTCCAGAGCGACGGCACCGACGTCTACTACCTGTCGAACCCCACCTCGCATCATTGCCTCGCCGAAGGCGCGGCGACCTGCGGCTACCTCGAAGCAGAAGAATGACCGAAGAACGCAAGAGCCCGCGCGAGCGCCACGTCGCCTGGGCCAAGGAGCGGCTCAGCTCGGAGTGGGGCAAGGCGCAGCTGAGGAAGAACCTGCAAGCCGGCTTCGAGGCCGTGCTGGCTGCGCCCGTGGGCGAGCTGTTCGAGGTCGAGGCTCTCGCGAAGCTCGCCGACCACCTGGCGAGCGATCCGGTCGTGAGCAAGACGACGCGCCCCATCGTGCGCACCTTCTTCATGCTCGAGATGGCTCGGCTGCGCGAAGACCCGTCGAAGCTCGAGCAGTACGTGTCACCCGAGGCGCGCGCGCTCTTCGAGGAGCTGCTCGAGCGGCCGGATCTGATCTCGCCGAAGTTCGTGCGCGAGCTCCTCGGCCACCCGGCGTTCGAGCCCATCATGAGGGACGTGCTCGACGACGCGCTGCGCGAGTTCTCCGAGAAGGTCGATCCGTTCAAGGCCGAGTGGGGGCTGCCCTCGGTGATGAAGATCGCGGGGCCGCTCGCCTTCGGGCTCGGCGCGTTCGCGAAGGCCCTCGACGCCGTGCGTGAAGAGTTCCAGAAGCGGCTCGAGCCCGAGCGAAAGCGCTTCTTGCAAGGCTTCGCGAAGCGCGGCCTCAAGACGGTCGCGGAGCAGGCGATCAAGCGCAGCAGCGACCCGCAGTTCATCGCCCTGCGCAAGGAGCTGTTCGCGTGGCTGCTCGAGCAGCCGGTCAGCGAGCTCACGGCGCCGATGACCCAAGCGACGACCGAGCTCAGCGAGAGGCTGGGTCACGAGCTCACCCGGCACAACCTCGGGCTCGAGGCGACGAAGCGGCGGCGGCGCGCGAACATCGAGATGATGGTCCGCGCCCACGCGAAGCAGCCGCTCCGTCAGGCGCTCGCGACATACGGGGCCAACCTCGCCCCGGACTTCGACGCGATCGTCGAGGTGCTCTGGCCGCTCATGAGGCCAGCCCTTCGCTCCCCCGAGATCGAGGGCTTCGTCGAAGGGCTGGTCGGCGAGTTCTACGACGTGTGAGGGGGGGCCGCTCCGTGCGGCCTGTCCCGGATCTCGTCACGCGCGGTGCGCTCTTGGCCGAAGCGCACGGGTGCCGTTGCGGTTCGGCACGAGGTGGCACAGGGTCCTCCATCCCGAGAGGCCGTTTCGTGCGACAATCGCCGCGGCACGCGGTGTGCTTTCTCCCGGCCCCTGGAGGTCTCTCATGCGCTCGCTTCGTCCCCGCCTCACGTCCCTCGAGGTCTACGCCAGCACTCTGCTGCTCTCGCTCGGCGTGACGCCGGTCCTCGGCTGTGGCTCCGAGGTCATCGTCACCGACGGTGAAGGAGGAAGCGGCGGCGAGGGCACTGGGGCGACCAACGCCGGAGGCCAGGGGACCGGCACGGGCGGGGCGCCCGGCGCGCGCTGCGAGAACCCCGTGCCCATCCTGGTCGACGGGAAGGACACCGGCTTCGACCAGTGCGACGGCGGTCAGCTCGCCCGGCGCGCTGCGCTCGAGTGCCCGGAGAGCTGGCCGGACGAGAACACCTGCTGCGGGGTGTGCCCAGACGGGCAGCTGTGCAGCGACTCGGGAGAGATCGCGTGCCAGTGCGTCGACGCGTGCGCGACCGACGCGGACTGCGGCGCAGGCTCCGTCTGCATGTGCGGGGATCCGGCTGGCGTGTGTGTGCCCGCCGGCTGCCAGACCGCGGCGGACTGCGGCTCGGGGCAAGAGTGCACCAGCTGGGATCCCACGCTCGGCTGCCTCTACCTCGAGTTCGCCTGCACGACGCCCTCGGATCAATGCGGCGGTGACGCAGACTGCCCGCCGGAGGCTTCGTTCTGCGCCGTCGCGCTCGACGGTCACCGGGAGTGTGTGCCGGGTGGCTGCGCGATCGGGCGCCCGTTCCTGATCGACGACGAGGCGCGCACGGCGCCGCTCGCGCGCCGGTCCGATTGGCGCGATCTGACGTTCAGGCCGCAGGCCGTATCGACGGAGCTGGCGCGGGACGTCGCGGCGGCGTGGGAGCTCACCGCGCAGATGGAGCACGCGTCGGTCGCGGCCTTCGCGCGGTTCGCGATGGAGCTGCTCGCGCTCGGCGCGCCGCCCGATCTCGTGGAGCGCACGACGCGCGCGATGGCGGACGAGACGAAGCACGCGCGGACGGCGTTCGCGATGGCGAGCGCGTACCGCGGCGCGCCGGTCGGGCCCGGGCCGCTCGCGCTCGACGGCGCGCTCGACGGCGCGGCCGACGTCGCCACCTTCGTGCGCCAGCTGATCCGCGAGGGCTGCGTCGGGGAGACGGTCGCGGCGGTCGAGGCCGGGGAGGCGCAGGTGCACGCGGTCGACGACGTCGTGAGCGACGCGCTCGGCACGATCGCCGGCGACGAGAGCGAGCACGCCGAGCTCGCGTGGCGGGCGCTCGCGTGGGCGATCGAAGCTTTCCCCCGGGCGCGCCTCGCGCTGGAGGACGAGCTCGAGCGCCTCGAGCGCGAGCTGCGCGCGCCGCTGCCGCTGACCGGCGCGCGAGACAGCGCGCTGCTCGCCCACGGCGTCGTCTCGCCCCAGCTGCGCGCGCACGTGCGGCGACGCACCCTGCGCGAGGCGGTGCTGCCCTGCTTGAGGGCGATCGCGGCGGCGGAGCGTCGCGCCGCGGCGTAAGATCCCCAAGATGCGCCCAGCTGCCGTCCTCCGCGCGCTCCCTCTCGCGCTCATGGCCTTCGCCGGCTGTGAGTGCGACGGCTCCACCGACGACGAGGACGGGCCCAGCGCCGCCGGTGGCGCGGGTGGCGCGGGCGGGTCGAGCGGCAACGGCTTCCCCACCGGCGCGGGGGGTGCGGGCGGCGGTACGACGACCGGCAGCGGGGGCGGGGCGTGCGGCTCGAACCTGACCGGCACGCTGCGCGATTTCAGCGCGAGCCACCCCGACTTCGAGGACTTCCTCGGCGTCGACCCCGGCATCGTGCTCCCCGATCTAGGCGCTGATCAGAAGCCCGTCTACGCCGGCCAAGACGGCAACCCCACGACGACCGGCCAGGCGAACTTCGACCAGTGGTTCCGCGACGTCGAGGGCATCAACGCGTCCGTGCTCTACACGCTCGCCCTCACCCCGGGGCCGGGCGGCGTCTTCACGTTCGACGACTCGGACTTCTTCCCGCTCGACGACCAGCTCCTCGGCAATGAGGGCAACGAGCACAACTTCCACTTCACCTACGAGCTGCACACGACGTTCCTCTACTCCGGCGGCGAGACGTTCAGCTTCACGGGAGACGACGATCTCTTCACCTTCATCAACGGGAGGCTGGCGATCGATCTCGGCGGCGTACACGGCGCGATGAGCGCGAGCATCGATCTCGACGCGCGCGCAGCGGAGCTCGGCCTGGTCGCCGGCGAGATCTACTCGCTCGACTTCTTCTTCGCCGAGCGGCACACGACCGAGTCGAACTTCCGGGTCGACACGACGCTGGTGTTCATCGACTGCGGCGTCCCGCCCGAGTAGCGGGGTGCGCCGCCGAGGGCGGGCCCGCGGCTCACTCCCCGAGCAGCTCCGCCGCCATCGGCGTCGCCTTCGAGACATACAGCATGGCCTCGGGCGTCTCCGCGCCCTCGGGCCACGCGATCTCGACCGAATACGCGAGCGCCTCGCCGATCGCGAGGGAGCTGCGCTCGCCGTGCGCCCAGCTCGGCTCGGCGCCGCGCAAGGCGAGGAAGTACGCGAGCGCTCGGGCTTCGACGTGAAGGACCGCGGACGCCGAGCTCCCGCGCGAGACAGGGATCGTGATCAGGCTGAACGCGCCGTCGTGAGGCCTCACCTGCTCCTCGAGCCCGGCGCTGGTGGCGGACCATCTCGCCGGCGGGCCGATGAGGACGAGCTCCTCACGACGCCGCGGATCGGCCCCGTCGCAGCGCGAGGTGCACCTACGGAACGCGTACAGCCGGCCGTCGACGAGCGCGTTGGCGGTCGCCCACTCGCTCGCCCACGCTTGGCCCTGACACGTCCTCGGGTCGACCTTGCCGTAGAGCTCCATGAGCTCGAGCGAGTCGTCGTCCCAGGTCGAGCGGCGGAACCCGCGCGCCCTCACGGTCATCGCTGAGAACTGGGAGCAGAGGGGGGATGCCGGCAGGCCTTCGACGGGATCCGTTGAGGTGGCGAGCAGCCGGTCGTGGCTGGGGACGAAGGCGAGCGACGATGCGCTCTTCGGCGCCCAGAACGCGCGCATCTCCCGGGCCTCGACCTCGAGCAAGACATCGTCCTTCGAAAAGAGCACCTCTGCCCCAGCGACCAGGCCGACCTTGAACCCGACGGTGTCGGCTCGCTTCGGGTCCGGCCCTTGAACGTCGAGGCTCGCGTAGTCGACCGACCTCATCGCCAGCACCGTCGGGCGAGCCTCGTGGCGCATGGGCTGTCGCGGCGACACGTGGCGCGGGGACCACACGACCTCGGGCTCGAAGCTCGGGCGCTTCGGATCGGGGAAGGTCAGTTTGTGCCCGTCGAGCGCCGTGGTGGCCGGGGCGCTCGCGCAGCCGAGCAGCGAGAGCGCGGCGGCGAAGGCGAGCGAGCGAGCCGGCGTCCTCATCGTGAGGTGGAACCCGCGCTGGCTCTGGGTCTTGGGTCGCGCCGCTTCAGCGCTCGAAGGTGATTTCGCCGAAGTGGCGGACGCGATGGAAGTTGCCCTCGCCGAGGATGGGCGACCAGGCGACCCCTGCGTTGTCCTGCATCGCGTAGAAGTTCACCTTCCAGCCGTCCCCGTCGGCGGGCGGGGCGCGCGTGGCCTTGTCGAACGAGGCCCACGGGATCCGCGCCTCGACGACGTACCCTGCGTCGCGATCGCTGTCGTCGTCGAGCGTGCCGCGGACCTTCACCGCACGCTCGACCTGGCTCGACCAGGTCTGGTGGCCGAACGGCCCCGCAGGCCCTCCGCGCGGGGCGTTGTAGTCGTCGAAGCGCGAGTCGAACACCAGACCTTGCGGGTTGATCTGCAGCTCGTAGTAGTCGCGATTGTCGGCGCCGTCGGGGTCGAGCATGAGCTCGGCCGTGTCGCGCTCCCACAGGTGTGGATCCGTCGCGTCCGCCGGGAAGCCCCCGCGCACCGTCTCGTCCTTGATGTCGATCGCGACGTAGAGGAAAGCGTCGTCCCAGAAGACGCGCGCCTCACCCTGCAGCGGGCCGGGCTGCGGGCGCCCGCTGCGGGCTCCGACGAACGCGCCGGTCTTCGCGGCCTGCTCCCAGGCGGGCTCGTCCAGCGCGCCGTCGAGCTTCACCGCCGCGCCGCCGATGAACGGAGCCGTCAGCGACGGGGCAGCGAACGGCGTCGCGACGCTCGAGGTCGCGCTGGTGCGCTCCGAGGGTCCGCAGCCGAGCGCGAGCAGAGCGAGCGGCGAGAGCTTCGCCGTTCGGCGCGCGAGCCACACACCGACGCTCAGCGCCGGCCCTTCTTGCGGGCGTCGCGCTCGCGCTTGCGGGCCGCCTTCTTCGCGTTCTTCTCGGCCTGGGAGAGAGGCTTCATCTTCGTGAGCGACTCGCCGCCGTCGCCGCCCATGCCGGGCATCATCCCGGGGAAGCCGCCCATGCCGGGGAAGCCGCCCATGCCGGGCATGCCGGGGAAGCCGCCCATGCCGGGCATGCCGGGGAAGCCGCCCATGCCGGGCATGCCGGGGAAGCCGCCCATGCCGGGCATGCCCCCGCCCTGCATCATCTTCTTGGCGCCGCGCGCCATCGCGAGCTGCTTGAGGCCGGGGATCTTCCCCATCATCCCCATGTTCTGGCCCAGCGACGACATCATCTGTCGCATGAAGACGAACTTCTGGACGAGCTCGTTCACCTGCTCGGGCTTCGTGCCCGAGCCCTTGGCGATGCGGTCGGTGCGGGCAGGCTCGCGGATGAGCGCGTAGGGGTCCTTCTTCTCGAAGCGCGTCATCGACTGGATGATCGCCTCGATGCGGACCAGCTCGCGATCGTCGAGGTTGATGTTGTCGGGGAGGCCGCCGGGGAGCATGCCGCCGAGGGGGAGCTTGTCGACGAGGTCCTTCAGGGACCCCATCTTCTGGATCATCCGCACGTGCTCGAGGAAGTCCTCGAGGGTGAACTCCCCCGAGAGCATGCGCTCGGCGTCCCGCTCGGCCTTCTTCTGATCGACGACCTCCTCGAAGTCCTGCATGAGGCCGACGACGTCGCCCATGCCCAGGATGCGGCTCGCCATGCCCTCCGGCCTGAACTCGTCGAACTTGTCGGTCGTCTCCCCCACGCCAGAGAAGAGGATGGGGGCGCCGGTCGCCTCCTTCACGCTGATGGCGGCGCCGCCGCGCGCGTCGCCGTCGAGCTTGGTGAGCACGACGCCGCTGATCGCGAGGCGATCGTGGAACGAGCGCGCCGTCTTGACGCTGTCTTGGCCGATCATCGCGTCGATGACCAGGTAGACGTTCTCGGGCGAGGTCTTCGCCTTGATGTCCGCGAGCTCCTGCATGAGGGCTTCGTCGATCGCGAGGCGACCCGCGGTGTCGTAGATGATGACGTCGCGGCCGAGCTTCTTCGCCTCGTCGCGTGCCGCCGCGCAGATCTCTACGGGGGTCTTGTCGGGGAGGTTGAAGACCGGGATCTTCAGCTGGGCGCCGAGCACCTTGAGCTGCTCGACGGCGGCAGGGCGCTGCATGTCGGCGGCGACGAGCAGCGGCTTCTTGCCTTGCTTCTCGAGCCAGCGCGCGAGCTTGGCCGAAGACGTCGTCTTGCCCGAGCCTTGCAGGCCGACCATCATGATGCCGGTCGCGCCGGTCGCCGCGAACGTCACCGGCTCGGCGTCGTGGGACATCAGCGAGATCAGCTCGTCGTGGCAGATCTTGACGAAGATGTCGCTCGCCGAGACCGCCTGGGACTGCCCCTCGTGCTTGACGCGGCTGGTGTGGGTCTGGCCGATCGCCTTCTCCTTCACCCGCGCGAGGAACGCCTTCACGACGCCGATCTCGACGTCGGCCTCGAGCAGGCTGAGCCGCACCTCGCGCAGGGCGGCGTCGATGTTCTGCTCCGTCAGCTCGGTGAGACCAGCGAGACGGTTCTTAGCCTGCCGAAAGCCGCGGGCGAGGGTGTCGAACATGGCGGATGCTCGCTTCTAGCACGATCGCCCGCCGGGCGCGTCAGCGACCCGTCCAGAGCTCGGACATGCGCTGGCTGCACAGGTCGTGGCGCGCCGGGAGCCGCTCCTGCAGGTCGTCGATCTTCTTGAACCGCTCGGCCAGCAGGGTGGGGTCGGTCTGGGCCGTGGCGCTGCGCACGTCGGCCTGCGTCTTTTGGACCAGCTCGAACAGCTCGGCCCGGTCGTGCTCTGCGGTCGCGCACGCGTCTCGGGCCGAGATGGCCTTGGGGTGATCGACCTCCAGGACGGCGAGCTTGTCGGCGGCGGCGCGGATCTCGTCCGGGCGCTCCTTCGGCGCGTCGCGCGAGCGCTGCACGGCGGCCTCGACCGCCTCGAACTGTTCTCGCTCCGAGCGCCCACACCCGGCGGGCCCTGCGATCGCCAGCAGCGCGAGCGCCAGCCGCGCCAGCGCTGCCCGCGTGCTCGAGCTCACTCGACGGTCTTCGGCGGGGGACCC
Organism: Polyangiaceae bacterium; assembly: GCA_016719945.1. Lineage (GTDB taxonomy): Bacteria > Myxococcota_A > Polyangia > Polyangiales > Polyangiaceae > Xiheicaenibacterium. The sequence continues at coordinate 77,572 of JADJYE010000015.1, read as the reverse complement.
ATCTGGATGCGCTCGCCGAGGTACGAGCCGATGAGCGTGAACATGACGCCGATCATGCCCATGATCACGTACATGAAGCCCGGCAGCACCCGCACGGTCTGGTAGGCCCACAGGTACATGACGGTCGGCACCGCGACGAAGAGCGCCGCGACGACGGGCTCGATGAACGTTCGGCCTGGCGAGATCATGCCGATCAGCAGGCCGCCGACGAACCACACCGGGATCGAGACGAGCATGCCGTTCGAGCCCTCGAAGTCGAGCTGGGTGACGACCATGGGCAGGCCGAGCACGAGCGCGCCGGTCAGCACCCCGAGGACGACGAACGCGATCACGCACCAGCCCACGCTGAAGCCCGTTTGGCCCGCGTAGCGCGAGCGGGAGGCGTCGGCCTTCGACCTCGGGCCCAGGTCCATCGTGGCCCCGCACGAGACGCAGCGGGTCGCCATGGACGCGTTCTTGTAGCTGCAAGCGGGGCAAATGACCGATTTCGGCGCCGAAGCCATGAGGTTCGGGAAGGCTAGTGCACCTTGTCGGGCAGGTGAACCAAAAGGCAACGTCGAGGGCCCGAGACTGGACATGTGCCCCGCTCGACCGCGCCGAAGGTGGGCAGGTTCCCGGTACAGCGAACCTCGCTTCGGTATACTGGCTCCGAACGTGTCCTCCCAATCGAGCACAGCGCTGGTCGCTTCGGGCCCCCCGAAGGACGACCCCGAGCTCCTGGCGCTCCCTGCGCCGCCGAAGCGCGAGCGCTGGCTCACGGTAGCGGTCATGTCGATCACGTGCCTCGCCGCCGTGCTGCTCGCGTGGTCGCTGCGCAGCGAGGCGCGGTACGCGCTCGCGGCCGGCGTGCCGCAAGACCTCGGCGATCTCACGGCGCTCGCGCCGGCCGCGCCGAACGCGAACACCTACGTCTCGGGGACCACCAAGCTCCTCGGCACCCAGGGCGCGATCAAGTACGGCAGGCCGGCGGAGAGCGACACGTTCCGCCTCGCGCCCGTCGCTGGGAACGAGAAGCTGTGGGTCGAGATCCGGGTGCCCGAGGGGTTCGAAGGTCCGCGCTTCATCCCGCCGAGCTCCTTCGCGGGGCGCCTCGTGCCGTTCAACGAGGCGGGCCTGCGACACAGCGGGCTACGCGACACGGTCCTCAAGCAGACGGGCAAGGCCGTCCCAGCCGACGCGTGGATCCTGATCGACGGCAGCTCACCCCGGGCCTCGCGCTGGGCGCTCGCGCTCGTCGCGCTCTTCCTGTTGTTCGCTGCGTGGAACGCGATCGGCGTCGCTCGCCTCGTCGCCCGCGTGCGCGACGGCAAGGTCGAGCCGCGCGAGCCTCCGACCCCCGAGGAGGCCCGCGGCTGATGCAGCCCGCCGCGATGCAGGTCGAGAAGGTCCTCGAGGATCTCATCCAGCGACTGTCCAAGAGCGACAGCACCTCGGAGGTGCGCGCCGCGCTGATCGAGGCGCGCCGCCTGCGCAACGTGACGATGCGGTGGGCGGCGATCCCCCCTCCGCCCGACGCGCGCCGCGAGATGTTGTCGCGCGTGATGGACCTCGTCCAGAAGGCGGGCCCTCAAGCCGTCGGCTCGCTGCGTCCACCGGCCATGTCCATGCCGCCGGAAGATCCTCCGCCCAGGAGCGTGAGGAGCAGCCCTTCGCCGCAGCCGCGTCCACGCGACGCACCCAGCCTCGAGCCGAGGCCGGCCGCTGAGCTCAAGTTCCGCTCGTCGGAGACGTCGCCCTCGCCGTCGACCCGGCCGGTCGAGCGCCCCCGGTCGAGCGATCTGCTCGACGAGGTCGCCCCGCGCCACCCGGTGACCGGGCCGCGGCGGCCTGGCTCGATCCCCGATCGAAGCGCGCCTCCGGCGGCGCCATCGCAGCCTCGCTCGGACAGGGCGTCGCTCCACGATCGCTCGACCACGCCGGCGCCGGCGCCCGTGGTGTCCGCAGCGCGCAAGGCCGTGTCCGCGCCGCCGCCGGGCCCTGCAGCCGACCGCTTCAAGCAGCGTCAGACCAACACGCTCGGCTACGGCGCGGGCGAGCCGCCGCGCGGCGGCCTTCGCATCCCGAGCCCGAACGCTCCGAGCGCGAGCTCGAAGTCACCGTCGATGTCGACCTTGCCCTCGCCGTCTGCAGCGCCCGCCTCCAACCCTGCGCCCGCCGCGAAGCCCTCGCCGCCGCGAGCGCCCGCCGTGACCCCGTCCGACAGCGCGCCGTCGCCCGACCCCGAGTTCGCGCTCCCGCCCCCTCCCAAGGCCCCCGCGGCAGCCGCCAAGGCGTTCGCGGCGCAGAACCGCACGCACACGCTCGCCGGCATCCCCGAGGCGAACGAGGCCCTGGTGGCGCTGGCGATGAGGCCGTCGGCGTCAGCGCCGCCCCGCGCGACGACGCCGAGCCCGGCCGAGGTCGCGCGAAGCTCCGAGACGAAGGAGGCCGCGAAGCCGCGCGTCGCCACGCTCGCGCCGGGCGAAGCGCCGCCGCCGGTCGCGCCGCGATCGCCCAGCGCGCCTCCTCCGCTCCGCAGACCGAGCCGAGCGGGCACCCTGATGATGGGTGGCATCGCCGTCGCGGAGACGCTCGAAGCGCTCACCAAGTCGACCGCTCCCTCCGACCCGCCGAGCTCCACCGACGACCTGAAGACCCGCGGTCGTCCGTCGATCAGCGCCCAGCCGAACGTCACGCCGCCCCCCCCGTCGGCGCGCGCTGCAGCCGGGGGCGTCGAGGGCTTCAGCTCTGCGGTGTCGTCTCCTTCGGTCCCGGCGGTGCGGCCCTCCAACCCTGCCACCGGCGCGACGCAGATGATGGGCACCCCGCCTCCATCGCCCGCGACCCTGACGCCGCGGTCGATGGCCGCCGCCGACAAGCCGCTGCGCACGATCGTCTCGCCGGGCGTGACCATCGTGCGTCCCGACGCCTCCACGTGGCAGCCCCACCCGACCGCCGCCGGCGTCACCCTGAAGCTGCTCTATCGAGACCCGCGCTCGGGTGTGTACACGGCGCTCATCCGGCTCGCCCCAGGGGCGAAGCTGCCGCGCCGCCGCCACGTCGCGCCCGAGGAGGCGCTGCTCGTCGCGGGGATCGCCTTGGTCGGCCCACACGAGATGCGCCCGGGCGAGTACTGCCGCGCCGAGAGCGAGACGGTCCACGACCCGATCACCACGACGACAGGCTGCACGTTCTTCGTCTGCGGCTCCGAGCACGACGATTTCTTGGAGGAGTCGTGAGCGAGCGCGGGCCCGAGGTCATCGTCATCGGGGCAGGGGTGATGGGCTGCGCGAGCGCGCTCGAGCTCACCAAACGAGGCGCGCGCGTGTCTGTCCTCGAGCGGAGCGTGCCGGGCGCCGAAGCCTCGAGCGCCGCCGCCGGGATGCTCGCTGCGCAGGTAGAGTCGCACGAGGAGGGGCCGTTCGCGGCGCTGTGCCTCGCCGGGCGCGAGAGGCTCACAGCGTGGGCGAACGACCTGCGTGACCGCACGGGGATCGACGTGGAGCACCGCGTCTGCGGGGTGCTGAAGGTCGCGTACAACGCCGCCGGGGCAGAGCGGCTGGAGCGCCACGCCGCGTGGCAACACGCCGCGGGGGCGCGGGTGGAGCTCGTCGGCGCGACGCGCGCCCTCGACGTGGAGCCCGCGCTCGCGCCCCCTCTGTCCGCTGCGCACTATCGCGACGAAGCGCGGATCGATCCGCCTCGCCTGCTTCGCGCCTTGAGGATCGCCGCCGAGCGCGCGGGGGCCCGGTTCAGGTCCGGCGCGTTGGTGCGCCGCGTCGCGCTGGACGGCGGGCGCGCGCGCGGCGTCGAGATCGAAGGCGGCGAGACGCTCTCCGCCGATCACGTGATCGTCGCCGCCGGCAGCTGGTCGAACCTCGTGTCCGGCGTCCCTCTCGGGCCGGGCGCCGTGCGGCCGGCGCGCGGCCAGATCGTCGAGCTGCTGTGCCCCACGCCGGTCCTGCGCGGGCTCGTGTGGAGCGACGCGGTCTACCTGAGCCCGCGCGACGACGGCCGCGTCCTGCTCGGCTCGACCCTCGAGTTCGTGGGCTTCGAACGGATCGTCACCGCCGGAGCCGTCCGAGATCTACTCGCCGCGGCGATCGAGGCGGTCCCCGTGCTGCGCGCCGCAGAGCTCGTCAAGGCGTGGTCGGCGTTTCGTCCCTTCACGCCGGACGAGCTCCCGCTCATCGGGGCGTCCGGCGTCGAGGGCCTTTGGCTCGCCACCGGACACTATCGGAACGGCATCTTGCTCTCGGCGATCACGGCGGAGATCGTCGCTGCGCGGGTCTTCGCCGAGCCGCCGCCGTTCGACCCGACGCCATTCGAGCGGACCTGACCGCTACTCCCCTCGCAGCGCCGCCCGCACCCTCGTCAGCACCGCGACGTCGGCCGGAGGAAACTCCTCGTCTCTGAGCTCCCCCGCCGCGGACCAGCGGAAGGCCTCGACGTCGAGCGCGCGGGGCTCGGGCGAGCCCGCCGTCCGCGCGGCCTCGAAGAACAGCAGCAGCACGTCCTTCTCGGGGTAGGCGTGGAAGGTGACCTCCATCGGCGCGCCGATCGTGCACGCGATGCCGAGCTCCTCTTCGAGCTCGCGCGCGAGCGCCGCCCGCGGATCCTCGCCCGGCTCCACCTTCCCTCCAGGAAACTCCCACGCGAGCTCGAGGTGCGCGCCGCGCTTGCGCTGGGACAAGAGCACGCGCCCGCGCTCGATCAGCACCGCCGCGGCGACCAACAGGCGCGGCCTCTCGCCCGCGCCGGTCACGGCGCCTTCTTCTCGAACACGGTCGCGCCGTCCTCCACGCGCTGCTCGACGACCGGCTCGGCGGCGTGCGCGCTCCAGATCTCGAACGACGTCGTGACGCCGAGGCCGACCATGATCGGCACGTCGAAGGTGGCGGCGTGCGTCAGCGTCGCGAGGCGGCCGCGCAGGCTGAGGTCGACGGTCCACGGGTCGAGGAAGCGGTACGCGAGGCCCGCCGAGCCGTACAGCTCGGTGCGCACGTTGGAGCCCTCGAGGCCTGGCTCACCCTGCCAGTACTCCTCGGTCTCGTGCGCGAGATCGACGCCGACGAACGGGCGCAGGACGTCTTTCAAGAGCGACACGGACACACGGTGGCTGGCGTAGAGCCGCGAAGGGGCGCGGAAGCCCTCGTCGTTCTCGTACGCGCTCACGAACGCGATCCCCGACAGCCCGATCGTGACCGGCGCGATGTCGTACGCGAGGCCGACGCCGACCACCGGCATCACCGTCCCGGAGCCGGCTTGCAGGTGCTGGTGCACGCGCCCCTCCCGGCCCAGGCGGTAAGGGTCTTCCTCGGTGCGGCCGATGGGAAAGGTCATGCCGAGCTGCATCGAGCCCATGAAGTCGCCGTTCTTGTGCGCGAGGCGCGCGAGCAGCCACGGATCGGTCGCGTCCACGATGGTCTCGTCGTGGTGGTGGATGTCGTCGTTCAAGACCTTCGGCGTGCCGTCGAGCTCGCTGTAGGTGGGGTTCACGTCGACGACCCGCAGCGTCCACCGCGTCTCGAGCTCGAGCCAGCTCGTCACCGCCAGGCCCGCGGTCACGCTCGTCTCGAAGATGAACTGATCGATGTGGTGGTTGAAGGGCGTCGGCTCGACCGGCCCCTCACACTCGGGGCCGAGGTCGGGGCACTCCGCCACGTGGCTCGTGCTCATCGGCACGAACGAGTGCTCCAGGCGGAGCGTGAGCCGCCCCACCTCGAGCACCTTCGCCTCTGACCCGCCGACCGGCAGGTTGGGGTTGGTTCAGGCCGCTCAGGCTTCGGCGTAGCCGATCGTCGGCCACCCGATGGCGCCGGCGATGATGGCGAGGCGAAGGAACGTCACGGAGCCTTCTTCTCTGCGGGCGCGCCCGCGGCCGTCGAGCCGGCCTTGTCGAGCAGGGCGTCGAGCGCGGGGAGGTCGAGGCCGCTCAGGTCCCCCGCGCGCGCGCCCGCCTTGTCGAACACGATCACGTACGGCAGCTGACCCACGCCCTTCATATAGCGGGCGGCGAGGGGCGTGTCCCAGTCGCCGATGTCGAGCTTGCGATAGGCGAGGTCGGGGCGGGCCTTCAGCTCCTCGACGAGGTGAGCGTCGAGCTCGCGGCAGGGCTCGCACCACTTCGCCGAGAAGTCGAACAGGGTGACCTTGCCCTTCGCGAGGTGCGCCGCGAGATCCGCGACGTCTGCGCCGTCGACGGCGATCTCGAGCACATCGGCCTGCTCCGGGGCCTTCGCCCACGCCTTGTAGCGGCCCTTGCCGGCGCCCAGAGCGAGGCTCCACTCCTCGCCGGCGGGCTTGTTCTTCTGCGCGATCGCGAACACGTCGAGCTTCGGGCTGGCGACGATCGTCAGCTCGGCGCGGCGCTTGTCGAACTTGGTCTTGTACACCCCGTCCACGCCGATCATCGCGCGCGCCATGTGATCGCCGCAGTCGCCGCAGTCGAGCTCCTCGAACGAGAGCACGGTCGTGGCGGCGTCGCTCGGCACCCCCGAGGTCGCGCAGGCGCTCAGGCTCAACGCAGCCGCGGCCAGCCCGACGAAGAGGCCTCGCGGAGTCCAGGTGACGGTTGGTGACACCCGGGCTTCTTAGCGCATCGGGACCGAGTGTTCTCGCGAAAACCCACCAGTCTTGCCCGGGCCCCGACTCGAGGCTAAGCCCTCCGCCCATGACGACCGCGACCGTCGAGACCTCCCCCCAGCCCCAGCGGAACGACCCCAAGCCGGGGGCACGCACGACGATCCCGTGCTTCGAGCCGGCGACGCGCCGGTCTCTCGGAGAGGTCCCGGTCTGCCCGCCGGCCGAGGTGAAGGAGCGCATCGCGCGCGCCCGCCGCGCGCAGGTCGCCTGGGCGCAGACGAGCTTCGACACGCGCCGCGAGGTGCTCGGTTCGATCCTCGATCACGTGCTCGAGCACGCCGACGAGCTCGTCGAGATCATCTGCAAAGACTCGGGCAAGACTCGCGAAAACGCGATGCTGGGAGAGATCTGGACGGTCTCCGAGAAGCTGCGCCACACCCGCGAGCACGGCGAGCAGCACCTGCTGCCGGAGCAGGTCCCGTCGGGGGTCTTCCCCCACAAACGCGCGGAGATCCACTACCTCCCGCTCGGCGTGATCGGCGTGATCGCGCCCTTCAACTACCCGCTGCAGAACATCCTCGGGCCCACGATCCCGGCCCTGTTCGCGGGCAACGCGGTCATCGTCAAGGCGAGCGAGCAGGTCGCCTGGTCGACGCAGAGGTTCCAGCAGATCTTCGACGAGGCGCTCGACAAGGCCGGCTTCTCGCGCGACCTCGTGCAGGTCATCAACGGCTACGCGGAGACCGGCGCGGCGCTCGTCTCCGGCGGCGTCGACAAGATCGTCTTCACGGGCTCGGTGCCGAACGGGAAGAAGATCATCGCGGAGAGCGCGAAGTCACTCACGCCGGTGATCCTCGAGCTCGGCGGCAAGGACCCCTTCATCGTGTGCGACGACGCCGACGTCGAGCAGGCCGCGCAGACCGCCATGACCGGCGTGTTCATCGCGGCCGGGCAGAACTGCCTCGCGGCCGAGCGCTTCATCGTGTTCGACGCGGTGTACGACGCGTTCGTGTCGCGGGTCGTGGAGCTCACCCGCGCCCTGCGTCAGGGCCCGCCGCTGGGGGACGCGGTCGTCGACGTCGGGGCCATGGTCTCCGCGGGGCAGCTCGAGATCGTCGAGCGGCTGGTGAACGACGCCGTCGAGAAGGGCGCGAAGGCGCTCGTCGGCGGCCACCGCGTGCTCAGCGAGGTCGGCAACTACTACGCGCCCACCGTGCTGGTCGACGTGCCCGAGAACGCGGCGATCCTCCACGAGGAGACGTTCGGCCCGGTGATGGTGATCTTGCGCGCGAAGGACGACGACGAGGCCATCCGCATCGCGAACTCGACCGAGTTCGGGCTCTCCTCCACGGTGATGACGAAGAGCCAGGCGCGCGCGCGGCGCTACGCCGAGGAGCTCGTCGCGGGCGGCACCTGCCACAACGACTTCGGGTTCACGTACATGAACATGGACCTGCCGTTCGGCGGCGTGCGCGCCTCCGGGTTCGGTCGGCTCAACGGCCGCGAGGGGCTGCGCGCGTGCTGCAACGCCAAGGCGGTGTTGATCGACAAGCTCCCCTTCAGCGCGCCCGCCAAGCTCTACCCGATCGGTCCGCTCGACTACGCCATGGCGCGTGAGACCATCCGCGGTATCTATGGACGCGGCGCCACGAAGACGGCGGGCGCGCTCGCCGGGCTCGCGAAGACGGCGTGGGCCGCGTTCCGTACGAAGGGCTGAACCATGGACCGACGCACGTTTCTCTTTCAGTTGGGCCCCGCGGGGGTCGCGCTCGCGATCGGCTGCGGCGACTCGCGCGGCCAGCTCGCCGCGACGTCTGGCTCGGCCTCCGCGACGGCTTCCCCGCTCGCTTCGAGCGCGCCGGCCACAGCCCCGTCCGCGCTGCTCGAGCCTCACCAGCACGTCGACCCAGGCTACGGCGGCTGTACAGGCTGAGGCTCCAAGCCACCCGCCGGTACGGCGGTCAAGACCCAGCCTGGCGCCTCGATCGGCGACTACGCGTATTGCTTCGTCAGCGGCTCGACCTTCCCCGTGTCCGCGGGGAGCCCGGTCGTCCAGATCGGCGAGGCGCTCGTGTACTTCTGCTGCCCGCCCTGCGGCGAGTACTTCGAAAAGAACCGCGAGTCCGTGCTGAAGAAGCGCGGGCTCGCGGCGGGCTGACGGGCCGAGCGCTCAGGGCCCGGTGTGCAGCACATGGCGGACGCCCTCGAGCTCGAGCTCGAGGGTGTCGACGCTCTCGTCGGAGACCGGAACCAGCACCATGCCGCCGGGCAGGTGATCCCAGGCGTAGAACACACCGTCGGTCGGCGCGACGCGGCCGTCGTGGTGGGTCACGCGAGACTGGACGCGCTTGCCCTGGAGGCCCATCGCCGCGTCGCGGAACCCGCCGAACGTCGCCACGCCCTTGCCGTCGAGGCCCACGAGCGCGACGCGCTGCTTCGGGCCGTGCCAGCGAGGCAGGTTGACGTTCTTCCCGCGGTTGAGGAACGCCGAGTAGGTGTAGTCGCTGACCCACTGGTTATCGCAGTACCCCATGATGTCGGTGATGAGGGTCGGCGGCTTCAGCTCCAGCGACACCGTGTCGAGCCCCCACACGCCGATCTGCCCGCCCGGGTGCGGGAACTGAGGATCGGGCTGGTCCGGTCCGCCGCAGTCGGCGTGCTCGCGGCCGTGCGCGTGGCCGAGCTCGTGGGCCATCGTGTCCGCGGCGTACTCGGGGTACCCGACGCCCATCGCGAAGCGCAGGTCGACCTGCCCCACGTCGGGAGGATCGGCGTTGAGCAAGGTGACGCCCAGCAGACAGCCCTGCGAGCAGTATTGGTTGAACGACGCGCTGGGGTTGAAGATCGCGTAGTAGTAGACGTCGTCCGGCGCGTTGTCCTGCGCGCGCATGCCGTACAGCTCGTAGCCGAGCTCCTGCCAGCCGTTTCCGAACGCGTCGAGCTCCTGGTTCCACGGCGTGACCTCGCGCACCGTGACCTCGACGTTGGACACCGGGTAGAGCTGCTTCAGTCGCTGGCGGTAGCTCTCGACCGTGGCCTCGGACATGTCTGGCTCGCGCCCCGAGCCGTCGGCGTCATAGCGGAAGGGCGCGAGGATCACGCGGAAGGTGTTGGCGGGGCCATCCACGGCGACGGCCTCGGTGCCGCTCGCTGGGTAGTGCGCGGCCGCGTTGTCGTCGGCGGTCTGTCCTTCCTCCAAGATCGAGATCGAGTACTCGAGCGAGGCGCCGATCGCCGCGCCGGGAACGGAGAAATTGATCGTGCTGTTGATCTGATCCTCCGACGACGAGGCGTCCAGCGTGCCGACGATCTCGATCGGATCGGCGCCCGCGATCTCCAGGCGCGCCGTGACCTCACCACCCGCGTAGTCCGCGTTCGTGTCGTAGAAGACGCGGATGACGGCGTCGCGCCCTTGGACCAGCGGCACGCCCCCCTCCACCGGCGCGCCGTCGACCATCAGCTGGCGCTTGAGGCTCTGGTAGATCGAGACCTCGCGGATCGTGACGCCTTTGGCCCCGACGTATTGGGGGGCCGGGGGGCCGTCGTCGTCGGGCGCGGTCGAGTCGTCCGAGCAGGCGACGAGGGGGAGGGCAAGGAGGGCGGCGTAGAGGAAGGGCAGGACGCGGTGCTTCATGTAAGGCCGAAGGTTAACAGCCTCGCGGCCCAGCGCTCGTCCCTCGTCACGCGTCGCAGGAGCGCGCACATCGGCGCCTCCCCTCAAAGATCCTCAACGTCGCGTCAGGGGAGCAGCTCGACCATGCCCATCATGCCGGCGTCGGCGTGGTCGAGGATGTGGCAGTGGAACATCCACATGCCGGGGCGGTTGTCGTAGCGCACGAGGAAGCTGGTCGAGCTCTCGCGCGGGACGTTGACGGTGTCGACCCACTCGCGTCGCGGCGCGCCCTCCTCGTTCACCTCGTGAAAGAAGAAGCCGTGGAGGTGGAACGGGTGGTCCCACTCCATCTCGTTCACCACCGTCCACAGCTGGGTCTGGCCGACCGTGGCAGGGAGCGAGGTGGTGCCGTCGTAGGGGACGCCGTTGATGCCGAGGATGAGCTTGCCCTCCTCGTCTTGCGCGGACGTGAGGCGGACCTCGACCTGCTCCGCTCCGGCCGGGTCGAGGGGCTCGAACGGCGTCGCGGGGAGCGCGGGGACGGGGACGTCGTCGAGCGGCGCGCCGACGAGCTCGACCTCGAGGATGGCCTTGGGCGGCCGGAACTCGGTCGAGCCGTAGCCGCGATCGAACGGCAACCACATCAGCTGCTCGATCGCGCCCTCGTCGCCCTTCGGGGTCACCAGCAGATCGGCTCGCTCGCCCGGCGCGAGCAGCACCTCGTCGACCTCCTCGGCGGCCTCTAACAGGCCCATCTGTCCGCCGATTCGCGTGAAGGTGTGGCCCGTCAGCCCGAGCAGGAAGTAGCGGCTCTTCGCGGCGTTCACCACGCGCCAGCGCTGGCGCTTGCCGTTGCGCGCGCGCATCGTCGGCAGCACCCTGCCGTTCACGAGCACGTCCTCGCCCTCGCGCCCGAACAGGGTCGCGATGTCGCCTCCCTGATCGGGTGAGGAGAGCGCGCCCTCGTCGTCGATGGAGATATCGCTGAGCACCATCACCACCTCGTCGCCGAGATCGGCGGGCGCCGGCTCGACTGGATCGACCAGCAGCGCGCCGTACAGGCCGAAGCCGATCTGCGCGGCGTCGTGGATGTGCGGGTGGTACCAGTACAAGCCCGGGTCTGGCGCGACGAAGTCGTAGGTGAACGTGCCGCCCGGCTCGACAGGTTCCTGCGAGTGAGGTGAGCCGTCCATCGCCGCGGGCAGCCGGATGCCGTGCCAGTGGACCGTCGTCGGCTCGGGCAGATCGTTCTCGAAGTGCACGACGACGCGGTCGCCCGCGGTGACTCTGAGGAGCGGACCCGGGAGCGCGCCGGCGTAGGTCCACGCGGGCGTCGTGAGGCCAGCGACGACCTCGAGCTCCGTGATGCTCGCGCGGAGGGTCACCTCGAGCACCCGCGGATCCGGGTCTGCGTCATCGATCGCAGCCAGCTCGAGCTCAGCCAGGAAATCGGCCGGCTGCGAGCGATCGACGGGCGGGGCGGCGTCGTCCCCGCAGGCAACGAGGCAGAGAGCGATCCCAGCGGCGAGGGAAGGACGAGCGAGCACGATGCGGCCAGTATAGGCCTGCCTGCGCGCGGCGCCCGGCGACGCGCGGGTGTCGTAAGGTGACGTCAGGGGACGAGGCGTACGACGCGCTTCGGATCGAGCAGGTAGCCTTCGTCGCGCGTGAGCAGCAGGCCGTCCAGGCCGAGCGTGCGCAGCGTCCAGATCGCCGTGTACACGCGGCGCACCTGCGACTCGTACGGGATGCGCTCGCCGGGCCAGCCGATCTCGAACAGCTCGTCCACGCCGAGCGTCTTGCCGGTCGCCTCGCGGCGCGCGCGGCACAGCCCCACGAGGATGCGCTTCACGGCGCCGCGCCGAGACACGTCGACGCGGCCCGTCGGGGTCTGGAACCAGGTGCCGTCCTCGGCCACCATGAGCGCGTCGATGGCGAGGTCCGAGCTCTCGATGGCCGCGCCCAGGGCCTCGAGCAGGTGGCGCGCCTGATCGAGCTCGGCGCGGGCGCGCGGGCTCAGCCCACGACCGCCGCGGACCGCCGCCACGACACGCCGGGCCGCGAGCATGAGGTCCGAGAGCGGCGCGTCGACGGGATCGCTAGCGCCGATCGAGGTCAGGTACGAGGAAGTTTCAGCCTCGCGAGGCGAGTCGAAGAGGTCGTGCGTGGCAACCGAGGTCGAGTCCGCGTCCAGCATGTGACCCCTTTATCGAGAATCGTGCCAGCCGTTCGGACTCGGAAATGATTGAGTTTTCGTGAGATGACGCCCTCCATCGTCAGGGATGTAACGGCCGGTCGGCGCCTCGGAGCGTCAGCTTCGGGCAGGGGCCATGCCCTACATGTAGGCCCGACCTCATCTGGTAAAGCCGAGTAGAATCCGAGGCGTGACGGTTCAACCGGGCACCGTCGTGGGCGGGGACTTCCGCGTCGCCGAGCCCCTCGCCGAGGGGGCCGATGGGCGTTTGTTCGTCGCCGAGCAGATCTCCTCGGGCGCTCGCCGCGCGCTGAAGCTGCTCCCGGTTGGCTCGATCACGGATCGAGCCCTGCTCGCTCGCTTCGAAGGTGCGGCGAAGGTCGGCTCCACGATCGCGAGCGATCACGTGGTCGAGGTGGTCGCGGCCGGCGTGGATGAGGCGCTCGGCGTCCCGTGGCTGGCGATGGAGCAGCTGCAGGGGGAGAGCCTCGCCGCCGCGCTCGTTCGCCGCGGTGCCATCCCCCCCCACGAGGCGCGCGTGCTGTTTGGCCAGCTCGCGCACGCGCTGGCGGCGGCGCACCGGGCCGCGGTCGTCCACTGTGACCTCGAGCCGCGCAACGTCTTCATCTCACGCCTCCAGCCGGTCGGAGGTGAGCTCAAGATCAAGGTCCTCGATTTCGGAGTCGCCCAGCTGCTGGAAGAAGGGCGCGCGTCGAAGGCGCTGTCCGAGGGCGCCGTGCTCCCGCGCAACCTCGCGCCCGAGCAGACCGGCGGGCAGCCCGTCACCGCGCTCGCCGATGTGTGGGCGCTCGGGCTCCTCGCCTTCGAAACGCTGACCGGCAAGGCCTACTGGCGCAAGGCGACCGGCCCCAGCCCGCTGCCCGACGACTTGATCCGCGAGGTCCTGTTCGAACCGCTGGTCCCCGCTTCGCGCCGAGCCGTCGAGCACGGCGTCGCGGCTGCGTTGCCGCCCGGCTTCGACCCCTGGTTTGCTCGCTGCGTCGCGCGTGAGCCGAGCGAGCGTTGGCCTTCCGCGCCCGCCGCGTTCGAAGCGCTCGACCGGGTCCTCGCTAGCGCTCCCGCCCCCACGTCCGCGTTCGCCGCGTACGCCATCCCGGGGTCGAGAGCCGAGTCGGGGGGCGCGGGAACGACGCGCGTGCTGAGCGCCGCCGAGGCCCCCTTCGCGCGCGACCCCGTGGACGGCGAGAAGGGTGACGACGCGATCCCGGCGGTCGCGATGCCTCCGAACGAGAGGCGCCGAGCGTTGATCCTCGGCGGGCTCGCGGCGGGGGCGCTCGCCCTGGGCGGGCTCGGCGTCGGCGGCTTCTACGCGTTCAAGGCGCTCTCTCCGCCCAAGAAGAAGAAGAAGCCCGACGCGGACGAGGAGGAGGAAGAGGACCGTCCCCTGTCCCTGCCGGAGGACGTCACCGGCAAGCTCGACATCACCGAGGGCACCTACCCAAACGCGCCGGGCAGCTACAAGGGCCACCTGCTCATCGAGCCCCACCCGCGCGTGCAGCAGGTGTACCGGGTCGGCTGGTCGAACGGGACCGAGGGCATGGGGCTTACGACGCGAGCGGTGCTCGGCGTCGCGTGGGGCGTCGAGCCGTACGGCGTCGCGGTCTACGAGCTCGACCGGGGGACGCTGAAAGGCAGGGTCGTCACCACCGCCGCCTCGGGGATCGAGCACCAGGAGCTCGTCGGCCCCCCGGGCTTCGAAGGCACCTACAAGCCGGTGAACAACCCCGTGGGCGGCTCGATCACGCTCACGCCGAACGGGGAGACGATCCGCGTCGCCTACGAGCTCTCGGGGCAGGCGCTCGAGGGAACGGCGCTTAAGTCGGGCTCGACCCTCGTCGTCTCGCTCGGGATGCCGGGCGCGGGAGGAGGTGTCGCGGTCTACACCCGCCGGACGAAGGGGTACGACGGCCGCTGGGCGACCTTCGGCTCGAACGCCGTCGGGCGTGAGAAGCTGAAGAAGGGGAGGTGAGCGAAAGTCCGCTCAGCGCGGACGCGCCGCGCCCTTCTTCTTGCCCTTCTTCTCCTCGGCGCGGCGATCGATCTCGCGGATCTTCGCCTTCTCCTTCTCTCGCTCCTTCTGCGCGCGGTTGACCGGCATGTGCGAGAGCGTCGCGGCGAACGCGACCTCGAGCGAGCCCGACGACGCGGTGATCGACGTGCCTGGCTTGTCGACCGCGGCCAGGTACGCGTCCGCGCCCTTCACGTCGTTCGCGCGCAGCAGCCCCTTGGCGTGCGCGGTGATCAGGGCGCGAGCCGCCGCCGCCGTGTCCTCGTCCCCCGGCCGCTCCGCGACGGCCTCGAACAGCCGCGCGAGGCGCGCGAGCGTGGGCGGCAGGTCGAGGCGCTTGTCGCTCTTGCCGAGCGGCTCCGGCTGAAAGCGTAGCCAGGCGCCGTCTATTGAGAGGTGCGCGTACTCCGGATCGCTCCAAGAGAGGTCCGGCTCGACGACGAGCGGTCGGGCGTCCGCGATCTCGTTGAGCGAGAACTCATCGGTCCGACCCTCGATGGCGAACAGGCGAACCAGCGGCTCCGCGCTGGGCTCGCGCGCCATCAGTCGCGACGCGGCGTCGCCGCGGTGCAGGATCGACTTCGTGAGCAACAGCACGTCCGGTCGACGTCCCTCGACGAGCGACGCGGCGAGCAGCCGCCACGTGAGGTGCGGCGCCGAGATGAGCACGGCGGCGCGGGGGGGCAGTCGCTCGACGGCGAGGTCCGTCAGCTCCTCCGCGCCGCGCGCCCGGTCACGGTCGGCCACCTCGCTCGACTGCTCGACCGTCAGCGCGACGAGCGTGCCCGTGAAGGCCACGACGAGCGCCGCGCCGGCTCGCGCGAGCGGGACCCGAAGCCGCGTCAGGCGCGTGAAGAACGCGTGCACGCCGACGGTCGAGACGCAGGCCGTGAGGCCGAGAGACAAGCTGCGCAGCCCGAGCGCGCCCTCGGTGGCCCCCACCCTCGAGTGCAGCAGCACCTCGGCCGTGAACACGAGCAGCGGCGCGATGAGCCAGACGCGCGTGTCGCGCAGGAGCGCGAGGGTCACCACCCCGAACGCCGCCATGCCGACCGCGATCACCCCGAGCTCGGTCGTCCACGCCTGCACCAGGGTCGGCTTCGCGGCGGCGGCCCCGGGCAGCAGCGAGCCCCACAGCCAGGGCCCGCCGAGGTCGAGCGCCGTGTTCGGCGCCATGGCTCGCAGCAGGCCGGGCGCCGAGAACACCAGCAGCCCCGCGAGCGCCGCGAGCCCTGAGGCTCGCACCACCCGCGAGGGGATGAGCCACACCTTGCCGGTGCCCGCCGAGGAGGGGGCGACCAGCGACGCCACGATCAAGACGAGCGCCGTGACCCCACCCGCCACCGCGTTCTCGGCGATCGCCGCGCCGAGCAGGAACGCCGAGCCGACCAGCCCGCGGTGAGGGTTTTCGACGCGCGCCCGCTCGGCGGCGGCGGCGGTGCGAGCGATCACGGCGAGGCAGAGCGCCGCCGCCACCATGACGCCGCCGCCCACCGTCCCCTCGGACTGGAACGTGGGGGCCATCGTCGCGAGCATCGTGGCGAGCGCGGCGAGCGCGGGGGCCGCGACCTCGCTCGGCTCGTCTCTGCCCCGGGCCTCGACCGCGCGGAGCATCGAGAGCGCGAGCCCAAACAGCGCCTGCGCCGCGACGGCGAGCGCCAGGCACGACACGAGCGCGGTGCGAAACGTGACCGAGCCGAGGGGCAGCAGCAGGGCGACCTGGGAGAGCGCCGTCGACACGCCGCCGCCCCAGCCCAGGCCGGCCAGCCCGACGTCGCGAACCGCGGCGACGTCGCCTCGCCACTGCGCATGCGAAGAGGCTCGGGTCAGCGCGATCGCGAAGGGCAGAGCCCAGGCCGACAGCGCACAGGCGCGCTCGAAGCGCGTGCTCGGAGCCGGAGGCACGGGCGTTCGGTCGCACTTTGGGAGGACCTCGGCCAACTTTCCGGGGGCCCCGCCTCAATGCCCCGTGCGCAGCCAGAAGGCTCGACGCCGAGGCGCGACCTGGAGTAATCGCTTCAGTTGGCGCGCTCACGAGCGCGCGTCTTGGAGGAAATGTGAGCCGATTCATCGACGAGCTGAAGCGCACCCACCGCTGTGGCGACCTGCGGGCCGCGAACGAGGGGAACGTCGTGGTCCTCTTCGGCTGGGTCGCGTCCCGGCGCGATCATGGCGGCTGCGTCTTCGTCGACCTGCGTGACCGCACCGGGATCACGCAGATCGTCTTCGATCGCGACTACGCCGCGAAGCACCCCGGCGCCGCGCAGCACGGCTCCGCCGAGGAGGTCGCCGCCGCGCACAAGCTCGCCGAGCAGATGCGAGGGGAGTGGGTCATCGGCGTGCGCGGGCTCGTGCTCTCTCGCGGCTCCAACAAGAACCCGAAAATCCCGACCGGTGAGATCGAGGTGCTGGTGCTCGAGGCCACGGTGTTCAACAAGGCCGAGACCCCCCCGTTCGAGATCTCCGACGACGTCGAGACCCGCGAGGAGATCCGCCTCGAGAAGCGGTACCTCGATCTGCGCCGCCCGGCGCTGCAGCGCACGCTCATCCAGCGGCACCACATCAACCTGGCGACCCGCAACTACCTGTCGAGCCAGGGCTGCCTCGAGCTCGAGACGCCCTACCTCGTGAAGTACACCCCGGGCGGGGCGCGAAACTTCCTGGTTCCGGCGCGCATGGCGCAGGGGAAGTTCTTCGCGCTCGCCGAGAGCCCGCAGCTCTACAAGCAGCTGCTCATGGTGAGCGGCTTTGACCGCTACTTCCAGATCGTGAAGTGCTTCCGCGACGAGGACTCTCGCCTCGATCGCCAGCCCGAGTTCACGCAGATCGACATCGAGCTGTCGTTCACCAACCAGTCGGAGATCTTCCGCCTGATCGAGGGGCTGATCTTCGCGATCTGGAAGCAGGCGCTCGGCGTCGACCTCAAGGAGCTCTTCCCCAGCGGGCAGTTTCCGGAGATGCCGTACGCCGAGGCGATGACGAAATACGGCAGCGACAAGCCCGACCTGCGCTTCGATCTCCCTCACGTCGATCTCACCGACCTGGTGCTCGAGCACGGCGGCGGCGGGGTGCCGTTCTGGGTGGAGATCGCCGACAAGTACAAGTCGGGCGCGCTGCGCGCGGACATGCGCCCCGAGATCGTGAAGGCGATCGTCATCCCCGCGGCGGCGAACCTGTCGCGGCCCCAGCTCGAGGATCTGGAGAAGGGCCTGCGCGAGATCAAGGGCTTCCGCGGGCTCCCGCGCGCGAAGCTCGCCGAGGACGGCTCGTGGACCCAGTCGCCGCTCGCCAAGTCGATCACCCCCGAGCTGCGCGCGGCCATCAACCAGGCCTGCGGCGCCAAGCCGGGCGACGTCGTGTGCTTCCAGTTCGGCAAGGAGAGCCTGGTCCACACGGTCATGGCGAGGCTGCGCAGCGACGTCGCGAAGCGCATGGGCCTCATCCCCGAGTACGGCCACGGCGGGAAGTGGAGCTTCCTGTGGGTGGTCAACCCGCCGCTGTTCGAGCTCGACGAGGAGACCGGCACGTTCTCGCCAGCCCACCACGCCTTCACGCGCCCCGTCGACGAGCACCTGCCCCTGCTCGAGAGCGACCCGGCCCGCGTCAACTGCTACCGCTACGACGTCGTCCTCAACGGCTTCGAGATCGGCGGCGGCTCCGTGCGCCTCCACGACCCCGAGGTGCAGCAGCGCGTGTTCAACGTGCTCGGCATCCGCGACCAGGACGCGCGCGACAAGTTTGGCTTTCTGCTCGACGCGCTCAAGAGCGGCGCCCCGCCGCACGGCGGCATCGCGCTCGGCATGGATCGCCTCACCATGCTGCTATCGGGCGCGCAGACCCTGCGCGACGTCATCCCGTTCCCCAAGACCAATCAGGCCACCGACCTCATGACCGGCGCGCCCGTCGAGGTCGACGCGTCGCAGCTCGCGGAGCTGCGCATCAAGACGATCACGTGACGCGCGCGGGGCTGTTCGTCTGGCTGGGTTGTGCGGGCGCGCTCGCCGGCTGCACCAACATCGAGACGTTCGTCCTCTCGGGGCAGTACTACGACGAGGCGGCGGACTGTCTCGGCGAGGATCTCGTCATCGACGTGATCGAAGGCACGGCGGACGGCACCTGTGAGGGCGTGCGCTGCATACGCTCGCTCGAGACCGGGACGACCTACCTCTCCACGATCTGCGAGGCGCCCGAGCTGTACGACGACCTCACC
Source organism: Polyangiaceae bacterium (assembly GCA_016719945.1). GTDB lineage: Bacteria > Myxococcota_A > Polyangia > Polyangiales > Polyangiaceae > Xiheicaenibacterium. The sequence goes on along the minus strand of JADJYE010000015.1, from coordinate 58,962 downwards.
GACGCGGGCGATCCGGTCTGCGCGCTCGCGCTCGAGGCCTACGAGCGTGAGGAGGCCGGGCTGTGTCCGTGAGGGCGTGGGCGAGCGCCGCGGCGGGCGTGTTGCTCCTCTGTGCGGTGGCGTGTCGCAAGGAGGCGCCCCGCCCGCCGCGCTGGTCGGGGCCGCCGCCCTACGTCCCCGCGCCGGTCATCCACCCCGGCGAGGCTCCGCCTCCGGTGGTCGAGCCTCCTCCGGTCGAGCCACCCGCGATCGTCCCCGTCGAGCCTCAGCCGAGGCGGTTCGCGACCGTTCAGCTCGTAGGCGTCCGCATGGGCCTCGGCCGCTCCGACGGCACCGCGTGGGATTTCGACATGGGGACCGCGCCTCAGAAAGAGGACGTCCGCGCGATCACGGCCATCCTCGAGAAGGAGTCGACGTCGGCCCAGAAGATCTCCGCCATCAAGGAGGTCTTCGGGCGGCCGACCGCCAAGGTCGTGTCCAAGCCCGACGTGCAGGGCTCGGCGGCCCTCCTGGTCGACGGCGTGGTGACCACGACGGTGACGCTCCCGCTCGTCAGCGACACCTTGACCCCCGAGTGGAAGAAGATCGCCTGGAAGAAGGTGCCCGTCGACGCGACCGGAAAGCTCCGCGTCATGCTCGTCGAGAACGACTGGAAGGCCGCAGAGCCGGTCGAGCCCTTCGAGATCAACCACGCCCACGTCTCCGCCGCGCTCGAGACACCCGGCAAGCCGCACTCGGTGCTCGTCGCGGATCAGACCGACCGCGAGGTGCTCATCGTCACCTTCACGGCCACGCCCGAGTAGCGGCTCGCTCTGCAGTTTCGAACAGCGGCGCCTCCGAGCTCGGCTGGGACTCGAGCCGATCCTTGTGCATGACGACCGTGCACCGATCCTTGCCGGTCCCGAGCGCCTCGAGATCGTGGAACGCTGCCTCGGCTTCGTAGGGGTGGTCGAAGAGGGCGAAGAGCGTGTTCATGCCCCGGGGCGTGCAAGCACCGGACCCGCCCGATCGCATGCAAGCGCGGCCCACGCGAGCGCACGGGCGCAACGACCGCATCGGCGGGCGCAGCGCCTGCGTTCTGACCTTCCGGCCAAGCGCCCCGCGGGCTCTCGACCCAACCTACTTCTTGGGAGCCTTCGGAGCCTTCGGCTTGGGGAGCTTCCCGCGCACGTAGCTCGCCGTGACCGGGCCTTGCTTCAGCGTGAGGCCCTTCGCGGTCTTCTCGGGCTTCTTCGGGTCGCCGAAGTCGGGCGTGAGGTCGACCATCAGGTCGCTGTTGAACAGCGCGCCGTCGGCCGCGCGGCGGAGGGCGAACCGGGCCTGGCCGACCGGCTTGAAGGTGAGCGCGCCCTTGTCCCATTTGACGTCGATGCCCTCGATCGAGTCGAGCGCGGGCTTCGGGAGCTTCGCGGTGAGCTCCTCCTTCGACTTCTTGGACAGGACGTACGTGCCGGCCACGCTCTTGGCGTAGGCCTCGTCGAGGACGCCGAGATCACGCTCCGCGAGCGGCGGGATGCTCGTGCCCTTGAGCGCCATCTGGAGCACGGCGCGCCCGGCGGTCGTGGCGTCGAACTCCATCACGTTCGAGAGGAAGACGATCGCCAGCTGCTTCTCGGGGACCCGCGCGAAGAACGAGCTGAAGCCGTTGATCCCACCGTTGTGCCAGTACAGGGCGGTCGAGCCGAGCTTCTCGAGGATCCACCCGTAGCCATAGTCGGCGCCGCCGCACTCGGGGCACTTCACGCCCGCCGCGAAGGTCGCGTCGACCGACGCCTGCGACAGCAGCGTGCCCGACGCGAGCGCGCGGTCCCACAGGATGAGATCCGAGGCGGTCGACCGCAACATGCCCGCGCCGAGGGGCACGGCGTCGCTCACTGCCGGGGCGGGCTCGAGCTGACCGGACGTGCTGCGCATGTAGCCGAGCGCCGCCTTGTCGGCGCTCGTGCCCGTCGCCTTCAGGCCGGCCGGCGTGAACACCAGCTCTTGCAGCGCGGGGCCGAGCTGCTTCTGCGTGACCCGCTCGATCACGACGCTCAGCAGGTAGTAGTTGGAGTTCGAATAGTTGAAGCGCTCCCCTGGCTTGAAGTCGGGTGCTCGCTTCGCCATCCACCCGAGGAGATCGGCGCGGGGGACGTCTTCGCTCTGGCGCGCGAGCATGGCGGGGTCGTCGGTGTAGCTCGGCACGCCGCTCGTCTGGTTCAACAGGTGGTGGAGCGTGATGGGCTCGTAGCTCTCGGGCAGCTCCTTCACCCACTTGCGGATCGGGTCCTTCAGGGTGAGCTTCCCCCCCTCGATGAGCCTCATGATCGCCGCCGAGGTGAACTGCTTCGTCAGCGAGCCGATCCGGAGCGGGGTGTCGGCGGTGAACTTGGCGCCGGTCGCGCGATCGGCCTTGCCGTACGTACGCACGAGCAGCGGCTTGCCGTTCTCGGCGACCAGCAGCACGCCGCTCGGCGCGAACATCTCGCCCCACTTGGCGCCGTAGCCGGCCATGAACGTGTCGACGTTCTTCGCGAGCTCCTCCAGTGAGCCGTAGGGCGGCGGCTCGACGTCGTCCTCCGGGAGCGCTGCGGCCGCCGACGTCGACGGGAACGGCCTCGCGGGCTCGTACTCCGGCGGTGGGCCTTGGTACGGCGCATTGCTGCTACAGGCCGCCATGTGGAGCGCGAGGGCAGCAGAGGACACGCGGAGGGCTGCGCCGATCGAGCCTTGGATCGAGGGGGGCTTTCGCATGTTGGGCGGCGGTTTTCATAGCACTCGCGGTGCGGCGGGCGTATGGGTTTCGCCCTCGGGTCACCTCGCTGGAAGGTCGCATGCCCCGGATCCTCGTCGTCGACGACAGCCCCACGATCCTGAAGGTCGTGAGCGCGATCCTCACGCGCAGCGGGCATCAGTGCCAGACGGCCCGCGACGGCGTGCTCGGGCTCAAGGCGCTCGCCGATGACGGGCCGTTCGACCTCATCTTGCTCGACTTCGTGATGCCGCGCATGAACGGCTACCAGTTCTGCCGCGAGCTCCGCAAAGACCCCGCCTCCAAGGCCGTGCCCGTCGTGCTCATGAGCGCGAAGGGCGACCGCATCCGCGCCCAGTTCGTCAACCAGACGGGCGCGGTCGACGCCGTCACGAAGCCCTTCGACGCGCGCGCCCTGGTCGCGGTCGTCGAGGGCGTGCTCGAGCGCGTCAAGGCAGGGCGCGCGCCCGCGCCGCCCGAGGGCGAGACCATGCCCGACGAGGAGTCGCTCGGCACCGACGACAGCGAGCCGAGGCCCAGCCTGCTGCCCCGCCAGCTCGAGGCCAGGGCCGTCGGGCAGATCGTCACCCACGTCACCAAGGTCGTCGTGCCGGCGATCCTCGAGCTGAAGCTCGCCGATCGCGGCAGCGCCGAGGCGCTCTCCCGCGCGATCTCGACGTCGCTCCAGGCGAGCCCGCTCGACCTGTTGCTCACGTCCTTGAGGGAGGCGACGAGCGCGTCGGCCAAGGAGGTGCTCAGCGGCGACACCGCGTTCGTCGCGCTGCCCGAGGTCATTCAGCTTCTGTCGATGCAGTGCCAGACCGGCGTGATGCGCGTCGTCAGCGGCCGGCGCTCCGCGAACATGTACCTGCGAGAGGGGCTGCTCGATCTCTCCGTGGCCACCGGAGACAACGCCGAGTTCAAGCTCGGCCGATATTTCTTCGAGATGGGCCTCACGAAGCGCGCGGAGATCGTGCCGCTGGTGGAGGCCGCGTCGAAGCGCGGGGCGCGGCTCGGCGATCACCTGGTGGCGACCGGCAAGATCACCGACGCCCAGAGGCGCGAGGCGCTCAAGAAGCAGTCCTGCGAGATCCTCTATGACGTGGTCCGCTGGCCGCACGGGCGCTTCTGGTTCGCGCGCGATCCCCACATCGCGGAGGCCGAGCACGCGAAGCTCGGGCTCGCCCTCGCCCCGCTCGTGCTCGAGGGCTTCAGGCGCGTCGACGAGTGGCGCGTGATGGAGGGCACGATCGCGTGGGAGGACATCGTCGTGGTCGACGAGGCCGCCCTGCAGCAGGTCGGAGCGAACCTGACGAGCAAGGAGCGGATGGTCCTCGCGCTGTGCGACGGCAAGCGTCAGACGAGCGAGATCGTCGAGGACTGCGATCTGTCGCGCTTCGACACGCTGAAGATCCTCTACCAGTTTCTCAGCTCACGCGTGCTGCGAGGGATGCAGCGGTCACGCACCTCCGAGCTGTCGCTCCGGTCGTCGCAGGCGCCGCCGCCGCGGCCGATCGAAGAGTTCTCGACCACCGAGGGGAGCGTCGACCCGTGACGGTCGTGAGCGGGGTGGTGCTCGAGGCGTCCGCCCCCCTCAGGGCGGCGTTTGGCCTCGCCGCGTCCGACGTCCGCATGTTCCTTCGCGGCGAGGACGTGCGCGCCGTGAAGTACCCGACGGCGGTGCGTTGGCTGGGCGAGATCGGCCCCCTGCGCCTCGGCGCGGCCGTCGTCGATGGGCGAGTCCTGCCGTGCATCGACGCGCGCGCCGCCTCGCCCACGTCGCGCGGGGCCGGGCTCGTCGTGAGCGTCTCAGAGCGCGGCGAGAGCGTCGTGCTGATCGACGCCCGGGTCGTCGCGCTCCGCTCGTGTGAGCCGGCCGGCGCGGGTCGAGTCGTGTTCGACGGCGCGGAGATCGCGTCCGCCGACGTCGTGCGCTGCTTCGACGAGCTGCACCGCGCCGCGCTGGAGCTGGGCAAGAGCTCGAGGGCGCGCGACCGCGACGACAGGAGGACCTCATGAGCGCACCCAGGACCCGACGCCGATGGCTGGAGCTGCTGCGACGCACCGCCGGGATCTCCGAGCCCGCAGGCTCCCTCGAGGACGCCGGGCTGTGGGAGGCGCGCGAGCGCGCCGCCAAGGCCAACCAGGACGCCGAGCGCCTCGGCGAGCGGGTGGTGGCCACCTCCGCCCGCCAGCGCGCCAACATCGACGCGGCGCTCGAGCGCGCGACGGCGGCCCTCTCACGGCGAGACGCGCTCGAAGAGCGGGTGCGCCACGTCGAGGAGGTCGTCGAGCGCCTGGGCGTCGTGGGGCTCAACGCGGGCCTCGAGGGCGCGCGCACCAACGAGCCGCTCGGCCGAGGCTTGACCCTCGTCTCCGACGAGATCCGCGCCCACACCACGCGCGGCATCGACGCGCTCGGCGAGCTGTCGGCCCAGCTCCGCGAGGCGCTCGACGCGATCTCGGAGCTCGCGCAACGCATCGAGCGCGCGCAGCGCGAGGCCGCGGAGCTCACGAACGACGCGACGCAGCTCAAGAGCTCGGTCCAGGCGTCGTCCGTCGGCCTCGCCGACCTGGAGGCGCGCCTACGCAAGGTCACCGGGCTCGACCCCCAGACCGCGAAGCTGATCGCGCTCGCGGGAGATCACGCGAAGGGCCTGCTCACCGCGCTGTCCGCGCTCGAGGCCTCCGGCGCGACGCAGGCCTCGGCGGCGCTCTCGCCCGTGCTCGCGCCGGTCCTGAAGGTGCTGTCGGGGATGGTCAGCGACGCGAACGACGGAGCGGGCCCGGGCCCTTCGCCCTGATGGACGACGAGCTCTCCGAGCTGGTGCGGCAGGAGCTCGACCGCCACACGAAGTCTCTCGCCGACCAGCCGACCGTCGCCAACGCGCGCGCGATCGCCCACTCGATGAAGGGAGCGCTCGGGCTCGTGGGGGCGCGCGAGCCGTCCGAGGCCTTCGGGCGGATCGAGCGCCGTCTGGTCGCGGGCGACCCCCGCGCGCAGGCCGATCTCGGGGAGCTGCTCGGGCGGCTCCGCTCGCTGCTGGCCGAGGGCCGCCCGCTCCCCGCGAGCACGTGGCCGCTGCCGCCGGCCGACCTGCGCGCCGGCCTCGACGAGAGCCCTCACCGCGCCGAGTACCTCGCGGCGGTCCGTGATCGCCTCGCGAAGATCGACGCTGCGCTCTCGACCTCCCGCGACGAGGAGGCTGCGCGCGCGGTCTTCCGCGAGGTCCACACCATCAAGGGGGCGGCGCTCGCGGTGGGCGACGACGTCATGGCGTGGTTCTGCCACGGGCTGGAGGAGCGGCTGCGCTCGGTCGCCGACCCGCCGGCGGCGCGCCGCGCGCTCGAGGAGGTCGACACGTATCGCGGGGTGCTCGCCGAGATCGTCGACGAGCCGGAGCACGCCCTGGAGACGCTGCGCTTGATGTCCGGCACGCTGAGGCCCTCACGCCCACCGCTGCGCACGCCGCTCCCGCTCCCGCCGCGGCGTCCAGCGGTCGAGGTCCCCAGCGACTCCGAGTCCCGCGCGCTCGGCGACGCCGAGACCGTCCGCGTCTCGATCGGCGTGCTCGAGGGCCTGCTCGAGCGCGCCGGGCAGCTCGGTCAGCTGCGCGCGCCGCTCTCGAGCGGCGCCGTCCACCTGCGGCGCGCTGGCGACGGCGCGCGAGGGATCGAGCGCGGTATCCGTGAGGCGCTGCGCATGATCGGCCCCCCCCGCCCCTGGGGCGCCCCGGCGCGGCCCTGTCGACCCTCGAGCGGTGCGCCGCCGAGCTCGCGCCGCTGTCCGAGCGCGTGGACGCGGCCTCGACGCAGATGACGACGTTGTCGCGACGGCTCTCACGCGAGGGAGAGATGCTCGGCGCGACGGTGCAGTCGCTGCGCACGACCCCTGCGGCCCCGCACCTCGAGCGCCTCGCGGCCTCCGCGCGCGGCGAGGCGTCGCGGCTCGGCAAGGTCGTCGAGGTCGTGATCGCGGGCGGCGACAAGCCGATCGATCGCCGAATCCTCGACGGGCTGATCGATCCGCTCCGGCAGATCGTGCGCAACGCGGTCGCTCACGGCGTCGAGGCGCCGGCGGCGCGCCGGGCCGCGCACAAGGCCGCAGGCGGGACGCTCCGCATCTCGGTGAGCCAGCGCGCGGGGCTGCTCACCATCGCGGTCGAGGACGACGGGGCCGGGGTCGACGACGCCGACGTGCGGCAGCGAGCCGTCGAGCGAGGGCTCGTCACGCGCGCGGAGGCCGACGAGCTCGATCCGCGCGGAGCGCTCTCGCTGCTCTTCTATCCCGGCTTCTCGCTCCGCTCCGAGGCCGACCTGCTCGCGGGTCGAGGGGTCGGGCTCGACCTCGCGCTCGCCGCCGTCCAGCGCCTCGGCGGCACGATCCAGCTCGAGAACGCTCCGGGCCGCGGGCTCGCGGTCTCGATCGTCGTTCCGGCCGAGGCGGCGCCGGTGCGCGTGTTGTGGCTCGAGTGCGGGGGCGACCCGTTCGGGCTGCCGGTGCAACACGTGGGGCGCATCGCCCGGCGAGCCGACTGGCCTGGGCCGGCGGCGTCCCTCGCGACGCTGCTGGGCGGCGCCCAAGGCGCGCGGGCCGAGCCGTTCGTCGTCGAGGTGCGCGCCTCTCCAGACGGTCCCTCGGCGGGCGTGCTCGTCGAGGGGGTCGGCGCGATCGAGGAGGTGACCCTGCGCGCGCTCCCCTTGATGCTGCGCGCGATAGGGCCGTTTGGTGCCGCGATCGTGTGGGCCGATGAGCTGCGGCTCTCGCTCGACCCGATCCAGATCGTGAGCCAGGCGAGCCGACCCCCCTCACTCGCGTGAGGGGGCAGCCCGCCGGCGCAATCCTTTCCTCGCGCGCCCGCTGCCGCGGGGCCCTTCGGTTTGGCGGGTCCAGAGCGACCCGCCAAACCGGCGCGGGCCTCACAGGAAGGGCTGGCAGCTCGCGCCGGTGATGTCCGCCGCGTCCCTCGGCTGCAGCTTGAAGTTGTTGAACGAGTACCCGAGCACGCCGGTGATGCCGGTGAACGTCGCGCCGACCGCGCAGATGTTGTCGAGCGCGATGAAGAACCCGTCGTCGATCCGCAGGCCGCTGCCGCCCGAGGACGCCACGGTGAACTCGTCGAAGTCGGACGGGGCGTCCGAGTTGAGGACCGTGATCGCGACGGCGCCGACGCTCACCAGCATCGACTCGTAGGGCTCCGCGGTGGCCGCGGTGCCCAGCGTCGTCGTGTCGGCGATCGCGATCGCCGCGAACGGGAGGGTGGTGCCCGCGTCGAGGATCGTCGTCGAAGGCGAGGTGATCTCGCTGTAGTTGAAGAACTCCTCGTACGTCCCGGTGACGGTCACCTCGTTGCCGGCCACGACGCCGGGAGAGTTGCCCGCCGTGTAGACGAAGATGCCGCTGTACGGGTCGGTCGCGTCCTGCATGGTGAAGCCGCGCTGCGTGCCGGTGTCACGGACCGCGGTGACCCAGCCCGTGATGGCGACTGAGGAGCCCGCGCTCGGGTGTCCAGGCGCGGCGGGGTTTCGCACGGTGGCGATCGACAGGGCGCAGGGCGCGGCGCCGGGGTTCGGCTCGTCCGGGCAGGCGTCGCAGGCGTCGCCGTGGCCGTCGGCGTCCGCGTCCTCCTGGTTGGGATCGGGGATGTCGGGGCAGACGTCGGCCGCGTTGATCGTCCCGTCGCCGTCGAAGTCCTCTGCCGAGGGGCCGTCGCAGGCGACGCCCGGCGTGAGCGGGCAGGGGTCGCACGAGTCGCCGGTGCCGTCGGCGTCTGCGTCCGCTTGGCTGCCGCCGTCGAGCGGTCGGATGGCGTCGAACACCGCGGGGCACAGGTCGTCTGCGTCGTCCACGCCGTCGCCGTCGGCGTCGGTCGCCGTGATGCCGTCGGGGTACTCGGCGCGCCACGGCACGCAGGTCGGCTCGTCCTGCGGGGTCACGTCGTTGCAGTAGAAGAGCGGGTAGAAGGCTTCCCCGGCGCTCACCAGCTGCGCCAGGGTCGTCGCCCCGAGATCCTGAGCGATGCACGCCTTCTTGTCGACGCCGCAGACCGGGAGATCTTCGCAGGCGGCGCCGCCGATCACCGTCTCGGACAGCAGCGCCTCGTCGCCGTAGAGCACCTCGCCGCCGCGGAGCACGAGCGCCACGTCCTCCACGCCGGCGCCGATGACCGCTCGGAAGTCGCTGCGCGTGGACGCGTCGAAGACGGCGATGTCGGCGACGTAGCCGGGCTTCAACATGCCGATCACCTCGTTGGTGCCGGTCGCGAAGGCGGCGTTCTCGGTGACCATGCGCCACAGCTCGAGGTCCGAGAAGTGGCCGTCGAAGTAGTCTTGGTTGAGCTCGTCGGCGCAGCGCAGCTCGCGCAGCAGGTTCATCGAGCCCGAGGGCATCCAGTCCGTCCCCAGCGCGATCGGCACGCCGAGGGAGTCGATCATCGTGACGCGCGCGGTGTCGCCGTACAGCGAGATGTTCGAGCGCGGCGACCAGATCACCGCGGACAGCTCCTCCTGCATGAGCTGGAAGTTGGTCGGCAGCATGCCGACCGCGTGGATCACGGCGGTCTGCGGCTCGATCAGGTCGTGCCCGTCTTGGATCGCTCCGTCGCTCGTGCACACGAACTCGTTCTGCGCGGCGTCGTCGATGCCTTCGGCGATGTGCGGCAGGTAGCCCTTGGTCCCCGCGATGTCGTTCTCGGTCGTCGCGCCGTTGCCGTACCCGCCGCAGCCGCTGGTGGGCAGCGGCTCGTTCGGGTTGATGTCGTCGAGCGGGAAGGTGTCCGAGTCGCAGGGCGCCGCCGGTAGGCCCTCGAGGTCGCTGGTGTCGAGGTTGCGGATCAGCCCGCTGCGGCCGCCCGCGCCGGCGGTGCTGGTCGCCCCGCTCATCAGGAAGCGCAGCTCTGCGAACAGCACCACGTTGGCCGCGGCCCCGCTGTTCACGGTGATCTCGGGCATGTTGTTCACGCCGCGCCGCCACTCGTGGCGGTGGTTGTAGCGGGTGGTGCCGACGTCGTACGGCGGGTTGTTCGCGTACGTGATGTGATCGTGCGGGTTGATCAGACCCGGGGAGATGACGCCGTCGGGGCAGTCGATCACCGAGGCGTCAGCGCCCTCGGGCGTGGCCTCGCAGTCACAGCCGACGCACTGGATGACGCCAGCGTCCGAGATGAGCACGCCGCCGTTGCGGTACAGGTTGTCGGCGCCGAGCACCGTGCCGCGCAGCAAGCGGCTCCCCGAGCCCTCGCTCACCACGCCGCACACGCCGGAGGCGGGCGCCGTCAGCGTGTCGTCGCAGACGACCTCGCCGTATTGGGTGGAGCCGCCACCGGCGCCCTCGCCGCCCTCGCCCCCCGAGCCGCCCGAGCCACCCTGGCCTCCGCCTTGGCCGCCCGACCCGCCGGTCGAAGGCTCGCCGCCTTCACCGCCCGACCCGCCGGAGGCGCCAGCGGCGCCTGTCCCCGTGTCGTCGCCGCACGCGGCGACGGCCGCGAGGGCCGCGATCAAGAAAGAAACCTGCAAACCTACGCGCGGGCGGCGAGCTCTAAGCATGGGTGCTCCTCGGCGACGGGCTCGGGCGCCCAGTGCGCGCGGACCCTACCCAACCTTCCCTAGCCGAACCTTGGCTCGCGGTCAGCTTGCGTTGAACAGATCTGCGGGTCGGCCGAGATGGTACCCCTGCGCGTATTGGCAGCCCAGCGCGTGGACGATCGTCAGCTCCTCGGCGGTCTCGATGCCCTCCGCCACCACCCGGATGTCGAGCTCCTCGCACAGCCGAACGATCGACGCGACGATCTCGCGTCGGGTCCGTGACGCATCGATGCCGCGGACGAGCGACATGTCGATCTTCACGATCTCGGGCTCGAGCGTCACGAAGCTGGTGAGGCCTGCGTACCCCGCGCCGAGGTCGTCGACCGCCAGCGAATACCCATGGAAGCGCAGGACGCTGGTGCGCGCGCGGACGTCGTGCACCGACTCGATCGCGCTGCGCTCGGTCACCTCGAGCACGACGCGCGAGGCGAACGGCATCATCGGCGAGCGCTCGTCGTAGAGCGACGGGTCGAGCAGCTCGCTGGGGTGCAGGTTCAAGAAGACGCGGGCGCTGTCCTCCATCCCCCCGTTCATGGCCGCGCCCACGAGCTCCCTCACGCGGCCGCCGAGCCGGCGGGTCTGGTGCAGGCGCTCGGCCGCGTCGATCACGTCGAGGGGAGAGGGCAGCGAAGGCTCGCGGGAGCGCAGCAGCGCCTCGTAGCCGAAGGTCTTCTTGGTCCTCAGCTCGACGATCGGCTGGAACGCCATCCACATCCCGTCGAGGGCGCGTTCGAAGCGGCTCATCAGACCCGCGAGATCGCCGGGCCCGTCCGCGCCCTCGCCGCTCAGGCGCAGCGCCTCGCGCTTCAAGCGGGCCAGGCGGCTCAGGCCGAGCGCTCGGCGCACCTCGGCGCGCAGCTCATCCGGCTTGAAGGGCTTGGGCAGATACTTGAGCGCGCCCAGGTTGACGGCCTCGATCGCCGTGTCGACCGTCGGGTTGCCGGTCATCAAAATGACCGGCACATCGAGGTGATACGCCCGCACCGTCCGCAAGATGTCGACCCCGGTCGCGCCCGGCAGGTGGATGTCGCTGATGACGAGATCGAACCGCGTCGAGACGAGCAGCTCGGTCGCGGCCGCGCCGTCCGACGCCACCATGACCTGGATGCCAGGCGCCGCGAGCAGCCGCTGCAGAGCGCGAGCGACGCCGTCATCGTCCTCGACGATCAGGATCCGCTCCGTCTCGCGCGGCGCATCGTCCGCGGCGGCTCCCGGAGGAATTGTGCTTGTCGCTATCGCCATCGCCCCGCGCGCAGCGTAGCCCTGACGAACGCAGCGCGGCTAGGGGGTCGAGACGCGCGGCCGCGCGCACTGGCGATCTGGCGACAGAACGGCCCATCTCAGCGACACCGCCGGGGACATGCCGGCATGCGGTGGCGTTGGGTCCCTGTCGCGTGGATCTGCGGGCTACCCGGGGCGCCGAGGCCGCGGGCTCTTCGCGTGACAGAACCAGGCACCCTGCTCAGCAGCGTCCCCCGTTCTGTCACACCGAGCGGCTTACGTCGCTCGCGTACCAACGAGGATTCAGCCAATTGGCGCCGCCCTGCCGCCGCGCTGCCACCGCCCGGTCGCTCGACTGTGACCGCGGTGGGGGGCCTGCTCAGCAGGGTGCGGGGTTTTGTCACTCGCGGGATGGCGGCGGCACCCCGGCCGCGCCGCCTCGCTCCGGGAAGGCTGTAGCAGAGGGCTGCTTTCACGGGGCCTTCGAAGGGACATGTTGCCTCCCGCTGAGGGTCAGCTTCATGGAGTCGGCTGCGGACGAGGCCAGATGCGCTTGGCGTGCTCCAGCAGCCTCTCGCCTCGCTTCGCGATCTCGGCCTCGTCCCAGGTGGTCGCGTCCTGGAAGTAGGTGTTCAGCCGAAGGACGCTCTGCTTGGCGATCTCGGGACGCTTGGCCGTGAAGGGGCCGTTGCTCACCGACGAGTTCAGCTCCTGAGTGAGCAGCGTGAGGTTGCCCAGGGAGTGCAGCAGGCGCCCACGGCGCTCAATGGCGGTCTCGTCGTCGTTGCCGGGGTTGGCGGGCGGCTCGGGCCACGCGGGTGGCGCCCACTGCTGCGGGAGCACGTGCTCCACCGTGAGCTTTCCGTGAATGGTCACCGCCTCCTGCTTCGAGGTCCGCATCGCGCCGTCCACCGCCTCAAGGAGCATCGAGCAGCGCATCGGCTTTAGCGTCTCGTAGAGGGGCTTCTCCAGCCACGCTTTCGCGAACTTCTTGTCGTCGGGCCACTCGCCCGCCGAGCCGTCCGGCGCGAGCAGTATCTGCCGGATCGTCGCGCGCGAAATGGGCCCCGTCGAGCCGTGCAGCTTCCGGAGCATCGAGAGGAAGAAGCGGTTGTAGTTCTTCGTCCCGAGGTCGCAGACCATGCGGCGAACCAGGTACGACTCGAGGTCGGTCACGATGCCGTCGAGGTCGTCCGCGACGACGCGCTCCTTTCCGCCGACGAGGAGCAGGAGCAGCACCGGGTACACCGTGCTTGTGTCGAGCGCCTGCAATCGCTTCGCGAAGAGCGCGGTGCGGCCATCGCCATCAGGCACAAGCACCTTCGCGAAGACGTCGCTGTGCCGCCGCAGCTCCTCCAGCTCACTTGCGACGCTGCGCTTGGCCTCCGACTCCCACCACGAGCGGAACGCCTTGAACAGGTGCCCGATCGAGAGGTCCTGTGCTGAGCGGTACTGGACGTAGTGGTGCATGAAGAGATCGAGGCGCGTACGTTTGATACGTCCCTGGCGATCCATCTGCTTCCAGAAGCGCTCGTTCTTTCCGGCGTCGGCCTCGGCCGGCCGCTCGTCGTAGTCCTTCCACAGCGCGCTGTAGAGGTCCTCGGCGTTCTCGCCCTGCTGCGTGGCGCGCAGGAAGACGAAGTTGCGGATGAGGTCTGAGGGCAAGAGCGGGACACCGCGAGCGTTCAGCGTTTCGAAGATGACCTGCGGATCGTCGTCGTCTTCGAGCTCGATCACCACGAGCTGAATGTGCCGCTTGAGAGCCTCGAAGAGCGCGTAAGCGCGGTCCGCCGAGAATGCGCGCGGCGTGCTCTCTCCATCGGTCTCGGCCGTCTCGGCAGGCGCCACCGAGCAGAACTCACCGATGCGAGCCGCGAAGAAGAGGTAGGTCTCGACGAGACGCGGGCGTGGGTCAAACTTGCGGGCGTACTTGCGGCGCTGGAGCGGGTACTTTGCTTCGAGCTCCTGAACCGAGCCTGCGACCAGGGCCGCCTCGAAGTCGCGCCGATCGGCGTTCGTTGGCCAGACCTTGAAGCGCTCGATCTCCGAATCGCGCACACCGCTGTTCTCGGTGAGTCGAGTGAGGTCCTCGGCGAGGCGCGTCTCCTGTGTGCTCTTCACGACGTCGCGGAAGGCGGCAAGCAGGAGCTGTAGCGTCGTCAGCCTCTGCTGCCCGTCGATGACCTCGACGGTGTCGACCTGCCGCCCGTAGACCCTGATCTGGTTGAGCACCACCGCGCCAAGAAAGTGGTTCTCGATGCGGTCGCTGCGTGAGCCCCGCGCATCGCGATCGAGGACAGCCTCGGCACGTCCGGAGATGTCTTGCCAAAGCGGCTCCCACTGCTCGTCCTGCTCCCACACGTAGGGGCGCTGGAAGAGCGGCACGACGTAGCGCCGCTGCTTCTCGAACATCTCGACGAGAGAGAGCTTGCTCGGCTTCATACGGCTACTTCTCCCCCTCGGCCGCGACGACCGTGAACTGCTTGGCCAGCCCGTCGAGGGTCATGTTGTCGGCGATGGCGTCGTGTGGGATGAGGAGGTAGCGCCACGGCTTGCCGTGGTTCGCCTTCTCGTGCTCCGTCGCGTGCTTGCACCACGTCGCCGCCGCGCGGGCCTTGGCGAGGACGACCGGGTCCTGCATGCGGTCGGCGCCCTTGGGCTCGCAGATCAGCTTCTCGGTCTCGGTCTCGAGGACGAAGTCGGGCTCGTAGTCGGCGTCGTTCGAGTAGCGGATCTGGAAGACGCCCTTGCCGGGCTTGAACCACTTGATGACGGCCTTGTCCTTCTCGATGACGACGGTGAAGCGGCGCTCCGTGTCCGAGTCGAACTTCTGCGTCGGGTAGAGGCACTTCTTGAAGCCGCCGAAGAGCATCTTGCGGATGTCGATCTTGTTGTCGATCGGCGTGTCGTACTGGCGCACGACCTCGCCCGCGGGGGCGGCGAAGGCCTGCGCGCGCACGTCGGAGAAGCCCTGGCTCACCACGGCCTCGTAGGACGAAGCCTCCTCCCACGCGTGCGGCTGCATCTGCGTGTGAACGAGGTCGGCGATCTGCTTCGCGTGAAAGATGAGGACGTTGCGGACCTCGTCGTCGTCCTTGAGGTACGAGCGCAGGTGCGTGACGACCTCGCCGGCGAGCTTGTAGAGCAGGTCGGCCTGCTCGTCGTAGCTCACGTCGTCGAAGTCGATGAGGCCGCGCACGACGAAGTTCTCGAGCCGCTCTTCGTCGACGCCCCCAGAAAGCGCGCCGATGACGTGCTCGGCGCCGCTCTCGAGGTGCCGGACGAGGATCTCGTGCGAGACCGGCTGGAGCCGGAACGACGAAAGATCCAACGAGAAGTCACGGAAGCCCGCCCGCACGACGCCCTTCGGCAGCACGATGACGCGCGGGATCGCGATCGTGAGCGCGACGTAGATGGCGGTCGCCTCGCGCACCACCAGCGCGAGCTTGTCGACAGTCAGCTTGCTCAGCTCGGGGTAGAGAGCGAGCTGGCCACCGGTGGTCTTCTCCTTCACCGCCTCGACGAGCTTCTCCTGAACCTCGGCGCTCTGGAGCGCGGCTGGGCTGGGCACCGTCTGCGGGTCACGTACGAACCTCGTGATCGCATCCACGGTCGCCTTCGCCGCCGCGACCTCCTCGGGCTTGGTGAATTTCGGCTGGTGCGTAGGCGCGGGAGCTGCGGGCTTCACTCCGGGGCTCGGCGCGACCGGGGCTGGTGCCGTCTCGGGCGTCACCGTCGTGATGCCAAGCGCGGTCTCGAAGCTGGGGGCGACGACGACGGTTTGCTTCGGCTTCTCATCGACGTCCGTGCCGATGTTGAGCGTGCTGAACGAGTAGCCGCCCTTCTTCGCTTCATCGACGATGTCCTGAAAGCGGTCGTGGGCGACGATGGTCAGACGATCGACAGCGGCGACGCCGGTGCGCTTGCCGTACGGGAGGCGCAGACCACGGCCGATCGACTGCTCGACCAGCGTGCGCGAGTCCGCGGTGCGCAGCGGGACGATCGTGTAGAGGTTCGTGACGTCCCAGCCCTCCTTGAGCATGTTGACGTGGACGACGATCTCCGTCTCCGAGTCCGTGCGCTCGACCGAGAGCAACTTCTCCACGTTCTCATCCTTCTCCGCGCCCCTCTGGCCGGAGTGAACCTGAATGACGCGGCCCTTGTAGCGGCCATCAAAGAACTGCTCGCCCTCGAGGAGCTTCACGAGCTCGCTCGCGTGGTCGGTGTTCTCCGCGATGACCAGCATGAACGGCTTGACCCGTCGCACGCCGTTCTGCTGCGCGTACACGTCGAGGTCGACCTTCGCCGACTCGTGAACGCGCACCCCGTCTTCGAGCTTGAGTAGCTCGAGCGCGTCCTTGCTCATGGACTTCGGGTTGAAGTTTGCGCGGGTCGCGACGGCCGGCTCCTTGACGTAGCCGTCTTGCATCGCTTTCGCGAGCGGGTAGTCGAAGATGACGTTCTTGAAGCGCGTCGACTTGCTCGCCGACTCGATCTGCGGCGTCGCCGTGAGCTCAAGTCCGAGCACGGGCTTCAGCTCCTCGATCGACTTCGCGCTCGTGTCGGCGCGGTAGCGATGCGCCTCGTCCATGATGAGAACGAGGTCATCGAGGCCGGCGAGGTAGTCGAAGTACGACTGACCTAGGAACTCCGACAGCCGCCGCACCTTCAGCGTCTTCTTGCCTTCCTCGTCGGTGCCCTTCGCCTTCTCGTTGAACTTCGAGATGTTGAAGATGTTGACGACGACGTCGTCGCGCTCGAACAGGTCGAGGACCTGCGGCTTCTGCTCGAAGTTCTCGCCCGTCACCAGCGTCGGCGCCTTCACCGCGAACTCGGCGATCCCCTGGAACACGTACTTCGGGGTGTTCGGCGTGAAGTCGGCGAGGAGCTTGTTGTAGATGGTGAGGTTCGGCGCCAGCACGAAGAAGTGCCGGATGCCGTGCTCGAGGTGCAGGTACGTGATGAACGCGCCCATGAGCCGCGTCTTGCCGACGCCGGTAGCGAGGGCGAAGCACAAGCTCGGGAACGCGTGCTCGAAGTCCTCCACCGAGGGGAACTCGGACCGGATGATGTCGAGCGCGGCCTTGAGATCGCCGCCCTTGTGGGGCTGCGCGATCTCCATGACACGGTCGAGGATCTCGAGAGACCTCCGCTGCGGGGAGCGAAGAGAGAGACGTCCGGTGACGCTGTTGACGTGACGGCTGGTCATCCCTTGCTCCCGTTGCTTCCCAGAAGAAGCCGCGATCCCGGCGAACAGCGGGAGCGCTTGCATCGGCGCCGGCTTTTTGCGGCGTCCGCCGGCCTTGGTCGCCGTTCCGCTGCTCGTCGACGCCTCGGCCTTCGCCTCTTCGACGGCGACGACCGGCGCTTGCTCGGCCACGTTGAGGCTGTAGTCGTCACGGCCCCACTCGCAGCGTGCAAGCACCGCCTGCGGAATCTTCTTCACCGTGAGGTTCGGGAAGCTCGGCTTGCCCCGGAAGGCGCCGCAGCAGATGAGGAGCGTGCGCTCGGGGCCGACCTGCTCGCTGATGAAGCGGAGCTGGTCGGGGCTCAGGTTCTGCGTGGTGACGTAGATGAAGTCGCGCTCGGTCGAGTGACCGTGGTTCCAGAAGACTTCGCGGTCAGGCGCGTAGCGGAACCCCTCGAGCTTGCACATCGCCTCGGCGAGCATCTCGGGCTTGTACTGCTTGCTGACGATCCAGTTGCCCCACTTGTCCTTCTCGAGGAGCGAGGGCGCGAGCTTGAAGAAGCGGAAGCCGCCGCCGCCTTCCAGGCGGCAGCCGACGTCACTCCGCTCTCATCGCCTCCGTTTACGACGCTGGTCAACCTCGGGAGGCAGTGCGTGTGGCAGTGCTCACCGAGTTCCACCATGATCCAGCGACGCTGCATCTTGTGGGCAACAGCGCCAGTCGTGCCGGACCCGCCGAACGAGTCCAACACCCAGTCGCCGGGGTTCGTCGACATTTCGATGACTCGCTTGAGGAGCGCCTCCGGCTTCTTTCCCTTCGGAAAGTTGACGTCTCCCTCGTTGTGCAGATTGTTCGAGAGGAGGTCATCCCAGATCGTGGGCAGCGGCTCACCTGCGACCAGTTGCCCGTCGATCTCCTTGAGCTTGTCTGTAGAAGAGGATGCGCTCACCACGAATGAAGTAGAAGTCCTTATGGTCTTCGCGAGGCAGGTGGAGCACCTCGTCGGGCTTCTTCTTCGACTCGTCGATCAGCGCACGCGCCTCCTTGCTCACCGCCTTGTAGTCGGGGCGCGCAAGACGAATGACATGTTCCGCGTGGGACGCGACAAACTCATCGATCTCTTCCGGGTTGGATCGGATGCGGGCTCGAGCGTCCTTCTCAGAGAGCGATGCGTGCTCCGAGTAGGCCTTGGTGAGCGAGACGATCTCCCAAGCCGAGTGAGCGTCATCGACGTTGGGAATGAACTGGTTGTATCGGTCATCACGCTCGCGCGCGGTGAACAATCGATTCGGCGCCCAGAGGTCCTTGTTCTTGGCGTAGATGAGGATGTAGTTCGCCGTCGAGACGCACCCGGGGTTGATCGCCTTGTGCCCAGTTGCTGCTCCCTGCTTGAACGTGACGAGAGAGGTGCGGTTGGGTCGTCCAAATATCTCGTCGCAGAGCACCGTGAGGTATCCGAGCTCGTTGTCATCGATGTGAACGAACAACGTTCCGTCGGCTGCGAGGAGCCGATGGATAAGTTCGAGCCGATCTCGCATGAGCGTGAGCCAAAGCGAGTGCTCAAGTCCGTCGTCGTAGTGCTCGAACGCTTGGCCCGTGTTGAACGGCGGGTCGATGTAGACGCACTTGATCTTGCCTGCGAACTCTTGCTCCAACGCCTTCAGCGCGAGCAGGTTGTCGCCGTGGATCAGGCGGTTGTCGAAGAGGTCCTCGTTCGACACGCGCTTCGCGTAGGACAGCTCTTCGTCCTCGAGGAGGATGCGCGGCTCCAGACGCGGCCGATCCTCCTTGCCGATCCAGGTCAGCTCCAGTCGTTTCAGTCGTGCGCTCATACGGGCTTTGAGGGTCGCGCGGGCGTCCTCGGCCACGCCCGCCCCGCCGGCCCCCCCCCTGCCGCCCCCACGCGCTCTGGCGCCCCGCCGTAAGCGCTCCCCGCTTTTCGGTGGTCAGCGCTTAGGCGGGTGCGGCGACGAGCGAGCGCACCTGCACGATGGCGATCGCGTTGAGCTGCTGGAGGCGATCTCTCGCCGGAAGCCCCTGGTGGATGAGCACCGAGTTGAGGCTCTCGAGGTTCGGCACCACGTCTGCGTGGTCGCGCAGGTGCCCGGCGCTTGGTCTCCTTGCGCCACTGGCGGCGGTCTGCAAGCGCCAGTTCAAGGTCCCCTGGTAAGATGCGCCGCTAGGTGGGGGGATGGTGCTCCTGGATCGCGTGGTGTGACCTGTCACCTTGCCGAGCCGGCGTGGAACTGATCGATGGCGAACTCCATGAACGCCTGCGGCCTCTTTGGCGCGGTAAGCTGTTCAACCCGGCCTGGCTCTAATCCCTAATTGATGGGATTGAAGGCGGGGTGAGCTGCTCCCAGATGCCCAGGAACTATGGTGTCGGTCCGGAGCCAGTTCTGAATGAGGTAGTCCGTTGCGTGTCCGGTTGCGTCTCGACAGCCCTGCACGACGATGCTGCGTGTGTTCTTGCTCTCCGTCATGCCTCACCCCCAGTCCCCGCGAGCGTCCAGCGCAGCGTGAAGACCGGCTCCACGCTCGTCTTCGTCTGGAGCTGGCGCTCGATCTCCTCGATCAGGTCCGCGCGCTTCTTGTCGACATCGTCCTGCGCGTCGAAGAGCTGGCGGCGCTTGACGTTCCGCTTCGCCTCCAGCGTCTTGATCTGCTTCTGCGCCTCGAGCTTCTCGGCGAGGGCGACCGCCGACTTCGACGTCTTCTTCGCTGCCTTGATCAGCGTATCGAGCTCGCGCAGCTCGCGCTCGAGCGCGAACTTCACGTCCTCGGCCCAGCGATCGAGCTTGTCCTCCTCCTCGCGGAAGAACTCCTCGTTGCGTGCCTGGAGGTCTTGGAGGCGAACACCGCGCAGCTCGTCGCGGATCTCGTTCAACACCGCCGGCGCCGGGCCCCCAGACGGGCCCGTGACGTGGCCGCTCAGCGAGAAGAATTTGGTCGCGACGTCGGGCGTGACCTGGTTGCCCTCTGCGTCGCAAGCCGCAACGAGCAGAAACTCCTCGGCCCGACCGACCGCTTCGGCGGTGAGCTTGCTGACCTCGAGCCACCCCGAGGTTCCTCGGTACCGGTCCAGCGCGCTCGTGTGGGGTTCGTAGTCGAACACCACCTCGGCGTCGTCGGTTGCTGCCTTCGCGGCCTTCTCGATCAGGTCGTGCGCGAGCGGGTGGTCGATGCGGAAGAAGGTGTCGCCCAAAGCCTCAGCGCGTTGCCAATCGAGGTGGAAGCGCTGGTCCTCAACGTCGCCCTCAGCCCTCACCTGGAAGCGTGGCTCGCTCTCTTCGAAGTTGGCGCGCCCGTCGAGGCTGAACTTCGCGAGGTCGAGCAGCATTCGCTGCTGGTCACCGAGCGACTGCTTCGCTGCGTCCTTGTGAACGCGAAGGCGCTCGTGAACCTCGGCGTCGAAGTTCTCGAGGAAGGCTCGGCGCGCGCTGTCGATGCCCGCCTTGATCTTGTCGTCGAGCTCGAGCTGGAGGGTGTCGAATGCTTCCTTGATCTGCTCCTGCGTGCGGCAGTTCTGGTAGATGGCGGCGATCCGCATCTCGAGATCCACGCCGCTCTCGACCGCCCCGAGCACGTCGTCGCTCGCGCCGAAGACGCCCTTGAACAGCTTGAACTTCTGGTCGAGCAGCTCGAAGACGCGCTTGTCCGCCTCGTTCTTCCGGTTGAGGAAGTTCACGACGAGGACGTCGGTCTTCTGGCCGTAGCGGTGGCAGCGGCCGATGCGCTGCTCGATGCGCTGCGGGTTCCAAGGCAGGTCGTAGTTGATGACGATGGAACAGAACTGGAGGTTCACGCCCTCGGCGGCCGACTCGGTTGCCAGCAGAAGCGTGCCTCGCTCACGGAACTCATCCACGATGGCAGCTTTCATGTCGGCGCTCTTCGAGCCCGACGACACGTCCTTCCAGCGGTGCGCGTTGCGCGCCTTCCATTCGGCGTAGGTCCGCTTGGACGTCTCGTCGTTGTTCGCGCCGTTCATCAAGACGATCTCGCCCGCGTAGCCGCTCTCGGTGAGCAGCGTGAACAGGTACTCCTGCGTCTTGACCGACTCGGTGAAAAGTACGGCCTTGCGCGCGGCGCCCTTTTCCTGTGCGAGCTTGAACGCCGTTGGCAGCGCCTCGACGAGCTTCGTGGCCTTCGAGTCGCGTTCGACCGACTGCGCGAGCTGCACGAAGCGTTGGAGGTCGGCGAGCTCGCTCTTCGCCTCGGAGCTTGCGTGGGGCGCCACGGACTCGGGCGGCGGGTTGCTATCGTCGCCCGTCCACTCCTCGTCGATTTCGGGGAGCGATTCGAAGTCTTCCGCGAGGCCCTGCTCGATGGAATCGGCCTCCACGGGCAACGTCAGGTTCGTCTGCTCCGAGAGCCGGTTGACGAACTTCGCGAGGGTCGCCCCGATCGCAGCGGACGATGACGCGAGCAGCTTGCGCATGATGAGCGTGATGAGCTTGCGGCGTGTGTTCGGCAGGGCGACCAGCACCTCGCGCTGCAGGTACGCCGAGACCTCTTCGTAAAGCTGCTCCTCGGCCTCCGACGGGATGAAGTCGGCGGTGTGGGTGAAGCGGTTGGTGAACGGGATGTACTCGAGCACCTGCCGGCGCAGCGTGCGTTTGCAGACGTGCTGCAGACGCTCGCGCAGGGCGGCGTCGCGTTGCTCCACGTCGTCGTTCGCGAGGAACTGCGCCTGGAATGCCTCCTGGCTGCCGAACAGCTCCGGGTCGAGGATGCCCACCAAGCCATAGAGCTCGAGCAGCGAGTTCTGGAGCGGGGTCGCCGTCAGTAGCAGCTTTCGCGCGGGCCGGATGGCGTCGACGATGCCCTCGGCGGTCTTGGTGCCCTTGTAGATGCTGCGGAGGCGGTGGGCCTCGTCGACCACCACGAGATCCCAGTGCACCCTGCCGACGAGCTCGCGCTTGGCGAAGACGAACTGGTACGAGGCGATGACGATCTTGTCGTCGACCTCGAACGGGTTCGTGATGCCCTTCTTGGCGAGGGCGTTCGCGCCCCGCGCCTCGAGGATGAGCGAGGGCAGGAAGAACTTGTCCTCGAGCTCGACCTGCCACTGCTTGCGCAAGGTCGCAGGAACGATCAGCAGGATGCGGCGTCGGCGCTCGGCCCACTTCTGCGCGAGGATCAGCGAAGCCTCGATGGTCTTGCCGAGGCCGACCTCGTCGGCCAAAAGCACGCCCTTCGAGTACGGCGAGCGTAGGGCGAACAGCGCGGCGTCGACCTGGTGCGGGTTGAGGTCTACGCGCGCGTTGCCGATCGAGCGCGAGATGGCGTCCACGCCGTCGTGGCGGGCGAGGCGAAGGCTGTGCGCCCAGAACTTGGCGTGGAACGGGGTGAACATCGATGCTCGCACTTTCGCGAGTCGGTCAAATCGCTCCGCGATCGTCGCGAAGCCCAGCTCCTTCCACGCTCGGGCGCGCACCGCGGCGAAGTCCTTCTTCCCCTGATCAGGCACGACGCCGCGCAAGGTGCGAAGCGCGGCCTCCCAGTCGAGCTGCTGGGCGAGGCTGTGGGCGGCCGCGAGCTGTGCGTGCTCGTCGGCATCGCGCAGGGCGTGCAACGCGACATCTCGTCCGCGCAGCGACTTCAGGTCATGAAGGAGGCCAGCGTAAAGGCGCCGCTCAGTCTCGTCCATCTGCGTCCACGCGTCGTCGAGGCTCGCGCGAGTGGCCTCGATCTCGTCCTCGTTCGCGCCGCGGGCGAGCTGGTCGTGGAGTTGGAGCACGAGCGATTCGAGACTCATGACTCCCCTGGCATCCACTGACTGGCGGTCGCCGCGAGATGCGCTTCGTAGTCGTGGAACGGCTGTTGCTGGGCGGGCTCGACGACGCCGTGGAAGCTGGAGGTCACGCGCAGCGCCAACCCTCGCGCGAACGGGCCGTTCGAGAATGCTCGCGCGTGAAAGACCCAGACGCGGTCGGAATCCGGGCCGGTTGCTCCTTCCACCAAGTGGGCGAGACGCTCGGGCACTCGGTGCGGCGGTAGGTCGATCAGCCTCGGAGCTACCGACATTCCGCCGCAGTTGGGATGGGCAAGCCCAAGCCGGCAAGGGGCAAGATCACGGGGTCGAACGCCCAGACCTCGCGCGCTCGCCTGGACCCGAGGCGCGCCTCCTGATGCGTCGGGTCTCATGACTCGGAACACCTTCGCGCTCATCCGTGCCTCTGGGAGCGGGTCTTGAGGCCGTTCTTGCCGCCCGGCATGGCTGCCTCTGCCGGCTGGGTGACGGGGAGGCGAGGCCAGCTCAAGGGCTCAAGGAGCATCATGCGGCCTCATCATCGAAGGGGAAGGCGTCGCCTGCCTTGGCACGCAGCTCAGCGACGGCGGCCATGATCGGAGCGTGGGCGGTCTCGAGCTTTTGCAACTCACGCTGAATTGCCGAGGGGTCCCCCACCAACGCCGCCGCGCGCACGTCCTTCACGGCCGGGAGTGTCGCCTTCATGAAGACCTCGATCGCGTAGACGCCGGGGGCGCTCCACAGCGTGCCTCCGGCGAGCGTGAGCGTCTGCCAGACGTCGCGCTCGATCTCCGAGATGGACTTCTCGCAGCGCCAACGATTCTTGCCTCGAAAGACCACGCTTTCGGAAGACGGCTGATAGTCCGAAGTCTCGTGGACGACGGCGTTCCGCACGCGGGACGCGCTCGGGTCCGCGAGGTCCGGAAATTTCGGCGCGAGGTCTTGGACGAGTTGGCCGTATTCCGCGCGCCGCCAGACAGGAATGCCGGCCGCGTAGTTGTTGAGCCGCTGGATCGCTTCGAGGAACGGACGGTGAAGTGCTTCGGCGACCTTCACGAGCGCCGGCATGAGCGCGCGCACGCGCCGTTCTCCCTGAACCCGACCCGCCTTCTGGAGCATGCCCTCGATGAGGCATACCGCCTCGAAGCGGCGGCGCGCTACGCTGGGAGACGCCAGCAGAAGGAGCGGGGCGTACGGCGTCCGTAGGTGAGCGCGTCGGATGAGCTCGAGGATGGTAGAGCCACCGCGCTTGGCGCGTATGCCTGAACGAACCCGACGAAGCTCGCGTGCGGCGTTTGACTGGGGTCCTTCGAACGCTGACGTGGGGATCGCCCGTAGTGCCGACAGCGAAGCCTCCCCAATCTGTTCCGGCGAGAAGCGACGAAGATTCGTGACGATCTCACGTTCCATGTCGCCGAGAACCGTGGTCGGCGCGACGCGTAGCTCTTCCTGGCGCCGCTCGACTCGGCGTACGGGTTCGAGGAAACACTCCGCGAAGTCCTCTAGGGTCTTTGCTGCCATCCTCGATGAGCGCTCGCCCGGTCGTTGCTGCCGCTCCCGAGCCTCGGTGGAGGAACTTGAGTGCCGTGCCGATGGGGCGGAAGCCGGAGCCGTGGTCAGGACGAGCGCAGAACGATGAGAACGCAGGTGTCTACCCTCCCGACGAGACGTAGGTTGCGGCCCTAAGGCGTCTAGCTTTGGCGTCGTCGTGTCGAGTTGGAGCGGCGGGAGCCGCAGGTGTTGTTCCTTCGGACGGCGTGAAGTGCCGTTCCTGACCAGCCACGATCCAGCCAGCACAGGGTGGAACGATGCCCAGGAGACCATGTCCTCTCGAGCCGGTGGTGATGGTCGGTCCGCAAATCTCCGTCGGCCATTACAGAATATTTCACATGATCGCGGTTGGCCTGCAGGTGACGATGCGGGGCATCACGGGGGGGGCGCCAGCCATGCACGGATGCTGCGGTGTGAAGAGGAAGGGTGGTCGTGGGCTGAGCGCGACCACGGTTGTGCGCCTGCTGCTCGGCGTGGCTCTCGCAGCGTGCGGCGACGACTCCGTCGGCGGCGGGGGGGCGGGAGGAGCCGAAGGGGTCTCCATCCAGTGCGAGGATCAGACGTGCTCGTTCTGCTGCAACCTCGGGGAGTGCGCAGCCGACGACTCAACCTGTGGTTTCGGCGTCGACGAGGCCGGCCGAACGATCCTCAAGTGCGACGGCAACGAAGACTGTGATGACGGCCGCGTGTGCTGCGCGGGAACCCCCGGGGGCAGCTTCGCGTTCATCGCCGAGTGCCAGTCCGCGTCGGACTGCTCCTCATTGCCCGAGCCGATCTTCTTCTGCCACGACACCGACGAGTGTGGTCTCAGCGAGACCTGCCTGCCGTGGGAGCTGGCCGACTACGTGAACGTCTGCCAGTGAACTCAGCGGAGAGGGCGGGATTCGAACCCGCGGTAGAGTTTCCCCTACGCGTGCTTAGCAAGCACGTGCCTTAGGCCACTCGGCCACCTCTCCAAGCCCTGCCCGAAAGCAGGGAGCGCGATCTACAACGAGCCACAGCGAAGCGCAACGATGTGCGACGCTGGCGGGATTCGTGCCGGAGTGCACGGAGTCCAGCTTGGCTGGACGGAGTGCACGGAGGCCTACGGAGCGCCGAAGGCGCGGAGTGAACCCGCGGTAGAGTTTCCCCTACGCGTGCTTAGCAAGCACGTGCCTTAGGCCACTCGGCCACCTCTCCAAGCCCCGCCCGAAGGCAGGGGACGCGATCTACAACGAGCCGCAGCGAAGCGCAACGATGTGCGACGCCGGCGGGATTCGTGCCGGAGTGCACGGAGTCCAGCTTGGCTGGACGGAGTGCACGGAGGCCTACGGAGCGCCGAAGGCGCGGAGTGAACCCGCGGTAGAGTTTCCCCTACGCGTGCTTAGCAAGCACGTGCCTTAGGCCACTCGGCCACCTCTCAAGCCCCGCTCGAAGGCAGGGGGCGCGATCTACAACGAGCCGCAGCGAAGCGCAACGATGTGCGACCCCGGCGGGATTCGTGCCGGGCGCACGGGGTCTCCAAGCCCTGCCCGAGGGCTGGGAGCGCCGTATCCAGACCGACATCCGACGCAGCGCAACGAGTCGTGCTGACGGCCGGAAGGGTGAGAGGCGGCGACCGCCTCTCAGCCCCGAGGGCGCCTCACTCGGGCGTTCCGCACTCTGCCCAGGTGAGCAGATCCGTCTTTTCGGTCTCGGTGAGGGTCGGGCTGCCGCTCGGGGGCATCTCGTCGTCCTCGACCTGCTCGATGAGCGCAGCCGGGTCGGTAGCGGCCAGCGCGTAGGTGTCGTAGTCGAAGCCGACCGTCGCCGACTGGCGCTCGGTGGGTGTCGTCAGCTCGGACGAGTGGCAGTTCGTGCACTTGCTGAACGCGACGCCAAGCTCGCTGTAACCCTTCACCGTGGTGCAGTCGGCGCCGCCGCCGCTGCCGTCGCTGTCGCCGCAGCCGACGTTGCTGGTGAGGCCGAGGGCCGTCGCCGAGAGGGCGACGAGCGCCAAGATACGAGCCCGCGCCGAGAAGTTGGAGCGCGGGGTAACGCACGTTGTCATGGTAGCTCCTTGAAGAATCGGCAGAGGCTCGACCCTCCGACGTGAGCGGAGTCTAGACGAGCCGCCACGAAACGGAACACCTCGAAGCAGCGTTCCTCCCAAGAAGCCCAGGAAGACGGCCTAGGGCGGGGCCCCGGCCCCCCTTCCTTCGGGCAAAAACGCCCCGGGCACCCAAGAAAGTCCGGAGCTCGCTGTAGGGTTTGGCGCCTCCGGCCGTCCATAGAGGTGCTTCGGTGAGCTCCCTCGTGAGCTCCCGCCAGCCCACCGCTCCTGCGAGGTGCACCATGGCACGCTGGATCGCCATCATGGCTCTGTTCTCATTGCTCTCCGGTTGCACGCTGAAGGTCTCGAACGGCGCGCAACCGAACTACGACTACACGGACTACCAGGTCTACGACCAACCTCACGGCGCATCTCCGCGCTGACCCGGGCGACAGCGGCTTGCCCCCGGGCACCGCCCACAACTAGTCTCGCGGCCGGATGCCCTCACGTCTCGTGTGGCCGCTCGCCGTCTTGGTCGCCGCGGCGATGGTTTGTGGCGTGCTCGCGAAGCAGGTGCCCGAGCACGTCTCGACCATCTTCTTCGCATACGGAGTGCTCGCGGTCGCCATCGTCTTCATGGAGTCGTCCAAGGGCGGAGATGGCAGCGCGAAGGCGCTGCTCTCCGCCATCGCGGACGCGCGGCGGGGCTCCTTGCCGCGCGCCCCTCAGGACGCCCCGCCCGAGCTCGCGAGCGCGTTCGGCGACCTCGGTCAGATGACCGAGGAGCGCGACGACCTGGCGCGCGCCAAGCGAGAGGCCGAGGAAGAGGCCGCGAAGGTCCGCCGTGAGATCGAGGGCGAGCTCGACAAGCTCAAGCGCGAGCTCGACGCTGCGCGCGACGAGGCGAAGCGCGCCAAGGAGGGCGGCGCCAAGCTGGGCGAGCTGCGCGAGCCGCTCGTCGAGCTTCGTGACTCGGTGTCCACCTTCGAGGCTGGCCATCCTGGCCTGTCGAAGGTCTCGACCGACCTGGCCGGCCACGTCCGTGGCGTGAACCAGGCGCTCGTCGAGGTCTACCAGTCGATCGAGACCCTGGCGACCAGCGCGGAGGAGTCGAGCTCCAGCATCCTCGAGATGACCACCACGAACGAGGAGGTCGCTCAGAGCGTCGCCGAGCTCGCCGCGAGCGTGCGTGAGACGGCCACCTCGATCGAGGAGATGGCGTATTCGGTCCGCGAGGTCGCGCGCAACATCGACGCCCTGTCCCTCACGGCCGAGGAGACGAGCTCCTCGATGAACGAGATGGACGTCTCCATCGATCAGGTCCAGTCGAACGCGAACGAGACCGCCCGCCTCTCCGAGGAGGTCGCCCTCGACGCCGAGCGCGGCGCGGAGGCCATCCTCAAGACGATCGGCGAGATCAACCGCATCCGCGACTCGAGCCACGAGGCCGTCGCCGTCATCTCCAACCTCGGCACACGCATCGACGCGATCGGGCAGATCCTCGCGGTCATCGACGACGTCGCCGAGCAGACCAACCTGCTCGCGCTGAACGCCGCCATCATCGCGGCTCAGGCCGGTGAGCACGGCAAGGGCTTCGCGGTCGTCGCCGACGAGATCAAAGATCTCGCCGAGCGCGCCGGCGGCAGCACCAAGGAGATCGCCGAGCTGATCAAGACGATCCAGGCCGAGTCGCGCAACGCCATCACGGCCGTCGAGCGCGGCGCGCAGAACGTCTCGCGCGGCGTCGAGGTCTCCAACGAGGCCGAGCGCGCCCTCAAGAAGATCCTCGAGAGCTCCCAGAAGTCGACCGCGATGGTCCGCGCGATCGCTCGCGCGACCGTCGAGCAGGCCAAGGGGTCCAAGCAGGTCACCGACGCGATCGGGCGCATCGCCGAGACCGTCCAGCAGATCGCCGCCGCGACCGCCCAGCAGGCCCGCGGCTCCGATCAGATCATGAAGAGCGCCGAGAAGATGCGGATGATCACGCAGCACGTCGAGCGCTCGAGCCAGGAGCAAGCGCGCGGCGGCCGCCAGATCACCGCCTCGATCGAGCAGATCTCCGCGATGGTCAACACGCTCAACGCCTCGCAGCGCTCGCAGCGCCGCAGCGGCGAGCTGCTCGTCGACCTCGCGCGCAACGTCGATGATCTGGCCCGCGCCCAGGGCGAGCAGCTCAAGGCGGTCCGCGCGAGCTACAGCCGCCTCGAGCGGGGCTTCGGCCCTGGCCGGGACGGCTGACCACCCACCCTCGAGGTCCACCATGGCCGCCGATCACCTCCTCGCGATCGATCAGGGCACGACCGGGACGACCGTCCTGGTGATGGATACGGAGGGCGCGACCCTCGCCCGCCACACCGAGGAGTTTCAGCAGCACTACCCGCAGCCCGGGTGGGTCGAGCACGACCCCGAGGAGATCTGGCGGAGCGTCGAGGGCGCCGTCGCGCGGGTGCTCGCCTCGCCCGGCGTCGACGCGCGCCGGCTCGCCGCGATCGGCATCACCAACCAGCGCGAGACGACCCTGCTCTGGGACCGGAGCTCGGGCGAGCCGGTCCACCGCGCGATCGTCTGGCAAGATCGCCGGACGGCGCCGGCCTGCGAGCGCCTCAAGCGCGAAGGCGCCGAGGCGAAGGTCCGGGCGACGACCGGCCTCGTGCTCGATCCGTATTTCAGCGGCACGAAGCTCGCGTGGATGTTGAGCGAGGTGTCCGGGGCGCGAGAGCGGGCGCGCCGAGGTGAGCTCGCGTTCGGCACGATCGACACCTTCTTGGTCCATCGACTGTCGGGCGGCCGCGCGCACGTCACCGACGTGACCAACGCCTCGCGCACGCTGCTGATGGACCTCGCCTCGTGCGCCTGGGACGGCGACATGCTGGCGATGCTCGACGTGCCTCGCGCCGTGCTGCCCGAGATCGTCCCTTCGGCCGCCGAGATCGCGGTCGTGAAGGGGTTCCCCGGGCTCCCGGACGGCCTGCCGATCACGGGCATCGCGGGCGATCAGCAAGCGGCGCTCTTCGGGCAGGCCTGCTTCGCCGTCGGCGACACCAAATGTACCTACGGCACGGGGGCCTTCGCGCTGACGAACGTGGGCGGCACGCCGCGCGCGAGCCAGGCAGGCCTGTTGTCGACCGCTGCCTGGCGCGTGAAGGGCGACACCGTCTACGCGCTCGAGGGCAGCGCGTTCATCGCGGGCGCCGCGGTGCAATGGCTGAGGGACGGGCTCGGCATCATCGAGCGCTCGGCTGACGTCGAGGCGCTCGCACGCTCGGTCGAGTCGAGCGAAGGCGTCGTGTTCGTTCCGGCGCTCTCGGGCCTCGGGGCCCCTCACTGGGATCCCCACGCGCGCGGTCTGTTCACAGGGATCACCCGAGGGACCCAGCGCGGCCACCTGGCCCGAGCGGTGCTCGAGGGCATCGCGTTTCAGGTCGCGGATCTGCTCCGCGCCATGAGCGGTGATCTCGGGGCGCCGCTCGCGCGCATGCGGGTCGACGGTGGCGCCGCCGCCAACGATCTCTTGATGCAGTTCCAGGCGGAGGTCGCCGGGATCACCATCGAGCGCCCTCGCGAGCTCGAGTCGACCGCCCGCGGGGCGGCCATGCTGGCCGGCGTCGGCTGCGGGCTCTTCGCCGATGTGGGCAGCGCTTCGCGCATGTCGAGGCCGGAGCGCACGTTTCAGCCTTCTCTCCCCGCGGCCGCCCGCCAATCCCACCTCGATCGCTGGTCCCACGCGGTCCGCCTGGCGACGCTTCCGCCCGAGACGAACGTGTGAGGGCGCGCGACGCAGGCGGCTGACCCCGAGTTTCCCGCGCGACGTCAGGAATGAACCGCAGACAGGGGCGGTTGTCCCGACCGAGCAAGAAGGAAACCGTGGTATGAATCCAGGAACGTCCGCTGCAGCCAATCTGGTGCGCCTCGAACGAGGACGCCGTATCGTGGAAGTCGAGCCTGTGACCGACCCCGCCATGCCCCCGCTCCGTCGCATCGCCCGAAAGGACGCGGGCTCGTCCGACGCGACCGAGGACGCGATGCCAAACCACGACCGCCCCTCCTCGCACGGACCCGCCGACCGCCCCTCCTCGGAGCGCGTCGCCGATCGAGCCGCGGAGCCCCCGCCTGGGCCTGTCCGCGATGTCCCGGTCGACTGGGAGGCCCTGGAGGACGCGTTCGAGAACAACGCGCCCGAGGTGCACTCGTACCTGCACCTGGTGACGGGCGACGTGCTGCGCATCGTCGACGGCGTCGCCGACCCCCAGATGCACGCGCGCATCGCCGCCGACTCGAACTATCTGCGCATCGACCCCGTCAGCTCGCGCGAGCAGTACCGCTGGATGGAGCGGTACATCCCGATGGTCGACGACCCCGATCTGCAGCACAAGCTCACGCAGGCGATCGACGGCAAGGGCGCGTTCCGCCGCTTCAAGGACGTGCTGATGGCCTACGGCCCCGAGCGCGAGCGCTGGTTCACGTTCCGCTCGGAGCGGCTTCGCATCTTCATGGAAGCCTGGCTGTCTGCGCACGCGCTCGCGCCGGTCGCTCGCCCGTCGTGGCCCGCCGATGCCCCCCGGCCCGACGCCGCCGCCCCTGTGGAGGCAGGCGCCGCTCCCGCCGTGGCCGAGCCACGCGCCGACCGCCGCGGGCGCAACGCGGAGAGCCTGCGCAAGTCGCTACGTGAGATCGCCGACTCGCTCGGCCCGCGCGACCTCGACACGCTCGTCGCGTTCGCCGAGTTCATCCGGGCGCGCCGCGCGACGCGGTCGTTCGCGCACCACTTCGGCGACGCGCACCATGCCGGCGCCGAGCACGCCGGCGCGGAGCATGCCGACCAGGAGCCTGGAGCCCACGACCTTGGCGCCGACGACAAGGTCCCGAGCTCGCAAGAGGTTCCCGCGACGTCGAAGGGCGACGCGGGCTAGCCCGTGGACGGCCCGCTCTTCGTCTTCACCCAGGTGATGACGATGCGCGAGCGCGCGTTCTGCCAGAACTCGTCGACCGCGGCCGCCATGCGCTGAGACAAGACCCACCGGCGAAGCTTGTCGACCGCGTCGACGAACCGCTCGCTGGTGAAGGGCGTCTTGCCGGCGGCGTGGAGCTCGCGCAGCTCGATGTCGGACGGGTCGAGCAACGGCGCGACCATGCGATCGAGGTACAGGCTCGCGCGGGCTGTCCGGCGCAGCATCGCCTCGAGCTCATCGACGAGCAGGCGCTCCTTCTCGCGCGCAGCGTCGAGCCGCCCCCCGCCCCCGACTCGCGCCTCGAGCGCCTTGCGCGCCTTGGTCGCGCGTTCGGCCACCTGTTGCGGGCGCGGGACAGGATCGAGCGGCAGCTCCTCGAGGAGCGACTCTGTCACGTGCCGCGCGACCGCCGCCCGGATGTGGCGATCCGCCAGCTTGTCGGTCGGGGCGTCCCCGAGGGCCATCGCCTCGATCCTCGCCTGGAACGCCAGCTCCCGCGCGAAGATGAGGTGGCCGCTGCCGCGGCTGTCGTCGTCCACCGTCCGCCAGCGAGCGACGACGCGATCGAGCACCACCGGCGCGCCCTCCGCCAGCGCTTCGAGCGGCCAGCCCGCGCACGCGGCCCCGACGCCGGCGAGCCACGCTCGACGCCTCACCATTTGACGAGGACCTCCTTGGGCTCGACGTCTGCGGTGACGTTGGGGATGTCGAGGATGACCTTCGCCATCATGCTGCCCGGCTTGGTGTAGTCGATGTCCGCGGGCAGCTCGACGCGCGGCACGATCTGGCTCGCCTCGACCGCGGCGACGTCGTCGGGAAACCCGCTCACCTTGACGGCGACGGTCTCCGGGCGGGTCGTGGCCTTGGGCGCCCCGACGACCTCGACGCGCACCGCCTTGAAGGGCACGCTCCGCTCTTCGCGGATGATCACCGCGGTCACCGACACGCTCCGCGTGTTGAACTCGACGCCCTGCGGCGGCAGATCGAGCGTGAAGGTCCGCTCGTCGTCGCCGTCGAGCTCGCTCAGATCGAAGGACCCCGCCCGCGCGAACTGCATGAGCTCCACGATCGTGCGCGGGCCCGTAGCCGTCACCGTCGGCGGATCGATGGTCAGCTCGCCCTTCTGCCGATGGCCCTTCGTGGGGGCGTTGGTCGTCGTCACCTGCACGGGGATCGCACGCGAGACGATGTCGTCCCAGCGGACGTCGATGCGAGCGGGGAAGAGCTAAACGACCTCCACCCCTCGCGGCAAGTTGGGGATCATGTTCGGGGTCAGCTCGATCACCGACTCGTGCCCCGTGGACAGGTCGAGGGTGATGGTGTCGAGGTTGCGCGGGAGCGCCTCGAGCTGGGTACGAGGACCGCGGAGCGTGACGCTGATCCCTGTCGGCGGCTCCTTCACCAGGATGCGGTGGGCCGTCTCGGGCGGCACGGTGTGGGCGATGCCGACCTCGAAGCGCATCTCCGCGCGCTCGGCGCCGCGGATGAACACGAAGAAGCCCAGCGCGCACAGCAGGCTCACCAGCTTCAGGCCGGCGTTCTCGACCAGCGCGTCGTAGAGGGAGCGACGAACTCGAGGCGCGCCGGTCATCCGTCCTCCCCGCGCGGCGAGATCACCTCCGACCCGTCATCGAGCGGAGGCCGGCTGGAAGGGACGAAGCTGGGTCGATCGGAGGAGGGGGAACGGGCTCGCTCACGCCGCCGTCGCCGGCAGGGCCCGAGGACGCAGAGCGTGGCATGGGCTGGCTGACCTTCTTCGCGCGAGGCGCCTCGGGCTCTGCGCTGCGGGCGGCTTCGGCGCGCGCTCGCTCGAGCCGCGAGGTCTGGGCTGGAGCGGGCCGAGCTGCGGGGATGGGCGTCTGGAGCGCGACCGGCGCGGGACGGGGCACCGACGCGGGAGGCGGCGTCAACACCGGCGTGCTGTCGACGCGCGTCTCCTTCTGGGGCTTGGGGGACCCGCTCGCCGGCGCGCGCCCGCCGGGCTTCGCGGGCTTCTGCTCGAGCAGCCCGCTCAAGGTCTGGCGCAGCGCGGTCCCGTCGAGGTTGGGGACGATGTTGCCGTTGAAGCAGAAGCTGATGGTCCCCCGCTCTTCGCTGACGACGACCACGACCGCGTCGGTCTCCTCCGTGATCCCGAGCGCGGCGCGGTGACGCGTGCCCATGCTCGAGTCGAGCCCCTTGGCCTCGGGCATCGGGAAGAACACCCCCGCGCGCTCGATCTTGAGATCCCGGATGATGACCGCGCCGTCGTGGAGCTTGTTGACCGACTCGGGGTAGAACATCGCGACGAGCAGCTCGCGCGTGACCGCGGCGCCGATGACCGTCCCCTCGTGTTTGGTGAACTCGAGCAGGTTCGCGTCCTGCTCGAACGCGATGATCGCGCCGATGCGGTGGCGGGCGAGCTCGGTCACCGCGGCGACGACCTCGTCGATCACGCGGGACTGCTCCTGTCGGCGTCCGCGTCCGAGCCAGGCCTGACCCCCCACGCGGATGAGCGCGCGGCGAATGTCGTTCTGGAACACGACGACGACGATCAGGATGATCGACGACAGCACGTACTGCAGCAGGCTCTGGAGCGTGACGAGCCCGGCTGATTTCGAGCCCAGGTACAAGAGGAGGATGACCCCGAGGCCGACGCCCATCTGCATCGCGCGCGTGCCGCGCACGATCAGCAGCAAGCGGTAGATCAGGTAGGCGACGATCGCGATGTCGAGGAAGTCGCGCGCGATCTCCCACTGCGACTGGCCCGCGAAGATCCGTTGGAGGGCCTCAAACATGCTGGGCCGCCTGCTCGAACGAGAGCGCCTGCTGCACCTCTCGCGGGTCGTGGACGCGGAGCACCGCGGCCCCTCTTCGCGCGCACAGCAGGCAAGCCGCGATCGTGGCGCCGAGCCGCTCGCGCGGGGGAGGCAGCGACGCCGACGAGCCACCGAGCACCGCGGCGAGGAACGACTTGCGGCTCGGCCCGACCAGCACCGGATGACCGAGGGCGACGAGCTCGTCGAGGTGCGCGCAGAGCTCGAGCGAGTGACGCGCGCTCTTGTGGAAGCCGAGGCCCGGGTCGAGCAGGACGTCGTCCGCGGACAGCCCCGCGGCGGTGGCCTGGTCGCGCGCACGCGAGAGCGCGCCCTTCACGTCGGCGACCACGTCACCGTACGCCCCGGCAGGCTCCGATGAATACGCGCGCTCGTCCGCCATCGAGCCGAGGCTGTGCATCAGCGCCAGAGCGGCGCCGCGCGAGCGCGCGACCTCGGCGAGCTGCCCGGCTGGGCCGAGCTCCACGCTGTTGATCAGCTCCGCGCCGTCGTCGAGCGCCCGCGCCGCGACCTCCGGCGAGGTGGTGTCGATCGAGACCACCACGCCCCGCGCCGCGAGGGCGCGCACCACACCACCGAGCCGCCTCGCCTGCTCCTCCGGCGGGACCCTCCGGGCGCCAGGCCGCGTGGACTCGGCGCCGACGTCGATGATCGTCGCGCCCTCTTCGAGCATGCTCTCGGCATGTTCGAGCGCACGGCGCTCATCGAGGTACTGCCCCCCATCCGAGAACGAATCGGGCGTGCAGTTCAGCACACCCATGAGGAGCGGCGCCTCCCGAGCGCGAAGCATTTCGCGCAGGCGGCCCACCTGAACTGCTTATCAACGAGGGTGGGTCTGGGCAACCGTCCCGCGCAGGGGCGCGCTCAGTTCCCTGCGTCGCCCTTCAGCAGGAACAGGACGCCGATCACGATCGCCACGAGGACGGCGCCGATCGCGATCCCCACCACGAGCGCGGTCGCCCCGGACAGCCGCTTGCCCTTCGGCTCCCAGACGAGCGGCGCCTCGACCTTTTGCGGAGCCATGGCGCCCGCTGCGGGCTCCTCGGCCGCGTGGATGGGAATGAGCTCCGACGTTGGCCGGCGAAGCGGCTTGTCTGCCCCGAGCGGGGCAGCTTCGGGGACCCGGGGCGGCGGGCCTTCGGGGACGATCGCCGTCTTGTCGAGGCCAGCCTGGGCCACCGGCGGAGGCGTCGCGCGCTTCGCGAGGGCCTCTTTCATGGCCCGCTCCACCTCCTCGGGCTCGAGCGGGACGGTCGCTTGGAGGTCCTTGAGGTTGTGCGTCGCCGGCACCGCGGTCGCCGAGGCCGCTACGGGTCCGGGGGGTGGGTTCGAGATGCGGGTCGCGTCGAGCGGCTGCTGGCCGGCGATCAGGGTCGGCTCGACGCTCTCTGGGCCGCTGAACTTCGGCAGACCCTGCCCGATGCCCGCTCCCTGTGCGGCGGGAGGTTGACCTGGCGGAGGCTGCCCGAGCGCCTGCGCCATTTGCTCTTCGGCGAGCGACATCCGCGCCTTCACCGCGTCGGTCGGCGCCATCGGCGGCGCCTTCACGAACGTCGGCGCCTCTTCTTCGTCCTCGCTGGGCGGAGGGGGCACCGAGTCACCGGGGCCGGGCGACTGCATCGTCTGATCGAGCCCGGGTCGAGCGGCGCCGGGGGTGACCAGGGGGATCGGCTTCGGGGCCGGCCGCGCGGCGGGCGCGCCGGCGGCCGGGCGCGGCGACCCGCCGGGGGCCGCCCGCGTCGCGGGATCGATGCGCTGCGTGGGCGCTGGGTTCGAAGACGAAGGCAGCGCCGTGGCCGGTGCTCCCAAGCTCGCAGCGCCCAAGGCCGCCGGGAAGATGTCGTCGGGGACCTCGATGTTGAGCGTTGGGAAGGGGGAGCCGATGTTGACCTCCTCCTTGGCTGGCTCGGGCGGAGGCGCGGGCAGCGGCGGGTTCGCGCGGGTCGCGGGCGCTCCGGCTGCGGGGCGCGGGGCCGGTGCGCCGGCCGCGGGTCGAGGCTGCGGGGCGCGGGTGACCCCTGCGAGTGGGTTCGGCGCAGGCGCGGCCTGATCGAGGACGAGGGTCTTCTTGGCCGCGTCGTCCTCCGGGAGCGGCACGGCCGCGCCGGTGAGGGTGGGCAGCAAGCGGAGCAGATCGAAGGCCATCTCCTCCGCGCTCTGCTGCCGCTGCGAGGGGTACTTCGCGAGCGCGCGCATGATGAGCTGCTCGAGGCCGGGGTCGACCTTGGAGAGGTCGCTCGGCGGCCGCGGCGGCTCGTTCACGTGACGCATCACGACCTGCATCGGGGTCTCTCCGCTGAACGGGACGCGCCCCGTGATGAGCTCGTAGAGCAGCACCCCACATGCGTAGAGATCCGTCCGCGCATCGACCGCCTCGGCGCGGCCTTGCTCCGGCGCCATGTAGGCGGGCGTCCCGACGATGGTGCCGACGCGCGTCAGCATCGACTTCTCTTGGGTGATCGGCTCGGCGCGGGTGTCGACCGAGCGATCGGCGCTCGGGTCTTCGTCGAGGATCTTCGCGATGCCGAAATCGAGCACCTTCACGAAGTCGTTCGGGCCCATCCCCGCGATCGGCGGGGCCGTGCCCGATGGCGTGGGGACCAACATGATGTTGTCCGGCTTGAGATCGCGGTGGACGATCGACTGCTCGTGCGCGGCCGACAGCGCGCGGCACACCTGGACGACGATCTGCACGGCGCGAGCCTCGGGGATGCGCCGCTCGCGGTGCAGCAACATCGCCAGATCGAAGCCCTGGAGCAGCTCCATCGCGAGGAACACCATGCCGCGATCGACGCCGAACTCGAGGATCTGCACCGTGTTCGGGTGCTTGAGCATGGCCGCGGCGCGCGCCTCGCGCCGGAACCGGCGGACGAAGCGGCTCTCCTTCGCCAGGTCCGGGTTCATGATCTTGACCGCGACCTCGGCCCCGCCCGCGACGGGCACGCCGCGATAGACCGTCGCCATGCCGCCTTCGCCGATCACACCCGTGATCCGGAAGTTACCGGCGAGCGTCGTTCCGATGAGAGACGTGTCGGGCATCGATGAGCGAGCCGGTCGTGACGGCCGGTGCGAGGATACACCGGTCGCGAGGCATTGCACCGCCTTTTCAGCGCCTCGCTCGGGGCGCGCTCAGCGCGGGCGAATGGCTTGAAGTCGGGTCGTCGAGTCGCACCAGCGACGCACGATCTCGGGCAGCTCGGAGAGGCTCTCGATGACCACGTCGGGCTGCGCGCTCACGACTCGGTCGCGCGCCGAATAGGTGGACACCACGCCGACCACCCGGCACCCCGCGCGCCGCGCGCACTCTACGTCTTGCGGCCCATCGCCGACCATCACCAGCGCGCCCAGCTCCAGGCCCAGCCGCTTGGCGAGCGCGATCAGCGGACCCGGAGCCGGCTTCTTCTCGGGGCCGTCGCCTCCGGCGTACATCGCGCGAAACCTGGTGCGAACCCCGAGCGCAGAGAGGACCGCCTCCGTCACGGCGCGAGGCTTGTTGGTGCACAGCGCGATGGGGAGCTCGAGCTCGGCCACGCGATCGAGCACCTGGGGTGCTCCCTCCGCCCACTTGGTGAAGTCGGTCGGGTGCGCCACGTAATATTCGGTGAAGCGCTCGAGCAGATCGTCGAGCGCGGGGTCGGTCTCGGGCAGCTTGGCGCAGCGGGCGAGCAGTGAGCGCGCGCCGTCGCCGACGAACCCCGCGATCACGCCGGCGGCGAGCGGGACTCGGCCGGCCTTGAGCAGCGCATGGTTCACGGCCGCCGCGATGTCCCCGCGGCTGTCGATCAGGGTCCCGTCGAGATCGAACACGACCGCGCCGGGGGTCACCTGGAATGGGCTCGCCATGACCGCCGCCGAACATATCACGCGCGCGGCCCATCGCGCGTCGTCAAGGTCGAGGGACGCGTCCCCAGAAGCACGTTCAGTTGTAGGGGGGGGAGTCGTGATAGAAACTGGCCGTCCTCGACGTGCGGCACTCGCAGTCCAATGGAGCTCGATCCACCGTGGGATCGTCCGAGCCGCGGTACGCGTCGGCGGCCCCGCGCGCGTGGCTCGCGCCGCTCCTCGCGCTGGCGCTCGCCTGCCAGGACCCCGACGCGGGCAGCTGCCCCCCCGCCCCGCCCGCCGCGAGCGAGGCGCCTCCCCCGGTCTCCGAGCTCGCGGGGGTCGAGCAGCCCGACCTGATCGGGGACTTCGAGGTCGTCGATCCGAGCGCCGACATCACGCCGAGCCTCGAGGGCTTGGTCACCACGCTCTCCGACCTGCCCGTCCCCGTGACGCGGCTGACGATGCGCTACGTCGAGCATTTTGGCACCTCGGACAAGGGCCGGCAGGCGTTCTTCGAGCGATTCCACCGCTCGTCGCGCTACCAGGAGCACTTCGCGCGCAAGCTGCGTGAGCTGGACCTCCCCGAAGACCTGATGTGGCTCGCGGCGATCGAGAGCGGCTTCAACCCTCAGGCGGTCTCCCCCGCTGGCGCCGTCGGGCTCTTCCAGATCATGCCTGTGACCGCCGAGCGCTTCGGCCTCGCCATGGGCCCGGAGCTCGACGAGCGTCGCAGCGTCGTCCGCTCGAGCGACGCGGCCTTCTCTTACCTCGCGATCCTGAAGGAGCAGCTCGGCTCGTGGGACCTCGCGCTCGCGGCGTACAACTGCGGCGAAGGCAGGTTGCTCGAGGCGATGGACGCGGCTCGAAACAAGCTCGGCCTCGAGCCCCACGCCCCGGTGGCCTTCCACGAGCTCGCGTCCCAGAAGGTCCTGCCCCGTGAGACGGCGCACTTCGTCCCCATGATCCACGCGTTCGCGATCGTCGTCTCCAACCGGCAGCTGCTCGCGCTCGACGACGAGCAGCCCTACGACCCGCTGCGCTTCACGGAGATCGCCGTTCCAGCTGGCACCCGGCTCGGGGTGATCGCCAAGGCGGCCGACATCTCCATCGCCACGCTGCGCGAGCACAACCCCGATCTGCTGACCGACCGGCTGCCCCCCGGCAAGGGCGACCTGCTCGTCCAGATCCCGACGGACTACGTCGAGCAGACGCTGGCGGCGCTGCCTGCCTTGCTCGAGCGCGAGGCCGAGCTGCCGGTCTCTCCACCGCTGTCGTCGGTGGTCGTCGACGCGCAGGCGGACGAGAAGCCGCGCACCGCCGGCATCATGAAGAAGAAGAACGACGCCGCGGAGGTCGCCAAGCGGCTGCTCGACCCCGTCTCGTCGCGGCCGAACACCTACCAGCTCGCCAGCGGTGTCTTCGTCGAGCTGAAGGACGAGCCGCTCGAGGCGCTCGAGCTCTCGGCCCGCGTCGTGGTCGTCGACCCGACCAACGATCGCAAGCCGACCGGGAAGAGCCACGAGCTCGAGGTCCGCAAGGTGAAGCCTGCCGAGCTCGACGAGGCGCTCCGCCAGCTCAAGAAAGATCTCCAGCGCACGCTGACCGGCCCCGCGGCCCTGGATCTGCGCGAGCACCTCGCCGGACGTCGGCGAGGCCTCTACGCGCGTCGCGGCCGCGCCGACGTCTTCGCTGCGCTGTCGCAGCGCGCCTTCCCCGAGGGGCACCCGATGGCCGGCGCGCTGCTCGTCGGGACGACCGATCGGGACGACGATCCGTTCCTCGAGATCGAGCCGCCGTGGGCGCTCGAGGCGACCGTCACGGTGCGCGGAGACGTGACGCCCGAGACGACGGGGCTGGCCGTGGAGGCGGCGCTCCGCGGCGTCTTCGAGCCGGAGAAGCTCGCCAAATCGGCGTTCGCAGGTCGCGTCGCGCTCGGCGCCGACGCGAAGGACCTCTTGATCGGCTGGGCGTCACCTCCGCTGCGAGACAAGGACGAGACGGCGATGCACGTCGCGTTCCTCCTCGCGTGTCAGCCCAAGCTCGGCGTCGCCTACAAGGCCCTGCGCCAGGGGCAGTCCATCGCGGCCGAGGTCGCGTGTGCGCTCGAGCTCTCACCCCAGGCGACCGTGGGCTGGATCGCGGCCAAGCCGATCGAGCCAGCGACGATCTCCGACGTCGAGGGCGCGATCGACGCGGCGATCGCCAAGCTGGTCTCGATCGGCCCGACCGACGTCGACCTGGAGGCCGCGCGCGCTGCGCTGAAGATCACGATCGCGCGGGAACGCGAGCTGGCGAAGCTCCGAGGCATTCCCAGGGGGTGGGTCGTGCGCAACGGGCAGCGCATCCGGTCGAAGCTGAAGGACGTCGACACCGTCGACGTGATGAACGCCGCGAAGGTGCTGTTCGCCAAGGAGCACCGCGTGGTCGTCACCGGCGGGTGAGCGTCACTTGCGCTTGCCGGTGACCTTGATCTCGCGCAGCCACGCCTTCGTCGCCGCGTAGCGCTCCTTCATCTTGTCGAGGCGCGCCGGGTCGGACTTCGCCAGGTTCTGCGCCTCCGCCGGGTCTGCCGCGAGATCGAAGAGGTCGAAGCGGGCCTCGTTCGACACGATCAGCTTCAGGTCCTCGTGGATCAGGGCGCGGCGCGCGTCGTTGTAGGGGCCCGCGGGCATGTCGACGAACACGTCGCGCGCAGCGTGTGAGGCGCCCGGCTCCAAGAAGACGTCGGGCAAGAGCGAGTTGCCGGAGACGAAGTCGACCCCTTGCGCGCCCGGCTCGGGCCGCGGCGGGATGGGGATCTTCATGAGCTGGAGGATCGTCGGCACGACGTCGATGGTGCTGCGACGAGCGGGGACGCGGCGCGGCGTCGACCCCGGCACGTAGACGAGCAGGGGAACGCGGACCAGGACCTCCCACACCTCGAAGCCGTGGCGCCACATGTCGTGCTCCCCGAACGCCTCGCCGTGATCGCTGGTCAGGATGACGGCGGTGCGCTTGCCCCAGGGCTCACGCTCGATCGCGTCGAGCAGGCGCCCGACATGTTTGTCGGTGAACGCGACCTCGCCGTCGTACAGGTCGCGCGGCGAGCCCCCGAAGTCGATGCCCTCGTGGCGCAGGTAGTCGGCGTGCGGGTCGAGGTAGTGGACCCAGAGGAAGAACCGACCCTTGGTGTTCTCGGGCCGACCGAGCATCGAGATCGCGGCGTCGGTGATCTCCTTGCTCGTCGCCTTGGTGTCGACGTCCCACGGCGCATCCTTCGGGGGGGCCGCCGAGAAATCCATCAGGTCGAAGCCACGGTGCAGGCCGCCGAAATCGTCGAAGTAGCGATGGGCGTGGACCGCCATGGTCCTCACGTTGGCGCGCTTCAGTCGCTCGGCGAGGAACGTGTCTTCGGTCGAGAACTTGTTGAAATGGCCCCAGTTGCGGTTCGTCTCGGAGCCATATTTCCCGATCATCATCGGGCCGACCGCCTTGCCCGTGTAGCTCGCGAGGCTGTACGCGGTCTCGAAGATCGTCCCCTTCGCTGCGAGCGCGTCGATGTTCGGGGAGATCGGCCGCTTGTACCCCGCGTAGCCGAGATCGAACCGCAGCGTGTCGATGCTGAGCAGCACCACGTTGAGATCGTCGGGGAACAGCTTCTCGTCGACCGCGAGCACCTTCGACGCGGGCGCGAGATCGAGCACGGTCTGCCGCGTCAGGTCGGCGCCGCTGCAGTCCTCGTCGATCCCGTTGTCGAGGATCTCCTCCGCCAGCGGACCGATCGCGGGGTTCCGATCGTCGCAGTCGCCGCCGCCGAACTTGCCGCTCACGCCGTCGCCGTCCTGATCGGTCGCCTTGCGCCACGTCGGCAGGGTCAGCTTCGAGAGCGGCGCGCCGCGCTCGACGGCCTGCGCCAGGCTCGCAGAGGCCTCGAGCGCGCTCGCCGAGCGCACCACCAGACCGAGGGGGCGAGCGCGAGCACGCCGAGCACGAACAGCGGGAACGGGCCCAGGCTGCGAGGCGGCCGCGCGACGCTCTGCGCGCCGGCCGCGCCCACGGCGATCAGCGCGAGCTCCGCCGGGCCGCGAAGATCGAGCTCGGGGCGCTTGAAGATCCCGTACACGCCGAGCAGGCCACCCTCACCGGACACCGTGCCGGTCATCATCCCGAGCACGAACAGGGCCGCCGCGATCACGAGCCCCACGCCGCCCGTGAGGGCCGGATCCACGAACGCCGGGCGGGTCGACGCGAGCGTCGCGAGGGCTCGGCGCACCGGCGGGACCAGCGCGAGCGTGAGCACGCCGACGAGCAGGCCGAGCCCGAGCGCGGCGCTCATGGTCGCGAGCCCCGCGAGGCGCGGCGCGATCGCGAGCTGCAGGATGCCCCGCGCGAGGTGGACCGTGCCCGTGGTCCACGCGAACGCGGCGAGCACCGCGAGCGGCGCGAAGGCGGCGACGTCCGCCGGCCGGCCCACGGCGTAGCGTCGGACCCTCGCGACCCATGCGCCAGGTCCCGGCGGTTCGTGGGGCTCGAGCCACGTCACCAGGCCGCCGACGAACAGCGAGAGGGTGGCCGTGATGGGCGCGAACAGGCTTTAGCACGATACGAACGACTCACCGAAGGTGGGGGCGTCGGCGCCGGCCGCGCTGCGGGCCCAGAGGGCCTCGAGCGCGGCGCATCCGGCCGACGCGGCCATCCCCCCGGCGAGCGACTGGGTCACTCGGCGCTGGACCTCGGCGGGCCTCATCGCGCGCTCGGGTCCGGCTTGGCGAGCGGGTGCGCGGCGTCGTAGACCTGAAGGATGCGCGTCATCGAGACGTGCGTGTAGCGCTGGGTCGTCGCCAAGCTGGCGTGGCCGAGCAGCTCCTGGATCGCGCGGAGATCCGCGTCCCCCTCGAGCAGGTGGGTCGCGCACGTGTGGCGCATCGCGTGAGGGAACAGGTCGCCGCGGCCGGCGCCGACGGCGCCGTGCTTCTTCACCAGCAGCTGCACGGATCGCACCGTGATGCGCTTGCCCCGCGGGCTGACGAACATCGCGCTCCCCGCGTCTACCGCGCGCGCCTCCGAGAGGATCTCGTCCCGCGCCCCCGCGACATAGACAGCCAGCGCGCGGGCCGCGGGCCCGCCGATCGGGACGCGGCGCTCCTTGTTTCCTTTGCCGACGACCCGCGCCTCGGCGCGGCCTGCGCCGAGGTCGACGTCGCCGAGGTCGAGCCCCACGAGCTCCGACACGCGCAGGCCGCTGGAGTAGAGCAGCTCGAGGATCGCTCGGTCGCGCAGCCCGGCCGCGCTGGAGCCGTCGGGGGCCTCGACCACCTGCGCAGCGGCGTCGGCGTTCAGCACGACAGGGAGCTTGCGACGGAGCTTGGGCAGCGCGAGCGCGGTGGCGGGGCTCGTCGCGACGAGCCCTCGGCGCTGGCAGTAGCGGAAGAAGGAGCGCAGGCTCGCGATCTTGCGCGCGATGCTCGCCGGCTCGTGGGTCCGCGACAGGGCGCCGAGGAACGAGCGCAACAGCAGCACGTCGATCTCGTCGGGGCGTGACAGCCCCGGCCGCCGCTCGGCCACGAACGCCGTGAGCTGAGCGAGGTCGCGGCCATAGGCGAGCGCCGTGTGACGGGAGCCGCGCCGCTCACGTTCGATCGAGGTCACGAACGTTTGGACGGCCTTCGTCAGCGGGGAGTCGGCCGACGTGGTCATGGTGGAGGCCTAGCATCGTCGCGCTCGCCCACAAACTCAACCTTCCGGGGGGACGCCGAGCAGCCGCGCGGTCTCGACCAGCACCTCGCCGAGCGGACCTTGGACGCGCAGGGTCGCGAGGCCATCGGCGCGCGTCTCTCCCAGGGTCACGATGGCGAGGGGGATGCCCCGCTCGTGCGCGCGCCGCACGAAGCGGAAGCCCGAGTACACGACCAACGACGTGCCGAGCACGAGCAGCACCTCGGCGCGCTCGACGCGCTCGTACGCGGCGTCGACGATCGCCTTGTCGACCGTGCCCCCGAAGAAGACGACGTCGGGCTTGAGCGGGCCGCTGCAGGTCACGCACTCGGGGCCCAAGAACCGATCCGCGATCGAGCGCGCGAGCTCGGCGTCGCCGTCGGGAGCGG
The DNA here is from genome assembly GCA_016719945.1 of Polyangiaceae bacterium. GTDB lineage: Bacteria > Myxococcota_A > Polyangia > Polyangiales > Polyangiaceae > Xiheicaenibacterium. The sequence continues at coordinate 15,250 of JADJYE010000015.1, read as the reverse complement.
CGGCCCCCGTGGCGTCGGCGAGGGTGGGGTTCTGCAGCGTCATGCGGTGCTGCACGTCGTCCCGAGACTCGACGCTGCCGCACGACAAGCAGCGGACCTCGGCCAGCGCGCCGTGCAGCTCGACCACGTCACGGCTGCCGGCGGCCTGGTGGAGGCGATCGACGTTCTGGGTGACGATGGCGGCCAGCGCGCCCGCCGCCTCGAGCTCGGCGAGGGCGCGGTGCCCCGCGTTCGGGCGCGAGCGGCTGAAGCGCTCCCAGCCGACGTAGGCGCGGGCCCAGTAGCGCTGGCGCAGGCTCGCATCTCTCAAGAAGTCGCGGTGCTGGATCGGGCTGCGCGCGCGCTCGCGCGTCCCCGGCCCTCTGTAGTCGGGGATGCCGCTCTCGGTGCTGATCCCCGCGCCGGTGAGCGCGACGGCGCGCTTGCCGGCGAGCAAACGCGCGAGCTCGGGCGCTGCGTCGCGTGCGTTGTCGAACAGGGCCGACCCGAGGGGCACGGCGACTACTTAGCGAACGGGGCCGCGCGATCAAGTGGTAAGGTGTGCCGCCATGCTGCAGCGGGTGCAAACGATCGCCCTCGCCGCGTACCGGGAGTCCGTGCGTGCGCGCATCCTCCTCGGCCTCGCCGGCGTGGCGTTCGCCGTCTCGGTCTTCTCGCTCGTGATCGGGAGCTTCACGCTCAACAACGCGCCGCGCGTCGTCAGCGATCTCGGCGCGGCGAGCATCTCGCTCTTCGGCGTCGCGGTGGCGATCGTCATCGGCGCCACCAGCCTCTACCGAGAGCTCGAGCAGAAGACGATCTTCCCGATCCTCGCGCGGCCGATCAGCCGCGGCGAATACGTCGTCGGCAAGTACCTAGGCAACGTCCTCACCATCGCGGTCTTCATCGCCGCCGACTCCGGGCTCGTGCTGTGCCTCGCCGCCGGGATCTCGGGGGCCTCCGCGGGCCTGGTGGTCGGCGCGCTCGTGGGCCTCGCGGTCAGCCTGGGCGTGCTGGCCTACCGGTACCCGTGGTTTCGGACGTACGGCTACATCCCGTGGTCCCTGGCGTTCCTCGCCGTCGGCCTGGTGCTCGCGAACAACGCCCCGGACGAGCGCCGCCTGATCGCGACCGCGGCCTACCTGTCGCTGCTCGAGATCGCGATCGTCGCCGCGTTCGCCACGCTGCTGAGCTCGTTCTCGAGCCCCTTCCTCTCGGCGCTGCTGACGGTCGGGCTGTGGATCATCGGCCGCTCGGCGGACTCCTTCGAGCGGTTTCCGAAGAAGTTCTTCACCGAGGCCGGGTCAGAGGCGGCCAAGGTGTTCGGCAAGATCATCCCCAACCTGCAGATCTACGTGCCGCCACGCCCGCTCTTGACCGGCGAGGCCGCCGACGTCGACCGGCTCGACTACCTGCTGCTCGCGACCGGCACCGCCGCCGGATGGACCCTCGGCATGCTGGCCTTCGCCGTGCTGATCTTCCGCCGCCGCGACTTCTTGTGACGGGCGCGGCGAACCCAACCTCACGGCGCGGCGCCGTCATGCGCCGGGTCGCGTGGGCCATCCTGCTGCTCGTGGCGATCTCGGCCGCGGTGACCGCGCGCGTCGTGTGGGCCGGCGAGCGGGAGATCGCCGCGAGCACCGACGCGCTGAAGGGCGGCGACGCGGACGCGGCCATCGTGCACGCGCGCGCCGCGGCCTATTGGTACGCGCCCGGCGCTCCGCACGTGAGGGTGGCCTACGAGCGCCTCTTCGCGCTCGCCGAGGAGGCCGAGAAGCGGCGGCTGTGGGCGACCGCGCTCTTCGCCTACCGCGCGGTCATCAGCGCGTCGGCCTCCACGACCTGGCTGGTGACGCCGCACGCCGAGGACGCCCGCGAGGCCGAGCGCGCCGTCGCGCGGCTCGAGGCGAAGATCGGGGAGCGGGCGCCGAACGCGTCCACCGAGCCGGCCGAGGCGATCGAGGCCAAGCTGCTCGAGGAGCTCGCCGCCAAGCAGGGGCCGACCGCGCGCGCGCGCGCCCTGCTGGCTGGTTCGTTCGCCGCGATGATCGGCGGGCTCGCCTCGCTGCTCGGGCTCGGCCTCGACGAGAGCGGCAGGCTTCGGCTGGGGCGCGCGCTGCCCGCGCTCGTGGCGGCCGTGGGCGGGTTCGTCGCGTGGTGCGTCTCCCTGTTCCTCGCGTGAGCGGGCCGTTGTCTCTTCCATGGCTCCCCGAACGGGTGGAGCATCGGCGCGTGCGATCCTCCCTGGCCGCGTGCGTCGCCTGCCTGCTCATCGCTTCCTGCTCGAGCGAAGGCCCGGCTGGCGGCGCGAGCGCCGCGTCGTCGCCGGCGCTCGCGGCCCCCTCCCAATCGACGGAGCTCGTCATGAGCGCGACGCCCCCTTCCTCTTCTTCGACGCAGGCGTCGAGCACGCCTCCGGCGGCCGAGCCCCCGATCGCCGTTCGCGGCCGGGCCCTCACGACCCTGCTGTCGGAGGGCAAGCTCGCCGACGTCGTGAAGGAGTTCGACGCGGCGATGAGCGCCGCCCTGCCCGAGGCCAAGCTCGCCGAAATGTGGGGAGGCCTGGTGAAGCAGGCAGGCCCGTTCGGCGGGATCGCTGGCGTCCAGGTGGTGGCCGCGGGGGCGTATCAGACGGCCGTCGTCACGACGCGCTTCGGGCAGAGCTCGCTGGACCTGAAGCTCGCGTTCGACGCCTCCGGCAAGGTCTCCGGCCTGTTCGTCTCGGCGACGCCCGCGCCGTGGTCTCTGCCGAGCTACGCAGACGCCTCGCGCTTCGAAGAGCGTGAGGTCGTCGTCGGCGCCGACCCTTGGCAGCTCCCCGGCACGCTCACGCTGCCCAAGGGGGCGACGAAGGTCCCGGTCGTCATCCTCGTCCACGGCTCGGGGCCCGGCGATCGCGACGAGTCGATCGGTCCGAACCGGCCCTTCAAGGACCTCGCCGCAGGGCTCGCGTCGCGCGGGGTCGCCGTCCTTCGCTATGAGAAGCGGACGCGGCAACACGGGCCGAAGATCGACCTCGCGAGCTTCGGCCTCGACGACGAGTCGGTCGACGACGCGCTCGCCGCCGTCGAGCTGCTCTCCAAAGAGGCGGCCGTCGACCCGGCGCGGATCTTCGTGGCCGGGCACAGCCTCGGAGGCACCTTCGCGCCGCGGATCGCGCAGAAGGCCAAGGGCGTCGCGGGCGTCGCGCTGCTCGCGGGCGCGACGCGCAGGGTCCCCGAAATGATGATCGAGCAGCTCGAGTACATCGCGTCCCTCGACGGCGCTCGCTCCGCGGAGGAGGCGGCGCAGATCGAGGGCGTGAAGAAGGCGAAGAAGCGCGTCGACGAGATCGTCGGCGGGGCTGCGGCCAAGCCCGGCGAGGTGATCCTCGGGGCGGGGCCGAAGTACTGGCTCGAGCTCGGGAAATACGACCCCGTCGCGACCGCGAAGGGCGTCGACACACGGTTCTTCGTCGCCCAGGGCGGCCGCGACTACCAGGTGACCGAGGTCGACTTCAAGGCGTGGCAGGCCGCCTTGTCTGGCAAGAAGGGCTCGGTCTTCAAGCTGTACCCGAGCCTCAACCACATCTTCGTCACCGGCAACGGCAAGAGCGTGCCAGACGAGTACCAGCAGGCCGGCCACGTCGACGAGGCGCTGGTCAACGACCTGGCCGCTTGGATCGTCGGCAGCTAGCCCCAAACGTCGTTCACCCGTCGGAGAGCAGGGCGATCAAGGTGCCGGCGCCGATCACCAGCAGCTCGGTGACGACGACGACGGCGCCCTCCACGGTGTCGAGCCCACGCGGGTTCTCCTCGCCGAAGAGCAGGTAGCCCCCGCCGACCGCGATGCCGCTCGCGAGGGCGACCGTGCCGATGATCGTGCCGATCTGCAGCGCGCTCATGCTCGTGTCCGGTGGGTCGGGCCTGGTCTTGCCCCTTGGGAGATTCGGGTCCTCCTCACCCGCGCGCAGCATCTTGCCGAACGCGACAGGAAAGAAATAGCGTCCGCCGACCTGCTCTGGCGCGACCTCGAGCGTGCCTTGGAAGGCCTCTCCGTCTGCCGAGGTCGCGAGCACGGTGTGCGCGCCGACGTCGAAGGCGAGGGCACGGTCGGCCGCGCCGATGGGCACGCCGAAGCCATCGACGCGCAGCGTGGCGGCAGGCCCGGGCAGCTCGAACGTGAACATCGCGCGCTGCTCGAACACCGACGTCAGCGCTCCGGCCTGCCACGCGAGGTAGCGATCGGAGTAGTCGGCGTGATCGGTCGCGAGCCAATACCACCCCGCCGCGCACGCGCTGGAGCCGAGCTGCAGGTTCGCCTCGCTGGCCCCCGCTGCAGCTGGCCACGAGGGCTCGGTGCCGAAGCTCGACTCGAAGTGCGCGAGCGCAGAGGCGAGAGTCTTTCGCCTGTCGCTGGGCGAGGCTTCGCTGCTCGCCGCTCGCAGCAGCACCTCGCCGCGCGCGAGATCGTCGGCCGCCCTGGGCGGCGCGGCGGAGGCCGCGAACGAAGGCAGGCAGAGGAGGAGGGGCGCCCCGACGAGCCACGTCGCCGCGCGCGCCCAGCTCACGGATCCACCACGTGGACGTCGAGCACCCACGGCCCAGTTGCCCCGTTGAGCCCATCGATCTGCACGTAGTAGGTGCCGGCCTCGAGCAGGAGGTCTCGGTACGCGGGCGAGGAAGCGACCGACGCCGTGCAGCCCAGCGGGACCTCCGTGCCTGGGCAAGAAGTGCCCGCCCGCACGTCGAGCAGCGTGTCGTACCCGGAGCCGCTCATGTCGAAGATGACCCGCTTGTCCTCCGGGAGGACCAGCTTGAGCAGCTGGTCCTTCGCGCCGTACGGCCCGTTGCCTGCCGCGTCGCAGCCGGCGCTGAAGTTTGCCGTGAGGTTGCTGGTGTTGCCCTGAAAGAACCCTCCTCCGGCGGGGATCTCGAGCGCGTCTGCGCAGCCGTCCGAGAACAAGACCAGCGTCGTCGGTGCGTAGGGCCGCACGAACGCGGTCACCTGCTGCGGTAGGCCGAGCGAGCTCTCCGCGATCACGCGGTAGTCTCCCGCGGCGACGTTGCGCCGCCGCGAGCGAACGGGCGAGCTCGCGCCGATCGCGCAGGAGAGCAGGTCGGGGGCGTCGCACCCCGGGGTAAGCAGCGCGACGCTGCCCGAGTCCATCGCGCTCAGGCGCTGCACCAGCAGCACGTCGCTCGTCTGGTCGAGCGACAGCTCGTACGCCGCGTCGACCGCGGGCTGAAAGCAGCCGAGCAGGTGATCGTCCTGGTGGTCGTCGAAAGAGACGTCCAAGGTCACGTTCGGCGGCAGCGCGGCCCCGGAGTCGCAGCTCTCGTCGGCGGGGGGCGCGGTGGGGGGGCTCGTCTGCGCGAGCAGGTTCAGCGTCGTCGGCGCGGTCGCGGTGACGGCGATGAAGTAGTCCCCGGGGGGCAGCGAGTGGCGGAAGACGTGGGCGGAGAGGCCCGTGCTGCAGGCGATCTCGTCCTCGGCGAGCGCGCAATCGGCGTCGCGGAGCGAGAGCACGGCTTGGCCGTCGCCATCGGCGCTCGCGGCCCACACGTCGAGGTCCGACGCTTCGCTGAGCTGTACGCGGTACACCAGCTCGCCGAGCGTCGTGGCGCACGCCGACGAGAGGTCCGGCGCGGCGTCGACGATCTCGACGTCGATCGCTGAGCCCGGCGTGAGGTCCTCCGCGCTCCCGCAGGTCTCGTTCGCGGGCGGGCTCGTCTCGGGCTCGAACGAAACCTCGAGCACCACCGACGAGCCGCCGTCGGTCGTCAGGGTGAGCGGGTACGCGCTCTCGACCGCGGCGTCCCCGAGCCCACGCGCGCGCAGCCGCGAGACCTTGCCGCCCGTGGCGCGCGTGAACGACCCGCCGCACGCGAGCTCCGTCGCTGCGTCCCCGCACTGCCCCGCGATCGCGCTGCTCACGTCGGCGGCGTCGGTGCGCGCGCGGGCGACGACGTCTCTCCGCGGGCCAGCCGGGAGGATGATCGCGGCGACCACGTCGCGCTCCGAGCCGCCGGGGCTGCACGAGGTGGGGTAGTCGGCCGCCGCCCCGAACGTGCTCAAGAGGTAGGTCCCCGGGGCGTCGATCTCGAGGGCATCGGCGCAGGTGTCGTTCTGCGGCTCGGCGCAGTCGTCCTCGTCTTGGTCGCCGTCGCAGTCGTCGTCGACGCCGTTCTCGCAGATCTCCTCGCGCGTCGAGGCCACCGCCGGGTCCTGGTCGTCGCAGTCTCCCCCGGGCGGACAGTGCGCGTCCGGGTCGCCGTCCCCGTCGGCGTCACGAGGCTCGTAGCGGCAGCTCTTGGTCTCTTCGACGCAGGTGTCGATCGTGCAGAGGTTGTCGTCCCCGCAGTCGAGCGGCGGCCCAGGGACGCAGCCTTGCTTGCCGTCGCACACCTCGAGGCCGTCGCAGTGGACGCCGTTGTCGCAGGGCGCCGGCTCCGGGTGAAACCGGCAGCGGCCGAGCGCGAGATCGCAGGAGTCTACCGTGCAGTCGACGCCGTCGTTGCACTGCGCGGTCTCGACGCACGGGCCGCCGAGCTCGGGATCGACGGCGGCGCCGCCCCCGCCGAAGCTCTCTCCACCCGACCCGCCGCCGCCGAACACGAACGGGTTCTCGGGCGGCGTGGTCTCGCACGCCGCCAGCGCGAACGCGGCAGCCGCCACGGCCTGGAGCGGCGCCTTGGCGTACATCTGGGAAACTGTAGCAGTAGCCCTGCCGCTCTGGCATCATCCACCCGAGGCACGGTCCCGAGATAAACGAGCCAAGATGTCAGGCGAACGACTCACTCGAACCGAGCTCTCGTGGCTCCTCACGCAAGAGGCGAAGTCCGCCGCGGAGAAGCTGCGCCGCGGGGTAGGGCTCACCCAAGAGCCGATCCCCTCTTCCAGCACCATCCTCCCGAGCGCGACGTCCCCTTCGTCGACGCCGGCGCCCGGCGCCGTGATCACCGTGCCCAAGGGCGAGGTGTCGGTCGCGTTCGCGAACGAAGACACCGGCGTCGAGAGCGTGCTCAACCGGCTCGACGAGACGATGAGCGTCCTCGCTTCGCTCTACGGCAACCAGCCGAAGGGCCGACGTGGCCGGATCGACGTCGCCGCCTTGCTGTGGGAGATCGCCCCCGAGGCGCGCGTGCAGATCGAGATGGGCAACGGGCTCGTCGTGGTGGGCGACGAGGCCGAGCTCCGCCGCATGCTGCACGTCTTGATGGCCCTGGGCGGCGACCCGGCGGCTCAAGGCGCGGTCGCCGTCAGCGTGAAGCGCGAGGGCGACGATATCCGGATCGCCGTCGAGCTGGGCCCCGACAAGACGCAGGGCTTCGAGACCGAGACCCAGTGGCTCTCGCGCATGGCGACCCGCTACGGCGGTGAGTTCTTCCTCGAGCACAACTGCAACACGCTCGTGCTCCGCGCGAGCGACGATCAGCGCGAGGTCGAGGAGCTGCGGCGTGAGCTCGCCGACGCGAAGGCGCAGGGCGAGGCCTACGCGCGCGAGCTCGCCGCCGTGATGTCCTCTCGCTCCGAGCCGCCCCCGCCGGTCTCGCAGAGCGGCGCGCCGGTCATCGCCGCCGAGGGGCTCGGCTCCCTGATCGGCATGGCACGCTCGCTGGTCACCGACGTCCGCGGGATCCTCGCGGCGATCGGCCGCGAGATGGTGCCCCTGCGCGAGCGCGGCCGCTGGGGCGAGAAGGACGCCGAGATCGCCGAGATCGCCGCGAGCGTCGGGCGTCACGTCACCGCGGCGAGCGAGGTCGTCAGCGATCTGGCCCGGCTCGCGGGGTGCCCGCTCAACGAGCTGCCCACGACCTGCAACGTGGCCGATCTCGTGCGCGACGTCGTGAAGGCAGAGCAGCTGCGCGCGACGCGGCACGGCGTCTCCATCCAGCTCGAGGCGCCTGGCACCTCGCGAGACGACCTGCTCCCGGTCGGCACGGTGCACATCCTCTTTCAGGAGCTGCTCGACGCCGCGATCAGCGTCTCACCCGCCGACACCCGGGTGAACGTGCACGTGAGCGACTCGGGCTCTTCGGTCATCGTCACCTTCGACGACTCGGGCCCCGCGCTGAGCGCCAAGGCCAAGACCGGCGCGTCCGCGCGCGACTACGACGCGCTCGTTCAAGAGCGAGCGGCGGCGCTTCCCCTCATCGCGGCCCTCGCGATCGCGTCGCACATCCACGCGCCCCTCAGCGTCGAGGACTCCCCGCGCGGCGGCGCTCGCCTGCGCGTCATGTTCCCGCGACCCCACTGACGGGCGACGCGACGCCGGAGCGAAGATCACTCGCGAGGACGATCCCGAGGCCGCTGCGCGGCGCCCTGACGCAGGGCCCGCCGTAGCCGTCAGCTATGGCGCGGCCCTCGCCGCCGTGGTCGACATCATCGCGTTCAACGTCTCCGCGCGCGGGGTGGGCCTGGGCGCGCGCGCGCTGCACGCCCTGTGGGACGCGGCCTTGCTCGTCGCCCTCGGGGCCTTCTCGGACCTCGTCGTCGCGGCGCTCGAGCGCACGGTGGGGCGCCGATCGCGCGCCGCGCTGTGGGCCGCGCTCTTCGTCCTCGGGGCGCTCGGGATGAGGTGGTCGGTCGACAGGATCTTCTCTCGCCAGGCTGACGCCGCGTTCGGCGGAGAGCTGAGGTGGCTGCTCTATCCCTCGTTCATCGCGGGCGCCGGCCTGGGCATCGTCATCGCCCTCGCGCTCGGTCGGCGACTCGCGACAACGCGCTGGCTGTGGGTCGCCGCCGTCGTCGCCTCGCTCGTGGCGCTGGTCGTCAACGAGCTGTTGTTCCGCGACGACTACATCGAGATCCACACCGCGGTCGTGTGGTCGGCCGCGACCCTCTCGGGCGCCTCCGCCTCGCGCGCGCTCGCCTCGCGTGTGGAGAAGGCGTCTCGGCGGGTCGTCGTGGGGCTGCGCGTGACCGCAGCGCTGCTGCTCGTCCTTGCCGCCGTGCCTGCGCCGAACTCGGTGCGCCTCGACCTGTTCCGCTCGCCGGGGGGCGTCGGCGCCTGGGTCTTCGCGAGCTTCGTCTGGACGCTGCCCTCCTTCGACGCGGCGCCGACGCCCGAGGTCGCGCCGGTCTGGCTCTCGGCGCGCGCCGACTCGCCGCCGCGGTCCCCCTCCGAGGTCTCGATCGCGAAGGCGCCGCCGGTCGTCGTGCTGCTCACGATCGACGCGGTGCGGGCCGACACCGTGCTGTCGCCCGCGAACGCCGAGCACTTCCCGACGCTCCGCAGGCTCATGCGCGAGGGCGTCACGTTCTCCCACGCGCGCGCCCCCGGGAGCCAGACGGCCGTCTCGCTGACCGGGCTGTTCTCGGGCAAGACCTTCTCCGAGCTCAAGTGGGAGAAATACGGGGCAGGCACCTCACGCTTCGAATACGCGGTGAACGACCCGACCCCCCGCTTCGTCTCGGCGTTGGCCGACGCGGGGGTCTCGACGTTCAAGGTCGCGAGCCTCACCTTCCTGCGCAACGAATACGCGGTCGCTCCCGGCTTCGCCGAGGAGGTCGTCGTCACGTCGGGTCGCAAGCACGCGCCAGGTCCCGCGGTCGTTCAGCCCATCCTCGACCGCCTCCGCACCGTCGGAGACGACGAGCCGCTCTTCGTCTTCGCTCACCTCACCGAGCCCCACGCGCCCTACGACCGCGGCAAGCTCAAGAAGGGGACCCCGTACGAGCGGTATGTCTCGGAGATCGCGCTCGCTGACACCTACGTCGCCCGCATCGTGAAGGCCCTGTCGGCGCCGCGCCTCGCCCAGCGCAGCCTGCTCATCGTCTCGAGCGATCACGGCGAGGCGTTCGGCGAGCACGGCACCTGGGAGCACACCAAGACCATCTACGAGGAGCTCGTGCGCGTCCCGCTCATCGCCTGGGGCGGGTGGGTCTCGCGGGGCGAGCTCGTCTCGCAGCCCGTCAGCCTGTTCGATCTGGGGCCCACGATCCTGGACGTGTTCGGCCTGCCCACGCCCGATCACCACGTCGGGCAGAGCCTCGTCCCGATCCTAGCGGGACAGCCGCTCACGCTGGAGCGTCCCATCCTGGTCGAGGGTCGGCTGCGCCGAGCGCTCTACACCGGCGATCTGAAGGTGATGGTCGATCTGCGGCGCAAGACGGTGGAGGCCTACGATCTCGCGGTCGATCCGGGCGAGCTTCACAACCTCTACGATCGCGATCGCGGACGCGTCGCGCCGGCGCTCGCGGCGCTGCGCGCTTACTACGAGGCGCGCGGGTACACCGCCGACGGGTACGAGCCGATTTACAAACCGTGAGCCTTGCGCCGCGCGGCGCGGGGAGGTCAGATCGAGCCCGCGCGTACCACGCGCACCCACAACACCTTCAAGTCGAGCGTCACATGCAAGGACCTCCGCACGGATACGGGCCGCCTCCGGGCTATCCGCAACCAGGACAGCCCCAACAGCAGGGCGGCCATCCGCAGCAGGGCGGACACGAGCAACAGCAGGGCGGTTACGCGCAGCCGCAGGGCGGTTATCCGCAGCAGCCGCAAGGCGGCTACCCGCAACAGCAGCAAGGCGGTTATCCGCAGCAGCCGCAGGGTGGCTACCCGCAACAGCAGCAGGGCGGGTACGCCCCGCAGCAGCCGGGCGGCTATCCGCAGCAGCCGCAGGGTGGCTATCCGCAGCAGCCGCAGGGTGGCTATCCGCAGCAGCCGGGCGGCTTTCCGCAGCAGGGAGGCTACGCGCAGCCGGGCGGGGCGATGGTCCACCAGGGGCCCCAGGGCATGGTGCACTCCGGCCTCATGCACCCCATCCTGACGGTCAAGCGACCGTTCTGGTCGCTGCTCGGGCGCAAGTTCCACGTCTACGCCCCCGACGGGCAGCTCGTCGCGTTCGTGAAGCACCCGCTCTTGAAGCTGAAGCAAGAGTTCACGATCTACGCCGACGAGTCCGAGACGATGCCGCTCATGCACGTCAAAGGGCGCCAGCTCATCGCGCTGAACATGAGCTTCGACGTGTTCGACGCGGGCACCGGCCAGCTCGTGGGCAGCATCCGCCGCCGCGGTCTGAAGTCGATCTTCCGCGACACGTTCGAGCTGCTCGCGCCGGGCGATCAGCTGGTCGGCGTGTGCGAGGAGGAGGGCGCCGCGTTCCTGCGCCGCCTGATCCCGATCCTGCTGGGCAAGTGGAAGATCGAGCTCAACGGTCAGATCGTCGGACAGATCCGGCAGGTCTTCCGCTTCTTCGTGAAGGAGTTCACCCTCGACCTCTCCCAGAACCAGAACCGCATCGACCCGCGGTTCGCGATCGCCCTCGCGATCTTCGCGCTCATGATGGAGTCAGCGCGCGAGCGCGGTTGAGGCGCTCACCAGCCCTCGTACGCGAGGGCGGCGCTTCCCCCCATCCAGAGGCCCACGGCGTCTCGGCTCGGATCGACCGAGGCGCCTGGGTCTAGCCCGATGCGCAGCCAGGCGTTCGGCTGGAGCCGAACGTCGAGCGCGACGAGCCCGTGGGGTCGGACCCAGAGCTCGAGGTCAGGGTCGGCCTCCGCTCGCAGGCCCCTGGTCAGCCCGAGCGCGAAGCCCGCGCCCAGGCCCAGCCGCAGATCGGGGTCGAGCCACAGCCGGTGCCAGGCCGCGACGTCGACCTCTGCCCAGAGCCCGCCGTCGAGCGAGCCCAGCGCGGCGAGCGACACGCTCTCGCTCAGCACGCGCTCGTGGAACGCGACGCGGAGGCGCGAGCCGAACAGCGCGGTCTCGAGGTCGGAGTTGTAGACCGCCTCGAGCCCACTCGACACCTCGAGCGCGGGCTGCTTCGCCAGCTCTCGCGCGATCTCCTCGGGCGTCGGGGGGCGCGGCCGTGGCTTGCGCTTGGGCGCGAGCAGCGCGCTCACCGACTGGCTCGCGGCGGTGGCGACGAAGCGGGTCGCCACCTCCCAGGGCAGGCCTGCGACGTCGACGTTGCGGGTCTCCAGCCGCCGATCGGGGGCCTGGACCTGCACCGTCACCACGGTCGGCTCGGGCAGATCGATGAACACTCGCACCGCGTTCTCGTCGAGCGGGCCGATCGCCTCGGCCGGGACGACGGCGCCCCCGCCGACCTGCAGCTCGACCAGGCGGCGCACGCGCTGCTCGCTCAGCTTCTCCGAAGCAGCCTTCGTCAGCGCGACGCGCACGACGCTCGGGCTCGCCTCACCGCCGCTCGCTGGAGCCGCGGGCGCGGCGGCCGGCGCTTCGGCCGCCGCCTCGGTCGCGGGGACGAGCGCGGCGAGCGCGATGCCCGCTACGAGTCCCCACGGGGGTCTGGCTGCTCGCTCGCTCATCGCTGCGCGCTCACGTTGCGCTCGCGAGGAGACCCAACCCGAGGGGAGCCGTCAAAGGGTAACGCCCCCTCGGCGGGGGATCAGTTCGCGAGCTCGGCCTCGATCGCGAGCACGATCGGGTTGTTCGGCGGATCGTCACCCGGGTCGATGTTCGTGTCCCAGTGGCCCACGAGCTGGCCGTCCCTCGAGATCAGGTACTTGTGGAAGTTCCAGTCCGGCGCCATGGGCAGCGCGGGATCGGGGTTGGGCTGGGCGAGCAGCCACTGCCACACGGGCTGCACGGGAGGGTCGACGACGTGGTCGACCATGAGCTGCGGGAACGTGACCATGTATTGCCCGGTGCAGGCCTCGATGTCGTCCTCCGAGCCCGCCTGGTTGAAGTCGTCGCTGTAGAACCCGAGGACGTGGAAACCCTGCGCTCCGAACTGTTCCTCCAAGCCTTGGAGGTCCGCCATTTGAGGCGTGTAGCCTCAATTGGCGGCGGTGTTCACGATGAGTAAGACGTCACCTCGAAAGCTGCACATCGAGATCGGCTCGGGCGCGCTGAAGTCGAGCGACTCGGCCGAGAGCTCGTACAGGCTGCCGGGCTCTGCGGGCGGGTCGCAGACGAACGGCGCCGGCGCGCCGCCCTGGCCGCCCAGCCCGATGTCGATGCCGCCGCCGCCCCCGTCCGACGGTCCAGCGCCCGCGTTCGAGCCGCCCGCTCCGGGCGAGCCGCCCTCGGACGAGCCACCGTTGCTCGACGCAGCGCCGGTGCCGGCGGTCCCGGCCTCACCTTCACCGCAAGCGGCGAGCGCGCCGAGCGCGAACACCGCGGCGGTCGCGCCGCCTCGCCTGAGTGAGCCGCGACGTGGGGTCGGGGCGGGCCGCCTGAAGGACATCGGAAAACCTCCGATGCGGATCTTACACGCGGAACGGTCTAGCGGAGAGGGCGGGATTCGTTCCGGAGTGCACGGAGTCCAGCTGGCTGGACGGAGTGCACGGAGGACTACGGAGCGCCGCAGGCGCGGAGTGAACCCGCGGTGGAACGCCCTCACGGGAAGCTACGCGCGGACGGTCTAGCGGAGAGGGCGGGATTCGTTCCGGAGTGCACGGAGTCCAGCTGGCTGGACGGAGTGCACGGAGGACTACGGAGCGCCGCAGGCGCGGAGTGAACCCGCGGTGGAACGCCCTCACGGGAAGCTACGCGCGGACGGTCTAGCGGAGAGGGCGGGATTCGAACCCGCGGTACGTTGCCGTACACACGATTTCCAGTCGTGCACCTTCGACCACTCGGTCACCTCTCCAGAGGCGCGGGGGCTTTCTCATGGCTGGCGTCAGCCAGCAAGGATCAAGTCACCGCTCGATGATTCAGCGGGATTCGTTCCGGAGTGCACGGAGTCCAGCTTGGCTGGACGGAGTGCACGGAGGACTACGGAGCGCCGAAGGCGCGAAGTGAACCCGCGGTACGTTGCCGTACACACGATTTCCAGTCGTGCACCTTCGACCACTCGGTCACCTCTCCAGAGGCGCGGGGGCTTTCTCATGGCTGGCGTCAGCCAGCAAGGATCAAGTCACCGCTCGATGATCAGCGTGGCCTATGACGCGTGAACTGTGGCGGAGAGAGCGGGATTCGAACCCGCGGTACCCGTGAGGGTACACCTGATTTCGAATCAGGCTCCTTCGGCCGCTCGGACACCTCTCCGCGGCGGAAACTGCACGAGGCCGAAGCGAAGGTCAAGCCCTTCGAAGGGACGACCCGCTCCGAGTCCGCTCGCAAACACCGACGGGCTCGATTACGACGACCTGACGATGGACGCCGCCCCCGCGCCCCGCGCCTCCGACGCCCCTCCAAGTCGTGCCAGCCGACCCTCGACGTCACCGCCCAAGCCACACGGCGAGGGGCACGGTCACGGTGAAGGCGCCGTCGGCGCGCTCGCCCTCGCCGCCCTCGGCGTCGTCTACGGGGACATCGGCACAAGCCCGCTCTACGCCCTGAAGGAGTGCGTCCACGGGCCGCACGCGGTGGAGGCCAGCCGGACCAACATCTTCGGCCTGCTGTCGCTGATGTTCTACAGCATCACGCTGGTCGTGAGCTTCAAGTACCTGGGCTTCGTCACCCGCGCGAACAACCAGGGCGAGGGCGGCGGCCTCGCGATGCTCGCGATGCTCGACAAGAAGCTGAAGAAGCCGAAGACGGTCGGTCGTGTCGCGCTCATCCCTGCCATCATCATCTTCGGCACCTGCCTGCTGTTCGGCGAGGGCACCATCACCCCGGCCATCAGCGTGCTCTCCGCGGTCGAGGGGCTCGAGATCGCGACCGACGCGCTCGCGCGGTTCGCGCCACACCTGCCCGACGGCAGCGTCGACCCGCGCGGCGGCAACCCGGTCGTCATCGCGATCACCGTCGCCATCCTCGTCGGGCTGTTCGCCGTCCAGAAGCGCGGCACCGCCACGATCGGTCGCGTCTTCGGGCCGGTGATGGTGGTGTGGTTCGGCACGCTCGCGGTGCTGGGCGTGGTCTGGATCGCCAGGGTCCCCGAGGTCCTCGGCGCGCTGAACCCGATCTACGCGGTCGAGTTCTTCGTCCACAACAAGGTGCACGGCTTCGTGATCCTCGGGTCCGTCGTGCTGTGCATCACCGGCGGTGAGGCGCTCTACGCCGACATGGGGCACTTCGGCCGGCGGCCGATCCAGCTCGCGTGGTTCACGCTGGCGATGCCCGCGCTGGTCCTCAACTACTTCGGACAAGGCGCGATGCTGCTGGCGAACCAGCACGATCTCGCCCGCGTGACCAAGAGCCCCTTCTACTCGCTCGTCCCGGACGGGCCGCTCGTGTACCCGCTCGTGATCATCGCGACGATGGCGACCGTGATCGCGTCCCAGGCGCTCATCTCGGGCGCGTATTCGCTCACGCGCCAGGCCGTTCAGCTCGGCTTCCTGCCGCGCGTTCGCATCCAGCACACGTCCGCGGACACCGAGGGGCAGATCTACATCCCCGAGGTGAACACGATGCTCGCCGTCGGCTGCA
>JADJYE010000014.1 GCA_016719945.1 Polyangiaceae bacterium | reverse complement strand
GACTCGAACGTGAGATGAAGCCGGATCGCCACGATAGCAAAGGCGTGCCTGTTGTGTCGCTCGGCGTTGGGCTCGAGCGAGCACGAGTCGGGGGCCACGGCGAGCGCCTCTGGGACCGCGGGGGCGCCCGCGCGCTCACCCTCGAGGCCTGTCGCCCCGTGCCAGTGGCTTCGGCCTGCGGCCGAGCCGAACCCGCTCGGCCTCCCGAGCCGAGCGTTGGAGGTTGCCAACGGCTCGCGCGTCTCACGGTGCCCGAGCCGATGCTGCGCGGCGCGAAGCTAGGCTCCTCGATGCAGTGCTCGCGCGGCGACGGTGGTAGGGCGCGAAGGGGAGAACGTGGTGATCGACGGCCGCGACGGCCCCGACTACGCGTCCACCCGTCGTACGTGATCCCGCTCACGCCGAGCAAGCAACGTCCCCGCATGAAGCAGCCGGTCGTCGCCGAGTGGGCGCAGCCTCAGGCACGGGGTGGTGAGGCGGTACGCGAAGGACAAGGTCGTCGTTCGCTTCACGGACCCGCAAGACAAGAGCGATCGCTCCTCGAGCCCGGGCAGCTGATGCCGCAGACCGATGGCTTTCACCCCGGTAACTATGCGGCCCTGCGCTCCGGACCCGACCTCGAGCACGTGCTGCTGGTGTCACCCGTGGGCGGGGACGCCAAGGACGCACCCGAGTGGTTCGTGCTCGGGTACCTCGGGACCGCGCGCCTCGCGAAGACCGACCAGCTCGTCGGCGTCCCGATCTCGTTCGAGCCCAAAGTGAACGCGCCGGTGCTCGCCGAGCACCTGGGCAAGATGCGGCCCGCGGTGGTGAAGGAGCTCGACGCGCCGGGCGTCTTGAGCGTGCGCTTCGATCGCGCGGGCCGCGCGGTGACGACGGGTTGGGGCCTCGTGATGCCGCCCGTCACCGGACATTGATCGAGCCGCGAGAACGCTGACCGAACGGTCGCCTTCATGCGCGTGAACGTGACCGATCGGTCGCCATGCGACGCATGTTTGGAGCCTTTATCAAGCTCTGCTAGCGGATTCAGATCGTGAAGCCTTACGACGTCTGGAGGGCCGCGAGGCGTGGGTCCCCCCTTCGCCGCGAAGACGGCCTACTACGGGGGCGAGATCTCTCTGACGGCCGGTCCGCTCTGCGCAAGACCGCCGCGCGAGCCTGTGGGCGATGCGCAAGTGGTCGCAGTCGAGCACGCGTGGGCTCGACATCGTCGTCGACGGTGCAGGGCCTCGAGAACGTCCCCGAGGGGGCGTTCGCCTCTGCGACGAACCACCAGAGCATCGTGGACATCATCGTGCTCGGGAGCGTCCTCACCGGCGACTACAAGTGGGCCGCCAAGCGGTCGCTCTTGCGCGTGCCGTTCCTGGGCTGGCACCTCGCGCTGGCCGGTCACGTCCCCGTCGATCGCGGCGCTGGTCCGAAGGTCGCCGCGCAGGTGATCAGCCGGTTCGTCACCGTGTTGAAGCAGGGCAAGCCCTGGTGGATCTTCCCCGAGGGCACGCGCGCACCGAGACCGGCCGGCTCAAGCCCTTCGCTCCGGCGGGTTCTACGCGGCGGTGCGCGCTGGCGTGCCGATCGTGCGGGTGGCCTTGCAGGGCACCTTCGACCTCGATGCGTCGCGGCGCGTCGGACACCGGCGAGCGTAACCTGCGCATCGTGAAGCTGCGCGTCGGAAGGCCCATCGCGCCGATGACCGGAGGCAAAAGGTCCGCGCGTCGCCGACCTTCGCGATCGGACGTTCGCGAGCGTTCCGACCTACCTCCTCTCGATTGGCGGATCCATCGACGAGGAAGCGACCGCGGAGCCACCGTCGGGCGGGGCGCGGTCGCTGGATCTGGGGTAGCGCGGCCGACCTGGGCCTGCGCAGGGTTGGGAGCTCAGACCCTGGCGAGATCGGGGGCGAGGGTGCCGGCGGGGGCGCTTGCCGAGCAGGGCTCGCAGCTCCGCGGGGCGGCGGAAGCCGATGCGGCGGCGACGGTGCTTCGGCCAAGCCCCCTCGAGCATTCCCTGAGCGGTCTCGGCGCGGACCTCGTCGTAGTAGACGTGCGGCGAGCGCTCGAACGCGAGGCGGAACTGCCGCGCGAAGTGGAACTCCGCTCATGTCGAGGTCGAGGCGACCTCGTAGGTCCGGGATGCGGAGGTCCGCGAGCGGCCTCGTAGATCCGGGTGCGCGACGATCAGGCGCTGCATCGTGGCGGGCAGGACGGTGGACTTCTCGGTGGCTGACCCGAGCCGTCGTGCACCGTCAGCGGTGCTACGGCCCGCTGCGAGAGCTGGGGCTGGCCTCGCGGGGGCGGGGGACCCTCGGTTCGCTGCAAAGAAAGCGGGCTCGACACGGTGGGTTTCTCCTCGTCTCGCGCAGGGCCACCCCCGCGCGCTCGGTATCCACATGTGCAACGGTGGGCTGAGCCATTCCTGCGCCTCGCCCCAAATTGCCCAAGAATGGCCAGAGTTTTCCGGGGTAGTGTGAATGGCCGTTCACGAGGCGTGACCTGCGGATCACTGAGAAATTTCCTTCTCAGTGAGGGGGAAGGGGAGCCGGCGCGGGCGCAGGAGCAAGCGCGGGCGCAGGCGTGAGCGCGGGCGTGGGCGTGAGCGCGGGCGTGGGCGCGGGCGTGGGCGTGAGCGTGGATGCCGGCTTTGCCTGCTGAGAGACCCTCAACGACGTTCTAGCGATCGGTGACCGGTTCTAGCGGGCAGGGCGGGGATCGATGGCGACGAGTCGGTTGGCTTGCGGCGTGAGCCGGTGCCGGGGCTCGCCCTGATAGAATTTCGGCCGATGCCGTTCACCCCCGCGCTCAGAGAGGAGGTTCTCGTCAGGTCACGGCGCCACTGTTGTGTGTGCGGGAAGTTCGCGGGCCGAGACGCTGAGGTGCACCACATCGTTCAAGAAGCCGATGGGGGACCCAACACGATCGACAACGCGATCCTGCTCTGCTCGAGGTGTCACGGGGAGGCCGGGCACTACAACCCTAGGCACCCACGTGGCACGAAGTATTCGCCGTCGGAGCTGCGCCGGCACCGCGATGCGTGGTGGAAATACTGCGAGACCCTTGATCGCGATGACCTCCCGCAAGGAGCTGAGCCGATCACGGCGGCGGACTCATTCCGCGTGAAGGTCGGCACGCTTTGGTCGCAGCGTGCCGACATCCCGACGGAGTTCGAAGTGCTGACCTTCGAGGCCAAGAAGCTGGGGTCCAGCCGCTACGAGGATCAGACCGTGGTACGGTTTCAGACGCTCTACCAGCGCGGCGACGAGTTCCTCGTCTACGAGGAATGCATCCACCGTCACGACTGGGCGACTGGGCACCTCACGACGAAGTCTGCGAACGGATCTCCGCTGTCCCTGACCGACGTTCACGACGAGTTTCCAGCGCTCGCCTCCGCCAGTGGACTCGTTCGCGTTCGGCGCATTTAGGCCTCCTTCAGCTTGACGATCGACCAGCTACTTTCCTCGCCCAAAGCCCTCGGGCAGCGTCTCGTGTTTCCTCACGATCTCCATCGAATCATCGGGCACGCGCACGGGCACAACCCGTCGATCGCCCCCGGCGTTCTGCGGCTGCACCTGTGGACGCACGGGCGGGTTAGGGTCCTTCGTCGGCGTCTCGTCCTTGTTCGATGACATGCTTCATTCCTCCTACCGCTTCGGTGGGATGCGACGAACCAGAGTTCGCACACCCTCGGTGTCTCGGGTCGTCTTGACGAGCTTCGTGTTCTCGTCGGGAACACGGACGGGCAGCGCGACCTTCTTGATGTTCTGAGGTTGGACCTGGGGCTCCGCTTGCTTCACCGGAGCGTCGGCAGTCTTCGTCGGTGCGTCAGGATTCGAGGACGACATGAGCAACTCCTTTCAGCCCAGCACGGCTCTGAAGAAAGCGATCAAGGCAGCAATGCCCGCCAGCGCACCGACGGTGAGAAGGAAGTGTTGGAACTTCTTCTGCGCCTTCTCCAAATCCGCTGCCTTCTGGTCGTTCACGATCGTGTCCTTAGGCAGGAGCTTGCTGAGACACATGATGTGGAACCGGTGGTACAGCGCGAGCCCATCCTTCTCTCGGTCCCGCTTCACGCCCTCGGCATCATCCTTTTCGTTCGCGACGGCATCGGCGTCCTTGAGCACGTCGTCCGGGAAGATGTCGTTGTCGTTCAGCTTGTGGTGCTCGCGGACCTTCACCGCTTCAAGAGCCAGCAGCCCCGTCCACAGACCGAGGACGACGCACAGCAAGTAGACCGGCAACACCAGAATGAGCCACAGGCCCAGCCCGGCGCCCGACTGCAAGAGCACGCCGATCCCGACCGACGAGACGAGCGTCAACGTGAGCGTTGACGCCGATCAACCCGCCTGCCTTCGTTTCTAGCCGAGCGCTACGGGCCTCCTCGTCCTGAAAACGCTTTGTGTTGGATCGCGAAGAGTTGGCCGACCACGAGCGTGTTTGTCCGAGCGACGCGGTGGCCGATCTGGGCACGGGTCAACGGGGCGTTGCGATCGGGCTGTCGGTCAACGACGACGGCTCCCGGCACGTCGGGCGTCAACGTGATCGCGTTCGTCTCGTCGCTCATCGATCCCAACCGTGCTATACTTGCGTTCACTGTGCCAGTGTTGCAAGGGTGGTCATGGCGAACGACGACAAGCAGCCCGAGAAGCCGAAAAAGCCGTTTGAGCCTCCGCCGGTCCGAGTCCCCAACGAGGACACCGTGCCGCGGAAGATCGAGGTGCCGCCCCAGACGGTGAAGGCCTAGCTAGCTGTCCGCCCGGTTCACGTGAAGCCGATGACCTTTACGAACCTCCCGCTGGGGCCACGGAGTTCGTCGCCGAGATGCAAGGTGTCGATCGGTCTCCAGCCTTCCGGCGTCCAGACCTCGTGCGTGGTCCGCCGAAGCATCCACCGGTCGCTCAAGATCACGTACATGCAGGTCGCCTACACCACCGGAGCAGCGGCCGTCGGTCTAGGCTGTCGATCGCTCAGCGTGCCGTTCGACGAGCTGCCGCCACCTGCGTTGGTCGGCGAGCCCTTTCGCATCGAGCATGAACCGCGTCGAAACGACGTTCGCCGTTCGGACCGTCTCGTTCGCTCGGGCGATCGGGAGCATGATCGCGGTCTCGCTCTCTTGGTGCGTGAACAGAACGTGTGAGCCCTGCACGACCCGACGCTCGAAGCCGAGTTCTTCGGGCGATCGCGGACAGCTCGGAATACTTCATGGGCTCAGAGGTGGCTGACGTGGACTTCCGCATGATCTTGAACCGCTTTCTTGAAGTCCGCAAACCGGGCTAGCGCGGTGGCGCTGATCCGATCCTTCGCACGGAGTCGAAGGACGAGCGTCTTGGCCTTCTTGCCAAGCTTGCCCTCGCCGCTCGAAGTAGCGTTGCACATAAGTCCAATACGCCTTGCAGTCTTGGCGTCGTACAGCGATGAGGATCACCGGGTAGATTTCCTTCTGCCACATCCGGAGGTCTCGCGCGTCGGCGGTGAAGGCGACCGCTGTGCCCTTCGAACGCATCTTGATGGTGTCGGTGGCCTTGAGCTGCACGGAGATCCACCCGTTCTCGATGTAGCCCTTGGCATCGTAGGTCGCGAGCTGAAGGTCGATCCCGTAGTCGTTCTGGATTCGCTGGACCGAGAAGCCCTTGCGCAGAGCGAAGAACTCGACGTGATTCGCACTGATGTCGGCGATGATGTGCTGGCGGACGCGCCTCTGCGATGCTCGACCTTCGACGACTTCGACAAGGCGGCGATCCTACCAAGGGTGCGCGATCGGACTGCTCCGCTAGATCGGGTCGCCAGCCGCACCGCCCCGGCACGACGGGCACTGCGCCTGCCGCCGCCGGCACCGGCACCGTCAATGTCCGGCCCGTTGGCTCCGTAGCGGTGCCCGCAGTTGAGGCACTCCAGCTCGTAGGTGGACTGCCCGTGAAGAGTCGTGGCTCGCCCCGACCTTGCGGTTGACCTTTGGTTCTGCGGGTTCACGTGCCCGATGACGGTGCTCTTACTCACGGCCCCTCCATGATCCGCACGGCGTGAGATGCGGGGCGTCGCACCTCCCGTGTTCAACCTGCCCTTGACGACTCCGCGGATCTTGATCGTTGAGCCGATCTTCAACTTCGCAGCCCGATCTCCGTTCACGCCGCCGCAGACCACCTTCCGGTTGTCCGGACCGTCGAGCCACACCGTGGGACCGCCGGAGTCGAACACCGACCCGACTCGGCCCTCGGTCTGCACCCACTTCTGCGAGTAGGTCTTGTCGGCTGCGAGCTGGTTCCCATCCCACGCCGAGACGAGCGTCTCGATCGGGACGACGATCGCGGAGTCCTTCTCCGCCTTGGCCTTCCGCTCTTGCGCCGATGCCGCCTCGAGCGCATCTCGGGCTCGCGCACGCTCCTGACGAGCCCGCTCTTCCTTGGCCTCGGGAGAATCCGGGTTCGCTTCCTTCTTGCAGGCGGCGACGAAGACGCCGAGCACCAGCACGGTGATGAGGAGCGAACTACTCGTCCGAGACTTCGTCCTCATCATCGTCGCCGTCGCCGTCGTCTTCATCATCGTACTCGTCGTCACCGTACGGATCTTCGCCGCCGTTCTCGGAGCACTTCTCGCCGTCGCAGTATTCACTTCCGCAGTCGGAGCAGGACATCGTGACCTCTCAGGCCGTCGCAAGGTGATCGAGGATCTTGAGCTTCAGCTCGCGAGAGATCGGGTAGCCCTGGATCTTCGTCTTGATCTCGTCCTTCGACGTGCCCTTCTCACGCAGCCGGTTCACCGTTGCGATGAAGATTTTCTCGAAGCCGTACGTCGCGACGCCCTTGGAGACGAGCGCCATCACCCCGAGAAGCGCGATGCCTCCGAGCATGCCGAGCGGCCCACCAAGCGCGGCCAACGCGGCGGTGACGGCCGCTGCCCCAGCCCACCCGGTCGCCCCCATCGCCACCAGCAACACGATGCCGGGGATTCCCAGCGCCGCGATCTTGTCCACCACCTTGTCCATGTTCCGCTCCTTTCGACGGTTACTCTGAGGATCGCTCGTCTCGACGACGGCGTCTACGGACAGCGCTTCGCGTAGACCTGCTTGCACTGGGCCGTGAGGGTCACCTCATCGTTCGACGGACCTGGCGCCCTGGGTGGCCGCTCGTCGCAGTGTGCCTTCGATCGCTTCGTGAACGCCGCCTTCGTCGAGACCGCAAGGAACTCCTTCACGTTCGGGCAGAAGCTGTGCTCGAAGAAGTTGGCGATGTGGGCAGCCATCCGCTGGTACGGCTCCGGGCCTTTTCGAGCGACGACGGCCTCCAAGCTGTACTTCTTCACGGCGAGCTGGTTGGCGAGATCCTCCACGCCGTCCCACGCCGCCTCGACCTTCGCCAGCGCTTCCTTCTCCGCCGCATCGACGGCCTTGCCGTTCTCGCATCCAGGCTGAAATCCGCCGTCGCAGGCCCGCGCGAAGATTTGTCGAGCGTCGTCGAAGTTGCCGTCCTTGCGCCAGGAGATGAGCCCTTCGGCAACGCACGCCGGAAGGTCACCTTCGAGGCATCGAGCGGCGCAGGGTTGACGTTGCTTCTCGCAGAGGACGCTCATCGCGTTCACGGCCTCGTCCTCCTCCATCTTCTTCTTGGCGACGGCTCGACGCTTCGGGCCGTCCTCTGCGGCGGCTTGTTCGGCACGAACCAGATTCGCCTCAACGTCTTCGCCGGAGAGGGCACGTGCGACGAACACGGCGGCCCTCGACTTGCCCATCTGCTTCTCCGCCAGCTTCTTGCAGTTCTCCATGATGGGTTTGCAGAAGAGGATCGACTCGACGATGCGCCTGCCGTCGGCGTGACCGCCGAGAGCGACGGCGGCCCAGGCCCGCTTCTCCAACTCGGCCAGCGTGGCTTTGCGAGCTACTGGGCGGGTCACGGTCTTTGGAGTCGTCGCCACCCGGGGCGACTCCACCTCGGGGCCTTCCGACGTTGAGCACGCGAGCACGACGCACATGACGGCGATCGATCCCAAGCCCATCCGTTGCATCGCCGCGATCCCTCCCACTGATTACATCATATACGATGTTACAGCCCACGTGATGTTGCCTGGCCTCCTCCAGCGGTGCTCACGGAGAAGGCGTTCTACGCTCGCGTCGGTGCTCGGATCCGAGCCGTTCGCCTGGCGAAGGGGCTCTCTCAGACCGAGGTCGCGAAGCGGATCAAGAGCTACCAGCAGAACGTCGGTCGTACCGAGCGCGGGACCGAGAACCTCACTCTCGACGTGATCCTCAGGATCGCCAACGCGCTCGACGTGGACCCGTCCGAGTTCTTCACCGACGAACCGAAGATCAAGAAGACCTCACGAGGTTCAGCACCGACGCGGCGTGGTCGATGACCTTGCCCATGCTTCCACCGACGGCCTTGGCGAGCCTTCGTAGTTCGTCCTAAATCATCGAAAGGCGTAGTTCGACCTCAAGCTGGTTCATCGTTCTCCATTCCCGGCACGTGGCCGCAGTGGGGGCAGGCGTTGGGGTGCGGGTATGCACCCGCGAGCAGATCGTCGATGCCGACCTTCACGAGCCGAGCGACTCGGAAGGCCATGCTTGCAGTGACGGCGCCGCCACGACCGACGACACCCAAGCTGTCCTGGCGAACCCGGAGAGCCTTGCCGAGCGGTCCCCAACCCTCGAACCGGATGCGGAGGAAACGGAGAGCCGTGCGGACACGAGCCTGCTCTTCCTTCGTCAGATCGGAGGTCTCTGGCTTCGCCCTGGCCGTGCTCATGGCGTGCTCTTCGTCCAGAACTTCGCCTCGATCCCCAGCTCGTGCATCGCGTGAACGAGGCACGAGAGGTTGTTCGCCAGGCACTTGAGGAGGACCTCGTTCGCCATCGAGGTGGGCCTCCTCGAGCGAACACTGCCGCCGAACTTCCGCTTCACGGCGGAGAACGTGCTCTCGATGTTCGATCGCACGTGATAGCGCTGGAGCCACTCTTCACGGTGGAAGGCGAACATGTGGAAGGCCCGCTTCCACACGTCGGGCCCGCGCGGCTGGCTGTTCGTCTTGAACGCGATGAACGGCTTCGCCCCGACTCCCTCGATCGCCGTGAGGTTCGCCGTGCCGAGGTATCCCTTGTCGGCGCTGACCTCGGCCATCGTGAAGCTCTCGGCGGTCTCGCGGACGAGCTGGGGCAGAAGCGGCGAGTCGTGGAGCGTTGAGTCGGTCACCTCGACGGCCGTGATGATGTTCGTCGTGACGCCGCAGATTGCGTGGAGCTTGATCCACTCCGCTTCCTTCTTGTTCCGGCCGTACTTGGTGTCGTAGTAGCGGTTGTAGACGGCGGTCGTGAAGCCAGTTCCGTCGATCGCGAACTTGGTCTCGACCTGGGCAAGCGGCACGGCGTAGATGCGAACGAGCCTTCGGAGGATCGGCGTGATCTCCTCGGACTCCATGTGCTCGAAGATCGTGTTGAAGGCTGGGACCTTGTCGATGAGCCCCTTCTCCCGGCAGGAGACGATGTCCGAGGTCGCCCGCCTGCCGGACATGCCGACGAAGGTCTTCATGACGGCGGCGAAGATCACGTCGGCCAACGCAAGGCGGCGCCGTCCGCGTCCAAGCTGCGGCGGGTTGTGAACGCCGTCACAGAGGGCCTTGAGGAGAACCTGGACGTGGCTCTTCTCGGTCGTCTGGGCGGCGTTGTAGCTCGCCCAATCCTGGGTATACGAGACGCGCATCGTGTTCACCACGGAGGTGGTTCCGTCAGCCGCCGTCACTTGGTGACGGGCAAACTCGACGGCCCACCGGTGCTTGCACTTGAGGATCTCGCCCCGCAGCTCGTGGTCTGGGCACGTACACGACCCCTTCTCCGAGTCCACGACGTAGCCGCCGTGGTTGTGCGAAGCCGAGGGGACGAGGAACGTGCCCGACACGATCTGTTTGATCCGAGAGGAGCGAGCGAGAGCGAGTCCCCGTTCGGCACGCGCGTCGGTCAGCTTGGCATCCATGCCAAGTATATTACTAATTAGGTACACCCTGTCAAGGGAGTCCTTGACGAGTCATACCCTGAGGACGTAGATTGTCCGACGTGTCGTGCCGCTGACGAAGATCGCGATGTGGGGCTACTACTGCCACCGTTGTGGTCACCGATGGGTGCCACGTGGGTTGGCCCACGTGTTTCGTGCGAAAGGTGACGAACCGCGGCTCAAGCCCGGCAACCCGGGCGAGAAGCCCGAGAAGCCGGACGAAGAGCCGACGGTGTGTCCCGCGTGTAAGAGCCCGTACTGGAAGCGGGAGAAGGAGGGCTCATGACTTCTTCAGCCGGTCTACGGGGATGCCGCTGAACTCCGCGAGTCGATCGCAGTTGATCTCGTGGACGTTGTTCCCGCGTGTGGTGACAACGCCCGCCTTTCGCAGGGTCCAGAGCAGCGTGCTGATCCGATTCTTCGCCCTTGTGAAGGAAAGGCCCGGGCCCCAAATCCGATCGGCGATCTGGTAGTCGAGCTTCGGGTCTTCGATCAGCAGCAGCGCCAGCTTCGTCGGCTTGCCCTTCACGTACGGCGGGTAGGCGACGGGACTGGCCTCGATTGAAATCTGTGCGTTGGCGATCAGCTCGCGGTAGCGACGTGCTGCCGTGACCTCCGCCTCCTTCGCCGCCGTCCACGCCGCCGCAGCGGCGGCGATCTGCTCGAAGCCGTCGGGAATGTCGCGGACCTTTTCGCCCCGTTCTTTGGAGCCTGGTGTTCGGTAAGCCATCACAACCTCCTTAGGTGACGCATTCGCGCCACCACCGGAGGACTTCCAGCAGAGGCGCCACGAATTCTGCACGCAAGTATCCGTTTCCCATCACGAACCTCGTTCGGCGGAAGAAAGGTCTTGCGTGGGTCGTCCGAAGGTCGTAAAGGTACGAAGTCGCAAAGCCGAAAGGCGAAGCGATGCCGTCTCACGACACGTGAGCGGTTCCGATCGCAAGACCGGAAAGGCCTGGGTACGGCGCCGTCCCTGCTAAGAGTGACGCCTACCCAGGCCGACGTGTTTCTGGCCTCAGACGAGCGGCGGACTCACGAGTCGTCCTCCTCGTTGATGTGATCCCAGCGGGTCGTCGTGGAGACGACCGGTGGAAGTTCGTTCGCGACGAGTGCTGGGCCCGGCATGTAGAAGCGGCCCTTCTTCAGCAGCACGTCGTCGGTGCTCGCGAACCCTGCACGCAGCGTTGTTCGGCGAATCGCCCCGAGAAGTCCACCAAGCTCGAGAGTGCCTCGGCCTTCAGGAGATCGGCGAGTTGGTTCAGCGAGTGCGGCCCTTGGGCTTTCACGAGTCGAAGAACGCGAAGCTGATCGGGCTTGTCCCGGATGCGATCAATGAAGTTCCCCACGGGTCGGACGAGGCCTCGTTCAGAAGAGATCACCGACGCGACCGAGATCGGCTTCAGCTTCTCACGCTCGTAGGTAGCGACGACGATCCCGAGTGTCATCGTCGCCCTCGAACGTGAGCGTCGATCCGTCGGGTCTGCTGAGGATTGCACGCACAACCCTTAGTTAGCCTAAGCCGCGCGGCAGGTCAACCTATGACCCTAATTAGGTACAACCTACTGGGCTCGCCGTAAGGAGGAAGGCAGCGGTCGAGGCGTCGGCGCCGACCTAAACTTGGGGTCTTGGTTCCTCCTGGCGATCAGGTGTGACCTGGCGATCGGCAGGTCGATTCAGCGATCGATCCCGCTCAAGCGGGCAAAGCCGTGGATGCCCCCCTCGGGCGCGCTGCGCGCGCCGGTCTCTTCTGCTCGCTTCGCTCGCGGGGGACTCCGAGGTGGATGGGGGGCCGCTCAGGCTGCCCATCTTGCCGTCGTGCTCGGTCGGTCAAGGCCAGCGGCGCTGCGCGCCGTGCCGCGCGAGGCGCGCGGCAGCCTTGACCTTCCCTCCGCGCGACGGCGGCGAGGGGCTGCGCACGAGCCGGCTCCTCGGCGAGGGGCGCGGGAGGTCGTGATGCTTCGTATCTACTCGAACTATCTCGGTGTGCTTCGGGACCTGAGACAGGTGCTGTCGGCGGTGGAGGCGCGGGACGCAGACTTGGCGCGGCAGCTGCGGCGCGCGGCTGCGAGCGTGGCGCTCAACATGGCGGAGGGCAGCGGCAACGCGGGCGGCACGCGGCGTCAGCGGTATCTGAGCGCGCTCGGCTCGGCGCGGGAGGTCAGCGCGTGTCTCCACGTCGCGGAGGCCCTCGGCTACGCCGCGGTCGACCCCTTGCTGCACGGTCGGCTCGGCGCCGTCACCGGCGTCCTCGTGAGGCTCACGCGGTAGAGGGGTGAGGGCGCGCGCTTGCGCGCCCGCGCTCACGCCTCCGCTGCTCGGTCGGGAGACCATCGGACCGAAGCTGCCCACGCACTTGCATGGGCATCGAGCCGACCTCAACCCGGTCGAGGGGTGGGGTACACTGCGCGTGCGAATGAAGGTTCGGAAGCTCGTTCTCCAGGATTTTCGAGGTTTTCGCCGGCTCGAGCTCACCCTCGAGCCGGACATCACTGTGCTCGTCGGGGTCAACGGTGCGGGTAAGTCGTCGGTCCTTGATGCGTTGAGCACCTTGCTCGCCCAAGTGTCGCGCCAGGTGACTCGCGAGACCAGCCAAGGCGGTGTCTCCCCCAGCGACGTGCGTGTCGGAGCATCGACCTCATCGATCGAAGTGACCGCCGAGGTCGTCGACGCGGTCGTAACTTGGCGCCTTGCTGGAACCCTGCCAGGGCACACCCCTGGGGTCCGCGGTGACGTCAGCGAGCTCGACCCCATCATCGGCGTGGTCCAGCGTTCGATCACGGACGGCACCCCGCGCTTGCCGCTCGCGATCCACCTGGCCACGAACCGGAGCGTTCTCGACATCCCTGAGCGAATCCGAAAGGCGCATGAGTTCACCGCTCTCAGCGCTTACGAGAACGCACTCGACACCGGGACGAGTGATTTTCGCGGGTTCTTCGAGTGGTTCCGAGACGAGGAAGACCTCTACAACGAGCGGAAGGTACGCTCGCTGCCCCTCTTCGACGGGCGGGGTGGCGCCGGAAGGGCCCTGAGCCTGGACATCGTGCGCAAGGCCATCGAAGGGGTGTTTCCCGGCGCATCCAACCTGCGCGTCGAGCGCCGTCCGCAGCGAATGATGCTCGACATGGGCAGCGTCGCATTGGACGTCGCTCAGCTTTCCGATGGCGAGAAGTGTCTCCTCGCGATGACCGGAGACATCGCTCGCCGGATGGTCCTGGCCGATTCGGTCTCCGCGATTCCGCTCGCGCAAGAGTCCATCGTGCTCATCGATGAGCTCGAGCTGCATCTCCACCCGGGCCTTCAGCGCGCCATCCTCCCGCGTCTTCGAACTGTCTTCCCGAATGCGCAGTTCGTGGTCACCACGCACTCCCCCCAGGTTCTTTCGTCGGTTCACGCAAGGAGCATCCGGCTGCTCTCTGAGTTTCAGCTGCACCCGCTCGAAGGCGAGACGTGGAGACGCGACACGAACCGGATCCTCGAGAGCGTCTTCGGTGATCCGGGACGACCGCCCGATGTCGCTGCGAAGCTCAACGCGCTCCGTGCTGCCGTGGACGAAGATCGCGTGACGGATGCGCGCAGGCTGATCGACGAGCTTCGTGATCTGCTCGAGGGTGACGACGATCCAGATGTCGTGTTCTACGAGCACCTGCTCCCTCCGCCCATCGACGGTGCGGCGGAGTGAGGCACATCGAGAAAGGGCTGCCTCCGTCTGGAGTTCCGGAAACGGCGAAGGCCAGCACGACCGACCTGGAGACGGCGACGGGGGCGCGCACTGCGTTCGACCAGCTCGACAAGGCAGCGGTCCGAGCGGCTCTTGCTGAAGAACAACGCTACCTCTGCGCGTTCTGCATGCGGCGCATCGATCCCGAGGGCAAGGACGCCCATGGCCAAGCGGCGATGAAGATCGCGCATCGGACCCCGGTCTCGGTGGACCCTCGTGCGGCTCTGCAGTGGAGGAACTTGCTCGGCTCGTGTGATGGTGGCCAGCGCTTGGAGAAGCCCTACCGAACCTGCGACACGGCGCAGGGCGACTCGGCTCTCACGATCGATCCGACACGTGTCGAGTCCGTCGCAAGGTTGCGATACGAGCGCCGAGATTCGAGAGAAGGCCTGTTCATCACGGGCGATGACGCGGCGCTCCGTGCCGACGTCGTCGACACGCTGAGGTTGAATGCGCCGTACCTCCCGGCGGCTCGCGCGAGTGCTTGGAAGGCGGTTCAGAAGAAGGCGTTGGATCGCTTCGGGCAGTATGGGAAGCCCGGTTGGCGCAAGTACGTCGAAGAGCCTCCGAAACGCATCGGGCGCAAAGCTGCCTGAGTACTTCGGCGTGTTCGAGGCGATGGCTCGTTGAACCGACGACGTGAAGGGCGCGAGCGAGCCCTGCGGCCGACCCGCGCCCACGCCCGACCGCCCTACCGGGTGACCCGCACCAAGACTCCGATGACCGCGTCGAGCTTGCGGAGGAAGCGACGGGTCGCCGGCGACGTACCCGAGGGCGTCAGCGACCTGCAGACATGCGGTCGCCTCACGCGCGGAGCCCATCGCGCTCAGGTAGCGCTGGCGCCTCGTCCCGCCAGCGTTACCGCTTGCCTCCGCCATATTGAGCGCGACGCTGGCCGCGGCGCGCCGAAGCTGCCGGGCGAGATCCGTGTCGCGAGCCTCCACCGCCGAGAGCACCGGGCGCAGGTCTCGAAGCACACCGAGATAGTCCGAGTAGATACGAAGCATGACGACCTCCCGCGCCTCTCGCCGAGGAGCCGGCTCGGGCGCAGCCCCCGCCGCCGTCGCGCGCAGCGAAGGTCAAGGCTGCCGCGCGCGCAGCGCGCGGCACGGCGCGCAGCGCCGCTTGGCCTTGACCGAGCGAGCACGACGGTAAGGTGGGGCAAGCCCGAGCGGGCCCACCTCCCAGCTCGAAGTCCCCCCGCGAGCGAAGCGAGCAAGGGAGGACCGGGCGCGCGCAGCGCGCCCGAGGGGGGCATCGCCCACGCCCGCTCTCACGCCCACGCTCGCTCTCACGCCCACGCTCGCACGCTCACGCCTGCGCTCACGCGCCCGCTCACGCTCACGCCCGCGCTCGCGCGTGCTCACGCCCACGCTCACGCCCGCCTAGAGGTCGAGCTCCGCCTGCGCCGCGTTCTCCATGATGAACCGGAAGCGTGCCTGCGCGTCTTTGCCCATCAGCTCGCTCATGATCCGCTCGGTCTCGAGGACGTTGTCGATCGTCACCCGCAAGGCGCGGCGGCGGCGCGGATCGAGCGTGGTCGCCTTGAGGTCCTCGGCGGGCATCTCGCCGAGGCCCTTGAAGCGGGAGATCTCGGCCTTCGCGTTCTTCGGCAGCTTCGCGAGGATGCGGTCGCGCTCTCGCTCGTCGAGCGCCCAGAACGTCTCCTTGCCGGCGTCGACGCGAAACAAGGGGGGCAGGGCGATGTAGATGTGCCCATGCTCGAGCAGGCCTCTGAGGTGCCTGTAGAAGAAGGTGAGCAGCAGCGTCGAGATGTGCTGCCCGTCGCTGTCGGCGTCCATCAACAGGAAGATCCGCCCATAGCGCAGCTTCGTCACGTCGAAGTCGTTGCCGATGCCGCAGCCGAGCGCGTTGACGATGTCTTGCAGCTCGCGGTTCTCTCGGACCTTGGCGGCCGTCGCCTGCTCCGCGTTGAGGACCTTGCCGCGCAGCGGGAGGATCGCCTGCGTGCGCCGGTCGCGCCCCTGCTTGGCGGAGCCGCCTGCGCTGTCGCCCTCGACCAGGAACAGCTCACTCTCCGCGGGGTCGGTCGAGGAGCAGTCGGCGAGCTTGCCGGGCAGGTTGAGGCGGTGGCTGATGGCGGTCTTGCGCAGGACCTGCTGCGTCGCCTCGCGCCGCGCCTCCCTCGCGCGCGCCGCGAGGATCGAGCGCATGACAATCGCCTCGCCGATGGTCCCGTTCTCGAGCAGCCACTGCTCGAGGGCCGGGCGCACCACGCCCTCGACGCCGCCGGCCACCTCGGGGTTGTTCAGGCGGTTTTTGGTCTGGCTCTGGAACTGCGGGTTCGAAACGTAGACGCTGATCAGGGCGACCATGCCCTCGCGGATGTCCTCCGCGGTGAGCGTCACGCCCTTGACCTGCACCTTCTTGGTCTCGATGAAGGCGCGCACGGCCTTCACGACGGCGGCGTTGAGGCCGGCCTCGTGGGTCCCGCCGTCGGGCGTGCGGATGCTGTTCGCGTAGCTGCGGACGACCGTCTCGGTCGACTCGGTCCACGCCAGGGCGACGTCGAGCTTCAGCTCCCCCTCGCGCTCCTCGGTGTGCACGAACTGGCCGCGGTGCGCCTGCGCTTTGCCGCGGGTCGCGATCAGCTTCGGGAGAAAGTCGGCGATCCCGTTCGGGTGGTGCAGCTCCTTCGTGGCGCCGGTCGCCTTGTCGAGGAAGTGGATGACCAGCCCGCCATGCAGGTACGCCTTCGACTCCAGGTGCTCGACGACCAGCTCCGGATCGAAGGCGAGCTTCGGGCCGAAGATGAGCGAGTCGGGGCGGAAGTGGACGAGGGTGCCGTGCTTGCGCGTCGCCGCGCCCTGCTTGAGCTTCGCCTTCGGCGTGCCGCGCGAGAACGACTGCGAGTGCTCGAAGCCGTCGCGCAGGACCACGACATCGAGCTCTTCGGAGAGGGCGTTGACGACGCTGGAGCCGACGCCGTGCAGGCCGCCCGATACGGAGGAGTTCTTCTGGCCGAACTTTCCGCCCGCGTGTAGCGTGCAGAGGATCAGCTCGAGGGCGGATTTCTTAAACTTCGGGTGTTTGTCGACGGGGATGCCGCGGCCGTCGTCCTTCACGCTCGCGCCCTTGTGATCGGCGTCGAGCACGACGTCGATCCGCGTCGCGTAGCCGTTCATGGCCTCGTCGATCGCGTTGTCGAGGATCTCCCACAGCAGGTGGTGGTAGCCGTTCGCGTCGGTCCCGCCGATGTACATCGCGGGGCGCTGGCGAACCGGCTCGAGCCCCTCGAGCACCTCGATGTCACCGGCGGTGTAGCTGGTGGTGGGGCGGCTCGACGCTCGCGCGCTGGGCGGGGGGAGGGTCGGCATGGCTCAGCCCTCCTCTTCGAGCTTGAGGCTGGGGACCTCGGGCGGCGCCAGGATCAGCCTGAGCGGGCGGTCGCGCTTCATCAGCACGTCGCCCTTGCCGCCGCGGGTGCCGACGACCTTCGACGCCTCGACGCTCATCTCTTTGCCCTTCTCGGTCACGAAGTCGACCGCGCCCTTGCCGCCGGCGACGAGCGTCGCGCCGGCGAGGCGCTCGCCCTCGTCGAGCTTGATGACCATCGTGCCCTTGCCCGCGCCCGAGAGCAGCGCGAGCTCCTCGGCCTTCACCGACAAGGCGTGCCCGTCGGTCGCGACGCACGCGACGAGGTCCTTCGGGCCAGTGACGACGCCGACGAACGCGATCTCGTCGCCCTCGTTGAGCCGAGCGAATTTGCGGCCCGCGCGCGTCGACGGATCGCGGTGGGGCCGCAGCGAGAACCTGACGCCCAGGCCGTGCCGCGTGACGGCGACCGCGAACGGGGGCTCGGGCTCGTCGCCCGTGGCCTCCGGGACCTCGCACAGGCGGGGGTCGAAGCTGATCATCGCGACCATGCGCTCTCCGTCGCCGAGCTTGAACAGCTTCTGCACCGGGTCGCCGTAGCCAGTGGACGCCGGGACGTCGGCGATGCGGCTCACGTAGCAGCTGCCGTGGTTCGAGAAGAAGGCGACCGACGCGCGCGTCGAGCCGGCCGTCACGGCGAGCACCGAGTCACCCTCGCGCAGGCGCGTCGTCGACAGATCCTTCACCTCGCGCAGGCGCTTGACCCAGCCCTGGCTGGAGAGGATGACGTTGGCGTCCTCCTCGATGATGAAGTCTTCCTCCTGGAACTCGGGCTCGGCGCTCGAGCCGCTGACCTTGGTGCGCCGCTTGTCCGCGTAGGTCTGGCGGATCTTCGCGAGCTCGTCCTTGATCACGCCCCAGCGCTTCGGCTCGCTCTTGAGCAGGCCCTCGAGGCGCTTGGCCTCGGCGCGCTTCTCGCCGAGCTCCTTCCTGACGATCAGGATCTCGAGCTTCGCGAGGCGATACAGCCTCAGCTCGAGGATCGCGTCGGTCTGCTCCTCGGAGAGGGAGAAGCGCTTCATCAGCTTCTCTTGGGCGTCCTTGCGGCCGTCGCTCGCGCGGATGATCTTGATCACCTCGTCGAGCGCGTCGAACACGAGCTCGAAGCCCTCGAGCAGGTGGATGCGGGCGCGCACCTCGGACAGCTCGAACTCGAGGCGCCGCCGCAGCGTCAGCTCGCGGAACTCGAGGAACTGCCAGAGCATCTCCTTGAGACCGAGGCGCTTCGGCCCGCAGGTGTCCTTGCCCGGGTCGGGGACGAGGCACGTCATGTTGACCTGCACGTTGAGCGCGAGCGGCGTGTGCTTGAACAGGTACGCCATGACCAGCTGCGGATCGGCGCCCTTCTTCAGCTCGAGCACCACGCGCATCACGGTCGTCGACTCGTCGCGGACGTCGAGCAGGGTAGGCAGCTTCTTGGAGAGGATGACCTGGGCGATCTTCTCGACGATGGCTCCGCGCTCGACGCCGAACGGGATCGACGTGACGATGATGTTGACGCCCTTCTTGGCGTCGTCCTCCGTGGTCCACTCGCCGCGCAGGCGCACCGAGCCCGAGCCGGTCTCGTACAGCTCCTCGAGCTCGCGCTTCGAGGCCTGGAGCAGACCGCCGGTCGGAAAGTCGGGGCCCTTGATGAAGGCGAGCAGACGCTTCGTGGTCAGCTCGCGGTCGTCGATCAGGGCGACGGCCGCGTCGATCACCTCGCCGAGGTTGTGCGGCGGGATGCTCGTCGCCATGCCGACGGCGATGCCCTGCGCGCCGTTGACGAGCAGGTTCGGGAAGCGCGCCGGCAGGACGATGGGCTCGCTGCGCGTGCCGTCGTAGTTGGGGCGCCAGTCGACGGTGCGCAGCGCGAGCTCCCCCAGCAGCTCCCCGGCGAGGGCGCGCAGCTTCGCCTCGGTGTAGCGCATGGCCGCGGGCGCATCACCGTCGATGCTGCCGAAGTTGCCCTGGCCCTCGACCAGCGGAGCGCGCAGGACCCAGTCTTGCGCGAGGCGGACCATCGCGTCGTAGATCGCGGTGTCCCCGTGGGGGTGGTACTTGCCCATCACGTCGCCGACGACCGCGGCGCTCTTGCGCGCCTTCGCGTCGGGCGTGAGGCGAAGGTCGTGCTGCATCGTGTAGAGGATGCGCCGCTGGACTGGCTTCAGGCCGTCGCGCGCGTCGGGGAGGGCGCGCGAGGTGATGACGGAGAGCGCGTAGTTGAGGTACCGGCGCTCGGCCTCTTTGGCGAGCGACGCGTCCTCGAAGAACAGCGGGGGCGGCGGCGGCGGTGCCGACTTCTCACGGGCTTTGGCCACGATGGTTTGCCCGTATACTCGCGTTCAGGTGGGCCCCGCAAGCGCGTCCGTCTCCGCCGGGCCCCGCAGAGCT
This sequence comes from Polyangiaceae bacterium, assembly GCA_016719945.1. Taxonomy (GTDB): domain Bacteria; phylum Myxococcota_A; class Polyangia; order Polyangiales; family Polyangiaceae; genus Xiheicaenibacterium. The sequence goes on along the minus strand of JADJYE010000014.1, from coordinate 213,033 downwards.
CAGCTTCGGCGCCACTTCGAGTCGCGGCCGTGCGACCTCCTTGTGACTCGCGCGCCCTTGGGGTACGGATGCCGCCGCACCGGCCACGTGGCATCCGTTCCACCCCCGCGGGCCCGAAGAAGAGCGCCATAAAAACCGTGCGTCCTGAACCGAACAGCCTGAAGCGCCGAGCGCTCCCCGCGTTGGTTCGGGCCCTTACCGTCGCGCTGCTCTTCGCCGCGGTCTGGGTCTCGGGTGCGGCCCTCGTCTTTGGGCAGCCCGCAGGCCAGCCCGCGCCCGCGCCCTCCGGCTCGGCTCCTCCCACCGCGAGCGCTCCCCCTGCGGGCAGCGCGCCCCCTGCGGCCCCGCCGGGCCCTGCCACCCCGCCCGATCCGACGGGCGGGCCGGGGGGGCCGGGCGGCCCGCAGCCCCCGCTGCCTCCTCTGCCGCCCACCGAGGCCGAGCTCGCCCGCGGGCTCGTGATCGACAAGGTCACGATCACCGGCAACGCGCGCCTGCCCCTCGAGGACATCGAGGCGCTGCTGCGCAACACCAGGGTCGGCCAGGTCTTCTCGCCCGAGGCGCTCGCCCAGGACGTGAAGGAGATGTGGCGGTCGCTCTACTTCGACGACATCAAGGTCGAGCTCACGAAGACCGACGCGGGCGCCGCGATCCGCGTGATCGTGAGCGAGCGCCCGAGCATCAAGACCATCGAGTTCGAGGGCAACAGCGCCGTCGACGCCGACGACCTGATCGAGGCGCTGAGCGTCGAGGTGAAGATCGGCAGCGTTCTGTCCTACTCCGCGCTCCGCCGCGGCGTGCAGAAGCTCCGCGACAAATACGCCGAGGAGGGCTTCTTCCTCGCCGAGGTCGAGTACGCCGTCGAGCAGCAGAAGGACAAACAGGTCGACCTGAAGTTCAAGGTCCAGGAGCACGAGCAGGTCACCATCCGCCGCATCACGTTCGTCGGGAACGACAACATCACCGACGACGAGCTGCGCGGGCTGATGATCACCGGGCAGACGAGCTTCTTCGACTTCGGCTCGGGCGCGTCGTTCCGCGCCGATGCCTTCGAACGCGACGTTCTCGTCATCAACTCGGTCTACTACGACAAGGGCTTCCTGGCGGTGCAGGTCGCGACCCCGCGCGTGATGATCACGCCGGATCGCACGGGCATCGAGATCACGATCCCGGTCACCGAAGGCCCGCGCTTCAAGGTGCGCAGCGTCTCCGTGTACGAGCGCGACGCCGACGGCAAAGACGTCGAGCCGATCGGCGGCCGTCGCGGCCTGCGCGAGAAGATCCGAGCGCGCCCAGGCGACTATTTCAACCGCGCGTCCATCGCCAAGGACATCGGCGCCATCCAGCGGATCTACCGCGACGAGGGCTACGCCAACGTCGAGGTTCCGCTCGACAACGACGTCGACCCCGAGACGAACGAGGTCGATCTTCGCATCGCGATCAAGCGCAACAAGCCGGTCTACTTCGGTCGCATCGAGATCCGCGGCAACACCAAGACGCGCGACAAGGTCATCCGCCGCGAGCTCGAGATCGAGGAGCGCAAGCTGTTCAGCGAGACCGCCCTCGAGCGCTCCAAGCGCCGCATCTCCTCGCTCGGCTACTTCGAGCGGGTCGACCTCTCCACCGAGCAGGGCGAGACCGACGAGCTCATCAACGTCAACGTCGAGATCGGCGAGAAGCCGACGGGCACCTTCCAGATCGGCGCCGGCTTCTCCAGCATCGAGAGCTTCATCGCGACGGCGCAGGTGCAGCAGGCGAACCTGTTCGGAAACGGCAACTCGTTCTCGCTGCAGGCGCAGATATCGGGCCTCCGGCAGCTGATCGACTTCCGGTTCATCGAGCCGTACCTGTTCGACTCGGACTTCTCCGGCGCCATCAGCCTGTACGACCGGCTCAACCTCTACGATCAGTTCTCGCAGAACTCGCTCGGAGGCTCGCTGACGATCGGCTACCCGATCATCCAGCCGGAGCTGCGCGCCGCGCTGACGTACACCGTCCAGAACGACGAGATCTCGACCTCGACGACGTCGACGTTCTTCGGCACCGCGAGCTCGGTCAGCGTGTTCAAGAAGCTGCCTCTCGCGAACCTGTTCAACGACGGGCTGACCAGCAGCCTGCGCCCCAGCATCACGCTGGACACGCGCAACAACCAGCTGTTCCCGACCTCGGGCATCTACCTGAACGTGTCGACCGAGATCGCGGCGAACTTCCTTGGCAGCGAGAACCAGTTCATCCGCTACCTGGGGAACTTCCGGGCGTACTACCCGATCACCGACTCGATCATCTTCCGCTACAACAGCGAGTTCGGCGCGGTCACCAGCCCCGACGCGACGGGCGTGCCGATCTACGCGCGCTTCTTCCTCGGCGGCATCTTCGACCTGCGCGGATTCCGCCTGCGCACCGTGGGCCCGCGCCTGCCGCTGCGCGAGGCGCTGGACGAGAACGCCGACCCCATCCAGAACGGCGCGAACGTCGGCGGTAACCTCAAGTACTACCAGAACGTCGAGATCGAGTTCCCGATCGTCGAGGCCGTGCAGCTGCGCGCGGCGTGGTCTTCACCGACCTCGGCAACGCGTGGAACCTCGAGAGCCTTTACTGCGACGCGGCGCCTGCCTCGCCCGACGCGGTCACCGACCCGTGCTTCGCGCCAGAGAGCCTGCTCCAGGTCCGCACCTCGTGGGGCTTCGGCCTGCGCTGGATCTCGCCGCTCGGCCCGCTCCGGTTCGAGTGGGGCTTCCCGTTCTCGCCGCTCTCGTACGAAGAGTCGAACGTGTTCGAGTTCACGATCGGCAACTTCTTCTGAGCAGTCCTCAGGCGCCGCCTTCGCGCAGGCGGTAGCCGACGGCCGGCTCGGTCACGAGCCACCGCGGGTGGGCTGGGTCGACCTCGATCTTCTTGCGTAGCTCCGCCATGTGGACCCGTACGTAGTGGGTGTCGCTGGCGTGCTCGGGCCCCCAGACCTCGCGCAGGATTTGGCGGTGGGTGAGCACCTTGCCGGCGTTCTTGGCGAGCAGCCACAGCAGCCGATATTCGGTCGGCGTCAGGCGGACCTCGCGCTCGGCCACGGTGACGCGGTGGCGGTCGGGGTCGATCCGGATGGGCCCCACGGCGAGCGGCGCGTCGTCGGCCTCGAGCGCCGTCGCCGACCTGGCATGGCGAAGGGCGACGCGGATCCGCGCGAGCAGCTCGGCGACGCCGAACGGCTTGGTGACGTAGTCGTCCGCCCCGGCGTCGAGCGCCGCGACCTTGTCGTCTTCTCGTCCTCTCGCGGAGACGACGACGATGGGCACCGCCGACCAGCCGCGGATGTCGCGCGTGAGCGCGATGCCGTCGACATCGGGCAGGCCGAGATCGAGGATCACGAGATCGGGCGGGTGGGTCGTCAGCGAGCGGAGCGCGGCGGCGCCCGTCTCGGCCTCCTCCAGCCTGAAGCCGTGCGACGTCAGCGCGGCGCGCAGGAAGCGCCGCAGCGCCGCCTCGTCTTCGACGACCAGGATGAGCGGGCCTTCCTGGGTCACGTGGGCGGCTCCGACGGTGGGCCGGGAGGGGGCGACTCGCCTCGCGGCACACAGAGCGTGAAGACCGCTCCGCCGCCCTCACGGTTGGCCGCGGTGAGGGTCCCGCCGTGGACCGTCGCGATCGCGCGGCAGATGGGGAGCCCGAGCCCCACGCCCGCGCCCTCCCTCGCGTTGCCGCGGTAGAAGCGCTCGAAGACGCGCTCTTCGTCGCCGGGCCGCAAGCCGGGCCCTCGGTCGGCGATCTCGACGATCAAGCGATCTTCCTCGGCGCGCGCGGATCTCGATGGGGCTGTCCGGTGGGGTGTACTTCGTAGCGTTCTCGAGCAAATTATAGAGCAGCTGCTCCATCAGCACAGGATCACCGTGCAGCAGCGGGACCTCGCCGGCGATCGTCGTCGTCACGGTGCGGAGCCCGAGCTTCTTTTCGAGGCGCACGAGCGCCCCTCCGATCGGCTCCTCGATCGGCAGCCACTCGCGCTTGAGCGTGAGCTCGCCGGACTCGAGGCGCGTCATGTCCAGGAGGTTCGACAGCAGGCGCTCGAGGCGCTCCGCCTCGTCGCAGATCGAGGCCGTGAGCTCCGCGCGGGTAGCGGTCGCGAGCGCAGGGTCGTCCCTCAGCGTCGTGGCTGCGCCAGTGATCGCGGCGAGCGGCGTCCTCAGATCATGAGACACCGAGGACAACAACGCGCTCCTCAGCTCCTCCGTCTTGGCCGTGAGCGCGGCATGGCGCGCCTCCTCGGCGAGCTTGGCGCGCTCGACAGCGAGCGCGATCTGACGCCCCAGCGTGCCGACGAAGGCTCTCTGCTCCGCCGTGAGGGCGGCGCTGCTCGGCGGCGCGAGGGCCAAGACGCCCACCGGGCGGCCGGAGGCCGCGAGCGGGAAGCAGACCACCTTTGCCCCGGGGAGCGTCTCGGTGCCCGCGCCCGCGGGCTGACCCCGCTCGAGCGTCCACGCCGCGACGCTCAGGTCGCCGCTCTCGAGCGCTGCGCCGTCCGGCAGGGAGGCGAGGGACGCGAGCGCGCCTCGAGCGTCGGGCAAGAGCACGTGCACCTCCCCGCCGAAGGCGTCCGCCGCGTGCCGGGCCCCGTACGCCGCGATCTCGTCGAGGTCGCGCGCCCCGCCGAGATCGCGGCTGAGCGCGAACAGCGCGCGCGTCCGCTCCTCGCGCCGCACGGCGTCGGCCTCTTGGCGCCGCACGCGGAGCATCAGGGTCGACAGCACGACGCCCACCCCGAACAGCATGGCGAACGTCAGCATGTAGCGGGCATCGGCGACGGCGAAGGTGAAGCGCGGCTCCACGAAGAAGAAGTCGAAGGCCGCGACCGCGAGCGCGGCGGCCAGCAAGGAGGGTCCGCGACCGAAGCGCGACGAGACCATCACCGCGAGCAGGAACAACATCTCGGCGTCGGGCAGGTCGAGCGCGAGCTCGAGCGCGTACGTCGCGGCCGTCGTCGACACGATCAACGCCGTGGCCATCGCGTACCCGGCCCCGCCGGCGGACGCCTCGGGCTGCGCGGGCCCGCTCGCGGCCGGGGCCGCGTCCGACAGCCCAGAGATGACGTGCACCTCGATGTCGCCGCTCCCGCGCACGACCTCGTCCAGCAGCGATCCGCGGAAGAGGTCTCGCACGCGCGCGTGAGTGGGCTTGCCGAGGACGATGCGCGTCACGTTGTGCTTGCGCGCATAGTCGAGGATGGCGCCGCTGACCTTCGAGCCGGTGAGGCGCACGACGGTCGCGCCGAGGCCCTCGGCGAGCTTCAGGTGGGACTCGAGGCGCCCTCGGACGTCCTCGGACAGCGGGGCCACCGAGCTGTCGACGTAGGCGGCGACCCAAGGCGCGCGCACGCCCGCGGCGATGCGGCGCGCCGCGCGGACGAGGCGCGCCGACGCCGGCGCAGGCCCCACCATCACCAGGATGCGCTCTCCCGCGGGCCAGGTCGCCTCGACGCCGTGGTCCTGCCGGTACGCGACGACGTCGGTGTCGACGCGCTCCGCGGTGCGCCTGAGCGCCAGCTCGCGCAGGGCCAGCAGGTTGCCCCGCTTGAAGAAATGGGAAGCGGCGCGCGTGGCCTGCTCAGCCAGGTAGACCTTGCCCGCCGAGAGCCGCGCGAGCAGCTCCTCGGGCGAGACGTCGACGAGCTCGATCTCGTCCGCTCGATCGAGCACCGCGTCGGGGACCGTCTCGCGCACCTGCACGCCGGTGATCTGCGCGATCACGTCGTTCAAGCTGTCGACGTGCTGGATGTTCAAGGTCGTGAACACCTCGATGCCAGCGTCGAGCAGCTCGAGCACGTCCTGCCAGCGCTTGTCGTGCCTCGAGCCGGGGACGTTGGTGTGGGCGAGCTCGTCGACGAGCAGGATCGTGGGACGACGCGCGATGGCGCCGTCGAGGTCCAGCTCCTCGAGCTCCTTGCCCCGGTAGCTGAGCTTCTTGCGCGGCAAGACCTCCAGGCCGACGGCCTTCTGCGCAGTGTCGCTCCGGCCGTGCGTCTCCACGGCGCCAACCACGACGTCGACGCCCTGCTCGGCGAGGCGCTTCGCGGCGTCGAGCATGGCGTAGGTCTTCCCGACGCCTGGCGCGAAGCCGAAGAAGATCTTCAGCTTCGTGCGAGCCTTCTTCTGCTCGTCCGCCGCGAGGCGTCTCAGCAGCTGCTCGGGATCGGGTCGACCGTCATCCTTCATTCAGGGCATCGAGGGCGAGGTTGAGCCTGACGACGTTGACCCGCGGCTCTCCGAGCAGTCCGAGCGTACGCCCTTCGACGTGCTGTTCGACGAGCTGGATGACCTTCGCTTGGTCGAGCCCGCGCGCCCGCGCGACCCGGCGCGCCTGGTAAAACGCCGCCGCGGGCGAGATGTGCGGGTCGAGCCCCGAGCCCGAGGTCGTCACCAGGTCGACGGGGACCGGCGCGCTGTTCTGCGGGTCGGCGAGGGCGCAGCGCCTGCACGCGGGCGGCGACGGCCTCGCGCAGCGCGGGGTTCGTGGGACCGAGGTTATCGCCGGTCGAGGCCGCGCCGTTGTAGGGGTGCGGCGCCGTCGCCGAAGGCCGACCCCAGAAGTGCCTGGGATCCGAGAACGGCTGGCCGATGAGCTCGGAGCCGATCATCGATCCATCTCGCTCGATCAGGCTGCCGCGCGCCTGGCGAGGGAACGCCGCCTGGGCGACCCCGGTGACGACGAGGGGGTAGAGCCCTCCGCAGAGCACGGTGAACGAGGCGAGCAGCACGAGGGCAGGTCGAACAGGGTTCATGGCAGGTCCGTCAGGCGAGCCCGAGGCTCGACAACAGGAGGTCGATCACCTTGATGCAGGGAAACGGCAGCAGCACCCCGCCGAGGCCGAACACCAGCACGTTACGGGAGAGGATCTTCGGCGCCGGCGCGGGGCGGTAGGTGATGCCTCGCAGCGCGAGCGGGATGAGCGCCACGATGATCAGCGCGTTGAAGATCACGGCCGACAGGATGGCGCTGGTGGGAGAGGTGAGCGCCATGACGTCGAGCGCCCCGAGCGACGGGTAGGTGGCCGCGAACGCCGCGGGGATGATCGCGAAGTACTTCGCCACGTCGTTGGCGATGCTGAACGTCGTGAGCGCGCCGCGCGTCATCAGCATTTGCTTGCCGATCTCCACGATCTGGATGAGCTTCGTCGGGTTCGAGTCGAGGTCGACCATGTTGCCGGCCTCCTTGGCGGCCTGGGTCCCCGAGCTCATCGCGACGGCGACGTCGGCCTGGGCGAGGGCCGGCGCGTCGTTCGTGCCGTCGCCGGTCATCGCCACCAGGTGCCCCTTGGCCTGAAAATCGCGGATCTTGGCGAGCTTGGCCTCCGGCGTCGCCTCGGCGAGGAAGTCGTCCACGCCCGACTCCGCGGCGATCGCGGCGGCGGTGAGGGGGTTGTCCCCGGTGATCATGACGGTGCGGATCCCCATGCGGCGCAGCTCGGCGAACTTCGACTTGATGCCGCCCTTGACGATGTCCTTCAGCTTGACCACGCCGAGCACGCGCGCGTCCTCGGCCACGACGAGCGGCGTCGCGCCCTGGCGCGCGACCTCCTCGACCACCGAGCGGACAGCGGGTGATAGAGCGCCGCCGGCCGCGGTGACGAAGCGCTCGATCGCGTCGACCGCCCCTTTGCGGATGTGGCGCCCGTGCAGATCCACGCCGCTCATCCGCGTCTGCGCGGTGAAGGGGACGAAGGTGGCGCCGAGCGCCTCGACGTCGCGTCCGCGGATGCCGTACTGCTCCTTGGCCAGGACGACGATGCTGCGCCCCTCCGGGGTCTCGTCGGCGAGCGACGACAGCTGCGCCGCGTCCGCGAGCTCCTCCGCGCGCACGCCGTCCGCCGCGATCAGCTGCGTCGCCTGCCGGTTGCCCAGCGTGATGGTCCCGGTCTTGTCGAGCAACAGCACGTCGACGTCCCCCGCCGCCTCGACGGCGCGGCCCGAGGTGGCGATGACGTTCGCCTGGATCATCCGGTCCATGCCGGCGATCCCGATCGCCGAGAGCAGGCCACCGATCGTCGTCGGGATCAGGCAGACGAGCAGCGCCACCAGCACGGTCAGCGGCACGGGCGAGCCCTGGCCGTTCGCGGACACCGCGTACATCGAATACGGCAACAGGGTCACCGTCGCGAGCAGGAAGATGATCGTCAGGGCCGCCAGCAGGATATCGAGCGCGATCTCGTTCGGGGTCTTCTTGCGCTTCGCGCCCTCGACCATCGAGATCATGCGGTCGAGGAACGTCTCGCCCGGGTTGGTCGTGATCTGGATGATCAGCCAGTCCGACAGCACGCGCGTTCCGCCCGTGACCGCGCTGCGGTCGCCGCCGCTCTCGCGGATGCGAGCCGCTTGGCGGTGACGTCCTTGCGCGCCTTGCGGAGCGCGTCCGCCTGGGCCTTGCCGCGGCCCTCTGCCATCGCCTCGGCGAAGTTGGCGAACAGCACCGTGAACCAGAGCCAGAGCGACACCGCGAGGATGAAGCCCGCGCGCGCCTCGCCCTGGCCGGTCGCGGCGGCGTGGACGAACAGGACGGTGGTGAAGGCGCTGCCGACCTCGACCACGAACATGACCGGGTTTCGGATCATGCGCCGTGGGTCGAGCTTGATCAGCGCGTCGAGCAGGGCGCGGCGGACGATGGTGCTTTGGAACAGCGGGCGACGATCGGTCGGCGCGGTGGTGAGCGTGGACATGACGATTCAGTGCCCCCACATCTGGAGGTGCTCGACGATCGGGCCGAGGGCGAGCGCAGGGATGAAGGTCAGGGCGCCGACCAGGACGACGGTGCCCGTGAGCAGGCCGACGAACAGCGGCGTGTGGGTCGGGAGCGTCCCGGGGGACCCCGGGATGGTCTTCTTCTTCACCAAGCTGCCTGCGATCGCGAGCACCGGGACGATCACCCAATAGCGGCCGATCAGCATGGCGATCCCCAGCGTCGTCGCGTACCAGGGGCCGCTCGCGGTGAGGCCGCCGAACGCCGAGCCGTTGTTGTTCGACGCGGAGGAGTAGGCGTAGAGGATCTCGCTGAAGCCGTGGGCGCCTGGGTTCGCGAGGGACCTCACGCCCTCCTCAGGGCCGACCGCGGTGATCGCGGTGAAGACCAGGACGGAGGCTGCGGGCAGCAGGATCCCCAGCATGGCCATCTTCATCTCGAACGCCTCGACCTTCTTGCCGAGGTACTCGGGGGTGCGGCCGACCATGAGCCCGGCGATGAAGACCGCGACGACCGCGTACAGGATCATGCCGTAGAGCCCCGAGCCGACGCCGCCGAAGATGATCTCTCCGAGCTGGATCAGCCACATCGGCACCAGCCCGCCGAGCGGCGTGAAGCTGTCGTGCATGGAGTTCACCGAGCCGTTCGACGCGGCGGTCGTCGCCGTCGCCCACGCCGCCGAGTCGGCGATGCCGAAGCGGGCCTCCTTGCCGGACATGTTGCCGCCGGGCTGCAGGCTGGAAGCGGAGGTGTCGACGCCGAGGTGGTGGAACATGGGGTTGCCCGACTGCTCGGCGCCCAAGCAGGCGATCATGAGGGGCACCAGGACGACGGCCATGGCCGCAAACAGCGCCCAGCCCTGCCGCTTGTCCTTCACCAGCGCCCCGAACAGGAAGGGGAACGCCGCGGGGATGACCAGGATGCAGACGAGCTCGACGAAGCCCGAGAGCGGCGTCGGGTTCTCGAACGGATGCGCCGAGTTCACGTTGAAGAACCCGCCGCCGTTGGTGCCGAGCTGCTTGATCGCGATCTGCGACGCAGCTGGCCCGACCGCCAGGGTCTGGTCGCGCACGACGTTGCCGTCCGCGTCGAGCGTCGCCTCGACCAGCTTCGCCACGGGGTAGGGCTCGAAGCTCTGCACGACCCCTTGGGAGACGAGGAAGATGGCGAGCAGGAGCGACAGCGGCAAGAGCACGTAGAGGGTGCCCCGCGTCAGATCGACCCAGAAGTTGCCGAGACCGGTGCTGCTCGCGCGGGAGAAGCCGCGTGCCAGCGCGACCAGGACGGCCATGCCCGTCGCCGCCGATACGAAGTTCTGCACCGTGAGCGCGACCATCTGGGACAGGTAGCTCAGCGTCGACTCGCCGCCGTAGCTCTGCCAGTTGGTGTTGGTCGTGAAGCTCGTCGCGGTGTTGAAGGAGACCTCGGGCGTCACCGCCCCGAGCTCGGCGGGGTTGAGGGGGAGCGCCGCCTGGAGCCGCAAGATCCCATAGACGACGAGCACGCCCGCGAGGTTGAACAGCAGGACCGCGAGCGCGTACTGCCTCCAGGACATCTCCTCGTCCTTGCGCACGCCGGCCGCGCGGTAGAGCAGGCGCTCCAGCGGACCGAGCGCCTTCTCCAGGAGCACCGGTCGGTCCCCGGCGTAGACGCGCGCGAGGTACCCCCCGAGCGGGAGCGCCGCCAGCGTGACGACGACGCAGAAGAGGGCGAGGGTGATCAGGCCGTGCGCGGTCATGACAGCCTCTCGGGCGCGAGGAGCGCGACGACGAGGTAGAAGAGGAGCGCAACGGCGAGCGCGCCGGCTGCGTACAGGAGAAGGCTCATGATGACTGCCCCAGTCGAGCGGCGAGCTCGACGAAGCCCCAGGTGAGGGCGAAGAAGCCGGCGATGATCAGCAGGTTGATGGCGTCCATGCTCAGGTCTCCGAGCCGCGATTCAGCGCGCGGCTTCTTCAGAACCACGCGGTCGCGCCCAGGGTGAGGGTGTCCTGCGTGCTGGTGTTGGGGACGAACGGGGTCGTCACGCCGTCCCCCCGGACGGCGCCGCGGAAGAACATGTCGCCCTCCGCGTGGTCGTGACGGACCTCCAAGCGCAGGAGCACGTGGTCGACCGCGCGCGCCTCGAGCGTCGCGGTCGACGACGCGACCCACTCGGCGGGCCAGAAGATGCGGCCTGCGGTGCCGGTCGAATCTTCGGCGGCGACCTCGTAGAACGCGTCCTGGCGCACGACGCCGAACAGCCAGTCGGTGAACGTGAAGCGCGCCGAGAGGGCTCCCGCGACCCACCCGCTGGCTCCGAATTCGTTGGGCTCGAAGCCCCCGTCGAGGTGGGGCTGGAGCGCGAGCCATGAGGTCGCGGTCCAGGTCGCGTAGGTGTCGAAGGTGTGGCGCCACGCCCGACCCTCCGGCGCGTCGGTCGGCCGCTCGACACCGCCGAAGTAGAGCAAGCTCCACGACAGCTCCTTGCTCGCGTGCGACAGCTGGAGGCTCAGCGACTTCTCGTCGTTGTTGTCGACGATATCGTTCCAGCCGTTGTACCCGGCGAGCGTGACGGACCACTCGGGGCTGGCCTTGTAAGTCGCGCGCAGCCCCGCGTGATAGAACGGCAGCCCGAAAAACAGGTTCGAGCGCGACCAGCTCCACGAGTCCTTGATCACGAGCGACTCGGGCCCGATCGGCGACAGGAAGATGCCACCCTGCACGAGCAGCCCTCCGCCGACCGGCGCTTCGTAGCCGACGTACGCCTGTTGGACGTACTTCCAGAGCTCCCCGGACGACGCGTTCGCCGCGCCGGAGCCAGCGAGCGCCGGCTCGGCGAGGGTGTAGGTGCTCGGCGCGTGCCCAACCTGGAGCGCGACGCGCGCCTCGGCGCCCTCGTACGCGCCCCTCACGTCGAGCATGACGTTCGGCACGGTGAAGGAGTTGTGGCGGTTGTCGAAGCCGCGGAAGTTGGTGATCCCGTTGTCGGGGTCGTTGAAGCTCCACTGGTAGTAGAGCTCGACGGCGCCGTTCACTGTGAGGCTCAGCGACGGCTTCTTCGACTCGGCCGCGAGCGCCGCCTCCGCGGCGCCCCGCGCGGCCTCCGCCGCCTGAAGCGTGCCGACCCCCTTCAGCAGCGCCGCCACCTCGGCCTCGCGCTTGCGGGAAGCCTCCTCGAGGGCCCGGAGGGTCTGCTCGAGCTTGTCGATCCGCTCGCTGAGCGCGCGGTCTTCTTGGGATGGAGCGGGCTGAGCCGGCGTCTGGGGCGCCGGTTGCGCGAGCGCGGCCCCGGTCGACAGCGTGACGAGAGCAGCGGCCACGGCCCCGAAGAGCGGGCGCGCGCGCCAGGAGATGTTCGAGCCCATGTTCGTTCCCTCGCGGCTAGACGTAGCGCGCCGCGAGTCAGCACCCCCTCAAGGCCGCTCGTCCCGTCATCAAGACGGCATCAAGACCGTCCCCGCCTTCAGCGCCTCTTCTTCTCCGCCTCTTCGCGCGCGGCCCGCTTCGCGATCTCCGCTGCCTCTTGCACGATGCGGCGTGCCTCCGCGCTGAGCGGACCTTCGTCCTCCACCGGGAACGCCTCGGCTCTGTCGACCTTCTTGGGGAAGGGCAGCACCTTCACGGTCGGCGCTGGCCGCATCGCCGGCGTCGGCGTGTGGCGCGCGGTCTTGAGGCGCCGCTTGCGCCAGCGCTCCCGGAGCAGGCCGGGCAGCTTCCACGCCTCGGCGCCGTCGAAGGGCGGGATGGGGATGAGGTTGAAGGCCGCGAGGAACAGGTTCGACCACGTCAGGCCGTGCAGCAGCTCGGCCGTGAACAGCGAGGAGGGAGGCGCGATGAGCAGCAGCGTGAAGGCGACCGCCGCCAACACGAGCTGCGCCCACACGCCGCCCCACGCGATGCACGCGCGCTCGAGGCGCGTCGGATCGCCGTCCCAGCGGCACTCCCCCCCGAGGCCGTGCACGAGCACGTGCACGACCGTGTTGCCGGTCAGGCGCACCACGAGCGCGTGACCGAGCTCGTGCACCAGGATCACCAGGGCGAAGGCGAGCCAGAAGCCGGGGACCCAGCCGAAGCGTCCGAAGAACAGGGCGCCGAGCGGCAGCGACCAGTGCAGGGCGATCGGGGCGCCGCGGAAGCGGCCGATGGTCCACGTCCCTCGCATGCCTTCGACAGGCTGAGCCACCGCCCCCCTCGGGTCAACGGCGCGCCGGCGCGCTCTTATATAAGTGCTTAAGATCGCTTAATGAAATGATGCCGCTGGCCTTGCGGTTGCACGAGGCAGACGCAAGAAAATGATCATGACGCGAATCACCCCCACGGTTCAGCAGGATCGGCGCCCCCAGCCTGACGTGCTCGCGATCCACGTGATGCGCGCGATATCCAGGTCGCAGCGGCGAGGGCGAGCCATCTCCCTCGAAGAGCTCGCCCGCCAGGTCGGCGTGCGCAAGGTCGACGTCCGCGCGGTCGTGTCCGAGCTGCACGCGCAAGGCTTCCTCGACGCGCTCCGCCTCCGCCTCACGCTCGCCGGGCTGGCGATCGCCGAGGCCCTGCGAGGCCAGGCGGTCGTCGACGTGCGGCGGCGCTCGTCCTCGGCGTCCGGGCACGACAAGCTCCGCCGCGCCGCCTGACCGCGGGCCTGGGCCCTGCTACGTTGCTCGCGGATGCGAGAGCAGGTGAGCTTCGGTCTCCCCAAACCGGGTCGCGCCCTGATCGGCGCGATGATCGCCGTCACCGCGATCTGGGTGCTGTTCGCGAGCGCGATCAACTGGGGCAGCGCGGGGCAGGAGATCTTCCTGTGGGTCGTCGGCTCGGACGACATCCTGCGCGGTGAGGTGTGGCGCCTCTTCACGACGTTCCTGGTCCACCAACCGACCGGGCCGGGCAGCGTCGGCCACCTGCTCACCACGCTGTTTGGGCTCTACTTCCTCGGCGCGTCGCTCGAGGAGCGCTGGGGCCCGCGACGCTTTCTGGTGTTCTTGCTCGGGTCGGGCGTGTTCGCGGCCGCCCTCCAGGTCGTCTTCGGCTGGCTGATCCCCACGCTGCACCAGCCCGCGTTCTTCGGGGCCCTCGGGGTCATCGACGCGATCGCGGTCGCGTGGGCGCTGTCGTTCCGAGGCCAACAGGTGCGCCTCTTCTTCGTGCTGCCCATCAGCGGCTTCGGGATGATCCTGTTCGTGCTCGCGATGAACGTCCTGTACGTGCTCGCGATGGAGCAGCGGCGCGAGGGCCTGGTGACGCCCTTCGGGGGCATGCTCGCGGGCTTCCTGTTCGCCGAGGGCTCGCCGGTGCGGCGCAGGTACCTCGAGTGGCGGCTCGGCAGGCTACAGGCCCGCGCTGCGGCGCTCTCGGGGGCAGGGAAGGGCAGCCCGGCCCGGGGCCGCGGGCGGCCGGCTCACCTGCAGGTGATCGAGGGCGGCCAGTCGAAGAAGCCCGACAAATCGATGCTGAACTGAGCGCGCCCCGCGCGGCTCACTTCTTTCCGGCGCAGCGCTGGACCTCGTCGATGGTCTTGGCGGCGAGGAAGCAGTCGACCTCGTGCGGGTCGACCTTGCGGCCCTCGATCTCGCGCTCGCAGATCCCCCGCCACTCGGTCTCCATCTTGTCGCCCTCGGTCTTGATGACGTTCATGGCGCGAGCGCTCCGCTCGCCCTTCTCGGGCGCGGCGCGCTCGGCCTCGCTGTCCCAGACCCCGCGGATGTGCTTCGCGACGCGGTCGCAGTCGTCCTTCGTCATCGTCTTGCCGCACCCGCCCCCGATGGGGGCGAGGGCGAGCGCGACGACCACGAACCCGAGCGCACTCTTCGACGGCGAGAGGTGCGCCGCGGCGCTCACGTGTCGATGAAGGATTTGAGCTGCTTCGAGCGGCTCGGGTGGCGCAGCTTGCGGAGCGCCTTCGCCTCGATCTGGCGGATGCGCTCGCGCGTGACCTCGAAGTCCTGACCGACCTCCTCGAGGGTGTGGTCGCTCTTCTCGCCGATGCCGAAGCGCATGCGCAGGACCTTCTCCTCGCGCGGCGTCAGCGTCTTCAAGACCTTCCTCGTCTGCTCGGCGAGGTTCATGTTGATGACGGCCTCTTGCGGAGAGACGACGCTCTTGTCCTCGATGAAGTCGCCGAGGTGGCTGTCCTCCTCCTCGCCGATCGGGGTCTCGAGGCTGATGGGCTCCTTCGCGATCTTCAAGACCTTGCGGACCTTGTCGAGCGGCAGCTCCATCTTCTCGGCGATCTCCTCGGGGGTCGGCTCGCGGCCGTACTCCTGGACGAGGTAGCGCGAGGTGCGGATGAGCTTGTTGATCGTCTCGATCATGTGGACCGGGATGCGGATCGTCCGCGCCTGGTCGGCGATCGCGCGCGTGATCGCCTGCCGGATCCACCACGTCGCGTACGTCGAGAACTTGTAGCCGCGCTTGTACTCGAACTTGTCGACGGCCTTCATGAGGCCGATGTTGCCTTCCTGGATGAGGTCCAGGAACTGCAGCCCGCGGTTCGTGTACTTCTTGGCGATCGAGACGACCAGGCGCAGGTTGGCCTCGACCAGCTCGGCCTTGGCCTTCTCGGCCATGCGCTCGCCCGAGCGAATGGCCTCGTACGTCGCGCGGATCGCGTCGACGTCGATGTTGAGCTCCTCCTCGACCTTCTTGACGCCGCGCTGCGCTTGTTTGAGCGCGGCGTCGAAGCCCTCGAGGTCGGCGCGCGAAGAGCCGAGCTTCTTCGCCAGCCGCGACTCGAGCTGGCCGTTGCCGCGGACCTTCAACAGCTCGCGCTTGAGCTCTTCCTTGCTCAGGCCGGTCTTGCGCTCGAGCTCGGTCGCGCCTGCCTCGGCGCGCTCGACCTTGAGGATGATGCTCTTCAGCTTCTGGACGATCTTGTCGATCGTCTTCTTGTTGAGGCGCATCTCCTCGAGCGTCGTGACCATCTCGGCCGTCGTCTCTTGGAGCTCGCTATCGATCTGCTTCTTGCGCGTGTCCTTGGCGGTCTTGCGCTCCTCGAGCAGGTCCTGCTTCTTCTTGTCGAGGCGCTTGACCTTGTCGATGAGGCGGATGATGCGGCGGTCCGCCTCCTCCTCGTCGAACTCCTGGTCGTCGGCCTCGGCGTCCTTGATCAGGTCCTTGACGCGGATCTTGTGCTTGCGGAGCTTCTCGCCGAGATCGATGATCTCGCGGACGGCGATCGGCGAGTCGAGGATGGCGGCGTTGACGCGCAGCTCGCCGGACTCGATGCGCTTCGCGATCTCGACCTCGCCCTCACGCGTGAGGAGCGAGACGCTCCCCATCTTGCGCAGGTACATCCGGACGGGATCGTTGGACTTCGAGTAGTAGTCGTAGTCCTCCTCCTCGCGCTCGGCGGTGATGCTGATCTTCTTGTCGCCCGCCTCTTCGTCGGCGATGCGCTTCGGGGCGATCTTGACCTGGGTGGCGCCGTCGACGATCTCGATGTCCTCGTCGCCGAGGGCGCCGACGACGTCGTCGATCTGATCTGCGGCGGCGTCGGGCGGCAGGGCGTCGTTGACCTCGTCGTAGGTGAGGAAGCCCTTGCTCTTGCCGGTCTCGACCAGCTTCTCGAGGCCCTTGCTACTGCCTCGGCCTCCGGAGCCGTCGTCGAAGTCGCCGTACTCCTCGGCCGGGGGCTCCGACGGAGCCTCGGACGGGGTGCGGCCCCTCGCGCGGCGCTCGTCGCCGCCCGCCGAGCCTCGGCGCGACCCCGCAGCCGGCGGCGCGGCGGCGCCGTTCTTCATCGAGGCTCGGGCCTTCGGTGCCGGGCCGCGGCCGCCTTCGGGCCCCTCGGCCCCAGAGCTCTTGTGGGTCGCGGCGCCGTTCGCGCTCTTCGACGCTCTGGCCGCCGGCGCCTCCTTCGCCGGGGCCTTCCCGCCGTTGTCGGCGGAAGCTCCCCTCGCGGCGGGCTTGGCGGTCTTCGCGACCGCGGTCTTGGCGGTGTCGGTGTTCTTCGCGCTACGCCCGCTCGAAGAAGGTTGCTTGGGCTTCGTCGCCATCCCGTCTCACTCCACTTGGCGGCTCGGAGGTCCGCGCCGCGTACGATGCGCGAGGCCGGCCCCCGCGCGAAAAAACCGAGGCCTACGCTCGCTCGTAGCGCGGCCTGACTACCAGAAATTGCAAGAAAGGCCCAGAGTCTGCCGAACCGCTTCAGCTTGGCGGCGTCCCCCAGCGATGCCACCCGACCTCGTCAGTCGATCCTCTTGAGCTTGCGGAGCCGTTCGGTTTGCTCGCGCAGAACCGCTATTCCCTCGTCGTCGAGTGAGGATGCAGAGCGCTCGAGCACGTTGATGGTCGAGTGCTTCTGTCGTTTCGAGAGGAGCCTCTCGAGGTTGGAAATGTTGTCGAGCGCTTCCGCTTTCGCTTCGGAAGCATTTTCAAAGCTAGGTGACGCCAAACGGCGAGCCGAGAAGCTTTGGATCGAATGGGGCAGCGTCGCAAGCAAATCTGCAACGTCAAGAGTCTTTTCGGTGGAAGCCCCGGGTGCCGTCGAGGCCCGGATTTTGCGCCTCAACCCGGCGACGGCGAGCGCAGCGTCTCCCTCGATGAGCGAGAGCCCTGCCGTTACGTCTGGGTCGGAGAGCAGCTCGGGGAAATCGAGCACGGCGCCGAGGATCGCCAGGGCGAAGCGCTGCTCGGTGGTGAGCGGGGCGGCCCGCGGGGGGGCGTCGGCGCGAGGCGCCGCAGGCTCGGGCGTGTGGAGGGCCGAGGCGACCATCCGCTCGAGCTGGGTGAGGTCTTGGGTCTGCGCGCCGCGCACGATGAGCTTGTTCGACAGCTCGTCGGCGAGCCGCTTCGCCTGCAGCTTCAGGTTGGGATCGGGCTCCTCGGTGAGCAGCTTCACGACCGCCCTCACGCGCGCCGCCTGCTCCGTCACCCCCGCGCCCTGGAAGCGGTCGTCGTCGAGCGCGTCCTGGATGAGATGCTCGAGCATCCCCTTCGCCTCCTTGAGGCGAGCGAGGAGGGCGGCGGCGCCCTGCGTGCGCACGAGCTCGT
Source organism: Polyangiaceae bacterium (assembly GCA_016719945.1). Classification (GTDB taxonomy): domain Bacteria; phylum Myxococcota_A; class Polyangia; order Polyangiales; family Polyangiaceae; genus Xiheicaenibacterium. Next base: position 195,349 of record JADJYE010000014.1, on the reverse strand, counting down.
CGGGGTCCATCCCGGCGGGCAGCGTCGCGACCCGGGCGTCGAGGCCACCCTCACGGCACGGGATGCGCGCGGCGCGCGTCGCCTTCTTGCCCGCCGCGTCGCCGTCGAACAGCACGACGACCGACGGCGCGAAGCGCTTGATGAGCTTCGCCTGCTCCGCGGTGAAGGCGGTGCCGAGCGGGGCGATCGCGTGCTCGATGCCCGCGGCGTGGAGGGTGACGACGTCGAAGTTTCCTTCGACGAGCAGGGCCTCCTGGCGCTGGCGCAGGGCGGCCTTCGCCTGGAAGAGGCCGAAGAGCTGCTCGCCCTTCTTGTAGATCGGGCTCTCGGGGCTGTTGATGTACTTGGCGGGCGGCTCCCCGTCGTACGAAGGCGCGGAGGGCTCGTGCCGCTTGAGCTCCTCGGGGTCGGGCGCCGCGAGGGCTCGGCCGCTGAACGCGATGACGCGCCCGAGAGCGTCGACGACGGCGAACATCAGGCGGTGTCGGAAGCGATCGTAGTGACCGCGCTGACCCGCCACCAGCAGCCCCGCGCGCTCGCCGACTCCGGCGGAGATGCCCTGCTCGCGCAGGAAGCGAGCGAGGCCGTCCCAGCCGGGCGGCGCGTAACCAAGCCGGAAGGCCGCGGCGGCCTTCTGCCAGTGCTCGGCCTCGGGACCCTGCGATCCCGGGCTCGGCATCCCGCGCTTGTCCAGCTCACGCAGCGCGTATCCGGCGAGCGGGTGGGCGCGCCCGCCCAACGCCGACGCGCCCGCGAGCCCCAAGCAGCGCTCGTAGTAGGTGGCCGCGAGCATCATGACGGCGTAGAGCTCGTCCTTCTCGCTCTTCTGCGCGCGCGACGCCTCGGCGTTGACGCTCTCTTCGAGCACGATCCCAGAGCGGTCGGCGAGCATGCGAACGGCCTCGAGGAAGTCGAGGCCGTTCGTCTTCATCACGAAGTCGATCGCGCTGCCGCTCTCTTGGCAGCCGAAGCAGTGGAAGAAGCCGCGCTCCGGGTGGACGTGGAAGCTCGGGGACTTCTCTTTGTGAAACGGGCAGAGGCCGACGAAGCTCCTCCCGCGCCGCGTCAGGCGCACCGTCTCGCCAATGAGGGCGACGATATCGGTGCGCTCCTTGATGCGCGCGAGGGTCGGGTGAGATCACTCTCTACGCGATTCGCCGAGCCCTTCGGGCGTGCCGCCCTCGGCGCCCACCGCCTCGATGATGACCTCGTCGACCTCTTTGGCCTGGAAGCGAGTCAGCTCACGCATCGCCGGCGGCGGCGGATCTCCGATCAGCTCGAGGGCGGTCGCGAGCCACTGCTCCTCCTCGATCAGCTCCTTGCGCTTCGGGTCGTCGAGCTCGCCGGTCCAGCTGACGACCTCGTCGTCGACCTCCTTGAACCGGGCGCGCGTCGCGACGACGTCGATGTCCTCTTTGCGGGCGAAGCGCTCTGCGAGGAGGATCGCCTTGTCTTGGGTCACCTCGAGGACGCCGTGAGCCACCGCGAAGCGCGCCGGCTCGTCGGACCCGCCCAGCGGGCGCGCCGTCACGATGCCGATGCGGATGGCGAACAGCGTGGGGACGTGGCCTGGCAGGACGCCGACCTCGCCCGTCAAGGTCGGGATGTCGACCTCGGCGACGTCGCGTGAGTAGGCGACGCCGGTAGGCGTGACGATCTCGAGTCGGATGAGGTCTGCCATGGCTCAGCTCTTCTTCGCGGCCTTCTTCTCGCCTTCGGCGTGGCGGGCCTTCACCTCTTCGATGTTGCCCACCATGTAGAAGTCCTGCTCGGAGATGTGGTCGTGCTTGCCCTCGAGGATCTCCTCGAAGCCGGCGATCGTCTCGGCGAGCGAGACGAACTTGCCCTCGCGGCCCGTGAACTGCGCGGCGACGTAGAACGGCTGCGAGAGGAAGCGCTGGATCTTGCGGGCCCGGTTGACGACCATGCGATCCTCTTCGGACAGCTCGTCCATGCCGAGGATGGCGATGATGTCCTGCAGGTCCTTGTACTTCTGGAGGGTCTGCTGGACGCCGCGGGCGACCTTGAGTGGCGCTGCCCGATGATCTGCGGGTCGAGCATCGTCGAGGACGAGTCGAGCGGGTCGACGGCCGGGTAGATGCCGAGCTCGGTGAGCGCGCGGGAGAGCACGGTGGTGCCGTCGAGGTGGGCGAAGGTCGTCGCCGGGGCGGGGTCGGTGAGATCGTCGGCGGGCACGTAGATGGCCTGCACGCTGGTGACCGAGCCTTTGTTCGTGGAGGTGATGCGCTCTTGGAGGGCGCCCATCTCGGTCGACAGCGTCGGCTGGTAGCCGACGGCGCTCGGGATGCGGCCGAGGAGGGCGGACACCTCGGAGCCGGCCTGCGTGAAGCGGAAGACGTTGTCGACGAAGAGCATGACGTCCTGGCCCTCTTCGTCGCGGAAGTACTCGGCGAGCGTGAGCGCCGAGAGGGCGACGCGGGCGCGCGCCCCCGGGGGCTCGTTCATCTGGCCGAACACGAGGGCGGCCTTGGAGATGACCGGCGCGCCGGTCTCGAGCAGCGACTCCGTCATCTCGATGAAGAGGTCGTTGCCCTCGCGCGTGCGCTCGCCGACGCCGGCGAACACCGAGACGCCGCCGTGCTTCTTGGCGACGTTGTTGATCAGCTCGAGGATGAAGACGGTCTTGCCGACGCCGGCGCCGCCGAACAGCCCGATCTTGCCGCCCTTGCGGTACGGGGCGAGGAGATCGACGACCTTGATGCCCGTCTCGAAGACCTCGACCTTGGTCGACTGGTCCGTGAACTTCGGCGGGTCGCGGTGGATCGGGAGGTACTTCTTCGCGTTGACCGGCCCGCGCTCGTCGACGGGCGCGCCGATGACGTTGAGGATGCGGCCGAGGCACTCGACGCCGACAGGCATCATGATCGGGCTGCCCGTGTCGTCGGCTTCCATGCCGCGGACCAGACCGTCGGTGGAGTCCATCGCGATCGTGCGGACCGTGGACTCGCCGAGGTGCTGCGCGACCTCGAGGACGAGGTTGCCCTTCTCGTCGCCGAGGCTCGGGTTGGACACCGTGAGAGCATTCAAAATGCGCGGCAGCTTGCCAGGGGGGAAATCGACGTCGACGACGGGCCCGATGACCTGGCTGACTCTTCCGACACTCATGATGCGCGAATCTCCTCGGGTTGAGCGGGGACAGGGCCCACGCGTGGCGGCGCTGTTACCACTTCTAGGCCGGCATGACTAGCAGTCTGTCTAGTGGTGGGCGAGACCCGCCGCGACGCGCTCGAAGTCCTCGGGGGCGAGCGTCTCGCCGCGGCGGCCGAGATCGATGCCCGCGGCCGCGGCGGACGTCTCGATGCGCTCGAAGTCGAGGCTCGTCGCGCGCCAGGCGTTGCGCAGCGTCTTGCGGCGCTGCCCGAACGCAGCCTTGACGAGCTGTCGGAACGCCGGCGTCTCTTCGATCCGGGGCACCCGCGGCGTGAGCGCGACGACCGCGGAGTCGACCTCGGGCCTCGGGTGGAACGAGCCGCGCTTGACGACGAGCGCGCGCTCGACGTCGAACGCGGCGCGCACGAAGACGGTGAGGGCGCCGTACTCCTTGGTTCCGGGGCGGGAGAGGAGGCGCTCGGCGACCTCGAGCTGCACCATGAAGACGGCGCGGTCGATCGCCGGCGCGAGCTCGACCGCTCGCTCGAGGAACGCGCCCGTGAGCAGGTAAGGCAGGTTTCCCGCGAGCGCGCGCGGGCGCGGACCGCGCGCGAGCAGCGACGCCCAATCGGCGCCCATCGCGTCGCCCTCGACGACGGTGAGACGACCCGCCTCGATCTCTCGGGCGAACACCCGCGCGAGCACAGGGACGAGGTCGCGATCTCGCTCGATGACCAGCACCGTGTCCGCTCGCTCCAACAGCGGCGCGGTGAGCGCCCCCAGCCCTGGGCCGATCTCGAGGACCGTGCCTCGTGCGGGGCACGCCGCCTCGGCGATCCGGCGGCAGGCGCTCGCGTCCATCAAGAAATTCTGGCCGAACGCCTTCTTCGGAGACAGGCCGTGCTCTCGGAGCAGGGCGATCGCGCTGGGGAGCTTCTCCATCCGTCAGGCCGGGGGCGCGCCGGCGACCTCGCTCGCAGCGCCTTCTTCGCGGGCCTCTTCGCGCTCCGCCTTGACCCGGAAGCCGGGGCGCACGTGCCCCACGCGGATCCCCATCCTCATCAGGCCCTGCTCGCTGCGCTTCTGTGCGACGAGCGCGCGCACGCGCACGGCGTCGGCCGCGTGCGGGGCGATCGGATCGAGCGCCGTCGCCTCCGTCGCGCCGACCTCGATCTCGTCATCGGTGGGGACCCTGACGACCCACGGTGGGGTGAGCCCAGGCTCGTACAGCGGCAGGGCCCACGACACGACCGTGCCGAGGCGTCGGAGCCGGCCGACGACCGTCGACAGCTGCGGCATGAAGGTGGCTTCTGGGGCGCTGCCCAGCACGTGCACGAGGCTCGGCCGCGGCTTGCCCTGGGAGATCGCGGCGATCGTCTTGATCAGCGAGTCGCTCACGGCGGCGCGGTCGCTCGAGCTCTTCGGAGGCGAGTCGATGCCGAAGCACGCGAGGTAGCGCCGGAGGGCGGCGTCGCGCTGGGTGCGCCCCTCGGGGCTCTTCACGCGGAACGGAGCGCGCGCGCGCATCGCGTCGGCGCGCTGGGCGAGCTTGTCGAGGTCGCCGCGCCTCACGTCCGCGAGGCCTCGGTCGTCGAGCGGTCTGAGGTGCTCGATGACGCGGACCGCGACGTCGAGCTCGTCGAGGTCGGAGCGCGAAGCGTCGATCGTCGCGGCGGCCGTCAAGAGGGCGTGCTGGATCTTGTGGGCCTGCTGGGAGCCGCCGTCGGGCGCGAGCATGAGCCGCTGGGTGGTCGCGTATACCGCGAGCCCCACGCGGTCGCCGCGCGTCAGGTGCCGCGACGCATACGCGGCCGCCTCGTCGATGAACAGATCGAGCGGGGCGCGCCCCAGGGGACCCGACCAGAGCTCGACCGAGACGTCGAGGATGATCCACACGACGTCCCGCTCCTCGCGCTCGAACTCGCGCACGAGCAGCTTTCCGCGGCGGGCGGTCGCCTTCCACGCGATGCGACGGAAGGGATCTCCGGGCTGGTGCTCGCGCAGCTCGCGGAGGCTGGTGCCGTCTCCGCGGTTGCGGCCGGCGCGCCCGCTCGGCGCCATCAGCAGGCTGGGGCCGCCGCGGCCGGTCTGTAGGTAGGCGCTCATCGGTCGCGGCGCGACCTCGATGCCGTACGGGTTGGCGAAGGTGAGGGGGACCTCGAACATTCCGGGCGAGCCACGGACCTCGAGCGCCAGGCCGTACACGCCGTGCTGGCCGACGCGCGGGGTCCTCACCGTGACCTTCACCTTGAGGCGACCGGTTGCGGTGACCTCGCCCGCGGGAGGATCGAGCCGCACGTCGAGGTTGGGGGACGCGAGCGCGCGCAGCTTGACGTAGCGGGCCGCGAGCGTGTCGCGGTTGCGAACCTCGGCCTCGATCTCGATCTGCGAGCCGCGCACGGTGCGGACCATGCGCCGGCTCTGGCTCCACAACATCTCGAAGCCCGCCGCGCGGATGCGGGCAACCGACACCAGCGTGACCGCCCGGGCGATGGCGACGGCGAGCAGCAGCGCGCCGCCCCACGCGACGATCGCGGCTTGGCTCGTCACGACCCCGACCGCGCTCACCGCGATCGAGGCGATCGCGAGGTGGGCGGCCGGGCGCGTCGGGTAGAGCTGCATGGGGCGTCAGACCGGGCGCACGGCGCGCCGGTACCCGATGCGCTGGAGGGCCTCGTCGATGAGGCCGTCCCGGGCCTTCGGATCGCCCTCCATCTCGGGCGTCAACACCAGCCGGTGGCCGAGCACGCTGTGGGCGACGCCTCGCACGTCGTCCGGGGTGACGAAGGCGCGCCCCGCCAGCAGGGCGGCGCTCTTCGCGGCCTGGATGAGCCCGAGCGTCGCGCGCGGCGAGGCGCCCAGCACGATCCGGGGGTGGGAGCGCGTGAAGGAGGTCAGGCTCACCGAATATTCGTACAGGTCGTCGTCCAGGTGGATGCGGCGGGCGAGCGCCTGCAGGGCGAGCAGCTCGGTGACGTTGATCACGGAGCTCGACTTGGGCGTCGTCGCGTTGTGAGCGCGCACCATCGCGACCTCGTCCTTGTGGGTCGGGTAGCCGATCATGATGCGCACGAGGAAGCGATCGATCTGCGCCTCCGGGAGCGGGTACGTGCCCTCGAGATCGACGGGGTTCTGCGTGGCGAGCACCATGAAGGGCGCGGGCAGCTCGAAGCGGTCGCCCTCGATGGTGACCTGGCGCTCTTGCATCGCCTCGAGCAGCGCCGACTGGGTCTTCGCGGGGGCGCGGTTGATCTCGTCGGCGAGCACCACGTTCGCGAACACCGGCCCGGGGCGCAGCGTGAACGTCTGGTCCTTCGGGGACAGCACGTAGGTGCCGGTGATGTCCGCGGGCAGCAGATCGGGGGTGAACTGGATGCGCCGGACGCTGGCGCCGAGGGTCGTCGCGAAGGCCTTCACCAGGGTCGTCTTGGCGACGCCGGGCACGCCTTCGAGCAGGGCGTGGCCTTGCGCGAGCAAGGTCGTCAGCAGCAGATCGATGACGCGCGGGCTGCCCACGTAGACCCGCATCACCTCACGCCGGACGAGCTCCAGGCGCTCGCGTGCCGCGGCGATTTCGTCGATGGTGGCGGGCTGCTGCGTCATCCTCGTGGGGCTCCTTGGTGGGGTGGGTGGCGGGAGAGTCGTAACCGAACGTGAGGGGTGACGGAAGCGGCCTGCGGCCTCGCTAGGCCGGTCGCTCGGACGGGGGCTGGATGTCGCCGCCGCCGTAGCTGCGTCCCATCGCCCGCGCAGGCTCGAGTGCGCCGCACGCGTCGATGACGGCGCGCACGACCCGATGAGCCTCCGCGACCTGCTCCCGGGGGACGCGCGTCGCGGCGCCGGCGACGACCGCCGTCTCGGTGCGCTGCATCCGCGCGAGCACGCGCTCGAGATCGGCGCTGAGCGTCCCGTCGACCTTCCCCGAGCCTCGAATGGCGCGCAGCACCGCGTCGGTGCTCGGGCTCGGGTCGAGCGAGAATCGCTCGGCGATCGCGTCGAACAGGGCGCTCTTGAGCTCGAGCAGGACCAGTCCCTTCGGCGACGATGGGGCAGCGAGCATCGCGAAGCGGCCGACCACACCTCCGCGAGCGACCAGCGGCGTCGATCTCGCGTAGCGAGGGAGCGGGCTCTTGTAGGGGCGCCCCGAGGTGCGCGCGACCCAAACGCCGAGCAGCGCGACCGCGCCGGCGGCCAGGACGGCGAGCAGCCAAGACGGGAACCCCTGCTTGCGAGCGTCGGCGAGGCTGTCGGTGAGCGAGCGCAAGCCCGACTCCAGCTGCTGGAGCAGCGTGCGGTCGCCCCCCACCGAGCCCTCCTGTTTGTAGGCGTTGGTGATGATGTAGAGCCGCCCGCCCTCGCGGTCGGCGTCGTTCGCGAGGTACTTCACGAGGCCCACCGCGAACGCTCGGTTGCCCGGGTACCGCAGCATGGAGTTGATGAGCGCGGACGGATCGCTCATTGCGAACAGCCGCCCCTTCTCGACCTGACCCGCGACCGCGACGATGGCGTCACCCTCCGACCCGGCGAGCCGCACCTTCATGACCGGCGACAGGTCCGGGTGGAGCAGCGCCATCGGGTGGTTGAGCACGAGCCTCTTCACGTTCGCGACGACCGGGTGGGGCGCGCCGATCTGTCCGCGAGAGATCTCGAGCCAGGGCTCGGCGATGGGCAGCTCGGGGTTCTGTCGCAGCGCGGCCACCGGGCGGCCCGGCAGCCGCACGCGCTCGATCTTGAAGCGCTTCAAGAGCTCGTCGCCACGGCCGAAGTCGTCGATCACCGCGAGCCGGCCACCCTGCTTCATGAACTCGCTCGCCTCGGTCGAGTCGATCGGCTCCGTGGGGTGGATGAAGACGATCCCGTCGTCCGGGCGGACGTCGCTCCAGTCGAGCGCGGCGACGGGCTTCACGCGGTCGGGTCCGAGCTCGGTCTTGGCGATCTGGTAGAGCTCGGACAGGCCTTCCCAGTCCGAGTCGGAGATGTCGAAGGCCGCGGCCTCGGCGCGACGAGGCGCGAGCGCGACCGCCGCCGCCGCCCCGACGCCGGCCAGCGCCGCGGCGCGACGCGAGGCGTCGTAGAGATCGAGGCAGAACGCGCGCCGCGTTCGTCGGTCGGTCACGGGCGAGGCAGCATACACGGTCTCGTCGGGGGAGGTCGTCCCGGCCGACCAAGACCATGGGTGAGCTGGACTTGCTCTGGAGCCGTTGCTACGTTCTGTTCTGTCGGCAGTCGGCGTTCCACGTGGAGGTACCGTGCTTCCTCCGTTCATCATCGAGCAGATTCGACAGCGGGAAGAGCGTGAGCGTGCTCAACAGGAGCAACAGCCGCGTCTCGAGCTCCCGCTGGAGCCTCGACGTGCTCCGAAGGCCGCTCGTCCCGAGGACGAAGAGCCCAACCCGGATCGCGGCGTGCTCATTCTAGAGATCACCTAGTCACCGCGAGCCGTGTCACCACGACACCCTGAGTCACCGCACCTGGGGCGCGCGAGCTGCTCCCCCAGGCGCTCGCGCATAGCGCGCGCCAACCCGATCCGGTTTGGCAGGCTCCTCCGAGCTCGCCTCCTCTCGCCACGAAGTTGGGTTGACGAGACGCCGCAAAATGCCATAGGTTGCGCCCCCGCTCTGGTAGCTGGGGCGCAACTCCTTTTTGTAGGTCTCGAAAAGAACATGGCCGTCCACATCCGCCTGGCCCGCATGGGCACCAACAAGACCCCGTTCTACCGAATCGTCGTCGCCGATCAGCGCAGCCCCCGCGGCGGGCGCTTCATCGAGCGTCTCGGCACGTTCGATCCGCGCCGCTCGGAGCTTCGGGTCGAAGGCGCGCGGGTGCAGCACTGGTTGAAGCTGGGCGCTCAGCCCTCCGCGACGGTCGCCGCCCTCCTCAAGAACGCGAAGCTGCTCGGGGCGTCCGCCGCCGAAGCCGCCCCCGCCCCCGCGAAGGCCTGAGCTCGAGCCATGGCCCGCACCTCCGACGCGCCGGGTGAGGAGCTCGCCGCTTTCGACGCTCGTCGGGCTGATCGCTCGCGCGCTCGTCGACCACCCCGATCGGGTCGTGGTCCGCGAGGTCGACGGCGATCACCACCCTCGTATCGAGCTGTTGGTGGCGCCCGAAGACATCGGCAAGGTCATCGGCAAAGACGGCCGCACCGCGCAGAGCATCCGCACCCTGCTCGCGGCCGCCGCGATGCGTGCAGGCAAGCGCGCGCACCTCGACATCGTCGATTGATTCTGTTCGCGCTCGCGCGCTAGCGCGGGTCCCTTCGGGATTGCACGCCAGGGCGCGCAATCCCGGAGCGCGTTTGTGGGCTCGCGCTCTGGCCGGCCCTTACTTGCGCACGTGGACGGTGATCGTCTCGTCGGGCTTGGGCGCGAACCAGCGGAACCCGGTCGGGACCTCGGCGCCCGCCCAGGTGAAGACGCGCCGCGCGTCGATGGGGGACGCGGTCACGTTGTGGAACGAACGCGCCTCGCCGGCCGGATCGCTCCAGTAGCTGCCTGTGATGGCGAAGCCAGGGGCGAACTCGAGCACGTACGGAGCGTCGAGGACGTCGTACGCCCCTTCGACCTCTTGCGGGTCGAGCTTCCAGCTGGTGGCCTTACGCACGACGGTGAACGTGCCTTGCACGGTCGACTCGGTCGTCGCGGGGTCGCCGAGCATGTCGCGCCCGCTCGAGATGAGCGTCGTGTAGATCGGCTTCTTGCCTTCGTAGAGGGTCATCGTCTGCAAGGCGAGGCTCACGTCGATCCACTTCGCGCCTTCGGCGACGAAGTCGGGGAACTTGGTCCGCTTCACGACCTTGATCAGGTCCTTGTCGCGGAACCACAGCCCGTCCTCGGCCTCCTCGTAGCGGACGTTGTCGACCGTCCGGAATCGGCCGGTGAGGTGCAACGCTGTGCGGCGCTCGACCTCCTCGTCCTCGACGCGCTCGGCCTTGCCCTTCTTCAACGAGAACGGAGATACCTCGTGGCGCAGCACGAACCCGAGCGGCAGCCCTTTCTCCTTGGTCAGATCGACCCCGTGGAAGGTCGAGCCGAGGGCGGGCTCGAGCCGATCGAGCGGGACGTAGTGGCCATCCGTGGTGACGCCGAAGGAGCGCGGGCCCGACGGCCCCTCCGCCGTCGTCGCGCCCACGAGGGCCAGACCGCTTCCGCGCCGAAGCACCATGGCCGTGATCGCCACCGCAGCGCGGTCGTCCCCGGTCTTCGGGGTCAGGGGCGCGCCGAAGTCGAAGTAGCTCGCCGGCGTGCGCTTGCCGTCGGGACCGACGCCGACGCCGCTCTTCGCGATCACCGCCCGGCCGGTCGGCACGCCGCGCTCGTCGACGGGCACGTCGTTGCTGCCGGCCCGCAAGCTGCTCGGTGACAGCTTGGCGGCCTTCGACAGGTGTTTGTCGAGGCCCGGCTCGTTCTCGCTCTGCTCCGCTGCGCTCGGCAGACGCGCGTACAGAGGCGTGGCGCTCTTCACGGTCGCGAAGCGGTAGGGCAGGGCGCGCTCGAGCTGGGGCTCTGGCATCGTCGCGCCCTGTTGGTCGAGCGACACCGTCGCGTCGGCGCAGACGAAGCCGCGCGGCCTCACTGGGTAATATCCCCCTGCACATTCGGGGGTCGACTTGACGGGCTTGTCTGCTCGAGCGACGGCCCCACCGAACCGGAGCGCCCCGATGACGGTCGCGTCCTTCTTCGGCCGTTCGAGCACGGGCACGTCGACACCGAGCGCGACCAGCTTGGGGCCGTTCTCGGCCGGGACCGGGATCGACTCGATCGCGATCTCGTCGGACTCGCTGCCGAGGGTCTTCGACAGGGCGATCTCCGGGCTCGCGCCTTTGCACGCAGCGGCGCCGCCCGCGAGGAGCATCAGGAGGGGGGCAAGGGCTGCACGTTGCATGGTCGTGGCGCGACCGATGGCAGAGCGCGCGCGGGTGGGCCAACAAACGGGCGCCGCGCTGGCGCCGGTCTTGATACACTCGAGCGCCGTGGCGCGCGCCGCTTCAGCGCTCGTAAGAGCTTCGTTCCTCGTCGTGCTCGCGCCGATCGCCGCGCTGTACGCTGCGTGCGCGACGAGCGGCGAGGCGTGTGAGCTCAACAGCGACTGCCTCGCGGCGTATTGCCGGGACGGGCAGTGCGTCCAGGATTGCGTCGACTCCAACAAGGACTGCCCCAAGGGCTACCTCTGCAACGGCATCGGGCAGTGCGAATACGCGGGCTCGGGCGGCGGCCCCGCGGCGGGCGGCGGCGGGCCTGGCTCGGGCGGGGCTGGCGCGTCGTCCGCGGGAGGGCAGGGCACCGGCGGCGATCCGACGACCAACGACACGACCTCGACGCTCAACGGCATGGGGGGCGCGCCGCCGGCCACCGCCGCGCTGCTCTCGGTCTGCACCCAAGACGGGGACTGCGACAGCGGGATGTGCCGGCCCGAGCGGCTCGGCGCGGGGCTCGAGCGATGCACTGAAGGTTGCTCGGTACACGCCGACTGCGCCTCGGGTTTTCGCTGCGAGGAGCAGGGCGCCGAGAGCACCTGCGTGCGGAGCGACGTCGGGCGCGGGTGCTCTGCCGCAGGCCAATGTCATTTCGCATGTTTGTCCCCGCTCAATTACTGCACCTCCTCATGCTCGAGCGGGGCCGATTGCCCGAGCGGCTACGGGTGCATGCCGGTGGGTGGCGCGAACGTGTGCGTGCGCGCCGCGGCCGACTGCGCGGCGGACACCTCGCAGTGCGTGTCGCCTGCCGCGTGTGACACGTCGCTCGTGGTGTCGAGCTGCACCCTGGCGTGTGACACCGCGTCGGACTGCCCGCAGCGCGGCGCCGGCCTGCCGCCGTGGACGTGCGACGGCGCCTGCCGCCGACCGGGGGACGTCTACGGACCCTTGCCTGGCGGATTCGCGCCTGCGCAGTGGGCGTGCAACGCGAGCCTTCAGGTCGTCAACCTGTGCAACGACGGGCTCCACATCGACTTCGGCACGTTCATGCAGCCGAATCCGCCCTCCGTGGACTGCGGCTCACCCTTCACGACGGACGGTCTGCCCGGCGACGCGTGCCTCGACAGCTGCCGCTACCAGGGTGGGTGCCCGATGGGCTTCGGGTGCGCGGCGGTGGCCGAGCTCGCCGTGAACCAGCGCATCGGTCTGTGTATGCCCGCGGGGGCAGGGGAGGTCGGCGCGTCGTGCTCGTCTCACGGCGACTGCGCCTTCTCACTCTGCGAGAGCGGGACCTGCAGCCGCGACTGCTCGCGAGACGGGGCCTGCCCGGAGGGCTCGACGTGCAGCGCGCAGAGCGGGACGATCGAGGGGCAGCCGTACCGGATCTGCCTCTGACCGGCGTCCTCAGCCCCGACGGCGGAGCAGGCTCGCGAGACTGAAGAGCTTCATGAAGTGCGCCGCCGCGAGGAACGCGCTGCCCGCGATCGCGAGTACGAGGGCGCCGCCAGCGAGCGGACCGAGCGCTCCCGCGAGCGCGAAGCGGGCCGCGGCCCCAGCCGCGACGGGCGCGAGCGCGGCCCCGACGATCTTCACGACCGGGACGCCTCCGAGCCCCGTGGCTCCGTAGCTGTCGCGGACGTTCCGCGCGAGCAGCCACAGCTCGAGCCACGCGGCGACGACCGCGCCGAAGATCACCCCGGGGACACCGAAGCGCTGCATCGCGGCGAGCGAGACCCCGGTGCTGACGACGACCCGGATCGTCGCGTACAGCGCGGGACGTCGCGTGTCGCCGCGCGCGAACGAGGCGGCGCCCAGGATGCGGGACGCCGCGTTCGCTGGCAGCCCGAGGGCGTAGGCCGCGAGGGCCGCCCCGACGTCGCCGGCGGCGGACAGAGTGAAGCTGCCTCCCAGGAACAAGACCGTCGTGATCTCGACGCCGAAGGCGAGGAACATCGCCGCCGCCGCCGCCGCCAGCGCGAACACGCGCGTCATGGAGCGGGTGAGGGAGGCGACGACCGCGTTGCGCGCGGCCTCGCTGTCGAGGTCCTTCTCGGCGAGCTCGGGGAGGGCGGCGGCCGCTTCCCCGGTGCCGAGCACGGCCATCGGCAGCAGGTAGATGGTCTGCGCATACTGGAACGTCGCGTTCGCGCCTGGCCCGAGGAAGCTGACGAGCAGCGTGTCGACGAGCCCCGAAAGCTGGATGACCCCGCGCGCCGCGAGCGAGCTCGGGAAGCGGGTGACGGCGTCTCGCACCCCCTCGACGCCGCGCTCGAAGGTCGGCAGCACGGACCCTAGCAGCGTCCGGACCGGCACCATCATCATGCCGAGCTGCAGCCCCGCGCCGGCCGCCGCGCCCCACGCGAGGGCCCTCGCGAGGTCTGGCCCGCTCTTGCCGGCGAGCCGAGAGGCGAGCAGCACCGCGGCGATCTGCGCGACGCTCCACACCACCGGCGCGAGGTACGGCAGCAGGAAGCGCCGGTGGGCCGTGAGGATCCCGAGCGCCCACGCGCCGAGCACCAACACGCCTGCCATCGGGAACAGGATGCGAACGAGCTCTGTCGTCAGCGCGAGCTTCGGGCCGTCGAACCCGGCCGCGACCAGGGTCGCGAGGGCAGGGGCGAACAGGGCCCCGAGCGCGCTCAGGCCGACCACGACGAGGAGCAGCACGCCGAGGAGCGCGCGGGCGAAGCGCGCAGCGGCGCCGTCTCCGCGCAGACGGAGGCGAGCGTACACCGGCACGAACGACGCGGAGAGCGCCGCCTCGCCCAGGAGGTTCTGGGTGATGTTGCCGACCCTGAACGCCGCCGCGACGGCGTCGGCGGCGTCGCTCGTCCCCAAGAAGTGCGCGATGACCTTCTGCCGGACGAGCCCGACGAGGCGCGACGCGAGGATGCCGATCGTGACGAGGGCCGCTCCTCGGCCGGCACTGCGCTCTTGTCCCGTCACGTCCCCGTCATGGTCCAAGCTGCCCGGCTTTCGCAAGTTTGTCCTGGGGTGGCCCGCGCTGGAACCGCTGCGCGGCTAGAAATTGAGGGAGCAGCGGGCCCGTTGTGGTATCTCCCCAGTGGGGATTTGCCGTTCGATTCGATGCCGCACCCAAACGAACACCCCTCCCGCGCTCCCTCGGCCTCCACGAGCCCGAGCGCGCCGCCCCGCGCGGCCGAGTCGCCGCCGATCAGCCTCGCGCGCCCGAGCTCGAGGCCGCCCGGCGCCGCGTACGCGAAGCACCGCGAGCTGTCGATCTGCCTGATCGACATGAACGCCGGCCACGTGAACCAGGCCATGCGTTGCTTCCGCGGCATCGTCACGGCCTTCTTCGACCGCGTCCGGGAGATGAACCCCGGCCTGATGTGCCGGGTCGCGGAGATCTCCCCGCGGGACACCAACCAGGCGATCCCGCGCGACTGCGACATGTACATCGGCTCGGGGGGCCCCGGGTCGCCGTACGACGGCGACGCCCAGCCGTGGTTCGACGACTTCACCCGCTTCTCCAGCTGGATGGTCGACGAGTGCCGCCGCTCGGACGAGGACCAGCGGAGCTTCTTCGCGGTCTGCTACACGTTCGAGCTGCTCGTCCGACACTTCGAGGTCGCCGAGGTCAGCACCCGCGACAGCCGCAAGTTCGGGGTCATGCCGATCTACACGACGCCGTTCGGGCAGGGCCACCCGCTGCTCGCGCCGTTCAGAGATCGGCTGTTCGCGTTCGAGCACCGCAACTGGGAGGCCGTGAACACGAACGAGCGCCGGCTCGCAGAGCTCGGCGGCGGCCTGCTCGCGCAGGAGTCGCGTGACGGGCATTCGAAGGGTCGAGGGCTCTTGGGCTTCGATTTCGGCCCGGGGATCGAGGCGGTCCAGTTTCACCCGGAGGCCGATCGCGCCGGGGTCATGAGCTGGGTGGCGCGCCCCGAGCAGGCGGCGGCGTTCCGCGCGACGTACGGCGAAGAGACGTACCAGGCCATGCTCCGCACGCTCGACGATCAGAACCGCCTCGCGCGGACGTTCGCGCTCGTCATCCCCGGGTTCTTGCAGCGCCGCTTCAACGCGCTCGCGGCCGCGCGAGGCTACAGCCCGATCGACGCGCCGAGCTCGAGCGACGTGCTCAAGGCGTTCCAAGGCGAGGCCGCGGCCACGATCGAGCCGCCTCCTCCGGCGCGGCCCGTAGAGCCGGCGCCGGTGGGGCAGGCCGCGAACCCATAGGGGTCCTACTGCCTCGTCAGGCAGAGGTTGTCGAGGTACACGGTATCGCCGTTGGTGGCGTGGTTGGCGACGCGGAAAAATAGGGCTCCGACCTCCGTCGCAGCGAAGCTCACCTGATGGCTGATCCACTCGCCCTCGGGCAGCTCGGCGTACGGGATCTGGTAGTACACGGAGGCCGAAGAGCTGGTGCCGAACCTGCCATTGAGGACGGGCATCGCGGAGCCAGCCGGACGCGCCACGGCGAAGTGCATGGTGTATGTGGCGTTCAGCTCTGTGGTGGCGCCGGTTGCCAGCTCGACCTCGGAGTAGCTCCCGACCAGGTCGAGCAGCTGATTGCCGCTCGCTGGGGCTGCTAGAGGCTGGGTCTGCGTGAGGCCGCTCGTGGGGAACAGGATCACGGGGTTCGAGAAGTTGCTGGTCCATGGCAGTGGCGGTGCCACCGAGCCACCGGGCACGAGCACCGGCTCCTCGAAGGACGGGTTCGCGAGCGCGATCCCGCCCGGGCACCACGGGTCGCTGCCGCCACTGCCGCCATTGCCGCCACTGCCGCCGTGGCCTTCGCCGCCCGCGCCGCCGTTGCCCCCCTCTCCGCTGCCGCCCGCGCCGCCGGTCTCCGCCTCGAACGTGGCGACGCAGCGGTAATCGGTGGTGGTGCCGAGCTCGATCGTGCTCACGGTCTCCGAGCCCAGCTCGGCGACGCAGTCCCCCGACCAGCCCACGAACCGGGAGTCCGGGTCGGCGAAGGCTGCGAACTTCCTGGGCCCGTCGGCCTGAGGGTGGAACGAGATCAGGCACGGCGTCGTCTCGTCGTAGGCGTGGTCGGCGATCGACGTCTCCGCGAAGCACGCCCCCCACCTCCCGAGGGGGTCGTAGACATGACCGGCTCCGTCTCCCGCTACCTCAACCCGGACCAACTGTCTTGGGCCGCACCCGTCCGGGCATCCGACCTGGCTCAGCACCACCAACGCCAGCGCCCTCCAGAGCGGTCTCGCGACGCGATCGACGGGCACCTTGGAAACCTGCTTGTTCATGGTCACACCTCGACGTCAGAGGCAGCTGGCGTTGTCTTTGGGATCGATCGACCCGGGGCAGCTCGCCGCGCTGCACGAGCCGCTGCCGTTGCAGACATCGCAGGCGCTGCCGCCCGGCGTCTCACAGCCAGGGTCGACGACGCCGCAGCCGCAGTCGCAGCCGTTGGCCGCCCCCCAGACCGCGTCGTCGCAGGTCCACTCGGCGGGGATGTCGGGCACGAAGAGGCAAAAGGAGTTGCCGTCGCAGACCATGCCGTCGGGGCACTGCTGGCCCTGCGAGCAGTCGAGAAAGCACCAGTCCGGTGGCTGGTACAGCGTGACGCAGATGGGCGCTGCGTTGCCCGAGGTGGGCACCGGGCAGTCGGTCGCCGGGTTCTCACAGCCGCTCGCGCCGCACGCGCCGTTGCCCGAGAGGGGTGACACCAGGCAGGTCTCCGATTCGAGGCAAGCGGTGAGGAGCGGCTGGTTCATGCAGTCGCCGAAGCCCGTCGGCCCGGCGCTGCCACCCACGCCCTGACCCCCAGCGCCTCCGGGGCCGAAGCCGCCGCCATCATGGCCCGCAGCGACGCCTCCCCCTTGCCCTCCACCCCCCGCGCCCCCCGCTGGGCACCCGTCCCCTTCGGCGCTGCCTTCGTCGTTCGGGCAAAGGTCGCACGCGTCACCGACGCCGTCGCCGTCGCTGTCAGCCTGGCTGTTCGCCTGGTTGGGGCAGTTGTCATCCTTGTCGGGGATGGTGTCGCCGTCCGTGTCGGGCTCTGGCAGCAGCGGCGTTGGCGGGCTCTCACACGCCGCCGAGCCGCTCAGCGTGGCAAGGAGCGCGATGACGCGCGGCAACGATCGCACACTCAACCTGACCTGGACGCCGCCGCCGTCGCTCGTGCTTTGGGTTGTCATTGGGATGCGCTGATGGTGCGATCGAGCGGCGGTCGCCGTCTTGACCCGCTACGCCAGTTGCTTGACCATCCGCGCCAAGATGCACCGCTCGCCCAGCGTGAGTATCAAGGCGGTGCGCATCTGCTTGCTGGCGGCTCACGCGCGCGGCGTCGCCGTCGATCCTGCGGAGCTCGGGCTGGGGCCTGAGCTCGCCGATCCCACGGCGCGTGTGCCGCACGCGCTGGTCGCACGGCTGTGGGTCGAGCTCCCCGAGCGCGCGGGGGACGCCTGCTTCGGCCTGCACGCCGCCGAGCTGGTGCAAGGTCACGCGCTGGACGTCGTCGACTACGCGACGCGCACCTGCCGCACGCTGCGCGAGTCGCTCACGACGCTCATCCGCTACTCGCGCCTGGTGCACGACGCGTATGACATCCGCCTCGAGGAGGACGGCACTCAGGCGCGCTACACGGTGCGGTTCGATTGCCAGCCGCCGATGCCGAGGCAGCTGCTCGAGTTCATCCTCAGCTCGTGGGTGCTGCGCGTGCGCCGAGGGATCGACGGCGAGTGTCGCGTCCGCGAGCTGCAGCTTCCTCACGCGCCGCCGGGCGACCTGAGCGAGCATCGCCGCATCCTCGGGGTGCCGCTGCGCTTCGGCGCCCCGTGCGCTGCGGTCGTGTTCGACCGCGCCATGCTGGATGCGCCCAGCAAGCACTTCGAGCCCGAGCTGAATGCGGTGTTGGCCCGTCAGGCCGAAGACATGCTGGCCGCGCGCGCGGACGTCCACGACGGGCAGCCAGAGTTGCTCGCCCGCCTGCGGCGACAGCTGAGCGCCGCGTTGCCGCAGGGCAACGCCACCATCGGCGAGATCGCGCGCCGGCTGGGGATGAGCGGCCGCAGCCTGCAGCGGCGCCTGCAAGAGCACGGCGCGAGCTTCGCAGACGTCGTGGACGTCACCCGCCGGCAGCTCGCGCTCGAGCACCTCGTCAGCGACGATCGAACGCTGTGCGAGGTGGCCTTCCTCACGGGGTTCTCGGACGCCAGCGCCTTTACCCGCGCCTTTCGCCGTTGGACCGGCGAGACCCCAGGCGCTTATCGGCTGCGAAGTGCGCGAGCCCCGCAGGACCTTCGCTAGCATCCGATCCGGCACGGTCGTGAGTGGCCAGGAAGCGGGGGACGGTTGGCACAGAATGAGTGCCGTCTCCCGGAACCTTCTGAGGCGACCCCGTTCCCCAGCCCAGAGCCGTTGCCGCCTCGCGGCAGGTCGCCTACGGAACGACCGATGAGCACGCTCGCCCCCGCTTCGCTGGCGCAGGCCGTCGCGACGGTCCGCATGTTGTCCGTCGATGGCGTCGAGAAGGCCCAGAGCGGCCACCCGGGCACGCCGATGGCCCTCGCGGACATCACGCTCGACGTCTGGCTACGCCACCTGCGCTACGACCCGTCGCAGCCTTCGTGGGCCGACCGGGACCGCTTCGTGCTGTCATGCGGGCACGCGTCGATGCTGCTGTATTCGATGCTGCACCTCGCGGGCTACGGGCTCACCCTCGACGATCTGAGGGCGTTCCGGCAGTGGGGCTCGAAGACGCCGGGGCACCCCGAGTCGCACCTCACCGAGGGCGTGGAGACGACCACCGGGCCGCTCGGTCAGGGGATCTCCAACGGCGTGGGCATGGCGCTCGGGTTCAAGATGCGCGCCGCCCGAGCCGGCAGGCCGGGGCTCGTCGGTGCGCGCGTCTTCGGCATCGCGTCCGACGGCGACCTGATGGAGGGTGTATCCAGTGAGGCCTCGAGCCTCGCCGGGCACCTCGGCCTCGACAACCTGATCTTCTTCTACGACGACAACAAGATCACGATCGACGGCGACACCGACCTCGCCTTCAGCGAGGACGTCGCGAAGCGCTACCAGGCGTACGGCTGGGCCACGTGGACCATCGACGGCCACGACCACGCGCAGATCCAGAAGGCGCTCGACGAGGCTGTCGCGCTGGTCGGCAAGCCGAAGCTGATCGTCGCCAAGACGCGCATCGGGATCGGCGCGCCCACGAAGGAGGGCTCGCACAAGGCCCACGGCGAGCCCCTCGGCGCGGCCGAGGTGAAGGGCACGAAGGAGAAGCTCGGCTGGCCGGTCGACCAGACGTTCGTGGTGCCCGAGGCGGTGTACGCGATGTTCCGCGAGCGCGCCGCCGAGGGCCGCGCGACGCGCGAGCGCTGGGAGGCGGAGATGAGCGCGTTCGCCGCGGCCGACCCGGCGGGCGCCGCGGCCTTCAAGGCGCTGCTCGCGCGCGCCGTCCCGGCCAACCTGTTCGAGGAGCTGCTCGCGGCCGCGCCCAAGAAGGAGGCCGCCACGCGCGTCAGCGCGGGCATCGTCGAGCAGCGGGCCGCAGCGCTCGTCCCCTCGCTGGTCGGCGGCTCCGCCGATCTCAACCCCTCCACCAAGACGTTCATCGAGGGCTCGCCCGCGGTGAAGCGCGGCGAGTTCGCGGGTCGCAACATCCATTTCGGGATCCGCGAGCACGGCATGGGCGCCGTCATGAACGGCATGGCGGCGACCGAGGGCTTCATCCCGTTCGGCTCGACCTTCCTCGTCTTCGCCGACTACATGCGGCCGACGATCCGCCTGGCCGCGCTGTCGCACCTGCAGAGCGTGTTCGTGTTCACCCACGACAGCCTCTACCTCGGCGAGGACGGCCCGACCCACCAGCCCGTCGAGCACGTGTGGGCGCTGCGCCTCATCCCGAACGTCGACGTCATGAGGCCCGCCGACCCGCTCGAGTGCGCCGCCGCGTGGACGCACGCGCTCACCCGCACCGACGGCCCCACGGTGATGGCGCTCACGCGTCAGAACGTGCCCGTGCTCGCGCGCCCGGAGGGCTTCGAGCCGAAGACCATGCTCCAGGGCGGGTATGTCCTGGCGGACGCGCAAGATCCCACGCTGGTGATCGTGGCCACGGGCTCTGAGGTGTCGATCGCGGTGGAGGCCAAGGCCCTGCTCGACGCGCGCGGCGAGCGCGTGCGGGTGGTGTCGATGCCGTGCCTCGAGGCGTTCTCACGCCAGGCCGACGCGTACCGCGACGCCGTGCTTCCACCCTCGGTGCCGCGCGTGGTGATCGAGCTCGGCGTCTCGCGCCCCTGGCGAGACCTGGTCGGCGCGACGGGCCTCGTGATCGGCTTCGATCGCTTCGGGCACTCGGCGCCGGCCAAGCGGATCGCCCAGGAGATCGGCTTCGTGCCCGACGCCGTCGCGGCCACGATCCGCGCCTGGCGACGAGGCAGCGACTGACGTCTGCGGGCGGCTCTGGTAGGCTCGGCGGCCATGTCGCGCCATGCCTTCGCCTTGCTCGCCCTCGGTCTCGCCGGCCTTCTCGCCTCGTGCGACTCGGACACGAAGACGAGCGACGACAACAACATCGTCGACAAGTCGTGCTCCGCGACGCTGCGCGTGCTCCAGAAGGACGCTTACAAGTCCACCGCCGGGAGAACGAGCGATCTGTGGCCGCCGCACACCACGACGGTGCTCGAGTTCTCTTGCGACGGCGACGCGAGCGACACGGTGGTCATGGCGAACCACGGCACGCTGCCCGGCGCGACCGACGCGAACGGAGACGTGATCCTGGTGGAGACGATGTCCCTCGAGGTGAAGGGGACCGAGGACGAAATCCTCGACCTCGCGGTCGCGTTCGAGGCGTGCGAGTGCGACGGCGCGACGACGTTCCTCAGCATGGACTCGCTCGAGGACAGCGTCGCCCAGGATCGCATGACCGAGGTCGTCAGCTACCTGCAGGCGAACCTCGCCTGTGACGGCGACGGCGTGAACGAGATCGTCGCCGCGATCCAGAGCCAGGATATCGACGCCGCGCTCGCGATCCTGCCGGCGTGCTCGTGGGCCAACGGCACCGGCCTGGAGGAGGGCCTCGACGAGGCCTTCGCTGCGCTGGTCGAGGCGACCGGCGACACGCTCGATGGCTACCACGTGTGCAACAACGACGCGCAGCTCCAGGTCGGGCTCGTCGAGTCGTACGAGGCGACCGGCGAGGTGCCCGCGTGCGACCCCACCGGCGCGGCCTGTAAAGGCCCGCTGTGGTTCTATTCGCCCTGACGGCGCGCGGGGCGCCTACGACCCCTGCGTCATCCCAGCGTCGGCGAGCACCGCGCCCGCGGCGTTGTAGCCGCACATGCCGTGCGCGCCCGCGCCCGGGTGGGCGTAGCTCGAGCCGAGGTACACCCCGCGCACGGGCGTGCGGTAGCGGTAGTACGGGAACATCGGGCGCAAGAAGAGCTGGTTCGAGATGTCGGCGGTGCCGCCGCCGAGGTCGCCTCCGAGCAGGTTCTCGTCCATGCGCTCGAGGTCCTTCGGCGCCTGGACGAACCGCTTCATGATGCAGCGCCGGAAGCCGGGCGCGAGGCCCTCGATGCGCGCCTCGACGCGCTCGGCGAACGCCGCCTTCGCCTCGTCTGTCCACGGCGCCCCAGCGAGCGTCGCGGGGACCCGCGAGTAGGCCCACAGCGTGTGTGCGCCGCGCGGCGCCCGCGAGGGGTCGACCAGCGACTGCTGGCCGATCACCAGGTACGGATCGCGCGGCATCTCGCCGGCGCGCACCTCGCGCGCGAACCGCTCGAGGTCGTCGAGATCTTCTCCGGTGTGCACGACGGCCGCCTCGCCGCACAGCTCGCTCGCCCAAGGGACGGGCCCGTCGAGCGCCCAGTCGAGCTTGAAGGTGCCGAACCCGAGCTTGAACGATCGCATCTTGTCGCTCACCGACGCGGGCACGACGCGATCCGAGAGCAGCTCGAGGTATAGCGTGGGCGCCGCGGTGTCCGCGACGACCGCGAGCTTGGCGTCGATCGACCCGCGCGCGGTGCGAACCCCGACCGCGCGCGCCTCCTCCACGACGACCCTCTCCACCCGCGCGCCGAGCTCGAGCCGGCCCCCGAGCTCTCGCAGGCGAGCGAGCAGCGCCTTCGTCACCTCGCCGGCCCCCCCGAGCGGGACCGCGAAGCCACCGGTCGTCGCCGTCATCCCGAGCATGAAGCCGATGGGACAGCCCAGCGGATCGCTCGGGGCCACGTCGGTGTGCAGGGCCAGCGCGGGCAAGATTCGCTGTGCCGCCGGCGACGCGAACACCCGCTCGGCGAAGCCGCGCCCGCTCATCGCCGCCGCGCTCGCGAACCTCGCCAGCGACAGGGGCGAGACCCCGGCCATCGCGCGCGCCGCTGGCGGCTCGGCGAGCAGCGCGGGCAGCAGCTTGGGCTCGACGCCTCGCCACCAGCGGACCCACGACTGCAGCGCGGGACCGTCGTCCCCCAGGGCTCGGGCGCAGCGCTCGAGATCGCGGCCGATCGCCGCGCACGACCCGTCGCGAGCCGGGTGGGCGCTGTCGATGGGGGCCCACGCGAGCTTCAGCCCGGCGCCCTGCAGATCGAGCTCCTTGTAGGCCGGGCTCAGCGTCCCGAAGGGGAAGAACGCCGCGCCGACGTCGTGCCGAAACCCGGGCAGGGTGCTCTCGACCGTGCGCACCGCGCCGCCCGCGTGGGGCGCAGCCTCGACCACGACGACGTCGAGCCCGGCTCGCGCGAGCACACACGCCGCTGTGAGGCCGTTGGGCCCCGAACCGATGACGACGACGTCTGCCACGGCCCGGTGCTATAGCGCAGCCGATGACCGAGCGGGCCCCTTCGCTCCTTTCTGCCGACGAGCCCTCGCCGTTCGAGATCGTGCGCCCGAGCGGAGCGTCGCCCTGGTTCTTGTTGTGCGATCACGCGTCGAACCGCATCCCGACCGCGCTCGCGACGCTGGGGATGAGCGACGACCAGCTCGACGATCACATCGCCTGGGACATCGGCGCAGCCCAGCTCGCGCGCTCCTTGTCGGAGCGGCTCGACGCGCCGCTCGTGCTCTCCGGGTACTCGCGGCTCGCGATCGACTGCAACCGCCCCTTGGGGGTCGCCACGAGCGTGCCCGCGGTCACCTGCGAGATCCCCGTACCCGGCAACGTGGGGCTCTCGGAGGCGGAGGTTCGAGCGCGCCAGGTCGAGCTCTTCGAGCCCTACCACGCCGCCATCGCCGCGCTGCTCTCGGCGCGAGATGCGCGCGGCGCGAGCTCGATCGTGCTGAGCCTGCACAGCTTCACGCCGGCGCTGCACGGCAAGGCGCGCCCTTGGCACGTCGGCGTCATGTACGGCAAGGACCGCCGGCTCGCGGCCGCGCTGCTCGACGCCCTCGCGCTCGAAGAGGACCTCCTCGTCGGCGACAACGAGCCCTACCAGGTGACAGACGGCACCGACTACGGCATCCCTGTGTACGCCGAGCGCGCGGGGCGCCTCGGCGCGCTCGTCGAGGTCCGTCAGGACCTGATCGGCAGGGCGTCGGGTGTCGAGACGATGGGCGACATCCTCGCCAGGGCGCTCGGCCGCGTGACCGAGATGCTCGCCCGTGGGGCGTCGTGATAACGGTCCTCAAGACCATGGCTCGGAGGGTAGACGCGTGACGAAGGGCGAATCGAAGGGCGGCGGGGCGAAGGTCGAGACTGCGATCAAGCCGACGCGGGCCGATGACTACGCGGAGTGGTACCAGCAGGTCGTCCGCGCGGCGGACCTCGCCGAGGGCTCCGCCGTGCGCGGCTGCATGGTGATCAAGCCGTGGGGCTACGCGCTGTGGGAGCGCATCCAGGCCGAGCTCGACGTCATGTTCAAGGCCACGGGCCACAAGAACGCGTACTTCCCGCTCTTCATCCCGAAGTCGTTCCTCGAGAAGGAGGCCGAGCACGTCGAGGGCTTCGCCAAGGAGTGCGCGGTCGTCACCCACCACCGCCTGATCGCGGGGGAGGGTGGGGGGCTGATCCCGGATCCGAAGGCGAAGCTCGAGGAGCCGCTGATCGTCCGCCCGACCAGCGAGACCATCATCGGGGCGAGCTTCGCGCAGTGGGTGCGGAGCTACCGGGACCTGCCGCTGCTCATCAACCAGTGGGCGAACGTCGTCCGCTGGGAGATGCGCACGCGCCTGTTCCTGCGCACCGCGGAGTTCCTCTGGCAAGAGGGGCACACCGCGCACGCCACGCGGGAGGAGGCCGAGGCCGAGACGCGGCAGATGCTCGACGTCTACTCGACGTTCGCGCGCGAGCACATGGCGATGCCGGTATTCAAGGGCCGCAAGACCGACGCCGAGCGCTTCCCGGGCGCGGTCGACACCTATTCGATCGAGGCGATGATGCAGGACCGCAAGGCGCTGCAGGCGGGCACGTCGCATTTTCTCGGTCAGAACTTCGCGAAGGCCAGCGGGATCCGCTTCCAGTCGAAGCAGGAGACCGAGGAATACGCGTGGACCACGTCGTGGGGCGTCTCGACGCGCCTGGTGGGCGGCCTGGTGATGACGCACGCCGACGACGACGGCATGGTCATCCCGCCGCGGCTCGCGCCGGCGCACGTCGTGATCTTGCCGGTGCTGCGGGGCGACGACACGAAGGCCAAGGTCATGGAGTTCGTGCACGGGCTGGCCGCCGAGCTGCGGAGCGTGACCTACCATGGTCGACGGATCGAGGTGGAGGTCGACAACCGCGACCTGCGCGGGGGCGAGAAGAGCTGGGAGTGGATCAAGCGCGGCATCCCGCTCAGGGTCGAGGTCGGCCCGCGGGACGTCGAGGCGGGCAGCGCGATGCTCAGCCGCCGCGATCGCGGCACGCGCGACAAGGCCTCGATCTCGCGCGTGGATCTGGTCGGTACCATCACCTCCATCCTTGACGAGATGCAGGCTGGTCTCTACGCGCGTGCGCTCGCGCACCGCACCGAGCACACCCGGTGGGTTGGCTCGCGAGCCGAGCTCGAGGATTTCTTCACGCCGAAGAGCGTCCGTATGGTCGGGGGCGACGAGCGGCCGGAGATGCACGGCGGCTTCGCCTTGTGTCCGTTCGCGGGCGACGCCTCCGTGGAGACCGAGCTGCGCGAGAAGCTCAAGGTGACCGTCCGCAACATCCCGGAAGACCTGCCCGACGGCGGCCCGGATCGCAGCAACATGCGCTGCATCTTCACGGGCGCGCCGGCCGACAAGGTCGCGTTGTTCGCGAAGTCGTATTAGGCGTGTAGCATCGAGGGTCGGTGCCGACCCTCGATGACATCGTCGACCACATCGTCGCTGACGCCGGCGCGGACTTCGCCTTCGTCCTCACCCGTCGTGGGCGCCTCGTAACCCGCAAGGCGCCCCAGGACATGCCGGCGCAGGGGCGAGACAAGATCGTCGCCTTCGCCGAGATGCTGCTGGCGGACAAGCGCCCCATGGCGCACCTCGAGCTGCCGCGCGAGGACCTCGTCCCCTTCGGCGGGGCGGCGCCGATCGATGTGTACGTCGCCGCGCGCGAGGAGGCCATCGTCTGCGTGGTGATGGCGACCTTCGTGCAGCACAACCGCGTGGGTGCGGCGGTCGCTCACGCGGTCGCGGAGATCGACGCGCTGATCGAGGCGGAGGGGCAGAAGCGCCTCCGCCGCCGCGGGCTCAAGGCGAAGCCACCCAACCCGAAGAGCTCGCAAGGCTCCTCCGTGCCCCCCGCCCGCGGCTCCAACCGACGCCGCGCCGGCGGGGTCTCGCTCGACTTCGATGATGACCGGCCGGCGCGCATGGGGACGGTGCCGTTCCTCGCGCCGTACCGGCCGACCCCGCGTCCCCCGGAGCCGCCGCCCGACATCAGCATCAGCGAGGCGAACGTCGGGCGCATGACGCTCGCGGCGATCGAGATCGACGCGGACGGACCGGAGATCAGCTACGGCGTCGCGCCCCTCGGTCGCAACACGATCGCCGAGATCGAGCTGTCGCTCGTGCCGAGGGGCCTTCCCGGGTCGTCGGCGCCGGACGTCCGCGTGTCGCTGGCGTCGATGCCCGAGCTCGATCGCGACCAGCTCGACGTCGTCGATCGTCAGACGCTCCCTTTCACGGAGCAAGCAGACGCCGCGAAGCGGGCGTTCGAGGCGCGGCTGAAGACGTCGGAGACGCCTACCACGCTCGAGGCTTCGCGCCAGCGGATGGTGATCGTGGGCAAGTCGTCGGGCGCCGGTCGCTCGAGCAAGAAGCCTCGCGACGAGGCCTCGAAGGAGGCGGACCGTGCGTCGCTGCTCGACGCCGACACGATCCCCGACATGATCGTGCCCGAGGGGCTGCGCGAGACGCCCCTCGAGGATGGCGCCCGAGGGGCGCTCGCCCGCGGGGGCCGCGACTCGAACATCGACGCGTGGCACCAGGCGCTCGACGCGGTCGTCGCCGAGCCGGGGCGCCCTTCGCCGCCCGCGCCCGAGCCCGATGCGAAGCGCAAGGCGAAGCGCAAGACGCAGTTCCCGCCGAAATATTAGCTACTTCGTGCCACGCCACAGGTCGACGACCTCGGGCAAGAGGCCCAGGTGCGCGCAGTGCGCGCCCTTGTCGGCGCCGCCGTACCCTCGGACGAAGAAGCCACGCTCCTCCGCGGTGCGGGTCAAGCCGCGCTCCCCGCCAGCCTTCACGAGCGACGAGCGAACGACGAGCCGGTCGAGCAGGGTCGTCGCCACCTCCGCGGTCGACGCGTACCCGTCCGTCGCGACCTCGCTGTGGGTCAGGATGAAGGCGAAGCGCGGCTCCGAGAGGGCCCTGCGACCCGCTGCCTCGAACGGCGCGAGCGCGTCGGCGTCGACCTCGCGCGTGCCGCCGCGGTAGCTCGCGTAGAGCGAGTCGAGCAGCGCGACGCCGGTGACCGACGGGTGGGTGGGGGACGCGGCCAGGATCTCATGGCTGGCCCGATACCCCGCGCTGAACGACGAGAGCAGGACCCGCGCCGCGCGCGCGGGCCGGCCGAGCGAGCTGGAGACGACGCCATCGATCTCCGCGAGCAGCGCGTCGAACGCCGCCGCGGTGGGGAACGCGCCCTGGTAGTCCCGCGACGAGTCGCCGCGGTCGAGCCCGGCGATGACCACGGGCTTGCCCTCGGGAGCGAGGATGCGCGCGACCGGATCGGCGCCGTGGAAATGCAGCACCAGATCGTAGGCGCCGTCGGGCCCCACCGCCGCGTCGCGGGTGAGCACCCTCGCCCCGGATTTCGTCGACGCGCGGACATAGTCTCCCAGGCCTCTGTCCTCGAAGAAGCAGTCGCGGGGCGTGAGCTCGAGGGTGGGCGGCGGCGCGCTCGTGCCGCGAGCCTCCGTCGTCGGCGCAGGCGGGCGCGGAGCGCTCGACGCCGCCGGGGCCGCCGCCTCCGCAGGCGCGGCGCGAGGCGGCACGAGGCGAAGCCCTACGATGACCGCGACGAGGCAGGCTGCGAGGAGCAGCCCGTCGCGCGCTCGACGAAACGCCACCGCGCGCTCGCTCGGCGCCGGGCTTGGCTTCGGCACCTCGGGGCTCATGGCGGCCCGAGGTTAGAAGCCGGGCTCCTGCACGGTCGGCAGGTTGGTGGACGAGGGCTTCGGCGTCGGGGGCTTGACGTCGGCCGTCTTCGCGGGCGTCGAGGTCGGGGGGGGAGCCTGGGGCTTCTCCGTCTCCTTGGGGGCCGGCGTCGACGGCGTGCGGACCGCAGCGATCGGGCGAGAGCCGGTGGAGGTGGGCTCCGCGGTGGGCTCGGCGGAGGCCTCTGCGACGGCGGTCGGGGTCGCAGCGAGGGTCGCGGTGGGCGCTTGTGCAGCGCCCGTCGACGGCTGACTCGTCGGCGTCGACCTCGCGTCGAGGCTGGGCGTCGCCGCAGCGGTGGACGCGGGCGTCGACGTGTTGCGCTCGCCGCCGAGCTGCGTGATGACCAGCGCCCCGGCGCCGAGCGCGCAGCCAACCGCGGCGGCGACGAGGACGGTCCGTCCCCGACGGGTCGGGCGCTGGGCGAGCAGCGGACCAGGGCTCGCGAGCGCGGCCAAGGTCGGTGAGCTGCCGATGACGGGGTCGCTCTTCAGCGGCGCGCGACGGTCGGCTGCCCGTGCGGAGGGATCGGTCGGGACGTCTGCGCCGCTCGCGTCTCTCAGCTCGAGCGCCCGGGTGACCTCGTCGGGCGAGGGGGTCTCTGCGTCTGCGGCCGCTGCGTCGGCGTCGATCGACGCCTGGGAGGTGCGCGGCTGGTTCGAGAGCTGCGCGCCACCGAACTGCCCGAGCCCGGTCTGGCTGCCCGGCGACGACGGGGTCGCGTCGCTGAGGCTGATGCGTGTGGCGGGCGTCTGCGTCTTCGTCAGCATCACCCCCGACAGCGACTCCGGCGGGACGCCCGCCGCCGGCGCTTGCGACTCATCCATCTTGAGGGCGGCGTCGCGGATGGCGGCTCGGCGACGCTGGTTGCGGTCTCCCAGCGTCGCGCGAACGAACGTCGCGACCTCCTCGACCGGCACGCCCGCGTACGCGGACGAGATGACGAACTCGAGCTCGGTCTCGAGCTCTGCCGCCGTCGCGTGGCGCTTGTCAGGGTCTTTCTGGAGCGCCTTGAGGATGGTCCGCTCGAGCTCGACGGGGATGGTCGGTGCCTTGACGCGCGGGGGCATCACGGGCCGCGTGATGATGTTGCGCATCGTCTTGATGTCGTTGTCGTCGAGGAAGGGGTGCGTGCCCGTCGCGAGCCGATAGAGGATGATCCCGAGCGCGAACACGTCGGTGCGTCGATCGACCTTCCCGCCCTTGGCCTGCTCGGGGGCCATGAAAGGGACCTTGCCCTTGAGCTGGCCCGCCGACGTCTCGCCCGAGCGCCCGAGCGCCTTCGCGACGCCGAAATCGACGATCTTCACCACGCCGCTCGTCGACACGAGGATGTTCTGCGGTGAGATGTCGCGGTGCACGAGCTCGAGCAGCCGGTCATCGTCGTCGCGCAGCTCGTGGGCGCAGTGGATGCCCGCGCTCGCCTGCGCCAGGATGCGCAGGCCGACGCGGAGCGGGATGTCCGAGTTGTTCTTGCGAGCGAACTTGGAGAGGGTCGAGAGCGACTCGCCGTCGACCCACTCCATCGCCAGGTAAAGCACCTCGTCTTGCTCGCCCAGGTCGATGATCTGCGCGACGTTCGGGTGTTGGATCTTCGAGGCGATCGCCGCCTCGTCGAGGAACATCTGTTCGAACGTCGGGTCGTCGGAGAGGTTGGGAAGGATCGTCTTGATCGCGACCGTCTTCGAGAACCCCCGCGAGCCGCGCGAGCGCGCGACCCAGACTGTGGCCATCCCGCCCGAGGCGATGGGCAGCAGCAACTCGTAGCGCCCCAAAACGGTGCCGGGCGCGAGCTGGTGAGTCTTCATGATGGCCCCGACGAGTGACCCCAGGTGCGCCCCGAAGGAGGCGTGGTCGTCCGAGGAGAGCGTAGCCCATTTCCTTCGCGCCCGCCCGCTTCCTGGCAGGCGCTCGGTCGACGGGTCCTTGACGACGAGCGGCGGCCGAGCGACAAGGCCCCCTTCCCGGAGGCCCGAGGCCTCACGATACGATAGCAAGGATCACGTAGAGTCATGGCGAACATTGCGAAGTGGAACATCCGGTTGCGGCACGAGTGGCTCCAGTCGCCGCTGAAGAAGAAGCGCATCAAGAAGTCGGAGAAGGTCCGTATCGGCCTGTTCGACGCCGAGCAGCGCAAGATCGCGAAGACCGACGCGTCCGCGGACAAGGCTCAAGGCTGAGCGCAACCTCGTCGCGGCTGACGCGAGCTGTCCGCGCTCCTCGGCTCTCCGGGGCCTTGGGCGCGGGAGCCGAGCACGATGCCGACGACGAAATCCGGCTGTTCTCTACTCCCCTACACGGCCCGTGCTACGTCTGAAAGGCAAGATGAACGCTCGCTCTCTTCCCCAGTCTGGGCTCCTCGTCGCGCTCCCCCTCGCCCTCGCCTTCGGCAGCGGGTGTGCCTCGCGGACTGCGCCGTTCAACAACCTCGACGATGCGTCGATGACGATCCTGAAGCTCCAAGGAGATCAGGCAGCGGGCAACCCGCTGGGCGTCGGTGGGGGAGGCTTTCCGATCCCCATTCCGGGCCTCACGCAGGAGCAGCAGCAGCAGATCCAGCAAGGCCTCGGGCAGATCCCGCAGCAGCTGCAGCAGATGATCCCGGGCCTCCCGCAGATCCCCGGCCTCCCGGGCACCCAGCCCGCCGCGCCGAAGTTCAACGGGTACACCATCCTCGGCACCTCCTACGGCGACGAGGACATGAAAGATCAGATCCTCGACCTCTTCGGCGACGAGGACAGCTTCAACCAGAACCGCGGTCAGTGCTTCACCCCTGGCATGGCTATCATCTTCACGCCCGCCGATGGCAGCCCCAACGTCGAGCTGATGGTCTCGTTCGCCTGCAACCAGGCGGTCGGCAACGGCTTCCAGTGGCCGTACCCCGCGAACGGCCTCACGCCGGAGTCGGGCAACGACCTGCGCATGATCTACCAGCGCGCGTTCGGCACCCCCCCGCCGCCCTCCGGCGCCTAGTTTTCTCTCGCGCGCCCGCTGGCGCGGGTCCCTTCGGTTTTCACGCGCAGGAGCGCGTGAAAACCGGCGCGAGATTTGAGATCGCGCGCCTGCTCGCGCGCGCGAGGGTTCGCCGAGCGAATTCCTCGCCTGGGCTTGCCCAGGCGACCTCCCCGCGCCGGATTTCTCCCGCCCTGGGCGGGGGAAATCCGAAGGGCCCCGCGTAAGCGGGCGCGCGGGAAAAAATCAGTCAGGCACCCGCTCCATCCGGATATCGAGCCGGAGGGGCGGGTCTCCTTCTTTGACCACGACCAGCTCGTCGTAGGGGAAGAAGCCGGCCTTCTCGACCGTGATGCGGTGCTTGCCGGGCGGCAGCGCGACGCCGCGCTTCTCGACGTGGCTCACCGGGCCGAGGACTTGGTCGTCGACCGTGACGGTCGCGTCGTCGACGTTGCCGTCGAGGCGGAGGGACGTGGTCCGCGGCGTGGTGACGCAGCCGACCGCCAAACACGCGGCGAGGGTCAGCGTGATGCGCATGGCTACTCCCACTCGATCGTCGCGGGCGGCTTGCTCGAGACGTCGTAGACGACGCGGTTCACTCCGCGCACCTCGTTGATGATGCGCGAGCTCGCCTTCGCCAGCACCTCGTGCGGCACGCGCGACCAGTTCGCGGTCATCCCGTCGGTCGAGTCGACCGCGCGCAGCGCGATCACCTCGTCGTAGGTGCGGTCGTCACCCATCACGCCGACGGTGCGCACCGGCAAGAGCACCGCGAAGGCTTGCCAGATCACGTCGTACAGGTTCGCGTTCTTGATCTCCTCGATGAAGATCGCGTCGGCTCGGCGCAGCACGTCGAGGCGCTCGCGCGTGATCTCGCCGAGGCAGCGGACGGCGAGGCCGGGGCCAGGGAAGGGGTGGCGCCACAGCACGTCGCGGGGCATCCCCAGGGCCTCGCCCACGGCGCGGACCTCGTCCTTGAAGAGCTCGCGCAGCGGCTCGCACAGCTTGAGCTTCATGCGCTCGGGGAGGCCACCGACGTTGTGGTGGCTCTTGATGACGGCGCTGGGCCCCTTGAACGAGACGCTCTCGATCACGTCAGGATAGAGCGTGCCCTGCACGAGGAAGCTGGCGCCGTCGATCTTGCGGGCCTCCTCCTCGAACACCTCGATGAAGATGCGGCCGATCGTCTTTCGCTTCTGCTCGGGGTCGGTCACGCCCTTGAGCCCGTCGAGGAAGCGGCGGGACGCGTCGACGTGGATGAGCTTGAGGTGGAAGCGACCCGCGAACATCGCCACGACCTGCTCGGCCTCGTGCAGCCGCAGCAGGCCGTTGTCGATGAAGATGCAGGTGAGCCGCTCGTCCAGGGCGCGGGCGCACAAGACGGCCGCGACCGAGGAGTCGACGCCCCCGGAGAGACCGAGGACGGCGCTCTCCGAGCCCACGCGCTCACGCACCGCGGCGACGGACTCGTCCACGAACGACAGGGCGGTCCAGTCGGGGGAGAGGCCGGCCACGTCGAACAAGAAGGCGTCGAGGATCTCGCGACCGCGCGGCGTGTGGGCGACCTCGGGGTGGAACTGAAGCCCGTAGATCTTGCGCTGCGGGTTGGCGACGGCGCACAGCGGCGTGTTGTCGCTCGTGCCGATGTGGACGAAGCCGCGGGGCAGCTCGACGATGCGGTCGCCGTGGCTCATCCACACGTCGAGCTGCTCGCCGGCCTCGAAGCGCGCGAAGACGCCTTGGCTCTCGGCGACCCGCAGCGACGCAGGCCCGTATTCGCGGTGGTCGGCTCGTTCGACGCGACCGCCGCCGACGTGCGCGAGGATCTGCATCCCGTAGCAGATGCCGAGGATGGGCACGCCCAGGTCGAGCACCGCCGGGTCGAGCGTGGGCGCGCCGTCGTCGTAGACGCTCGACGGGCCGCCCGACAAGACGAGGGCGGCGGGGTCTTTCTCGCGCAGCGTCGAGAGCGGCACGTTACAAGGGAGGATCTCGCAGTAGACGTGCGCTTCGCGGATGCGCCTCGCGATGAGCTGGGTGTACTGCGACCCGAAGTCGAGGATCACGACAGGTCGTCGGCGCGACATGCGGACGAGCTACCACGCCTTCGCCCGCGCGACACGCCGTGTCCGCTCGAGGGCTCGCGGGGCAGCCCGGCGAGTCGAGACTGAGGTATACGGAGTGCCCATGACGACACACGTTCCGCCGCTCGGCGCGCGCGCGCCGAAGCCCCGGCTGGCCGCGGTCCTCGCCGCGCTGTGCCTAGTCGCCGGCGCGCTGCTCGGGGCGACCTCGGGGTGCTCCTCCACCGCGCGCTTCCCTGTCTGTCAGACCGACGACGACTGCAAAGACAAGGGAGACTCGAAGCTCTGCTACGACCTCAGGTGCGTGCAGTGCCGCTATGACGCCGACTGCGGCGAGGGCCGGTTTTGCGAGCGCAAGGTCGCCGAGTGCAAGTCGCTCGACGGGCCGCGCGCAGGCTCCGCAGCGCCGAGCGCGAGCGCGAGCGCCGAGCCAGCGACCGAGCCCGGCAACTGACGGTAGAGACCGTCAGGGGGCAGGCGCCGAGCTGGTGTGGG
Source organism: Polyangiaceae bacterium (assembly GCA_016719945.1). Taxonomy (GTDB): domain Bacteria; phylum Myxococcota_A; class Polyangia; order Polyangiales; family Polyangiaceae; genus Xiheicaenibacterium. The sequence goes on along the minus strand of JADJYE010000014.1, from coordinate 162,301 downwards.
TGGCGGGCCTCGGACCCGCCTTCGTGGGCGGCGCGACGGGCAGCTCGGGGGGGACGAAGCCCCGCGCCGACGACGCGGCCGCCGCGGGGGCGCTCGCGGGGCCCGGGCCTGGACCGGGCTCGATCTTGCCCTGGCAGGCGCCACACAGCACGAACAGCGCGAGCCACGCGACCTTCACACACGCAGCTTGGCCCATCGGGAGGCCCCGGGGCAACCGCCGCCGCCCTCGCTCTTCGGAACATCGTCTTGCGCGACGAAACTTCGCGGGTACCGGTCCTTGTTTGCGTGGAAACTCCGTTTCCACGGGGCTAGGGTGCGCCCGTGATCGAGGCGGATCTGAAGGCTGCGGCGGCGAGAGCCAGAGCGGCGGCGCGCTCGCTCGGCGCGCGCCCACGCGCCGACAAAGATCGCGTGCTGGATGCGCTGGCTCGGGCGCTCGACGCGGAGGCCGCGTCGCCCGGCTCGCGTCTGCTCGCCGCGAACGCGTCCGACGTCGCGGAGGCCCAGTCCTCGGGGCTCGACGCGGCGCTCGTCGATCGGCTGCGGCTCGACGGCGGGCGAGTGCTCGCCATGTCCGCTGCGCTCCGCTCGCTCGCCTCCGCGGAGGACCCTGTCGGCGCCGTGATCGGGATGGAGCGCCGCCCCAACGGCCTGCTCGTCGGCCGGACGCGCATCCCCCTCGGGGTGATCGCGATGATCTACGAGGCGCGACCCAACGTCACGGTCGAGGCGTTCGCCCTCGCCCTCAAGAGCGGCAACGCCGTCATGCTGCGCGGTGGAAAGGAGGCCCGGCGCTCCAATGAGGCCCTGGTGTCGCTGTGCCGCGCCGCGCTCGCCGAGGCAGGTCTTCCCGAGGACGCCGCCACGCTCGTGCCCCCGGGCGGGCGAGACGAGATCCGCGTGCTGGTCGGGCTGAGCGGCCTGATCGACCTCGCGATCCCCCGCGGCGGTGAGGCCCTCATCCGCTTCGTCACCGAGCACGCGAAGGTGCCGGTGATCCAGCACTACAAGGGCGTCTGTCACATGTTCGTGGACGAGGGCGCCGACCTCGACGTCGCAGACCGCCTCGTCGAGAACGCGAAGCTCCAGCGCGTCGGGGTCTGCAACGCGCTCGAGTGCCTGCTCGTGCACGAGGCCGTGGCCGCCGATCTCATCCCGCGCCTGGGCCGGCTCGTTGAGCTCGGCCTCGAGGTCCGCGGCGACGAGCGGGCCTGTGCGCTGCTGCCTGTTGCGCGCGCGGCGACGCCGGACGACTGGGGGCGCGAGTTCCTGGCCAAGATCCTCGCGCTGCGCGTCGTGCCGAGCTTCGACGCGGCGCTCGATCACATCGCGCAGTACGGGTCGAACCACACCGAGGCGATCGTCACGCGCGACTACGGCCGGGCGCAGCGCTTCCTGCGCGAGGTCGACGCGAGCTGCGTGCTCGTGAACGCGTCGACGCGCTTCAACGACGGCGGCGAGCTGGGGCTCGGCGCGGAGATGGGGATCTCGACGTCGAAGCTGCACGCTTACGGCCCGATGGGCCTCGAGCACCTGACCACCCTCAAGTGGATCGTGTACGGAGAGGGTCAGATCCGCGGCGGCTGAGCCGTCTCGAGTCCGCCGAGTCATCGATCGATAGGAGCAACGGAGTGAGCCAGAGCAAGAAGTCGGCAAGCAAGTCGAGCGGCCCCGCGAAGAGCGGCGCGGCCGCGCTCAACCTCGGGCGCGTCCGGGCACAACCAGCGACGGAGGGCAAGCTGCCCGCCAAGGAGATCGAGCGCCGCCGTGCGCGCGCGAAGGCGAGCGTGCGATCTCTCGGCGACGGGCCGGCGCCCAAGCGCCAGCTGCCGCCGCCGCCGTCGAAGCGCGATCCGTCGGTGGCCAAGCGCAAGAGCGGCGCTCCGGCGCAGGCCGCCTCGACGGCCGCGCAGGAGCTCGCGCTCGCGATCGCCGCCGCCGGCCTCGACAAGAAGGCGGTCGGCGTCGAGGTGATCGACGTGTCGGGGCGCGTCGACTACGCGGACTACCTGGTCATCATGACCGGCACGAGCGATCGTCACGTCCACGCGATCGCGATGGGCATCGAGGAGGCGCTCAAGCGCAAGCGCGTCGCGCCGCTCTCGGTCGAGGGCCTCGGCACGGCGACCTGGGTGCTGATGGATTTCTCGGACGTCGTCGTGCACGTCTTCCAGGAAGACAGCCGCCGCGTCTATGACATCGAGGGCCTGTGGATGGACGCGGGCCGCCTCAACGTCCCCGCTGAGCCCGCGGCGAAGGGTCGGCCTGGCGACGGTCCCACCGCGGGGTCGTGAAGATCTCGATCGTCGCGGTCGGCAAGATCAAGGAGCGCTTCGTGCGCGAGGCGATCGACGACTACGCGGGGCGCATCCGGCGCTACGCGACGCTCGATGAGCGCGAGCTCGACGACGGCCCCGACGGGCAGCTCGCCGACGCCATCGCCAAGGCGGCGCGTGGCGCCACCGTCGTCCCGCTCGACAGCAGGGGTGACGAGGTCGACAGTCGGGGCTTCGCCGCCTGGCTCGAGCGGCTCTCGCGGACCGGCAAGGGGGACGTGGCGTTCGCGATCGGCGGCAAGGAGGGGCTGGGGCCGAAGTGCCTGGCCCTGGGCCCTCGAGCGCTCAGGCGGCCGGCCCTGGGCAGCCGCGACAGGTCGTCGCGATGACGCCGGACCGGCGCGGCGCCGTGACGTTCGCGCTGGACCCCGCCCTCGCCTACGCCCTCGCCGATGGTGAGCGCGCGGAGGCGCTTTGTCTCGCGCTCGGCGCGGCGCTCGGCGTTCGCGCGTGGGGCGCGATCGACCCTGCGTTGCGCGCTCACATCGAGGCGACCGCGAGCCTGTTCGAAGCGCAGGGCGGCTCGTGAGCTCGCGGCCGCGGCTCGCAGACCACGCGCTGCTCCGGCGCCACGTCACCGACGGCCAGCTGAGGTACGTCGTGCACCACGCAGGGACGGGCGCCCTGGTGATGCTCGATGAGCGTGCCTACGCGATCGCGATGCTCGCCGACGGCACGCGCGACGTCGACGGGATCGCCCTCGCGGCCTCGCGCGCCGGCGTCTACGAGCGCGCGTCGGAGATCGACGCGGTGCTCGCGGCGCTCGCCGGGGCGGACCTGATCGCGCACGGCGTGGAGCCCGGTCCGATGCCCGCGCGCGCCGCCACGTATTTCATGACGCCCGCTGACGAGGCGTCGCGGGCGACCCCGCTCCAGGCGCTCCCGGGCTTCAGGTTCAGGTGCGACGGGGGCGGCCACTGCTGCGAACAATACGCGTCCATCGCGCTCACTCGAGACGACGAGGCCCGCGCGCGCCGCGCGGGGCTGAAGACGCTCCCCGGAGATGAGCGCGCCGAGCAGGTGCTCTTGCCCCTGTACGGCGGGGTTCGCCGCGAGCGGCTGGCGATGACGCTCGTCGATGGGGCGTGCCTGCAGCTCGAGGCGGAGCGCGGCTGCTCGCTCCACCGGGCCGGCGGGCCTGCTGCGAAGCCTACGGCTTGCCGTCTCTACCCGGCGACGTTCGCCGACTTGGGCGGCGTCGTGCGCGTCTCCACCGCGCTCGAGTGCGGGTGTGTCTTCGAGAGCGCCGCGCGCGGTGACGACGGAGAGCCGCTGCTCGAGCCGTCGCTGCGCGTCGCGGGGGATCTGCCGGGGGGCCTCACGGTGCGGACGATCCCCGACCAGGTCCCGATCGGTGCGGGCGCCACGGCGGCGCGCGCCGCGGTCGTCGCGTGGACCGACGCGGTGCTCGCCCAGCCCGACGAGGGCTGTGTTGTCGGGCGCGCCTGCGGGCTCGCCGTCGCGCTCGAGGCGGGCGGGCCGACGGTGCGAGCCGCAGCGCCGGCCGCGCTGTCGACGGCCGAGGTCGCAGCCGAGCTCGCCGAGCCCCTGGCGCGCCTGTCGGACCTCACGCGACGGGCTCGCGACTCCGCCGATGCGTGGCGGAGCGAGCGCGACCGCACCCGCCAGCTCCGTCGCGCCGTCGCGGCGGCCGCGCACGCGACGTCGAGCCGGGGCGCCGAGGCGTCGCTGCAACCCGCCGCGCCAGCGCTCGCCCAGGCCGAGCGCTTCGCCTTGCGCGCGGCGCTCTTCGGCATGCACCTGGTCGAGGCCAGTGAGCGCGCGGACGGCCTCGCCGCTTCGCTGCGCGACTTCGGAGCCGCTTGCTCGTCGCCCGCGAGCTGGCGCTGTCCGGGCCGAGGTCGCTGGGGCACCCGATCGCGGCGGTGATGGCGTCGCTGCGCGGAGCTTAGCCGGGCGGCCCGCGGTTGTCGGGCGCGTAGGGGGGCGACGACGCTGTGGTCCCTCCAGTCGCTGCTGGCGGCGACAGCGAGGGCAACCCTTGGCGCGAGGGTCTGCCTAGCTGTCGCGTGAGGGAGCGAGTGATACAAGTCCGCTAAGCTCGCGCCGACCTGGGGCGGCCGGTCCCAGTGGATCGGGACCCGCTAAGCCTTACGAGGGTGACATGAGGAAGACCCCCCGCGAGTACTGCACCAAGCGCGTCATCCTCGGGATCTACGACGCGATGGCCGAGGCCGTGCGCACCGGCACGCCTTACCAGACGCGCCTCGACCCGCCGCCCGCCGCCCCACGCGTCGCGCACCCCGACACCCGCCCCGCCGCGGAGAAGAAGGGCGCGCGATGACCAAGTAGCCGCGTAGGAAGCCCGCGAAGGTCGGCGCGAAGAAGGCGCCGCCATCGATCACACGCACGTCGTCGAGGCCGGTCGCGACGGCCCCAACGGGCTACGCGGAGTGGCTCGCGGACGTGAGCGCGCGTTCACGCGGCCCAGCAACGCGCGGCGCTCGCGGTGAACCGTGAGCTGCTGGCGTTCTACTGGCGACTCGGGCGTGACATCCTGGAGCGGCAGCAGCGTCACGGCTGGGGCGCGGGCATCGTCGACAAGATCGCAGCCGACCTGCGAGCCGCGTTCCCGGCGATGAAGGGGTTCTCGCGCGCGAACCTCATGTACATGCGGGCCTTCGCAGAGGCCTGGCCCGAGGCCGACTTCGTCCAACAGCCTGTTGGACAATTGCCCTGGGGCCACAACCTGGTGCTCCTGACCAAGCTCAAGGACCGCGACGCCCGTCTCGCGTACGCGTCCCAGGCGCTCGACCGAGGCTGGTCGCGCGCGGTCCTCCTGCACCACCTCGAGGCGCGGACCGTCGAGCGGCAGGGAAAGGCGCTCACCAACTTCGCCGAGCGTCTGCCCAAGCCGCAGTCCGATCTCGCGCGGGAGAGCCTCAAGGATCCCTACCGCTTCGACTTCCTCGGCATCGGCGACGAAGCCACCGAGCTCGAGCTCGAAGGCGCGCTCGTCCAGCACATCACCCGATTCTTGCTCGAGCTCGGCGCGGGCTTCGCCTTCGTCGGGCGTCAGGTGCACCTCGAGGTGGGCGGAGAGGACTTCTTCCTTGACCTACTCTTCTATCACCTGAGGCTTCGCGCCTACGTCGTCATCGAGCTCAAGGCGACCGACTTCAAGCCCGAGCACCTCGGGCAGCTCGGCTTCTACCTCACGGCGGTCGACGCACAGGTGAAGGCGCCGGAGGACGCGCCGACGATCGGCCTCTTGCTCTGCAAGAGCAAGAACAAGGTCGTCGCCGAGTACGCGCTGCGCGACGGCAACAAGCCCATGGGCGTCGCCGAGTACCAGCTCGTTCACGCGTTGCCGGCGCAGCTCGAGACGAGCCTGCCGAGCATCGAACGGATCGAGGCCGAGCTGAAAGAGCGGCGGCTTGCCCGCACCACGACGGCTGGAGAGGGACGCAGCAGTGGACCCGCGCGCACACCGCGGATGAGTCCCGCTTCCCAGCGCAAGGGAAAGCGCGAATGACCACCGCGCTCTCGCCCGTCATCGCCTCGCGCCTCGAGAAGGCCGCCGTCGACAACGGCTTCGACCAGGAGCTGCCGCGTGATGGCGACTGGCTCGGCTTCGCGAGCACCCAATGCCCGCTCCGCGTCTGGCTCGGCACCTTCGGCGACGCCGTCTTCCTCGCCACGTTCTCGCAGCAGAACGTCGCCCGCGCACTCGGCGAGTACGGCACGCCCATGGCGGCGCCGCTGCCCAAGGGCGCCCTCGGCGGCCGCACCGTCACCGACATCCTCGCTCCACCGGCTGCGCCGGGCCTTCCAGCTCAGCAGACGCTCCCCGATGAGCTCCTCCAGCCTTCGAGAAGCAGGGCGCCACGATGCCGAAGCCACTGAGGCCGAGCGCCTCGTCGTCCAGCGCGTCGGCCAGGACCTCTTCCGCCACGGCCTGCTCGAGTACTGGGAGGCCCGCTGTGCCATCACCGGCCTCGCCGTCCCCGAGCTACTCCGCGCGAGCCACATCAAGCCCTGGGTCGACTGCTCGAGCGACGCCGAGCGCCTCGACATCTGGAACGGCCTCCTGCTTGCCCCGCACCTCGACGCTGCCTTTGACCGCGGGTTCATCACGGTGGCCGACGACGGCGCAGTGCTCGTGTCGGCCGCGCTCGACGCCGCGGCCCGGGCGGCGCTCGGCCTCGACGAGCCGCTGCGCGTGCGCGCGCTGCACGACGGGCACCGGGCGTACCTGCCATGGCATCGGGACCGGGTGTTCAAGGTATCTGGGCCACTGCCAGCGAACGTCGACTCGAGCAGTCCATGAGCGCGCGCGACCTCTTTACGGTGTCGGGCGGAGGATTGCTGCTGCATCCTCAGTTCGAGGCGCTTGCAAGGTCGTCGGTTCACGCCGAGGCGCGTTCGCTGATGAACGCGCTCTATGCCCGCATGGGCGATCCGGATGGGAACTTCCCAGCCGATTTTCAGCACGACGGGTTCCATTCGCGGCTCTTCGAGCTTGCCTGCTTCGCATACCTCGAGAGTGCCGGGTTCACTTGTCGTCGAAGTCACAGGTGCCCAGATTTCGTGGCGGATAAGGGAGGCGACCGCGTCGTGATCGAAGCCACGACCGCGAATGCGCCCTCGGGGCTTGGCGGCCGGCGAAGAGACATCTCTGTGCGCGCGATCGAGGACTGGGACGCGGCGATCCTGAACGAGAAGGTGGCGCGCGAGTTCCCGCAGCGCGTGGCGTCGGCGCTGTGGAAGAAGGCCAGGCGTCGTTACGATGACCTTCCCCAATGCGTAGGCTCGCCGCTCGTCCTGGCGGTCGCGCCGTTCTTCGAGCCGGGCTCGGTGTTCTTCACGGACGAGGCGCTGGTGCAACGTCTGTACGTCGGCGCGGATGATCAGCTGGCTTTCTTCAATCAGCCCGAGGTCGCCGGGGTGAGCGCCGTGCTCTTCTGCAACCAGTTCACTGTGCCCCGCTTCCTCAGGATGGCCGGCGTGCCACCAGGTACACGCTGTCGGCGGCGAGGACTTGCGATCGAGGACGTCGACGTCGATCGGTTCGTGGGAAGCGAGTACTCGTACGACGTCGGAGATCCTGCCGCACCCGAGGAGACTTGGTCGCAAGGTGTAACGATCTTCGAGAACCCCAATGCTCACGTCCCGCTCGCCTCGGGGCTGCTGCCATCGACAAGCCGTTTCGTCTCCCGAGAACGGGCGATCTTCCGCGAGCTGAACGGGTTCCACACCCTCACGTCGTTCATGGAGTGCGGCACCGATGGCGAGGCCGGCCGGCGGGCCCCGTGAACGTTGCCTGGGGGAGCCCTTCTCGCGGTTTTCTCATGAGCGGGGCGGATGATCTGCTTGTGGAAGCCCTCGGTCCCCACTCCGGAGCTGATCACGACGGGATCGGGCGCATGCGATGTCGCGATCGTTCCTGCAGTCGAAAGAGAGGTCAGCATCGCCGCTCTCGGTCGCGCCAGACCGCCACAGGCCCGCCTGCTCGAACCTCGACCGCGAAGCCTCCGAGCGGCGCGAGCCACTCATCGACAGCGTCCGCGCCGAACAGCCAGGCCATGGCGGGCATCAGCACGGCGTCGTGCGAGACGCAGACGCCGGACCCGAGGTGCGCGCGCTCGAGACCGGCGGACAGGAGGAGCGGGACGGCGTCTTCAGCGCCACGGATTCCTCGGAGCGGAGCTCCGGCGACCTGGGTGCGGACCACACCCTCGGTGCCTCGCGAGGCGAACTCCCGCCCCGCGGCGTCCGCATCGACCACCCACGGACCGTGCCGTCCCAGGCGGGTATCCTCCTCTGGCTCGTAGCCGAGCCCCTTGGCTGTGGCGCGGCAGCGGAGAAAGGGACTCGCCGCCGTCCAGTGGATGCGACCACGAAGCTTGGCGGCGAGACGGGCGACCTCGGCGTAGCCACTCGGGGTCAGATCGACATCCCCGAAGGGCTCGTCCGGCGGCAACGGCGCGCGCTCGCCGTGGCGGATGAACAGGACGAAGTGCCCAGCGTTCGGAATCACCGTGGCCGCTCCTGCGGGGGACGAAGCTCGAGGATGGTGACGCCATTCTCGCTGATGATCTCGAGCGCCCCGTCGTGGCGCTCGACCCTGGCTTGACCGTTGTAGAACGGCTCAACGGCGGCGAACCGGCGTGCGTAGGCGGCGCACCCTTTCACGTCGATGTGCGCCCATCCGCGGTCGTCACGGGCCCTCGCGAAGCCCTTGTGGAAGACGTCGAGGTCGACGAACCAGCGGTCATGGATCCGCGAGCCACGGCGATCGATGTGGGTCGAGCGCCCGTGGTCGGCTTGCACGACCGCGACGCCACCGCGGAAGTCGCCGGCATAGCGCCAGCGCTCCTGATAGGCGGGGCGGCCCTCGATGTCGATGTGGTGGTACGAGCCGTCGCCTTCACGTACCGGGCTCCAGCCCTCCTGGACGTTTCCGCACCACGCATAGCGCTGGGGATAAGCGTCTTGCCCATCGGCCTTGATGTGGTGCCAGCCATCAGCGTCGACGACAGCAGCGACTCCCCCATAGAACCCGAAGGTCCGCGTGAAGCGTCTCTCGTACCCAGACGCGCCGTCGGCCCTGATGTGCCACGCGAGAACTCCGCGTCGCACTGCCGCGAGGCCGGGCTCGTGGAACTTCAGGACCTCGTCGAAGCGCGCTGCGTAGACTGACGCACCGCGCTCGTCGACGTGGTGGGTGCTGTCGCTGCTGATGGTCCACGAGCGCCAGCTCACGCGGGACCTCCCGGAGGCCGGCGCATGTTGCAGCCGATGCAGAGCCGACGGTTGCGGTACGTCGCGGTGAGCTCGCCGTACTTGTCGCCGTCCCAGATCTCCAGGAAGCCTTGCTCGGTGAGGTTGCCGAGCTCACCCAACGTCCGACGCTGTGCGTCGGGCGCGCAGCAAGGGTCGAAGCGCCCCAGCGCGCTGACCCACGCCTCCTGCCCGAGGAAGGGACACGGAGCATCCGGCGCGAGGTCCTCCGTGGCCGAAACGTCGAGGAGGAAGATGTTCTCGAGCAGGATGTGCTTGCCGTTAGGAAGGTGCCTCTCGTCCGCCGCCTCGCGCGCAGCGAGCACCGACTGATTCCATCGAGCGATGGCTTCCGGACTCCGCCGCATCGATTGGTGCTGGATCTGGTCGAAGTGAGCCCAGACGTGGTGGCCCTTCACACGGTCGACTCCGAGATCCATCGCGAGCCTCACCATTGCAGCGAGCTCGTCGACGTTGGCCTCGAGGAACGTGAGCTGAAATGTGACCCTACAGCGATTTCCGGCGGCATCGGCGTGTGCGTCGCGCACGCGGATGAGCTCGCGAACGTTGTCGACCACCTCCTCCCAGCGGCTGCCGAGCATGATGCCCTCGTGGGTCGCCTTCGTGGCGCCGTTCCACGAGATCTTCACGTCCGAGGCGACAGGCACGATGAGCTCCGCCCAGGCCGTCGCACCCAGGCGAGGGAACGTCCCGTTGGTCGTGAGGTTCAGCTTCACATCGTAGCGTCGGCAAAGCTCGAGCAAGCCCTCGAACTGCTCGTAGAGGAGGGGCTCACCCATCGTCGAAGGAATGATCTCCCGTAAGCCTCGCGGCGCAGCGTCGGCCACCACCTGCTCTATCATCGCGAGCGGCATCAACCGACGCGCGCGTCCTTCCTGCTTGCGGCGGATCTGCAGCGGGCTGTGCGGCGAGTGCTCCTCGCACATGATGCAGCGCAGGTTGCAGAGATCGGGGTTCGTGTCGAAGGTGATGCGCCACGGCCCGGCTCGGCGTTCGACCCGCGCGGAGTCGCGGCGACGCATCACTTGCTCGTAGAGGTTCTCGACGTCGCGTACGTGGATGTCGATGTCGGGGATGTCTCCCGAGTCGCTGAACAGGTACCCGCGCGCACCGAGCTGCACCGCGAAGGATGGGTCGTCGGCGAGTCGTTGCATTTGATCCGCGAGCGAGTCCACCGAGCGGTGCTCGAAGAGCAGTCCGTTGACTTCATGCTGTACGTACTCGGCCATGCCTCCGACATTCGCCATGATCACCGCCACCCGAGCCTGCTCTGCTTCGTGGATCACGAGCGGCGAGTTTTCTACCCCCACGGACGGAACGACGATCGCGTCGCAGTGGTCGAAGACGTCGCGGACGATCTCACGGTTCTTGTATTCGGGCAGCCACTCGACCCGCTCCGCGACACCGGCTGGCAGACCCGCCGCGAGCCCCTTCAGCGCCTCAGTGTCTTGCCCTCGCGGTCGCCCCCAGATGCGGAGGCGCGCGTTTCCGGCGAGCTTGCCGAAGGCGCGGATCAGATGGTGAATGCCCTTCGCCGGGATGTGGGTGCCGATGTACCCGAAGGTGAAGGGCTCGCCGAGGGTCCGCTGCCGCGCGCTCATGCGCTTGCGCGCGAAGCCGTAGTCGAGGTGCACGAGCTTGCGCTCGGGCAGCCCGAAGGCGTCGCGATAGCGGTCGTGAAGGTAACGTGCCGGTGCGATGAAGAGGTCCACCAGCTCGCTCATCTGGCGGACGTGCCCCATGCGTCGGGCGACCCAGTCGCTCCAGTACGCGACGTCGGCAGCGCGCTCGTCGGGAGCCCCGCTGAAGTAGCGAGCGTAACAGCGCTCCGCGCACTTGCGGTCCTCTTGCCCGTCACAGGACGCCCAGAGGTTCGTCGGCTCCTCCGGGAACATCTGCATGAACTGGCCACGCGGGCACATCAGCCAGTAGTCGTGCAGCGTGAACACGATCGGCACCTCGCGCAGCGCAGCCTCTCGAAGCAACGAGGTCGAGAGGTGGTTGAGGTGACCGACGTGCGCCACGTCTGGCTTCACGCGGTCGAGCACCTCCGCGAAGCGCTGGTCGATGCCGGTCGCTCGGTAGCGGTCCTTGAGTCGGGGGTTGTTGACGACGTGGACCGTGACGCGCGGGTCGTCCTGGTCGTGCTCGGTGCGCAGCCGGAAGTCTGGCGCGAAGGCGTCCTCTTCACGTGTGAAGACATGGACCTCGTGTCGTTCGGCCAGCCCGTGGCACAGGGTCTGCGTGTAGACCTCCGACCCCGCATTGTATCGGGTGGGGTATCCGTGGATGACCTGCAACACCTTCACCGCCCACCCGCCTGCGGTCGGGCCTCGAGCTCTCGACGGAACTCGTCGACCAGCTGCGCGAGGCCGTCCGTGAGCGACACACGAGGTGACCAGCCGAGGAGCGCCTTCGCGCGTGCCGGACTTCCGCAGAAGCGCGAGACGTCGAACGAACGGGCTGACGCCTCCGTGATGACGGCGCCCGCTCGGCCCAGTGAGATGGCGTGCTGCGCGAGCGCGCCGAGCGTCGTGGACACGCCCGAGACGAACTGGATCGGCGGTGGCGCATCACCCCCTTGTGCGAGGTGCTCGACGAGGGCTGCCAGGCCGCGCGTGGTGTCGCTCACGTGCGTGAAGTCGAACTCGTTGGCGGCCCCTTCTACTCGCAGCGTCGTTCCGAGCGCCGCGGCTCGAGCGAAGGCGGGAATCACACGGTCGTCGTGATCGTGCGTGCTCCCGTAGACGTTGGAAAGCCGCACGATGGCGGCTCGAACACCCTCACCGCGGATCGCCTCGATCAGGTCCTCGCCGGCGACCTTCGTCCGCCCGTAGACGTTGACGGGTCGCAGGGGGGCATCTTCCGCGACGGGGATGACATCTGCTTGCCCATAAACCTCGCGACTGCTGGCGAAGATGAACCACGGCGGCGCGCTTCGGTGCCGCGCGCAGTCAAGCACGGTTCGCAGCCCATCCACGTTCGTACTCCAGCAGGCCCCGGGATCGCGCTCTCCCCACGCGACGCGGGAGACGGCAGCAAGATGGATGACTCCGACGACGTCTTCGAGCGCTTCGGTGACGCGCTCAAGGTCGCGCACGTCGCCCCTCTCGAGATGGTCGGCTCGAAGGTCGAGACCGCGTATGTCGTGTCCGCGCTCCGCGAGGGAGCGGCGGAGGTCACGGCCAACGAGGCCCGACGAGCCCGTGATCAGAATCCGTTTCATCCGACGCTCCGCTGCTCAGAGACGGTCGGACCCTCATCCCCTCCGCGGGTCTCGGAGGTCGCCTGGAGCGCGCAGATGCGCTCAGCGCTGCCTTCGGGTCATCTCCTGCGGGGGTACGTCCTCACCGTCAGTGCCGTCGTCCCGGACCCGAGCCAAGGACACGAAGAGGCGAACCCTCGTACAGAAACGGTACGTGCGACGTCACGCGCACGTCAACCGCCCTACGCCTTCGACTTCGCCACCACCTTCTCGTCCTTCTCCTTGCGCTCCTTCTCCTCCCGCTCTTCCTTCTCGCGCTCGAGCTCGGCGGCGACCGCCTCCTTCGTCTGGAAGAGGTACACGAGGCCGATCGAGACGCCGTAGAGCAGGCAAGCAGGCACGGCCATGACGAGCTGGCTGGTCCACTCCGGGGGGGTGACCACGGCCGCGACGAAGAACGCGATGAAGACGTAGTACCGCGCCCAGCGGATCATCTTCTTGTGCGTGAGCATGCCCACGCGCGCGAGGAACGTCGCCAAGATCGGGATCTCGAAGATCGCGCCGAACGCGAGCAAGAGCTTGATCACGAAGCCGATGTACTCGTCCATCATGATGGTCGGCGTGACCTTCACGATGCCCTCGACGTCGCCCGACATGCTCAGGAAGTACCCGAACGTGATCGGGAAGGCCGTCAGGTAGCCGACGTACGCGCCGCCGATGAACAGCACCGTGGAGCAGAAGACGAACGGGATGACGAGCCGCTTCTCCTTCGCGTACAGCCCCGGCGCGATGAAGGACCAGAGCTGGAAGAACATGAACGGCGACGCCGCGACCAGGCCCGCGATCAGCGAGAGGTTGAAGTACGCCGTGAAGACGTCGGCCGGCGACTTGAAGTTGAGCGTCGGGTCGTTCGGGACGTGCTCGGCCATCCACGAGTCGTGGAAGGGCTTGTAGATGAACGCGAGCAGCTTCTCCTTGTAGTACCAGGCGACCGAGGCCCCGACGATCAGCGCGAGCAGCGAGCGCACGACGCGCGAGCGCAGCTCCTCGAGGTGGTCCCAGAAGCTCATCGGCTTGTCGTCTTCGGGGGCGTCCGCCTCCTCCTCGTCGTCGTCCGGCTTCTTGGGGGCGGGGTCCTTGGGCTTGCTCACGCCGCGCCTTCTTTCACGAGCTCGAGGGGCGCGTCGGTGGACGCGGTCACCAGCGGCGCCGGTGGCCCCTCGGCCGGGGTCGCGTCGCCCGGGGCGGAGCCGGCCTCGAGCGCGGCCTCGAGGTCGCTCTCGTCGAGATCGTCCGGGAACGCGTCGTAGTGGTCGGGGCCGTACGAGGGGTACTCACGCTCACGGAAGGAGCGGTACGGCTCCTTGTTGGGGGCGCGCGGAGGCAGCGCGGGGGAGGGGACGCCCCGCGGGACCGCTCCCACCGCGGGGCGGATCAGGTCGGAGGCCTTGGAGGTGGTCTCGGAGCGATCGGAGCCGGTGGCCAGCACCGGGCGCGCGGCCGACTCGCTCCCCTGGGCCTCGCCCTCGGTCTCCGACGTGGAAGGGCCGGCTGCCTCGTCCGCGGTCGGCGGCTCTTTGGAGGTGTCGGCCGCAGGCAACGCGGCCTTGGCCGTCGAGCCGCCGCTGACCGAGCGCGCAGCCGACGTCGCCGGCTTGTTGGCCGCGTTCACGAGCGAGTCGAACAGCGCGTGCTTCGAGAGGGACTCGCGCAGGGCCCTGAGCTCGCGGATCTCCTTCTCGAGGCCTTCTTCGCGCAGGATGCGGTCGATCCCGCTCTGGTTGCGCAGATCGGTGGAGAGTCGGCGCAGCTTGGCGACGTATTGACCGGCCTTGCGCATCATCTCCGGCAGGCGCTTCGGGCCCACGACGACGATCCCCACGATGAGGAGGATCATCAGCTCGGCGGCGCTCATGCCAAACACGCGGATTACGCTAGCTCTAGTGCTACGAAGGATCCAGCTGGCGATCCGGGGCTGGCTTCCTTCGGTCGCTGCGCAGGGTCGCGAGCTGACCGCACGCGGCGCCGATGTCCCCGCCGCCGCTGTACCTCACGATGCTGCCCACCCCGCGGGCCCCGAGCACGTCTCGGAAGCGCGCGAGGACCTCCAGCGAGCTGCGCACGAAGGGCGCACCTGCCACGGGGTTGAACGGGATCAGGCTGATCCGCGGCCGCACGCCGTGGCGCGTGGCGAACGCGAGGGCCCGGTCGGCGAGGGCGGTGGCCGCCTCGTCGTCGTCGTTCACCGAGGCGAGCAGCGTATACGCCCACATGGGCGCGTAGCCGGTGCGCGCGGCGTGCTCGCCCGCGGCGTCGAGGACCTCGTCGAGCGGGTGCGCGGCGTCGATCGGCATCAGCCGCGCGCGAAGCCCTGGGCGCGCGTCGCCGATCGAGAGGCCGAGCCTCACCGCGGGCAGCTCGGCGGCGAGGCGACGGATGCCGGCCGGCAGGCCCGAGGTGCACACGGTCACGTTGCGCATGTCGATCGCGAGGCCGCTCGGGTCGCTCAGCACGCGGATCGCTCGCAGCACGCGCTCGGGGTTCGCGAGCGGCTCGCCCATGCCTTGGAAGACGAGGCCGTGCACCCGCCCCTGCTCGAGCTCGGCGCGCACCGCGCGGACCTGGTCGACGATCTCCCACGCCTCGAGGTTCCTGGAGAGGCCCATCTTTCCGGTCGCGCAGAACGAGCAGGCGAGCGCGCAGCCGACCTGCGAGCTGACGCACACCGAGTAGCGGCCCGCCTTCTCGAGCGGGATGCGGACGGCCTCGATCAGGCCCCCTTCGGCGGTGCGAAAGGCGTACTTCACGAACGGGTCGACGTCGCTTCGCCGGCGCTCGACGCACTCGAGGTGGGGGATCGGGCCGGCGCTCAGCGCCCGATCGAGCGCAGCGCGACGGATGGTCGCGGGGGAGCGCAGGGGGAGCTCACCGTCCTTCTGGATGCGGGACCACAGCCGCCGCGCGTCCACCAGCTCGATCGACAGGAGCTTCGCCACCTCGTCTGGCAGGAGCTCGTTGAGGGCAGGGGCGGGGTTCATCGCAGGAGATGGGTCACCACGCCGACCCGCTTGACCAGAAGGGGTCGGGTGGGCTCGCATGGCCACGAGGCGCGAGCCACCATGGCGGTCGACGGGGAAGACAGGGCGATCCCTAGCACGGTGACGTGGAGGGCGGGGCGGCGCGCGGCCGCGGCCGCGCTCGCGCTCGCGACGTCGTGGAGCGCCCAGGCGAGCGCGTCGCCCCAGGACGTCCTCGGCTTCGGCGCGCGCTCGAGCTCGCTGGCCGGGGCGGGCGTCGCGTCCGGCGAGGGCTTCGAGGTCGTGTACACCAACCCCTCGCTGCTCGTGCTCGCGAAGCACAAGGAGCTCGGGCTCGGCTTCACGGGAGCGGTCTTCCAGCTCGAAGCGAACGGTCCGCTCGGGTCCGACGGGCTCTCGGCCGGCGTGCTCGGCGGCGTGCTGCCCATCCCGCTGCCCGATCCGATCGGCGATCGCTTCGCGCTGGGGTTCGGCTTCTATACCCCCTTCGATCTCATCGTTCGCAGCCGCATCCTGTACCCCGAGACGCCGCAGCACCTGTTGCCGGACTCGGTCGAGAGCATCGCCGCCATCGTCGGGCTCGGCGTCGATATCGGCTGGGGCGTGCGCGTGGGGGGCGGGTTCGAAGCGCTCGCCGCCCTCTCGGGCTCGGTCCTCGCCTCGGTGGACGCCTCGGGGCAGCTCGGCGCGGTCGTGCAGGACACCCTGGTGGCGAACTACGCGCCGATCGTCGGTGCGTCCGTCGATCTGCCCGCCGGGTTCCGGGTCGGCGCGACGCTGCGAGGCGCGCTCGAGGGGCGCTTCGACGTGCGCATCGACATCAAGGACCTCGGCCAGATCACGGTGCCGCCCATCTTCGTCTCCGGGACGGCGCAATACGACCCGCTGACGGTCGAAGTCGAGGTCGCGCGGGTCGAAGGGCCGCTCAAAGGGTCGCTGTCTGCAGGGTACCGGCGCTGGTCCGAGTACCCCGGCCTGGCCGAGCCGACGGTGCGTTGTCCGCTCGACCTGCAGACGCTCGATCAGCCCATCTGCGGCGCGCTCAAGGCGCGCCCCGCCGGCTTCAGTGACACGGCGATCGCGCGGGCGTCGATCGAATATTCGCTCGCGGTCAAGTCCGGGCTCGAGATCGATCTGCGCGCCGGCTACGCGTTCGAGTCCGCCGCGGGCCCCGAGCAGACCGGCGAAGACAACCTGTTCGCCGAGGCGCGCAGCGTGGTGGGGATGGGCGTGGGGACGGCGGTCTTCGAGCCGATCGTGCGCGGGGTTCGCGTCGACACCTTCGCGCAAGTCGGCGTCGTCCACGGCCGCACCCACGTGAAGGACGCGACGACGAGGCCCCAGAACCCGGGCTTCCCTCAGATCGAGACCGGCGGAACCATGTTCGCTGCGGGGGCCACCATGGCGGTGGCGTTCTGATGAAGCTCGCCGCGCTCTTCGGCGCGTCCCTCGCGGCGCTCGGCGTGGTGGCGCCGGCGCACGCGCACGAGCCGTGGACCTATGGCTTCGGCTCGCGGCCAGCGGGCATGGCGGGCGCCGTGTCGGCCAACGACACCGACTTCAGCGCCAACTACTACAACCCCGCGGGGCTCGCCGGCGAGCAGGGGATCCGCATCGGCGTCGGCTATTTCTATGCGGAGAACAACCTCCGCATCAACGACAAGAGCAGCGGCGTAAAATCGTCGCACGGCGTCTCGTTCGGGCTCGCCGCCTCGGGCGACTTCTTCGGCTTCCCGATCGCGATCGGCATCGCGACCCACGTGCCCGACGAGGGCCTGAGCCGGATCACCGCGCTCAGGCAGGAGGTGCCCCGTTGGGAGCTCTACGACAACCGGTCCAGCGTCATCTACCTCGCGGCGAACCTCGCGATCCGCCCCTGGGATTTTCTCGAGATCGGCGGCGGGATGAGCTTCCTCGCGGCGACTCGCGGCCGCTTCGAGATCACCGGATCGGCGGACATCTTGTTCCCCTACGACTCGAAGCTGCGGCACGAGGTCGACGTCGATCTCACGAGCGTGCGCTACCCGCAGGCCGGCGTGCGCGTCCACCTCGGCAAGGCCGCGTCGCTGGCCGTCGTCTACCGAGGACAGACCAAGCTCGACCTCCAGCTCGACGGCAAGATCGACGCGACGCTGACGGCGGTCGGGTTCGAGGTCCCGCTGGTGTACGAGCTCCAGGCGCGCACCGTGCAGGCCTTCCTGCCGCAGCAGGTCGTGCTCGGCGCGACCTGGCGCCCGCACCCTTCGCTCAGCGTCAACGCCGACCTCACCTGGGTGAACTGGGGCGCCTACGAGAACCCCACGGCCAAGACCATCGCGACGCTCGCCGCCGAGGTCCCGCCGCAGTTCCCCGTGGAGCTGCCAGGAGAGCTGCGGCAGACCGACCTCGAGGAGCTGCACTTCACCGACCGCATCGTGCCGCGCGTGGGGCTCGAGTGGATGCTCCCCGGCTTCAAGGGCTCGGACGGCGCGGTGATCCTCGAGCTGCCGCTGCGCGTCGGGTATGTGTACGAGCAGACGCCCGTGCCGAACCAGTCGCGCTCGACGAACTTCGTCGACACCGACCGCCACACCGGCACCGTCGGGATCGGCGTCGAGGTCCCGCTCATCCACCTCGGGCTCGACGTCCATGGCGCGATCAGCGGGATGGCGGAGCGGGTCGTCGAGAAGAGCAGCGCGGCGGATCTGGTCGGCGACTACCGCGCGGACGGCGAGATGCTCAACATCGGGGCGACGCTGCGGGGGACCTTCAAGTGAGGCGTCTCGCGCCGCTGATCCTCGCGGGGTGCGCGACGCTCGCGGACGGCGCGCCGGGCCTCGACAACCCTCCGAGCGCGCGCGCCGGGCCGTTTCGGCTGCTCGGGGTGGGCGAGCTCGGGCAGGAGCGCGTGCCGCCGAACGCCGTCGACGATCCGACCTTCGCGCTGCGCAACCCGTCGATCCTCGACGTCGACGGCGATCCGGCGACGCTCGCGATCGAGGGCTATTTCGCTGCGTCGGAGGACGACGCCGGGCCGCTCGCTCCCAGCACGCGTATCGTGCGGCTGACGGCGGCCGACGGTCGCAGCTTCGCGCGCGACGCGACCGTCGTGATCACGGCCGATCCCGCGCTCGGCTGGCAAGGCGGCACGGTGGGCGCGCCCAGCGTCGTCTTGGGTGCGGACGGCGAACGGCGCCTGTATTTCGACTCGGCGGGCGGGATCGGCCTGGCCATCGACGCGGGCGATGGCTTCGAGGTGCTCCCCGAGCCGGTGCTCACGCCGGACCACGCGGCGTGGGCGACGGGGCCGCTCTCGAGCCCTGGGGTCGTGCTCGTGCCCGGGCTCGGGTACCGCCTCTACTTCGAGTCGGAGGTCGATGGTGTGTCGGTGATCGGCGTCGCCTCGTCCGTTGACGGCGTCGCCTTCGAGCAGGCGACCGTCGCGATCACGCCGGGGGGGGCCGAGGACATCGACGGCGCGTACGTCGGCTCGCCGAGCGCCGCGGTCGGCGAGAGCGCCGAGGGGCGAGAGATCGTCTTCGTCTACTACACGGCGCGCTCGCGCGCCGACAAGCAGTCGATCTCGATGGCGGCGTGGTTCGTCGACGAGCCGCTCGACCTCGACAAGAGCGGCGCCGCCATGTACGGCCCGTCCGGCGGCGTGCTCGTGCGTGAGCCCAGCGTGGTGCGCTTCGACACCTTCACGCTCCTCTTCTCGTCGCAGAAAAAGGCTCGCGACAACGAGGAGCTGGTCGTCACGGTCGGGGTGTCTCCGGGGAACATCGAGCTTCCTCCGGCGGAGTAGGGTCGACGACCGGCCCAGCGCTGGCCGCAGCGTTGGCCCCATCGTTGGCAACAGCGCTGGCTACCACGCTGGAGACCGCGTCCTTCGTGGCGCGCGCGGCGGTGCGGATCACCTCGTGCGTCGCTGACACGACGGCGGCGTGCACCGCCTGGACGGCGCGCGCGGGCGCGGCCGTGAGGGGGATCTGCTGGAGCAGATCGAGCGGGCGCGCGGCGAGCTCGAGCTGCACGCGCTCGACGGCGCGCGAGCCGTGCTCGACGGCGTCGGCGACCAGCTTGACGGTCCCCTCGATGGCGCGGGCGTTTTCGTTCGTCGTCATGGCGATGCCTCCGTGAGAAAGTTCTTCAGGGTGTCGTAGACGGCCTGCGAGTGCGCGAGGCCGAGGTGGGAGATTCCGTCGAACAGCTTCACCTCGACGTGCGGGGCGCGCACCGCGCCGCGGGCGCCGTCGAGCGCGCTCGGCACCGGCACGAGCACGTCCCCGAGCAGGTCGGACACGAGCGGCGCCTTCGCGAGCGTGCTGGCGACGAACAGGTGGCGGATCGCCGGGTCGAGCGGGCCGGGGAGCTCGGGCTGACCGAGGTCTCGGATCCCTTCGCTGCGGACCGACGCGACGTCAGCGATGAGCCGCGTCGTCGGCTCCGGAACGACGGCGAGCCAGCGGCTCGCCCACGCCACCGCGCGCTCGAGGGGCGCGCCTTGGTGGGGGCCGCCCAGGTAGATGGCGTTCGTCACCCGATCCACCCACGGCGCGCCCTGCTCGCGCGCGTGGTGGCACGCGCCGCGTGCGACGAGCGCCCCCATGCTGTGGCCGATCAGGATGATGCGCTCGGGCGCGACGGGCCACGCGTCGATCAAGCTCGACAGCAGCGAAGAGGCGGCGCGCGAGCTCTCGGCCAGGCGCAGGCCAGAGTTGTAGCGGACGTAGACCGCCGAGGCCTGCAGGTCACGCTCGAGCATCGCGCCGTAGTCGTCGGGGGCGTCGGCGCTCGCGTCGAGCGCCCGCGCGCCTGAGAAGTCGAGCTCGGAGCCCATGAGGCCGTGGAGCAAGACGACGATCGTGGGGGAGGCGCTCGGGTATTCGGCGGCGAGCGCGCTCCGCTCGACAGAGAGCCGCCTGCCGGCGCGCGCCAACGTCGCGGTCGTCGCGAGCGGGTTGTTCGTGCGCGCGAGGTAGTCCCCCACGGCGCCGTTGATCGCGCCCACGGCCCTCGCCCAGGCTTGGCTCACGGCGCGCTCCCGCGGCCCTTGCCGCTCGGCTTCGGGAGGCACGCGGCGCAGACGAACGCCGCGGGCCCGGGCTTCTGACGGATCGCGAGGGACGCGCTGTCGCCGGGCTCGAGGGGAGCCTCGCACCGCGCGCAGCGGTTCGGGGCGGCGACGGTCACGGGCTGGTAGGCGAGCACGTCCCCGAGCGGATCGGCGCGCTCGACCCGGGCGCGCAGCCTCGCGCGCTCCTGCTCGACCGACCGCGCCGCCGCCTCGAGCCGCTCGCCGACCTCGCTCGAGGCGCGGTCGGCGATGGCGACCGCGTCCTCCAGGATCGTGCGGACCAGGTTCGACACAGGGACCCTGAGCGCCCGAGCCACGGCCTTCAGCTCGGCCTCGAGCACGGCTGGGACGCGGGTGTGAAGGACGCGCTCTTTGCGGTCGGCGCGCTCTGCGTCGTCGCCGGCGGACGCTGCCGCAGGCGCCGCAGCTTCGGGCGCTTCGGGGTCACTAGAATGTGTCACGTCGTGATTCATGTATCACAACGTGACTCGTGTCAAGGCCGCTGCTCAGGGTTGGGCGCGAGGAGCCACGCGAACGCCGGGTTGGATCCGGTCCGAAGGGTGGAGAACGACCCTGTCGCCAGCGGCGAGGCCCTCGGCGATCACGGCTTGAGTGAGCCCCTGCGCGGCGACCGAGACGGTGCGCTCGCTCGCGCGACCGTCAGCGCCGACGACGAAGACGCGACGAGCCCCGTCGCGCGCGAAGAGCGCGCCGATCGGCACGAGCAGCGCGTCGTCGTGCTGGTCCACGACGATCGACGCCTCGACGCGGAAGCCGTCGCCGAGCGCGAGCCAGCGCTCGCGAGGGTCTTGCAGATCGAGCAGCACGTTCACCCGCTGCTCCTCGACGCCGAGGCTCGAGAGCTTGGTCATGGCGGCCGGCTCCACCCGTCGCACGTGCGCGTGGAGGTCCGCGCCCCCCCACCCGCTGATGGTCGCGGCCTGCCCCGGCTTGATCCGCACGGCGTCCGCCGTGAGGACGTCGACCACGACCTCCATGCTCCCCGGATCGCCGAGCTCGACGAGCGGCGCGCCGGGCCCGAGGACGGCGTCGCTCTCCTGGTGGACTCGGAGCACCACACCGCGGATCGGCGACGGGATGTCGATGGACGCACCGGGCTCGGGCTTCGCGCCCTTCGCGGGCCGGCCTTTGCCGAGGACGATCTTGGCGAGGTTGTCCTCGTTGCGCGCGACCAGCAGGCCGAACTCCGCCGCCGAGAGATCGGCGGCGCGCAGGCGCTCTTCGGCGACCTGCCGGTCGAGCTCGCTCTTCGGGATCGCCCCGGCGGCGTGCAGCTCCCTCGCTCGGGCCGCGTCGGTCTTCGCCAGCTCGAGGGCGGTCTTGGCCCGATCGATGTTCGCGCGCGCCTGGCCGACGCTCGCCGTGGTCGCCTGAGCGCGGGCCTCGGCCTCGGCCAGCGAGCGCTCGTCGACCAGCGCCGGGAGCTGTGGCACCACGTGGGTGATGATCTGCCCCTCGCGGATCTCGTCACCCGGGCGCAGCGTCACCCGGGACACCCGGCCCGCGACGGGCGTCGACACGATCGTGCGATCGCGCAGGCGCGTCTTGCCGTCGTCTTGCACCGTGATCGCGAGCGGACCGTTCGCTGCCTCGACGACGTCGACAGGCACCGGTCGCGGCGCGATCGCGAAGACGACGCCGGCGACGACGCCCAGGGCGACGAGCAAACCTGCGCCGCGCGCGAGCCAGCGGCGCCGGGCGCCTCGCCTCTTCGGCGCAGTTTGCGGATGGGAAGGGTTGGGGTTCGTCATGGATCAGTCCCGAGTCTTGAGCACCTCGACGAGGTCGAGGTGAGCGATACGCCGCCGCACCATCAGCGCGGAGACCGACGCGGCCGCGACGACCACGGCGACGGAGGCGAGGTACGTCGCTGGCGAGACGACGACGGCGAAGCGGTAGAGCTCGGGATCGACGCTCGAGGCGACGAGCTCCACCCCGGCGCGGCCGAGGAGCAGGCCGGGGACCACCGCGAGCCCCACGACCACCGCGATCTGCGCCAAGATCAGGCGAGAGACCTCACGGCGCGAGAAGCCGAGGACGCGCAGCGTTGCGAGCTCCCGCGCCTGCGCGGACAGCGTGATGCGCGCGTCGTTGTAGACGACCCCCACCGCGATGACGGCCGCGAAGGCCGTCAAGATGAGGACCATCGTCGTCATCGTCGCCCCCGTGAGCGCCAGGAAGCGCGCGATCAGCTCGGCGCGCTCGCTGACCCCCAGCACCTCGGGGAGCTGGTAGAGGCGCCTGCGCACCTCGGCGGTGCGGCCAGGCTCGACCGAGAGCAGCACCGCGCTGATGCCAGGCTCTGCCGTCAGCCGCTCGACCTCGGCGAGGTCCGCGTGCACCTCGAGCGCGGTCAGCGCGTCGAACACCGCCGCGACCCGCACCCTGCGGGTGAGCCGACGGCCCTCGAGCGAGCGCAGAGTGATCACGTCTCCAGGGCCCACCCCGAGCGCCTCCGCCGTGGTGTCGTCGAGCGCCACGCCGTGCTCGGGGATCGCGACCGGCGCGCCGTGACGGTCGACGAGCCGCCGCAGCTCTGCGCCGTCGGGGTGGCCCACCAGCGAGCGCTTGCGCTTGACGCGCCCGCTCTCGAGCTCGACCGGCGCGGCGCGCAGCGGCTCTGCCCGCAGCACGCCAGGGATCGCCTCGATCGTGGCGAGGCCGGCCGCGTCGGTCGTGCGACGCAGGGTCACCGAGACGTCCTCGCGCATCGCCCCGCTGAACTGATCGACCATGAACGACTCGAGCACGTCGCCGTTGAAGCGCCCGATGACGTTGATGGCGATCGCGAACGAGAGCCCGACGGCGCTGAGCAGCACACGCCCGGGCCGCCGCGACAGCTCGCGCACCACCAGGCGAGCGGCGGGCGAGCCGAAGGAGACGCCGAGCCGCTCGAGCGCGCTCCGCCTCACGAAGGTGGGGACCTTCGGTCTCATCGCCTCCGCGGGAGGGAGCCGCGCGACGCGCAGCGCGGAGGACAGCGCGCCGGCGCTCGCCGCCGCCAACGTGACCAGGACGCCCACCGCCACCACGCTGGCCGGGACCGTGAAGGGGGGGTCTGGGAAGTGGAAGTAGTCCGCGTAGAGGTCCATCATCAGCGAGCCCAGCCAAGCGCCGAGCCCGACCCCGAAGATCGCGCCGACCACCGCGATCGCCAGCGTCAGCTCGAGGTAGTGCCGCGCGATCTCCAGGCCCGAGAAGCCGAGCGCGCGCAGCGCCGCGATCTCGGCGCGCTCGAGGGCGACCATGCGATCGAGCACGGTGTGAAGCAGGAACGCCGCGACCGCGAGGAAGATCGCCGGGACGATCAGCGCCATCCCGGTGAGCTGGCCGAGCTCCTGGTCGAGGACTCGGTTCGAAGGCTGATCTGCGCGCAGCGTCGCCCCCACGCCGCCCCACGGCGCCAGCAGCGCGTCGACCGCGTCGGCGACGACCTTCGGGCTCTGCCCCGGGCCGATCGAGAGGGCGACGTGGTTGATCGCACCCCCGCGCGCGGTGAGCGTACGGACGGCCTCGAGGTCCATGAACAGCACGCCGAACTGGCGGCTGTCTGCGGCCATCTCCCCCGCCTGCAGCGCGAACAGGAACTCAGGGGAGACCGCGGTGCCGACCACCCGCGCGCGGCGCTCCACCCCCAGGACCGTGAAGCGTACCTCGTCGCCGAGGCGCACGCCTCGGGCGGTGGCGAACGACTCGAGCAGCATCGCCTCGTCCGTCGCGCCCCCGGCTGGCAGGCGGCCGGACTTGATTCGCGGCGCGTTCACGCTGACCGGGGCGCTGACCTCGACCCCGAGCACGACGCCCGTGGGCCGCACGGGATCGTCGGTCTGAAAGACGATGGGCTCGATGACCGTCGCCGTGACCCCGGTCACCGAAGGGATGCGCTCCAGGTGGTCGATCACCGAGGCGGGGGCGTGCCGGCACTCGGCGAAGACGTCGCCGAAGCGCTGCTGCTCGTAGTACGCGTCGCGCGCGAGGACGAGCGAGTCATAGGTCGCTCGCGTCGAGACCCAGCTCGCGACGCCCGTCATCACGACCAGCGCGATGGTCAGCACCTGCCCGCGCATCCGCCACAGGTCTCGCGCGAGCTTGCGTCGCAGCTGGCTCACCAGGAGAGGTCCTTGGCGTGGGCGCGCGCGCTGTTCCGAGTCTCGCCTCGGATCTTTCCGCCGGCCATGGTGAGGACGCGATCGGTGATGGTGGCGATCGCGAGGTTGTGCGTGATGAGCGCGGTCGTCGTGCCGACCTCGCGGTTCACTCGCTCGATCACCTCGAGCACGAGCTTGCCCGTCGCCGCGTCGAGCGCGCCGGTCGGCTCGTCGCACAAGAGCACGTCGGGCCGCTTGGCGACCGCGCGCGCGATCGCCACACGCTGCTGCTCACCTCCTGACAGCTGCGCCGGGAAATGGTCCACCCGGTCGCCGAGGCCGACCAGCTCGAGCGCCTCCGAGGCGTCCATCGGGTCGTCCGCGATCTCCGTCGCCAGCGCGACGTTCTCCCAGGCGGTGAGGCTCGGCAAGAGGTTGTAGAACTGGAACACGAACCCGATGTGGCGGCGGCGGAACGCCGTGAGGTGCGCGTCATCGCCCTCCTC
This sequence comes from Polyangiaceae bacterium, assembly GCA_016719945.1. GTDB lineage: Bacteria > Myxococcota_A > Polyangia > Polyangiales > Polyangiaceae > Xiheicaenibacterium. The sequence goes on along the minus strand of JADJYE010000014.1, from coordinate 137,286 downwards.
GATCTTCTGCCCGCGATACGACAGCTCGCCGCTCGTCGGGTAGTCGAGCGCCCCGAGGATGTTGAGCAGCGTCGACTTCCCGCTACCCGACGCTCCGAGCAGCGCCACGAGCTCGCCCTCGTGGAGCGCGATGTCCACCCCGGCCAGCGCCTCCACGTCGACCTCGCCCATTCGGTAGACCTTTCGCAGGTCTCGGCCCTCGAGGACGACCGTCACGGCGGCGTTCCATGGACGCAATATCTGACGCGAACGTCATAATTAAGAAAAGAAGAAACGGGTCGTGAACTTACGGAAACAGGAGTGCAACTTACACTGCTGTCATGTCCAAAACCCCCCTGGCCCTGGTGCCCGTGCTCGCGCTGGTCTCGTTTGGCTGCACACCGAACAACCAAGGAAACATCGAAGCAACCATCGAAGGAGATGTCTCGAACCCCCAAGCCGTGGTCGGGGACCCGACCTCCGAGCTCAGCTCGGCGTGTGGCGCGCTCGAGCAAGATCCGCGGACGTCGCGGCAGCTCACGCGCTTGCCCTACCTGAACCGCGTCACGCCGAAGGGCGCCACCGTCATGTGGGCCGGAGTCGCGATGCGCGGCACGCAGCTTCAGATCACCACGCCCGCAGGCAAGGTCGTCAAGACGACCCAGGCGAAGGTCGACCTGCCCAGCGAGGGGGCGGCCACCGATCGCATGCTCGCGCGGGTCGAGGGCCTCAAGCCGGGGACCACCTACTGCTACTCGATCCTCGACGCCAAGGGCGGCACCCTGCTCGGGCGAGTCGGCTTCAAGACGGCCCCGAGGCTGGGGGCCGACGTGCCCGTCAGCTTCGCCGTGCTCGGCGACTCGGGCGACGCGACCGCCGACCAAGTGGCGCTCGCGGACCGCATCAACGACTACCCCTTCGACCTGATGCTGCACGTCGGCGACATGGCCTACGGCTCGGGCGCGTTCGCTGAGTTCGACGCCACGTACTTCGACATCTACGGCACCCTGTTGAGCTACGTGCCGGTGTTCCCGGTCGCGGGGAACCACGAGTACCGCTCGCCCGACGCCGCCCCGTTCCGGGCCCTCTTCGACCTGCCGAACAACGAGCGCTGGTACTCCTTCGACTACGGCGACGTGCACTTCATCGGGCTCGACACCGAGCAGCTCGGGGACGAGCAGGACGCCTGGCTCGAGCGAGATCTGCGGAGCAGCAACGCCGCGTGGGACATCGTCTACCTGCACAAGGGGCCGTACTCTTCGGGCGTCCATGGCTCGAACGGGGAGGTCCAGGACCGCTTCCAGCCGCTGTTCGAGCGCTATGGCGTGCGACTCGTGTTCTCCGGGCATGACCACCACTACGAGCGAACCAAGGAGATCAACGGCGTGAGCTACATCGTGAGCGGCGGCGGCGGCGCCGGAACGTACCCCGTGCAGCCCTCCGAGTTCACCGCGCTCGCGGTCGAGGTCATCGAGTTCGTGTACGTGACCATCGAAGAGGACACGCTCAGCCTCCACGCGATCGATGGGACCGGCAAGGAGTTCGACCAGCTCGTCATCGAGCAGTGACCGCGCGCCGACAGCCCGCGCCCAGAGGGGCGCGGGCCGCGGCGAGTCAGCGCGGGCGCCCGACGAAGTGCGCGATGACGTCGACATAAGAGATGATGCCGATCAGGGTGTCGTCGTCGCGCACCACGGGCACCGCGCCGATGCGCTCGTCGACGAACAGGTCTGCGACCGTGAAGATGCTCGCCGAGGCCTCGACCGTGATGGTGTCCCTCGTCATCACGTCGCCGACAGTCCGCTCTTCGAGCGCTCCGCCCACGCCGCCCTCTTGCTCGAGGGAGCGGTGAGGGTCTCCGACCGCAGTGCGAACGTCGCGGTCGCTCAAGATGCCGACGACGCGAAAGTTTTCGTCGACCACCGGCAGGTGGCGTACGTCCCCGTCGAACAACTTATAAATCGCGCTCTCGAGGGAGTCGGTCGGGTGTGAGGTGAGGACGCGTCGCCTCATGACGTCCCCCGCGCGCATCTTGGTCACGGGCGCCGCTCGGCGCAGCGAGCGGCCGCGCTCTGCGAGCACGTCGGAGGTCGTCACGATCCCGACGACCCTGCCGCCCTCGACCACGGGGAGCGCGTCGATGCGAGCGCCCTGCAGGTGGCTCGCGGCCTCGGAGAGCTTGGCGCCGGGCGCGATCGTCTGAACGTTCCTGCTCATGTATTCGGAGACGGGTCTCGCGCCCGCAGGCCCCTCGAGGACGTGCGGCAAGACATCCCGATCGCTGAGGATCCCCACCAGGTGATCCTCGGGGTCGAGGATGGGCAAGTGCCGTATCGCCCGCCACAGCAGCACCTGGCTCGCGAACGCGAGCGTGTCGGTGTCGCGGGCGACGGTGACCTGGCGGGTCATCACGTCGTCGACGGTCGGTTCGCCGGCCTCGGCTGCCTCGGTCATGCCCTGCCGCTCGCAAGAAGCGAGCCCTCCTCCACCTCAAACCCTACGTGGGAGACGTCGGGGCGTGAAGCACCCGCAGGTGGCGCGCGCGATGCTCTCCACACCACAGCTCGGCGCCACCGGAGGACAGCCGGGTCTCGCGGCAATCGGGGCACAGGGCCTCGTCGAGGGCGCCCTCGACGTCATGGGCTTTCTCCCGGACGACGAGGACCGGGCAACCGGCGCTCCGCACGACCTTCTCCGACACGGAGCCCAAGAGGGCCCGCTTGAGCCCGTGGCGGTTGTGGCTGCCAACGACCAGCAGATCGACGCCCAGGTGGGCTGCGAGCCAGACGATCTCCTGCTCGGGGCGCCCCATCGTCACGTGCACCTCGACCCGGGGCAGGGGGTGATCGGGGCGACCCTCTCGGAAGGCGCCGATCGCACGGTGCACCTCGACGACAGGCTTGTCCAGGTCGAGGTCGGGGCGAAACGTGGGCGCGATCGCCGGCGCGACGACGCCCATCCCCAAGGTGGTGGGGGTCGCGACCATCAGGACGTACAGCTCCGCCCCTCCGCGGACGTCGGCTTCGTCGAGCGCGCGAGCGAGGACCGCGTCCGTGGCGGGGCCGAGATCGATCGCCGCGAGGATCTTCGAGCGCGCCTTCATGACTCCAGCTGACGCAACGCCCGTGCCCCGTCGGTGATCGCAGGCACCGCCGCAGGCCACCTCTGCGCACTTTGCAGAGCCGCAAGGAATGCGCAGCCAGCGCAACGGCAGCGCTGCTCAGACGGCTACAACCCGAGCGTCGCGGCCGAGAGCGCGACGACGGGATCTTCGAGCGCGCGCCCCGCCTCGAGCGCGGGCGCGAGGTCCGCGGGGCTGAGCGAGTCGAGCGCGGCGAGCGCGGCGAGGCGGGCGCGTCGGCCAGGCGCCAGCGCGAGCGCGCGCTGCGCGAGCGCGACCACGGCGTCGACGTCGCCTGCGTCCTCGGCGGTGCGGGCGAGCAGCGAGATCGCGCGACCGCGCGCGACGTCGAAGGTCGCGTCGTCGGCCGCGAGCTCGACCAGCCGCGCGCGGGCGGCCGCGCTCAGGCTCGACGCGACGGCCGACTCCAGATCTCCAGACATCCCGCACCAATGGCCGTGCACGAGGTGATCGACGCCAGGCCCGACGCTCGCGGGCGCGGTCGTGCTCGCGAGCGTGAACGAGGGCGGAGCGAGCGGCGAGGCGACGAGCGGCGCAGCGGGGAGGAGCGGAGCGCTGACGCTGCCGCCGTCCTGGAGGATGCCGCGGTAGAGCGCGCTGCCCCACACTACGCGCCGCTGGAGCTGGCTGAGGCTCGCGCCGCCGTACGCGATCGGGAACATGACGTTGGACACGTCGGGGCAGCTCTGCGGGTTCCCTGGGTTCGCGCACTCGGGCGTGTCGCTGAGCGGATCGAACGCCGTGATCTGGTACTCGGACGTGTGAAAGAGCCCCGCCAGGTGCCCGATCTCGTGCGCGAGGACGCTCGCGTCGTAGCCCTGGTCGCCGGTCGGGGTGTACGCGACGCCGCTGCGGGGGGTGCCGTGCACCATCGGGCTGCCGGGGATGCCGCCCGCGATGCCGAGCGCCGAGTCGAGCTCACCGCCGAAGTCGCCGATGACAAACAGGTTCAGGGCGGGGGCGGCGTTGGCCGTGGAGGAGCTCGCCAGCATCTGACGGTACTGGCTGTTCGAGTCGACCACGTCGAAGCTGGAGGAGGCCGCGGTGAAGTTGATGTTGCCGGGCGTGAGCCCCAGCAGCGGCGTGTAGAAGCTGCTGAAGAGGTTGTTGATCACGCCGGTCATGTAGGCCTGGCTCGCGCCGGAGCCGGGCGCGATGTGGACGTTGATGTCGAGCGCGCCCCCGTGAAACTCTCCGTCCAGCGTTCGGCGGACATAGACCCACGAGCGCGCCGAGGTGAGGCCCTCTTGTGCCCCGAGGCGCAGGAGCCACGTGCCCTCGACGACCGGGAGCGCCTGCGGCAGATCGGAGAGCGGGCTGCCGCCGTTCAACGCTCCGGCGTCGACGAAGTACGCGAGGCCCGTGCCCGGGATCGCGGCGTCGAGGATGACGCTGTTCTGCCCGGGGGGCCTCAGCGACGCGATCCCCATCCCCAGCGGCGAGCTCGCCTCGCTGTGCGTGGTGAGCCCGAGGGTGCGATCGGGGATGGGGAACCACAGGCTGTCCCCGATCTCGTCCTCGCCCAGGTCGAGCGCGGTGAGGGACACCACCGGCCCCGACCAAGGGTCCTCGCCGCCGCTGCCCCCCATCGACGTCGTCGTCGAGCCGCCCTGGCTCGCGGCTCCCCCCGACGAGGGCGCCCCGCCCGAGGCCATCCCCCCGGTCGAAGGCGCGCCGCCGCTCGAGCCGCCCGCGCCGCCGCTTCCACCCGTCGCGGGCTGGGAGTCGTCGCCGCAAGCCGCAGCGACCGAAGCGAGCAGGAGCGAGGCGAGGGTGAGCGAAGCCAGGCGACGGCGAGATGACATCGCCGTCAATGGTAGAGCATCGGGCTCGGAGGGGCCCGCCCTACTTCGCTGCTGCGACGAGCTTGTCGACCAGCTTGGGGTCGAACGTGCCTTGCTTCAGCCGCTCGCCGACCTTGACGAAGAGCTCGCGCCACTCCTTCTGCTCGTCGTCGGTGAGCTCGACGACCGTCATCTTCTTCTTCATCCGCTCGAGCACCGCGTCGTCCTCGTCGCGCACCTTCTTCTTGATGGCGCCCTGCGCGATCTTCCCCGTGTCCTCGAGGATCGTACGGAGGTCGCCGGGCAGCGCGTCGAGGCGCTTCTTGCGCCACACCACGCCGCCGATCGCCATCAGCGTGGCCTCCTTCGAGATGTGGTCGAAGTGGGGCGTCCACTGCAGCTGCTCGGCGGCCAACGTCGGCGCCGTCATCACGTCGAGGCCGCCCGTGCGCAGCGTCGGCAGGACCTCGGTGGGTCCGAGCGAGACGATGCTCGCGCCGGGGACGATTTGATACACGACCGGGCCGATGACGTCGTTGCGCCAGCCGAGGACCTTCTTGCCCTTCAGGTCCTTGGGGCGCCGAACGGCGAAGCCCTTGCTCATGCCGCGCATCCGGCCGAGGTCGCCCCACGCGACGCGGAAGCCCTCCTTTTCGAACGCGGCGTCGAACTCGGCGGCCACGGCGTTGCGCCCCTTGTCGATCGCCTCCCAGGTGCGAAACAGGCCGGGCATCTGCAGCGCGAGCACCGGCTTGTGGATCTGCGCGAGGCCGATCGAGCTCACGGCCGCCGCGTCCAGCTGGCCTGCCTTGAGCTTCCCGACGACGGCGCCGTCGTCACCTTGGACGCCGTTGAAATAGATCTTCAGCTCGAGCTTGCCGTCGGTCTTCTTGGTGACCGCCTTCTCCCACACGCTGAAGACGTTGCCCCAGATGCTGTTCTTCGGCGCGACCGTCGCGAGCGAGACCGACTCGGTCGCGGTCGCGACCTGCGGCGCGACGAGGGCACAGAGCAGCGCGAAGGCGAGCAGGAGGGGGCGCGGCATCGGGCTAGTTTAGCACCTACCTCAGCTCGAAGCGCCGGGCCGTGCGGTCCCCCACGCCGAGCGCTCGGCCCAGCCGCACGAAGGTCCAGACTGTGCCCGCGACCTTTCGCAGCTTGCTGACCCCGACGCGCTCCGCGTAGTCGATGGGGAGCTCGACGACCCGGTAGCCGCACTTGGCGGGCCAGAGCAGCGTGTCGATGGGCAGCGCGTCGCCCTCGCCGTCGAAGTCGAACGCGCGGATCACCGACGTGCGGTACGCGCGCATCCCGCTGTGCACGTCGACCGTCGGCACCCCGTGCAGGGCGTGCGCCAGCCCGGCGAAGGCCCTGTTGGCGGCGTAGTTGGCGAGCGGCATGGCCTCTGGCCGAGCGCGGGTGCGGGCGCAGTTCACCACGTCGACCGCCTCGTCCTCGAGCAGCCTCATCATCCGAGGCAGCTCCCCCGGCGGGTAGGTGAAGTCGCAGTCGAGGTAGACGAGCGCCTCGCTCTGGCGTGCCGCCTCGTACATCAGCAGCTCCATCGCCGGCCCGTGGCCGCGCGGCGGGAGCTGCCGCAGGACGCGCGCCCCGAGGCGCGCGGCGATCTCGGGCGTGTGGTCCTGCGAGCTGTCGACGCACAGGATCTTCGCGCCCGGCGCCTCTCTCCTGACGGCCTCGATCATGCGCGCGATCGACGGCTCCTCGTCCATCGTGAGCATGCCGACGGTCCACGTGAGGCGGCGCGCGCGCGGCGGCTTGCGTGCCACGAGCACGTGCTGGAACGACAGCAGGCCAGGCGCAGCGCGCGCGAGCAGGTCCTCCGCCGGGCGTACGAGCGCCATGTACGCCTTGTACGGCAGGGAGCGCGCGAGCGCGGTCGGGTCGTGGGCGGACGCGGGCGCGAGGGTCGGCGCTGCCGCCAGGATCGCGCCCTTGGCGGCGCGCACCAGCATGGGGTTATGGTCCGCCCGGAGGACCTCGAGGCCCGCGCCGCGCAGCAGCTGCTGCGCGCTGTCGAGCGTGAAGAAGCGCAGGTGGGTCCGATCGAGGATGCCGCTGTCTTCGTACCGAAAGCGGCCTCGGGCGAGCATGAGGCGCACGGGCCACGCCGCGACGTTGGGCAGAGAGATGATGACGTGGCCCTCTTCCTCGAGGTGCGGCAAGAGGCGCTCGAGCACCTGGAGCGGGTCCCGCGTGTGCTCGAGCACGTCGCCGAGCAGCAGCAGATCGAAGCGCTTGCCCTCGAGCGCCCGCGCGACGGAGGCGTCGTCCTCGAGGTCGGCGTCGAGCACCTCGTGCAGCGCCCGCGCCGCGGCGGCGCGCGGACCGGGCGCGCGCTCGAGGCCCGTCACGATCGCCCCGCGAGCGCGGGCGAAGGCGCCGTTTTGGCCGATGCCGCAGCCCACGTCGAGCACCCGGCGGGGTCGGCCGATCAGCCGACACAGCGCGACGTTTCGCTCTTCGACGGCGTAGGGCGGGGCGGTCGCGTCGGCCGCAGGCACGGGGCGACCCTACTTCATTTGCACGCCGGCCCGCCATCGGGCGGGGGGGCTAGCCTCGAAGAGCGACGATCTGCTGGGCGATCTCGGCGAGCGTCGGCGCGCGGAGGTCGGGCGTGAGCCCGTCGAAGTGAGCGCCCTTGTGCGGGCACAGCTCGCAGCGAACGGTCGACGCGACCAGCGCGGCGCGCATGCCCGCCGCGCGGGCGGCGGCGAGATCGACGGCGGTGTCGCCCACCATCCACGCGTGCTCGGGGGCGACGCCGACCCGCCTCGCGATGGACAGGAGCATGCCAGGGGCTGGCTTGCGGCACGCGCAAGGGCCGACGAGCGAGGGGTCGCCGCGCTCGCCTCCGGTCGGGTGGTGCAGGCAGATCTCTTGCGCCGAGAGGGGGACACCGGCGGCCTCGAGGCGCGCCGCGAGCGCGGCCATCGTCGCCTCGATCGCCGCTCGCGGGATCTCGCCCTTCGCCGCGCCGGGCTGGTTGGTCGCGATCGCCAGCGCGAAGCCTGCTCGCGACAGGACCGAGAGCGCGTCGAGGACGCCCGGGAGCAAGCGCACCTGGCTCGGGTGGAACGCAGGCGTGACGACGCCGAGCTCGGGGTCGCGGTGAAAGTCGATCAGCGTACCGTCGCGGTCGAGCACGACGAGGCCGCGCGTCACGACGCGGCGACCAGCTGGCGCAGTCGCTCGCACACGAGGTGGTGATAGACCTCGTGCATCCCCTCGACGTGGGGCGTCGAGGTGTGGCCGCCGCTCGTCTTGGGGACGATCACGCAGGCATCTGCCAGGACGGCGAGCGCGCCGCCGTCGTAGCCCACGAGCGCCACGACCTTGCCGCCGCGCTCCTTGGCGAGCCGCGCGGCCGCGACCAGGTTCTGAGACCAGGGCCCGGCCTGGTCGGCGCCCTTGCCGCCATGCACGCTCAGGCACACGAGCACGTCGCCCGCCGCGAACGAAGCCTCGAGCTGCTCGCTGAAGACGCGCCCGAAGCCGACGTCGTTGGTCAGCGCGCTGATCAGCGCCGCGTTGTCGCACAGGCTCGTGCAGCGGAAGCGACGCTTGCCCTCGACGTGAGTGAACTTGGCGAGGTCACACGCGAGGTGGCTCGCGTTCGCCGCGCTCCCTCCGTTGCCGCACGTGTAGACGTGGCGACCCGCGAGGTACGCCGCGTAGAGCACGTCGATGATCCGCGCGAGATCGGCCCCGCTCGTGCGGGCAGCGATCTCGGCGGTCTCGTGGAGGTACGCGTCGACGAACGCGAGCGAGTCGGTCACTTCTTCTTCGCCATCGCGACGATGCCGAGCGCGGTGTTCAGCTCCTCGGCCGGGGCGTCGTCGTCGGCGCCGCCGAGCGCGAGCACGTTGACCGGCTGGCCGGTCTTGATCAGCGCGAAGTAGAGCTTCATGGGCGTGCCCTTGCTGTCCTTCGCGGTGCCGAAGCTGATCAGCGCGGGGATCGACTTGTCTTCCCCGAGCTTGACCGGCTTAGCCTTCTTCCACTTGGTCTCCTTGAAGCCAAGGGTCTTCGTCATCTCGTCGACCTTCTTCGCGCCGTTCTCGGGCGTGTCGAAGCCGGTGAAGACGACGCCCGCCTTCTTGTCGGGGGAGACGAGGATGCCGAGCTCGCCGATCTTCTTCTTCTCCCAGCCCGGGTTCATCACCTGCAGGGGGCCGACCGGGAGCCACTCGACCTTGTCGGCCGGCGCCTTGGGCTTGAGGCCGCCGAGGGCGGGCGCGTCGTCCTTGATGTCGTTGAGGTTGACCGCGATGCCGGATGCGTCCTCGCCGTCGCCCGAGAGGATCGACTTCACGTCGATCTCGGCGTTGGCTGCGGGCGCAGCGGTCGCGGAGCCGGTCGCGGCCACGGTGGCCGTCGCGGCGGCCGTCGACGAGGCGGCGGCGGTCGCCTTGCTCGTGGCGGTCCCCGAGGCGGCGGCCGAGCCCGAGCTGGCGCCGCCTGCCTTGTCGCCACAACCAGCGAGGCTCAGCCCGAGCACCACCGACGAGAACCAGACCTTCTGGAACCAACCGTTCATGACGTTCTCCTTCAGAGGCGGGACGTGCCCGACGGAGCAGGCGCATCGCGATGTGCGCCACCGCCGCCCCCGCGGGCAGCTTTAATACGCCCCTGCGCGCCTGGGGAGGTGGATCTTCGGGGCGCGCTCGAGAGCGCTGGTGATTCGCGAGGATGCATCGGCCTTCCACCCGACGTTGACGACCCGCCCAGCTTCCTGTCTTCTCGCGCCCGATGCTCAGGCTCCGCGCGGGGTCGATCGCCTGGCTCGTCGCATGGGCGACCTTGCTCCTGCTCTGTGCGAGCGGGTGCGCTCCGGCTCGGCCGGAGGTCACACCGCGCTCGCAGCTGGAGCTCGCAGCGCGCCGGGCACCAAGCACGCGCGACCAGCCGCTGACGATCGGCTTCACGGCGCCCACGGGCCAGGCCTCGACCTCCTCGGAGCCGACGATCGTGTTCAGCAAGGCGCTGCGCAAGCTCTCCGACGCGGCCACGCCGCCGCCGCCCGTCACGCTCGAGCCGCAGCTGGCCGAGGGGCGATGGGAGTGGGTCGGCAGCCGGTCCGTTCGCTTCGTCCACGCGAAGCCGCTGCCGAACGCAACGCGCTTCGCGGTCCGCGTGCCGGCGGGCATCACGGCCGTCGATGGGACCGCGCTCGCCGAGGGCGCGTCGTGGACGTTCGAGACCCCCACGCCCGCGCTGGCGCGAGCGCTCCACGGGCCGGCGACCGGCAACGCGTCGCTCGACGTCGAGCTGCCCTTGCCTGCGTCTGGCGAGCGGCCACCGGCCAGCCTGGCGACGGATCCGATCCGGGTCGTGTTCAACCAGCCCGTCGACCTCGACGCGCTGTCGGCCTCGCTGCGCGTCAGCGCGAAGACCAAGAGCGGCAGCGCGCCGGTCGCGTTCAAGCTGTCGGCCGTCCCTGAGCGACCGGAGGAGGTCGTCGTTCGCCTCGAGAAGGCACCCGGCAGCGCGACGCTGAAGCTGGAGCTCGGCGAGCTGGTCTCGAAGGAGGGGCCGCTGCGCGGGGCGGCCGTCTCGCTGGAGGCGCGCACGAGGGGACCGCTCGAGGTCCTCGGGCTGTTCTGCCAGCCCCTGCCCAAGGCAGGCGAAGACCCCGCGGCGCCGCCCGCGCTCGTGCCCGCGACGAAGACCACGCAGTGCGCTCTCGAGCGGCCTCTCGAGCTGCGCCTCTCGAACGCCGTCACGCAGGAGGCGCTCGACGCCGCGCTCCAAGCCACCCCGCCGCTCGCCTCCGCGTTCGTCTCCGGCTTTCGTCCCGACGGCTCCTTCGCGATCGAGCTCGCTCCCGGCTACGAGACGAGCTCGGGGAAGCTTCGTCTCCGGCTGAGCGGCGGCATGGCGGACGATCGCGGGAGCAAGCTCGCCTCGAGCTATCAAGCTACGGTCACCCTCGCCAGCCCCGTCGTTCGCCCCGAGCCCGAGGCCTACTTCGGCCTTCGCGGCCGTTATGGCAAGCTGGCTCCCGATGGCGAGGTGCTGGTCTTCGGGCAGCGCGTCACCGACGTGTCGGCCTATGCCGTCCCGCTCTCTCTGGAAGACTCGCTGTTCCGCAAGAGCGACGTCGCCCCACCTCCGCCCACGGCGTCCAAGCTCGTACAGTCGTTGCCCGCGTCGCCGGGCGACGAGCCGGCGGCGCATAAGGTCCAGCTCGCCAAGCTCTTCGAGACGATGCCCGTCCACGGGGACGTCGCCTTCGTCGTTCGCTACAAAGACGCCGACACGAAGGAGCTCGCCCATTGGGTCCACGTCGTCACCCTGACGGAGCTCGCCGTGTTCACGCGGACGAGCCACGGGCGAGCCCGCGTGTGGGTGCTCTCGGCGGAGAGCGGAGCGCCCGTGCAAGGCGCCAAGGTCGTGGTGCGCTCCGACCAGGCGACGTCGCCGACCGTGGAGACCGACGCCAAGGGCAGGGCCGACGTCGACATCCCCGCCCAAGGAACCGACTTCAGGGTCGTCGTCACGAAGGGCGACGACACGATGCACCACGCCATCAGCGCCCGTGGCGGCCAGGACCTCGGGGGCGTCTTGGACCTGTTCGTCGATCGGGGTCTATCGACCGGGGGAGACGGTCCACGTCAAGGGCATCGCGCGCACCATCGATGACGACGGCAAGCTCGTCGCCGCCAGCGGGAAGGTGAAGGCGAAGGTCGTCGACCCCGACGGCGCACGAACCGTGTCGACCTTCGAGGCCACGCTCAACGAGCTCGGCACCTTCAGCGCGACGCACACCATCCCGCCGGACGCGAAGCTCGGCTGGCTGAAGATCGAGGGTGAAATCCCCGGTGAGCCCACGCGCTACGGCAGGGCGCACTTCGCCGTCGCCGAGTACCACCCCCTCGAGTTCGAGGTGGGTGCCAGCATCGCCAAGGCGACGCACACCCTCGGCGAGGAGACCGCCTGCACCGTCTCGGCGAAGTACCTGCACGGCTCGCCCCTCGCCGGCGCTCCCGTGACGGTCGAGTGGTCGCTCGACGGCGGCTCCTTCGAGCCGCCGATCAGCCGGCCCGACGCCCAGCATTACTCGTTCGACGGGGCGGGCCCTGCGCCAACATGGACGGCGCAGGACGTCGGCAAGCTCGACGCTCAGGGCGGGGCGACGTTCAAGCGCATCGCGCAGCAGGGGCCCTTGCCTCGCGCCGGCGCGCTCTCCTGCAGCGTGGTGGTGCGGGACGTCGACAACCGTGAGCTCGACGCCTCCAGCAGCACGACGGTCCACCCGGGCGACCATTACGTCGGCATCTGGGCGCAAGACGAGGTCGCGGCGGGAGCCACGCTCACCCCGGAGCTCGTGGCCGTCACGCCTGTCGGGAAGCCGGTGGAGGTGGCCGTCGACCTCGTCGCGACGAGGGTCGCGCCGGGCGAGGAGCCCAGGGCCCTGGGGAAGTGCAGCGTCGTCACTGGCGCGGCGCCATCGAAGTGCAGCTTCGGCGTCCCACCCGCGAAGGGCGCGGCGCCGCTCGAGTCTCCGCAGATCAAGCTCGAGGCGAGGAGCGTCGACGCGCAGGGTCGTGTCATCACGTCGTCGCGAACGGTGTGGCTCGTGCGCGAGCCGAGCCAATCACTGCCGCCGGCCCCGTCGCCGCCGCCGGCCCCGTCGCCGCCAGCGCCCGAGACGCCGTCGCTGCGTATCGTGCGCGCCGTTCAGCTGCTCCCCAAGGTCGGCGAGACGCGCGAGATCCGCGTCACCTCCCCATGGCAGAAGCCCGCGCTCGCGATGCTGTCGATCGAGCGCGAGACGGTGATCGAGGAGCGACAGTTCACGCTCGATCCCGCGGGCACGACCCTCTCGCTGAACATCACCGAGGCGATGGCCCCGGAGGTGGTGCTGCGGGTCGTCGCGATCCTCGGAGCCGAACGCCGCGAGACCGAGGAGGGGCTCAGCGTCGATCCGTCGGCGTTCTCTCTGCACGTCGAGGTCGCGCCGACCACGCCGAACACGACCCCCGGCGCCCCGGTCGACGTCGACGTGACCGTCACCGACGCCGCCGGGAAGCCGGCGCGGGCGGAGGTGACGCTGTGGGCGGTCGACGAGGGCTCGCTGGCCATCACCGGGTACCCGCTCCCTCGCCCCGAAGCGGTCCTCATCGACTCGCTCGGGGGGCACGCGGTGCGCTCCTTCAGCTCTCACGACCAGCGGCTCTCCGTGTTGGGCCCGTTGCATGGGAGCCACCGGTCCATGCCGCCGAAGATCCGCATGGGGGCGACCTCGGTGAGCCGCGACGCTCCGCGCTCCGACTTCCGGCAGACCGTGTTCTTCGCCGGCTCGCTCGTGACCGACGACGCCGGCAAGCTCCGTCACCGCTTCGTCCTGCCCGACCAGCTCACGACCTATCGCGTGATGGCGGTGGCCGTTACGAAGGGCGACCGCTTTGGAGCCGGTCAGTCGGCCGTCACCGCCGACAAGCCGCTCATGGTTCGGCCCAGCCTGCCCACCGCGGTGCGCGTCGGAGACGAGTTCTCGATCCCCGTCACGGTCATCGCTACCGAGAAGCTCGGCGCGCCGGTCGCGCTGGAGATCTCCGCCGACGGCCTCGAGATCGTCGGAGACAAGACCCGCGAGCTGTCGCTCGACGCCGACGGCGCGAACAAGGTCGTGTTCCACGCGGTGGCGCGGCGCGCCGGCGACTACGCCGTCACGATCCGCGGCGCTGCCAAGGGCGCGTCGGACTCGGTGCTGTTGCGCGGGAAGATCGTCGCGCCGACGTTCCTCGAGGAGGTCGCCGTGCAGGGCGAGGCGTCCGCGCCGGCGGCCGAAGGCCTCGGCGACCTCTCCGATGCCCGGCCCGACGTCGGCGGGCTCACGGTGCGCTTGTCGCGCTCGCGCCTCGTCGGCCTCGAGCGCGGCCTCGAGCAGCTGCTGCAATATCCCTTTGGCTGCGTCGAACAGACCGCGAGCCGCCTGCTTCCGCTCGTCACCTTGGGGGACCTCGCGCGGGCCCTCGACGCCGACCTGGGCGACGCGCCCAAGGACATGATCGCGGACGGCGTGGCGCGCTTGCAGGGTGCGCAGCAGCCCGACGGCGGCTTCGGCCTGTGGTCCGGGTCCCAGACCAGCGACCCTTGGCTCAGCGCCTGGGTGCTGTTCGTGCTCCAGTCGGCGAGCGAGCGCGGCGCCGCCGTCCCCGCGGCCGTGCTCGAGAGCGCCCTCAAGTTCCTCCATGGCAGGCTCGCGGCGCTGATGAAGCCGGGTGCAGCGCCGAGCGTCGCCGCCCTGCGCGGAGCCGCTCTCGCGGTCGACGTCCTCGCCATGCGTGGCAAGGACATCTCGGCCGCGGCGGCTTGGCTCGACGGCCAGGCGCTCGGCCCAGCCGAGCGCGCGCTGCTCCTGCACACGCTGGCGGTCACGGGCGGCGAGCCGGGAACGCGCAAGAAGCTGCTCGACTCGCTCATCAAAGACGCCAAGCTCTCGGGGCCGGCCGCGCGCATCGTCGCCACTTCGAGCAGCGACTGGGTGCCCGTCGCGGGGGTCTTGCCGTCGGCGCTCACCCTGCGCGCCCTGGTCGCCCACGACCCGAAGCACGCCCTGATCGAGCCTCTCGCGCGCGGCCTGCTGCTGGACGGTGAAGGTGGCGCGTGGCCCACGACGCACGAGACCGCGGGGGCGCTGCTCGGCCTCGACGCCTACCGCTCGACGCGCCCTGCCGATGCCGGAGCCGCCGCGCGCGTCTTCTTCGGCGATGAGCTGTTGCTCGAGCACACCTTCTCCAAGGGCGCGGGCCTGCAGAAGGAGGTCGCCATCCCCATGTCCAAGGTCTCGAGCGCCGGCGGCCACGACGCGGTGCTCACGTTCGATGTCGATCGCGGAGGCATCGTCTACTACGACGCCCGCCTGCGCTTCGCCCGCGTCGCGCTCCCTGAGCAGCCCGTCGATCAAGGGATCGAGGTCCTGCGCACCCTCACTGTCGTCTCCAGCCAGCGACCGCAGGGGGTCATCGTCGAAGGCGACATGGTGCGCGTGGACGTCACCCTCATCACGCACGCGAGCCGCAGCGCGGTCGCCGTCGAGATCCCCACCCCAGGCGGGCTCTACGTCCCCGACGCGCAGCGCACCTCGACCTGGCGAAACGATGCACCCGCGCCCTTCGTCCGGCGCGAGGTCCGTGACGACCGCGTCGTGTACTTCGCGGACACCCTGCCGGCCGGGGTCCACCAGCTGAGCTTCGTCGTCCGCGCCCGTCACGCCGGGACGTTCGTGATGCCGTCCGCCAAGGCGTTCGAGATGTACTCGCCCGAGGTCGCCGGCTGGACCGCCGTCGAGCGCGTCGCGATCAAGCCCGAGGGCTGAGGGGAGGGGCGGTCCTTGTCGCCCGCGCAGCGACCCGAGGAGCGCTGCGGCGCTCAGGAGCGCTGGTGGTTGGCGATGATGCGGGCGCCGTCGTAGTCGAACCGAAAGCGCAGCACCCTCAGCCCGCGCGCGGTCATCGCCTCGATCACGCGCCGCTTGTCGGCCGGGCGGACGTAGAACATGAAGAAGCCGCCGCCGCCGGCGCCCATGATCTTGCCGCCGATCGCCCCGGCCGAGCGCGCGGCCTCGTAGTGCTCGTCGAGGGTCGCGTCGGTCATCGCGCTCGCCAGGCGTCGCTTCGCGGTCCAGTGCTCGTGGAGCAGCTCGCCGTACGCGTCGACGTCGCCGCTCACCAGCAGCCGGTACACCTCGCGCCCGAGGGCTTGGATGCGGTGCATGCGCTCGAGGACGTCGGGCTCCAGTGTGTCGATGCGCTCACCCTGCTCACGCAGGACGACCCGCGCGGGCCGCTCGACGCCCGACCAGACGATGACCAGGTTGGCTTCGAGCTCGCCCAGCACCTCGTCGCGCGCTGGCACCGGCTCGACGTGGACCGAGCCGTCTCGGTCGAACGTGAGCGCCGAGACGTTCCCGAACGCCGAGATGAACTGATCTTGTCGGCCCACCGGCTCCTTGAGGCGCTCGATCTCGAGCGAGCACGCCTCGAGCGCGAGCTGCCGCGACGAGACCAGGTCGCGCTTGTACGTGTGCAGGGCGTTCAACAGCGCGACGGTGAAGGCGCTCGATGACCCGAGCCCGGAGCTCGAGGGCAGGTCTGCGACGCTGACCAGCTCGATCCCCTCGCTGATGCCGAGCAGCTTCAGCGCCTCTCGGAAGATCGGGTGCTCGATGCGCTCCACCGCGCCGACGATCTCCGTCTTCGAATACGACAAGCGGATCTCGCGCTGGAAGCGAGAGCTCGCGCAGACGTGCACGTATTTGTCGATCGCGGCGCTGACGACGAACCCGCCGAACCGCGACGCGTAGGCGGGCAGGTCGGTGCCGCCGCCCCCGAGAGAGAAGCGCACCGGCGCGCGCGAGACGATCACGGTCGCAACCTACCACGACGCCTAGTCACGGGCGCTTCGGCGTGCGCGGCCCCGAGCCTCGTCCCGCGTCGATCCAGGTGGCGCTCTCGGGGCGCACCTCGACCTGATCCGCAGGCAGCCCGATGTCGTGCCACCCGAGCTCGAGGTTGCCGTGCAGGGCGTCCTCGCCGACCTCCCTGAACAGCTCGAGGGCGCGGGCGTCCCACACCAGGACGTCGACCTCCTTGATACGGGTCGCGCCGAGCTCGAGGTGCTGCCTGAGCGCGGTCATCATGGCGCTGGCCGAGGCCTCCATGCTGATGCGCGCGGCGCCGGTGCCGAGCGCGGCGAACGCCAGCGAGCGGTGGCCGAGCTCGTCCGCGAGCAGCAGCGCCCGCTGGGTCGCGCGCCCGACACAAGAAGCCTCCTTCCAGGCCGACACTGCGTGGAGCACGTGCCGCGCCTCGAGCGCTCCCGCCGTCGTCGCCACGCAGCTCCCGAGCGGCTGACGCCCGCACGACAGCGCCTCCTCCTCGATCACGTCGCCTCCGGCGCGGCGCAGGGCGTCGGCGACGCCGGAGCGCATCCCCAGCAGATCGTTCGCGCTCGAGACGATCGCGTCGGCCTTCCATTTGGCGAGATCGCCCGCGCGGAAGCGGACCACGCAGTCGTGCACCCGGAAGGTGGTGCGATCGAGGGCAATGATCGAGCCGTGCCGCGTGGCGACGCGCAGCATCTGCGACAGCAGGGCGAAGTGCCGCAGAGGCTCGAGGATGTTGTGGGTGCGAGCGTCGGGAGACTTTCGCATCATGCCGGCCAGGACGTGCTGGAAGTACGCCTCCGCCGGCGTGGGCGGCGGGGGGAACGACGGAGACAGGCGCGGATCGAGGAGCGCTGGCAGCGAGGCGAACGGGGGATAGCCATAGCGCAGGTCGAACGCCGTCGCGGCCGCCCCCCAGATGTCGAAGGAAGCGCTCGGCTCGGCGCCCTGGATCTGCTCCGGCGCCATGAAGCGGACGGTGCCGCAGATCTCGTGCTCGGCGCTCGCGGTGGCGACCGCCGCGATGCCGAAGTCGCCGAGGCGGATGCCCGTTTGGGGGGACCCGAACAGGTTCGAGGGCTTGACGTCGCGGTGCACGACGCCGGTCTGGTGGGCCGAGTGCAGCGCCTCGCACGCGCTCTGCATCACGTCGCACACGAACCACAGCGGCAGCCCGACGCCGAGCGCCCCGCGACGCCTGCGATCGAGCTCCGCGAGGTCGACGCCGTCGACGTACTCCTCCACCAGGTAGGGCCGGTGCTCGTGCAGGCCGGCGTCGAGCGCGCGGACCACCCGCGGGCTGGGGATGCGCGCCATGAGCTTCGCCTCGGAGAGCACGCGCGCCTCGCCCTTGGCGTCGTTCTCGAACTCGGACTCGACCGTCTTCACGATGACCGGAACGGCCAGCAGCTCGTGGCGGGCGAGCCAGACGCGGCTCATCCCCCCGCGGCCGATGCAGCCCCAGATCTCGTACGAGCGCAGTCGATCCGACAGCTCCGCGGCGCGGGGGTCGGTGGGCTCGGGGGAGCCCGAGGACGGCAGGGTCGACAGCGGGTCGGCGCCCTCGCGCGGCCGCGCCGGTAGCGGCTGCGGGGAGGAGTCGAGGAAGCGCTCGAGGTCGGCCAGGCCGACCGGCGACCCGATCTCGTAGAAGCGCTCGGGCGTCGGGTGGGCGAGCAGCCGCCCGCCGCGCGCGAGCTCGGCTTGCACGACGTCGAGCCCGTAGGGAACGCCAGGGGGCAGCGCCTCGACGACGTGACGGCGCAGGGCCATCGCGCCGTAGTCGATGTGATCGAGGCGAGGCTCCTCGAGCGTGCGGCGCTTGTCGTAGCGCACGACGCGACCGTCGCGGACCGCGACGTTCGAGGGCTCGAGCTGATCCTTGTTCTGGTAGACGGCGAGGCAGGCGTCCGCGTCGGCCGCCCCCTCGAGGGCCTGGAGCGGCGCGGCGTAGTCGAAGGTCAGGTAAGAGTCCCCGTAGGTGACGAGGAACTCGGGCGCGAGCAGATCGAGCGCCTGTCTCAGGGCGCCCGCGGTGCCCAGCAGGCGCTCGCCGTCTTCGCTGAAGCGGACGGGCACAGGCGGTGGCCGATCGGCGACGGCGCGCCGGACGTGCTCGGCGCCGACGCCGACGCACAGCACGATCTCGTCGAAGGAGGCCGCGGCGATGCGCGCGATCAGCCGGTGCAGGAAGGCGACGCCGCGCACCTCCAGCATGACCTTCGGCAGCGGGCCCGACACGTGGTGCATGCGGGTCCCCAGGCCGCCGCAGAGCATGACGGCCTGCCTCACGAGGGCCCCTCGGGGGCGCCGAAGACCTCGCGTGCGACCTCTGACACCGCGCGCAAGACGGCCTCGTCGCTGGTAAGCGCGAGGCTGAACCCGAGGCGCCGAAGCTTGTCGGCGCGCATGCGGGATCGCGGCACGTCTCCCCTCCAGCCTCGTTCGCCGCCAAGATAGCGGATCGTGGCCTTCGGGCTCGGCGACGCGCGGACGCAAGCCTCCGCGATGGTGCGCACCGTGGTGGCGCCGTCCGGCGCGAGGTTGAAGACGTCGAACGGCGGCGCGCCCCGATCGAGGGCGAACATCAGGCCGAGGACGCAGTCGTCGACGTGCAGATAGGGTTTGGACTGCGCGCCGTCGCCGAGTACCTCGAGCTCGCTCGGATCGCGCGCGAGCTTGTGGAGAAAGTCGTAGATCGCGCCGTGGGTGGCGCGTGGCCCGACGACGTTGCCGAAGCGCACGATGGTCGCGGAGATGTCGAAGCAGTGGCAGAACGCCGACACCAGCGCCTCACCCGCGAGCTTGCTGGCGCCGTAGAGCGAGATCGGCAGCTGCCCGAGGTCACCCTCCGCGCACGCCTGATCGGTCTCGCCGTACACCGTGCCGCTCGAGGCGAACACGAAGCGCGTGACGCGCGCGCGCCTCGAGGCCTCGAGGGCCGCGTAGGTCGCGAGGGTCCCTTGCTCCAGATCGAGGCGGGTGTCCACGAGGCCACGCCGCGCCTCGGGGTTCGCCGAGAGGTGGAAGACGACATCCTGGCCGGACGCGTGGAGCGCGAGCGCGTCGACGTCGCGCGCGTCGCAGACGACGAGCTCCACGCTGCCCGCGGCCGCCGCGCGTGCGAGGAACTCTCGACGCCCCACCGAGAGATCGTCGACCACCGTGACCGGGCCGCGCGCCACCAGGCGCTCGACGAGGTGACTCCCGATGAAGCCGGCGCCGCCGATGACGAGCGACCTCACGCGGGGCCTCGCTCGCGCTCGAGCCGCGCGGCGAACTGGACCTCGCTGCGCAAAACGGCCCTGAGCGGCGCGGCGTGGACGTCGAGCGGCCACACCAGCTCGCGGACGCGCGCGCCCGTTCGGGCGAACAGCTCGAGCCACTCTCGGGGCGTGAGGTAGCGGCCGAGCACATCGATCCCATACGGCCGATTGCCCGCGAGATCCATCAGCGTCAGGAGCCAGCGCGCCCCGACCCCGAGCTGGAAGTGGTCCTTCAGGACCACCGCCCGCCGACACACCCTGAGCGCCTCTTCGAGCAGCCGCTCGGCGGAGCGCGCGTGGTGCAAGACGTCGGAGAGCAGCACGACGTCGAAGGTGGCGTCCGGGAAGGGGAGCGTCTCTCCGTCGAAGGGCGTGACCTCGAGCGCGGCCCCGGGCTGCACCTTGACGTCGACCCCCGCGGCTCGGGCCGAGAGGCGTTGGGCCACCGCGAGCCCTAGCGCTCCGTCGCCTGCGCCGACGTCGAGCAGCGTCTGCGCGGGCGACCCCAGCGAGGCGAGCACCGGCGCGAGCCTGGCGGTGCGCGGCCGCTGGACGAGGGCCTTGTGGAGCGGCGCGAACAGCGCGGCGGGTCGGGTCGTCACGCGCCGTCAGCTGGGGGCGAGGCCCAGCGCCCGGCTGGCGTGCAGCATGCCCGCGAGCGCGTGCTGCACGAAGTCGATGCGGATGATGGGCGACGCGGCGTTCTCGCTGAACCCACCCGGGATGCGCAGCTTGCGGGTGCAGAAGAAGCAGTTGTCGTCGCGCCACTGGTGGCGCATCAAATAAGACAGGCACCAGCGAGCCACCTTCTCCTCCTCGTCGGTCGGCTCGCCCCGCGCTCGCTTGATCGCGATCGAAGCGGCGAGCCCTTCGGTGAACCCGGCGGACGCCGCGTGGTGCGGCGGAAAGACGTGCCCGAACGCGTAAGCGCCGACATGGTCCTCGTCGACCCCGCTCGACGGCGACTGGATGAAGCGCATCTTCATCGTCATGTAGTCGGTGCAGAAGCGCTCGTACCCGTCGTTGCGGTGGTGGTCGAGCGCGGCGCGAGCGGCGAGGCAGTGCCAGTTCTCCTCGAGGTAGAAGAAGTCTCTGAGCGGGATGTCCCAATAAGGGCCTGCGTAGTATTTCATGGCGCGGTCGATGGCGGCCCCGAGCTCGGAGGGGCGGGCGAGGCCTTCCCCTTCCTTGCCCTCCCACATCACCAGCGCGAAGACGGCCTGTCCTGCGGCGTATAGCGGGTCCCGGCCGGGGACGACCTCCCCGGTCCCCGGTTGGAACGCAGGGCTGAAGCCGCCGTCGTCTCGCTGCATCGCGAGCAGGGTCTTGCCGAGCCGGACGATCGCGCCGTCCAGCTCGTCCCCGAGGAGCGGCCGGCAAGCGAGGAGCGCGACGAGCGTCAGCGCGTTGTTGCCGAGCGAGGCCTCGACGCCCTTCTTGCCCTTGGGGAACACGACGCCACCGAGCTCTCCGCTGTCCTGGACGAGCCCCGCGAGGAATTTCAGCGAGGCGCGCGCGGCCTCCTTCGCCTTCGGGTGGTACGCCGCGGAGTCGCACAAGGACAGCGTCGCGCCCGCCTGGCGCGGGACGCTGAAGTTCTCGAAGGAGACCTTCCCGTCGAACGGTTGGACCGTGTACCTGAAGCGCCCGTCCTTGACCTGCGAGCTGATGATGAAGCTCGTGGCGTCCTTCAGCGCGCCCTCGACGTTCTTCTCGTCTAGCGGCCGCGGCCCGGTCCGCAAGTGCAGCATCGGGGTGACGGTGCGTCCGGCTGCGCGGATCAGGTACGTGCGCGTCTTGATGGCGTCGAGGCCACGAAAATCCATGTCGCTCGGGCTGGGGTCCTTCCCCACCTCGTGGCCGAGCAGGCGGCGCAGGCCCTTCGCCGTCACGCCGATCTCGGCCTGTAGCTCGGAGATGTTCGCGGCCTCGGTGAAGGCGTCGAGGCCGAACAGCTGCCACGGCAGCAGGCACGACGCTTGTTCGCAGACGCCCTCGTAGCCCGGGCGCACCACGACGGGTCCGAGCAGAGGGCCCGCGTCGGGCAACGGGCGCAGCGTGGTGACGACGTCGACCAACGCGTCGCCCATCGCCTGCGAGCGCTCGAGCTCGACGCGGGCGGCCCGCAGCGCGCCCTCGAGATCGGCGCGCTGGAAGCACACCACGCGCGGCGCGGCGGGGGGAGGGGGGGGGACCTTCTTCGGGTCCTTCGCGTCCGATGGGGGAGACTCGGGCCGCGGGATCGCGACCAGGTAGGTGACGAAGACGGTCGCGCCCGAGTGGTCGGCCGGGCTCGCGTCGCACGCGACCGGAGCCGGCGCGAACAGGCTCGGCGGCAGCTCGCTGGACGCCGGCAGCGCAGGCAGGGAGGCGAGCTCCTTCGAGACGAGCGCGTCGAGGTCGGAGACGGAGCGCGTCTCGATCGCGCGGCCGCGCGCGGCCCCCGCCTGCGTGGCGAGCGCGAAGGCGAGCACGACGAGCCCGATCATGGCGACCGTGCTGCCTGGGGCGTCGACGCGGCCGCGCTTGCGCCTGAGCAGGCCGCCCGTGCGAGCGAGGCCCCACAGCGACAGGGGCAACAGGAAGAGCACGGCCACGCACCACGCGGCGATCGAGGCCGCGAAGATCGCGGCGCCGACGCCTTCGTACAGCAGGTTCACGTACAGCCCCGACCCGAGCGCGGCGTACGTCATGTACGCGAGCAGCCCGAGCGACAGCAGCGACGTGAGCCTCCACGCCCCCGCGCGGTGTCGTGAGCCGACCGCGGCGAGGGCAAACGTGGCGACGTGGCCTGCGGCCGTCGCACCTGCGAGGACCGCGAAGACCGTGAGCGCAGGCCACGGCAGGAGGTACGCGCAGGCGCCCAGCACGAGCGCGTGGACCAGCGACAGCGCGGCGAGCGACGCGCGCGGCACCGAGGAGGTTCCAGACATCGGCGAGAAGGTACACTCTTCTCCCAGGATCGATGGGCATGTTCGAGCGGGCGCGGCGCGCGTTGACGAAGGCAGGGCCCGAGCGGGCCGCCGCGTTCGTCCTCGCCTGTCTCACGCTCGTCGTGCCCAGCCTGATCGTGACCTGGCCTTGGTGGACCACGCGCGACACGTTCGGCTTCCACGACTGGGACGTGCAGACCTCGCACCGTCACCTCGCCGTGCGCTCGCTCGTGGAGCACGGAGAGTGGCCGGGCTGGAACCCCTACGCGTGCGGGGGCTTTCCAGCGTGGAGCTACGTCGAGTCCGGGACGAACGTCGTGTCGCCCTGGCTCCCGCTCTACCTCGGGCTCGACATGCGGTGGGCGCTGCGGCTCGAGGTCCTCGGGATGGCGCTGCTCGGGGCCGCGGGCAGCTACCTCGCCGCCGGGCGGTTCACCTCCTCCCTCGGCGCGCGCGCGCTGGTCGTGGCGCTGTTCGCCGTGAACGGTCGCTGGGGCCTGCAGACGGCGGCCGGGCACACCTGGCACCTCGCGTACGCGCTCTTGCCCTGGGCGCTGTGGGCGTTCGAGCGCGCGCGCGAGGGCTCGGGGTCGCTTCGGCACTGCGTCGGGCTCGGCGTCTGCTTCGCGATGCTGGTCTACGCGGGAGGGATCTACCCGCTGCCTCACACGGTCCTGCTGCTCGCCTCGTGGAGCGTGCTCGTGGCCGCGCAGGACCGCACGCTCCGCCCGATCGCGATCCTGGCCGCCGGGGGCGCGATCGGCGTCGGCCTCTCCGCACCCAAGCTCTTCCCGATCCTCGCGACGTTCCAGCGGGCGCCGCGCCTGATCGCCTCCGATGAGCGGATGGATCTCGCGGCGCTGTGGACCGCCCTGACCTCGCGGCAGCAGGGGTTCTTCGATCGACCGGCGCCGGTCGAGCCCTATGGCTGGCACGAGTGGGGGATCTACGTGTCGCTCCCCGGAGCGCTGCTGCTGACCGTCGCGCTCGTCTTCGCCCCTGGCCGGCGCGAGAGTCTGCTGAAGCTCCTCGCGCTCCTGTTCGTGGTGCTCGGCCTCGGCGCGTTCCACGAGCTCGCGCCCTGGACCCTGCTCCACGAGCACGCCCCCGTCTTTCGCTCGCAGCACGTCCCGTCACGCTTCCTCTACCCGGCGGTCTTCCTGACGGGCCTGCTGCTGGCCTCGTGGGTCGGCGCGCTAGTGACCCGCTTCGGGGCGAAGCGGCGCTGGCTCGACGCCGCCGTGGCCGCCCTCGCGCTCGCGCTCGCGTGCGACGTCGCGCTGATCGCCCAGCAGCCGATGGCCGCCGCGATGTCGCTGCACGCCCCGCCCATTGCGGCGCGCCCCGACTTCCGCTTCGAGCAGCGCCCTCCGCTGCAGTATCGTCCCCGGGACTGGGCGGGCCCCATGTACCTCGCGATGCTCGGCAACGTTGGCGTGATCGACTGCTACGGCGCTCCGCCGTTCGACGACAGGGGTGCGCTCGCCGCCTCGGATCGGCGTTATCGCGGCGAGGCCTACGTCGAGCCCGCGGGGGAGGCGGTGATCGAGGGGTGGTCGCCGAACGGCGCGACGTTCCGCGTGCGGGGGGCTGAGCGCGGGGTTCGGCTCATCTACAACATGAACTACGATCGAGGCTGGACCGCGCGGGTCGAGGGTCCGCGGTCGACGCCGGCGCGCGTCGTCCGCGATCGCAGCCGAGTCGCCGTGGAGCTGCCCGAGGGCGACAGCCTCGTCGTGCTCAGCTACCGGCCGCCCGGCTTGCGCGCGGGGGTCGCCGCGCTGCTCGTGACGGCCGCTGCCCTCGGCGGGGCGGCCGCGTGGCGCCGGCGCGCGGCGCGGCGCGCGGCCGAGGAGGGGGCGTGAAGCCGCGACTCGCGTGGGCCTTCGCGCTCGTGCCCCTCGTCGGGGCCGTCGAGCTCGCGCTTGCGCTCTCGGCGCGGGGCGCCGCGCCCCAGCCAGCGGCGTACGACGCGCTCGAGCCCGCCTTGCGCGAGGTCTACCGGGAGGGCGACCTGGTGGTCGTCGCGCCTCGCTGGGCCGAGCCTCACGTCCGCCGCGCGCTCGGAGATCGCTACTTCCCGCTCGCGGCGCTGGCGCGGAGCGACGAGGCGCGCTTCGAGCGGGCGCTCGAGATCTCGGTCTCGGGAGGGCGCGCGCCCGAGCTCGCCGGGTTTCGTCAGGTCGCGGAGCGCAGCGTCGGTCCGTTCGTGGTGCGGACCCTCGAGAACCCCAGCCCCGCGCGCGTCGTGTTCGACTTCGTCGAGCGGCTGGAGCCCGGGTGGGCGAGCGTCGGCGGAACCGAGCCCGAGACGCGCTGCGCTTGGAGCGAGCGCTCCCAGCCGATGACCGGCGGGCTCGGCGGTCACCCGGGCTTCCCGGCCAGGCGCTTCGAATGCCCGGACGGTCCCTACTTGAACGTCTCGGCGACGGTCATCGCCGACCAGCGGTTCATGCCGCGCCGCTGCATCTGGGCGCACCCGACCAAGAGGGGCGCCCGCACGATCCGGTTCTCGGGGGTGCCGCTGGGGGCGCGCATCGCTGGCCACAGCGGGATGTACTGGATGATCGAGCGAGCGGGCGCCGGCGCCCCCGTCGAGCTCGAGGTGCGCGTCGACGGCGAGCTCGTGGGTGTCGAGCGCCACGCGGACGGCGAGGGCTGGAAGCCGTTCGCCTTCGAGCTCGGGTCGCACGCAGGGAAGGCCACGTCGACGGTCGAGTTCTTGGTCTCTGCCAGCGACTACAAGGATCGGCATTTCTGCTTCCAGGCGGACACCCGATGAGCGAGCCCGCCGACGACCCGCAGAGCTCGAGGCCCTCGCTCGCGCTGGGGCCGAGCGAGCGGCTGAGGCGGCTGTACGCGCTCGTGGCGGTCGCCCTCGGCGCGGCGGTCGTCGCGCTGCTCCTGCTCACGAGCGACGCGGGCTACGCGCGCGACGAGGGGTTCTACTTCTACGCTGCGAAGCGCTATGGGGAGTGGTTCGTGCTGCTCGTGAGAGACCGCGGCGAGGCGCTGCGGCGCGCCGCGATCGACGCGCACTTCGTCGTCAACCACGAGCACCCGGCGCTCGCCAAGTCGCTGTTCGCCGTGTCGCACCTGGCCGATCGCAGGCTCGGGCTGTTCGCCGAGCCGGGGACCGCGTTCCGCTTCCCCGCGATGGTCCTCGCCGGCGTGATGACCGCGATCACGTTCCACTGGGGCGTCCGGGCGCGGGGCGCCGTGACGGGCGTCGTCGCCGCGCTCTCGCTCATCTTCATGCCGCGCGTGTTCTTCCACGCGCACCTCGCGTGCTTCGACGTCCCGATCACGGCGCTCTTCGTCGCGACGTTCTATGCCTACGACAGGACGCTCAAGAGCAGCGGCTGGCTGTGGCCGGCGCTGACCGGCCTCTCGTTCGGCCTCGCCTTGAGCACCAAGCACAACTCGTGGTTCTTGCCGATCGCCTTCGCGGCGCACGCTTCGCTGCTGGCGCTGATGGCGTGGCGAAGCCGGCAGTCGCTGCGCACGACGCTGCGTCGTCCGCTCGCCGCTCTGCTGACGATGGCGACCATCGGGCCGCTCGTCTTGTTCGCGACCTGGCCGTGGCTCTGGTTCGACACCTGGGCTCGCCTCAAGGAGTACGCGTCGTTCCACGTGAACCACGAGTACTACAACATGGAATTCCTCGGCGAAAACTACTGGAAACCGCCATTCCCCCGTGGATACGCGCCGCTCATGACCGTCGCCACCGTGCCGCTCGTGACCCTGGTGGCGGCGGCGTTCGGCACGGCGGCCCTCGGGCGCGATGCGCTGAGGGACCTGCGCGCGCGCGAGCCCGAGGTCGCGGCGGAGCACGCCACGCTCGTGCTGTGGGCGCTCGGCGTCGCCGTCTCGTATGGGCCGTGGCTCTCGAGCGGTACGCCGATCTTCGGTGGCACCAAACACTGGATGACCGCGTATCCGTTCCTCGCGCTGTTCGCCGGCGCGGGGGTCGAGCGCGCGGCGAGCGTGATCCGCGAAGAGCTCGAGCTCGTGGGCGCGGCAGGCGTCGGGCGCGTCGTCGCCCCGGCGTGTGTCGTCCTCGCGCTCGCTTCACCGGTCTTCCAGTCGCTCGCGGCGCACCCGTGGGGGCTGTCTGCGTACACCCCGATCGTCGGCGGGGCGCCGGGCGCAGCCAGCCTGGGGCTCAACCGCACCTTCTGGGGCTACACGACCGGGTCGCTCACCGACACCCTGAACCGCGAGCTGCCGCCCGGCGGTCGGGTGTACCCGCACGACACCGCCGGGGCCTCATGGGAGATGCTCCAGCGCGACGGGCGCCTCAGGAAGGACCTCCGCGCGGTCGGTCGCGCCGACGACGCCGACGTCGCGCTCTACCACCACGAGCTGCACATGCAGGGGCAGGAGTATCAGGCGTGGGTCGCGTACGGCACCGTCCAGCCCGTCGTGGTGAGCGGGCTCGACGGCGTACCGGTCGTCTGGGCGTACAAGCGGCGGCGCCCGTAGCGCTCCGGCTTCGCGTGAGACAGCGCGCCGGGAAGCACCCCGAGCCGCCCGAGAGGCGGCGGCAGCGCCGCGCGCCTCAGTTGCAGTAGAAGTAGCCGGGCGGCATGTCGGGGTGCTGATCGCAGGTCTCTCCGCCGCCGCAGTCGGGGTTGGCCGGATCGCAGATCGTCTCGTCTCCGCAGCTGTCCTCGCAGCGCGAGAAGCTCACGTCGCCGCCACCCGCCTCCAGGCAGCAGCGCTGGCCCGGACAGTCGGCGGGCTCGTTGCAGTCGAGGGTCGCCTGGTTGCCCTGGCAGTTGCCGCTGCAGTTGCCCGCAGAGGCCCCGTTGTTGTCGATGCAGCAGCTCTGGCCGGCGTCGACGTCGCACGGCGTGACGGCGGCGCCGCAGGGGACGGTGACGTCGGTCGGCGGCGCGCCACCGCCGCCGCCCTGGCCCATGCCGCCGGTCGTCGGGGCTCCGCCGTTGCCCATTCCTCCCGTCGAGGGCGTGCCGCCGTTGCCCATGCCGCCGGTGGAGGGTGCGCCGCCGTCGGTCGTGCCACCCCCGCCGCCGGTGTTCACTGTCGTGCCGCCGGTGTTGGAGGTGCCGCCGGTCGCGGGCGCGCCGCCGAAGTTGAACTGGTCGTAGTCGTTGGTGCAGGCGAAGGTCAGTAACACCAGGGTGGTGGCGACGGTGCGCATCAGAAGCTCCCTTTGTAGCCGACGTAACCGGGGCCCACCTCGACGCCGAGCCACGCGCTCTTGTCGTCGCTCTTCTTCTTGGCGAAGAAGGTGGGGATCAACAGGCCAGCGCCCGCGGCGAGACCGACGGCGCCGATCACGACGCTGACGTTGGCGGCGGTCTGCCAGGTGCGGCCCTGGTCAGCGTCCTCTTGCAGCGACGAAGGGCAGCTGCCGCTCGCGCACTGCTCCTCGAGGTCGGAGTAGATCGCCTGGTTCGCGGAGCCGAAGCCGGCGAACATCCCCATGCCGATCACGCCGACGCCGGCGAAGACGATGCCGGTGATGCGCTGCCCCGTGCCCATGTCGAACGGGTGCACCGAGCCGCTCGCCGTCTTGGGCTCCTCCGGCTTCACCACCGGTACGAACGACACCGCGACCTCGACGCCGGGCCCCACGTCGACGACCCGCGTGTCGGCGACGCCCGTGGGGCCGCGCACGGCGACCTCGACCTGGCCCGGGTTCACCGCGATCGCGCCGCCTCGCTCCTCGGTCCCGATAGCGCGACCCCCGACGACCAGCTCGCCTGTCAGCGTGCCGACGTCGACCTTCACGAAGCCGACCTTCTTCCCGAGGTCGGCGCGCTCCTGCTGCACCGACTTGAGCGTGTCCTGGTACTTCGGATCGGCCAGCGCCGCCTCTTGAGCGAGGCGCTCGGTCTCGGCCGCCTCGCGATAGGCCTCCGCGGGCCGCCCGAGGGCGATCAGCTCACGCATGATCAGCAGGCGAGTGTTCGGGCTCGCGACGATATCGAACGAGCCTCGCAGGTCGGCGAGGGCGCCCTCGTGGTCGTCGCCCTTCATCTTCTCGGTGGCCTTGATGAAGAGCTCTTGGGCCTGGGACTTCTGCTCGTCCGTCGCCTGGCTGACCGGGACGCCCTCGGCGTGTGCAGCCCAGACCGGCGCCAGCGCACAGAGGAGCAGCAGGGGAGGGGCCCAACGGTGGCGTCTTCGCATGCGTGTCGTTCTCCTGGACGGTGTCGCGTGCAGCATCGATGGCCGAGGGGGGAGCGCCGCCCGGCCCAATCGCGCCCCGCTACAAAGAGCGAGCGTAGCCAGGCTTGTGCCCCGAGGGGAAGATTGTCGTCGCGCGCCCGCGTCAGGCGGGGGCCGAGGCGAGCCGCGCGGCTTGCAGCTCCGCGAGCAGCTGCTCGAGCGCCGCGAAGGGGAGGCCGAGCCGCTGCGCCTCGGACACGTTCTGGGCGAGCAAGAGGGCGGTCTGCTCGCCGACCTTCACGAAGTGGACCCGAAGGAAGCCCTCGAGGTCGAGCGGAGCCCAGCGCGCGAGGTGCGACGCGAGCCGCAGCGCGAGCGCCGAGCGCGCGAGCTCGGGGATGGGGGGAGCGCGCCCGGTGCGGGCCGCTGCGACCGCGAGCGACTCGTCGATGGCGGCCGCGGCGAGGTCGAGGGTCGCCCCCTGTCGCAGCTCCCGGAATGACCAACCGGAGATCTCGAGCGACGCCACCACGGGCATCAGCGCCGCGCTCCCGAACGCGCCGTCGCGCGACGCGTCGGGGACGACCTCGGCGGGGCAGCCCCCCGCGCGCAGGGCCGAGACGGCCTCGAGGGCTCGCCGCTCAGACGCGGACGAGAGGCGGGTCATCGCCAGGAAATAGGCGATGCCAGGGGGGGTCGAGGTCTCTCGCGGGTCGTCGCTGCCCTCCATCGGCGCCAGGTAGCTCGCCATTCCGATCACGCCGAAGACGGTGCGCCGCTCGCCGAGGACGCGGTTCGCGAGCTCCGCCACGAAGTGGCCCGGCGCGAGCACGACGACCGTCGCGCGAGGGCTCGAGGCGGTCGCGGCGCGAACGAGCGCTTCGTCGAGCGCCGTCGTCGGCACGCACAGCCAGATCTGCTCGAAGGGTCCGGCGGCCGCGACCTCGGCGGCCGAGGTGAGCGCCCTCGCTGGCTGGAAGGTCTCGGTGAGGCGGCGTCCGACGGGGCGGACGCGCGTCAGCCTCGTCCCCGAGAGCGCTTCGGCGCGCCTCTTGGGCCGCACGTACACCGAGACCTCCGCGCCGCCCCGCGCGAGGTGATGGCCGTAGACTTGCCCGACCGCGCCGGCGCCGACGATGAGAGCCCGCATCGGACGCGCTCAGGGCCTCTTGCGCGACGGGGCCTTGGCGCCCTTCTTTGCGGGGGCGCGCGGCGGCGGTGCGTCCGCCGTGGTTGGCTTTGGGGCCTTCTTCACGGCCCGCGCCGCGGACGGCTTCGGGGCGGCCTTCTCGGGAGGCGCCTTCGCGCGTGCCGAGCGTGAGGCGGGCGGGCCCGCCGCGGCCGCGGGCGACTCGGTCGCGGGGCGCTTCTTGGCTGGCGGCGCCGGGAGCCCCGCTGCCTTGAGCACGCGCATCGCGAACGACACATCGACCTCGGCGCTGGAGTCGTCGTCGTCGGAGGGGGCGGGCCGTTGAGCGCCTTCCAGCCCCACGAGCGCCGCCGCCAGATCCGCGCGGAAGGCGTCGGTCTTGCCCTCGATCAGCGCGGCGTCCGGCTCGGAGAGGGGCGTGAACACGAGATCGACCGCACGTTTGTCGTGAGACCAATCCCATGTGCCGGGGCAGTGCGCCGCGCCGAGGTGGCGCTGCGCGAGCTCGTCGAGCCGACGCCGCAGCGTCTTGCGCTCAGCATCACCGAGCGCCGGCAGCGGCAACGTGCGCTTGACCGTGGGGAGCTCGACGACCCCGAGGTCGACGAGATCGGACAGCTCCTCTTCGATCGCAGACTCGATGTCGAGGCGTCGATCCGGGTCGGGGTCGACCGGCTTGAAGAACGCCGTGAGGCTCTTCTCGTCGAAGGTCTTGAGCTCGGACTGGGCGGCCTCCGCGGCGCGATCGAGGGCCTCGCGCAGCGTGCCGTCGTCGGCGCTCTTCGCGGCCGCCGCGGCGACGTACCCGAGCGTGTCGAGCTTCACGCTGATCGGAGGCAGCTCGTCGTCCTCGTCCTCCTCTTGCGCCGTGCGCGCGAGGGTGCGCGAGGTCTCCGCGAAGGTCCGGAAGATCATGCGCTCGATCGTGCGGTCGTCGGCGAAGACGTCCTCCACGCCGTCCGAGTCGAGCAGCGCCTCCCTCATCTCCTCGACGAGCGCCTCGACGGCCTCGTCCGTCGCCTCGTCGCCGAAGGTGCTCGAGACCTCGCCCATGATGGGGCTGAAGTCGAGCTTGGCCAGCACGCGCGGGATCACAGGGTCGATCAGCTGCGACAGCTCCCGCAGGACGGCCTCCGTCCCGCCAGGGGCGAGCAGGATGTGCCCCGCCTTCTTGAGCGCCTCGAGGGTGACCTGCGCGACTTGACGGCTTACCGGGTGGCCTGCCACGAACAGCCGATTACCACAGATGACGGTTTGTTTCAGCGGAGGCTAAAGGTGCTTGCGCGCGATGTCCGCCCAGGTGCCTGTGGGCTCGAGCTCGAGGTACTTGCGCCAGCACGGGCGGGCGAGATCGGGGGAGCCGGTCTGCTCGTAGGCCATCGCCAGGTTGAAATAGGCGTCGGCGAAGCGGGGGTCGCTCTGGATCGCGCGGTTGAAGTGCTCGATCGCCTCGCCCGCGTTGCCGCGTTCGAGCATGACGTAGCCGAGGTTGTATTGGGCCTCGGGCTGCGCGCCGTCGATCAGCAGCGCCCGCCGATACAGCTCGACGGCGCGGTCCTCGTCGCCGCGACGGAAGTTGATGTTGCCGAGGTTCGTGTAGGCGATGGCGAGCCAGGGGTCGAGCTCGATGGCCCGCTGGTAGAGCGACTCGGCCTCTGGCAGCGTGGCGGGGTCTTCGTCGAGCTGGCTCGCGCGGACGTACAGGTCGTAGGCCGTCTTCGCGCGAGCGCGCCCCGCGTTCGGC
This sequence comes from Polyangiaceae bacterium, assembly GCA_016719945.1. Taxonomy (GTDB): domain Bacteria; phylum Myxococcota_A; class Polyangia; order Polyangiales; family Polyangiaceae; genus Xiheicaenibacterium. The sequence goes on along the minus strand of JADJYE010000014.1, from coordinate 105,731 downwards.
CGCAGGACGCGCACGACGTCGTCGCGCAGCGATTTGACCTCGAAGTCGAGCAGCATCTGACCGCTGATGGGCTCGAACGTCCCGCTCTCCGAGCGCAGCACGACCTGGCGGCCGTCGGAGACGATGCTGAGCTCGGCGAGAGGGCGGGTGACGCGCGGCAGCGCCGTGCGGATGCTCGCGATGGCGCGCGCCACGTCCTTGAGGCGGACCTTCTTCGCCAGCAGGTCGCGCGCGGCTCGCAGCGCGATGAGATCTTGGAAGGTGTAGGCGCGGCGCCCGCGTCGGCGACCGGTCGGCGTCACCACCCCGTTCTTATCGAGGCTTCGCAGGCGACCGGACGAGACCCCGAGCAGCCGCGCGACCTCCCCGAGAGAGAACAGGTCGGTGACCGGCTCACGCCCGCTCCGCGGCGCCTCGGCCTCGTCCGAAGCGCCCGGTGGATCGCCCACACCGTGGCTCGCGGCCCCGGCCGCGGCCGCTTCGACGCGACCGCCACCCGGACCGAACACGACGTGGATGACCTTCTTGTCGTCGCTCTTGGTTCGCTTGCTCATCCCAGACGGCGCCACGTGTGCTCGTCGCTCCGCGACAAGCCTCGGGTTCGAACACGTCCGCTCGTGCGTCAAGGGTGAAGCAGCGTGGCTCGATCAACGCCGCGAGATCTGGAGCGCGACGCGCACCTTCGCCTCGACGTCGACGCTGAGCAAGACGCCCTTCGACGTCACGCTCGCGGTGATGTCCGCGAACACGACGCTCAGGTCGCCTCCGCGAGCCTCCGCCTCGCGCCTCGCGATGCGCAGGACACGCACCCTGACGTGAGGATCGTTCTCCAAGAGGGGCAGCAGCGCAGGGTCGCGCAGCTCTGCGGCAGGCGCGAGCTCCCACGAAAGGAGGATCGACGAGGAGCCGAAGTATGTCGCAGCGGATCCGCCGGCGCCGCGGACCGCGCCCTCGCTCATCACATCGGCCCGCGCGATCCAGTCGCGGACCGCGCCGTCGAGCGTCCTCACGAAGGTGCGGGTGGTGCGGCTGACGAGCCTTGGAGTGCGGACCTTCGCGAGCCCGGGGCGGGGAGACATGGGCGGGTGCACCGCGGATCGTGCCCGAGCTGTGGCACCGAGGGCCAAGCGAAGCGGGTCGGTCGTTGCTCCGGCTCGAACCGGCGCGGTGTTTTTGGCCGAGCGCCCCGCGGGACTCTAGCCTTCGTCCCATGATCTGGAACGGACCCGAGCGGCGTCGGCACCGCATCATCGTCACGCGAAACACCGAGTATCACCTGAAGGACGACGTCGTCGTCGCCGTGCGCGACCGCTCGTCCAAGCGCTGGTGCGAGGGGCACATCGCCCTCGCGCTCAAGGTCGAGGGCGGCGTGCGGTTCTTCTCGAACGGCGCGGTCGTGCCCAGCCTCGAGGCGCCCGCCCCCGGCGACGCGATGTACTTCACGTACACGAACGACACCGGCCACTCGCGCCAGCTGATCACGAGCAAGATCGAGGCGGTCGAGCGCACGCCCCGCAAGGTCGTGCTCACCTACGCGACGCTGGGCCCGCGCAGCGCCGCCTATGCCGCGCAGAAGCCTTCGTAGTCGATGTACTCGCGGATCGTCGGGCTCTCGCCGCACGCGGGGCACAGCTTGTCCTTGCGCAGGCGGAGCTCGTCGAACCGCATGCGCAGCGAGTCGTAGATCAGCAAGCGCCCGACGAGCGGCGCGCCTCGGCCGAGGATGAGCTTGACCGCCTCGGTCGCTTGGATCACGCCGATGACGCCCGGGAGGATGCCCAGCACCCCCGCTTCTTGGCAGCTCGGCGCGAGGTCGCGCGGCGGCGGCTCGGGGTACAAGCAGCGATAGCAAGGCCCCCCGCCGGCGGGGTGGAAGACGGTCACCTGCCCCTCGAAGCGGAAGATGCTCCCATGCACGACCGGCTTCTTGTGGAAGATGCTCGCGTCGTTCGCGAGGTAACGGGTCGGGAAGTTGTCGGAGCCGTCGATCACGAGGTCGAAGCCCTCGAAGATGCGGTCGACGTTGCGGCTGGTGAGGCGCTCCTCGAACTTCACGACCTTCACGTCGGGGTTGAGGTCCGACACGGCCCGCTCTGCGCTGTCCACCTTCGGCGCACCGATACGGCTCGTGGCATGAAGGATCTGCCGCTGGAGGTTCGAGGCTTCGACCACGTCGGAGTCGACGAGGCCGAGGGTGCCCACGCCGGCGGCGGCGAGATAGAGCGCAGCAGGGCTGCCGAGGCCCCCCGCACCGAGGAGCAGCACCTTGGCGCCGAGCAGCTTCGCCTGGCCGGACTCTCCGACCTCGGGCAAGAGCAGGTGGCGTGCGTAGCGATCGCGCTGCGCGTCGCTGAGCTGGGGGCGAGCCTCGACGGGGTAGCCGAGCTCCTTCCAGCGCACGAAGCCAGGGTCCGCGCTCTCGACGTTCGTGTAGCCGAGGTCACGCAGCGTGCGCGCGGCGAGGGCGCTGCGCACGCCGCCCGCGCAGTAGAGGACGACGTGGGTGCCCCGGTCGGGCACCTTCGACTCGATCTCCAGCTCGAGCAAGCCGCGCGGCACGATCAGCGCGCCGGGGAGCGTGCCCGCGCGCGTCTCCTCTCGCTCCCTGACGTCGACCAGCACCATCGGCGCCCGGGCTTCGAGGCGCCGCCTCAGCTCGTCCAACGGGACCAGCCGGACCTGACGGCGAGCCTCCTCGATCAGTTCGTTGTAGGTCGTCGCCATCGTTCCTCGCTCCGGTGTTCTAGATCCGCGGCGGACGGCTGTCGATCCGCGGCCGCGACCGAGCCTCGCCGCGGTTGACCCTCGGGCGTCGTCACCTTACCCGTGGGTCCATGGACGACGCAGCTCCGTTCGACGACCCGAAGATCGCGATCAACCGCGTCTACACGAGGAAGGGCGATCGTGGCTCGACCAGCCTCGTGGGCGGGCAGAAGGTGTCCAAGGCGGAGGCGCGCATCGAGGCCTACGGCACGGTCGACGAGCTCAACGCGTTCGTCGGCGCCGCGCGTCAGAGCGCGCTCGAGGCGTCCACGCGGCCGGGCGCTCGGGCCGCAGAGCTCGGCGCGCTCGCGGCCTCGCTGCTGCGCGTGCAGCACGAGCTGTTCAACCTCGGCTCGCTGCTGGCGACCCTCCAGGAGGATCTGCACCCGAAACAGGCGCGCGTGACCGACGCGGACGTGAACGCGCTCGAGCTCGACATGGACCGGGCGAACCAAGGGCTCTCGCCGCTGCGCTCCTTCGTGTTGCCCGGCGGGTCGCGCCTCAACGCCGACCTGCACGTCGCGCGCACCGTCTGCCGTCGCGCGGAGCGGCTCGTCGTGGGCCTGCGCGCCGAGCTCGTCGCGATCGACGACGTCGCGGTGCGCTACCTCAACCGGCTGTCGGACGCCTTCTTCGTGTGGAGCCGAGAGGCCTCGTTGCTCGAGGGTGTGGAGGAGGTCCTGTGGGCGCCCAACCAGGCCTCGTCAGGGCACAGCCCGTGAGCTGAGCGGCTCGTCAGTGCGCGCGCGCGAGGTGGCCCGCGAGGCGCTGATAGAGGGACAGGCCGAGCGTGGGATCGTGCTCGGCCACCTCTCGGAAGTCGTCGCGCCGCACACGCAGACAACGCGCGCGCTCGACGACCACGGCCGTCGCGGCCTTCTCGACCCCGACCAGGGACTCCGCGAACAGCAGCGCCGGGGGGCCGAGGGTCGCCTCGCCCACCCTCACGACGCCGGAGAGCACGACGTAGGCGCAGTGGTCGCCGGCCTCGAAGCGAGGGATGTCGTGTCCCGGCTCGAGCTCGACCTCGATCCCCGAGGAGAGCGCGGCGAGGGTGCTCGACGGCGAGAGGCCGACGAGCAGGGGGCAGTGCCTCAGGGTGACCAGGTCGTCGGTCACGTCGAGGCGTGAGCCCGCGTCTTGCGCGCGCTGCACGAGCCGATCTTCGACGCGCAGGGCGATCACGGTCGCGTTGTCCTTGCCGCCCTTCGCGAGCGACTGCCTCATGACCTGGTCGACGGCGGCGCCGGAGGGGCCTCGGAAGGCCGCCGCCACCGACGCCTCGTCGCCGAGCGGCGCGTACGCGCCGTCGGTCATGAGCGTGAGGGTGTCCCCCTTGCGCAGCTCCACGACGCACACGTCGACGCGCAGCGGGGACGGCAGCCCGAGCCCGCTGACGAGAGGGCGAGGTGCACGCGCGCGGGGGCCCGAGCCGAAGCTCGCGGGCTCCCGCGCGAGGTGATCTTCGGTCAGCTGGAGCGTCGCCCGAGGGCGCACCAGGTACACGCGGCCATCGCCGACGTGCGCGACGAAGGCCTTGTCCCTCGCGAGCAGGCACACGTCGAGGGTGGTGCCCATCATCGCCTTCATCCGCTCTTGCTCCCGCACGAGGTGCAGGTGGGCCTCCTCGCACGCCTCGCGCAGGATGGCGAACACGCCCCGCCGGTGCTCGAGCGTGGGCGCGGCCACGTAGGTCTCGATCGCGCGCTGGGTCGCCTTGAGCGACATGCGCTGCTTGACGACCTCGAGCGCCTCGCGCGAGGCGACCTCGCCGGCCGCGAGGCCGCCCATCCCGTCCGCGATGCCGAAGACGGACAGCTCGGGCGCGAGCAGGACCGCGTCCTCGTTCTTCTGGCGGACCTTGCCGGTGACGCTCGCGTGGCCGACGTCCACGCGGAAGTCGAAGCGAGGAACGATGCGGCCCGGCATGGCGCTTACTCCGCGCAGCCGCTCAGCGTGTCGGGGACGCAGAGGTCTGCGCGGGCCTTGAGGTCGTCGCAGTCTGTGGCCTCGCCGTAATACTCGACGCAGCCGCCGACCGAGCCCCCGTCGTAGATGGCGCAGGCCTCTCCCGAGAGCGCCTCGAGCAGGTTCGGGCATGCGCGCAGCGTCGACACGCAGCTGAGGCCGAGCGACAGCTCGCCGAGCGCGTCGTGGAGCTCGGCGCAGGCAGCGTCCTCGTCGAGCTCAGTGCCGTCGCCGGGGGGGTGGAGCTTTCCGTCGTCGGCGCCGCCGCTGCCGCCCGTGCCGCCCGTGCCCTCGCCGCTGTCGCCGCACCCGAGGACGAGCGCGGCCGACGCGACGAGCAGCACCGAGGAGCGAATCATTCGAAGTTCACGCAGATCGAGGGGCTCGACAGGGACCCGCAGATGAACTCCGGATCACCGCTGCAGCTGAGCTGCCCCAGGCAAGCGCTCTCGCCTGCGCACTCCTCGCCGACGCTCGGCAGCGCCTGGCAGGTGGTGTCGGCGCAGTAAGCCATGCGCGCGCAGAAGCTCGTGGCCACCGGGTTGACGCCGCAAGGCTCGCCCGGGCGCGGCAGCGGGACGCAGCGCTGCTGATCCGCGCTGCAATATTCGTTGAGGTCGGCGCACGCGTCGGCGAGCGCCGGGTTGCACGCCGAGCCGGTGGAGGCCTGCGCGAAGCAGCGGCCGCTGCCCGAGCTGTCGCATGCGTACCCGGGGATGCAGCCGTAGTCGACGCAGGGCTCGTTAGCGCCCGCCAGCGGGATGCACTCGAACATCTGTGAGACGTCCGCGAACAGGCAGCGCAGCCCCTCGGAGCACGGCGCGAGGTCGCTGCAGATGTCGCCCATCTGACCGGCGTCGGAGACGCCGCGGCACACGCCTGGGCAGCAGCCGTCGCCGCACGCCCCCTCGCAGATCGAGCCGATGCCCTGGCACTGGGCGGCAGCGACGCACGGCTCGCCCTCGCCGCGCCGGTTGCCGAAGACGGTGTCACAGGCCTCGAGGACCTGAGGCGTCAGCAGCGTGAACCCCTCGCAGGACGCGCTCGTGACGGTCTCGATACACGTCGCGGCGGCCTGGGGATCGTAGGTGAGGTCTCCGAACGCAGCGGCGGAGATGGCCTCGGCGATCGCGAAGTCTTGCCCGAGCGCGACGTAGCAGGTGTCGACGTCGGGCATGAAGCCGCATTTGACGGCGCGCTCGCACTGGGCCTGGCGGTACGTCTCGGCGAACTGCTCGAAGGCCAGCCCGTCTTCCGGCGTGACGCCGGTGTCGTCCCCGCAGGCTTGGGTGAGGGCGACGGCGGCCAGGGTGACGCCCAGCAGGGCGCTCTTCGCGGCGAGAGAAAAGCGATTTCGTTGCACAAGCTGCATGGCGCAAAGCCTAACTCAAAGGACCGTGGGGAGCGAGTTCGCGAGGACCCGCTGACACGGGCCGCGTGCATGGGGACACGGCTCGTTGGCCCGGTCCCCGAGGGGCACGCGGGTTTTCGGGCTGGTCTCCTCCTTGCTGGGCTCGTGTGCGTGCCTGTCCAACACGAAGCCCGCGAAAGGTCCCTCCCCGCCTCTCTCTGTGCGTCGTTGCGCTGCTCGCGCTCGGCGTCGCAGCCTGCTCCGACGCGGAGCGCGACAAGGCTGAGTGCGCCCCGTTGCCCGCGACGGGCGCGCCCCAGGTCGCCGACCCCAAGCCAGCCGCGCCGGCCCCGCTCGCGGTCGACGCGCCCAAAGCCTCGGCGCCGACCGTGACGCCCGCCCCGGCTCCTGCGCCAGAGACCCCAGAGCCCTCCTCGAATGGGAGGCCGCGCCCCTCGGGGGACGGCAAGGCGCTGGTCGTGAAGAAGATCGTCATCGGCAAAGGCGTGGAGAAGTCGTCGCGCTCCCCGGTCGGCGTCGCCCAGAGCTTCAAGAAGGGTGATTTCGAGAAGCTCTACGCCTTCGTCGAGCTGGCGAACCCCGGCGAGGCCGCCGAGGTCGTCGTCTCGTTCGACCCTCCCTCCGACCAGCCGGACAAGGGCAACGTCCGGCTCGCGGTCGGCACGTCACCGCGGTGGCGGACCTGGGCGACCTCGCGCGGGATCGACGAGGTCGGAACCTGGACCGCCGTGGTCACCGCGCCCGACGGGCGCGAGCTGGCGCGCGAGGCCTTCGAAGTGCTGTAGCTCCGGCCGGCGCGCGTGGACGTGCCCCTTGAGGGCTCACGGCGGGCCGGCTACTCCTGCCGGCACATGTCCCACGCCTTCACGGACCCTCTGAAGCCCCTGGCGCCGGAGCGCGGTCTCTTTTGCAACCGCACCCTCAACATGCGGGCGATCCGGGCCATCGGGTACGACATGGACTACACGCTGGTCCACTACGACATCGCGGCCTGGGAGAGCCGCGCGTACGAGCACCTCAAGCAGCGCCTGGTCGCCGTTGGCTTGCCGGTCGGTCATTTGACGTTCTCCCCCGAGGGGATCATCCGCGGCCTGGTCATCGATCGCGAGCTCGGCAACGTCGTGAAGGCGAACCGCTTCGGCTACGTGAAGCGGGCGCTCCACGGGACGCGCCCGCTCGGCTTCGAAGAGCTACGGGCCGCCTACGCGCGGACGATGGTCGACCTATCGGAGTCGCGCTGGGTGTTCCTCAACACCCTGTTCTCGCTCTCGGAGGCCTACATGTTCTCGCAGCTCGTCGACCTGTTCGACGCCGGCGAGCTGCCGATGGTCCACTCGTACGGCGAGATCTACGAGCTCACGCGGCGCCACATCGATCTCACCCACATGGAGGGGGAGCTCAAGGCCGAGATCATGGCCGACCCCGAGCGCTTCGTGCAGCTCGACCCTGACTGCGCCCTCGCGCTGCTCGACCAGCGGAACGCGGGCAAGCAGCTGTTGCTGATCACCAACTCCGAGTGGCCCTTCACGGTCGCGATGATGAGCTACTCGTTCGATCGCTTCATGCCGGCCGGCAAGACCTGGCGCGATCTGTTCGACATCGTGATCGTCGCCGCCAACAAGCCATCCTTCTTCTCGACGCGCTTCCCGTTCCTCGAGGTGGCCAGCGCCGACGGCCTGCTCAAGCCCGTGATCGGCCCCCTCAACAAGGGCAAGGCCTATTACGGCGGCAGCGCCACCGTCGTCGAGCAGTTCCTCGGGCTGTCGGGGGACGAGATCCTCTACGTGGGCGACCACATCTTCGGCGACGTGCACGTCACGAAGAACATCTTGAGGTGGCGCACGGCGCTCATCGTCCGCGAGCTCGAGCACGAGATCCAGAGCTCCCACGAGGTCCACGCGGAGCTCGAGTCGCTGGCGGAGCTCATGGCGCTGAAGGAGTCGCTCGAGCGCGACCACTGCACGCGGCGCCTGCTCTTGACCCGCCTTCGCGCGGGGGGGTACGGCCCGACGCCGCCCGAAGAGATCGACACTCCGGAGGAGCTCACCGCGGAGATCGCCGCCCTACGCCAGCAGATCGCCGCGCTCGACGAGCAGATCGCCCCGCTGGCGCGGCGAGCCTCCGAGGTCTCGAACCGCTCGTGGGGCCCGACCATGTGGGCGGGCAATGACAAGAGCCATTTTGCGCGACAGATCGAGCGTTACGCGGACGTCTACACCTCGCGCGTCTCCAACTTCGCGTTTGCGACGCCGTTCGTCTACCTGCGCTCCCAGCGCGGCACGATGCCCCACGACGTCGCGCCGGCCCCCGAGGCCGGCAAGGGGGTCTACGCGACCAACGGCACACGCGGGGGCCTGCCCGACTCGACCCGCCCGCGGGAGTCCCGGCCATGATGAGCTTCTCGAAAGAGCCAAAAATCGCCGAGCAGCAGATGCACGCGATCATCTACTACCTCACGGCCTTCGGCTACGCAGACGGCGATTTCGACGCGGCCGAGCGCGGCTTCATCCGCGGCTTCATCGCGCGCCTGGTCGCGGGGCGCGCGGATCAGGCCATGCCGGGCGGGGGCGACCCGCTGAAGGCAGAGCTCGTCGAGAAGTGGACCCAACACTTCCACGAGGTGATGGACGGGGTCGACGCCGAGATCAAGGAGCACCTCGCCGAGCCGACCGCCGACGGCGAGGCTTCGTCCTCGTACGCGCTGTCGCGCATCAAGCTCCGCTGCTTCGAGCTGTTCAAGCAGTTCGACGACGAGGGCAGGCGGGCGCTGCTCTCGACCGCCGAGGAGGTCATCCGCGCCGACGGGACGGTCCACGCCTCGGAGGCGAAGCTGCAAGCCGAGATGTCGGCGCTGCTCGACGCGCCGCTCGAGCTCGCGGAGGGCGAGATCGAGGAGATCGAGGAGGGCTCGATCGTGATCGAGTCGGTCCGCAGCGTCGCGGTGGCCCAGGCCGACCACCCCTTCTTCACGCGCAGCGAGTGGCACTACTCGACGGACAAGGAGAAGTTCGCACAGCAGGCGGCGCTCGACGTCGACCTCGTGAAGCGCACGATGAACGTGCTCGACGATCGGCGACGCCGCGGCATGGGCAAGCTCGGCCTCGGCACCGTCTTCGGCGACTTCGCGGGCGACGCGCCGTTCATGGACGGTCACATCGTCGTCCACCCGCCGCGCGACAAGGACTACGAGCTGCTCGTGCTCGGCGATCTACACGGCTGCTACTCGTGTCTGAAGGCAGCGCTGCTCCAGGCAGATTTCTTCGGGAAGGTGCAGCGGCACCACGACGCGCCGGACCGCGAGCCCAACATGCTGCTCGTGCTGCTCGGCGACTACATCGACCGCGGCCGCTTCAGCTACAACGGCATCCTGCGCACGGTGATGCAGCTGTTCCTCACCGTGCCGGAGCACGTCATCCCGCTGCGCGGAAACCACGAGTATTACGTCGAGCTGAACGGCCGGATCTACGGCGCGGTGAAGCCGAGCGAGGCGATGGCGTCGCTCAAGCCCGTCGCGGACGACGAGCTGTTCGCTCACTACATGCGGCTGTTCGAAGCGCTGCCCCACATGTTCGTCTTCGATCAGCTGTTCTTCGTGCACGCCGGCATCCCTCGGGACGACACGTTCGCCGACAAGTACCAGGGGCTCGAGTCGCTCAACGACCCGGAGCTGCGCTTCCAGATGTTGTGGAGCGACCCGAGCCAGGCCGACGCCGTCCCGGTCGAGCTCCAGAAGCAGAGCGCGCGGTTCGCCTTCGGCAAGCGCCAGTTCCGCAACTTCATGCACAAGATCGGGTGCACGACCATGATCCGCGGGCACGAGCGCGTCGTGTCGGGCTTCAAGGAGATCTACCCCGAGGCCGACGCGCGGCTGCTCAACCTGTTCTCGGCCGGCGGGGCCACCAACGACGCCCTGCCCACCGACAGCAACTACCGGGAGGTCACGCCGATGGCCCTCACCGTGAGGCGGCGCGCCGGGGTCACGCAGCTCTCGCCGTTCGTCATCGACTACGAGCGCTTCAACGACCCCAAGGTCAACGCGTTCTTCCGCGAACAGCTGCACGCGGGCTGAGCGATGAGCGCGGTCCGGGTCGCCGCGCTGCGCCCTGTCGTGTTCGCGCTATGCGCCGTCGCGTGTGGGCAGACGGGCGAAGGTGGGGTCGAGTCCGGCGCCGCGCAGGCTCCCGAGCCCGCGTCGGCGCCCAGCCCCCCGGGCGGCCCCGCGGCATGGGTCGGTTCGAGCGAGCCGTCCCCGACGAGCGCGCCCTCGGCGCCAGCGCTCGCGTCGTCGAGTCCGGCGGCGCTCGGGCCACCCGGGATGGTGCGGGTGCCCGCGTCCGTCTTCCTGATGGGCTCGCCCGCCGGGACCGGCAACCCCGAGGAGCGACCGCTGCACGAGCGGGTCGTCGCGGCGTTCTTCATCGACGCCACCGAGGTCACGACCGCGCGCTACCGCGCGTGCGTGAGCGCGGGCGCGTGCAAGACGACATTGAAGTCCGACGATTTCTGCAACGAGCACCGCGCGGGGAAGGACCACCACCCGATCAACTGCGTCGACTACGCGAGCGCGGCCGCCTACTGCGCTCACGTCGGCAAGCGCCTGCCGACCGAGGCCGAGTGGGAGCTCGCGGCCCGCGGCACCGACGGCCGCACCTTCTCGTGGGGCGAGGCGGACCCCACGACGAAGACCGCGTGCTTCAGCCACCCGGGCGGCACGTGCCCGGTCGCCTCGTTCGCGCCTGGCGCGTTCGGGCTCTACGACATGAGCGGCAACGTCTGGGAGTGGACGAGCACCTGGTTCGCCTTGTTTCCCGAGGACCCCGAGCACGGCGAGCGGAGGGTCTTCAAGGGTGGCAGCTGGAGCCGGCGGTGGCCGAAGTGGCTGCGCGTGAAGAACCGAAGCCACTGGCAGCCCGAGAAGAGCAACAGCTGGCTCGGCTTCCGCTGCGCGCAGACGGTGCTACCGCTCGAGTGCCCCGCCGACGCGGCGCCTCGCAGCCGGGGCGCCGGCTGTGAGCGCGTGCGCGGCGAGCCGACCTGTGGGCCCGAGCGCGGGTGGAACGGCAGCGAGTGCACCCGGCTCGGCGCCGACGGAAGACCCTCTGCGACGGCCGAGCCCAGGTTCTCGGCCGCGGAGATCCCCGACCCGAGCGAGCCCATATCGGTCGCGCGGTCTCCTCAGGACGACCCCGACTGCGTGAAGAGCTACCCCGGCAAGCCGATCGCGTATCGGTGGACGGGCAACACGTGGGAGGCGCGCGTGAAGCTCGTGAAGGAGCGCGGGTGCACGCGGCGCGACAACGGCGCCCGCTGGGTCGGCGCCTGCTGCCGGAGCTAGCCCGCGCGGTTCTTCGCGAGCCACGCCTCCCACGTCGCGAAGTCTCCGCCCAGCTGGGTCGCCAGCGCGCTCCGCGCGGCGTCGGGCAGCGGCACGAACGTGCCCTCGGCCTCGGCGAGCACCTCACCCGTCGCGGCGACGATGAGCTGGCCCGCCATCTGCATCAGCCGTCGATGGTTGCGGATCAAACGACCCGAGGCGCGCAGCGCTTGTCCGAGCGGCGCCGGTCGCAGGAAGCGCAGCGACAAGCTGCCCGTCTGCACCCAGCGGTCGTGCAGAAAGGCCACGCGACCGATCGTCTCGTCGAGCACCGCCGAGATGATCCCCCCGTGGAGCACGCCGGGCCAGCCCTGGTGGTGCTCGGCGGGCGTCAGCTCGGTCCACACCTGGACGCCGTCGTCGACGAACGTGGCCTTCAGCCCGTGCGGGTTGTCGGTGCCACACACGAAGCAGAGCGCCGAGCTCGGCTGGCTGCGAGGGGGCCGTGGGGACATGGCGCGGCAGCATCGCACGGGCGCGGTGGGCGCGCCGCGCCTGCCTTCCTCAGCCACCCGCGCGCTCGAGCCGGGACGGTCTTGCTCAGTCGCAGGTGGGCGCGACCTGACCGTCGGAGCCCGTCGCGACGTAAGCGTCCGCGATGTAGCCGTCTCCGATGTAGTCCCACAGGTCGGACGTCCCATACGTCCCCGACACGCTCGACCCCTTCACCTGGCACGAAATGGTGACCTGGTCCCCATCGTCGACGGAGCCCACCTCGGCAGCGTTGGTGCTGGGCGACGCGCGCACGGTGAGGTCGGCGCCGTTCGTGTTGACGGTGCCGGTGACTCCACCCCCGCCGCAGTTCTCGCTCTCGTAGCTCCTGGTTCCGTAGAAATACGCCGTCTTGCCGGCGAACACAGGCTTCTGCGGCACGCCGTCACGGCGCAGCTCGTAGTGCAGATGCGCGCCGGTGGAGCCGCCGGTGTTGCCGACCTCACCGATCTTCTGACCGCGCGAGACGTTCTGCCCGACGGAGACGCTCTGCTCGCTCAGGTGGGCGTAGCGAGTCCTGTAGCCGTCGCCATGGTCGATCTCGATCCAGCGCCCGTAGCTGTCGTCCCCCTCGTTGCCTACGCGGGTGACCTTTCCAGCCGCCGCGGCCACGACCTTGTCGCCCGAGTCGTTCGGTCGGTTGAAGTCGATGGAGCGCTGTGGGCTATGGTTCGTCCGGGTCTGGCCGGACCACACCTGTCCGCACGGGAACGGGAGCTGGAAGGCGACGGAGAGCGCGGAGGAGTCGTCCTCGCTCTCTTCGTCGCCCAGCTCGTCTTCGGGCCCGCCGGGAGCGAGACAACCGCTTGCGAGCATCGCGCCGAGGGTGCCGAGGAAGGTGAGTCGCCAAACGGGTTGCAGGGAGCGCGGGGTCATTTTCGTCGCCCGTAGCAGCTTGCGTGCCGGTGCGAGCGCTAAAGGGAAAGCCGCGAATTGTGAGCGGCGGTGGTGGTGGCACCGAAAACTTCCACGCCGGCCGCACAAGACCGCCTGGGCTCGGGCAAAGCCGGATCCTGGCGTGGATCTCAACCACGCGAAGGTGCGAACGTGTGTGTGCCCTCGTCGGGGTCGGGAAGTCGGCGGAGCGAAGCCACGACGGCGGATGACGGTCGGTGCGCCCACGAGAAGGTGCAGGCGCGCCACTCGGCCGCGAGTCTTGCGTGAGCGTAAAGCATCGTGGTGATGAACCGCGCGACGTCGCGGCCCTCACGCCCGCCGACGGTCGCCACATTCATGGGGAGGCCAACCGACTCGCGCGAGAGCCCGATGGCGCGCCGTGCAGCCCTAGCCTCTCGGTGTTAGTGAGACAGCCCCATGCTCCAACTCGGCGTCATCGTCGCCAGCACCCGTCCCGGTCGCGTCGGTCTGCCCATCGCGCAGTGGTTCGTCGAACGTGCCGAGCTGCACGGGATGTTCGCCGTGAGCCTGCTCGATCTGCAGGCCTTCGCGCTGCCGCTGCTCGACGAGCCGAACCACCCGCGCCTCCAGAAATACGAGAAGCCCCACACCCTCGCCTGGAGCGCGAAGGTGCAAGCCATGGATGCGTTCGTCCTCGTCACGCCCGAGTACAACTTCGCCTCGCCGCCTGCGCTGCTGAACGCGCTCGACTACCTCTTCAACGAGTGGGCCTACAAGCCGGCAGCCTTCGTCAGCTACGGCGGCGTGTCGGGCGGCCTGCGCTCGGTGCAGATGACGAAGACGGTCCTCACCACCCTCAAGATGATGCCGATCCCCGAGGCCGTGACGATCGCGTTCTTCAGCAAGCTGATCTCCGAGGGGAAGTTCACGGGCGAGCCGACCCACGAGAAGTCGTGCGTCGCGATGCTCGACGAGCTCCACAAGTGGGCGACTGCGCTGGCGCCGCTGCGGGGCTGACGCTCCCTCGGGCTCGGCGCACATTTTCGGTCCCTCCCCGGGCGCGCTGGGCTCGATGGATCGACTTGGAGGTGCGCGCCCGCGCGGATCGCGCGACCCTGACGGTATGCGCTGGCCTCTCTTCTTGCTCGCCCTCGCGGCGCTGATCCCGGCCTGCTCCGACGACTCCGAGCCGCTGTCGACCGGGGCCGGCGGCTCGGGTGGCGCGACGGGCGGAGCGGGAGGGCAAGGGGCCGGGGACGGAGCCGGCGGCTCGGGCGGCAGCCCCTCGTGCGCCGAGCTCGCGTGTGGCGACGGCTCGTTCTGCTTCGACGGGGAGTGCCGCGCGTGCGGGGCGCCCACCGGCGCGCTGCACGAGCAGGTCCTCCCGCTCGGCGACGACGTGGACGATCGCAGCTATTACCTCTACGTCCCGTCTTCGTACGACTGCGCGAGCCCGACGCCGCTGCTCGTCGACTTCCACGGGACCGCCGGCGATCCGGCCCCCGAGGAGGCGTATCAGCTCGACTCGCTCCTCGCCGTCGCAGAGGCCGAGGGCGCCATCGTGGTTCGACCTCGCTCGCGCTCGAGCGAGGAGGGGGGCTTCGGGCAGATCTACCGCTGGGATCAGAACCCCGGGGACCTCGAGCGCAACGTCCGCTTCACCCAGAACCTCGTCCGCAGGCTGTCGCAGCTCTACCACGTCGATCCCGCGCACGTACGCCTCGGGCTTCTCCTCGGGGAGCAACATGTCGGCGCAGCTCCTCGGCGCGGAGACGCTCGGCCTGTTCCGCGGCATCGCGCCGATCGCCGGGGGCGTGTTCCCGACGTCGGTGCCCGACGTCCCCTCGCTGTCGAGCGTCGACGCTCCGCGCGTCTACCTGGGGACGGGCTACCGCGACTACCTGCTCACCTCGCAGCGCGAGCTCTCCGCGATCCTCGCGGATCGCGGGCTCGCGAGCGAGAAGCTGCTGCTGCGCGAGTACAACACGGGCCACGATCTGTTTCCGTGGCACTTCGCAGAGATCTTCGCGTTCCTCGATCGCGGCGAGCGACCGGCGCGAGGAGGGCTCGACGCGAGGTGGAGCGCGGAGGGGGTGCCCACCGAGCAGAGCTTCGTCGCCGCCGCGCTGCTTGCGAGCGGCGACGTCCTGGCCGCGACGGCGGATGGCTCGATCCTGCGGCGGACCTCCGCGGGGATCTGGTCGGTGACGTCGGTCCTCGACGACGGCGAGCCGGTCGCCTGGACGGGGCTGTGCGTCGCGCCGTCGGGCGCGGTGTACATTGGCGGCGAGGGCCGCTTCAGCAAGAGCGCAGACGGCACCCAGTGGGATCCGCCGGCGCAGCTGCCCGAGCTCGGCTTCCAGGCCTTCGGCGCCAGCCAGATCAACGCGGTCGCCTCCGGGGCCGACGGCTCGATCGTCGCGGCAGGCTATTGGACCGGCCTGCGCAGCTTCGACGGCGGGGAGACCTTCACCGATCTCGTGATCGACGCCGGCGGCTACGAGGCGCAGACCGCGTCGCTGCATGCGCTGCCCGATGGGACGCTGCTCGCCGCGGGCTACTACGACTTCATCGGCAAGGGCCTTGTGGCGTCGGGCGGCGTGAGCGCCGCGGCGCACAGCGGCAGCTCCGAGTGGTGGAACGCGATCGCGAGCGGCGATGGCGTCGTCTGGGTCGCCGGCGAGGGCGGCGTCGTGCAGACGAGCTCCGACAGCGGCGGCAGCTGGACGACGCTGCAGACTCCCACCGGAGAGGACCTCTACGCCGCAGCCGTCCTGGACGGGCAGGTCGGCGCGGCTGGAGGCAGGCGCGGCGCCGTCGTCGTCAGCACCGACGCGGGCGCTACGTTCGACGACTACGCCCTCGGCGAGGACCGCTTCGTCGGCGCGCTGGTGTTCCTCGACGCAGGCACCTTGCTCGTGCTCGGAGAACGCGGGCTCGCAGCGACGGCGACCGTGACCCCATGACGCTGAGCGGCAAGACCGCGAGGGGCCCTCGGGTACCCACCTCTGGTACTCGATGGCCCAGCGCCTTGCACACATCGGCGACGCGGGAATATCGTGTTTTCGTCTGGGTCCACGACGACGGTCGCGCGTAGCATCGGCAGTCGTGGATCTCCAGCGCGTCTGCCACAACCACTCGTTCGCGGAGGTCAGGTGTCTGCCCGCGATCGATCGGCGTGGCTTCGACGTCGCCGTCGCCGTCGCCAAGCTCACGTTCGAGGTCGACGCCTCGGGCGCGCCGCGCCTGCGCCAGTCGAAGATCCACTTCGACGACGTCGCAGACGATCACCGCGGCCTGCGCTACCCGCACGACACGGCGGAGGAGAAGCTCGGGACCGACGTCGCGCTCGTGGGCACCGCCCAGCCGCGCGGCCGCGTCACGTCGATGGCGGTCTGGCTGCAGGTCGGGGGCTACCGCAAGGTGACGGTCGTGCACGGGCGCCGGCGCTACGAGCGCAAGGGTAGCGGCATCGTGCCGGGCCCCGCAGACGCGCTCGAGCCCACCCCAGTCGTGCACGCCCTCGCGTGGGGAGGGACCGACGGCCGCGTGCCCGAGCGGACCAGCGAGCCCAAGAACCCCATCGGCCGCGGCTTCGCCGTCGACCCCCTCACGCTCGTGGGGGAGCCGGCCCACGTGCTCGAGCCCTCGGGCGAGTCGACCCTGGTGACCAACCAAGCCTCGCACCCGTGCCACGCGGCGTTCGCGCCCATCCCCCTCGATTGGGAGCCGCGCCGCTCGCTCGCCGGGACCCACGACCTGACGTGGCAGGACGAGCGCGCCCCGGTGAGGCCGCTCGATTTCGATCCGATGTTCAACTCCTTCGCGGTGCCTGATCTGCACTTCAAGCAGCCGCTCACCAGCGACGTGCCGATCGAGGTCGGAGGCATGACTCCGGAGGGCGTGTGGCGCTTCAGGCTTCCGTCCTACGGCGTGACCTTCGCCTCTGCGTTCGGCGGCGATCGGGTCGAGCTGCCGACCCACCTCGACAGCCTGCTGATCGACGCCGACCGCCGCCGCGTGGAGCTGTCGTGGCGGGCCGCCGTTCGCCTTCCGCGCAAGTGGGATCGACTGCGTCGCATCGATGTTTGGGGGACGAGCTCGCTCGCCGACGAGCTCTTCGACGAGACGTACCGAGAGGAGATAAGCGCATGATGGCTCTTCGGATGCTTCGGAGCGTGTTCGCGGATCACGGCGAGCTCGAGGTCGATCTGCTCACCGAGGCGGGCACGTTCCGCGCGCGGTCGATGCGGCTCGTCGAGGAGCTGAGCCAGCCGACGCGCTGCGAGCTCACGATCGCCAGCACCGACGACGTCGCCCTCGACGAGCATTTGGAGCGTCCCGTGACGGTCGTCCTGCGCTTCGGGATGACCGAGCTGCGCCGCTGGACGCTCGTGCTAGGGCGCGTCGACTTCGACGGCATGCGCGGCGGTATGCTGCACTTCCGCCTCGAGCTGTACCCGCACTTCTGGCTGCTCGGCTTCACCAAGGACGTACGCAAAGTGGCGGGACCTGCCGACCGAGCCGATCCTCGAGTCGATCCTCGACCGCTACGGCGTCGTGCACCGCTGGGACACGACCCGCCCGACGAATTCCCGCCCGTACACCGTCCAGTACCGAGAGTCGTGCTTCGACTTCGTCAGCCGCATGCTGGAGTTCGAAGGCATCTACTACTCGTTCGAGGAGGACGGCACGATGGTGCTCGCCGATCGCTCGAGCGCCTCGCCCGACGTCGCCGACCTGCCGTTCGTGCTGATCGACAGCTCGGGCGCGCTCGCGCACGACGAGGTCGGCGTGACCGCGTTCGCGCGCGGCGCGCGCGTCGGCAGCGGCGCGTACACGGTGAACGACTACAACTGGAAGACGCCGAGCAAATCGCTGCTCTCGCCGAAGACCGGCGCGCGAGACGCCGAGCTCGAGGTGTACGACTACCCGACCGGCTACCGCGACGCGGGCGCTGGCGCCGAGCTCGCGGGCCTGCGGCTGGAGGCGGTCGAGGCGATGAAGCGCAAGGTCATGGGCACGACGACGGTGCCCACCTTCGCCCCCGCCACCGCGTTCATGTTCGAGCACGAGGAGGGGATCTCCTATTCGGGGCGCTACGTGCTCGTCCGCGTCGAGCACACCTTCGTCTCGCGCGACGAGAAGTCGGCGCGGTCGGCCCAGTCGAGCTACGAGAACTCGTTCGTCGCGATCCCCGACGCGATCCCGTTCCGGCCCCCCGTCGCCATCGCTGGCAGCGCCAAGCTCGCCGGGCAAGAGGCGGCGACTCATTGGCCGGTGGTCGAGGGCAACCACACCGTGATCGTCCGCGGGCCGCCCGGCGAGGAGATCCACACCGACCCGCACGGGCGGCTGAAGGCTCAGTTCCACTGGGACCGCGAGGGGACCGAGACCGACGCCGACTCGCGCTGGATGCGCATGGCCCAGGAGGTCTCGACCTCGATTCAGCTCTCGCGCGTCGGCTGGGAGGCCAGCATCGCGTACATCGACGGCGACCCGGATCGGCCGATGGGCCTCGCGCGCTTCATCAACGGCGAGATGCGCCCCTCGTATTCGCAGCCGGCGACGAAGAACGCGATGACGATCAAGACCGAGACCTACCCCGGCAAGGCGGGCTTCAACGAGCTGCGCATGGACGACAGCGCCGGGACGATGCGCTTCGACGTCCGCGCGGAGCGCGATCTGTCGAACATCGTCAACAACGACAAGACCGAGACGATCGCCGTCGATCACCACCGCGAGATCAAGCTGAACCTGTCCGAGACCGTCGAGAAGAACCAGACGGTCACCATCGGCTCGAACAGCGTCACGATGATCAAGCTGAACGAGCAGCCGACCGTGAAGGGCAGCCGCACCGACTCGGTCGGCGGGAGCGAGACGGTCAAGGTCAAGGGCGGCGCCAACATGGCCGTCCAGGGTGACGACAAGGAGACCGTCGGCGGGGTGCGCACGACGATCGCCGGCGGCATCAGCCTGCCGAGCTTGAACCCCAAGGACATGCTCAAGTCGGTCGCGCAGGGCGTGATCGGCAACGCCGCGAGCGCCGTCGGCGGGGCCGTCGCTGGGCCGATCGGGGCGCAGGTCGCGAGCGCCGCCGTCTCGGGCGGCAACGTCGCCGAGGCGCTGCGCGGAGGCGCCGAGTCGCGGCTCGCGGCCGCCGCGAGCGCGCTCGTCAGCAAGGGCAGCACGCCGCTCGGCTCGCTCGGGGGGCCGCCGCCGACACCGGGCGGCGGAGGTGCAGGTGGCGGCGGTGCAGGTGGCGGAGGTGCAGGCGGCGTGGCCGGCATGGCGTCGGCGGCGGCCGGCGCCCTCGGGATCCCGCAGGGGGCGCCCGACATCGCGGGGGCGCTGAGGAGCGCCATCCCGAGCCCTCAAGGGCTGCTGTCGCAGGCGACCGGCGGCCTCAGCGACGTGCGCAGCGTCGGCGACCTGATGCAGTACCTCAAGGGCGCGATCACCCGTCGCGCCGAGAAGCGGTTCAACCGCATGGTCGGCGGCGCCCAGATCATGATCGCGGGCGGCGTGATCGGCCACCAGTCCGGGCTGCTGATGGCGGAGACGGTCGGCGGCGTGAAGGCGACGATCTGCGCGAAGGGCGGGATCGAGAAGAGCGTCACGGGCCACCAGATCTCGACCGTGGGCGGCATCGTGCTGCGAAAGTCGAAGGGCGACTTCAACGTGAGCTCGAACAAGAGCACCGTCCGCGTCGGGGGGATGGTCAAGGTCGAGGCGAAGGAGAAGCTGGAGCTTCGCAGCAAGGAGATCGAGCTGGAGGCCACGAACGAGCTCACCCTCAAGTCGGGCGACACCGTGTTCACCATGAAGCGCGATGGCGCCAGCATCTCGGGGACGATCAAGCTCGAAGCTGGCGGCAAGATTCAGGTCAAGGGCGGCCCCGACGACCTGACGGGTTGACGGAAGGAGATTGACGATGGCGACCTCCGAGAAGAAAACCGTCGACGGCGACATCCTGGTCGAGGGGCTCTCGTACGAGCTCCTCAGCGTGAAGGGGCGCGAGGCGCTCTCCACGCTCTTCCGCTACGAGGCGATCGTGGAGCACCGGCTGCCGGTGCCCCCGGCCGAGGAGCTGATCGGCAAAGACGCCTCGCTCACCCTGCGCAGCGCCGGGCACGCGCGCACGACGGTGGGTTACGTCTACGCCGTGCGCGTCCTCGCGTACGACAACGACAAGGCGCGCCTCGCCTTCGACCTTCGGCCGCGAGCCCACGCGCAGACCCTGGGCCGCGACTGCTACGCGTTCCAAGACGCGAGCGTCGTCGACCTGATCCAAGATCGCGTCGCCGACGTTGGCATGCCCGTCCGCTACGCCCTCGGCCGGTCGTACGAGAAGGCCCCCTACCGCGCGCAGTATCGCGAGGACGACTGGTCCTTCATCTGCCGCTCGATGGAGGAGGAGGGCATCTACTACTGGTTCGACCACGAGGGCGGGCAGACCACCCTCGTCTTCAGCGACGACTCCCCCTCGTCCGACGATCTGGTGGGCGGCGCGGCCATCCCCTTCCTGCACGAGGGGGGCATGGCCGAGGGCGAGCAGGTCCACGACTTCGGCTCTTGCTCGTCGGTCGCGACGCACAAGTTCACTCGCGGCTCGTTCGACGCGAAGCGACCCCGCCTGAAGATCACGGGCCAGGCGGGCAGCGGCTTGCTCGAGGTGTACGACGCGCCCGGCGGCGGGCCGCCGACGTCCGATGGCTGCACGCGCTTCGCCACGACCTCCCTCGAGGCGGCGACCGCCACCAAGAGCACCGTCCGCGGCGCGTCCAACAGCGTCCGCATCGTCCCTGGCCGCGTGATCGAGATCGTTGGGCACCCGCTCGCGCGGCTCAGCGGTCGCTACTTCGTCACCGAGGTCGAGATCGAGGCGCCGAACAAGGCCGAGGAGGGGGTCACGCGCTTCCGCGCGCTCAAGGTCGAGGTCCCGTTCCGGCCGGCGTCGGTCACACCCTCCGCGAAGCAGGCGGGCATCCAGATGGGCGTCGTGATCGGCCCGCCCGGGGACGAGGTCTACCCGAACGACCTCGGCGAGGTTCGGGTCCAGCTCCACTGGGACCGCACCGGCAAGCGCGACGCGGGCTCCGGCACTTGGATGCGACCGGCCCAACGCGGCGCGCCCGGCTCGATGCTCATCCCGCGCTTGACCTGGAACGTCGCGACCTTCAACGAGGAGGGCGCGGTGGACGCGCCGAGCGTGCTGTCCCGCATCCACGACGCGGAGCACCCGCCCGCGTACCCGCTGCCGGAGAACAAGACGCGCGTGGTCTACAAGACCGCGACGACCCCGGGCGGCGGCTCGTTCAACGAGATCTACTTCGAGGACAAGGCCGGTCAGGAGGAGATGTTCGTCAACGCCTCGCGCGACATGAGCATCTACGTGCAGCACCAGCACCGCGAGACGGTCGGCAACGATCACACCCGAAAGATCGGAAACCGGCACGAGAAGTGGGTCGACGGCAACGACAGCCACACCGTGCTCGCCAACCAGACCACCACCATCGGCGGCAACGAGACGCTCGAGGTCACCAAGGACCGTTCGAAGGCCGTGACGGGCAGCGAGACGCACACCGTCGGCGGCTCCCGCAAGCTCAACGTCGGCGACGCGTACGCCCAGTCGAACGCGAGCAACCGCACGCTGAAGGCGCCGATGATGATGGACATCTCCCTCGGCAACATCACCCAGACGGCGAAGATCTCCACGACCCTGGTCGGCGGGGCGCTCGTCCGGCTCTCGGCCTCGACCATCCAAGAGCACTGCGAGAAGGCCACGCTCGAGACCGTCGGCGGGGCCCGCATCGAGATCTCCAAGGGCGCGAGGGGCCTCGACGTCATGAAGAACTCGCTCGAGCTCGTCGGCGGCCTGTACATGGTGAAGACCAACGGCAACTTCATCGACGCCGCGCAGAAGACGAACACCTGGCTGGTCGGCGGGCCGATGGAGCTGAAGGCCGACGAGGTGATCGCCGAGGCGCTGGAGAAGGTGCAGATCAAGTGCGGCGACAGCGTCATCACCGTCACGACCGACGAGATCCGCATCGAAGCCAAGAAGATCGACGTCAGCGGCGCCAAGCTCGACGCGACCTCCACCTCGATCGACCACAACTGAGGACGCCATGACGACGATCGATCCCAGCTCGCTCTTTTCCGACACCAAGCGCCCGACGATCTACTTCGTCGAGGTCGCCGGGGCCCGGTACGAGGCGCTGCGCGTCACCGGCGAGGAGGCGCTGTCGCGGCCGGGGCGCTTCGAGATCGTGTTCCGCGTCCCACCGGGAGATGGCCTCGACCCCGACGCGGTGATCGGCACGGAGGTGACCCTCGCGCTGCACCGAGGTGGCCTCGACGCCCGGCGTATCACCTGGTTCGCCTCCGAGGTCCGGCGAAATGCCACGATCCGCGGCAACGAGGGCACCGCGGAGGTGACGCTCGTCCTCGAGCCCCGGCTCGCGCTCTTGCGCTACCGCACCGACATCCGCGTCTTCCGCGACAAGACCGCGGAGACGATCGCGAACGAGGTGCTCAGCGAGCTCGGCGTGAAGGTCGAAAAGCGCCTCTCGGGCAGCTACGTGCCGCGCGGCTACTGCGTGCAGATGCGCGAGTCGACGCTCGACTTCGCGCAGCGCCTGCTCGAGGACGACGGCATCGGCTACTTCGTCGCCGACGACGGCACGGTTGTGTTCTTCGACTCGACCGAGGCGTACGACGACTCGCTCGGCGTCTACCCCTTCGCGACCGGCAGCTCGCTCGAGCGCCCTGTCGACTGCGTGTTCGAGGTGGGCTCGGCGGGCGAGGCGACACCAGGCAAGGTCTCGCTGCGCGACTTCAACCACGAGCACCCGAGCCTGAACATGGACGTCTCGGCGCCAGGGCCGTGGCAAGCCGGCCCAGAGCACTACGACTACCCGGGGGAATACGCCCTGCCGGGCGAGGGTGCGATCAAGGCGCGCTGGCGCGCCGAGGCCTTGTCTTGTCAGGCGAGCCGCACGGTCGGTAAATCGTACTCGCCCGCGTTCCGGCCGGGCGCGCGCTTCATCTTGGCGGGGGGACCGCCGGGCGTCGCCGACGGCGGCTATGTGCTGCGCGCGATCGAGCACCGCTGGTCGCGCGAGGACGAAGGCTTCGCGGTCGCCTTCGAGTCGCAGCCGGAGACGAAGCTGTTCAGGCCGCTGTGCCTCACGTACGTGCCTCGCCTGCTCAACCCGCTGACCGGCTACTGCTCGGGGCCGCCCGGCGAAGACGACATCTACACGGACAAGTGGGGGCGCGCGAAGGTGCATTTCCCGTGGGACCGTCGCCAGCCGAAGGACGATCGCTGCTCCGACTGGATCCCGGTCATCCAGGACAACACGGGGCATTCGGTCGGCATCGGGCGCATCGGCTGGGAGCTGGCCTGCCAGTTCATGGAGGGCGACCCGGACCGGCCGATCGTCATCGGGCGCGTGTTCAACCCGGAGGATCCGTTCTCCGAGACCTTGCCGCAGAACAAGACGAAGACGTCCCTGCGCTCGCTGACCTCGCCGCGCTCGAAGGACCACACCGCCGCCTCGCAGAGCCGCAACCCGATCCTGTTCGAGGACGCGATGGGCCGCGAGGAGATCATGATGGTCGCCCAGAAGGACCAGAACGTGGTCGTCGCGAACGACAAGGTCGAGCGCATCAACGACATCTCCAGCGCGCAGGTGACCGGCAACGAGACCATCATCATCGGCGAGGAGCACCACGCCGACGTGATGAAGAACGCGCACTCGAACGTCGGCGGCGATCAGAGCTGGACAGTCGCCGGCAGCCGCACGTTCAAGATCGACGGCAACCACTCGGAGCAGATCGAGGGCAGCCACACGCTGACCATCGGCGGCTCGCACTTCAGGCGCATCGGCGACACCGACTCGCAGAGCGTCGAGAAGACCCTGAAGGAGACCATCGGGGGGCTGGTGCTCGAGGCGAGCGTCAAGACCAACGACAACCAGGGCTCGAAGCTCAGCGCGGTGACCGTCGGCGGGGCGATCATCGAGGTTGCCCGCATGAACAAGCAGGAGTCGACCGGCAAGATCCGGATCGAGACCGTCGGCGGCATCTCGTTCGCCAAGTCGGACAAGGAGATCGCCAACCGCATCGGCAAGACGCGGCGCACGCTGGTGGGCGCGGCGCTGATCGCGGAGGCCCTCAAGAACGCGGCGATCTCCGGCGCTGACAAGCTGAAGACGCGCAGCCTCACCGCCAACATCGACGGCGCCAAGCTGCTCACCATCCGCGTGGGCGAGACCGAGATCGTCATGCGCGACGGCGTGTTGTCGTTGAAGGCGAAGACCGACATCACCATGAAGGCCACCGCGGACAACAAGCAGGGCGTCGGCGAGGCGAAGCAGATCTGATGCTCGGAAAGTACGCGTTCCGACTGCGCCAGGGGCCCGCGACGATCGCGCGTGCCTCGTTCAACGACCTGCCGTTCTTCAAGGACGTGTCGACCGCCTGGCGCACCACCGCGGACAACGCAGATCACCTGCTGGTCCCGGGGGAGAACACGATGACCCTCGAGCTGTGGGACGGCCCGCCGTCTCCGGACTCGCCCACGATCAAGGGCCCCGTCGAGCTGACCGTCCTGCGTTGCGAAGGGGAGGAGGTCATCGAGCTCATCTCGTGGCCGACCTTCGCGATCCAAGCGGGGCAAGACCCGATGGCGCTCGAGATGCCGTTCACGTGGACGGTGAAGTTCACCCTGCCTGACGACCACCTCAAGCCTGCCTACGCGCCCAATCCGCCCGAAGAAATCCCGCGGGAGGGGACCCCGGAGCTGCACGCCGCCGTCGCCGCGATGCACGACGCGCTCGCTCGGCAGGACGCGCGCGCGTTCGTCTCGAGCTTCCGCGTCAAGCTGGAGGACTTCGGCCGCTTCTACGGCAACCCGCGCGAGGCTTCCGAGGGCATGCTGATCGGCGCCTACGAGGCGCGCTTCTCGAAGAAGTATGACGTGGCGCCCCTCGAGCCCGAGCTCTTGGTGTTCGAGAGCCGCGCCGACAAGCGCGCCGCCTACGTGACCCGCAAGGACGGAAAGCCCGTCCTCAGCGCGCGACGCGAGGAGGGAGAGGACATCCAGTCCTTCGACCTCGATCCGATCTTCATTCGACGCGACCAAACCTGGACCCTGCTGCGCTGAGGGCTCGACCTATGAGCGGTGCATCCAACCAAGAGAAGACGATCGCGACGAAGGGCTCCGCGCACGTGGCGCGCTCCGGCCCCCCGGACGTGTGCCTGCTGCCGGACAAGAAGACGCCGATCGCGCCGTCGAACGAGGTGCCCACGACCCGGGCCACGCAGCACACGACCGCGAAGACCGTGATCGCGACCGATCAGATCGTCCAGAAGGGCGACGCGATCGGTCCGCTGTCCGATCCGGAGCACGCGGGCACCGGCAAGGGCGTCACGAGCAAGACCTATCGGCAGGAGGCCCGCGCGACCCAGGGCTCACCGAACGTCAAGACCGAGGCGAAGGAGCCGGCGCGCCACACCGACAAGACCGAGCAGAACCACGCGAACACCACGGGCGGGCTGAAGGACATGGCCCTCAACCCGAACGCGACCTCGCAGCCTCGCAAGCCGGAGGAGCGCTGCACGGTCGTGGAGATCGACCTCATCTGCAAGCACGGGCGGACGACGACGCCGAAGGACCCCGTGCTCGACGTGCTGCAGGGCGACACGGTGACGGCGACCGCTACCCGCAAGAATCTGCTGCTGCCCGGCGAGCCCTTCGCCGCGTGCCCGCCGGCGTTCCCCGGCCGGCACACCAAGACGAAGTTCACCACGACCCGCACCGGCCCCGACGCCGCGAAGGACGCGAAAGGCCCCAAGGAGAAACCCGGCGTCGACACGCTGGAGCTCGGCTCCGCCTGGCTCGGCGAGGAGACGAAGCCGCCGACCACGACCGTGAACGTGCCCGGCGTGGGGCCCGTCGAGTTCGAAGGCAAGGACATGCAGAGCGGGTCGGGGCGCATCGAGGCGAACTCGGGCGTGCCCGCGGCGGATCGCAAGCCCACCTTCACCGTCCAGAACGGCACGACGGCCGCCCAGCCCAGCAGCGTCTTCGGCCGCACCGTCGAGACGCCCGCCGATGCCCGCACGACGCGCACCGGCCCCGTCACGCAGGGCTTCACGCCGCCGCCCGCGTCGACGCGCTATCAAGACGCCGTCGTCCGGCACACGAATCAGAACGGCCAGCAGATGCAGCCGGGTTCGGGGGCGAACCTGCTCGACGCCGCCGCTCGGCAAGACGCCAAGGAGACGGCCAGGGCGACCCAGGCCGCGCAGACGGCGCACACCGCCGATCAGCGCGCGGCGAAGGCCAAGGCGTTCATCGGGGCGGTGCGCGGCGGCATCACCGGCGTGCAGACGGTGAACAGCTTGCGGGAGCTGACCGACAACGTCACCGCGAAGCCCAAGGTCATCACCATCAACGGCCAGGGCTGCGCCGGCTCGGTCACGCGCTCGATCAACGTCTACCCGGACAAAGAGTGCGTCGCGGACATCATGAAGTTCAAGGAGGTCATCTCTGCCCTCCACGCGATCACCATGCTGTTCTCAGCGGGGCAGAAATTCTGCGACGCGATCGGTTTCGGCAACTTCACGTTCACCCTGCTCGACCCCTGCGCGTGTGAGCTCAAGCACGCCTGGAAGGAGCTCGAGAAGGACTCGACGAAGGACGCGCGGCTCACCAAGCAGCGGGTCAACCGCGAGTTCTCGATCTCGCTCGGTTGCAGCCTCGTCGAGTTCACCGCCGAGGGGCGCATCCCCGTCATTCAGTTCGTCGGCGGCATCCCCGGTGCGGCGAAGCTCGCGGCGAAGCTGCGCGACTGGTTCAACATCGCGGCCGACATCGTCATCATCATCAAGCTCGGGATCGCCCTCAAGCTCGTGTACGCGCGCGACCGCTACAAGGAGCACACGATCAACTTCGACTTCAACCCGTCGGTCGAGGTGTCGATCGGGATCTCG
The DNA here is from genome assembly GCA_016719945.1 of Polyangiaceae bacterium. GTDB lineage: Bacteria > Myxococcota_A > Polyangia > Polyangiales > Polyangiaceae > Xiheicaenibacterium. The sequence goes on along the minus strand of JADJYE010000014.1, from coordinate 78,900 downwards.
CTGATGGCGAGCAGGGCCGGCATCACCCCTGGTGGTCGGCGTCACCATCAGCCCCGTGTTCCGGGCGACCCCGCACGAGACCGACTACGTGCAGCTCAGGCTGGTCAAGGGCGAGGTCGAGTTCTTCGTCGAGGGGACGCTCCACTACGACGTGCTCGGCTTCAAAGACGAGCTCAAGAAGCGCTACACGTTCGGAAAAATCCCCTACAACGAGCAGGTATTCAGCCTAGCATCCTGGATCGGTGGCTGAAGAAACGGAGCGCGCGATCGTCGCGCACGCGCCCTACCTCGTCGAGGGCGCGGTGGTGCATGTGCCGGCGAGGGTCCTGGCGTTCGAATGGTTCGCCGAATTCCCCCTCGTCACCGTGTGCGTGAAGACGAGCGCCTCGTTCGCCGCAGCGCTCGCTGAGGGTCCGGCCGAGCACGCACCGGCCCTGTGGTGCGAGCCGGCGCCTTGGGACCCGCGCTGCGACTTGGTCCCGGGCCGAGGCGCGTGTGATGTTCACGTCGTCGGCGCGGCGGAGGTCCCGCCCAGGCCGTCGGGGTACGGCCAGGGTCTGCGCTCGGCGGAGGTGAAGGTCGCGGACAAGCTCACGCTCGCCTTCCAGGTCGACGCGCGGCGGCCGGGTCGCGTCCCGCTCGGTCCCGAGACCGTGCTCGACGCTGGCGGCGTGCCCGGCATCGAGCTCGGCCCCATCCCCGTTCCAGATCGCGGGCTGGTGCTCGACAGGCAGATGAGCTTCGCCGTGTTTCAGGCCGCGCCCGAGGGCCGTCGCGTCGCCGTCGAGGACGTCATCGATCACCTCGTGCTCTCCGGGCTGCTCCCGTACGACGACGCCATCGTCGTCGACCTGCCAGCGCTCGCGCCGCGCGTCCTGATCGATCCGGCGAGCGAGCACGAGGACGCCGAGGAGCTCGCGCTGGTGCTCGACTCCATCACGGTCGATCTCGACCGGCGCGCCGTCGACATGACGTGGCGCGGCGTCATCCAGCTGCGGCTGCGCGAGATCGACCGCATCATCCTGGGCTTCGGTCCCGACCTGCCGGGCTCCCCCGAGGAGCGTTGGTACCCCGCGCTGAGGGAGCTGCCGCGAGGGAAGTTCTACTGGGCGTGGGGCCTCGAGGACGCGCGCCAGGGGCGCGAGCCCCCGCCGCTCGGCGAGGGACGGCAGGAGATGGCCGAGCTCGAAGCCTGGAGCTTCCCCGTCGGGCCGACCCCCCAGGTCGACATGGAGATCTACGCCCGCGTCACCACCGAGCTGCTCGAGGCGCGAAGCCCGAGGCCGGTCACCCTCGCCAAGTACGGCCTCGACGAGAAGAGCTTCGCGATCGAAGAGCGCGCGTGGGCGGACGTGTTCGCCCGCGTCCCCGACGGGGACGAGTCGCTGCTGTCAGAGTTTGGTCGCCTGGTCGCAGAGTTTCAGGACGAGCTCGCGCACCCGGAGGAGCTCGAACGAACGCCGAAGGACTACGCGGTGCTCCTCGCGCACATGGAGAAACGCGACCCCGCGAAGGTCCTCGCCGAGGCCAAGATGACGCAGCCGGTCTTCATGCGGCTGGAGCGGCGCATGGCCGCCCTGGCGGACGCCGACCCCAACGTCCGCGCAGAGATCGAGCGCGAGCTCGAGCTCGCCCTCGCCCAGGTGCCCGACGACGAGGGCCTTCCGCCCGAGGTCGAAGAGGCGATGCGATGACGGTGGGCGCCGTGATCTCCGTGGGGGCGCGCACGCCCTTCGGCCTCGACGCGTGGCAGTCCTCGATGATGTGGCGCGCGGGCAAGCTCGCGCCTCGTCCGACGGAGCTGCTCGACGCGCGAGGGCGGCGCATCGGCAGCATGCGCGCGCGCTTCCTGCCGGACACCCTGTTCGGCACCCCGCGGCTGATCGCGCTGGCGGTGCCGGCCCTGCGCGAGGCGGTCTCGGCCGCGGGCGCGCGCGTCTCGTCTCCGCCTCCCGTCTTGCTCGCGACGGCCGAGCCGCGACCTGGCTTCGAGGACACCGGCGGGCGAGGCCTGATCAGCGAGATCGCACACCAGGCGAAGGTCGAGATCGATCTCGGACGCAGCCAGGTCGTGCAGATCGGTCACGCCGGCTTCTCGCTCGTCTTGCAGCGGGCGGCCTCGCTGCTGTCGGGAGCGCGTGGCTCCGTCGTCGTCGTCGGCGGCGTCGACACCTACCATCATCCCTCGACGCTGGCGTGGCTCGACGAGGAGCGTCGCCTCCACGCAGACGGGACCGACAACGGGCTCATCCCGTCGGAGGGCGCTGCGTTCCTCGTGCTCGGCAGCGGGACGCGCGAGATCCTGGCCCACGTGCGCTCGGTGGCATGTGCGCTCGAGGAGGGCAGCGAGGTTGGCCCCGAGCCCGATCTGGGCAAGGCGCTGGTGGACGTCGTGAAGCGAAGCGTCGAGCCCGCGACCCAGAAGCCCGTGCCGTGGGTGCTGACCGACGGCAACGGCGAGCGGCATCGCATTCGGCGCTGGTCCTTCGCCTCGGTCCGCGCGAACGACGTCGTTGGTCCCGGCACGTCGGAGCTGCTCGAGGCCGGCGACGAGCTCGGAGACATGGGCGCGGCGGTGGGCGCGATGCTCGCCGTGCACGCCGCGGTTGGCTTCGCGAGCGGGGCGGTCGAGCACGGCTCGGCGCTCGTCGCGCTCTCGTCGGAGGGGCCGGAGCGCGGAGCCTTCCTGATGGAGGCGCCGGAGTGAGCCTGCCGCCGGATCTCGCACAGCGGACGGGCGCGATCGCCGATGTCCTCGAGGACGTCCTCGCCCGCTGGGAAGACGAGGCGACGGGCAGCGAACGAGCGCGCGACGGGCTGCGAGGCGCGTCTCATGCGCTGCAGAGGTTTCGCGACGAGGGCCTGTCGACCGCCAGGCCGCTCGAGCCCCTGGAGGACGCGGCTGCGTGCGTCGAGCGCGCGCTGTTGGACGTCGACGCGAGCGAGCGCGCGCTGTTCGAGGAGGCGCGCGCCGAGATCGTCGCGCTGCGCCTCGCCGCGCTCGATCGGATCGGGCCCGGCGCGCCTGCGGCCCACGGGCCGAAGGTCGAGGTCGGCACGTTCCGGGCGAGCGTCGGCGCGCCGTCGCTCCGTCACGGGGTCGAGGTCCCGCCGATCGCCCTCTTGCCACCCGAGCTGCAGATCGACGACGAGCCGGACGAGGAGGAGACCCAGGCCGCGCCCAACGAGTGGGCCACCGGGCTGGCGCTCGAGACGCCCGAGCTCGCGCAGCTGAAGGAGCTCGCGCGCGACACGATGGAGGACCTCGGCGTGCTCGGAGGGCTGAGGCGCCCGCTGCCCGAGGAGCCGTGGACGGCGCCGGTCCAGTTCGAGCAGCGATTGCTGGCGCAGCTCGACGCGCTGTTCGCGCTCGCACGTGCGTCTCACCCGGCTCAACCGAAGCTGGAGCTGATTCGAGAGCTGTACGCGTACGTCACCGAGTGGGCGATCCCCGACGTCGCGCGCACCTTCTCCCTCGCGATGTCGCTGGCCTGCATCGACGGCGAGGCCGCGGCGCGCTGGCTCATGGGTCTGCTCCGCTCAGCCCACCCTCGGACCCACGAGGCGTTCGCCGATGCGTTGCTCCTCGGCCCGAGCCCGGCGATCCCCGCCGCGATCGCCGCGCGCCTCACGTCCACCGAGCCCTCTCGCGCCCTCGTGACGCTGCTCGAGGTCGCGCGACGGCGCGGAGATATCGATCCTGCGGCGGTCGCGGTGCTGTTTGCGCACCCCGACGCCGAGGTGGTCGAGGCGGTCGCCTGCGCGGCGGTTCGGCTGCCGAAGGCGATGGCCGTGCCGCTGCTCACCGACACGCTCGACGCCAAGGACGCGCGCGTCTCGAGCGCCGCAGCCGAGGCGCTCGCCGTGCTGGGCGTCGTCGATGGCGCGGAGGCGCTGCGCACGACGCTCCAGGCGCACGTCGCGCGCGGGGGCTCGCAGGAGGCAGGCCCGGCGGTCGTGCGCGCGCTTCGAACGCTCGCGTGCCTCGGGCGGGGCGAGGACGCCGAGCTCGTGCTGAACGCCGCTCGCGTCGTCCCGGATGGCCTCGAGTGGCTCGGGGTGTATGGCAGCCCTGCGCACCTCGACGTGCTGCTGTCGGCCGCCGAAGGGGCGGGCACGCCGGACGCGCTGCGCGGGCTCGAGCACATGGTCGGGGGCATCTGGGACATCGACCCCAAGCGGCTCGCGCGCGACCCCGAGCGGACCGCTGAGGTCGCGGCAGACCGGAGCCGGCGACGAGAGGCGGCGAAGGGCGCGCCGGGGCGGCTCAGGCGAGGGGAGTCTCACAAGGGTGCAGCCACGCTGGTGGCCGCGCTCTGCGATCCCGAGGCTCGGGCTTCGTATCGCGCGGACTGGGCCTTCGAGCTGACGCTGGCGACGTCAGGGGAGCGCGTGCTGGTGGTGGAGGATTGGATCTCCCGCCAGCGGGCGACGTTGGAAGCGATGCGGACGGCGACGAAGTAGGGGGTGTCCCTAGTTCCTGTATCGCCCACGCCGCTCGCCGAGACCGACCTCCCGATCGTCGAGGTCGAGGTCGAGGTCGAGGTCGAGGTCGAGGTCGACGACCGATTCTCGACTTGCGGCATCGGTCTCGTGGGGTCGGCATCGACCCTCGAGCCTGGTGAATCGGGGCTCGGGCTCGGAAGCTCGGCTTCGATCTCGGCTGCGGCTTCGACCTCGGTGAGCTCGCTGTGGGTCATCGGCCGGTCTCGCCGTCTTGCCTTCGTGTCAGCCCTGTCGCGCACGCTCCGCGCCCGAGCGGTGGCGCGGGGAGCGGATCGAATCTCAGGGCGGAGATCGGCGCCACCGGTCGGTCACGGATCCTGCGCGTTGTTGGGCATGACCCAAAGGCAAGACGACAAGACCTCGTTTCTCCGCTTTCCCCATCACGGTCTCGACGCGTACGCGGTAGCGCTCGACGCGCTCGAGAAGGCTGACGCGCTCGCCAAGAAGCTGCCGCGGGGCTACGGGCCGCTCAGCGATCAGCTTCGCAGAGCGAGCCAGTCAGCGTTTCTGCAGCTGGCCGAGGGGGCTGCGCGCAGCGGCGCAGATCGCGCGCAACGGCTGCGTGGCGCACGCGCAGAGGCCTGTGAGGCCGCCGCCTGTGTGGAGGCGCTCGGTCGCTTGGGGGCTTTCGACACAGAGCGAGGTCGCAGAGCTGCTCAGCCTGTTGGGGCGGCTGGCCGCCATGCTCCAAGCTGGCCGGCCGCTGAGGGCGCGACAACGTCGGCGCCACGCTTGCCTATGCCTCGAGCCACAGGCGGGCACATGCGAGGTGGACGAGCGCGAGGTAGCTGCATGCGGTCTTTTCGTAGCGGGCTGCGATCGCGCGAGAGCGCTTCAGCTCGTGGAAGAATCGCTCGACCAAGTAGCGCTTCGCGTAGAGGTCTCGCGACTTGGGCAACCTGCGAGGACGCTCGCGTTTCGAGCCGATGACCGCCTTCATTCCCCGGCTCCGCACGGCGGCGCGAAATCGGTTCGAGTCGTAACCCGCATCCGCGATCACGGCCTTGCCGTGCGCCTGCGCGAGCAGCTCGTCGGCCATCATCATTTCGTGGCGCTGGCCCGCCGAGAGCGTGAGGTGGAGCGGGCGGCCTTGGGTGTCGACGACGGCGTGGAGCTTGGTCGAAACGCCTCCTCGAGAGCGTCCCAAAGCATTGCTTTCGATCCCCCTTCCGCCCGACGCATCCTGGTGAGCGCGAACAACGGAGCCATCGAGAATCGAGCCGGTCTCGTCGACCTCGACGCGTAGCTCTCGAAATATCGTGGCCCAGTGGCCTCGCTTCGCCCAGTTTGCGAACCGGTTGTAGACCGAGGGGCCGAACCGCTCAGGAAGATCACGCCAGGGCAAGCCGGTCCTGGCGCGGCACAAGACCGCCTCGATGAAGAGTCGGTCACCCCGCGTCGCTTCGGGCCCGGCCTTCTGCTTCGGCAGGACTCGTTGTAGGCGGCGCCACTGAGCATCGGTGAGTGCGTGTCGCTGCACCCCCATTTTTGATCATGCTCGCGACGGCAACACAATCCATCCGCGACACCGATCGAAATGATCCAGCTCCTGGCGGTAGATCTAGGGACACCCCCTAGTCCGACCGGAGGTCGGACCAGCAAGATCAAGGGGCCTGGTCGGTCAGCCCTTGCGCCACGCGATCGGCGGACGCCGGCTCGCGCTCTGCATGATGGCGCCGACGTTCGGCGCCTTCTTCCCGCCGAAGCGCTCCTCGTAGGCTCTCCAGCTGCTCTCGGTGAGCCCGCGGTCCTTCAAGATCTCGCGCCGGCGATCCGGCAGGGTCCACAGGTCGGCGCTCACGGCGTCGAACTCCTCCTCGCTGAGCTCGCCCTCGGTCCTGCCACGCACTACCGGCGCGGCGCGGAGGGGGGGCGGCGCGACCTCGAGCGGCACCGCGGGGGGATGGTTGAGGACGGGCGGGGGCGGAGGTGCGGCGATGGGCTCGTACGCGCGCGGCGCGACGACCTCGGGCGGCGCGGCCCAATAGGCTGGCGGAGCGACCGGGGCCGGCGGGGGGAGGGCGGGCGCCGCTGCAGCAGCGATCGGCGGCGCGACGATCGCAGGCGCGTAGGCCTGCGCGATGGTGGCCACCTGGGCGGGCGCCGCCGCAAACAGAGGGAGGCCGTCCGGGGGCGTGTCGCTTGGGCCCGGTGGGAGCGTGTCAGGGCCCGGGGGAAGGGTGTCCGAGACGTCGTCGTCGGAGCGCTCGTCGACCAGCGTTTGCGCAGGGGGCTCGGCGCCTGCGCTCGGCGCCTGGACGAAAGGGAGGGCCGCCGCGGGGGCGCGCGCCAGCGGCGCCGTCACGGCGACGGGGCGCGCGAACGGCAGCACGTCGTTGGACGCTGGGCGCGAGATCGGGATCGCGATGCCCGTGCTCGTGCTCTCCTCGTCGAGCCGCGAGAGCCTCGGGGCGCTCCGTGGCTCGCCGGCCTCGAACGCCATAGGACACTTGAACGTCGGCCACATGGACATCGCCGAGACTCGCGGCCGCCGATCCTCTGGGCCGGGGAAGACGACGAGCGTGAGGTCGCGATCCGGGTCGCCGTCATGGCTGAAGAGCGCTCGGAAGGTCAGGATCACGATGGCGCGGACGGGATCGAGCAGCACGCCATCGAGCGCGCTCGGCAGGACACGCATCGCGTGCCAGGTGCTGAAATGCACGAGACCGATCGCCGGGGGAGGGCCTGGCACCACGGCGCGCAGCCGCTTCGCTTGGCTCTCGTAGGTGACCTCGAGCGGCAGCTCCGGGAACGGGATGCGCTGGTCGTGCGGCGCGAAGCCCGGATCGCCGTGTGCGCTGTCGATCGGAGCGCCCAGACGCGCCGCCGCCTTCGCCCACACGCGACCTCCGGCCCCGAACGTGACCGGACCCGGCTCCTGCGTCGCCCAACCGACGATCGCCACGTCGCACGCCTGCTTCACGCCGAGCAGGTCGCGCGGATAGGGGCCGCCAGCGCTCTCGACGATCGGGTCCGGGGTCAGCGTCGGGCGCGCCCACCCGCCCTCGGACAGGTCGTAGCTGAGCTTGACCGTCGCCGTGAACGACCCCCCGGGTCGCGCCGGAGCGAGCACCCCGAGGGGCACGAACGGCGAGCACGCGAACTCCACCCGCCGGAGTCTACCAGGTCATGGGGCCGCGCCACCTCGGAGCCACACCACGATGACGAGCACGGCGAGCAGCAACACCACGAGCAAGAGCGCTGGGAGCCTCGCGAGCGAGCGTCTGGGCCGTTGAACCGCCGCGGGGGGCGCGGGGCCGGGGCCCGCATCGCGGGGCGGCCTCGGCGCAGGCTGGATGTTGGCGACGTCGAGCGCGCGCCCCGACTCGTCCACCAGCCGCAGCTCTTCGAGCGGTCGCCACGTCGTGCTGCTCAGTGGCCGGGCCATGCTGCGCGGCGAGATGAGCCCGTCTCGGAGGGCCTGCAGCACCTCCAGCACCTGCACCGGCCCCACCTGCGCGTCGCCATGCCGCACGAACAAGCGCTCTGCGAGCTTGATCGTCGAGGAGGTGCTCTCAGGCTGGACCGGCTGGCTCGAGCCCTCCCAATACGTGGTCAGCTCATCGAGATCGAGGGGCGATTGGTAGAGCTCGATCAGCTCTCCCGTCGGCATCGACATGCGAGGCGCCGGGCCACGCCGCGAGTCGATCGTCGCGTCGTCGTCCTCTTCGGTGAGCGCCGGGGACGAGCCGCCCCTGGACGACACCGGCCCGGCCTCCAGCGTGACGGTGTCGTCGAGGTGGGTGTTGAGGGCGTCGGCCAGGACGGTCGAGTCGAGGCCGATCTCCAGCTTGGGCCTCGACGGGCGAGGGGGGCGCGCGACGGGCCGGAGCCCGGCCTTCGAGGCGGCGAGCGCCGCCAGCGCCTGGGCAAGCTCGGTGGCGCTCGGGTACCGGCCCTCGGGCGCCTTGGCTGTCGCGCGCGCGAACCAGGCGTCGAGCTCGACGGGCAGGGCAGGGTCGACGTGGGTCGGAGGGCGCGGAGGCTGCTCGCAGATGGCGAGCATCAAATCCTGGAGCGTCTCGCCGTCGAAGGGCGGCGCGCCGACCAGACACTCGTAGGCGATGATCGCGAGCGACCACTGATCCGAGCGGTGATCGATCGTCCCGCCGCGCACCTGCTCCGGGCTCATGTACTTGGGCGTGCCGACGATCTTGCCGATCTCGGTCAGGGACGACTGCTCGCTGGGGCGCGCCTCGACGCTGCTCTTGGCGAGCCCGAAGTCGAGCACCTTCGCGACCCAGTCCTCGTTGCGCGAGGTCTGCGCCTCGCCGCGCGCCAGGAAGATGTTGGATGGCTTGAGGTCTCGGTGGATGTACCCGACCTGGCGGGCCCGCTCGAGCGCGCGCGCGACGTGGCTGACGAGGCGAACGGTCTTCTGCAGGCTCATCCTCCGGGTTCGGAGCAGGTGCTCCTCCAGGCTCTCGCCCTCGAGCAGCTCGAGCACGATGTACGGCACGCCGCCATCCACCCCGTGGTCCATGATCCGCACCACGTGAGGCCCGCGCAGCGCCGCCGCGGCGCGGGCCTCGAGCGCGAAGCGTCGCTCGGCCTCGGGGCGGTCGCCCAGGCCTTGGGCGTGCAGGAGCTTGATCGCGACGTGGGTCCCGAGCGCGGCGTGCTCCGCCTTCCAGACGGACCCCATCGAGCCGTAGCCGACGATCTCCCTGAGCCGGTAGCGGCCGGCGATCACCTTGCCGGGCTCGAAGGCGAGCGGGCCGTCGTGCGACTGAGTCGACACCAACCTCGAATGCGAGCACCTCGGGGGCGGGCTGGTCAACCGCGAGACGCGCGCGCTGCGCCCGCCCGCAAACTCATCGCCTTCACGCGCGCGGACTCGGCCCTACATTCTCAGCGCCCAACAGGAGGTGCCCATGAACGCTCTCAGGATCGCCGCAATGCTCCTTGGAGGGCTCGCTGCGTGCGGGTCGTCAGGGGCGGGCCTCGGTGGAGCCGCTGCCGGAGGGGAGGGGGCCACCGGCGGCGAGGCAACTGGCGGCGATGGGCCCACCGGCGGAAACGGCGCCGGCGGATCCACCGAGGGCCTCTCGATTGGATTTGATGGCGTGCAGGCGTTCGATGCCGAGGTCGCCGACAACGCCGAGGCGAACGCCCGCATCCGGCAGGCGCGCGTGTTCTTCGGCCACCAGTCGATCGGCGCCAACACGCTCGAAGGGATGGCGGCCCTGGGGTTTGCAGCGCCGTGGGTCCACTGGGACTTCCCCGAGTCGGCGGACTACAACGGCGGCGCGTACTTCGGTCAGGAGTACGTCGGTCAGAACGGCGATCCGAAGGGCAAAGCGGCCGCCTTCCGCTCGTTCATGATCGACGCTGGCTATGGTGGCCGGGTCGAGATCGCCGGAATGAAGGTGTGCTTCGTCGACTTCGACGACGACGGAGCCGGGCCCGCGGTCGGCGACGCCGCCGAGATGCAGGCCCTCGAGCAGGCGTACGCCGCGGCTGTCTCGGACGTGCGGGAGGCGTACCCGTCGGTGCGGCTCTTCCACGTCACGCCGCCGCTCGTCGCGGCAGACTACTGGTCGGTCTCGCGCAACGGGGCGCGGGTCGAGCTCGGCGACTGGATCCAAGCGACGTACGGCGGTGTCGACGTGGTCTTCGATCTCCAGGACGTCGAGAGCACCGACCCCGCGACGGGGCAGCGTTGCGTCGCGGGGGGGCAGTGGGCGCTGTGCGACGTCAACGCCGCGGAGGACGGCGCGCACCTCTCGCTGGCGGGCTCGGAGCGCGTCGCCAAGGCGTTCTTGGTGATGCTCGCGCGCATCACCCAAGAGTGAAGGCGTGCGCGTCGGCGCCCCCAGCTCGGCTGCTGTCGAGGCGCCAGCACCCCCCTCGCCGAAGGTGAGGGGGGCCGGGGGGGGTGAATGTGCAGCACCGTCCTCGTCGAGCACGAGGGCGGTGCCTGCGTCAGCACCCCGTCAGAACTGGTGCGCCTCCGTCGACTCCTTGAGGGCCAGGGTCGACGCGTCTCCACCGGTGATCACCTGCGTGATCTGGTCGAAGTACCCGGTGCCGACCTCGCGCTGGTGCCGCGTCGCCGTGTACCCGTGGGACTCCGCGTCGAACTCGGCCTGCTGGAGCTTCGAATACGCCGCCATGCCGCCGGTCGAGTAGTCCCGGGCGAGCTCGAACATCGAGTAGTTGAGGCTGTGGAAGCCGGCCAGCGTGACGAACTGGAAGCGGTAGCCCATCGCCGCGAGCTCGCGCTGGAACTTCGCGATGGTCGCGTCGTCGAGGTGCTTCCTCCAGTTGAACGACGGCGAGCAGTTGTAGGCGAGGAGCTTGCCCGGGAAGTTGCGGTGCACACCCTCCGCGAAGCGCCGCGCCTCGGCGAGGTCCGGGGTCTGCGTCTCGCACCACAAGAGGTCAGCGTAGGGCGCGTAGGCGTTGGCGCGCGCGATCGCCGCCTCGACGCCGCCGTTGAAGCGGAAGAAGCCCTCGCTGGTGCGCTCGCCCGTCAAGAACGGCCGGTCGCGCTCGTCGACGTCGCTGGTGATGAGCTTCGCGCTCTCGGCGTCGGTGCGAGCGACGACGAGGGTCGGCACGTCCAGCACGTCGGCCGCGAGGCGGGCCGCCACGAGCGTGCGGATGAACTGGCTGGTGGGGAGCAGCACCTTGCCGCCCATGTGGCCGCACTTCTTCTCGCTGGCGAGCTGGTCCTCGAAGTGCACGCCCGCGGCGCCGGCCTCGATCATCGACTTCATCAGCTCGTAGGCGTTGAGCGGGCCGCCGAAGCCGGCTTCGGCGTCGGCCATGATCGGCGCCAGCCAATAGCGACCGTTCTTGCCCTCGGCGTGCTCGATCTGGTCGGCCCGCAGCAGCGCCTGGTTGATGCGCCGGACCACGGCAGGCACGCTGTTCGCGGGGTAGAGGCTCTGGTCGGGGTAGGTCGCCCCGGCGAGGTTCGCGTCGGCGGCGACCTGCCAGCCCGACAGATAGATCGCCTTGAGGCCCGCGCGCACCTGCTGCATCGCCTGGTTGCCCGTGAGGGCGCCGAGCGCGGCCACGTACGGCTCGTTCTGCAGCAGGCTCCACAGCCGCTCGGCGCCGAGCCTCGCGAGGGTGTGCTCGATCTTCACGCTGCCGCGCAGGCGCTCTACGTCGTCCTTCGAATACGGGCGAACGATGCCGGTCCAGCGGTCCGTGACGGTCGGGGGGACGAAGTTCAGCGCTGCGCTCATAGGGATTCTCCAATTTTCATCGAAGGACGTTCACTTCGTTCGGTTCGAGCGGAGCGGCTGACGGACCGTCCCCGCGGCTAGAGCAGGTCGTAGGCTTCGAGCGTGAGGAAGTCGGCGAGCACTTCGCTCGTCGAGAGGCGATCGAACAGGACGCGAGCCTCATGCAGGCGTGAGCCCTGCGCCCGCTCCGGGGGGAGCGCCGCCTCGAGCTTCTGCATTTCCTCGGCCAACAGAGTCCGGAAGCGTGGCGTCGTGAGGCGCTCGCCGTCGACCTCGGCGCCGTGCCGCAGCCACTGCCACACTTGGCTTCGAGAGATCTCCGCGGTCGCCGCGTCCTCCATCAGGTCATAGAGAGGGACGCAGCCTTGGCCACGCAGCCAGGCCTCCAGGTATTGCACGCCCACGCGCACGTTGTGCCGCAGGCCCGCTTCCGTTCGAGGCCCCGTCGGCGTCTGGACGAGCGCCGCGGCCGTCGTCTCGAACTCGGCGCGCGCGACGTCGAGCTGGTTCACTCGGCCCGCCAGACCTTCGTCGAAGATGGCCCTGGCGATCGGGACGAGGCCGGGGTGGGCGACCCAGGTGCCGTCGTGGCCGTCCTTCACCTCGCGGAGCTTGTCGGCGCGCACCTTCGCGAGCGCCGCTTCGTTGGCCGCGGGATCGTTCTTCACCGGGATCTGCGCCGCCATGCCGCCCATCGCGAACGCGCCGCGCCGGTGGCACGTCTTGACGACGAGCTGCGTGTACGCGCGCATCATGGGCTGCTCCATCGTCACGCTGCTGCGATCGGGCAGCACGTGCGCCGCGTGCGCCCTGAGCGTCTTGATGTAGCTGAAGATGTAGTCCCAGCGGCCGCAGTTCAGGCCGGCGGCGTGGTCCTTCAGCTCATGGAGGATCTCGTCCATCTGGAACGCGGCAGGCAGCGTCTCGATCAGCACCGTCGCCTTGATGGTGCCGACCGGGACGCCGAGCGCGCGCTGCGCGCTGACGAACACGTCGTTCCAGAGGCGGGCCTCGAGGTGGCTCTCGAGCTTCGGCAGGTAGAAGTAAGGCCCGGTCCCTCGCTCGAGCAGCGCCTTGACGTTGTGGAAGAAGTACAGCCCGAAGTCGACGAGGCTGGCCGGCGCGGGCTCGCCGTCGACGCGGACGTTGCGCTCGGGGAGGTGCAGGCCGCGCGGCCGCACGAGGAGCGTGGCCGTTCGCTCGGCGAGGGCGTAGCTCTTGCCGCTCGACGGATCATCGAAGGTGATGGTGCGGCGGACCGCGTCGATGAGGTTCTTCTGGCCTCGCACGACGTTCTCCCAGGTCGGGCTCGTCGCGTCCTCGAAGTCCGCCATGAACACGTTCGCGCCGGAGTTGAGCGCGTTGATGACCATCTTGCGGTCGACGGGGCCGGTGATCTCGACGCGGCGGTCGAGCAAATCGGCGGGGAGGGGAGCGACGCGCCAGTCGCCGTCCCGCACGTGCTTCGTCGCAGGGTCGAAGTCGAGCGGCTCGCCTGCGTCGCGGCTGCGCTGTCGCTCCTTGCGAGCTGCGAGCAGCGCCTGGATCGCCGGGCGGTGGGCGCGCACGAGACCTGCGACGAACGCCAGCGCGTCCGGCGACAGCACCTCTTCGGCGCCGGCCGGCGGGCTCGAGGCGTCGAGCCCGGTCGCGGTGTTGGGGGCGGTGTCTAGGCTCATGAGATCCTCATGTTTGACGCGTGGCGCCGTCGCTGGTCGGAATGTAACGATGCATCGAGGCGATTCAAGAACAATAATGTTTTCATAGAGTTAATGTGTAACACGCGGGTCTGTGACTGGCGGTCAATCTGTCAATCTTGTAAAGGTTATGACATGAATGACGCGGCGATGGGACGTCGGATCAGGGGGTTGCGGAAGGCCGCAGGGCTCAGCCAGGTCGAGCTCGCCGCGCGCCTGGGCGTCTCGCCGAGCTACCTCAACCTCATCGAGTCCAACAAGCGTCCGCTCACGGCAGCTTTGCTGCTCAAGCTGGCGAAGGAGCTGTCGGTCGATCTGGCGACCTTCGCGCCGCCCGAGGACACCGCGCTCGCGGCGGATCTGGTCGAGGTCTCGGGGGACCCGCTGTTCGACGCGCTCGGCCTCTCGGAGCCGGAGCTGCGCGACGTGGCCGCGCAGCACCCGTCGACCGCGCGCGCCATGGTGCTGCTCTATCGGGCGTACGTCTCCGAGCGGACCGACGCGCAGGCGCTCGCCGAGCGCATCGCGGAGCCGGGGTTCGCCCTGAACGCACCCAACGGCGGTCTGCCGAGCGAAGAGGTGAGCGACTTCATCCAGCGCACGATGAACCACTACCCGTCGCTCGAGTCGATCGCGGAGCGCGTCTGCAGGGAGGCCAAGCTCGACTCCGACGACGTCTATGCAGGGCTCACGCGCTACCTCGCCTCCAGCCACGGGATCCAGGTGCGCCTGCTGCGCGTGAGCGCCGAACGAAAGGCGATGCGCCGCTTCGATCCCGAGCGCAAGCTGCTCAGCGTCAGCGAGGTGCTGCCGCCGCGCTCGCGGCGCTTTCAGCTCGCGTTCCAGGTCGCGCTGGCGGAGGCCTCCGACGCCTTCGAATCGATCCTCGCGGACGCGAAGGAGCTGACGACCCGTGAGGCGCACGCGCTCGCTCGCGTCGCGCTCGCCAACTACTGCGCCGCCGCCATCCTCATGCCGTACGAGCCCTTCCTCGAGGCGTGCCGCGCGGAGCGGTATGACATCGAGCTGCTCGGTCACCGCTTTGGCACCAGCTTCGAGCAGGTCTGCCATCGTATGACCACCCTGCGCAGGCCAGGTCGCGAGGGCGTGCCGTTCCACCTGCTGCGCATCGACATGGCGGGCAACATCTCCAAGCGCTTCAGCGCCTCGGGCATCCGCATCGCCCGCTTCTCGGGCGCCTGCGCGCGATGGAACGTGCACTCGGCGTTCCTGACGCCCGGCATGATCCGCGTGCAGATCTCGCGCATGCCGGACAACGCGACCTACTTCTGCATCGCGCGGACGCTGCGCAGCGATCGCGGTGGCTACAACGTCCCGCACACGGTGCAGGCCATCGGGATGGGCTGCGATGTCCGGCACGCGCGCGCGCTCGTGTACGCCGACGGCGTCGACATCGAGCAGGCCGTCATCCCCGTCGGCGTCACGTGCCGCACCTGCGAGCAGCTCGACTGCGTGCAGCGCGCGTTTCCTCCGATGCTCTACCCGCTGAAGGTTGACGAGAACGTCCGCGGGGTCTCGTTCTACACCCCCGTCGAGCCCTGAGAGTGCCTCGAGCGGCGCCGGAGCTGGAATTTTCCGGTCAAGCTACATGTCGCTTTTTATCCTACCCAGGCGGTGTCCGACGGTGTATCCACGTTCCCCATGAAGCTGAACGTCCTCCTCGCCGTCGCCGCGCTCGCCGCCTTTTCGACTGGCTGCTCGTCGCTGGCGCGCGGTGGCGCCGCCGGGGCGGTCTCTCCCTCGGCGGACGAAGACGAGGACGACTACGGCCCGATCTCCCTCACCCCCGCTGCGGCGCCCGCGGGCACCCCCGGCCAGATGGAGGTCGCGTGGGAGGACAACGGCGTCCCGATCCGTCAGCTCACCGGGACCGGCGGGCCTCAGGAGATGAAGGTCCCCTCGTCGCACCCGAAGAAGCCGCTCAGCAAGCTCCCCGCGAAGTGAGCCGGCAGCTGGCCTGAGCGGGGCGACGCGCGAGGGCAACGCGCGCCGGCTCGGAGCGCGGAGAGAATGATGCGCGCGCCGCGCGGCTGAGGCACCCTGTCACCTTCCGTCCTCGGGGCGGCCTCCCTCATGCGGTGCACCACCTGCCTCGAGCCGGTCGACCCTGCGGTCGCGAAGTTCTGCGCGAAGTGCGGAGCCTCGCTCGACACGCCGGTCGATCCGCTCGTCGGGCAGGTGATCGGCGGCCGATACCGCGTCTTGCACCTGCTCGCCGAAGGCGGCATGGGCCGCGTCTACGCGGCCGAGCAGACGATGGGCTCGAGCGTCCGCAAGGTCGCGATCAAGGTGCTGCTCGCTGAGTACTCGGGGCGCGACCAGGACGTGCAGAGGCTCGCCCGAGAGTGCTCGACGGTCGCCGAGCTCGAGCACCCGAACACGATCAAGTTCTACGACTACGGCGAGACGCGCGAGGGAGACCTGTTCATCGCGATGGAGTTCCTCAGTGGGGAGCCCCTCGCGCAGATCGTCAAGCATGGCCCCCTGACGCCCGAGCGTGTCGATCTGATCGTGGGCCAGATCTGCGGCTCGCTCCACGAGGCCCACAGCCGTGGGATCGTCCACCGCGACCTCAAGCCCGACAACATCATCGTCACCAGCCCCGGGGGCGCGCCCGATTTCGTGAAGGTCCTCGACTTCGGGATCGCGAAGCGGGTTGGCGGCCGCGACCCGAAGCTCACGCCGCTCGGGGTCGTGCTCGGCAGCCCGCCGTACATGAGCCCGGAGCAGTTCACGATGCAGGACGTCGATCCGCGCAGCGACATCTACTCGCTCGGGGTGGTGGCCTACCAGCTGCTCACCGCGAAGCTCCCCTTCAACGCGAGCGAGCCCATCGAGTGGGCGGCGCTGCACATGGGCGCTCTGCCGACCCCGATCGACTCCCACGGCGTGCCCATCCCGCCGACGATGCGCGAGGCCATCCACCGCGCGCTCGCGAAGGAGCCCAAGGACCGTCCGCCGAGCATGCGCGACTTCTACGCCGAGTTCACGATCGGGCTCGGCACGCTCGAGCCGGGACGCCTGTCCTCCATGCTGCCCGCGGCAGCGTCGAGCTTGCCGTTTCCGCCCCCCCCGCGGGCGCCCTCCGATCTACGCGGCCTCGCACCGAAGCGGTCTTCGCCGCCCCCGCGGAAGATCCCGTCGACCATCCCGACCGCCCCGCAAGGCTCGGTTCGCGAGGCGTCGGCCTCGAGCGGCGAGCCGGCGATCGTGTCGAGCCCCGCCGCGACCTCCCAACCTCCGCCCTCGTCGGATGCGCCGACGCGCGTCCGCGACGAGGAGTCGGTCGCGGACGCGGCCGCACCGGACGCGTCTCCCCGAGGGAGCGATCCGGTCGTCGAGGTCCAAGCCGCAGCTCAAGCCGAGGTCGACGCGCCGGCGACGATCCGTGACGCGGGCCCGCCCGTCTCCGAGGACGGCGACGCCGAGGCCAGGCCCATCGACGCGGAGCCGGCGACGACGCGCGACTCCGAGCCAACGTTCGAGCCCTCCCGCAGCGACGGCGGCGCCGACCCTTCCCAGCATGGCATCGAGACCTCGGCGCTCCGGTCGAAGAAGGGCACGCTGGTCATGGCGGCGTCCCAGCCGCCGCCGAAGCCGCCCATGCCCGATCTCATCCCCCCCACGATCCGCGATCCATCGGTCGCGGGGGGGGGCCGTGGCTCGCGCCGGTGGCTCCTGTTCGGTGCGCTCGCGCTGGTGGTGGCTGGCGCCATCGCGAGCGCGCTGACGTGGTTCTTCTATCTGCGCGACGCGCCGAAGCCGAAGCCGAAGAGGCCGAAGCCGCCGGCTTCGTCGGCTCCGCCGCCGGGCTGAGCCGGGCGGTCAGCGACGACGTCGGCGGAGCGCCAGACCGACGCCCATCAGCCCGAGCGCGAGCCACCCGGGGCCGCCGCGGCGCTGGGGCTGGACGGTGCAATCGCAGCCGTCGTCCTTCGTCGGGTTGATGGAGACGCCACCCTCGCCGCCCTCGCCGCCGCCCTCGCCGCCGCCTCCGCCTTGACCGCAGCCCCCTTCGCCGCCGCCCCCTTCGCCGCACGGCGGAGGCGCCGCCTCGTCGAGGGCGACGATGCACACGTCATCGATCGTCCAGCCGCCAAACTGCAGGCCTTGGTCGCTCTGGATGCGGAAGCTGACCTGCATCGTGTCGCTGCTCTGGGCGATCCCGCTGAGGTCGACGTCCTGGAAGCGCCACTCTTTGTCGCGGTGCTGGGTGTTGCTCGAGGTGCCGTCGTTGGAGTTCAGGTTCTGCCAGACCTGCATGTCGTTGGCCGAGATGCTCGCCTGGTCGAAGAAGGCGTCCTCGACGTTGAGCCAGCGCCGGTATTGCAGGTGGACCTTCTTGTGGCCCTTGAGGTCGATGACCGGCGTGCGCGCGACGTTCGTGACGTCCGGCTTGTACAGGCCGTTGTAGTTGTTCTCGAGGGCGAGGTCGTTGCCGAAGACCTTGTCTCCCGAGAAGGCCTCGGTCGGGTCGCCGTTCGCCGCGGTGCCGTTGGCCTCACCCCACATCCAGTCGTCGGCGCCTTCTTCGTCGGTGCCGTCGAGCAGCTCGTGGGTCCACCCGTCCGCCATGGGATCGCTCTCGAAGTCGGTGCAATACAGGGGCGTCACGCTGCCGACGAACAGCTCGTACTCGGGATCGGCCTCGTTGTCGGGCATCGTCACCGTGCGCCCGTCGAGCTGCACCGCGACCGAATACTTGATGACGGAGTCTTCGGGCTGCGAGGGGATGGTGCCCGACAGCACGTTGCCGGACAGATCGAGCTCGACGTCTCCCGACGAGCTGGGATTGTCGCGATCGCGCCACGAGAGCGTGCCGCCGAGGATCGCCTCGCCCTCGCACGCCTCGAACAGGCCGATCAGCTCGACGCTGACGTCGTAGCCGTCCTGCGCAGGCGGAAGGACCCCGAGACCGGAGGAGATCGCCGAGACCGGACGCAGCCCGTGGCGGCCGAACGCCTCGTTGATCTCGCACACGTTGGGCGTGCCGTTGGTGATGTCCCCGTCGTCGTCGTTGGCGGCGAGCGCCTCGAGGTACATCGAGGGGATGTCGACCGCGCGGCGCAGCGCTTGGTAGTAGAGCTCGTTCGCCTTCAGCACGCCCTCGGCGTCGCCCAGCTTGTCGACCAGGTTCTGACGCAGATCCCACAGCGTCTGCCCGATGATCAGGCCGTCGTGGTGCACCTCGCCGATGAGGTCGTCGGGCCACAGGTTCTCGCCGTTCGCGGGGTCGATGTCGCGCAGCGGCTCGTCGTCGAAGAAGAAACCGCGCGCGGTGCCTGGGTCTCCGGTGATGGTCGCGGCGAGGTAGTCGGCCTGGCCCTCGGACAGCGCGCCGTCGAACGCGCCGACCCCCTCGATGATGGCGTGGTTGTGCAGGGAGTGGCCGTACTCGTGGTAGATGACGTCCGCGATTCGCCCCGTGTTCTGGCAGCCCTGGCCGCTGATGTAGAAGTTGATCGACGTCCCGTCGGAGAAGGCGTTGCAGTACTCGTCGATGTTGACGGTCGCCTGCACCTGCTGGTTCAAAAAGCCGAGGACGGGCGCGAAGGTGCGGGCGTACTCGCGGACCCTGCCGGCGTGTGTGTAGGTGGTGACCTCGGCGTCGAGCTCGACGTCCGCGCTGAAGTCGAACACGTGGGGCAGGGCGTCGGTCAGGGTCGTCGAGAGCAGCGCCTCGGGCCCACCGTCGTTCCAGACGCGCGCGCGCGGCCCTTGAAGGAGCAGGTCGACCGTCACCGGGTCGACGCCCTCCCAAGCCACGACGCCGGCCGCGTCGGTCTGGCCGGCCACGCCCGCGATCGAGAAGTTGGTGAGCGGGGCGGGGGCGTCGAAGCGCTCTCCGAAGGTCGGTGAGCGCTCGGGGACGCGGAGCGAGACGCCCGCGCCGGCGAACTTGTAGAGCTGCTCGCGCACGATCGGGCGCAGCGTCGTCGCGTCGACGTAGACGCGGAACTTCGCCGTCACCGTCAGCGGCGTCACGTCGACGGGGATGGCGACGGCGAAGCTGAGGGCGCCCGACGCGTCGCGGTGCGGCAGCACGACGGGCTCGCCCGCGGGGTCGGCCGCGCTGAGGCCGAAGTCACTGGCGACCCACGCAGTCGCCTGCTTCTCGACGGCGGCGAGGTCGACGCCGGAGGGCAGCGTCAGCCCAGGCGCGCTCGGCAACGTCTCCGAGCCGATCATGAACAGGCGGTCGTTCTTGAAGCGGAAGCTGATCTGCCCGCCGAGGACGCGCAGGTCGCCGCTCTTCTGTACGAAGCCGAGCGTCCGCATGCCTGCGTCGAGATCGTTCGAGACGAGCTCGAAGTCGGAGGCCGAGCACCCGGGCGCGAGCAGAGCGACGTGTCGCGAAAGGACGCCCTTGGCGACCGCGACGGCCATGTCGCCGTTCGCCACGCTGCCCGGCGCCTCGAGGCCAGGCCCGTACAGCCGCGACGGCACGCCGGTGGCTTCGTCGAAGCTCGCGCGCCAGCCGGCGCCCAGCTCGGCGCGCAGCAGCGAAAGCTCGCGCCGCAGCGCCTGGGGGGGAGAGTCCCAGCGAGGAGCGCCGCGCACGACGCCCGACCCACCGTCGTGGTGCTCGACGGTCGGGCGACTGCCGAGCGCGTCGGGGTGGCGAACGGCGTGGGCCAGCGTGGGGGTGAGGGCCGTTGCGAGGCCAGCGAGCAGAGCGGGGACGGTCGCGAAGAGGCGGGTTCGCACGACGTGTCCGTGGCACCGACCGTGGGCCGAGGCAAGATCCTCAGAGAAGATCCTTGAGCAGGTTTGAGGGAAGGTTTGGGCTCCCAAGCCGCCGGACGCGCGCGAATGACTCCATGCGGCGCCGACCTTGGTGGTGCCGTCGCTTCGACGGTACGTTGTCGTTCCGTGAGCCCTCTCTCTCCTCTCGCTGCGCGTCACTCCGTCGGGGCGGAGCGGGTCCTTGGTTGGGCCGGACTCGCAGGCGTTCTCGCCTGCGGCACGCCACCCGACGCGACGCCGCCGACCGAGGCCGCGCCCACCTCCACGGCGGCGAGCGACCCGCCAGGCGCCGCGACGGCGACGACGGCACCGGCGACGACCTCGCCGTCGTCTGCGACCTCGCCCGGCCCTGCGACCTCGGCGCCCGTCGCGGAGCCCGAGCGACCGCTCTCCGTCGAGCCTCGCTTCGCCCCGCGGGACACCCGCTGTTCGAAGGACACCGACTGCGCGGTGACCCAGCGCGGCGTCTCGCAGACGCTCTTCTGCTGTGACGGCTGCGACTCGGTCGCAGGCGCGAAGGCCTGGGTCGCGAAGGCCGACGCCCACTGCAAGGCCTACGCTGCGGGCGCCAAGCAGCACCCTTGTCCGCCGCGCGACTGCACCCCGCCGGGCCCCGCGCGCTGTCACCAGGGCCGCTGCGAGCTGGTGCCGACGAGGCCCTGAGCGCGGCGCCCGCGGGCGCTAGTGCTTGCCGGGCTGGAAGGTCACCGGCAGCTCGATCGTCTTGCCGTCCCTCACCAGCTTCGCCTTCACCTTGGTGCCGGGCTTCACCTCGCCGAGGACGAACATCAGGTCCTCGACGCTCGAGACCTCGTAGCTCCCGAGCCGCACCACGCGATCGCCGCGCTTCATCCCCGCCTTGTCGGCGCCGCCGTCGGGGCGCACGCCCGCGAGCACCACGCCCTTGCCCTCGCCCGACGCCGCGTAGTCGGGGATCGTGCCGAGGGAGGCGCCGAACGAGCGCTGATCGCCCTTCACAGGGGCCTCGGCGACGGTGACGTACGTCAGCGCGCCTTCGCGCTGCGCAAGGCGCCGCGTGAGGTCTTGCACCAACAGCGCGCTCTGGGCGATGCCTCCGCCGTTGAGCTTGTCGTAGGTATCCGAGGGCTTGTGGTAGTCGGCGTGGGTGCCCGAGAAGAGGAACAGCACCGGCACGCCCGCGCCATAGAACGAGGCGTGGTCGCTCGGCCCGAAGCCACCGCCCTTGCCGAGCACGCAGCCCAGCTTCGAGCCGTCGCACGCCGCCTGGACGAGGTCCCCGAGCTCCTTGGCGGTGTCGTGGCCGACCACCTCGAGCCGGTTGTCCTTCACCCGCCCGACCATGTCGAGGTTGATCATCGCCGCGATATCGGCCGGCGCGAGCCCCGCGGGCGCGTTCTTCGTGAGGAACGCCGAGCCGAGCACGCCCCGCTCTTCGCCCGAGAACGCCGCGATCACCACGTCGCGCTCGAGCTTCAGGTCCGCCGCCGCGAGGCCCTTCGCGATCTCGAGCAGCGCCGCGACGCCCGACGCGTTGTCGTCCGCCCCCGGGTGCACCTCCTTGGAGTCCGGCGAGAGGGAGCCGTGCCCGCCGCTGCCGAGGTGGTCGTAGTGCGCGCCGATGACGATCGTGCCCTTCTTCGGCGCCGCCGCCTTCGCGCGGATGCGGCCGAGCACGTTGAACGCCGGCTTCTTCTCGGACGTCAGCTTGACGCTGATCTCGCCCTCCACCGCCTCACCCTTGATGAGCCGATCGACCACCGGCCCCAGCGCAGCGCGTGAGCCGGTGACGGCGACGATCCGCGCGTCGCTCGCCGGCGCGACGGCCGGCGCCTTCGCCTCGTCGGGCATCTTCCAGCCGACGACCGCGCCCTTGGGCCGGGCAGGGTAGTCGACCACGATCAGCCCCTTGGCGCCGCGCTCGCGCGCGAGGCGCGCCTTGCGCTCGAGGTCTCCGTGCTTGCGGCGCAGCGCGGGCTTGTCGAACGGCGCTTGCTCTGGCGCGAAGCGGCGCACGACGACGATCTTGTCTTTGACGTCGACGCCCTTGTAGTCGTCCCAGCCTTCGCCCTCGATGCCGTAGCCGGCGAGGACGAGGGGCGCCTTCACCGCCCCGGAGCTCGAGAACGACAGCGGCGTGGTGTCGGCCGCCGCCTTGCCTCCGACGTCGAGCTTCGCCTCGCCGGAGACGGACACTGTCACCTCGAACGCCTGCCGAAAGCCGCCGCCGGCGGTGCCCTCGAGGCCCAGCGTCTTGAGCCGCGTCTCGATGAACGCGCCGGCCTCTTCCAGGCCCTTGGTGCCGACGCCGCGGCCCTCGCGGCTGACGTCGGCGAGCCACTGCGCGTCCGCGACGACCCTGTCGGTGCTGGTCGTCAGCTTGTTGGCGGCGGCGGCCTCCGGCGCGTCGACCCAGCGCGCCACGAACACGTTCGTGTCGCTCTTGCCCTTCTCGGTCGCGCGGTTCGACGAGAAGGCGAGGTGCTTGCCGTCGGGCGAGAACATCGGGAAGCCATCGAAGCCCGGCGCTGCGGTGATGCGCTCGAGGCCCGAGCCGTCGACGTTGATCGACCAGATGTCGAACTCGCGGCCCTTCGGGTCCCCGTGGTTCGAGGAGAAGAGGATCTTCTTCGAGCCCGGCGCGAAGAACGGCGCGAAGGACGCCGCGTCGAGGTACGTCACCTGCTTCGCGTCGGACCCGTCGGCGTTGCCGACATAGAGCTCGAGCTTCGTCGGCCGCACCAGGCCCTCGGCGAGCAGCGCCTTGTACTCCTCGAGCGCTTTGCCCTTCGGTCGCGAAGCGCGCCACACGAGCTTGGTGCAGTCTTCGTTGAAGAAGGCCCCGCCGTCGTACCCCGGCGAGCTCGTGAGGCGCTTGACGTTCTTGCCGTCGGCGTCCATCCGGTAGAGGTCGATGTCCCCGTCGCGCACCGACGTGAACACGATCGAGCCGTCTTTGTGGCAGACGGTCGCCTCCGCGTCGTAGCCCTTCACGTCGGTGAGCCGCGTCAGCCCGCTGCCGTCGGTCTTGGTCTTGAAGATGTCGTAGCTGTCGTACAGCGCCCAGACGTAGCCCTTCGAGTGGTCGGGCTTCGGAGGGCAAGCGTCACCGCCGAGGTGGGTAGAGGCGAAGATGACCTCCTCGTCGCCCGGCATGAAGTACGAGCACGTGGTGGCGCCCTTACCGCTCGAGACCTGGGTCGGCGTCGGCTTGTCGCCGAAGGCGGGCATCGTGAAGATGCGGTCGCAGCCCATGTCGCCGACCTTGGCCTGGAAGACGAGCTTGTCGCCCTTGGAAGACCAATACGCCTCCGCGTTCTCTCCTCCGAAGGTGAGCTGCCGGAGGTCGGCGAGGTGAGGCTCGGGGTTCGCCGGCGGCGCGACGGCGGCGCCCGTGGTCGAGGCGGTCCCCGTTGGCATCGGCCCGGTCGGGTGATCGGGCTCTCGGCAACCCAGCGAAGCCAGGGTCGGAACAGAGAAGAGGAGCGTGAGCGCGAGGACAGTCTTGGTCGTCGACACGCGGCGACCTTACTACGAGAGTCGCTTGGGGTTGAGTCGCGAAGATGAATTTGATATTCAATTGGTCTCTGAGGCGCGCGCTCTCCGTCGTCGTCGGGATCTCCGTGGCACTCCTCGGCGCGAGTCGCGCGCGCGCCGAGGACGATGCCAAGCCAAGCGCTGCGAGCGCCCCGGACGAAGCCGCCGGCGAGGACGCGGTCGAGGTCGTCGTCACGGGGACGCGCGCAGTCGAGAACCGGAGCCGCGCCGTCGTGCGCGTCGACGTCGTGACGCGCGCCGAGGCTCGGCGCCGCGGCGCCACGAACGTCGGCGAAGCGGTGTCGGGCGAGCTCGGGGCGGAGGTCAACCCTTCGGCTTACGGCGCGCTCGGGCGCCCCTCGGCGGCTCAGATGGGCGGACTGGATCGCGGTCGGGTGCTCGTGCTCGAGGACGGTGAGCGGGTCGTGGGCGATTTCGGAGGCGCGATCGATCTGTCGAAGACCTCGCTCTCGGGGGTCTCGCGGGTCGAGCTGATCTCAGGTCCCACGAGCGCGCTGTACGGCTCGAGCGCGATGGGCGGGGTCATCAACGTGATCAGCGCTCCGCCCGAGCGCGAGGGGTGGTCGGGGCGCCTGTCTGGCGAGGGGCGGCACCGCTGGGGAGGCGCGGGCCTCGGCGAGCTCGCCTACCGCGCGGGCGGCCTGTGGGCAGCGGCCGAGGCATCGTTCTATGGCTCGACGGGCGTCTCCCTCGAGCCGCCCGACACCGCGTTGCCCGACCTCTATCGCGTCGACGTGGGCCTGCGCGCCGGAGCGGCGATCGGCCGCCACGACGTCGGCCTGCGCGTCCGCTACGGCCGCGAGGCAGCGATGGGCCTCGATGCCCAGGAGGTGCCGGGCCTCGGGACGTTCCTGGTCGACCTGCCCGAGCGGACCGATCGGCTGTCGATCCGCCTGCGCGAGCGCCTCGTCCTCGGCGAGGGGCACGACCTGTCGCTGAGCGCGTCGAAGCAATGGTTCTGGAACGAGACGGCGCGCGACCGCCAGGGCTCCGAGCTCGACGAGGTCCGTGAGCGCTTCCACACCATGCACGCGCTCGAGGCGACCGGCTCGTTCTTCCAAGGGCAGTGGGTGTCGTTCTTGGTCGGGGGGCGCGGCGAGGTCGAGTCGTTCCACCAGTCGCTCACGCGCAGCGTGTTCGCGAGCGGAGAGATCTCGACGTCGGAGCTCGTCGAGGTGCCCCCGACGCAGCTCGGGGGTGGCGCGGCCTACGCGCAGATCCGCTTCGATCCTTGGGATGAGCTGTCGGTCGTCGGGGGGGCCCGCGTCGAGGGCAGCGCGCGGTACGGCGCCGCGGTCGCGCCGCGCCTCGCGGTCGCGGTCCACCCGACGGCTTCCCTGACGCTGCGCCTGAGCGGCGGTCGGGGGTATCGCGCGCCGTCGGCGAAGGAGGTCGGCTTCACCTTCGATCACAGCGCCTTCGGCTATAAAGTCCTCGGCAACCCCGAGCTGTCGCCCGAGTCTTCGTGGGGCTTCCAGGCCGACGTCGTGTGGAGGGTCGAGCGACGGCTCGAGCTCAAGGCGAGCGGCTTCGCGAACTGGGTGACCGACCTCATCGATCTCCGGCTCGCCGACCAGCCCTCCGGGGTCGCCGGCGTCGACGCGTACCAATACGCGAACGTCGGCGAGGCGCGGACCTCGGGCGCGTCGGCGGGCGTCCGCGCGCGCGCCGGCGAGTGGGTCCGCGTGGAGGCCGGCTACTCGTACCTGTTCACGCGCGACGAGGGGGAGCAGCGGCCGTTGCCCGGTCGGCCGCCGCATACGCTGCTCGTCTCCGCGTCGGTCGACACGCCGATCGGACTGTCGCTCTACGCTCGCCTGCGCACGGTGCTCGACGCGTACCTCGACGACGCGCTGCGCGCGCCCGCCTTCTCGACGCTCGACCTGCGAGTCTCCCAGCGGACGTGGCCTGGAGGGAGCGCGTACGCGGGGGTGCTAAACTTGCTCGGCGTCCAGAAGGACGCGGGGCGACCTGGCGATCAGCGCCCCATCGAGGGGCGAACGTTCTACGTCGGCGTCGAGGCCGACTTGCCACCGGAGAGCTGACCATGAAGCACCGAACCTCGC
Organism: Polyangiaceae bacterium; assembly: GCA_016719945.1. Taxonomy (GTDB): domain Bacteria; phylum Myxococcota_A; class Polyangia; order Polyangiales; family Polyangiaceae; genus Xiheicaenibacterium. The sequence continues at coordinate 53,127 of JADJYE010000014.1, read as the reverse complement.
CCTCTACGTCCCGCCGCGGGTCCCTGTCCTCGCTGACGCTGCTCCTCGTCGTCTGCGCCGCTGGCGCCGGCTGTGAGGAGGTCCCGAGCAGCGCGGGGGGCGGCGGGTCGGGCGCTGGCGGAGGCGGCGTCGACGACGGAGCTCCGATCGAGATCGACACGGCGCTGGGCCCGGTCTTCGTCGACCTCGACGGCCCGGCGATCGTCGACGCGTCCGCCGCGTGGGAGCTGAAGGTCGACGGGCTCGACGTGCTCACCAATGGCGGCGTGTCGGGGGATGGCGCCTCCAAGGCTTTCCCGCTCGACGCCGAGACCTGGGTCACCGATCGCGTGCCCGCGGACGTGCCGTTCCTCGTCGAGGACAAGCCGGGCGGCGCGTTCATCAGCTGGTACGCCTACGACGGCTCGGCCCACACGATCTACAGCCGCTACCACGTGATCGGGGTCCGGCGCGGGGACGCCCTGTTCAAGGTGCAGGTGCTCGGCTTCTATGGCGAGGTCGACGGCGCACCGGTCCCCGCCCTGTACCGCGTCCGCTCGGCCGTCGTGGAGGCTGCGGGCCCAGGGGAGACGACCGAGTGGCTGGACCTCGACGGGACCGCCGGCGGCTCATCGCCGACCGACGCGGATCCGAGCGGGTGCGTCGTGCTCGCGACGGGGGAGCGCCTCTCCCTCACGCCTGCCGAGGCCGCGGAGCGCAGCGACTGGGACCTGTGCTTTCGACGCGCGGAGATCAGCGTGAACGGCGGGGATGGCGGCCCGGGCGGGGTGGAGGCGGTGGACCTGCAGGCCGAGGCTACGGCCGGCGAGACGCTCGCCGAGGTGATGGAGCTCACGCCGGAGTCGCAGCTCGCCAGCTTCGAAGCCGTCGACTTCGCCGCGCTGACAGATCCCGCGCTCGAGTGGCGTGGCGACGGGGTCGTCAGCGCGTTCACCGGCAAGTGGCTCGATCGCACGGTGGACCCGCTCGCGCCGAGGGAGCTCACCTGGCTCGTCGCAGGCTCCGACGGGGAGACGCCGTTCTTCGTGGTGTTCGATTCGTTCGAGGGCGCGAGCTCGAACGCCGCTGGCGTGGTCCACGCACGCGTGAAGAAGATCGGCGGCTCGCTCCCCTAGAACGGGCCTGGCGTCGACAAGAGCCAGCCCAGCGCGGCCTCCATCGTCGGCTCCGCCTTCGGGCCGTACTCTCCGTGCGCCGCCCCCGGCAGCTCGAGGTACCTCGCCTTCTTGCCGCGCTTCTCGAGCTTGCGGGAGGCCTCGCGCAGGTGATCGCGCGCGTCGCGATCCCCCGCCATCAACAGGACGCTCTCGGTCTTTCGCAGGCTCTCGTCGCGAGGGGCTCGCGGGCCGCCGATGAGCGCCGCGCGCGGATAGCGGGCTGGGAATCGCGTCGCGAGCGCCTCGGCCTTGAGGGCGCCCTGGGAGTAGCCGATCACGACGCGGTGCTCCTCGTCGAGATCGACCCCGAGCGCCAGCTCTACCGCGGCGAGCGCGCGGGTGACGCGCCGATCGAGCGCCCCGACGTCGTCGCCCCAGTGGCTGCGCTGCGAATGCTTGCAGCGTTTGTCCCCCCACGAACGAGACGATCGTGCCGAACTTGGACCCAGCGTGCGCCCACGCCCTGAACGCCGTGGGATCGCCGCACCTGCCGTGCAGGTACACGATGGGCGTTCGGCCCACGCCCGGGACGACGAGGACGGGCTTGTCTCCAGCGACCGAGACGGTCTTCCACTCGACCGCTGGCGGCGCGTCGGGTGGCGCGACAGGGGGCGCGGCGCTCGCGGAGCCCTCCAGGGCCGGAGCGTCGAGGGGCGGGGCCGGGGAGCGCGGCGCGGCGTTCGCTCCCGGCACTTCGGCGCGAGGTCGCTTCGGTGGCGCGCCGTCCGCCGGCGCTGCGCAGCCGAGCGCGAGGATCCACGGGCCGAATCGAAGCCAGGAGCCCATCGTCTTCAGCCTCGAGCGTAGCGCACGGTCGTCCGCGCGCAGGATCGTCGAGGGCCGCGGAGCGCGGAAAACAAACGTGCTATTCGAGACGGGCATGAGCACCGACGACGAGCGAAGGGCTGCGCGAGCGGGGGGGGACGTCCTCAAGGTCGAGGCCCTCGCGGAGGAGGCGCAGCGCCAGCTCGCCGAGGAAGGCAAGAAGGGGCTCACCAACAAGTGCCCCGACTGCGGGGCGCTCGGCAGCCTCGAGGAGCAGGAGGACGGGGCGGTCCGCTGCATCGACTGCGACGTCGTGGTGGGCGCCGCGCGCAAGATGGGCGGCTACGGGCGCAAGTGAGCCAGCCGCTGAAGATCGCGCACGTCCTGTCGAGCCTGCACACGGGCGGGGCCGAGCGCGTCGCGCTGCTGTGCGTGGAGCGGCTCGTCGCCCTGGGACACGCGCTGACGGTGGTCTCGCTCGAGGAGCCGCCGTCGGGGGCGCTCGGGCCCGAGTTCGAGGCCGCAGGGGCGCGCATCATCCGCGTGCCAAAGCGTCCTGGCGGGTACGACAAGACGCTCAGCGCGCGCCTGCTCGCGACGTTCATGCGCGAGGGCTTCCGCGTCATCCACACGCACAACCCGCCTCCGCTCACCTACGCGGCCGTGCCCGCGCGGCTGTCCGGCGCCCGCGTCATCCACACCAAGCACGGCCCACACCCGGACAGCTTCGCGCGCGTGATGCTCCGGCGCGTCGGCGCTGCCGCGACGCACCGCTTCGTGGCCGTGAGCCCGGCCACCGCGGCGTTCTCGCGCGAGCTTCGCGAGGTGTTCCCCTGGAAGCTCAGCGTCATCCAGAACGGCACCGATCTGTCCCGCTTCAAGGCCGACGCGCGGGCGCGCGAGGCCACTCGCAAGGCCCTCGGGATCCCGAAGGACGCGTTCGTGTTCGGGACGGTCGGGCGCATGGCCGCGGTCAAGAACCACGCCCTGCTGGTGCGCGCGGCGGCGCCGCTCCTGGCGGATGCCACCCGCCTCGTGGTCGTGGGCCACGGCGCAGAGGCCGAGCGCACGCGCGCGCTCGCGTCGGAGCTGAACGTGGCGTCGTGGACGCATTTCGCCGGCGAGACCCCGCGCGTCCCGGAGCACCTCGCCGCGTTCGACGTGTTCGTGCTCTCCAGCGACTCGGAGGGCCTCCCGCTGAGCCTCGCCGAGGCGATGGGGACGTCGCTGCCGCTGGTGTGCACCGCGGTCGGCGGTGTCCCGCAGGTGGTCGACGAGGGGGAGACGGGCCTGCTCGTACCGAAGGGCGACGAGGCCGCGCTGCGCGCGGCGATGGCGCGGCTGCGCGCTGATCCCAGCCTCGTCCTGACGATGGGGAGGCGAGCCCGCGCGGTGGCCGAGGAGCGCTACTCGGTCGACCGCATGATGCGCGAGTACGTCGCGCTCTACGAGGGCTGAGCGCCAGTCCTACTCGGGCTTGGCGAGGACGAGCGCCGCCGCGTCGGCGGACAGCTCCTTCATCAGGTAAGCGCGCACGTCGCTGGCCTTGATCGCGTCCAGCGAGGCCGCACCCTCGAGCAGCGCAGCGACGCGGGCGCGGGGGTCGCTGCGCCGCTCGAGGTCCTCGGCGCGGGCGGCCTCGAGCGCGCGGACGAGCTCGGCGTCGGGGACCTCACCCCGCCCCAGGCGCCGCACCAAGTCGAGCACCGCCCCCTCTGCCGCCTCGACGGTCTCCGCAGGCCCGGCGAGGGTGACGAGCAGCCCGACCCAGCGAGCCGACCCCTGTGCGCGCGCGAAGGTCTTGAGCGTCGGCCCCCCGATCGTCTGCAGCAGGCCGTCTGGCTCGCCGAGGATCTTGGCCGCGACTCGGGCGCGCGCCAGCGACCCGCCGCCGGCTGGGAGCGGGACGAGCACGTGCAAGAACGTGGGACCCTTGCGGCTCTCGGTCACCGCGACGCGGCCTGCCTTGAGCTTGGGGAGCGACTCGCACGCTCGCGACGATGGGGTGAGCCAGCGGGAGATCTCGCGCGCGACCGCGGCGCGCTCCTTCGCCTCGTCCTCGAGCGCGATCTGACCGACGAAGATGGGCCCATCCGACAGGGCGACGAGTCGACGTGCCAGCTCCGGAGATTCGAACCTCGCCATGCGGGTCGGCGGGCCAAAGGGCTCGAGGAGCGCGGGGTGGTCGAGGGCGTCGCCGAGCGCCTCGAGCCCCGGCGCCTTGCGCGTCCACCGCGACGCGACCTGATTCAGCGCGACCTCGTGGGCCTGGAGCAGCTCGTCGGCGCTGGCGGGCTCGACGAAGAACCCCGACGCCGCGGCGCGCGCGACGCGCTCGGCCAGCGCCGCGGCGGGCTCGCCCGGACGCGGCGCCGCGTGCGCGATGAACCCGGTGCCCGCGCCGGAGGTGAGGGGCTCGACGTCGACGCGGGCCGCGGCGTCGTGGGCGTAGCTCGCCGCGACGGCCCTCGGCGTCGCGGCGAGCGCCGCCAACGACGAGGTGCCCCAGCGGTGCGCCGCCTCCTCGCCTGCCGCGCACGGGTTCGCCACGACGACCCACGCCTCCGCCTGTCCAGCCTCGAGCCTTGCCTCCACGGCGACGTTCGGGAGCGGCGCAGGCTGGCTCGCAGCGCGCTCGAGGCGCGAGGAGGCGTCCGCCCGCGCGGCCTCGGGCAGGTCGAGGGGCAGCTCGAGCCAAGCGGCCTCGAGCGCGCCGCTCTTGCTCGACGTGTCGGGGTGAGACAGCGCCCAGAACGACGCCAACCCAGCGGCCTCGAGCGGGCTCGCGGTCTTCGCGATGCGCGCCGCGACGTCGAGCGCCTCGGGGCCGCGCTCGAGCTCGTGCTCGGCCTCACGGATCGTGAGGCCGAGGGCGACCGCCGCCTCTTCCCCGAGCTTCGCGCTCGCCGCGCTCGCCGCCCCGCGCTCGAGGGTCAGCGCCAGGCAGCCGCCGCCGCCGGGGTCTGCGACCCCGGCGGCGCGAGCCACCCGGAAGCCGAGGTGTCCGGCGCGAGCGCCGAGCGCGCTCGGGCTCCGCCCGAGGCGCTCGGCCGCCGCGATCGCCGCGAGCGGGTCCGCCGCTCGAACCGCGACGTGGAGCCGTGCGCCGCCCGAGCCTACGCGCGGCGTTTGCGAGGCGGCCGCGACCGGCGGCTCCGCGCCGCGGGTGGGTGCAGGCGAGGAGGCCCACGGCTCGCCGCGCTCGAGCGCCCCCTCGATCGCCGAGGCGACCGCTTCGGGCCCGACGACGGCGAACGCGGCGCGCTCGCGCGTGAAGGCCGCGCGCCGCGCGGCCTCGACACGCTGCATGCCCGCGGCGGAGGCGAGGTCGAGGGCGAGGGGGGCGGCGGCGCCCGCCTGGCCGAGGCACCCGCGGAGCCGCACCTCGGCCGCTGCACCTTCGACCGGGATCGCTGCCAGGCGGTCTGCGACCCGGCCGCGGACCTTCGCGCTCGGGGCCGTGGTCGGCAGCGGCCTGGAGAGCCGGCCGAGGATCGCAGCGAAGAGCGCCGCCCCGCTCTTCGCGTCGGCGGCGACCACCAGGGTGAGCGACGATCGATCGACCCGCAGGGTCGAGCGCGCCCCGGCGGCCTCGAGATCCGAGACGAGCAGCTCGCCGAGCGCAGCGAGAGCAGCCACGTCCGCGTGCATGGCGAGGGTCAGCGCGAGCGCGGCGGTGGGGTCGCCCTCGCGCACGAGCGCCGCGAGGACCGGCCTCTCGGGCAGCGAGCGCAGCTCGAGCCGCGTCGTGCCGGCGGCGCCCGCGCCGAGCCCAGCGCGGGGAGAGAGAGGGCGGACCTCCGCGCCGTTGGTGCACGACAGCGCGAGGGCCAGCGCGATCAGCGCTGCGCCGAGGCGCTTCGGGCTCTGGGTGGGGTGAGCTGGGGGTCTTACGCGGCTCCCCGCTCGCGCGACGCGATGGTGCAGCGAGGCGGGGTCTTCGCGGAGACGTAGGTGCTCACATCTCGAAGTCGTCGATCGAGCGCGGCGCAAGCTTGAACCCGTAGAAGAACGTGATGACGCCGGTGACCGCCGAGAAGGTCGTGCCATCGGCGAGCTCGGGTCCCTCGTTCTCGAGGTCGAACAGCTCGTTGGAGATGGCGATCGAGTCCTCGAAGGCGACGCTGCCCATGTTGATGGTGGCCGTGTAGCGGCCGGACGGATCCTTGTCGGGGGGCCCCGAGATCGCCACGCCCTCGATGCGGACCAACATCCCCAGCCACTGCCTGGCGTTCTCGTACCCGAGCACGTTGGAGAAGCGCGTCGGGCCGCCGTTCTCATTGACGACCGTGATCGGCTGCGCAGGGCCGTGATCGAAGCGGAACGTCATCGTGCCGCCGATCTCGGGCAGCGACGCGCAGAAGTTGAACGGGCCCGACGTGGGGCCGGGGAACTCCATGAAGTTGCCGACCGTGTCGACCACGTCACCCTCGAACAGGCGCAGGTCCGGCGGGGTGAACGCGGGGTCGAACACCGTCACGCCCGAGAACGGCAGCGGCTCCTCGTCGTCGCCGTACAGGTCCTGGATGTAGATGTTGCCCACGGCGCCCTCGCTGGTCTCGTCGAAGCGATCGATCGCGACGATCACCTGGCCCGTGACCTCGACGTGCTGATCGAGCGGGATCGCGCAGTCGACGCTCTCCTGGTTGCCCGGGTCGAACCACTCGGCCGGCTTGATGATGTCGCGCAGCCGCGCCCCGTCGCCCAGCTCGCCAGGGGTGGGCTCGGTGGGCGGGTCGCCGGTGCTGCCGTCGGACGTGATCTCACAGCCGAGAGCCGCGGTCGCCGCGACAAAAGACAACAAGGGCCATGCTCGCCGCATGGCCCTTGATTACCACAGCTCGGGGCAGGATCAGGCCGCGTTCGAGAGCAGCGACTCGAGGCGGCTCTGGATCTTGTGCTTCTTGGAGTACACCGTCTTGACGCTGATGTTCATGACCTCGGCGATCTGCTCGGGCTCCATGCCCTCGCCGAAGTAGAGCTCCACGAACTGCTTGTCCTTGTCCGAAAAGTGCTTGAGCGCGGAGACGACACGCTCGGCGCGCTGCCGGCGCTCGCACAGCTCGTGCGGAGTCGGCTGGTCGCAGCGCAGGTCCTCCGCCTCGGCGAGCGGGGCGCGGTTCGGCTCGCGACGGATGCCGCGGAGGTAGTCGTACGCCGCGTTGATGGCGAGCAGGCCGAGCCACGAGCTGAACCGGTTGCCGCGGGCGGCGTCGAACGTGCGGAGCTTGTGCATGTCGTTCGAGAGCAGCTGCACGATCAGCGTCGCGTAGATCTCGCGGATGTCGTCTTGGCTGACGACGGCCGAGAAGCGACCGGTCACCTTCGTGATGCAGCGGTAGATCAGGCGGTCGTAGCGCAGGTGGAACTCGCGCCACGCCTTGTCGCTGCCCCGCATCAGCCCCTCGAGCAGCTCCGACTCGGCGCGGTCGGCGACGGAGGCGACGGCAGAGACGCAGGAGGGGGCAGCGGTGACGGTGACGGTCTCGATCGACATGTCGACCGCTACTGCAGCTGCCGTGCCAGGGTCAGCCCCCCGAACCACGGCATTTTTGGACCGTAACAGCGTCACACTTGGCCGTAACACCGTAACACTTGGCGTAACACGAGGCCCTTGGTCGACTCTTGTTACGGACGGACCCGAGGACTTTCTCCCTAGGGTCGTTGCGCGCGCATCATCGCCGCCTTGGACCGGACGAAGCGGGCGAGGGCCCGGAACGGCACGTCGGCGGGGCACCCGGGCTCCTTCGCCGCGAGCACCTCGTCGGGGACGAAGGCGAGTGCGCGCTCCGCCGCGTCGTAGTCGGGCATGCTGCGCGACGAGGCGAGCACGACACGCATGAGGCCCGGGTAGGCGCCGCGCGAGGCGCGGACCCGCTCGCCCTCGCCCACGTCGCAGCGCCCGCAGGCGAAGCAGCCCGAGAACGCCGGCATCGCCGCCCGCTCTTCGCGGTCGACCGGGGGCAAGCGGTCTGGGTCGTAGTTCTCCCGAAACAGGCGCAGGCCCGTGACCCTGCCGAACGCCCGCAGGATCAACACGCGGACCAGCGCGACCGCGAGCACGATGGCCGCGAGCGCGCGTCCCGACGCGACGATCCTTCGCAGCTTGGGCAAGGCCGCTCAGCCGTTCTGCGCGGCCGCCACCGGCCTGCGGCCGATGCCCTGGTACGTGAAGCCGAGGCGGGCGAGCTCCTCCTTCGGCCACATGTTGCGGCCGTCGAACAGCGCGGCGGTCCGCATGATGCGCTTGAGGCGGGCGAAGTCGGGCGCACGGAAGGCGTGCCACTCGGTGACGAGCGCGAGCGCGTCCGCGCCGTCTGCGGCGTCATAGGGCCCGTCCGTCAGGGTGACCTTGTCGCCGTAGATCGCGCGGATGTTCGGCATCGCCTCGGGATCGTGCGCCTTGACGGTCGCGCCAGCGGCGAGCAGCTCGTCGATCAGGACCAGGGCAGGGGACTCGCGGATGTCGTCCGTCTCGGGCTTGAAGGCGAGGCCCCACACGCCGACCACCTTGCCGCGCAGATCTTCTCCGAAATGCGCCTTGATCTTGCTGGGCAGCACGCGCTTCTGGCGCTTGTTGACCGCCTCGGCCGCGCGCACGACGTCGAGGCTGTGGCCGACCTGGTCGGCCAGGAACACGAGCGCCGACAGATCCTTCGGGAAGCAGGAGCCTCCATAGCCGGGGCCTGCGAACAGGAACTTGGGCCCGATGCGTGTGTCGGTGCCGACACCCCTGCGGACGCTCTCGATGTCGGCGCCGATCTTCTCGGCGAGCACGGCCAGGTCGTTCATGAACGAGATGCGCGTCGCGAGCATCGCGTTGGCGGCGTATTTCGTGAGCTCGGCCGAGCGCGGGTCCATCACGTGGATGCGGTCGGCGGTGCGGACGAACGGGGCGTAGAGCTGCTTCAACATCTCGCGGGCGCGCTCGTCGTCCGAGCCGATGACGACGCGATCCGGCTTCATGAAGTCGCTGATGGCGGCGCCCTCCTTCAAGAACTCGGGGTTCGACGCGACCGCGAACGGCACCTTCGTGAGCCCGGACACGATCTCCCGGACCTTGTCGGCGGTGCCGACGGGCACGGTGCTCTTGTCGACGAACACCTTGTAGCGATCGATGACGCGACCGAACGTCTTCGCGACCTCGTAGACCGCCGACAAATCCGCGGAGCCGTCCGCGGCGGGCGGCGTGCCCACGGCGCAGAACACCACGTCGGCTTGCCGGATCGTCTCCTCGATGTCCGTCGTGAACTTGAGCCGGCCCGCCTTCTCGTTGCGGGTGATGAGGTCGTCGAGGCCCGGCTCGTAGATGGGGACCTCGCCCCTGTTGAGCCGCTCGATCTTGCCCGCGTCGACGTCAGCGCACACCACGTCGTTGCCGAAATCCGAGAAGCCCGCGCCGGCGACGAGGCCGACATACCCAGTCCCGATGATCCCGAGGTGCATGGCGGCCGGCTTTAGCACGCCCCCGACGCGTCGGGGAGGCGGGGCGACCTCGGGCGGGCCCGCCCGTGGTCGGAGCCGTCCGGGGTCAGGGCGCGTCGAGCACGGGCCGACGCGCCAGCAAGAAGGCACGATCGTCCTCGGGCAGCTCATCGCCGCGGAACTCATCGAGCATGAGCTTCAAGCCCAGCGCGGCGGTGTCGATGCTCTCGGCGCCCTTGTCACGATAGATCGCGGTGAACCGCTCGCGGAGCTGGTCTTCGCCCAACATCTCGCGCGCGCTGTTCTTCAGCTCGGTGAGGCCGTCGGTGTAGCAGAGGAGGATCTCCCCTGGCTCGATGCGGTCGCGCTGCGGCGAGAAGGAGCACGGCGTGAGGCCGAGCGCGGCGTTCTCGGCGGCGCCGAGCGCCCTCGCGCCGCCCTTGTCGTCGAAGACGAAGGCCGGCGGGTGGCCGGCGTTCACGTACTCCATCTCTCCCGTCTTCGGATCGATCGCGCAGGAGACCATGGTGACGAAGGAGTCGTCCGGCAGGTACTCGCACAGGTGTCGGTTCAGCCGGTCGAGGATCTCGGGGACCGTGCGCGTGTGGTCGGAAAGCGCGCGGATCATCGTGTGGATCGAGAACGTGACGAGCGCTGCCTGCAGACCCTTGCCGCACACGTCGGCGACGGTGCAGAGGATGCGCCCATCGGCGAGGGTGACCGTGTCGACGTAGTCGCCCCCGACCCAGCGGCACGGATCGAAGTCGATGGCGATCTCGAGGCCAGGGTAGCGCGGGCTCTTCGGGACCAGCGCGTGCTGGATGATGCGCGCGGTCTCGAGCTCGCGCTCGATCGCGGCGTGCTGCTGCGCGTGCCTGCGCGCGGACCACGCGATCTCCGACTGCTGGAAGGCCTCGCCGGCGAGGGCGATGAGCGCGAGCCAGTCCGAGCGGCCGTAGTGAGGGGGGAGGTTGCAGTAGAGGATGTCGGTGGTCGTCTCGTCGCGGTGGATGGGGACGGCCACCGTGGCGAGCGGGCTCACGTCCGCCGAGAGGGTGAGCTCGAGGCCTGGGTTGACCTGAGGCAGGTTGGTGCCGAGGACGGCCTCCTGCGTGAGGACCGCCTGGCGGAGCACCGTGCGCGAGACGTACGGCGGCTCGTCGGGGACGTGCGGCGGCCGCTTCGGCCCCGCGAGGATGCGGCTCGGATCCCCGGCGCGGATGCGGACGACGAGGGCGGCGGTCGCGTGGAAGTCGGTCGAGACGAGCAGGTCGCACAGCGCCTCGAGCCGCTCGTGCGACTGGTCCATCCCGAGCATGCGGCGGGAGAGCGCCATCAGGGTCGACAGGTGCGTCGCGGAGATCTGCGGCGGGTCGACGTCGCGCAGCGTGCGCATCCAGCTCGGGGCGGCCGTGCCGTCGAGCGTGTCCTCGAGGGAGGGCGCGCCCGCCTTGATCTCGGGCAGGCTGCCCATGTGGAAGCGCAAGCGGTAGTCGCCGACGCCGATGCGGTCTCCCGGCCTGAGGACCCGCTCGCGCACCCGCTCGTCGTTGACGCTCGTGCCGTTCGTGCTCCCTAAATCGCGGATCCACCAGCGGCCGAAAGGATCGCAGAAGATCTCGGCGTGCTTGCGGCTGACGGTGTCGTGGTCGAGCGTGAGGGCGAGGCCCGGCGTCCGCCCGATGACCGTGTGCTGCTCGAGGGTCGCCCGAGGCTTGCGCTGGACGCCGCCGTTCTCCACCTCGAGGTCCACGTCCACCCAGGCGCGCCCCGTCCCTGTCGCGGCAGAGGCGAGGCGAAGCTCTTCGGTGGGTCGGCGCATCGACAACAGCCGAACCCTAGCCGCGCAGGGACCGGTTTTGAAGCGCTACGAGCGGACGAGCCTGAGGTGCGAGGGTTGGGCCCGCGCCGCCCCGGAAAAGGCCTGGATATGGCCGCTCTCCTCGGCGACGTAGACGTCGCAGCGCTCGTCGACCCGAACGAGGTCGGGGACCAGATCGGCCGTGACCGACCCGAGCAGCGCGCCGTCGGACGGTCGCAGGACATGGACGGAGTTCTGGGGGACGAACAGCGCGCCCGAGCGGAGCACCGGCTCCAGGCGCCGAGGGCGGTCGCCGTCCGCCCCCTCAGCGAAGACGTGGCGGTAGCGGAGCGAGCCATCGGCCGCGTCGAGCGCGACGAGCTCACCCGACTCCGAGTTCAGCACCACGACGTCGTCGACGACCAGCGGCGCAGCGGCGCCGACGCAGGCCTCGCGCTCGAACACCAGCTCGCCGGTCCGCTTGTCGAAGGCCGACACCCGCGTACCGCGTCCGCCGAGGGTCGCGACGAGCACCGTCGTGCGGGCGACGAGAGGTGGAGCGATCGGCCGCGCGCCCTCGCGGAGCGACACGGACCAGCGCGGGCTGCCGGTCCACGGATCGAGGTGACACAGGCGCGTGCCGCCGCTGGCGACGAAGGCGCCATCACCCGCGAGCGCGAACAGCGAGTCGTCCGCGACGGCCGCGACGTGCGCGAACCGGAGGCGGTCGCAGTAGCGCCAGACCACGTCGCCCCCGACGACGTCGATCGCCGTGAGCGCCTGCTCGCCGCTCGAGACGATGACGAGGCGGCCCGCTCGGCGCAGCCGGAACGTGGCCGCGCGGCGAGCCGCGTAGCGCCAGAGCACCTCACCGGCCTCGAGGTCGACGCCGACGAGGTGCCGCTTGCCTTCGCTGATCACCAACATCCGCGGCAGGCCCGGTGAGCTGACGACGGCGCCCGTGACCGGCGCCCCCACGCGAGGCAAGAGCCGCATGTTGACCCTCGTCTCCCCCGTCGAAAGATCGAGGAGCGTGAGGTTGCCTTCGGTGTCGAAGCGCGCGACGCCGCACGGCGTGAGGACGCTGACGCCCTTCGCGACGGGGCGCGTCCATTGAATGCCACCCGAGCCGCGGTCGATGCAGCACAGCTCGCGGGTGCTGCCGACCACGAAGGAGTCGCCGCACAAGAACGTCGAGCGAAGGTCGATGGACGGCACGGCGGCGGTCCACTTCGGCGTGAAGCGGACGCGCCCGCTGGGCGGGGCCGCGGGGGCCTTCGGGTCGGCCTCTCGCGCGTAGGCGCGGTAGCTCTCGGGCGAGTCGTTCACGATCGCGTCGGCGCGGCCGACCTCGCGGCACATCTCGGCGATCTCTCGCAGGTTGGCGCGGAACTCGACCAGCCGGAGGTTGTGCGTCTGGCTGCGGTCGCGCCGGACGAAGGTGCGTGCGAGGGAGCGCCCGAGATCGATCACGGCGCGCGCGAAGGCGCCGACCTCGAGCGAGGGGAACGTCCAGCTCTCGCTGCGGCCCGACCCGGGCGCCGCGCCGAGGGTGAGCGCGAGGCGGGGGTCTCCGCTGGTCCGCGTGAGCAGGCGGACGCCGATCACGGCGCCGCCCACCTGCGTCTTCTTCCAGATGGCTCGCCCCGCCGCGAAGGCCTCGAGGGCCTCGACCGCGAAGCGAGCGAGCTGCTCTACGACCAAGTACAGGTGGACGTCGGGCAGCTCCCGCGTGTGCTCGAGGGCGGTCACGCGCAGCTTGCCCCGCGCCAGCAACCCGAGCAGATCGGTCCGCAGGATGGAGGCGGTCGAGGCCGCAGAGCCCGCCGAGGCGGCCCGCAGCTGCAGCTCGCCCGAGAGCGAGAACGTGAGCTCCTCGAGTGACTCGACCGGGACGGCCTCGAGCTCTTCACCGAGCTCGAACGGCGCGAAGCAGATCGACTCGAGCGCGGTGATCGCGCTGTCCATCCGCTCCTGCTCGCGCGCCGGCGCCTCGGCTCGCCTGGCGACGAGCTCGGACGCGATGCGCTCGGCGAGCTCGACGGCCGGCACGCGCCGCTCGAAGAGGTGAACCACCGGGAGCGCGCCCCCGAGTAGAGGCTCACGTACAGCCCCTCCCCGGAGCGCTCCAGGCCGATCTCACACGGCTCTTCGTGGAGGCGCACGCGCACCGCGGCGCGCCTGCGCTCGCCGCGCGCGAGCTCTCTCAGCGCGTCGGCGAGGTCGCACAACACGTTGGCGCCGGGGAAGCGCGTCCGCGGTGTGCCCTCGCGGCGCGGCGCGCCCTCGCACAGCTCGACGAGAGCCTGCAGGCGCTCCGTCGCGCCGGGTGCGTTCGATCGTGCGCTATGCGCCCTCGAGATTCCGATCATCCGTTGGGGGATGGTAGGAAGGCTGAGCCAACGACTTAAGTTTTCTGACGTCTTCGTCGGGGAGTGGACATTGGAAGTGCGAGGAGCTAGCCGCGGTCGAGAGGGGAGGGAGGCTCGGCGCGCAGCGCTCCTGGCCTCGTCGTTCGCGCTCGCCACCAGCCTCGCGCTCTGGGGATTCACGGTCGACGACGCGCTGATCACGTGTCGCTACGCCCACCACGTGGCGACGGGGCGAGGCTACACCTTCAACCCGGGGGGCCCGGTCACCGACGGCGTCACGCCGCTCGGGCTGCCGTACCTGCTCGCGCCGTTCGCCCGCGGGGGCGCGCTCCAGGCGCTGGTCGCGGCGAAGCTGATGGGAGCGGCGGCGCACGCGCTCGCGGCGGGGCTGGTGGCGTGGGCGGTGTCGACCCTCGCCGGTCCCAGGCTTCGCTGGGCGGGCGTCGGGCTCTGGCTGGTCGCGGCGCCCGCGGTCGCCTGGAGCGCGTCGGGGCTCGAGACCCCGCTCGCGGAGCTGCTGGTCGCTGCAGGAGCGGCGCTGCGGCTCGTCGGGCGCCGCGAGCCGCTCGGGGTGGTGCTGCTCGGGCTCTCCGCGTGGGTGCGCCCCGAGCTGTTGCCGCTCGCGGTGACCCTCGGGGCGCCTCGTGCAGCGGGCGCCTCCGAGCCGGTGGTCGGGGCCAGGACGTTCGGCCGGATCGCGCTCGTCTGCGCGCCGTTCACGGTCGCGGCGGCCGTGCGGGTGGCGCTCTTCGGTCGCCCAGCGCCGCTGTCCGCGCTCGCGAAGCCCGCCGACGTGACCCTCGGCCTCCAATATTCGTTCGTCTGCCTGTTGGTGGTCGGGGCCGTCGGGCTGCTCGCTCCGCTCGCGCTGCGCGGCGCGGATCGGATGACGCGCTGGCTCAGCGCGGCGTTCTTCGTTCACGCTGGCGCGGTCGCGTTCGCTGGCGGCGATTGGATGCCCGTGAGCCGCCTGTTCGTGCCCGCGCTGCCCGTCCTCGCGCTGGCCGTCGCGGGGCTCGCGCGGGCGTCGACGCCGCGCGCCACCGCGCTCCGCGCTGCGCTGGCGCTCGCGGGGGAGATCTGGGTGTGGGTCGTCGTCGGTCACAAGCTGGCGCGCGTACAGGCCGACCGTGACGCGCTGATCGCCGAGGCGCGGCCCCTCCTCGCGTCGAGCCGCGTCATCGCCTCGCTCGACGTCGGGTGGCTGGGCGCGGCGGCGCCCGACGCGGCGATCGTCGACCTCGCCGGCGTCACGGATCCCGAGATCGCTTCGCTCCCGGGCGGGCACCTGCGCAAGAAGACCCCCGACGGCTTGCTGAAGGACCGCGGCGTCGACACGATCGTGATGCAGCTCTTCAAGGACTACCCGGTGGCCGAGCCGTGGAGCGAGACGGTGTTCGCGCGCGGCCTCGAGATCTACGTGGCGACCGAGCCTGGCCTCGAGGGCCGCTTCGAGCCGGCGGGGGTGCTCGAGGGGCGGGCGAGGTACGTGATCCTCCGGCGCCGCTGACTCAGCCGAGCGAGCTCCCTGCCGACTCGACCTGCTACGGTGGCGCCGCGTGGACCTGTTCAGCTGGCTGAGCATCGCCGCCGCGACGACCGTCGTCCTCACCGCAGCCCTGCTTCGCGGGCGCTTCTACGCGATCTTCGCGACCGTGCTGCTCTCGATCCACACGGCGGTCTCCTCGGCGCTGTGGCCGCATGTGGGCTGGTCGTGGCCTGTCTTCGCGTACCTGCAGGTCGCGACCTACGTGCACTTCCTCACGCTCGTTCGCTCGAGCTTGCGGCCCCTCGCGTACCGAGCGCTGGTGAGCGTGCCTGCGTCGGCGTTCTGGGCGGGGAGCTTCCTGGCCGTCCCTTGGGCGATCGCCGTCGCCTTTGGGGCGGAGCCGCTCGGGCTGTTCGTGCCCTACGCGCTCGCGGGCGTGGGGCTCGTGCAGAGCCTGCGGCACGCGGAGGAGCAGGTCGACCTCGCGCTCGATGGGCGCACGGTGGCCAGCCTCGCGCGCTACCCGCTCGGCGAGTCGCGCTGCGAGAGGCCCCTCAGGCTCGTGCAGATGAGCGACCCGCACCTGGGGCCGTTCATGTCGGAGCGACGCCTGCGAGAGCTCTGCGAGCGCGCCGTCGCCTACCAGCCCGACCTCGTGCTGTTGACCGGCGACTTCGTCACCATGGAGTCGCACAACGCAGGCCCCGCGCTCGCCCGCGCGCTCGAACCGCTGAAGGCGCTCGAAGGCCGCGTGTTCGCGTGCCGGGGCAACCACGACCACGAGGCCCCCGACATGATCGCCGGCGCGCTCGCCGCGGCCAAGGTGCGGCTGCTCAACGATGAGGCTGTGGTCGTCGAGACCGAGGCCGGGCCGGTCCAGATCGTCGGCCTCGACTTCCATTTCAGAGAGCGCAAGCGGCGCATCGAGGAGGCCTGCCGCAGGCTGCCGAGGGAGGCCGGAGCGTTCCGCCTCGTGCTTCTGCACGACCCGGGGGCGTTTCGGCACGTCCCGGACGGCGACGCCGATCTCGTCCTCAGCGGCCACACGCACGGCGGCCAGCTCGGGCTGGTGTCCCTCGGCCTGCCGCACACCTTCGTGAGCGCCTTCACCAGCATCCCTGATCACGGGCACTGGGCGCTGGGAAAGAATCGGCTCTACGTCCACCGCGGGACCGCGCACTACGGCTTCCCGCTCCGCATCGGCGTACCAGCGGAGCACAGCTTGCTGCGCGTGCACCCGGTCGCTTCGCGCTCGACCCGCTTGGTCCCACCTCCGGTCGGACTCTAGCAACGAGGCGCCATTCAGTGCTTTTATCCAGCTCGTGCCGCCGTTGATCGAGAGCCTCTCGCGCATCGCTTCGCGCATGGAGCTTCTGGCGCGAGGCCTCGAGGCGGACAGGGTCGCGGCGGAGCGGATGCTCGAGCGCGGTCGCCCGCTCGACGCGCGCGAGCACGCGCGCGCGATCCTCGCGCAGGTCCCCGGCTCGCCCCTCGGCCTCGCGCTGTGGGCCGACGCGGCCGAGGCCGCGTGGCTCGATGACGAGGCGCTCGAGGCGCTCGAGGCGCTCGCCGCGCAGGTGCCGTGGCGCGCCGACGTGTGGCTCCGGCTGGGCAGGGTAGGCCTGCGGACCGCGTACCCCCACGCGCGCGAGGCCCTCGAGCGCGCTGCGTCCGCTCCTGACGAGCGGGCCGACGCGCGCCGCGCCCTCCTGGATCTGTGCGATCTCGATCTCGCCGCCGGCGACCCCGCGCGCGCTCTGCGCTGGCTCGAGCGCATCCCCACCGATCTGGCTGGGACAAAGGACCAGGCTGCGGCCCTGCGCCGCGCGGAGTGCCTGCTCGCGCTCAACCGCGACGCGGAGGCCGCGGCGGCCGCCGAGGGGCTCGCCGATCTGCTCGGGGAGCCCGCGCCAGACTCCGTCCGCGACGAGGAGCGCCAGGTGGGTCGAAGGGCGCTGCTCTTCGCGAAGCTCGCCTGGCTTCGGGGGGTCCCCACCGACAAACGCGCAGGGGACGGGGCGCCCACGCTGGGGCGGGCCGCGGCGCTCGAATACGCCCTGCGCGCGTTCATCCTCGACGCGCCAGGGGCCCGCGAGGTCCTCGCGACCATCGTCAGCTTCACCAACGACGCGAAGGTGTTGGCCGACGTTCGCGCCGTGGTGGCCGGCGCGGGGAAGATCGACGAGCCGAGCTTGGTGGCGGCGTTCGCGTTCGCCGAGGGGCGCAGGGCCGACGCGCGCGACGCGCTGGTCCGCGCGGTCGAGAGCGGGGACGCCCTCGCGGGCCCCTCGCTGGCCAGGCTCGCGGTCGAGACACGCGATGAGGCCTCCCTCGCCGCGCTCGCGAGGCACGCTCCTTCGGTGCTCACCCCGGCGCTGACGAAGATCAAGGAGGCGCTGGCGGCCCTCGGCCGGGGCGCGACCGACGACGCGCTCGACGCGCTCGACGACGCGTACGGCGACGCCGAGCTCGAGGCGTGGGCAGACGCGCTCCGCAGGCGCGCGTACGGCGCGCTCACCCTCGGCGAGCGCGCCGAGTGGCCACGCGTGCTCGAGGCGCTGCTCACCTCCGCGCGAGACCTCGCGCAGACGCGGGAGCTGCTCAGGATCGAGGGCCTCGGCGCCGAGCTCGAGCGACCGATCGTGCTCGCGGTCGTGGGGGAGTTCAACGCGGGCAAGAGCACCTTCATCAACGCCTTCCTGGGCGTCGACGTCGCGCCGACGGGCATCCTCCCGACCACGGCCACCCTGCACCGCGTCGCGTGGGCGGCTGACCCGTTCGCCCGCGTCTTGCTGCGGGGCGCGCCGGATCGCGTCGTCCCCCACGAGGGGCTGAAGGCGACGCTCGCGGAGCTGCAGGCCGAGAACGGCGCGATCGATCGCGTGCAGATCTACGCCCCGATCGAGCGCCTGAGGTGGGTCGAGATCCTCGATACCCCCGGCTTCAACGCGCCGGACCCCGAGCACACGAAGGCCGCGCTGGCCGCGTTCGACGAGGTCCACGCGGTGGTGTGGTTGCTCGACGCGACGGGCCCGCTGAAGGCGAGCGAGGCGGCGATCTTGAAGCGCGTCGCGGCGCTGGGGCTGCCGATCCTCGTGCTGCTCAACAAGCTCGATCGCTTGGCGGCGGCGGACGTCGAGGCGGTGGTTCGGCACACCTCTGAGGGGCTGGTCGAGATCGGCGTCGAGCCCGCGGCGGGGCCGCTGCCGTTCAGCGCCAAGCTCGCGCTGAAGGGGCGCCTCGGCGACGCCGATGCCCTCGGCCAATCTCGCTGGACGGAGGTCGAGCAGATGCTGTCGCGCGTGGTCGTCGACCGGGCCGACAGCCTGCGCGAACGCGCGCTCCGGCGCCGCGCGGCGGCGGTCGCCCGAGATCTCGCGGGACACGCGGAGGCAAGGACGCGTGAGCTCTCGGTGGCCTTCGAGCAGTGGCTGGGTCGCGCTCGCACGCTGCGCTCGGCGGCCCACACGCTCACCGATCGCCCGGAGGAGATCCTGCCGAAGCTCGCGGCCGACGTCGAGCTCGCGGTGCGCGCGCTGGCCTCGGATCTGCGGCCGCTCGCCCAGCTCGCGGAGGGCTCGCGCGACGAGGGGACGATCGCGGCCTACGCGTCGCCTCGCGCCGTCGCTCGGCTGGTCGTGCCTGTCTGCGACGCGCTCGCGAAGCGCCTCGGCGTCGGCGAGGTCCGCCTCGCACAGGCGGTCGTCACGGTCGCCCTCGAGGCCTGCGTCACGGGTGGGGCCGTCTCGGCCGAGCTCGGGGAGGCCGGCGCTGCGCGGCTCTTGCGCGCGTGCGCCCGGGGGTTCGCGGCCGCGCTGCGCGAGGAGGCAGGTCAGCTCGAGGCCCACGCCCCGCGGCCCTCGACAGAGCGCCGGCTCAGGGCGCTGGCGGATGCTCTCGGCTAGGAGGGGGTGTCCCTAGATCTGCCGCCAGAAGCTGGATCATTTCGATCGGTGTCGCGGATGGATTGTGGTTGCCGTCGCGAGCATGATCAAAAATGGGGGTGCAGCGACACGCACTCACCGATGCTCAGGCGAAGCGAGGCCACTGGGCCACGATATTTCGAGAGCTACGCGTCGAGGTCGTCCACCTCGCATGTGCCCGCCTGTGGCTCGAGGCATAGGCAAGCGTGGCGCCGACATTGTCGCGCCCTCAGCGGCCGGCGAGCTTCGTGAGCATGGCGGCCAGCCGGCCCAGCAGGCTGAGCAGCTCCGCGACCTCGCTCTCGGTCGCCAGCCCCAAGCGACCGAGCGCCTCCACACAGGCGGCGGCCTCACAGGCCTCTGCGCGTGCGCCACGCAGCCGTTGCGCGCGATCTGCACCGCTGCGCGCAGCCCCCTCGGCCAGCTGCAGAAACGCTGACTGGCTTGCTCTGCGAAGCTGATCGCCGAGCGGCCCGTACCCGCGTGGCAGCTTCTTGGCGAGCGCGTCAGCCTTCTCGAGCGCGTCGAGCGCTACCGCGTACGCGTCGAGACCGTGATGGGGAAAGCGGAGAAGCGAGGTCTTGTCGTCTTGCCTTTGGGTCATGCCCAACAACGCGCAGGATCCGTGACCGACGGGTGGCGCCGATCTCCGCCCTGAAATTCGATCCGCTCCCCGCGCCACCGCTCGGGCGCGGAGCGTGCGCGACAGGGCTGACACGAAGGCAAGACGGCGAGACCGGCCGATGACCCACAGCGAGCTCACCGAGGTCGAAGCCGCAGCCGAGATCGAAGCCGAGCTTCCGAGCCCGAGCCCCGATTCACCAGGCTCGAGGGTCGATGCCGACCCCACGAGACCGATGCCGCAAGTCGAGAATCGGTCGTCGACCTCGACCTCGACCTCGACCTCGGCGATCGGGAGGTCGGTCTCGGCGAGCGGCGTGGGCGATACAGGAACTAGGGACACCCCCCAGCTAGAGAGCGTCGATCCGCAAAAGTGTGCGCGGGGGATCGACATCCGAGTGGCCAACACTTGGGATGCGGTGGAAGCCCGCGATGGGTAGCTGACCGCCGCGCACCAACCCCGGCGTCAGGCTGCTTGCCTGCCTGCCGGCGATGCTGGCGCTGGTGATGGAGCGGGCTCTTCCATGGCTCCTTCTCGACGCGCGCTGCTGACCCTTGATCGCGTCGCCGAGCGCCACGACGAGCGTGCCCGCTTCGGCGACCTGCGGTCCGGCGGAGCTCCCACGCAGCGCCCGCGGCGAGGGCAGCTGGCGACAAAACCCGGGGCTCGTCCCGGACGAGCCCCCACCTGTGTCGCCGGGGCGATGAGCCTCTGCACTGGATCGTGCAGAAAACGAGGGGTCCCTCCCGCGAAACCGACACAACCCAGGGATTCGCCAGGATCCAAGCGACACAACCTCGGGTTCGTCTCGGACGAACCCCCACCTGTGTCGCGAGCCGTCCCGACGCCACCGACCAGCGCGACCGAAGGAGCCGCCTCAGCTCGCGAGGCGCCACGCCCTCGCACGAATCAGGGTGGCCGCTTAGCGGATTGTGTCTCTAGTCCCGTGGAACCAACGTTGCTTTAAGAATTCGGGCCGCCCCTGGCGGCCCGAATGCTCTGGCCACACGTTGGTTTGTTCCGACGCGGACTCCTCATTGTTCCCGTGGAAACTTCGTTTCCACGGGACTAGCGAGGGGGGCGCCCGGGATGAGGTCGAGCGCGCTCTTCAGCTCGGCCTCGAGCTCGAGCGCGCCCGCCGCTCCGATGCTGGGCGAGGCGAACACGTGAAGGTGAAGCGCCCCTCGGAAGCCGAACGCGACCACCAGCGGTGCGGAGAAGCGGTGGTGGTTGGGCCCGTAGATCCGTAGCGACTCGAGGTCATCGCCGAACGCCTTGAGGCCGTCGTCGACGCGGCCGATGTTGGTGACGGCGAGCCCCCTGGAGAAGGGTAGGTCGGCGACGACGGGCGCGATGACGCCCACCAGGCGACGCGCCAGAGCGTGGGGGGCCGCGACGCCGAGGGCGTAAGGCGCGGCGAGGAAGGCGGGCCCAGCAAGCCCGGTCCGGTGCGACGAGGTGAGCTCTCGAACCGCGCCGACGGCGCTCGGGAGATCGACCGTGGCCTCGCGTGGCACGACCAGGGAGAGGATCGTCGACGCGTTCGTGGCCATGAGCCGCGGCTCGGCGCCGAAGCGACGAAGGTCCATCGTGTACGTCACGACGACGGGACCGTCCTTCGAGCGCGCGGCCGACGCGCGCGCGAGCGCGCCGAGGAGCAGGTCGTTGACGCTCGCCCCCGGCGGGCAGGTCGCCCGAAGGCGCTCGAGCGTGGCGCGCGGCACGACGAAGTGGCGCATGCCTGGCTCCGTGGCCGACCGATCTGCGTACGCGCGCGTGCGCGGCGCGGCGACCAGGTGGCGCAGCGGCTGCGCCGCCGCTCTGAGCACCTCCTTGGCGAGGAGCGGCGCGTGGAGCCAGCCGAGTCGGTCGAGCGCCCGCGGCAAGTCGCGCCGGCGCTCGACCGGGAGCGACGGCTCGAGGCCGTACAGGTGGGCCCCGAAGACGTGGCCGATCGCCGCGATCCCCGCGCCGTCGACGGCGAGGTGCAAGACGCTGAGGATGAGCCGTATCCCGCGCTCGGTCGGCAAGGCGACGACCCGCAGCTGCCGCTCCTCGGTCGGGACCAAAGTACGCCGCACCCAGCGCTCCGTCGCGGCCTCGACGTCGCTCGTGCGGTGGAGGTGCACGCAGGTCGAGAGCGGGGTCTCGACGGGCTCCCACCGGTCGCGCCACAGCCCGGGTCGATACCGGTGACCGAGGACCGGGAAGGCGCCGATCGTCCGTGAGACCGCGAGCTCGAGCTCGTCGCGCGAAAAGGCGCGGTTGAGATCGAGCACCGCGTGGATGCACAGATCGCCGTAGCGCTTCATCAGCCCGAACACCCCGGCGTCGGTCACCTCGGCACGCGGCACGCAAGCGAGCTTATCCGTGGGCGGCGCCCCTGTCAGAACAGCTGCAGCTGGTAGAGCGCGAACCCCAAGCCGACCCCCGCGCCGAGCGAGAGCAGGATCATGATGAAGCCGAAGAAGCCCCAGCCCTCGGGGGGCAGCTCGGCCGGCGTCGCAGCCGTGGGCCCGCCGGCTACCTCGAGGGGGACCGGCGCGGGCTTCGGCGTCACGAGCGGCGCCTCCACGCCGGCGCCGTTCTTCGGCGGCTCGAGCGGTGGCAGCCCCCTCGGCGGCTCGAAGGCCGGCATCTCCTTGGGCGGCTCGAGGCCCGCGAGCGCGTTGCCGCGCGACGGCGTCATGCGCGCGGCGTCGGGCGCAGCGGGCCTCGGCGGGGGCGCCACGACCGCCTCCATCGCGACGACCGTCCCCATGGGACCGTGAGGATCGAACGTCGGGGGGTTGTCGAACGCAATGGCATGTGCCGGCGCAGCCGCCGCCTTGAAGGGCCCGGCGGCCGCGGCGGCAGGCATGCCCGCCGCCGGACGAGGCGCCGGCAGGTCACGCCGCGCGGGCCCTGCGGCGGCGCGCTCTGCTGCCGCGCGCGCCTCGATCATCGCCTCGTTTGCGAGCGGAACGGTGCGGCCGAACGCGCGGTTCGGCGGCGGCGGCGGCGCGCCCGCTGGCTTGTTGCCCGCGCGGGTGACCACCCACTGCTCGAGCACCCCCTTCAGCTCCGCGGCCGACTGCGGCCGGTCAGCCGGGGGCTTCGAGAGGGTCCTCAGGATGATGCCTTCGAGCTCGGGATCGATCGAGGGCAGGTGGGTGCTCGGCGGCGGCGGCGGCTCGAAGGCCTGCTTGCCGGCCACCTCGAAGGGGCTCTCCGAGTTGAACGGGAGCTGCCCCGTGACCAGCTGATAGAGCAGCACGCCGCAGGTGTAGAGATCGCTGCGGCCATCGAGCGGCTGGCCGCGGCACTGCTCGGGCGACATGTATTGGGGCGTCCCGACGACGACACCCATCTGCGTGAGCGCTGGCGGGGGGTCGCTGTCGGTGGCGTCGACTCGGACCTTGGGCTGCGCATCGACGAGCTTCGCGATGCCGAAGTCGAGCACCTTCACGCGGTCCGTCCCGGCGCTCGGATCGTGCTCGATCATCACGTTCTCGGGCTTGAGATCGCGATGCACCACGCCGAGCGCGTGCGCGGCGGTGAGCGCGTCGAGGATCGTCATGATGATCTTCGCGGCGCGCGGCGCCGGGAGCCGCTGCTCGGCCTGCAGGGTCATCCGCAGATCGCGGCCCCGGCACAGCTCCATGATGATGTAGTGGGTGCCCTGCTCCTCGCCGACGTCGATGATGGTCACCGTGTTGGGGTGCTTCACCATCGACGCGGCCTGCGCCTCACGCTTGAACCGCGCCGTGAACGTGCGGTCCGAGGCGAGGTGAGGGTGCATCACCTTGACGGCGATCTCGGCGCCGCCTTCGTTGAGATCGACGCCGCGGAACACGCTGGCCATGGCGCCTTCGCCGATATGGCCGGTGATCTTGAACCGCCCGCCCAGCGTCCTGCTGAGGAGCGGCGCGTCCATTCCCATCGCGGGTAACGTTACCGCAGTTGCCTAACCTGCGCTCCTTTTGGGCCTCCTCGCGGGGAGGTGGCGGTCATCTGCTCAGCTAGCCAACACCGCCTCGAGGATGGCCCTGTCTCCTTGGATGGCCGTTCGCTGCGAGTAGAACCCGAGGCCGCGCACGCCGCCGAGCTCCTCTCCGCCGCCGGCCTTCCCGGGCCCGCCGTGGATGCTGTGGGGAAGGACGGTCCCGGGGCCGGGGGTCTGGTCGGCGATCTTGGCGCTGGTGACCACCACGCGTCCGTGGGCGCTCGCGATGCCGAGCGCGAGCTCGGCGACAGCGGCCCTGTCGTCGGCGTAGACGCTGGTCACCAGCCCGCCTCCGCCGCGGCGCACCAGGGCGACGGCCTCGCTCGGGCTGTCGTAGGGCATGACCGTGGCGACGGGGCCGAAGACCTCGTGGGCGTGGACGTGCTGCGCCTCGGTCGGCCGGTCGATGAAGAACAGGGTGGGGGGGACGAAGTAGCCCTTGCCTGCCGGGGCGCCGACGGGCGACAGAGGCCCGTCGCCGAGGAGCCTCTTCGCCTCGCTCGCCAGGCGCTCGATGCCAGCGCGCACGTCGCGCAGCTGTGACGCCGTCGCGACGGGGCCCATCGTCACCTTGTCTGCGGTCGGGTCGCCGACGACGACGTCCTGAAGCCTCGAGCGCAGGTCCTCGGCGACCTGCTCGGCGAGGGCGCGCGGCGCGAAGATGCGCCGGATCGCGGTGCACTTCTGGCCCGTTTTTTGGGTCATGTCGCGCGCGACGTCGCGCAAGAAGGCGTTGTACGTGTCGCTCGACGCGTCGGCGTCGGGCCCGAGGACGGCGGAGTTGAGGCTGTCGGCCTCGACGTTGACCCGCACCGAGTCGTGGACGATCGGAGCGCCAGCGCGCAGGGCGGCGGCGGTGGAGCCTCCGCCGGTGAAGGAGAGGACGTCCTCCCCGGTGAGGTGGTCGAGCAGGTCGCCCGGAGGGCCGGCCACGAGTGACAGCGCCCCCTCGGGGAGGATCTTCGCCTCGACGATGAGCTCCACGATGCGGTGCGCGACGATCGCCGTGCTGGTCGCCGGCTTGACGACGATCGGCATGCCGGCGAGCAGCGCGCAGGCTGCCTTCTCGCCGAGGCCCCACGCCGGGAAGTTGAAGGCGTTGACGTGAACGGCCACGCCGCGGCGCGGGGACAAGATGTGCTGGCCGACGAAGCGCGGGCCGCGCGCGAGCTGAACGGCGTCGCCGTCGAGCAGGACCTTGCGCCCGCCGAGCTCCTTGGCGAGCTCGGCGTAGAACGCGAGCGTGCCCGAGGCCCCGTCGACGTCGAACTTCGCGTCCGACCGCGTGTTGCCGCCGTTGGCCATCGCGAGGTCGAGCAGCGGGTCGCGGTTGCCGTGGATGACCCGGCTCATCGCGCGGAGCAGCTCCCCGCGCTCGCCGTAGGTCATCGCGCGCAGCGCGGCGCCGCCCTTTTTCCGCGCGAACGCGAGCGCGGCTCCGAAGTCGATGCCCTCGGTCGAGGCGTGGGCGAGCGGCTCCTCGTTCGCAGGGTTGACCAGGGTCTGCGGCTTGCCTTTGCCTTCGACCCACGCGCCCGAGACGTAGCTGGCTAGCACCTTCATCGCGCGCCCCTATACCACCGGTCGGCGCGCGGCGCGCCAGGGCGCGGAGGGTGGGTCAGCGGGGGATCAGGCTCCGCTTCTTGGGATCGTCGAGCCGCTGGGGTGGGGCGAACTGGACCTCGTCCTTCTTCTTCAGCTGAGCGTAGAACGAATACGCCTGGTCGATCTCGCCGTCGGAGTTCGTGTCGATCCACACGATGCCCGTGCCCCGCCAGCTCGGCTCGTCGAGCTGCCATTGGATGGCGAAGCTCATCGGCTTGTCGAAGCGCAGCTGCGCGCAGTGGAAGAACGACGCGTCGAAGTCCCGCGCGACGGGCGTGTAAGGGCCGCTCTTCAGCTTCGCGAAGCTCGAGGGGATGGGGGGGGAGGTGCCCGGCAGCACGTGGGTGCCGTTCTTGGTGCAGTGGTCGACCGCCGCGCGCAGCTTCTCGAGGGCGGCGAGGGCGTCAGCCTCTGGCCCCTCCTTGGCGGCGGCGCTCGGTGGCGGCTCGGGCACGGCGGAGGTCGGGGTCGAGGGGGGCGTGGGGGGCGCCGTCGCGATCGCCGATGCCGTTGGCGGAGGCGCTGGGGTCGGGGGCGCGTCGGTCGTCGCCGAGGGCCTGCTCGAGGCGCCGTCGCTGGGCGCCTTCGTGGTGGTGTCATCGTCGGAGGTCTCGTCGCCGGCAGGCGCTCGGTTGAGCACCCAGAGCGTCCCGGCGATCCCGAGCCCGATGATCGCGACGAACCCAGCGACGGCGAGCACGACCCCCGTCGCGCTCTTGCGGGTCACCACCGTGGGCCCCTCGATCATGGGCCCGGCAGCGCCGGCAGGTCGCGGAGCGAGCGGCTGCGGCGGAGGCTGCGACTGGGCCGGGTATGGCGGCAACGGCTGCGCAGGCTCGACGGCTCCCTGCGCGTGCGCCCCTGGCTGGGCGTAGCCGTATCCGTGCGAGGCCGGGTGGTGTGCGGCGGGCGACGCGCTCCGTGCCCCGGGGGCGGCTGGGACTCGAAGCGCGGGGAGGAGGCTGCGCGAGGCCGGCGGGAGGCAGCGCGCCTGGCGGCAGCGCGAGCGTCGTCGCAGGGCGAAACGAGCCAGGCTGCTCGGGGGGGCGCCCGGCGGCGGGCGGCGGCGCTGGGGGTCGGCCCGCCGCGGGCAGCGGCGCGGAGGGACCCGACGGCAGATCAGTGATCGGAAGGATCTGCGTCGGCGTCGGCGCGAGGTCGGCCGGGCCCGCGGTCGGCGCTGCGGGTGGGCCTGCGCCGTGGGCGGACGCGTACGGATGCTGCGCCGGGCCGGTTGGGCTCGGCTGGATGACGAGCGTCCCGCCCCCCGTGTCGTCGTCGTCGTTCACGTACGCTTCGTCCGTCTCCGCGCGCAGCGGAGGCTGCTCGTTAGGCTAGCAGGACGTCCCGCCTCGGGCACGAGATTGGGGCGACCCTGGAGGGCCGGCGCGCTCACGGCGACGCGGCGCAGTTGGAGGTCGACAGCATCGCCGTGATCTTCGAGCGGACGAGCTCGAGCTCGCGGACCGTGAGCGCGACCTCGGCCTCGCGGAGCCTACGCGCGGC
The DNA here is from genome assembly GCA_016719945.1 of Polyangiaceae bacterium. GTDB lineage: Bacteria > Myxococcota_A > Polyangia > Polyangiales > Polyangiaceae > Xiheicaenibacterium. The sequence continues at coordinate 26,477 of JADJYE010000014.1, read as the reverse complement.
GTCGACGATCTCGAAGGTCGTGACGCCCGTCGCGCCCTCGGCGAACGCCTTGCGCACGAGATCGTCGTTCTCCTTGGCGAGGTCGCGGCTCACCGTCGCGACCTCGAGGTTCTGCTCGGCGACGAGGACGGCGCGGTCGGCCTGGCTGACCTCGATCGACGCCGATCGCATCGCTGCGTCGAGCCTCTCGTCTTGTTGCTTCACGACCGCCGCCGCCGCGCGGCGGACGCCATAGCGCGCGCCGCCGTCCCAGATCGGCACGCTGAGCACACCCTGGATGCTGAAGGACAGGCTGTTGTCACCGCTGAGCACGTCGGTGCCGTAGTTGAACGTCGAGAGCAGGTCAGCCGTGGGGACATAGAGCAGGTCCGCGTCGGTCAGCGCGCGAGCGCTGATGTCGCGCTGCGCCTTGAGCGCGCGCAGGTCCGCGCGGCCTGCGAGCTCGCCCTTGTCGCAGGCGCGCGCGAGCGTGTCCTCGATGTCGTCGATCGAGATGTCGGGCCGCACGCCGACCTCTCCGGTCACACCGACCGCGAGCGCGAGCCGCTCGCGCGCGCGGTGCAGGGTCTCGTCGGCCGTGATGACCCCCGAGCGCGACAGCACGAGATCCTGCTTGAAGCGGACGATGTCGAGGTCGGAGCCGGCCCCGAGCTCCTTGCGCTTCTTCATCAGGCGCAGCCGATCCTGGGAGGCCTTGAACGCCACGCGGTTCACCTCGGACTGCCGCTCCGCCGTGACGACGGTGACGATCGCGTCGGCGACGCTAGCGATGAGGATGCGCTTCTTGTCCTCGGTGCTCGTCTTCGCGAGCTCGACCTGGGCGTCGGCCGTGCCGATCGCCCACCAGGTCCTCGGAGCGATGAGCGGTTGCCGGAACGTGATCGACGCCGACAGGTTGACCTCGTCGGTCTCCACCTTGCCCAGCTGGCTCTCCGCGTTGAGGTAGCTGTACGCGAGCGACCCTTGCGCGTTGAGCGTGGGCAGCGTGCCGGCGAGCGTCTGGCGTTTGACGCCCTCGAGCCGCTCGATCTCCAGGACCGACACGGAGTAGTCGAGGTCCTCGGCCGAGGCGAGGGCGACCGCCTCGCGCCAGCCCGTGAGCGTCTTGGGAGGGGCCGAGACGGGGGCGAGCGCCTCGTCTTCCGGAGCGACGATCGCTGGCGCTGCGGGCGGCGCCGCCGCGGGGGCGGTCGTCGGCGCTGGCGCGGGGGGTGGCGTGGCAGCGTCCGCCGGCTGGCCGAGGGCAGGGGGCGTCGAAGAGAGCACGGCACAGACACAGAGACCAGCGACCAGAGCTCGAGCGCGCATCTCGAACGCTTGTCCTTGGTGTGGACGCGCGGCAACGAGGAACGGCCTCGCGGCCGAGGCTCTGCGATTCAGGGGTGGGCGCTGGCGCGCCGCGTGGGCTGGGCTTGTTGCTCGAGCCAGCGAAGCAGCGCGGCCTGGTCTCGCGTCGCTCCGTCTCGCAGCGCGCCGCGCAGCACCAGCAGCGCGTCCTCGGGGCGCCCGGCGCGGCCGAGCGCGTGCGCGTAGCTGGATGCCACGTGAGAGCAGCGCGGCTCCGCGCGGTGCGCCCGCTCGAGCAGCGGCAGGGCCTTCTCGGGGTCGTCGAGGGCGACATCGTAGAGGTGACCGAGGTTGTGCGCGTACCGAGGTTGGTGCGGAGAGAGGGCGATCGCTCGCTCGTAGCAGCGCACGGCGTAGGCGAGGTTACCGAGCAGGGACTGAGCGAGCGCGAGCGTCGCCCAGCCGACGTGGTCGTTGGGGGAGAGCTCCAGCAGGCGTCGCGAGACCAGCGACGCCCGCCAGGGGTCCGTCTCGGCCACCGCGAGCGCCAGCTCGCGGTGCGCGAAGCGCCACACCGTCGAGCCCTCCTCGGCCTCGCGCGCCAGGAGCACGAGCGTGCCGACCAGCTCCAGCGCAGACTCTCCCGCCCACAAAGCGCGCGCGACGTCGCGCATCATCGCTTCGAGGTCGTAGGGCGCCCGCATCCCGTTTTTGATAACGGACGGGCGCCGATCCGTCGAGGTCGTTCGTCAGCCCTCGGCCGGCGCCTCGGCGATCGCGTCGTCGGTGCCAGCGCGCTCTCGCGCGAGCTCGACGACGACAGCGGCCTTCCCCGCGATCTCCGAGCCGTTCAAGCGTACGATGGCCTGCTCGGCCTGATCTTTGCGAATGGCCACGAACGCGTGCCGGTCACGGACCCGGATCCTGCGGATGTGGTCCTTGTCGACGCCGCCCTGCTCGACGAGCGAACGGAGCAGGTCTTGTGCGCGGGTGCCGTCTCGGCGGCCGATGCCCATGAACAGCTCCACGTAAGCGACATCGTCACCGAACACCGGGAGCGCCTCGCTGGCTCGCGGAGCGGGCTCGGCACGCTTGACCTCGGCCGCGGCGGCGGGTCTCGGGCGGACGTCGCGGCCGCTCTTCGAGGGGATGAGGGGCTCGTCGTCGCCATCTTCCTGGGGGGGGGTCCAGTCGACGAAGCCGGAGGCTTCGGAGGGGCGGCGCTCTTCCCGGCGTCGCTCGCCCGGCCGGCGATCGTCTCTTCGCTCGAAGCCGCGCCGCTCGGACCGGTCGTCTCGCCGCCCGGTCGACTCGCCCGTGGGCGCGGGAGCAGCCACCCCTGCGGCAGGTGCAGCGACGGCAGGAGCAGCGACCGCGGCAGGAGCAGCGACCGCGGCAGGAGCAGCGACCGCGGCAGGAGCAGCGACCGCGGCAGGAGCAGCGACCGCGGCAGGAGCAGCCGATGCGTCCGCGACGGTGACGGCGGGCAGGTCGTCGTTCGGCCGCCCTTCTCGGCGACCCCCGAAGGGCTCACGGCGTTCGCGAGGGCCACGATCGCGGTCACGGTCACGGTCACGGTCCCGCGGCCGATCGCGGCCGTGCTCCCGGCGGCCTTCGAAGCCGCGCCCCTCGGGGCGGGGCTCGGTGGGCGTGGCGCCGGCGGGGGTGACGGCGGGCGGGGCGGCGCCGGCGGCGCCGGTCGGCTCGACTCGAGCCGCGGCCGATGACTCCGCCGCGGGCGCATCGAGCGGGCGTCCGTTGTCTCGACGGTCGTCCCGCGTCCTCAGGGTCGCTCGGCGGGTCGTCTTTCGCCGCGCGTCGCTCGCCTCGCTCTGAGCCGTCGGACGCACGCCGAGGTACTCGCGCAGCAAGCCGGAGAGGATGCCCTCGACCTGATCGTGGGTGAGCAGGCGGCGGGCGAGCGCACGATCGTCTTCGTGCGTCCCGCGGGGCAACAGCGCCTCCGCCAGCATCGCGACCAGGTCCGCCTCGGCGCGCGTCTTGAGCTCGGTCGCGCTCGGAACGATGCGCTCGATCGGCCGGATCTTGTACGTCAGGCGCAGCAGGTAGAGACCGCCGATGTCCTGCGGCAAGATGAGCGAGATGGCCGTGCCGGTTCGTCCTGCGCGGCCCGTGCGGCCCGTGCGGTGGACGTACGACTCCGCGTCCTGCGGGAAGTCGAAGTTGATGACGTGCGTGAGGTGCGAGATGTCGATCCCGCGGGCCGCGACGTCGGTAGCGACGAGGAAGCGCAGCTTCCCCGCTCGGGTGCGCGCCATGACGCTCTCGCGCTCCGACTGCGCGAGATCTCCGTTGAGCCAGTCCGCGTCGTAGCCGCGGGTCTGGAGCGCCGAGGCGACCGCCTCGGTCTGATCCTTCGTGTTGCAGAACACGATCGCGCTCTCCGGGTTCTCGGTCTCGATGATCTGGACCAAGGCCCCGACCTTGTCTCCAGGGACGAGGTACGTGTAGTGCTGGATCGACAGCGCGCCGATGGCGTCTCCGCTCAGCGTGATGAACTCGGGCTCCTTCAGCCGCGAGCGCGCGATGCGATCGATGTCCGGCGGGACGGTCGCGGAGAACAGCAACGTCTGCCGGCTCGCCGGGAGCTTCTCGAGGATCTGCGTGAGCTCGCGCTCGAAGCCCATCGAGAGCATCTCGTCGGCTTCGTCGAGGACGAGCATGCGGATGTGCGAGGTCGAGAGGGTGCCGCGCCGGATATGATCGAGGACGCGGCCGGGCGTCCCCACCACGAGCTGCGCGCCCTCTTCGAGCGCCGAGACCTGGCGCTCCATCGAGGCGCCGCCGTAGATCGCGATCGACTTGGTGCCCTTGTAGGTGGCGAGGCGATCGATCTCGGTGCTGACCTGCACGGCGAGCTCGCGGGTCGGACACAGGACCAGCGCCTGCACGCCCTCGATCGAGCGCTTGATGACGTGGTCGATGAGGGGCAGGCCGAAGCTCGCCGTCTTCCCCGTGCCCGTTCGGGCCTGGACGACCGCGTCCTTGCCGCGCGTCGCGGGGTCCCACACCGCGAGCTGCACGGGGGTCGGGTGCACGTAGGCCATCTCCGCCAGCGCGCGCCGCACCTCGTCCGACAGCGGGAGGAGATCGAAGGTGGGGCGAGGCGGCTCGGGCCTCTCTTGCTCGGGGGCGGCGGACGATTCGACGGCTGCGGGTTCGTTCACGGGGGATCCAGTCATGGCTATCAAGCGGTGGTTCACCGGGGCGCGATGTCCTTGGCGACCTGCCTGCGGAGCGCGGCGAGGCTCGCGGCCTCGCGGCGCACCGCGTGCTCCTCCGCATAGCGGAGCCGCTCCAAGGCGTCGAGACTGCCTATCCGGTTGTCTTTCTGGCAGGACTCGCGGACCGCGCTCAGCAAGCCCCACTCCGGCCCGAGCGCGTTGCGGAACCGCGCGAGGGCCGAGTCGGGATCGAGGTCGCCTTCCGCGTCGGCGCGGGCCCGGTCGAGGGCGAGCCCCAGCGCCGACAGACCCTCCGAGCAGGTCGCGTAAGGCGTGGGGAGGACCTCGGGCCACAGGGCTTGGCGGACGATCTGCGCGGTCACTCCGCACACCCAGGTCACGACCAGCCCGAGAAACACGATCGCGGCGAGGCGGCGCGCTCGCTTCTTCTCGCCCGGGGTGAGGGCGGTGGCGTCGGTCGGAGGGGTGGCCTCGGGCACCGTCGGCCTTCTCCCATCGCCCCGCCGAGACGTCGAGAAGTATTCGTCCGCTCGGCTCCGTCCGAGCGGATCGGCCCGCACATTCGAGGCGCGACCGCGGCTTGCCGCGCGAAACGGCGAGACCCTACTCTGCGCGGGCTTTGACCGCCGGACCCTGCACGGCCCCCGCTCGCTTCAGGGCGGGGCTCACCGCGGCTTGCGCCGCGGCGGTGCTATGCGCGGCCGGCCCCGTCGCGGCCGATCCTCTGCCGTCGAACGACTACCAGATCGACCTCTTCCAGGGGCCGCTGCTGTTGCCCATCCGGGTGGAGTCGCTCGGCGGCTCCTACGCCGGCTACGCGGAGGAGATCTCCGGGCTCGTCGCCAACGCGGCCGCCCCCGCGGTCCGCGAGACCCACGGGCTGCGGCACATCGAGCTCGACCTGTCCGGCTCCTTCTCGATCCCGCTCGACTTGTTCGACAACAACGACTTCGACAACAGCGGCGATCTGGACGCCGAATACTCCGACTTCGTGCACGTGACGGGCGGGGTGAACCTGCAGGTCGGCCGGTTTGGGGCCGGCATGATCGGCGACGTGTCGACTTACCAGGTGGCGGACGAGTCGGGCGTCGAGACCGCGGTCGTCGTGGGGCGGTACCACGCCCTGGTCGCCGCGAATTTCGTCGAGGGCCAGCTCTGCCTCGGCGCCGGCGCGCGCGCCCTGTCGATGGGCTTCGACACGCCGCGAGGCGACTTCTTCTACGTCGGCGCCGGGCCGCAAGCGGGCGTCCTCGTTCGACCCAACGGCATCCCGTTTCGGTTCGGGGGGACGTACCGCGCGCCTGTGTCAGCCCAGCTGCTGTCCGCGCCTGCGTCCCAAGATGGGCTGCTGCGGGCGGGCGATCTCGTGTTGCCGGGCCGCGTGGTGCAGCCCTGGGAGGTCGAGGTCGGCGTCGCGGTCCAGGTCGGCCCGCGTCCGCTCAACGTCCCATTCCGCGACCCGGAGGACTCCGACGACTGGGCCGAGCGTCGCGTCGCTCGCGCCCGAGCCGAGCGGCTACGCGAGCGCGAGCGCGATCTGCTGCTCGCGCCCGAGGGCGCGGGTCGCTCGCAGCGGGTCGCGGACTTGGATCGGCGCGAGGCCGACCTGCGGGCCCAAGAAGACGCGTGGCTCGAGCGAGAGGAGCGCTACGAGCTCGGTCGCCTGGACGACGTCTACGCGGCGCTCCCGCGCCAGCGGCTGCTGCTGCTGCTGGCGCTCGTCGCCAGCGGCCCCGTCGAGCGAGGCGTGAGCTTCGAGAAGTTCCTCGGGCAGAACCAGACCAATCAGAGCGCCAGCGACGTCATCGGCTCGGCCGGCGCGGAGACGAATTTCTCGCCGCGCTTCGGCGTCGAGGCCGAGCCGGTCGAGAACCGGCTCGTCGTGCGCGCGGGCAGCTACTACGAGCCGAGCCGGTTCGGCGGCGTCGGGCGCCAGCACTTCACGTTCGGGGCGCTGCTCAACCTGTTCACCACCGACGTGTTCGGCCTGCTCCCGGAGCTGTCGTACGGCGTCGAGGCCGGGATGGACCTCGCGCCCCGCTACCAGAGCGTGAGCGCGACGGTCACCGTCTTTCGCTGAAGTTCAGTTCAGCTCGCTCTTGGCGCGGTCTTGTTGCTCGGGCTCTAGGAAGGTCGCGCTGATCTCGCGCTCGAGCGCCCCGACGAGCTCTTGCTCGATCGCGCTGGTGTGCCCTGCTTGTCGCGCGACGTTCAGCGCATAGATGAAGACGCGCGAGGCCTTGGTCGCGGCCCTGCTGCTGCGATCTCCGCGCCAGTCGTGCTCCACGCCGTCGCCGGGGTCGAAGCCGTTGAGGATGACGAGCGCGCGGGGATCGACGCCCTCGGCCACGAGCTCGACGCCGGGGACGTCGGAGATGAACACGTCGGCGCCGTTCACGTATTTGTACAGCACGGGGTTGAGGTGCGCGAAGACCTCCTGGGCCGAATGCAGCAAATCGAGCTCGCGCGACCGCATGAACGACACGGTGGCGCCTCGCGAGTCGCCCAGCTCGTCCCTGATCAGGCCCAGGTAGTAGTGCGCCTCGGGGTGGCGAGGGTCCTTCTCGGCCGAGGCCTCGATCAGACCGCGCGCCCGCTCGACGTCGCCCATCTCGTAGAATGCGCGCCCGACCAGGAAGAGGTGGCCGGGGTTCTCGTACGGACCCTCGGGGACCTTCTCGAGCACCCGCTTGGCTTCGTCGCGTTCTCCCTTGCCCATCAGCGCGTCGAACTTGAGCAGCAGCGCGTCGATCACCTCCTCGTCGACCTCGGCGAGATCGAGGGCCTGATCGCACATGCGGATCGCTTGGTCGAAATCTCCGATTGGAGCGATGAGCACCTCGGCCGCGTTGAGCATCGCCTCGAGGTAGGTCTCGTCGAGCGCGATGGCCTGCTGGTAGGCCTCGATCGCCTCCTCGCCCTCACCCTCCATCGCCGCGACGAACCCCAGCAGGTTGTGCGCCTCCGGCGAGTTGGGATCGAGCTCGAGCGCGCGGCGCGCCGAGGCCGCCGCGCCGCGCGTGTCGCCCCGCTGCACGAGCTCCCATCCCCGATCGAGGTGCGCCGAGAACTGATCCATCTAGCGCGCTAGCTCTTATCGAGCCCACCGCGAGTGTCAACCTCCGTCGGGCCAGGAGGCCGGATCTCCTCACTCGTGAACGACGACCATGCTGCCCTTCTTCGAGTCGGTCGCGAAGGCGCCGTGCCAGCCGACGGGCACGCGAGGCTCCACGAAATCGAAGACGGTGCGGGCGTCGATCGGCGCGAGGTTGACGCAGCCGTGGCTCATCTCTCGGCCGAAGTTGTTGTGCCAGAACGCGGCGTGCAGCGCGTACGAGCCCTTGAAGTACGCGACGTAGGGCACGTCCTCGATGGAGTAGGGCAGGTCGCCCGCGGCGCCGTCGCCGTCCATCGTGGTGGCGATGTGCTTCTCGCGGATTCGCCAAGCGCCGGTGGGCGTGGCGTGGTTCTTCTTCTTGTTCTTCGAGCGCTTGCCGGGGGACACCAGCGCCGCGTACACGGGTTTGTCACCTTCGAACAGCACGAGCGTGCGCCGCGAGAGGTTCACGTCGACCCAGCGCTCGGTCGGGCCCACGTCGGAGGGGCGCTTGCCGGGCTCGGTCAGCGTCCCGTGGGCGTCCTTCACCCAGAACCCCTCGGTCGACTCGTAATGGAGGGTGTCGTCGAGCTCCAGCTGCTTGCCGGTGAGCGCGACGGCCGCGAAGCGCGCGAGCTTGCCCTTGTTGGACATCTTCTTGCCGTCCGACGACAGCTCGAGCTTCTGCGCCTTGTCGGACAAGGCGAAAAAGACGTGCTGGGCCCCCTCGGGGAAGGCGATGCCCTTCGTCTCGGGCGCCTTGTTGATCACCATTCGATCGCTCGGCGCGAGCAGGCCGGAGGTGGTTCGGTACCAGTAGCGGTTGTTCCAACCGAACGTCTTGTCGACCGCGATGAAGAAGCCCTTCACCATCCTCTTCGAGAGATTGCCGTCGGCGTCGGCCTCGAGGTCGGACAAGGAGACGTTGGGGTTCTTCTCACCCGTCTGCCACCACGGCTTCGCGGGCTCGGCCTCGGGCGTGGGGGCCGGCTCACCTTCCATCGCGGAGACGGCGGAGACCGCGGCCGCCGCGTCGACGTTGTCGGAGGAGGGGACGTTGCCGTCCTCGCTCGGATGTTTCCCTTTGGGCCTGTCGCCGTCGGTCGCCGACGGATCGACGGCGGCGGGGGGCGGCTCCTCGGCGGCGGCAGCCTTCTTCGCCTTCTCGCGCTCCTTCTCGGCGAGGTGAGGCTCATACCTGAGCATCTCCTCGCGAGTGGGCAGCGCCTTGTAGAGCGGGGTGCCGTGGTACAGGTTGTACGCGTACTGGTACGGCACCGTGGTCTTGGTGTCGGGCTGCTTGACCCCGAGCTTCACGCGAGGGTGCTCGAGGTCGAGGGTCGAGTACTTGCCGCACACGTAGCCGCCCTCGAGGAGCTTGTACCAACCCTCCTTGCAGTTCGGCTTCTTGATCGGCTTCGGGTCGACGGGGACCTTGCCGCCTTGACGGATGTAGCCGAGCCTCTGATCCGAGAAGCGAGGCTCCGGGTAGATCGGCGTCTGCAGCGCCATCGCGCCGAGCCGAGGGCCGTCGTACGAAGCGTCGAGCGGCTTGGGGGCAGCCTCGGCCTCAGCCTGGCTCGTGGCGGTCGGAGCGGGCTCGCCGGCCGCGTCGTCTGCGCCGTCTGCGTCCGCCCGAGCCGCCTCGGGCGCTCGGCCGGGGGCCGCGCTCGCGCCGCTCTCGACGGCGCTGACGCGGCGAGTCTCTCCGTCGCTAGCGTCCGGAGAGGTGCGGCAGCCGACGGCGTAGGCCGCTGCCCCCGCGCCGAGGGCAGCGAGGAGGAAGGCGACGACCGGGGCCGCGGACCACGGGCCCGGTCTCGAGGGCTTCTTGGGGGTGTCGGCTTGGTGCTTCATGGCCGGCGCCTGCCTCCTACTACTCGTCCAACGGTCGGCGATCCAGTTTTGGCGGACGGTGGGGGGGTGGCCGAATGGCGGAGGCGACGTAGGATGGGGTGGAGAGACAATGCGGAGCCGGTACGTCCAATGAGCGTGCCACCCTTCGAGCCAACAGAAGGACCGGGCGTCGACCCACGTCGTTGCCGGGAAGAGCTCCGGTACGCATGCGTCTTGGGCCGCTTGGCAGCCACGGGGCCCGTGGGCTCCACTGTGGTTTCTCCGACACGGAGGGTGTGCGCGTGGTGACACGGTCGACGAGCGCATCGAACGCCAAGAAGGACGCCTCTGCCCCGGCGGGCCCGGCCTCGGAGGCCCGGCCTCGGGGCTTTCGGCGCTTCCGACGTTGGGCCGCCACGGAGAAGGTCTTGATCGTCTGCTTCGTGGTCGCGTTCGCCGCCCACCTGCCGGCGCTGCCGATCTCCCGCTACGTCGGCCAGCTCCTCGACTTCTGGAGCGACGACGAGTCGGACGACGACGAGCCCGCCGTGGTCCCCTTCGAGATCGAGATCGGCGCCGACCTGCCCGACCCTCCGAAGGTCAAGGCCGAGGAAAAGAAGGCCGAGGAGCCCCCGAAGCCCAAGCCGGAGCCCGAGCCGACGGCCGCGCCCCCCGAGCCGAGCGTGCCTCCCCCCGTGGCGACCGCGCCGCCGCCGCCTGCGCCCAAGCCGAAGCGCGAGAGCCCGGCCGACGCGATCGACGACATCCAGGTGCTGGCGAAGAACCCGAACCACGTGACCATCACGCTGGTCGGCTCGCAGCTGCGCAACCACCCGGTCGGCGGCAAGATGGGCGCGCTGCTCACCGCGAACAAGCAGTGGGAGGACTTCTTCGGCGGCTCGAACATCGACCCCATCAACGACGTCGACGTGATGGTCGTGACCGGTCCGCGGATGAAGATCAGCGGCAAGGTCGTGTCGATCGTGAAGTTCAGCGCCGACATGGAGCGCGTGAAGGCGGCGGTCGACCACGTCATCTCGGAGAGCAAGACCGGCGGCGAGTGGCTCGAGGGCACGACGATCCCGGCGGCGAGGGCGTTCGCGGACGGCGCCGAGCGCATCTTCGCGCTCGTGCCGGACAAGAGCCTGCTCTACGTGTTCCCGTCCCCGTACCCCGGCCCCGCCAAGCAGAAGCGCCTGAAGAAGCAGGGCAAGCTCGACGAGGCGATGCAGAAGGCCCGCAAGACGCTCGACCTCGAGCTCGGCAAGATCAAGGCAGGGAAGTTTGCGGACCGAGACCTGCCCCAGTTCGCGATCGAGGCGTACATGGTCGAGCCGTGGAAGCTGCAGGGCAAGGACGGCAAGGTCGACCTCCCGCTCGTCGGCGGCATCGAGCTCATCCCGAAGGACCTCGATCAGGGCCGCATCGTCGTGGTGCCCAGCGGCGCCGACGCCGACGTGACGATCACCCTGGTCGCCCCGACCGAGAAGGCCGCGATGGACGACGCCCAGATCCTCAACGCGTCGTGGGGCACGATCCAGATGGGCGCGCGGTTCAAGTTCGACCTCGAGCTGCCGGACATGAAGTTCGAGCCCAAGGGCAACGAGATCGTCGCCAAGGGGAAGCTCGATCAGAAGGCGCTCGAGGTCGTGTTCACGATCGGCAAAGAGAAGACCGAGGAAGCCAAGAAAACGCGCAAGGACGAGCCCGACGACGAGGGCTAGCGCTGCGCGCTCGTCCGCGAATACTGGCGCTCCGTGGGGCGTAGCGATATGAGCGGGACGCGGGGCGGACCGCGCGCGTATGGCAACCACCGATCGATCACCCGGCGCCATCCTGGAAGAGCTCGCGAGGCACCCACACGGCCTCGCGCTCTCCGAGCTCGTCCACACCCTCGCTGCCAGCGCGTTCGACGAGGGTAGGGCGGCCCTCGACACCGGGCTCGAGGAGGCCGCCGCTCGGGTCGGCGTCGACCAGGCGTCGGCGGAGACGTCGGTCGGCAACGTCCTCGTGGTCCTCAAGAAGCGCGAAGGCTGCACCGCGGCCGAGCGGACGCTGCTCGGGGCGTTGGTCGCTCGAGGCGTCGCCGCCGCGGCGCCACCCTCCGAAGACGCGCGCGCGCGGGTCGCGGAGTCCCTCGCTTGGCTGTCGGCCCACACCCCCGCGGATCCGCTCTCGGCGCTCGACGCCGCCCTGCCCGACGGCGAGCTGAAGGACGGCCTGGTGATGGCGCTGTCCGATCTGGTGGCCGCCCACGTCGACGGTCGGCCTCGCGCGCTCGACCGGGCGTCGGCCGTGCTATCGGCGCTCGCCCTCGCCCGGTCGTCCTCGCCCGCCGCGACTCGCGCCCGCGCCGAGCTCGCCTCGCTCGCCGATCCGACCCTGCTCGCGATCCTCGGCCCGCCCCCGGCTCGCGCCGCCGCCAGCCAGCTGGTCGTGACCGGCGAGGAGACGAGCGCGCCGCGCAACGCCTTCTTGACGCTCGCGCTGACGGTGACGCTCCTGTTGCCCTTGTGGAGCGCCGCGAAGCTGTTCGGTCGCTACGCGCTGCGCCTGCGCCGGCCCACCGAGCTCGCCTTCTCGAGGGAGGGCGTGACCATCCGGTCGAAGCTCGAGGTCCTCGGCAAGATCGTCCGTGAGCGCGAGACCTTCCTCGCGGCGAGCAGCTTGGTGCGCGCGGCCCGCGAGGTCCGGTACCCGAGGCTCGCGACCTACCTGGGGATCGGTTGTTTGCTCGTGGGCAGCTACATCGGCCTCCGGCAGGTGCTCGACGGCCTGCGCTCCGGGTCTCCCGAGCTGCTCGGCCTGGGCGTCGCGGTGCTCTTCGCCGCGCTGGTCGCCGACTACGGCCTCTCCCTGCTGCCGGCGCGCTCCTCGGATCGCTGCCGCATCGTGCTCGAGCCGCGGCGCGGTCGCGTCGTCGCCGTCGCGTTCGTCGAGCGCGCGAAGGCCGAGGCGGCCCTCCAGGCGCTCAAGGCGTAGGCCCATTCCGAAAATTTGGCCGAGCTCCGTCGCGTCCTATAGGGGTCGCGCATGACGAAGCCCGAGGCCCTCGCAGAGCTGCGGCGCGCGCTGCGCGTCATGCTCACACTCATGAACGAAGGCTCGACCTTCCCCAAGCTGTCGCGGGCCCAAGGCTACGTCGACGGCTACATGCGCGCGCTGCTCGACGGCAAGCTCGCCAGCCAGAAGGAGCTGTTGGCGGTGGTCGCCGAGGAGCGCGCGGCGCTCAACGGCGCCGCGACTCGAGAGGCGGACGCCGAAGAGGGCTTCGCGTTCGTGCGCGCGAGCGCCTGAGCGCGCGGGCCAGCTCTCGCGACCTCAGGCCGCCCGCAGGGCGGCGTCGATCGCGCGGTGCTGGCCGCGACGGCGCGCGATCGCCACCAGCGCTGCCTGCAGCTTGCGGTCGACGACCTCACGCGATGCCGCCATCACGAGGCCGCGCCCCTCGGCTCCTCGCGTCGCGCGCACTCGAAGGGCAGCGCCCAGCCGGGCCTCCGGCTCCACCCCGACCGCGAACAAGACGTCCTCCGCTCGGGAGGTCGCCGTGGCGAGGGCGCGATAGTGGGCGGGCTGGGCTCCTTGGGCGATCGCCACGGCCCACGCCCGCGCGTCGCCCTCGTAGCGGGGCAGCGCCAGGGGGCTCGGCGGCGTCCGCCCCCTGGTGTCCATCGCGGCGCGCGCGAGGCCGCTGAGCCTCGCGCGATCGGCGCCCACACACGTCACGTCGTCGACCCACGCGCCTCGCACGGCGCACCCCAGCGAACCCGCGCGGACCTCGATCGACGAGACCTCGGACCACGCGGCCCGTCGCTCCCCGAGCGCAAGCCCGTCGAGGCCGCTCGAGACCGTGGTCGGGCGGCTCAAGAGCGCTACCGCCCGCATCGACAGCGCGACGCACGCCGTGATCGTCCCGCTCATCCACGGGTCGCTCAAGGCTGGATCGATCGGCGGCGAGAAGCCGGCCTTGCGCGCTGAGAGCAAGCCTCACAGCAGCAACGCGCCGAGCGCACCCAGGCCTCCGCCGATCGCCGCGCTCATGGCGATCCGTCCGAGGCTCGCGCCCGCCAGGGTCGCGCCGCGCCGCTCCCCGAGCCACCCCTTGGCCAGCTGCAGCGCGCGATCCCCGTCGCTCGTGAGCGACAGCTCGCTCGCGCCGAGGCCCGACCCGAGCTGGAGAATGAGGCGAGAGCTGCCGGGCCACGGCACCGTGACGAGCCCCTCTGAGACCTCGGGGCGGCGCAGGGCCGTCCAGCGTCGTCCAACGCGGAGCTCGAGGGCATCTTTGCGCGCGCGCGCGAACGTCGTTCGCGGCACGCCGAAATAGAGCAGGCCCGCCGCGACCGTGGCGGGAGCCTGGAACCACACCAGGTACTGCAGCGGGTAGGCGGCCACCGCGTCGAGCTCGACCCACACCTCACGCGCCAGCGGCTCTGGGCCTGCCGCGACGAGCAGCGCGAGCGCGAGCGTCACGAGCGACACCAGGCACAGCGGGTCGAGCGCGACCGCCACGGCCAACGCCGGCCAGCGTCGCGTGGCGGTGACCCTGATCCGCTCGCGCGGCGCGCCGCGCTGCGGCGGCTTCTTGGTCGCGGCTGCGCCCATCGCGCTCCGAGCGTAGCAGCCCCGATGGATGCCGCCGTCCTGCCTCGGCTACGCTCGCGGTCATCGCCACGAAGCAGCCAGCCAAGCGGCCCGCTCGCGTCGTCTCGCCCGCCGAGGCGCGGCGCGTCATGGTCAGCCACCTGGGCCTCGCGCGCTTCGAGCCGGGGCCGGCGGCGGACCGGGTGTGCCTCGTCCTCGAGCGGCTCCGATGCATCCAGCTCGATCCGCTCGACGTCATCGGACAGAACGCCGACCTGGTGGTGATCGCCCGCGTGCGCGGCGCCGCGCGTGGGCAGGTGCACCGCGACGTCTATCCAGGGCGCGCCTTCGAGCACTTCGCGAAGGAGCGCTGCCTGTTGCCGGCTCGCGCTTTCCCGCACTACCGCGGGCGCGCGATCGAGACGCCGTGGTGGCGCCACTCCGAGCGCATGAAGAAGCTCGACCGCGCGCTGATCGACGACGTCCTGTGCGAGGTCCGAGAGCGCGGGCCGCTCAGCGCCCGACAGCTCACTCCCCGCGGCGCCGTGAAGCCGCTCGACTGGAGCGGCTGGAAGGGTACCTCCAGCGCCGCGAAGCTCGCCCTCGAGGTCCTGTGGACGCGCTGCGACGTGGTCGTCGCGGGTCGGGCGGGGCGCGACAAGCTCTACGATGTCCCCGAGCGGGCTCTGCCGGCGGTCCTTGGGGCGCGCCCCACCGTCGACTTCGACAGCTGGGCGCTGCTCGAGCGCGTGCACGCCGCGGGGATGCTGCCGCGCAACGCGGGTCCGCACTGGTCGATGCTCTCGGAGGTTCGCACCGGGCCTCTGCCCGAGCTCCTCGTCGCCGAGGGGGTCCTCGAGGAGGTCCAGGTCGCCGGGTCGAAGCGGACGTACCTCACCAGCTCCGGCTTGTTCGTAGCGCCTGTTCGTACGCCGGACGACGCGCTGCGCATCCTCGGGCCGCTCGACCCGCTGCTCTGGGATCGCTCGCTGGTCCGCGACGCGTTCGGGTTCGACTACGTGTGGGAGGTCTACAAGCCAGCCAGCGAGCGCCGCTGGGGTTGGTATGTCTGCCCCCTCTATCACCAGGGCGAGCTCGTCGGTCGCGTCGAAGCCGCCGTCCGCGGGACGACCCTCGCCGTCGATCGGCTCTGGCCTGAAGCGGGCAAACGCCTCGACAAAGACGCGCTCGGCGCGGCGCTCTCGCGCCACGCCGAGGCGTGTGGCTGTGACGAGGTGACGCTGCCCAAGAGGGCGCGCGCCGCGGCGGAGCGCCGCCAAGACCGAGCTACGGCGAGATCACCGAGACGTCCCCGACGCCCTTCTTGAGGCCGTCCTCGGCGGTGATGATCTGCCGGCCCCAGTGCAGCACCTTCATCGAGCCTGCGATCTCGATCTGGCGCGAGAAGAAGCCGCCGAAGACCTCCGACTCGAGGACCCTCACCGACCAGTCGTTGCCGCCGCTCGCGTTCGGTGCCCCCGTCGCGAAGCGCACCGTGCCGTTCGTCGCGTCTTGATAGGTGATCTGGACGCTGCCCGAGGGCGTCACCGATATCGACGAGTCGTCGCCGATCACGTGTTGCCCGTCGGGGTGGGGAATGCCGTCGACCCCGAAGCCCTCGTCGACGAGCTCGATCACCTCCACCACGCCATCGGCGACCCGAGCGTACTTGAGCGCCTCGTTGTAGCCATCGACGTAGGAGACGTGCCATGCGCCGCCGTCATCGATGAAGAGCGACGCGCCCACACCGACGTCGCTCACGACACCGCTCGGCAGGACGCCGCCGTCGACGACGACGTTGGTCCAGCCCTCGCCTGCCTGCGCCGCCACGTTGACCGTGCCGTTGACACGGTCGTAGTACGCTACGCCGAGGCCGCCACCCGGGACCTTGGCAAGCGCGACGTAGAGGCCCGAGGCGACGGGGTACGGCTCGACCTTGACCGACGTGAGCACCACCGCACAGGCGGGGCCGCCGGCCGTCTGCATGCACTCCTCGCCAGCGGCGCACTCGGCGCAGCCAGACGCTGTCGTGGAGCAGGTGCCCTCATCGGCGAGGCACTGCGCGCCCCCGGTGCAGAGCCCAAAGCGGCAGGGGGTCGCCTCGTTGCGCACGACCTCCTCGATCTGGAAGCCACCCGTCGCCTTCCGCGCGAGCTTCACGCCGGAGGCGATGTTCCCGCTGTCGGAGGGCTCCATGAACATGTACGCGATGACCGGGGTGTTCCCGTCGTAGACGAGCTTCGAGTACTTGCCGACGTCCCCCTCGGGCTCGTCGCGCACCGTCTCGATGGTCCACGCGGTGCCGTTGAACTCGGCGAACTTGAGCGCGTCGTTCGTGCGGTCGTAATAGGACACCGCGGGGAAGCCGGTCGCGGGGTTGATGGCGAGGCTGGTCCAGATGCCGACGTCGTCGCCCGGCTCGGTCTGCCCGCCGCGGAACCCTTCGAGGTTCGTCACCTTGCCGTCCGGCGGCGGATCGGTCGGGACGCCGTCGACGATCTCCCAGGCGACCTTGTCGTCCTCGCCGACGCGGCCGACGACGAGATCGCCGTATTTCGGCCACGCCTGCTCGTAAGCCGCCTCGAGGTAGCCAGCCACCCAGACGTTGCCCTCGCCGTCGACCGCGGCGCTCGTGTAGGAGCCGATGAGGCCTTGCTCGAGCGTGGAGCAGCCAGGCGCGATGCACTCGTAGTCCGGATCGGGCGGCGTGGTCTCCTCGTCGCAAGAGCAGCCGCTGTACGAGCCGGCGACGCCCAGCACGACCGCCGCGGCGGCGGCCTGCCTCGACTTGCTGCGCGTGATGGCCGCGCCGAGCCCGCCGACGCGGGGCTTCGCAGGGGCCTCGGCCGCGCGCGCGCGGCGGCGCCGAGCGAACAGCGCCCCGAGCATCGCCAGGCCGAGCGCACCGAGCTGCCAGCCGCGCGAGGTCGGCTCGGCGCCGACCACCACGCAGCCGCAGCCCCCGCTGCCGTCGCCGCGGGGCAGCCCTCGGATGATCTCCTGGCGTGCCGTTCCGACGTTTCCGGCTTCGTCCTTCATCTCGACCTCGATCAGCTCCGCGGTCTCGGGCACCGCGATCGACGGCAGGTCGACGGCGGGCACCCAGGCACCGAACGCGCCGTCGTCGAACCGGTAGCGAACGAGCGTCGCCTCCTTGGAGACCATGTCCCTCACCGTCAGGTTGACCTCACCGCCCGCGGTGAGGGTAGAGACGCGACCCTGGGGCGCGAGCGTGTCGATGATCACCTCGAACTGCTCGGGGGAGGGGTCGACCGAGTAGGGCTCACCGACGACGCGGCTGCGCACCTCGATCAGGTGCTTGCCCTCGACGCGGAGCGCCTCACTCGTCACCTGCAGCGTGCCCTTGCGCGACCAAGGTCGCCACAGGCTGCCGTCGATGCGGATCTGGTGCTCGAGCTCCTCGCCCTCCGGTGAACGAGCGGCGACCTCGACGGTGATGACCGGCGCGTTGTCGGCGGTGATCGTCCCGGCTCGGA
The DNA here is from genome assembly GCA_016719945.1 of Polyangiaceae bacterium. Taxonomy (GTDB): domain Bacteria; phylum Myxococcota_A; class Polyangia; order Polyangiales; family Polyangiaceae; genus Xiheicaenibacterium. The sequence continues at coordinate 8,970 of JADJYE010000014.1, read as the reverse complement.
GGCCCGCAGCATCGACCTCGACGGAGGAGATGTCGGCCTCGGTCTCGGCGGCGTTGGCGTTCATCATGCCCGCGTCCGCGACCTCGAGCGCGGCGAAGATGCCGAGGTAGCGCTCGCCGTCCTTGGTGAGCGTGCGCAGGCCGGGGGACCCCTGACCCTCGACGCTCTCCGGGATGACGAGCCTCATGCCGAGGCTCGCGAGCGCGCCGTTGAGGTCGACGGCCGGCAGGCCGTCGCCGAGCAAGGAGCCGATCTGGCTCGACAGCAAGCCCTGCAGGGTCGCCGCGAGCCCGGCCGGATCTTCCTTGATCAGCTCGGAGTTCTCGACCTTGCCGTTCGCGATGCCGATCGTCTCCAGCACGGGGACCAGGCCCTCGGGAGTGACGGTCAGGTTGAGTGGCACGTCGAGATCGAACGTCGCCGTCATGAAGCGGACGTAGCGGTCCGAGGAGAACATGTAGAAATCGAACGACGCCTGCGGCAGCTCGAGCCGGATCAGCGGGTCGGTCTCGATGTTGGTGCCGTTTCCGAAGGTGACGTGGGGCGGCTGCGTCGGCCGGATCATCAGCGCGACAGGCTGCGTCTCCTGCTGGATGCCCAGGTCCTTGAGGGACTGCGCGAGCAGGCCGAGGGTGCCCGAGTTGAGCAGGTCCACCGTCTCGGTGGAGATGCCGATGCAGAAGAGGCCGGAGTTGTAGAGTCCCGCCATCGCGTAGTTGAAGAAGGCTTCGGACAGCCCGATGCCGATGTGCGGCCCCGGCGTCGCCGCGGGCCAGTCGTTGATCAGCTGATCGTCGAGCAGCTCGTTCGGGATCTTGAGGCCGGTCGGACGCACCAGCTCGGCCAGGGGCACACACTCGCTGATCGGGCTCGGCTCGACCCCGCCGAACATGCTGAGGCTAGCGCCGTTGTTGATCGGGTTGAGGTCACCCCAGGTGAAGCCGCTGCCGTCGTCGCGGACCGACGATCCGCCGGCGGCGAGGAGGAAGTCCATGCCGCCCTTCGTCCCGGGGGAGAGCGACGCGAGCAGCCCGCCCAGGTCGGCGTGGCCATCCATCCCGAGGACGATCGAGACACACTCGGAGTCGGTGGCGGTGCCGTAGCGACAGACGCCCTCGACGTTGTTCGTGCCGGTGGGGCAGGGGGGATCGACGGCGTCGTTCGCCTTCTGGCACAGCTGCTCCTCGACGGCCGAGATGAGGGTGTCCTGGATGCCGCCGAACAGCTGGTCGACGATCAGGCCTTCGGCGAGGTCGACGATGGCAGCGCACAGGCCGCCGCAGAAGCCGAGCGCGCTCTCGATGTCCGCCTGCGAGATGTTGACCTGCGAGATGCGGACCCGCGAGTAGCCCTGGCGCGCGTGCGTCGGGTCCTCGTCGGTCTCGATCGAGATGCTGATGGACACGCCGACGTCCGCGAAGGTCTGTGCCTCGCCCGGGCAGCTGTCGTTGCCCGTCATCGTGATGTCGAAGTTGCAGGGAATGAAGCCGATGGTCCCCTCGAAGGGCAGCTGCGGCAGGAGCACAGGGATGGTCCCCGCGATGACGAGGTTGTGCGGGGCGCTCGGCTGGATGCTGAGATCTGCGTTGCCCAGGTCGAACTGCGCGACGCAGCGGGGAGGGTTCGCGTTGGGGTCGGGGCCGCCGGGGCAGATCGTGTAGTCGATCCCCGTCTGAGAGCCGCTCGTCTCGGGGATCGGGAACTCGATCAGGCCGCCCTCCGAGCCGAGGACGTTCCCCGCGATGGCGCCGAGGTTCGCCTCGAGGAAATCCAGGCCACTCTCGGTGATGCGGATGCCGGCCGCGTTTTCGATCCGCTGATCGTTCGCGAAACCTCCGGGCAGGGGCGTGAGGCCGCCACACCCGCTCGAGCAGCCATCGCCGCTGCAGGCCGTGGCCGTCGCGAGGCCGAGTAGGGTGAGCGTCGCGAACCGTGTGCTTTGCTTCTTCGGTTGGGCGGCCATGGCAAGCAGGACCTCCGTCGAGCCGCAGCTGCCCCGGCGCGCGCGAGACCACCTCGCGCGCGACGCGGCTTAGCCCGCGACGCGAAAAGACATCTGTTCAACCGTAGCGGTCCCGCCGCTCCGAGCGCAACGCCCGGATCGTGCGGAGCCGCGAATAGCGGAGACACGATGAGATGGGCTCCGCCGCGCGCGCGCCCCCCGCGCCGGTTTTCACGCGCGCTCTGGCGCGAGAAAACCGAAGGTCCCCGCGCTAGCGGGCGCGCGGGGAAAAGACCGAAGGGCCCCGCGCTAGCGGGCGCGCGGGGAAACTAGTTGCAGTCGGTGCGCACGGCGACGGCGCTGGCCGCGAAGCCCGCGGAGAGCTGGACGGCGTCGGCGCACTCGGCCGTCGCGGGGGTCCCCGGATCGGCCTCGGTGGCGCCCGCGCACCAGTCGCCCTGGAAGTCGATCTCGCCTGCGGTGCGACGGCAGCTGTTGGTCGCTTGATCGACGAAGTCGGCGCCCGCGATGAGCGCGCACAACGAGGCGTTGCCGAGCTCGGGGACCAGCACCTGATCGGCCTCCTCGAGCGTCACGTAGCCCTCGAGGCTGCCCCCCGACTCGAACGTCGGCGTGTCGGCGTCCGACAGGCAGAGGTTGTTGGGGTCGAGCTCGTCTCCGTTGAAGTTGCCGATGCAGTTGTTGTCGCTCGAGATGGTCGAGTCGTAGATCCGCACGCTGCGCAGGGGGAGCAAGATGACCTTCGAAGGGTCGTCCACGTCCGTGAAGATCGGGACGACGACGTCGCGGGTCTCGCTGGTCTCGAAGGTGCTGCCCGAGATCGTGATCGAGGTCTCGAGGGGGGCGACGTCGAAGCCGGCGATGTCGCCGCTCAGGAAGCAGTAGCCCGCGTTCGGATCGGTCTCCAGCTCGGCGCCGCCGGTCTTCAGGGTGCCCGCCATGGTGTCGAGCTCGAGGATCCAGTTGAAGGTGCCGTCCTTCGCGAACAGGGGCAGCCCGTCGGCGGTGGTGCACTCGGGGTAGTCGTAGACGATGCCCGTGTTGAGCAGGTTCGTCACCGTCGGGTCGGTGAGCGCCGACGGCGCGGAGACGTTCAGCTGCGTGATGCGGAGCGCGAAGGAGGTGAGGCCGGTGTTGTCCACGAACGCGACGCACTCGCTCGCGACCTCAGGGCAGCCGAGCGCGGGCTCGCACGACTGCGCGGGGGCGCCGCCGGTGCCTCCGGTTCCGGTGCTGTCGCCGCAGGCGGCGAGGGAGAGGGCGAAGGCACACGCGAGCAGGGTTCGGTTCGTGGTCATGGCGTCACTCCTTTACATGCGAAGGAAGAGGTCGTCGACGCCCGCCGGGGCGCCGGGGGCCGCCGAGGGCGGCGCGATCAGCGCGGCAGCTCGAACAGGGTTCGAATCTGGACCACGCGGGCCTCGACGTCGCCCAAGACCAGCGTCTGGACCTTGCTCGTGCCCACGCCCTCGACGCAGCGCGAGGCCGTCGCCGTGCCATACAGCATCGCCGTGCGCAGCACGTGCGGGTCGATCTTGCCGCGGTGCGCCGCGAGGTAGCCGATGAAGCCCCCCGCGAAGCTGTCGCCCGCGCCGGTCGGGTCGATGACCTCCTCGAGCGGGTAGCCGGGGACCGCGAAGATGCCGGTCTCGTCGAAGAGCAGGGCGCCGTGCTCGCCCCGCTTGATGATGAGCGTGTGGGGGCCACGCCGGCGGATCTCTGCGGCCGCGCGGCGGATGTTGTGGATGCCGGACAGCTCGCGCGCCTCCTCGTCGTTGATGATGAGGACGTGCACTCTGGGCAAGAGGGCCGCGAGCTTCTCGGGCTCGCCGGTGATCCAGAAGTTCATCGTGTCGGCGACCACCAACTCGGGTCCCGTCATCGCGTCGAGCACCTGCGCCTGGAGCGTCGGGTGGATGTTGCCGAGCAAGACGATCGGGCACTGGCTGTGCTCGTTCCCTAGCTTGGGCTGGAAGTCGGCGAAGACGTTGAGCTGCGTGTCGAGCGTCACGCGCCCCACGAGGTCTGCGTCGTAGCGACCGGCCCAGCGAAAGGTCTTGCCCTTCGCGCGCTCGATCCCGCGGGTCGAGACGCCGCGGGTCTCGAGCGCGGCGAGGGTGCCGGCGTCGAAGTCGTCACCGACGACCGCGACGACGCGGACCTCGGTGAACGTCGAGGCGGCGAAAGATGCGTAGGTGGCCGAGCCACCGACGGTGTTGGCGAAGGTTCCGGTCGGGAGCTCGAGGTCGTCGAACGCCATCGAGCCGACGATGAGGACGGGCGCGCGGGTGGTCACAGTGTCTCCTGGATTCTTGTTAGTGCGTCTTCGCTTCGGAGAGGAGGGCTTCGCAGCGCAGCGCCCAACGGCGGCGCTTGCAGCGCTCCGCCAGCACGATGCCGCGGATGCGCCCGTACGCTGCGTCGACGTCGTCGTTCACGACGACGTAGTCGAACAGGCCATAGTGGGCGATCTCGCGCTTCGCGGCCTCCAGGCGGCGGACGGTGGTCGCCTCGTCCTCGGTGCCGCGGCCGCGCAGCCGACGCTCGAGCTCCGCGAGCGAGGGGGGCAACACGAACACCCCGATCGCCTCGGGCAGGTGGGCCTTGATCTGGCGGGCGCCCTGGTAGTCGATGTCGAACAGCACGCCGTCGCTCGTCTGTCGGGCGACCTCGATCTCCTTGAGCGTGGTGCCGTACAGGTTGCCGTGCACCTCGGCCCACTCGGCGAACGCGCCGGCCCTCACCATCTGCTCGAAGGTGGGGCGGTCGACGAAGTGGTACTCGCGCCCGTCGACCTCGGTGGGCCGGGGCTTGCGCGTCGTGTGCGAGACGCTGAACCGAAGCCGCGGGAACTCGCTGCGGAGGCGGTTGCAGAGGGTCGTCTTCCCCGCGCCGGAGGGCGAGGAGAGGATGAGCAGCAAGAAGCCGTCGGCGCCTTCACTCGACATTTTGCACCTGCTCACGCATCCGTTCGAGCTCCACCTTGACCTCGACGACGTCCGCCGACACGCGCGCGTCCTGCGCCTTGACGCCCAGGGTCGTCGCCTCGCGCATCGCCTCCTGGAGGAGGAAGTCGAGCCGGCGCCCCTCCGGCTCCGCGGAGGGAGCGCCCCCTTCGGCGACGCTGCGAGCGCTGCCCGTGACCAACGCCTTGAAATGCGCGACGTGGGTCGTGAGCCGAGAGAGCTCCTCCGAGACCTCGCAGCGGTCGGCGAGCAGGGCGATCTCGGCCTCGAGCCGGGCGGGGTCGACGAGGACGCCCGGCAGCTTCGCGAGCCGGTCGCTGAGCCGAGCTCGTGCCGCCGCGGGCAACGACGCGGCCCGCTCGCCTGCCTGCCGTGCGAGCGCGAGGACCGCATCTGCGCGGCGGGCGAGCTCCTCGGCGATGGCCGCGCCCTCCCGGGCCCGATCGGCGTCGAGCTCGCTGAGCGCCCCGTCGAGGGCGCGGGAGGCGGCGTCCTTCGCGCCGATCGTGCCGCCGACGAAGAGGCCGGGCACGGCCGCGAGCAACGACAGAGGCGGCCGCTCGCTCACCCCGAGCTCGGCCGCGACGCCCTCCAGCGCGCGCATCGCGGCGACCGCGCGCCCGCGATCGAGCAGGGCCGCCTCGGGCTCACCCTCACAGACGAGGCTGACCTCGACTCGCCCGCGCCGCAGACGCTTGCGGACCTCTTGCTCGGCCCACAGCGCGGACGTCCCCAACGCGTCCGGGACGCGCGAGCGCACGTCGAGCGTCCGCGCGTTGACCGAGCGGACCTCCGCCGTGATGCGCGCGTGTCCCGCGGTCGCGGAGCCCGCTCCGAAGCCGGTCATGCTGCGCACAGAGCTCTGGCCCCCATCGGCGAAACCTCGGATGCTCGTGGAGCGGCCGTCAGCGGGCCCATCGGACGGGCCTTCAGGCCGGCGCGGCGCTCCCCCAGAGCGCGGCCATCACCGACGACGCAGGCGCGAGGCCCTGCTTACGCAGCGCGGTGAGGTAGGCGATCGTCGGGGCGATGCCGTCCTCCCAGCGAACCTCCGGCTCGTAGCCGAAGAGCTCTTTCGCGCGCGAGATGTCTCCCAGCGAGTGGCGAATGTCTCCCGCGCGCGGCGCCTGGTGCACGACCTCGACGCTGCGGCCGAGGGCGCGACCGATCTCGGTCACCAGCGCGTTCAGGGCGATCCGGCGGCCGCCCGCCACGTTGATCACCTGACCTTCGAGCTTCTTGGGCGTCGACGCGGCGAGGAGGTTGGCCTTGACCGTGTTCTTCACGAAGCAGAAATCCCGCGTCTGCTCTCCGTCCCCATAGATCCGATGGGCCGACCGCTGATGGCGCGGTCGACGAAGCGCGGGATCGCGGCCGCGTATGCGCCGTCGGGGGTCTGCGCCGGACCGAACACGTTGAAGTAGCGCAGGCACAGCGTCTCGAGGCCGTAGAGGCGCGCGAAGACCCGCATGTACATCTCGCCCGCGAGCTTCGAGACCGCGTACGGGGACAGCGCGTTCGCGGGCATCGTCTCGCGCTTGGGGAGCTCTTCGGTCTCTCCGTACGCGGAGCTCGACGCTGCGAACAACACGCGCTTGACGCCCTGGTGGCGCGCCACGTCGAGGACCATCACCGTGCCCTGGACGTTCGCGGAGTCGGACTCGGCGGGGCGCTCGACGCTCTTGGGCACCGACCCGAGGGCCCCCTCGTGGAAGATCACCTCGACCCCGGCGGCGGCCTTCGCCACGGCCTCGCGGTCGCGGATGTCGCCGGTGATGCGCTCGATCAGGGACTGCTCACGGATGCCGTCAAGGTTCTCCCAGAAGCCGGTCGAGAGGTTGTCGAGGACGCGCACGCGCTCGCCGGTCGCGACCAGTGCCGCGACGAGGTTCGAGCCGATGAACCCGGCTCCGCCCGTGACGAGGTAGCGGGCGCGGGCGGTCATCAGCTCAGGCCCTTGCGCCGCTGGATGTCCGCCATGACCCGCTGGTACTCGATCTCCCAGGTGGAGGTCCCCTCGGAGACGTGCTTCAGCTTTCCGCGGACCTCGGTGTCGAGGGCCTCGTCGAGCTCCAGGTACCTACGCAAGACGGGCCGCATGGTGCGGCGGAGCTCGTGATCTTCGGCGAAGACCTCCTCGACGTTGCTCGAGTGCATCAGCATCTCGATGCACTGGTCGAGCAGGTAGTCGAACATCTCGTCGCCGGTCTTGATGCCCTTCTGCTCGGCGGCCGCCTTCCTGACCCGCGAGAACTCCGTCTGCGGGAGGTTGCGGACGTCGAGCAAGTGCTTCGCGCGGTCGTTCACCTCTTTGTCGGCGGCGAGGAACGCGTTGAAGACGGACTCGAGGTCGCGGACGACCTCTTCTCGGCCCTCGGTCTCGATCGCCTTGGCGGTGACGAGGGCGTTTACGATCTCTTGGGAGAGGGGCCGGACCTTGCCGCTGTACAAGCGCATTGCGCGCGAGCAGATCGCACACTCGAGGCCCGCCGTCACGCATTCTCTATGGGTTTCTCAACGCGGCGGCGCTCACGGCGGCGCGCTGGCGGCGCCGGTCAGCGCCCGGCGCGCTTGGGCGTCGCCATGGGGCGGACGCCGATCTTGAGTCGCCGCTTCACGGCGTGCCGCTGGCGCTCCTTGTACTTCTCGTGGCTCGCCTCGCCCTGCTCGTTCGCCTGCTCCGTCGCGTGGTCGACGATCTGGAACTCGCACAGCACGAAGACGATCGGCCCGAGCGACCAGGCCGAGGGCGGCGCGAGCTCCATGGTCTCTTCGGGGAGCCGGACCGGGAGGTCGACGACGAAATGGATGACGCGGTAGCTCTGGTCGGAAAAGACGTTGTCGCTCGGGGTGAAGGCATCGTCGACCCCGGTCTGGAAGTCCTTGATCATCGTCTTCAAGTGAGGGTGATCGAGGCAGTACCGGCGAAAGTGGAACATCGTGTTGATGCTCTCGCCCGCGACGACCAGGGAGAAAGGAAAGAGGTGCTCCGTCAGGTAGAGGAGCACGGGCAGCACGTCCTCGCGGGTGCGGGTCACCACGCGGAAGCGGACCTTGTCGAAGATCTGGGAGGCGGACGAGTCGCGCTTCGACAGCAGCTTCGTGTAGAGCGAGTCCTTGTTCTTTCGGCCCCCCACGAACTCGACGATCGGGAAGCCGGCCGAGAGCATTCCGCCGACGACCCGGTAGACCTTCTCTTCCACGAGGTGGAAGACGTCTTGGTCGGACATCGGCAGGCAGAACAGCAGCTCGCGGCCGTCGAGGTGATGCATGATGTGCATCGCCTTCAGGATCGCGCAGGCGCAGGTCTGCCGGTGCCCCTTGCCGGACGCGAGCAGCATGAGCTCCTCGACGGAGGCGTCCTCCACCGGCTTGGGAATGGGGAAGTCGAACTGGCGCCTGAGGTAGCTGACGGCGTCGTTTCGGAGGGCGTCGAGGCGGGCGCGGTCCTGAGGCTGGTCGGGCCTGAACTCGTGCGCCTCCAGCAGGCCGCGCGCCTCCTCCTCTGACTCGAGGTTCAGGCGGTGCCAGTCGATGACCGAGTCGCCGCGCAGGAGCAGCCGCACAGACTCGAGCTCGTGGAGCTTGAACTGGTCGAGCCGCTTCAGGCGTCCAAGGGCGCCGTCGGTCATGGCCTCATGGGAGGAGGTGCGGCAGGGGACGTCAAGCCTCGCTTGTCCCGCACCCACATCAGGAGGGCCGGTGGGGCCGGCTGAGGCCGGCCCGGGCGTCGCCTTGTCAGATGTCTTGGTTGGGCTGAGCGCTCGCCGGCGTCCGGCCGAGCGAGAGCGTGCCGAGGAAGATCCCGACAGTCAGGACGACGACGACGGCGTGTCCGAGATAGCCGCTGTACGCGATGGCGCCAAACGGAGCGAGCGCGGCGAGAAACCAGGGGGTCATCTTCATGTGGTCTTGGGCTCTTCGGTGGTGCGCGCCGGGCTCAAACTTGGCGCGACGATCGGAGGGACGGAACCAATGTAGGATAAGCTGCCACAGCCCCTGTGCGACGGCCAAGTGTTAGCGACAGTGCGTCATGGCAGG
>JADJYE010000013.1 GCA_016719945.1 Polyangiaceae bacterium | reverse complement strand
CGTCGCGGCTCGCGCGCATGGCGAGCCTCGGCGTCACCACCGTGGAGGCGAAGAGCGGCTACGGGCTCGACCTCGCGAGCGAGCGCAAGCAGCTCGTGGCGATCCGCGACGCAGCCAAGAGCCCCGGGGCACCGCGCGTCGTCCCTACGTACCTCGCGCTGCACGCGCTCGCGAGGCGGGGTCCGGCTGGTGGTCGCCAGCGACGCGAACCCAGGCACAGCGCCGACCGAGAGCTTCCCGCTCGCCCTCGCGATGGCGGTCCGCCGGCTTGATTTCCAGGCTGAGGCGGTCCTCGGGGCGACGCGGGAGGCCGTTGCGTCGCTCGGGCTCGCTGACACCGGGCATGCTCGCGCTCGGCAGGCGGGCCGACCTGGTCGCCTGGGACCACGAGGCCGCGCCTGCTCAGCCGCACGGGGTCTCTGCGGGCGCGGCTCGTCCTTTGGAGGGCGAGGCGATCGGGGCGGCCTTTAGCCTGTCCAGCTATCGAACCTCCCTGTCCAGCTATCGAACCTCTTCGATAAGTAGCGGTCGTCGTTACGTTTCCTCGCGGGTGGACTAGACTGGGCCTCGTGCTCTACCGCCCGCCGGCCGAGCAGCCTGAGCCCCCCGCGTTCCTCCTCCTCCGGGAGCCCAACGATCTCCGCGCGCGAAGCGCGTCTTGCCAACCGGGGCCGAAGTCAGGCAGGTCGACTGGGTCGGCTTCGACATGGACTACACCCGGCGATTCATCGCCAGGGCGAGATGGACCGCTTGAGCGTCCAAGCGACGGTCGCGAAGCTCGTCGAGCGCGGCTACCCGAAGGAGCTGATCGACCTCGACTACCCGTCGACTTCCCATCCGGGGTCTGCTCATCGACGGAAGAAGCACGGCCACATCCTCAAGATGGACCGCTTCAAGCACGTTCAGAAGGGCTACCACGGGATGCGCCGCCTCGTCCGCGAGGAGCTGCGGGCGCTGACCAGTCGAAGCGGGTCCGCCCGAACACGGCGCGCTACCACTGGGTCGACACCCTGTACGCGCTCAGCGAGGCGGCGATCTACGCCAAGATCATCGATTTCTTCGAGAGCTTCGGCCACCCGCTCGACTACGCGACGCTGTTCACGGACATCCGCGAGGCGATCGACGGGGCCACCGCGACGGCACCATCCTCGACCAGGTCGAGGTCGAAGTCTGCCGCGCTACGTGGAGCGAGATCCTCCTCCACATGCCGCGACGCTCCACAAGCTCCGCTCGGCGGGCAAGCGGCTCTTCTTGCTGACCAACAGCCGCTGGCCGTTCACGCAGAAGATGATGACCTACCTGCTCGACGAGGCGATGCCGGAGTACCCGAGCTTCCGGCACTACTTCGACGTGATGGTCGTCGCGCGGCCACGAAGCCCGCCTTCTTCCAGGAGTTCAGGCCCCTGCTCGTCCCGGGCCCCGACGGAGAGAGCTCCGCCCAGCCAGCCTGCCGCTGGAGCGGGGCGCCGTCTACGAAGGCGGCAACCTACATGATCTCGAGCGCGCCCTCGGGGTGAGCGGGGATCGCATCCTCTACGTCGGCGATCACATCTACGGAGACATCCTGCGCTCGAAGCGCGGGAGCGCCTGGCGCACGGGCTGGTCATCCAGGAGATGGAGGTCGAGGTCAACGCGACCGAGGCGTGCCGCACCGAGATGGATCAGTGCACGAGCTGCAGACCCGGCGCGAGGAGCTCGAGGACCAGCTGCGGTTCTACCAGCAACGCTTCAAGGACGTCGCGCGCCGCCTCGAGGACGCCGCCATGCCCGCGCTCGAGCACCCCATGCTCGAGGCCGAGCGCATGCGCGTGAAGCGCACGGTCGAGCGGATCCGCGGGCAGATGCGCTCCGGGCGTTCCATCTCTCGCGGGAGGGCCCCACGCGACTTCCTCGCGCCGGACTTTTTGCGGCCCGGGGCGCGAAAATCCGGCAAGGGCGCCGCGCCAGCGGGCGCGCGAGAAAGAAAGAACCGGGCGCTTCATCTCTTCGCGTGGGGAGGGCCCCACGCGACCTCCCTCGCGCCGGACTTTTTGCGCGGCTCGGCGCGCGAAAATCCGAAGGGCCCCGCGCTAGCGGGCGCGCGAGAAAAAAAAAACTACTATCCCTTCTTCTTCGCCTTCTTCTTGGACGACGCCTGCTTGTCCGAGGGCTTGTCATCCGCCTTGGCGGACTTGTCGCTCTTCGCCGACTTGTCTCGCTCCTTGACGAGCTTGTCGATCCGCTTCTGCTCGTCGCCCCCTTGGCAGCACCGGAAGCCCGTCGAGTAGTCGTAGTACTTCGCGTCGTGGGCCTTGGTCCGGTAGTCGCAGCCCTCGCCGTTGATCTTGGTGTCGAGGTAATAGCCGCCCCGGAACGTGCCCGCGGGGTCGCTGGTCCACTCGTGGAGGTTGCCGACCATGTCGAAGGCCTTGAAGCCGTTTTTGCACTTCGAAACGAGCGGCCTTGGCGACCGAGCCCTCGACCTGGTTCAGCCGAGGGTCGTTCATGTTCTCCTTCGTGTAGACCGACGCGTCCGGCGGGGTGTTGTTACCGGGCCCGAACAGCAGGTTGAAGCCGGAGACGCCGCGGTCGTTGCACCGCCCCTCCGCGTGTTGGTCGCCGTAGGGAAACTTCGTGGGCTTCTTGCCGCGGCAGGCGTCGAGCCACTCGTCGTCGGTGCACAGGCGTTTGCCGGCGTTGATGCACGCTTGCTCGGCCTGGTCCCGGCTGATGTGCCCCTGAGGGATCTTGCCCTTCTCGCTCACGGCCATCACGTGGGCGGAGCCGATGGGCTTGAACGGCGAGTGGGACTTGCCGCGCTTCGGGGCGCGCTTACCGTCCGCGGCTTGTCGACCTCGACCGTGTGCGCCTCGTAGGCGTCGATGCAGAACTTGTCGCGGATGCTGACCATGCCCTTCGGGCAAGGCCCCGCCTCGGCGACCCCTCCCACTCGCCAGATTCACCGGTCGGCGGCGATGGGAAAAGCACGACCAACCCCCCGCCAGCGCGAGGACCCCGGTGACCTGAGGCAGGTTCGCGGCGGTCATGGTCGAAAACCATCCCCCTTTTGTCTCGTATCGAGTGGGAGCACAACTTATAGCGAACGCCCGTGCCCAACCCCGACGACAACCTCCCCGCCGTCTCGTTCAAGGAGCGCCCCGAGGACTTCGTCGTGGACGAGGTTCCCGCCTACGAGCCGTCGGGCGAGGGAGATCACCTTTACGTCACGTTTCGGAAGACCTCCCTCACGACCGACGAGGCCGTGCGCAGGCTCGCGCGCGCCCTTGGCGTCGACGCGAGGGACGCCGGCGTGGCCGGGATGAAGGACAAACACGCCGTCACCTCGCAGACGGTGTCGTTCCTCGTCCCGCGCTCGGTCGATCACGAGGCGGCCCTGCGAGCGCTGGAGGGCGACGGGCTCGAGGTGATGGGGGCGCGGCGCCACGGCAACAAGCTCAAGCCCGGCCACCTGAAGATGAACCGCTTCCGGATCGTGCTGCGAGGCGTGTCCGACCCCGCGCTGCGAGCGCAGATCGGCCGCGGGCTGGAGGACGCCAAGGCGCGTGGGGTCCCGAACGCCTATGGCTCGCAGCGCTTCGGCGCCGACGCCGACAACGAGGCGCGGGCGCTCGCCTTCGTCCGCGGCGAGCGGCCTCCCCCGAAGGACAAGCGCAAGCTGCGCTTCCTCTTCAGCGCGCTGCAATCGGCGCTCTTCAACCGGGTGCTCGAGCGGAGAGTCGCCGACGGGAGCTGGGCCGACGTGCTCCCAGGGGATCTCGCCAAGAAGCACGACACCGGCGGCCTGTTCCTGGTCGCCGCCGAGGGGCCCGAGCTCGAGGACGCCCGCGCCCGCGCTCGTGCCTCGGCGATCTCGGCGACCGGGCCGATGTTCGGGTCGTCGATGAGGCGGCCCGAGGGAGCGCCAGCCGCCCTCGAGGCTGCGGTGCTCGCCGAGGCCGGGCTCGATGCCGACACGCTCGAGCGGTTTCGCCACGCGGGCGAGGGCACCCGACGCGCCCTCCGGCTGCTCGCCGAGGAGCTCGCCTGGTCGGACGGCCCCGACGGGGCCCTGGTGGTCGAGCTCGCCCTCGGCAAAGGCGGCTACGCGACCACGTTCCTCGGCAGCGTGTGCCGGCTCGTCGAGCCGACCCGAGGCGGGCCCACGGCCCCGACCGAGGACGCGGCAGAAGGCAGCGCGGACGCGCCCGGCTGACAGTCCGGGCTCGACTTTTCCGCAATAGAGTTGCAGAACACCCCACGTCGACGAGCGAAAGGCGAACGACCCGAATGAACCTGGTTGAGTGGCTGAAGCGGGTGATGGTGAGCACCGGTGCCGCATGGGTCATGTGGCTCATGATCGGGCTGTCGGTGGGGTCGGTCGCGATCATCCTGGAGCGCGCGTGGTTCTTCAACTCGATGAAGGACGACCTCGGACGACTCTCGCGTGACCTCCAGAACGCCCTGGCAAACTCGCTGGACGCCGCCAAGAAGCGCATGGCGCAGTCCCCGTCCGCCGAGGCCGCGGTCGTGTCCGCAGGGCTGGCGGTCGCGCACATGGGCCCCGACGCCGCCGAGGAGGCCATGGCAGGCGCCACGTCCCTGCAGCGCATGAAGCTCGAGAAGCGCCTGGCCTTCCTCGCCACGCTCGGCAACAACGCCCCGTTCATCGGCCTCTTCGGCACGGTCATCGGCGTCGTGATGGCCTTCGATCAGCTCGAGGTCGCCGCGAAGGAGGCTGCGTCGAGCGCCCAGCAGATGGCCCCCGACGAGGTCATGGGCGCGATCGGCGAGGCGCTCGTCGCCACCGCCGTCGGCATCGGCGTCGCCATCCCGGCCGTCGCCGCCAACAACCTGTTCCAGCGCATCGTGAAGGCGACCCTGGCCAACACCGACGCGCTGAGCCGCCTGGTGATGGTTCACCTGCGAGGCAGCGAGGCGCTCTCCATGGCCGGCGGCGCCCCCGGAGCCGTCGAGCCCGAGGCGCCGCCCGCGGAGCCGGTCGAGAAGCTCAAGACCAAGAAGAAGAGCTCGACCTCGTCCAAGCGAGCGGACGACGAGCCGTCCAAGACGACCGATCGCGGAGAAGACTGATGGCAGCGGCGTCGAAGGACGAAGACGACGGGCTCGTCTCGGGCATCAACGTCACGCCGCTGGTGGACATCTGCCTGGTCTTGCTCATCATCATGATGGTGACCGCGCGCATCATCGCGAACATGTCGGTGCCGCTCGATCTGCCGAAGGCGGCCAAGGGCGTCGACCAGCAGGTGTTCTTCAGCATCGATCTCACCAAGGAGGGCTCCATCTTCGTCGACAACGAGAAGGTGGCGAGCTCGGCGGCGATCCGCCCCCTGGCCGAGAAGGCCCTGGAGAAGAACCCGGACATCCGCGCCACGATCCGCGCCGACCAGGCGCTGGCCCACGGCGACGTCATGGAGGTCATCGACCAGCTGCGCCAAGCCGGCATCAACAAGGTGGCGTTCGGCGTCTCCCCGAAGTCGCCCGAAACGTCGACCAAACCCGCCAACTGAGGAGCGAGACCCGAGCTCGATGTCGTCCGCCGCACCTTCGCAGCCGCTCAGCCCTCGCCACGAGCTCGCCGCCCCGGCGATGCCTCGCGCAGAGGGGACCGCGGACATCCTCGGGCCCGTGCTCGGGGTCGGCAAGAACGGCGTCCGCGTCGGCGCGGGCCTCGGCATCCTCCTGGCGGCCGTGCTGCACGGGTACATGGTCTTCCGCGTGTACAACGCGCTGTGGGGCATCGAGGGCTGGATCCGCAGCTCGCGGGCGGAGATGACCGACTTCTTTCTGGGCTTCGGCCCCGAGGTCGAGACCAAGCCCGAGGAGAAGAAGGAAGAAGAGAAGAAAGAAGAGCCTCCCGTGAAGGAGGAGCCGCAGCAGGACCAGCCCGAGGTGAAGCAGGAGGTCCGCCCGGTCGCGCGCACTCAACCCGCGCCGGTTCCCAATCAGCCGGAGATCCCGGCGACCCCGACGACCAACCCCTACGACAACGACGATCCGGTCGTGCCGGTCCCGGCGGGCCCCCCCTCGTACAACCTCGCGGGGCCGCCCGGCGGCGGCGGCGGTGGGGGCGGTGGGGGTGGCGGCGGGGGTGGACCCGGTGGCGGCGGCGGCGGCGGCGGCGGCGGCGGCGGGGGTGGACCCGGTGGCGGCGGCGGCGGCGGCGGCGGTGGCGGCAAGAACCTCTCGGCCCCCGCGACGCTCGTCGGCTCGAAGTCGTGGAGCTGTCCCTTCCCGCCCGAGGCCGACGCCGAGGGCAAAGACAACGCGACCGTGCAGCTCATCGTCACGGTGGGCGTCGACGGCAGCCCCGAGAAGGTCGCGATCGTGTCCGATCCGGGCACCGGCTTCGGCCGTGCCGCGCGGGCGTGCGCCCTCGGGCGCCGCTACAAGGCTGGGCTCGACAAGGACGGCAACGCGACCCGCACCACCACCGCGCCGATCACCGTGCGGTTCACGCGCTAGCTGGTTCGCGCTCGCCCGCTATCGCGGGTCCCTTCGGTTTTCGCGCCGGGGGCTTCGCACCCGGCGTGAAAACCGGAGCGCGGGTGCGCCTGCCGGCGCACGCTCGAGGGAGATCCGTAGAATTTCTGCGCGCCGGGGCGCGTGGGCTAGACTGCGAGCCACGTGGATCTCGCTGAGCGCGTCGAGAGACTCTCCAAGGTCGCCCTGTTCTCTGGGCTCACGCGCCCCGCGCTCGAGCTCATCGCGCGCATCGCGGCCGAAGAGTCGCACGGCCTCGGGACGCTGATCTTCGAGCACGGACAGCCCGGGGACAAGCTCTACGTCATCCTCGAAGGGCGGGTGCGCATCAGCCGCAACGTCCCCGGGATGGGCGAGGAGGCGCTCGCGATCCTCGGCCCCGGCGCGGTGTTCGGCGAGATGGCCCTGCTCGACGACGCGCCGCGCTCGGCCGACGCGCGCGTGCACGAGCGCTGCCGCATCTTGGCGTTGCCCAAAGACGCCTTCGAGGACCTGCTCTTCTTGCACAAGGACCTCGCCTACGAGGTGCTGTGGAGCTTCGTCCGCATGCTGACGGTGCGCCTGCGCGAGACGAACGACAAGCTCACGTTCCTGTCCGTGACCGGAAAGTTCGAGTAGCCCGCGCGCCCGTTCGGCCTCGTGCTAGAAGACCGCGCATGTGCGGTGTGTTCGGGATATGGGGCCATCCGGAGGCCGCCAACATCGCGTACCTCGGCCTGCACGCGCTGCAGCACCGCGGCCAAGAGTCCGCGGGCATCGCCTCGACCGACGGCGAGCGGCTCTTCGCGCACCGCGCGATGGGGCTCGTGCAGGCGAGCTTCAGCGAGCGCGAGCTGGGTGAGCTGAAGGGCCTTGGGGCGATCGGCCACGTGCGGTACTCCACCGCGGGGTCGTCGCACGTCAAGAACGCGCAGCCGCTCGCCGTCGACTACGCGCACGGCTCGATCGCGCTGGCGCACAACGGCAACCTCACCAACCACGAGAGCCTGCGCGCCGAGCTCGAGGCGAAGGGCTCGATCTTCCAGAGCGGCACCGACACCGAGACGATCGTGCACCTGTTCGCGCGCTCGGCCGAGTCCACCGTCGAAGACCGGCTGATCGACGCGCTCCGCAAGGTCGAGGGCGCGTACTCCCTGGTGCTGCTCGCCGACAAGAAGCTGGTCGCGGTGCGCGACCCGATGGGCATCCGCCCGCTGTGCCTCGGCAAGCTCGCGCGCGGTGACCGCGAGATCGCGGTCATCGCCAGCGAGCCGACGAGCTTCGACCTGATCGGCGCCGACCTGGTGCGCGACGTCGCGCCCGGAGAGGTGCTGGTCATCGACGACAGCGGGGCGCGCTCGCTGTTTCCCTGGGAAGAAAAGCCGCGCGCGAGCTGCCTGTTCGAACACGTCTACTTCGCGCGGCCCGACGCGGTGATCGACGGCGTCAGCATCTACGAGGTGCGCAAGGAGCTCGGCAGGCGCCTGGCCGCCGAGCACCCGCTGCCGGAAGGCGACTCGCCCGCCGTGGTCGTGCCGGTCCCCGACTCTGGGGTCGCGGCCGCGATCGGCTACTCGGAGGCGTCGGGGCACAGCTTCCAGATGGGGCTCATCCGGAGCCACTACATCGGTCGCACCTTCATCGAGCCGCAGGACACGATCCGTCATTTCGGCGTGCGCTTGAAGCTGCACCCCAATCGCGCCGTCCTGCGCGGCCGGCGCGTCATCGTCGTCGACGACTCGATCGTGCGAGGCACGACCAGCCGCAAGATCGTGAAGATGGTCCGAGACGCCGGCGCCGCGGAGGTGCACGTGCGCGTCTCGAGCCCACCCACGCGCTGGCCTTGCTTCTACGGGATCGCCACGCCCACGCGCCAGGAGCTGATCGCGAGCACCCAGGCCGAGGACGCGATCAAGACCTACCTCGACGCGGACAGCGTCGGCTATCTGTCGCTGGGCGCGCTCGCCGCGTCCGTTCGCACCGCGGGCAAGGCCAGCGGCGCGCGCGATTCGGCGCCCGAGAGCGGCTCGCTGCGCGGCTTCTGCCACGCGTGCTGGTCGGGGGAGTACCCGGTCCCGATCCCACGCACGGTCCTGCACCGATTGCGCCTGATCCACGGCTAGCCGCGCAAAATCGGCCGACTGTCAGCAGTTGACGAGTCGCCCGCTCCAAACCACCATGACCCGCACATGACGCAGGCCGCCCCCGATCTCTTCCGGGACGCTCCCCCGGAGGTCAGCGTCTACGAGGTCAGCCCGCGCGACGGGCTACAGAACGAACCGATCATCGTGCCGCTCGTCGGCAAGGTGCAGCTGCTCGAGGCGCTGGTCGCGGCCGGGCTCAAGCGCATCGAGGCGACGAGCTTCGTCTCGCCGAAATGGGTCCCGCAGCTCGCCGACGCCGGCGACCTCATCGCGGCCCTGCCGAAGATCGACGGCGTCACGTTCAGCGCCCTGGTGCCGAACGCGAAGGGGCTCGAGCGCGCGCTCGAGGTGGGTCTCCCGGAGATCGCCGTCTTTTTGTCGGCGAGCGAGACGCACAACAAGATGAACGTGAACAAGTCGGTCGACGCGACCCTCGACGTCTTCCAGGACATCGTGCCGCCCGCGCTCGAGGCGGGCGTGAAGGTGCGCGCGTACGTCTCGACGGTGTGGGGCTGCCCGTATGAAGGCGACGTCGCGGTCTCGAAGTCGGTGAGCATCGCGAAGCGCCTGGTGCAGCTCGGCTGCTATCAGGTGTCGCTCGGCGACACGATCGGGTCGGCACCCCGCGCCGCACGCAGGAGATCGTGCGCGCGATGTTGAGCGAGATGCCCTCCGAGCGCGTGGCGCTCCACTTTCACGACACCCGTGGCACGGCGCTGGCCAACGTCGTGATCGGCTCGAGCTGGGATCCGCACGTTCGACGCGAGCGTCAGGCCTCGGCGGCTGCCCCTACGCACCAGGCGCGAGCGGCAACCTGGCCACGGAGGACCTCGTCTACATGCTGAGCGGCATGGGCGTGTCGACCGGGGTCGATCTCGACAAGCTGATCTTCGCGGGGCACGTCGCGGCGCAGGTGGTGACGCGCGCGCTCCCCGGCAAGGTGCATCAGGCGGGTGCGTTCCGGCTCCGCAAGAACGTCATGTAAGATCGGCGCCATGCCTTGCCCCTGTTCGCCGCGCGCCGTCCTCCCTGCCCTGCTCGCCGTCGCCCTGGCGGGCGCCTGCGGCGATGACACGACCGCGACGGGCGGCTCCGGCGGCGAAGCAGGGACGCCCTCGAGCGGCGGCGGCGGAGAGAGCTCCGGCGGCGGCGGCATGGGTGGGCAGGCCTCGGGCGGCGGGGGCAGCACTGCCAACATGGGCGGGGCGGGCGGCTCGGGTGGCTGCGCCGACTCGCTCGAGCTGATGGAAGAGCTGCCGCCGCTGCTGTCGGAGACCGGCCTATACGCGGACATCGCGAGCGACGAGGTCGCCCCGAACATCCGGCCGTTCGAGCCGCAGTTCCCGCTGTGGACCGACGCCGCGGACAAGCGCCGGTGGATCTACCTCCCCGAGTGCGCGCAGATCGATACCACCGACATGGACCACTGGGAGCTGCCGGTCGGCGCGCGCGTCTACAAGGAGTTCACGCGCGACGGCACGCGCGTCGAGACGCGCGTCATCCTGCGGACCGGCCCGGCCTCGGGCGACTACAAGTTCGGCGCGTACATCTGGAACGATTCCGGCGACGCGGACCTCAACATCTTCGGGCAAGACAACGCGAACGACACCGACCACGACGTGCCCCCGCAGACGGCGTGCGCCCAGTGCCATCGCTCCACCGGCCGTGTGCTGGGCTTCTCTGCGCTCCAGCTCTCGCACGACCTGCCGGGCGAGACGATGGCGTCGCTGTCGGCCGAGGGGAAGCTGACCGTCCCCGCGCCGGACGGCTTCGAGGTCCCTGGCGACGCCACCGACGTCGCTGCGCTCGGCGTGCTCCACGCGAACTGCGGCAGCTGCCACCACGTGGGCGGGGTGCTGCCGACGCTCGATCTCGACCTGCGGCTGCGCACCACCGACGCCACGGTCGAGTCGACCGGCGCGTTCACCAGCGCCGTGAACCAGCTGCCCAACATGTACACCTGCGGCTCGGGCACGGCCTGCGGCACGTCCGACGACTGCCCCAACGGGGAGACGTGCGCGCCGGGCGTCAACCTGTGCCGCTGCGATCTCGTGGAGCCAGGCTATTCGGCGGGCAGCGCCCTCATCCTGCGGATGGGGATCCGAGGCCAGGGACAGATGCCGCCGCTGGGCACCGAGCTGGTCGACGCCGCCGGGCTCGCCGCGGTCCAGGCCTGGATCGACGCCCTTCCCGTGCAGTAGGCACGTCGTGCACCATGCGCGCATGAGCAAGCTCGTGTGCGTGACCGGCGCGACCGGCTACGTCGGCGCGTACGTCGTGAAGGAGCTGCTCGCGCGCGGCTACCGCGTGCGAGCCACGGTCCGTGATCCGTCGGACACCAAGAAGGCCGCGCACCTCACGGCCTTGCCGCGCGCGGCCGAGGCGCTGGAGCTCGCGGCGGGCGATCTGGAGCGTCAGGGCTCGTTCGACCAGGCGCTGCGCGGCTGTGACCTCGTCGTGCACACCGCGAGCGCGGTGACGCTCGCCGCCAAGGACCCTCAGCGCGAGATCGTCGACGTCGCGGTGAACGGCGCGAAGAACGTGTTGTCCGCCGCCGTGCGGGCGAAGGTCTCGCGGGTCGTGCTGACCTCGAGCGTCGCCGCGGTCGCCGGCGAAGACCGCCCCCTCTGCCACCTCTTCACCGAGGCCGACTGGAACGAGACGGCGACCGTGAAGAGCGACGCTTACGGCCTCTCCAAGGTGCTCGCGGAGCGCGCCGGACGAGAAATCGCCCGTGACGCGGGCCTGACGATGGTGTCGATCCTGCCGTCCCTGGTGCTCGGCCCGGTGATGACCGCGCAGCACCTGAGGACGAGCCCCGCCGTCCTGTTCGAGGTCATGTCCGGCAAGTGGCCCGGCGTGCCGGACCTGCATTTTCAGATCATCGACGTCCGCGATCTGGCGGTCGCGCACGTCCGGGCGCTGGAGGTCGAGCGGCCCGCGGAGCGCTACCTCTGCAGCAACGACGCCGTGGGCCTGCGGCTGATGGGCGCCGAGATCAAGATGGCCTTCCCCGAGGCGAAGGTGCCCAGCCTCGCCCTGCCCGACGCGCTCATGTACGCGACCGCCCTGTTCGACAAGCGGCTCACCGTGGGCTTCCTGCACCGCAACCTGGGCCACGCGCCGCGCTTCGACAACCAGCGGATGCGCGAGGGGCTCGGCGTCGAGCCCCGCCCCGTCCGGCAGAGCGTGCTCGACACCGCCCGCAGCATCCTCGACGGCGGCTACCTCTCGCGCGTGAAGTAGCGGCTACGCTCGACGGCTTCGCGCCGTCGACCCGCTACTTCCCGGCGACCTTGCCCCCGGGATTGTCCTCGGCCCGATCGAGCGAGAGCTCGGCGACGCCGTCCTGGAGCTTGATGCGGCTGATCATGCGCTGCTCCTCGAGCGAGACGAGCTGCACCGTCGCGGCGGAGAGCTTGTCGCTCACCTCCTCCATCTTCTTCTCCAGGTTCTTCATCAGGCTGCCCCCGGTCTTCACGGCCTTGAGCGTGACGATCTGGGCGTGGAGCTCGTTCATGCGGGCCTTGTACTCATCCATCTGCTCACGCTGCGTGTCGATTTTTTGCTCGATGTTGCCGAGGTCCTTCTGGAGCTCGACCAGACCCTTCAGCTTCTCTCCGGCCGAGCCCGCGGCCGCGGCCGACGAGACGAACGTCTTCACCAGGTCCATGCCGTGCGTCGAGCGGATGTCGACCGTCTTGAAGATCGGGGTCGCCTCCTCGATGTCGACCTCCAGCTTCTGGGAGCCGGGGACGACGACGCGGAAGAGGTGAGCGTCGCCGATGCGCTCGACATCCTTCGGGTGTTTGGTGAGCTCGTAGCCCTTGCCCACCGTGTGCCTCAGGTAGACGACCGCGTCCTCGGCGAGGCGGTTGTGCAGGATGAGGTGCTGCTTCTTCGTGCGGCGCATCTCGGTCGACAGGATGCCCCGCTGCGCCGTGATGATCTTCTCGATCGCCTCGTGCTCGTCGTCCTTCGTCTCGACGAGCACCTGGCGGTCCAGCGCGAAGGGGATGAAGCTCGCGCTCTTGCCGGGGATGGGCTCGGTGAGCCCCTCCCCGACGAACCCGCCCTCGCCGAAGACCGTGACGGGGCCCGTCTCGAGGGTCGAGTCGGTCGGGTTCTCGAGGCGAACCGACTTGAACGCGTGCGTCTTCGAGCCCCGCGCGGACTCTGGATCGTAGAGGTAGACGACCTCGCCGGAGGTGTCCGCTTTCAAGATGGAGACCATCGCGCTCGTGCCTCGAGCGACGGTCATCGGCGTCTTCGATTCGAAGTGGCTGGTGCCGATCGGCTCGAGATCCCCGCCGCCCTCGCTCTCGGCGTCGTCGGTCGGCTTCGCGGCGCCGGTCGCGGGCTTCGCCTTCTGCGCCGTCACCAGCCGCGCGCCGCCGACGTCGCCGATCACGGCGGTGTTGGCGATCGCGTCGATCTGATCGGGCCGCACGCCCTTGGCGATCAGCTGATCGCGCAGGCGGTTCGCGCGCTCGAGGGCCGCCGAGCCCTTGTCGCCGTCGTCCTTCGCGGCGAAGCCCTCGACGACGTAGCGGTTCTGCTGGTCGTTCGCGACCCGCTGGGCGAGCGTCTGGATGCGATATTCGCCGGCGGAGATCTGCTGTTCTTGCTTCAGTTGCTGAGGCCCCTTCGACTTCTTGTCGGCGTTGGACTTGCCCCCTGCCTTGGTCGCGACGGTCACCTGGGCGGAGCGCCCCGCGCCGCCCATCGGCGCGGGCGCTGGGCTCTTCGGCAGCGAGGCCGGCTCATCCATCGCCTCGGTCTCGGCGTAGCGGCCGTCGTAGTTGGGGGCGACCTGCGCGAGCGCGGTGTCGTCGACGAAGTCGACCACCCCTGCCCCGCCCCCGTAGACGCTCTGCCCGGTCGGTGGAGCGATGGCGAACAGATCCGACGGCGCGAGCGTCTCGCGCGCGACGGTGCGCACCGAGTGGAGATCGTAGCGGAACGAGAGCGCCGAGCTCGAGCCGACGCCCAGGCGAACGTCGCTCCAGTCTTCGCCGCTGGTGTTGTCGACGATGGCCCAGCCCTCGAGGCCGACCTTCTTGTCCTTGCCCAGCACGATCCGGTAGCTCGGCTTCCAGCTGGGCGCCTCGGTGACGTAGGACAAGAGGAGCTTCTTCGGGTCGTCCTCCGTCCCCGGCTCTTTGAGCTGGATCTTCATCGTGATGAAGCCGGTGTTGGAGACCGGCGGCCGGGTGGGGTACGCGATCGGCGTGGGCTGCTTCGTCTCGGCGTCGACCACGGTGAGCGACTTCAAGAAGTCGTCGACCTTGTCGGCCGGGACCTGGAGCTCGAGCTCGCTGCCCGTCACCTCGGCGGTGCGCTCGAAGTAGGCGATGCCGTTTCGGTACACCACGACCCGGCCCAAGGTCGCGCTGGTGTCGACGTAGCTGGTGTTGGTCGCCGCGCAGCCGAGCGCCGTGAGCGACAGGGCCGACAGCAGGAAATACGCGCTTCGCATGGAGTTCGCCTCTCGTGTTCTGGGGGCGCGGCGCGACGTGTCGCGGACGCACGCGTGAGCTCGTCGGACCGCGAAGAGCGGACCGGAGCGGACCCCCCGCATCGTGGATGGGGGTCGCCGTCAGGTGGCTGTGGCGACGGTAAACGTGACCGCCGACCGTCTCTTACACGACCCAGAGGATTTTCTTGGCGGCCGGGGGGGCGCAGGAGTCCACCGTGGCCGCGCAAGAACGTATTGGCCGCTTCGGCCGGGCCCCGCAGAGCGTTTCTAGTCAGGGGGTCTGATGCAGCCCCCCTTAGGCTCCGCGCTTCGCGCGCTCCCTCACCCCCAACTCCGACCTCCGGGGCTTGCGCTCCTCGGTCGCGCAGATGGCGCCTGGGACCCGCGGAAGGTTCTTCGCGTGGGGAGGGTCCCACGCGACCTTCCTCGCGCCGGTATTCGCGCGCTCCTGCGCGTGAAGACCGAAGGGACCCGCGGCAGCGGGCGCGCGAGAGAAACTAAGGTCCGCCGGCGACGCAGCCGAGGCGGGTGAAGAAGACGTGCTGCGGGCCGAGGCGGTCGTCGCGGAAGAGGATCCCCACGTTGCCGTCGGGGCCAAACGAGAGCTTGGGGTTGACCGAGTCGCCGTCGCCGAAGGTGATGCGCTGGGGCTCCGTGATGTCCTCGAGGAAGTCGGAGACGAGGCGCGCGTAGAGCTCGTATTCACCGCCGTCGCGGTCGTCGGCGTAGACCAAGATCAACCGATCGCCGAGCGGACGCAGGATCGGGTAGCGCGAGTGCCGCCCCGGCGGCGTGTCGGAGATCATCCGCGTGGGGACGACGACCGTGCCGTCGGCCGCGACCACGGCCGCGTAGATGCCCTGCGGCGAGGCCGAGCGATCGAACCACGCCACGACGTACGTCCCGCCGTTGTAGACGACGGTGGGGTAGACCGCGTCGGTGACGCCGTCGGTCAGCGACACCACCGGCGACACGGGCTGCAGATCGAAATCGAAGGTCTGGAACTGGATGAAGTGCGTGCTCGCGTCGCCGTGTCCCCACGCGACGCCGATGCCCTCGCTGCTCGCGGCGACCGCGGGGGCCTCGTCGGGGAAGTTGCTGTCGGCCACGAGCTGCACCTCGGGCGAGACCGGCACGCCCTCGAGCGAGACCGTGCGCCCGTAGACGCGAAAATCTCCGCTGCGCTGATCTTGCCAGACCGCCACGAAGCGAGTGCCGGTCCAGCCGAGGTCGACGTTCACCGAAAAATCGAGGCCGTCGGAGAGCTGAACGGGAGGCGTGACGACCGTCGCGCCGGTGGCGTCGAGCAAGCGGAAGTAGATCTCGTAGTCGCCGTCGCGCCGCTCTTGCCAGGCGACGCCGAAGCGATCGCCCGTCCACGCGAGGGGGCCGCCCATGCCGTCGCTGTTCGAGACCTTGAGCAGCTCGTCGTCTTGCAGCTTGTCCCCGTTGGGCGCGAGCTGTGAGCGCCAGATGTCGAAGCCGCTCGACGTCGCCGTGTAGGTCGCGATGTACGACTCGCCGCTCCACGCCAGGCCCCCCGGCCCCGCGGGCGTCGTGCCCTCGGGGGAGATGCGCACGGGCTCCAGCTCGAGCGGGATGAAGTTGGCGTTGTCGTCGACGACGCCGTTGCAGTCGTTGTCGGCGCCGTCGCACACCTCGGTGTTACCGGGGAACGCGTTCGGGTTCGTGTCGTCGCAGTCGTCGCCACACGAGTCGGGATCGCCGGGCTTGGTGCCCTCGCGCGGGCCGTTGAAGCCGTCCTCGTCGTTGTCTTGAACGGCCAGCTCGGACGAGCACGTGCCCGTCAACGGATCGCAGGTGTCGATCGTGCACAGATCGCCGTCGTCGCAGCGGACGGGGTTGACCTCGCGGCACTGACCGCCGCGCGTCTCGAGCGCGGGCAAGCCGCCGGCGAAGCCAAAACCGCCGGCCCCGAACGCGCCGAAGCCCGAGCCTCCGAGCCCGTCGCCGCCGCCTCCCCCTTCGCCGCCTCCCCCTTCGCCGGCGCCCTGCACGCAGCGCACGTTCCTGCACAGGTCGTCGAAGCCTTCACAGTCGGCGTCGACGACACACTCGGGGATCGGGGGCACGGGCGGCAGATCGGGCAGCTCCTCGCGCGCGCCGCACGCCGCGCCGAGCAGCGCGAGCAGCGTCGAGGCGCAGGCGAGGGCCGAGCCCTTGAGCAGCGTCCGGGAGCGTCCCATGGTCGTCACAGGCAGCCGCCGAAGCCCTCGACGTCGATCGCCTCGCAGACGAGGCCAGAGGGGCACCCGCTCGGACCGTCGAGATCGCACATGACCACGCACTGAGTGCCCGAGCCCGTCACCACGCACACCAGGCCCGCGCCGCAGTCTTGCCCGCCGCCGCACGGATCGCCCTGCTGGCCGAAGCCCTCGGTCATGCAGAACGCGCCGTAGATCTCCTGGCCGCAAGGATCGTCGGGGTAGTCGACGTAGATGTAACAGCCCTCGCCGAAGAGGCAGTCGCCGTTGCCTTGATCGGTCGGGTCGCACTGAAAATCTTCGATCGGCGGCGGGATATCTTTGCAGCCCGGGTCGACGAACTCGTTGAGCGCGTCGGTGCCCCCGTCCACACCTCCGCCTCCGCCGTTGGGGATGTCGATCAGGCCAATGCCCTCGCCGCCGGCGCCTCCGGCGCCGCCGTCCCCTGGGACGATGACCGTGTTGTCACACCCCGCACCCGCGAGGAGCATCAGCGCGGAGGGGCCGACGAGGGCTGCGCTGGCGAAGACGAGGAGACGGCCGGTACCCATGGGCGCAGAGTCTAGCGAATTCCGCGCCAGGCTGCGCCCCTCCGACGGTGACGTTTGAGGCGCCTTGAGCCCGGGTGTAAAGAGTCGGGATGTCGCGCCTCGCGGCCCTCGCGCCCGCCCCGCTGTTGCTCGCGCTCGCCGCCAGCCTTGGTGGCTCCGGCTGCAACCCTCGCGCCCCCGAGCCGAGCGTCACCCAGGACGCGCCGTCGCCCGACAAGAGCCAGACTGAGCCAGCGAAGCGCCCCACCGCGGCGAGCACGTCGCCGCTGTGGCAGCCCAAGCGGTGCATCAAGCAGACACCCGACACGCCCGAACGAACGGTGACCGGGCCGGTCCCCGCGGCCGGGTGTCCCGACGACCCGGGGCCGGTCCCGGAGCTCGTGAAGAAGCGGATCGAGATCCGCGGCGCTGCGTCCGGGGTGCTCACCGTCGACGCCGAGATCGCCCAGGAAGACGAGCACCGCCAGCGCGGCCTGATGTACCGCAAGGCGCTCGACGAGAACGCGGGCATGCTGTTCATCTTCGAGGTCGAGCGTGAGCTCACCTTCTGGATGCGCAACACCTGTCTGCCGCTCGACATGATGTTCATCGCCGCGGACGGCACGATCGTCGGCATCGAGGAGAACACGCCGACGCTCACCGACGAGACCTTCAGCCCTGGCTGCAACGCCAAGTATGTGCTCGAGGTGAACGCCGGGTGGACGCGTAAGAACGGCGTCAAGGCGGGCATGAAGGTGAAGCTGCCCCGGAGCTGACCTTCAGCGCCCTCACCAGCAGCGCCCTCAGCTGCAGCGAGGAGGCGCGGGGGTCTCGGTCAGCTCATTCGACCGGCTTGGAGCTGAAGCTGACCTTCACGACGCGCACCGGGCTCGCGCCGATGTCGGCGACGTCGAAGGTCTGCGTGAGGCTGAGCTTGATGCCCGCGCCAGGCTCGGCGCCCGAGGGCATCTGCATCTTCGACGAGGCGTTGACCACCACGATCGCGCCCTTCTTGTAGTCTTCGGTGAGGTTGAGCTTGCGCGAAGCGAGCGCGGCCTTCACCTGGTTCGCGACCGCCTGCCAGGTCGCCGCGCCGCCGCCGCTGAAGGCGCCGACCGTGACGCTGGTGACCTTGCCGCCAGGGCCGAGCGCGACGGTGAACGTGGCGCGCGAGTCGCCCGGCGCTTCGGAGGCCTGCACCGCGCTCTTGATCAAGCTCGCGATGGTGCCGGCGGCGGGGAGATCGAGGCCGAGGTTCTTGTCCTTCTTGCGCAGCTCGTCCTTGATGACGCGGTTCGCGGCGTCGCGGTCGACCTTGGCCGCCTTGGGCGCCTCGGTCGGCGCGGCGGGCGCGGCGGCGTTGTTGACGGCGATGCTGGCCGCGAGGCCGCTGACGCCGGTGCCGGTCGAGCCGGGCCCACCGAAGCCGGGGCCGAAGCCGGCGGGACCTTCGCCGCCGGGGACGCTCCACCCTTCGTCGGGCGCGGACGGCCCGGTCGCGGTGACCAGGGGCCCCCCGCTCGACGGCTCCGCCGCCCCCGGGCTCTCCGAGGGGACGCCCTTGGGACGGCTCGTGGGATCGGGCGGCTGCGTGGGATCGGGCGGAACGACGGCGATGGCCTGCTGCTCCGGGCTCACCGGCTGCGGCACCGTCTCCTGCGGGACGACCTTCGGAGCCGGCGGCACGACCGCGGTCGGCATCTCGAACTCCATCACCATCGCCTCGGTGAAGCGGGGCTGCAGGACGTGCACCTCGGGCAT
This sequence comes from Polyangiaceae bacterium, assembly GCA_016719945.1. Lineage (GTDB taxonomy): Bacteria > Myxococcota_A > Polyangia > Polyangiales > Polyangiaceae > Xiheicaenibacterium. Next base: position 93,531 of record JADJYE010000013.1, on the reverse strand, counting down.
CGAGCGGGCGACGGCCAAGCCCCCGCCGTGCAGACACATCGCAGCGACGAGCACGCCGATCTCGACCTTGTTCATCGAGACCCTCTCGGGAAGAGCCCATGCCGACCCTCGGACCGGAGCTCGTTCATCGCCTGCTGCATGGCGCCCACGACCTGTCCATACGACGAATCCAGCGCGCGCGCATCGTTTGCGGCCGAGGGCGGGTGATCGAGCACGATCGGGGCGAGGATCTTGGTGTGGATCTTGACCGGCGGGGGCAGGTGGGGGAGCGGGACGCCGGCCACGACGCCCCACGGCAGAGCCACGCCGAGCGGGAAGACGTTGGACCGGAAGCGCTCCGGCAGCTTCAGCGCGCGGGCGATGCCTTCGCCGCGGGTAGCGATGTAGAGCGACTCGTGACCGCCCGCGCTGACCACCGGGACGATCGGGACCCGCATGCGGATCGCGAGCCGGAGGAAGCCGCGCCGATCGCCGAACGAGATCTTGTACCGGTCGCGCGTGGGCTTGCAGGCGTCGAGGTCCCCGCCCGGGAACACCAACACGTTCGCCCCTCGCGCGAGCGCGCGCTCGGCGTTCTCGGGGTTGGCTGCGACGGCGCCCGCCGCGTTGAGCCAAGCGCCCGCCACGGGGAAGGAAAACGGCGTGTCATGCATGAGGCCGTAGGCCAGCCGGCCGACGCCGTACCGCCGCCAGAACGCCGTCATGTGGCAGAACATGTCGGGGGTGCCCGTCATGCCGTTGTGGTTCGCGACGATGAGCACCGGCCCCTTCGGGATCTCCGCGGCGAGCTCCGTCTCGCAGCGAAAGTAGCCGTCGTAGAGGGTGTTCATCAGCGGGATCATGTCCGCGATGAAGGTCTCGTCGCGGGCGTCGAGGTCGTTGGGGCGCACCTCGCGCGCCCCGACGCGCGCGAGCGACGCGAGGGCGCGGGCGATCTCGGAGGCGGCCGGAGCGGGTGCCCGAGGGATCGCGACCGCGGCGCGGCGCGGCGGCTCGAGCGCGTCGCTCATTCCGCCTCTTCGCGCCTGTTCGTGCGGTGCGGGCTCGACCACCTCTCCTCCCCTTCCCTCCCTGACTAGCACATCGACCGCCGTGGAGCTGCACGGATGTGCGCCCTGCGCCGGCCCCGGAGGCCAGCCCCGGAGGGACGAGCTGGGCCCCCCCCTCTAGCGGACCGACTTCAGCATCTCGAGGAACGCGTCCTTCTGAGCGGTAACGGTCGGGTCGGGGCCCACCATCCTGAAAAACCAGTTACCGCGCGATTTCGTCCTCACCACGGCGCCGAGCATCCGGAAGTTGGGCTTCACCATCTGCACGGGGGAGCGGGTCATGCCGGGCCGCTGCGGGCCCATGTTGAGCTTGTAGTTGCCGACGTGCTCGAAGACCTCGACGACGTTGTCACCGACCTCGAACGTCTCGCGCTTCGCGTCCCGCTTGGCGTCCCCGTCGAACTGGCCGAGCCACGCGTCCCACTGGGTGTCGCGCTCTCCGTTCTTGCCCTTGCCGAAGTAGAGCGCGAGCAGCTCGGTGTCCTCCTTGTCGTCGCCGACCCGAGGGACCGAATACCCCGCGCGACGCGGGCCCTTGTCGCTCGCCTCGGTCTTCGACCAGCCCGCCGGCACGTCCCACAGCAGCGGGGCGTCGGTCGTTGCGTTCTCCTCGGCCGAGCCCTCGTGAGCGCCCTGCGCGGCGGTCGCGGAAGGCGGTCTCTTTGCAGGCTCCGGCTCCTTCGTGGGCTCGGAGCAGGCGAGCGAGACGACCGCGAGGGCGATGGCTAGAGGGAGGGTCCGCGACATCGGGGCGCTCGCCTTGCCCTAGCAGCAACGGCGCGGGCCGAGCAACCTCCCCCCGCCTCAGCCGGCGAGCGACCGCTCGAGACGGGCGAGCTTGTCGGGGTTGAGCACGAAGTAGAGCCGCGCGATCTGCCCGTGCTCGAGCGCGAAGAGCAGCACGCTGTGCACGCGCCCAGCCCCGCGCAGGACCACCGCGGGCGCCCCGTTGAGCCGGGTGAGCTCGACCGCGTAGGGCGAAGCCGCCTTCTTGGCCAGCCCCGTGAGCAGCCGCGCCGCGCGCTCGGCGCCGAAGACCGCCTTGAGCGCGGCGCGCGCCCGGCCGCCGCCGTCGCTCGTCACGACGCAGCCCTCGGCGAGCAACGCCTCGACCTCCTTGACCTCACCGCTCGCCACGGCGCCGAGGAACGTCGACAGGAGTCGATCGGCGTCGGACGGGAATGGCTCGAAGCGCGCTCGGCGCTCGGCGACGTGACCGCGGGCGCGGTGAAAGAGCTGCCTGCACGCGGCCTCGCTCCGCTCGAGGCAGGCGGCGATCTCGTCGAACTCGTAGTCGAAGACCTCGCGCAGCAAGAAGACCGCGCGCTCGAGCGGGCTCAGCGACTCGAGCACGACGAGCAGCGCCATGGAGACCGACTCGGCCCGCCCGATGCGCGCCGCCGTCGGGCCGTCGAGCTCAGCGCCGTCGTCGAGGTCGGCGTCGAGGATGGGCTCCGGCAGCCACGGGCCGACATAGCGCTCGCGGCGCGCTCGCGCCGAGGTCGCCGCGTCGACGCACAGCCGCACGACGATCGTGCGCAGCAGGGCGCGCGGGTCGCCGACCTTGGCCCCGTAGCGCGAGGCGCGCAGCCACGCGTCTTGCAGGACGTCGTCGGCCTCGGTGGCGCTGCCGAGCATGCGATAGGCGACCCCGAACAGCCTCCTGCGCTCGGCCTCGAAGGTCTGGATCAGCACGTTCATCGATCACGCTCGCGCGATACGGGGCGCCCCATTCGGCAGCCCGAGCGGAGCCTTCCTCCAGGTGTACGTCCCCGGCAAGAGGCGCTCGACGTGCATCGCGAGCGCCGTGTAGCGGCAGATGGCCTCCTTGAGGCGGGCCCCGAGCCAGCCGGTGACCGCGCGCCCCGCGGGGGTGTCGTCGGCGTGGACGAGATCGACGACGCCGTCTTTGCGACCGAGGCTCACGCACTGGGCGATGAACCCGAAGCGAAGCGGCTCGAGGGGCTCTCCTCGCAGGGACGCGAGCACGTTGTCGGCAACGTGGGCGCCCAGGGGCAGCGCGGTGGCGCAGGCCATGCGAGGGTGGCGCAGCCCGGGCGAGCTGATCTCGACGCCGTCGCCCGCCCCGAACACGCTGGCGTCGGAGAGCGAGCGGAGCTGCCCGTCGACGGCCAGCCGACCCGTGGCGGCCGTCGCCAGGCCCCACGCCCCGGCGAGCGACGGGGCTCGCAGGCCCGTGCAGGCGACGACGAGATCCGCGGGAAACGACTCGCCGCTCGCAGAGGCGAGCGAGCCTACCTCCACCGAGGTGATCGCCGTGCCCTCGCGCGCGTCGACCCCGAGCCGCTCGAGGGCGCGGAGCACGTGGGCCCGCGCGCGGCTCGAGAGGAACGACGCGACCGTCCCCGAAGCGAACAGGGAGATCCGGAGATCGGGGCGCGCCTCCGCGATCTCCGACGCCCCCTCGATGGCCGTGAGCCCGCCGCCTACGATCGCCACCCATCCCCCGGCTGGCAGCGCGGCGAGGGCGCGAGCCAGCCGGTCGGCGGCGACTTCACTGTGAATCCCGTGGACGACGCTGGACGGGTGTCGCTCGAGGTCCGCGTGGAGCGCGCCCGAGCCCAAAGCGTAGACCAGGGCGTCGTAGCGGAGGGTCGTGCGCTCCCCCTCGCGCTCCACGACGACGCGTCGAGTCGCCGGTTCGACGCTCGTGGCGCGCCCGAGCAGCAGCTCGACGCCCGAGCCCTGGAGGACTCGCGCGAGGGGACGACGGGGCACGGCGGCGCCCACGGCGACCTGGTGCAGGCGGATCCGCTCGACGAAGTGGGGCGCGTCGTTGACCAGCGTGACCTGCGCGGCTCCACCCGCCTTGCCTGCGAGGCGCAGAGCGGCGAGCAGACCGGCGTAGCCGGCGCCGAGGACGACGACGTGTGCGGGAGCGTTGCGGGGGATGGTGAGGGCGGGCATGGGCTGACACAGCCTCCTTGTTGCCGCCCAGACGACGCAGCCCCCGAGGCTGTGACATGGCCTACGCCGTGGCGACCCGCTCCGGCCCCGCGAGCGGAACCCAGCGGAAGAGGCCGCCCTCGGCTCCGCCCGTTCGCGGGTGGATCACGAGGTGCAGCCTCGAAGCCTTGCTCTCGTCGCTGTCGGCGCCTTCGGACTCCGACCACGAGCCCACGTTCACGTAGGTCGACTCGCCAAGGGCGACCGGCTGGCACACCGGGACGTGCGTGTGGCCCATGACGACGAAGGCCGCTGGGAACAGGCGCGCGAGGTGTGAGGCGCGCTCCGCGAGCTGATCCGACGGGCAGACGTGACGGCCGCGCATGAGGAAAGAGTGGGCGAGGCCCCACGACAGGAGCACCAGCGCAGCGGACCAGACGAAATGGCCCGTGCCGATGAGCCAGAGCGCGAGCCCGAGGAGGACGAGCGAGGCGGCGAGGCCGAGGGCGATGCGATCGAGCAGCAAGCTCGCGAGGATGCCGCGGATGGTACGCGTGATCGGCGGCGACTGCAGGGCCAGCAGGGCGCGGAGCCGGTCGAGGCCAATGCGCTTGGCCTCGGCGAGCAAGGCCATCCGCCGCTCGTGCTCCGCGCGCAGCGCGATCGCGGCCTCGGACAGGTGGGCGCGCCGTAGCTTGAACAGCTCGAGGATGGCCCGCACGAAGCGCACGAACAGCCCGAACGCGCCGCGAAGCCCCAGCTTGAAGCCGAGCGCGGCGTAGTCGGCGACCCCCATCCGCTCGTGGCCATGCTCGGACAGGCCGCGGGTGGGCCGCACCACGAAGCGCAGCAGCACGTCGCAGAACCCCTGCGCGAGCCGCCTCGGGTGCAGCGGAGACAGCGGCACCATGATGTGGTCGACCGCGCAGAACGGGTCGTACTGGTGGCCGTGCTCGACGTAGACGAGCCCGCCCACATAATAGAACCACGGCGCGTGCTCGATCCGCGCGTCGAACGCGGCGCGCTCGGTCCCTGGGCTCGCGTGCGCGAAGATCACGTCGCCGAGCTCGTCTCGAACGGCCTGCCAGTGCAGCTCGACGTCGTGGTTGCCGTGCACCAGCGTGACCGCGTGCCCGGCCTCGATGAAGGCCGCCAGCGCGCGAAAGATATCGGCGTGACGGGCCGCCACGCGGCGCAGCTTCACGCGCGCGTGGTCCTCCGCGCTGCCGAGGCCGTGCTCGCGCTCCTCGTCGGTGGGTGGGGTCTCGAGGATCTCGCCTTCGGCCGGGATCGACATGCCGATGAAGTCGATAAAATCTCCCGCGATGACCAGCCGCCAACGATCACCGGTGGGCTTCTGCGCGCGGTAGTGACCGAGCAAGTGCACCAGATCGAGATCGATCCCTCGCGACCGCAGCGGCCCTCCCCCGGTCAGATCGCTGCCCAAGTGAACGTCCGACAGGACGATCAGGCTCTCGGCCGGGGAAGCTGGTGGGGAGGTACGCACGGGCTGTCTATGAACATGACGCATGTGGGGTGACCGTCGAGTCACGGTTTCGTCAGACCGATTCTGAAATGCCATCGGCCGCTGCGCGCCACTCGACGCGTGTGATGCCCAAGCCACCGCGCCCTCCCCGGCGGCGGGCGCTGGTCGCTGCCTTCCTCGCGGCGATGGCCCCGCTCACCCTCGGCTTCGATCTCGACCGAGGCGAGCTCGCGTGTGAGCGGGCCGCGGTCCACCTGCAGGGCTGCTGCCCGGCTCTGGTGCTGCCCCGCTGGGGCTGTATCCAAGAGGGGGGCTGCGAACGCGAGACGGACGGCACCGTGGTCGCGCTCGACGAGAGCGACTGCCTGCGGGAGGCGAGCTGCGACGAGCTCGCCGCGCGCGACGTGTGCGAGCGGCTCGCGGCGCGGGTCCGCGCGGTTCAAGAGATCGATGGCCCGACGATCCAGGCGCTGTACGAGGAGGACTGGCTATGCGACTGAAGGCGTGGCTCACGCTCGCCGCCTGGCTGACCGTCGCGTCGCTCGCGCGCGCCGCCGACGCCGAGGACCGCGCTGCCCACGCACCCGAGGCGGCCCAGGCGCCCGCGGTCATGGTGAAGGCGTCGGCCGGGGCCACGACGCGCGCGCTCTTCGACGTGCTCATCGTCGGCGCAGAGGCCGACGTGGCCGTGGGCGTGGACACGTCGGTCGGCTCGTACGGGCTCTACGCGGGCCTGCTCGCCGGCGCCGTCGACGGCTCGCTCGCGTTCGGACACGCAGTGATCGGGCTCGATCTGGCGTGGGCGATCGGCGCTGTGCGCGTCGGCGTCCGCCCGCGCCTCGGGTACCTGGGCATCGAGCGCGTCACCTCGGAGCGGCAGTTCGGCGCCTACACGCTGGGCCTCGCAGGCCGCCTCTCGTTCGCCGTCTACGGCACCCCTTCCCTCACGGTCAGCCTCGGGGTCGAGCCGACCGCCGACGTGGCCGCGGCGCTCGGCAACGACGGCGCGAGCGCCGACAGCGCCGCGCCCATGCTCGGAGGCCGAGGGTTCCTCGAGCTGACAGCGTTTCCTACCCGGCGCTGAAACAAGGCGCCCCAGCTCTCTACCCTGCTACCCCACCCACGCCCGCGCGTTTCCGAACATGCGCAGCCAGGGGCTCGCCTCGCCCCACGCGCGCGGCCGCCACGAGAGCTGCACGGAGCGGAACACGCGCTCCGGGTGCGGCATCATGATCGTGAAGCGGCCGTCGGTGCTGGTCACGGCGGTGACTCCGCCAGGTGAGCCGTTCGGGTTGTGGGGGTAGCGGGCGGCGACCTCGCCGCTTCCGTCGACGAAGCGAGCGCTCACCAGGCCCGTGGCCGTGAGGCGCTCGAGGGCGGGGCCGTCCAGCTCCGCGCGACCCTCGCCGTGCGACACGGCGACCGGCAGCCGCGAGCCGATCATGCCTCGGAAGAAGATCGAGGGGCTCGGCAAGATCTCCACCTGCGAGAGGCGCGCCTCGAAGCGCTCCGAGCGGTTCGTCACGAAGCGCGGCCAGGCCTGTGCGCCGGGGATGATCTCGCGCAGCGCGGACATCATCTGGCAGCCGTTGCAGACGCCGAGCGCGAAGGTGTCCGCGCGGCCCAGGAAGCGCTCGAGCTCGGCGCGCGCGGCGGCGTGGAACAGCAGGCTCTTGGCCCAGCCCTCGCCCGCGCCGAGCACGTCGCCGTACGAGAAGCCGCCGCAGGCGGCGAGCCCGCGGAAGCCGGATAGGGAGACCCTGCCCGAGTGCAGATCGGTCATGTGCACGTCGACCGCCTCGAAGCCGGCGCGGTCGAACGCCGCGGCCATCTCGACCTGCCCGTTGACGCCTTGCTCGCGCAAGATGGCGACGCGCGGGCGCGCGCCCCGGCCGATGAACGGGGCCGCGACGTCCTCGGTCGGGTCGAAGGTGACGAGCGGGGCGAGCCCTACGCCGTCCTCGAGCCGCGCCGCGTGCTCCTCGTCGGCGCAGGCTGGGTCGTCCCGCAGGCGCTGCAAGGCGTGGGTGGTCTCCGACCACGCCCGGCGCAGGTCGACCAGCGCCTCGTCGAGGACCGCTCGGCCACCGCTCGCGATGCGCACACGTCCGCTCGGGGCGGGCCGGCCGATCGGGTGCGCGAGGCCCTCGAGCCCGTGCCGCGCGAGCACCTCGAGCAGCGCCGCACGGTCCGAGACGCGCACCTGGAGCACGGCGCCGAGCTCTTCGGTGAACAGAGCGGCGAGCGGCGCGCCGAGCCCCGCCGGAAGGTCGACCTCGAGGCCGCTCTTCGCCGCGAAGGCCATCTCGACCAGGGTGGCGAACAGGCCGCCATCGGCGCGGTCGTGATAAGCGAGCGCGAGCCCCCGCCTCGCGAGCTCAGCGATCGCGGCGAAGAACCCGGCGAGACGCGCAGGGTCGTCGACGTCGGGCGGCACGTCCCCGAGCTGTCCGTGGACGTACGCCAGGGCCGAGCCTCCGAGCCGCGCCTTGCCGCCGCCGAGGTCGACCAGCCACAGCACGGTCTCGCCCTCGTCGAGGATCAGCTCGGGCGTGAGCGCCCGCCGCACGTCGGACACGGGCGCGAACGCGGTCACCACCAGCGATACGGGGGATGACACGCGCCGAGCCTCCCCGCCCTCGCGCCACTCGGTGCGCATGCTCAGCGAATCTTTGCCGACGGGGATGGCGACGCCGAGCGCAGGGCAGAGCTCGAGGCCCACGGCGCGCACCGCCTCGAACAGCCGCGCGTCCTCTCCCGGGTCGCCCGCGGAGGCCATCCAGTTGGCGGAGAGGCGCACCTCCGAGAGCCGCTCGACCCCCGCGGCCGCCAGGTTGGTGAGCGCCTCGCCGACCGCCATGCGCGCCGACGCGGCCGCGTCGAGCAGGGCGAGCGGGGGGCGCTCTCCCATCGCCATCGCCTCGCCCGCGTTGCCCTCGTACCCGGCGAGCGTCACCGCGCAGTCGGCGACCGGCACCTGGAAGCGCCCGACCATCGGATCGCGCGCCACGAGGCCGCTCACGGTGCGATCGCCGATCGTCACCAGGAACGTCTTGTCCGCGACCGCGGGCAGCGCGAGCACCCGGTAAGCCCCCTCTCGCGGGTCGACGGCCGCGAGCTCGAGCGCGGCGCCTGCGCTGGGCTGGTGGCGCGCGTCGCGCTCCATGCGCGGCGCCTTGCCGAGCAAGACGTCCAGCGGCAGGTCGATCGGCGCGCCGCCCAGCTCGCGATCGGTGACGAGCAGCCGGCCGTCGTCGGTCGCCTCCCCCAGCACCGCGTAGGGCGCGCGCTCGCGCTCGCACAGCGTGCTGAAGCGCGGCAGGCCCCCCGGGCGCAGCGCCAGCACGTAGCGCTCCTGAGATTCGTTGCACCAGATCTCGAGGGGCGTCATGGACCGCTCCTCGCTCGGCACCGCGCGCAGCTCGAAGCGCGCGCCTCGGCCGCTCTCGTGCACCAGCTCCGGGAGCGCGTTCGACAGCCCGCCGGCGCCGACGTCGTGGATCGACGCGATGGGGCTGTCCTCTCCGAGGGCGAGGCAGCGGTCGATGACCTCCTGACAGCGCCGCTCCATCTCGGCGTTGTCCCGCTGCACCGAGGCAAAATCGAGCTCGGCGTGGCTCGCGCCCTGCGCCATCGAGGAGGCCGCGCCGCCGCCGAGGCCGATGCGCATCGCGGGGCCGCCGAGCACGACCACCGGCGCGCCGACCGCGATGCGCTCCTTGCTCACGTGCATCGGGCGCACCGCGCCGAGCCCGCCCGCGATCAGGATCGGCTTGTGGAAGCCCCGGCGGCGACCCCCGACCTCGAGCTCGAACGTCCGGAAGGTGCCCAACACGCCCGGCCGCCCGAACTCGTTGCAATACGCCGAGGCGCCGAGCGGCGCCTCCAGCATGATGTCGAGCGGCGAGGCGATGCGCTCGGGCCGCGCCTCGGCGCGCTCCCAAGGCCGCGCGAGACCGGGGATGCGCAGGTCCGAGACGGTGAAGCCGACCAGGCCCGCCTTCGGCTTCGCGCCGCGGCCCGTCGCCCCTTCGTCGCGGATCTCCCCGCCCGAGCCCGTGGCCGCGCCCGGGTGCGGAGAGATCGCGGTCGGGTGGTTGTGCGTCTCGACCTTGATGCAGACGTGCGACCGCTCGGGGTGGTGGCCGTAGACGCCGCTGTCGGGCGCGGGGAAAAAGCGCGACGTCTCGGGGCCTTCGAACACGGCGGCGTTGTCCTTGTATCCAGACAGCACGCCCGCCGGGCTCGCCTCGGTGGTCCGCCGGATCATCTGGAACAGCGAGAGCGGCTGCGCCTCACCGTCGAGCGAAAAGCGCGCGTTGAAGATCTTGTGCCGGCAGTGCTCGCTGTTGGCCTGCGCGAACATCATCAGCTCGACGTCGGTGGGGTCGCGCCCCAGCGCGTCGAACGCCTGCTCGAGGTAGCTGATCTCGTCCGCCGCGAGGGCGAGCCCGAGCTCCTTGTTCGCGGCGGCGAGCCCGCGTCGATCGATCGAGCGCAGCGGCCGCGGCTCGCCGTGCGCGAACAGCGCCTCGGCCTCCGCCTCGCTCGAGAGCACGCTCTCGGTCATGCGGTCGTGCAGGGCGGCGTCGACGGCGCGCCGCGGGCGCATCGAGGCGGCCCTCGAACGACCAGCGCACCCCACGCTCGACCCGCACGACGCCGTCGAGCCCACACACGTTCGCGATGTCGGTCGCCTTGCTCGACCACGGCGAGACCGTGCCGAGCCGCGGCACGACCCAGCGCGCGTGCGCCCCGAGGGGCTCGTCCGCGCCGAGCGGGCCGTACGTGAGCAGCCGCTCTAGCACGACGCGCTCCTCGGCCGAGAGCGGCCGCCCGAGCTGCACGAAGTGGACGAAACGTGCGCTGGCAGCGGTGAGGGCCGGGTTCGCCACGCGGAGCGCCGCGAGGCGCCTCGCCAGGCGAGAGGGAGACAGCGCGGCCCGACCAAGGTGGGTCCACATAGGCGGGGCTGGTCGCCCGATCGCGGCGTGGGGTCAAGCTGGGAGGCGGACTTGATCCCTATCAAGTCCACCCGGACCGGGGGTCGCTAGGCTGAGTCCCGGTGAGGGTCCGCTTCGTCCTCTGCGCTCTGCTCCTCGCCGGCTGCGACCGAGTGGTCGGCTTCCGCTGGGTCGACCCGGACATCGAGGTCGGGGACGACGGACCGGACCCCATCAGCGGCGACCCGCAGCTGGCGCTCGGCTTCTATGTCGAGCAGCTCCTCGAGCCGCTCGCGGAGGGGGACGGCTTGCCCGTCGTGTACGGACTCCAGGGCGGCACCTGGACCATGCCTGCCGTGCGGACCACCGGCATCGCCAACATCGCCACGGTCAGCTGCGACGTGGTGACCGAGGGTGGAGAGCAGGTCGGCGTGGTCGAGACGCGACAGATCTTCGTGCGCGCGACCGACGGCTGGTTCGAGGTCCAGGCGTTCCCCATCCCCATCGTTCACGAGGCGCCGAACCAGGCCGCGTCGATCGAGGACCTCTACGGAGTCAAGGCCACCCTGAGCTGCACCGTCAGCGACGATCAGGACCACGAGGCCAGTCAAACCAGAGGGGTGATCCTTGTGGAAGGTTGACGCACGCTCGGGCGGCCTGTGGCTCGGGGCGACCTTGGCGCTCGTGCTCGCGGGCCTCGCGCCTACGCCCGGTTGCCACGACGTCTTGGAGGAGCGGGTCCTGCACCGCAGCGCGTGTGAGGTGTGCCACAAGCCGCTCGACGCCACCGGCACGCCCCACGGCATCGAGGACGCCCACCCCGGCGTGTCGCTCAGCTGCACCGACTGTCACGGCGGCAAGGACCGCGTCTGCACCGGAGAGATCACGGGCCCAGAAGACGACCCTCTGTGCTCGGGAGAGTGGGTCTACGACATCGAAGAGTCGCACGTGTCGCCCGGCGACGGCCCGAGCTTCATCAAGAACCTCTCGGGCGAGAAGCTCGACGCCATCGCGCTCGACTACGTCCGCTTCATCAACCCCGGAGACCTGCGTGTCGCGGCGGACACCTGCGGCAGGTGTCACGCCGACGTCGTCGACCGCGTGCAGCGCTCCACGATGACTCACACCTCGGGAGAGGTCACGGTCGCGCGCTATCGGGCCGGGCGCCAGGCGACGCCACACGGCGAGGTCGCCGCCATCGACGTGACCGACCCGGAGCACCGGGCGAGCGACACCTGCGCCAGCGAGTCTTACGGGCGCTTCGCGCCCGAGCCGCTCGAGACCGACTGGGCGGACCCGCTCGACGCTCCGACGGTCGCGGAGGCGCAGGACCAATACATGGTCAAGTCCTGCTTCCGGTGCCACCTGAGCGACTTCGGCGAAAACCGCTTCGAGGGCGACTACCGCTCATCGGGCTGCACGGCGTGTCACATGTCCTACCTCGAGACCGGCTTCTACGCCGGCGGTGACCCGTGGATCGACAAGCAGACCGTCCCCCACGCCGAGCGTCACGAGCTCACCCGCTACCCCACCACCAGCACGTGCACGACCTGTCACTATCGAGGCGGCCGCATCGGAGCGTCGTTTCAAGGGTATCGAGAGAGCTCGGGCGCTGGCCTGAACCCACCTCGCCCCACGGTGCTCGGGCGCGGGCTTCATGGGCACGACGCGGCGTACTACCTGACCGACGAGGACGACACGAACGACTTCGACGAGACCCCGCCCGACGTGCATTTCGAGGCGGGCATGCACTGCGTCGACTGCCACGGCGGCAGCGACGTCCATGGAGATGGGCACCTCTACGCGGACACCCAGTGCGCCGTGGGCACGAGCTGTGAAGACTGCCACGGTGACGCGCGCACACGCGCGGCGGAGAGCCTGGGCGTCCCGGGGCTGTTCACGCGAGACGACGGCAGCCTGGGGTACCGCACCCTGGTGACGGGGCTCGAGCTCGACGTCCCGCAGGTCGTCGACTCGGTCACGGAGGGCCACCCCGGTTACAGCCTCTTCGCCGACGCCGAGATGGGGATCGACGAGTCTGGCTTCTCGCACCTGGACGAGGTCGCGTGCTCCACCTGCCACTCCGGCTGGCTTCCGTCCTGCTACGGCTGCCACGTGACGCTCGATCTGAGCGCTTCGAGCGCCTACCACACCACGGGCTTGGAGGCGCCGGGCAAGCCCTCGGGCGCCCGCAAGTGGGCGGTGCTCCAGGACCTCGTGCTGATGCGCGACAGCCAGGGCAAGCTCGCGCCGAGCATGCCCGCCGAGCGCTTCTTCATGACCCTCGTCGGCCCCGACGGGGAGGTCGTGTACGATCGTCAGCCGCGCACCTTCACCTTCGAGGACGGGCGGACCATCGCGGGGTTCGGGCAGCGCGCGTTCGTCCCGCACACCACCCGCAAGCGCAGCGCGTTCATGGCCTGCGATCGTTGCCACAGCGTCGGCGACCCCGCGGCGCCGGAGAACGAGGTCCTGCTCGACCTGACGCACGGCTTCGGGACCGAGCGCTTCGCCGACACGGGCTGTGACGTGACCAACGACGATCCCAGCTGCGACCCCGTGACGGACTCGGCCGTGTTTCAGCTCGACGCGCTGATCGACGAGGCCGGACAGCCGCTGGTCGTGGTCGGGCACCCGGACCCCTTCGAATCGCGACCGCTCACGCTCTTCGAGATCCAGGCGATGCGCAGCGTCGTCGTCCCCGACAATCCTCCGATGTCGACCGACATCCCGCAGTCGGCTGCCACAGACGTGACCTGGCCGTACTTCAAGCGCGTGGAGTGAGCTGACGCGCCGTGGTAAGCGAGCGAGATGGCTGCCCCCCCGCCCCCCAAGCTCGCTGCCGCCGTCGGCACGTGGACCGACTACCTCGGCTATGGCCTCGGCGCGGTCGTGTTCCTCGGGATGGGCCTGATGCGGGGGCTCAACGAGCCGACCACCCAGATCCCGCTCGCGCCGGGACTGCACGTCGTCGCGGCCGCGCCCAAGGGCGAGAAGGTCCGCCTGCTCGCCAAGGTCGTGTCCGTCGAGGGCGCGACCGTGCAGCTGGAGGACGGTCCGAACAAGGCGAAGGCCTCCGTGAGGGGCGACGCCGCCCTGCGCCTCGTCCCCGGCACGTACGCCATCTTGTCCTGCGACGTGGCCGAGCCTGGCGCGAACCTCACGCTCGACTGCGGGTAGCTCGCTCGGCTCAGCGACCGCGGCGCGCGTCTCGCGCGTCGGTCGCGACCTTCGCGAACAGGCGCTTCAGATCGTCGGGCAGCTCGTCGCCTTCGGACTTCGACCGCGCGGCGTTCGGGCGCGGCGAGCTGACGCGGGGGCCCGCGGCGCGGCGACTGCGCCAGCGCTCAGCCACCAGGCCGGGGAGCTTCCAGGCCTCGGCGCCGTCGAGCGGGCGAACGGGCACCAGGTTGATCGCGGCGAGCAGCAGGCTCGACCAGGTGAGGGCGTGGAACAGGTCGAGGCCGAAGCTGCCGAGCGACGAGCCGACCAGCCAGGACAGCGGCAGGACGATCGCCGCGAGCGCGAGCTGAGCCCAGACGCCGCCCCAGGCGATGAGGGCACGCTGCATCGGGGACGCGTAGCCGGACCACCGGCACTCGCCGCCGAGCCCGTGCACATCGACGCCCAAGAGGACCTGCCGCGTGCGACGGACGACGAACGCGTGGCCGAGCTCGTGGGCCAAGATGACCAGCACGAAGCCGAGCCAAGCACCGGGCGCGAAGCGAAACCCGCTGAAGAACAGGGCGCCGAGCGCGGCCGACCCATGGAGCCGCACGGGGACGCCGCCGAACCGGCCGATGGACCACCACCTGTTCACGTCCCACAACCTGTGTCGCTCGAGGCCATCGGTCAACGTAACTTGCCTCCGAAGCCCGTCCCTCGTACGCGGGAGCCACCTTGGGAGCCCTCCGCGGAAGCCTCACCTTCAGCCGCTTCTTCGTCCTCGGCGACGTGCCAGACGACCTCGCCGCTTCGGCGATGAAGAAGATCAAAGCCAACCTGCTCGAGCCCATGTCGCCCGATGAGGACGTGAACGAGCGCCACGGCTGGGCCGCGATCGACGACCCGTTCGATCTCGAGCTCGACCACGAGAAGGTCTTCTTCAACGAATACGTCACGCTGGCGCTGCGCGTCGATCGCTGGGTCGTGCCCGGCCCCTTGCTCAAGGCGCACTTGCGCGAGGCCGAGGAGAAGCTGCTCGAGAAGAAGAGCCTCGAGAAGCTCGGTCGCAAGGCGAAGGCCGATCTGAAGCTCGCCGTGATCAAGAAGCTCAGGCGCCAGCTCGTCCCCGTGACCAAGACCTACGATCTGGTGTGGAACCTGCAGACCCACGTCGCGCTCTTCTTCACGCACTCGAAGAAGGTCCACGAGCTCGTGATGGAGCTGTTCGAGAAGACCTTCAAGCTGCGGCTGCTGGTCGAGAGCCCGGGCACCATGGCCGACCGGCGCGGGCTCACCCCGAGCGAGGAGCGCGTCTTCGCCAGCCTCGAGCCGACCTCGCTCGCCTCCGCGTCCGAGGCCCGCGCCGCCGCCGCGCAGGAGGTGGCGTCGTGAGGGACCTCGCCGAGCTGGTCGAGCTGAACCGCTTCGTCGGTCGCGAGCTGCTGCTGTGGCTCTGGTTCGAGAGCGAGGTGTTCGAAACGAACCTGCGCCCGTCGAGCGGAGAGCCGTGCGCGTTGTGGCTCGAGGGGCAGCTGACGCTTGCGAGCGAGGGCGAGGAGACCCGCGTCAAAGGGTCGACGCCGGGCCTCGCGCCAGAGGCCAAGCAGGCCCTCAGGCAGGGCAAGCTGCCGACCGACACCCGCCTGAGGATGGTGCTCGGCGAGCTGGAGCTCTCCTGGCGGATGAAGGCCGACGAGCTGTCGGTCGCGTCGCTGAAGATCCCCGCGCAGCTCAAGGCCGACACGGACAAATACGAGGCGCTGTACGAGCGCATGCGGCTCACCGAGACGTTCGAAGCCCAGCTCGAGGCCCTGTTCCGCGACTTCATCGCGCTGAGGCTCGACGACGCGTGGGAGGGGGTCGTCGTGCCCGAGCTGAAGAAGTGGGCGCGCGGCAAGGCGATCGACGAGGCGCGCTACGCCGCGCTGAAGGCGCGCGTCTCGCGCAAGAAGGGCAAGGCATGAGAGCTGCGCTCTCGGCGGCGCTGCTCGCGCTGTTGGCCGGGTGTGGGGCGGGCGACTCGCGGGCCGCCTCGAGCACCGAGCCGCCGCCGCCGAGCCCGAGCGCTGCAGGCTCCGCCGCGACCCCGATCGACGCGGCCGCGGCGGCGCCCGCGGGCGCGAGCGCGAGCCCGACCACGACCCCCGCCGCCGAACCGTGGCTCGAAAAGACGCTCCGCGCGGCCGACCCCCGCTGGACGACCTGGCTCGCCCAGGCCGAGGCGCTGCGCCTGCAGATCTTGGTGACCGAGGTGGGACCCGACGGCGCGCTGACGAGCCACCCGCTGCGCGCGGACGCCGAGTACTTCTACCCCGCGAGCGCGATCAAGACGCTGCTCGCCATCTCGGCCTTGCGGGTGCTCTCCAAGCAGGCGGGCGGCGACATCGACCTGTCCACGAAGATCGAGCGCTGCCGCGAGGACCGCCCCGGCTGCGAGCCGCCCGAGGAGGACATCGACAAGAAGAAGTACGCCGCGGACGGCAAGCCGAAGCACGACAAGCTGCGCGTCGGCGCGGAGATCCACAAGCTTTTGTCGTACTCCGACAACGACTCGTACAACCGCCTGTGGGATATCGTCGGCCACCGCGAGCTCAACGAACAGATGGTCGAGCTCGGGCTGCCCCAGGTGCGCTTCCACCACCGCATGAGCGCCCCGGCCGACAAATCCCGGGGGACGCCCAGGGTGGTGCTGCTACCGCCCGGCAAGAAGCCGCTCACGGCGAAGAAGAGGCTCTCCGACCACACGCTCGCGCCGACGCCCGCCCCGAAGCTCGAGGTGGGCAGCGCGTACCGCGACGGCAAGGGCGTCTTCGCGTCGCCGATGAGCTTCGCCGAGAAGAACTTCATCAGCCTGAAAGACCTTCAGCGCGTGAACGTGTCGCTGCTGCTGCCTGGCCACCCCGACGCGCTCGCGCTCGGGCTGAGCGGGGCGCAGCGCGAGCACCTGATCCGCGCGATGACCGTCGACCTCTCGGCGAAGAAGCGCGCGGGCGAGCACGCGCCGCTGTCGCTCGGCCTGGTCGAGGTCTTGCCGGCCAAGGAGCTGCGCTACGTGGCGAAGTCGGGCCGAGCGTACGGCTTCCACCTCGACAACGCGTACGTCGAGCACCTGCCATCGAAGCGCGCGTTCTTCGTGACGGCCGTGGTCTACGCCAACGAGGACGGCGTCTTGAACGACGACGACTACGACTACGACGAGCTGTCGAAGCCGCTGCTCGGGGCGCTCGGGGCGGCGCTCGCCAAGAGCCTGCTGGGCGATCGCTAGCCAGTGAACATACTCGCGCCGGTTTCGTGGGACGCTCGGGACCCGCGAAACCGTAGGGACCCGCGCTAGCGGGCGCGCGAGAAAAAGATCGCGTCCGAAATGACCAAGATCGCCCGTCACCTCGGGAGGTGATCATGACCGACAAGCCGACGATCTTCGCCATCGACTTCGGGACGTCCAACTCGCTGCTCGCCGCGGCGTCGCGGGATCGGGTGTTCGAGCCCATCGCGCTCGACGACGCCGCCAAGGACCCCACCCTGCTGCGCACCGCGCTCTACTTCGCCCCGGGCTCCCGCGCAGAGTTCGGCGTGCGCGCCATCACCGCGCTCGTCGACAACGGCTTCCGCGGGCGCCTCATCCGCTCGATCAAGCGCCACCTCCCCTCGCGCACGTTCACGGCGACGCAGATCGGGTCGCGCAAGGCCACGCTCGAGGATCTGATCGGAGCGTTCCTGCGCGCGATGCGCGAGCGCGCGAACCAGCACTTCGACGTCGACGTGCGGCGCGTCGTGCTCGGCCGCCCCGCGCGCTTCTCGAACGAGCCGGCCGACGATCAGCTCGCCGAGGACCGGCTGCGCGCCGCCGCGGTCTGCGCCGGCTTCGAGGAGATCACCTTCTGCCCGGAGCCCGTCGCCGCCGCGTACGACTTCGCCGAGGGCCTCACCGACCCCCGCACGATCGTCGTCGCCGACCTGGGCGGCGGGACGAGCGATTTCACTGTCGCGCGCGCGGGTCAGGGCGGGTTCACCCGCGACGACGTGCGGGCGGTCGGCGGGGTGGCGGTCGCCGGCGACGCGCTCGACGGCTCCCTCGTGCGCGCGCTCGTGGCCCCTCATTTCGGGGGCAGGGCTCGCTACAAAGCGCCCTTCGGCGCGAACGAGCTCGACATGCCGAAGGCGCTGATCGAGCTGCTCGCCTCGCCCGCCGACCTCACGGTCGTCGATCGCGACAAGGTGCTGCGGCTGCTCGACAACATCCGCCTGGGGCTCGTCGACGCGAGCGACCGGGACAAGGTGGAGCGGTTCGTGGCGCTCGTGGAGGACGGCCTCGGCTTCACGCTGTACGAGGGCGTGGAGGCGGCGAAGGTGCGCCTCTCCGAGGAGGACTCGACCGTGATCACGGTGCCCGAGCCGAGCCTCGACGTGCGCGCGCCCGCGACCCGCGCCGAGCTCGAGGCCTGCTCGGCCAAGCAGATCGACGCCATCGTGCGCTCGCTCGACAAGACGCTCGAGACGGCGACCGTGCCGGCCGACGAGGTCGACATCGTGTGCTTCACCGGCGGCACCTCGCGGGTGCCCGCCGTGGCCCGCGCGATCTCGGAGCGGCTGCCGCGCGCCGAGGTGCGGCGGATGCGGAGCTTCCACTCGGTGGCGGTCGGGCTGGCGAGGCGCGCGCGCGAGCTCGCCGCGGCCTAGCCGATGGACCCCGAGCTGCGTGGCTGGATCGACGCATTCGCGTTGACCGAGGTGATCGAGGCGCCGATCTATGTCGCGGCCTTGCGCTCCGCCGCCGAGCCGCGCGGCTGGGGCCGGGCGCTCGCCATCGCGCTGGGCGCGAGCGCCCTCACGCACCCCGTCGTGTGGTTCGCCTTCCCGCGGCTCGTACCCGAGCCCTACTGGGCGATGCTCGCGGCGGCCGAGGTCTTCGCGGTCGGCGCGGAGGCGCTCTACCTGCGCGGCTTCAAGCTCCCGCGCGCGCTGGAGACGTCGCTGATCGCCAACGCGGCGAGCTTCGGCGTGGGCCTCGTCAGCCGGGCCCTGCTCGGCTGGCCGTGAGCGCTCAAGGAAACTTGCAGCCCTCGACGGCGGCGCGAGTGACGAGCAGCGCGAGCTCGCCAGGGCGATAGCCCGACCTCGCGACCGCCTTGAGCGCGAGGTGGGCGTCGTCGTGGGGCGCGGCGAAGAAGACGGTGTTCTCGTGGAGGTGCCCCACGACGTCGGAGCGAGCCTCGCCCTCGGGCACGACGTCGACAGCGACCTTGCACATCAGCTGCGTCCAGGTCGAGTCGATCAGCGGCGCACGGCTCGCGCGCCCGAGGCCGATCCTTCCGCGCGGAGCGGCGCGCCCGCCGACGTTCTCCTCGGGCACCCAGCCCGTGATGCGGACCTCGCCGACGTCGAAGTCGACCTTCACTTGATGAGCGCTGCGATCGAGGACTCGGACCTCGACGGTCCCGTGGCGCGTGGCGGCGAGCTGCGGCGCCAGCATCGCCGCCGGCTCGGCGTTCAGCGACGGGCGCAGCGGGATGGCCTTGCCGAAGAGGATCTTGCGCTCGCCCGCATCGAGCGGGGGCCAGTCCCGCGAGGGCTCGATCGCCATCCCCTTGCAGGGCACCTCGTCCTCGTCGATCGCGTGGGGGAACTGGATCCAGTCAGGGAGGCTGCCCTGCGGGAGCCGAACCCGAGCCGCATCCTTCAGGACCTCGACCAGCTCGACCTGCAGCGTCGGGTGGGGCCGGATCACGGCCGACAGCACGTGGTCGCCCGACAAGAACAGCGTGGAGCGCTCCTTGGGTAGGGAGCCTTTGACCGTGAGGCCCCCCGACGAGACCTCGACGCCGAAGGCAGCCTGGGGCGACGTGAGCTCGACCTGGACCTTGTCGACCGCCTCGAAGACCGCGAACGGGGCCCGCCCCTTCGCAGCGAGGACGGGGAGCCGCTCGTCGATCGCGGTCACCGTGAAGCGACACGCGCCCTTCGCGGGGGCGGCGAGCGCGGTCGCGGACACGGAGGGCGCCGGCGGGACCTCGATGACCAGCTCGGCGGGCGGCGGCGCAGGCGCGGCGGGCGCGCAAGCGACGGCCAGGGCGAACACGGCGGCCGTCCTCATGCGACCGCCAGCGGCGCGAAGCCGGAGAACTCGCGGAGCGCGCTCGCGTCCGCGGTCTGGCGCCCGAGCGCGTCGCGGAGCGTGAGCGTCGAGATCTCGGGCGCCCGAGGTGCCCCGCCGTGGCAAATCTCCCAGATCGAGAACAGCGCGGCCTTGCCCGCGCGGGGCACGACGTCACAGCGAGCGAGGACCGTGAGCGCGAGCTCGCGCGTGGTCGCGAGGACGCGAGCGTCGGCTCGCGCGTCGCCGCACAGCACCAGCCGCCCGTCGGGCGCGAGGCAGGGCACGGCCGCGTCGATGTACGCCTCGACGCCACCTCGACGCTCGACGCGCGCGAACGTGCGCTGCGCATCGAGCGCGTCGAGCGCGGCGCCCGGCGGGAAGTAGGGCGGCGTGCCGGTCACGAGCTCGAACCGCCCTACCCCTCTGAGCGAGCTCGGCTCGCGCAGATCCCCGTGGCGAGCCGCGACGCGGCCCTCGAGCCCATTGCGCGCGACGTTGCGGCGGAGCAGCTCGAAGCTCGCCGCCTGCGCCTCGACGCCGACGAGGTGCGCGTCGGGCAGCTTCCACGCCAGCAGCAGCAACACCGAGCCGAGCCCGGTGCCGAGGTCGAGGACGCGACGCGCGTCCGGTCGCGCGCGGAAGGCGCAAAACGCCGTGGCGACGTCGTCCGACGAGAAGCGGTGCCCCGCGGCCCGCTGCCAGACGCGCACCTCGGGCGTGAGCAGGTCGTCGGTGAGCGGGCCGAGCTCGGGGTCGATGAGGGCGGGCTGCTTCGCCATCCAGCCCCAGGTGTTACCTCGACGCTGGGACCGTAGCCCAGCCCGATTCGATGGCGCGGCCGCCCGCAGCATGCTGGAGCAGGTCACCGGGCGGCCTGTCAAACGTGCGGTTGCCACCCCTCCCGGCCAACCGGATGCCAAGGGGGCGCGCTCGGGCCGCTTCGGGCGTACCATGGGCGCGCCACCGGGACACAAGACGGCCCCGGAAGAATTTTTCGTCACGATCTCGGCGCTCGAGGCCACGAGGTATCGACCCGTGGTCATCTCTCTCGTTCGCCAAGCCGTCGCTCTCGATCTCGAAGAGGACATTACGGGCATGGAGCAGATGGGCGAGTACCTCGTCCGGCGCCTCATCGGTGAGGGCGGGATGGGGAAGGTCTACGAAGGCGAGGAGCGCCTGTCGAAGCGCCGCGTGGCCCTGAAGGTGCTGCACCAGGAGCTTTCGAAGAGCGATCACGCCCGCCGGCTCTTCCTCAACGAGATGCAGATCCTCGCGAGGGTCGAGCACCCCAACATCGTGCGCAGCCTCTCGAGCCTGGAGGTGGCGGGCGAGCTGGTCATGGTGCTCGAGTTCCTCGACGGCCGCACGCTGCGGCAGGTGCTCGGCGAGCGCGGCCGGCTCACCTGGGTCGACGCGGTCGCGGTCGTCTCGAGCGCCGCAAGCGCGCTCGCCGCTGCGCACGGCCAGGAGCCGCCGGTGATCCACCGCGACCTCAAGCCCGAGAACATCATGGTCCTCACCGATGGGGCCATCAAGGTCATGGACTTCGGCATCGCCAAGGTGATCGAGGCGATGAACCAGACCAACACGCAGAGCGTCGGCACGCTGCAGTACATGAGCCCCGAGCAGATCGACGCGCACACGATCGATCACCGCGCCGACCTGTATTGCCTGGGCCTCATCCTGTATGAGCTGCTCGAGGGGCGGCCTCCGTTCACCTCGAGCTCGCCACGCCAGCTGTTGAACCTCCAGTGTACCGCCGAGCCGCCCCCGCTCTCGTCGGAGGTCCGAAGCGGTCTGCCGAAGGGCGTGGAGGAGCTGTTGTTTCAGCTGCTCGAGAAGGCCCCGGAAGATCGCCCCTACCTCGCCGAGGACGTCGTCGCGCGGCTCGAGGCGTTCATCCCCGCGGGGGGCACCTCGCTCGGGACCACGGGTCGCTCTTCGCAGGTCGCCTCCCCCCGCGCGCGCGTCTCGCGCGACTCGCTCGGCGGCGCCGAGTCTCGCGAGCGGCGCTCGCGTGAGGCCGCGGCGCCGGCGACCGAGCGGGCCGCCGGCGTGCCCGGGAGCAGCGCCGCCACCCCGGTGCGCGACTCGGGCGCCCGGCTGGTGAGCGCGGCCTCCGCGGCGAGCGCCGCGCGACCCGCGGGGCCGACCGTCCCGTCCGACGGGCCGCTGCCCCAGGTGAGCGTCGCGCCGCTGCCGCGCGCCGACACGATCGCCCTGCTCGACAAGGCGGAGCGTGGCCGCGAGGTGCCGCGGGCGATCGCCATCGGCATCATCGTGCTCCTGTCGCTCGTCGCCGGCATCGTCGCGTACTCGATCCGCGCCACCAGCGCGCCGTCCGAAAAGAGCTCTCCGAGCGCGTCGCCGAAGGCCACGTCGAAGCCGAAGAGGTAGCCCAGTGCGCCGCGCTCGCCCCAAGCTCGATCGCGCGCTGCTCGAGGGGCAGGGTCGAGGGACGGCCGCGCGGCGCACGCTGCACGCGCTGTTGCGCGGGGCGCGCGGCCCGCTCCCGCTCGAGCAGGCGCTCTCGTTCGCGCTCGACATCGCCGAGGACCTGGCAGACGACGAGGCTCGCGGCCCGTCTCAAGCGGCCCCGCTCACGCCCGACGACGTGATCGTCGTCGACGATCGCGCTGCGTTCGCTCCCGAGTTCGCGCCCACCAAGGCCGAGCTCGCGCCGGTGTGGTGCCCGCCGCCGCAGGTCGACGGCGCGCCGTTCGATCACCAGGCGAACCGCTACGTGCTCGGCCTCTTGCTCTACAAGATGCTGACGGGGTCGCACCCCTTCGGCGGGATGGGCCTGCGCGAGATGCTGGAGGCCGCGCGCTCGAGCGAGCCTCCGCCGTTCAAGCAAGAGCAGGCGACCGCCCTGCCCCCTGGGCTGCAGTCGCTCGTCTTGAAGTTGCTCTCCCAGGACCCGGCCGCCAGGCCCAGCAGCGCCGCAGAGGTGGCCGATGCGCTGCACGGCTTCAGCGGCAGGGCCGGCCTCGCAGACGCGGGTCCTCGCGGCGGAGGGCCCCCCGCGGCGCTCTTCGCGCATGACACGTTGCCGAGCAGCGGCGTCGCCCGCGACGCGGTCCTGCGCGAGGCCGCCGAGCGCCGCGCCGCTGCGCCCGCCGCCCGCCTCGAGGCGCCGCCGGGGCTCGTCGCGGCGCCGCCTCCGAAGCGGCCCGCGCCCAGCGCGAAGGGCTGGGTCGCGGCGCTGCTGCCGCTCGCGCTCGGCGCCGCCGTGGCCGCCGCGGCGGTCACCCAGCTGAAGCCGCCCGACGCCACGCCCCAGCCCAAGGCCTCCGTCGGTGCGATGAAGGCGATCGGACCCGGCGAGCTCACGGCGGAAGACTGCGCGAGCTGCCACGCGCGCCAGGCCTCCGAGTGGCGTCGAAGCGTGATGGGCCACGCCGTGAAGAGCCCGCTCTTCAACGCGCTCGAGGCCCTCGTGCAGGAGCAGATCGGTCGCGACAACGACTGCCCGAACGGCGCCGGCGCCCTGCGCAAGACCACGGCGGAGCTCGCCTGTCGCAACCCGCAGACCGGCGTCGCCATCAGCGGCTCGGGCGGCGAGCACTGGTGCGTCAACTGCCACGCGCCCTCCGAGGTCCAGGAGAACCTGATGCCCCCGTGGGACGGTCGAGGGCGAGGCAATCCGCGCGCGAACTTCCCCGTGAAGGACCTGATCGGCGAGCGCGCCAAGGAGGGGATCAGCTGCGGGTTCTGTCACCAGGTGCACGGACCGGTGAGCCCGCGGTCGCGGTCGGCCTACCAGGGCAACCCGACGTGGACCTCGTTCGTGACGGGCGCGGTGTTCGAGTCCCGCCCCGAAGATCGCGCCGGCCTCTTCGGCATCTCCAACAGCGGCTATGAGATGCGCCTCGGCTCGTTCGTGCTCGGCGGCAAGCCGCTCGAGGAGGGGCCAGACGGCAGCGCCCTCGTCCACGCCCGCCCGGACGACGCGCAGCGCAAGTACCTGCGGAGCAGCGAGTTCTGTGGGGCGTGCCACGACGTCCGCCTGTTCGGCAGCGACGCGATCAACGCCCCTGCGAAGGGCGAGCACTTCAAGCGGCTGCGCAACGCCTACTCGGAGTGGCGCGACTGGGCGCGCCTCGAGGAGCGCAAAGGCAAGACCGCCGCGACGTGCATCGACTGTCACATGTCGGAGTACCCAGGCGCGTGCGAGCCCGACCCGGGCGGCGCGGGGGACGACCTGTGCCCCGAGGGCACGCGCTGGGTGAAGCGCGCCCCCGGCACGTTCCCCAAGGGCCGCGTCGCCTCGAGCTCCCAGGAGCTGACGCCGATCACCACGCACTACCTCTCCGGCGTCGATCTGCCGCTGTCTCACGATTACCCGAAGGAGCTGCTCGACGAGTCCTCGCTCGACCTCGCCGGCATCCCCATCTCGGCGAAGAAGCGACGAGACGCCCTGCTGAAGGCCGCCTTCGACTTCGACCTCGGCACGCTGTCGCTCAAAGGGGATCGCCTGCTCGTCCCCGTCGAGATCGAGAACATCGGCGGCGGCCACAAGATCCCCGCGGGCTTCAGCCAGGAGCGCGAGATCTGGGTGCACCTCACCGTCAAGGACGGCCAAGGCCGGACCCTCTACGAGGTGGGCCGCGTCGATCGCCCCGACGAGGACCTGCGCGACAAGATCTTCGATCGGGTCAACACCGACCCCACGCTCGTCGACCTCCAAGGTCGACCGCTCGGCTTGTTCGGCGCCGACGTCCGCGATGGCCCCGATCACCCCGAGTGGTCCCCTCCCCCGGAGACGGGCGCGTCGCGCTACGTGGGCAAGGGCCTGATCAACTTCCAGAACGGCTTCCTGCGCTGCGTGACCTGCATCGGGACGATCGCGTCCGACGGCTCGTGCCAGCCCCTGCCAGGGCAAGAGCGCCACCGCGCGGCGCGCTTCGACGACGGCGGGTACGACCTCGACACCGGCGCGTGCACCTCCAACCTCTCCGGCTCGCGGGCGCTGTTCGAGACGTACTTCCCGGTCGGCGGCCTCGACGCGTCGCGCGGCGTGCCGAAGGCGCCCGACGCGATCATCGACACGCGCTCGCTGCCCCCGAACGTGCGCCAGTCGTTCACGTACGACCTCGCGGTCGGGCGGGCGAAGGGGCCGATCACCGTCCGCGCGCGCCTGCTCTTCCGCGCCTTCCCCCCGTTCTTGCTCCGGGCCTTCGCCGCGTACGAGGCCGCGATGAGCCGGCTCGGGCGCCGCCCGAGCGGCCCGCTGCTCGATCTCCAGATGCTCGAGCGCCTCGAGATCACGGAGATCGCGAAGGTCGAGCGCTCGGCCGGTTCCCCATGACCGCCGCTGGGCCCAGCCCCGTGGGCGTGAAGAGCTTCCTCGACGCGCCGATCCTGCGCGGCCTCGACGCGCGCGCGCAGCGCGAGCTCGAGGCCGCGACGCCGCTCGTCGACGCGCAGCCAGGCAAGGCCCTCTACCAGCAGGGCGAGCGCGCCGACTCGTTCTACGTCGTGCTCGGCGGATCCGTAGAGCTCGCGGCCGCTCGGCGCGAGGGCGCGCCCGCCGCGCTCGTTCGCACCGCCTCCGCCGGCGAGTCGTTCGGCGAGGAGGCGACGGTCACCGGCCGACGGCACGCGTCCGCGCTCGCGGGGGCCTCGGGCGCGCGCGTCGCCAAGATCCCGGTGCACATGTTCCGGCGCGCCGCGGTGCGCTCGGGGCGCGCCGAGCTCGCCGATCGGCTCGAGCGCACCCTGCAGCGCGCGGCCGCGCGCGACGCGATCGCGGGCTCACCGCTCGCGCAGAGCCTCGACGAGGGCGGCCTCGAGTCGATCGTCGACGTCGTCTCGTTCCACACGTTCGCGCGGGGCCAGGTGATCTATCGCCAAGGCGACGCCTCGGTCGCGCTGTTCGTGGTCGGCGACGGCCTCGTGCAGATGCAGAGCGAGGACGACCAGCGGGTGCGCGTGCGGGCCTACCTCGGGCGAGGCGATTTCTTCGGCGACGAGGAGCTCGAGGACGCGACCCCGCGCGCCGCGAGCGCGGTCGCGAACGGCCCGTCGATCGTGCTCAGCGTGCCCGCCCGCGTGGTGCGCGCGATCGCCGCCAAAGATCCCGAGCTGTTCGCCCGCCTCCGGCGCGTCTCGCTCGGCACCTCCGATCGGCAGCGCGAGATCGTCGGGCGCGCCGCCAAGAACGCGACGCAGCACGTGTTTCGAGATCTGTACCGCGTCCAGGTGGCGCGCTCGCTGCTGGTCATCGATCTCGAGACCTGCGTTCGCTGCGGCCAGTGCTCGTGGGCCTGCGGCAGCCTGTACGGGGCGAGCCGGCTCATCCGACGCGGCGACAAGATCGTGGGCGCGGGGCTACGCGCCGACGGCGACGCCGCGCCCGACCCTGACGCGGTGTCGTCGCTGCTCTTGCCGAGCTCGTGCCAGCACTGCGAAAACCCGGCGTGTATGGTCGACTGCCCGACCGGGGCGATCGGCAAGGACGAGGGCGGCGAGGTCTTCATCCGGGAGGAGCTGTGCACCGGCTGCGGAGCGTGCGCCCGCGCGTGCCCGTGGACGAACATCCAGATGTCCCCACGCCCGAAGGAGGCGCTCCGTCCGGCTGGCATCCCGGCGGAGCTGCTCGCGACCAAGTGCGACCTGTGCCGCACTTACGAGCGTGGGCCCGCGTGCGTCCAGGTCTGCCCGACCGGCTCGATCCTGCGGGTGGATCCGCAGCGCGACTGGAGCGAGGTCGCCGCGCTGCTCGGCGGCGCGCGGCGCGCGGCGCGCGCCACGGCCGCGCGCCCCGTCGTACCGGCCTGGTCGGTCGTCGGCGGCGCAGCGATCGGAGCCGCCGCCATCGCCCTGGTCGGCCTGGTGATGCGCTCGAGGGGTCACTGGGTCCCGTGGCGCGGGGTCGGCTACGGGGCTGGCTGGGCGGCGGGCGGCGCGATGCTGGCCCTCGCGTCCTACGCGCTGCCGAAGCGCCTGGTGCGCGTCTGGATGCGCCTCGGCGGGCGGCGCTCGTCAGAGGGCAGCCGCGAGGACAAGACCGTCCGCAGCGTCACGCGCCCGCACTACCTCGCGCACCTCGCCCTCGGCCTGTTCGCCCTCGGCCTCGCGCTCGTGCACGCCCCCCACCTGAGCCTCGTCGCGCCGACGCTCGGCTCCGCGCTCCTGCTCTGCCTCGCGCTCGCGAGCGCGACGGGCATCGCCATGGGGCTCGTCTACGCTGGCGCTCCCGCCGCCTTGAGCCGCATCGAGCGTTCGCCGCTGCTGCCCGAGGACTTCGCGAAGGAGCGCCTCGCCTTGTCGACCAGGCTGTACAAACACCTGAGCGGCCGGGACGATCTGCTCAAGGCGGTCGCCGAGAGGGTCCTGTTGCCGTACGCGCAGAGCCTGCTCGGGCCGATCGCGCTCGTCGCCTCGGGGCGTACGCTCGCCGCCGAGGAGCGGCGCCTGAGGGGCCGGATCGACGACGCGCTCGCGGGTCGTGGCGCCTCCAGGCTCGGTGGCCTCGACGATCTGGTGCGAACCGCCGTCGAGCTGCGCGCGCTGCCCGCCCAGCGCGCGCTCACGCTCGCGCTCCGATCGCTCCTCCCGGTCCACATCGTCGCCTTCGCGCTCGCGCTCGTGCTGCTGATCGCGCACGTCGTCCAGGCGCTCGGAGCTGCGCGGTGAGCGGCCCCCACAAGACCCTCTTCGTCGCACCTCAACCCGCTGGGCAGGGGCCCGGCGGCGGTCCGCCCCGCCCGAAGTCGGATCAGCGTGACGCCGCGGACACCAGCGATGTTCGGCGCGTCCTGCCGGCCTACGTCGCTGCGCTCTCGGGCGCCGCGGGGCTGGGCATCGCGCTCTTCGTTGGGCAGCCTGCCGAAGGCCAAGCGGGCCCGGGCCCGCTGACGCCTCCCCACCGGAAGGCCAAGCTCACGTGCGCCAAGTGCCACGGCACGACCGAGCAAGGGACGAAGGCCTTCGGCAGCAAGGCGAAGGAGGCGTGCGTCGACTGCCACGGACCCCACCCCTCGACCCGCGCGCCCCACCGGCGACTCGCGAAGGAGGGCACCCTCGGGTGCACGACCTGCCACACGATCCACGGCCCGCAGAGCGGCGTGCGGCTCTCGGAGGACGGTCCCGCCGTGCGCTACACGACCTGGGCCGAAGAGACGATCCCGGAGCTGTCGTTCCACGCAGGACGCAACGTGCTCGTGCCGACCATCCCCGTGAAGGTGTGCCTCGGCTGCCACACCAGCGGCGACGACGACCCACTCACGCGTTGCCTCAGCCACGCAGGCGGCGGGGAGCTCGAGCCCACGGTCTGCTTCGACGAGCACCGCCGCGCGCTGCCCCCCGAGAAGGCCGAGCCGGGCGCGCCGCAGCCGGCAAAGGGCGTCTGCTCCGACCAGCACTTCGAGGACCGCAGCTTCGCGTGGGAGGCGGCCCGCGAGGTCGTCTCGCGCGCCCCGACCGCCCTGCCCAGCGAGACGTCGACCTCGCTCGGGTGGCTCGCCCCCGCCGCCGGCCTCGCCGCGCTCGGGTACGCGGGCACAGCGGGCGCCCAGGCGCTGCGCCGGCGACGCACGAAGCAGAAGCGCGACGCGGCGGCGCCGGCCGTCGCGCCGACCCAGAAGAAGCGGCTGCCGATCATCGACACGTCGACGTGCCTGGGCTGCTACGCCTGCGTCGACGCCTGCCCGTACGGTGTGCTCGAGGTCGAGCGCTACGTCGCCGTCGTGGCGCGGCCCGAGGCTTGCTGCGGCCTCGTGCTGTGCGAGCAGAAGTGCCCGAACGGCTCGCTGGTCGTCGGCGAGGAGGGGTCGCTGCTCGAGCGGCCGCGCGTCAGCCCGTCGCTCGAGGCGCTCGACGTGCCCGGCCTGTTCCTCGCGGGCGACGTCACCGGCATGCCCCTCATCAAGAACGCGATCCTCCAGGGTGCGCGCGCCGCCGACGCCGCGCACGCAGCGCTCGCGACGCGGCCGAAGGCGGCGGGAGCGATGGACACCTGCGTCGTCGGGGCCGGTCCCGCAGGGATCAGCGCGGCCCTTCGCTTGCAAGAGCTGGGGGCAGACGCGGTCACCCTCGAGCAAGGCGGGGTCGCGCAGAGCATCCAGAACTTCCCGCGCGGCAAGCTCGTCTTCGACCAACCCCTCGACCTGCCGGCCACCGGACAGCTCTGGCTCAAGGAGTCCTCGAAGGAGGAGCTGCTCTTGCAGTGGATGCGGATCGTGCGACAAAAGGCCCTGCGCATCCTCGAGCGGACCCGCATGACCGGGGTCGAGCGCCGTCCCGACGGGCTGTTCTTGATCCGGGCGGTCGACGGGGACGATCGCCCGACGGAGGTCCTCGCGCGCACCGTCATCCTGGCGATCGGCCAGCGCGGCAGCCCCCGGCGCCTGCGCGCGGAGGTACCCGAAGAGGCCGAAAAGATGGTGCATTACCACCTGGCCGACGCACGCAGCCTCGCCGGCCGGCGGGTCGTGGTGGCGGGCCTCGGCGACAGCGCCATGGAGGCAGCCATCGCTCTGTCGCATCAGCCTCGGACGTCGGTCACAATTCTGGCCCGTGCGGCTACCTATGCTCGTGGCCAGCCAAGGAACATCGCGGAGGTCGAGCGCTTGCGAAAAGCCAAGCGCCTCGACGTCCGCTTCGGCGTGGAGGTCGAGCAGGTGCACGCCGGCTGGCTGCTCACGAAAGACGTCGGCTCGGGTCGAACCGAGCAGGTCTCCTTCGAGCACCTGCTCGTGCTCATCGGGAGCATCCCGCCTTGGGACACCCTCCAGCGGGCAGGCGTCTCGGCCAGCGGCCGAACCGTCCTGCCGGGGGCTGGTGGGCTCGCGGGTGGGGACCCTTAGACCGGTGGCCGACGACCTCGGGGGCCTTCGGCTGAAGCGAACGGCGGCAGTTGTCTCGACTCGCACTCGGAGCGGAGCAGGAAAATGAAGTCCACGCAGGTTGGTTTGTTCTCGGCCCTCGGAATGCTCCTCGTCGGAGGCGCGGTGTTCGCAGTCACCCCGGCAGGTGGGTTCGGCGCAACGAAGGAGCCCAAGAAGACGGCCCAGACCGCCGCCGACACGTCGGATTCCGGCGAGCGCGCGGGCAGCGTGGATGAGCGCGGCCCGGCCAACGAGGAGGCAGGGGCGACCTTCGTCGTCCCCGGGACGGTGAGGGTAGAGGGTCGGCTGGGCCACTCTGCGCTGCTCGCGTCGAGCCCGGAGGAGACCTACGTGATGCTGGAGCTGCGCGGCGAGGACAAGGCCGGCGGCGTCCCGTCGACGGCCGCCCTCTCGCTCGTCATCGACAAGAGCGGCTCGATGCGCGGCACCCGCTTCGACAACGCCATCACCGCCGCCGTGACCGCCGTGCAGCGGCTGCGCGAGGGCGACAGCGTCTCGGTCGTGGCGTTCGACACGCGCAGCGAGAAGGTCGTGCCGCTGACCACCATCAACGCCACCAGCCGCCAGTCGGTGATCGACTCGATCCGGGCGATCCGGCTCGGCGGAGACACGTGCGTCTCCTGCGGCGTCGAGGAGGGCCTCGCAGATCTCCGGTCGGCCTCCCTCGGCAAGACGGGGCTCGTGCAGCGCATGATCCTGCTCAGCGACGGCGCCACCA
The DNA here is from genome assembly GCA_016719945.1 of Polyangiaceae bacterium. Lineage (GTDB taxonomy): Bacteria > Myxococcota_A > Polyangia > Polyangiales > Polyangiaceae > Xiheicaenibacterium. Next base: position 63,312 of record JADJYE010000013.1, on the reverse strand, counting down.
ACAACGGCATCCGCGATCTGCCGGGCTTCAAGAGCCTCGGCCAGCGCGCCTTGTCGCAGGGCGTGAACATCTCGACGATCGGCGTCGACGTCGACTTCGACGAGAAGGTGCTCAGCGCGATCGCGACCAGCTCCAACGGCCGCAACTACTTCGTGGAGAACGACGCCGACCTGGTGAAGGTCTTCGATCAAGAGGCGACGAGCGTGGCCGACAGCGTCGCCGCGAGCGCCGTCGCCGAGATCGAGCTCGCGCCGAACATCGAGCTGGTGCGCGTCTTCGATCGGACCTTCTCGCGCGCCGGCTCGCGGCTCAGCGTCCCGCTCGGCACCTTCTCGAAGGGCGAGACGAAGACCGTGCTCGTGAAGGTGCGGCTGCCCAAGGGCAAGGCGGGCGAGCTGCCCATCGCGACCGTGCGGATGTCGTACCGGGACCTCACGACCGAGAAGGACACGGCCTCCACCGGCAAGCTGACCCTGAGCTTCGTGGAGTCGAAGAGCAAGGTGTCCGAGATGGACGGCATCGTCCTCGATCGGCTGCAGCGGAGCGAGACGGCCGCGGCGCTGCGCGACGCCAACTCCCTGTTCAGCGTCGGCAAGTCGGACGAAGCGCGCAAGCGCCTGCAGGAGCAGCAGCGCTCGATCAACGACTCGCGCGGCAAGGCGAAGAACGCCCCTGCGTCCCGCGCCGGCGACATCGACGACAGCTTCAATCGCCAAGAGAAGGAGCTGGAGACGTCGCTCGGCACCTTCGCGACGCCGCCCCCGGCCGCCGCCGCCGGCCAGCCCGCGGCCGCCCCCCCGCGCCCGCAGAAGGTCCAGATGAAGCGCAACGCGGAGCAGGCCGACGCGTTCGGCCTCTGACCGTGTGCTGAGAAGGGCCCCGTCGACGTGCTCGATGAGGTGGCTGCCGCTCTTTCACCCCCCCGCCCCCCCTCGCTGCGCGAGGGGGGAGCAGCTCAATCCCCAGCGGCGCCGACGAGCGCCGCGGCGACGAGGTACTTCGAGATCATCTTCTCGTGCGCCTCGCTGATCGCGGCCCGCTCTCGCATCTCCGAGACCGAGGCGGGCCAGCGCGCCGGCGCGAGGTGGCTCGGAAGGTAGAGCTGATGGCAGCCGGCGCACTTCGCCACGTACAGGCTCCTCCCCTCACGCAGCTCCTCGACGGTCGTGCCTGGGTAGACGGTCGACGCGGCGTTCACGTGCGCTGCGCCCGGGTTCGGGATGGGCGACACGCAGCCCACCGCCGCGACGGACGCTGCCGCGATCACGATCGCGCCCCCGAGGGCGACGCGTGCGCTCACAGGTCCATCCCGATCAGCAGGCGCGAGGTGATCCGCTCGTTGTGCTCGAGGTCGAGCACGCCCTCGGCGGCGCCCTCGGGCTTGATCGAGAACAGCTGAGGCATGAAGGACGCCGACACCCAGAACCCCTTCTGGTGGAAGCTCACGGCCGGCCCCGCGAAGAACGTCGAGCCTTCGAAGCCCTCGTCGACGACCCACACGGTGGCGTTGCGGATCTCCACCCCGAGCGTGACGTCGTGGCGGATGTACCCGGCCAAGCCGAGATCATTCTCGAGCACCAGCTCGTGCTCGACCTCCTCGGCCTCGCCGTACTTGACCTCGTATTCGCCGACGAGGTTGTAGGCGAAGTAGAAATCTCCCGCGCGCTTGTCGAGGAGCACCTTCAGCTCGAGCTCGCCCTCGGTCGGGCTGATGCTCGGCTCGAGGTAGAGCCCGAAGCCGACGGCGTCGGCGACGGCGTCGGAGAGCTTCGCCTTGAGCTCGAGCGAGACGCCCTCCCATTCGAACTCGGTCTCGCGGACCTTCGGCCCTCCGCCCTCGGGCTCGACGTCCTTCGTGATGGTCGAGGTGTTCAGATAGAACGCCCCCTGGAGCCAGTCAGTGAAGCCCGCCTCGAGCTCGAGGCGGTTCTGCATCCGGAAGTAGAAGCCCTCTCGGCCCACCCGAAAGGTCGTCCACGGCTCGAGCTCGGTCTGCCCGGGCGCGAGGGTCGCGGTGTTGTGCGTGTACGTGAACTGTCGCTCCGAGGCCGCGGCGGGCGCGGCGAGGGAGAGAGCGGCGGCGGAGCTCGCGAAGGCCGCAACGAGACCGAGTCGAGGAGAGCGCATGCCCACGACTTCGCGCATTTGAAAATGCAAGTCAACAACAAGAGTCTTCCGCTGCGGCACCTTGCCTCAGCGCGCGGGCGCTTCGGGCGAGGTCTCCGGGCCCTCTGCGCCCCTCATTTCTCAGGAGTGAAGCGCAGCGAGTAGCTGACCATCGTCGCGCCGTCGGCCGGCTTTTCGAAGTCGATGCCCTCGTACACGGCGCGGATGCAGGCCTCGAAGCCTTCACCCTTGAGGGCGCTCTTGTACTTCTTGAGCGAGGCCTTGCCGCCTTCCTTCTCGACGCGGAGATCGACGCTCACGTCCCCGCCCTTCTTCGGCTCATCGACCTTCGCGAAGCAGCGCTTGAAGGCGTCGAAGTGAGGCTCGACGCTCCGCTTGATGGGCCCCTTCGTGCGCTTCATCCCCTCGTCGTCGGTGGGCCCGCCCCCGATGTGGATGCCGATGTTCTTCACGCCGACCTTCGGCAGCGGCGGGGCCTCGGCGCTCGCCGCCGGCGACGCCGTGGACGCAGCCGCAGACACCGAAGCAGCGGCTGGCGCCGCCGTCGACAGAGCGGCCGGCGCAGAGGACGACGCGGCCACGGACAGCGACGCGCTCGCGACCTCTTGGCTCGAGCTGGCCGGCGCCTCCGACGCAGGGGCGCCGCTCGTGCAGGCGGCAGACGAGAGCGCGGCGCACGAAAGGACCCCGATCAACCGGACAGAGGAGCGCATGGGCCGGGGCAAGTAGTAGGACCGCCAGCAGGCCGTCAACTCCTCTTCAGCCACCCGCTGGGTTATCGCATCTCGACCTGGGATCGGCCATCATCGGAGGAGGCGTGAGACGCTCGCCCCGCAGCCTTCACGACCCCACGAGGCACCATGGCCGACCCACCCTGCCCGCACATGAAGAGCTGCGAGATGTACGAGATCTTCACGTTCTCGGAGACGCTCGCGGTCTGGAAGACCCGCTACTGCCAGAGCGACTACTCGCGGTGCGAACGCTACCAGCGAGCGCTCAAGGGCCAGCCTGTCCCCGTCAACCTGCTCCCCAACGGGCACCTCCTGGAGAAGTGATCGTGCAGTTCTGGCCTTGGTATCTGGGCGGCGTCGCGCTGACCACCGTCGCCGTCGGGCATTGGCTGCTGATGAACCGCATGATGGCGGTCTCGGGTCGTGTCACCGCCCTGGTCAACCGCGTGCGCTTCGGCCCCGACAAGGCCCCGGCGCTCAGCGGCAAGGAGCTCGAGGACGCGCTGCTCGCCGCGACGCTGGCGGCCTTCGGCGACGAGGCCCTGAAGGCTCCGCCCACCGCGCCCGAGCCCGCGCCCGAGCCCGCCCCCTCCGCCCGACCCCAGCTCACCCTCACCAAGCCACAAGGCCCGGGGATGCACGCGCTGTTCTTCTTCGGGCTGGCCATCGGCGGGTTGCTCTCGGTGCTCCTCGCCGGCGGCCTCGAGGTCTCGCCGAGCCTGCGGGGGGCGCGGTTCGAGGCCCTCTTCGACGGGCCCGGCCGCTACGCCGTCCTGCTCCTCGGCGGGCTCTGTGTCGGCTTCGGGACGCGCATGACCGGCGGCTGCACCTCGGGGCACGGGCTGTGTGGCGTCAGCCGCTTCCAGCCCGCGTCGCTGCTCGCGACTGCGGCCTTCTTCGGCACCGGCATCGTGACGTCGTTCGCGGTCGCCCTGCTCCTCGCCTGAACGGTGACATCCATGAGAGAGCCCATCGTGGTCGGGATCATCGGCGTCGGCTTCGGCTTCGCGCTCAGCCGCATGGGGTTTTCCAGCTGGGACGAGGTGCACGCCATGTTCACCTTCTCCGATCTGCGGCTGCTGTTGAGCTTCATGCTCTCGGTGGCGCTGCTGACCGTGAGCTGGGTCCTCATCAAGAAGACGACCGGCGCGTCGTGGCCGGTCCGCGGCGTCCACCCAGGCACGCTGGTCGGCGGCGCGCTGTTCGGGTCGGCTGGGCCCTGTCGGGCGCGTGCCCGAGCATCGCCCTCGTTCAGCTCGGCGAGGGTCAGCTCGGCGGGCTGGTCACGCTCGTCGGCATCTTCGCCGGCAACTTCGTCTACTCGATCGTGCACGAGCGTCACTTCCGCTGGTCGACGAGCAGCTGCGTCGACTAGGTCCCGTGGGAACGATCGGCGCAGCGCGACCTCATCGCGCGGCGTCAGAAGTGGGGAACCAGGAAGCCGATCGCGCCGAGGCACATCTCGTCGAGCGTCTCCTCTCCGAGCGTCACGACCTGGGGCGCGGACAGGCCCTGGTCCTCCAGGGCCTGGACGACGAACGGGTTCTTCAGCGAGTTGTCGTAGTGACACTCGAGCCGCAGCAGATCGCCGCCCGAGAGCTTCGGCAGGTCGTCGATCGACGCGTCGAACTGGTAGCCGCGCTGCCAGTTGAAGTCCCACGCGGGGGTGTGCACGAGGCACTCCTCCGCGGGCTCGCCGACGTCCGGGTTGGGCCGCTCGATCCAGAAGCGCGCGTCGACGCCGACGTAGTGCATGTGCGTGCCCACCACGAGCACCGGCAGGTCGGCCGGCAGCTGGGGCACCTCGAAGACCATGCGCTCGACGTGATCCTCGGCGCCCGCCGGGATCGTGAACTCGGGCTCCGCGCCGTCGTTCGGCCCGGCGAGCAGCTGGGGGGCGCTCGACGCGTTCCCCGGGAGCGCGATCGTGAACTCCCACTCGGGCTCGGCGGCGGCGAAGCGGAGCTGGATCTTCGACGTGTCCTGCTCGGCGCTCGTGCCGGTGGGGTGGTAGTGCATCTGCACGACGATCACCTGGTCCGGCGAGAGCGGCATGCCGACGGTCGGCGGCAGCTCGAGCGCCGTCTGGCCGGGAGCCCAGGCGTGGATGAGGTCGGGGCCCGGCGCGCCGAAGCACTCGAAGCGCTCATCGCCGCCGGACAGAGCCTCGGCGTCGGCGCGGTCGACGCGAAACACGAGCGCGTGATGGGCGACCTTGGCGTTGCCTGCCTCGAAGTTGAGGGCCTCGACGAACACGTCGGCGTCGAGGCCGGGGTCGTACACCACACACGTGAACTGGTCGACGTCCCCCTCGACGATCGAGGGGTTCGCGGGCTCGAGCTCGAGATCGGGGTCGGCGAGCCCGGTCGGCGGCAGCTGGTAGTCGCCGGGGCCGTCCGCGGGGTCGCCTTCGGGCGCGTCGGTGTCGGCCCACGCACGCAGCGTGGCCTTCTCGGCGTCGGAGAGCCGCGCGTCGTCGAGCCACGGGCGCTGGGGCTGGCAGACGTCGGTGTCGACGGCGTGCCAGGGCGGCATGCGGCCGTCGGCCGTCACGGCGGCGATGATCCCCGCCTGAGCGCGCGCCTGTTCGTAGGTCGCGAGCGAGAAGCCGCCGATGCGCCCCTCGGAGTGGCAGTGCAAACACGAGCGCTGCAGGATCGGCAGCACGTCGGCGTAGAAGGTCGGCTCGCCATTCGGCTCGCCGCCGCCGCCGCCCGGGCCGCCCCCGGCCCCGCCTGCGGCGTCGTCCACCCCACCGCCACAGCCCGCGAGCGCGAGCGCGACGAGAGCCACCCAGGAGACCGACGAGCGCCTTGACGTCATCGGGGCATCGTATCGGGGCCTGCACGTTGGGCAATGGCCGCCTTCACGGCGTCGCGCAGCCTCGTGCACAGTGGCGGCGGTGTCCCGGCGCGAGGTGCGCCGTGGAGGCGTTCGTCTGCGCTGGCACGTGCCTCGCTAGGGGCGGTCGTATGAAGCCCACCACGAAGAGGTCAGCCCCCCTGGCGTGCGCCGCCGCGCTCGCCGTGTCGCTCTCGAGCGCGCGAGGGCGCGCTCAGGAGCCCGTCGCCGCCCCCGCGAGCCAAGACGCAGGCCCCGTCGCTGCGCCCGAAGCGCGACCCGAGACGCCCGGCGCGGCCCCCAACACCGAGTCGTGGCGCGACCCGGAGGAGACGTTCCTCACCGACGACCCGACGCGCCCCGCGCTGCCCTATCACGCGGGCGCCCGGGTTCCGCGGGGCTTTCGGCTCGACACCTCGCCACGCTACGGCCTGGTCGCGGCGGGGGTGACGACCATGGGCAGCCTGTGGACCGCGTCGTTCATCGCCGCGATCGCCCTCGACAAGGAGCAAGGCTCGAACGGCGACCCCAACTTCGACGACATGTATTGGCCCATGTTCATCCCGGTGCTGGGTCCCTTCATCACCATCGGCACGGCCGATTCGTCTGGCACGGGCGCAGGCATCTTGGCGCTCGACGGCGCGCTCCAGGCCGGCGGCCTGGCGATGCTGATCACGGGGCTCGTCGCGCCGAAGTCGGAGCTCATCCCCCAGCGCCGCGTGAAGTTCACGCCGCGCGCTGGCGGTGGGTCGGTCGGGCTCGACGTCAGCGGGAGCTTCTGACCGTGCGCGCTCGGTCGCTCGCGGGCCCCCTCGTCGTCGCCGTCGTCCTCGCCGGGTGCAAGGCCAACGTCGAGGGAGAGTGGGGCGGCTCGATCGGCGGCGAGCCAGCGACCCTCGAGCTCGAGCAGCGGGGCTCGACCCTCGACGGGGAGCTGTGCACGCGCAGCGCCTGTGAGCAGGTGTACGGCGACCTCGAGGAGGAGTCGGTCCACCTCTCTTGCCAGCGCTGCGACCCTCCGCTCGAGCTCGATCTCGAGCTCGACCAAGGGGAGCTCGTCGGCGACGCCTACGACCCCACCTGCTCGTGCCCGCTCGACGACGAGGTGTGCGACTGCACGCAGAGCGCCATCTTTCAGCCGTGCGACGGCGCGTGCGATCGCTGAGCACGGGGGACGTGGCCGCGCTCAGCGCGACGACAGCATCCGAGTCAGCGCCTCCCCCGCGCGCTTCGAGATCTCCCCGAGGGCGCGCGTGCCGAGCAGGGTATCGTCGAGCTGATCGGCGAGCAGCACGATCGTGGGTCGCCCCTTCACCTTCGCGACGTAGACCGCCACGTCGGAGCTCGGCCTCGCCAAGACCGCGAGCAGCGGGGCGTGCACGGCGGTCCGCGGGATCGGGCCCAGGTAGAAGCCCGTCGCGGCGCTGGTCGCGAAGATGCTCGGCTGCGAGGACGGCAACACGACGCGCTTCAGGTCCTCCTCGGAGCCGAACGCAGGGTTGCAGCTCCAGCCCGTGAACCCCTCGCGACGCACGACGAACACGGCGCCGCGCTGCGCGACCAAGGTGACCGCGCGCAGCACGAGATCGAGCAGCTCGTCGCGCGCCCGCGCTCGGCCGATCAGGTCGAGCAGCTCGGGGAGCGTGGGTGACCAACCCGCGTCGGGTGCGCGTGGGATGGTGATGGGCTCCGGGCCGTCGAGCGCCGGCGCCTCGTCATCGATCGGGGTGGGCTCCTCTTCGCCGAACGGAGCGAGCTCGGCGAGCGGCGGCGTTGCTCGCGGCGCTGGCGTCAGCTCGGTGGGCGGCCCGCGGTCGTCGAGGTCGTCGTCCACGGGCAGAGCGGACGCGAGGTCGGCGTGCGCCGCCAGCGGCTCCGGGTCAGCGAGCGGCGGCGGCGGCGCCGAGGGGAACGACACCGCGCTCAGATCGTGGCCCGAGACGAGCTCGAGCCGCCTCGGCGCGGATGGCGGCGGCGGCGGCGCCAGACGCTGCGGCTCCTCGAACACCAGGGCCGGCTCGGCCGGCGGCGGAGCCGAGCGCGCCTCGGCGCCGGGCTGAGAGGCCGCGCCGACGCGCCGCACCAGCGGGATCGGCAGCTCCTCGGGCGTCAGCCGGCGGCCGGGCGGCGCGGGGGGCACGGAGTCGGGGGCGCCATGCGGGAACGCCGGAGTGCGGCGGCGTGAGCGGCTCGACGCGCTGCCGTCCGCGAGCTCGAGCCGGCGGATCGCCTCCTCGATCGAGGCCATGGTGGCGCGCTGCACGCGCACCGGCGTCCCCAGGTGGAACGCGAGCTCACTCGCGACGTGGCCGTCGAGCGGGTCGACGGCGGCGACGTCGGTCACCCCAGACAGCGCGTCGAAGCGGATGGGGATGGCCGCCAGCAAGCGGCACAGTCCGCGAGGCAGCTTGTCGACGAGCTCGGTCGAAGGGCTCACGTGGCGCAGCGGCGGCCCCGCGCGGCGCTCGAGCTCCTCCTCGAGGGCTCGCTCACCGAGCACGCCCCGATCGACCAGCGCCCGAGACAGGGAGACGCCTCGGACGACGCACAGGTAGAGGGCGGCCTCCACGTCGCGGGGGGCGACGGCGCCCGTGGCGAGCAAGCGGCGAGTCAGGTCGAGCGTCATGAGCGAGGGCGCGGCGCGCCCGCACCCGACCATACTCCCGTCTCGCAGAAAATTGGGAGGGGGGGCGAGTCCGTGGCAAAGGAGAGGGTCTCCGTGGACCGACTGCGCCAGCTCATCGAACGCGTGTTGCCCATCGCCGTCCTGGTGCTCGCGCTGGTGGGGGCGCCCATTATGATCTTCGCGCCCGAGGGCCTGCCCCGGCTGCGCGGCCTGGAGCGCGAGCTGTCGAGCGTGAACGAAGAGAACAAGCAGCTCGAGCGCGAGATCGAGGACCTGCGCGGGCAGGTGACCCGCCTGCGAGACGACCCGGCCGCGGTGGAGCGCATCGCCCGCGACGACCTCGGGCTCGTGCGTCAGAGCGAGGTCGTGTTCCAGTTCGCGGGCAAGCGGAAGTAGCGACGGCGCGCGGCGAGGAGGGGCTGTGCGCGGCGGTCAGGGCGCGACCTTGGCCATCACGTGGCCTCGGAGCAGCCAGCGCTCGGGGGCGGCCGGCGCGACCTCGACGTTCCCCGACACGACGTAGGTCGCCCCCAGCTCGACGCCCCGAGCGTCCCCGAGCAGCACGAAGACGCGCGCGCGACCTCCCGACACCGGCGCCACCTCGTACGCCCCTTCGACGCCCGAGCAGACGCCGCGCTCGGCGAGCTCGCACGGCCGCCCGAGCCGGGTCACCACGCCGACGACGAGCACTCCACCGGTTTGAACGGCGAGCTCGCCGCGCGACCGCCGCACTCGCTGCACCAAGTCATCCACCGTCAGCACGTACGCGGGCGCGCGCGGGATCGTCTCGAGCGCGCCCTCGCGCGAGGCACACGACACCGCGAGGCAGAGCGCGAGCACGATCGCGATCTCCCGTACGCGGTGCCGGTGCTGACCTGGCTGCTCGTCTGACCCGTGCCCGGGCACGACACGATTTCTGCTGTTGCCGCCCTCCGCCGTTGTCGACATAACCCGCGAACAACGTACCATCGCGGCCCCCGAGCGATCCGCTCGGCGCGCGGCACGCCGAGGCCTGCCGGACCCCCAGGAGGACCATGTCGATCGAGATCGTTCGCGGCGAGTTGGAGCGCCTCTTTTCCCTCGAGGAGCTGCTCGCGCTCTCCGGCGACCTGCTGAGCTTCACGCCCTCCGAGGTGGGGGGTACCGCGTCGAAGGCGTCGTTCGCGAAGGCCTTGGTCGAGCGGTGCGTGGAGGCCAACGCGACGCTGGCGCTGCTCGACGCGGTGGTCGGCTCGCGGGCCGACGTCGACCCCCGCGTGAAGGAGCTGCAGCGGACGGGGGTCGCGACCGACGCCGAGCTGAAGCCAGGGGCGACGTTCGCCGGGCTCACGATCACGAAGAAGATCGCCGAAGGCCCGCGCGCCACCGTCTACTCCGCCAAGAAAGATGGCGAGGACTGGACGCTCAAGATCTTCAAGGGGTCGGCCACGACCGACAGCGCCGCGGTGCGGCGGTACCTCGCCCAGGCGCGGCTCACCGCGCGGGTGCGGCACGAGAACCTGCCCGAGGCGACCGAGGTCGGCCTGCAGGACGGCCGCCTGTACGTGGCCACCAAGCTCGGCGACGCGCAGCCGCTCTCCAGCCGCATCGCGCGATCCGGCGCGCTCCACCTGAACGAGGCTCGCCCGCTCATCCGCGGCGTGCTGGGCGCGCTCGGCGCGCTGCACGAGGCGCGCCTCGCCCACGGCAACCTCAAGCTGGAGAACGTGCTGGTCGGGCGGTCCGCTTCGGGCCAGCCGCACGTCACCCTGGTCGACGCCGGCGCCGACCGCCTCGCGGGCGGCGGGCGCGACCTATCGGCGAGCTGGTCCGTCAAGACCACCAGCCCCGAGCTCCTGCGCGGCAAGCCCGCCGACGTCGCGAGCGATCTCTATGCGTTCGGCGTGCTGTTGTTCGAGCTGCTCTCGGCGAAGCCCCCCTTCCCCGGGTCGACCGGCGCCGATCTCATCGCCGCCCACCTGACCACGCCCTCGAGCGCCGCCTCGTCGGTCGCGCCGCGCGGGTGGATCACGAAGGAGGTCGACGAGCTGCTCGCGCGTTTGCTCGACAAGACGACCGACCGCCGCCCGAGGAGCGCGAAGGCCGTCCTCTCCGAGCTGGAGGGCATCGGGAAGGTGGCCGGCGGCGCGAAGATCTCCGCGGCCGACTTCGACGCCAAGGTCGACGCGCTGGTCGCCGACCCGAACGACCACGACGCCGCCATGGCGCTCGAGTCTGCCATCGAGGGCGGCGCCGATCCGCAGAAGGTCTCCGAGGCCTTCGCGATGGCCGCCGACTCGATCGAGCTCGGCGACGAGGCGGACGAGGCTCGGCTGAAGCTGATCGAGGCCAAGAAGTCGCTGATGTTCCGGGCGGCGCGCATCCTCGAGAACGCCAAGCAGATCGACGCCGCCGAAGAGCTCTACAAGCAGATCTGCGCGCTCGACCCGAAGGACGACGTCGCCCAGACGGCGCTCGAGGAGCTGCGCCGCGCCGCAGGGAAATACGAGGAGCTGATCGAGACGCTGCTCGAGCGAGCCGAGTCGAGCGAGAGCCACTCCGAGCGCGCGCGCTGCTTCAACCAGATCGGGCACCTCTACGTTCGTGAGCTCGACGACCGCGAGCAAGGCGTCTTCGCGTTCGCGCAGTCCCTCGCCCAGGAGGTCCAGAACGACGAGTACGCGCAGGATCTCGAGCGCGCCGCGGGCACCGACATGAAGCTGTGGGCCGACGCCCTGCAGATCCTGAGCGAGGTCACCACGCACCCGCGCATGCCGGACGAGGTGAAGGCCTCGCTCTACGTGCGCCTCGGCAACTGGTACTCCGACAAGGTCGCCAGGCCCGATCTCGGCCTGCCGTGCTTCCAGGCCGTGCTCCCGATCGACCCGGCCAACGAGGGCGCCCTCGCGGGCATGACGCTGGTGTACCGGCGCGCGCAGCAGTGGAACGAGCTCGGCCAGGTCATCCTTCGCCGCGCCGATCGCGCCCCCACCCCCGAGCGAGCCCGCGCGTACCGCGCCGAGGCCGCCGACCTGCTCGAGACGAAGCTCAACGACCCCGGACGCGCGCGCGATCTGTACGAGCAGATCATCGCAGAAGACCCTGGCCACGACGCCGCCTGCGAGGCGTTGACACGCATCTACAAGCAGCTCGACGACAAGGAAGGCCTCGCGAAGATCCTCGAGCGCCGCGCCGAGGCGCTGCGCGGAGAGGCGCGCGTCGAGGCGATCTGCCGCATCGCGGAGCTGTACGAGGACGAGCTCAACAACCTGCCCGAGGCGTTCCGCCGCTACGAGGCGGCGCTCGACCTCGACGGCGCGAGCCTGACGGCGCTGCGCGGGCTCGACCGCATCCTCAACAGGCAGGGGCGCTACGGCGAGCTGCTCGAGGTCCTCGAGCGGCAGCTCAAGGTCGCCGCGACGCCCCGCCAGAAGATCAACCTGCTCGAGCGCATGGCCGGCATCCAGGAGGAAGAGTTCCTCGATCACGCGAAGGCCGCGGAGAACCTGGAGCGGATCCTCGAGCTCGACCCGTCGCACGCGGCGACCCTGGCCTCGCTGCTCCGGCACTACCGGGCGCTCGATCGCTGGGAAGACGTCGTCAGCGGGCACGAGAAGATGCTCAAGCTCATCACCGACGACAAGACCCGCGTCGAGGCCCTGCTGTCGATGGGTCGGGTGCTGGTGGAGCAGGTCGGCTCGCCGCTGCGCGCGCAGAAGGTCTACGAGCGCGTGCTCGAGATCGACCCGAACCACGCGGGCGCGCTCGAGTCGCTCGCGAACGTCGCGCGCGGCGACCGGCGACGCCGACGCAGCGCTCACCGCCGTCGAGTCGCTCGCCGCGAAGGCGGAGAAGCCCGAGCAGAAGAGCGATCTATGGGTCCGCGCCGCGAAGATGCTCGAAGAGAAGGGCGACAAAGACGGCGCGATCGAGCGCTACAAGGCCGCGCTCGACGCCGCCCCCTCCAACACCGCAGCCACGCACGCGCTGCGCCAGGCGTACTTGGCCCGCGGCGACGCGGCCAGCGCCGTGGAGCTCATCACCCGCGAGATCGAGACGCAGGACGGAAAGATCGCCAAGGCTCGCCTGTACGGGGAGATGGCGGTCCTGCTGCGTGAGAAGGTGAAGGACACGGCGCGCGCCGCCGAGGCGGCGAAGAAGGCGGTCGACCTCGACCCCACGAACCTGCCGGGGCACATGGTGACCGCCGACATCGCGTTCGAGGCCGGGCACTTCCTCGAGGCCGCGAAGTCCTTCGAGAACGTCGCTGGCCGCGCAGACGCGATGCAGAAGCCGGACGCGCAGCGCGTCCTCATGCGTTACATCGAGTCGCTCGCCAAGACCGGCTCGTCGGAGAAGGCGAAGGGCCAGGTCGAGACGCTCCTCAAGCTGGCTCCGGACGCGGCAGACGCGGTCTCGGCGGCGGCGAGGGTGCTGCTCGACGCAGGCGATCACAAGCGCGCGGCGTCGCTGTACGAGGAGGTGCTCGAGCGCTTCGACGACAAGCTCACCATGCGCGCCCGCGCCGACGCGCTGGTCGGCCTGGGCTCGGCGCGGCTGAAGCTCGGAGAGCTCGACGCGGCCGTGGGCCCGCTGTCCGAGGCCTGTGACCTCGATCCCGAGTCCAACGCCCCGCTCGAGATGCTCGCCAAGGTCTACGAGCAGAAGGGCGACTGGGAGGAGCTCATCCGCATGAAGACGCGGGGGCTCGACGCGCTCACCGGGGAGGCGCGCACCGCGCTCCTGCTCGAGATCGGCGACATCTACTCGCAGAAGCTCAACGACCGCACGAAGGCCAGCAAGAGCTACGTCGCCGCGCTCGACGAGCGCCCGGACGATCGCCGCGTGCTCACCAAGCTGATGCAGCTCTACAGCGAGGAGAAGGACTGGGCTCGCCTGATCGAGGTCGTCCTCAAGCTCGCGTCGAAGGTCGACGATCCCAAGCAGAAGGTGAAGTACCTCCACACGGCCGCGATCGTCGCCGGCCGGCAGATGGGCGAGCTCGACCGCGCCGCCAAGTTCTATGACGAGGTGCTCGATCTCGATCCCAGCCTCGACAAGGCCCTGGGCGAGGCGATCGAGGTGCGCGGACAGCTGAACGACCACGAGGGCGTCGAGCGGCTCATCAAGATGCAGCTCGACCAGGCGACCGACGTGGCCGACCGCGATCGGATGCTCGCCGCGTTCGACAAGCTCGGCTTGCTCTACCGCGAGAAGCTCGGGTGGACGACCGAGGCGATCGACGCCTACGAGGCGGCGCAGACCCTCGATCCCGACAACAACGAGCGCAACGAGCTGCTCGCCGCGCTGTACGCGAGCGACCCGGCACAATACCTCGAGAAGGCGGTCGCGGCTCAGCGGCCGATCCTCCGCAAGCACCCGCAGAAGGCGGAGAGCTACCGGCTGCTCCGCAAGCTGTACACGGAGTCCAAGCGGGCCGACGCCGCCTGGTGCCTGTGCCAGGCGCTGTCCTGCATGAACCTCGCGGAGCCCGACGAGGAGCGGTTCTACCGACGCATGCGCCCCGAGGGCCCGGCGGCGGCGCAGTCCCGGCTCAGCGACGCAGACTGGGATCTGCTGATGCACCCGGACGCCGACCCGCTGGTGACGCAGATCTTCCAGCTCATCGAGCCCGCCGTCTTGCGGCGCAACGGCCAGCCGCTCGAGGCGCTCGGCTACCAGGCCGCGTACGCCCTCGACCTCTTGCGACACCCCTACCCGATGTCGCAGACGCTCTTCTACGCAGCCGGCGTCCTCGGGATGGAGCCTCCCCCCACGTTCCAGAACCCGGAGGACCCCAGCGGCCTCGCCTTCCTCCACGCGCACCAGCCAGGCATCGTCCTCGGCCAGGCCGCGCTGGCGCTCGAGCTGCCCACCCAGCCGGCCTCGTTCGTCGCGGCCCGCCACCTCACGTATTACCGCCAGGGCCTGTACGTCCGGCAGATCGTCCCCACGGGGACGGGCCTCCGAGCGTGGCTCTTCGCCGCGATACGGCTGGTGGTCGCGGCGTCCCCGGTCGCGCCTGAGCTCGAGGGCCCGGTCGGCGAGAACATGGCGATCCTCGAGAAGGCGCTGACGGGCTCGGCCCGCGACACCCTGGTCAGCGCGGTCACCAAGCTGCTGCAGGCGGGCGCGATCGACCTCAAGAAGTGGGTCAACGGCGTCGATCTCTCCGCGGATCGGGCGGGCCTCGTCCTGTCGAACGACCTCGAGCTCTCCCTGGAGCTGCTCAGGGCCGGAGAAGAGGCGGGCAGCGTCGCGAGCCGCGAGCGGCACAAGGAGCTGGTCCTGTTCAGCGTCAGCGAGGAGTTCTTCGCGATCCGCACGGCCCTGGGCATCAACATCGACGCCTGAGGGTGCCCCTCCTGGGGCCAGCCCCAAAACCTCTCGTTGACGGATTGGGATCGCGCCGACTACTTTCGCGAGCGCGGGCAACCATGGCGGCGAAACGCAAAGAGAAAGCCAAGGGGAAGGCGTCCTCGAGCGCGAAGGCAGGGGCGAAAGCCTCTGCCGGCCGCTCGGCGCCCAAGAAGGCAGCGCCCACCCAAGCAGCGGGCAAGAGCGGCGCCGCAAAGAAGGGCGCCGCAAGAATGGGCGCCGTAGAGAAGGGCGCCGCAAAGAAGGGCGCCGAAAAGAAGGCGCCGCCCCCCAAGAAGGCTGCTCCGCCGAAGAAAGGGCCCGCGGCGGCCGAGGCAAAGGCGGCCGCCAAGCCGTCCGCCAAGCCGGCGGCGCCGTCCAAGGCGACCGCCCCCGCGGCACCCGCCAAGGGTGCCAAGAAGGGTTCGGCTGCGCCGGCCCCCCCGTCCAAGAGGTCGGCGCCCGAGGCCTCGTCTTCGAGGCGTGCCCTCGAGATCCCCTCGGCGGCGTCCGCGAAGGGCGCGAAGCCCGTAGCGCCGAGCCAACCGCAGCGCGGCGGGATCCTCCCGCCCCCGAAGCCTTCGAGCTCGCGCCGGGGCGAGGTGCTCACGCTCGTCCCCGCGCGCTCGAGTCAGCCCGGCACCCCGCGCCCTGCCGCCCCGTCGGCGAGGGGAGACGTCGGGCGCCGCCCGGCCGCATCGAGCGCATCCTCGGGGCGCGGCGTGACGCTGGTCCGGCGTTCGAGCGATCGGCCCTCGCAAGGGGTTCAGGCGCCCGCACTGCCCATCCCGGTGCGCAAGCTCGAGTCGCCGCCGACCGTCGAAGAGCGCTTCTCGCGGATCGAGAAGCGCCTCGAGGCGCTCGACGAGCCGTCGCGCCGCATCTTCTACGAGATGTTCGATCAGGCGTGGGTCAGCCACGACAGCGCGCTCGAGGGCAACGTCTACACGCGCGAGGAGATCCTCGCCGGCTTCAGCGCCGAGCCCATCCTGACCGACTCGAGCCTTCAGCCCGCCGCCGACGAGATCCGCCGTCATCGTGAGGCGATCGAGTACGTGCGGGACTTCGGCCTCCGTAAGCGCCTGCCGGTGACCGTCGACGTGGTGAAGAAGATCTACCTGATCCTCCACCCGAGCGAGGGCGACCTCAAGACGGTGAAGTACCGCCGCGACGTGCCGCAGCATCGCCTCTATTTCCACGAGTACGCCGCGCCCGACAAGATCGCCTACAAGGTCCGTCAGGTCGTCGACTGGCTCAACGAGCCCGAGACCAAGAAGACCCGCAACTCACTGCGCATCGCGGCGCGCGCCCACTACGATCTCGTCCGGGTGTTCCCGTTCCAGAACGACAGCGGCAAGGTCTCGCGCCTGTTCATGAACCTGCTGCTCTACCGCTCGGGCTACCCTCCGGCGATCATCCACGCCAAGGAGCGACAGGGTTACTACGAAGCGCTCAAGGGAGAGCCCAACAGGATCCTGCGCATCGTGCAGGACGCGGTGGAAGATGGCCTCGCGAGCATCGAGAAGTTCCTCGACGAGCAAGACGCGAAGAAGCGCCCCTTCGTCCACTGATCCGCGAGCGCGAACGGGAGCTCGAGGGACCGCGTCCACGGAGGGCGGGCCCCAGAAGGCGGGCTCCCAGCGCGCGCCCGCCAAGAAGGCGACCACCAAGCGCGCGCCCGCCACCAAGAAGGCGGCCACCACGAGCGCGTCCTCGAAGGGGCCGCCGCGGCGCCCGCCGTCCGCCAAGGCCGAGGCCCTGCGAGCGCGCGCCGCGGACCTCTTCGCACGGCTGCAGCAGATCCACCCCGACGCGCACTGCGAGCTCGACCACCAGGGCGCGTTCCAGCTCCTCGTCGCCACGGTGCTCAGCGCGCAGACGACCGACAAGGCCGTCAACAAGGTCACGCCCGCGCTCTTCTCGCGCTACCCGTCGCCCGGCGCGCTCGCCGAGGCCGACGTCGCCGAGGTCGCCGAGCTGCTGCGCGCGGGTGGGCTCGGCATGTTCAACCAGAAGGGCAAGAACATCGTCGGGCTCTCGCGGGCGCTGGTCGAGGTGCATCGCGGGGAGGTGCCTCGCTCGCTCGACGCGCTGGTCGAGCTGCCCGGCGTGGGCCGCAAGACCGCGAACGTCGTGCTCGGCGTGATGTGGAACATCCCGGAGGGCGTCGTCGTCGACACGCACGTCCAGCGCCTCTCCCAGCGGCTCGGGCTGACGAAGGAGCAGACCCCGGAGAAGATCGAGCTGGCGCTGTGCGCGCTCTACCCGCGGGACCGCTGGGACGCCCTGTCCCACCTCTTGATCTTCCACGGTCGCCGCGTGTGCTTCGCGATCAGGCCGGCGTGCAGCGCGTGCAAGGCGTCCGACCTGTGCCCCAACGCGTTCCGCGCGGACGACGTCGGCCGCAAGAAGCGGTGACCAGCGGCCGCGGCCTGGTAGAGTCGGTGTGATGGATTTGAAGCCTGGATCTTTCGTCGCGGCGAAGTACCGCGTCGTTCGCATCCTGGGCCGTGGGGCGATGGGAACGGTCTGGGAGGCCGTACACACCCTGACCGACCGCAGGGTCGCCCTCAAGATCCTCGCCGAAGACCACCAGACGGCCGAGGCGCGCGCGCGCATCCTGCGCGAGGCTCGGGCGTGCGGGCGCATCCAGCACAGGAACGTCATCGAGGTCTTCGACATCTCCGAGCTCGAGGACGGCAGACCGTTCCTGGTCATGCCGATCCTCCACGGCGAGACCCTCGAGGATCGCCTCGAGCGCGCGGGCCCCTGCCCCGAGGCGGACGCGATCGAGATCGGCGTCGGCGTCGCGCGCGCGCTGGTCGCCGCGCACGCGCTCGGGATCGTGCACCGTGATCTCAAGCCCTCGAACATCTTCCTCCACACCGAGCCCGGCAGCAGAGAGGTCACCGTGAAGGTGCTCGACTTCGGCATCAGCAAGATCCTCTCGCGGGACGAGGCGAGCTACACCGACGCGGGTCGCGCGGTCGGCTCGCCCGCTTACATGAGCCCAGAGCAAGCGAAGGGCGCGGCCGACATCGATGGTCGAAGCGACGTTTGGTCCTTCGGCATCTGCCTGTTCGAGCTGTTGACCGCTGGGCTCCCGTTCCCCGGGGAGACGCCCTACGCGATGGTCGGCCACATCTTGCACGGCCCGCCGCCAGACTTCGACGCGCTCTGCCCCGAGGTCTCACCCGAGCTCCGCGCCCTCATCCGCCGCTGCGTCGTGCGAGACCCAAGCAAGCGACTCGGGTCGGCGGCCGAGCTGCTCCTTGCCCTCGAGGCCGCGCGGGGCGAGCGCCCGCCGAGCTCGCTCGCCGCGACCGGCCCGCGCTCGCTGCGAGCAGGCGCGCCGGGCCCGCCGCCCTCGGGGCCGGGTGAGGCGCTCGCGCCGCTGCCCCCCGTCGACTCGCAAGGTCAGGCTGCTCCCGCCGCAGGGATCACGGGCCTGCCCCCGGTCCCCACGACGATCGAGCCGGCGAGCCAGGCCTGCCGGCGCCGATCACGGCCACGGCCTCGGTGCTGATCACGCAGAAGCTCCCGGCGCGCCGGCGTGGCGCCTGGGGGCTCTTCGCGGGGGCGACCTTGACCCTCGGCGCGGCTGCGGCGGTCGCGTTCATCGTGCTGTCTGGCGCTGGCTCGGCCCCATCGAGCTCGAACGACAGCTCCGCCCCGGGCGCGACGGCTCCGGCGCCCGCGCAGTCCTTGGGCGGCTCGTCCCGCGCCGCGGCGTCGACCACGAGCCTCCCCGCCCAGCCGTCGGGCACGAGCCCGCCCGCCCCCACCGAGGCCGCGGCGACGACGGAGGCCGCACCCGCGGAGGCGTCGAGCGCGGCCCCGCCGGCTGCGGCGTCGTCGACCCAGAAGGGCTCGGTCCCCGCGAAGCGGCCACCACCGCGCGCGCCGCCTGCGAAGACGGGGCGCGTCGCCCTCCCCGACTCGCCAGGCTGAGCCGTCAGAAGCTCACGACGAGGCCACCGGGCCGCGCGCGCGCGGCGCCCTCGGTCGAGCCTCCGCCAGCGAGCTCGACGATCAGCCAGATGGCGCCTCCGACGGCGAGCGCCCCGCCCACACCGAGCACGACGTCGCCCGCGATGATCTTGTTCGCGCCGGAGTCCACGAGCGGCCGCACGCTCTCGGGGCATCCGGTCGTGCCGCCACATTGCTCCTCGGCGTCCGCTTGGTCGGCAGCGCCGAGCGCGAGCAAGACCGCGCCTGCGGCGCCCGCCGCGAGGCCGACGCCGCCGAGGACCAGCGGACCGACGAGCGACGGGCCGCCTCCCTCAGGCGGCGCCGCTGGCGTCGAGCTGTTCGGCGCCAAGGACGCCGCCGGCTCGAGCCCAACCAGAATCGTCACCTTCTGCTTGAACGCGAGCGTCACCTCCTCGCGCTGAGGCTTTCGTCCGCTCGCCTCGAGGCGGAGCACGTGCCGCCCCGGATCGACCAGCACGGCGTCCCCGATGCGCACCGCGGGCTGATCATCGACGAAGACCGCGAGCTCGGGCGCGGAGCTCGCGCCCGACAGCTCGACGCGGCAGAAGATCGCCTCCAGCTCGGCGAGGGCCTTCTTCGCCGCGACCTCGTCATCGGCGAGCGACTGGGCCTGCGCATCGGCGATCGCTCGCGTGAGCAGCGCCCGCGCCTCGAGGTGACGCGTGAGCTCGCGCTCGACGAGGGCGAGCGCGATCAGCGCCTTCGGCGCCGATCGCAGGCTGATGACCTGTCGCATCCGCTCCGCCGCCTCGGCCCAGCGGCCTTCGTCGGCGAGCCTGCGGCCCTCCTGGAAGAGCTGAGTGCGGCGCGCCTCTGCGTCGGCTGGCTGAGCGGCCGCCGGGACGGACGACGTGAGCAGCGCGCCGGCGATGAGTGCCGAGAGCATGGTGCGCGCCGCGCGACGCCCCACATCTGATGTGAAGAACCCTCGGCTCACGGCGCGTACCTCCGCACCCACGCGGAGGCCCCGTTCTGGCTCGTCATCTCGCGCCCGGCCACATAGACCGCCCCGTCTGGGCCGAGGGCGACCGCGTACGCGTCGTTCGAGCCCACAGTCTCGCTGGAGTTGGTGATCGGGCTCTGGTGCGTGCGGTGCCAGGTGAGCGCGGGCGGCTCGCCGACGCCCGAGGTGACGTACTTGCGGACGAAGGCGCGCGAGTAGACGTCACTCGTGAACGACGGGTCGTCGAGCACGCTCTCCTCGCCCGCGACGACGATCGAGCCGTCGGGCCCGCAGGCGATCGCGTTCGCCCGGTCGACGCCGGCGGCGGGGCCGTCCCACTCGTCGACGAACACCACCCCTTCGAACTCGTTCGCGACGAGCAGCGCGGCGGTGATCTCGCCGCTGGTCGGGTAGCGGACCCAGGCGCTGAGGGCCGCGCTCCCGTCGGGCCGGGTGCACGCGCCCGTCACCATCACGACCTCGGAGCCTGCGACGCTGTCGCGGAGGTCGACCTCGAGCTGCTGGACCATCTCATCGCTGTACAGGCGCAGCCGGCCGCGCCACACGGCGTACGAGCCGCCTGCCAGCCGCGGCGTGATCGCGCCCGGCCCGGATTGCCCACCGAAGCCGGTGAGCCCCTCGTCGATCTCGAGGCTCCCCAGGTCGTCCCCCCTCGCGATGCGCACGATGCCCGCATCCCGCGCCGCGATCATGTGCACGCGAGGGTCGGAGACGCCGGGGTAGCCGAGGTAGGCAAACGAGCCTTCATACTCGCCGACGTAGCCCATTGACCGAGTATCGGGGACCTCGGCGCCGTCGGACCAGACCGCCAGGTACGAGCCGAGCGACGCAGGGGCGGCCTCGTGGTGGCGGTTCTCCAGCACCCACACCGAGTCCGCGTCGCGCACGCGGATCCCGAAGATCGAGTTCGCGTCGCCGGCGTCGTTCTGGGCCACCAGGTTCAGCTCCTCCCCGGTCTCGGGATCGAGCTCGACGTAGAGGCGCGTCCCGCCATAGTGGACGTTGATCAGATCGAGCGGGTCGGGATCGATGACGCCGCCGGCGTAGACCTTGTCGGCGGTCACCGCGAGCCCGAACACGGCGCTCGCCTCGGACTCCACGGAGTAGTTCCAGCTCCACGCCACGATGGGCTCACACGACGTCGAGCAACCGCGCTCGGTCCCTCGCTGGGTGGCGTAGCTGAGGTCGTCGAAGTCGTCGCGGTTCTGCTCGCCCTCGTCACACAGCTCGGTGTCGTCTTGGATGCCGTCCCCGCAGGTCAGGCTGACGCCACCACCGGCCCCGCCGGCGCCCATGCCCCCTGCGCTCGCAGCCCCGGCCCCGCCGGCTCCACCCTCGCCGACGAAGGTGAACTCGGTGGGCACACAGCCGAAGACCAGGACGAACGCCGCAGCCGCGCAGCGACGAAAGGCAAGGCAAGACATCGCCCCGAGGCTAACACGGCGCCTTCCGCGAGACGCGCGGCGTGACCCCACGGTACAAGCCGCTCGCCATGTCGACCCTCGCAGCGCGCCCGCTCCCTGCCCTCCCGAGCGTCCCGCCCCTCCCGCCGCCCTCCGACTTTGGAGCCCGCCTCGCAGAGCTCGGCGTGTCGCTCCCAGCGGAGACCCTCGAGCGCGTCGGCGCCTACCTGGCGCTCTTGCTCGCGATGAACGAGCAGCTCAACCTCACCGCGATCACCGACCCAGAAGGCGCGTGGACGCGTCACGCGCTCGACGCGTTCGCGCTCGTCCCGCTGCTCGCGCAGGTCCCCGCGGGCGGCAGGCTGCTCGACGTCGGCTCGGGGGGTGGCGTGCCTGGGCTCGTGCTCGCCATCGCGCGGCCGGATCTGCAGGTCACGCTGATCGAGGCGACGCAGAAGAAGGCCGCGTTCCTCGAGGCGGTCGTGAAGGCGCTCGGTCTCGAGTGGGTGAGCGTGCTCGCCGAGCGCGCGGAGCAGCTGGCGACCACGAGCCTCGCGCGATCGTTCGACGTCGTGACGGCGCGGGCTGTCGCCAAGCTCGCTCAGCTCCTGCCTTGGACGGCCCCCTTCGCGCGCCGCGGCGGCGCGCTGCTCCTCGTCAAGGGCGCCCGCGCCGACGCCGAGCTCGACGAGGCGCGCCGCGTGCTCGCTCGCTTCCGCTGCCAACACGAGCGCACGGTGCAGACTCCCACCGGCCGCGTCGTGGTGCTCACCGTGGGCGGTTGATCAAGCCCTCACGGCGGGTTGCCCTCGTACGCGCCGATGCTCGGCGGGCTCGCGTAGCAACTGCCGTCCCGGTCGCCCGCGAGCTCCGACACCAGCGCGCCAGCAGCGATGGCTGGGCTCTCGGGCCCGAGGTGGTAGTCGCCGCTGGCGGGCGCGGCGAGCTGGGGGTCTACGCCGACGAGGCCCATGTCCTCCATGACGGGCAACGACGGGGTCGACTGCCCCGGGTCGTCGTGCGCGTACCAGAGGTTGTTGGCGAACGAGAAGGAGGTCGCGTCGGTGTCCGCGCCGACGTTCACGTGCACCGAGATCTCCCCGACTTGGTAGTAGACGAGGTTGTTCGCGACCCGCCCCTGCGACGCCGGCAGGAAGGTGTAGCCGCCGCCGGAGACAGTCTCCTGCAGGATGCGGATGACCCAGTTCTCGGGGTCTACGATCGTGTTGTTGGCCGCCAGGCAGTCGACGCAGCCCACGAACGCGAGCGCGCTGAAGCCCCGCTCGATGACGTTCGCGAGCACGTGGATCCGCCGCGCTTCGAAGTTCGGTGAGCCCGGCGACAGCGGCGGCCGGAAGAACTCGAAGCCCGTCGAGCCGCCCATGTTCACGGCGCGCTGCCCGCCGTCGACGATGTGGTTCGCGACGATCGTGAGGTCCTCGCTGCCGCCCTTGCACTGCATCGCGTTGCCCGCCATCTGTTCGAAGCGGCTGTTCGCGATGACGCCGCGGTGGCACCCGACGTGATCGATCCCGCTGCCTGACATCCCGCCGCCGCAGCGGGCGAAGGAGCTGTCCTTCACCCAGAAGTCGTTGAGCCCCGAGAGCTTCAAGCAGTCTTGGTTCCCGTCGCCCCCGATGTCGTGGATGTCGAGCCCGCGAAAGACGACGAACCGGGCCGCCTCGGGGTTCGCGTACTCGCCCCCGTCGTCGCAGTTGATCCCGTTGGCCGTCGCGCCCGAGATCTCGAGATCGTGCACCACGACGTAGCGCGCGCGGCTGAGCGCGAGGCCGTTCGCGCCGCCCTGCAAGAGCGGCCTCGCCTCGCCTTCCGCGCCCCCGATCCAGATCGGCGCCGACTCCGTGCCCGAGAGCCCCTCGAGGTACGCGCCGCCCGCGTACGTCCCTGCGTGCACGACGATCGCTGTGCCAGGCGCTGCGGCGTCCGCCGCGCGGTCGATCGTCGCGAACGGGGCCGCCGCGGAGCCATCTCCCGACGCGTCGTCGCCGACCGTGGACACGTGGACCTCCGCCGCGGGGGCCAGCCCGTCCTCGAACGTGGGGAAGCCGCTGCAGGGCAGAGGCGCCGAGCCGCCTGTCCCGCCTCCGCCCGTGGAGCTGTCGCCCCCGGTGCTCTGCCCGCCCGACCCTGGGCCGCCACCAGGCCCCGACGCCCCCTGCCCTCCTGCGCCGCCGCTGCTCGCGCCGTCGTCACCGCAGCCAACGAGCACGAAGACCGAAACGACCCACCCGCCAAGCCTCATCGGCGCATCGTACACGCCAACGCCGGGGCCTCGCGAGGCGCGGCTTCGCGGCGTCACCCCACGAACGCGAGCTCCTCCAGCTCCGCCGCAGGGAGCGCCCCACCGGCGATCATCTCGAAGATGACGAGCGACGTGCACTCCTTGCCGTCGGCGAGCTGCTCGGCCACCAGGGCGAGCGGCAGGCACGCGTGCGCGTGATCTTGGGCGACGAGGCACACGTGAGACGCCTCGCCGTCGACGACGCGCGCCCAGGTCCAACCGGAGGCCTGGCTGACGGCCTTGCCCCACAGCACGCCGAGCCCCTCGATCTGATCGGGGGTGAGCGCCTTGCCCGCGTCCTTCGCGCGTCGGATGGCGGCGTCGACCGCCTTCGCCGTCTCGTCGGCGGTGGCCCGCTCGTCGACCGCGGCGAGCACGATCCCGTGGGCGATCGCCGCCGCCAAGCGGGCGAAGTCGGTCGGAGGGAGCGGCTCGACTCTGCGCGTTCGCACACCGCATATATACCGCAAGGTGCGACCGCGAGCGCGCGTGATCCCTCCGGCAGGTGTCGTGACAAACGCTAAGCTGTCGCCCGCAGTTTCATGATTCAAATACTTCCCGCCGTCACCGAGCCCAGCGTGGGCTCGGAGGCCGAGGACGACTGCCAGCTGCTCGACGCGCTCGTCGAGGGCGGCACCTCGGTCATGTTCCTCAAAGACGTCCAAGGCCGATACCTCCGCGTGAACCAGCGGTTCGAGGCCTCGTTCGACCTCCCACGCGAGGCCATCCTGGGCCGCACGGATCACGAGCTCTTCCCCAAGGACATCGCCGACGCGTTCCGCAAGCACGACCTCGAGGTGATGGAGCGCGGCGTGCCCGTCGAGTTCGAGGAGGAGGCTCCCTACGTCGACGGCACGCACACCTCGATCGTCGAGAAGTTCCCGTGGCGACGCGCGGACGGCTCTCTCGGCGGCGTCGGAGGCCTCGCGCTCGACATCACGGCCCGCAAGCGGGCGGAGGCCGAGCGCAAAGAGCTCGAGGCCCGCATGGTCCGCGCCGAGAAGCTGGAGAGCTTGGGCGTCCTCGCCGGGGGCGTCGCCCACGACTTCAACAACCTGCTCGCCGCCATCCTCGCAAACG
Organism: Polyangiaceae bacterium; assembly: GCA_016719945.1. GTDB lineage: Bacteria > Myxococcota_A > Polyangia > Polyangiales > Polyangiaceae > Xiheicaenibacterium. The sequence continues at coordinate 38,909 of JADJYE010000013.1, read as the reverse complement.
CCGGGCTCGGCCTGGCGAAGCTCGAAGCCTCTCATACGGTCCGAGGTTTCCTCGAGCAGATCGAGTCCGCGACGCTCCGCGCGTCGGAGCTCACGAGGCAGATGCTGGCGTACGCGGGGCGTCGCAGCGTCGCGCGTGAGTCGGTCGAGCTGTCGTCGCTCGTCGGCGAGACGGCGACCCTGCTGCAGAGCATCGTGTCGTCCAAGGCGATCGTTCGCCGGGAGCTCGCGGCCGATCTGCCGACCCTCCAGGGCGACGCCACGCAGCTGCGGCAGGTCGTGATGAACCTGCTGACCAACGCGTCGGAGGCGCTCGAGGGGGCGAGCGGCACGATCGTCGTGCGCACGCGCCTCGTGCAGGCCACGGCCGCGGATCTGCGCTCGCGCCACGTGACCCCAGAGCCGCCTGCGGGCCGCTACGTGGCGGCCGAGGTCACGGACTCCGGCGCCGGAATGACTGAGGAGACGCAGGCTCGCATGTTCGATCCGTTCTTCTCGACCAAGTTCACCGGCCGCGGGCTCGGGCTCGCGGCGGTGCTCGGCATCGTGCGAGCGCACGGCGGCACGCTCCAGGTCGAGAGCGCCCCCGGCGCGGAGATCCTCGTGCTCGGGCCGGGCTCCGCCAAGCTCGAGCTCATCAAGTGGGTGCACGAGCACGAGAAGCGGCTCGTCTCGAAGATCATCGGCGTCGAGACGGCCGATCACCCGCACGACCGCCAGATCGTCGCGCACGCGCGGGTCGCCTTCGACAAACACGATCGGATGATGGGCAACGTCGGCTGAGCGCTCTCGCCGCGCCGGCGAGCGCCGGCGCGGGTCAGCCCGCCAGGCGGGCCTTGAGCGAGCCGTCCGCGATCGCCGCCTTCGTCAGGTCTTCGCCGCCGATCAGCGCGCCTCTCACGAAGACCTGCGGGAACGTCGGCCAGCCGCTCCACATCTTGATGGCGAGTCGCCTCTTCCAGCCGGAGAAGTAGCTGCCGTACTCGAGGTACGTGTGCTCGATCCCCGCCTCGGAGAGCGCCTTGCGCGCCTTCGCCACGTGGGGGTTCTGCGCCATGCCGACCACCACGACGGGTGACGACGCGATGGCGCGCTCGATCTCGAGGACCGCGTCCGAGTGAAAGGCCGAGATCGCGCCGAGCGCGGCTTCGCTCACGCTCGAAGGCGCGAGCACGGGTCGAGTGTTCGTGGACATGCGCCTCGAGATACCACGGCGTTGCGCGCGCGCGAGATCACAGCGCCAGCGCGGTCGACGTCAATCCCTGAGGCTTTTTGTCCTCACCCCGCATTTTTCGCGGCGATTGCCGCTCCCGCGAACAATGTGAGGACAAAAAGCCTCAGGCGAGAAGTGGTCACCGTTCCTCCAAGTATCCGACTCATTTTCGCTTTCAGCTGCGCCTCGCAGATGAAAAGCCGTCGCCCGCTCGTATGGTGAGCGTGGGGCTGGTCCGTCAACGACTGCACGCCAACCAAGGAGGGTCCGCGTGAACAAGGCGATCGAAGCGAGCGTTGGGGGTTCGATGAGGCGCCGGCACGTGCTCGCGGCGATCGCCGCCGGCGCGGTGGTGCTCGGGTTCGATCCGCTGCGAAAGACGTGGGTGCGAGCCGCGGAGGCGGCCGGCGGCTGTGACGCGTTCGATCACCTGCCCGACCTCGACGGCACGGTCTACCAAGACGTCGCGACGCGCGACTCGGTGTCGACCGACCAGGGCAACATCAAGCAGCTCCAGCCTGTCGCGGTGCTGCGCCCCGGCTCCGCCGAAGACGTCGCGAAGATGGTCCGCTTCTGCAAGCGTCACCGCATCCAGATCGCCGCTCGCGGGCAAGGGCACACGACCTTCGGTCACTCGCTGACGCCGGGCCTCTCGATCGAGATGGCGTCGCTCTCGACGATCCACTCCATCGGCCCCGACGGCGCCGAGGTGGACGCGGGCGTCCTGTGGCAAGACCTGATCTTCGCCGCCGCAGAAGCTGGCCTCACGCCGCCCGTGCTCACCGGCTACACGAAGCTCTCCATCGGCGGCACGCTCTCGGTCGGCGGCGTGTCGTCGACGTTCGGTCGCGGAGTGCAGATCGAGCACGTCGAGTGGCTCGACGTGGTGACAGGCAGCGGCGTGCTGCTGCGCTGCTCCGAGACGCACCGAAGGCGCCTGTTCGAGGCGGTGCTCGGCGGGCTCGGCCAGTGCGGCATCATCGTTCGAGCGAAGGTGGGCCTGGTGCAGGCTCCCGCGTTCGTCCGCCTGTTCAACCTGGTCTACTTCGACAACGCCCAGCTCTTCGGCGACATGCGGGCGCTGCTCGCGCGGGACGAGCTCGACGACTACTTCAACCTGTACTTTCCGTATCCGGGGCCGGGCGGCTGGGGAGCGCAGCTGAACGCGGCCATCGGCTACGACGCGCCCGCAGACGCGCCGGATGCGTCGGTCGTGCTGCGTGACCTGAGCCAACCTGCGTCCGCGGCGACCTTCGTCGACATCCCCTACGTCGCTTATGTCACGCGCATCGATGGCGTGTACGACTTTTACAAAGTCACCTACGCCTGGGACAGCCTCATCAAGCCGTGGTTCGACGTGCTGCTGCCGGACTCCACCGCCGAGGGCTACATCGCGGAGGTGTTGCCGACCCTGACGCCCGCGGACGTGGGGACGACAGGGTTCATGTTGATGTTCCCGATCCGCCGCAGCGGCATCACGCGGCCGTTCTTCCGCATCCCGGAGGACGACGGGACCGACTTCATCTACCTCTTCGACATCCTCACGTCGTCGGAGACGCCCGGGCCCAACCCCGCGTTCGTCGAGCTGATGCTCGAGCGCAACCGCGCGCTCTTCGAGCTCGCCCGCGACGCAGGGGGCACGAGGTACCCGATCGGCGCGCTCGAGTTCGACGCCGCCGATTGGGCCGCGCAGTACGGCGACAGCTGGAGCGACTTCCGGCAGCGCAAGCAGCAGTACGACCCGCACGATCTGCTCGCTCCAGGGCTCGGCATCTTCGACTGTTGAGCAGGAGCGCATCGCATCATGGACATCTCGCAAGGCATCGACGATCCATCGGGGGGGCTCTTGGCTGTGGGCGCGCAGCGGCTCCGCGCGCTGTGCGACGTGCTCGGCTTGGGCCGTCGCGAGGACGAGGCCGTCTCGCTGCTTGAGGCGATGCTCGGCTCCTCGGTGGACACGCCGGTCTCGGCGGGCCCGAGGTGGCCCTCCGACGTGTGTGACGACGGCACGCCGTTCGAGTTCTCCGTGGCCTTCACGCCGAGCCCCGTCTTGCGCGTGATGGTCGAGCCGATCGCCGAGCAGCCCTCGCTCCGCAACAACGCCGAGCTCAGCCGCGAGCTCTTGTACGCGCTGAGGGACACCTACGGCGTGGACCTCGGTCGCGCCCTGTCGGTGTGGGATCTATTCGCGCCGGAGGCCCCCGAGGGGCACTTCGCAGTGTGGCTGGCCGCCGAGCTCGGTCCCACGGAGACCTCCTTCAAGATCTACCTCAACCCGGACGCCCGCGGTCCCGCGCTGGCCCGCGCGACCATCGAGGAGGCGATGTGCAGGCTCGGGTTCGACAAGGAGTGGCCGATGCTCGTCCGGGCGCTCGGCCGGCGCGGCCCCTCGCTCGACGAGCTCAAATTCGTCTCGCTCGACCTGTCGCGGTCCGACCGCGCGCGCCTCAAGGTCTATGGTCGACACCACAGGTCGACAGCGCTCGACCTCGAGCTCGCAGCGTCGGCCTCGCCCGGCTATCGGCCCGGGTCCGCCACCGAGCTGCTCGAGCTGGTCGCGGCGCAGCGACCCATCCTCGAAGGGCGCGCACCGTGGACGTGCCTGTCGCTCGTCCGCGGCGCCGCGCCCGAGGCGACGACCCACTTTCCGATCAACGGCTATGCCGCCGACGATCGAGCCGTCGCAGGGCTCACGAGCCGCTGCCTCGAGCGCTACCAGATCGACCCCACGGTCTACCGCCGCGCGATGGAGACCGTCGCAGGCGGACCGCTCGAGGCGGGCGTCGGGGCGCAGAGCTACGTGTCGGTTCGTTGGGCGGAGCCCAGGCCGCGGGTGACCGCGTATTTCCCGCCCGAGGTCTACCGCCCGCACACGGTGGCTGCGCCGACGATGCCCGAGCCAGCGCGCACCCGCGCCGAGCTGAGCGCTTGGTTCCGCGAGCGAGATCCGCTGTGGGGTGACCCTCTCGTTCAGCGCCTGGGCCGCAAGGAGTCGCCCATGCAGCCGCTACGATCGCTGCTCGAGCAGTTCGGCGCCGGCGTGATCGCGGATCTTCCACGGCTACTCGCGGCGGCCGCACACCGCGTCGACGGGGAGCTCGAGCGCTCCGTGCTGGTGACCTACCTGTTCGAGATGTGCGGCTCCGGCCGCCCGGAGCGCTCCGCCGCTCAGGGCTTCCTCGACGCGCTCACCGTCATGGACCCGCTGGCCGCGCGCGACGTCACCGCGGCCGCCCGCCGCCTCGCGGCGTCGCTGGCGAAGGGCCTGTCCTCACCCGACCCCGACGCGCTGTTCGGCGCGCTGTTCGTCACGCTCGAGTATTGGTCGCAGCTCGTCGAGCACGCGACGCCTCTGCTCCGCAAGGCGATGGGCGTGAGGGCTGGCGGGGTGATCGCGCTCCTGCCGCGGCCGCGGAACGCGGACGAGATCCTCGATCGGGTGTCCACCGAGGGCGTCGAGCGCGCGTGGCGCGCGGGCGCCGACGCCGCCTGCGCGTTCCATGACCTGTTCACGGCGCTCTACGCGGCGTGGTTCGACCCAGCTCGCGAGGGCCGCCCGCGAGAGGAGCTCGACGCCGGCCCGCCCGCGAGCCGCCCGATGGCCACGCAGCCCTGATGACCGAACGTGCTCGCGAGCTGAGGACATTCGCACATGCATGCTGTCACGACGGAAATCGCGCTCCAGCGACAGTCCCTCGCCGCGCACCCTTTCTTGAGGCGGCTCGAGGGTTCGGGCACGTTCGAACAGGCGCGCGCGATGATCCCGCGCCTCGGCTTCTTCGTGCTCGCGTTCCAGGACGTGCTTCGCCTCGTCCACCAGCGCTGCACCGATCGCGAGATCAGCGAGCTGACCAAAACGCATTGGGACGAGGACAAGGGGCACGACCTCTGGTACCTGCAAGATCTCGAGCGGCTCGGGATCCCGTTCGATATCCGCTGGCTGTTCAGCGAAGAGCACCGGCTGGCTCGTGACGTCGGCTACGGCCACGTCGCGACCGCGATCGGCGCCAGCGACGACCGCGTCCGCCTGGCCGTGGCGCTCGCGCTCGAGGGAGTGGGCGCAGAGTTCTTCGGGCGCATGATCGGCTTCCTCGAGCGCCTGGGCAGAGCGGCGGACCTGCGCTACTTCGCGCGCAGCCACCAGCAGGTAGAGGCGGAGCACGAGGTGTTCGAGTCGACGAGCCAGGCTCGCCTCGCGGCGATCCCGCTCGACGGCGCGGTGCGTGACGAGGCAGTCGACGCGGTGCGCGCGACCTTCGCTCGCATGAGGACGCTCGCGGACGACCTGGTCACGGCCATGGCGGCGGCGGTGGCCCCGGGTGAGATCGGCGGCGTCGCGATCGACGCGTCGCCCGAGGCGCTCACCGCCGCGCGCGAGGACTTCGGCCACATGGTCCGAGGCAACCCGCGCGGCGTCGTTCGGCCGCGGGACGTGAGCGAGCTCGCGGCGGTCGTCCGCGAAGCCCGGGCGCGGAGCGTCAAGCTCACGCCTCGCGGCGGTGGGCTCGGACAGAGCGGGCAATCGGTCGCGAGCTCCGGGCTGACGCTCGAGCTTGGCCGGCTCGCCACGGTCGGCGAGCCCGACCTCACGCGACGCACGATCCGCGTCGGGCCCGGCGCCTCGTGGCGCGCGATCGCGGCTCGCACAGCGCCGCTCGGGCTCTTGCCTCCCGTCATGCCCTTGAACCTCGACCTCACCGTCGGCGGCACCCTGTCAGCGGGCGGGTTCGGCTCGTCGAGCCATCGCTTCGGAATCGTGGCGAGCCACGTCGCGGGCGCGACGGTCGTGACCGGCAGCGGCGAGCCAGTCCGCTGCGGCCCTCGAGAGGAGCGCGCGCTGTTCGACGCCGTGTTTGGCGGGCTTGGGCGCGTCGGCGTGATCGCGGAGGTCGAGCTTCAACTGAGGTCCGCGGCTCCGCGCGTGCGAACGGTCGTGGCTCGATACAGCGACCTCGACGGGTTGCTGGCCGACGCGTGGCGGCTGCAGTCGAACCCGTCGGTCGCGCACCTCGAGCTCTCGTGCCACGGGCCCGTCGTGGGGCTGCGTGCCATCGACGATCTCCGGCGACCTCACATCGATTGGTCGTTCTGCCTTCACGTCGGGGTGGAGGCCGAGCCAGAGGGACCGGCCCATCCCGTCATCTCTGACGGCCTCGCGGGCTCGGTCCTGTACTCGGACGAAGACGGCATCCTGGGGCACGCGTCGCGGTACGAGCAGCGACACGCGTTCATGCGGGCGACAGGCGCGTGGGCCGGGCGGCACCCGTGGTTCGAGGTCATCCTGCCAAGCTCGACGGCCTCGTCGGCGATCCGGGGCGCGCTCGAGAGGCTCCCCCCATTCTTCGGCGACGGGCACCGCATCCTGCTGTTCGCAGACACCGATCGACCCCGCAGCGTGGCGTTTCCCGACGAAGGCCCAGCCGTCGGGTTCGCAGTGCTCCCTGCCGTCATCCCGGAGGCCTGCCTTGACGCGGCGGTCGCGGCCCTGCGCGCGGTCCACGCGTCGTGCATCGAAGCAGGAGGCAAGCGCTACGGCTCGGGGTGGCTGTTCGAGCCCGGACCGGAAGATTGGCGCAGGCACTACGGTGCAGCGTACGCGGAGCTCTGCGAAGCCGACCTCCGCTACGACCCTGCGGCGCTGTTCGAGTCACGTCTCGGCAAGCTTCACGTCCGCTCGTGAGCACCCGTCATGACAATGGTTGAAGAGGAGCCTCGCCGCGAGCTACCGTGGCTTTCCTGAGGACATTCGCCCGCACGGAGCGCGGGCGAGCGTTTCACCGAGGCCAAGGTGACGAAGCTGCCATACGACGTTGTCGAAATCGACGAGGACCACGTGGTCGCCACTGCGCCCAACATGCTCTTCATGATCTGGAGGCGCCGTACCGTGGGAGCCGCCTTTCGCCGAGCGACCGCCGCGATGAAGACCCTCGCGGTCCAGAGCCCGGGCGGGATCGGGGTCTGCCAGGTCGTCGAGCAGGAGTCCGTCCCTCCGGACAACGAGGCCCGAGCTGCGTTCCAGGAGTATCTCCGCCTGAAGGACGTCTCCCACGGGACGCTCATCCACGAGGGCGCCGGGTTCAAGGCGGCCTCGGTGCGGGCCGTGATGGCGGGGGTGATGGCGCTCGCGCGTCCTGTCTTCAGGCTCAACATCTGCAGTAGCGTGAACGAGGCCACGCGCTTCCATTCGCAGATGCTCGAGAAGCAAGGTCGGCACGAGACGGCGGAGGAGATCGCGTCCGTCGTCCAAGCGCTCCGCACGCTGCACCGCGAGCGCTTCCCCTGAGCCGCGCGGTGCGCCCCCGATGAGCGACGTGCTGCCGGTGGTCGACTTCCGCCAGCTCGCTGGCGACGAGGGCGAGCGCGACGCCTTCGCGCGAGCCTTCGTAGACGGTCTCGTCACGTACGGCTTCGGCGTCGTCGCCGAGCACCCGATCGCCCCTGCGCGGATCGCGCGCGCCTTCGAGCTGTGCGAGGCGTTCTTCGCCCAACCCGAGGCGGACAAGCGCACGCTGATCGTGCCTGAGAGCGACGGCAACCGCGGCTACGTGCCGTTCGGTGGCGAGCGCGCGGTGGGCGCGGCCGTGCCCGACCTGAAAGAGTTCTTCCACGTCGGTCAGGACCGGCCCGCGGCAGGCTCGGCCCTCTCGCCGAACGTGTGGCCCGCGAGCATCTCCGGCTTCCGCGAGGAGCTCACCGCGCTGTACCGCGACCTCGAGGCGACCGCCCGCGCGCTGCTCGGCGCCCTGGGCAGCGCCCTCGGGCTGCCGCCAGAGCACCTGTCCGCGATGATCGACGGCGGCGACAGCGTCCTCAGGCTGATCCACTACCCGCCGGTGCCGGGCGACGCCGCCCCAGGAGCCGTGAGGGCCGGAGCGCACGAGGACATCAACCTCATCACGTTGCTCGCCGAAGGCACGACCGGCGGCCTCGAGCTCAAGCGCAAGGACGGCTCGTGGATGCCGGTGCGCTCGCTGCGCGGGCAGCTCGTCATCAACGCCGGCGACATGCTCCAGCGCCTGACGCACGGCCGCATCCGCTCGACGCCCCACCGCGTCTCGAACCCGAGCGGGCCCAACGTCTCGCGCTACTCGATCCCCTTCTTCACGCACCCGCGCCCCGACGTGCTGCTCGAGCCGATGCCACCGGCGGCCGGTTGGGACGGCCCCGCGATGACCGCGATCACGGCGGGGACGTTCTTGAAGGAGCGGCTCCAGGCGATCAAGGCCGGCTGACGCGGCTCGCTCGGCGCGGCGAGCGTCGGCGCGCGCGCCACGGCTGGATTCCGCGCCGCCATGATCCAGATCAGCGCCTCCCCATGGGGCGAGGCCCATAGTGCCCTGGAGCGGTCGCCTCGCGGCCGCCCAGGAGGATTCGCTGATGCGATGCATCGCCCTTGGAATGTTCGCCCTCACGGCGACCACACTTTTCGGCTGCATGCCCGACCCGAAGGAGCGCACGAAGCCCTCGGGGACCACCGCGGCGCCAGCACCCGAGGCGGCTACCACGGACGGCAAGGCCCTGTTCGATCAGACGTGCGTCGCCTGCCACTCGATCGGCGGCGGCGACCGCACCGGGCCCGACCTGAAGGACGTGTCCAAGCGACGCGACAAGGTCTGGCTGACCAAGTGGATGAAAGACCCGATCGGCATGGGTCAGAACGACGCCGTGGGCAAGGAGCTCATGGCGAAGTTCAAGAACGTCCCCATGCCGAACCCCAACCTCAACGAGATGCAGATCGAGGCGGTGCTCGCCTACATCGACGCGGAGAGCGCGAAGGGCGGCTCTGCCGTAGAGGAGGTGGTCGCGCTCACGGGGGACAAGTTCGACCAGGCCAAGGGCATCTACTTCGACCGCTGCGCCGGCTGCCACGGGACGCTCCGCGCCGGGGCGACGGGCCCGAACATCCAGCCCGAGCGCACGAAGAAGATCGGCGGCGCCAACCTGCGCACCATCCTCACCAACGGGACGCCCGGCGGCATGCCCGCGTGGGGCCGCGAGGGTGTGCTCACCGCCGACCAGATCGCGCTGATGGCCACCTACGTCCAGATGGACCCGCCAGCTCCGCCCGAGCTGCCCCTCGAGAAGATCAAGGGCAGCTGGAAGGTCCTCGTTCCCCCGGACAAGCGACCGAAGAAGCCGGAGACGAAGCGCAACTGGGAGAACTACTTCGGCGTGATCCTGCGCGACGCCGGCAAGGTCGCGATCATCGACGGCGACACCAAGGAGCAGGTCGCCCTCATCAACACGGGCTTCGCCGTGCACATCCTGCGCGCCTCGTCGACCGGCCGCTACTTCCTCGCCGTCGGCCGCGACGGCAAGATCACCATGATCGATCTGTGGACCGAGACCCCCACGGTCGTCGCGCAGGTCCAGGGGTGCTTCGACGCGCGCAGCGTCGACGGCAGCAAGGCGCCGGGCTGGGAGGACAAGCTGGTCATCGAGGGCTGCTACTGGCCGCCGCAATACGTCGTCTACGACGGCGCCACGCTCGAGCCGAAGAGCGTCACGAGCGTGCTCGGCGAGACCTATGACACCAAGGAGCAGCTCAAGGAGGTCCGCGTCGCCGGCATCTACGCGCTGCACGACGAGCCGCTGTGGGCGATCAACCTCAAGGAGAGCGGCTTCGTCGGGTTCGTCGACTACTCGAAGCCCGACTTCCCGATGGTCAAGAAGGTCGCGGCCGATCGCTTCCTGCATGACGGCGGCTGGGACCATTACAAGAAGTACCTGCTCGTCGCGGCGAACATGCAGAACAAGATGGCCGTCGTCGACGTGAAGAAGAAGGAGACGGTCGCGCTGATCGAGACAGGGAGTAAGCCGCACCCCGGGCGAGGCGCGAACTGGCTCGACCCGAAGTTCGGCTGGGTCAACGCGACCACCCACATCGGGGAGGGCAAGCTCACCATCTACGGCGCCGACCCAGAGAAATCGCCCGAGCACGCCTGGAAGATCGTCCGCAAGGTCGACCTGCCGGCGGCCGGTGGCCTGTTCCTCAAGACCCACGACAAGTCCCCCTGGGTGTGGACCGACTCGCCGCTCTCGGCCGACGAGAAGGGCCCGCGTCAGATCTGCGTCTATTCGAAGAAGGACGCGAAGATCGAGAAGTGCTGGGCCCCGACCGACCGCGGCCGAATGGTGCACTTCGAATACGACAAGAACGGCGAGGAGGTCTGGGTCAGCCTGTGGGACAGGGCCGGCGAGCTGGTCGTCTACGACGACAAGACCCTGACCGAGAAGGCCCGCATCAAGGGCGACTGGATGGTGACGCCCACGGGCAAATTCAACGTCTACAACACCGCGCACGACGTCTACTGAGGCCCGCCATGCTGATGGTCTCCGATCTCGTTCGCCTGGCGATGGGCGAAGCACCCGAGCGCGCCACCGCTCTCGAGAGCCCGCTGCGCTACGCGCGCGGCCCGCGGGAGCGCGGAGACCTGTCCGGCACGGTGGTGGTGTGGAACATCTGCCGCCATTGCAACATGACCTGTCCCCACTGCTATGTGGCGGCGGGCACGAAGCCCTCGCCCGGCGACCTCGACACCAGCGCCTGCCTGCGCGTCATCGACCAGCTGGCGGGCGCGGGCGTCACGACCCTGATCGTGAGCGGGGGCGAGCCGCTCCTTCGCGCAGACGTGTTCGAGCTCATCGCCCACGCTCGGGGCCGCGGGCTCTCCGTCCAGCTGTCGACCAACGGCGTGTTGATCGACGAGGGCGTCGCCGCGCGGCTCGCAGGGCTCGGGGTGTCTTACGTCGGCATCAGCATCGACGGCCCGCGGGAGCTCAACGACGCCTACCGCGGCCTCGAGGGCGGCTTCGACCTGGCCGTGCAGGCGCTCGCGCACCTGCGCGCCGCAGGGCTGCGCACCGGGCTGCGCACGACCCTGACCCGAAAGAACCTCGACGCGCTGGCTCCCATGCTCGCGCTCGCGGCGGAGCGGGCCGATCGCTTCTATGTCTCTCACCTGGTCTACGCGGGGCGCGGGCTGCGCATGATGGGAGACGACCTCACCCGAGAGCAGACGCGCGCCTCACTCACGTGGCTCTTCGAGCGAGCGGTCGAGCTCGCCAGCGAGCGCCACCCGCTGCGCATCGTCACCGGGGGGAACGACTCCGCTGGCGGGCTCTTCGTCCGCTTCACCGCCCGACGCTTCGGGGAGCCGGCCGCCGCCAAGGTCCGCGCGATGCTCGAGCGACGCGCGGGAAACTCGGCGGGCGAGAAGCTGCTCAACATCGATCACAAGGGCGGGGTTCACCCCGACCAGTTCTGGCAGAGTGAGCGGCTCGGTCGGCTGCCGTTGCAGCCGCTCGCCGAGGTCCTCGACCATCCCCTGCTCGGCGAGCTGCGAACGCGCGAAGAGCGGCTCACCGGGCGCTGCGCCGGCTGCTCGGATCGCGCGCTGTGCCGCGGCTCGCACCGAGAGCGCGCGGAGGCAGCCTATGGCGACCGCTGGGCCCCGGATCCGTCCTGCGTGCTCAGCGACGAAGAGATCGGCGCGAGCGCGCCCACTCGACACCCAGGAGCTCACCATGTTCAGGCTTGAGACTCGGCGCCGCATTGGTGCCCTCCGCTGCCTGCTGCTGTCTTGCCTCGTCCTGGCCGGCTCCTGCGACCGCTCGTCCGGCGGCGACTCCGCGCCCGCCGAGGAGACCCCGCCAGCGACCTTCGGCGCCCTGGGCACGCGGGTGCTGGTGGTCGAGCGCAGCTCCGGCTCGCTCGCCGTGTACGACTACGCGCGGCGAGAGCTCGCGCCGGAGCGCATCGAGGGCCTCGCCGACCTCAGCCACGCGACGATGACCTTCAGCCCCGACCTGCGCTGGGGCTTCCTCGCCACCCGAGGCGGCAAGCTCCACCGGATCGACCTGCACGCCCTGAAGGTCGACGGTGAGGTCGCGACCTCCTCCAACTCGATCGACAACGCCGTCAGCCACGACGGGCGAACCATCGCGGTGGCCGAATACGTCCCCGGCGGCGTGTCGATCGTCGACGTCGCGACGCTCGAGGTCCGCAAGCGCCACGAGGCGACGTTCCAACGAGACGGGCAGACCCTGACCTCCCGGGTCACCGGGATGGTCGACGTGCCCGGCAACCGCTTCGCCTGCGTGCTGATCGAGGGCCAGGAGATCTGGATCCTCGACGCCTCGAAGCCCGAGGCGCCGATCACCCTGCGCGTGCCCTCCGGCGAGGGCATGCCCTACGACGCCATGATCACGCCGGACGGGCGCTACTACGTCGTGGGCAAGCTCAACTCCGCGCAGGTCGCGGTCCTCGATCTCGCGCGGCCCGAGGCTGGCGTTCGCGAGGTCCTGCTCGAGGACGCGGAGATGTTCCGCAAGCGCAACACGCCGGCCAAGCTGCCTCACATGGCCTCATGGGCGGTCGCGAATGAGCACGTCTTCGTGCCCTTGGTCGGCGAGGAGCGCCTCGCCGTGCTCGACCGGCGGACGTTCGGCTACGTCGGTAGCGTGCCGCTGCGCGGACACCCGGTGTACGCCGTCCGCTCGCCCAGCGAGCGGGAGATCTGGGTCTCGTTCTCGGGTGAAGAGGACGACTCCTTCATCGACGTCATCGACGCCGAGACCCTCGCCACGACGCAGACCATCGAGGTCGGCCGGCGGGTCTACCATTTCGACTTTACGCCGCGGGGCTCGCACGTGCTCGCGACGGCCAACGCGGACGACCGCCTCGTGCTGATCGACGCATCGACCTACGAGGTCGTCGACGTCGAGACGCTGCGCTCGCCGTCGGGCATCTTTGGCCCGTGGCGCGCCTTTCGATTGGGCCTGTGAGCAGGAGGGTCTTCGATGAAAGCCATGTCGACCGCAGAGTCCAGCGCCCTCGCGAGCGCCATCCAGAGGCGCTTCCCCCTGGCCCCCGACCCGTGGAGCGCCCTGGCCGACGAGACCGGCCTGATGCGCAGCGCCGTGCTCGGACAGGTCGAGCGATGGCTCGAAGGGGGAGAGCTGCGGGAGGTCTCCGCGGTGTTCGAGGGCGAAGCGCTCGGCTATGACAGCGCCCTGGTCGCTGTCGCCGTCGCAGACCAACAGCTCGAAGCGGTGGCCCGAGGGGTCGCCCGCCACCCGACGGTCACCCACTGCTACGAGCGCAACCACGCCACCAACCTGTGGTTCACCCTCGCGGTCCCCCCCGAGATGGGCCTCGAGGCGACCCTGGGCCTGCTGGCCGCGGAGACCGGAGTAGACCCTGCTGCCTTTCATCCTCTGCGCAGGGGTCACACCTTCAAGATCGGCGTCAGCTTCGATCTCGAGTCGCGCCGCAACGACACCCAGGTCGCCCTCGGCGACGCCAGCCAGCGCTTCTCCCCGAACGCTCGCGAGGTCGCGATGGTGCGCGCGCTGCAGACGCCGCTGCCCGCGCGCGAGCGCCCGTTCGCCGCGCTCGCCGATCAGGTTGAGGTCTCGACCGATGAGCTCTTGGGGTTCGCTCACCGCTTGCTGGGCACGGCGCTGCGCCGGTATGTGGCGACCTTCCGCCACAGGAAGCTCGGCGTCCGCGGCAACGGAATGGCCGTGTGGCGCGTCGCCGAAGAGGACGTGAGGCGAGTCGGCGAGCGCCTCGCCTCGGCGCCGGAGGTGAGCCACTGCTACTCGCGGCCGCCCTTCCCGGGCTTCGACTACTCGCTCTACAGCATGATCCACGGCCCCGACGAGCCCGCGGTTCGCAGGGTGGCCGCCGAGCTCGCCGAGTCCACCGGCGTGGGCGACTACGACGTCCTGTTCAGCCAGCGGGAGTTCAAGAAGACCCGGCTCAGGTACTACCTCCCGGAGCTGACGTCGTGGTGGGCGCAGCGCGCGGGGCAGGCCTCGTGAGCCCCGCGGCAGATGGCTCGTCGGGCGCGCGGCTCGGGCGCGTCGCGCTCGTCGGCGCCGGGCCAGGCGATCCGGAGCTCATCACGGTCAAGGGGCGGCGCCTGCTCGAGCAGGCGGACGCGGTCGTCTTCGACGCGCTGGTCGGCCGCGAGCTGCTGGCGCTCGCGCGGCCCGATGCCCAGCTCATCGACGTCGGCAAGCGGGACTCTCGCCACACCCTGCCCCAGGCAGAGATCAACGCGCGGCTCACGGAGCTTTCGCGCGCGGGGCTCGACGTCGTGCGGCTCAAGGGGGGTGACCCGTTCGTGTTCGGCCGCGGCGGAGAGGAGGCCCTCGCGCTGGCCGCAGCCGGCGTGCCGTTCGAGGTCGTCCCCGGAGTCACCTCGGGCACCTCCGTCCCCGCCAGCGCAGGGATCCCGGTCACGCACCGCGACCTCGCGCGCTCCGTGACGTTCTTCACGGCGCACACCTCGGGCGACGGCAAAGACAACGTCGACTACCAGGCCCTCGCGCGGGTCGGCGGCACGCTCGTGGCCTTCATGGGCCTCGGCCGCCTGGCGCGCGTCGCGCGCTCGCTCGTGGACGCGGGCTGCCGGCCCGCGCTGCCCGCGGCGGTCATCGCCCACGGGACGACCCCCAGGCAGGTCGTCGTCCGCGGGACGCTCCAGGACATCGCGGCGCAGGTGGAGCGACGCGGGGTCGAGGCCCCGGCGCTGGTCGTCATCGGTGAGGTAGTCACTCTCTCGGAGCGCCTCGAGGGCGCGCTTCACGCGGCGACCCTCACGAGCCAAGGCTGCCTGGAGCCCAGGGAGGGCTGATCATGCCGCAGAGACTCATCTACGACGCCGCGCCGCTGCGCATCTATTGGGAGACCACCAACGCCTGCGATCTCGCCTGCCGCCATTGCCGCGCCGAGGCCGCGCCCGAGGCGGACCCTCGCGAGCTCTCCACGACCGAGGGCCGGGCCCTGCTCGAGGCGCTTCGAGGCTTCGGCTCGCCGCTGCCCCACCTGGTCTTCACCGGAGGAGACCCCTTGAAGCGCGCTGACCTCTTCGAGCTCATCGATCACGCCCGAGGGCTCGGCTTCCACGTCTCGGTCGCCCCGAGCGCGACGCCGCTGCTCACCGAGGCGGCGATCGGCGAGCTCGCGGCGCATGGGGTCGACGCCATCTCGCTCAGCCTCGACGCCGCGACGGCCGAGCGCCACGACGCCATACGGCAGGTCCCCGGCACCTTCGAGCGCACGCTGCGCGCCGCAGCGGCCGCGCGAGCGGCCGGCCTGCCGTTCCAGGTCAACACGCTGGTGTGCGAAGAGACGGCTGACGACCTCCCTCGCATCCACGAGATCGTCCGCGAGCTCGGCGCCGCCCGCTGGAGCCTGTTCTTCCTGGTCACGGTCGGGCGCGGAAACGTCCTCGCGCCCGTCACCCCCGAGCGCGCCGAGGAGATCCTGTCGTGGATCGCCGGGCTCTCGTCGGCCCGCATGGCGACAGGGCGTGGCGGCCTCGTCATCACCACGACCGAGGCGCCGCAGATCCGGCGGGTCGTCGCCGAGCGAATGAAGGCGGCTCGTCCTGGCCCCGAAGGCGCCGCCGACGCCGGGTCGCCACCGCCTCCGCGTGGGCACGCGACGCACGCCGGGGGGGTGCGCGACGGCAATGGCATCCTCTTCATCTCGAACGTGGGCGACATCTGCCCCTCAGGTTTTCTCGAGCTGCCTTGCGGGAACGTCAAGGTCGACGACGTGGTCGCGGTCTATCGCGACGCGCCGCTCTTCCGGAAGCTGCGCGTCCCCACCGAGTTCGGCGGCCGCTGCGGCCGCTGCGAGCACGCGCTGGTGTGTGGTGGCTCGCGCGCTCGCGCCTGGTCGGCGACCGGCGACCCGCTCGCGGAAGATCCGCTCTGCACCCATGAGCCCGGCGCGCCGGCGCCCGAACGCCCGAGCGACGGCAGCTCCCCGTCACTCGGCGGGTAGCGCTCGTCGCGCGGCGCAATCGTCCGGCAGCTGATCTGGATCATCGGGCCTCGCGCCCGACGTTGCTACGAATCGACCATGCGTCGGGCTCAGCTCGAGCCCGCGCGCGAGGGCAATCATGCTCAGCAAGTCTCAAGCACGCGCCTTCTTCTTGATAGGCACCGGCCTCTGCGCGGTGGCGTTCATCGGCCTCACGGTCGACACGTTCTCGCGCATCCCCGCGCAAACCAAGCACGACGACATCACCGAGGAGGTCAAGCGCGGCAAAGATCTCTGGGAGAGCAACAACTGCATGGGCTGCCACACGCTGTTCGGCGAAGGCGCCTACTACGCGCCCGAGCTCACGAAGGTCTACGAGCGCCGCGGCGAGCAGTTCATCCGCGGGATGCTCACCGACCCCGCGGCGATGTACCCGGGTGAGCGCAAGATGCAGAAGTACGACTTCTCGGAGGACGACAAGACGGCGCTCGTCGCCTTCTTCAAATGGGCCGGCGGGGTGGACCTCAACGGCTTCCCGCCAACGCCGCCGCTCGCACAGGGCACCGCGCAGACCGCGAAGCTCGACACCCAGCCGCTGGTGTTCAAGCAGACCTGCACGGTCTGCCACGCCCTCGACGGCCAAGGTGGGACGGTCGGTCCATCCCTCGACGGCGTCGGTACACGCCTCGACGCCGACTACCTCAGGAAGTGGCTCAGAGACCCCACCAACGTGAAGCCCGGCACCAAGATGCCGAAGCTGCCGCTCACCGACGCTCAGATCGAGGAGCTCGTGACCTTCCTAGGGAGCAAGAGGTAATCCATGCGCTACGAGTCCCAAAGGATCGCGTGGTGGTTCTTCGCCACGTGCATGCTGCTGTTCTCCCTGCAGATCGTCTACGGCTTCATCATGGGGTTCGCGCACGCCGGCTACGACGTGCTGCACGACGTCATCCCATTCCACACGGCTCGCGCGACCCACACGAACCTGCTGGTGATGTGGCTGCTCGTCGGGTTCATGGGCGCCGCCTATTACATCGTGCCCGAGGAGTGCGAGCGCGAGCTGATGTGGCCCTGGCTGGCCAAGGTGCAGCTCGGCGCGTTCGTCGCGGTGGGCGTCACCGCCATCGCCGGCTACCACGCCAACTGGTGGGAGGGGCGGAAGTTCCTGGAGATCCCGCGCCCGCTCGACTTCCTCGTGGTCGTCGATGTGCTCGCGTTCATCGCGAACATCGGCGCCACGGTCTGGCGCGGGCGGCGCATGACCACGACCGCGATGGTGCTGTTCTTCGGGCTGCTGATGGCCGCGCTGCTGTACCTGCCCGGCATGATCCCGACCACCAACCAGACGGTGGACTCTTACTGGCGCTGGTGGGTCGTTCACCTCTGGGTCGAGGGCGTCTGGGAGCTGATCATGGGCGCCATCCTCTCGTTCCTCTTGATCAAGCTCACGGGCGTCGATCGAGAGGTGATCGAGAAGTGGCTGTACATCATCGTGGGCTTCACGTTTCTGTCCGGCATCCTCGGGACAGGCCACCATTACTATTACATCGGCACGCCCCGCTATTGGCTGATGGTCGGCGGCATCTTCAGCGCCCTCGAGCCGGTCGCCTTCCTCGGGATGGCGATCTACGCCATCGCCATGGCGAGGAGGGGCGGGCGGGCGCACCCCAACCGAATGGCGCTTCAATGGAGCGTCGGCTGCGCGGTGCTCTCGTTCGTGGGCGCCGGCTTCCTCGGGTTCGCGCACACGCTGCCGCAGGTCAACATGTACACGCACGGCACGCTGGTGACGGCCATGCACGGCCACATGGCGTTCTGGGGCGCCTACGCGATGATCGTGCTGGCGATGATCGCGTACACGCTGCCGATGTTGACGGGGCGGAGCCTGCACGACTCGACGGCGTCGAGCTTCGCGTTCTGGACGTCGAACATCGGGATGATCGCCATGACGCTCGCGTTCGCGGTCGCGGGCGTCACTCAGGTCGTGCTCGAGCGGCGGCTGGGCATGGATTTCCTCACCGTGCAGCGCGAGATCGAGGTCCACTTCTGGGGCCTGATCCTCGCGGCGAGCCTGTTCACCCTGGGCATCGGCGCGTTCGTCTGGGTCTTCATCCGCTCCGGGATGCCGGTCGGGCGGGTCGAGCCGGGCAGCCCGTCGGCCGAGCCGGCTGCGCCGCCCCTCGACGCAGAGGCACAACATGCCTGACGCCAGCGGCGCCTCGGCCCCGTACTACCGCGCCGTCGGACGCGAGGTCGAGGCGATGCGTGCAGCGTGCGGCGCGTCGCTCCCGGTCTTGCTGAAGGGTCCGACCGGCTGCGGCAAATCGCGCTTGGTCGAGGCCATCGCGGCGGAGCTGGGGCGTCCGCTGGTGACGCTCGCGTGCAACGACGAGACGAGCTCGGCGGACCTGCTCGGGCGCTGGATCGTCCGCGGCGGCGACACCGAGTGGCTCGACGGCCCGGCGACGCGGGCCGTGCGCGAGGGTGCCGTGCTGTACCTGGACGAGGTCGCCGAGGCGCGCGACGACGTCCTGGTCGTCCTGCACCCGCTCGCCGACCACCGCAGGACGCTGTGGGTCGACCGCAGGAGCGAGGAGCTGGTGGCCGCGCCGGGCTTCCAGCTCGTCGCGAGCTACAACCCGGGCTACCGGCGCGGCTCGAAGGATCTGAAGCCGTCCACGCGACAGCGGTTCGTCACCGTCGCGATGGGCTACCCAACGCCGCCGGTCGAGGTCGAGGTGCTGCTCGGCGAGACCGGGTGCGACGCGAGCGTCGCCAAGCGGCTCGTCGCGTTCGCGACCAAGGTCCGGGCGCTGCACGACCTCGCGCTGCCCGAGACCGTCTCGACGAGGTTGCTCGTCCACGCTGCGCGGCTCATCACCAGCGGCATGGACGCGCGCCTCGCGTGCGAGGTCGGCGTGGTGCAGCCGCTCTCGGATGAGCCCGAGGTGACCAAGGGCCTGACCGACCTCGCAGCGTTGATGTTCTGAGCGGGACATGAGCATCGACGAGGCGATCTTTGGCTGGCTGTCGAGGGCGGTCACCAAGCTCACGGCCCGCGAGTCGGCGGCCGTCCAGGCCGCCGCCGTCGAGGTCGAGCCGCTCTTGCCGCGGCTGCGCGTGCTCGCGGGCGCGGCGGCCGGTCGCCCGCTCGAGCTGCGCCTGGTGGATGACGCGGGGGCGGTCTCGGGCGAGGTCGTCATGCTCCCGCGCAGGGTGACGGCGCTCGGCTCCGCCGAGGAGAACGAGCGGCTGCTGATCGTCAGAGCCACGCTGGCGGGCGCGATGGTGCGCGTCGCCAGCGCTCCCGGCTCGAGCTCGACGCTCGGCGCCCTCACGGCGGAGGCGGAGGCGCTCCTGCTCGAGGAGCTCCCCGGCTGGGCGTCGATGCGCGCAGCCCTGCCGGCGACGCTCTCGCTCGAGTCTCTGGTGGGCCGCTTGCTGCCACGGCCTGCGCCGTCACTGCACGACGTGCGCCCCTCCGACGCGGAGCAGCTGCCGTCGCAGGTGACGACCGAGCGTGACGCACGTCGTCGGGCCCCGCCGCTGCGCGAGAAGCGCCTGCTCGAGGAGCGAGGGCAGGACAACCCCTCACCCACTCCTTCGAGAAGGTCCACACCGCGGAGGAGTACAAGGGCGGCTCGAAGCGAGCCGACGGAGGGGACGAGCTCGCCGATCACCTGGCCGCGCTCGACGAGCTCGACCTGGAGGAGGTCGTCGTCTCCGGCGAGCGCACGCGCTCGATCTACCGGGCCGACGCATCGCTGTCGGGGGAGGTCACCGGCGGCGAGGCGAGCGGCGCCGGGCTGCGCTACGACGAGTGGGACCCCAAACATCGACGATACCTGGCGCGGCACTGCGCCGTGACGGTCGAGCACCCGCCCGCGGACGCGGCCGAGGGTCGAGCCTTGCGAGCCCGCGTCACGAGCGAGGAGCGCCGCGCCCTGGCCGAGACGAGGGCGGAGCTCTTCCGGCTCGACACCGCGATGCGCTGGCACACCCGCCAGCCCGACGGCCCCGACGTCGACCTCGACGCGCTCGTCGATCGCGCGACGGCTCTGCGCTCGGGTCACGAGGGGCCCAGCCGGTTGTACGTCTCGCGGCGACGACGGGGCCACTCGGTCGCGCTGATGCTGCTGGTCGACGCCAGCATGTCGACCGATGGCTGGGTCGGCAACCGGCGCGTCCTCGATCTGGAGCGAGACGCGACCGCGCTGGTGAGCATCGCGTGCGAGGACATCGTCGACGAGCTCGCGCTGGGGGCGTTCTGCTCGTTCTCACGACAGGACTGCCGCTTCACCGTGCTCAAGTCGTTCGAGGATCCTCTCGTGCGGGGGCTCGCGCGGCTCGCGCGGCTCGAGGCGCGAGGCTACACGCGCGTCGGGCCCGCGCTGCGCCACGCGACCGCGGCGCTCGCGCGCACCACGTCGCGCCGCAAGGCCCTGCTCGTGCTGTCGGACGGCAAGCCGAGCGACACGGACCGCTACGAGGGCCGCCACGGCATCGGCGACGTGCGGCAGGCGGTCCGTGAGGCGCGCCAGCGCGGCGTCGAGGTCTTCGCGCTCTCCGCCGATCCGCGCTCCAAGGCGCTCTTGCCCGAGATGTTCGGCGCCCGAGGACACGCCGGGCTATCCACGCCCGGAGACGTCGGGCGCGCCGTCGGGCAGCTGGTCGCGCAGCTGCTGGCCTGAACGCTGGTTCTCCCGCGGCCATGCTAAGCTCCGCGCAGCTTCGTGCTCCTCAAGCTCGCAGAGACGTTCCGCACCTTTCCCCTGCTTCGGCACGCGTCGAGCGCCACCCTGGAGGCGCTCGCCGCCGAGACCGAGACGAAGCAGCTCACGTGCGGCGAGCTGTTGTGGCGAGCCGGGGACGTGCCGACCCGCGTGTTTCTGCTCAGGCGAGGGCTGATCGAGATCGTGCGAGTGACCGCAGGAGGCGCGGAGGTCGGGCTCGCGCTGTTCGGGCCGCGCGAATGTCCGGGGCTGTTCGCGGCGCTCGACGGCCGGCAGTTCCCGGCGGACGCCCGGGTGCTCTCGGAGTCGGCCGAGGTGATGGAGGTCCCGCGGCTCCGCTTGCTCGAGGTGGTCGACGCCGATCCGGAGCTGGGACGGGCGATGAGCGAGGTGCTGCGCCATCACAACGCCGTCCTGCGGGAGAAGGTGGACGTGCTGACTGCGGGCGAGGTGCCTCAGCGTCTGGCGACGCTCTTCCTGGTCTTGCTCGAGCGGTTCGGAGACGAGGGCGAGCACGGCGAGCAGCAGCTGCCCGTGGTGCTCGCCCGCAGGGTGCTCGCGCGGCTCGTCAGCGCGCGGGTCGAGACGGTGATCCGCGTGCTGTCGAAATGGGACAAGGAGGCCTTCGTCGAGACCTCCGAGCACGGGTTCATCGTGCACGACACCAGCCGGCTGCGCGCCGAGGCGGGCCGCTGAGCGCGAAGCGCCCGGGCGGGCTCAGATCCGCTTGAGCGTCGGCGCGAGCCCGAACAGGTAGTCGAGGTACGCGCTCGAGACCTTCTCTTGCACGGTCTGCTGCTTGAGCCGCGAGTTGAGGTTCTCGAAGTCGACCTTGTCGAGGTCTTGGTCCTGGTTGTAGCAAGTGAAGACGAACGTCTCCTTGCCGGTCACGGGGTCGACGTGCTTCTGGAGGCACTGGGCGCAGACCTCCTTCATCATGCACTGCATCGGCGAGTTGATGCTCGCGATCGCGAGGTGCTTCGGGTCGAGGTACGGCTGCAGGACGCCGTGCCGGGCCTCGCGCACCGCGTTCATCATCCGATCGGAGCCGATCGCGATGATCCGGCTCACCGAAGACAGCTTCGCGACGGCGCCCGGGAGCTCCCCCGACGCGTACGCGAGCATCGCCTTCACGATGTTGCCCCGGTAGTGGCGGTCTTGCGGCCGGCGCGGCGAGATCTCGACGCCCGAGTCGGTGCACCAAATGACCTGATCGGTCGCCACCTCGATGTCGTCTTGCTTAAAGAGGTCTTCACCCTTCTTGTAGCCAGCGAAGTAGATGACGCGCGCGCCCCTGTCGCGCAGCGCCTTCGCGATCGAGAACAGCACCGCGTTACCGAGGCCGCCGCCCGCCAAGAGCACCGTCTCGCGCTCGGGGATCTCCGTGGGCGCGCCCGTCGGGCCCATGACCACGACCTCCTCGCCGACCGGGAGCGTCGCGAGCAGGCGCGTCGAGGTGCCCATCTCGAGCGCGATCAGCGAGAGCAGCCCCTTCTCTTTGTCGACCCACGCGCCCGTGAGGGCGATGCCCTCCATCGCGAGCCGGGTCGTGGTCGCCGGGTGACCGAGCAGCGCGCGCGCGGGGTCCTCGACGATCGGGGCGTGGACCTCGAAGTTCTGGAGCCGGTAGAACTGGCCCGGCTCGAACTTCCGGGCGGCGGCCGGCGCCCTCACGATGACCTCGACGATCGTCGGGGTGAGGCGCTGCACCGCGTACACGGTCGCCTTGAGCTCGTCCGAGATCGTGGCGAAGAAGGACGTCAGGCGCGCGTCGCGGGCCGGCTGCTCGGCGCGGTCGAGCCGGGCGATATCCAGCCGGAACAGCTCCCGCACCGCGGGTGCGCGTCCTTGGCACTGGCCATCGCCTTGACCACGCTGCCCGCGTAGTGAGGGTGGTTGTCGCCGTAGAAGCTGACGGTGTGCTGGCCGTCGTCGTAGCTGGTGAAGAAGCCCTCTCGGGCGTCCGCCACCGGCTCGACGTGCAGCTTGCCGGCGTCGTCGACGTACGCCTTGTGAGGCGCGAAGTACTGCTTCCACTTGTCGAACTTGAACGTCTCCGGGTACTCGCGCTCGTACGTGACGTTGGGCTGGGTGCCCGCGGCGACGCAGACCGTGCGCGCCGGCAGCTCGACGAGCTCCTTCGACTCGGTCCACTTGCCGTCCTCGCCGAGGACCTGCCGCGCGAACTTCATCGACTTGACCGCGCTGTTCGCGTCGAGGACGGCCTCGACAGGCGAGAAGTTCTCGATGTACCGCACGCCCTCCTCGAGGCTCTTCGCCACCTCCTCGTGGTTAAGGCGATAGGCCGGCGAGTCGACGAGGCGCTTGCGGTAGACGATGGACACGCCGCCCCACGCCTCGATCAGCGCGTGGAAGCTCGGCGTCCGGCCCTCGGCCCGGGCCAGGGCGCGCTCCTCGCGGACCTGCGCCGCGTGCCCGAGCTGCTCCGCGATGAAGGCCCGCTCCTCGTCGTCGAACATCGCGAGGACCGCCTTCTCGCCCCGCGTGCGGATCATGGTCTCGATGCGCTCGGCGGTCTTCTCGACCTGAATGGGGTAATACGCGATGAGCTCGGTGGCGGTGTCGATCGCCGTCAGGCCACCGCCGATCACCAGCGCCGGCAGGCGCACCTGCAGGTTCGCGAGGCTCGAGCGCTTGTAGGCGCCGGAGAGCTGCAGGGCCATCAGGAAGTCCGACGCCTTGCGGATCCCGCGGGCGAGGTTGTTCTTCATGTTGATCAGCGTGGGCCGACCGGCGCCCGCCGCGATCGCGACGTGGTCGAAGCCGTACCTCCACGCGTCGTCCAGCGTGATGGCGCCGCCGAAGCGCACGCCGCCGAAGACGCGCAGCAGGCGCTGCCTCGCCAGCGTGAGGTACACGATCGTCAGGAAGTTCTTGTCCCAGCGGACGGTGATGCCGTACTCGGAGACGCCCCCGAAGCCGAGCAGCACGCGCTCGTCGAGCTCCTCGTAGAGCAGCTTGTAGTCCTTCACGGGCCGCGGGAAACGCGTCGAGTCGCCGGTCAGCTCGACCGGCAGCGGCTCGATCTTGAGGCCGTCCACCGCGGCCACTGCGAAGCCCTCCTGCGTGAGGTGGTGCGCGAGCGCGTACCCAGCCGGTCCGAGGCCGACGACGAGGATGTTCTTGCCGTTGTAGGGGCGAGCCTGCGGGCGCGCGGTGTTGAGGGGGTTCCAGCGGGTGAGCAGGCCGTAGATCTCGAAGCCCCAGGGCAGCGCGAGCACGTCCGACAGGACGGCCGTCTCGATCTCCGGGATGTTCACCGGCTCCTGCTTCTGGAAGACGCACGCCTTCATGCAGTCGTTGCAGATGCGGTGCCCGGTGCCCGGGCACATCGGGTTGTCGACGCACACGAGGGCGAGCGCCGCGAGCACGTCACCCTGCCCGCGCATCAGGTGCATCTCGGAGATCTTCTCGCCGAGCGGGCAGCCGTTGAGGCCGACCCCGAGCGCGTTCTTCTTGATCGCGCCGGTCTTCGCCTCACGCAGGCCCTTCGAGCAAGAGTCCTTGTCTCGGTCGTGGCAGAGCAGGCAATAGTCGACCTCCTGCTCGATCTGCCGCGCGCTCATGCGGCGATCGGTCAGGCCAAACCCATCGCGCGGCCGATCCTCGCCCTCGGGCCCGACGAACAGCTCGGGCAGCGCGTCGCTCGGGCGGCGGAGCTTCACGAGGCTCATCGGCTCCACGTTGTGGGGCGCCTTCAGCGTCGGCCACTTGTGGGCCGGGTCGGCGTGCGACGCGTGCCGCGCGGCGAGCCAAGCCTCGATCGCGTCGAGCGCGAGGCTCGCGACGGCGAGGTCCTCCGCGTCGGTCGGCGAGCTCGCGGCGACCGCGACGCTCGGCGCGAGCTCGGGGCCGAGCGCGGCTCGGGCGATCGCTGCGCGCGCGCGGGCGCTGCGCTCGTGCAGCTCGTCGGTCCACTGGGCCCCGCCCGCCTTCGCGGCCTTGCGGCCGGTCTCGTCGACCTCGACCAGCCGCAGCGTCGCCTCGGCGACCGCCGCCTCCTCCTCGGCCGAGCCCGAGCCGAGCAGGCTGTCCGGTGCGCCCATCGACGCGAGCGCGCGGGTCGCCACGGTCGTCGCCAGGGCGACGGCGTCGGCGCCAGCGGCGAGCCGCGCGGCGAAGGCCTTGCCAGCAGACGGCTTCAGGACCCGCTTCTTCACGAAGTCGCGCTTGAAGTCCCACAGCGGCCGGCGCCCGGCGACCTGCTCGCGGAGCGCGAGGACCTCGGCCTCGACCCGGAACAGCTTCGCGACGAAGGCGGGGACGTGGGGCGCGACCTGGAGGAGCGCCGTGCTCACCGCCTCCGGACCGGCGGCTTCGGCCTCGCCGCTCCTCAGCGACGCGAGCGCTCGCGCGGCCTCGCCGTCGAGCCCGCTCTCGAACAGGGCCGAGAGGTCCTCGAGGCGCTCGGGCCGGTGGAGGTCCTCGTACGAGAAGCCCGGGAGCCCGAGCGAGAGCTCGCTAGCGTCCCGGGTCGCCTCGATCCAGCGGGAGAAGTCCCGCTGCATCGGGGGGGCTTCACCGCTTCGGGCTGGCTGGCGGTGAGCTTCGGGACCTTCTCGCAACGTAACGGACATGGCTGGGGTGACCTCGTGAGACCCCGGTCTTCCGAGGTCGCGCGCGGTTTACCACACGGGCGGCCGGGTGTTGAGGTGCGTGCGGTCACTTGCACACGTTCGACTCGCAGCTGCCCGAGTCGCAGTCGCTGTTGAAGGTGCAGCCGGTGCCGGCGCCCTTCGCCGCGCAGGCCCCAGCCCAGCACTTTCCCGAGTCGCACTCGTTTCCGAACTTGCAGCTCGAGCCGAGGCCCCGCGTGCGGCACTTGTTGTCCCAGCCGCAGCTGCCCGAGTCGCACTGCTGGTTGAAGGTGCACGCGGAGCCCAGGCCGCGGCTCGTGCAGACCGACCACCAGCACTTGTTCGAGCTGCAGTCGCTGTCCCAGGTGCACGCCGCGCCCAGCTCACGCGCGGCAGGTCCCTTCGGCGGGTCGGTCACCGGCGTGGTCGTGGGCACCACCACGGGGTCGATCACCGGCGTGGTCGTGGGCACCACCACCGGGTCCTTCGGGGGGTCGGTGGTGGGGACCGTGGTGGGCGCTCGGCCGTCGGCGTCGACGTCGGCTCGCTCGTCGGCGTCGACGTCGGCTCGCTCGTACGGTCGCTGCTCGCGCTGCTCGTCGAGGCGCCCGAAGAGGCGGCCTTCGTATACGACGTCTTCTTGACCGGCTCCTCGGCGGGCACCGCCGCGAAGACCGACTCGGCGGTCGCGGTCGCGGCCGCCGCGTGCTCGACCTCCCCGCTGTCCGCCGGGCGCTTCGGCAACGGGATGTTCTCGGCCCCGTCCCGCCGCGGCTCGACGCAGGCCGCGGAGAAGGACATGCCGAGGGCGAAGAGGAGGGCGAAGGGGGCGGCGGCTCGGAGCTTCTGGGCGTTCATGTGCGAACCAGTCGACGCGCCCGCCTGGAACATCACGCGCTCTCGCCCCTTTTTCGCGCTCGCTCCCCCTCCCCCCGCGGGATATCGTCACGCGCGGTGGCCGATCCGGAGCAGTTTCTCCCTGGGCGCCTCTTCCAGCAGAGGTGGACGATCGTGCGCTGCCTCGGCGCCGGGGGGATGGGCTCGCTCTACGAGGTCGTGCATCAGCGGACCAAGAAGCGGGCGGCCCTCAAGGTCATGAAGCCGGAGCTCATCGAGAGCCGGGAGCTCAAGGAGCGGTTCAAGCAAGAGACGATGCTGACCGCGTCGCTCGACAGCGACCACGTGGTCAGCGTCTTCGACGGCGGGGTCGACGTGACGACCGGCGCACCGTACCTCGTGATGGAGCTGCTCACCGGCTGGGACCTGCACCGCGAGCTCGTCCGGCTCAAGCGCCTGCCCAGGGCGGACGTGGTCGAGTACCTGCGGCAGTCTGCCTACGGGCTGTCGAAGGCCCACGACGCCGGCATCGTCCACCGCGATCTCAAGCCGGAGAACCTGTTCCTGACGCGGCGCGACGACGGCAGCCCGTGCGTGAAGGTCCTCGATTTCGGCATCGCCAAGATCGTGGCCGAGAGCATGTCGCGCGCGAACACCACTCGCTCCATCGGCACGCCTGTGTACATGGCGCCGGAGCAGATCCGCGGAGAGGGCACGATCGGCCCCGCCGCAGACCTCTACGCCCTCGCGCACGTCGCGTTTACGCTCCTCTGTGGCATGCCCTACTGGACGATCGAATACGCGAGCACGAAGAGCCTCTTCGCGCTGCTCCGCGCCATCGAGCTCGGCCCGAAGGAGCCGCCCAGCGCGCGGGCGCGCGCGCGCGGCGTCGAGCTTCCCGCGAGCTTCGACGCTTGGTTCCAGAAGGCCTCTGCGAACGACCCGCTCGACCGCCACGACGACGCGGTGGAGCTGGTAGGCGCGCTGCAGGCCGCGTTCGATCGCGACGAGACCCCGCCCACCCAGCGCGACCTGGGAGGCTCGGCTTGAGCCCGCGCGAGATCGACGTCGCGCTGTGCGAGGCGCTCGCGCAGCGCACGTGCGACGGCGACGAGGAGGCCTGGCGCGAGATCGCCGAGCACATGTGGCCCCACTTCCTCGGCCTCGTGAAGGGCAGCCGCCACATGGGTGGCCTCGCCAGGAACGACGACCACGTGCACAACGTGGTCGCCAACCTCGTCGACAAGCTGGGCACCGACGGCGGGCGCGCGATCACGTCGTTTCCGCGGTGGAAGAGCGAGAACGCCGGCAAGACCTTCGCCGACTGGATCCGCATCGTCGTGAGCTTCACCATCAAGGACTACGTGCGCCAGCAGCTGGGCCGCTCGTCGGGGGGCGGAAGCAAGCCCGATGGCGAGCAGCTGCCGAGCATCAAGCGCCTGCTCAACGAGTTCGCGACCTCGCCCGCCGGCGAGGAGTCGTTCGGCTCGGCTCGCCCGCCGATGACCGCCGCGCAGACCGCGCGCGAGCTGCTCGAGTGGGCCCGAAAGACCCTCCCGACCGAGCAGATGGCCGCGCTGTCGGCGTGGCTCGACGGCGCCTCGTTCGAGGAGATCGACGCAGCGCTCGCGCCCCCCAGCGCCAAGCAGCCCGAGGCCGACGCGGGTCGCAAGACGGTGCGCGCTGCGATCGCCACGATTCGCCGGCGCTTCGGCGGCGACGCTCCTTCTTGACCCGACCTCCTGCGCCCGCCTAGCGTGGCGCGGGGTGCTCGCGTGAAGATCTCTCGACTCGTCGTGGCTGCAGCGCTGCTCACCCTGGCCGGAGCGTGCGCGCCGCCGCCTGCGGCGCGTCCGACCTACGCGGTGACCGACCGCGGCGCCGACACCGACGGCGATGGCGCCGCGGACAAGGACGACGCTTGCCCCGCCGATCCGGAGGACGGCCTGCTCCCCAAGGCGAACGACGGCTGCCCTGCCGCCGATCCCGACCAGGACGGCGTCATCGCCGGCGACGACCAGTGCCCCGACGCCAAGGAGGACCGACAAGCCCCCTCCCCCGCGGACGGCTGCCCGCTGGGCGACGCCGACAAGGACGGCGTCGCGGACGCGCTCGACCAATGCAAGGACAAGGCTGAGGACAACGAAGCGCCGAGCCCGAGCGACGGCTGCCCCGCGCCGGACGCCGACGGCGATCTGATCGTCGACGCGAAGGACAAGTGTCCGGCTGAGCCGGAGACCATCAACGAATACCGCGACGCCGACGGCTGCCCCGACCAAGAGCCGACGACGGTCGTGTGGGACGACGAGTCGTCCGCGATCTTCATCCCCGTCGCGAAGCGCTTCCACTTCGGCTCCGACTCGTCGGACCTCGGGCCCGAAGGCGACGCGACCATCGCCGAGATCGCGAAGCTCCTCGAGGAGCACCCCGAGATCCAGCGCATCGAGATCGAGGGCCACGCGTCCACGAAGGGCAACGAGTCGTACAACGTCGCGCTGACCGAGCGTCGCGCCCACGTCGTCGGCCTCGCGCTCAAGAACAAGAAGGTCGATGAAAAGCGGCTGGTCCCCATCGGCTACGGCGAGCATTGCCCCGCCGTTCAGACGGCGAACGAGGTCGACGAGCCCAAGAACCGCCGCGTTCTGGTCAAGACCGTGCTGGTGAGCGGCACCTGGCGCGACACGCCGCGCGGCTGCTGGAAGGCGCAGACGAAGGGCATCAACCCGACGAAGCGCAAGCCTGGCGTGGCCGTCCCGCCGAAGCCCCAGCCGCTTCCCCCCGACCCCCTCCCGCCGAGCCTGCCCGCATGAACCACCGCGCCATCGTTCGAACGGCAGCCCTGATCACCTCCCTCGCCTGCGGCGCCGCGTGCGGTCCGTCCGAGCTCGCGATCGAGCCGAAGAGCGTGGTCGACGCCAAGGTCCACCCGGCCTCGAAGCAGCCCCTGTTCTGTCCGGGGGACGACTTCCAGATCGAGCTCGTCGTCACGCTCGACGACGGCACGACGTGCAGCAGCGCCGACCCGAGCACGGGTTGCCGGGGCAAGACCAACGCCGTCATCGCGCCCGAGCAGGTCAACATCGAGGCGACCCCTGGGAGCTTCACCGATGCGACCCGCTTCGTGTTCAAGGCGCCTGTCGACCCCCTCGCGACCGCGAAGGACGGCGTCTCGCTCACCGGCTTCATCGATCTCGACGGCCAGCGCAGCAAGGTGGCGCGCTCGAGGATCGCGCCGGTCTACGACTGCCAGAAGGAGCGCGTGTTCGGGGCGGCGGCGCCCAGCGCCCCAGGCGCCCCGGGCGGCCCAGGCCCCGAGGTCGTGGTCTCGGTCACGTCGCTGTCGACGCCGTGGTTTCCCAACGCGGCGCTCGTCCGCGTCGAGTCGGGCGGCGAAAAGCTCTACTTCATCAGCCCGTCGAGCGACCGGCCCGTCCGCATCGTCGCGAAGGGCCAAGACGGCGCGATGGGCACAGCAGGGGCGGCGGGCGCGGCCGGCGCGCCAGGCGCCGCTGCGACCGCCATCTGCATGAACGGCGGTGACGGCGGGCCCGGCCTCAAGGGCGGGCCCGGCGGCAACGGCGGCGACGGCGGCGCGGGCGGGCGGTTCCGGCTGGTGCTCGACGATTCGAAGGGCGAGGCGCTGAAGGGTCGCGTGATCCTCGAAGCCCCCGGGGGCAGCGCGGGGGCCGCGGGCCCGGGCGGCCCCGGCGGCTGGGGCGGCAAGGGCGGCGCTCCTGGCGCGGCCGAGGGACCTTGCGCGCCGCCTCCTCCGCCCAACCCCGCGGACGCACCGGGCGCCGTCCCCGCTCCCGCCCCCGCCCCCCCGGCGCCAGGGAAAGACGGCGCGATGGGCGCGCCCGGCGACCCTGGCCAGCCGGGTAAGCCAGGCGCCGCTGGCCCCGCGCCCGAGGTGGTCCTCGCCGCGCGCGACAAGGCCTTCGCCGCCGAGCTCGAGGCGATCCGCGTCATCGAGTCGGCGCCGCGCGCGAAATGATCGGCGACCGCATCGACCGCTACGAGATCGTCCGCGTCCTCGGGGAGGGCGGCATGGGCGCCGTCTACGAGGCGCGCCACACCGGCACCGGCCGCATGGTCGCGCTCAAGACCATCCACCCGGAGCGGCTGAAGAGCCCGCAGCTGCTCAAGCGGTTCGAGATCGAGGCCAGGGCCGCAGGCGCGATCGAGAGCGAGCACGTCGTGCAGCTCTTCGACGTCGGGGTCGACGAAGACAAGCGGATCCCGTTCATCGCGATGGAGCTGGTCACGGGCGACGACCTCGGCAAGCTGCTCGATCGCACTGGGCGCCTGCCTGCCGACCTCGCGCTGCGCATCGGGGTCCAGCTGTGTTTGGGCCTCGAGAAGGCCCACGCACGCGGCATCCTCCACCGCGACATCAAGCCGCAGAACCTCATCCTCGCGGAGCGCGACGGCGGTGTGCGGCGGGTGAAGATCGTCGACTTCGGCCTCGCGAAGGTGTTCGAAGACGACCCGAACGATCCCGCGCCGAAGGTCACGGTGACCGGCATGCTGCTCGGCTCACCTCAGTACATGTCCCCCGAGCAGGCCCGCGCCGCGAAGGACATCGACGCCCGCACCGACGTCTGGTCCGCGGGGATGGTCCTCTATGAGCTCGTCACCGGGCGCACCGCCTTCGAGGACATCAAGACGCTGCCCAAGGTGATCGACGCCATCACGTCACGACCGGTCCCGCCGATCCGCGGGTTCGTCCCCGACGTCGACCTCGGCATCAGCACCGCGATCGAGCGCGCCCTCGAGACGGATCGCGACAAGCGCTACGCCTCGGCCAAGGAGCTGCGCGAGGCCCTCACGGCGTTCCTGCCGAGCGGGCACGCCCTCGACGCCGCGATGTTCGCAGGCCTCACGCGGGCTCGCCCCGCCGCGCCCGGGCCGAACCCGAACGACGTCGTGACCGTCGCAGGCCCCGCAGCGCGCCCCCAGCGTGAAGCGACGGTCCCCGACGTCCCCATCGCGCCGCTCGCAGGCGCCGCGCGGGTGCCCCCGACCCGCCCGTCGGACACCCCCGCGCCGCGCGCCCCCGGCGAGCTCATCCCGGTGGTGACGAGCCGAGGCAGCGTGAGCAACGCGCCGCCCGCGCGCGAGCACACCTTGATGTCGTCCGACGCTGCGCTGGGCGTCGCGAAGCCGGCTGTGACGCCCAAGCACGCTCCCTCGGAACAGCGCGCGGCCCAAAGCAAGAGCAAGGTCCCGCTGATCGCAGGCGGCGCCTTGTTGCTTGCGGCCGCAGCGGGCGGCGGTGTCTGGCTGTCGCAACGAGGCTCGACGCAGGGAGCGACGTCGAGCGCAGCGAGCTCCGCGCTGCCCGCGGGCTCACCCTCGGGCGCCGCGCGGGCCGCGAGCTCGGCCTCCGCGCCGACCGCTCCCTCGCTGGTCGGCAAGTGGAAGAGTGAGTCGGAGCGCCTCTACGAGGCCGTGCAGGTCGGCGACAAGCTCGAGCTGCGCGTCCTGGGCGGGCCAGCGATCGAGCGCACGGGGTACAAGCTCGGAGAGGTGCGCTTCACCCTCACGCCCACCGAGCGCGCGGGGGAATACGACGTCGAAGACCGCGTGCGCCCTGCGCTCAACCCGGGCAAGACCTTCGACGACAAGGCGCACCCCTCGTGCGTTTCCGTGTGGAGGAGCGCGGGGGGCAAGCCGCTCAAGGCCCGCTTCAAGAACGGTGAGCTGTCGATCGACGCGGCGGTCATCTTCCCTAACCAGTCGATGCTCACGTACGTCGGTGACAAGGTCGTGGCGTGCAAAGGCCTGGAGACCTCGCCCACCGAAGCCCAGGCCGCCCTGCTCAAGCGCCTCTGATCGGGCTAGAAGCCGCGGGCGACGAGGCGTTCGATCGTGCGCGTGCTCATGCGCCCCTCGACCACCTCGGGGTCGTTCAGGAGCGCGCGATGCAGCGGGATGTTCGTGCGGATGCCTTCGATGATGAACTCGTCGAGCGCGACCCTCATCTTCTGGATCGCCTCCGCGCGGGTCGGCGCGTGGGTGATGACCTTCGCCAGCATCGCGTCGTAGTTCAGGGGGGCACACGGAACCCCCCGTACACGCCCGAGTCGACCCGAACTCCGCCGCCGCCCGGCGCGTGATAGCCGGTGATCAGCCCGGGCCACGGCGCGAACGACCGCGGGTCTTCCGCGTTGATGCGGCACTCGATGGCGTGGCCTCGGAAGCTCCAGGGGCGGGTGTCGGGGACGGTCAGCTTCTCGCCCGCCGCGGCCCGAATCTGGAGCTCGACGAGATCGACGCCAGTCGTCATCTCGGTCACCGGGTGCTCCACCTGCACCCGCGTGTTCATCTCCATGAAGTAGAGGTTCTTCCGCTCGTCCATCAGGAACTCGAGCGTGCCGAGAGAGGTGTAGCCGGTGGACCCGATCGCGTTGCGAATCTTGGCGCCGATCTCGTCCCGCAGCTCGTTCGTCATCACCGGGCTGGGCGCCTCCTCGATGACCTTCTGGTGGCGGCGCTGGAGCGAGCACTCGCGCTCGCCGAGGGTCCAGATGCCGCCGTGCTGATCCGCCAGCACCTGGAACTCGATGTGCCGCGGCTCCTCGACGAACCGCTCGAGGTAGACGTCCGGGTTCTTGAAGCCCACCGACGCCTCGTGCCGTGCCGTCTCGAAGGCCCGGTGCACCTCGTCGGCGTTGCGGACGATGCGCATCCCACGACCGCCCCCGCCGCCCGACGCCTTGAGGATGACGGGGAAGCCAATCTCCGCGGCCTGCGCGGCCGCGTCGTCGGCGTCCTTCAAGACGCCGGTCCCGGGCAACAGCGGCAGGCCGAAGATCTTGGCGTTCGTTCGCGACGTGACCTTGTCGCCCCACTTCATCATCGCGTCGGGTGAGGGGCCGATCCAGGTGAGCCCGCACTTCTTGCACAGCTCGGCGAACTTCGCGTTCTCGCTCAGGAAGCCGTACCCCGGGTGGATCGCGTCGGCGTTCGTGACCTCCGCGACGGCGATGATCGCAGGGACGTTGAGGTAGCTCTTGGCCGGCTCGGGCGGGCCAATACACACGGCCTCGTCCGCGAAGCGAACGTGCAGGGCGTCCGCGTCGGCCGTCGAGTGAATCGCGACCGTGCGCACGCCGAGCATGCGGCACGCGCGCAGGATGCGCATCGCGATCTCACCGCGATTCGCGATCAGGACCTTCTTGAACATGGGCTCAGACCGGCTTGAGCTTGAAGAGCTTCTGACCGAACTCGACGGGCTTTCCGTTCTCCGCGAGGCAGTCGACGATGACGCCCGCCTGGTCGGCTTCGAGCTCGTTCATCAGCTTCATCGCCTCGACGATGCACAGCGTCTGCCCCTCGCGCACGCGCGACCCCACGTCGACGAAGGGCGGCGCGTCGGGTGAGGGCGCGCGGTAGAACGTGCCGACGAACGGCGACGTGACGAAGAAGGTCTTGGGATCTTCCTCGGGCGCGCTGGTCGGGGTGGCCGGCGGGCTGGCGATGCTCAGCGGCGGCACGCTCGCAGGCCCGCCGTCCGCGGAGATCGTCATCGGCGGCACGAGCGAGCCCACGTACGGCGCCGCCGCCGAGACGACGAGCTCCCGGCCGGCCCCGCGGTTGATGCGCAGGCGAACGGTCTCGTCCTCGAACTCGAACTCCGTGACGCCGCCTTCGACCAACGCAGAGAGCAGCGCTTTCAGCTTCGGAATGTCGATGTCCACCAAGGCTCCCCTGCAGGGTCGCACGGGTACCGTGCGACAAGGAGGCACTTACCAAATCGACGCCGACACCTCAATCACCGCTTGGTCGCGGGGACGATGATGCGGTGCGTGATGCGAGGACGCCGAGGCAGACCGAGCAGCGCGAGCGCTCGTAGGAGCGCGCCCCGAACCCTGCCACCTTCGCTACGCAGGCGCGAGCCGCGTAAGACCGCCTGCGAAAGGGCTCACGCGCCTCGGGGTTCGACAGGTGCACCTCGACCGCCGGCAGGTCGACCCCACGCAGGGCGTCCAGCAACGCGATGGACGTGTGCGTGTAGGCGCCCGCGTTGAGCAAGATGCCGTGGAAGCCGTCGTCCCGCGCTGCGCCGATCCAAGCCACGAGATCGCCTTCGTGAGACGACTGCCGAGCCGTGACCTCGGCGCCTTCCGCCCTCGCGCGAGCGGCGAGACTGGCGTGGATCTCGGCGAGCGAGGTCGAGCCGTAGATCGCTGGCTCGCGTGAGCCCAACCTGTCGAGGCTCGGCCCGGACAAAACGAGGATCTTGAACATCGAGGCCCGGACCGCGCCCGACTCCCCTCAGGACAGCTCCCTCAGGAGAGCTTCCTCAGGACAGCTCCTTGAGCAACGTGGGGATGCGAGTGCGCAGCATGAAGCGCCCCTTGCCGATGTTTCCGTCGGGGGTCATCGTCAGCGCGACGAAATAGGTCTCGGAGATCATACGGATGACCGTCGTGACCTTCTCGGCCTGGATCGTCACCTCGGCGGGCTCCCCCGCCTCGAGCATCTGAGAAGCGCGCTGGATGGATTTCAGCACGACGCTCAGCTCTGCTCCGATGGTCTGGATGTCGAAGTCGACAGGAGGGTTCGGCTTCGCGTAGGTGTCGACCGCGATCCCCTCGAAGTCCATCACCAGGGTGGCGAGACCGCCCTCGACGCCGTCGACCACCTCTTTCAACAGGCTCTGGAACATGGCTCTCCGCACCTCGCGCGATCCGCGCGGGTTGCCGAGACTCTACCGGGCTTGGGACCCCCTCGTAAAGTTCCGGCAACGGTGCGGCGCCGCAGGCTTCCGGTCTTCCGGCTTGCGTCCCGAGAAAAATCGGAGGATGCCCCGCTGAAGGCGCCCCTTAATCCCGGCTTGACCCCCCTCCTTTCAAGCGGCTAACGTGCGGAGCCGCTCGACGAAACGAGGGCCCGACGCGGGCACAAGGAACGAACGGCACATGCGCGCACGAGCCGGGGACCCTCCCCGCACGATGCCTCAAAAGATCCTCGCGGGGCGGGCCCCTGACCCGCAGCTTCGAGGCGACGTCGTCCAGGTCAAGGTTGACCAGGTGATCCTCTCGCGCGCACCTGCGCGAGCGCTCGCCGAGGCGCTCTCATGGGGGCTGAAGAAGACCCCCGTCGAGGTCGCGGTCGCCTACGACGGCACGTGCGTCACCGACGCCCGCTCCCTCGCCGAGACGGACGATCGCGCCGACGCGAGCACGCCGCCCGAGCTGCCCGGCTACAACGTGCAGATCGCGCGGCCTGGCATCGGCTTCCCGGGGCCGGTCCACCTCGAGCGCTTCGCGGCTCCGGCCCGGCTCGCGCTGACCGACGACCCGCGCCTCGCGACCGTCGGCGGCGTGGGCATGCTCGCGCTCGTCGTCTCGCCGGCCATGCTCGGCCAGGCGCTCGCGACGGGCAGCGTGTGGCTGCGTCCGCCGAGGAGCGTGCAGATCCACCTCTCGGGTCGGCAGCGCCCCTTCGTGTGCGCTCGAGACGTCGCGCTCGAGCTGCTGCGCCGCGGCCTCGACGAGCGCGTCCGCCGCATCGAGGCCGAGCACCACGCCCCCGTGGTGCTCGAGTTCGCTGGCCCGAGCGCGCGCCTGTTGTCCGTGCCCGAGCGGAGCGTCCTGGCTGGCATCGCCCCGCAGGTCGGCGCCGCCGCCGCGATCTTCGTGAGCGACGAGAAGACCGAGGTCTTTCTGCGGGATCAACGTCGCAGCAAGGCGCACCGCGCGATCGTCCCCGATCCTGGCGCTCCCTGCGAAGAGGTCGTCAGCATCGATCTGTCCGCCGTCGACCCGCTCGTCATGGACGAAGAGGGCACCGTGCGGCCGGTCCGTGATCTCGCGGGCAAGCCGGTCGCGCAGGTCGTCCTCGGGGGCGACAGCGGCACCACGTTGCGAGACATGTTGGCCGCGGCGATGCTGCTCAAGTCGAAGCGCGTCCCTTCGCGCCTCGATCTGCTGGTCTCGCCGCCGTCGCGCCAGGTCCTCGAGGTGCTCGCCCAGTCGGGGGCCCTGGTCGACCTCGTCGCGACGGGCGCGCGCGTCGTCGAGCCCGACGCGCGCGTGATCTCGTCCGAGGTCTATCCCCCGCCGAAGGGCGCGCTCTCGGTGCGCACGGCCGATCCCGAGCCTCGCACGCCGGGGTCGCCGCGCTTCGTCGTCGCGTCCGCGGAGACGCTCGCGTACGCCGTCGCCACAGGGACCATCGGCGATCCTCGCAGCTTCAAGCGACCCGTCCGGGTCACGGTCCCGCGGGCGCTGCCGACCGACGACGTGCTCGTCCTGCGCGACAAGAAGGGCAGCGAGTCGCAGGGCGTGAAGAAGCCCAGCCTGCCCACCCCGCGAGAGCCCTTCCGCGACGCCGTCAGCCTCGAGGTCGTCGAGGGGTGCCGCACTCCTCAAGGCCGAAAGGCCGCTGGCGATGGGTTCGTGTGGGTCCTCGGGTCGCTCGACGAGATCCGGCGAGGGGGGGACGCGCCCCTCGCGCGCGAGGGCGTGCGCGCCCTCGTGGCGGAGCTCGTCCCGAGCCAGGTCGTGACCACCCTGAGCTCCGAGGGCATCGCCTGCTTCTCGACCGACGCCGCGGGGCTCGAGGCCCTGCGCGGTCAGAAGGCGCTCGCCCTGCCCGCTCCTGCCAAGTGGAGCGAGCCCATCGTTACGACGGCCGGCAAATCGAAGCTCACCCTCACCTTCCTCGCGCGCGGCGCGGAGGTCGGCTGGGTCACGGCGGGCGGCATGAAGCCGACACCCGCGAAGAAGGGCTAGTGCTGGCGTTGCTCTGAGACTGGGTCGGGCCCCGGAGACCTCGTCCCAGGGACTACCCCACCTCCCTCCACCGCACGATCTTGTGAGGTGGAGGCGCTCCTTCTTCGAGCTCCGCCCGGGTGGCGGCGCGCACCAGGGCCGCCGCCGCCCTCTCGAGCGCGTCGGCGTTGTCGGGGCGCGGGGAAGCGGTGAGCTCCGCCTTGGCGCTCTCGGTCTCGGACGTCACGCGGAGCGTGAGGTCGAGGCCGCCAGTGCGGGCGAAGCCTTCGTAGACGGCCCGGCCCGGCCCAGCTGTACGCAGCACCAGCTCGAACCGGACGCCGTGTTGGGGAACCCCGGTCGGCGAGGTCACGGGGCCTTCGGGGGAGCCTTCGGAGACGCAGCGGGCGGGACGGGCGCCTTCGGATCGGGCGCTGTCTTCTTCGGCGGCGGCCCGGGGTCGGGTGGGCGCTTGATGTCGGGCGGGGACTGCGAGGGTGAGCCGAGCTCTTCGAGGAACGCCTTGGCGTCGTTGCCGAAAGGACCGCCCCAGTCTCGGACGACGAGCTCGAAGATCTCCTTCGCCTCTTTGCGTCGGTTCATCATCATGAGCGTCTCGCCCTTGAGCACCAGGGCCTCCGGATCGAGCCCCGAGCCAGGGTACGACTTGAGCGCGAAGTCGATCCGCGAGATGGCCGCGTCGTAGTTCTCACGCTTGCGGTAGTACCGCGCGACGTAGAGCTCGTGACGAGCGAGCCGCCCGAGCACGACCTCGAGCATGTAGTCGACGTCTTTGCGGTAGCGGCTACGCGGGAAGGCCCGCAGGAAGGCCTTGAGCTCGCGGTTCGCGTCGAGGGTCGTCGCCTGATCGCGCTCCTCCGCGGGGGGCTGGAGGAAGGTGTCGCTGATGTCGAAGAACAACGCCTTGGCCAGCTTGTATCGGGCGTACTCGACCTCGCGATCGGTGCGGTACGTCGTCACGAAGCTGCGGTACGCGCTGATCGCGTCCGTGTACTTCTCCTGGGCGAAGTCGATGTCCGCCATACGCAGCTCGGCGAGCCGCGCGTACCGGCTCTGCGAGAACTTCTTTCGCACCTCCTGGAACAAGGGGCGCGCGCTCTCCCAGTCCTTCGAGCGGAAGGACTGCATCGCCTCCTCGTAGGCCTTCTTCGCGTCCTCGGTGTACGTCAGGGTCTTGGGGCCGCCCCCGCTCTGGACCGTGCAGCCGGCGGCGCCCGCGACGACCGCGAGGCCGAGCAGCGCCGCGCCGAGCGACGCCCGCAGGCCGCGGAGGGATGTGTCTCCCCTCTCACGCCAGTGAGGGGGGCCGGGGGGGAGAAATAGCAAGCTCACCTTCTTGTCGGACGGCGTTACGTCACGCTACTGGGCGCCGAGGGCGATGAGCTCGCCGACCTTGCGCGCCGTCTGCGCCGCTTGTCGTTCAGACAGGACGGCTCGCTCCCGGACACAAGACCGAACGAGGCGTATTCATAGAGCCACTGCGAGAGCATGGCCTCCCCCGCCTCCCCCGGCCCGGCCATCATAACGATGTTCTCGAGCATCTTCTCGACCTTGAGGGTCCCGTCGAGCGCGGGGCCGGCGCCCATGAACAAGGCGTCGTAGACCCCCGCGCCCGTCGCGAAGCTCGACAGCTGCTCGCGCACCTCTTCGCCGCGCTCGAACTGGTCGACCGTGTGCAAGAGCAGGCTCATCGCCTCGTTGAAGCGGGCGACGATCGCCCCGGGGCCGGTGATCTTCGGCGGGTGGACGACGACCGACCCCGACTGGAGCAGCTGGAACAAGGCGTGGGTGACCTCGAACTCCCCCTGCCCCACGACCCGGCAGATGTCCGCGACGCTGCGCTGGCCGTCGATCGCCGCGAAGATCGGCGCGAGCAGCTCCGAGCCCTCGTCGGTCGGCGGGCCGCGCCCCGCGACCTTGGCGGGGACGTGCAGCTCGCTCGGCACCCGCTCGCGGAAATAGCGGGTCTCGTCCATCCGGCGGACGCCCTCCATCAGCAGCG
>JADJYE010000012.1 GCA_016719945.1 Polyangiaceae bacterium | reverse complement strand
GGGCATGGTCGCCCTGATCAGCGTCTACGTTCGAACCCGCAGTTCCAGAGCCAGACCAAGAACCGCCTGAACAACCCCGAGGTGGCCGGCGGCGTCGAGGGCGTGGTGTACTGGCCCTCGAGCAGTGGCTGCTCGAGAACGGACCATCGGCGAGGCGATTGCCAAGCGCTCGATCTCGCGGCGCGCGCGAGGGAGGCGCGGCGCGAGGCGACGCAGCAGGTCCTGCGCAAGACCGCCATCAGCCACCGCCTTCAACCTGCCCGGCAAGCTCGCCGACTGCCCTCGACCGACCTCTGCGGAGAGTGAGCTGTTCCTGGTCGAGGGCGACAGCGCAGGCGGGTTCCGCCAAGCAGGGGCGCGACCGCCGCACGCAGGCGATCCTCCAGCTGCGCGGCAAGGTCCTCAACGCGGAGCAGGCGACGGCCGCCAAGGTCCGAGAGAAATCGCGAGCCGCAAGACATCGTCAACGCGCTCGGCTGCGGCGGCATCGGCAACGACTTCGACGGGACGAAGCTGCGCTATGGGCGGATCTTTCCTGTTGATGGACGCCGACAGCGACGGGCAGCACATCTCGACGCCGTTGCTCACCCTCTTCTACAGGCACCTCAGAGGCCTGTTTCGAGCATGTGGCACATCTACATCGCCCTGCCCCCTTGTTTCGCGTCGACGCCGGCAAGGAGGCTCCGGCGCTCGACGAGCGAGAGCGCGACCGCATCCTCGCGAAGCTGCCGAAGAACGAAGCCCGAGATCTCCTGGGCTTCAAGGGCCTCGGCGAGATGCCTGCCGAAGACCTCAGGGCCAGCCGCTCACGCTCGCCGATCCGCGCCGCCGCTGCGCCTTGCGGGTGACGATCGACAACGTCCTCGAGACCGAGCGGATCATGAGCGAGCTGATGGGCAAAGACCGCGCAGGCACGCTTCCGGTTCATCATGGAGAACGCGGCGCAGGCGGAGCCTCGACGTCTAGGCGGGCGTGAGCGGGGCGTGGGCACGCGCGAGCGCGGGCGTGAGCGTGAGCGGGCGCGTGAGCGCAGGCGTGAGCGTGCGAGCGTGGGCGTGGAGAGCGAGCGTGGGCGTGAGAGCGGGCGTGGGCGATGTCTCCTCGGGCGCGCGCTGCGCGCGCCCGGTTCTTCCTGCTCGCTTCGCTCGCGGGGACTTCGAGCTGGGAGGTGGGTCTGCTCGGGCTTGTTCACTATCAGTCGTGTTGCCTCGGTCAAGGCCAAGCGGCGTTGCGTTGCAGCTGGCGCGTGCGCGGGCGCCTTGACCTCCGCTGCGCGACGGCGGCGGGGCTGCGCCCGGAGCCGGCGGCTCGGCGAGAGGCGCGGAGGTCGCCCGGCGTTTGTATCTACTCGGACTATCTCGGTGTGCTTCGAGACCCGCGCCCGGTGCTCGGCGGTGGAGGCCGCGACACGGATCTGCCTGGCAGCTGGCGCCGCGGCCAGCGTCGCGCTCAATATGGCGGAGGCAAGCGGTAACGCTGGCGGGACGAGGCGCTGGAAGCTACCTGAGCGCGATGGCTCCGCGCGTGAGGTGACCGCATACGTCTGCAGGGCGCTGACGCCCTCGGGTACGTCGCCGGCGACCCGTCGGTTGCTCCGCAAGCTCGACGCGGTCATCGGAGTTCTGGTGCGGGTCACCCGGTAGGGCGGTCGGGCGTGGGCGCTGGGTCACGCCGCAGGCTCGCTCAAGCCCTTCACGTCGTCGTCGGTTCAACTGAGCCATCGGCCTGGCTCGTGAGCGTCGAGATCGACGACCTCCTCACGGGGAAGTACCCCCACCCCAACGCGTGTCCGCACCGCGGCCACGTGCCTGCTGAGGGCTTAACGCTCGCCTGACCCGCGTGGGTTCCGCCAGGATGCCAGTTGACGACCGCCAGCAGGTTATATTGAGCCACGGAGTCTTGCGTGACTCTACCGCTGCCATTTAGGAACCCCACGGCCGCTGGGTTCTGGAAGTCCAGAGACTCTGGGAGTCCATCAACCAGTCACCCGTTGGGCGCGAAGCCCGTGTCAGTCCGCCGCGGACGCGTCCTCAAAGGCCCCCCTCCTCCGAAAGTGTGCCGGGTCGGCTTAATGGCGACATGGTCGGGCGAGATGTGGCAGGGATATCCCAGAATTTGGAGGAGTTACCCAGGGTGAGTGACTCACCGCCTGGTTTTAACTTTTGAAGATGTCGTTGTCTTGGATGCTGTCGTTCAGAAACATGTTGACGTAGCGCGGTCGGCCTCGGCCCAACGGTCTCTCTTCGCAAAAAACCTCCGGCGGAGAAACGCGTTGCGGCGGGCCGCTGCACGTCGAAGTGTTCCTGTTGATCACCGATCCAGCACCCGGAACCGGTTAGGCGGCGTTGCGCCAGACGAGGCGAATCCTCTCCTCGCGGCGGTGTTCAACATTGTCCCAACTCGCGCAGCGCCTCCGGTGCTCGGCTTTCCCCGGAGCGGAAAGAACCGCCCGCAGGAATCGCGGAAGTGCTCCCCAACCCGGAATACGATGCTCGCCTTGCGGCGCACGCTGGAGGCGGGGCAGCTGCGCACACCGTCCTCGCCGGACATGATGCGCCGAAACGCCTCTCCCGAAGGTGCCGATCCTCAGCTGGAAGGCGGAAGTTGATCGGCGGGAGACGAAGTGGGCTCTTGAACTGGTCAGCGGAGCTGGGCCGCTACGCGCTGCCATCGGGACTCCGTTGCCTGAATGCGGTGGATCGCATCGACGACTGCTTCACTCGCCGACACCGGGTTGCGACTCCAGTGGCGGTCGGCCGATGGTGGGATTCCCGCTTGCGCAGTGCGGTGGGTCAGCTTCTCGGGCCAGGCCCAGAACTCGAACCAGTCGCGCAACGGGGTCCGCAAGTCTTCTCGCGGGGGCTCAACGAACAGCAGAAAAACGGCCGACGGCGTCGGCTGTTCCGACTGCGACTCGACTTCGCTGATGACCGTCTGGGCGGCTCGACGGAATAGCTCAAGGGCCTCTTGCGAGCTGTGCCCACTGCTTGACGGCAAGCTGGGGGACGATGACCTCGCCAGGGATCGATGACGCCCGCCCGAGTATTGACCGAACACGCGCTTCGACCTCGGACGCCAGGTGTTGCACGACACCCGCCACGATGAAGAGCGGCTTGGCTCGAATCCGCTGCTTGGCTGAAAGCGCTTTACGTCGCTTTCGATCCCCTCTCATTCGCGTTCCCGGCCTGTCAGCTTAAGCTTCGTCATCGAGAAACTCGGCTGGAACCCGGATCTCGCAAAAGCTGCTCCAGCGACATCTTGTCGATGATGATCTTAAAGCCGTTCGCGAAGGATTGGACGCGTCCGGACACGCCCACCAAGAGCAGGCGGCGTTGCGTCTCGCGATCGGCGAGGAACGCCGAGGTCGAACTGATCCGGGTTCTTACCCTGCTGCTCAAACCACCGACGAACATGATCGACGAGGCAGCCGAGGCGACGGCGGTGAAATTGGGCACCCTTTCGAACCTGAGGCGTGTCGCCTGGCACCCCGATACGCGCCCACGGGTCAGCCGAGAGCGTTCCGCTGACCTGGTCTGCCACCTCCTTCCCAACGCCGTGCTCGCGGGCGAAGTCGGACCATGCGTCGATGACGACCTGAGAAGGAAGCGGTTCTACGTGCGTACCGGAGCCACTCTGAACAACGCGCACATGGAGGTTGGTTATGTCGAGCGCGACCGGACCGCCCAGTCCAGAGAAAGCTTCCAGAGATCACTGTGCAGGTAGGGGCCATTTCCGCTTCTTGCGGGCGCTCTGGGCCCTGGCTCTTCCGGACGGTCGAGCCAGCCTGGAGGTGCGACGTGGCCGGTGGGGACGAGTCCCATCCGCGTGGGTTCGAGGCCCACTAGACCTTCTTGATTTGTCTGGTCCGGATGGCCGCCCCCATGACCGATATTTGTACGCCCCGGCCCAGGCGAGTCCCACGCAGGTTAGCATCCCCAAGGGCGTGGCCCAACAGGTACCTTCGAGGGGCGCCGTCCTTTGTCTCGGATCGTCGCCTCGACGGCCGACACCAATGTCACGACCAGCTGCGGATCCGTCTCGACGCTCATCGCACCAAAGCCTACGTCGCGACGCCGCCCAGGAAAAGATCCACCTCGACACCGGTGCCCTCGACCGACGCGGTGGTCTCGGAAGCCGCTCACGATGCCGACGCCGTGCCAACGGCTGTCGGTGTAGGATGTCGCATTACCGACATGAACGAAGCGCTTGAAGCCCGCGCCCGAGCCCTGCTCGACGACCGCCTTTTCGACGCCTACCGGGCGAGCGTCGATCACTTCGGAACGACAGACCTCATCCTCTACTTCGACACGGAGCGCGACGAGGACCCCGTAAGCGCGTACGTGCGGGAGCGGTTCATCTCGAAGCCCGATGCTCCTCGCTTCGTCGGGGAGAAGTTCGCGAAGCCTGCGAAGGACGCCGCGGTGAACCTCAAGGGCGCTTCGACGGCCTTCTGGCTCGCGGTGTCCTTCCCCGTGGGGATGGTCGCCGATCCGCTGCGCGACCACGGCGGTGACGAGGGAGGGCGGGCCTGAACCGAACAAGGCTCCGTCAGAACGACAGCCGTGCCTCCGTCGGTTGGAGGTTCACATGACGTCGAACGCAGCTCCCGCGAACCCCCAGAAGACTAAGAAGCAGCAC
Organism: Polyangiaceae bacterium; assembly: GCA_016719945.1. Taxonomy (GTDB): domain Bacteria; phylum Myxococcota_A; class Polyangia; order Polyangiales; family Polyangiaceae; genus Xiheicaenibacterium. The sequence goes on along the minus strand of JADJYE010000012.1, from coordinate 222,921 downwards.
TACGTTCCGCAGTTCATCCTGCGGAGTTCTCCCCCGGACGAACGCGCACATCTCGATGGTGTTGCTGTCGTCCGGGAAGGTCATCCCGGGCGCGCAGATCGCGACGCAGTGCCAGGAGCGCTACTTCTACGGTGAAGACCAGGTCATCGAGAAGGCCTTTGCGCAGGACGAGAACCAGATCGCTCCGATCCTGTCGGACCTCTCGGTCGAACGCCTTCGATCGATGACCGTGGAGGATCTAGGGAAGCTCATCGGCTTCACCTACTTCCAACAGGCGCGAACCCGCGGCAGCGCCGAAGGTCTCAACGCAACGACGACGGCGCTCGCCCAGGAAGTCATGCGGGCGACGGCGGCGGTGAACGGCGACGACATCACCGAGGATGAGATCCAGGGCCTGATGGTTGGCTACGAGCGCGCCCAAGATCACGCGTTGATGATGGCCGTCAAGATGTGGCCGATCTTCAACGATCTCGCCGCGAAGTTCATCGTTACGGACCGAACGCCGGGGTTCCTCATCGGCGACCACCCGGTCGTCTTCAACAACCAGTACATCGAGCACAAAGAGAACCTGAAGTACCTCCTGGGGATCAGGGCCCTCGCCGCGGAGGGGCTCCAGGGCATTTCCTTCCTCTGTCGCCGTCGGTGACGCTCGCGATTTACGACCCCGTCGTTTACGAATACGGCTCGTCTTCGCTCGTGTGTCGGGCCGGGCCGGACGACGTCGCCTTCCTCAACGAGCTGCAAGCCGCGTACGCCTTCAACGCGCTCTACTTCGATCCCGTTCGGATGCCGACCGGCACGTTGGAAGCGCTCGTCCAGGACGGAAGAACGGGCGCTCGGCGTACTCGTGATCTCACGAAGGTACGAGGAGCCCTGGACACATCTTCGCCGTCTCCGGCGTGCGGCAAGCTGGTCAGGCTTCGTGGCTGAAGCTTCGGGATCACCGCATAACCACCTCCAGCTTGGCCAGGCGATCCTCCGGGGCCCCCCGCCCCAGGAGCTCCCCGGATCGAGCGCGGGAAGCACGCGCGGCATGGAGGCGCGAGCGCGCTGCGGCGCAGACCGCGGCTGCACCGAAACCGTAGCGCCCGCGCCTGCTCCTGCCGGCTCGCGCCCGCGCTCACGCTCACGCCCACGCCCGCGCCCACGCCCGCGCTCACGCCCACGCCCGCGCTCACGCCTGCGCCCGCGCTTGCTCCTGCGCCCGCGCCGGCTCCCCTTCCCCCTCACTGAGAAGGAAATTTCTCAGTGATCCGCAGGTCACGCCTCGTGAACGGCCATTCACACTACCCCGGAAAACTCTGGCCATTCTTGGGCAATTTGGGGGCGAGGCGTAGGGAATGGCTCGGCCCACCCGTTGCACATGTGGATACCGAGCGCGCGGGGGTGGCCCTGCGCGAGACGAGGAGAACCCACCGTGTCGAGCCCGCTTTCTTTGCAGCGAACCGAGGTCCCCCCCGCCCCCGCGAGCCAGCCCCAGCTCTCGCAGCGAGCCGTAGCACCGCTGACGGTGCACGACGGCTCGGGTCAGCCCACCGAGAAGTCCACCGTCCTGCCCGCCACGATGCAGCGCCTGATCGTCGCGCGCACCCGGATCTACGAGGCCGCTCGCGCGGGCCTCCGCATCCGGACCTACGAGGTCGCCCTCGACCTCGACATGAGCGAGTTCCACTTCGCGCGGCAGTTCCGCCTCGCGTTCGAGCGCTCGCCGCACGTCTACTACGACGAGGTCCGCGCCGAGACCGCTCGGGGAATGCTCGAGGGGGCTTGGCCGAAGGCACCGTCGCCCGCCGCATCGGCTTCCGCCGCCCCGCGGAGCTGCGAGCCCTGCTCGGCAAGCGCCCCGCCGGCACCCTGCCCCCCGATCTCGCCAGGGTCTGAGCTCTCCAACCCTGCGCAGGCCCAGGTCGGCCGCGCTACCCCAGATCCAGCGACCGCGCCCCGGCCGACGGTGGCTCCGCGGTCGCTTCCTCGTCGATGGATCCGCCAATCGAGAGGAGTAGGTCCGAGACGCTCGCGAACGTCCGATCGCGAAGGTCGGCGACGCGCGCGGACTCTTTGCCTCCGGTCATCGGCGCGATGGGCCTTCCGACGCGCAGCTTCACGATGCGCAGGTTGCGCTCGCCGGTGTCCGACGCGCCGCGACGCATGAGGTCGAAGATGCCCTGCAAGGCCACCGGCACGATCGGCACGCCAGCGCGCACCGCCGCGTAGAACCCGCCGAGCTTGAAGGGCTTGAGCCGGCCGGTCTCGGTGCGCGTGCCCTCGGGGAAGATCAACAGGGGCTTGCCCTGCTTCAACACGGTGACGAACCGGCTGATCACCTGCGCGGCGACCTTCGGACCAGCGCCGCGATCGACGGGGACGTGACCGGCCAGCGCGAGGTGCCAGCCCAGGAACGGCACGCGCAAGAGCGACCGCTTGGCGGCCCACTTGTAGTCGCCGGTGAGGACGCTCCCGAGCACGATGATGTCCACGATGCTCTGGTGGTTCGTCGCATAGACGAACGCCCCCTCGGGGACGTTCTCGAGGCCCTGCACGTCGACGACGATGTCGAGCCCGCGCGTGCTCGACTGCGACCACTTGCGCATCGCCCACAGGCTCGCGCGGCGGTCTTGCGTGAGCGGACCGGCCGTCAGAGAGATCGCCCCGTAGTAGGCCGTCTTCGCGGCGAAGGGGACCCACTGCCTCGCGGCCCTCCAGACGTCGTAAGGCTTCACGATCTAGATCCGCTAGCAGAGCTTGATAAAGGCTCCAAACATGCGTCGCATGGCGACCGATCGGTCACGTTCACGCGCATGAAGGCGACCGTTCGGTCAGCGTTCTCGCGGCTCGATCAATGTCCGGTGACGGGCGGCATCACGAGGCCCCAACCCGTCGTCACCGCGCGGCCCGCGCGATCGAAGCGCACGCTCAAGACGCCCGGCGCGTCGAGCTCCTTCACCACCGCGGGCCGCATCTTGCCCAGGTGCTCGGCGAGCACCGGCGCGTTCACTTTGGGCTCGAACGAGATCGGGACGCCGACGAGCTGGTCGGTCTTCGCGAGGCGCGCGGTCCCGAGGTACCCGAGCACGAACCACTCAGGTGCGTCCCTTGGCGCCCCCGCCCACGGGTGACACCAGCAGCACGTGCTCGAGGTCGGGTCCGGAGCGCAGGGCCGCATAGTTACCGGGGTGAAAGCCATCGGTCTGCGGCATCAGCTGCCCGGGCTCGAGGGAGCGATCGCTCTTGTCTTGCGTGTCCGTGAAGCGAACGACGACCTTGTCCTTCGCGTACCGCCTCACCACCCCGTGCCTGAGGCCCTGCGCCCACTCGGCGACGACGGGCTGCTTCATGCGGGGACGTTGCTTGCTCGGCGTGAGCGGGATCACGTACGACGGGTGGACCGCGTAGTCGGGGCCGTCGCGGCCGTCGATCACCACGTTCTCCCCTTCGCGCCCTACCACCGTCGCCGCGCGGAGCTGCATCGAGGAGCCTAGCTTCGCGCCGCGCAGCATCGGCTCGGGCACCGTGAAGACGCGCGAGCCGTTGGCAACCTCCAACGCTCGGCTCGGGAGGCCGAGCGGGTTCGGCTCGGCCGCAGGCCGAGCGTCACGGTTAGCACCGTTCGCAAGACGTTTGGTAATCTCATCGCCAGTGTCCCGCGTCGTCGAGCTCCCCGCGGAGGGTCGGTTGATCGTTGTCACCGATCTCCAGGGCAACGTGCGCGACTTCGACGCCGTCGAGGCCGTCTACGAGCGCGCCGCGCGTGAGCCCGGCGGCGCCTTCCTCGTGGTCACCGGCGATCTCGTGCACGGCCCGGAGATCCCGAAGGAGCACTGGCCCCCGCACCTCGGCACCTTCTACCACGGCGACTCGCCCACGCTGCTCGAGCGGGCGCGTGCGCTCGAGGCGCGGCACCCAGGGCGCGTTCATTTCCTGATCGGCAACCACGAGCACGCCCACATCGGCGGGCCCGTCGTGTCGAAGTTCTTCCCGAACGAGGCCGAGCGGCTCGAGGAGCTGCTCGGCCCCTCGCGCGCCGAGGCCTTCAAGACGTGGATGGTGCAGTGGCCGTTCGTCGCGATCGCGCCGTCGGCCGGAATTTGCATGATGCACGCCGCGCCACACGTGGCGATCGAGGGTCGCGGCGATCTCGACAGGCTCCCCCTGATCGTCACCGACGAGGACGACCTCGAGCTCGAGGATCGCTCCACGATCGTCGCGCTGCTCTGGGCGCGCTCGACCTCGACGGAGCGCGCCCGCGCCTTCCTGCGCGCGGTCGATCCGCGGCTCATGGTGGCCGTCTACGGCCACGACGTCGCGCACACGGGGTACGCGATCGATCGAGAGCCGCTGCTTTGCATCTCGAGCAGCTTCGGTTGCTTCGACGGCGACAAGCTGTACCTCGACTGGGACCTCTCCGACTTCGCCGAGAGCGCGAACGAGGTCGCTGAGCGCGGCTTGCGCCCGCTCTACCCGAACGCCACGCCGATCCATCGCCGCTGAGCCGCGCGCGCTCGGGCCCGGAGCTCGACGACCCGAGCTCGAGGACGCGCCGGGGGTGGCTCACGCCGCGCGGACGACGTCGATCACCGCGGCCACTCCGAGGTCGAGCTCCTCGTCGGTCAGGTAGGGCGCGGGCCCCAGGCGAAGCGCATCGCCCCGCGCGTCGACGAAGACCCCACGCTCTCGCAGCCGATTCGCCGCTTCGTGAGCGTTCGTGACCAAGGCCGAGACGAAGCCGCCGCGGCGCGCTGGGTCGCGCGAGGACAACAGCTGGAGCCCCCCGCGCTCGAGGCCGGCCGCGATGCGCTCCGTCTGCGCGACGCTGATCGCGCGAAGCGTCTTCACCTCGAGCCCGTGCGCGTCGAGGACAGCGAGCACAGCGTCGGCGCGGTAGAAGCTGGCCGGGTCGAACGTGGCGCCGGCGAAGCGCGCCCCGCCGGCGCCGTAGCTCGTGGGCGGGCGGGAAGCGGCGGCGCCCCGCGGAGCTTCGAGGGAGCCGAAGTCGGCGAACCAGCCGGTGTACCGAGGGCGCAGCGAGGCCCCGCGGGGTGAGCGCAAGAAGCACACGCCCTCGCCGAGCTGTCCGTATTTGTAGCCGCCCGCGACCAGGTACACGTCGTCGTCGAGCTCGAGCGGGACCACGTTGAACGCGTGGTAGGCGTCGACGAGGAGGATGGCGCCTGCCTCGCGCGCGGCCCGCGCGATGTCGCCGAGGCGCGGCAAGACGTAGGCGTCCTCGAAGAACACGGCGGAGAGCGCGACGAGCTCGGCGCCCTCGGCGATCTGCGCGATCAGCCGGTCGGGCAGCGACGCCCGCGGAGCGCCCTCGACCCAACAGACCCGCAGGCCGTCCTCCGCGAGGCGCCCGAGCTGCCGGTGCAGCGAGTGAAATTCGCTCGTCGTCGTGACGACCCGGGCGTCCGCCGGCAGCGCGCTGAGCAGGCGATAGACCAGCTCATGGGTGCTCTTGCCGAAGGTGATGGGGTCGTCGCCGGAGAAGCCGAGGCGCCCGAGGACCCGCCGCCCGACGCGCTCCATGAGCGGGAAGACCGCCCGCTGCCATTTGTCGTCGGCGAACCGCGCCGCGTCGTCGAAGCTCTGGCACAGGGCGTCGCGCGCCGCGTCGGGCCACGCCTGATGGGAGTGGCCCGTGAGCAGGATCCTGCCCTCCGCGGCGCTGAGGAACGCCCCATACTCCGCCCGCAGGCGGGACAGCTCGGGGCGAGGCGACGCCCCGCCGGTCACTTGCGCGAGAACCCGAGCTTGACCGTGGTCTCGATCTTCATCGTCTGCCCGTTCGCGGAGAAGCCCATGGCGTTCTTCACGTCGGCCACGCCGGACTCGGGGGCGATCCGCTTGAGGTCCATGGACGTGAGCCCGGTGCCGCCGGACGTGAAGGTGTCGATGTTCGCGGTGCCCGGCATCTGCCCGCCCGAGATCGTCGGAGACGCCGCGAGCTGCGTGACCACGGCGTCGAGCTCGACCTTCGAGTCGTCCCGCTTCTTCAGCGTGTAGGTCGTCCACTGGATGATGTCGGCGCCGGTCGAGACGCGCGTCAACACGACCCACTTGCCGCCGACGCCGACCGACTCATCGGGGAGCGGGGCCATCAGGTTCTCGAACGACTGCTTGGTCTGATCGACCATCATCTTGGCCTGCGCAGGGGCGCCGGCGGGGAGATCGACCTTCACGTCGCGGGTGCGGCCCTTCGGCGTGATGATGTAGCCGATCTTCATGCCCTTCATGCCGGTGAGCGCGTCGCCCATCGCCTTGCCGACCTGCTGCTCCATGGGCGTGGTGCCGGGGCTGACCTTCACGTTGGACACCATGCCGGTGAGCTTGAGGTCGCCGTTCGACTCCTTCTTGTCGGACGTCGACATGTCGAGCGCCATCTCGACCTGAGGCAGCTTCATGGCGCCGGGCGCATTGGGCCCAGCCGCTGCGCCGAGATCCATCTTCATGGTCATGTCCATCTTCATGATGGTCGTCTCTTTGGACGCGAGCGGCAGGTCGTACTTGAGCTCGCTCCGCGGCTCGCTGCCGGCGTCGACGAGCGCGACCTTGGTGGGGTCGCCCTGCTTCATGACCTTGTCTGCGGCGCCCGCCGGCAGCACGCCGTTCTTGGAGGCCTTCACGAGCGCGTCGAGCTCGGGCATGCCGGAGCCCGTCGCGGGCTTTGCCGGCTCGGCGCTGGTGGGCGCAGCGCTCGCCATCGGCGCGCCGCTCGGATCGGTCTTCGTGGCGTCCGTGGTCGGGGTCTGAGCGACGCCCGAGGGCGCGCCTGTCATCGCGCCGGAGCCGACGGCCGCGGCCGAACCGCTGCCGGAGGGCGTCGCCGTATCGGCGGACGCGGTCGGCGACGCCTGGTCGGGCTGGCCGCACGCGACCGTGAGGATGAGCAAACCCAACGAGCACGACCCGCGGAGACGAAGCTTCATGGGCGGACCTCCTACCACGGTTCCAGCGCCGCTCAAGCGTCCCATCGCGCGTAGGTCGCGCGAGAGGTGAGGGCGAGTGCGCCCCTCAGCCCTTCGTCTTCGGGTAGGGCGTCCGGGATCGATCTTGGATCGCGCGGGTCTTGGTGATCTGGCGGGCAGGCGGCGCGACCGACGGAGCGCGCGTCGGACGAACCGGCGCCTCCACGGTGAACCCTGGGTAGGGCGTGATGGAGCGACTGGCGGAGCCGTGGGGCGGGATGGTTCGCACCACCCCCTCGCCGCTGATCTCCAGCTCGACGCCGAGCCCACGGCATCGGCGAATGAGGCGATCGAGGTCGACCCCGGCGCGACGAGCAGCCCCCCCGGGGGCGACGGGTCGAGGAGCAGGTCTTGGGTCGTGCGCCGCGTCCGGAGCAGCTCGCGGACGTCGGGGTCGTCGACCCAGATGAACCCGCTGCACGGCAAGAGCGCTCCCTTGCCGACCACCACGCTCGCTTGCACGAGCTGTTGGGACAGCGACTCCGAGAGCGGACAAAGCGCCTCGATGCGATCTCGAATCTCGTCGGACAGCGCGCCGGCGGAGATGGCGCGCGCGAGCGTGGCCGGCGACAGCACGAGGTCGATCGTGTCCTCTACGCGGCCCACCTCGGCCAGCACGCTGAGCGACAGCACGTGACCGACCAGCGAGGCTGTGCCCACGCGCAGCACCTGGGTGTCGACGAACCGGCTCACCTCCGCGCTGGGGTCGCGAGACGATCGGATCAGCGTGGGCCCATGCACGGCCGTCGACGGCCCCGCCTCCTCGCCGACGGAGGACCCCGCTGAGCCCCCTACCCCCAGTGAGCCCCCGGCCCCCGGTGCGCCCCCGGCCCCCGCACAGCGAAGCGAGGCGAGCACGGCGCGACCCTTTGGCGTGAGCCGCACGGTCGTCGACGCCCCGACCACCTGGGGAACATCGCCGCTCGTGGCGTTCGGATCGAGCGCGGGGATCACCTCGCTCTCCGATCCGAGGTCGACGATACCGAGCACCGGCAACGACTCGATCACGATGCGCCGCACGATCTCGGTGAGGGCCAACGGCTCGCCGACACCCACGCGATCGGCCCAGCGGCGGAGCAGCCGGTCGTGGCCCGCGAGCCGAGGGTCGTCGACGACGTAGCGCTCGAACGGCGCGTAGGGGACCCACCCGTCGACGCCGAGCTCCGCGAGGCCGTCGAGCACGATCTCACGCAACGCTCGGGTCGGGCTCGGATCGCGCTGATCGGGGGGCGCGCGGAGCACCTCGGGCTCGAGGCGCGCTTCGTCCCACGAGGCGCCGTTGAGCCAGGTGGAGAACAGCTGCGCCGCGAGCTCCGCGACGGTCAGCGAGCCAGGCGGGGTCGAAGCGCTCGACGCGGTGGGCTCCCAAAGACCGACCGCGCGCGACAGCGCGGCGACCAGCGAGACCGAGTGCGTCGAGCGGCCGAGCCGCTGCGACAGCCGCAGGATGAGCGAGCGCGGCGTCCCCACGTTCGGCTTGACCTCACCGGGCGACTCTCGGGCGCACGCCACCAGCGCGAGCGCCAGCGCCGCGGGGTCGCGCGCGAACTGCGCGCGCCGCGGCATGTGATCTTCACCGACGACCTCACCGCGGATCGTCGCGCGTCGGGCCTCTCGCTCCCGCCGCCGCTCGGCGCCGACGATCGCGGCGACCTCGGTCGGGACGACGTGACGGTTCGGGTGGACGGGGATCAACAGCGCGCGGCGCTCGAGCGCGAAGCCCGCGCCGCGTCGCGTGGTGCTCACGCCCTTCGCGCTCCTGAGGCGCATCGGCTCACGCTCCAGGTCGAGCAGCTCGGTGGTCTCGACCTCGCCCCCCATCCCGTCGATGGCCTCGAGCAGGCGCAGCTCGGGCAACGGCAGGCGTTCGATCTCTTGGCGCAGTCGGGTCGAATCGTTGAGCACCTGCCAGGCCGCCTCCAGCGCGAGGGCGAGCGGAGGCGTCGCCGGGCGCCCGAGGTAGTGCGACGCGATCGAGGTGAGCGTCTCCACCGGGGCCTGAGCGACCAGCGCCCTCATGCCGCGCGCGTCCTCGGTGGGTCGCGCGGGTAGCTGGACGAGGTACGCGTACGGCAGCACCAGCTCGAAGCCGTTGCCGGCGCGACGCGCGAAGACGATGCCCCGCGCCATGAGCAGCTCGAAGCCAGCGGGCAAGGAGCTGACCTCGAGCAGGCCACGGGCCTCGGCGAGGCGGAAGAGCAGCTCCTGGCTCGCGCCCGGGAGGCGCCCCGGCTCTCGGACGTCGGCGGTCCCCACCAGAGAGCGCGCGACCTGGCTCGGGACGTCGATTCGCTTCTGGGGGTCGATGCGGATCCCCAGGCGGCGGATCAAGCTCGCGATCTCCGTCTCGGGGAGGGCGCGCACGATCGAGTCGAGGCGGCGGAAGGCGTGCGCCCCCTCATCCACCTGCTCACCGTGCTCGTCGATCCGGTCGTTCATAGTCAGCGCCGCCGAATGAGCTTATACGATACGGCCACGAGTGTCCTGGCCCGCGAGTGGGCGGCGAATGTCCCTCGCCTCCCCCCTCCCCCATCCCCCGAGCGCTTCGGCCGAAACCGACCCAGATGATCCTTCGCGACCCGGTTCACGGCCTCGTCGCCTTCGAGAGCGAGGAGGCGGCCATCGTCGTCCGCCTGCTCGAGACCCGGGAGATCCAGCGCCTGCGGCGGATCCGCCAGCTCGGCCTGACCTCGTTCGCGTTCCCCGGCGCCGAGCACACGCGCTTCTCGCACGCGATCGGCGCGGCCCACGTCATGCAGCTGCTCGTCGCGCGCCTGCGCCACATCGACGCAGACCTGCCCTTCTGGCAGCGGGTCACCAGCGACCGCGCGTGCGAGGCGATCGCGGCGGCCATGCTGCACGACGTCGGGCACGGCCCGTTCTCCCACCTGTTTGAACAGGCCCTCCCCAGGGCGCGACACCACGAAGAGTGGACCACGCGCATCCTCCTCGACCCTTCGAGTGACGTGCAACAAGTGCTCTCGCGCGAAGACCCTGGGCTGCCGCGGCGCGTGGCGGATCTGGTCGAGGGCAAACACGAGCTCGCGTACCTGGCCAACGCGGTCAGCGGCCTGTTCGACGTCGATCGCTGCGACTACCTCCTGCGCGATGCCCGGGCGACCGGCGTCACCTACGGCGACTACGATCTGCCGTGGCTGCTGCGGAGCCTGCGCTTCGACACCAACGCCGACGGCTCCGCAGCGCCCGGGCTCGCGGTCGACGGGATCAAAGGTATCACCGCGATCGAGAGCTTCCTGCTCGCGCGCCTGTTCATGTTCCAGCAGGTCTATTTCCACAAATCGACCCGCGCCGCGGAGACGATGATCCGGCACATCATCGGCCGCGCCGTGGCGCTCGTCGCCCGCGGCGACAAGCTGCCCGTCCACCTCAGAGCGTTGGACGCAGCCGCAGCGGGCGGTGAGCCTACGCTCGACCAATACCTGGAGCTCGACGACCAGACGTTGCTCGTCGCGATTCACGCCTGGGAGGGCGCGCGTGATCCGATCTTGAGCGACCTGTCCACGCGCCTCCGCAAACGCGCTCTGTTCAAGACGATCGAGCTCGGCAAGGTCGAGTCCGACGTCGACGACGACCAGGCGCTGCTCATCGCGCGAGAGGTCGCCGAGCGGCGCGGGCTCGACCCCGATCTGTACGTGGCGCTCGATCGTGCGACGGACACGCCGTACGACGCCGAGGCCACGCTGCGCGTCATCTTCCCTGACGGCCGCGCACGAGATCTCGCGGAGGTGTCGTTCCTCCTCGGGCGGCTCAAGGGGCAGACGCTCTCGCGCACTCGCCTCGTCTTCGCCGCGGAGCTGAGGGACGACCTGCGGAGGGCGCTGTCGTCGTGATGCGCAGGCGCGTGGCGAGCTGCTTCGGTGGGGCGGCCGCCGCGGTGCTCGCGGTCATGGCCTCGGCCGGGGACGCGCGCGCCGACGACGTGGAGCTCACGACGTCCGACGGGTCGTACGGGCGCGTCGAGGGAGATCTGCTGTTCGTGGGTGAGCTCGCGGCCGGGCTCGGTCTGGGCGGCTTCCAGCTCGAGACCCACGTGAGCCTGCTCTACCTGTCGACGGCGGGCGGGTACGTCCGATACGTGGAGGCCTTCGACAACGCCTCTGCCCCGTACGCCCGTGGGTTCGCGGTGGGGCTCGAGCTGAGGCCGCTCTTCTTGGGGCGCTATGCGCTCGACCTGGAGAAGGGCCCGCCCCACGCCGACCTGCTGCTCGACTCGCTCACGCTGGTGCTCGGCGCCACCTGGCTGGCGCCGCAGGCCGGCCCGCTCGAGCCCGAGCCGGGCATCGAGCTGGGCCTCGGCCTCGAGCTGCCGTTCCTTCCACGCGCCAGCGGCCCCCACGTCGGGGTGACGGCCCTAGCGCGCTGGGGCGCCGATGACATCTCTGGCGCTCGCGAGCTCGACTTCCTCGAGCGCGGCGCCATGCTGCTCTTCGCTCTGTCGTGGCACCAGGTGTTCGACGCCAACCTGGTCGACTTCCGCGACCCGCCGCCGAGCCGCTGATCAGCGAACGGCGAAGGTGCTCTCGAACGCGGGGACCATCGCGACGCGCCCGCCGTCGCGCACCTCGCGCTTCGTCTCGGCGGCGGCGTCGAGCACGCGCACGACCTCCGAGAACGGCAGGTCGTTGGGCGTGTGCACGACCAGTCGGTCGAGCTCGCCGTCGTCCGGGTGCGTGTGGACGCCGCGTGACGCGTACTCCTTCGAGATCGCCTCGCGGAGCGCCCCGTACGTCGGGTCTGCAGCGTTGCGCGCGACGCTGCTCTCGCTCTCGACCACGCTGCCGCTCCGCCAGGTCAGCGTGAACGTTTCGTCCTCGACGCTCACGTGCAGCGAGCGCTCGGGCGGCGGAGGGTTGGGACCGATCTCGCCGGGGACCTCCGCGTTCGCGTTGATGCGGGAGTTGGTGGTCCACACCGCGGTGATCAACAAGAACGCCACCGTCACCAAGAGCAGATCGATGAACGGGACCATGTTCACGTCCGCGCTCAAGCTCCGCTTCTTGCCCCCGCCGCCCACCTCGACACCAGCCATGCGCACCTCCCGTCGCGCGGACCCTCGCGCGTCACGAGAGAGCGACAGCGCCGGTCTCAGAGAGTTCCGTCGGCGGCGTACCCCGCGGCCTTCTTCACCTCATTCGCGAGGGCACAGCTGTGGGCTTGCCTCTGGATCGAGGCCGAGACGGAGACGGAGTCGGTGGGCAAGCGCCCCGTCATGAGCTTGAGGTCGATCTTGGGATCACGCGTCACGCGGAGCAGGAGCTTCTTGTCCGACAGCCGGTAGAGGCCCACTCGCGAGGGGTAGGTCACGCCGGCGGCTGCGTCGACGTCGTCCGGGCTCGGAGCCGCCTCGGCGCCCTCCTTCGTCGGCGCCGAGACCGGCGGCGGGCGCTCGTCGACGACGACCAAGAAGAACTGAGCCTTGGCGAGGAGGTCGGCGGCGATGGGCAGATCGATGCGCTTGGAGTCTTCGAAGGCGAGGTCGAGCGCGCGGAGGGTGAGACCATTGGGGGCCTCGCGGACCTCGCGTTCGAACTCGGGCGAGAGCGCGCTGAAGGCCCTGTACGCGAGGCGCAGGTTGTACGGCTGACCCGGCTTGGCGCACCGTGCGTACTCGTTGCAGAACTGCCCGACCTCGCACTCCGTGGAGTCTTTGCACTCCGCGCCGGCGGTCGGCGGCTCGGCCTTGTTGTGCACGAGGCACGACGAGAACCCATCGCGGAGCGAAGCCATCGCCGCCTCCTTGATCGTCGCGCTGTCGGTCGCCTGATCCTTGCGGAGGCGGAGGTAGATGCCCGAGAGGTTGCGGACGTCGAAGCCGGCGAGGGCCTCCTTGTCGACGTGGTCGGTCTCTGCGCGACCGCCGATCTCCGCGGTCCATCGCTCGACGTCGGTGCGGATGTCCTGCCACTGCTGGCCGAACACAGCGACCGCCTCGCGCTGCTTCGTGAGCAGCTTCTGGCGCGACGACTCGACCTGGTTCGACTCCCACCGGAAGTACAGGACCAGCCCCACCGCGATGATCATGACAAACCAGAGGATCACCTTGAGCGGGGGCCGCTTGATCTTGTTGCGCTCGGCGCGTGAGGCCTCGACCGCGGACAACCCGCGGCTCGTCGTCTCGGGGGCCTCACGGCGGATCGGGGGGCGGAAGCGACGCTTCGGCTGGTCTTCGTGATCGGGGGGGGCAGCTAGGGCCACGGTCGGGATCCTCCCAGGTTGGGAGTCTTGGGCAAAGGATAAGTTCGCCGATTGTTGTTGTCGCGCGCCCGCTGGCGCGGGTCCCTTCGGTTTGCCCGCGCCCGAGCGCGCGAGCAAAGCGGCGCGAGGTGAATTTCTCGTCTCGTGTCGTCGGTCCGCGAGGTCTTGCCCGCGACCACAAAGCGAGAGCGCCGCGCTCCCGAGGGAGTGCGGCGCCGCCCGCGTCGAGAGGCAGGGCGCGGCCTCAGCCGCCGCCGCCCTTGGTGACCATGAAGCTCACGTTCGGGTAGCCGGCGTACGCCGCGGTCTGGAAGACGCTCTTCACGACGACCGCCTTGGTCTCCTGATCGATCTGCAGGATGACCACGCCGGGGAACGGCTTGTTCGGCTGCAGGGTCTTCCAGTTCTCGCGGCGCGTCTTGAGCGCCGCGAACAGCTCGTCGATGCGGCCCAGACGGTCCTCGACCGACTTCGCCGAGCCAGCGAACTGCCCATCGACGAACACCTGGTTGCCGTCGAGCGACACGATGGGGGCGTCGATGACCTCCTCGGCGTTCTCGGCGGTCGGCAGGGTGATCTCCTTGGGGACGGAGATCTGCCCGGACGCGTTGAACGTGTTGAGGAGGAAGATGACCGTCACCAGCAAGAAGTCGATGTACGCGGTCAGGTTGAGGTTCGCGTTCGGAGACCGCGAGCCCATGCCGTGCACCTTGCGCCACACGAAGCGCAAGGGGATCGCGTGCATCAGCCGACGCCCAGGCTTGTGGATGACGTGGGCGTGCGGGTTGTGGTCGAGGTTGTTCGTGTATCGATCGGCCATGGCTTGCTACTCCTTCACCGAATCGAGAAGGTCATGTTGAACACTGGGACCTTCGCCGTACCGTCCTCGATCTTCATGTCGCGCTTTGGCGAGTAGAGGGCATCGAGGACCGCGACGATCTCCTTGAACGGCAGGTTGTCGCGAGCGTGCAGCACCGCCTGATCGACCACGGGGTCGTCGGCGTTCTTGTGGCTGCCGTGGGTGTTCCACTCCTCCTCGAACTTCTTCGCGAGGTCGGTGTACTTCGGCGGGCCGTCCTTGCTGGCGGGACGGGGCACCTTGACCTCGGAGGCCACGACGGAGCCCTGGCGCCAGGTGAGGATGAACTCCTCTTCCTCGATGTGCACGTTGAGGATCTTCTCCGGAGTCTTCGGAGTGAGCTCCTTCGTGGGGTCAGGGGGGCCCGGGATCTGCGCGTTCGCGTTGATTCGGGAGTTGGTGATCCACACCGCCGTGATCAGGAGGAAGGCGACGGTGACCAGCAACAAGTCGATGAACGGGATCAGATTGACGTCCGCGTTCATCGAGCGTTTGCCTTTGCCGTCTCCTACGTCTACGCCACCCATGGCTGCTCCTCAGGGTGCGCCCTCGCTCGATTTCGAGCGCGGGTCGCTCCGGTACTGCTGGAACTTACCGCCCCGCGGGTCACCGCGGAGCGACGTTTGCGACATCGTAGCAGGCGATCGTCAGGAGGCCTGCGCGACACGACTGAGACATCGAGACCGCGCGCCGGTTCCCGGCGACGGCCTCGAGGGCCTCACATCGCTTCCTTGCCGACCGCGTTGACGTTCACCTTCTGGCGGTTGGACACGACCAGGTTCAGCACGCGCACCGAGGCCTCGTTGATATCGTCCTCGAGGTGCTGCGTCTGCCCGTTGAGGAGCGCGTAGCCGATGAGGCCGAAGACCGCGACGGCGAGGCCGAAGGCGGTGCAGTGCATGGCCTCCGAGATACCCTGGGCGAGGATCGTCGCCTTCTGGCTCGCCTCGATCGTCTTGCCGGCGACGGAGCCGAAGGACTTGATGAGACCCATGACCGTCCCGAACAGAGCCGCGAGCATCGCGATGTTTGAGAGCAGGGCGAGGTACGGCGTGCGCGCCGCGATCTTGGGGATCTCGTGGAGGGCAGCCTCATCCATCGAGGCCTGGACCTCCTCGTCGGGGCGGTTCACCTTGACGAGGCCCGACTGGACGATGCGCGCCAGGGGGACGTTCGCCGCGGAGCACATCTTCACGGCCTTGGGAATATCGCCGGCGAGGATGCACTTCTGCATCGTCGCGAGGAAGACGTCTTTGTTGATGGACGCGCTGTAGAGGAAGATCGCCCGCTCGATGATGATGCCGAGGATGAACACCGAGCAGATCGCGATGGGGATCATGCCCCAGCCGCCCTCTTTAAAAAACTCCCACATTGTTTCCTCCGACTCCCCACGCCGAGCCCGCCACGGTGCGTGGCGACTTGCCCGACTGTCTCAACGTTTTCTGTGACTCTTTCGGACGGCGTCGCCTCTCGGACCCTGTTGCCCCGGCGAAGCCCCGACCTCGTGTGACCGAAGCTGCAACGCGTGACCGAAGCTGCAACACCGAGCCGGCGCGCTCGCCATTCCGCCGCTCCAATTGCACGGAGTGACAGCGCGATTGCGCTCACCAATCGAAAAGCGAACGCATCTTCGCGAGTACAACCCTAGACCGTCAACAAAGATTTGGTTTCGGTCTCCACAACGGTTTGCCATTACCATGCCGAACGAAGTTTCTAGGCTGGGCGGCCCCCCGGAAGTTGCCCGGACGCGAGGCAACATGTCTCGCCCCCGAGAGACCTGTTGAAGACCCACTGCTTGCGCTGGCTTCGCGGCGACCGGTATAGTCCGCGAATCGATTTCTTCTGTGTGCCCGCGGGTCGCGGGCCGTGACTGCGTGAGCGTTCGAGAGACCTGACAAGGCAGGCTCCGCGCCCGTGGGAAAGAAAGGATCCTCGGATGCGTCATCTCGTGATGTTGGCGGCGGAGGGCAGCAAGGGCGGCGCGAGCTTGGTCGACGCCATCAAGCACAACCCGACCTTCCTCATCGTCAACCTCTTCGTGTCGGCGGTCGTGGTGACCATCATCGTCGAGCGAGCGGCCTTTCAGATCCGCCGCTACAGCGTCAACGCCAAAGAGTTCTTCGCGCAGGTGAAGAAGCTCGTCGTCGCTGGCAACATCGACCGCGCGATCAAGCTCTGCGAGGCGAGCGACTACCCCGTGCTCCAGCTCGTCAAGTCCGGGCTGACGCACGCGAACAAGGGCCCCGACGAGATCGACGCGGCTCTCTCCGAGAAGCTGGCGGAGATCAAGCCGCAGGTCGAGAAGCGCATCGGCGCGCTGTGGTCGCTCGCGAACATCGCGACGCTGGTCGGCCTGGTCGGCACGGTCTTCGGTCTGATCAGCACCTTCGGCGCCATCGCGGCCGAGGGCCTCGCGCCCTCGGTGAAGCAGCAGATGCTCTCCAACGGCATCGCCGAAGCCATGTACAACACGGCTTTCGGGCTGGTCATCGCGGTCATCTGCATGATCGCGCACGTCATCCTCCACACCCGGTCGAAGGCGATCCAGCACGAGCTCGAGGCGATCACGGAGCGGGTCTTCAACCTGCTCACGATCAGCACCAAGGGCTCTTACTGAGGCTGGTCGGCCCACCCCATGACTCAGCCGCAATCCGGTGGCGCGAGCGCGAGCGAGGCGCTGAGCCCATCTCAGCGCTCGAAGATCCGCCGCCTATCCCAGCCGAAGGAGCCCGAGCCCGGCGACGAGGCGGGCGAGCTCAACATCGTGCCGTACCTCGACATCATCATGAACGTGCTCGTGTTCGTGCTGGCGAGCGTGTCGGTGACGTTCCTGACCCAGCTCGACACGACGCCCCCTTCCTCCGGTGGAAAGGGCGTCAAGAACGCGATCGACATGGACGCGCTCAACCTCGCCGTCATCATCGTGGACGAGGGGTGTGTCCTTCAAGACCAGCTTCGGCAACATCGCGCCCGGGTGCGGCGACGAAGGCGGCTCGGTCCGCATCGGCAAGGGGCTGACGATCCCCAACCGGGGCGACAAGTTCGACTACGACCTGGCTGGCATCAGGCGGTGCGCGCGCGCCCTCAAGACGATCGAGGACGGGAAGTTCGAGGGCGAGACGCAGGTGGCCATCACAGCGTCGCGTAACATCGAGTACCGCTACTTGATCCAGATCCTCGACGCCCTGCGCAGCGACAAGGACGGCGACGCCACCATCGATCTGTTCCCCGAGTTCCAGCTGGCGGTCTCGAAGTGAAGGACGTCGCATGAAGGAGCCCCTCCCCCCCGCAGCCATGGGTCCGACCCAGCCCGCCGCACCCCTCGGGCCGCGCATGTCGCCGCAGAAGGCGACCATCGTGCGGTTCAAGGCTGCGCTCCGCAAGGCGAAGCGGCGCAACGCGGCCGAGCCCGAGATCGACTTCCTCAACATCACGGCGATGCTCGATCTGATGACGATCATCCTCGTGTTCATCCTCAAGAGCTTGGCGTCGAGCACGACGTCCATCCCGCAGAACGACGACCTGCAGCTGCCCGTCTCGGTGATGACCGCCCAGCCCGGCGAGGACGGCGTCATCATCCGCATCTCGAAGACGCAGATCACCGTCGGCGAAGAGGCGGAGCTCGTCGTCGCGTACGCCGACATCAAGCAGCTCGGACAGACGGGGCTCGACGCACGGCACAAGCGCAACGGGCCGAACGACCTCTACATCCAGCCCCTCGCGAACGTCCTCACGCGCTACCGCGAGAATGACAAGCGCTTCCGCGAGGCAAAGGGCAAGGACGCGAGCACGTCGGACGCGATCATCGTGGCCGACGAGACCACGCCGTATCGCCTCCTGTTCGAGG
The DNA here is from genome assembly GCA_016719945.1 of Polyangiaceae bacterium. Lineage (GTDB taxonomy): Bacteria > Myxococcota_A > Polyangia > Polyangiales > Polyangiaceae > Xiheicaenibacterium. Next base: position 205,034 of record JADJYE010000012.1, on the reverse strand, counting down.
TCCTCTATACCGCAGGCCAGAGCGAGTTCGGCAGGTACCACCTGCTGCTCCGCACCAGCAGCGACAAGTCCGGCTGAAGAGAGCCGCCCTCAAGGGCAGGCAAAGACGCGGGCACGCTCCGAGAGGAGCGTGCCCGCTGTCGTTTTCACTCGCGCTAGGCCCGCGCTAGCGAGCGCGCGAGAACGAGCTCTTCACTTCTTGTAGAGCTGCGCGCCGGCCATACCGCTGCCGCTCACGACCTTGATGACGACCTTCGCGGGGACGCCGATCGGGGTCGCGTTCTTGACGCAGTTGCCGCCGCCGCCGACGGTCGCCTGCGGGCCGCTCATGTTGTCCTGCCCGATGATCGTGGGGGGCAGCATGGGCGCCGGCTGGACGACGATCTGCGCGTCGAGCTCGGTGACGCCAGGGCCGGCCATCGCCACGACGGTGTAGCACTTGCCGGGCTCGCCCTGGAAAGGCTGCTCGAGGATCTGGCCTTGCTGGAACTGCCCAGCGAACGTGCCGCCCTCCTCCTTCATGCCCTTCGTGTCGCCTTGGGACGCGATCTGGATCGCACCGGTGAGGAACGGACCCGCCATCGACGCCGCGACCGGCGTCGCCAGCGTGCCGACGGGCGCCGCCGTCGCGGTCTGCGTCACGGTCGGAGGAGGCGTGGTCGGGTAGACGGGCTCGGGCTCGTCTTTCTTGCAGGCCGCGAGCGCGACCACCAACGAAGCAGCGACAGTGGGAACGAGAATCAGGGAACGCATACGAGCTCCTTCGAGTAGCCGCGGCGCTGCGCGTGGGAAGCCCACCGCGGCAGCGCGAGCGGGTGGTGCCACCTCGAGGTCAAGCTTCCCCCCTGAGGCGACCCGCCGAGAGCACGCGGGACCCCGCGTGCGTTGAAAGTGACGAGCGACACCTGAAAGGTGCGCTCAGCGCCGTCTTGTACACGACTATGGAGTGGTTGGCGACTGTCGAGCAGCGCCGAGCGCCCCGGACAGGACAGCGTCGAACATGGCGGGCGTCAGGCGTCCGGTCTGGGTGTTCTGCTGGCTCACGTGGTAGCTGGCGAAGACGGTGACCTTCCCGCCGTGAGGCGGCCACGGCAGGGTCGCGCGCGCCCCGTGGCCGAATGGGGCCGCAGGCCGAGCGCCTGCGACCCGGTGGACGGCGCCGTACGCGACGCGACCGAGCGCGACGACTGCGCGCACGCGAGACAGGAGGGCGAGCTCCTCGCGGAGCCACGGCTCGCAGGCGTCGAGCTCGGGCTGCGTGGGCAGGTTGCCCGGGGGAACGCAGCGGACCGGGAGCGTGATGAAGACGTCGTGGAGGCGGAGCCCGTCCCCCACGTACGTCGAGGTCGGCTGGCTCGCCAGCCCCGCGCGGTGGAGGGCGGCGTACAGGAAATCCCCGGACCGATCTCCGGTGAAGGCGCGACCGGTGCGGTTGGCGCCATGGGCGCCGGGCGCGAGCCCCACGACGAGCACACACGCCTCGGGATCGCCGAAGCCAGGGACGGGGCGTCCCCAGTACGTCTCGGCGTGGTACGCGCGGCGCTTGTCGCGCGCGACGGCGGCCCGGTGCGCGACCAGCCGCGGGCACGCGCTGCAGCCCACGAGGCGCGAGCTGAGCCCCGCGAGCGTGCCGCGCCGCGAGGCGGCGCCGCTCACCCCGCGGTCTCCTCCGCCAGGAGCATGCCGTCGAAGATTCGGTCCATGACCGTGTCGAAGCGGTTCTCGTCGAAGCCCGCGCCGCTTCGGAGCCAGTCGACGTTCCCCTTGTCGCCCGAGCCCTTCCGGCCGCGGAAGTGCCCGACGACGTCGAGGTGATCGGCGCGGCCCACCCAGACGATGTCGCCCCAGAGCTGCGAGTAGAGCGGAACGACGCCGTCGTTCTCGGTCTCGGGCGGCAGCTCCGCGAGCAAGGTGCGCACGGCGTCGTCCTGGGCCTTGGTGCGCGCGTGGCAGGGGTAGCGGGGGTCTTCTGCGGCCGTGATCTTGTAGAGCGCGGCGAAGATGCCGGCCGAGATCGCGCTCCACGGCGACGTGAAGGCGCTCACGAGCTGCCTCACACCGCCGCGCGGGGCGTAGCTCGCGACGCACTGGTATCGGACCCCGGGGCGGTCGTGCACCGACGCCTGGAACAGGTCCATCGCCTCGGGCGTCAGCTGGATCACGGCGCCTTGGTCGTCACGGATCTGGCGGAGGAACGCGCGCAGGTCGCGGCTCGAGGTCTCGTCGAGGACCTTGATGATCGCCTCGGACGTGCGCTCGACCACCGACAGCTCGATGGCCCCCGACACGCGGCCAAGCGCGGCCATTAGGGCGCTCGCCGCGGCGATGGGCGGCGCTCCGAGCTTGAGCCCGGTCACCGTCAAGGCCGTCACTGCGTACAGCATGGCTTGCCCCGACTTGGTGGCGAAGAACGCCGCGAGCGGCGTGCCATAGTGCGGGGTGTTGAGCGTCGTCACGGAGCGCACGCGCGGCATGAAGCCCAGATCGCGCGGCGTGACGCCCGGGAGGTGGACCGTCGGGGAGACCACCAAGCGTGCGTCGAGGCCCCCCGTGGAGTGACCGACGACGTGGATGGGGGAGCCGCCCTCGCCGCAGGTCTCGGCGATCGTGCGGGACAGCTTGACCGCGCGTCGACGGATCGACGCGGTCGGGTGGACGTCGCAGACGTGCACGCTGCAGGAGCGGCCGCGGTTGGCGAAGCGGCGCTCGAGGGCGCGCGCCACGTGCTCGAAGTAGGCGAAGCTCGCCACGACTTCGAAGCCGAACATGCCCGGGGACAGGTAGACGTGCGCAGACATCCGCGTGCCTCGTCGCTAGGAGATCTCGAGCGCGCGAGCGAACAGAGTCGCCACCGAGCACACGGCGCCGGGCTCGCTGAGCTGCTGCGAGCCGGGGTGTGAGTCCGTGCCGGAGATGGAGGCGAAGACGCCGCTCGCGCGGAGCCGGTCGAGCGCGCCAGGCGGCAGCACCAGGTGGCTGGCGATCGCGTGGATCTTCGAGGCGCCGGCGGCGAGGTAGGCCTGCCCCGCCTGGATGAGCGAGCTGCCCGTGCGGATCATGTCGTCGTAGATGACGACCTCCATGCCGCGGACGTTGGCGTTCACCCCCGAAACGGAGACCTTGCCGGTGCCGGAGTCACGCCGCTTGTAGACGAACGCCGGGTCGACGCCGAGGTTGCGCGCCAGGCTCTCGACCCACTTGGCGCGCCCGGCGTCGGTCGCGCCGAGCACGTAAGGGCGGTCGGCCATGCGCTCGCGGATGAGCGCCGTGATCAGCGGAGACCCGTAGAGGTGGTGGGTGACGTGATCATCGTTGAAGTAGAACTCGATGCCGTCGGTGTGCAGGTCGAACAAGAAGACGCGGGTCCCCGCGTCGCACCCGGGGATGCTCGAGATGAGCCGCGCGCGGGTCTTCGCGGTGACGACCTCACCGGGGCGGACGGCGCGCTCCATCGTCGCGTAGCCGAAGTAGGGCATCACGATGCTCAGCGAGCGGGCGCCCGCGCGAGAGATGGCGCAGCCGAGATCGTAGAGCTCGAGCCAGTCGAGGTCGGTCGGCGTGCCCCCGAGCAGCACCACGTCGCGGCCCCAGCTCTCTGCCGCCAAGCGCAGGTAGCGCTCGCCGTCCGGGAATGACTTGCGCTCGATCGCGCCGCGCTCGAACCGCCCTGCGGCGAAGAGCGCGGGCTCGAAGTAGGCGTATTGGGATGTCGTGAAGAGGAGCGGCTCTTTCAAGGGGACCTTCAGGGGTCGGGGCGCCCCAGACCGGAAGCGCCGGTCGGGGCGAGCGAGGTTACCGCTTCACGCCGCGCCAGGTAAGCCGTGGTGGCGGACCTCTAGTTTGGTAACCTGGCCGGCCAAGTGACGTCCGGACAAGAGCCTCCCATCCACATGCTCGGTCGCTACGCGATCTGCGGGACGATCGGCGCCGGTGGGATGGCCACCGTCCACGTGGGGAGGTTGCTCGGCCCCGTGGGCTTCTCGCGCACGGTCGCCATCAAGCGGATGCACTCGCACCTGACGAAGGATCCCGAGTTCGTCACCATGTTCTTGGAGGAGGCGCGCATCGCTGCGCGCGTCCAGCACGTGAACGTGGTGGCGACCCTCGACGTCGTCAGCGAGAAGGGCGAGCTGTTCCACGTCATGGACTACGTGGAGGGTGAGTCCTTCGCGAAGCTCATCTTCGCCCTCACCAAGAAGGGCGCGCGGCTACCGCTCAACGTCGTCGGAGCGATCGCATCGCAGGCGCTGCATGGCCTGCACGCCGTCCACGAGACGCGCAGCGAGGACGGCAGCTCGCTCGGGCTCATCCACCGGGACATCTCGCCCGACAACATCCTCGTGGGGCGCGACGGCACCGCGCGCGTGCTCGACTTCGGCATCGCGAAGGCGGTGAACCACGGCCGCAGGACGCAGGCTGGGCAGATCAAGGGCAAGGTGGCGTACATGTCCCCCGAGCAGCTGCGCGCGGAGAACATCGACCGCCGCTCGGACATCTACTCCACGAGCGCCGTGCTGTGGGAGGCGCTCACCGGCAGGCGGCTGGTCGAGGGCCAGACCGAGGCCGAGATGGTCCACAGCCTCCTCACCAAGCCGGTTCGCCCGCCGAGCTCGCTCAACGCATCGCTGACGCGCGAGATCGACGAGATGGTGATGAAGGGCCTGAACCGGGCGCCTGCGCAGCGCTGGGCCAGCGCGCGAGAGATGGCGATGGCCGTCGAACAGACGCTCGGGATCGCGTCACCGGCGACGGTCGCCTCGCTGGTCGAAGGGGTGATGGGTAAGGAGCTCGCCAAGAAGGCGGCCATCGTCGACAGCGCCGTGAAGCGAGTCGCCGAGCTCACCTCCAACCCGAGCCTCCTCGCCCCGAGCTCGCCCGAAGGCGGCGGCGACGGGCGCTCGTTCGCGGCGACCCTCACGGCACCAGGGACCGAGCCGAGCGCTCCACCGTTTCAGTCGCCCGAACGCCCGACCCTCAAGCAAGGCTCGGGCGCGGAAGGGGTCGCGCTCGGCGGGGGGGAGCAGGCCGCTGGAACCGAGATCATGCCGTTGCAGGAGCAAGCCTCGGCGGGGCGGTCCCAGCTGCCGTCCCTCGACCTGGGCGACCTCTCGGCGCCGGGCAACGCTGCCCAGGCGCCGGCGGCGAGCGCACAACCCAGGGCGCCGATGCCCCCGACTGCGCGATCGGCAGGGCCAGACTTCCCGGCCCTCGAGCTCGGCGGAGCGCCGGGGTCGCACGCCGCGGCTCCGCACGCGGCTCCGCAACCCGGGGCGCCACCCCGGCCGCCGCCTGCCGCGCCTCCGCAAGGGCACGACGCCCCCGCTGGGTTGTCGCTCGATATCGACTTCGGACCTGGAGCCGGCGCCCCGGCCGCTCCGCCCCCGCAGCCACCGCAGCAGGGGTATCCCCAGCAGCAGGGGTATCCCCAGCAGCAGGGGTATCCCCAGCAGCAGGGGCATCCCCAGCAGCAGGGATATCCCCAGCAGCAGGGGTCGCCCTCGTCAGGTGCGCCGATGCCTCAACCACCGAGCTCCGGGCGCCCAGCCGCAAGCTCGCCGATGACCGCGCCGGTCTATGGCGGCTTCCAGCCGCAGGGCGGCGGGGTCGCGAAGTCGGGCGGGTTGAGCATGGCGATCGTCGCTCCCATCGCCGCGGGCGCGGTCATCGTCGTGGGGGTCCTCGCGTTCGTGCTGTTCGGCGGCAAGGACCGCGGCGAGCAGGCCTCGGCCCAGCCTGCGATCCCTCCGCCCACGAAGGAGGAGTCGGGCGCGTGCGAGGTCCTTCGCAAGCGCCTGTTGTCGGGCGGCTCGCTCGCCGGGCAATCCCGCGCAGGGTGGGCCGTCGAGCTGTGGCTTCGAGGGCCCGGCGGACAAAAGCTCGGCTCGATCGACACGAGCGCGATCGCGAGCGGCTCGGACCTGGTCGAGGTGAAGTCGCTCGTCGTCCCGGGCAAGGGTGTGGAGGAGGGCGTCGTCGTTCGGGTCCGGGGACCGAGCGCGGAGGCCGCGCTCGAGGAGGGTGGCGCGCTCAAGCTCATCAAATCGGCCGACGGGATGTTCGACAAGGCGGGGGCCGAGGTCGGCGCGTTGACCCTCAAATGCGCGCATTTACCGCACAACGACATCGGCATCTGGTTCCGCGGCAAAGATCTGCGCGCCGCGTCGGGCTCGCTCGTGTTCGCGATGGGGATGTTCGCGGAGAAGCGCGTGGTGAAGGTCGATGCGCTCGAGACGAAGGACGTCAACCCGCAGATGCCCTACTACGAGCGTCTCCACGCGAAGCTCTACGGCCCGAAGATGAAGGATCTCAAGGACGAGCTGGAGCGATACAGCGCCACGGTGGACGAGCCCGCCAAGGACGCGGTCCGCATCACCTTCCCCGTCAACCGGCCCAACGACGCGACGCGCGCGAGCCGCATCGTCGCCGACAAGGCAGGCGTCGAAGATCTCTAGGCGCTCACCGCTCGGGCGACCTGCTGTGCGAGGCCCATCGTGGCCGGCTCGTCGAGCGCGAGCGACAGGGGCGTGATGCCGACGACGCCCGCGTCGTACGCCTCCGTGTCGGAGCCTGGGGCCTCGTGGTGCGTCACCTCGCCGCCGCCAATCCACATGTAATCGCCGCCGCGGGGATCGCGCCGGAACACGACGTCCCCAGCGTAGTTGCGGCGCCCGAGCTTCGTGGCGCGCGTCGTCCACGCCGTGCCCGGCGGGATGTTCACGTTGAGCAACAGGCCGCCGCCGGCCGGACGCGACCTCGCGGCCTCGAGCACGCCGCGTGCGATCGTCGACCCGAGCGCCGCGGCATGAGCTCGGTCCGCGCGGGCGTCGGCGCTGATGGCGACCGACGCCACACCTCGCAGCGCCGCCTCACGCGCGGCGGCGACGGTGCCGGAGTAGAAGATGTCGACGCCGAGGTTGAGCCCATGGTTCATCCCCGAGACGCACAGGTCCGGCGTGCGCGGCAACACGCGATCGAGGGCGTTGAGCGCGACGTAGACGCAATCGGCGGGGGTCCCGTCGACGATGAACAGCCCCTCTTCGGGCGAACGAAGCCGAAGGACGCGGTGGAGCGAGAGCGAGTGGCTGGTCGCGCTCTGGTTGAGCTCGGGCGCGCAGACGACGACGTCGGCCCAGACGCGGAGCGCGTCGCGCAGCGAGAGCAGACCGGGCGCGGAGTATCCGTCGTCGTTCGACAGCAGGATGAGGGGGCGAGCGTTCATCGGCCGAACAGGCGCTTGGGGAGCGCGCCGAGGAGCTGAAAGAAGCCAACGAGCCGACCGAGCAGCCCGCTCCCGCCGCGCAGCTTCACCATCGCCTGCGCGACCGCGCGGAGCGCCGGGGTGTACGGGTACCACCACAGCTCGCGAGGCTGCCGGTTGCGATCGATGAGCACGAGCTTCGGGCGAACGAAGGCCGACAGCGCGTGCGGACCGTTGGTGACGCCTGAGCCGCTGTCCTTGACGCCCGACCAGGGCAAGCTCGGGATCGCGGCCGTGAAGCCGTGGTTATTGACGGTGACGACCCCGGCTGTGAGCTTCCGCGCGAGCTCCTCCGCGCGCGAGAAGTCCTTCGTCCACAGGCTCGCCGTGAGCCCGAACCGCGAGTCGTTCGCCCGCCGCAGCGCCTCGCTCTCGTCCTCGACGATCACGATGGGCAGCACCGGCCCGAAGGTCTCCTCGGTCATCAGGGCGCAAGCCTCGTCCTCGATCACCAAGACGAGCGGCTCGAAGCTGCGCCCCTCCTCGGGAGGAGCGCTCCCAGCGATCACCTGGGCGCCCGCCTCGAGCGCAGCGGACACCTGCGCGCGGACGATCTCGGCCTGCGCGTCGGTGGTGATCGCCGCGTGGTCGCGCGACGGCTGAAGCTCCGCGATGACCTTCTTGATCTCCTCGAGCAGCGGCTCGGCGACCTTCTTCACCACGTAGGCGCGCTCGATCGATGCGCAGTTCTGGCCCGCGTTCGTGAACGCACCCCAGACGAGCCCGCGCGCGGTCCGCTCGATCGGCGCGTCGGCGAGCACGACCGCGGCGTCCTTTCCGCCGAGCTCCATCGAGCAAGGGATGAGGCGCGCCGCGCAAGCGGCGCCGATCTTCTTGCCGGCGGCGACGCTCCCGGTGAACACCACGGCGTCGATCTCAGCGCGGACGAGCCGCTCGCCCTCGGCTCTGCCGCCTTGGAGCAACGTGACGACGCCCTCGGGCACGAGGCCGTCGAAGAGCTTCGCGACCAGGGCACCCGCGCGCAGCGCGTGCTCGCTCGGCTTGAAGACCACCGCGTTGCCTGCGAGCACGGCCGGGACGAGCGTGCGCAGCGGAATGGCGACCGGGTAGTTCCACGGGGTGATCAGCGCGAGCACGCCGCGCGGCTCGCGGTAGACCGTCGCCGATTTCGAGGGGTAGGCGAGCGGGTCGAGGGGCATCACCGCCTCGGCGAGCAGCTCCTCTACGCTGTCGACCCAGTAGCCGACGAGGTCTGCGTTCGGCAGCACCTCGGCGAGCAACCCCTCCTCGAGCGGCTTGCCGCACTCGTCGCGCAGCAGCTCTGCGATCTCGTCGGCGCGTGCGAGGATGCGCGCGGCGAGCGGTCGCAAGGCGGCGGCGCGATCCCTCACGGGCTGGACCGCCCAGCTCGGCTGCGCGTCGCGCGCCCGACGAACGGCCTCGTCGACGTCTCGTTCGGCGTCGGTCGCTTCGGCTGAGGTCATGACGTGGGCTCGCTTCAGGCACCTGCGTCATCGCGGCTCGGAGCCGCGAGCGCCGTTTCTCGCGCGCGAGCGCGAGAAACGAGGGGACCCGCGCCAGAGGCGATCACGGCTCCTGCGGGTTCACCGGAGGCGGAGGCGGAGGCGGAGGCGGCGTCACGCCCGGCTGCACGGGGATGGCGGGCGGCGGTGCAGGCCCGGGAGCCGGCGCGGGCGCGTTCATCTCGGCGGCCGTGAACTCCACGGTCGCGCTGCTCTGACACGCGACGGGGACGATCTTGCCTCCGCGCGGAGCGTTCGAGCCCTTCTTGGCGACGGCGACGTAGGGGCCCTTGCCGCCATTGCAGGGGACCTCCAGCCAAGCGTTGGCGTCGCCGAGCCGCTTGCCCCCGGTGGTGAAGATGCTCCCCTCACCGTCCACCTTCACGAACAGGAAGCCCTTCGTCGCGGGGAGCGTCTTCGGATCGGCAGGAGGCGCGTCAGCCCCTGCCGCGGCCGAAGCGCTCGCGCTCGCAGACACCTCCGCGGACGCCTCGGACGTGGTGGTCGTGGTCGCGGTCGTGGTCGCCGTTGCGGCCGCGGTGGTCGTCGCCGCGGCCGTGGCGGTGGCGGCCTGCGTCGGCGCCGTCGTGGGCTCCGACTTGGGCTGAGGGAGCGTCGTCACGCGTCTGCAGGTAGACGATGACCGCCGCCCCGACGCAGATGGCGACGAACGCCGCGACGAGCAGGTACGGCAGCGAGCTCTTCTTCTTCGGAATGTCGATGGAATCGGCGGCGAACTTGGACGGCGCCTCTTCGGCCGCGCTCGTGAACGACGGCGGAGGCTCCGCCGGCTCGGGCAGAGGCTGGGGAGCCACGACCGGCGCGGGCGTCGCCTCGGGCATGATCTCGGTCGGGGCCGACGCGGCAGGCTCGAAGATCGGCTCGGCGGCCAGCGTGGCCACGGGCGCCGTGGGCTCCGGAGCGAGGATGGGCTCCGGAGCGAGGATGGGCTCGGCGTCGACGAACGCCGCCGGCTCGGGCTCGGGCGGGGGCGGCGGAGGGGGCACCTTGGCGACCGCGTCGGCGAGCATGCGCGCGATCTCTCCGCCGTCCGCAGGGCGCGTGACCCCGAACGGGTCGGAGGGCGCGCGCGCTTCGGTCATCTCCGGCGCGGGCGGCTCGACGATGGGAAGGTCGAGCGCCTCCATCGGCTCGTCGAGGCCTTGCACGGCGAGCACCGGCGCCGCCTGGATGGCGGGCGCGGGCTTCGGGGCCTCGGGCTTCGCGGCGACCGGCGGAGCCATCGGAGACTCGGGCTTGGGAGCCACGGGCGGTGCCTTCGGCGATTCGCCGCGCGCGACGGGGCGCTGAGCGCCGGCGCCGCCGCCGAAGCCTCGAACGCCGCCGCCACCGATCGGGCGAGCCTGGGCCGCAGCCGGCTTGGGCGCGCTGTCGAACGCGGGCTTCGCCGGCGCCGCAGCCCGCGCCGGCTCGGCGCGGAAGGCCGGAGTCGCAGGCGCTGCCGCGGGCTTCGCGGCGACCGGCGCCGGCACGGGGGAGACAGGCTCCTCGCGCTCGATGATCGGCCGCGGCATCGCGGGCTGCGCCTTCGGAGGCGGCGGCTCAGCGAACGCAGCGACGTCCTGACGCTCGACGGCGGGCTGCTCGGCCCGCCACGGGGCGCGAGGGACCGCGGCGTTGCGCTGCACGCGGACCAGGAGGGCCTCGAGGGCTGCGACTCGTTCCGTGTTGTTCACCTGGATCTTCTCGCTCTGTCGCCGTCCTTGGGATGGCGGACCCTCAGCATACCGGGGAGGCGCGAACTGGCCCACACTTTCGGCGCCGTGGGTGAGGGCGCTTATTTTCCGGCGCCTCCTCGTCGCTCCGTGCGCTCGCCCCCATTCTCTTTTAAAGACCGCCCATGATGACGCCCAGAGCCGCACGAGCCGTGCTCGCGACGCTCGCCACCGCGACCTTCGCCGTCTCGAGCGCATCCGCCCAACCCGCGCCCGAGCCAGCCAAACCTGCAGCGCCCCCGGCCAGCGCCCCGCCGACGATGGACCTGGGGCCGGGCAAGGACGCAGTCAAAGACCAGCCGGACGCCCTGGCCATCGCCCTGGCCGTTCAGCCCGGCGGCCTGACGTTCGAGGCGGTCTCGAAGGAGGCCGTCGCGACGAGTCCTCAGGTTCTGGCGAAGGAGGCCGAGCTCGAGGGGGCTCACGGGGCCGTCTCGAGCACGATCGTCGGCTTCTTTCCGCGGCTGACGTTGACGGCCAGCTACACGCGCCTCTCGGAGGTCGAGGGCGGCAGCCTCGGCGGAGGCGCGATCGTCGGCGCAGCGAACGCTGGCGCGATCACGGTCGGCCCCTGCCCTACCGACCCGACCGCGCAGTGCGCGCTCGACTCGGGCGGCGTCCCGGTCCAAGCGGCGTCCTTCAGCTTCCCGACGGTGCTCAACCAGATCGCGTTCACGGCCGGCCTGTCGATCCCCATCTCCGACTATTTCCTGCGGGCCGTCCAGGCGTACAACGCCGCCGATCACAACGAGGCCGCCCTCAAGATGGCGACCGAGTCGCAGCGGCTCGCGGTCAGCACGGACGCGAAGCTCGCGCTCCTCAGCTGGATCTTGGCCAAGGGCCAGGTGGTCGTGGCCGACCAGAGCGTCGAGCAAGCGAAGGGCCAGCTCACCGACGCGAAGGCGATCCGCAAGGCCGACAAGGGCTCCGACGCCGACGTCCTCAGGATCGAGGCGCTGCTCTCGCAGACCGAGTTCACGCTCGCCGAGGCCCGCGCCCTGGAGACGATCGCGGAGCAGCGGCTGCGCCTGCTCATGCACGCGCAGGCAGGCCGAGCCCTCTCGATCGGCGTCGACGTGCTCACGCCGCCAGCGTTGCCGGCCCTGCCGTCCGTCGAGGAGCTGGTCGCCGAGGCCCTCAAGAACCGCCTCGAGATCCTGTCGACCGAGGAGGCCAAGCTCGCGCTCGAAGAGGTCGAGGCGACGACCGCCGCGGGGTTCTGGCCGCGGCTCGACGGCTTCGCCAACGTCATGGTCGCGAACCCGAACCAGCGAATCTTCCCTCAGCGCGAGCAGTTCGACGCGACGTGGGACGTCGGCCTGCGCCTCACCTGGGTGGTGAACGACACGTTCTCGACGCTCGGCGCGACAGCCCAAGCGCGCTCGCGGACCAAGCAGCTCGACGCGCAGAAGCAGCTGCTGGTCGACGCAGTCCGGCTCGAGGTGATCCAGGCCCACACCGACATCGCGAAGGCCATCCCCAGCATCGAGGCCGCGAACCGCGGGGTGGTTGCCGCCGAGGAAGGTCTGCGCATCACGAAGATCGTGTTCGCCGTCGGCAACGGCACCGGCACCGCGCTGGCGGACGCAGAGACCGCGGTGACGACCGCCCGCCTGCGCAAGCTGGCGGCGCACGTCGGCCTGCAAGCCGCGCTCGTGCGGCTGGATCATGCGACGGGCCGCAACCGCGGCGTGGTGCTCGCCAAGAAATAACGACGAGCGCGGGGGCGCCCGGCGGGGCGTCAGCCCGCGGCCTTGGCGGCGGCCCAGTCCGGGCCGGCCGCGGCGTCGACGACGAGCGGCGGAGACATCTCGTATGCGGAGGTCATCTCCTCGGCGACGAACGCGCGCGCGGAGGCGACCTCGCCTTCGGGCACCTCGAGCAACAGCTCGTCGTGGATCTGCAGCAGGAGCGCAGCGCGCGAGCCTTCGGCCCGCGCCCGCGCCGCGACACGGAGCATGGCGACCTTGATGAGGTCCGCGGCCGAGCCCTGGATCACCGTGTTCACAGCGAGTCGCTCCCCGAGCGCGCGGGTCTGTTTGTTCGTCGCCCGCAGCTCCGGGATCGCGCGACGCCTGCCTCGCACGGTCGTCACGAAGCCATCGGCCCGGGCGCGCTCGATCGTCTGCGCGATGAAGGCGCGGACCGCCGGGAGCCGCTCCAGGTAGCGGTCGATCGTCGCCTGGGCGTGCTCGCGGGAGACGTCGAGGTCCTCGGACAGCCCGAACGCGGAGATGCCGTACAAGATGCCGAAGTTGACGCGCTTGGCCGTTGCACGTTCGTCCGGCGTGATCGCGTCGAGGCCCTTCCCGAACAGCTCGCTGGCCGTCGCTGCGTGGATATCCACCCCTCGCCGAAAGGCGTCGAGCAGGACCTCCTCGCGGCTGAGGTGTGCGAGCAGCCTGAGCTCGACCTGGGAGTAGTCCGCAGAGACCAGCACCGACCCCGGCTCGGCGACGAAGGCGGCTCGGATCGAGCGGCCCAGCTCCGTGCGGGCGGGGATCGCCTGGAGGTTGGGGTCGCTGGTCGCGAGCCGACCGGTCGCCGCGGAGGTCTGCCGGAAGGTGGTGTGCACGCGCCCGTCGGCGCGCACGAACGCGGGCAAGCTCTCGAGGTACCCGTGCAGCAGCGTCGCCAGCTCGCGCCACTCTTCGATGATCGGCACGATCGGGTGCAGCTCCGACAGCTCGCGCAGGACACGCGCGTCCGTGGACCAGCCCGTCTTCGTCTTGCGCCCGCGCGGCAGGCCCAGCCTCTCGAACAGCACCTGGCCAAGCTGCTTCGGAGAGCCCAGGGAGAAGGCGCCGTTCGCGAGCTCGTGGGCACGCCTCTCGAGCGACGCGACGCGCGACGCGACGTCCGCGGTGACCCCTCGGAGCCGCTCCACGTCGACGCGCACGCCGCGCGCCTCCATCTCGGCGAGGACCGGGATCAGCGGCAGCTCGAGCTCGTCGTACAGGGCGAGCTCTCCGCGCTCGGCGAGGCGAGCCCTGAGGCGCGGCGCGAGGCGCCGCGCGACCTCGGCCGCCTTCACGAGCTCGGCGGTGACCGGGTCCGCCGCTGGGTCGAGCTCGACCTCCACCCCGTACTCCGCCGCGAGCTCCGAGATGACGTAGCTCGGTCGCGAGGGCTCGATCAGATAGGCCGCAATCATCGTGTCGTCGACCGCGCGGACACGGACGGGCAAGGACTTCACGTCGTGCGCGATCACCGCGCTCCCCGAGAGCCTCCGCGCGACCTCGTCCGACCACCACCCGCAGACCACCTGCCCATCGCGCGCGAGCGCGTAGCGGCCCTGCGAGGCCGCGAGGCCCGCGAGCCCCCCGGCCAGATCCTCGGGCAGCGCGGCGCGCCACGCGACGACCTCGACGTCGCGACGCGCCTCGGCCGCCGGGAGCGCGGCGTCGAGGACATCGATGCGCTTGAGCAGCGCCTTGAGCTCGAAGCGACGGAAGATCTCCCGCATCTTGGAGCGGTCCGGGCGCGCCTGGACCAGGTCCGCGAGGTCGCAGTCGACCGGGAGGTCGCGGCGCGTGGTCGCGAGCGCCCTGGACGCGCGCGCTTGGTCCGCGTGCTCGCGCAGGGCGCGCGCCCTCGCGGGGGGCTGTTCGGAGGCTCGCTCGAGGACCGCGTCGAGGGAGCCGTAGGTCGCCAAGAGCTGGGCGGCGGTCTTGTCCCCGATGCCCGGGACCCCTGCGATGTTGTCGGAGGTGTCGCCCTTGAGGCCGATGAAATCCGGGATCTGCGCGGGGGTGACCCCGTAGCGCTGGACCACGCGCTCGGGGGTGTAGACCTGCACGTCGGACACGCCCCGCGGCGTCATCATCAGGCACACGTTGGCGGTGAGGAGCTGCATGGCGTCCCGATCCGTCGACACGACGCAGGTCTTGAGACCCACCCCGTCGGCGCGGGTCGCGAGCGTCGCGATCACGTCGTCTGCCTCCCACCCCGAGAACGTGAGGTTGCGATAGCCAAACGACTCGACGAGCGGAGCGAAATGCGGAAACTGCTCCCGCAGCAGCTCCGGCATCGGCTTGCGGTCCGCCTTGTACGCTGCGTGCGCGGCGAGCCGCTCGACCGGCCGCGTGTCCCAGGCCACCGCGACCGCTCGCGGTTGATAGTCCACCAGCAGCTTGAAGAGCATGTTGGCGAAGCCGAGCAGCGCGTTCGTCGGCTGACCGTCGCTCGTCGCGAGCTCCTCGGGCAGCGCGAAATACGCGCGATACGCGAGGTTGTTGCCGTCGACGAGGAACAGGTCGCAGCCCTTCGCGGGCCCGTCGTCGAGGTCCAGCGGCTCCCCGCTCTTCGCCTTCGTCACGGTCGACACCGTACACCGGGTGCCCCGATTCGGACGACGTGGCGAGCGCTCCCCGCGGCGAAGCCTCCATCCCCGCGAGCAAAGCGAGCGGCCTCTCTCGCGAGAGCGAAGCGAGCGCCCCTCTCCCGCGAGAGCGAAGCGAGCGCCCCTCTCCCCGCGAGAGCGAAGCGAGCGCCCCTCCCGCGAGAGAAGCGAGCGCCCCTCGCGCCGGCTTTCACGCGCGCTCGGGCGCGTGAAAGCCGAAGGGACCCGCGGAGCGGGCGCGCGAGAAAAACAAGAGAGTGGCTCCGCCGGGACTCGAACCCAGAAACCCTCGCAGGTAGCGGATTTTAAATCCGCCGCGTTTGCCGTTTCGCCACGGAGCCCAAACATCGCGCGTCGCGCGAACCTTCAAGCGTTACTACGACGGCGAACGACGGGGACGGGTGACTCGAACATTTTCGTGTTCTCCTCGTCAACGCCATGGCGCACACGCTCCTCGTAAAGGTGCAAACCAAGGATCAATTCGGCTCAGTCCTGCAGTGCAGCGACGACGCCCTGAAGCTCGCCACCCTGAAGGAGTATGCGGCGGCGGGCTGGGAGATCGTGCAGCTCGCGGTCGAGCCGCACGCGGCGCTCGTCGTGCTGCGTCGCCCAGCGCCGTGAGCGAGTCGCCCGAGGAGCGGCGCCTGCTCGACGCGGTGCTCGCCGCGCCCGAAGACGACGCGCCGCGCGAGGTCTACGCAGACTGGCTCATCGCGCGCGGAGATCCCCGAGGCGACTTCATCGCCTGCCAGCTCGCCGCGGCTCGGGGCGCAGCCGAGGCCGGCAGTCGGGCGCGCGCGCTGTTCGCGACTCACGGCGAGGCTTGGGCCGCCGCGCTAGGCGGCGTCGAGCCCTCCGACGTCACGTTCGAGCGGGGCTTCCCTGTCAGCTGTGCGGCTCGCGCCGACGCGCTCGAGGGGCTGCGGCCCGGCGCGGCGTGGTCGACCGTGACGCGCCTCGAGATCACCGGCGCCGCGTGGCGTGACGCGCTCAAGGTCGCGACCGCGCTCGAGACCCTGAGCGGCATCGCTGCGCTCTCGGTCGCGTTCGACCAAGACGCCGAGCTCGAAGAGGACGCGGCGTCGTGGCTCGCGCTCCTGGGCGGCGGCCGAGCGCCGCTCACGTCGATCCACCTGTCGTGCCCGCGCGGCGTGCTCGAGCTCACCGCCGTGGCCCAGGCCCCGCCTCACGGAAGCCTGAGCGCCCCCCTGGCCTCCCCCGGCTCCTGGGGTGCCTACGTCGACGACCCGCTCGAGCGAGCCCTGAAGAGCGCGATCGCGGCGGCGGCTGGGCGCCCCTGAAGCGTGGTGACCCTGAGCAGAGGACCGCCCCGTCGACCGGCCTTTGCTTTAGCCCTCGCGGCAGAACCGGGGTAAACGGCGCCCCGCGTGACGGAGCTCGTCGTCGTCCTGTTCTTGTCGTTCGTCGGCCTCGGGGTGGTCGCGTACCTCGTGCGCTGGCTGCTCGCGCTGCCGAGCGGTGAGCCCGACATGGCCCGCGTCGCGGGTCTGGTGCGCGACACCGCCGACACGTTCGTGCGCCGCCAGTCCGGGACCATGGCCGCCCTCGGCGCGCTCGTCGGTGGCGCGCTGTTCCTCGCCTACGGTCTTCGCACCAGCGTAGGCGACCCCGTCAACGGTCTCGAGCTGGGGGTCTGGGTCGTGGTGTCGTTCGCGATCGGAACGACGGCGGCCGTCGCCCTCGGCCAAGCGGCGACGTACCTCGCGACGCGCGGCGCGACGAGGACGGCCAGCGCCGCGCGGCGCTCCGTCGACGCCGCCCTGAGGGCGTCCACGAGAGCGGGGACCGCCATGAGCCTGCTCGCCACCGCGCTCTCCACCCTGACCATGGGAGTGCTCTACCTCGCTGTGCTCGCCTACCACGGCGCGCTCGGCAGCGATCCCGGGCGGGCGCTCGCGATCGCGCCTCACGTCCCCCTGCTGCTCGTGGCGCACGCGCTGGGGTCTGCGTTCGCGGCGATGCTCGGCCAGATCTCGGGAGGCACGTTCGCGAAGGCCGCGGACATCGGCGCGGACATCGGCGCCCGCGACGCCGGCCTCGACGACGACGCCGCGGAGAACCCGGCGACGATCGCGAACCTCGCGGGGGACTGTAGCGGCGGATGTGCGTCGAGCGCCTCCAGCGCGTACGCCGGAGCCGCCCTGGAGGACGCCGCGATGATGCTCGCGCTCGCGGTCGTCTACGGCGCCGACGAGACCCTGCGCAGCCCGGGCGCGCTCTTGCTCTTGCCGCTGCTCTCGCGGGTCTTCTCGATCCTCGGCACCGCCTTCGGGGCGCTCATCGTCCGCACCGACGACCGTGAGGACCCGCAGTCTCCCCTGCTGCGGGGGCTGGTCGTGGCAGCCATCATCCACGCCGTCGGCCTCGCGGGCGCCGTCGAGTGGCTGTTGCCGACACGCCGCGCACCGCTGCTCGGTGGCGCGGCGATCGGGATCCTCGCCGGTGCGCTCGTGGTGCCGTGGACCCACCTGACGACGGCGGCGAGGTTCCGTGGCGTTCGAGAGGTCGCCGAGGCCTCACGGACCGGGCCTACGCTGGGCCTGCTGGCCGGGGTCGGCCAGGCCCTGACCAGCAGCATCTGGCCGATCGCCGCGCTCGGCGGCGCGCTCGTCGCCTCCGCGGCCCTCGGCCGCGCGTACGGCGAAGAGAGCGGCGAGCTGCTCGCGGTGGCTGGGCTCCTCCTCGGCCTGGTCGGGACGAGCACCTTCCTGACCGCGCTCGAGTGCGCGGCGAGCGTGGTCGACGCCGCGAGCGGCATCGTGACGATGACCGTGGGCCGCGACCGCCTGGACGTCCGCGGCAGGCTCGCGGTCATCGACAGCTGGGGGACGTCTCACCGCGCGGCCTCGCGGGCGCTGTCGGCTTGCGCCGCGGTGCCGGCGGCGTTCCTCGCGCTGCACGTGCTCGAGCGCGAGTGGGTGCGGCGCGCGATGGAGCGCGCAGCGATCGAGGGCAGGCCGCTCCCGCATTTTTCGTCGGCGGTGTCCGCCGACGGGCTGCCGATGCTGGCCGGGATCGTGATGGGGTGTGTGCTCGTCGCGTGGCTCTTCGCGCGCAGCCTGCTCGGGGTCGTCCGCTCGTCCAAGCGCATCGTCGAGGAGGTGCGCCGGCAGCTGCGAGACCGGCCTCAGTTCGAACTGCCGAGCCGCGGGCGGGAGGACGAGGCCCGCCCGGTGGACTACGGCCCCTGCACGGAGATCGCCGCGAGAGACGCGCTCCGGCAGATGGTCCTACCCGGCCTGACCGCCATCCTTCTTCCGGTCCTGCTCATCGCTGGCTTGCACCTTCTAGAAAGTGAGGATAAGGGACAGAGCGCTGTCGGCTCGGTCGCTTCCCTCATCGTGGCAGCGACGGTGGCCGTCGTCCTCGGGGCTCTCTTCGCCGCTGGCGCAGGAGGGGCCTGGGGGAATGCCAAGAAGTACATCGTCACCGGTGCGCACGGCGGGCGGCTGCTCGTCGACGAGACCGGGGCTCGCGCGGAAAATCCGACCTTCGTCGCGTCGGTGGTCGGAGACACCGTCGGCGATCCGTTGAAGGACGTCGCGATCCCCTTCGTGCTCGTGCTCGTGAAAATGCTCCCCGTGCTCGCGCTGGTGCTGCTTCCGCTGCTGCTCTGACCCGAGCGGGGGAACGCTCGCCAGCGGCCGCGGATGAAGACTCTGCCACAGCCAACTCCTTCGCGACGCGCGTCCATGGGCACACCGATCTCCGACGCTCTTTCAACCCTCAGCGACCGCGGGCTTCGACGCCTGCTGGGCGCGCGTACCTTCCTGCGCGGCCTCGAGTACTTCCGGAGGCGGGTCGTCGAGGACGTCCAGGTCGGTGACATGCTCGCCTCCGGCGTCGTGCGCGCCGTCGACGCCGAGCCGTTCGGGGTGAAGATCGAGCTCACGCCGGACGGCATCAAGTCGAGCTGCCCGTGCCCGGCGTTCGCGAAGGCGAGCCAACACTGCAAGCACGTCGCCGCGCTGCTGATCGCCGTCCGAGACCAGGCGCGAGGCTCTCAGCCCCGCCGAGAGCCTCCCCCGCCCGCGATCTCGGCCCCCGCTTCCAACGGCTCTGCCCCCGACTCGATGAAGCGCGGGCGCAGGCGCGACCGGCGCGGCCGCAGCACCCCAGGCGGCGCGTCCAGCACCATGGCCGCGATGGGCCCGCCCGGCTCGACCGTTGGCCCCGCCGTCCCGATGCCGGTCGCGCATCACGCGAGCCTCGCCTCTGGCCTGGCCGCGATCCCCCAGGACGCCTCCGCCAAGCCGACAGGCATCGGAGCCTGGCTCCCCCCGGAGGGCGTCTCGGGTCCCCGCAAGCTCGAGTTCCGCGTCCACGTCCGCCCCGGCGCGCTCACGGTCACCGTGCTCGACGCCGAGGCGCGCATGCCGATCCTGCCGTCGACGGCCCTGTCGTGGCAGACCCTCTTCCCCACGCACGACCGCAACGCGCTGCGCCTGCTCGCGCGCTTCGAGAGCGGCAACCCACGCCACCCAGCGGTCGACGTCCGCTCCGAAGACGTGGCTGAGCTGCTCCCTGCGCTCGAGGGCCAGCGCGTGCTGCTCGAGCCGGCGCTCATGCAGCTTCGCTTCGGAGAAGAGCCGCTCCGCCCCCGCTTCGACCTCGAGACGGTCGGGGGCGACACGATCATCGTCAAGGCGAGCTTCGAGCGCCCGACCGACAAACGCCGCTTCACGCTCTTGTCCGGGGGCTGGTTCGAGGGCTGGCCGGGCTGGCACATCGACACGCAAGAGGGCATCGCTCGCCGCATCGACCGGCGCGTCTCCGTCGCGGCGCTCCGCCGTCTGCTGCGCTCCCCCACCATCGCCGAGCCGATGAGCGAGCTCGCGCGCGTCATCATGCAGGGGCTGCCGAAGATCGCGCTCGAGGTCGGCGCCGAGCTCCCCGATCTGAACCAGATCTGCGACGTCGTCGACCTGGTGCCGACGTTCCGCATGCGCGCTGGAGGCTCCCTCGTGGAGGCCAGCGTGAGCCTCTACGCCGTATATGGCACCGAAGAGATCCCGGTCCGCGCCGACGGCATGACCCCCCCCGTGCTCATCAGCCCGCCGGAGGAGGGGCTGCGCAGGCCTCGCTGCATCCGCGTCGACATCGCCGCCCAGCAAGAGTCTGCTCAGCGCCTCGCGGAGCTCGGCCTCGAGCCCGACCGCACCGGCCAGCACTTCGTCGCCCACGGCGACAGGGCGATCCAGTTCTGGAGCGAAGGGCTCGGCAGGCTCCCGGAGGACTGGGACCTGTTCGTGCCCGAAGACCTGGTGGGCACGCAGGTCCGACACGGCACCATCTCCGTCTTCGCCAAGGTCACCAGCGGGATGGACTGGCTCAACGTGAAGCTGTCGTACGAGGCCGAGGGCGTCGGGGTCGACCGCGACGAGATCCGGCGCGCGATCGCGGAGGGCAAGAAGTACGTCCGGCTCGAGGACGGCTCGTTCGCGCCGTTCGACGCCGATCAGATCCAGGCCATGATGGACCGCGAGGTCGAGCTGATGACGGCCGCCGCCAAGGGCGGCAAGCTCTCCCTCGCGCACGCGGGGCGCGTCCAAGAGCTGCTGCAACACGCGGCCGGCGCGAACGTGTCGACGGGCGCGAAGGACCTGTTCCAGAGGCTGTCGAACATCGACGAGATCGAGAGCGCGAAGAAGCCGAAGAACCTCAAGGCGACGCTGCGCCCGTACCAAGAGTCCGGGCTCTCCTGGCTCAAGTTCCTCCACGAGCTCGGCTCGGGCGGCGTCCTCGCCGACGACATGGGGCTCGGCAAGACGGTGCAGACCATCGCCCTCTTGCTCTCGGTCAAGCAGGAGGAGAAGAAGCTCCGCACGCTGATCGTCGCGCCGACGAGCGTCGTCACCAACTGGGAGCGCGAGCTCGCGCGCTTCGCGCCGACCCTCAGCGTCGCCCTGTGGCACGGCGCGGATCGAAAGGACCAGGCAGACCAGGTCCGCGACGCCGAGGTGGTGATCACCAGCTACGCGCTGCTGCGCCGCGACGAGGAGTTCCTTGCGGCGCTCGACCTCACGTACGCCATCCTCGACGAGGCCCAGCACATCAAGAACCCGCTGTCGGCGACCGCGGCCGCCGCGAAGCGGCTCAAGGCCCGGCGTCGGCTCGCCCTCACCGGCACGCCGATCGAGAACCGCCTGTCCGAGATCTGGAGCATCTTCGATTTCGTCTCGCCTGGGCTGCTCGGCTCGCTCGACAAGTTCGAGTCACGCTTCGCTCGCCCGATCGAGCAGGGTGACTACAAGACGGCGCAGCGGCTGCGCGCGACGATCCACCCGTTCATCCTGCGGCGCACCAAGAACGAGGTCGCCAAGGACCTCCCCGAGAAGATCGAGACCGATCAGGTCTGCGACCTCACGGGCGAGCAGAAGATCGTCTACCAAGAGGTCCTGCGCGAGGTCCGCGCGCAGGTCATGGGGGAGGTCGAGCGTGTGGGCGTCGCCAAGGCGCAGCTGCAGATCCTCGCGGGGCTCACCCGCCTGCGCCAAGCGGCGTGCGACCCTCGCCTCCTGGGGCTGCCGAAGGAGTTCTCCGACGACGACTCCGGCAAGCTCGTGGCGCTGCGCGAGCTGCTCTCCAACGCCATCGAGGGCGGGCACAAGGTCCTGGTCTTCTCCCAGTTCGTCACGATGCTCAGGCTGGTCGAGAAGGCCGTCAAAGAGGACGGCATCCGCTACGAGTACCTCGACGGCTCCACCAAGGACCGCGCGGAGCGGGTCGAGCGCTTCCAAGGCGACCCGAGCGTCGGTGTGTTCTTGATCAGCCTCAAGGCAGGCGGGACGGGCCTCAACCTCACGGCCGCCGACACGGTGATCCACTTCGACCCGTGGTGGAACCCTGCCGTCGAGCAGCAGGCGTCGGATCGGGCCCACCGCATCGGTCAGAGCAAGGTCGTGACGGTCTACAAGCTCATCGCCGCCGGGACCATCGAGGAGAAGATCACGCAGCTCAAGCAGAAGAAGCGCGAGCTCGTCGCGAGCGTGCTCTCCGAGGACGCGGGCGGCACGAAGAAGCTCACCAAGCAGGATCTCGAGGACCTGTTCAGCATCGAGTGAGCCCCCAGCAGCTGGCGCCGGCCCGAGAGTCCTTCTAAGCTTGAAGGGATGTCTTACGCTTGGCTGTCCCGCGGGGTGCTCCCTCGCGTCTTGGCTCTCTTCCTGCTGGGAGGCTGCGGGGGAGCGACCATCCCCGACGACGTCCCTGACGATCCGCCGACCGAGATCACGCTCGAGTTCGAGGACCCGACGACGCTCGAGCTCGCCCCGAGCGAACAGGTGAGCGTCACCCTGCTCACGCAGACCGGAGAGCGCGTCTCCATCCTGATGCTGGGCGACGCCCTCGACGCGTCCCTCGAGAGCGCGAGCGTCCAGGCCGACGCCGACGGGGTCGCGACCGTCCAGCTCACGGCCCCCTCTCAACCGACCACCTTCGTCCTGCGCGCGCAGGTCGGCTCCGACGCCTCCGCAGAGCTGCACGTCGCGGTGAGCGAGCTCGGCTTCGTGACGCTCGATCTCGTGCTCGTGTACGAGGGAGAGCGTGAGCTGTCGCTGTGGTCGGCCGACGTCGTGGTCGGCGGGGACTGCGGCGCGATCTTGGCTGGGTACCCAACCGACCCCGTGGGCGCACTGCATGTCAACGCGAGCCAGGCCGACGATCTCCAGCTGGGCTCGGTCCCGGTCGGCCCGCAGCTCGCCGTCGCGATCCGCTCCGAGCAGCTCGCCGCCGGTTGCGTCGTCTTTCAAGCGACGAAGCCCGACTCGGTCGAGCTCGTCAGCGTCACGCTGCTCGATCGCCCGATGATCCTCGGAGACGCGGAGCTCGACGTCTCCCTCGAGTACACGCCCGACCCGACGAGCTACGGGATCGTCGTCGAGCGCTCGAGCAAGACCCTCGCTGACGTCGCCTTTCCCCAAGGGACCGCGCCAACGGCGCTCGTCCTCGACGCGATGAGCAGCGTGCTGAGCGCCGACGCGATCTATAGCCTCGACGCGCTCCGCGCAGAGTCCACCGTCGAGCTCCAGCTCGCGGCGCTGCTCGACGGCGTCGATCCGAACGGCTTCTGCGTCTCCCTCGCACAGGGAGCAGCGTCGGCCGCGGTCGCCGCTGCCGCGAGCGATGACCAACGCGTCGAGGGGCGGCTCACCGGCTCGCCCCAGTCCCCCGGGGCCCCCACGTTCACGCTGACCTCGTTCGCCGGGGTTTCTGGGGACGCGCTCGGCCCGCAAGCGGCCGTTCCGTTCTCGTGGAGCGCCACGGCCGACGACGTGCTCGTCGTGAGCGGCCTGTTGCCCGTCGCCACGACGCGCCTCGCCGCTCACTATATGAACCTCGCCCTGTCCGCGCAGGTCGGGGTCGAGACCACCGTTCCGGCCACCCTCAGCGCGCAGATCGACTGCCCCGCCGTCGCCCTCGCGATCGTGACCGCGGGCGCGGTCGATGGCTGCGACGAGGGCTGCCTCGCTGCAGCGTGCGAGGCCGGGCTCGCGGCTCGCTGGCAGGCAGGGGTGTCCGCCGGGGAGTCGACCGATGGCTCGATCGGGTCGCTGCAGATCGGGATCAGCGGCGAGGCGACGGTGAGCGACGAGCTGTTGCCCGTCGCGCTCGCCGGCTCGTGGCTGGGGACCCTGACCGCGGAGGAGCAAGAGGCCAGCGTCATGGGCGTGGCCACGGGGCAGGCGCCGCCGCCGAGGTGACGTGTCACGTGTCGTTTGCGTGAACGTCGCGCAACATGCCGGTGGACCGAGAGTGACGTTGTCGCAAAGCGCGACCTTCGATCTTGCGGTGTCGCGGCGCCGCGACGACACGCGTCGGGTGCAGCTTCGATCGCACCTCGTGCTCGGCGCGGGCGCTCTGCTCGCCGTCGCCTGCGCTCCAGCCCTCGACGATCCGCGCGAGCGAGAGCTGGTCGGCGTGGTCACCGCCGCCGACCAGCCGCTGCTCCTGACCCGGCCCGCGCTCGTCGCGCACAAATACCGCGTGATGGCCGAGGATCCGTTCCAGTTCCTCCGAGGTTCGTTCGCCGTCTACCTGCACGACTCCGAGCTCGGCAACGTCGGCGGCGCGCCATCACCCTACGCCCGTCAGGTGTACCCGCTCTCCATCGGCGACGCGCACGTCGAGAACTTCGGGACGCTGCGCGCGAGTGACGGGACGTTCGCGGTCGAGCCCAACGACTTCGACGCTGCCGACCGCTACCCGTACCTGTGGGAGGTTCGGCGCCTGGCGATCGCCGTGGTGATCGCGGCGCGCCAATCGAACGCGGAAGATCCGGACGCGCGCTCGGCCGCCATCGCCGAGGAGCGCAGCTACCCGCTCGCCCTGGCGCGCGCCTACACCTCCGCGATCGAGCGCGGCGCCGCGACCGGCGACCGTGAGCGCAGGACGACCGCAGACGGCTCGCCCGTGCTCGAGGACGCGTTCGAGCGCTCCGTTCGCGACGCAGCGAGCCGCCGAGAGCTCCAAGAGCGCACGATCGTCGCAGAAGGCGAACGCAAGCTCGCGCGCGGCCCGGTCGATCCGGACGATCCCGAGAACCTTTACGTCGATCTGCCCGAGGTCGCGCTCGCGGCCCTCCCCGAGACGCTGTCGCTCTACGAAGCGACCCTCCCCTCCCCGCTCGGCAGCGGCTTCCTCGCCCTCAAGGACGCAGCGCGGGAGCTCGGCGCTGGGGTCGCGAGCCTCCCCCGGCTGAGGATCGTCTTGCTGGTCGAGGGACCGACCGCGTCGCTGGACGACGATGTCTTGCTGGAGCTCAAGGAGATCGCGGACACGGGCGCCCCTTGGGTGTCGGCGCCGGCGGTCACGGCGGACTCGCCGCGTGACCGCATCGCCCTGGCGACCGCCACGTGCTGGACGCGCCCGGACGCCGATCCGCTCTGGGGCACCAGCGAGCTGTTGGGTCTCTCGGTCCAGATCAAGGGTGACTTCGACGCGTTCAAGACCCTCAGGGTCGGGCGCCTCGAGGACGCGCTCGGCACGCCGGAGGCGCTGACCGCGATGAGCGCCGACCTCGGGCAGCTCCTCGCCGGGATCCATATGGGGTCGGACGCGCTGCTTCCGGGCACCACCGAGCAGATCTTCGCAGCCTTCTCGGGAGATGAAGAAGGCTTCGCCATGGAGCAGGCGGACGTGGCGGTCCGCTACGCCGATCGAATCGAGGAGGACCGCGCGCGGTTCGCCCACGCCTTGAGCGTGCTCGGCCCGACGCTCGGGCTCGAGCCGTCGCCGGCGGACGCGCTCTCGGCGGACATGAGGGCGCTGTTGACCCCGGAGCTGCCGTGAAGGTCTGCGCCGTCGCCCTCGCGTCGTCCGCCGCGCTCACGCTCGCGGCTCCGGCGCCCGCACAAGAGGCGAGCCCGAGGGCGGCGGCGGGCCCAGTCGCCGCGCCTGCCGCGGTGCCGAGCCCGATCGTCGACTTCTTCCCGCTCTCGGGGGCCCGCGTCTCCTTCCCGTTGCTCGACGGCAGCGAGGCGCTGGTGTTCGAGGCGCACCTGAGCGTCTACGCGCAGTACGTCCTGAGCTTCCGAAGCCCCGTCGAGGAGACCGAGTGGCAGCACTCGTTCGAGCTGCCGCGTGCGCAGGCCCGGCTCGACGCCGCGTTCGAAGGGGCGCGCGCACGCGTCACGGTCGAGTCGACCCGCAGCGCATCCGAAGGTGCCCTGATCGGCGTCGCTGGAGACAGCTTCTTGTTCCGCGTGCGCGAGGCGTGGGGCGCCTACACGGCCTGGGACATCATCGAGACCCGCCTTGGCCTGGTCCCCACGCTCGCGGTCGGACCGGTGGAGTCGATGGCAGGACAGCGTATCGTCGGACCGACCGCGCTCGAGCGGACCGGGCTGCTCTCCCCGGCCGACCTCGGCGGAACGCTGCGCGGGATCTTCCCCAAGGGCTTCGGCTGGATGGGCGTCGGCGCCTACAACGGAGAGGGGTACACGCAGCGCGAGCTGAACCGCGGCAAGAACATCGAGGTCGCCGCGCTCGTGCACCCGATCGCGATCGTGCCGGAGGCGGCCCCCCTCACCGTGCACGTGAGCTATCAGGCAGGCTCGAGCGGGACGGGGCTGTCGCGCAGTGACCGGCTCACCGCGGCGCTCGCCTGGGAGGGCGACTGGATCCGCGGCGGAGCGAGCTTCGCGTACGGATGGGGGCACGAGGGCGACGGCGCGCGCGAAATCGCGCTGATCGAGGGCTTCCTCCGCGTTCGACCCATCGAGCGTCTCACGCTCGGCGCGTCGGGCTCGTACTTCCTGCGCGGCGTTGACGCGGAGGCAGACTGGGTCGCGCTGATCACCGGCTCGGTCGGCTACTTCGTCGTCGACCCGCTCGGCGTGTTCGTCGCGTTCGACGGGCAGCTGTTCGGTGCTGGCACCGAGGAGGCCCTGCCGGGCCTCGATGACATGAGGCTGCGCCTGATTGGCGCGATCGAGGTTCTGAGGAGATGAACATGGGACGGACGGATCTCTCGTGCTGGTTGGCGCTCGGCGCCGTGCTGACGGTCGCGTGCTCGGAGGCCAGGGACGACGCCGGCGGCGGCGGGCAAGGCGGCGAGGCCGCGGGCGGCCAGAGCGAGGGCGGCGCCGTCGAAGGCGGAGCCGGCGAGGGCGCGGCGCCCGCCGGCGGCGGCGGACAGGGCGGCGCGGCGCCCGCCGGCGACCTCGTGATCAACGAGATCAGCGCAACCGAGGACTGGATCGAGCTGTTCAACCGAGGCACGAGCGCGTTCGACCTGGGCGGGATCGTGCTCGCGGACGACGACGGGATGGGGGGGCCGAAGCTCGACGAGGCGATCTCCTTCCCCGCCGGGACGAGCGTCGCGCCGGGCGCGTTCCTCTTCATCCTCGCGAAGCAGGACGCGGTCGTCGCTCCCGGAGAGCAGGCTCCGCAGAGCGCGTGTGATCCTGGCTCGAGCCCGTGCTTCTACGCCCCCTTCGGCCTGTCCGATGGGGACGGTGACGCGCTCTACCTGCTCGACGGCGACACCATCCTCGCGACGGGCGAGATCCCCCCCGCCGCAGCGCCGGAGCCGCAGTCGTGGTGCCGCTTGCCCGACGGTGACGGGGGTTTCGCGGTGTGCGACGCCACGCCGGGCGCTTCGAACGGGAGCTAGGGACACCCCCAGCGAAGCCGGCGGCGCCGGTCGCCCCTCTGCGCGCCCGCAGGCGCGTGGTAGCCTTTGCGCGATGCTTCGCCGCCGTTCCCTTTCTTTCCTTTCCTCTCTGTCTCCCTTCGGAGCGCTCGCCGCGCTCGGCGTCCCCACCGTCCTGGCGATCGGCCTCGCTGGCGGCTGCGGGGACGACACCGTGACGCCCCCCGATGACGACGGGCCCCAGCCGCCGACCCTGCGTCCAGGAGATCTCTGCAACACGCCGCAGTCGAACCTGGTCAAGGTGCGCTTCTCGCCGCTGCAGGTCTTCTTGCCCGCGTGCACCGGCGAGGACTGCACGACGCGCAAGGTGAAGGCCATCGTCGACCCCGACTTCTGCGTCGACACCCCGGTCACGTTCACGAGCAGCGACGAGGCGAAGCTCCCGGCTCCGGCCGCGGGCAGCGTGACGCTCTACCAGAGTGAGGTCAGCTTCGACCTGCCGGGCGCGACCGAGCCGGGCCGCTACACGCTCACGGCGTCGGTCCCGAAGGGCAACGGCGAGGACGCGACCGCCACCTTGGACGTCGTCGTGCTCGATCCGTCTCTGCCCACGTGCGCGGGCACCGCGGACGACTCCGAGCTCACCGAGGGGGAGACGCTGCTCGGCAGCGGCGAGCTCGCGGGCGCCTCGATCGGCCTGCCCGACGGCGCGAACAAGCCGAACGAAGGCAGCTACCTGTGGAGCGTCGCGCCGTTCGCGACCTCGATCGCCTGCGGCGACATGGACCTCCCCGCGGACCACGTCGCCCTCGGCCCGGCCATCACCTTCGGCCCCGAGGCCCTCAAGTTCCAGCGCGAGATCCCGCTCTCGATCCCGATCAACCCAGCCGCGATCCCGGCGGCCGCGCGCCTCAGGCACCTGCGGGTGCTGTACAGCGGCCCCGCCTTCTCCGAGCCGCGCATGATCCCCGTCGCCGACCCGCGCATCGAGCAGATCGGCGGGGCTTGGGCGCTGTCGTTCAAGGCGCCTCGCCTAGGCACCTACCAGGCGGTCGTCCACGCCGACGCGGGCACGCGCACCTTCACGCGGCGCATCACCCACCGCGCCGTCATCGGCGTGTCGATGGGCGGCATGGGCTCGAGCATGTTCGGTACGCGCCACCACGATCGCTTCGACGTCGTCGCGCCGCTCGGCGGCCCGGCGGTCTGGGGCTGGCTGATGCACTACATCGAGCGCAACCACCTCGCGGGCTTCCCGGCGATCGCCGCGGGCGCCGTCCTCGCGGACATCGAGCTGACCCGCACCGAGTGCGAGGACTCGACCGCCTGCGACGCAGGCGAGACGTGCATCGGCCGCACCGACACCGAGCTCGGCAGGTGCACGCTGATGCCCACGCCCGAGGCCCCGTACGAGCACCCGCAGACGTTCAACAACTGGTGGGCAGAGTACCCGCGCACCGGCGTCGGCGGCCGCTTCCCGCGCGAGGAGTACGCGCAGATCTTCCGCGACCTCGCGCTGTTGATGGGCAACCCCAACGGCGACAACCTCGCCCCCGGCGGCGAGCACCTGCCGCCCGGTGTACGCCCCGACGATCCGAGCGTGGTCGGCGAGCACGACAACGGCGAGTGTGTGGTCTGGGTCGACCCGCTCGATGGCCCCGACAAGGAGGTCCAAGAGGAGATCGCCAACAACTGCCCGCTCGAACGCTGCGCCAACACGCTCACGCTGAGCGGCTACTACGACGACGAGTACAACCCGGACGGCACGTTCCCGGTCATCACCGTCTGCGATGGCTCGCCCACCAACGAGGACAAGACGCCGTGGGCCAACGCGTGGACGCCCAGCGGTCCGAACGACTACCCGCTCGAGGTGGCCCTCGCCGTCGACTACAACGGCAATGGCGTCCGCGACGAGATGGAGCCGATCATCCGGAGCGGCCACGAGCCTTGGGTCGACGCCGGCGAGGACGGCCTGCTGAGCGCGAGCGAGCCGGGCTACGCCCTCGGCACGAACGAGGACCCGGAGGGCGACGACTACGACATGCAGTACAACCCTCGCGGCAGCGAGAACGACTTCCACTACCAGCTCGGCGAGCCGTTCGACGACCTCGGGATGGACGGCGTCGCGGGCACGCTCCAGCAGCCTGCGACCGGCTGGATGCAAGCGGGAGACGGCTACGACGTCGGCGAGAACGACGGCGTGTTCACGGCGTCGCGCGGGCTCAACCGCATGTGGGCGCACGATCCGGCCGCGATCATCCGCGGGCAGGCGCCCGACGCCGCGGGCAACACGCTCGATGACGAGGCGCTCTCGCGCATCGATCTGTGGACCGACGGCGGCACGCGCGACATCTTCAACTTCCACGTCTCGGCCCAGCACCTCGCCGGCTCGATGGCCGCGCGCGGGCGCGACACCTCGTATTACACCGAGTTCGCGCGCATCCCGGGGTTCGATCCCGCGCAGCCGAACACCTTCACGCCCGGCCTGATCCCCTGGGAAGATGTGCCCGGCTCGGTGCTCTTGCGCTACGGCAAGATCGACCCCTCCGACGCAGACATCGAGAACGGCAGCGGCCAGCACGTCGGCACGCTGACGGAGATCACCTCTCGCCTGCAGACGGCGCTCTACTTCATCGGCTCCCGCTGGCAAGACCCGGGGCTGCGCAGCGTCGTGAAGACCTCCAACGAAGATCCGGCCGAGCTGCCGGTGTGCGAGATCGACGGCAGCTGCACCTTCGAGTTCACCGACTCACGCGGCCGCACCGGCCCGGTCACGGTCAACCTGCCGCCCGGCTACGGCCACAAGGAGCAGCAAGACCGCACCTATCCGGTCATCTTCATGCTCCACGGGTACGGGCAGACGCCCGAAGATCTCGGCGCCGCGATCATCTTCATCAACAACTGGATGAACAACCCGGGCGAGAGCGCGAGCTCGCGCATGCCGAAGGCGATCCTCGTCTACGTCGACGGCCGCTGCCGGACCGCCGACGACGGCAAGGCCGAGTGCATCCGCGGCAACTTCTTCACCGACAGCGCGCGCGACGGCGGGATGATGGCGGAGAGCTGGTGGCTCGAGCTGATGGACGAAATCGACACGCGCTACCGCACGATGGCGCCGACCGAGGTCACCTGGCAGGAGTGACCCGCAGCTGACCGAGGGGCTACTTACCTTTCGGTCGGCGCGGAGCGCGCGTGGCGCGTCAGTGCTTCGGCGCTTTGATGCTGCCCGGCGGAGGCTTCGGCCGCTTGATCGGCTCCGACTGGGTCGGGATGCGCGGCGGCGGCGGCGGCTTCTTGATGGGCTCGGGCTGCTTGATCGGCTCGGGCCGCTTGATCGGCTCAGGCCGCTTGATCGGCTCCGCCGGCGGGGGCTTCGGAGGCGGCGGCACCGGCGGGATGATGACCGGCTGGATGGGCGTGTGAGGCTGGGGCCGCTGCGCGATCGGCGGCGGGGTGGTGGCCGCGAACTCCCCGACGGTCGCAGGCTTAGGCGCCCCCTTCGGCCACTGCGCGACGAACGCGGAGGTCTTGTCCGTCCACTTGAAGCTGACCTTCAGGTCTGCGCCCTCTTCGAACGCGTAGATGACCGAGGTCTTCGGGCCGTCGATGTTGGTGAACGTGTCGCCGCGACCTCCGTCGTGATCGACGTTGACCCACGCTGGCGTGCCGCCGGTGTCGTTCTTGTCTTTGCACAGGACCCTGACCCACTCTCGCACCGTGCGCGCCTCGCAGCCGAGCTTCGCGGCGTTCTTCACGTTGGTCAGCGGGGGTGCCGCCGACCACTCTTGCTC
This sequence comes from Polyangiaceae bacterium, assembly GCA_016719945.1. Lineage (GTDB taxonomy): Bacteria > Myxococcota_A > Polyangia > Polyangiales > Polyangiaceae > Xiheicaenibacterium. The sequence goes on along the minus strand of JADJYE010000012.1, from coordinate 174,309 downwards.
GGTCGGCAGCAACGAGTGGCCAGGCACCCGGGCGACCGGTCCCGCGGCCACGGTCTCGGTCGGCGCGGCCTCGGTCGGCGCTGAAGAAGCTGCCGTGGGAACGCTGGCGACGGTGGTGGCCGTGGTCGTCGTCGACGTGCTGGTGGCCGTCGCGGTGGTGGAGCCGTCGTCGTCGGAGGGCTCTGTCTCGTCGTCGTCGCCGGTGCTCGCGGTCGTGGAGGTCGGCTGCGTCGTACGCCAGTAGATGAAGGTGCCGGCGCCCCCCGCCAGCACACACAGGCCGAGGATGACCGCGATCGCCCCGCCGCCCGAGCTCTTGTGGGGGCGGACGGGCGGCGCGGGGAACGCCGTACCGCTCTGCGTCTTCACCGCGGGGTGGCCGTAGGCGACCTGCGCGTCGATGCCCGGCGCGGTCTGCCCAGGGCCCTGGTACGCCTGCCCCCCAAACCCCTGCCCCCCAGCCCCCTGCCCTCCAGCTCCGAAGTCGGGCACGAGCGGCGCGCCGACCTGCGTGCCGGCCACGCGAGGGCTCTGCCCGCCCGAGCTGGCGTTGAACGACCCCGGCTGTTGGCTCGATATCGGCAAGCCGGAAGGCGCAAGGCTCCGGATCGCTTCGACGCCACCAGCACCGAGGCCCAGGGCGCTCATGCGAACCGCGCCGACCGTGAGCTCCTCGAAGAACTCGCGGGCGCTCTGCGGGCGATCTGCGGGGTCCTTGGCGAGGGCACGCAAGACGGCTTGCTTCATCTTCACCGGCACGCTCGCGCCGGCAGGCGTGGTCTCGAACGGGAACGGCTGCGCGTTCACGTGCTGCGTCATCCACTGCCAGGGCGTATCGGCCTCGAAGGGCAGCCGCCCCGTCAGCATCTCGTAGGTCACGACGCCCAGCGAGTAGAGGTCGCTCCGCGCGTCGAGGTCCTTGCCGGAGAACTGCTCGGGGCTCATGTACGGGGGAGTGCCGAGGATCGTGCCCTGCTGGGTCAGCTTCTTCTCGTGCTGCGACTCCCTCGAGCCGCGCTTGGCGATGCCGAAATCGAGCACCTTCACGACGTCGGTCTCACCGGCGCGGGTGGTGATGTAGATGTTCGCGGGCTTCAGATCGCGGTGCACGATCCCCTTGTCGTGCGCCTCCTGAAGGGAGCCGCACACCTGCCCGATGATGCGGTCGACCCGCTCCGGGGGCAGCGTCTGACCGTTCGTGAGCAGATCCTCGAGGGCCGTGCCCTGGAGCAGCTCCATCGCGATGTAGAGCTCGCCGGTGCCCTCGATCTGGCCGCAGTCGTAGACCTTGATCGTGTTGGGGTGCTCGAGCTCGCTCACCGTGCCGACCTCGCGCATGAAGCGCGCGACCGTCTTGGGATCTTTGGCGAGGCTCGACAGCAGGGTCTTGATCGCGACCTTGCGGACGCTCGTCCCCATCTGCTGCTCGGCGGCGTAGACGCGGCCCATCCCCCCCTCACCGAGGATGCCCATCACGCGATAGCGTCCGCCGATCGTGGTGCCGATGAGGGGATCGTCCTCCTCGACCTGCTGGACGGGGAGCGGCGCCCCACATTTGGCGCAGAATCGCGCTCCCTCATTGTTCTCGGTGTGGCAGGCAAGGCAGTCCATCGGGCCCTCACAATGTGCACGGACCCGCGCGGGAGCGCCAGCCCTGGGGCGAGGCTACCGCGCCCCGCGGGCCTTTTCGATGCAGCGGACCACGAGGCTCGTCCAGCCCGTCTGGTGGTCGGCGCCGAGCCCAGCCCCCGTGTCCCCGTGGAAATACTCGTGGAACAGCAGCAAATCCTGGAAGCCGGGCGCATCTCGGAAGGTCTCGGCGAAGCGGCCGTGACAGGGGACGAGACCGTGCTCGCCCGGCAGGAAGATGCGCCCGAGGCGCCGCGCGATCTCTCGAGCGACCTGCTTGAGGGTCATCAGGTTCCCGCTGCCCGTCGGGCACTCGACCTTGAGCTCGTCGCCGTAATAGAAGTGGTAGCGCTCGAGCGCCTCGACGAAGAGGAAGTTGAGCGGGAACCAGATCGGCCCGCGCCAGTTGGAGTTGCCGCCGAACATCCGCGTGGTCGAGTCCCCCGGGCTGTAGTCGACGCGATGCTCCTCAGCGGCGACCCTCAGCACGTACGGGTGGTGCTCGTGGTGCTTCGACAGCGAGCGGATCCCGTAGGGCGACAAGAACTCGTCTTCGTCGAGCACGTACTTGAGCGCCCGCAGCAGCCGCTCTCGCGACGGCACCGCGAGCAGCAGGTGCCCGCGCCCTGATCTCTGCCGCGTCTCGCTGCAGGTGAGGGTGCTGGCGAGGTCGCGGCGATTGTCGAGCAGCCACTGCATCCGCTTGCGGAAGCCCGGCATCTTGTCGAGCACCTCCTCCTCCAGCACCTCCGCGGTGAACAGCGGGATGAGGCCCACGATCGAGCGCACCCTCAGGGGAATCGCCCGGCCCTCGAGCTCGATCTGGTCGTAGTAGAAGCCGTCGTGCTCGTCCCACAGGCCGCTGCCCCCGAGCGGTTCATCGCGTCGGCGATGGCGACGAAGTGCTCGAAGAACTTCGACGCGATGTCCTCGGCGGCGGGGTCCTGGCGCGAGCTCGAGCGCGATGGCCAGCATGTTCGCGGCGTAGAACGCCATCCAGGCGGTGCCGTCCGCCTGCGCGAGCTTGCCGCCGTGCGGCAGCGGCTTCGAGCGGTCGAAGACGCCGATGTTGTCGAGCCCCAGGAAGCCACCGGAGAAGAGGTGGTTGCCGTCGTCGTCCTTGCGGTTCACCCACCAGGTGAAGTTGAGCAGCAGCTTCTGGAAGACGCGCGAGAGAAAGCCTCGGTCGCGTGCCCCTCGGGGCGCGGACATCTTGTAGACGCGCCAGGCGGCCCACGCGTGCACCGGCGGGTTCACGTCGCTGAAGTTGAACTCGTAGGCCGGGATCTGCCCGTTGGGGTGCATGTACCACTCGCGCAGGAAGAGCAGGAGCTGCTCCTTCGCGAAGGCGGGGTCGATGCGCGCCATCGGGATCATGTGGAACGCGAGGTCCCACGCCGCGTACCAGGGGTACTCCCACTTGTCCGGCATCGAGATGACGTCGCGGTTGTAGAGGTGCCCCCAGTCGCGGTTGCGCTTTCGGCCTGGCGGCGGCGACGGGTAGGCCGGGTCTCCCTCGAGCCAGTCCTTCACGACGTAGTGGTAGAACTGCTTCGAGAAGAGCAGCCCGGCGCGGGCCTGCCGGACGACGTTGCGCTCGGCGTCGTCGAGCGCGGCGGGGGTGCGGTTCGCGAAGAAGATGTCGGCCTCACGCCGTCGCGCCGCGAAGACGTCGTCAAAGGCGGGTCCGAAGATCGGGGGCCTCCCCCTCCCCGCCTTCTCCTCGAACAGTCGCAGCTTCAAGACGACCCGGCCGCCCGCCGGGACCACGACCCGCCGGTGGAACGCCGCCTTGGTGCCCAGCTCGTCGGGGTTGGTGGCCGAGCGTTCGCCGCCGCAGACGCGCCGGTGGAACGCGTCCTTCGTGAACGCGCTCGCGTCACCCGCGCCGTACAAATCGCGGGCGTTGGTCTCGTTCTCGGTGAACATCGAGCCCAGGTCCTCGGCCGCCGAGGGGGCGATCGCGAGCACGTAGCGGCCGAGCGTGGAGTGTTCGCTCCACAGCGACGCCTCGGCCCCCCGCCCCGTCGGTCCGCGCCCGATGGCCGGCTTCGGGTGGTGCCCCTCGCCGCTGCGACCCCAAGACCACGTGTTCCTGAACCAAAGCGTGGGCAGCACATGCAGCGCCGCCTCCTGCGAGCTCTGGTTGTCGATCGTGACCAGCACGAGGATGTCCTCCGGCGAGGCCTTGGCCCATTCGACCGTGACGTCGAAGCACCCGCCCTCGAAGGTCGAGGTGTCGAGCAGCTCGTGCTCGGGCTCCGCGAGCGAGCGCGCTCGGTTCGTGCGCGCCAGCTCCTCGTACGGGTAGGCGCGAACCGGGTACTTGTAGAGCGCCTTCGCGTACGAGTGGGTCGGCGTCGAGTCGAGGTAGAACCACAGCTCCTTCGCGTCCTCCCCGTGGTTGCCCTCGGGCCCGGTGAGGCCATAGAGCCGCTCCTTGAGGAACGGGTCGCGCTCGTTCCACAGCGCGAACGCGAAGCACAGGCGGCACTGCCGATCGCAGAAGCCGAGCAGGCCGTCCTCGCCCCAGCGGTACGCGCGCTTGCGCGCGTGGTCGTGGGGGAAGTAACGCCAGGTGTCCCCCTCCTCCGAGTAGTCCTCGCGGACGGTGGCCCACTGCCGCTCGGCCAGGTAGGGCCCCCACCGCTTCCAGTTCTTCTCGCGGCCAGCGTCCTCGGCGAGGCGCCGAGTCTCGTCGTCGTCCGGGTAGAGACCATCAGCCATGACGGCAGGATGGTAGGTTCACCGGCCGTCGGTCGTCACGGCGATGTCGCGAACAGCGCCAGGTTCCTGGCGCTCACCTCGGCAGGGAAGAGCTCCCCCAGCTCGACGGCGTAGCTACGCTCTCGCAGGTACAGCGCGCGATCGAGCAGCACGAACACCTCGAGCACGCGCGAGAAGGCTGCGCGCGGCAGCGACAGGCGGCGCGCGCGCGCGTGCCCTTCGTCGGCCCAGCGAGCCGCCTCGGCCAGGGACTCGGCCGAGGGCTGCGCGAGGCCGCGGAGGGCGAACGCGCGGGCCACCAGCCCCGGCAGGTCGCTGCGCGCCGCGCGACGGTTGAGCCCCGCGATCTCGGCGCCGAACGGTAGCCCGGGCTCGACCGACGAGAGCAAGCGGTGGAGCGCGAGCCTGCGTCGCCTCGACGCCAGGTTGTCGTCGAAGCTGGCCTCGACGCCCCGCTCGCGAGCGGTCAGGTTGCTCAGGCCGAGCAGGCGCTTGTCGAGCGCGAGCCTCCCCCGCCCCCCGCTCGGCTCGAGGTCGTCGTCGTGACACAGCGGCGCCCTGTGGGCTGCCCGCTGCTTCTGCAGGCAACACCCCACGAGCGCGACCGAGGCGCCGCTCGCGGCCGCCTCCCGGACGACCGCGTCACCCAGCTCTCCGCAAGCGTGGAGGGCCACGGCCCAGTCTCCGGCGGCGAGCGGGATGCCGTCGCGCAGCACGTCGCTCACGGCGAACGACGGGCTGGCGAAGGACGGCAGCGAGCGCGCCCGCGCTGTCAGCGAGGAGCTGCGCTCCAAGCCCAGCACGGGTCGGCCGAAGGTCTCCGCCAGCTCGCGCGTGAGGTGACCGTGCCCCGACCCGACGTCCACGATGCGCGCGGCGGACTCGGCGCGGCCCTCGAGGGCGCGCGCCAGCGCGTCGACCTGGGCCCGCTTGCGTGGGGACTCGAGCCGTCGGTCCGGCCTCGGCGGGGTCGGGCTGAAGAGCAGCGGCTCCACCCGGCACACCTCGCGCAGCTCCCCGATCAGCTCGAGCAGCGTGGTCGGTGTGCCGGGCGGCCAGTCGGCCGCGAGCCCGCCGAGCTCGAGCGCCCGCAGCTCGGGGTCCGACAGGGCCAACAGGCCCTCGGCCCAGCCTCTGTCGAGCAGGGCGCGGGTCGGCTCGCCGTCCCAAGGACGCTCGTGAAGCAGATCGCGAGCGCCAACGATGACGCGCGCCGAGGCGAGCCAGCGAGACCGGAGCTCGAGCTCGGACGCGGCTCGCGCGGCGACGCTCACCCCGGCGGAGAGGCCGAGGCCGGCGCGCGGAGCCGCTTGTCGCCGAAGACCCAGAAAGACGGAGAGAGCAGCGGCGTGTAGTCCGGCTTCTCGATGGCGAGGAAGGCCTCGCGGGTGCGCTCACCCCGCGCGGTGCAGCAGCCAGCGCATACACACTCGCTGGGATCGGCGCGGTACTCGCTCTTCGCGAGCTGGTCCCACAGCTTGAAGAAGAACCCCGTGTGCATCGGCTTGTTCAGCGTCGACTTGGCGTGGTGCACGTAGTGCTGGAAGCTCGTGTTGATCCAGGGGTGGTGAGACCCCGGCCAGCGCAGCTCGAAGCCCCAGTGCAGGTACACGCCGTAGCCATAGAAGAACGCGCCGTAGGTGAGGAACAGCAGGTCCATGTTGATCGGCATCAGCATGGGGATGAACAGCAGCGGCGCGGAGCGCAGCAGCTGATCGACGTGATCGTCGGCGATCACCGAGAAGGGCGAGGGGTTGAAGAACACGTGGTGCGACTTGTGTTGCTTCCACCAGAACGCGCGGGTGTGGCCCAGGCGGTGGTAGAAGAACTCGTACAGGTCGGAGCCGATCCAGGCCACGAAGAAGGTGAAGACCAGGTAGCCGACGCCATAGCCGCCGAGCCCGCCGTAGGCCTTCGACCACCCTGCGTCGACCAGGTGAAGCGCGAGCGCCGGGCAGAGCGTCGCGGTGTAGATGCCCTTGAGCATCTGCAGCACCTCGCGCCGCACCATCAGCGGCTTCGGAAACACCGGGTTCGACTTGCGCTGCCAGGCCTCGAAGGTCGGCCGCCAGTAGTAGAGCAGGAACAGCGTGCCCGACATCGCCAGCGTCATCCCGAAGGCGAGCACGGTCAGCACCAGCCAGGTCAGCAGGAAATGACCGCGTTGCGCGAGCTCGAACAGCATGGGCCTCCAGCGTCGCTCCGCCCGCGCAATGGGTCAACTCGCGCGCGGACTGACGCTGCGTCACAGGCTCTTGTGGTTACCGCCCTGGGTGGTAGGTTCGCTGGCCGACGGCCGACGCGCGGGGAGCGCTCGCGCAGGCCGCGTGCCGGGAGGGCGCGGGACGATGGGAATCTCGACGACGCGAATCGAGACGGAGACGGTGCCCGGCGAGGCCATCGTCCACGAGCGGAGCGCCAAGCCGTGCGCGCTGGTGATCTTCGGCGCGACCGGCGACCTCGCTCGTCGCAAGCTGGTCCCGGCGCTGTACAACCTCATGAAAGACGGCCTGCTGCCCGAGGGCTTCGAGCTCGTGGGCGTGGGGCGCAGCGCCCACGACCGAGACGCCTTCGTCGCCATGCACACGTAGGCGACCGCGAAGTTCTCGCGGACCAAGCCGCTCGACGAGGCCGTGTGGGACAAGCTCGCCCGCAAGATCCACTACGTGAAGGGCGACCACGACTCGCCGGAGACCTTCGCCGGGCTGACCGCCAAGCTCGACGAGCTCGACCGCGAGCGGGCGACCCAGAAGAACCGCATCTTCTTCTTCTCCACGCTGCCGAGCGCGTTCCCGACGATCCTCTCGGGCCTCAAGGCCGCCGCCCTGCTTCACGCGGACGCGCCCAAGGGGCCGTTCTCTCGGGTCATGATCGAGAAGCCCTTCGGGCGCGATCTGGAGAGCGCGCGAGCGCTCAACCAGATGGCCGCGACGTACCTGACCGAGGACCAGATCTTTCGGATCGATCACTACCTCGGCAAGGAGACGGTCCAGAACATCCTCGTGCTGCGCTTCGGCAACTCGTTGTTCGAGCCGCTGTGGAACCGGAACTACGTCGACCACGTCCAGATCACCGCCTCCGAGGAGCTGGGGATGGAGGGGCGCGGCCGCTTCTATGACGAGACGGGCGCGCTGCGCGACGTGGTGCAAAACCACCTGCTCGAGATCCTGGCGCTCGCCGCGATGGAGCCGCCGGTGTCGTTCAAGGCCGACGAGATCCGCAACGAGAAGGGGCAGCTGTTGCGCTCGATCCGGCCGATCACCGCGTACGAGGTGGCCGATCACGTGGTGCGCGGGCAGTACCGCGGCTTCCGTGAGGAGGCGCACGTCTCGCCGAGCTCGACCACGCCCACGTACGTCGCCTGCCGCTTCATGATCGACAACTGGCGGTGGCACGGCGTGCCGTTCTACGTGCGCGCCGGCAAGCGCCTCTCGAAGCGCTGCACCGAGGTGGCGATCCATTTCCGCGCGGTGCCCCTGTGCCTGTTCGGTCGCGACGAGGTCTGTCAGCGGCTCGAGCAGAACGTGCTCGTGCTGCGCATCCAGCCGGACGAGGGCATCGAGTTCTCGTTCATGTGCAAGCAGCCGGGCGACGACCTGTTCGTGAGCAACGTGAAGATGGACTTCTCCTACTCGCGCGCCTTCTCGCACCCCGGCGCGGAGGCGTACGAGCGTCTGTTCCTCGACACCATGCGAGGCGACCAGACGCTCTTCGCGCGTCGGGACGGCGTCGAGGAGGCGTGGCAGCTGTGCACGCCCATCCTCGAGGCGTGGCAGAGCGACGCGAGCATCCCGCTGTACGACTACGAGCCCGGCTCTTCCGGGCCCACCGCCGCGGACGACCTGCTCAAGACGACCCGCCATCGCTGGCGGCCGATCGGCTGACGATGCCGCCGCCCGCCTACCTCGAGGTCCTGGCCGACGCCGCCAGCGTGGCGGAGCGGGCCGCGCGCATGGTCGCCGCGGAGGTCGAGTCGGCGAGGGCGGCGGGGCGACGGCTGTCGATCATGCTCGCCGGCGGGACGACGCCGCGGGCCGCGTACGAGCGCCTGGCGCGCTCCGGCGTGGATCTCTCGATCGCGGACTTCTACTTTGGCGACGAGCGCGCCGTGCCTGCCGACCACGCCGAGTCGAACTACCGCATGGCGAAGGAGGCGCTGTTCGAGCCCGCGAGGGTCGCGCCCGAGCGCGTCCACCGGATGCCCGCCGACGCCCCGGACCTCGAGCTCGCGGCGCGCGCCTACGAGGCCGAGCTGCCAGCGAGCCTCGACGTCTTGTTGCTCGGGGTCGGCGCGGACGCCCACACGGCCTCACTCTTCCCGGGCTCGCCTGCGGTCCTCGAGCGGGGGCGGCGCGTGGTCCCGGTCGTGGGCCCGAAGCCGCCGCCCAGGCGGCTCACCGTCACCGGACCCGTGCTCGAGAGCGCCAAGGTCACGCTGGTGCTCGCCACCGGCGCGGGGAAGGCCGACGCGATATCGCGCGCCCTCGAGGGGCCCCTCGAGCCCTCGACGGCGCCGATCCAGCTCGCGCTCGGGGGGCGCTTCCTCCTCGATTTGGACGCAGCCAAGAAGCTCGGCGGCGCGGGCCTCCGAACCACGAACAGGGAGTGAGTCATGACGCAGGCACGAGCCGATGTCGCGGTGATCGGGATGGCGGTGATGGGGCGCAACCTCGCGCTCAACATGGCGGACCACGGGCAGCGCGTCGCGGTCTACAACCGCTCGGGCGCGGTGACCGACGAGGTCGTGGCGAACAACCCCGACAAGGCGCTCGTCCCTGCCAAGACCCTCGCGCAGCTGGTCGAGTCGCTCGCGCGGCCGCGGCGCATCCTGGTCATGGTGAAGGCCGGCGCGCCGGTCGACGCAGTGCTCGACGAGCTGGCGCCGCTCCTCGAGCGGGGTGACGTCGTGATCGACGGCGGCAACACCTGGTTCCCCGAGACGCAGCGGCGCGAGCGCGCGCTCAAGGACAAGGGCATCCACTTCGTGGGCATGGGCATCTCCGGCGGAGAAGAGGGCGCTCGCTTCGGGCCCTCGCTGATGCCGGGCGGGGCGCAGGAGGCGTGGGACGCGACGCGGCCCGTGTTCGAGGCCATCGCGGCGAAGACCGACAGCGGGCCGTGCGTGACGCACGTGGGGCCCGACGGCGCGGGCCACTTCGTGAAGATGGTGCACAACGGGATCGAGTACGGCGACATGCAGCTCATCGCCGAGGCCTACGACTTGATGTCGCGCGCCCTCGGCATGGGCGCGCCCCAGATCGGCGAGGTCTTCGCGAAATGGAACGAGGGCGCGCTGTCGTCGTTCCTGATCGAGATCACCGCGACGGTGCTCAAGGTGACCGAGCCGTCGAGCGGCCGACCGCTCGTCGACCTCGTCCAGGACCGCGCGGGCCAGAAGGGCACCGGCAAGTGGACCGTCCAGATCGCGCTCGATCACGCGGTGCCCATCCCCACCATCGCGGCGGCCATCGACGCCCGGGTGCTGTCGAGCATGAAGGACGAGCGCGTGCGCGCGAGCGAGCGCGTGCGCGCCGCGTTGCCCCCCGCCGGCGGCGACGGCGTCGTGGCGGACAAGGCGCGGGCGCTGGCCGACATCCACGACGCGCTGCTCGCCGCGAAGATCGGCTCCTACGCGCAGGGGCTGCGGCTGATCAGCGCGACCAGCGCCGCCCAGAAGTGGGGCGTCGACCTCAAGGAGATGGCCCGCATCTGGAAGGGGGGCTGCATCATCCGCGCGCGCCTGCTCGACACCATCATGCGCGCCTATGACCGAGACCCCCAGCTCGAGAGCATCCTCGCGGACCCCGAGCTCGAGAAGACCGTGCACGACGCGCAGCCGGGGTGGCGCCGCGCGGTCGCGCTCGGGGTGAGCCTCGGGATCCCCCTGCCTGCCACGACCGCGAGCCTCTCGTACTTCGACGCCTACCGCACCGCGCGACTGCCTCAGAACCTCACCCAGGCCCAGCGCGACGCCTTCGGCGCGCACACCTACGAGCGGACCGACAAGCCGGAGCTAGGCTTCGTGCACACCGACTGGCTCGGCGTCAGCGGCAAGTAGCGCGAGCGCGCTCCCCCCTCGCGGAGCGAGGGGGGCCCGGGGGGTAAAATTGCAGCACCTCCCCAGCCAAGCGGCGTTACGCCGCCATTTTTAGCACACGGTCAGACGCCGCCGGTGCCGCCGCCGCCCGCTGCGCCGCCTGCGCCGCCCGCGCCGCCCGCTCCGCCAGTGCCGCCGCCACCGCCGCCCGCGCCGCCGCCCCCCTCGATGATCTCGATGTCGAGGACCTCGGTCTCGAAGTTTTCGACGCACTCGTTGACGAAGCCGCTGAAGATCGACGCGTCGTACTGGAACTTCGCAGAGTCCTGGGCGCCGTCGACGTCGACGAGCAGCGTCAGGAAGCCTGTGCCGATGGCGATCGGGCTGCAGATCCCGGCCTTGTAGTTGCTGCGCGCGATGCCCTGGACGCGCTCGGCGATGCCCTGGAACACCCCGTCGAGGGCCTCTGGCGTCACGTCGGGGATGAACTGGGTGCAGCTCGGGGGCTGGGGTACGTCGGGCGAGCAGGTGATGCCGATGCGGCAGCCCTTGAGCGGGTCCTGGCAGCCGCTCGGCTGGCCCGCGAGCTCCTCGAGCGCGCACGGGTCGTAGTTGCCCTGGATGCCGATGGTGATCTTCGTCGACGACGACTCCTCTTTGCGTCCGAGCGCGTACTCGCGCAGGGCCTCGGTGTTACCCGCCTCGTGGGCGCCATCGGTGAGCAGGACGAGGAAGCGCTCGACGACGAGATCGGTGGTCGAGACCTGCGCGTCGAGCATGTCGAGCCCCTCGACGTAGGTGCCGTAGAGATCGGTCGTGCCGCGGTTGTTGACCGGGTCCCGCAACAGCTCGAGGGCCGCGAGCAGATCCTCCTGGTCGTCGGTGAAGTCGGTGATCAGCGGGTTGAAGTCGGGGGCGCCGATCGCGATGATGGCGATCTGGTGGGGGAAGCCGCCGCTCGAAGCAGGGTCGAGCGCCTGCTGAACGTACGCGCGCCCGCCGTTGATGACGGCGTCGATCTTGTCGTCCGCGAAGATCGAGTCGGACAGGTCGAGCGCCAGCACGGAGTAGAGCTCGATGTCGGACGGGTCATCGAGGGCGATCCGCGCGTAGCCCTCGGCCTCGCCGACACCGAACGGCGCGCCGGTCTCATCGTTGAAGATGGTGACGTCACCCTCGGCGTTTTCGCCGAGGACGAGCGGCCGCACCGGGTCGCCGTTCTCGTCGAGGACGCGGAACTTCATGTGGATGCCCGAGTACTCGGGGATCGTCCAGCCGCGCGCGTTGTCGACGCAGATGCGCCCCGGGTTGCTGAGGCCCTCCCCTCCCCCGCCGGCGCCACCTCCGCCCTCGGGGGCGGTCGAGCTGTCGCCGCAGGCTCCGAGGGTCAGAGACCCGAAGAGCGCGGCCGAAATCGCGAGCACAGAAGCGAAGAGAGGGCGCATCGCTTCATAGGATAGGTGCCGCGGCCCCATCCGGTCAAAAGTTGAGGGGCGGCGGCTGCGGCGCGCCGGGACCCTCAGGGGAACGAGAGCTTGGGCTTGGCCTCGCAGCTGAGCTGGCGCCGCGTGAAGCTCGACCGGTCGGCGACCATCATCGGGAACGAAGACGCGGGCGCCAGCTTGCCGTCGGACGGCTTCGGCTTCTCGCCGCCCGTGAAGAACGCGAGCGCCGCGGCGCCGGCGTCGATGCAGGCCTTGCCTGGATCCATCCGCAGGCGGAGCTCCACCGAGTCGAGCGTCGTGGCGCCGGTGTCGAGCGAGATGTTCGGGGGCGGATCGAACGGCAGCTCGAGGAGCCAGCCGTCTCGGTCTCCACAGCCGGAGGAGATCTCGACGTCCGCGAGGTCGGGGCGGCCGAGACGAACCGGCTCGCCGAGCTCGCCGGTGTCAGGGTCGAGAGGCAACACATAGCGCACGCCTCGCTTGTCGGTCGGCCCCTCGCGGAGCACGAACGCGAGGCCCAGCTGATCCGTCTTGGCGCGACGTACGAGCTTCGGCAGCGTGGTCGCCGCAAACCTCGGGGACATGAGCCGCCGATAGCTGGCGACCTGTCGGACGTGGCCGAGGTCGGCGCGGTACAGCGTGACCTGCTCGGGGATCCCCGGATCGCCCAGGTAGAACCAGACCTGACCGACCTTGACCGCGGAGCCAGCGTGCGGTCGGCTCAGGCCGCCGCTCTCGGTCGTGCGCAGCGAAAGCACCGGCTGCTCCGGCTCGACGGCGAACAGCGAGCACACCCGCCCGCGGCACGCGCCGACGAGCGCCGCACCTTGGTCGCGCTGTGCAGACCACGCCACGGCGTTGTAGCCGTACCCGTAGTTGCCGAGCCCGAACGCGTCCGACGCGGCGGTCTCGCTCGCCCAGGGCGACGTCGTCACCGCGCTCGAGCGGACCTGCTCAAGCGAGAAGCGATCGGTGTAGCGGATGAGGAAGCGTCCGGTCCGCGACCAGTCTGACTCCTTCTTTCCCCACACGTACGCGTGGATCGGCACGAGGTCGTAAGGCGCGCCGTTGTCGATGCCCACGTCGCCCTTCTTGAGCGAAGGCGCCTCGACCTCCTCGTGCGCCGCCCAGCCGGTGACGGCGGTTCCCTCCATCTTGGTCGTGCTGGCCTTCGCCTTGGGCGCGGCCGGCCCGCTCTTGCACGAGAGCGACACGGGACCGGAGGAGAGCTTGAGGCTCGAGATCTTCACGGTCGCAGGCGCGGCGGCCTCGCGCAGGTCGTCCTCCCGCGCGGGCTCGCCCCAGCCGATCTTCAGCCACCCCGGGAACACACACCCCACCGCGCTGCACCTGCGCGCCCGCAGCTGCTCGGACGGATCGTCGACGCGGGGGAGGTCGAGCTCGCGCCAGGTCTGCCCGGTGTCGATCGTCTCGAGCAAGTGGCCGCGCTCGCCGATCGCGAGGCCGAACCGCCCGCCGACGAGCACCCCGCCGGGCTCGTCGACGATGTTTCCGATCGTGACCTGCCCGTCCAGCTTGATGCGGACGCCGAACGTGGGCCCGCCCGCCTCGATCCAGCCGCCGACCTCGTCCTGGCCGGTCTGGTGGAAGCCCTCGAGCCACATCCCCGTCTCGACCTCGCGCGGCGCACCGCCCTCGGGCATCTTGAGCACGATGTGCTTCGAGCCTTTGCCCTCGAGGATCGAGATCTGCCCCTGGGTGCCGCTGCGCGGGGGCACGATGATCACCACGCGGCCGTCCTGCAGCGCGACCACACGCTCGGCGCCCACCTCGCCGCGGATCCGGATCTCGCGCGAGCTGCCGTCAGCGAACCGCACGCAGAACGGCCGCACCGATGCGCCCGGGTCGTCTTTTCCGGCGCACGGCCCACGGACGACGAGCGCCCCCTGCCCGCTCTCGGTGACCACGCGCGGCTCCTCGAAGCGCATCACCTCCCGCAGCGAGAGCGGCGGCTCGAGCGCGTAGACGACCGTGCCCCCCTCGGCAGACCCACACACGAAGCCGACCGCTTGTTCGGGCTTTCTTCCCTTGTCGCCGAGCGCGACGCCGGAACACTCGGCGTATTCGTCCGGGTAGGCATGCGGGGTCACGTCGAGGACCGCGCCGGACTCCAACGAGACACGCGCGAGCGCGCCGTTCGCGGCCACGAGGGCGGTGGTGGCGGAGTCTGGGTAGCCTCGCTCGAGCACGACACGCAGAGGCTTCTTCCCGATAGGACCGCTCGCCTTCGCGAGCCCGGGCTTCAGCGCGGTGGCCGGTGTCCGCGGTGTCGCGAAGGACTGCGCGAGCGGGCCGCTGGGTGTGAACGTGACGTGACCGCCTGCGCCCACGCGATAGCTCCCGCCGTCGACCTGAACGATCGCCTCCTCGCCGTCGTCGGGGTCCCCGCTGCTCGGGATGATCCCTCGAACGCGGCCCTTCACGCCGATCGGCCGCCACGTCGCGCCGGCGTCGTAGGTCGCGAGGGTTCCCACGATGTCTGCGTCGACCACCGCCCGCCAGCCGTCGAGGAACAAGAGCTCGCCGTACCCTGGCGCGACCGGCAGCGAGCCGTAAGGCAACAGCCCTCCGGACTTCGGATCGATGGCCGTCAGCTCGTTCAGGGTGGAGAACCGGAGGTAGATCCGATCGAAGCCCATGGTGATGGGGCGCTCGTTGTGAGCCACCTGGCTGAAGCCGACCAGCGGCTCGAGCGGTCCCAGCCAGCTCGCGCTTCGCCATAGCTCCGTGCCGCGCCCCGTCGCGGCGAGGAACAGGAACCCTCCTCCGAGGCGCGTCGGCAAGCGCTGCGCGACGATGCGCCCCTGCGGCAGCAGCTCGTCAGCGCGCTCCATCACCCCCGTCGGCGAGGTGGCCACGCGCATGCGGCCGATCAGGGCGAGCTCGCCCTCGCCCGTGCGCATCAGCACGCCGCGCGAGCCGTCGACGTCAGGCATGAACCGCAGCCTCGGGACGGCCGCAGGGAGCCCAAAGGCCTTCTCTGACAGCTCGTCGGCCGGGGCCGCCTTCGCGGCCGAGCTGCCCGCCGGCTTCGGCGCGACCGCAGGCGGCGTGGGCTGCGCGCAGGCCACGATCGCCAAAGCCACGAGCGCAGCGGTCGGGGCGATCTTCACTCTGCTCGAGAGCATGCCTCGGCCGGGCGCGCTTGACCAGACTCTCACGGCGTCACGAAGCTCCCGAGCTCTTCCGCGAGCTCGTCCGCGTCGATCGCCCCATAGAGGACGCGCCGCGTTCGCGTCCGTGGATCGACCAGCTCGACGGTGGGGATGCGATCGAGCGACGCCCCGAGCTTGGCTTGTGCGCGCGCCAGCACTTCGTCGCTCGTGAGGTCGACGTACACCGCCACGTACGGGCGAGCGGCCCGCTCGACCTCGGGCGCCACGAGGGCTCCGCGCTCCATGTCGAGCGCAGGCACCGACCAGCCGGCGCGGACGTAGACGAACAGCGAGCGGCGCTCTCTCAGCGCCAGCGCCCATGCAGCGTCGAGGTCGTACACCCACGCGATGCTGCCCTGCGTCGCCCTCGGCCCGCTCGATCGGGCCGACGGGGGAAGAGCCGCCCCGACCGCGGCCCCCGACACCGACGTGACCGGCAACGCGACCTCGACGGCGTCGACCGTGGGAGGCTCGGCCCCGCAGCACGGCAACGCCCCACCCGCGAGCACCGCGAGCAGGGCGTAGGACCTCGTGACCCGAGCAGGTGCGCGCGCCCAGCGCCGGCGTCCGCCGCGCAGGGGAGCGCGCCGGCCGGCTACTTCTTCTTCATGGAGCACTTGATGGCGCAGTCGACGTCCCCCGGCTTGCAGCCGCAGGGGTTGCCGCCCGGCTTGGCGGTCGCGGGCCCGGTCGTGGGGGTCGAAGGCCCGGTCGTCTTCGCGGTCGTCGGGGCCTTCCCGGTGTACTTCGGCCGCGGACCGGTCGCGGTGGGATCGGTGGAGCCCGGCGCCGCGGCGACGGCGGTCTCGGTCGCGGTCGCGGCCGGCGTCGTGACGACGGGGGCGGGCGCCGACGCCGTGACGGTGACGATGACCGTGGTGGGCGGCTGCTGAGACGCCGTCGTCTTGGTCTCGCCGCTCTTGTTCATGAAGATGAAGACGCCGATCACCGCCGCGACGGCGACCACGCCGCCGACGATGAGGCCGATCTTGCCGCCCTTCTTCTCTTCATTCACGACCGGCCCCGCGTAGGCCGACTGCGTGGCAGCGGGCGAAGGCGGGGGCGGCGCGCCGAGCGGGAACATGCCGACGGTGTCGATCATGGGCGCCGCGGCGACAGGAGCAGAGGCAGCCGGGGCCGCGTTCGCGGACAGGGCCTTGAGGTCGATCAGACCCGAGTCCTCCTTGGTCGCCGTGGTCGCCGACGCGCGCGGAGCAGGCGCAGGGCCCGCCGCCGTGAGCGCGTTGAGCGAGAACAGCACCGAGTTCTCGTCGCGCTTGCCGGGGCTCGAGCTCGAGGCGGCCGCGAGCGCGCTGCCCGCCGACATGCCGCTGGCTGCCGCGTCCGAGCCGAACCCGCCACCGAACAGGTCTTGCGACTTGCGGCCCGAGTCTCGGCGCGCAGCCGTGGGCTTCAGGTCAGCCGCGGACGGAGCCGGAGACGCACCCGCCGACGCAGCGTAGCCCGGCGAAGGAGCGTAGCCCGCGTCGGGGAAAGCAGGCTGCTGGACCGTCGCTGCGGTCGCCGCGCCGTAGCTCGCCGCCGCGGCGCCACCCGCCAGCGCGGCGCTCCCGAGCGCGGCCTCGTTGAGCGCGGCGACGATGGATTCGTTCTCCGCGAGCGCCTGCCAGTCGGCCATCCCGTCGGCGAAGACGTAGGTCTCGGCCGTGATGACCCCACCGTTGTAGGCCTCCACCACCTCGGCCAGCGTCATCGTGCGCTGATCGTTGTCGGAGACCGACACGAGGAAGCTACCGGCCGGCGGCACATCGCCGGCCGCGTCCTGCGGGGCGGCGCTCGCGTCCTCGGCACCAGGAGAGGCTTCGCCCTGGGCGGAGCCTCCGACGACGATGGTCGCGCCGCACTTGCGGCACTTCATCTTGACCGTCTTGCCCTGGACCTTCTCGTCCGAAACCGTGTACTTGGCTCCGCAGGAATGGCAGGTGATCTTCATGGTGGGGCGTGGGGGCTCGGGGCCTCTCGGGTTCTTCGACGCAGGACCCGAGCGGTCGATCTGACCGGCGCGAGCCCTTCGCCATGCCGCAGGGTGAGCTGCGTACCGTCAGCTTACGACAAAAACAAAAACGAGCAGGAACTTTGAGGCATCTTTGCCGGCCGCGCCCACGAAAGGCAGGACCGGCGAGAGGTGGGCTGGCGAAACGTGGGCCGGCGAAAGAGTGCTCGGAGCGACGACCTCACCGACCGGGCCGCTTCAAGCGCAGCAGCAGCTCCTCGCGATCGAACAGATCCTCGAGGTAGTCGACGCGATCGGTGTCGATCACGATGGTCTCGGAGTCGGCGTACTTCGCGAACCACTCCTCGTAGAGGTCGTGCAGCTTCTGGAGGTACGTCTTCGGCAGCTTCTGCTCGAAGCTTCTGCCACGCTTCTTGATGCGCTTCACGAGCACCGGCACGGAGCAGCGCAGGTAGATCATGAGGTCGGGCGGGCGCAGCTCCCCGCGCAGCGTGCGGTAGAGGTCCTGGTACATGTCCCAGTCTCGCCCGACGAGGTGCCCCGCCGCGTGGAGGTGGGCGGCGAACACCTCGGCGTCCTCGTAGATCGTGCGATCCTGGACGATGTCCTGGCCGCGCTCGCGGGCGCGCACCTCGATGTCCTTGTGGATGCGGTACCTGCGGATCAGGAAGAACAGCTGCGAGCTCAGCGCGTAGCGCCGCATGTCGCCGTAGAAATCCTCGAGGTACGGGTTGTCGTCGTGGGGCTCGAAGAAGGGCACCATCCCGAGCTGAGCTTGGAGGAACGCCACGAGGCTCGACTTGCCCGCGCCCATGTTCCCGGTCACGGCGATCACGCGCGGCGCTGTGGGATCGGTCGGGGTCACAACAGCAGGCTAAGCCCGAGGGACTGCACGAACCAGATCGGGACCTCGGGTAAGGGGCCCACCGGCTGGGCCTGCCCGCTCGAGCCCACGGCGACGAGCGGCGTGTGCGCGGTGCCCTCCTTCGCGAACGTGGGCGCGCACCAGATCGCGAAATCGAGCCCCATCCAGCGGGGGATGAGCTCGAGCGACGCCCCGAGCCCGACGGGGACGTCGAAGTATGAGGCGCCGCGGCCGCGGATCAGCAGCTCACCGTCGTCGTCGTGGGCGCGCATGGGGCCGACCTCGAGGCGCCCCCAGCCGAGCCCGACGATCGCGAACAGACGCACGCGCTCGCTGAGCGGGAGCGTGGGCATCGCGTGCGCCTCAAGGCGATAAGCGGTCATCGCGCCGCTGTCGAACGGCCCGCGGACCCCGAGCGCGTCGTCGTCGGCGTCGATCGTGTGAACCCCCCAGGAGAAGACCGCGGCGACGTGCAGGTATTCGAGCAGCACGATGCGGGCGAACGCGCTCACGCCAGGGCCAGGCTCGTAGCGCAGCCGCGTGGGCTCGGCCTCGAGGCTGTTGGAGATGGGCGACGTGAACACGAACGTCGCGCCGATGTCTGCGTGCCGGCTCGGACGGATGCGCTCGAGCGGGATATCCGCGGTGAGCGGAGGTGGCCTCGCCGGCGGGTCGGTCGTGAGGGCCTCTCCCTGCGCGTCCGGCGGGACGTCGGCGCGGGCCGCCGCCCCTGGCCAGGAGGCCACGAGCAGCCCGATCGCGAGCGCGGCGCTTGATCGCACGCGCCGGACGTTACCATAAGGCCGCCCGTGCCTCTCACCACGACGCTCGCCCGCGCGGCCGACATCGCCCGAACCTCGAGCCGCCTCGGCCGCTGGCTCGGCCCCTGGGCGGGCGCGCAAGTCCCCCGCGGCGTCACGCGCCGCGACGCGGAGGCCGGCGGCTCGCGCGCGTACGTGTACGAAGCGGCGGCGCGGCCCCGCGGCGCGTATGTCGTGCTCCCTGGCCTGCACTTCCTCGGCCCCGACGACCCGCGGCTCGATCGCTTCTGCCGCATCCTCGCGGCGGCCGGTCACCTCGTCGTCGCCCCCTTCATCCGCTCGTTCAACCGGCTCCTGCTGGATCCGTCCGCGTTCGACGACGCGCGCGCGTCGCTGGCGCTCGGCCGGTCGCTCGCCGCCGCGCGGGGGCTCGGCCCGCCGGCCGTGTTCTCGATCAGCTTCGGCTCGCGCCTCGCCCTCGACCTCGCAGCGTCGGACGAGCCGCCGAGCGCCGCGATCTTGTTCGGCGGGTACGCCGAGTTCCTGCCGACGGTCCGCTTCGCCGTCACCGGGCGGACCGAGCACGCGGGGCGGCGCCACGAGCTGTCGCGTGACCCGCTCAACTCGCCGGTCGTCTACCTCAACGTCCTCGAGCACCTGGAGCTCGACGGCGATCGACGCGCCCTCGCCGGGGCCTGGCTCGAGATGGTGCACCGCACGTGGGGAAAGATGGAGCTCAAGGCCGAGGGCGCCCGCGAGCCGATCGCGCGCGCGATCGCCGCTCGCCTCGACGAGCCCCTGCGCGCGCCGTTCCTACGCGGCTGCGGCCTCGCACCCGACGCCGTCGAGTGGCTCGAGGGCGGGCTCGCGCGCGCGCCCGCGGCGCTGTCGTTCCTCGACCCAGACCGCGCGGTGCGCGAGGTCAAGTGCCCCATCGTGCTCGTTCACGGCAAGGACGACGACGTCATCCCGTACTTCGAATCGCTCAAGCTCGCCGAGCGGCTGCCTCGCGGCGCGCTGCGAGGTCTCCACGTCACCGGGCTGTACGGGCACACGGGCGCGGCCCGGCCCACGGCCGCCGAGCTCAGCCGTGAGGCGAACACGATGCTCGCGATGCTGCTCGATCTCGCGCGCGCCCCCGGGTGAGGGCGACCGCTAAGGACAGCTCGGCGTGAGATCGACCCCCCCGAAGAACTCCTTCGCGAGCGCCGCCATCGCCGCCGAGTTCTCCTTCGGGCCGCACTTGAACCAACCGCCGGGGTACGGCTTGCCGCTCCTGGCGGCGAGCTGCTCGCGGAAGTACCGCGTGGCGAGCTCCGCCGAGTATTCGTGCGCGATGTCGCCGTTGTTGGGCTGAAAGGAGTAGTAGGTGCCGCCCTTCACCTGCGTCTTCATCGGCGCGTAGGGCGTGAGGCAGGCGGTCTTCGCGCCGCAGCGCGCGGCGATGCCGTCGACGATGGGGCCGAGCACACGCCGCGACCAGTTGTCGTGCTGCTGGTCGTTCAGGTGGAAGACCTCGTGCAGCACCGTGTCGCGCACGGCCTCGGCCGACGCGTGGAGCGAGCCGGAGACGTTGTAGCCGACCTCCCAGCTGGCGGCGTAGGCGCTCGGGGTCGTGCGCCCCACGCTCCGCATGAAGCGCCAGGCGAGGCCGGCATGGCGGAAGTGGACCGGGCCCCCGGCCTTGCCCTCGAGCGCGGCGACGAACGCGGCGATCTCCCGCTGCCCTCCGACCACCCAGTCGAGGTGCTTCTTGTGCTTGCCGACCGGCAGCTCGGGGACGATGTGGATCGTCCCGCGGAAGCCGCCGTTCATGTCGTGCTCGACCTCGAGGCCGAGGACGTCTCCGACCTCGTCGTAGAGCGCGACCGCCGCGCGCTGCTCAGCCTCGTGTCCGGCGAAGCGGGCGCGGATGAGGCAGCGCACGTGCCCGGGCTCGGTCTCGGCGCCGCATTTCGCGCTCTCGGGGACCCCCTCGGGGAACAGCACCTCTCGCGCCCGCGCGACAGCGACCCCGGGCTTCACTGGAGGCGCGGCCACGGCTTCGCTCACCGCCACGCTCGCCGAGGCGCTCGCCTTCGGGGCCGAGCCGACCCGCGCGGTCGCCGCGACCGACGCGCTCGGCTCGGTCGCGGGCCCGGCCGCGGTGCACCCGAGGAGCGCCACCCCCAGGCCCCACAGGGCGCCGCGAGCGCGGCTCCGCAGCGGCGCGGGGCGGGGCGGATCGGGTGAGACCATCATTGATTATCCCTGCGAAGTCCGGCACCGTCCGCCCCCATGGCCGAAGCGACCCAGCCGCAGCGAAGCCGGATCCTGCCACCGATCGGCTCGCCGAAGTATCACCTGATGCTCGGGCTGATCGCGATCCTCATCTTGGGTCCGCTCGGGGGCATCACCGCCGCGTACATGAACTTCAGCCTCGGCTTCTTCGTCGGGGGTCAGGTGCTCGCGGGCATCCTCGGCAGCGTGGTCACGCTCGGCTATGGCCCCGAGGGCAAACACGGCGCGAACTACATGCAGACGATGGCGGCCTCCGTCGCCAGCATGGGCGCCATGGGCGTCCTGGTCCAGGCGATGGTCTGGCAAGGCCTGCCCATCCCTCCCGCGTGGCAGCTGGTCGTCTACTTCCTCTGCATCGGCATGCTCGGCGTCGGCATCGGCATGCTCTACACGCCGCTGCTCGTCGATCGGATGCAGCTCACGTACCCCTCCGGGCTCGCCGTCGCGAACATCCTGCGCGCGCTCACCGACAAGCGCCTGCTCAAGAAGAGCGTCAGCACCCTGGGCACCGGCACCGGCGCCGGCTTCCTGGTGACGTTCCTGCCGGAGAAGGTGTCGGCGCTTGCGTTCATCGCCAAGGCCCACATCGAGGGCAGCGCGATCGGCGCAGGCATGATCGTCGGCGCCCGGATCGGCATCCCGGCGATCGTCGTCGCGGTGATAGGAAATCGCGCGACGCCCTGGCTGAGAGACGAGGGGCTGCTCGGCCCCAACGACGCGTACCGCAAGGTCGGCTTCCTGATCGCCCTCGGCACCATCATGGGCGCCGCGGCGGTCGATCTCGTGCTGATCTTCCGCTCGGCCATCGCGCGCTTCCGCGAGAAGAAGGTCGCCGCGCAGGCCGACCCCGACGACAAGAACTTCTCGCTCGGCCGGCTCGGCGCCTGGGTCGCCTTCTGGGCCCTCGCCACGGTCGTGGCCGGGGCGACGATCATGAAGGTCCCCGTCTTCTTCTTGGTCTTCGCGATCGCGCTCTGCTTCCTGTTCGTGCTGGTGAACGGCATCTCGCTCGGCATCAGCGACTCGAACCCGATCTCGAGCGCCTTCGTGCTCTCCGTGGTGCTGATGGCCATCGCCGGCCTGTCGGATCCGGGCGTGGGGCTCTTGTGCGGCGCGGTGCTGCTGGTGTCGTGCAGCGTCGGCTGCGACATGCAGCAAGATCGCTCCACGGGCGCCCGGCTCGGCTCCAACCGCCGCACCCAGTTCCGCTACCAGGTGATCGGCGTGACGATGGGCGCGGTGTGCGCCGTCGCCATCACCACCGTCTTCATGAAGGCGTACCCGGCGCTGGCCATCAACATCCTCGACAACCCCACCGCCGACGTCGGCAACTGGAGCTCGGCGATGACCTTCAAGTTCGTCGGCGCGCTGAAGGGCATCACCAACCCGAACCCCACGAGCACCAAGCTGCTGCTGCTCGGCCTCGGCATCGGCCTGGTGACCGAGGCGCTGCGCAAGTTCCTCAAGAGCCACGACGGTTACAGGCGCTTCCGGGACGGCAGCAAGACCGGGTACGTGACCGACTTCATGGTCGACGCGGTGCTGCTGCCCAGCCCCTACGCGTCGAGCTTCGGCGGCTTCGTCAACTTCTCCACCTCGATGTACTTCGGCGGCGGCAGCATCATCGGCTCGCTCTACAACACGTACGCCGAGAAGAAGAAGGCCGCCGCTCCCCAGGCGGAGGCGGGCGAGGCCGAGGTCCCGGAGGACATGAGCACCGTCTCGCTGCTCGGCGGCGGCTTCATCGCCGGCGAGTCGCTGGCCTTCCTCATCATCGGCATCATCGGCCTGCTGTTGACGCTCGGCAGCTGACCATGGGCGACCCCTCGGCGTGGTTCCAGGCGCTCGACGATCCGTCGGAGCGCTACCCCCTCGACGAGGTCGTCTACACCTCCAGGTCCGGCGGCCTGCTCGAGGTCAGCCACGACCTGCAGGCGCTGCGCGCGTCGAAGAGCCCTGCCGAGTGGCGCGCGCTGTTCGACGCGCGCTACGGCCGCACCGCCTACCCCTACGGCAGCGGCGTGTGGAGCAAGCTCGAGTGGGTCCAGCCGCACCTCGACCCCAAGGGCGTCGTGTCGCTGTTCGAGGGCAACTCGAACCTGTTCTGGGCAGAGCGGTACGGCGCGACCCTCGGCCTCGACGACCTCTGGATCAAGCAGTGCGGCACGAGCCACACGGGCTCCTTCAAGGATCTCGGCATGACCGTCCTGGTCTCGACGGTCGCCGCCATGATCCGGAGCGGCAAGCCGGTCCGCGCGATCGCCTGCGCGTCGACGGGGGACACCTCGGCCGCGCTCGCCGCCTACGGCGCCGCCGCTGGCATCCCGGTCGTGGTGCTCTTGCCCGCGGGGAAGATCACGACCGCGCAGCTGCTCCAGCCGCTCGCCAACGGCGCGCTCGTCGGCGCGCTCGACAGCGACTTCGACGGCTGCATGCGCGCCGTGAAGGAGCTGACGAACGACCCGACGATCTACCTCGCGAACTCGATGAACAGCCTGCGCATCGAAGGGCAGAAGACGCTCTCCTACGAGATCGTGCAGCAGTTCGACTGGCAGGTGCCCGACTGGGTCGTCGTGCCCGGGGGCAACCTCGGCAACGTCTCGGCCATCTACAAGGGCTTCGCGGAGCTCGTCGAGATCGGCCTCACCGATCGCGTGCCGCGCATCGCCTGCTGCCAGGCCGAGCGCGCCAACCCGCTCTACCAGGCCTTCCTGCGCGCCGCGGCCGTCGGCCGCCCGCTCGCGCCTGGCGACGTCACGGCGGTCGCCGCGCAGACCACCCTCGCGTCGGCCATCCAGATCGGCGCGCCGGTGTCCGCGCCCAAGGCGGTCCACGCGCTCCTCGCGAGCCGCGGCGTCGTCGAGCAGGCGACCGAGGACGAGCTCGCCGACGCGGTGGCCCGCGCCGATCGGACGGGGCTGTTCAACTGCCCGCACACGGGCGTCGCGCTCGCCTGCTTGGAGAAGCTCGTCAGGCGCGGGACCATCCAGCCGAAGGAGCGAGTCGTCGTCGTCTCGACCGCGCACGGCCTCAAATTTACCGAGTTCAAGCGGAGGTATCACGACGGGGAGCTGCCCTTCCCTGCCCACCACGCGAACCGCCCCGTCTCCCTCGGCAGCGATCCGTCCGAGGTCAGCACAGCCATTCACCGCGCGCTCGACGCGAAGGAGTCCCAAGACATGAGGTCGAAGTCATGAAGGAGAGCCTCGCGACCACGATCTTCCTGCCCGCCGCGCTCGCGATCGTGATGCTCGGCCTCGGCCTGTCGCTGACGATCGCCGATTTCAAGCGGGTCGTCGTCTACCCGAAGGCGGTCATCGTCGGGCTGGTGTGCCAGATGGTGCTGCTGCCTAGCGTGTGCTTCGGCATCGCGAAGGCGTTCGCCCTGCCGCCCGAGCTCGCCGTGGGCCTGATGCTGCTCGCGGCGTCGCCGGGGGGCGCCACCGCCAACCTCTTCAGCCACCTGGCCAAGGGCGACGTCGCGCTGAACATCACCCTCACGGCCGTCAACTCGATCCTCGCGCTCTTCTCGATGCCCTTCATCGTGAACTTCGCGCTCGAGCAGTTCATGGGCGAGGGCAAGGCGATCCCGCTGGTGTTCGACAAGGTCCTCCAGGTCTTCGCGATCGTGCTCATCCCCGTCGTCATCGGGATGGTCGTGCGCGCGACCAAGCCGGCCGCCGCGACCCAGCTGGAGAAGCCGGTGAAGATCCTGTCGGCGGTCGTGCTCGTGGTGGTGATCGTGGGCGCCGTCGTGAAGGAGCGCGCGCACATCGTCGAGTACTTCAAGCTCGTCGGTCTGGCGGCGCTCTGCTTCAACCTCGCCAGCATGGCGGTCGGCTACCTGACGCCGCTGCTGGTGAAGCTCCCGCGCAAGCAGGCGATCGCGATCGGGATGGAGATCGGCATCCACAACGGCACCCTGGCGATCGCCATCGCGACGGCGCCGACGCTGCTCAACAACTCGACGATGTCGATCCCCCCCGCGATCTACAGCCTGATCATGTTCTTCACCGCCGCCGCGTTCGGCACGATCGTCGCGCGCCGCGACGTCGTCGAGCACACCGAGCCAGCGAAGCCGTAGCCGGTTCAGCTGCGGCGGGCTCGGCGGCCGTCGCGCGCCGCCTGGTCCGCCTCCAGCTCCGCCTCAAGCTCGGCGGCGCGCTCGAGGTCGGCCGCTCCCTCCTGGGAGGGGCGAGCGACCGCGCGCGGGGCGTCGAGCCAGCTCACGACCCGCAGCCCCCCGAGCGGCCACACGAAGGGAGGGATGCGGCCATTCTCGCGCTCGTTGAGCCGCTTGCGCTCGAACCACGGTACGAGGTTCCACCCCAGCATGATGTAGGCGCCCACGATGACGATCGCCGTCGCGGGCACGGCGACGTTCAGGTTCGAGGCCAGCAGGGGCATCGACGAAAATGCCCAGTTCGCGAGGACCGCCAGCGCGGCGAAGACGGCGGCGGCGCCGAAGTGGAACCAGATCCGGGCCGTGCGCGCCGCACCGAGCGGGCGCGCGGAGAGCAGCATGGGCTCGAGTGGGTGCTCGCGAAGCACGAGGCGGCGCGACGCCGGCGCCACCTCCGGAAGCCCCGCGGTCGCGCCGCGGAACGCGGTCTGTCGGGTCGGGGCCCGAGCGCTGGCCGACGGTCGAAACGCGCCGACGATCCACACGTCCTCGCCCCGCGAGAGGATCGCCCGTCGCTCGCGCCTCGCGGTGCCGGTCATCTGCACCTCATCGAGCTCGTCGACGAGCCGCGCGTCAGGATCGGGCTCGACACGGATGCGCGCGCCCTCTCTCGTGACCACGTCGAACGGGCGGAGGGTTACGCTGCGCCGGGTCTCGGTCCACCTCGTGGTGACGGTATCCTTGTGCTCGCGCTCCTCCCCCATCTGCTCGATCGCGATCTCGACCGGGGGCTCGGCGGCTCCAGCCCAGTCGACGGCGCCGTGCACGACCGCGGGCCCTGGCTTGAGGACGGTCGTGACCTTCGCCGAGAGCATGCGCGCGCGAACTGCGTAATGGCGCGCGCCGAGCAGGGTGGCCACGACTCCCGCTCCCGGGAGCAGCACGACGCCGACCGCGACCCTGAGGACGAGATCGACGGTCGACGGGTCCACGGTCACGCTCGCTCTGGCTCAGGTCAGATCGACGTCCTCTGCCTGCTCTGGCGCCTCGTCGAGGATCATCGCGGTCTCCTCGTCGCGTTGGACCGCGAGCAGGTAGAGCTCGGCGAGGATCGACGGGTGCTGCCGCACGAGGTCGAGGAGCCCGGCCGTCGGCAGGAACAGGGTGACGGTGGGGTGAACCGCGAGCACATCGGCGCTGGTCTTGCGGCGCAGGATCGTGGCCACCTCGCCCACGACCTCACCCACCCCGAGCGAACGCAGGACGAGCGGATCACCGTCCCCCTCGCGGCGCACGATGGCGACCTCGCCGGAGGCGATCAGGAACAGGCCCGTCGGCATCTGGTCCTGGCTGACGAGGCGCCCGCCCTGTTCGAAGACGACGATTTTGAACCGCGCGACGAGGGCGGGCAGGTCCTTCTCAGGGACGACGCGCAGGACATCGGTGGTCTTGAGGAGGTTCTGCACCATGCGATCGCGGCAGTACGCGCCGAGCCGCACGGCGATCTCGGGGTGCCCCTGCGCGACCTTGTCGAGGCGATCTTTGGCGACGCGCACCACGATCGTGGGGCGGAGGGTGACGACCGTCGCGGACCGAGGGGACCTCGACAGCAGGGCCATTTCCCCGAAGACCGAGCCGCCCGCGAGGCGCGCCAGCTGCACCGAGCTACCGCCGCGGTTCCTCGTCGCCTCGAGCTCGCCGCGCGCGACCCAGTAGGCGTCGCGGCCCGGCGCGCCTTGCTCCATCACGCGGTGACCGGCCTGATGCCACTCGGGCTCGAGCGCCTCCACGAGGTCACGGAGCCCCGCGCGATCGAGGGTCGAGAACAGCGCAGCCGCCCCGATCTGAGGGCGCGGCGCCTCGTCGTGCTTCCGCGTGCACTCGTGCACGATCTCGCACGCCTTGTTGTTGAGGGCGACGCCCCCAAGCACGCTCGGCAGCGGGGTGAAGCTCGCCGCAGGCGGCAGCAACACGGGCGGCGTAGCGCCCTTGCCTTGCCGCGGCGAGCCCTTACAAAACGCCTCGGCGATCTCGTCGAGCAGCGGCCCGACGTCCGCGCCGAAGCGCTCGGCCTCGCGCGCCGCGGTGACGGCCAAGGGCAGGTTCTCGACGTCGATCGCTCGCCGCGCGGCGGTCGTGCACGCCTCGCGCGCGGCCTCCTCCCGGCCCCCCTCGCCGAGCAGCCGCCCCGTCAGGCACAGAGCGGTCGGCATGCCCGGATCATCCCGCAAGATGGCCGCCGACCACCTGAGCGCGGCATCGCGCTCACCGGCGAGCGCGAGCTGCAACGCCCGATCGGCGGGCGACTCTTCGGGCAAGCTGCCAGGCAGGGTGGGAGGCTTCGGGGGCATGACGTGGGTCCGCCCCCGTGTCGTACACCAATCAGCCCATGCTTGGCAGCTTGTCCGCGGTCGTCATTGCTCGACGAAGCTCGTGGTCAGCAGGAAGGGCCCGCCCACTCCGGAGGAGGCCGAGTCGGCGACCACGTAGACGGTCTGGTCGGCGACCAACGGCACGCTGGTCAGCTCCTGGCCGCCTGCGAGCGTGGCGTTCACGCAGGTGAGCTCCGTCTGGGTCGGGTCACACGCGGGGAGCACCGCGAGGCTGACGTCGTGCGTCGCAGACGCCTGGACGAACAGGGTCCCCGCGGCGGCGGCGGTGAAGGCGTACACGCTCTCGCGACCGACGCCCTCGCAGGTGCCGGTGAAGGCATTGTTGCCGGCGCTCGAGTCGCCGCTCGTGTCCCCGAGCGCGAGCACCGGGACCAGCGGGCAGAACAGGTCGAGCTCGACCGCGCAGTCCGCGCTGCAGCCGTCGCCCCCGAGCAGCGCCCCGTCGTCGCACTGTTCGTCGCTGCCGAGCGTCCCGTCGCCGCACGAGCCCGGCGAGCAGACTGCCTCACAGTCGAGGTCGTCGCAGTCGGTCAGGCCGTCCTGATCGTCGTCGAACAGGTTGCCGCACTCGGTCTCGGTGAGGGGACAGGCCGCGCACGAGGCGCTGTCCTGGCAGTCGATGAGGTCGTCGGCGTCGTCGTCGATGCCGTTGGTGCAGTCCTCGACGCAGACCGCGCTGCAGTCCGAGTCTTGGCAGTCGACCGCGAGATCGCCGTCGTTGTCGAGCTCGTCGCCGCAGATCTCGGTCGAAGGCTCGGGGCAGTCCTCGTCGGCGAGGTCGGTCAGCCCGTCACCATCATCGTCGAAGCCGTTGTCGCAGTCCTCCGCGAGCACGCAGATGCCGGCGTTGCAGACCTCGCCGTCGAAGCAGTCGACGTCGTCCCAGCACTCGGAGTCCCACGGCCCACCGGGCGCGCCGTAACAAGCCATCAGCGTGACGGCCATCGCGGCGGCGCCGCCCAGCTTGGCGAGCGAGGCGCCCACCCGCGCTGCGCGCGACGGCTCGGGCGCGCGACTCGCGGCCTCACCGCAGTGGGGGCAGACGTCGGCGCCTTGCGGGACGAAGCCGGGACAGCGAGGGCAGCTGGCGAGCATGGGGACACTCCTCTTAGGTCGAAGTTAGGCGAACGTTGGCAGGACGAGGGCGGCGGTCGAGCTGGACGAGCCGCTCGGCCGGAAGGTTGTCTTGGGGGTCCGGCGCGTCGAAGGGCTCGACGGCGATCTCGAACAGGCCGTTGTCGAACGGCCTCCCCGGCGCGGGGGCCGCGGGCACCAGGCGCTCGCGCAGCCCCTGCTTCTGCAGCTCGCGCGCGCGGAAGTGGCAGTAGGGGTTGTTGCCCGGCCGCCCCGAGACCGCGTGCGCGGTGAACGTGCAGCCGCCCAAGCAGACGTCCCCGAAGGGGCATGTCATGCAGAAGCCCCACAGGTCGTCGCGGGTGCGGGCGCGCGCGAACGCGAGCTGGGAGCTGCCCGTCCAGACGTCCTTCAGGCTGCGCTCACGCGCGTTGCCCCCGACATAGTGTGAGGTCTGCAAGCTCGGGCAGCCCTTCACGGCGCCGTCGGACTCGATGCCCATCACGAAGCGGCCCGCCTGGCAGCCCGCGAAGTGGTCGCGCATGCCGGCGCGAGGCGACCTGAGCAGCGCCTCCTCGGGCCCGAAGTAGCCGAGGTTGTTCCCCGGCATGAGCGAAATCCCGCGGGCGAGCGCGCGCTCCTTCAGCGCGGCGATGCGCGGCAGCACCTCGAGCAGGTCCCACGGCTGGAGGATCATGGCGGTGCGGTCGGCGGCGCGGCCGAGCGGCGTGGTGATCTGCACCTGCCAAGCGACGATGGCGCCCTCGAGCCTCGCGTACAGGCCCTCCAGGTCCCCCATGTTGAGGCGGTTGACGTTGGTGTTCGCCATGGTCTCGAGCCCGGCCGCCTTCACGTGCTCGAGCGCGGCGATGGCCGACGCGAAGCTCCCCTTGAGGTTGCGCATGCGGTCGTGCGTGCCCTCGAGGCCGTCGACGCTGACGCTGACCTGGAGCATGCCGGCGTCCTTCATGGCGCGCGCGAGCTCGGCGGTGATCCCTCGACCCCCGGTGGTGAGGCCCGCGCGGACGCCTCGGCGCGTGAGCGCACGGGCGACCTCCAGGAAGCCGTCGTGAAGGTAGGCCTCTCCGCCGATCAGGATCACGTCCCGCGTGCCCAGGTCGGCGAGCTGAGCCGCGACCTCGAGGGCCTCGGCCGTCGAGAGCTCGCTCGGGCGCGCCGCGCTCGCCCGTGAGCCGCAGTGCAGGCAGGCGTGATCGCAGCGCAGCGTCAGCTCCCAGACGACGTACGCCGGGAAGAACGCTTGGGTGACATCGAGCCTGCGACCTCCCACGATGCCCGGCAGGATAGCAACAGGCGTGCCCCGCGGCGCAGCCCCGTTTCTGCGCGCCGAGCGCGCTGGGGGCGCGACATTCCAGTCGCGGATGCCCCCTCGGCGAACGACGGGGGTCGGGGCGACGAACGACTATTCGTCCGCGATGGCCGCCAGAGACTGGGTCGCCGCCTCGATCGTGCGGTCGATGTCTGCCTCGGTGTGCGCGCCCGAGATGAAGGCCGCCTCGAACTGAGCCGGAGGCCAGTAGACCCCGTGCCGGAGCAGGCCCCCGAAGAAGGCGGCGAAGCGCTTGCGGTCTGCCTTGTCGGCGTCGGACCACGAGGCCACGGGGCCTTCGCAGAAGAAGACCGTGATCATCGAGCCGACCCGCTGCACGCAGGCGACGACTCCGCTCGCGGCGATCGCGCGCTTCAAGCCTGCTTCGAGCCGCGCGCCGAGGGACTCGAGGCGCTCGTAGAGGGCCGGCCCGAGGTGGGCGAGCGTCGCCAGCCCGGCCGACACGGCGATCGGGTTGCCGCTCAACGTGCCGGCTTGGTAGACCGCGCCGAGCGGAGAGACCCCGCTCATGATGTCCGCCCTGCCGCCGTAGACGGCGAGGGGCATGCCGCCGCCGACGATCTTGCCGAGGGTCGTCATGTCCGGGCGGATGCCAAAGCGCTCCTGCGCGCCTCCCGGCGCGAGCCGGCAGCCGGTCATCACCTCGTCGAAGATCGACACCGCGCCATGCTCTCGGCACACGGACACGATGGCCTCGAGGAAGCCAGGTGCAGGCGGCACGCAGCCCATGTTTCCGACGACCGGCTCCACGATCACGGCGGCGATCTGGTCGCCGCGGTCGGCGAAGAGCGCCCGCAGGGTGCGCTCGTCGTTGAAGCCCAAGGTGAGCGTCGTCTTCGCGGTCCCCTCGGGGACACCTCCGGAGTCGGGGGTGCCGAAGGTCGCGAGGCCGCTGCCCGCCTTCACCAGCAGGTGATCGGCGTGCCCGTGGTAGCAGCCCTCGAACTTCACCAGCAGATCGCGGCGCGTGAAGCCGCGCGCCGCGCGGATCGCGCTCATCGTCGCCTCGGTGCCGCTCGACACGCAGCGCAGCATCTCGATCGAGGGGTACAGCTCCTTGATGCGCTCGGCGAAGCGGATCTCGAGCTCGGTCGGCGCGCCGTACGACAGGCCTCGCGTCGCTGCGTCTTGCACCGCGCGGATGACGTCGGGGTGGGCGTGGCCCAGGATCATCGGCCCCCACGAGCCGACGTAGTCGAGGTATGCGGTGCCGTCGGCGCCGAACAGGCGCGCCCCCTCGGCTCGCTCGACGAAGACAGGGTCACCGCCGACCGCGCGGAAGGCCCGCACCGGACTGTTCACGCCGCCGGGGATGCTCTTCAGCGCACGTTCGAACAGCGCGCGGCTCGTGGTGTCGGACATGGCCAAGCCTTCTAGTCCCGCGGAAACGGAGTTTCCACGCAAACCACGAGGCTACCCCGCGGCGGCGTTCATCAGCTTGTACAGCCGAGGCGTCTCGGTCACGACGACCTCGAGATCGACCGTGCGGTGCGAGCGGTAGAGGAAGCCGACGAGGTGCGTGTCCCGGCGCCACAACACCAGGACCGCCTGCTCCTTCTTGATCTTCGTGTTCTCGATCGAGTCGAGCTTCTTGAACCCGACCGTGACCCCGTCGACGACATCCATCCGGGGCATGGCCTTGATCGAGGCGTCGAGCTCGGGCTCCTTGCCTGCCTCGATGGGCTGATAGATGGGCTCGATCGCGGTGTCCTCGTCGACCGCCTGGTTCATCACCCGGTGCGCCTCGATGACGACGGGCGCGATCTGAATGCCCTTGGCGACGACGCCTTCCACGCCCGTCGAACCGTCGGCGGGCTTCTGGCTCGAGAGCCACTCGAGCCCCGCCTCGCTGATCGCTCCGGTGTCGGTGAGGCCGAACACCTTCGCCTTGGCGGCGACGACCTCGAACCTCGCCGCGCTGGTCATGCCGTTGACCTTGTCCTTCGCAGCGGTCGTGACGCCGTCCTTCAGGTCGCTGGCGCCCGACGACGCGCCGTCGACCAGCTGCTTCGCCCTCTTCTCGGCGTCGCAGCCGAGCGCGAGGACGAGCCAGAGGCCGACCCCCGAGACGAGCGCCAGCGACGGGCGAAGGGCTGCGCGAGCGGCCTTCACGGTGGTGACGCCGGAGGCTCGGGGGACTTGCCCTCTTCCTTGTTGGACTGATCCCAGTCACCACCCTGGAAGTCGGACGCGTTGGTGCCGCCGATGGACTCGGGCTCCGACTTCTCGTTCCGCTGGCGGACGCACGTCAGCTTCTCGCCGACCTCGTCTTGCCCCTTGCCGAGCTCACCCTCGATCACGTCGTCGACGTTGTCCCCGGGGGGCCGCTTGTAGACGAAATAGCCGCGGCCGCTGCGCTGCGCGTTCTTTCCGATCGCGTTGCGCGTGTATTCGGTCCACGAGAAGCGGAACACGTTGCCGGTGACCTCGCCGTGCACCTCACCCCAGCGGTCCTTTTGGGGGCGCTCCCACCGGCCCCAGACCTTCTTGGCGTCCTGGACGAGGTGGATGTTGCCGTAGATCTGGTCGAAGTACTTGGCGGTCCAGTCGGCCCCCTCGGGCATGTCCGCCGGCGTGATGTTCGCCGTCTTCGGGGGGCCTCCGCTGCCGTTGCAGGCGGCGAGCGAGAGCAGGCCGCCGCCCATGGCGAGAGCGAGCGAGCGTCGCGTGAGAATCATGGCGGCGGAGCCTATTGTGACCGCCCTTTTGTGGCAAGCATCCGCGGATTCCTGCTCTCGTCGGCGCGCCGCGAGGACCACCGACCGGGAAAACGAAGGCGGATATTGGCGTTGGCGCGCCTGTCCAGCCTACAATTTCAGAACCCTCCCGGGCCCGCCACATGGGCGGCCGTGAGCGCTGACTACGGAAACTTCGTGCCGATCGTCGTCGAAAGCACAGGATCCATCGAGACCGTCGCCTTGGCCGCGAGCGCCAAGGTGGGTGACTCGGTCAAGTTGATCTTCCGCGCGCTCGACGAGTCCGAGCCTCCGTACACGTGCCGGATCGTGTCGCCCGGCGGCAAGGTGCTGCTCGAGCGAGTGCTGCGCGAGCTGCCCGACGGCAAGCCGCAGAGCGCGCCGCCCCTGGCCTTCACCGCGGGGGCCGCGGGCGAATACAAGGTCGAGATCTGGCAGCTGTATGGCGCCGCGCGCGGCCAGGCCGTGCTGATGGTGGACGAGGTCGTCGTCTAACGAACGTGCGACTCTCGAGCTTCGCGATCCTCGGGGCGGCGCTCGGCTGCGGACACGACGGGAGGACGACCGCCGCGAGCGAGCTGCCGAGCAGCGCCGCGTCGATCGCCGCAGCGTCGCACGAGCCTTCGGCCGCTCCGGTCACCCCTGCCCCCTCACCACCGATCCATGTGCTCGTCGAGGAGCTGCCGGCCGAGGACGCGTGGCGCGTGACCTGGACGTTCCAGGCGCCGACGCCGGGGCTGATCTTCGATCGACGCCGCCCCGCGTTTCGAGCGGGCAGCTGGCAGCCGGGGCCTGGGCTGAAATGGGTCAAGCAAGCCGAGCATGAGCTGCTCAAGACCCAAGACGGCTCGGCGGCGCCCAGCTTCAGCGCGACGTTTCGCAGCGACGACGGTGACAAGGAGCGCGCCCCGCCCCTCAACGTGCGCTTCACCGACGGTACGCGGCTGCTGTTCACGGCGCACCTCGGAGCGCACGCGATCGAGTGCAAGGCCGAGCGCTGCGAGCGTCGGGGCCTCGGTGACGCGCGACATTGGACGTTCAAGACCTCCCCCGACCGCTCCCTGCGCGTGCTCGACGAGACCGCGCAGGGCTCGCTGGCGTGGGCCGAGCCCAAGGGTGATCTGAGGGGCACCTACGTCGTCGCGGGGCAGCCGAAGGCCAAGCTGACCGACAGCGCCACCCTGCTCGTCGACGCTGGGCTCCCGCCTTGGCTCGCGCAGCGGACCGAGCAGCAGCTCCCCGAGCTGCTCGAGCTCTACGCGAGCAAGACGGGGCTCACGCTCGACTTCAAGCCGCTCGTGCTGCTGTCGAGATCCCGAGCGGATGAGGCCGACAGCGGGTTCCGCGGTCGCACGCTACCCGGGCTCGTGCAGCTCGAGGCGCTCGGCAAGGCGTGGTCCACCGAGAGCGCGGACCTGTCGCGCCGATGGCTCGAGTTCCTCGCGCACGAGTCCTTCCACTTCTACAACTCGCAGCTGGCCCGCGGGACCGGCGAGACGAAAGACGAGTGGATCAGCGAGGGCTCGAGCATGTACGTGGCGGGCCTCGCCCTCTCCCACGTCGGCGTGCTCGACGCCGACGCCCTCGCGGCGCGCTACGTGAAGGCGGCGAACGATTGCCTGCTGACCCTGAAGGGCCCGCTGCGCTCCGAGCAAGCGGAGGCCGCGTTCTACCCGTGCGGCGAGCTGGTCCAGCTCGCCGCGGACAAGGCCCTGGCGCCGAGCGGGGGCATCTTCCCGTTCTACCGAGCGCTGTTCGAGGACGCGCGCGAGCGCGGCTCCTTCGGGACGAAGCACTTCGTCGCGCTCCTCAGCGAGCGCGCGAAGGACCCCAAGCTGCTGTCGGATCTCGACGCCCTGCTCGAGGTGGGGCTCGGCGCGGACCCGCAGGCGATCGTCGAACGGCTGCTCGCCAAGGGCGGCGTGAAGGCGCGGCGCGCCACGATCGACGTGAAGGGCGAGCCGGTCGAGGGGTTCTTGCGCGTGAAGTAGGGGGCCGCGCCGCAGCTCCTCGTGGGTCTGCGCGTCACGTCGGGCGCGCGCGCTTCGTCGTCGTCTTCCTCGGCGCCTTCGCCTTCGCGCTTGGCTTCGCTCGCTTCGCGGCGGCGCGCGCCGTCTCCTCCTCCGCGCGGAGCTTGGCGATGCGCTGGATCAGCCGCACGGGGACCTTCTCGGAGAGTGGGAAGCGGATGGTCCCCTTGCTCCTCTCGTACCGCGCGAGCTCATCGCCGAGCGCGGCGACGACGTGCTCGGTGGCCGGGTACACCGAGAAGTGCTCCTTCCAGCCGGCGAAGAAGACGACGACGCGCCCCCCGAGCTTGTACGCAGGGATCTGATAGGAGATGCACTCCGCTGAGCCCGGAAGCGCCTTCTGCAGCGCCGCGCGGACCTGCTCGAGGATCGGACGCGCCGCATCGGGTTGCAGGGCGAGGTAGTCGTCGACGGACTCGAGGTCGGTCTTGGCCATGGGGGGCTGAGGATAGCGGCGCCGTCGCCTCGCGCGCGATCGTGGAGCGACGCGCGGCTCCGCCCCCCCGGCCCCCTGCTACCCTGTCCCCGTGTCTCTCTCTGCCAGCCCCGTCGTCGGGCGCTTCACCGTGCTTGGCGCTGCGGCCACGGGCGGGATGGGCGCGGTGTTCCGTGGGCTCGACGAGGAGACCGGCCACCCGGTCGCCATCAAGCACCTATTGCCAGGCGCGGTCCACCACCTCGCGCGCTTCGAGCGTGAGATCGCCATCCTCCGTGAGCTGTCGCATCCGGGGATCGTGCGCTACGTCGCGCATGGGCGCGCGTCCGTCCCCGCGGCGGGCTCCGTGCTCACGAGGGGCGACGAGCTCGTCCTGGTGCTCGAGTGGCTCGAGGGCGAGAGCCTCGGCAAGCGGCTGCGTCGAGGCGGCCTGGGGGTCGCCGAGGCCGTCGACCTCGTGCGGCGCGTCGCGACCGCCCTCGGCGAGGCGCACCGCCACAACATCGTCCACCGCGATCTGAAGCCGAGCAATGTGCTGCTCGAGGCCTGCGACGCGGCGCGGCCGAAGGTGCTCGACTTCGGGATCGCGCGTCGCGCGTCGCTCGGCGAAGAGCTCACGCAGGCCGGCGTCGTGCTGGGCACCCCGGGCTACATGGCGCCCGAGCAGGCCCGCGGCGACGGGAACATCGACGCCCGCGCCGACGTGTTCGCGCTCGGCTGTCTGCTGTTCACCTGCCTGACCGGGCGCCGGCCGTTCGGCGGTGGAGACGACGTCGCCACGCTGCTCAGGCTCTTGCTCGAGCCCGCTCCGAGCTTGCTCTCGCTGCGGCCCGACCTGAGCCCCGAGCTCGATCGGCTCCTGATGAGGCTGCTCGCGCCGGACCCCGCCGCCCGCCCCGACGACGGCCACGCCGTCGCGCGCGAGATCGAGCGCCTCGGCCCGCTCGAGGGCGACGCCCCAGAGCCGAGCGCCGCTGCCGGTCCCGGGCTCACGGTCACCGAGCGCCGCGTCGTGAGCGTCGTGCTCGCCGAGCTCGAGCTGGTGAGCGCCGACGATCTCGCGACGATGCAGCTCGACCACGCGCACCTACCGAGCGCGCCAGGCTTCGAGGAGGCGACGCTGGTCGACGCGCCGGTGCCGCTCGACGTAGCGGTCCGCCGGCTCGCCACAGCGTTCGAAGCGCGCTTCGAGGTCCTCGCGGGGAACGTGGCCGTGCTGTCGCTGTCGGCGGGCGGCGCCGCGACCGACCTCGCGGGCAAGGCAGCGACGCTGGCCATCGCGCTGCGAGATCTGGCGGAGGACGCCCCGATGGCGATCGCGACCGGCTGGGCCGAGGGAGGGCTGCGCACCGAGGCGAACGAGGTGGTCGAGCGCGCGTGGGCCAGCCTCCGGCGCGCGGCAGCGGCCCACGCCTCTGCGCGCTCCGTGGCCAAGCGCAGCTCCATCCCTCCCGCGAACGCCCTGCAAGGCGGCGACGCGCCGCGCGGCAGCGTGCCGCCGACCGATCCCGCACGCGCGGCGGCGCTCAAGCGCGCGCGACGGCTGCGAGCTCGCCCCGTCGTCCTCGATCGCGTCACGTCGGGCCTCTTATCCCACCCCTTCGAGCTCGCCGAGACCCCGGACGGCGCCGAGCTCGTGGGGGAGCGTAGCCGCGCGCCGATCCGTACCCTGCTCGGCAAATCGACCCCCTGCGTCGGCCGCGAGCGAGAGCTCGCGACCCTGCGCGCGACGCTCGACCAGTCGGTGCTCGAGTCGTGCGCGCGCGCCGTGCTGGTGACGGCGCCGGCCGGCGCCGGAAAGTCACGCCTGCGGTTCGAGTTCACGCGCGGGGTGGAGCGCGGGGACGCGGGGCCGGTCTCGGTGTGGATCGCGCGCGGCGATCCCCTCTCGCGCGGCGCGCCCTATGGGGTCCTCGCGGGCGCGCTGCGCGGCGCGCTCGGGGTGCACGTCGGCGACGCCCCCGAGCACCAGCGCAAGCGGCTCGTGAGCGAGCTCGAGCGGCTCGGCGTGGCTGACGCGCGGCACGTCGCGGAGGTGCTCGCGCACGCCCTCGGCCTGCCTCCGTCGGAGCCGCGAGGCCCGGCCCTCGCCGCGGCGTTCGCCGATCGGGCGGCCATGAGCGACCAGCTGCGCGCCGCCTGGCTCGCGCTGTTCGACGCGCTGACCCGAGGCGGCACGCTGCTGGTCCTCGAGGACCTGCACTGGGGCGACGCCTCGACGGCGCGGCTCGTCGACGCCGCGCTCGATCGCTTCGCCGAGCGCCCGTTCATGGTGCTCGCGCTGGCGCGGCCCGAGGTCTCGGAGGCCTTCCCGTCGCTGTTCGAAGGCCGCGATCTCCACGAGATCAGGCTCCCTCCCCTCCCGAAGCGCGCGGCGGAGCGCCTCGTGCGCGAGGCCCTCGGCGCCGAGCACGGCGACGCGCTCGCGGCGTCGCTCGCTCAGCGCTCCCAAGGCAACGCCTTCTACCTCGAGGAGCTCATCCGATCCGTCGCGCAGGGTCGCGGCGACGAGCTGCCCGAGACGGTGCTCGCCATGGCGCAGGCGCGCCTCGACGAGATCGACGCCGACGGCAGGCGCATCCTGCGGGCCGCGAGCGTGCTGGGGCCCGTGTTCTGGCGCGGCGCGGTCCTGCACCTGCTCGGCGGGCCTGAGCGCGCGCCGGACATCGATCGCTGGCTCGCGCACCTCTCGGAGCGAGAGATCCTCTCGCCGCGCGCCGCGTCTCGCTTCGACGCGGAGGACGAGTACGTATTTCGGCACGCCCTGCTGGCCGACGCTGCGTACGCGATGCTCACCGACGGCGACAAGCGCCTGGGTCACGGGCTCGCCGCCGAGTGGCTCGAGCAGGCGGGCGAGCCGCAGGCCGCCGTCATCGCGGAGCACGTGTTCCGCGGCGCGGCGCCGGCCGCCTCCGTGCCGTGGTTCCAGCGCGCCGCGCACCAGGCGCTCGAGGGCGGCGACTGGGAGGGCGCCGTGCAGCGCGCCCGGCGCGGCGCCCAGTGCGGCGCCGAGGGCGAGGCTCTCGCGCAGCTCTCGCTCTGCGAGGCGATCGCGCACAGGTTCCTCGCCGACCAGCCCGCCGCGCTCGCAGCCTCCCAACGCGCGCTCGCCCTCGCCCAGCCGATGGGAAGCACGTGGGCGGCGGCGGCGGCGGAGGCCGTCGGCGCGAGCTCGAGGCTGGGCGACAAGGAGACCCTGCGGGTGGTGTCCGATCGGCTGTTCGACGCGCACACGGCTGGCGCGCGCGATCGCTCGATGGTCTTCGGCCTCGCGAGCGCGACGGTGCAGCTGCTTCACCACGGCGAGAGGGCGCTCGCCGAGTGCGCGTTCTCGGCCGTGGAAGAGCTCGAGGCCGAAGGCCTCGACGAGCACGGCCGCGGCTGGGTCAGCCGCGCTCGTGGCTACGTAGGGCTGCACCGCGGCGACCGCGCGCTCTATTTGCGCGCGACCCGCGAGGCGATGGAGCTGCTCGAGCGAGCCGGCGACCACCGCGTCTCGGTGGGGCTCAGGAGCGCGGTCGGGTTCGCCGAGCTGACGCTCGGCCGCCCCGAGGCCGCCGAGCGCGAGCTGCTCGCGGCGATCGACGCGGCGAAGCGGATGGGAATCGCGACCACGGTCACGGTCGCGAAGCACAACCTCGGCCTCGCCGTCGCGCTCCAGGGTCGGTTGGCCGAGGGGCGGGCGCTCGAGCACGAGTCGATCGCGGAGTGCCTGCGCCAAAAGGACCGGCGCATCGAGGTCGGGGCGCGCGGCTACCTCGCGCGCATCGAGCTGCTCGCGGGCGAAGCGTGCGCCGCGGAGCGCGAGGCGAAGAGGGCGCTCGAGGTCGCGACCTCGTCTTCGGAGGCGTACGCCCGGGCCGTCTTGTCGCTCGCGTTGCTCGCCCAAGGGCGCTCGGACGAGGCGCTCGCAGAGGCGCGCGCGGCGGAGCGGGCGCAGGCGAGCGGAGGAGGCGAGGAGGGCGAGGCGCTCGTGGCCCTCTGCCTCGTGAGGGCGCTCGCGGCGCGAGGAGAGCACACGCTCGCGCAGACGACGCGCGAGCGCGCCCGAGCGCGCCTGGTCGAGCAAGCCGCGAACATCGACGACCCGGCCCTCTCCCAGACGTTCCTCGTAGGCATCCCGGAGCACGTCGAGCTGTTGCGCGGCCCTTGATGGGCGCGAGCGTGGAGCGACGTTGGTCCGCCTGGGGTGCCTGAGGTAGATTCGCGCTCGATGCTGCGACTCACGTCTGCCGCCGTCTGCCTCGCGGCCCTCCTCACCCCGTCGCTCGCGCTCGCGGGGACGGCCGAAGAGGAGGCGCGCAAGGCGTTCGAGGAGGGGCTGGCGGAGGAGCAGAAGGGCCTGCCCACCGCGTGCGCCAAGTTCCGTCGCTCGCTCGAGCTGACGCGAGAGCTCGGTCCACTCGTGAAGTCGAAGGAGTGCGACGTGCGCGAAGGCAAGATCCTCGCCGCGATCGCGAAGCTCGACGAGGCCATCCCCCGCTGGCCGGAGGCCGACGCGGAGCTCGCGGCCTTGAAGACCGAGCGCGGCGCGCTCGAGGCGCGGGTGGCGCGGCTCTCGCTCTCGCTGCGCCCCGGCGCTCCAGAGGGGGTCACGGCGCGCGTCGACGCGAAGCTGATCGCGCTGCCATCCAGCGACCTGAGGCTCGATCCGGGAGATCACGAGCTGCTCGTCGAGGTCCCGGGGCGCGCGCTCGAGCGCGTCGTGGTGACCCTGAAGGATGGCGAGCGGCGCGAGGTCTCGCTGCCTCCGCCCTCATCGGCCGCCTCGAGGGCCGGTTCGGGCTCCGGCGGCGTGCGAGCCCTCGGGATCGCCGGCCTGGTGATCGGCGGCGTCGGCATCGCCGGCCTGATCGGCGGGGCGGTCACCGGCGG
This sequence comes from Polyangiaceae bacterium, assembly GCA_016719945.1. GTDB lineage: Bacteria > Myxococcota_A > Polyangia > Polyangiales > Polyangiaceae > Xiheicaenibacterium. The sequence continues at coordinate 134,436 of JADJYE010000012.1, read as the reverse complement.
GATGATCCTCGACAAGCAGTCGGCGTTCGAGGCATGCCGTGACGGAGGGACGCCCGCGGGTTGCGACGTCTTGGCGCTGAAGCAGAGCGGTGAAGAGCTGCTCCCCGTCAACGGCGCGCTGCTGATCGGCGGCGCCGCCCTCGCCGTCGTGGGCGGCACGCTGCTCATCGTCGATCTGGTGACCGCGCCGGCCTCGGAGCCCCAACAGCCCGCGGCTCAGCTCGGGCTCGAGCTCGGCGGCGGCGGCGGTCGCGTCGTGCTCGACGTGCTGTTCTGAGCCTATTTGCAGATCTTCGAGAACGCGTCTTTGACGCAGGGCTTCGCAGTGACCGGTGGAGCGGCGGTAGCGGACGTCGGGTGGGTCGGAGGCTTTTGCCGGGTGCCAGCCTTCGTCCCGGTCTTCGAGCTCGTCGACGTCGAGGGCGCGCTCGCGACCGAAGGCAGCGAAGCGACCGCCGAGGCGCCGACGGACGCGCTGGGGCTCGCGCTCGCCGAGGCTACGGCCTCCGCGGTCGTGACCGACGGGGCCACGATCGGCCCGGTCGGACCCTCCTTCGCGGCCTCCGACGCGGTCGCCTGGGGCGCGCGCTCACCCTCGAGGTGAGCGTCAGTCTGCTCCGTGGGTCGACCCCTGAGCCACGCGAGCGCGCCGAGCGCGAGCGCGAGCGCCGCGAGCCCGCCGAACAAGGCGCCGCGGCCCGCTGGCCGTCGCGGGGAGCCGGTGCTGACCGGCGACTCGGTGCTGCGACCGGGCCCGAGATTGAGGGGGCCCGCCTCCGAGCGTGCCGGCGCGATCGGATACGTGCGTGCGACCAGGGTCGCGTGGGCGTCTTCGGATCTCCCGCCCCGCTGGACGCTGTCGTCGCGGTTGAATGCGCCGGCTCCCGCGCTGCCCACGGTCACACGACCGCCTCCCTCGACCTGGGTCACGAGAGCGGCCCGAAGCGCCGCGGACATCTCCGCAGCGTCGCGGTAGCGGTGGGCCGGCGAGTGCGAGAGCGCGCGATCGATGACCACGGCGAGCGCCGCCGGCACGCTTGGGCTCAGCGAGCGGATGGGGCGAGCCTGTCGCGTCGACACCGCGACGAGCAGCTCGGGCACCGTCCTGCCGTCGTGGACGAGCTGCCCCGTCAACAGGGTGAACATGGACGCGCCGAGCGAATACACGTCGCTCCGCGTGTCGACCTCGTCCCAGTGGGCGAGCGCCTGCTCGGGCGGCATGAACGCGGGGGTTCCGAGCGGCACCCCCGTGGTCGTCAGCCGCTTCTGGCTCACGACCTCCTTCACGCGCGCGAGCCCGAAATCGAGCACCTTGATGGTGCCGTCGGTGCACACGAAGACGTTCTCGGGCTTGAGATCCCGGTGGACGATCCCCTGCCCGTGGGCCGCCGCCATGACCTCGAGCCAGCGCAACGAGACTCGGATCACCTCGTCGAGCGGGAGCAGGCCTCCGCGCTCCTCGGCGAGCGCCTCGAGCGATCTCCCGTCGAGGCGCTCCATGACCAGGAACGTCGCCCCCTCCGGGGTCGTCCCGTCGTCGAGCACCCGGACGACCCCCGGATGGCCCACGCGGTTGGCCGCGTAGCCCTCTTGCAGAAAGCGCTCGCGCTGCCCCGCGTCTCGGGCGACGTCGGCGTGCAGGACCTTGATCGCCACCCGCGCGCCGTTGCGCACGTGAGTGGCGGCGTACACCGCGCCCATCCCCCTCGCCGAGCACATGCTCGACGCGCCATTTGCCATCGAAGAGGGTCCCCGGCGCGATGGGCGCCGCGCTCACTGCGCCTCCAAGGTGCACAGCGCGCTGCAGCCGTCGTCGCCCTCGAGGTTGCCGTCGTCGCACTGCTCGTCGGCCCAGACGCAGCCGTCGCCGCAGGTGCCCGCGTCCCCCTCGGGGCACGGCGGCTTGCGCCAGCGGTAGAGCCCGAACGCCGTCCCGAAGTAGACGTAGTCGGGATCCGACGCGTCGAGCGCGGTGATGGTCAGAGCGCCGAGGTCGGCGTACGCGCGGCCGACCTCGAAGCCACCAGGGTTTGCGTCGTTGAAGAGCAGGGCCACCACCGCGGCGCGCTGCCCTCCGCCCGCCGGGAGCGACGCAAACAGGTAGCTCTCGTCGGAGTCGATCGGCCAGCGGGCGGCTGTCTCCCCGATGAAAGCGGCTTCTTGGGGGCTGGCGCGCGGGATGCGCAGCACGGGGCCGTCGACCTGGTTGGTCGTGGCGCTCGTCGCCAGGAACACCCCAGCGCCGCTGGCCGTGAGGTGACCGGGATCGACGTCGTCATCCTCGAACGCGCAGTCGACGATACAAGGTGTCGTCGCGCAGTCGGCGAGGTCGGCTTGGTACACGCACCCGTTTTCCCCGAACGTGCTCCACCACACGTCTCGTCCGATCGGGTCGTGCTCGAGCAGCGACGGGTTCTGAACGAACGCAGCGAAGCTCGGCGGGTTCATCTGAGACACGAGGGCCTGGGGCACTGGGCCGTCTGCGCGCGCGCCGGCGCAGCCCGCCCCACCTCCGGGGAAGCCGCTGACATCGACCCGCATGATCTGCCTCGTCAAGCTCGGCGCGTAGTACAGGTCGTTGCCGACGAGCGCGGCCCCGTTGATGTGCTCCGCGAGGGTCATGCTCGAAAGCTTGAGCCTTTGGTGACAGCTGAGGGCCGAGTCGCTCGTGTCCACGTCGGTCAGGCAGACGTTCGCCAGCGTCAGCCCGCAGTCCTGGGGCCGGTAGTAGAGGTGGTCGGGCGTGCCGAGCAGGGTACCGTTCGGGTCGTCGATATCGAGCTCGTCGACGGGCGTGAGCCCGGGGCCCGGCCCCGACGGCCAGAGCAACAGCCGGGAGCTCGAGCGCACGACCACGTGCTCGCCGCGCAGGGCGATCTCGGCCACCGGATCACTGCCGGCCCCAACGGGAGAGCAGACCCCGCCACAGCACTCGCTACCGGCGCCGCAGGGCCAGGCCCGGGCGCCGCACGCGTCCGCGTCGCAGTTGAAGGACGACGCGTCGCAGCCGCAAGGGTCTCCGCCGCCCGCGCCTACGCCACCGCCGCCGTCGGCGCCCCCGGCGCCGACTCCACCGACTCCGGTCGAGGTCGACACGCCCGCCCCCTCGCCACCGGTGTTCGCGGCGCCGCTGCCCCCGCCCCCATCCTCCAGGTCGAAGCTGACGAACGTGAAACAGGCGGACGCGCCAGCGAGCAGCGCAGCCAGGGACAACGAAGCGAGCGGAACGATCGCCCTCGGGCGCCTCACGCTGCGAACTCTACCACGCGACGTTCGTCGCGCCGCTTCACCACCCGCACTTCTGGCCCTTGTTCTGCTCCTTGAGCCAGGCTTGCAGCGGCGCGAAGTACTCGATCAGGGCACCCGCGTCGGCCTTCGACTCGCCCGAGAGCGCCTTCATGGCCTCGGGCCACGGCTGGCTCGCGCCCATCGACAGCATCGCCGCGAGCTTCTTCCCGGCGACGTCGCTCTTGTAGATGGAGCACTTGTGGAGCGGCCCGGTGTAGCCGGACGCCTTGCACAGCGCCCGGTGAAACTGAAACTGGTACACGTGCGCGAGGAAGTACCTGAGGTACGGCACGTTCGCGGGCACGTGGTACTTCGCGCCGGGGTCGAAGTCGGCCTCGGAGCGCGGCGCGGGCGGGACGATGCCCTGGTACTTGAGGACCAGATCCCACCAGGCCTTGTTGTACTGCGTCGGCGGCGTCTTGCCGCTGAAGACGTCCCAGCGCCACTTGTCGATCATCAACCCGAACGGCAAGAACGCGACCTTGTCGAGCGCTCGTCCCATGAGGACGTTCATCTCGGCTTTGTCGTTGCTCGGCGCGGCCTTCAAGATGCCGAGGTCCGCGAGGTAGCCGGGCGTGACGCTGAGCGCGAGCGTGTCGCCGATGCCCTCATGAAACCCGTCGTTCGCGCCGTCCTGAAAGAGGATGGGCAGCTTGTTGTAGTAGAGGAAGTAGTAGTCGTGCCCGAGCTCGTGGTGGACGGTGATGAGGTCCTCCTCGTTCACCTTCGTGCACATCTTGATACGCACGTCCCCCGCGTACGTCAGGTCCCAGGCGCTCGCGTGGCAGACGACCTCACGGTCCTTCGGCTCGACGAACATGGAGCGCTCCCAGAACGTCGCCGGCAGCGGCATGAGCCCGAGCGAGGTGAAGAACGCCTCGCCGAGCTTGACCATCCCCTTCGCGTCGAGCCGCTTCTTCTCCAGGCCCTTCGTGACGTCGAGCGAGGCCTGCCCCGGATAGGGCTCGAGATCGGCGTAGATGCCGCCCCACGCCTGGGACCACATGTTGCCGAACACGTGCGCGGGGAGCGGGGCGCCGTCGGCGATCTTGTCCTTGCCCCACTTCTTCTGGAGCCGGGTCCGCGCGTAGCAGTGGAGGTCGTCGTACAGCGGCTTGACCTGTTGCCACAGCCGCTCGACGTCGGCCTCGAGCTCGGCCGGCGTGAGGTCGTAGCGGCTCCGCCACAGCTCGCCGAGATCCTTGTAGCCGATGTCCTTGGCGCCCTTGTTCCCAAGCTCTACGAAGCGCTCGTACTGCTTGCGCATCGGGACGCTGATCGTGCGCCACGCCCGCCACGCCTCGGCTCGCTCCTCGAACGTCGCGCTCTTGTCCTCGAGGATCGCCGACAGCTCGCCGACCGTGAAGCACGGCGGCTCCGGCGCGGACTTCGCGCCCTTGTCCGCGGCCTTCGCTTTCTTGAAGCGCTTGAGGGTCTCGGAGCACGGCTTGCCTTTGCCGTACCGGCTGTTCATGTCGACCCCAAGGTCGGCGAGCTCGCGCCTCTCCTTCGCGTCGTTGGGCGCGGGCAGCTCGGTCCCCCGGCGGAGCAGCGTGAGCTGGCGCGCGACGTCGGGCGGCAGCCCCTGGAGATCCTTGTACCGGACCGAGTCCTTGATTTTCTGCGTGATGAACGCCATCTGCGCGTCCTTCGCGTCGGCCGCGAGCAGATCGGTGTCGCCCGTGATGTACGTCTGGTTGATCCAATCCGCCCGCATCTGCTCGGTGAGCACCTTGCGAAGCCCTTGGTCGACGTCGGCCGCGAACCGAACCGCCTCCTCGACCGTCGCCGGCCCCGTCGGGGTGGTCTGCCCGTCGCCTGCAGCCAGCGGAGCGTCGCTGCCGGTCGGTGCAGGCGGCGAGGGCGTGAGCGGGGCGCTCGGCGAGCAGGCGATCGCGACGAGCGCGGCGAGGGCCCAGCCCCGACCGGTCGGTCGGGGCGCGAGACGACGGAGGGGCCGGGCGGGATCGGCGCGATGGGTCATGAGCGCGGAGCCTACCGAATGAGGCTCCGCTTGGGGAGCGAGCCTCGTGGTACGTTCCGGTCGTGCCCGAGCCGACGGCATCGCCCCCTCTGCCTCTGGAGCGTTACGCCTCGATGCACGCCGAGGTCGAGGCGTGCGGAGAGCTCGACTCGATCCTCGAGCGCGAGAAGCTCACGAAGGAGCAGTGGCTCACGGCGCAGGTGTACTGGATGCGTCGCATGGCCGATGAGGCCGAGCGCCGGCGCTTCGAGACGACCAACCGCTACAACGCGGTCTTCACCGCGAAGCGCAAGGTGTTCGAGGCCCGCCTCAAGCGCGACCGCTCGAAGAAGGCTCAGCCCCCCATCACCCCACCCGCCGTCGGCGTCCTCGAGGGTGCCGACGCGGAGCTCGGAGCTCCGCTACGCTCCGTGATCGCGGCGATCGACGTCCCGCCTCCGCCGGCCGTCGCCGGGCCAATCACCGCGCGAGAGCCGATCGACCCTTCCGGGAGCGCGACCCCCTTCGTGCGCGCGATGCCCTCCGCGGGGGCCGCCGCGCTGGGCATGACCTCCGGCCCGACGGCAGCGCCGAGCGCGATGTCCGCGCCTAGCGCGATGGCAGCGCGCAGCCCGATGCCGCCGGCGAGGGAGCACCCTTCGTCCGCAGGTTTCGCGGCCGTCGCGCCGCCCGCGCGAGTCTCCCCGGCGGCCCCTCCAGCCGCCGTGGGGCCTCCGGCCGCCGTGCCCCCGGCTGTGTCGCCCGCTGTGCCCCCGGATGGGGCTCCCGCGGCCCCTGCAGCTGCGTCCGCTGCACGGACCTACGGCACGATGGCGATGTCGCTCGATCAGATCGTGCCTCCTACCGCCACGCCGTTCAAAGGCGCGAACCCCCCGCCCGCTCCGAGCCCGCCGGCCTCCGCCCGGGGCGGTGCCGGCCCGGGCGGTGCCGGCGCGAGCAGTGCCGGCCCGAGCGGTGCCGGCGCGAGCAGTGCCGGCGCGGGCAGTGCCGGCGCGGGCAGTGCCGGCCCGAGCACCGCGCCCCAGGCGCGCAGCCTCAACTCGACGTGGACCTCCACGCCCCAGGAAGAGGCCGCGGTCCGCGACGCGATGCCCTTCAAGCCGCAGGGCGGAGCCTCGCCGCCGCCCGCGACGACGGGCCCCCTGCCCCCGACCAGCATCCCGCTCGTCGCGCACGCCTCGGAGACCGCGCCGATCGACGTCCCCGCCGACGTGCGCCAGCGGCTTCGGGACGCGATGCAGGGCAAGAACCCCGCGCTCGCGAGCACGCTGGGCCCCGGCGCCCTCTCGCACTTTGCCGCGCAAGGCGCCGCGCTCCCGTTCGAGCGCAAACCGCCCATACAGCCGCCCCCGCCCCCCGCGTCGTCCCAGCAGGGGGCCAAGCCACCTCCCGCGGCGGACGACGACGACGACGACGATCCGCGCACGAAGATGGTCGATCCCGGCGCTGTCGCGGCCGCGATCGGCAAGGCGACGCCCTTCGCCAAGAAGCCCGACGCGCCGCCCACCCCGCCCAGCTCCCCTGGCTCGGAGGCCTCTCCGCGGACGGTCTCGTTCGATGGCACGAGCGTCGCCAGCGCCGCCCGCGAGGCGCTGCCCTTCGGCGGACAGCCCGGGCCCCAAGCCGCGCCTCAACCCGCGAAGGCGAAGCGCTTCACCCTCAACGTCTTCGCGTCCCTCACCGCAGAGATCGCCGAGAACCCGGCCGACGCAGAGGCCATCCGCACCCGTTACGGCGTGACCGAGGCCGAGCACCACGAAGAGTCGATGCGCTGGACCGAGGAGTTCTCGAAGAGCGACGAGATCCGGCAGCGCTACTTTGGCATCGTGCAGCGCTACCGCGGCTACATCCAGCAGAGAAAGCGCACGTAGTCAGCGGCTGTTCTGCGTGGCGATGCTCGGGCGAGCGGCGTAGTCTGCCTCGTCATGGCAGCGAGCGCGAAGGTCGAGTTCAAGCTCGTCGGTGAGGTCCTCCCCGTCGACAACACGCCGTCGGCGTACGACCTGTTCGAGGCGCTCTCGACGCCCTACGAGGCCGTCGTCACCTTCACGACGAAGGACACGTCGTTCAAGCCGCTCGCCGCGCTGCGCACGTCGATGACCCTGTTCATCATCGACACCGATCGCGGCCGTGAGCGCTCTTTGACCGGCATCTGCGACCGCTGCGAGTTCGTCCACCACGACGGCACCCAGCTCGTCTTTCGCGTGCGCTTGGTCCCTCCGCTCGCGGCCCTCGCGCACCGCGAGGACTCCCGCATCTACCAGGACAACGGTCCCGTCGACGTCATCAAGGAGCTGCTCGCCGCCGCGGGCGTCGACAAGGTCGATTGGCGCCTGCGGACCGACTACCCGCCGCGCGAGTACATCGTGCAATACCGCGAGACCGAGCTCGAGCTCATCCACCGGCTGATGGAAGAAGAAGGCATCTTCTACTTCTTTTCGCACTCGGGCGGTGAGGCCACGATGATCGTGTCCGACACGACCGAGGCGATCGCGGAGCAGCTCGCGGTCCCCACGGTGCTCGGCCTCTCTGCCGGCACCGGCGCGACCGACCCGCTGTTCTCCTTCGAGGTCACCTCGCGTCTGGCGACCTCGTCCGTGCACCTGCGGGACTTCGATTTCGAGAAGCCCGACATGAAGCCCGAGGCCACGCGTGACGCGCCCTTCGTCATACCACAGCCGTACTACGAGTACCCCGCGGGCTTCCTGAAGGGACAAGACGGCGAGCGAAAGGCCGCGGCGCGCCTGGAGGAGCTGCGCGCTGAAGCGATCACCTCGCGCGCGACGACGAACGCCTCGAACCTCGAGGTCGGCAAGATGTTCGCCGTCACCGGCGCCGCCCAGGAGTCGCTCAACAAGTCGTACGTCATCACCGACCTCCGCTCGCGCGGTCGGCAGAGCATGACCGGCGCCGGGCGCGACGACGACGCGCCCTCGGGCAACCAGGTCGAGAACGACGTGGTCGCGATCCCCGAGGGCGCCCCGTTCGGGGCCGCCCGCAAGACGAAGAAGCCGAAGATCCACGGCCTCCAGACCGCGATGGTCACGGGGCCCAGCATGGGCGAAGAGGAGATCCACACCGACCAATACGGCCGCGTGAAGGTCCGCTTCCGCTGGGACCGCGTGGGCCAGTTCGACGACAAGTCGAGCTGTTGGCTGCGCGTGATGCAGGCCCCCCTCGGCGGACAGGTCATCATCCCGCGGGTCGGCTGGGAGGTCTCGGTCGCCTTCATGGACGGCGACCCCGATCGACCGTTCGTGCTCGGCCGCCTGTACAACGCCGAGCGCACGCCGCCGTACGCGCTGCCAGGCACGAAGACCTCGGGCGCCATCAAGAGCGCGACCTCACCGGGGGGCGCAGGCTTCAACGAGATCAAGCTCGGCGACAGCGGAGGCAGCCAGGGCTTCAACCTGACGGCCCAGAAAGATCTCAACGTCACGGTCGAGCACGACCAGAACGAGACGGTCGGCGCCAACGACGCGACGACCATCAAGGTCAACGCGTCCCGCTCGGTCGGCGCGAACCAGTCGACCAGCATCTCCGGCAACCAGACGGCGAGCGTCGGCTCGGTCGGCTCCGCCAACGTCGGGGGCAACCAGTCGATCTCGGTCGGCGGCAACGCCGTCGACAACGCCATCAGCAACTACGTCGAGAAGATCGGCGGAGACCGCTCCTACGAGGTAGGGGCCAACATGACGGTCATCTGCAACGGCATCCAGCACACCATCGCCGGTAACATCTCTCGCTCGGTGGGCGCCGTGATGCTCACCGGCTCGGTCGCCTCGATCAGCGACGAGTTCGGCGGCAACTGCAGCGAGACCATCGGCGTCGCCAAGATCGACATCTGCAAGGGCCCCTGGAACGAGACCATCTCCGGCAACAAGATGGCGCAGCTGCTCGCGGCCGACCTGCACATCGTCAAGGGCACCTTCTCCACCGAATCCGACGCGATGATGACCAACCTCGTCGGCGGGCTGCACTACTCCAAGGTCGCCGGTGACTACACGGTCAAGGCCCCGATGATCACCCTCATCGGCGCGATCGGCGACCTCAAGGGCGGGGGCTCGGTGCTCAAGCTCGGCGGAGGGCCGATCTTGATGAAGGGCTCGAAGATCGCCTTCGAGACCGCGCTGCTGGTCAAGCTGGGCAGCTCGCTGAAGATGGGGGCATGACCGATGGCCGACGAAAAGCACGGCACCAAGGCGACGTTCGATCTCGCGGGCGACTCGTTCGATGTCCTCACCCTGCACATCGAGGAGCGCCTCGACGAGCTCCCGCTGCTCGAGGCCAGGCTCACCAAAGACCCGCTCCCGAAGCCGGCGACGCTCCTCAACGGCGAGGTCGACGCTCGCATCGGGGACCTCGAAGACTTCGGCGCGGCGAGGTCCTTCAAGGGCATCGTGGTCGCCGCGGAGCGCCGCATCGACACTGCGGGCCGTCCGTTCGTGCGCGTCGAGGTGCGGCCGAAGCTTTGGCGGCTCACCAAGCGCACCGACTGCCGCACCTTCCAGCAGAAGAAGGTCGACGAGATCGTCAAGCAGGTCTGCGAGGCGGCCGGGGTGAAGGACCTGAGGTTCTCGCTCACCGGCTCCTATGAGCCGCGCGAGTACGTCGTTCAATACCGGGAGACCGACTGGGACTTCATCCGGCGCCTGCTGTCGGAGGAGGGCATCGCGTTCACGGTCGATCACGCCTCCGGCGAGGTCGTGTTCTTCGACGACCCGCTCGGGCTCGGCGACGCGACGCCGTCTTCGCTCGCGTACCGGCCCGAGTTCGGGTTCGACCAAGGGCGGGACAAGGTCTGGAAGATCAGCGAGTCGGCGCGCGTCGTCAGCGACAAGGTGATGTTGCGCGACTACGACTTCGAGCGCCCGCGGTTCAACGTCGAGGCCACCGTGGAGGGCAAGGACGACGGGGAGCACGCGCTCGAGGTCTACGCGTTCCCTGCCCGCTCCACGAACGACGCCGTCGTCAAGCAGTGGTCGCAGGTGATGCTCGACTCCATCCAATCCCGTCGAGACCTGTACGAGGGCGCCGCGACCGCTTGGGCCCTGACGCCGGGCTTCCGCTTCAAGATCGAGGAGCACCCGTACGAGGAGATCAACACCGAGCTGCTGACCACCGCGGTCACCCTCCACCACGAGGACGAGCGCAGCCCGTTCCGCCCGGCCGGCGCCAGCCGCACGAGCCTGCGCTTCGAGGCGATGCCCACCGACCGCTCGTCGTACCGGCCGGCGCGACTCGCCCGGGGCCGAGAGCTCGCCGGCGTGCAGACGGGCGTCACCACGGGCCCCTCCGGCCAGGAGATCCACGTCGACGAGCACGGCCGCGTGAACGTGCAGTTTCCGTGGGATCGCGTCGGCAAGAAGGACGAAAAATCCAGCATCCCGATGCGCACCATCCAGCTGCCAACCGGCGGCTCGATGATGCTCCCGCGCGTCGGCTGGGAGGTCGTCGTCCAGCACGACGAGGGCGACGTCGATCTCCCTCTGTGCATGGGCCGCCTGTACAACACCGAGAAGCCCCCGCCCTACGCCCTGCCTGGCGGCGCCGCCCGCAGCTCGATCCAGACCGCCACGACGCCGGGCGGCGGGTCGACGAACGAGCTTCGCACCGACGACACCAAGGGCAAGGAGGAGATGTTCTTCAACGCTTCGAAGGACATGACCGTCATGGTCAACCACAACGAGACCGAGACGGTCGGCAACAACGCGACGCTGAAGGTCGGCGGCAACCAGACGATCGACATCACCAACAGCGTGACGACCAGCATCGGCTCGAACCAGACCCTCGACGTCGGGGGCAACCAGAAGACCTCGATCGAGACGTTCAAGGTCGACCAGATCGGCGGCGACCACAGCTACGACATCGGCGGCAACCGCGACATGAAGGTCGGCGGCGACCACAAGCACACGATCGGCGGGTCCGAGGGGGTCGACGTCGGGTCGCTGAAGACCGACCTGGTCGTCGGCAAGATCTCCGAGGCGGCCGCTGGCAACATCTCCCTCGATGTCGGCGCCGCCAGGGTCTCGCTGACCGCCGGCGACTACAACACGACGATCGGCGGCAACCACAACGAGACGATCTCGGCGGCCAAGATCGTCGCGTCATTCGCGGGCGTCTCGTCCGACGTCAGCGGCACGCAGACGACCCAGATCGTCGGCGCCAAGCTGCACAAGGTCGACGCCGACCGCTGCGAGAAGGCGGGCGCGATGCTCACCAGCATCGCCGCGGGCGCGTCGATCGTGAAGGCCGACAACATCACCTTCGAGGCCGACGGCATGCTCACGCTCGTCATGGGCGCGTCGATGCTGGTCGTGACCCCCGCGGCGATCGCCTTCCTGGGAGTCTCGATGAAGATCGACGGCGCGACCGCCGAAACCGCAGCCCTGATCATCGACAACTGAGCGCGAGAGACCCCATGAGCCGCGACCTCGTAGCAGCCTTCCAGATCGGCGAAATCGCCGCAGACCGGGTCGTCGCGTTCGAGCTCGTCCGCGAGCTCGGGCGGCCCACCCGCCTGCAGATCGACATCCAGTTCGCGATGGACCTCGGCGCCGAGGCGTCGCTCGGCCAGAGCGCCCTGCTCACCTTCGGCTTCGCGGGTGAGCCCCAGCACGAGATGGCCGGGGTCGTCGAGGCCGTGTCGGTGGTCGGCTCGCCCGCCGTCGGCGCGCGTGGCGTCGAGCTCTCGGGCTCTGCCAACACCGTGCGCCTGACGGTCGTGTCGCGCATCCAGCTGCTCGCGGGCGCCTTCACGAGCCGCATCTTCCAAGACAAAGACGTCCAAGAGATCGTGGCGCAGGTCCTCGAAGACCACGGCATCCCGTCGGCGGATCAGCGCTGGCAGCTCGCGGGGTCTTACCCCAAGCGCGAGTACTGCGTGCAGTACCAGGAGACCTCGCTCGCGTTCGTGTCGCGCCTCCTGGAAGAGGAGGGCATCTATTTCAGCTCGATCGTCGAGGACGGCGCAGAGAAGCTCGTGTTCAGCGATGACAGCCCCTCGGCCGAGCCGATCGAGGGCGAGCCTGCGCTGCCGTTCCGCGGGCAGCTCGGCTTCTCGACCCCCGGCGACGCGATCTTCGCCCTGCGCGAGCTGGCGCAGGTGCGCTCCGGCAAGTTCACCTTGCGCGACTACGACTTCAAGCGCCCGAGCCTCGACATGACCGCCTGTGCCGAGGCGGCCAGCGACACCGATCTGGAGCGGTACGATTACCCCGGGCTCTACGTCGAGCCCAGCGAGGGCAAGCGGCTGGCTCAGGTTCGGCTCGAGGCCGAGCAGGTCGATCACGAGACGACCGAGATCCTATTCGAGTGCCCACGCGTCCACGCCGGCAGGCTGTTCACGATCGAAGAGGCGCCCCTCGACGACATGATGGGCGAGGTGCTCGTCACGCGCGTCATCCACGCGTACGGCAAGCGGGCCGGCGCGCTGTTCAAGGCGTTCGACGCCGGCACGGCCCAGCGCGGTCGCGACGACACGTACCTCGCCTCGGCGAAGCTGATCCCAAAGGACGTGAAGTTCCGCACCGCGCAGACGACGCCGCGGCCGATCATCCACGGGCCTCAGACCGCTCGCGTCGTGGCCCCTTCCGGCTCGGAGGCCGAGGCCATCCACACCGACGAGCACGGCCGCTGCAAGGTGAAGTTCCACTGGGACCTCGCCCCGAGCAGGACGACAAAGCCTCCTGCTGGATCCGTACGGCCCAGCTCCAGACCTCGGGCTCGATGGTCTTGCCGCGCCTCGAATGGGAGGACGTCGTCGAGTTAATCGAGGGCAACCCGGATCGTCCGCTGGTCACGGGCAAGCTCTACAACGGCAAATTCATGCCCCCCTACGCGCTGCCCGAAGGCAAGACGCGAACGAGCATGCAGACGCGCTCGACCCCGGGAGGCGGCGGCTCGAACGAGATCCGCCTCGAGGACCGCGCGGGCGGCGAGGAGATCATGATCCACGCCCAATACGACCAGACGATCGCGACCGCCAACGACAAGAAGACCACCGTCGGCAACAACGCGACGCGAGTCGTCGGCGTCGACGAGACGATCACCGTCGGCGGCGATCAGACCAGCCGGACGACGATGGGCGGCGAGCTCACGGTCGGCGCGGACCAGAAGGTTTCGGTGGGCGGCAACCGCAACACCGAGGTCAACGCGGTGACCGCCCTCGACGTCGGCGGCAACAGCGCGACGACCGTCGGCGGCAACCATTTCGAGATGGACGGAAACCCGCTCGAGGCGCTGCTCAACATCGCCGCGCAGCTGGCGATCGAGGCCGCGCAGGCGGCCGCAGCCAAGGCGCTCGACAAGGTCAACGCCGCAGTCCAGAGCAAGGTCGACCAGGTCATGGGGCCCGTGAACGAGCTCACGGCCAAGGCGAACGCGATCGGTGAGGGGATGCAAGCGGTCGCGAACGGCGACCTGGGCGCGTTCGCGGGGTTGGCCGCCGACGCCGCGGGGCTGCCGATGCCGCCTGGCTTCGGCGACACGCTCGGCGGCGGCGGAGGCGAAGCCACCGCTGCGCGTGAAGGGGGCGGCGGCGAAGGCGGGGGCGGCGAGGGTGGCGAAGGCGAGGGCGACTCGAGCTACACGGCGCAGCTGGGGATCGACAAGGCCGTCAACAGCGCCATCTCCAAGGGCATCCAGGGCGGGGCGGACGCGCTCGGCGCCGCGCTTGGCGTCGACCCGGCTGGTCAACGCGGGGCGAGCACGGCCAACGCCGACGGCCCGGCCGGGGACGTCGCGGGCGTCGATCAGACCGACCGCGCGAAGGGCCCTGGGCACAACACGCACAAGGTCGGGGCCGATCTCGACGAGTCGACCGGCGCGATGCGCATCCAAGCAGCGCTCATGGGCATCCACACCGAGGCCGGCGGCAACATGACCGAGACGATCACCCTCGCGAAGCTCACGGCCGCGATCGGGGCCATCAACGAGGAGGTCGGGGGCAACAAGAGCACCAAGACCCTCGGCCAGATCACGTTCGTGAAGGGCGACGAGTCGGAGAAGTCGGCCGGCGCGATGACGACGATGGTCGGAGGCGCGGTCCTCGACAAGATCGCGGGCGGCTACACGATCGAGGCGGGCGGGCCGGCCACGTTCATCGGAGCGTTCCACAAGCTCGAGGCGAAGACGAAGATCACCTTCACCTGCGGCGCGAGCACGGTCACGATCGACGGCAGCGGGGTCAGCGTCTCGTCCCCCATCGTCGCCGTCCTCGCTGGGAAGATCGTGCTCACGAAGGCCGTGAGCGAGGTCTGAGCGGGCCGACCCATGAGCCAGCCCAAGGTCGACAACCAGACCGACTTCGTCGCGGAGCCGCACACGCTCGTCGATCGCGACGGTGAGCGCCTCACCGTGATCGTGAAGGCCACGTTCGAGCACGCGCCCGGCCCGCCGCGCGGAGTCGACGGCTCCTTTCGCGTCGCGCCCAAGGCGCGGCGGCGGCCGATCCGGGGCGCCGATATCCCGTGGGGAGATCCCGCGAAGAGCAGCATCCTCTATCCGTCCGACCTGTGCGTCCGCAAGCCCGCCACCGACGTCATCGTCGTGGCGGTCGCCCGCGCGCCAGGCGGGGAGCCCGTGCCGTCCTTCGACGCGGGGGTGCGGCTCGGGCGCGTGCAGAAGGTCATCCGAGTCACGGGCCCGCGACTGTGGGTCCACGAGGGCGACGCGATGACCGAGCCGAGGCCGCTCGCCGAGCTCCCGGTCCGCTGGGAAAAGGCCTTCGGCGGGCGCGACGACGGCGACCCGGAGAACGTGGTCGAGGAGCCGGCGAACCCCCTGGGCCGAGGCGTCCTGGCGAGCCTCGCGGGGCTCGACCGCTCGGCCGCGCCGCAGCTCGAGGACCCTTCGGCCCCCATCCAGACCGCGCGCAGCCGCCCCAAGCCCGTTGGGCTCGGCCCGATCGGCCGCCACTGGGAGCCGCGCCGCAAGCACTGGGGCACCTACGACAAGAAATGGATCGAGACGCGCGCCCCGCTGCCGCCGAGCGACTTCGACGACCGCGCCAACCAGGCCGCGCCGCCCGAGCTGATCGCGAGCCCGATGTTGGTGAGCGGGGAAGAGGGCGCGCTCACCAACCTGTCCATCGGCGGAGGCACGCTGAGCTTCGTCCTGCCCCGCGTGAAGCTGGAGCTCACCTTCCGCGTGAAGGGTCGAGACCCCGAGATCGTTCGGCCAGCGCTCGATACGGTGGTGCTCGACACGTTGGTCCTGCCCAGAGAGAGCGTCGGCGAGGGGGCGCCACCTGGCCCGATCGCGAGCCACCTCGTGGTCGAGCTCGTGTGGCGCGCCTCGGTGCGCGCGCCGCGCTCGGCGAACGACGCGACGATCCGCGTGGAGGAGGTCCGCTCATGAAGGCCCTCGCGAACGTCTACGCCGTGGGCGCGCGCAGCCCGTTAGGGCTCGACGCGCTGTCGACGGCGCTCATGCTGCGCACCGGGCTGCCTGCCATCACGGGCGCACCGCTGGCGGCGCCGGGCGGCGGGCCGCTCACGATGGCGTACGATCGCACCCAAGATCCGCTGCAGGTGGGCGAGGAGCGCGCCGGCAGGCTCGCCATCGAGGCCCTGCGAGAGCTGGCTCGCATGGCCGGTCCGGCGGCGCGAGGGCTGCGCCTGCGCGCGGCGCTCGCGTTCCCCGAGGCGCGGCCAGGTCAACCCAAGTCGGAGGTGGGGCGGGTGCTCATGAGCGAGCTGCGAACCGCGCTGCGCGAGACGTTCGGCGAGGTCCTCGTCGACCTGTCCGCGGCCGGATCGGCGGGGCTGGCGTACGTGCTGCCCAGGGCCCTCTCCGCGCTGGCGGCGCGCGAGGTCGACGCGATCATCGTCGGGGGCGCCCACAGCGACTATGACCCCCTGCAGATCCTCGCGCTCGACGTGGCCGGCAGGCTGTTCACACCCGAGCGGATCGACGGCACCATCCCTGGCGAGTGCGCCGCTTTCGCGCTGCTCGGCCGCGACGACCTCGCGCAGACGCTCGGCCTCTCGCCTCTGTGCCGGATCCACTCGGTGGCCTCGGCCGAGGGGGACCTCTCAGCGTACGGCGACGCGAGCTCGCTCGATCCCGTGGCGCTCACCGCCGTCATCCGCGACGCGGCGGCCGGGCTCCCCGAAGACTGCCAGCTTGGCTGGGCGATCGGCGATCACGGGTTCGAGGCGTACCGCACGCGCGAGCTCTACGCGGCCCTCACGCGCACGAGCTCGTCCTTCTGCCCGCCGATCGCGATCGACGCCCCCGCCCAGCGGATGGGCCGCCTCGGCGCGGCCGCGCTTCCGCTCGCGCTCGTGGTCGCCTCGCAGATGTACAAGCGCGGCTACGCGCCGACGCCGTTCGGTCTGCTCTTCGCCGGCAGCGACGGCGGTGAGCGGGGAGCGGTGCTCGTTGGCTCGGTCTAGCGAGCGGCCACGCGCGCGACGGCCTCGAACAGCTGTTCGGGGGTGAACGGTTTGTCGAGCCGGGGCAGCGCGACGCGCTCGATGAAGGCCCTGGCCGCACCCGTGGTGGGTCCTCCGGTCACGACCACCATGCGCTCGGCGAGCTCGGGGGCGCACACGCACAGCTCCTCGTACAGGTCAGCGCTCGAGCGGCGAGGCATGGCCAGGTCGCACAGGATGACCTCGTAGCTGGAGCCCGCGCGGACGTGCTCGAGGGCAGCGTCGACCGACGCGACGATCGTGACGTCGTGGTCCGGCGCGAGCAGGCGGGCCATGGCCTTCGCGACGAGGGGCTCGTCGTCGACCAAGAGCACGCGGGGGCGCGGAGGTCCTACCACCCCTAGCGCCTCTTCCCCGCGCGATGGGCCTCGAGCGCCTCGACCAGCGCCGTCGAGCGACCGACGTCGGCGCCGAGGCTCGACACGACGCCCGCGAGATCCGCGCCCGAGAGGCCGGCCCGCTCGAGCACCGCGCGAGGCTCGCCTCCTCGCTCGAGCGCCACGATGGCGCGCGCGAGCTCCTCCACGCTGGCGGTGGGCGCCGGCCGCGCGCGGAGCTGGGCGGTCCGCATGGCGGCGTCATAGCGCTGCAAGAACGGGTCGACGCCGTCCCCCTCCGCGTCGAGCGCACGAGAGAGGCGCGCCTCCACGGCGCTCTCCAGGTCGTCGAGCTCATCCTCGTCGAGGCCGTGCTCGACCTGAGCCTCGAACCGCGACCGGCCGGCCGCGATCGACGCGACGACCGCGGCGTACACCTCCAACCTGAGCTCGCTGTCTTCCATCGCCGGTCGCATCGCTCCGGTGCCCAAGGGACACCGACGCCGGATGAGAGCACCGCCGCGGGCCTCGGAGAATGTCTTTCGCGCGCGAGGTGCGTCGGGTACCTTCGAGCCCCCTCGGCCGACGGAGTTTGACGGATGGCGCCCGACGAGACCGCTCCCCAGTCCATCCCGAAGCACGTGCAGGCGATGGAGACGTCGCTGCGGCTGATCGAAGCGGCGGCCCGCGCCGCCGCAGATGCGCCCGCGACGCTCGCCGATCTGCGTCCTCTCGCGCGCGCGCTCGAGCGCGCGATCGGGTCGACCCTCGACGCGTACGACCTGCGACGCGAGCCGACGAGCGCGCTGCTCGACGCGATGCAGGCGTGCGACGACGCCGTCGCCGCGCTCGAGCAGGCCACGAAGCTCGACGAGGCGATGTCGACCGTCACGCCCTGGGTCCGCGCCGCGCGGCAGTGGCTGCATGTCCCCCACGCCGCCTTCGCCTCGATGCGCACGACCTCGCCGCCCGCCCGAGAGCTCGTGGTGGCCCTCACCGTCCCGACGCTGCACCGCGTGGAGCGGCCGTCGCTCGCGCCGTCGGTGCGGGTCGCGACGCCCATCGAGCCGCCGCCTCTGCGAAAGACGCTAGCGGACGAGCTGCAAGAGCTCCCTCCAAACGAGCGCCTGCCCGTCCTGCGCGCGCGTTCGAAGGAGATGCGCGAGGCGGCCGCGCGACGCCGCGACGAGGCCCGAGCGGCGCGCGAAGCACGGATGGCGCGGCGCCGGGAGCAGCCCGACGTCGTGCCTGGCTTCACCCCGGGACCCCACGAGCGAGCCACGGCGGACGAGGTGCGTCAGGCGACCGCGCGGACGCTCTTCGAGGACGTGTGCGCGGTGGGGATGCAGCGGACGCCCCTGCTCGGAGAGCACTGGCGCGACACGGCGACCTACGACGAGCGCCTGCTGCGAGACGTGGACGCGCTCGCGGGGCTCGGGCCCGTCGCGCTCGCCGAGCTCGAGCGGCTCGTGGTCGACAGCCCCGCCAAGGACGCGTCGCGCGCCTTCGGGATCGCCTTCTGCCTCGGCTGCGTCGAGGGCCGCGACGCGCTGGCCGCGGTCGAGCGATGCATCCGCCTGTTGGGGCCGAGCTCCCCGGAGACGTGCGCGGCGGCCGCGATGGCGCTCAAGCTGGCCCCCCACCCCGACCTGGCGACCACGCTGCGTGCGTGGCTGGCCGACCCCGAGGCGGGCCTGCGCCGCGTCGCGATCGACGTGTTGTGTCACCGCGGGATCGCGACACCCGACGAGATCGTCGCGCGCTGTCGCGACGAGGCCCCCGAGGTGGCAGCGTTCGCCTTCGTGGCGGCGGGGCTCGCCGCGATCCCCGAGCTCTCCGTGCTCGTCGAGGAGCGCGCCGCGCCCGAAGGTCCCGAGCTCGCCGACGCGGTCGCGTGGGCCAGCCTGCTCGGCGGGGTCTCGCACGCGGTCGAGCGCGTGAAGAGAGCGTTCGATCGCGGCGGCCGCGACACGCTGCTGCTGCTCGTCGCCCTCGCGGGCGAGCGCGACGACGTCGCCGACCTGGTCTCACGCTGGGAGCGCGCCCCGTCTCGCGCGCTCGCCTCGGCCCTCGGCTACGGCGGTCACCCCGCGTCGCTCGGTCCGCTCATCGACGCGCTCGAGGCCGACACCGCGCCCGAGCTCAAGCAGGAGATCGCCTTCGCGCTCCAGCGGATCACGGGCGCCGAGCTGTACGAGGACATCGACCTGCCCCCTGAGAAGCTCGACGTCGACGATCCACCTGTGCCGCAGGTGCCCGACGACGCCCCGCCCGTGAAGCGGCTCGCGAGCGACCGCCGAGATCGCCCTTCGGACGGCGCCCCCGATCGCGTCCGCGTGCCGACGCAGCGCGCCGAGGCGTGGCGCGCGTTCCTCAACGAGGAGCCGTCACGCTGGGAAGGAGAGCGCCGCCTGCGCCGCGGTCAGCCGTACACGCCGGCCTTGTCGTTCGCCGAGCTCGAGGGGTACCAGATCACGCCCGCCGAGCGCCGCGTCCTGTACCGAGAGCTCATCCTCAAGACCGGCCGTGCCGTGCCGTTCGATCCCGTCGACATGGTGCCCGTGCAAGAGCTCGCGTTGAAGAAGCTCGCGCCGATCGTGGAAAAAGCCGGCAGCGCGCCGGGGGCGTGGGGCCGGGCGCTCAGGCAAGGGGGGATGTCGAAATGACCGAGGCCGACGCGCAAGCGATCTTGTCCCAGCTGAAGAGCGACCCCGGAGCCAAGGTCAAGGTCGCCATCACCGACATCGACGGCATCCTTCGCGGCAAGTACCTGCACAAAGAGAAGTTCTTCTCCGCGGTCGACGGCGGCTTCGGCTTCTGCAACGTCGTGTTCGGCTGGGACGCCGGCGACGTCTGCTACGACAACACGCGCTACACCGGCTGGCACACCGGCTACCCCGACGCCCTCGCGCGGGTCGACCTCTCGACCTTCCGGCGCGTCCCGTGGGACGGCGACGTGCCCTTCTTCCTGGGCGACTTCGAGGACACACAGGGGCAGCCGCTGGCTGTCTGCCCGAGGCGCCTGCTCCGCAAGGTGCTCGACCGCGCCGCTTCGGCCGGCTTCACGGCCAAGGCCGGCCTCGAGTTCGAATGGTTCAACTTCAAGGAGACCCCCCAGTCGCTGGCGGAGAAGAAGTACGTCGAGCCGACGCCGATCACGCCGGGCATGTTCGGGTACTCGCTGCTCAGGATGAGCCAGAACCTCCCCTTCTTCAACGCGCTGATGGACGAGCTCGAGCGCTTCCGCGTGCCGATCGAGGGCCTCCACACCGAGACGGGCCCCGGGGTGCTCGAGGCGGCGATCCTCTACTCCGAGGCGCTCGAGGCGGCCGACCGCGCGGTGCTCTTCAAGTCGGGCGCGCGGGAGATCGGGCGGCGCTTCGGCATCATGCCGAGCTTCATGGCGAAGTGGAACGACAAGCTCCCCGGCTGCAGCGGCCACACGCACCTCAGCCTCTGGAAGGACGGCGAGAACACCTTCCACGATCCGTCCGATCCGCTCGGGGTCAGCTCGACGATGCGCAGCTTCGTCGCGGGGATCCTCGCGCTGTTGCCCGAGCTCCTGCCCTTCTTCGCCCCGACCGTGAACAGCTACAAACGCCTGGTCGACGGCTTCTGGGCGCCGACCAAGCCGACCTGGGGCATCGACAACCGAACCGTCGCGGCCCGCGTGATCCCGGGCTCGGCCAAGTCGACGCGCCTCGAGCTGCGCGTCCCCGGCTCCGACGTGAACCCTTACCTCGCCGTCGCGGCGGCGGTCGCCGCGGGGATGTGGGGCGTCGAGCGCAAGCTGGAGCTGAGCGCGCCGCCAGTCGTCGGCAGCGCCTACGCGGAGTCGAGCGTCGAGCGCCTCCCGCGAAACCTCCACCAGGCGACGGTGCAGCTCGAGGCGAGCAAGGTCGCGCGGGAGCTGTTCGGAGACGGCTTCGTCGAGCATTTCGTAGCGACCCGCCACTGGGAGTGGCAGAAGTTCCAGGACGCCGTCACCGACTGGGAGACGCGCCGGTATTTCGAGATCATCTGAGGAGCCTCATGTCGAACGCCATCTCGCGCTTCAGCTTTCCCACGCTGATCCACTTCGGGCCCGGCGCGCGCAAGCTCGCGCCCGCGAGCCTCACGGCCTCCGGCGCGAAGCGACCGCTGGTCGTGACCGACCGCGGGGTCGCGGCGCTGCCCTTGCACGCAGCTTTTCTGAGCGAGCTCGGGGCGGCCGGGCTTGCCGCGGCGTCGTTCTCGGGGGTGTTCGGCAACCCCGTCGTGTCCCAGGTGTCGGCCGGGGTCGAGGCGTTCCGCGCGCACGGCGCCGACGCCATCGTCGGGCTCGGAGGAGGCGCGGCGCTCGACGTGGCCAAGGCCATCGCCTTGATGGTGCATCACCCGGGTCACCTCTTCGACTACGAGGACGACAAGCCGGGCGCGCTGCCCTTCGATCAGCCCATCCCCACCCTCATCGCCCTGCCGACCACGTCCGGCACGGGCAGCGAGGTCGGTCGCAGCGCGGTGGTGTCTGACGACACGACGCACGTGAAGAAGATCATCTTCTCCCCTCGCCTGCTCGCGAAGGCGGTCTTCGCGGACCCCGAGCTCACGCTCGAGCTGCCGGCGTCGGTCACGGCGTCGACGGGGCTCGACGCCCTCACCCACAACGTCGAGGCGTACCTCGCCAAGGGCTACCACCCGCTGTGCGATGGCATCGCGCTCGAAGGGCTCCGGCTCGCCGCGAAGAGCCTGGAGGCCGCCGTGAAGAACGGCGCAGACCTCGCCGCGCGCGGCGACATGATGATGAGCAGCATGATGGGGGCCATCGCCTTCCAGAAGGGGCTCGGCGTGACGCACTCGTGCGCGCACGCGCTCGGCACCGTGGTCGACATGCACCACGGCCTCGCGAACGGCGTGATGATCGACTTCGCCCTTGGCGACAACGCGAAGCGAGGCGGCCCGGCGCTGGCGGAGCGCTTCGAAACGATGGCCAGGACCCTGCGCCTCAGCGAGCCGACCGCCGCCGGCTTCCTCTCGTGGCTCTCCGAGCTCAAGGCGAAGGTCGGCATCCCGAAAAATCTCAGCGCCGCCGGTGTCTCGCGCGAGCACAAGGCTCGCCTGGTCGAGCTCTCGGTCGCCGACGGCTGCCACCCGAACAACCCGGTGCCCTGCGCGGCGGCCGACTTCGAGCGCATCTTCTCCGAGGCGTTCGGTTGACGAGGCGCCCCCTGCGCATCGGGGTCAGCGCCTGTCTGTTCCACGCCGACCCGACTCGCCCCGTCTTCAACGGCAAGCCGCTCTACTATCTGGAGCGATCGATGGCGCGCTGGGTGGCGTCGGAGCGAGAGCCCAGCTTCCGGTCCCTCGTGTACATGCTCCCGGATCCGCGCGACCACGGCGCGGCGACGGCCATGGACGTCGCCGACGACCTCGACGGGCTGGTCCTGCAAGGCGGGGTGGACGTGAGCCCGCGGACCTACGGCGAGGAGCCGCGCCGCCCCGAGTGGTCCGGCGACGCGCTGCGCGACGAATACGAGCTCGCCCTCGTGCGCGCGATGGTCGACGCGGGCAAGCCGGTGCTCGGGATCTGCCGAGGGCACCAGCTGCTCAACGTGGCGTTCGGCGGCTCACTCCACCAAGACATCAAGGACGAGGTCGAGGGCGCGCGGGTGCACCGCGACGCGGGCGTCTACGACCGACTGGCCCACGAGATCTCGTTCGAGCCCGGGGCTTGGCTCGCGGGTCTGTACGAGGCGCCTCGGGCCCGCGTGAACTCGGTCCACCACCAGGCGATCAAGCGGCTCGGCCGCGGCGTGAAGGTCTCCGCCCGCTCCACGGAGGACGACATCATCGAGGCGATCGAAGTGGAAGCGACAGCCTGGGTGCGCGGCGTCCAGTGGCACCCCGAGTTCGCGCACGAGAGCGAGGCCGGCGTCGGCCTGCTCGACAACGCGCCCATCTTGCGTGAATTTCTGCAGGCCTCGGCCGCTCGAAGAGGCGGCCCCCCGGAGGGACGATGAGCACTTTTTCGATCGAGAACCCCGCGACAGGCGCGACGCTCCGGACGCTCGAGGCCGACTCTCCCGAGAGCGTGAAGACCAAGCTCGCCCGCGCGCGGGCCGGCCAGAGCGCCTGGCGAGCGCGCCCGCTCCGAGAGCGCATCGAGGCGATCCGCCGGTTTCGCGGCGCGATCGAGCGCGACAAGGAGAGGCTCGCCGCGATCACCACGAGCGAGGTCGGCAAGCCGATCGCTCAGAGCCGAAACGAGCTCAACGGGCTGCTCGGTCGCGTCGACTTCTTCCTCGCCGAGAGCGAGCGCACGCTCGCCCGCGAAGAGGTGATGGCCGACGGCGGGATGGTCGAGCTGATCGAGCACGAGCCGCTCGGCGTCGTCGCCAACATCTCCGCGTGGAACTACCCGTACTTCGTCGGCTCGAACGTGTTCGTGCCCGCGCTCATCGCCGGCAACGCGGTCCTCTACAAGCCGAGCGAGCACGCGACGCTGACCGGCCTCGCGCTCGCCGAGGCGCTGCACGCCTCGGGCGTGCCCGAGGACGTGTTCATCCCGATCCTCGGCGCGGGCGCGATCGGCGCGGCGGTCTCCGACCTCCCGGTCGACGGCATCTTCTTCACCGGCTCGTACGCGACCGGTCGCAAGGTCGCTGAGGCCGCAGGTCGCTCGATGACGCGGGTGCAGCTCGAGCTCGGCGGCAAAGATCCGGTGTACATCGCCGACGACGTCGACCCCAAGGCAGCGGCCGCGGGGACCGCCGACGGGGCCTTCTACAACGCGGGACAGAGCTGCTGCGCGGTCGAGCGCATCTACGTCCACGAGGCGATCGCCGACCGCTTCATCGAGGCCTTCATCGAGGAGGTCCGCGGCTTCAAGGTGGGCGACCCCACCGACGACACGACGTACATCGGGCCCCTCACCCGCGGCGCGCAGCTCGCGGTGCTCGAGGCGCAGATCGCCGACGCGAAGCAGAAGGGCGCGACCGTCGCGCTCGGCGGCGCGCGCCTGGCTCGCCCTGGGCACTACTTCGCGCCGACGGTGCTCACGGGCGTGAACGGCACCATGAGCGTCATGCGCGAGGAGTCCTTCGGGCCGATCATCGGCATCCAGCGCGTGAAAGACGACGAGCAGGCGGTGGCCGCGATGAACGACACCGAATACGGGCTCACGGCGGGCGTGTACACGAAGGACCGCGCGCGTGCCGAGCGCATCCTGTCGCGCGTCGACGCAGGCTCGGCCTACTGGAACTGCTGCGATCGCGTCAGCCCGCGGCTGCCCTGGTCCGGCCGGCGACACTCCGGGCTCGGCCTCACGCTCTCGCGCTACGGCATCTTGGCCTTCACCAAGCCCAAGGCCTGGCACCTGCGCTCGCCGGGCTGAGGCCCACGAGGATGAGCCTGCACCACCTCACCCCCCGCTCTGGCTCGCTGCATCGTTCGTGAGCTGTGGAGCGCCGGACCGAAGCGAGCCAACCGAAAGCACCACCCCCGCGACGGTCGCGATCACCGCATCGGCCAGCGCCGCGGCGACCGTCCCACCGCCGCCCCAGCGCACAACGGCGACAGCGTCGGCGACGGCGAATGCGACCGCGTCGGCCAGCGTCACGCCCCCGAGCGTGGCTTCCTTCGTGGCGTGCGTGAACGACGCGTTCGGCAACTGCGGGTCGCTCGCGCCGGCGACCGCCTCCTGTCCCGCGAGGGTCGAGCAAGCGGCGGGCCCGTGCGGCTGGTCCGGCGTGACGAAGCCGGCGAGCTGCAGCTATGGCGCCACCGTTTGTCAGTGCGTGCACCAACCGTACTGCGGCGGGGCGGCGCCGCCGCCCTTCATGCTGCACGGAATGTCGTGGCAGTGCCGCGCCCCGCTGAAGCCGGGCGAGTGCCCGCGGGACGCGGACGAATTCAAGACGTCGACCTGCTCGAAGGCCGGGCAAAAGTGCAGCGCGGCGACCTGCGCCCAGCAGCTCGACTGCACCTGTGACGCCGGGAAGTGGGCGTGCGTGCAGCGTGAGCTCCCGCCTCGCCCGTGAGCTCGAGCGTCGAGGTGCCGCCCCCGGCCCGGCGGCCGGGCCGTTCTCCGCCGCCACCCCGACGCTCCCCCCGCCGTCGCCGGGCCGGCCGGGTGCGGGACGCCCCCGCCGGTCGCCGAGGCGCCGCGCCCCGGCCGCGCCGCGCCCCCCGCCCCGGCCGCGGCCCCCGCCCCCCCCCCCGGAGCCGCTGGCCCGGCCCCCGCCGCGGGCGTGGGGTGCGGCCCGTCAGCCGAGGCCCGCCGCCCGGGCGCGGCCCGCCCCGGCCCCCGGCGCGGCGCCCCGGCCGCCGCCCGTCTCGCTCCCCCCCCCTTCCGACCCGGGCGCTCCGGCCCCCGCCCCGGCGCGCCCGCGCCGCCCCGCGCCCCCCGCCCGGGCCCCCCCCCCCCCCGCGACCGCCTATGGCCCCCGCCGCCGCCCACGCAGGACGCGCCAATGCGGCCTCCCCCATCCGCGCTCGTCTATCGTTGAGCGGGCGGGGGCGAAGGAGGGGGCGCCGTGAGGTCCAGCGCGCAGCGAAAGCCGGTGAAGATCCCGGCGTCGTACTCCTTGTAGTCGCCGATCCGGCGCGAGCTCGCCCGCAGCAGGAACGGGCCCGCCTTGGTGCCCCAGCTGCCACCGCGGCGGACGGCCAGCTGGTTTGGATCCTTCCCGACGGCGCTGTCCGCCGGTGCCGTCCACTCGCTGAGGTTCCCGCCGAGATCGAGCACTCCCTGGGGCGTGACATCGCCGGCGAAGGTCCCGACCTCGCAGCTGTCATGGCGCTTGCCGTAGCCGAGGGCGTTCTCGGCGCCGTCCCAGCACACGCCCCTGGCCCGGCGGCTCGTCGCCCCACGGATACGCTCGGGCACCGGCGCCTGCCGCGCTCTCCCACTCGGCCTCGGACGGCAGCCGCTTGACCCGCGCCTTGCAGAAGTCGTTGGCCTGCAGGACACCGACACAGTTGATGGGGCGCCGCTCCGCGCCCGACCGCTCGAACGAGCACGAGCCGCCCTTCAGCGGCGGTGAGCAGCGGCCGCTCGCGACGCACGCAGCGAAAGCCTCGGTCGTGACCTCGAGCCGATCGAGGCAATACGCGGAGACGCGCGTGGCCGATCCGCGCGTCACCGCCTCACGCGTCGCCGCGCCGACGACGAACGTCGCCTCAGGGACGAGGGCCATGTCGGCCGGGCACCGCGGACCCGCTTGGCGTCGGGGGGGCCATCGAGGCTGGCCCAGCCGGCGACACTGGGAGGGCCAGCACCTTGGCCGCGGAGGCGCGACCCGAGGCTCCTCCGCTCGCAGCCGATTCACCTGAGGCCGGCTCGCCGGCTGGATCGGAGCACGCCGCCGCCGCGAGCGCGAGCAGGGTGCGCGGGGGAGCGCTCGAGCAGCGGGACAGCATCTCCCTCAGGAGACCATGGACTGCGCGGCCGCGGTCGCCGGCTTCGCGTCCTTGCGCGGGCCCACGAGCTCGTAGTCCGCCGCGTGCTCCGGTCGGATCTCGCCGGTGGTCGGATCGGTCATCCACACCGGCGCGGCGACGCGCGGGATCTTCACGCGGGTCGCCGGGTAGTGCGTCTGGAACACGTAGTCCCAAGCTGGGCTGGTGACGCCGTGGTTCGCCTTCGGCGTGCGGTGGTGGTGATCGAGGTGGTGGCGGCGCATCCACCGGCCGTACGCCGTGAGCGGAGCGTGCGTGTGCACGCGCCGGTGCACGAACTCGTACGCGCCGTACACCGCCGTGAACCCGAGCGCGTACGCGCCGGCGCGGCGAACGCCCACGAACGGGGACATCAGCGCGGTCACCGTGGGGATGATGATCGCGGAAGCGGCGACCTTCTGAGAGGTCGGCGCGAAGTAGGTCGGATCGGTGTGGTGGGCCCGGTGCTCGACGTTGAAGGCCGCGACGAACCCGCCCGGCGTGAGCCGGTGCAGCAGGCTCTTCGGCTCCTGCCTCGGCTTGCCGTGCCCGATGAAGCGATGGATCAAATATTCGCTCGCGGTCCACGTCGCCCCACCCGCCACGGCCCACGCAACATCACTCAGCTTCACGACGACCTCCTCTTCCGCTTTCCACGTTCGACGACGAGCTTGTCGGCCGCGGCGAGCCTCGCGCTCGTCGCCCCCCAGCTCTGCAACAAACCTCGGACGGCCAGACCGCCCACGTCTTCGGCTCGCGGCAAGTGAGCCGAGAGCCGCCGCACCTTCTCCATGCACATGGCGCCGTGCAAGGACGCCCAGAAGGCGAACAAGCGCAGCGCCTCCGGCCCCGGCTCGAGCGCCCCAAGCTCCACCGCGCGCGCGAACGTCGCCGTGAGGTCCGCCAAGAACGGCGCGAACACCTTCAGCGACTCACTGGCCTCCTGGTCCGAGACGAGCACGCGCGGGTCCCCCAGCAGCAGCGCGATGAAGAACCAGTCCCGCGGCTTGTCCTCGGGCAGATCGAGGTAGAGCCGCGACGCGTGGAGCAGCTTCGCGAGCTCCACCGTCGCGGGAGCCGCGCCCGCCCAATCTTGCCCGGCCTGCTCCTGCGCGACGTGGAAGTGGGTCGCCACCTCGGCGATCGCCCGCCGCTGCATGGCGGCGACCAGCGCGTCCTTGGAGGGGAAGTAGCGGTAAATGCCGGTCGTCACCACGTCGATCGACGCCGCCACCCGCTGCAGGGTGAGCCCCTCGAGCCCCTCCGCCATCACCAGGTCCATCGCGGACGACAGGATCTGATCGATGCGCGCGTCGCGCTTCGCTGTCACCCGTGAGGAACGCTCCGCGATGTGCATCTGATTCACATAGTGAACCTAATTCACAATCCTGTCAAGGGCGCTTCGAAACGGCTAGCCACACAACGCCCGCACCTCGCGCTCGAACGCCTCGACGATCGCGGCCGGGTCCTCCACCAGGTGGGCGTCGGCGTAGACGCCCATGCGCAGGCTGCCCGCGTAGGAGAGCAGGCTGACGCCCAGGCCGACGTGCCCGGAGACCGGCGCCCACACGAGCAGGTCAGCGAGGCGCCGCCCGGCCAGGTGCAGCGGCGCAGGCGGGCCCGGCACGTTGGTCACCAGCAGCGTCGCTTTACCCGTGAACAGGTCGATGCCGACGCGCTCGATCTCCTCGCTCGCGACGCCCATCGCGCCGAGCACCCCGAGCGAGACGAGCGTGTCCTGCGCGCCCTTGAGGCTGTCCATCTCGGCCTTCACGGCGACGACACGCTCCTCGGGCTCTTCCAGCTGGATGGGCAGCGGCACGAAGACGAGCCCGAAGTGGTTGCCGAGCTCGGCGTCGGCCGCCCCCTTCACGTACACGGGCACCAGCGCTCGCAGGCGCGACGGGAGCGGGCCGCGCGGCAACAGGTGCTGGTGCAAGGCGCCGGTCACGCAGGCCATGAGCACGTCGTTGAGCTTCGCCCCACGCGCGCGCGCCGCGGCCTTGAGCGGCTCGAGGGGGAGCGCGCCCGACCACGCGCAGCCCTTGCGCGAAGCGAGCGGCCCCTTGAGCGCGCTCGGAGGGTCTGCGGGCAGGAGCAAGAGCCGACCGAGCGTCAGCGCCTGCTCGCCGAGCTCCCTCGCGAGCGCGAGGGGCGCGCGGGCGCGCTGGGGCAAGACGCCGACCTCGTCGGGCGGCGAAGCGCCGACCTCATCGGTGAGCGACAGCAGCAGCCGCACCAGCGCGATGCCATCGCCGATCGCGTGGTGGACCCGCACCACCAGGGTGGAGCCCGACGCGGCGCCCTCGACGTGGATCAGCTGCCAGAGCGGCCGCCCGCGGTCGAGCCCCGCGCTCATGCGATCGTCGATGAACCGCCGCAGCTCGGCGTCTCCCCCCGGCGCGGGCAGCGCGACCCGCTGCACGTGCGACCGCAGGTCGAAGCCGGGATCGTCGCGCCAGTGCGCGGGGAGCACCGGCAGCGCCCCCGCCTCGACGCGCTGCCGAAACCTCCCGTGCGGGAGCAGACGCTCTTCGATCAGCCGCTCGAGCGCCGCGTGGTCGAGCGCCCCCTCGAAGCGCAGGGCCGCGGTGATGACCATCGGGTTCGACGGCTGATCCATCCGCAGCCACGCGCCGTCGACGGCGCTGACCGGCTCGTGCGCTCGGGGTGTCACTCGACTAGAAATCGTACCCGATCGTGTAGCTGACGCACTCGTTCACGTCGGTCTCGATGCTCATGTACACCCACGCGCTGTCGTCGTTGAGGCTCGATCCGCCGCAGATGAAGTCGAGCTGGAAGCCCTGATTGTCGCAGCAGCCCGGGCGACCATCGGGTGAGGTGGCCGGGCTCGCGCCCGCGGGGCACTCGAAGTCGGCGGCCTCGTCGATGCAGTGCACGTACTTGCAGAACGTGATCGCCTCGCCAGCCGTCACCGAGCGCACCGGGTTCGTGCTGCAGTTGAAGCCGAACTCGTCGACGCCCGAGTACTTGTACCAGTCGATGTCGGCCACGCCGGCGAGCACCCCTTGCACCGACTCCTCGTCGCTGCAGTCGCTCTGCGTGCCGAGGTCGGGCGCGTCGGACTCGCTGTCGTTCGGCTCGCTCGCCTCGTCCGCGCACATCAGCCCGCCGGTCGTGGTGCTGGTCACCGTGGACGTGCTGGTCACCGTGGACGTGCTGGTCACCGTCGACGTGCTGGTCACCGTCGACGTCATCGTGCTCGTCGTCGGTCCGTCGGGGTCGGTGCTCGTGGAGGGCCCCTCCCCTCCCTCGCCAGCCCCGCCGTCTCCCGCTGCGCCGCCGATCGGCTCGAAGCCTGGCGGCGGCGGGCCGTCGCCGCACGCCATCACGGACAGGCCCACCCAGGAGCACAGCACGAGCCCGACCGCGATCGCCACAGGAGCCCGCATAAGGGCTTGAGCATAGCCCCGCCCCAGCCGCCGACTAGAATCTATTCGTCCCCCGGCACGTCACGATGGGGCCCCCGGGTGCTACGTACCAGGTACCCTCCCCCCGAACCCTCAAAGGCTGTTAAACCGACCCCATGCACGACGTCCGCGCGCTGAACGAGCTCGTCGCCCGCGAGAGCACCTTCATCAACGAACTGATGGCCGAGGTGGGCAAGGTCATCGTCGGCCAGACCTACATGGTCGAGCGCATCCTGATCGGGCTGCTCTCCGGCGGTCACATCCTGCTCGAGGGCGTCCCCGGCCTCGCCAAGACGCTGACGGTCAAGACCTTGTGCGACGCGATCGGCGCCAAGTTCTCGCGCATCCAGTTCACGCCCGATCTGCTCCCCGCCGACCTCGTCGGCACCGTCATCTACAACCACCAGAAGGGCGAGTTCTCCTCCAAGCTCGGCCCCATCTTCGCGAACCTGGTGCTGGCCGACGAGATCAACCGCGCCCCCGCGAAGGTCCAGAGCGCGCTGCTCGAGGCGATGCAGGAGCGCCAGGTCACCATCGGCGACACGACGTACCCGCTCACGGAGCCGTTCGTGGTCATGGCCACGCAGAACCCGATCGAGCAAGAGGGCACGTACTCCCTGCCCGAGGCCCAGGTCGACCGCTTCTTGCTCATGATCAAGGTCGGTTACCCGAGCCGCGTCGAGGAGCGGCAGGTCGTCGACCGAGCCCTCTTGCCCAAGCCCGGCAAGGCCACCAAGGTCATCGAGGCCGAGCAGCTCTTGCGCGCCCGCGAGGTCGTGCGCGACATCTACGTGGACGATCGCATCAAGGACTACATCGTGGAGGTCGTCTTCGCGACCCGCGAGCCAGCCCAGCGCGGCATGCGTGATCTGGTCGGGCTCATCGAGTACGGCGGAAGCCCACGCGCCTCGATCGCCCTCGCCCTCGCGGCGCGGGCGCACGCCTTCCTTCGACACCGGGGCTACGTGACGCCCGAAGACGTCAAGGCCGTCGGCGCCGACGTCCTCAGGCACCGCGTGGTGCTCACGTACGAGGCAGAGGCCGAGCAGGTCACCTCGGAGCAGGTCGTCCGCCGCGTGTTCGAGGTGGTCGAGGTCCCGTGAGCCGAGACGCGGCGCGACCGCCGGCTGGCCCCCCCGCGGCGCGGGGCTCCGCCACGAGCGAGGTCCCGCAAGAGCTCTTGCGCGAGCTCATGCGGCTGAAGATCCGCACGAAGCACCTCGTGTCGGACCAGCTCCAGGGCGCGTATTCGTCGGTGTTCCGCGGCCAAGGGCTGAGCTTCAGCGAGGTGCGCGGCTACCAGCCCGGCGACGACGTCAGGTGGATCGACTGGAACGTGTCCGCCCGCATGAGCGACGCGTTCGTGAAGATCTTCACCGAAGAGCGAGAGATGACGGTGATGCTCGTCGTCGACGTCTCGCGGAGCAACGAGTGGGGCACGCGGCGAGCGTCCAAGTCCCACGTCGCGGCGGAGGTCGCCGCGCTGTGCGCCTTCAGCGCCTCCAACAACAACGACCACGTCGGGCTGATCCTCGCGACCGACGTCGTCGAGCGCATCCTCCCCCCGAAGAAGGGCGACAAGCAGGTCATGCGGGTCGTCCGCGAGATCCTCGGGTACAAGCCCCAATATCAGGGGACCAACCTGCGAGCGGCGCTCGAGACGCTGGTGATGGTCACCAAGCGAAAGAGCGTCACGTTCTTGATCAGCGACTTCTTCGCGGGCGGCTTCGAGAAGGCGCTGGCGCTGGCCGCGTCGAAGCACGACCTCATCCCGGTCATGCTGGTCGACCCCCGCGACGAGGAGCTCCCCAACGTCGGCCTCGCGTCCTTCCAGGACCTCGAGACCGGCGAGGAGGTGCTCGTCGACACCTCGAGCGGGCGCGTGCGTCGCCACTACCAGGAGACGATGCGGGCGTTCCGCGCCGAGCGCGAGAAGCTCTTCAAACGCCTCGCGCTCGACTACGTCGTGGTCCGCACCGAGGAGGGCGTGGTCGGCCCGCTGCGAAAGCTCTTCGAGCGCCGCGAGCGGCGGAGGCGGCGTTGAGGGCACGACGACTCGCGCT
Organism: Polyangiaceae bacterium; assembly: GCA_016719945.1. Lineage (GTDB taxonomy): Bacteria > Myxococcota_A > Polyangia > Polyangiales > Polyangiaceae > Xiheicaenibacterium. The sequence continues at coordinate 102,498 of JADJYE010000012.1, read as the reverse complement.
CGCGGCCTGCACCGGCGTCGCGCTGTCGGCGGCGTTCGTGCTGTCGCTGTCGGCCATCGCGCCCACGCCCGCAGCGGCCGACCAGACCGCGTCCGACGTCGTCACCTGTCAGGAGTCGATCCCGAAGGGCGCGAAGCGACCCAAGCTCAAGGAGAAGATGCCGGGCGAGGTCGTCGCTGGCTTCGAGGCTCCGCTCGAGATCGAGATCCGACACGGCAAAGGGGAGACGCCGCTGCCGAGCGGCTTCAAGCTGCTGCCGGGCTCGCCCACCAAGAAGTTCGTCGAAGAGGCCGGCTTCATCTTGGCCGAGCCGGACGGCAGCACAGGGGTCGTGGTCGAGACGAAGGACGAGGGCACGGTCGCGGTGACGCGCGTGAAGATCCCGTTCGTCGTCGCGCCGAAAAAATCGGGCAAGCAGAGCCTGACCCTGCCTCAGGTGCCGCTGGCGATCGACCGCGCGAACGGCGACAAGATGATCGTCTGTACGCAGCTTCACCTGCTCACGGCCCTCGACCCGACGGCCGGCGAGGAGGACCCGAAGCCGCGTCCCAACCCCGCGGGCAGGCCACAGATCGAGGCCTGGGAGCTGATGAAGTACCTGGCGTGGGGACTGCTCGCCCTGCTCTTGCTCGCCGCGATCATCGCCTGGTGGGTGCGTCGTCAGCTCAAGAAGCCCGTGCCGGCGCCGCCCCCGGAGCGACGCCTGCCCTGGGAGGCGGCCCTGGGCGAGCTCGCCGCGCTCGGCGCCTCTCCGCTGCTCGACGAGGCCGAGAGCGCTGGGCCGAAGCGCAGCGAGCACTTCGACAAGGTCAGCGACACGCTCCGTAAGTACCTGGGCGCACGCTACGGCTTCGAGGACCTCGGCTTCGATGGCCTCGAGACGACCACCGACGAGATGATGGGGCTGTTGAAGCGCGTGCGCCCGCACGTCCCGAGCCTCGAGCTGATCGAGACCTTCCTCTCCGAGTGCGATCTGGTGAAGTTCGCGCGCGTGGTGCCCGCGACCGCCGACTGCCGGCTCGCGCTCGAGCGCGCCGAGAAGGTCGTGCGGGCGACGATCCCGATCATGCCGGCGCCGGGAGCGCCGGTCCAAGGTGGGCCGCTGGCGAGGCTCGCTCCCGACAGCCTCCCGGGCGACCCACGAGGGGCGCCGACCCCGATCGTGCTCGGCCCACGCCCGGGAGGTCCGCCGCAGCAGGGGGTCCCCGCGCCCGCGCACAAGACCGAGCTCGGCCCGTCGCCCATCGCCCAGCCCCTGGCGATCCCGACGGTGATCAACCGCACCGTCCCGGGCGCCCCCCTCGCGCCGAGCGCCCCCCTGGAGCCCAAGACGCTCGTCGACTCGCCTGCCGCGCTAGAGCTGCAGACGATCATCGACCCGCCGATGCCGCCGGACGCGCAGACGATCATCGATCCGCCGACGCCGCTGGGCGCGCAGACGATCATCGACCCGCCGACGCCGCTCGACCCGCCGTCGTTCGAAGAGCCGCCCGACGCCGTCGCGTCCCCCGCGGCCGAGGTCGCGCCCGCGCCCGCCCGGGCGATCCCTGTGCCCGTGCCCGTCCCCCATTCTCTACCGGCGCCCGTGCCGATCCCCAACCCGGTGCCCGCGCCGGTGCCCGTCCCCAACCCCGTGCCGGCGCCGACTCCCGCAGAGGCGCAGACCCCCGCTCCTGCGGCCTTCGTCATCCCCGGTCGGCACGCGCCCGACAAGCCTCCCGAGGACCCGCGAACGTGAAGCTCGCGCTGCGCATCCTCGCCATCCTCGGCGCCTTCGCCCTGTTCGTGGCAGCGGGCCTCGCGTACCCCTACACCACGCGCTGGCACGAGCTCGAGACCGCCATCTGGCAGCGCAAGCACTTCGTGTGGGGGCTGCTCCTCGTTCCGGTCGTCCTGTTCACGTCGACCCTGCTCCAAGACTGGCTGCGACCGAGCCTCAAGGTCGGGACCGTCTTCTCGCTCACGCGCGGTCCGCGCGGGGTGCGCACCTACCTGCGCGATCTCCCGGGCTCGATCCGCGCGGCGGCGCTCGTGTTCCTGGTGGCGGCCTTGTGCAAGCCGATCAACCTCCGCAAGGACGAGCGCGCCGAGGACAAGGGCATCGATATCGTGATCGCGATGGATCTGTCCGGCTCGATGCGGGCCATCCTCGACAGCAAGCCGGAGGACCTGCCAGGCAGCCCCGAGCTCGAGGGCAAGGAGCGCATCACGCGCCTCGACACGGCGAAGGCGGTCGTCAAAGACTTCGTCTCGCGCCGCAAGAGCGACCGCATCGGCGTGGTGGTGTTCGCGAAGGACGCGTACCTGCTCTCGCCGCCGACGCTCGACTACCCGCTGCTCAACCGGCTGGTCTCGAAGCTCACGCTGCGGGTCATCGACGAGTCGGGCACGGCGATCGGCGAGGGCATCGGCGCCGCGGTGACGCGCCTGTGCCAGCCCCAACGCGAAAACCCCAGCGACCCAGCCTCCGAGCTCCGGTGCACGAACGAGACGCAGTCGAAGGTCGTCATCTTGCTGACGGACGGCGACAACAACTCCGGCCAGGTCGCGCCTGACACCGCCGCGGAGCTCGCCGCGAAGCACGAGATCAAGGTCTACACGATCCAGATCGGCTCCGACGATCTCGTCGACGTCGAGGACGGCACCGACTGGATGGGCAAGCCCAAATACTCCCAGCAGCGCTTCCCGGTGAACCCGGAGCTGCTGCGGAAGATCTCCGAGAAGACGGGCGCCGAGACCTTCATCGCGACCGACGGCAAGGCGCTCGCGAGCAGCATGCACGAGATCCTCGACCGCCTCGAGAAGACCCGCTTCGAGGCCCCGCGCAGCTCGTTCGAGGACCTCTTCCCGCTGCTGCTGTTCCCCGGCGTCGCGCTGCTGGGGCTCGAGGTCCTCTTGAGGGCCCTCCTGCTGCGGAGGTTCCCATGAAGTTCGCGGCGCCTTGGATGCTGCTCGGCGCGGCGCTCGCCGCGCTCTTCGGCCTCGTGCTGGTCATCGGCGCGATCCGCGCTCGGCTCGCCAAGCGCCGCTTCGGCGACGACAAACGCATGGCCGCCCTCGTCACGCACGACGCCTCGAAGCGCCGCGCGTTCAAGGGCGTGTTCTTGGTCGTCGCCACGGCCCTCGCGTTCGTCGCCGCGGCCCGCCCCCAGTACGGCAAAGAGAAGCGCTTCGTCCCTGCGACGAAGGTCGACATCGTGCTGGTGGTGGACTTCTCGAAGAGCATGTACGCGCAGGACCTCGCCCCCTCCAGGATCGCCCGCGCGAAGACCGAGGTGGCGGAGCTCATCCAGGCGCTGCCGGGCGCGAGGTTCGCCGCGGTCGCCTTCGCGGGCGAGGCGATGGGCTTCCCGCTCACCAGCGATGGCGCCGCGGTCGCGCAGTTCATCCGAGGCCTCAACCCGAACGACATGCCAGTCGGTGGCACGGCCATCGCCCGCGCCCTCAATCACGCGCGCGATCTGCTCGACCGGGACCCGATCTCGAAGGACCACAAGCGGTTCGTCATCCTGGTCACCGACGGTGAGGATCTCGAGGGCTCACCGAAGGGCGTCGCGGGCTCGATGGGCGACGAGGGGACGACGGTGCACGTCGTACAGGTCGGCGGCACGACGCCCGAGAAGATCCCCGAGATCGGGCCTGGGGGCGACGTCATCGGCTGGCGCAAGACCGAGTCCGGCGAGCTGATGACGACCCAGCTGAGCGCGCGCGGGCAGGAGCAGCTGAAGGCGATCGCGGCCGCGACCCCCGGCGGCATGCACATCGTCGCCGAAGACGGGCGGACCGGCCTCGAGACGCTCACCAAGGAGCTGTCCGAGTCGCTGAAGACCGGCGAGTTCGTCGAGCACTACGAGGACGTCTACGCCGACGTGTACGAGTACCCGCTCGGCGCGGCGATCCTGCTCCTGCTGCTCGAGGCGCTGCTCACCGACGCTCCGAGGCGGCGCTTCACGCGCACACCTCCGCCGGCGGTCACCCCACGAACGGCTTACTCGAGGACGGTGCCCCGTGCGTGAGCGCCTGCTGAAGATCTTCACCCACCGCGCGGTGCTCTCCGGCTTCTTGGCCGCGTGCTTCATAGGGGCGCTCGGGCAAGGCGTGATGGGCCTCGGCTGCAGCGGCTGGGACCCGAAGAAGCCCTTCGAACGGGAGAACCCGGACGTGAACCGCGCGCTCGACATGGTCGAGGACGGGCAGTTCGAAAACGCCGAGGAGGTGCTGACCGAGTACCTCGACATCGAGGGCTGCAAGGAGGCGAAGATCAACCTCCCCAAGAACCTCGCCCAGCGCTCCGACGGCACGTTCGATCTCGGGCTGGTGCTGTTCCACCTCGCCGAGAAGTTCGGCGAGCGCTTCGGCGACGAGAAGAAGCTGCTCGAGAAGATCGACGCCGGGGAGGGCCTCGAACAGCTCGCAGAGACGGCGCAGAAGCGATCGAACCAGGTCGAGTGCGGCCTGATCGTGGCCCTCGGGATCGCCAAGGACTCGCGCGTGCCCGCGGAGCTTCGCGCCCGGGCCTATTACCTCGCGGGCAACCTGAATTTTCTGCGCATGGACTACGAGAAGGCGATCGGCGCCTACGAGGAGGCGCTGAAGCTGGTGCCTGGCGTCGCGGAGGACTCGGGCGGAGACGGCATCGGCCGCGACGCCTCGTGGAACCGGGCGGTCGCGCTGCGGCGACTCGAGGAGATGCGGCCGGACGCTGGCGCGGACGGCGCGGCCCCCCAGCAAGACCCTCAGGACCCCGACGGCGGGCAAGATCAGGACGGCGGCGATCCGAACCAGCAAGACGGCGACGTCGACGGCGGCGGGCAGGATGGCGGCGAGCCCGACGCGGGCGAAGACGCCGGCCCGGACGCGGGCGGAGGCGCCGAGGACGCCGGCCCGGACGGTGGACAAGATCAGGACGGCGGGGACGACAAACCCGAGGACGGGCAAGAGCCGAACGAGGATCCCAAGCCCGCGGAGCCAGACGGGCGCGCGCCCGGTGGAGATCAGGGAGATCGCATCCTCGAGCGGTTCGAAGGCATGGACACCTACCAGCAAGAGGACGCCAAGAAGCGCAACGAGCGGCCTCGGCGTCAGCTCGAGGACAAGTGAGCGCCGCGATCGGCTTCACCCTCAGGGCGGCGCTCGTGGCGGTCACCTTCGCAGCCACGCTGCTGCTCGAGCCGCGCGCCGCGCGCGCTCAGCTCGACCCTCCGCCGTCGGGCGAGGAGACGCCGACCGCGAAGGAGCTGGCGCTGCCCAACGGGCCAATCGAGGACGTCGTGTTCTTGCGCGCCGTCCCCGACAAGACGTCGGCGTACGTCGGCGAGCAGGTCATCCTCTCGGTGTACCTCTACTTCCGCTCGAAGTACGAGATGAGTGAGCGGCACGATCCGAAGTACGCCGATTTCCTCCGTTACCCGCTGCTGCTCGACCCGGGCGCGACGAGCCCGGTGTTCACCACCGTGAAGGGAGAGCCTTACGGAGCTCGGCTGGTCGAGCGCGTGGCGCTGATCCCGCTGCGCGCGGGCAAGCTGTCGACCGGCGCGATGAGCGCGCGGTTCAAGGGGCGCGACATCGGCTCGCGCGTGTTGAAGGCGTCGAACGACGTCGTGATCGACGTCATCGACACTCCCGAGGAGGGGCGGCCGAGCGGGTACGTAGCCGGCGACGTGGGCAAGTTCACGCTCACGGCGACGGTGGCCAATCGGCGCATCGCGCAGGGAGGCTCCGTCGGCGTCACGGTGAAGATCGAGGGGATCGGCAACGTGCCGCCTGCGGTGCGCCTGCCCGCCGTGAAGGGCGTGAAGTGGCTGTCGCCGCAGCGCACGGACTCCGTCGCTGCCCGCGCCGGTCGCGTCGCCGGCACCCGCACCCTCGAGTACCTCGTCCGCCTCGAGACCGCGGGCGAGGTCGACCTCGGCGCGATCGAGCTGCCGACGTTCGACCCCGTCGCGAAGAAGTACGACGTGCTCAAGGTGGCGCTCGGCGTCGTCACGGTCGACGCCCGCGATGGGTTCTCACAGGGCGGGGACACATCGCCCGACGGGTCGCGCGACCCGCTCGCCGAGCTGCCCAAGCCTCGCTCCAAGCCGAAGGCGTTCAAGCCCGAGGTCGAGCGCGAGGTCACCGTGCCGCTGTTCGCCCTCGGGCTCGCGGGCCCGCCGCTGCTGGCGATCGGGTTGATCGCGCTCGTCCGCGCCCGGCGCTCGGTGAGCGAACGTCGGCGCAGCGGCTCGGCCGTCCTGCGCGACAAGCAGAAGAGCGCCTGGAGGGAGGCGGCGAAGGCCGACAAGGCGAACGACCCGCGGACCGTCTGCGCGGCCCTCGAGCGCGCGGTGCACGCGGCCCTCGAGGCCAAGACGAGCCTCAAGACGCGCGGCTTCAGGGTCGACGAGCTGCGCTCGGCGCTCGCCTCTCACGGCCTCGACGCCGAGGCCGTGAAGGAGTCCGTCGAGGTCTTGGAGCAATGCGAGGCCCTGCGCTTCCTACCCAGCGTCGACGAGGCCGCCATCGAGGCGCTGCGTGGGCGGGCGAAGGCGCTCACCAAGAGGCTCGAGGCATGAGCATGCGCTGGCTCGCCGCGCTCGCCCTGTTCGCGGGGCTGCTCTGGCTCCCGCTCCCCGCGCGAGCCGCCGACTCGGCGGTCCCCGCCGAGGAGCTCGGGCGGGCGATCGCCGCCCTCGAGAAGGGCGACCACGACGGCGCGATCTTGGAGCTCGAGGGGCTCGCCGACGCGGGCGTGCTCCACCCGGACGTGAGCTTCAACCGCGGCCTCTCCTACGCCCTGCGCGCGCGCAGCGACAGCGCGACGCCGGGCGATCTGGGGCGCGCCGCGGCGGGGTTCGAGGAGGCTGCGCGGCTCAGGCCGGGCGACGCCGAGGCCGAGCGAGCGCTCGACGCGGTCCGCGCGGAGGTGGCGCGGCGCCGCTCGCGGCAGGACAAGAACGACGTCATCGTCCGACCCTCGCTCGACCGCGTGGTCATGGAGCTGTTGTCGCCGGTGGTGTGGTCGCTCGCGGCGATGGGCGCGTCGCTGCTGCTCGGGCTCGGCATCCTGTTGCGCTGGAGGCCCGCGGGCTGGGTCCACGTCGTGGGCGCGGTGCTGGCGCCGATCGCGCTCGCGCTGCTGCTCGTGCTCGCGCCGCTCGCCTACTTCGCGCGAGACCACGCGGAGACCCGCCGCGCAGGGGTGATCGTCGCGCCGTCGACGACCCTCGAGACCGATGAAGGCAAGCGCACGGACGCGCCCGAGATCCCCGAGGCGAGCCTGGTCGAGCTCGGCCCGCGCCGAGACGACAAGGTCCTCGTGCGCTGGGGCAACTACGAAGGGTGGGCCCCCTACCGCGATGTGCGCACCGTGATCACGAAGCGGGGCTCGCAGCGCTAGCGCCCGCGCGCAGCGGAGTTTCCTGTAAGCTCGCGGCCGTGTGGGTAAGGCGCGCAGCGATCCGTCCCGTCCCCGCGTACGCGAAGGTCCCCGAGGGCGTGCTGAGCCGCCTCGAGGACGATCTGTCGGCCGACGTCGACGACGTCGAGGACGCGAGCGACCTCATGAACGAGGCGCTCGAGCGCTTCGAACGAGACCAGCCCATCCTCGCGGACCACATGAGCGAGAGGGTCGGCCGCTACAAGAAGGAGCCCGTCGTCGGCGTAGGCTATTTCCTGATGATCGCGGTCTACCTCGCGTTCGAACGCGCGTTCCCGGGTGAGATCGACGCGATCGACGAGACGTCCCTCAAGAGCGTCGAGGAGGCCCTCGCGCTCGACGAGGAGATCCGCAGGGTCGACCCGGCGGAGGTCGTCGAGTCGGACGACGTCGTCGCGATGGAGCAGCCGCATGTGCTGCGCTACGTACAGGACCACGTCGCGGCCGCGCTCGAGACCCACGCCGACGAGCTCGACGTCGACGAGGTCCACGCGATCTACCGCGCTGTGCTCGTCGAGACCTTGGCGCTCAGCTACGCCGTCAAGGCCCCCAAGACGTCGATCCCCGTCGAGACCGGCGAGTTCAGCGCCTAGTCGCCTGGAGCGAACGAGCCCTTGGGCACGAAGAGCTCGAGCGCCGTCGCGTACGGCGCCCGGCGCTTCAGCTGCAGGGTGCCGCCGTGGGCTTGGGCGATGGCGCGCGCGACGAGCAACCCGAGGCCGCTGCCGCCGGGCTTCGACGTCACGTTGGCGAACGCGACCTCGGGCGACAGCCCGGGGCCATCGTCGCAGATCCAGATCGTCGTGCCCGCCTCGGTCGCGCTCGCGTCGACGACCACGACCCTGCCCACCCCGCTGTCTCGGATCGCGGCGAAGGCGTTGTCGACGAGATCCGCGATCGCCCGGCCGAGGAGGAACACTTCGCACGCCACGCAGGTCGCGCCGGCGCCCGCCGCGAGCTCCAGTGTCACGCCCGAAGGCACTGACAGGTCGCGGGCGCCCGCCGCGAGCACCTCCTCGAGCGTGACCTCACGCGCCACCACCCGCTCGCCACGCGCGACCGCGAGCAGCCGCCGCGCGAGCGCCTCGGCCTCGTCGAGCTTGCGCGCGATCTTCTCCAGGTGTCGGGCCACGAAGGCGTGATCCTCGAGCGAGGACGACGCCAGGTGCGCGCTCGTCCTCGCGACCGCGAGCAGGTTCGATAGATCGTGGAGCGCCGCCGCTGCCAGCGCCCCTGCGACCCACGGATCGGCGCCCTTCCTCAGCCCCTCCGAGCTCACGCAAGCGCCGCCGGCTGGGGAGCCTCGTCGCGCAGCGGCTCCGCGGCGCCGTCGCCGAGGACCATGGCCATCCGCACGAGCTGCACGCCGAGCCCCGTCGCCTGCTCTCCCAGCGCGACCTCCGCGATCTCGATCGGCTTGGCCGCGCCACCTCCCGTGATGATGACCTCGGCCTCGAAGCCGACCAGGTCGCCGATCAGCCCGGCGCGGGCGACCGCCCGCCGCCCGCCCTCGGCGAGAGGGGTCAGCGCGCGCAGGTAGCTGCGGACGTCGACCATCTTGGAGAGATCCCCGACGGTTCGCCGCACGCGGATGCTCGCCTCGGACATGACCTGTTCGGCGCGACCGGCGAGGAAGCTGTCGACGTCGCGGCCCGGTCCGAGCCGGTCGGCCAGCGCCGCTCGGCTGGCGACGATCGCGTACCGGGCCCCCGCGATGCTCCTGGAGATGCTGGGAGCGCCAGCGGCGAGCCGCTCCGCGCGCATGAACGTCAGCCCGAGCGGCGCCCTGCGCGTCATCTCCGCGCACAGCTCCGCGAGGCGGCTCGGCTCGAGCTCCGCACGCAGCTTGATGTCGACCGCTTCCTCGAGGCTCATGACGCCCAGTGACAGCGCGGGCGAGAACGTCATGTCGGGCTTCGGGTGGAAGCCGCCGGTGTACGCGAGCTCGACGCCGACCCGCCGGAACACGCGCGGCAGCTCGCGGATGAGATCGAGGTGGCCGATGAGCGCGACGGGGCCGACCTTCTCGAACCAGAAGCGGTAGCGGTCGGGCCGCGCGAGCGGCCCGTGGGCGAGCACCGGGAGGCGGCGGGGCGCGGCCTCGAGCTCCTCGAGGAACGTGACGCGCTCCTGCCTCATCTGCGTCATGTCGCAGGCGACGCCGCAGTCATAGCAGACGAGCCTGCGCGACTCTGCCTTCGCTTCGGCCGAGGTCGTCGGGTGAACGAAGGCCCCTGCGACCTTCCCGCAGGGCGGGCTCAGGCGACTCTTCAGGGCCTTGCGGTACTCGCGCGCGAGGAAGCCGTCCTCGAGGCCGACGTCGATGTGGCTCCAAGGCAGGCGCGCGTCCGTGGGCAACGTGCCGGTGAACGCGGCGGTGTCGATCCCGTGGAGCTCGAGCGCGGCGCGCCAGACCGGGAGGTCGAGCTGGTCGTCCCACGAGTCGAAGCGGGCGCCGTCGCGCCAGGCGCGCTCGAGCACGTCCCCGAGGCGGCGATCGCCGCGCGCGAAGATGCCCTCGAGGACGCTGGCGTCGGCGTCGTGCGTGCGCAGCTTCAGGTTTCTCACCTTGCGCGCCTCGTCTTGCAGGATCTTCTGCTTGCGGGCGATGGTCCCGGCGTCGTCGAGCGCGCACCACTGGAAGGGCGTGTGGGGCTTCGGGACGTGCACCGAGACGCTGACGACGACCTCGGCCGGCTTGCCGCGGCCCGCTGCTCGACGCCCGACCTCGAGCGTGCGGCGGCCCGTGTCGATGATGCCGCGCACGTCGTCGTCGGTCTCGGTCGGCAGCCCGCAGATGAAGTAGAGCTTCATCTTCCCCCAGCCGCGCGAGAAGACGCGCTCGGCCGTCTCGTGGAGCTGCGCCTCGGTGACGTTCTTGTTGATGACGTCGCGCATGCGCTGCGTCCCCGCCTCGGGGGCGAACGTCAGGCCGGTCCCCCGCACGCGCCTGAGCTCGTCGAGCAGCTCTGGCTCGAGCCCGTACGCCCGCAACGACGACACGCCGAGCGAGACCTTCCGCCGCGCGAGCTCCTCGCTGACCCGCTTGATCAGCGGCGCGATGCAGGACACGTCCGCGGTCGACAGGGCCGTCAGCGAGACCTCGTCTTGACCGCTCTTGTCCACCGCCGACAGCACGGTCTGCACGATCTGCTCGGGATCGCGCTCGCGGACCGGACGGTAGATCATGCCAGCCTGGCAGAACCGGCAACCCTCGGTGCAGCCTCGCGCGACCTCGATCGACATGCGATCGAAGATCGCCTCGGGCCCGCCCGTCGGGCTCTCGTCGGGGAACGGGTATTTCTGGATGTCGACGAGCGAGCGCTCGATCGGGAACGGCAGCTCCGGATCCTTCGGGGGGAGCACGACGTGCAGGCCAGTCGAGGGGTCGGGCGCCGTCTCGTACAGCGAGGGCACGTAGACGCCCTTGAGCTTGGCGAGCGCGCGCAGGATCTCCGCGCGAGGGCGGCCCTCGTCCCTCATGCGCTTGAACGTCACGGCGATCAGGCTGGCCGTCTCCTCGCCGTCGCCGATCGCGATGGCGTCGAGGAACGGGGCGATGGGCTCGGGGTGCGTCGCGACGGGCCCGCCGGCGATCACGAGCGGGTCGCCCTCCCCTCGCGCGGCGGCTCGCAGGGGGATGCCCCCCAGGTCGAGCATCGTCAAGATGTTCGAGAAGGTGAGCTCGAACTGGAGCGAAAAGCCCACGACGTCGAAGTCCTTGAGCGGACGCTTCGACTCGAGCGACACCAGGGGCAGCGCGCGGGACCTGAGCTCCGCTTCGAGATCGATCCAGGGCGTGTAGCAGCGCTCCGCGAGCGTCCGCGGGTCGTCGTTCAAGATCTTGTAGAGGATCTTGAAGCCGAGGTGGCTCATCCCGATGTCGTAGACGTCCGGGAACGCGAGGCAGACCTTGGCGACGTCGGCGGTCCAGGGCTTCGACCGTGAGCCGACCTCACCACCGACGTAGCGGGCGGGCTTCGTGACGCGGGGAAGGAACTCCGCGTAGGGGTGCGGCGGCGGAGCGGGAGTGTCCATGTCGCCGGCTTTAGCACAAGGCCCGCAGGGAGGTGCCGATAGGTTAGGGAGCCCGCTGCGAGCTCAGCCGGGCCCAGAACGCGGCCACCTCCTCGAGCTCCTCGGTCCGCCCTTTGACCGGCAGGCGCTCGAGGATCCGCTGACCGTAGGCCCGCGTCACGAGCCTGTGGTCGAACACCGCCACGATCCCGCGATCGGACTTGGTCCGCAGCAGGCGGCCGACGCCTTGCTTGAGCGTGATCGCCGCCTCGGGCACCGAGTAGGCGGCGAACGGGTCGAGGCCGGCCTCCGCGAGCCTGCGCGAGCGGGCTGCGACCAGGGCGTCGGTCGGGACAGCGAACGGCAGCTTGTCGAACATGACCAGACGCAGCGCGTCCCCCGGGACGTCGACCCCCTCCCAATAGCTCAGGGTGGCGACGAGCACGGCGTCTCCATGCTCTCGGAACCGGGACAACAGCGCCGACTTCGGCGCGTCTCCCTGGACGAGCACGTCGAGGCCGGTCTTGTGGGAGAGCGCCGCCCCGAGGGCGCGCATCGCGCGGACGCTCGTGGTGAGCATGAACGCGCCGCCGCCCACCATGCGCACGAGCTCCGCGGCTCGCTCCGCGACGCGGTCGAGGAAGCTCGGGTGCGAGACGTCCGGGAGATCGCGGGGGACATACAAGAGGGCGCGCTCATCGAAGTCGAAAGGGGACGCGAGCTCGAGCTCGTCGGTCGGGACGTGTGTCTGGGTGAGCCCGAGCCGTCGCCGCAAGAACGCGAAGCCCGATGGGCCTGCCTCCTCGCCGGCTCCGCCGAGGGGCACCGTGGTGAGCGTCGCGCTGGTCAGCACCACGCCCCCGGCCTTCGCCACCACGTGCTCTCGGAACACGCCCCCGACGTCGACGAGCGAGGCGCTGAGCGCCACGTGGTCGCCGCGGGTCTCCATCCACGCCACGTGGTGCGTCGCCGGCTCGACGATCGCGGCGAGATCGTCCCGGATCGCGCGCGCGCGACGGCGCACGACCTCGATCGCGTCGCTGACCGCGTGGTCGTCGGCGAACGACTCCAGGTGGTCGAGAGCGTCGTCGAGCTCACGGTGGGCCTGCTCCTCGTCGCGCGAGAGCGCGTCGTGACCGAGGGTCACCCTCGCGGTCGGGCCCGCTGCCCCTCCGTCACCGTCGGCGCCGAGACCTCGCGCTTCGCCCTCCGGCCTCCAGCGGGAGAGCCGGGTCTCCGGGGCGCGGAGGCGCTCGCCGAGGCGGCGCAGCGCGGAGAAGAAGGCGGCCGCCGCGCCCTGCGCGTGCTCGGCGAGGCGCACCGCTCGAGCCGCGTCGTGCTCGGAGAGGCTCCCGAACGCGCGCAGCGCGTCACGTAGCAGCGCGCCGATCTGGGCGGTCGACACGCGCGCGCCGAAGAACGCGCTCGCGACGTCCTCGATCCGGTGCGCCTCGTCGAAGATGACGGCGTCGTAGGGCGGCAGGACACCCGCGCGCTCGGCCGCCGGCCCCGCCTTCGCGCGGAGCGCGAGGTCCGCGAAGAACAGGTGGTGGTTCACGAGCACGATCCGCGCAGCCGACAGCTCTCGCCGCATGCGCGTCACGAAGCACTCATCGAAGTGCGCACAGGACGCGCCGACGCGCGTCTCGCTGGACGAGGTCACGTCGGCCCACACGGGGTCGTCCTCCGCGACCGTCGTCAGCTCCGCGATGTCACCGGTCTTCGACGCCAGCGCCCACTCGGCGACCACGGGCAGGCTACGCCTCGCGGCGCCCAGATCCGTCGCGCGCCGAGCCTCCGCGAGCCTCCTCAGGCAGACGTAGTTGCTCAGGCCCTTCGCGATCGCCACGGAGGGCTCCCGACCGAGCGCACGCGCGATCGCCGGCAGGTCGCGCGTGGCGATCTGATCCTGCAGGGCGCGCGTCGCCGTCGAGACGACGACGCGCTTGCCGCTCAGCACGGCGGGGACGAGGTACGCGAGCGTCTTGCCGACCCCAGTGCCTGCCTCGCACAGCAGCACCGTGTCGTCCTCGAGCGCTCGCTCTACGGCCTCGGCCATCGCGAGCTGCTCGTCACGACGCTCGTACCCGGCCCGCGAGGCGAACGGCCCGTCTGGACCCAGCGTCTCCTTGGCCGAACGGCGCGCGCGGGGCTCGGGCCCGGAGACTGGATCGTCAGCCGCCACCGGGGTCTGAGCCACCCCTCGCCCCGCCCTCGGATGGAGGTGGAGGCGGGATCGAGAGCGGGCCCTCGACGTCGAGGAACTCGACCCCGACGATCGCGCCATCCGGCTCCTCCTGGATCCAGACGATGCGCGAGAGGCGCGGCTCCCCGTCGGCGATGGTCACCTCGACCTCCGTCCCGAGATCGAGCGGCTCGTCGAGGATGGCGCGCAGGCCACCGCGGCTGATGTTGAGCGCCCAACCGTCGACCTCGCGACCGGCCACCTTGAACAGCAAGCGGTCGCTGGCCTCTCTTCGACTTCCGCCTTGTCGGCGCGTCGGCGGCAGATCGCCGCTCGGCGACGGGGCACTCGTGAGGCTTCGCCTTGTCACGAGCCGGCATCCTAGCACGCCACACGCCTCCGGCCTCGTTTCGGGCCGAATGGGCCGGAGGCTGGGGTCCCCCCTCGCCCGAAAGCGTGCTAGACGGACCCCCCAACGTGAACCGCGCGACATCCCTTCTCGGCGGGCTGGCAGTCATCGCCATCGCCGTCGTCTTCATCGTCAACTTCCAGCCCGGCGGCGGCGCGAACCAGCTCAAGGCCGGGCCGGAGTGCGCCGGCGAGGTCCTCGGCCGCTGCATCGAGGGCAACCACTTCTGGGCCACCTACAAGCTGGTCGCAGGGCGCTCCGAGAACGACGCGGAGCACGAGAAGTGGAAGAAGCAGGTCATGGATGGCCTGATCGAGCGGCAGCTGCTGCTCGCGGAGGCGAAGCGGCTGGGCGTCTCGGTCGGCGAAGAAGAGCTGACGAAGGAGCTCACCTCGGGCCGGCTCCGCATCTCGCTCCCCGCTGCGATGCTCGCGAGCCGCCAGATCCCGCACGCGATCGTGCCCGTCCGCGAGCGCTTCCTCGACCGAAAGACCCGGCAGTTTTCGCCGGCCGAGTACAAGAAGGCCATCGGCGAGTTCACGCAGCTCTCCGAGGAGGACTACCGCGAGTTCCAGCGGGACGAGCTCGTCGCCGAGCGTATGCGGGACCTCATCATGTCTCGCGTGCGCGTCAGCGAAGGGGAGGCCTTCGACGCGTTCGCCCAAAAAGAGACGACCGCGAAGGTGAAGTACGTCAAGTTCGCGCCGAACTACTACGTGTCCCGCTCGGTCGACCGATCGCAGAAGGCGATCGACACCTGGGCCGAGAAGAACGTCGTCGACATCGAGAAGGACCTCGAGGCGCGCAAGCCGCACCTCGCGGACGGCTGCCGGCAGGTGAGCCAGATCCTGGTGCGCGTCGCGAAGACCGCGACCGCCGACGAGAAGAAGGCCGCGCGCGACAAGATCGAGGCGGCGAAGGCGCGGCTCGAGGGCGGCGAGACCTTCGCCGACGTGGCGCGCACGGTCAGCGATCACGTGGTGACCGCGATCGACGGCGGGCGGCTCGGGTGCCTCACCAAGTTCGACGCGATGGGGCAGCTCAAGAACTTCGAAGCCCCGATCTTCGGCGCGAAGGAGCCCGGGCTGATCAAGGACGTCGTCGAGTCCCCGGAGGGCCTCCACCTCCTGCAGATCGAGAAGATCGTGACGGGCGACGACGCCACGAAGGCGACCCGTGAGTCGATCGTGCGCGATCGCTACCTCGCGGCCGAGTCTCGCCGCGTGGCCGGCGAGGCCGCCAAGGAGGTCCAGGCGGCGGTGAAGGGCGGAAAGACGCTCGAGGACGCCCTGAAAGACCACCTCGCCGCGCTCCCGAAGCCGGCGCCCGCGCCCCAGCCGACCCAGCCGGAAGGCACCCCCGAAGGCGACAAGAAGCCCGAAGGCGACAAGAAGCCCGAAGGCGACAAGAAGCCCGAGGGCGACAAGAAGCCCGAAGGCGACAAGAAGCCTGAGAAGAAGCCTGAGGGCGACAAGAAGCCCGAGGGCGACAAGAAGCCTGAGAAGAAGCCTGAGGGCGACAAGAAGCCCGAAGGCGACGAGCCGAAGAAGGGGCCGGCGGCGCCCGCCCCGACCTCGGAGCCCGCTGCCGATCCCCTCGAGCCGAAGGTCGAGTCGAGCTACTCGTTCGCGATCACCGAAGAGCCGTTCCCCGACGCAGAGGGCAACGAGAACCCGGCCGCCGCAGCCTTCGCCTTGGAGAAGCCCGGCCAGGTCTCCGACCGGCTCATCCCCCTGAAGGGTGGCTTGACGCTCGTGATGGTGCTCGAGGAAAAAGAGCCGCCGAGCGAGGAGGACTGGAAGAAGGAGCGAGGCCAGTACCTCGACGAGATGCGGCGCGACCGCCAGCTCGAGGCGCTCGTCGAATACATCAAGCGTCTGCGCGCCACTCACCAGGCCGAGATCAAGATGAGCGACGAGTTCTTCCCGAAGGCCGCAGGCTCGGCGAGCGCCAAGCCGGAGGGCAGCGCGCCTCCGCCGTGACCCGTCCACGGGCACATTCGGCACCCAGCGCAGAGCCGCGCATCGAGCTCACCCGGCTCGCGAGTGGCCTGCGAGTCGCGCTCGCGCCCGGCCCGCACCTCCACCGGACGGCGATCTGCCTGATGGCCGAGGTCGGCGTCCGCTTCGAAGACGCGGCGACCGCCGGGGTCTCTCACTTCCTCGAGCACATGCTGCACCGGGGGACACGCTCCTTCGGCTCCGCTCACGCGCTGGCGTGCGCCATCGAGGGGCTCGGCGCGACCTTGGACGCGGCGACGGGGGTCGACCGCGGCTCGCTGGTGATGACGACCCCGCCCGACAACGCCCTCGAGGCCATCCGGCTGCTCGGTGAGGTCGTCACGTCCCCCTCGTTCGCCGACATCGACGTCGAGCGGGGCATCGTGCGCGAGGAGCTGCTCGAGGACCGAGACGACCGAGGCCGCCTGGTCGACCCCGACGGCATCGTGCGCTCGATCGTGTTCGGCGAGCACCCGCTCGGCCTCCCGATCGTCGGCACGCCGAGGACGCTGCGACGCTTCGACGTCCCCATGCTTCGAGCGCACCACGCTCGCCACTACGGCGCGGCTACCACGGCGCTCGCGGTGAGCGGCAAGCTCCCGCCTCGGTCGCAGCTCAGCCGCGCGCTCGAGCAGGCCTTCGCCGGCGTCGCGGGCGGCGCGCGCCCGCGAGTGCGCCGCTTCCGGCCGAGCGCTGCAGGCCGCCCCGTGTCGCTCACCCGCTCGCACTCGAGCCAGGCGTCCATCCGCGTCGCCTGCGTGGGCCCGGGTCGACGCGACGCGAGGTCCTCGATCGCCGACCTGTTGATCCGGGTCGTCGACGACGGCAACGCGACCCGCCTGTACGAGCGGCTCTGCGATCGGCGGGGCCTCTGCTACGACGTGTCCGCGGGCTACGAAGCGTACGACGAGGCGGGCCTGTTCGACGTCGCGGCCGAGTCGGCGGAGGGTGCGTGCGTCGAGGTCCTCTCCGAGATCTTGTCGATGCTCGCGGAGCTCGCGAGCGCGGGGCCCTCCGACGCCGAGGTCGAGCGGGCCCTCTCCCGCGCGCGCTGGCACGCAGATCGCTCGCTCGACCAGGCCGAGTCGGTCGCCGAGATCGCCGCGCTCGGCGTGCTGGGCGGCGAGCCCCTCACGGCCAAGGCCCGCGCCGAGCGCATGGCGGTCGCCACGCCGGCCAAGGTCCGCGCGCTCGCGCGTCGCATGTTCCGCCCCGAGGCGCTCACGGTGTCGGTGGTCGGAGCCGTGAGCCGGAAGACGGCGAAGGCGCTCGACACGCTCGGCAGAGCGCACGGCGTCGGGGTGGCCCGGAAATGAAGCGAGCGCGCGCACGCGTCGCCGCTTGGCTCGCGTGGCGGTGGTCGGGGCCCTTGCTGACGGCGCTCGTCTTCGTCGGCGGGCTCGTGTGGCGCTGGCTGTACCTCTTCCGGGACCACAAGCCGACCGACTTTGTCTATTTCGACATGGGGATGTACGTCGGCCTCGCGAAGCGCTTCTCCAAGGAGGGCTACGCGCTGACTGTCTACGACGTCATGCATCCGCCGGGGCTTAGCGAGCTGATCGCGTACTTCTACCGCTCCGATCCGTCCCTGGCCGGCCTGGTGCAGCTGCAGTTCGTGGTGACCGCGCTCGTGCCCCTCGCCGTCGGTGCCCTCGGCTGGCTCGCCTTCGATCGCGCCAGCGGGCTCTGGGGGGTCGCGATCAGCAGCCTCTACTTCCCGTTCATCGACTACGGCGGCTATTTCCTGGCCGAGATCTACATCACGCTCACCGCGACGGTGGCGCTCGCGTGCTACTTCGGGGCGGTCAAACTTTGGCCCGAGCGCCGCCGGCCTTCGCGCTGGGCCCTCGCGCTGGCGGTCGCGGCGGTGGGGGGCTTCGTCTTCTCGCTGTCGCTGCTCATGAAGATGGTCGCCGCGCCCGCGCTGCTGTGCTTCTTCGGCGTGCACGTCGTCCTGACGAAGGCCTCGAAGTGGCGCGTGAAGGCGCTCGTCGTCGCCACCATGCTCGCGGCGGCGATGCCGCTGTCGGTCTGGCAGGCAGATCGCTGCACGCGCGCGAACGAGGGCAAATTCTGCCCGGGCTCGAACAAGGCCGCGGCCGACTTCCTGATGGGCCACATCGGCCGCGTGCAGAGCGTCTCGTGGGGGAAGATCGACCGCCGCGGGAAGTACCGTGTCCACTCGAACTTCGGCAGCCCCGCCGCCTACCAGCACGGGTACACGAAGAAGGTCGAGCTGCCGTTTTTGATCACCGACACCGAGAAGAACAAACAAGAGGCCTGGCGCTTCATCAACGACAACCCGGGCCAGGCCGTCGTGCTCAGCTTCGAGCACGTGTGGGACAGCTTCGGCGGGAGCCTCCCCTGGCCGACCGTGGCGACGCGTCACTGGGCGGTGAGCCAGGCGTTCCACTACCTGTTCCTCGTGTTCCTGCTGTTCCCGTCGATGATGCTGCTCGTCGACGTCGCCCGGCAGCGAGGCCTCGTGGCCTTGCTACGGTCGACCGAGCTGGCGATCTTTTCGCCCATCCTCGGCGTCATCATCTCGGTGATGATCGCCACGGGCGAGGCGCGCTACCGCATCCCCTGGGACATGTGCTTCATCCTCCTCGCCGTCGAGTTCTATCGGCGGCTCGGGCGGGCCCCCGCTCCGCCCCCGGCGGCCCTGTCGCCGGCTCCCGAGCCTCAGAAGAACCCGCCGGCCGAGGCCGCTGCCCCCTGACTGACCCGCAGCACGCTCTGGCTCAGCTGGCGGAAGATGCGCCGTAGCTCCGCCGCCTTCGCCGAGCTCTCGACGACGTTCGGGAAGCCCATGACGCTTGCCTGCTGCCGCGCGTCGGTCGCGCCGAAGCCGGCGTACGCGAGCGTGTAGGCCTCCTGCCGGCACAGCGCGCTCGCGGCCGCGCGCACCTCGGCCGCGGTCGCCTTCGACGCGTTGTCCTCGCCGTCCGACAGCACGAAAAGGACCCTCTTCGTGGGAACCCCCTCGTCGAACAGGCGCTGGCCGTACGTCACGAGCCCCGTCATCGCCGCGAGGGTCGCGTCGTAGAGGGCGGTCGAGCCGCACGGCGAGTACACCGCGGGGACGAGGCGGGGCTTACGCTCGACGGGCTCGTAGCTCGACAACAGCCTCGCCGAGTCTGAAAACGCCCACAGGCTGACGAGGATCGCGGTCGCCGCCTTCGCTCCCGCGAGGGCGTCGAGCATCGCGTTGAAGGACTCGATGACGGGCTTCGCGAAGCTGTGCATCGAGCCAGACATGTCGACGACGACGCTGACGAGCGTGGCGTCGGCGACGTCGAGCTGATCAGCGGTGAGACCGACACAGCCGAGCAAGACGGTCTCGTCCAGGTTGGCGACGAGGGCGCGCTGGGCCGTAGGGTCGGCGAGGGCGCCGCCGATCAAGTGAGCCGCGTGGTCACGGCTGGGGGGGCTAGCGGGTCGTTGACTGCTCATGATGGCTCTGCTTTCTCTCTTCTCTGTCGTCAAAAGCCGGGGCTGACGCTGGTCACGAAGCGCATGCCCTTGTTCGCGAAGTCGGCGAGCTCACGCTCGGCCATGGCGTCGAAATCGATGCCTGGAGCGACGACGCTGCTGGTGCAGTCGCGCAGGAAGTGGATGCGTCCGATGACGTCGGGGGCGTGCTCGAAGTGCCGAACCATCGACGCGCACGCCTCGAGCACGCAGTGGCTCTTCGCTTCGCCCGCGACGTAGATGCGCTCGTGGGTCTCCAGCGTCTTCAACATCGTCGTGTTGAGCGCGCCGTGAGGGTGCGTCGGGACCTTCACCTCTGGCTCGAACGGCGAGTAGTGCTCGGTCGTCGGGATCATCCCCTTCTGCAGGAACACCGGCTGCGACTTTCGCGCGACCGCGTGCCATTGAACGGCCTCGAACAGCGCCGGGTCGAGCGCCTGACCGACCGCCCCGATCATCGTGTGGTAGGGCCACAGATAGAGCGCCTTCTTGGCCTTCTGCTCGAGCTCCTCCACGTAGCGGAGCGACCAGGCGACCTCGCGGATCGGGCGAAACTTCCCCGACCTCACGGCGGCCGAGTCGATGACGGTGTGCGGCGACGGGTGCTCGCCGCGCTCGTCGATCCACCAGGTCGGGTAGAAGATCTGGTAGGTTAGGTGGCTGTCGAGGCTGATGACCAGCGTCTTGAACCGCTCGGCCTCGGTGTAGATGAGCTCGATCGTGCGGCGCAGGTCTTCGACGGCGCCCGGCACCGCGAGCGCGCCGTCGGGGTGGCAGAAGTCGATCTGGAAGTCGACCAGCAGCAAGGCGCAGGGCCGCGAGTCACGGTGCGCCGGCGTGAGCTTCGCGCGCTCGGCGTCACGGGACACCGCCGCGAGGTCCGGCTTGTAGAGGGTGCCGACCTTCCGAGGGTCGTAATGAGCAGGCAATGAGCGGGGCATGGGGTCTCCTTTTCAGTGGGTCCTGGTTGCGATGGACAAGAGCTTGAGCGCGGCGCCCGCCGCGACGAGCACGCCGCGCGGGCACGCGGCGATGGGGGCCTCGCGCACGACGTGAGGCTCGGTCTCGGCGAACAAGGTCGGCGGTCCGTTCGCGACGAGCGGGTGGCGCACGAGCCCAGCGTCGCTCGCGACGAGGGCGGCGCCCCGAGCGACCAGGGCGCCGCGGATCGCCGCGCCTGCCGGCCTGGCGCACGCCGCGCTCGTCGCGCTCACGAGGGCGCGCCCGCGACGGTCGAAGGCGCTGGTGGCGACGAGCTCGCGGCCAGCCGAGCGGACGAGCCGCAGGACCACCGCGTGCTCGCGGTCCGCGGCGAGCCACTCATCGGCGATGGACTCGCCTGGGCCGAGAGGGGCGCACTCCAGCTCGACCACGCCTCCGGGTGTCAGCCAGGCATACGCGCGGCGCCCGAGGACCTGCGTGGCGGCGAGCACCCCCACCTCCGCCGCGTAGAGCGCGGTCTGGCCGGAGACGACCTGCCCCACTTCACGCTCGGACCAACGCCCGTGCTCGTCGCGATCGAGCTGCAGCACGGTCCCCTTGGCGAGCCGGTACACACGCGGCCCGCTCACCGAGACGGACGGCGCGCCGAACGCGACCTCCGTCGTCGTCGTCAGCACCAGCCGCCCCGTGAGCGCGTCGAACACCTCGAGCTCCGCCAGCTCGAGCGCGGTGCGGGCGGTGACCACCAGGCTCGCGGTCAGCCAGGCGGGCGCGAGCGAGCGAGCCGCGTGGCCAAGGTCCACCCACGACGCCTCGCGCTCGTGATGGCTCGCGGTCACGAGGCGAACCCGCTCGCCCTCGCGCGCGGCCGCGACCCAGCGAACCGCGTCGCTCGCCGCAGCAAAGAAGCGGCCTTGCGCCTGGGCTAGCTCGGTGACCTCGAGCGCCCCCGCGCGGATCGGCACGGCCGTTGCGCAGCGCGGGCATGGCCTGCTGGGTCCGGCGACCTCGAGCCCGCAGCCGCAGCGCCAGACGCTCGAGGCGCCTTCCGCGAGGACCTCGATCGGGAACGGCCGGCGGTCACCGTGCTCGAAGACCCCCACGAACGCCGCGCGGGCCGTGGGTGAGAGCGCGTCGATGCGGCTCCTCACCTTGCTCGGGACGACGACGCCGGCGGAGAGCACGCTGCGCCGGGCGAGCGCTCGCCTCGCGAGCGAAGGGAGCGCGGCGTCGACGCCGCCGAACGGATGCACCCCGGTGAGGGAACGGAAGGCGATGACGCTGAAGGCGTACCAGTCGCTCCCGCGGCCGAACCAGCGAGGCTGCCCGTCGCGCGTGGCGCAGGGGCACGCGACGTCTGGGCCATAGAGCAGCGGATCGAGGAACGCCTCGGTCGCGACCTCGCAGGGCAGATCGGCCACCTGAAAGGAGTCGCAGTCGATGAAGGTGACCCGGCCGTCCGCGGCGCTACGCAGCTCGTTCTGATCGTTCAGGTCGCCGACGACGGCCCCCGCTGCGTGGATGCGGCCGAGCCCCGCGCCGAGCGCAGCCAAGGTGCGCAGCACCGCCGAGAGGCCGAGTCCTGCGGCCGCGCAGAACGACTCCCGGGACAGCGACGCGATCGGCTCGTGACCTGGCTCGAGCGCGGCCATCACGTAGCCGATGGGAGCGCCAGACTTGGCGTCCTCCACGATCGCGTCGGGCAGCACGGCGATGTCGCTCAGCGACGCCCGCAGGCAGGAAAGCGCCCGCACCTTCTCGAGCCGTCGCCCGGGCGGAGACTTGTAGACCTTGACCGCGAGCCGCGCCCAGCGGTCGACGAGGAGCAACACGGTCGCCTCGCCGCCCTCACCGAGCACGCTCTTGGTGTCGAGCGTCGCGCGACGCCCCTCGATCACGATCCGCATGACGGAGCCTCCCTCCACGCGATCGCGATCGCGCCGTCGTCCGAGAGGGCCCCGGCCCGCTGTGAGACGACGAGGCGTCGGCCGAGCGCAGCGCCGGAGCGCGGCGACGACGACAGGGAGAGGAGCGTCTCGCGATCGAGCCCGTCGGTCGCGACCGCGAGGACACGCGGAGCCTCGACCACCCGCGCGGCGAGGCTGCGCCTCGCCCCGAGCAGCGCGTACGCCGGATAATCTGGCCGGTTGTCGCGCTCGAGGATCGCGACCTCCCCACCGAGGAGGATCCCGCCGTCGCCGGCCCAGAACACGCACGCCTCTCGGTCGCGAGCGGCGAAGCCGACGAGCGTCGCGAGCAGGTGCGTGCGGACGACGCGCTCGATGTGCGCTGGCGCGACCACTCGCGTCACGGCCTCGAGCGCGTCGAGCACCGCCTCGAGCACGCGTTCGCCGAGCCCATCGAAGGGCGCGCCTGCGCGGAGCGCCGACTCGAGCGCCGCGCCGGCCGCGACCACCGTCAAGCTCGCGCCGAGCTCGCTCGACGCCGCTTGGCCGCACCCATCGGACACGACGCCGAACACCCAGCCATCGCAGGCGCGAGCGTCTGCAGCGTCCTGCCGGTTACGGCGGACGACCGCGTGGTCCCTGCCGAGCACCGCGCAGCTCGAAGCCGTCCATAGTGTCATCGCTACACCATTTGGTGTTCACGATACACTCTGTCAAGGGCAGCCTTCGAGAAGAGCCGAAAGCCAACAATTGGGCCGAAATCTCTATTTGCATTCATTCGCATCTATGCAATTAATGACGAGCCGATGGAACTCGACCTCCAGCACCCCGACCTCGCCACCGCCCCGTCGGTGAGCCAGGTGCCCCGGTGGGAGCTCTATCGACTGCTGTCCGATCCCGTGCGGGTGCGCCTCCTGGCGCTCGTCGACCTGGAGGAGCTCGCGGTCGGCGAGCTCGCAGAGCTGCTCGGAGAGGGCCAGCCGAAGGTCTCGCGCCACGCAGCGGCGCTGCGCGACGCAGGGCTCGTCGCGGCGCGGCGCAACGGCACCTGGGTCTTGCTCAAGCTCGCCCCTGGCGTCTCCGCCGATCCCGTCGTGTCCGACGCGCTGGCCGCAGGTCGCACGCTCATCGACAAGGAAGGCCTCGCGCCGCGCGTCGAGGCGATCGTGAGCGCTCGCGACGATCGGGCGCGCGAGTACTTCGCGCGAGGCTCCGCCCGCTCCCAGGGCTCGGCGACGCCGCGCGAGCTCGGGGCCTACCTCACCGCGCTCGCGCCGCTGCTCTTCGCGCGCGGGCTCGCGGTCGACGCCGGCACCGGCGACGGCGCGCTGCTCGACGTGCTCGCGCCGATCTTCGACCGCGTGATCGCGGTCGATCGCGCAGAGGCGCAGCTCAAGGCGGCGAGCGCCCGCGCCCGCGCCGCTGGCTTCGCCAACGTGGAGTTCGTGCTGTCGGAGCTCGACGGCCGCGAGGTCGACAAGGCCGTCCACGACCGCTCGCGCCTGGGCGCCGACGTCGTCTTCGCGTCGCGGATCCTCCACCACGCGCCGAAGCCCGCCGCCGCCGTGACCCACCTCGCGAAGCTGCTCCGCGCGCCCTCGAGCGGGGCCGACGGCGGCGCGCTGATCGTGCTCGACTACGCCGCCCACGAAGACCAGGCCCTGCGTGACGCGCAAGCCGACCTCTGGCTCGGCTTCACCGACGACGAGCTCGTCGGCTTCGCGACCCGCGCTGGCCTCGAGCGCGTCGCTGTGGCGCGCGTGCCATCCATGTTCAGGGGCGACGGCCCCGACGCTCACCTCGACTGGCGAGTCCTCTCGGCTCGCCGCGGTCGAGACCAACCCGAGAACGAAACAAGGAAGACCGAATCATGACCGACAAGCCGCGTTACAAGGTCGCCGACATCAGCCTCGCCGAGTTCGGCCGCAAGGAAATCACCATGGCCGAGAAGGAGATGCCGGGGCTCATGGCCCTGCGCGAGGAGCTCGGCCCGAGCCAGCCGCTGAAGGGCGCGCGCGTCGCCGGCTGCCTCCACATGACCATCCAGACCGCGGTCCTCATCGAGACGCTGGTCGAGCTCGGGGCCGAGGTCACCTGGACCAGCTGCAACATCTTCTCGACGCAAGACCACGCGGCCGCCGCCATCGCGGCCCGCGGGATCCCCGTCTACGCGTGGAAGGGTCAGACGCTCGAGGAGTACGACTGGTGCCTCGAGCAGCAGGTCTACGCGTTCGAGGGCGGCAAAGGCCCCAACATGATCCTCGACGACGGCGGCGACCTCACCAACTGGCTGCACGACCGTCACGCGCAGCTGTTCGAGGGGCCGGACAAGATCCGCGGCTTGTCGGAGGAGACGACCACAGGCGTGAAGAACCTGCGCAAGCGCTTCACCGACGGCAAGCTGAAGTGCCCCGCGATCAACGTCAACGACTCGGTCACCAAGAGCAAGTTCGACAACCTCTACGGCTGCCGCGAGTCCCTCGGTGACGGCATCAAGCGCGCGACCGACGTCATGTTCGCGGGCAAGGTCGCGGTGGTCTGCGGCTACGGTGACGTCGGCAAGGGCTCGGCGCAGTCGCTGCGCGGCCAGGGCGCGCGCGTCATCATCACCGAGATCGATCCCATCTGCGCGCTGCAGGCCGCGATGGAGGGCTACGAGGTCAAGACGATGGAGCAGGTCGCCCCGCAGGCCGACATCTTCGTCACCGCGACGGGCAACAAGGACATCATCCGCGGCGAGCACATGCAGCAGATGAAGGACGAGGCCATCGTCTGCAACATCGGCCACTTCGACAGCGAGATCCAGATCGCGTGGCTCGACTCGCACCCCGAGATCAAGAAAGAGAACATCAAGCCGCAGGTCGACCACTACGTCTTCCCGGACGGCAAGAAGCTCATCGTCCTCGCCGCGGGTCGCCTGGTGAACCTCGGCTGCGCGACGGGTCACCCCTCGTTCGTGATGTCGACCTCGTTCACCAACCAGGTCATCGCGCAGATGGCGCTGTGGAGCAGAAGAGGCGCGCTCGGCGTCCACCTGCGACGCGTCGGCCGACCGGCGCCCGGCGCGGCCCCCCCCCCGCCCCCCCCCGCCCCAGAACGCCCGGCGAGGTCGCGCGGGGGCGCGCCTCGCACCTGACGGGCAAGCTCGGCGTCCAGCTGACGACCCCCTCTTCCGGCTCGGCCGACCAGGCGGCCAGTACGCTCCGCCAGCGCCGACGTGACCGAGGGCCCGTCCAAGCCCGAGGGCACCGCGACTGACCCCGCGCGGCCGTTCGGCCCCGCGCGCCTCGATCACGCGACGCCCCGGCGTCCTACGGGAGCTTGCGCTGCGCGCCTTGGCGCGGAAGCGCGGCTCGCGGGCGTGGCCCCGCAGGCTCAACGAGGCCGAGGGCGACGGGCCCGCCTCGGCGACCCGGCGCCGGGCGGCCATGGGCGTGAGCCTCTTCCCGCTCGGCGAGCCGCCCCGGATCTACGTCGGCGCCCCGAAGTGACCTCGGGCGGGCAAAGCCCCGGGGAGATCAGCGCGTGATACGGCCCTCGATCGCCTTCTCGGCGGCTTGGAGATCGCCGTCCTTCTCGTAGCAGCAGGTCGACGCTCGCCCACAATACGTCTTGCTCAAGATCTGCAGCTGGGAGAGGGCGCGGCGATCGCCGACCTCGGCTGCCTCCTTGAAGAACTCCTTCTTCTTCGGGCAAGGCGCGCTCCTGAGCTGATACGCGACCTGCATCGCCCGCGAGCCGCGCTCGAGGACCTTCGGGTCCTCGAGCAGGACGCCGGCGATCTTGGAGGCGTCCGAGCCGCCCTTGTTCGTGACCAGGAACAGCAGCACATCGATGCCGTACGTGCCGGTCTTCTGCGTGAGGATGGTGAAGACGCGCTCCGTCTCCTCCTTCGACATCATCGAGACCTGCTGGGTCAGGCCGAGCACGTCGGACTGCACGTCCCCGTCCTTCAAGGCGTCTGCGTCGAGCGCCGCCAGCTTCTCCAGCGCCGCGAGGGCGCCCTTCGCGTCGCGCACGCGCCAGCGGTCTCTGAAGGTCGCGAGCGCCTCCTTGGCCCCGAGCTCGGGCGCGGCGGACGCCGCGGGCTGGGGGGCAGCCCCACTGCTCGAGGGTGGGGCCGCGCTGGCGGCGCCGGCCGGCCGCCCCCGCGGACCGGAGCGCTCCTCCTCTTCGACCTCCGCGGCGGCCGAAGGTGCCGTCGGCCCGTACGGACCTCGGGCCACCGCCAGCACCAGGACGAGCGCCACCGCGCCCCCGAAGCCCGCTAGACCGAGCACCATCGTCGAGGGGGGCGTGGACTGTGCGGGGCTGGCCTCCACGAGATGGACGGCATCACGCCGAGGCGCCGTCCACAAGGCCTACCTGGCCTCGGAGCCCTCGGCCCCATTGCGCGACGCCACGAGCTTCGGTACGCATGCGTTTTATGCCCAGAAAATACACTGCCCGACCGTTCATCGTCGCGGCGCTCGCGATCCTCGGGACCACCGGGTGCCTCAAGCAGCTCATCCTCGATGGGCAGATTTCGTCGACCCGCAAGGCCAGCGCGGCAGTGAACACGCTGCAAGACTACGAGGTCGCGGAGAAGGCAGCGATGGCCGGCCTCGCGCAGATCGAGGGCATGCGCTACCTCGCGCCGGACAACGAGGACGCGCTCTTCATGCTCACCCGGTCGTGGGCGAGCGTTTCGCTCGGCTTCATCGAAGACCAGATGGAGCGCACCGAGGACGAAGAGGGCACCAGCGCCAACTGGGACTACCACAAGCGCCGCGCCGAGGCGGGCTACGACCGCGCGGTCTGGTACGGCCTCCAGCTGCTCGAGAAGAAGGCGCCCGACTTCAAGGCCGCCACGAAGAACGCCGACACCATGAAGGAGTACCTCAAGGCCTTCGAGGATCCCGAGGACGGGGAGCTTCTCTTCTGGGTCGGCAACGCGTGGATGAGCCGCGCCAACGCGGGCCGCGAGAAGACCGAGCTGATCGGCGAGATCTACGTGGGCGTCGCGATGATCGAGCGCAGCGTCGAGCTAGACCCCAACTACATGCACGGCACGGGCTTCGCGATCCTCGGCTCGTACCACGCGCGAACGCGCATGGCGGAGCTCGACGAGGCGAAGGGACACTTCGAGAAGTCGCTCTCGCTCGCGGGCGACAAGGTGCTGATGCCGAAGGTGCAGATGGCGACCCGCTACTACTGCAACATGGGCGACAAGGCCGGCTACGAGAAGCTGCTCAACGAGGTGCTCGCCGCCGGTGACGGCGACCCGTACCAGCGCCTCGCCAACGTCATCGCCAAGCGCAAGGCGTCGCGCTGGCTCGGTGAAGCGCCAGCGCGAGAACTGCGGGTTCTGAGCGCTCGGGGCGCCGAGCTCGTGCGGTGCTGCCGCCCCGTTACTGTTTCGTCTTCCGCTTGCCGGGCTTCTTGCGCGGCTCGCTCTTCTTGGTGTCAGCGCGGCGCGGCTTCTTGCGCTCCGGCTTCGCGGCGACCTCCGCGCGCGGCTGCGCCTCACCGATCGTCGCGTCGAAGGGCGGCTCCGGTAGCTCGGCCACCCGGTCGAGGCTCGGTGGCGGCTCGGGCGCCTCGATCGCCACGGGCTGCGGGGCGGCGGGCGCGGCCGTGACGGCGGCGGGCTCCGGCGCCGACGCGGGCCGGGCCGCAGCGACCGTGGGCTTCGGCCCCCAGGGCAGCTCGACGCCGAGCGCGCTCGTGACCTCGGCGGGGTACTGGGCAGCCGCGACCCCGCCGAGACCGAGGGCGCAGGCCATCGCCGCGCCGAGGGCCACGAAGCCCGCTCGCCGCCGCCCCGCGCGCCGACGCGTGGGGGCGCTCATCGCCTCGACCAGGGCCGCGTGCATGTCCTTCGCGGAGGCGTAGCGGAGCGTCGCGTGGCGAGCCAAGGCTCGCAGGCAGATGGCGTCGACGATGGGCGGAATGCCGCGCGTGGGCGCGCGCTCGCTGGGCGCCTCGGGGCTGCCTTGGCTCTTCGCCTCGAGCAGCGCGACCGCGCTGTTTCCGACGAACGGCAGCCGTCCGGTGAGCATCTCGTACAACATCGCGCCCACCGCGTAGACGTCGGCCCTGGCGTCGACCTCGGCGGGCCGCGCGGCCTGCTCGGGTGCCATGTACTCGGGCGTCCCGTACAGAGCGACCGTCTTGCCCTTGGGCGCGGGCGTGTCGAGCCCCGAGAGCCCCTCGCCGAGGTCGCCCTTCACGTGCGCGATCCCGAAGTCGACGAAGCAAGGCTGCCCCCCCTCCCCGAGCAGGATGTTCGACGGCTTCACGTCGCGGTGGATGATGCCCCGCGCGTGGACGCGCTCGAGCACCTCGAGCAGCCGCGCCGCGATGCCCAGCGCCTCGCCGACCTCGAGCGCGGGCTCGCGCGCGAGGCGCGCCTCGAGCGTCTCGCCGTCGCACAGCCCCAGCACCACGAACGGCCGCGTGTCGGACGCGCGCCCGACATCGAGCACGCGGACGACGCCAGGGACGTCCAGGGCCGACAGGATCTTCGCCTCGCGGACGAGGCGAGCGCCGACCTCGGCGCCTCCACCTTGGCCCGGGTCCGTCATCTTCACCGCGACACGCCTGCCGAGCTCGGTGTGCTCGGCCTCGACGACCAGCGTCCCGCTGCCTCGCGCGATCTCGCGCACGACGCGGTAGCGCGTCCCCGCTACCAGGCCTTCGTGCTCCTCCTTCATGGCCAGCGCCGCGCGCGGCGTGGGGGCTTGAGGCGTCTTGCCGGAGGGGTGGAAGATCTTCCGCGCCTCGGCGACCAGCCGCAGGAACTCGCGCCGGTTCTTGGCGCTGTCCCCCTCGAACAGGCGGTTCATGAGCGCAGCGATGCGCGGTCGCACCCCTCGGTCACCGCCGCTCAATGGCGGCGATGACCCGAGCAGCGAGGCGAGATCCCGCGCCGCGATCTTCGTGCGTGCGTAGCGCGCCTCGCGATCGAAGGCGGTGAGGCGAGCGATGATATCGTCGAGCGCGCGAGGCGCTCCGGCGACGTCGGCGATCGGGGGAAGGTTCCGCTCGTTGCGCGAGACCGCCGCCATGTGGTCGCTCGCCTCGCCTTGCAGGAACCGGCGCCCCGCGCACAGCTCCCAGAGCATGACGCCGAGCGCGTAGAGGTCGACGCGGTAGTCCCCCGGGTTTCCGTTGGCTACCTCCGGCGCGACGTACCCCGGCTTCGCGAACACCACCCCGCTCACCGTGTGACACCTGCGATTTTCGCCGCGCGCCGTGCCGAAATCGATAATTTTGACGTCCCCTCCGTAGCTCACCATCAGGTTCTGCGGCGACAGATCCCGGTGCACGATCGACAGGGGCCGGTTCTGCGCGTCCATCCGCTCGTGGACGTGCGCGAGGGCCTCGGCCGCGAGCTGGGAGATGGCGACCGCCTCGTGCCACTCGAGCCGCTGCCCGGAGGTCAGGGCTCGAGCGCGGACATCGCCGAGGCTGCGTCCGTCGACGTATTCGACGACCACGTACGGCTCCTGGGTCTCGTCGTCCGTGGTGGCCTCGAGGACCTGTGCGACGCCCGTGTGCTCGAGCTGGGCCTGAACGCGAGCCTCGTCGAGGAAGCGTGCGTTGAAGCTCTTGTCGGTCTTGTGCTCCGCCCGGATGGTCTTGATGATGAGCGGGCGCTCCGCGCCCTCCAGGCCGAGCGTCGCGGCCAGCATCACCTCGCCCATCCCTCCCTTCGCCACGCGACGGAGCAGGACATAGCGCGCGAAGCGGCGAGGCAAGTCGGACATCGACAGCGTCGCTGAACGCATCGCTGGACGGCCCGCACGGGGCGCAGGAGGAGAGCACGCCATACCAACCTCCCTACGGATGTGGGATAGCGTGGGCCAAGTTCATGGGCTATACGCGGCCGCGGAGGACCACCCGGTGAATCGCAACGTGTCCTGGCTGAGCTTCTTGCTCGCCTTCATCGCGGGAGCCTTGGCGGTCTGGGGCTCGATGGGCCCGAGCGCCCGGGGCACGGTCGTGAACCCCGCCTCCTGGGACGACAGCGCGTCCTCGGTCCCGATCACGTCCGCCGATCCGATCTGGGGCTCGCGCTTCGCGCCGGTCACGCTCGTCCTGTTCAGCGACTACCAGTGCCCGCACTGCAAGAACCTGGAGGCCACGATCGAGGCGCTGAAGGTCGCCTACGGACCCCAGAAGCTGCGGGTCGTCTTCAAACACGCGCCCATCGTGCACAAGAACGCGCGGGTCGGGCACGAAGCCGCGGCGAAGGTGTACATCGCCGCCGGCTCGGACGCGTATTGGCGGTTCCACGCGCGAGCGTTCGAGAACAGCGCGAGCCTCACCCCCGAGAGCTTCGCCGCGTGGGCTCGCGAGGCCGGCGTCGACCCGGCCGTGCTCGAGGATGAGGCGATCAAGCAGCGCGCCGCCGACAAGGTCGGCGCCGACCTCACGCTGGCGCGGCAGCTCGGTGTCCGCGGCACGCCCGCCACCTTCGTCAACGGTCAGCTGCTCAGCGGCAACCAGCCGCTCGACGCGTTCAAGAGCGTCATCGACGCCGAGCTGCGCGCCGCGCAGGCGCTCGCCAGCTCGGGGACGGCCGCCGGACAGGTCTACGTCACGCGGTCGCTCAAGAACCGACCCAAGCTGGCGGACGCCGCCGCTTCGCCATCCAGCGCGGCGTCGGCGGGGCCCGCCGCGCCAGACGCCCCCCCGGACGCGGACGCCGCGGAGGCCCCCAAAGATCGCGGCAAGCTGCAGGAGGACGATCCGACCGCCTACAGGGTGCCGCTCGGAAAGTCCCCGGCGAGAGGCCCGGCCTCGTCGCTGGTCACCATCGTCGAGTTCGGCAACTTCGAGTGCCGGTTCTCGAGCCAGGTCGACGCGACGCTGCGAGAGCTGGGCGCGAGCTACAAAGACAAGGTTCGGCTGGTCTTCAAGCACAGGCCCCTGCCCTACCTGCGGCGCGGCACGGCAGCGTCGCTGCTCGCCGAGCTCGCCCGCGCCGACAAGGGTGACGCTGGGTTCTGGGCTGCGCACGACGCCCTGTTCGAAGCCGAGCGGGCCAGCTTCGAGCGTGGCGAAAAGGACCCCTTCCGCGAGGCCTCCCTGCTCGCGATCGCCGCGAAGCTCGGCCTCGACGAGGCCAAGGTCAAGCCGCTGCTCACGGACGCAGACCCGACCACCCCGACCTTCGATCCGCCTCCCGAGGCGCGCGCCGCCCTCGGCGCCATCGAGGCGGACGCCGATCTGGCGGACGACCTCGACGCGGAGGCGACGCCGCACTTCTTCATCAACGGTCGCCGGCTGGTCGGCGCGCAGTCGATGGACAAGCTGCAGGCGATCGTCGACGAAGAGCTCAAGAAGGCCGAGGCGCTCGTCCAAGCGGGCACCGCGGCCGAGGCCGTCTACGACGTGACGATGAAGTCGGCCAAGGAGGTCCCTCTGCCGACGACCAAGCTCATCGATCCGGCGCCCAAGGGTGCGCCGTCCGCAGGCAAAGAGGCGGCGAAGGTCGAGCTCCACATCTTCAGCGACTTCGAGTGCCCGTTCTGCAAGCAGGTCACCCCGACGCTGGCGCTCATCAAGGAGCGCTTCTCGGACAAGGTGCGGTTCGTCTGGCGCGACCGCCCGGGCGAGGGGCACGCGCTCGGCAAGGTGGCCGCGCACGCGGCCCGCGAGGCGCTCGCGCAGAAGGGCGACGCGGGCTTCTGGGCCTTCCACGACGAGCTGTTCACCCTGGCGAAGACCCCCGATTTCACGCGTGAAGGCTTCGAGAAGGCGGCCGAGAAGCAGGGCCTCGACGTGAGCGCGCTGAGGTCCGCGCTCGACGCCGGCAAACACGGCCCGGCGATCGACGCGGACCTGCAGGCGGCCGCCGCCGCGGGCATCTCGGGGACGCCGAGCTTCGTCGTCACCTACGCCACGAAGGAGGGCAAGCTCGAGGGCTTCTTCCAGTCGGGGGCCCTGCCGCCCTCGAAGTTCCGCAAGCTCGTGAAGCTCGCGCTGGCGATCGCCGAGGGCAAGCGTCCGCCCCCCGCGACCCCGTAGCAGAGAGCCTTCCGCTCAGCGAAACCGGTACTGGCCCTCGTCGGTCCACCACTGCAGGTAGCGAGCTTGGGCGCGCTCTCGCTCGCGCGGGGGCAAGTCGTCGTAGTAGCCGAAGTACTCGCGCGTGAGCGCCTTGAGCTCATCGGCTGCGGCGCGGCGGATGCTCGGCGTGTCGTGGGTGAGCGATTGGATGAGCCATACGACCCGGTTCTCATGCTGGTGCAGCTCCCACCAGGCGGTCCACACCTGCGGGTTGCGGCCGAGATCCTGGCGCGAGACGATCATGAGCGCGGTTCGCACCGCCTCGACGATCGCGTCGCTCGGATCGTAGAGGGCCGCGATCAACAGCGGCACCACCGAGGGGACGCGGATGTCGGACAGCGCCTCGATCGCGAGCAGCCGCCGCTGCATCGCCTCCTCGCTGCTGCGCATGGTGTGCCCGAGGCTGTGCTTCAGCGGCTCCCCGGGCGCGCCAGCCGCCGCGAGGGTCTGCGCCGCCCTGCGCGCGACCCGGCGGACCGAGACGTCCTCATCGAACAGGCGCGGCAAGATCGCGTTGGACGCCTCGGGGAGCAGCAGCTCACCGAGGACGTGGGCGGCCCAGAACCGCTGCTCGACGTCGGCTGACGCGCTCTTGACGGTCATGAAGGGGAGCGACGCGCGGCGCATCATCACCACGACCTTCAACAGCGGCCCGCACTCCGACGCGGCCGGCAGATCGGCCCGCGCCCGCAGCCGATCGACGACGAGCGGACCTGGGAAGCGGTCCATCAGCAGCGGGAAGTCGAGCTCCGCTCGACGCAGCAGCTCCGACAGCGCCTCCTCTCCCTCGAGGCCGCCGGACGCCGATCGCTCGAGCAGCAGCGAGAGGTCGGCGGGCTCGTCGCGGTTGCGCGCCTCCACGGGGCGCGGAACGAGCTGATACGAGCCGATGCGCCCGTCCACCGAGGAGGGCTCGACCTCGCTGCGCGGCGAGCTCGCCTCGAACCCGTCGCCGACGTGCTCGGCGACGAGCGACGAGGCGTCGTCGTCGTCGACCCTCGGGATCGGTGGGACGAAGCGGCCCGAGGGCCTCGCCGACTCGACGCGTCCGAGCGTGACCGGAGGCGGCGCCTCGCTCGGCGCAGCGGCGCGCGCGAGCACGTGCTCGAGCTCAGGTGCGGCGAGCGCCGCGGGTGGGCGCGGGCTCGCCTCTTCGTGCGGCGCAGCGGGCGAGACGGCCGCCCCGGCGAGGGTTGGCGCGTGCGCGGGCTCCAGCGCTTCGGGGGCGAGGGGGGTCTCGGCGGCGCGGGTGTCGGCCGCGACCGCAAGCTCCTCCGCCGAAAAGGAAGGCACCGCCGTCTGCGCGAGCGCGAGATCGATCCCCCCCGGCGCCTCGAGCGTGTTGTGGCGCGGCCCACCGTACGTGCTGGTGATCGGCCGCGGCGGGTTGACGGTCGTCGCGCCGGGTGAGACGCGCGTCTCGGTCGCGTGGCTCGAGCCGTCGACGTGGCTGAGCCCGATCGCCCCGTGCGGCATGGGTAGGGAGAACGCGCGAGCCAGCGCCTCGACGCTCGAGGGCTGCACCCGCGGGGCGACGAGGCCGTCGAAACGCCCCTTCTTCTTTCGGTTCAGGGCGACCCGCTCGAGCTGAGCCGACGCGAAGGCGCTGAACGCGAGCAGGTCTCCGAGGGAGCCGAGCGTCACGTCCGACTCGCCGTCATCGCCGTAGAGCATGGCCACGGCGCGGCCCTTGATGGTCAGCGGGACGATGGCGCCGATCGGCGGCCGAGCGCGGCTGCGCTCGAGGTCCCGGATGAGCTCGCGATCGAGGTCGAGCTCGTCGAAGCGCGAGAGCAGGACGTGGCCCTCCTTGCGCACGATGGACAGGGAGCTCGGCAGATCGAGCGGGACCCCGAGCCCGAGGACCCGGAGGTGATCGGCGCCAGGCCCCCAAGCATCCCGGCCTTCGACGATGTCCCCGTGGATGACGAACAGCGCGCCGTATTCGAAGAACTGCGACCCGAAGGCGAAGAAGACGTCGCAAATCTCCTCGGGGGATCGCGCCGCCTCGACGTCGCGCTCGGCGTCGACCCGCGCGTAGGGTCCCTTCTTCCGCGCCGAGCGCGCCACCGTCTTGCGGCGCGCGCCGACCTCGCGCTTGAGGAGGTTCGCGACGGCGCGACGATCGACCATGCCGGGCGGACGGGGTGAGTCGGCCGCCGGGAACGACGCGGAGGTGGTGGTCTCCAGGGGTGGGGCGTCTTCGAACCGGTGCGGCGCGCCGCTCGCGCGGGTAGGAGGCGACTCCTCGACGACCTCGGGGGGCGGCGCGCTCACGAAGCTGGCGGGAGCCTGTTCCTCGGGAGGCGGCTCTTCCTCGGAGAAGGCGACCGGCTCACGGGGTGGGTGTGCGTCTGGCGCCGGCTCGAGGAGCGAGGTCGACTCCGGCGCGTCGGGACGGCGCGGCCCCTCCCCCAAGCTCGCCTCCATCTCCAGGGTGCTCCCCTTGCGGCGCGTGGTGGGGATGTCCGACTCGGGCACCGGAGGCGGGCTCGACACGCCGCTCGAGAGCTTCGACGGCAAGATGCTTGGGGACGTCGGCAGCCCAGCTGCAGCGTGGGGGCGCGTGTGCGCCAGCACGGCCCCCTCCAGCGCGGCGTCGAGCCGCTGGACGAGGCGCAGCTGCCGGGGCTCGAGCGGGACCCCATAGTGCGCCGCGATGCCCTCGCGGATGCGGATGAGCGGCGCGGCGACCTGAGACAGATCGAGCCCGAGCGCGTAGGCGAGGTCGTGCAGGGCCGTCGGCTTGAGCCGCTCGCTCGTCGCGATCACGAGGGTCTTGCTCGCCAGGCGAAGCGGGAAGATGCCGTAGCGCAGGGCCGTCTCGACCGGCACGATATCGAGGACGTCGTTGTCAGGGGCCGGCAGCCGCCCCGGCGGGATCGACGGGATGCCCAGGCTCTCCGCCAGGACGCGCGTGAGCGACTGCTCGCACTGCGGGGACACCTCGAGGAGGTTGGTGACGAGATCGCCGCCGTGGATGACCTGGCGCGCGATGGCCTGCTCGACCTCCGCGATGCTCGCGACCTGGCGCTGCACGATGAGGGAGCTCAGGCTCGGCATCGACTCGACAATTCTCGGGTGAGGATCGACTGCGACGTGGGCCCTGACTCTACTTGACTGGCCGCTTGGGGGAAACCACGGACGACAGCCACCGTGCGAGGATTTCCCGTCCCGCGAGGAGCTTCGAGATGCTGGTGTGCTCGTTGCGCTGGTGGGCCTGCGCGTTGTCGCCGGGCCCGAAGTTGACCGCTGGCACCCCGAGCTGCGCGAAGCGCGCGACGTCCGTCCACGCTTGCTTCGGCTCGACGGCCACGACCCCGGCTGCCTCGAGGGCGCGCACGAGCGGGTGCGCCGCGAAGGGCGGCGCGGCTGGGCTGAGGTCGAGCCACTCGACGCGCGCCCGCTCCCCGACGAGCGAGGTGATGTCGGCCTTCGCCTGCTCGAGGGTCTTGTCCGGCGAGAAGCGGTGGTTGACGTTGATCTCGAAGCGGTCGGGGACGATATTGCGCCCGCGACCCCCGCTCGCCATCGTGGCCGAGAAGACCGACCGGTAGAGCAGACCGTCGAGCGTTACCTCGCGCGGCGCTAGCTGGGACAGCTCGGTGAGGAAGGCCCCGGCCTTGTGGATCGCGTTGTCACCCTGCCAAGGTCGGGCCGAGTGCGCCGTCTTGCCCTCGAACACGACGCGCGCGTGGATCGAGCCGCTCGCGCCGAGGCTCAGCTTGTTGTCGCTCGGCTCGAGGCACACGGCGAGATCGACGTGGGGCAGCTCGGGGTCGAGCTCGAGGACGGGCCCGAGCTCGTTGTCGGCGTAGGGCCCCTCCTCCTTGGCGTAGAAGACGAGCGTCAGATCGACGGAAGACGCGAAGCGCGGGTAGTGGTGCTCGAAGAGATCGATCATCACCGCGAGGCCGCTCTTCATGTCGGCAGCGCCAGCGCCGAAGACGAGATCGCCCTCGACGCGAGGCGGCCCCTCGTGCTCGGTCCGCACCACGTCGAGGTGCCCGGCGAGCGCGATCTTCGGGCCCCCCGTGCCTCGGGTGACCGGGACGACGATCGAGTTGCCGTAGCGCCGCACGGGCGCCGCGAGCGGGAGCCCGGCGAGTCGCGCGGACACCGCGTCGCAGATGGGCCCCTCTTCCCCGATGAAAGACGGGATGCTGAGCAGCCACAACAGCGTCTCCACCACGGGCGGTTGGGAGCCGACCCCGAAGCCGCGCACCGTCCGCCGGAGCTGCTCTTTCATGCTCAGACAGGCACCGCGAAGTCGCGCAGCGCGGCGTTGAGGGAGACCTTGCGATCGGTCGAGGCGGTGCGCTGCCCGATGATGAGGGCGCACGGCACGCCGAACTCACCGGCGGGGAAGCGCTTCTGCCGCGTCCCTGGGATCACGACGCTGCGGGCCGGGACGCGGCCGCGATGCTCGACCGGCGAGGCGCCCGTCACGTCGAGGATCGCCGTCGAGGAGGTGAGCACTACGCCCGCCCCGACGACCGCCTCGCGCTCGACGATCACTCCCTCGACCACCACGGCGCGAGAGCCGATGAAGCAGCCGTCCTCGATGATCACCGGCCGCGCCGACGGCGGCTCGAGCACACCGCCGATCCCCACGCCGCCCGCGAGGTGGCAGTCTTTGCCGATCTGCGCACAGCTCCCGACCGTCGCCCAGGTGTCGACCATGGTGCCCGCGCCCACATACGCCCCGATGTTGACGTACCCCGGCATGACGATCGCGCCCGGCTCCAGGTAGGCGCCGTAGCGCACCGTCCCCGGCGGGACGACGCGCACACCGTCGAGGTCCCTCTTGATCGGGATCTTGTCGCGAAACGAAAGGGGCCCAGCCTCCGTGAAGGTCGCCTCGGTGAGCCCGAAGTAGAGGAGGATCGCCTCCTTGATCCAGGCGTGGGTGGTCCACGTGCCGTCCTCGGCGCGCGGTGGCGACGCGGGAGCCTGCCCTTGTCGAGCGCCTCGATCACCTCGCGCACCGCGTCCGCGTTCTCGCTCGAGGCGAGCAGGGAGCGGTCCCGGTAGGCGGCCTCGATTCGCTGCGAGAGATCGGTCGTCACCGCTCGGCGGTACACGAGGCTGGCGCTCGGCTCAAGGGCTCACGCGGATCGTCGCGCCGTCGCCGCGCGGCTCGATGGCGCCGATCACGCGACCGACGCCGCCGTCCGCCTCCAGGCGGCGGCACAGCGCCTCCGCCGAGGAGCGCGGCACGGCCAGCAAGAGCCCCCCCGAGGTCTGCGCGTCTGCGAGCAGGAGGCGAACCGCCTGCGGAACAGCGTCGTGAAAGCTGGCGGCCGCGCCCACGTACGAGAGGTTGCGCTTCGTCCCTCCCGGGACGAGCCCGCGCTCGCACAGCGCGAGCGCGCCCGGCAGGACCGGCAGCGCAGAAGCCTCGAGGTGGGCGCCGACGCCCGAGGCGTCGCACATGTTCTTCAGGTGACCGAGCAGCCCGAAGCCGGTCACGTCGGTGGCGCTGGTCGCGCCGGCTTCGAGGCCCGCGTCGCGCGCGCGATCGTTGAGCTGCCGCATGCTGGCGGTGGCCGCCCGCACGGCGTCCTCCGGGGCCTCGAGCTTCTTCGCGGCTTGGATGACGATGCCCGTGCCGAGCGCCTTGGTCAGCACGAGCACCTGGCCTGGCGTCGCGCGCCCGTGGGTCCACGCGCGCGCGGCGTCGACGACGCCGGTGACCGCCAGCCCCGCCTTGGGCTCCGGATCGACGATCGTATGCCCTCCAACGATCGCGCAGCCTGCGGCGGCGCAGACCTCGCTCATCCCCCGGGCGATCTCGGTCAGCACCGCGAGCGGGAGCTTGTCGGTAGGGAAGCCGATGAACGAGAGCGCGACCTGGGGCGAGCCCCCCATCGCGTACACGTCGGAGAGCGCGTTCGCGGCCGCGATCGCGCCGAAGTCTCGAGGGTCGTCCACCATCGGCGTCACCACGTCGATCGTCATCACGAGCCGGGTCGGCCCGGACAGATCGGGGCTCACGAGCGCCGCGTCGTCGAGCGGGCCGGGCGAGGTGTCCACCCACGGATGGGACGGACCGGGACTCAGCTGACTCAGAACCTGGACCAGGCTCTCGGCGGGGAGCTTGCGCGCTCAGCCGCCGCCCTGGACCAGCTCCATTAGGCGAGGGTTCATCGAGCCGACGTCTTAGCGTGGAGAGCGGCGATGCGCCAAGCTGTCGACAGAGCCGAGCCTTGGGGTAGAGTGTTGGCTGCTTTCCGGGGGGAAACATCATGAGCCCTCCCCCGCCCCCGCCCGCTCCCCAGCCCCGCGTCAGTCTCCCCGTCGGCAGTGTCGAGTGCGGGTGCGGCGCGGCGAGACATGCCGCCAAGCTCGTCGTCGTCACCGGCGGCCCCGGCGCTGGCAAGACCGCCGTGCTCGAGCTGGTGCGGCGAACGCTGTGCGACCACGCCGCCGTCCTCCCGGAGGCGGCGAGCATCCTGTTCGGCGGAGGCTTCCCCCGCTCGAGCTCGAGGCCGGGGCGCCGCGCGGCGCAGCGAGCGATCTACTACGTTCAGTCGCAGGTCGAGCAGATGGTCCGCGAGGAGGGGCTCGTGGGGGTGGGCCTGTGCGACCGAGGTACGCTCGACGGGCTCGCGTATTGGCCCGGAGACCCGGCCGATTTCTTCTCCTCCCTCGAGACGACGCGCGAGCGCGAGCTGTCCCGCTATGCGGCGGTGCTGCACCTGAGGGTCGCGCCCGACGGGGCCTACGATCGGACCAACCCCCTGCGGGTCGAGGACGCCAGCGAGGCCGCGGTGATCGACGCGAAGATCGAGGAGGCCTGGCAAGGCCACCCGCGGCGGATGTTCGTCGACAGCACGCCCTCGTTCCTGGAGAAGGCCACGCGGGCCGTGGAGCTGCTGCGCGCCGAGCTGCCGGTGTGCTGCAAGGCGCAGACGGACGGCGAGGCCGCGCGCGTCATGGCGGAGTGACGCGCGGCCGTCAGTGCCCGCCGCCCGGCGCCTCGGAGCTGGGTGCGCTGCGCGCCCGGGCCGAAGGCAGCGCGAAGGGCAGGCGCCCGGCGAGGAGCATGTCGGCCTGCGTCCTGGTGATCCAATACTCGCGCAAGACCTCGACGTAGGCTCGCGCCGCCTGGATCTGATCCCGCTTCGCTCGCAGCACCTCCGCGGGCCCGGTATCCATCGCGTTGTACTTGCGCAGCGTCGCGTCGACGATGCTCTCGCGCAGCGGCAACAGCGTCTCCTTGTAGAACGCGGCGGTCTGCCGGGTGCCCGTGAGCTCGATCGCGATCGAGCGGGCCGCGGCGCGGACCTTCACGGCGACGCCCGTATGCGCGCCCTTGGCCGCGCGCATCTGCGCCTCGGCAGCCGCCACCTCACCTTGACCCTGATAGAAGAGCGGCAGCTCGACCCCGACGACCGGACCGATGGCCCACTCGCCGCCTTCGCGCTCGAGCTGGACCCCCGCCTCGATCTCGGGGAGCAGGCCCCGTGCCCACGCGAGGTCGACGTCCGAGCGCGCGGCGCCATAGCGCTTCTCGAGCGCGGCCAGATCGAGGTTCTGGCCAACCGCCTTGGCCTCGAGCGAGGTCGCGTCGAAGGTGTCCGGCTCGGCGAGGCGCCCGCTGAGCTTCCAGCTCGAGGCCGCCGCGCCGTGCAGCCCGAGCGCCGCGTTGAGCCGCTCCCGCGCCGCCGCGTCGGCGACCTCTGCGCGTGCCAGGGAGAGCCGCGCCTCCTCGAACAGCGCCCGCTCGAGCAAGGCGTCGAGCTCGGGTACGTTCCCCGCCCCGCGCAGCCGCGAGGCGAAATCGGAGGACTGCGCGGCGGCGAAGGTGATCGTCCGCTCCAGCTCGAGGACCTGAGCCGCAGCTTGGGCTTCATAGAAGGCGATCTTGGCGCCATGCGCGACGTCGACGAGCGCGCCCGCGGCCTCGAGGGCCGCCGCGTCGAGGCGCAGCGACGCGCCCGCCTCTCGCGCCGGGAGCATGACGAGGTCGATGAGATCGAGCGTCGCGGCGATCTCGAGCACGGGCTCGTCGCCGTGACCGAAGCGAGCGCCGATCTCGCCCTTGGGGTTGGGGAGCCTCAGTGCGCGAACGAGCTCTGCGCGGCTCACGCCGACGCCGGCGAGCGCGGCGTCGACGTCGGGGCTCGCGGCGAGCGCCAGCCGGGCCGCCGACTCGGCGGTGAGCGGCCTCGAGAGGAGGTCGGCGCGGACCTGGTCCCGCTCGTCGTCGGCCGGGAGCTCGAGCTGAGCGCGGTCGCGGAGCGTGGAGCGCGTGAGGTCGTACCCCGCGCCCGACGAGACACACCCGAAGAGGGCCGAGGCGAGCAGGCCGAGGAGCGCCGCGGCCCTCATCGATGCGCTCCGTGGTCGTGGCCTGCATCCTTCGGCTCGGCCTTCTTCGGCTCGAGCGGCATCCCGCACTTCGGGCACTTTCCGGGCTTGTCGCTCTTCACCTCGGGGTGGTGCGGGCACGTGTATTCGGTCACCGCCGGCTCGGTCTTCGGCTCGGTCTTCGGCTCGGCCTTCTTCGGCTCGAGCGGCATCCCGCACTTCGGGCACTTTCCGGGCTTGTCGCTCTTCACCTCGGGGTGGTGCGGGCACGTGTATTCGGTCGCTGCCGGCTCGGCCGGCGCGGCGGTCGCGTCGGCGGGGGCGAGCGTGTCGGGGTTGAAGCTGGCGAGCAGCACCCCCGAGCCCTCGGGCAGCGGCGAGACCTCCGCCTTGGCGTCGGCCGCCGTCTGGGGCTCGATCTCGAAGTCGGGCGCGCAGGCGGCGAGCAGCAACGCGGCGAGGGAGAAGCTTCGGCGCCTCATGACTTGATCCCGTCCTTGGTGAGCTCGTCGGCCGTGGCGAGGCGCGCCAGGGTCCCGGGGGGGTGCTTGTACCAGCCGGGATCCTTGTCGTAGGTCTTCAGGTCTTCGCGCACCTTGATCACGGTGAACATGCCGCCCATCGTGATCGTGCCGAAGGGCCCTGCCCCACCGGCCATCGGGATGCTGTTGTTCGGCACCGCCATCTTCATGTCGGCCATGTCGCCCATGCCGTGCTGGCCCATCGTCATGTAGCCCGGCACGAGCTTTCGGACCTTGTCGTCCAGATCGTTCGTTTGAAGCCCGGTGGTGTTCGGGAACCCGTGGCCCATCTGGTTCATCACGTGGTGGGTCATGTGGCAGTGCATCGCCCAGTCGCCGGGCGCGTCCGCGAGGAACTCGACGTCCCGCGTGCTGCCGACAGGGACGAGGACCGTCGCCTCCGGCCACTGGGCGGTCTCCGGGATCTGCCCGCCGTCGGTGGCGACGACCTTGAAATAGTGCCCGTGCATGTGGATGGAGTGATGGTCCATCGCCGAGAGGTTGCCGAAGCGCATCCGCACGCGATCGCCCTTCTTCACGACCAGCGGGTCGGTGCCAGGGAAACACTTGGCGTTGATGGACAGGACGTTGAAGCCATCCATCGCGTTCGGGTTGGGGCGCGAAGCGCCCGCCGGGATCGCCCACTCGCTGAGCATCATCGCGAAGTCGCGGTCCACCTTGTAGCCAGCGCTCGGCTTGCGCGGGTGGATGACGAACATGCCCATCATGCCGAGGGCCATCTGCGTCATCTCGTCGTGGTGCGAGTGGTACATGAACGTGCCGTGTTGCCGGAGCGTGAACTCGTACCGGAACGTCTCCTTCGGCTGGATGACCGGCTGGGTCAGCGCGGCGACGCCGTCCATCCCGGCGGGCAGGAACAGGCCGTGCCAGTGGGTGCTCGTCGGGGCGGGCAGCTTGTTCGTGACGTAGATGCGGACGCGGTCGCCCTCCACCGCCTCGATCGTCGGACCGTGGACCCGGCCGTTGTACCCCCAGCACTTCGCCTTGAGCCCAGGCGTGAACTCGTGGTCGACCTCCTCCGCGACGAGGTGGAAGACCTTCACGCCGTCGACGATCTTGAACGGGAGGGCGACCCCGTTCGGCGTGACGACCGGCGTGTAGTCCTTGCCCGGCTCGCCCGGCTTGTCGGGCTTGGCGTCCTGCGACCCTCCGCTGTAGGTCGACTCCCACCCGCGGCCGCCGCCGCCCTGCGCTCCGAGGGCCTCGCGCGCGGTCAGCAGGGCAGCCCCGCCAGCCGCGAGGGCCCCCCCGACGATCGCCTCTCTTCTTCCGATGGACATGGTTCTCGGCTCCTTGTTGTGGACCGCTTCGGCTCTGGCTGGCTGACGCAGGGCCGGCCGGGGCATTACGCCCCGCTGCCCGCTTTCGGGCTCGCCGCGTAGCCCTCGTCCTCGACGGCACGGACGAGCGCCTCGGCCGTGACGGCCTCCTCGTGGGTCACGGACGCCTCGCCGGGCTCGAGCTGGACGGTCGCGGCGCTGACGCCTGCGACGCGCGTCAGCGCGGCGGTGACGTGCTTGACGCAGTGGCCGCAGGTCATTCCTTCGACTCCCAACACCGTTATCTTCGTCATCGCATCCTCCGAGCTGCCGACGCGCGAGGCTCGGCTGCATTACCCCATCCGGGCGTGGCGCGCCCGCGCATGTAATGAGCTTGAAGCCGGGGCGTCAGCAGAACATGACCCACACAACCCTGATGCCCCTGCCTGTGACCGGCCGCGACACACCCGCCGCCGAGTCGGCGCCGCCGAGTCGGCGCCTCGATCTCCCGATCGAAGGGATGACCTGCGCGGCGTGTGTCAGACGCGTCGAGAAGGCCGTCCGCAAGGTGCCGGGCGTGATCGAGGCGTCCGTCAACTTCGCGACCCAGCGCGCGACCGTGACCTTCGAGCCCGAGCTCACCGGGCGGGACGAGCTGGTGCGGGCGGTCGTCGACGCCGGCTACGGGGTCGCCCCTCTCGCCCAGCCGGCGGCCGCTGGGGCTCCCGCGAGCGCGCCGGAGGAGGCGGCGGATCGCGAGCACGCCCGGGCCAGGCGCGATCTCCTGCTCTCGGCGGCGCTGTCGATCCCGCTGGTCGCGATCGGCATGTCGCACGGCGCGATCGCCGCCCTCGACGGGGCGTTCGGGCGCTGGCTCCAGCTCGCGCTCGCGACCGCCGTCCTCGCGATCCCGGGTCGACGCTTCTTCCACGGCGCGCTCGCGGCCCTTCGCCACCGGACGGCAGACATGAACACGCTCGTGAGCTTGGGGGTCGGCTCGGCGTGGCTCTACTCGGCGGTGGCCGTGCTCGCTCCCGGGGTATTTCCGCACGGCGAGCACCACGCCCCGCCGGTCTACTTCGAGGCGGCGGGCGCCATCGTCACGTTCGTCCTGCTCGGCAAGACGCTCGAGGCGAAGGCGAAGAAGCGCCTCACCGACGCCGTGCGCGGGCTCGTGGCGCTGAGACCCGCCGAGGCCGCGAAGATGCTCGGGACCGACCTCGTGCAGGTGCCCGTCGAGGCGCTCGAGCCCGGCGACCGCGTCCGGGTCCGTCCCGGCGAGCGCATCCCCAGCGATGGGCGCGTGATCGAG
Organism: Polyangiaceae bacterium; assembly: GCA_016719945.1. Taxonomy (GTDB): domain Bacteria; phylum Myxococcota_A; class Polyangia; order Polyangiales; family Polyangiaceae; genus Xiheicaenibacterium. The sequence continues at coordinate 58,659 of JADJYE010000012.1, read as the reverse complement.
GGGAAGTCCTCGGTCGACGAGTCGATGTTGACGGGAGAGAGCATGCCTCTCCACAAGATCGAGGGGGACGTCGTGTACGCGGGCACGTTGAACCAGACCGGCGCGCTCACGGTGCGCGTCACGCGGGCGGCTGCCGACACGGCGCTCGCCGGCATCGTCCGGGCCGTCGAGGACGCGCAAGGGTCGAAGGCGCCGATCGCGGCGCTCGCCGACCGCGTGAGCGCCGTCTTCGTCCCGGTGGTGCTCGGGATCGCCACGCTGAGCTTCACCGTGTGGCTCGCGCTCGACCCGACGGCCGACGGCTTCGCGGTCGCGCTCCAGCATTTCGTGGCCGTGCTGGTCATCGCCTGCCCGTGCGCGCTCGGCCTCGCGACCCCCGCCGCCGTCGCCGTCGCGACGGGGCGGGGCGCGGAGCTGGGCGTGCTCGTGAAGGGGGGCGCCGCGCTCGAGGCGGCGAGCCGCGTCGACCTCGTGCTGCTCGACAAGACGGGCACGCTCACCACCGGTCGCCCCGTGCTCACGGAGGTCGTGGCCGCCGAGGGGTGGAGCGACCTCGAGGTGCTCGGGCTCGCGGCGTCCGTCGAGCAGTCCAGCGAGCACCCCATCGCTCGCGCGATCGTGCTGGGCGCCAGGGCGAGAGGGGCGCTCGTCGAGGAGGCCACCGGGTTCGCCGCGGAGCCGGGCAGCGGCGCCAGCGCCCACGTGGCGGCACGCGAGGTGCGCGTCGGGACGGCCGAGTGGGCCGGCGGCGCGGCGCTCCCCGAGGGGCTGAGCGAGGAGGCCGCGCGGCTCGCAGAGCTCGGCCACACGCCCACCTTCGTCTCGATCGACGGCCGGGTCGCGGGGCTCATCTCGATCGCCGATCGACCGACCCCGGACGCGCGCGCCGCCGTGCTCGCGCTCGAGCGCCTCGGGATCGGCGTCGCGATGCTGAGCGGAGACAGGAAGGCGACCGCCGAGGCCGTCGCGCGAGAGCTCGGGATCCGAGAGGTGATCGCGGAGGTTCGGCCCCAAGACAAGGCGCGCGTCGTCGCCGAGCGCCGCGCCGCCGGGCACACGGTGGCGATGGTCGGCGACGGCATCAACGACGCGCCGGCCCTCGCTGGGGCCCACGTCGGGATCGCCATCGGCCACGGCGTCGACGTCGCGCTCGCCGCGGTCGACATGGTCCTGATGCAGGGCGGCGTGGCGGTCCTGCCCCGGGCCCTCGAGCTCGCGCGCGCCGCGCTCCGCAACATCAAAGAGAACCTGTTCTGGGCCTTCATCTACAATGTCGTCGGGATCCCCATCGCGGCGGGCGCGCTGTCGCGGTTCGGCTGGTCGCTGTCGCCGGTGATCGCCAGCCTCGCGATGGCGATGTCGAGCGTCTCGGTCCTCGCGAACTCCCTGCGCCTGCGCCGGTTCGGGAGGGCGTCGTGAGAGCGGTGGAGCTTGACCAGCCGGCGCCGCGCCGCCACGATCTCGGTGGGCTCATGGGTGCTTCCTGCTGCAGCAAGGGCGGACCGCTCTCCGCGCTCTCCGCGCGGCGCGGGGAGTTTCTGGCCTTCGTCAGCGGCCGGGTTCGGGACGCCGCCCTGGCGGACGACATCGTCCAGGCTTGCTTCGCGAAGGCTGCGGCGCGCGTCGGGCAGCTCGAGGACGAAGCCTCGGCGACTGCCTGGTTCTATCGGATGCTGCGCAACGAGATCACCGACCACCGCCGCCGTCGCGGCGCGGCCGAGCGCGCCACCACGGCGCTCGCGGGCGAGGTGACGCACGCCGTGGAGGCCGTCGAGCGGACCCCTCGAGCGTGCGCCTGCGTCGCGCGCGTCGTGTCGACCCTCAAGCCAGAATACGTCGACGCCCTCGAGCGCATCGACGTCGAGGGAGCCGCCGTCAAAGACTTCGCGGCCGCGCGCGGCATCGCCGCCAACAACGCCGGCGTCAGGGTGTTCCGCGCCCGTGAGGCGCTGCGCAAGAAGGTCGTGGAGGCCTGCGGCTCGTGCGCCGAAGGCGGCGGCTGCTTCGACTGCACCTGCGATTCGTAGCGCGCGCGACAATCCGGAATCGACATCCGACCGGGCGTGCGCCAAGGTTGCCCGCGATATGGCGACAACCGAGATCACCAAGGACAACCTCGACGAGCACCTGGGCAAGGACGGGATCGTCTTCCTCGACTTCTGGGCCTCCTGGTGTGGCCCCTGCAAGACCTTCGCGCCCGTCTTCGAGAGCGCCTCCAAGCGACACGACAAAGTCGTCTGGGGCAAGGTCGACACGGAGGCTCAGCCCGAGCTCGCCCAGGCGTTCGGCATCGAGGCGATCCCCACGGTCATGGTGTTCCGCGACGGCGTGTTGCTCTTCGAGCAGGCCGGCATCCTCCCCGCGAAGGCGCTCGACGATCTGGTCAGTCAGGTCGAGAAGCTCGACATGGTCGAGGTGAAGAAGAAGGTCGACGAGCAGCGCGCCGCCCACGCCCACGAGCACGGTCCCAACTGCAAACACTGAGCGAACGCAGCACGAGGCGGCGCGAGCCTGGCTCGCCCGCGCGGCGAGCTGCCCGGGCGTGGTGACAATCCCGTGACCTGAGCAACACCGAGCCATGAAACAGGTGCCCTAGCCTGTCCTCATGACGCTCCTCCGCGCTGGCCTCGCGCTGTGCTTCGTTGGCGCCGCCCTGGGCTGCTCCTCGACTCCGCCGCCCTCGTCGCCCGCCCGCCCCGGGCTCGCCCCGACGCCGGTCCCCGCGACCGTCACGGGCCCGTCCGAGCCCGGCCCCCCCGACCTGAGCGTCCGCGTCACCTCTTCGGGGTCGACGTCGACGCTGACGATCCGCCTGCGACACGAGAAGGTCGGCCCGACCGCGTGGCGCGTACCGGCGAGCGGCGCTCGCGTCTCCAAGATCCAGGTGAAAGATCGCCTCGGGATCCTCGCGGCGTCGCTCGACAGCGCTGGCGCGCGGATCACGGTGACCGACGCGCGCCCGCTCCAGCCTCCGCTCGAGCTCAGCTACGAGGTCGCCGCGCCCGACGCCCCGCGAGGATGTCCGCTCGAGATCACCCCTGACCGAGCCGTGTTCTGCGGGTCCGCCGTGCTCGTGTTGCCCGAGACCGGCGCGGAGCAGCGCTCCTCGCTCCTGCTCGAGCTCGCCCCTGATCCCACGTTCCACAAGCGCGCTGCCTCGTCGTTCGGGCTCGACGAGGCGGTGACCTCGCGAGCGAGCCTCGAGGACGTGGCCCGCGCGGCGTTCGTCTTCGGAGACGTCGGTCGGGCTCGCTTCGATGCGACGGAGGGGCGCGACCACGCTGCCTGGGTGGGCTTCTTCTCGTTCGACCCTCGCTGGGTCGCGGCCGAGGCGGCTGGGGTCCGTACACTCGCTGACCGTTGGCTCGGGGTGTCGCGCCCGGCCGACGACCCCTCGATCGGCCTCGTCTTCCTGCCTGCCCCTCGCACCGCCCGCGGCGTCCACGTGCGGCCCGGCCTGCGCGGCGCGATCATCGAGGCGGACGTCGGCGCGGCGTGGACGGCCCGCGCGCGGGTCGAGATCACCAGGCTGCTCTTGCAGCGCACCATCGGGACGTCGGTGACGGTGAGGGTCATGGGCGCCGCGCCGATGGCCTCGCTGTTCTTCGACGAAGGCTTCGCGCACGCGGGGGCGCTCGAGGTCCTCGCGGACAGCGGCGTCATCACCCGCGACGAGCGGCTGGGGGAGGTCAACGCGCTGCTCGCGGCCGAGGCGCTCAGCCCCCAAGCCGGGAAGAGCCTCGCCGAGCTCGCCCGCACAGCTCGCGACGGGACCAGCGAGGAGCGCAGCGCGGCGGCGCAGCTGCTCGCCGTGCGAGGTGCGCTCGCTGCGCTCTCGCTCTCCGAGGGCGGCGCCGGGCTCTCCCCCATCGTGAAGGACGCCGTTCGTGCGGCCGCGAGCGCCGGGGCCCCCGAGCTCGGCCTCGACCAGCTGCTCGAGGTCGCTCGGGCACGCGCCGGGGCGCCGCGCGCCGACGCGGCGCTCGGCGCCCTCGAACAGGGCCGGCGCATCCCGATGTCGAGCGCCGGGCTCGGACCCTGCGCCACCCTGAAGGACACCACGTTCTACCGCTTCCAGCTGGGCTACACGGCGACCCGCGCGGGCGACCAGGGAGACCGTCACGGTCGTGCTCAGCGGCTCGGCGGCCGAGGCGGCTGGGCTGCGAGCCGGAGACGTCGTGACCAGCGCCGACCTCACGCCCGACAGCGCCAACGTCCCCGTTCAGCTCACGCTCGCGAGCGGCAAGAAGCTCTCGTACCTGCCCCGCGGCGCGGGCAAGAAGGGCAAGGCCTTCACGCCGGTGAACACCCCGGCCTGCAAGGCCTCGTGACGGCCCCGAGCAGCCCCCGCGCAGCGCGGGTCCACCCTCGGGGCGCGCTCACCCTGGCAGCTCGCGCGCCTGCTCCTGACGGCGCACCTCGGACGCGAGCCCCGCGATGAGCGCGCGGAGCGCCGAGCCGTCGTCGGCTCCGCCGGCTTTGTCTTCGCCGAGCGCCAGGATCGAGCGCTCTGCCAGGCGCCATTGAATCTCGGAGAGGCCATGTCGGCGGAGGACCTCGCGCCGGTTCGCGCCGAGGGACCACAGCTCGGCTTTGACCTTGGCGTAGGTCTCGAGCGACAGGGTCGGTCGAGAGAGCTCGACGGGCTTGGCCTCCTGCGCGATCGGCTTCAAATCGAAGCCTACGTTGAAGCGGGACAGCGGGCTCTTGGGGGCCTCGACCGGGGTGGAGGCGGCAGGCGCGCCGAACGTCAAGAGCGCGCTCGGCCCGGCGGGAGGCGGGGCGCTCTTGCGTTCGAATGGCGTCGCAGGCTCGAGCCCGCGGGGGATCGGCCGAGGCGCCGCGGCGCCCGAAGCTCCGGCGAACGGCAGGGCCGGGCGCGACGGCGGGCCCGACCGAAGCGCAGTCTCCCGTCCGACGTCGCCAGGCATCGCGACATCGGCGGTGGTCTCTTCGACGGCGAAGCGAGTGCCCCACGAGGCCTGCTGGGGCGGCTCGTGAGACGCGGCGGGGCGCGTGGCGAAGGGCAGCGCCGGTGCCAGGTCCACCGCCGGAACGAGCTGTGTCGTCTCCGTCGGCGGCTCCGCCATCGGGGGAGCGCTGGCAGCGGAGGCCAGGGGCGACGCGGCCTCCGAAGCGGACCGCGCGCGCGCGAAGGGCAGCGCGGCGCGCGGCGCGCGAAGGGACCACCGGCAGCGTCGGCGACGGAGGCCGGCTCGGAGACCCTGCCACAGGCGCCAGCCGAGGCGCGAGGCCCATGGCGGGCACACGTCGCACGGTTCGAGCGAGCGGGTCGTCCTCCTCGAGCGGGTCCCCGTCGATCGAGACGGTCTCGTCGATGACCGCCCGAGCCAGGTCGATGGGCAGCTCGACCGAGGTCTCGCTCTCGAGGTCTTCGAACAGCGCCCGCGTCGAGCGCGGCGCCGGCGCGTCGACCTCGGCGGAGGTCGGGCCGATCTCCGACACGCTGAACGCGACCAGCTCGCTCGTGTCCTTCGGCAGCGCGGCGTCCTCGTCGATGATCACCATCGCCGCGCCGGCCGTGTCGAGCTCCTCGATGACGGCCCGGATCGACACCGTCACCCGCGCCCGATCCGGATCGATGGCCACCGTGTCGAGCACGGTCCGCTGCGGCTCCACCCGCCCCCCTCTCCCGACGGCGACGACAGGGGTCGGCCCCGGCAGCGTCACGTCGAGCGTGAAGCCCGCGCGGCGGTAGCGCACGCGCAGGGGCAGGTCGGCCCGCTCGAGCCGCTGGTCCACCGGCGCGTGTTGCACCGTCGCGGCGGACGACCGCACCAGCACGGGCCCTAGCGTCGCTGCGTGGAGCTCCCGCTTCGCGACGCTGCCGACCTCCAGATAGGTCGGCGCCGGAGGCAGCGTGAGCGCTCGCCCGACGACGAAGACGTCGCAAACCTGCTTCGAGCGCACGAAGTCCGAGGGGAACAGCAGCAATCCGCTCGGGCCCAGGGTGTCGGGCGTGAGCGGGTCCGGGCGCACCGCCAGGACCGCGTGGCCCGAAGGGTCGACGTCGAACGACAGCTTCGCGACGACCGTGACGCGGCCGGGCCGCTCCGGCCAAGGCATGACCGCGACCGGGATGTTGCGTCGCGTCGCGACCCACATGGCGACGAAGCGTACCGCGGACGGACCCGGGCCACACGGTGTACGCTTCGCCGGCGCGGGGCGACATGGACTTCGATCAGCGGTGCGACAACGCGACGTGGGCCGCCACCCGGACGTTCACCACGTCCGACAAGGCAGGCTACGACGTGGTCGTGATCGTCGCGAAGCTCGCCTACGCGGTCGGCTTCGACGGCGCGGCGCGCCTGGCCTTTCGTCCCGTGCGGACGACGCAGGTCCCCGAGCGGGGCGGCGGGCTCCGCTTCCCGGACGATCTCGCGGACGACAAGCGCGGCACCGACGTCGGCCTCGTCGGGACGGCCCACCCGCCCGCGGGCGCCAGCGAGAGCTTCCTCGCGTGGATCCGGGCTGGCGGCACCCTGCGCAAGCTCGTCCGAGTCTGGGGCCCCCGCACCTTCGTCGCCGACGGCGCGGCGGTCGTCCCCGGGCCCGCCGGCAAGCTCGAGCCGACCCCGCTGCGCTACGACCTCGCGTGGGCGGAGCTCGAGCCTGCCTTCAACCCGATCGGTCGAGGCGCCGCCAGCGATCCTCGCGCGCTGCTGGGCAAGCCGGCCCCGCAGCTCGAGCCGGAGAGCGAGCCCGGCCTCGGCAAGCCGCGCAGGGCCCACGGCGCCTTCGCCCCCATCGACCCGAGCTGGGAGCCGCGCCGAGGCCTGGCAGGGACGTTCGATCTCGAGTGGCGTCGCAAGCGAGCCCCATTTCGCCCCAAGGACTTCCACCTCCGCCATCACGACTGGGCGTGCCCTGAGCTGCACTCCGACGCGCCGCTCGCCCCCGACGTGCCCGTCGAGGTCGGCGGCGTCCGACCCGAGGGGATCTGGCGCTTCAAGCTCCCCGCCTATTCGGTCGCCTTCACGAGCCGAACCGACGGCGACTACGCCGAGCACCCGACCCACCTCGACGGCTACTTGATCGACGCCGACGAGGGGGTGGTCGAGCTGACCTTCCGCACCTCGATCCGCCTCCCGAAGAAATGGGAGCGCGTCGAGCGCCTCTTCGTCACGGGCGTCGGCGAGATGCCCGAAGCGGCTCGCGAGCCGCGCCGCCCGGCCACCTCCCCCTCCCCCGCGCGTACCGACGCGCCCACCGCGGGCTAGCAGAACCTGGCGCGCCTGGAGCGCCACCGAGATCGATCGATGCAGGTACTCCCCACAGACTCCGCCCAGACCTTCGACCTCCAGCTGCTGCTGCCCGGGGCTTCGTGCCGCGTCCGCAGCTGCGATATCGAGGAGGGCCTGAGCGAGCTCGGCGGCGCCCGGCTGCGCATCGCCATGACGGACGATTTCGACTTCGAGCCGCTGCTCGACGAGACGGCCACCCTGGTGTTCACCCTGGGGGGCGTCCCCATCCGGCGCTTCACGTTCAAGGTCGAGAGCGGCAGCTTCGTCGAGCTGGCAGAGAACGCGCTGATCTTCGAGATCGTGCTGAAGCCGGCGCTGCATTTCCTCCGCTATGGGAAGGACATTCGCAAATTCCGCGACCTGACGACGGAGGCCATCGTCTCGAAGATCCTCGACGACAACGGGGTAGCGCACCGTTGGCAGACGACCCGCCCCTGCCCCTCGCGGCCGTACACCGTGCAGTACCGCGAGACCCACCTCGACTTCGTCACGAGGCTGCTCGAGCACGAGGGCATCTATTTCACCTTCGATCAGGACGGCACGCTCGTCCTCCCGACGACCTCACGCGCCGCGGACCTCATCTCCGGCAAATCGTGGTTCGAGCTCGTCGAGGGCGATGGCGCCCTCGCGCACGGCGAGGCAGGGATCACCAGCGTCCACCGCGGGACGGTCATGGGGACCGGCAAGGCGACCGTCAACGACCACGACTGGAAGAAGCCGAGCCTCAGCCTGCTCAAGTCGTCCACCGGGGCACGCGACACCGCGCTCGAGGTCTACGACTACCCTACCGGTTACCGCGACCCCTCGGTCGGCGCGACGCTCGCGAGGCTCCGCGTCGAGGCCTTCGAGGCCGAGAAGCGGTTCATCGAGGGCACGAGCACGGTCCCGTTCTTCGAGGTCGGTCGCAAGCTCGAGCTGGCGCACGAAGAGGCCGCCAGCTTCTCGGGCACCTACCTCCTGCGGCGCGTGACGCACCATTACGAGCAGCAATCGGGGCAGTCGCAGGGCGCTCGCTACGGCAACGACTTCAAGGCGATCTTCGCCGACACGCCGTTCCGCCCGCCGCTGGCGACGCCCCGCCCGGTGATCCAGGGCAACCACACGGTCCGCGTCCGAGGGCCCGAGGGCGAAGAGATCCACACCGACCCCTATGGCCGCGCGAAGGTCCAGTTCCACTGGGACCGCGAGGCCAAAGGGACCGACGAGGACTCTCGCTGGATCCGCGTCGTCCAGGAGACGAGCTCGTCGATGCAGCTCGCGCGCGTCGGCTGGGAGCTGTCGGTGAGCTACATCGACGGCGACCCCGATCGCCCGGTCGGCACCTCGCGCCTCATCAATGGTCAGATGATGCCGACGTACGCGCAGCCTGGCTTCAAAAACCGCATGACGATCAAGACCGAGTCGTACCCGGGCAAGCAGGGCTACAACGAGCTGCGCCTCGACGACTCGGCCGCCGAGATGACCATGGACTGGCACGCCCAGAAGGACCTGATGGGCGCGGTCGAGCACGACCGCCGCGAGAAGGTCGGCCGAGACTACCGGCACCTCATCGATAAGGGGCTCGATCGAGCCGTCGAGAAGACCCAAGAGCTCACGATCGGGCGAGACGAGATCGTCGACCTGGGCCGGGGCGAGCTCGAGGTCGTGAAGCTCGACCGCAGCGAGACGGTGGGCGCGAACGAGTCGATCGACGTGAAGGACTCGGCCACGCTGATGGTGCGCGGCAACGACAAGGAGAGCGTGGGGGCGCTGCGCTTCACCATGTCGGGCGGCTTCGGCGTCTCGATCCCGGAGCCGAAGGAGATCATGAAGAAGGTCGTGGCCTCGAGCGCCGAGGCGTACACGAAGGCCTTCAAGCTCGAGCTCGAGTCCCAGGCGAAGGGCGCGCTCGGGGGTCCCCCCGCGGCGCCGATGGACCTCGCCGGCACGCTCAAGGGCGGCCTCCCTTCGGCCGAGAGCTTGGCCTCCGAGGCGACCGGGGGCCTGTCCGACGTGCGCAGCGTGGAGGACCTCGCCGACAAGCTCGTCCAAGGGTCCATCATGCGAGCGACGAGCAAGCGACACCTGCGGCTGGTCGGCGGCGCCCTGGTCGAGCTGGCCGGTAAGACGATCGTGAACGCCGCCAACAAGCTCTACGTCGAGGCCGTGGGCGGCGTGAAGCTCACGGCCACGGCGACGCACACGATCCAGCGCAGCGTCGCGAAGCTCTACTCGACGACGGTCGGTGGCGTCATCCTCCGCAAGGCGAAGGGCGACGTCAGCACGGCGTCGAAGAAGAGCACCATCACGGTCGGCGGCGCGACGCTGGTCGAGAGCTCTCAGAAGCTGGAGCTCCACGGAAAAGAGATCGAGATCGAGGCGTCGGAGGCGTTCTCGCTCAAGGCCGGAGGGCTCGGCATCGAGCTGTCCACGAGCGGCGCGAAGATCACCGGCGAGCTCAAGCTCAAAGCGGGGACCAGCGTGAAGGTCGGCGGCGGGCCGGACAACCTGACGTGAGGAGCGCGAGATGATGAGCGAGAGGCGTTACGTCGAGCTGCGAGTGGGCGGGCTCTCCGTCCAGGTCGTCCGCGCGATGATCGGGCGCGAGGCGCTCAACCAGCTGTTCGAGTACCGCGTCGAGGCCGACATCGACGCGCCCATCCCCGACAGCTCGCAGCTGGTCGGCAAGCCCGCCGACATCGTCCTGCGTGACGTCGGCGGCGGTACCCGCACGGTCCGCGGAGTCGTGGCAGAGGTCGAGCTCACGGCGCTCGACGTCGATCGTGGAAGAGCCTCTGTCGTCGTCCGGCCGCCCGTGTTCCGGCAGCGGCTCGGGCGCGACTGCTACTCGTTCCAGGAGATGTCGGTCGTCGACGTCATCCAGGATGTGCTCGCCGACTACCCGGGCGCGGTCCGCTACGAGCTCGGCCGCGCGTACGCCAAGTTCCCGTATCGCGCCCAATACCGCGAGGACGACTGGACCTACGTGAGCCGCCTGTGCGAGGAGGAGGGCATCTACTTTTGGTTCGACCACGAGGACGCCTCGGTCGTCTTCGCCGATGACTCGACGGGCGCGCCCGACATCCCGGACATCCCGCTGTTGTCGTTCACCGAGGCCTCCGGGATGCGGCCCGACCAGGAGGCCGTGCTCGAGCTCGGGTTCGTAGCTCGCTCCGTGCCGTCGCGGTTCTCCGGCCGCACGTTCGACATGAAGCGCCCCGACTTTCGCATCGAGGCGTCGACGGGCGACGGGCGCTACGAGGTGTACGACGCCCCTGGCGGCGGCTCTCCCGATCCGAAGGTGCTCGAGCAGCGGGTGAGCGACGCCCGCGAGGGCGCTCGGTCGGCGCGCGCGCGCGTCCGCGGCGCAGGGACCACCGCCCGCCTCGTGCCGGGCCGGGCCTTCACCCTGATGGGGCACCCCCTCAGCCGCTTCGACGTCCGCTACCTGATCCTCTCGGTCGAGGTGGAGGGCAGCGCCGCGGTGGGCGTCACCTCGCGGTTCGTCACCCAGCCGGTGAGCGTGCCCTTCCGCCCTGCGCGAGTGACGCCCGAGGCCAAGCAGGCGGGCCTTCAGATCGGCACGGTGGTCGGCCAATCCGGCGAGGAGGTCCACCCCGAGGACCACGGCCGCGTGCGGGTCATCCTGCGCTGGGATCGCTATGGGGAGCGAAGCGAGCGCGGCGGCACTTGGATGCGGATCGCCCAGCGCTGCACGCCCGGCTCGATGCTCCTGCCTCGCATGGGCTGGAACGTCGCCACGTTCAACGAGGAGGGCGGCGTCGACGCGCCGAGCACCGTGTGCCGCATCCACGACGCCGAGCACCCACCCACTTACAAGCTGCCGGACAACAACACGAGGGTCGTGTTCAAGACCGCCACGACGCCCGGCGGCGGGTCGCACAACGAGATCCATTTCGAGGACAAGGCCGGCGCCGAGGTCATGTTCATCAACGCCTCGAAGGACATGAACGTTCGCGTGCTCGACCGAAGGTGGACACCGTCAAGAACGACCAGACGCGCGAGGTGGGCCAGGACTACCACCTGCACGTCCACGAGACGGTGAACGAGCGCGTGATCGGCGACCAGCGCGTGACGATCGGGCGCAACGAAGAGCTCACGACCCAGAGCCGGTTCTCGAAGGGCGTGCAGGGCAACGAGACGCGCGCCATCGCCGGCAATCGCACGATCAAGGCGGGCGACACGCACGGCATCATGGTGAGCGGCAACCGCTCCCTCCAGGTCGGCGCCGCGATGATCGATCTCACCCTCGGCTCCATCGGCGCGCAGGCCAAGGACTCGGCGACCCTGGTCGGGGGCGCGGTGCTCAAGGTCGCCGGCGAATCGATGAGCGAGGACACCAGCAAGGTCGCGGTCCAGCTCGTCGGAGGCGCGAAGATCGAGAGCGCCGGCACGAGCCGCTCGCTCGACGTCGCCGAGAAGATGTCGGAGACGGTGGCCGGCGCGATGTACGTCAAGACGAACGGCAAATTCTTCGACACCGTCGAGGACACGAGCCTGTGGTCGAGCGGCGCGAGCTTCACGGGCAAGGCCCCCGAGATCCTGATCGAGGCGGAGAAATCCCTGCGCATCAAGGTCGGGGGCAACACCATTACGATCACCGAGGAGGAGGTGCGCATCGAGGGCTCCGCCCTCGACATGTCGGGCGCCCACCTCGACGCGGACGCTCAGACCATCGAGCACAACTGAGGACGAAGGGCCCATGAGCGATCAACCGCTGACGTATTGGCTCGACCTCGCCGGCGCTCGCTACGCCGTGAGGGTCGTGAAGGGCTACGAGGGCGTGAGCCGCACCTCCAGGCTCGAGCTCACCTTTCCGGTGGACCCGAGCGACCCGGTCGACACCGACGCCGTGGCGGGGAGCGATGCCGTCCTCACCCTGGCTCGCGACCGCGAGGAGCGGCGCCTGACCGGCGTCGTCACCCGCGTGACCCGCAAGGCCACGCGGCGCGGCGCGGCGGGCGCCGGCGAGATCCAGCTCGTGCTCGAGCCTCGGCTCGCGACCCTCCGGTTTCGCTCGGACATCCGCGTGTTCCGCGACAAGACGGTCCCGCAGATCGTGACGGAGGTCCTCGAGGCCCTGGGGGTGATGGTCGAGCAGCGCCTATCCAGCTCCTACAAGGTCCGGCCCTACACGGTGCAGTTTCGCGAGGCCGACCTGGCCTTCGCGTCCCGCCTGCTCGAGGACGAGGGCATCTTCTACTTCTTCGACCAGGACGACATGGTGGTCCTCGGCGACTCACCTGCGGCGTACGACGGCCCGCTGGGCCTGCTGCCGTTCAAGCCCGCGTCGGGGCTCGACGGCCAGCGAGACTCCATCACCCAGGTCGGTTGGCGCGGGGAGATGACCGCGGGCAAGGTCGCGCTGCGGGACTTCAACCACGAGCACCCGAGCCTCGACATGGACGTGGAGGCGCAGGCGCCCTTCGCCGAAGGCGCCGAGTGGTACGACTACCCAGGCGAATACGAGCTGCCGCCCGAGGGCTCGGCCAAGGCGAGGCTCCGCGCCGGGGCGCTCGCCTGCCAGCACCGCCGGCTCGTCGCGCGCTCCTTCGCTGGCGCGCTGCGCCCCGGCTTGCGCTTCATGCTGACCGGCGCGCCGCCGGGCGTCGCCGACGGAGGGTACGTGGTGACCACCGTGACCCACGACTGGACCCTCGGCGGCACGGCGTTCGATGTGGGCATCGAGGCTCAGCCCGAGTCGGTCAGCTACCGCCCGCCCGTGGTGACGCCGGCGCCCGTCCAGCCCAACCCGCTCACCGGCTTCGTGACCGGCCCCGAGGGCGCAGACGTGCACTGCGACGCATGGGGCCAGGTGAAGGTCCACTTCCCTTGGGATCGGCTCCAGCCCAAGGACGACCGCTGCTCCCATTGGATCCCGATCCTCCAGGACAACACGGGCGAGTCGTCGGCGATCGCCCGCACGCGCTGGGAGGTCCTGTGCCAGTTCCTCGAGGGTGACCCCGATCGCCCGGTGGTGCTCGGGCGCGTCTACAACAGCGAAGACCCCTTCTATAGCCCGCTGCCCGACATGAAGTACCGAACGACCCTGCGGTCGCTCACGTCCCCTCGCGACTACGAGAGCGGCCAGGGAGAGAATTTCATCCAGATCGACGACCTCGCCGGGTACGAGTGCATCAGCGTCCACGCCCAGCGCGACCAGAACATCGTCGTGGCCAACGACAAGTGCGAGCAGATCGACCGCACCGAGTCGAACGTGGTGCGAGGGCACGAGAAGCAGACCATCGGCCGCGACCGCAAGACCGTCGTCGTCCTCGATCGTATGCCCGACGTCGGCGGCAACCAGACCAAGACGGTGGGAGCGAACCGCGTCGTCAAGACGGCGACGTCACACGGCGAGACGGTGGACAAGAACCACAGCCTCACGATCGGCGGCTCGCATTTTCGCCGCTTTGGCAGCGGCGACAACACGAACGTCGAGAAGAACCTGACCGAGACGGTGGGCGGCGTCATCCTCGAGGGGTCGCTCAAGGGAAACAACACCTTCGTCGAGCGCGTCCAGGCGCTGATCGTGGGCGGGGGCATCTTCGAGATCGCGCGCAAGAACAAGACCGAAGGCACGGGAGAGCGCCGCTTCGAGCTCATCGGCGGCGTCGATATGGTCAACGCCAAGGACCGCATCGACTCGCGCATCGAGAAGATGCGAAAGACCGTCGTGGGTGGCCTGCTCCGCGTCGAGGCCCTCAAGGACGCCCTCATCACCGGGATGGACAAGCTCGGCGTGAAGGCGGCGACCGTCGGCTTCGAAGGCGCGGACATCAAGCTGAAGGTGGGCGCGACGACCGTCACCATGAAGGACGGCAAGATCTCGATCGACGCGCCGAAGACCATCAAGCTCGAGACCTCCGGGCAGAACAAGCTCGGCGCGGGAACCTCCACCCAGATCTGAGCCGCTCGACCCCCCCGATGGCGTTCGTCCCCTATTACTACGTTCTCAGGCACATGCCGGGCCTCGCGCTCCGGCTCGCGCTCAACGACGTCCCGTTCTACCGGGGCGTCGTCACCTTCAACAAGGCGACGAACGGGCCGGTCAACCACGCGCTCGTCCCCGGGCTGAACACCGTGCGCATGGATCTCGCGGCGGCGCCGGTGAACCCCGACTCGCCGAGCGCGCGCGTCGTGCTCGACTTCGACGTCCTGGAGCAAGAGGGCGACCGCCTCGTGCACACGGTGCGCTACCCCCAGCTCCTCGAGCGGCACGAGCCCAAGCAGCGCAAGCTCCCGCTCACCCACGTCGAGACGTTCGAGGTGGAGGGCGACGTCCCGCCGCCCATCTGGGAGAACAGCCCCCGAGAGGAGTTCCCCGAGTCGGGGACCAGCGAGCAGCTCGACTGCGTGTTCGAGCTGTGGGACGCCTACAAACGGCAGGACATCGGCGCGTTCTTGTCGGCGACCGAGGTGAAGCTCAGCGACCATCAGCGGTACTACGGCGCGGCGCCGGAGCTCGCCCCCGCCGAGGCCGCGCGGACCTACGGCGCGAAGCTCAGGGAGCCGTGGGACGTCGCGCCGTTCGAGCCCCACGAGCTGTCGTTCGAGCGCTGGGCCGACGGCCGCGTCGCCTACGTGACGCGAAAGGACGGGGGCTTCGCGCTGCTCGCGACGCACAAGACCGACCCGGGGCAGCGCTGGCGCGCGAACCTGTACCTCACCAAGGTCGACGGACGCTGGCGGATCTTCCGCTGAGAAGGAGCGAGAGGCGTGGGCAACACGACGAACCAGGACTTGGGCCTCACCTCGACCACGAGCGGCGGCAAGGCGCAAACGATGGGCGCGACCGACGTCAACCTCGACCCGGCGAAGAAGACGTCCGCGCCGTTCCCGAACGAGGCGCCCAACAGCGCCGCCACCACACACTCCACCTCCCGCACCAACGTGGAGAAGGGGCCGGTGCTGCGCCAGGGCGACAAGGTCGGTCCGCCGTCGAACCCGGCCCACCCCAACACCGGGGGCGGCGCCAACGCCGCCGGGAACCCCTATCGCCAGGAGGCGATCGGCCAGAAGGGCTCGCCCAACGTCCGCGTCGAGGGGCAGCCCCCCAATCGCATCACCGACCCAACGACCCAGAACAAGGCCAACACCACGGGCCAATACGCTGAAGCTGGCGCGCCCGCGCAGACCCCCGGCGCCGGCGGCACGCCGAAGGAGGCCTGCCATATCGAGAAGGTCACCGTCGAGTGCGCCCACGGGCGGGTCCCCGGCGACGAGAAGGTGCTCGAGGTGCTCGGCGCAAACTCGGACCAGCTGGCGGCCGACGACCCGCTGAGCAAGGTCGCCGACGGCACCGCCGCCGCCGCCTCGAAGATCACGGGCACCGACGCGAAGCGCCTCGACGAGACCATCAAGCTCGAGGCCAAGCGGATCGACGCTCGCACCAAGGGCAACCCCACCTGCGAGCCGAAGACCCACACCAAGTGGATCATCGAGCGCACCGGCGGCATCCGCGTCGCGAACAAGAAGCAGGAGTACCCCGCCCAAGACAAGCTCGAGCTCAAGGGCGACTGGCTCAACTACGGCGGTGATTTCCAGCTCAAGGGCGGCATCAAGCTGAAGGACGGCGCCGAGAAGGGGATCAAGAAGGACTTCTTGCAGGGCATCCTCGACAAGAAGAACGAAGACCGAAAGGCCCGGGGTCAGAAGGCCCTCGGGATGAAGAAGCTCGGCAACAGCTACAAGACCAAGGCGAACCAAGAGGTCGCGTACCAGAAGTGGAACACCGCCAACCTCAACCGCGCGGCCCAGATCGCGTCGAAGGCGGTCGAGTTCGGCACGCTGCTGGAGATCCTGTTTGCCCGCAAGCACGCGCCCACGATCGCCATCAAGGCGGAGGCGTGTAGCGGCGCCCACAACTACACCGTGCGGGTCTTTCCGCCCATCAAGGCCGAAGCGTCCATCACCAAGGACTGCTCGGAGATGAAATGGGTCAAGACCGCCACCGCGGCGCTCGAGAAGGTGCTCAAGGTCTTCCAGAAGCTCGCGAGCATGGCAGGCCTGCCCATCGAGTTCGGGCTCATCTTCGCCGAGGGTGGCGGGGTGATGTTCGAGGCGCTGTGGGCGGAGATCAATGAGCCCAACGAGGAGCTCAAGCTCTACAAGCACATGTGCGACCTGGGGTTCGAGCTGAACTTCGGGTTCGAGAAGTTCATCGGCATCAAGTTCGCCATCGGCATCCCGGTCGCGGCGTTCGTGAACGTGTTCGTGCCGGGCGGCGGCACGGCGGTCGTGAACGCGATGAACTGGCTCGGCGTCGAGGCGACCATTGGGGTCGACGTCGATTTCGCGCTCTCCCCACTCTTCAAGATCGTCAAGGACCCCGGGGGGAAGGCCGATTACGACATCGACACGGATCTGCTCTTCAAGATCTTCTTCAACTGCAAGATCCGGTGGAAGACCTACGTCGAGGTCGCGCTCGGCGTCGTGGTCATGGGCGACCCGGCGTTCGACAAGATCGACCCGTGCTTCCCGCTGCCCCAGATGACGGTGTTCGTGAAGAACGGCGAGATCAAGGTCGGCGTCGAGGGCTACGCCAAGGTCGACGTGCTCTGGTGGGAGGCCAACGAGTCGATCAACTACTTCCCCGAGTCGACCCAGATCCGCTACCCGCAGTTCACGTTCAAGCCGTTCGCGTGGGCCTCGAGCAACAAGTGATCACGCCCCTGCGAAGGTTCCTCGTGGCGCACGCGCCCTGGCGGGAGGCGCCTGGCTCGAGGCCGGCGTGCCCACCCTGCGTCGTGGGGGTGCACCCCTGGTGGATGCCGGAGCCGGCGCTCAGCGTCTTCGTGCGGGCGACGCTCCCGCTCGGCGCGACGACCCCCGCGTTCGTCGAGCCGACGCCGCTGTCCGTGGGCGAAGCGCCCGATCGCCCGGACGACTTCATCCCGCTGCGACCCGCCCTCGACCTGGTGCTGACCGGCCTCGTCGATATGGCCGGCGTCCCGCAGGGCGGGGTCTTCGTGCGTCGGGCGGCCATCTCCATCGGCGAAGCCCGCGAAGAGCTGCTGATCGCGAGCGGCGCGCCCGGGCGAGTCCCGCTCGCGCCGCCCTACACCCGCTGGCTCGACGGGAGCGAGGCGCGGCTGGGTCCGCGGCCGCTGACCTCCGCTGTCCCTGCCGACGGGATCCACCCGGACGGGTTCGACTTCGACGCGTACCAGATCGGCGCCGATCGGTTGCAGTTCGACGGGATGCCCGCCGGCGAGCCGCTCGTCCTGCAGGGCTTCTTCGCCGAAGGGGACCGGGTCGAGACGCTGCTGCCCGACCTGGCGCCGCGACTGCTCGTCGACCTCGCCGAGCCTGGCCTGGAGCCGCGCGACGTCGTGCTCCGCCTCGACACCGCGCACGTCGACTGCGACCGGCGCGTCGTCGACCTCACGTGGCGAGGGCTGCTCGCGCTCGAGGGCGAGGTGCGAGCAGCGACAGACCGGCTCATCGTGGGCTGGGTACGGCCCACCGAGTGGGACGACTCGCGGGTCGCGTCCCATTGGCGCGACATCCTGCGCGAGCTCCCCCGAGGGCGCTTCTTCTGGGCGACCGAGCAGGGCGACGTGGCGCGTGGGGTGGCCCCGCCCGATCTCACCGAGGAGGAGGCCCTCATGGCCCGCTATCAGAGCTGGGACCAGGTCGCCGGCCCGCTGGCCACCCTCCCCCTCGAGCGCCGCGCGCGCATCGCCGCGGAGCTCGCGGAGCAGCGTGAGCCGCGCGAAGGCGTGCTGCTCCGCCATGGCCTCGACGAGCATGGCTGGAGCCTCGAGGAGCGCGCCACGCTGGATGAGCTGTCCGCTCCCGCGGCGACCCCGGCCGAGGCACGCGCGCAGCAGGCCTACGCCGAGGCGTACCGCGAGGCCCAAGCGTCGCTCGCCACGCCGGTGGAAGACAGCATCACCGTGCAGCAGCTCGCGAGGCTGATCGCGCTCGCCGAGGATGGCCGCCACGAGCCGGCGCTGCGCGAGCTCGGGCTCGGGCTTGGGGCGCTGCTCCGGCTCGAGCAGCGCTTCCGGCGGGAGGCAGACGCCTCGCCCGACGCAGCGCGCGCCCTCGACGCGGCGCTCGAGGCTGCGCGCGAAGAGGCCGCCAGCTCGCCGCGCCCCGAGGTCAGCGAGGTGCCCTCGTGAGCGAGGCGTTCGTCGTCGGGCTCGGTGCGTTTGGTCCCCACGGGCTCGACGCGAGGCAAAACGCGCTCATGACCCGCGCGAGCAAGCTCGCCCCTCGCCCCACCTCCATGAAGGACAGCCGAGGTGGGCGGATGGCGAACGTCCGCGCGAGGAGCCTCGCGGACGGTCTGCAAGGGGTCGAGCGGCTGGTCGCGCTGGCGGCGCCCGCGCTCTCGGAGGCATGCGACGACGCCGGGATCGACCGCAGCGGCCGCCCCGTAACGGTATTTCTCGCGCTGCCCGAGCTGCGCCCCGACGACGATCCTCGCTATGGCCGCCCGTTCTTCGAGGCGCTGGGCGCCGCCGCTGGCGTCAGCATCGACGAGCCCGCGTCTCTGTTCTATCGGGCGGGTGCGGTCGGCGTGGCCGTTGCGCTCGAGCGCGCCAGGGCGCACGTCGCCGCGCGCGCGGACGACCGCCCGGTGGTCGTGGGCGCGGTGGACTCCTACCACCACGCGGCCGTGCTCTCCTGGCTCGATCACGAGAAGCGGCTGTTGTCGGGGCATGTCCATGACGGCTTCATCCCCTCGGAGGGCGCGGCGTTCGCGGTCGTGGCAGGCTCGCGTCACAGGGCCCCCCGGCTGGCGAAGATCACGTCCGCGATGGTCGCCCGGCAGCCTGCCCCCGAGCCAGGCGACGCGAAGAACGGGGAGGCGCTGTCCGAGCTCGTCCGGCGCGCACGGGCAGGCGGCGGGGTCCACCCGTGGGTCGTCTGCGACGTCAATGGCGAGCGTCACCGCGTCAACGAGTGGGTGGTGACGAAGGTCCGCAATGAGGATCTCTTCGACGCCGACGCCACGCTGGAGGAGCGCATCTGCGACCTTATCGGCGACGCCGGCGCGGCGACCGGCGCCCTCGCGCTGACCTATGTGTGCGGCGCGTTCCGCCTGGGCTTCGCCCGCGCCGCGCGCGCGCTCGTCACGCTCTCGAGCGAAGGGCCCGACCGGGGCTGCTTCGTCGTGGAGCCGGCCTGAGATGAGCGACCACGCGATCCGCGAGCACGCCGAGGTCCTGCGGGAGGCGCTCGAGCAGGTGCTGCTTCGCGCCGACGAGCTGTCGCTCGCGCAGGCGCGCGACCAGGCCCAAGAGGTGCTCTCTGCGCTCTCGCTCCTGTCGGGCGTCTCGCTCGAGAGCCCCGACGCAGCGGCCCTGATGGAGCGCGCCCGAGACGGGCTGGGCAAGCTCGTGCTGCTCGCCCCCGACGGCGACCAGGACGTGGTCCGTGAGGCCCAGGAGATCGCCGCGCGGCTCCGCCTGGCCATCGCGGATCGCGCCGCGTCGCTCACCCTCCCCGCGCGGGCGCCCCACGAGGAAGCCTCGGCCGGAGCGTTCACCGCGAGCGTGGGCTCCCCGGCGCTCTTCCACGGCGTCGACGTCCCGGCGCCCGAGCTCATCCCCTGGGGCGACCCCTGGGCCGTCTACGAGGAGGGCGGCGTCGACCGCCGCCCCGCTCGCAGAGAGAGCGAGCACCTGGAGGCAGCGCACCTCCATGAGCTCGCGCGCGACCTCATGGAAGACATCGCCTCGCTCGGGAGCTTGCGGCGAATGCGGGGGCTCGACCCGTGGGGTGAGTCTGCGGTGTTCGAGGATCGGCTGCTCGCCCAGCTCGACGCCCTCGTCTCGCTCGCCCGCCCCGCGCGCCGGGGAGCTGGCCGCCTCGACCTCGCCCGCGAGCTGCACCGCTATGCGATCGAGTGGTTCGTCCCGGACGGGGCCGCAGCTTCGCGCTCGCGTTCGTGCTGTCGTGCCTGCGGGCCGACGCCGCGGCGCGCTGGGTGGTCTTGGCCGCCGAGCGCGCCCCCGAGGAGACCCTCCACGCCTTCGCGAGCGGGCTCGCGCTCGGCTCGGCCCCGACCGTCCGGGGTGTCGTCGCCGCCCTGCTCGCCAGCGACCGGCCCGCGCTCGCGCGCGTCGCCCTGGAAGTTGCGCGTCGACGGCGGCAGGTCGACGCCAGCGTCGTCGCGCCGCTCGTGGCTCACCCCGACGGCGACGTGGCGGAGGCCGCGCTTCGCGCCCTCGCCGTCGCAGGGACCGAGCAGACCTCGCGCCTGTTCGAGCAGCTCGCGCGCGAGGCCCACGCGTCGCCGCGCGCCGCACGGCTCGGCGCCGTCGCCGCCGAGCTGTCGGCCGCACGCGGCGACGCGTCGGGGGTGCGCGCCGCGCGCGATATCCTCGACCGCGCGCTCGCCAGCGCCGACCTCGTAGCCGCCGAGGTGGCGCTCCGGGTCGTCGCGGTGGCGGGTGACCCACGCGACCTCGAGCGGGTTCAGCGAGGCGCCCTGGCGGTCCCCGGCGGGCTCGCCCTGCTGGGCTTCTATGGCGCCCCGGAGGTCGCGCTGGTGCTCGCCCAGGGCATCCGAGGCGCAGAGCCCGAGCTGCCGACCCGCGCGCTCGCTCGCCTCACGGGCCTCCACGTCGAGCCGCCCTACGATGTCGACGCCGTCATGGAGCAGGTGGCGGCCTGGCTGAAGACCGCCTCCGGCCGAAGCCGCTTCGGCAAGCCGCACACTCTCGCGGCCGTGCTCGGAGAGCTTCGCGCGCCCACCACCGGCCAGGACGATCGGCGGCACTTGGCCCTCGAGGCTCAGCTGCTGGCCCGCCGCCCCCTCGATGTCGACCTCGACGGCTGGGTCGCTCGGCAGCTCGCAGAGCTCGAGGCCTTCGCGGCAGAGCGGCCTTGAGCGATCCGGTCCCCGGAGACTGCCGCGCCTGCGCGCGGTGTTGCTTCTCCGAGTCACCCGAGCACGTCCGCGTCTTCGAGTGCGACTGGGACCGAATGAACGAGCACACGCGGACGCTCACGACCTCTCGCGAAGACCGCCGCTTCATGCGCTTCGACGGCGGCCGCTGCGCCGCGCTGGTCGCCGACCTCCAGCGGGGCTGGCTCTCGTGCGGGGTCTACGAGCAGCGCCCGGACGTGTGCCGCTCCCTCGAGCGCGGAACCTCCATCTGCCTCGAGGAGCGCAACGAAAAGGCCGGCCGCCCCGAGGCCTTGCTCGTGAAGCTCAGGGGCGCGCACCTCGCCGAGCCCAAGTGACAGACCCAGGTAAGCGGCGCGGGACCTTCCCCGAGCACCAGGCCGCTGGCCTGACCGTTGAGGGGAACACCGCCATCAAGGAAGCATCGAGTCGCCATAGGCGAACGTGCTGTAGGCCGAGAAGTCCGAGGAGCCGCTGGAGAGGGCAGCCTTCACGCGGAACCGAAGCGGCGCCTCGACCACCGGCCAGAAGGTCTTCGCGGGGCTCGTCGTCGAATACGTGTAATACGGCTTCCACGTATGGGTCGACGCGCTGAACCAGTCGATCTGGAACGAGTAGCTCTTGGCGCCGGCGAAGGGGTCGCACGAGAGGGTCACCGCGTCGGTGGTGACGTGGCTGCCGTCGGCAGGCTTCAGGTTCACCGGCGCGTTCGCGGGCGGATCCTCCGGGGGGTCTTGAGGGTCGCCCGGGTCCTGCGCGGCGCCCCCGCTCGCGAACGCGAGCAGCTGTGCGCGGGTACCATTGAAGTGATCGATGTCGACGTTCCCCTGGACCCCCGCGACCTTGCCCGACTCGGAGCTCTGCCAGAACACCCAGTCGCCCCAGCCATTGGGCAGCCGCGGGCACTTGCTGGTGTAGTTCGCGACCCACAGTGGGTAGTCCGAGAAGCCGGTGCCGATCACGTTCTCCATGAACGCGGCCGAGTAGATGATGGGGCGCTTGCCGGTCCCCGCCTCGACGGCGTCGAGCCAGACCTGCATGCGCGCGCGGACCGTCGCGTTCGACAGGCCGTCCGTCTGCTCGACGTCGAGCACCGCGGGCAGGTCGTTCGGTCCGAGCGGGTCCGCCGCGATCGAGTCCAGGAAGAGCTGCGCCTGCTCGAGCGGATCTTGCTCCGGCCGGAAGTATTGATACGCGCCGCGGATGAGCCCCGCCTCCTTCGCGCGGGCCCAGTTCTCCTCGAAGCGCGGGTCCTTGAAGACCTCGCCATACGAGAGGCGCACGAAGGCGAACTCGACGCCGGCGCCGCGCACCGCCTGCCAGTCGACCTCCTCTTGCCAATACGAGACATCGATCCCCTTCACGGTCGGCCCGTCGGCGCAGACACGCAGCTCGTCCTCGCCTTCCTCGGTCTCCTCCCACTCGGTCGGCTCGCCCCCACCCGGCGCGCAGCCGCCGGTGAGCGCGAAGAGGGTCAGCAGCGCACCCAGGACATGACCTCGCGTGATGGGCATCGGCAGCTCGCTCCTTCGGCGCCTCGGCTCTCGAGGCGCACGCGAGCCCAATTGCGAGGAGCGTGCCGCACAAGGCCCCCGCGAATCCGAGGGCTTCGGCGGCGAGCGCTGCGCTTCGAGTGCTCACAAGCGCGCGCGGAGCTTCGCGGTGACGCACGAACGCACAGAACCGAGGTGATTTGCTGCCCTACAGGGGTCCACAAGCAAGCACCTTGCCATGGGGGCCCGCGTGATCCAGCTCGCGGCGCCGGCGACGGTGCGCGACGCGGCGGCGACGGTGCGCGACGCGGCGGCGCACCCGGGGGGCACGATGCGCGGCGGCGCACCCGGGGGGCACGATGCGCGACGGCGCACCCGGGGGGCACGATGCGCGACGGCGCACCCGGGGGGCACGATGCGCGACGGCGCACCCGGGGGGCACGATGCGCGACGGCGCACCCGGGGGGCACGATGCGCGACGGCGCACCCGGGGACGATGACCGTCATCGGCCCCGTTGCGGTCGCCCCGACTCCTGCGACATCGGGCCCTGCTCCAGCCCTCAAGAGTGACAGAACCACCGACCCTGCTCGGCAGGGTCGGTGCCTCTATCACGAGCCCGAGGCGGCCACCCTCCAGATGCGGTCATTTGCGGCCGGAATGCGGCCAACACGGCCCCGGCGACCCGCTTCGAGCCCCCCGCGAGTGACAGAACCACCGACCCTGCTCAGCAGGGTCGGTGGTTCTGTCACTCGCGGGGGGCGCCTCGAGGTCGAGTAGGCGCCGAGGATGACCGTCATCCCCCTGCCCCGCCTCGCACCGCCCGGCCGGGACGGCATTCACCGCCACGATGACCGTCATATGACCGTCATCCCCCTGCCCCGCCTCGCACCGCCCCGCCGGGACGGCATTCACCGCCACGATGACCGTCATCCCCCTGCCCCGGCTCGCGCGCTCCGGTCGCCACGAGAGCCGCACACCGCGCGACCCCGTCACGGTCAGCCGCACAGCGCGCGCGACCCCGTCACGGTCCCGCGAAGACGTACCCGGCGAGCCCCTCGTCGACCCACCCGCCGGCGATGGCGGCGTCACGCTCTGCCAGGCTCACCGTGTAGAAATGCCAGCCGACGCTGTCGTTGCGGATGCGATAGAGCGGAACCGCGCCGCAGGTCGGCGGCGCCCCGCCCGCGGGCTGCGGCGCGATGAAGCCGACCGTCTCCACCGGCGCACCGGTGAGCTCGCAGTCGTTCGACTCGGTGTAGAACACGGCGCCGCCCGCCTTGGCGCACCGGAAGAACGGCCGCAAATCGGCCGCGGCGTCGGCGTACAGGTAGAAGAAGTCTTGCGCCTCGAGGCCCCAGCCTTGCGCCTCGGCGAGGTTGGTCGTGAAGAGGTGCCCGGTCGCCGCGTTGTAGGCCCGATGAACGCCCACGCGACACCCCGCGATCGCGCCCTGATCGCACGCGCCGTCGCAGTCGTCGTCGATAGCGTTGCAGGCCTCGACCGGCGGCGCGCACGACGGCGCGCACGGGTCGTCACACACCAGGCCACCGACCGAGCCGCAGGCCGTGTCGCAGGCCGAGCCGGCTTGGCAGGCGGCCTCGACCTCGCAGCCCGTCTCGACGTCCCCGTCGCAGTTCGCGAACCCAAGCTCGCAGCCGCCGAGCGCGCACTCGCCTGCCTCGCACAAGGCCTCGCCGTTCGGCAGCACACACGACCTGCCGCACTGCCCGCAGTTCGAGGGATCGGTCTGCAGATCGACGCATTGGGCGCCGCACGGCGTGCCCGTGTCGCAGGTCGTCAGCGCGCCGGTGGAGCCGCCCTCGGCCCCCCTCCGGCGTCGCCGCCCCCCGACGACACGCTGTCGAGCGGATCGCCCGTCGCGCAGCCGAGCGCGAAGACCGCCGCGAGCGCCGCGCGCGGGCCCACCTTCACACCCCCGCGTACAGGGTCGAGAAGTCTTCGAAGGTCTCCGAGTCGTGGAAGCCGTAGCTCGGGACGTCGAGCCCGAGCCCGCGCAGGATCGTGACGTGCGCCTTTGCCATGTTCCCGCCTTGCTCGCGCAGGTGGTGCCCCGTCTTCAAGCGGCCGTGCGCGGTGCCCGCGAGCAGCACCGGCATCTCCTGGACGCCGTGCTTCCAGCCCTCACCGTATTCGCTGGTCGCGTAGAGCAGGCTCGCGTCCAGCGCGCTGACGCCGGGCGCGACCTCGACCGCCGCGAGCTTGTCCATGAGCACGGCGAGCGCCTGCATCTGGTAGCGCGTGATGTCCCGGACCGCGCCCCACTGGCCCGCGTGACAGGTCGTGTGCATGTCGTTCACGACGTTCGGGATGTTGCTGAAGAGGTGCGTGGTCGCGGGCGACGTGAGCATGAACGAGAAGACCCGCGTCACGCCGCATTTCAGTCCGAGCGCGAGGAGATCGGCCATGTTCGCGGTCTGCACCAGGAGATCGGCGGACGAGCCCGGGGCTTGCGCGGGCCCCTCACAGGCCTGCGTCGACAGCTCGAGCCGCCGCTGGACCTCGTCGATGTGCTCCACGTGGGCGTCGAGGCGAGCCTTGTCGGAAGCCCCGAGCCTCGCGCGCACGTCGTGGTAATCGTCGAGCACGGCGTCGAGCACGCGCGCCCGCCGCTCGAGCAGCGTCGCGTCACCGGGCGGCGCGAACAGCAGGTTGAACAGCTGCGCCGGATCCATGATCGGCGGGTTCAGCGAGTTCGGCCCGTTGTACGAGATCGAGTTCCAGTGCCCATACGCGTGGAAGCGCGACGGGCTGACGCCGAGCACCAGCGAGCGGAAGCGCGGGACCCCGGACGCATAGAACTCCGGGTGCTTCGCGACGTATTGGTCGAGGCTCTCCCGCTCGGACGTGAGGGTGTGGGAGTTATGGTAGAAGCCGTTCGGGTTCACGCGATCCGAGGTGAGCGCGACCATGAAGCCGCGCATGTGGCCGTCGGTCTCCCCGCCGGTGACCCAGTTGGTCTTGGGCTCCAGCCCCGAGAGCACGTTCGGCGCGTGCGCCGCGAGCGGCTCGAGCAAGTAGGTCGGCGTGTAGCTCGCCCCCTGCTCGCTGGGGGTCCACAGGTCGACGTTCGTGCCCGGATCGAAGCCGGGATCGGGCACGGCCGAGGCCGTGTGCTTCGGGTTCCACGGCAGCCCATTGGCCCAGAAAAACACGCCGAAGATGGGCTCGCCGGCCGCGCCGCCGGCGAGGGCGCGCGAGTCGTACATCGCCTCGAGCGGCGGCAGCGCCAGGGCGACCGAGCCGGTCGCGAGCGCGCCTCGCAGGAAGGAGCGGCGAGGCAAGAGTCGTCGGGAGCTCACTGGGACACCTCCGGGGGTGCGACGAAGCGGAAGCTGTCGTTGGTGACGAGCGCGAGCAAGAGCTCTCGGAAGCGGAAGCCCGAGTCGGCGAACCGATCGTGCACGCGATCGAGGGCTGGGCTCTCGGTCTCCACGTCGAGCCTGCCCATCGCGTGGCGGAAGAGCTGTTTGGTGAGGCAGGCGCCTACGCGCTCGTCGTTCGCCAGGACCTCGGCGAGATCTCGCGCGTCGGCGAGGTCTTCGCCGTCGAGCTCTCCCGAGGTGTCGACCGGATAGCCGTTGTCTTCGCTGCGGACCCTGCCGATCGCGTCGAAGCCCTCGAAGAGAAAGCCCGGCGGGTCGAGCAGCGAGTGGCAGCCCGCGCACGCAGGGTTGGTGCGGTGCTGGTCGAGCACCTCTCGCAGCGTCTTCGGCTCCTCGGGGTTCAGCTCGATCTCGGTGTCGACGTCGGGGGGGGGCGGCGGCACCTCGGCGCACAGCACGCGCTCGCGAAGGTACTTCCCGCGGAGCGTCGGCGAGGTCGTCGCCTCGTGCGCGTTCATCGTCAAGAACGCGCCCAGGGTGAGAAGCCCCGCGCGCGGGCCGTCGGCCGGGAGCTCGACAGGGACGAACGTAATGGCGGAGGAGCCGGGCGCGTCCACGCCGTAATGGGCGGCGAGCTCGTCGTTCACGAAGGTGCGCCGCGTCGAGAACAGCTGGCGCACGTCCACGTCGCGCCGAAAGACGAGGTCGTCGACGATCAGGCGCGCCTCGGCGCGCATCGCCTCGGCCAGCGACTCGCTGAAGGTCGGGTACAGCTCGGCGTCGCGCGTCACCCCTTCGAGGCGGCCGAGGTCGAGGTACTGGTCGAAGAACTCCATGATGGCCACGCGGGCGCGCGGGTCGTCGAGCAAGCGGCTCGCCTGCGCCTCGACGCCAGCGGCCTCGTCCAGGTCCCCGCGATCTGCCGCGTCGAGCAGCTCTTCGTCCGGCGGGCCGTTCCAGAGCACGAACGAGAGGCGGCTCGCCATCTCGAAGCCGGTGTAGCGCAGCCGCGTGGGCTCGTCGGGGTCGGGCTCCCCCAGCTCGACGCGATAGACGAAGCTCGGCGCCTGGAGCATGCCTCTCACGGCCGCCGCGAGGCCGACCCACGGGTCCCCTCCGGAGAGGGTCGAAGCGACGTCGACCCAGCGCGTGACCTCGCTGGCCGCGAGGGGCCTTCGGAAGGCCCGCCGGCCGAACACCTCGAGGAAGCCGCTCGTGCACGGGTCTCCCGGGGAGGTCGGCTCGCAGCCGACGAGCGCCGCGCGCCGCGCCGGGTCGTCGAACACCGCGTGCACGACCGCGTCGGCCGCCTCCTCGAGCTGCTGCACGCCGATCTCCGAGAGCGGGTCGGTCGTCGCGCCGATGCTCGTGAAGAGGAAGGGGTTCGTGTCCGGCTGGACCGGCGTCGCGGGCAGGGCGTCGCCGAACAGGTGTACGAGCGCGTTCCGATATTGCGCCTCGGTGAGCCTCGGGAGCACCGGGGCCTCGAGCGTCGCCTCCCCCTGAGGCTCGGGCGTGGTCTCGTCGGAGTCGCCGATATCGCCCTTGCACGCGGCCGAGAGCGCCACGATGCCCAGGGCTGCCGCCACCTTGCCACGCGCCATGAAGCCGCCTCCTGTCCGCCTACGTGCCGGTAGGTTACCAGGGAACGGGCGCCGTGGCTTCAGGCCACGAGCGTCGCGCTGGTTGGGTTGCCGCCGACGAAGATCGTCTCGTTCCCGGTCTTCACTTCCTTGTCGTCGCTCGTGCCATCTCCGATGCGCGCCAGCGGCCACTTGCCGACGTAGACGCAGTCGCTGCCCTCGGACACGTGCCCGCCGGCCTGGTGGATGCATTTCGCGTCGGCGTAGCCGACCTTGCGCCCTTCCGGCCCCGCGAACACTGTCTCGAAGCCCTTGATGAGCTTCGGTCCGCTGCCCGACTGCGACGCGTCGGCGGTCTCCTTCTTGCGCTTCTTTCGCTCCTCGAGCGCGCGCTTCGCCCCGTCGTTGAGGTAGGGGTCGAGCTTCTTCAGCTTCGCCTCGTCGAGGCCGTCGACCGCCTTGTCGATGTCGCCGATCGAGGTCGCCTTGCCCTCGCGGCCGAGCAGACCGGCCTCCCCGAGGGCGCCCGCCAGCTGGATCTGGTCGCCCGAGAGCATCGTGCTGGTGCTGGACGAGATGCCGCCGGGCACGACCTGCTGGTAGCCGAGCGACCCCGAGCCGGCGGGGACGCTCTTGCCATCCGCCGCGTAGCCGAGGTACCCCCACGCGCCCTGTGAGAGCTCGAGCTTGGGGTCCCCGGAGGGGCCGACGCCGAGCACCTGCGCGTAGGCGAAATTCGTGGGGTCTTTGCCGTCGACCAGCTTCAAGATCGCGCCCTTCGGAAAGTCGTACGCGGTGCCGGAGCGCCGTATCACATACGGAATGGTGTTCTCGGCGTAGTAGCGCTTCTTCGTCTTCTTATCGACCCACGAGACCGCGCTCGTGTGCTGCCAGTTGCGGTCCTCGACCAGCCCCTTCTTCTTGAGGTAGGTCCACATCGGCCGCTTGTATTGGGTGTACCCCTTGATATCGACGCCCATGGCCTCGAGGCCGGGGTGCCCTCCCTCGAGCATGTTCTGCAGCTTGTCGGGCGAGTCCCATTGCATCTCCTCCATTCCATTGGCGACCGCGTTGAAGCGATCGGCCATGGTGCCTGCCTCGTCCGCCCAGCTCTTCCCTTCACCCGTCGCGAAGGCCTCCGCCACGCTCTTCTTGTCGGCCGCCTTGAGGGTCTCGGCGACCTTCTTGCGCCAATCGGCGACGCTGAGGCCGGCCTTCTTCGCCCCCTCCTTCTCCCACTCGCGCACGGGCTTGCCGTCCGTGCAGACGGCGAGGTTCTTGTTGGCGACGAAGGTCGGTCCGGCCTTCTTCTTCTTCTTGGTGGCCATGGGCGCTCCTCAGCCGGTCCGCAGTTGAAAGGACGCGACGACGCCCGTCAGCAATTCGTCGCAGGCCGCTCGGTCCGCGAGCGGACCGGTCACCCCGAACATCATCCACACCCCGCCGATCAAGGCGTGCACCTGCCGCTGGTAGGCCATCTCGTCGGTCAGCCGATACTTGCTGGCGACGTCGACCGCCTCGTAGCCCGCGCACTCGCCGGCGCTCTTGCCGACGATGGTGAACCCTCGCAGGCTCCGCGCCTCGTGCTCGAGGTGAGCCGACACGACCTCGTCGAGGGTCCGCTCGGCCTTGACGACCGCGCGGCAGACCACCAACCCGAGCTCCTTGCCGGGGGCGATGGGCGCCTTCAAGAGGTGCACGGTCTTGTCGACGAAGGGCAGCTCGGGGAGGTCGAACACGCCCTCGTTCATGAAGAACTGCTGGCTCACGCTGCGCTCCCGGCCGGGCCGAGGTGGATGCGCTGGCTCGGCTCGAGCTCGGCGAGCACGTCCGGCGCGTTCGTCGCGACGATCAGCTGGTTGTCGCTCCCGAGCCCAGCCAGCGCCGTGACGAACGCGGCTGCCTCGCCTGGCTCGACGTGGAGGTCCGGGCGGTCGATGACAACCAGCGACCGCGAGAGCTGAACCAGCGTCGCCGTCGCCGCGAAGAGCACGGCGTCGGCCTCGCTGGCGGAGAGCCACTTCGGCGCGACCGGCGGCCCGCCATGGCTCGAGATGCAGGCCCAGGGCTCGGCGCCGCCGCGCGCCGGGGCGTACCGCGCGGTCGGGCTCAGGTACGACAAGACGGCGGCGAAATACTGGGCGCGGACCGCGTCGTGCGCGAGCGAGCCGAGCAGCCGCGGGACGAAGCTGTACTTTCGCAGGTCCGACGAGGTCCGCTGCAGGCGCTGCTCGATCGCCTCGAGGCCAGCGGCCGAGCCATACGGCACGAGCTGCCGGCTCCAGGGGAAGTATTCGACCTTGCCCACGCGAGGCGTGTGCTCGTAGCGCTCGAGCAAGACCTGGATCCCCTCGTCGGCCTCGACGTTGGTGCCCTCGGAGGTCGCGAGCGCCTCGACGGTGCACAGCGGCCCCGGCTCCCCCGAGGCGGCGCGCTCCTCCTCGTCGAGCCAGAAGCTGAGGATGATCTTCGCGGCCTCGCCAGGACCGCGCACGAACGGCGCGGGATCAGGGACGGAGCCGTACGAGCCGACGACGTCCTTCGCGAACAGGATCGCCTCGAGCAGGCGCGTCTTGCCGGTCGCTCGAGGGCCGCTGACCACGATCAGGTCGTGCGGTCGCTCGGCGCCCGAGCGCATGAAGTCGAACGTGGCGTCGGCGAGGCCGCGAACGCCCATGAACGTGGCGCGCGCGAGCTTCACTCGCCGCTCGCTCCGGGGGTCGGGGCGGGCGTCCCCTCGCCCATCGCGGCCTTGTCGGCCACGTCTTGGCCCGGGTTGAGGAAGAGCTTCGGCGTCTGGATGACGATCGAGTCGGGCCCGATGTGGATCATGGATTTTCCGACGGTGAGGGTCGTGCCGGTCTTGCTCGAGACCCTGTGGCTGAGCGCGTCGGAGACGAAATCGCCGAGGGTCTGGAACAGGCGCTGCTTGCCGGCCGCGGAGACCAGGTTACCGAAGACCGAGGTGAGCTGGTCTCCGCCGATCGCGCTCAGCATGTTCTTGAGCACGCCATTGCGCTGGTCCCCCTTCACCGTCTCCCGGTCGTTGCCGTCGACCTTCGCGCTGCGGTGGCGGCCGATCGAGGAGGACTGGTCGTTGTTGACCCGCGTCGTCATGTCCTTCTCGGCGCGCATGCGGACGAGCTCCTTGCCGGCCGCGTCCTCGAACATGATCTCGTTGTAGCCGCCGGTCTCGGGCACGCTGGCGCTCTTGAAGCCGTTCTGCGTCTTGTTCGCCGGCAAGGCGAACGGCGGCCGCAGCAGGTTGGTGTACATGCGGCCGACGATCATCGGCTCCTCGGGGTTGCCGCCGATGAAGCTGACCATCACCTCCTGCCCGATGCGCGGGATGTTGATGGCGCCGAGGCCGCCGCCTGCCCACGGCTGGTTCACCGGGACCCAGGCCGAGCTCTGCTCGTTCATCTGACCATAACGGTCCCAGTGGAACTGGACCCGCACCCGTCCGTATTCGTCACAGTGGATTGTCTCGCCTTCGGGGCCGACCACGGTCGCACACTCGACGCCGTGGATCTGCGGCCAGGGGGTGAGCTGCTC
The DNA here is from genome assembly GCA_016719945.1 of Polyangiaceae bacterium. Classification (GTDB taxonomy): domain Bacteria; phylum Myxococcota_A; class Polyangia; order Polyangiales; family Polyangiaceae; genus Xiheicaenibacterium. The sequence goes on along the minus strand of JADJYE010000012.1, from coordinate 27,551 downwards.
GGGCCGGTGGGGCGTCCCGGCCGACGCCGCGTCACACGACACGCGGATCTCGCCGCCCGAGTCGCCGGAGAGGGTGGTGCGGGTGACCAGCAGCTCGCCGTGTCGCTCGGCCAGCGGGTGACCTTGGATCGTGGTGCGCTCTCCCGGCAGCACGTCGAGCCAGTTGGTGTCGAAGGCGAAGCGCTGAGAGCGCGTGGCGCGCGCGAAGGCGGCCTCCGAGGCCAGACGGTCGGCCTCGTCTGGGGCGGTGCGCGCCCGGCCGCGATCGTCGGCGCTGGGCGTGTCCTTGTGCCCTTCGGCGACGAACTTGAACGCGCCCGGACGGTAGACGAAGTGCTCGAGCTGGGCCTCGACAGGGTGATCGCCGGTCTTCGCGCCAGCGAGCAGCGGCGTGTTGGCGAGCCGGGGATCATGGTCGGCGAACGTCACCTTGCCGGGCCGGACCGCGCGGGTCGCGCGCAAGGCGGTCGCCCAGCGGACGCCGACGTCGGGCTCGTTGCTGTGGGTCATGGGCTCGGGCCGGACCTCGCCTCGCTCTGGCGCGTCGCGCAGGACGAGCGCCGTGCCGTCGGCCGTCTGCCGGAACAGGAAGGTGATGCCGGAGACCTCGAGCAGCCTGCTGATGAAGGAGAAGTCGCTCTCTTGGTACTGGATCCGGATCTTGCGCGCCTTGTAGGCGCGCGTGCACTCGACGAGCGGCGCGATGTCCCACTCGGCGAGCAGCTCGAGCACGACGTCGAGGTCCGTCTTCTGCTGGAAGACGCGGCAGTTCGTGCGCTGCGTGAGCAACCACAGGCGGGGCGCCAGGGTGATCCGGTATGTGGACAGGCCGGTCGTCTCGGCGCGAAGCTGCAGGATCTCGGAGACGACCCCGGCGTAGGTGCGCACCGGTGAGGCCGGGTACCGAGACGGGTCGAGCCCGATCGAGAACGTCCCCGGCTTGCCGATCAGCTCGTCGAGGTCGACCGCGGGGTTCGAGCTGGTGGCGACGAGGTCGACGTAGAACAACGTCGAGAGGCCATCCTCGAGGGTGAACTGCCGGACGTCGAAGGCCTCGGGCCCCTCGATCTGGAGGGTCAGGTTCTGCGGGACCGCGAGCGGCAACTCCATGGGCCGAACAGGAGTGCATCGCTCATGCCAAAGGCGTCCCTCGTCAGAACGACGAAGGACGCCTCGGTGGGGAACAACTTGCGCGGGCCGGATGCGCAGTTAGCGCAACCTGGGGGTCAGACCAGATCGCAGCCTGCGAAGAAGTACGAGATCTCCCGGGCGGCGCTCGCCTCGCTGTCGGAGCCGTGGACGGCGTTCTCGCCGACGTTGGCGCCGTACAGCTTGCGGATGGTGCCGTCGGCCGCCTTCGCGGGATCGGTCGCGCCGATGACCTCGCGGTACTTGGCGATCGCGTCCTCGCGCTCGAGGCACAGGACCGTGATGGGCCCGCGGGACATGAACTGCGTGAGCTCGCCGAAGAAGCCGCGGCCCTTGTGCTCCGCGTAGAACCCTTCGGCCTGCGCGAGCGAGAGTCGGATCATCTTCATGCCGCGGACGGTGAAGCCCGCTTCCTGGAACTTCGCGAGGATCGCCCCGGCGTGGTTCTTCTCCATCGCGTCGGGCTTGATCATCGAGAGGGTGCGCTGAATGGCCATGGTGGGCGCGCTCATAGGAGAGCTTTGCCGACGAGACAAGGTTCTTGGCGCGCGGGGGCCTCGCCCCCACGTCGGCGGCGGCCCGAGCCGTCAGTGGGTGACGTCGACCTGGAAGGTGCCGTAGTCGCTGGTGGCGGTGCCGGTGACGCGCACCGTGCCGGCCTTGCGACGGATCTTCCCCGTGCCGTCGTCCTCGGTCTCCCCGGTGATCGCGAGATCGAGCGTGACCGGGCCGAGGAGCCCGCCGTCCATGATGACGGTGCCGACGATGGTCCCGGTCAGGTCGGCGTTGGGAAGACCTTTCAACGACAGGTCGATCGTCACCGTGCCTTGAGAGTCGTAGATAACGTCGACGATGTCGTCTTGCTCGTTGGGATCGCCGTCGGAGTAGTCCGTGTAGGTCGCGTCGAGCGTCATCTCCTTGTTGTTGGACGCGCCTTGGTCGACCTTGCCGCCGATGGTGAGCGTCCCGGACGCATCGCCCGTCGTGCTCTGCTCGGGGATATTGGCGCTCGAGGCCTCGTTGAAGCCCTGGAAGCCGAGATCGAGGGCCTTGTCGATCGAGGGGTCGAGCCCCTCGTAGGCGAGGCGCGCGCTCTCCTCGTCGACGACGCCCTCGTCTCCGCAGGCGGGCGTCAGCAGCAGCGCAGCGAGCAGCGTGGCTAAGATCGGGCGGCCTGCGCTGCGCGCGAGGCGTCGGGCTCGTTGGGTTCGCATGGACGCAGCATAGCGCGGACGGGCGCCGAGCTCGAACCGCGAGCAGGGGCTCGCCCGCCGCGAGCGCGCCGGCTACGGCGCGTAGATCTGGGCGCGGAGCTGCTTCATCTCCTCGCGCAGGGGGGCGATGAACTCGAGGCTGATCGTGCCTTTCCTCCCTTCATGGCGCGGGCCGTGTGCCACTTGCACAGGGCGAGGCGCGCGGTCGCCCGGATGAACCGCCGCCACAGCGAGCCCCTGCGCATCCCGTAGGTGCGCATGCGTCCGAAGGCGCTGGTGACCAGCATCATCTCTTGCTGGGTGAGGTTGCCCATCGCGACCTCGTCCTTCAAGAACTCGCGGATGGTGCGGCCCTTCCTCACGACGAGGGAGACGACGATCACCAGGAAGACGCCGACGAAGGCGAACCAGAACAGGAGCGAGACGAGGAACGTCTTGAGCCCCAGGTTGGGGACGAAATTCCAGGTCGCGTGCAACGCCATCGCGACGCCGAGCCCACAAAGGGGCCCACGAAGCGGACGAACGCGGACTCGGACTCGCGCGCGAGCCCGATGCCGATGCCGGTCATCGAGGTGTACAGCGGGTGCCCCCAAGGCGCGACGATGCCGCGCAGGAAGAAGGTCGACGCGAAGACGTCTTGGCCTTGGAGCGCCGCTCGCGCGTAGTAGCTGACGTTCTCGACCGCCGCGAAGCCGAGCGCGGAGAACGTGGCGTAGATGATGCCGTCGACGACACCGTCGAACTCACGGCGCAGGAAGAAGAAGAACCCCCAGACGATCATGCTCTTCATGATCTCCTCGGAGACGGGCGCCGAGATCACGGTGGCGACGAGCCGGCCGGTCTGCTCCCCCGCGGAGTGCGCGACGACGCCGTGGACGACCGTGTTCACGAAGCCGGCGACGCCGGTGGCGACGATGGCGCCCCACGCGAAGGCCATCAGCAGGCACCACCAGGGCTCGGGATCGAAGCGGTCGAGGATGCGCGGGACCGGCAGGTAGATGAGCAGCATCGCGAACGCGGGGATCGCACCGGCGATCATCGCCTCGGCCATCAGCTCGGGTGGCCGCTTGCTGCCGAAGATCTCGACCGCGAAGAAGAGCGCGTTGAGGACGAGCCCGCCGAGGATCGCCAGCGTGAAGAGGACGGCGCCGGCGCGGCGACGTCCGCGATCGGGTGCGGGAGGGGTCGGCGGGGCGACCCGAACCTGCGGGGGACCGGAAGGTCCCTGAGGCGCGTAGGACCCTTGGGGCGCGTAGGGTCCCTGGGGCGCGTAGGGTCCCTGGGGCGCGTAGGGCCCTTGGGGCGCGTAGGGCCCTTGGGGCGCGTAGGGTCCCTGGGGATGGCCGCCGTGCGCTGGCGGCTGAGGTGGATAGGGTGGACGGCCGCCGTACGGGGTCATCGTCGAGCTGGAACGTACCTCACAAGGCCGCCGCCGTGTTCGCCCCGAGCCCACGGCCGCGGGGCGCCTCGCGGGGCCCCGTGGTACCCTGCGTCCAGCAGCGAACGACGGGCGCGGGAGCTTCCCATGAGCATGCGAACCTCGGCTTGGGTTCTGGCGGCGGCGCTCGGGACCGTCGCCTGCGGAGACGACGGCAGCGGAGCCTCCGGCGGTGGAGGGGCGGGAGGCGAAGGCGGAGGCGAAGGCGGAGCCCCGCCCGCGTGCGCCGCCGAGACCCTGTGCATGGACGTGGTGCCGGCGGGCGCGCCTGCGCCGGGCCGCCTGGGCGTGGTGTGGTTTCGGTTCGAGGGCACGGTCGGCTTCGATCCCACGGTCGCCTTCGACGCGCCCTTCGACACGACCTCGACCGAGATCGAGCTGCCGCTCTCCGAGATCGGACTGCCCCCCGACGTGAACCTGTTCTGCGATCGGGAGTGCGAGGACACGATGACGTGCCCTTGCGTCGGCACGTTCCGCGCAGGGGTCGCCTACGTCCTGGTGGTGACCGACGTCGACGCGAGCGGCTCGATCGACGTCGCCGAGCTCGCAGAGCCGGACAACCTCGTCGGCATCGCGAACACCGCCGTCGTCTGGGGCAGCCAAGAGTCGCCGATCGCGCCCGCCCCGTTCGACGACATCTTCCCCGCAGGCGTGCACGACGGGCTCGACCTGCACCGGATCACCGAGGGCGGCGCGTTCGAGCCGGCGCCCGAGGGTGTGCGGTTCGAGCTGCGGGCCGGGGCGGGCGCGCTCTGACGGCGTTCGCTTGGGCTCCGGGCCGGTTCGGCGCTATGAGCGACGTCATGCGCTGGTCGCTCCTCGTTCCCGTCTCCTTCGCGCTGCTCGCGGCGGGCTGCTCCGATCCCGGGTCGGACGCCGTGCGACCACGCACCGATGGCGTGGTCGGCAGCGGCTCGGCCGCGCCCTCGGGCAAGGGCCCTGCCGGCGCGGCGTCTGCGAACGACAAGCCGCGCAAGCTGTGCGACCGGCCGCTCGCCAAGCCGGGCGCGAAGCCCTCGGCGCAGAAGCTCGCGAGCGTCCACGCCGACGGGGAGACGGCCCTCGGAGACACGCTGCCGATCGGCGGCGGCAAGTGGACGTGGATCAACGTGTGGGCGGGCTGGTGCGAGCCGTGCCTCGAGGAGATCCCGCTGCTCAAGCAGTGGGAGGACAAGCTCAAGGACAAGCTGCGCGTCGCCTTCGTGAGCTTCGACGACGACCCGCGCCTGGCTGTGCGTTTCCTCACGTCTCAGCCGAAGGACGGCGTGCGGCGCAGTCACCACCTCGAGGACATGGACGCGCGCAAGTCGTGGCTCGAGTCGATGGGGGCCAGCGCGTCGACGCTGCCGCTACAGGTGCTGGTCGATCCTCAAGGGGTCGTCCGCTGTATCGCGAGCGGTTCGGTGAAGGCCGCGGATCTGCCCGAGATCGAGGCGCTCGTGTCGAAGTAGCCCCCTGCGCGGGGCCGTGGCAAAGCAGGGTTTGCCGTGCTTCGCCCGCTCACCATCGCGCTCGCCGTCGTGGGCTACACATGGATGGTGCTCGTGCGCGCGGCCGGCTACCCGCCCGTGGCCTACGTGGGCCTCGCGCCCGCCCTCGCCGCGCTGTGGGTGGTGCTGCGTGCGACCCGACCCGCCGAGCCGGCCGACCTCGCCCGAGCCCGCGTGGCGACGCGCGTCGCCGCGACGGGCGCGCTGCTCTCGACGATGGGCCTCGTGGCGTTTCACACCGCCGATGGCAGGCTGGCCGTCGCCGCGGGCGGGGCGCTTGCGTCGCTGTGGGGGCTCGTGGCGCTGGGCCGCGTGCGCGCAGAGCCGGGAGTCGTCGCGCGGCTCGCGACGACCTCGGAGCAGCCCGCGGCGAAGCTGCTGGCGACGCTCGGCTGGGCATACGCCCTCGCGGCGTGTGGCGTCGAGGTGTTCTCCCCCGAGGACCTGGCGCGCGTCCCGGGTGGCGACGCGGGTCTGGCTCTGTCGGTCGCCGCCCTGGGCTCGGCGGGCGCGACCCTCGCGACGGGCGGGCTCGAGCTCGCGAGGAGGCGCCTCGAGCTTGGCGCGGTCGAGCGTCTCCGCGCGTTCGCGCTGCTCGCCGGCGCGTTCGTCGCGATCGCCGTGATCGCCGGCGCGCTGAGGCTCGCACCCTTGCCCCAGCTGTTCGCGCTCACGGCCCTCGCCACGAGCCTGACCGCGTGCGCGGTGAGCGTCACGTCTTCCCCCGAGACCGTGGGGCGGCTCGCTACGCAGCTCGCCGCGCTGGGCGTGACGGCGGTCGCGCCGGCCGTGGTGCTCGCCGCGCTGGCGAAGCACCAGCCCGAGCACGCGGCGGCAGCGGTCTTCGGCGCGGCCGCCTTGGCCGCGCTCGGTGGCGCAGCGGCCCCCGCGCTCGCGCGGTTGTTGTTGCCGCGCACAGAGCCGTGGACCGCGGCCTTCGAGACCGCCTCCCAGGCTGCGCTGCACCCGGACCCCGAGCCCGCCCTCGAGCGGGCGCTGCTCGCGCTGCGGGGCCTGTCGACGCGCAAGCTCGAGGCGCCGTGTTTGTTCCGCTTCGACCCGCCCGCGATGACGAGCGTCGATCTCGCGGGGTACGCGCGCACCGAGCCGGCCTCGATCCCCGAGGGGTTCGCCGAGGTCGCGCGCGGAGAGACCGAGAACGTCGTGTCGCGCGAGTCGCTCGAGGTCGCGGCGGTGCGCCGCGCGGAGGTCCGCCCGCTCCTCGCTTGGCTCGACGACCGCCGTCTGCGCGCGGTCGCGGTGGTGTTCGACGAGGAGCTCGCCACGGGGATGCTCGGCCTCCCGCGCGGTGAGCGAACCTCCCCGCTCTCGCTGGCCGAGGTGCGCGCGCTTGGGCACCTCAGCTCGCTGCTCGGAGCCCAGCTCTCCGCCGCAGCGAAGCTGGCACGAGCGCGGGAGCGCGAGGGCGCCTCGCGAGAGAAGGAACAGGCCGCGTCCAGGTCTCGCGACGCCGTCCTCGGTGACCTGGCGAGCGAGCGCAGGCGCGGCGAGGCCGTGTGCCGCATCCTGGCGGCCCGCGCCCTGGTGGCCAGATATTCTCCCGCGGCTCGGCTCGCCCTGAGCACGCTCGAGGGCCTCGGCGCGGATGGCCGCGCGCTCAGCCTCATCGTCCCCGCGGGCATCGATCCCCTGCCCTATCTGTGCGTCTATCACCTCGCGTCCGAGCGAAAGAGCTCGGCCCTCTACGTGGTGGACGGCAAGAGCCCGGAGCTCACCGACCTCGAGCTGTGGCGCTCGGAGGATCGCTCGCCGCTCGCGGAGGCCCGCGGCGGAACGCTCGCGATCGTCGATCCTCAGCTGCTGCCGCGCTTGGTTCAGGCCTATGTGGCGGCCGCGCACCGACAGAGCGCCGACCGGCCGAGGGAGGAGCGCGCCGCGCTCGCCCTGGTGGTCCCACGGACCCCGGACGCCCTGGTCGCGCGCGGGACGCTCGAGGAGTCGCTCGCCGATGCGCTCGGAGATCGCGCGGTCCTCGTGCCGCCCCTCGCCGCGCGCACGGAGGACCTCCGCGCGATGGCGCTCGATCGACTCACGAAGCTCGGCTTGGACAGGAGCGGGCGCCCCTATGGCATCGAGCCAGCGGCGATGTCGCTCCTGGTCGAGCACGACTGGCCTGGCAACGACGTCGAGCTCGACTCGCTGCTGGTGCGCGTCGCCGCGCAGCTCGAGGGCGACGTCGTCAGCAAGCGAGACCTGGTGCGAGCGGGCCTGGGCCAGGGCGAACGAGACGTGAAGAAGCGCGCGTCTTGAGGGCTCAGAGCTCCGAGATGTACTCGAGCAGGCACTCGAGCTCGGCGTCGGTCAGCTTCTCGCCGGTGACGGGCATGATCGAGTTGCAGTCGTTCGTCGACAGGCACTTGGTGTAGAGCAGGCTCTCTTCGGGCGCGGCGCTGTCGACGATCTTCCCGGTGCAACCGGTCCCGTCGACGTCGACCATCCGCGCCGCGAGCCCGCTGTCCGCGGTGAGGTCGAGCTCGGCGGCGGGCTGGTCGGCGTCGTGGCAGTTGGAGGTCGCGCAGCGCGGGCCAAGGATGGTCGAGGGCACGTCCTGGCAGCCGAGGAACTGATCTTTGTTCTCGAGGGACCCGGGGCACGCGGCGGCGCCGACGGTGAGGACCGCGATGCCGACGACCGCGAGCACCGAGCCGACGGGACGCGCGAGGGCACGAAAGCCAGGGCGCGAGTGGCCCGAAGGCTGCGGGGTGGCGCGCGAACAGGCCGGCGGGCGGGCTTCAGAAGACATACTGCGGACCGATCTCGATGTGGATGTGCTCGTCGAGGGCGCCGCCTGCGACGTAGGCGTCACCGGGGACGGGCGCGAAAGCGTAGAACCAGCGCACGTATTCGGCCTGCAAGCGGGCCTCGAGCCCGTAGACGATGGGCACCGTGAGCCCACCGCCGACGTCGATGCCACCGATGCTGGAGTCTCGGAAGCGCTCGTGGACCTCGCCCGAGGAGATCGCGCCGAGGTAGCCCCCGAAGGCGGTCAGCGCGATGGGGCCGATGGGGAAGCGCCCGTCGAGGCCGACGCGCATGAAGTTGTAGCTGACGCTCGGCGACTCGGCGGCGAGGTCGCCCGTCACGTCGAGCGCAAAGCCGTCCTGGATGAAGCTGCCCTTGAGGCCCAGCACGAACGGCTTCTCCTTCGGGCCGAGGGGGGCGATATCGCAGGCCGCCTCCGAAGCGCAGCCACTGCGTGCCGACCTCGGTGCCGTCGCTCGTCTCGGACGACAGGCCCAGCGCCATGCGGAACTCACCCGTGAAGCCGATGTCGCGCAGGATGAGGACGCCGGTCGGCGCGAACGGGAAGACCTCCACCCGCGCGGACACGCCGGGCGCTGCGTAGACGTTGTAGTCCCGCAGGTTCGTCGTGATGCCGTCGTTGTACGAGAAGAAGCGAAAGCCCAGATCGAACGAGGCGTTGATGCCGATGATCTCGTGACCATAGACGTTCTTGGGTCGCTGCCACTCGCCCTCCTCGGGCGCCGGGGCGTCGGGCTTCTTGTCGCCGCCGCTGCCCGCGTCGCCGCCGGCCGCGCCATCGGCCGCGCCGTCGGCCCGCCGCGCGGCCGCCGCCTTTGGGCTTCCACGCGTCGACGAGATCGCGCAGGGCTGCCTCGAAGTCGGCCTTCGTCGAGTCCTTTTCGAGCACCACCACGGCGTCGATGCTCGGCTCGCTCTTGTCGCGCTCGACCGCGAGCAACATGACCTCCTGCTGGCCGAACTTGTTCTTGCGGACATACCCGATGAGCGCGACCTCCGCGTCGACGTCGGCGACCGCATTGCCGATCCGCCCGAGCATGTTCTGGCGCTTCGATTCGAGGGTCAGGGTGAGCCCGAAGGGCAGCGTCTGCCCACGCTTCGAAAGGGCCTTCTTGAAGTCGTCGGCGGTCACCTCGTCGACGTTGTCGGGCAGCGCGTCGTTGAACAGCTTGCGCACGTCCGCGCCGCGGCCGCCCTCGGTGTAGAGGACGAAGCGGTGCTTGGCTGCGGGCTCCGCGGCCTGCGCGCGGGCGAGGTCCGGGGACGCGGCGAGCGCGGAGGCGGCGCAGCCGATCGCCACGGCGAGGCGGAGCACAGCGCGGGGAAAGCCGGTTCGGAGGTTCATGGTCGGCGCAGGGCTGGCATCATCCCCAAAGGACGTGGCACTGTCGACCCCCGATCGCTCTTGGTTTCGCCCTGGAAGTTTGGCAAGAAGCTCTCATGAGGCCGTCGCTCTTCGCCTCGCTCGGCACCGCCGCCCTCGTCGGCGTGCTCCTGTGCGCGTGCCAGCGTGGCGCGCACACCGAAGCCAGCGCCAGCGCGTCGGCCGAAGGCGCCTCCTCGGCGGCCTCCGCAGAGGCGCCGCCGCCGCAGCCGACGTTCGGCAAGAACTCGGTCGCCGCGCCCATGCCCGAGGGAAAGCCGCTGCTCGGGATCACGAGCTTCGCCGCGATCGTGTTCGCCGAGCCGCGCGACACCTCGAAGCGCCTCGGGTACCTCCGCCTCGGGGCCAAGGTGCCGCGCAGCGAGGAGCCGGCCGGCACGAAGGGTTGCCCCGGCGGCTGGTACGAGATCGCTCCGCGCGGCTATGTCTGCGCCGGGAAAGAGGCGACGACGAACATCGAGGACCCGATCGTCCTCGCTGCGGCTCGCCGGCCGGATCTGACCGCGGCCCTGCCCTACCGCTACGGGTTCGTGCGCGCCGTTCTGCCGCTCTACCTCAAGGTCCCGAACGCAGCCGAGCAGGAGAAGTCCGAGTTCAAGCTCAAGGAGCACCTCGAGTGGTACGAGGCGAACAAGGCGGAGGTCGATCGGGTCAAGCTCGGCGCGTGGGATGTGCCGCTCGACGAGCGAGGGGTCCCCATCCGAGGCAAGGGCCTTGGAGACCTGGGCCAGCGCAAGACCTCGCTCGAGATCGGGCTCGGGGAGCACTTCGGCGCGCAGTCGGAGAGCGACCCGCCGCCGTTCTGGCTGCAGGGCGGACAGCGGTCGATCCCGAACGTGTCCGACTTCGAGGTGCCGGCGACGGCGATCTTCGCCGATCGGGCGCGGCGCTTCACGGGCCTGGCCTTCATCGGCTCGTTCCAGACCGGCGAAGACGGCTTGAACAGGCGCTTCGCGATCACGACCGACCTGCGGCTCGCGCCGACCACCAAGGTGAAGCCCGACACCGGCTCGCCGTGGCACGGCGTCGAGATCGAAGACCCAGCGGAGCTGCCGTTCGCGTTCGTGCGCGAGCAAGGCGCCGTGCGCTACGTCGCCAGCGCAGGCAGCGCGACCGGGGGGGACGAGCTGCCCTTCCGGGGCGTGGTGAAGCTGAACGGTAAGCTCAAGCGGGTCGGCGGCGAGAAGTTCTACTCCACCTCGGACGGAGACCTCGTGCGCGCGAGCGACGTCGGGCTGATCGTCGCGCCTCGCACCTTCCCCAAGGCCGCGGAGGACGGCGAGAAGTGGATCGAGGTCAACGTGACCGAGCAGACGCTGGTGCTCTGGGAGGGCAAGCGTCCCGTCTATGCGACCCTCGTCTCCACGGGCCGCGAGGAGTACCCCACGGTGCTGGGCGAGTTCCGCATCAAGAACAAGCACATCACCGCCACGATGGACTCTGACGAGTCGAGCTCGGTCGGCGGAGGCGCGCCGCGCCGCGCGAGCCGCACCGAGGAGGGCTCGTCGAGCGCCAAGTCCGACCCCCCGAAGGACAAGAAGAAGGCCGAGCCCAAAGACCCCAAGAAGGGCGCAAAGCCGCCGGCCAAGGGGGCGGCGCCGAAGGCAGGCGCGAAGCCCGGAGCGAAGGCCCCCGAGAAGGTCCCGTCCAAAGGCGACGGTGAATACGGCGTCACGAAGCGGCGCGGCGAGGGGACGTACCAGCTGCGCGACGTCCCCTACATCCAGTACTTCGCCGCGGGTTACGCCCTGCACGCCGCGTATTGGCACGACGTCTTCGGAAAGCAGAAGAGCCACGGCTGCATCAACCTGTCGCCGATCGACGCCCACCGAGTCTTCATGTGGACGGAGCCGGCCATCCCCGACGGGTGGCACGCGATCAACACCGGCGACGAGTTCGGCGAGGGGACCGTCGTCATCGTCCACGAATGATGCGACGCCGCGCCGCCGTCCTCACGCTCGTGTCGCTCGCCGCGAGCGTGCGCGCGGCGGCGTCCGAGCCAGAGGTGGTGTCGCTGGCGCGGCCGCGGCTCGACCTTCCAGCGGGCCGCTCGAGGATCGCGGTCGAGCTGCCCGAGAGCTCGTTCGCCAGCCTCGGGATCTTCGGCCCGACCCACGCGCTGCTCGGCCTGTCGCTCAGCGGAGACGAGGCGGCCCGCGCGCTGAGGCGGAGCGCGCCCCTCGACGAGGACGGGCTGTTGCCCCGAACCCTGAGCGTGAGGACCGACGACGCGGCGGAGCGCGTCGAGCTCATCGTCGAGGTGACCGACCCGGTGCGCGTCGAGCTCGTCGCCGCCCCCTTGAGCGACGACGTCGAGCCGACGCCGAAGGGTCTCAAGACAGGCACCGAGAAGGCCCGCCCGCTGGTCGGCCTGCCCGTCCCCTCGAGCCCCAAGGACGGCTACATGCTCGCCTCGGCCGCGCGCTACGTCTTCGTCCGGATCGACGTGGCGAGATCGCTCATCACCGCCTTCGAAAAGACCCGCAAGCGTTTCTCCTCGGATCCGATCTGCGTCTCCGACGCCAGCCAGTGGAATGGCAAGCGCCCCAAGACGGACATCGGCGACATCCGCCATATCAGTCACGAGGGCGGCTGCGACGTCGACCTCGGCATCCCCGCGAACGACACGTTTCCGTCGAGCGTCCGCGAGCATTGCCGGGGCGTCCGGCTCGAGGTCGATCGCTTCGGCTGTGCGCCGGGCACCGCCAAGGGCGTCGATTTCGAGCGACTGGCGTTCTTCCTCGGCACGCTGGCCGACGAGGCCCCCGGCCGCATCGTCAAGGTCTTCCTCGACGACGTCTATCGCCGTGAGGTGGTGCGCGTCGCGCCCTCGCTGCACGAGCGCGGCTTCATCAAGGACGCCGGCGTGCTCGCCCTCGCGGAGGACGGCGTGCTGGTGGCGTCGCCGTGGCACACCGACCACGTCCACGTCCGCTTCGCCGGTGAGCAGGCGCGGACGCTGTTCGGCTGAGCCGGCCTTGCGCTCAGACCGGCGCCTGGTCGAAGGGGTCGACCTCGAGTCGGCCGCTCCGCTAGTCCTTGAAGAGGCGGATGAGGATCAGCGTCAGGCCGAGGATCCCGAGCGGCCCCGCGAGGTAGATCGGGCGCACGGGGAGGTCGAGCCGCTCGCCCGTGGCCCGGAAATAGACGATCTCCGCGCTTCCGATGGCGAGCGCGGCGACGACGAGCCACGCGGGGCCGCCGAACTTCTCCGCGAGCGACCGGGATGACAGCTCGGGCGGGGGAGCAACCCACAACCCCGCGGCCTCCGCCCTGGGAGGCCTGCGCGCGGGCCTCGGCGCGCGCTGCACCTCGAGCCCACCGAGATCGAGGCCCGAGGGGGGCGTGTCGAACGAGCGCGCAGACGGCGGCGGCGCAGGCCGCGCGTGGGACGCCGCGGCCGGCGGGGGCGGCGGCGGCGCCTGCGGAGCCGAGACCGGCGGGACCGGAAGCTCGAGCTCGAGCTCGGGCGCAGGCGGTGGAACCGAGCCCAGCTTTGCGCTCGTCCCGAAGCGCCTCGTGATCGATGGCTGACGGCCCGTGGCCACCTCGAGCTGCGTCCAGAAGGCCTCGATGGTCTGCGTGCGGTGACGAGGGTCGAGCGCGAGCGCCTTCACGAAGACCTGCTCGAGGCCGTCGCTGATCTTCGCGCCGCGCGTGCGAGGCGTCGGCCGACGCTCAGGGTCGAGCGCTGCGCCCATCATCGCGGTGAGGTCACCGCCGATCGGCGGGCGGCCCAAGATGACCTCCTGAAAGGTCAGCGCGAGGCCGTAGACGTCGGTCCACGGACCGGGGCCACCGAACGACTCCGGTGACCACTGCTCGGGGGCGGCGTAGGCGGGGGAGAAGGCCTTGACGATATCGGCGCCCGTCGCGTGACCCGCGATCGCGTTGGTCGCCGCGCGGACGCGCGCGATGCCGAAGTCGAGCACACGCGTCACGCGCTCGCCGTCGAGGTCGGCGAGGAACACGTTCTCGGGCTTCACGTCGCGGTGGATGATCGAGATCTCGTTGCCCCGATCGTTGAACGCGTGCGCCCGCGCCAGCACGCGCGCGACAGGCCCGAGGATCTCGAGCGCCTGGGAGGGCGTGAGCGGCGGCTTGCCCTTGGCGGCGCGATCAGCGACGAAGCGATCGAGCGTGACGCCCTCGAGCCACTCGAGCGCCAGGAACGGCACCAGCTCTGAGGTGTCGAGGACGCCAAACTGTAGCGGCCGAACGACCTCGGGCAAGGCCGCCGAGAGCCGGAACATCAGCTCGGCCTCGGACCGGAACCGCTCGAGAAAATCGGCCTTCTGCTCCTCGCTCAGGTTGTCGGGGAGCTTGAGGCACTTGAGCGCGACCGGCGCCCGGAACACGTCGTGGTTCGCGCGGTAGACGACGCCGAATCCGCCCTCGGCGACGGCCCTCTCGACATGAAAGACCTTCGCCTGGACCGACCCGACGATCCCGAACAGATCGTGCTGTTTGGAGTCTGCTTCCCCTGCCAACGGGACGCAGCTTACACCGGTTGAGAGGTCAGGGCAGGACCGCGTGAACCTCGTCGTCGCCCTGGCGCAGCTCGATCAATCGGCCCGGCGCGACGGCCTCGAACAGGCTCGTCGTGCGCGCCGAGTCGGGCCACGTGACCTCGACGCTGGAGGCCTCGGAGCAGTCCCCGAGGGCGAAGAACAGGACGGTGTCGTTCTGGAGCCCGAAGTGCCCGTAGCCGCTGGTCAGCTCCTGGACCTGCCGCACGCCGCCGGCCTCGACGACGACGCGGGCGCCGATCGCGGCGCGGTTCGAGCCGCCCGCGCCCGCGAGCCGCACCGCGAGCCAGTTGCTCGCGGCCTCGCCGTTGTTCTCGTACAGGTGCACCTCGTTCGTCGACCAGATCTCCGCGCAGTCACGCGCGGTGCCCGAGGCCACCACGACGTCGAGATCACCGTCGCGATCGAAGTCCGCCGTCGTCACGCCGACCGCGCACGGGTGGTGCAGGCCGATGGCCTCTCCGACCTCTTCGAACGTGCCGGCGTCGGTCTGGCGGAAGACCCAGCCGAACTGGTCAGGGTAGTCGCTCGTGCCCAGGAACAGGTCCGTCCGGGCGTCACCGTCGAGATCGGCCGCGGCGGCGGTGATGCCGCCCTCGTTCCAGTCGACCCCCACGTGAGGCACCTCGAGCCCCATCGCCACGCGGTCGGCGCGCTCGAAGACGATCGAGCCGGGGCCCTCGCTCTTGTTGAGGAGCAGGTTCGGCGGGTCGGAGCTCTGACCGGCCCACCAGTGCGCGATCTCCGCGTTGTAGACGTCCAGCCGGCCGTCGCCGTCGACGTCGTGGCACAGCGTCGTGAACGTGTTGCCGCCGAGCCGCTCCGGCTTCGTCTCCGAGAACATCGACCAATACGCGTCCGCCGGGTTGGGGCACTGGATCATCGGATCGTCGACGCCGGCGCACTCCTCCTCGTCGGGGTTGACCGTGCAGAAGCAGAGGAAGTTCTGGTTGTCGTGGTAGTCTTGGTTGTCGTCGAAGGAGAAGAGCGTCTGCTCGCCGACGTCGACGAACTGGTCGCCGTCCCGATAAAAGAGCACGTTCGGGCCGCGCGCGTAGGAGCTCATCATCAGCTCGACCTGTCCGTCGTCGTCGAGGTCACACGAGGCGACGCCGAACGTCGCGCGCCGCTCGTCGTCGACCGCGGTGGACGTCGACTCGTCGGTGAACGTGCCGTCGCCGACGCCTCGATACAAAGCTGGGGACTGCTGCTGGCCCGACGCGGAGTAGTGCACGCCCACGAACAGGTCGATGTTGCCGTCGCGATCGTAGTCGGCGAACGTTCCGCTCGAGGTCCGCTTCGGCTGCACGAAGCCGACACCCGAGCCGTCCTGGAGGGAGAAGAGCCCAGCTCCGTCGTTGAGGTAGATCTCGCTGCGATCGAGGTCCGCCGCGGTGGGGTTCTGCGCGTCGGCGGGCAGGTCGGAGTAGGTGCCGCTGAACACGTCGAGATCGCCGTCGTTGTCGACGTCGGCGAGGACCGCGAAATGCGAGGCCTTGAGCTCCGTCTGCGAGCCGTCGGCGGGCCGCGCGAAGCCGCTGTCGTAGGTGCGGTCGACGAACGCCCGCCCGCCCCCCGCGGCCGGCTCGTTGATGAGCACGTAGATCCGCTTGTCGACGCCGACGACCTCGCGGACATTCGGCGCGAAGCCGTGCACGACGAGGTCTGGGTAGCCGTCGCCGTTGAGGTCCCCGCTCATCACTCGCCCGCCCGCCACACCCGCGAGCCCCCAGCCTTCGGTCTGATCCGAGAAGGTCGCCTCACCCGAGGTCGCGTGAACGTCACAGCTCGGCGGTGCCCCCCCGCCTCCTGCTCCACCCTCGGGTCCGCCTCCTGCTGCTCCGGTACCTCCCGCTCCTGCGGCGGAGTCGTCCCCGCATGCGCCGCTGAGCAGGGCGGCCGGCAGGAGGGTCGCGAGAAGAAGAGGGAGCGGAGCGCGGCGGCGAAGCGAGGCCATGACGTTACGAATCGCTCCGCTCGGGCGGCGCGACAAGGGCTACGATGCCGCCCATGACGCGATGGACCCTCGTACTGGCCGCGGCCTGCTTTGGGCTCGGAGCCTGTGGAGACAAGACGGAGGCCTCGGCCGACAGCGCCAAGGCGAAGACCAGCGGCGCCGCGACCGCGACCGCAGCCAAGTCAGCGACGCCGGCCGCGACGAGCAAGGCGACGACGACGGCCACGGCCACAGCGTCGGGCGACGGCTGGTAGGCACCCGCAGGCTCGTCGCCGCGGCGTGCCTCGCACTCGGGTGTGAGGGCGGCCCCGCGGGCACGCCGACCGCGACCGCCTCGTCGCCGACGTCCGAGCCGGCCGCCCGCAGCGAAGACGGCCTCCGGGCCGAGGAGCTGGCGCTGGTCGCGTCGATCGACTTCCGCGCCCCGCCCGACACGCGTGACCAGCTCGGCCCCGACCCGGCCGCGTTGGTCACCGACCCGGACGGCTGGGTCGTCGTGCTGGAGCAGACGCCGCCTCGGCTCGTCTTGCTGGACGCGGAGGGGACCCGGCTCGACGAGACCGCCGCGCCCGCTGGGGCCCGCGCGCTCGCGCGCGCCCCAGCCGGCCTCCTCCTCGTCGGCTCGCCCACGAGCCCCGATCTGGCCGCCTTCCGCGTCGACGGCGGGCGCCTGGTCCGCGCCCCCGCCGGGGACCTGCTCGACTTCGCGACCAACGGCGTTCGCTCCCTCTCGGCGCAGGGCGCGTGCGTCTTCGGCGCCGACGAGACCGCAGCCGAGCTGGCCCTCCGCTGCGGCGCCCACCAAGCGCGCCTTCCGGTGCCGCGCTGGCCGTCGGAGGTCTTCGCCAGCGAGCGGTACGTGCTGGTGACGAGCCCCATCTCGCACGTGACCACGGTGCTCCCGCGAACGCCCCACGGCGTCGCCGCGGCGGCCTCGCTCGCCCTCGCGAACGACGGCCCCATCTTCTCGGCGTGCGCCGTCGAGCGAGGCGACACCCTCGTCGTCGCCAGAGCAGGGGTCGAAGACCACCCGCTCGATCGTCGTGGCGGGTCGTTCGGCTACATCGACTCGTTCGTGTTCGTCGACGTCGTGCGCGAGGGCCACGCGGCCCGCGTCGCGTCCTTCGACGTCTCGGCGCTCGGCGTGATCACCCCCAAGGCCCTGTTGTGCGAGCTCGACGACGACCGACTCCAGCTCAGCGTCGGCGCCTACGGCTCCGGGCGCGCCGTGGAGATCACCCTCCCGCTCGACGGCGGCGTCGCAGAGGCGATCCGCGCGTTCGACGCAGTGCCCGGCCTGGTGCAGCTCGCGCGCGCCCACGACGGGAGCCTGCTCGCGCCGAGCCGGCTGCTCGACGCGACGTTCCGCCTCGACGCCTCCCCTTCCCCCCTCGACCACGTCCCCGAGCCCGACTCCGACGAGGCGCTGCTGCGGCTGGGCGAGGCGCTCTTCTTCACCTCCGCGCTGGCGCCCTGGCAATCGAGCGACGGCCAGCTCAGCCGCTTCACCTGCGAGACCTGCCACTTCGAGGGAGGCGTCGACGGGCGCGTCCACGCGACGGGGCGGGCAGACGTCGTGGCGACGACGAAGCCGCTGTTCGGCCTCGCCAACAATGGTCCTCATTTCACCCGAGCGCTCGACGACGACCTCACCGAAATGGTCTTCGCCGAGTTCCGCGTCGGCGCCGCCAACAGCGGACACTCCGAGTGGTTCGACCTCGACGAGGCCGAGCTTCCGTGGCTGCCGCTCGCCCCCTTCCACGAAGGCGTCGAGCGCGACCCCCAGACCCTGCGCCGAGCGCTGCTCCATTACCTCGCGGCGACGCCGCACCCACCCAGGGCAGACGCACGCGAGCGCTTCACGAGCCGAGAGCGGCGCGGCGCCGAGCTGTTCGCGGACCGCTGCAGCTCATGCCACGCCTCGCGGCTCGTCACGCGCGACCCGGCCTCCGCCGTGCCGTTCGAATCCTGGGAGCCGCTCGTCTTGTCGACCGCCGGCCCCATCGTGTGGGCCCGAGATGGCTACGAGAAGACCGGCGTCGAGCCGTACGTTCACCCTGACGGCGCCCGGCCGAGCTCGCTGCGGCGCATCGCGCGAAAACGCCCGTATTTCACCAATGGCTCCGCAGAGACACTGCGCGACGTGCTGAACGCCGCGCGCTTCGGGGCAGGGACCTTCCTCCACGCGGGGGGCGTGGAGGGGATGTCGCGGCTCAGCGCTGACGAGAGCGCCGCGCTGGAGGCGTTCTTGGCGCTGTTGTGACGACGCCGCTGCGACCCCATGGGCGCCAGAGCTAACGCCGGCTCAAGAGCGCCTCGACCTCCGGTGGCACCAGGCCATAGACCTCGGCCGCCGCGATCAGCCCAGCGTTGTGCGTGAGCCCCGTGACGAACGAGTGCGCGTACGGCGTGTTCGCGAGGCCCGACAAGCGCCGCACGAGGTGCGGCATGCCTCGCTCGATCGCCGAGCGCGCGCACGCCATGTTCCCGAGGTCGACGCACGCGTCGTGCAGCGCCAGGTAGACGGTCGCCTCGTTGAGCAGGCTCGGCGCCCCCTGGTCGAGCAGCGAGGCCGCCTCGTCGGCGAGCTCCTTCGCGTGCTCGGCGTCGCCGAGCCGGCGCTCGGCCTCCGACCAGAAGCCGAGGCTCACCGGGAGGATGTCGAGGTTGCCGGTGTTGCGGTACGCCTGCGCGACGCGCTCGAGCAGCCCGCGCGCCCGCGCGAGGTTCGAGCTGTCTCCCCGCAGCAGCTCGACGCCGCGATAGAACAACACGCCGAGCGTGGCGCGGTCTTGGATGACGTAGGCGCCCGCGGCGGCCTCGTCGGCCTGCGAGCGAGGCTCCGCCAGGGCCTGGGAGATGCGCTGGTCTGCGCCGAACGTCGACGCCCAGCACAGCAGGGTCATCTGCCCGTGGCGGACCGCCCCCAGGCTGCCGATCGCGTGGGCGCGCTCGAGCCCCGTCTCCAGCTCCACGAGCGCCTCGTTCTTCGCGCCGATGGTCGTGAGCGCGAAGCCCAGGTTCATGGTGAGGATCGCCTCGCGCTCCTTCAGGCCGGCGGCGCGGGCGGCGCGGGCGGCGCTGCGGCGCGCCTCGAGCGCGGCGGCCAGGGCGCCCCTCGTCTGGTGGACGACGGCGAGCGTCTGCCAGGCGTCGACGGCGGCCCACACGATGCCGTTGTCCTCCGACAGCGCCAGCAGCCCCGCCGCCTCCGCCTCCGCCGCGGTGAAGTCCCCCGCGAAGGCGAGCCGCTGCGCGAGCGACGCCGAGCAGCGCGCCGCCTCATCGAGCAGGCCGAGCTCGCGCGCCCGGTCCCTGACGCGCCGCAGCCTGCCCTCGATATCCGCGCCTTGGCCGCGCGCGTCGTCGTAGCGAGCCGCCGCGCCCTCGGTGTGCAGCTCGCTCGCCTCACCGTAGACGTTCTCGCGCATCGACTGGATCGCCGTGTCCCGCTCCGAGCCGCGAGCGTCGAGGCGCGCCTGCGCCTCCTCGAGCAGCACCGCGCGCGCGAACGCCGTCGGCTTGTCGTCCGCGAAGGCGAGCGCGCGCTCGCTCATCGCCGCCGCGTCGGCCAGGGAGTTCGTCGCGAGGGCGCGCCGCGCCGCCGCCTCCCAATGTTTCGCCGCCTCCTCGTGCTTTCCGCCCAGATCGTAGTGGTGAGCGACCGTCGCCGAGTCTTCTCCCACGCTCTCCAGCCACTGTGCGGCGCGACCGTGCAGGTGGCGCTTCATCTCGTCTCCCAACATCGCGTAGGCGACGTCGCGGATGAGCGCGTGCTTGAACAGGTACTCCTTCGTGCCCGAAAAGCGCGTCTTCGCGCTCTCGATCAGTAGATCGGCCGTCACCATCTTGCCCAGCAACACGTCGGGGGGGGTCAGGTGGAGGCCGCTCATCGAGGGGTCGTAGAGCGACTCGAGGCCTTGGTCCCACCCGGCGAGCCCGAACACGGTGAAGCGGGCCGCGGCGTCGCGCACCGAGTCGTCGAGGGCGTCGAGGCTCACCTGGATCGCCGCCTCGATCGTCGGCGCGCTCGACAGGCCCTTGCCCTGCGAGACCAGCCGCGCGAGCTCCTCGGCGAAGAGCGGCGAGCCCGCTGCTTGCGCCGCGACCTGGTCGAGCTGGGCGTCGGTGGCGCTCGGGCCGATCAAGCTGCGGGCGATCTCGCGGACCGCTCGCTTCGCCATCGGCTTGAGCTCGATCCGCACGTGGTCTCGGGTGCCGAAGCGCTGCGGGTGGTTGCGCCAGAACGCTGGCCGCACGAAGAGCAGCGTGAAGAGCCTGCGGCCCTGGGCGCGCCCGAGGAGGTGGTCGACCCAGGCGACCGACTCTGGGTCGGCCCACTGTGCGTCCTCGATCACCAGGGCGCAGGGCTCCTTGCCGGCCGCCTCGATGACCAGCTCCGTCATGGCCACGTACAGCGCGTCGCGAGCGGCGCGGGGCTCGACGCCGTCCGGGAACGGCTGGTTCGAAAGCAGGCGAGCGAGCAGGGAGAGGTCGACCTCCTCGCTGCTCGCGGTCATCAGCGCGTCGATCGCGCGCTGCGCCTCCTCGAGCAGTCTTGCCGATGCCCGGCGGGCCGGTGGTCGACACGACGATGGGCATGCGGTCGTCGACGCAGCGCTCGTAGGCGTTGAGCGCGGTCATCAGCTCGGGCTCGCGCCCCCACGAAGCTGGAGTTCTCCGACTCGGGCCGGCGCTTCGTCGTCAGCGCGACGACGCCGCTCACCCCGAGGCTGGGGACCTCGAACTCGGCTCGCCCCCGCGCGAGCTCATTGGTCGTGAGGTCGAAGTTGACGCGGCCGTCCTTCGCCTCGCGCGCGAGCTTGGAGGCGCGGTCGACGATCTCCCCGCTCGACCGCGTGAGGTCGACCCGGGTGCGGCCCGTCGCGATGCCCACCTTGGCGCCGAAGGTGGCGAGCTCGTTCGCGATCTCCAGGGCGCGCGTGGCCTCGTCGCCGTGGGCGCGGCGCGCGCCGAGGTGGGCGACGATCGAGTCGGCGCCGAGCGGGAGGGCGTCCGCGCCCATCTGACGGGCTCGGTCGAGCAGCCGCTGGCGCTGCTCGCCGGTGGCCACGCCGAGCGCCACGAGGGTGGTGACGAGCCGCGTCCCCACCCGGGCGCGGGTGTCTGCCTCGCGCAAGGTGAGGCGGCCGACGCGCTGGATCGCTGGGTCGGCGAGCATCTCGGACAGCGAGCGCACGACGTCGGCGGCCGAGGGCGGGCGAAGCTCCGGCTCGATCTGCAGCAGGTGCCACACCAGATCATCGAGGCGCTCGGGCACGTCGAGCAAGAGGTCGGAGAGCCGCGGCGCAGGGTCGGTCACGCGACGAGCGAGGGTCGCGATCGACGTGGGGCCCGCGTGGGGAGGCCGGCCCACACAGAGCTCGAACAGGGTCGCGCCGAGCGAGTAGAGATCGCTGCGCGCGTCGGGGAGGGCGGCGCCCTGCGCCTGCTCGGGGGACATGTACGCGGGGGTGCCGACGATGGCTCCGGCGCCGACGCGCATGGCGTCACCCGCGGCCGCGACGCCGAAGTCGAGGAGCTTCGCCCGGAGCGGAGCCTCGGGCGGTGTCGACGGCAGGCCGTCGTCGACCTGCGACCCGCGCAGGGTCGAGTAGCCGCTGCGCGCGGTGGTCGGCCGCGGCGTGCCGTACACGAGGAACACGTTCGACGGCTTCACGTCGCGGTGCACGATGCCGGCGGCGTGCGCGCACGCGAGCGCCTCGGCCACCTGACGGATGATCTCGAGCACCTCTGACAGGGCCGGCTGGGCGCGCTTCTGTCGCGCCGCGAGATCTTCGCCCTCGAGCCACTCCATCGCGACGAACGTCGAGCCCTGCGCGAAGCGGTGCCCGTGGGTGTCGGCGTAGGGTTGGTCGAGGGTGCCGTAGGCGAGCACGCGCACGATGCTCGGGTGGGAGAGCGACGAGAGCACCTCGCCTTCCTTCAGGAAGCGCTCTTGATCGGTCGGGTCGTCCGACGGCTCGATCAGCTTGAGCGCGCTCGCCTCGCCGGTCTCCTTGTCGAGCGCGCGGAACACGACGCCGGCCGCGCCCCGCCCGACCTCTTTCAGGATCTCGAAGCGCTCCGCGAGGAGCTGTCTCTCGAGCGCTCTCATCTTCTCTCCAACCTGCAGCGAGGGTAGAAGATTGCAGCCGAAGGCGATAGCGTCTCCGGTGCTCGACGGCCCCGGCGCCGCCGCTCCCTCGCGACATGCTCGTCCGCGTCGCCCTCCACCAGACTCGCCTCCGGACTCCAGGCCTCGGGCTCGACGCGAAGGGCGTCGCGCTGGGCTCGCGCGGCGTGGTGCTGCTGCCCTCGATCGATCGCCTCGTCGCGTTCCTCGCGCTCTTCACGCGCCAGGCCTCGCTCGAGGACATGCTGCGGACGCTGAAGGTCGAGGTCGTGAAGAGCAAGCTCGGCGCGCGCGAGGTGGTGCTCTCCTTCGCCGCGGACGGCAGCGACCGGATGGACCGCGTCGCCGAGATCGCGCGGCTCGCGGGCGGCTTCACCTTCACTGGGACGACACGGCATTTCGTCCAGTACCGCGACGCGGGCGCGCCCTTCGGCTACGACGCCGCAGAGCTGCTCACCCAGGACGCGACCTACGCGCTCTACCACTCGAGCTTCTCGCAGATCTACGCGACCGAGCGGGAGGTCGAGCTGAAGACGCTGCTCTTGCGCCTGCAGCCCCACGTCGACCCCACCACGCTGCGAGAGGGCGGCCCGAAATGGATCTGCGCCGAGCGCGGCCTCGGTCCGGCGCTGATCGCCTACTTCGTTCGCTCGAGCGTCGACGCCGAGGTGGGCCTCGCGGAGTGGCCGCCCGATTCGAGCTTCGACGACAGCCCGGTCCAGCGCTACCTGTTCCGGATCGAGGCGATCCCGGCGCGGATGATGCCGTTGCTCACCTCGACCCCGGGGCTCACCGTGCTCTCGCCGGTCGCTGACGGCGTCGCGGTCGAGCTCGGCTTCCGCCATCCGGTGAGCCTGCGCGCCTGCCCGGTGTTCCCCGGCGAAGGCCTCGTGCTCTTCCGCGGCAAGGGCGAGCCGCTTTCGCTCGAGCGGCTCCCCGCGCTCGGTCCGGTGAGCGCCTTCGCGCGCGTCGAGCTGCACGCCGAGGGCGGCTCGATCGTGCGCGCACAGCGCACGATCGAGCCCGAAGGAGTGCGCCTCGCCCTGCGCATGGTCCCCACGACCGACCCCTGGCGCGGCGTCACCGCGGCGTGGGTCCGCCCCGAGGAGCTGCAGCTCCTGCGGCGCATGGCCTACCTGCTCGGCGCCGAGACCCTCCGCCGCGCGACGATCGCCTTCACCCAGCACGGCGCCTTCCTGCGCCTCGCCAGCGGCGTCGAGGCCATCCCTGTCGGCGAGTTCTTCCGCGAGGTCCACCCCGGGCTGTTCCTGCCCGCGGGGTACGACGCCCTGCCCGCGGTCTCGCCCGAGGTGCTCGAGCGGAGCATCGGCGCCCCACAGGGGCTGGTCCTGTTCATCGGGCGCGACGCCCGCGTGCTCGGGATCGAGGCCGCGCACTTCGTCCCGCTGGAGACGGCGCTGCTCGAGGCGCAAGCTTGGGCCCTGTTGCCCGCCGGGGCCATCGAGCCGGCGCTCGCCACCGAGGTCCCGCGGCTGGTTCTCGAGTCGCCTGGCTTCAGGCCCATGCGCGACGTCGAGGCCGCCCCGCCCGAGGCCGCACCGCCCGAGGACACTGGCGCCGCGGGAGGCTGACGGCGTGTCGAAGAACCTCTCGCTGCGCCTCGAAGAGCTCGCGCAGGGCGTCCTCGGCCCCCTGGTGCTCGGAGGCCCGATGCGGCCCGTCCCCCCGCTGGGGCCCCAGCTCGCGATGACGATCGGCGAGGGCAGGCGCATCTCGGACGACGACCTGAGGGCTCGCATCGACGTCGCGCGCGTCCGTCGCGCTCGCTTCGTGGCGCCGCTCGACGCGCTGCCCGACATCTCGCCGGCCGAGTGGGCCTTGGTCGCTGCCCTCAACGACCTGCTGCAAGCCACCAATCACGAGCTCTCCGGCCCTTTCACCCGCGGCCGTCACGCCACCCTGCTCGACGCCATCAAGCGCCTGCTCTCCGCCCTCGATGGCCCGCGCTCGACCCTCGAGGTCATCGTGCGCCACGCCACGTTCGCCCGCCTGCTCGAGGTCGAGCGGGTCGACACCCTGGTGCGCGCGTGGGCCGGAAGCGCCCAATACCGCGGCCAGGATCCAGACCGCACCATGACCTTCTGGCCCAAGCTCCGGCGCGTCCAGCTCGAGCCGCGTCACGTCCCGCTCTCAGCCATGGCCGACGGCCTCGAGCTCGTGCCGCTCGAGCGCTTCCACGACCTCGTCGGCCAGCTCCTCGCGCGGTCTCCTCTCACCGACCTCGCCACTGTGACTCGCAGCGCGCCTGCCTTCGCGTGGACGCAGGCCACGCTCGAGCTCGTCGCCTACCCCACGGGCCGCACCCTCGCCTCCCGCGCGCTGGGTCGCAGCCCCGACCAACAGGTCCTCGCGGCGCTCGAGCGCGCGACGCGCGCGCTTGGACCGGGAGAGGCGTCGAGCATCGCGACCTCCTTCCACCGAGAGGTCTTCGAGCGCGCGACCAGCGCGAGGGTTTGAGAAGAGGGCTCGCCCGGCCCTCCCGATCCAGACTGGATCTATCTCGATCCATCTCGAGCACCCAGCACCGAGGGGGACGTAGGCAACGCCGCAGGAATCAGCGGTCGACTCGCACGCCAGCGCCTCGTCACGGTGGCACGAGATCTGCTCATGGGCGCGCCATGCGGCTCGCACGCCTCCTGGCTCCCCTCCCCTTCCTGTTGCTGCTCCCCGTCTTCGGGCCAGGGTGCGAGGGGGAGTCGGTCTCTGAGGAGTCCTCCGACGCGACCTCGTGCAAGGGCGCCAAGCGTGACGCGAAGGGCCGCTGCCGCCTCCCGAACGGACGCTTCGCGAAGGCGTCGTGTTGCGCCGCGCCGGTCGAGCTGTGCGAGCCGAAGATCGCCGCCGCGATCGACGCGTGCGTCGCGAGCCAGCAGGAAGATCCCGACTTCGACTCGACGTCGACGACCGGCTGGGATCTGTACGCGCAGTGCGCGGATCCCGAGATCACCGCGCCTGCGCGCGACGAGCTGTGCGCGTCCGACGCGCCCCCCGAGCTGTGCGAGCTCGACATGGAGGCGTTCGCGCTCGAGTACCTCCCGACGTGCCGCGCCGAGGCGACCCACCGCTGGCTGGACGAGAGCTGCGTGTTCGGCGAGCGCTACGGGGACTTGTTCGACCGCGCCGAGGCGATGGTGGTGTTGAGCCAGCGGCAGCTGACGAGCGCGTCGCAGCTCAGCTCGCTCGAGCAGGCGCAGATCCTCTCGGCGATCGAGGCGACGGCGCACGAGGTGAGCACCGTCGCCGAGGCCTTCGAGGTGGTCGACGACAACGTCATCTTCCTCACCGAGCTGTGGGACGCCAGCGGCCGGCGCGCCTTCACCGCGTTCGAGATGGGCGCCGGCGACAACTCGTTCGGGAAGATCTTCGCCCACGGCACGTCGCTCGTCGCCTCGACCATCAACGACGGTGACCTCGGGGGCTGCCAGGCGAAGTGGGGCAACGAGCGACGCCGCTGCGAGCGCAACGAGGACTGCCGCGGAGGGTCCACGTGCCTCGGCCAATCGGACAGCTCGCCGCTCGGCCGCTGCATCGACGCCAGCCTCGACACCCACGCGGACGAAGGCGACGCGTGCACCCTCACCGAGACCGACCTGGGCTGTCCGGGTGGCTCGGGGCCTCTTGTGCGCGGGCGCCGCCGTCGACGGCGAGGGGCTCTGCCTGCCGGCGTGGATGCGCGGCCGCTTCGACACGTCGCCCGAGCAGCCGATCCCCGACAACCGCGCGGCGGGGGCCGAGGCGCAGCTCTTGGCCTACGGCCTCGCCACCGTCGACATGGACGTGAAGCTCGACCTCTCCGTCTCGCACCCCCGCATCGGTGATCTCAGGGTGCTGCTCGAGAACCCGGCGGGCGCACAGGTCGTGGTCTTCGAAGGCACGCCCAGCGACGTCGGCGCGGAGATCTACCTCGACGGGCGAGCCATCGCCGGCTTCTCCGGTGACGAGAGCGTCAATGGCGTCTGGCGCGTGCGCGTCATCGACCGCAAGAGCGGCCAGACCGGCACGCTCCACCGCTTTGGCCTCGAGCTCACGTCTCGCTGGGACTGAGCCAGCGCCCAACGTCGGCGAGCTGGGCCGCCGAGGCGCTCGGCGCTGGCTTCGTTCGCGCGAACGGATTAGACCCCGGCTCGATGCAGCGCCTGGGCCGTCACGCGGCTGACACCACCACCTTCGACGCGGCTCGGCTCGCGAGCTACCCGCCGCCTTTTCCCAGCGGCTGGTACAAGGTCGCAGACTCGGCCGAGCTCAAGGCCGGCGGCGTGCTGCGGGTCGAGTGCGCCGGCGAGCACCTGGCGCTCTTCCGAGACGGCGACGGCCAGGTCTGCGCGCTCGAGGCGCGCTGCCCACACCTGGGAGCCGACCTCTCGGCGGGCGTCGTGAAGGACGGCTGCCTGCAGTGTCCCCTTCCACCATTGGCGCTTTCGCGGAGACGGCAGCGTCTCCCCACATCCCCTATCAAGAGCGCATCCCGTCCGTGTGCGCGCGCGCAGCTGGCTCGTGCGCGAGCGCTGGGGCCTGGTGTTCGTCTACCACGCCCACCTGGCGGAAGATCGCGCCAAGCCTCCGCTCTACGAGCTGCCCGCGCTCGAGGAGATCAGCTCCGGTCGCTATGCGTTCCGGGGCCGCCACGAGTTCGGCGACCTGCGCATGCACTTGCTCGAGTTCCCCGAGAACGGGCCCGACTCGGCGCACTTCAACCCGCTCCACAGCAAGATGACGATCCCGTGGACACAGGTCCGCATGCCCTTCGTCGACATCGATCACCAGGCGCGCTGGGACACAGATCCACACGAGGCGCACGTCGCCCACTTCGACAACCACGCCACGCTGAAGATCTTCGGCAAGCTCGTGCCGCGCTCGTCGGCCACGGCTCGCATGACCTTCATCGGACCGGGCGGGCTCGGCGTGCTCCGCATCCAGCTGCCCCAGGTCGGCGAGGTGCTCATCCTCGAGACCCACACGCCCACGGCTCCATTGACCGTCCGCGTCGGCCTCCGTTGGTTCGCAGAGCGAAGCGTCCCGCGCTTGCTGGTCTCGTACGTGGTCGGCAACTGGGTCTCGCAGCTCACCGCCGACCTTCGAATCTGGGAGCGAAAGTCGTACAACCCGAGGCCCATGGTCGTCGAGAACGACGGCCCGGTGCATAAGCTTCGGCAATGGGACCGGCAGTTCTATGAGCCGCGCCCCGCCGAGTAACGGCGGCTGCGTCAGGGGCGAGAAGGCCCCGCCTGGATTCACCAGGGCGGATTGCCCCTGAGGGCTCCATGCGCGCCTGGCCAGAAGAGAATTCCATGGTGAGCCCGATCCACTCGGCAATTGGTGCCAGAAGGACGAACTCGTCCCGTCCGTCGCACGACATCGAACCTCGAGAGAGCACGCCCACGATCATCCCATCGAGGGTCAGGAGCGGACCTCCCGAATCGCCCCGGCACGGACGCAACTCGGAAGTCAC